>NZ_CP144164.1 GCF_037478005.1 Alteromonas sp. M12 | reverse complement strand
TAAAAAAGTCCGTCACGAGGCGGTTTAAGCCCGTTAAAAGTTAAAATAACTCGATAATTAAAAACACTCGCTGAAGTGAAAATTGTCCAATTATTGTTCTTGTTCATCCCCTTTAGCGTAGGGGGTTGTGAATTATCTCGCATTCCCACTACTAAGTGCAATACTGATTTAGATATAATTTACTAAACCTTAGTCTAATACCACCTATCTAGTTGTTTTAGTTAATTATTTTATTATATTATGAAAAATTAAAAAGCTATAACCTTGTATTATTTTGAATTCGTGGTGGATAAAAATAATCTATAAAAATCACCATTTAGAAAAAATCAACTAGCTTTTTGTGGATAACCTCATTTAATTTTATACAGTTATCAACAGTTAATTAATTTATTATAAAAATAAAAGCAAATAATTTAACGATCTCTGCGATCAATGATTGACAACAGGTACAAATATCTCTAGTATTCCGCATCCTTTTTGAGCGCAATGGTTAAACGTCTATTGAAGTTCATTTTGTATTAACCTTTATGTATCGGGACTAGGTCATGAAAAGAACATTTCAACCAAGTAACTTAAAGCGTAAGCGTTCACACGGTTTTCGTGCCCGTATGGCGACAAAGAATGGACGTAAAGTCCTTGCTAATCGTCGTGCTAAAGGCCGTGCTCGTTTATCAGCCTAATTTCTCAAAGTGAGTGAAAATTCGTTTTCTCGGGAGCTAAGACTTTTAACTCCCACTCACTTTGAAAAAGTCTTTCAAAAAGCTATCCCCTCAGTTTCACCTCAACTCACTGTGTTAGGCCGTTTCAATCAGCTAGATCATCCTAGGCTGGGTATTACTATATCCAAAAAACGCGTCAAAAAAGCCCACGATAGAAATCGCATTAAACGTCTTATCAGAGAAAGTTTTCGCGTGCATCAACACCAACTTCCAAACACTGATATAGTTGTGGTTGGAAAAAGTGGCTTAGACACAATGACGAATCAACAAATAACATTGTTGTTAGGAAAATTATGGAAAAAGCTCTCAAACCGTTGCGCGCAATCCCAGTCTGGTTGATACGACAATATCAACTTTGGATTTCTCCTATGCTAGGGCAAAATTGTCGTTTTCACCCGACTTGTTCTCAGTACGGTATAGAAGCTATTTCCAAACATGGGTTTTGGGTAGGAAGTTGGTTGACGATTCGAAGAATTAGTAAATGTCACCCCTTACATCAGGGTGGTATTGACCATGTACCAGAAAATAAGGCGAAAAAACACGAATGAACTTATCATTTGCCTCATTTGCCTATACTATTTCGCCCTGTGAAAAATTAGAAGTAATAAATACGTTCACAAATAGACTACTCTATTTGTGAAAAGCTAAATGCGGTCTTAAAAAATCGCAAAATTGAACACGTAGTTAAAGAGTATTATATGGAATCCCAACGCAGTTTTTTGATAATTGGCCTAGCTTTGGTCAGTTTTCTATTATGGCAAGAATGGCAAAAAGACTATGGTCCTCAGCCCGTTCAACCTACTCAAATAGTTGAACAAGCACCTTTGTCCACACCTAGTTCTGATTTACCGCCCTCTACTATCTCAGACAATAACGGTGATGTCCCTGAATCAACGATAGTTGAAGATGTAAATCCGGTAGTTACACAATCTAATTCTGTTGTTCATGTTATATCTGACACATTAGATGTATTGATAGATACCCGTGGTGGCGATGTGATTTCCGCTAATCTTCGTAAGTTTCCGGTTACTCAAGGATCTGACGACTCATACAGCTTATTACGCCCTGATGCAGTCACTTTATACATTGCACAAAGCGGATTAGTTGGCAGAGATGCGATTGACACCAAAAAAGGGCGTCCCGCTTATGTAGTTAGCCAACAAGAATTCGTCATGCAAGACAAAGAATTGGTGGTTCCTTTAAAGTGGACCTCTGCTGATGGTGTAGCAATTACAAAACGATTCATATTTACCCCTGGTCATCACGATGTAAAAGTGGAATACGAAGTTGTAAACGGAAGTTCTCAAGTTAAGCAGTACCAACAATACGGCCAATTAAAACAGGCTATTGAGGGCACAGAAAGTAGTATGTTTATGCCGACCTACCGTGGTGGTGCATTCTCTACTCAAGACGACCGTTATTCAAAATTCTCTTTTGATGACATGGAAGATGAAAAACTAAACAAAACAACCGTTGGTGGTTGGGCTGGCATGCTAGAACATTACTTTGTATCGGCTTGGGTTCCACCTCAAGAAGACACAAATCAGTTGTACAGTACTGTGGTTCAGTCTAGATATGCTGCAATTGGCTTTAAAGGCGCACCTGTAGATGTTGCACCAGGTGATTCAACCACCATTACAAGTACATTGTACATGGGTCCTAAAGACCAAGATTCACTTGCCCAAATAGCGCGCGGTTTAGACCTTACTGTTGATTACGGTGTGCTTTGGTGGATTTCACAGCCTTTGTTTGCATTACTGCAATTTATTCAAAGTATTGTGATTAACTGGGGACTAGCCATTGTCATCATTACGATTATTGTTAAAGGGGCTATGTATCCCCTGACTAAGAAACAATATGAGTCTATGGCCAAAATGCGTAACTTAGCGCCTAAGATGGCACAACTAAAAGAACGTTTTGGTGATGACAGACAAAAAATGTCTCAAGCCATGATGGAAATGTATAAGAAAGAGAAAGTGAACCCCATGGGTGGCTGTTTCCCTCTTCTTCTGCAAATGCCTATATTCTTAGCACTATATTGGGTTCTACTAGAGAGTGTTGAATTAAGACACGCTGATTTTATATTTTGGATCACTGACTTATCAGTCAAAGACCCGTATTTTGTATTACCAGTATTAACTGGCTTGAGTATGTACTTATTGCAGAAACTGCAACCTATGACGATTCAAGATCCAATGCAGCAGAAAATCATGCAATGGATGCCAGTAGCTATGAGTTTATTCTTCTTCATATTCCCAGCTGGTCTAGTTTTATATTGGTTAATAAGTAACGTTATTACCTTGGTTCAAGCTAAAATTATTTACTCGTCCATGGAAAAACGTGGATTAAAAGCTAAATAAAAAGTGATTGGCACCAAATAAAAGTGAAAGCCCGCCATTGCGGGCTTTTTTGTCTAAGTTTACAGGTTTACAATATACTCAAAATTAAAACAGGAGTAATAAATGCCCTCTTTTGACATTGTTTCAGAAATTGAAATGAACGAAGTTCGTAACGCAGTTGACAACGCTAATCGTGAACTCAGTACACGCTTTGATTTTCGAGGTGTTGAAGCCTCCATTGAATTCAAAGATGAATCAGTCGTGCTGACTGCTGAAGGCGACTTTCAAATTCAACAACTCACAGATATGCTGCGTAATGCGTGTTCTAAGCGTAACTTAGACACTAATGCCATGGATCCTCAAGATACGGTAAGAAGTGGTAAAACCCACCGTAGCACCATCAAATTCAAACAAGGCATTGAGCAACCCATTGCTAAAAAAATCGTGAAGTTAATTAAAGATAAAAAAATGAAAGTACAAGCCAGCATTCAAGGCGATCAACTTCGTGTAACCGGCAAAAAACGTGATGACTTGCAAGCGGTGATGGCGTTACTTAGGGGCGAAGATATGGGTCAACCGTTGCAATTTAACAACTTTCGCGATTAATCAGGCAATACTATTTTGGAATTACCAACTGACACTATTGTTGCTCAAGCCACAGCCCCAGGTCGTGGCGGCGTAGGCATAGTTAGAGTTTCTGGACCACTAGCGAAAACTGTTGCCTTAGCATTACTAGGTAAAACGTTAACGCCAAGGAAAGCAGAATACTTGGCGTTCTTAGACGAAGACAACCAGACTTTGGACCAAGGTATTGCGTTGTTCTTCGAAAACCCACATTCGTTTACTGGTGAAGACGTACTAGAGCTGCAAGGTCATGGTGGTCAAATCATTTTGGATTTGCTGATTAAGCGAATACTCAAAATACCCAAAATACGTATGGCTCGACCTGGCGAGTTTAGCGAACGCGCATTTTTGAATGATAAGCTCGACCTAGCCCAAGCTGAGGCCATAGCCGATCTAATTGATGCTAGTTCAGTCCAAGCGGCTAAAAGCGCTATGCGTTCGTTACAAGGCGAATTTTCAGCACATATCCACCAGCTGGTGGAAAAAGTGATACATCTAAGAATGTACGTAGAAGCAGCCATCGATTTTCCAGAAGAAGAAATCGATTTTTTAAGTGACGGAAAAGTAGCTAAAGATCTGAACGACATCATTACCCAAATGCAAAACGTCAAACAACAAGCCAAGCAAGGTAGCTTGTTACGTGAAGGTATGCAGGTGGTTATTGCCGGTAAACCTAATGCAGGGAAATCAAGTCTACTCAATGCTCTAGCTGGACGCGATGCCGCCATTGTAACCGATATCGCAGGCACCACTCGAGATGTTCTCAAAGAACATATCCATTTAGATGGCATGCCACTGCATATCATTGATACTGCGGGGCTTAGAGAGAGCTCAGACAAAGTAGAGCAAATCGGCATCCAACGAGCTTGGCAAGAAATACAAAAAGCAGACAGAGTTTTATTCATGCTAGATAGCTGTGAAAGTGCGGAAAATGATCCGCATAAAATCTGGCCTGAATTTATGCAAAAATTGCCCGCTAATATTGGCCTGACCTTGGTTCGAAATAAGGTCGATTTATCCGGTGAGTCAGTGGGATTTGAACAACACGGTGACACACCAGTCTACCGTCTATCAGCAAGTCTAAATCAAGGTGTTGAAGCCTTAGCTGAACACCTTAAAGAATGTATGGGTTTTGACCAAAGTTCTGAGGGCCAATTCATTGCCAGACGAAGACACTTAGATGCCATAGATCGAGCAGCAGAACACTTAGATATTGGACAACAACAACTGCATGAACATATTGCCGGAGAGATTTTGGCAGAAGAATTGCGTTTAACCCAGCAAGCATTAAATGAGATCACCGGTGAATTCAGTTCAGACGATTTACTCGGACGCATATTTTCTTCATTTTGTATCGGTAAATAAAGGTCAACAACATGGCAAATTATGAAATCATTGTAGGCACTATGTTAGGGGCAAGCGAATATGTAGCCGATGCCTTGCAAGAAACATTGGAAGCCAATGGACACAGTGCAAACATTCACTTAGAACCTAATATTGAAGAGATACCCAACGAAGGAAAATGGTTGATTTGTACCAGTACCCATGGGGCTGGTGAATTACCCGATAATATCCAAGCATTCGCCAAGCAAATTAAAAATCACTCATTAGATAATGTACAGTTTTTAGTCGTTGGTTTAGGTGATAGCAGTTACGACACCTATTGTTATGGTGCAAAAACAATGCAGGAGTTATTACACAATTCGGGGGCGACACTACTATCCCCCGCTTTTCATATTGATGTACTAAACCACCCAATTCCTGAAGAAGCCGCCGTTGAATGGCTAACGTCTTACTTACAACAAAACTAACTTACTGATTATGAATTCATCGGAACAAGCCGCTCTCACACAAGAACTTAGCAATGATGCTAGAGTGCTGTATTTGCTTGGCCTGCGACCTATTGCTGATGAACAAACAGGACTAACCGCACCGTTAAATTACAAGCAGTTAATTGCACTGTTAAATAGTAAAACCAAAGAATTTACCTTGGGAAGACAAATCAATGGGCTGATTAAAGAGCTCGTTAAACAACAACTGGTAGAAATAGAACCTGACGCCTCTTTAGACAAAAGCTTCAACCAACAACGGGTCCGTTTACCACTACTGAATATTAAACAAGACGACTACCCTAGCCTTCATTTACAATGGAGTGGGATGACGGCAACATGGAAACCACATCAAACTGCCTTTGAAGATTTAGCTTCTTTGGTAGGGATTATTGACAAAGACTACAGCCAACATGAACTGGGTGAATTTATTGCCTATTGGATGGGTCGACCTGAACTACAATTTAGTCAATACCAATGGACCCAGAAATTTGTCTTTCAAATTAAGCAAAGACGCTTAGCAAGTGGCGTTAAAAATGTTCAGAAGGTGGGAAATCAGTGGGTTACTCCTAAAGCAGGTGTTGAAGCTGATGATAACGCTAAACAACTTGTCGCTAAGTATAGTAAGAAATAGCACAGTAAAAAAACAACCATAAAAGAGCAAAAATACGTGGACAGTATCAAACAAAAATTAGATCAATTAGCTAAAGCTTTGGGTAAAACCAATGTTCCTGATACCTATACTGACTACAAAGAGGTGCGAGCGCAATACGAGCGTTTAGCCAACGAAGACGTCAAGAAAATGCAGCAAGAAGCAAAACTAAGACGTATTCAAGAAATCCACGGGCGCTCAGATCTCAATCCAAAATGGAACTTCCAAACACTGATAGAAGATAGCGATGACGTAATTGAAGCGGTGAGTATTGCTCAGTCATTTATTGCTGCCCACGATGATCCAATATGGCGTTCAAGCGGCTCACATATGATGATATTTTATGGTGATTATGGCCGCGGAAAATCGCATATTGCCGGTGCGATTGCCCACCAGCTAATCGACCAATATGAAATATCAGTATTGTATAGACAACTTTCAAGTCTGCTTGAGATGCGCTTCTTTTCATATGATTACAATGCTACAGATAACGTTGCCGAACAATTTAGAGAAATACAAAAAGAATTGTTGGATGTGGATTTATTAATCCTGGATGAAGTATGCGTTAACGAAACCATGCTTAAAAAGAATACTCAAAGCTGGCTAGGTAACTTGCTGCGACAACGATTGGTGAATAACAAAAATTGTATATTGATTACCAATCACAATTTAGCTGAATTAGAAAATGCGTTGGGTAAATACTGCTTTGAGTCAATTAAGGAATACGATACTTACAAAGTAAAATTTTCCGGTCCTAGCCGCCGCAAAGAAATTATTCCTCAAGCCCCAGAAGCGATGAACGTTAGCAGCGGTTATCAGCCTAATCAGGTAAAATAAACCGCTGTAGCATAGGCTCGGTCATCAACCTCCCCTTTACCAATACTGCGCTGAGGTTCAAATTTAGTCGAGGCTCAGCACTTTTTCAGCGGTGTACTCGTTGGTGATCAATCCGTTTATCATCTTAGACCTAAGCGCGCCCAAAATAGCATCTACCTTTTCTTGACCTGCCGCTATACCAATCACAGGTTTATCAGAACTTACAGCCAAAGGCGTACTGGCAACACGATCATTTACAGCACAGTCTAATAGTTTGCCATTACGGTCAAAGACCCAACTAATGATCTCTCCAACTGCACCGTTTTTTTGCAAATCTTTCAGCTCTTCTTTAGTAATAAATCCATCTAACATCAACGGGGAATGCAAACCAAGATTTCCAATTCCTACGAAGGTAACATCCGCATTAGCGGCTAACGCTAAATTACTGGCAATATTATATTGCGAATGCAATTGTTCTTTTTCTTCTTTGCTGCGAGGTAATACAGGTAAAGGCATTGGGTAATGCTTGGCTTTAATATGTTCTGCCATACGCACTACTACATCGTAAGGAGATGCGGAACCATCTAATGTCATGTTCCCCAACAAAGCGACTATTTTGTGTTGCTCACAGTCCAATGAGGAAAGCTCATCAACACAATCGCGTAAAACCCGACCTGTCCCCATGGCAAGCACTTTGGGTTCAGCCGATTTAAGGTGCTTTTCAATTTCATCTGCACCAGCTTGAGCGAGTCCCAAAGTTGATTCAGAATCATCGCTAGGCACCACTTCACAGGTGGTTAAACCAAAGCGATCTTTGAGTTTAACGCTCAAGTCCATGCACTTAGCAATGGGATGATCTAACCTAACCTTGATTAAGCCCTTACTGACCGACAAAGCAACCATACGTTGAGCTGATTGACGGGATACATTGAGTTTTTTAGCAATTTCGTCTTGGGTTTTACCGGCCACATAATACAACCAACCAGCTCTAGCTGCTTCATCTAGCTTACGCATTTCGGCATTCGTTAACTTAACCACTTTTACCTCGCTATTGGCTTGCTTGAATTGAGAGAAGGAACCAGTTCAAATAACTGCTGCCAATCAAATATTGTTGCCACATTGTTTGCTATATCCGTTTCTAATATGCCTTTATGCTTCAGATGACTTGCGCCAGCGTACTTAATGACTTGCATATTGGCTGCTAGGGCCCCTTGAATACCAGCTTGTGAATCTTCAATCACTAAACAATTTTCTGGCTCTACACCGACTCTAGAGGCTGCGTGCAGAAATATATCAGGGGCAGGTTTGCCATTTTTCACCTCTGAGGAGGTAAAAACCCTATCGCTAAAAAAATCGCTTAAACCGATAGTTTGCAGAGCAAATTTCACTCTTTGCGGGCTGCTACTAGTAGCAACACAACTGTTTGTTTGTAATGCTGCAAGCATATCCTTTAAACCATCGGTAGAAACCAATTCTTGTGCAAACACCTGCAACAATGCAGCTAAATAATTTTCTCGAAACTGCTCAGTTAACGTCACAGAGTAGTCTGTTAACACCCTAGCAGTAACAGATTTAAAGCTTTGTCCGAGAAAATAAGTGTCGAAGTAACTATCAGAGATACTGACACCCAGATCTTCAAGCATTGAAAGCAACACCCGCTTACTCAGAATTTCACTATCGATTAATACCCCATCACAATCGAAAATAACCAAATCAATTGAACAGGGTGAAAGCGAAGTTTGGGTTTGCGTCATGATAGTGTCACCAGTTAAGAAAATTACTACAAGTAGTGTTTTAAGGTATTAGAAGTACCGACATCCCAGAGCATGTTCAACCAATTTGAAAAATCTCGAATAAAGGTATCTTGGCTCCCAAGTGTCCCAAATATATCATGCATTTGCAAAAATATAGATGGATTATCCTTAGCTAATATTGCTTGGTTTATCAGTCTATTAGCTTGTTGATCCTGAATCGTTATAGGGCTATCTGGATCTCCTCCTTGTGCACATAAACGACACCATAATGCAATTACCAATGCTAACCCTTTACAGTCGTTTCCTTGACTTAAGTTGGCTTGAATAATGGGTAAAATAAATTTTGGTAATCGATTGGAAGCGTCCTGACACAATCTAGGAACCGTATCCTTTACCTCTGGATTCGAAAAGCGCGATTCGATGAGTGAAAAATACTGATTAAAATCGACTCCAGGTACTGGGTTTAGCGTAGGAATGATTTCTTCACTCACTAATTTTTTAAGGTATTGTCCAATCAACGGGTTTGCCATCACTTGATGCACAAAATGAATACCTAAAAGAGCTGCAGGGTAAGCAATGGCGGCGTGACCACCATTGAGGATACGCAATTTCATCAATTCGAAAGGTTCGACATTCTCAACAAACTCGACCCCTACCTTTTCCAATGGCGGACGACCATTCACAAAGTCATCTTCCATTACCCACTGACGGAAAGGTTCGCAAAATACCGGCGCATTATCAGTGATTCCAAACAAATCTGTCAGTTTTTCTCGTTCCAAATTAGACGTAGCCGGAGTAATGCAATCTACCATTGAGTTGGGAAATGAAACCTTATCAGCAATCCAATCTGCCAATCCTTGATCGATTTCACTGGCCATTTGCGAAATTACACGTTTGGTAACCAAACCATTGTGAGGAATGTTGTCACATGACATAACAGTAAATGGTGCAATATGATTATCACGGCGATGTTGTAGCGCCTTAATGATTATGCCAAACACCGTTTTGGGTTTACTGAAGTTGTTTATATCCAGCTGAATTTCGGGGTCACTGAGATTAAATCCACCAGTTTTGTCATCCATGAAATAACCGCCTTCAGTAATCGTTAACGACACTATGCGTATTTCACTGTGACTCAAGGCTTGGATTACGCTGTCGGCATCATTTTCAATAAAATCTATCATTGATGCACAAACTTGCGCAGTTAATCCTTTACTATCTAATTCAACAACGGTCGTTAACCAATCTTGCTGTTGAAGTTTATCGCGCATCACCGCATCGAAAGACTTAGTACCAGCACCTCGAATTGCCCAATCTAAGGCTTCGCCAGAATTGAACAGCTGGTGTAAATACATAGCTTGATGTGCACGATGAAAATTACCCACTCCGATATGTACAATCCCTGCTGACAACGAATCCCTGGAATAGTTGGGTTTACCTATATTATTTGGTAATGCTTCAAGTGATTGATAGCACAGTTGAATTGCCATAAAAATTTACTCATTAAAATGCGAGCTTAGGAGCGGACATTGGCGCCTAAGCTCACTAAAGATTATTTAGCGATTACAGCATTATCGCCCCAAGACAAGGACGCTAAGGTCACACCGTCTTTATCAAAATGCATGATTTTATTTTGTGACGCGGTGAGATTGACAAGATCACCATATTTTAATGGACAATCTCCATCGTCTTTAATGGTCAATGTACCAACGCCGTCAACGTGAACATGCAGGAAAGTCTCTGAACCGAGGTGTTCAATAACCCCTACTTTTCCGCTCCATAAACCTTGTTCTTGAGTTACTTTCAAATGCTCTGGACGAACACCTATGCTGCTAGTTGGATCACCCTCAACAGGTTTTACATCAATGAAGTTCATTTTTGGTGAGCCGATGAAGCCCGCAACAAAACGGTTCACTGGATTTTGATATAACTCCATAGGCGTACCCACTTGCTCAATTACACCGCCATTAAATACCGCGATACGGTCAGCCATTGTCATCGCCTCAACCTGATCATGGGTTACATAGATCATTGTTGTTGCTAAGCTCTTGTGTAATTCAGAAATCTCAAGACGCATGTTAACTCTTAAAGATGCATCTAAGTTTGATAAAGGTTCATCGAACAAGAACGCCGAAGGCTGACGCACAATAGCGCGACCAATGGCCACACGTTGGCGTTGACCACCTGACAGTTGCCCTGGCTTACGGTCTAGGTAATCCCCTAAATTAAGAATCTTTGCTGCTGACGCGATTTTTTCTTCGATTTCAGCAGGATCTACTTTTGCTCGTTTTAATGGAAAGGCAATGTTGTTACGAACCGACATATGCGGATACAACGCATATGATTGAAACACCATCGCTAAACCGCGTTTCGCTGGTGGTGTTTTGGTCGCGTCTTTTCCATCTATTTCAATATTACCACTGGTGGTATCTTCTAAGCCTGCAATCATCCGTAATAACGTTGATTTACCACAACCAGATGGACCAACGAACACAATGAATTCACCGTCTTTAATTTCTAAGTCTAACGGCTTGATTACATTTACATCGCCGAAGCTTTTTGTTACTTGTTTTAAGGTAATGCTGCCCATTTCTAAATCTCCTATTTAACCGCGCCGAAACTCAATCCGCGCACTAATTGTTTCTGACTAAACCAACCCAATATGAGAATGGGTACAATGGCCATCGCTGATGCAGCTGATAACTTGGCGTAAAATAATCCTTCTGGACTAGAATAACTGGCTATAAAAGCAGTCAAAGGTGCAGCATTGGCGGCTGTTAATATGAGCGTCCAAAACGCCTCATTCCAGGCTAAAATAACGTTGAGTAATAATGTTGATGCAATACCAGGTAACGCGATAGGCAAGAGCACATGAAATATTTCTTCAAAAATTCCAGCACCATCCATACGCGAAGCTTCAAGGATCTCGTTTGGAATTTCTCTAAAATAGGTGTAGAGCATCCATACCATGATAGGCAAATTGATTAATGTCATCACAATCACCAAACCCAGTTTAGTATCGAGCAATGCAAAATCCCGGAACAACAAATAAATAGGAATTAAGACACCCACTGGCGGTAACATCTTGGTTGATAACATCCACATTAATAGGTTTTTAGTTCGCTTATTTTGCACAAACGCCATTGACCAAGCTGCAGGGATAGCGATTAACAATCCCAACAAACTAGACCCCACAGAAATCACCACAGAATTCCAGAAATGGTCAAAGTAAGGCGAACGTTCTAATACGTCAGAATAGTTCTCGAGCGTCCAATCAAACATAAACAAACTTGGACTGGCTGAAATCGCTTCTGCTTCAGTTTTAAAGCTGGTGATTAATGTCCATAAAATCGGAAAAAATATCATTCCACTTATGGTCCAGGCTAAAACGGTATAAATTACTTTTGATTTATTACTACTATTAATAGCCATTGTTTAGTCCTCCAAGTTTTTGCCGATTAGGCGCATTAGAAAAATAGCGACTATATTGGCGATAATAACGGCAACAATACCTCCCGCAGAGCCTCCTCCAACGTCAAATTGAAGCAATGATTGGGTATAAATCAAATAGGTAATATTGGTTGAGGCATATCCTGGTCCACCGCTGGTGGTCACCAATATTTCAGCGAATATTGACAGTAAAAATATGGTTTCTATCAAAATAACGGCTGTTATTGCCCGTGATAAATGCGGTAAAACAATGTAATAAAATTTACTGAAAGGACCCGCACCGTCTAAATCAGCCGCTTCCAACTGCTCACGATCTAAAGACTGAATAGCCGTCAACAAAATGAGGGCTGCGAAGGGTAACCACTGCCAAGAAACGATGAGAATAATTGACAGCAAAGGAATTTGCGCAAAAAAATCAACAGGCGCTACGCCTATCCAATTTGCAAAGTGAGCGAATAATCCGTTCACCGGATTCATAAACATATTTTTCCAGACTAATGCGGAAACGGTAGGCATTACGAAAAACGGCGCTAAAACCATTATACGTACATAGTTGCGACCCCAAATTGCTTGGTCCAACAATATGGCTAAGCCTATTCCGCCACAGATGGTAATCAACAACACACCGCCGACTAACCAAAGAGTATTAAAAAACGATTCTATAAATGCTGGATCTGTTAGAAAAAATTCGTAATTAAGGAAACCAATAAATTCATTGTTTCCTGGAATAAGAAGATTGTAATCCAAAAACGAGAAATACAATGTCATGCACAGCGGCACTATCATCCACGCCAACAACAATATGACTGATGGAAATAACATTATTCTAGCCAAAGTACGAGATTGTGTTGTTGCCATAACCTAGACCTCTTACAAGTGAAAGTATGGGTAAGTGTAGTTCACTTACCCGCAAAACTAAGTAAAACTACTTAGGGTAACGCGCCTTGCGCATTGCACGTTCAACCAAACGTTGTGAACTTGCTAACGCTTGCTTTACCGTCATTTGGCCAGTCAGTGCTGCCGCAAATTGTTGTCCTACAGCAGTGCCAATACCTTGAAATTCAGGAATAGCAACAAATTGCACGCCTACGTAAGGAACAGGATCAACCGTCGGATTTACAGGATCTGCAGATTGAATTGAATCTAACGTAATTTGTGCAAAAGGAGCTTCACTCATGTATTGAGGATTGTTGTACAAAGAAGCGCGAGTACCAGGAGGAACTTTCGCCCAACCTTTTTTCTCAGCAACTAACGCCGAATATTGTTTAGACGTTGCCCAACTAATAAACTTCATTGCTGCATCAGATTTTTTACTGCTTGAAGGGATTGCTAAAGTCCAAGCCCATAACCAATTTCCACGTTTGCCTAAGCCCATATCAGGAGCAAGAGCAAAACCAACTTTATCGGCTACTTCAGAATCAGTTTTGTTGGTAACAAAAGCGCCAGCAACAGTGGCATCGATCCAAATTCCACATTTCCCAGTTTGAAATAAAGCTAAGTTTTCGTTAAATCCATTAGCTGATGATCCTGGAGGACCAGACTCATTCATCACATCCACATAATATTGCAAGGTGTCGTGCCAAGCCTGAGTATTAAACTGTGGTTTCCAATTTTCATCGAACCAACGAGCGCCGAATGAGTTGGACATAGCTGTAATCAAAGCAATGTTCTCACCCCAACCTGCTTTACCGCGTAAACAAAGACCATATACGCCCGCTTCTTTATCCGTCATCGCCTTTGCAGCTTTGCGAATAAATTCCCAAGTGGGCTTTTTAGGCATCTCAAGACCGGCCTTTTTGATTAGATCAGTTCGGTACATCACCATTGAACTTTCGCCATAAAAAGGCGCAGCAAATAATTTATCGTCTACCGATAAACCACTTCTGATAGCGGGTAAAAGATCTTCAATATCGTAATCATCACCAAGGTTATCTAACTCTTTAAGCCAACCTTGATTTCCCCAAATTGGTACTTCATAAGTACCAATAGTCATCACGTCATATTGACCACCACTTGTGGCTACATCTGTTGTCACGCGTTGGCGAAGAATATTCTCTTCTAAGGTGACCCACTTTAGGTTGATACCTGGATTTTTACTTTCGAAATCGCTACTAAGCTCTTTCATCGTAATCATGTCACCGTTATTAACAGTAGCAATGGTGATAGTTTCAGCACTTACCACTGTGCTCAGTGTCATACAGACGGAAGCTAATATAGATAATTTTTTTAACATCGGGTGTACCCCTTATTTTCAAACATTTTTGCCCCATTTAACTAGGCTAAATGGGACGTTTTTATTTACGCTAGATAACTTAGAACTTAACTGAAATCTCAGATGTGAAACCGTCGAAACCAGTACCAATTTGACCGCCTGAGTTTGCACCTTCGTCTTGGTCAACATATTCAACTTTTAATAGGGTTCTATCGTTGAACCAGTATCCAGCTGCTACTTGAATACGCTCAACGGTATTGTCAGTTTGTTCAATAAGATCTGAAGTATTTTCAGCTTCGGCATAACGAGCAGCCAAGTAGAATTTATTAGGTATTAGGTAGTGCTGTGCTTCAAACGTGTAATATTTAACAGATGACTCACCTTTAATTACGCTATTTGAATCGAATGTTGTTCCGGTGGGATCAGCAATACCATCTACACCGAAATAAGTAATGCCGGCGACTGCATTTCCTGCCGCATCAGCAAAAGTATAGTCGTCTTTAGCTTTACCGATCATGAAAATCAAGCTAGTTTCTGGTGTAGGTTGATACGCCAAATTTAATTGCATAATAGACTGGTCAAGACCTGGCATTACACCAACATGGGTATCACGTTCGCTAGAAGGAGAAGCTGAGAAGTTGTAGTTCTCACCATCACCAAAACGGTAGTTAGTAGTGGTTAAACCATCAAGGCTGGCAATTCCATTTTCAAAACGGAGTTGATCTCCTTGATTAGCTTGTAGAAAATTCAATCCAGCTTTAAAACCACCAGCAAATTCTAAGGTACCTTGCAGTCGGTAGTTGAAACCTCTATCTTCTTGGAAAGCTTCGCCAAAACTTGATGTTGTAATATGACCGGTAACGTTATACGCCTTGATAATGCCATTATCTAAAGTCTCGCTATAGCTCAATTGCGCACCGTTTTCTGCAGTAGCGTAATCAGTTATACCGTTTCCAATTAGCGCATTTCCTTGGTTATCAGCACCATCTTGGAAACCTTTAAATTGAAAGGGAGAACCACCGATATTACCTAAACGAAGGGTTAAATTGGCATTTTCGCGAGCCATGCCTGAAAGACCAAGAAGTTCAAACTCAATACCCGCATAATCTTGGTGAAAAGAAAAATCTCTGTCGCCGTTATTACCGAAATCATTAGGCTCTTCAGCAATATCAACATCAGCAGTAATGTATTCGTTGATATGGAATTTAAACATCAAGTTAACTCTAATTCGACCGAATCCAGAAGATTGCACTTCATCTACTGGGCGAAATGCACCTTCTTTGGCTTGAATAGCTTGATAATTTTGCATGGCTAAGAAATTTACCTCAGCTAAGCCATCAAGGAATTCAGCTGCATTTACATGAGCAGGGATAGAAGCGGTCATTATAGCTGCTGCAAGCAGGCTCATCTTGCCAAATGCTAATGGTCGAGAATTAGATTCGAGAAAGCCGTCAGTTCCGTTGATTTTTGAATCGGACAAATTAATTTCCTTTGTGCTGGCCGACAAAACTGATGTTTTATGAATTTTTTTAAACATTGTGAACTCTCTAATTTAGTTACTGATTAGTTTTTAATAATTAAATTTTTTGAATGTTTTTGTTCCCAAAATAGCATTCAATCCTCGCCAAAACTGATGGGCAATGAAAAACATAAATGAGCCAATGAAGATATATGGTCATATGCTCACCGTTTGAGCATATTCTTTAAAAAGGGTAATTTAGTCAACCTTTAATTAACAATTATTTTTCATTGGTTAATTTCACAAACCATTTTATTGTCTTTTAAAATAATTTAACTACTTGTTTTATATAACAATATTTTTAAATTAGTGGTTGCGATTAAGTTAAATAATTAATTGAACAATTGTTAAAGAAATTTACTGGATTGATAACAAAATGAAGAGTTTTTGAGAATAAACGAAAGTTTAAAATAGATAAAATAAGCAGAAGGTTAATAAATTAACCCAAATTTTGAGGCGTTTTTTCAACGGTAAAAAACGAAATAATCCAAACCTGTAGCAGGGACTTTAGTCCCTGAAAACTTAGATAAAATATTCCATGGGATAAATCCCATGCTACAAATCCAAAATTACCTCAACCTGTAGCAGGGGCTTTAGTCCCTGAAAACTTAAATAAAATACTCCATGGGATAAATCCCATGCTACAAATCCAAAATAACCTCAACCTGTAGCAGGGGCTTTAGTCCCTGTAAAAATAGATGGAAGAATCAAGAAGATAAATTCCCAATTACAATTTTTTGATGGATATACTGCCGCCACTGGAATGCAACTCCAACGTTGGACCTCCGCCATTAATTTCACCGCGAATAGAATGCTTTTTAACTCGACCATCCACATCAAATTCAGAACGGACTCTGCCACCGCTGGTGGAAGCATCTATATCAATCGCGATAGTATCGAGTAAATAGGCAGTAACAGATCCACCTGAGGTTGAAAGCTCCGCATCTTCACTCGGTTGCTTAGTCATAGTCACACGAATGCTGCCACCCGAGGTGTGGGCGTCAATTGCACCGTGTATCTCTTTGCTCTTAATAGCGCCACCGGATGTTTTTAAAACAACATCACCTGTAATATTGCCAACATTAATATGGCCACCTGAAGTGTGAGCATCAATATCTCCCACCAGATCATCAATATCAATTGAGCCACCAGAGGTATGTAATTCCAAATCAAAGTTTTTAGGCACGGTAATTCTAAATTCAGCTCGAATATCTCTGTTCCCCCCCCACTTTTTAAGCTTATTCATTTTACCAATAATATTTACGGTATTGCCTTTCGCTTCGTGGGTAACCTTTAAATCATTGGCATCGTCACCGTCAATATCCACTTCCAAAAGCACGGTATCTTGATTATGGGTATCGATAATTAAACGGCCCACGTCAGTACGTATAAATAAGGTTCCACCACTTTGGGCATCAATACTTTGATTAATAGTTCTTGCAGACAGATTAAAACTCACCAGTAAAACGGCGAGTGATAACAAAGACAATATTTTAGATTGATTCGATTTAAACATAAGGTTCTCTTGTTTGGCTGTGGTATGTAACTAAGTCGCAACAACCAATCAAAAGGTTTAAATGCATTTAATAAAAGATTCCATGGGATAAATCCCATGCTACAAACCCAAAATTACTTCAACCTGTAGCAGCGGCTTTAGTCCCTGAAAACATAGATAAAAGAATCCATGGGATAAATCCCATGCTACAAACCCAAATTACCTCAACCTGTAGCAGGGGCTTTAGTCCCTGAAAACTTAGATAAAATATTCCATGGGATAAATCCCATGCTACGAATCCCAAATTACTTCAATCTGTAGCATGGACTTTAGTCCCTGAAAACTTAAATAAAATACTCCATGGGATAAATCCCATGCTACAAATCCAAAATTACCTCAATCTGTAGCGAGGGGCTTTAGCCCCTGTAAACATAGATAAAATAATCCATAGGATAAATCCCATGCTACAAACCCAAAACAACCTCAATCTGTAGCGAGGGGCTTTAGTCCCTGAAAACATAGATAAAATAATCCATGGGATAAATCCCATGCTACAAATCCTAAATTACCTCAACCTATAGCAGGGGCTTTAGTCCCTGTGTTCATGGATAGAAGAATCCATGACTATTCAGATATTATGGGCGATTACGACCATATTGATCATGACTAGACACCCATTCGTCGGCCACGACAGCGGCGCCAAGGGATAACTCGCCACACAACACAGTTGCAGCGACTATTTCGGCAAATTTATTAACTCCACCTTTACCATAACAATCCAACATTTCTAAACATTCACGTTGTGAGGCTAAGCCGGTCCCGCCACCATAAGTAGCGACAACTAACGAAGGTATAGTGACTGAAAAATAATAATTTCCCTCAGGGGTAATTTCGCTAAAAGTATAACCCGCTGATGATTCGGCAACATTTGCAACATCTTGTCCACACGCAATAAATAGCGCAGTTACCCCATTGGCAAAATGCGCTCCGTTACTCACACTGCCGGCCATAAACGCGCCCATATTTGAAAATTGTCGCTGTTTATATAACTCTTCAGGAGTGCAATGCATCAATGACTTCATTAATCCTGCTGGAATAACCGCCTCAGCCACTACCCGCTTACCTCGTGTGTGTAATGAATTAACAAAAGAATGCTTTTTATCCGTATCTAAATTCGCCGATAACGCAAAATGTTCAATACCATCAATGTTTTGTTCCAAAATCCACTGACATGCATGGCGTGTAGCTTTACTCACCATGTTCTGGCCAGCCGCGTCGCCACAAGTATAGTTGAATCGCAACCAGCGCATTTTCGAAACCGCGTATTGCTCAATATCAGTTAATTTGCCTATTGAGGTGGTTTCTTCTGCTTTAGCTTTAATTAAAGAGAAATTGTCACTGACCCATTTGCCAAACGCGAGGGCTGCTCTTGCATCGCGAAATGAAAACAACGGTGCTCGTTGCATCGCATCATCTATTACCGTGGTTTTAATGCCACCAGCTTCATTGGTCAATCTCATCCCACGATTGTAACTGGCCACTAAGGTACCTTCGGTGGTCGCCATAGGTACGTAAAATTCACCTTTTGCGTCAATACCATCCACCAACAGTGGACCCGCCAAGCCAATCGGAACTTGTGCAACACCTAAAAAATGTTCAATATTTCCTGGCAATGTTTCTGGTTCAATAGAAAAGTGACCGACATTTTCAAGGGATTTTCCGGCATGCTGTTTTACAAATTCTCTTCGGGTCTTAGCCATAGCATGGCTATAGTCAGCTAATTTATCGCGAGGTATTTTAGGCATAATTACTGGTTTTGTTATTCAAATGTTAAAATCAGTATCGGCTATTAGTTATCCAATAGACAAATTGTCACTATGTATGCACATAAATAATATTTTCGAATAGTTGTACCACTTTCAAACCTGTAACAGGGGCTTTAGTCCCAATAAAAAGATGAAGATTCGATGGAAAATAAGCCATATTCCACACCCTAAATTGGCCAAAAGTTTACTCGCTGAATCGGATCTTTGGATTTGTTTATAACAAATGTTAGATAAAAACATGAAATAAATGAGATCAAACTAAGTATATTTTCAATATTCCGATCTGATCTAGATTAAAAAAGATCTTTTTTTTTAGCTTAAATCAGCCTTTTTACCCTGTGCATAACTTTATGTATAAACCTTGTATATCCTGAGGTTATCAACTGGATAGAAAAATAGAAGATCTTGCTTGTGGATAAGATCGCTGTTTATCCACATCTTATACGCATTTGATCAACTCTTGATCACAACTTCCGATCGTAAATAAATGACTGATTTAATTAATAAAAAAAGGCTTACTAACAGATCATTGCTTGCTTAATAATAATAAAAGTAAACTAAATAGATAAATAGATCATAAAGATTACAGACTAAGAGATCGGCTTAGATCCGACAAATAATTAAATCCACAAACCACAATATTTCTATCCTTGGAGGAATTTTAGGCATTTCCATTTAGATCAAAAAAGTATAAAATACGCGCCCTTTTTTAAACGATGATCGATCAATAGATCTTCACCGTTTAAAGTTCATACGCGAGTACGCGAAATTCGAGGCGTTTATGTTTTATCAACAAGAATTTGATGTGATTGTAGTCGGTGGAGGCCACGCAGGCACTGAAGCTGCGCTTGCTGCTGCGCGTATGGGCGTAAGAACACTCTTGCTAACCCACAATATCGAAACCCTAGGTCAAATGTCATGTAATCCAGCCATTGGTGGGATCGGCAAAGGTCACTTAGTCAAAGAGATCGATGCCCTTGGTGGTGCTATGGCACTAGCAACAGACAAAGCTGGAATACAATTTCGTACGCTAAATTCCAGCAAAGGACCTGCAGTTAGAGCAACTCGTGCTCAAGCAGATCGATCCTTATATCGACTTGCAATACGATCGATCATTGAGCATCAAGAAAATCTGACTATTTTCCAACAATCTTGTGATGATCTGATCGTTGAAAATGATCGTGTAACTGGTGTTGTTACGCAAATGGGCTTGAAATTTAAAGCTAAAACCGTGGTTTTAACGGTAGGCACATTTTTAGGTGGAACAATCCACATTGGAATGCAAAATTACAAAGGTGGGAGAGCTGGCGATCCCCCTTCGATCGCATTGGCAGAACGTTTGCGAGCTTTACCATTTAGAGTTGATCGTTTAAAAACAGGCACTCCGGCACGTCTAGATTCTCGCACTTTGAATTATGATGCGATGCAAGAACAACCTGGAGATACACCGTTACCCGTCGTATCTTTTATGGGAAAAGTAGAAGATCACCCACAACAAATTTCCTGTTATATCACCCATACCAACGAAAAAACCCACGATATTATTCGTGGTGGTTTAGATCGTTCGCCCATGTATACCGGTGTGATCGAAGGTATAGGTCCAAGATATTGTCCTTCAATTGAAGATAAGATAAATCGCTTTGCAGATAAAAATTCCCATCAAATTTTTGTTGAGCCTGAGGGCTTAAATAGTATTGAGATCTATCCAAATGGGATCTCTACTAGTTTGCCATTTGATGTGCAGTTTGATCTGGTTCGATCAATTAAAGGATTTGAAAACGCGCATATCATTCGCCCTGGTTATGCCATCGAATATGATTTCTTCGATCCTAGAGATTTAAAACAATCTTTAGAAACTAAATTTATACAGGGTCTGTTTTTTGCGGGTCAAATCAATGGTACCACTGGTTATGAAGAAGCCGGAGCGCAAGGATTACTTGCCGGGGCCAATGCAGCCTTACAGGTTCAAGAGAAAGAGCCATTGATTTTACGTCGGGATGAAGCTTATGCCGGCGTGCTTATTGATGATCTTGCTACCATGGGCACCAAAGAACCTTACCGAATGTTTACTAGTCGTGCCGAATATAGATTGTTGTTAAGAGAAGACAATGCCGATGTTCGTTTGACTGCAAAAGGCCGTGAAGTCGGATTAGTTGATGATGTTCGTTGGGCTGCGTTTAATCAAAAAATGGAAGCTATTGAATTAGAGAAACAACGTCTTAAAAGCACTTGGATTCATCCAAAACATCCAGCTGCTGAAACCTTGAATCCACTATTGAAAAATCCGGTTAGTCGTGAACATTCGTTAGAAGATTTAATTCGTCGTCCTGAAATGACCTATCAAAAATTGATGAAAATTGAAGGTCTTGGTCCTGCATTAGACAATGCTCAAGCGGCTGAACAGGTTGAAATTCAGATTAAATATGCTGGTTATATTGAACGCCAAAAAGATGAAATTGCTAAGAGTTTGCGTCATGAAAACACCTTGCTTCCAATGGATTTCGATTACAGTACCATTTCTGGTTTATCCAATGAAGTTGTGGCTAAGCTAACTGAGACTCGGCCTGAAACTATTGGTAAAGCTACGCGCATATCCGGTATTACACCGGCAGCTATATCATTGTTATTAGTACATTTGAAAAAGCAGGGCTTGTTGCGTAAAGACAATAACACCAACTTGCAAAGCGCATAATGGGCGAACTTAAAGAAAGTTTACTGCTGGCTTTTGAGCGAGCAGTAAAACCATTGCCACTGGAAATCAGTACACAACAGCGCGAAAAGCTTATTGATTTTGTGTTGCTGATGAATAAGTGGAACAAAGCCTACAATTTGACCTCGGTGCGCGATCCACAGCAGATGTTGATCAAACACATTGTCGATTCGATTGTAGTAGCGCCCCATTTAAATCGAAATCACTATATCGATGTTGGTACAGGACCTGGCCTTCCCGGAATTCCTTTATCGATCATGCATCCTGATAAACATTTTGTTTTATTAGATAGTTTAGGTAAACGTGTTCGCTTTATGAAACAAGCGGCATTTGAATTAGGTTTGAAAAATATTGAGCCGGTTCAATCTCGTGTAGAGCAGTATTCTAGTGACACACAAATAGATGGCGTATTGAGTCGCGCATTTGCGTCGATAAAAGATATGTTGCACTGGTGCCAACATCTGGTAGATTCACAAGGTGAATTTCTTGCGTTAAAAGGTCAATATCCTGAACAAGAAATAGCGCTTCTACCTGAGGGTTTTGAAGTGTTAGAATCTATTAAATTAGATATTCCAGTACTCGAAGGCGAACGTCATCTGATTAAAATCAGAAAAGTTAGTTAGTGCCTACTACTTTATTCAATACCTAAATTTAAAGAAAAACGGACGGGAAAGTTGGCTAAGGTCATAGCAATAGCAAATCAGAAAGGTGGTGTTGGAAAAACGACTACAGCAGTTAATGTTGCAGCGTCAATGGCGGCTACTAAACGAAAAGTGCTATTGATCGATTTAGATCCACAAGGCAATGCGACCATGGGAAGTGGTGTCGACAAATATGAAGTTGACTCTACTTGTTATGAGCTGTTGATTGAAGATAAGCCTGCAACTGAAGTGATCATCACAGAAACATCAGGTAAATACGATTTAATTGCCGGTAACAGTGACGTGACAGCGGCAGAAATAAAACTGATGGAAGTCTTTGCCAGAGAACTTCGCCTACGCAATGCGTTAGCTCCTGTGCGTGACTACTACGACTATATTTTTATTGATTGCCCACCCTCTTTGAGTCAATTAACCGTAAATGCCATGGCGGCCGCCGATTCTGTGCTGGTACCTATGCAATGTGAATATTACGCATTGGAAGGGTTAACCGCGCTAATGGATACGATTAAAAAGTTAGCATCTGTGGTA
The DNA here is from genome assembly GCF_037478005.1 of Alteromonas sp. M12. Classification (NCBI taxonomy): domain Bacteria; kingdom Pseudomonadati; phylum Pseudomonadota; class Gammaproteobacteria; order Alteromonadales; family Alteromonadaceae; genus Alteromonas; species Alteromonas sp. M12. The sequence goes on along the minus strand of NZ_CP144164.1, from coordinate 4,989,647 downwards.
AATCCAGATTTAAAAATTGAGGGTGTGCTTCGAACTATGTATGATCCTCGAAATCGTCTGGCCAATGATGTGTCAGAACAACTTAAACGACATTTTGGCGAGCAAGTTTACCGCACCGTTATTCCCCGCAATGTGAGATTGGCTGAAGCACCCAGTTTTGGAGCGCCAGCAATGTATTACGATAAATCTTCTACGGGAGCAAAAGCCTATTTGGCTTTGGCCGGTGAAATATTGCGTCGTCGTAATAAGATTCTAAAAGAAGCTAGTTAAGAAAAAAGGTTAATAGTTGACATGTCGACGAAAAAAAGAGGATTAGGCAGAGGATTGGACGCACTATTGGCCACCAGTAGTGCTAAACAAGAATCAGATATTTCTGAACGCAGCAGCGAGTTGCAAAAACTTCCTATTGAGTTCTTACAAGCTGGAAAATATCAACCTCGTAAAGATATGTCTCCTGAAGCATTAGATGATTTGGCTTCGTCAATTCGTTCTCAAGGTATTATTCAACCCATTGTTGTTCGCAAAATTGGCGACGATAAATTTGAAATTATTGCCGGTGAACGTCGTTGGCGAGCATCCCAACTAGCTAAGCTTGATGTCGTTCCTTGTATTATTAAAAACGTGCCTGATGAAGCGGCGGTTGCTATAGCGTTGATAGAAAATATACAACGCGAAGACTTAAATGCGATGGAAGAAGCTCAAGCATTAGACCGACTAATGACTGAATTCGAATTGACCCATCAAGAAGTGGCTGAAGCTGTTGGAAAATCTAGAACTACAGTAACCAACCTATTACGTCTGAATAATTTGAATGAAGATGTGAAATTATTATTAGAGCATGGTGATATTGAAATGGGCCATGCCCGTGCTTTACTTGCTTTACAAGGTGAGATGCAGACCGAAGCGGCACAAACCGTGTCGGGCAAAGGGTTAACCGTTCGTGATACCGAAACCTTAGTACGTAAATTTCTTGAGCCGCCAAAAGAAAAAGTTGAGCAAAAAGTCGATCCCGATGTTCAACGGTTAGAAAGTCAATTATCAGAAAATTTAGGTGCGCCCGTCAGCATTGCACATAATGCGCGAGGCAAAGGAAAAGTCACAATTAATTTCTCAAGCTTGGATGAATTGGACGGAATTTTAAGTCACATAAAGTAAACCTTTGGTTTGATGGCATGTGCGGGGATAAAGCACCCATCTATAGTGTTGCAAAAACGTGTATTTGCCCTTTTGGTATTTTTCCACGGTAATTAAAAAAACACGAACATAAAATGCAACCCTGGCAGTATATAAAGTGCCTTAGTTTTCCTACCAAAGTGTTATATGAAATGCGAAAAAGCTGGGTAAAATCTACTTCCCAGCGGCTAATTTTGTTCTTAAGTATGTATTAATACAAATTACACAACAAAACGCGCTTAATGGTTGAATATTTGCGATAAAACAGTATACTTTTGGCGCTTTTTGTTGAGGTTTAAACGCGCAGAGGGATAAATTGGCTACTAGCTTAACTACCGAAGGTCGACAGTTGGCTAGAAAAGTACTGTTTTTTCAAAGTATTATCGCCATTGTATGTTCTATTTTTTTTGCGATTTTTAAGGGCCAAAACAGCGGAATTTCAGCTTTGTACGGTGGTATTACCTGTTTAATTCCAGCTTTTGTTTTTGCTTACTATGCGTTTAGATATGCCGGTGCCACTCAAAATAAATTGGTAGTACGGAGTTTTAGCAAAGGCAGTAAAGTTAAATTCTTTTTGACCATAATTTTATTCTCCCTAGCATTCAAATGGTCAGAGGTAGAGTTTTTACCGTTATTAGTCACTTATCTGATAACGATGATGGCCCAATGGCCAATAATTAGTTTTTTACATCGCGTTAAAGCTACCTCTTAAAGGTAAATAACGAGATGAAATACCAGTATCTTTAACTTTATACAATTTGGATGGAAAAATGGCAGGATCGGGTGGCGAACAAACCATTAGCGGTTATATTCAGCACCATTTGACCAATGCAACTGTCGGAGAAGGGTTTATGACTCTTCATGTCGACACGCTCGCATGGTCTGTGGTTCTTGGATTAGTGTTTATTTTAAGTTTTCGTGCAGCAGCAAAAAAAGCAACAGTTGGTGTTCCTGGTAAGTGGCAGGCACTGGTTGAAATTATTGTTGAATTTGTTGCTGATACAGTCAAAAGTACCTATCACGGTAAAAGTCCTCTTATAGCGCCATTAGCACTCACGATCTTTGTGTGGGTACTGCTAATGAACCTGATGGATTTGATCCCGGTAGACTTCTTACCTACATTGGCAGCTCTAATTGCTGGCGAGTCTATGGACGTTATCGCTGCTGGCCAATCACATACATATATGAAAGTGGTGCCTACCACAGACGTAAACATGACCTTCGCATTATCGATAGGCGTGTTTGTTTTGATGATATTTTATTCCATCAAAATCAAAGGATTCGGCGGCTTTATGAAGGAGCTGTATGCTCATCCGTTTAACACGCCGTGGTTGTACTGGTTCAACTTTATACTTGAATTAGTATCGTTACTGGCCAAACCCTTGTCTTTATCATTGCGTTTGTTCGGTAACCTCTACGCAGGTGAGCTGATATTTATTCTGATTGCGGGCACTATGGGGCTATGGCAATTGCCGTTGCACTTCATATGGGCTGCTTTCCACTTGTTGGTCATTCCGTTGCAAGCGTTCATATTCATGATGTTAACCATCGTGTATTTGAGTCTGGCAAGTGAAGAACACTAATTTCTAACATTATAATTTTTTTTTAAACTTTAACTTAAAACACAAAGGTGAAAATCTATGGAAATCTTGGGTAATCTATATATCGCTGTTGGTATTTTGATTGGTCTGTGCGCACTAGGGCCTGCTATTGGCTTTGGTATCTTGGGTGGTAAATTTCTTGAGTCTGCTGCTCGTCAACCAGAGCTAGCACCTACTCTACAAGTAAAAATGTTCATCGTAGCGGGTCTTATCGATGCTATCGCGATGATTGGTGTGGCTATCGCACTATTCTTGTTGTTTGTTGAAAGCGCGAAGTTTGCTGTTTAAGCACAACAATTGTAATCAACGAACTTAGGAGGAGCGGACTTGAATATCAATTTCACTCTATTTGGCGAATTAATAGCATTTATATTCTTCGTGTGGTTCTGCATGAAGTATGTATGGCCCCCTATTATGGGCGCTATTGAAGACCGCCAACAAAAAATTGCTGATGGCTTAGCGGCTTCAGAACGAGGTGAAAAAGACCTTGAACTGGCGCAACAAAAAGCGACTGAGCAATTAAAAGAAGCGAAATCACAAGCAGCTGAAATTATCGAACAAGCCAAAAAGCGTGCAAATCAGATTGTTGATGAAGAAACGCAGAAAGGCCATTCCGAGCGTGAAAAAATTATCGCTCAGGGACATACCGAAATTGAAGCAGAGCGTAACCGTGTGAAAGAAGATCTTCGTAAGCAAGTTGCAGTATTAGCTGTTGCTGGCGCTGAGAAAATCTTGGCGAGAGAAATCGACGCCGCTGCACAAAGTGACATAGTTGAAAAACTTGTCGCAGAGCTATAAGGGGCACATGAGCTATGTCTGAATTGACAACTGTTGCTCGCCCTTATGCTAAAGCAGCTTTCGACTATGCGGTTGAGAAGCAAGCTGTAACACACTGGCAAGATATGCTGATGTTTGCAGGCGAAGTAGCAGATAACGAGCAGATGGAAGACATCTTAACGAGTGCTATGGCTGCTGAAAAATTGGCTGAATTGTTTAACAGTGTATGCGGTGAACAACTCGACGAAGCTGGTCAGAACCTAATTGGTGTTTTGGCTGAGAATGGACGCTTAAAAGCGCTACCTGATATTGCATTGTTGTTTAATCAATACAAAGCTGAATTCGATAAAGAAATTGATGTAGAGGTTACCTCTGCTGTTGAATTAAGTGAAAAACAACTATCTGAAATCAGCGCGTCTCTTGAGACACGTCTTGCACGAAAAGTTAAGCTGAATTGTAACGTCGATGCTGCCATTGTTGCCGGAGTCATTATAAAAGCCGGTGACACAGTAATTGATGGTTCGGTTAGATCAAAACTACACCGTCTATCAGACGTTTTACAATCATAGCGGGGAAATAGAGCATGCAACTGAATTCCACTGAAATTGCAGAACTGATCAAAAAACGAATTGAACAGTTTGATGTAAAAAGTGAAGCTCGTAACGAAGGTACTATTGTTGGTGTTACTGACGGTATCATTCGTGTCCATGGCCTTGCCGATGTAATGCAAGGTGAAATGATTGAGCTTCCTGGTAATCGTTATGCTATCGCATTGAACCTTGAACGAGATTCTGTAGGTGCGGTAGTAATGGGTCCTTATGCGGATCTACGTGAAGGTATGAAAGTCCAATCTACTGGTCGTATTTTGGAAGTTCCTGTTGGCCGTGCCCTATTAGGTCGCGTAGTTAACACTTTGGGTGAGCCTATTGATGGTAAAGGCGCAATTGATGCTGAAGGTTTCGAACCTGTAGAGAAAATTGCACCTGGCGTAATCGAACGTCAATCAGTAGACCAACCAATCCAAACAGGTTATAAGTCGGTTGATGCCATGATCCCAGTAGGTCGTGGACAACGTGAATTGGTTATCGGTGACCGTCAAACAGGTAAAACTGCTTTGGCAATCGACGCCATCATCAACCAAAAAGGTACAGGCGTAAGTTGTGTCTACGTAGCGGTTGGTCAAAAGGCTTCAACTATTGCTAACGTAGTACGTAAACTTGAAGAGCACGGCGCAATGGATCATACCATTGTAGTTGCCGCTTCTGCGTCTGAGTCTGCAGCACTTCAATACTTAGCACCATACTCTGGTTGTACAATGGGTGAGTTTTTCCGTGACCGCGGTGAAGACGCACTAATCGTATACGATGATTTGTCTAAGCAAGCTGTAGCCTATCGTCAAATTTCATTGCTACTTCGTCGTCCTCCAGGTCGTGAAGCTTATCCTGGTGATGTTTTCTATCTTCACTCTCGTCTTCTTGAGCGTGCTGCTCGTGTAAACGAAGTTTATGTAGAAAAATTCACTAATGGTGAAGTAAAAGGCCAAACTGGTTCATTGACTGCATTGCCAATCATTGAAACTCAGGCAGGTGACGTATCAGCATTCGTACCAACTAACGTAATATCAATTACTGATGGTCAGATTTTCTTAGAATCTGATTTGTTTAACGCGGGTATTCGCCCAGCTGTTAACGCCGGTATTTCGGTATCTCGTGTAGGTGGTGCAGCGCAAACTAAAATCATCAAGAAACTAGGTGGCGGTATTCGTCTAGCCTTGGCTCAGTACCGTGAATTGGCGGCTTTCTCGCAATTCGCATCTGACCTTGATGAAGCAACTCGTGAACAACTTGAGCACGGTGAGCGCGTTACTGAATTAATGAAGCAGAACCAATATGCACCACTTGCAGTGGGTGACATGGGTGTGTCTTTGTTTGCAGTAGAAAAAGGCTTTTTGAAAGGCATTGAATTGAATAAAGTGTTGGATTTTGAAGCATCACTACATTCATTCATGAACGCTGAATATGCTGAGCTTATGAAAACGCTTAACGACACCGGCAATTACAACGGTGACATTGAAGCCCAGTTGACTGAAGCTTTGGAAAAATTCAAAGCGACACAAACTTGGTAATCAATTGGGTAGCTTAACCGCTACCCTAACGTTGAGAAATCGGAGATAAGTCATGGCCAGCGGTAAAGAGATAAAAGGTAAGATCGGGAGTATCAAAAATACTCAAAAGATCACCAGTGCTATGGAAATGGTTGCCGCGTCTAAAATGAAAAAGGCGCAAGACCGTATGGAATCCAGCCGTCCATATGCCGAAAGCATGCGAAAAGTGATTGGTCACGTGGCCCACGGTAACCTTGAATATCGCCATCCTTATTTGGATGAGCGCGAGGTGAAACGTGTTGGTTATATTGTGATTTCAACTGACCGTGGTTTGTGTGGTGGTTTGAACTCAAATGAGTTCAAAAAAGTAAGCATCGACGTCAAAAAATGGCAAGACCAAGACGTTGAAGTAAGCTTCGCTGCATTGGGCGCAAAAGCATGTGGTTTTTTCGGCCGATTCGGAGGCAAGGTACTTGCTGCTGAATCTGGCATAGGTGATTCGCCAAGTGTTCAAGATATCATTGGTTTAGTACGCGTTATGTTAACTGCGTACAACGAAGGAGAAATAGACCGTCTGTTTTTGGTCTACAACGACTTTGTAAATACCATGACACAAGAACCCAGAATCGATCAATTGTTACCTTTGCCTAAGTCTGATGAAGAAGAATTAAAGCATCGTTGGGACTACATATACGAACCAGATCCAAAACCAATTTTGGAAAAATTAATGGTCCGTTATATCGAATCTCAGGTGTACCAAGGCGTAGTAGAGAACTCTGCGTCAGAGCAAGCCGCGCGAATGGTAGCGATGAAAGCCGCTACTGATAATGCCGGCGATCTAATCGATGATTTGCAATTGGTATACAACAAAGCACGTCAAGCAGCTATCACTCAAGAAATTAGTGAAATAGTTAGCGGCGCGGCAGCGGTGTAGGCAAAGGTTTAAAAATTAATGAGGACTAAACATGAGTCAAGGTAAGGTCGTCCAAATCATTGGTGCGGTTGTGGATATTGAATTTCCACAAGATGCCGTTCCAACTATCTATGACGCACTGATTGTTACCGAAGGTAACTTGAAGGGATTAACCTTAGAAGTGCAACAGCAACTTGGTGGCGGAGTAGTACGTAGTATCGCACTAGGAACCACTGACGGCTTGAGCCGTGGGTTAGCTGTAGAAAACACAGGTGCACCTATTACAGTTCCAGTTGGTACCAAAACATTGGGCCGTATCATGGACGTACTAGGTAACCCTATCGACGAAGCGGGCCCAATTGGTGAAGAAGAGCGTATGTCTATTCACCGTGCAGCGCCTAGCTACGAAGAACAATCTAGTTCTGTTGAACTACTAGAAACTGGTATCAAAGTAATCGACTTGGTTTGCCCATTCGCGAAAGGTGGTAAAGTTGGTTTGTTTGGTGGTGCTGGTGTTGGTAAAACAGTAAACATGATGGAATTGATTCGTAACATCGCAATCGAGCACAGTGGATACTCAGTATTCGCCGGTGTTGGTGAGCGTACTCGTGAAGGTAACGATTTCTATCACGAAATGAACGAATCTAACGTACTAGACAAAGTATCATTGGTTTACGGTCAAATGAATGAGCCTCCTGGAAACCGTTTGCGCGTTGCGTTAACTGGTTTGACAATGGCTGAGAAATTCCGTGACGAAGGCCGTGATGTATTGTTCTTCGTAGATAACATCTATCGTTATACCCTAGCTGGTACAGAAGTATCTGCACTACTAGGTCGTATGCCGTCAGCAGTAGGTTATCAGCCTACATTGGCTGAAGAAATGGGTGTACTACAAGAGCGTATCGCATCAACTAAGACTGGTTCAATCACTTCAATCCAAGCGGTATACGTACCTGCGGATGATTTGACTGACCCTAGCCCAGCAACAACCTTTGCTCACTTAGATGCAACAGTTGTATTGTCTCGTGACATCGCATCTTTGGGTATTTACCCAGCGGTTGATCCACTAGATTCTACGTCTCGTCAGCTTGACCCTCAAGTTATTGGTCAAGAGCACTATGACACAGCACGTGGCGTTCAGTCGGTTCTTCAGCGTTATAAAGAACTAAAAGATATCATTGCGATTCTAGGTATGGATGAATTGTCTGAAGAAGACAAACTATCTGTATCTCGTGCTCGTAAGATCCAGCGTTTCTTGTCACAGCCATTCTTCGTTGCTGAAGTATTTACCGGTTCTCCTGGTAAATATGTATCGCTAAAAGATACTATCAGTGGCTTTAAAGGGATTCTTGCAGGTGAGTATGATCACTTACCAGAGCAAGCTTTCTATATGGTTGGCTCAATTGACGAAGCCGCTGAAAAAGCCAAAGGCAAATAAGACGCAATTATTGCGTCTTTTTCCTTAGTTTTTTCTTAAACCTAATTAGGAGGTCCCATGGCAATGACAGTACATCTGGATGTGGTAAGCGCCGAAGACAAGATTTTTTCTGGTCTGGTAGAAACTATTCAGATTACCGGTAGTGAAGGTGAGCTAGGAATACATCCTGGTCACGCGCCTTTAATTACCGCGTTAAATCCTGGCATGGTTCGTTTGGTTAAACAGTTTGGTGAAGAAGAAGTCATCTACATTGCTGGCGGATTGTTAGAAGTTCAACCTGGCACTGTTACTGTTTTGGCTGATACAGCTGTTCGCGCAGAAGACTTAGATGAACAATCTGCTTTAGAAGCAAAACGTTCAGCTGAAGAACATATCGCAAACGCTGGAGCTGACTTCGATTACGCTGAAGCAGCTGCTCAATTAGCAGAAGCTATAGCGCAAATACGTTTGATACAAAAACTGCGTAAATAACCAGAATTTAGTTATCCATAAAAACCCAGCCAAGTGCTGGGTTTTTTTATATATTATCGATTCACAAAGAGATTATGGTTTTTGAAAGATTCTGGTTTATAGTTCAGATTAACTCGCAACAATATACCTAGTAGCAGTATGAAAATTAAAACAATAATGACCACAGATATTGTTTGTGTGCAAATGGACAGCACCTTATCTGAGGTAAAAAGACTCTTTGAAAACCACCGTTTCCATCATTTACTCGTGGTAGAAAATAGTAAACTCGTTGGAATATTATCGGATAGGGATTATTTAAAAGCGATTAGCCCAAATATTGATACTGCCGTGGAATCGCTAAAAGATACCGCCAGTCTAAATAAACGTGTACATCAAATTATGAGTCGAGACTTAGTAACCCTATCGCCTAGTGCCGGACTTTTCAAAGCAATTCAAACTTTTAACGCCCACCGTGTTTCTTGTATACCGGTTATTAATTCAGAATATCAGCCGGTAGGAATTTTAAGCTGGCGAGATGTATTTAAATATGTAGAAACAAAACAGGTCGAAAAATACCTATCTAAATAAATTGGATAACGGACTAATAACTGAATTCCCTCCCCTTTGTAATATATGTGTATATATTTGCGTAGTGCGCAAATCAGCGTGGCCTAATTGATCTTGAACCGTGCGAATATCGGCCCCAGATTGCAGCAAATGCGTCGCAAATGAATGTCGAAGAGTATGAGGGGTAACGTTTTTTTGAATGTCAGCAAGCTTAGTTGCAACTCTAATGGCCTTTTGCAAACCAGACTCATCTATATGATGACGCCGTAACTTTTTAGTTTCCGGATCGGTAGATAGACGACTAGAGGGAAATAGATATTGCCATCCTAACTCCCTACTGGCTGATTTATATTTTATGCGCAATCTATTGGGCAACCAAACTCCAGAAAAAGCCGGATTGACGCTATCGGCGAGCAAATAACGGTCAACTAGCACAACCTGTTTGTGTAAATCCGATAGCAGACTATCGGCCAAAGTGACAACACGGTGCTTGCCGCCTTTACCATGCCATATGCGTATCGATTTAAAATCAAAATCGATATCTTTAACCCGCAATCGAATACATTCCATCAACCGCAAACCACTACCGTATAAAAGCGATGCAGGTAGTTTGTAATTAGCGCTTATACAATTTAATAAATCACGTACTTCTAACTGAGTTAATACAACCGGCAGTTTTTGTTGTCGGGTACTACGTGCGTAATTTAGTTTTAAGGATAACGGGTTATCTATAATCTCGGCATACAAAAATGAAAGCGCATTTAATGCAATTTTTTGCGTAGACACGGCGACATCCAATTCCAATACAAGATGAGATAAAAACAACTCAACTTCTAGATTGTGTAACTGCGCAGGATGTCGCTTTTTATGAAAAATAATAAAACTGCTGATCCAAGTTAAATACGTCTCAATGGTGCGCTTAGCATAATGACGCTTATACATTTCATCTTTTACCATCGACAGAAAAGGCGATTTCATCCGTTTTACATTCCTTGTAAAAACACTGTATAAAATACCAGAATAGCCAACACTTCCGTATAACAGCAAGAATTAGGAAATAAACTGTACTTCCCATACCATTAACCTACCCCACAGGACATATTTTTAACCTGTACAGGCAGTTACCAATTATGTTAAAAAAGACAATAACTAAATAAAGGAAATATTCCGCGTACAGATAAAGGATGTTTCCGTACTAATAATATTGTTAGATTGCCCATGAAGTTTCTGAAATCTTTAGTTTTACTGTCATTGATTAGTCTGTCCTCGTGTTATCGAATACATCATGAGCCATATGGAACAATGCATTTTTCAGTTTCAGATATGGATAAGGCAGAACTCATTACTGTTCTCGACTCGTTTGCAACTGACAATGCACTAGTTAAAATTCAAGAAGGTGGTGAGAGAATGCTTTCCCAGGAAATGAAACAACACGTTCACGCGATATACGAAAATTCAAGTAACTATCAATTTGCAGTTCAAAATTTTCTAAATGAATTCTGCTACTCTTCGTCATCGTACGATTTCGACAAAAATGATCATACATTGGCTGAGGAACTTTCGAAGAAGCTAAAAAGTAGACTTGAATCCGTATTTAACGAAAGAATTACTTTTTACGTTGATCAGTATTGCAAACAGGCAATCTAACAAACGCATAAAAATGGACGCCTAACAGTTGGCTGGCGCTCATTCTTCGCTAAGTTTAGCCAACTGTTATCCGCCATTTATGCGGAGCGTTAGGTGTTCATGACATGAATCGACTAATCATTCTCTTTACTTTATTTTTCGTGTCAAACACTTGGGCAAACGACTGTCAGTTTCAATATGTCGACGAATTAAAGATTTTGTTAGCCAACGATGATTTGGGTTTAATAGATGAAACTGGAAAATTGGAAAAGTTTACACATCATGATTATGCAATAGGCTGCGAAATAGTAATAGAGAACCGCTATTTCAAATGGTTTACTGATGAAAATGAAGAACGATTTCTAATCCAAGAATCATTAAAGAATGGTGAAGTGTATTACGGTTTATTTAGGCGGAAAAACACCTAACAAATGAATAATGTCGTTCGTAAACTCACTGGGACAAATACTCGCTGGCCTTCGGCCAAAGCACTCGCATTCGCCCCATATTCAAGGCGTTATGTTTTTAAAAGGAGCTAGGTTGAAATATCTACCATTAATAATTTTTGTTGTAAGTTTATTTGCTAATGGAAATTCCATGGATAAAAACTTTAAGTTAAAGACTGAAGATATAGAAGATATTGCGAAAGGATATGGAAGCTGTATTGCCACTGACAAGATCACCGTTGAAGGCAAAATCGTTGGATATATGTATCGGGAAGCGCCAAGCAGTCCACACGATAGTGGTTGGGTTTTCATGTCAGGTTACGAGACTCAAGAATACATGGACGAGCCAAACAACCATGCAGTATATGACGTAAATACAATTGCCAATTATGACCGTGAAATTATACCTTTATTAAAATTCCCTGTAGGAAGTTCATTTGAGCGTAATGAGTTTGGAAAATTTGTTGAAATTAAAGAGTGAAAAAAACATAACAAGCCGTTTAACGAAAACGCCAGCAAACAACGCTGGCACGGACTCGCGAACTACGCTCGCCCGTTAACGGAGCGTTATACATACAAGAGGTAGAGTTACAGGATGATAATCACTTTTCAACTTGAGCAAGAAGAGTACAAAAAATTCACCAAGTTCGCTTTAAAACGAGCTTGTGGGAAAAAAAATGAAAAGAAGTCATTTGTGCTCAATTTAATTATTTGGTTTCTACTCGCAGTAGTATTTATGGTTGTTTTTCAGGCTATAAGTAAAAAGAGCTTTAATTTTGACATTCCTACAGCGGTTATAGTTTTGTTGCCTTTTATAATTGGAGCTGGCATTTATCTCTTAGAGGTGCTAAAGCTTCAAAAAGGTACATTGCCTAAAATTGATGGTTTTCTGCTTTCTAAAAGTACTATTGAAATAAACGAGGATGGTCTGCATGCTTCAAAAGAAAGCGCAAATTCATTTTTCAAGTGGAGTGTTATTGAATCAATTAGCGAAAATGAGGGCGATTATTACCTATTTTTAGATAATCTTTACGCGATTATTGTTCCGGGTACAGCTTTTACTAGTGAAAAACAAGCAGGTGAGTTCAGAGGGTTAATTGAGAAGTATGTATAACAAATGCATCAAGTCGGATTTGCCACAAGAGCGGTGTCAAACCGCTTATGCAAAGTGTTAGTTGCTCAATCGAAATACCGAGGAGTTTAGATGCATGAAAATAGTTAGTTTAGTAATTTTGATTTTAATAACGACAGGGTGTGCTACGAGCGACATGGTCAGAATGGGTGATAGTTATACAATATTTAAGGAAGGTGGCACCCCAGCCCTTGGTCAAGAGTTTAGATTAAGTCGACTTAAGGCGAAAGCTCTGGTAGAGGCGCAAAGTAAGTGTAGCGAATATAATTCCAACGTAATGATTTTGAAGGAAACTGAAACAGAAATGTCTATTGGAGTGTTTGCGAGATATGAGCTCACATTTAAATGCGAATAAATTGCGCTGGTAATACCAAAGCAACTAACAAAAAAATTAAAGCGGACATTGGCAAGAGCGGCCAATGCCGCTTAATTTGGTGTTATGTGTAATCAAAAGTTGAAAGATCGAAATGAAATTCAATGATGAAGAAAGATCTGCTTTATTGGAAGTTAAAGGTGTAGGTCCTACAGTAGTTAAGAGGTTCGAAGAAATAGGCATAAGCTCATTTCAGGAACTAAGAAAATATCGTGCGGATGATATTGCCGAAATGGTAGCAAGCATGCTTAATACTACGTGCTGGAAAAATAGTCCCCAAGCTAAAAGTGCAATTTCTGCTGCAATTGAACGATAAAAAGGTTAATAATTTACTATTTCCAGAATCAAACACATAACAATCACATCAAGTTCGCAGCTTCGCTGCTGGGACCTCCATTCCGTTGTTTGTTTTGTTGTTTAACGCTACGCTACAACAAAATAAACAACTACATTGCGGCCCCTTATGTGAGGCGTTGAGGCTGTAGAAAAACTTTAAATTAGGTTAAAAAATATACAATTATTACTTCCCACAGATCATCGTTTGTGATCCAATAGGTATTATCAATTAGGCACAGGAGCCTTGGTGATGCCACGCTTTATCCCTCTTAATTATCAGCAAAATTCTATGGTCGTGATTAATTATCTTGACCAACTTCAGTCCGGTACATTTGAGCATGCGATTCATCATTTGATTGATGAGCGACTCGATTTGTCCGTGTTTTATCCTAAGTACCAAAACGATGCGACGGGCCGTCCTGCCTATGATCCAGCGGCGTTGTTGAAAATAATTCTGTTTGCCTATTCCAAAGGCATTACCTCGAGTCGTGAAATCCAGTGGTGCTGTGAAACCAATGTGATTTTTAAGGCGTTGAGTTGTGACACAGTGCCGCACTTCACAACTATTGCCAACTTTGTCAGCGGGCGCAGAAAGGAGATTGAGAAGGTCTTCGAACATGTGCTGTTGATATGTCATACCCAGGGTTTACTAGGCAATGAGCTGTTTGCCATTGACGGTTGCAAAATGTCTTCAAATGCGGCCAAAGAGTGGTCGGGTACATTTAAAGAGCTTAAAGAAAAGCGGGCGAAGCTTAAGCGGCAAATCCGTTATCAGATGCGCGAGCATGAGAAATTGGACAAATGTGAAGCGGCGGATGAAGTCCGTAAACAGCGTGCCGCGCAAACGATAGACACCTTAAATAAAGCACATGACAAGATTGATGCGTTCCTAAAGCAAGCGGCTCCACGGATGGGAAAAGGCAAGCGGATACAGGAAGTCAAAAGTAATATCACGGATAATGAGTCTGGAAAAATGACCACCAGTAAAGGCACCATCCAAGGGTACAACGGGGTAGCGACGGTGGATAAGAAACATCAAGTTATCGTTGATGCTCAAGTGTTTGGTGAAGGACAAGAGCATCACACTTTGCAACCGGTGCTAGTCAATATCCAAGACCGTTTCCGGCGTTTAGCGATTAGTGAAGATATCCTTAAAGCGCAAACCATTATCACCGCTGATACAGGGTTTGCTAACGAATCAAACATGCAATACCTGCACGATAATGGCGTCAACGCCTACATTCCCGATAACCGATTCAGAAGCCGTGACCCTAAGTTCAGCGAACAAAAACAAAAGTACGGTAAACGTCATCAAGATAAAACGTCGCGTAAAAAAACAGTCATTCCGGCGAGTGAATTTAGCTTCGACCCAGTGAATAACAGTTGCGTCTGTCCAGCGGGCAACATCATCAGTTTCAGAGGTATACGAGAGAACGATCAAGGCATAAAAACTGCTTACTTCGAAGGCAAGTTATTACAATGTCGACACTGCGATAAAAAAACACAGTGTATGCATAACCCTAGCGCAGCAGACCACCGCAAAGGCGCTGGGCGGCAAGTCTCGTTTAGACTCGACAGTAACCGCCCTCCGAATTATACCGATTGGATGAAGCACCGTGTTGATAGCCCTAAGGGAAAACAAATTTACAGTCATCGAATGTCAGTGGTAGAGCCGGTGTTTGGCAATATAGGCACGAATAAAAAGCTGAATCGGTTTAGCCTTAGAGGCAAAGATAAGGTACAGACCCAATGGTATTTGTACTGCTTGATACACAACATTGAAAAACTCAAGAATTACGGTCAGTTAGCGGCATAATCTCGCATCACTATTCCTTCGCAAGCCCGCTAAAATCAATCCCCAACAATGCCAAAACAGCCGAATACAAAATTAACCCACAACTTCATTAATAAAATTGAAAAATCATGATGTTCAAGGCAAAGTAGTGAAAGTTTAAAAATAAACAGAGAAGTAGGAAATGCAGAAACAAAACAGCCTTTTTCTACAGGCTCGTTAGCCCCTAGGAGAAATTTTGAAATTTAGTCTCACTGTGATGAAGCAAGGAGCTCTTTGCTTTTTGTTGACACCAATTATTATGTTAATCCTACTAATTAGTGTTGAATTTTTTGGGTTAACTGCGGAATCAGAACTTCCAAATTGGTTAAACCTGTTTTTAGAAGCTAGGTATTCTGAAGAAAGCTTTTTTTTACCTTTATTTATTTGCTTTATTGTATGTCTTGTAATCCAGATACTATTCAGCAGCACCAATTTTTCAAGTAAAGAAAAAAGACGCCTCGGCAAAGCCTACAGCTTAGTAGCATATACTGTAAGTAACTTATTTATGTTTTTTGCAGGCGTTTTGTTTGCGTGGTCATTCGGCTCTCGCTTGATTGATTTTGTTTCTCCTATTCCAGCTCAAGAGATCACGATTCCAATTGTCATTGCCATGGCAATTGTCAGCAGCTACTTTTTTAGGAAGTTAAAATATAATAATGTTCGGGGCTAACAAAAACATTAACCAGAAAATTACTCGCTGGGCTAAGCCCAAAACGCTTCGTATTTTCTGGTTATATTAAGCGTTAGCCGCTACAGAGTGAATTATGGATAATTGCACTAAATCACGTAGAAGTTTGATCGAGTGGGGAGCACTAGAGAGTCTTGCTCCCATGCTACTCATGGGTTCGGATGGATTTCCAAATGACGGTACTGAGCAAGGCCAGCAAGCGGTTGAACATTTACAGTCGTGTAAGAAATGTCAGTATTGGGCAAAAGACTTTACAACAACAGATAACTTGGCAAGGATGGAAAGGCTGAGCCAGTATTGTTGCCCTCAAATGTTTGTTGCTGTCGAAGAATCGAATCAAGCAGATATCCATTTGCAATTTCGACAATTTCGAGACGAATACTTGTGGATGGTTGAACAAAAAGACAGAGAGTTCGGTTTCGAGTTTTTTTCTTTCTGCCCATGGTGCGGTAATAAACTACCAGATACACCTTTTATCGATGATATTTTGGGGCGCGGATAACAAACCACTCAAGGCTCTCGCTTCGCTCGCTGGGACGCTAACACATGGGCTGCGTCACTTCGTTCCTAATTTTAGCCCATGTGTTATCGCCCCTTAGTGGGAAGTTAGCTTTCAATACGGGCTTGGGTGTAAGATTATCTAAAGGGATTTAAAATGGAAAATTTAGTTAACAAAATATCTAGCAAAAAAGCTAATTACCTCTACCTTATTACCTTTTGCGTGTTTGCAGTTTTAATTTATATACGTGAATCAAAAAACTTTGGTCATATTTTTGATTTTCTACCTGTATTAGGTGGAAGTATTCCCTATTTCGTTTTGACAATCTCTTTAATTTTTATATATAAAAATAATGGTAATAACCTTAGAGAACTTGGGTTGTCGTGGCCCACATTTGGCAGTACTAGATTTAGATCATTATTGTTCGCATCTCTTTGGGCATTAATCATTATACTGATTGGACTTGTGAGTGGCTCTATCGTCATGGAGTCTTTCGATCTTATTGTAGGGACAGTGACGGACTCATCACCAAGAAAAAGTGTATTGGTAGGGAATTTACCTTTGTTACTCTTACTTACTCCTTTGATGTGGCTAGCCGTTATTGGTGAAGAGTTACTTTTTAGAGGATTCATTATGAATTTTCTTGCGAAGAAGTTTGGTGGTACAACTAAAAGTTGGATACTGGCAATTGTTGTATCTTCACTGATTTTTGGTTTAGCTCATTTTTGGCAAGGAGCTCGAGGGATAGTGGGAGCTGGTGTTTTAGCCTTAATATGGGGAACGGCTTACTATCGTTGTGGACGCAACCTGTGGCCTACTATAATTGCACATAGTGTTGGCAATACAATTGCTTTTATATCAACCTACAATAGTTAAAGTATCTAAAGATCGTAGACTGAAAGCTAACAAGAACTTCAAACGGAAAAAATACAGTTGGCTGTTTTCACTCCGTTCAACATTTTAGCCAACTATATTTTTCCACTTAAGTAGGCGTTAGGCCCTCGGAGTTGACATTGTCTCTATTCTTGACTATTTCTCTTTTTATCTCTTTATTTTTACACTTTACAACTTTCTTAGGCGTCAGCATTTTCGCAACAACTGGTTATGTACATCTTATGTCAGCCATTTCCTTTTTTGCATTGGGAGCAACCATATTCGTTGAGCGTACAAAAAAATATTCAAACGGAAAGTTAGAAGATAAGCTTGTATCAAGCGGTCCTAAATATTTAGGTACAACCCTTAAATATATTCGTTGGTACATTATCGCAGTTTTTATTTTCTCGTTACTTATACTCGCTGATGGGCAACCTCAAATTGAAAATGGAAAATACATTTTAAGCCGCCAAGGAACTATGATTAAAGAAATTACCTACGACAGGTTTTTATCTTTAAAACGCACCGAATTGAGGCTTTTTTCCAGCCTTTGGATGGGCTTTATTTTCCCTGCGTTTGTCTATTTTAAGTATGTAGTAAAAAGAGCCTAACAAACAACTGTTGGCGCTCACTGCGTTCGCTGGGACACAAACACATGGGCTCCAAAGTTAGGCGTTGGTATGACTCCCCATGTCAATTAAAACGTAACGATCTTGCCTAAACCTTTATAAGCCTATATTTGTTGCTCAAATAAATTGCGTTAACGCACCGGATGAGGCAGTAATGTCGTCGGTTGTCATGCTGGTATTCGTGGATTATTCATCTTTAGATGAACAGCGCCTACCTTACTTATTCCGTACCTAGTCGGCCACCATGACACCTGTCTTCAGTCTATGTTCGTGGTTCAATAATGGGTTAGCATTATTGCCATCATAACGCCCTCGTAGGTTGTGCCACATTCCGCGGCCTGATCCGAATGCGTTAACTCAAAACTTGTCATCATGCGGGTACTCGACTTAATCTTAGTTTGGGGTTTACTGGTGTGAGTACCACCTCTTTGGCAATGGCCCAAATGTAGGCTGCCATTTCTCGGGCAATTGCAGTAATGATTAAATTGTAATGTTTGCCTTTTTTATTCATGCGTTGATAGCGTTTACACAATCGAAGTTGTGCTTTCCACGCAATATCGACGATATCTTTGGGTAAGCCTTCCTGTCGTAATTGAATATCCGTCGAGATATTAGCTGGGTATCGATAACTGTGAGCGCCCTCAATGAGTAACCGTCTTGCTCGACCATTACCGCATTTGGTAATGGCCCCTAAATGCCGTTTTCCGCCTGACGAATGTTCACTGGGAACCAGACCGAGGTAAGCCATTAGTTTTCTGGGGTGGTCAAAACGATGTAAGTCTCCGAGTTCAGCGACTACGCCTACTGCAACTAGTAATCTTACTCCCCGCATTGCCTGAATTGCTTTTACCACAGGATAATATCGCCATTGAAATACATGGTGGGTTAACTCATTGTCGAGTCGTTCTAAGCGACGTATTCGTTCTTCAATGGTTTGCAGTTGTTCTTGCAAAACGATGTGCTGAGCTGGGTGGGGTAGTATCAATTCGGTTAACCAGCGCAAGTGTTTCTTTGACCAATTGGCGGAGCCTGCATAACGAATATTATTACGTAGCAACAACGCTTTGAGTTGGTACTTAGCTTCTTTTAAATCTTTCATCGCCGCTTCACGTGCGCGAGATAAATCCCGCACCGCTTCATCTTCTGGCTCGGGTACATAGATAGGCGTGAGATCTTCTGATTTGAGTAATTTGACTAGTTTGAGTGCATCACGTCTGTCCGTTTTAATCCGTTCACCCGGCTTTTTAGGAATGAGGGACGGTGCGACCACATAACAACAGTGGCCTAGGCTGGTGATCAAACGATAAATCCAATAGCCACACGGTCCTGCTTCATAGACAACATGTAATGTTGCACCTGGATATTTAGACTCGAACTGCCTTATGAGTTTTTTCATGCTGACTTTAGACGACGGTATTCTGCCATAATGCACAGGCTGTGCCCCTCGTTGCTCTTCGCAATAAGCCACTTCGTTAAATTCTTTGTGAGTATCCAATGCTAAAAAAATTATGCTATGTTTGTTCATGCTAGCCTCCAAATGATTTAGTCTTTAGCAAACTAATTATGGCACTGGCTTTTAGCTAACCCACGAAAATGCGGAGGCTAGCATTATCAAAGGGAGTCATTGTGTCTAGCTGCCACGGCGCAGTAATGCACAACATCCTGTACATGTGCTCATTTCCGATCTAAACTTGTCCCATATAATGTACAAGAGGGGTGCAAAATGAGAATTGTCTCTTTTACCGAAGCACGAAATGGTCTAAAAGCCGTTTTGGACAATGTAATCAACGATGCAGATACAACAGTAATCACTCGTCGTGACTCTGAGGATGCTGTTGTAATGTCATTAGATTACTACAACAGCCTTATGGAAACCGTTCATCTACTTCGTTCTCCAGTGAACGCTGAACACTTAAATCGTTCAATAGCACAGTTTAAAGCGGCAAAAACGATCCAGCGAGAACTTATTGATGAGTAACAGGTTGTTATCATGGACTGATGAAGCTTGGAATAGTTACGTTTATTGGCAGACTCAAGACAAGAAAACCTTGAAACGTATCAATAAGTTAATTTCGGATGTTATGCGTTCTCCATTTGATGGAATTGGAAAACCGGAACCTCTTAAAGAAAATCTTTCAGGTTTCTGGTCCCGCAGAATAGATGACACCAACCGTTTGGTATATGCCGTGGACGATACCGCAATTACGGTTATCTCGTGTCGTTACCATTACTAGTAGGTGAATAGATGCTCCCGAAGTATTGGAAGGACTTCATAGATTCAGCGGAAATTGAGAAAAAAGAAATACATATTCCTGCTAGCGCGGATCTATCTGAAATAGACGATGAGGGTGTTGATATCTACATTTTTAATGATGCGATGTCAGAAGATGAAGCAAATAACTGTTATCCCGGCATCGGCGTCAAATCTTCAGGTTATATTCCCGTTGCGGGGTGCCAGTCAGGCACTGGCGATCCGTATTTCATCAACATCAATGAAGGTGACGGCGGATCATTTTACCGCATTTACCATGATGAAGTCTTTGATGAAAACTACGATGTAAAGAGAGCAATCGACAAAGTTCTAAATAGCTATGAAGAGCTACGTAAATTTAAAATCACCTAACAAAGCCAGCCAGAGGGACAATGTAAAGTTATTCGTTAATCACAAATACATGGAGTAATTCACTTGGTCACTTGTTATCTCAATTACGTAATTGACCCCTATAAAGCTAAAGAATTTGAGCATTACGCTAAACTTTGGATACCGTTAGTAAATAAATTTGGTGGAACTCATCACGGATATTTTCTTCCTTCAGAGGGGGCTAACAACAAAGCCTTAGCCTTATTTTCTTTTCCTAGCTTGGCTGAGTACGAAGAATACCGAGTTAAATCACTTGCGGATGAAGAATGTATCAGTGCATTTAAATATGCAGAAGATACCAGGTGTATTTTAAGTTACGACAGAAGCTTCTTTCGTCCTATTTTCGAGTAAACGTTTAACAACTCAATAAACGTACTCACTGCGCTCATTGGGACGCATACACGCGGGGCGGTTTCGCCATTATACCCCACGTGCCTGCGCCCGTTATTGAAAAGTTGGTATGACTCTGGAGAGAGTAATGGATAAATATCTAGTTACTAAGGAAGAAATAGAAGAGCTTGAAGGTATTTCGAAAACCCATTTCCTTAATGAGAACGCCAAAAGAATTAATAAGTCACTGGGCGATCTTACAGGCCTAACTGGATTCGGCTTTCACATTATCGAAATTCAACCCGGCCACGAATCTACAGAGTTTCATAAACACTACCATGAAGATGAATGCGTTTATGTACTCGAAGGTACAGCCGAAGCGCAAATAGGCCATGAAAAATATACAGTAAAACCCGGTGATTTTATCGGTTATCGTGCGGGTGGTGAGGCTCACGCTCTGCGCAATAACGGCAATTGTCTTTTAAAATGTATCGTAATTGGTCAGCGTTTGGAGCATGATGTTGGTGACTATCCAAAGCTGAATAAACGGATTTATCGTCAAAAGAATATGCCATGGAACCTTGTAGACATTGGGAATATCAGTGAGCCAAATGCGGGTAAAAAGTTATAATAAAGCCATCAATATGACCGCTTTACGCTGGGCTTCAATCGGCAAATTATGGCGGCGATATGCCTATCTTGCATTGGTGTGACCTATAAATGAATCGAACCTTTAAATACGAAACACCATCATGGGGCGCTAAGTTAATATGCTCAGTTTACGCTCTAATATCCGGAGCACTTTTAATAGCTTATGTTACTTATGAAGGCTGGTCGGATAATTCCCTATGGGTATTAAAGTATACTTTCGTGTTTTTAGGCTTGGCTTTTTTATTTGTATCGCTCAAGCCATCAAATTGGAAAGGCTGGGTATATTTCACAGCTGATGATAACGGAATACATTTCCCTTCATCCCCTTCAAGTGATGAATCTGCATCCCTTGATGTAAGTTGGGAAAATGTCGGCAATATCAAACGAGAAAAGCTTTACGGTGGTGTTTATGGTATTTCAATTGAATTAAAGATTTCTCAATTAGACGTTGAGACTCATTTTCGTAATGTAGCCAACTCAAATAAAATATTAGGCTTTAATCAAATGAGAGGTGAATATTTCGTGATTGCGTATGCTAATAATGCATTCCAAAAATTACCTGATGTAATCCAACAACTTATTGATATAAAGGGTGCAAATATATCACAAGCTAATTAACGCATTCACTGCGTTCGCTGTGACGTAAACACACAGGGCGGCTTCGCCATTATGCCTCAGGCAACTGTAGTGCTTAGCTTAAAGTTATAGCGCGTAAGCCTTTAATTATATTGTTTAGCACATAGGCTGGGCCTTTCCGTAATTCTGCGAGTCAACAACCGTTTTTTTCCGTAATTGGTTAACCGTTTTATCAACTTCAAATACTTACATCTAAAATGGTTGTCTCCAAACCGGTTCAATATACCTTCATCAATAGTTGTAATATTCTGGCAATTTGGTTTAGTCTAGGGTGGTTATTTTTACCAACGTTGTTGTGCTAATTGCTTGTGGCGGCAAATCCGTGATATTGAATCGCAATAGCAAACGTATGTTGCGGACACAAATTCGCTGGCTGAGGCTCATGCTTCGCCAAGTATAGCCAGCAAGCTTGCGCCGCTTATCTGAAACGGTAAGCACGAAAAGGAATTCGGTATGAAATGGTTATTTTGGACTTTATTGTTTCTGTCTTTTCTCTTGATAAATGAGACAACAGTTGAATGGCTATTAGCTGTTATTGTCGGCGGATACGATCTTCAACTAGGCTTTGAACGTGCCACCCAATATTTCACTTTAGATAGTTTTTTGTTTTCAACTGTCTTCAGAATTGTTCCCTATATAGTGCTTTCTTTGGTTGCTCTTTTAACTAGCCTTAGAAGTTCTACAATCGGAAAAATCGCGCTTTACTGCTCACTTGCCACTATCTCTTTTTTCCATTTTTGGGGTTACTGGGATATGCAGCATTCGCATTTTACGTCTGAACACACCTCATCTACTTCGGCATTAGCTATTATCTTTATTCCTATTCATGCCATTTGGCTTAGTGCCGTTGCTGGCGCATTAGGTTATGGTTTAGCTAAAGTCACTAGGTTAGTTAAATCGTGAATAACAAACCATTCAAGGCTCTCGCTGGGAGGCTATCACATCTATCACATGGGGTGCGTCACTTAGTTCCTAATTTTCGCCCATGTATTATTGCCCCTTAGTGGGAAGTTAGGTGTACAAGGTAGTCATGAATTGTAGTGAATTTAAAAAATGTTGGATCGAGGGTGATATCAAGGGTCTAGATTGTGATCAGAGAGAAGGCTCTAGATCACTTTTATTCATGCAATGCATGTAGTGATGCAGCATTAACTGCGACATTGAAATCGCGGGGAATCGATGTAGACCATTATCCTTGTGTGCATATGGCTCAGTATGCTGAGTTTCATTGTGTTCAACACCCAGATTCAAAAGACTGTCATGACGCCACTATAAAGTACAACGAAATATTTGATGAGTACTCAATTCCTCACGGAGACGGCAACAGTCAATTAACAATAAATAATTGTCCATGGTGTGCATCGAAACTTTCAGAAAGCAAGAGAGATTTATGGTTTGATATCCTTGAGTCAATTGGATATGACAATCCATGGCAGCAAGAAATACCCGAAAAATATAAATCAAAATTATGGCGTATACACAGCTAACACATATGAGCCTAAAGTTAGTCAATAGGTACTAGTGTGCTTTTGATCTATTTTCTAGTTCAATCTAAATCTTTGGGCTAAGCCGTTTATTTCATCTGTTATTGTGACTGTTAGGATATCGCTTACGGCAAACACATATAGAGTTGTACCAGTCTCCGGCTCTCTTATGCGATCTCATCTCAGCCTGCTTTTTCAATAAACGTATTGATAGCAGGGGCACTACGACTAACCGGATTTAGGAGGTAGAGCGAAGCAGGATGCCAGAGCCGAGACATTCATCGGTTACCCAGCACAGGCACTATTCAAGAGTATAGCTAGATCATGAATGGCTTTCATATACAAGGCATGACCTAATACGAAATCTATATTATGTTGTCGACAGAAGTCAGTTACCCAATACCAACAGTGCATACATCAACCCCCACGACGATATTGCCTAAATAAGGCTTAGTAAAGCCAGCAATTGTTTGGGTGAGTCCTTTACTTTTTTATGTACAAGCTCCTCACTTTTATTATCAATAACGCAAACGTAAAGTAAGCGTGCGTGTAAATCTATTCCGCAATAGTAAGGATGTGTATTAGTATAAAAGTTCATTGAGCTTCTCCGTTTGGTTTTGTAATCTATCAGAGTAGTTGAAAAGTTACGCTGATTGAGGAGGCACAATGAGTATCAAAGCCTTGCACTGCACTAGTCGGTGAACGCGGCGTTAAGTTTTTGATAGCTTCTACAAATTACAACTTTAAAAAGGAAATTTTTAATAAAATGAAAGTAGTTAAATTTACATCATTAACTTTGATAGCCGTAATTATTGCATTAGCACTTTCTTATGAAAAAATTATCACAGGTGTCCTGTTGCCTCAGTACATTGACTGGGCATATGAAATAGATCGAAAAGGACTGGATATAGGCGTCCCCCTAGATAAAAAAGAGTTACTACTGGCATCTGAAATAGGGATTGTGCACCCAGAAAAAGTAAGGATTGTTTATGTTGACGAAGTTCCTTACCCTTATGAAAACTTCGCATTAAAGCTTTTTGGAGAAGCTGTTGGGCTTATTGGTGATGGAATAATTAACAATGCACAAGTTTTCGGGTATTCAATTTACACTCGCAAAGACTTTGAGTTAAATAGACCCAAATTAGCTCATGAATTGGTGCATGTGTTGCAGATAGAAAGAGCAAGCTTGGATAAAGTCGTAACCCAACATTTTTCTGATATGGCGGAGTTCGGATACGATAAAGCACCGTTAGAAGTTGAAGCTTCTGAAGCTAACAAAAAATACAGTGGCAACTGGTAGCCAAAATGATATTTGGCAAAATAAAAACATAACAAACACAATGTGTTCATTCGCTGCGCTCATTGGGACGCATACTCGTTAGTTAGGCTCATTCTATGTAAGTATAGCCAGTGAGCCTGTACCCCATATGCAAATCGTTAGGCATGTTAAAGAAGTCATGGATGTCCATTACTTTGCTCGCACGCAAAATTAATACGGAAAAAAATAAGAGAGTACATAGTTGTGGATATAGAAATTTCTTGGGGTGGCTATTATGCAAGTATCTCTGATGAAGATGGTGAGATAACGTTGTTTCGGTTACTAGATTTCAATAGGGATGACTACCATATCGCAATTTATCAGGAGAAGTTTCAGTCTATCCCGACGCTCAAAGAAG
The DNA here is from genome assembly GCF_037478005.1 of Alteromonas sp. M12. Lineage (NCBI taxonomy): Bacteria > Pseudomonadati > Pseudomonadota > Gammaproteobacteria > Alteromonadales > Alteromonadaceae > Alteromonas > Alteromonas sp. M12. The sequence continues at coordinate 4,964,770 of NZ_CP144164.1, read as the reverse complement.
TTGAAGGTTTGTCACCATTTATTGGCCACGCTCCATTAGATAGTAGATCACTACTGAACAATAAAAAAGTTCTCTTAATTGGAAGTAGTCAGTTATCGAAATCAGATCTGGCTGGGTACCTGTTCTACCTAGAAAATTTTGAGGTGCCTAGTGAAGATTTAGAATTTTTAATCCAGTCGATTCTTGAGTACAGCAAGGAGCCTCCTCTTCAGTTACGGCTTACTTTAGTTGAAGAAGAGCTTCAAATTAGCAAAATTGACTAGAGTTGAAAAATTACTTAATAAGACCATCAAAAATCGCCAGCAAGCTAACTGGACCTCCTTTGCATTATATGGCAAAGGTTGAATCAAGGTAAATTGATATGAATGAGGGTTTGATATTTGTTATACCTGTTTCCATTTTGTCTTTGACAATCTTATTCGTGTGGTTTGTGAAAGGAGCAGGTTCTAAACAATGGAAGGCAAAGATTCTTTTGGCTTATGTTTTAATTGCTAGCGTACCTTTGGTGTTCAATGCTACTTTTTTTTCGGTGCTCTTATTGTTCTTTGGCGGTTTTGTTATACCAATACTATCTAGTAGGTGGGTAAATCATAATGCCATATAAGATACTGTTATGTACTTAAGTGGATTCTATGGAAATACTGAGTATGTATAAATGGAGAAAAGCTGCGACGTGGTCAATGTTAGTTATTGCTATCGTCGTTTTTATGGCAGCTGTTTTTGTGCTCGGTTCAACACTTGGAAGAATGCTCGTTTTGGGGGAAATTGAACTATCCATTCCCCAAATCGGAATCATTTGTGGTGGAATTACATCTTTATCTGTTTTTAAACGCTGCGTTAACAAATTGAAAAGTCGTTCTGAATTGGGCGTGCATCACTAAAAAATAAGTCTGCCGCTGCGCGGGTTGGGACACAAATAGGCAGGCGGCTTGGTCATTATGCCCCACGAGCCTGCGCCCGTTAATTAAAAGTTAAACAGCAAGGAAGTATGGGCGAAATATTTAAACAAAATAGTATTAATTTAGTCGTTTCAAGTTCGGCTATTTTATGTGCTTATCACATCGGACTAGGTAATATTCTATTTTGGTTTGGTGGGCTTTTAGTCGTTCCAGCAATTGCTATTTGGTTTCAGTTTAAGTATGCCCTCGGTAATTTTATAGTACGCCTCAATATCGCTGTCTTACCTTGGTTAGTTCTTTGCTTTGTAGGTTTATTTTGGGTATCAAAAACAGAACATGTCGGTCAGCGAACCATGAATATGTTTTTTTTTGAAATGCCAATATATTCTGTTGTCGTTGGTGCAGTTGTAGTCACAGGATGGTTTTTCTTTCAAAAAGCAAACACTCAGAGTTAGTTGCTGAACAACAAACGCATTAACTCACTCCCTTCGGTTACTGGGACAATAACACCTAGGTTCCCTCCGCTTGGTATTATAGCCTACATATTACTGCTCGTTATGCGGGTGTTAGAATTCCAAGTCAGTACGCCATTCATTGTAGTAAATGCTACCAATAGTGTTTCTTTAGAAACGTAAAATTGACATAAGCTATGTCAAGCAAAAATATTGCCTGATTTTTGATTAAAGGACAAATTATGAAAAAAAATTCGCTTATCTTTGTGGCTGTATTTTTAACCGCAACGGTTATGGCAGAACAACCAACTTTTACCATGGGTCCTGCAACTCAAACGCATGCGGGCTTGATTGATTGTGGTGGAAAATCTCGTCCTAGCGCTGTTGGAGAAATCAAATCAGAAGATGGAAAAGTGTGGATTGTACCTGCAGAAAATAACTATGAAAAAGCTCCTAAAGCAGCAGATCTGTTTAACCAATGTGGGGGCAAGGAATTAAAATCACTCGATGAATTAGAGCTAAACGATGTGCCAGTTATTGATGCGGGAGGTACAGAGGAATTCATGGCTTATATATTTCCCGACAATTATTTTGAGCTATACATAAACGGAATTCTAATTGCTGCCGATCCCGTTGTTTTCACCCCATTTAACTCTAGTGTTGTGCGTTTTAAAGCGGATCGGCCGTTAACTATCGCTATAAAGATGGTGGACTGGGAAGAAACACTTGGCTTAGGAATGGAAGACAATCGTGGCTCTATATTTCATGCTGGCGATGGCGGCTTAGTAGCCCATTTTCAAGACGCAAAAGGCCAGACTGTAGCTATTACAGACAATAGTTGGAAAGCTCAAACTTTTTATACCTCCCCCATCGTTAATCGAGATTGCTTGGTAATAGAACACTCTGTGCGCGATAGTTCAGCTTGTGACAAGCAGAAAGTAACTGATGCAAATAAAACGTCTGCAGCCCATTGGGCAGTTGATAAAAACTGGATGAAACCTGAGTTTGATGACAGTTCATGGCCTGCAGCTTTAACTTATACTAATGATACCGTTGGTGTAAAAAACAAAAAATCATTCATGAATTTCTTGGATGTATTTGATACAAAAGGTGCAGATGCCGAGTTTATTTGGTCGTCTAATCTGGTATTAGATAATTTAGTTTTACTGCGAAAAACAATTAAATAAGTCTAACAAAGCGCTCCAAGAAGACCGCTAATGGGGCGCTTGAGCTTAGCGTTAGACGCTAGGAGGGTTGGAAATGCTGCTCACAGTTGCTGTAAAGGCTTTCGTCATTTGGATTGGTATCTTGGTGCTAGCCGTTGCTAATGGGGTGCTTCGTGAATCGGTATTCGTGCCGAATTTCGGCTCCTGGTCCGCACTTGTGCTTAGCGGTTTGCTGCTCTCGGCTCTAATCGTCGGCGTGGCGTATTTTTCCCTTCCATGGCTAAATACTCGTAGCCTTCGGGTGCTGTGTATTATCGGTGTTGGATGGCTGCTTCTTACACTTGCTTTTGAGTTTTCATTCGGACTTTGGCAAGGCAAGTCATTAAACGATTTATTTGCAGCCTATACATTCAAGGATGGCAATATATGGCCCGTTGTTCTCACAGTAACGGCCTTTGCCCCCTTTATTGCAGCGAAGCTCAGAGGATGGGTATAGCGTTCCCATAAATGTAGGAACGCTATCCAACAGACAGTTTAGTTCAAAAATTCTTTTAAGAACTTAAGGTAGCGCTCAGAGGCAACAATGCGGTTTTCTTTCTTACTAAAACCATGTCCTTCGTCTTCAAACAATACGTATTCCACGTGATTGCCTGCCTCACGAATGGCCGCGACCATATCGTCACTCTCAACTTGCAACACGCGAGGGTCGTTGGCACCCTGTACCACTAAAACTGGCTTGGTCACTTGGTGACCGAAGAATACCGGCGAAATACTATGTAAGCGTTTTTTATCTGTCGCCGGGTCCCCCATCTCATCATACAAAGCTTGTTTAAATGCTTCCCAATACGGCGGTATACTTTCAAGTGTGCGCACCCAGTTAGTGACCCCCACTATATTTATGCCAACATCAAACTCTTGGGTAAAGGTCATTGCCGCCATTGTTAAAAAGCCGCCATAAGAGCCCCCCATAACCCCTATTTTGTTTTCGTCTACCCAATCCAAGCTTTGTAAATATTTCTTGTTGTAAACGACATCTTGTAAGTCATCTTCACCATGACGCTTATCATCTAGGTGAAAAAATGTCTTTCCATAACCGCTAGAGCCGCGATTATTGATCATAAAAATGGCGTAGCCGTTATTTACTAGATGCTGGATCATCGCGGAATAACCAAATCGTGATTGTCCGCCTGGGCCACCGTGTATCCACACTATTGCGGGCACTTTTTCGGTTTCTGCTTGTTTGGGTTTGTATAAAATTCCCGGAATTTCTAAACCATCAAAGCTTTTGAAACGCCGGGTTTCGCCCGCGACCAAGTGCGCTTGTTTAATCTTTGGGTTGCCGTTATTACTTAATTGCACCACCTTATCTGAACCAATTTTGTGATGATAAAGATTCGATGGCGACGTGTCTGAGTTTAGGTAAAACACCATTTCTGTTTCATCTGCAGTAAAGTTAACACCTCTGAGATCGCCAGGGGGAAGCGTTGGCATAGTCACCTCTTTGCCAGTGGCGACTTCAGTGATGCTCAATACCGTTTGTGCGTCTTGGTTGATGCCATTAACTTGGTATTTTCCGTTTTTCGAAAAGTAGCTAAATATCACATCCCAATCAGCTTCAAAATCAACACTATGCGAACCATCGGTTAGGCTGTAATTCATAACATGGGTGAACTCGCTACCTTTGTTTGAGCCATATAATAAACGCTCGTTGTCCGCTGAAAAGGTATAAATAGAATAAGCAATTGACTCTTCTTCATCACCTGCGATCAGCTTAGGAGTTGCCGTTTCTTGACTCAAATCGACGAGGAAAATATCAGAATCTGCACTTGAATTAGCTTTGGCTAGTGCGAGCCAGTTTGCATCTTTACTCACATCTTTTAAGTCAAAGCCGGCGTCATTCTGAAAAATCATTTCACGGCTATAGTCTTTTGTTGAGTACAAATACAAGTCAAAGAAACGCGGGTCCCGCTCCGTAGTTAGCACATAAAAATGGTCTTGGTTTTCGTGCCAGCCAAAGAACTCAGCTCGTAATGCTTCACCTGGTGTTAAGTCGACGAGTTTGCCATCAAGCTCACGTACGTAAACGTGATTAAGCTCGTTACCACCTAAATCTGCGGATACAATAATGCGGTCGTCTTTTGGAAACCAACTCTCAGCATAGGTAGAATCCGTTGTAGATTTTGTCAGTGCTTGTTTTTCAGAGCCATCTAGTGGTATTCGATAGGCATTGTAAATACCAGACTCATCACTGCTAACTAATACTGCGCTTCCATCATGACTGATAGACGATCCATACATTGACGTAGTCGCAAAAAATGAAGCTGCGTCATAGGTTTTAAAATCATCGGTTTTATTTGTGGCAGTTTCTGGCGTGATTCCTGAGTTTTCTGGTGCCTGCTGGCACGCACTCAATGCGAATACTAAACTGGCCAAAGCTAGAGAAGTCTTTATACGTTTTAAAAACATGTAAGCATCCTTGATATTATTTGTTGAGAGCGCTTAATTTCTCTTCCAGTACTGAATTAATCGAATGATGCAAGCGCGTTATACATTACCTTGTTCACTCTGAGGAGATAAGTCAAGAAAACTGAAACAAATTAGTGTTTATTAGCACGCCTTTTCAGTGCAAATGTTTTTCATATTCCCCAGTAAAAATCGACACTATCCACTTTAGCCTGGGACTATCAACATCACTCACAGGCGCTGCACCAAAGCGTTCGGTGTTTTTCCGTAGTTTGGAAGCTTTGCAGTCATAGCTCGTTTGTGCACAGCATTGTGTGCATGATTGTTAATTGTGCTCCATTTGGGCAATATAATGTGTAAGTGGAACGAATTATGAAAATTTTCGTTTTCACAGGCCCTCAAAATGGGCTTAAAGCTGGTCTAGACGTTGTTTTATGCGTTGCTGAAATAGCTGTAATTACTTGCCGTGACTCTATATATGCTGTGGTTAAGCGGGTGTTGCGTTTCAAAACTGAACTTCTTAGGCGTTCTTTTTATAAAGGAGCTCATATGACTATTGTTCCATTGATAGCCGGTGTTTTTTTGGAGGACTAGGTGGGTTTATTTTGTTTGATTATTACCGCTTTAATAACAAAGCCCTAAAAACCTACGGCAAAATACTCCGATATGATGAACTCCAATACAAAGAAAATGCTAACCGTAAACGAACAATGTACAGGCCCTGCTTTGAATATAGAGTTAGCGGTAAAACCTATGAAGTTACATCTAAAACAACATTTAGCACTCAGGTAATACCGATAGGACAAAATACGAAAGTGTTGTATGAAATAGGAGATGAGAGCAATGCTCGGTTAGCTCAGGGGAACGGATATGGTTTAGGTATTCTGTTTATCGCTCTTTCCCTACCAGCATTTTATATTGCTTTGCAGGCGTAAATAGCATTTTTTGAACAAGGGTTCTTAACAAGACACCCATGGTTCTTAACAAGGGGTTCTTAACAAGACACCCATGGTTATTAACAAGGGGTTCTTAACAAGACACCCATGGTTCTTAACAAGACACCCATGTTTAAAAAGAGGGTTCTTGGTTTTTAACTAGACACCCAGGTTCTTAACAAGACACCCATGTTTAAAGGGGTTCTTAACAAGACACCCATGTTTAAAAAGTAGCTGCTTTAACCCAGAACGATGATTAGCCTTAGCTACTGCTCTGAGTTTGAACAATATTTTTATCCCTAAAATTTCAAATATCCTACTTTTAAAGCAAATAATGAGAATGCCAGCCTCAGGTTGTGCGGGTTGATTCTGCTGCATTGGCTATTTTCATGTTATGGGTGTCTAAGTAAAAAATACTTTCAAGTGCATCATGGTAAAGCGTTTTAAAATCCGAATATGTTGAGCCTTATGTCTCAATCTCCCCGAGCGTCTAAAATATCTCAGTTTATTTTGTAATAAATCCCTTAGAAAGAAGACTAGTAACTTTGAATTTCAGATATTGATGTCAATTTCATAAATCTAGAAAAGGTAATTTTAGGGGGAGAGTAAGAATGGAATATATTGATAATATTTTGGCAAGTGACAACTATGTATTTATGGGATTAATATTGATTGGAGTCTTTATTCTCTGGTTTCTTCCTGCAATGCTTGCTCTAGCTTTCAACCGAAAGCATTTTAAATACATATTGCTTGCCTGTATTCCTGCCGGTTTTTCTGTCATAGCATGGGGCGGCGTAATGGTTTGGGCAACAACGGGTAAAGTTTTTGGTAAGTACGCGAATAAAGTGAATGCTGAGAATTAGTGAAGAGGATACAAACTGCTGACCTCGTAGTTCGCAGCGCGAACCGCTTGGACCGAAAATACTGTGGGGTGTCGAAATTCTAACAGAGAATTTTTACCCGTTAGCTTAGTGTTAATTGCACAAGGAAGTCCCGTGAATCTTAATCAAGTTACATTGCCAGTTAAACACATGGATGAAGCCACCGAGTTTTATTTAAAACTAGGGTTTACTCAAATTGTAGATACTCCCCATTATGCCCGGTTCGAATGCACCGATGGAAATTCAACTTTTTCACTTTCATTAGAAACAGGTGATTTTTTAAATGGTGCAGTAATTTATTTTGAACATGAAGATTTAGATCAATGGGTATCAGATTTAAAAGCTGTTGGTATCGAGTTTGATCAACAACCAACAGATCAAAGTTATTTATGGCGTGAAGCAATACTGCACGATCCATCAGGTAATAAAATCAAACTATACTGGGCTGGTGAGAATAGACTCAATCCACCATGGAGAGTTGATAAGCGCGGCTAACTAGCACTTCAAACCGAAATAAAGTTGGTTGTTTTCACTTCGTTCAACATTATAACCAGCTATATTTGTGCACTTATCGCGGCGTTATTGCGCACAGGCTTTTAAAGTCTGTGTTTAGCGTAAACATAGAAATTTTCCTTAGTTCTACGATTTAACCACTGCTTTTTCCCACAATTGAGTAACGACTTTATTAATTTCAAATATTTATATATCTAATTTTTCTATCAAAACCAGTTAAGTGTAGCCTTCATCAAAAATTGTTATTTTCTGGCGGTTTGGTTTAGTCTAGGGTAATAATTTTAATCAATGATACAGTACTAATGGCTTGTTACAGTAAGGCCTCGATAGTCAAGTTGATGCAGTAATTTCGGACGTTAGTTTGAAGGGAGTCGTAATAATGTTCAGTCGAATAATCTTACTATTAATCGTTGTTTTTTCTCTAAATATTAATGCTAAAACAGTATTAGAGTTGGGGGATATACCACCAGATTTTTTGGGTAAAGATAACAATGGTGACATTGTTAGCTTGAAGGATCATAAAGGTAAAATTGTGGTTATATCTTTTTGGGCATCTTGGTGTTCACCTTGTATCAAGGAGCTTCCAATCTTAGAAAATATTCAAAATAAAGTGGGTATAGATAAAGTCAAAGTGATAGCCGTTAATTTTAAGGAAGATCGTAAAAAATATAACAAGGTTAAAAAGTTACTTTCTTCACTAAACTTAACGTTAACTCATGATAAACGAGGTGCCATAGGTAAGAAATTTGGTGTTGAAGCAATTCCTAACTTATTTATCGTAGGCAAAAATGGAGAGCTTGTTTTTCATGAAATAGGTTATGGTGATGCGTCTATAGATAAAATTGTTGAAGTGCTAAACCAGCAACTTTCAAGCTCGCTAGCGGTTTAAAATTGCCACCAAAAACAGAAACAGCTTTTTTACCCCATTTAAGAAGGGATTAGGCGCCAATACCGGAATATGAATGACTGATAAATTCGCAACAAAACAGTTTATTGCCGAGATAGCAAAGCTAGGTCACCAGCAATCAACTAGTGTGCTCCAACTAAGGGGCCTGTTCTCATCTTTGTCCTTATGGAACGCTTGGCGATTGATGGCCCTCCGAGCTCAAGGTGAGCTAGCTTGGCTAGTTAGCTTCCTTCAGTACCGTATTCAGCAGACTACCAGTAAAGGGTGTTGTTCTGTGCTTTTGGTTCAGAGATTACAATGAAGCTTACAGGCAGGCGAACTGCTTACCTCATTTTGCTTGTTGTCATCGTTGTGTTGGGCGCATGGATGATGGTGCACAAACTACAGGGGCCTGAGTTGGCTGTATATCGTATCCAAAGTCAGCCATTGGTGCAGACTGTCGTTGCTACCGGGCGGGTTACGTCGGGATCGCGGGCGCAAGTGGGGGCACAAATCTCAGGCGTGATCGCTGAGCGTTTTGTTCGTGAAGGTGACGAGGTCCTAGCTGGCGACGTACTGGCGGTGTTACAAGACAATGAACAACTTGCTCGCGTCGGTGAAGCAAAAGCCGCCCTTGCTGAACTGCGTGAATCGAGTAAACCACAGGCCGATGTCACTTTGAAACGGGCTGAGGCGCGGTACGAGCAGTTCAGGCGCGAAGCGCAGCGTCGAAGGGATTTGCTAGAGCGTAAGCTAATTGCCCATGAAGCCGTTGAACAGGCGGTTGAACAGGAAACTGAGGCACGTGCAGCACTTGAACAAGCCAAGCTTGCTGCAGAAATGCTGACTGCTGGTTATCCTAGCGATGTTGCTGCTGCCGAGCGCCTAGCGGCTGCACGCGCAGCACTGGAAAAAACAATAGTGCGTGCCCAAGTGAGCGGTACTGTGTTAACTCGTAATGCTGAACCTGGCGACGTAGTGCAGCCGGGTCGCGTGCTGTTTGAGATTGCCCGTGCTGGCCAAACCGAACTGCTGGTGCCGGTGGATGAAAGGAATCTTTCGGCTTTGCGTCTGGGACAACCTGCCCTGTGTGTAACGGATGCCTATCCGGATAGTCCGTTTGCGGCTACCTTGAGTTTTATCTCGCCAGCGGTGGATCCACAGCGTGGCAGTGTTGATATCCGTTTACAATTGGCAGCGATTCCTGACTTTCTGCGTCAAGACATGACTGTCACAGCCAATATTGAAACCGGCCGTCGCGAGAGCGCCCTCGTCGTGCCTAACGATGTGCTTGATGACATTAATGGCAGTTCGGCATACGTTTGGAAAGTCACAAACGGTCGCTTGCAACGCGCAAAAGTGACGCTTGGTTTGCGCGGAATGGGGCGAACCGAGATTACCAGTGGATTGGCAAACGACGATCTGATTGTTGCAAACATAGACCCGTCGCTGGTGGATGGCAGTCGGGTGCGTGCTCGTGAAGATGATGTAATGCCGCTTACCAAGGAAACCGATGCATCTACCGCTCGCGAAACACCGGTTAAGTTCGAATGACAGGCATATGGACCGAATCGACAATCGCTATTAGGTTTTTGCGAGAAGGTCGTTCACAAAGTGCTTTAATTCTTATCGGCATTGGGGTTGGCGTTGCGGTTATCGTGTTTATCAACGCACTGATCACCGGGTTGCAAGACAACATCATTGATCGCACCTTGGGTACACAGTCGCATATCAGATTGTCGGCTCCTGATGAGGTAAACCACATTCTGTCGCTAGCTGATGCTGATGACAGCGTACAGCTAGTATTGGAAAGCAAGCGAGCGCAACGACTGCGCTCAATAAATAACTGGTTGCAGTTGCGTGATGTATTGGACACATTGCCAGAGGTGACGGCGGTATCACCGATTATTTCCGGGCCAGCATTTGCTCGTCGCGGTGAAGCCCTTGAATCGGTGGCACTGGTCGGCATAGACAGCGAGCGCTACCAGCGGATTCTACCCATCAGCGAAGACATTATTGAAGGGGTTTTCGAAGTAGGCGCTGGCAAAACAGTGATTGGCAAGCAACTGGCCATCGAACTAGGTGTTAGTGCCGGCGACAAGTTAAGGTTGCAGACTGGGCAAGGCGGCGACAGCGTGTTGAGTATTGCCGGGATTTTTGAGTTGGGTGTTCGTGAGCTCGATGCGCGCTATGTTTACCTAGATATGAGTCAGGCGCAGTCGCTGCTAAATCTGCCCGGAGCGGCAACCGTAATCGATATGACTGTCACCGATATTTTTCGTGCAGACATTACGGCGACGCGCATAAGCCGACTGACCGGTCAGAAAGTTGAAAGCTGGATGGAGACCAATGCGCAGTTGCTGAATGCACTGCAGAGTCAAAGCTTGTCGACAAATATGATCAGTATGTTTGTGGCGTTGAGCGTGGCGCTGGGAATTGCTAGCGTGCTCTCGGTAAGCGTTGTTCAGCGTACTCGCGAGATTGGCATCTTGCGCGCCATTGGTATCACACGTACACAAATGTTGCTTGTGTTCCTTATTCAGGGCGCACTGTTCGGGCTGTTTGGCTCACTACTGGGCGGCATTAGCGGTTATCTGCTGGTCTGGATTTTTAACACGTTCGGGCCGCGATTGTTTTTCATTCCGGTCGATCTCAACCTGCTGGTGGCCGCGAGCATGCTGGCAACCTTAACCGGAGTCATTTCAGCCTCCATTCCGGCGCACCGTGCCGCGCACCTCGATCCGGTGGAGGCTATTCGTCATGTCTGACGTCGGCACCTTTAATCAGCGCCAAGAGGTGTTGCGTCTAAAAGGGTTGAGGAAGAGTTACAACTTAGGTTTGCCGACTGAGGTAGAAGTGTTGCATCGGCTTGACCTTAGTCTTCAGCGCAGCGACTTCGCCGCGCTGATTGGAACATCCGGTTCAGGTAAAAGTACCTTGCTCAACCTGATTGGATTACTTGACACGCCAACCGCTGGAGAAATCGAGGTGTTGGGCGAAGCTACCCGCACCAGTGATGACAGTCGTCGTACAGCTTTGCGCAGCAGCAGGATCGGATTTGTATTTCAGTTCCACCATCTCATTCAGGCTTTCACGGCGCTCGAGAACGTCCTCATGCCGCTGATGGTCACCCATGGAAAGCCGAACGCCGAACAGCGCGAGCTGGGTCATAGTCTTCTTAACGAAGTGGGCCTAGCCGCTTACGCCGAACGCAAACCTGATCAGCTATCTGGCGGTCAGCAACAGCGCGTAGCTGTAGCGAGGGCACTGGTGACCCAACCTGCCCTGTTACTGGCAGACGAACCCACTGGGAATCTCGACAGCAAAAGCGCAGACGAGGTCTTCGCCTTATTTCGCATGTTCAATCAGAAATTTGGCTGCGCGGTGCTTTTGGTAACACATGATGCGAAACTGTCTGCTCAATGCGACCGCATAATAACCCTCGAAGACGGCAGAATCGCTAGTGACACCGGTGGCCGTGTTTGAGCTAATAAGTTGAAATAAATTATATATTTGAATTGCAAACCGCAATTGCGCTTCACAATGTCACTTATTAACTGTATGTATTCGGACTAACAATTCGCCAAACATTTGATGAACGGTTAGTGTAAGGCACTAGTTTTAAAGGAGTAAAGATTGAAGTATTTAATAACCTTGCTAATTATCGTAAGTTGTAACGCTCTAGCAAATGATGAACTCAAATCTATTTATTTTGCGTTTGAGTCAGATTTTATGAGCAATGATGCTGAGAAATATTCTGATTGGCTAACTGAGCAATATGAAATTGTTCAAACTATGCATATTCCGGGTATGGGTAAAGACAGTCGTAAAGTTACAGGAAAGCAGATGATTGGGTTGATGAAAAAAATGAATAAACCGAATTCTACTCCTCGCTCTACATTTGAGAATACCAGTATTCGTCTAATTGATAATACGGGGTTCTGCGCGACTTCTAGTACGCTCACAACAACAAAAGTTTCAGGCAAAGACTACGAAGAAAAAGAAACCAGAGAAGTATGTTTTCGTAAGTTAGACAGTGACTTTAAAGCGATTGAACACAAAATTGACGTTTACTACAAAAAACTATAAATCCATACAAGCGCTTTAAACTTGATTCTAAAGTAGTCATGTTTTTTGCGGAACAAAAGCCAGAGCGAGCTTTCTACACAATTTAAGCGGCGGCAATGAGTCATGGGGGATTATGCATTGAATGTTGGAATCTACATTTACGATGATGCTGAAGTACTAGATTTTTCTGGTCCTTTTGAAGTGTTTTCAACTGCCAACAGGTTATCTAATCCAGCAGGGTTGTTTAACGTGTTTTTAGTAGCCGAGGAAAGTCGCACTGTTAAGGCTAGAGGCGGATTTAAGGTTAATCCGCATTATTGTTTTAGCCATCATCCTGAAATTGACGTACTGATAGTTGTTGGCGGCATTCACACCCAAGAGTTGCTAAAATCGAAGGTTATTGATTGGGTTTCTACTACGTCAAAGAGCGCCAAAACGGTAGCGTCTGTTTGTACCGGAGCCTTTATTCTTGCGGAGGCCGGATTGTTATCCAATCTCAAAGTAACCACTCACTGGGAAGATATTGAAGATCTTCGGAGCTCATATTCAGACCTAACCGTTATCGAAAATCAACGGTGGGTAGATGAAGGCAAGGTGGTAACATCTGGTGGTATTTCCGCTGGCATTGATATGACCCTTCACTTAGTTTCAAAACTTGCTAGTTTAGATTTGGCAGAGAAAACAGCGAGGCAAATGGAATTTGACTGGCGTAAAATTATTTAGACACCCATGGAATTATCAAGACACCCATGATTGTTTAGGGGAACAACTCAGGCTGCAGATTCTTTCAGATTAACTTGGGACGGATATTCCACAAGAGCTGTTAGCGGGCGCTTAAGTTGGCGTTAGCAAACAAGAAGTTACTTAATGATTTTTATAAAAATGAGAATTTGATGCTAAACAAAATATTCATGTTATTTCTTGCTCTTATTCTAACCAGTTGTGTAGTTTTGCCTGAAATAGACCATTCAGAAAAGTATCAATGTGCGCTATCAACAGATAGAAAAATATTAAAATTAGTGAACTTGACTGATGGTGATACTAGCTTTTACCAATGGAATGATGAAATATTTGCAATACTATCTATTCCAACATCAGCAATTATTTCAGGTACATATGTCCTCGTTAATAACGTTTATCATATTGGCGAAAAGAAAATTAAATGTGGTTAACAAAATTAACATGACATCCATGATTATTTGGTAATTTTTTCTAGATGTTCTAGGCTTACAGTTACTCAACAACCATGGATGGTTAGTTATGCCTCAGTCACGAAAATCTCAAATTAGTCTTATTGATACGCCCTATTACCATTGCGTCTCCCGTTGTGTTCGTCGCTCGTTTTTGTGCGGTGAAGATGAATTTACGGGGCAAAGTTATGAACATAGGCGAGGCTGGGTCGAGCAACGTTTACTCAATTTGAGTGCTGTTTTTGCTATTGATGTGTGTGCTTATGCTGTCATGAGTAATCACACACATATTGTAGTCTGTGTTGATAAAGAAGCAGCCGATAACTGGTCGTTAAAAGAAGTGGCTTATCGTTGGCATCAATTACATAAAGGCACATTACTTACCCAACGATTTTTGCGTGACGAATCACTGAGTCAAAGTGAGCAAATCACATTGAATGAAACGATTAATATTTATCGTCAACGTTTGTACGACATTAGTTGGTTCATGCGCAGTCTGAATGAATACATAGCCCGCGAGGCGAATAAAGAAGATGACTGCACAGGTCGATTTTGGGAGGGACGGTTTAAATCTCAAGCATTATTAGATGAGTCGGCCGTGCTAGCTTGCATGGCCTACGTGGATTTAAATCCAATTCGAGCCAAAATCGAAAAAAAAACGCCAGAAACCTCAAAACACACCAGTATCCAAAAGCGTATCCAGGCCTGTATTAAAGGAGAGCAACCCAAAAACTTGATGGGGTTTGTGGGTAACCATAGACAAGGTATGCCTAGAGGCATTGCCTTCTCTCTCATAGATTACTGTAAATTAGTCGATTGCACAGGCAGAAGTATTCGAGAAGATAAAGCCGGTTACATCGAACACCAGCATAGCCCTATTTTAGAACGCCTTGGCCTTAATTCAGAGCAATGGATAACGCTTACCACAGAGTTTGAACAGCACTTTCATACAGCGGTAGGCAGTGAGCATATGATGCAACAATTTAAACAACATACCGGCCATCAACGAATACGAGGGATAACAAAGGCCAAAGCATTATTACAACAAGCCTAAACAATTTAGCAGCCAAATTTGTTTTAATCCTCCTACTCGATGGACGATTCTTGCTGTCTGTAATATGAATTAAATCAGAGATATAGCTACATAAAGCCACAACAATTCCAAACTTCCCCCCACTTTCTTATCAAAGCCCAAAAGCGCCATATTCACATCACTTTTTCGCTCTGAATTGGTTTGGATTAAAGGGGCTTAATAGTTTGGATGTCTTAATCGGCATTAGGCACTTTATTTTGGGTGTCTTAATAGACACTTCTTAATAGTTACTTGAGGTTGGGGCATTGACGCAATTTTGATGCTTCAAACTGCCAATAAATCGATAAAGTAATACGTCACTCTTGCATATCAGCAAAGGGTTAATGCACCTGTTTTCACTGTGTTACCCATTAAAGTCGCTATGTCAAAAATGGACTATACTTAATTTCCCTTAATATGAGATTTTTAACGATATTAGTTGTCATTGCACTTAACCCAACTAGTTGCTTTCGTTTATTTAAATTCAGGATCGAAAATATTATCTAAATAAAAAAGGAGATAGAGATGCAACGACGGGAATTTTTGAATAGTTTAGGTTTTGGGATTGGAGCGAGTATGTTGGCCCCTGGAGCTGTGCTAGCACATTCTTCAAGCACTGATATGGGTGTTTCAACAGTTCGAACCGGTGATTGGCGTGCATTGCGAAAATTGTTTCCACTGACTCACGACTACATACAGTTATCGACTTTTTTGTTGGCTTCGCACCCAAAGCCTGTAGCTGATGCTATCGAAAAACATCGACGATCTTTTGATGAAAACCCTTCTGATTACTGGCACGAAAACTTCCTAACTATCGATAGTGAAATTTCAAATAGTGCGGCTCAATATATGGGCGGTAAAGGGGAGAATATCGCCCTAACCGACAGTACCACTATGGGGCTTGCCATGGTTTACAGTGGATTAAAGTTACAAGCCGGTGAAGAAATTTTGCAAACAGTTCATGATCATTATTCAACGGATATGTCATTGGTTCATAGGGCGAATCGAAGCGGTATTAAAATCCAGCGTATTGCTCTTTATGATAATCCAGCAAAAGTGAATGTTAAGGAAGTTGTTGCCCGCTTAAAAGAAGCAATAAATGTTAACACCCGAGTTTTTGCCGCCACATGGGTTCATTCGTCGACCGGCGTTAAACTCCCTATACGAGAAATGGCCGATGAGATTGCTCGAATTAATAAAACGCGTAAGTCAGCTCAACAAATCTTATTTTGTGTGGACGGAGTTCATGGATTTGGGATTGAAAATCAAGATGTGAGCGAACTTGGCTGTGATTTTTTCATTGCTGGTACGCATAAATGGATTTTTGGTCCTAGAGGAACTGGTGTTATTTGGGGAAACGATAAAGCTTGGGATCAGGCTGAAGCGGTTATTCCTAGCTTTAGTGCATCGTACGATGTTTGGATGGGATTGGTGAAACCAGGAAATGTGCCAGTGGGCGAACACATGTCACCGGGTGGTTTCCACTCGTTTGAGCACCGCTGGGCGTTACCCGAGGCCTTTAAATTGCATTTGCAATTAGGCAAAGAAAATGTACAAAACCGCATCCATCAATTAAACCAGCAAACCAAAGTCGGACTAGCAAAAATGCCTCATGTTACCTTGTATACACCTGAGAGTAGCGCGCTTTCATCGGGTTTAGTCTGCTTTGACGTAGATGGAATAGATCCTGAAACAGTAGTAAAAAGAATGCATAAAAAAGGCATAATCATGAGTAGTACTCCTTATCGGAAAAGCTACGCCCGATTTGCACCTTCATTACTTAATAATGAACAAGAAATTGAAACAGCCTTGGCTGAAATTAGTGCTATGGGATGAAAAACTTCTTTTAAAAATAAAGAAAAAATAAAGAAGACACCCATCTTTAGTAATTTTTATTACGCAGTAGATTTATATAAAAATTAACAAAGTGCTTTACCTCTATATCACCTCTGAAGGCGCTTTATTTTCAAAGTGTACATATTGTTTTTTATTTTGGTAATAATGGGTGTCTTAATAAGTACTATCCAAATAGTCCTGCAAGGTGGGCAGTTCTTGCTGCCAATAATATGCGTTAAATCTGATATATATCTAAATAAAGACATAGCAATTCAAAAACCTCCGAAAACTTTAAATTCAAACCCCAAATTAACAATATTCACATGATTCTACCGTTCTGAATAAACCAGAAAATGAGGACTTATTACTATGGGTGTCATAGTAAGAAAATATTAAATTCAAACCCCAAATTAGCAACATTCACATTATTCTACCGTTCTGAATAAACCAGCGAATGAGGGCTCATTACTATGGGTGTCTCAGTAAGAAAATGATGGGTGTCATGGTAAAAGAATGGGTGTCTCAAAAATTAGTGACATTTGTCATCGTGAATGAATGACAAAACACACTGACCTAATTTTTGCTATAGGGATAAAGTTAAACCTCAAACAAATTTGGGGAACAACAATGAAAATAACGAAAATTTTGGCTTTATCACTATGTTTAATTAGCTCAGTTAGTTCAGGCTATGTCAGCGCACAAAGCAGCAAATCGTCAGTTAAAATTACTCATCAATATGAAGCATTTAATGCAGTGGTATCCGGAGCGGGTAAGCCTATCATTTTGATTCCTGGGGTCTCTTCTTCCGCTGCTGTATGGACAGATACTATTAAGCACTTTTCTGATCGTTATCAACTTCATGCCCTTACTTTAGCTGGATTTGCTGGGGTAAAAGCCGCCGCACCAGAAACCGTTGGCGCTAACTATCTTGAATTTCAAAAGAATGCGATTTTAGACTATATCCGCACAAATAAATTAGAAGACGTTGTGATTGTCGGTCACTCTCTTGGCGGAACTTTAGCTTTGTGGTTGGCAACAGAAAAACATCCTCAAATATCAGCAATTGTGAATGTTGATGGACTACCAGCACTTGGGGCTTTATTTGCTAATCAGCAAGCACCAAGTGGCGAAACACCACGTTCATTTGATCCTAAAATCATGGTCAAATCGATGGCGAATAATGAAGCTTGGCACTCACAAATGCTAAATGAGATGATGACTTCAGACCCAATGACATCGGGACGGGCATTCGGTGAATTGATGCAATTAGATCTCAGAGATAAGCTCAATGAAATAGAACGCCCCGTGCTTACAATTGGCGCACCGGCACAAGCAGCGCCTTATGTAAGTTATGCTGCTACAAAAAACAATTACGTCACGCAACTGGCTAATATTCCGGAAGAATTTAAGCACATGGCCTATGCCCCAACCGCTAAGCACTTCGTGATGGCTGACGAACCTGAGTGGATGCTCAGTCAAATTGAGTTGTTTCTTAAATCGAATTTATGATTTTAACCCGCAACACCAACACACTAAGTTAAGTCCTTAGTGTGTTGTTTTGAATTGTAAATCACTTCACTTACGAGGCGCTCGTGCTCAAATCAACAAGTTTTCTGTGCATTTCGAGACCGATAAAAAGTATGTTATGTTTATTCTCACAGCGCTCTTTTTAGGTGTTATTGATAAACCATCGGGTGTAGGCATATAGCGCAACCAAGTAAATTAGATATCAACACCTAAAAAAGTAGGCTCAAGGGAAGTTACAATATTTATAAGGAGATTCGATGAAACATATTTTTTGTGCTGTACTCATTATTATTGTTAGCGGCTGCGCAAGCATAAAAAGAGATTATGTATTTGATGGCTCAACAATTGAATCAACGAAGCAGGGAATTTTGTACGTAAGCAAACGTCTAAAACGTGCAGAGGAAGTTGAGTTTCTAATGGCTTTGATGGCGATACAGTTTTCAGATGTCAAAAGTTTTTATGACATAGAGGGAGACCCTACAATGACTAACGAAATCAACTATTTCATTATTGGTAAAAAAATTGACGGATTAAATTACAACGAAGTATTAGAGTTGGCAAAATCCTCACCAACAAAAGTTAGTTTGTTTTCAAAATAACTATAATAAGGCAAAACATTGGTTGCCTCCGCCGCTTAGATACCAATCTTTTTGTGTTTTAAAACATTAGGTGCTCAAGGGAAAATGGAATTTTCGATAGATTCATCAGTTTCAGCTAACTCGCTCAGGTTCACTCATCCTGAGCATGATTATTTTATCGTCCATTCATCTGGAGTTGCTTATGCATCCGTTCGCGTTTGCACATATACAGATGAAAAGGGGCTGCTAAATTTTTTAAATGAGTTGGCTGCATTTAACAAACCATGGAAATCAGCTCGTAAATGGGAGTCCATAGAAAGTCAGTTTAGTCTCTCTGCAATTTGCTCATCTGTTGGAGAGGTTTGTTTTTCTTTCCAGCTAAAAGGTATGCTTGGACATCCAGAAGAGTGGCAATTAAGGTCAAGTATCTTAGTTGATTTCGGACAATTGCCACATTTAGCGACCCAAGCTGATCGTTTTTTCAATCATGTTCCGACTCAATAAAAGTATCAAATATGCTTTGCTTATCAGCGGGAAACGCATGCGGTTTTACCCGTCATTGTGAGGGTTAGGGGTAGCATGAAATATCTTTTTCCATTAGCAACAATTCTACCATTTCCTGCATTTGCCGAAGTTTCGGATAAAATGCCAAGTCTTATAGAGATACTTTTCACTGGCGTTGGAATTTTTATAGTCGCTATTGCAGTTAGTTTTATTCGATGGTGGCTGAGTGCAATATTCATTTTTGTTGGTGCTTTGTACTCGATAGGTCTTATATCCTTGTGGCAAGATATACAAATGCGCAATGCCTTACTTGATGAGCAAGGTTGGTACTATTTTGCTGTTTTAGGTATAGAGCAATTTTTAATTTATGCAGGTGGATTAGGTGGTATTTATTTTGGGCATAAAGGCAAAACCAATAAACTTGTTCCCTAGGCCTAATATTGGCGGCATGCAGCCTGTTTCCAATAAATACTGCCAGCAAGCTTATCTTAAAATTGTGGGGCCCTATGTGGCAAAGATATAATGAAGTCTGAGAAACCAACCATCATGGGAATGGCAGAGTTTTCACCTTCTGCAAAATGTCCAAAATGTCAGTTAATTATGTATCTTGGGAATAGGTGTCCTCACTGTGAACATTTGTTAAGTCATGCTGAGCAAAAAGCACAAAAAGAGTTTTGGATAAAAGTAAGAAATCGCGGTTATAAAAAAGGTTTTATTTTCTTTACTCTATTTTTTCTGATTTTTTGCTTAGTTTATAATTTTTAAACCAAAAGACATTACTCTTTTTGCTTCTACTATTTGTTTCGGCAATTTATTAAATCTTGAGATGATTTTGAAAACAACGTTTCTTATCTCTATATTATTTTTACTCTTGACGAGTATAGTGAATACTACCCTTGAACCGTCGATACTTATCCAATTTATCCAATTATTAAAGTCAAAACGTCAAGCAAGCTTTGGATGTATCTCATCCTGCGGTATCTATGCTTCATGAAAGTACCCAAATTATTGTTTCTGTTTCATATGTAATTGAAATTGCGACTAAAAATCCTAATCTCCACATTCCATACATCGACGAAACGTTTATTTTAAAACCCAATTGCGAGGTGTCGGTTCGCCATTAACAAACATAGGGTTTTTACAAAAAGATTTGGCAGAACTTGACGACAAGGAACTCCAGATAGCGATAAACCTTTATGGGGTGATTTATTATGCTTTCCAGGAGACTTTATTCATTATCTAAAGCGATAGTTATAATGAATGATGAAATAATCTCCAAAAGTACAGTTACGTTACAAATAGGTGTAGAACCTCAACCTAAGGACGATTATAGTAAAGTGCATAAACTTAAATTCATCAGTAATGGAATACTTGTATATGAGTTGTGTTGGTTGGATAAATAGGTCATCTAACAATTGCATCGGCTTGCACCCGTCACTTCGTTCAGTCTTATAGCTAGCATGTATTAGTCTACACTTAGTGATTTTGTGACAAGTCTTTAGCAGTCCTGCATAAATTGACGTCAGCGCAGACACACTAACTATCAGTATCAATTTCTAAGGCCGAGCTATGTCAGTCGGCCAATTTGAGAGCGATCTTCATAGAAAATTATACTTTCTCGCAAACGAATTGAAATTTAAGCCTTTTAACAACGAATTACTTTGGAGACAAGCGGTCTTGGAGAGCACTATATATACCGAAATAAATCGGCAAAACCTGATCGGTAGTCTTTGGATGGTTGCGGCTATGGGCGCATTCGCTATTGAGGACGCATTTGTTAAAGTGGCGACCAAAACGCTTCCAATTGGCGAGGTGCTTATCCTGTTCGGTCTGGGTGGCATGTTGATTTATATGGGGATGCTATACGTTAAACGTGAGCCTCTTTTTATCCCAGACGTTTTATCGCGCTCAATGTTAATACGCGTAGGCTTCGAGATAACCGGACGTATTTTTTACGTACTTGCCATCGTTTTAATTCCACTATCTACGGCTACGGTAATCTTACAAGCAACACCTCTTGTTGTGGTTGCCGGTGCTGCAATGATCTTTGGTGAAAAAGTGGGGTGGCACCGTTGGTTAGCCATTATTATGGGGCTTCTAGGGGTGATAATAATCGTTCAACCCGGTACTGATGGATTCTCTGAGTTATCTTTGCTTGCGATAATCGGAATGATCGGTTTTGCTGGTCGTGATCTCGCTAGTAGGGCTGCCCCTGTGACTATTGGAACATCACTGCTTGGTTTCTATGGATTCTTGTCGGTAGCCGTGTCTGGGTTGCTATACTCCGTTTGGGCCGATGCACCTTTTGTTGTTCCTCAAAGCGAAGCATCACTGGCTCTTGTGGGCTGCATCGTGGTCGGTGCGCTAGCTTATTCTTGTTTGATGAAAGCCATGAAAACGGGGGAAGTATCCGCTGTGACTCCCTTTAGGTACGTCCGACTTCTGTTTGGTATAGCCATGGGCATTTTGCTGTTCGGTGAAGTACTGACACCTGCGATACTTCTCGGCTCGATTTTAATTGTTATGTCCGGTCTTTTTATTATCTGGCGAGGTAAGCGTCGCACACTCGCTATCCACGAAAGCAATTAACCCTGGTGTGCAACCGCTATTCGCGATGCGCTATGGTAAAGATAATTTCAATATTGGATAACGTTATAGTATTCCAGATGATTTAAACTCATGGGCTAACGACAAATAATATGATGCATAACAAGGACATTCTGTTGATTTCTTTCGCGCGTTGGGACGCATATTCTTGGGCTGATTATGACTAAAGATCAATATGTAAGCCCTGAAAATTGCCCGTTATGTAATAAACCGAATTATTGCGCTAATTTATCAAATAGCAATAAGCCCTGTTGGTGCATGGAGGAGGATATTCGCTTTCCAGAAAAGCTATTCACCCAGCTGGTAGATGCTGCTATAAATAAAGCCTGTATCTGCAAAGCCTGTGCACTTAAGCATAAAGACGAGCACTAGCAAGACAAGTTGTATTTTGAAATCTCCGAATGTTGAAAAGCGACGAATTAACTGTTGTTAACAAAGTGAAAGTAATAAAGAGCCATATCGTGTTTGCAGAGAAAACTTGCTGGCAGCACTCATCCAGAAAGTCTAAAGTAAATTAAGCTTTGTAAGGCATGCTAACAGCTGCTTTTTATTACTGAGTACTGTGTTATCGAAAATAAGGAGGTATTGATGAGCAACAAACATAACGGCTCTTGTCTTTGCGGTAGCGTAAAGTATGAGCTTTGCGGTGAATTCCAGTCGTTCTTTTTATGTTATTGCAGCCGCTGTCAGAAGGATACAGGTTCTGCCCATGCAGCCAACCTGTTTGCTAAATCCAGCACGCTAACTTGGCTACAAGGTGAAAACGAAGTTGTCAGTTATCAACACCCAAATACATTACATCAGAAGAGTTTCTGTAAAATTTGTGGTTCGGCGGTCCCAACGATTAGTCAAGAAATTGATAGCATAGTCGTTCCTGCAGGTAGTCTTGATGGCCCTGTTGCAATTTTTCCTACCGCTAAAATATTTGTGGGTAGTTGCGCAAATTGGGTAACAAATTTGAGTAATGTTACGAGCTTCGAAAAATTGCCGGGGCAATCTGACAATTAAAGACATAACAATTTGCGTAGCTGTTACCTCACCATGTTAAGCAAGTTTAGGAAACTCTGCGTAAGTTTTAGCAAAAGCTTGCTTTGCTTCAATGTGCTTTTTGCGTAACTATAGCTTTGCATGCTAATAAATCGCGTTTTATATCTGGGAGACTTTAGTGAAAACTTCGTTTTTTTTACTTTTATTTGTGGCTTTATTTTCCAGCGCAACAGAGTTAAACATTGATATCGATAAAGGATTCTTAGGTGCAAAATGGCTTTCGTCTAAAGATAAGGTCATTGAAGTTTTAGGGGAGCCCAATGGTTCTTTTAGAATAAATAAACATAGGGAATTTTTGTTCTACGGTAAAAACATTGGACTTTTGATTTCTCGAAATCAATTGCGGGAAATTGTGATTGGGCAGATATTCTCCCATCATTACTACGACATGCCAGTGATTATGAATAATAAATTTAACGCTTCAGAGCTGACCATAAATAATGAAATATTTATCGAACAACCTTTCAAACAAGTTGAGAAAGCTTTGAATATTTCGTTAGGAAACCCAGGTTACAACGTTATAACGGGTACGGATGATGTCACTATTAAATTAAGTTTTAGTGGAACAAATTTTAATGGCATTGAGTCGTCCTTTAAATTGAATGAAATGAGAGTGACCTATCAATTGTGATATACCAAATCAATCAAGTGCAGCCAAACGGAAAATGGCGCATTGGGCCTGATTCGTGGTCACGTTTAGGCAATAAGTTTGTATCGATAAACCCAGTATTATGCTCAACAGAATTTACTTAAATGGCTGAACCAGACGCATTGAAAATCATGTCATTTGCTAGCCCGCAAGAACTCCGCCAGTGGCTACACTTGAAGCATGCAACTGAAAGTGAGTTGTGGGTAAATATATTCAAGAAAAACAGCGGAATTCAGAGTGTTACTTGGAATGATGTGGTCATGGAAATTTTATGTTGGGGTTGGATTGACGGTGTCAAAAAATCAATTGATGGGCAATCTTACCTTCAGCGAATCACGCCCAGAACCCCTCGAAGCAATTGGTCTAAAAGGAACACTGAGCATGTTGAACGACTGATAAACGAAGGTCGAATGATGGAACCTGGGCTGGTCCATGTTCGTGCTGCCAAAGCTGATGGGCGTTGGGAGAATGCGTATGTGGCAAGTGAAATGGAAGTGCCGGAAGATTTTATAGCTGCACTAGAACATCAGCCTATCGCCAAAGCGTTTTTTGAAACCCTTAATAAATCAAATCGTTATGTTATCGCCTATGGCCTAACAAGTGCGAAGAAAGCCGAAACTAGACAAAGACGATTTCACAAATACATGACGATGCTTGCCCAGAAGGAAAAGCCTCTTTGAGTTGCATTGGGCAGCTGAAACAGACACAAAACAAATAACTGCGTTCGCTTCGCCGATGATTTTAAGCAACTATAATTAGCCGTTTAACATGGCTTTATACACTAAGGGAAAAGCTTTGAGTAAATTCGTAATCTTTGGTAATTCAGGCTCTGGTAAGTCAACTTTAGCGAAAGAATTAGCGTTGAGTAACCATTTAGCCCATTTAGATCTTGATACCGTGGCGTGGAAACCTATTATGCCACCAGAGCGACTGCCTATTTTAGAATCCAGTAAATTGATAAATGAATTTTTAGTTGCGAATAGTGGTTGGGTTATTGAAGGTTGTTATTCGGATTTGCTAGCACTGGTAACTCAACAAGCGGATGAAGTGATTTTTCTCAATTTACCCGTCTCTGCTTGCATCGAAAATGCAAAAAACCGTCCATGGGAGCCGCATAAATATGAGTCCAAAGAAGCGCAAGATAAGAATTTAGAAATGCTAATCAATTGGATTTCGCAATATACTGTTCGTACAGATAGCTTTTCGAAAGCGGCCCATGAAAAGTTATTTACAGACTTCCAAGGGAAAAAAACAATGTATGTGTCGAACGACCAACGCCGCGAAAAGTAACAGCTAACACATTGCCTTTAATAAGATTTAATCATGGTTTTCATTTTGATTATGACAGTACGCTTAACTTGAGTTGTTTGTTCATACAGTAAGCCTCTCAAATTATCTAAGAAGTTTATTATCGCGATAATAAGCTTGGGCTTTATTGTCCATGGCGCTTAGAATAATTCGATTTTGTTAAACGGCTCAACCCACTCCTATCGGTTATTTCATTTTTCCAAAATAAGCACAGTGAACTACCGTTAAAGGTTTATTATCGGTAAATTATATCTAGCTAACAGTGGCTCTTTCAGCAATGTAGCCTGCTAGTTATCTCGATTCAAATGACTACTCGTTGTTTTTATCTCAAGGTGACGAAGACCCTATTGTCCCAGTTGAGATGAGTCGTGACTTTGTGGCTCAGCTGGAAAAATGGATCTTGTATTTGCATATTATGAGGTCAAGGGAGGAACAAATAGCTAAGTCGTTCAACCCTAACCAGTCGAAAGTTGTTTTTTCATCGGAACTGAAATTCTTAAAAAAAAGTCCGGATAAGTATTGCGTTAGTTGGTACTTACCAATGATTTTGTAAGTTATTTTACTCTCTGAGCTTGGTCCAACATTTCATATTATGTCTGTTCGAAAAAATATACGGCTAAATTCATAACGGCGATAAATAACTAACGGACAACTCAAGTATATAGAGGTGCTAACCCTAATACTGCCTAAGCAAGCTACATAACCTGCTGTAGTTATATACTTAAATCTAGCAAGTTGTAATCCTTCAGCTTTGTAAGTGTATCTGGCTGCCAGCTAAAATCAGTGCTTGAATCTGCAAGAGGCTTATAACAATATGGTGTTTCATGGGGGTATTGAGCTCGTCGCGCCTCAATTGCATACCCTATCGCTTGTGCGCGCTTTTCAATCATAGCAGTATCATAAACAACCGCCTCACTGTGTATTCCAGCTCCTTTCACATTCAGTACTGATGAACGTTTATGAAACCCAAAGTTAATTGTAATACGCGGCTCAAAGCCGGTATTGGCAAATGATCCATGTACCAATTGACGATTACAAATCACGACATCACCAGCATTACAAATAATAGGTACTGCGTCAGGTAAGCGCTCGCTGCCAGCGTCTTCGACCATCTGCTTAATGTTTTGTCGGCCTAAAAGATGGGAGCCTGGTACTACCCAAACGCCGTTTACTGCGGTGCTGCCATAAGCTTGAGCCATAAAATTAAAACCGTGGATTTGGCCATCAAAATCAGGGTTATCCCAATGGGTATCACCATCTTGGTGCCATGATACTGCGGCGCCTAACCCCGGTTCCTTAATAAATAAACATTCATGAAACGGTGTGAAGTCTTCGCCATTAATCGCTTGGGCCACTTTTAATAACTCGGGGTGAGCATAAGCGCGCAAACAGGCCTGTGAAAATTGTAATGAGCCTAATAATACAAAAGGTGACTCTTTTGGTGCATCTTTTGCTGCACTAGGTTCAAATAGTTTGACTTGATGGCGTCCATTGGCGATGGGGGTACCTCCAAGTGGATCTCCGAGAGGTTTGGCCCACAACAAGTTCGGAGCCTTACAGTCTGCTCCAAGGGCTGGCTCCCCTTCGGCATTGACTTTAGCGTTGCTATTAATGGCAAAGCGCTGTTTCAACTGGGCTAAGTCTTGCTCAATGTCGCTTAATTCTTGTTTATCTAGCACGTTTTCAAAGATATAAAAACCGTATTTGAGATACGCCTTAAGGATCTCACCGTTTAGCTGTCCGTCTTCATCAAACAATATTGGTCCTCGGTTGGGTAGTTCAACGGCTTTTTGTTGGCCATTGATCAAGTATTGGCGCATAGCGTCAGCGTCATTACCATAGTGGGCCGCGCAGGCTTCAATTGAATCGCTAATGTCTGTGATCATAGTATCTCCCTCATATGTAAATAATTCGTTAACGCACATATTCTTAACTTTTTGTAAATTTTATTCAACATAAAATTTAATGTGTGTTAAAATTTACTTAATGAAATGCAAGAGTCAGATGTAATGAAACCAGTTAGAGTGCAAGGCGGGGTGGCAACTCGTACTGCCAATAAATTGAAACGCAAGCAGACTATCCTTAATACTGCCAGAGACATTATTGCCAGTGGTGGTTATGCGTCATTTACCCTAGCTGAATTAGCAAACCAGGCGAATGTAACTGTACCGACCATACACAATTTGATTGGCAACAAGTCTGAGGTGCTCAAACAGTTGGTGGTGGATATGGTAGACCGTACGGAACAGGTGTTATTTTCCAGCGTGTTTAACGATCCAATTTCTGCCGTTGAGTCATTCACTGACAACCTGATGTCGCTTTATCAAGATGATGAAGCGTTTTATAAAGCTGCATTTGTGATTGGTGAGCAAGAGTCCATGTTCGAGCATGGCCATGCTGGTGGTATTTTCAAAAAATCTCTTAAACTGGCTTATCAAGTATGCATTGACGCAAAAGAACATGGCTTTCTGATTGGAAACATCAATAGTGAATTACTTGCTGATAGGCTGTTTGCCAATCAACGTATTGCTCGCTACGACTGGATGCATGGCTATATTGATTTGGCTGAATACCGTCGACAAATGATTTGCGGCATGTTGTTAACCTTTACCGCAGATGCAACCGAGGAATATCGTCCGGTGTTGGTGGCAAAAATTAGTGAAGTATTCGCACAAAGTTCAGTACAACGATAAATAGTTACGCAACATATGAAGCGGTTAATTGTAGCTATTAGGTAAATGGCAAATACTACCGAATGTAGTTGAGGGAAATCGAGATGAAGAATAGTCAGGCCATTGGTTTTTTACGAGGGGTTTTCCCCGTGGTACCCACGCCATTGCAACATGATGAATCAATCGACCTAATAGGTCTTAGTCGCTGTCTGAAGTTCTATCTAGACTCCCCCACCGCTGGAGTAACTGTGCTTGGCAGTGGTGGCGAACTACCTTATTTAAGTGATGCTGAACAACTAGCCGTAGTCAAACATACTTATCAATGTGTGAATAAAACCAAGCCGGTTATTGTTGGTGTAAATGCGTTTAGTGTGCATCAAGCTCTGGATAAAATTACCGCTTATCAAGGTATGGCTGACGTGGTTATGGTGTTATTTACCGACTATTACAAACATGATTTTTCAGCCCTTAAAAGTGCCTTAAAAGCGGTAGTTGAAAGCAGTCCTATACCTGTTTTGTATTATCATTTTCCGCAAGTATCAGGTCTGTTCCTTAACTATTATCAGCTTATCGAGCTTTTGAACGATACCGGTGTTGTGGGCATAAAAGACAGTGCCTTGCATCTCAAAAGTGCGAAGAAGGTATTGCAGTATTGTGGTTATAGCGCCTATTTTTCGGGGCTAAGTTTATTATTACCTGAACTGATGGGGGTGGGGGCTTCAGGGGCGATTTGTCCAATTGGATCTATTGCACCAAAACTTACAACAGCATTATTTGACCATTGTGTTAACGGGGATGAAAAAGCACAGCATATCACCCAAAAAAAATTAATTCATTTGTTGCCTATTGTGAATAACCTCAGTATTGAACCGGCACGACAATTTAGATTGCTGCGTTTTGTAACTGGTTTTCCAGTGAATTTACTGAAGCATGCATCGAGTCCGCAAGCGGCTAGTAAAGAAGCGTTGCGATTATTAGGGCTTGATATTACAGCTAAGGTAAGGCGACCATTGCCAGCACTTGAAGCGCAATCGAGCAGCAGAATTCAGCAACTCCTGAAACAAGCACAACTTGTCGCTCAAACATGACCAGCATGTATAAAGTAATTTCAAATTGATTTTGAGCCGCTATTCGTTTTTGCACACCGTTTCACTGGTCATAGGGTCTATATGAAAACAAATGCCGCTATGGTTTTAGACACAGGTTTATCTCGTGAGATAAGTTGTGTTTTAGTACATGTTTTAACTATCCATAACTAAACTGTTTAGCGACGGGTCATATGCAAAAAGGATTTCAAATGCAAAGAAATAACTTACTCATTATTGCAGGCTGCTTAAGCTTTTTCGCAGCGCTGTTGCATCTTGCTTGTATCTTTGGCGGGCCTGATTGGTATCGTTTTTTTGGTGCAGGTGAAAGAATGGCCCAAATGGCAGCTGCGGGAGACACCTATCCCACAATTGCTACCTTAGTTATTGCTTCCATTCTTTTCGTTTGGGGGCTTTACGCTTTCTCTGGCGCTGGTTTAGTCTTTAAATTACCGCTTTTAAAAACATCCTTAGTGTTAATCACTGCTGTATATTTGATTCGTGGTATTGCTGGTTTGCTACTGCCTTTTGTGACATCAGATCCAGTGGTTCATCAAAACTCAATCGCTTTTTGGTTAGTTAGTTCAAGCGTTTGCTGTGTCTATGGTGTTTATTATTTGCTGGGTACAAAGCGATTGTGGCGGTAGTGCGCAGTTTTGTGCCGATTCTGCAATTCAGTGAATTAACGAATACTTTTTCGCTTTGTTATTAGCGTGCCGCTTTTTCAAATTTACTTCGCTTATATACATTCATATCAGATGAGTTCATCAACAGCTGTTCAAACAGATATTTAACAATAGTTGCACTTTTCTGCCAGTTTGGCTTAGTCTATCGGTTGATTTTTGTACAGTGCTATTGTGCTGCCAGTTATAGCTGAAAAATCGCGATAATGAGGTCAAGTGGCCGATTGTCAAATAAGTGCTGCGAACATCAGCCCTTAGCTTTGCTGCATTGGGCGCTAGTTTTAGCCTACTGGATTGTGAAGCAAATACGGATGTAAATACGTGAATAAGGAAAGTTGAAATATGACAATAAAAATAATTGGTGCTGGTATGGGCAGAACTGGTACTGCGTCGTTAAAAGTGGCACTTGAAACCTTGGGTCTTGGGCAGTGCTACCATATGACTGAAGTACTAAAGAATCCTAAAACTGCAACAGATTGGATCAATGCGGCTGAAGGAAATGCCGACTGGGACAAAATTTTCAATGGATATACTGCAACCGTTGATAATCCGGGATGTAATTATTGGAAAGAACTTGCTGACTATTACCCTCAAGGGAAAGTTATCTTGACCGTTCGTGACGCAGACAAATGGTTTGAATCTACCAGTGAGACTATTCATTCGAGTGCCTTTGCCGGTTTCATTAAAAATAGTCCGTTTGGGGAAATGGTACAAAAAACGGTTTGGGATATCATGGAAAACCGCATGGATGATAGAAAATACATGATCGATTTTTTCAATAATCGCACAGCTGAAATTATTGACTATATTGCTCCAGAACGGTTGCTTGTATACAAGGTAAGTGAAGGCTGGGAACCACTTTGTAATTTCCTTGATATTCCAGTGCCAGACACTAAGTTTCCTCGTATAAACAGTCGAGATGAGACTAAACAGGTATTAGAAAATTTGCTTGCCAGCACTGGGGATGAAGAGGCAATGGTTGCGGCCGGCCATGCAGTGCATAAAGATTGATCTTGAAGTGACAAACAATTCCACCTACTTAATCTGCTAAAAACAGTAATAGGCTGTTATGTTACTTTTAGTAAATACAGGTAACCAATGTTTGAATGGTTACCTGATTATCTTAGTTTTGCCCTGCTATCACTCCGCCATCAACATCCCAAATTGCACCAGTAACCCAACTGGTTTCATCACTTTAGTAAAAAGTTAACTGTTTTGGCGATTGTTTAGTGCAAACATACATCAAGTTGCTTTACTGCTTATCTATTGTGAATTCGCCGTTATCCACTGCATTCGTCGCTGAACACTGCGCGATCACGACCTTCACTTTTAGCTATATAAAGGGCTTCATCTGCGCGCTGCAACCAAGTGTCTTCCGTGGAATCAGGTAGCCAAGACGCGACACCAAAGGACACTGTTATTTCTTTGCCATCTGGGGTTTTTAACGCATTCTTAATTGCCTGTCTGAGGTTGTTAATAAAGGTATGATGTTGATCATTTATTTGTGAAATTAGTAACACAAACTCTTCTCCGCCGAACCGATAAAGCCGATCATATTGACGAATGTGGGTTCTGGTAATAGCAACAAAACTTTTTAAAACTTCGTCGCCAACTGCATGACCGTATTTATCGTTCACCGTCTTGAAGTAATCTAAATCTAGGATCACCAATAATGGCTTGGCACCAGTGCGCTCTGAATTTGAAATGGCTGCTTTTATATCTGCGCTCATGGCTCTACGATTAAATGCACCGGTTAGCGCATCAACCGTATTCAGGGTTTCGAGTAAACGAAATTGTTTTGCACTATGACTGGCATACACAAAGGTACTTAGTGACAGCATCAAAATGGTGACAATATAAGAGTCGAGTGAAACAGTGGCTAAAATGTCAGATAGAGCCACGATAGACGCGCCTGCAACTATATTAACACCAAAGGCTTCAACAGGTTTTAGCAGCATAAACGTACTTGCGAACACAGGGTAAACCCATAAAAAGCTATCAATCCCATTTGCTCTCACAATGGCTACAACACCGGCATTAATAAATACGGCTAACACCGCGCTTACCATGCGGATTTTTTTAGAGTAAAACGCATAGGCAACAAAGGCGATCATACCCAGTACCAGAGCCATATCTATGACTGCAGCGGTAACATTGCCTTCAAAATAACGAATCACCGCAAATGGAAAAACCCCCAATATTGCTACAGTAGCCAGTAACAACAATAATGACAGTTGATATTTTTGCTGTAGCTGATTAATCATAAGCTTACTCGCAGTAAAACCACAGATTATGCCTATCAGTTTGCAGGGTTTACAAGCATGAAAATTTTAATATTTGTTATTTTGGATATAATCAACCTAGTTTGATTTTAAAAGAAATCGTGAGTGGGGTAAGGGTTAAAATTCTTGCTGGGAAAGTATCAGTTATTATATCTCGAGCAATTTAATCGGACTGAAAAGAGCGCCCGACACCCTCGGCATTAAGATATTTACCCTCGCTAATTGATCTATCCAACTAATTTTTCGTCGCATTTTTACAATTAACAAAGCTTCATCCCAAATGTCCCGTTTTCACATAAATTAATGCACCGTCTTGTTTAGTAAATGGAGTATGGCGGCTTAAGTGAGGGCTTCGTATCCAAGAGCCTTTAGGATAGCTGCCATGTTCGTCATGGAAGGTGCCGTCTAAAACGAAAATTTCTTCACCTCCCCAATGTTGATGACTGTTAAATTGGGTATTCGGTGCCCACTTAACTAAAGCAACTTGTTCAGTTCCAAATTGATGTAAAGGCATGACAGTCAGTCCATCGACAAGCCCTTGATGCCATGGTTGGGAAGGAGTATGAATCACCTTTTGTGAGTCATCGGTTTGCTCAAATTGATGCAGTTTGACAAAGATAACTGCGCCTTCTTTTCCAATTTTAGGTGTATGTGAGGTTCCTATCGGGTTACGCACATATGAGCCTTGGGGATAATCTTGATGTTCATCTGCAAAAACGCCGTCGAGCACAAAAAACTCTTCTCCACCAGAGTGAGTGTGTGCTGAAAACTCACTAAATGGAGAATACCTTACAATAGAGGTGGCCCTAGCCACCTCATCGCCAATCCGGTCTAACATCATACGCTCGACACCTCGCATCGGCGATTCAACCCATTGATAATCTTGCGGACGAATCACAATACGTTGTTCAAAATCTGCGTTAATACGAGTCGTCATATTGACTTCCTACTTTGGCTCTCAGTTTATTTTCTGTCGATGTTTAGGTTGCTATCTACACCCTCAATAGCAAGTATCTAACTCAGGCTAATAGTTGAAACAGCTCAGCTAAAGGCGAGATTATACAAGCTCTTGTTGAATCTGTGTGATTTGCTTTAATGGAATTGCGCTGTCGCTGTGGATTTTGGCGTCAATGAAATCAACATATAACATTAATAACAGCCATCTCTGTAACCCCGTCAATCGCCAGATATTTCGTGGTTTTCATGTTCGATGAAATAATTTCGACTATAATCTTAAAATCTAGGGTTATGCTACTACAACGAATCACAATTCACTTTTCGCGGTACTGATTGGATTTAATGCTGTTATTGATAATCGCTAGCTTGGTCGTTAAGGCTTTAATTTGGAGGGCGCTAGCCACTTGTTTGATTTAAGAGTCATTCTCTCACTTTTAAGTGCCTTACTGCTTTGGAGCTGTACGGTTGCACAAACCACTGCATCGCCAGTTATTGACGTTCATCTTCACGCTGCTCCCAGCAGTACTGCATCCCGATGGTATTCACTTGCAACGAACGAGACAGCCGATGCGGCTCAAACGCGCTACCTGCTCGATACCTTGAATGTTCATTCCATCGTTCGAGCCGTTATCGGCGGTTCTCCTGCTGACGTTGAGCGAATTCGTAGTGCTGACCCTACTCGTTTGATAGGCAGTGTGGCATTTCCTTGTTCAGATGGGGTAGATCCAAATCTATCCCCTTGTTTTGAAAATGGTGGCGATTGGCCGGATCTAGATTGGCTGCGTCAAGAGGCTGAGGCGGGCAGAATCGGCGCAATTGGAGAGCTGTATAACGTGTATGCAGGCATTGCCCCGAATGATATTCGGATGTGGCCATATTATGCTCTTGCGGCTAAATATAATCTGATGGTACTGGTGCACGCCGATGCAGGACCACCTCCGGAAGGCCGTGTTGCCGGATGTTGCGCGGACTTTGATGAAAGCTTAGCGTTTCCAGCACTTTACGAGCCAATTCTTGCTCGGCACCCTCAACTTCGTTTAGTTCTGTATCACGTATTTCGCCCTGATTTTGTTCAGCAAGCCTTGGCGTTGTTAGATAAGTACCCAAATGTGATGGTAGAGACATCACCAATGACCTTGGTTCCCACTCCTCTAATTCATAGCGCCATCAAAACCTTTGTTCAAGCAGGCCATGAAGACAGGATCGTTTTTGGTTCTGATTATTGGGGCGCGATTACGGGGAGTATTGAGGTGATTGAGTCCGCTCCTTTTTTGTCTGAAAAGCAGAAACGCGCGATTCTTCACGACAACGCTGCTAGATTCTTGTCTATCGACAAAAAGCACTAAGGCTTGGATCAAACCGCTTACGCTGAGATGCTGCTGAACTATCTAACAAAGGTTCAAATCAACGATAAAATCTGTCATTCCTATTACTTTGGTAAAGGCTGCACTCGTTAAGTATGCAACTTAGGATAGAGTTAGGGTGTAAACTTGGTAATCAGTATTTGAGCTGAAATATGCGCATTCTAGAAAGTGGAAGTTAAGCAATGAAGACTGCAATTGTGATAGGGGCGACAGGATTAGTCGGCAAAAATTTGGTTGACCGATTAGCGGCAGATGAGCGCGTTGAACGGGTTGTTGCTGTTACGCGGCGTCCCATTGAATATCAATCTAACAAAATTGTTAATCAAGTCGTCAACTTTGACGAGCTAGAAAAATACGCTGATGTTTTTACCGGTGATGTTCTGTTTTCATGCCTTGGCACAACCGCGCAGCAAGCCGGTTCTGTTCAGAAACAACGGAAAGTTGATTTTGAATATCAGTATCAAGCCGCAAAAATATCCGCTGAAAATGGTGTCAGTCACTATATTCTTGTTTCATCTAGCGGTGCTAACGGGAAAAGCATCAGTCCTTATCTAAAGATGAAAGGTGAATTAGAAGACGCTGTTTGTTTATTACCTTTCAAACGAGTAAGTATAGTGCAACCGTCACTGCTCATTGGCGAGCGAGAAAGTTTTCGTTTAGGTGAAACCTTGGCAAGTTGGATTCTTCCCCCTTTATGCATGCTGCCATTCTTTAAACGGTATCGTCCCATTTCTGGTGATGAGGTGGCTAAAAAAATGCTTTCAATTAGTCTGTCTTCAGGAAATGCTGTACAGATATATCGACTTGATGCGCTTTTTAGTTGATTATTTACACACAACTAACGCGCAAAAAAGTCACACTCTAAAGAAAGAGTAATCCGTCATAAATCTGGAGAGCATAATGAAAGTTATTTTATTACTGATCGTGTTTTTAAGTGGTTGTGTCGCGACTCCCCAAAAAACCGAAGCAAAGGTTGAACCTGCCATGCAATTGGGGAACTTTTCTGTCAGTCTTGCTGTTAAAGATATAGCGGTATCCCGAGCGTTTTACGAAAAACTAGGGTTCACAGTGCGTGGTGGGGATCAAGCGCAAAACTGGCTGGTCCTTCAGAATGAAAGCACAATCATCGGTTTATTTCAGGACATGTTCGAACAGAATATTCTAACTTTTAATCCCGGTTGGGATAATGATGGAAAGCAATTACCAGAATACAAAGATGTTCGTGAGTTACAAAAAATTATCAAAGCAAAGGGCATTAAATTGCTTAGTGAAGCTGACGAATCAACATCTGGGCCAGCCTATTTTATGCTAGAAGATCCGGATGGAAATCAAATTCTTATAGATCAGCATGTGCCGGCATTAGACTAAAAATTGGATTTAACATTTACCTACATGTCACTTCATTTAGTATTGAGGTGTGTCAGTTAAAAGTTTTGTTTGATGCGCAGTATGTTCAGGAGCTACAGATCCCTTGTTAAATTTTGCAGAAAAAAATGAATATTGGTCTGATAAATTTAAAGATTTAGATTTATCAGATGAAGAAATATGCTCGAAAGAGTTTGAAGGCTGTACCTTTGACCGTTGTAACTTCAGCAACACGGCTTTTGTTAGGTGCGTTTTTACAGATTGTGAGTTTACTGATTGTAATTTAAGTAATAGCAAAATTGAATACAGTCAATTTTCAGATGTTTGTTTTCGAGATTCAAAATTAATCGGTATTGATTGGACTAAAGCGGCTTGGTCAGAGTTAATATATAACTCGCCAATTAAGTTCTACAAATCGATTCTTAACGATAGTTCGTTTTACGGACTCTGTTTACAAGATTTAGTGCTGCAGGAGTGCAAGGCGCTTAACGTCGACTTTCGAGAAGGTGATCTTAGTCATTCAAACTTTACCTATACCGAACTGCAAGGCAGCTTTTTTGATAATACAAACTTGTCGGGTGTAGATTTTTCAGAAGCCACTGACTACAACGTTGATATTCACCGCAACAAACTGAAAAACGCCAAATTTAGTCGCTTTGAGGCGGTAAGGCTGTTGGAAAGCCTGGATATCCAATTGGTTGATTGAATAAACGTTTTCAAAATAGATTACATTAGATTTTGTTGTACATTTGCACTTTAGTTAGGCGTAAATTAGGAGCGCTATGAAGATTACGAATTTTTTCATTTTGGTTTTATGTTTGGTTGGTAGCCATAATCTACTTGCCGAGACTAAACTTGAAATAATGGCTAAAAGTAAGTTTACGATTGGTGACACTATCGAGTTTCATTCCCTTGTTTTAGATGAAAATCGAATCCTTAACATTTATCTTCCTAGCAGCTATGACGCGGCTATTGATAAACATTATCCGGTGGTTTATCTGCTTGATGGATCTGCCTCTGAAGATTTTATTCATTTAGCCGGTTTAGTCCAATTTGGCTCATTTTCTTGGATAAATCAGCTCCCCGAGAGCATTGTTGTAGGTATTGAAAATGTTGATAGAAAGCGCGATTTTACCTACCCCTCTAATAACCTTTTAGATCAAAAAGATTTTCCAACAAGTGGAGGCTCTGAACAATTTATTCAGTTTATCGGTACAGAAATCCAACCATTGATTGCGAAAAATTATCGAGCAAATGCCAGTAAAACCATTATTGGTCAATCATTAGGAGGATTGCTGGCCACTGAAATTTTGTTCAAAAAGCCTAATCTATTTGATAACTATATTATTATCAGCCCGAGTTTATGGTGGGATGATGAGTCACTATTAAAATTCACAGCATTAACCTCAAGTTCGCCTAAATCCATTTATATAGGCGTAGGGAAAGAGGGTGAAATAATGGAGCGAGTAGCAAAAGCGCTATTTGAAAAAGTTAAAGCAAATAAACCTTCGCACGATGCCGTTTTTTTTAATTATTTTGAGCAACTAAGTCATGGCGACACTTTGCATTTAGCAGTTTATGACGCATTTGATAAGATATTTAGAAGCAAAAAAGAGTAAGCATAGTTGTTTAATCAGCCGGTCAGAAATCCAAGTTTTGGCTTAAATTACGTTGAGAATTGCCGATGAAAAAGAAAATTATTGCAGCTTTACAGATTGGCTCTTCCTCCCAAGGAACGGCGCAAACGTTACAGCTGATCTTAGGTTATAAAGAGCGTATTTTAGAATCCAAATGTGATTTGTTAGTGATGCCTGAAGCACTTTGGGGGGGCTACCCCAAGGGAGCTGACTTTGGCACTAAAGTGGGATATAGAACTGAGCAAGGGCGTGAAGACTTTTTACATTACTGGCAGCAAGCAATTGATATTGATGGTCCGGAAGTGCAAGAGTTGGTTGAACTGGCAAAAAGTTGTAATACGTCAATCGTGATAGGGATTATCGAGCGCGGTGGTTCAACTCTTTATTGCACGGCGTTATTCATTACCGAAAAAGGTGAAATTAGTAAGCATCGTAAATTGATGCCCACCGCCAGTGAACGGTTAATCTGGGGGCAAGGTGATGGTTCGACATTACCCGTGTTAGAGGTATCTGCAGGGCGTATTGGTGCGGCCATATGCTGGGAGAATTACATGCCGTTGTTACGCTCAGCAATGTATGCCAAAGGTATTGAAATTTGGTGTGCACCAACGGTTGACGATCGCGATATATGGCAGGCAAGTATGCAACACATCGCTTATGAAGGACGCTGCTTTTTAGTCAGTGCTTGTCAATATCAATCCTCACCGACTGCAGAAAACAGCCTAGATCCATCTTGGCCAAAGGATAAACCTCTAATTAGAGGCGGTAGCGTGATTATTTCACCTATGGGTGAGATACTAGCGGGCCCTTTATACAATGAAGAGGGATTAATATGTGCTGAGATTGATTTAGACCAGATTGTTAAAGCTCGATATGATTTAGATCCCGCTGGGCACTATTCCCGTCCCGATATCTTTCAACTAACCGTTAACGAGCAAGCTCGCCCAGCGGTAACAATTGTGAAGACTGAAAATAACAATTAGTGATGTTTTGCTTGGCTAAAAATGGCAAAATAATAGACCTTCATCTTTGCTTCAATTGGCAAATTATTTTCATCAATAAGTCGAGTTTTATCAATTGCAATATTCACAACGTGCGCAAGCCATTTCCCCTTTCTTCGCTATGGCTTTTGGCGCTAAAGCTGCCGAGTTAGAAGCCCAAGGCCATCATATCGTTAAGTTAAACATTGGGGAGCCAGATTTTGGTGCGCCACCTGATGTATTACGCTCCATGCAAACGTTAGCAACCACTGCTCCACTGCCTTACACCTCGGCTCTAGGACTACCGGAGTTGCGAGAGGCCATAGCGGGTTTTTATAAGACCGCCCACAATGTTGATTTAAATCCTAATCGTGTTGTGGTTACTGCAGGAGCTTCTGCGGCCTTGTTACTGTTATCTGCGGCATTTGTTGATCCAGGTGATAACGTCATTATGGGTGACCCCTGCTACCCCTGTAATCGTCAATTTATTAAAAGCTTTGGTGGCAGTGTGCAACTGGTGCCAACTCAAGCACAGTCGCGTTTTCAATTGAACATGGCGTTACTTGAAAAGCATTGGCAAGCGGGCACTCGTGGTTTAATGCTCGCTACGCCGTCTAATCCTACAGGTACGGCTGTCGCGCCTGATGAACTGGCGGCAATGTGTGAATTTGCGAAAAGCCGTGGAGCGTGGCGCATTATTGATGAAATCTATCTAAATTTGCATCATGGGGACGGCAATACACCACCGATCACGGCTCTGTCATTTGATGATGAGGCGTTAGTCATCAACAGTTTTTCGAAGTACTTCGGTATGACTGGTTGGCGATTAGGCTGGTGCGTCGTGCCTGAGCGTGCTGTTCCGGTAATGGAGCGGATGGCGCAAAACTATTATATTTGTCCATCGACTTTAGCGCAAAAAGCAGCGCTAGCCTGTTTTACTCCCGCGTCTATTGCGGTCTGTGAGTCACGTCGAGAAACGCTTAAATCCCGCAAAGAATTGGTGCTGGCGGGGTTGAAAAAATGTAATTTGCAGGTGCCCGTTCAGCCTGACGGTGCTTTTTATGTTTATATTGATGTCAGCCGCACCGGGTTCACCGCGATGGATTTTTGTGAACGTGTATTGCAAGAGGCGCACGTGGCGTTAACGCCAGGCAATGATTTTGGTGAGTATCAAGGGGATCATTTTGTGCGCCTATCATTTGCTTCTGCTGAATCAGAGTTAGAGGAAGGCTTGCAAAGGCTCGCAGGCTTTATGAAAAAACTGATGGTTTGAAACTAAGGGTCTCAACGGGCAATTATGAATTGCAGTTCAAGTGAAAAGTTTTTAATTGTTGAGTTTCTCGTTCTGTTGATTTTTTCGTTTAACAGGCTCTGAAGCTGCTGTTTTAGTTCGTAACATGGGTAAATAAAGGTCTTTTATGAGTTTAAAAAATCGTGAGTACGGGGTAGGAAACAATTCTTACCTTATGGCGGGTGAATTACCTGGCATAACTAAACTGGTCGATGCGTTCTACGAGAATATGACTGTGCTCGGTGAAGCCCAAAAGATTAGAAATATGCACTCAAATGATTTAACGGAGTCTCGTAAAAAGTTGACTTATTTTTTATCCGGTTGGCTTGGTGGTCCTAAATTGTATGCCGAGCATTATGGGGCTATTAACATTCCTTTTGCACACAGACACTTGTCGGTTGGCGTTGAGGAAAGAGATGCTTGGCTTTTATGTATGCAAAAAGCCGTAGATAAACAACCTTATGAAGCCTCGTTTAAAGTGTATTTGATGGAGCAACTAAGGGTCCCAGCTGAACGAATTAGAGTGGTTTCTGGGGGGTAACCATCCCTTGAAAAAAAAGCTGAGGGTAAATCTATCACTTTGACTTCTTAGCTATGATATCTATGCTCGCGATAGCTATATCAGCAGCTAAACATGCGATGTGTAAAGCAAAGTTAAAGCGCTATTCGGGGGAGTTACCCTATTTCCGCAGGCTTTCCTGTGATGCTTCAATGGTTAGAATTTTGCTATAAATCTCCTCAGCTTCGTAGGTCAGTTGAGAGTAACTTCGAATATCACCTTTTCGCTGGGCATGCATGGCCTGCTCTAATTTTAAAGCATGTTCCTTTCTGAGTTTCTTGGTTGGGTCGCTCTTAAATATTGAAAACATAAACCAGTTCCTTTTTGTATTGGCTTTTTTACGCGAGAATATGCAAATAGTTCATAAATTAGAGTGTGAAAAATGGCTAAGTTCCGATAAATTGATGAAAAACAAAATAGCCGGAATTTACATTCAATGGATGATGATGCCGCTACAATAGTTAAACGGGCCGTAATTGCACAGGGTAATAGTTTGAATTTAAAAAAATTGTTGGTCGTTTTCAGCGTCACATTGCTAGCAGCATGCACAACGGGGCAGCTTTCTTATGTGGACGCTAAAGGCAATCAAAAACTCGCTTGTGAGGTTGAATTTGTCGGTTTACCAAGTGTTGATAAATATGCGGTGGAGTACGCACTTAGTCTGTGTGCAAAGAATATTGTTAAAAACGGGCATAGCATAAGCGAAACACATCTTCTTGAGATAGATACTAGCATTCCAGATCCACCATGTGGAGAAATCTGGACTCATGCATTCGCCAAACAAGAATATAAAAAAGCAGCGCTTTCTAAAAAACAGTACGGTTATTTAGTCGCGCATATTGATTTAGGGTTAGCTGTTATCAATCAATGTCGTTAAGCCATTATTTCAAGGGTTCTCACTCAAGTCTCTCAGGATATTTGTAATTACAGTGCCACTATATTTAGTGGCTTACTTTGCTGCTGTATTTTCGATGAGTTGCAGCGTTATAAAGGATTTAGCATGAATGTAGATAAAGCGAAAAAGCGCATTGCGAAACAGGTAAAAAAGGGGTTTAAAGGTTATCCAACAATTAACTTGGAATATTTTGGTCAAAGTACCGATAAAGCTACCGAAGTTGCCGTTCAATTTTTATTAGAAGAGGGTGCAGAGGTGCAAGAAGAGCGCTTTTCAAGCAAAACCGATGCGAGGGTTGATGAGGTTATTCAATCTGCATTAGTCAAAATCATCGAACGCGCTAATGCCAACTCTGTTATGGAAATTGAAACGGTTTCCATTCTTTGAATTTAATATTAAATGTAAGAGTGCAGTGTCAGTAACTAAATAGTTAAAAGTGGCTATAAACAGACAAGGTGATTGTACAGAGCTTTTGCGCTATCCCTCTACCCCGCTTTAGTACTTCGTTGAGTTTGTGGCTAGCTAATATTTAAAACGCAGAAACGTAGAATATTCTATAGAATTTGGTATCTTATGGTCAGTTATATACATCGCTATTTTTGCCATTCGACCTGCATATCATTATCGTTAAAACATAATTTGTGCTTTGTATAATGACATATCTGACAATAGTAAAACAGTTAACCAAAAGACTTTAACAATTAATCCAATGGGGCTCTGCCGCCCCCCGAAATACTCAATACAAGGAGAGTGATATGAATGATAATAAAGAAGAATATTGGGGAATGCCGTTAAACACTTACTGTATGTTAATTCATTTAAGTCAGTTAACTAGTATTATCATACCAGGCTTGGGTTTTATCTTACCCATCGTCATGTGGGCTACCAATAAAGATAAAAATGAACTTATTGACGTACATGGAAAGATAACCGTTAATTGGCTGATTAGTGTTTTTATTTATTCGATAGTGTGCGCTATTTTAGTGTTTGTATTTATCGGTGTTTTAGGGCTTATTGTGTTGGCCGTACTTAACTTGGTTTTTGCCATTATTGCTGCAATCAAAGCCAATAATGGAGAGGTTTGGGTGTACCCTCTTAGTATCAAATTTATTAAATAAGCGGATCGCGCAGGCCACAGAAAAGACTTAGAGAGCTTCTCTATTCTGTCTGTGGCTATATCGTCATTACAGCTGATGTCTTTGAGTTTTTAGCGCTCATAACCTAACTAAAATATTATCCCTACTCAAAAGTTAAAGCTGAGAATTTATCGCAAACCGCAAGGAGGTTGTATTCCATGGTAAATATTAATCCGATAGCCAATCGTGCTTTTACCCAAAGACATGGAGTTACTCTTAGGGGCGTCATTGTCGGTTTTATCACGCTGCTGCTGAGTGTATTAGCTGGATGTACTACAACGACGAATCAGAATATATCAACGCCTGACTATGACGTGGCCTTCAATTGCGTCAACGGTGAGAACTTACGGGTGCGTTTTTACACTGAGCAAGAAGTGGCAGTGTTGTTGCGAAATTCAGATGAAATTAAGTTGTTTCAGCAAAAAAGTGGTTCGGGATTCGTTTACAGCAATGGTCCTAATACTATTCGTGGGAAAGGCGATAATCTGACTGTTGAAATTGGCAGGATGATGCCCATTGAGTGCGTCAAACAGTAGACTGTTTTTTAGGCCTTAGCGCAGCAATCATTAACCTAAATTGAATGATTTTTCTTTATACAGCAAATAGTTAATCTTACTCTACTTGATTTAAAACCGCACGAAACCCATATTAACTTAAACCCTGCACTTTCAATGTTTGAAGGTAATAATGTAGGTTTTCATTGAGGTTTAAGATGACAGATTCAGTTATTCAAATTGTGTGTTCACATTGTAATGCGAAAAACCGCCTTCCCAAAGCCAAGCTTGATGATAAACCTCTATGTGGGAAGTGCAAAAAACCGGTGCTTTCTAACCATCCTGTTATCGCTACCGACCAGAATTTTAACCGTTTTATTACCGATAACGGTTTACCCGTAGTGGTTGATTTCTGGGCATCATGGTGTGGCCCATGCAAACAATTTGCACCCACTTTTGAACAAGTGGCGAGTGAAATGTCTACTCAAGCCTGTTTTCTAAAATTAGATACAGAGCATAATCAGCACACGGCTGGTGGTTATCAAATTCGTTCTATTCCAACGTTAATGATATTCCATCATGGCAAGGAGGTTGCGCGTTTGTCAGGGGCGTTACCAAAACCTCAATTTAAACAGTGGTTAGCGCAAAACTTACCCGCAGTGTAACAATGGAAACGTTAATTTCCATTGTTCATTTTCCATAGGCGATTGCCAGAGGCTACGCCAAACCAATTCTCAGCTGCAATGTTTACCTTAATAACCTAACTTTGCAGCTTTGTTATGGCTGATGGTCTATTCCAATCGATGGTTATGGGCTTGAATAGGATTAGGAAGTGTTTTTTCGCCTAGAATATCCAACAGGTTTATTTCAATTGTTCTCGACATCGCATGTAATGGCAGGTCATTGGCTGATACCCCAAACGGCTCCTCTAATTCTTCGCTTAATGCATCTAATCCAAAAAATGTGTACGCAATTATTGCGCTAAATAGAGGCGTTACTAAGCCTTGTGAGGCAACGATGGCGAAGGGTAAAATAAAACAGTACAAATAAGCAGTACGCTG
The DNA here is from genome assembly GCF_037478005.1 of Alteromonas sp. M12. Taxonomy (NCBI): domain Bacteria; kingdom Pseudomonadati; phylum Pseudomonadota; class Gammaproteobacteria; order Alteromonadales; family Alteromonadaceae; genus Alteromonas; species Alteromonas sp. M12. Next base: position 4,921,728 of record NZ_CP144164.1, on the reverse strand, counting down.
AACAAGTAGCATGTAAGCAAAGGGTAATGGAGTATTTTGAATGCGTTCGCAAGAGGCTTGCACATCTGCCATTGCCGTCATATGCTCGTCCATTTTCAGCATTAAAAAGTCTGATATTAAATTTTGGCGTCGACACTCCCCTAGTTTTGCACCAATTAAACGTAAAATTCCATCGGTTAAGCTCTGAGCATCCCGCAGAAACTGGATGTCATTTTGTGCCATGTAAGGAGTAATGTCAGGCCAGGGATCTGTGCTACGTAATTGGTGACGCAGCGCGTGGCTAAACGCAATAATTAAGTTTATTACGTACCTTTGCACTTCAGCACCTTGTTTTTGCGTACCGTCAACATAAGAGACCATCTTTCGCGAAAGGCTTCGAGATGCCACTATAAGTTTGCCCCATTGTTTACGCCCTTCCCACCAGCGGTCATAGCTTGCGTTATTGCGGAAACCAAGAAATAACGACAAGGCTACGCCAAATAATGCCACAGGTGCGAGGGTGAAGTCGGGAAATGCCTCAGGGTAAAAATGTTCGGCACCTGCAACACCGGCCCCTAATAACGTAATAAAGATAATTCTTAGATAGATAAGCGGTAAAACAGATCCTCTTATTATAAAAAACAAGCGCAGTGAGTGGGGATTATCGCGTATAATCATAGAAGCCTCTAACTGAATAATTGTGCGACATTATAAAGACATAACGAATAAATTTCAGCGAACCTTAATATTAGGAGCCAACATGAAAACCGCGTCACCGGCTAATGGAAAACCGCCTTCATTTGATCCAGCAGATAGTCAACGTATTGAAATCAGTTCGCCCAAAGAGTGGGCCGCAGGCATCCCTGCCGTCATTTCTGCATACAAGAACGTCACTTCCAAAGCTGGGCCCTTTAAAGGTACGCGGCTGCTGTCTGATTTGAATCAAATCGAAGGGTTCGATTGTCCTGGTTGCGCTTGGCCTGATCCATTAAATAAACGGGCTACATTTGAGTTTTGTGAAAACGGTGCAAAAGCGGTAGCAGATGAGGCGACCACTAAACGAGCCGATGGGGCGTTTTTTGCCAAGCATAGTATTCGTCAGTTATGTGAAAAATCCGACCGATGGTTAAACGATCAAGGGCGCTTAGTTGAGCCAATGTGGTTGCCCGAGGGCGCAGAACACTATCAACCAATTGCTTGGGACAGTGCGTTTGAATTAATTGCCAAGCAATTAAATTTATTGGATAACCCTAATCAAGCTGCCTTTTATACCTCTGGACGCACCGGCAACGAAGCTGCGTTTTTATATCAACTATTTGTGCGTAAATTTGGTACTAATAATTTGCCCGATTGTTCGAACATGTGTCATGAATCAAGTGGCGTGGGCTTAGGTGAAACCATTGGAGTGGGCAAGGGGACAGTAAGCCTTGAAGACTTAGAGCAGGCCGAGGCAATTTTTGTGTTTGGCCAAAACCCAGGTACTAACCACCCGCGAATGCTGGGAACACTGCAAGATGCAAAACGTAATGGCGCTAAAATCGTAGCCATTAATCCACTGGATGAAACAGGTCTAAAACGCTTTAAAAACCCACAAGAAGTCTCGGGTGTTATTGGCAACGGCACCGCCCTTCGAGATTTGTATTTGCCGGTGAAAATAAATGGCGATGTAGCCTTATTAAAAGGTTTGTGTAAGGCATTAATAGAGCGTGATAACAAACATCAGCCGGTATTGGATCACGAATTTATTGAGCAGTATTGCCACGGTTTTGATGAGTTCAAAGCCGATATCGAGCAAACGAGCTGGCAAGACATCCAGCAAGGTAGTGGTTTAAGCCAAGCCCTTATTGAACAGGCCGCAGATATTGCCTGTGGATCGAAAAAAACCATTTGTTGTTGGGCAATGGGTATGACACAGCATAAAAATGCGGTGGCCAATATTCAGCTAATGACCAACTTTTTAATGTTACAAGGCAACTTAGGTAAGCCCGGAGCCGGTGTGTGTCCAGTGCGAGGTCATAGCAACGTGCAGGGTGACCGTACCATGGGTATTTGGGAAAAACCGAATCCTGAATTTCTAGATGCACTTGAACAAGAGTTTGGCTTTAACCCTCCACGAGACAACGGTGTTGATGCAGTTGAGACTGTGCATGGTATGCAGCAAGGCCAAATTAAAGTTCTGTTTGCCCTCGGTGGAAATTTTTTTAGGGCCATGCCTGATCATCAAGCCAATGAACAAGGGCTAAGTCAATGCGAATTAACGGTGCAGGTGTCAACTAAGCTCAACCGCTCGCATCTTTATACTGGCAAGCAAGCACTGATTTTACCTGCGTTAGGGCGCACAGAAATCGATACTCAAGTGGGCGGTATTCAAACCATCACCGTTGAGAATTCGATGGGCGTTATTCAAACCTCTCACGGTAAAATACCGCCTGCGTCAGATTTGCTGAAAAGTGAAGTGGATATTATCGCCCAACTCGCGCACCACACCCTTAAAAACGATAGCGTTAACTGGTTAGCCTTGCGTGATGATTACCGTCTTATTCGTGATCATATTGCTAATGTGATCCCCGGTTTTGAAAACTTTAACCAACGAATTGATGCGTTAGGTGAATTTGTACTTCCCAACGGTGTGCGAGATGCTCGTGTCTTCCTCACTGCTACTGGTAAAGCAAACTTTATGGTGCACAGTATTGATAATGTTGAGGTGCCAGAAGGGGGTTTATTGATGATGACCATTCGCAGTCACGACCAATTTAACACCACTGTATACACTAATAATGATCGCTATCGTGGCGTACGTGGTACGCGTAAGGTGTTGTTCATTAATAAACAGGACATTGCTGAGTTAGGGTTGCACAGCGGTCAAAAAGTAACGATTCGTAGCCATTGGCCAAATGATAAGGCGAGTGTTAGAGAAGTGACTGATTTTGCGCTAGTAGAATATGCAATTCCTAGGGGGTGTGCAGCGGCTTATTACCCTGAAACCAATGATTTGATACCCATTGGCAGCGTTGCAGATAAAAGTAACACACCAGCCTATAAGTCGATTGTGATCAGCCTGCACGCGTCTGGTTAATCATCAAAGTAAAATACGGCAAGCGCTCTAATTGCGCTTGCCGTGTTACAAATAGTTAGTGTCTAAAGCTAGGCATTAATGCTGGAATGCCCGGTAACATGCCAACCATAGCCATTACGCTGGTTAATATAACAAACATGACAAGCGGAATAATCCAACGGCTCATGTGAGTTAACTCAGAGCTTCTCTCTTTACAGCCGATTAATCCTAAATTATCAAGCAACATAGTCAGAGACCAACCAAACGCTGGGTTCACCAATGTTGAAGCGAATACCACTATCGCCGCAGATTGTGTGGTTTTGCCTTCACGTGTCATTTCCATGCCAGCTTCTAGAAGCGGAATAAAAACCCCTACAATTAATGCTACACACAGTACTGGTTGCCAGATGGCGAGATCCATTGGATATCCCCAAACTCCGGCAATTACGCAGAATAACGCGGTTAAAATCGCACCAGCAGGTATTGGACGTTTAGCAATGGCGGCTGGGACGATATAAGTACCCCAAGACGAAGCGAAGTTAGCGCCACCTAAAATAGAACCAAAGGTTTGTCGAGCTGAGGCGCTGAGCATAGTGTCATCAATATTCATTTGCACTTTTTCAGTACGCTCTGGGTAGCTTATTTTTTGAAACACTTGATGCCCCAAAAAGTCGGGAGACCACATTGCTACAGCAAGAATTGCAAAAGGTAACACGACAATAAAACTTTCGGCGGTCGGTAAGCCCAACATCCACCCCGTGTTTTCTCCCCACCAATACATTGGGTTCATATTCGGTAGCCCAGGTGCCGTGTGAAACTCAAATGGTGCACCTAAAGCAAAGGCTGTAAAGCCGCCTAAAACACAACTTAAGGGCACGGCTAACCAACGCTTTTTATAGTGCTCTAAGAACGCGTAAAGTAAAATTGTGGCCAGAATAACAATAAAAGCAATGTGCGTTTTATCAATACCTTCAGCCCAAACAAACAGCTTTTTAACCTGCGAAATCGTGCCGATAAAGCCTAAATAAAGTAGTAGGCCGCCACATACTCCTTTACTCGTGAGTCGGGCGAGCAGACTTCCGCCTTTGCTGAATGCCAATATCAATCCAAAGGCACCAATAAGTAGTCCAAATGCCATTGGGTGTCCGCCAGTGGCGACAACAATGGGGATTAACGGAATTAACGGGCCATGGGTTCCGGCTAAATTAGCGGTAGGCAAAATAAAACCCGAAAATAAAATAATGAAAAAGGACACTATGAGTAACTCGTAGCGCACATTTTCTAAAACAAACTCATCGCCAAGCCCTAGCGCGCCGGCAAAGGTAGCTGCAATGGCCGCAACCATTACTACTTTTCCAATTGTGGCTGCCATCGCGGGAATGGTGTCTTCGAATTCAAAACGGTAATCCCTAAACGGTAGATTAGGTCGCCAGCGTTTTGGCTGCATAATTTGCAGTTCGTGCTCTAGGTATTCGTCTCTCGTTGCGAATTCAGAGCTCGGTTTGTGAAGTTTTTCATAGCTATCGGAAACGGCTTGATTCTCCGTCACCTTTTCAGCTCCAGATGTAATCTCATCTTGCGGCGTGGTATTCATGATTTCCCCGGCAACATAGTTGCTCTTAAAAAATAAAAAATAGCTTTATTTAAAGCAAATGAATGTTGAGGGCGTAGAATAGATCAGCTTTTAAAAAATTACGATAAGCCTAAGGTCTTACATATTTTCGTTGAAATTTGTGAATGTAAATTGTAGTAAATTAGAAAATATCAGTTAATTTAAACATACAAATCAAATGATTAGCCTATTTTTCGGTCTAGATGCCCGCTAAATTGAATAACCACATGGGTATCAACTAACTTCCTGCTTTTTAAAACTGATTAGAGTTTACTCTTTAATGCTTGCTTAGAATTTGTGACTTACAATGCTGAGCACCGCCAATTATTCAAAAAAGATATAGATAACAGTCAGTTTATTTATTTTATGTCTAAAATTTTTTGTAAAAATACCCTTGATTCGTAGGCATAAATACAAGAGTCATTTTTTGCTAATAAATGGTGGTTGTAGCTGAGAGGAATAAAAATTATGTGATTTTTCACTTTTTTTTAATGGTTTTTAGCCAATTTTTTTTGCTCCAGCATTGGGTTTTAGAGTATAATTTAGCCAGACTACAGGTTTGTTGTCTGAGTCTACTTAGTTCAAAACTAAATAGACTAAAAAACACTTAAACAGCTCAAATGAGCAGAAAAAGTTGGTTTCACGTTCAACGTACGATATTGATATCAGCGTAAAAGCGCTTTTAGGAATTGGACAGAAAACTAAAGTAGTGGTAAATCGAGCATAAAATTGTATGGTGAATATTCCACAGAGTATTGCTGTACAAGCATGGTTCAGCTCGAGTGCTCTTCAAACTGGGTCATAGTCATATCCCTCCAGCATTAAAAGAGACTAAATTAATTCAATGTGACCTTTAATGTGTCCTTACTGAGTTGATCGGGCATCTATTTTCTCGAACTTATTGCCACCAAAGTCCTGCCCTCAACAGGCTCGCTGATTTTGTATCAAATTAATTACGTGAATGCGTGATATGACTGTAATTTAACGACTTTTTCTAGAGTCTCGTTAGAGCACAACTTAAATCAGGTCCCAAATGCTATCTGCACTTAGAAAATCGATACAAAGTAAACCGTCTTACCATGAGATTCAGGCTAACGTTCTGGCCGGCTTAACCGTTGGTGTTATTGCTCTTCCCCTTTCTATGGCGTTGGCCATCGCCAGTGGCGTACCACCACAGCACGGTCTGTATACCGCAATAGTGGCAGGTGTCATTATTGCCTTAACGGGTGGCTCTAAAGTTAATATTTCTGGTCCAACAGCGGCCTTTGTGGTTATTTTGCTGCCGATAGTGCAACAATATGGCCTAGGCGGGTTGTTGGTTAGCGGTTTCATGGCCGGTTTTATTCTTGTTTTAATGGGGGTAGGAAAGTTTGGAAAGCTAATAGAGATAGTGCCCTATCCAGTGATCGTTGGCTTCACTTCAGGCATTAGCGTGGTGATTGCCACCTTTCAAATTGGTGACTTTTTGGGGCTCAGGATTGAATCTCTCGACGGTCACTATCTAGATAAGTTAACCACTATCTTTATGGCATTGCCTACTCTTGCATGGCAAGAAACCCTAATTGGCATTTTAACTTTAACGGTGTTGTTAGTATGGCCAAAGTTTCGTTCTAAAATTCCAGGGCACTTGGTTGCCTTACTGATAGCCAGTTTTACCGCTTGGTTACTCAGTTTGTATGTAGCTGACTTTTCTGTTGCCACTATTGGTAGTCGCTTCTCGTTTGATATCAATGGCATTGTAGGAAACGGTATTCCTCCTATTCTACCGTCCTTCGATTGGCCTTGGAATTTACCTGGAGCGGATGGTGCGCCTATCGGGATCAGTTTTGAATTGGTTAGATTGTTGCTCCCATCAGCGATAACTATCGCTATATTGGGTGCACTTGAATCCTTATTATGTGCCGTTGTTGCCGACGGAATGTCGGGCAAAAAACACAATTCAAATGATGAACTTATCGGTCAAGGTATTGGTAATATTATCGCTCCATTATTTGGTGGGTTACCTGCTACAGCAGCCATTGCTCGTACCGCAGCGAACGTTAAAACTGGAGGAAGCTTGCCGCTATCTTCCGTTGTCCATGGCTTGTTCATCTTACTTAGTATCCTACTTTTAACTCCTTTGTTGTCGTATATTCCTATGGCATCCATGGCCGCATTGTTATTGATGGTTGCGTGGAATATGAGTGAGGCTAAATATTTTATTCGGACCTTAAAAATTGCTCCTAGAGATGATGTAGTTGTTTTGGTTTTGTGTTTTCTGCTTACTGTATTGTTTGATATGACGATTGCTGTGGGCGTAGGTATTGGATTAGCGGCAATGCTGTTCATAAGAAGAAGCATCAGTCTTACCCAAACTTCTCAGATTGAGGCCGACCACGGGGACTATGACATGCCCGACAATACGGTCGTATATGATATTAACGGTGCATTGTTTTTTGGTTCGGCACATAAAGCACTGAAAACCATTGCTTCCGTTCGTCCTGATGTGCGGGTTGTGATCCTCGATATGTCTGAAGTTACGCTGCTGGATATGAGTGCGATTGTGGCCATGGAGTCCATCGCCAATGATTTACAGCAAAAAAATATTGGGTTAATCATTAATAGTTTGCAGCCACGCATGATTTTAAAACTTAGACGTGCAGGGATTAGGAAAAAAATCGGCAAGGTGGCATTTTCAAGAACCCTTAACGACAGTTTTGAATTAGCCCGCAAAATGCCTGCCTAACCTCAGGTTATTTTTCCCTTCAAATGGGCTCAAAATGGACAAAAGATGTTAGTACATTTTGAGCCTTAATATTCTAAAAATACTATAGGTAAGGCGTAGTTAAACAAAAGCATGGAGCGAATTAAAAAGGTCATACTTTAGTATGATTATTTGGAATATTTATATCCCATATTTTTTCTTGTGCTATTCTGAATGTATAGGTTTGTTGAGTTAAAGGATATTAACGAGATTTTATACATGCTTGTATTGTTAAAACCATATTCACCTAACATTTGTCTGATTGCCTTTTGTCAGAAAAATCCACTCATAAATATAATCATCGGTTTGAAGAGTTTTTCTGTCGAGAGAGCGTTTTGATGTTCAGATTTAAATTTTATAAATATTTAGTACTACGTTCTCTATGTTTAGTTACGTTGTGTTTGTCTACCACTAGTGTAATCGCACAATCTAATCAAGGAACGGGTTCTGCTCTGCGGATCAGTGGTTTTGCAACTTTGGGAGTTACCAACGTCGATGCACCTGACGACTGGGGTTTTAGGCGAGATATTTCTCAACCAGCCAACGATGGTGACCTGCGTGGAGATATTGATTCTCGATTGGGACTGCAGTTTAACTATGCGCCAAATGCGCAGTTTGAGTTGGTCGGTCAATTTGTTTTGAAGCGACGCTCTAGTTATGCTCCAGCAAGTGATGCCATTGAATGGGCGTTTGCGGCGTACCGACCTTTAGCCGATTTAACCATGCGAGTCGGACGGGTCAATATAGACGCATTTTTATCGGCAGATTATCGCAACGTTGGTTTTGCTTATCCGTTTGCACGGCCGCCAGTGGAATTTTATGGTTCTTTACCACACTCACTTGACGGTATTGATATCAACAAAGATATGCAATTCGACGATAGTTTTTGGCGTTTTAAGGCCTATGCTGGGCGTTCACATAGTGGAGACTTGGCCTTTGACGGCCGCACTTCAGTGAAGCCGGTTTACGGACTCACGGTGTCTCGCGAATCCAATGGATTAACTTTACGCCTTGGGCTTGCCCATGCGGGTCTAGACGATAACCCCGCGCCCTTGGTGCCTTTACTCGACGGGCTCAACTCAATGACAGCCCTGCCAATTCCTCAAATTGTAAGCCAAGTAGAAAGTTTTCAATCTAGGTTAGACAGCAGTGATTCCCATGGGATTTATCATTCTCTTGCGATGAATTATGACTCATTGGATTGGTTGTGGACCTTTGAATTGACGAAGGTGACAGGCCATCCATCTACGCGTCTTACTGCTGGATATGCAGGTTTTGGAAGACGAATTGGTGCAGTGACCCTTTTTGCAGGCTATAGCCGTATTTCTACGCCAAAATTACCCGTTTCTACTCCTGATTGGGCAACACCTCTGACGCCTATTATCGGTGAGACAGGTGCATTTCAAGCTCAAGCTTTAGCCTCTGCATCAGCAATTGCGGTAAATAGTTCTGGCGCTAATCAGCACACATTTTCGTTGGGCGGTCGCTGGGATTTCCGTCATGACATGGCGTTAAAAATACAATGGGATAAGGTTAGTATCGATGAATACGGGGCCAGATTGTGGACAAATGGTACATTCGAATCAGCTAACGCAGACGTCTACAGTGTGCTATTGGATTTTGTATTTTGAACGGGTTAATTAAAACAACATTACGCTATTCGTTGTTCATGCTGCTCATTTTGTTTGGCAAACTGGCGCATGCAGACTCCTATATTGTAGTGAACGCTAATAATCCGCAACAAAACATGACAAAAAAAGAGCTGGTAAACCTTTTCATGGGACGCAGTCGAGGCTTTTCAAACGGCGATTTTGCATTGGTTTTTGATTTACCTCGAGACGATCCTAATAGTGCGGCTTTTTATAAAGCACTAACAGGGTGGAGTATGGCACAAGTTAACAGTTACTGGTCTCGTTTGATGTTTTCAGGTCAGAGTATGCCGCCACAACCTTTGCCTAACGAAAAAGCGATGATTGATATACTCAAGCGTAATCCAAGTGGAATCGGTTGGTTAAGCGAAGCGCCAGAAGATGATTCATTGCGAGCAATATTGGTCCTTAAGGAGCTTCCTTGAATGATACTAAACGCGGATTTGGCGTTTTCGCAGGTCTACAAACTCGCCTTCTGCTAATCATCATTTTGGGCGCTGTAATTTTTTCGATTGCAGCAGGTTTATTTGCTTATCATTTAGGTGAAAAGCGCGGAATTTCGACCAGTCAAGCTACCCTTACGGATCTTGCTCAAGCTGTTGAAAAAACCGTTGCTATTGGCGCGTTTGCATCAGATTCTGTGTTATTGGCTGAAGTGGTTAATGGGTTGGCCCGTAATTCTTTGGTTGCTTTGGTGCAGGTTGAGTCTGCCGATGGCGATATATTGGCGCAAAATCCGCAGGCCGAACCCCGCGCTTTAAATAATCTGGATACCACTCGAAATACCTATGTAAAACAAGTCTTGTACTCTCCTTTTGATGAAAAGGAAATCGTTGGATTTTTGCTTATTTATGCCCACCAAGACCAAATCGCTAAGGTTGCGAAACAAGAAGCATTAACCTTGGCTTGGATGATGGTTGGGCAAACAGCATTAGTGGCTATTCTTATCTACGCGGTTGTAGCCGCTTTGGTTTCACGCCCTATTACACGCTTGGCTGAGCAATTACGAATAATGTCGCCTGGCACTAGTGAGCGTTTAGAGACTCCTTCGCTGCATCGTGGAGATGAGATCGGCATATTGATTAATAGTGCTAATGAGTTGCTAGACTCGAATACAGTTGCATTGACTCGGGAGCGAGAATTACGCCACGAAATAGAATTAATGGAATCACAATATCGTCAAATATTCGATTCCAGTAGTGCGGGGATTTTTGTTTTAGACCAAAATGGTTTGTTGATCAATAGCAATCCAACGGTGTCAAAAGTTGTCGGTATGTCATTATCAGGGATGCAGCAGCTCAAACATGATAACTTTATTGAGCGGGTTTTTGGTCAACCAGACAAAGTTCGTGCAATGGTGCAAGAATCTATTCGCACTGGTGAAACGGTGTCAGGCGATCTTGAATTGGTGCAAAAAGGCGATGTGCGCCGTTGGGTACATTGTTTGATATCGGTACATGCTGGTCCTTCGGTAACGGATACCCTAAGGGCAATAACGACCGAAGGTGTTATGTATGATATCACCGAGCGTAAGAGTGTCGAAACCGCGGTGCGTTATCAAGCTGATCATGATGCTCTGACCGGGCTGAATAATCGCGCCTCAAGTCATGCTATTATCGAGCGATTTTTGGAAGAATGCCGGACTAATGCTACCGCTGTGAGTGTTATGTGTATCGACCTTGATGGCTTTAAGCAGATCAATGATCGATACGGTCATGAAGCGGGTGATAAAGTATTAATTGAATGTGCTTTGCGAATGAAAAACGCGGTGCGTAGATCAACTGATTTAGTTGGAAGGCTAGGCGGCGACGAATTTGTTGTTGCCTTGCGTGATATAGGTCCCAGTGATGACGCTTTAACGATAGTGGCAGATGCTATTATGGCTGCCGTATGTGCTCCAATTGTTTTAAAAGATGGCACTAAAGTGCAGGTGGGAGCAAGTATTGGCATCGCTTGTGCTCCAATACATTCACTTGACCGCGTAACGTTGCTCGATATGGCCGACGCTAGTATGTATAAAGTTAAACGCACAGGCAAAAACACTTATGCAATGGCCTACCCAAAAATTCTTTAAAAAGTAATCGCCTTGTTAAGCCGCTATTTCCTTCCAAGCTGATGATTTCCCTTTCAATCTAATCTGTGCTCGCTATTTTTGGATTTTTCCTAATTTGGACTAAGCTTTAAAAATGATCTACGCATATCTGCAGGCGTTAAGTGTAAATGCGAAAGTGAACAATGTCAGATGGTCGTAGGGAAAGTAATGACAAATTGCGGGAGGGATGTTTATGCTCAGACGAGCAAAATCGATCATGATTCTTACGGTTGCACTTTGGGGGTTTGTTGGGTCTTTTCACAACCTAATAGATTGGGACGGTACATTGGCCGCTGTCGGGGCTGCGACTTCGATGGTAACTGTTACTGGTGGCACTGAAAGCTGGCAAGCCACCTCAAATACCTTGGTTATTTGGATTGGCGCACTGTTAATTTTGGGGGCAAAATTGACTACTGGCGTTATGTGTACGCTGGGTTCAATTCGCATGTGGAGAGCGCATAATGCCAACAGTACGGTGTTCAACGCAGCAAAACAAATTGCGCTCACAGGGTGTGCTGTGGCTATCATTATGTTGTTCGGTGGCTTCATTATTATTGCTGAAAGCTGGTTTGAATTGTGGCGTTCAGAGTCGATGTTGGTGCCGGTATTAGGCTCGGCTTTTCGTTATGCTGGGATGATCTCTTTAATCGCTATTTTTGTCGCTTTAAAGGATTAACGTTAGCTTCGGCGGAGTATAAAAAAGGCGATATGAAATGTCATATCGCCTTGTTAATGATGCACCTAAATCAGCAGTTGATTTTGGTATCCATGGTGTTTATTAGAAATGCATTAACATGTTCACACCAAAGGTACGCGGAGCGCCCTTTAAGAAGGTATCTGGAGATAATCCTGTGGTCGGAAAGAAGCCAACATTGTAGTCTTCATCTGCCAAGTTTCTTACCCATAATGCCACTTCCCAATCTTCTGTTTCCAACGCTATGCGCGCATTTGTTACAGTGTAAGAGTCGACCTGATCATTGTTGTTGATAGTTTGGTAGTGCTCACCAGTATTGCTCGCGTCAATTTGTGTACGCAGAGTAAAGTTATCGTCGATGGCTGTTGCATAAACTACAGCTATATTCCAAGACACATCTGGAGAAAACGGTAAGTCATTGCCTTCAATAGTTGCATCTTCACCTTGGAAGTTATCGATTTCCGATTCAACAAACGCTGCACCTGCACGAATATCTAATCCATCAATTGGCGATAAAGTAAGAGCAAATTCAGCGCCTTTGATTGTGGCATCTGATACATTAGCACGAACATTGGTACTGGCTCCTGCTACGAATAACGTTGCCGTAGACTGGTAATCAGAAAAGTCATAATAGAACAGGTTGGCTTCTGCAGAGAGCAAGCCGTCAGTTGAACGATACTTCGAACCTAGCTCATAGGCAATCAAGGTTTCAGAATCAATCGGCAGAGCTTCTTCGGGTGTCAATATGGTTGAACCGTCAAAGCCACCTGCTTTGTAACCAGTGCTAATTGTTGCATATAGTCGCCATTGCTGTGCCGGCGTAAATATACTGCTAATTTTCCACGTTACTTCACTGTCATCCAAAGATTCATCAAACATCAGTGGAGATAGTGGATCAATTGGCACACCAATATACACGTCACCTGCAGGGAAAAATGTCGGTGCAGTACCGTAAACACCATAAGGGTCTAGGTTTTGAGTCTGTCCTTCGAATGTGACTTCATCTGATGAATAACGAATGCCCGTTTCTAACGTAAACCAATCTACTGGGGTCCAGTCTGATGAGGCAAACAGGCCAAAAGAATCACGTTCTTGAATATAATCTGTTTGCACGTCGGTTTGCCACAATCCAGAGTTTAAGAACAATAAGTTAGTGCCAAAGTCGACTTCATCTTGCAAGGCGAAAGCGCCAAGCAACCAGTTAAGGTTTTCTGAATAGCTACCAGCTAGTCGAGCTTCAATCGTAAATTGTGAAAATTCATTTCTGAATAAATAATCAGCAACTGCAAATGGTAGGTTGTCAGAGGTTGTGTAATCACGGTCAAGTGACTCATAGCCAATTAAAACAGTTCCCGTCATATCCGTTGAAAACTCGTGTTCAATTTGCAGGTTTGCGCCAAACTGATCTGAATCTAATTTAGGTAGGATATTGGAATAGACAGTGAAAGGGTCGTTGTCTAAGGCATTGGCAAATTCAATAAGTGCAGGATCTTGTGGGTTTAAAAAGAACGCTGATGTGCTTGCATACTCCGCCCAGTTATCCGCGGTGACATCCGGGATAGCTAATTCAGAGTTATCTTCTCCCATAGTGACTTTAGCTGTCACCAATGTGCTGTCTGAAACCGTCCATTCAGCAGTTACACGAGCTGAAATACGATCGGCCCCGCCCCAGTCGCCTTGAGCCGCTACACTTTCTTGCGGCGCAATTGTGCCTTCTGCGTAGGTATATCCAGTTCCTGGGCCGGTACCTAAGTGCTCATAAAAACCGTCAGATGATTCATACAGACCAGCGATACGAACTAGGAAGTCTTCAGAAATAGGAATATCCACCGCGCCTTCACCGCGAAATAGGCCGTAATTACCAACATCTAAATCAACGTAGCCACCAAAATCAATATCGGGACGATTAGTTAAAATGTTCACTGCACCAGCGGTCGCGTTACGTCCATATAGGGTACCCTGTGGGCCTTTTAATACTTCTACTCTATCAATATCGAAGTACTGACCATTTAACAAGCCATTGGTACCTTGATAAATACCATTCACATGAATAGCGGCAGATGATGAGCCGTTTGGATTAAAGTCATCATCACCTACACCACGAATGGTGATTCTAGGAGATGACGCCCCTGCGTAGGTTTCACTGTATATTAGTCCTGGAGTATTTAGGGCTAAAGCTTGGGCATCAGCTGTACCATTAGCTCTAAGTTGTTTGCCATCAAGTACATTAACAACCCCTGGGATATCTTGTATTGATTCGACTTTTTTACGAGCTGTGACGGTAATGACTTCCAAAGCATCTGCTTGTGCATTTGTTGTTTGTGCATAGGCATGAGATGAGAGTAGTGCTGATCCTGAAGTGGCAATAAAGGTACTGGCCACTGCTAGGGTAATTGCTTTTTTGCGAAAGTGAGTGTTTGTTGCTTTGTGCGTTGTCATAAGGTTTCCAAGATTGACGTTTATCTTAAGTTGGTCATCCAATTAGATGACGGCTAATTATATCACTTGCATTAAAAAAGGCTATAATGGTATGTCTTAAACTGTTGAATTTAATATAAAATTCATAAATTCATCTTGTCGCAGTGGTTGCGGTCAATTCGTGCAAATAAAGCGTGATTTTATTTAGATAAGCGCTGAAATAAGCTGCTTTGTGATACTCTATGTTGGCTACTAATCTCGCTACTTGAATATTGATTTTAAGCCTATGAGTTTTCTAATTATTTAATCGTGAAAACTTTAGAGGCGTTAGAAAAAAACACTTATTATCAGCGAAAACCTAGCAGTAAAAATGAAAGCGCAATTATCAATAACCCTTGGAGTAGAGAGTGGAAAATTCATTTGAATTTTTAAGCTTAGTTCTTGATACAATCACTGAACATATTGTTGTTATTGATGACGCAGGTGAGATTAAATACGTCAATAAAAGCTGGTCAGCATTTGGTGATAATAATGAATGTTCAATCGGCAATGATTGGAGAGGTGTCAATTATTTAGACGTATGCGATAAAGCTGCGGCCTTTGGCGATGAATTCGGGGCTAACGCTGGAAGGGGGATTCGAAGCGTTATAGAACAACGTTCACCTCTTTTTTATTTAGAATACCCTTGCCATAGTCCTAACGAGCCACGCTGGTTTATGATGCGAGTATCTTCTTTTTTACTGTCAGGAAATCATTACTTCGTTATCTCCCATCAAAATATTACAGAACGAAAGCTAGCAGAGGAAGAGGTTTTAAATCTATCGCGAATTGATGAACTAACTGGTATTGCTAATCGTCGTTATTTTAATGAATTTATAGAAAGTGAGTGGAGGCGATGTCATCGACATGGCATGCCAATTTGTCTTGCGATAATCGATCTAGATTATTTCAAATTATTAAATGATAGCTATGGACATCAAGTTGGAGATAGCTGTTTAAAATCAATTGGTAAGATACTGCAAAAGTTTGCTAAAAGACCAAGCGATATGTGCGCTCGTTATGGCGGAGAAGAGTTTGCACTCGTATATGGAGATACAAATTTGCAGCAAGCTAAGCCATTAGTTAACGAGTTACTGGAGCAAATTCGTTCGCTCAACATAGCTAACGAAAATTCACCTATATGTTCGATGTTAACGGCCAGTATTGGAGTGCACTCAATTTATCCCAAAGATGATAATAATGTGAGCGAGTTTATTCGTCGAACCGATCAATTACTGTATTTGGCCAAAGAGAATGGAAGAAACCAAATTTCTTTTTAACCCCCAGCTTTTCATTATAAGTGTTATAATTCATCGACTTTTTGCCTAATTAGCCTAGCTGGATATAGAGTTTTGCTATTCTGCAAAGTATTACGCTTTAAAATCGAGATATTAAAGCGAATCCTCAATCAACAGCGCTTTTAGGAAATATACATGAAAATATTAGTACGTAATCTAGTCCGTAGTACCTCAGAAAATGAATTAAAAGAATTATTTCAAGAATTTGGAACAGTTGGTTCTTGTACTTTGGTGATCGACAAAGTGAGCGGCGAGTCAAAAGGGTTTGGTTTTGTGGAAATGGCTAACGCTAGAGAGGCTAAGGCTGCGATTCAAAACCTAAATTATAAAAATCTAGGTGGCAATAAAATACGGGTCAAAAAAGCCGAAGATAAAAGCGTTGCCGATCCATCTGAATAAGTAATTTGAGCTGTTATCTAGCTTTCCTCAGCGGTTATTTTTTAAAACAAACTGGATGTAATGAATGAGTCAGTCAGTTAAACAGCATATTAGCAGCGTGGCTTTATTGGTAGATAGTTACGCGAATGCTATTGATTTTTATACTGATAAATTAGAATTTGACGTTATTCAAAATGTCGATGTTGGTGACGGTAAACGATTTGTTCAGATATCGCCAAGAGATTCAACCAGCTCAAGTTTGTTGTTGCTCAAAGCAGAGTCAGAGCAACAGCTTGCTGCTATGGGAAATCAAGCTGGCGACAGCGTTTTTTTGATTATACAAACCAATGATTTTTGGCGAGATTATCATAAAATGCACTCCAAAGGCGTTGTCTTTGATGAACAGCCGCGCGAAGAACCTTACGGCACTGTTGTGGTGTTTCAAGATTTGTATGGAAATAAATTCGATCTTATTCAGGTTAAAACAGATTGAGATAATCGATGATGTAAAGCCGACAAATGCGGTGATTTGTTTAACTCGATAATGAGCACAGGATGCATTTCATTTGTTTTTGATGGTTAAAGTCTTTTTACTGCTTGCTGCGTTATCGTTACATGATGTCGTAGCAAAACCCGTTCCTCCCACTTTATTATTCGTTGTGCCGCTATCTATTATTAGTTTTATTTCCACTGCTGCTATTTGGCATACGCTTTTTTTAAGCCTAATTTTGAGTTTGGCTGCTTTTGTGTATTTCTGGTTATTGTCTTATTTTCCTTCTGGGGGCAAATACTATGCAATTATGTTGCTAGGCGGGATTGGTTTAATGGCGATTTAACTGCTTTACTTAACAGATTATTACTAAATTACATAAAACCATGAAACAGGCTATCAAGGGTTATCATAAAGACGAACAAAGGCATTGGGTTGCCGAACTTGATTGTGGTCACAATCAGCACGTCAGACACACCCCGCCTTGGGCCAATAGACCTTGGGTGGAAACGGCGTCAGGAAGGAATGCCAAACTGGGTTTTATGTTGGATTGCAAAAAATGTGATCGAGGTGAACCTAAAGACAACTAAAAAATACTGCTATCATAGTTTCATCTTAGTTGCTGGGTGGGAATTTAATGTCTGAAATACTAACAATCATCTTACTTACCAGTTTATCGGGGAGTTGTATTCTCATCGGTGGAATTTTGGCTAGCTTTGACCATATTCGCCCGCTTTGGATTGAGCGCGAAGTACGCCATGGTGTGATTGCTTTTGGCGGTGGCATTTTACTCGGTGCGGTGTCAGTTGTATTAGTGCCTGAAGGCATTGCCAGTATGGGCCATTCTATGTTCTCTATCCCGATTGTGTTACTCGGCGGAGTGGCTTTTTTTATTGTTGAAAAGCGACTCGGCTTGAAAAAGCATGATTCACCGCAGTTACTGGGAATGATGTTGGATTATATTCCCGAAGCAATTGCACTAGGCGGTTTAGTTGCGCTGGGTTCCCCAGTGGCACCTTTGTTAGCATTGTTCATTGGTTTACAAAATTTGCCTGAAGGTTTTAATAGCTACCGAGAAATTAACCATAACAACGGCAACAAATCTTCTAAAACACTTTTAACCATGAGTGCATTAATTCCATTGGGGCCTATTGCTGGGATTATCGGTTACGTTTTTTTATCAGATTATGAAGCAGTTTTAGGCGCAATTATGTTGTTTGCCTCAGGTGGAATTTTGTATATTATTTTTCAAGATATTGGACCACAATCACGTTTGGCTAAACACTGGGCCCCTCCACTAGGAGCTGTAGTTGGTTTCTGCTTGGCACTTTTTAGTGACATGTTGGTGACTAGTAGCTAATTGTCACTCTGGTATTCTGAGATCATCTAATATTCATTTTAAAAGAAGTCGTGCATGAAAATTAAAAGACTAGCCACATGTGTATTGTTATTATGTTTGGCAGCTTGTCAGCCAACCTCTCCAACCCAAACCGTGAATTATGAAGCGCAAGGTAATTTGCAATCATCCACTGCGCTAGGTTGCGTGGGCATTGATGATGTAAATTCGTCGCACACGCCTGCCGATCTATTTTTAGGTTTAACAGAGTGCATTGAACAGGATGAATTTGATAAGGCGTCAGATCTATATTTAGTGGCTATGAGCTATGGTTATTTTGATACTCGCAGAGTTGCAGATCGTTCTGGCCACCAAGCAATTATGGTATTGAGAATGAATTCCTTTGGCGACCAAGAACAACAAACCTTGAATGAACTATTAACTTACATAATGCAGAAAACATCGAATAATTCTGCTACTTGTAAACATCTGAAAAAACTAGGGAAGCCTACCTATATACCCACTTACATGATCCAACATGGCATAGGCTCGTTTACAGAACAAAAACACAGCAATGGTCTTATTGAAGATTTTGATGCCGACACTGCTTGGCAAGAGGCGCGCTCGGTAGTGGCTAATTGTTCTTAAAACCTACTCTAAACCCTATAAAAAAACGCGCTACTGCTATGTCGTTACAGGCTTATAATTGGTGCGTAAGCGGTAATTACGTTTTAGATAAATAATAAACTTAGTAAAATGTTCAAATGGTCGTATACTCGCCACCCTGGCGAGTATTGCACAGATTTTAAGCGTTAATTGGCGTTTTTTTGCATTTTACATCTCCAGATAATCATCCATTTTCTTTCAATTTAAATTAATTAGGCTTTTGTAAGGTAACAAACGTGAGCGCCATCCAATCTTTGGTTCTGAAAAGTGATAACAGTGGTTTTGACGAAACCTTGTTTGCGGCTATTGCTGATGATTTATATCACCAAGGGTACAGCATTAAACCTGTTGCGTTACCAAGTGCGCTTTGCACTTCCATGAGCCAATATCAGCTGAAAATGGACGAGCAACGTTTTAAGGCTGCTGGCATTGGCCGAGGAAATGATTACCTGAAAAATGAATTTGTCAGAACCGACGAAATTTGTTGGATCACCGGAAAATCACCAGAGGAAGTTGAGTGGTTAAATTGGACCGCCCAGCTACAACGCTATTTAAATAGCCGATTGTTTCTTGGCTTGTTTTCGTTTGAAAGTCACTTTGCGCATTATGCCCCCGGAATGTATTACAAACGTCATTATGATGCGTTTAAAGGCGAAGCCCAGCGTGTGTTATCAATAGTGACATACCTTAATTCTGGTTGGGCAATCGATGACGGTGGTGAGTTAGTCCTGTTTACCGACGATAACGACATTGAAGGGATTAAAGTTGTTCCGTTGATGGGAACCATAGTGGTTTTCTTAAGTGAAGATTTTCCCCATGAAGTTTTGCCAGCGCAACGTGATCGCTATTCAATTGCCGGATGGTATCGAGTCAACACTTCTGTTTCTGAACGAGTGGATCCTCCTTTATAAGTTTTTTGTGTAATCCAGATTTTGCTCTGGCTAGCATCGTCAATCCAATCACAAGAAGGTTAATTTTGAGCTTACAGTAGCACTGACTCGATGAATCTAAAAAGTTGACGAAAATTAAATTCGTTTCTTTTGATTTCAATCAAGTTATGGGTTTGAAAACTTTCATGAAAGCCGCAATGTATTCCTTATAGCGAGTATAATTTGATCATACAGTCAGCAATACGAGACTGCATTTGAATCTAATCTGAGCATAAGGAATTAGTATGATGAAAGTAAAAAAACACGGCTTATCTATTGGTATTGAACGAGTAGAACAGAATTTTTTCCTATCCATGCAAATTGTTGGAAAGTTAACTCACGAAGATTACGAAATTATCACACCACTTATTGACTCTGCGCTAACCCAAGTGAAAGATCCGAAAGTTAACGCCTTCATAGATGCAACTGAACTAGAAGGCTGGGATTTAAGGGCGGCTTGGGATGATTTCAAAATTGGTTTAAAGTACAACAATGAATTCAACAAAATCGCTATTTATGGCAGTAAAAAATGGCAACAGTATGCGGCGAAGATTGGCACTTGGTTTATTTCCGGTGAAGTAAAGTACTTTGACAATCCTGAAGACGCAATGGAATGGTTAAAACCTTCAGTATAGGCGACAAAAACAATCAAGTTTAGCGACCATAAGTGGCGAAATTGATTTGCATTTTTGTGGGTAATTAACCTGAGTACAGGAGCAATATGGTCTTTACGCAAGGGCAGTCGGTGCTAAACCGAATCAATAGTTACCCACAAAAACCACGCAACCAGTTGTTATGTTTACGCGACCTAATTTTACGTGTGGCAACTAATACCCCCGAAGTAAAATACCTCGAAGAGACGTTGAAGTGGGGAGAACCGAGCTACCTTAGCAAAACCGGTAGTACCCTAAGAATGGATTGGAAGCCTAAAGATCCAAACAATATCTTCATTTATGTTAACTGCCAAACTAAGTTAATAGAAACCTTTAAAGAACTGTACTGCAGACGCTTGCAGTTTGTTGGCAATCGAGCAATTTTGTTGCCATTGGCGCTCGAATTGCCTGAAACTGAGCTATACCATTGCATAGCACTCACTCTTAAATACCATAAAATTAAACATCTGCCTTTGTTAGGGTGTTAAAAACACAGTATTTGCGTGTTAGTATTTTATTCAGATGAAATCGATGAACGAGTCTCAGTCAAGGTGAAAAAAGCCAAGAAAAACCTATTTTTGGTCGAATCTCTTTGTGGTTTTTGCGCGGTTGTTGCGCTATGGATCGCAGTGATAGATTCTGGCTTTATCGTTGGCATGGAAATGATCAGTCGTGGTTTTGAGATTGGTTATTTAATTGTTTTTGGTATTATTTTGAGTTCAGTTGGCATTTGGGGGCTATTCCAATTGCTGTTAAAGTTAGTGTTTCCTGATGCCTACGAAGAGAGTATTTCTTTTTATCGTTTTCACCTGATTTGTGGTGGCATTGGCTGCGTGTTGTGTACGTTATTTTTCATCGATTACAATCCTCTTTTCGCCTTCATTTGTCCTTTTCCTTTGCTGGTTTCTAGCTACCTTTATCGTAAAAAATTACGCTTTGAACAGTTTGAATGTTGTTAACTGTGTCGGTTGTGCAGCTAGCTAGGTTTACCATAGGCTTGGCTTGGATTTATCACGGCTTAGTGCCTAAGTTGTTGCATGTTGCGCCGTTGGAAATGCTGATGACAGCCAGCCTTGGGTTTTCCCCCCAGCAAAGTTTAATAATTACGCGATGTGCCGGTGTGGCTGAGATAATTTTGGGGGTTGCTTTGATTTTGTTTTACAAAAATAGGTTACTGATTTACTTTAGCGCTCTTAATTTGGCAGCTTTGTTGATATTCACGTTAATTTTCATTCCGCAAATTTTAGTGGAAGCATTTAATCCAGTGACAACAAACATTCCACTAATTGTGTTGAGTTTTGTGTTGCTACAACAGACTCCGCGGCAACAGACGAGATTAACCGGAAGTGGAGAATGTAATGTGCACAGAAGTAGTATGGAATAGTAAATGGTAAAACGCATAATGACGTTCTTGGGCTCAATACTGATTTTGCTGGTGGCAATTTATGTTGTACTCCTTATCCTTTTTCAGCAACCCGATAAAACCGTTGCTGAACTTGCGCCTCTATGGGCGCCAGCACCTTCAGAGTTTATTGAGCTAGATGGAATGCAAATTCATCTTCGCGATGAAGGGCCAAAAGATGATCCTCTTCCAATAGTGCTGCTACATGGTACTAGTGCATCATTGCATACTTGGGAGGGGTGGACGCAGGCATTAAAGTCTCAGCGCAGAGTCATACGGTTTGACTTGCCTGGATTTGGTTTAACTGGTCCAAACCCAGAAAATGATTATTCCATTGAGCGTTATAGCAAGATAGTGATTGATGTGATGGATAGCCTTGGGGTTGATCGTTTTGTGTTGGCGGGAAATTCCTTAGGTGGTTACATTTCATGGGCAACCGCAGTGTTTTACCCGCAACGTGTTGAAAAGCTTGTTTTAGTCGATGCCATTGGTTATCCATACCAATCTACGTCGGTACCCTTAGCGTTTACAATAACCCAGCAACCGTTACTTAAATTACTTATAGGCGACATGTTGCCTCGTAGTTTAGTGGTGAAAAGTGTTAAAAACGTTTATGGTGACCCAAGCAAGGTCACACCTGAGTTGGTAGACCGTTATTACCAATTGACCACTCGTACTGGAAATAGGCAAGCGTTAGAAGCGCGCTTTGAGCAAACTCAACCTAGTGAGTTAAGTAAACGAATACCAGAGATTAAGCAGCCTACGCTGATTATGTGGGGGCAAGAAGATCGCCTTATTCCGGTCGAATTAGGAAGACGTTTTCAAGAGGAAATTGAAAACAGTGAGCTGGTTATTTTTGCTACACTTGGACATGTTCCCCACGAAGAAGATCCTGAATCTACAGTCAAAAGTGTGATTGATTTTCTGCAACAGTGAATGATTACAGAAGGTAAAACATGACACAAAATTCGCCATCAGCCAAAGCGTCAACAAGTTCGAATGTGGAAACTCAAAAGGCGGTGAAAATACCGGCGAACGTGCGCGTCATGATCGCTCTTGTGGCCTCACCTACGCTGATGGTTATTGCTTTTTCTGTCTATTCACTTTTTACCGAAAATTGGCGGGAACCCGGTGTCAGTGGGATCATTTTTTCCGCTTTAGGGATATTTGCATACTATGTTGTTATTGTCGGTAGGCTGCCCAACTGGTTTCATTTTAAACGTCAAAAATAAATCCCGATTTCCTTAGCTCTTTGTGATTGTTCACACCCCTAAATTTGGTATATGCCGTTCTTGTTGCCTTTGCATGGCGTCGAACAAAGTTAACAAAGGTTGAGTATCTGTATCGCACAATATGCTCAACGCTTGGGCCGTGGCTTCTAATGAAGATAAACTATGCTCAAGTGTAGATTTGCGAATACGGTATTGATTGTCAGGTAGGGTATTAAAATGCCAACTTGGCAAAGCATGTAACCAAGGATTCAACTGCCACATCTTAGTCGTTTTACGCCAAGTCGCATCTATCACTATTAACCTATCGGGTAATACGTTCTGAAAGTGTTTTGAGTGCTCTTCCAACGGTTGACTAAAGGCATGGGGATACAACACCCAAGTATTTTGAGAAGCAGCCATGACTTGAGTTTTTACATCAACAAAATCCTGCTGGTTTTCGCCTACGAATATTTCGCTATTTTCAATACACAAGGGAATGAGTCTTGCTGTGTTTTTGCCATGTTTCGATTCTAACGGATGCTGCAATATGGTTAATTGCAGGGGGATTTTTACCTCACTAATAAACGCGCAAATACACACTGTTTGCGGGTACTTACAGCGTCGACAAATGACTCGTTTTTTGATTGCTGGTTTTACGTAAGAGTTTGTCATGAAATATGTTAAGGTTTTTGTATCTCGAAAATGAATCCAAATTTATTATTTTTGGAACTTAATATCAGTCGCAGAGCCTTACTATAGCTGATAATCTATTAGGTATAAAAATCTTCGTGTGTTTGTCTTAATGTCAGACGCTCGTTTAAGGAATATGGATATAAAACATGTCATTTAGCGAAAACGTGGAAGTGATCCCGCCACAATTTGGAACAGACAGCATGGATAGACGCTCTGAGGAAGAAAGTAAAAAGCTTCAGAAGCAAAAGTGGTGGGTATTGAGTATCAGTTTTATGCTGGTATTTGTGGTCGCTATGATTTGGATTTGGACCCGCTCACCAATCTACCAAAGCCAAGCGATAATTCACTTTAGTTATGCTCAGCAGCTGAATAATCAACAAACCGCTGTGCCTGAAGAGCAAATAACCCTCAACAATAAGCGTCTTACCAGCAACCGAATTTTAGATAGTTTAAGCACACAACTGGCTGAGCAGTATTCGTTAAATTTAACCACCGAAGAGCTAGCCAATATGGTGTCTACTGAAGAGCACCTTGATAGCCGGATTATTAATCTATTTACCACTGGCGAAAACAAAAACCATTTACAACCTGTGCTTGAACAATGGTTGGCTTTGTATTTGGCGAGGTTAGAAGAAGAAACTCAGGAAAATACGGTAGAAGATTTATCACTAGGACAAGAAAAGCTCATTGCGCTGGAACAGAAGATTATCGAGCAGCGCGAATTAGTGGAGCAGTATAGTGAAGAAAATAACATTATTTCAATGGAGCGCGATGAAAACCGCGCGTTGTCAAAGATTAAAAGTATGGGGGCCGCGTTAGACACGGCTGAGACCCAGCAAGCAGAAGCTGCGGCAACCTTAGAAAGTGTGAAACAGAGTATCGCCCAAGGAGATTCGGTTATTCACCCTGGCGACAAAAATAGACTGGACGATATTCGCAGTACAATACGAGATACTGAAGCTGAACTATACGAGTTATCGCAGCGATATACCGCTGAATACATGCGCTTAGATCCAAGCATCGTCAACAAAAGACGCAGATTAGAAGAGTTGAAGTCCCGTTATGCTATTGTCGCCGCTGAAAGCCAGCAGAAATTTGTGGAAGATCTACAACGCACAGTGGTGGCCTCTGAACAGAAGCAAAAACAATTAGAAATTCAGCTTGATGAATTGGGTAAAGAGGCGCAGGTATTTAATCAAAAGCTAGAAGAATACGGCCGATTAATGCGTTCACTAAGTCAGTTGCAAGAACAAGCTCAGCAATTGAAGGATCAACTGGTAGAAACTGAAGTACAAAAGCCGTTCCAAGCAAAAATCAACGTATTGGAACAACCCTTTGTTCCAACTTACCCAATATCCCCTAATTATTGGCGAGATTCGGCGATTGCTTTAGCTGCAGCTACGCTGGTGAGTTTGTTTGCGCTGCTGCTATTCAGTTTTATTCATCGCCAAAAAACGCCAGCCCCAACGATGACAAGCTACAATGTTGTTCCTTCTTCTTCAGGGCTGACATTAGAGCAAAAATTGGCGGCACAGCACGCATTAGAGCAACAAAAAAATGCACAATTAGGACATCAACAAACACCATTACAATTAGCCCAAAACAATGCGCCAAGTGCAGCTCGTTTATTGTCAGAATCTGAATGTGGAAGTTTGTACAAGGTGGCTAATCGTGACGGAAAATTGGCAATTTCATTGATTTTAAATGGTGTCAGTCCTAGCGAATTACTCAATGTGACGATTCAGGATGTTGACCCAGAAACCCAGTCTTTAGAGATCTCTGGAGAGTATGCTCGAAGCGTTCCAATGACCGCCGATTGTATGGAAATTGTTGATAATTTGCGGGCCAATCAAGCTGCCGAAAGTCAATTGTTAGGTGGGCGACACGATGCTCAACAACTCGACCAGATGATGATAAACATCGCCCATGATGCCGGTTTAGCGTTTGCTGAGCAGTTTTCGGTGGCGGCGTTGCGACATACCTATTTGACCTATTTGGTTGTGCAGGGAGCTAGACTTAACGATCTAGAGCGAGTGGCAGGCTTTGTTAGCCCCACAGATCTGAGTTTGTATCGTCAGGTAAATCGTCGTGGCGAGCCGGTTGATGTTGAGCAACTCAATTTGCAGTTTCCATTAGCATAGTAACGTGAATCAGCAGCACTATGAGCGAATTTGGAATACGGTTTTACAGATTCCAATTGGCAAGGTTGCCAGTTATGGGCAAATCGCTGATTTAGCGGGTTTACCGGGACGGGCTCGCTTAGTTGGTAAAGCGTTAGGTTATGCCCCTGATTCGCTGCAAGTACCTTGGCATCGAGTACTTCGAGCAGACGGTAAAATTGCTTTTCCGGCGCAAAGTGACCAATCCAATTTGCAAACAGGGTTATTACAACAAGAGAATGTTGCAGTATTTAATAACAGAGTGAAACTGAAGGTATTTCAATGGCAACCTGACTTAGCAGAAATGCTATTTAAATTGAACTACTAAATACTTGATAAATTTAAAGATTATGTAAATGTTCTTGTACCAAACAGCAGTGTGGTTTATGTTTAAGTGTATCTATTTTAAGCAACGAGTTTTCGGCCGGTGTTAAAAGAAATTTCAATTGATGAATTGAAGCCAGGCATGTACGTTCAAGCTATTGTTGAGCAGCGTGGCAATATGAAAATCAAAAGCCAAGGAAAGGTGACTAAACGCGCTATTGTCAGCCAATTGAAAAAAAAAGGCATCATCCGACTTCTTATTGATCCGAGTAAAGAGTTTACTCCAGAGCCTGAACCAGACGTAGATAATCAAACCTCAGAAGAACAAAAAGAGCCCACTAAACGCAGGGGACATATTACTTTTGACAGTGAAATTGCAGTTGCTAAGCAATTACACGACAAAGGTAAAGTAATTCAAAATAGGATGTTTAAGTTGGTAGCCAAAGGCTTACCAATTGATTTAAAACTGCCTAGAGAATTTACTGAACAACTTGTTGGCTCTATCGATCGTAACCCCAACGCGCTGATGTGTTTAACTAAAATACGTGAAAAAGACAGCTATCTGTTGGAGCATTCCCTTAACGTGGCGATATTGCTTGCGAATTTTGCGCAATTTATTGGCTTACAAGAAATTGAAGTGCAAGAACTCGCGTTAGCCGGCTTTTTACACGATATTGGTAAAATTAAAATACCAGATAGTATTCTGCACAAGCCCGGCCGACTTACCGATCAAGAAATGAATATTATGCGCGATCACGTCTTTCTTGGGATTCAAACCTTAGAAGAAATGGGATTACCTGAACACATTATAAAAATCATGTCAGAGCATCACGAACGGCTGGATGGTTATGGGTATCCGGAAGGTTTACGAGGGGATGAAATTAGCTTATATGGCCGCATGATAGCCATAGTCGACACTTATGATGCGATAACAGCCGATCGCTGTTACAAATCAGGCATGTCTTCTCAAAAAGCCCTCAAAATATTACTGGCTGACTCACCTGTGATGTACGATCAGCCCTTAGTGCAAAAGTTTATTAAATGTGTTGGCGTCTACCCTGTAGGCAGCCTAGTGAAGCTAAACAACGAACAAGTGGGTATGGTGGTCAGTTGCAATGAATTGGCACCATTGAAACCTGTTGTGAAGATCTTTTATTCTGCCCGCACTGGAAATTATTTACCAATCAAAGAGATCGACTTGACCCAAAGCCAAATGAAGGTTGAAAAGGGGGTCAAGCCCAGCCAATTCGACATCGACTTTAATCGTTACTTTGAAGAAAATATAGCCATCTAGCATTTAGTGCAAAATACATATTGTATTAGCACTTAGATGCCTTTTGCGGTTGGCTGGCTACTGGCTATTTACCCGACTGATAAGCGCAACGCAATATTTCGCGCATTTGGTCGTCGGTGATGTGTGACGGACACAGGCCCTTATCTACTAACTCTTCTTTTACACATTCCACTGGCTTATCGGCAATGTTAGCGCTGTGCTTTTTGACATAACGTGTTAAATTTTGCTGCAACTTACGAGTTAAACAAGACATACTTCACCTGATACTTCTGGGGTTACCAATCAAAAAAACTGTACTATTCTTATACAGCATAAATCGAACCATGTTTGATATGTTATTTAAAAACAAAAGGTTAAGTGTTTTTGGTGGGGGAGGTGTTTTAGACGCTTGTCAAAAAGTCTGACAGAAAGTGTCAAATATACATCTGATTCAATGAAAGTTATGCACTGAGGTTCGGGTCACTCTGTTAGAGTTACTCGTAGAAGAATCAAACAACCTGGCTAACCTCAATGCAGGTTTTTTTAATCATTAATTAAATTATTAGGTTTTAATTTGAAGCCAATTTTAGGCAGACGCAAACATTTAATCTGGACTCCATTACAAATTAAAATATTTGTGCTGGTGGTTAGTTTGTTTAGCATGGTGTTCGCGTTAACTCTGCTGAGTATATACAACGCTGCCTATAATCAGGCTGAACGTCAATTTTTGTCTCGTTTGAACGTGGGCCGCAATGTATTTTTAAACGAGTTGGCGAATGCCAAATCGCAACTTGATCTAAATGTAGAAACGGTTTCCAAAGACTGGGCACTGCGCAGTGCCATTGGACAAGGAGAAGATGAGGAATCTATCCGTACTATTTTATTTAACTTTGGGAGCCGCATAGACGCAGATATTGCCCTAGTGTTAGATAAAAAGTTTAAGCTTATTTCCCAGTATGGTGGGCAGGACAGTCAAGTTGCCCAAGCCTTAGGCCAAGAACTGAGTGACGAACAAAAACACCAAGCTTGGATCACTATGATGGGAGAGCAGCCGTTTTTGGTTTCCGCTGAGCCTATTCGTGCTCCCGGCGTGATTGGCTGGTTAATCATGGGTAAAAAGCTCAACTTAAGCCTGTTCGAGCGAATTAAAAGTTTAATTTCTCTTGATATCAACCTTACTGTTGTCAGCGATAATCAAGCACTGCTTCCGCTATCGACTATTGATAACGACGAATTGTTAAATGATGCTATAAGAAACGCCAGTCTAATGTTGCCAGACGAAAACCGCGCTATCGAGTTTCAAACGGTAGACACCCATGACACCGTATTATTGCCATTTGTGCTGTTTGAAGATAATCGCCGACAGTTTGTCGTGGTATTGCAAGACTCCATTCAGACTTGGTTGAATACCTTACGACAATTTATGCTCGAGTTACTGCCATTCTTCGCGGTGGGTTTATTGTTAGCGGTGATTGGTTCCTACTATATTGCGCGCAGTATCACTCGACCCGTAGGTCGACTGCTGGATGCGGCTAAATTGGTCGCCAGCGGCAAATACAGTGATGCAATTCAGGTATCCGAAAAAAGTGAACTTGGCGAATTGGCGCTGGAGTTTGGCAACATGCAGCAAGCTGTTATGCAGCGTGAACAAAAGATAAAAGATCAGGCCGAAGAAATCAGGCAAACCAATAAAGCCAAATATCAAATTGAAATTGTGCAAAAAGAGCAGGAGTTGGCGAAGTCTGCCAATGAAGCTAAAAATCGGTTCTTAGCCAATGTCAGCCACGAAATACGCACACCGTTGAACTCCATTATTGGATATACCCAAGTACTAGATGATAGCCAAGCAAGCGTTCAGGAAAAACAGCAAGCAACGCGAGCGATAAACAGTAGCGGCCAATATCTGTTAAATATTATTAATGATGTTTTGGATTTATCTAAGATTGAGGCAGGCAAAATCCACCTGCAAAATATCGATACGTGCACCGTCAGTTTATTAAATGAAGTGCAGTCCTACATGCGCCGTTTTGCTGAAGAAAAAAGCTTGCAGTTCAATTTGCAACTGCACTTCCCGTTGCCCCATTATATCAATACAGATCCCACTCGATTGAAGCAAATATTGCTTAATTTGTGCAACAACGCCATTAAATTCACCGACCAAGGCCAGGTGGAGTTGCAGGTTTATTTTGATAGTTATAAACGACGTTTAATTTTTGTCGTGTCTGACAGTGGCGTGGGGATGAGTGAAGAGCAACAGTTGCGCTTGTTTACCGCCTTTTCTCAAGGAAGTTCTGCGATTAATCGTAAATATGGAGGCACAGGACTCGGTTTATATATCAGCAAACAACTGATTGAAATTATGGGGGGGCATATTAAAGTCACCTCTCAAGAAGGCGAAGGTAGCCAGTTCGCTGTTTATTTACCTTGGTCTGAAGCCCGCAATAAGGCAATGCTAACATCCCAAAAAGAAGCCGATGATATTGCCCAGCAGTACCAACACAACGACCTAAAAATACCACGCCTATCGGGACATATTCTGTGTGTGGATGATAACCAAGACAATTTACAGTTAGTCGCCTATTTACTCAGAAAAACCGGTGTGAAAATTAGTTTAGCAAGCAGCGGCATTGAGGCACTAGAGCTTGCGAAACGACATAACTTTGAGTTGGTATTAATGGACATGCAAATGCCCGAGATGGACGGTTTAGAAACCACTCAGCGATTGTTAAATTCGGGTATTCAATGTCCTATTTTGATGCTCACCGCCAATGTTGATAGCGAAAGTATTAAACAAGTGATGCAGGCAGGGGCAACAGGGCACTTTGGTAAACCCATTAAGACCGAGGCATTTTACGCTAAATTAAGTGAGTTGATGGATTTGCATACGCATAATCCAATAGAGCACCAAACCTCTCAGCCTAGCAGCGAGTTTGAGCGATTAATTGAAGACTACAAAGCTAGCTTTGGGACCAAAATTAGCGATATCCAAAGCGCTGTTGAACAGCAAAATTGGAATGAAGTGCAGCAACTTATGCATAAATTAAAAGGCTCTGCGGGTAGCTACGGATTCGACCGTATAAGTGAATTAGCGAAACAAGTGGAAGATAATTTAACTCAGCAACAATCTGAAGATGCCACCGCAAGCCTAACGCAATTAATTGAATTGATGAGAGATACACGCGCCGAAAAAAGGTAAGGATAGTTTCGCTAATCTCACAGAGTTGACGCATTAGTGTTAATCTTTGCGTTTAGATATACTCTAATTCAGTCGCGTTTTTAGCCAACAAGCGCAAATCTAAAGACAAGGAAGTAACTTGAAAGTACTCGTTTTCTTACTGCTAGCCACTATTCTGCTGACCGCATGCAGCAAACAACTAACCGTTGATACGCTTTATGCAAGTTGTCGAGATAAAACCGAACACTCCATCGTAAACTACATGGCGCAATTTCAGGTACTAAACGATATTAGCGGTGAAGAGCTCATCGGCTTGTTTGATTCAAAAGTGAGTAAAACTGAAAGTGTCGATCTATGCCAATGTTTTGTCAGTAAGTTTAAAAAACAAAGCGTCGAGGTACAAAATAAAACCCTAGCGGACATCCAATCGATTAATGAGCAGCTAAAGCCAGAACTAAAACTATTTGCTAAAAAAGGCATACTCGGCAGAATAAGCTATCGAGATGAATATCAAAAAATTGAGAGCTTTATGCCAAAAATAGCCAATATTAAACGCTTAATTAGGCAGGCAAGCGAGAACAAATACAAGCAGCAAAGGTGTTTGTTGTAATCCATTTTTTTCGCAACTAAACAGATTAATATTTATATAATAAACCCACATAAAACGTACGACCGCTGGTAGTTGAGTTGTACGCTCGATCGGTCGAATCACTGTATTGCTCTTCTCGTTGATTAGTAAGGTTTTGTGCTTCTAAGCTGAATTGCCACTGCTGATTCAACTGCAAGCTAAAACTCGCATCAATATATAAGGTGGAATGAAAACCAGTTTCATCTTCGTCTTGTAAAGTCATTGGATTGACTTGATGGATATAATTGTCTCGATAGGACGCTGAAATCCGCCCACTAAGGGTTTTGTCGTCGTAATATAATGTTACCGCAGCGGTTTTTTTCGATAAATAAGGTAACGCCTTTTGAAACAAAAACTCAGCGTCGTTATTGTAGTAATTCTTCGTTCCATCCGTATAGTTAAAGTGGCCAATTAGGCCGACATGTTGCCATCTAGATGTTAAATACGACCACTCGTAGCGCAGCATTGTTTCAAAACCCAATAGAGAAACTGACTCAGCATTTTGATTCGTGACCAGAGTAATGACAGAGCTGTCAGATAGATTGTTAGATTGCCATTTGTTTTCTAGTCCCGTTTCAGCGAGTGTTAATGATCTTGCGTGTGGTGCAATAAAATCATCAATCGATTTGTAGAAAGGCGTTACTGAAAATGATACGTGATCTCTTGCTTCCCATTCTAACGAGACGTCAATATTCGTCGAGGCATAGGGTTTCAAGTCTGGATTGGAGGCATACATAACTTGGTCGGTAGGGTCATATTCAGCATAGCCCTTCAAATCGCTAAGTGAAGGACTGGCTAAATTACGAGACAAACTGAATCTAACCCCATAGCTTAACGATGGTCGCCAAACCACATTCACACTGGGCAACCAATTTACATGTTTGTTGCTATGCTCAAGACGGGAAAATTCATTCACAACATCTGTTGTTTCTTGTTGGTAACGACTGCCTGCCACCACTGTAAACTGCTTGTATTGCCACTTTAATGTAAAAAAAGCAGATGATTTTTGTTCTGTTAAGTCGTCATCAAACTGTTCAATCAAAGCAACATTATTCGTTAGTGAATAGGGATCAATTCCAAAGTGCTGAATGGCATCGTGGGTTTGCAAGCCTAACCAACTAACGTTGGGATGAGAATCAACTAGCTGGGTATATTCCATGGGTAAGGATTGTGCTGTTGTTGACCATGCATCTAACAATAAATTAGTTTGATATATAGATAATGTTTGGGTGTCAAAGATCGTGTGTTCAGCTCCAAATTGCCATAACAGGTTAGGTGTGAATTGATATTTTAAGGCTATTCTTCCGTGTTGGTAGCGGGTCGTCGCAAAATACTCTTCTAGATCAATTTCTCGCATTTCCCAAAGATCTCGCTGAGTTAGATCACTTGCATATTGAATATCCGCAAAAAATCGGTCAGCGCGGTAATCGATACTAATATCTGACATGCCTTGGGTATAAATCTTATTGCTGGTGGGAATTTCAAAGTCAGATTTCTCGAATCCTAACAGTAACGCCAATGACCATTTTTCCGATAGGTTAAATGCGCTGTTAAATACCGCTTGTTTATAGCTTGTTTTGGTATCTTGGGCTCGGCTTTCCGTTGCTACTCTGGCATTGTTAAAAGCACTGTAGACTAGCTCATTATTGGCGTTCAACTGGGCATCAACGAATTCGGTTATGCCAGGTATTATAGGTGTTGATTGATCGCCTCGTGGATATAGGTGAAACTCATTTCTAGTTGCCCCTAACGCTGCGTGTAAAATGTCTAAACGTGCTGAAGACTTCTCACCTTGGTATTCCAAGGCCAAGTTTAGCCCTCGCCGTTGTTGTTCGCTTCGCCATAACGAATAACGATTGCCTCGCGGCATAATAACTTCATTGTTGGCGAAGCTTTGTTGTACCTCGGGAGCTAAGGCGTCTAGTGAAATTCCGGTAGGTGTGATTGCCCGCCATCTAATCGTATTTGCACCGCGTTCCTCTACGAACCTTTTTCCATAAGAGGCGGACAATAATGCCCCCCAATTACCCCATGTATTGGAGATTAAACCTGTTATACGGGGCGCGGTGTTATCAGAATATTCGTTCTTTCCAAGTTGTGGGGCGAGCACAAATTGAAATCCTTTTTGCGCAAATGGACGATTAGTTTGCAGTGCTAACGTACCCGCTAGCCCCCCAGTAGTTTGTTCTGCACTATAGGATTTTAGCACTTGCGCTTGACTGAATAGTTCAGATGAAAACACGTTGAAATCTAATGACCGATCATGTTGTTTTTGCACACGACTGTCCATCGGCGAATCGTTGTTTGCCAGCACGGGCATGCCATTTATGGTAACTAAGGTAAAATCAGGAGAAGTTCCTCGAAGCGAGACTTGACGACCTTCCCCTGCTTCTCTGGTGATCACCACCCCTGGAATTCTTTGCAATGACTCGGCCATGTTAATGTCGGGATAATTCGCCATATCGTCAGATACTAAAGCATCTGACACCGCCACTGTGTGGGTTTTTATCTGTTTCGCTTTATCTAATGAAGCCCGCAGACCCGTTACTATGATTTCATCGATGTTGCTTTTTGCTGTGTTGGGGAGGTTTTTTACGGCTCGGGATAATTCAATGCCATGGGGGGTGATAGCGTACTTCCATGGGCTTTGGCGGGTCATTTTCTCTAGAGCGGCTGAAAGACTATATAAGCCTTCGATATTTACTTTATTTTCGCTGTTATTGCCGACGCCATTGATCACAAATGGGACTTGATAAACTAAGGAGATGCGTTTTATCGCCGCCTCAATCGAGCTGTTTTGGATCTGAATAAATTGTTTTTTTTCAGTGTTTGTCTGCAAATACTGGGTGTTTTTAGCCATGGCCGAGGGCAAACAAAAAAACACACTGAGTATTAACCCGTTTACCGGGGCATAACGGCGGTATTGCCGATTATTGTATTTACTTTTAATGGCGAAACTAAATCCTAGCAATAACAATAAAGCATTTAGAAAACCGAATGCATATTGAATAAAGGTGTTTTTACTAATTGCTAAGCAGGATTTTGTCGGCTTCATAGGTCACAGTGAATTGGTGCGCGCTGGCAATTAGGGCTAACGACTGTTTGGCCTTATCAAGTGGGAAACGTCCGCTAATTTTGCGATCAAGCAGTTCTTGAGAAGCAATTTCTACAGGCTGTTCAATGTAACGTTGCATATGCGTTACTACGTCTTGCAGCGGTTGTTGTTCGACTTCCAGCCAACCGCCGCGCCAAGCCGGTAGCATAGGTAGCTGTTTGGATGGCAATCTACTGGCTTGTCCATTTTCGAGCAGAAGTTGTTCGCCTTTGGTTAGAGTGAACACGTCATCTGCGTTTATTTGCACTCGCCCCTCATAAACGGTAACCAAGGTGCGAGCATTGGTATGGTCTACATCAAATGAGGTGCCTAACACACGTATTTGCATGTCCCCCACATCAATGACAAACGGACGATTTTTATCTTTGGCAACATCAAAATATATTTGCCCTTGCTCCATTAGCGCATATCGAGACGTACTGGTTTGCTGCACATTTAGTTGGCTATTCGCATTCAAGTGAACTTGTGTACCATCTTGCAAAACTTGAGAGGAGCGAGCACCAACAGGGGCTTGAATTTGCTGTTGATATACTGCGTGAGGTACAGCGACTAATGGCGACGAATCATCGGGCGTATTTTGTACAAACAATAAAAAAGCGCTAATAAGCGCGATACAGAACAGGCTCGCAGCTATGTTGGTTGGATTGAATTGATAGAAACTAAAAGTATGGGCTTTGTGGTTATTCTGGGACTTATCCCTGACCGCGTTTTTATCATCTGTGCTACGTTTTAGACTAACATTCATTGCCGCAGTCAGTTCTGCTGATTGCATTAGTTGACTGATTTTGCGGTAAGCCTCTGCATTTTTGGGCGTGGTTAACCAGCGCTCAAATTCTACAGTTTGTTCAGCGTTAAGAGAGTCTTGTTGATCAAACCAATCTGCGGCTTGCTCTAATGTATGTTTATTCATGTACTGTTCTCAATGTACCAGATGATTTTGCATCAATTTCTTTATTAAACGTCTAAACATTAGGAAAGGTGACAATTTTTATGCTCATTTCCAATCATTTTTTTCCGCGCATAAAGCAATATCTACCATGGCACGATTAATGTGTTTTTTTACGGCCTCTAACGACAACCCCAGCTCCGTTGCAATTGCTTCTCTGCTCATCCCCTCTAGGCGGCGCATTCTAAATACTTGCTGTCTTAAGGGCGGCATCTCATCCATTACCTTTGACAATATTTTTACTTGCTCGAGTTTAATGAAATCATCTTCTAATCGCTGACCTTGTGTATGCTCGTCGACCATATCAGATTGGCTTAGATGTTTTTTTTCCGTACGCCAATGATCAAATAAAGCCGATTTAGCAACTGTAATTAAGTAAGCCAGTGGATTATTCAACCTTTGTTCTGAATCTTGTTTTAGGTTATTTCGAATCGTTCGCAACATGGTTTCTTGCAGCACGTCATTGGTCACATCAGCGTTTTGTGTTCGCGCGTGTACAAAGGTTCTGATTTTCGGCATCAGCTTAATGAAAGGATCGTTTTTTTTCATAAGAGTATTCGCTCGAACTTATAAAGTCGAAATACGAGGCAATCCTAACCCTATATTTGGTGACACCAATAACACTTTGAAATTTATCTAAAAGTAAGACAAAACTGCTCAGTGAAAATTTGCTAGTCAGGCCAATCAATAGTCAGCATTACAACCACGCGGGAGCGCGATAATACGGTTTTATTGTGACAATTTAGTGACAAATTGGCGTTGAAAAAATATATAAAAAACCCTGTCCCCTTATTAATTTTAGCGCCGTCTTATGCGCAGAGAACCTTGATGGATATCGCCAACTTGAAGCCTGATATTCGCCATGAAAATTACTTTTATTAATGAGGAAACAGCCATGAAATTGAAACATTTCACTCTAACGTTAGCCGCGGTAAGTGTGCTTAGCGCCTGTAACATTGGCGACGACAATGACGCTGAAGTGAGTGCACTGCAAGCGCAAGTCGCACAACTGCAAACCGAACTCAACAACATAGACACAGCGAATGAAGCGGAAGTTGCCACTTTGAACGCGACTGTTGTTGCGATGCAAGCACAGATAGATGCTATGACTGCAGAGTTAGTGACCTTACAAGAAGCATCTAACAGTGCCTCAACAGATGAAGATATTGCTGCTTTGCAGGCTGAAATTGAAGCCCTGCAAACAACGTTAGATGCGTTAACGGCACAAGCTCCGGTATTAGGCAGCAATGCCACAACAGGTGCAAACATCCTACCTGAAGATGCAGATAAGGTTTTACGCTTTGCTATCTTTCCAGATACCCAAGGCCGAGATGATGACAATATGTCTTTGTATGTTGACGTTGATAAAGACGGTAATACCTTGTCGATTAAAGAATACGTTGGCGTCGATTACAATGGTGATGGTTATTATGATGCTGGAACTGAAAGTCAGAATGACGCGGTTAAAGCCAATGATTGGGATGAAGATGGTATTAGCTACTTAGTTAACGTTGAAGACCCTTTTCACCCCTATATCGAAGTAGATAGTGACGGCGAGCCCATAGTTGTTGCACCTGAAGATCGTAAAGATTTTGGTCCTGACTGGAAAGTGCTACCTTTACCTTTAGTAGAAGCGGTTACCGATAAAATGATTGAGCTAAATGTCGATTTGGTTCTAGCCACAGGCGACATTACCGAATACCGTGCTGAATCTGACTATGTGCAGTGGATGGAAAAAGTGGCAGGGCCACTAAGAGAAGCTGGAGTAAGTGTTTTCCCTGCACGTGGAAATCACGAAATCGTAAATGGTAGAAACTGGCCTGCGTGGTTCACTAACGAACAAGAGTGGGAACGTCAGTCAGTCAATAATGTTTACAACGATATTAACCCTTATGAAGGTTACGAGCAGGTTGATTTTGACCAAGGTTATAAGCTGTATCAAGCATACACAGGCTCGTTAGTTCGTGAACATTTAGATAACGGTAAAGCTGTAGGTTTTCCTGGTGCAGAAGATTTGGTTTATTATTTTGTTGAAGATAAAACCATGTTTATTGCTTTAGATTTCTACTTTGCAGAGCTGTATAGCAGCGCCTATAGAGGTACGTGGACAATTTTAAGAGAATGGTTAAAAGAAGTCATAACGGCCAATGCCGCAGAGGTTGATCATATTGTCGCTTTCGGACATGAACCGCTATCAACTAAAAAACGCCCACAAACTTATCAAGTCGAAATTTACGATGCCTATGTAGCCGACCGAATTGCTTTGCAAGAAGCTAAAGATGCGGCACAAGTAACATTAGATAATGCCATTGCAAACAATGTGTCTGCTGAAGAAATTGCGTTTTATAACAATGCTTTAGAGACGGCAACTAGCGCATACGAAGAACTAGAAGAGCCAAGTTTGAATGGTTACGATATAGGTCAATTGGGCTACTTGCAATTGCAGGATGAAGCCGAACCAGGATTGGCTGCGGACATATTAAACTTGTTCAACAATTACCAAGTTACTTATATTGCAGGGCATGATCACCAATATGCTCGTAGTTTGATTCATCCCACATCAGAAGATAAAGATACCGCCAATGGATTCACTCAAATCATTGGTGGTAACGCATCATGGAAGGCCTATGAAGATCTCTATGGTATGCACGATGATCACGAAACAGGCTTATTCATTAATAACTTCTACGACACTATTACAGGTGGGAATTTAACCAACAGTGAAGGTACCAAATACGCAAGTGTCAGTTCTGACCTTGGCAATGGTATTTCATTTGTACTTGTTGAAGTGAATGGCCGTCAAATTACCACTAAGGCCTATTACGCAGACCATAGCTTAACTGAAGTGGATATGAATTTGGGCGCGCATTATGATTACGATAGTAACGCTTGGTGCACCTATTCTGGCGATTACATGGTAGCAGGCGCTAGCACAACACAAACATGTGACCAAGTTGAGTGGCAAGTGTTAGATGAAAATACCCGCACCACAGATGCGACCGTACGAGTTGTAGCACCTGATCAAAACTACTACGCTCACTCTGAAGCGAAAACAGAAGATGGCTATGTTGGTTCTCAAGCAACCATCATTGATGGCTACAACCTTACATATAACAGCTCATATGCCGCAACTGTTGGTGAAGTTGAGCGTCTTCGTGAATTGTTCTCCATGAGTTGGTTTGTTGATGAAGATGCCACTACCCTATCGGATGTGTTATTCCTAAGCGGAAATCAAACCCAAGAAGGTTCGTACTTTAACCAATATGGTGACCTAGTTGCGCCTATCATCGATGTAGACGCAGGTGTTTTAGCGCAAGGTGAGTCTGCGTCGTTAACCTATGTTAACCAAAACGGTGAGCAAGTGAATAATCCAACCCACACAACACGTGATGGAATATTTATCAAAGGTACTGATATTGAAGCGTCGTTAAACCCATCTCTTGCTAATGGTAATCCCAGTGGCAATGACGCTAACTGGAATGGCCGTTACCTAGCTGATGGTTTAGATTTTGCTGACGCCATGACATTAGTCATGACCGCGCCTGAAGGATACCCCTTGACTGATTTAACCATCGGCCGTTTCGATGAAGCAACTCAATCATGGGTACCCGCGTTTAGTGATGAATGTTATATCGAGAGTGGTTATTCTGACCATTACTCTACCTATTACAGAATCACAGACCAACACCCAGAAGGTGGTTTCCAAGTGTCCAATTGCCAACAACGCTACTGGGGCTATGTTAAAGATAGCAACACAATCTGGGGATTTGTGCACACCGACGGTAAATTTGCAGTCATAGAAAAGTAAGATTGAATATAAAATCTATTCACCCAATGAAGGCATAAACAAGCTTACATTGGGTTATTTAAAAAGCCTATCGTGACGATAGGCTTTTTTTGTAGCGCTTATACGGACTTTATAAAATCGATAATATAAATAGCAAAGGTTCAATATCCAGGGTATTTATTCCATATGGCATTATCAAAACTCTGGTTTGACGCATAAGGACCAATGCCCCAAGTTGGAAATTCAAACAAATCTTTGGCTATCTCTGCGATGATTTCGGATAACTCCAGCTGTTGAACAAGTTGCTGATCAATACTTGTCACGTCATAAAGCGCTCCCCATAAATTGCCAGAGATAGCTCCAGTAGAGTCAGAGTCGCCATCATGGCTTACGGATATGCTCATCAGATGATTTAAATCATTGGCGACTATTGCACAATATAATGAAATGGCGAGTGCCTCTTCGGCTATCCATCCTTCACCCATTTGTTGAATCGCTTTTGCATAATCGCTTTGTGTTTTCGATAGACTTAGAGCTTGCTCGATGGCATTAATGGTTTCTTCAGCGCTGCGTTGTTCTTTCAGTATTGGGATAACGGAAAGTGTGGCGTCGACTAAGGTGTAACCGTCTAATATCTGATAAATGATGGCGGAAAATGCCCCCGCGGCCAAATAGCCAGTAGGATGACCATGAGTAAGTTGTGCGGCATCACAGCCAAGCTTAAAACATTCCTCAAGGGTAAAACTGTCTTTTAAGCGCCAGCAAAATAAACCGATAGGCGCAACACGCATCACCCCCCCACAACCTTTACTGTCATTGAATGCTAACTCTTCAAATCCCCCTGCTGTGCTGAGTGCATTTAGGCAAGTGTTACCGGGGGCGCGCTGGTCGTGGAGCTCTCGGTATTGCCAAAGAAGTCCGTCATTGCTTACGGTTAAATTACTCGGCGAGGAGTGGGACTGGGTTTGTAACCAGCGCTGATATGCATGACCAATACAGCCTAACCACGAAGTCGCGCCTTTATGCTTCCCCCGCACATAAGCCCTTAACAAACCTTCTGCGGTAAAAAGGGTCATCTGGGTATCGTCTGTAATCGCCCCAACTTTGCCATAAGCTGGTAACAATGATGTGACGCCTTCTTTGCCATGCAAGGCAAGAATGCGTTCTCGTGATATGAATTCTACAGGCGCGCCAAACGCATCACCTATAGCCCCGCCAAGCATACAGCCAATGAATTTATCATGTATTTCAGAATTGATTGATTCAGACACGGTATTCCCTATTTATTAACCACTGGCAACTCTAAACCTCCATTGTCGAATGCAAAGCGGTTTGAGAGCCTAAATTTTGTGTTTTAGAAAGTATACTATCTTTCATTTTATCTAAGTATATTAGTCCGTTACATCGAATTCATTTAACTCTATCAAATCTCGCATAAATGATTTATCCGCTAAAGAATTAGAAACAAGGGTTGAAAATTCTTTTGGGGTTAGCTGAATTCCAAAACCTTATAAGACAGAAAATACTGCAGACAGTGTGCAATGGGCATTCGCAATGGTGTCCACGCCTGATAAAGCTGAATATCGAAAGTTAGATCTCGAGATTATAGGCAAAGCGCTTTTACCATCTCTGTGGTAAATACTGGGTGAAATACAAGGGCATCACGATATTGGTTTGTTCTAACGCTGATGAGCCTTGTGTGCCAGTTAACTTAAAGGTTTTACTTGGTGCACATTTTTCAACGTAGGATGCCAGCGATTTTGCTCTTGTACGTTTGCCACTTTTTACTTCTACAGGGATGATATCTCCTTCATCTGTTGCCAAAATAAATTCGATTTCGGCGCGGGCGTCATTCCATGAATAACTTGGTTCAACACCAATGGCAGTGAGCTCTTGCTGCACAAAGTTTTCTGCCACATATCCTTTATATTCATAGTTTTGTTGCTTAATCTCTTTATAACTACTGCCCAGCATATGATTGAGCATGCCCACATCAAACATAAACAGCTTAACCATATTCTCTTTTTTATAGGCCGCAAGAGGTGATTTCGGCAATCCTTCAATAGGATAGTTTGGCAAGGCTAAGCGGCAACTGTTAAGCCAATGGATTGCGGTTTCAAAATCGCTATAACGAGATTTACGCTCAAGAACATGTTTAAATTTGAAGCGTTTAACGGACTCATCGCTCACAAGTGATAACTGCGCTGGAATGCTATTAAACACCGATTCAATTATTGTGGCATCGACCTTGCCCGCGTATTTACCAAAATCGCGACGATAACCTTCAACTAAATCGGCATGAATCTTACTGACTCTTTCAACACGCTCTAGAATGCTTGAATCCTTAAACTGATACCAAGCAGAAACTGCTTCCGGCATACCACCCGTAAAAAAGTAGTCTGTTAGTTTATCCATCAATTTAGTGTGCACAGCAGGTGTGCTTGCTTGACTATCAAACGCTTTGATCAGCGCTTGCTCGTTTGATGCATAAATAAATTCTTGGAAGGTCAGTGGTCGTAAATTGTATTGTTCTACCTTGCCAACAGGGAAGGTGTTGAGCAAACCAATATTCGAGCCGCTGGCCGCG
Organism: Alteromonas sp. M12; assembly: GCF_037478005.1. Taxonomy (NCBI): domain Bacteria; kingdom Pseudomonadati; phylum Pseudomonadota; class Gammaproteobacteria; order Alteromonadales; family Alteromonadaceae; genus Alteromonas; species Alteromonas sp. M12. The sequence goes on along the minus strand of NZ_CP144164.1, from coordinate 4,880,397 downwards.
ACAAAATAGGAAGGTGCTTTTTCAGCAAAAAACTTTAGTGAGGTAACGGCGCGTTCACATTCGCCAATTTCATCTAAGATCAGCAGGTCCGTTTCTGGGTTGAACGCCCGATTGGTCAACAGTTCAATGTTCATTAGTAGCTCGTCAGGTGACAGTGAGCCATCGAACGCTTCTTTGTAGGCAGGATTTTCAAGAAAGTCGATACGAAGGATGTTGGTAAAGGTGTTTCCAAACAACTCCTGCAGCAGATAGGTTTTACCCGTTTGTCTTGCGCCATCGATCAATAATGGCTTGCGCACAGGTTGGTTTTTCCATGCAATTAGGGCGTTGAGTAAGTGACGCTGCATTGTCATTTCCTGCCAATTAAGATTGTTAACAGCCTATACTATAACCTATTTTACATTTTTACGCGCAGAAAAGTGTGGAGTTTTACATTTATATGCGCATAAAAGTGTTGTTTAGTTTGTTTTGTTCTTGAACAGGTAGCATTCATAGTGAAACTATATTTTCAATATCATTATAAAAATGAAGTTTTAGTTTCGCTTTTTCTCCGGTTTTAAGCTGTCAACCATCAAATGGCTAAAAATTCGAGGTAGAGCGAGTCTAGATCTGAGCAGTTCATGTCGATCCGATCGACATATCAATTTCATGTGTCGATGCCATCACATATAAAGACTTAATCTCGTTATCCTCTTGAGAGTAGAGAGAAAAAATAAAGCATCGTTTGATTCAATGTAGTTCAAGTAATTAACGATTCTATCCAACGGCCAATTTAGCAGTCTTATTCCACATTGCAACGGTATGATTTAACTAGAGACTTCGTTAGAGGTAAAATTCAATTAACTAACGAAGTCCCACTGCGTCCCGCACCCTTTAAGGCTGTGTGGGACTTAGCGATACCTTATGATTTCCTACTCGATATTCTGGATCTGAATATATACAAGCTTAATATATATATGATTTTAATAAAATAATATTAAATCAATAAATTTATGTCATCCTTTATGTAATACCTTTGTTCTTAAGTTCTTTTAATAATTTCGATATTCGCTGTTCAGATAATCCGAATTCAATAGCAAGCTGTTTTTGTTTGCCTTTGCTACCCAGTTCTTTTAGGTGTTGAAACCTTTTATAAAGCCTATCTCTCAATTCATTCTTTTTAAACTCACTGAAGTTCGGACCTGGGTGAAAGTCGTGTTCGTTTACAATCTCAACGGCTTCATGTCGGGCTATTACTCTCGTCAAATTTGGAAACCATATCTTAGGTTTCTGGTCACTTTCAATCATTGACAATTGCAATGAGAGGCCACGAATAAATACTCTATTTTCTAGAGTAATAAGAACGGAAGTTAAAAATTGTTCTGTTGTCTTCGGGGTGATATGTCTAATGGTTTTTAGCTTATTATATGTGATCGGATAAAACCGACTCGTCACAGATAAAAAATCGATGGTTATTGCGCAAAGTTGGAATGATGTTCTTCAGTTAAATCGTCGTATGCGCCACGAATTGCAAACGCGAAGGCGTTGTAGGGCAAGAAAATGTCGATGTTAAAGGCACTGTAAGCGACCGAGATATAACAAACGGTGATTTGGGAACAGTAACTAAAATCCAGCTTATGGAAGATGGTGACATTTGGATTCGAGTTGCTTTGGACTCAGGTAGACATACTCAGTTCATGATCTCAGATTACTGCAACGAAGATGGCCACGCCTATTTAACTCAAGCCTATGCTCAAACAGTCTATAGTTCTCAAGGCTTAACAATCGATGGTGATGTGTTTGTCTTTTACACCCAATATTTGGATCGTGCACACAGCTATGTTGCTTGCTCAAGGCATAAAGTCAAGGCTCATATTTTTGCTAACGCAGAAGAGCTTTCAGAATTAATTCCGTCTGACTTTGAGCATGCCCCTATTGAGATAGGACTACGTGAAGCATTAGCAGCACAAATGTCGCGGGATAATCGTCCTAAACTAGCAATAGAATATTTAACAAATGACCAAATATCATTACTTAATTTAGAAAAGCAAAAAGAGTATGAACTTGCTTTTTGTTAGCTACATAAGATCATAGCGAGGAATGTCTTGAAGCTGAGACAATCTTGTTATCGTAGCATCGACCCACTAGTGACGGTACGATACCAACCTGATACCATATACACGAGAATAATTATAGTTTTTTGAGTATAAACGTTGAATGTAATTGACTTTTTTAGTGGCTGCGGCGGGGCAAGCAAAGGATTAGAACAGGCTGGTTGTAATATCTCGTTAGGGATAGATTTCGAACCGAATGCTGCTTCGACTTATAAAGCCAATTTCCCAAACGCTCAGTTTATTTTAGATGATGTTAGAAATATAACAGTTGAAGATATTGTGACTAAAGTTCCCAATATAACCGAAGAGCCTTTGTTAATATGTACATGTGCTCCTTGCCAGCCATTTTCCAATCAAAACAATAAAAAGTCTGATGCTGATATTAGAAGAACTCTTTTAGATGAAACACATCGGTTTATATTAGCCTTTAATCCTGAATATATATTGCTTGAAAATGTACCAGGAATGCAAAATGTTAACCCTAATGTCGAAGGGCCATTCTGTCGCTTTCTATCTTTCTTGTCAAAAAACGGCTACCAACACTTAAAATTTATCGCAAAGTCCGAAGAATACGGCGTTCCACAAAAAAGAAAAAGGTTGGTTCTATTAGCAAGTAGACTCGGAAGAATAGAGGAACCAGAGAAAACACACGGTGTAAATGGTATCCCATACGTTACAGTCAGAGACGCAATTTTTATGCTACCACCACTTCGCGCGGGAGAAGTATCTGGCGAAGATCCAGTTCATAGATGCTCTAATTTAGATTCTATCAATCTTGAACGAATTAGTTTGACACCTGAAGGGGGCGATAGAAGGAATTGGCCCACCAGGTTGATAAATAAAGCTCATAAAGATTATGACGGGCACTACGACACATATGGGAGGATGAGTTGGGACAAACCATCACCTACACTAACTACAAGATGTAATGGTTACTCTAATGGTAGATTTGGTCATCCAGATGTAAATCAAAATAGGCCAATAAGCATGAGGGAAGCTGCAAACCTTCAAACATTTCCAAGCGACTATATTTTTTCAGGTACACTTACTTCCATGGCTAAACAAATAGGAAATGCCGTACCCTGCGAGTTGGCTAGAAATTTTGGTTTAGCAATTTTAAATCATTTTAATCGCGTTCAGGAAGGACAAGAGTAATGGCTCAGATTAAAACAAAAGCAAGAGCTTTGGATATGTTAGGAAGGCAGCAAATAGCAGGTATTCCAACAGCTTTAAGCGAATTATTTAAGAATGCACATGATGCGTATGCAGACAATGTAGAAGTCGATTACATACGTAAAAGGAACCTTTTAATTCTTCGAGACGATGGTCTTGGGATGACTCGTGATGAATTTGAAGAGCGATGGCTAACAATAGGCACAGACAGCAAGTTTGTTGATGAAAATAGCATTGCTTTACCTGCAACAAACATGTCGAAAGCCCTTCGTCCTGTTATGGGCGAGAAAGGTATAGGCCGACTATCAATTGCTGCTATAGGTCCTCAGGTACTAGTTTTGACTAGGGCAAAAAGAGAGGATGGTTTATCAGCCCTAGTTGCGAGCTTTATAAATTGGACTTTATTTTCACTTCCTGCTCTAGATTTAAGCGATATAGACATCCCTTTAATTGAAATTAGAAATAATCAAATGATAACAAATGACCAGTTTTTAAATTTGTTATCACAAGCAAAAGACAATGTAAAATCATTAAATAATAAAATATCTCAAGATAAAATTGACGCTGTTGTTCATCAGATCGACTCCTTTGAATTCAATCCTGAAGTCTGGTATCGAAACTTGAAAGCTTTTGATGCTAAAGTCGATGACCAATTAGAAAGTGATGGTATCACATCAACTCGAAAGCTCTATTTAGATGAAGACGGTTTTGGAACTCACTTTGTCATATCCCCAGTAGATGAGATCTTAAATGAAGAGGTTGAAGGCGACTCAGCTGCAAGAGCTGCGACAGACCAAGCATCTCGTTTAGAAAAAGCTTTGCTTGGTTTTACCAATACAATGGACAAAGATAATAAACCACCTATTTTGGCTCGTTTTAGAGACCACACAGCAGATGGCTCAGTCGTCGATAGAATAAGTGAATCAATCTTTTTTACTCCACAGGAATTTGAGCAATCTGACCATCATATCAAAGGCTCATTCAACGAATTTGGTCAGTTTACAGGTACAGTAACTATCTATGGTGAAGAAAAAAGAGAATATGTATTGTCTTGGCCTGAAGGACTTAACAAGCCTGTATCTTGTGGACATTTTAAAATTAATTTGGCTGTCATTATGGGAACTGCCAGAGAATCAAAATTACCAAATGTCTTATGGCAAGAAATTTACCATAAAACCAACAAAATCGGTGGGTTGTACATTTATAGAGATGGAATTCGCGTTCTTCCTTATGGTGATTCAGATGTTGATTTTTTACACATTGAGCAAAGAAGAAGTAAGACTGGTCAAGCTTTCTTTTCCTATCGTAGGATGCTTGGAAGCGTCGAGCTAACTAAAGAATACAATTATGCATTACACGAGAAAGCTGGCCGAGAAGGGTTTATAGAAAATAAGGCTTATAAACAATTCAAATCAATTTTAGAGAACTTCTTTATACAAGCAGCACGCGATTTTTTTAATGAAAAAGGTGACCTATCAGAACAATTTGTACACATAAGGTCAAGACATCAAGAAGCATATGACTTACTTAAAAAGCGAGAAAACCTTACAAGCACCAAGAAAAAAAGGCTGCAAGAGCAACTAGAAGTGTTTTTCAAACGTTACGATAATGACTATTGGAGCAGTCGATTAACAAGTATATCTGAGAAAATTAATTATAAATTTAAAGATTTTGATGGGCAATTTGAGTCTGTCGATGATTTTATTTTTGAAGTTCAAGAAATCTTATCAAATGGACTAAAACCATTAGTAAATAATCTAAATATTACGTTTCCAGCAGGAGTAGGGTTTGGTAAAGCGCTAACAGACCTGTGCGATATGTATAAAGTTAAAAAAGATAAAATCCAAAGCAATATTAATGAGTTAAAGGCAAAAACTGAAAAGCGTTTGGTAGAGTTTGAAGATAAATTTGGAAACCGAACAGGGATGCGTAGGCGTTTCAGTGACTCAATCGACTCGCAAACTGAATATCAACAAAAACAACTTAATGCAGTTTATAACAAAGCTAATAAAGTATTAGAAGAATTAGAAGGCTGGGCAAAGAGTGAAATATCTAAGAATAGAGCGATAGCCAAAGAAAACTTAGAACAGGTGAAGCATGATTTTTCTTCTGTAAGCTTTAACGAAAAATCAACAGATGAGTTATATGAGCTGAAAGCCTCTCTTGAAGGGAAAATAACTGAAACTGCAAATATGGTTCTTGAAAAAGTAGAGCATATAGCTGATCAAATACAGACAATCAGAGAAGGTAATGAGCAAAATTCAATATCAGGAAATAAACTTACTGAAGTTATTGAGTCGGAATATGAACATCTAAAAGAAGTAAATGATCAAAATTCTGAAATGGTACATTTAGGTATGGCGATTGGAATTATACACCATGAGTTTAGCGGGAATGTGTTAGGGATAAGGCGAGCATTGAAAGAAATGCAACCTTGGGCAAGTAAAAATGAAAAGCTCAATTTGATATACCAAGATATTCGGAGCGGTTTTGAGCACCTTGAAGGTTACCTAAAAGTGTTCACACCACTCACTAGAAGATTAACTAGAAAGAAAGTAACGATTACAGGTAAAGCGGTATCAGATTTTGTTAATAGTGTTTTCTGGGATCGTTTAGCCAATGAAAAAATTCAATTAAAGGTAACCGATAAGTTTCTAGAGCAAAGCATTATAGGATTTACCTCTACCATATACCCCGCAATCATAAACCTAATCGATAACTCTATTTTTTGGCTCGGCAAAGCTAGTGGAGAAAAGGTGATTACGTTAGATGCTACTAATACTGGTTTTATTATTAAAGATTCAGGGCCTGGTATTCCTACCATAGATAAAGAAAATGTGTTCGAATTTGCTTTTTCTCGAAAGGCTGGCGGACGAGGAATGGGTTTATACGTGGTAAGAAAGACACTAGAAGATGAGGGATTTGAAATATCTTTAGCACCATATAACCCCAATGAAGGTGCTAGCTTTACTATAACACCCAAACTAGAACAAGATTTAATCAATGCAGAGGCGTAAGGGATGACACCAGTGTTAAGTTTTAAAGAAAACTCAAAAATGATTGCACAGCACTTTTTACAATCGGTAGTTGCCGTTGATGACAACATTAGATTTAAAGCAAGACCTGCTTTTGATGATGAAAAATTAGCTGAGCCTGATGATACTGGTTTTGGTGAGTTTGAAGCTGATGATGACAAACAGCAAGCAACCACAGCTCTTTCTCATGAGCTATATTATCAAGATTTATCTCACGAATTTGCAAGTAAAGGAATTATATGTGGTGGTTTTTCCCCTGAAGGTGACGTCGATTCTTCATTGCAAGCAGTCGTAAATACCTCTAAGAATGCAGATATCACTATATTAGATTGGCAAATGGAAAAAGCTGGCCCTGATGGAAAATTTGCAATAGATACAACACTTAAAATATCTGAGATTGATATTGCTGAAGGTGGAAGAACTCGATTGATTTGCATATATACAGCTGAGAATGCTAAAGATGTTGCTGATATACTTGTAAAATCACTTGTTGGCTTACACTCAAAATTAGAAGAAAGGACTATTACGTTTGAGTTACCCGAGCTAACTCATTGGAAAATTGAGGTGGTTAATAAGGCTGATAAACAAGAGGTTGAGTTATGTGATTTTTTGATTAATTCTTTTGCTAATCTTACGACTGGATTATTGTCGAACGCTGTCGTGTCTTCGATAGCATCAATTCGTGATAATACACATAATCTTTTACATAAGTTTAATAGCACTCTTGATCCTGCATATGTATCCCATATTTTAGGTTTGATCTCATCACCTAAAATGAGAGAGCAAGCTCATGACGTTGCGTTCGACTACGCTGTTGAATTAATTTCTGAAGAGCTTAAATCAAGTTTACAGATAAATGAAAAAGTTAAAGGTAGTCTATCTAAAAAGATCATAAATGCTTGGCCTGATTTTATTGAAGTAGATGACCTTAAAAAATCATTTTTCTTGGAGTTATCTGATGAGGAGAAACTAACCTTCGATCGAACACAGATGAAGCGGCTTTTATTAGCCGAAGATTTAAAAGAGACCCTAAAAGAAATAGGTATGGAAGCCAGTCAAAAAAACATCGTAGCTAGTCCAAAAGCTAAAAGATTGTTGGCTGGTGAATCAGACCAAGAAAAGATTGACCCTATTCTAAATATTAATAATGCAATACAAGTTAAACATCAAACGCTTAAACCTATAGAGCGTTTTGAAAGAGAAGCAATTCAATTGTCAATAAATGAACCCTCGGAAAAGCCTTTGCTGGACTTATGTTCAATTGAAAATACAAGACGCTCCCAGGAAATTTTGTTATGTAGAGCACCCTCATTGAAGCAGGGAACAATAGTAAAAAATGAAGAGACAAGTGAATATTATATATGTATTCAGCCTTTATGTGACAGTGTTCGCTTACAAAGCACTACAAGCTTTACATTTTTGCAAATTTCTGAGGTTACGGAGAAGAAAGGAAAGTTTACACATGTAATAAAGAAAGCAAACAATGAGCACTTAAAGCTTTTTATTTCTTGTAAAGCAACTACTGTACGAACGTTAGATTTTTTACCAGATACTGATAGTAAGGTTGTTTTATCATCTTTAGAAGAGCGTCAATATTTTTTCGTCGAAAATTCCAATAACACTCGCTTTGAATGGTATGGCGAGCTTAAACAACTTATAACTCAAGACATTGTTAATAATTTGGCTGCTCAAATATCTAGAGTGGGGAGTGATTCATTTGAATGGTTAAGACAAAAGCAACTTTAGGGTAATGTCATGTCTCATGATTAATATTTCAAATTGGATTAAGAATACTCTAAGAAAGATATATATAAGTTGTTATGTGAACCAATCGAAAAGCAAAGAGGTAACTGGGACACTGGCTATACACAGTGTAATAATATATGGTATTTGTTTGTGAATATTGGTGCTACTGGCCGCACTGGACATAATTACAAAAATGAAAAAATAGGTAATAAGTTTAAGTGGTATGGTAAAGGTGGTTCGAAGCTCATACACCCCAGTATACAAAGCTTATTATCTCATAATGCTAACGTTTGTATTTTTTACCGTAATGACTCAAGAAAAAAGTTTACTTACGGTGGGCAAGTCTTGACTGAAACATATAAAGATAGCTCTCCTGTCGAAATCATATGGAAGCCAATAATATCTAAAAATGAAAATTTCTATTACCCTGATGAAATTCAAGAACCTTTGAAATACTTTGAAGGCACTAAGGCTACTATTTCAGTCAATGTTTATGAAAGAAATAGAAAAGCTAGAGACAAATGTCTGGAAATTTATGGGTGAAGCTCTCAATGCCAGTAATTAATAACGCTTTTATAGTCGCATCATTAATTTTGCCTGATTTGATTTTACTTACTATTTCGAAATGTTTATTTGATGAATTCAATATGATTGACCAAAAGTATGACAGATAGTCAAACCCTATATCCAAGTTTAACGTCTGTCATACTTTAATTTTAATTTAACTGGATTAAATTAGATTGCCTTAAAGCAATAATGCACCGTTAATTATTGATTAATATTAAAAAATCTATTTTAATCTTAGTTAACGATTACTCGATATTCTGAATTTGCTCGCGCATTTGCTCAATTAACACTTTTAGCTCTACCGCTGATTGGGTGATGTCGGCGTGAATAGATTTTGAGCCTAGGGTGTTTGATTCGCGATTGAATTCTTGCATCATGAAGTCGAGTCTTCGGCCGCATGCGCCGCCTTTATTGAGGATGTTGTGAGTTTCGCCAATATGGGAGTTGAGTCGGTCGAGTTCTTCGGCGACGTCGACCTTTTGTGCAAGCATGATCATCTCTTGTTCTACTCTGCCCGCTTCAAGTTCGATTTTTGCTTCTTCGAAGCGGCTTAATAGTCGCTCTTTTTGCCATGTGATGATTTCTGGCATTCTGGCGCTCACGATTTTGACTTGTTCTTGTATTCCTGCAAGGCGTTGTTCAATCATTTCTTTTAAGTTAACACCTTCTGCCGCGCGAGCTTGGATGAAGTCGTTGAGAGTGTCGTCAAAGCCTTTCATTATGTCGGTTTGAATGCTGTCCATATCGGTTTCCACCGTGGCAATAACGCCAGGCCAGCGCAGGATATCGACGGGGTTTACGCCGCTTGATTGGCCGTGAGATTGTACCCAGTCGGCGGCTTTTAGTAGCTGTTTGGCAAGATCTTCATTAAGACTTAGCTCGCCTGCTGCTGCATCGTTGGGAATATAGCGTAATGCACATTCTACTTTGCCCCGTTGAAGACGTTTTCTAAAACGTTCTCTTAACATTGGTTCGAGTGAGCGAAACTGCTCTGGAAGGCGGAAAAAGGTTTCTAGGTAGCGTTGATTAACCGAGCGAATTTCCCATATTGCGGTGCCCCATTCTGCTTTTATTTCGTTGCGGGCAAATGCTGTCATGCTATATATCATGGGTATTCCTCAATAATTTAAATTTGAATGCTGGCATAGTTTACGCGTTATTAACAAAATTCGCAGTGGTTTTTGTTATTCGCAGCTTAGCCTTTAGGCCACGGGATTTGCGCTGAAATGTTGAGGGGTTAAAGCCGCCTCCTACAGGGAGGGATGGTAAATTTATTTTGTAGCATGGTCTTTAGGCCATGGGATTTGCTGTGGAATATTGAGGGGCTAAAGCAGCCTCCTACAGGGTAGGATGGTAAATTTATCTTGTAGCATGGTCTTTAGGCCACGGGATTTGCTGTGGAATGTCGAGTGGCTAAAGCAGCCTCCTACAGGGTAGGATGGTAAATTTATCTTGTAGCATGGTCTTTAGGCCATGGGATTTGACCTAGCATATCGGCGGGTTAAAGCCGCCTCTTACAGGGAGGGATGGTAAATTTATTTTGTAGCATGGTCTTTAGGCCATGGGATTTGACCTAGAATATCGACGGGTTAAAGCCGCTTTGTACAAGTTTGGGATTTATTTCGTCGCTAACTGCAACATTTGGTTGAGTTACGTTATAATCCTGCGCCATATCAATTAGGAGTTTAAAAATGCGTCCAAGTGGAAGAACTGCCAGTCAAATCCGTCCTGTTACTATAACTCGCCAGTTTACCTGTCATGCTGAAGGTTCGGTGTTGGTTGAATTTGGTAATACCAAAGTTATCTGTAACGCTACCGTTGAAGAAGGCGTGCCGCGCTTTATGAAAGGCCAAGGTAAAGGTTGGATCACTGCTGAGTACAGCATGCTTCCGCGCTCTACCCATACTCGCTCAGGTCGTGAAGCGGCTCGTGGCAAGCAAGGTGGACGTACTTTAGAGATTCAACGTTTAATTGCTCGCTCTTTACGCGCAGCGGTTGATTTAAAATTATTGGGTGAGAATACGATTACCCTAGATTGCGACGTTATTCAGGCTGATGGTGGCACTCGTACCGCGTCTATTACCGGTGCATGTGTTGCTCTAGTTGATGCTTTAACTTATATGCGCAGCAAAGGTATTTTAAAAGCGAATCCGCTTAAGTTTATGATTGCCGCATTATCAGTGGGTGTTTATAAAGGTAACGCTATCGCTGATTTAGAGTACTTGGAAGACTCTGACGCTGAAACCGACATGAACGTGGTGATGACTGAAACTGGCAAATTAATTGAAGTTCAAGGTACTGCCGAAGGCGAACCGTTTAGCTTTGACGAAATGAGCGAGATGCTTGAATTAGCTAAACATGGTCTGCGTGAGTTGTTCGATGTTCAAAAAAGTTCGTTAAACTAGAACGGGTTTATAAAAAGATATGCAAGATTATCAAAAAGCATTTATTGAATTTGCCTTAGCTCGCAATGTATTGAAATTTGGTGAATTTACATTGAAATCAGGGCGATTGAGCCCTTATTTTTTCAATGCTGGTTTATTCAATACCGGCAATGACTTGGCTAAACTTGGGCAATTTTATGCACAGGCATTAATTGACTCTGGCATTGAATTCGATGTGTTGTTTGGTCCAGCTTATAAAGGCATTCCTATTGCGACCACTACGGCGGTTGCATTAGCTGACAAACATAACATCGATACACCTTATTGCTTTAATCGTAAAGAAGCCAAAGCTCATGGTGAAGGTGGTACTTTGGTGGGCAGTCCTCTTAACGGCAAAATCATGCTGGTGGATGATGTGATCACCGCAGGTACGGCTATCCGTGAATCAATGCAACTTATTGATGCCCACGGCGCAACGCTTGCTGGTGTGTTAATCGCTTTGGATCGCCAAGAAAAAGGCAAAGGTGAGCTGTCAGCTATTCAAGAAGTCGAGCGTGATTTTGGTACGCAAGTTGTGTCTATTATTAATCTCGGTGATTTAGTTGAGTACTTAAAACTGAAGCCTGAAATGGCGGAACATTTGGCTAACATCGAACAATATCGGCAGGACTATGGGATCTGATTTTACGATTCCGGAGCAGTTTGCCGCTGATTATCATCTTGATGCGCTGGGGCTTAGATGTCCAGAGCCGGTAATGATGGTTCGTATGAAGGTCCGCAATATGCAAGAAGGTGAGTCATTAAGTGTGATAGCTGATGACCATTCGACAACTCGCGACATGCCGAGTTTTTGTCGATTCATGGGGCATACATTAGTGTGTTCCCATACCGAATCCGCCCCCTATATTTATCTCATCCGTAAAGGCGTGTAACTCCCGTAGCACGGCCTTTAGGCCATGGAATATCGCACAATTGCACGAGGTTAAAACACCCGCCTACAAGAGACATTCCCCTTAGCACGGCCTTTAGGCCATGGAGTATCGCACAATTGCGCGGGGTTAAAACACCCGCCTACAAGAGACATTCCCCGTAGCACGGCCTTTAGGCCATGGGAGATCGCACAATTGCACGAGGTTAAAACACCCGCCTACAAGAGACATTCCCCTTAGCACGGCCTTTAGGCCATGGAGTATCGCACAATTGCGCGGGGTTAAAACACCCGCCTACAAGAGACATTCCCCGTAGCACGGCCTTTAGGCCATGGGAGATCGCACAATTGCACGGGGTTAAAACACCCGCCTACAAGAGACATTGCTCCCCTAGCATGGCCTTTAGGCCATGGGAGATCGCACAATTGCCCGGCGCTAAAGCACCCGCCTACAAGAGCCATTGCTCCCGTAGCATGGCCTTTAGGCCATGGAAGGTCGCACAATTGCACGGGGTTAAAACACCCGCCTACAAGAGACATTGCTCCCGTAGCACGGCCTTTAGGCCATGGGAGATCGCACAATTGCACGGAGTTAAAACACCCGCCTACAACAGATATTGCATTTTTGATATTGGTGCTGAAATTATTCTGGTTTGCGGAATTTAATCGTCCAGCGGTCGGTATTACCGGTTACTGATTTTGCACCTACTTCATATTCTAGTTCATCGTCTTCGCGGTAGTGAAGGTCGCTGTAATCAACAAATTCAAACCCAGCTTCGATAATTTCTTTGATGGCTAAAACTGGGTCAACACGTCTACCATTTGAACTGTTTGCTGGCTCCATGTGTCGTGCAGTATGATCGACAACCGCATAAATACCACCTGGCTTCAGTGCTTCAAATGCGGCAACGTTCATAGCTTTACGGCCTTCTTCAGAGAAGTTGTGGTAATTTCTGAAGGTCAATACCATATCGAGATCTTTCACGCCGAACGAATCTAAATCTAATGAATAGAACCGTGCCCCGTCTTTACGATACAGTTTTGCTTCTTCAGCGACAATGTTCATTTTGTCGAAACCAGGCTGATTACTAAGGGACTCTTTAATATTGCCAGTCCCAATCGCAGCATAATATTCGCCTTTGTCACGTACTACTGGCGCAAGTATTTTTGTATACCAACCGCCGCCAGGCAACAATTCAAGAATACGCATATCAGCTTCAAGACCGAAAAACTCTAATGTTTCAACAGGCTTTCTGTTGCGATCTCGCTTTATCTCAGCTTCGGTCCGTATATCTGACTTCATGGCTGTCTTGATTAAATCACCAACTTCGTGATGCGCTGCCATAGAAGGTAGGCTTGCAGTTAACCCAAGGGTGGTAAGCAAAGCAATAGCTGTTGAACGTAATTTCATTCTTTTCTCCATGTATATGTTTGATTACTTAGTGGTTTACGGTTTTATTGTTACTTATAATTAGAGACCCGAGCATAACCAAATTTCATTCCAGAAGATTGAAAAAGATGCCCGAGATTACTGTTTATGTACAAAAACTTCCCCGTTTTTCATAACAAAATCGATATCTTGCATCTCTTTTATGTCATTTAACGGATCACCATGTACGGCAACCATATCAGCAAACTTACCTGCTTCTATCGTGCCTAAGGTGTCTAATTCATTGAGCAACTTCGCGCCATGATAGGTCGCGCTTCGAATTACTTCTATGGGCTTCATTCCAGCATCGACCATAAGCACAAACTCAAGTCCATTATCACCATGGGCCGAAACCCCAGAGTCTGTTCCAAAAGCAATGTTGACCCCTGATTTATATGCGTTTGCAAGGGTTGCCTTAATTAGTGGACCTATTTTAGCGGCTTTAGGACGCACCAAATCAGGAAAGAAACCGTCAATTTTGGCTTTTTCTGCCACCCAATTTCCAGCCATAATAGTAGGTACATAATAAATATCGTGTTTCTTCATCAGTTTGAAGATTTCTTTATCCATGTAAGTACCGTGCTCGATGGACGAAACACCTGCCAAAATAGCGCGGCGCATACCTTCTTTGCCGTGGGCATGCACGGCGACTGTCATGCCATAGTCTTTTGCTGTGTCGACAATTGCTTGTAGTTCATCATCCATAAATTGTGGGTTTTGGCCACTTTTAGCCACTGATAAAACGCCACCGGTGGCAGTAATCTTAATCAAGTCTGCACCGTCTTTATAGCGCTGTCTAACCGCTTTTCTGGCTTCTGCTACACCATTGATAACACCTTCTTCTGGGCCGAGATCGCGACGAATTATTTTTGCTTGCCCATTGGTCGAATCGGCGTGTCCACCAGTAGTGGCGATCGCCTGACCTGCGGTGAATATCCTGGGACCGGGGACTTTGCCACTATTGATGGCTTTACGCAGTGCTACGGTTTCATTGTAACCGTCTCCTAAATTACGTACGGTAGTAAAACCTGCATCTAGGGTTTTCTTGGCATAGACCACGGCTTTAATCGCAAAATCCGCTTCGTTTAAAACAAAGGGTTCCATGTAGGTACTAGGGCCTTCAAATTGACTGCTGATATGGGTATGCATGTCCATCAAGCCGGGCATTAGCGTGTACTCTGAAAGATCTATGATTTCATCATTATCACCTGCTGGGGTGAAGCCTTTTTCGATGCGGCTAATTTTATTACCTTCAACAATCACTGATACTTTGTTTTGAACGTCGTTATTATCCGCAGCAATCAGCTTGCCAGCATGAATAATGGTTGCGGCATGGCTAACGTTCAGTATCGCGGTGGTAATAAGTAGAAAAGATGTTTTTAAAAATAAAGATTTACGGCTAATCATCAAGGAGTCCCTGCCAATATTGTAAGAGTTATCAACATTAGGTTAATTTGTTTAGCAGGTCAAAAATAGCGTCTTAAACAACTGTAAACTTTTGTTTAAAATGTGCCTAAAGTAAAGGTGTATTCGCCGCTGCTAAGTTGCAATTGTTGCTTGCCATCTATGGCCACTTCTTCGGCTATTTCGATAAGTTGGTAATATACGTTTTGATGTAGGCGAGCCCAAAGGTTACGTCTTACTTTGACATAAGGAAGCATTGCTTGAGTCGTTGCGTCTTGGCGTATTTCAACTGGGTTGTCGGTGCTGACCACAAAACTATCGTCAGTTTGTGTGCTAAAGGTGAGTAAATCGTCTTGTTTGTCCCACTGAGTGATAATGAAGGGCACGTCATCGACTTTAATGCGTACTTTTTCCACGGGCGTGACCAAGAAATATTCGTCTTGGTCTTTGCGTAAAACACTAGCAAACAATTTCACTAGTGGTTTACGTCCAATGGGCGTGCCCATATAAAACCAGCTACCATCATGCTTGATGTGAATATCAATATCACCACAAAAATCTGGATTCCACTTTTCTACTGGCGGTATTTTGCCCTGCTGCTGAGCAAGTTGGCTTTGTAGCTTAGATAAGTCCATTAGATACTAGCCTTAATCATCCTAGTGGAATTGCTGTTATTGCAACGCATCTCTGACTTCGCGCAATTTTGCTTTGATGCGACGCATGTTTTCTGGTCCTGTGCGCAGCAGTTGCTTCTGCACGGCGGTCAAACTTTCTAAACGGTCATCGGCAAACTTGTACATCACACTATCAGTATAAACTTCGATGGGCACAGGTACTTCTGGGGTATCCAGCAGATGATTGATTGCATCCATTAATACAAAGGTAAAGTCGTCATCAGGGTCGCCAATTTCAGCGTAAATATCTGTAATTGACGGTTTATAGGTTTCGTATAGTGATATCAACGAATCTGTATCCATAGAATCTAAGGTTTCTACATAGGGCGTGTACCGTTTGAAACTGGCTGCATCGATAAAACTTTTATCAGATTGCTCATACACCCGAAACTTTTGTTCCGGCGGCACTATTACTTGATGATTAGTCGCAATATTATGATTGGCAGCGTTTTCGGTCATAACCACAAAACGTCTAAGCAAGTCATCATTTACCAGTAAACTCGCCGCAGCTTCATAATTGGCTAAACTAATAATCGATGTTTTAACCGCTGCATCGCTGGTATCGAGTGGCTCTGGAATCGGTTCAGGTGGCGGTAAATCCACAAGCACAGGTTCTTCTTCGATCATTTCAGCTTCGTCTTCTACAGCGTACTCGTCGAATTGCTGTTGCTCATTTTCGTCAATGATTGGATCTGGAATGGGAGCTTCAATTATCGGCTCAGGGACTTCTTCGGTTTCATTACTGCCGCTTAAAGCAAAATAACCTATGACTGCAACACAGATCACAATCACAGCTAGAATAATGTGCGGCTTAATGGATTTGGGGTTTGATTCGTCAGTCATTTTCTTTCCTAAATTACACGCAACTAGATAATATTATGACAAGCTAGGAAGCAAATCGTTGAATTTTTTTAATAATAGTCTGTAAATTGTTTATCTATTTCAGCCAATTTGTTCAGCGGCTAAAGTAATTGCCTTCCTTTTAAGTGGCAGACATTTACTAAAAAATACAGATAAAGATAAACACTTCTTAGATACTACTACTTCCAAATCTCATGTCACTATTTGTTTCTACTATTTTGATTGGGATATAACAATCAAAAACAAGGGCTTGTTGTTCAATCAATTGTAGAGTCGACTGAGCGTTATTCGCGACTATGAACTAAATCTGCTGATTAAACGTATATATCCTAAACCACGCTAGAGTTGTCATTAGTCGAGAAGTGCAGATGAAATTCGAATATCAACAATTGATAAGCCAAAACCAAAGTATAGATGAACTTGAATTACAATCGTTTGAAATGAGTATTTATTTACTTAAATTACGGATTGGTAATGAGCAAGGCATGTTATACAACGGCAACGAATTAATGCGTTTTAATAGTACTCAACAAGTTCGCGAGGCTTTTGCAGATATTGATGTGTTGCAGGCAGTTATGGTGCATGACTCGCCTTATGACGAAATGATCGGTAATCCAGCTAAAACAGGCGCGAGTTTAAAACTGCCATTTTCTTTGCAACAACCCCTCTAAAGGATTGAATAATTAAAATCACCCACCATACTAGAGGTGCCGGTTAATAATGACAATATTGTCTAGATTGGTGTTATTAAACACAAGCTTAACGTTACCCAAGAGGCAAGTTTTTCATGCAATTTCTACATACTATGGTGCGAGTCGCAGACTTAGATGCATCTTTAAAATTCTATTGTGAGCAATTAGGTTTGCAAGAAAGCAAGCGAATCGAAAATGAGAAAGGTCGGTTTACTTTGGTTTATTTAGCCGCTCCCGAAGACGCAGAGCGTGCAGAGAAAGATGACGCTCCTTTAGTGGAACTGACTTATAATTGGGATCCAGAAACTTACACTGGTGGCAGAAACTTCGGACACCTAGCGTTTTTGGTTGATGACATTTATGGTTTATGTCAGAAACTAAGTGATGCCGGTGTGGTTATCAATCGTCCGCCTAGAGACGGTCATATGGCCTTTGTGCGTTCACCGGATAATATTTCCATTGAATTACTGCAACGAGGTAAGGCTCTTGCCCCTCAAGAGCCTTGGGCATCGATGGAAAATACCGGCGAGTGGTAATTATTCGTTAACAAAGCGTTCCCTGTAGGCGGGTGCTTTAGGCCCGCTTGCACAATGAACCTTTCCATGGCCTAAAGGCCAGGTTACAAAACCAAAGGCGCTTACGATCCGGTAAAATGTCTAGTAATTCTATGGCTGAGATAAACTATCGCTTATAGCTAGTGTATAATCCGATTTTTACGATTTAGCCCTAAAACACCAGTTTTAGGCATCAACACTTTATTTGGAGATCGGGTTGAACAAGCAGTCATTAATTCTACTGAAAAATGCCAATATTTTCGCCCCGCAGGCTCTTGGTATTCGGCACCTTTTAGTGGGAGGCGGTCGAGTTTTACAGATTTTAGATAGCCAGCCTAAGCTTGATTCTCAACTTGATGTTCAGCAGCTCGATTTGCAAGGAGCGACTGTAATCCCAGGCTTAATAGATGCGCACACTCACATTACCGGTGGTGGCGGTGAAGCTGGATTTGCCACCCGTGTGCCACCGGTTCCTCTGAGCCAGTTTACCCGTGCAGGTGTTACTACAGCCGTTGGACTCTTAGGTACTGATGATACAACGCGCAGTACTGAGTCTTTGGTTGCTCAGGTGTACGGTCTGCGTGAGGAAGGTTTATCTGCTTATTGTTACACTGGGGGCTATCATTTACCGCCCACTACCTTAACCGGTTCCATTAAAACCGATATCGTGTTTGTTGATCCCATAGTGGCGGTGGGTGAATTAGCCATCAGCGACCATCGCTCTAGTCAACCAACCCTTAATGAACTGTTAAAAGTCGCTTCTGAAGCCCATGTGGCAAGATTAATGACCGGTAAGGCCGGTACTGTGCATTTGCATTTAGGTGACGGCGAACGTGGCTTGAGTTTGGTACGAGAAGCGTTATCAGGCTCAGAAATACCGGCCAGAACATTTAATCCAACCCATGTAAATCGACAGCGGTTTTTGTTTGAAGAGGCTTGTGAGCTAACCAAACAAGGTTGTTGGATTGACGTAACTGCATTTGAAACCGATGGTGAGGGTTATGAACCTGCGGACGCGCTAAGTCGATATCTCGCCAGTGACTTTCCCAACGACAAACTCACCATTAGTTCTGACGGCGGTGGCTGTTTACCGTGTTTTGATAAACAAGGACATTTAACCAAAATGGACTTCGCCAACTCAGAATCGATGACCCAAGTGCTATATGAACTGCTCGATAATGGTGTGCCGCTGCAAGACTGCCTGCCATTTTTTACCTCAAATATAGCTTCTTTGATGAATTTTCATAAAAAAGGCAAGATACACGCTGGGTTTGACGCAGATCTTGTTATACTTGACGATTCGTCTCGCATCAGCCATGTCATGGCACTTGGTGTGTGGCACATTTTTGATAAATCTTTTGTAAAAAAAGGTACGTTTGAGGATTGAATATGCCGTCTCCTAATATTGAAGGGCAGCAACGTGGTTATGTAATCCCCATCGGCGGCGCCGAAGAGAAAATAGATAACCCTGAAATACTGACAAAATTTGTTGAGCTCGCTGGGGGTGCAGATGCAGTGATCTGCGTGATTCCAACGGCTTCTCAACTAGATGATACCGGCGAACGATATGAAAACTTATTTCACCAACTAGGTGCGGGTAAAACTATTTCATTACCTATTCGCGAGCGCGCTGATGCGCAAAACCCTGATTATGTTGAACAACTTTTAAAATGCACGGCTGTGTTTATCACCGGCGGCAATCAATTGCGTTTGTCGACCATATTAGGTGGTACCCCCATTGCTAAGACGATTCGTCAAATTAATGCCAAAGGTGTGCATGTAGCTGGGACCTCTGCGGGTGCGGCAATAGTGTCACAACACATGATAACCGGTGGCAGTACTGGTATTGTGCCCACTGAAGATGGGGTGAACTTAGCGCCTGGTATGGGCTTGATCAACACGGTAGTGGTGGATCAACACTTTAATGAACGCAATCGTTTATCGCGTTTGCTAAGTGCTGTTTCCTATAATCCATTTTTAGTGGGTATTGGATTAGACGAAGATACCGCCGCATTTATTGATGAGAATAATGAATTTACAGTGGTAGGCAGTGGTGCAATAACCGTTGTTGACCCTGCGGATATCGAATATTCGTCAATGGCTGAAGCACGCAGAGGTGATGCTTTGACCTTACTTAATTTAAAGGTGCATATCCTCGCATCGGGCAGTCGTTACAATATAAGTACGCGTCAAGCATTCGCTTAATCCTCCATTTATGCTGAATATAAAAACAGTGGCGAATACCACTGTTTTTATATAGCCTAGTTACTACAATTCTATAAGCTAAAACATCCTTATCTTAAGTCCGTTACTTGTAGTATTGTTTTCACTCTCCTTTCATCAATGTGATTCACGTTTAGCGTGTTGTTAATAGTTTTAGAGCAACTTACACAAGGAAGCCCAAATATATGAAGATCCTCAGTAGAAACGTTTATGTCGGCCCAAATGTTTACGCTAATTTTCCTGTTATTCGATATCAAATCGATTTAGGCGAGTTGGAGAATTGGCCTTCAGTAAAATTAGGTGAGGATTTCATCAATGGCTTAATCAATGCGATTCCAAGTTTGCACAGCCACGGTTGTTCTTACCAGGAAGAAGGTGGTTTTATCCGTCGTTTGCGCGATGACGAAGGCACTTGGATGGGACATATTTGGGAACACGTCGCCCTTGAGTTACAAAACTTAGCGGGATCTCCTGTGGGCTTTGGTCGCACTCGTAGTTTAGATAAACCCGGTTGCTACAACGTTGTGTATCAATACAAACAACAAGACGTTGGTTTAGAGGCTGGCTCTTTGGGTATGCGACTACTTACTCACCTTTTACCTAAAAATGTACAGTCTGCGATTGATGCCGATATTGATGATGATTTTGATTTCAGCCAAGAGCTTCAAGATTTCGTGCGTATGGCACAGAAGAAAGAATTTGGTCCTAGTACCGGTAGTTTGGTTAAAGCTGCCGAAGAGCGTGATATTCCTTGGTTACGTTTAAACAATTACAGCTTAGTGCAATTTGGTCACGGCAAATATCAAAAGCGTATTCAAGCTACTATCACCAGTGAAACAAAACATATCGCCGTTGAAATTTCTTGCGACAAAGAAGACACCCACAATCTTTTAAATGACTTAGGTCTGCCTGTACCTCAACAGTTGATGATTTATAGTGAACGACAAGCGGTGCGTGCGGCCAATCGAATTGGTTTCCCAGTGGTGATTAAGCCGCTTAATGCTAATCATGGCAGAGGCGTCAGCATCAACCTCACGAGCGATGAGGAAGTGGTAACCGCATTTAATGAAGCCCAGAAATTTGGTACTAGCCGAGCAGTGCTGGTGGAAAGTTATTTAACTGGTTTTGATCACCGTATGTTGGTGGTGAATGACGAGTTAGTGGCGGTGGCTAAACGGGTTC
Organism: Alteromonas sp. M12; assembly: GCF_037478005.1. NCBI lineage: Bacteria > Pseudomonadati > Pseudomonadota > Gammaproteobacteria > Alteromonadales > Alteromonadaceae > Alteromonas > Alteromonas sp. M12. The sequence continues at coordinate 4,859,452 of NZ_CP144164.1, read as the reverse complement.
CAGGTCATGTGGTGGGAGATGGCAGCAGCACGATTGAAGAGCTGGTGGATATTGTGAACAAAGATCCCCGTCGCGGTATAGGTCATGAAAAAGTTTTGACCCGATTAGAATTGGATAATCAAGCTGAACGTTTATTAGCGGAAGCCGGATATGACAAAAATACGGTGTTGCAAGAAGGGCAGGAATTTTACTTACGCTCAACGGCAAATCTATCTACCGGCGGCACAGCCATCGATGTCACAGATTCTGTGCACCCAGACAACCGAGATATGGCAGTACGGGCGATAAAAGCCATCGGCTTAGATATTGGTGGTGTTGATTTCCTTACCGATGATATCAGTAAGTCATATAAAGAAATTGGCGGTGGCATTTGTGAATGTAACGCCGCGCCTGGCTTCAGAATGCATGTTGCTCCTAGTGAAGGCACGCCTAGGGATGTGTCTGGTAAAGTGATGGATATGTTGTTTCCTCCTGGTGCCCATTCAAGCATACCAATTGCCGCAATTACCGGAACTAACGGTAAAACCACCACTTCTCGCATGTTAGCTAGCATAATGAAGAGTGTTGGTTATACCACAGGAATGACCTCGACAGATGGGGTGTATATTGACGGTCATTTAACCGTAAAAGGGGATATGACAGGTCCCACCTCAGCACAAATTGTGTTGCGCGACCCTAGTGTTGATTTCGCGATAATGGAAACCGCGCGAGGGGGCATACTCAAACGTGGTCTTGGTTACAGCGAATGTGATGTGGGTGCTTGTTTGAATATCAGCGCAGACCACTTAGGTCAGCGGGGTATAGACACATTAGAGCAGCTTGCTCAGATTAAGCGTGTGGTTGTGGAAGTGGCAAAAGACTGTGTGGTACTTAACGCAGATGATAGACACTGTTTAGAAATGGCAGACTTTTGTACCGCGAAGCGCATTTGTTATGTGACCACTGATTCTGGCCACGGTTTGGTGCGGGAGCATATCCGCAGTGGTGGTTTGGCTGTGGTTTTGGAAAAAGGTATTAATGGTGACATGATCACCATTTACGATAAGGGCTCACATATCCCGCTGTTATGGACTCACCTTATTCCTGCGACCATTGAAGGCAAAGCAATGCATAACGTGCAAAATGCTATGTTCGCGACTGCAATGGCATATTGTTTTAACACTTCACTGGAAGATATTCGCCAAGGGTTACGTATCTTCAATACCTCATTCTATCAAGCGCCTGGCCGTCTCAATATTTATGACGAACATCCGTTTAAAGTGATTTTGGACTACGCGCACAATCCTGCGGCGATTCAAACTATCACCGATTTAGCGATGCGCTTAGATGTCACCGGAAAACGTCGATTGGTTATTGCAATGCCGGGTGATAGACGGGATGAAGACGTGATTGAAGCGGCCACTATTACAGCCAAAGGTTTCGATGCTATCGTTTGTAAAGCGGACGATGATCGTCGTGGCCGAGGTCATGATGAAATACCAGAGTTGTTGCGCAAAACCTATTTAGAACAGGGATTGTCTGACGACGATATACAAGTGATTCCGTCTGAAAAAGACGCTATCGATAAGGCTTTAGCGGATTGTCAAAAAGGCGATTTGTTGATTATTCTTGGCGACAACATTACCCGTTGCTGGAAACAAATTGTGCATTTCCAAGCGGATCGTGACTTGACCCAAAAAGATGAAGTGCCCTCGCGTGACTATCCGGAAAAACTGTTTGAACCTGTCGAACACAAATTTGAACTCGATGCTGGTCAAACCCTCGTTCAAGATGAAAGAGGTGTGCGCTTAGTCGTTGAACGTGATGAAGATTCAGATTAATGCGTTTAGAGCTAGATGAAGTCAGACGACTGACCGGTCCCAACTTATTGTGGGATAAACCTGGGGCTATCTTAGACGTTTTTATCGACGACATTGATAGTCATCTTGTTATCAACACTTGGCAGAGTTGGGTCGATAAGTTGTTGCCGCAAATAAACTGGCAGCAGACCTATACATTTCGGTTTTACAGCGGCGGTGCGAGTATGGCACTTAGCGCCCCTATGGATGCACTTTATACTGCATGTGACCTAGCTGAGCTTGCTTGGGAGTTAACCGTTTCACAACTTTGTCAGCAACCAGAAATTGATTTGCCTAGTCGAGTTAAACAATTGCAAATTACGCTTAATCAGGAGCAAAATTCTGAGTTGTTAAATCTCATGGCTCAAGCCCATGCTCATAATGTTACTGCTATTAGTGATGACGACGAATTTAGTCTAGGCACTGGGCCAACGGTTGACGTTTGGCCGATTGCTGAACTGCCGCAAAGCGCAGCGTTGGATTGGCAACAATACAAAGATATTCCCCGTGCATTTATCACCGGCACCAATGGCAAATCAACGAGTGTACGATTGGCTAGCGAGATCGCTAAAGCGGCGGGAATTTGTGCCGGTGTGACTTCCACTGACTTTATCAAAGTGGGTGATGAAATTATTGATAAAGGTGATTATTCGGGCCCTGGTGGAGCAAGAATGCTGTTGCGAGACAAACGCACTGAGATGGCCTTTTTAGAAGTAGCTAGGGGCGGTATTTTACGCCGCGGGATCCCAATCGATAATGTGGATGCCGCGCTTATTACCAATGTTGCCAGTGACCATCTTGGACAATACGGTATTAATACGGTTGAAGAATTGGCCGAAGTAAAGTTTGTGGTGGCGAAAGGCTTAGATAATTCCGGGACTTTAGTTCTCAATGCTGATAATAAATTGGTGGTTCAGCAAGCTAAGCAGGTTAGTTGTCGAATTTGTTGGTTCAGTGAAGATGCAAAACACCCTCTGATTCTGCAAAGTCAGCAGGCTGGTTTGCCTTGTGTATTTGTCGATAATGAGCAATTTGTGTATATGCAAGCCGATGGAACGCCTGTCCCTATCGCAGAGGTAAAGTCGATTCCAATGACTATGCAAGGGGCTGCTCAGCACAATATCCAAAACGCCTTGGGGGTGATTGGTCTGAGTATGGCTTTACACATTCCACTGCAAGCCATCAAGCAAGGTTTAATGCGCTTTGGTAGCTCAGCCAAGGATAATCCTGGACGGGGCAATTTATATACATATAACGGCTCAACAGTAATGGTCGATTTTGCGCATAATGCGCATAGTGTTAAAGCCATGATTAACACGGCAAAACACATCCCTGCAAAGCGCTATATTGTTATGTTCAGTAACGCTGGCGATAGAGCTGATGCGGATATTAAAGAGCTTAGCGATGAAATTTATAAATTGCAGGCCGACCGTTACATAGTCGCAGAATTAGAACGATATTTACGGGGCAGGCAACCAAAAGAGCTGCTCGATCTCGTTGCTAAACATTTGCAGCAAAAAGGTGTTGATGAATCAATAATTGACTGCGTTGATTCACCTTTGGCTGGGGCTAAACTGGCACTGCAGATGTCATCACCTGGTGATGTGGTTGTGTTGTTTTGTCTTGACCAACGTGAACAGATAGATCAATTACTGCAGAAAAATACTCGTTAACAGTTTTCAACTGAATTGGAAAAACAGATTTAGTCCCCATTTCATCTTCTACTCATAAGTGCACTTCTCTTAATAGTGCAGATTAAACTCTTATTATGAATTGGAGTAAAAGTTGAAATGGAACAGTCTTTCAATGAAGCGTTATTAAAGTTGTGTATGTTGCTCTATCGTATAGATGGCAAAATCACCCTATCTGAACAAGATTATTACGACTCTATATTTCACCACATTAACTGGCAAGGTGAGGAGGATATGGAAGAGTTCCAGCGCCAATCCATTCATCAAGTCAGAGAGGTCGTAGAAAATGGCGAAGCAAAACAATTTGTTATGTCATTGAAGGACCCCTTATCCTTTAATGCTAAAAAGGCCTTAGCGCTCGCTCAAGGTATATGCCTTATCGATGGTGAAATTGCAGATCAGGAACAAGAGATTCTTGATTATCTTAAACTGAGAGTATTAGCCAAATTTTTGGATAAAAACGATATTAATTAAAGGTCAGAGTAGTTAATCGAGATATTAGGTATATCCTTAAAATGTTGGCATCAATGGTAAAAAATAAATATACTCGACTAACGGGTATAAAATTAACCGCATAGGCGTAATTGTGCATAGAATGTTTGAGGCCCACGGTACGTTAGATTTGTTCGTCAAAGATCGAATCTTACGACTAGAGGGAACTGGTCCTTGGAATCTTGAATCACTAGATGAATCTGGTGAGGAAGCTGATCCAATGATCGAACTGCTTGCTCAGGAACCTTGGGCGGTTCTTGTCATTATGCACGGCGAATGTATCTATGTGCACGCCGCAGGGCAACGCTTATCGGAGATTGTACGAGCTGAAAAGCAGCGGAATAGAATCGCCACTGCAATTTTAGTTAATGATTGTGATTCCCCCAATTTCGCCAAACAACATATTGGTGAGATTTATCAAAACGCTGGGGAACATTATGAGTTTTTTGATGATGTTGATACCGCAGAAATTTGGTTAAAACAACAGTTAGCTAAGGCTGCTAAAGATTAACCCTCCTATTTTTCCATAACTTATAACCCCAATGCCTTGTTTAGTTTGTGAATTGTCGTAATCTACGAATAATTATTTAAGTAGAGAAAACTGATGCATGAGTTTGAGTGGCAGCGTGCTGTTATAAAAGTCGGTAGCGCATTGATTGCGCCTGATGGTCAGCATTGCAGTGGACGTTATTTATTGGCAATCGCGCGTTTTATTACCGCAAGCCGAGAACAGGGCAAAGAAGTTATTTTGGTTTCTTCTGGCAGTGTTGCTGCTGGTCGCGGCAGTATTCCTATTCATCATCCCCCGTCTATTGCTGAAAAACAGGCAATGGCATCCATCGGGCAAATGCAGATGATGTCTAACTGGTCGCGCTTTTTTGATTTTCCCTGTGCCCAGTTATTGTTAACTTACGACGACTTACATAGCCGAACTCGCTATGTAAATATAAAAAATACATTACGCGAGCTGTTGAATCATCAAGCTTTGCCAATTGTGAACGAAAATGACACAGTGGCAGTGAATGAGCTCAAAGTAGGTGATAACGATAATTTAGGGGCTTATACAGCACTTATCGCCCAAGCTGACACTTTGATTATCTGTTCAGACGTTGACGGCCTATATGATCAAGATCCCCGTGCAAACCCTGATGCTAAATTGATATCAGAAGTACCTTGTATCGATGATAATACGTTTGCTTTAGCTGGTGGCGCGGGCACAAAAATGGGCACAGGTGGAATGATAACCAAACTCCAGGCTGCTCAAAAGTGCACACAAAGTGGTATTCAAACCCTAATAGTTAACGGTCAAAAAGGCGAAGTGTTTGATCAACTATTAGACGGAAAGATCCAAGGTACACGTTTTATTCCTGTTGCAAGTCGGGAAAATGCGCGGCGTCAATGGTTAAAACATACCTTAAAAAGTGGTGGCAAAATTGTCATTGACTCGGGCGCTAAAACGGCCATTCTTAACAAAGGAGCTTCCTTGTTGCCTAGTGGCATCGTCGACGTGATTGGTCAGTTCAGTTCCGGCGATGCAGTAACCATCGAGTATCAAAATAACGCACTTGCCAAGGGTTTGGCATTGTATAATTCATCTGATTTGAACAGTATAAAAGGGATGCGAAGCAGCAAAATCGAAAGTGTTCTAGGTTACACTTTTGGCGAAGCTGTGGTGCACAGAGATGATATGGTTCTGTTATAAAAAGTGAGTAAATTTATATGACATTTTCAATCGCTGCAGCAGCAGTGGCAGCAAAAAAAGCAGCACGAGCTTATTCGTCTTTAGGAAGTCAGGCAAAAAATGCCCTGCTGACAGAAATAGCCGATCAACTGATTGTGCAAAAAGAGCAGATTTTAAGTGCTAACCAAAAAGATCTGGATGCAGCCCAGGAAAATCAAATCGATGCATCTATGCAAGATCGCTTACGCTTAACCGAAGAGCGGCTGGAAGCCATTCGCAGCGCGGTACTTGAAATCGTTCAACAAGCTGATCCTGTGGGGGAAATTAGCCATGTCCAACAACGTCCAAGTGGAATTCGCGTCGGTAAAATGCGTATCCCTTTGGGTGTAATAGCAATGATTTATGAGTCTCGTCCGAATGTGACAATTGATGCCGCGGCATTGTGTCTTAAGGCCGGTAATGGGGTGATATTGCGTGGTGGTAAAGAAGCGATTCATTCAAATCTGGCATTGGCAAAATGCATTCAGGTGGCGTTAGAAAAACATCAATTAGACCCGAATGTGGTGGTGGTTGTCCCCAATACCGACCGCAGTGTAATGAATGAATTGATGACGTTAAATGATTCTATCGATTTGATTATTCCCCGAGGCGGAGAAGGTTTAATCCGTTTTGTTACTGAAAATAGTCGTATTCCGGTTATTCAACACTTTAAAGGTGTTTGTCATTTATATATTGATAAACAAGCAGATTTAAACAAAGGTTTATCGCTTCTCGAAAATGGCAAAACCCAGCGCACTAGCGTGTGTAATTCCCTAGAAACCTTACTGGTGCACCAATCTGTCGCCGACACCTTTTTACCAATGGCCGCCAAAATGTTGTCTGAGCATAAAGTGAAAGTGCATGCCTGTGAAAATAGCATCGGTTATTTTAAAGATGCCGAAGCAGCCACTGTGGATGATTGGCATGCCGAGTATTTAGCGCTGGAGATTGCAGTGCGCGTAGTGGAAGATTTTGATAAAGCGATTGAGCATATAGGTTTATACGGTTCTGGGCACACTGAAGTGATAGTGACCCAAGATTATTCTGCGGCCAATGAGTTTATTCGGATTGTCGATTCTGCTGTTGTTATGGCCAATGCGTCTTCACGCTTTTCAGATGGGGGTGAATTAGGTTTAGGCGCGGAAATTGGTATTTCTACCAGTAAATTGCATGCCTACGGACCAATGGGGGCCGAATCCTTAACCACTGAAAAGTTTGTGGTTTATGGTGACGGTGAAATCCGCGGTTAATATTGCGTTTTTGAGTATCTAGCATGCACAGGAACTCACCTGAAACTTGGATGTTTGTGCTATTCATTATTGCCATTGTAGTGGTCCCAATCCTAGTAGGATTGGGGTTCTTCAAACTCTATCGACTGCTAAAACCTTTCCCTGAAACGCGGCAGCAACCCACTTCTTTTACCTTTGATGCGCCGTGTGATGGCTTTTTCAAATGCACTTTTGTAGGGTGGTTAATTTGCGCGCCGCTTTTCTATTTAGTCTATTCCTATTTATAGCCTTGGCTTACTCTTAATGGCTACTTTGCGGCATTTCGATGCCACTGGTTTCTTGCAGCATTGCATGGAAAAAACTAATCGCATTGAGATAATCTTGCACTGGTAGTTGTTCATTTATGCCGTGAAAGCGTGTTAAACCTTCTGGATTTAAGCGCACCATCATAAAACGATAAACGTTATCTGACAGACTTGTGAAATAGCGTGAGTCTGTACCGCCAACGACTAAATAGGGCGCCACTAGTACATCGTTATCGAGCTGACGTATATGCTTTTCGATTAACTTAAAACCAACGCTATCTGTGGGTGAAACCCCTGAAGGGTTAATGCCCATAAAGTCGCTAATCAATACGCGTTCGTCATCAATGGCACTGATAACATGTTGTTTAACACTTTCAATGCTATCTCCAGGCAGGATTCGAAAATTAATCACTGCTGACGCTTGAGAGGGCAGAATATTAGATTTGGAGCTGCCGCTGGCCATGGTTGCTGCAATAGTTGTGCGGATGCTTGCGGCACTTGATGGTGTTTTTAGCATTACATTGCTTACAACAGGTTCTAATAACCACAAATTAGCCATAGGTAAACGACTGCTCAGTGGTGCGTGCGTAGCAACCGCATCAAAGGTCATTTTGCTAAATGTTAAATCGGTATCAAATTGGGCATTTTCTACTTTGACAATGGCTTCACTCAATATACCTAACGCTGTGTGTTCTGGTGGTTGCGAAGAATGCCCACCTTCGGAATTGACGGTTAGTCTGAGGTTTACAAATCCCTTTTCGGCAACGCCAACAATTGCTACAGGTTGTTCTATGCCCGGCATGATACCGTCGGTAATGGCGCCCCCTTCATCTAACACAAATTCAAACTCTACACCTTGTTGTTGTAAATATTCTGCAACTTTTACAGCGCCTTGACTGCCACCTATTTCTTCATCATGACCAAATGCTAAATAGATCCCTCGTTTAAAAGGCTTATTTTGTTGCAATAACAGTTCAATTGATTCCAGCAACGCAAATACCGTTACTTTGTCGTCTATGGTGCCTCTTCCCCATATAATATCGTCCACTACTGCGCCGCTAAAAGGCGGTTGTTGCCATTTATCTAGGGTTGCATCGTCTACTGGAACTACATCCATATGGCCCATAAATAGAGCTGGTTTGAGAGAGTTGTCTGTGCCAGGAAAATAATATAACAGGCTATGTTCACTAAATGTTTTTTGTTGGGAAGCTTGATGCACAAGTGGGTAACTTTGTTTGATGTGCTGCCTAAATTCAATGAAAGGCTGAGGATTAAATTGTGCTGGATCGTCGTGGGATATTGTTTTTATTTGGATGCCTTTGGCAAATCTCGCAACAGCGGCATCTGTATCTAAGGGTAACTCTTGTTTCGATTGTTTAATTTGTAGTTGGTTATCTTCAAATACAGTTTCTGAACGAATCCATAAAGTCACAGCGAGGATTACTAAAAGTAATACTAACAAACCTAACAACTTTTTCATTTTTTCAATTCCCTTTGTCAATTTAAACAATATTTCTAAACAGAATACTCTTTATTAGTCGCTTTTAAAACGTTTTGCTACTATGCCTACCTAGTCATTTTGCATGAGAGCCTTTGAGTGTCAAATATTCAACTTTTTATTAGCTGCACTTTAATTTGGGGCTCAACTTGGATAGCAATTACCTTTCAATTAGGTGAAGTAGACCCTGTATTGTCGGTCGCGTATCGATTTACTATCGCTTCCATTTTACTTGGGTGTGTGTGTTGGTTTAAAAAGCTGTCACTGAAATTACCCATGCATATCCATATAAAGATGGCCGCAGTGGGATTAAGCCTTTACACCCTCGACTACAGCTTTTTATATGAAAGTCAGAAATATTTAGTGAGCGCAGTGGTTGCGCTTATGAGTTCATGCATTATTTATATTAATGTCATTATGCGTCGTCTATTTTTAAAAAAGCCAATACGTTTAGAGGTAGTGCTTGGCGCAACTTTTGGCTTGCTGGGAATGGCGATGATTTTTGTGCCGCAATTTGAACATGCACAGACTCATATGTTTTTATCCCTTGGGATTACTCTGGCTTGTATTGCCTTTGTTTGCGCTGCATTTGGTAACGTGATTTCGGAACGCATACTTGACCATGGCACCCCAGTACTGCAAATGAATTTTTGGGCAATGACTTATGCGTTGGTGTTTTTGTATGGCTACGCTTTTTTAAATGGCGCTGAATTAGTCTTTCCTAGCTCAGTTGATTATTACCTTTCGCTTTTATTTCTAGCGGTGTTCGGCTCAGTCTTAGCATTTGGAGCATATATGAAGCTGGTACAGCAAATTGGCTCAGATAAGGCCGCTTATGTGGTGTTAATGTATCCTTTGGTCGCGTTGTTTATTTCCACTTTATTTGAAGGCTATCAGTGGCGATTGCCTGCTTTGATTGGTGTACTTGTGGTGTTACTGGGGAACGCCATAGCCATGGGGAAAGTGCCGCTGAGCATAGCCGCATTTAAGGCTCGTCAGATTAAAGATTAGGCATAAACAAACATAGCGCAGCCACTAACAAGATGAACTGCGCAGGTATTTGTGTTTTCAAAGGGAATTAATCTTTTTATTGAGCTCATAGGCGGGCTCTGTGACGATTTTTTCGAGCACTTGTATACGTTCTTTTAAGTCTTTAATTTCTTGATCTTTATGGTTGATAGTTGTTTTAAATTGCTGTTCTTTTGAGGTTTTAAATGGATTTTGTGTATCTCCATTGAACCAATCAATGAGTTTCCAGTTATGTTTGGTATCTAACCAAGCCGCAGCTATATATAAGGTTATACTGCCTAAGACCAGCAATGTGATTGTTAATCCGCTCATGTTCTTTTCCTATTATTAGTGGGTAATGATTTGTTCAGTTTGACCGTTGCGATATGTAAACTTCCATCGCTTTGGCTAACATTTTAACGCTGTTTTATTCACCGTTTAATGTTTTAGTCTTGGGCTTTTAAAAAACATTACAGATATTTGTAATATTTTTTGAAAGCGACACACTAATACATTAGTTTTTAAATATTTAGGTTGCAGGAATTACCGTTGAGCAAGGATTTTAATGCCATTGTTGCTGAATATGGGCCGCTACTGAGCCGAGTCGCATCAAGCTATGAGGCCAACCAACACTTGCAACAAGAGTTATTGCAAGAAATCAGCTTAGCGGTGTGGCAATCCTTGAAAGCCTTTAAGGGAAATAGCAGCCTTAAAACCTACATATTACGTGTTGCTCACAATAAAGCGGTAACCCACGTTGCTTATCACGCTAAACAACCCTTTAGTGAAAGTTATTGTGAGATCGAAAGCCCCCATTCTACCAATAACACCTCTCCTGAATCCCAATTAGCCGAGCAATCCAAAGTCACTTTATTGCTCAAGGCCGTACGCAAATTACCCATGCAATCAAGGCAAATAGTCACAATGTCAATGGAGGGGTTGGGGTACCAAGAAATTGCTGAGGTATGTGGCATAAGTCCAGTCAATGTGGGGGTTATTCTCAATCGCGCCAAAAAATCCTTAATGGAGACAATCAATCATGAATAATGACGACTTTGATTTAGACAAAATCTGGCAGCAACAAGATGTGGTTAAAGTCGACACGCAATCACTAAAACGACAGTGGTGGTTGATGAGAATGAAGCAATATCTGTATATTTTAATGGATGCGCTGGCGACAATCGCTGTGCCAATCGCGTTCTTCTTTTTTCCCAGAAAAATGTCTACCTTCGAAACAATTTGGATTTGGAGTATCTTTCTATTTATTTTTGTTTGGTTCTTTTATCTTGTATGGCTGCGACGCTTCTCTCTGGGCTTTAAATCTGAATCTGCAACAACCTCAGAGTTTATTGAGCGGGTAAAACTGCAATATCGGCAAAATATTAAAATTGCTTACGTCAACAAAGTACTTTGTTACTTCACGCCATTGTTCTTTATAAGTTATTTGCTAATCGCGTATTTTGGCGATTTCGTTGATCAACAAGAATTACTGCGAAAAGCAAAGTTAATGCTGATTCTGAACCTTGTTTGTATGCCATTGATATGGGTATGGATGCACAAAAGAGAGCTTAAGTTTAAACGTCTGTTGGTTGAGTTTGAATCTCAATGGACGAATCATTGAGGGAATTGATTTAATCTTACCCTTCCTTGGTTAACCTTAAGATCAATATGCTAAAAGTGATTCATTGATGCAATTGTCTAGTCGAACGGCGCTGACAAGAGCCCCTTTGCTAATCATCTGTTAAATCCTTTGATTACCTATAAGTTGTGAAAAATCATAAACTTTAGAACGTCATTATCGGATTATTTTCCTAGGCGATCTGCGTTGCTTTTTGTATCATGGCGTAACCTTGAGTTATAGGTAAATTCCCATGAATGAAATCGAACAGCTGTTAGAAAATAATCGCAAGTGGTCGGAAAGGACCACAAAGGTCACGCCGCATTTTTTTGAGTCATTGGCGCAACAACAAAATCCCAAATTTTTATGGATTGGCTGTTCTGATAGTCGAGTCCCTGCAAATCAGATAGTCGACTTACCCCCAGGCGAAGTTTTTGTGCATCGCAATGTGGCTAACCTAGTTGTGCACACTGATTTTAACTGTCTTTCGGTTTTGCAGTTCGCCATTGATGTGTTGAAAGTTGAACACGTCATTGTGTGTGGTCATTACGGTTGTGGCGGTATTGATGCGGCAATTCAAAAAGAGCCTCTAAATTTAAGCTTGGTAGACAACTGGTTGGGACACATTCGGGATATCGCCAGCAAACATGAAAAAGAGTTAAGTAAACTAAGTGGTGCTGCCAAATCGGCGCGACTCTGTGAAATCAATGTGCTTGAACAGACTGAAAATGTTAAGCGTAACTCAATTATAAGAGATGCCCTTGCCCGGGGACAGAAATTAAAGATTCACAGTTGGGTTTATAGCCTTAAAAATGGTTTGGTAACGGATTTGAGCGTAGATTAATCGTTGCTTCACAAATGAATTATTTTATCCATGACTTTTAGCAAGTACCAATTGGAAATGTGAACGCTATAATACGATTTTAATCTGGGTTATAGCGTTTGCCTTCAAATTGAAACTACTATTCCTATATAATTTCACTCATAACTCTATCTGTAACTGTCTATCTACAATTTTGTATGTAGCTTCTTTACAAAAAGGATTTAATTGTACTAATGACCACTGAAGAGATTGTCGAACACTCTAAACCTAAACTTGGATTGTTTGAGTTTGTTACCCTAATGGCATTTATGACATCGATTGTTGCTTTGAGTATCGATGCCATGCTGCCAGCACTCAATCAAATTGGCAGTGATTTAGGCAGTGAAAGTCCGCAATACACTCACATGATTATTTCCATCTTCTTTTTGGGAATGGCGTTTGGGCAACTCTATTATGGTCCCTACTCCGATACCAAGGGTCGAAGAGCGGCGATTCTTTCCGGTTTGATCGTTTTTGCTTTGGGTACGGTAATTTGTTTGTTTTCGCAATCAATGGAAATGTTGTTGCTTGGCCGAGTGATTCAAGCATTTGGTGTTTCTGGGCCCAGAATCGCCAGTATTGCACTAATTCGAGATCAATTTGAAGGCGAAGCCATGGCCAGAGTGATGTCGTTTATCATGATGGTATTTATCTTGGTTCCAATGATTGCACCGGCATTCGGTAAAGCAATATTGATTTTCGCATCTTGGCGCGAAATATTTATTTCATTCTTGATTATCGGTTTTGGTTTGGCGATATGGTTTTTCAGTCGTCAACCTGAAACCTTACCTAAATCAAAACGAAAGCCGTTTGCATTTTCCGACTTATGGGCATCAAGTAAGTATGTTCTGACTCACCGAGCTGTGATGATGTACACCTTGTCTATGGGCTGTATTTTTGGATCGTTCCTAGCTTATCTGAGTGCGTCTCAGACCATCTTTGAAGATTTTTACTCACAAGGGGATATGTTCCCCCTGATTTTCGCTGTACTGGCTTTCTCAATCGGCATTGCATCATTTATTAACGGTACTTTAGTGATGACAATGGGAATGCGTAAACTTTGCACCCTAGCGATTTACGGGACGATTGTAATGTCGACGATTTTTGTGCTTGCCACTTTACACTATCAAGGTCTGCCACCTTTGTTGGTCACTATCGTAATTATGTTTATTAATTTCTTCTTTATTGGTGTTCTGTTTGGCAATCTTAATTCACTGGCGATGATGCCATTAGGGCATGTGGCGGGCTTAGGAGCAGCGATTACAGGTTCACTTAGCAGTGCATTTGCCGTTCCCGTTGCTATGTTTATTGGCAGTTTTGTTAAAACTGACATTACGCCCATAGCAATTGGCTTTATGGTGTTTGGTTTGATTACGTTGATTTGCTTCCGATTTGCCGGAACTGGTGCTGAGCAAGCACCAGTTTGTAATACCCGTAAAATAACAAAATAGATAATGCTACATTCAATCTAACTGTTTTCTATTTTGTTACTTTTGATAGGTTGGAATTATTTGACTAGACGCACTATTGGAGAGGGTTTGACGTTTTCGACTATATCTACGACTCGAGGATGTCTTACGCCGTTTTTGACTTTATCATAAATTACATTTTTCATTTCTAAGGCTTGGCAGAATTTATAAAATGTTAGAAAGTCTTTTCGGGAAAAGTCATCATTCTCTCGGGTAAGTTGACTATCTATGTACATTGACTCCCCATTCGCTGTCAATGTCGCTAAAGCAGTGTAAGGCTCTCCATACTTTTTTACGCGAAGTGCTCTAACCATTTTCACTTCGAAGATCCAGTCGCCCATTTGAGTGAATCTTGATATTGATGAATTCATAGTGCTCTCCACTTAGAACATGTTTTATTATTATGATACCGCTATTTTCCTGCATCAAATGCAAAAAAAAGGCCAATGATTAAAAGCCCGATATATAACGCCTCGGGAAAATTCAATTAAATATTTTGTTTCTGATCAGAGACTAAAAAGTGTCTTCGAATCAATTTATGATTCAACTTAAGGTTACAAATTACGGCTTATTTTATGTAAATCAATAAATTAAATATTTTAACTTTAGTTTTTATTATTGTATCGCTTTAGCGACTATTTATTATTATCTGCTTTTATTGCTAAAAGAAGTTCGATCTTTTTGATCAAGACGTAGAGTTAATACGACTTTTAGTTACTTTTCCAGCCTAATTTCACTATTTTTGCCAAAAAAACTGGATTTTTTATTGTTCAAAACAATTCTTAAATATTTAAGGATAATAATTTTCTCACATTATTACGATAGATTAAAATATCATCAAGTATAAAACAAAGAAATCACATATTTTTAAATTATATACATTCTTAATCAGTAGTAGGTAATTACTCACACTAAGCTTATCGACTCTTCAAAATAGAAAAAGCCCGGTCAAATGACCGGGCAAAAAGGGCTTAGTTTTAAGCACCTAACGACAGAAACTGGTACTGTCATGACACTATGAATTAGGCAACATCAACAATTGCTTTCATATCTGTCATATATCCACGTAAAGTCTCACCTATGGCTTCAACTCCACTTGAACGAATAGCTTTGTTTGCTTCAACTAATGCTTTGTTGTCGACACTATTTGAAGTGTTACTTAGACCTTTACCGACTAACTCTGATGAGATAGTTGACATCAATTTTTCACGCAATAGTGGAACTGCAGCATTGGCGAACAAATAGTTGCCGTATTCAGCTGTATCGGAAATAACTACGTTCATTTCATACAAGCGCTTACGAGCAATTGTATTTGAGATAAGCGGTGTTTCATGTAACGACTCATAATAAGCTGATTCAGGTAGTATTCCTGCTTCGACCATTACATCAAATGCTAGTTCAACGCCTGATTTGATCATGGCAACTATAAAGATGCCTTTATCAAAGAAAGTTTGCTCATCAATCTTTCCTGAGTACTCAGGTGCATTCTCGAACGCACTCTGGCCCGTTTCTTCGCGCCATTTAAGAAGATTTGCGTCTCCATTTGCCCAATCTTCCATCATCGTTTTGGAGAACTCTCCACTGATGATGTCATCTTGGTGCTTCTCGAAAAGTGGACGTAACATTGCAGTTAATTGATTTGATAACTCAAATGCTTTCAACTTAGCTGGATTGCTTAAGCGATCCATCATATTGGTTACACCACCAATCTTAAGTGCTTCGGTAATGGTTTCTAATCCGAATTGAATTAGTGCACCAGCGTAGGCTGGATCCATACCGTCGGCAGTCATTTTTTCATAGGCAAGAATCGCAGCTGTTTGCTGCATTCCACACAAAATTGTTTGCTCACCCATTAGGTCAGATTTAACTTCGGCAACAAAAGATGATTCTAGAACACCGGCACGATCTCCACCTGTAGCAGAAGCTAATGCTTTGGCGATATCCCAGCCTTTGTTTTGAGGGTCGTTCTCAGGATGCACAGCAATCAGTGTTGGTACACCAAAACCACGCTTATATTCTTCACGTACCTCAGTACCCGGACATTTAGGTGCACACATTACCACTGTAATATCAGAGCGGATTTGTTGACCTTCTTCAACAATATTGAATCCGTGAGAGTAACCGAGTGTTGCGCCATCCTTCATAAGTGGCATAACAGCTTCAACAACACTTGAATGCTGTTTATCAGGTGTTAGGTTGTAAACAACATCTGCTTCTGGGATCAATTGCTGATAAGTACCCACTTCAAAACCATTACTGGTAGCGCGTTGGTATGAATCACGTTTTTCATCAATTGCAGCCTGACGCAATGCATAAGATATGTTCAAACCAGAATCACGCATGTTCAAACCTTGGTTTAAACCTTGAGCACCACATCCAACGATGACAATTTTTTGTCCTTTAAGCGCGTCGCAACCTGAAGCAAACTCACTTTTTTGCATGAATCTACAACGACCTAATTGGTCTAACTGCTGACGCAGAGATAATGTATTGAAGTAATTTGCCATTGTGTACCTACTGTCTTTTCAACTTATAAAAATATTCATTACCGTTGATAATTAGTGAACGGAAATATGTGTTTAATTCTTCTATCGAGTCAGTGACGACTTGTGATGAACAGAGTCTACTGCTTACGCTCTGTTGAATAAAATGATATATTCGCAATACAGTGTTGCAAAAAATGAAACGTTATGGATTTTCGCTCTTTACAATTATTCCAGCATCTCGCTCAGAGTTTACATTTTGGTAAAACCGCTAATGCGCTATTCGTCAGTCCATCGACCCTGAGCAGGGCAATCCAGCGCTTAGAAGAAGAGTGTGGCGCGGAACTGTTTTTACGGGATAACCGAAAGGTAAAAATGACTCTGGCTGGAGAGAAAATGTTGGCATTTAGTCAGGAGGTGTTATCGAATTGGCATAGTTTGAAAGCCGATCTTGATATGCTCAACCCTATGTTAACCGGTGAAATCAAGCTATATTGCTCAGTCACGGCTAGCCAAAGTCATTTGCCCACTATTTTAAATGTTTTTAGACAGAAACATCCGCAAGTCGAAGTACAGCTGACTACTGGGGATCCATGGTTATCCGTTTCAAAAGTCGCCAATAAAGAAGTGGATGTAGCCATTGCGATTTTTGCACCTGACATGCCTAAAGATATCAAGTTTCAACCTATAGATACTATTCCGCTGCTGTTAATTTCCCCTAAAGATTCGCAAATCACCAGTCTCGAACAGGTGGACTGGCGTGATCACAAAGTTGTTTTACCTGAAGGTGGACCTTCAAAGCGTATTGTTCATCATTGGTTTTCGGAAATGGGTATTCGACCTAAAGTGTATGGTACTGTCGGTGGCAATGAAGCGATAGTTAGTATGGTTGGGCTGGGTTGTGGGTTGGGCATTGTACCGCAAGTGGTCCTTGATAATTCCTTAGCGAGTCGGCGTGTTAATCGCATAAAAATTAACAATATCGAACCCTATCAACTTGGACTATGTTGTTTAAAGTCACGGCAATCGGAAACCTTAATTGAAGAGTTCTTTAATCAACCAGAGTTTCAGTAGCGCAATTCGTTGATGATATTGTCTAGCGCCCTATAGCCAAGGGCTTCTGCTAAATGAGTTCGAGTAATTTGCGGCTCTAAAGCTAAATCTGCAATAGTGCGTGCAACTTTAATAACTCGGTGAAACGCGCGCATCGATAAACCTAATTGTTCCACTGCAGATTGCAAAAATAAACGGTCTTCATGTTGTAGTGAGCAGTGAATGTCCATTTCATTATTCGTTAACTGAGCATTACACTTGCCAGCTCGTTCCATTTGCTGTTGCCTGGCATGAAGTACACGGGTTTTGATTTCAGCGCTGCTCTCAGCGGTGTTTTGAGCGCAAGAATACAACTCATTGTTGGCTAATTTTGGTACATCAACTTGCAAATCAATACGGTCTAAAAACGGACCAGAAATTCGATTAATGTACTTCAATACTTGTTCTGAAGTGCTTCTTCCATCCCGTAAACTGCCAGTTGGACTGGGATTCATCGCTGCTACCAGTTGAAATTGAGCTGGATACTTTACTTGTTTTGACGCGCGAGAAATGGAAACAAACCCAGATTCTATCGGTTGGCGAAGCACATCTAATACGCGGCGCTCGTACTCAGGCAGCTCATCTAAGAACAGCACACCATTATGGGCTAGGCTAATTTCACCGGGCTTAGGGTTGCCGCCTCCACCTACAAGGGCAATTGCCGAAGACGTATGGTGAGGCTGTCGAAATTTACGCAATCGCCAAGTTTTAGGGTCAACTTCGTGACCACTTATGGAATAGACGGTGGCAGTTTCTAAAGCTTGTTGTTGTGACATTTCCGGCAAAATTGTCAGTAAACGTTGGGCTAGCATGGTTTTGCCAGTGCCTGGCGGCCCTACAAAAAGGATGTTATGACTTCCAGCTGCGGCAATTTCTAATCCGCGCTTAGCCAACTGTTGGCCCTTAATATCTGCCATATCAAAATCATACTGCTGCGTGTTAGCGGTGGTTTGTGGTTGTTGTAAGGACACGGTTTGGCGACCAGATAAATGCAGATACAGTTGCGATAAGGTGTTAAAAGCTAAAACTTTACTATGTTGAATTAAGCATGCTTCTGATGCATTTTCGGTGGGTAAAATAGCTGTTCGTTTAGCATTATGGCAGGCATAGTTAAACGGCAGTGCGCCTGAGATAGGGCGAATGTCTCCTGTCAGCGCTAGCTCCCCTGCAAACTCAAAATGTTCTAAGTGTTCAATTGCAATCAAGCCGCTGGCAGCGATAATGCCGATCGCGATGGGGATATCGAAACGCCCGCCGTCCTTGGGTAAATCGGCTGGCGCTAAGTTTATTGTTATTCGTTTAGCAGGAAATTCAAAACCTGAATTGAGTAACGCACTTCTTACCCGCTCTTTAGATTCCCGTACCGCAGCATCTGCTAATCCTACCAAGTTAAATGCTGGCAAACCATTGGCTAGATGCACCTCAATACTTACCAGTGGCGCGTCTATGCCCACTGATGCCCGAGAGTATACAACGGCTAATGACATTTACATTTCCCTACGTACTGCCTAACTTATGTTATTAAACTAGAGAAAGTTTTTACTAAGTGCCAGAAAGCGAGGTCCAGTTTATAGTCTAGTTTTGAAATGCTTGGCTGGTTTAATCACAATATTTTCATTTACAACGATTAATCGACGCCTAAAGAATAATATATACCCTTTGAAAACTTGATTCTGCGGGGGGTTACATGATATTTCTATACAACAGTGACGATCTTATTAATATGAATACCATGTTTTATACAACTATCGAGCAAGTGTTGATTGTGATTATTGACGCGTGGGGGTTGCCCCAGCGAGGGTAGGTGTATTCTTAGTTTTGCCAAAACCCTCGCAATCAAACGCGGGGGTTTTTGTTTTTAAAGGCTTAAACAAAAACATATTTAATTAGTCGAAATGATTTTAATTTAGAGGGTTTTACCATGCCAAAGTTACGTTCATCCACAACCACTCAAGGTCGCAATATGGCCGGAGCCAGAGCTTTGTGGCGTGCCACTGGCATGAAAGATGGCGATTTTCACAAACCCATTATTGCCGTTTCTAACTCATTTACTCAGTTCGTTCCGGGACATGTGCATTTAAAAGATATGGGCCAATTGGTTGCTCGTAGCATCGAAGAAGCCGGTGGTGTTGCTAAAGAATTTAATACTATCGCCGTAGATGACGGTATCGCCATGGGTCATAGCGGGATGCTATACAGCTTGCCGTCGCGAGAAATCATCGCTGATTCGGTAGAGTATATGGTCAATGCCCATTGTGCCGATGCCATAGTGTGTATTTCTAATTGTGACAAAATCACCCCAGGAATGTTGATGGCGTCGATGCGCTTAAATATACCGGTAATCTTTGTCTCAGGCGGACCGATGGAAGCCGGCAAAACCAAGCTTTCAGATCAACTTATCAAATTGGACTTGGTAGACGCCATGGTCGCCGGTGTGGATGACAATGTAACTGATGACGAAAGTGACGAAGTGGAGCGTTCAGCTTGTCCTACTTGTGGCTCATGTTCAGGTATGTTCACGGCGAATTCGATGAACTGTTTGACCGAAGCCTTAGGTTTGTCGTTGCCAGGCAATGGCTCTATGTTAGCAACGCACGCGGACCGAGAAGGTTTATTCAAACAAGCTGGAAGACAAATTGTTGAGCTTTGTCGTCGTTACTACAAAGAAGATGACGAGTCTGTTTTGCCTCGCAATATTGCTAATTTTAAAGCGTTTGAAAACGCCATGAGTTTGGATATCGCCATGGGCGGTTCAACCAATACCATTTTGCATTTGTTGGCAGCCGCGGTAGAAGGTGAGATTCCATTTACCCTAGATGACATCGATCGCCTATCTCGTAAAGTTCCACATTTATGTAAAGTGGCACCATCTACACCTAAATACCATATGGAAGATGTTCACCGTGCCGGTGGCGTATTGGGAATTTTAGCTGAAATAAACCGCGCTGGTTTATTGCATGATGACTGTCCTCATGTGTTGGGCAAATCTATTGGTGAAGTTATCGCTGAGTGGGATATTACAAATCCGGCCAACGAAAAGGCGATCGAGTTTTATAAAGCAGGCCCTGCTGGTATCCGCACAACAAAAGCTTTTAGCCAAGATTGTCGTTGGCCTACCGCCGACACAGATCGCGAAGACGGCTGTATTCGTAATCGTGAGCATGCTTTCAGTGAGGAAGGTGGCTTAGCGGTTTTATTCGGCAATATTGCAGAAGATGGTTGTATTGTAAAAACCGCAGGTGTCGATGAGTCGATTCATAAATTTACTGGTCGTGCGCGTATTTTTGAAAGCCAAGATGATGCGGTTGCTGCTATTTTGGGTGATAAGGTAGTTGCCGGTGACGTTGTGATTATTCGTTACGAAGGTCCTAAAGGTGGTCCAGGGATGCAAGAGATGTTGTACCCAACCACTTATCTTAAAGCTAAAGGCCTAGGTAAATCTTGTGCGCTAATCACTGATGGCCGTTTCTCTGGTGGTACTTCAGGTTTATCTATTGGTCACTGTGCTCCAGAAGCAGCAAGTGGCGGTGGTATAGGGTTGGTTGAAGAAGGTGACACTATCATCATTGATATCCCTGCACGCAAAATTGGCGTAGATATCAGTGACGCTGAATTGCAAACTCGCCGTGATAACATGAATAACAGTGCTAAACCATGGAAGCCGGCAACCCGTCAACGCAAGGTTTCATTGGCACTTAAAGCGTATGCCTTGTTAGCCACCAGTGCCGATAAAGGCGGAGTACGTGATGCTTCAAAATTGGAAGATTAAATGAGTTTATCTGCTAATGATTATTTGAAGCGTATTCTACTGTCACCGGTGTATGACGTGGCAGTGAATAGCGAACTGAATCGGTTAACCAGTTTATCTACTGCTTTAGGTAATGAAATTTACTTGAAGCGTGAAGATCAACAACCGGTGAAGTCGTTTAAGCTGCGCGGTGCTTACAATAAATTATCTTGTTTGACTCAGCAGCAATTGCAGGCCGGCGTAGTGGCTGCGTCTGCAGGAAATCATGCTCAAGGTGTGGCTTATTCTGCCAAGATCAAAAAAATACAAGCCACAATAGTTATGCCGGAAACCACACCAGATATTAAAGTGGATGCGGTTAGACGTTTTGGTGGTGAGTATGCACACGTTGTGTTGCATGGCACCAGCTTCGATGAGGCAAAAGCCGAAGCGCTGCGCCTATCTGAAGTCAATGGTTACACTATGGTTGCGCCTTTTGATGATGAAGACGTGATTGTTGGTCAAGGAACCATTGGTAGAGAACTACTTGAGCAGTTACCTGACTTGGATATGCTATTCATTGCTGTCGGTGGTGGAGGTTTGGCTGCGGGTATCAGTGTTTACCTCAAGCAATTACGACCTGATTTGAAAATCATTGCGGTAGAATCTGATGAATCTGCATGTTTACAGGCTGCTTTGCAAGCTGGTGAACCTGTGGCGTTGCCATCGGTGGGTATTTTTGCTGATGGCGTGGCAGTGAAGACCATAGGTACAGAACCGTTCCGATTATGCCAACAATTTGTTGATGAAGTTATCACTGTCAATACGGATGAAATTTGTGCCGCAATCAAAGACATTTTTGATGATACTCGGGTAATAGCTGAACCAGCAGGTGCGTTATCTGTGGCTGGTATTCGAAAGTATCTCTCTCAACATTCAATTTCCGGTAAAAAAATTGGTGGCATATTGTGTGGCGCTAATATCAATTTTCATACCTTGCGATATGTGTCTGAGCGATGTGAACTGGGCGAACAAAAAGAAGCTGTTTTTGCGGTTAGAATCCCTGAACAAAAAGGTGAGTTCAAACGTTTTTGTGAGTTGCTAGGTGGCAGAACTATTACCGAGTTTAACTACCGTTATTCCAGTGATGGAGAAGCACATATATTCGTTGGGATAAAATTGCGCTTTGGACGGGAAGAGTATCATCAATTAGAAAAGCTGCTTACAGATAGTGGTTATCAATGTTTTGATTTGTCTGAAAATGAAATGGCAAAGTTACATGTGCGTTACATGGTAGGCGGCCGTCCTCCCACGTTACTCAATGAGCATATTTTCTCATTTGAGTTTCCAGAATATCCAGGGGCATTGATGAAATTTTTGAATACCCTTGGAGAGTCATGGAATATTACCTTGTTTCATTATCGGAATCATGGTGCAGCGGAAGGTTTAGTGCTTGCGGGCTTTGATTTACCCGAAGGCGCCAGAGCGGATTTTGACCAGCATTTAGATAAACTTGGCTACCAATATAATGAACAGACAAGTAATCCAGCTTATCAGTTCTTTTTATCCGATTTAGGCAAGTAATTGCGCTTGGTATAAAATAAAGGCTCCTAAGTAGGAGCCTTTATTATTTGTTGCCTAGCATATTAGTTTTGCAATGCGTAGAGCTTCTCTAGACGTTGAGCGATCTCTGGCGCAATCAAAGCAATGATATCTTGACGCAATTTTTCACTGGTTTCTGAATGTTGCAATTGCCCATCTTCGCTATCTGCTAAAAGTTGATTTTCCTTAAGTGCATTAACAAAGGTTGCTAACACGTTTTTATCGAAAAATTCAGGTGAACTAATACCATGGAGTGCGGCTAATCGTTCTGCAAATTTAGCACTTTGACGTTCTAATGCGGCACGACTCATTTTCTTTTCTTTGGCTAACAAAGATAACACTAGCGCATAACGCTGCAAGGTTTCTTGCACGCAGCGATTTAGCAACCACAGCGAATAAAAAGACTGCGCTGTTGGATGTGCAGGCGCCAAATTACCTCCGACGGTGACTATCATGCCCATTTCCAACATGCTTTCAATCAGACCTTCCACGTATTCCTGTGCTTGCTCAGGAGACATGTAAAGAAACCATTCACGTTGTAGCATTGGATACAAACGCATAATCAGATCAAGCAGCTTAGTTTTTTCGATTCCATTGTGCGCAAAAACGATAGCGGCAATTAATCCAGGAATGGCGAACAGGTGCAAAATATTATTGCGATAGTAAGTTAAGGTAACGGCATTGCGCTGCTCTAACGAAATAATCTTGCCAAAACTATCTTCAGATACATTCATTTTCCCTAGTTTCAGGGTTTGCTCTACAATTTCATGGCCGTTTTTGTCTGGTAAGCTAACCAGTTCACTGTAGGGGGATAACTTTAAGAGGTGAAGATAATCGTCGACTGCCTGCTCTAACTCTTTTTGGCCCATCGCGTTTTTCTTGGCAGAGAGCAAACACAATGCACACAGTGACATACCACTAATGGCTGCCGTTTGGTTGATTCGTACCATCACTTGGTTAGCAAGAATATTGACAGTGGGAGTAAGCCAACTGGGTTTTTTATCTACTTCACTATTTTGGGCGTCACGCCAGTTAGGTACTTGTTCATCAAGGAAGTTATTGAGCTGTATGGGTTCGCCAAAATTAAGAAATCCGTGGCCGTAATTCTTTAACTTTCTAACCACTGAAAACAGTCCAAAAACAGATTCTTTTTTCTTGGTATTGCCCTTTAGCTCACTTAGATAACTGCCTACTTCCATGACGTGTTCATATCCAATGTAAACCGGAACTATACTCACTGGACGATTCACTCCTTTGATCATCGCTTGTAACGTCATGGCCAACATACCCGTTTTCGGTGGTAACAACCTTCCTGTGCGGCTGCGTCCGCCTTCGGCATAATATTTAACTGAATACCCTTTGTTGAATAATAGCTCTAGATATTCACGGAACACGCTAGTATAGAGTTTATTACCGGCAAAACTGCGGCGTAGAAAGAAAGCCCCACCCTTTCGGAAAATCCCGCCCACAGGCCAAAAGTTTAGATTAATACCTGCAGCGATATGCGGTGTCACTAACCCTTGATGGTAAATTGCGTAGGTTAACAGCAGATAATCCATGTGGCTGCGGTGGCAGGGAACGTAAATAATTTCATGGCCATTTTGTGCCAATTTTCTCACTTTGTCGGCGTGGCCAACTTCGATCCCATCGTATATTTTGTTCCAAATACGGGTTAATACCCTGTCTCCAAAGCGGATCAAACCTTCACGATAATCTGCAGCAATTTCGTTTATATAAGATTTAGCGTTTGCTTTGGCTTTAGACAAAGGAATTTTCTTTTGTCTAGATTCTTCGTTGATTGCATTGATAACTGACACAGAACCAAGAATCGAATTGTATAACTCTTGTTTTTCTAACAGCATTGGGCCGTTAAATGCTTGTCTTTTGCGGTGAAAGTGGGTGCCTGCTAGGCGAATTAATTTGTGCGCGATTTCAGACTCAGTACCAGGTAATTTGGTCATGTCTTTAGACGATACAGCTTTACTATAAGACACGAAATTATCGCGACCTAAAAATAACACGATAAAAAATTTGCGTAACCAACTCGGTGATGCCTTGTCGGCTAACAGATCTGCTAATCCGTTGGATTTTCTGCCTGGTGCGCGACCCCAAAAAACAGTAACCGGCACAATTTGTAAATCGAGATCTGCGTTGTCTTTGTGAAGTTGAAATAAATGGGTTAAATCTGCTGCTATTTTGGTTCCTTTGATCTTCCTACCAATAACAGATTGAGGTTGCTCAAGAAATACACTGGCGCTGTGCTCTTCTCCACCTATGAGAATTTTCTTGGTAGGGCTGGGTAAGTCCACTTTCTTAGTCGACATTTTAAGCGCAAGTTGGTCAGTAATAGAGTGAGTTCTGAGCAAGTAAACTATAGGTTTACTTTTATCTATACCCAGCTCACTTTCAATGTCTGTTGGAATACTATTGACTTTGACCAGCCATTTTACGGGAAAAGCAAAAATCGAAAGCAGCAAATTATGCAGCCAATCCATATTATATAACACCTTGAGGTTTCGAAATCGTTAAAAGCATAGCATGAAGAACGGAATTCTGTTCATGTTTGCACACCAAAACACGCAGACTAACGACTCTTGAGTCGTACTGCTATTTTATATTGTTAGCGCATCTAAAGTCATCTTGTTTAGTAGCATTATCATATTTCAAATCAATTTCTATTAACTTCGCAATTGTCAGAAAATACTTCCGGTAATAAAAATATCCAATATGAGGTTTGGCTTAATATTTTGTCAGTTAATTTTACACATCAAAGTAGTGATTTAAATTCATTCAATCTAACTTGCTGAAAAGTATTGAGTTTACATTTAGGCATAAAGTGTGCTTACTTTTTGCACAGTTGCAGGATGTATCTATAAAAAGATTCAAAAATTGAGTTCCTAATAATGGAGAAAGGGTCAATGAATAAAAAAATGATAAAAAGTGTAAGTTCTTTGCTTTTAACAGGAGCACTCGCATTTTCTTCTACTATTTCTAACGCAGCAGAGATTCTAGTAGTCGATGAGGGAGGTCGTTTATCCGGCGGTGGTTGGACAGACTTATTCCAAACTACTTTTGGCGATAATCTAACAGTGATTAATAGTTGGGGTGTTGCGCCAACGGATATGTCAGCCTATGATATTGTATGGGATGGCGGATTTTTATCTGATCCAGGGGCAGCCATCGGTCAAAATGTTATCGACTTCGTTAACGGCGGTGGTGGTTTCTACGGTCAAACTGAACGACCTTGCTGTGAAACTCATAATGATTGGGTACAAAATATTTTCTCAACGCTTACTGGTGATGTTGCGATGCAGTTTGGCGGTGCAGGTGATTCTACTTCAAGCGAAACAGGTACTTTCCTAACACCTGATACGACTATTCTGGTTGGACCTAACGATATTCGTAATACGACATTTGATATCGACGCACCTGGACAATTATTTGTATCAGATCCTTCTAAAGTGTTTGCAGCCCAAGTAGCTGCAGACGGTTTTAACATTGGTGTTGCTTATGCCACGTCTGATTTAGTAAACAATGCAGGTCGTATCGTAACGATCAGTGATATTGACTGGCTAACTGGAATTTCTACAGAAGAAGCGCTTGCTTTAGAAAATATTCGTTCGTTTTTATTAGCGGGTGAGTCACTTCCTCCTGGTTGTGGTCAAGACCCAACTTTGCCTGAATGTCAGAACCCAGGTGTACCTGTTCCTGAACCTTCAACATTAGGTGTGTTGGCTTTAGGACTATTCGGTTTGAGAATGGCTTCACGTAGAACATAATTAATTCGATATATTTGTTAGAATATAAGAGGTTACTTTTAAGTAGCCTCTTTTTTTGTATCAATTTAATTTATTCTTAGATTAAAACATCAATCAACAAACAAAGTTTGTTTTATCTTCGTAACTGTATATACTAACAGTTAAACTGTATAGAAAAACAGGCTGTTTATGCGTCCACTAACTCCACGACAAAGCGAAATTCTCGAATTAATTAAAGCCACTATGTTGGCTACAGGTATGCCACCTACCCGTGCTGAAATTGCGCGACAATTAGGTTTTAAATCAGCTAATGCGGCAGAAGAGCACTTAAAAGCTCTGGCGCGTAAGGGGGTCATTGAAATTCTACCTGGCACATCTAGAGGGATTAAACTTAATGTTCCCCTAGAAGATGATTTGGAAGAAGTTGGCTTACCTTTGATTGGCCGTGTTGCTGCGGGTGAACCTATACTGGCGGAAGAGCATGTTGAATGTCATTACAAAGTCGATCCTGATCTATTTAAACCCAGTGCCGATTTTTTGCTTAGAGTAAGCGGTATGAGTATGAAGGATATCGGCATTTTGGATGGTGACCTGCTGGCAGTTCATCGTACAACCGATGTTCACAATGGTCAGGTAGTTGTGGCAAGAGTCGATGAAGACGTTACTGTTAAACGTCTTGAAAAGCGTGGTAGAGAAGTGATTCTGCATGCTGAAAACGATGAATTTAACCCTATTAAAGTGGATCTAGCGTCGCAACCTTTTAATATTGAAGGTATTGCTGTGGGCGTTATTCGCAACGCTGATTGGATGTAATTACGCGGTTGATTGCAAAGTTCTTTAAAAAAGGTGACCTATTTGGTCACCTTTTTTATTATTTTGAATGTTAGTTTTCTAAAACTGCGAACCACGATTTCTCTATTTTGTATTCTGCCAGTGAATACATTTTCTGTTCAAAAAATATCCTAAAAAATCCATTTCAGAATGTCTAGTTATTCTCCGAGCGAGCATTTTTGTTTTTTGCGGATGGAAAATTACCGATTTTAATATCTTTAGTAACCAAAGCTATTTGCAATTGATATAAAAAATAACTTTTTTGCCTATTTTGATTGAAAATCAACCGGTTGTTTATAATTTTAACAAAAAACACTAGACGTTAGACTTTAGTTGAGTAATTCTTATACTAGTTTTTACAGCTTCATAACATTTAGATCCCAAGTCATTTACCATAGCTGAGTTTTTTGCGGTTGTTTACTCTGCTTTGCTCCTTTGGGAACGGCTTAAATCAACAGGAGGTGTTGAGTGAAAAAGATATGGTCCGGCATATTGGTAATACTGACCAGTCTAATTGCATTTACAGTATCTGCAGATTCGACTTCGACTGCTGATCAGTATCAATTGAATTTGCGCAAAGGTGCGACTGAAATCAGTGGACAAGTTTATGATCTGCACATGCTCATGTTTTTCATATGTGTAGTCATTGCAGTATTAGTGTTTGGTGTCATGTTTTGGAGCATGATTTTCCACCGTAAATCTCGCGGTGCTAAACCTGCTAACTTTCATGAGAGTGTGAAAGTTGAAATCGCTTGGACAATAATTCCTTTTATCATTCTTGTCGTAATGGCATTCCCAGCGGCTAAAACCTTGATTGCAATGGAAGATCCCGAAAACTCAGAAGTAACTGTTCTTGTTACTGGGTCTCAATGGAAATGGCATTACAAGTACATGGAAAACGACGTTGAATATTATTCTGTGATGGCAACTCAGCAAGAACAGATAAACAACAAGTTTGAAAAAGGCCATAACTACCTCTTAGAAGTTGATCGTCCTTTGGTTATTCCAACAGGCAAAAAGGTGCGTTTCTTGGTTACCTCGGATGATGTGATTCATTCTTGGTGGGTTCCTGACTTTGCCGTTAAAAAAGATGCTAATCCCGGTTTTATCAATGAAGCCTGGGCAAATGTGATTGAACCTGGTGTATACCGTGGTCAATGTGCAGAGCTTTGCGGGAAAGATCATGGATTCATGCCAATAGTTGTGGTAGCCAAAGAACCCGCTGAATATGAAGAATGGATAAACACGCAAGAAGAAATACAGCGCAAAGCGAAAGAAGAAGAGCAAAGATTGTTGGCCATGAATATGAGCATGGAAGAGCTAATGAGCACTGGTGAGCAAGTATATATGCGCGCTTGTGCAGCTTGTCACCAGCCAAATGGTCAAGGTTTGCCAGGGGTCTTCCCCGCATTGGCTGGAAGCCAAATGGTTCTGGCTGATATGCCTGCGCACATTGAAATCGTTGTAAACGGTAAGACGGGTACTGCCATGCAAGCTTTTGCAAAACAATTAACTATGAGTGAGCTGGCAGCAGTTATCACTTATGAACGTAATGCTTGGGGTAACAATACCGGTGACATGGTCCAAGCTAAAGATGTTAACGCCGTAATTACAGGTCAATAGGAGGAGCGGTTATGAGCACAGCGACGACAGAACTAGATCACGATGACCATCACCATCATGCTCCCAGCGGCATAAAACGTTGGTTATTTACTACGAACCATAAAGACATAGGTACGCTGTATCTGTGGTTTGCATTCATCATGTTTTTAACTGGTGGTGCCATGGCTATGGTAATTCGTGCTGAATTATTTCAGCCTGGATTACAAATAGTTGAACCGAATTTCTTTAATCAGATGACGACAGTCCATGGACTTATCATGGTATTTGGGGCTGTTATGCCTGCATTTACCGGATTAGCCAACTGGCTGGTTCCGATGATGATTGGTGCGCCGGATATGGCTCTACCAAGAATGAATAACTGGAGCTTCTGGATTTTGCCAATGGCATTTACCATTTTGTTAGCTTCGTTGTTTATGGAAGGTGGCGGTCCAGCATTTGGTTGGACTTTCTATGCGCCCTTGTCTACAACATACAGTAATGACACCACAGCGTTATTCGTTTTCTCGGTCCATATTATGGGGATTTCATCCATCATGGGAGCGATTAACGTCATTGTAACTATCTTCAACATGCGAGCCCCTGGCATGACTTGGATGAAGATGCCGTTGTTCGTGTGGACATGGTTAATTACTGCATTCTTGCTGATCGCCGTTATGCCTGTTTTAGCGGGTGCGGTGACCATGGTACTAACCGATAAGTTCTTCGGCACTAGTTTCTTTAATGCTGCTGGTGGCGGTGATCCGGTTATGTTCCAACACATATTTTGGTTCTTCGGACACCCTGAAGTTTATATTATGATTCTTCCGGCATTCGGTATTATTTCCGCAATTGTGCCGACCTTCTCCCGTAAAAAACTGTTTGGTTACGCGTCTATGGTATATGCAACTACGTCAATTGCGTTGTTGTCTTTTATCGTTTGGGCGCACCACATGTTTACCACGGGGATGCCAGTGGGGGCCGAGCTGTTCTTTATGTTCGCCACTATGCTGATATCGGTGCCCACAGGGGTGAAGGTCTTCAACTGGGTAGCCACTATGTGGCGGGGTTCCTTGTCATTTGAGGTGCCAATGTTGTTTGCCTTAGCCTTTATTGTGTTATTTACCATTGGTGGTCTTTCGGGCTTGATGTTGGCGATAACACCTGTGGATTTCCAATATCACGATACCTATTTTGTCGTCGCTCACTTCCATTATGTATTAGTAACAGGCGCAATATTTTCGATTATGGCAGCGGTCTACTATTGGCTGCCTAAATGGACTGGGAAGATGTTCGATATCACATTGGCTAAATGGCATTTCTGGTGTTCATTGATTTCCGTTAATGTTCTGTTTTTCCCCATGCACTTTGTTGGTTTAGCTGGCATGCCTCGTCGTATTCCGGATTATGCACTGCAGTTTGCTGACTTCAATAAGTGGATAAGCTTAGGTGGTTTTGCATTCGGTTTATCGCAACTGATATTCCTAGCACTTCTTATTAAAGCCTGTCGCAAACAAGGTGAGCCTGTATCTGACCAGGTGTGGGAAGGTGCAGAGGGTTTGGAATGGGAAATCCCGTCTCCAGCTCCTTATCATACATTTGATACGCCTCCTGTTATTAAGTAAGCGTGATTTGACATGACTGAGCGTTCAAACGACAACCAATCTAACAACGGCAAACTGGCTTTAAAGCTGGTTGTTGTTGTGATTGGTATGTTTGGTTTCGCATTTGCATTAGTCCCTCTTTATGAGGTTTTTTGTCAGGTGACGGGAATTAACGGTAAAACCAGTGATACAGCTGCTGTATACGAATCAATCGAGATAGATCGTTCTCGCACGATTAGCATTGAGTTTATTACCCGAACCAATACTGGAATGCCTTGGGAATTCAGGGCTCAAACTCGTAAGGTGGAAGTATATCCAGGTGAAATGAATCAGGTGGATTTTTACGTTAAAAATACCACCAACAAAGACTATGTGGCACAAGCTGTTCCCTCTGTTTCACCGGGCACTGCCGCTCTGTATATGAATAAAACCGAGTGTTTTTGCTTTAATAATCAGCCTCTTGGTGCTGGCGAAGAAGCAATAATGCCGATGAAGTTTTATGTTGATCCGCAGCTTCCAAAAGATATTAAGTTTTTTACCCTTCAGTATACCTTGTATGACGTAACGGCAAGTGCCGAAGGCGTTGCAATGAATCAAGGATAAAAGGAATCAAAATGGCACAACAACAGCAACAACAAGTGTACGAAAAATATTATGTTCCAGACCAAAGCCCTTGGCCGATTGTCGGCGCGGTAGCATTATTTCTGATTGCCTTTGGCGCAGGAAATTTTGTGGTTGAACAAACCAAAGGTGAAAGTGGTTATGGTGGCTGGATTCTGGCTGCCGGAATTGTAACTTTGCTGGTCATGTTAGTGGGATGGTTCAGAAACCAGATTCACGAATCTATGTCAGGAATGTACAGTGCTCAGTTGGGACGCTCTTATCGACAAGGTATGGCGTGGTTTATTTTTTCTGAAGTCATGTTCTTTGCGGCTTTTTTTGGCGCACTATTTTATGCTCGCGTAATCGCTATGCCTTGGCTTGATGGGGCTGGCAACAATGCCATGACTGCCGAGGTTCTTTGGCCTAATTTTGAAGCAGTTTGGCCGTTGACTAAAACCCCTGGTGGCGTTGAGACAACCGCGATGGGCTGGATGGGCTTACCTCTGTACAACACTATTATTTTGTTGATTTCCTCAGTCACCTGTCACTTTGCTCATGTGGCGCTAGAGAAGGAACAGCGCGGCAAGCTAATTGCGTTTTTAGGAGGGACTATCTTACTGGGTTGTTTCTTCTTAACCCTGCAGGTTGAAGAATATGTGCACGCATATCGTGAAATGAACCTGACACTGCAATCAGGCGTTTACGGCAATACATTCTTCTTATTAACTGGCTTCCATGGAATGCACGTTACTTTGGGTACGATCATTTTAATTGTCTTGTTTTTAAGGGTATTAAAAGGTCACTTTACGCCAGAGAATCATTTTGCATTCCAAGCCGGCAGTTGGTATTGGCACTTCGTTGATGTAGTCTGGGTTATGTTATTTTTCTTTGTATACATTCTGTAGATTTACGCTCACGGTTCTGCGTCCCTTAATAGGGGCGCGGATTCGGTGTTATCAATCCAGTTGCCACAGCCAATAATAACAAAATCACTATAATTGCAGAGGTCATCACCCTGCGGCCAATAAATTTACTCATAGGAGGCTGGTTAGGGTCGTTTTTTAACATTATTATCATCGCGCGAAAAAGATTGTAGAGCATAAACAGTAATAAACCGCCGACTAATAATTTTACTATCAAAATCGATCACTCCTCAAAGTTATGGCCAATAGACCGGATATTCCCAAGCATCCTTACTTTGCCACATTTTTCATTCTGTTGGCAGTTATAATCTTATGCTCTCTGGGAGTATGGCAACTGCAACGAGCTCACTATAAAGAGGCGCGTATACAACAAATTGAGCAACGTAAAACCTCTAATCCATTAAATATTGAAGATCTTTTAGCGCGTCAAGATAAGCGAGATTTACCCCTTCAATTTAAAGGTAAAATGTTAGTCAACAAGGTTTTTTTGCTTGATAATCGAATCGAGAATGGACAGGTTGGCTACCACGTTTTAATTCCCGTCAGAACCGAGTTTGGCGATGTGATAGTTAATTTGGGCTGGGTGAAAGCTGGTCAATATCGCGATCAATTGCCACGCTTTGATTTACCTGCCTATGAACAAGTATTTTATGGTACTAGCTCTGTGCCTTCAGTGAACCCAATGGTCACAGAAACTGCACAAATGGATGATAAATGGCCGGTGTTGTTGCAAAGTATTGATTTAGACTTGATCGCAAAATTTACCGGAACACAGATTTTACCCGTGGTTTTGCAGTTAGATCCTGAGTTCCCCATTGGATTTACCCGAAATTGGGTTGCTGTGGTAATGGCGCCCGAAAAACATTATGCCTATGCAATGCAGTGGTTTGGTTTAGCTATAGCTTGCGCAGTTATTTATATTGTTGCATTACGAAAAAGGAAGGTCACAAAAGATGTCTGAAGCAGCCGTTAAAAAGAAGTCTAAAACGCCATTAATTATGTTTATTGTGTTTGTTCTTCCTGTGGTTTTAGCTTACTTAGCGTTAACTTTCGATTGGTTCAATAAAGGCTCCACAAATAAAGGTGAGCTGCTCACGCCGCCCCTTGATTTGAGCTCTGTTGTTAGCGACAGAGAACCACTGTGGCGACTGTTATTTGTTATGCCGCAAGAATGCGCGCAGGGATGTGAAAATGCCCTTTATAGCCTAAACCAGATATGGGTTGCTTTAGGTAAGGAATCTGACCGAGTGGAGCCCTTGGTTTTGGCTCATCAAAAAAGTGAAAAAATTGAATTAACTGATATGCAGCGTCATCCGAACATTAAAGTGTTAAGTACAGATGAGCAAAATGTAAATAATGTGTTTAAAGATGCATCGACAGATGGTATTTTCATTGCTGATACATTAGGAAATGTCATTTTAAAGTATCCAATAAAATTACAACAAGAAGATGCTATTCAACAAAGTCGCGATATTTTGGCCGATTTACGCAAGTTGTTAAAGCTGTCTCGCATTGGTTAAGGAATGATAGCAATGAGAAAATTAGTGCTGGCTTCAGTGGTGCTAGCAATTGTGGTTATTGTGTTAGGGGCTTATACCCGTTTAACTGATGCCGGATTGGGATGTCCAGATTGGCCTGGCTGCTACGGACATTTAAGCGTACCTGCTACCGAGTCTCATATTAGCGCTGCACAGGATGCTTTTCCTGAACGAACATTTGAAGCCCATAAAGCGTGGAACGAAATGATTCACCGCTATGCCGCTGGTACCTTGGGTCTATTTATACTGCTTATATTTCTAATTAGTTTGGTAAAACGGTCGTTTCACAGTCCGGTAAAATTACCCTTCTTTTTGCTGTGTTTAGTTTGTTTTCAAGCTGCCTTAGGGATGTGGACTGTCACACTCAACTTGATGCCTTTAGTTGTTATGGGCCATTTGCTCGGTGGTTTTGCGGTGTTGTCCTGCCTGTATTTATTGTATCTGCGCGTTACGCCTTATCGGATACCAGGTGGCGATTCGGACATGAAACGATTTGCTAAATTCTGCGCATTGGGGATTGTGATCTTAGTTGCTCAAATCGCCTTAGGTGGATGGACTTCCGCCAATTATGCTGCCCTCGCATGTACAGAGCTACCCTTTTGCGAAAGTGACTGGGTGAGCCGTATCGATTTTGCCGGAGCGTATAGCATTCCTCATGCAGATAACTATGAGTTCGGAGTACACGACTGGGCAGAAAGAATGACTATGCATGTGACCCATAGGTTCGGTGCGATAGTTACTTTTATTTATTTATGTTGGTTGGCAATCCGTTTATATAGCTCGGCAGCTTCACAGTTGATCAAGAAATTGTCAGTCAGCATGGTATTGATTTTAGGGTTACAAGTAATACTTGGGGTGAGTAACGTGGTATTTAGCCTGCCATTATTTGTCGCTGTTTTGCACAATGCAGTCGCGGCATGTTTGCTGTTAGTTATGGTGAAACTTTGCTACACCCTGTACAGAAAGACTTAGGAGACCAAAGTGAGTAAAACACTTCAGGCAAATTATTCAAAATCATCTTCACAATTAGCTAGTTGGCGTGATTATTACGAGTTGACTAAGCCCAAAGTGGTGATGTTGTTATTACTCACCGCACTGGTTGGTATGTGTTTAGCAACTGAAACATGGGTGAATTGGCAAGTGCTAATTGCTGGTCTAGGAGGCATAGGCTTGCTGTCGTCATCTGCTGCAGTGATCAATCATGTTGTCGACCGCAAGATAGACGGCAAGATGGCGAGAACCTTTAATCGCCCCGTAACGAAAGGAAAAATTAGTCCGCTGCGTGCAACTATATTTGCAATTGTTCTCGGTGTAGCCGGATTTGTCTGTCTTGAGCTTTGGGTTAACCGATTAACCGCTGTGTTGACCTTAGCTAGTTTGGTGGGATATGCGGTTATTTATACTATGTATCTTAAACGTGCTACCCCTCAAAATATTGTGATTGGAGGATTGGCTGGAGCTGCTCCACCATTATTAGGGTGGACGGCTGTAACCGGCGAAATTCATTCTCACGCGCTGCTACTGGTGCTTATTGTTTTCACTTGGACGCCACCGCACTTTTGGGCGTTAGCTATACATAGAGTGAAAGATTATGCGAAGGCTGAAATTCCAATGTTACCGGTTACCCATGGTGTTGAGTTCACTAAAACCTCGGTTTTACTGTATACCCTTTTATTAACCATTGTTTGTTTACTTCCGTATCTAACGGGTATGTCTGGGGTCATCTACTTATTAGGTTCAGGCCTGTTGAATGTTGGTTTCATGTACTATGCGTGGAAATTGAAATATGCCTGTAATGAAAACACTGCGATGAAAACCTTTGGTTTTTCAATTGTTCACTTAATGGTACTCTTTGTAGTATTACTGGTTGACCATTATTTAAAATTCACACTATGAAACAAAACCTATTAATTGGCATAGTCGCGGTAGTAGCTTTGGCTGCTGGCCTGTACTTTTCGGTGGTTATTGCGCCACCGGAAGTGGAAGAAGTGAAGTATCTTCAAAAATATCCGGTGGAGCGAGCGCTGCCAGAGTTTGAACTTTACGACCAAAATGGTGAGGTATTTAATAATCAACAACTCAAGGGGTATTGGACCTTGGCGTTTGTTGGATACACTTTTTGCCCCGATATTTGCCCGACTACACTGGCAGAACTGAAAGGGATTTATCCGCAATTACAGGCGATTAACACTGAAAATCCGGTCAAAATTTGGTTTTTATCAGTTGATCCAAAACGTGATAGCGCTGAGCGTTTACAAGAATACGTTAACTTCTTTAATCCTGATTTTTGGGCCACATCTGGCGAGCATAAACAATTATTTCCATTGGTTAGAGCGATGGGCATGATGTACGCTATGAGTGATAACACCGACGATCCCAATTATTTAGTCGACCATAGTGCTTCAATCACCGTTATCAATCCCCGTGGCGAGGTTGTTGGCCGTTTCAAACCTAAAATGGAACCTGGTTCAATACCTGTGAGTGAAGGTTCACAGATATTAGAAGATATGCCCAAAATCGTTACTATGATGTAATTCTAAAAACATGCTAATTACGCGGGCCCAAGCAAGTCATTATCAAACTCTTGCCAAATTGCTTTTTTTGTCTGGTCCGGACAACCTAATGAGTTTACTCACCGGCCATCACACAGCGTTAAGCTTGTCTGAAAAACAACAAATTTGTTTGGATTTTTTAGAAACCGCGTTACAAATTCCTGAGGGGCAGTTTGGTTTTTTAAATCAAACTGTTGCGATACAAGATGGATTGTTATGTGGATGCGTGAGCTACTGGCAAGCACCGATAACCGATTTGTTTAAACAACAAACTTTAGCAAGTTTAATTGTACATTTTGGACCTTTAGAAACTGCCGCCATTCTAAATAATAGTGAAGATCTATCTTATCTAGTGAAAGCGCCAACTTTTCACGATCTTTGTATAGGACACTTGGCTGTTGAGCCCTCAAGCCGCAGACAAGGAATTGCAACCAGTCTTTTGGAACATTGCTCGGAAACGGCAACAAAGTTAGGCAAGACAAAGCTAGTTTTAGATGTAATGGCAGAAAATCAAGCTGCTATTCAGGCATACGTTAAATTTGGCTTTGTACAAAAATCCACATCTCATCCAAGTGAGAAAGGAACAAACTTGGGTTTTTTACCCCACGTTCACATGCAAAAAACTTTAGTGTGAAGTGATCCTAAATTATATAAGCAGCCCAAATATAGAGGTTAAACTGATGAGTGATAATACGGTTAAAATTCCCCAGCAAGCCTTCGATTGGTACGATGAATACGCCCATCACCCAAACACTATTTAAACTAAATCATTATTAAACACAAAAAAACATGAGAATAGTTTTTACAGTATAGAAATGGGAACTCTAACCATAGTTACCTCCATAATGACTAAAATAGATGTAATATTAATTAGGTTAATAATTGCTAATTCACAATTATCGTTAAGGGTGGAGTCTTTAGACTCCTCATCACAGCAAGAATTGTTTACTTAAACGCAATTTCAAAACCTCTATTTAATGATATTGACAAGACATATCGAGAGTCTGATCTTACTAATTGTCATGCAAGCATTAGCTGATAAACCTTAAAAGCGGCAAGAATGCCGCCTTAGCAAGGTGTAAATCATTCACTACTTTTCACACTGAGCACTTTTCCATTATTTGCTATTTCGAAGTAAATAACTTTATTACTCGATGGGTTGGTTGCACTAACCACAAACGCTTTTTCTAACACTTCAACCACATTGAAGTTAGCATCTGTTGCCGACTTCCAACTTGCGTCGAGCTTGCCCACTTGGTAGCCAAAATCTTTGAACGTAAGCTGTTGAACCGATTTACTAGCAATATTGAGCGCAGTTTCACTACTGATTTCGTTATGGCCTCCATGTGCAAAGGCGGCGCTTTGCCAAATACATGCAATCAGAAATAATGCGCGATTAATAACTTTCATTTTTAAACCCTCTGTTGTGTTTTCTATTTAAGTCCGATAACGGTGTACTGCCCTTTGACAATCAATTGGATTGCCACAGGCTGGTCACTTGTGTTCTTCCAATACCAACCATGCGAGCCAGAAAAAGGCGAGGTGAAACTGCCTTTCATTTCTGACAGTGTAGCGATAGCGTAACTTTCAAAATAACCTGTGGTGTCGCCTTCAGGCTCACCGTGTAAATCAAAATAAAGCGGTTCCCCATCGGTTAGCCACTCGTAGGTCATTTTGTCGTGTTGATTCATTTGAAATTTGTATTCAATGCCTTTCCCAGCGGGCACAGTAACCTCAATCACCTGTTGCCCTTGTTCAGTGACGGCGGTTTCTTGCGCCACTTGGGTTGGTTCATCCTCATGGTGAGCCAGCGCAGTCAAACCTAGTTTGTGACCAATGTGCGTTGGGTCAATATTGTATTCTGCGGGAAGAATAAAGCATACAAACACCACGGCTGCGATAATGGTGGCTGCAATGGTCGATTTTACTAATGTTTTGGTACTTACTACATCTTGTGTCATAAATTTTTCTCGTTCTTATTAATATAAATAATAGCCAGTTAATTGAAGCCCCATTAACATTAGTCCAGCGCTCATAAGCATGGTGTTCGTAACAGTGGAAAAACGCTCGAATGACGGTAGTTTCCGCCAAAAGTTAATCACAATAACAATGAAGACGAGCGCCATAAATTGCCCCAGTTCGACGCCGATGTTAAATGCAATCATATTGGCAACTAACCCGTCTGGAACCAGTTCAAACTCTTGCAATTTAGTGGCTAATCCAAAACCATGAAATAAACCAAATATCAACACGGCCAACTTGGTATCTGGCTGCCTGCCAAACACGCGTTTAAAACCTCCCAGATTATCAAAGCCTTTGTACACAACCGAGAAGCCAATGATGGCATCGATTAAATAGGGATTAACCTGAATGTCACCCAGCACACCCCATAACAGAGTAATACTATGCCCAACAGTGAACATGCTTACATACAGCAATACATCGCGACTTCGGTAAAGAAAAAAGATTACGCCGACCAAAAATAGTATGTGGTCGTAGCCGGTAAACATGTGCTTAGCGCCAATATAGATAAACGGTATGAATTGCACGCCCGAATTTTGTTCTAAGAACACTCGGGTATTGTCATCAACCCCATGCGCGAGTGCCCCAAAAGACAGACTCACTAACAGCAAACCCAAAAGGAATGCGGCGAATGGTTTAATATTATTGGGCATTAAGTTGCTCCTTCTCAGCCGTAGGTGTTTTATCTTTATGCAATAATCGATATAACGCGGGGATGACAAACAATGTCAGTATGGTTGATGAAATGATCCCTCCGATAACCACAGAGGCTAAAGGTCGCTGTACTTCAGAGCCCATTCCGGTATTTAACGCCATTGGCACAAAACCTAATGAAGCAACCAACGCTGTGGTAATAACGGGACGCAGGCGTGTGATAGCGCCATCAAATATCGCTTGTTCTAGCGGTATGTTTTGTTTACGTAAGTCCCGAATGAACGACACCATGACCAAGCCATTTAATATAGCAATCCCCGATAATGCGATAAACCCCACTGCCGCTGAAATTGAAAACGGAATGTCGCGTAACATTAGCGCAGCTATACCGCCGGTTAGGGCTAAAGGCACACCAGTGAATATGATCATCGCATCTTTAAACGAGCCTAGTGCCAGTATCAGCAGTCCAAGGATCAAGAACAAAGTGACCGGTACTACTATGGACAAACGCTGTGAAGCAGATTGTAATTTCTGATAGGTGCCGCCATATTCGAGCCAATAACCCGCAGGAATATCTACATTGCTCTCTATTTGGGTTTTAATGTCTGCGACAAAACTACCTAAGTCTCTACCTCTGACATTTGCGGTGACCACAACTCGACGTTTGCCGTTCTCCCTGTTGACTTGGTTTGCACCCAATAGCATTTCGATATCAGCTAATTCTTGCAGTGGCACGTAATGACCATCTGGCAAATGTATAGGTAGGCGATATAGGGCATCAACATCGCTACGCATAGTCTCTTGCAAACGCACAACGATATCGGCTCTGGCATCTCCCTCATAAAACTTACCTGCAACGCGTCCTCCTAGTGAGGTTGCCAACTGCTCTTGAATAAGCGTTTTTGAAATACCGTATTGGGCTAACTTTTGCATTTTCGGTACTATGGTGAGCATAGGTAAGCCAGTTGTTTGCTCCATCTGGATGTCAGCAACGCCCTCGACACTGCCAATAGCGCTTTCAATCTCGCTGCCTACAGCATTCAATATTTCAAAATCATCACCAAATACTTTTATGGCTAGCTCTGCTCGTACGCCTGACAACAGTTCATTAAAACGCATCTGTATGGGCTGCAAAAATTCATAACGATTGCCTGGAATAGGCTCTACTAATGCCGCTAAGTCTTCAACAATTTGGTCTTTGGTTTTATTCGGGTTAGGCCATTGTTCACGTGGTTTCATAATAATGAAGTTATCGGCAACACTAGGTGGTACAGCATCGGTAGCGATATCGGCTGTGCCAATTTTTGCAAATACCCGCTCCACTTCTGGCATTTCCATAATGCGGGCTTCCAAGCTTTCTTGTAGCGCAACGGCTTGGCTCAAAGACGTACCAGGAATACGCAGTGCATGCATGGCAATATCCCCTTCATCCAAGTTAGGCACAAATTCGCTGCCAAGCTTGGTGGCTTGATAACCCATGATCCCAACCAGAGCGACGGCAAATACCACCACAAACCATCTTGCTTTCATAACCCACTTAAGCGAAGGCTTATAAACAAAGGTCGCACCACTCATGATGACGTTACGTCTTTCTTTGACCGGCTTCTTAAACAGCAAAGCGGTAGCGGCGGGCACGAATGTGATGGATAACACCATGGCGCACAACAAAGCAATCACTACGGTAAGTGCCATAGGGTGAAACATCTTGCCTTCCACGCCCTCTAGCGCAAATATAGGCAAATAGACAGCAGTGATAATAAACACACCAAATAAGGCGGGGCGTATCACTTCTTTTGTCGCGGTGAATACAATTTCCAGTCGATGCTTTAGTGCTAATTGTTGGCCATCTGGGCTGGCC
The DNA here is from genome assembly GCF_037478005.1 of Alteromonas sp. M12. Taxonomy (NCBI): domain Bacteria; kingdom Pseudomonadati; phylum Pseudomonadota; class Gammaproteobacteria; order Alteromonadales; family Alteromonadaceae; genus Alteromonas; species Alteromonas sp. M12. Next base: position 4,818,876 of record NZ_CP144164.1, on the reverse strand, counting down.
TGGCTAAGTCGGCGCAAACAGTTTTCAACAATGATAATAGCGCCATCAACTAGCAGACCAAAATCCAGTGCGCCTAAGCTCATTAAGTTAGCACTGACCTTTGTTTGCACCATGCCGGTGATTGTCATTAACATGGCAAAAGGGATCACTAAGGCAGTTAAAAACGCCGCTCTGAAATTACCTAAAAGCAGAAACAGAATTACAATGACCAGCAATGCGCCTTCAACTAGGTTGGTCTTGACGGTATTAAGCGTCTGATCAACTAGTTTTGTCCGATCGTATACGGCGGTTGCGACAATTCCTTCAGGTAGTGACTTATTGATTTCTTTCAGCTTTTCGCCCACGGCAAATGCAACTGTGCGGCTGTTTTCTCCGATCAACATAAACACCGTGCTCATCACCACTTCACGGCCATCTTGTGTTGCGGCACCTGTGCGTAGGCCGTGCCCTTCAACCACACTTGCCACATCACTAATACGTACACTGGCACCATCAGTGGTTTTCACCACTGTATTGGCCAGAGCGTTGATGTTTTCAATTTGTCCTGGAATTCGAATCAGCCATTGTGCGCCACTCTTCTCAATAAAACCGGCACCTTGGTTGGTATTGTTATTTTCAATGGCGTTGACCAAATCAGCTTGAGTAACGCCGTATGTCAACAATTTTTCAGGATCAAAGGCTACGACTAGCTCTCGCTCAAAGCCACCGATAGGATTAACTTCAACTACACCAGGCACACGCATAAGTTGAGGACGTATAACCCAGTCGTGCACAGAGCGCAATTCCATAGGTGTAATCAAGTTACCATCTTTATCCGTCGCGCCAGGTTCAGCGTCTACGGTAAACATGAATATCTCGCCAAGTCCTGTGGCAATTGGACCTAACTGAGGTTCAAGACCAACTGGTAATTCTGACTTTGCAGCAGAAAGCCTCTCATTCACTAATTGGCGTGCAAAGTACACGTCGGTATTGTCGCTAAAGACGGCCACCACTTGTGATAAACCATAACGAGAAACAGAGCGCGTGCCCTCTAAGTTTGGTAAACCCGCTAATGCGGTTTCTAACGGATATGAAATACGTTGCTCCACTTCCAGCGGCGTATAACCAGGTGCGTCAGTATTAATCATTACCTGAACGTTAGTAATGTCAGGCACAGCATCAATGGGTAATTTGGTAAAATTCCACAAGCCGAGCGCTGAAACACCTAGCACTAGCACCAAAACAAGAATGTTGCGTTTTATCGCAAAGCGTAAAATAAAATCTAGCATGTGCTACTCCTAATGGTCGTGTGATGCGCCAGATTTTTCAATGTCGGCTTTAATGATGTAGCTATTATTGGTGACGTACTCTGTGCCTGCATTAATGCCGCCAAGCACTTCAACCCATTCGCCTGCTTCACGACCCAGCTCCAGCATTCTCACTTCGTATTGCTCGCCAACCTTGGCATACACAACGGTAAAATCCCTGAAAGCCTGCAACCCAACACGCTTAACGGCTAAGGGCACATCAAAGGTTTCTACTTCGATTAATGCAGATATAAACGCACCTTCACTTAGTCGTCCCTCGGTATTGTCGACTTCGGCAAGGAATAATCGAGCTTGATCATCTCGCATAGTAAGGCGATTTCCACTTATAACCGTGGGAATTGAAGTGTTCAGGCCATTGACCATCAAGGTAACCGGAGCAGATTGTTTAACCGACATAACGTCCATTGGAAAAACGGCAAGCTCAGCAAGCAGTTTGCTAGGCTGAGTAATTTCAAGCAGGGTACGTTGTCCCGTTTGTTCGCCGCTATTGGCGAGCTGCTGAGTGATAACGCCCGCAATCGGGGCTTCAATTTGATTAGACTGTAAGCTTTCGTTACTTTCGATGGTAAGCAACAGCTGCCCTTTTTTGACTGTATCCCCCAAGCCAACGTGAACTTGTTTGATTTCACCTTCAAAACGGGCGTTAATTTGGCGCTTCGCATTCGCAGGTAATACTAGCTTTCCATAAACTTTAATCGTCTTATGTAAAGTGGCGGCACCGACTATTTCAGTATCAATTTCCATCGCTTGTGCGACTTTGGCTTCAATCAGTGTGCGGCCTTCAAAATTGTCATATTGCCACGAATAGGTTTTACCCTGATAACCTGCGCTGACTGACACAATAAACGAATGCGGCTCGTATATTACCGTGTCACCTCGCAGGTAATCACCTTCGGCTCTGAAGTTGATATCATTAATCTGATCACCCAAGCGGGTGAGTTTGATATTTAATTCGACTTTTTGAGGGGCAACGGGTTTTTCACCTTGTGTCACCCACACTCTGAATTCGGGCGGAACACCAGTTTCAAAAATGGCCAGTTCAATTGCAAAATCACCTTCTCGTAACATTCTGCCGTTGTGTGGACCTTTTTCTGGCTCTGGCTCATCTGCTGCTGGGGACGATTCGGCCATTGCCAAAATGGGGGTTAGCGCACAAGCTATTCCAAGTTGACACAAAAATACAAAAATAAAGAGTCGTTTGTTCATTTTTTTCTCACTTAATTGGAAAGGCTTGCACCGGTAAGGCGCTGAATTTCGATGTGTTGAAGGTGTATGGCCTGATAGGCATCTAGCAATTGGGCTTGGGTACTGAGCAGTTCTTGTCGAATAGACGTCCATTCTAAATAACCAAGACGGCCTATGTCGTATGCTCTATTGGCTTCATCAGAGGCTTTTTCTAGCAAGGGGATCACCCTGTCCGTAAGGGTGTCTATGACATGTTTGCTATGTTTCATGTTTTGCAATAATACGAACAGCTGAGTATTGAGTTTACGTGCCAACACATCAGCTTGGCTTTGATATTCGGCTTGTTTTGCTTGAATTACCTGTACATCACCTAAGCTACGTGCGTCATTACCAAATGGAATGGAAATCCCTGCAACTAAGCCAAAATCATCGGTAGATTCATAACGTCTTATTCCAGCTGATACCTGCCATTTGGGTTTAGCTTCGATGCGAGCGAGTTCTATTTGCGACTGTGCAATGCGCTGTTGATTAGCAAAGGCCAATAAAGCTGGATGTGCTTTGAGTTTAGCTAATTGTGTAGGTAGGTTTTCGATGACAGGTACATCTAGTAAATCACCTTGAGGCACATATTGGTTGGCTTCGCCACCCCACTGTGCAACCAACTGGTAACGACTCGCTTCCAATTCATGCTCTAAATCTTCAACTTCGAGACCTCGCCGTACTAGCTCTGCTTCGGATTGTAGCTGTTCAATGGATAGGCTTTTGCCTGCCTCAACTCTGCGCGTTATGGCAGACAACGCGTCATTAGCCTGTTGCTCAGCCAGTTTAGCTAGTTGTAGTCGCTGCTCTAAAATTAGTGCTTCAATGAACAGTTTTGCGGTGTGTGCAGAAATATCTAAGGCTTTTATATCCCTTTCAAAATCGACTTGTGTTGCTGCGTTTTTAGCAGCATTCACGCGACTATCGATAGCACGATATTCCAGCACCCAAGCAATGTTCAGCGTGCTTTGGGCTGCACCGAAGTTACTATGTGTGCCGGTTCCCATTGCATCTTCAATCGTTAAACCAATAGTTGGCCTCGGCAGAATTTTAGCTTGCTTTACCCTTGCATTTAGCGCTTCTCGCTGATGAGTAAACACTGTCATTTCAGGATGCTCTGACAATGAAAAGCTGATCGCTTGGGACAAGTCTAAGGCTTGTTGATTACTCATATCTTGCGCATGTGCTAACGATGGCAGTATCAGCAGCAAACTGGCAAACGGTAAGCAAAACCACAGTGTTTTCCTAATTAAAAACCGAGCCGCAATCGGTTTTAAAATTAAGCAAAAATCTAACTCGCTGTGCATGTATTATTCCTTAAGAATGAGTAAAAACGGATTCGACTAGATGATGAGTGGCATCAACAGCAACGATCGTAAAGCAGAGCATAACCATCATAAAAGCAATGGGTACAATAACTGGCAGTGATTTTCTGGTGGGCGTTAATAACTGTTGTACGCGTTGCGAAATATCATTACCACCAAAAAAACTAAGGGATGTATTTGACGCATTTTTTGGTAAAACGGTGTTCAACCTAACTACTTTGACAAGCGTAGCTGCAACATCTTCAGCAGAGTGGCCTATTACTGTAGATTGATCTGCAATGTGCTCGGTCAATAACGCGTACTTTTGATTTAAAAGCTGGGCGAGTCTTTTGGGGTAATAGGCAGATAAAAAAGCTATCAATAGTTTAGTTAACGGATCTCTATTGCGAGCGTGGGCAAGCTCATGCTCCACAACAATATCCAGTTCTTTGTCACTAAGGTTATCTGCCATCCCTGTTGCGACGTAACAAACCGGCCGAAAAAATCCTGCCGTAAATGCGGTAGGAATATCACTGTCTATTATTTGGACATTGTGTTGGCCTTGAGACTGATCCTCGGCTATTGAAAAATGTTTTAATGTATTAATCGCATTTCCTTGTCGATACAGCTGTGTGCCTTTAACAGCAATCAAAGCAATACTAAACAAGACAAACAATACAACCGAAACCCCATGCCAACTGCTAAATTGAAAAACGTATAGATGATGCCAATGCACCACGCTTTCCACCCAATTATAAATGGCCGTTCCTTCAAACAACGGACTAAAGAAAAGCATGGTCATTAGACCTAACACCCAAGGACCTAACACCCAAGTCAAAATTAAGGTTTTCTGTGATTGGATAGAATAAGAACCGATAAGTTTGCCAAAAACTGTCCAAGCGATAGTGAGCAATAATGCCCCCACGAAGAATCCAAGCAGAGCAATGGTAATAAGATTCATGATGACGGCAAAATCGCTAATCAGCACTGCTATCACCTTTTTTAAGTTGCTGACGTTGTATTTCAATTAGCTGCTCGAGCTGGTCAAGTTGCTCTTCATCCATTTCTGTAGAAACTGACGAAAAAGCAGCAATCAAGCTATTTTCCCCCTTGCTGACAAAATCACTGGCGACGCTATCAATTAACCTGGCAATTAAGTCATCTCTTGCTATCTCTGCACGGTATAGATATGCGTGCCCTTGCTTTTCACGGCTTAACAAGCCCTTTTTAAAAAGGCGTTCTAGTGCACTTTGCACCGTATTCAGTGAGCTATCGCGCTGTTTTGAAAGTTCAGCATGGACGTGTTTAACATCCACGCCCGGCGAAGACCACAAATATTGCAACACTTGTTTTTCGAGTTCACCGAGAAACATAGAATGCCCTTTATTAATTTTCATCATGTGTTTATACTGCCAGAATGAAAACCGATAGGCAATCGGTTTTAACATTGAAGGTAAAAATATGGGTTGGATAATTACCAAATATCTACTCACCGCCGGAATTATAGTTGGCGTTTCTGAAGTTGCTAAACGTAATGACAAGTTTGGGGCGCTACTTGTAGCACTGCCAACAGTCACTATTTTGGTGGTGATTTGGCTCCACTTGGAAGGGCAGCCGACCATAAAGATTGCTAATCATATGCGGTACACGTTTTGGTATGTTTTGCCGTCGTTGCCATTATTCCTGATTTTTCCATTAGTAATAGAACGTATTGGTTTCTGGGCTGCACTTTTTACTGGCTCAGTGGTGTCTATTATAAGCCTATTCGCACTGACGTTGATATTGAGACGCTTTAACATTTATTTGCTTACTTTTTCTTAAGTGAAGGTAGCGTAAGCAATTTTAATTAAGTCTAGGTTGATTTTGAAAAGGAGAAATTAAAACCAATGGTAAAACTCAACAGCACTATAATGCTGCTCTTAATGTGCTATTAATGATTATTTTAGGAGGATGCAGTTCGACATCTGTACAAACTGAAATTATTAATGTTCCCGACCAGAAATGGCGGATTACCAGCGTTTCTGTATCCGAAAATAAAGATAACTGGCGGGTAACAGGTCGATTGAACTCCCCTAATATTTTTGGTTTACCGGACGGGCATATTCTCGTTTCAATTCTGTTAGAAGATGGAGTGATACTCGATCAGAAAAAAGCCGACTACAGAAAGATTCTTGGCGGCGCGGGACGGCATAGAAGACATCAATTTGGCGTCGCTTTATTCGCTATAGACTTTAAATCGATTCCCGAGCATGCCAATGTAGTAGCTGAGTTTCAAATTACTAAATCTAATGTAGTAATTAAAGCTGCTGAATCAAATGTTGTTACTCATTCATCATAATTGTATTGAAGAATGGTTTTCAAAGCATTTGTGGATTTGATGCAATTGCTGTTGATTCGCTCGCAAACTCAGCATTTCCGCTCCTCCAAAGGACAGTTCAATTTCTTAGTGATACTGATTGTGAAAAAATCTCGGTCTATTATCAGCTGACTCCTTATTAAAGCCCCTACTTTTTGGGTGAATAACAAACGTTGATAATTTCAAGTCTACTTATAAATACTCCTCAGTAAATGATCAACGAGTCAGTACTTTTAGTCTTATCAGTCGTCATCCAAGAAGAGCTTAGAAACTTTATAATGTCATAAGTTTTTGACTCACATGTAGTGTTCACTAAACAATGTTCAAGATTAATTAATAATATTTTCACTTTTTTAAGGTGCTCAACTATTTCTAAGTTGGAATATATAAATCAAATTGCAATCTCATCTCATCCTGCGACACATATAGCCTCCAATTATTTTTTGATATTTCACCTAAATCATAAAGGATGAACATAATTATCAAATTGAATTTTTTTGTCAATCATTTCCTTTTAAATCAATATCTTAGTGTGAAATTTAACTTTTATTTCACTAGGTTTTAGACTAATATATCAACACTTTGAATGGTGAGAATTCCCAATATGGTTAGCAAAACGGCATCAAATCTCGCTGGTCTACCCTCGACTTCACTAGACTACGAAATATTTACAACCACACTAAATTCATTTAGCTACAAAACTCCTGTTGTAGCAATTGATGAGCATGGTGAACCTCAGGTGTCGCTTGCTAAAAACTATCATGTTCACATCAAGCAAATTACATTTCTAAATCTTGTCGGTAGAGACAAAAAAGGCAATATTGTTTCTTATCAGCCATTGGAGCAAGTAAACCGTTTTCTTATGGCGCATCACATCGATGACGGAAGAGAGGAGTCGGATCAATACGCAAAAGGTCTAACCCACTACTTTTCATTTCTAATACGTCTACAAGAAAAGTGGGATGAAGAATACGATGAATATTTGTTTGATGAACTCGTTGATTTGCCCCGCCCTGTCTGGAATTTTATGGCGTCTCGCAAAGAGCAACGTATTACATATCAGTATCGGGCTGCATTGAAGCATTCGGTATTAAAAGAGCCTGACTCCAAATTATCACTTGCTAGAACAACAGCCTCCGCTTATATGAACGCGGTTGTAAAATTCTATTCGTTTCATCTACGTAACGGCATCAAATTCAATAATCAGCCTTTCGAACATGAGGTCGTAAAGCTACATTTTGCGGCGGGGGCATCTAGCATGAAAGCCTACATGACCAAAGATATACATACTTCAGATCTTCGACTTAACTTCCCGAGGAGCAAACGCAATAGTGGAGAAGCTGGAGAAGCTGGGAGAAGAGATTTGCGCCCACTAACTAATCAACAATGGTCAGATGTTGAGATGATCCTGCTAGGTACCAAGCGCGTGATAAAAAACGTTAAAGGCCATTTGCGGTTTGTAAGTTTAGCCGAAGAATATTGCCTTTTCTTTTTGGTCTGTCGATTTACCGGTCTAAGAAAAGAAGAGGCGGCGAGTTTGCACAGTGGTCAAATTGTAAAGCCACTTTCAAACAAACCTATGCTTAGGATTGGAGTAGGCGATGAATATGGCTCATTAACAAAATCAAAAGACGGTACCAATAAATCTAGAAAAACGATTATTCCTAGCGCAATTATGCAGTTGGTTTACGAATATACCCGTTCACCTCGTTATCTCAAGCGATTAAAGAAATTCAGAGAATTGTGCAAAGCAAAGAGGGATAAGGAAGAAACCGCTTTTTTTGATAGTGTCGATGGGGTTGACGAAAATAAGAATTATGTGTTTATCAGTGCTTCAGGAAAACCATTTTTTCTAAAGTTAAACGAGTTAAATAATCGCTGGAGCGAAGTACGCGACACTGTAACTATGATTTCAGGTCAAAAAATGAAGGAGTCTATTCATAACCTTCGCCCTACTTTTGCTGTGGCATTATTTAGAATTCTATTGCGAAAAATGACTACTGATAAAGCCCTAGCGGCGGTCGCTGAAGTTCTCGGACATGACGATATGGACACAACATTAAAATACTTGAAGATTGCACAGGATGAGCCCACAGGCGATGAAATATATGAAGATGTGTTAGATTTCATAGGTGTTTTTGATGATTTTGATGATGCAAAGAGCAGCGTCACGCCTATAGGTTTATAGAATCATGACTGAAATCATCGATTCTCAAGATCCAATAAAAGAAGGGAAATAAATGCGCCGAAAACCCGCAGTTGTTGCCAAGGAAATGGTTTCTCCTTTAGCTGCCCTCGAACCAATAAATATTGATGATATGGTTTTAGCAAGCGAGACAAAGGGTCGCTCTCATTTTAAACGCCTTAAGTATCATGGTTGTCCGTCTCGGCTAAATGGGGGGCATCATCATAAACTGCTTGATATGAATAGAGATTACTTTGTTCGTCAAATGTACCGACTTTATAAACCTAATTTTAATGCCACTTGGAAAACGCATTTTGATAACCTTTGCAAGTATATAGGGTGGTTGGATACCGCTAAAAAGCGCTCAATTGAAGGGGATTATTTTCACAACGATTTAGTAAAGATGTACATGCAGCAATGGGATACATGGGTTAAGCAGAATAAATATTCGAAAGCCACCTGGATGGTTTCGAAAGCGTTGTTTTCAGCGATTTACAAGGTGCAAGGCCGATATGATGATGCAAAACGATTACCATCAATCAAAGGATTGCACAAAGGGGCAAATCCTCACAAAGGTCTTCACGTTGAAAGTGAATTAAAGCCAACAGCTAAGGCATTGTTTAGAGGATTTAAGGCCTTAGCTCTGCACATTGAAGAAGATTCTGTTCCTTCTATTAATCCAATATGGGATGAACAACTACTAAACTCACAAGCGAAAAAACATGGGTGGGGTGCTGTTCAAAGAGGAAGAAAAGTTAATGCGTTCAAAAATAGTGTAGTTAACGGCAAAGGAAACTGGCGAAATCAACTGACGCGCATTGCGATAATGATCTGCTTTATGTTCACTGGCATGAATACTACGCCAATGCTTAAAATGAAGCGAAAAGATGTCAGGTTTAAGCAGATACAAGGCGGAAAATATATCTTTGATGCTGAAAAAGACCGAGCGCAACATTTAGAAATTGATAATGCAATAGGTTTTAGTAAGTACTCTAAAGAATTTATAGAACGCTGGTTAGAGTTGTCAGCGAAAATTGCCGGCTTTAATCACAACGCACCATTATTTCCTTTTATTAAGCCCAATGGCAAAATTGTGAGTTTTCATATCACAAGTGGTTCGCCTCAAGCACCGGTCAACAAGTTGCTTTGTTATCTTGGACTAACGCCAATCACTTCGTCTGTCCTACGTAAAACAAAACTCGATACGTTACAGAAAGTGACTGAGGATATCTATCTTGTCTCGATCGCGGCAAACAACAGCGTAGTAACTATAGCTAAAAACTATAGCGCAGGCTTGGAGCAAGACCATCAGCGCAACCTTGCAGCTTCAATGGACGCCACATTCGAAATAGTTAAAGGAAGGCCTGTTAAGGATGCCGTTTGTGAGGCAAAACATAATTATCATGATGTATTAAGTGAATACGACTACAAAAAGCTTCGTAGCGATCAAAAATCCCCTAAAGATAGTCTGACGCCGAGTGGAGCAAGGTGCATAAACAATAAACAAGGCGCAGCGAAAATCATTGATAAAGCTTTAAAGCGAAGTGGTATAAATGTTCCAACTGAAGAGGCTATTTGTACTGACTTTTTAGAATGTTTTGGTTGTGAACATAGTGCACTTGTTGCTTCGGTGAATGATATTTGGCTAATGTTATCTTTCAAAGAGACACTAATTGAAATGAGACTATATCCAGCCATCAATTCTTTACCCAAATCCCAGTACGAAGAGCTATGTATAACAATCGAAGCTATCCTTGCTCGTTTTAAAGAGGTGTCTGAAAAAAATTATATTCAAGCGATTAGTCTAAAAAAAACAGCAAGCCATCCACTTTATTCGACACCGCACAGTCTTAATGACCTTCTGGACACCTTCTCATGAAAATTAATACGCAAAACTGTCTTCAACAGTCAGAAGAAGCAAGTTTACTTGGAGATCCCATAACATTCACTTCCGATGGAAAAGTTCTATCTCGACGTTACGAAGACAGATGGGACTTTTCAGGAGTAGAAAGTAGGGCTAGTGGCAAAAAGCCTATCGTCTCCTTTATAGCAATAAATTCCATATACAGAAAAAAGATTCAAGATACTTTGGCTGACCTATATTTTTTCTTGAAAGACAAAAACTCACAAGCGCCTACGTCTGGCCAGTTGCACTCATGGAAGGTGGGGATGAGCCATTTAGCAACTGCCTTAAAAACGACCCAGTGGACTGAAATAGACAAGAGGATTGGATTCAGAAATTTTAAAGCGAAGCTAAAACAATTAAAGCTATCAAAAAGTAGCTTGGATAATGTTGTTAAGGCATTAAATAAATTGTTTGAAATTGGGGTTGTTAAGCGAATCATCGATGGTCGAGAGCTACTTGCACTTAAAACCTCAAAAAGGACTAAGCAACATATTGCGGTGCCCCTTGGCATGTATAAACGACTTTTGTCTCGTGTGATTTCAAATGTTGAAACCTACCATCCACATCGTCATGAAATATCCCGAGTGATGAAAGATGCTTATGACATCAAAGAGAAAATACGCAATAAGGAGGATGTACTGAACGATGGTTTAGGTCGACCTATAATATCTCATAGTGAAACAAGCCAAGAACAAAGAGTATATAGAGCATATAAACGACTAATCAAACATAATATCCCTGATTTTGTTATCGATTTAAGCGGGAAACAATTGGGGGTTATACAAAACTCGTGTGCCATGGCGACTGTGGCTTTTTCGGGAGTTCGTGTTGGTGAATTGACTAGTTTCAATGCGAAAAGCTACGATACAAAAGAAGCAGATGGTGGCAAGGAAATTCCCGTGCTTATTGGCACGACTTCAAAGGATAGCAACGGTACACCTAGAACAGCAACATGGCAGACCCACCCCATAACGAAAGGTGCTTTGGAGTTAGCTTACGATATGATGGATTCATCTCGTGACTACTATAAAAGGAAAATTGAAACTATGCTTGAAAGCGGTCAGTTTACTGTTGACCATTATCAGCATGCGATTAGAGAGGTAGAGTCGGCATTTATTCCAACAGCCAGAGGGAAACAAAAAAACACTTTTGTATCGCAAAATATGTCTTATGTCTTCAACGAGTTAATGAAGTCCTTTGATATAAAGGCGACCGAAGAAGACGTTGAGGAATTTAATACGCTAAACCCTACGCGTGAAGGGACCTTAAAAGTCGGAGGTTACCTGCCTAAGTTGACACCTCACGACTTCCGTAGAACGTTTGCTGTGTTTTTCAAGCGCTACGGATTTGGTACTGCTGCCAGCATCAAATTTCAATACAAACACGCAAATTTGAATATGTCAGATTATTACGCAAATAATGCTGATTTGATGAGAATGAAAGATGTGCTAATGGATAAGGATTTGTTGCAACTTATGCAAGAGGAAGGGATTAAGCTCGGTATTGAAATCTACGACGATATTTATAATAAATCTCAACACTTGAGCGGCAAAGGTGGTGAACGTATAGCTAAGGATAAATTTGAAAAATTAAAATCTGGACACAAAATATTTATGACTTTAGCTGAGATTGAATACTGTGTTCGCAACGGCAGCATTGCGGTCGTTCAGCTGCCGAACGGTGCTTACTGTACTAATGGTGATTGTGAAAGACTTTGTGGAATGGGGTTGTTATCCGGAGCGAAAAGCAAGTGTGTTCATACTGTTAACACGGATAAATCAGCTAAAGAGATGGCAAGGCAACGTAAACGTTTGATTGACAAATTCACAGGGCTAAATAAGGGAGACGTCAACTGGAATAGTATACTCGTGCGCCTAAAACAAAATATTAAAGAGCTAGAAGTTGTGCTTCGAGAGCACGAGATTAAATTTGAATCGTTTGACGATAGAGTGGAAGGGTTGATCAATGTCTAAGCGAGATCTCACTGAACGCCGGCTGCACGAGGCCTTGCAAAGATTGCTTCAAGGGTTCCCCAAACGCACTAAATCAAGCGGCAGACTGACGTTAAATAAAATTAATAAAGAAGCTGGATTGGGCAACAGCTATATTCATAAATTCCCTGATTTTTGCGAAAAAGCAACACCACAAATAGATGAGTTCAACAAAAACAGGGATGCAATATTAGAGGGTGGCGTCATTCTACCTACCTTGAATGTAACGCTGGAAGAATCACTGAAAGCAGACCTTAAACGAGAAAAATGTTTAAAAGAAAAGTATCGTCAAGAGCGGGATGATTACAAAAAAGCAAAGGGTGACTTGGAAGCACTTTGCAATTCATTGATGTTCAGAAACTACGAACTTCAGCAAGATTTGCGTGAGTATATCGTTACTCCTATTAAGGCTGAATATGGACAGTAAAAAATTAAACTCAGCATTGAGCAATATTGAATTATGGTTGAGTAAGCAAATGCTTTACTACAGTGCAAATCTTAAAAAATACTTCATCGGCTATTATGCCGGTATGGGTAATTTTGATGTAAATGAGTTACCAAATGAATATCAAGACCTGTTTCTCAGTTGTGAGTTGGAAGACGAGGAAAATAGTCGTTTAGTGTTATCACAATTATCACTAATCAGTAAAAAAACACAAGGAATCATGCCTTATACGACCTCACTAGCAAGAGTCCTATCCTCAAAAATTTACGGATTCGAACATGATGCAGGCTTGATCTCGGCAATCCGCTTTGCCTCAATAAAACATAAAAATCAGAAAAGAAAGGCATCCGGCGAGCCTTACGTTAACCACTTGCTTGAAGTTGTCCAACTCATTAAATTTTTCGAACCTACATCGAATGAGGCAACCCTAATAGCAGCAACTCTTCACGATATCGTTGAAGATACAGCCGTCATAATTGAAAGTATCGAATTTCTTTTTGGTTCAGAAGTGTCAGAATTGGTAACCGAATTAACGTGTGACAATCTAGTCAATTCGGATCACAAAAAAAGCATTTTACTCGAACAAATAACAGCAGGTAGCGATCAAGCAAAGGTTATTAAGTTAGCGGATGTAATTTCAAACGTTTCTTCGATTCCAAATCAGTGGTCAATTGCTCAGAAACAAAAATATATATCTTGGTGTAAGCAAGTCGCCAACGTATGCGCTGTGGCTTCGCCAAGGCTCTATGAAAATTTTCAACAAATTGTAGATAAATCGCAATAATATGGTAGAGCACTGCATGACAGCTAATTACTAGCTTGTACCTCTAATTGAAAGGCGCTCTTATTTATTAATTTGCTACGCCATTTTGCCGTGCTAGTCTTTTAATATGCGGTTTCTTGAGATGCTTTAAGTCCACCAAGCAACAACATTTGGTGTAATGAGCGAGTTTTTAAAAGGTGGATTCAGGTACCAGATAGTCACAACATATTTAAAGTAAATCTCTACAGTTATATGCTTCAACCCTGCTCTTCCTTCGACCTCATCTCAACCCAATTTTTAGTTAATTTATCAAAATCCTCACCTGCGATTTCAATTGTCAATTGGGAAGTTGTTATGCCTGAGTTGGATGTATCAACTCTTATGGCCAAATCTGCTGGGTTTGAAATAGTAATATGCGCTGAATGCAGACCGGTATCGTCTAATATTTTGAACATTGTATATTGGCTATTCTTATTTCTATCTTCATCGCTCATGAAAAATCCCTCGTGTTAATAGTTTAGATTCTAATTCAATGTCTTTTCTCAATAGTATTAGTGCCCCTCGCGGTTAATAGACTCGCAAATACCCCAATCTCTTTTAAAGGCAAAGTAGATTCTAGATATTCATTATCATATTTTGCTGATGGACAATTTTTTCAAACTAGGACAGCTAACGTTTTCTATTCACTAGACATAGGAATTTTAATCTAATTATCATTTTGAAATAGAACAGCCAAAATCTGACACAATACTTCAGTTTTCAATCTAGTTTGTCCCTTATTTCGGGACATCGTAACATGTCATCATAATAGGGACAAGATGAAAAAGTCCACCAATGATCAAAGTTACACTCGATTGCTTTCTTGGCTCAAAAATGAGCGTATTAAGAAGGGTATGACTGTGCGTGAATTAGGCCTGTTATTAGATGAGCCATTCCAAACAGTCAGTAAAATAGAGAAGGGACAGCGAAAACTTTTTGTATATGAATATGTGCAGTACTGTGAAGCATTAGGCTTAGATCCCAAACATGGATTGAAACAACTTAAAAACGGATTGGGTTCCGATAAGTAATAGTTTAATAGAATAATTGACAGAAGGGTGAAGACTGAAGCTTAATCACTATAGTTATTCAACGTAATAATGTTTGAAACTTTGACCCGTCTAATAGGCTGACTAATAGGTTCAAGCGATTTTCGGACAGATAAAATATTGTCTGGCGGCCTTAATATTGGTCGGTAGTCTTGTTTTACCCCAATTTTGTAGAAACTTTAAAAATAGTATATGACTCTCCTTACTCAACATGTGGAAAAATTACAGAGTATATATGGTGAGAAGTACTTCGATAGAATCGTGAAGGATGGAGTAATCCAGTCCGGCAAATAATATCTATAGGTGTCGATGGAAAGATGAACCACGCCAAAGAATAAAGAGATGTAACATATGAGTTCGTATACAGATGATATGACGGAGAAGGAATGGGAAGAATTTTGCGAGAAAATGCTGCGCTATCATTACGGGCAGTCAAATTTTTGGGCTGTTCCTGATAAAGATAGCGGTGACTTTGGCATAGAGTTTTATACGGCAGATGGAACTATTTTTCAGTGCTACTACCCTGATCTATCTGTAGATATGAAGAAATATAAACAAAAAATACAGAAAAAAATTAATGATGATTTAAAAAAATTAAAGGAGTACGAACAAGGGATTGGTCAGATTCTTGGTGATATAAAGATAAAGCAGTGGGTTCTTCTCACTCAGGAGTTAAAATCTAAAGATTTGCTCGCTTATTGCAATAAGAAGAAAAAAGAAACGCTTGTTGGAAAAATCTCATATATTGATGGTAAAAATTTTCAAGTGAAAATTGAAACCGCCGATTCCTTTCCTGAGGGGAAGTTGTTCGCCCAAAATATGTGTTTGAAAACTATTGATATCCCGCTTTGGGAAGTTACTGATACTGATAGACTTCTATGGAAGGGCGGTAATGCAGAGTTTTCTGAAAACATTGTTAGAAAGTCAAATGTGATGATGGGAGCGGACTCTGATAAATTTCAAGACCGCATATTGACTAAGTATATTCAAATAGACAAATTTCTGGATCAGTTAAGAGAGGATCACCCCGATCTGCATAATCAGATTGAGGATAGTGCTAGAGCACAACTTGAGTCTATGCAGGATGAGTCGATACTAGAGAGTGATTTTGATAAGGAATTTGTAAAAAAGATTGTAGGCAATAATAAAGAGGCCTTTGAAAAATATTCAAAGTATTTTTCTGATAATAATAAGCAATCGCTATCATTTGGTTTTTTGTCTAAATGGATTGCTGAATGTTATATGGATTTTGTAAATGAATGAAGCCGGAAAAATAAAACCTGTCATTAGTAATAAGCCTTATTCTGTTCCAATAGAGATGCGACCTTTATGGAGGATTTGCCTTATTCTTATTTCTATAGTGTCCCTATCAGGCGAAAAACGTTATTTAAGCGTCAAAAAAGTAAATATGCTTGTATGGATGTTAATCAGAAAAAAACGATGGCGTGAATACGAAGACTATCTTCATGAAAGAGTCTTAGATATTCCTTTAGTGTCAGTAGATACAGCTACATTTAAGGCTGTGGAGTTTGCATTGGCTAAAGACTTTATACTTTTAAAAGATGGAAGGCTTCATGTTACGGAGAGTGGACTTGAGGTTTATCAGTTAGTGACTGATAACGAGATTATGCTTGAAGAATTGTGGTTTTTAAGGAAAGTGGGAAAGAAGTTAAGTGACAGAAAAGTTAAAGAGATATCAGGAGGATTGCTTTAATGTTGGGACTGACGATTGAAAATATTGAGCTTACAGCGCAAACGAATGGAGGTGAGTTTTCTGTCAGTATTCCATTAAGTGTCGGGCTTAATATAATTCGTGCTGAAAACTCATCAGGAAAGTCAACGTGTGTTAATGCGATTGCATATGGCCTTGGCTTAGAGGCTATTCTTGGGCCGAAAAGTAAGCGGCCATTTCCAAAATCGTTATATGAAGTTATCTCTGATAGTAAGGAGAAAGAGAAACAATATTATGTGAGTTCATCGTGCGTTGTTCTTACCGTAAAGAATAGCAGTGGAGATGTGGTTCTTATTACTAGAGATATTCTTGGAAATGAGAACAAAGTCACTGTATTTCAAAGCGGCAGAAACACAGATTATTTCCTTGGTTCTTCAGGTAATGTTGGATCGGCAAAAAGTGACAGGGGCTTTCATAAATGGTTGGCTGAATTTATTGGCTGGGAATTACCTAATGTTGTCACCTTTGATGGAAGGGAAGTAAAGCTTTATATCGAATGTATATTTTCTTTGTTTTTTATTGAACAAAAAAGAGGGTGGTCGGAAATCCAAGCAAATATACCCACTGTCTATGGTATTAAAAATGTTAAAAAAACGACTACTGAGTTTTGCTTGGGAATTGACAGTTTTGAGTATGAAAATAAGGTTGTGCGATTAAGAAATAGCATTACAAATTCGGAAAATGAGTGGGAGAAACTAATTAGTGCGGCTGAAGGAATCGCGGATTTCAATTCAGTGATAATGAATAAAACCCCTGATTTGGGTGGTTATAAGGATAGCTTTGATGTTGAATTTCTTTATCAAGACGGGAGTGCAACTTATTCTGTGGTGGAGCGACAGCGATCTCTCAAATTGTTGGTGAATAAGGTGGCGCTTGATGTCTCAGAGGCTACGCCAGATAATGACAAGTTAAGTAGCCAGCAGGCTAGGTTGAGAGAGCTTCGAAGAGAAGCTGAGAAAAATTCAGAAGAAATTGAAGTTTCTATGCTCTCGTTGTCGGATGTTGAGAGTAAAATATCCACATTGAAAAATGAATTAGATAGATATCAACAATTACGTCGCCTTAAAGATGTTGGCAGCTTAATAGAGGCTGACCTCGACACAAAAACATGCCCAATATGTGAATCGGAACTCTACGACACACTAGGAAATCGGTCTGTCAGGAGAGAGCCTATGACATTAGGTGAAAATGTTGAGTTTTTAAAAAACCAGGCTGATTTCTATGTGAGTATTAAGCTCCGAAATAGTGAGGTTCTAAGACAACTTCAATCTAAAGGTAAAATGATTAAAGCAAGAGCAAACAAAGAAGAGAGTGTACTGGACAGCCTTCGTGAAGATTTGAATGATGTTAATGGTAAGGTAAACGCTCTGCTTAGGAAAAAGATACAGGCGGAAATCGAGCTAAGAGATGCTGAAAAACTTGGGGATTCTTTGATTGACCTTAAAAGCCAAGCGGCAAGAATACACTCTTCTTGGAGCGTTTCGACGACTGCTCTAAAAAAATTGCGAAACACATCATCAAACAGTGATAAAAAATTAATTATTCATGAACTTTTATCTCTTGTTAAAGGGAACTTGAAAGCATTTAACTTTACTCCTGCTTCTATTGGTTATATCTCTATCTCAGAGCATACATTGCGTCCAGAGCAGGATGGTTACGATATTGTTGCTGAAACATCCGCTAGTGATTACATTCGAATAATTTGGGCTTACACACTTTCTCTGTTGCAACTTGCTGGAAATAAAAAAGGTGTATTGCACGGGGGGGGTGTTGTATTTGATGAGCCAAGACAGCACGAAGCTAGCAAAGCGAGTTTTGCAAACCTAATTGATAAAGCATCAGAGTCTAAAGACTATAATGGGCAGGTTATCTTTGCTACGAGCTTAGATGTAGATGTACTTGAATCTGCTTGTGCTAATAAGGGGGTTAATCTTATTTGCTTTGATGACTATATACTTACTTTGAAAACAGATGCTGATGATGAGTATTTAGGGGTAGAATAGAAGTTCAATGTCCGCCATTGGCTGGCTGTAGCCGATTTTATTATTGAACTTGCGCTATGATAGTTTCAAGCAGAAAACGCCAATTTGTTAGCTGTAAGTTGTAGCAAACTTTAAGCTTTCATGCCTTTGTTGAAAAAGGTTCAACATGTAGAAATCACTCTTTGGATCATTCAAAGAAAAATTTTTCTGTCCAAAAGTAGACTCAACATAATTGTGCAGTATTTAAACATTAAGTCAGCCGCACTGCACAGCTCCTTTAGCCCAAATGCTGCTTAAAAAAGCTAATTGTTCGTTGCCATGCTAATTCAGCAGCTTCTGGGTCATAACGCCCCGTAGAGTCGTTATGAAATCCGTGATTTGCTTTCTGGTACATGTGCATGGTGTAGTCAACCTGATTCGCTTTCAAATCCTGTTCATACTCAGGCCAACTTGCGTTGACTCTTTCATCTAACTCGGCAAGCTGCACTAGCAGAGGCGCTTTAATATTTTTGCGCAATTCCTTCGCTGCTGGGGTGCCATAAAATGGTACGCCAGCACTTATAACTTCAGGAATTGATGCTGCTAGCATGTTGACAATGTAACCACCAAAACAAAAGCCGACTGCGCCAAGTTTGCCATTGCCCGACGGGTGCGATTGCAAAAATTTGGCTGCTGCGATGAAGTCTTGCTCGATTTTTGCCCTGTCCATCGAACGCTGCATTTCTCTACCTTGATCATCATTTCCTGGATAACCCCCGAGTGGGTGCAACGCATCTGGAGCGAATGCTATGAATCCCGCTTTTGCTGCTCGCCTAGCGACATCTTTGATATATGGGTTCAGACCTCTATTTTCATGTACTACTAAAACTAAGGGAGCTTTAGCCGTCATTTTTTCTGGAGTGACGAAGTATCCTCTTCCTTCTCCGTGTCCCTTATCAGAGGGAAAGGTTAAATATGTTGCTTTGATTTCAGGGTCATTAAATGAAACTTGTTCTGCTAATGCATAATTCGGTAACAAGGCAGAAGAGAGTACCGACATACTGAAGCCCAGCGCCGCTAGAGATCCAAGTCGAGATAAGAATGTCCGTCTATCTATTATCCCGTGCGCGTATTGATCGTACCAATCGAAAGCTTCTTGGGGAATGATTTGTGATGGTAGGTTGTCATTCTGAATTGGATCGTTCATAAAAATTTACCTATCTGAAGAGATTATAAAATTTTGTTACAGAACTAGTATGTGCTTATTGTGTTTACGATCACAATATATTTATATGTGTATAATTTTTAATCACAACAATGTCAATGAGTTTGATCGGAGTTAACTTTTTCTAACCAAACATCGCACAGGGTTGCCTGTTTCTTGTGTGCCAATTGCCGTCAGTCATAGCTCGCTGGCCGAATTAGTGGTTATATCAGATACTGGTTATAGCTATTTTCGTTAATTCAATATCCTTCAAGCGAATGTATCGTCGATTAATAACTTCTGGCGATCGGCAATGCTGAGTATGTAAACACGCAAATGATGGTGCTATATTGATGGGTCTTGCTATATGTGGAATTAAGGCAGAAAACGATTTAGCGGTTACCTTTTTTAATTCCAATTGTTGAATCCTATAAAGCCTGAATATAGGCGGCCTTTCGAGTTATCAAATCTATATCCTGATGAAAGCTTAGGTAAACTTAAAACAACAAGACTTGCAGATATGAGTATCACTCTTCAAGCAACTGCAATACCCCACATTCTTTAACTTTTCTATCATCTGTGCATGCCGAGGCCATATCAGATAGGGTAAGCTTTAGCTCCTCAAGCTCTGCAATGCGATGTGTGACGTCAACCATATGTTGATGGATCAAATTGTTCACACTAGAACAACTTTTATCGGGATTATTTTTTGTATCCAACAGCTGTTTAATTTCTATTATGGTCAAATCTAATGAGCGACATTGTTTAATGAATCGCAGTGCTCTCAACGATGAGGCGTCATAAATTCTGTAGTTGCCTTCACTGCGGTTGCACGCCTCAAACAAATCCTGTTTTTCATAAAAACGGATCGTCTGAATAGAACACCCACTTTTTTTTGATAGCTCACCTATTTTCATAAACGTGCCTTTGTGTTGTTGACTCTATACTAGGTATAGACTTTACACTGTACCTACAGTATTTGGAATAAGAGTTAAATAATGAGTGGTTGTGGCTGTGAAGTGGAAATCAAAGATGCCTCACAAAAACGGGTTCTGTATTGGCTGCTCGGCATCAATGCGGTGATGTTTTTCGTTGAGATGACTGTGGGTATTTTGGCTGACTCTACTGCTTTGATAGCAGACTCTATGGACATGCTAGCGGATGCGGTTGTATACGGCATAGGTATTTATGCTGTGGGTAAATCTATACTTCACAAAGCCAACGCGGCTAAAATCAGTGGTTACTTTCAGCTATTGCTGGGCGTAATTATTCTTATTGATATTACCAGAAGGTTATTCTTGGGCAGTGAGCCTATCTCATCACTAATGATAGGAATGGGGTTCATTGCACTAATTGCAAACGTCGTTTGCTTGGTGATTATTCGTAATCATAAAAACGACGAAGTACATATGCGAGCCAGCTGGATTTTTTCGGCCAACGATGTCATCGCCAACATGGGTGTCATTATCGCCGGAGTTTTAGTGGTATGGCTTGATAGCAGAGTACCGGATTTGGTTATCGGCTGTATTGTGTCGATTGTCGTGCTGCGCGGAGCGTGGATGATCCTGAAAGACGCCAAGCAGGAAGTACTTAATATTAAACTAGCTAAAGGTAAAGGGGATGATTCACTATGACATTCAATAAAGCCGTTAAGCCGCATATCGATGCCAAATTAACAGATTACTCAGGTGCAATGTCTAACAATAATGAGAGGCAGGCATTTGCAGCGCTGGAGGATGCGCATGTAATTGGTCAGCACTCTACTTATTATCATTGTTTAATTCATTGTAAAATGCTGCGACATGGTCTTCTAAACAAAGATTGGAGAGCCGTTTTTGGACAAGTAATAAGAATAGTTGGTGCTGCAACCAAAACAGCTATCGGCCTTGTACCTAAAGGGAATACAGGTGGCACTGACATCAGCCCCTTTAAGCGACTGCCAATCAGTGCTGAAAATCAGGCGATATTGGACAAAATCAACCATGCATAATCATAACCACAGTCACAGTGATAACAGCGCATCAAAACGTATTGGCTGGGCATTTTTCTTGAATGTCGTGTTCACTATCATTGAATTTATCGGCGGGTGGCTGACAAACAGCACGGCTATTATGGCCGACGCAGTGCATGATTTGGGCGATAGTTTATCCATTGGCACCGCGTGGGGCTTAAATAAACTCAGTGATAAAGAAGCAACCAATACATTTTCCTATGGCTATAAACGATTTTCACTTCTTGGTGCATTGATCAACGGCTTAGTGTTAACGACTGGCTCAATATGGATCTTATTCGAAGCTATCCCAAGGCTTTCAGCACCTGAAATGCCGCAAGTCGAAGGCATGTTACTCCTGTCAATTTTTGGCATCGCCGTTAATGGATTTGCTGCGTATAAACTTAGCGAAGGGAGTTCCTTAAACGAGCGTATCTTAAACTGGCATTTACTTGAAGATGTATTGGGTTGGGTGGCAGTGCTGATCGTATCGATTGTGCTGATGTTTAAGCCATGGCCAATTTTAGATCCTATCTTATCTATTGGCTTCACGTTATTCATTTTATTCAATGTAGTTAAAAATCTAAAAGAAACCTTATTGTTATTCCTGCAAGCCACGCCCGATGCTAAGCAGATGGAGGAAGTGCGTAAAGTGCTCATGTCAAACAGTGATGTGGCGGATATACATCATTTTCATATCTGGTCTTTGGACGGTGAACATAGCGTCATGACGGCACATGTGGAGTTGAAACAAGATGTTTCGGTTTCTCAGTTGAGAACACTTAAAGACGAACTTCGCCAAGGCCTTGATGAGTTTGATTTTGTGCACACTACCATTGAAATTGAATTTGCCAATGAAGATTGTCGTGATGAGTAATGTAATGATTGAAATACTTTGTTTCGGTTGGTCGATTGGTCTTAGTTCGATTACCTGTTAATATGAAAAAGATGAGAGTAGATAGATATGTTTAGTGTAAGGGTGACAAGCTACCTGTTGATTTCGCTGATTTTGTTTCAGTCGTTTTCTGCTGTCGCCAAGTCCTTGGATTTTCATGCTATCGACTCGCAACATCTCAACGAAATACACGAGCATCAGTTAGGCGATAATATCGCTTCTGAAAAGCCGCAGGTGCAACTAAAATCTATCGAACATCCCGATACTGATAACGCCCCCATAGATGTTTCTCACAATCCTGCTGATTGCCACCATTGTGGTCACTGTCATGGAACCCATGCCCAATGGCTTGGAAATAACACCGCAATTGAACTTGCTTCTGTTGCCACCCATCACGGTTTCTATTACTTATCAAAAGTTATAGATGCACCGGTCACGCAATTACTACGCCCACCTAAAGCATAACCCTGAACTAATCAAACACCGTTCGCCAACTGCTTGGCGATATATATTTTTGATAATTTAGGAATAAAACAATGATGCATTTTTCATTGAGTCGCCCTGTGCGTGCGCACGCTTGGGTGATTTCCACGATGCTTGTCCTTTTGACAACACACACCGTGGTAGTAGCACAAACAAACAGTATCACCAATCGCGAAATGACCTTGCAAAGCGCCATACAGCGAACATTAGCGAATTCGCCCGAGTTGCTTGAGTTCACATATAGGCAACAAGCGATTGAGGGAGAAATTAAAACTGCTTCTCTCAAACCTGCCCTCAACGCAGGCATTGAAGTGGAAAACTTCTTAGGAACAGACGAGGTCTCTGGCATTAAGGACACCGAGCTGACTCTCACATTGTCGTCGGTCATTGAATTGGGCAATAAACTCAACTCACGTAAGGCGTTTGCTAAGGCGCAATCCACCTTAGTCGAAGCACAAAAACAAGTGCATACCTTGGATGTACTGGCTGAAGTGACACGTCGCTACATCGATGTATTGGCGCAACAAGCGTTAATTGACGCGCAAAAAGATGCAGAAACACTTGCTCGATATACCTATCAGGCTGTCGCAAGACGCGTGGATGCAGGTGCTTCCCCTGCATTTGAACAGAAACGCGCTGAAGCGGCTTTAGCAAGAGCTAGACTGGATGTGGTGACGGCACAGCAAACTAAGCAAGGCATGATAAATAGTCTGGCTATTATGTGGGGGGAAAAAGATCCCTCTTTTACTGATGTGGAGGGTGACTTATTTGCGCTGCAATCGTCTCCTTCGTTAACCGCGCTTTTTACCACCTTATTGGACAGCCCCAATCTTGAGGTCTATACGCAAGGTTCGAGATTGCAGGCATCTCAAGTCCGTCTTACTCAAGCAGCTAATCAATCGGATTTAAGCTGGACGGCTGGTATCAGGCGCATGAATGGCATAGATGAAACAGCCTTTGTAGCAGGCGTGAGTATGCCTCTGTTTGCCGGTGACCGAAATCTTGGCGAGTACGAAAAGCAGCGGGCAATTCAGGCACAGCTGGAACAACAAAAAGAGTCAGCGACGCAAAGCCTATACCATCAGCTAAATATGGCCTTGATTGTCAGAAACAATGCGCTGCTCAATGTACAGACACTGCAAAACTCTATTATCCCACCCTTAGTCCAAGCGCTGGAATTAGTAGAACAAGCCTATATAAACGGTCGATTCAGCTACCTTGAATGGGTGAGTACACGTCAAGAACTACTCAATGCCAAACAAGCCTTAATTCAATCAGCGAAGCAAGCTCATCAGCGTGGTGCAGATATCGAATCACTGACTGCACAGCCTCTTGTGGATACGATCAACAGCTCTTTTTCGAGAAAAACAAAATGAACAAAAATATATTAATTAAGAAGCAAAACACTCTGTTAGTTTTCATTGTTTGCAGTGCGTTGGGATTTTTTTCAAGCACCACAATACAAGCATCAGAAGGCGAACATGGTAAAGAGGAAGCCCATAAGGATGAACGCGTATTCATGTCGGATAGCATGGCGCAAAAAATGGGCATAATGACGCAAAGTGTGCAAACGGGTAGTCTCAATATCACCACCACTGTCTACGGAAATATCGTGACCGACCCTGCTTCACTGAGTCATGTGCGTGCACGATTCGACGGTATGGTGACTAAGGTCAATGCAAATTTAGGTAACAAGGTAAAAAAAGGCGAGACACTGGCGGTAGTTGAATCCAACGAAAGCCTGAAAAGCTATCCCGTCGCCGCGCCGTTTTCAGGCACCGTGATTGCCAGACATGCCAATGAAGGTGAGTTATCTAATGGCCAAGTGTTATTTTCAATCGCAAACTATGATGACGTGTGGGCACAGCTTAAAATTTTTCCACAGCAGCTCCCTGAAATTGCTGAAAATCAACGTGCTCAACTTAGTGTGGCAGGGGCATCGTTAGAAACCACTATCCAACATATCTTACCCTCACCCGATGAAAAGCCTTATGTCTTGGCGTATGCCAAAATAGCTAATACCTCAGGTCAATGGCCGGTTGGTGCAGCTATCAAAGGGCTTGTCACAATCAACAAACTTGATGTCGCCATGATGGTGCCTAAAGCGTCGATTCAAGAGTTTGAGGGGGCTTCTGTCGTATTTGTCAAAGAAGGTGACGAATACCGTCCCGTGCCCGTAGTCTTAGGTCAGCAAGATAACCACAATATTGAAGTGTTATCAGGTCTGCACATTGCAGATGTGATTGTCAGCCAGAACAGCTACCTGTTTAAAGCCGATTTAGAAAAGTCGGAGGCCGGTCATGATCATTAATAACTCAATGCTATCTACTTGGTCAGGCGTCTCTGTTATTGGGGGACGAACACATGATTGAATCCATATTACGTTTGTCCATAGAGCGACGAGGTTTAATGCTGATGTTGATCTTCCTTGTGCTGGGCATGGGGATATTCAGTTATCAAAAATTACCTATTGATGCAGTACCCGATATCACCAACGTGCAAGTGCAAATCAATACACAAGCATCGGGCTATTCGCCTTTGGAAACCGAGCAGCGGATCACATTCGTAGTAGAAACAGCACTGGCGGGATTGCCTGATCTGTCCTACACCCGCTCTTTATCTCGCTACGGACTATCTCAGGTAACAGCGGTATTTGATGAAGGCACTGATCTGTATTTTGCGCGTAATCTCATCAATACCCGATTAGGTGCAATCAAAAGTCAGCTACCTGAAGGGTTAGCGCCTGAAATGGGACCTATCGCTACTGGGTTGGGCGAAATCTATATGTATACCTTGCGAGCCAAGCAAAATGCCATGCAAAAAAACGGTGAGCCGTACGATGCAATGGCGCTTCGCGAGATACACGACTGGATCGTAAAACCGCAGCTCGCACTGGTTAAGGGGATCACTGAAGTCAACGCCATCGGTGGGTACGTAAAACAATATCATGTGAATCCTGAACCACAGAAAATGCTGAATTTTGATATTGGTCTAAGTGATATCCATCGTGCGCTGGAGCGAAACAACACGAATCAAGGTGCGGGGTTTGTTGAGCGAAATGGGCAACAAATACTGGTGCGCTCACAAGGTCAACTACAGACACTTAGCGATATCGAAAATGTGGTAATAAAACGCATTAATACCGTCCCCATTGCGGTGAAAGACATTGGCAGTGTAGCTATTGGTAAGGAGCTGAGAACGGGTGCGGCAACGCAGGAGGGTGAAGAGACCGTTTTAGGTACAGCAATGATGCTAGTTGGCGAAAACTCACGAGCCGTTGCTCAATCCGTTGCCAAAAAGGTGAAGGACATTCAATCCAGCTTACCTGATGGTATTGTCATTGAGCCAGTCTACGACCGCACCCTACTGGTCGATAAAGCTATCGACACGGTTCAAAAGAATTTAGTGGAAGGTGCATTATTAGTCATAGTGATCTTGTTCATATTGCTTGGCAATATTCGCGCCGCGCTCATCACTGCGGCAGTTATTCCGCTAGCGATGTTGGCAACCATCACAGGCATGGTTAATACCGGTGTCTCTGCCAATCTGATGAGCCTTGGGGCATTGGATTTTGGATTAATTGTCGATGGGGCGGTGATCATCGTAGAGAACTGTATCAGGCGGTTATCCGAGTCTCAAAAACGCACAGGCGGAGTCTTACCACTTAAAGAGCGGCTAGAACTGGTTTTTCAAGCAACCAACGAAGTCATTCGTCCTAGCTTGTTCGGTGTATTGATTATTACTGTGGTGTATATCCCGCTGTTCTCATTGACAGGCGTTGAGGGCAAGATGTTTCAGCCAATGGCGGCAACGGTCATCATGGCGCTGATAGCAGCGATGCTGTTCTCCATTACCATTGTACCAGCGGCAGTCGCGATGTTTATGGGCGGTAAAGTCAGTGAAAAAGAAAGCTTCATTATTGTTGCAGCCAAATCCGCCTATCGCCCCATCATTCACCTTGCACTGAAATTACGCTGGATAGTGCTTGTCGGCTCAGTCGTGCTAGTAGTAGGCAGCTTATGGTTGGCAACGCGACTAGGCTCTGAGTTTGTTCCCCAGCTTGACGAAGGAGACATCGCACTGCACGCCATGCGAATACCGGGCACAGGTATTGAACAAGCCGTCGCAATGCAAAAAACACTTGAATCTACCTTGATGGAATACGAACAGGTACTTACAGTGTTTGCGAAAACCGGTACAGCAGAAGTAGCTACCGATGCGATGCCGCCCAACGTAACCGATACCTTTGTTATGCTAAAACCACGAGCGCAATGGCCTGATCCTGACCTATCAAAAGCGGATTTCGTGGAAACTCTTGAGCGAGACTTACAAGCGGTGACAGGTAATAACTATGAGTTTACCCAACCTATCCAAATGCGCTTTAACGAGTTGATTAGTGGGGTAAGGGCTGATCTGGGTATAAAAGTCTTCGGAGATGATTTAACCACGCTTGTTGCCTCTGCAAACGACATCTTAACGGTTTTGCAATCAATAGACGGCGTGGCGGATGCACGACTTGAGCAGGTCGATGATATCCCTATCTTCACTATCAACCCTAAGCCAGTCGAGTTGGCACGTTATGGATTGGACGTCGCCGATTTGCAGGAGTGGTTGGCTTCAGCTATCGGAGGTAATACCGCTGGCTTAATTTTTGAGGGAGATAGACGATTCGAGTTGCTTGTGCGATTTGATGAAGGTATCCGCACAGACTTAGATGCCATTGGCAGCACTCCTATTATTACATCCGAAGGGGAATTTGTGCCGTTATCAGAAGTCGCTACGATGGGTTACTCGTCTGTTCCCAATCAAATCAGTCGAGAAAACGGTAAGCGCAGAGTCGTGGTTACCGCCAATGTCAGAGAACGCGACTTAGGGAGTTTTGTTGACGAAGCAAAAATCAAAATAACCGAACAGGTTTCACTGCCAGCAGGCTACTGGCTGGATTATGGCGGCACGTTTGAGCAGCTTGAAAGTGCCAGTCAGCGACTGTCTATCGTGGTGCCGGCCACGCTTTTCCTGATACTTGTGTTACTAGTGGTGGTGTTTGGCTCATTTCGTGATGCCTTGATCATCTTCACTGGTGTGCCTTTAGCCTTAACAGGGGGTGTTTTCGCACTCTGGATGCGTGACATGCCACTGTCTATATCTGCCGGAGTCGGGTTTATTGCGCTCTCTGGTATTGCGGTACTAAACGGCTTAGTGATGTTGTCATTTATTAAACAGCGAGTACTAGAAACAGGTGACTTGATTAACTCAATCGTTGACGGAGCTATCACAAGATTGCGTCCGGTTTTGATGACAGCACTGGTAGCAAGTTTAGGCTTTATTCCCATGGCACTTAATGTCGGAACTGGGGCTGAAGTGCAAAGACCGCTTGCAACGGTGGTGATTGGCGGGATCATCTCGTCCACTATTTTAACGTTAATCATATTACCGGTTTTATATCGGATCATGCATTCGAAACTAATCAAAGTATGATGGTTAGGCACCGTATCGCAGAAGATACGGTGCTCTTTATCTTTAAAAAACACAACGCAATTCAACATGAGGTATGGACTTTATGTTTACCAAATACACTATATTACGGCTAGCCACTTTGGCTCTACTGACCCTTTTTATAACAGGATGCGCTTCGTCAACAGGACTGATAGAAGCGAACAATGTGCCGAAATTAAAATGACGGATCATCAGTACTTCTACTTCCGAGACTAAAACTGATTGGCTTATTTCTAACTTTTAGACCACAGCCGATACTTTTTTGGGCTTACCAGACGGGTAAATTCTCGTTTCAACTCTATCTGAGGATGGAACGATAATTGAACAGAAAAAAGCAAAGTACAGAAAGATAATAGTCAATGGTAAATGAACTAAAAGACATCAATTAGGCGTCTCTTTATTCTGTGTAAACTTCGAGTCTGTATCTAAAGGGGCGAATGTGAGCGTTGAACACGTGGTCGATGAACAATATCTGACAGCTCGTAGTATCAAGAGAAAAATAGAGCATCTAATATTTTTTTCGACGCCCTAGGGCATAAATCACAATACTTAAAATGCTAAATACAACATCCAAACACCTGCGCCAATCATGAATAAGTTCTCGGTAAGCGAAACAAACCCTAGTGGTACATTACTGTCGCCGCCAACACAGGCACATTTGAGTTCCCGCTTGTCGATATAGACAGCTTTAAATACAGACACTGCACCAATAGTACCTATGAATAATGAAACAGGGCCAATTATCAATCCAGAAATCGACGCTAGCATTCCAATACCGGCAAAGGCCTCTGCAAAAGGATAAATATAAGCGTATCTAATATGACGCATGGCTAGCAGATCGTAGGTAATAAATGAGTTTGAAAAGGCGTATAAATCGCGCAACTTTTGAATAGCCAATATGGTCATGCTATAGGCCACAAACAATTCGATCACCTTAATCGTGCTAAAGCTTGCTGTGTATGCAAAACTTGTTGCTAAGCCCATTAAAAAGGCGACGGCGAAAATGGCTAACACTGGCGTGTAAGTAGTGCCTGTTTGACCAGCAGGCCCCATGTCAAAATAATCTCTTAGGTCGTCATAACCGCCGACCTTCTTTTCGTCGATGAACGTCTGCGGTGTGGTTTTAACGTTGTGTTTTTTCTTAAATTCATCAGTTTTGTCTCGTGACGTCAATTTAAGATCTTCTACCTCAAAGCCTTTTCTTTCAAGAAGGTCTTTAGAGCGTAATCCATAGGGGCAAATATGGTCATTGGTATGCATACGATATAGCTTTGCAGTTTTTTTCATTTTGAAGTCTTTATATAAATCTAGTTAACTAACGATTATTGTCCGCTAAATTCTGGGATCGCTCTTTTAAAGGCTTCAACTTCCGAAGAGGCCACGCCATTTTTTTCAATGTCTTCAAGAAGCCACTTCATTTCTTTAATTTCTCTGCGTTGTGCTTCGATGATATTAGTAGCGAGCTGTTGCACTCGTTTATCTTTAATATTGGCTCTTTCACTAGTGAGTATGGCGATAGAATGATGAGGGATCATAGCTGACATCCAAGATTGGTCGTCCACTGTTACTTGCGAACGCACTAAAAATAACGCCGCTGTAAAGGTAATAATACTGCCAATGAAGATAGTGGCGTTTTTCTTTTTGTCTTTATACATGCTAAGCATAAACAACAGCATAACTAAGGCCATGGCTGCGCCCATGTAAATTGCCATATAGGTTCGAGTTTCACTAAAGAACAAATGGCTAAACTGGTAACTGTTTAAATACATTAGGCCAAACATCACAAGTGTGGATGTGGCTATCATCAAAATAAATTTTAAATATTGAGACATGATTCCTCCTTTAATGTCTAAAACCTGAGTGAGTTTTTCATACCAAAATGTAGCTTTTACCGGTATTTATGCGTTAAAGCGCAAAATCGCATTCAAAATTAGCCTATATATCTAAATATCAAGTTTTATGCCACGGATACTTAAATGCCTCTTATTTGTGGCTATTTAGACCAATGGATATGGGTGATTTTCCAACCAGAGTCAGTGCTTTTTAAAGTCATAGTTTCCATACCTGTGTAATCAACTTTTTTATCTTTATAGGTTCCGGACGTTTTACTTCTAGAAATTGAATAGGCCATGTCACCACTAATAAATACTTGATGCTCCAGTTTTTTGCTTTCAATTGCTGCAAGGTATTTCATATCAGATAACATATGGTGGTTAGCGTATTCTTCGGCAGAGCGTTCAATACCGCCACCTTCAAAAATAATCACGTCATCGGCTAACATTTTGCGAGCAGTTTTTTTATCGCCTGATCTCAATGCTTGATGAAATGCGCTAACCGCTTTTGCCGCTTCGCTTTGTGTACCAACAAAAAGCTCGTTTTTCTTTTCTTGTTTTGCTTCGCCATGGGCATAGGCAGCAAAAGAACTGACACTACTCAAAATTAGTACAACAATGGTGGTAATGCTTAGGTGTTTTATCGACATGTTTTTTCTCTCTTTTTAGTTATTAAATAAAGTGTTAAACGGGTGGGCCGACAAGGGTTGTTAGTACACTAGTGGTTAAAATTACTAAAATTGCGACAAGCATTTCAACTGAAATAGAGCGCTTTAATGTAGCAATGTTTTCTTGGGTTAGGTTTGGAACTAAACTAAATTTGTGCCAAGCGCCCATTAATAACACTGCGCTGACTAATAGCAATTTCAGCATAATTAACTGCCCATAATTAGTCGTAAATAGTTCAGAAAACGAAGCTAAATGCTGAAACAACAAAAATATACCAGAGGCAAGCATGAGCAATACAACAATGATGGCCAGCTGACCAAATTGATGCATTACAGGTTTGACTGTGGATATGGGGAACAACTTACAACTTTTATATAAAGGCCATAAAGCACCACCCCAACTAGCAATCGCAATAAGGTGCCAAAAAAACATACTTTTTATCAGCAAGTTTTTTTCTGCACTGTGACCGGTAAAGGTAAAGCTATAGATAATGCTCAAAAGCGCAATAATGGTTATGCCTAGGTTCACCCTTGTCATCAATCCAGTTAATTTTTGCCAAGTAATCAGCGCAATTAGGGCAATAATAAAGGCTGGAATACGCAGTGCAGCCTGATCGCCTATGACAGATTGCCACATAAAATCCAGCATAAAGGCGTCCCACATGCCTGCAAAACCAGACTCAGACATGGCGCCTGCTTCAATAGGCACTTGTAACATTGCCGCTACAAGTCCCAATGCAACCCAAGTGATTTGCCAAGTATTGATACTGTTAATGTATTGGCTGTTATGTTTATTAACTAGCCTATTTCTGACTAAAATAAAACGCATTAACAAAGTGCCAGCCAAGGCTGCAATCGCCATATAGTTTGCCAACTTTAGTAACAATAACAGTATCGACCATTCACTTATTTGCATCTAAAACAAACTTAGTGGTTGTGGTTTTTCTGAGATTTAGCCGGTTCGGGCATCATCTTTGAGTGTGCGTCGCTGCCGTGTAACATAAAGTTAAAAGCGCCAGACATCTTATGACCATCACCACCTAAGATTACCCAATCGACCTTATATTTTCCTGCTGGAAGGCTAGGTAAATCCCAACTGAAATGGCTATTCGCAGCGGCACTAGGTTTAAAATCAAAGTCTACCGCTTGATTTGCTGAGTCTTTTAATGTCACTTTAGCTAGTCTTACGTCACCACTAAAAGTTAATGTAAGTTGCTCGGGACTTTGCATTAACATAGCGTCTTGTGCAGGCGTAGATTGTTTGAGTGACGTATGTGCCGATACTGATAAACTCAGGAATAAGCCAAATATAGTTGCTGCAATATTAAATTTTTTCATTGTTACCTCTTTTTTATGAATGTTAAAACCAAAATTTGATGCCAGCCACAAACTCAGTATTACTGTCACTTTGGCCATCTAGTTGTGCGAAGTCAGCAGTATTGCCATACAAGTTAGTCCACTCAACGCCTATATATGGCGCAAATTGACGGGTGAATTCGTAACGCATACGTAAACCTAGGGCACTGCTTGAAAGTCCACTACCTAAAGCGTTGGCTTGATCGTCTTTACCAAAAAAGGTGATTTCAGCGCGAGGTTGAATGATCAACTTTTGTGTCAGTAATAATTCGTATTCGGCTTCAAGTGCAAAAGCAGTATTGCCTTGTTCGCCTAAGTAAGCAGTCATATCCAGTTCAAACCAATAAGGAGCCAGGCCTTGTAAACCAAAGGCTAACCATTGACGGTTTTGGCCGGTTTCAAAGTAATCAGCACGCACACCTACTTGGGTATTCCAGTATGCCGTTAAAGCGTGGCTCCATAAAATATCAGTTTGGTTTTCTTCAAGCTTGCCATCATTAATATCACCTTCAGTTTTAATCACTAAACGGTCAAAAGTTGTGCCATACCAAGCTTGTAAATCAAATACACCTGCTTTAGTCGATTCATTGTATTCAAGGCGATCGCCCAACACAGCATAAAATCTATGCTCATCTGCTAAGGTCAGTCGCTCTACGCCAGGTAATGCATAAGGCCCCTCGGTTAACGTTGTACCCTCCGAATAGGCATGGGGATCCCTTGCATTTTTTGGAGCATCACCACCTTGTGGCTGCATTTCTTGTTCATCCATTTTCGCCATGTCCCTTTGAGCAAAGGTAGGCACGGCACTAAAAGATAAACTTAATAACATTGCCAACTTTAATGAAGTAGTTATGGTTAGTTTTTTCATGCTACCACCACCTCTCTAAACATTCCGGCATCCATATGAAATAATAAATGACAATGCCAAGCCCATCGTCCCACATCATGTGGCGTGGTTAAAAAACTGATCCGCTGTGCTGGTTGAACGGGAATGGTATGACGGCGAACTTGCACCTCACCCTTATCGTTTTCTAAATCACTCCACATGCCATGCAAATGCATAGGGTGGGTCATCATAGTATCGTTTTGTAAAATAACCCGTAATCGCTGATTGTGTTTCATAAACACAGGTGTACTTTTACCAAACTCTAAACCATCAAAAGACCAACTGTAACGCTCCATGTTGCCGGTCAAATGTAATTCAATTTCTGCTTCAGGCGCTTGTTGCTTAGTGATGCCATCTAAAGAGTGTAAGTCGGCTAGGGTTAATACACGGCGGCCATTGTTACGCAAACCAATGCCCGGATCGTCCAAGTTTGTGCGCGGCATATCAACACGCATATCAACAGAGGCGCCATATTCTGTTTTAGCATGGCGCACTTCACTGCTGGCAACGGCTAAAGGATTAACTGCCATGCCATGTTGACTGTGATCCATAGCCATACCACCATGATCCATTTTCATGCTGCTGTGGTTCATCTCCATGGCACCGTGACCCATTTTACTGTGATCCATACCCTGCTGTTGCATGCCCGGCATAGAGGCATGATCGCCACCATGGGTCATATTGCCCATCATGTCTTTCATGGTTAACCACTCAACTGCATCAAGGGCTGGCACTGGGGCGTCAATATCTGGCCTTGTTGATAAGGTACCTTTGGCATAACCTGAACGATCCATGCTTTGAGCAAAAATGGTATAAGCGTCATTCTTGGGCTCAACTAATACGTCGTAGGTTTCACCTGGACCAAAACGAAACTCGTCAACAGTCACAGGCTCGACGTTTTGCCCATCTGCTTGCACTACTGTGAGTTTTAGTTCGGGAATACGCACATCAAAAAAGCTGTTACTTGAGCCATTAATAAATCGTAATCTAAGTTTTTCGCCCGCCTTAAATAATCCGCGCCAGTTATCCATGGGGGTGCTGCCATTCATTAAAAAGGTCATCGCAGAGGCAGATAGGTCGGCAAGATCGGTTGGATTCATGCGCATTTTGTTCCACATCTGACGGCGTTGTAACGCATTGGAAACATTGCTGCTAGACACATCATCAAAAAATTCAGGCACTGTAGGTTGATTAAAGTTAAATACATCACTTTGTATTTTTAACTTACGAAATAGCGCCATGGGATCATCGTCTGTCCAGTCTGATAATTGAATGACATATTCATTATCCGAAGCGATGACGTCTTGTTCTCGAGGCTCGATAATCAATGCCCCATACATGCCGGTCATTTCTTGGAAGCCACTATGAGAGTGATACCAATAGGTGCCACTTTGCTGCAAGGTAAATTGATAAACAAAGGTTTCGCCTGGCATGATCCCCTTAAAGCTAATACCTGGTACACCGTCCATTTGGAAAGGTAAAATTATGCCGTGCCAGTGAATAGAGCTAGGTACTTTTAAGTTGTTAGTGACTTTAATGGTCACCTCATCACCTTCTACAAGTCGTAAGGTCGGTGCAGGTATCGAGCCATTAATAGTGGTGGCCATTCGTACTACACCAGTAAAGTTTACTGGTGATTCATCAATAACCAATTCAATCACTTTACCGCTTAACACAGGCGCAGTGCCTGTTAATGTGGCGGAAGCAAAAGGTGAACTTGCTTGTAGCAAACTGGGAAATGCAGCCAACACTCCACCAGCAACTAAGCCTTGTACAAAACGTCTACGTGGTTGTGAAACCTGCGGAAACGATGGTTTAAAGCTCATTTATTAACTCCTTCACAGCAAAATATGCGACCAGTATAGAATTAACACCTGTCATGCACATGACTCAAAGATGACAAAGTTGTAATCTGGCTGTCATCTTAGTGTGCTGATTAATCTTGCATACTAATAACTCCAACGCTAAATGAGTATTTTGATAAAGGAAGGGTATGCGTTTACTGATTGTTGAAGATGAAACAAAAACCGGTGACTATTTAAAACAAGGCTTAAGCGAAGCGGGTTTTCAAGTGTCTTTAGCGCGTAACGGCCTTGATGGTCATCACTTTGGTATGACTGAGTCCTTTGAAGTGATTATTTTAGATGTGATGTTGCCTGATGTGTCAGGTTGGCGAATTTTAGAATCCCTGCGGGAAGCCAATAATGACACGCCTGTGCTGTTTTTATCTGCCCGCGACAGTGTAGACGATAGAGTGAAAGGCCTAGAGCTTGGCGCTGATGATTACTTAGTCAAACCTTTTGCTTTTTCTGAAGTATTAGCCAGAGTACGCACGCTTATTCGTCGTGGCGGGGCGCAAAAAGTGGAAGACACCTTTAAAGTGGCTGACTTAGAAATGTCTATCCCGCAGCGTAAAGTCACCCGTGCAGGAAAGCGTATCTTACTCAGCAATAAAGAATTTAGTTTACTGGAGTTATTGTTACGTCGTGAAGGTGAAGTATTACCTCGCTCTCTTATTGCCTCGCAAGTATGGGACATGAATTTTGACAGTGATACTAACGTTATTGATGTGGCGATCAGACGGTTAAGAGGCAAAGTTGACGATGAGTTTGGCCTAAAGCTTATCCATACTGTACGAGGCATGGGATATAAATTAGAGGTTGAAACCGATGAAAGCTAAGGCGCGTCCCCTCTCTCTAACAATGCGTGTGGTGGTGTTTGTCGCTGTCACTGTTATTGGTTGTTTGACCTTAGTAGCTTGGTTGATTAACAGCTCCATCGAACATCACTTTATTCAGCAAGATAGTGGTGAACTAAAAGTTATCAGTCAATCGGTAAAGTCGGTATTAGCGCAATCCCATGGTTCTGAGGAAGCGTTGCAGCAAGCCTTATCAAAAGCGGTTGCAGGGCATCATGGGGTTTATTATCAGGTAAATACGGTAAAAGGCAAACTTGTATATCAAAGTTCAAAACTTGATTTCACTGAACTTAGTATAGAGGCACCGACTTCTGTAGGTTTTAATACTGACAACATAGTGAAATGGCAACAAGCTGGTCATTCATACCGTGCCTTGGTGAGTGACTTTGTTGTGTCACAGCACAGCTATAAAATCACCGCCGCCATTGATATGAGTTTTCATATCCAATTTTTGCAGGAGTTTCAGCAAAGCCTTTGGGCGATTATGTTTGGCAGTGCAGTGCTGATCTTATTAGTGGTGTGGTTTGCTATTCATCAAGGGTTAAACCCATTGCGGGGCTTGAGCCAAAAAATCCATGATATTCAGACCAACAAAATGGATGTCAGATTAGACCAAGATAAGGTACCTGTTGAACTCGTGCATATGGTGCAGTCATTCAACGCCATGCTCGACAGGTTGCAAGGCGAGTTTCTTCGCTTATCCAACTTCTCTAGTGACATTGCCCATGAGTTACGCACACCTCTAACTAACATCATTACCCAAACACAAGTAGGTCTGTCTAAAAAAAGGCAGTTAACAGAGTATCAAGAACTGTTGTTTTCAAACCTTGAAGAGCTTGAACGCCTAACTAAAATGGTCAGTGACATGTTGTGGTTAGCCAAAACTCAAAATGGCCTGACTAAACCCCAACGCAATGAATTAGACATCCATAAAGAAATTGACGCGCAATTTGAATATTTTGATGCCTTAGCTGAAGAAGGGCAAATCACCTTTATAAAACAGGGACAAAACCACCGTTTTTATTGTGATAAATTACACTTTCGTCAATTGTTATCCAACCTGATATCCAATGCCATTCGTTACACACCTAACGGCGGTTCCATTACAGTAAATAGCGAGGTTAGCGCTGCTGGCAAAATGTGCATTTCAGTTTGCAATCCAGGAAAACCAATAGCGGCTATACATTTACCTTATTTATTTGATCGTTTTTATCGTGCCGATAAATCGAGGCAAAGACACAGTGATGGCGCGGGGCTAGGCCTTGCCATAGTTAAAGCCTTAGTTGAAGCAAATAGTGGGAAAATCGAGGTGACATCTAATGATAAAAGCACTTGTTTTAAAATGTATTTTGGATTAGTTAAAGAGTGAATGAAACATCTGATTAATCGCTTAAAAGGGGCAATATTTCAATAAATCGCTACGTCCTTGGGCTAAGCGGCCGTTCGGCTAAGTCAGATCCAATAGTGGCAATTCGCTAAATGCGGCCACCAACATTTGCACAAAACAGATATTTTTCCAAATTAGCAGAAATTGTGGTATCCAACCTTAGAATGCAAATAGCCTTAAGTCTATATTAGTTATTCTTGAAGAAATGAGGAACGTGAAGTTTAGGGAGAAATAATGGCTTATTGGAGGCGTTTGAATTAATCAATCGTTAGGCGTAACCGCCTAGCTATATCACGTCCAGATAAGCGATTACAGCTTCAAAATGTCCGTCATTCACCGCTTTTTTTGCCGTGCAACCCAAAGCGCTGATGTGCATATTTTCGTACCAATCGATAGCTTGCGCGGTGCTCCCTGCCCAGTCATTCACTCTACCGAGAATATGCCTTCGTTGCTATTCTTTATTCATTTCTCTAGCGCTCACATCAAGCTATATAAAATCTAATTGTAAGTTTGAATGGTGGGCGAAGCAGGGAAATTTCGTTTGCCTAGAGGCTACAGTTTATTATCTCTATGTTTTAAGTTCACTCAATTAAAGAAAGTTGAGAATTTTTTGATTAAATTCTCAACTTTTTATGTCAACTACTGAAAATAAAGACGAGAACCTCAGAAACCTTTGTCTTAATGGGTTTTCGCACTATTCACAATGATTTTAGTGTTACGGTGAACGCCGGTGATATAGATAGACGGACTTTTTTAACGCGAATATCAAGTTTGGCCGTTACAGGCTTGGCGATATCGACAATTGCTGCTTCTTTAACTCCTAATTATGCAAAAGCCGAGCAAGTTTCATTTAATGATCCTGATATTACAGCTTCATATTTAGAATTTGATTCCCCCCAAGGGCATGGAAAAGGCCGTGGTTATTTGGCTGTGCCCAAAGAGCTCAATGAAAAGACCGGAACCGTATTGGTGGTGCACGAAAACCGTGGTCTTAACCCTTATATCAAAGATGTTGCTCGTCGCTTGGCAAAGTCAGGGTATATCGCATTTGCGCCCGATGCGCTATTTCCCCTCGGCGGTTATCCTGGCAATGATGACGAAGGGCGTAAAATGCAACGTTCCTTGGATAAAGGAAAGGTTGAGCAGGATTTTATTGCGGCCGCTAGATTCTTAAAGATCCATGCGAAAAGCAATGGTAAATTGGGCGTAGTTGGTTTTTGTTTTGGCGGATATATTTGCAACATGTTAGCTGGTACTTTGCCTCACTTAGTTGATGCGGCTGTTCCTTTCTACGGGACACCAGCGAAAGACGAGATCGCAGCCAAGGTGAAAGGACCTATAATGATACAATTTGCTGGCTTGGATAAACGGGTCAACAGTAGTTGGCCAGAGTATAAAAAAATACTAGAGTCGAACAATGCAAATTATGTTGCTCATACCTATCAAGGGGTTAACCATGGCTTCCATAATGACTCAACGAGCCGTTATGACCAAGAGGCTGCAGAGCTAGCTTGGCAGCGCACATTGGCTTTTTTTAAGGACTTTTTAGCCTAACTTTTGTGTGGTTCGCTGTCTACTCTGCGAATATCTAGGGTCATGCAAACACTGTGGGGGTCTTCAACGTAATCGGCAAACGGCGAACATTCTATGAATCCGTTTTTCGCGTATAAGGCTCTGGCAGGTGCAAAAAATTCCATGCTACCAGTCTCTAAACTCAAGCGATGATAACCTCGTTGTTTTGCTTCGCGTATCAGATGAGTGAGAATTTTGGCCGCGACCCCTTGGCGTAAAAATGCCTTAGAAGTGCGCATTGATTTTATCTCTGCGTGCTTGGCGGATAAGACTTTTAATGCGCCACATCCTGCTAGCTCGTCTTGCTGCCATAATCCCCAGAATGTCAGATCATCGGCATTGAATTTAGATTCATCCAAAGCGTGCACACTCTCTGGCGGTGAATGTTCAAACATTTCTTGATGATGTGCTTTTAAAAGCGCAATCAGCTGAGCAGAAATTGGCTTTTCTAATTTAATTTCCATCTACAAACATTCCCATCAATAGCGAGTTTAATCGAGCCAGTTACCATTTTCATCAGGAACAAACCAAGGTTGAGAAAACCAGTAATATTTACCTGAATAAGTGATACTTGGTGCCGTGCAGTTTACCCGTGAGCGTCCCTTTGGCAGCGGTTTTTCGATTGCATAAGTAAACGAATTGTCTTGCCACTTTACATCTATTGGTTGCCCGCCAAAATAACAGGATAGTTGGCTTGTATGCATGTCGTCCAAGTTGACTTTAATGGTTTGTGAAGGTGTTCGTTCGCTAAGACTGAGTTGCGGTTCTGCTCGACTCTTACTGATTATCGGCATATCTAAGCTGTTCATTTTGACTTTCAGTGTTTCGAGGTTTGCGTATATCCCCGCAGCTGGGAAACGCGGCAATGCGCCAAAATCACTGTTTTTAGAAATAGCCCCTGATTGCTGCCCAAATCCGATAAACCCCTTTTTGACAAGCGCTTGACTAAGTGCTTGATTGTATTCGCCGTATGGGTAAGCAACATACTTCAAATCGAAGCCTGCATGATGCTTGATACTCTGCTCGGCCTGTTCAATATTTTCTATGGTTTTATCCAACCAGTCCGGTTGTTGGTTATCAATCAGCAAGTGTTTGTGGATGCGGGTATGGTTAGCGAAGCTGACACCTTGTTTACTCATTTTAGCTATCTGTGGCCAATCAAGTTGGTGATTTTGCTTACCGATTAAGTCGGGGCTAATAAAAATGGTATAGGGAAAACCATATTTCAGCAGAATCGGATGTGCGTTGTCAGCAATATTTTGATAACCATCGTCAAACGTAATAGCAACGGCATTTTCGGGCAATGGCAAGTCATTTTGAATGCTTTCAATCAATGTTTGCAGGGCGATTACATTGTGATTTTTTTGCAGATAAGCCATGTGCTCAGAGAATTTCTCAGGGCTAATTGAGGTGCTCGCTGGCGTGTCTGTACTGACATGGTGATATAGTAGAACAACGCCATGAGACGGCGTTGCGTTAACTGCTTTACTGAAGGCAGAAAATAAAACCCCTCCCAGTACTAAAAAAATGAAATAATACTGTAAATTTATTTGTTTACTTGCTCTGGACCCAATCATTGTCTGATCTTCCAACGTCATCTGCTTCAAAGCCTCTATTCTGGCAAAAATCAGCGCATCTAGAAATGATTGCTTTAATTTTCCCGATGTTATTGGCCAATATTACCGCGCCTTTGATGGGATTTGTAGATATTGCGGTACTTGGGCATATGAATGGAACCCATGTTTTGGCTGGCGCATCCGTTGCTTCACTTATACTAACGCAAATTTATTGGATTTGCGGTTTTATACGCATGTCTGCCACTGGCTTAAGTGCGCAAGCGAAAGGACAAAAGTCGACCCAGGCCAGTTTCAAAGTGTTTTATCAAAGCATGTTCAGTGCTGGCATCATTGCTGTTTTATTGTTGCTACTTCAGCAACCAATTTTAGCTATCGGTTTACACTTTTCAGATGCCAATGAATTGGTTTCTCAAGTCATCGTTGAGTATTTTAATGTGCGTATTTGGGGTGCACCAGCGGCATTAGCTAATTTGGCGTTGATTGGTTGGTTACTTGGCCAACAACGAAATAAATTGGTGATGTACAGCCAAGTATTTGCCAATTTACTGAATATCGGTTTGAACTTACTCTTTGTTTTTGTGTTTGATTGGCACGTTGCTGGAGTCGCAGCGGCTACGGTGATTGCCGAATATTGTATTACTATCATGGGTTTGTTCTTTGTGTTTAGAGCCGACCGTGTTTTACCTAAACGTGAATGGCTAGGATTAAAAAGTTTAGCTATTTTGACCCGTCTTAATAGTGCAATGTTGATTCGAAACTTAGCTTTGCAAGCCTGTTTAGTTTTTATGACCTTTCAAGGTATTCGCTTAGGGGTTCAAACGGCTGCGATTAATGCGCTGTTAATGCAGTTTTTTGTGCTCATCGCTTTAGGGTTGGATGCCGTGGCATTTGCTGTTGAAGCTAGAGTGGGTGAAGCCAAAGGTGCGTTAAACGATAAACTGCTGAAAGCAAATGTCACTTTAGGACTTTTTTGGTCGAGTGCTTTTGCAATACTTTACACCTTAGTGTTTGTTATCTGGGGTAATAATATTATTCAACTGCTCACCGACTTAGAATCCTTGCAAAAGGCGGCGGGAGCGTTTTTGCCTATTATCTGGCTATTGCCATTAGTGGCACATTGGTGCTTTTTAATGGATGGGGTATTTGTCGGGTTGACCCGTGCCAATGCCATGCGTGATAGCATGTTGATTAGTGCGCTATTGGTGTATTTTCCGGTGTGGTGGTTGTGGCAAGATCTAGGGAATTGGGCGTTATGGATAGCCATGCTTGCTTTTCTAGGAGCCAGAGGTATTAGTCTTTCTGGGTATTTCGTTTGGCTTTATCGCTCGCCTTCTCAAACTGACTAAGGGTTTGCGAGAAACGGTTGGCGAATATGCCTAGGTAACCTTTGGCTGCGAAAATCAGACCCAACGCCAATAATAAAACGCCGGGTATCTGTAACCAAATCCACAGTTTTAAGCCGCCAAAAATGCAAATAACCCCAGCAATAAAAACAGTTAGGCCGATTTTAAAATCAGCCCAACTTTTGTGGGGATTACTGCCCATTTTATACAGCCAGTTTTTAAGCATTATCCAGCGTTAAAAATGTGAAGTGCTATTTTTAGTAATATGAGTGTTCGCCGGCAGTATGCTCAGTCGCATCTTTGACAGCAGTTATCTCACCGGAAAAAGCTTCTAACATTTGCTTTTCAATGCCATCTTTGAGAGTAACATCAACCATTGAACAGCCATTACAGCCACCACCAAATTGCAATATGGCTTCACCTTTATCAGTGATCTCCATCAACATAACTTTGCCGCCGTGGCTGGCTAATTGTGGATTTATTTCCGCTTCAATCATATAACTGATGCGTTCAGCTAAGGGCGCATCACTGTCAACTTTGCGGGCTTTTGCATTTGGTGCTTTCAAGGTAAGTTGAGAGCCCATCTGGTCTGTTACAAAGTCAATTTCAGCTTCTTCTAAAAATGGTGCACTTTCTTGATCAACGACTGCGTCAAAACCATTAAATGTAAGCAATATATCGGTTTTTTCGACGGCATCCGGTGGACAATAAGAAACACCACATTCCGCACTTGGCGTGCCTGGATTGACTACGAATACACGAATATTTGAATCAGGTTCTTGTTTTTCAAGCAGTTTAGTGAAGTGAGCTTGTGCACTTTCAGAAATATTAATCATCAATCATTCCTGATGCTTATAAAATTAGGCGAACAGTTTAACAGAAATACCTGAGTAAAACACTCAAGTAATGTGATTCTGTTATGAAATTTTTAACTATCAAAGAATTGAGGCATACTGTACACCAAACAAGGTGTTCTACTACTTTAGTAGAAGCTGAGTGAGTTTTAAACCTTACTGGTTAGTCAAAATAATAATTAAATCTACTTTAAAGAGTTTTATATGAATTTAAAGCGTTATTGCGCCACTGTACTTTTTTTGTTTTTATCGTTTTCAGCTTCCGCTTTGACTGACTTAGATTATCTTCCAAAAGCCGTTAGTTATGACACGAATATTCCCAAACCAGCTGATATCTTAGGTACTCCTGTAGGAACTTGGCATGCAAGACATGATCAAATAGTTCGTTATATGGAAGTGTTGGCTGAAACGTCCGATCGGGTTAGTTTAACTGACACCGGTAGAACCCATGAAAATCGCCGTCTGCTGTTAATGACTATCACCTCTGCTGATAACCAAAAAAATATAAAAGACATCCAGAAACGTCATTTACAAGTGATTGAGCAAGGGGCCAAATCAAACAGTAGCGACCCGCTGGTACTTTGGATGGGTTACAGTGTTCACGGTGACGAATCGTCAGGCTCCAATGCATCTTTACTCGTCGCTTACTACTTGGCGGCAGCACAAGGGCCTGAAGTAGATAAATTATTAGAAAATAATGTGGTGTTGCTAGACCCATCTATTAACCCTGATGGTTTAGCGCGATTTGCTCATTGGGCGAATATGCATAAAAGTCAAAACCTTGTATCTGATCCAAATAGTCGAGAGCTAAGTCAACGCTGGCCTAGAGGCAGGGTAAATCACTATTGGTTTGATTTGAATCGTGATTGGTTATTGCTGACCCATCCTGAATCTCGTGCGCGTATCAAGCAGTTTCAACAATGGCGTCCCCATGTATTAACTGACTTTCATGAAATGGGATCTAACAGCACTTTCTTTTTCCAACCAGGTATTTCGTCGCGCAAAAACCCTTGGACACCAGAACAAAACGTCAAGCTCACCGAGGCCTTGGCCAATTTCCATGCGGCTGCGTTAGATGACAGCAAACAGTTGTATTTCACTCAAGAAGCCTATGATGACTTCTACTACGGGAAAGGTTCAACTTATCCCGATGCGCTAGGATCTATAGGTATTTTATTTGAGCAAGCCAGTAGTCGTGGGCATTTACAAGATACCGTAAATGGACCTCTTGCATTCTCAGATACGATTCAAAACCAGGTCACTACTTCGTTATCTACCTTCAAAGGCGCACTTGCGAATAAACAAGCGCTTATTGAGTATCAGTCTAGTTTCAATCAAGAAACCAAAGAATTGATTAAAGATGATCGAGTAAAAGGCT
The DNA here is from genome assembly GCF_037478005.1 of Alteromonas sp. M12. Taxonomy (NCBI): domain Bacteria; kingdom Pseudomonadati; phylum Pseudomonadota; class Gammaproteobacteria; order Alteromonadales; family Alteromonadaceae; genus Alteromonas; species Alteromonas sp. M12. Next base: position 4,774,995 of record NZ_CP144164.1, on the reverse strand, counting down.
ATTTAATCAGCGAAAGTCATGACAAAAGTCGCTTTAATGAGCTGATGAAAATACTACAGCAACATAAAATTGAACATTATCCATTAAACAAAAATGCTGAAATAGATGATCTGACTTATCACTCAGTGGACAGCATATTTGTGCCAACGGATCAGCCGAGATATCGTTTGGTAAAATCGATATTCTCCACTCGTAAACGTTTTGTCGATAATACCTTTTACGATGTTTCCAATTGGAATTTACCCTTAGCTTTTAACCTTCAATACACTGAAGTAGACAAAGGCGACTTCCGAAAACTCTCTTATGCTGATAAGCAAGCTGAATTGAGAGTAGATAAATTACCAGCCTTGAAATCGGGGGCTTATGCATATGGCTTCAGTTGGCAAGATTACAAGGCGCCTAAATTACTGCAGCGATTATTGCAAAGTGGCATAAAAGTCCGTGCCGCAGAAACGGCGTTTTCGGCGAAAACCAGTAGTGGAACCATTAGCTTTTCATCAGGTTCAATCGTCATACCTACAGGGCTTAATCAGCCAGACGATATGTTTGCAAAAATTCAATCCTTATCTACCGAGCTGAATATACCTGTTTGGTCAATTGAAAGTGGTTTAACAGGCCAAGGTATTGATTTAGGTAGTTCTAAAATGGCGCCGGTTACCTTGCCTAAAGTGATGATTGTTGGCGGTTTAGGTGTCAATCAATATGAAGCAGGTGAAACTTGGCATTATTTAGATACTCGAGTGGGAATGCCTGTATCTATTATTGATATGGATCGTCTATCCGGATTAGATATGTCTAGTTACACTCACATGATATGGGTCAGTGGAAAATACTCAAAATTGCCAGACGATGTCATTGAGAAAGTCGCCGAATGGGTTGATCAAGGCGGAGTGTTAATTGGTCAACAATCTGGAACTAAATTTTTAAGTGATAATGGCTGGTTAAAAGCCAATTTCATGAAAAAATCGGAAATACAGGATGCCTTCAATGCTAGTAATCTTAGTTTTGCTGACAGAGAAGCATTTGCTGCAAAACAGCGTATAGCCGGGGCTGTATTCGAAACTAAACTAGATATTAGTCATCCCCTTGGGTTTGGTTATAGCCGAGCGTTATTACCGGTGTTTCGCAATACTACTGACATACTCATGATGCCCGACAAACCCTTTATTACCGTCGCTCAGTACGCCGAAAAGCCATTAATGGCTGGATATGCCTCTGATGAGATGCAAGATCTTATATCCGATTCAGCTGCCATCGTTGCTCATCGATTTGGCAAGGGGCGAGTCATTGGATTTGTGAATAATCCCAATTTCCGTGGTGTTTGGTACGGGACTAGCCGACTAATGGGGAACGCAATTTTCATGTCCGGATTTATTGATTAATTTAAGATTAGTCAGGTTTATTATTTTTCGGAGTAATGCAAATTGACCACGCGTCAATTTGCATTTGCGGATATTCGCTGCGAATAGCTTCGGCAGCAGAATTCAAGGTTGCTCCCGTTGTTACAACATCATCAAACAAAGCAATATGATTAACCTGCTTCGTTAATGGCTGATTAATTGCAAATGCATCTTTAATGTTTTTTTGTCGTTGCTGCGCTGTCAATTCGGTTTGTGCTAAGGTTTTTTTCGGTCGCGCTAGGGTATCGGTTAAACAGGGGATGCCGCTTTGTTTAGCTATTTCTAACGCAATTATGGCGGCTTGATTATACTTTCTTTGCGCTAATCTAGAAGTGTGCAGTGGAATAGGAATAATTGCTTGCGGTAACTGGGATTGTGGTGGCCTAGCGTGCGCACAGAATAATTGTGCTAAGCCTCTGGCATGGATGCTTTTGTTGTGAAATTTTAACTGGGTTATTAAGTTTGAGAGCGGCCATTGGTATTCGGCAAGTGCAGTTAAACTGTCGAAATTTGCAGAAGATAATCCTAAACACACTGCAACATTGTTTAGTAGGTCGAATTGGTATTTTTCAAGCTCGAAATATGTAATATCACTATCGCAATAATCGCAGATTAAATATCCACTAGGTTGGTGACATAAAACACAGTGCTGATTTAGTTCCAACCAGGTTGTTACTTTTTTACTAAAATTGCGCCATTTGCTAATATTTGCTGACGTAAAGTAAAAGTGACTTAGTCCCATAAAATTCCTTATTAAATGAGAGCCCAATGAGCAACTCCCTTTTTTTTGAAACTCGTGGACAAGGTCCCAATCTAGTCTTACTACATGGTTGGGGGCTCAACAGCGGTGTTTGGGAACCTATTAGCCACATTTTGGAACAATATTTTCGTATCACTCTGCTTGATTTGCCTGGTTTTGGGCGCAATGCAGATGTATTACCGGCTCAATATGACTTAGATTCAGTTTGCAGTATGGTTGCTGATTGCATCCCGGACAAGTCTAGTTTTATCGGTTGGTCTCTTGGCGGTTTAGTCGCTCAACAACTTGCCATTAGCCGACCTGAACAATGTGAAAATTTAGTGCTAGTGGCTAGTTCGCCAAAATTTTCCGAAGCACAGGGGTGGCCCGGAATAAAAGCAAATGTTCTACAGGCATTTACACGTCAACTGGAACAAGACTTCAGTAAAACACTCGACCGATTCATGGCGATTCAAGCGATGGGAAGTGAATCTGCTAAACAGGATATAAAATTAATCAAATCACATATTCAGCAATATCCGATTCCAGATGATATTGCGTTACGGGCAGGGCTAAATATTCTGGCTAACACAGATTTAAGAGCACAAGTAGGTGGTATTAAGTGTCCTACGTTTCGCCTGTATGGACGCCTCGATAGTTTAGTGCCAGCCAAAGCGATCCCTCTCATTGAGAATTCGCAATTGTCTGATTTTACGCATGTTTTCCCCCATGCTTCCCATGCGCCTTTCATTTCCCATCCGGATGAGTTTATTGCTATTTTGTTTAAATGCTTAAACATAACGAGCTAGGTTTCCAATTTAATTGGAATAGGCTATAATTTGCACAGGTAATGGGGGTTATCTATGGCATTTGATGTAAGCAATAATGTGAATTCAGCGATCATATCTGGGACGCTTGGGTTGAACCGTGCGCAGCAAGGTATCACTGAGGCTTCGCTGGGTATTGCGCAAAGCAATAGTCAAGCTCAAACGCCGCAAGACGTGTTAGCTAATGCTGCAACTCAGCAGTTAGGCCAAGTTAGTCAACTACTGCCTACTGGCGGCGACTCCTTGACTGATAACTTACTTTCCCTTCAAATTAATAGTCGCAATGCTTTGGCATCTGGCAAAGTATTGGAAGTGGCCAATGATACGGTCGGTCGTATCATTGATGAGTTGGCTTAGGGCTCAAGGCCGTTTCTGATGAATATTGTCACCCCAACTCCAACAGCAATATTATTCCCCACGAATAATGTCAGTACTGATGCTGCTCGGAGAGACAATCAACAACGAGAAACCATCCCGCAAACAAGCAATGCAGAAAATTCTGCGGCTGAAAGTGGATTGGGCTCGGAGTCAGACCGTGTTAAAACCCCCAGTCAGCAAGTTCAGGTCACCTATGAGCGACCTCAAGCACAACAAAATAATCAAACACAAAATGATCGCACACAAGAAAATTTAGCTGACAAAGATAATGCTGAAGATCCTAGTGCGGGCAAAGAAGATGCTGAAAGCAAACAGCAACAACAACAATTAGCAGATCAACAAGAGATAGAAGAACTTAAAAGCCGTGATGCCGAAGTACGTTCACATGAACAAGCACATGCGGCAGTGGGTGGGCAATATGCTGCATCACCTACCTATGAATATGAAAATGGACCTGATGGCAATCAATATGCTGTTGGGGGGGAAGTGTCTATCGACATTTCTGAGGAAGATACCCCAGAAGAAACCATCCGAAAAATGCAGCAAGTACGGGCTGCTGCGCTGGCTCCAGCTGATCCTTCCGCACAAGATTTACGGGTTGCTAGTGAAGCAACTAAGATAGCGACGGAAGCGCGCTCTGATATTGCGCGAGAAAAAGCAGAGAGTGCTAAACAAGCTGTCACTAACAATATAGAACAACAGCTAGGCGACTCGTTAAATTCACAGGGTATTGAGTCTGCGGAAAACCCTATTGCCGCAAACACCCCAAATTTAGATGAAATTGTGGATGGGTTTGCAGCTGAACCACCCACTCGCTCGCTGGACCAAAGTGCCGATGTTGCTAGCTTAGAGCAAAACCGTGAACGTCTTGAAAATAGAGATAGCGGAATTTTACAGCGGGTATCGGTTATTGAAAATTTTTATCAGAAAGTATCTGAACCTCGATCTTCACAATTGCAATTTAGCGCCTAGTCTTTTTGAAAAAGTAAGTGTTCACTTACTTTTATATTCTTTGTTTATCTAACCTCACAATATCCGGCTACTGATCCATACAATACTTTTGTTGTCAGTTTCCTCACACACAAGTATTACCCTATGTGTGAGGACAACCTTAACAATTAGCAATTAAGATCAAAAACCTTACTTTTGTTTCGCTTTAGCAAACGCATCCGCAAAGGCGTTACCCATGGCAGCATTACCTTGGGCGGGGGATTTTTTGCGATGATTATCTCGGCCTTGGTTTTTAGTCGGCTTGGCGTGTTTATTGGTGCCTCTATTGTCGGCTTTTGAATGATTGTCTCTAGCCCCTTGAGGTTTGGCAGTGTTGTCATCTAACTTCATGGTGAAAGCAATTCGCTTACGCTGCTCATCTACTTCAATGACTTTCACCTTAACGATGTCACCAGCTTTTACCACTTCTCTGGGATCAGAAATAAACTTGTTAGTCATAGCGGAGATGTGTACCAAACCATCTTGATGTACACCTACATCGACAAATGCACCGAAATTAGCAACATTGCTGACTACACCTTCTAAAATCATGCCTTCTTTCAAGTCAGATATTTTTTCAACACCCTCTTTGAATGCAGCGGTTTTAAACTCAGGACGGGGATCGCGACCGGGCTTCTCAAGTTCGGCGATTATATCGGTGACTGTGGGTAAACCGAAATTCTCGTTGGTATAGGTCTCGGGAGATAACGCTTTAAGAACTTCTTTGTTGCCAATCAGATCGTTCACTGCGCAAGCTGTTCTATCCACGATTTCATTCACCACAGGGTAAGCTTCAGGGTGCACCGCTGAGGCATCTAATGGATTGCTGCCGTTAACGATTCTTAAGAATCCAGCTGCCTGCTCATAGGCCTTTGGGCCCAATCTTTCAACATTCAATAAATCTTTTCGTTGGGTAAACGCGCCATGTTGATCACGAAACATCACTATATTTTGCGCTAACGTCCGGTTCAAACCAGATACATGAGATAAAAGTGCGGGAGATGCGGTGTTCACATCGACGCCTACCGCATTTACACAATCTTCAATAACATGCTCTAGAGATTTACCAAGATTACTCTGGCTAACGTCATGCTGGTACTGACCTACTCCGATCGCCTTAGGCTCAATTTTCACAAGCTCAGCCAATGGATCTTGTAGTCTGCGAGCGATGGACACTGCCCCACGCAAGGATACGTCCATCCCAGGTAGCTCCTGAGACGCCAACTCAGATGCAGAATAAACCGAGGCGCCAGCTTCGCTGACAACAATTTTACGTAGGTTTAATTCTGGCGCTGATTTAATCAGCTCCGCCACAAGTTTGTCGGTTTCCCTTGAGCCTGTGCCGTTGCCAATACTGATTAGCTGGACTTTATACTGTTTGCATAAGTTGGCTAGTGTACGTAACGATTTGTCCCACTGATTTTGCGGTACATGTGGAAATATTGTGTTTGTCGCTACAACTTTACCTGTGGTATCTACTACAGCGACTTTTACACCCGTACGTAAACCAGGATCTAAACCCATAGTGACTTTAGCGCCCGCCGGAGCGGCCATTAATAAGTCATTTAAATTACGAGCAAAAACACCAATAGCTTCTTCTTCAGCTTGTTCTCTGATGGCACCAAACAATTCAGATTCCATATGCAATTGGATTTTTACTTTCCACGTCCATTGCACAACAGTCGCTAACCATGCATCGGCAGGCTTACCATTAAATTGCAAATTCAAATGCTCGCGTATGATACTTTCGCAATAAGCACTGCGGTCGTTTTCTTCCCGTTGCGGATCTGCATCAAGGTTGACTTGAAGTAACCCTTCATTGCGCCCACGAAACATGGCTAGAGCTCGATGTGAGGGGACTTTACTGATTTTTTCGCTATGTGCAAAATAATCAGAATATTTAGCTGCTTCTTTTTCTTTACCACTGACCACAGTACTTCGGATATGTGCATTTTGCTGTAAATAGCGACGCACTTTTTGCAGTAACGCAGCATCTTCAGAGAAGCGTTCCATTAAAATATATTTGGCACCGTCTAATGCACTTTTTACATCCGCGACACCGGCCTCTGGATTGACGAAACTCTCAGCTTCTGTTTCTGGATTGAGTTGTTGATTAGCAAACAGCTTGTCGGCTAATGGTTCTAAACCTGCCTCTATGGCAATCTGCCCTTTGGTGCGTCGTTTCGGTTTGAATGGTAAATATAAATCTTCCAATTCGGTTTTATTTTCAGACGCCCGTATCTTTTGACTCAACTCTGGCGTTAATTTGCCCTGCTCATCAATAGATTTCAGGATCACCACCATACGCTCCTGCATTTCGCGTAAGTAGCCTAAACGTTGCTCTAACGCTCTTAACTGCGCGTCATCCAGGCCAAAGGTGGCTTCTTTTCTATAACGAGCTATAAACGGTACTGTTGCACCGCCGTCTAATAATTCAACAGCAGCGTTAACTTGTTTCTGCTCAACGCTGAGTTCGCTAGCAATTTTTTCGATGATCATACAAGACCCTTGATAAGGCGTTATCGCCTTGGAAAACTGAAAATAGGCTAATTAGAGCCCAAAAATAAACAGCCGCAACTTTAACAGTGCAGCTGAAGATAAAAAACACTTAACCGTGGTTATTTTTCATATTCAATACTTTTTATTAACCAATTGAACTCACCGGCCTCGGTGCGCACGGTTGCTTCCTCGTCAACTTCCTTCTTCAATAATGCTCGCGCCATGGGAGAGTCGATGGAAATACAATCTTTACGGGAAAAGATTTCGTCGTAGCCGACAATTTGTAAGCGTAAGGTTTTGTCGTCTTCATTTTCTATTTCCACCCAGGCACCAAAAAATACTTTGCCTTCTTGCTGTGGTGAATAGTCGACTACTTTTAAATGTTTGAGACTTTTTGTGAGATAGCGAATGCGTCTGTCAATTTCTCGCAAACGTTTCTTATTGTACTGATAATCGGCGTTTTCACTGCGATCACCTAAGCTTGCGGCCCAAGTTACCTTTTTCGTTGTTTCAGGACGCTCTACTCGCCATAAGTGTTCGAGTTCATTCTGTAATTGTTGGTAACCCTTGCGGGTAATTAACGGGGTTCTCAAGCAAAAAACCTCTTTTTTATTAAACACTGTTGTGGATACAAAGACTTAGCCAATAGTTGCCAAGTAGTGATCTAACTATAAATTATAACTGCTGTTTTATTAGTCAAAAACGTTCCAAGAAACAGCTAAATTTTGCATGAAAAAAAACAAAATTGGACTATCATTAAACATAGTTAAGCGACGCACTGAAGCGTAAAGTAAATCGTAAAAAAATGTCGTCTTAACCTGCGCTGTAGCTGGCTTTTCTACCGAGTATGTTACAGTGTTTTGTTATATAACGTAAATAAATCGAAGGTGACTTTTTAAGGAGGCCTATCGGTAATAAAAACGTCGGCAATGAACATCAATCCTGTTCAGCCGTGTATACAATTAGGTAGTACAATTTAATTACAAACCCGGGTTTATTTCGGGCCTTAAGGTCGACTAGAAAGACCAATAAAAAACGTGGAACTAGGTACAGCAAGGATCACGCTGATAGCAAAAAATAAAGCCGGAAGTCAAAATGACTTCCGGCTTTTTTATGTATTTAACCTAATAGGAATATTCTATTATTCAACGGCTTCTTTATTTAAGATATCCAGCAACTCAACTTCGAAAATAAGTGTTGAGTTTGGTGTGATTTTACCTGTAGCACGTTCGCCATAAGCAAGTTCTGATGGAATATAAAATTTATATTTAGAACCAACAGTCATTAACTGCACACCTTCAGTCCAACCAGAAATCACACGGTTAAGTGGGAAAGTAGCAGGTTCACCTCGGCTATAAGACGAATCAAATTCAGTACCATCTAATAAAGTACCACGGTAATGTACTTGAACAGTATCTTCAGCTGAAGGGCTATCGCCTTCTGAGGAAATCAGAACTTCATATTGTAAGCCTGACTCAGTCTCAGTGACGTTTTCTTTCTTGGCATTTTCAGCTAACCACTGTTTGCCTTTTTCGATATTTTTCTCTGCTAGTAGCAATTGACCTGCTTGCATTGCTTTATCAATGTCTGCATTCAATTTTTGAATTTCGCCTTGTTCCAATTGAGATTGTGCTTGCATGGCTGCTGCAAAGCCTTTCAAAATTAGTGCTCTATCAAGTTCAACGCCCATACTTTCTTGAGCGGCTAAACGTTGCTCAACAAAACCACCTACGCTTGCGCCAAACGCATAAGCCTGTTCTTCTTCTGCGGATGTGAATTTAACTTCTTCAATCTGTAACGGGTCGGCTTTTTGTTGACAAGCAGTTATGCCGAAAACAGAAGCGACGACAAATGCAATAGCTGCCTTTTTCATTCAATTTCTCCAAAATTTCTAAAAATCAATTTGCTTATTTCCACAAGCAAAAAGTCCAAATGCGTCTTTTTAAAGTTGGGCAGAAGTCCAACGTCCTCAAAAATATTTGCGGGGCAGTTTAAATCTATCTGGATAAACTTGCTAGCAACAAACGACAGGAAAACAGATGCAATAACCACTATATTGTAAGCTATTAACCTTACCTCTCGTTGTGAAACGCGCATTTTAAGGTGACTTGGGTATATACTAAACGAACTGACCTAATACACAAACTTGAATAGACAGTATGCACAAAACTGTGGACCGAATAATTTTGCAAAACCGATTTAAATTAATTTGGATAGTCTGTATTTTTGCACTGAGCGCATGCAGTGGCGTGATCAGTGAGCCTGATAAATCTATTCGACATGCTATTGAAGGCACTTATGCGGCAGATATTTCTGCGGATAGTAAGTTGGCGGTAGTCTCTACAGCACAACAGGGAATTCTAGTTTGGGATTTAGTTGAACAAACAGAAAAATATAAGTGGAGTCACCAAGAAGAAGGCCATGTTAATAATACCGTTGGCATAGTGCATATAGCTGCTGATAGCAGTTATGTGGTGACCGCCGATAGAGAAGCTTTTGCACTTTGGAATCTATCCACTGGTGAACCTGAAGGTTTTTGGCGAATAGATGAAGCAAGTGTTCGCGATATTGCTGTGAGCAACAATGGCCGTGGTGTTTTAGTCGGTCGAGGTAACGGAAAAGCCATGTTTTTCGAACCTGCCACAGGACGCCGCCTCGAGTTTCTGGGACACCAAGAAAAAATAAATAGTGTTGATATTTCGCCAAATGGGTTTTACGCACTGACCGGTGGCAACGACTATGTTGCCTACCTGTGGGATACTCGCAGCGGGCAAGTGATACACCGTTTCACTCATTCAAGTCGCGTCACTAAGGTCGCGTTAGATGATTTAGGTCGTTATGCATTCACCGCAGACAGCAAGCGCGGGGCAAGAATTTGGAACGTGCAAACAGGTGAAGAGATAAGTCAATTATCTTATATACAGCGCCAAAAAATATTCAGTGTCGCCACGTTTTCCGAAGACGGAAAATATTTAGCCACAGGATCACCAGGCAGAGCGTTAAACCTTTGGTCAGTGGCGACCGGCAGTGAAGTACAAGAGTGGCGTGTCACCCCTAAGGAGGGTACGCAACCACAAAGTGCGGTAGTGTATGCTGTGAGCTTCAATCAAAATAATCAGCTATTATCTGAAAGTAGCAGTGGGCTGGCCGAGTATTGGCCATTTGAACAGGAAGATTAGTAAAACAATGAGTACCGATTTACACAGTGAAATAGCGCATCTGCAAACGCAGTTAGCGTTTCAAGAAGACACCATAGAACAACTTAATAAAGCGCTCGCAGATCAGCAGATTCAAATTGATAGAATGGCATTTCAATTGAAACACATGACCGAAAGAATGAAGCAGATTGAGCCGTCAAATATTGCTGATTCCAGTGAAGAAGCACCGCCACCTCATTATTAGAGTTGCCTATAAACAAGGTTCGTTGTTGCGCTGATTATCGAATCTTGTTTATCTCAGTTTCTAACTAATTCACCATTTCCCTCAAGCCAGTTTGCTGAACAACATTGGCTTGTTAGGTGATTTACTTAAGTACGTAAATGCACCAGACCATGTTACTAACTTCAATTGCCGCAAAGTTAACTTGTTTATGCTCTTACCCGTAAGATGTAGAGCCGCATAATCAGGGATTGAGTTGAATGTTGCGGATGAGGAGCTTCAAATTTAATGCGCTGCGACGATTGCCACTGCTGCCTTCAAGTGTCTACACCCTCGACCTTTTGGTTTGACCTTCCAAACCTATCTCGTGGAATTCGCAATTTTCCATAGGCAGCTAATCGCGAATATGCGTTTAAGGTTTGAAAACACCAATCACGCTTTCATTTTGCCGTTTGGCTGAGTCAACTTGCTTTTCAGTTTGTGATTCTGTGTAGTCACATTCTACACAGGCGAGCTTTTCGACATTGTTTTCGAAAAACAGCATTATTGTATCTTGCGCTTTACACTTTGGACATATAGCACCGGCGACAAAGCGTTTCTTAGTTTTGTTAGTCATTGATATCTGCTACTTGAATGGAATAATTAGCTTTTCAGTTGTGCACAAACGCGCAATTTCAAGCGGTATAAGTATATAATACGCCAATTCAACTAATTTGATTAGTATTCTTCGTAAATGATTCAAATTTCAGATCTGATTTTATTGCGAGGCAGTAAAGTCCTCCTCGAACACGCATCTGCGACTATTTATCCAGGCCACAAAGTGGGGCTTATTGGTTCTAATGGCTGTGGTAAGTCTAGCTTATTTGCCTTGCTACGACAGGAGTTACATCCTGATGCGGGGGATTGTCAATTACCCAAAAATTGGCAAATTGTGTCGGTGGCCCAGGAAACTCCAGCGTCAAATCGCAGTGCGATAGACTACGTAATTGATGGTGATTTGCTGTATCGACAATTACAACAGAAGTTGGCAACGGCTGAAGAAAATCATGATGGTGAAAAAATTGCCTTGCTACATGGTCAATTGGAACACGCTGGGGCTTATGATATCGAATCTCGAGCCGCGACCATTCTGGCTGGCCTAGGCTTTAGTCACCATCAAATTACAAAACCAGTCACTGACTTTTCAGGTGGCTGGAGAATGCGTCTTAACCTTGCTCAAGCATTGCTATGTCATTCTGATTTGCTGCTACTTGATGAACCTACCAACCACTTGGATTTAGATGCGGTTATTTGGCTAGAAAGATGGCTAACAAGATATACAGGAACATTGATTCTTATATCACATGATAAATCTTTTCTTGATAATACGGTGAATGAAATACTCAGTGTGGAAAGCCAAAAGCTGATTAGTTACACCGGAAACTACGCGTCTTTCGAGCGTCAGCGTGCAGAACGATTACGCCTACAAGATTTGGAATATCAAAAGCAACAAGCGAAAGTCGCTCATCTTGAATCATTCATTAATCGCTTCAAGGCTAAAGCTAGCAAAGCAAAGCAGGCGCAAAGTCGGATTAAACAATTAGAGAAAATGGAAGATTTGCTGCCAGCCCATGCGCAATCGCAGTTTTCATTTGAGTTTTTTGCCCCACCTAAATTACCTAATCCATTGGTAAAAATGGAACAAGTGCAAGTGGGTTACGATGACACTGTGATTATTGATAGTTTACATCTGAATTTGGTCCCAGGCAGTCGAATTGGATTGTTAGGACGAAATGGCGCAGGTAAATCGACCTTAATTAAATTGTTGGCAAACGAAAAAACGCCAATGAGCGGTGAATATATGACATCTGCGGGGCTGAGCATTGGCTATTTTGCACAGCATCAGCTTGAATTTTTGCGACCTCAAGATAGTGCGTTAGATCATCTTTATCGACTCGATAAACTTGCCCCTGAACAGGCATTACGGGATTTTTTAGGCGGCTTTGGATTTCATGGTGATCAGGCATTAGGAAAAGTTGAGCCTATGTCTGGTGGCGAAAAAGCGCGTTTGGTTCTCGCCTTATTGGTGTATCAAAAACCGAATCTTTTGTTATTGGATGAGCCTACCAACCACTTGGATCTTGAAATGCGCCATGCTCTTAATATCGCGTTGCAGAGCTTTGAAGGGGCAATGGTGTTAGTTTCTCATGATCGTTTCCTACTCACTTCAGTTTGCGATGATTTTTATTTAGTGGATAGCGGCAAGGTGCAGCCCTTTGATGGTGATCTAGAAGACTATCGCGATTGGTTATTAAAGGATGCTAGCCAGAAAAGCGCGAATAAGAATATAGATTCTTCAACGGCTAAACCTGTAGAGAACAAATTTGATCGGAAGAACACAAAGCGACTAGAAGCTGAGTTTAGGCAAGCTACACAAGGATTGCGTAAAGCAATTCAAAGCGCCGAAAAGAAGATGAATCAGTGTTCTGAGAAGCTTGCAAAAGTCGAGTCGGAACTCACTGATGTTGATCTCTATCTTGATGAAAACAAGGCAAAATTGAAACAGTTGTTACTTGAGCAGGGCAATATAAAAGGAGACTTAGAAGAGGCCGAAATACTGTGGATGGAGGCTCAAGAAGAGCTCGAATTAAAACAACAGGAATTTGATGAACAACAATTGGTTAGCTGAGGATTTTTGGCAGTTTTCTTTACGTCATTATGCTAAATCGGAAGTAAAACGTTTAACTCTGCAACTGCAGAATGAATACTCTATGAACGTAAATCTGCTGCTAATATGTGCATATCTCGATACCCATAATCGACAGGTAAGCTCATCTCAATTTGTTGAGTTATCAGAATTTATTGCCCCTTCAGTCGCACAAGTGGAAACCATTAGGCGTTTACGAATAGATGCCAAAACGAACAAGCCAAATACTTACGCAAAACTGTTAGAGCAGGAATTGGAAGCTGAAAAACAACAACAAACACTGATTATCAGTTTTTGCAATCAGCATAATCTAGATGCCAAAAGAAAATCTAATTTTTACCATTATTTAGACTCCCTTGAATCCCTAGATACTGCTGATTTAAAGTGTATAGTGGAACAACTGGCCGCCACAATTTCTAGTAATCAAACTAATCTTGAGATATGAACGATAAATATAAATTTGCCACCGAAGCGAATAAAAATAGAATAAAACGAAGTGATTTCAAAGCGCCGTTTTGGGCTAAAAACCGTCATGTTCAAACCTTATGGCCAAGGTTTATTCAGCGTCGTCGTCCTTTAGCTTTACGGGTAGAAAAACTGAAACTGCCTGACAGCGATAGCGTAAAAGTGGTTTGGGGGCAGCCAGAATCACCGGAAAATAACAAAGGGATTGCGGTGCTATTTCATGGTTTAGAAGGCTCTGTGAAATCTCATTATGCCAATGATCTTATGGCTGAATTGCAGTCTCAAGGTTGGCAAACCGTGTTAATGCATTTTCGTGGTTGTGGAGGTGAGCTGAATACCACGCCTCGCGCTTATCACTCAGGTGAAACTGAAGATGCTAGTTACTTTATGGCTTGGTTGGATAAAAAATTTCCTGATTTACCTAAAGTGGCAATCGGATTTTCATTGGGTGCCAATATGCTACTCAAGTTCTTAGGGGAAACGCCGGCGCAAAAATTTTTAAAAGCAGCGGTAGCCGTTTCTACACCATTTAAATTGGCTGAATGTGCTGACAGTATTAACCATGGCTTTTCTAAAGTGTATCAAAGCTATTTGCTAAAAAGTATGGTGAAAACCCTACGTTCAAAAATGCGACTTATTGACTATAAAGGTTTGATTCCCATTGATGATAAAAAAGTTGCCAAATTGGCAAACTTTAGAGATTTTGATCAAAATGTTACCGCGCCATTACACGGCTTTGCTGATGCCGAAGATTATTACCAAAAGTGCAGTGCAATTAGTTTTCTCAAGCATATTGAAACCCCCACCTTGGTTCTCCATTCTATTGATGACCCCTTTATGAATGAGGCGGTTTTACCTAAAGAACACGAGCTTTCTGAGGCGGTTCAATTGGAGTTGAGTGACACCGGCGGGCATGTGGGATTTTTACAAGGTACTCCTTGGAAGCCCAACATATGGTTCCATAAACGTATTTCTGATTTTATTGCGCCCTTTTCAATCCACAAAGGTGTTAAAGAATGATTATTCCTTTAAGTGACATTGCTCCAGAAACCTTGAACAATTTAGTTGAAGCCTTTGTTCTTCAAGAAGGAACCGATTACGGCGAAATGGAATATGATCTTGAACAAAAAGTTAATCACGTCATGATGCAACTTAAGTCGGGGCAAGCTTTTGTACAGTATTCTGAATTACACGAAAGCGTGAATATTGTGACCAAGGAGCAGATCCAAAATTAGATTGTAGGCAGGAGCGTTTACTCCGCGCTTTGGATTGGTTTTATCTTATCTTTTCACGGCATAAATCCGGTGCTACAGGTTTTTAGGCGGGAGCGTTTGTCCCGCGCTTCGGATTGGTTTTATCTTATCTTTTCACGGGATAAATCCCGTACTACAGGTTTTTAGGCGGGAGCGTTTGCTCCGTTTTGGATTGGTTTTATCTTATCTTCTCACGGGATAAATCCCGTGCTACAGGCTTGTAGGCGGGAGCGTTTGCCCCGTTTTGGATTGGTTTTATCTTATCTTCTCACGGGATAAATCCCGTACTACAGCTTTTTAGGCGGGAGCGTTTGCACCGCGCTTGGGATTGTTTTTGTCTTATCTTTTCACGGGATAAATCCGGTGCTACAGGTTTTTAGGCGGGAGCGTTTGTCCCGCGTTACAGGTGACTATTGATTGAATGTCACAGAAAACGTCATTGGAACGGTTAACCCGATACTCTTTAGGCCCGCAAGTTCTTGTAGCTTAGCAATGCCAGGATCTAAATCATGGTTTGCTGCTTTAATTAGAACCGGCTTAACCGTTGTAGCGTGGAAGCTATCATCATCATCTTTGCTAATGTTTATTTCAACGCTATAAGGAGCAGACTTGCCTTTGATCGTAATATTCGTATCAAGGGTCACCATTGCTGATGTTCCTGCACTCATGCCCATCACTGATTCGGGTAGTTGAGCTGTGATCGTTGCCTCTGGAGTATTTTTCACATCAAAAAGATATGTCTGCATACGCTCGTTACGAATGGCTATATTGGTTTCTACTGAACTCAATTGCACCGCTGCTTGAAGCTGGCCGGAATCACTTAGTTTGCCAGATAGTTTGGTAAAATTATGAATTTCGCTGATGTGCTCATTCTTTGTGGAGATAAAGTTTACTGTTGATGAATCATTATCAAGGGTCCAACTTGCGTGGGAAAATGACCCAAATGCCGCACAGCATATGGCAAAACTTATAAGACTATGTGTTCTCATTTGCTATTCCTTATTTATATTCGACTATTTCTTGCCAATTTACCTGATGATCCCCTAAAACAACGAAGTCTGGATTATCAGTCGTATCTCGTCGGTTATAAGTAAGTGGTAGGAAGTTAGCTGAAAGTATACAGCCACCGGCTTCTTCTACAATACATTGTGAAGCACCGGTATCCCATTCACCAGTCACTCCAATTCGTAAAAATACGTCTGCTTTCCCCTCTGCAATAAAGCAGGCTTTAAGAGAACAACTACCTAAGGGTAGTGTTTGATATGAACGCATATCGCTCATATGGTTCATTATTCTTTCCCGCGGCTGACGTCGGCTAATGGCGATCATTACTACGTCTGTCTTAGGCTCTTCAAATTTACGTACATGGATCTGTTTATTGTTTTCTAGTGAGCAAGATTTATAAGCGCCATGTCCTTTGCTGGCGAAATACAGTGTTTCTCCAGCCGGCCAATAGATAACTCCTAACACAGGTTCATTGTCTTCAATTAACGCTATATTGACTGCAAAATCGCCACTGCGTGCTATGAATTCTTGAGTGCCGTCAATAGGATCAATTAACCAGTAGCGCTGCCAATGTTTGCGCTGTGCCAAGTCACCGTTATTGGTTTCTTCTGACATTATTGGAATGTCGGGGGTTTCTTTTAACAAAATATCCATGATAATTTCATTAGCTTTGTAATCTGCAGAAGTCACTGGAGATTCGTCTTCTTTTTCATATGCTTTGAAGTCGCCACTATCATAGATTTTTAAAACTTCTTCGCCCGCGGTTTTAGCCGCAAATTTAGCTATTTCTAACAAATTTTTTCGAGGGTCTACAGCCATTATTTTTCCCCTGATGAATTTTTTGCCAAATATTTTTGTACTAAAAATAAAGCCGCGATACAGCGAGCCTCGATAAAATCGTCACGTGCCAGTAAAGCGTCTAGCTCGTGTATAGACCATGGAATGACCTCTAAAGGTTCTGGTTCATCCCCTTCTAAACGGCATTCATATAGATCTTGAGCTAATAAAATATTCATTTTCGCATCAAAAAAAGTCGGAGCCATACTGACAGTATGCACCTCTTTTAACACGTTCGCGCCATATCCAGCTTCTTCTTTTAACTCTCTATTACCAGCTTCAAGAGCTGACTCGCCAGGATCAATTAAGCCTTTAGGGAAGCCTAATTGATAAGAGTGGGTACCAGCAGCGTACTCTCTGATAAGCAAAAGGGTTTCAGAATCGATGAAAGGGACTATCATTACTGCACCACTGCCTGAACCAGCCATCCTTTCAAATTGACGGGTTGCGCCATTCGAAAATTCAAGATCTATGCGTTCGACACGAAATAAACCGCTTTTGGCGACGATTTCTCGTTGATGAATTTGGGGCAGTGTTTTATTCGGGTCTATTTTATTCATTTACCTATCACGTTAAACTACGGCAGTTCCATTATTCAGGAACTGCACTTTATACTACATTTTGCCTTACTTTAACTCATGGATCACTGACTTGCCAATGTTGCCCTGGAACCAAATTAGAACTGTTTTACTCGATATGGATGGAACCCTGCTCGACTTGCACTTCGACAACCATTTTTGGATGGAAGTTGTACCGCAAAAGATAGCACAAAAAAAAGCCATCAGTCTCGAAAAAGCAAAAGAATATATTCACCTTGAATACCAAAAGGTGATGGGAACGATAAACTGGTATTGTCTTGATTATTGGGCGGAAAAGCTCGATATGGATATTATTGAGGCAAAACGACAAATTAAACATTTGATCAGTATGCGTGAAGACACTTTGCCATTTCTCGACGCTTTGCATAACAGTGGCAGACAAGTTGTGCTAGTAACTAATGCGCACCCGGGAAGCTTGTCACTAAAAATCGAGCAGACTCAATTGGATAGTCATATCGACACCTTGATTTCTACCCATGAATTTGGGGTAACAAAAGAATCTCAGCTGTTGTGGCAAAAATTACAGAAACGCTTAGGGTTTGATGCGCAAAGTACTTTGTTCGTTGATGATAGTGTACCGATTTTACATGCAGCTAAAGAATTCGGGATTGCTCACTTGTTAGCCGTTGAGAATCCAGATAGCCAAGGTGAAATCCGCAATATTGATGAGTTTACGAGTATTCAAGATTACCGATTCTTAATCGATGATATTAACAACAACCCGATAAAATAAATCGCGAAAGGAAGGTCGATAGAGGGAACTTATACTCCCTCTGTTCCTAAAATTTTATTTTATAAAACCCTTGTTTGTCGGGACGGCCAAAGAACTGAGCGGCATCCCTAACTTGTTTGGGTAAACTATCGTCGGGTTTGAACTGACCATTTAATTTTACTTTTAATGTGCTTGGAATCCGAGCATCAGCGGTTAAATTAAATACATTGGGTGGGGTGATTTTGACTAGAATATCATCCTCAATGCAACTTAGATTTGCTTGAAAGTTACCTAAACTCAAAGGTTCACTAAGCCCTACCAAGCCTTCTAACCCCGCATTCAACCATTGGCCTTTGCCGGATAAACCAATACATTTTCCAGCATAATCTAATTCGGTTAAAGAGACTTTAAAGCGGCCTCCTGCGTTTACTGCTATTGGTAAGGGGGCTTGGGCAATAGCCATATCTGCCGGTAAATACACAGTTAAATCGGAAGATTGAACATGGCTTGGGTCGAACATATCAATGCTAACGATGCCTTGTAATGAGACTTTGTCACTTGAGCGTAAATCCCCGCCATCTATGTCTAACGTCATTTGGCCAAATAACAAATCCCAAAATGACACCTGCCAGCTAACATCTTCAATGGTAATGTTATTAACACTGATAATACTAGCTGAGGCATTCCATATCGTTCCTTGCACACCTTCAATGCTCAGATCATTGGATTGGTTAGCGCGATAAATAACTTGGCTAGCGGGTAACTTAATAATGAGTAAAATCAAAAAGGCTAAAATGCCTAGAAGACTCCACTTAACAACTTGCTTCATGATTTTCCTAACTGCAAACTTCTGACTTTTACCATTCCTGACACGTTGGCTTCCGCTAAATCAACATTGATGATGCGGATCCCAAGATTTTCCATACTTTGTAACCAACTCACCACATCGTTAAAGGGGGCTTGGTCTACCCAAACCTTTAACTCTTCGCCTTGAGGCTGCATTCTAGAAATTGCTATTTTCACCCGCCCAGCAGTTTGATTGACTGCTTGGGGTAACGAGCCTGAAAACACAGATGCATTACCATTTCCGCTGCGCATTTGGATTGCACGATTTGCATTTTGTTTAAACCATATTAGGTCAGCTTGTTTAGTCGCGACTAACTTGCTTTGAGTTTGCAAAGAATTGTCAATAGGGGCCCACACCAAATAGTAAAATAGGGCGATTATTAATAACAAACCCGATACTACGACTAAAATTCTTTCGCGCTCTGATAGCTGATTAAATTTATCCAACAAATCTTTCATATCAGCTCCTTATCGATAACGAACCAATCACTTGGTTGTCTTTGTTGTTAATTGCACCTTGTTGTACCTCGAAGCCTTTTTCTTGGGCTAAACGTTTAAATCGTTCTAATGCTTCGAAGTTTGCCGCAACGGCCTGTAGTCGCAATTCTGAACGCGCACTATCAAAACGTATAGTTTGTGGTTTAACGTCGCTATTTTGAAAGGCTTCGGTGAGTTGTGACATCATTGCTAGCATTGATGTTTGTCCGCCCCCGTTGGCTAATTTAGCCAGTTCTCTTTCCATCGCTAAACGGATTCTTGTGGGTTTTGGTTGATTAGGAAAGGCTTTGGCAAATTGCTCGTGCATTTGCTTAGTTAGATCCGCACTTTGTTGTTTAAGTTGATTAACTTGCACGCCTTTATCAACCAATGTAACCACAAGGGCGAGAATAGCTAAAACCGCTGCAACTCGCCATTGACGCCACTGACTACGATTTTGTTGTTTAGCTTTAAACTCGCCTTGTAACAGATTAAATGTGGTTTTTAAGGCACCTGTTGCAAGCAATTGCATGGGTAAGTCTAACTGCTGTTCGATTTGTTCAACGTTGGCTAAGTTAGAAATATCTAAGTCACTGTGATTCGCTACTTTTAGCGGTGTTGTTTGCTGTTTTGCAAAATGCTCAGTGGCTTGCAATAACCAAGTTGCATCACCTTGCAGACCTTGCCATTGATCTTGACGAATAATAGCTTGCTGTCCAAGGGTTACTAAGCTCCACGCATCTTCAATGTAGGGAAGGGCAAGTATATCGGGGAGCATTTTATTGCAGTACAAACCGGCTTGTTTGATAACCTCTAGCCAGTTTGCCATCTTATCTCTGCTAACTACTGCAACCGCTTGCATGTTGCCATTTTTTTCCCCTAAGGCAAAAAACTGTTCGCTAATATCCATGCTTAAATCTTCCTCAAGCATGTATGGTATCGCCGTTAGCGCTTTTCGCGATGCCTTCGCTGGCATGGCGACCCATTTCAACAAAAAGTCACAACCTGGGACTAAGGCGGTAATAGGACGTTTGCCTGCACGTTCAGATAAAGAATTAAGCTGTTCCGCATTATCTAGTACGCCAGAGGCAATAATTTCCTGCTCTTGACCAGACCATACTAACCAATTGACTGGGTCACTAGTGGTTGAGCCTAGGCGGATAACCAGATGTTCCATTAAAGTACTCCTCCAAATTCTCGTCGTATGACAATCACTTGGTCGTTATTTTCTACTTTCAGTAGGGAAGACATAGCAAATGTGGCGTTATTGTAACGGGTCTTGGTATGTAATAGAAAGTATTCTGTTTTTACATCAAACCAACGTTGTTGTTGTTCGGTTAATGTGTGATTGGTAAACAGTGTTTCCGCTAAGAAATCCTGTACATTTTGGTAGCCATCAGGTGCACGATTACTGATGAGGCTTTGAATTTCCGATACTGGTGCACCTGTTAATGCTGCTAATACAGGAGCTTGATCTTCTTTTACAGTATTCACATTAATTTTCATTTCTGACACATTTGGAATAACACAGACCATCGGCAGCAGGTCATTAATCCATTGGGCTTTAACGCCGTTAACTAGACGTATTTCAGACTTACTGACCATTAAGTTGTTTGCGGCTAAGTAAGGGTTTACTAACGCTGCATAGTCGGCATCTTCGGCCCCGCTTTGTGACATGTTGTCATCTTGGTCTAGCCAATCAATTAACGAGTCTCTGACAACTTCAATTGAATAGTTATCCAACTCTGGCACAACGTTGGTCAATAAGCGTTCAAACGCTAGGGCCTCTTCAGGGACGGAATTGATATCACCGCTGCTATTTCCACGTAGCACCTTTTTAACCTCGCTGTCGCCGTTAGTGTTATCGTTATCATTGCCGTTTTGACTGCTGCTTTGTTGTACTCGATTTACCGAGTCGATAGCATTGAGATTTAGGCAGGTTTGCATATCGGTCAACTGAGCTTGAATACCGCCACCTTCTAAAGGAAAGGTAAATTGTTCAGACCAGCCAGCTTCTAATGAAATCACATCAGGATTTGACTCTAATAGTTCACCGATGGATTTAATCGCAAATTGCTCAGCCCCCATTGCATACCAAAATGCTTGATTGTTATCTTTAATGTTGGTTGCGCGAGTCACTTGAAGTTGCAATCTTGACCCCATTTCAGTGGCAATAATCGCAACCAGCGCGACAATCATCAAAACAATGATTAAAGCGACCCCCTGCTGCTTTGAATAATTTGCCAAGCTAGTATTCACGAATCTGCGCTGCTCATTAAAAACTTACGCTCAATGACGCCGAATTCTTGACTGGTGATGGTAATCTTCACGGCTACTGGCAGGGTATCTTGAGCATAAGAATCATCCCAGCTTTGTGAGTCGGCAGAATCTTCGCCAGAGTTTAATAAAAAATGCACTTGAAAATCATCTACCTTAGTTAATAAAACCCGTACTTTGGGTTCATAACCAACTACATTATCAACGTAATTACCGTACAAACGCTCTAACCTACCTTCTTGCATACGGTAGCCAACACTTTGTAAGGTGCTGCGTTGTAACATTAGTTGCGGGTTTTGCCATCCAGCTCGCACAAAAGCAAAACCATCAGCTTCGCTTTCCAAGAAGTTCTTTTCTGCGTGCATAACTTGCGTATTCTCTTCACCGTCTAGGCGCACTGCTCTGGGCACCGCTTGAAGCATATCTCGTTCAATGGTGAGCATCGCTCTTTGCAAAGTTTGTAGTTTTTCGAAACGATTTTCAGATAATTCATCACTGTCGATAACGGCGGTCATTACGCTGGTGGAAGCGATACCGATAAGAGTGAAGATTGCCACAGCAATCATAATTTCAATCAGTGTGAAACCGCGTTGCTTTTGACCAATCATCTTATTGTGCTCTTGGGTTTAGCCATATAGGAGGTCACACTGGTTATCGTGCGGTCGAAATTTTCGTCGGTCCCCACTACGATTTCAATCCCGATCAAAGATTCATCCGGGGTGGACAATAATTTTTGTTGCCAGTACCAAGTAGTACCAGCCATCTTTTCTTCGCCCTTCAAATTGTCTTTTAGGGGCCAGCTATTTTCGATGTTGATTTGGGTAAGGCGATTATTGGCTACCCAAGTGGCAAAGGTAATATTTTCGATTTGGCTGACACCGTTTAAATGGTCAGTGGCCGATTTCATGATAGCGGTGCCGGTTATCGCAAAGATCAGTAGCGCCAGCATGACTTCTAACAAGGTGAAACCTTTGTTGTGAGTGTTAGTGTTCATAAGTCACTATCCAAAGGACCCAACCTTTCAAGGGGCACACTATCAATGGCATTCAGCTTAAAATACACGGGATCATCATTAGAAAAATCAGGCTCATACATCATAGTTAAACTAAATGGTGTCACGTCACCACTGGATAACAACATGATTTGTGGTGGCGGTAGTTTTTTCTCTTCTTCTTCACTGCCAATGTCAACGCGGTCCTCATCAAAGGACAAGGATTCATCGAATATACCGTCGCTAAACAAATTGTCTTCTTCAATCCAAGGTAATTCGTCGAGCTCTAACGCCAAAGAGTAGGGTTCTGGTAATTGATAACGACCGAACGCTTGTTGTCCTTCCAGTAGTTGCCAATTTTGTTCTTCATCTAACTGCATAAATATATATTCAGCGGTTTCAGGTTCAATACGAATACCTAACTCTTGCTGGTTTAACACCGCAAAATCAGATGCCATATCCACTACTATCTGGAATCGTTTCGCTTGTTTTTCTAATTCTTCAGAAGGGGTCGGTGAGAAGTTATTAAATGAAATTACACTTATAACAATTCCCATAATTGCTAGCACCGCCATGATCTCGATGAGAGTAAATCCTGAATGGTACTTTAATGACCGTGCTCGCATTATGGGCAACTCAATGTTTAGTTTAGGTAATCGCCAAGATTCCAGTTACCAATATCGTCTTCCGTTCCTGGTTCACCATCTGGGCCATTAGAAAAAATATCTATCACGCCTATTTCACCTGGGCTAACCAATTGATAAGGATTGTCCCAAGGGTCATTAGGCAAACGATTAATATAGCCGCCGGTTGGGTAATTGCGTGGAATAGGGTCTATTGTCGGTTCGTTAACCAAAGAATCTAACCCTTGCTCGGTGGTTGGGAAACGGTTGTTACTTAACTTGTAGCGGGTCAATGCACTTTCCAATGATTGAATATCAATAGCAGCAGCTTTTCGCTGAGCTTCTTCTTGGTTACCGAGTATTTGCGGTGCCACTAGGCCCGCCATGATACCAATAATCAATAACACCACCATTACCTCTATTAAGGTAAAACCAGCTTGTCGAGGATTGTTAATTTTCATTACATATTCACCATATTATTAAGCGCTAAAATTGGTTGTAGAATTGCCAGTACGATAAACAAAACAATTGCTGCCATACTAACAATCAAAATTGGTTCAAAAACTTTTAATGAGACACCAACTAGGGCTTCGAATTCCCTATCTTGGTTGTCTGCTGCTCGTTTTAACATTTGCTGAAGCTCACCGCTTCTTTCACCCGATGCAATCATATGCATCATCATAGGCGGAAACATTTTGGTCTTTTCTAAGGCTCCACGCAGACTAGAGCCCTCTTTCACTTTAATTGCCGCATCGGCTACAGCTTCTCTAATGTGCAAATTTTCAAGTACGTCACCGGCTATGCGCATCGCCTCTAACAACGGCACTGCACTCGCGGTTAGTATACTTAATGTGCTGGCGAAACGCGCCGTATTCAAGCCTTTGGATACTTTACCAATCAAAGGTAATTCCAAAATAAACTTGTGATAACGTTTTTTCATAAGCGGTTGTTTGAGAATTCTGCGAATCAAGAGTATCAATATAACAATTAACACTATTGCAATCAGACCGTAGCTTTGTAACCAAGTGCTTACAGAGATTAAGATGCTGGTAATTGCAGGAAGTTCCTGACCCATGTTGTCGAATTGTCCTACAATTTTAGGCACTACTACGGTCAACAGTAAGAAAATAATACCAAATGCAAAAAATAGCATGATGGCAGGGTAAACTAGTGCTTGGGTAATTTGGCTGCGAGTGCGTTGACTTTTTTCTGTGTAATCGGCCAGTCGATTAAGTACTGTGTCTAAATGCCCTGACTTTTCACCTGCTGCAACCATTGCTCGAAATAGCTCATCGAATACTTGCGGAAACTCTCCCATTGCATCGGCAAGAGAATGACCTTCTACTACCTTACTGCGAACGGCCATCATCATATTTTTATGACGGGGCTTTTCACATTGTTCTGCTACCGCTAAAAGTGCTTCCTCGATTGGCAAAGCAGATTCAACCAAGGTGGCAATTTGCCGTGTTAAAAGGGCTAAATCGCTGGCGGATATGCCGCGAGTGAACAAGGTAAATCGATTTTTGTTGTCGCGCTGTTGCTGTTCCGTTACTTGCTCTACTTCTAGCGGAATAAGCTCTAATTCTCGCAACTGTTGTCGAATATGCCGAGCGTTATCGCCTTCTAAAACACCACTTTTATTGCGACCAGATTGGGTAATCGCTTTGTAAGCATAAGCGGCCACGGTTAATCCTCCCGGGTAACGCGCAGTACTTCTTCTAAGGATGTATACCCAAGAAGTACTTTGTTACAGCCGTCTTCGCGAATACTCGGTGTATTTTTCCTAACATGTTTTTCTATAGCTTGCTCACCATGACCGTTATGAATTATTTCACGGGTTGGTTCGTCAACTACCAGTAATTCGTGGATCCCGGTCCGACCGCGATAACCTGTTTGATTACAAGCTGCACAGCCTTTGGGACTATAAATATTTTGGCTATTGGAGGCATGCTCTAAGCCTAAAATTTGACACTCGGCTTCGCTTGGAAGGTGAGGCGTTTTACAATCAGGGCAAAGGGTTCTTACTAGTCTTTGCGACAAAACAGCCAGTAAACTGGAAGATAACAAAAAGGGTTCAATTCCCATATCTTCAAGTCGAGTTATGGCTCCTGCGGCGGTATTGGTGTGTAACGTAGATAATACTAAGTGACCGGTTAAACTGGCCTGCACACCAATTTGTGCTGTTTCGAGATCGCGAATTTCACCAATCATGACCACGTCAGGATCTTGCCGTAATATTGCTCTCAAACCTCGCGCAAACGTCATGTCTACACGGGGATTAACTTGAGTTTGGCCGATGCCTTGTAAATCAAATTCGATGGGATCTTCAACGGTTAAAATATTCCGGTCTTTCGAATTTATTTCTGAAAGGCCAGCGTATAGGGTTGTACTTTTACCTGAGCCAGTAGGACCTGTAACCAAAATAATCCCGTGAGGTTTGCGAATTAAAACGGAAAAAATTTCACGGTTTTTTGCGGTCATACCTAAATCAGTTAAATTTAAGCGGGCGTTATTTTTATCTAACAAACGCAGAACCACACGTTCACCATGACTCGAAGGCATGGTTGAAACCCTAACATCCACAGCGCGTCCGGCTATTCTTAAGGTAATGCGGCCATCTTGAGGAACGCGCTTTTCGGCAATATCTAACTTCGCCATGACTTTAATACGGGACACTAGCATGGAAGATAATTTACGGTTTGGCCGTAATATTTCCCGTAACACTCCGTCTACACGAAATCGCACTATTAATTGATTTTCGAAGGTTTCAATATGAATGTCAGAAGCACCTTCTTTAATTGCTTCACTTAACATTGCATTGATTAACTTGATGATAGGCGCATCATCTTCATTTTCTAATAAATCTTCGGTATCAGGCAGTTCTTCAGCTAACGCGAATAAGTCACTTTCATTGCCGATATCTTCCATCAGCTGTTTAGCCGCTGACGAGTCGCGTTGAAACGCCTTGGTAAGCAGGTTTTCAAATTGCTCGTCGGCAATTTCTTTTAATTGAAAGTCAGCCTGCAGAAATCGACGTACCTCAATGAAAATTGAAAAATCTGTGCTTGCTGTGTGATACAAAATAGCGGGTTCTTCACCGGTATCCAGCAACACTTTATGACGCTTCGCAAAACTAAATGCTAACTGCTTGTGTTGAACCACATCTTCATCAGCCATTTCCGTAGAATTAACTTCAGCGTCTAACAGATTTGGATTGAGTTCAGCATTTTCAGCTGTTTCAATACTCATTAATGCTTGCTTTCCTGCTCTTTATTCAACATGTATTCTTCGAAAGAAGGCGGTAAAGATAGTTCATCTTCCCACTCCGGTAATACAGGTGTATCAGTATTAGGCATCAAAGGGATACCTTCAGATTGACGCTGTAGTTGCTGCGCACGAATGTAGTTGTATTTTTTATGGCTAATAGAATTCATAGTCGCGCCATCTCGCACGATGGTCGGACGAATAAATACCATTAAGTTACGTTTGCGCTTGCTGGTAGTGGTGGATTTAAACAAGTTACCTAGGTAAGGAATATCACCTAATATAGGCACCTTGGAAACACTTTCCTGCACTTCTTCGTCGATTAAGCCACCCAGTACAATTGTACCGCCGTCATCCACAATTACTGTGGTTTTAATTTCCCGTTTGTTAATCGCAATATCAACAGATGTCGCACCACTGACGCTAGAGACTTCTTGTTCAATTAATAGTTGAACTGCATCACCTTCGTTGATTTGAGGTGTCACTTTTAGTTTTATACCTACTTCTTGTCGTTCCACAGTTTGGAATGGGTTGGCATTGTTTGAACCCGTTGAAGAACCGGTAATAATAGGTACTTCTTGACCAACGATGAAGAACGCTTCTTCATTATCCATGGTGGTTAAGTGTGGAGTAGAGAGAACGTTAGAATTGGTATCAGTGCTTACTGCTTGTAGTACTGCCCCCCAACCATCTTTCACTACACCAACTAAGAATCCGTTAACGCCGCCTAGCAAGGATGCTAGTGAAGTGAAATCACCAGATGTGACAGAGTCATATGAATACGGGTCACCATCGTCATCGAACCCTGTGGTCGTGGTTGTTTGATCTTCTGCTTCATCGGCTGCAACTGCTAACGAGCCAATCCCCACAACACCATTTGTAAATTGCTGACCACCACCATCTTCACTGGCCCACTGAACACCTACCGTTGTGCCGTCACCTTCAAATACTTCAACAATAATGGCTTCAACGGTTACTTGTGCTCGACGTATATCCAACTGACGAATGACTTCTTCTAGCGAACGCATCATGTCAGGCTCTGCGGTGATTACGAGTGCATTGGAATCTGAGTGAAAATCGATACTTACTTCACGGTTGTTAGATGTTCTACTTTTTGTATTGCTGCTTTGTCCGCCTTGTTCTTCAGCTTGAATGCTAGCACTTACTCCTTGCAGAACTTTAACTAGCTCTTCTGCTTTAGCGTAATTCACAAAAATAACCCGAGTATTACCGCTGGTTTCTAATTCTTTATCCATTTTGGTAATTAGGTTAATTAAGCGTTTGCGACCTTTGTTATCGCCAGACACTATTACACTATTGGTTCGGTCGTCAGCTACCAGACGAGGCTCCGATTTACCGGTTGTTTGGGTTTTGGATGCATTTTTATTGATGTTTTCAATAATTCTCACCATCTCTGATGCAGATGCATATTTAAGTTCTACTATTTCAACTTCTTCATCACCAGCTTGATCCACACGCTCAATGATCTCTACCAAGCGATTTACCACAGCAGCTCGGCCGGTCAGCATCATGACGTTGGATGGGTCATGGCTCACTACGTTGCCACCACCTGCTTGATCGTTCAACTGGCGAAGAATCGGGGCAAGCTCTCGCACTGGCACGTTGTATACCGGAACCACTCGGGTGATCATTTCATCACCATCAAAAGGGGTACCTTGAATAACCGGAATATTAGATGTTTTTGCGTCTTTAGCTCGAACTACTTTCAATATGCCATTTGGCATTTCTACCACTGCAAAATCGTATACTTGTAATACGTTGAGGAAAAATTGGTAATATTGCTCTTCATTAAGCAAGTCATAACTACGTACGCTGATTTTGCCGCGTACGTCTGGGCTGACGATTATGGTTTTTTGCAGGTTCTTGCCTACAATATTTATGAATTCGGAAATCTCAGCATTTTTAAAATTGGGGGAATATTCTTTAGCGGATGTCATCGTCGACATCGTCAAAAGCATTGCACATGCTGCCAAACATAAGCCTCTAAATCTACTACGGCTTGTTTGCGTCATAGGGGTAATCCTCATAAATCTTCTCCCCCTTCAGGGAAATCCAAATACAAAGTGAGAAGTTCCTCACTTCGACTAATTGTTAGTTGTAACGAATCCGATTGATTTAATGCTGCCAAGGCTTCTATAGCTTGTTCAGGATCAGTCAAATCTAAGCCGTTAATCTCGGTAATGACATCCCCGACTAAAAATCCAGCACCTTTAAATAAACTTGGATTTTTACCAGGGGCTATTTTATAGCCGGCAATTAAACCATCTTGGCCTTGAACCGGAGAGACCATAATGTAATCGGTAAATCCGGCAGGGTTGCGCCGTATCTCTCTGGTCGTTTCCACCATTTCAGGAGTCAATTCGGTATATTGTTCTTTGTCATCTATTCTATTATCAGCGGTGGTTTCAACAGCTGGTTGGTATGCTTGGCTTTCTTTTGAGTATTCTAACCCGTCTAGCATTAAGGTTTCGCGACGAGGACCATTTTTTATGATTACCCTATCTGCGAACACTTCAACTAAGCTTGCATTGGTACCATCAATTTCATCATCGATGCCATAGGTATTCTGTGAACCGCGATTCTCAATTATCGCCGCACCAACACCTGGCTCATCAGTCTCGACCACACCTGTTAAGGTTAAGTTCAAGCGGGTTTCAGGTGCTTCCGTTACTTCTTGTTTAACCGTGGTGACTTCTTTTGCGGTTAAATCGCCAAATAGGTTTAAACTTTTCAACTGTGACAAACTCACTCGTGAGCCAGAGTTGCTTGAAGTATTGCCAGTTTGGTTAGTTTGAAAACTTTGATTTGAAGTGTTTTGTGGCTCTGGAATTAGCCGCCAAGTCATCTCAGCTAAAAAAGCCAAAAGATACAGAACCAACAAAATAACAACCAACAGATTAATCTGTGATTGATATTTGCTAATTTGCAGCCATATTTGACTTAAGTTTGTACTACTAAGGCTCATCTTTTACCACTTTTTGGTCGATTATCGTCGCTAAACGGGGACAATGATAACCAGTAGATTAAAGGGCCACAACTATTAAAGATTAACATTACCATATAATTACAATTCTAAGGTTTTTAAGCTTAAGCCCAATAGGTTCTATATATGAAGAATAAGACAGACAACAAAAACACTGAAATAGTTCGCTTAGATAAGTGGCTTTGGGCTGCTCGATTTTTTAAAACCCGATCTTTAGCTCGAGACATGGTGCAATCTGGCAAGGTGCAATATAATGGACAAAGAGCAAAAGCCAGTCGAAGTGTCGAATTGGGTGCGACAATTGTGCTCCCTGCCGGATTCGATAGCAAGGAAGTAATTGTAGAAGGGTTAAGTGATAAACGAGTAAGTGCACCACAAGCTCAATTACTCTACGCGGAAACAGAAAAAAGCATCGCGCAACGTGAAAAAAATGCAGAGGCGCGCAAGTTAAGCGCATTCCATAGTCCGAGACCAGAGACACGACCGGATAAAAAGCAGCGTCGCAAAATAATTCAATTTAAACAGCAGTAAGAGAATCTTATGTCCCATTTTGATCAGTTACATCGTTATGTCTTTAACAACGCCAACGTACGCGGTGAACTTGTGCAACTAGAAAATAGTTATCAAGAAATTCTAAATTCACAGCAATATCCCCCTGTCCTTCAACAATTACTGGGTGAATTAATGGCTGCTGCATCTTTGCTGACTGCAACGTTAAAGTTCAAAGGTGATATTGCTTTGCAATTGCAAAGTGAAGGTTTGGTTAAGTACGCAGTAATAAATGGTACTCATGATCAAAAATTGCGTGGTGTGGCACGGTGGGACTCAGAAGCGGCTGAACTTCCAACATCGTTAACCGAACTCATGCCTAAGGGAGTGTTAGTTATTACCATTACTCCTGAAGTGGGAGAGCGATATCAAGGCATGGTGGCGATCGACAAGCCGACTTTATCAGAGTGTCTTGAAGGGTATTTCAGCCAATCTGAACAACTGCCTACCAAAGTCATTTTAAAAACCTCTCTCAAAGGTGAAATAAATAGAGCTGGTGGTTTATTTTTGCAAGTTTTGCCAACCAGTAGCGAAATGACAGATGCGTCTGAACACACTGACTTCATTCACTTAACTACGATTAGCCAGACTATTACTGCTGAGGAATTGTTAGGGCTGCCAGCCACTGAAGTATTGCACCGACTTTATCATCAAGAAGAAGTCCAACTTTACCCACCTCAAGACATCAAGTTCTCTTGTACCTGCAGTAAAGAACGCAGTGCTGCGGCGATCGCAAATGTTGATAAACAAGAGTTACTTAATATTGTGGCCGAAGATGGTGCCGTAAGGTTGAATTGCCAATACTGCCACAAGGAATACAGTTTCGATGCGATAGATATCGAAGCAATTCATAACGAAGGCCATGCTCAGCCTACGCAGACACAATAGTTCGCTACTGCTATATTTGAATGCTGTTGGTTAAACCAACAGCAATGCAGATAAAGTCCAAAGCATAGCTGCGCATGTTGCGGCTATGCTAGCAGGTATTATTTGTGACTTAACATGGTCCATCAAGTCACAACCTGTGGTCATCGCACTTAAAATGGTTGTATCCGAAATGGGAGAGCATTGATCACCGTATACGCTGCCATTCAAAACCGTCGCAAAACAAATCGCCATGAAAATTTCTGGGTGAGCAACTTCTTGATTGATACCAATTGCCCAAGCTAACGGCATGGCTAAAGGGAATGCAATTGCGTATGTACCCCAACTTGTTCCGGTTGAAAATGCAATGATCATGGTTAGAATCTGGAGAATGACAGGTAACATCCAAAATGCTATTTGATGGTCGAGTAAATCTATCAAAAATAAACCACCACCAATTTCCTTATTGATACCGCCAATTGTGATCGCCAATACCAACAGCACAGAAGCAACGACCACTGATTTTAGACCATTACCAATGCCGCCAAGCAATTCGTCTAAGGTCATCCCTCGTGATAAGGCCATTACACAAGACAAGCAAAGTGCTGTAGCGAATGCCCAATTTACTTTCGGCGAACCTAGCGTAATAAAGGTTCCTACTGCGATAGCAATTAAGGTGACCAAAGGCACTGCAAATTCATAAACACTCGGCGAATAATGGCTAGGCACTTCCGATTTTTGTAATTCATCAGTATGTATCGGGTTTGCATCTTTTGCGTCTAAGCGGCCAGTATTGAGCGCCCGTAAACGGGCTGTACGGATTCGACTACCGCAATGCCATGTAACGTTAAAGCACAACAAGAGCGTACCCAATACCGCGAGAATTCCATAAAAGCTAAAAGGGATACTGGTGAAGAAAAAACGGATTCGATCAGACTCGGTTGCCAGAAAAGCCACGCCAGGCACAAATATCAATGATTGCACATAGACTGGCCAAGCATTGAAGGCTAAGACTGACGCGATGGGCGATGCCGTTGAATCTACAATGTAACTCATTTCTTCGTGGCTGACTTTTGCTTCATCTGCAAAGGGCTTAACCGTTGTCCCCACCAATACTGTGCTTATTGTTCCTCCTTGAAAAAAGAATACGCCTAATATCCATGTAATCAGCTTCGCTGAGCGCGGTCCCTTAACAAAATGACGGGTCATCGCCTGAGCGAATGCTTGTGCTGCTCCAGTGCGAGTCCAGACTCCCATCAAGCCGCCAAGCAGCCAAAGGTACAATAAAACAATGGTTGCAGCGCTGTCTGAGGCGATGCTTGGAAGCAGCACTTTATCGGTAATATCATACCGACCTAACATGAGTGCGCCGATAATTGTGCCACCTAATAGGGCAGGAATCGGCTGTTTGGTAAGCAAACATAATGAAATAGCAATGACGGCCGGTAATAACGACCAAATACCAAAATGGAAAGCGGTCTTGAGTAACACCAGTTGTTGGTCAGGCATCCTTACCCATTGCTCAGATAACGCAGGTTTACCATACTGATCTAAAGCGCTTTGTCGCAATGGGGAGAGTTGATAATCAACGATGTTTTTGACTTCAAACTGGTGATTATTGATGGTGTAAACAAGTTCGCCTGATGCATTGTTATAAGTGGGGTAAGAATGCTGCTGTTCTACCCAGTTTGGTGTGACAGAAGTATTAATATAAAACGCGGAGAACAAAGCCAGAACAAATAGGTAAAGCGCTAATTTATTATAATGCATGATGAATAAAACAAAGGATACGTCTAGTTATCGATTAATTAAAGCCTAACACGGCAGGATAATATCAAGGCCTCACAAAAAGCCTCCTAATCATAACTACAGGTTATAACTTGGAGGCTTTTATATTAGATTGCCTGATCTGTGATTTGCCTGTTTTTACCGATTAAGGCGCAGTAAATAAGGTTGAGAAAAATAGACTGTTTAGAAACAGCTTCTCTGTGCCATAAAAGTATCCGCGGAAATTAGGATCATCAGTAAATAATATAACACTGCCCTTGCCTTTTCTTTCTGCTACCAAGCTGGTTTTGCCTGCTAATTGCTGTTGGTTTTCAGCAGAAGCGTAGCCACTTAATAGTGAATTCTGGGCAATTTTTATTACACTGGCGTAGGGATTTTTAGGCGGTTCAAATGCTAAAAGACCGCTACGTTGGCTGGCAATCTCGCGGCGGGTATATCCGTAACCTAGTGGGTGACTAATATCTAAATCACCGGCCACAACCGCACCACCAATAATAACTTGTGCCTTAACCATTGCCTTATTTGAATAATCAATTCGCGATTGTGAGGCTAATTTTCCTTTGCCAATGTCAGCCACTTTAATATCCAGTAATTTTGTTCCTGCCCAGCGCGCACCATCACCGATACCAACCAGAGATCCGCCCTTCCTTACCCAAGTTGAAATCTTCTCTTGTAGCGAATTACTGATATCTGAATATTTTCCATCCGTCATGACTAGGTGGGTATAGGCTGACAAATCCGCACTAGAAAGTTTACTTTTATCTAGTAAAACAACAGGCATATGCATACGTTTATCTAACAGGTGCCACACCTCACCAGCCTGATAGGGAGACATTCCAGGCCCAATAACCAGTGCGACTTTTGGTAAAGTGACAGCGTCAATACTATTGCTGCCCAAATCCATACCTATGCTGGTGGTATGGGAGCTGTTTAATGCGTAGGCTTTTACCCCATCATGAATAGCTGCCTGCTGGATTATGTTATATAAATTTTCGCCGTTTACGTTTGCATTAGCACCTATCTGCTTGAGCACCGGCACTATGACACTGCCCCGTCCAAATGCTTGGATACCTTTATCAGTTTGTGCCTTAAAAGGTTCAGTGGCAATGCGCGGTAGATATCCCTGCTGCAGTAGCGTATTTAGTACTTTCGGCGCGTTGTAGTGGCTCCAATCAAAAACATAGGCGACATTTGCCCTGCTTGGTGGTTGCTGTGTTGGGAACTCGACGGTTATAGCTGAACCAGCTTTATATCTAGTGCGAGTTAGAGGCTCGAAGTCAATCCCAAAAGCAAGGGGCAATGTCCATCCAGACACATCATAAAAGGTATTATTTTCAAAGGTGGTTATCTTGGAAAACAGACCTTTAAGCATACGATAATTGGCCTGCTTTGACTCCACGATAAACGCTTCGTTTTTACGAAATGTTTTACCGTTCACAGCAAAATCTTTTGTCAGTGGTTTGATCTGGATTTTGTTGCGAGTTAATAGTTGATTGAAATGGAACAATCTTACTGGATCTTCAGGGGCGCTGTAGATGTATGCTTTTATGTCATCTTGTGCGGCCATTTTAGCCGAGTTGCTGGCAAAATCCTGTTGAAATGAAAGCAGTGCTTGGCGCTTTTCAGCGGCATTTTCCAGAAGCGCTAAGGCCACATGGTAATAAGTTCGAATATTATCCTCAAATGACAACACACCTCGGGGCGTGTCGAGCAAACCTGCCGAGCTAGCCTGTTCAAACAATATTCCCAAGCTGCCAAACAAATGAGGATATGTCGCGCCTTTGCCTAAATAAAAATTGTCGTAAGACTCTTGATTAAAATATAGCTGAGCTTCGCTGTCCAAAAAGTCTCGCGGTCCTTGCACTACATCGCTGAGTAATTGCATGGCCTGATCATTAATCAGAGGATGCACTCTATCCGGTGCACCAGGATGAAAATAAAACGACTTATATGAGCGCATTTCATGGAAGTCTGCGACTATGTTTGGTCGCCATTGATGAAACTTACTGACCCAACCCACAGGTTCGGGCTGTTGCTGTAACATCCATTGTCTATTCAGATCAAACCAGTAATGATTAGTTCTACCTGAGGGCCAAGGAGAGCCATGTAAAGCGTGATTAGGATCGGTAATCGTGACATTCGATGAATATTGCCAATTCCACGTCGCTTCACGGTTGTTACCATCTGGATTAAAGCTGGCCGTGAGCAGAATGACACTGTTTTTAAGTAAGTTATCGATCTCTTCCCCTTGGGCCGCAGCTAAATGATAAGCAATCGGCAAGGCTGAATCGGTTGAGCTCACTTCGCCACCGTGCACACCAAAATTAATCCAACTAATTACTGGCATATCTGCGCTGACTGTACTTTTACCTTTAGGGGTTTGTATGGCCATGTGGTTCGCTTGAATTTGCGCTAAATTGGCCATGTTTTGCGGGGAGGTTATGGTTAAAGTAACTATTGGTCGATTTTCATTACTGTAGGCAATTACTTCATATTTGACTCGCTCAGATTGCGCCGCTAGCTGACGAAAATAAGCTGTCAGCATATTGTTCTGGACCATCTTTTGACCTAACCCATGACCTAAAAAGTCCTCAGGGGTAGTGACGCTAGGATCGAAAACCGTCGACGGCGAATAAAAGCTGTCAGCCTGAGGGGCAGCATTGGCCCTGGGACTAACGGAAGCGGTAAATAAAAGCGCAACACTCACGAGCGCTAGAAAATAGTTCTGCATGGTTATTTTACCTTGATGCTGAAGATTGACGGATGGGTTGTCCTGCTAAGGTCTGATTAACGACGCTTTGTTCAATGACAGGTTGGCCATTAACGATTAACCATTCTACTCCCTCACTAAGTTCGGTAGGCTGTAAGTAGCTCGCTTTTTGCTGATAAGTCTCAGGATTAAATATTACGATATCGGCAACGTAACCCGCTTTCAATTCGCCTCTGCCTGTCAATCCAAAGGTTTTAGCAGGTAAATAACTACTGCGTTGAATAAACTCTTGGGTGCTTAACCAACCTTTCTGTTTAACATATTCACGAAACTTTTTGGGGAAAGTGCCATATTTTCGAGGATGGCCAGTGCTGCCATCGGAAGAGGTCATTACCCAAGATTGCGTCATATAAGCTTTCATATCTTGATCAGACATATTGAAACTGGCGACCCGCGCATTACCTTCTAGAATAATTTGACGAGCTGCATCAATTGGCTCAATCTCCCACAAACTTGCAACCTCGGCTAGGGTTTTTCCGCGTATGTCGGGGCGTTTGGGATCACTAATGAGTAACGACTCTGCGCCGCCTCTGCGTCTTAAATTTTCAGCCATTTCTAATTTCAAGGTTGGCCATAGTGCGTCATCTTCCATTCGAGCATGATACGCTTCTTTGCTACCTGCCATTATATATCTTGGTACCAAACTACCTGCTACGCTGGTTCCTGAAGCGCGCCAAGGATATTGATCTGCAGTAACGTCGATACCTTGTTGCCGAGCTTCGTCTATTAACTTGATCACCTCTGCGCTTTTACCCCAAACGTCAACGCCTAATGATTTGATATGCGCAACGTGCACGGGAATGTCTGCTTGTTGACCAATTTGAATGACTTCTTTAATTGCGTTAACCAGCCCTATGCTGTAGCTGCTTTCGTCGCGAATATGACTGTCATAGGCACCATTATACTGGGCTGCGACTTTTGCTAGTTCAACCACTTCACTGGTCATCGCGTAATTACCGGGTACATAATACAAGCCTGTTGAAAGTCCTAAGGCTCCGGCTTTCATTGCTTGTTCTACTAGGCTTTTCATTTGCTCAAGCTCAGCATCGGTTGGAGCGCGATCTTCTATGCCCATGACCGCTTTACGAATTGAGCCATGACCAACGTAGAGGGCGACATTTGTGCCTATTCCTTGTTGTTCATATTGATTAAGTTTTGCCGCGACATCAACGCTACCGCCACCATCGACATTGCAAAAAACAGTGGTTACACCTTGGGTGGTGTAGTTCACATTTGTATTCGGGGAGTCTTTACCAAAATCATTGCAGGCATGGGTATGGGTATCAATAAAACCTGGCGCTATGATGTTGTCACCTGCATCTATGGTTTGTGTGGCAGTAATATGCGCAGGAAGCGTATCGCTAATAAAAGAAATATTGCCTTTATCAATGCCGATATAACCTGAAAATGCTGGTTGCTCATTACCAGTATAAATATTTTTACCTGTGATAATCATATCGATTGATTCAGATTTTTGAGTGCAAGCGGCACAGGATGTGATTGCTACAAATAATATTGAAAAGAACCGCAGTCGGCAATTGTTATACATTTTAGGGATTACTCTATAGTGAAAAAGGGCGACTAAGTCGCCCGATTAAAGTGTAAAAAAACGCTGCTTAATCGAAGCTCATGCTTAAATTAAGGTACAAATAACGTCCTTCAGCGCTGTGCAGACTGGCGTCGTAACCGTATGTTTCATCGGCCAATGGTGGCGCTTTGTCGAATAGATTACGTACACCTAAACGCATTTTTGTACCTTCTAATGAACCTTGGTCGAACGTATATTGACCGTAGATACTAAAGGTTGTCCAGCTATCGACTGTCCAGAACTCGCCTGAGTTATCATTAACGGCGCTGGTATCGTAGAAATCACCTACATATTTACCGTAGATCCCAGCTCCCCAATTATTATAGCGCCAAGTAATAGTAGTACTTGCTTGCCATTCAGGACGGCCATCTAATTGAATTAAATCACCCACATCGTCTAATGTTAGACCCAGTTCTTGTAATTTTGCGGATTCAGAATCGATTGATTGATACGCTTTTAACAACTTAGCCGCGTTAAACTTAAATGAGAAGTCACCGATGCTGGTATTGTTTAACTTATAGTAAGCGCCAATATCGAGACCTTCGGTGGTGCGCGAATCAAGGTTTTCAAATAAACCAATAATCTCACTCATATCACCCACAGCTTCTAATCCAGAACCTTCATAAAAAGCGATGTCATCAGCGTTCACTTCTTCACGAATAACGTTAGGGTTAGAACTGCCATTTAAGCGCTGATAATAATCTAGGTCAGCAATATTTTGGTAAGAGCGGATTCCAATTAAGTCTTCTTGCTCTATGCGCCAGTAATCCGTGGTCAATGTTAAGTTATCGATAAATTCAGGTGTGAAAACCAATCCTAAGCCGTAGTTGTAGTCTTTTTCTGGATCAAGTTCGGTGTTACCCAAACGAATGTTCTCAGCACTATCACCACTGCTGCATTGACTGATACTGTCTAACTCACCTTTGTTGATCTGGGCTTGGCAACGATAGTAATCAACCGGGTAGTTAACTCGGGTGGTACTTGCTGTGTGCAATTGCTCTAAGTTAGGAGCGCGAAATCCTTCAGCATATGAACCGCGAATCTGTAGTGATTCAACTGGATACCAACTAAGAACGGCTTTAGGTTTGAATACATCCCCAACATCATTGTAGCGCTCATAACGACCAGCTACTTGGAAGTCTAGTTTATGGACTAACGGAATTTCCATTTCTGGACTAATTAACGGACCTGCAAATTCAACGAAGGCAGATAAAACATTACGTGATCCATCCGCATTAGGTTGTCCACTGGAGCCCATTACGTCTGATTCATATGCTAAACCAGTCACATCATCAGTATAGACAGTGGTGCCGTTTAATCGGTCATCATAAATATTTTCGAAGCTTTCATAGCGCCATTCTGTGCCAAAAGCTGCTCCAACATTACCTGCTGGCAAACTAAATAGATTCGCATTGGAAAATTTGAAATCAACTAAACCCAGCGCTGTTTCGCCAGAACGACTTACATCGATAAGAAAACTATCGATAGTCTCTTGTGAGTTACAGGTTGCGCCACAGAAAGTGTTATATGCACTTTCATCGAGACGATTCACGGCATCTTGAAACAAACTTAGACTAATACGATTATGGGTTGTATCAACGGTTTTTGCTTTTGAATACAAAGCCGCGGAATCCCACTCCCAATCCTTGTATGAACCTGTGGCACCACCTAGTACACGATAAGATGTATTTTCGACATTAATATTACGGGTACCCGCATCGACTACGCGGTAGGCATTAATTGATATGTCTAAACCTTCAGCGGGGGTGTCATAGCCAGAAATTCTATTTGGACCACTACCAAGAGGGTTCCAATAAGCTGTGCTGGCAATGGTGACCGGAGCTGAGGTAAGTGTTGCAGTTTCTGCACGTTGAGAGTTTGATTCAGCCCAGTAGTAACCTAACTCACCGTATAAACTAACGTCATCGTTCAGTTCATGATTTAGGTAAACAAAGGTGTTTAAACGCTCAGTTTCTGGGATCATGGTGCGAACACTGTTGGTATTATAGGCTTGCGTATTGGTAGTAATACTGCCGCTATCTAAACATAAACCATTAGCTAGAACACATTGTTGGTTACTATCGGTTGCATCTACAGGTTCAACATGAAAACGTCCTGCGGATGAGGTTAGGCCTGTAACTGACTGACTTGCATCAAATCTTCCCCAAGGCGTTGTGGTAGATGTATTTCGGAAATTGGTATCACCTTCCCAGTCCGTTCCTACTAAGAAGCTACGTTTATCTGCATCGGCGGCATAGTCGATTTCGGAAGCCATCACTTCTGAACCATGATAATAGTTGATTGCAGTGGTGATGTTGGTCATGCCATCGTTAATGTCCCAACCAGCTAAGGTATTTATATTTAACTTTTCTCTACTGGTATTTTCAGCCTGACCATATTGAACGTCAAATTTATAGCCGGCGAAATCTTTACGCATCTCAGTGTTAACCACACCCGCGACGGCATCAGATCCATATATCGCTGCTGCACCGTCATGCAAAATCTCCACTCGGTCAATGCCCAGTACAGGGATTGAGTTCATATTTACGGTTGTAACAGGTACTGAATTTTCAGTTTGGGTACCAGGGTGTTGTACCATTCTTCGGCCGTTGAACAGCACCAAGGTATTACCAGTACCTATACTGCGTAGGTTGATTGACGCTACATCACCGCGAGATTGGTATACGCCGCTAACCACGTCATTACCGTTAAAGTTAACGCTGCCGTTACTTGGAATAGATGCAAATAATTCGATTCCAGAAGTCGCGCCAATCGCTTCTATATCGCTGGCATCAATTAATGTGACGGGCAAAGCGCCTGTTATATTTGCGCCCTTGATGCTGGAACCTACAACAATGATTTTTTCTACATCTTTAGATTTTTCATTGCCATCTACGGTTGAGTCAACTTGTTCTAGAGTAGTTTGTTGGGACTGCTTTTCGATGGATAAATTATCTTGACTGTTTTGCTGATTCGCTGCAGCTATTCCGGAAATTGAAAGTGACCCGATAGCGGCAAGTATCGCTATATTTAGCTTACTTTTACGATAGTGTGATGTGTTGGTCTTTGGCATTATCTGTTTTCCTAGGTTCTTTCCTAATTTGCTTAGAAAGTTATTATTTTTGCGAGTACTACACTCTACAATTATGTTTATGAACACAATTAATAAAAAATCTGCTAGTTATAGCCTATGGTTATGGGCTGACACACAAAGGCTTCCAATAATTGACTTGGTGAGTATTGCTGTCCGCGGTACGCTTATGATTATTTTTGAGTGTTATCGCTGGCTATTTTTCAATTTTTTAAAGTTTAAAATAGGGGTTGGGGCACGCTAAAATTTATGCTGCCAGATTATCCCCTATGGTATCCTAAAATTTATTCAACTTGGAAAAATTAATGCGTTTACGTCATATCGAAGTCTTTCATGCTATTTACACTACAGGCTCAATTACTAATGCGGCTAAATTACTTTATGTATCTCAGCCTTCGGTTTCTAAAGTGCTATCTCATGCAGAACAACAATTGGGGTTCGATTTATTCCAACGTAATAAAGGTAAGCTTATTCCAACGAGTGAAGCGAAAACACTTTTTCCGGAAATCGATAAATTATACAAACAGCTTCGTTCGATAAACGCATTAGCAGAAAATATTAATCGCCGTGATAGTGGCGTCATCGATATTGCATTAACCCCTGGCCTTGGTTTTGGTGTTATCCCTCGTTCGATTGCTAAATTCAGGGAAGTGCACCCCCATGTTCAGTTTAAATTACAAACTATGCACAATGATGACGCACTGCAAACTTTGTTAGAACATAAGTGTGACCTCGCGCTACTTTATTCATCACCTCCTCTACCAGGAATTGAAGAAGTTGAATTAGGCAGCAGTGAAGTGGTTATTTTATATCCCAAACAATCGTTTCCTGCAGACACTAAAATTGTTAGCGTTGAGTCTCTGGCGGAACAGGAATTAATTAGTATCTGGGATAGTGGCCCACTCGGTGATTTAGTCTTAGGTCGCTTCGAGTCTCTGGGCATGGAAACTCACAGTAATATGCAGGTTGATACCTACTACATCGCTGCAAGTTTGGTCGATAAAGGAATGGGCTGCTGTACTATTGATAAACTCACAGCAATCAGCAATATCACTGATAATGTCGGTGTCTCGCCGTTTAATCCCCCTTTGGATTTCAAAATAAAAGGGCTACATTTAGAAACGCGACCGCTATCTCGGATTTGTGAACACTTTTTGGATTTTGTCAGGGCCGAATTGAACCTCGTCTATAACCAGCAATAACCTGGAGTTATGACTCACCTAAATCATACTAATTTAGTTCGCATAAAATATCTTTAATATGGAGTGATATCTATTTTAAAGGAATCTTGATGAATATTAACTATCCGTATTTGCTATTTGTAGGAGACGCTACGGATTCGCTTAGCATTAAAATGGCTCGAAGTGCTGCTGATTGGAGTCCTGAAAAATGCTTAGCTGAATACCGCTTGTCAGGTTGCAGTGTTACTACAGGCTGCCCATCAATGAATATTCAAGAGGCGGCTAAAGCAGGGGCCAAAAGCTTTGTGTTAGGCTTCGCTAATAGCGGAGGATTCCTTGACTCAAGTTGGATACCTACAATACTCGAAGCATTGGATGCTGGTATGGATATTGTGAGCGGTTTACACGATAAGTTAACCGATATTCCAGTATTGCAGCAAAAGGCTGACGAGCTTAATCTTCAACTGATTGATATTCGTCATCCCGTCACTCGGTTTAGAACGGGAACAGGTAAAAAACGTCTTGGTAATCGCCTTTTGACCGTTGGCACAGATTGTTCGGTTGGCAAAATGTACACTTCTCTTAGTCTCACTAAAGAGATTCAGGGAAGGCAACTTCCAGCCACCTTCAGAGCAACTGGACAAAGTGGAATTTTGGTGTCGGGAACAGGTGTGGCCATTGATTGTGTTATTGCCGATTTCATTTCTGGCGCTGCAGAAACGATTAGTCCAGAAAATAGCGCTGATCACTGGGACATCATAGAAGGGCAAGGTTCCTTGTCTCATCCAGCTTTTGCTGGCGTAAGCTTAGGCTTGTTACATGGTTCACAGCCAGATGCGCTGGTGGTTTGTCATGCTCTAGGTCGACAACATATGCGCGGGCTTACTCATCAAGCATTGCCTTCTATTGAACAAACCATTGCACTTAATTTAGCCGCTGCTCAACTTACCAATCCGCAAGCGCGGGTTGTCGGTATTGCAGTGAATACATCTTCTGTTGATGCTGATTCAGCATTACAAATATGCAAAGAGATCAGTCAGCAAACCGGTTTACCCTGTAGTGATCCAATTCGTCACGGAGTGACTTCTATCGTAGATAATTTGCTATGAGTTTAGATATTCGCGTTGTTACTGAAAGTTTTCCACTGATTACTCCTTTTCGGATTTCCCGTGGCGAAAAAACCGCCGCCGACGTAGTGGTTGTCTCTATAACTGATGGCAAATATCGAGGTTGGGCGGAAGCTGTACCTTATACTCATTATGGCGAAACAATACAGGCTGTATGTAGGCAGTTAGAAAGTATCAAAGATCAGATTGTCAGCACACAACAGCTGCACCAATTGAGCAGCTTGTTACCCGCAGGTTCGGCAAGAAATGCCTTAGATTGCGCGCTGTGGGATCTGCACAGCAAACAACAGCACCGCAGTGTCGCTGAGTTAGCTGGTATGCCGCAATTATCGTCTTGTCACAGTGCGCAAACCATTAGCATTGATAGTGTTGATAATATGGCGAAAGCGGCCGCTAAGTTAGCGGCAAATAAAGTAATCAAAGTGAAGCTTGATGAGCAAGATGTGGTTGCAAGGATGCAAGCAATCCATG
This sequence comes from Alteromonas sp. M12, assembly GCF_037478005.1. Taxonomy (NCBI): domain Bacteria; kingdom Pseudomonadati; phylum Pseudomonadota; class Gammaproteobacteria; order Alteromonadales; family Alteromonadaceae; genus Alteromonas; species Alteromonas sp. M12. The sequence continues at coordinate 4,732,316 of NZ_CP144164.1, read as the reverse complement.
CAGTATGCCCAAACAGTGAGTTTATTGTTGATGCCAATGAAGCTTGGGGCATCGAGTTGTTAGAGAAGGTGGTTGAACCTTTAAGGGAATGCAATGTGGCCCTAATTGAACAACCTTTACCCAGTGGTGATGATCAGGCTTTGGCTGATTTTAAGTCGAGTATTCCAATTTGTGCCGATGAGTCTTGCCACACCAGCGATGACTTAGAGCGATTACTTCCTCTATATCAAGCGGTGAACATCAAACTCGACAAAACCGGCGGATTGACTGAAGCATTGAGGCTACTGCGCTTAGCAAAGCAACACAATCTTAAAATCATGGTGGGCTGTATGGTTGGCTCATCTCTGGCAATGGCGCCTGCTTATTTGTTGGCCGCCGAAGCTGACTTTGTGGATTTAGATGGCCCGGCTTTAATTGCTAAGGATCGTCCCGGTGGGTTTGGATTTGTTGATGGCAAGATGTGCATAAACTCGCAATCGTTGTGGGGGCAAGCTGAATAAAACCACGCAAATTCTGCTCTTGGGCCTAACCTAAGCGCGTCTAGCAAAGCAACAATAATCAATCTAAGCTAATCTACATCAGACAAGACCTCTGCTTTCAAAAGAGGTCTTATGCCAACTAAACACAGAACAATACCAACATCTATTGGATGGGCTATAGCCAACCTGACTTATTCGTTAACGTCTTTTGTGTGCTGTGCGCATTTTATTTCTCTGGGCGATCTGCTCGTCGTGTTAATTCCTTAACCCCCTAAATACTCGAATGTTGACATTCTGTAATTTTATGTTAATTTAATTCAATAAACCGGTTTAGTAAACCGGTTTTGTTGTCATCTATACTCAATCAGATTGGTGACTTAGTATGAGGCCAAAATTGCTATGTATAACGAATACACAGTGCTCACTCAGCATACGCAGACGACAAACTGGTTGGCTCCGCCGTTACAACAATTTATTTACAAATAGCTAAGACATACACAATAAATATGACACTACCAAGTAAATGGAGACCACATGAAAGCGAAACTTAATAAAATAAGTTCTGTATTAGAGAGTCGTAGAACAAATACAGGAATATACAGTGCAGCGTTAGTTGCGATGCTGACAGCACCAACCATTTTGGCGCAAGAAGCGCAAGTTGATGAAGAGCTTGAAGTTATACAGGTAAGCGGAATACGCAGTGCGCTTACAAGTGCACTTTTAGAAAAACGCGAATCAAATAATCTGGTTGAAGTTATCGAAGCGGTAGATATTGGTAAATTGCCTGACCAAAACCTTGCTGAGGTTTTAGAAAATGTCACAGGTATACAAATTACGCGTTCTGCGGGTGTGGGCACAGGCGTGCAGATCCGTGGCACCAACGCAAACCGAACGGAAATTAATGGTGTTTCTACGGTTGGCTCAGGGGCTGGTCGAAGCGGCATTAACTTTGAAGATGTTTCTGCTTCAATAATTGCAGGTGTTGAAGTCACCAAAGCACCTGATGCAAAAACCATCGAAGGTTCTGTGGGTGGCACTATTAACTTACGCACCATTCGTCCCTTGCAATTAAATGAAACATTAGCCTCAGTAAGAGTGCAAGGTGAATCCAGTAGTCTTTCTACTGATGGTGTGAAGCCTCGATTGTCAGGAACCTACGGCGACAATTGGGAAACCGACATCGGTGAATTTGGTATTGTTTTTAGCGCTAGTTATGCTGAGCAAGACGTGACTGCATTCCGTCCTCGAGTTGACCGAGACAACGTTGTTACTTCAGACGGAGGTACTGTAAATGCGCAAGAGTTTGATTTTTTAGGAATTCAATTTCTTAACCAAGATTACGATAACCATGAGTACGAAACAAAGAATTTTGCTGGCTCCTTAGAATGGGCTCCCAATGCGGATATGAAATTTTACTTTGATGCCGTTATCAATGATCAACAGCGCTACGCAGAAAGTATATCTGCACAGGCATCTGGGGTCAGTGACCTGATTGGTATTTCCGTGCCTAGTGAATTTGAAACCGTTAACTTTGGTAATTTAGATGGCCAAAATCTCGGCAGTATCCAAGCGGCATTAAAAGGTGTTATTCCGGTAGAAGATGGCGGTGCCGATCCCAACTTGCGCTTTGCAGGCGATACTAGTTCACGTGTAACCAAGAGTGAAATATTTAGGCTTGGCGGTGAATGGCAAGGTGAAAACTTAAAAGTCACTGTAGAGGTGGCATCCTCTAATTCTGAATCCACCAATCCAAGAATTAACACCACTCTTAACTTTATCAACCCTAATGCAGCGGTTAATTCATCTAATGAAAATGGAACCCCATTCGAATATGACTTAACCGGTGGCTCACTCGCTTTTGGTATTGCATTTGATGCGGCAAACGCACCAAGTGTAGCAGACATGATGGACCCAGCTAACTATATGTTACGGTCAGTAGACACAGCGCGAGATCTTACCGAAAACACTGAAGACGCTTTTCGAGCTGATTTTGTCTATGACTTAGATTGGTCTGTGTTTACCACACTTGACCTTGGATATCGTCATAGTAAAGCCACTAGTATGACTGACCAAATTCGTGCCAACGTTAGTTTAAGAAATTATTCAGATAGCCCGAGAGGTGATTTGTTCGCAGAGCTTCTTACTGCAGGCCCTGATAACTTTGGTGATGCAGATGGCAGAGAGTTATTTGTTAAAGATTTCCTTATGGTAAATCCTGAAATGATAACGGCCGATCAAGACAAGGTGTTACGCATACTCAATGAAGCGGTTATTGCACATGGTGGTTCCATTCCCATTACTGCACCCACTTCAGAAGTTAACGCATTCTTTGATATTGAAGAAACTACTGACGCTATTTACGCGCAGGCAAACTTCTCAACCGAATACATACGCGGTAATTTTGGTGTCCGTTATTTAGAAACCGAAGTGGCTTCAACAGGTAACTCAATTACCACAGATGCTAATGGCGACCCTACTATTTCACAGGTCACAACCGTTGGTGACTATGATTTCCTACTACCCAGAATCAACATTGTTGCTGATGTAACAGACGACATCGTTCTGCGCGCGGGTTGGGGAAAAGATATTCGCCGACCTGACTTTAACGACCTTTCAACTTCAGTTACCTATTCAACAAGCCCTAACCCAGCCGTTTCAGTGGGTAATCCTGGCTTAGTCCCTGAAGAAGTAACCTCATTTGATATCTCTGCTGAGTGGTATTTTGCAGAAGCAAGTGTTGTGAGCATAGGTTACTTCCATAAAACACGTAAAGACTTACACGTTGGTCAACAAAACGACCCGTATGAAGATCCTGAGACTGGTTTTCGTGACATTATCGGTCCTGAGTGTGAGCAAGGCGGCATCTGGAATCCCATTGCTGATATCAATGTATTCGGTCCTGTTGGTGTAGGTGTTTGTGTGCCTTGGTCGACTACCATCAATGACACCGGGAAAACTACTCAAAAAGGGATTGAAATGGCTGTCCAGTATGATCTATCTGGCTTTGAAGATGAGTTAGGTTGGGCATCGGGTTTTGGTATTCTAGCTAACTACACCATCCAAAAGTTCGATGGTGGTGAAGCAATTGATAATGCCACAAATCGCGCGAATGCGGTCTTTGCAGCTTCAACAGGGATAGATGATATCGATGTTTCTGCTTTGCATGGATTACCGGATCTTTCTGAAAATGCGTATAACTTCACCTTGTATTACGAAAAGTACGGTCTTTCAGCACGTATGCGTTATACATGGCGTGAAGCTTATCGTTCAGAAGATTTTGGTAGTACATCTAGTTACCCTTGGGGATTCATGGTTGTACAAGAAGACAGAGGGCAACTTAATGCCAGCGTTAGTTATGATGTAACTGAGCAATTGAACATTGGCATTGAAGCGGTGAACTTAACGGAATCAGAAGTCGAGCAATCCTGTGTAACTGAGGGTTCTTTATTGTGTTTCCAAGGACTGACAGACCGTCGTATTACATTTGGTGCTAGCTACCACTGGTAAAATGTCAGTTCAATAGCCTTAACTATTTGATATTTAATTGAGAATAATCGGGTTCATATGAAAATGTGACCCGATTATATAGTCATTTCATGAAGTTGAAATCGCACTTTATGTTCTCGAATAAATTGATATGGCCTAGAGGCGATACCTTCCCAACACTTCAAATACAGCTTACCAGGAGATCATAGAATATGAAGATGAGTAGAATGATATTCAGTGCAATCGTTTTGTTTGCACTCAGTTTTGTAGCCAATTCACAAACACCTTATACCCTCAAAACAACAGATGTGACGGTAGTCGATGGAATAATTACCTCATCTATTCTTACTGACATTAATGGCAATAATCATCAACCGGATATTATTATTCCTGACATGCTCGACGGACAAAAGATAAAGGGGATTGGCGGTAATGCCTTTCAAGCAAATGGCTTAACCAGTGTGGTTTTTCCTGCCGGGCTTAAATCCATCGGCGAATTCGCTTTTCAGAATAACCGCATAAGCAAAATAGAATTACCCGCTGGGCTGACATCCATTGGCGATGCTGCTTTTGAGTTCAACAATATAACCAGTGTGGATTTGCCTGAAGGGCTGACCACTATCGAACAAAGCGCGTTTGCCACCAATAGCATAATCAGCGTGACATGGCCTGCTGGGCTGACGTCGGTTCAGAGCAGCGCATTTCGAGATAACAGCCTCATCACCGTGGATTTGCCCGCTGGGGTTACATCCATTGGTGATTTTGCGTTCCAAAATAACCGCATAGTCAATTTAACGTTGCCTGCTGGAATAACGACCATCGAGGAGAGTGCGTTTAATGTAAACTTCTTAATCAGCGTAGACTTGCCTGCGGGGCTTACGTCGATTGCGGATAGTGCGTTTAGAGATAACCGCTTAACCAGTGTGGATCTACCTGCTGGGCTTACTTCCATTGGGCACAAAGCGTTTCTTGCTAACCGCCTAAGCCATGTGGATTTGCCTGCTGGCTTGAGGTTCATTGGGGAAGATATTTTTAAAATTAACAGTGATTTGAACAGCTTTGTTTTACCAAAGGGTTCAAGCACCGGTAAAGCACTAAAATGGCAAGCCAGCGATGGAACTGTTTTCGATGCGGGAGACGTTATTTTACCTGCAAATTTTGCTCATAGTTATCGCGCTATTGTTGGCGATTAGGGCAAGCTAGAAGCACCCAATAAAACACCGAGATTGGCGGTCATACCAAGGAGTAGGGTTGTTGTAAACATGACAACAAACCTACTGCCTTGAATTATTAGAGCAAAGGATTTAAAGCTTGCATCATCCATCGATTTGCCAATGGTTTCAGGGTTAATCCGTCGGTAAGGTGACTCTTGCCCGCAGCCCACCTTCAGAATGATTACTGAGTTCGATTTTACCTTTATGCAGCCCTACAATACGTTTGATAATTGCCAATCCCAGTCCAGAACCGCCACTACCTCTGGCTTTATCCCCTTGAGTAAAAGGCTGAAATAAGTCTTCAATATTTTCTTCAGGGATACCTGGACCGTAATCTCGCACCTCAAAAAATACTTGTCTGTTGCGTTTGTCATGTCCGCTGGTAATCAGAATATTTTGACTGCCATAACGAAACGCATTTTCAATCAGGTTATCTAGTACGCGTTTGATTGCGACTCGTCGAATCATCAGCATTGGTAATTCAGATAAGTGGGTATCGATATGGTGATTTTCTTGAATATTACGGGCTTGAACCACATCTTCAATCAATTCGTTTAACGACAATTTTTCACGACGCTCCCGCGTATCTTGTCGAACATAATCAATAAATTGATCGATAATGTCGTTCATGTCTTCGATGTCGTGAACAATGCCTTCTTTTATCCATAATTGTTCATCAGGTAGCATTTCACTGGCTAAACGTATTCGTGTCAACGGCGTGCGCAGATCATGTGAAATACCCGCGGTTAATAATGCTCTGTCATCCTCTAACTGCTTAATTCCCTTAGACATTTGATTAAATGCACTGGTTACCGCAATCAGTTCGCTTGCACCTTGCTCTTTCAATGGCGCTGGCACGTTACCTTTTGCCACCTCTAATGCGGCAACCTGTAATGCGTGAATCGGTTTATTCAAGCGGCGAACAAAAATCCAACCACCTGCCACACTCAAAATACCGATTACTATCAAATAAATAGTTAAGGGGGATATATCGCCTTCAGTGAAGCTAGCCATGGGAATGGATATCCACACGTTAGAGTCCTGTGGAGGATTGACCCAAATTAAGAACGGCTCTGAGGCTGAGATCCTAACGTCTGCTTCTCCACCGAGTAAATCAGAAATTTGTCGAGAGAAAAATTGATAATAAATGGCCTGTTGAAGTCCACTTTCAATGGCTTGTTTTTCTGTGTAGATTCGAATGTTTGTGGCATTAAAGATATTGTCTTGGGTTTTCGGATTGAGATAATCAACCTCTTCCAAAAATACCATGTTAATTTGTTTGGCGATTAACGAGTTTATCTGTTGATAATTTGGACGAATAAAATAATAGGTCACTGACAGATAAGAGACTACCTGATTAATCAGTAACAATACGCCAATTAATAAAACGGTTTGGCCAAATGCGCTTTTAGGAAAGATTCTCACCAGTGACTATTCAACCCAGATATTAATGAGTTGGGGCAATTACTGTGCTTCGCCATCGGGAACAAACACATATCCTAACCCCCAAACGGTTTGAATGTAGCGAGGGTTAGCCGGATCTATTTCCAACATGCGGCGTAAACGAGAAACTTGCACATCAATACTGCGCTCCAATGCGCTGTAATCACGGCCTCTGGCCAAATTCATTAGCTTGTCTCTAGACAAAGGTTCTCTGGGATGAGTAACCAAGGATTTTAACACTGCAAATTCGCCACTTGTTAGGGTGATCGCTTCGCCATCTGAAAACATTTCACGGGTAGCTAGGTTTAATTTGTATTTACCAAACTCCACCACCTGCATTTCCATCGAGGGCGCGCCAGGCGCTTCATTGGTTTTACGACGCAATACGGCTTTTGCTCGGGCTAATAATTCCCGTGGATTAAATGGTTTAGGTAGGTAGTCGTCAGCGCCCATCTCCAACCCAATTATACGGTCTACTTCGTCACCTTTTGCAGTTAGCATAATAATCGGTATTTCGTTTTCTTTTTGACGTAAACGACGACAGATCGATAGGCCATCTTCACCGGGTAACATTAAATCGAGTACCAACAAATGAAAGTTTTCACGTTCCAAAAGACGATCCATCTGCTCAGAGTTGGCGGCTGAACGCACTTGATATCCCTGCTCTACTAAATAGCGTTCAAGTAAGCTTCGCAGGCGCATATCATCATCAACAACCAATACTTTTTGTGTTTCTTGTCCCATGTCGAGCCCCAAAAGGAAATAAACCGAATATCACACCACTATAAATGAATAGTAGGGAATTCAAAAGATTAGCTAAGTAACAATGTTAAGTGGAGTGTTACAAATTGTTTGTGGGAGGGATTTCAGCGCGGTAAATTACTGAATCGCTGTGATTGTTAGAGTCACTTTTTTACGATACACCCAAAATTTTGTCCATTATCCAATTAGTGTGGCTGGCGCTTGCAGCTTGGCTAGGATGTTTGCTTACGCCTCGTAAATGGTCGGCCATGGCTTGAACAAACGGACCTTGAATTGGATCCGGCGTCGGCATTGCTAGGGTTTCATTGCCATCCTCGGTATATATGTTAGCCGGCTGATTACCAAAAATGGCGAACTCTATGCTGCCCTTATCAGCTAAAACCTGCACCTTATCCTGATAAAGGTGACTAGCAAAATTCCAACTAGCGTTGCCTGTCACACCGTTTTCAAACAGCAGGTTAGCCACAATAGCGTCATGGGCAGTGTATAGCCCCTGTTGATTCGTACAAATCCCTTGTGCGTGTTGAACCCTTCCAAGAAGAAAGCTAAGGATATCTAAACCGTGACTGGCAAGATCTTCGAAGTACCCACCAATGGCAACATTTTTGTCTGTGCGCCAGTTTGGTTTTTGGCGTAGATCATTATCTGATGGCGGTCTACTGTAATGCCATGAAACTTGTCTAATTTGACCGATTTTGCCGCTACTTATTGCTTGTTTAATTTGCACAAAACCAGGTAATGAACGGCGATAATAAGCAACAAAAAGCGCCAGCTTTTGAGTTTCAAAGGTGCGCTCTATTTGTTGGCATTGACGGAAGTTTAATGCCATCGGTTTTTCTATACAGCAAATTTTATTTGCGCTGGCGACTTTTAATGCTAACTCACAGTGACTGTCAGGTGGAGTTGCTATGTAAACGGCGTCTATATTGGGATCATCTATGAGTGCTTGTGCAGATGTATAATGATTGGGTACATTATGTCGTGTTGCGAAATCTAATGCTTTTCCAGGTGTGCGAGCACTTACTCCTTGTAGCCTAAAGCCGTCGACCTGTTGGTAAGCCGGAGCACTTTTCTTTTCACAGACATTGCCACATCCAATTATTCCCCAACGGAGCGAATTGGTTGAATCGTGCACTACTTATTCGTCACCCAATCCATTTGGAAACCGGCTTTACGTTTACGTTCCAATAATTCTTCAATAAGTGGCGACAAGATCAATTCCATTGCCAGACCCATTTTTCCGCCAGGTACCACGAATGTGTTAATTCTCGACATGAAAGAGCCATCGATCATTTTTAACAAATACGGGAAGTCTACATTTTTCATTTCGCGGCGGAATCTAACCACTACAAAACTTTCGTCTTGGGTCGGAATTTCTCGCGCACTGAATGGATTGCTGGTATCAACTGTAGGAACCCGCTGAAAATTCACATGGGTATTAGAAAACTGTGGGGTTATATAGTGAAAGTAGTCTTCTAAACTTCGCACAATACTGCTCATCACAGCTTCACGGGTATGACCTCGGTCAGTGGTATCCCTAATAATTTTTTGGATCCACTCTAGGTTCACAATGGGTACCATGCCTACCAGCAAATCAACGTGTTTAGCCACGTCGGCTTCGGGAGTGGTAACGCCTCCGTGTAACCCTTCATAAAATAATAAGTCGGTGTTTGCGGGTAAATCTTGCCACGGCGTAAATGTTCCAGGCATTTGATTGAACGGCACCGCTTCGTCAAATGTGTGCAAATATTGGCGATGCTGACCCGAGCCTGTTTCTCCATATTGAGCGAACAGTTTTTCGAGCATAATGAAGTCATTGGCTTTTGGACCAAAATAACTAATATGCCGCCCCTGTTCTTGCGCTTTACGTATTTCAACTTCCATTTCAGGACGAGTGAAACGGTGAAAACTATCGCCCGCCACAGAGGCCGCATTGACAGCTAAATTACGAAAAATATGCCTGATGGCATTGGTCGTCGTAGTTGTACCTGCTCCAGAGGAACCTGTTATTGCAATAATTGGATGTTTTACAGACATAGTGAACGTTTTGAGGAGTAAGGACCACTATTTATAAGCAAGCTAAGGCCAATGGTCAAGTCATTTACTTAGACAAAATTTAATTCAATTCGAATTTTGTCTTAAAAAGGTGTTGTCGTATTTTGCGTTCCTTGCCCTGGAGTGATAAACAATACGCGAGTGGGAGTAGATATCCGCGCCGTATGCCAATGATTTTTTGGAATCACGACATAGTCACCTTGTTGGCTCAAAACACGCTGTTGCTGTTTTTTATCAAAGCGGATGATTAATTCACATTGACCAGATAAAAGTATGACTATTTCATCCCCTGCTGGGTGCCTTTCCCAAGATTGCCAGTTTTCATTAAACTCATGAGCAGAGACTAGTGAATGACCTTTAAAAGAGGAAAACTCATCGTCTAATTCTTGGTAAATTGAATCGCTAAGATTTTTTGTGGTGACGCTGAGATCTGGTTTTATAACAGCAAAGATTTCAAATAGTGTTTTTGTTTGCACTTCAATTTCCCCTAGTGTCTTTATTTCTATTTACGTCTGGACTTACCCCAGGTTATGCCCATCAGCTCCACTAGAAATGCGGCGTTCAGTCCGAACACAAGAAGCCCATTTACCGCGCTGAGTGCGCCCATAATTCGCCATTGTTGGCTTAAAATCACATCTCCAAATCCAAGGGTTGTGAAGGACGCGATGGCAAAATAAAGGGATTCTTCCAATTCACTAAATTCGCCAACTAACAGAAATGCAAAAGCCCAAATCCACATGTCTATGGTCAGCCCCAGCACTATCCATAGGACCGACAGTATAATGATAATGGGGCTTTTAATATGTCTATAATCTTTGGAATCCATTTTACGTATTTGATCAAAACGAGATGATAAAATACCTAAAAAAATCACTTGAACGATAATCGTCAAAATGATGATGACAGAACCTATTACAATCTGGTTTAACATAATAATTTGACTTTGTGCATTTGTACTACATTATAAGTTTATAGACTAATTTAACTATATGCTCTGTGGAGATTGATGCAAGTTTTTGAATGCGTGCTTTTTGATACTGAATTTACCGCTTGGGTTGGGTCGAAACAGCGCAACTGGTCAAAAAGCTGGGAGCAACGGGAGTTGATTCAGCTGGCCGCAGTAAAACTCTCTGTATCCGCATCTTCAGTTTCCATATTAGCTAGCTTCAATGAGTTGATAAAGCCAACCATCAATCCGCAACTCAGTGATTACATTACAGACCTAACTGGTATTGAACAGAACATGATTGACGAACTGGGCGTAGACTTCGCATCTGCATTGACGCAGTTCCATCACTTTTGTCGGCAGGGGAAACTCCCAGTGTATTCTTGGGGCAATGATCTGTCTGTGTTGCAACAAAATTGCAAATTGTATGCTGTTGAGCTGCCAGAGTTTCAGCAAGGTTTTCATAATTTACAATTTATCGCGCGTAAATTAGGTTTGGCGGGTTTCGAGCAGTCCAGCGGTGCGCTGGCTAATTTTCATGGATTAACATTACAGGGCCACATTCACAACGCACTCTATGACGTGCGAAGCGTAGCGGCGACCCTTAATATGTGGATTAATAAGCGGGCACTTACTATCGAAAATTTGTTATTTGCAGAAGGTCGATAAGTATAGCTCTTCGACTTTCTTACGAGCCCAAGGCGTTCTTCGTAAAAACTTCAAACTTGAGCTCATGCTCGGATTTTCAATAAAGCATTTCACTTTTATGCGCCAGCCTAAGCCTTCAAATCCATATTCTTTCTGCAGTTCTTCAAGCATTTTTTTCAGGGTGATGCCATGGAGAGGATCACCCTGTTTGCCTGGTTTGTTATCTTTAGTGTCCAATTTAACTTTGTTCTCTGGCAATGGCTCGGTAGGCAATATCATCACGATAAAACATACCGTCCCAGTTTATTTTATGGACTAAATTATAGGCATTCTTTTGCGCTTCCGTCACTGAATTTCCTAAGGCGGTGGCGCACAATACTCGTCCACCATTAGTGGTAACTTTACCATCTACTAGCTGAGTACCGGCATGAAACACTTTGCCTTCAGTTTGTGACGCTAGATCCAACCCCTGAATTTCATCACCTTTTGCGTAACTTCCAGGATACCCACCTGCAGCGAGTACCACGCCTACTGCAGCTCTAGGATCAAAATCGATGCTTGCTTGATCAAGTTTGCCAGCTGTAGCCTGCAAACAAAGTGCAACTATGTCTGATTGCAAACGTAACATAATGGGCTGAGTTTCTGGGTCTCCAAAGCGGCAGTTGTATTCAATTACCTTAGGCGTACCGTCAGCCATAATCATCAGTCCGGCATATAAAAAACCTGAATAAGGATTTCCTTCACTTGCCATTCCATTGACCGTTGGATAGATAACTTCTTGCATAATTCTTTGGTGAATTTCAGGCGTGACTACTGGGGCTGGTGAGTAAGCACCCATGCCACCAGTGTTAGGTCCTGTATCGCCGTTGCCAACTCGCTTATGGTCTTGGCTGGTGGCGAATGATAGGACGTTTTTACCATCTACCATAACAATAAAGCTGGCTTCTTCTCCGTCTAGAAATTCTTCTATGACCACACGGCTACCGGCATCTCCAAAGGCATTTCCAGCTAACATGTCGCGAATCGCATCTTCAGCTTCTTGCTCGGTCATAGCAACGATAACGCCTTTACCAGCAGCCAAGCCGTCGGCTTTGATGACAATAGGTGCACCTTTTTGTTTCAAATATGCCAGTGCAGGTTCAATTTCAGTAAAATTTTGATAATCACCAGTAGGGATCTTGTGGCGTGCTAAAAAATCTTTCGTAAAGGCTTTAGAGCCTTCCAATTGTGCCGCAGCCTTCGATGGTCCAAATATGGTTAACCCTTTAGCTTGAAATGCATCCACTACGCCAAGAACTAGAGGTGCTTCAGGTCCTACTATGGTTAAATCGATGGCATTTTGCACGGCGAATTCGAGTAAACCGTTCACATCATCTGCTTGGATATCGATATTGACCAATTTGTCTTCTATAGCAGTACCAGCGTTACCTGGTGCCACATAAACAGTATCTACATAGTCATTTTGAGCTGATTTGAATGCTAAAGCGTGTTCGCGACCGCCGCCGCCGATGATAAGTATTTTCATGAATAGATTATCTTATTAACTGATTGAGTAAGGAGTAGAGCTTAATATTGCGATGAATTGTACAGAATAAAAGCGTAAAAAGCGTGTCTAACTGCACGCTTTTTATCTTCAATTGGCTTCGAGGATACTAATTAGCACTTTTTAATTTGGAAAATTCTTGATTGAGTTGATATTTGTCATCGGTAACTATTGCTTCAAGGGTATTGAGGCGCTCTTTTACTGATTTAAGTTCAGCCTCTAAAGCGGCTAGGTTGCCAGAGCCTGACTCTAATTTCACTTTAGCGTCCATCATTTTTTGTCTATGCCCAAATATCATTCCTAAAATGACGATCGGTAAAACAAATACTAGTAAAATGTCCATATATATTCCTCTTTAAAACTGTTGTTGTGTGCTTTAATGTCTACAAAAGCAAATTGAATACCAATTAAAATTCATAATAAAAACAGTTAGTTAAATATTACCGATGTTAATTTCTTGGTTTCTAGTACGATTTATTAGTCAAAAATACTACTTAGCTGTGTAATTTGCAAAATTCTTCATTTTGTTAGCCAACAGCAATGTTCCACGGACCAGAAGATTTCATTCTTGTAGCATGGCCTTCAGGCCATGGAAGGGAATACGATATGTCGGCGTAAATCTGCGGCGCTAAAGCATCCGCCTACAGGCCATGGATTATTATTCGAAAATGTGGGGTTGTAGCATAGCCTTCAGGCCATGGAAGGGAATACGATATGTCGGCGTAAATCTGCGGCGCTAAAGCATCCGCCTACAGGCCATGGATTATTATTCGAAAATGCGGGGTTGTAGCATGGCCTTCAGGCCATGGAAGAGGTTAGCGGAATGTCGGCGTAAATCTATGGGACTAAAGCACCCGCCTACAGACAAAAAAAATCCGGCTAATGCCGGATTTTTCGATTATTAGCGCTTAATGTCTAAAGTGACGCATACCGGTAAATACCATGGCAATATCGTGTTCATCTGCAGCAGCGATAACTTCATTATCACGCATAGAACCGCCAGGCTGAATGACAGCGACAATACCTGCTGCCGCAGCCGCATCGATACCGTCTCTGAATGGGAAGAATGCATCTGATGCCATTACTGAACCTTTTACTTCTAGGTTCTCATCAGCAGCTTTAATGCCGGCAATCTTAGCTGAATAGACACGACTCATCTGTCCTGCGCCCACGCCTATTGTCATGCTATCTTTGCAATAAACGATGGCATTTGATTTAACATACTTAGCCACTTTCCAAGTGAACATCAGATCTTTTAGCTGTTGTGCAGTTGGTTGGCGTTTACTTACAACGGTCAAATCCTGCTCTTCAACCATTCCAAAGTCGCGCTCTTGTACTAGCAAACCACCGTTTACACGTTTAAAGTCATAACCATCGGTTAACTGACCTAACCAATCACCACACTCTAATAAACGTACGTTTTTCTTCGTTGCGACAATCTCGATAGCTTCTTTACTCACCACTGGAGCTATAATCACCTCAACGAACTGGCGATCAACGATAGCTTGCGCGGTTTTAGCATCCAACTCACGGTTAAATGCAATAATACCGCCGAAGGCTGAAGTAGGGTCGGTTTTGTATGCTCTATCATAAGCCGTGTACAAATCATCACCTAGTGCAACGCCACAAGGATTCGCATGTTTGACAATGACACACGCGGGTTCTGAAAATTCTTTGACACATTCAAGGGCAGAATCAGTATCGGCAATGTTATTAAACGACAATTCTTTACCTTGAAGTTGTTTTGCTGTGGCAACGGATGCTTCTTGAATCTGATTTTCTACATAAAACGCCGCCGATTGATGGCTGTTCTCGCCATAACGAAGATCTTGTTTTTTGCTTAGTTGCATATTGAACGTACGAGGAAATTCACTGTGTTGATGTTCACAATCATCACCACATTCATTGGAATCGATACGCGCACCAAAATAGTTAGCAATCATGCCGTCGTATTCTGCAGTGTGCTCGAATGCTGCAATGGCTAAATCAAAACGTGTTTTGTAGGTCAGTGAACCTTCATTTTCAGCCATTTCAGATAACACACGCTGATAATCTTTAGCATTTACCACTATAGTAACGTCTTTGTGATTTTTTGCCGCTGCGCGAACCATTGTAGGGCCGCCGATATCGATGTTTTCGATGGCATCTTCTAAAGAGCATCCTTCATTGGCTACAGTTGCTGCAAAGGGATATAAATTGACGACAACTAAATCAATCGCTTGAATGTCATTTTCTTGCATAACCGCTTCATCAATACCACGACGGGCTAAAATGCCGCCATGTACTTTTGGATGTAGTGTTTTAACCCTGCCGGCCATAATTTCTGGATGACCTGTGTAATCAGATACTTCTGTTACGTTTAAACCTGCATCAGCAAGTAATTTGGCTGTACCACCAGTGGATAGTAGTTCAACTCCTTGTTCAACTAGAGAGGTGGCAAATTCAACTATGCCGGTTTTATCTGAAACACTTAATAGTGCGCGGCGGATGGGTTTAGCAGATGTCATTCTTTTACTCTTGATTGTGTGAAGATTAAATTGACCAAATAGTCAGGTATAGCGAAAACAAAAAGAGCACCCTGAGGTGCTCTTTACATTAAATTGTTACTTGAAACATGATGTGGGTAAACCCAATCATTAGTTCATTCCGTATTGCTTTAACTTTTTACGAAGCGTACCACGGTTGATACCCATCATGATAGCTGCGCGAGTTTGGTTACCGCGAGTGAAAGTCATTATTTCTTCCAATAAAGGCGCTTCCACCTCAGCTAAAACTAATTCATAAACATTTTCGACGTCAGTGTTATCTAACTGTCTTAAATACTTATTAACAGCTTGTTTAACAGAATCTCTCAAAGGCTTTTGAGCTTGAGTTTGAGATGGAGTTGTCACTGTAGTAGTGAAAGGTGAAGTCACATTTTGATCGAACATAAACATCGTGCTCTTTAGTTGATAAAAAATTAAGCAGCAGGTGACATTGAATGACACTCTGCCAGTTTTTCAAAATACGTATTCAATTGGTCGAGTTGCTCTTGAGCATCTTCGATTACATTGAATTTAGCTCGAAATACGCGTTCCTTGTCGTGATCTGCTAAATACCACCCCACATGCTTGCGGGCTATTCTGGCTCCCATAAAATCACCATAAAACTGGTGAACATTACTGACGTGTTCAAGCATGACGCTACGAACCTCATCAATAGTTGGCGCGGGAAGCTCTGCGCCGGTGTTCAGATAATGTAATATTTCGCGAAATATCCAAGGGTTACCTTGGGCTCCACGACCTATCATCAATGCATCCGCATTGGTCATATCCAGTACTTCTTTTGCTTTCAAAGCACTGGTGATATCACCGTTTGCAACAACAGGTATTGAAACTGATTGTTTTATTTTAGCAATCGTTTCGAATTCCGCATTGCCTTTGTACATGCAGGCTTTAGTACGTCCATGCACTGCCAAAGATTGGATACCATTGTTTTCGGCAATCTTCGCGATTTCTACACCGTTCCGATTATCTTGGTTCCAACCCGTTCTAATTTTCAGCGTAACAGGCACATCGACAGCATTAACCACTGATTGAATAATTTCTTCAACCAATTTGGGGTATTGCAATAAAGCAGACCCAGCCATCTTTTTATTCACTTTTTTAGCAGGGCACCCCATATTGATATCAATAATCTGAGCGCCATTACTAACATTTAGTTGTGCCGCTTGAGCCATAAGCTGTGGATCTGCGCCGGCGATCTGTACAGAGCGAATGCCTGATTCACCCGTATGATCCATCCGTTGCTTTGATTTGTCTGTATTCCAAACCTTAGGATTGGATGACAGCATTTCTGACACCACAAGCCCAGCACCCAAATGTTTACACATTTGTCTGAAGGGTCTATCAGTAACACCTGCCATAGGTGCTAACATGAGATTATTGTCTAATACATATTGACCAATCTGCATGAGTTAATAGGCCCTTTTGTTGAACAATAAATGTTCGGCTAGTCAAAACGGGCGCTATGTTACGGTTTTTTGAACGTTTTGAAAAGGCTAAATTTTAAACAAAAGTATAATTTATTTGCGTTCAAGGCCTTGACAGACATAGCTTTCCATGGCCTGACCAGTCTTTGAGTTATTTTTTAAACTATTGATTTGGAGAAATATTATTTGTTAAACAAAACCTTATGTTATTTCATATCAATTTGTGAAGTTTTGTTACAAATCCTTCGGATGGACTAATCGGTCTGATTTTATTTTTAAAAAATTTTTGAAAAAGTCGTTTTTGAAACCCGAGGGGGGATTAAAAGGGATTGCTGAGGCTCAAATTTAGCTAAAAACCAACTTGAACCTCAATTGATCTAAATAAATTATTTTTTCTTACCTGATACTCTGGCCCAGTCACCTTCGATGGCGATAGGTTCCATATCAAAGTCTGCCGAATAAAGTTGGTCTATTTCTTCAGCTTGGTTGGCCAATATACCGGATAAAACTAACAGGCCACCTGATTTGCAATAGTTAGTAATCACTTCGCGCAATTCTCTCAACGGACCCGCTAAGATATTGGCAAGTACGATATCTGCCTGCAAATCTGGTTGATCCTTAGGTAAGAATACGCTTATTTTATCTGCCACATCATTGCGCCCAGCGTTATCTTTGCTGGCTAAAAGAGCTTGAGGGTCGATATCTATACCAACTACAGATTCTGCACCTAATTTCAATGCGGCAATACCCAGAATGCCCGAACCGCAGCCAAAATCGACCACGGTTTTACCTTCCAAACTGAGGGCGTCTAACCATTGTAGACACAAAGAGGTAGTAGGGTGAGTACCGGTTCCAAACGCAAGTCCAGGGTCAAGCATCACGTTTACGGCTGTTGGGTCGGGGATGTCTCGCCAACTTGGGCATATCCAAAGCCGCTTGCCAAACTGGATTGGGTGGAAATTATCCATCCATTCCCGCTCCCAGTCTTTGTCTTCAAGTTGATCTAATTTGTGGGAAAATCCTTTTCCTAAAATCTTAGACTTCTCAAGTTGCGATACAACACGCTGCATATCGAACTCTGCGTCATATAAGCCTATCACTTGAGTGTCTGGCCATAACATGACCTCTCCAGGTTTAGGTTCGTACATTGGTGTATCTTTGGCGTCAGTAAAGGTTACAGCTTGCGCACCATTGGCCGATAACATGTCGCCAATCTGTTCCGCATTTTCAGCGTGGGTGTCTATTATTAGTTGAATCCAAGGCATCGGGGTTTCCTATAAAGTCATTTTACAATAGTATCAAGGTAGACAAAGATCGGCTTGTTAATTTTCAACTAAATCGGAATCTAATGCTTTTAATGGTTAACCATAGAATTTTTATAGCGCTGTTTTGTCTGACGAATTTAATAGTGTCGAACTTTGTAGCAGCCCAGCAAAACTTATTCGTAGCAGTAGGGTGGGATAAGCCTCCTTATGTGATGAATAATGCCAGAACTGGGTTTGAAATAGAGTTGATACGAGATGTTATTAAAAGCATAGGCTATGACGCTCAATTTATTCAAATTCCTTACGGTCGTTCATACGACACCCTTAATATGCCCAATATTGATGCCGTAGCAACTTTGAGTAGTAAACGTCAAGCCAAGCAAATGACACTTTCCAAAGCCTATATTCAATATCAGAACGTCGTTGTTACATTGGCCGCTTCCCAAATCGAATTAACTGATGTGCAAGACATGTCTAATTTATCAATCGTTGGATTTCAGTCGGCATTTAGGCTTTTAGGTAATGGCTTTTTGAAAATGGCCTCGGCTAATCCTAACTACAGAGAAGTACCGGATCAGGCGCGCCAACTGAAATTATTATTTAGCAAAAAAGCCCAAGCGATTGTACTGGATGTAAATATCTTCAATCATTTAAATAGGACATTATTAGGTAAAGTTGATGAACAACCTGTGGTCATTCATCAGCTTTTTTCACCTAGTCTCTATCGTGTTGGTTTTATCGAGCCAAAAATTCAAGAACAATTCGATAAAGCGTTGGTAGTGTATTTTTCTTCTGAGAGATATGCGCATCTAATTCAAAAATATCAATTCTACAACGCCACGGTTTCAACTGGGTATCCGTCGATTGGTTCTTCTAAGGAAGAATAAAAGCTCGAATATCATTCACTAAGGTTTTCAGCGATGGTTCATGTATATACATCATGTGACCAGCCTCATAATATTTCATAGTGACACGGTTAAGATCTATTCCGTGATGGTTCATCGAGTGTTCAGTGGCAAAAAATGGTGTAGCCAAATCATAATAGCCATTGGCAACGAATACTCTAAAGTCCTTATTCTGACGCATGCCTTTGGATATAAACGGCGTGACGTTAATAAATCCCTGACTGCGCGCTGAATTACCATATAGCCAATTCCAATTAACAAATACTTCGCCGCTCAATACGTGATAAGGCTCAGAACGCTTAACGTTAATATCGTTGGCAAAATAATGTTGTATCGCCGCTGTGTAGGCTCCATCAATGGCATAAGATGCTGGGTCAGCCTCAAACTGGTCGACGACAATGTTCGCGTCTTCGCCTAGATAACGGCTGTCCAATCGACCTACAACCTTACCTTCATCTCGCATCAATTCTTTCATAAACAAAAATTCATTAATGCGCAGTTTAGATTGTGTAATGTACTGCTTTTTGAGCCCCGTATAGGCATGCAGTTTATTTACAACATTATCAATTTCTGCGGGTTTAGCCAGAGCACCTTTGAGTAACACTGTTGCGTATTCATTTAGCGCAAAATCTCGTGTCTCAGCAACGAATTCCTGCAAACTATTCCAGTTAGATTTATTCGGGACTTTATTGTGATACCAAGCCGTGGCAGCGTAGGTTGGTAAAAACGTGACGTAAGGTAGATCGTTGCCTTCGGTGAAGTCACCAGTTTGAAAATCGATTATCGAAGATATCAGTAAGATTCCGTTTAAATCAATCGACCCCCAACCTTCTTGGAGTTCCTTAACCATAGCCCCAGCACGAGTGGTACCGTAACTTTCCCCGGCCAAATATTTAGGTGAATTCCATCGATTGTTTTCAGTAATGTACACGCGCACAAACTCAGCGAGTATTTCAGCATCTTGTTTAACGCCCCAAAACGCTTTACCTTCATACTCACCAAGAGGCGTTGAGAATCCAGTGCCGACGGGATCGATAAATACCATGTCTGCAATATCTAACAGACTTAGAGGATTGTCTTTGAGATTAAATGGTGCAGCGCCTACTTGTTCTGCATCACTAGGTAACACCACACGTTTTGGGCCAAACAAGCCCATGTGCATCCATACAGATGACGAGCCTGGTCCACCATTGAATACAAATAATAGCGGTCTAGATTCGGAATTTTTCACGTCTGTGCGCGTGTAAGCGATATGAAAAATACTGGCTTTAGGTTTGCCCTTGGCATCTAAAAGATGACTATCACCAGCGCTAACCTTATATTTAATGCTGGTGCCATTAAATTTACCTTTATGCTCGGTTACGCTCATCTGTGCTTCAGGAATTTGCTTGATTTCTTTGTCGGATTCTTCTTTCGCATCCGCATTCAAGGTTAAAAACAACGTTGTGGTGAGGATCAGTATTATTTTTTTCATATCGTTCTTCTTGCCATCTTTTTTTATTGAAAAATGTTATTTGATAAACATTTTACCCAACCAAATCAGATTTGGATATGGTTAATACTCGCTTACCTTAAGAATCGCTATGCTAATGGTAAATCGATGCCAATAACTCAAAATTAGCGATTTCAAATAGAACGTTAATTGTACGATTTCAGTGTGAAAATCGAATTCGAGAATGCTAATGATTCTGTACTAAAACTGTACAATAACAAATTAAATGCCAGATTTTATTGGATTAATTTACATATTTAATTTGACAGAATCTCAAAGTAGGGTATGCTTCGCCTAGCTAAGAAAACCTCGTTAAATATCTACATGTTCGTTGTTATATCGTTGTTCTTCGTCCTGTTGTTTTTAAGTTCGGTCTCTTTTTATGCTAAACCTGCCAATTTTGGCACCCAATTTAATTTTTACAGGAAGATATAATATGTCTGATAAAGTAGTAGGAACTGTTAAGTGGTTCAACGAAGATAAAGGTTTTGGTTTCATCGAGCAGCAAGGCGGCCCTGATGTTTTCGCTCATTTCCGTTCAATCGTTGGTGACGGCTTCAAGACTCTTAAAGAAGGTCAAAAAGTTGAATTCACTATCGGCCAAGGCCAAAAAGGTCCTCAAGCTGAGAACATTCAAGTTATCTAATTCAATTTATCGTTAGACTAGTCTAACAAATTGATAGAAAACTCAAAAAAGGCAATCACATGATTGCCTTTTTTATTGCCTTTTTATGCCATTCTTGACTGTTATTACGATTTAACTGGCACAAATGGACTAATCCGTTGCCAGACTTCTTCTGGTTCTAATCGAGATTTACTGCCAACTACACAGAAAAGCCCTGGGCAATCTGATGAAAAGCTTTTCGCCGTATCCCAATCTTCATATGGATGAGAATCATGGATTAGTAATAACTGTGGGTGGGTCTGACTTCCTGCGGTGATATGAAACTTATCTAGGTTTTTATTTTTCATCGAACACAGATAATACAGCGAATACTCTGTCCATTTCAGCATCAAAAATCGTGATATCCGCCAATTCCCAGGATGTTTAGGGTTGTGCAATGAACATAATGCCTTTACCCAATCTTTTTTCCAAAGTGTGGTTAATTCTTCGGTCAGTTGCTTGGCTAACTTAGTCGATAATATTGCCGGGGTTACGTGCATACCTTTTGAAGTATCACCTACCTCTGGAGACATTTTTAATAGGCGGGCAGACGACTTCCACCATTTAGGGTGAAAACTGCGGGGTTCGTATTGCAGTAGTGCTTTGCCTTGAACAATCAACTTTTCTATAGACAGGGGTTTCAAACAAATAACGTCAGCGTCGAAGGTAATGTAAAATTCGTCAGTGAATTGTGTGTGTGCAGCTATTTTGACAATTTGTTGTTTTCGCCAGCCGCGCATATGTTGATGTTTACCCAATTCTGGTACGAGATCCTCTTCAGACATCACCACGGGATTAAATTGTGCCCAGCGTCTTACTTTTTCAGTGACTATTTGTACTTCGTCTGGCGGGGTAACAATCAAAAACTTTGAGAATAAACCGGGTTCACAGAATGCGTCTAGAGTTTTGAAAAGGATTTCAGTTCTACCTAAGTCATCCACATCGTAACTTCCCCTAACACTCAATGGTAAAATTGCACCAATTGTCATTCTATTATCCTATTAAATTCTCTGATGTATTGATTAAACAACGACAAACATTGCTCAACAGTGGCAGTGACTATTCATCTGCGCTACTTTACTTGAGTTTTGAATAAAAAGGCAATCCATTGAATTGCCTTAAATTTACCTTATAGCCTTTATGTGATTATCTAGTTTATAGCTCAACTTGTTTGGTTGATGCTTCTTTGTGCAAGTAGGCCATCGCCAATTGCTGAGCTGCTTCTTTTAATTCAAGTTGCTCGATGTGCACTTGCCTTAGCGAAACATAAATTTCGGCTAATCTTTCCAAGGCAATAAATAATGACTTTCTATCATTTTGTGCAACTGTTTTGGCTAACTCCTGAGATAACTTTGGTAGTTTGAACTCAATTTTACGTAGACCATTGGGTTCAAATCCATGATTAAACATACCTAAAGGTCCAATCACGGTTTGTCGTATAAACGACACGAAGTCTAGGGCTTCGTATAGTTCGCCGCGAGCTACTTTTGTTACACCATAGTGCATCCAAATCCAAAACCGATCTTCGAACCATTGAGGCGGTTGGATGGGATAATGTCCTTCGCCGCCTTGATATATTTGGCTTAAACAATTATCTACCTCCCATAATACGACAGGCGTATCTACCCGCTGATGGGTGTCTTCTATAGACACAAACTTCAAATCAACATGCAATGGCTCTTCGCACTCGAACAGACAAATTAACAGTCTAGGTTCGCCTACATGCTCTCCCGTTGCACAAGCGACTAGCCTTCCCATGTTTGCAGCTATTGCCTGACGTTGCTGCATTACCTGCTCAAGGTGGGATGGCAAAACGGCAATGACTAAATCCAGATCACTGAATCTATCGACTTTATTTTCTGCAGCAGATCCCGATAGGGCGAGACCCACAAATCGTTCATCTTTCGATATTTGAGAGGTCAGTTTAGTTAAAAAACTTCGTTGGTGCTCAAGTAAAGTAGTTGGAATATTTGACATGAAACCATGCTCCTTTGCTGGCTTGAATTCACTGATTTGAAAACAGCGTGTTGAATCCAAGCCTAATTTTACAATCCCTTCGGCTTCTCCTTTCTACTTCGCAAAGCAGCATTTCAGAATCGCATTAATTTTCAAAGGAGTAAATAGATTGAAGGATAAAAAGGGGCTACCAAAAACACCAATGTTTGCAGTTTTGTTGCTGGAGAAAGGTTTCTGCGTTTTGGCCTTGCAAGAGTGCCAAAGTTGCTAGCAAACCACTTTGAATGCAATGTTGAGCAGCGACGGTTACAGAGCGCGGTGCTTGTTGGATCGGGTAACCGGTTTTCGGATTTAGAACGTGACTATATCGAACTCCATTTTTAAGCAGGTAGCGGTTTGCATCGCCACTTGTTGCCAGTCCACCACTGGCAATATTAACCATGGCAATGCCCCCAGAAGCATTACTTGGGTCTTCGATACCCACCTGCCAATATGGCTGTGATTTGCGCGCTTGGGTAACTTGTATATCACCGCCGAAGTTAACTAAAACAGATACATTTGACGCTACTTGCTGGCATGCTTTAGCAACGCAATCAACCGCATATTCTTTTCCTATACCGCCAAAATCTAATTCAAAACCTACTGGTAAGGTGATTGAATCGGAGGTATAAGTAACATGTTGCCAACCTAAATAAGGTAACAATTCAGTTACTTGTGCATGCTCAGGAATTTTATCTGAACCATCAAATTGCCAGGCCTTTCTTAGCACTCCTGAAGTGATATCAAATAACCCCTCACTAATTTGGTAACAGGTATTGGCAAAGGCAAGCAGTTTGGCTGTTTCCGAATCAATTTTTACGGCCTGATTGTTACTCTGATTTAGCCTATGCATCACATTGTTGTTTTGATAACGGCTATATTTATTTTCGATTCGTTTGCTTTCTGTGTAAGCAATTTTAGTGAGTGTTTTAGCGAGGTTTGTATCCTCACTGTCCAGCAATATCTCACAAGGACTGGCCATAGCAGAAAAGCGACCACAAATATGGTCGCCTCGTTGCTCTATAGTGAAAGGCATTTCAGTGTTTCGCATATCTTGTTCTCAAACAAGCCGCTAAAAACTGTAGCTTACCTGTGCTATCACTGCTTTTAAAGCGGGATACAGATCTTCATCGGCTAAAGAACCTGGTTGCTCAAATCCAGCATTTTCTGGGGTCTGTTGATAATACTCCAAACGAAACGCTAGTTCGTTACCATTTTCTAATTGCATACCGTACTTTAGTCCCAGCGTAATAGCTGTCATCTTACCTAAGCGATAATCTGCACTGGCATGCTCAGGAAGAGGCGTTGCTTGCGACAAAAATGGGTTGTAAAACTCCGCCTCATTTTGTTGATAATAACGAATATGCGGCTGGATATAGCTGGTTTCCGATAGGTTATATCGAAAACGAGTGTCAATCGTATGAGAGTCTATTTCCCAATCGTCAGTTGCGAAACGATAAGAAAAATCTAACACACCTTGATCAAGGGCATATTTGGTTTGCCAGTACACACTGTGCTTGGTTCGCTCTGTCGGACGAGACTCATGCACTATGTCTTGGGTTACTCCTTGCTGGTCAACTATGCTGAGCACTTTGTAGGGGTCATTGTGATAACCATCAGACATCGACAAGCTGTAGTTAAACTGCATCAACATACGGCGATTAATCACTTGAGTGACACCAAACAGCAAATCTATGGTGTCTTTTTCTTCACTACCTTGTATTCGAGTTGCATCAAATGCTTGTTGATAGGCTTCGGCGCTATCGAATTGTCCGTTATCTACGACCATGCTGGCAAAATCCACAGGACGGCCACCTACCGGATCTATGCTGTCAAAAGCATAGGACATTCCTGCTGACAGTGTCGTGTTTCTTTGATTTAGATCCATATCCAGCGAACCGTTTCCAACAATGGATAAATAATCATATTCTTTGGAAACTTGTAACCCGCCACTAACCCGATAGTTTTCACCTAAAGGTTGTGTCCATTGTCCACTTGCCTGTACCCGAGTATCTCTAAATGTATCATCTAGAGGTGTTTCACCCCCTTCTACAGTATAAGAATCGTTACCAGAAGGACGGGTAAATGTTTGTACGCCAGATTGCGCCACCGCCCCTGATGCCGAAGCTCCGGTTAGTGTATCGATTACCAACTTACCATTAAAATAGTGTTCATTGCCGAAGTCTTTATTGGCGTTGAATACACCTTCTACAAGTTGCACTCTGTCCGTTTCACCGTAGTACAAAATGGCAGTATCGAACTTCCATTCCTCGGCATTGTCTTCAGCTTGGACGCTTGTGCCTAATAAAGCGCAAGACGCCGCAGCAAGCAGGGCACTGACGTTTTTGCTTTGTTTTAGTTGCATCCACAACCTCCGCCTGCAAATGAACGTCCACCACTGGTCGCTTCCTTACTAAAATAAATATGATCATCTAGACCAATATCTACACCTTCGGAATCCAGTGCCATTTCATCTTTAGCTAATAGATCGCGCTCCCAAGGTTGGACACCTATATTTGCACAACCAGCTAGTTGCAACACTGCGATCATGGCAATAAAAATCGTATATTTTCGTTTCATTTTTTACGCTCTCCTATTGGTTAAGTAGCGTGACAATTTCTTGTTCATAAGATGCGGATTTATCTACATGAAATCCCTTGTGAGCGACCACAAGTTCACCTTGCCTGTTAATTAAGTAACTAGTCGGCATACCTGGAATTTGATATTGGCTGGCTAAACTGCCTTGGGGGTCGAAGGCAATTTTGAATTGAGCCGGATATTTAGTTAAGAATTTTTGCGCAAGCTTGCCGTCTTTATCTAAATTTACTGCTAACACGACCAAGCCTTCAGACTCGTATTTGCGGGTCATTTCATTCATCCAAGGAAAGGATTTTCGGCAAGGTTTGCACCATGATGCCCAGAAATCCAAATAGACTACTTTGCCCTTGTAGTCACTTAACTTGATATCTTGCAATTGAAAGTCGGGTGCCGGTAAAGCACTCGATTGGAAGTGTATTAATAGAAACAGGGTTAACAGCAAAAGACGCATAAATTACTTAATCTAAACCACAATGGAGATAGAGTAAGTTATCAACCTTAAGCGAACCTTAAGCTTTGAGAATACAGATTAAGTTTTTGGATGGGGAATAGGGGGTTGCGTCCGAACTTTAAAATTCGTACTCGAGCACAAAGCGTAAAGTATGGTCTTTGCTATCGCCATTGAAACCGGAGATAAAACCTAATTCCCATTTTAATTGTTTTTGCCCTTGGTAGCGTTGGATACCCATAAATGCAGGGCCGATACCGACAAAGTTTTCTCCTGTATAGATTTCTACTGAGGGTTGAAGCCATGGGTGCCAACGATATCTGTATTTAAGCCTGAATTGGGGAATGACTTCGCTTTCGGTATCGATACCTCTATCGTTACCCCATACATAACTGAGTAAAAAGTTAGTGGTTAAACTAGTAGAACCAAATTCTTTTTCGATCAAAATACCAGACGTTGCTTCCCATAGGTCTCTGTCATGGGCTTTTTCAATTTCAAACAGCGCGCCCCAGTCAGCCCAATACTGTCCTTGTTCTGTCAGCATCCAGCGAGCTTCTACTTCATAAGATGCTAAGCCAAAGTCGTCGTTTTCGTCTCTGGCTGCGACTAAATAGAATTCTAGAGTCATGTATTCTGAAACTGCCGTTCCAAAGGCAAAACGTTGGGTTAGCAAGTTACCGTCATCATTCTGGCGCGAGGCAAATCGCCATTCTACTTCTCGCTCATTTGGTAGAACATAGGGGTGGTATACCTTGTCGACAGAGCCTTCATCGGCGAAGACCAGCGGGCAAAATATCAAGTTTATGAGTACACATAAAAAGCTGAAAAGCTTCATATTTTTTGCTCCATAAATACGCTTCTTGTTGTGTTCAGGAAACAGCCCATCAAAATCGGCACTATCAAAGCTGCTAAATAAATCAAAATATATAATCCTGTTGGCGATGACTCGTAACCTATCAATGTGGTAAGAAATTGGCCGATCTCATTTTCATCTGAAATGAATTGCTCAGTGCTCCAAATTTTTTGTGAGGTGACCAAGTCTGTCTGTTGCAATAAATTGGCGATGTGAGAGAACTGACCGACAGCAAATATTAAAAACAGATAGCGGGCCACTTTGACTTTTTGTAATGGTTTTAATAGCAGTACAAGTAAAGTGGCAATGCTTGTACAGATTCCAATACCTAAAATTAACCCTAAAAATAACGAATTACTCTGTTCGTTGACTTGCCAGAAACTGACATAAAACAGCAATAGGTTGCTGGCATTTAGAATGATGATACAAGTAACAAAAGATGTGGCTAAAACACGGGCGGTCAAACTGAGTCTAAGGGGACGATTAACAAAAAAGCACAGCGCAAAGATGTAACACAGAATAAGCAAAATGATTTTTAAAAATTCAAATCCCAAGCCATCTGCTAATTCAGAGATGTAACCGATATTTTTGAATACGCTCAAGCAAACAATAATGCCGCAAGCAATACCAAGAGGCAGCCAGTGCCGCCAGTTCGGTATCAAGACGATTAAAATGGCTATCGCCCAAAAGATCGGCAACGCATCTTTTAAGAAAAGCACCACTGTATTACTTAACATCTTGATTCTCCTCAGTGGACACGACGTTAACAAAGCCAATTGCTGTATTGGGGTGATATTCTCCAAAGTAACGATACCTACCGGCATCTAAAGGACCGACGTAAATACTTGAGCGACTATTTGCAAACACTACTTTTTCTCTGTTGAGGTCGAAACTATCAATTTCTTCAGGAGTATCATCCTGATTGATAAAGGTGATTTTTACTTTTTTGTGCTGCGGAATATCAATTTCTGGCGGGTAAAATAGATGATTTCGAATCGTGATAGTAATTTCGTCGATGGCAAAGGCGTTAAATGATAGCGCAACAAACCCTATCATCAATTTCTGCAAGACGTTTTGAATCCTTCTGGTGAGCAAGTTTTTCATGCAGAATAAAGCTCAACAAGCACACTCAAACCACCTAAGTCGGATTTACCTAGTGTAAGCTTGCCATTGTGCATAGCGACTATTTGTTCGACTATGGATAAGCCTAATCCACTTCCTTCGATTTTACTTTTTTGATGATTCTGACCACGATAAAAACGTAAGGTAGATTTAGCTTGCTCATGTTCGGGAATACCGGCCCCTGAATCGTCAACGTTAATGTGTAAACATTTATCATCCAGACTTAAGTTTATCCGTATATCACTATTCTCTGGTGTGTATTTATTGGCATTACTAATCAGGTTTTGCAGCAAGGTGTAAAGCGCAAATTCATTTCCCCGAAATTCACAAGACTCACCATTGAGTTCAATATTTTGGTTTTTTTTATCGATATTTACATAAATATCGGAAATGACTTTCTGCGCTATTTTATAAGGATCAAAAGTGTCAAAGTTGGCTGAAATTATTTCAGGATTGGTACGACTTAATAGCAAAATTTGATTTACAACATGAATCATTCGATCAGTATCTTGTTGTAAATGTTTAATATCTTCGTAGTCTGAGCATTGACTCTGCTGTAAATTGTGCAAATTTATTTTCAGTACGCTCAGTGGCGTTCTTAACTCGTGTGCGGCATGACTGGCAAATTGCTTTTCCCGCTCAAATGCGGAATTCAACCTGGTTAACAAACTATTAAGTGTGTTCACCGTTGGCAATAACTCTTCTGGCGTTCGAGACAGCTCAATAGCCGAAAAGTCGTTTTCTCGTCGAGTAGACAACTGACTGGTTAGTTCCCGCAGCGGTGCTAAACCATAGGTAACGAGCAAGAAAATCGCTAACGCTAAAACTGGGATAGCAACAAAAAATGGTGTCATCGCTGAAATCATCATTTCTTCGGTAAGCTCAAACCGAGTTTTTAAAGGCTGAGCAACAAAAACCCAAGTAAAGGTTTGTTGATTGAAGCTAGCGTAAACCCGCCATCGTTGGGCATTGAAGTTCTGGTCGGAATAACCGATTTCAAACGGCGCTATTGGGGTTAATGGCACATTACTTGTGCGCAAAACTAAGTTGCTAGCTGACCAACTTTGAATCGCTAGATCTTCATTTGACGCGGGAATCGTATCGTTAATTTGATTAGGTAGGTTAGTAATACTCTGAGCGAGTGTTTTCAATTCAGCGTCGAATAAAACCGACGACATTTGCATTCCTGAACGATACCCTTGCAGTGCGGCAATGAAACTAATCAGCGCGATGGCACTGATAAGAAGTAAAGTCAGATATTTACGAATTGAATCCATTTAAGCAGGGTAGGCTCGCTGATTTATACTGTAGCCTACACCACGAACGGTCTTAATAAAATCTTCAGGTAATTTTTTGCGCAGATTGTGAATGTGAACTTCGATTGTATTACTTGCCACTTCATCGCCCCATTCATATAGCTTAGATTCCAGTTGTTGTTTGGATTGAATACGCCCAAGATTTTCCATTAAGGATTTAAGCAGGGTAAATTCACGACGGGAGGTTTCTATTGGCTGATTATCAATTATCAATAAGTGATGAGTAATATCTAGGCTGACTGGTCCGCAGGTTACTAAGGACTGTTGAGAGGTGCCTAACCGCCTTTCCATCACACGTAAACGGGCCAATAATTCTGACATTTCAAACGGTTTTGGCAGATAGTCATCTGCGCCCTTATCTAAGCCTTGGATTTTATCCGAGGTAGAGTCACGGGCGGTTAATATCAGTGTTGGAATCGGGTTTTTTTGTTTGCGGATTTTATCAAGTAAGGTTAACCCATCCATATCCGGCAATCCAAGGTCAAGAATCATTAAATTGCAATCGTCTGAGTTTAGCGCGGCTATCGCGTCTTTGCCGTTGAACACACAATTAACGGCATAGCCTTGGGTTCGCAATGATTTGCTTAAGGCTTCCGATAACGCGTGGTCGTCTTCTACTAATAAAATACGCATAATAATTGATTCTTTTTCATTTACAGCAATCGGTTGGGAAATTGACAATAGGTTAAGTCAGTTACAAATTGCATATTGATCTTCCCTATCATTATAGAAAGTTTACCTTAAAATAGTATTAACGCAGATAAATAGACGACAGAATTTTTAGCCAAAAAAAACGGGCACTTCAGTGCCCGTTTTGATCGTCGTTTGGGGTTGGTTTAAAATTTATAACCAACAGTCAGTGAATAAACAAATGGGTCAATATCCACATCCACTGTTCCAGCAGTCCCATTATTAGTAAATGTTGCTTCAGTGCTGATATCTATATAGCGCGCTGAAGCGTTAACAAACCAATTGTCGTCCAACATGTAATCAAAGCCGATTTGTGCAGACAAACCAACAGAGTCATCTAACTCTAAGTCACTAAAGCCCGCTTCTTGATTGGCTGCGGTGAAATCTTCACTGAAGAAAATAGTGTAGTTAACACCTAAACCAACATAAGGCTGAAATGCACTATCGGCATCTAAGAAGTGGTAATTAGCTGAGATAGTTGGCGGTAAGTGTTTTGTTGAGCCTAATGCGCCCACTGTGTCTAAACCAATATCATGTTCAAAAGGCGTTGCTGCTAGTACTTCAATCGCCCAATTGGGTGACAAGAAATACGCAAAATTTAATCCTAACTGAGTGTTGTTATCTACATTCACGCCAACACCAACATCCGTGCTACCGATAAAAACATTACTGCTTGATTCATCTGGTGCAACAGTGGTTACACCGGCACGTAAAATCATATCACCGGTTGTGTAGGCTTGTGCATTAGTAGCGCCAAGAGCGATAGCTACAGCAAGATAGACTGCTAGTTTTTTCATGTGTTTCTCCATCGAAATATGTGTTTAAGTTTGATGGGGAAAGCTTACGGCATTGAATTTTTCTGATATTGATCTGGCTCAACCAAAAACGCTCGAAACATTGATGTAAATCAAAGTTTTATAATACATGCCTCAAGAATAGCTGAATTGCACAATGGGAATGTATTTTGCGCCTTTTAGTTTTGATATTCGCTGCTTTTTTTAATCTGCCAAATTACACCTGCTCCAAAAGCATAATTATTTTTATCCACTAATAAGGGGCTTTCGAGGTTGGCGGCTGCATTATGGAAATGATAGGTCGCACTCATAAACATGCGAACAGTAGGGGTCACATTGAACATGTAGCCGGTAGAGAGTTCCAGACCCAAATAGCCTTGTTTTGCATCGTATGCAGGCCGCTGTTGGGTGGCGAATTGGCTATCAACTTGGTAAAAATAGTCGTGCAGTTTTTCTGTGCCCCAACTAGGAGATACACTAATTCTAAAGCGATCTTCGGATTGCAATGCGCCAATGTATTGGTAGGTCAATTCTGGGTTCAACACATATCCTCGGTGGGATAATGATGAAAAATCAGTTGAGAATACCGCGCGACTTTGTACTTTTAATTGGATTTGCTGAAGACCAGTGGCTTTTTTACCGCTTTCGAAAAGCTTAAGACGAATTTGTGGGCCTACCTCGAAGACAAAATCCAGATCGGGCATACCGGCGCGCACTGAGTCGTCACTGGAGTCTGCGCTAAAAGCAGCATCAATAGACAAATCTATTTCTATCCAATCCTTTTCCACCGCAACCGCACGTATAACGCTATTTTCGCCTATTCTGAAAATATCGCCGCGATAAATAAAAAAAGGGACTACAAACCCATTGTTGTGATTCTTAGCTGCGCCTGGATATTCTGGGGTGCTAAATCCAGCACCGACGATACCTGCCTCCCAAAGTGGTTTTTTGGTGTGTTCATCGTCCATAGTGGTATCGATTTGAGCTAGGCAAGGAAGGCAAATAAGCGCCAGAAAAGGCAATAAGAGGCTTGGTGTTAGATTCACAAAAATACCGTTCGAATACATATAGTATCGAAAACTTACTACAGTAAATGGAATGAGCTCAAGTTTAATATTTTAAAAGTCGTTGAAGCAGTACAGAGATAGCAATACGGACACGAAAAATTATTGAATAGCAGGGAGAGGAATAATCAGGGCCTACCTAATTTAGACTAGATAGGCCCTTTACGTCATAGATTATGCGAGTTTAAGCTTTTTCTCTAAATAGTGGATGTTTGTACCACCGTTAAAGAAGTTTTCATCTGCCATAATGCTTTGCTGTAGGGAAATGTTGGTTTTAATTCCTTCTACAACTAATTCATCAAGGGCATGTCGCATTCTCGCAATTGCCACGTCACGATTTTCTCCATAAGCGATTAACTTACCGATCATAGAGTCATAGTGAGGAGGTACACTGTACCCGGCATATATATGAGATTCCCAACGAATACCGAAACCACCTGGCGAATGGAACATATTAATTTTTCCAGGGCTAGGCATAAAGGTCGCTGGATCTTCTGCATTGATTCGACATTCAATGGCATGACCGCGAATCTGAACATCTTTTTGTTCAATGGATAAAGGTTGACCAGCAGCAATACGAAGTTGCTCTTTAATCAAATCCACACCAGTGATCATTTCTGTGACAGGATGTTCAACCTGAATACGTGTATTCATTTCGATGAAATAGAAGTCGCCGTTTTCATAAAGAAACTCAAAGGTTCCCGCGCCACGATAGCCAATTTC
The DNA here is from genome assembly GCF_037478005.1 of Alteromonas sp. M12. NCBI lineage: Bacteria > Pseudomonadati > Pseudomonadota > Gammaproteobacteria > Alteromonadales > Alteromonadaceae > Alteromonas > Alteromonas sp. M12. The sequence goes on along the minus strand of NZ_CP144164.1, from coordinate 4,699,841 downwards.
GATACAGGCTCTACGGCAACGCTCACCAATTCGCTCACGGGTTTCTGAATTAATGCCCGGTGCAGGTGCTTCTTCCACTACTTTTTGATGACGTCGTTGCATTGAGCAATCACGTTCACCTAAATGAACTGCATTACCTTGACCATCAGACAGCACTTGAATTTCAACGTGACGTGGGTTTTCTAAGAATTTTTCCATGTACACAGTAGCATTACCAAAGGCAGCACCGGCTTCGCTTTGAGTCATGGAAATCGCATTGATTAGTTCTGACTCTTCACGCACAACGCGCATGCCTCGTCCGCCACCACCGCCAGCTGCTTTAACGATAATTGGGTAACCAATTCGTTTAGCAATGGCTTTGTTGCGCTCTGGATCGTCATTAAGAGGACCATCAGAACCTGGCACACATGGAACACCCGCTGCTTTCATAGATTTGATTGCCGACACTTTGTCGCCCATCAATGTGATAGTTTCAGGTTTAGGACCAATAAAAATAAAACCACTTTTTTCAACTGCTTCTGCAAATTCTGCATTTTCAGCTAAAAAACCGTATCCTGGATGGATAGCAACTGAATTAGATACTTCAGCAGCGGCAATGATTCGGGGGATATTTAAATAGCTTTCTGTGGCTGAAGCTTTGCCAATACAGATTGATTCATCTGCAAGCAAAACGTGTTTCAGATCCTTATCTGCGGTGGAATGTACAGCGACGGTTTTAATTCCCATCTCTTTACATGCACGCAAAATTCGAAGTGCTATTTCACCCCGGTTCGCAATTAAGACTTTATCAAGCATGATAATTGGCTCGCTTATTCGATTACGAACATGGGTTGATCAAATTCAACAGGTTCTTGGTTTTCTACCAAAATTTGTTTTATGACACCTGCTTTATCTGCCTCGATTTGGTTCATCATTTTCATTGCTTCAACGATACACAAAGTATCTCCAACATTCACTTTTTGACCCACTTCTACAAAAGCAGGTGAACTTGGTGAAGCTGAACGATAGAAAGTTCCAACCATAGGAGATTTAAGCACATGACCAGACACTTCTGGAGTTGCGGCTGGTGCTGCGGCAACTGGGGCTGGGGCAGCCGCGGCTACTGGTGCTGGAGCTGGTGCGTATTGCACGGGAGCTTGTGAAGAAGCGCTAGCCCTATGAATGCGTACTGACTCTTCACCTTCGGTAATTTCAAGTTCCGAAATACCAGACTCTTCAACTAGTTCTATCAATTTCTTTATTTTACGAATATCCATTTAAGCTCTCTTTAGTTACTCATTAAATTAATTTGGCAATGTTGTTTGGCAGCAATTAAAGCTGCTTTATAACCGTAATCTCCTAATCCACAAATTACCCCTTTGGCAATATCGGATAAATAGGAATGTTTTCTAAATTCTTCTCGTGCGTGCACATTTGAAAGGTGCACTTCAATAAACGGAATGCTAACACTTAATAAAGCGTCTCTAATAGCCACGCTAGTATGGGTAAATGCACCGGGGTTAATAATAATAAAATCTACTTCCCCCATAGCATCATGAATTCTATCTATCAGTTCATGTTCCGCATTGGACTGCAGATGCTGCAATTCAACACCTTCCTGATTTGCTAGAATTTTCAATTCATCTACAATATCTTGTAGAGTCTTCGACCCGTATATCGTGGGTTCACGCTTTCCCAGCATATTAAGGTTTGGACCGTTTAATAATAAAAATTTCACGAATTTGTCGCTATCTTCTTTTAAATTTCATTGTTGCGATACTCTTAACGTAAATCTAGTTAAAGTCAAATAAGAATCGCCTGAAAAACAATCAATTAAAAGTTGTTTGTAGTAATTATAGAGAATAGTGGTTAATTAGCAGCAAAATACTGGTCTTATCAGCGAAGTTTCCTGCATCTTTTTTAGGTTTTAGCGCAAAAGGTAATATTTATTGAATTATTTAGCCCATATTCATCTAGCTCATGTATCCCAAACGAGCTTAATGGGTAATTTTTTAGGGGACTTTGTAAAAGGAAGTAATTTACAACATCTTCCTGGTGCAGTGCAGCATGGAGTGCGTTTACATAGAAAAATCGACTCTTACACAGATCATCACCCAGTTGTTAGTGCGATGAGAAAAAAGTTTCCAGCCGATTTACGGCGTATTTCTGGTGTTATTATTGATATTTATTTCGATCATTTATTATCTGTACATTGGCAAAATTTTACCGCTCAACCGAAACAACAGGTGCTGACTGAATTTTATCAGCAATTGAAAGCAGAACCGCTTAAGCACAGTCAACACTTTGCGTCTGTTCGTGCAGGTTTATTAAAACATCGATGGTTACAAAATTATGATGACCGGGAAAATTGTTTTGGCGCTTATCAACAGATTGAAAAACGTCTAAATATGCGCATTAAATTCGCACAAGACGGTTATCAATTTATGAATTTGTATCATGATGAGATAGAACAAGATTTTTTGGAGTTCTATCCCGAACTCATACATTATGTGCAAACAGTTCAATTAGATTAAAGGATCACTTATGGCAGTACATGAAATTAAACACCCGTTGATTTTGCACAAAATTGGTTTGATGCGAGCTAAAGGGATTAGTAGCAAAGATTTTCGCGAGCTAGCCAGTGAAGTTGGCAACCTTTTAACTTATGAAGCGACACGGGATTTGAAAACCGAAAAAGTCAATATTCCTGGTTGGACAGGAGAACCAATCGAAGTGTCCAAAATTAAAGGTAAGAAAATTACTGTGGTACCAATCCTGCGGGCTGGGTTAGGAATGTTGGATGGTGTGTTGCAGTTGATTCCGAATGCTAAAATAAGTGTTGTTGGGTTATATCGTGATGAAGAAACACTAGAGCCGGTAGCCTATTTTGATAAAGTGGTGAAAGATGTCGATTTGCGTACCGCGTTAATTGTTGATCCCATGTTAGCCACGGGTGGAACATTAATCGCCACCATAGATCTGTTAAAAAAGAAAAAGTGTAAAAAGATACTCGGGCTTTTTTTGGTGGCCGCGCCTGAAGGAATCAAAGAGGTGGTTAAAAAACATCCTGATGTTGACATATATGTGGCAGCGATAGATAAAAAATTAGATCACCGAGGTTACATATTGCCAGGATTAGGAGACGCCGGTGATAAGATATTTGGCACTCGTTGATTGTATAACTGATTTTTAAAACAATATTGATGGTTTAATTAGAATCGTTGATTATTAACTGATGTTGAGTATTAATCGCATATAGAACTTTAGTTTAGTTTGGCCTTTGATAGCCGGTTTTTTCTATTGTTCTTGGGCTAACCTGTGTAAACTCAGATTTTGTTCATTAATTTTACATTCTAAATCTATAACAGATTGAACTGTGGGGTACTTTTAAGTTTGTTTAAAAAGCTTAAAAATCGTGTTGTTGTTTGCGGATTAACTCACTTCTGTCAGTTTCTTAGACTCGTGTTGTGTGCAAGTTTTGCATTTTTTAGCGTATCTCAGGTTTCAGCCGCACCGTTAATCAACGAACCCAAATTTACTCAGTTATCAACTTCCCAAGGGTTGTCTCAAGACACCGTTAATGACTTACTAATTGATTCAAGTGGTTTTTTATGGGTAGCAACCCAAGCCGGGCTAAATCGATTTGATGGTTATCGAGTTAAGCATTTTGATGGTAATCAAATGCAACTTGCCGATATTTCTATCGACACAATCTTCGAAGATAATAATCAAAATATTTGGGTTGGTACTCGACGTTCCGGCTTATTTAAAATCGACACAAAAACCGGGGAGACTACCCTCATCGAGGACTTTTCTGAGGGTGAAAGTACTTGGTCTGATAGGGTCACTAGTATCAACGAATTGGCAAATAACCAAATTATCGTGTCCACAGAGCGCAGTGTTTATATCGTTAGCCCTGATTTGGGAAGAGCATCGCTGTTATATAAATTGCCCGAACATAAACAAGTCGCTAAATACCAAATCAATGCCACGCTGTTTTTAGAGGATAGACTTTTGTTGGGGCGCAGCGATGGTTTGTTCGAGATTGAGCTCAATACAGGTAACGAACGTCAGATAAAATTAAAGAACAAGACGAGTGATGAACCTATCACTAAATTGTTTTTAGCCAGTGATAACAAAATATGGATCGGCAGTGAAATAGGCCTATTTTGCTTAATGTTCGATGAGAATAATCAATTTGGTCTCATCGATCATGCTTTGAGCATTCCTATTTTAGAAATTTATGAAACAAGTTACGGTAGTTTATACATAGGTTCAGAGCAAGGCTTGTTCAGTTATGATCCGCCATCTGCTCAACTGCAGCATTATTTTAGTCCTTCCGATAGTCGCTATTACTTATCATCCGATAACGTTACTGCCGTTGATATGGATAACAAAGGGAACCTGTGGATTGGCTCTTCCTTCGATGGTGCGCTGTACTGGTCGACGCAAAGTGTTAAATTCGAAAACGTGAGTCAAAACAAAGATGAAACCATTCAGTTAAGCAGTAACAGTGTGAAGTCTTTTGCGCAGTTTAATGATGACGGTTTATGGATTGGTACCAGTAATGGCCTGAATTATTATGATCTCAAAGAACATGAATTGCGCGGACATTGGTTTACAGAAGATATTGTAGGGCTCAAAAGGGCCAGAATCAGAGACATAGAAACTTTTGGTGATACAACATTATTGTTGAATACTGACGGTGGGCTATGGTCTTTCGATACTATTACCAATACCTTTTCTCCACCGAAGAGTGTTAACTCAGACGTTGCTAAGCTTTTAAATAGCAGAATGGATAGCTTTGCCAAAGATAATAATGGTTTTTATTGGTTAAGCAATTTAGAAAAATTCTATAAATATGATGCGGTCACTGGTGTGGTAACAGAAGTCGATACTTTGAATGAGCAAATTGATGCTAGCGCGTCTTACGGCTTCTTGAGTGTTAGCAAACTGTTCAAAGACATATTATGGATAGCTCAAAGAGAACAGTTGTGGGCTTATAATACGCAAAGTGACTCGCTGCAAAGTGTGCACAAATTAGAACGAGCAAGTATGGGGCAACCTGTATATCCAGAAAGTATCGTTGAAGATAATAATGGGACGCTTTGGATCGCTTACCCAGGAGCTGGTCTGGTGGGGTTAGATTCGACGATCTATACACCTAAGTATGGCTTCGACAAAAAAGATCTATTGCCCAGTAATATGATTTATGGCATCCATCAAGATAAGAGCGGTTCGATTTGGATGAGTTCGCATGCTGGTTTGCTTAAGTTTGATCCCTCAGGCCCCTATCTCCAGCAGTACGGAATTTCCCAAGGACTAGACGGAAAAGAATTTAATGGCTTGTCGCATATAGTGTTGCAGGATGGACGCTTGGTATATGGTTCTCAGAAAGGGTTAACCATTTTTGATCCTTTAGCGTTTGAAGCACATGATGGAAACCCACCCCAAGTCAGCATTACGTCTATCAAGCTAAGCTCTAACTCATTAAAAATGCCTTTGGTGAATTTGGATAAACGGGTGGTGCTTCTTGATCATAAAGATGCAGGCTTAACCATTGAGTTTTCTACGCTGTCGTTTGAACATCAAAACACCACTCAATACCAATATAGACTTGATGGCACCGATAGTTATATTTATCCGGCAACGACAGACTCTCAAGTTACCTTCCCTAAATTAGATCCAGGCGAATACATTTTTTCTGCGATTGCTTTTGATCCTACCACTGGTGTTGAGAGCTCACCTGCTTCTGTGCATATTTTCGTAAAATATTCGCCTTGGTTGTCTCCCGCAGCGTACGCCATTTACATTTTTATTTTCGTGTCTTTGGTGTTGTTCTGGTGGTATCGACGGGATCTTCAAAATAAACAGGTAATGGCAGCTCACGGACAAGCTCTGCAGAGCAAAAACCGACTAACTTTGGCGTTAAGTGCGAGTAACAGTAATGTTTGGGAGTGGCGCTCAGATACCAACCAGTTTTATGCGCCGAGAATCTCTGATGAGTTAGATTACAAATCTGATGATAATTTAATGAGTTTTGATGCACATCTTGATTTGATTCACGAAGATGACCGAGCATTATTTGAATCTAACTGGCAGGCATTTATTGATAAAAATAGTCACGGTTTAGATGTCACTTATCGATTGCGGGCCAGAAACGGTGAATGGTTTTGGTATCGTGATGTGGGTAATGAAGTTGTTGACCACAGCGGATTAAGAAGTGTTGTCGCGGGAACCTATAGCAATGTGACAGAAACGGTCGCGGATCGAGAAAAGGTTAGATTATTTGGTGAGGCATTTAAACATACTCGGGATTGGGTTGTTATTTTTAATACCGAGATGGTGCCGGTAGCCGTTAACACTGCGTTTTGTGAAGCCTTTGGTATTGATGAAAATGGCGACCTAAAAACACAATTAAACCGCTTATTTAAGCTGAACGCTGAATATCCTCCTCGATTCTGGAAAAAACTATCCGAGCTTGGAGTGACAGGGCATTGGAAAGGGGAGGAGCAACTAGTAATCGACAACGACAAAGTGTCTAACGTGCTGATTAATATGACTTCCATTGCCAGTATGCGTGCGCAGGGTGAAATTGATTATTATTTGATGATCATGTCGGATATTAGCGAGCAAAAAGAGGCTGAAAATGAACTTCGCCGCCTAGCTAATTTTGATGGCCTGACTAACCTTCCTAATCGAACGTTACTGTTAGATAGAATTAAGCATGGTATTGATCACGCAGCCAGACACAAATCTAAAATGGGTATATTTTTTATCGATTTAGATCGCTTTAAGCAGGTTAACGATAGTTTAGGGCATAAAGCCGGTGATGAACTACTCAAGGTTGTTGCTCAGCGTTTAACTAATTTATTGCGACAAGATGACACCGTGGCTAGGTTAGGTGGTGATGAATTTGTTGTCATGGTTGAAGAAGTTAAACACCCCGATCGCCTGAGTATTTTGGCTCAGCAGCTTATTGAGATTCTTGAAGCGCCAATACAATTGGGTAATCAAACTGTTAGTGTGTCCTCTAGCGTGGGTATCGCGATTTACCCTGGCGATGCAGACACGCCTGAAGAACTGTTGAGAAACGCAGACTTAGCGATGTACCACGCAAAAGAGCAAGGGCGCAGTGATTTTCAGTATTTCACGCAACATATGAATGAAAAAGCGCAAGACCGATTATTAATGGAAAATCGCTTGAAAAAGGCCCATCAAAGTAAGGCCTTTATCAATTATTACCAACCAATCGTTAATATCAATACCGGTGTGGTAGGTGGATTTGAGTTATTAATGCGCTGGCCTGACACTAATGGCATGGTTCCGCCGGATCAATTCATTCCTGTGGCTGAAGAGTTAGGACTGATTGAGAATATGACATGGGATGCGTTAGAGCGCGCTATGCCGGTGTTGAGCGAATGGCAGAGTAAAGGGCGAGAGGTGTATTTATCCGTTAACCTTTCAGCGCGACATTTTGAACGACAAATCTCCATTGACCATATTGTATTGTTATTAGAGCAGTATGGGTTACCGGTTTCGACGTTACGATTTGAAATTACCGAAAGTGCATTGATGAGAGACTATGAGCGCGCATTGCATTATATGGAGTCTATGCGCGAACATGGATTTATTATTGCGCTCGATGATTTTGGTACCGGCTATTCATCGCTCAAATATTTAAAAGAGTTTCCTATTCAAGTACTCAAAGTGGATAAAAGCTTTGTTGATGATATTGGTAAGAACAAGAGTAACGAAGCCTTAGTCTTAACTACGCTGCGCATGGCTGAGAGCCTTGATATGTATTGTGTAGCTGAAGGTATTGAACAACAAGAACAAATTGATTTCTTTAAATTACATGGTTGTAATCACCTACAAGGTTATTTTTATTCTAAACCAGTGCCTGAAGATGAAACCGCTGCATTGCTTGCGAAAAGCTGGTTGCAGTAAACAAAATTAAATCCCTTTAATATTTCGCAGCTTAGATAAATAGCCTCTGCTAGTCGCCTACCCAAAACATGAAGATCCTTATTTGCCTTCATTTTAACAAGCATAGGAAAACGCTATAGCGGCGGACTAATAGTCAAAATTCAGCTCATCTCAGCATTTAACGATGCAGCGCTAAACTGACCCTTTGCTTCTCAGCAACCGTTAGTTTAATACCTGATTTACATGCTTTGCGAAGGGGCCGGCTTTCATAAATCCGGTTACCCTTGCAGAGGACAATTCATTGCCTTGTAAATCAAAAAATAGAATAGTGGGTAATCCCAATACGTCAAAGGCTTGTTGAAATTCAATATTAGTGGCAGTGTTATCCGTGAGATCGATTTGCATCCAAACTGAATCGGATAGGGCATCCACTACTTCAGGATCTGGGAAGGTGTACTTTTCGAACTCTTTACAAGCCACACACCAATCGGCATAAAGGTCGACCATCACTGATTTTCCTTGTGCGTTGGCTGCAGTTAACTTTTCTTCAAAGTCCTGTAAGTTTTTCACCAGTATAAATTTAGGGTGATTACTGCCGTCAATATTTGTAGAAGATGTTGCCGCTGTTATTGCGGTCGAGTGGCTTTGGTTGAACTGGTGATAAGCATATAATACTGAGCCAATTAACCCTGCAAAAATAACTAGGCTGCGGATCCCCTTCCAAAGGGTCGTGGCAGTATTGAGGTTCATCACATAAAAGTAAGTAAAAGCAGAAAGCCCTAACACAGACCACACATATTCGATCCAAATATTACTGACTAAGCGCTCTAAAAAGGTCAGAGCAACAACGAGCATCATAAAGCCAAACGCAACTTTCACTACGTTCATCCAATTGCCTGCTTTAGGAAGTAATTTACCGCCAGTTACCCCAAACAAGATCAGTGGAATACCCATTCCTAAACTCAATGCATACAATGCAAAGAAGCCTAGCAACTGATCACCCTGTTCGGCTATATATAATAAAATGCCAGTTAACGGTGCCGTGGTGCAAGGAGAGGCAACTAATCCCGAAATCACGCCCATCACAAAAGCACCAATAAAGCTGCCGCTCTTTTGTTTATTACTCAATCCATTAAGTTTTTCTTGCCATTTAGACGGCAGATGCAATTCGTACGCACCAAACATCACGAATGCAAGAGACACAAAAATAACGATTAATCCCCCTAAAATATAAGGGTTCTGTAGATACGCGGTAAATTGAGCACCTGCGGATGCAATGACTAATCCCAATATTGAATAGGTGATTGCCATGCCCTGCACAAACATAAAAGATAAACTAAATGCTTTTGAGGTACTGATTGATTTACCCTGACCAATCACAATACTGGATAGGATTGGGTACATAGGGAAAACACAAGGCGTAAAGGCTAAGCCAATCCCCAACAATAAAAAAGCAGCTAATTTGAGGATAAGTAATTGTTCACCTTTGAGTAAGTCTGCTAACTCAAATTGTTGAGAAACTGGCACTGAATCATTGTTTGGTTTGGCCCCACTACTTTGATTCATTTGGGTGTTTAGTGTTGTACTTGCTGCTTCAAGCACCTCGTCCAAATAAACCACTTGAACCGTTGGTGGATAACATAAACCCGCATCAGCACAGCCTTGATACTGAAGTTTTACTACCGCATCTTTTTCCGACCTGAGTACGCTATAGTTGATCTCTACTTGGTCGTAAAAAACAGGCTGAGGCTCTTCGAAGAACTCGTCTTCTTTGATAAGTGCTTCAGGGTAAATTGGCTGACTAATCTCAGCGTTTTTTACCACTGTCTTAAATTGGTTTTTGTATAAGTAATATCCCGGTGCAATATTAAAACGCAAAAAAAGCTGGTCGTTTTTCTGGTCAAAATCAAACTGAAATGCTTGCTCTACAGGCAAAAATGTCGGTTCGTCTGCGAATAAATCATCAAAAGCTTGGTTGCTTTGAGCTAAGCTCATCCAAGGTAATAATACAAATACGGTTAACAATATAAGACGTCTAAAGTTCATTTAAGGCTACTTTCAATCCAATTTAAATATGCTTCACTGGCGGAGGCATTATCAAGAATAATCCACTGAGGAATATCATAGGGATGCAAGCTTAAAGTCAACTTAAGTGCATCATCTAATTTATTCGACATTGTTTTTATTATTAAGTGCATTTCTGCGTCAGTAACGACTTCATCTTCCCAATGATAAAACGATGTTATCGGCTGAGATATCTGCACGCAAGCAGCGAGCTTAAGGTTTACCAACTCACTAGCAATTTTTTCAGCTTGTTTCTTCGTTGGGCAAGTGGTTAAAACTATACAAAATTGCGAACTCATTATTACACCTTTTATACTCTGTCCATAGGAGACATTAATAATAAGTCATGTATTTCAAAAAAAAGTGTTTTGATCTTTTAGCACTGTATAGAATTCAATACTTGCTTGCTTGTAAAAGGTTCTTGTGAATTGACAAAACGACCCCAGATCAAATGTTTAATCAAGGAGCGTATTGTGTTTGGTAAATTGTTTATTTTGTTCGCTATCTTACCCATAGCCGAAATTGCGTTGTTAATTAATGTCGGCGAGCAAATTGGTGGTTGGAATACAGTCGCTATTGTTGTGGTTACTGCCTTTATTGGTGCTTATTTTGTACGACAGCAGGGGATTGCGACCCTAATGCAGGCTCAATCAAAGATGCAGTCAGGCGCTATGCCTGGGCAGGAGATGGCCGAAGGTTTATTGTTAGTGGTAGCCGGAATTCTATTAGTTACCCCAGGTTTTATAACAGATGCTTTAGGTTTTTTATTGGCACTACCCATTACTCGTCCATTTATTGCCAAAAGTTTACTTAAGCAAATTTCCGTTAACGTTGTAGCTGGCCAACCAGGTCAGGGGCAACACAGTTATTCTCACACCAGTTACACGCAAACCAGCTACTCAAATCGTGGTAATCAAGCAGATGGTGATATTATTGAAGGGGAATATGTTGATAAAGATGAGGCTGAGAACCGACCGAAAATCGATTCTCCATCAGACCGTTAACAGCTTAAAATTGGCGTTTTATTTTTGTTTCGCTTTGACGCCACCGGTTAACGCAATTCGCATGGCCTCTTCAACACCAATATCTAACTTAGTTATTTGCTGGCGTTTTACGTACAGGGTATAGCCACCTATTTGGTAACTAAGCGGAATATACACTCCGATTTTATCGTCGTCTTGGAAAATCTCTACTGCAACTTGGTCGGCAGTCACGAAGCCGATTAAATGCATGTCTGGTTTAATTTCTACTGAAACGACAGCTTTGGAATTTTCTTTATCGCTAATTTGAAATACTGTTAGGGTATCTCTTATGGCTCCATATACCGATTTGACTAGCGGTATTTTTTCAACCTGTCGGTTTGCAGTTGATACCATCCATTGCACAAAAAACAGATTAACCACAAGTCCAGTGAGTAAAATAACTGCGCAGGTTGTTAAAATTCCCATTCCGGGAAAATAGTATTCTTGTGGGACGTAGGGAAATAACAGTGCTTCAGCGCCCGACATAAACCAGTATATAAAATACAGGGTTAATGATAACGGTAAAATGGCGGCCAAGCCCTGAAAGGATAAAGACAACAGCTTTTTCATTAATTAACAACTCATAGTAGTAACGAAATACGGGGTATAATGACAGAGCTTCATCCAACTGGCGAGAACATAAGGATTAAAACAAATGAAAGCAGGTGTATGCCATATATTGGTCAAAGATAAACAGCAAGCGGAAGAACTAAAACGCCAACTTGCTAAAGGTGCCAATTTCCAACAACTGGCGAAAAAATACTCACAATGTCCTTCCGCTAAAAAAGGCGGCGATTTAGGTGAGGTGAAACCGGGGCAAATGGTTAAAGCGTTCGATAATGTGGTATTTAAAAAACCAGTTTTGACAATTCATGGCCCGGTAAAAACCCAATTCGGTTTTCATTTAATAAAAACACTTTATCGCTCGTAAACGCCTCAAATCCTTCAATTTGTAAAAAAATCGCAAAAAACACCACAAAAATAGATTTTTTTTAACATAAACCCTTGAAGTCAGTACGGCTATCCCCATCTTTGCTCGCAGACACTCATTCGAGTTGAGGTGAAAGCCGCAACTCACCCCCCGACGTTCGGGAATTTTAACTTTAAAATTGGAATTTTCAGGAGATTTGAAAATGGCAATCCGTCCTTTACACGATCGCGTTATCGTTAAGCGCCAAGAGCAAGAAAGTAAATCTGCTGGTGGCATCGTACTAACTGGCTCTGCGGCCGAAAAATCAACTCGTGGCGAAATCGTTGCTGTTGGTAATGGTCGAGTTTTAGATAATGGTGAAGTGAAAGCGCTTGACGTTAAAGTTGGCGACGTAGTGATTTTTAGTGATGGCTATGGTGTTAAAACCGAAAAACTAGATGGCGAAGAAGTGCTTATCATGAGCGAAGGCGACATCCTAGCGGTTGTTGAATAACAGCATAATCAATTAGACAGAATTAAGAGGAAATTAAACATGGCAGCTAAAGAAGTACGTTTTTCTGATGACGCTCGCAACAAAATGCTTGCAGGCGTTAACATTCTTGCTAACGCGGTAAAAGTTACTTTAGGACCTAAAGGTCGTAACGTTGTTCTAGACAAATCTTTTGGCTCTCCTACCATCACTAAAGATGGTGTATCTGTTGCTAAAGAAATCGAGCTTGAAGATAAGTTTGAAAACATGGGCGCACAGATGGTTAAAGAAGTTGCGTCTAAAGCAAATGACGAAGCCGGTGACGGAACAACGACTGCAACTGTACTAGCGCAAGCGATTGTAACTGAAGGTTTGAAATCAGTTGCTGCGGGTATGAACCCAATGGATCTTAAGCGCGGTATCGACAAAGCTGTTTTGTCTGCGGTTGAAGAACTTAAAAATCTTTCTACTAAATGTGCTGACAGCAAAGCAATTGCTCAGGTTGGTACTATCTCTGCAAACTCTGATTCAGAAGTCGGTAACCTTATCGCTGAAGCAATGGACAAAGTAGGTAAAGAAGGTGTTATCACTGTAGAAGAAGGCCAAGCACTTCAGAACGAACTAGAAGTGGTTGAAGGTATGCAGTTTGACCGTGGTTACCTATCTCCTTACTTCATGAACAACCAAGAAAATGGCACTGTTGAATTAGACAGCCCATACATCCTTTTGGTTGACAAAAAAGTCACTAACATCCGTGAATTGCTACCAACTCTAGAAAGTGTTGCTAAAGCATCTAAGCCGCTATTAATTATTGCTGAAGATGTTGAAGGCGAAGCTCTAGCTACATTGGTTGTTAACAACATGCGCGGTATCGTTAAAGTTGCAGCTGTTAAAGCGCCTGGCTTTGGTGACCGTCGTAAAGCAATGCTACAAGACATCGCTACACTAACTGGCGGTACTGTTATCTCTGAAGAGATTGGTCTTGAGCTAGAAAAAGTTCAACTAGAAGATTTAGGTACTGCAAAACGTGTTGTTATCAATAAAGACAACACTGTAGTAGTTGATGGCGCTGGTGACGAAGAAGCGATTAAAGGTCGTTGTGCTCAAATCCGTGGTCAAATCGAAGAATCTTCTTCTGACTATGACAAAGAAAAACTTCAAGAGCGTCTAGCTAAATTAGCTGGCGGTGTAGCAGTCATTAAAGTTGGTGCTGCAACTGAAGTTGAAATGAAAGAGAAAAAAGCACGTGTTGAAGATGCACTTCACGCTACTCGCGCAGCGGTAGAAGAAGGCGTTGTAGCTGGTGGTGGTGTTGCGCTAGTTCGTGCAGCAGCTAAATTCGCTGACCTAAAAGGTGACAACGAAGACCAAACTCACGGTATTAAACTAGCACTACGTGCTATGGAAGCTCCTCTACGTCAAATCGCATCTAATGCTGGCGCAGAAGCATCTGTAGTAACTAACGCAGTTAAAAACGGTACTGGTAACTTCGGTTACAATGCAGGTAACGACACATACGGCGACATGCTAGAGATGGGTATTCTTGACCCAACTAAAGTAACTCGTTCTGCACTTCAATTTGCAGCGTCAATTGCGAGTCTTATGATCACCACTGAAGCGATGATCGCAGATGCTCCAGCTGATGACGCTCCTGCTATGCCTGATATGGGCGGCATGGGCGGCGGTATGGGTGGAATGGGCGGCATGATGTAATAGATTTTTCTATTACCGCTTAATCTACTGAGTTTTTTGAAAGCCCGAATAGCAATATTTGGGCTTTTTTATTATTTGTTAATCAATATCTAATACCATTGTTGTTATGTATTAATTCGGACAAAGCGAAAACTATCTTCCCAACAAACCTACTGACTTCTTCGATACGAAACCGGACGTTAACATCAATGGATTTTTGAGCTGTTTTTAGTGTTCATAAAGCCTCCATTAAGATGGTTGTACTCCTCTTTAAAATGCAGTGATTGCAGTTAAATTGTCATTTATAACACTTTTCATACTAAAACAGTTGTCCTTACTACCGTGGTAAGCTTTAACCTCAGCTTAGTTCTACAATTCAATTAAGATGAGAAGCTTATGAATACAACTACACAATTCAAAATTGACGGTATGACCTGTGCTTCATGCGTCGGTCGTGTTGAAAACGCGTTACTCAAAGTGGTGGGCGTGACAAATGCTACCGTCAACCTAGCTACAGATACGGCAACGGTTCAAGGTACCGCCAGTCATAGTGAATTAATTACCGCTGTTATTGAGGCCGGTTATCAAGTGCCAGTAAAGGTAAAGCAATTTGGTATTGGAAAGATGAGCTGCTCCTCTTGTGTGAAGCGGGTCGAACAGGCATTGCTAAAAGTAACCGGTATGGTCAGTGCATCGGTAAATTTAGCCACCGAGCAAGTACAAGTAAGGACTTTATCCTTTGTAACCGATGAACAATTAGCCCAAGCCGTGACACAAGCCGGTTACCTTTTTATCCCGTTAAACAATGACAGCGTGATACAAAAAACCAATAAACATCAGCCTTTTTATACTAAAGCTTGGTGGCCCGTATTGGGAGCAGGTCTACTTACCTTGCCATTGGTGTTGCCGATGTTAGGCATGTTATTTGCGCAACAGTGGATGTTACCGCCTGTTTGGCAATGGTTGTTAGCTACGCCAGTTCAGTTCTATTTTGGCGCTCGTTTTTATCGTGCAGGCTGGGGGGCATTAAAAGCTGGCATGGGCAACATGGATCTTCTTGTTTCCATCGGTACCAGTGCAGCCTTCGGATTATCTTTATATTTGTGGTGGAGCTTTGATAGCGCTCATGGCATGCCCCATTTGTATTTTGAAAGTAGTAGCGCAGTAATCACCTTGGTTCTGCTGGGTAAATATTTAGAACACAAGGCAAAACGCCGAACAACTGATGCACTTAGAGCATTGGAAAATTTGAAACCTGTTGAGGCGACAGTGCAACGTTTAGGTAAATGGCAAAAAGTGGCCGCTTCATCAGTGCAATCTGGTGAAAAAGTAAAAGTAATACCGGGCGAAAGTGTGCCTGTTGACGGTGAGGTTTTACAGGGGCAGAGTCATCTGGATGAAGCGTTAATTAGTGGCGAATCGATTCCGTTAAGTAAAAAAGAAGGTGATATTGTCACGGGGGGATCACTTAACTTGGACGGTATTTTGGAGATCCGTGCCACTAATGTTGGTACCGAATCTACCTTATCTAAAATCATTGAACTAGTCGAGCAAGCCCAAGGAGCAAAAGCTCCCGTCCAAGCAATAGTGGATAAAGTCAGCAGTATCTTCATTCCTGTGGTGTTATTGGTCGCACTTACCACTTTATTGGTGACAGGTTTAGCGTTTGATGACTGGACCAATGGCATTCTCAATGCGGTAGCCGTTTTAGTTATCGCTTGTCCATGCGCACTTGGTTTGGCAACTCCGGCAGCTATCATGGCAGGCACTGGAACTGCTGCCAGATTAGGCGTATTGGTTAAAGATGCAGTGGCGTTAGAGCAAGCAAAAGAAATCAATTTAGTCGTATTTGATAAAACAGGCACCTTGACTCAAGGCAAACCTGTTGTAAATAAGATGACAGTCATCAGTGGCAGTGAAGAAGCTGTATTGCAGTTGGCCTATTCCTTACAAATAAATAGTGAGCACCCATTGGGCAAGGCAGTGGTTGAAAAAGCATTAACCAAAGGGACACAACCAATACCTGTCGATGAATTTCAGGTTGTCGCAGGTTATGGTGTCAAAGGCAATATTGCTGACAAGTTAGTATTGATGGGTAGTAGTCATTGGATGCAAGAATTAGGCGTAAAACTACCAACCGAACAAATAGAAATACTGGGTGCTTCTGTTTCTTGGTTGGCTAGTCAGCAACAAGATCAAATAACATTACTTGGCCTGTTTTGTTTTAGTGATAAATTGAAGTCTGATGCGCTGCAAGCTGTGAAGCTATTGCAACAACAAGGTATAAAGGTGGCTATGCTTACCGGTGACAATCAAGCGAGTGCAACATCGGTGGCGACAGAATTACAGTTAGACGATTTTAAAGCTGAGGTGCTGCCAGCAGATAAAGCAAAATATATTATGGAATATCAAGCGCAAGGTTATCAGGTTGCCATGGTTGGTGATGGCATTAATGATGCCCCAGCGCTAGCCCAAGCAGATTTGGGTATGGCAATGGCGTCTGGTACTGATGTTGCCGTTAGCGCAGCTTCTTTCACGTTAATGCGGAGTAAACCAAGCCTAGTACCCACGGCATTAATCATTGCAAGGATGACTTATCGTAAAATACAGCAAAATCTTTTTTGGGCCTTTATCTTTAACGCTGTGGGAATTCCACTAGCAGCCTTTGGTTATCTTGACCCCATTATCGCCGGTGCTGCAATGGCATTTAGTAGCTTATTTGTCGTCAGTAATGCATTGTTATTGCAACGTTGGACTCTGAAGGAGAAATAACATGGATAAACTTGTCACAATTGGCAAAGCCGCTAGTTTAACGGGGGTGTCAGCCAAAATGATTCGATATTATGAAGAAATTGGCGTATTGAAAAAAACGAGTCGCACAGATGCCGGCTACCGACTATATAATCAAGCACACATTCAACAATTGGGGTTTATCCGTCGTGCGAGAAAGTTAGACTTCTCCATGGCTGAAATTCAGTCACTACTCAAGTTCTGGCTCGATACTGACAGAGAAAGTCGTAACGTGAAACAACTTGCACTGAATCATTTACACGAGATTAATGAAAAGATACGTGAGCTTGAGAAAATGAAAGAAGTGCTACAGAAACTAGCGGATAAATGTGATGGTAATGATAACTCTGACTGCCCTATTTTAGAAGGCTTAGCTCAACTTTCATCCGAATAACGAAGGTGAATTGCAGTCAATATCTATAGTGAGAAAAGTTGGTTAATTGAATTGGATGTTACAAACCGATACTGTAATTTTACCCATTAAACTTGAACTTAGATAACGACCTCTTCAGGTATATATTTATCTCGATCCTTAAACAAAAAAACGCTGTTTTTGCCTGTGACTGAATATTGAATTTCACAACTGCTAACTTGCGCATTGCGCATCAAATAATGATTAAAGAACTTTGCATTGATCAGTTGAACTCACAGCTTAAACCAGCCCCACAAACGAGCAATAAATGTCGGTTAGTATTACACTAAATATCATCATGGTATTGCAAAGGGTAATGTCAGCTACCTGGCTAAAAGCCGTCCATTGAGAACGCTTTTAGTATCTAACGTATGTCTGCCATGGTGGCTAAAGCTAACTAATTATTAGGAAAAATATACTTCTGAACTAGAATTGCGTTGAAAACTGAAATAACGCTGTGAATATTAAATGAAACAAGAAGTAGCGAAAGGTTTTGAACAGCTAGCTGCGGGCGAATCGTCAAATCATAATGTCATGGATATATTTGAACAAGCTTCTCTTTCAGTAAATAAACAATCTGAAAGTAAGGGCGATAATGCCAACCTATAGGCTTTCTCCTATAGTAGAAGAAGATTTATATAAAATAATCGCTACGACAATTAGTTCATGGGTAATGAGCAAGCAAAGTCAGAGAGTCGCGAAGTCAATGTTATAGCACTGGGACATATGGATGTGATCCTGAGCCATTCACATACACATCTGGGCCATATACTTATACAGATGGGACATAGGGCAGGAGATTGTCGAATTGGGCGCACAGATTTTTGTGGATAGAGCCAATAAATTAGTGACTTTTTAAAATTCAGTTGGTTGGCTTTAGTCGTGAGTTGTTAGGAGTAAAAAGTCGAATATCACTTGTTTCCCATGCAACTAATTCAATCAAACAAATTGATAATCGCTATATGAGCAGCATTATGTAAGATCCCTTTATTTTTTAACAAAAACCCTGTGTTATTTTTGGTCAATTTTTGAAAGCTGATACCTAAAAGCCTCTAATTAGTGAAACATGGCCCCGTTATTCCTAGAAACCGCTCGTACCCATTTAACTGCTTATCAAGCTGGCTTAGATGCACTTTACTGATATTCATCATATTCACCTGAGCATAAGGAAAGACACGCTTTGATGTTGAGAGATGGATGGCTTTACCATAGTCAACCTGAAGCTTTTAACGATCCTTTTGATTGCAAGTATCACCTACGTGGCCAAATGCTCTTTTTGAAAATGATGAATTAGACGGTTTCCTTAGCGATATGCAATTGGTGACAGGTTTGAATTTCAATTTCATGCACAATGATGTGCTATCGAGAGCTACGGAAATTCTCAAGAATGATGTTGTTAAAGGGAAAATCAGGAATGCTCTAAACCACGAATACGTAAAGGTGAGAGTATGTTGTTTTACCTCTACCCATGATAATCAACTTTTCTGGTCTCATTATGCTGATTCACACAGAGGCTATTGCGTAAAGTTTGAAGTTTTAATTCAATGGCTTTATTGCTTAAACAGACGGTTTCAACATATCTGCCCCGCAGGTTTGTAGTTTTGATAGTTGAAGATGCGTGACTAGTAGGGTAAGCAGTATTGATAGAATGCAAAAAGGTCAGCAATGGCTGACCTTTGTTGTTAGTTAGATGTCGTTAAATTACTTTTTCAAACGACGACGGCCTGCGCCCATACCTACCAGACCTAAACCTAGCAATGCAATTGATACTGGCTCTGGAACGTCAACAGGATTGTCAACTGGGATGTCAACGTTATCTAAGCTATCACCCATGATGTAGTGATAGGTGAATGACTTTGATTCATCTGCCATCAAATCGCCTAAAGAAAAAGCTATACCAATGGTGTAATCGCCGTTGCCGTTATCCGCACCACTTAGGTAGAAGCTAGGATCTGTAGACCAACCGCTTGAGACACCAGTGTTATGTGCTACATCGGAATCAGAGTATAAACCAATGGTTAAACCTGTGCTTGTACCTTCAGCGTGAACCCAATCTTCGTTAGCATGACCGTTAATTGCGTCACCACGACCATTTTCGGTATGGTAAGAACTAAAGGTGTAAACATCTGGATCAGGATCAAGAACTCGTAAAAACTCAACGTCGGTTAGATCTTGAAGGGCAGTAATCGTTGTAGTCATAGAGATACGTTCAAAACTATCGTTGTAGTATGTGTCAGTTTCAACTGTGTAGAAGGTATCTAAAAATCCAGTCCAATTAACTGATTGATCATAACCACTTGTACCCGAAGTATCGGTCATAGAAGACGCAGTAATGCCAGAACCAGACGAGCCATATCCGTTTGAGTTATTGTTACCGTCGATTCCTGTTTCAGTTGAGCTAATGTAGAAACCTTCCATTGGCGTTCCTGGGGTCAGGTAGTCATCATTCGACCATGTAGCTGTTCCAGTTGCATCATGCAGGATGCCAGGAGAGGTTGAACCACCAGCACCTAAGGTACCGTTATCGCTTACTGCCGTTCGAACAAAATCACCTTCCATAATGATTGGTGAGGCGAAAGCGCTGGATGCAATACCAGAAGCGATCAAAGCAAGAGATATTTTAGACATTGACATTATTTCTATTCCTTTTTGAATTAATCCTAAAGTTTGCCCCTAAGGCCGAGCCGTTAAAGCAACTATTATGCCGAAACTCTAGATCCGCAAATTAAGCGACTTTACAGGGACTTAGCCGTCAATGAAGTTAGAATTTGTAAAGAATGTTGACAGTCATTTTCATCTTACTGAACAATATATAAACTACTGCAAACTGTAGACCGAATTATTGTCACACTTATTCACACCGCTAAGAATTCCGAAAGTCAGAAGCCATTATCAATTTGTAATTCTGAGTCATTAATTTGTACAGGAGGGGATAATACAAAGAGGCATTTTAGAGTGCGAAATTGGTTTAACGGAAAGTTGACCTTTACAAAATAAAGCTTAGTTATTATCGAATAGACCATTTAGGTTTTTGAGCTGCTCTTTTTGAAAGCGTAAAAGTATGTTTTCAAAACGAGACGATATTTACACTGCAATGCTCAAATTATACGAAACTTTATGTTGGAGATATTATTTTAAAAGCGAACGAAGCAATTCTGCCAATCAAGATAATTGATTTTTACTAGCTAAGGTCTAAGGTCAATAAAAGTAAGACTGATTGCTTGGGCTAGGGCGGTGTATTACTCTCTATCTTCCTATGCCAAACGCAGTCACAGTTTGGATCAGCAAAATTTTTAAGTCTAAATGATTTTAGGTCAGTGTTGTGAATGTTGGGCGCTAGGCAGAGATGCTTTTCGCCAGATAAGGAAAGACAACTTATGAAAAAGGTATGGCCACTGTGGCTGGGACTATTTGCTGGGGTAGCAGCTGTGGCTGCGGGCTTGTTAGTAGGAGCGAACCTGCAAGAGGGCTGGCAACTCGCTGCACGTTATACCGCGAGAGCGTCTTATCCTTTATTCCTGATTACCTTTATTGCTTCGTCACTCCCTCGACTACACAGGGCCCCTTGGACCATGGCTTTGCTTAGAGATCGTCGGTGGTGGGGGTTAGGTTTCGCTAGTTGCTTTTTCGTTCACCTTTTGGCGCTGCTGTATTATAACTGGTTGATAAACCAGTTTCCTCCTGTGGGACTTTTGGATCGCGGCGTATGGGCATACGCTGTCTTGCTTGCAATGGTGTTAACTTCAACCAATAGTGCACGTCGTCGTTTAGGACGTTGGTGGAATGTGCTGCATCGCGTGGGTATGTGGGGCTTCTTTTTTATCTTTGTATTTAGCCCATATTTTGATGCCCTACTGGCATTTAAAATACCTTCATTGAATCCATTGACCGATCCCTATGCTTATTTGGGGACTGCTGCGCTTGTAATCCGGATTTTAGCTTGGCGGCGCTCCCGAGTATAACGTCGACGTCGTGCATAGGCCTGTAGATTATTGTAGGTGATGTTCTAATTGAACATTATTTATGACAGTCTCGGAATTTATCGATGAACCACCTTATTGCCCTACCTTTGTTATTTATTCTCCAACCCATGAATACGGGCGTTACCGGTGCATCTTTAGCGATTGGTAGGGAAACTAACTCGCCCGCTTCCAGTTGCTTAATAATTCGGTGTGTGGGTAAAAAACCGATGCCCAGTCCTCTAATTTGAGCTGATATCTTTTGCTCTAACGAAGCTACGCGTAAAACGCTTTGTTTTTCAAATATCCTATGGGAAATTGCGGGGGATCTTATAGACGAATCTTTAATAATAATGGAATGAAATGGTTTGGTATCTTCTTCTGTTAAAGGTAGGTCGTATTCAAGTAAAGGGTGTTCTTTACTTACCACAAATTGCCAATCTACTACGCCAATTTCTTCAAAATTAATCCCTTGAGTGTTTATTCCAGGATAAGGTGCACCGATAACTAGGTCAGCTCTATTTTCGACAACGGCTTCCCAATTTCCGGCTAATACTTCTTCAGTGATATTAACTTCGACACCGGTTTTAAGCTTATAAAACTCTTCAATTAGGTTGTATAACTCATCAATATCATAAATCGTATCCACTGCTATATTGATGTGAGATTCCCAACCGCTGTCTACTTGCTTGGCTGTTTCTACAATACTTTGAGCAGCTTTCAGTAATTCTCGGCCTTGTTCGAGCAGCACCTTTCCTGCAGGTGTTAATATGGATCTTCGACCTTCTCGGCGATAGATTATGATCCCCAAGTCTTCTTCTAATTTTTGTACGGTATATGTAATTGTCGATGGCACGCGATATAAAGCTGCTGCTGCGGCGGCAAAGCTGCCTTTGCTATCTATTGCATCTAACACTTCACACGCCTCTAAAGATAATTTCACTCGTCCACCTATGAATCTTATTGTTCAGTAAATTCGAACATATTTGTCAATTTTACTTTATTTTTAATTGTTCATTACGGTTATAGAATAGCTTTACAGTTCGAAAAAACAAAACATTAAGTTGATTTGTATTATCAACTAGTTACAGACAGAGGAAATTAGAATGGAATTATTACATAGAGACGTATTACACCGAGGTGGGTTTGCAGGATTAAGAGAAACTCGTTTGGTTGTTGATAACAAAGTTGGCGGACAAAACGATACATGGAATGGACTGGGTAGCTTTGTTTATTTGGCTGATGCGCGCTTTTTACCTAAAGGTGAAACTCGCATGCATCCCCATAAGGAGCTTGATGTTATTACGGTCATGTTAGAAGGCCGAATAGAGCACCAAGGCTCTTTGCAAAACGGCAAGTCTATGCAAGCCAATCAAGTACAAGCTCAACGTGCTGGTGGAGAAGGTTTTGTTCACAATGAAGTCAATCCAGATAATTCTGAAAACAGAATGCTGCAAATATGGGCTTTACCTGAAACGAGCGGCGAACCAGCAAGTTACAAATTTTATGATCTTAAAAAAGATGAAATGACCCCTGTTTATGGTGGTGATAAATCGCAAAACGTCACACTGGATAGCCAGACTATTATTGAAATTGGTTTACTAAGTAAACATAAGAATGTCACCCATGAAGGGGCGTTCATGGCTTATGTCACCGGTGGTGAAGGGATCTTAAATGGGATTGAAGTAAAAGATGGCGATTTAATTCGTGATGAAAACTTAGATTTTACTGCGCTAAGTGATGAAGTGCATTTATCACTGATTTATTTAAATAAGGCTAATTAACAGCACTTAATCTAACGAAGATTAAATCTGCTTTGAGAACAGCCAAAAGTTACCTCTCATTTAACAATCAACCGAATACAATTTAGGACTTTGAAACCATGAAAAAAATACTTACCGTATCAGCAAGTAACAGTAAAAACTCAATTAACCGAACGTTATTAGAGTTGGCGTCGAGCAAAATCGAAGGGCATGAAGTTGCTATGCTGGATATTCGAGACTATCCAATGCCTTTTTTTAGTTTAGATCGAGAGCAAGGTGAAGGTTATCCAGAAACGGCTAAGCAAGTACGAGCGCTGTTCGCTGAATATGATGCTTTTATTATTTCTTCTCCAGAACATAACGGGTCAATACCTGCAGAGTTTAAAAATTTAATTGATTGGGTTTCCCGTTTAGGTGATTTACAAAATCCAATGTTTGCGACCAATAAGCCGGTATTGTTACTTAGCACTTCACCAGGACCTAGAGGTGGCGCAACTAACATTCAAACATTAGCGCAATTATTACCGTTTTGGGGAGCGGATGTTAAAGGTTCGTTTAGCCTAGGTAGCTTTTATGAGCACTATGTAGACGGAAAATTAAGTACTGAAAAAGACCAAGAGCTGACAAACACTGTAACGGCTTTTGTTAACGCCCTTTAAGTATTAACAAGGCGCTGGGTTAACACTCAGCGCACTATTCTTTGGCTAAAACAACAAAAGCTAATCTTCTTTATAGAAGATTAATAACAAGGCGGGTAATACCGTTAAGCTAATAAGCGTAGAGACCGTAATACCGCCTAACACAATGATTCCCACACCGCGATACAACTCAGAGCCTTCGCCAGGAATAAACACTAAGGGCGCTAATCCACAAAGGGTTGTCATAGTCGACATGATAATCGGCTTTAGTCTTGTTTCTAGTGCACCAATTACGGCCTGATAAGGTTTAAGCCCTGCAGATAAATTTCGACGACTCTGATCAACAATTAAAATAGGGTTATTGACCACAGTGCCTAATAAAATTAAGAAACCTAACATAGTGATCATATCAAAGGGTTGATGAAAACCGCCGGTCAATGAACCAATTCCATTGGTCATCACTAAGCCAAGTAAGCCGCCGGCCATTCCCAATGGCACGGTAGCCATAATAAATAACGGTTGCCCCCAATGTTTAAAAATAGCCACTAGCAGCAAATAACACAGAGCCAACGCGACAATAAAATTACTGCTCAATGCGTCACGTGTTTTTTCAAGCTGATCAGCGGCACCACCTATACTAATATTCACACCGGGCCGCAAATCGCCTTGTTGTTGTAGTTGCGGTAGCAGTTGTTCTCGCACTAATTGTTGGGCCCGTTCAAGAGCGATATCTCGCGGCGGAATAATATAAACCGTTACGGTACGACGGCCATCTATGCGACGGAGACTATCACTGTCTGCTTTTTCGTTTAGATTTGCCAATGCGTTTAACGGTAATATTCCCTGCTTAGTCACCACTGGTGCTTGCTCTAAACCAGCTAGCGATTGCTGATTACCTGCTTCTGAAAATATAAAAATATCCACTTTATCGTCGTCTAAAATCAGTTCATCAACATAGGCACCATCACTTAATGCTGCCACTGTATAACCTAATTCATCGGCCGACATATCAACTTCAGCAAGACGCTGCCAACGCGGCTGAATTTCAATTAAAGGCTGGTCGAGGGTTAACGATGAAGGTTCAGAGTCAATTTGTGGGTTATCAAATACTTCGCTTGCTAAGCGATAGATGGCATCGGCGGCGCGATATAAATCAACTTGTTCAGTGCCACTAATATCTAGCGCAACGGCGCGCGTGCCGCCATCGTTACTGGAGATTATCGAACCACGAGAGGAAAATGCGCGCATGCCCGGATAACTTTTGAACTTGTCAGTTATTGCTGCCATCATTTCATCAATATAGGCAGGATCATTGGGTTCACTTAAAAACCAAATATTGCCCACACCTATCGACATAGAGTAATACTTTAAGGAAGGTAAATTGGTTTTTCCTTGCTCAAAGTCACTTTTCGGTGCGTTTAAATGTGCATTAAAATAGGTTAATAGCTCATCACCAATTTTTTGCATATGACTCAAGTTATACCCTGGCGGTGCAATCATCATGGAAAATGCTTTGGGCTCTTCTCCCTCGGGCAAATATTCAGCCTCAGGCATCAACAGCCATGCGCCACCGAGCAAGCCCACCACTGCCAGTGCCACGCAAATTAAGCGCTGTCCCTTAGATGCCAGAAAACGAGAAATGAAACGGGGTAAACCCATAGGAGCAGCCATGATAGAGGTTTTCGACTCTTGTGTAGCAAATTTAGCTGACGCCGCTGGAACCACAAATAATGCTACTAACATAGAGGCAATAATCGCCGCTGAAATAGCAATGGCAACATCTGAATAGAGTTGTCCTGCTTCTTGTACAATAAATAAAATGGGGGCAAAAACTAATACAGTGGTTAATGTGGAAGCTAATACCGCTGGCCAAACTTCTTGCACACCTGTCATTGCCGCTTGCAGTTTTGATAACCCTCGACGTTTAGCTTGTTCAATGTTTTCCAATACCACAATGGTATTATCAACTGTCATACCTATGGCAAAGGCGACACCTGCTAATGAAATGACATTGATGGTTCGATCAAACAATAACAAACCTAAAAAGGCGGCAATGGTACAAATAGGTACGCCCATTACTCCGATTAGAGTAGAGCGGGGGCTTTTTAAAAACGCAAACATCACCAACGTTGCCAATAACGCCCCTAACGCGAGGTTGGTCCATACATTTTTAACCGAGCTTTTTACATATCGAACGTCATCACTCAATAAGGTTAGTTGCAATCCATTGGTTTCCAGTAAATCACGATTCAGTCTTTCCACGACTTGCATCAACTGATCTTTGATAGCCATAACGTTTGAGCCACTTTCACGGCGCACAGATAGCATTAGGCTGCGTTCACCATCGTTATAATCGATATTACGTAACTCATAATGATCAAGTTTCACAGTGGCAACATCTTTTAGTTTTACGGTGTTACCCTGCTGCTGTTCAATTACTAATTCTTCAAGCTCTTGTGCCGATTGAAAGCGCCCAACCATGCGCAATAAATACCGTCGCTTACCGCTATCAATATCACCGGCAGAGGCATCTAAATTTCGACTTCGAATTGCATCTCGGACATTGATTAAACTGATATTTCTACTGGCAAGCTTTTGTTGGTCAACAAGTATTTGTACTTGATATAAAGCGCCCCCACGTACATCTACTTTGGATATTCCGGTAACGCGCTCCATTTGAGGGCGGACATTGTCTTGGGCAAAATCCCGTAACATATCAATATCTATTTGCAGCGGATTACCGGCTAAAGGCTTTAAAGTGAAAAACATAAAGGCGTTTGACGAGAAAGAGCTGCTATACAGAACGGGTTGGTCTACGTTTTCAGGGTAGTTAGGCACTTGCGCTAACGCGTTACTGACATTGATCAGAGCTTCATTAACATCCGCGCCAAATGGGAACTCTAATTCAACCTCGGCTTCACCCGTTGTCGCGTAGCTCGACATGCGTTTTAAGTTAGGTAGCGAACGTAAATAACGCTCTTGCTCGATAAGTATTTCATTTTCTACATCTTGCGGAGTAGCACCAGCCCATTGAGTAACCACAGTGATGGTACGAACATCGAGATCGGGGATCATTTGAACCGGAATTTTAAATGCGGCAACAATCCCTAAGATACAAAAAATCATCACGGTTACAGCGACTAAAACCCCGTGTTTAACGGCGCCCTGTAACATTATTTCTCTCCCAATCTAGACACTACATTTACCGATTGTCCATCTTGAAGCAACTCATTACCTTGGGTGACCACCCATTGTTCCGCTTTCAACCCTTGTGTAATTTCAACCTTGCCGTTCATTCGAGCGCCTATTTTGACATTCTGTCTGTGTGCAACTCCATCATGTTCTATAAATACGCTAAAACCACCGTCCGGGTGACGTAATAAGGCGTCTCGCTCAATCACCACACTTTCTTGCGCGCTTTGAACTAGTGGAATATCTGCACTTGCTGATAAACCCACCTGCAGGTCAGAAGCGTTATCTAGCGCTAAGCGCAGTAAAAAACTGCGATTATTGGTGTTCACTACAGGCACCTTCGTTACCACTGTTGCGCTAAAAGTTTTTTCGGGTTTTGATGATAAATACACCTTAACCGTACTATTCACATCAACCCCATTAAAATGTTCTTGCGGCATGTATAAATCAAGCCACAATTGTTCATTGCTAACCAGTTCAAAAACACTTTGACCTCGGGTTACCCATTCACCCACATCAACCATACGTTCGGCGATAATGCCGTTAAAAGGGGCTAATAATTGGTGGTGATTTAATAGTTGCTGTTGATAAAACTGATTTGCCTGTGCTTCGAGTAAACTTGCTTTAGCACTGTTTAATGCTGTTTCACGGTCAGCAAGTTCGGTTTGCGCAAATAACTTTTTGTCGAATAAAGACTGTGCCTCGGTAAGGCGTCGTTGGGCATTATCAACGGCCACTTGCTCTCGCGCCAATGCGGCTTTATTTGCTTGTAATTGTGCTTTTACTAGAGCTGAATCTAAGTTAAGTAACGCTTCACCTTGCTGCACTTTTTCACCAGTTTCAGCGTAAATATGGGTGACAATTCCATCGGTTAACACTGAAAGGTTAGCATGACGCTGTGCTTTTAATGAGCCTGTTAGGGTGACTATAGGTGTGAGCTGCTGAGGTTTAACTTGATCTACAACCACATTCACAACCTGTTTTGCGGTCGATGGAAATACGCTAAAACAGAGCAAAAGACAGCACCAATAAAATTTATATGAATTCAAAAATATCTCCCTAAACATACATTTAGCAATGTAAATAAACCCTAAAAAATATAGCTAAAGCCACGTACAGGAACTAAATTAATTTGCTGACAACAACGAAAGGCGGCTACTCACTATAAGTCAGTCAAAGTAGCAAAAGCAATTGTTTTTGATAATGATTCTCATTTGTGAGTTGTTTATAAGGAGGTGCCTAATATATAAATACGGCATAAATTTTAATCAATACACCACTACGCTCAGCTGCACAATAGGGTCTTGGTTTCGGTTTTTTAAGTCTGCAGTTTCAAAAGGTATAAGTTGCTGCAAACCAAAATCTTGAATTGTCTCTAAATTGGCCAAATTGACTGTTTTCATCACCAAATAAGTAGTCGATACCTGAACGGAGTTTGAGTCTGTCAGAATAATCGTATGCTAGCTCAGGCCGCAACACCCCGTCTTTTTCATTAAGGGTGCCAATTAATTCCCCCTTAAAGAGCAAACGTCCATTTATAAAGGTACGTTGCGCCCGTAAGGTCAAGATGGTATCGGTTGCTGGGCGTACTAAACTGAAGTCTTCGCCATTTACATAATCGATAGCAAGCTGCCCATTAACAAACCACTGAGCGGGTGCGTTCCAATCAAGCCCTACGCCTGCTAACAGGCGTTTTGCCCGTGCAGATTGCAGCGGAATTTCACTAATAATATTGATAGATTGATCAGGAATGTAGGCAATTTCACCGCGTAGCACCGTTTCTCCCAAACTTAGATCATAGGTTGCGCCATAAAGAGTTCTTCGCTGATATGTTAGGGTAACCGTTGCGGGCTGATTAATTAATGGTTGCTGTACTAAAGTTAGAAGGGGATCTGTATCCGGTCCTCGAAACGTCAACAACGAAAGCTCGCCAGAACCAAGTGGACGAGAAGCACGCATTCCGAAAGTGGATTGCTCGAGGCTGGTATTGCGCTGTTCAGCGATCATCGCAATCGGTGTCGAGGATAGATTTATGCCTCCCGTAAAGCGAGTCGAATGAGTAAAAAATAGCGTGTTGATTTCTGCCTGCTGGGAAACTGTGCCATCCAAGGCAAATGAAGCATCTAGTTTAAATTTCCCCAGAGTATTGCGCCAGCGAGCTCCCCACCGAGCAATGCGTTGGGGTCTAACATCGGTCAGCACAAAATCGCGGCGCCGCACTGGGTCAAAGCGATCGGTAATTTGAATACCATCTAACACTCCCCAAGGAGTAACTTGCTTACCCAGAGTAAGCGTATGAGCACGCTCGCGCCATTGCACAAATGCACGGTCTACCTCGAAACGTGTATGTTTACCATCGAGCAAAGGCTTGCTAAGCGATGAGTAGGTATTTACCGTGCCTAAGCCAACGTCGTCATCTGCTGCTTCACCTCGTAGATCAAGGTATATGCTCCAGTTTCGGTTAATACGATAGCGTGTATCAGCGCTTATACTTAATCTCGCATGTTGTAGCTCAGCGTCATTCAGATTTAAACCTAAGCGGTATTCGACTTTTATTATGCTCGAAACAGATTGCGCAAAGGCCAAATTTATCTGGCAAACAAAAATGCTCAGCAAAACCAGGCTGGCTTTAAGCAGATTATTGTTTGCTCGCAAAAAAATGCTGTTCATGCTGAAGCTCAACTTTTATCTTCGAGTAGCATAAGTGGTGCTCCATAGGCTAACTCATCGGCAGTGAGCAAGTAGGTAGGCACCTGAGTAACCGCCCGCATATCGCTTATGATAATTTCGGTTTGATGTTGGAGTTGGGAATTGTCAATCGTAAAATGTGTTGCAGTCCAGGTTTCATCGATAATATCGAGGGCAACAACATTTACCTCTTTTAGGGGCGCATTGTCGCTATCCGTATATTCTATCTTGATGGGAAACCAGGTTTGAGAATCAATCTTTGCTCTAAAACTAGCGTAGCCAATTTCAGCTTTTATCAGCTCGTTTTTGGGTACTCCTTTGAGTTGGTAATAGGTCTTACCGTTTTCCACTGTCGACTCTCCTAAACTGAAGTCCCAATCTTCCAGTGCAAACTTAAAGTTGTCTTTAATGTCGCCATAACTCAAATCGGTGCCCATGAAGTAGTCTCCGCGGCTCGAAGAGGGAAGTTTTCGTACTCGATCAGTGGCAGGTAAGTAGAGCCAGTTTTGGTCCTGACTCGCGCTGTTGTCATGACTTAAAAAGCTAGTGTCACGCAGCCCTGCAGGTTCGGTAAAATAAATACCTATTTTGGTTCTTTCTGGCACTTGAGAGTGGACTACCAAGGCTGAGCGTTTACGCTCAGAACCTGCATTGTTACGCATAGTAAAATGCATAAACCCTACTCTGCTTTTATTTGACGAGCGATTAGCCACTTTTTCAGCAAGCTCAATTGCACTCATTTTAGTGCTGGCGTTCCCCTCATGGATGGGCATTAACAGCAAAGATAAAAGTGATATGACTACCAATTTTTGTAAGTATTTCATTAGTATGCTCCTTTAAATTTGGGTAATAGGGCGTGCTTTGTGAACAATGCATAAAGTGCAGGGATGACAAATATCGCGCCCATAAGACTGCCTAAAGCTGCCATGGCAACTAACGCGCCAAACCATTGCAGAGGTGGCGCAGAGCTTAAACAAACAACGCCAAGTGCAACGGCAAGGGCGAGAGCAGAAAATAAACAGGCTCTGGCGACGATTAAATAATTCCCTGAGAATGCATCCTCTATAGATGTGTTTTGTTGTCTGGCTTGATTGACGCTGTAAATTAAGTGAATGGCGAAGTCGACACCTAGGCCGGTAGAAATGGCGGCTGTCATAGATGTAGCTGGTGCAATATCGATGTTAAGTGCGCCCATAGCCGCGTACGTAAACAAGACGCCAGTGATAACCGGCACTAAACTCAGCAGTGCTTTGAAAAATGAGCGAAACATTATCAAAGCAGACATAAAAACAAATAAAATCGCCAGTCCAAGCCCGACAAAATGTGACTCTGCTAACAGCGACATCCAGCCAACGTTGACTGCCACTCTGCCGCTAACACTTGCTTCTAAACCTGTTTCTAAAGACCATCGTTTGGCAATGTTTTCGAAGTTTTGCACGGTATTTTTTACATTACTAAAACGATCTGTGCTCAGCTGCGCGCGGATGAGAGCGTGTTGATAGTTTAAATCTATCTCCTCATCAAAATCGCCGGGGTCGCCCGATGATTCATATAAAAACATATATTGTGCAGGGGCATTTTGCTTACTCGGAAAACTACCAATCGGCTCATCGGTGAGAACGTTATGCATGAGTGTCATGTAGTCAGCAACCGAGGTTGTTTTTGCTACAAATGCCTGCGCATTCAACTGTGCTTGCAAGCGCGCGATCGCTTTCATCGCATCAGGTGTTATCAAATCGTTTGAGGCGCTACCAGAGACCACTACATCTAAAAAATTCAAGCCCGATAAACGCTCATTTAAGGTGATATCAGCGATACGCACTTGCTCATTTTCTTGAAAATAATTTTGACGTTGGTAATCAAAATTTGCCTGCAATGCAAAATATCCCATAACCAACGTCAATACTGCCAATACACTCGCTGTGGTTGCAGGTTTTTGAGTCGCTTGTTGAGTGACATTTTTCAAACAGGCATCAACAAAGGTAAATTGGCTTTTTACTTGGTTTTCTTTTGCCTGTAGCTTGCTTAAAGCCATAATTGCAGGTAACGCGCTGATACTTAGCAGCCACGCCATGATTGCACCAAGAGCAGCCATCCGGCCAAATTCAGCGATGGGCTGCATAGTTGAACCTAGCGCTAAGCCGCAGAAACCAGCCACAGTAGTGACAGTCGTGAGTGTAATTGGTAAATAAGTATGATTGAGGGCATCAAGCAAATTTTGCTGACGGGTTTTGTGCCAATTTGTACGACACTTATGCAAAAACAGGGTTGATATATGCAGACTATCAGCAATGGCGATGGCCATGATAATTACCGGCAAAGCGGTTGTGATTAAATAATACTGCGCCCCCATCCAACCCATAAAGCCAATTGTTGTAGCGGCAGAGCCAGCGATCACGTAAAACGGGCCAATTAACCCACGTAGATTGCGCAGTGCCAACCAAACTATGAGCATGGCGACTGTCACTGCGACAGGTATAAACAACCGTGTATCGCTTGTGACCATTTGCGCCAAGCGTCCGTTCATTGAGGCTACGCCGGTAACATGTATAGTGATTGATGAGGTCGATTCACTATTCGCAATTGCCAATACTTGACGATAGGTTTCAGTGGCATGATTAGCATCATACACTGGGATAATTAGAGTTAATGTATCGCCATTTTTCGACGCCAATAGTCCTTTCATCATGCTCATACTATTGAGGCGCACAAAGGCTTGCTTTGCTGCATCCATGGTTAAAGGGCCTGACGGGACAATAGCTTCAACAAGCAGGTCACCCTGTTCACCACGTATCGCGCTTTCATTTAAGATACTAATAAAATTATGTTTTTTAACATTACTTAGTGCTCGGGCTCTGCTCTCAATTCGGCGTAGTGTTTCGATATTTTCAGGCGTAAACGCAGACCTATTTTTGGCAGCAACTAAACCCACTACAATAGGATCTTCTAATCCGAATATTTCGGCAGCTCGGTCTCTCGCGTAGGCAGCTGGATGATCCTGTGGTACGAATGCATCTACCGAAGATTCTTTATGCACTTTGCTAATTCCAAAGCCCATCGTGAGGATAAATATAAGTGAGATTAAGATTACCCGTTTGGGCTTTTCGATGACCCAAGCGAAGTAGCGAGTTGTATATGAGGATGTATTATTGTTGGAAGTCATAATCTTAGTCTCTTAATCAATTTAATTGATAAATATGCCTATCTCAGCGCTGTATTTTCGGTCGCTATTTAACTAAGCGTCCTGAGTGCACAAAAACGACACGACCTGTCTAATTTTTTTAATCTTTTGTCTTAAGTTCGCTCATTTGCAGTCGAAACTGAAGATGAGTTAGCTTCGATGACGGTCTAATATGTAATCAGTCACCTGCTGAATAACGAATGGATCTTTTAAAATATTGCGATGGCCTAGGCTTTGAGTTTTGATATATCGAGAGCCATCCCAGGCCTTTGCCAATTGGTCACCTACTTCTATTGGAATGAGTCGATCATCTTTATCGTGGATGAGTAAACCGGGAACCGGCACAGACTGAATTAAACGGGTAATGTCTGTCTTTTTTGCTTCCAACGCGTATCGTTTTTTCAGTTTTGTTAGAAGCTTATCCATGATGGCTTCGGGTAATCCGGTGATGGTATTGAATACTTGCAGATGGCTATCTAGGGATTTCATTGGCGCGATCAAACAAAGCTTACTAGGCAGTAACCAGGTTTGTGCGCGCAACAACAAGACGCTAGCAGTGCCGCCAAACGAGTGCGCCACTATGCCAAATGGTTTTCCGTATATGGAAATCACAAACTCTAAGGTGGCAGAAAAATCACCTAAGTGAGTAGCTTGATTGCTTGACAGTCCATGGGCCGGCATGTCGAAGGCTACAACCTTATACCCTTGTTGTATCAGCGGCGAGATAAAGGCTTTCATCACATTTGAGTTACTCTCCCAGCCATGCACCAGATATACAATTTTTTCTCCATGACCCCAACTGTGAGTTACAATGTGTCCATTACGATAAGCTATTTTTCGAGACTGCAATTGAGGCGGTAAATCCAGCAAATTATACGGGCGGCGTTTGCGTGTATTCGTGAAGTGGTAAAGCGCCACTTTGAGTCCTATTGGTGGTAACGCTGTGCAGCAAAATTTAAGCGCTAGCCGCTGGATTTTTTGCAATGCATTCAATGAAAAAGTCTTATCTTTAGCACCGTTGTCATACTCTCTAACATGTGTCATCGCGTTCTCCCTTTTACAATAAGGTTTACGAATTGCCTTCTAGTCTTTCAAACAAGGGGCTTGATGCTTGCCTCTGGTTATTTTCAGGCGTCCTATATCTATAAGCGCTAGTCAATTTCGAAAACGACAAAATATTTTTAAACGAATGAATTAATTATCTATTTTTTTGAAAAGCGGCCAGAAAAGTGAGAGCAAGGAAAGTGAAAGCGAATCACATCTTGACGATGAGAACACAGATATATTTGCTTAACGTAAAACAATGGGAGTATATTTGAACAGCTATTTGCCTGTATTTAACGCGATTTTTGGGCACAAAGTAGACAGGGTTAAAGCGTTATCGCTTTTCTGGAAATAGATTCTTCACATGGGTGAATTGATATGCCAGTGGCACTTCACAAGGGCAATATAACTGAGCTTCTATACCAATGGCAGGAGGGCGATGAAAACGCCCTGTCTGAGGTCAGTAGTATTGTGTACGCAGAGCTAAAAAGGCGTGCAAAAGCTCATATGCGCCAAGAACGCCCTGGCCACACTCTCGAAACCGCGGCACTGGTCAACGAAGTCTTTTTGAGCTTATTCGATGCTGATGTCAGCTTTGCCGACCGGCAACACTTCTATAGTTTGGCCAGTAGAACAATGCGTCGCATTTTAGTTGACCATGCGCGCAGCATTGGCCGCTTAAAACGGGGTGCTAACGGCATGAAAATCACCCTAAACACCGAGTTTTTAAGCGCTAAACAGGATGTAACCCAATTTCTGTCTCTCAATAGTGCTCTAGAGGGGCTGGTGAAGCTTGATAATCGCAAGGCGAATATTCTTGAGTTAGAGACATTTGCCGGATTAAGTATTCAACAGATTGCTGATTTGTACGCACTTTCAGTCAGAACCGTGGAACGTGAATTGAAGTTTTCGAAGGCGTGGATTTGTAAAGAGATGACGTAAACCTTCATCGCATTATTGGTAAAGCTTTTTATTGTCTCCTCAAATGCCATAGAAAAAATTTTGGGATTGGCAAGTTGGGCCGCTTATGTTCGCCGAGTTTAGCGAAAATATATCAAGTAGAGACAATTTATGGATAATAACGATCTACCCATTATTGAAGAATATTTTCATAAGGCACTTGAACTACCCGCTGAAACAAGACGAGATTTCATCACTCAAACTTTCCCAGACCAAATTGATATTCAACAGGCCATAATGGGTCTATTAGAGCACGCAGACGAAACCCAAGGGCTTGGTAAAATTGTTCAGAGCGCAACTCAAAATGTGTTTGACGCTGAGCAAGATTTAAGTGGCACTATGGCGGGGGTTTACAAGCTTACCAAAAGGCTGAAAACAGGTGGTATGGGGGCGGTGTATATAGGTGAGCGAGCCGATAACCTCTATGAAAAGAAAGTCGCCGTAAAACTCATTAAATCCTTGACCACCAGTGAATATTTGTTAACACGCTTTATCGAAGAGCGACAAATACTGGCTAATCTAGAGCATAACAACATAACACACCTATTAGATGGTGGCACGACCGCGTCGGGCACTCCTTTCCTAGTGATGGAGTATGTTGAAGGCCTGCCCATTGATCAGTACTGCGAACAGCATCGACTGAGCGTGAAACAACGACTTAAACTGTTCGTAAAGGTATGTGAAGCGATTCAATACGCCCATCAAAACTTAGTGGTGCATTGTGATATTAAGCCTGAAAATATCCTAGTCAATCAGGATGGTGAGCCCAAAGTGATGGATTTTGGTATTTCCTACTTATTAACCCAAAGAGAAATGAATTCTTCGGGACCTCGTTTGTTAACTATCCAATATGCAAGCCCTGAGCAAATTTTAGGAGAAGCCATAAGTGTCTCTTCGGATATTTATTCGTTGGGGGCGGTGCTATATAAAATACTGACGGGGAGCATCGTATCCCAACAGCAAAACCTCAGCAAAGAAGAGGTGCTGGCATATATTCAATCCCAAGCACTAACCCGTGCAAGTGTTCGCGCTAAAAACAACGAGAATGACTTTTACAAAAATACAGCGAGTTCTATAAGCACAGACCTAGACGCGATAGTAGATAAGGCCCTACAAGGGAAAAGTCAGGACAGATATAGCTCGGCAGCGGATTTTGCAGCAGATATAGCACGTTTTTTAAATCAATATCCTGTTCGAGCTCATGCTATCGGTTGGATGCATAGAACGTCGTTGTTTTTGCAGCGCAATGCGATAGCGTCGGCGATGGGATTCGGACTATCAATTTCGTTGATAACTGCGAGCGCGGCGATTTGGTATCAATCTGAACAAGTGAAACAACAGCGTGACATTGCGCAACAAGAGCGTGATACCGCGCAAACAGAACAGCAAAAAGCACAGGCTGTCACCGATTTTATTACCGAAATGTTTAAAGGTATTGATCCCGATAGGGCACAAGGAAATGAAGTGACTGTGTTTGATATGGTGGAATCGGCAAAAGAAAAGCTGAGTAATCCTGAGCAAACCAAACTCGCACAGCAACCCATGGTACTTGCTCAATTGCGCTACGTGATTGGCGAAATGTATTGGCAAATCGGCAAGATACAAGAAGCCACAGAGCAGTTGCAAATGGCTGACGCAATTTACAATCAATACCCTGCTCAGGATATTGAACTTCATATTTCAACACTCAACGCACTGAATTCGGCCTATAGTCGTGCAGATTTGCCAGAAAAGCGAGGTGAGATACTTGAATCAATTGTCGCTCAGGCTCGGACACTTTACGGAGAACACCACCGACACACGATAGGCTATACACTAAATTTAGGCGGTTATTACAGTGATACGGGCGAGGTTGAAAAAGCGATAGATATGCATTTGCAAGTGCTTGAAGATGCAAAACAATATTTGGGTGAAAAACACCTCATGGTAGTGCTGGCCTTAGCAAGTCTAGGAAACAACTATTTACGCTACGGTGATAATGAGGCCTCTATTGATTATTTTAAACAAGCCTTGTCTTTAGCAAAAGCAAGTTTAGGTAGTAAACATACGCTGGTTATATATGTACTGGAAAGACTCAGCTTTCATTACATTGAAAAAGATAGGTTTAATTTGAGTAAACCCTACACAGAAGAGCTACTTTCCCTAACTACCGAAATGTTAGGGCTTGAGCATCAAGATACTCACAGAGCACAATTCTTAAACGCAAAGATACTTAGCTCAGAAGGGTACTTTGCTGAAACACTCGAGATTCTCAATCATTCTTTACAGACATTGCCCGCGATTGTCGGTGCTAATCACATTGACATTATTAATACTAAATCATTTAAAGCCGAAACCTTGTCAAATCTGTCGATGCACCAAGAGGCGATATTATTGGCGCAAGAGGCTATCGATGGCATGGCTGATAAGTACGGTGAACTCAGTCCAAATACGTTATATGAATATCATAAATTAGCCCTGCGCTATCTTGCCGCTGATGCCCAAGACGAAGCGCAACATCTCTACCGGTTAGTGCTAACTAAATGGCACAATTTTGATGCTAAGACGCCATATGATGTAACCGCAAAAAACGGCTCGCTGTATTTTCTGCATACCCAATTTTCAGACTTTGAGCGAAGCAATAATCTACCGATAGATGCTATCAACTCACTGAAACGCGCTATAGATGTGACGCAACGTCATCCAGAGCAAGACTATCCTGACTTGAGCCAAAATATTCGCTTGTTGATAAGCTTAATGCAAACTCAAATGCCAAACGATAGCGCACAAGAGTACGTTGAATATTTGCACAAGGTAGAATCTACAGCGTCCGACACCTAACCGAGTATTCAGGGTATAAAGGATAATCAGGGGGCAAGCAAAGCAAATTGAAGATGATTCAATTACTAATGCAATTCTTTCACAGTTTCCAGCTGCAATATTCCGCTCATGTATGGATTAATCTATGTTTTTAGTGTTAAAACAGCCACTTAGTTTAGCTGGTAAGAAGTTTGCTACATACAAACCGTAAACAAATCATTATTTAGGTTAGGTTGGTTAAACAGAATAATAATACAGGACACTGTTGAGCTAACCGTTTTTATGGAGGTATAGAATGAAGAATACTAAACTTTTAGCAGGCGAAAAATTTCCAACAATACAAATCACAGATACTAACGGCAATTTAGCAAGTCTTTCGGATGCAGCACACCTTGGTGAGGATAAAGACAAGTGGTCTTTGGTTGTTGTTTACCGCGGGTATCATTGTCCGATTTGCCTCAAATATCTAAATTCACTTACCGAATATACAGAAAAACTAAAATCCTTGAACATCGACGTAGTTGCCGTTTCTGCTGATACACCAGAGCAATTAGACAAGATGAAAGATAAAGGATTAGATGTTAATTTTCCGGTTGTTACTGGTTTAACCTTAACTCAAATGCATGCACTGGGGTTATACATTTCAGATCCTATGAGTGACTCTGAAACCGACCATGCTTTTCCAGAGCCTGGCTTGTTTGTAGTCAATCCAAAAGGTGAAACCGTGATGATTGAGATTGCAAATGCACCTTTCATTCGTCCAGATCTGGAACAGTTCGTTAGTGGACTTGAGTTCGCACTCAACAAAAATTATCCAGTGCGCGGTACTCACCAAAATTAATCGTTCAGATTAGGTCGGCATTGGCTTCTATTGCTATCCAATTTGGAAAAGGCAATTGCCAATGTCGACCACACTTAACTTCAGCTTAGCGTCCCTCATCAGCCTAATTTTGATTCCTACCTGCGAGTTTTCGCTTGGTTTTAATCGACAAAAACGCTAATCATCAGTCACCTTTGTTTTACCTTCTTTGCAAGACGAAGGGCGTCTCACCTTTAATATCCTACGATTGCCTTCTTTGTCTTAACAATCTAATTGCATAAAAAAAGAGCCGATAAAATACCGACTCTTTTAGATTTCAATGGATTTTACATTCAATCCGCAGTTTAGGTGACTAGGTTCTATTGTTGATTGATTACGACCGATTTAATATTCACGAATTCGGTTATGCCAAACCCACCATGTTCTCTGCCATAACCACTGGATTTCACGCCACCAAAAGGCAAATTGGGCTGTGCTAATCCATAACCGTTGATATTAACCATACCGGTATCAAATTCTTCAACGGCTAGTTTTACCGCTTTGTCTTCATCTTCTGAGAAGATACCGCCGCCTAAGCCATATCTGGAGTCATTGGCAACTTCCATTGCTTCTTTGTTATCTTTGACTTTGATTAGCGCTGCAACTGGACCAAATAACTCATCGTCATAAGCGGGCATACCTGATTGCACATTTTCAAGAACTGACGGTGGGTAAAAATAACCCGTCATATCTGGGATTTCGCAACCTATTAAAACTTTTGCCCCTTTATCAATGGACGTTTTAACTTGCTCATGTAATTCGTCTCGCAAATCTTCTCGTGCCATAGGGCCTAAATCTGTTTTT
Source organism: Alteromonas sp. M12 (assembly GCF_037478005.1). Lineage (NCBI taxonomy): Bacteria > Pseudomonadati > Pseudomonadota > Gammaproteobacteria > Alteromonadales > Alteromonadaceae > Alteromonas > Alteromonas sp. M12. Next base: position 4,660,666 of record NZ_CP144164.1, on the reverse strand, counting down.
TTATCGTTAGGATCACCCATTTTCATATTTTTAAGTTGGTCAATGAAGGCTTGTTTGAATTCGTCATATTTCGCTTCAGTAACAACGAAACGTTTGGCGGCTACACAGGTTTCCCCATTGTTGATCATTCGCCCCTGAACACAGGCTTGCACCGCGGTTTCAATATTGGCATCATCAAGTATCACATATGCATCGTTACTACCTAATTCCAAGACGGTTTTCTTTGAATGTTTACCTGCTGTTTCAGCTACTTTTTTACCTACACCGTCACTGCCTGTAAAAGTAACACCACGTACTTTGCTGTGTTCAATAAGCTGGGTTGCCATAGACCCTTTGATGATGAGAGATTGATAAACGTTTTTTGGAAAGCCTGCTTTTTCGTACATCTTTTGAATTTCTACAGCCATGCCAAATACATTGGAAGCATGTTTCATCACTGTGGTGTTGCCGGCCATAATGTTGCTGATGCTGTATCTAATGACCTGATATAGAGGAAAATTCCATGGCTGAATACCTAAAATAACACCTATAGGTTGGTAGCTGATTATCGCCTTGCCACCTTCAATTTCCCGCTCTTCGTCTTCCAGAGCTTTTATCGCTTCGGTGGCAGTGTATTCACAAATGCCTGCACAAAGTTCAATTTCTTGTTCACCCTGGGCGCGCACTTTGCCCATTTCTGCGGTCATTAATCTGAGCAATTCACTTTTATTTTCGCGAATTGTGCTGGCCAAGCTTAATACCAGTTCCGCACGTTGATCTTTAGGTGTGTTTCGCCAAGATAAAAATGCCTCATGACTTTTATCTACGGCTGCATTTGCTTCTTCTAAGCTCAAAAGTTGGAACTCGTCTAGTACCTGCTCAGTAAAGGGATTAATTGTTTTTACTGTGTTCGACATGATATTTCCTCTTTTTAATTCAACGAAGCTGTAGGTGCAAAACCTTTACCAACTTGTAACCTTATGAATTTAAGATGAAATTTGATTTTTCGAATTTAATTTTGTGAACTTGATTCAATACCTTTGCAAAATATTCACAGTCAACATGCAAGGTGATTGGTCTTGAAGAAGTAAATAAAAAGCCCGTAAAATTGATATTTACGGGCTTGTTAATAGAGCAATTTCAGCTTAGTGTTTTGTGAACTCTAAAAAACGTCTATTACTGCTGATTGAAAAGTTTAATGGAAGCTGACTTTTAATAATTCCACTGAGTCTGCAAAGGTCAGAGTTTGCAGTTCGCCTTTACCTTCAACATTAATCGTGTTGACTTGTTGTGGCCATAAATCGCGTAAGGCATCATGACGTATACTCAGATTCTCTAACTTAGCAGGCTGTGTGGTTTCCTGATAAACCCAGAAAAACTTCCCCTCTATTTCATGACCAACCACTTTTAGAGGCAAGGCTTTTTGCTGACTATCAAACAAGTAAAAGCGTTTGCTTACATAGTCGCTAAACTCATTTTGAGTCTTTTCTGAATCGAGTATATCCGCGTCTTTACCAAATATTTCTTTTACCGCATGCTCGGCATCATGAACCCTAAAGCGGTGCATGATTTCAATATTCTCAGTGCGCGGATTAAACAACACTGTGCTTATCGCGGTCTTTTGTTGATGTGCACTTAGGGAAAAAGCTGTTAACAACAGCGCCCCTAAAGCTAGTTTGATTAAATTATTCATGATCAATTATTGTCGTCTTCTTCAATATCGTCTTCATCATAGGTTTTTAGTTCGGTTTTTATATCTTGCATAATGTCCCGATAAACCTTGCCGCTACGCTTTTTGGTCTTGTAAGCTTCAATCCGCGACGGAATAATTTTAGGTGGATAATGGTTGTTGCTTACATCCACGTCAGCTGTTTCCCAGTGGGGGTCAACAGTCACACTAACTAGCTCTTTGTCTTTGTCAGTGATAATCAGTTTGCTAACCGCTTTAGGGGTACGACGCCAGATTTCTGCTGGAATATACTGATTTTCAACACTGCCGTCAGCAAAGGTTAGCTCCAGTATAATTGGCATGACTAGACCACCTTTATTGGAAAAGTCCAATACATAGTAGTTTTTGTCTTCTTTCACAGCGCGTTCTAAGGCTGTTTTTTCCCATGGTTTGAGTTTGCTTAAGAACTTCTGATAAGCATTGCGTTCTTTGTTGGTTACCGTGAAACGATCATTCTCGTCATAAAAATCGGTAATATCAGGGAAACGCTCAATCCAAAGTTTGCGTCCTTCCGCTTTGTTACGGATGTCCGTTAACGATTCAGGTTTATCCAACTCTTCTTGGCGCTGACGAGCAAAATCGATATCTGGATCATGGGTGTCTAAACGTAGTTTATAGATTTTATCTATGGAGATATCAACATGGTCTGTACTGTAAAACCAACCACGCCAGAACCAATCTAGATCAACCCCAGAGGCTTCTTCCATAGTGCGGAAAAAGTCTGATGGTGTAGGGCGCTTATACTTCCAACGTTGCGCATACTCTTTAAATGCAAAGTCGAATAATTCACGGCCTAGGATAGTTTCGCGCAGAATATTGAGGGCTGCGGCAGGCTTTGTATAAGCATTAGGACCTAGTCGTAAAACGCTGTCTGATTGAGTCATAATGGGTACTTGATTTGATGACTTCATGTAATCCACAACATCTCTTGGTTCAACACCCCAAGGAATACTAGGATCCCATTCACGACCGGCTACACCGTCTAAAAAGCTATTTAATCCTTCGTCCATCCAAGTCCACTGACGTTCGTCTGAATTGACTACCATTGGAAAATAAATATGACCAATTTCATGGATAACTACGCCTATTAAGAAACGCTTTTCAGCTTGCGAATAAGTGCGGCTACCATCTTTTTGCAATTCAGTACGAGGACCGTTAAAGGTGATCATCGGATATTCCATTCCACCTACAGGACCATTCACTGATTGTGCAACGGGGTACGGATAATCAAAGGAAAAACGTGAGTAGACTTCTAAGGTTTGGATGATTGATTCAGTGGAATACTTTTCCCATAATTTGCCGCCTTCTTTAGGGTAAAACGACATCGCCATGACTAAAGGTTGATCATCTCCACCTTGCTGGTGGCCACGGGCATCCCACATGAATTTGCGTGACGAAGCCCATGCGAAATCACGTACATTGTTAGCACTGAATTTCCATGTTTTTGTTGCGTCTGTGCCTTCTTTCTCGTTTTCTAGCGCTTCTTCAGCCGTCACCACGAAAACGATACGCTCTGCATCTTCAGCTTGCTTTAAACGTTTGCGTTGGGTAGATGTGAGTACATTTTTGGGGTTTTGTAACTCGCCAGTGGCGCTGACAATATGATCCGCAGGTACGGTCAGTTCCACCTCGTAGTTACCAAACTCCAAGGTAAATTCACCTCGACCAATGAACTCTCGGTTAGTCCACGCTTCGTAATCGGTATAAGCATGTAAACGCGGGAACCATTGGGCTAATAAGAAAATATCATTTCCGCCTTCACGCTCATCATCAGGGAAATGTTCATAACCTGAACGTGCTGTTACGGCATCTTCTTCGACAATATTAAACGCGTAATCAATATTGAATACGGTTTTTTTACCCGGCTTCAGGTGACGAGGTAAGTCGATACGCATGTTGGTACCCACTATTGTGAATTTGAGCTTGTTACCGTTGCTGTCGGTCACTGACTGAATATCAAAGCCTAAGTCGTGGTCATCGGTAAATTGCTGGCGACGCAGTGCACCTAAGCTAAGCTGTGCGGGTTTATCAGATGATGCAGATGCCGTTGCTGGACCACGGTTACCAATACCACCAAAGGTGGTGGTCATGGCCGACATTGAGTCGTTGCGAAATTTATTCTGCTCTAATTGCATCCACAAATACTTTAACGTATCCGGTGAATTGTTGTGGTAAGTGATTTGTTCACTGGCTTCAATTCGACGCTTTTGTTCATCTAATTTTGCCTTGATTTGGTAATCTACTTGCTGCTGCCAATATTCATGACCGGGTTCACCTGCGGCGTTGCGATACACATTGGGAGTAGGAAGAGATTCATCTAGCTGACGAAATTTATCTTCAAAATCGCCTTTTGTTTGATTAATTGCTGCGTTTGCAAAGCCAATCGCAAAACATGATAGCAAAGCTACCATAGAGAGTGGTTTAAACATTGTGTTACCTGATTGTTGTATAGAAAATTTGCAATGTGAGCAGAGTTTTAATCGACACCTTCAACGACATGCAGTTATTATTATTTAAAGAATGCTTCTTTGAGTAACAAATGAGGGAGAGCCTAAACTGATCGCAAATTAGGGGCTGCAAAAGCTACAAAGTTACTTGAAACATCATTTAAATCTTACAACAATGCGCTGAAAAACTGAATGTTATAACTTAGTGATTGTTTTTTTGATTTAGCGAAATTTGTATCAATATGCTTACATAGTTTGCTAAATTTGTTCAATTAAAACACGATGATAATGGCTAAATGGTAAAAATAGCGAAGATGACTAGCTAAATTTGGTCTCACCGATGAGCAATCAAAATGGCTGAGATATTGTCTTTTCCTCCTAGCTGATTTGCCTGTTTAATTAATTCATTGACCCTAGTTTCAGATGCTTTTTTTTCGCTAATAATAGCCTGCATGTCTTGCAAATTTAGCTCGTTATACAAACCATCTGAGCACAGTAGTAACAAATCATTAAGACCTAATATGAGCGTTATATTGTCGATCACAGGTTGTGCAAGGGATCCTCCTAAACATGACGTAACTAAGTGGCGCTGGGGATGTTTAGCCGCCGCCTGATCATCAATAATATTGTCGTCTTTGAGTTTCTGTATCAAAGAATGATCTTTGCTAACTAATCTCAATTTACCTGCAGTGTATAAATAGGCGCGACAATCTCCACTCCAGTATATTTGTAAATGCTGTTGTTGCTGGACTGCCAGAATCATAGTGCTACCCATACCTGCATACAATGTGTGTTGCCGGCTGGCGGTTTGTATTTGGTTATGCACTTTGAGGATCGCATTGGTGACGGTTTGAGATGGCTGTTTAATTTCAGTTGGTAAATACTTACAAATTATATTGGCCGCTATTTCACCAGCATTGTGCCCACCCATACCATCAGCGACTATCCAAATACCTTGGCTATCATCCATAAAAATTGCGTCTTGATTGCTAGTTCTGCGAATGCCTTTGTGGGTGTTACCCGCAGCCATATACATCTCAGTTTTTGGCACTTTGCAGGCGTTGGTACAAGGTTTTGTATTCAAAAGAGTCTAGTCCAAATGTAGTTTGTAAAATGTTCAATGCAGATTCTTCGTATTCAATTGCTGCTTCTGGCTGAGCATTTTTATATAAGCTTACCGCATATAATGCGTTGGCTTTTGCCATTAATTCTGAGGGATCTGGTGCCTTGGACGTTAAAATTTGCAGAGCTTGTTCAAAGTTGTCTTTTGCTAGTTGGATTTTATCTTCCCGTAGCGCGAGATCACCTAGATTGACTAAAGTTTTTGCCACATATATATGACCTTCGGGAAAGATCAGCGCAAAAAGTTCATATGAATCATCGAAATACCGGCGTGCTTTTTGATAGTCATTTTTGAGCATGTGTAAATTGCCTAACGCATCCAATACACTGGCATAAAACGGGTGTTCCTTACCCACAGCTTGCTCCACCATGTTCAACATTTCTTCACGCATTTCGATACTGCGATCATAGTGCTTTTGTTTCGCGTAAATATTGCTAAGCACTCCTGTACTGGCAATGATTTCGATATGTCCATAATCATGAATATTGCGCCTAATAGTAAGTCCTTCTTGGGCATATTTTTCTGCTAGTTCTAGCTCACCAAGTTGCAAATACGTGTCTGCAAGTTGGTTGAGGCCATGGGCAAGATCTAAGCTTGGCGGTTTATCTAACGATTTTTCAATTTCAATACCACGTAGCAGCACTATTTTAGACTGGGCGTAGTCACCTACCCTGCGAAGTGAATGGCCCAATCCAAAATAACGACTTGATAAATGATTTATCAATATCTCTTCGGCGTACTCTCCTCCTGCCGCTACCACTTGCTCGGATCGTGTTAAGGCATTTTGATAATGCTCGATTGCCAAGGTGTCTCGTCCACTATATGAGTAGGCGGAACCCAATCCGTATTCAAGCCAGATGTAAAAGTTATCTATTTGCTCTGCACTTAAGCTGGAAGTATCGGTATTTTCCAGATCTTGGATAAGTGACGCAGTTAAGCTGAGTGCCTGATCATATTGACCGGTATTTACGAGTAGGTTGGCCTTCTCATTTCCCAATAAAAATTTTAGGGCAATATAGCTCGCATTTTCTGAATCTTGTTTGGAGGCGAACAGATATTGTTCGGCTTTTTCCATCATAGAAGAGGATAAATCGTATTCCCCGAGTTGGTTATATACGCTGGATAACGTGCCGCTGAGTTGTGCCATGATCAATGGATCACTGTTAAGCTTGTCTAAATCGACGGCTGCTTGGTCGACTAATGACTTAACACTAATGGATTCGCCTGCATGGATATTGGGATCTGCGGCATCGAACATATCCGTCATGAATTTAGCTGTTTCTTGCGCGATAAAAGCTTGTTTTAACGCCGCATCACGTTCATTTTGAATCGTAATAGATTGCTGCATTATGACGATACTAGTGCTTATTAAACTCGCCAAAAACAGGGATACTAGCACCGTACTTAAGGTATTACGTTGCACAAACTTTGTGACTCTATAAACAAGGCTGTCTGGCTTGGCAGATATGGGATAGTTGCGTTGATGTCTTACAATGTCTTCTAAAAAGTGCTCAGTACTTGAATAGCGTCGTTCAGGATCTTTTTGCAAGGCTTTCATTACAATCGTATCTAAATCCCCCTTCAGGCTTTTGGCCCGTTTACGGATATGTTCATCAGTTGACTCTAAACACTTGAAACTTGGACGTACCGGCACTTGGTCGACTATCATCGATTCCAAGCTAGACTGAGTGGTGGCGGAAGTATCGAACACTGGTTCGTCGGTTAACAGGTGCATTAACAAAGCACCCAATCCATATACATCTGAGCGAGTCGTTATATTGCTACCAAGCACTTGCTCTGGAGATGCATTGGCAGGAGTTAAGACTCGGCTAAACTCTTGGGTTAAATCGCCGGCAAGGTTAGCTCCCTCGTGACTTTCTTGTACCAACTTGGCAATGCCAAAATCCAGTAATTTAACGTCACCTTGAGCATTAACTAAAACGTTGCTGGGCTTAATATCACGGTGCACAACTAGGTTTTGATGAGCGTAGATTACGGCAGCTAAAACTTGTTTAAATAAATCCAAGCGTTGTGGAATATCTAATCTATGTTGCTGGCAATATTGGGTAATAGTGACCCCATCAACGTATTCTAAAATAATATAGGGTTGTCCATGCTGGGTTTCTCCACCACCAATAAAGCTTGCAATGTTTTTATGGTGTAATGACGCCAGAATTTGACGTTCGCGTATGAAGCGTTGTAGGCTTTGCACCGTAAAATGTTTACGGTGAATCACTTTAATGGCAACCAGTTGTTCAAAATCACCTTCGGCACGTTCGCCCAAGAATACACTGCCCATGCCGCCATCACCTATAGGTTCAACCACTTTAAATTGTTCGACAACATCGCCTGCTTGCAATGCTTGATCATCGATTAATAATTGCGATGCTGAAGCGGCAATAATGCCCGACAAATTAGGATTATTTCGAGTGCTATTTTCGACTCCTAGCATTTGCATCACACTTTCGTAAACCTGTTCATCTCCCTCGCTTTTACGCTGCACGTATCCTTGTTGCTCAGCTGTTGGCAGCGCTTGTGCTTCGCTAAATAACTGTTTAATTAGAAACCATTTTTGTTGCTCCATATCAGTTTCGCTCTGGGCTGGATGAAGATGAATTATTGGCGTGAATTTGGACTTTGAACCAGGCTTTCGCGGCCTGTATGTCGCGTTCTACTGTTGCTACGGAAAGTCCCAAGAGGTCTGCTATTTCAGGATGGGTTAACATGGAAAAGAGTTTGAGTTCAAAAATCTGCGAGGCACGTTGATCAAAGCAGGCAAGTTGATTAAGTAATTCATCAATGTACATCAGCTCTACTTGATCTTGACTTGAGAGCTGGGCTATATCCCCTTGTTGATCGACTAAGGTCACTTTAATTTGCTTACCACCTCGTTTAGCCGCATATTTTTCACGGGCATGGTCAACCAAAATTCTGCGCATTTGTTGGGCGGCAATGGCGATGAAGTGTTGTTTGTCAGCAATATTCATCGTTTTTTCAGCAAGCCTTATGTACGCTTCATTCACTAATGCAGTAGCCTGCAGCGTGTGGCCTTGTTGTTCAGCACACATAAAGCGTGATGCAATACGATGTAATTCTGCAAGCATCAGTGATTGTACTTCTGGGGATAACGATTCGATTTTGTTTGCAAAAGACGACATAACTTCGTTCTCTGTGAAGTGCACTGCAAATCTGCTAGGCGTTTTGTTTATTTCATTTTTGCACAAAAAACAAACCGAGCAAAGAAATCCACGGAATTCAGCTACATTGCTTTTTCGCTGTTTACTAAGCACCATTCTCAATCCACAGTGTTGTCTTTAGCTACCGGATTGACGAATTTGCTTAATGAGTTTGTTAAACGCTTCGTTGTCGTCTAATTGTCGAGGGATCATCTGGTAATTGACCTGACCAAGCGCACCATCAACGTCAACATCTAACACTCTGTCTCCGGTTAAAACTGCTTTTAACGGGCCTTGCAAAGGCAAATCGTCGCCAACAAATACCCCTGGAGATTGTTGTTGAAATGGATGGATGACTACCATGCCTGGTTGTATTTTCAACACAAATAAGTGGGTCCAACCTTCAATGGCATAAATACGACCACGGTCTATGCGTACCACTTTATCGAGGCTAGAAATTGTCCATAATCCATCGATTGCAGATACCTCTTTGGGTTTAACATCAGTGATAGAGGGTAGAAACGCGCCTATCTCGGGTATTTGATTGACTTGAGCTTGCGTTGGCGTAAACCATAAAATACTCATGACAAAGAACGCTTTTATTTTAAAATGACGAAACATGTATAAATTCCTTGTTTTGATCGTTAGTTAGCTAAAAGGTGAGTGGAGCTAGCAGCAAAAATGCTGCTAGCTGTTATGAATGCTCACAGTGCAAATAGTGATCTATTCGATATTGGTGTTTCCGAATGCGCCTGTGCCTTCTTTAGTGCCACCATTCTCGCCAGGCTCGCCAATATCAAAGCTGTTATCATTCAGTATCACAGCAAAATTATCTGCTGGTACGGCATCGAAGATGCCGTAACTCCAGCCTCCTTCACCGGCGGCAGTGTCATCCTCTGAACCAATTCTCGCAGCAGCGCCATCGCCACCCATTCCTGTCGTAACTTGGTTATTGCTGATGGTTGCCGGTGTATTGCTACCTATAAAGATACCAAATGATGGACCGCCAGCACCTGAACCACCGATACCGCCATCGCCACCGTCACCGCCATCACCACCGTCTCCACCTTCGCCACCACTGAGGTTGCCTGGATCGCCTTCGCCACCGCTGCCGCCTTCACCACCATCAGAGCCCAAACCACCTTGGCCACCGTTTCCACCATTGCCAGAAATGAGGATATTGTCGACAACTTCATTTAAGCTTCCTCCGACGATGTGAATGGCAATGGATGCACCGCCTGAGTAACCGGCATAACCACCGGTACCGCCACCACCGCCTTCACCGCCACCGCCGCCAGCTCCACCATTTTGTCCAAATGAACCGCCAGCGCCACCACCGCCGCCACCGCCGCCGGCACCTGAGTAGCCTACATCGCCCACTTCACCCGTACTGACGCGATATGCTCCAGTGCTAAATAAAGCCCCCCAACCCAAGGCTCCGTCGCCAGAGGAACCTCTAACACCATCATCTCCGTCCGAACCGGGCGAACCTTTTCCATCATTGTAAGTCGAAAATCCTCTAGTACCTCCGCTACCACCGGATATAAATGGAGACGTCGTTCGACCTTTACCTGACACGCCGTCTTCTCCTGTTTCAAACGAATTATTTCCTGCATTACCGCCAGCACCGCCATCCCACCCCGTTGTACCAGAACCTCCTTCACCTCCTACTGTATTAAAACCGACTCGGCCATCTTCGCCATCGTTACCATCGGAGCCTTTAGTAGAAGGCTGGGTTGTCCTGTCGGCACTGGATTTTCCATCTCCAACACTAATTTGATTGTTCCTCACATAAGTGGTTTCAACTTGATCTAAGTAGACACCCACTGTGTAACCAGGTGTCGTTTGTAAATTGGTTGAAGTGAAACCGTCAACGGTAATTGTGGAGTTTTCGAGGGTGAAAGCACTGGCGCCACCTGAAACATATAGACCCAACATGTTTAAGTTTGAATCCGTATCTTCAGTGATCTGCAAATTGATCCCAGCCACTTTGGAAGCTTGATCAACATTGTAAAAAACCAATCCAACGCGTTCTACTACTATTGGAGTGGGGTTACTTTGAGGTTCGTAACTCCAGTCGTCGTCATAGCCCCCATAGATACTGTTTCCTCCTGTTAAATTCTCACGTTGACTATAATCAATCCCTTCCCATAGGGCATAAACAGTTGGTTGAGCTGGAGTTTGAAGATAGAAATCAGCAGTATCGGGTGATTGCAGTATTGCATTTGTAAAGTCAACAAAGGGGGCATCTATACTTCCGGTAGAGGTTCCGCTGAAATCTGCATCAACAAATACCGCGGTATCGGTATCTTCTACTACGATAACGGAAATAGTGTCAGTGGCACTTTGACCACCCGCAGTTGCCGTGACTCTGAATTGAATGGTATCCACATCATCAGGTGCATTAAAAGACGCGCTAGCACTACTAAACCCTTGTGTATTGGCTACGGGATCACCGTTAAGTTGCTGCCAAGAATAGCTAATGCTGTCAGCATCCGGGTCGGTGGCAGTGGCGGTAATGGTGACGACATCACCTGCGCTGACTAACATACGAGAGTCAACCGACACTGTCGGTGGGCTTCCAGTGCTTTGGCCGGTTCCTCCACCACTACTTCCGCCGCTACCGCCCCCACCACAAGCTGATAGGGTGATTAATGCAACCGGGATGCTGGCGTATCGACAGCAACTATAAAGATATGTCTTCCGTTTCTCAGTGGGCAATTTCATTGAATTCTCCTTGGTGAACTTATTGTTTTATTGATGCCTTAATCTAAGAAGCGTAAAGCAGTCTAAAAAACCATCAAAAAAATGAAGAAATAGAAATTTACTCAGAGATTGTTCTGTATGTGTTTGAATTATTTGTATTTTAATTTTTAAAAAGTCAGGAATTGATTTCTAAATAGGCTGTTGCTAGGATCCAACTTCAAACTTGGATGTGGGGACGACCTCACCGCTCTATTTTATTTTTTGAGGACGACCTCAACTTAATATGAGCGTTATTATGTCTTGGTTTATTCTCATTATTGCAGGGTTTTTGGAAGCTGGTTGGTTAGTCGGTATTCAAAAATCTGAATCATTTACTCATATTCCCTACGTTATACTTGCTGTGTTATCTATGGCACTGAGTTTACTGTTGTTTTCAATTGCAACAAAAGACATTCCCATTAGCCATGCATATCTTGTTTGGTTGGCTGTTGGTGCGTCTAGTATTTCAATTATTAATCATTACTTCTTCGATCAAAGCCTTTCTATTAAACAACTTATTTGTTTAATTATCATTGCGTTGGGAGTTATTGGTTTGAAGTTGAGTAGTTAATTTCAAGAAGATTTACGATTATAAAAAGAGTGAGATATTTATGTCTGGTGAAAAAGATTTAGCCAAACTTATTGCTTCAATGGAACCCGTTTTGTTGCCACAAGAGTATGTGTTTGCGACTTTTGAAACTTATGATTACCAAATGTTGCAACAGTTGAAACCGATAAGCACGTTTTTAGAAAAAGAAGGTATGTCGGTGATTATTGAAAAACACCTCGCCGATAAGCAAAAAATTGCTTATTCAGGGGTATTTAAGTGTATTACCCTAAATGTGCACTCAAGCCTTGATGCCGTTGGTTTAACCGCCGCTATCTCTAAAAAACTTACCCAATCAAATATCAGTGCAAACGTGGTTGCTGGTTATTATCACGATCATATTTTTGTCAGTACCAAGGACGCCGCTCAAGCTATTAAAGATTTAAAGGATTTGGCAAAGAACGGTTTAGTCAACTGACAAGGCTGTTAATTGTAATGAGCCTGTTTAGTTGGAGCTGTGTTCATATTCAGCTTCAGCTTTGACCTCAGACTCATCTTTTCCACTATTCTCCACGGGGAGGCGGATGATCATTTGGCGGACCACCTGCGCCATTAGGTCCGCCAGGAGGGCCGCCAGCGGGGCGAACGGATTCGCCGTGCAAGCAGCCTATGAACATATTCTCACTGGGACTGGCAGCGTGGTAATGATAACCTCGTGTTTGGTCGGTAATTCCCCGACACTGATCAAGTCCTTCTGTTTCTTTACCTTGGGCATCTTTCATTGCGTAAATACCGTATCCATCAGACGCGTAACCAATTAAAGGAGCATGACCATCATCGGTGTCTTCGAGGGTATCAGTGCAGCCGGTGGTCGAATGGTAGTGATAGCCTTGATGGACGTTAATATGTCCACCACAATCGTCAAAAGCTGCGATGGTATAGGCTCCTAGAATGGCATTAATTGGTGCTGGACCAGATAGTTCAGTGCCGTCTAAGGCAATGCCTACCGTATGAACTCGTCCGGTTTCAGCTGCAGGAATAGGTTGGGTAGGAATTAGATAAGTCAGTGAAAAATCGTCATCAAGGTATTCTAATTCGCATTCAATGCAGTTTTGCATATATTGTTCTTCAACGTCAGGCCGTGCCGCCCCTAAACAGGCTGCTTTGGTCGCGGTGTAGCGCACATTTCCAGTGTTGGCTTCATACACCATCCACTTTTCGTCACCGTAATATTCACCTAGCTTTAAAATAAACTCACCGGTGATATCTACCAAATCGCCAGTTCCCTCTTTACTAAACCAAGTTCCGCCTTTATCTGCCCCATCGGTGATTTTTCTCGGGCAAAAAGGACCAGGTTCACGTCCTGCTGGCGCCCCAGAGGTAACTAATTTATAGCAGGTGGTTTTTGTGCCTTCAGCTGTTTCACAGTCAACGATTGTCGGCGTTTCGAGAAACGCTCCTTCGGCAAACATGGAAAGGTCTATGCCCTTGGCACTGGCTGATTGCGTAACATTCTTGACCGAAGCGTCGTTGCATCCTGTTAATGCAATCGCAGCAGACACAGCCACCATCATTAATGGCCATTGATATGATAATCCCATGCTTTAACCTCTGAATTCTGATTTTACTAAGCTAACTTTTCATTAAGTATACTCATTAGTCTACAGAATAAATGTGCAGATATTATGAAGTGAGGCGGTTTAAAGTCTAAAAACAGTAACACTAATTATAGAGAATGTGCGCTGTTAGAAATAACTAGTTACTCCTACTTAATCCCACTGACAACCAATATAAACAATAATCGTAAAGATTTATGAACATATTTTAAAACAGCATAGATACGTTAACCCTACCTTAACCATCAGCTTGTTAAGCTTTGCTTCAATTATAGGCCAATACAATTTATCGATAGTGCATTGCACAATCATAAAGTGGCTTTCGCCTCATCTTATTTTGTGTATTTAATTAGGAATGCTTAATTATGAAATCTTCAATCAGCATCGTGGGACTGCTTACGGTAGTAACTTTGCTAAGTGGTTGCCAGCAAGAAAGCGCACCCCCGAAAACCGCCTCTGTGCCAGTCGTATCTTATGTTGCAGTAACAACGGGTGAGCATAAAATTGATACTAAAATGCAAGGTCGTGTTGTTGCTTCCTCAATTGCAGAAGTACGCCCACAGGTAGGTGGCATTGTGCAACAGCGTTTATTCAATGAGGGCAATACCGTAGAAAAAGGTGAATTGCTCTATCAAATTGATCCGGCTACGTATCAGGCAGCTTACAATGAAGCAAAAGCAAATTTGAACAGTGCTAAGGCTTCGCTAGAAACGGCTAAGTTGAAGGATGAGCGTTATGCGAACTTGTTGAAGTTTGAAGGTGTTTCACAACAAGATGCTGACGATGTTCATGCGACTTATTTAGAAGCGAAAGCCAATATTGAAAAGTATGAAGCCGCATTAGCTTCTGCGTCTATCAATCTTGAATTTACTAAGGTTACCGCTCCTATTTCTGGGCATATTGGCATTTCCAATGTGACTCAAGGGGCATTAGTTACTGCGCAGCAAACTACCGCCTTAGCGACTATCCGCAAACTTGACCCTATCTATGTGGATATGACAAAAAGCAGTAAAGAATTGCTTAAATTGCGTCAAATGTTGGGTTCCAAGGGGATTTCCGAAGGCACAACTGAAGTTTCACTTACCTTGGAAGACGGCTCTGAGTATGACCACAAAGGCCAGTTGAAAATGCAGGAAGTGTCAGTAGATGCGTCAACCGGTACTGTCACCCTTCGCGCTGAATTTCCGAATCCAAATGGTTTGTTATTACCTGGAATGTTCGTAAGAACTCAAGTAAATGAAGCGGTCAATCAACACGCAATACTCGTTCCACAACAAGGTATTTATCACTCAGCCACAGGCGAAGCTTATGCCTATGTTATTGGTGAGAATAACTTAGTCGAAAAACGCACTGTTGAAACCGTTAATGCCGTTGAAAACAAATGGTTGATCTCAAGCGGATTGTCAGAGAACGATAAGCTCTTAGTTGAAGGGGCTGGTAAAGTTCGTCCTGGCAGTGAAGTTAAACCTGTATTGGTTGAAATGACCGAGCAAGGCACCATGATCACCGTGGTTAAACAAGACCAAAATAGCTCCTCTGTACAAGTGGGAGTGTAGTTGATGTTTGCTCGCTTTTTTATTGATCGCCCAGTATTTGCTTGGGTTATCTCAATCATCATTATGCTTACGGGTATTGCCTCTATTTTATCGTTGCCTGTAGCGCAGTACCCAAGTGTGGCACCGCCTGTAATCAGTGTAAGTACTAGCTATACAGGGGCGGATGCGGCCACAGTTGAAAACAGTGTTACGCAAATACTAGAACAACAGTTAACAGGGTTAGATGGGCTTCTGTATTTTTCGTCTTCTAGCACGTCTGATGGTGCAGCTTCGGTTAAAATCACCTTTGAAGAAGGGACTGATCCTGATTACGCGCAAGTACAGGTACAAAATAAAGTTGAGCAAGTTAGTACTCGATTTCCTGAGTCGGTGCAAGCACAAGGTGTCACAGTTACTAAATCCAATTCAGATTTTTTATTGGTAGTTGCACTGTATGATAAAACCGATCAGGCGACAGCCTTTGATGTAGCAGACTATATATCTTCCAACCTACAAGACTCTCTAGCACGAATTGAAGGTGTTGGTGACGTCAGAGTATTCGGTTCGCAATATGCCATGCGTATTTGGTTAGACCCGAATAAATTAGCGGCTTATGAGCTTATGCCGTCAGACATTAGCAGTGCATTAAGCGCACAAAATGTTCAGGTTCCTGCTGGTAAAATAGGTGCCGTACCTACGCTGGCTAATCAAGAATTGAATGCTACTGTGACTGCCCAATCGATGATGTCTACGCCGGAAGAATTTCGCAATATTATTGTTAAATACAATTCAACGGGGGCGAATGTACGCTTAAGTGATGTCGCTCGAGTGGAAATTGGCAGTGAAAGTTATAGCGCTATTCCACGTTTGAACGGCCATCCAGCCTCAGGTATTGCAATAATGTTGTCACCTGGAGCAAACGCCCTTGATACGGCCACGCGGGTTAAAGATAAAGTGGCTGAACTGTCGGTCAACTTACCTGACGGTTACGAAGTGACCTTCCCCCGTGACAGCACAGCGTTTATTAAAATATCCATAAGTGAAGTGGTACAAACCCTGATTGAAGCGGTTATTTTAGTTGTGCTGGTTATGTGGTTGTTTTTGCAAAATTGGCGGGCCACATTGATCCCTGCTATTGCTGTGCCGGTAGTTTTATTGGGGACATTTGGCGTGCTGGCGGCGTTTGGGTTCTCAATCAACACACTGACTATGTTCGGTATTGTCTTGTCCATTGGTTTGTTGGTAGATGATGCCATTGTTGTGGTAGAAAACGTCGAACGTTTGATGCGCGAAAAGAACCTATCGCCACGTGATGCGACCATAGAGTCTATGTCGGAAATTAGTACGGCACTGGTGGGAATCGCGGTTGTGTTATCTGCTGTATTTTTACCTATGGCGTTTTTTGGTGGCTCCACAGGTGTAATCTATAAACAGTTCTCTATTGCTATTGTCTCTTCTATGACGTTATCGGTTATTGTCGCGTTAACCCTGAGTCCTACGTTA
Source organism: Alteromonas sp. M12 (assembly GCF_037478005.1). NCBI lineage: Bacteria > Pseudomonadati > Pseudomonadota > Gammaproteobacteria > Alteromonadales > Alteromonadaceae > Alteromonas > Alteromonas sp. M12. Next base: position 4,644,266 of record NZ_CP144164.1, on the reverse strand, counting down.
TGTGCCAGTATGCTTAAACAAAGCAACCATAGCAGTGAAGGTAAGGGCTTTTTTGCTCGTTTTAATCGCGGTTTTGAGCGCATGACGAAGTCTTATACTGGCCATGTCGAAAGCATTATTGCGCGTAAAGTTCGCTGGGTTTTGGTGTACGGTGGCATAGTTGTTGTTTTAGGTTTGCTAATTGTTCGTCTACCTACTGGTTTCTTACCTCAAGAAGATCAGGGCAGCACTATGTTTCAAATTAATTTGCCCCCAGGTGCATCCATCAAGCGTACACGGGCCGTGGCAGAGCAAGTCGAGCAATACCTGCAGGAAAAAGAGTCTGACATTGTTATTCGTTCCTTTTCTATTTCCGGTTTTAATTTCGCCGGTAGTGGCCAAAATGCGGGTATGGGATTTGTTGCATTGACGCCTTGGGATGAGCGACCTAACGAAGAGCAAAGTGCAGATGCGCTAATTAATCGAATGAATAAAAACCTGTCTAGTATTCGTGATGCCAGCGTATATTCTATGTCGCAGCCGGTGATTCAAGGGCTAGGGCAAAGCAATGGTTTCACCTTTGAATTGCAAGCCGCAGCGGGCACAACTCGTGATGAGCTTACCCAATTGAAAAATGAGTTGCTCGAAAAAGCACGACAAAGCAGTTTGCTTGTTGGGGTCAGAGAAGGGGCGTTAAGTGATACTCCTCAACTGAAAATTGATATTGATAATGGCAAAGCCACCGCACTTGGATTGTCATTATCAGATGTATCTAGCACCTTAACCTCAGCTTGGGCTGGAACTTATGTAAATGACTTTATTGATAATGGTCGGGTGAAAAAGGTCTATTTAGAAAGTGATGCGCAGTTCCGTTCGAAACCTGAAGACCTGGGTGAATGGCATGTTCGTGGCACCAACGCTGATGGTGAAACGAGTATGACGCCTTTCTCCGCTTTCAGTACTATTTCTTGGTCAAGCGCACCACAAAGTTTGTCTCGTTTTAATGGAATTGCGTCTTATCAGCTTCAAGGTGCGGCAGCCAGTGGCGTCAGTTCGGGTCAAGCTATGGCTGAAATGGAGCGCTTAACCCAAGAAGTGGGGCAGGGAAAATTAAATTTCTCATGGAGTGGATTATCTTACCAAGAGAAATTATCTAGTGGACAGTCCTCCACCCTCTACGCTATTTCCATTTTAGTGGTTTTCTTAGCGCTAGCGGCGTTATATGAAAGTTGGTCGGTGCCGTTATCGGTGATTTTAGTTATCCCGCTTGGTGTTGTAGGTGCAGCATTGGCAGCCAGTTTAAGAGGTTTGGAAAATGACATTTATTTCCAAGTAGCTCTGGTTACTACCATTGGATTGGCTTCAAAAAATGCGATTTTGATTGTGGAATTTGCAGAGTCTTCTTATCAGCGCGGTATGTCGTTGATTGATTCTGCTGTGCACGCTGCCAAGTTGCGTTTAAGGCCAATCATTATGACGTCTCTTGCGTTCATTTTCGGAACCATACCATTGGCTATCTCATCCGGTGCAGGAGCTAATAGTCGAATTTCCATAGGTACAGGAATCGTTGGTGGAACCTTCACCGCAACTGTTTTGGGGATTTTCTTTGTACCTTTATTCTTTGTCATCATCCGTGGCTTATTCCCAAAAAGACGTCCGGTTTATGATGATGCTGTTAATACAGGGGAGAAAGCTGATGCGTAAATTCTCTTTACCTAACAAGGGTGTCGCTCGTTTATTACCTATTGCTGGTGCTTTGATATTGGCAGGTTGTAGTACTTTATCGCCTGAATATACACGTTCAGAACTGCCTGTTGCACAGACATGGGAAAATGCTCCCCAAGCGCAGACTCCCGGTTTATCAGACCAACAGGCCGCGCAGGTGCCGTGGAAAAGCTTTATTAAAGATCCACGCTTAACTCAGGTTATTGAACTTGCCCTGAAAAGTAATAGAAGCTTGCGCCAAACTTTAGCCGATGTAGAAGCTGCCCGAGCAACTTATCGAATCCAAGATGCAGAACTGTATCCGCAGATAAATGCAGGATTAAGCGGTAATCGTACTAAGGCTTCGTCAGGAAATATTAGTACGACCTACCAAGCTGAAGTTGGTTTAAGTAGTTACGAAATAGATCTGTTTGGCAAAAACCGCAGTTTAAGTGCGGTGCAAATGGAAGCTTATTTGTCGAGTCAAGAAACGGCAAAGGCGGCAAAAATTTCACTGATTGGTGAAATTACCAGTGCTTGGTTAACCTTGGCCGCTGATAAAAACCAGCTCAAATTGGCTCAGGAAACGGCCACTAACGCGCAAAAAACCATGGATATAACCAATAAAAGGTTAGAAATGGGAATCGATTCTAGAATCGATGTGGCCAGCGCTGAAACCATTTATTATAACGCCCGTTCTGATATTGCTAGTTATACAACCCAAGTGGCGCAAGATCTGAATGCACTGCGTTTGCTTGTGGGCGAGCAACTAGACGACAGTTTATTGCCAGAACTATTACCAAGTAGCGAAAGTTTAGTCACAGATGTACCTGTTGGCTTGTCATCATCTGTATTGTTGCAGCGTCCCGATGTATTGGCAGCTGAGCATACTTTGAAATCGGCCAATGCCAATATTGGTGTAGCTAGAGCAGCCTATTTCCCAACGTTATCTTTAACCGCAACCGGTGGTTTGGCTAGCTCGGTACTCGCAGATATATTCAGCGGCGGTGCAAGTTCAATCTGGACCCTTGCACCTAGTATCAGCTTGCCAATATTTGACGGTGGATCTAATGATGCCAACTTAGCGTACAGCGAAGCTCAGCAACAGAAGTACTTAGCCGCATATGAATACACTATTCAAAGCGCGTTCTCAGAGGTCGCCGATGCGTTAGCACGCAGAGCAACTATTCAAGAGCAGCTAAATAGTCAAAAATCCTTGGTGTTGGCTGCAACTCGCAGTTACGTTTTATCCCTTGCCCGCTATAAAGGTGGTATCGATAACTTTCAAAGCGTTTTAGAAGCACAGCGAACAATGTATCAAGCCAATCAATCGCTGATTCTGACCAAACAAGCCGACTTGGAAAATCGTATCACTTTGTATCGAGTTTTGGGTGGCGGACTAGCTGAAGAGAAAACTGCGTAACACAAATGTCTATACTCACGGGTAAGACAACTGGCGGTTATTAAAGCAAATTAGGAATAGTTAAATTAATCATGAACGTATTGTTAGTTGAAGATGATATCGACCTTGCCACAACCATAGTTGATTATCTTGAGATCGAGTCTATCGAGTGCGATCACGCAAGTAATGGTTTAATGGGATTAAGTTTAATCGAAAGTAATCATTACCAAATGATAATACTTGATATTAACATGCCTAAAATGGATGGTTTAACGCTATGCAGCACCCTACGGGAAAGAGGCATGGATATTCCTATTTTGATGTTAACCGCCCGAGATAGCCTTGATAACAAATTACAGGGTTTCGAGGCGGGTAGTGATGATTATTTGGTTAAACCCTTTGCCATGAAAGAGCTGGTGGCACGGGTACAAGTGCTTGCAAAACGGCGAAGCGGAGAAGTTAAAAAGTTAGCCGTTGGTGATTTAAGTTTAGATTTAAGCCAACACACTGCACATTTAAAGCAGAATACGCTAAAACTTTCGCCAATCGCATTTAAGATACTCGAGGTCTTGGTGCGGACCAGTCCGCAAGCTGTGAGTCGGCAACAACTTATGCAACAGGTTTGGGGCGACGAACAACCAGACAGTAACAGCCTAAAAGTACATATCCATCATCTACGAAAGCAGTTGGATGTTGAGCAGAGTAATGTAAAACTTGAAACTGTGTCAGGTGTTGGTTTTGCCATTAAAGTGGATAGTGAAGGAAATTAATCGTGAAAATCAGGCCAAGTCTTAAGCTACACTTTTTTTTTAGCGTCGTATTGCTTGGCTCCTCTATGGTCATTGGTTTTTCGTTTTTAAGTGTTAACTACTTTGTGGATGGGCTCGACAGGAGTCTAAATGGCATAATGTTCGAAATCGCCAAAACCACTGAAGTTGAAGATCAACATCCTAAAATTATCGCCGGCATTCATGTTGCTAGTCGTTGGCAAGATACCCCTGAACTCATACGGCAACATTTCCCCAATCCACCGTCGGAAGTAGGACAGTTACTCAAGATAAAAGACCAAGCCACTATTTTATCCATGCCTAAAAATCTGTACTTTGTGGTTTTGTACCATGGCCCTAATGGTGAAGAAAGATTCATATCTAAGGTCATGCTAGAAAAAGACTTTGTGCCAAATTACTCCGATCTGCATCCTACTAACCGCTTAATATGGACGGCTATAGTCGCTATTATCGCCATATTATTATTTGCTCTTTTACTGGTAATGATAATGCTAAAAGTCACTAAGCCTCTTGAATCATTAAAAAGTTGGGCTAAGTCTTTAGATAAATATAATCTTCATTCGCCGCCCCCTGATTTTACCTTTAACGAACTCAATGTATTGGCTTCGTTGGTGCAGAGTAGTCTGGTGTCAGCACATCAAAGTTTAGAACGAGAACAGCGTTTTCTCAGCTATGCCAGTCATGAATTGAGAACACCTATTGCAGTTATTCGAAGTAATGTTGACTTATTGCAGCGCATAAACGAGAAAGTTCCCACCAGTGAAAAGCAGAAGCTTACGTTAGAACGAATACAGCGGGCTGGTCTTACTATGACGAATCTGACGGATACATTTCTTTGGTTGAGTCGGAATGAAGAATTAAACGTAGCGCCAGAAACGGTCAAGCTGGATGAAAAAATTAGACAGGCCTGTTGTGACTTAAACTATTTGCTCAGCGGCAAAGATGTAGAGGTCAAAGTGGAAACGGAAGAGTGCGAGGTAAATACCGTCGCCGTTGCCTGCCACATTGTTATCAACAATTTAATTCGAAATGCCTATCAGCATACTCAACACGGTGAAGTGAAAATTGAACAACAAGGCAGTCGAGTGATAATCATTAACACCAATACCAGTAATGATAATACTTCACCTATGGTTGATTCGAATGATAGCAAAGTAGCTTTTGGTTACGGTTATGGATTGGGGTTACAATTAAGCGAAAAAATTATTAATCACCATGAATGGCATTATGAAAAGACCAGCACTCCTGGATTTTATCAAGTTACAATAGACTTTAACGGTCACAATTAGTTGCCCTAGGTTAAGGTGATTAATTTACAATACTTAATTCCGCCCTTTTTTGCCTAAAGCTTTGGCGTTTCTAATGTCTCAATTGGACTAATATGCAGTACAAACAGAAAAGATGGATCAAGATGTTCATCGGCATCATTCTGATATGTTCAGGATGTGCAACTATCGCAAACCTTGATTTAAACCGACTTTACGGTGAAGAAAATACCGATAACCGGATCAATGCAACAACTGAACAATCTTCGCCAGACAGCGCCGCCACAGTTTTTTATGAGACCGAAGTTGCACCTGTTATAAATGCGCGTTGTGTGGTTTGTCATGCTTGTTATGACGCCCCTTGTCAGTTAAAAATGACACACCCTGAAGGCATCGAGCGAGGTGCAAATAAAGAGAAGGTCTATCACGGCTCACGTATTATTGCCGCCACGCCTAATCGACTTTTTATTGATGCGCAAAGCTCAAGTGAATGGCGAGAGCGGGGATTCTATCCAGTATTAAATGAGCGCGAACAGTCAGCTGTGGCTAACACTCAAGCTTCGGTGTTAGCAAAAATGCTCACCTTGAAAAAGCAAAACCCGTTACCAGCCGATAAATTGTTAGATGAGCGCTTTGATGTCAGTATCGACCGCAGCCAACAATGTCCCACAGTGCAAGAGTTCGAAGGTTATGCCCAAAGCCAAGCATTTGGAGGGATGCCTTATGCGCTGCCTGAATTGAGCGATGATGAACATAACACCTTAATCAATTGGATTGAACGAGGTGCTTACATGCCAGCGCCAGCGCCTATTTCGGTTGCAGAACAACAGGCGGTGCAGCAACTAGAAGATTTTTTAAACGCTGAGAGTTTGAAAGAGCAATTGACCGCTCGTTACATTTACGAGCATTTGTTTAGCTCTCATCTGTATTTCAGTGAGCTAAGTGATGACGATGTTCAACCGCAGTTTTTCAATATGGTACGTTCTCGAACGCCCTCTGGGCAGCCGATAGAAATTATTGCTAGTCGTCGTCCGTTTGATGATCCTAAGGTAGAGCGGGTTTATTACCGCTTGTTCCCAGTGCACTCAACAATAGTCAATAAAACCCATCAACCTTATGCCATCAACAAAATTCTGACCGACAAATGGCAAAAATGGTTTATTGAAGCGGATTATACAGTCACAAAAATGCCTAGCTACGAGCCGAAAATCGCAGCCAATCCGTTAACCGCGTTTAGTCAATTACCGGTCAACGCTCGTTATCGTTTTATGTTAGAGCGTGCACAAAATACTATTATGGGGTACATCAAAGGTCCCGTTTGTCGCGGACAAGTCGCGTTGAATGTGATTAACGACAGGTTTTGGGTGTATTTTGTAAAGCCAGAAGTAGCCGCTTCCCCTCAGATCAATCGATTTTATGAAACACAAAAAGACAACCTGCGTTTACCTGCTGAAAAACAAAGTACCGCTTTTGCTGTAACTTGGATCGAATACGCTTCTCGTCAAGGTGATTACATGCGGGCCAGGCAAAACTTCATGAACACTGAACTGGAAAAAGACTACCACTTTAGCCCTGACGATATTTGGGATGGTGATGGTGAAAATCAAAATGCCACATTGACGGTATTTCGTCACTTTGACAATGCTACCGTGATCAAAGGTTTAGTAGGTGAACCGCCTAAAACAGCGTGGGTTATTGACTATGCCCTGCTGGAACGTATTCATTACTTGTTGGTCGCAGGCTTTGATGTGTATGGTAACTATGGTCATCAACTGATGACTCGTTTATACATGGATTTTTTACGTATGGAAGGGGAAACTAATTTCTTAGCATTTTTACCACCAGATAGTCGGCGTGAAGAGTTGGCTTCTTGGTATCAAAAATCTGGTCCCGAATTGACGTCATTTTTTGAAGGTAATGTGCATATTTTTGATCAACCAAGTGGCATTGAATTTAAGACCAAGAATCATAAACAAGAGCTATTTGATATTTTTGCGGAACACTTAAAAAAGGTGCAACCTGTTCGTTACCAATTGAAAGAGAGTGAGCTAACAGGCAAAAGCAAGGCGCTGCTGGCTCAGTTAGCCAATATTAAAGGAAAAAGTGCGTCTGTATTGCCGGAATTAAGCATGATTATGGTTGAACCAAACGATGGCAAACAACCAGAAATTTTTACTCTTGTACGTAACAGTGCGCATTTTAATGTGAATAGCTTATTTTCTGAAAGTGCCAATCGAGATCCAAAAAATGATGACGTAACCTTAGTGCATGGATTGCTCGGTAGTTACCCAGATGCGTTCTGGCGAGTCAAAGAAACTGAGCTTGCTCCCATGGTCGCATTGGCGCAAAAAATTGAAACAGAACAAGATTATGCCGCATTTTTAGACTCATTTGCAGTGCGTCGAACCGCTGCAGACTTCTGGCAATTTAGTGATAAGCTAAACCAAATTTTCAAGCAGCAGAACCCTATCGAAGCAGGCTGGTTAGATTACAACAGGTTGGAAAATCGTTGAGCCAATCGTGGTCATAACTCCAGTTATTCAATACAGTAGCGCACACAACAATATCTGAATAGGTCAAAAGTCATCATTAAAAAGGTGACTTTCTTCACCTGTGCGCTTCACTGTCTGTCGCTATATTAAGCTCTCTTACTTAATATCTTTCTAAAGGATTAATCATGAGCTTATCAATAACTGCACATACTAAAACAATCAATGCGTTTATCGTCTGTGCGCTTGGGGCCCTATTCTGGCTTGCCGCTCCCAGTGCTTTTGGCCAAAACCAACAACCCAATGGTCCTGCTTTTACGGCTCAAATGAGCAAGGTGGACTTGTTTGATAAGTCTCGGCAACGACCGATTAAGGTCACGGTGTGGTTTCCTTCTGAACAAATCGCTGTATGTGAAAAAGCGCCCATTTGTATTGATAAGCGAGGGCATAAAAATAAAGTGTTTGTCTTTTCACATGGTGCGATGGGCGATCCCATGGGGTATAACTGGATAGGGTATGCATTAGCATCTCAAGGGTTTACCGTTTTAGCTCCCTCGCATTTTGGTGAATCTTGGATATATGGCCCAGATAATATCGATCCTCAAGCGGCTTTGCGTATGTGGGATCGTTCCTTGGATATATCCTATGTTCTCAATCAGTTTTCCTCTGCCGAGTATTTAAGTGAACAATTAAACTTCAATAACGTCACTGCCATAGGCCATTCTTCAGGTGGCTTTACAAGCCTAGCGTTGGCGGGTGCGACCTTGGGTAAAGACATGACTCAGTACTGTCAATCAACTGCTGCGCAAAAAGATTTAAGTTGTCAGTATGCAAAGCTATCAGAAGCAAAAAATGATAAGGAAACACTGTTATCTGCAAGCTACAAAGATGAGCGGATTACTGCCGTCATTGCTTTCGATCCTGCTCTGGGTCCATCAGCGGATGTCGAAAGTGTCAGTGAAATTTCTGTCCCCGTGCTACTGATTGCTCCACTTAATAACGACTTTTTAGACTTTGCAGGGCACGCTGGTTTTTATCATCAGCAATTGCAAAATAGCCGCTTGGTGAGCTTACAAAATAATGAAGGTCATTTTGTTTTTTTAGACAGTTGCAAGCATACCCACAAAGCGATGGGAGTTTCCCTGTGTAAAGATAGAGTTGGTGTTGATAGAGAGGCGGTACACAGACAACTGTATGCTGACATCTTTGGATTTATTTTTAGGTCGTAATTGAATTGTATGTTGCGACAAAATAGAGCTGAAATTAATTTGCGGGTTTTCCTGTCTAATACTGAAGATAACAATGGAAAATTGAGGGAGATTGAAATGTGCAGTTCACCCAAAAGCAGCGGTTCAAGCCGCCCGCGCCGTGCTCCGATTAAAAGTATAGCCGAACGTTTAACCTCAGAACAAAGAGCACGATTTACTCTAGTAGCGAATCGTGCACAAGAACGACGTGATCAGCGACAGGCTATCAATAAGCGCTGGGAGCAGAGGAATTTAGATAATTGCCAACAAAAGGCTAGGGCAATTAACAGTACCTCCAACTCTTCGCCTATCATAGCGTGGTTTGCTAAATTGTATTTTGCTATTCGGTAAATTCAAACCCCTAGCATGGCCTTTAGGTCATGGAAATAACCAAAACCTCACAAAGTTGTAGCACGGGCTTTAGGCCGTGGAAACGGTTGCCGTATCCTCGCGGGGGGTAAAGCCCCCGCCTACACATTCCAACCGTAGCATGGCCTTTAGGCCATAGGGAAACCCTTACAACCGCGGCGCTAAAGCACTCCAATAATTATATTTCTTCAATTATGGCGTTTACTTTCTCCAAATAAACTTGCTCTGGAATCTGCCCATTTAAATACAACTGTTTGAGTTTTTCTAAGCGCACTTCAATTTCTGATTTTTGTTGTTGATTAGATGGCTGTGAAACTCTTTGTTGCTGAGTTTCTTTAAAGGTTAAATTACTTTCATGCTGATTAGCTGTTGCCCGAATTTCCCTTGATTGATTTGGCTGTTGGTTATTTTGCTTAGATTGTGCTGCTTGCATAGGTCCATCTAATGCTATTTTAATCCAATCTTTTCGCTGCTTTACCTGAGTTACACCATCGGACAACTGGAGTTGCCATGAGTGATCCGTCTCTGAACTGTAATCACCAGTTGATAATTTAAATCCCTTTAATTCCGAATTGGTGGCAAAGCGTGAATTATTGACACTATTTCCAGCTCTAATGTACTTTTTTTGAATATCGACCTGAGCTTCTGCCAACAACAAATACAGGTCATTTCCACTAACATACACAGAACCGCTGGAATACAATGTCTCTGCGCCTATACCAAGAAATGAGGAATGTCTGTCAGACACCGAAAATATCAATAGTTGATTATTGGCAAGGGATTGTAAGGTGCTAAAAATACCCTCAGATAAAACCTTTACCTCTCGTTCTGTAAAAACTGTTTTTACCTCGTCGCTGCTTACCAAAGAAGACAACAGGCTATCTGAAGATTTAGGCTCGATGCTAATTTTAGCTAAAGCTGAAGCTAAAATGGGTTGAGAAATCTGTGCTGCAGGTTGGTTTTTTGTCGGTATATTTTCAACTTCTTGAATGGCGATATAATCGAGCTTATGCTGCCAAATGGTTTTTTCAAAGCCATGCAGATTGGATGTGTAACCGATCAACATTAAAATTGCTGTAAAACACTGTAAGTTGCTCATAATTATTCGCCGCCAAGTCAGGTTTAGTTGTTTTATTAGTAGCATTAGATACAGCAATATACATACCATAGCCCTAATTACAGAGCGTTATATTCCATTGAAAAGCTAAGGTCATTCTGGATGTGTTGATGGCATTGAGTCTACCGACGCTTTAGGGCGAAATCGGCTTTTAAGATGGGCGACACAGCAACTGTCTTAAAAATCACCAAACTGTATCATCTGCGACACTTGGACATGCAACACTTGATGCTTTTTCTCCTTTACGAAGTTTGTTTCTGACTAAATAGCTTTTGTCATTTTTCTCCCATCTAAATAAAAAAACACTTTCATAACATTGGCTTAACAATAAAGTGAGGATAGTTATAACAGCTGGTGTGACGCTTGCACTAAGTCTTAGGTATTGTTTTTTACCCAACCATATTACAAAGCTAAGGGGTTGCTTGGTATTAGACAATCATTCTGTTTAAACGGATTAGATTATTCCGAGCCGGTGCAGTCCTTGAAAGGAGTCTCATAGAGACACGGCGTAATGATTTATAAACGACTTGAAATTAAAACGTGGGAGTAATTCAAGCATGTCTGATATACCAGTTTATCGTAATTATATTAATGGTGAGTTTAGCGCTGAGCCAACATCCACCATTGAGGTGTTCAACCCTGCAAATGGCCGTTTGTTGTCTAAGGTTCCTAATTCTTCAACTGAAGAAGTTGAACAAGCTATTCATGCTGCTCGAAAAGCGCAGTCTTCATGGGCCCAAAAGCCGGCTATCGAACGCGCAGGTTTTTTAAAGAAAATCGCCGATAAAGTAAGACAGAATGCTGAAAGACTAGCTACTGTCATCGTAAAAGAGCAGGGAAAAACAAAAGAGTTAGCGAACGTAGAAGTTAACTTTACGGCCGACTACATTGATTATATGGCTGAGTGGGCACGTCGCATTGAAGGTGAAGTTGTTACTAGTGATCGACAAGGAGAAAACATCTTTGTCTTTAGGAAGCCCCTTGGCGTAGTCGCGGGAATCTTGCCGTGGAACTTTCCATTCTTTTTGATTGCAAGAAAAATGGCTCCTGCACTTATCACCGGCAATACCATTGTTGTTAAGCCAAGTGAGGAGACGCCAAACAACTGCTTCGAGTTTGCTAAACTTGTGGCTGAAACCGATCTGCCTGCTGGCGTATTCAATGTTGTTTTTGGGACAGGGCACGAGGTGGGTAATGCACTGTCTACCAGCCCTAAAATAGATATGATCAGCTTTACTGGCAGTGTAGGTACAGGTTCAAGAATAATGGCCGCTGCAGCGCCAAATATCACCAAACTTAATTTGGAGTTAGGTGGTAAAGCACCTGCAATAGTATTGGCGGATGCAAATGTTGACTTAGCTGTGGAGGCAATAAAGAACTCGCGAGTGATCAATACAGGGCAAGTTTGTAATTGTGCTGAGCGAGTCTATGTTCAGGCTTCTGTGGCCGATGAATTTACTACCAAATTGAGCGCTGCAATGTCTGCCACACGGTACGGCGATCCCTTAGCACAACCCGATATTGATATGGGACCATTGGTAAATAAAATTGGATTAGATAAAGTTGCTAAAATGGTCGAGTTTGCCAAACAGCAAGGTGCTGAAGTGGTGACTGGCGGAAATTTAGCAGATCTAGGTCAAGGTTTCCATTATCAACCAACAGTCTTGACAGGATGTAATAGCGATATGGAAATTATGCAAAAAGAGATTTTTGGCCCGGTCTTGCCTGTTCAAATTGTCGCAGATTTAGATGAAGCGATTGCTTGTGCAAATGCATCAGAATATGGACTAACATCTTCTGTTTATACTCAGAATTTAAGCCTTGCCATGAACGCGATTAGCGGCTTAGATTATGGAGAGACCTATATCAACCGGGAAAACTTTGAAGCTATGCAAGGTTTCCATGCTGGTGCTCGTAAATCAGGCATCGGAGGTGCTGATGGTAAGCACGGTTTATACGAGTATATGAGAACTCATGTGGCCTATATTCAGTCTTAATCTTATTCGCTGGGTCTCGTTAGTCGAGGCCCTTTGCCATTAAGATCAAAGTTGTATGGAATATCATGGAAAGATTAAAGCGAAAACTCAAAAATCGAGGCGTGAAAGTTGTTGAACTCAGCAGGGAAGAATACGCTAATAAGGGCGTAGCGCTCAACAATACTACAACCTCTTTGACTAGCAACTGCACTGAAGAGTGTGGCGAGATTGCAAACTTTAGTGCTATCTTAGCCGTTGACGAAGGTGGTATCTTTTATTTTGTTGAAAGCACCCTGAACGATTACTTGTTGTTACCTAAAGGTTATCCCTCCAGCATAACCGTTTATGAAAAAAATATATTTGAAAGTGTCGAAGTTGCGACATTTTTTATACAGAACATTGTCCCCAAAAATCAATTACCGCTGCACATCATCAATCCCGCTGAATTGTCCAATCTGCGTCGCGTTTATATTATAAAAAACTAGCTTAATTCAGATGCTTTTTTAGGCTTATTTTGGTGATTAAAAAGGGCATATCGAGTATGCCCTTTTACCTACTTCAGTTAATAATTGCAGTGAGTAAGTCCTATTTAGAAGGTCACTGATGCTTCAGCAATTATGCCGTCCCATTCTGCTCCGCCTGCAGCACCAAACTCAGTAGCACCACCGCCAGAGAATTGTTCTTCTTCTTGTTTCACATATTCAATTTTAAATAAGGTTGAATCATTCATCCACCAACCGGCACCAACCTGTAATCTTGTTGCATCATTTTCCGTCTCGATTCCTTCACTATCGTTTGTCGATTCTTGATAGCGCACCGCTAAATAGGCACTAGCGGTAAGATCGTATTTACCTTCAATTGACCAAAATGCCATTTCTGATTCTTGTTCGATATAGTTGGTCTGCAAGCTACCTTGACCATCTGCCCAACTAAAATCGTCGTTGGCTTTGCCGTATAAAGCATGGATCATGAAGTTATCGGTTTTGTATTGCACGTCGGCTTGCCAGATAAAGGCATCAACGCCGGGTATGATCAACGTATGAGTGCCTCTAGCACTTACCGCCGTACTAGCGAACTGATAGTTGTCACCATCACCTAAGCCTATTGCAGAACCAAATGCTTTGCCTGTTACGGCATCCATATCATGATTGGTTTTGAAGGTACCTGCACCGAAAGAAAGTCCGCTCTTGAAATTCAACGTCCCTCTTAAACCATAGTTATAACCACGACCGTCACTGAAATCAGCAAAGAAGTCAGGTGTAGAAACAACTGCATCCCAGGTGATGTTTGTGTCGTTTGAGACATCATGAACACCGTAAACCCAAACACCTTCTTCAGCGGTGATCATGTCAACTAAGCCATTTCCTACAAATGGATTGGCTTGCACCGCGGCACCATCTGAATAACGTAAGAATGTCTGAGTGGTGGAAATGAGATTACCTAAACGCAAGCCCATGGTATCGGTCATATCAAATTGAATCCAAGCCAAATCTTGCGAGATAGCAGCACTGCCGTTATTCCAATCATTTGGTTCTTCCGCAAGCTCTGCAAATATCGACACTTTTTCGGAAACCTGTGCATTAATGTTCAATGCAAAGCGCAAACGATGGAAGCCTGAGTCAGATTCTGCATCCGCCGGATTTACCGCAGCTCCATCAACTTCCATTCCTGTCTGCCAAGACTGCATGACGGCACCGCTAAATTGAATTTTACTTGTATCAGCAGCGAAGGCTTGGCTAGCTAATAAAGAGGTCAGAATCGCTGATGCGACTTTTAATTTTTTAAATTTAATTTTCATGATTATTTTCCCATTGTATTGTGGCCTGTGAATGGTTAGCCATCGACTATTTCGCAATTCGCATGCCATGGTTTTTACATTTCGATAACAAAATAAAGCTAGTTAAAACAATGGGTTGTGCTTTTTGTTGAAAATTGTGAGTGACGCTTATGTTGCAATGTTGCATTAGTGATGCGACAAGTGAATGATACCTGTGATAAACATGCTACGAGCGGATTTGAGGTATCAAAAAAAGCCAACGCAAGGCGCGTTAGCTATTTTTAATCGAGGCTAATTTAGGTTAGTTAAGTGGCGCAATAAGACTGTGGTTTTTTTAGTCGTTTGCTAGTAAATTTCGTTAGGTTGAACGATGTTATATTTGCGCATTTTTCGATATACAGTGGAGCGGCAAATATTCAACTCTTCTGACACTTGAGTGATATTCCAACGATACTTTTTAAGGGTTTCTAGTAAATGCTGTCCTTCCTGATTTCCCACATAATTTGAAAGTGTTTTATTTTGCTCAACAGAGTCTTCAATTGGAGCTTTGTTTTCTAATTGTATGTTGGCACTTACTATGTCTTTGGGGAGGCAGTCTACTTCAATTTTATTGTCTTCGGATAACGCTTCTGCAAACTTTAGAGCGCTGACTAACTGGCGGATATTGCCAGGCCAATGATAACTGTGCAAAATACTCCGTGCCTGCTCGGAGACTTGGATTTGTTGCTCAGAATTTAGATTGTTCAACAGATAATTAATTATAAAATCTTTGTCTTTTCTATCTCTTAAGTTTGGTAATTCGATAGACATACCGTTTAAACGATAATAAAAATCTTCCCGAAACAATTTTTGGCCAATTAATTCGTGCAAATTTTGGTGGGTAGCTGAGATAACTTGAATATCGATATGCGTCGGCTCAGAAGCGCCTAGTGGGATGGTCTCCCTCTCAGCTAAAACCCGTAACAAACGGGTTTGCAGTTGGATCGGCATATCACCTATTTCGTCCAGAAATATAGTGCCTCCGTGGGCCAACTCCAATTTACCTTTCATTCCCTTTTTATTCGCACCAGTAAAAGTACCGCTGCGGTAACCGAATAATTCGCTTTCGATCAAAGATTCTGGAATAGCTGCACAATTGAGGGCGATGAAAGGTCCATCAGAACGGTCGCTTGCACGATGAATTGCGCGTGCAAAAGCTTCTTTTCCTGTACCCGTTTCACCGGTAATCAGGAATGGAATATCTTTATTAATGACCCGCATGATTTGTTTAATTTGCGACTGTGCAACGGGGTCTTCCCCCGCGAGCTGTTGCAAAGTCGGGTGCGCTTTCATTGCTAAGCTTTCTGTGGGTTTTCGTTCTGCAACAGTGTGTACACTGTTTAACTTGCCAGATGGAACCCGTAAGCCAATCTCAATTTCCTCTAGCATCTTAGGCGAGAAGGATCGCACGACGACGCCGCCACCTTTACTTTTGGTAAGCAACTCATCAATTGATTGACCAACGATATCTTCTATTTGACTGCCCGGAAGTTGTTGATCTGCAGGCAATAATGAATCGTATTCAGCGAAAGCAGAACGATTTGCACCTACGATGATACCTCGTTCATTCACCGCTAAGAGTTGTTCTTGAATGAGATCTGCAAAGCTTTCTGTTGGTTTAATACTCATGGTGATTTGATTGCGATATGCTTGTCGAAAATAACTATTTTCGATCATTCGTCCGTACATCATTACCATTTGTAAGGTCAAAAATTGGTTTTCTTTGTTTTTCGAAGCACCTAAACAAGAGGCATTTAAGCAACCTCTTAATTCACCCATTGGATCGAAAATAGGTGTGACTGAGCAACTCAATTGGCTTTGTTCAGCAAAAAAATGTTCGTGTTGATGAACGATAATTGACTCTTTTTCAGCTAAACAAGTACCAATTCCATTTGTTCCAACTTGTTTTTCTGACCATCCAGCTCCAACTCGTAATCCAGATTTCTGACATTTTTCACGAATACTATTAGGTATTTTAGCGTCTAAAGTTAAGCCTGTTTCATCGGTTAAAACAACAGAAAAACCGGCATTTGAAATTCGTTTTGCAAGGCCAGTAACACCATGCTTTGCAATATTTAAAAAGTCTTCTTGTCGCTGCAACTGTTGTTGCATTTCACTACTAGATAAAATCTCTACTTCGCTTTGTTTATGCGGGTCAAGGCCATATTTCAAAATACTTCGCTGCCAAGAATTGACGATCATTTCATTCGGTTTTACATCTCGTTTTTGAAAATTTCCGGTCATAAAAGCGATAACATCGTTTGTCGATTTGAGCTGAGGTGCTTGTCTCATTTTATCCATTCTCCAACACAATTAAATTCCTAGCGTAAACAGCAAATTTTTCACTATTTTCGTTCTATTCATTTAGACCTTCCCTTTCACCATAACACTGAATTTTTAAATGTTTAACATTTATTTGACATATGTTTGCAATGTTCAATATATCCAAAATTTAGGTGTCTCATTTTCGCATTTATGCTGCAACACCTGTGTACTATTTAAAAATCATGTTTTCAAAAGGTTAAAGGCTATAAATAATAATTCGTTAAAAATCAGCTGGTTATAAAATTATTTAAAGGGAAATGTTATTGGCATGTTAATTGATTCATAAGTTCGCCAATCAAAAAATCAAACAGGGGCACGGATAATAATGAAATCTTTAGTATTTAAAATGAAATATCTTAGTTGTTGCATAGGCGCTGTAGGGCTGATATCCGCTTATTCGGTATCAGCAGCAAACCTGACAACCCTTAACAAAAAAATTGAAAACTATAAAACGGTTACCCACAAACGATTAGTTGAAGCAGCACCCCAAGACTGGTTGTTGCCTAAAGGTAATTACGAAGGCTGGATGTACAGTAAGCTAAAAGAAATCAACTCTAAAAACGTTAGTAAGCTTAAACCGGTTTGGACTTACTCTACGAATTTGGACTCAGGTCATGAAGCACCTGCACAAATTAACAATGGCGTTATGTTTGTATCTACACCTTACAACAACGTACTTGCATTAAATGCCAAAACTGGACAACTGTATTGGCGTTATAAGCATGATAATCCGTATGATTTGAGTGTTATGCACAATACTAGTCGTGGTGTAGCCTTGTGGGGTGACAAAGTTTATGTTGCTGGCCTAGATGGCACACTTAACGCGTTAGATGCAGCAACGGGTGAACGTTTGTGTCAAAGCCAAATCGGTGATTGGAGCATAGGTGCATACATCACGTCAGCGCCTACTCCAGTGAAAGGCAAAATTCTAGTCGGTCCTTCAGGCGGCGAATATGGTGTACGTGGTTTCCTTGAAGCTATGGATGCAGAAACCTGCGAAACTGCTTGGAAAACCTATAGCGTACCTGGCCCTGGTGAGCCTGGCCATGAAACCTGGAAAAAAGAAGGAAAACGTCCTGACGCTTGGAAATATGGTGGCGGCAGTATGTGGATGCCTGGCAATTATGACGCCGATGAAGATATCCTTTATTGGGGCGTAGGTAACGGTTCGCCTTGGTTAGGTGACCAACGTCCAGGTGATAACTTGTATGTTGCATCTTCTATCGCGATGGATCCTGACACCGGCAAAATTAAGGGGCACTATCAGTACCACTATAACGACTCTTGGGATTGGGCTGCGATGAACGCACCTATGCTGATTGATGGCCTCAAAGACGGTAGAAAAAAGGTTAAAGGTTTAGTTTCTCCACAACGTAACGGTTACATGTATTGGTTAGAAAGAGATGGTAAAGGCAAGATTGAATATCTCGAAGGCAAACCTTTCGTAGCGAACAATGCGTTTAAATCTTTGGATCCTAAAACGGGTCGTCCTACCTATGATTACGACCACGTTCCAGTCACTGGCAAACGTGTCTCTTACTGCCCAAGTCTTTGGGGTGGGAAAAACTGGCCTTACGAATCATATAACCCAGATACAGGGATGATGTATGTACCAGCAAACGACAACATTTGTAATTCCTTCGAAGGTAAATTCCAAGATGATGTTGAACCTGCTTCAGGTCAATTCTGGGCTGGTATCGATATTCCTGACTTAGACGTGTATTTAGCTGATAAGAATAAAGGTGTTGGCCAGATGCAGGCGTGGGATGTGAACAAGCGCGAAAAAGTATGGCAGCACGATTACGGCAAAACCATGAACTGGGGACCTGTTCTATCTACAGCTGGCAACATTGTATTTAGCGCCGGTACCAATGATCGCATGTTGCGAGCATTTGATGCCAAAACTGGCGAAGTACTTTGGGAGTTCCCTTTGAACTCAACCGCTATTGCACCACCTGTCGCTTATGAAGTGGACGGTAAGCAATACATAGCTATAACCGCTGGCTACGGTGTTGATCCTCATTGGACCAATGGTGTTTTGGCAGCAAAAGACGAAACCGGTGAATGGATATCAGATGTGCCTGAAGGTGGCGTAATCTGGGTATTCGCTTTACCTGACGCTTAAAAAGCTTGAAGGGGAGGCGAGTGTCTCCCCTGACTTTCATAAACCAATAAAATAAAAAGTCTATTTAGCCTGCTGAAGTTCGAGGTGTAGCAATGAAAGAAAAAATAAATAACAAGCATGATGATATCGAGCAAGCAGCATGCTGTGGTTGTGCCCAAACCAATCAAAATCACGGTACCGATAGCAAGAGACGCAATTTGCTGAAATATCTTGCTTTAGCAATACCGGCAGTGAACTGTTTCACTGGAAATACAGCATTAGCTGCAATCAAGAAAAAATCGCCAGAAAGTAAATTGCCCCCACAAGTAGGTGATCGTTTTACCTATTTTAGCAAGCGTTTACAGGGACCTTTAATCAAAATATCTGATCTCGCTGAATCAGATAAACAATTGCTAGTGGTACCTGTGGATCCAAAAACCGGGGAAGTGCGAGATGGCTCTCGTTACAACCAAATTCTGATTCAAAAGCTGTCTAAAGAATCGCTATCGACAGAAACACAGCAAATGTCTGCCGACGGCATAGTTGCTTACTCCGCCATATGTACTCACGCAGGCTGCCCAGTCACCGGTTGGGTAGAAGAGGAAGAAAACTATATGTGTCCTTGCCATCAGTCGGTTTTTAATCCTAAAGAAGGCGGCGGAGTGGTGTCTGGTCCTGCGCCAAGAAAATTACCAGCCTTGGCATTAGCCGCTGAAAACGATGAACTCGTGGTTGCCGCAGAGTTTAATAGTTGGATTGGATTTGGAAAGCCACCGCGGTGAACACGTTAAGTCAAATTAATTGGTAGTGCGTCAAATGCTACTTAATAGATAACCAAAGAGAGTTAATTATGAAAAAAGTCAGTATTAGTTTAATTGTTATTTCACAAATGCTTTTGGGACTTGCTGCATCAACAACTGTATCAGCCGCTGCGAAACCGATTACAGGAGTGAGTTGTAATGGTGGTTTTTTCGTAAGAACACCTGACAAACATATTCATTGGATTGATGAAAAAACCGAAGAGCATGTTCAGGTTTATGACAAAAGTGATGACATTTATGCCATGGCACAATGTGGCACGGGCGTGGTGACGGTTTTTGAAAAGCAAATCGATGGTGAGCAACAATACAATGCGACCTATAGCCCAAATTGCATGAACATTGGCAGTGAAAAAGGCTTGTCGTCACATATTTATCAAGGTAAAGAAAAGATAAATAAGATCGATGCAAAGGACGGAAAACTCGAGATTCGCTTTGTTAATAACACTTACCTGCGTGGTGAGACCTGTGCGTCAGTTAGTGCAGGAAAATAAAGTGTTAGCGCGCGCTTTTGGGCACGTTGCAGTGGTTAAGCAGTTAATCTGCTTTGCCACTGCTTTTTTGTTTTTAATCAGCTGTACCGGCACTAAAAGTCCGACTCACGCAACAATAGACGCTGATCGAGTGATGCTCAGAGCAGTACTTGATAAGCTAGAACAATCTTATCCTCTTTTACCTAGCGTCGATGAAAAACCAACATCATCACCGCTTTTTAGGTTGGGCAAAGAATTATTTTTTAGCCGCTCGTTAAGTGGCAACAAAGACGTTGCTTGCGCTAGTTGTCATCATCCGTACCTTGCAGGCGGAGATAAACTTAGTTTGCCAGTTGGCGAGTCAGCTTATGATCCCGAGTTGCTTGGTCCCGGCCGTTGGCATGACTGGCAGTCTTCTGCTGATCCTAATGCGGATGGCGCGCCAAACGTTGCGCGTCACGCACAAAGCACTTTTAATTCTTCATTATATAATCGAGCAATGTTTTACGACGGTCGTGTTTTTGTTTTAGATGACGAGTCTAAGAATGGCGGTCAGGGCCAAAACCATCGCACACCTGATAGTAATTTATGGTTAGGAGATATTGCTGCAGGCAATGATCTTTTGGCCAGTCAAACCCGTTTTCCAGTGGTCTCAAATGACGAAATGCGCGGCTATAGTTTCGCCACTGCACAAACTCATGAAGGCATACGTGACGCACTTGTAGCAAGAATGAAACAGCATGATAAAAATCAGTCATGGTTAAAATTGTTTCGTGCCGCATTTGGTGAACCTGATGCTAATGCCGATACGTTGATAAATTTTAGCAATATTGAAAAAGCCATTTCGTACTACCAATCTACCCAAGTGTTAATTGATAATGATTGGTATGCCTATATCAAAGGCGACGAAGATGCACTAACAGATTTACAAGTTGAAGGTGCATTATTATTCTTCAACCAATCGCAACAAGGCGGTGCTGATTGTGTTGCTTGCCACACTCCGCCAATTTTTTCCGATGAACAGTTCCACAACATTGCTGTTCCCCAATTTGGTAGAGGCAAGCAGCCCAATGGTGAAGATTTTGGACGTCGAGGGGTCACGCAAAAAGACCAAGATAGATTCGCGTTTCGGACACCCACTTTACTGAACGTGACCGCGACTGCTCCTTACACACACTCGGGAGCATTTACCCAATTGTCGGATGTTATTGCTCATCATATCGATCCTGTGAACTCCGTTGAAAATTACGATTTTAGTTTCGCCAATAATCCGCAAATGCAGTATGTCAGTGAGTTAAATCCGCAGGCCAAAGCGCATTCTCAAAAGCCGCTTAAATTTTTATTAGAACAACAACAGCAAGGTTTGAGTAAACTACCCAGTGATGTGCATATTAATACCCATCAAAGGGATGCCATTGTAGCTTTTCTCAGTGCGTTGACTGACCCCTGTTTGAATAATCAAGAATGCCTTGCGGTTTGGGTGCCAAATGAAAATGAAGACGCACCCGACTCACTGCGTCTAAATGCAAAAATGGGTGATTTTGCTCCTCCTCCTAAACCTTTGGCTAGTCTGAGCAAAACCTTAATCACTGATAACCGCAGTACGCTCAAATCTTCAGGTCGGATAAAAGCCATCGTACTTGAGTCCCACTTATTTGGTTGCGAAGTCGCAAAGGTGGACGAGATTGACAATAAGCCCCATCAATTCAAAGAAGTGGCTTTAAGATCGGGGTTAACTAAGCGACATCACATTTCTTGGCCACTTTATAATCTACAATCTGCACAACGCCTAATTTTTAGTGGCGGTGTTGCCGCTGGCGATGTTGACGGCGATTGTTGGCCAGATATTTTTCAACCTACCGGAGATGGCTCGGCAGACGTTTTATACCGAAACAACCGAGATGGCAGTTTCACCGACATATCTAAACAATGGGGAATTACCTCTAAAGAATTATCGAATGGCGTTGCCATGGTCGATATCGATGGCGACAACGATTTGGATATTATTACCTCTAATTTGGTTCACCCTAATTTGTCTTCTATAGCAGGTGAGTTAAATGGTGATCAACATAGCCAGAATCCCACGTTATACATTAATCATAACAATCAAAAATTTATACCGATTAAAAACTCAGGTATTGCAGCGCAGTTAACCAGTTGGTCATTTGCGTTTGCCGATTATGATTTGGATGGTGATTTAGATGCATTAACGACCCACTGGCGAGGTCCTGGATTGGGAGGTCAACAGCCCAACCATTTGTGGGAAAATGTTAGCTCTGGTACTACTTTGGAGTTTGTCGCAGCTGATAAAAAAGCGCATTTAATGGAAATGATCGGCAGCACTGACTTTACCTTTACCGGTACCTTCTCTGACATTGATGACGATGGCTACCCAGATCTGTTGATGGCCGCCGATTTTGAAACTAGTCAGGTGTATAAAAATAGCGGTAATGGTCGCTTTGAAAATACCACCCACTTATCACAGATTACCGATAAAAACGGTATGGGCAGTGCTGTGGCTGATTATGATAATGATGGCGATCTGGATTGGTTTGTCAGCAGTGTATCTGACTCCAATGGTAAAGCTGAAGGAAACTGGGGAGTAGAAGGAAACCGTCTATACAACAATATTGATGGACAATTTATTGATGTGACGGACGAGGCTGGAGTTGCCGAAGGGTTGTGGGCTTGGGGAGCGTGTTTCGCCGATTTCAATAATGACCAATGGCCCGATATCTTTCACGTGAATGGCTTTGATTTGGATAGTGAGTTACGCAAACACTTGGGTAGCCCCTATGCCTATATGAAGTTAAAACGTTCAATGCGAGAATTTGAAAACACCCCAAGTCGTTTATTTATGTCTAATCAAGATGGCACTTTTAGCGAACAGAGCAGTGAGCTTGGGATTACCGATACGTTATCAGGACGCGGTGTTGCCTGTTTAGATTATGACCGAGATGGTGATGTTGATATTTTAGTCAGCAATCATCAAGACCGATTGTTGTTATATAAAAACAACGCATCTTCGTCTGCAGACAAAGGGTTCATTCATTTGACCTTACAAGGGCTGGGTAAAAATACCCAAGCTATAGGTGCAAAAGTATACGTCACCGCCAATGGCATAACGCAATTGCAAGAGGTTCGGTCTGGCGGAAGTTTTATATCTAGCTCTCCATCTGAATTACATTTTGGTTTAGCAGATGCCGATGTTGTCGATGAAATTCGTATTGTGTGGCCTGGCTCGGAACAGTTTGAAAGCGTTCATCGGAATGTTGTGGTGAATAAGTTTTATACCATTAAACAAACCCAAAAGCTGGATGATGAGTTAGGTAACTCGGCTCTTCAAGCAATGACAATATCTTCTAAAAATGCAGATAACATCAGTGAGTAAATCATTTCAAAACTCAACCATTTGTTATTTAAATCTTAGTTTCAAAATAGGAAAAAACTGAATGAGATTAAGTCAGTGTCATAATTTTCACGACTTTAGAAAACTTGCAAAAAAACGCCTACCTAGCCCCATTTTTGATTATATCGATGGTGGTGCTGACGATGAGGTTACTATGCAACGTAATACTCAAGCGTTTAATCAATGTGACCTTATTCCGAGTGTTTTGTCAGGGGTACAAAACATCGATATGTCAGTTGAAGTGATGGGCACCAAATTACCTATGCCTGTCTATTGTTCGCCAACGGCATTGCAACGTCTGTTTCATCATCAAGGTGAACGAGCAGTTGCTGCCGCAGCTGATAAATTTGGAACCCTTTTTGGTGTTTCTTCTCTTGGTACTGTCAGCATGGAAGAGATTGCTGAAAAATTCAGTGCGCCGCAAGTCTATCAATTCTATTTTCACAAAGACCGAGGCTTGAATCGGGTAATGATGGAGCGTGCTAAACAGGCCAATATCAAAATAATGATGTTAACCGTTGACTCAATCACTGGCGGAAACAGAGAAAGAGATTTGCGCACCGGTTTTTCGATTCCCTTTAGATTGAATTTAAAAGGGCTTTGGGAGTTCGCATCTAAACCTATGTGGGGGATTAATTACGTCACCCACGAAAAGTTTTCATTACCGCAATTAGACGCGCATATCGATATGAAAGGTGGTGCCAGTTCTATTGGGGGGTATTTTACTGAGATGCTGGACCCTTCTATGAATTGGCAAGACGTTGAAGACATGGTGGCGTTTTGGGGAGGCGAATTTTGTCTTAAAGGTATCATGAATGTCGAAGATGCTAAAAAAGCCGTGGATATCGGTTGTACCGGCATAGTGGTGTCGAATCACGGTGGTCGGCAACTTGACGGTTCTCGAAGTTCTTTTGATCATCTAGCTGAAATTGTAGAAGCGGTTGGCGATAAAATTGATGTGCTATTTGATAGTGGGGTGCAACGTGGAACCCATGTGTTAAAAGCACTTTCATTGGGCGCTAAGGCGGTTGGTATAGGACGGATGTATCTATATGGATTGGCCGCAGCGGGACAGCCTGGCGTCGAACGTGCACTTGGTTTGATGCGCACTGAAATTGAAAGAGATATGCGTTTAATGGGCTGTAAAAACATTCAGCAATTAAGCTCCAAGAATTTGCGTTTCAGATAAGGTTTTGGTTTTTACAGCGGGTGGAAGTTTTGCCCACGATGGACATTTAAGCACAATAAAAACAAGGTGAGAAAATGAATTGTCAGAAGTTTAAGATTATTTGGTGCAGTATTTTCACTATTGCTGGGAGTAGTGTATCCGCTGTCAGTTTGGCTGAGTCATTAGCGATAGATGAACGAATTACAGTAACTGCAACTCGTCAACCTCTTGCAATTATGCAAGCCGATAGTAGCGTAAGTATTATCGACTCAAGTGAGATTGAAGAAGTTGGGCATCAGCATATCAATCAGTTATTTCATACTGTACCCGGTGGTTGGATAAGCCGTGGCAATGGTCAAGAACACTTAACTGCTATTCGTTCTCCTGTTTTTACTGGGGCTGGTGGTTGTGGCGCATTTTTATTTGCCCAAGACGGTATTTCCTTGAGAGCTCCTGGGTTTTGTAACGCTAATCAACTGTTCGATGTGAACTCTGAACAAGCTAGTAGAGTGGAGGTGGTTCGAGGCCCCAACAGTGTTTTTTACGGCTCTAATGCAGTTCATGGACTGATTAACGTTATTAGTGCCGATGTTGAAGGTGTGCAAAATACAGTTTCTGCTGACGTAGGCGGATACGGTTTCCATCGACTCAAAGGCACTTTTAGTCAAGGCACTGCAGAGGCGGGTTTTGCCTTATTAGCGAATATCACTGACGATGACGGTTATCAAAACGACAGTGGTTTCAATCAGCAGAAAATTGACCTTATTCATCAGCAATCTGTAGGTCGGTGGGAAGTTAAAAATGTGCTTAGTTATGCCAACTTAAACCAAGAAACCGCTGGTTTCATTGAAGGCGAATTGAGTTACAAAGATGAAGCTATGCGGCGTATAAACCTGAATCCAGAAGCCTTTAGGGAGTCTAAGAGTTTTCGTGCTCATAGTCAGTGGCAAACAGAACTAGAACAGGGCGTTTTTAAACTAACCCCTTACGTCCGTTGGACTGATATGCGTTTTCTACAGCATTATTTACCTTGGCAAGCACTTGAAGAAAACAGTCAACAAAGTGTTGGTATTCAGGGCCAATATGAAAAGCACTTTACCGATGTAGAATTCATTTCAGGAATTGACGTTGATCTTACTAATGGTGAGTTAACAGAGTCCCAAGGGGAAGACTTTTCGCCGACTATTCCCCAAGGTGTTCACTATGATTATGATGTGGACGCTACGCTTATCTCGCCTTTTGCGCATACAAAATGGAGTATTACAGAAAATACGCAGCTAAGTGTAGGCGCGCGTTTTGATATGACGAAGTACGACTACGATAATCATTTAACCGATGGTGATGTATGTGCAGCAGAGGTGGAAAATTGTCGTTTTACCCGTCCCTCTGATCAAACTGTCGACTTTGAACAGTGGTCTTGGCGTGTAGGCTTATTGCATTCAATCACTCCTAATCAAACTATCTTTTCTAATTTAAGCAGTGGTTTTAGAGCACCTCAAAGCACAGAACTTTTTCGCTTACAAAGCGGCCAACAAATTGCGAATTTAGAAGCTGAAGAAGTGCTATCTGTTGAGTTAGGATGGAAAGCATCGTGGCAAGGATTTCAGGCAGAAGCCGTTGCTTATCAAATGGAAAAAGAAAACGTAATTTTCCAAGATACTCAGAGACAAAATATTAGCGAAGGAAAAACAATGCATACGGGGTTGGAATTCAATTTCCGTACAGCATTAGCTGACAATGTTCAGCTTGATGCCAATTTGGGGTGGGGACGACATACTTATAAATCCGATTTAACCCTGTCTAATATTAACATCGAAGGGAATTATATTGATACGGCACCTAAAGTTTTGGCCGGAGCCAGATTACATTGGCAAGCTATGGAGACATTGAACTTCCGTCTGGAATGGACTCATATGGATGAATATTATCTAGATCCAGAAAATACAGCCACTTACGCGGGACATGACTTGTTTAACCTGCATTCAAGTTGGCAAATGAACGACAACATAAGTTTGTCACTGCGATTAAATAACCTTACCAATCGAGATTATGCAGAGCGCGCAGATATCGCATTTGGCAATTATCGATATTTTGTCGGTTTACCTAGAACCTTGTTCGCTAGCATTACCTTCACCCTGTAAAAATCTGCGGGGCTAAAGCCTCCGCCTACACATTCAAACCCGTAGCATGGCCTTTAGGCCATGGGGAAACCCTTACAACCGCGGGGCTAAAGCCTCCGCCTACACATTCCAACCTGTAGCATGGCCTTCAGGCCATGGAAATAACCAAAACCTCACAAAGTTGTAGCACGGGCTTTAGCCCGTGGAAACGGTTGCCCTATCCTCGCGGGGCTAAAGCACCCGCCTACACATTCCAACCGTAGCATGGCCTTTAGGCCATGGGGGAACCCTTACAACCGCGGGGCTAAAGCACCCGCCTACACATTCTTGTTATGTTTCTTTGTTCTTGTAGCACGGGCTTTAGGCCGTGGAAACGGTTGCCGTATCCTCGCGGGGCTAAAGCCTCCGCCTACACATTCCAACCTGTAGCATGGCCTTTAGGTCATGGGGAAACCCTTACAACCGCGGGGCTAAAGCACCCGCCTACACATTCTTGTTATGTTTCTTTGTTCTTGTAGCACGGGCTTTAGCCCGTGGAAAATATATATCGATCACTGGGTTAGGTGCATAAAAGTTGTATTCATCAGCATTCTAATGATAATTTCACGTCTACTAAAAAAATCATTAGAAAAATTCTTAGTTCTAATGATGTTGGGAATTTACATAGGAATAAAAAATGGATAATAACGAAAATAGCCCGTATCAAGCTCCCGAGTCTGATCTTACTTCAACAGAGGCACCTACTGGATCTTGGGTTTATACCGGCCCATCAAATAAAGCCGTCGGCGATGGAATGACATGGATATCAGAAGGTTTTAGTTTATTTAAGCAAGATATTGGTATGTGGATAGTGACCATGATTGTTGGCTTCGTTGTCGCAATTGTGATCAATATTATTCCTTTCATTGGCTCAATCATTAGCATGTTTTTAACCTATATTTGGGTAGGTGGATTGATGTTAGGTTGTCAGGCAGCAGCAGAGGGTAAGCCCTTTGACATCAAATATTTGTTTGCTGGATTCTCTTATCGCGCAGGCAGGCTAGTGGGCTTATCTGCAATTGGTGCTGTTATCAGTATTGTCGTTATGTTTGTAGCTATGGGTTCGGTATACATGGACATCCTAGCAGGAGAGAGCAGTCCTGAAATGATGGGTGCGCAATTTTGGTTATCATTTTTAGTCGCAATGGCGTTAATGTTGCCAATGGTAATGGCAGTATGGTTCGCTCCAGCATTAATCGTATTACAAGATATGCCGGTTTTTGCTGCGATGAAGGAGAGCTTTATCGGGTGCTTTAAAAACGTGATGCCATTCTTAATCTACGGCATAGTGATGTTGGTGCTGTACATTTTAGGCGCTTTACCATTAATGTTAGGTTTGTTAGTGGTTGTACCTTTGTTGTTCACATCAATGTACATTTCTTATCGTTCAATTTATCTGACCGAAGCTGCATAAGCTAGCAACAATAGCTGGAGTCATCCGTGACTCCAGCGTTCCAATCTAGGATATGTAAGCGCCCATAAGTGCGATCAAAATGATTAGTAAATGAGGAACTAAAACAGTTGGAGTTAGTGCATTTGTCGCATAACTCACAATCAACTTAATGCTACTAGGACGGTTAAACTCCCATTGGCTATTGTATTGCATACCAGTGTCTTGCATCGGATTTAGTAATGCTTTTTCAACTGCCAAAAGTCGCTGACTAATTCTCCCCTGAAAGGTTTTCCAAATTCCATCGAGCATCCAAAATACGATACACAGTGAAGGTACGATAAAATCAAGCTGTACATGAAACACTAAAAAGCTGCATAAGATCACACTGAAAACTTTAATCAACAATGAAAATTTCTCATAACTGTCGTATTGGTACTGTAATGTTGTCCATTCTTGTTGCAGGGAGCTAGGGTTAACTATGTCCAAAATTTATTCCTATTTATACCGGCGCTAGGTTCAAAAGTATTTGTAATTCAACCTCAGTATTACAGACAAAAAAACGGCTCGCAATGGAGCCGTCAAATTTTGTTGTTGGTATTGCTTAGCTATTATTTATCTCATCATGTTGATGAATAATTAAATACGTTCGTTCAAAACGCTGGCAATTGCAGAATCCATCAAACCTTGTTCAGAAACCCAAGCTCGCAAGGTTTTACCGTCAGATTCAGGCGCATTCAACTGACTTTTTGGCATTTTTTTAACTAACAAAGTCCCGGTTTCAATTGCGCCGGCTTTAAATGCAGTGCGAATTAGGCTTTCTCCATTACAACTTACAGAAGCGTAATAGTCTTGAAGTTTAAGTCTGTAGTCGGTTTGAACGACTTTCATTTTTTTACGTAACTCGGTTTTATCATCCGCTTGAACAATAGTGCAGATATTTTTCAATGCTTCATTCACGTCAGCTTGAGCTTGCCCAGCGAACACAAATGAAAAGGCAACAATAGACAGCGAAGTTTTAACTATTTTCAACATGGTTATTTCCTCAATAAATTAAAGTTTAAATTTTAAGCGTGTTTCGATGGCGCGCATTAAACGTGAAAATCCTAGTTGCCGATAGCATTGGGAGAATACATTCGTATCTCAGTGGATACCTTAAAAATACTATCTGGTCCTTTAATCCATTTGGTATTACTGAGTATGATAGACAGCATTTTTTTAACATGTTGATTTGTATGAATATTGAACAGGTGTAAAAGGTGAAGATTAGCGCATAATGGTGAAATAAAGCTCATCAGCAACCACGAGAATTAAAATTATTTCTTCTGAATTTAGGCTAAAGCATCAATTTCCGTTAAGCGTTGAGGTAGTTGTTTTTTCAAATAGATAAAGCGTCCCCATGTCCCAGCTAGCACTAGGGTTTGTAAAATTACTTGCGTCAGCCAAAGACTCTCGCCACCTTGCTTGATAAAAGATAACCCTGCAAATCCAACCAAGCCTAACCACAGAGCAGTTAAAATCACTGCGCTGACTTTCCAGTAGTACACTTGGTTGCTTAGTTTTTTACGTTTGAATTCTAATAGCTGATTGATATCCAGACTGTGCTCGAAAGGTTGCGATTGACGTAAACGAAACGCCCAAAGGCTAAATACCAAGGGAATAGGACTTAACGCCGCGAACAATAGCTTGCCAAGAGTTGTATCAGCATAAACTAATAAAAAGTACACGCAAAAAACGCTAACGCCGCAACCTGTAATTAAATCAATCCAGGCTTTTAGCTTTTCCCGTTGGTTGTTTCTGGCAACTTGCAGAGCTAATTTGTGTACGTCTATTTTAGGGGTATTTTGTTGAAAGGCTTGCTGCCATTGTTCAAATTTCGGATCCATGATTGTTCCTCTATAACAATTGTTCTAGTTGTTGCCGAGCTCTACTGGCGCGCTTGGCAACAGCGGCTTCAGACAAACCTAAAACGCTAGCAATCTCTAATTGGGTAAAACCTTCCAATTGCATAGTAATAATTTGTCGATGGCCAAGGGTTAGTTGACGCAGCGCTGACATTAGGTCTAAGTGTTTATCTTGATGGGTGGCATTTGGCGACATTGTTTGCAAATCATCAATATTCTCATCTGACAGGTTGTTATTGCGTCGGCTTTCGCGCAGTACATGATCAACTGAACGATTGTGAGCAACTCGTGCAATAAAGGTTTTTATGCTGCTGTCACCCCTAAAAGTCTCCAGAGCTCGCCAAACCGCCAAACTAATATCTTGAATCAAGTCTTCTCTTAGCCCCAAATCGGCTTCATAAGTTGCTGCAATACGTGCCAATAACGGCGCGTATTGCGACAAAATATCTTCAATCCTTGCAGTTTGAGTCACGCACCTTCCTATTGATCGTTGGTGAGATCTTTAAATGCCACATAGTTTATACAAAGCAACCATGGACCGAGTAATAATGCGCTAAGTAAAAACGTAAATGGCACAGCCATTATTGCCAGTAGATTGATAGCGAAAACTACTGTTAGGGGTTTCCATGCGCGAAGTGCTAAGCGAATTCCGTTGTTAATTGAAGTCGGTATATTTTTGTTTTCTAACAAAAGGTATGCAGGTACAAACATCAACAATATGCTAACCGGGGTAGCTGAGGCAAATATAATGGATAACTGCGCAGGCGTCACATCTACCATTTGAGCATAAAACAATAATTCGAGGCCACTGCTCCCCAACATAGCAACAGCTGTGAGCACTTGCGCCGCAGTCGGGAGTAACAATAACAAACTCAACAATGGTAGTTTCGACCAACCTGTATAGAGTCTTAAACTTTTGAATGTAAAAGATTTATGCAGTGATATTTGATCTAATACTGGCCATAACGAAGCGATTAGTATGGCCATCACTAATTTAGATGTGATGACACCAAAAGGAGCGGGTAATAATTGAAATAGACCTTCAATAATGATTGTTGCCAACATTAAAAAGAATATCTTAAACGGTGCTTTTAAGCATAAATTTAGCCCTTGTTTTAACCAAATAAAACTTTGTGATGGTGTGGTTTTTTCATGCATTTTTAACGTTGCAGTGTTCATATCAAATCTCTCGTTTTAGTGAATTACTTAAATAGTCGAGACAAATGAAAATAACCTGACATTTTTTTTCAATTTTTTTAAAAAGTATTTTCCACGACATTAAAAACTGTTTTTATATACAGCTTGTAGATTGGTGTTATACTTATTTTTGGAATCTAAAAGAGACATGGAAATGCACAATCTTAAAACCATTTTAGTGATAGCTTGTTTCTGTATTTTAGGGTTGGTTGTTGTTCCTTATGCCCAAGTTGTTTATTCAGGAGATCCAAATTTGAATACTGAAAATGTAACAGGCGAGTTCGAAGTAATCATGCAACCGCAAACGGATGCCGAATTTTCAGTTGCAAGAATGACCTTGGATAAAACTTATCATGGTGAACTTGACGGCCAATCGAAAGGGCAAATGCTAAGTCATATGACCGAGGTTAAAGGTTCTGCCGGTTATGTGGCATTAGAATCGTTCACAGGTACTTTAGACAGCAAACACGGCAGTTTTGTGTTAATCCATCAAGGCATTATGAACAAAGGCGAACCGTCTTTAGCGATTACCGTGGTACCTGATTCCGGCAGCGGCGAATTGACCGGTATTGTGGGTACTATGAACATTGAGATTAAGGACACAAAGCACTTCTATATTTTTGATTACAAGCTACCTTAGTTGATTTACTTGGTGTTGAATGAACCACCTTCAACACTTCTATCCTTAAGCTAAACGCCCTTTATATCTAATCCCTGCAAATACACCTATGTTTAATCGTCGTCTTTCTACTTGCATTTATATATAAGTGGTTATATAAATGCTTATATAGAGGTGCGTATGAACAAAGATTTTCTAAATGAATTAGGTGAACTGGCGTTAGGCAGTCGCTTAAAACGAGTCAGTGAACGAATGATGGCAGATGCTGCCGCGGTGTATCAGCATTTTGATATGAACATTCAGCCCAAATGGTTTACTTTGCTGGCTTTATTAGATCGAAAAAAGCAAGTAAGCGTAGTAGAAGCTGCTAATTTGCTGGGATTAACTCAACCAGCCCTGAGTCAATTCAGTCGACAGTTAGAATCTAAAAAATTAATTGAGATTCAGTTAGACACTGAAGACTCAAGAAAAAGAGTACTGAGCTTATCAACGCTAGGGCATCAAAAAGTCGCGGAAATGCGACCTGTATGGGCGGCCGTTGATAAAGCGGCCAAAGATTTATGCAGTGAGTTTGAAAATCACTTTTACGCTTCATTGCAGACTTTCGAAAAAGCCCTTGATAAACGCTCGTTACTTGAGCGCAGCAAAGATCATTTTGAGCCATTAAATACCTCCCAAAACACCAATATCGTGGATACAACTATGTTAGAAAACAGCCTCACTTTTTTAGATTTTGAATCGGATTTAGCGCCATTTTTTGAGCAAATTAACAGCCAATGGATAAAAAGCATGTTTGTGCTTGAAGATGTCGACAAACAAGTATTGGGTCATCCTCAGGAAAACATTATCGATAAGGGAGGCAAAATTTGGTTTGCTAAGCATTCCCAATTAGGTGTCGTTGGCGCTTGCGCATTATTAAATAAAGGAGATGGCGCATTCGAACTGACTAAGATGGGCGTGTTGGAGAACGCCCGCGGTTTAAAAGTAGGTGAAAAATTGCTGCAGCATGTCATCGCCCAAGCGAAACTATTGCCTATCGACTGCCTATTTTTATTAACCAATGCCAAATGTGAAGCCGCCATTCATTTGTATGAAAAAAATGGCTTCACACATGATGCGTTGATTATGGATAAATACGGTAAGAGTTATCAAAGGTGTGATGTGGCTATGCGTTGGAGCGACGCATAGCCTAGGGATAGTTACTGCTAGTTAGAGATTTGCACACCACTGAGACAACTCTTCGGCTACTGGGCGTTTATGTTCGGCTAAAAAAGCCAAATAGGTTTTTGCATCACGATTTACAATTCGTTCAATGGGAAAATTAATTGATTGCGCATGGCCAATACTCTTTTCGTAATTTCCTAAATCAAAAGCGATATGCGCATCACTTGAAAATACAACTTTCCAATCATGCTTATCTATTAGTTCCAGAATGCGAACGCAATTAGGTTCGCTGCCTTGCCGTGAATGAGTGAAGGAGCTGTTATTTATCTCCAGTAAAACATTATGTTCCTTGGCCGCAATAATTACTTCTTCGTAGTTTATCGGAAAGTTTGGGTTGCCCGGATGACCGATTATCTGGCAGTCTCCACCGGCAATAGTGTTTATTAGTGCTTTGGTGTTGATGGTTTTACTCGCTGGTGCGAATACCGGTTCATGGAAACTCGCAATAACAAAGTCTAAGTAAGGTTTCATACCATTTGGCACATCTAACCCCCCTTCAGGTGGCAATATATTTGCCTCAATGCCTTTAAGACAGGCTATTCCATCGACAATTCGTGGTATCACATTACGATTTCCAAAGTGCCAAGGGTGAGGCGAGTCAGGCATTTCAGGTCCATGATCGGTTAATGAAAACATTTGTAACCCTTTCACTTTAGCTTGCACAAAATAATCATGAACGGTGCTATATGCATGTGTGCTGGCGATGGTGTGTGAGTGGGTGTCTACAAGAATTTTCATTGCTTTTGTTATCCTTTTGGCGTTTAACTGCAGATAAATAACAACATCACTTTAGATGGATCTTGTTATTGTTCAGTAATTTATATAGCGAATTTATTGCGCATCAATGACAGGGGTATTGGAAACTTAAAATACATGGAAATTGGGCGTTGATACGACGTTAAATGAATGCTTCAAAACTATACACTAGCAGTGTATCAATTTATGCTAGATTGGTGAAATAAAGCAGGGAGACAGATTAATTGTAAGGCTAAACAGCTAACCTCCTTGCTAACATCAAGTGCGCGAAACTAACCATAATGGGAGAGCAAATTGGACAAATTCATGCGAGCAGCCATTGATGAAGCTATCAAAGGCAAACAGGAAGGCGGTATCCCTATTGGTTCAGTTATTGTTTATCAAAACCAAATCATTGGTCGTGGACATAATCGCAGAGTGCAATCTGGTAGTCCCATTTTACACGGTGAGATGGATGCCTTCGAAAATGCTGGGCGACAACCTGCAAGTGTATACCGTGAGTGCGTTTTGTATACAACATTGTCACCCTGTTCAATGTGTTCAGGGGCAATTCTGTTGTATGAAATTCCTAAAATTATCATTGGTGAAAATCAAACCTTTATTGGTGAAGAGCAATTGCTTAAACGCAGAGGTGTTGAGCTAGAAGTTCTGCAGGATCCAGAATGCATTCAACTGATGGAGCAATTTATTACTGAATCTCCCGAATTATGGAATGAAGATATTGGTACTGAATAGCTAGAAAAAGTAACTTTAGGTCTTTAAATATTTACTCTATGTTAATAATTTTTGACATTGAGTTTGTTTAGGTATACATTTCTTCCAAGTTAGTTTGGAGGAACTTGCATGGACATGTCATTTAAAGAGAAAAGTCATTGGATTTCATTAGTCAGCACAATTTGTATATTTGGTTACTACTTTTATAGCATTGTGATGCTCACTGGTATCCCGATTGAAGAGGCTAAAGAAAGTGCCAAAGATTTACTGATTCAAGCTATTGGTCTTAGTGTATTGGTAGAAATAGTGCTGCACAGCATGTTGGCAGCCACCAATCATAAAGCAGCTGAAATGGGCGCTGACGAAAGAGACAAACTGTTTGAATATCGCGGTAATCAAGTTGGCTATACCATTTTGGTGGTCGGCGTAGTTTTTACCCTTGGACGAATAATTACAGTTGAATATAATCCTGAATTTGCCGACCACTATAGTTCTATGCAAATTCCACTGTTAACTGCGCATATATTGATGTTTAGTTTCATTTTGTCTGAAGTCGCTCGATTTTCTGTCACCTTGTTTAATTATCGTAGAGGATATTAGGGTGGCAGACATACTTATTACTAATCGCATACGTGAAAAGCGTTTTTTTGCTAACGAAATGACGCAACAAGCGCTAGCGGACAAAGTTGGGGTGACCAGACAAACCATTATGGCGATCGAAAAAGGCAAGTATTCCCCTTCTTTGGAAGTTGCCTTTAAAATGGCTGAAGTGTTTGAATGTCACCTAGATGATATTTTTCAATATCAACCCAAATAAATAGTACACTTTTAGATCATCAGCAAAGTATAATGCTGGCAATTAACAATGAATTTAAGTTGTTTGAGCAATATTAGAATGGGGCAATTCCTTTTGAATTGCCCCTTTTTACAAATATTGGCAAACCTCGGAGCAAATAAATGAGCAAACCCGATAACTGGACAATTGAAGACGCAGAGAAGTTGTACGGCGTTAAGCGCTGGAGTAGCGGCTATTTTGAGATTGGTCCTAACGGAAATTTGCATGTTACCCCTGATGTAACGAATGCTGAAATGCGCATCGATTTCAAAGATGTTATTGAAGAGATCAAAGAAGAAGGAATTCAGTTTCCTGTTGTTCTTAGATTTCACGACATTCTGCGGTCACAAGTTGCGTTGTTAAATGAAACTTTCATCAAAACCATCAAAGATTTTGGTTATCGCGGAGAGTATCGCGGTGTTTATCCTGTGAAAGTTAACCAAATGCGCGAAGTAGTGGAAGAGATTGTCGATGCGGGCAATAAATATGCTTACGGCTTAGAAGCAGGTTCTAAAGCTGAACTACTGACGGTTTTAGCCTACAACACCAACCAAGACTCACTAACCATTTTAAATGGTTATAAAGATGAGGAGTTTATGCGCTTGTCATTAATGGCGCGTAAACTTGGACGCAAAATAATTGTCGTCATTGAAAAGTATTCTGAGCTTTTGTTGCTAGTCAAACTGGCCAAAGAATTAGACATTGAGCCGATTATTGGCCTGCGCTCGAAAATGACCGTGAAAGGTCAAGGCAAGTGGGAAGGTTCTGGTGGTGATCGGGCTAAATTTGGCCTCACCAATACCGAGATTATTCAAGCGGCTCGTTATCTTGAAGCTCAAGGCATGGGGCAGTGTTTTAAACTACTGCATTTCCATATTGGTAGTCAGTTGACGGATATTCGCGCCGTTAAAGACGCCATCAGCGAAGGTGCGATGATCTACTCCGAATTGCACCATATGGGCTTTCAGCTCGATTATGTTGATGTTGGTGGTGGACTTGGTATTGATTACGACGGCAGTAAATCTACCAATGATTCATCTCGCAACTACACCATTGCTGAATATGTAGCAGACGTTGTGTTTGGTATGAAGGAAGTTTGTGATCTTGAACAAGTGCCTCACCCAACTTTAGTAACCGAGAGTGGCAGAGCTATCACCGCTCATCACAGTTGTGTTGTGGCAGAAATTGTTGGTGAAATTCGCTCAAACAGTGCGGAAATGGAAACGGATTTCGAAGAGCACGAGCATATTTTAGTTACCAATATGCGCGACCAAATTCGTTTATTAGCAACCCAAGATAACTTGCAAGAAATTTTCAACGATGCTTCTCAATACAAAGAGCAAGCGGTATCTGCGTTTAAACTGAGAGTTATTAGCTTTGAAGAGTTAGCGAAAATCGAAACCCTTTATTGGCAAATTATGGTTAATTTGCAAGAGCGTTTGCAAAATGCTGATTTTATTCCTGAAGAGATGCAAGAGCTTGATTACAACTTATCATCGCAATATTTGTGTAACTTCTCGGTATTCCAATCAGCTGCTGATACATGGGCGATTGATCAAGTATTACCGATTGTGCCGCTTTCTAGAATGAATGAGCGACCAAATGTAAACTGTTCGCTGGTGGATATAACCTGTGACAGTGACGGTAAAATTGACCAATTTGTATTGGGTAAAGGTATTTCAGATGTATTGCCTATGCACAAACTGAACAAAAACGAAGACTACTATTTAGGTATGTTCCTCACCGGAGCGTACCAAGATGTAATGGGTGACATGCACAATTTGTTTGGTCGTTTGAATGAAGTGCATATCTTCAGTCATGATGATGACCCTCTCGATTTTTATATCGAAGAAGTTGTCACCGGATCGTCTGTAGATAATGTGTTGTCTATCATGCAATACAACCCAAGCTTTATGGCGCAATCCGTTAAAAAATTGATTGATGCTAAAATTGCTGAAGGTGAAATTAAGCCTAGAGAAGGTGTTAAGTGGACGGATTTTTACGAAAATTGTTTGAAAGGGTATACCTACCTAAAAACCTCGTAATTGAAATCTAGGTGGTGTATTTGCGCCACCTAGATGATCCCATTTCTGAAATGTTTTTACTGCTGATAGTGATTTACTCAATTCACTGCATTAAAGGTTTTTGCAATTGTCAGCGCATGTCAGTAAAGTGCTAAGCTACGGTTAACCCCCAGTTTGCTTTGCCAATTGCCGTTTTTGAGTTTCTTCATAAGATTCAAAATAAGCCTGCCAGAATTTTGCAGTAAAACTATTGATAAGATTTGATTCGGCATTCATCAGCATCGCGTAACCTACTTTTTGATCTGGTGCGAAAGACACATCTGCGCGATAGCCCTTCACCCAACCACCATGATAATTTAATTTGTGGCCTTTAAAGTCGTAAATCCGCCAACCTAAGCCATAATGGGCATCTTTCAAGAATCGTCGCCAATCTCGTCTGCGTAACTCTCGTGTTGTTTTGATTTTTTCTGAGGTGACCGTATCAACTATTTCTGGGGGAATAACCTCTGGATATTCTCCTAACATTGCGCGCACCCAAATCGCCATGTCTTCAATACTGGCGTTTACTCCCGCTGCTGGACCATAACGATAATAATCATCTTGAACTTTGGTTTCTCGCCATTTCGAGCGGGTGATTGCCACATGGGGTTTTGCCCATTTGGGCGAGCTTTGTAAACCTTGTCTTCCTGTACTGGCGTGCGGCATTTTTAATGGTTTAAAAATGGTCTCGCTTAATTCTTTACCATAACTACTTTTATGGTTGATGTAATAATCTTCAAGTACGCCAAATAATGCATTTTGATAGGTGTAACATTTGCCTGGGGAACACAAGGGCTCTAATTTCGCTAACTGTCCTAGAACACGTTTTAACGAGTAATTCGCTTCAATTAAATTGTCGTAAGCATTGGGGATATATCCACTGGACTGGCTTAACAAATGTCCAAGGGTTATCGGATTGGGATCTAACCGATTAAAGCCGTATTCGGGCACAATCTCTAGTATCGGTGTTTGCCACGTAAACTGTTTTTCTGCGACTTTTTTGGCCATTAACACACCGGCGAATGTTTTCGACACAGAGGCCAATCTAAACACAGTATCGGTATCAATTTTTTGACCAAAATTTTCAGTCAAACCATAACTAATCACCTTAGCCGGTTCGCCTTTACGAATAAAAACAAGAATATAACCAGGCACATTGTGCTTCATAGCTTGTGCTTGGGTTTTGGAGGCAAAGTCGTAAAGCCAGCTATCTTCTTCAGCGAAGGCCGGCGGGCAGACAATTATTGTCAACCAGAAAAGGACAATTAACGTTAAACATCTCATCCTGACAAGGATACTAGTTGAAGGTGGCTGAAACAACAGGGAAATGAATTCACTCTAATAAGGGACTAATTTCATATCACTTCCGTTTTCAGCGCGTTTTATTGATCTTTTGCGGTTAAACTTGCTCTAAGTTGGCTAAAAGTAACCTTTATGAATACCAAGCAAATATACCAACAGGCGCGCAAGTCCCGTGATCCTCGATTTGACGGACAGTTTTATGTGGCAGTGAAAAGCACGGGCATATTTTGTCGGCCAATTTGTCCTGCGCCTTCACCAAAAGAACAAAATGTCGAATATTATGAATTGGCACCTTTGGCGATGCAGGCGGGCTTTCGTCCGTGTTTACGTTGCCGCCCTGATAGTGCACCGGGTTCTTTTGCTTGGAAGGGCACCACTACTACACTCGAACGGGGCATCAAATTACTGCGTGCTCACCCCGAGTTAAATGTTGAGGATATTTGTGAAAAATTGGGTGTCAGCGATCGCTATCTGCGTGATTTGTTTCAAAAGAAGCTGGGAATATCACCTAAAAAGTTTCGTTTGTTTGACCAGCTATTGATGGCTAAAAATTTATTACACAACAGCACATTGTCGATTGACGATATAGCTATCGCTAGCGGCTTCACTAGTGCCCGTCGGTTACAAGCTAACCTGCAATCCAACTTGCAACTCACGCCGACTCAGATTCGTAAGAGCGCAGCCAGCAAAATCACCTCGCCCCACGGCAGTG
This sequence comes from Alteromonas sp. M12, assembly GCF_037478005.1. Taxonomy (NCBI): domain Bacteria; kingdom Pseudomonadati; phylum Pseudomonadota; class Gammaproteobacteria; order Alteromonadales; family Alteromonadaceae; genus Alteromonas; species Alteromonas sp. M12. Next base: position 4,604,942 of record NZ_CP144164.1, on the reverse strand, counting down.
AGCAGGGTATGAAGTCAGCCTCATTACACATTCAGTTGGCGTATCGAGCCCCTTACAACTGGCCGCATTTACGTGACTTTTTAAAACTACGGGCGATTGCTGAGATAGAAACCGTGACTGAAAATAGTTATAGCAAAGGATTCACCTATGGCAATGCGCTAGGGCATTTTACTGCTACTTTAAACGCTACCAAGAATTGTTTTGACGTGTCGCTCAGCATCAATGATTTGAGTTGTTTTCAAGCTGTGGTAATGCAAATCCGGCGTTTATTGGATTTGGATTGCGATCCGCATATCATTCACACGAGTTTGCAGGCCACCGGGCTACCCCATGACATTATTGTTCCAGGAATTCGAATTCCTGGTGTATGGAGTGCTTTTGAGGCTGCTTGTCGAGCCATTTTAGGGCAACAAATTTCAGTTAAAGCCGCGGTCAATCTGGTTTCTCAATTAGCTCATGAACTTGGCGGAAGTTATCAGCAGCAACGACTTTTTCCTTCCCCTGAGGCTATTGCCGAGTCAGATTTGAGCTTTCTTAAAATCCCTGACAAACGCCGACAGTGTTTACGGGATCTTGCCAAGTTCCAGGTTCAAAATGGGCTGTTAAGTGACTGGCAAAGTATCAAAGGAATTGGCCCTTGGACGGTGGCTTATGCCAATATGCGCGGGCTTTCCAATCCGGATATCTGGTTAGATTCTGATTTGGTGATCAAAAAACAAATTCAACAACACCTTTTAAATCCCGATGCAGCGGCTCCATGGAGGAGCTATCTTACTTTTCAATTGTGGAGCATGGCATGACGCATAGCAGTGATTTATTTTATAGTTATCTCGAAACGCCCATAGGGCAAATAGAAGTTTGTGCAAATAGTCAGTGTATTGTTTCTATATATTTTTCAGAATCTCAACAAGACATTTATCAAGGCAACCCCATAACGGAAGAGGCAGTAACTCAATTGAATGCCTATTTCGAGGGTAAGTTAACCCGTTTTCAATTACCTTTGGGTGCTGTAGGTACTGACTTTCAGCGCCAAGTTTGGCAGGCTTTAGCAAATATTCCTTTTGGTGCGACATGCAGTTATGCTGATATAGCCAATCAATTACACAAACCCAAAGCCGTTAGAGCTGTAGGGGCGGCAAATGGCAAAAACCCACTTTCTATCGTTGTTCCTTGTCATCGAGTGATTGGCAAAAATGGCACACTTACCGGTTACGCCGGCGGATTAGAACGTAAGTCATGGCTATTAGAATTTGAACAAAAAGGTCAATAACTCCTACTTGTTATTAAATCGGAGTGAGCAAAGGTAAATGATGTAATGAGATTAAAAGACGTATTCGAATTGGTGATGTTAGGTGCAATTTGGGGATCATCCTTTTTGTACATGCGTTCTGCCACACCAGAGTTTGGTGCTTTTGCCCTTGTCGCAGTGCGCACAGGAATTGCCGCCTTGTGTTTATTACCACTGCTATTTCTTCGTAAAAAGGTCTCAGTTGTTAGGCAGTATTGGCGTCCCATTTTATTTGTAGGATTAGTTAACACTGCCATCCCTTTTGTTATGTTTAGTTACAGTACCGTGTTATTGGGGGCTGGCATGGCCTCTATTCTGAATGCTACCGCCCCAATGTTTGGCGCTATTGTTGCCTTTTTGTGGTTGAAGGAACGACTAACAGGCTTGTCGGTTTTTGGCCTATTTATTGGCTTTAGTGGCGTGGTTGTGATCAGTTTGGTTCGTACTGGAATTGACTTACATTTGTCTGTGTTACCTATTTTGGCGGCGCTAGGCTCAACATTCGCTTACGGAATTGCTGCTTGCTACACCAAAAAACATCTTACCGGAATCAACACTCTTGCCATAGCAACGGGTAGTCAAGTCTTTGCTACGCTTGCTTTAATTCCCTTTGCCGTAATGCTTTGGCCGCAACAAATGCCATCATTTGATGCGTGGGTGCAAGTGATAGTGCTTGGGGTCGTTTGCACCGGTTTTGCCTATATTTTGTATTTCCGGTTAATTGCTAATGTGGGTGCATCCAAAGCCATTACCGTTGCGTATTTGGTGCCAGTATTTGGGGTGTTATGGGGCGTGTTGTTTTTACAAGAAATGCTAACTCTAGGCATGTTGTTGGGGGCAGGGTTAATTTTATTCGGAGTGAGCCTCACAACAGGTGTGATTAAGTTTAGACTCAAACTCGCCTAGCAAAATACAAGCAGGTAGCAAGTGTAACTACTTACTACTCTGATTTTGATAATTGCATTCTGACAATATTACGACCGTCTCGTTTGGCCTGATACAAAGCATCGTCTGCATAACCTAGCACTTCGGTTAGAGGGCGCAGCGTGTCGGTGTGTGATACGCCAAAGCTAGCAGTTACTTGAACTGCAGCTGAGCCGGTGGAAGCGGTCATATTCGACATGCTTTCACGTAACTTTTGTGCCACGTCGTAGGCTTGATCAGGACTTGTGTCTGGCAACAACAGTACAAACTCTTCACCACCCCAGCGACCTACAACATCACCGTGTCGTAACTGATTACTTAACATATTTGATATTTGACGAAGTACATTGTCACCCGCGTTGTGGCCGTGGGTGTCATTCACCGCTTTGAAGTGATCAATGTCAATCAGAATCACCCCTACTTGTAGTCCTTTATCCATCATTTCAGCATAGCGTAATTCGACTTTATTACGATTCGGCAAACGTGTAAGAGGATCGGTCTGGAAGTTTTTCTGCATGTCTTGCTTAAAATAATACAGCAGGTGATAAATCAGCATAAACAATACAAATATAATCACCAACAACGTGACAACACTAATGATAAAGCTGCGGCTTATTTCAGTTTGTCTTGCTTCCAAAGGAGTCAGCAAATACATAGTCCAGCCGAAAGGCTCAACTTTCACTTCCGCAATGAGCGCATCTACACCGGAGGTTTTAACTAACAAATTATTCAGTGAACCATCGGGTAATTTGCTGATGTCTAGCGTTTTATACCAATCTAAACTTTCAAGGGTTTTAAATGTGGCATTCTCAACGATTAAATTAGGATCTGAAGAAAGTGCGATATTATTGTCTTGGTCCACAAAAATAAAATCGTAGCCATATTCGCGTTTGTACTGATCAAAAATTTCCACGAAACTGTCGAGGCTTTTACTGATCCCAAAAAAGCCGAGAAAGTTATCATCACCGTCATACACTTTTAAATCGATATAAAAATGTGGATCTTGCCATTGACCAATATCAGCTATAGCGTCATTAGGAGCAGCTTTGTAGCGAAAATACCAATCCACTTTGTCTTCGACTAATGCCAGTTTTGTCTTGTCTGAGTTGTATTGCATACGGCTGCTTTCACTGGCAATAAAAAACTCCATATCAAACTCGCTTTCGAGTCTTGTGAGCATAGAAAACATTGCTTCTTCATCAATGTCTTTGTCTTTCATTAAATCTTTGAGTTCTTTGGCTTTGGCTAATGTTTCGGATACATGAAGGGGTTCAAGAAGCTGATCAATAATTAAAGTAATAGCAGGAGAAATGGATTGCTGTTGAGCTCGGCTTTGCTCAGCAACAATTTTTGACGCTGTAAAATGAACAAGGGTTACTATTGAAATAACCACTACGGCAAACAAAATTAAAATACTACGATGTAAAGTTCGAAAGGCGTTCAAAGAAATCCAATTTCCATTCATTAATTTCAAGACATCATCTTAACGATAAGCGTCCAATACTTCTACGGATAAAATCCGCACAGGTTTTAGCCAAACAAATAATATATGCTTTGTGTGATATTACTAGACCTTTTAGTGAGCTTAGTTAGAATAAATAGAATTTTATGATTTAAGGATACTCAATGACGTTTTCAGTAGTTGTACTTGCAGCGGGCAAAGGCACGCGAATGAAGTCTAAATTACCCAAAGTACTTCACCCCATTGCCGATAAACCTATGGTGCAACATATTATCGATACTGTGAACACGCTGGGCGCTGAAAGCATTCATTTAATTTATGGCCATGGTGGCGAGCAACTGCAATCGGCATTGGCGCATAATCAACTCAATTGGTGTTTACAATCAGAGCAATTGGGTACTGGCCATGCGGTTCAGCAAGCGGTTCCTCATATTAAAGATGACGAAAACGTTTTGATCTTGGTGGGTGATGCGCCTTTAATTAAAGCGCAGACATTGCAGCAACTAATTGATGTTAAACAACAATCAGATCTAGCACTGTTGACCGTTGAATTGGATGACCCCACAGGAATGGGACGTATTATTCGAGATGGTGAAAATGTTACCGCCATCGTAGAACATAAAGATGCCACAGATGCTCAACGTCAAATAAAAGAAATTAATACCGGCATGATGATCATGGGCGGCGCTGACCTGAAACGTTGGTTATCAGCGCTAAACAGTGATAACGCACAAGGTGAGTTTTATCTCACAGACGTCATCGAGATGGCTGCCAATGAAGGTAAAGTGATTAAAGCTGCTCACCCAGCAAATTCGGTGGAAGTAGAAGGGATTAATAACCGTAAGCAATTGGCAATGATAGAACGGGCTTACCAGCTGGAAAACGCTGAGAACTTGCTGATGGAAGGCTTGTATATTTTAGATCCCCAACGTTTCGATTTGCGCGGTGAAATTTCATTCGGTTTAGATTGCAGCATTGACGTTAATGTCATCATTAAAGGCAAAGTGGAGTTAGGCAATAATGTAAAAATTGGCCCTAATTGCATTTTGATTGACTGCCAAATCGGCGATGATTCGGTAATAGAAGCGAACTCTATAATTGAGCAAGCTGAATTGCATAGTGGCTGCAGTGTCGGTCCATATGCTCGACTCAGACCAGGGGCTGTAATGCATGATAAGTCTAAGGTTGGTAATTTCGTAGAAATGAAAAAAACCGTATTAGGCAAAGGTTCTAAAGCCAACCACCTAACCTATTTAGGCGATACGCTGGTTGGAGAAGGAGCCAATATTGGTGCAGGCACCATTACTTGTAACTATGACGGTGTGAATAAATCCAAAACTATTATCGGTGACGGCGCGTTTATTGGCTCCAATAGTGCGTTAGTCGCGCCAGTGACAATCGGGAAAATGGCCACAGTAGGCGCTGGTTCAACGGTCAATACTAATGTCGATGATCATGAATTGGCGGTCGCTCGGAGCAAACAGCGAAATATACAAGGTTGGAAACGACCGACCAAAAAGACTTGAGAGAATAGGTAACAGGATTCTAGCGACAATTTTTATCTTTAAGTTTTTGCTAACTAATATTAGATAGAAATTGATTCAGGTTGTTATCGTGTATTTCAAGGCCTTGAACAAGGCCTTAAACAAAATTACTGGTTTGCAAATTCGAATATGTTTGAAAAATTGATCTCTCGCTTGTTTAAGCGCACAACACCCAAACCAGCGGTTAAAACTCCGTTAGTCAAGACGTCTGCGGCTATAGATTCGGCAAAAAGTGGCTTACCGGAAGTAACAAAACAAGCGAGTCCTGCTGAATCTAATTTACCTGATATTCCAGTACCTGCAAAAAGTATCACTCTTAGCGTTGCTTCATTTAACCGCTTGGAGTTTCTGTTCTACGATTATTTGTTAGGGCCATCTGAAACCAGTACCACCTTAAATCCCCTAGAACAATATATCTTAACTCGGGTGAATCACGCCCTTAAAAATCCGCAAGACGTGTTAACTCATTTCCCAGTTCTGCCGCAGTCTGTGCTGACCTTAACTAATTTATTGAACGATCCCGACTTTAACTTGACTGAATTCATCAAAGTGATTGAACAAGAGCCGAGTATTGCAAGCGAGCTGATGAAAAAAGCCAACAGCCCTGCTTATAAACGTGGAAATAATGAAATCACCGATCTGCAAAAAGCGTTTATGTTGATGGGTGCAAAAGATATAAAAGAATTTGTTTTAAATGGTTTTGTAAAAAACTTATGTCATCAAAAACCGATTTATTTTAAAGCATTTGGAGAAAAAGTTTGGTTGCATAGCCAAGAGGTAGCGGTGCTTGCCAAAACCCTAGCCCAAGCGCGCAATTTGAATGCTGATGCTGCCTATATTATTGGCTTGATGCATGATTTAGGCAAAATCGTTATTTTCCAATTTATGGTTGAAGCGTTTCAAAAAAGTCATCCAGACTTCAAACAAGATTCATTGGTGTTTAAGAAATTTCTCAGTCAGCGCTCTATGTTGCTCAGTGTTGAGCTAATGAAAATATGGGAAATGCCTTCTTTAATAATCGAAGTGGTAAAAGACCAAACTATATCCATATCTAAGATCTCAGAGCTCTCGCCACTCTCGGCGACACTTTTTGAAGCTAACTTAATGAGTGAGATCAGTCTTACCTTCCAAGCAGGTGATTACGACGAGTTGGCGTTAGAAGAAATGCTTGCAGAAGCATTATTGAGTGACCAAGCCAAAGACCTGCTAAAACAAAACCTTGGAATATTGCCGCCTACCGAGAATTAATCTTGATTGGTGGCAAATTGTTTATCTCAGCTTTTCTCCTTTTGATCGAAAAATACACAGGTATGAAACTAAATACTTGCAATTCGTAAATTATCACCTATTATTTCTTTCGTTTCGAAACTTAAGTGCTTTCATCGGTGGATACAATAGTGCAAAAACGCAATACCCAACAACGTCGTAGAGCTATCATTGAGCGTTTAAACGAACGTGGAGAAGTCGCTGTAGACGCTTTATCTAAGCTGTTTTCAACCTCTGAAGTAACGATTCGAAAAGATTTATCAGAACTCGAAAGTAACGGGTTATTGCTCAGAAAATTTGGTGGCGCTGTCTTATTGCCGTCAGAATCTTCTGAATTAACCAATGAAAAGCTTTCGAGTCGAAAGAAAGCTATTGCCATTGCCGCAGCTACTCTTATTCAAGATCATAACCGTATTATTATTGATAGTGGCAGCACTACAGCGGCGTTAATCCCCCATTTAGCCGCCAAACGTGGTTTAGTCATTATGACCAATTCACTGCATGTGGCGAATGACTTATTAGAACGTGAAAACGAGCCGCAAGTGCTAATGACCGGCGGCACATGGGATCAACAGTCTCATTCGTTTCAAGGTCAAATGGCTGAACAAATGCTTCGCGCCTATAATTTCGACCAAGCTTTTTTAGGTGCTGCGGGATTAGATACGCAGCGCGGTTCTACAACTTTCAATGAGTTAACCTCATTGAGCCGCACCATGGCAGAAGTATCAAAACAAGTGATTGTGATGGCGGAATCAGAAAAATTACAGCGCAAAATACCCAATGTGGAATTGCCCTGGTCAAAAATCTCAATATTGGTGACTGATGATGGCATTGATGAACAAGCCAAACATCAAATTGAACAACACGGCGTAAATGTGATTTGCGCTCCAACCCTTGAAACACATTAGGAGAAGATTATGTGTGGGATAGTAGGCGCAATTGCCGAACGCAACGTAGTTGAAATATTGTTAGAAGGACTGAGACGACTCGAGTATCGCGGATACGATTCAGCTGGAGTGGCAGTGTTGGATGGCAACGGCAACTTGACCCGTGAACGTCAGATTGGAAAAGTAAAAGCACTAAGTGATGCGATTGAAGCGAATCCAGTGAAAGGTTCTACCGGTATAGCGCATACTCGCTGGGCAACCCATGGCGGTGTTACTCAGAAAAATGCACACCCACACTTTTCAAATGACCGGATTGCCGTGGTGCATAACGGCATCATTGAAAACTATGAAGATCTGCGTGCCGATTTACAAGCCAAAGGTTATACCTTTGGTTCAGATACCGACACTGAAACCATTGCTCACACGGTTCACGAAGAGCTTAAAAATGGCAAAGATCTGCTACAAGCAGTGCAAGATTCTGTGAGCCAATTTCATGGTGCTTACGGTACCGTGATTATGGACAAAATGGACGCAAATCGCGTTATTGTTGCTCGTTCAGGCAGTCCATTGGTAATAGGTTTGGGGATTGGCGAGAATTTTATCGCATCAGACCAAATGGCTTTATTGCCGGTTACTCGTCGTTTTATGTTCTTAGAAGAAGGCGACGTCGCAGAGATAACTCGTACAAGCATCAAAGTATACGATGCTGCAGGTACGTTGGTAGAGCGCGATGTATTCGATTCAGATATTGAACATGATGCTGGCGACAAAGGCGGATATCGTCATTATATGCTCAAGGAAATCCATGAGCAGCCCATAGTTGTGCGCAATACTCTGCAAGATCGCTTAGGTGAGAGTGACTTAGTTGAAGGGATATTTGGGGCAGGTTCTGAGGCCATCTTAAAAGATATTAAACATGTGCAAATTATCGCATGTGGTACTAGTTATCATGCCGGTATGACGGCGCGCTATTGGCTGGAACAATATGCCAACGTATCTTGTAACGTTGAAATTGCTTCTGAGTTTCGTTATCGCAAATCAGTGGTACACCCTAACAGCTTGTTGGTGACTATTTCTCAATCTGGTGAAACTGCCGATACCTTAGCCGCGCTAAGATTAGCCAAAAACGTCGGTTATATGTCGAGTTTGGCGATATGTAATGTGCCAGGTTCATCGTTAGTGCGCGAATCTGACATGGCGTTTATGACCTTAGCAGGTGCAGAAATAGGCGTTGCTTCTACCAAAGCGTTCACCACTCAGTTGACTGGTTTCTTGATGCTGACATTGGCCCTAGGTAAGTACAATGGCATGTCTGAAATAGATAAGAAGTCGATTGTTAGTGGCTTACACAGCTTGCCAGCTAAACTTGAAGAAACCTTGAGTTTAACCGCTGGAATTGAAGATTTAGCCGAAGAGTTTGCCGATAAACAACACAGCCTTTTCTTAGGCCGAGGTGATCAATACCCGATTGCTATGGAAGGTGCGTTAAAGCTCAAAGAAATTTCTTACATCCACGCTGAAGCCTACGCATCTGGAGAACTAAAACACGGACCTCTGGCGTTAATCGATGACGAAATGCCAGTAATAGTCGTTGCTCCTAATAACGAACTTTTAGAAAAGTTAAAATCCAATGTAGAAGAAGTGCGCGCCCGAGGCGGTATTATGTATGTGTTCGCCGATAGGCAAGCAAAATTCGCCAGTGACGACACCATGCGAGTTATTAATGTGCCTCATTGTGAGCCAGCTATCGCACCAATCGTGTACACACTGCCCTTACAATTACTTTCCTACTACGTAGCCGTAATTAAAGGTACAGATGTTGACCAACCGCGAAACTTGGCCAAGTCAGTTACTGTTGAATAGAGACTAAAAGGGCCGAAAGGCCCTTGTACGAGTACATTAAAGTTTGAAACTAGACATTAAAGTTTGAAACTCGCACAGCCACGTCACTAGGTTTTGGTTGGGTTTGTGCCAATTGCCGACATTTAGGCTTAAATATTATTTGTATTGTTGAAGAAAGCGGCCGTTTCAAATCAGTCACCAGATGAAATGCAAAAGGTTGTTTACCGATAATTGATTAAACTAATTGTAGGACGGCTTAGAGCGATTTATAGTCATTTAAAAACCTGGCTTTTGGGGTTAAATTCTAGCCCTAAACCGGTCATTTGGAACTGAAAGGCTAATTAGTTCTAGGTCAAAAGTATGTTCAACTCGCTAAAAATGCAGCATAAGGGATTGCAAATAAGCGGTCACCAAAAGAGAGTATTGTATCTCCGTCGTAAAATACAACACCATTTGCAAAACAGTCGTTAACCGCATCACGTAACTTAATGAGTCCCTTGAAATCACTTAATTGGATGGTCGCAGACGCTTTCACTTCTATACCAGTAATATACTTGCCGTCTTGTATAACAAAATCGACCTCTACTTTGTCTTTGTTCCTGAAATGGTAAATATCTATATTGTTGTCTTGCCAACTGGCATATTTTTGTAATTCTTGATACACGTAAGTTTCAAGAAGCTGTCCTAACAAACTTCTATCTTTCTCCAAGTCATCACTTTTTACGTTAAGTAAGGCACACGCTAATCCCGTGTCTGCTAAATGTATTTTGGGGGTCTTGATTAAACGACTCAAGCGGTTAGTGTGCCATGGCTGAATTTGCTCAACTAAGAATATTTGTTCAAGTAATGTAATGTATTCTTTTATAGTGGGGCGGCTTACTGAAAAGGGGGACGCTAAGTCAGATACGTTGAACAATCTAGCAGTCTGACTGGCGCAGAGCTGAAGTAATTTCGGGAGTATGCTTATATTCTGAATACTGGCAATATCCTGAATATCTCGTTGAATAATAGTGTTAGTAAAATCTCGATACCATGCCATTTTCCTGTTTTCACTAGTTCGGCTAAGTGCAGAAGGGTAGCCGCCAGCAGTGATTAACGTGTTAATCTTTTTCCCAAGTTTTACATATCCAGTTGTTTTGACATTTTGATCTAAGGTGCGTGTAAATATGCTTAGCATGACGCTGGATTGGCGACCAATAATTTCAGCTTTCGATAACGCTCTTAGGTGAATAATTTCTACCCTACCCGCGAGCGAATCCGATAACTTTGGAAGGAGTAAAACGTTTGCCGAGCCAGTTAGTATAAAACGTCCAGGTTTTCTATTTTTATCAACGCTAGCCTTAATACTTGTAAATATTTCTGGAGCACGCTGGACTTCGTCGATAATGACTTTTTCTGGTAAATTATCGATAAAACCCACAGGGTCGTTTTTTGCAGAGTTGAGTTGGTTAGTATCATCAAAGGTCAGATAGTAATAGCCCTGCTTTTCACCTACAAGTTGTGCGAGCGTTGTTTTACCACATTGACGAGAACCATGAATTAGCACAACAGGTGTGTCACTAAGCGCATCTAATAAATTTTTTTTAGCGAAACGTTCAAACATTATGCGACTCAATTGGGTTAAGTATGATTCTGACTAATAGTAGAATTTAGTTCGTCCAATTGAAAGTTTAATGTCGTCCAATTGAAAGTTTAATGTCGTCCAATTGAAAGTTTAATGTCGTCCAATTGAAAGTGCGCGAGTACGAATACTTATTTAATAGCTTACTCAAACCAGTTTTTGTCGGCATTATCACTGCAAATTAATGTCGTTCAATAAAATATTTTGAACGGCAGATAAGCTTATCGAGGAACGGTCATTTCATTTTCTTCTGTGCTATTTTCTAAAGCAGTCATTTAGCCTTGGGAACCTGTTCGACGCATGCACTGCTTGAACGGATAGTTTTACGTTAATTCTGACTGAGAACTTTGTGCCAATTGCAGACGTAGCCGATCAGTGCGGGAACGATCTCAAATCGCAGGTTGCGGATCTTCAGAACTTAGCTGCATAAGGTGTGTATAAAGTAAAAGCAGACGGTGAGTGTATTGTTTCGTCATTCAGACATTGCTTTTTATGCTTACACATTTAGCAGTAAGGCGGTGACATGAATGTATAGACTCAGACACTAAAACGAAGTAAAACTGTCAGCTTTTTTTTCAATTCCACATCTTCATTCTCGTAAGTCATTGATTTTGTTTGCTGGCGTGAATATTGCCTATCTGTATATTGACAAATAAAAACAACTAGGAGTTAGCGTGAAACGATTTATGAAGTACATTTTTACAGTAGTCATATTTACAGGTTGGATGGGTGCCGCGCAGGCTTCACTTATTTTTGATTTTACTTTTACGAACTCAGCTAACGGCGGTGGAGTAGTAAGTGGTGAGATTTTGGGATTAGTGAACAATAACACTGTAATGGCCAGTAGTGTAAAGATATTAAGTAACAGCGCGGGTTTTGGTATAGGGTCTTATTCGGCTTTCGCCTATTTGAATTTATTTTACGATCATAAACTACGTGTTAACATTCATAAGATTTCTTGAGCTTCGGAGCGCACAATACATCCCCATTCGTAACCGATTCTTCCCTGATATTTAGTAATTTGAGTTTCACCGGTAGTGGTTTGTCGCACTCTCCACTGAGTGTTGGTACTGATATTTCGGCAGGCTTCAAAGCAACGCTACGTTCCGTCCCCGAACCTCATACGGCCGTGTTGGTTATATTAGGTCTTGCAGGCCTTGGGTTCTCGCGTTACAGAAAACAACATTAACTGGCGTTCCCACTATCCCTGCATTTACCCAACGTAACCAGCGGGTAATATAGTCATCAAGCGCAGCGGCTCTTTTTGGAGCCGTTTGCTTTTGCTCATAAAGCTGACGCACTTTATTCACCGCGTTAGTTATCGTTTTTTCTGCCAAGGCTAGTTCTGGCAGGCCAAATCGATAACCCAAAAAATCGAATGTTTTAACAATCTTTCCAATAAACGTCTTATCTCGCGCTTGTGCAACTTTAAGTAGATTGAAGTGCTGATTAACTGTTTTGACGGCCTTACGTAAGTGCCAGCGTGTTTTTGCCAATACAATGACGTCATCCATGTACCTGCGATAAAAATAACGGAAGTCACCTTCCATCTTTTTATCTAAGGCCTTTAAGTAATAGGCTGCGATTATCGGTGAGAGTGAGCAGCCCCTTGATATACCACATGTAATCGATTTAAACGTTCCACCCATCTCAACACTGCGTTTTACAAACTGCACCAGCAAACGCCAAATAAACGGGTCGCTAATTTCTTTATCTAGCAGTTTAAGTAATAGAGTATGGTCTATGGATTGATAATACTGTTTTACATCAGTTTTCATTACGTAGGAGTAATCAGGCAGGGCTGCGCGAATATCATTCACCGAGGCTTTTAAACCACCATGCCCTTTAATGTGGGTACACAGGGGCGATAAGCCTAATGCATCGGGTAAGGCCATCGCTAACATCTTTAACACTAAAGCATCTTGCGACGACCACAAATGCATTGTGGTGCCATTGGCATTGGTCACCATGCTCAAGGGCATAAAGGTGTAATCTTGCTGGTTGAGCATTTGCAGTAGCTCTGCCCGCAGGGTGTGCCAATGAAAACGCAAATGCCATATATCCGCATTGGCAGGAAAGTTAGTCCGCTGCTTACACAGCCATGAATAAGCGGTATCGATAGCGGCTTCAGTAAAAACGTGTTTGGCTTTTAACATGATTTAAGGATAGTCGAATGGCTGCTATAGGAGAAACCAAACGTTTGTAGGGTGGACGTTGAACGGCTGCTAACTCAGTGAATTTGTTAGACGTCACAGCCAAGACGTATGACCGTTGATCGCTCAAACCCGCCTGTCAGTTTATTTAGTAAGTCTGAGTTTCAAACATTAATCAGTCGAATTTTTATAAAGTTTTAGCTTTGGTTTTTCCTAGTTACAAACATTGGGTAATTTAGGCAAAATCTAAGTACACAAAATTGCGGGTTTGAAACTGACTCAAGTTTTTGATGTGTGGTTACAATGAATAAAGATAGGATTAATTAAGATACGACAAAGTCGCTTGGTGTTAACAAATTAAGGTATCGTATCTTAGACTCGATCTGACATTTATGGTCAAGTGTTTTAGACCTAATCTGACAGTCAGAAATGTAGTCATAACGGACCTTCGAAAATTTTGAATTCCGAACAACTAAAGATATAGATTATTCTTTGCTCAGTGAAACCACAAACAATTACTTTAGAAATCAAAAAACCGACATAAGCACTTGAGTCTGATAATATCATTGGTCAATGAGAGTAGGAAGAGTAACGATAGAGGAACACTGGTGAAGTTGCTTATTTATATTTGCATACTGGTAACGATGTTAACGACGAAGGATGTGGTTGCATTGACAAAAGATGAGTATTTTCATGCCTATCGAGACGTCCTACAGGGCGCACCAACAAACAAACAAGAATTAGCTGTGCTTATAGAGAAGTCGTCGGTGTTATCTGACTCAAGCCCAGTCGCTTCAATTTACATCGCATTGCTTGACTCGCTGATTGACCATCCCACGGGATTCGAAATGTACTCTACGGTGTCTCAAGAAATATCAGCAAAGGTCAAATCGACTCATCCATCGCTGTTTTACAGGCATCAAATACTTGAAGCTTACAATTTAGGTATCAATGGCGATTGGGACTTAGCACACCGCGCTATAGAAAACATCATTTCCAATTCTGTTGACAGCGATGAAGAGCTTTATTTTGACGCCGTAGCGGCAAAGTCTACGTTTTTGGCACGTATGGGGCTGATTCGCGCCTCATTAAATGAAATATCACGTGTTCTCGACCAATTACCTTCGTTAAAAAATAAACACTTTTTTGGTGATGGCGCTATCCAGAATGCCGAGCTTCTAATAGGACTAAGCATGTCTTATCTGGGTGAATACGAAAAAGCAATAGAGCTTTGTTCTAGGACTCAAGGCTTCTTTAAAGAGCGCCCGATGGCCAGCCCCCACAGATATTATCAAATCTCAATGGATTGTCAGCGGCGAAGTTTTAAGGAGGTAGACAAGTCGAAGCAAGCTTACATGATTCTTGATGAATATATTGCATATGCGGAGAATATACGTGACTGGGAAACTTATGTTTATGGGCTTACTCTAAAAATTGATGATTATTATCAAAATGAAAAAGAAATAGCTGCAATAAATCTTATCGAAAGTACTCAAGAGTTTGTTTCAACATTGCCAGAGTCGTACGACAAAGCCACATATGATATTGCTCGTTTCAAGTCAGCAGTGGTTCGAGGGCAACTTGGACTCGCAAAGCAACTGTCAATAGAGCTTAGTGAGCGCTTGAAGAATATTGCAGAAGGAGATTTGTTAAGTGCAGGGTTCAATGCTATACAAGCCGACCTATTTGTAGCAACAGGGGAGATGGAGCGCGCTATCGACTCGCTAAGACAAAGCAAAAGCTATTACCAATCTCTTTACTTTCAAACCGATAACCGAAAGGAGCTGTTTAGCGACTATTACGAGAGTGCCTTAGCAGAGAGAAAATTGCAGTTGGTATCAAAAGAGCATGAATTTTCTAAGCTAAAGTTATTGAGCAGTAGCAGACTAAACACTTTATTAATAACTGGGCTTATACTGTTAACATTAGCCCTGATGGTTATCAGCTATCTCTTCATTGTTCAAAGAAAACTTAAAAAAGAGCAGGCGAAACTTGCATCAACAGATCCACTTACTGGTATTCGTAACAGAAGAAGCTTATTGAGTGCAATAGATCTTGAGGTGGATAAAGCCAAGAGACATAAACAATCTCTGTCTTTAGCATTGATCGATCTGGATTATTTCAAAACCATAAATGACAAATATGGACACGATTATGGTGACGAGTTATTACAAAAGTTTACTCACTTTTTAGAAAGCGTTATCAGGGAAACTGATGTATTTGGAAGATATGGTGGAGAGGAGTTCATTATTTGCCTTCCAATGACCTCCGCTTTGGAGGCCGAAAGGATCTTGAATGATATTCTCAATGGCTATCGTAAACTTCAAATAGGGGCCGATATAAAAAATCAAACTTTTTCAGCGGGAATTACTGAATATAATAATGGGGAAACAACATCTTTGTTAATTAGTCAATGTGATAAGGCGTTGTACAAAGCAAAACACGATGGTCGTGGAAGAATTTACACTCATAAAAAGTAGTTGTGTTTTAAAAATCACGAAATTACATTTAACGAAAACCTAATTATCGGGCGTCTCAGGCAATACTCTAAAGCTCATTTACTAAGTACTGCCTCTTTTCTTTTCCCGGTTCCATACCACCAAAAATTGAACTCACAGTCTATTGCTGCCGATGGAAAACGCCGGAACCTACTTCTGCTTTTCGCTTATTGCCGAATATCTGCTCGTTGCCAAAGCGGACATAGCATTTACATGGACAGCCACAAACTTGATTCTTAAGAAAAGCGAAGCAACTATGTTTGTGTCATCTTTTCAAAGTGTGAATCTGGCCGCTTGAGGCTATCGAGTTCAATCAGGTTTAAACTCATCGTAAATCTTATGCATTTAAACGACTGCAGAGGAATCTAAAGGGAGTTCGAAATTCATTTTACGGTTAAGTGAGTCAACGTCCTTTAACACAACGGTGACTTCATTCCCTATTTCAAATTCATGATGGTTGTTGGTTAATTTTTGCTTATTTGCGTCAAAGTTAAATCCTTGACCGGGCAAACTTGCAATGTGCACTAGGCCTTCGGCACCAGATTGCGCTAACGTAACAAATAAACCTGAGCTGTTCATTCCCGATATACATGCTTCAAAAGAATTGCCGATAAAAGGTTGCATATACTTGCACATCATTGCGTTTTCAACTTCGCGACTAACGATGTCTGCTAAGCGCGATTGGTTAGAGCAATGCACTGATAAAAGATCAATCTCTTCGGAGTTATAGGGATATGCCGTTTTAGGCAGTGTCTTATTTTGCAATTTATCCAACTTTAATTGGCGTAATACCCATTGCAACCCCGTTCTTTTTTGTTGTTTTCGAATCTTTGCGCGAATTGCACGGTGAGTTAATAAATCAGGGTAGCGCCTAATTGGCGAAGTGAAATGGGCATAGGCGTCGTAAGCTAAACCAAAGTGTCCTTGATTATTTGGCGAATATTCCGCCTGACTTTGTGAGCGAAGTAACAAGGTTTGAATCACCTTTGCATCCGCTCTTTTACTCACCTTTTTTAATAAATTATTATAGTGATGAGGTGTTGGCTTATCTCCGCCGCCGAGGTTTAAACCTTTGTCTGACAAAAATGCGCGAAGTGCCGTTAACTTTTTCTGTTGCGGACCGGCATGTACTCTAAATAAACTCGGAATTTTGTTACGTTCTAAAAACTGCGCAGTGGCGACATTGGCGCAAAGCATGAACTCTTCTATCATTCGATGCGCGTCGTTGCGCTTCAGCGGTGATATGTTGGCGATGTTTTTATTTTTGTTGAGTTTAAGCGCGAGTTCTTGTGTTTCGAATTCAATTGCACCTCGTTGTTTGCGTTGTTTGCCTAAAACTCTAAACAAGGAGTGTAAGTTTGCAACATGTGGCACTATTTCTGGATTGGAATCGGAAATTGTCTTACCCAGCTTACTACCTGGTTTAGTAACAAGTGCATTGGCTTGATTGTATGTTAATCGAGCATGAGACTTAATCAAGCCCTCAGAAAACTGAGCGTTGCTAACTAGCCCTTTTTGATTAATTGTCATTTCGCAAACCATCACTAAGCGATCTTCATCTGGGTTTAGCGAGCAAAGTCCGTTGGACAAGGCTTCAGGTAACATAGGAACAACCTGATCTGGAAGATAAATTGATGTCGCTCGTTGTTGCGCCTCAATATCTAAATCATCGTTTGGCAGAACGTAGTGAGAAACATCTGCTATTGCAACCAATAGACGCCATTCGCCAGTTTCTAACTTTTCACAATAAACCGCATCATCAAAGTCTTTCGCATCGGCACCATCAATGGTCACAAATGGCAGAGAGCGATAATCTACGCGCTGGGTTTTATCTTTTTCAGACACTTGCGTACCCAAAGCGCTTGCTGCTTCAAGTAGGGTGTTATCCCATTGAGCTGAAATACCGTGTCGATAAAGGGCAAGTTTGCTGTCTATTCCGGCATCGCTAACGTTACCTAGTACGTCAGTAATTTCAACTTGTGTGTGTTGGCGAAAATTAGGGTAATTTAGGATTTTTGCATTCACATACTGACCGACGCGTGCTTGATTGAGCTTACTCTTATCAACCTGGATAATGTGTGAAATCTTGCTGTTATCTGACTGCAAGACGTAACCTTTACTCTCACGTTGGAGCAAACCAACAATGTGAGTGGTGTTGCGTTCGAGCACTTTAATCAGCGTATTGAAAGCACGTTTTGCATTTTTTGTGGGTTCAATAAGTACCTGAACAATATCACCGTCAAATACGTGATTTAATTGATTTTTGGGTATAAATAAGTCTTTTTCAGACTCGCTATAAGTGACGAATCCGAAGCCATCCGGGTGAATATTGATGACGCCACTTACCAGTGATTCTGGATCGATGAGTTGATAGCCCTTGCGCTGAAATGATAGCTGACCATCACGTTCCATGGCGCGCAAACGTCTTCTTAGTGCCTCTTTATCTTGTGAGGAGTGCAATGCTAATGCATCGGCGATTTGTTCGCGGTTTAGGTGTTTTTTGACGTTGCTAAACAGGCTTAATATAAATTCACGACCAGGAATAGGGTTGTCATAGGTTCTAACATTTGCAGGGTGAGTTGCTGAAATTGATGCGGTTTGATTCAAATTAATAAAATTCTCTTTGAGCCGCCTTGCGTTTTACGTGTTTTTTCAAAAATGGGGATGTAAACCAGTATGTTGGAAATAGAACTTATGAAAAACAGGGCGGTGTGACTCTGAAAATGAGTCGAAATAATAAAACGAGTAAAAGTATTGATAACTCGTTGGACTTAATTGTATGTCAGTCTTCTGCTCACATTTACATATGAGCAAAATCTGACATTAGCTTTATCTGTTTAGTTAAAGCGGTTTAGATACAAACAATGTTTTCTGCTTGTGGGCCTTTTTGACCTTGAGTAACAGAGAATTGTACGCGCTGTCCTTCAGCTAACGTTTTAAAGCCATCGCTAACGATTGCGCTGAAGTGAGCGAAAACGTCAGGGCCAGATTCTTGTTCGATAAAACCAAAACCTTTACCTTCGTTAAACCATTTTACTGAACCAGTAGTTGTATTAGACATAATAGATATCCTAGAAATAATTAAAATTGTGCCAAAAAATTTGGCAATTGAGCGTGAAAAATGGAGATTGTACTGAGGATAACGCGAAGTATTACAAATAAACTATTATGACTAGATTACTACAAATGGAAAACAACGAGGGATTCACAAAAACAGGCCTTTTCTCAAACCTTGGGACTAAAGTACTCTCAATATGCAGGGTAGTCAAGGTGTATTTTTATACCGAATACCAACGAAAATCCTAAGGTCGAATAAATCTGTTATATTTTGCTCCCGTGGTTATTACCTTTGTATTGGCCTTGTAAATTCCCGAACAAGCGAAAAAAGGAACAAATAAGGTGTTTCACCTTAGAGGCCAATTTGCCGTTTTTATTTCGCTGTTAGTGCTTTTGTTATCTGCTTGTTCTTCCAGTCCCAAATTAATGCCGACACCGAATGGTTTTATCAATACGCCTTTTTTAGAAAGCGATATTCCCGAAGCTCTGCGTGAAACCAGTATGGAACTGATATATGTGACAGACCGAGGTAGCTCTGAGCAAAAAGGGGTTATATACGATGCGAGTCGTTTGCCATCAATTGCTTATGGTTTACTCATTGTCATTTGAAGCGTGATCCGTAAGCGGCTAGACCAATCAGGGATTTTCTGCTATTCCTTAAATACCAATTGAAGTCTTTATTCTTCATGGAGGCTAACCCATGACAAGGTCACAAAAAAGTCTACAAAAGTATGCTCTGGGAAGACATAGCGTTTTCAGGAATCTAAAGTTCATTATGGCCTCGGTCATTTCACTTTTTTTGCTGTCATCTCCTTCATTCGTTGCCGCCCAGAGCAAAGCTATTGAACACATTCTGCTTCAGACTGATAAATTAAAACTTATGCCTTACGATAATGGTTCGTTGTCCGGTTGGTGTAAGTTGGAAAATAAAGGAAGTTTTCCCAAAACGATCCCTTTGCGGGTAGAGCATAAGCTCAGCCCCAAACAACGAGCTCAGTTGTTCAAACCGAATCTCGAACAATTTGTACTTCAACAGGTTATTCCTGCTATCGAAAAAACGTGCTCTGGAGCTGCAGGCTTTCGGACAAACTATAACATTCGTCTGTCTATGCAAGATTGGTCAGATTCTTATGGTTATTACGACTTTGATAACTTTGTATTTCGCTATCGTGATGGCATCATCACTCGAACTCAGTATAACCCGTCAAGTGCAGCTCGTACCGCGCTCGGGGAGGACGGTATAGACGCATTAACACCCCCAAAACAGCTAGACCGGGTAGATAAAGTCCTTGGCCAAATCGGTCCTTTCTCGCTTTATCCTCGCAATGATCCCTTTTGTTACGGCTCTATAGCTCACGTCGATGCAGAGTTCGATAGCACCATAGATGAGCGTGATGAATGGGTTAAGGCCAATTATAAAGGGAATGATAAAATCGGATTTGAAGGATTTGTTAGTGAAGAGGTGTTGCCAAGAGTGCGGGAGCACTGCAAACGTTTTATGGCTATAGAGCTACATTTTTATGAACGAGGTTCAGTTAACCGGTGGGAGTCCATGAGGTTTAATCTTAGTTATCAAGGTTCAGTATCCATCGCCCAACATAATATGAGCGAGAAAGCCAAGTCATATGCACGTTTGAAGATTAATCAGCGAGTATTTGGCACCTGTGATTCCTCCCCTTATTGTTCAATGCTCGGAGGTGTGTATCTAGATGCTATCTACCGCTATGACATTCAAACGATTGCCAAAATAAACCAGCAACTGGAAGCTGAATATGCCAAGAAAGCGGGAACAGCCGATCTTAAACGGTTTTTTGACCTAGCCGCTGAGGCAGGGCTCAAAGGTGCCAAAAATACTGATGTATCGTTGCAGTTCCCATCGCTTTTGATCAGCAAATACATTTACGACTTCAGTCGCTTCGCGGTAAGTAAGGCAAAACTCACCGGCAATCGTCAGGATGCTTGTTTTCGTGAAGGAACCAAAGTAGTGGATACCCGCACCACCACTCGAGTGATTGACTATCAAGACCAGATGGGCAACTACGCAGGTAGTGCTGGCGGCATACGAATAGGCAAGGTCTATCGTGTAAACCCCGAATTTCAAACCTTATGTGAGAGATTCTGCGGCCCCGCGAGCGGCGAATTTGCTGATTTTTTAGATAGCTTCCTCACACTGGAAAAAAGCGGGCATATCCTTGCTGGTCTTGAGCACGGAATTAAAACCTTGGATTGCCAAAGCCCGGAAGTTCTGCAGTTCGAAAAGAACTTAATAAAGCTGACAAATAGCGTCATTCAGTAATGTATTACTTTATTAATCAGCCAATTCGAGTCCACAGTATAAGAAGGCGGGAAAAGTAAGATAGGCATCTTTATGAGCTCTTTTGCCGACGTTTTTGTCTTTGCTTTTTCCGCAATTCGCGTTTTTTCTGTTGTTTTATTTTGTCTCGCCATACCGAGATAATAATTGCAGCGATTATGCTGATAAATAAAACGGCGATGCCCACGCCTTACAAGAAACATAGCTGTTCATACGCGCAAGGTAAACCAATGCTAATTTCCATATTGTTTACGCTGCCTCTTTATCTTTTAGTGATATATAAGACCTGATTCTCAGGCAAAGCATTTCCGACAAATCTGTTGGGCCACAGATTTGAAATCTGTTATATTTTGCTCCCTTGGTTATTACTTTTTGTATTGGCCTTGTAAATTCCCGAACAAGCGAAAAAGGAATAACTATGTTTCACCACAGAGCTCAACGCTCAGTTTTTATCTCCTTTTTAGTTCTGCTGATATCTGCGTGTGCTTCCGCTCCAAAATTAATGCCGACACCTAATGTATTTATCAATACGCCTTATGCAGAAAGTGAGGTGCCCGAAGCTCTGCGTGAAACCAGTATGGAACTGATATATGTGACAGACCGAGGTAGCTCTGAGCAAAAAGGAGTTATATACGATGCGAGTCGTTCGCCATCAATTGCTTATGGTGTTGCCAAAGTGAATTTTGCAGATAAGTTATTGCCGTGGAATACATTATTAGCGCAAAGTAACCTGCAAAATCGTTCAGCTGATTTAACCTATGTACTAGAAAACGTCGACGAGCAGGGACGCTTTCCTTTATCGCCGTATAAATTTAGACGGGTAGGAGATCGACTTCAAATTGACGAAGAAATTCTCGCGCAAAAGTCTTTTCATGAAAATCAACTCAACAACAATATTAGCCAACGTTTAAAACAAAGTGAAAATAAAGACGTAATTTTATTTGTTCACGGTTTCAATAATACTTTTAATGAATCCGTATTTACTCTTGCTGGTATTTGGCATTTTCTAAAACGCCAAGGTGTGCCTATCGTATATTCTTGGCCTGCGGCGGCAAAAGGCTTGAATGCCTATTTTGCAGATAGAGAGTCGGGACAATTTACGATTTTCCATTTAAAAGAAACCTTACGATTACTGTTTAAAAATCCTGAAATCGAAAACATTCATATTATTGCCCACAGTCGAGGTACTGATGTCGTCACCACAACGCTACGGGAGCTGATCATTGAGAATAGAGCCAGTGGCGGAAACCCAAGGAAAGACTTACGTATCGAAAACCTCATTCTGGCGGCGCCAGATCTCGATTTTGGGATTATTAAACAGCGATTAATGGCCGAACAATTTGGGCCAGCCTTTGGAAAAATTACTATTTATACGTCTCAAGAAGATAGCGCCTTGGGTATCTCCCAATGGTTAACAAACAGCTTGAGTTTTGGTCGATTAAATACCAAAGATGTTAATCTCAATGAGCGCAATATCTTTAATTCAGTAGGAAATGTGAGCTTAATCAAAGTACCAAAGTCGGGCAGTTTTATTGGACATGATTATTTTCATAGTAATCCAGCCGTCAGTTCTGACCTTATCAACCTGATCTTATTCAATGCCGAACCTGGTTCTAAAGAACGGCCATTGAAAAGACTCGAAAATAACTTTTGGTCACTGGATTCTGATTATTTAATTGAGAAATAAGCACTTTGCATTAAAAAGAAAGTAAGCAGAACCTCTCAGGCTATTTGGCGTGTCGTAATTATCCATTAGTATTGTTTTCATAAAAAATTGTATAGTAAAAATACAATCACACTCATAAAAGGTATCTAAGGTATGAAAGGATTTCAGCTCATTCGCAGCATGTTATTTTCTGTTTTTGGCGTATTTGCGTTAAATACTCTGGCCATTGCAGACACTCAGTTTGTTTATGCAGACGCCTTTGTGAATGTTAAAACCGGTAAATTGGTCACGCGTCCGTTATTAGAAATTCAAGACGGTAAAATTGTCAAAATTACCGCCAATAAGCGTGCCCCAATGCCGCAAAACACCGTCGATTTGAGCGGTCATACACTTTTACCCGGTCTGACCGATATGCACGTTCATCTTACTGCCGATTCACAACAACATGGTTATAGTGGCTTAGCTGACTCTTTACCTAGAGTGACATTAACGGGCGCAAAACATGCGAAAGTAACTTTAATGGCTGGCTTTACTACCGTGCGGGATGTAGGCGCTCCAGGTTTTTCCGATGTGGCACTGCGTGATGCGATTAATGATGGCGACATTGAAGGGCCACGGATGTTTGTCGCAGGAAGCTCTTTAGGTGTTACCGGTGGGCACTGTGATAACAATCTGTTGCCTGCTGAATATAAAGTGACAGCCGATGGTGTGGCAGATGGTCCTTGGGGAGTGCGTAAAAAAGTTCGTGAGAATATTAAGTACGGCGCAACTGTGATTAAGTTTTGCGCCACAGGTGGGGTGTTATCTAAAGGCACTAAAGTAGGCGTTCAGCAATATACGCTAGAAGAAATGCAAGCCATTGTTGACGAAGCTCATATGCGAGGATTAATAGTGGCGGCTCACGCACACGGAACCGACGGTATTGTCAGTGCGATAAAGGCGGGTGTAGATTCAATAGAACATGCTTCATTTCTTAATGACGAGGCGATTTCTTTAGCTAAGAAAAACGGAACTTACTTTTCTATGGATATCTACGTTACTGAATTTATTCTAAGTGAAGGCAAAAACGCAGGCATATTAGAGGAAAGTTTAGCGAAGGAACGTACGGTAGGTAAAAAGCAGCGTGAAAACTTCAGAAAAGCAGTAAAGGCGGGCGTCAATATGGTATTTGGCAGCGACGCAGGGGTTTACCCCCATGGTGACAACGCCAAACAGTTTTCGCGAATGGTAGAGTTTGGTATGACACCACTGCAAGCCCTACAAGCAGCTACTATCAACTCGGCGAAGCTTCTCCAGCAAGAACAGCTATTTGGCAGCATTGAAGAAGGGAAAATGGCCGACATAGTCGCGATCAAAGGCAACCCATTAGATGACATCAGTTTACTTGAGAACGTTGTTTTTGTGATGAAAGAAGGTACTGTGTATTTACAACCAGCGCTTAAGTAACCTGAAAAACCGCGGCACAAAACTCGTTGATCAGAAAAACGCACTGTTAACTATTGCAACTTGCTTTTTCGTTGCCTTAGCCGCTTTTCGCGCTTTTTCCGCTGTTTTATTTTGTCTCGCCAAACAGAAACAACGATTGCCGCTATTATGCCAACAAATAAGGCAGCGATTCCTACTCCAGACCAAAAACACAATTGCTCATATACGCATGGTATGCCAATTTGAATCTCCGTATTGTTCACAATATTTGGTTACTCCATGCATATAGGACAGTGTCAATTGGTTAGCTATGAGTGAGTTGTCACCCTAATAGCTTTTATACTATCGATATATTAGACCTGTTGTTTGTAGATAAAATTTCCGGCACTGCGCAGTGGCGGTCAAATTCAGTTGTAACCAGCACTATTCTATAATTCGACTACAATTAATTAAATCAAATGCCATTGCCACAAGCAGGTTGCATACTTAGGAAATTAGCAGCGCTATAAGTTCAGCGTTTTATCACCCTAAACCTGACCTAGATCAATATGTAAGACTACCTAAGCAGTACACTGAAGTTATCCAATTAGAGCGATAAACATAAGGTAAATTTCAGCATGCAAATAGAAAAACATACACTAACTAATGACTTTCCAGAACATCATCATACTATTCGTCATCTTAAAATGAACGATAGACATTTTGCTAAACAATTTGATCAGTATCATGATGTAAATAAAGAAATTCATCATATTGAAGAACAGAATGAAGCTGTTTCAGACGATTATTTAGAGTCGTTAAAAAAACAACGTGTGGTACTTAAAGATCAATTATTCGCGCAAATAACCGAGACTGAGAAAGCGCTGTAATTTTTCGCTAACTTTTTGATAATGATAAGGCGGCTATAAGATGAAAATGCACAAAAGTTTATTTGTATTCTCCGTTTCCCTGCTGTTTTTCAGCATTACGTTAATTCAGGGATGCTCAAGTCAGATGGCCGCTAATCTCAGAAAAGTAACCTACCCACCTGATTTCAAATACGTGGAGCCGTCACAGCTACGTTCGGATATGGATCGTCTCGCGCAACAAATGCGGGTATTGGAGTTTGCGTTAAGCCAGCAACATGAGCCACAAAGTGTCGGTTTTGCTAAGCAACAACAGCAAGTATTATCTACTTTGCAGAATATTGAAAAGATAGCTTCTGGATTGCGCGCAGGAGATGCGGGGGCCAGTCACCCTTTTCTTCAAGACTATATGCGTGACTTTGTAAGTAAAGTAGACAATGCACGCATTGCCGCGTCTTTGGAAAAACCGAGTTATTACTTGGCTGGGAAAGTGTCTGGTGCCTGTACTAACTGTCATAGCGTAAATCGCTAAGCTCGTTCAAAAATAGCAAAAACCTGCGGGGCAGATCCCGCAGGTTTTGCTGGTCTTATTGTTTTGCAGTGTTTGTCTTTTTTAAGCTTTCAATGTCGGCTATTAGATAGGCCACAGAGGCTTTGTTAAGACCATTGTATATGCCACGTACGTGTCGGTTTTGATCAATCAATAACAGACTTTCGGTATGTAAAAAATCATCTGTGTTTTGAATGTTACCCAAATCTTCACTGGCGAAATAGGCCGACTTGGCAAGTGAATATATCGCGTCCCTATCTCCGGTGGCTAAATGCCATTTGCCACTAACGATGCCATTGGTATCCGCATAATCTTTCAACAAAGCAACTGAATCAGAGGTTGGTCTAATAGAGTGTTGAAGAATTTTCACTTCAGGATCATCAATGAACCTTTCTTGAACCGCAATCAATTTCGATCTAATCGATGGGCAAATTCCTGGGCAAGTACTAAAGAAGAATCCGGCAACATAGATTTTATTTTCAAAGGTTTTTTCGCTTACTTCTTTGCCATCTTGATCAATAAAACTAAACGGCGGAATTTGATGAAAGTTTTCAAGCTCTTTACTATCTGGCTCTAGCCAGATAGGCGTAAATTCTTCACTATTATAGTAAGGTAAAGTATCGGATGCGTGAGCAAACGCACTTAATACTAATCCGCTAAAGAGAATTGTTTGCTTGATTTTGGTAGTAATCTGGTGAAACGACTTCATCTTCAACCCCAACACAGTTATTTGCTTTTCTAAGACCATAAATCCGTCCATTTTTGTATTCAAAATTGGAAAATAGTTTTCCGTTTAATCGCCAGGCTTGTTGTAACCCTATGGGTTTGCCCGCGAGATAGTTAAATTTCTTAAACTTGGCACCGTTCCTATACCAGCGCCAAGCGGTGCCTTCTGCTTTGCCATTGACATACACAAAGTGAGACCGTGGATTACCATTGATCCACCATGTTTTGGTGTCACCGTCACGTTTACCTGAAACATAGTGGGACTCATAACCTAAAGTCCCATTTTCAAACCATTTCCTTGCATGGCCCTGACGCCTACCATTCACGAATTGGTCGCTGGTCGCGATACTTCCTGATGGGTGGTAACTCACCATGTCACCATTAAAGGGTTCGTCTTGGTATACCCGCTGCCCTTGGCTGTTTATCGAAATTTCTGATTTTTCAATAACAAGCGGCCTAACAGGTGCTAATGTCGTTGCCGCCGTTATGGCAGCCACCATCAGCACTGCCAGTACACATATTGAGCGCAGGCCTAAGCAAAAAAACCTTTGCTTATCAGTTGATATCACTCGGTGTACCCTGAAAGTTACCTGGGAAGATTAAATAGTAGTCACCGTTCAAGTATTGTTCGGTTGAAACATGATAATGATATTCAGCATCTTCTTCTGATCCGCCAGTGTACAGAGTGACCGACGTATGGCCATTGGACTCATCTAGATCCGTTGGGTAGCCAGCTGTTGAATAGCAGCGTCTTCCAAATATAAAAAATCCATCGGCCATAATCCCAACCAGTGAATCATCATCATATGAAACTGCCCTAGGCTCTAAATGATAATGGTAGGTTTCGGGCCCTGTGTGAGCACCATTGCGGTCGAATCCTTGAATAACTCCTAAAGATACGTCACCGTTACCTTCTGAATCATTGAATATGGGAGCGCCGCTTATGGCAATACCAATAGCGCCAAGAGGTGTGGCAGATGAAGTAGCGGCAAGCTCAGGATTTACCGGAACGGTTAAATCATAGTCGTTAATATAATCTTCAATATCACCCGGTGAGCGTTGCTGATCAAATAATTCAGCATCTTCAGGTTCAACATATAAACCACTTTCGTTGCCTGAATCCCAATAGGACGATGTGTGGTCGGGTTTACCTGCTGATTCAAGCGCGACTGTGCAGCCATCTTCAGACAGCACAACGGTAACATTTGGTGCAGCTACGAATTCAAGAAAAGCGCTGGATAGCTCTGTCATCGGAGTGTCGCAGGTGCTGGTATCTGAACCTGTATCTGTTCCTGAACCTGTATCAGTGTCACTATCATCTTGGGCAAGCGCAGTATCTGATGAACTGCCTCCGCAAGCGACCAACAATGACAAAACACTGGCAATGCATAGTTCTCTTATTCGATATTTTTTTTCAAACATAATTCACTCACTTTTCTTCACAAAGCTACTTGTTATTCGCATTCATGCGTTTAATTCGTGTGCAATTTAGCATTAAATAAAACGCGGAAATGTGCATTTTTGGAGGAGATTTAGCGCACAATGCTGCAAACTCTATTCGACTATCCCTATATTTTGACTCATAAGAATTCTGGCTATACCGGTTTACAGGGCGTTGTATGCTGGGTAATCTTGAAAGGGTGAGAAACGAGTTTTTATACATTAGGCAATCAAAGAGCGTACATAGATGATACCCATTGAGACCTTATTCATGTTTTTGGCAGCTTCGGCGGCACTTTCTGTTGCACCTGGACCGGATAATATCTTTGTTTTAACCCAGTCGGCATTGAATGGTCGTAAAGCAGGGATTTTAGTGACACTAGGACTCTGCACTGGGCTCTTAGTGCATACTGCTGCTGTATCACTAGGTGTCGCTGTCATTTTTCAAACCTCCGAACTGGCGTTCAATATTCTTAAAGTCGTGGGCGCAGTGTATTTGCTTTACTTAGCTTTTCAGGCTTTTCGCGCAGGTGCCACTCGATTAGAAGCAGCAGGAAACGCAAAGCTAGCTTGGCAGCAGCTCTATTCACGGGGCATTATTATGAATATTACCAATCCTAAGGTAGCGATATTTTTCCTTGCTTTTCTTCCTCAATTTGCCGATCCCAGTAAAGGCTCAGTTACCCTACAAATGTTAGTTTTTGGCGCTGTTTTTATTATTACCGCGCTTGTTATCTTTAGCTTGATTGCATGGTTTGCGGGCTATCTAGGAGATTGGTTAAAAGGATCGACAAAAGCACAGGTGATTATGAATAGAATTGCCGGAACCGTGTTTACCGCGCTCGCATTGAGACTTGTTTTAAGCGAACGTTGATCAGTTCCATTCGACGACTCATGGGGTAAAGTTACCCCATGCAACCCATAGCAACTGATAATTCCCGCAAACGCAATACCCAAAACATCGTTTAACGATTTTATATAAATAATGGCGTGCAAAATTCTTGTTGGTTTTCCGAAACAAAATATTAGCAGCACACATTAATGAAAGCAGAAAGCGACTTTCCTGTTCTTTATCTTAGAGTGCCACATTTTGGTGGGTCTACGATTGTTGTTTGAAGGATGTTTATGAAAACTATTTTGTCTGCGCTGATATTCAGTGTGTCGATTTTTACGGCGAATGTGCAAGCTGATGAGACTATCCTAGCGGGTGGTTGTTTTTGGTGTATGGAGTCTGATTTTGAGAAATTAAATGGCGTATCTGATGTGGTATCAGGTTTTACCGGTGGTGATACGCCTAATCCCACATACAACGGCAATCATCGTGGACATTATGAAGCGGTTAAAATTACTTATGATGCTAATGTGGTGAGTTATCAGCAAATTTTAGATCACTACTGGGTTAATATTGACCCTTTCGATGCTAAAGGACAATTTTGCGATAAAGGTCACAGCTACTTAAGTGCAATTTTTGTTGCTAATGATGAAGAGCGTGCGATTGCTGAAAAATCAAAAGCTGCTGTACAGACTCAATTTCCCGCACAAAAACTGGTAACTCCTGTATTAGCGGCAAGCCGTTTTTACCCAATTAAAGGCGAAGAGATTGGCCATCAAGATTTTTATAAAAAAAGCCCCGTTCGCTACAAAATATACCGTTGGAACTGTGGTCGTGATCAGCGTTTAGAAGAAATTTGGGGCGAAAAAGCTAGCCATTAAAAACACAAAAATCGCCACCTTTGTGTCATGCAGTGAAAACAATAGACGCCACGAAACCGCAAAACTCAGCTATTTATGTAGCAAGGTTTTGCTTTACTCGTTGTTTGTTGTTTAAAATCACCGAGGTTGCGGGCTAGGTTCACTTTCCCTTATCATTCATCAAATGGCACTTGTCGGCATTTTAAATCCTTGAAATTTGTGCTGACCCCTTCACTGATATTAAGGAATATAGATTGAAAAAATCACCGATTCTGGTCGTTCTCATCGCCAGTTTATTTGGCTGCAATACCACCACTGAAAGTAACCAGGCCGTCGCCAATCAAGATGTTAAAAGTAAGATTGTGCAACGGGATTTAAATAGTATCGCCACAGACTATGTAAAACTGGTATTACAGGTAGGGCAGTTTGACGGTGATATTGTTGATGCCTATTACGGACCAGAGGAGCTCAAGCCGGATGACTTAGAGCAGGGGGCTGCTTTTCCTGCCGATGAGTTAAGCGCAACTGTCGAAATATTAATTCGTGAGATTAAAGAGCTGGCAGACGATGCTATTCCAACAGACCAGCAAGCCCGGCGAGAAATGCTAGAAAAACAGCTAATTGCGATCAAAACAAAAGTAAATATGTTAGCTGGGAAAGAGTATAGCTTTGACCAAGAAGCGAACTTGTTATATGACGCCGCACCACCCAAATTTGAGCTTGAATACTTTGACGCTCTGCTTGCTCAGCTAAACGGCTTATTGCCAGGAGAAGGGGCTTTATCGCAACGCTATGTTGATTTTACCAGCCAATTTGAAATTCCAAAAGATAAGATAGATATAGTATTTAAAACCGCAATTGCAGAGGCGCGCAAACGCACCTTAGCTAAAATTTCTCTGCCTGAAAACGAAAACTTTGTATTGGAATATGTTACCGATAAGGCGTGGAGCGGATATAACTATTATCAAGGTAACGCGCAAAGTCTTATTCAAATTAATATTGATTTTCCTATTTATATCACCCGCGCAATAGACCTTGCTGCCCACGAAGGATACCCAGGACATCACGTATACAATGCTTTGTTAGAACAGAAATTGGTGAAGGAAAATCAATGGATAGAATTTTCCGTTTATCAATTATTTTCGCCCCAGTCTTTAATTGCTGAAGGCAGTGCTAATTACGGGATCGACGTTGCCTTCCCTGGCGAATCACGACTTAACTATGAAAAAGAAGTATTGTTTCCCTTAGCTGGTTTAGATGTAAGTAAGGCCGATTTGTATTACCAAGTACATGAGCTAATCGGAAAATTAACTTATGCTGGAAATGAAGCTGCAAGACAATATTTGAACGGGATGATCACAAGAGATGAAGCGGCTGAAATAATGCAAAAATACCAGCTGTATAGCCAAGAAAAAGCTTATCAAAGAACACGTTTTATCGATAAATATCGCAGTTATGTTATCAATTACAATCTTGGCAAAGACTTGGTAGCCGAGTATGTAACATCAAATGGAGGCACTGCAAATAACGTCGATACACGTTGGCAAGTATTTGAAGAGTTATTAAGTAACCCCAAAACCGCTAGTATGATCGCGAAATAAACTGATTTGACCCTGCAGGTTTCAACGGCTTTGACCCTGCAGTTTTCAACGGCTGACTTCTGGGGGACCCCGCAAGTTATCACCAGCATTTAGCTGGGCTAATTTGCTGATCTGATAGGGTTAAGATATATTGTCTTGCATATCAAATATATTGAAAAGTGACTTCCTGTAGTATTGAATTTTGGAGGAGTTTTCCTCTAAGGCTCGTTCAAGTATAGCAGTTTTAAGCTAACCAATTGGTTTTAAAGGGCTTTTATGTCTAAACGTTTGCCACCGCTAAACACTCTTTGGGTATTCCTCACCGCATCTCGTTTATTAAGTTTTACCAAAGCCGCCGATGAACTCTTCATTACTCGATCTGCAGTAAGTCGGCAGATTAAAAATTTGGAAGAGTATTTCGGATTTAAATTATTTGAACGCCATAAAGTGGGCTTAGAGTTGACTGAGCAAGGAGTCATTTACGCGAACTCCATATCGAATGTTTTTGCAGATTTAAAGGTTGCCACCGATACAGTGCATCATGGTAGCGAAAACCGAAAACTAAAGTTGGGGATCTCGGCTACTGTTAATTCAACGTGGTTAATGAGTCGGCTTTGTAGGCTTGAGCAACACCACCCTGAACTTACTTTGTCATTTTTTACCAACAGTTTCGATACCGGTAAAGATTCAATTGATTTTTCTGGTGAAAATATGAATGCGGCTATTCGTCTTGGAACAGAAGATCAATGGCAAGGTTGTCACTACGACAAGCTTATCGACGTATATGTGCAACCTGTGTGCTCCCCATCTTTGCTCGACGAATCTCATGATCCTGAAGATATCACCGCGTTAGCTAACTACAATTGGTTGCACTATGGTCATTTGTCGAAGTTATGGGCTCAATGGTTGTCAACGAGTCGCTATCCCGCGCTACAAACGGATAAAAAAAATATTGTCTTAGATAATGTTGCTGTGGCTACTCAAGCCGCTGTTGATGGTTTAGGGATTATCCCCATGTATCGACCACTAGCTGATCCTCTTTTAAAAGAAGGCAAATTAGTGGTCGCCCATAATTATATGATGCTGAAAAAAGAGTCTTACTATTTTGTTTGCCCTGAAAATTATGAAAATAATCAGACCCTCAAGATTTTTCGAGACTGGTTAGTTAACGAGTCTCAGCAAGCACAACAACAGTGGGATAAAGACTTTTTAGACTAATGCTAATGGCAGTTGTGGTAGGTTAACTACCGTTAACCTAATTTATATGCCACCCATACAGAGATATTTTATCTCGATGTAATCGTCGATACCGTATTTAGAACCTTCTCTACCGTTACCCGATTGTTTTATTCCACCAAAAGGTGCTACTTCTGAAGAAATAATGCCTTCGTTTATACCGACTATGCCATTTTCTAAGTTTTCAGAAAATCGCCAAATTCTTGCATAATTTTGGGTGTATACATAAGAAGCCAATCCCGCTTCAGTGGCATTGGCTAATTCAAGGGCCTGTTCTTCAGTATCAAATGGAATTATAGGGGCAACAGGGCCAAAAATTTCTTCTTTGAATATGCGCATTTGAGGGGTGACATTGGTTAAAATTGTTGGCAGATAATAATTAGCACCCAAGTGGGTTGCTGCTCCGCCTAGTACCTTAGTTGCGCCATTTTTTTCAGCATCTGTCACCAATGCGTGTACATTTTGTGCCGCCGCAGCATTAATCAATGGCCCGATAGTAATACCCTCATCATTGCCATTTCCCACTTTTAGTTTCTTGGCTTCGGCAACAAACTTATCGGTAAATTCTTGATAAATACTCCTTTGCACAAGAAACCGGTTTGCGCAGACGCAAGTTTGACCTGCATTGCGAAATTTGGAAGCGATAGCGCCTTGCACTGCTTTATCAATATCTGCATCTTCGAACACCACAAAAGGAGCATTACCGCCCAGTTCCATTGAGGTTTTTTTAACCGTATCGGCACATTGTTTAATTAACAGCTTTCCTACCTTAGTAGAGCCAGTAAAGGATAGTTTTCTGACCAGTGAACTATCGGTTAACGCCTTGCCTATTTCTATGGCATCAGCACCCACAACAATGGAAAGTAACCCTTTGGGTAAACCGGCCCTTTTTGCTAATTCGGCCAGCGCCAGAGCACTTAACGGCGTGGCTTCTGCTGGCTTCAGTACAACCGCGCAACCAGCTGCCAATGCTGGTGCTACTTTGCGTGTGATCATCGCATTTGGGAAATTCCAAGGCGTTATAGCGGCAACCACGCCAATGGCTTGTTTGATGGTTAATAGTCTTTGGCTAGTGTTATTACTTGGAATAACATCGCCGTAAATACGTTTGGCTTCCTCTGCAAACCATTCGATATAAGCAGCGCCATAGAGTATCTCGCCTTTGGCTTCTGCTAAGGGCTTTCCTTGCTCTGCACAAAGAATTGATGCCAAATCGTCTATGTTTTCTATAATCAGGGCATGCCACTTTTGCAATATTTTTGCTCTATGTTTTGCTGTGGTTTGACGCCATTTTTGCATGGCACTTTGAGCGCCCTGTATAGCAATATTGGTATCATTTTTATTGCCGCTAGCCAGCTTACATATTTCTGTACCAGTGGCTGGATTGAGTATTGGAAAGGTGCTTCCTGAGTCACCTTTCACCCATTCTCCATTAATAAAAAGTTGTGTTTTTAACAACAACGGATCTTTTAGAGATAGCATTTTAACCCCATTTTATATTGGCAAAGAACATCGATGATTAACCTTTATGGGTTAACCGCGATGAACAAATAAACGTTTATTTGGTTGACGATTGTTAATTAGCTGAAGGCTCTAATTTGGTTGACGATTGTTACTTAGTTGACGACTCTTCTAGCGAAACTAAAGTTGCGCGGTAATGAGGTAAACATTTTCCTAGCAATAGAGCTGAGCCTGCCATGGCAAAAAATGAGACTAACAACAAAGAATATCCCACCATCTCCGGTGAACCGAAAATGTAATCTGTAGATAAAGCAACCAATGTTGGACCTAGCCCTAAGCCGATTAAATTTACGATGAATAGATACAAAGCACTAAATTGTCCTCGCATATTACTCGGAACAACTTCTTGAATTGCTGCAGGCCCTAATCCCATCATGAAGTTTGCGAAAAACGTTGAAATTGCCAGGATGAGCAGAACCACTGTGAGATCAGAAATAAGGGGGTAAATTAAGGTTGGAACAATACCAATGATCATTGCCCACATCGCCACCCTTATTTTCGCATCACTTTGGCCTTTCTTGAAACGTCTATCAGCGGCTATTCCGCCAGCAATGACACCGCCAGCACCACAAATTAAAACGATTAAACCAAATGCTAGGCCCACCTCACCACTATCCATTCCATGTACGCGAATTAAGTAGCTTGGTACCCAAGCCAACGCACCATAACCGGCAACCGAAGCTAGGGCTGCGCCAAAATTATGTAATAAAATTGTCTTTTTATTATTTTTAAAAAACTGAACAACTTCGGCTACTGGTACCGCCTTTTCTTGTTTTTCACTTCGTGCAGGTTCTTTTAGGGTAAACAGAAAGGGTACTAGCAGCAGCCCTGGCAGACCGACGGCTAAAAATACCGCTTGCCATGCATAAACTTCACCTATAATCGGTAAGGAGATGGACGAAAATGTAGAAGCCCATTGGATAACCATGCCGCCAACAATTAACGCCATACCACCACCAAGATAGATACCCATGGTGTAAACTCCAATGGCTTTGGCTAAGTGTTTTTTCGGTACGCTATCGGCGATAAGTGAATACGCTGCTGGAGATAGTCCGGCTTCACCAACACCTACTCCCATGCGTGCAAAAAACAACGACCAATAACTTTTTGCTAAACCACAAGCTGCGGTCATTAAACTCCAGATGAAAATGGACCAAGCAATTATGCCTCTGCGACTTTTACTATCAGCTAGCCGCCCTAAAGGGAGCCCCATGAGGGTATAAAATAAAGCAAACGACAAGCCTTGTAACAAACTCATTTGCGTATCGCTTATGTCCAAATCGCGCTTCATAGGTTCAACTAATAAGCTTAAAATTTGTCTATCGATAAACGAAAATGTATAGGCTAATAATAAAATAAAAATTAAATAGGCAGCATAAATACTCTGCTTCGGAGATTCGCTTAGTATTGCACTTGATTCTACTTTGCTCAGTGTTTTTTCAGTCATTTCACTATCTCATCTAACAATTAGAAGGAACTAATAAGCGGCTTGATAAATGGCTAGAATATCTGCTTCGTTCATCGGTCTGGGGTTATTAATCAATAAGCGTTCTTGTTTCATTGCATCTTTGGCCAGTGTGACTAAAGAGTCTTGGGTAACCGCCACACTCTCCAAGCGAGTGGGAAGTCCTATATCTGTAATTAGGTATTCTAAATGTTGGATAAAGGCTTCTGCTTTTTCGGTATCAGAACC
The DNA here is from genome assembly GCF_037478005.1 of Alteromonas sp. M12. NCBI lineage: Bacteria > Pseudomonadati > Pseudomonadota > Gammaproteobacteria > Alteromonadales > Alteromonadaceae > Alteromonas > Alteromonas sp. M12. The sequence goes on along the minus strand of NZ_CP144164.1, from coordinate 4,569,712 downwards.
AAGCATGGAGCAGGTATCAGGAATGATGGCTTCGGCTAACTCAGCATACAAGTGCGCTGCAGCCGGCATATTAAACTTCAGTACGTGGGGCAATACCAGCGAATTACTCAAACCGTGGGGAATATGGTAATGACCACCTAATGGATAAGCCAGAGCATGAACAGCGGCTACGGGCGCATTGGCAAATGCCTGACCAGCCAAAGTTGCACCTAGCATCATATTAGAGCGTGCAGCTAAATTCTCTCCTTGATGCACTGCAGTTTGAATATTTTTCGACATCAACGTTAAGGCTTGCAGCGCGAGCATATCTGAATAAATGTTTTTCTTAATCTTACTGGTGTACGCTTCAATGGCATGCACCATGGCATCGATGCCTGTGGCAGCAGTGATATGCGGAGGGAGTTTGACTGTCAGAGTGGCATCTAGCAGCGCAATATCGGGTAGTAGTACACTCGACACTATTCCCATTTTCATTGCTTCACCTGTGGTGACAATAGAAATTGGCGTCACTTCAGATCCTGTGCCAGCAGTGGTTGGAATTTGGATTAATGGCAGTCTTGAGTTTTCAAGTTTGTCGATACCAAAGACGTCGTTTAGGGATTGCTTAGAATCAGTAAGTGCCGCGATTAATTTTGCCGTATCTAATGAGCTACCTCCACCTAGACCAATTACGCCATCGATATTGTTCTTTCTGGCAAATGATATTGCGTTTTCAATGACTTCTGTTGGAGGATCTACCTCGACTTCACTGAACACCGCAAAGTTTATTGCGTTGTCTTGTAAACTGGTCGTTATTTTTTGATGTAGCCCAAGGCTGACAATACCTGGATCTGTCACTAGCAAGACATTTTTAATGTTGAGCTTGTAACAATATTCAGCTATCTCGGATGCAGCGTTAGGTGCATTAACAATTGATTTGGTGGTATTGAAAACAAATGACATATTTTTTAACTTATTGTTGGAAAGAGGGGGAAGCCCCCTCTTTGATTTCTGCAACTATGGGATCGAATTTAGAATGCTAATTTCACTTTCGCATAGAGTACACGGCCTAGTGGGTTATGTTGTTTAGGATCATAACTTAAGCTGCCTTCAGCAATATAAGCACGTGGTGGCATTTCATTGAGTAGGTTTTTAATACCTAAGGTTAATACAGCTTCACTGTCATCGGTAATATAAAAATTAGCCGAATATTGCATATCTACAGTTGTAAATGCGTCTACTGTTGAACTTTCGTTTGGTAAAGCGGACACATCTACTCCAGTGTCATAGCTTGATACATAGTTAACATTAATTGAAGCTCTTTGGCTTTCACCCAACCAATTAAAGTTTACAGAGCCTTTGGTTTCAGGCATTGAGCGAGCAAAGTTATCAATATTAAACGAGCCAGCTGCTTCAACTACTTCACCGTTATCTTTAGTCAGTTCGTACGAATTAAAATGCGATGCATTTAAACTAATATTAAACTGATCTGATAAAGTCCATGTCGATTCGAAGTCAATACCTTCAACACTTACCGACGATGAATTAAAGTAGTTAACTTTGACAGAAGATAAGAAACCAGCATCAGTACGAATAATATCTACACCATTTGGATCATCAATCAACTTCCCCTGAGCATTTTCAACAGTGATCAAATTGGTATAATCAACACGCCAGAAGTCTAATTTAAAATCCAAGTTATCCGTTGGTTTAAAAATCAAACCTATATTGTAGTTGTCAGATTCTTCAGGCTTTAAATCCTCGTTACCTGTAGCAATTACCCCAACAAAGGCACTGGATTTTGCGGTACCGTCATCGTTGTAATCGGTAATACTGGTAATAACTGCCGATGAAGCATTTTTCTGTGATAACGATGCGTCTCTAAAGGCGGTACTTGCAGATGCGCGCATGATCCATTGATCAGATATTTGCCAGCGAACGGCTATTTTGGGATCGACACTTGAATCATTTTCTAATTTTTCGTAACGCAGTGCCGCTTTTATTTCAATGTCTTCTGAAACAGGGATAACACTTTCAGCAAACAGTGCAAAGGTGTTTTTATCAGCATCAACTTCTGACAAACCTTGTAGAAAGATTAAATCAACTGGGATAGGGTTGCCTTCGTCATCAAATCTGATTTCATTGACATCATCGGTTTCAACTTTAAAGCTTTCAGTTCGCGCTTGAATACCAGCCGCAAAACCAATTGCTCCGGCTGAAACTTCATATAAATCACCACTAACAACAGCATCAAGTACCAACAAATCGGTGGTTTTCTCTGATTCTGTCATGTAGGTAAAGTCATCGATAACTGATTGGCTAAGGCTAGAGCGATCAAAAGGGTTAAACAGCTCATCGTTATTCGGACCACCCACCCCTGCTAATGCTGCTACTAGTCTTGATTTCAATTGGTCTTGCTGATACTGCTTATAGTTATTTTTACTGTAAGTTAATGCTGTATCCCAACTCCAACCATTATCAAAGTCACCGACTAAACTTAACGAGGTGCGGAAGGTATCATTTTCACGGGGTGATAAAGCGGGTTCATAGTCAGCTCCTAATGGTCGACCTAACCAAACGACACCGACACCAAATGGGTTACCTGAGTCTGTAGGACCAATGTATGGAAAAGTTAAGTCCGGGTAACTGGGTGATTGAGGGTTATCTTTTACCTCATTTGAGCTCCAACTAATATCAGCAGATAAGGCAATTCCGTTGTCAAAATCATGAGATATATTGCTATACAGTTGTGCACGGGTTTCAGTATTCACCAAGTTATATAAAGGCCCATAATTAAAACCACAGCGTGAACCATATGCTTGGGGAATTATCATGCCTAAGGTATCATCTAAGCAGGTGGGGTCAGGTACATTTTCAAAGGCCCCATAGCTCCCAGCGTAGGGGCCATCGGCTACCTCAGCATCAGCCAAAAGTAAGAATGAATTACCCAAAGAGCTAAATGCTACATCACCTAACTCAGGTCTATCAGCAATTGTTAGCGGTGTTCTGTCTAGGTAATGACCTGATACTACAATCGAGGTGTTGTCAAATTCAGCTCCCCATAAAAAGCCTATGTCAGTGTCTTTTTGACTACTATCGGCGGCTTTGCTGATTGAAGCGTTAATTTCAAACCCTTCAAAATCTTTACGTAATATAAAGTTAACTACACCGGCAATGGCATCCGAACCATACGTAGATGCGGCACCCTCTTTTAACACTTCAATTTGCTCAATGGCATCAATAGGAATATGACTGGTATCCACAAATACACTGCCATCATTGGTCAGTGCCCCTGAAATTGTTTGACGACGACCATTGATGAGCACCAATGTTGAACTTAAGCCTAAACCTCGTAAATTCACATTACCTGTTCCTTGGCTAGCGGCTTGTGAAAAAGAGTCAGCTTGGTTTTCAGCACCGGAAGAAATCGCTAATTTTCCGATCAGCTCTGAAACCGTGGTGGCACCGGTAGACTGAATGTAATTGTAATCTAGCACTTGTACAGGCTCTGCAGCATCAACTGAGGTGCGTTTAATGTATGAACCTGTAACTTGAATTTTTTCAGGTTCGTCTTCACTATTTTTTGTTTGTTGAGCATTTGCAGAGAAAGCTAATGCTGTAGTGATAGAAATAGCGAGTAATTTTTTTGAAGTTAATATTTTAGTTATTTTCATATTGTGTGTCCCGATAGAGTAGTTTTAATTTCAAACTTGTCTTACTTTTTCTGCATCTTACTTCTGGTACATCACCGATTTGAGCACCATTGCGCACTCACAGACTGCGTCTTTTGATTGTTGTAATACGCCGAAGTTGATAAATCCGTGAAACATGTCGGTATAGCAAGAATGTTTAACTTCTACGTCGTTTTCAGTGAGTTTATCGGCGTACATTTGGCCTTCATCCCTAAGGGGATCAAAACCACAAGTTAAAATAAAAGCAGGTGGTAAATTTTGAAAATCCTTTGCTTTTAATACGTTAAAGCGAGGATCATTTTCTTGTTCTTTACTAATGTATAACTGATGAAACCATTTCAATAAATTTTCGGTTAGCAGTAAATTTTTAGAAAAAGCTTCACGACTTGGTGTGGAATCATTTCCAGCAATGCTGGGGTAAATCAATAGCTGAAAATAGGGTTTGAATTTATCCTTATTGAGTAAGCAATAAACGGTTGCAAGGTTAGCTCCTGCACTATCACCACCCAATGCAATTCGAGCTGAATCCAAGTTAAGAGATTGTGCATTTTCCACAATCCAGTCAGTGGCTTCTTGGGTATCTTCTATCGCTCCGGGAAACACTGTTTCTGGCGCTAATCGATAGGCTACAGAAATAATAACAACATTCGACTGCACACAAAGTTGAGCAAGAAATTTGTCGTACGATTCAATGTCGCCAAGGACAAAACCTCCCCCATGAAAATAGATAAGTGTAGGGTACAGATTTTCATGTGAGGAGGCTGGCCTATAAACTCGTGCGGCTAACTCATGGTTTTCACAAGGAATAGTAATATCTTCCCTGATGATATTTGTAACTTCTGCATGCTCATATGGGTTCTTTCTAAACTGTCTAACATATTTAGGTTCGAACTCGTATGCCGGAGGTAACGAATGGATATAATTAAGCACTTCTTTGGCATGGTCATCAATACCTGCACTTGACGCTTCTGCTTTGTTCAAAACATTTTCTTTTGCGTTGGTTTGACTGCCAAAAAATGTCTCTTTTTCGGTCTGACTTATTTGTTTATTCACATCTTTTGACAACATTATTCCTAGCCACTGTTATTTTTTTGTTATTTTTATGTTTGTTTCGAAGTGGTAGTTTTTACATCTTAAAAATTGAGCGCTCAAGTAACATATAGGCAACAGGCTGTTGACATATAATCAACAGCCTTAAAAATAGACATTAAAACAATGGGTTAAGTTTTTTTTGTGCGGTTTTTTGAAGCTTATACTGATGTGTTTTTTTGTTTAATTTTTTTAACAAAAACGCACGAATAATAACAATTAGATGAATGAGTCAAAATGAACTGGATAAGTGGAACAATGATCTACGCCTAACTGACGAGCTTGATCGATGTCCAACAAGATATTATTTAAATTTAGACTGATTAGTGGTTTTGGAGGGGAGAGTTAAAATTTGTCTATTCTATTTTCCTTAAGAACAGAGGGAGCAATTATTTTCATAGAGCTTTAAAAACAACCAACAAAGGTAAATGAATATTTACCTTTGTTGTCCTGACTATTCATTGCCACCGCTTTAAATCAGTTTATCGTTACCTTTCTGAGCGATTAGTTGCTTAGTTCCCTGGCATTGAAATGTAACCAGGTAGCTGTTCAATGCGATCCATCCACGCTGTAATATTGGTGTATTTAATCATTGTGATGTTTCCTTCATGAGCAACGGAGATGTAGGGATATATAGCACAATCTGCAATGGTTGGTCGGCCTGCTGCTAACCAATCGTGGTTGAAAAGGTGGTTATTGATTAACTCTAATATTCGCGTTGAACGCTCTAAACATAGGCTCAGATCGCTTTGTATATTGAATTTTTCAATTAGCCTAGCGGTGTTAGGGCCGTGTTGAATTTCATTCGATGCCACAGACAGCCATTGCATCACGTCAGCTTGTAAATGTGGCTCACTTGGCCACCAAGCTTCACCGCCATACTTACTTGCTAGATAGACAAGAATGGCTTGTGCATCTCGCAAAACCACGTCACCGTCTTTTAAAATTGGAATCTCACCCCAAGGATTTAACTGCAATATGTGTTCTTCTTTGTGTTCACCTTGCATGAAGTCCACTGGGGTAATAGTTAACGGAATTTCTGCAAGTGAGGCGAATAACCTTACTTTGTAACAATTGCCTGATAGTTCTAAATCATATAGCTTCATTGTTTCCTTCCTTAGGTAGTAATTGGTTAAATTCAAGAACATTTCCGTCTGGATCACGGATGAATAATGAGATTCTGCGAGGCCCTAGTTTTTTGGGGCCTTCAGTAATTTTTATGCCTTCTTTCGCTAACCAGTCTAAAAATTCATTCATATCATCAATTATAAATGCAGGATGGGTAATGCCTGGTTTCTTTATTGCTTCATCAAGAAGTACATTTTTTTGATCTTTAGTTTTTGCGCCATTAAAAATAAGGTTAATGCGCACACCTGCTGATGTAACCATTTCATTCGCTTCACCTTCAGGAATTCGATATGTCTCCTTGAAACCAAGACGTTGGTAAAATTGAAGGGAGATTTTTCTATTACTCACTCTGATACCCACATGATCATATGCTTGTGCTACTTGAGGGTTAACAGGTAGTTGATTACTCATAGTGATTTTGATTCCGCTCATTAATCAATACACTATGACATTTTGTGATTTAAAAGATAATACGGTAAATTTGGTAAAGATATTTTCAAAAAGTGAGATAATAATGGATCGATTACAAGCTATGTCTATGCTGATAAAAGTCTTAGAGGCAGGCAGTTTTTCAGTTGCAAGCAAGAAGCTGAAAGTGCCGCTGCCTACGTTGAGCAGGAAAATATCGGAACTTGAGAATCAGCTGGGCGTTCGCTTGATCCACAGAACAACACGAAAATTATCATTTACGGAGTCTGGTCTTGATTACATCAGAGCCTGTAAAAGAATTCTTGAGCAGGTTGAAGAAGCTGAGCGCGGGGTTAAAGGAGAATATTCAGAACCGCGAGGAGATTTAGTTGTCACCGCCCCTGTGATGTTTGGTCGGCTATATGTTTTGCCTATTGTTACCGAGTTTTTAGCGCTGTATGCCAACATCAATGTACAACTTCTGTTGTCAGATGGAAATGTGAATCTATTCGAAGATGAGGTAGATATGGCATTTAGAATTGGTAAATTGACCGACAGCTCAATGATTGCAACACAAGTGGGAAACATGCGAATTGTGACCTGTGCCAATCAACAGGTGTTAAGTCAGCACCACAGATTAGCGACCCCTGATGATTTAGTGAATTTTTCATGTGTCACTCTCAATACGGCTATGGCAACACCACATTGGAGTTATAAACGCCCTGACTCCAATGTAGCTATTAATGTGAATATTAGATCGCGCTTGACCGTTACCGATAGTGAATCTGCGGTTTTAGCGGCAATTAATGGGGTTGGTATAACCCAACAATTACACTACCAAGTTAAACAAGCGGTAGATGAGGGAACCCTTAAAATTATATTGCCAGAGTTCGAACCCGATGCGGCACCTGTGCATATAATTCATAAAACTAGAAAGTATATGCCGCAAAAAATGCGCAGCTTTCTAGATTTTGCATCACCAAAATTGAAAACTAGAATTCAGGCGCTGTCTGCTTAACTCATGCTTAATCCATTTCTGTCTTGGTCAAGCCAGTTTTGTGAGCAGCATGTCGCTTTGTCGCTGGCTATCTATTTAGTCGGTGTATCCGGTTCAATCTACTGAGGGCAGTTTTCGCCTTGCCGTAACCTTTTTCTGCTGATAGTTGGTACCAGTTTTTTGCTCGATCGAGATCTTTAGTTACGCCTTTGCCCGTCTCATACATCACTCCTAACTGATATTGTGGAATGGCATCTCCTTGTTCAGCTGCCATCAGCCACCACTTTACAGCTAATTCGTCACTTTGCTCTACTCCTGTTCCTGAAGCGTAGGCATTGCCTAAATTATGTTGGGCAAGAACATTGCCAAGCTTGGCGGCTCGTCGATACCATTCAACTGCCTCTTGAGGATTTTCCTTTTTGGCCAGTCCTTCTGCATATGCGGTTCCCATCAAAAAAGTTGCCTCGGGCACCCGCTGTTCTGCTAGTTTTTCTACATCAGCAATAACGCCTCTAGCAATAGCTTTTGCTTTGTCTTTATCCGCTGGATATCCCATTCTGCCGGTTGAATACACTCTTGCTATCCACATAACCGCTAGTGGATCTTTGGTCAAAGCTGCGGTCTCTAGCAGTGTTTTAGCCTTGCCATCATCCACTTTTCCCGTGGCACCTATGTACCATTTAATTGACTCATCTAAATTAGGGTCAATTTCATATTGCTGTGCAGCATGAGTGCGGAATGAAACAGCAATGAAAAGCACAATGAGTAATGAAAGTGATCGAAGAATAGATAATTGAAAGTAGTTTTTCATTTTACTCCTAAGGCTTATGCTTTAATGATTGAATTGTGATGGTTGAGTTGAAAATTAAACTCTGACGAATTGTGGATTGGCAGATTGTTCAACTTATTTTTAGAGTACAAGTTAATAAAGCGCGGCTCAATATACTTTTTAAAATTGAGACGGTTTGTGACCAGAAAAGAAAGAGTACGAAGGTTAGTGTTAGATAATTACCGCCCTTGTTGCGCTATGTAAACAAAGGCGGCAATGGTAAACCTTTAGCTGATTGGCTCAGCCAAAGGTTGATTCGGATTTAGAATGACGCTTTTACTGCAAGTCTTGCAGTTGCACCATCACCAATAGTAACGTTATTCGTACCGCCACCAGCTAAGTAATCTTTATCCAAAAGGTTTTCAATATTCAAACGAAAATCAACATCTTTACCCATTAGGTTTGCGCGGTATGTAGCACCTACATCGACTCTGGCATATGAATCTTTAGTGACCGTATTCGCATTGTCAGCGAAACGCTCACCTTGATAGAAAATACCCGCATTAAGCGCTAGTTTTTCAGATAATTCGTAACGTGACCATATGGAAGCCGACCATTTAGGGGCATCTGCAGGAGTGTTACCTTGATAGGTTTCATCTACTTCATACTCTGCATGCAAGTACATCGCTGATGTCATTACAAACCACTTGTCGGTAACGGCACCTTGTGCGGATATTTCAAACCCTTTATGGGTTTGTAAACCAGACTGAGTGGTAACAGTCTCATAATCTGGATCGTCATTTAATTGTTCAGAAATGAGTGTTCCCGATTTTTCAATATTGAAAATGGCAGTATTTAATAATAGACGATCTGATACTTCCCATTTAGCACCTATCTCAATTTGTTTAGAGGTAGTTGCATCGATTTCCATACCAAAGTTTCTATCTAATTCATCTTCAATAGTTTCACTTGATTGTGGTTCAAAACCTTCAGAATAGTTCACATAAATAGTGCTGTTTTCTGCAGGGTGATAAAGCACACCAACTTTAGGTAATAATGATTCGTTGTCTGCACCTTCACGATTTTGCTTGTCGTAACGACCACCAATAGCTACTTGCCATTGTTCATTTAAGGTCATTAAGTCTTGGAAATAAACGCCATAATAATCATATTCAGTGGTGCTTAACGTTGTATCTCTGTGATAATCAAGGTCTGGAACCGTTGGTTCAACTTCACCTGGAGTAAAAGTGATTGAATCACCTCTTTCGATTAATTGACCGTAATAATAATCAAGACCGTTAGCACCAAACAATAGGTTATGTTCAATACCACCGAAGGTGAATTCACCATTTAAATCTATAAAGGCGGTTTTAAACTGCCAATCATCAAAACGATCATAAGGATTGGAAGTATAGCTATCACCCTGTTGATAACCAGAAGGTAAGGAAGGTGAAGATTCAAAACGCTGACGTTCAAATGTCTGTTCGTTATAACCAAGTTTCACTTGCCATTCCGGGGTAAAGAAATAAGTTACTTTAGCGCCGATATTTTCTACTGTTATATCAGTAAATGCCCATGAAAAGTCATTAATGGTGTGCTTCTCACTGACGATATCACCATTGCTATCTAGCCAAGCGCCTGTATCTAAACCAGCTTTATCATTAGTGCGGTCATAGTAGGCACTTATCACTAAGTCGTCGCTGAACTTGTGCTCTAGGGCAAGAGAGCCCAAAAAGCGATCACGTTCACGGGTTTCACCGTTTTGATATTCGCGATCAAAATTAACGTCTTGTTTAACCACAACTGCACGGTAAGTTGTGTCAGCCGTGATTTCGCCACCGGCATCAAGCATAAAGCGAGTTGAACCCTGTTGATCGGTATCCGCGCTTATTTCTAACAAGCGTGTATTGGTGGGCTTTTTGGTAACCATGTTAATTAAGCCGCCCGGTGCAGATTGGCCATATAGAATACTTGAAGGCCCTTTGATAACTTCGACACGGGATAAGGTTTCAATGGGTTGTTGGTAATGGGACCAATGCTGATGGCCGTCACGTAAATAACCGGTAGATGAACTTAATTCAAAACCTCTGGAGCTAAAGACTTCACGATTTCGTTGTTTAGTTCCTGGTGACAAACTTGCGTCATTGTGCAGTACTTCACCGAGTGTCGTGGCTAACTGTTCATTGATAATCGTATCAGGAATTACGGTTACTGCTTGGGCTGTTTCTAGTAACGGAATGTTGCTACGCATGGCACCAGATGCATCTTGCACCTGATAATCATTAAAATATGTTCCATTTACACTAATGACCTCAAGGTCTTTTTCACTATCGCTGGAATCTGGTGTTTGAGCGGCACTTGAAAGAGACATTAGTCCTAAACTAACACCAACAAAAATCTGGTTAAACTGCATGGAAAGCCCTGAAATTATTTAAACTAAATTACGTGGAAGAGGATGTTAACACAAACGCGAATGATATCAATTCCTATTTGGGGTTTTAAATAAATATAAAGGAATGAAAAAATATAAGGAAAATACACAGAAACAGTGGCGTTGGAGACAAAGGATTCAAAAAATCACTATCATTGCGTTGGGTTTGACAAAGTTGGATTCTTCACACGTTGAATAATCAAACTGCTAATAACGGCTTAATACCTTGAATTTGGAAAAGCACAATAATCATTTATATGTATAGGGAGATTTAAGTTTGAGCAATTGTGTGATTCATTACTCAGCGTGAATTTTTATTAACGACAAGGCGGGGCTATTCTCTTTTATGATAGAGATTTAGGCCGATTAACTAGGCGTAATACATTATCAGTTGAATCACTACCATTACCACTAATAAGGGTAATATCCAGCGACTCATTTTAGACATTTGTTCACTAGACAATCTAAAGTTGGAACGTTCAAGTAACGGAATGACAACCAAAAGACTAATAAACAAAACACCCAATATAATTAAAACTGTCAATTTTCACTCCTGTTTGTGCCAACTTAAATTGCAATGCATAAGCAATTTTCAAGCGACTGTTGTTGACGCTAGCTCAAGGCGTCAATTCATACATACAAATATGGGGGGAGCGCGGCTAAATTCAAGCTAAATGAAACCGCAGGCTACAGCTTCTTCAGTCAACCGTCATTGGCAATCTACATTAACAACTTTTGGATTAGCTAATTTACTTTTTTTTCTTTGGGGCATACGACATACTTGCGCCAACTTAATTTTAGGTACAACAACGATGCCATGGTAAAACGAAGTATTTTGACACTGGTTAGCGTCTCGATAGTCATTGCAGCAATATTAATTGGCTCATCTATTCATACTCTTTACAGTAAAAAACACATTAATATTGACCCAAAGTTGCATGAAATTTCAGGGATAGAAATTGATAAAAGAAATCGTTTGTGGGCGATCAATGATAGTGGTGACGATCCTAAGCTCTATCAAATAAACACAGACGGTTCTATTGCCAAAGAAATATTAGTGACTAACGCTAAAAATATAGATTGGGAAGACATGACTCAAAATAGTTTTGGGCATTTTTTTCTTGGTGATTTTGGTAATAACGACAATTCACGCAGATGGCTAACTATCTATAAAATAGAAAATCCCATTGATATTAAAGGCAATACCACTGAAGCGGAAATTATTAAGTTTACCTATCCTGAGTTAGATGAAAATCCTGTCACGCCAGATAAGAGGAACTACGATTTAGAAGCTTTTGTTGAATTTGATAGGCATCTGTATTTGTTCACTAAGAATAGAACCGAACCTTTTGATGGTATTACAAATGTTTACAAGGTCGGTGATCATGCAGCTAACTTTGATGCTGAATTAATTGGTTCATTTAAAACCTGTACCACAATGGGCAAGTTATGTTGGATTACATCTGCCGCGTTAAGCCCTAACCGCAAACAGTTAGCCCTATTAGATTCAACTAGCATTTGGCTATTTGAAAACTTCGAGGGTGATAAGTTTTTTGACGGTGATGTGTCGCGCATCGACTTAGGTATTGTGACCCAAAAAGAAGCTATCACATTCTTGGATGACAATAGCATAGTGTTCACAGATGAATCATTTCGTGGTATCGGCGGAAATGCTTACGTTATTAAATTGGATGAAGTCTCAAAAATATCAATTCGTCACCGCATTAAAAAAGTCGCTAGTGACGTAAACGATTAAATTGCTTAGCAATATAAAACCTAGCCAAGCCAAACTATCAAAGTTGGTTTAGCTAGGCTCGCAATTACTATTTGGTCACTAACTTGTTTTAAAGAAACCGACTTCTTTATTTAGTTTTTCCGCGAGTTTATCTAAAGCAATGGTTGCTGCGTTATTCTGCTCTAACGAATAAACGGTTTTTTTGTTGATTTCATCAATTTGAGCGACAACCTCATTTATTGTGCCAATTATGACAACTTGGTCAGAAGCCGTATCTGCCACTATGGTCGCATTATTAAATGAATTGTTCGCATTTTCTTCAATTTCTTGCAGTAAATCCATGGCATTGTGCGTCTTGGTTTGACCATCTTGTACCTTGGGCAACGTATTTTGCATGACAGTTACTGCTGTGGAAGTTTCTTGTTGCACTTCTTCAATGGTCGATTGAATTTCACTGGTTGCTTCTCCTGTGCGCAAGGCTAACTGTCTTACTTCATCTGCAACCACTGCGAAACCGCGTCCAGATTCACCAGCTCGAGCCGCTTCTATGGCTGCGTTGAGCGCTAAAAGGTTAGTCTGATCTGAAATACTGTTAATCACATTGGTAATGCCACCAATCTGATTGGTTAACGCCTCTAATTTACTAATTTGTTCCACCGCTTGGGCCACTGTGGTTGCGACGTTTTGCATGGCATCGACACTCAATGCCATGGAATCGATTCCATTGCTCGCACGTTCCACCATACGTTTCGCATTAACTTTGTTTTTAGATGCGGTTTCAGACACAAAAACGATATTTTCTTTAATGTCACTCAAACGAGTACGAGTGCTCACGGTGAGTTGATCTTGTTCTTGGGCGAGTAACACTATCTCTTTCGAGCCTTGGGTAACCAATGTGGATTGTTGTTTTAAATCGTGAGATGCCGCCGCAATTTCAAGTACTGTATTGCGCAGTCTTTCCTGCATTTTTGACATCGTTGCCAACATGCTATGGTCATGCTTAGTACTGAATGATTGAGCCAAATTCCCTTGCGCAATTTGAGACAGGGATTCTGCTGCAACCGCAGGTTCTGCGCCAAGTGACGCTTTAAAGCTATTGGCGATAACATAGGCGACTAAAATGGAAAGTATTAACGCACTAAAGGTTAACACCAACATGGTAGTTTTAAAGCTAGCGGCGTTTTCTAAAATCTGATTGGTAGCAGCAACGTTTTTGCTTTCTTGCAAATCGATAAACGAATTAATCGTATCGAGCCATTGAACGAAGAGTTGGCTACCACCATTTCTTAGCAGCGACAAACCATCGTCGCTCGACTGACCTGTTTTGGCCTTTATCACTTGTTGTATCACGCGTTCTGTTTGTTGTTGGAGATTATCGAGTTGTTGCAAAATCGATGTTTCTTGGCTGCTAAAAATAGTTCCCGCTGCTTGCATTGCTTGCATTTTATCACTGGATGAGCGGTAAAATTCGGTTAACCTATTAATATCGTCTATATGAACCTTAACATTCGCAGGGCTTTGAGCTGTGGCTAAATCGCGAATCGCAATGGCACGATCATGGACACTTCCGCGAAAGTTAATTGCGTGCCTTTGTTTTACCACATTAATGTTTGTCATTGTGGTGAGCGTGCTACCGATCATATTGACTCGATAAATGCCTACCATGGTAAGTATCACCATAAGTAAAGTGACAATACTAAAACCAATAAGCAAACGTTTATTTATACTAAAGTTATTCAACATATCCATTATCTTTCCAGTTCAAAGTTGGGCGACTTAGCCATCCAAAGGTTTTGTTTTTTCTATTGGCTTTGTATCTAATCGTGCCACGCTACTTGAGTACATCGATACACAAAATGGCACAATATAAGTAAGGATTACCTTGAACCAAATTATTTCTGCTTCGCCTAAAAACGCCTCTCCTTGATTGATTAACGTTAGTATTGTTCCTACCACTATACTAATAAAAATTGCTGTCTTAAGTTGTTTTGCCGTAAACACCGTTGTCACCTTCTGTAGTAAACTGTGTTGTAGAGTTGCCGCCTTCAATTTTTTGAAAACTCCTATGCAATCGGTTCTTAAAAACCAAGTGTATAGGGCGATATCGATGATATTGTTAAACAACTTGTTGAATCGCATCTCGTTGTGTTTTATCAATCGCTAGTTTAAGAACAATGTTATCGGCGAAAACTTTCACTTTGTTATGTTTAAAATTTTCCGCAACTCGGGAATTTAAGCCTGACAAATACTCATTGTAGTTTAAATCAGGCGTTATTCTATTAGACTAAAGCAGTGAGTATTGCTCAACACAGTTCGAATTGAACAAGTAAGGATGATTAAAAGCCATAATCATAAGCAATTTAGAAAGTTATATTTGCTTGGAACCTATGGTTGAGGTTTAGGTCAGAATCTGCGGTTATTAAAATCTGTTACTTGGAAATCGTCTTATGTCTTACCGTTTAAGTTTTGTGATTCTACTTTTTTCGTTTGCTTTGTCAGCCTGTGCAGGCAAACCTGAGCGCCATCAAGAAGCAGAAGAAATATTCACTACCAAAATTCACGCTGATGGCTCGAAGCGCTTTGTTCTGGCGATATTGTATGAACAGGGTAAAGGCGAAGGTCGTGGCGGCGAAGGTAAGCCTGAGGGCAAAAGAGGGGGCGGCGAAGGTGGCCGTTCACGGCAAGGTAGAGGTGGCCGAGGTCAATCTGAGTCAACCCAAGATACTTCGCAAGTCAGTTCGATTCAGCGCAGTGAAGGCGGTTCTGATGAAGATAAACGAGAGGCCGTCTTGGAATTGTTAGACAAAAAATTAACCGAAACAGGTTATTGTCGACATGGTTTCATTGAACTGGACTTTTCACAAATGCGCAGCAAAACTGAAATAGTCGGTGAGTGTCAGGAAAGTGCCTCACAAGAAGATAAACAACGTTGGTAATAGTGCCCTGATATGCCTGTCATTGGCCATATCAACGTTTATCGAATTGCTTGTATGCTAAGTTAATATGCCTGATAGTATGGAACTGATTACGTACAACAAATTACTTCCAACCAAGTTGTGGACCAAGCCTAGGAGGCATTATGAAATATTTGCTAATGACCATTATTGTGATGTTTAGTAGTATTGTGAATGCAGAGGATACCAGCATCGACAGTGATAGCATCTTAGTTACGGTGATCTTAAAACATCAACAAGACAAGAGTTTAACTGAACTGCAGGCCATTCAAGATAAAAACGAGTTTTGGCAATCATTTCCGCCCGAAGGTATGCAGATTGAATCTTGGTATGTGGCTATGGGCTTAGGCCAGGTTATTACTTTGCGCGTGTCGCCCAAAGATTTGAGAACTTTAAATTTAGCAGTAGAAAAATCTGCGTGGGGCTCGTTTACCACTGAGTTTTATCCGACCTACGAGTTTCAAGGGATAGCGAAAAAAATAAAAGCGAGTAAAGCCGAGCCGAAATGATGCATTAACTTTTTACATCGTTAAGCAAACTTTTCTATCATGCTAAACAGCTTTGCCTGCTCTATTGGTTTGGATAAATATTCATTCATTCCAGATGCAAAACACTTTTCACGTTCATCAGACATTGCATTAGCAGTAAGCGCTATGATTGGAATTGAATTAACCGGTGTTGGTAGTTGTCGAATATGCTGTGTGGCTTGGTAGCCATCCATATTGGGCATCTGACAATCCATTAAAATGATTGAATACTCGTGCCCAAATTTGATGCCATGTTTGAGAATAGCAAGCGCCTCGATACCATCTTTCACAATGTCGAAAACGATGTGTCGCTGCTTTAACATTTCGCCGATCACCACTTGATTAATTTCGTTGTCTTCAACGATGAGTATTCGTAAGTGGCTTAGATCCATTTCTGTGGTCTGAACAGCAGAAGTGGTTGAGGTTAATCCACTGGCTTCAACTATCCCAACGTTAATGCTTGCTTTGAATTTGCTACCTGCATCAGGGGTGCTTTCTACGCTAACGTCCCCTCCCATTAGTTGACATAATTTTCGGGTAATAGAAAGCCCTAAACCCGTGCCCCCAAACTTACGCGTGGTTGATGCATCCGCTTGATTAAAAGGTGAGAACAATTGCGCTAACTGTTCTTCATTTATACCCACACCTGAGTCTTCCACAAGAATCGTCAACATAGCGCGATTGTTGTCTTTCAGTGTTATTTGGGTCGTTATATCAACCTGCCCTTGATGAGTAAATTTTATAGCATTCGAGAGCAAATTAGAGCAAATTTGACGTAATCTCGTAGGGTCAGATACGGCAAAAACTTTATCGGTTAATTCAAACTTTCTTACTAACTTGATGGATTTGTCTTGCGCCCGTGGATTAAAGATTTCGACGCAATTATTGAGCAATTGATTGAGATCTATTGGCACTTCTTCGAGGGTTAACTTATCTGAGTCAATCTTGGTGAAATCCAAAATATCACTGATAATCCCCAGTAAAGAGGTTGCGCTATCCTTGGCCAATCCTAGAAATCGTTGTTGTTGAGAGTTAAGCGGAGAGCTCTCCAATATTTGTAACATGCCTAGAACACCATTAATCGGTGTGCGAATTTCGTGGCTCATATTGGCTAAAAATAAACTACGAGCTTCAAGTGCTAGTGAGAGTTCTTTATGCCTACTTTCCAATTCAACCCTATTGTTAACTTGCGCAGTAATATCTTGAAAAGCGCCGACTAATCTTACGCATTTGCCATTATCTAACTCTGCTTTACCCTTTACTGCTACCCATTTTTCAGTGCCTCTTTGGGTAATAATCTCAAACTCGCCAGAAAAGTGGCCACCCTTTTCTACGATGCCGTTGAGCAAAGAAGTTATTCGTCGCTGATTTTCACCAGGTTTATAAAAATCTAATCCGGATTCAATAGTTGGTTCAAAACCATCGTCTACTTCATGAATTTTTTTCGTTTCTGTAGACCAAAAAAGTTTTTCGCTTGCTAAATCCAGTTCCCACGCGCCGACATTTGCTACCTGACCCATTTGCTCTAAGATATCTTGTTGACGCGCCATGGCTTTTTGCTGTGCTTGTAACAATTCGATCTTCTCATGACGAGCAATTTCATTCCCTATCCAATGTGAAAGTAATTCGATAAAGTCATGTTCTTCGTCGCTAAAAGGTTTTGAGCGAGGTGCGCTTGCTGAAAAATTAATGGTACCGAAACGTCTGCCTTCCACTATCAAAGGTGCACCTATATAACTTTCCAAACCAAAATTTGTATAACAAGGGTGCTGAGCAATACGGCTTTTTCCTGCATGATAGAATGACAGTGCTTGATTGGTTGCTAAAGTGTGCAAACAATAAGTTTCAGCTACATTGAAAGTGGTACCAGCTAGGAGTGAGTTATCTGGGGAAATCGCATATCGAACCGTATAAATATCATCGTTTATTTCACTGATAATACCAAGTTCCAACTGAAAATAATCGGCACCCATTTTCAGCAGGGAAACCATTTTTTCAGAATCTGACAGTCTGTTATCTGAGGTGATTTGATACAACTGTTTTAGATTATGCACCGCAATTTGTTTCCTTCTAAATTTAAACCAATAGTAGGCTTAAATTGAGCATTTAGCACTATGGAGTTTAGCTGAATTGAAAATCAATGTTCCTGATTTCCTGCACCCTACCGTTTTGATAAATAAGTTTCAAACTTTAATATACTCTAAACGGATTTTGTCCGGTTTTAGACCACTTTAAGTTTCAACCAGTTTAAAAAAGGGGGAGGAGTCTAGGATTCCAAAACAAGTTATAAAATTGGTTAATATAACAATCGTAAGTGTTGGTGTGCCAATAAATAACGGATGTATTTAAGACCCATCACTTATTGGCATTAAATTGGCACTTTTGCGGCTTTCTCACAGGATTGGCGGAATTACGCCAATTAGGCGTGTTGACTATCTTTCTACTTATTTAAATCAGCTATTAATAGCCGTTATTAAACTCTATGTAGACGAAAGATTGAGTCGTTTTTCAACTATGATGGGCATATCTTTGCGCACAGCAGAAATACGAACTCGGACCTTTTGAGTATCATCAGATAGAGCTTGATATTTAAACGATTGATTCCCTTTAATACGAGTCAAATACATCGTTGAGTTATCTAATAATTTAACGCCTTTACTGCTTACCACTTCTGCTTTCACATTGTGGTAATCAGGATGGATATCATAACTAATAGTGAATACTCCGCCTTTAGCTGAGGCTTGGCTATCAGTTGAAAGGGTTACGTTCAGCGGCGCGTTTTGTGGAGGCCTAAAATGCTGCAACATCACAGGGTGTAATTCTGGTGACAGTGGCGGAAATTGGGGGATCTTACTCGTTCCATAATCGTGGTACTGACAGCTAAAGCTATATGCTGAGAATAGTACGCAACAGTACACAAGAAAAAGCGATAATTTTTTCATCTTTATGCCTATATTGTTAGTTAAGTGAGGTTTTCACAATAATTTGTCTGGCAAAAACGCGATGACTGTCTATTAGCTAGAAAAAACGACAGCGTTTCAACGTTTGTATTGGAAAAAACTGGCTAAATATCAACCCGTACTCCCATGCTGGTCGAATAATAAACTAGCAAGATGTTCGCTTATCGGTCAAGTTATATCGACGAAGTGACCAACAACAGAGACTGTTGGACAAAATATCCCGCCTAATCATTTTTCCTCAAGTTGGTAATCTAGTCTTTGATAAAAACCCTAAAACACATCATCGGCTATGTTAGTTATCGTTCTTTTGAGCTAAAGCAACGCTTCCAATTTTACAACTAAGGTGTTGATAGGCACTATCTTAGAAAACTGGTATTACGATATAACAAAATTTATATTTGGGTTGTAAATTCTGCTAACTATAATTTTAGAGTGATAAAAAATTGAACAGAAAAATTGCTTTGGGTCGTTGCTACAGTATTGGATTCCTTTTATTAATATTACTCTTATGCACTTCTGCACAGGCGGAAAGTAATCCGATTTATGATGAAATTGAATGGATAGAGTTAATGCCGCAGAGCGATCTCGACGCATTACTTGATCCACCTGACTTTCTGAACGAAATAAAAGACGGTAGTGAGCTAGACTCTGTTCAAGCTCTATCTGGTATGAGCGAAAAGAGTGAAAATGTAGAACGCTTTCAACAAGCGTTAACGTCAACTCGTATTATTCAGAGTTTCGACAAAAAATCGATAAGAATTCCTGGGTTTATTGTTCCTCTGAGCTCTGATGATCAGAAACGTGTAGTGGAGTTTTTCATCGTTCCGTATTTTGGTGCATGTTTGCATATGCCGCCACCGCCACCAAATCAAATCATTTACGGTAAATTTAGTAAGGGAATTAAGCTTACTCAGTTAGATGTGGCGTTTTGGTTTGAAGGTGTCATTAATATTGAAACCAATAGCAACGAAACAGGGACATCTGCTTATGCAATGACCTTGGATAATATTGAAATATATGACTGATAATTCAATCGCCAAAATAACTCTGGTTGAAAACTAAAGTATCTTGTATGTGATATCGCAGTTAAAACAGTCTTGAAAATGTCAGTATTTGCACATCGTAAATTTGCAATTAGCATATTGTTTTGTGCCGGTTTGGGACTATTGGTTGGGCGTTTGGGTGCTGATTCTTGGCCATCCGTGAAGAATGTATTTTTTACAACGCCCCAACTGTATTTCACATATAATAAACTGCTGCAAGAACATTACCAAAAAGCTAAGGCTCTCGCTGTTGACATAGAAAGTTCTACCTTTACTTATTTTAGGATAATCAATCGAGTTTATAATTCATTTAAGAGGTTGCTTGGTAAGGTTGATAATTCGACTTCCTAAGACTTAAATTCTTAATGTGACCAAAACCGATTAACGCTGCGCCAGTAACAGAAGCAATCACTTCGCCGGTTTCACCGAAAACATCGTGTCCAAGCACAGCTGCAAGGACTAATATGATTATTCCTATTAATGCTGTGACTAGAACAGACAAACTACGTTGGTGCACATAACCAAATGCAATGGCAAATACACTGATGGGAACCACTGCATAAAGTAGCCAAATGTGAAAGTGTTCATCATCAAAAATCGCGAAACTCGTCAAAGTCGGTAGCGCAATTAAAATTATCGGTGACAGTAGGCAATGAACAACACATAAAGTCGATATTGTAATTGCAGAGCGGTCAGCAAAAGTTAACAGTTTTTTTAACATCATATTAGTACCTGATTTTATTTTTAAAGGTGTTTGTTATCGCACTCTAATACTAAGTAAAAATAGATGTATTCGAGTTTAAGCTGGATGGCTTTAAAAGGTTCATGTTTAACGCCATTGCAATTGAGGTGCACTTGCAGTTATCAGCTTCGAACCCTGCCCCAATTGCGTGCTCCATTGAACGTGTAAACTTTTTAGATTGTGGTATTGCTGCAGAATCGGAAAAGTCATTTCTGATATGGCTTGCTCGCATTCGAGTAAGTAAATAAATTCTAGATCGTGATGTTGCTTAGTTGGACTCTCATCATGTTCAGTGGATGCCAAAGCGCTTTGTGAATCGTTACGCTGAACACACGTTGAATCAAACTGAACAAGATTGTTAAAGTCTGTTCGATTTTTCTCAAACTGGTCAACTAAATACTGCTGATGTTTATTTTCAGGGCTATGTTCAAAACCCAATATGTCTGAGGCGGGTAGTAAAAACTGTACTTGCCAGAGCTCATTTTCCTGAACAATAAAAACGCTGCCTTGTCCATGGACATGGTGTTGAGATTGCACATTACAAGCCCAGCTAGCTAGTATAAGGACTCCTAAAATGGATAATTTCATCTCTCCCCCCATCTCGATTAAAGGTTGTTAGTTTGGTTGTTGTTGAGATAATATAACATCACTTTATTGATTGATATGGTATAACGTATCAACATTTTGCTATGTTGTTTAGTGCTCTTCGGGGCTTTTTGTCAATAAATATTATGACTGATGCTGAGATAACAATCTGTCAGCAAAGTGAAACACACTTTATGCTGCACAATAGCTAGACTTAGCACAATTAAGGTTGTGTACATGTTTATGCAATATTTTGGTGTTTGAATAAACCCAATACAGAATAATACTCACCAATATAATAGGAATTTTTATGCTTACCCGAAGACAGTTTAATCAAGGTTTTGTAGCCATGGCATTTGGTGGTCTTGCTACTCATTTACACGGTGGTGAGCTAACTCGTTATTTAACTGATGTGGCTAGCGGTAGCAATTCTCTAGGCGGTTTGGTTCCAGATCCTAAAGGCATAATTGATTTGCCGCCGGGATTTAGTTATCGAGCGATTTCACAATTGGGCGAGGTTATGAATGACGGCTTAACTGTGCCTGATCGTGCCGATGGCATGGGGTGTTTTATGGTGGATGAGGAACGTGTAGTGTTAGTTCGCAATCATGAACTCTCTCCTTCTAACGGCACAACCGGGCAGGTTCGTACAAGCGTAGATTCGGCAGCCGTTTATGATACCTATTCATCGGGCAATCCGTTGCCAGGTGGTACCAGTAATATTGTTTACAACCTTAAAACACACCAAGTTGAATACCAGTGTATGTCGTTGCTTGGAACTATCCGAAATTGTTCTGGTGGTATTACTCCTTGGGGAAGCTGGTTAACCTGTGAAGAATCCGTCGCCACTGCATCTGCTAAAATTAACAAAAATCATGGTTACGTGTTTGAAGTGCCGTCTCAAGCAAGACAATTGGTTAAACCAGATCCGATAAAAGCCATGGGGAGGTTTAATCATGAAGCAGCATGTGTGGATCCTATAAGTGGAATTGTTTATTTAACAGAAGACCGCCCAGATAGTCTTTTCTATCGATATATACCAAATCAAAAAGGAGATTTAAAAGCGGGAGGTCAATTACAAGCTTTGGTAATTCAAGGAGAGTCTAAATTTGATACCCGTAACTGGCAAGAATCGCGCATGCAGGTTAATCAACCTTATGCTTGTGAATGGATAGATCTGGATAATGTGGATAGCCAAGATGATGATTTACGGATACGCGGGTTTGCAAAAGGCGCTGCTCTATTTGCTCGCGGTGAAGGTATTCATTTTGGAACAGATGAAATGTACTTTTGTTGCACCAGTGGCGGCAAGGCAAAGCTTGGACAAATTATGCGTTATAAACCTTCGCCTAAACAAGACCAGCAAACAGGCACTTTGACATTGTTTGTGGAAAGTTTAGACAAAGTCACTTTTAATTTTGGAGACAATATAACAGTCGCACCTAGCGGCCATTTAATTGTGTGTGAAGATCAATACTCAGACACGGTTAATAATCATCTAAAAGGGGTTACTCCCTCAGGTAAAGTCTACGACGTTGCTAAGGTGCGTTGGCAGACCGAGCCCGCTGGAGCTTGTTTTTCAGATGATGGTTCAGTGTTATTTGTAAATTTATATTCTCCTACTACCACGTTGGCTATAAGTGGTCCTTGGGCGTCACTTAATGCATAAAATCGAATACCTACCCACTAACATAATAACAGGCGCTTTAGGTGTTGGAAAAACCACACTTATTCAGTCTTTACTAAAACAAAAACCTAAAGAGCAACGGTGGGCGGTGTTAGTTAATGAATTTGGTGAAGTGGGTGTCGACGGGGCACTTTTAACCAGTCCTGAAAAAAATGGTGTATTTATCAAAGAAGTACCTGGTGGCTGCATGTGTTGCACGTCAGGAGTGCCGATGAAAATAGCGTTGAATGTATTGCTGGCCAAAGCCAAACCACATCGTTTACTGATTGAGCCTACGGGCCTCGGTCATCCAAAAGAAGTGTTAGCCACGCTTACTTGTGCAGATTATCGAGACGTGCTGGACGTACATGCAACTCTAGGTTTAATCGATGCGCGCCGAATTCTGGATCAGCGTTGGCGTGCACACAAGACGTTCCAAGAGCAACTACAGACTGCTGATTATATAGTGGCAACCAAGTCGGATCTTTATGATCACGAATCTCAATCTTTATTGGCTAGTTATTTATCAGAAATTGGTGTTTCCACCACTCCAATTGTATATTCTGACAATGGCATTATTGACCCTATACTACTGCACAATAGGTCTCGACATGTAGAGAACATCTACGTTCATCAGCATAATCATCCTGCACATTCTATTTTGACTCCCTCGTTTGACACACCTAAAGTAGGCTCAATTAAAGTTGAAAATAGTGGTGAAGGATATTTTTCGTGTGGTTGGATTTGTGCCCATTCAGTCGTCTTCGATTATCAACAAATTATGGATACGTTAAGCGGCTTAGACGTGGAACGTTTAAAAGCCGTTTTTATTACCCAACAAGGTGCTTTGGGGTGTAACTATAGTGACGGTGTTTTACGGATCACCGAAATTGACAGTGCCAAAGATTCGCGCATTGAATTTTTAACCCAAGATAAGCAACTCGCCGGGCAAACTAGCAAAATATTAGAAACCTCGTTAGGTTTAAATTCGGTTTGTTCTAACACTTTTAGTTAATGCTGTATCTTAAGTTTCACTGTTTGATTGCTTTTTAATTAATTCGCCTTGTCTTCCGATGTATGAGGTTCTGGTTGTTTATTCATTCTCTGCAACTGATAGTTTCTTATATGGGCAAAGGCGATAATGCTCGAACCCAATACGGTTAAAGCAACTTCAGCATAGTTACCGAGTAAGTCATGGCCCAGCAGTGCTGTCACAATTAATAGTGTTAGCCCTAATGAAGCGAGCAAAAAGACTCTTCCGCTGCGATGATGGAAATAACCCATAATCAAAGCGATGACACTAATTGGCACTACCGCAAAGAGCAACCAACGGTGGAATAGCGCGTCATTGATGGCAAATAAGCCAGAAAGCGGAGGCATGATAATGAGTAAAATAGGAAAAAAAAGACAGTGAACTACACATAAGAGAGATAACCCCACCGCTACTTTATCGCTTATTTGTTGAATCTTAGTCATATAGATAGACCCCCAGATGAATTCTTTTTGTGCTTCTGTGAAGAGCAATCGTTGCAAATGCTATTTAGTTCAATTTGTGAACCTAAAATCGGAAAGCCAGCACTTTTCGCTTGTTCAGACAATGTTTTAATCAGGTCATTCGCCAATTCGATTTTTTTTATGCTCTGACAAGATTTACAAATCAAAAAAAGTGGAGGTTGGTGCTTCCACGGACCAAAAGTAGGGGCACAAATGATGTATTTGTTAATCGAATTAAGGCGATGAACTAGCTTCGCAGCTTCTAAAAATTCCAATATACGATAAACCGACATTGCGGTAATCGGTGCGCCGATTATAGAGTTATAGTGATCTGTTAATTCGTAAGCTGATACCGGCGTGTTTAGTTGGAATAACACTTCTAATACATGCTGGCGTTTTTCCGTTAGCTTACTACCAGATTCTTCACAAATTAACCTAGCTATTGAAATCAAATTTTTTGTTTCACTAGACTTCATAGTCTTTTTCCCTACCGACTTTTCGCAGTTTGAGACAGTTATTTCTAAATTAGCCACAAGGGCAGGTTTAGTTGAAATACGCTCGTTTGCGCCTGTCTATGCAAATTTCCGCACTAATATTTTTTCCAATTTATAGGATTGCCTTTGCTTTTGATACATTATAACATAACCTAATTGGTTGAAACAGTATAACATAACATTGGAGAGTGAGATGTATAAAATATCGAGAATTGTGGCACTTGTTAGTGCGCTCATACCTGCGAGCGTCATGGCGCAATCTATCGAAGGGGTGGTTAAAAATAGTGATGGGAAGGCCGTTTCTGGTGCCCTTGTTAAGGTTGAAGGAACAAACGCCAAAACCCATACCGATAGCGACGGATATTTTGTAATTAACGATTTGAGAGCAGGAGTTAATGAATTTCATATCTCAGCTTCCGGTTTTGCTCACCTTCATCAAGACATCGTTTTGAATGCAGATGAAGTTACAGAATTGGCGTTAACTTTAATTCGTTCACCTATTGAGGTTATTGACGTAGTTGCGACTCCCATCCATATGTCGGTGATGGAATCAGCCTCTCCGATAAGCGTGCTTTCAGGTGAAACATTGCGTCGTCAACAAGCTTCCACCTTAGGTGATACCTTAGAGAAACTGCCAGGTGTTCAATCGAACTTTCACGGTAATGTTGCCAGTACCCCGATTATTCGAGGCTTGAGTGGGCCTCGGGTACTAATTGCACAAAATGGTTTAGACGTAAGTGATGTATCCAGAGTGGGTCCTGACCATTCAGTGGCCACTGAAGCTTCTACTTCGCAACAAATTGAAGTCCTGCGTGGACCTGCCACCTTATTTTACGGTAGTGGTGCAATTGGAGGTGTCGTCAATGTGGTTGATGGACGTGTTCCCACTGACAATTCCACGCAAGGTGAATGGTTGCTTGAAAGCAATTCCGCTGATGATAAAAAGCTCGCGAGCTTTAATCTCACCACAGGGTATGAGTCGTTTGGTTTTTACGCCGATGGTTATTGGCATGAATCTAATGATTACGAAGTGCCTGTAGAAGCTGAGATCGAAGAAGATGAACATGATCATGAAGAAGAAGAGGGTGGTGATTATGTTGTGGAAAACAGCGCTGAAAAATCAAATGGTTTCACTCTAGGCGCGAGTTATCTCTTAGATGATGGTTATGTAGGCGTTGCGGTTGAGCAATTTAACCGTGAATACGGTGTGCCCGGCCATTCACATGATGGTGACGTCAGTGTGTTTGCCGATCTAGAACAAACACGGGTGCAATTGCTCGGCGAATTAAATGTGCAATCACAGTGGATCAATAAAGTTAACCTTAGAGGTACATTTACTGACTACGAGCATGCCGAGATAGAAAATGGCGAGGTGGGTACCTTATTCGAAAATGATACACATGAGCTCAAAGTAGACGTGATGCATAACCCATTCGTTGATTGGAATGGTGGTATCAGCTTTCATTATAAAAATAGCGAAGTTTCAGCTGTCGGTGAAGAGGCTTTCACTCCCCCTTCGAAGTCTGAGACCATTGCATTAGCTGTTATGGAAGAAAAACACTTCGCAGATGTGTTATTACAATTTGGTGCTCGAATAGAGCGTGTCACCATTGATGCCGATAACGTTTTACTTCCTGTTCTTGAAGCTCACGGGCACGACGAAGAAGAAGATGAACATGATCACGATCATGGCGATGAAGAAACCGCCACACGGGTTTTCGATGTTGCTCATAAGTTTACGCCAGTTAGTGTGTCTGCTGGTTTAGTTTGGGACTTCACCCCTGGTTATAATATTGGCCTTTCTGTTTCACGTTCACAGCGTGCACCTTCAGCTGCAGAGCTGCTGTCTTTTGGCGCACATATAGGCACCAATAGCTATGAAGTGGGCGCTTTATTTGCGCTAGACGATGAAGAAATTGGGCTCTCTGGTGAAACCATTGACCTTGAAACTGCCAATAACATTGATTTGACACTGCGTAAGACTCAAGGTGATGTGGCATTCGTATTCAATGCTTTTTATAACCAAGTAGACAATTACTATTATCAAACCAATACCGGTCTTTATGTTGAAAGTAGTCATGACCATGATGAAGAAGAACACGATCATGATGCGGAAGAAGAAGAGCATACTGACGAGTTACCAGTGTATATATTTGAAACCGATGACGTAGTCTTAAATGGTTTTGAAGTGCAAATAGCATGGCAGGCAACCGATACGTTTAAAGCCACTGTGTTCTCTGACTTTGTTCGCGCGCGATTAAAAGACGGTGGCAATTTACCCCGTACTTCACCACTTCGTTACGGCACGCAATTCGCCTACGTCGATGACAGCCTAACTGCCCACTTAGATGTGACCCGCTATCAAAGCCAAAACCATGTTTCAACGGATGAAACCACTACCGATGGTTACACCATGGTTGATGCAAGTGTTGCTTACGATATACCTGTGTCGAATCAAGACGTCACTGTGTATCTGAAAGGCACAAATTTGACCGATACCGAAGCGCGAGTACATACCTCATTTATTAAAGATATCGCCCCTCGCCCAGGACGTAGTTTCGCCGTGGGCATAAGAGGCAATTTCTAATTCGATAATCACTTTTCACACAATAAGGAATAAACAATGACAACCACACGCAAACTTTCTTTACTCGCTGCGACAATCAGCGCGCTACTGTTAACCGGCTGCGGTGATGCAGAAACGACCATTATTGAAAAAGAGTCGATTGAAGAAGTTGATGATTCAACGGAAGATGAGCATGATCACAGTGATGACGAATACCTAATTGAATCAATGGGCCGATTGGCAGTGTTATCTTCTGATAGCAATGCTGCCATTTACGATTTAGATGATGGGGATGAGTTAGATTCGTTTTCATTAACCTATTCGTCGAGCACTCTAACTTCCTCTGCTGACTATCGTTATGCCGTAATTGCTAGTCGTTCTGATGATTATGTCGGTTTTATCGATAGCGGTATGTGGCGTGAGGATCATGGCGAGCATTTACATGATTACCAACAAGGTCCGGCGATGAGTGACTATCAAATCATTGGCAGTCGACCTACCCATATTATTAATCATGATGGCCAGATGGCAATTTTCTTTGATGGCGATGCAGACTCCAATACACCAGCTTCTATACAGGTTGCAACGGATACCGATATCAGTGGTGAGACAAGCCTACTGCCGACTCTGAGCTATGATATAAACATGCATGGTGCAGTTGAACCTAAAGGAGAGTATTTATTGGCAACTGTGCGTCGTGATGACGCAGAAAGTACCTCGGCGGCTAAAATATTACCTGACCAAGTTGCTTTGTATCATTTGCATGATGATGAATATGAACAAGAGCAGGTGCTTGATGTACTTTGTCCAGATTTGCATGGCAGCGCTATAAATGAAAGCTACGCTGTGTTTGGATGCAGTGACGGTATATTGGCCGCGCACGCACATGATGATGAATACGAAGCTGAAAAAATTGCCAATATTGATGTGTTGGACGGTTTGAGAATCGGCACTATTTATGGTCATGAAGAGAATGATACTTTTATCGGTATCGCTTCAGGCCACGATGCTGGTGAGGCAATTTTAATTAAAATTGCCCCTGCAGACAGTGAAATGGAAGCCCTTGAATGGCAACCAGAAAGCGATGCCAGTCCGGTTGCTTACGGGTTTTCCTATGAAGGGGATATGTTTTTGGTGTTGGACAGCCAAGGTTATTTGAATATCCTTAGTGCTCACGACCATGATGGCGAAACCCATTGGGAGCTTGAGCAAAGCCTTGATATCTCGAATGAAGATATTGCCGATATGCCTGATGGCATCAATTTCAGTATGACAATGGCACAAAATGGAAACTATGTGTATGTATCTGACCCCATTGCTCAACACGTTTTGCAAATTGATTTGGAAACTATCGAAGTTGTGAGTGATATTGAACTAGGCTTTGCCGCTTCCAGTATTGAATGGTTGGGTATCGCCGAAGAAGCGCACGATCACTAGTTATTGATTGTTGTCGACTTAGTTAGCCATGGAGAGGACTTTGATCCTCCCATGGCTATGTTTATTGGCTAAAAATCATTCGTATTATATCCACAGTTCGAACTATTACTGATTCGATGATAAGTGTCCTTTCATTCTTAAAAATCGTGTTACCACTAGTGTCAACAGCGCCCAGCCAACCCCCATCAACCAACCCGCGACTACATCAGTAGGCCAATGCACGCCTAGGTAAACTCGGCTCACACCAATTGATAAGGTTAATATAATCGCGATCACATAGAAGTAGGTTTTGACCCGTTTGCGCACCGGCAAATACGACAGCATTCCGGCTAAGGTAAAGTAAACCAAGGCTGATAGCATGGCATGCCCGCTAGGAAAACTGCTGGTATACACATAACTGCCATGAGGGACTAAATCTGGGCGAGGGCGAGTAATGCCAAACTTCAATGAAAAGCTAACCAACATTCCTGAAACAATGGTTAACACTAATAGCGCTGCAATTTTGGGTTTATTTTCGATGAGTAAGAAAAGAGTGACAAACAAGGTGAAACTGGTTAGCACTGCTACCCCACCTAAGGCAGTAATGTCCCTCATCATCTCTTCTACCCACTTAGGACCAATGGGGTCTGAAAGGTCATTAGCATCACGAAATGCTAGAATAATATTCTGATCTATCTGCGGTGTACCACCTAACACCGCAAACCCAGCTAATTCGTAAAACGCCCAAATAATCACGGCAAATAAAAAAAGCAACATAAACTGCTTAATATAGGGTTTTTCTACCACTGTTTTTAGCACTAATTGTCTCCCTAAATAGCGTAATTTTTATCATTCTATATTAGATGGCAATGAACAAACTCACCAGCCTAATCATCACTACAAACATCACGTTAACTTTTGGTTAACTTAAGTGGTGACAGTATTAACAAATTTATAAAAACGACTTTCGTATATAAACTTCACTAGGCTATTGCTCTGTTCATTTAAATTATATTAAGTTGTTGTTTTTATTTATCTTTTTTGTCCCGTAAGACTAAAGTCGTAGATCCGTTTTAATCTCGGACGAGTTAATTTGAGGCGTTTTATTGGTATTCTGATATGCACATTAACCGATATAATTTACTGCAAGAGAGAAGCAATAATGTCAGCAACTTCTAGAATTCTTTGTCCGACACTTAAAGAGCGAGTTATGAGTGCAGAACAAGCCGCTGAATTGATACCCGCAGGTGCTAATATCGGCATGAGTGGGTTTACAGGGGCAGGTTATCCAAAAGCAGTACCGAAGGCGTTAGCCGAACGTATCAAACGCTTAAATGCAGAGGGCAATGATCCATTCCGTATTAGCCTTTGGACAGGCGCATCGACAGCTCCTGAGCTTGATGGTGTTTTAGCCGAAGTCGATGGTATCGAAATGAGACTGCCATTCCAAAGTGATCCTATTTGTCGCGATAGAATTAACAACGGCACTATGGACTATGTCGATTTGCATCTTTCAGAAGTGTCACAATATGCTTGGTCTGGCTTTTTAGGCAAAATGAATATTGCCCTTATTGAAGTTGCTGGAATACGCGAAGACGGTAAGCTAATTCCATCCTCGTCCATTGGTAACAATAAAACCTGGATAGAACAGGCCGATAAAATCATTCTGGAAGTGAATAGCAAACAAAATATTAAGCTTGAGGGCATGCATGATATTTATTATGGCACGGCATTACCGCCTAACCGCAAACCTATTATGCTTACCGATCCTGCTGACCGTATTGGCGAGTTCTACTTTGAATGCCCTCCTGATAAAGTGATTGCGGTAGTTGAAACCCATGCGGAAGATCGAAATTCTCCGTTTAAACAACCTGATGAGGTTTCGCAGAAAATTGCTCAGCATATTCTTGATTTTTTCCAACGGGAAATTGAAGTAGGTCGTTTGCCAAAAGAACTGTTACCTATTCAATCTGGTGTAGGAAACATCCCTAATGCTGTTTTAGAAGGTTTAGATGCGGGTCCGTTTAAAAACCTATCGGCATTCACTGAAGTGATTCAAGATGGTATGTTGAAAATGCTCAAATCCGGCACTTTGAGTGTTGCCTCAGCAACGGCATTCTCGTTGAGTCCAGAGGGACTTAAAGAGTTTGATGACAATATCGATTTGTACCACGACAAAATTATTCTGCGTCAACAGGATATCAGTAACAATCCAGAATTGGCGCGACGTTTAGGTATAATTGCAATGAACGGCATGATCGAAGCGGATATTTACGGTAACGTGAATTCTACCCACATCATGGGCACTCGAATGATGAACGGTATCGGTGGCTCCGGAGATTTTGCTCGTAACGGTTATCTATCTATTTTCGTGTCTCCATCTATTGCAAAAGATGGTGCTATTTCATCTATCGTGCCTATGGTATCTCATGTGGATCACACTGAACATGATGTGAAAGTAATAGTGACAGAGCACGGTTTAGCAGATTTACGTGGGCTATCGCCGCGTCAACGGGCCAGAGAGATAATCAACAATTGTGCTGATCCTAGTTATCGTCCTGCGCTGCAAGATTATTATGAAAGAGCATTACATTCAGGCAGAGGCATGCATACTCCGCATTTACTAAGCGAAGCCCTTAGCTGGCACGAACGTTTTGAAAATGAAGGTCATATGTAACAACTAGTTTGTGACGTTAACCTAAAAACCTCTTTATTGAGGTTTTTTAGGTTTTAGCTCGGCGTAATCTCAGCCATTGAAAAACACCTATTCCAATGGCTAATATTATAAGGTTAATAATGCCGTTTTCAGGCCCGCCAGCGCCACCATTTAACCACACTTCAGAGGTTGGAATTAAGCGAATAATTAACGCTGCAGCATCCACATCTACGCCTGTAATTGGGATCTCAAAACCACATCCGAAAAACCAATTCCAACCAGCATGCCAACCCATTGCCGACCATATATTGTTTGTATAGAGGACCAATGAGCAGGCAAATACGGAAAACAGGAAGGAGCCCACCGCGACATACCAAGCAACACTTGAATCAAAGTGCAGTAAGGTAAATAGCAATGATGACAATGTAATGCCGATCAGAAGGTTAGACTTGCGGGTAATAGCAGAGAGTAACCAGCCCCTAAATAACAGCTCTTCAGCACTTGATTGTATACAAAAGCCAATCAGCAATAGGAATATCATCCCTAGTTCGGATGTTGAAGACCACGCCGGGAAAATCGCATCTAACTGATAACCGCCTGCCAGCGCGATTAAAAAAACGATTGTGCCGCTCATGGCAATCCCAAAAAATAGGTATCGAGGGAAGGTAGTGGTTGCCTCTTGGATAGATAAGCCAATACTAACTAGCGGACGTTTCTCAACATAACACGTCCACAGGCTAACAATCGCGATCATAAGGGCGAAGGGTAAAAGTAGAAAAAGTAACAGTCCATATGTGCCAGCGAAGTCACCTTCATCGGTCATAAAGCCCAAGCTGGTAAGAAGTAGGTGGAAAGGCAATACTGAGCCAATCACAAATACTGCACCAATAATTGGACAAAGTGCTGCCCATGGGATCCATCCGTTGGCCTCGACATCAGAATAAAGCTTGTTTGTGTGCAATTTAAATCCCTTCAGAGTATATGGAGCTAGATTAAGTTGAAACTAACGAATAAAACTCTTTTATCTCTTTTACGGTAACAGTGACGAGTTCCATCTCGTCCTACTTTATTCTAAATTTGCCGGCAATATCGTTTTATTGTTTAGTTATCCTTTAACAGCTTTGTATTTATTGTGCATAAACACCAATAAAATAAAGCCAACTAGCACCACTCCAGCGCCTATTGGGCGTCCCAAATCAGCAGACAAATTAAACCCAATTGCGGCTGTCATGATGTAAGAAATAGTGACTCCGGTGGTGATCACAGCAGGAATACTGGCGATCCAATGAAATGTGCCTCTGTCGAACAAATATTTCGTGGCCAGCCACAACACGCTGGTAGACAACAACATATTTGAGAACGCAAAATAACGCCAAATTACGGTGAAATCGAGTTTCGTCATAAAGTAAGCAATAGCCAAAATAGGCACAGCAAGTAACAGACGATTGCGAATGCTCTGAGGAATATCAAACGCATCAACAATAGTTAGGCGCAACGAGCGAAACGCTGTATCACCCGATGTGATCGGGAACACCGCTACTGCAACAATGGCCATAATACCGCCAAATACGCCTAAGTAGCTATTTGCAATGTGGTTAACCACCAATCCTGGACCACCCGCATCCAGCATAGCTTTGAGACCCGCATAGCCTTCCGGGAAAGCGGCAATACCTGCTAACGCCCATACACAAGCAACAATGCCTTCACACATCATAGCGCCGTAATAGACAGGTCTTACGTATTTTTCATTGGTTAAACAGCGGGCCATAATGGGTGCTTGTGTCGAGTGAAAGCCACTGATAGCACCACAAGTTATAGTCACAAACAATAATGGCCAAGTGGGCAAACCTTCGGGGTTAGGGGCTAAAAAGTCGTGAGCATGGTCAGCTTCAAAATAAGCTAAGAAGTCGCCAGCGATAGGTAGATGGGGAGCATCGATTAACAACGCAATGGCAATCATAGACGTCATAACGATCATTAATAATCCAAATATGGGGTAAAACTTGGTAATGATCTTATCAATAGGCAAAAGTGTGGCGAGAAAGTAATAGCCTAGGATTACTAGTACCCAAAAGGTATTATTGGCCAAAAAGGTATCTTGGAAAGCGTCTAGGTTACTCAATAAACCTGCTGGGCTCATGATAAAAACCACGCCAACAAAAAACAGTAACATAGCGGTGAAAATAAGCATTAAACCTTTAAATACTATGTTGAAGTAGTGCCCCGCGATTTCCGGTAAGCTTTTGCCATCTTCCTTTATGCTCATCACTCCAGAGAAATAGTCGTGAACGGCACCACCTAAAACATTACCTAACACAATCCAAACCAGTGCGACTGGACCGTATAGTGCACCTAGGATGGGGCCAAAAATTGGACCTACACCGGCAATATTCAAAAACTGAATTAAAAACGCCCGAACAGGGTGAACAGGAACATAGTCGACCCCTTCGCTAAAACGCGTTTGCGGAGTGGCAATATTGGGATCTATGCCGGCCTGTTTTTCAACAAATGGGCTATAGAATTTGTAGCCGAGGAGCAATATAGAAATACAAATAAAAAAGATGATCATTGCTGTGAATATCTCAGTTTAGGTTTTTTGAAAAAGAGCACAGTGATCGCACTCCGCCTTCATTTTTTAATAATTTATAATAGGTTGAATGTAGTGGGAGATAATAACAAAGTCGAACATAACAGAAAACGGAAAACACGCTTAATAGAATTTAATCAACAAAAAAGGGCTAACCATGTTAGCCCTTACAATGCATAACTTACAACGAAATTAGAAGGTGTAAGTATAACCAAGGGTTGCTGATTGAGGTTTGCCTGCAAATACAGAGCCATGCACTCGTGTGGTTATGTACGTTTCGTCGAGTAGGTTATCCACGGTTAAGTAAAGTTCAGATGCATCATTAATAAAGTAACGAGCCGATAAATCAATAATAGTTCTAGCGTCAATTAACTCATTTGCAGGAATAGCACCTTGTCCTGCTTTAGTACGCATTTTTGACGTGTAGCGACCCGCTAGTGTTACTTGCCAAGAATCGGCTAGTACACCAACAGAAAGATATAACTGATCATCAGGTAAGTAGGTTAACGAGTCACCCTTTTGAACGTCATCCCAACTTTCAAAGTCTGATGAGAAGTCTGAACCAAACTCTGCACTGGTGTAGGTATAAGCTAGTCTTACCGGGAAGCTTATACTGTTATTTTGGTTAAACTCATAACCTAAACTCAACTCTAAACCACTAACTTCAACTTCCCCGGCATTGTACTGGCTACCTATGTTGTCATCGTCACAACCCTGAGCTGCAGTGCAGTTACCGTGCATGTTGCTGTAATCTCCAATAAATACAATCGCCTCAGAGTTAAATGCATTTTGGTTGTAACGAAAACCCGCTTCGTAGTTCCAACTTTCTTCTTCTTGACCATCGGCATTTCCAGGTGCCGCGGGTGAAAACCCTTTTTGCATGCCCGCCAATGCAATCAGAGAGGGGGTTACTTGATAAGTTGCCGATAAAGAAGGCAATATCGAGCTAAAGCTGTTTTCTATATCTGTATCAGCCATCCCGCTGCGACCCGGATTAGTTTTTCCCCAATCTAAGCGTTTTGTGGTGACATCTTCAAAGCGAAGACCAGCGGTTATTGCAAAATCACCTAAAGTGATACGGTCTTGTATAAATATTGCCCACGCTTCAGCACTGTCAATACGGTTTGAATCTGTTCCTGGGACTCCACTAGAAATACGAGTCATGATTTGGGTTGTATCTAATTGGTATGTGTCAGCCCACTGGTAACGATCCATCTCATCTTCATGGTAGCGCACGCCAAACGCAAGCTCATGATTTTCAGTGTAATAATTGAGTTCAGACTGAATGCCTTGTGATAAATAATCACGATTGTTAGCTTTGACGCCAACTTCAATTGGTGCGGTATTGAGACCCTGATCAAAATCAGCGGCAGCTTGAATGCCACCACTGCTTAGACTTTTACCATCAATACTATACGCTTTGTACCAATTACGGTGAAAATCATTGAAGTAAGCGGTTGTACTTAATACTGCATCTGGATTGAATTCAATCATGTGACTCAACTGAATCTGTTTGTGCTCAGTGTTCATCTGATCTTTTTGTGATGCTGAATAACGCACAAATGGTGTAGTTGCATAGTCTTCGTCAGTTAATCCCATGTAGGTTTCATCTGATACTTCATCTGCATATTTCAGTTTTAGCTCAAAAATTTGTTGATACTTAGCCGACTTGTTTGATTTGAAACGAATTTTTGTCATAACATCGTTTTTTACAAAACCGGTGTCGCCGCCAACACCATTGATATCGCGGAAACCGTCCGCTTGGTAACGGTAAACTTCGCCTACTGCATCAACACGTTCACCTTGACCACCTGCATACGCATGTATTTTACCGAAGCCATCTTGACCGGCGGCAATATCAATTTTACCGGCTAAAGCTGCCTCTGGAATTTCACGAGAGAGCATATTGATTACACCACCAGTGGTACGTGGGCCATATTTAACCGTAGAACTACCTTTTAATATTTCAACACTTTGCATACGACCGGAAGTCGGGAAGTAATAAGCCGCCGGAGATGCATAAGGTGCGGGGGCAGCTAATATGCCGTCTTCCATGATAGTGATTTTTTCAGAACGGTTTTGGCCGCTGCCACGCATTCCTAAATTAGGACGTAGGCCATAACCATCTTCTTCTTGAACATACACTCCAGGGACTGTGGCTAAAGACCGCATAATATCTGTGTACTTAAACTTATCGATTTCAATTTGGCTAATTACGTGAGCGCTACCTGGTACCGTGTTGATGGGATTCTTACTACCAAAAATATGCATTTGCTCAATTTCGGTGTCTACAGCGTTATCGTCTGCAACCGAATCAAATGTAATTAATAAAGCACTTGCGATTATGCTTAAGCACAAAGTGTTTGGCTGGTTCATTAAAAGCTCCGATACAATGAATATATTAATGTAAATAGAAATTATTCTTGTTTACATTGTGGTGGCGAGCATTTTACTTAAGCAAATCTCAAAAGCAAGATTACGCAAAGAGCTATTTTTAATTTAATATTCTAATGATTGTAATTAATAATAGGATTGAGTGAAAAATAGGACTTGCATCAATTTTAATGATGATTTTAGTGTTTTTTCAACGACTCACGAATAGCGATTCGCAGCATTATTGTTTAGCTCAGTGGTTATTTTCCAAAGACAGACCAGCCGGTTTTATTGGCCAGCAGTTCCAATGCCATAGTACCGAGTTTACTATTACCGATATCATCGAGTCCGGGTGACCAAACGGCAATCGAGGCATTTCCAGGGGCAACAGCAAGAATACCACCGCCTACACCACTCTTGCCTGGTAGTCCGACTCGAAAAGCAAATTCACCTGAGCCATCATAATGGCCGCACATCAGCATCAAAGCGTTGATACGTTTGGCTCGTTGTGCAGAAACCACCGTGTAGCCGGTTATTGGATTAATGCCATTGTTGGCTAAAAATAAGCCGGATTTTGCCAGCTGAGTGGTGTTCATAGCAATTGAACAGTGATGGAAATAGGTGCCTAGCACTTGTTCAACAGGGTTTTCAAAGTGTCCAAATGAAGCCATAAAATAGGCCAGAGATGCGTTTCTTGCACCGGTTTCCAATTCAGACTTAGCCACTTTTTCATCAATAGCGATGCTGTCATCATCTGCAACATAGCGCATAAAATGTAAAATTTCGGCTAACACTTCCTTAGGTTCATGGCCTTGCATAATCAGATCTGCAATAGTGATTGCACCGGCATTGATAAAAGGGTTTCGGGGTTTACCGTGTTCATGTTCAAGTTGTACGATTGAATTAAAGGGATCACCTGAGGGTTCTCTACCCACTCTATGCCAAATATTATCCCCTAACTTACCTAGTGCCAGTGTTAAGGTGAAAACTTTGGATACGCTTTGAATCGAAAATAAAGTATCGGCGCAGCCTGCTCGGTAAATTTCACCGTTGGTTAAGGCCACGCTGATGGCAAATTGATTAGGGTCGACTTTAGCTAATTGAGGAATGTAGCTGGCGACTTTACCTTTATCTTCAATGGCCATCATTTGTTCGGCAATTTCGTCGACAATACTTTGCAAAGATATCTCCAATTATTTGCGGTTGGCGTTTTCTGCTTGCTTTACATACTATCTCGCAATTCTGCCATTAACCTAAGGCTTTTTAACCGAGCGTCGGAATCATGAATCGGAAATGACACTATCAATTCGTCGATGCCTGTTTTTTCAATAAAGTCAGTCAACTTTGCTTTTATCGATTCTTTTGTTCCAACTAATGCGTATTGTAGAACGTGCTCGACATTGTACATGTCAGCAATACTCCAATGAATTTTGTCTACAGGTTTAGGGAACGGAGTGTTGGCACTTGTACGCATCTGCAGAAATTTTTGTTGGACCGAAGTATATAAATAAGTTGCTTCTTCTTCTGTATCCGCCAGCACAGCCATTACCCCTGCCATTGCATAGGGTTTAGGGTTGTCAGTGGTTGCTTTGAAGTTACCTCGGTAGCTCTCTAAAGCTTGAATTAACTGATCAGGAGCAAAATGAGAGGCGAATGCGTAAGGCAATCCAAACTCTGCGGCTAGCTGTGCACTGTATAAGCTGGATCCCAGCAACCATAAAGGAATATTGGTATCTTGGCCTGGTACTGCCAATACAGGTTGAGCTTGCGGACCTAAATAGCTTTGTAACTCACGAATATTTTGTGGGTACTGATCAGCTCCAGAACCACCTTGGCGTCGCAATGCCATAAGTGTTTGCATGTCGGTTCCCGGCGCACGTCCTAAACCTAAATCAATACGATCGCCATAGAGCTCTGCCAAAGTACCAAATTGTTCCGCAATGATTAACGGTGCATGGTTAGGGAGCATAACTCCGCCACTTCCAATTCGAATTGATTTTGTGGCTGCACCAATATTGGCAAGTAATACTGCAGTAGCCGAGCTGGCAACACTTTTCATTCCGTGGTGCTCTGCTAACCAATATCGTTTGTAGTTATGCTTTTCTGCTTCTACCGCCGTTGTACGAGCCATATTTAATGCGTCAGAAACGGTTCTGTCTTCGCCGATGGTGGCCAAATCTAATATCGAAATCGGAATCATGTTAATTATCTAGTCATTGAATCGGTACTAGGATTATTGCGGCGCAAGAAGACGTTTACAAGGGGGCGAATGGTAATATCAGCGCAGAACTAAGCCGTTGTCTATAATATTCAAAATAAGCAAAATCAATAGAGCTAGATGGAAGCCTGTGGCGTTGATAAAATTAGCAAGTAATCTGTTGGGAGGAATCGCTATCGTTTCGTTGGCTTTCAGTCGTTTTCACAGTTGATCCATATTTGAATGGTGATATTGTGGTTGTTTAGAGGGCGAATAACCCGTAACCAAATATACATGAGAAGAAACTAATGAAAAAAGGACTAATCGTTTTTGCAATTATTATCCTGCTTATAGCAGGCGGCGCTTGGTATTTGTTAAGTGGTGCGGGGGACTTTATACGTGTTCAGATTGAACAGCAAGGCTCCAAATATCTTGGCACACCGGTATCGGTTTTCAAAGTCGATTTAGCCTTGGGCGAAGGTCGTTTGACGATTAGCGATATAGATGTTGAAAATCCAGACGGTTTTAGTGATGAGGATGCGTTTAGTGTTGAGAACATTACTTTAGATTTAGGCGAAGTGCTAAGTGAACCTTATGTCGTTCAAACTGTAAGCATAAACGCACCAGAAGTACTGTACGAAGTAGATGAAAAAGGCCAAGGAAATTTACTGGTCATTAAAAATAATTTGACTGCCAACCTACCTAAATCAGAAGGTCAAGCGTCTACTGAACCAGGTGCCAATCCGTTAATAATTGTGGAAAATGTGACGGTTAGCAATGTGCGTTTAAAACTCGACTTTGAAAAACTCTCCACGGGAGATTTTAAAATTGAGCAAAAAACTTATGAGATTACTTTACCTACCTTTAACGCGGGTCCTATTGGTCAACCCAATGGCATACCTGCCGACCAAGCTGGTGTTGCGATAGTAAATGCAATGCTTGATAACATCATTGCTAAAGCGAAATCTGAAGCAAAGAATAAGTTAGCAGAAGAAGCCAAAAAACTAGCGCAAGAAAAACTTGATGAAGAGAAAGACAAACTTACCGAGAAAGCCAAAGATAAACTTAAAGGTTTGTTTAATTAAGCTTGGTAAAACACTCTTTAAATAGTCTAAAAGGGTCAGATTGAATTTAAATCTGACCCTTTTTTTATCGCTATAAATCGATATTTGATTATGTGACAACCCCTCACTTTTAGCCATTTACTGATGCAGCTAAATACCAATTTTCAGTCTCAAATAACTAGAGGAAGTGAATGCTAACTTCGGTATAAGTATCAGAAAAAAAAGAAGATTATATAAAACCTAGATGTAAATAGTTGGTGAATGCCTTATAGTGACGCTCGCATTTTCAACGATTCTTAAAATCAGGCATCCAACAAAAATGCATTCGTTGTTAGATTATTAGTGTCAATTTTTGTCACTTACCACAGGCACTCTTTTTATAAGGATCGTTATGAAATTCGCATGTATTGGACTAGGTAATGTTGGTCGTTCATGGGCTGTTACTTTTGCACGGGCAGGTTATCAAGTTCGTTTATGGGATAAAGATCCAGAATCTTTAGCAAAAGCCTATTCGCTTATACGCAAAGCACTAGAAGACTTAACCACAGTGGATCCAGATTTTGATGTGCAAAAGGCTTTTGCTAATGTGCACCTTGCTGAAACTATGGCGTTGGCGGTTGAAGATGCCGATTATGTACAAGAAAGTACGGCTGAAAACGTTAACGTGAAGGTGCAAGTGTTTAATGCGTTGGGGGATTTGGCTCCGGAAAAATGCCTATTAGCTAGCTCCACATCAGCGATTCCGGCCTCTGAATTTTTAGCATCGGTAAGTTATCCGCAACGCTGCCTTATTGTTCATCCTGTTAACCCTCCACATATTATTCCCTTGGTGGAGTTATGCGCATCGCCTTGGACCAGTCCTGAAGTTGTCCAGCAAGCTAAGTCTATGATGGAGCAATTGGGCCAATCGCCGATTGTATTAAACAAAGAAATCGATGGTTTTGTGCTTAATCGACTGCAGTGGGCCTTACTTGGTGAAGCTATGCATTTGGTTGGTGAAGGATACTGTTCAGTTG
Organism: Alteromonas sp. M12; assembly: GCF_037478005.1. Taxonomy (NCBI): domain Bacteria; kingdom Pseudomonadati; phylum Pseudomonadota; class Gammaproteobacteria; order Alteromonadales; family Alteromonadaceae; genus Alteromonas; species Alteromonas sp. M12. The sequence goes on along the minus strand of NZ_CP144164.1, from coordinate 4,529,144 downwards.
AAGATATCGATAAAGTGTTAACTAAAGGTCTGGCTTTACGCTGGGCACTTATGGGACCTTTTGAAGTGGGGCATCTTAACGCGACTAAGGGTTTAGAAGGTTACTTTGATGTACTCCAAGACGCGCTAAAACGTGTGCAAGGTAGTCTTAAAACAGATTATCCACCGAATAGTGACTTAGTCTCACAGGCCCATGATGTTATGGCTAAACGAATACCGGTAAACGAAATCGAAAACTATCAATCAGCAAGAGACCAACGTTTATTGAAACTGCGCCAGCATATTGATGGGACGAGTTGCAAAAATACCTAAATGAACCTAACAGCAAGCATTGAATACATGCTCTTCACGACTGTATTCAATGCGACTTATTGAGCTTAATCACTACTTGGGTTTAACTACGCGAGGTTCTTAGACAAAAAGTCGACCGTTCTGGTAAATGCTAACTCCGCACTTTTTTGATGATAACTAGCGCGATCAACACAGGAAAATCCATGATTGGCTTCGGCATAAACATAAATAGGTTGTTGTGGATTAGCTGCACGAATCAATTCAATATCTTGTTGGCAAACATAAGGGTCAACTTCCCCAAAATGAAACAGCATAGGACAGCTAGGTTGCTTGCTTAAATGATCTGTAATTGCCGTTCCGTAATAACTCACCGCGCAGGTTGGTGATAATTCGTTAGCACTTACGTACGCCAAAGTACCTCCCATGCAATATCCTAGCACCGCAATTTTACCATCTACTTTAACGGCTTCCATCGCAGACTTAATATCAATTAGCATATCTTGTTGTTTGGATTTGCCCATCAGCTCGACACCTTTTTCGACATTAGCATAATCGAGAACAATGCCTGGCTCTAGTCTGTCAAACAATGAAGGCACTATGGTTTTATAGCCCAATTCAGCAAATTCCCGTGCTACCGATTTTAGATGTTCTGTGATGCCGAAAATTTCCTGAATGATTACCAAACCCGCTTTCGGATTTTCAGGCTCGGCAAGATAGGCGGTAAATTTATGGCCATCTTCAGCGGTTAAATTTATATTTTTGTTCACAGCGTTCACCTTTTATAACGTCAGATACTTTTAGCTCAATTTATCCAATGTGCATACTATTAAGCCGCATTGAAAAGCGGCGCAATTATGGATTTCAGTTAAGCAAAATCCTTAGTTCCATAACCAAGGTTGCGTTTGGCTTTGTTTATTCTCGAATGCGCTTATATCGTCTATGTCCATTGTCAGTTGTCTGGATATTTCATCTAAACCTGAGATCAACATTTGCTTATGTGCAGCGCCGATTTCAAAGGTTATGTTACTCTTCCCCTCAACTTCGATGCTCTGGGTCGCAAGGTCGATAGTGATAGGTTTTGCTTGGGCTGCGTTATCTAACAATATTTTAATCTGTGATTCTGATAACACTATGGGTAATAACATATTGTTAAAACAATTCGAATAAAAAATCTCACCGAAACTTTGTGCGATAACGCACTTTATTCCATAGTCTGTAAGCGCCCAAACAGCGGTTTCTCTGCTTGAGCCACAACCAAAATTATTGCCGGCAATGAGAATCTTTGTTTTAGAAAATTGTTGCTGATTTAATACGAAGTCGGCTTTTGGTTGGCCCTGACTATCAAATCTTCGATCATAAAATAAACATTCATGCATCCCTTGTTTGCTCAGACGAGTTAAGAAGCGTCCAGGGTAAATAACGTCGGTGTCTATGTTGTCTTCAGGCAACGCCGCAGCGATTCCCGATATTTGTTTAAAGCCTGTCATATTTGAGTTCTACTATGCTATTAAATAAGTTCACGGACGTCTGTTATTTCACCCGTAATTGCCGCGGCGGCTGCCATGGCTGGGCTCATTAAATGGGTACGTCCGCCGACGCCTTGGCGTCCTTCAAAATTTCTATTTGAGGTTGAAGCGCATCGCTCGCCCGGCTTTAGTCGGTCATTGTTCATCGCCACGCACATGGAACAGCCTGCAGCTCTCCATTCAAAACCTGCGCCCATGAAAATTTGGTCGAGGCCTTCAGCTTCCGCGTGAGCTTTTACTTCACCTGAGCCTGGGACTACAATTGCCAACACATTTTCGGCAACGCTTTTTCCGATGATAACCTTGGCCGCTGCGCGCAAGTCTTCAATCCGACTATTAGTACAAGAACCAATAAAGACTTTGTTTATCTTCAATCCTTTAATTTCAGCATTGGCTTTGATATCCATATAATCTAGGGCTTTTCTCCAACTTGCCTCAGTGGAGTCGTCTTTAGCATCAGCAAGTTGTGGAATTTTATGGCTAATTGAGATGGTGTGTTCAGGGCTGGTCCCCCAACTGACATAAGGTTCAAGGTTATCAATGTCGATCTCAATTTCAGCGTCGAATATTGCATCGCTATCACTGGGTAAGGTGCGCCAATAGTTAACTGCTTGATCCCACAAGTCGCCTTTGGGGGCCATAGGACGATTTTGCAAATAGTTAAAAGTCACTTCATCAGGTGCGACCATACCAACACGTGCGCCGGCTTCGATTGTCATATTGCAAAGCGTCATGCGCGCTTCCATGCTCATTTTTCGGATCACATCACCAGCGTATTCAATGGCATAACCTGTTCCACCGGAAACTCCTAACTTAGCGATAGTCGCAAGCGCCATATCCTTAGCGGTAACATGCAATGGTAATTCACCGCTGAAGGTAATACGCATGGTCTTTGCTTTCACTTGGTTTAGGCATTGAGTAGCGAACACTTTTTCACATTCACTTGCGCCTATTCCAAATGCTAGGCTACCAAATGCACCATGAGTTGCGGTATGAGAGTCACCGCATACCAAAGTAGTGCCAGGCAATGTAAAGCCTTGCTCAGGACCCACGATATGCAAAATCCCCTGACGCTTATCGTTTACTGAAATGTAGGGCATTCCTGTATCTTCGACGTTATTTTCCAACGCAATTAACATCGCTTTTGCTTGTGGATCTGCTATGTGCTGTCTGTTGTTGCTGCTAGGTATTGTGGTTGGTAAAACGTGATCTACCATCGCCAATGCTTTTGCTGGTTGGCGTAATTTAGCACCTCGTTGCTTTAATGATGCAAAAGAAACTGGCGTGCTAACTTCTTGAACAAGATGGCGATCGATGTAAATTAGGCAAGTATCATCCTCATTTTGCTTAACGACGTGGCTATCCCAAATTTTGTCATACAGTGTTTTACTACTCACTTTTAATCACCTGTTAAAGAATGTACTGAGGTTAAGGAACTATGCAAACTGGCGACATTCGACTAGAGACCCTGTTTAATTTGCAGAGCGGGTCGTTGAGCTATGTCTATGGTTAATCGCTGACTTTTTAATTGCTTCTTTTATCGATTTATCTGGATTGAGTACACCACCGTAACTTGGCAAGATTGCGCTAAATTGGTGTTCATTAGTACGGCTGAAAATAGGCAAATGGAGCTGTAGATGATCGCCCTAGTTATCGGAAACCGTTGTTATGTAAACAATTTTGTGGATGGAGTCTACCTGAAACTTAGCGCTTTAAGTAGCAATGCGTACCATCTGGCTATGTCCATTTCGTATAATATATTTAATTCACGTTAAGCTGAGTAGAGTAGCAGTTACTTTCATTGGCGTGCAGGCATGTATGCCAAATCAACCAATTTGAATTTTGAAATGGCATACAATGAAGTTGCTAAAGCACTTTATAACGCTAAAATTAATGGACTGCACAAATTAGAGGTTTGTCATTCATCGGGTACTTTTTCGATGTCCATTTTTGCCAAGGAGAATCGCGGTGCAAAACTATATTCTGGCTATCGATCAGGGAACTACCAGTTCAAGGACGATTTTATTTTCATTGGATGGCAAACCTTGCTTTATTGCCCAACAGGAGTTTAGTCAATCCTATCCTGATGATGGATGGGTAGAGCATGATCCTGAAGAAATTTGGCAAAGCGTCCTGAAAACCTGTAAAGACGTTATTGTTGAAGCACAGATTGACGTTTCTCAAGTCGTTTCTATTGGTATAACCAATCAACGAGAAACGACAATAGTGTGGGATAAAAAAACCGGAAAAACCCTGTATCCTGCAATAGTGTGGCAAGACCGGCGAACTTCCTCAATCTGCAAGCAGTTCAGTGAAGATTCCCAGCTAGTAGAGCATATCACCGACACTACGGGATTATTATTAGACCCTTACTTCTGCGCAACTAAAATTAAATGGATATTGGACAATGTAGAAGGAGCGCGCGAAAAAGCTGAATCTGGTTTACTTGCTTTTGGCACCGTTGATACATTCTTAATTTGGCGGTTGACCAAAGGACGCTGCCACTACACAGACGCAACCAATGCCTCTCGCACTATGTTGTTCGATATTCATAAGCAACAATGGGATCCACAACTTTTAAAAACATTCGATATCCCGCAATCAATCTTGCCAACAGTATTAGACAGCGCTGACGAGTTTGGTAAAACGAATCCTACATTGCTGGGCAAAGCTATCCCTATTCAAGGAGTTGCAGGGGATCAACAGGCAGCGCTGTTTGGACAAACTTGTTTTAAAAAGGGCATGGCAAAAACAACCTATGGCACTGGTTGTTTCATGGTGTTGAATACCGGTTTAACACCGCTTAAATCTCATAATCGACTATTAACAACGGTCGCTTATCGGTTAAACGGTGAAACAACTTACGCTTTAGAAGGCAGTATCTTCATGGCTGGCGCTACGATTCAGTGGTTGCGCGATGGCTTGCAACTAATCAAAGAGGCGTCTGAAACTGAATCGCTGGCGAAGATGGCCAGTCCGAACAATAGTGTATTTTTGGTGCCGGCGTTTACTGGCTTGGGTGCGCCTTATTGGGACCCTGATGCGCGCGGAGCTATTTTAGGTTTAACCCGTGATACAGGTATTAATGAAATAGTCGCAGCAGGTTTACAGTCAGTGTGTTATCAATCAAAAGATCTGCAAAAAGCCATGGAAAGTGATGGTGCCCGTGCAACCAACCTTCGAGTTGACGGCGGAATGGTTAAGAATGATTGGTTGATGGGTTTTTTAGCTGACATCTTAGGAGCAGAGGTGGATAGACCTGAAATTACTGAAACCACTGCTTTAGGAGCAGCCTATTTGGCCGGATTACAAGCGGGTATCTACAAATCTTTAGATGAACTGAGTGCACAGTGGCGATGCGAACACACATTTACGCCAAGGTTCTCTAAACAAGAAAGGGACCATGCTTATTCTTTATGGCAACAAGCGGTGAATCGAATTCGCTGTGATTGAATGCTAAACCCTTGCACACAGATCCATCTTAATGCTGTTAGACAGGCAATAAATTGCCCATGCTCATCGCTTTTTATCCTTAAGTGGGCGTGATTTTGCCACTTAATTTCATGTGTTTTTGGCCTATTACCTACTAATAGTTTCTAGAAACAAAGCTATACGCTTTATTCGCTTGTTCAATTGTATTGGTCACCTGAGAAACCGTTGATTCTATCGTTTCCTTGTCGGCATCTTCAAACATGTAGTCTGTTACATTGTTATAGATGGATTTGCCGGAGAATGATTCAATCGCCATATCGGCAGCGGCAAACGCCACCCCTATGGGCCCCCCATAAACAAATCCACCCAATAATTCAGATACCGGATCCACACTGGTATGGTATGTATTTTGGTAAATATCAGAGACAATAGGAATGTGATTTAGAATGTTAATAGTATCAAAAAAATCATCCATGCCTAAGCCATCTTCACCTATTACATAATTTGAAATATCTTGAATTGAACCCAACAAGGTAGTGTCAGAATTTAACGCGCTTAAGTCAGTGGTGCTTACTTCCGGCTCGGCAGAAATAGCGGCAGTCGCACTACTGAAAAGGTTGGCACTGAGACTACTCAATAAAGAGGTTTGTAGGTTCGCAATTGAATCTAGTGACGTCAGTTGAGATAAAGAGTCTTCAGTAAATTGATCTAACCCAATAGCTGAAAAAAGACTTTTCTGAATGCTGTCAATTGCTGAATCCATGTTGGCGTTTTCTTCAGTGGAGTTATCACTGTCGTTTTGCTGCATCAGTGACATTAAACCACCAAACACCTGATTGATTCCTTCTGAGCTTGCTGAGGATTCACTTGCAGAAGGTGTTTCAACGGCGGTGCCTAAACCTAAGTTATTTTGCAATGTATCTATGACATTCATGGGTAATGACTACTCTTAATTTACGCATTTTGGATGGAGTTTTGTAGATGCTGATAGGCTAAAATCGTGCCAAAAATTTAGCCAAGTATCATATACTTAAACAACTTGGCTGAAATTCTATTTACATTAAAAGCGCTAGTGTAAAGTTTTAGTAAAGGTACTAAAGTGATTTATTTTTTCGGTAAAATAACCTCAGAATTTGGCATGTGAGAGGCAATTCTAATCATAAATATGTTGTTATCTTTAGATAGCAATTGAGGTTATATTTGAGTATGAAAAAGTATCACTTTATCTCTTTTTTCTGTTTTGTTGTTTGCTCATGTTCACAAACACCTAGCGTAGAAGAAGAAGTTGTCGAAAACCTGCCAACCAATCCAAAAGTTAGTCAAAGAGCCATTAGTCAAAAAGACAAAGAGATCATGCCCAATGATCCCAGTTACAGACCTATCCGCATGGAAGGGGTCGAATCTATAGCAGTCCCCACAGGATCACTTTTTCAACTAGACGATGACGCTAGCCTGTATCAGTTGCACCGCAAATACCAAGTGGGTGACATGATTTTAGTTCGACTAAGTGAGTCAACTACGTCAAAAAAATCCATCGATTTTCAAAGGGATAAAAGTAGTCGATTTGAGTTAGGACCTGTGAATGTTACTGCTGGACCTATCCAGATTGATGAAACAGACTTAAATATAGAACACAATGAAGAAAATGAGTTCGATACATCATCAGAAGCCAATCAATCTAATTCTTTGAAAGGTGATATTACCGTATATGTAAAAGAAGTCTTACCCAATAATAATCTTGTGGTTGCCGGCGAGAAGTGGATTACGCTGAACACTGGGCAAGAATACGTCAGATTTTCCGGTGAAATACGAACCGCCGATATTGATGCTTCAAATACTATTATTTCCTCTAAAGTGGGGAATTCACGCATTGAGTACAGTGGCAAAGGCGAATTGCACTCCAATCAAGAAGAGTCAGTAATCAATAAATTATTTGGCATTTTCAATTAACTGAAAAATGAATATAACTATGATGAAAATGTTGAATTGCACAACCTTGTTGGTGCTTTTGCTGCTCTGTCCTAGGGCCTTTGCTGTGTGGCAACAAGGTGAGGCGACGGTCAAATTAGACGGTGCTGACGTTAGCGACGTAAGAGTGACAGCTATCAAAAATGCAGTTGCAGACGCATCTTTTAAAAACGGCAGTTTTGTTTCTGCAGAAGATGTGGTGTTAGATGGACTACTAGTGAGCAGTAAATCGGTGATTACCACCCAAGGCCAAATTCAGCGAGTAGAAGTGCTTAGTGAATCTGTGAATGAAGATGTATTTAATGTTATCGTCAGAGTCGAATTCTCACCTATGTTCAATTGTCCCCATGATGGATACAACCGCTCGGTGTTGCTTACCCAGTTTCAAGTCTTAAAACCCCAGCAAGCTAGCCATGGTGGTATTTTTGATATCGGTAAGCAAATAAGTAAACGCATTGAGCAACAATTGCGTGCTGAACAAACCAGTCCTAAGGTACGACTGATTGACAAGGCGTTCACTGGGGTTAACTCCTATGACCAAATCCATCTTAACGAATTAACCAACAAAGCCATTTATATGTCCAAAGAATATGGACGGCAGTTTGTCATGTTTGGGTTTATTCGCGATATCAGTTTATTTGAACAAGTCAAAGAAGAATTGCTTTCAGACGATGTATCTTTAAGACGCAATTTCACGATTCAAGTATATGTACTGGATGTTTATCGGCATACGATTATATTCCAAGAGTCTTACCATAGTGAAGCGGATTGGGAGTACAGTGATGACTACAATGTAGATACCAATAACAGTTTGTTTTGGCGCAGTGACTATGGCCGTACAGTACTTAACACTGTCAATGGCGCGGTGTCGGATGTTGCTAATAAACTTCAGTGTGAGCAGAGCTTTGCGCAAATTGTAGGAACAAATAACCATAAATTGATCATCAATATGGGCTTAGACAATGGACTAAAGTTAGGCGATAAATTCCTACTCTATAAAAAACGCTTACCTGTTAGCGCAAATGGATTGAGTCATGCGGCTTTGACTGCGGTTAACCAAGGTGTATATAAAGTCGTGCAATTAGACAGTTTGACCGCTGAATTGAGTAATGATGATCCTGCCCAAGTGATAAACGGCGACTTACTCGATCTGGTCAGCCCAACTCGCTAAGATCAAAGCATAAAGTCACTTAGTGTTGGCGGAGTAATATTCAAAGACGCATATCTATTCTTACCACTGGGCTAGTTGCCCTTAACGAACACAGATACGCCAGTCATAGCTATACCTGAAACTACTCGTTTTGCATTATTAGGAATTGGTTTTGCGGCGAAATTCAACACTTCCCCCCGACTATCAAATTAGCAAGTGCATTTTTATTCCAGCTTATAGCGCATCATTTTAGTGCAATCATTTATGCTTGGGATAAGTCCAATTAGCCTAATCTGGCTGCTAGGCCTTTAAAATTAACAATTCTTAAAACTTGACCTTTTGGTCATTTTCTTGCATCGCAACCCCATTCGTTTTGGCTATGACAAATCAAACTCAATGACATCGAGTTCTAACTCTCATTTACGGGCAGACCTAAGGCAAATTAATGAAATCCAATTCTGAACTGCTCTATGGGCTTAACGATATTCCCTCTAAAAAGCAAAGTATCACCGCTGCAACCCAGCATATTCTGGCGTGTTTTGTGGGGATCATCACGCCAACCTTAATAATAGGTGGAACTCTAGGGTTGCAGGCTGAGTTGCCATATTTGTTGAGTATGGCGTTATTTGTATCAGGAGTGGCTACCTTTATCCAAGCTAAAACTATAGGCCCTATTGGTAGTGGCTTGATTGCTGTACAAGGTACAAGCTTTTCCTTTGTTAGTGCCATTTTAGTAGCCGGCTTTGCAATCAAAGCCAAAGGGGGAAGCAACGAGGAGGTATTATCGACTATTTTTGGGGTGTGTTTGCTCGGAGCCTTTATCGAAGTTGTTATTAGTCAATTTATTACCAAAGTGAGGCGTATTGTTACCCCTCTCACCACCGGTATTGTGATCACAACCATTGGCTTTAGTTTAATTAAAGTCGGCATGACAGACCTTGCAGGTGGTTTTGGTAGTGACACTTTTGGCGATACGCAAAATTTATATATTGGAATTTTTGTGCTGGTGACTATCATTGTACTCAATGTCTCGTCAAACCCATGGGTTAGGTTATCAGCCATCATGGTTGGTATGGGATTAGGAACATTGCTGGCCTACTGGTTAGGTATCGTTTCGGTGGAACATATTGGTGAACAACCTTTGTTTAGCATACCCGTGCCTTTCAAATACGGTTTAAATTTTGATTGGGAGGTGTTTTTACCCGTTGCGCTGATTTATCTGATGACGGCGCTGGAAAGCTCTGGTGACTTGACGGCTAACAGCTTGTTTTGTGGTTTGCCCATCAAAGGTGAACAATACTTAAAGCGCATTAAAGGCGGTATTCTGGCCGATGGGGTTAATTCTGCATTGGCATCGGTGTTCAATACCTTTCCAAATACCACTTTTGGGCAAAACAATGCGGTAATCCAACTAACCGGAGTGGCGAGTCGACACGTCGGGTTTTATATCGCCGGTATTTTGGTGTTGTTAGGTTTGTTTCCGGTAATTGGAGGTGTATTGCAATCAATTCCTAAACCTGTTTTGGGCGGCGCGACTTTAGTGATGTTTGCCACTATTGCGGTGGCCGGTATTAAAATTCTGGCAAGTGAACCTATCGACAGACGCAAAACACTGATTATGGCCACTTCATTTGGCGCTGGCTTTGGGGTGTTAATGGAGCCAAATGCGCTTCAAGGACTACCTGAAGCGCTGCGAAATATATTTTCTTCTGCGATTACCACAGCCGGCGTTATCGCCATTGTGATGAGTTTATTGATCCCAGATCCTGTTCACGAGGAGGAGAGAGTCTCCTCGCAATCTTAACCGCTCTGTACAAGTGCGGTTCAATACTCATCAGTTTGCAGATACCACTTTGGCTTTTCCTCTGCCACTTTTTTCTGAGGCAGCACTAAGTTCGCCGTCTTTTTGCAAAATCAAATGTACATCGCCAAAGCGACCTTCGCTTATGATGTAACCCATTTCTTGCAGCGAGTTTAACGTAGCATCACTGATACCTGGATGCACTCTGATGGTGTCCTTGGGCCATAATTGGTGATGAAAACGCGGGCTATTTGCAGCTTCTTCGGCGCTCATATTAAATAACAATGTGTTGAGTATTGATTGGGTAACTGAGGATATGATGGTGGTACCGCCAGGTGAGCCTGTTACCAGTTTCACCGTTTCGTCCTCAAGCACAATAGTCGGAGACATTGACGATAACATACGTTTGAAAGGGGCAATTGCATTGGCTTCACCGCCAATTGCGCCAAAGAAGTTTGGAACGCCTGGCTTAGCACTGAAATCATCCATTTCATCATTTAATAAAAAGCCTGCACCTTCCGCTACTACACCCGCCCCAAAACTCAAATTGATAGTGGTTGTATTGGCAACGGCATTACCCCAACCATCAACAATGGAAAAGTGTGTGGTGTCCTCACTCTCATGTAAGCCTGGTTTGATGTCGCTGGTGGCTGAGATAGCGGTTAAGTTAATGTCGTTTGCACGGGATTGAATATATTCAGGGAGCATTAACTCAGTTTGCGGAACATCGATAAAATCTGGATCACCTAAGTATTCGGCGCGATCGGCAAAAACTCGTTTACCTGCCTCTGAGACTAAGTGCAAATAGGCCGTAGAGTTTTGTTTAGGCAATGGATTGGTTTGAATAACAGCATCAATCATGCCTAACCACTGAGCAACGGCAATACCACCTGAACTCGGTGGTGGAGCGGTGATCAAAGTATAACCACGCCATGGAAAGCTTATCGGTGTGCGCCACTTAGCTTGATAAGAAGCTAAGTCTTCCAATGTAATTAAACCGCCATCTTTTTGCATAAAGGAAACAATGTGTTCGGCAGTTTCACCTTTATAAAATCCATCTACACCAAGATCGCGGATACGCTCAAGGGTTGCAGCTAACTCGGGCTGTTTGAACAACATACCTGACTTAGTGGCATCCGCGAAGTAGTCTTCAAAATTACTTTCAATGCCATTTTCTTTTTTACGAGCGATATAACGAGTCACTTTTTCAGCCAATTTCTCAGGCACAATAAAACCGTCTTTGGCCAGGCTAACAGCTGGCTGAACTAAACGAGTCCAAGGTAACTTGCCATACTTTTTATGCGCTTCCCACATGCCCGCTACTGTACCAGGAATTCCGGATGCTTTTGCACCAAATAATGACTGGACCGAGACCACATTGCCTTGTTCATCAAGGTACATATCTCGAGACGCTGCAGCAGGAGCCATTTCACGATAATCTAAAAAGTCAGTTTGACGATTAAAATAGATTGTCATAAATCCACCACCGCCAATATTTCCAGCTTCTGGAAAGGTAACTGCTAGGGCAAACTGGGCAGCAATAGCAGCATCTATCGCGTTACCGCCTTCGTCTAAAACGGCCAGCGCAACATCAGCACCAAATTTATCAGGCATTGCCACAGCATAGTCGCCCTTGGCTTTGTCGATACCTGTCTGAGTACAGGCACTGAGGAAAATAACAAAAGATAAAACAAATAATGTACGCATAAGTATCTATCCAATCATAAGTAAACTAGCAATAAAATAAGCAACCAGAGTTAATCCACCGGCAACCAGCGCGTAGGGTAATTGAGTGCGAACGTGCTCGAGTAAATCACACCCCGAAGCTAATGAAGACACCGCTGTACTGTCTGATATTGGTGAACAGTGATCACCAAATATTCCACCACCCAAAATCGCAGCGATGACCAACGAAGGAGGTAAACCAAGTTGTTGAATCAGTGGCACGCCTATGGGGATTAGAATAGCGAATGTGCCCCACGATGTCCCTGTAGTAAATGACATAATCGCCCCAGCAATAAACAACATTGGTACAACAAATACTAATGGTAAGTACTCACCAACCATGCCTGCTACAAATGTGCCCGTGCCTAATATTTTTAAGCTAGCGCCTAAGGTCAGAGAAAGCAGTACTATGGTTACCAAGGGTAAGAGTTCTCCCATGCCTTTAAAACCAATCTCCACCGCTTGATGATGATTAAATTGTTTGCCAGTCAACAATAAGAAATAAGCAACAACAGTAGCTAAGACCGTGGCATACAATACGGATTTACTGCCACTGCCGTCAGATAAAACGCCGTTGCCAGTCCAAAACATAAAACCTACCATGCTTAGTACCATGGTTAATATAGGGACTACCATGTAACGGGCTTTGGTGGCTGGCGCGGCAGAAAGTTTACTTTTAGTGGCATCGAGTTGCTGCTCAGCCTTTGCCATTGGACCGTGAACTTTATCCGCAAACACAGTGTAAGCAGCAATGACCAAGGTAATAATTGCATAGAAGTTGAATGCAACTGTGCCCCACAAAATACTGGCTGAAGATTCTTCTAATTCATAACCATCGAGTAAACCAAGTACAAAGGCGCCCCAACCATTCAGTAAAATTAAAATACAAACGGGCGCGCTGGTGCTGTCAATAAGGTAGGCAAGTCGCGCCCGGCTCATACCAAATTTATCAAACAAACCGCGAGCAAATATTCCAGCAGTAAGCACACTTAGATTCGATTCAATGAAGATCACTATGCCGGTTAACATCGTCAAGCCGCCTACTTGTCGGCGATTGTTGGCAATACCACGATGGGTTAACCAGTTTACGGTGGCTGTAACACCGCCTGAATCTCTGATATAGGCTAATAATGCACCCACTAGTATACTGAACAATAGAATGCGCGTATTTCCTGCGCTGGTGGCTACCGCTACCACTCGTTCAACCGAAGATATTGGTGCTAAAATCACACTTTCAGAAGCTGAAGTGAGTAATATAAGTGTCTCGGAACTTAGTACAGCCATCAATAATGCCATGATGACTTCTTTCTTCCAAAACACGATAAATATCGCAATCAATGGCGGTATGATGGAAACCCAGTCCATAAATTAGTCCCTACAGTCTTATTTTTATTAATTTGAGTACATGGAAGTATTCGTGATCTGAATGACGTTAAACCAATAGTGTATTCTTTTACTGGTGGTAATTACATGCTCTTATTCAGTCGGTCACCTTAAACCAGACAGGTTTAAAAGGGAATATGTACAATTAAGCTAATAACATAAAAATATAAAAAACATGACGTTTGTCTAGTCCTAAGATGTGACATGGACTCTATTAGCAAACCAATTTTATATGGTTAAAAAGCTAACTAAAAAGCATCAAACCTAATTTACGTACTGGGATTTTCCCTATTAGGTTTGATGACTTATGTGGGGAAGGGGTTGTTAACAATCAAAACATCCCTTAATTAGGCAGTCGTATTTATGGGGGGAGCGACCTTATTCATCAATTCCACCGATTTTTGGACGCCCTCTTTTGAATAACCTTCAGATTCTAATTCGGTTAGAAGATCTTTCAAGCGTGAAGCCGTAGTCTGGTCTTTTGTATCATCAGCAATCGAAGACAACATGCTTTTGAACGATTCAAAATTTACCGCTTTTTCTGAGTCTTTTTCACCGTACAGACCAATTTCCCCGTCCATTTGGGCCATCATTTGCGTCATTTTTTGTTCACGCTCTTGAACGGCTTTGTCATGTTCTTGTTGGCTCAAATTACCATCGCTATTTGAGTCCATGTTACTGAACATGTCAGCTGATTTGGTGCTCTCTACGCCTTCAGCTGTTAACGCTGCCATAAACTCAGTAGCGCTGACAACTCCGTCTTCATTAGTGTCAGCGATATCAAATTGTTGCTGAGCTTTTTCTTTCTCACGGGCAGCAGGATCTGGGCCACCTCCACCTATCGACATAATATTCATATTTTGCTCCGGTTGGTTAACTTCAACTAGCTACAAAGCAGATTTGATTCCAATTTGTGTAAAGATTATGTAAAGGTCAAAGGTTCAAGGTAAGTAATTGAATTTTAGAATATTAAAAGTTATTGGTGGTGCTTTTTGAGTCACCTGTTAAGCACTCATTTTTTTAATTTTATAGCTAACACGGCATGATTTTGCCTACTTACCAAATTTGTATAAATACAACAGGAAATGTGCTGCCAGCATTGGAGGTGCTGCAATTGCCGCGATAGTAACTTTAAAACTAAGGGAAATACGAAGATTGAGGGCTAATTAGTTTGTACCTCTCTTGGTGCCACTACTACTAAAGTACCCCTTTGGTTAACCCTTTAGCCAATAGGCGTTTGGCACTCTTCTGAATTAGGATTGTTAACCAAAAGTTAATAACAAATACAAGGTCAATAGACATGAAGCGACGGAGCGTATCATTTTCGATGCTGATAATGAGTTTTTCTACGATGGCTCAGCAGCCCGGACCTGAAATTATTGAAAAGCTAGTTATTACCGGAGTATCCCCACTTGGTGTGCAAAGTGTTGGGAGTATATATTCTGTCAATCAGGTACTAGACAGCTCTGATTTGGCGCCTCAATATGGTCCGTCTTTGGCTCGTTTACTCGATAGCCAGTTATTTAGTGTGTCGATCAATGATGTGACTAATAATCCATTTCAACCAGATGTACAATATCGTGGTTTTACCGCATCGCCTTTATTAGGTCTTCCTCAAGGATTATCAGTATATTTAAACGGTACACGCTTCAACGAACCATTTGGTGACACCGTGAATTGGGATTTGTTGCCAACATCGGCATTAGAGCAAGTTTCCCTAGTCGCTGGCGCGAATCCATTGTTTGGTCAAAACACCCTTGGTGGCGCATTGGTTTTGCGTTCTAAAAACGGTTTTAACTTTGAACAGAATAAAATAAGTCTGCAAGCAGGAGATTTTGGTCAGCAGGGGATTAATTTTGAATCCGGTGGTAACAATGAAGAGTGGGCTTACTATGTGAACGTCAACTCTTACCAAGAAGATGGCTGGCGAGATTATTCTGATAGCGAAATAAAACAGCTATTTTCAACAATTAGCTACCAAGGCGATAACCACTTTTCAGAGTTGACCCTAGCTGCGAGCGATAATAGGTTAATTGGTAATGGCGCTATTCCTGTTGAATTAATTCCATTTGAAGGACGCGACGCAATCTTTACTCGGCCTGATCAAACTGAAACTGCGCTACGCTTTATTAGTTTGAAAAATCAATGGACGCTCTCTGAAGACACCAATTTAGTGGTAAACGCTTATTATCGGAAAAATGAAATTGTCACTTACAACGGTGACGATAGTGATTATGAAGAGTGTGATATTGGTTTTGGTGAAACCCTTTGTGTCGAAGATGAAGATGCCGAAATTGCAGAATTAGATGACGATTTAGAGGGCGATGATGAGGCGGAAGAAGATGACGAATTTGAAGCCGATGATGCTGTACACTTTGTGGATTATGCCGCGCTAACCCCCCTTGAAGATATCTCATCATTTGATGCCGACGACATAGATGGCACAGCCAATACAAGTTTAACGAAAAATCAATCTTCAGGTATCAGCGCAGAGCTAAGCGGCAAGGTCGAAGCCGCCAGCCTAGTGCATCATTGGACTGCAGGACTAGGGATTGATGTGGCTTCAATTGATTTCAGTAGTGATACTGAATTCGCCATACTAAATAACGATAGCGCCGAAGATAGTCGCGATGTGATGGGCATTGGAGTATATGACCTAGATTCTATGGTTAGATTAACAACTGATGTACGCCATCTGCATCTGTTTTTCAGTGATAACATCGTTTTAAACCAACAATGGTCGTTGCAACTATCGGGTCGCTACAATCGCTCAGATATTGACATGGTAGACGGTGTAGAGACTGGTCCAGGCTCGCTAAATGGAGAACATCAATTTAATCATTTCAATCCGTCGTTTGCTGTCCATTATCAGACTGGTGATCTATCGGTTTATAGTAGTTATAGTCAATCCTCTCGAACGCCTAGCCCTGCTGAGTTAAGTTGCGCTGATGAGGATGATCCGTGTAAATTACCCAATGGTTTTGTTGCCGATCCTCCGTTAGAGCAAGTGGTGACTAATACCATTGAATTGGGTGCTCAATGGCAATATCAGAATGGCCAACTTAGCGCTGCTATTTATAGCAGTGACAGTAAGGACGATATTATCTTCCAACAAGCCGGTGATCGTCCCTCAGTTGGCTACTTCGTGAATGTGGATAAAACCCGTCGCCAAGGTATCGAGTTGGGCTTAGCCCATAGTATCGACAAGTTGGATATAGACGCGCAATTTAGTTATCTACAGGCTACTTTTGAATCGTCATTTATGTCGTTTAGCCCGCAAAATCCTTTGGGGCCAAATCGACAAGTTAATCCGCGAGACAAAATTCCTGGTCAGCCAACCACTCAAGCAAGCATATCTTTTGATTACGCGGTTAGCGAAGCGTTCGCTCTTAACGCAGATATTAACTATTCTTCAAGCCAATATTTCCGCGGAGATGAAGCTAACGAGAACCGCCAACTATCTGGTTATACAATTGTAAACCTAGCCGCGAGTTATGGGTTTGAAAATGGTATTAATTTAGCTATCCGCCTAGAAAATGCCTTCGATGAGGAGTTTGAGACCTTTGGAACCTATGGTGAAGCTGACGAAGTATTAGGAGACCTATACCCTGATATAGAATCACCTGAATTTATTGGCCCTGGGCAGCCTCGAACATTACGTTTGTATGCCTCTTATGCCTTCTAGATTAGTGTAAAGTCCTCAATAATCTTCAGTTTAGGGGATACTTAACTGAACGAACTATGGAATCGAATTCACTTAATCGATTTGCGCACAAAAATCGGTTAAGTGAATGAGATTACGTGTGATATTATTCTTTGTTCGAGCCCCGCATCAGGGACAATTTTCACACACTCTAGTTTAAAGGTATTTAATCACTGTGCGTTGTTATTATTCCACCAGACCCTCTCTTATACTCATCCTTACCCTAAGTTTGCTCGGTTCATTTAAATCACAGGGTAACCCGCTCGAATCTGAAAATGTCTCATCTAAGGTTCAGCAATCTTCGCAACAGGAAACAAATAGACAGTTTGCTGGAAATCAACTTAATGATGCTGACGAGCACGACGAGCACGACGAGCATGACGACGAGGTTGAAACTATCACTGTTTCCTCTACGCGAGTTGGTCGCAACGTTACCGATGAACCTGTTCGAATAGAAGTGATTAACCAAGAAGAGCTCGAAGAAAAAGCCATGATGCGCCCGGGTAATATTTCTATGCTAGTGGCCGAAACAGGGGGCGTAAGAGTTCAAACCACATCTCCGGCATTAGGCAGTGCTAATATTCGTTTGCAGGGGCTTTATGGTCGTTATACGCAGTTGCTAAATGATGGTTTAGCCCTTTATGGTGGGCAAGCTGCTTCTATTGGTTTGTTACAAATTCCGCCAACTGATTTAGCCCGTGTTGAAATCATCAAAGGCTCAGCTTCTTCGCTTTATGGTGGTTCAGCAATGGGCGGCGTGATCAATCTCGTCTCTCGCAGACCTTCAGATGAAGCCGAAGGAGAAGTGTTATTTAATTTTACTTCCCGAGATGGACAAGACGTCACCACTTATTTAGCTACTCCGGTAAATGATTCTTTAGGCGTATCATTGACCGCTGGTGGCCATCATCAAAGCACACAAGATTTTGATGATGACGGTTGGATTGATATGGCTGGCTATGAACGCTATACCGCTCGACCTCGCTTATTTTGGGAAGGAGAAAATGGCGCGACTGTTTATGCTACCGCAGGCTACATGACTGAAAATCGTCAAGGTGGCACCCTCGAAGGTTATACCTTGCCCGATGGAAGTTTTTTCGAACAAACTCAAGACAGTGAGCGAATCGATAGTGGCATCATTGCTACCGGACCTTTAGGGGATGTCTTAACCTGGAATGTGCGCGGTTCTGCGATGCTGCAGAAACACGATAAACAATTTGGTGAAGACCTAGATGAAGATAGCCATGAGAGTTATTTATTGGAAAGTACTCTGTCTGGTTATACCGATAAATCGCAATGGGTAGTTGGCCTAGCCATGCAGTCAGATAGTTTTGAGTCAGAATATTATCCTGAGTTTGATTACACCTTTGATGTCCCAGGATTATTTGCCCAAGCTGATTATGAATTCAGCGAGCAGGTATCAACTTCATTAAGTATGCGTTTAGATGATCACAGCGAATATGGCAGCCAGTTGAGCCCTCGAGTATCAGTGTTATACCGTCCGCAAGATTGGACCGTTAGAGCATCTTATGGCCGTGGCTATTTTGCACCAACGCCCTTTGTGGAAGAAATCGAAGCTGCTGGCCTATCACGCTTGGCACCGCTTCAAAACATTCAAGAAGAAACGGCGGTTACCTCTTCATTGGATATTGGGCGTCAATTTGATCAGTTAGAAGTAAACGTTACTTTTTTCGCATCAAATGTTGAGCATGTCACAGAATTAGAAGCTTATGCATCTGAAATCGATGGTCCCCTAGACCGCGTGCGTTTAGTAAATGCGCAAGGTGAATCAAGGATTTACGGTTCAGAATTAATGCTGCGTTATAAATGGCAGGATTTTAAAGTCACCGCCAGCTATCTCTTTTTAGATGCCACCGAGGTTGATCAAACAACTAAGCAGCGTCAACGTATCAAGCTCACTCCTAAACATTCTGCGGGTTTGGTAGCAATGTGGGAACAGCACGGGAAAGGCCGGATTGGTTTTGAAGCCTATTACACTGGAAAACAGCGATTAAGCGGTAATCCCTATCGTTCTGAAAGTAAACCTTATTGGCATCTTGGTTTGTTGGGCGAAATAACCTTAGGTCAATTTAGTTGGTTTGTGAATGCGGAAAACCTTCTGGGTATCCGCCAGACCAAAGAAGATCCATTGGTATTACTAATCAGAGCACCTGATGGTCAATGGACTACCGATATATGGTCGCGTAATGACGGTTTCATTGTGAATGCCGGCCTAAGAATGCGTTTTTAATATATGCATTCATATTGCTAATTGTTTTGGCAATTACTTAGTGCTGAGTAGAAATCTGAGGTGCCAAATAGGGATGCTAAATTTAATTAGCATCCTGTGGTAACAGAACCCGCCCGCGCAGTGTTGTCTGTTCTATCAAAAATATGATAGGCGAAGCAATCGTCTGCGACACTCTTCGATTTTGGATAGATGATACTTGCCACACCGGGAGAAAAAGATAAATCTAAAGTCGCTGGGGCTGAACTAGTGTTGAAATACATAAAACAAAAATCCCCACTGTACTCGCAGATTTCAGTATGTTCATTGTAACCTTGGTCAAGTATATCAATGTCCATGAAATTGGTTAGCGCAGTACCAGAGTATATCCATGGAGTACCATAGACGGTAGCGATAAATACACCGTTCACAGTTACACCTGTTTCACCATCTTCAGGATCAGAATCTCTATCTTTGTTGTGTTGCTGCTTAATCACCGACTTTGCGTAGACTAAATCATTGGCTGATTGCAGTTGTCCACCAATATTCTTCAGCACAGATGCGTTTGCATCCGATGACAAATCAATGAATCGCGGGGCAGCCGTGACGGCCAAAATGCCGAGGATGACGATGACTATTATTAGTTCTATTAGGGTAAACCCTTTACTACGCTGCACTAGCATTCCTTCAAAAATCGATTTTCATAATCCTAATAGATTTCCGAAATAATTAAAAGTGACCGTAAAATAAAGCGTAGTGGAACGCAGGCATTGGGAATCAAATATTATACGGATGTATTCTATGTTATTGATAAATATATAAGTAATCATTTCACTTTGATCTTTTTTCAGCATAATATTATTTAACAGAAGATCGTTAATGAGTTAATTGGTTAAAAAGTTATTTACAAGGAGCATTGTTGTGCACAACAAAAATCATGGATTTACTCTTATTGAGCTAATAGTAGTCATCGTTATTCTTGGCATTTTAGCGGTTGTGGCTGCTCCTCGATTTATTGATCTGAGTACCGATGCTCGATTGGCCACATTAGATGGCTTGGAAGGAACATTGCGCTCAGCGTCTGATTTAGTCCACTTTAAAGCCACAATCGAGAAAAAAACCGATTGCGATACTGACCCTACTATTGAGTTGGGCAGTGAATCTATTACTTTGCGATGTGGTTATGCCTGCCCTCATCCTAGCGGGATTGCCAATGCTGTTGAAATTGATGACAGTTTTACTTGGGTCGGCGGAAATTGCAGCGGCCAGCTAGGTTCTATTGATGTGCAAATTAGCGATGCTCCTGACCCTAGTAACTGCAAGATTCGTTATGTGTCAGCACGATCGACTAGGGAGCCTACTTTCACGCAAACAATCACAGGTTGTTAATTTAAACAAACTCATACTTTGTTAGATACGACATTAAGCTGTGCTAGAAAAGCCCGACAAAATCGGGCTTTTTTGTGTCGGCGCAAGTGGCGCTTAGTGAAGTTTCAACTTGGGACCCACAATGTTCCTGACTTTGCGGAAAAACAAAATAAATATCCCTTTAAACCAGCCGTGAATAGCGAATAGGTGCATATTATAAAGGGATACATATACCAATTTGGCTAACCGCCCTTCTATAAACATACTGCTATTTGACAGTGCACCCATCAAATTTCCCACGGTGCTGTATTTGCTCAAATGCACCAATGAGCCATAGTCTTTGTATTGATATTTTTGTGCCGGTTTATGCTTAAATTCATTGATTATATTGGTTGCTGCAGTACTGGCCATTTGGTGAGCTGATTGCGCCCGTGGAGGCACCCAGCGGCCATCTTCTTGTTGGAACCCACAGCAATCACCAATGGCATATATATTTTCATCTAAGGTACTTTTTAAATAAGGCGTGACCAAAATTTGATTCGCGCGATTGGTTTCAAAGATCCCCAGTTGAGTAATAAAATCAGGTGCTTTTACACCCGCTGACCAGACCATTAAATCGGCTTCAATCAACTCATTATCGCTTGTCATGAACCCCTCTTTTTGCGCCGAAATAACTTTTGTACCTTCTAAAACCTTAATCCCCAACTTGGTTAAAGCCTGGCGAGCTGAGTTGGTGATTTTTTCGGGTAATGCTGGAAGAATGCGCTCCCCAGCTTCAATAATAGTTACCGTTAATTTAGCGGCAGACATTTCCGGCATGCCATAGGCTCTGGCGAGATTGGCGACGTGGTGCAGTTGAGCGGCTAATTCCGTACCGGTAGCGCCACCACCTACTATTGCGACATGCAATGGTTTACTTTCTACACCTTTTTGGTTAATCCGCAGAAGTTGATTAAGCAAAGCTTTATGAAAGCTTTCTGCTTGCGCGAGTGAATCGAGGAAATAGCAGTGATCGGCTACTCCTGGTGTACCAAAGTCATTGCAAACACTGCCAATAGCAAGAACTAGGGTGTCATACTGTAAAGTGCGTTTAGGTAAGATTAACTGCGCATTTTCATCATACAAAGGCGCAAGTTCTATTTGCTGATTTTGTTTGTCGATGTGGCACATATTGCCCAGTTGAAATTGATATTTGTTGGCAACTGCATGAATTCGATAGTTGATGCCATCTGAATTTTTATCAATAACACCTGCCGCGACTTCATGTAAAAGCGGTTTCCAGACATGATTCTGGCTTTTATCAACCAAAATGATTTCTGCTTTGTTTTTTTTCCCTAGCTTTTGACTAAGGCGTTTGACTATTTCAAGGCCGCCAGCGCCTCCTCCTACAACTATAATTTTCTTCATATATGTTCTCCAATCATTCCAGATAGGACATTTATGTTGTAAAAGGCTTATCTTGAAAGACTAGTTCGGGTTAAATAAATGCGGCAGTGAAACACTGCCGCAAAAATGATGATATTGAGCATTAACAATTCATTGTCACTGCTCTTATTTCTATGTCTACCATTTGTAATCTAGTGACATCATCAGGTTTCTAGGTCTACCAGGGAAATAACGATCTCCACCAAAACTGGTGTAATCCGCTCTTTCTGCATAACTGGTATCGGTTAAATTGTTGATTCTGGCAAATAACGTGAGCGCGTCAGTAACTTGCATTGAGGCTCTTAAATTTAATACATCATGGCCATCATAACGGTGAAGGTTCTCAGGATCAGTGTAATAGTTGCCCATGTGCTCCCATTCTAATTCGGCTCTGGCTGATGCATTAATATCCCACCCTAGGCGCGTATTAGCGATGGTTTTTGGCGCGGTATCAATGTAGTTGCCATTGATATCAATGTCACTGAGAATTTGGCTATAGGAGTAGGTATGTTTAGCGTAGCTTGCAGCTACCATCAAATCCCAGTTTTCGGCTAATTGATATTGTAACTCTAACTCAATTCCCCGGTGTCTTGATTCACCATCGTTCACATTGTAGTAGTCACTATCCCTAAAGATGAAGTTGTCTTTATTCATGTTATAGATGGATACTACATAACTCAGTCCATCAAATTGTCCTTTTACCCCAACTTCGGCATTTGTCACTGTTTCAGAGTCTAAATCGGCGACTTCTTGTTCCCGTTGCAGGCGATAGAGTTCTGTTGCTTGTGGTGCGCGATAGCCTCGGGATAAGTTGGCGTAAAATTGTGTGTGCTGAGAAAACTGATAACGGATACCGAGCTTTGGGGAAGTATTGCTATAGCTGTTTTCAGAAGAAGGTGGACGACTGTAGCGGCAACCACCGAAACTACATTCAGTACCATCGTCTTTTGTGCGGCCACTTAACATATTATTGGTGTAGTCGTAATTCATATTTTCGTAGCGTAAACCGAATGACACTAACCAATTATCTTGCTGCCAATCCACTGATATAAAAGGTGCATATAAGGTGGCTTCGACATCATAATCATAATGCATTCCAATGGGTACCGTTGCTGTTAAAAACGCAGAACCTTCGGTTTCAGCATCTTGATATTGGCGCATACTTCCATCGGTTTGTTCTGCATCTAAACCTAGGCTAACGGTGAGGTTGTCAGAAGCGCTGTGTTTCCACATTGACTGCACACCAAAGCCGTCTTGTTCATTTTCTTCCATCGGTGTGCCAGGTAAAAAATGCATTAAGAACGACATGTTTTGATTACGCATATAAGGTGTTATGGAGAGCACATCTTGGTCGCTTAAATTCCAAAGTGCGTTTGACCATAATCTAAAAGACTTGGCTTTTCTAAAGGCTTCTGGGTTTTCGTTGGCCTGTGCTAAGTCTTCGTCTTTGTAACTTTCGAAACCAGTAATATAGCCGGCGGTTTCTTGGTCTAAATTGGTATAAGTGAGTCCAGTGGTGAGGGTCAAGTTATCAGCTTCAAAACGATGGCGTAGGTTAACTTTTTCTTGGTCGACACTTTCTTCATCTCGATATCCTGAATCGCGGGTGACACTGGCATTGATACCGATCCCCGAGTTACCGAAGTCTGCACCTTGTCGAAACTTGTATCGATTATATCCGTAAGAACCGTAATCTATACCGAATAACCCTGCATCTACTGTGGTGTCTGGTGTGATTACGTTTATGACTCCGTGTACGGCATTTGAACCGTAAAATGCAGAGCCCGGCCCTTTGATAACATCTATGCTTTGAGCCATTTCACTGTGGGCTTCAAAAAGCTCGTTGATATTACAAAATCCCGCGGCCCGCAAAGGTATGCCATCTTCTGCGGTGAGAATGCCACCACAAGCACCTGAACCAGCCATTACTTGCGAACGCAGGGCGGGTAGATATTCTTGGCCATTTCCTCGTTGCACCCCAGCGCCGGCAATGAAGCTAAGGGCTTCTTCGATATGAGTGGGAGCTAGCAACCCTAATGTTTGCTCGTCTACTGTACTTACTACATATGGCAAGTTGGAAGTGTTGGTTGCAACTCTAGTGGCTGTAGTTGTAATTCTTTCTATTCCATCGGGCGATTCCTGCGCGATCCCGGAGAATGGCAATAAACAGGCGACTAAACCTAAGTGTGAAAGTCGAATTGATTCACTTAAGCGAGTAAGTGGTGATACTTGCTGAAGGGTTTTAGTTAGAAAAATCATATGAATACAGCCTTCTTAAACATAATTTGGGAGCGCAGTTTGACACTTACGATGCCACAATTCTAGGGTGACATTAGTTACTGAATCATATGTTTATTTTGTGTTAATTAGTAGTTAACAAGCCTGCACTTTACGCACTGTTTTTCTAATACTTTCCAGCCCTAATCGAACTACTTCCATTGGCTACTACTTTAGAACTAGATCTTTAGTCGCTTTCTTTTTGAGGACTAAAGTGCAACACAAAGAGCCCAATCGACGAGTTTCTAATTTGCCGTTAGCAAACAATACTAAATCAACAAAAAAAGTGCGTCGGCAACGTATCGATGCATAGGGTTGGAGTAACCCGGGATAGATAGTTCATGTTGCTCA
Organism: Alteromonas sp. M12; assembly: GCF_037478005.1. Taxonomy (NCBI): domain Bacteria; kingdom Pseudomonadati; phylum Pseudomonadota; class Gammaproteobacteria; order Alteromonadales; family Alteromonadaceae; genus Alteromonas; species Alteromonas sp. M12. Next base: position 4,504,518 of record NZ_CP144164.1, on the reverse strand, counting down.
ACCAATAATACTAACAATCAAACAGGGTACACATGAACATGAATAAATTTACATTTACTAAAGTTAGTTTGGCAGTTTTAGGCTTAGTTAGCGGCGCAGCTTCTGCAGCAATAACAATCTATGACGATCCAGAGGTGGCAAGTGTCACAGTTGATGCGTCTTTCAATACATTTTACGTGTCTAGCAGCACAGACAACGACATATCAGGAATAGATCGCGACCAGTCTAGAGTCAAAATGGGCTTTCTACCTAACTATGTGGGTATGAATTTTAGCAAAGAAATTGACGGCGTTAAGGTTGGTGGGCGCTCTTCTTTTTGGGTCACAATAAATGACAGTAATACAGGCGTAACCTCAACAGGAATCGATGTCCGTCAGTTTTATGCCACTTTGGATTTTGATTGGGGGCAGGTATTAATAGGCAAAGATTTTACCTTATTTAACCGTTCTAATATTTTTCTAGACGAAATATTACAAGGTTACGGCAACGTTAACGACACCCTCGGTTTGATTGATGGGCAAGGAGTCTCGTTTGGAAATATTGGTACAGGTTACACCTATCCAATGCCAACGGCTCAAATTACGTATCGTTCACCTGAATTTGCCGGCGGTTTTAAATTAGCCATTGGCTTGATCGACCCTGCTAATACTTCTACTGACACAGGCCCTGGTCGATCGAGTGAAGAGAGCACGCCAAGAATTGAGGGAGAATTAACTTACACCAGCAAGTTTGAAGACGGAATGTTCAATGCCTTTGTCGGTTTTCTTTCGCAAAGCACTGAGAGCGACATTCAAGGTGACGTTGATTCCACAGGCTATTCTTATGGTGCAAAACTCAATATGGGTGGCTTCGCGCTAAACGCCTCTGGTTTTACTGGGGAAGCCATCGGTTTGTTGCTCGGTCCCACAGATAACGCATTAGGTTTACAAAACTTGTTATATGAAGACGGAAATGAAGTGGATAGCAGTGGCTATCTAGTGCAAGGCTCGTATAAAACTGGCGCTAATCGATTTGTCTTGTCGTATGGCAATACTGAAGTTGAAACTCAAACCCCTTGGGAAATGGATGGCGCTCAAGTCGCGTGGTTCCATAGTTATAACAGCGCAGTGACCTTTGTTGTCGAATACGACATGAATGAAATATCCATTGGTGATGCGAGCGAAGAGGTTAAGTCCATCGCCCTTGGAGCCATTGTGAACTTTTAACCAATAGCTTTCAATTTTTGCCCCTAGGTAGGGGCAAAAATTATTTTCCGGCAGCCGGTGCCGGTGTGACTGCCAACTCAATTCGGAGTTGAAGGTGCAAAGTCCGGCAAACTGGTAACGCTTTTACTAAATATGAACACCGGAGTTAACAAAATGATATATGCACAACCTGGACAAGAAAATTCACTCGTAACTTTTAAACAACAGTATGGCAACTACATTGGTGGCGAATGGGTCGCACCGGTCAAAGGACAATACTTTGATAACGTATCGCCTGTTAACAATGAGGTCTTTTGTTCAATTCCTCGTTCAACTGAGGAAGACATTAACTTAGCCCTAGATGCAGCACATAGAGCAAAAGATGCTTGGGGCAAAACGTCTGCAACTGACCGCTCTAATACGCTTTTGAAAATTGCTGACCGTATTGAGCAAAATCTTGAAATGCTGGCGGTTGCTGAAACTTGGGATAACGGTAAAGCTGTGCGTGAAACTTTAAACGCAGATATTCCGTTATGTGTCGACCACTTTCGCTATTTTGCAGGATGTTTGCGTGCTCAAGAAGGCAATATGAGTGAAATTGATGAGAACACCATCGCTTATCACTTCCATGAACCGCTAGGCGTTGTTGGCCAAATTATCCCTTGGAACTTCCCACTTCTGATGGCTGCTTGGAAATTGAGCCCAGCATTGGCGGCGGGTAACTGTGTGGTCATGAAACCAGCAGAACAAACTCCAGCGTCGATTCTGGTACTGATGGAACTGATTGGTGATTTATTGCCACCAGGGGTGCTAAATATTGTAAATGGTTTTGGTAAAGAAGCGGGTGAAGCTTTAGCAACCAGCAAACGTATTGCAAAAATTGCATTCACCGGTTCTACACCAATTGGTTCTCATATTCTTAAATGTGCGGCTGAAAACATCATACCTTCTACCGTTGAGTTAGGTGGTAAGTCTCCAAATATCTACTTTGAAGACGTAATGAATCATGAAGATGAATATCTAAGCAAATGTGTTGAAGGAACTGTGTTGGCATTCTTCAACCAAGGTGAAGTATGTACCTGTCCTTCTAGAGCATTGATTCAAGAATCCATTTACGATGATTTCATTTCACTGGTAGTTGCGCGTACGCAGCAAATTAAACGTGGCAACCCATTGGATACAGAAACCCAAGTGGGTGCGCAGGCTTCAGAACAGCAATATGACAAAATTCTAAGTTACCTAGATATTGGTAAAAAAGAGGGTGCTGAAGTACTTATCGGCGGTGGCCCTGCAATGATTGAAGGTTTCAGCAAAGGTTTTTATGTTGAACCTACTTTGCTAAAAGGTCGCAATGATATGCGCGTGTTCCAAGAAGAAATTTTTGGTCCAGTGGTCGGTGTGACTACCTTTAAAGACGAAGCAGAAGCTTTGGCAATTGCTAACCATTCTGAATTTGGTCTAGGCGCAGGTTTATGGACTCGTGACATGAACCGTTCATACAGAATGGGACGCGCAATTCAAGCGGGTCGAGTATGGACTAACTGCTACCACGCTTACCCTGCCCACGCTGCATTTGGTGGCTATAAAAAATCAGGCGTAGGCCGTGAAAATCATAAGATGGCGTTAGGTCATTATCAACAAACCAAGAACTTATTGGTTAGCTATGACATTAACCCATTGGGCTTTTTCTAAAAGCGTTGCCTTGAAAAAGGCGTAAGTGGGGGTTTCCGCACCCAGTGCGGAAACCTTTTTCGCTTAGCGAATAACAACTTAGGTTGATGATTAACACTCATCCCGTTTAAAACAACCGGAGTATATATGCGAGTTCCAACCGCTTTAGTTTTGTTCTTGGTGTTGTTGCTTAGTGCAACGGCTCAGGCTAGTAACACTATCCGTGTTGGGGTTTTAAAATATGGCACCCTTAATTGGGAAATGGATGTTTTAGAAAAATTACAATTAGCAAAACAATATAACCTTGAGGTTGAACGAATTCCGTTAGGTTCACCGCAAGCGCTGTTAGTTGCCTTACAAGGCGGTTCAATCGATGTCATTCTTAATGATTGGTTGTGGGTGGCACGGCAAAAAGAAGCAAACCGCGACTTTTATTTTTACCCCTATTCCACCGCGGCTGGTGCGCTTGTTACTCATCCCCAATCAAATATTCATGAACTTGCTGATTTACGTGGTAAAACCATTGGCATTGCGGGGGGCAATACCAATAAAAATTGGGTGCTGTACCGAGCATTCTTAAAGCAGCAAGCCAATTTAGATCTCGCTCGCGATGTGACGGTAAAGTTCGCCGCCCCGCCGATGCTCAACGCGCTAATCGCGAAAGGCGATTTAGATGCGGTTATTAATTTCTGGCATTACGCTGCGCAATTGAACGCACAGGGGATGCCGTCTTTAGTGACCATGCCCGAAGTATTGAATGCCCTAAACGTTGAAGGTCAAGTGCCTGTTTTAGGTTGGGTATTCAAACAACAATGGGCGGATAAAAATAGTGAAACCATCAATCTTTTTTTGAGCATGTCCGCGCAAGCTCGCCAACTTATGAAACATGACGACGATATTTGGCGGCAAATCCCCACGTTTAGCAAAAAGTACTCCGCGCAAGTGCAACCCTTTTTAATGGATGGATATCGACAAGGTATTCCCGATACATTTGTGCAATCGCAAAAAGTACAAATAGACGCTCTATTTCAACTCATCAAGGCAAATGACAGTCAACATGCTTTGACGGGCAACTTGGGAGGGCTTCCAGATGATATCTTCTGGCGTCACACCCGTGTTAGATAAAGCTACAAAGCCAATTCAAGTTAAATCTAAGGGTTTCCAAGGAAATACGTTTATTCGTATTGCCTCGTTATTACTATTGTTGGGTCTTTGGCAATTAAGTGTATGGTTTTTTGCAGTACAAATGTTGCCGTCGCCAACAGCGGTCTTTAACGCGCTTATTGAACATATTGCATCAAATGAACTGCCCTATCATTTGGGAGTAACTCTACAACGAGTGATGTTCAGTTTCGTCATTGCTATGTTGCTGGGTTCGATTATTGGTCTGCTCATGGGCTATTTCAAAAAGGTTGATATTTGGCTGGATAGCCTACTCACTTTGGCCCTAAATATACCTGCACTGGTCACCATCATTTTGTGCTTTATGTGGTTCGGGCTAAATGAATTTTCTGCAGTGTTAGCAGTTATTTTGAACAAAGCGCCCAATGTTGCTGTCACTTTACGTGAGGGAGCAAAAGCCATCGATAAAAGTCTGATGGAGGTAGCGAAAGTCTATCAATTACCCTGGCAGCGAACGTTAACAAAAGTATATCTACCACAGCTCTATCCATATTTTTTAGCAGCAGCGAGAACGGGACTAGCGTTAGTTTGGAAAATTGTATTAGTTGTGGAGTTGGTTGGCTGCAGTAACGGTGTTGGTTTTCAACTTGGTAACTTTTTTCAGTTTTTCGATATCACCAGTATTTTGGCATATACCTTTGCTTTTGCTGCAATTATTTACACCGTTGAAGGGCTGATTTTAAGACCCTGGGAACGCAAAGTAACGAGGTGGCGAAAATGTTAACTGTAGATATTCATAACAAAGTTTTTGAAGCTGGTGTCAGCATAATTAAAAACCTGAATTTTTCGGTGGACGAAAACGAAATTGTAGCCTTAATTGGTCCATCGGGTGCGGGTAAAAGTACCTTGCTCAATCTTATTGCTGGTCTTGATGAGCAATTTGAAGGCACTATCACTAGTCCAAATTGTGCAATGCATAATATCGGTTTAATGTTTCAAGAGGCGCGATTGATGCCTTGGTTGACCGTATTGGAAAATGTCGTATTGGTTGCTGAAGGCCGAAAGGATAAACAAAGGGTTGAGCAAGATGCGTTGGAAATCCTTAAACTGGTTGGTATGGAAGGTCATGAGAATGCCTATCCGAAACAATTATCCGGTGGCATGACCAAGCGGGTCGCCTTAGCCAGAGCATTTATGTTTAACCCAGAGGTGTTACTCATGGATGAACCCTTTGCGTCTTTAGATGCACCTTCGGCAGAGCAGTTACGCCAGAAGTTGTTGATTCTTCAACAACAAATGCATTCAAGCATATTATATGTTACCCATGACTTAACTGAAGCTGTCGCTATTGCAGATAGAATCATATTTTTAAGTGAAAAACCGATGACAGTGATCGAAGAAAGAAAAGTGACGCTTCCTCGACCGCGATATTTACATGATCCTGAGGTAGGTGACATTTGCCAATTTTTTTACCGTCAATTTCCAGATTTACTTTGCACACATGAAAATAGTGCTAAATGTATGTGAAACATGATGGCTTTTGTTGTTAAGCAATTGTGAAAGAGATAGTATTCCTCCATACATCAGGAGGAAACATGGGCAATCAAAATCTGCATTTAAATGTGGTGGAAAAATCTATCCCAGGCGTGGCAATGGCTGGTTCGGAGCATACTGACCCTGTGCTTGCTGCCGAAGAAATTTATGCTGCGATTGCGCCTTGTCAGCCAACATGTGTAGTGTTTTATTGTGGGGTTAATTATCCTCAAGCAGAACTATCAAAAGAGTTGACTAAGTATTTTTCAGATACGGTGGTAATAGGTTGTACTTCTGCTGGTGAAATTACCCCGTTGGGCTATCGTAAACACAGCATTAGCGCATTTGCATTAAGTAGCAGTGAATTTGCTGTTGAGTCTATATTAATTGAAGATTTAGCCACCTTTAATGTAGCTGAATCTGATGTTTTAGTCGGTGGAATGATGGATAAATTGCGTGAAAAAGCAGTGTCTCCTCATCCCATTGAAAAGCAGTGTTTTGCTTTGTCGTTATTAGATGGTTTGTCTGTACGTGAAGAGTTGGTGATAAATGCACTAAGTTTGAGTCTGCAAGATATCCCCATCGTGGGTGGTTCTGCAGGCGATGACCAGAACTTCCTCAACACACAAGTTTATTACGATGGCCAATTTTACACTAATGCTGCGGTTATCATGTTAGTGAATACAATTTGTGAGTTCGAAGTGTTTAGCCAGCATCACTTATCACCAGAAGACGAAAAGCTAGTGGTAACACAGGTAGCACCTAATTCCCGTGTGGTGCATGAATTTAATGCCGAACCTGCGGCGCTTGAGTACTGTAGAATTAATGGTTTGAAGTTAGAGGATTTGAACTCTAAAACTTTTGCAATGTACCCACTGGCGGTACAATTTGGTGAACAATTGTATATTCGCAGTATTCAAAAAGTGAATGACGATCTGAGTTTAACTTTTTTCTGTGCCATCGACTCAGGCGTGGTGTTAACTAAAATGATTTCGCCCGGATTGTTGCCACATACATCGCTTATTTTTAATTTATTGAAAGAATCCGTGGGTGAGATGCAGTTGGTTATTGGATTTGATTGTATTCACCGACGAATAGAAATAGAACACCATGATATTGCCGAAGAAATGTCTGTAATGTATCGAAAGAACAATGTAATCGGCTTTAGTACCTATGGCGAACAAATTAACGGATTGCACCTGAATCATACCTTTACGGGTGTTGCTATTGGATATCCATATGACCCAAACCAACGTTCCCTTACCAGAAAGTAGTGAGCTAACTGTCAAAGTAGATCATGAGAGAACTGAACTAGAACAACTGCGCTATGAAAATCAAAAACTTAGCAAAATAAACAATGTTTTGATGCGTCGCGTTGAAATGGGGTGGGGAAATCACAGTGACGCATATCAATCCTTCGAAGATGCAGCGCTACTGGCTGATAAAGTAAAAGAACGAACTCAAAAACTGCAGCAAACCCTTCATCGACTTGAAGAGTCGAACCAAAAATTAGAACAAGCACGTTTGGATGCTGAACGTAACCGGCAGGCATCAGATCAGGCACGACAAAGACTCAATGATGCAATTGAAAGTATCTCTGAATCCTTTGCTTTATTTGATGATGAACGAAAAATGGTGATGGTAAATAGCCGTTGCAGCGAGTTCTGGCGCAAACACAATATTGATTTTGAAATTGGCAAAACAACCTTTCAGGAAATCACTGCCGCGTCTTTACCTTATGTTGATAAGCAGGCAAAAGCACAAAAGACGGTGGGAATGTATCCTGATCCTATCACCCATACTATTTTTAAACTCAAAGATGGTACCTGGATTCAAATGTCCGAAAGAAAGTCCTCTGAAGGGGACTTAGTTGTAGTTTATACCGACATTACTAACATTAAACAAAGTGATGAGCTGCGCTATGAAAAAGCCATGGCTGAACAAGCTCAGGTACTAAAGTCGACCTTAGAAAACATGTCTCAGGGAATTGCCTTAGTGAATGCAAATGGCAATATTGAAACGTGGAATCAACGGTTTTTACAATTAGCAGGTATTCGCAAAAACAAAGTTCATCGTGGTGATAACTATCTTGGACTACTGCGAGGTAGTGAGTTAGATGAGTCACTTACCGAGAACCAATTGTCAGGTATTCTAACTCAAAAGGATGATTTTGAGACTGAAAAAACCTTGCAAAGCGGCAAGGTTATTCTTATCAAACGGCATTCAATAAGTGGCGGTGGATATCTGAATAGTTACACTGATATAACCGAACGCAGCCTAAACCAACAGGCTCTGCAAGAAAGTGAGCAGCGTATTCGATTAATAACCGATGCGATGCCTGCGTTGATTTCATATGTAAACAAAGATATGTGTTATGAATTCGTCAACCGCGAATTCGAAAAATGGTTCCAGCGGTCTCGCTCAGAAATCATTAGCCACCATTTGAATGATGTACTAGGTGAAGAAGAATTCAACAAACTTTATCTGTACATTGAAAGGGCGATGCAAGGGCAATCAGTCAACTTTGAGGTTGAGCACAGGCACGATGGTGGTAATCCGCGTATCTCCAACAAGACTTTCATTCCTCACTTTGACCAAGATCGTAATGTCATTGGATTTTTCACGTTAGAACAAGACGTAACTGAGCAGCGCAGAACGGCCAAAGCGTTACGCCATGCCTATGACTACATGGAGCAGCGAGTTAATCAACGCACCCAAAAAATATCTGAAATTAATCTGCAGTTGCGCCAGGAAATAGAAGATCGCCAATTGGCCGAAAAAAGTTTAATTGATGCGAAAAGCGAGGCAGACCGCGCCAATGAATCTAAAAGTAAGTTCCTAGCGGCGACTAGCCATGATTTATTGCAGCCGATGAATTCTTCGCGGCTATTTGTCGCTGCGCTGAATGAACTTAGTTTGAGTGCCGATGCTGAAAAACTGTTGAGTTCGTTAAGTTACTCATTGGAAAACCTCGAATCACTAATCAGTGCTTTAGTGGATATTTCAAAACTTGAAGCTGGCTTGATCGAACCCGTATTAGAAGACTTTTCGATTAATGACTTATTGAATAATTTGGCCAGTGAATTTGGTCCGCAAACCGAAGCGAAAAATTTACGTTTTCGATTTAGCGGCTCTACCCGAGTGGTGCATTCTGATGCTTATTTATTGGCTCGTATTTTACGTAACTTACTCAGTAATGCCGTGCGTTACACCAATGAAGGCTCAATACTCTTAGGGGTTCGCAGACGCAAATCGGCACTGGAAATTCAAGTCTGTGATACTGGTATCGGCATTCCAGATGATAAGTTAGTGGAGATATTCCACGAATTTAACCGTATTGATGCGAAAAAGCGACGTCACGATCAGGGGTTGGGTTTAGGTCTGGCTATCGTTGAAAAGCTGGCCAGTGTTATGAATCATCGTATCTCTGTAACTTCGGTAGAAGGCCAAGGTTCTAAGTTTAGTATCTTCATTCCTTATGGCACAAAAAGCAGCCAAGAATTGTCCTTGAACCAAGCAACGGCTCAAGATAGATTCAATAGTCACCTTGAAGATGCGAATATTCTAATCATTGATAATGATATTGAAATTTGTTCCGGGATGGAGACTTTATTGCAAGGCTGGGGATGTCAGGTAACCAGTGTTCAAACTCTAGAACAACTGCAAGACCGCAACTGGTTAAGGTCATTGGCGCCACAATTGATAGTTGCCGATTTCCATCTTGATAACGGAGAAACCGGTTTTGATGCACTGAAAATTACCGAAAGTGTGTTAGGAAAGTCAGTGCCTGTGATTATGATTACGGCCAACTATACCAATGAGCTTCGCCAACAAGTGCGAGAAAAAGGTTATTCTTTACTCAATAAACCGGTGAAGCCCCATAAGATGAAGCTGGCAATTTCTAACTTACTATCTAACAACTAAGCCCAATTGGCCTTATTCAGCGCTGACTGATTAAGAGCAGTTGGGATAACCGATTAAACTAAATTTTTAGCGAATTAAGTATTGGTTAAAATCAATATTAGCCGCACACAAAGCTGCTTGAATTCGATTGTGTACATTTAATTTATTTAATATCGCAGAGACATGGGCTTTAACAGTGGTTTCTGCAATATTGAGTTCGTAAGCGATTTGCTTATTCGATTTGCCTTTGGTGATACACTCGAAAACCAGTAACTGTCTCCTTGTTAGCGCACCAATTAATTTCGGATCTATCTGTTGTGCGGCTAAATCTTTTTTCGGTTCACTAACGGAACCTTTACGAATAATATCCGGTGGCAAATAGACTTGACCAGAAAGCACTTGTTCAATAGCCGCGACAATTTGCTCACAACTCGAAGATTTAGTTATGAAACCAACGGCGCCATAAGTAAATGATTGAAGAACAACACTCTTATCTTCTTCTGCTGAAACGATCACAATCGGCACTTCAGGATATAAATTGCGAAATCGGACTATCCCATTCAAACCATCCATACCGGGCATGTTGAGATCAAGTAAAACTAGGTCGATATTCGGATTCTCTTCTGCTTGAGCAAGAGCTTCTTCCAAATCAGTACAAGTGATCGTTTGCGTGTCAGGGATATTTCGCTCTACAAAATCGGTAATTGCATAGCGGAACAATGGATGATCATCAGCTACTAATATTTCTATCATAATGAACAACCTAATTTGAGTTTAACAATTATTTTACAAGATTTGGGCGTGTACTGTCGAGTCATATCTTGGTTCTCACTTTTTGCAAACTACGTTTGGGGTCGTAACCCCAGATGGCTAAGGCGCTTAGTATTACCGTTGTTACCAAGGTTATTATCATGGCATTAAAATTCGCTGATTCATACAAGGCGAATCGAATAAGTTCTACTCCATGAGTAAAGGGGTTGTATTGAGATATCCAATATAACACTTCGTTTGACTCGCGCATTTTCCAAAGTGGGTAAAGAGCTGAGGATAAGAAAAACATCGGAAATACGACAAAATTCATTACTCCTGCAAAGTTCTCAAGCTGTTTAATTCGAGAGGACAAAAACAATCCTAGTGCTCCTAACATTAGGGCCGTGAGCAGCAGTGCAGGAAAGGCCAGCAAGTAACCCACTAGTGTCATTTTAATCCCCAACAGCCATGCTATCGCAAAAAATACATATACTTGAATAATGGAGATACTGGCACCCGCCAGCAGTTTTGCAATGAGTAAAAATGGCCTAGGCATAGGACTGGTGAGGAGTACTTTCATACTGCCCATCTCGCGGTCATAAACCATAGATAACGAACTTTGTAAGCCGTTAAATAGCAATATAATGCCTGCCAGTCCCGGCACTATATAGACGTCATAGGTTATGTAGGTTTGATAAGGGGGGATAATCGCAATCCCTAAGGCTGCGCGAAATCCGGCGGCAAATACCACTAACCATAAAAGCGGTCTGACGATAGCGCTTACTAGCCTAGCTTTTTGTTGTAGAAAGCGCAGCATCTCTCGTTTAATAATACCGTTAAAGCAATACCAGTATTGAATCATGAGGCTTCCCCTATAGTCATTTTCTGATACAAAGTTGCCACATCGCTGCAACCCTGGTCAGACAGTGCTTTTTGACAAGGAGCGTCTAGACATACCTTTCCTTGATGTAAAATAAACAGATGATCCTGTAAGGTGATTTCATCAATTTGATGGGTGGAAGACAAAACGGTAATTCCGTCTTTGGCACACAGTTGTCTGATATGTTGATTGATACTTTGTCTGGTTTCTACGTCCAAACCCACGCTTGCTTCATCGAGTAATAGCAATGTCGGTTGGTGCAGCAGAGCCCTGGCTATTTCTACACGACGACGATGACCGCCATTGAGATTTCTGACTTTTTCATGTTGTCTATCTTGTAAATTAAAACGACTTAATTCTGCTTGCATTCGTTGGCTGGCGATACTGCGTTTTATGCCATGCAAACTGGCGTGATACAGCAGATTTTGGGCAATGCTCAAATCTAAATCTAAGGTACTTTGCTGAAACACTATGCCCATAGATTGCATCGCACTGCGCGGCGACTTTTGTATATTTTCACCTTGCACTTTTATCTCACCATGTTCGGTATTCAATAACCGACAAATAAGTGAAAATAATGTGCTTTTACCCGCGCCATTAGGGCCCAGCAAAGCGTAAAACTTGCCCGCTTCGAGAGACAAATTGACCTGTTCTAGTACTTTCTTCTGCTGATAACGATAATTCAGATCTGTTATCTCTAGTACTCTTGATTCGGTGTGACTGATTGCTTGATTTTGCTTCACGGTTTCACCGCTATACCCCAAGGATAACGACCGACTCTAATGGTCTTTATCACTTCTAGATCCTCGACATCAATGATGGATACATCACCACTTACCCCATTGGTCGTTAAAAGTAACGATTGGTCTTTTGCAAAGGCCAGTTGCCACACTCGTCGTCCCACTAATAAGTAATCAAGCACCTCAAAGGTTTTTGCATCAACCACTGCAACGTGGTTTGAGGGTCCTAAAGCCACAAAAGCATATTTGCCATCATCGGTTAGTTTTATTCCGACCGGTTGCACCCGATCTTTGTGTACCCCTTTCACATTAAAGCGAATGGTATGTAGTATTTTTCGCGTATCAACATCAACAATTGTGACTGTGCCACCGATTTCCGATGATGACCACAATTGTTTCCCATCTAAACTAAATTCCACATGACGGGGGCGCTGATCAACCAAGGTGTTATCGACCAATTGAAAATTGCTGGTATCAATCCAATGCAACATATTGGTAGTTTCAGTGGTATTTATTGCCCACTTTCCATCTGGGCTAATCGCCATGCCCTCAGGCTCTACACCAACATCGATTTGGGCGAGGACGGTGCGGGTTTGTGTATCGACTACCGTAACCACAGCGTCGTCCTCATTGGCGATGTATAGATGACGGTCATTTTTGTGCAACGCAAATTGTTCGGGATCTTCACCAGAGGGTAGGTTGTGAATAATTCTATTGGTCGCCACATCCATTACTTGTACCGCATCAGATTCACTGGCGCAAATATACAAGTAAGCAAAATCTTTACTAAAAATGATGCCCCTAGGGCGCATTCCCACATCAATGGTATCGATCACCTCTAAACTATCTAGGTCAATGATTGAGATGGTGTCATCTTTCTCGTTAGACACATAGGCGGTTTCTGCGTAGGCCAAATTTAAATTTGCGAGTAAGAATGAGATTAACAACAGGTTTTTCATGATTTATACCTTGTCCATATTGCATTTAACTTCAGGTTTGTCGTATCCGAGCGTATCGAGATCAGTCGAAGGATGCAGAAAACCTTGTTGTGGTGATTGACTAACTAACGCATTGGGCTGAACTAACGGAATGGGTTGGCGCAGTTGGCCGTTATAGTCCCGAAAAGTTAGCTTTCTACCTTTAAATGCGGCCAACTCAAATTTATCGCTTAGCAAATACTGATACAACACTTGTACATCATTTGATTTGGTTCGAGTAACTGCTTCAGCTATCGCCCTTACTGCTAACCAAGCGGCATAATCTTCGTTTTGCATATCTCTAGCAGTGAACTGATTAAATCGGTTTTGCAACTGCACAGCTCCCCACTGTTCAATACTATGATGCCAAGCGACCGGAGTGAGGCCATGAGTACCTGCTACCGGCCGGGGGAGCCAAGTGTTATATGGCAGATAAAAACCGTATTGGTTGTGCGCATCGGTGACAATAACCACATCGTAATCTTTCGACTGGGTGAGCGCTGGGACTTCTTGTTGTGCAACCCGTCTTAAGTCAGTAGTGAACGTCCATTTACGTTGACCAATGATTTTACTTCCAAAGCGTTTCGCTGAACGTTGATAGGAGGCCGCAATAGTCTGATCTTGCTGATCAGATGAACTCACGATTAACCACTTTTGCCAGCGTTTAAACACCATGAATTGGGCCAGTGCATCACTTAGCATAGCTTGACTTGGAATGGTGTGCAGTAACCCGCTTTGACATTGATTAGTGCGCCAAGTATCACTTTTATTGCCAGCATTTATGACTAAGCGGCGGGCTGAATTATGGCTTAATAAATTGGCCAAAAGCGCGTCGCTACCTACCGCTATTATTGGTCCTTGGTGATGTTGTTCCCATTTGGAAACTTGTTGCTGTAATGCACTAATGTTGGCATCTTGAAAGACTGTTAGTGCGAAATGCTGTTGTAAAAATCGACCAGTCGTATTGCTATCATTAATACCTAGTTGCGCGCCTGAGACGGCCAGATTGTCTGCCCGTAACTTACTCGCAAGGACGCTGTTAGGCTTGGCTGGTTGCTCTACTACTATCGCGATTGGAATCGTTAAGTTTGCTGCACTTTGTTGTGCTTTAACCTTGGTAACCGAGCCTACACACAGCAAAGTCAGTAAACTTAAGCAGATTGTTTGATAATCAATTCGTCGCCATAGTCGCAAACCCAATAAAGTACTTGGCATTTTTGGTTGGGCATCATCGTCCGTACTGTTCAGCATAAACATGAGCGCAATTCCTTCTTTATCACTAAGTCTGACTCATACTAATGGAAGATTTAGGCTTTATGTATGAGCAAAAAGGATGAAAGGTTTACTACCTAAGTACAATTGGAAGCTTTTTTTGAATCACCTAACGTTACCCTATTGGCTGGGATGAGATGCTCAAACGACAAACAACACGACTAAAGTTGTCTGCTTCTAGAGACCAGCTAAGACTTTTAGATGACTTTAAGACAACTTTTGGAGAACGATAATGAATAAATTAGCTACAGCTGTATGTGCAAGTTCGCTGGCGATGATGTCTGTGTTTACTTATCAAGTGTACGCCCATGGTGATGTTACGCCGCAAGCCGTTGATGTAAGTAGTTTGCCTGAATTAGGTGAGGAATGGCGTGAGACAAATCCATTTACTGGCAATGAGCAAGCAATAAAAGTAGGTGACTCCGCCTACAACCAGAACTGCGCTCGTTGTCATGGCCTTGCGGTGATCTCTGGTGGAATAACCCCGGATTTACGTAAACTGAATGATCCTAATGAATTTTTTAGCAGTGAAGAAGCGGATGCTTGGTTCATGAGCCGTATTCGTCATGGCGCAGTAGTGGATGGCCGAGTTTATATGCCTCCGTTCGAAGGTATTTTAAGCCAAGAAGCAATGTGGGCAATTAAAGCATACATTGAAACTCGTGACGTGCCAGAGTAAGCCATGAGTAGTCAACTTGGGTGTCGCTACCTGATTGCAGGAATTTTACTCTTTATGAGTATGTTTCCTGCTGCTTCGATGGCGCGTAGTTTTGATGACATCATGGAGTCTGGTTACATCTCGGTGGCTGTCTATAACGACTTTCCACCCTATTCGTTCAAACAAGGGGACGAACCAAAGGGCATTGATGTAGATGTTGCCAAAGAAGTAGCCAAGCAGCTTGAGCTAGATATTCGCTGGATGTGGATTACCGCAGATGAGAACCTCGAAGATGATATGCGCAATGCTATCTGGAAAGGCCACATCATCACTCGGGAAAAAGCCGATTTGATGATGCGAGTGCCATACGATCGAAAGTTCAGCTACGCAATTGACGGCTATGGATTACCTAAAAACGAAATGGTGGTGATGTTTGGTCCCTATCATCGAGAGAGTTGGGCAATCCTCAAAGATACCAAAAAAACCAATAACATCGATACCTTAGCTATCTTTCAGTACGAAAAAATTGCGGTTGAAATCGATTCTTTACCGAGTTTTTTTCTAGGCGCAACAATAGGTGGACGTTTACGCGATAACATTATTCATAGCAAAGATATTTTCGAAGCAATCGACCTGCTGAAAAAACAAGAAGTTGCGGCCGTCTCTGGTATGCGTTCGCAATTAGAGTGGGGAATGCCTGATATTGAACCGCGCTTCACGATAAATGCCGCTGGTTTGGCAGCTATCAGCATTAAATCTTGGGACATTGGAATGGCGGTACAACAAGATTTTCGTCAGCTGGCGTATGCTATTGAAGATCAAATCACCCTGATGGTCGACGACAAGCGAATGCAATCTATCTTTGACAGTTACGGCATCACTTTTGAACCAGCCAGCCTGTATCAACAAAGTAAATAACACCCTTGGTTAGAGCCGCAGTGCTCTAATCAATTTTCAATCTGTAATTTCCTCCTCCTCATTTGTGCAATTAGGCTTTTTCAATTTGCCTAATAATCCGCAAACGCTGTTGAAAGTGAATTAACAAGCAAATAGTGAAAAAAAGTATTTAGATTGTTTGGGACTTTAGAATGCGTAATTTTTTGCTAAGTACTACTACTAACGGACTAAGAATGATAATCCAAGGTTCAATGGTTGTTAACAAGTTGTTGTTCGATACTAATTCACGACGGCTAAGGTGGTGAAAGCAGTTTAATACGTTTTACCGCAAGAGACGGACAATTACATTAAATCCCGGGGATACCAGTCAGTACGTAGGACCGCCTCGGAAAAACAATAAAGGCGGTGTAACGCCTTAAAGTACCTGTTGAACTACTGGAGAATTCTAATGAAAAGCCGAAAAATTTCAGGCCAATTGCTTAGTACGACACTTGGCCTATCCCTCGCGTTTGGGGTGTTAAGTGCAAGTGCGCATGCCGCAGTCACAGATAAAGATATTATCAACGACCAGCAAACCACAGATGATGTGGTTAGTTATGGTCTTGGTCCTCGTGGTCAGCGATACAGTCCACTTGATACTCTGAATACCAAAAATGTCAAAAAAATGCATCCTGTTTGGGCTTTCTCTTTAGGGGGCGAGAAACAACGTGGTCAAGAATCACAGCCAATAGTGAAAGATGGTGTGATGTACGTGACGGGGTCCTATTCTCGAGTGTATGCAATTGATGTGGACACTGGTGATGAACTTTGGCAGTACGAAGCTCGACTACCTGATGGCATCATGCCTTGTTGTGATGTGATTAACCGTGGTGTGGCAATCTATGATGACTTGGTTATCTTCGGTACGCTAGATGCAATATTGGTCGCCTTGGATCAGAAAACCGGTAAGGTTCGCTGGCGTAAAAAGATGGGTGATTACAAAGCAGGTTACTCATCTACTGCAGCACCTATGATCGTTAAAGGTATGGTCGTGACGGGTATATCTGGTGGTGAGTTTGGGGTAGTGGGTAAAGTTGAAGCCCGAGATGCTAAAACCGGTGAGTTAATTTGGTTGCGTCCCACTGTAGAAGGCCACATGGGATACCTCAATGGTAAAGAGAACGGGATTACTGGCGGCGAAGCAAACAAAACCTGGACCGGCGACCTGTGGAAAACTGGTGGCGCAGCTACTTGGTTAGGTGGCACCTATGATCCAGATACAGATTTGATATTTATGGGTACTGGTAACCCAGCACCATGGAACTCCCACCTACGTCCAGGTGACAACTTATACAGTTCATCCCGTTTAGCCATCGATCCTGATACTGGAAAAATTGTTTGGCATTTTCAAACCACGCCACATGATGGTTGGGATTTTGATGGTGTGAACGAAGTTATTGCGTTTGACTATAAAGATGGCCGCAAAACGGTAAAAGCAGCAGCAACCGCAGATAGAAATGGTTACTTTTATGTTCTTAACCGTGAAGACGGTAAGTTCATTCGCGGATTTCCATTTGTTAACGGGATTACTTGGGCTACGGGCTTAGATGAAAACGGACGCCCAATTTTTAGTGAAACAGGTCGTCCAGGAAATCCAGCCGACTCTGAGTCAGGTGAGAAGGGTAAATCGATCTTTTCTGTACCTGCATTCTTAGGTGGTAAAAACTGGATGCCTATGGCTTACAGTCAAGATACTGGATTGTTCTATGTACCTTCTAATGAATGGGGCATGGACATTTGGAATGAGCCGGTAAATTACAAAAAAGGTGCGGCTTATTTAGGTTCTGGCTTTACCATTAAACCTATTTTCGACCACATAGGTTCATTAAAAGCGGTTGATCCTAAAACCGGCGAATTGGTCTGGGAATTCAAAAATAAATCGCCTTTATGGGGTGGTGTATTGGCCACTGCTGGTAACTTAGTGTTCACTGGAACACCTGAAGGTTATTTATATGGCTTTAATGCCAAGACTGGTGAAGTCGTTTATAAGTTTAATACTGGATCAGGCATTGTTGGCTCGCCTGTGACTTGGGAAAAAGACGGTGAACAATACCTGAGCGTGTTATCTGGATGGGGTGGCGCTGTTCCATTGTGGGGCGGTGAAGTTGCTAAGACCATCAAAGATATCAACCAAGGAGGAACCGTTTGGACCTTTAAATTGCCACGCAGTTAATGTTGGCGCCGTGACAAGGGGGGGTCCCACCATCTTGTCACGTTTTTTATTTAAGTGGTCTGGCAGCTGTATTTGCCAGACCGTTTTTAATTTGATTACGTCAGTTTGTTTATCAACTGAGGCAAATTAGGAAGCCAATTGCCATGATGCTTGTTCGCAATTGTTTAATCATATTCGCAATCACCTTCTTGCATAGCGCAGCGCAGGCGTCTGCCATACCTGAAGAACAAATCAAACAAATATTTCCTAAAGCCACGTTAATCGGTGAAACCCTAGCGGAGTATCCGGTACAACCGGTATATCAACTTCAAGAATTACTTGGTTACGTATTTCAAACAAATGACTTAGTCGAACTTCCGGGTTTTTCAGGCGACAAAATTAACCTTTTGATTGGACTCGACACTTTAGGCAACATCAAAGGGATTCAAATTTTAGCGCATCATGAGCCAATATTTCTGCATGGTTTAGGTCCTGAGCCATTAAATGCATTCATTGCCCAATACATTGGTAAAAACGTATCCAATCGAATCATAGTAGACAAAGCCGCTAACGATACCAATCCCGATGACAACACTGTACATGTTGATGGCGTTACCAAAGCCACTGTCTCTGTGATTGTGGTCAATGACACTGTTTTGTTGTCTTCTTTGCAAGTGGCTAGAAATATGTTGGAGGGTTTTACAGTTGCGCCTTTAGCTACCCCTAACGACGATTTTCAGCCACTCACATGGCAACAACTTTTAGACAAAAACTATGTGCAAAAATGGACGCTAACCCGAGAACAATTTGAACAACAATTACATGCCGCATTAGAAGACTTTCCAACAGATACATTCACCACCGAACAAGGTGATGAATTTACTATTTACTACGCCTATTTGAATGCTCCTAGTATTGGCATTAATTTGCTTGGTGAGGGTGAGTACCAACGATTAATGGACGGATTAAAGCCTAACGAACAAGCGTTTGCGGTTATGTCAGAAGGTTTTTATCACTATCTGGAAGATGATTTCAAGCCAGGTACAGTGGCAAACCAGATTAGTTTGGAGCAAGGCAGTTTACCGCTGGCGATGCGGGATTTAAATTTTTATAGCTTTACTGAGCCTAGCCTAGCGCAACAAGCGCCAATCGCCGATGATTTACAACTGTTTGTGGTTAATACGCAGTCGGGATTTAATCCTAGTTTACCGATGCAGTTTTCCCTCAATATAACAGTGGCTAAAAACCACCTCGTACAACAACAAGCTAGTTTTCAGAATGAATATAAGTTGCCACTGTCTCTTTTTGATATTGCGGAGGCTGTTGAAGTTGAGGCCGCTACACCGCCATGGGTAAGAATATGGGAATCTCGGATTGCTGTGATAAGCGTTTTAGTTATTAGCTTAATCGCCGTCACTTTTATTTTCGTCTATCAGCATCGGTTGTCTGCTAATCAAAAATTGTTCCGTGTGGTACGTTGGGGGTTCATGTTTTTCACCCTGTTTTTCATCGGTTGGTATGCGCAAGGGCAATTATCGGTAGTTAATATATTTCCAATTATTCAAAGTCTATTCAAAGGCTTTGAAATTCAAATGTATTTAATGGATCCGGTGTTGTTTATTTTGTGGATCTACGTTTTTATCAGCTTGTTTATAGTCGGCCGTGGAATATTTTGTGGGTGGTTATGTCCTTTTGGCGCATTGCAGGAAATGCTTGGTTGGGTGGCTAAAAAGTTACGTATTCGCCAAAAGAAAGTGCCGTATTGGTTACACAGCAAGTTGTGGTGGATTAAATATGCAATATTGATAGGGCTGGTATTTACCTCAATTTATTCGCTGGGCACTGCGGAAGTGTTGTCAGAAGTTGAACCTTTTAAAACGACGATTACCTTGCAGTTTTATCGTTATTGGCCATTTGTTGTGTATTCCTTGGTACTACTTGGCGCGGGTTTATTTATTAATAAGTTCTACTGTCGGTATGTATGCCCATTGGGGGCTGGATTAGCTATTTTAGGCTATTTCCATTTGGGGGAATGGCTAACCCGCAGGAAAGACTGTGGCTCTCCGTGCACCTTATGCCACCATAAATGTGATATCAAAGCTATCACCCCAAAAGGTGAGATTAATTACAATGAATGCGTTCAGTGTTTGGAATGTATTGTGTATTACAACAATGATGATTTATGCCCCCCGCTTAAAAAGAATAAGCGCAAAAAAATGGGTAAAGCCATCGACGTTTCTCAGCAAGCAGTTTAAACACTGTACCTTTTATTTGGTGTTTAGTTTCCGTTCCTGAATCTATATAGATTCAGGCTTTCGGGCTTTATCTTCCGCGCTGCATTGACTAAAGATGCACTATGTTTCAATTATTTAACCCACTGAATTGCTAATAGGGTGCGACAATATGTCGCATTGTTGATAGCACTTAAGTTTCTATAATGGTCGCCAATCATCGTTATTGTTTATATTGGAATAGGCCATGCGTATATTGCTCTGGCAACTCACATTTGTATTTTCTTTGTGTTCTTTTAGCGTGCTTGCACACGACTTTAATGCTGGCAAATTACAGATTGAGCATCCATGGGCTCGACCGACTGCGCCTGTTGTAACAACGGGGGCCGTGTACCTAAACATCCACAATCCCAGTGCTGAATCGGAAAAGTTAATTGCCGTGAAAGTACCTGAAAATATTGCTTCATCGGTTCAAATACATCAAACCACCTTCAATCAAAATATGGCCAGAATGCGTGAAGCCCGCGATGGTTTAATTATTCCAGCTAAAGGAGAATTAGCGCTACTCCCCAAAGGCGCGCACATCATGCTGCTTGGCCTTAAAAAGCAATTACAAAAAGGCGATAAATTTATCGCGACTTTGCAATTCGAACACAGTGGAGAACTACCCGTCGAGGTTTGGGTAGAAGATAAACCTAATCAGTCTGCCACTGAAGGCTCGCATCACTAGTAATTCATCATTAACCACTCATTATTAGAGAACTATTATGCAAATGAATGCACGTTTTATATCTACCAGTATCGCCGGATTATTTGGTCTTAGTGTTTTAACGGGGTGCGGTGGAAGCAGTTCCAGCGACGATACTTTAGTGGCTCCTGTAGCCACAGCTTTTAATCTTAACTTTAAAGCTATGAGCGGTTCTGAAGAAATCAATTGTGACACCATGCTAACAGGATACGGCAGTGATCAGAGTTACAGTGTTGGTTTGAGCGATCTGCGTTTTTATGTGAGCAATATTAAATTTTATGACCAGTATGATGTTGAGATTGAGATCACATTAGATGAAAACGAATTCCAGTATCAAAACGCAGAAGGTTTTGTTGGACTCGTAGATATGACCAGCAATTCAAGTGGTTCTTGCCAATCTGATGCAATCGCGTTTAGTGAAGGTACCGCTCGGACAAATACCTCAATAACTGGGACGTTGTTTGATACTGGCGTCACTAAAGTGACCTTTGATGTTGGTGTTCCCCAAGGCGTAATGAAAGATGTAATTGCGACCAACTCAGCTGAAGACGCTCCTTCTCCATTAAATGAAATGTATTGGTCTTGGGCAGGTGGTTATCGCCATTTCGTGATGAACTTTGCCATTGAAGATACCAATGGGGTTGCTGGTGAAGGTTACTTACACATAGGTAGTCGCGGATGTGGTGGAGATGGATTGCTTGCACTTGAAGGTAAAGATGAGTGTGACTTTGTAAATACCCCCAAAGTCGAGCTCATTGATTTTGATCCGGCGGTAAATACTGTGGTGATTGATGTGCAAAAGGTGTTGAACGATGTGGCGTTTGCATCAACAAATGGAACCGATGCACCTGCTGTAAGTTGTCACTCCGCGCCTAGTTCTGCACAAGTGGACTGCGGCCCTATATTCGTTAACTTTGGGATTGACGGGGACACTGGAGAAGCGACTGCCAGCAGCAATCTAACCGTGAGTATGGAATGATTTTCAAGGTTGTTGTTGAATCTTCGTTTTGCCTTATTAGATATTTATTTTAGTGCAATTAAAGTGATGATATGAAGTACATTTTTGCAGTCGTGATAGTGGCAATGTTAAGTGCCTGTAATCAATCGTCCACTACGACGGTGGAAGAAAGTGTGCAACAAGAAACCCTAAGGGAATTGTTGGATCTACCTGAGCATATGGCGGTGCCAGCAATTCCTGATTTTAACCCGCTCACTCGGGAAAAAATTGAACTGGGTCGTTTTTTGTTTTACGACAAACGCTTGTCTGCTAATCAAACTCAATCTTGTGAATCATGTCACGACCAACAATTGGCTTTTTCTGATGGCTTAGAAGTGCCAACAGGCTCCACCGGCCATCAATTAACCCGCAACAGTCAAGGTTTGGCAAATGTGGTTTATCATTCGACATTCACTTGGAGCAACGATACGTTTCTGGAACTTGAAGATCAGCTAAATGTGCCCATTCGTGCCGATAATCCTATTGAATTAGGCGTTACTGACTCGGAACTTGAAGAAGTGTTAGCACGCTTTGATGCTGATCCCGCTTATGTTGAAATGTTTGCAAATGCTTTTCCTCAGAGTGATACAGGCGCCACAATCAATAAAATCATTTTTTCTTTAGCCAGCTTTGTGCGCACCATGATAAGTGCCGGTAGCGCTTATGATCAGTACTTACTGGGCGATAAAACCGCACTGACAGAACAGCAAAAATTGGGATTTCAATTATTTAATGGTGAAAGGTTCGAGTGTTTCCATTGCCATACTGGTGCAAACTTTTCTGTTTCCTATCGAGACTCGAATACAAATTCAGGCAACATCCAATTCCCATTTTTCAATAACGGTTTGTACAACGTTGATGGTGAGGGCAGTTACCCCGCAAGCGATCAAGGTTTATACGATTTAACCTTAAATGAAGCTGATAAAGGGTTGTTCAGGCCACAAAGTCTTCGCAATATCGAATTAACTGCGCCTTACATGCACGATGGCAGTATTGCCACATTGCGGGAAGTCATCGAGCACTATGCCCGTGGTGGGCGTTTAATCGAATATGGTGAAAACGCCGGTGACGGTAATTTAAGTCCGTTGAAGTCTGGACTCATCTTGGGATTTGTCGCAAGTGATGAAGAGATAGATGCTGTGATCGCTTTTTTAGAGTCACTTACCGATTACGAATTTATTAATAACCCTAAATTTTCAAACCCTTTTGAAGAGCAATAATGAAACTCAAAGCATGCTTAATTTTTGGATTTTTTGTCCCTTTTACATCGCAAGCTCACGAAGTTGAGGGCATAGCCGCGCGTCCAGACTCAGTTGAAGTGCGAACCGCAATCACTTATCGAAGCGAAGATGCGTTCTCGGATACTGAAATTTGGCAGTTCCCTGGTGTACTACTTGGCGGCGAAGCGCTTCCTGTAGAAAAAGGTATAACTTTGGATGATGTGCAATTGTTGGGGCACTTAAACATTAAAGATGATTACTTCATTAGCACCAAAGTAGGGGCTCACAGTCACAGTGGTGAAAGCGAGTTAGAATTAGAAAACCTTTGGTTTGGGACGCGCTCTTCTATCGCAGGACAGCCATTGTTATTTGAAGTAGGTAAAATGGCAACTGAAGTGACACTGACGGCTAATTTTCACGCATCTGACGATGTATTTAGTGAAGCTCCTTTGCTCGCTGATGTCTTTTTTGGACGGCATTCCAGAGACTTAGGAGCGCGCGCTAGAATCCGTTTGATGGGAATTGATTTTGGTGCTGAGCTTTGGAATGGCGACAATTGGCCAGCGACCTCCGGAGAAGGTGCCGCAGCATTGTTCGCCCATTATCAATATGAACACGACGGGATAAATGCCACTTTAGGTAGTTGGCTAATGCATAGCCGAGCGGAGAATCGAGTTGATGAACGTTATAGCGATGGTCACAGCCATGGCGACCAAGATCTTACCGCATCAGATCTCTCATTCTCTGGTGATACCACTATGGTCGGGGCATTTGCTAATCTTGAATGGCAACTTAACCCTATCACTTTACATGCTGACGTTGAATGGATTCGAGCTGACTTCGATGCTGACCTAGCTGACACAACGCAGACAGCGGTTTTAGACGCCACTCAAGATGGTTACAAGTTTCAAGTTGGCGTGTCACTTGATAATCATACCTTACAAGCTAAGTATGAGCGTTTAGTGGTAGACAATCGATTTACTGAGACATCACAAACCTTTATCCAACAGTCAGGCTTATTTAATAATGACCATGAACCGGCAAAAGCTGCTGTGGCTTGGATTTGGCAGTTTCACCAAGACTTCAGGTTTCGTACTGAATGGTATCAAGATGATACCCAAGAAGAAGGGGTTAGTAGATGGTCTGTGGGTTTAGTTTGGCACTATAAGCTGCTATAAATAATGAAAAATAGACTAAAGTGATTTAATCTCGATGCCACACCTACAAACTAACCGACAACTATTAAAACTCATCAAACTGCGATATGGATTCATATTTGCGCAGTTGTTGGTCGTTTTACTTGCCGAATATTGGTTTGAATACACACTTCCTTATTTAACTTTAAAGTTAATTATTGCACTAGAGTTGGCGATTAATATGTTGCTATTCTATTGTTATCGAGGCAATCGAAACGCCCACTCAGGTGAATATCTGTTCCAAGTTTTGCTCGATATTGTACTTTTGACAGTATTGTTATTCTTTGCCAAAGGTGCAACCAACCCCTTTGTTTCGTTATTGTTGATACCCGTCGCGATTGCCGCAGTTACTCTTTCTCGTCGCTTGTTGCTGTTGGTCAGCTTTGCCGCTTTAGTGGCTTATTCTGTATTATTCTTTAGCATTGACCCTCATCAGATGCATATGGTCGATATGCAGCAACACTTCTTAGGAATGTGGGTGAATTTTGTTGTATCTGCATTGGTGGTGGTGCTGGTGGTGGCATCTTTAGCCCAAGCTATGCGAAACCAAGAGCGTTTTGTAAGCAAGTTGCGGGAAGAACAATTACGGCAAGAACAATTGGTAGCATTAGGCACTACTGCAGCTCAATTTGCTCATCAACTGGCAACCCCCTTGGCGACGGCAAATTTGCTAACCGAAGAGCTTGAGTTTGAATTAAATGATGACAATCCTCTGCTCAAACAATTGAGCGAACAATTAAGTTTATGTAGCCGTCGTTTGGAAGATTTTCGCGAGATGTCGGAAGAGGTAAAGTTAAACACCAAAAGACTGATTCCAATACCTCAATTGTTTGTCAAATTGCAACAAGAGGTACAGCTAAATTTTGCTGATATAGAAGTCCAATACAAAATAGCGAGCTTAGAGAAATTTGCTGTTCGTGCAGATACCACTTTGTTACCCGCGTTATTAAATTTAATTCAAAATGCTGTGCAATCTAGTAAACGTAATAACTGCCAACAGATTCAAATTCAGTGTCAAGTCAATAATCATGCTAAAACAAGTCAACTGGTGCTCAGTATCCGTGATTTTGGTACCGGACTACCCGAACAGAGCTTGCTCGAGTTGGGGTCGACCTTAGTAGAAAGTCAACAAGGATTTGGTATGGGAGTATTACTTAGTCACGCTACATTAGAGCGTTTGGGAGCGCAACTGCGCTTGTACAACCATTCAGAGTCAGGGGCGGTGGCCGAAGTTTTATTAGAATTGGTAACCCTACAATGAAACTTTTGTTAGTGGAAGATGAGCAGAGTTTTGCCGATATTTTATTGCGACGTCTGACACACCAAGGATATCAATGTTTGCACGCAGATACTGTGGAAAAAGGCCTAGAAATGGCACAGCAATCATTTCCAACACACTTAATTTTAGATTTAAAAGTGGGCAGCCAAAATAGTTTGTCCATCTTGCCGCAATTAAGGCAGTTATTACCCACTTCTCGAATCATTCTGTTAACTGGATATGCCAGTATTGCGACCGCAGTTGAAGCTATTAAAGCTGGTGCAGATGATTATTTGTCGAAGCCTGTAGACAGTAAAACCTTGTTAGCAATGTTAGCCGGTGACACCCCAAAAGAGGTCACACAGAATACTAATATCATGTCGCCTGCAAGGTTGGAATGGGAACACATTCAGCAAGTTCTGAAAGCTAATCAGGGAAATATTTCAGCAACTGCTCGGCAACTGGGAATGCATCGCAGAACCTTACAACGTAAATTAATCAAAAAACCGAGAAGCGATTAAGTAAAAACTAGTGCTGCTCTATCTCATTTGGCTTACCTCATTTTAAGCGTACCTAAACCCGCAAATATGGTTAACTGTTCAGCGCTAAAATAGACAAAATTATATTTACTGCAGAGGTGATTTAATCAAGCTGCAAAAATATCATGTTAGAATGCAATTTGATTGCTATGAGGACATAAAATTGCTTAATCCTTCCTATTTTTTGGGTATTGATGGTGGTGGTAGTAAGTGCAAAGCGCGCTTAGAAGATGCACAAGGAAATCTTTTAGCTGAAAGTGTCGCCGGCCCTGCGAATCCTGCACGGGATCAGCAATTGGCAATGGCATCCATCCAACAGGTCAGTGAACAGGTTGTAAAGCTTGCGGGTTTACCTAATTCCGCCTTGGCAAATACCTACACAGCTATGGGGCTTGCTGGCTTGAATTTACCTTTTTATAAAGCGCAAATGCTAGAGTGGCAACATCCATACGCTCAGTTGACCCTGAGTACTGATTTATACATTGCGTGCTTAGGTGCTCATAATAGTGATTCAGGCGCCATTGTTATAGTTGGAACCGGTAGTTCTGCGCTTGCCTGTAATCAGGGGCTGCAGTTTGAGTACGGAGGCCATGGATTTTTGTTAGGCGATAAAGGCAGCGGTGCTTGGATGGGACTGCAAACTGTGCGTTGGGCATTAGAAAGTTTCGATGGCATTGCACCATCAAGTCCATTTGTTGAGGCGGTTTTTCAGTTTTTTAATTGTTCAGATCCCGCCCAAATAGTCGAAAAATATTTAACCTCCAGTTCCGCAGATTTTGCTAAATTAGCGCCATTAGTGTTCGAATATGCAGATCAAAACGATTTTGTTGCAACAGGAATTGTCAAACAAGGAGCAACTTATTTGAGCTCTTTGGCGAGAAAATTACAGACTCATGGGCCTCAACGTACCGCCTTTATAGGTGGGTTAGCCTCACGCATCCAACCTTGGTTGGATGAAGATATTCAAGGCTCTATTCAGCCACCAATTGCCGCACCAGAGTATGGCGCAATTATGTTGGCGAAAAGAGAATTTGACCTATTACATAACAGCAAGTAGCGCTCGCTGTTGTGTTTTAGCGAGAATGTAACGACCCTTTTAATCCAAGTTAACTCCAATTGAGATAATTAGGCTAATCACACAGGAATCAAATATGACTTTTTACCACGCCAGTCGATTGTTCGATGGGCAATGTATTCGAGATAATGTCAGGTTGAGTGTTGAAAACGGGGTTATACGCGGATTAGATACGAATCCCCAATCCACAGATTTACCTTTAAAGGGGTTGGTGACAGCTGGTTTTATTGATACTCAAGTGAATGGTGGTGGCGGGCTCATGTTTAATCAACAACCGAGCCTGACTACGATCAGAAAAATCAGACAAGCACACAGTTTGTTTGGCACAACAGCAATGTTACCAACACTGATTACCGACAATTTGGCCATTATGCAGCAAGCGGCAGACGCTATTGCAGAAGCGATTGTGTTAAAAGAACCGGGAATTTTGGGCATACACTTTGAAGGGCCTCATCTGAGTATTCCTAAGCGCGGAATTCACTCAAGTCATGAAATAAGACCGCTAAGCGAAGAGGAAATGGCGATTTTTTGTCGTCAAGATTTGGGTAAAGTTGTGGTCACTGTGGCCCCCGAAAATGTCTCAGCTGCACAGATATCGGAATTGGTAAGCTGCGGTGTGATTGTTTCTTTGGGTCACTCAAATGCTGACATTGATACTGCTCTGCAAGCCATCGATGCTGGCGCTAGTGGGTTTACGCATTTATTCAATGCCATGTCAGGCTTGGCGGCGCGAAATCCAGGAATGGTGGCTGCAGCATTGCACGATCCCCGAGTTACTTGTGGACTGATAGCCGATGAATTACATGTCCACCCTTACAATTGCCGTTTAGCGTTCCAGTGCAAAGGCTGGCAGAATTTAATGTTGGTGACGGATGCCATGGCACATGTTGGGGCTGATGTTGAATCCTTACCTTGGCTGGATACGCATATTATACGTACCGGTAACAAACTCACCTTACCCGATGGCACCTTAGCTGGCTCCGCTCTGGATATGGCATCAGCAGTGAGTAATATTCATCAAAATATGGGAATAGCCTTAGAGTCAGCGCTAAATATGGCAAGTTTAACTCCCGCTCGTTTTTTAGATTGCTCAGATAGAGGTAAAATAAGTGTGGGGATGCAAGCGGATTTTGTGCTGTTAGATGATCAACTGAATACCTTAGGTTGTTGGATTGGTGGTGTTCAGGTTACCCATGAAGGGGCTCAAATATAATCTATGCACCACCCGCGGTTATGCTTTAGTAATTTCCACATCGGTTTGAGGGACACAACTGCACGCAAGTATGTAACCTTGGTTTGCTTGTTGCTCTGTTAAGCCAGTAAGTTCGTTTATGTTCTTGACCTGACCACTATTGAGTTTGACTTTGCATCTGCCGCAAATCCCCGCTCGACAAGAGTAAGGTAAGTTTAAGCCGGCGGCTTCCCCTTGCTCTAAAATGGAGGTTTGATTGTCACCTTGGTGATTCACATTCCAGCTAGAAAAAGCGATTTCCACAGATTTTATTGCGCTCTGCTCAGTGCTCTCTGCTTGAATTGGTGATCTTCCGGCTTTTCTTGCTGGCTTCGAGCCTAGGTCAAAATGAATAGTGCGAGTTTGCCGTTCAGTGACAACCACTTCATCGTTTAGGCTTAAGTTTCCGCTATTAAGGGCAATGAGATTTTGCCCAAAAAGTACATCGCCTTTTTTATCTTTACGGTACTTTTGTAGCGTTGAAAGGGGTTCTAATTGAGGGTTTTTTTCGCCAGTAATTGGATCAACTGTTGTGAAAATACATCGCGAACATGACTTCATGATCTCAAATTCAACTTCACCTATGCGAATTTTTTTCCAATTATCTTCCTCAAATGGCGCACAATTATCGATGACTAAATTAGGCCGAAATTGACTCATTGTCACTGGTGTAGCTAAACGTGAATTTAGATCATTTAAACTTTGCTGTGAAATTACTAAAAATGGATAGCCATCAGCAAAAGATACCTCACTGTCACTGTTTTTAACCCGACGCTTTGATTGTTCGCCAAAGAACACCAATTTACATGGTTTGCCAAGAAACTGACTAAACCAGTGATCATAAATAGGATCGCAATATTGTCCATTTATGTCATCTTCCCAAACTTTCACCGTCTGATATTTTTCAGAAAACTCTGCATATTTGATAATTAATTCTGGCATTCCTGGCGCATTTAATCGCAAACCTGTTGCCGTGACCTCCGTTTGAACAAGGCACAAGGTGCTGTCGGTTCTCGCAGTGATAAAGGTGCCATTGGTTTGGGTTAATACAAATCTGCGATCAAATTCCAAACCCATTTGCTCTACTTTGCTACTGGATAAGGAAATACCTGCACAGGATTTAATAGGATAAATATTGATTTGACTAAGAGTTAATTGGGGCACAGTAGTTGTCTTATTAGGTTATGTGTTAAACATTTCGCAATTTGCATGCACTTTGAAAAATGTATTAGCACCGCTATTTGAATAACGGTGCTTAATTGTCTGTGGTTTAGTGAATATTATTCGGATGCACTATTTAAATAGTCTACAGCCAAGGATGACATCACTTTTACACCGGTCTTTAAGGCCTTTTCATTGACGTAAAAATCAGGACTGTGATTGGTTTTCATGTCTTCTTCTGGCACACCATCAGCCCCAATACCCAACATAAAATACAATCCTGGAATTTTGTCTTGGAAATAGGAAAAGTCTTCCCCAGCCATAATCACAGCATTTTGGCGCACATGTTCCTCACCAACCACTTTTTTAATTGTAGGTAGCATTTGTGCGGTCAATGCTTCGTCGTTGTAGGTGACTAAAGTTGCTGATATGACTTTAAAATCGGCTTTAGCACCAGTCAAAGAAGCAGCGGTTTCAACCGTAGATTTTAAGCGTTTTAGTAACTCTTCACGAACACCTTTATCAAAGGTACGAATAGTACCGCTCATGGAGACTTTTTCGGAGATTATATTATGTCTCAAACCACCTTCAATAGTGCCCACTGTGATCACCGAAGGTGCCGCAGTGATGTCAAGTTGTCTGCTTGGAATAGTTTGAATTGCGGTCACAATTTGGCTGGCAGCTAAAATGGGATCTACACCTAACCAAGGCGATGAACCATGGGTTTGCTTGCCGGTTACTTCGATGAAAAAGGTGTCCACTGCTGCCATGGCTCCTTTAGGACGATATAGAATATCACCGGATTTATATGGCCATACATGCAAACCAAATATTGCTTCGGGTGCATATTTACCCTCTAACACACCTTCTTTAATCATCATTGCTGCACCACCGTCTTCATCTAGTGGCGCTCCCTCTTCAGCGGGCTGGAATATAAATTTAACAGTGCCTGGAATCTGTTCTTTTATGCTCGCCAGTACTTTGGCAGTACCCAACATAATCGCCATATGAGCGTCGTGTCCACAAGCGTGCATCACGCCAACCTCTTTACCATTGTATTGAGTTCGTTGTTTTGAAGCGAATGGTAAACCAGTTTGTTCAGTAACAGGTAACGCATCCATATCCGCTCTTAGAGCTAGTACTTTACCCGGCTTGCCACCTTTGAGAACACCTACAACGCCGGTAAAGGCAACCCCAGTTTCTACTTCCATACCAAGAGCTTGTAAATAGGCAGCAACTGTTTTTGCGGTTTCAAATTCGCGATTAGACAGCTCCGGATTTTCATGGAAATGACGTCTTAACTTAATCACTTCAGCCTCAATCTCGTCACTTTTTTGGGCAATCAGAGTTTCTAAATCAGCGCTGAAAGCCTTGCTAGAAATCACTAAACTTAATAATAAAGTTATTAAATATGTTGAAAGTTTCACCCTTGTTGATCCTCTAAGTCCAATCTGTAATTCATGAGTCTACTAAATTTGGAGCGCATAATCTTGATGTTATCCAGGATTTAGTTAATAAGGGGAAACGCAACCAATTCCCAGTATTTGAGTTATCTGTGCAAGCACATGATGGGCGCGAGTATGCCTATTCAAAAAATCTTCGCTTGCTTAACGGGTCTGTAAAAACTATGAATTTTTCAGTTTGCGACGAACTAGGGTGTTTGCTGAGACAAAGTGGATAGAAGACGTTAATAAATTGTTATTCGCTGAAATTGTTATAGCTTCAACCGATTTTCTTATACGGCTAATAGCGCTCATGCTTATATGATTTCGGCTATTCTAAAATTAACCAATCGACAACGGAAGTAACTCATGAAAACGATGAAACGACTTGTAAGTGGCGCAGCAATGAGTATTTGTTTGCTTACTAGTGCCCAATTGGCTGCCCATGAATTGGGACTGCAATTATTTAGTTTACGTCATCAGTTTGCTGAAGACCCAGCCAAAACCCTTGACCAAATCCAGCAGTGGGGTTTACATGCAGTGGAAGGTAGCCGTGACCTATATGGTTACACCGTTGAAGAATTTCGAGCAGAATTGGATAAACGCGGTATTGATGTGGTGAGCTCAGATACTAGTTTTGAGGAACTTCGAGATAATCCTATGGCGGCGGTATATCGAGCCAAATTCTATGGTGCAAGCTATACCACTTTCTATTGGGTTCCTCACGGTGAAAATTTCCTATTTGAAGATGCGCAAAAAACCGTAGATGTAATGAACCAAGCCGGTGCGTTGCTCAAGAAGCATGGTGTGACCTTGCAATATCATGCGCATGGATACGAATATTTACCTTATAAAAATGAAACCCTGTTCGATTACATTATCCAAAATGTCGACCAAGCTAAATTTCAAATGGATGTATTCTGGACTAAACACGGTGGTATGGATCCTACCGCGTTACTTAAAAAATACCCTGGAAAATTCACTTCATTGCATTTAAAAGATCGTAAAAAAGGTACTGAAAATTCATCTAAAGGATCTGCTGACGGTGATACTAATGTCGTGTTAGGGCAGGGAGACGTGGGCATAGCTGCAGTTGTGGCGGAAGCTAAAAAGCAAGGTATTCGATACTTCTTTTTAGAAGATGAGTCGTCTCGGGTGGTTCAACAAATACCAGCGAGTTTGTCTTATTTGCAGTCTTTAGAAAAGTATTAGTAACTCGTCAGTAAACTCAAAGGCGAGTTTTGAGCGTCTCAAAACTCGTTAGTTGTATCTACTCCAGCGAATCAGCATCGTCTAACATGGTCGCTTTAATCGCCGCGTTTTGTATTTTCTCTGCCTGCATTTGTTCGCGCATTTGGGAGGGATGAAATCCAAAAAATTGTTTAAATTGCTTCGTGAAATAGCTGTGATCACTAAAGCCACATTTGAACGCGATTTCAGAAATCGGAGTATCTGTTTCCACCAACATTAATCTCGCATTTTCCAGACGTACTTCGCTAATAATTCGAGTGGGTGTCTTGGATAATTGCTTTTTGAAACGTCTTTCAAGGGCGCTGACAGACAAATGGGATAACTCCGCTAACTCCTTTAATGAAATGGCCCGGTGATAATTCTTGCGAATGAAATCTAAGGGGATACGAATGCTTTCAAAATTTGCTAGTGCTTGAGAGGATTTATGAAAGTGCCGAGTGATGCCGTAAGAACCGATGATATTGTCATTTTTATCGCGCAGTGGCCGCTTTGATGTTGAAAACCAACCTAATTCTCCATCTTTAGATATATTCATTTCCAAGCGAGACGTAATTAATTCTCCTTCTAGCAGTTTTCGATCGTCCGTTATGTATTGCAGTGCTAGATGGGGATCGAAAAGCTCGGTATCGCTTTTTCCGTAAACTTGGCTTCTATGCTGAAATCCAGAGTGTTCAAGATAAGCATTGTTGGCATAAACAACACGACTTTCCCGATCTTTAATCCAAAACAGAATATCTGGAGTAAGTTCAAACACATCGACTAATTGTTTGATTTCCAGCTCTCCCATAGATTCAATCCAGAATTGTGACATAAATCCCTCAGGTGACGTCGTTAGATACGTTCATATTATAGTATGCGCCGAAATAATTGCACTAATGACCGAATAAATTATATCGAGAAGCTTGCCTGATTGCCTATACTTGATAACGAAATGTTAATGCTTATGCGAGGGTGAGGAATTCATGGAGAACACAAGGTCATCGAGTAAAATTCGAATGGGTATGGTTGGCGGAGGTAAGGGCGCATTTATAGGTGCTATCCACCGTGCTGCCGCAAATCTAGACGGAGAGATCGAGTTGGTCTGTGGGGCGTTTAGTTCCGATTATCAAAATGCTTTAGATACTGCTGAAATGTTGAATATTCCTGCCACTCGTTGTTATGCGGATTTTAACACTATGTTTACAGAGGAGGCGAGGCTGCCAGAATCCCAGAGGATGCAGTTTGTTTCTATAGTTACGCCGAATCACTTGCATTTTCCAGTAGCTAAAGCTGCATTTGAGGCAGGTTTTCACGTACTCAGTGATAAACCCGCAACCTTCACCCTAAATGAAGCAATTGAATTGAAAGGCATTATTGAAAAGTCAGGTTGTCTGTATGGATTGACCCACACCTACACCGGTTATCCAATGGTTAAAGAAGCAACTGCACGGGTAGCTAACGGCGAGCTTGGCGACATTACTAAAATAGTGGTTGAGTACACTCAGGGTTGGTTAGCCAACAAAGATGATGAAGATAGCAAACAAGCCAGTTGGCGTTTAGATCCTAAGCGCGCTGGGGTGAGTTGTTGTATGGGCGACATCGGTGTACACGCGGCAAATTTAGCAGAAACTATTAGCGGTTTAGAAATTGTCAAATTATGTGCGGATTTGGAGCCTGTTGTCGACGGCAGACAACTCGATGATGACGGTACCGTGTTATTGCGTTTCAACAATGGCGCAAAGGGAGTTTTACTATCAAGCCAAATATCAGTAGGTGAAGAAAATAATTTGAATATTCGTATCTACGGAACAAAAGCTAGCCTGCAGTGGCAACAGATGGAACCCAATACCCTTTGGATGAAGTTTAACGATAAACCTAGCCAGATGATTCGTGCCGGAGTTGGTGAGTGTGCTCCTGCAACTGCGCAAAGTCTGCGTACTCCTGCGGGGCACCCTGAGGGCTATATTGAAGCTTTCGCCAATCTATATGGTCAATTTGCACAACAGATTCGCGACTTTGATGTATCAAAGCAGACGGATATTTCGGTTCAAGCGCCAGGCATAAATGAAGCAATTCGAGGAATGGCATTTATTGAAAATACCGTTGCAGCCAGCAAGTCTTCGCAAAAGTGGCATCCCTTTTTACTTGCCGATATCCAACTTTAAGGAAACAGACAATGAAACAGATTAAAGGCCCCGGTATTTTTTTAGCGCAGTTTGCCGCCGATGAGTCGCCGTTTAATAATTTAGATGATATTTGTCAATGGGCATCATCGTTAGGTTTTAAAGCGATTCAGATACCCACTTGGGATGGGCGCATTTTTGATTTACAGCAAGCAGCGATGAATCAGACTTACTGTGCAGATATTGAAGCGACCGTTGCCAAACATGGCATGGTAATTAGTGAGTTATCAACTCATTTACAAGGTCAGTTGGTTGCCGTTAATCCTGCTTACGATGAAATGTTTGATGGCTTTGCCCCGGATGAGGTGAAAAACAATCCAGCCGCACGTCAAAAGTGGGCGGTACAGCAGATGCTGTGGGCAGCGAAGGCGAGTGCTAACTTAGGGTTGACGTCTCACGCTAGTTTTTCCGGTGCTTTATTATGGCACACTATGTATCCATGGCCGCAACGACCTGCAGGATTAGTCGAACGTGGATTTGCAGAGTTGGCGAGTCGATGGTTGCCGATTCTGGATGCCTTTGATGAAGCCGGCGTGGATCTGTGTTACGAGTTGCATCCTGGTGAAGATTTGCATGATGGCGCTTCTTTCGAAATGTTTTTAGAGGCCACTAATCATCATCCTCGGGCTAATATCTTATACGATCCAAGCCACTTTATTCTGCAACAACTAGATTATTTAGCATTTATCGATTTGTATCACGAGCGAATCAAAGCATTTCATGTCAAAGACGCAGAGTTTAGACCATCTGGCCGCTCTGGCGTGTATGGCGGCTATCAAGGCTGGCTGGATAGACCCGGGCGTTTTCGTTCATTGGGCGATGGTCAAATTGATTTTAAAGCAATATTTAGCAAATTGACGCAATACGGTTTTGATGGTTGGGCAGTCATGGAATGGGAATGTTGTATTAAGCATCCAGAAGACGGTGCGGCAGAAGGTGCAAAATTTATTGCTGAACATCTTATTCGTCCCACTGAAAAAGCATTTGATGATTTTGCGGGTAGCGGCAAAGACGATGAATTGAATCGCCGTATTTTGGGGCTCTAAAGTAAAATTGAAATAGTGGTCAACGAATCGTTATTGGTTTGATCATAGGAGTAATAAGAAAAATGAATAATGTAACTCTGCGCCTAAGTTTAATGATGTTTTTACAGTTTTTCATCTGGGGAGGCTGGTTTGTCACTTTAGGGACGTTTTTGGCCAATAACTTGTCTGCCTCGGGTAGTGAGATTGGTATGGCCTTTTCGACGCAATCATGGGGAGCCATTATCGCCCCATTTATCATAGGTCTGATTGCTGATCGTTATTTCAATGCCGAAAGAATTCTAGGGGTGCTGCATTTAATCGGTGCTGTGCTGATGTATTGCCTTTATCAAGCCCCTGATTTTGCAGCTTTTTATCCATTTGTTTTAGGTTACATGATTGTTTATATGCCGACCTTAGCCTTAGTTAATTCGGTGGCGTTTTCGCAAATGCGTGACCCGTCAAAACAGTTTGGCAAAATTAGGGTGTGGGGCACTATAGGGTGGATTGTGGCTGGTTTATCGATTAGTTATTTATTTGCTTGGGATGGAAAAGAAGCAATTCAACAAGGAATGCTCGGCAATACATTTTTATTGTGCGCAGCGGCATCTCTAGTTTTGGGGCTGTTTAGTTTCATGCTACCGAAAACGCCACCGAAAAGTGCTGGTGAACGAATGGGATTGAAAGAGATCTTGGGACTTGATGCCCTCGCATTATTGAAAGATAAAAACTTTTTAGTGTTCTTTATATCTTCTATTTTAATTTGCATACCTTTGGCTTTTTATTATCAAAATGCCAACCCATTTTTGACTGAAATTGGGGTCGCGAATGCGACCGGGAAAATGACGCTAGGACAGGTTTCCGAAGTCGTATTTATGCTAATACTACCGGTCTTTTTAAACCGCTTCGGTATTAAAATTACTTTATTGATCGGTATGCTGGCATGGGTTTTACGCTATGTGTTATTTGCCTATGGAGATGCCGACAGTGGAATTGCCTTACTCTTAGTCGGTATTGCGTTACACGGTGTTTGTTATGATTTTTTCTTTGTTTCTGGACAAATATACACAGACTCCAAAGCCGGAGCTAAAGTGAAAAATGCGGCACAAGGTCTAATTACCTTAGCAACCTATGGGATTGGTATGTTAGTTGGCTTCTGGATAGCTGGCAAAATAGCCGATTCGTATGCTACTGACATTGGCCACGACTGGTTCAATATTTGGTTATTCCCAGCGGTATTCGCATTAGCGGTATTTTTACTATTTATGCTGGCATTCAAAAACGAAAAAATCGCAATCAATAACGAAGCGGGAGCCTCCGATGAAACCAACTAAACTAAGCCAACCACAAAGACGCAAGTTTGTGCAGCACCTTGTCCGTGCAATGGGACTGACCACGGCCACTGCTCTGGTATATGGCTCGAATCTTAACGTGGCAATGGGATTTCAGATTAGAACTGGGGATTTAGACGCTGCAGGAGTGTTGTTTGATAAACCCACCATGCTGACATTAAAGCATATCGCTAACACGATTTTACCGCGAACTGACACTCCTAGCGGTGCAGATTTAGATTGCCACGGATTTGTCGACCACCAACTATTTCGCTGTCACAGTGAAAAAGAGCAGCAAGTGTGCTTGGATATTATTACCCAAATAGACCAATATTCAATGGCAAATTTTAAGCAATCATTCAGTCAAATTGATGCTCAAAAGCAAGCTGAATTATTACAAGCTATTGAAGCCATGCAAGGCTTTTCCCTACCACAAAAAAATCAGTTTAAGTTTCTTAAGTCACTGATTATATTTGGCTATTTCACATCAGAAGAAGGTGCAAGCAAAATTCTTCGATACGACCCTGTGCCAGGCGGTTTTAGTGTTATTCCTTTAAAAGAGGATGACAAATCGTGGGGCAGTTTTGCTTATTATTGAGCTAGTTTGATACTGACATAGTTTTTTGTTCGAACAAAAAAATCGCTAGGAAATGACGTGAATAAAGATATTTATATAAAACAACAAAATGAAAAATTTGATGTATTGGTTGTG
The DNA here is from genome assembly GCF_037478005.1 of Alteromonas sp. M12. Taxonomy (NCBI): domain Bacteria; kingdom Pseudomonadati; phylum Pseudomonadota; class Gammaproteobacteria; order Alteromonadales; family Alteromonadaceae; genus Alteromonas; species Alteromonas sp. M12. Next base: position 4,467,164 of record NZ_CP144164.1, on the reverse strand, counting down.
GGTTCTGGGATTACCGGTGGTTGGGCAGCGAAAGAGTTTTGTGAACGGGGTTTCAAAACTCTGATGATCGAACGTGGCCGAGTGGTTGAACACCGCAAAGATTATGTCGCTGAAGGTAAGCCGGTTTGGGATTATGAAAATCGTAGCAAAGTAGATAATCTGCTAATTGAACAACAATACAAAATTCAAAAAGATTGTTATGCATTTCACGATGGTACTAAACAATTTTTTGGCAATGACCGCGATCTCCCCTATGAAACAGCTGATGGTACTGATTTTCGCTGGATACGGGCAAATCAATTAGGCGGTAAATCTTTGTTGTGGCATCGGCAAAGTTATCGCATGTGTGAAGACGATTTTTTAGCTAACAAACGTGATGGGGTTGGTAATGATTGGCCGATTCGATATCAAGATATTGCAGATTGGTATTCTTATGTTGAAACCTTTGCTGGCATCAGTGGTAGCAAAGAGAATTTGTCTAACCTACCCGATGGTGAATTTTTACCGCCCTTTGCTATGACGGGCCCAGAAAAAGCGTTGAAAGCAGCAATAGAGAAGGCCTTTCCCGGACGTAATTTAATAATGGGACGAACGGCTCACCTGACTAAACCCACTACTTTGCATCTATCTCAGGGGCGAGTGCAATGTCAGACCCGTAATGAATGCCAAAAAGGCTGTTCGTTTGGGGCCTATTTCTCGACACAAAGCTCAACTTTGCCAGCAGCAGCAAAAACCAATAATTTGAGTATTGCCGCAAATAGTGTTGTACATAGCTTAATATATGATGAAAAACGCAATCGGGTTGTTGGGGTTAGAGTGATCGACAACGATGATCTGTCTACCCGTGAGTACTTCGCCGATGTGGTGTTTTTGTGTGCAAGTACCATTGGTAGTACCCAAATTATGCTCAATTCTACTTCTAAGAAATTTCCTAATGGTATTGCTAATTCGTCAGGTGTGTTAGGCCACTACTTAATGGATCATAACTATAATGCCCGCGCCACTGGGGATATTGAAGGTTTTGAGGACGAGTATTATAAAGGCCGACGGCCTTCATCTTGTTATATGCCAAATTTCCAAACCAGACCTGAGTTATACCGTAAGGGCTATTTGCGCGGGTTCGCCTATGGCATTAATACCTATCGCGCTGATTGGCGTGGCAAAAGCCAACAAGATGGCATTGGCAGTGAGTTTAAAGATCAGTTAACTCAACCGGGTAAATGGGGCGTTGATTTTTCTGCGCAAGGGGAAATGTTGCCACATTTTGATAATCAAATGTCATTACACCCAAGTAAAAAAGATAAGTGGGGGATGCCACTAATTAACTTTAACGTGCAATATCGAGAAAATGAAAAAGCTATGATGGATGACGCCGCCGAAATGGGCGCTGAAATGTTACGGGCTGGTGGATGTACTAATGTCAAAAGCGGCACTAGCTATGATTTACCCCACCGTGCTCCAGGTATTGCTATTCATGAAGTTGGCACCGCGAGAATGGGACGAGATCCGAAAACCTCTGTATTAAATCAATATTGCCAAAGTCATGACATTCCTAATTTATTTGTCACTGATGGTTCGGCATATTGCTCTTCAGGTGTGGTTAATCCATCACTCACCTTTATGGCGTTAACTGCTAGGGCTGTGGATTATTGTGCTAAGGAAATTAAAGCACAGCGTTTGTAGTTTAAGACGCTAACGGCTATTTGGGGTTGCTTGATAGCGCCATGTCCCGCAAAATAGCCGACTTAGCATCTAATAAACTGACAGGGAATAGAATGGCCAATTGCTGCAGTGAAAAATCCTGTGAAATAGAAGCGCTCAGGGATAAACAAGGTAAGACGTTAAAGATAGTGCTGGCTATCAATGCGATCATGTTTGTTGTGGAATTGACTGCTGGGTTGATGGCAAATTCAGTGTCGTTAATTGCAGATTCTTTAGATATGCTGGGCGATGCAATGGTTTACATTTTTAGCATTTATGTGATTGCTCGCGGGGCAAAAATGAAAGCCATATCCGCCATGTTTAAAGGCTCGATTATGGCTGTATTTGGTTTATTTGTTTTAGCCCAAGCAATTTACAGTATCATAGTTCCTCATTCACCCACATATGAAGCGATAAGCCTGTTTGGTTTCATCGCCTTATTAGCCAATGGTGTATGTTTGGCATTGCTTTGGAAACACCGCGCGGAAGACATTAATATGAGTTCGGTATGGTTATGTTCACGCAATGACATTATCGCCAATATTTCAGTTATTTTTGCTGGTGTTGGGGTTTGGTTAACTAGCTCCGGTTGGCCAGATATCGTGATCGGTCTAGCTTTAGCCTGCTTATTCTTACAATCCGCTGCACAAGTCTTAAAAGAATCAATTAGCGAGTATCGCACCGCCCAATCCTGAATATTGTGCCGACGTCTGTGTAGCATGGCCTTTAGGCCATGGAATATCTCAAACACATTGCGGGGCTAAAGCCGCCGCCTTCAATACAAAACCCCGTAGCATGGCCTTTAGGCCATGGAATATCTCAAACATATTGCGGAGCTAAAGCCGCCGCCTACAATACAAAACCCCGTAGCATGGCCTTCAGCCCATGGAATATCTCAAACGCATTGCGGGGCTAAAGCCGCCACCTACAATACAAAACCCTGTAGCATGGGCTTCAGCCCATGGAATATCTTAAACACATTGCGGGGCTAAAGCCGCCACCTACAATACAAAACCCTGTAGCATGGCCTTTAGGCCATGGAATATCTTAAACATATTGCGGGGCTAAAGCCGCCGCCTACAATACAAAACCCCGTAGCATGGCCTTTAGGCCATGGAATATCTCAAACGCATTGCGGGGCTAAAGCCGCCGCCTACAATAGAAATCCCGTAGCATGGCCTTTAGGCCATGGAATGAACGTATATTCGGGCCGATGAACAACGCAATAAAAACGATAAATAAAGGTGATTGCGTCAGTAAAAGCATTTAGAATCGCCTCCCTTAAATTAATTTCTTCTATCAATATCAAGGATAATTCAAGTGAATCTGAAGTACGGATTTTGTTGCATTGCGGCGCTGTTTTCCCTGTCAGTGTCTTCAATATCGGTTTTGGCCCAACAAAATGTGGAAACACTGCAGGTTACGGGTACGCGACTAGCTGATAATACAGCGGGCAGTTTTTCCAGCTTATCTAGAGAGCAAATTGATGCTATCAACCCTGCATCCACACTCGACCTTCTGAATCGCATTCCCAATATCGTTATTGCTGAGAACGGTGTTGCTGGTGGTGTTTCCTTTGTATCTGTGCGTGGAGGCGAATCTAATTTCACTTTGGTTCTAATTGATGGTGTTGCGGTTAATGACTCAACAAATAGTCGTGGGGGCGGTTTCGATTTTAGCCAAATAAACCCGCAAAGTATCGAGCGAGTTGAGGTTTATCACGGTGGCATCAGTGCCATCTACGGTGGTGAGGCCATCAGCGGAGTGATTCATATTATTACTCGAGAGCAAGCTGCGCCAGCGATTAATTTGGAAGTTGGCAGCGATAAACAGGTTAACGGGAGTTTAAATCTTTCCCATGCTTACGCGAATGGTGTTTCGGTGTTGGCGAGTCTATCTTCTAGGCAAAGGGAAGCTTCTGATTTTGCCACGGCTAACAGTCAGCAAGGTCTGTTTAAAGTCGCTTTTGCCAACACTAAACAAAATCACCGACTGTTAGTCACTTACAGTGACAATGAAAACCTGAGTTTTGCTGAAGATTCCGGTGGAGAGCTTTATGCAATGCCTCAGGTAGCCGAACAACGCAACAGCGAGCAGTGGCTGGTGGGCTTAAACAATACGCTTCAGTTAGAACCATCGTTGGCTGTTAATCTTAACCTGTCTTGGTTGGATCGTCAGGAGTCATCAGATCACCCAGGTATCGCCGAAGGAGTGCAATCAGGTGTGCCTGCTAGTGTTATTGATTCACAGTTCACTCGTTCTGAAATTGAATTGTTTGTGAATCATCAGCTAAATCAACAAACTACCATTGTGGTTGGGGTTAGTGCACGCGATGCTGAAGGCAGCAATACTGGCTTTCTTGATTATGGATTTCAACTACCTGTAGATTTTGTATTAGAACAGAATTCGCAAAGTGCCTTTATTGAAGGGAAATATGCGCAAAATAACTATGCTATAGATTTAGGATTGCGATATGACGATGCTGACAACTTCGATAGTGAAACATCGGTTCGATTCGCTGGACATTATGATCTTTCTGATGATGTAAATGTGTTTGCGGTGTACAACGAAGGTTATAAATTGCCGAGCTTTTTTGCCTTGGCACATCCGCTGGTGGGCAATCCGGAGTTGCAACCAGAGCGCAGTGTCAATAAAGAACTCGGCGTGGAATGGGTCTTTGAACTGGGGCAAATTACATTGGTGTTATTTGAAAATGATTTCACTGATTTGGTAGATTTTGACGCTGAACTATTTACCTCAGTCAATCGAAGTAGTGTGGAAACTTCAGGGGTAGAGCTAAACAGTAATATTGAATTAACAAAGTGGCTGCAACTGTCAATTGACGTAAGTTATGTAGATATCACGGTTGACGGCCAGCAAAGCCAGTTGCGCAGACGCCCTGAATGGTCTGGCGGTGCAAGTTTAGATGCCCAGTGGCACGACGTGACTATCTCAATTTTTGCAGATGTGAGGGATGCGTATTTAGATAGTTCAATTCCCACAGGATTAGTTGAATTGGGTGGATATGCTAAATACGGTGTATCAGCAAATTGGCAGTTATCGGATAATTTGCAGACTCACTTAAATATCGATAACGCCCTTGCTCATGACATTCAAGATTCCGTTGGGTTTGAGAATAATGATGCCAATTTTCGGGTTGGTATGACCTATCAATTTTAAACTAAAAATATCTTTAAACGGCCAAATACAGTTAGGTATTTGGCCTTTATGATTAACCGCTAACCTGCGGTTAATGAACGAAAAAAAGCACAATTTCCACCGCAATCAAGATGATGATTATCCATTCCAAAAATGAAGAATGTTTATGGTTTTGCTCCGCCGCCAGCATTTCAAAGAGTTCATGAATAGTTTCTAGCTTGAGGTTGAGCAATTCAATTCTTTGAGTCAGTTCAAGATATTTGGTTGCGGCCAAATAATCTTCTTGGGTCGCAGGGTAATCCCAAAAATATTCTGGTACATCCAATAAACTAAAACGCAACATAATGTCGTTTTTAGTTTGAAATAGCGCTCCTCGTCGCATCGCCAGCTTTTTTCGGCTTAATTTGATATTACCTGTGGTAGCAAGTTCTTTTGCCAGATGTCGATTATGGGTAATCGTACTTTCCGCTTGAGATTCAAATACTTCCAATTTACGTGACTGCGCAAAAGCATGGCTTATGGCCAATAAAGTGTGAGTTTTCGCCGCGCCTAAAGTAAAGATGTCATTGCAAATGGATAGCTTGGCATCATCGACCAAATTAAACTGGTAAACTTCCCAGTGCTCAGTTGGACCTGTGGTATTAAACGCCTTCAAGTCTTCCATTAAATCAGTCTTTTTAGCGGCACTGATTCCCCAAGTCACAACCACCCCATAGTCAAATATAAATACATGACCTTTAGGAAGATCTATATGTAACGCATCTCTGTAACGATTAACCACAAAGTGTTTAGCAAACTGACTTTGAATCGCCTTGAGTTCAAGGGTGTCTGCGATGCAGTTAACTTCAATCAGTTGAGATGAAAAATTGCTTGTCATGTTTTTTCCTTATTTATTTACACGACTAATAACAACGGCTGTACGTAATTTGGACTTACCAAATACCGACAAATTATTAAAGTCTTCTTTCGCCAACGGAATATGTTGGCAATCTGCCATTTGCTGATTATCAACTTCCTCTGTGGTGTCATCTGGATCAGGGTCATGGAAATATAAGCAGTCATCATCCACATGGGTAATAGTGACCCAATGCGGTGACTTTTTACCGTCTAGTTGATAGGTACTTATCAGGCTCAGCACTACCGAACCTGCTGCTAATTCTGATTGGATCATTGCTACACTGGGTGCGCTATATTGGATCGGTAATCCAATTTCCTTTGCTCGTTGTTTAAAGCGTTTTTCAACAGCATGCATGATGTTTTTTTTATGCTCACTGCGCACGCCATCAAGAAACAAAGTGTCTTTTGTATTTACATATACCTTGGCATCAAAACCCCGTTCCATTGCCGCTATGCCTAAACCAATAGGATGACAACCACCGTGACCAGATGTCATGAAAATGGTGGTAGCTTGTCGCCAAATATCTAACTCTAAAGATTGGTTCATGTTCATCTCAGAATCGAGATTATTCATCGCCATCATCAAAGCTGCAGGTCCACAAGTAAACTCCGTGGTTTGTCGATACCAAGGGTAACTTGCCCAGCGTTGTTGAGTTAAACGTTGGTGAATCGGCTTTTGCATACGCAAAGCGTCTACGCTGTTATGATAATAGTTGCGATAAACACCAAAAGATCGGTAACCGAAAGATTTATAAAGGTTTATCGCCGTTTCATTGTCACAGGCTACTTCTAAACGCATAAACAATTTTCCGCGCTCAACAGATTCTTTTTCCAATTCACTCAATATACGTTTGCCCAAACCGCTTCCTTTGGCTTGTTTCGATACGGCAATCGAATATAGCCTGCACAAACGAGTACCTTTGCGCATCAACACAAGTCCATAACCCAATATCGCTGCTTGAGATTTTTCCGACGCGTTTTCTTGTACCGCCACAATAAATACACATGTAGGAGATTTCAGCCAATGCCTGAAACTCCGGCGGCTTAGCCGATCAGAATCGAAACTCTGTTTTTCCAATTCGAGCAGTTGCTGCAAATCTTCATTTGCAGCTGCTCTTATTAAAATTGGCATCGTTTGTTGTTTAGATACCATAACGTTCACTTAGCGACCTCTCGCTTCAAGACGATTCGCAAATTCTTGCATAATGATCATGTACAGCTCTTTACCTAAATAAAGGTCTTCCACTTTCGACTCCAAACTGGGGTTGTCATTCACTTCAATCACATATACCTGGTTATTAACCTGTTTGATGTCTACTCCGTATAAACCTTTACCAACGATAGCACTGGCTTTCACCGCCGCATCTAACACGGGCTTGGGTACTTCGAAAGTTGGCAAAGTCTCAAAATCACCGGAGAAATGTGCTTTGGAGCCGTGGTTGTATATTTGCCAGTGATTGCGAGCCATAAAATAACGGCAAGCATAAATAGCACGGCCATTAAGCACACCAATACGCCAATCGAAATCGGTATAAACGTACTCTTGGACTAAAACCAACGCTGATTTAGTCAACATTTCGGTTAATTTCAATTTTAGCTCGGCAAAGTTCTCAACTTTAAACACACCCATTGAAAACGAACTTTCGGGTAACTTAAGTACGATTGGATAGCCAAATTCTGCGGCTAGCTTTTCGCAGGTTTCATCAAGTGCGTTTGACACAAAACTGCTTTTTGGAGCTGGTACTTTGTTATAGCTAAATGCATCGTGTAAAAACACTTTATTGCAACAGCGCAGAATCGACTGCGCATCATCAATGACTACCAGACCATCTTGTTCAGCTTTGCGCGCTAAACGATAGGTGTGGTGATCGATCGCAGTGGTTTCTCTGATAAATAGAGCATCATACTGACCAATATTGGTTGCTTGTTTTGCGTTAATTAGCTCCGCGTGAATACCCACTTGTTCAGCAGCCTTTATAAAGCTTTTCAACGCCTTACTGTCACTTGGAGGTGTTTTTTCCTGTTCATTAACTAAAATCGCCATGTCCCAACGGAATTTTTTCTTGTTGTAATGATTGCGCCAAGTTGATTGGGTGTAATGTTCCAAACGCTGAATAAACACCGGCCAAGTTTTCGCATCCAACTCGTTACAGCCCATAACCGATACCTGCACCCAAATAGAGTTATCAGATGGCTTTATTTTTAGGCGTAATATTGGCGCTGGATAACGTTCAAACACATGTTTTGATAACTTTTTGAAACTTTCATTTTCGGTCCAACCAAAAAATACCAAGATTTCCACTTCTTCCTTATCAAATTGCATAGGAAGGAAAGACTTAGCTAGTGTTAGTCCAGATTTTTCTACTGATTCGTGCCGATTTAATGCGGTTAAATCGTTAATACAGTTAACGCTGGGTAACACCTTATGTTGACGGGCTTCAGCCAGTAACGAACAGTAGTAACCCTCGCTCAAATAAAGCGATGTATTACATAAGTTGATTACTCTGGTTTTGGGTTCACCAGCTTTAGGATAATCCGCCAAATACTGAGCAAAATCGATTATATTTGCATCAATTTGTGGTAACCCATCTAACGTGTCAACGACGACTAACGATTTATACATTTGTTAATTTCAGCCTTAAATGTGAATTTTTTAAACGCTGAAAAAGTCATTTTAACAGCCTTAAAAAAGTGAGCGAAATATAGACGTTCCATAGCCAAATACAACAATAAAAGCCTAGTACATTGACGAAAAATTATTGTCTTCACGAGCAAATTAATTTGCTGGCAAAGATCAATGAATGGGATAAAAATTCAGCCACTTTTTAGACTGATTAAATTCCCTAATTGAATTGGAGAAAACAATGAATAAATGGCTATTAGGCGTAGCAGTAACTGCAATTTTTGCTAGTGTTTCTTATGCGCAAGAAGCAGCAGATCCAGACACCGTTGCTGATATGCTGCAATACTGTCTTGAAGTCGCCGCGGAAGATGGTACTGGCGATTTGAGCAAGCAAGAGTTTGTTTTAAATTGTGTTAACGACGAGCTTGAATCTGAAGGTTTCACAAAAATAACGGCATTACCTAAAAAAGTATAATCACACCCGCCTACACATTCAAACCCGTAGCATGGCCTTTAGGCCATGGGAGGCTTGTATTTTTCGCGGCGCTAAAGCACGCGCCTACACATTCAAATCCGTAGCATGGCCTTTAGGCCATGGGAGGTTGTTTTTTTCGCGGGGCTAAAGCCGTCGCCTACAATAGAAACCCTGTAGCATGGCCTTTAGGCCATGGAATATCTCAAACACATTGCGAGGCTAAAGCACCCGCCTACAGAGAGGGGATTTCATCCAGCCCATCGGGCGCGGCCTTTAGGAGCTTATTGCAGAAACTGAGTTTGTGATAAATTTAACTACTGCAATGAGTTCTTCAATATTGTTATTTTCAATCACATTCAGATAAATACGCACGTTAAAATCACAAGGAATATCCAATTTTACCAATCCGGGGTAGCTTCCTGTTTCAGGTAATAATGTACAGCCTTTTTCACTACTATTTAATTGCCCAAGTCCTATTTGATAAGAGCTGGTTTTTAAACGTGCATTTCGGCATTGGGGGAATTGTTGATAAACATTGTCTGTGACTTTATGGCTCCACTCAATGTGAACATATTCTTCCAAATCTTGGCTATTGGGTTTGGCAAAAAAACGCAGGGGGATTTCTGCTATTTGACTGGTTTCAACGTTATCCAGTTTAAGCGGTTCTGTGGTGAAGGCCATGTCTATGGTGCGTTCATGTAGTTGCCTAGACAACAATTCAGTGTTTCCTAAATCTGTTCGAAGCGATATCTCAGGAAATTGATGAGCGACCTCGCAGAGGATCTTATCAAGACTTAAATAGAATGCATTCGGAGTGGTTGCCACACTCAAAAATCTGACGCTTTTATGATTTAATGCTTGTTTTGCCTCTAGCAGTTTTGCCGACAGTTGTTTCGCGTAAGGAATGAGCTGTTCACCAGCTGGAGTAAGTTGAATACTATTTCGATTACGAATAAACAAGGCTGTATTAAAATACTCTTCGAGCAATTTAATCCTGGCACTAACGGCAGATTGAGTGAGGTATAAGTTGTCAGCTGCTTTACCAAAATGGCGTGTATTAGCAACTTCCAAAAAAGTACTAAGGAAACGGATATCCACAACAAATTCACGAATTTGACTAGGTTACCCGTTTAATACTTTAAATATGCCGATTAAGCAAGCCCTATGGCCTGCTTAATCTTTCTAGCTTAATGATATTGAGATTGTCTATCTCGCTCTCGACTCAACTTTTTACTGTCTCGTTTACGCCTTTCAATATCATTCATACGCTTACTTTTGTGCGGCGCGTCAGAATTACTATACATCCAGTCTGAATTATCAAAGTCTTCTTTTTCGCGTCTGTAATCTTTGCTCATTTTAGCTCACCAGTTAAATATTCATTACTCATTGCATGACAGAATAGAACTCGCTCCATCCTGACTCTGTTTGAGTGGAGTTATCATTGCAACTTCCTAACGGGCTGTGAAACAAAAAAAATTTATCTTTAAGATAAATATATTTTTTGCTGAATTGGTATTAGTTTTGATGAGTGGGTTTTCTGCCCATGGGTTTTACAATGTTATGGGCAGAGCGAAAGCTCCGCCTACGGGGAGGGCGTTCATCCAGCTTTTGTAGCATGGGTTTTAGCCCATGGGAGGCTTGTCTTCTTTCGCGGGGCTAAAGCAGCCGCCTACAATAAAAATACCGTAGCATGGCCTTTAGGCCATGGAATCTTGTATGTTCTCGCGGGGCTAAAGCCGCCGCCTACAATAGAAATATCGTAGCATGGCCTTTAGGCCATGGAATCTTGTATGTTCTCGCGGGGCTAAAGCAGCCGCCTACAGGGAGAGTTCATGTGGCATGGGTTTTAGCTCATGGAATGCAACCCGAACATATTGCCTTCCGTATCTATCGCAAGCACTATAAATCCGTAATCACCGATCGACATTTTTTGCCGTTGAACCTGTCCTCCGGCACTCTCAACTTTAGCTCCTTCTATTGCGCAGTCATCACAGGAAAAATAGACTAAGGTACTATTTCCGCCAGCAGGAAAATCTGACATCTTCACGAGTGCGCCTGATGCGCCATATTTTTCCATGTCAGATGGGAAAGCGAGCATCTCTACACTGCCATCACTAGGATCGCTTAACGCCTCCAACTCTACATCAAATACTTTTTCATAAAATGCCTTAGCACGCTTAATGTCGTCGACATAAATTTCAAACCAACCAACTGGATTTTGCATAACTTTCTCCTATCAAAATACTTCACTAAAACTTCGAGAAGTATAGGTCAAATTTTTAGTACCCTTTAAATTTAAAGGGTAAATCTACGAAATAAGCCATTGATACGCCGTACCATCCAGCGTGGATAATGGGTGGCATACTGGACTAACATTTTATTGGCCAATTTATCTAGAAATACCACGTCACCTTTCATCATAGCTTTATAGGCGTCGTTGGTGAGGGAATCTGGTTGTGCTTTTAGAAAACTTGGGATGTACTGTTCAACGCCATGGGCGCCACTCAACATCTTAGTTTCAGTAATCCCCGGACACACGCAAGTCACAGTTACGCCGGTACCTTTAAGATCTTCTGAAATCCCTTCACTGAACGACAAAACAAATGCTTTACTTGCACCATATGCACTAAAACTTGGGGTCGGCATAAAGCTGGCTATAGAGCCTACATTGACTATTCGGCCTTCGCCCTTCGCAATCATAGGGCCAACAAATACGCGGGTCATATTGACTAGGCTTTGAATGTTCAGTTGAATTAAGTTGTTAAGCGTATCTACATCCGCTTGTTGAATGGGGTCTATTTGCATCATGCCTGCGTTATTGACCAAAATGTCGACTTCTATTTTATCGGTCATTAACTGTTCATATAACTTTTGTGCGCTATGTTTAAGGCTTAAGTCAGTGGGATATACATGACAAGTCACAGCATATTTTGCATTTAAATAAATCGATAATTCATTTAACTTTTGCTGATTACGAGCCACTAAAACCAGATCGTGTCCGTGTTTGGCAAAGGTTTCGGCGAAACTCCTGCCAATCCCTTCTGATGCTCCCGTTATCAATACTGTGTTTAATTTGGTCATAAAAAATCCTGTTTTATTCGCGCGCGTATTTTAAAAGTCATCAATTGAACTGAAAATTGTAGTCCAGATTGAACATAGCAGCTTTTTTGTTTGAGACCCAAGGGTATTCTTATTGACTGTTTTTTGCACTATCGATTGGTTTGGCAGATGCTTCTTAACAATACATATTTACCAGTTTGACACAGGTAATTAAGCAGCTAGCTTAGTCGTATTGGTTGCTGTGTTGCAGTTTACAGGAAAGAACGTAAGCGAGAATGGCAATTTACAAAGGGTAGATACTCTCAATTTCGAAGAGCAGGTATTGGAGACTCAATCTGATTCGTTGTGAAATCAATATTTAGAATATTGATGTAAAAACGACAGACATTTCTATATGGGTAGGTGAGAAATCGTTAATTTAATTTTTTAACAAAACGATAAAAAAAGGCCCACTTACACGAATGCAAATGAGCCATTTCGGAGCTTGAACTAATTGCTATTTATAATTTGTAGCGAACGCCGACAAACACCTTGCGACCCCATTCTGAGTATGAACCTGGCACGCTACTAGTGCCGTTATAGCTATGCCAATTGTCATTTAATAAGTTATCTAGTTGCACATAGGCTTCTAAATTACTACTAAATGAATACGTAGCTGAAGCCGATACCCAAGTCATTGGATCAGCCGTTCCTTTGTATGGAGTTTCACTGACTAAATTAAGGGGGGACCAATGACTCAGAATGAAACTTTCAGTATGCGAGCCCGATAGACTCAAGCTCAGATTATCGGTGTTATACATTAGATTTAGTGAATAAGAAGTATCTGGAATTCCCGCCAATACCCCTATTTTTGTTCCGTCTTGATACGATTCTGTATCTATGTAGGTGTAGTTTGCATTAATACCAAAACCAGATTCAAAGAAATGTTGCAGTGAAAACTCATAACCAAGGACTTTAGCGGTATCTAAGTTTTTGGGTTCGAACACATTAAATGGAGTATCGACGTATCCAGTTTCTATCCAAGGTTGTGGATTTTCTACTGGGTAAACTGGGCGATTTGCTTGATCTTCCTCAGTGGGATAAACGTTTTGCCAATCTTGTACAAATCCCTTGATGTCTTTCTGGAAAATTGCAGCCGTTAATGCGGATCCCTCTGAAAAGTACCATTCTATGGATACGTCAGATTGTTTGGCTTTTACCGGCGATAGCTTAGGGTTTCCCACTCGATTTAGAGTAAACTCCCCCCATGCTGCTGAGCCATCGTCCACTTGGGTTGATAATTGGTTTAACGAAGCTCTGGCCATTACTTCGGCATAAGATAAACGCAGAAGTAAGTTGTCCGATAATTCAATAGCGAAATTGACAGAGGGGAGTAATTCGGAATAACTATTTTCCACTGAGATCGCAACCGGATCATAGTGTTCCACTACCCACACCCAAGCGGCTGGCGCACTGACTTTTTCGATTTCCCAAAGCCAACCATTTGACGTGGTATCAGTGTTAACATAGCGTAAACCAGCATTACCTGACCATTCCATGCCCGCTATTTCACCAAACAGGTTACCTTGAACGAAAAAGGATTTTGTATCTTCGACAACTTCGAAAGATTCGTTTGGATTGAAACGTCCTTCATCTGCATCTGAATATCCGTCGGGGTAAACCTCTCCTGTAAAGCGGTTAATGACATCCGGATTGTTATCTGAGGCTTCTAAAGCTGCTTGATAAGCATCAATATCAAATCCTACAAATTGTCGTGGAAAATCGCCTGAAACATCACTTAAAAAATCATCTATCGGAAAGCCTTGCACAACATCAACACCCGTATCTGCGAAAGTAAAAGGCGCATTACTGTATAGTGTTTGTGCATGTTGATTGTCTATTTTCACACGATCTTTACTACGTTTGTTATAAACAGCACCAAATTCAATACTTGAAACAATCGGCATATCTAAAAACAACTCGCCTATAAGTGACCCCCCAATAACTTCATCTTCAATATTCACTCCATTGGTTTGGGAATAATGGGGTCCGAACTGACTGTCGTTAACTAAGTCACCAACAGAGCTAATTGCATCATCCGCAAAATCTATTATAACGTTAGGTAAGCCGCCTTCTGTCAAGCTAAAAGTAGCCGTGTTTGGCACCCCACCTATGCCGTGGGCTACAACAAACTTATCTTTACCGCCGGCGTCGCGTTTAGCATTAGAAAGGTATACGTCACCGGTTACAGTAAAGTTATCGTTTACTTGAAACTTTCCATTTAAACCGACTTGATAAGTATCTACAACACGATGTTCGGTTATGGTCACTAATTCTGGAATCAGGTTATCCATGGTCATGCCAGTGACCATTGTTCCCTCTGGGTTTAGCTCAGTTGCAATTCCGCCAAAGGTAGCATCACGCCAACTCGACGCTTGACCTACCAAATAATATGACTCGGTATAACCTTGAGATGGCGCGTCTAAGCGAGTCCAAAGAAAGTCTGCATTAATATCAACCTTTGAACTGGGTTGATACTGGAAGGCACCGGAGAATGCCATACGTTTCTTTTCTTCAATTTGTGCGGTATAGGCGACAACATTAGGAATGATTAATTCGTTAGAAGCATCTTGCCAGTTAACCACACCACCATCGCTATTGTCATGATCCCAACCCCAATTGACCCCATAATTCAAATCTGAGAGTGAGTCCGTTCGTGTCGGTGTGTTGCTGTATAAAGCAGAAAAAAGAAAGCCCATTGTTTCGTCAGCAAAAGTGTTGCTGCTTACCGCGGTAAATTTGTAGCCGTTTTTATCGGCTTTATCACCATAATTGCCCTCAACTGAGAACGATCCTTGTAACCCTTTGTTATCAAAAGGACGGGCCGTTCGTAAATCAATTGCCCCACCTATACTGCCCTCAAGCGTTGAAGCCTTAACAGACTTATGTACCCAAGCCTCTGAAATGACTTCTGATGGTAAGACATCAAAAGCGAATTCACGGCCGCTTTGATCGGTTGCCATAATACGACCATTAATGGTTACAATACTAAATTCAGGACCCAAACCGCGAATATTAACGCCTTTGCCTTCACCACCGCTTGTTCTGTCAATTGTTACCCCAGTAATATGAGATAGCGAGTCTGCAACATTGGCATCCGGAAAAATCCCCAGTTCTTTAGCTGTGATACCATCAACGATTGAATCACTAGAGCGCTTAAGATCTAAAGCTTTGATTAAGCTAGCTTGGGCCGATGTAACCGTTATGACTTCAGTTTCGTCAGTTGTGTTATCAATTGAGTCTTGTGCGTGGACATTAGTACAAATCAACGCCACGGCAATTGCTAACGATGTCTTGTTAAAGTGAGTATTCATGAAGCCCTCTTTTGTATTATGGTGATGTAAACAAAAACAAACCTAACGAAACGATAACCAACTTTAATTTAACTTTCAACGTTTTTTAAACAAAATGTAACACAATGAAATGTGGTTGAGGCTTAATTGCAACATTTTTAATAGCATAAATTGAAGATTTCACATTTTTATTTTGAGCGAAATATAGCCTGAAATGCCTGTGAATAAAAGTGTTGGTAGGTTTTTTGGGCTTACTCTGTATGCGTTAGAGAGATTAAACGAAGACTCTCAAAATTATTTTATAATATCGATTTTCAGAGGCAGATAAGTGAAATTGGTAACTGTTCATTTGTTTCAATAAGTTTCACTTCCGGCGTTTTTAAATGTTTAAGTGTCAGTTAGGTTAGATTTAAATTATAGAACGGGCTTTAGTTCGATAACGGAAGCGAAGATGTAATTGAAGCCTTTTAATTATGGAACGGCTTTAGCCCGTCAACGAAAGCGACGATGTACTTGAAGCCTTTTAATTGTAGAACGGGCTTTAGCCCGTTGAAGTTATATCATTCGACTAAGCTCAGTTTACTTCTTTTTCAAACGCTCTAGGGCCACAGCAGAAAGTGCTTTTCCCGATAGCTTTGCTGCATAAATTGCGGCACCTATATCAGGTGGAAATTCTGGTCTTTGGATATGGTATGTGTCTGAAAACCCCTGTAATGCTTCGGAAAAGGGCTTAGTGATAATGTCGCTAGCGCTAAATGCACCGCCGGAGAAGCTAACTTTGACCTCTTCATCGCTTGAAAATTGTAATGCTTTACGGGTTCCCTCAACTATTTCAGCTAGCTGTTTACCTGCATCACTAAAGATCTGTTTAGCCAACAAGTCACCTTCTAAAGCTGCTTCAAACACAAGAGTCGATATTTGTGCTATTTTCCCTCTAGAGCCTTGCCATTTAGTTAGCACTAATGCCGACATATCCAGATCGTTGATAATATTAAAGGTTTCTTTTAACTTATAGTAAAGTGGACCTTTTATATCTCGTCCATCGCTCATACGTGAAAACAGCATCAGTCCTTTTCGACCAATCCAGTAGGCAGAGCCTTCATCACTGAATAGTTCTCCCCAACCGCCGCATCTTGCACTTTTACCGTTACGTTTACCGTAAGCAATGGAGCCTGTGCCAGCGATCATGTTAATACCATCTTGGCCTGCAAAGGCTGCAGCCCATGCATTGACCATGTCATTATCGCACTGATAGTTTTGTTGCGGGAGTATGTTAGAGGGAAGCGTTGCTAAAATTGGATCTACTCCACTATCTTCGCCAAACGCCGGCAATCCCAGGAAACCATATTCTAGTTCATTAACTGTCTTACCAGCCTTTGAAAGTAATGCGTATATACCTTTCGCTATGACGGTTTTAGCACCTTCAATACCCACTTCAACGTGGTAGCACGTGGCTTCTTGGTGACTGGCTAGAACGTCACCATGAGCGTTGATTAACACAAATGCCGTCTTTGTCCCGCCACCATCTACACCTAAAAACATGGTTATCTCCTGAGAAACAATTAACTAGATTACAGAGTGTGAATATTCACACCTTTTACTACTCGATTTACGGTTCCTGAAGCGCTTGGGTTATCAGGCTTGTTCCCCACACTGAGCGCGTTGAAAAAACCAAACACTTGGGCGCAAGCAATAAAGGGTAAAAGCAAAAAACGATCCGATAGCCTTGCCATGTTATCAAACACAATTTCATTTTCTTGAGGGATCATTGGAATTGAATCTGCTCGTATGGTGAGAACATGCCCTGCTTCATCATCAGCCTGTAATTCATTCACTAAATCAAGATCATATTGCCGCGTGAGTGGATTATTGGAGATATACACAATAACCAAGGTATTTGCATCTATCATTGCTTTAGGCCCGTGGCGAAATCCTAAGGGGGAGTCAAAACACGCCATAGTCTGACCGTCGGTTAATTCTAACAATTTTAACGCACTTTCTTGTGCTAAGCCTTTAAAAGTACCACTACCCAAATACACTACACGGCTGAATTTTTTATCCGCCAATTTCGATAGGGGTAAAATTTGGTTATTTAAAAGTTTTGTCGTTGCAGCAACAGCCTCGTTAAGTCCGGTTTCGAAATTGTGAGTTGGACAGAATAAATAAAGTGCACTAAGCAACATAGAACTGAAACTAGAAGTCATGGCAAAACTGCGATCATTTGTTTGTTCAGGTAGATATAACGCGAGTTTATTATTACCTTCACAGCGCTTCGCAAGTTCACCATCACTATTGCAAGTTATGGCTAACTGATAACATTCGTCAACAAGTTGGTCGGCATATTCCAATGCTGCAACGCTTTCCGGACTGTTTCCTGAACGTGCGAAAGAAACAAGTAGTGTCGGCACCTTAGCCTGAAAATATTCTGAAGGGTTTGACACTAAGTCAGTGGTTGGAATAGCTTCCACTCGTTTATTCAACTCGTGCATTGCAATGGGAGTGACGCACTGGCCAACAAAGGCTGATGTTCCTGCACCGGTAAAGATAATGCGAATGTTCGGCTTGTTTAATATAGGGGTCAAAAAAGCTTCTATTTGTTGTTGCTGAGACTGCAGCAATTTCAAAGTTGCTTGCCAGCATTCTGGTTGTTGACTGATTTCTTTGGCTGTCCAATAGCCGTCTAATTGTGCTAATTTTTCTTCGGAAAAGTTTAGATAATTCATAGTTTGCTGAATTCCTTGATCAATTGACTGGCTGCGGGTTACAGGCGGCAGAGTATTGTTTTAGTACTAAAGATATTTTGTGAAATATAAACCCTTTAATTGAGTTATCAATTTCACCGGCAATTAGGGCATTGTGTTGCTCAGGCATATATTGACTGATAAGTGTGAGTGGCGGCGGGTTCTGTTCAAGATTTTCTATTAATTGTGAAAGCGCTTTATCCACATTTTTATCAGGCCAGTAATATCTTATTCTGTCGCTCAAACTGTATTTGCAATCCAATTCCTGTTGTCGGCTGTCTTGCGAGTAATATTTTTTCCAGTAACTATCGTTTGTATGCATCGCTGTTAATAGGGTGTTTTTCAGATTACTCCAATCATTAGCGGCTATCCATTCTTGCTCAATACACTCCAATGCAAAACAAGCTTCTCGGAACGCGAAAGTCAGCCATGGACCTACTTTTAATATTCCAAAATGTGCTGACACTAAATCCGTCAAATGTTGTTGTGTTTGATAGTCTGTGGAGTGGGCTTCGAATACCATATTTTCGTGATGGCTAATCATTTCACTCAAGTCATGGGCTTTCTCTGGTATAAAAGCATCAATTTTGTGCAAGCCAAATTCAACACCAGGTTGCACTACCAAGCCTATAATTCTCGGCCAAACATAAGACAATCCAGCTTCTGCAAAGGTTTTCTGATGGATGGCTATCGTCGTGTTGGCATCTTCAACAGAGGTTAATTCCAATTCTTCTGAATCATCTTGAGTTCCACCGGGTACAGGTACTTCCGTTCCAATTACATAAACTGGCGCTTCGCTACCTGAATCTTTCCATGCTTTTTCTGCAACTAAGCAGAGTCTTGCAGCCCTTTTAGCAACGTCATGATCACCCAAAGGAATAGGAT
Source organism: Alteromonas sp. M12 (assembly GCF_037478005.1). Taxonomy (NCBI): domain Bacteria; kingdom Pseudomonadati; phylum Pseudomonadota; class Gammaproteobacteria; order Alteromonadales; family Alteromonadaceae; genus Alteromonas; species Alteromonas sp. M12. The sequence goes on along the minus strand of NZ_CP144164.1, from coordinate 4,448,291 downwards.
CATCACTACAAGACATTGAACAATCCAAATGAATTTTGCCAAAACCAGCGCGAACATATTGATCAATTAGTATTTCTGATTTTTGCATTGCCTCTTCAGCGTCAAGATGCTGCCAGCAATTGGGACCTAAATGATCGCCACCCAGTATAATTCTATGTTCATTAAGACCGACACGATTGGCCATAGCAAGTACCATTTTACGAAAGTCTTTAGGCGTCATGCCGGTATATCCGCCATCTTGGTTAACTTGGTTAGACGTTGCCTCAAGTAATAAGGTTTCATTATGTAATAAAACATGTTGCATTGCAGCTTCTATTACTAACGGGTTAGAGGTGCAGACCGCGTATACTCCAGAGCATACCCCTTTTTTTTGCTGCTTTACCATATCTAATAATACTTTCATTTTACCTCCATTTTCGATGGGTATAGCCTATATTTGGCAAAATTATGGTGGATAAAGGATGGTATGTAAACATAAAAGTTACATTAAATTTCAGTTTGTCTGATTTTGATGGTTGTTTTTGTTGTTTTTGTGTCGTTTATTTGCTTTTAAACTAAAGGGTTACAAAATAATTGCTTTTTTATGTTTCATTTTGTATTGACAATGGTTTCATTGATAGCCAATATTGTTTCTGACAGACGGCTTGGTGTAGTTCAAATAAAAAATAAAAACTATGTCGTTTCCATATATCAGGTGACAAGGTGATACTCATGAATAAACACAAAACCAAAATATTTAGACAATCAACTTTGGCGTGCGCGGTAGTTTTAGGGCTAAGTGCGCCACAAGTTGGCGCTCAGCAAAGTGATGACAGTACTGAAGTCATCGTTGTGACAGCAGTTCGAGGTAGTTTAGAAAAATCTGTTTCCATAAAACAAAATGCGAAATCTTTAGTCGATTCGATTGCGGCTGAAGAGTTAGGGCGTTTCCCCGATGATAACGTGGCTGACTCCCTTTCACACATTTCAGGTATCACCGTTAGTCGGACTCGAGGGGGAGAAGCGCAATATGTCAATATTCGCGGATTAGGTCCAGAATTTAGTATTGTAACCCTTAATAACCGTATTCTTGCCACCGATGATGGAGGACGTAATTTTGCGTTTGACGTTATTCCTTCAGAAATGATCAATGGTGCCGATGTCTGGAAAACCGTTGAAGCTAAAGGAATTGAAGGAAGTATCGGTGGAGCTGTTAATTTGAAATCAGCTAAAGCACTCGATAATCCAGGGCAACACGGGGTGTTTTCTGCCACTGCAGATTACAATGATTTATCTGAGGAGGTGGGAAAAAAGTTTAATGCTATTTATAGCACAACAACAGATGACGAAACTTTAGGCTTTATTGTCGGTGTAACTCACGCAAACGGAAATGAGCGGGCTGATGATATGTTCGACAACTTTGTCTTTGGTGTACAAGATGAAATGTCCTACGATGTGAATGCTGACGGTATAATCAGCGCCAATGAAGAAAATTTAGTCATTCCTGGCTCCTATGCGCTTGGTTCTTATGCTACTGATTTTTCACGAACTGGTGTTACTTCAAACTTGCAATGGCGTCCAAACAATAAGTTGCAAGTTGGTGTCGATATCATGCTTACAAAGTTGGAAGCAGACTCCACCGGTTATACGCAATCATTCTACATGGCAGATGAAAGCGAGGCTCAAAATCGTTTATCTAATATCGTGCTAGATGGCAATGTTATCACTGCCATGGACGTAGCAGATGTAAGTATGGAGGTTGTGACGTTAGACGAACACCGTACCGTCGATACATCTTTGTTTGGTTTAAATGCAAAGTATCAATTAACTGACGATTTGATTGTTGAAGCAGATGTATACCGCTCTCAATCAGAGCGTGATTCAGGTGGTAAAAATACTTTTGTCGTAGCAGGGGCTCCTGGTGCACATAGCGGTCATTATGAACTTAATAATGGTGGTTTGCCGGATTATATCCCGACTTGGACCGAAGGCCGTAGTTCCAATGATTTTGGGAATGACGACTTTTCCCCCCATTGGGCGGCAAGAGATGGAAGTGATATCAAAGATACGGTTACCGGGTTTTCTTTGGATAGTGAATTGAGCTTTGACCATGATGTACTTGTGTCGTTGGACTTTGGGGCTGCTTATACTAGTCGCAATAAAACCAATACGGCTTACGATAACTACGAATATGGTGCTTGTAACTACTGTGGTTATCCGTTTACGTTTGGCGAAGTGGGTGCGGATGTGGTTCGTGACTTTCCGTACGATAATCTGTTTGCTGGTGAAGGGGCGAATATTCCCCGTTCTTTTCCGATTTTTAGCATCCCAGATTATGCTGCTGGCCTAGCGGCTTCTGATGGAATGACAATTGTTGATTACCTTGGCAATGAACGTACGTTTGGAGAAAATGAATCTGAGCTCTGGGAGCCTATTTACAACCCAGTTAATTCTTATGATATTGAAGAAGATACAACCGCATTATATTTACAAGCTAATTTTGAAGGTGATCGATGGTTTGCCAATGCCGGTCTTCGCTGGGTAAAAACCGAAGTCACGGCTATGTATTCTTACAACAATATCGAATCAATTCAGATTGTTAATCCAGACTCGTCGAACCCTTCTTGGGACGTCGAATACTCCGATAGCGCGGCACAAACCGCAAATGGTAGTTACAGTAAAATTCTGCCAGCAATCAATTTTGGTTTTCATATTACTGATGACTTGCTTTTGCGGGCTGCCGCGGCGCAATCCCTATCTCGTCCGACTCTCGATCAACTGGCCCCATTAACTACAGATAATGCGCAATCTGGGTTGTTTACTATGGATATCAGTGGAAATCCAAATATTGAACCTGTATTTTCCGACCAAGCTGATATGGCACTGGAATGGTATTTCGAAGAAGGTGGCTTGCTAAATGCGACAGTTTTTTGGAAAGAATTAGATGGTTTCATTACATCGAACACCACAAGAGAAGAAATTGCCGGAGAGAGCTTTCAAGTTACCCAGCCAATCAATGGTGATTCAGCCGAAGTTTTTGGTTTGGAACTTGGGGTTCAGAAATTCTTTGAAAACGGCTTCGGTTTTACGGCTAGTTATGCTTATACCGATACCAGTACTGTTGTAAATGGCGAAGATGCAGGCGCATTGCCAGGCGTTGCTGATACCTCTTACTCGTTCTCTGTAATTTATGAAAAAGACCGATTAAGTGCGCAGCTAGCGTTAGATTACACTGGTGATTTAGTTGTCGATGCATTTAGTCCATTGGGAGATGATTATCAGACGACCATGGAAGAAAGCAAGATTATGTCGTTGTCGGTAAAGTATGACGTAACTGATTATTTGCAGTTGTCAGTTGAAGGTCAAAATTTGCTTGATGAGTCTAATCGTAGCTTCCAAGGACGCCCCGATTTACCGGCATCTATTCAACTTTACGGTAGAACCTTTAAAGCGGGTTTGAGATACGATTTTTAATTAACGACTAATCGAGCCTAAGGCGTTTGCCTTAGGCTTTGAGTCAATGGTTAAAGTTTTGAATTACATTTATTTACTAATACGCCAGTTGCGTTGCTCAATAATAAAAACAAGATAGGAAGATAAGAATGCAGTCAAAAAAATGGTTAATCTTTGCCATGGTAACCACGATTTCGTGGGGACTTTGGGGCGCATTAACTGCGGTATTTGCTAATCAATCAATTCCATCAACGGTGGTTTATAGCATATGGGCCATTACGATGATTATTCCTTGTATTGTCGCCTTGAAGCTCATTGGTTGGAAATTGGAGACCGACAAGCGCTCTATTTGGCTGGGTTGTTGGATTGGTTTCTTAGGCAGCGGTGGTCAAATGTTACTGTTTTACGCCGTATCTGTTGGTCCTGGTTACTTGATTTTTCCGATTGTCTCTTTATCGCCAGTGATTACCATTGCGCTCTCTTTAGGCTTGCTTAAAGAACGAACTGGTTTACTAGGTGGGATTGGTATCCTACTAGCAATGTTGGCGTTACCCTTGTTTGAGTATTCACCTGCTGGTGAAGAGCAGAGTTACGGTGTGCTTTGGTTCTTGTTAGCACTTGGTGTCATGGCTGCATGGGGAGTTCAAGCATTTTGTATGAAGCTTTCAAACCATCATATGAGCGCTGAAAGTATCTTCTTTTATATGACAGTCACCGCAGTTTCATTGATTCCTGTTGCTTTCCTAATGACAGATAGTAACGCACAGGTTGATTACAGTTTTTCTATGCTATTTGAAACAGCTTCGGTACAAATATTAAATGCCATTGGTGCGTTGTGTTTGGTTTATGCGTTTCGTTACGGCAAAGCCATCGTTGTTTCACCATTAACTAATGCTGGAGCGCCACTGTTATCTACCGTACTGACTATAGTGATTTTAGATGTGATACCTAATAACGTAAAAATTGCGGGCATTATTATTGCCACTATTGCTGCGCTAATTTTGGCGTTAGAACCAGAAGAAAAACCGCAGAATTCAACTTTGGAGGGGCGTGCAGGTGAATAAGTTTATAGCTTCCCTAAATTCAATACTGTTGTTAATCATAGCAGCAACACTGATCTCTTGCAGCCACTCTAAAGCTGGCAAAGATGAAATGTCAGATCATTACACAATGTCTGACTTCGCCAGTGTTAAAAAATTTGATACCCATGTGCACGCAAATAAGCAAGCTACGGCATTTATTGAACAAGCTCAAGCAGACAACTTTGAGCTATTGACTATTAACGTCGATTACCCTGATTTTCCGCCTATCGACGAACAACAAGCTATTGCCTTATCATTAACCCAGGCCTACCCGAAAACCCTGTATTTTGCTGCCACTTTTTCAATGCTCAATTGGGACAATCCTTCGTGGGCATCCGCGGTGCAAAAACGTTTAGATAAGGCCCTTGCCGATGGTGCTAAGGCCGTAAAAGTTTGGAAGAACATTGGCATGTCGTTCCGAGACAGCGAACAGCAGTTGGTGATGATTGATGATGCAGGTTTAGATCCTATATTTAATCATTTAAGTCAATTACATGTTCCCGTAATAGGACATCAGGGAGAACCCCATAACTGCTGGTTACCCATAGAGCAAATGAGCGTGAATAATGATAAACAGTATTTTGCTGCGCACCCTCAGTATCATATGTATTTGCACCCAGAAATGCCCAGTTATGAAGCGCAAATGCTAGCTCGTAACAATATGTTAGATAAACATCCTAAAATGCGCTTTATTGGTGCTCACCTAGCCAGTTTAGAGTGGAGTGTTGATGCCATGTCAGAGTTTTTGCAGCGCTATCCTGACGCGACCATTGATCTAGCTGCTCGCATGGGACAAGTACAAGCCCAGTCAGTAAATGATCTTAACAAAGTTAGAGCATTTTTTATAACCTATCAAGATCGCATCCTGTATGCCACAGATCTTACCCATAGTTCCGAAGCTGCAGATCAAGAATTTAAAAATAGCGTCCATCAAAAATGGTTGGAAGATTGGCGTTACCTTAACACAGACTCAGAGTTCACGGTGCCTGAAGTAGACGGCATCGTAACCGGCTTGAAGTTACCCAAAGAAGTAATCGATAAGATTTATTATCACAATGCTCGCCGAGTGTTTAGCATCAATTAATTACAATTAGAAAGGGTAGGTGGGCCTTTGTTGGCCCATCTACTGAACCTAGTAAATGGAGAATATCAATGAGATTCAAGTTCGCCACTCGATTGGCTGCCATTTTAGTGAGCGTGCCTTTGCTGCATGCTTGCATCACTCCGGAAGAGCCGAAAAATGAAGTCATCAAAGTCGAAAATAGCGGTATCACCCTTGAGTTCGATGGGCAATTGCGCACTCGTGTCTCTGCCACCCTAGGCGATAAAATTAATGTGCTTGGTGACTATCAGACAAGTGAGTATCTGGTTACTAAATCAGGTGAGTTAGTTGATAATTTTAGGGTGCTCAATAGTACTCAGCAAAAAGTTGAATCTGAACTAGGTAAGGGCATCCAAACCACTTTAGTTGGCTTGGCTTCCAATGGCTTACAAAAACAACTACAAGTACAAGCTTTTCCTGACTTCCCTAATACACTGTTTATTCGAGTCACATACAAAAATACCGCTGAGCAAAGTGTGATTCTGACTAAGTGGGTACAAAATGCCTATCAACTTTACGCCACTAACAACACTGGGGAAACTCATTTAGCTAGTCTGCTTAATGATTCTGAGCCAGATTTTTGGTCTTATCAGGGCGCATCTTATGAGGATCGCCGAGATTGGGTAATGCCTTTAGCTCCCGGTTATGAGCAACAAAACTATATGGGAATGAATGCCACCGATTATGGCAGTGGTACCGCAGTTGCTGATATTTGGCGAAAAGATATAGGATTAGCCATAGGTCATATCGATTTGAATCCAAAATTGGTGTCATTCCCTGTTACTTACCCTGCAAATGAACACATCATAGATAAAGCGGCTTATTTACAGGTTGAGTTAGAAAAAACCGTGAAGTTAGCCCCTGGAGATGAATTGACCACCCTGGATACCTTCGTATCTGTCCATCAAAAAGATTATTACGCAACACTGAAAATGTATCGCAACGTAATGGCGCGTAAGGGTCTGACCATGGCGGATGTTCCGGAGTCGGCTTATGAGCCTATTTGGTGTGCTTGGGGTTACGAACGTGATTTTAGTTTTGAAGAAATACTGCAAACTTTACCAAAAGCTAAAGAGTTGGGATTGGAATGGGCCGTCTTAGACGATGGCTGGCAAACGGCAGAAGGGGATTGGTATCTTGATCCAGAAAAATTCCCCAATGGTGATGCTGACATGAAAGCATTTGTTGGTGATATTAAATCTGCTGGATTGAAAGCCAAGTTATGGTGGGCGCCATTGGCTGTGGATCCTGGTACCGATATGATTGAACAACATCCTGAAATGTTGCTGCTTAATGAAGATGGTAGCACTCGAGATGTGACCTGGTGGGACAGTTACTATTTATGTCCCGCGGACGAGCAAGTCCGTCAACACAGTGTTGAGCTAGTTAAAAAGATGCTTGGTGAATGGGGTTATGAAGGTTTAAAAATTGACGGCCATCACTTAAACGGAGTTCCTCCTTGTTATAACCCAGAACACAATCACGCTACTCCTGAGGCATCAGTTGAAGCCCTAGCTGATTACTGGAAGTTACTTTATGACACTGCCATGGAAATTAACCCTGAAGCGGTAATAGAAATATGTCCTTGCGGAGACTCATATGCATTCCACAACCTCCCTTACATGAATCAAACCGTTAGCTCTGATCCACTAACATCTTGGCAAGTAAGATTAAAGGGGAAAACTCTAAAAGGCTTAATGGGGGAATCAGCACCTTATTACGGGGACCATGTTGAACTTAGTGACGATGCCAGTGATTTTGCATCATCTTTCGGCATTGGAGCGGTTCTTGGGACTAAGTTTACGATGCCATCAGACAATGAAGCGGCGCAGCAGTTTCTGCTCAACCCTGAAAAAGAAGCCATCTGGAAGCAATGGTTTGATTTATATAACCGCAAAATGCTTCCTAAAGGCACTTACTTAGGTGAACTATATGACATTGGTTTTGATCGCCCTGAAACCCATGTTGTTGCCAAAGATGGCAAGCTATACTTCGCATTTTATGCTGATAGTTTTAGTGGCAATCTTGAGTTGCGCGGTTTAACAGCTAAACAATACCGAGTAACAGACTATTTCCACTCAAAAGAACTAGGGGTAGTGACGGTAGCTAATGGTAATGCAAAATTGAACGCTGAATTTGACCAATTTCTATTGGTAGAGCTAACCCCAATTGCCAATAGTACAGTAGAGTAAACTCATGATTCGCTGTTGCTTATTACTTCTAACGGTATTTGCCAGTTCAATGTGTCTGGCAAATACCCAATCAAGCATGCAAGATCAGTTAGCACCAGAGTTGGTATTAGCCAATTTAAATAATACGGCAGAAATTGACTTAGAACACTATAAAGGCAAAGTAGTATATGTGGATTTTTGGGCTTCTTCATGTTTTGCATGCCGCTTGTCTTTTCCGTTTCTAAACAAACTTCAGGCTAAATATGCCCAGCAAGGGTTTGAAATAGTGGCAGTTAATACTGACGCTTCAAAACAAGATGCTTTGGACTTTTTAGCCAAATACCCTCTTAACTACCCTGTAGCCTGGGATCCAGAGGGTACGTCAGCTGACGCCTACCAAGTGCGAGCCCTGCCTACAGGATTTTTAATCGATGCATCTGGCAAAGTTCGACTGGTACATCTAGGGTTCTCAGTGCGTCACGAAGCCTATTTAACCGCGCATGTGGAAAAATTATTGGCTGAAATGATTGAGTAGACCGCGTCTCAAAAGCTGGATAGCGCGAATGAAGAACATGCACTATTACGATGTGAAAGTTACATAATGAAAGTTACATTGTGTAAAGGTTTCATTCAGATTAGAATGAACATAGTTACAAATGAAACTTAAATGGAAAAGGTAAAACTATGCGCGACACCAGTCACAGACGTGAACATATAGCTCGGATGCTCAAAGAGAACGGCAGCGTTCAAGTGCTTCCTTTGATTGAGCAATTTAACGTATCTGGTGTCACGATTCGCAAAGATTTACGCTTTTTAGAAAACCAAGGCATCGCCACGCGTTGCTATGGTGGCGCTATGTTAAATGACATTGGTTTGTTTGAAACTGAAACCACCTTTGATCGCAAACAAGCTCTGCATGCCGAGGAGAAATCCAGTATTGGTAAAATTGCTGCAGATTTAGTTAACGACGGTGATGCTATTATATTGGATTCTGGCTCGACAACGCTTAAGTTGGCTTCTCATTTAGGTGGTCGAGAGAATGTTACAGTGGTGACTAACAGCTTAAACATCGTCAACGAATTGAAACTTCAAGAGCATATAGAAGTGATGTTATTAGGCGGTACTCTCAGACATAAAAGTCAGTCATTTTTTGGCAGCAGTGCGTTAGCAACCCTTAAAGATTTGCACGTAGATAAACTCTTTTTAGGTGTAGATGGCTTTCATATGGATAAGGGGATTTCTACCCATTTTGAAGCTGAGTCTTTGTTAAATCAGTTAATGTGTAAAGTTGCCAGTGAAATAATAGTGGTCACAGACTCATCTAAATTTGGTCATGTTTGTCTACATAAAATTCTTGAACCAACGGGAGTCAATCAAATCATCACCGACAGTAATATTCCCCAAGACTATCTAGATGGTCTGCGCCGAATTGGTATTAAAATCACTCTTGTCGATGTAGATTAAAATCCAACCAAGCCATTTCTTGTCAACCTCCAGTAAATTTGAATATACTGTATCAAAATTAGGGAGTTAGCATGGATAGCAGGTGTAAACAGTGTGGTATTTTAAATCCAATTGATTTTCCTAAGTGTCTTAGTTGTGGGGAAATTCAAGATACCTTCCATTATAAAAGTCGAATCGCTGCGGCGACCCTTGCATTTTTTGGTGGCATGTTTGGTTTTCATCGTTTTTTCTTAGGCCAGTGGTGGGGAATATTTTATTTATTATTCTTCTGGACGTACATTCCTTGGTTAGTGGGGATCATTGAAGGCATTATCTTCTTAAATACTACTCAACATGATTGGAATAAAAAGTACAACCAAGGTGTTTCCGCTGGAAAAGAAAAAGGCACTGTTGTAGTCATTATTGCCATTTTGATACCAATCTTTTGTATTATTGGAATATTAGCGGCTATCGCTATTCCGGCATATCAAGGTTACCTAGTAAAAGCTAAGATGGCCGAAACACAAGTGATGGCGAATACAGTTATGACTGCTGTTGAAGTGTATGCGTTATCAGAGGAACAGTGGCCCCAAGATATTTACGACTTGCCAATAACGGGACGTACATCCAATTCACAGGTGAGTGCGGTGGAGGTGAATAATGGGGTCATTTATGTGCGGTTTTCTCCTGACTCAGGGGTTAACGGCAACATGATTTTAATTCCTGAGCCTACTGACAGGGGCATTTACTGGGATTGCGAGCAATCCACAGTGTCCCGAGATTATTTGCCTAGCAAATGTCAATTTAACTGAAGATTTTTGCGCGCAATGGCAGCATGTTTAATTGACACTTAATTATTGAACGCTCAATACTTTGTTCAAATTGCCAATAAATTCCATTGAATCGAATGTGAGTGGCAAACGAGTAAGTTTTTCGCCCGTAGAGTCGAGAATTAACAATACCGGATACCCAGTTACGCGGTAACGTTCAGCGAATTGTTGCCCTTGTTCTGTATCATAGTCGACCCGGGCAAACACGAAGTTTTCATCAATTACGTCCTTGACTCTGTCATTGGAAAAAATTGTGCTGTCTAATTTACGACAAGTGGGGCACCAAATCGCAGACATGTCAGCCAACACCAATTTATCATGGGCCTGGGCTTTCGCCAGCGCCACATCAAAGTCAAGCATCTGGATTTGAATTTTGTCTTTCGCTTGCTGACCTAAATGACTTTGATACCATTGATAAGCTAAGTAAATAAAGGTAGCGACGATAATAAACAGAACTATATTGACCAATTTATTATTCGATTTTGATGTATTTTCAGATGACATTGTCTTTTTAATTACCTCTTGATTGTTGCGCCTTTTAAACTAGACCTGTGCTTTTTGCGTTTTATTACACACTCGTTTGCAAATTATCGTTGAGTTGCGTAAAGCTTAATCCAAATTTTTGTAAGTAAACCCGTAATCTATGGGAGTCGTTGCTGCTTATTTTGTTTTGTCTGCTAACGTTAAACAATTTACGACCTGCATCGGCTAAATTTTCTGATGATAAACAAACGTGTATAACATTTTGTAATTGCATCTGGTCGAACATATCCATCGCAGCAAGTTGATGTTCGTCAAGATAGCGACTTAACTCTACCTGTTTTGTGATCGCTCCACTATGCCATCGTTGATTTAAACGAATAATCTCCGCATCTACAGTCGCTGAATCAATTCGCCCTCCTTTGCTTAACGTCGCCATGCGTTTTACGCTGGCGTTGAGATCACGAAAGTTGGCGGTCCATAGGGCCTTTTCACTGCGGGCAAACTGTAAATAACGTTTTTTTGCTTCACTTCCAAAACGAATATGCACATCATTAAGCCGCGCATACTGACGTAATTCAAAATCTAAATTTGGCTCAAAATCTTCGATACGTTGTTTAAGTGCGGGTAAACGCCAGTTCCAAATGTCAATTCTGGCAAGCAAGTCTTCCCGAAACCGACCTTGCGCCACAGCACTACGCAAATCTAAGTTCGTACCTGCAATTAATTGAAAATCGCTGTATACCGCTTTATCACTGCCTACTGGATAAAATTGTTTTTCTTCAATGGCATGCAGCAACATGGCTTGTTCATCAATGCCTAATTCGCCAATCTCATCTAAAAATAAAATACCCTGGTCGGCATTTTTTAGATAACCATCACGGGCACTTTGCGCGCCAGTGTATGCACCTTTGATATGTCCAAATAAAGCAGACATAGCCCCATCACCAACTAGGGTGGCACAATTGACAGCCACTAAACTGCCAACAACACCGCCACGAGAAACCTTTAATTCGTATATACGTCTAGCCAACTGGGTTTTGCCCGCGCCTGTGGGGCCTTCTAGTAACATTGGGTCTTTAGCGTTGATTGCTACCTGCTCAATTTCTTCAATCAATTGGTTAAACGCAATGTTGCGGGTTTGAATGCCTGCTTTTAGAAAATCTCTTGCGGATGCGGCTTGTTCCGAAAAGCGGGCCGCTAAGGCTGCATATTTAGACAGGTCCAAATCGACAATACTGATCACACCTTTAGCCCGATTTTCTGCTTCAGGGTCTGGCGAAACCTGAACCAACTTAGAAGCAGGATATATTTGTGCTTCGCTTAACATGAACATACAGATTTGGTTGACGTGGGTACCCGTGGTGATATTCAAGTAATAGTCTTCTTTGTCGGTATCAAAATCATAGTGGCTGGCATGTTGATATAACCAATTGTACACATCGGCAAAATCCCAAGGATCATTCCAAGCCGTTTCTACTAATACCACCTCGGTAGCAGGAGATACCTCTACAACATCGGCGCTTATTCGCCGCGCTAAATTAAGGTGCGAGGGTTCATACAATAATTCTAATCTATCGACCTGAAAATTATCTTGCATCACAGCACTGATGGTGGGGCGCCAGGTTTGCCAGCGTTTGGCACCACGGCCCTTATGGTCCTTTACCACTCCCAGAATGGTAAACATCACATTTTTGCGACTCATGATTTTCAACCTATCTAATAAAATATAACTTTATCTAATTAGATATATTTTGTGAAGTTGTCTTTTGAGGTGTTGTCTTGTGGAGTGGTAATAAATTTATATTTATCAATGATATAAATTTTATTTCTAAGTTTTTATTTTTGTGGCACAGCACTTGTAATACATCAATTGTTTTTAACGAAGCGGAGTTGTTTCAAACGGCAACCTGATACACGTGGCAATGCCAAAAGTGTATATCTCGGCAAGAACACCACTTAAATTGGTGTGAAAGCACCTCAAACGACATAGTTTGATTGATGATTAAACGACGAGAGGTAAAGGCGAAAGCCCTGTGGGTTCGAGTCCCATAACCATTGTAATAGCCCGACATAAGGCTAGTGAATGACCACTGTGGTGAACTCACACAAGCAACATTGATTTAGTAGGCACTGTATGGATACAGTGCAAGGATGTTCAGAAAACGACGCCTGCTAAATCAACCTTGTTTGTTGTCAATTCACGCAAGTTACTTACCCCTTATGTCACACACCTTAGGGTGTGTTGAGGCACTAAAAAAAGGAGAAGCTCTAATGACTAAACAAGGGAAATTTATAAAAGTATTTATTGTTGCAGAAAACACAATCGCGTTTCTGTATAGAAACCAACAATTCATGCAGGTATTGCCTGCTGGGGAGCATCGTTTGTGGGATTTTAGCAATACCCTGACGATGAAACAGTTTGCAGCAAATAGCATGTACTACTCAGATGCTGATTCGTTTTATTTAATTAAAACATACCCAGAGGTGGCAGAGTTAGTTCATGTTTGGCGCTTAGGTAACGACGAGCTGGGATTGTTATATATCGATGGCCAGCTTTGTGGTGTTGTCGCTCCAGGTGAGATCCTACATCTGTGGAAATCTGCGGGCGAATTCCGTTTAGACAAAGTTGCTCTAACCGGTGATCTTGAAGTGGCTAGATCTGTGTTGGAGGAAATTAAGCATCGAGGTAAAAATGATAGTACCAAGTTAATTGCCACCAAAAGCTCCGTTAAGCGGGCACCAGTCGCTACGGTCGAAGTCAAACCGCAGCATGCCAGCTTGCTATATGTGGACGGCAAATTCATGCGTACTTTGGGTGCGGGAACTTATGGCTTTTGGCAGCTAAGCAACACGGTTACGGTAAAAAACTACGATTTGCGTACACGCAATCAAGAGGTTTCTGGGCAGGATATCTTGACCAAAGATCGGGTTACAGTGCGGGTGAATTTAAGCGCCACGGTGAAAACCCTAGACCCAGTTATTGCTGCAGAGCAAGTAGAGAATTTGGATGAATACATCTACAAATCATTGCAGTTAGCCTTGCGTGAAGTGGTTGGAACTAAAACCTTGGACGCACTGCTTGAAGACAAGCTTTACGTTAACCAAACCGTCAAAGCGTTGGTTGAACAGGAGTTACATTCGGTTGGTGTAAGACTTGAAAGAGTCGGCGTGAAAGATATTATTCTGCCCGGGGAAATCAAGGCAATCTTGAACCAAGTAGTGGAAGCACAAAAAGCCGCTGAGGCCAATGTGATCAAGCGTCGGGAAGAAACCGCTGCGACCAGAAGCTTGCAGAATACCGCAAAAATGATGGAAAACAACCCAACGTTGTTGCGCTTGAAAGAGCTAGAGTCACTGGAAAAGGTGTCAGAAAAAGTAAGCAACTTGAACGTTTATGGTGGTGTTGATCAGTTGCTGCGGGAAACCGTTAAATTGACTTAAAGGTTATGGACGGAGCAAGGAAGCTTCAGCCCAAGGACGGGCTTCTGCCCGTAGCATGGCGTTCAGGCCATGGGAGGTTGTTTTTTCGCGGCGCTAAAGCATCCGCCTACACATTCAAACCCGTAGCATGGCGTTCAGGCCATGGGAGGTTGTTTTTTCGCGGCGCTAAAGCATCCGCCTACACATTCAAACCCGTAGCATGGCCTTTAGGCCATGGGAGGTTGTTTTTTTCGCGGCGCTAAAGCATCCGCCTACACATTCAAACCCGTAGCATGGCGTTCAGGCCATGGGAGGTTGTTTTTTCGCGGCGCTAAAGCATCCGCCTACACATTCAAACCCGTAGCATGGCGTTCAGGCCATGGGAGGTTGTTTTTTTCGCGGCGCTAAAGCACCCGCCTACACATTCAAACCCGTAGCATGGCGTTCAGGCCATGGGAGGTTGTTTTTTTCGCGGCGCTAAAGCACCCGCCTACACATTCAAGCCCGTAGCATGGCCTTCAGGCCATGGAAGGTTGTTTTTTTCGCGGCCTAAAGCATCCGCCTACACATTCAAACCCGTAGCATGGCGTTCAGGCCATGGGAGGTTGTTTTTTCGCGGCGCTAAAGCACCCACCTACACATTCAAACCCGTAGCATGGTCTTTAGGCCATGGAAACCTTCACACTCGCGGCGCTAAAGCACCCGCCTACACATTCAAGCCCGTAGCATGGCCTTTAGGCCATGGGAGGTTGTTTTTTCGCAGGACTAAAGCACCCGTCTTCAGGGTGATATTGATAACCTGAATTATCCCTTATCGTTAATTCAAATTATTTGAATTAAATTATCAAAATGTTCCGATTTTAATTTCTTTTTCCGTCTATATACTCTTTATCAACGAATTTGAAGGAGATTCTTCAAATATTTTAATTTCAAATAAATTGAGGGTATTGTTATGAGTGGAACGTTTTTAGCGAAAGTTTTTAATTCAGACCAAGGGTTTTCACCATTGGCATTAAGAATTCCAGTAGGAATAATTTTTATTGCCCACGGTAGCCAGAAGTTGTTTGGTCTGTTCGGTGGCTACGGTTTAGAAGGTACCGCTCAGTTTATGTCGTCACTGGGGTTAGAGCCTGGTTATTTGATGGCGTTGTTGGCTGGAGCAGGAGAGTTCTTTGGTGGATTATTTCTTCTAATGGGTTTGTTAACTCGTCCAGCAGCAATAGTAACGGCAATTACTATGCTAGTGGCTATATTTACAGTACATATTGATAATGGTCTGTTTATGTCCAACGGTGGATATGAGTTTGGTTTAGCTTTGTTGGCAGCGTCTGTTTCCTTAGCCATTTCCGGTTCAGGAAAATTGGGTTTGGATGTTTTAATTGCTAACAAGTTATCTTTGTAGGAGTACGCCATGTTGACGCTACGTAAAGCTGCCGATAGAGGCAAAGCTAACTTTGGTTGGCTTGATAGCAAACATACATTTTCGTTTGGTTCCTATCATGATCCGAAACACATGGGGTTCTCAAAATTACGAGTGATTAACGATGACAAGGTTTCGCCTGACGCTGGATTTGGCACTCACGGTCACCGCAATATGGAAATTATTAGTTTCGTTACCCACGGAGTGATTGAGCACAAAGATAGTATGGGGAATGTACAATCTTTACCCAAAGGTGAATTTCAGTTGATGTCAGCTGGAAAAGGAGTTCAGCATAGTGAATATAACGCTTCGCCTACTGAACCCTTGACCTTTTTACAGATATGGATTGAACCCAACGAATTTGATGGCAAGCCTAGTTATCAGCAAAAAGACTTTGGTTCGAAATTAGGCATTACACCCATTATTACGGCAACAGGTGAGAATGGCACATTATCGATTAAACAAGATGCGTCGTTAAGCCAATTAATTCTAGCGCCAGGGCAAATTATCGAACTGGATATTGATGAAGATCGTAAGTATTACATTCATCAGGTAGAAGGAAGTTTAACGGTTAATTCAGACGTACTTGATGTTGGAGACGGTTTGAAAATCGAAGATGAATTAAGCTTGAAGTTAGAAAATTCAACTGAACAGCAGCTTGTGGCTTTGTTATTCGATTTGCCGAGCTAGAGTGATCAATTACATCAGAGCTTGAGGTAATACCTCAGGCTCTTTTTTGCGTTTAAGGAACCTACACTATGCATCACGCAATTTCATTGGAATCGCTAAGAGTGTTGCACGCAATTGAGCGTAAAGGCAGTTTTTCTGAAGCGGCCAAAGCATTATTCAAAGTGCCGTCTGCACTCACTTACACAATGCAAAAGTTGGAGTCAGAACTGGGGGTGGAACTCTTTGATCGCAGTGGCAAACGCGCGACTTTAACTCAGGCTGGCCTGATATTGCTGAATGAAGGTCAAGGGATTCTTGATGCGGCCGAACGACTCGAAGAAAAAGTGAAACAAGTGGAGTCTGGCTGGGAAACCCAACTGACGATTGCCAAAGATACAATTATGCCGAATAAACCCGTAATTGAGCTGATTAAAGGGTTTTGTTGTTTAGATAAACAAGTTGAAATTACGCTAATTGAAGAAGCGTTAGCTGGTGGGTGGGATGCGCTATATTCAAACCGTTGTGACTTGGCAATTGGAGTCACCGGGGAATTACCCAAAGGACCCTATGCTGTGCATCAAATAGGCGAAATTGAATTTGTGTTTGTTGTGGCTAAAAAGCATCCGTTGGCGGATTTTATCGGAATATTAGAAGGCCAGAATATTAAACAATATCCCGCAATTGTTGTAGCCGACAGTTCGCGCAATTTGCCAGAACGTTCAAGTGGATTATTTGAAAGTAAACAAGTGATCAGGGTTCAGAATATGATGGCTAAGCGCGATGCACAAGTGCAAGGTTTAGGTATTGGATTTTTACCTCTTCATCTAATTGAATCACAATTGGATAGCGGAGACTTGGTGGCGAAAGCCACATCTTTGCACCGTCCTGCGGTACCTGTGTATATGGCATGGGAAAAGCATAAATCAGCTAAAGCCTTGGCGTGGTTTATTGAGCAAGGCAAGAATCATAAGTGGTTTTAGGTTAAGCGATAATATCCTTTGAGGCTAAAACCAGTTGTTACAGGCGGATAACCACTTCCACACCTTTTTCGTCTTCACGGTTTTGAATATTGATTTTTGCTTTGTGATATTCAGCGATGATTTTGGCAATATAAAGGCCTAAGCCTAAGTGTGTTTCGTGATTAACTTGGTGATCTCTTACCGAAACCATGGAGTTGAGTAACTGTTCATGCATATTCTCTGGCAATTTGGGCCCAGTATTGGCGATGGTCAGCTCCATATAGCCATTTTTTTCCATCAACGATAACATTATTGTGTTGTGTACAGGGCTAAATTCCACGGCATTAGCTATTATTTTATCTAGCATTTGTGCAAACAATTCAGGCGAGCCATTTAAATTTTTAATCAAATTGTGGGTATTTAAAGCAAATTTATTTTGTGGATAAGCAATTCGATAACCTTCTGTGCAACCCATGAGTAATTCGGATAACTCAAAATTTTCTCTTTCACTGTATTGAATCGCTTGTTCCAGACGAGTGGCTTCACTCATGTTGCTGAGAATTTTACTGAGGCGATGAATGCCTGATTGTGCACGTTCAATATATTGCTGTTTTTCCTGTTCGTCATTGCCGTTATTTTGTTCCATGGATAAGTTCTCTAATGACGATTTAACAATGGCCACAGGGGTGCGTAGTTCATGGGATAAGCGGGAACTCATATTTTCCAAATAATGATTATATTGTTGTAATTTGTCTAAAACGCTGTGAAAGGTTCGAGATAAATCACCGATTTCATCTTGGGTATTGGAACGGGGAATATTCCCCAAGATTTTACCGTTTTCATCAATTGCAGATTCAGTCTCGTTGCGCAGTTTACTGATCCGAAACGAGATCCGAGATGCAAATAAAAACAGCGCTGCGGTGCCTAAAAATACCACGGCAATTATCACGTGGAATAGCTGTTCTAGTGCACGGTTTCTTAGGGTGCGGATACCGTGGGTAGTCTGCTCAACTACCACAGCTCCCATCACTTGTTCATCGATAAATATTGGGTGGGCTGCAGATAACACTACGGCTTTGTTGTCCGGTGATAAGCGCCACTGAGAGCTAGCCGTACCCGTTAATGCTTTGGCTAAATCTTGGCCTTTCAGTGCATAGGCATTTTCCAATTCATCAACGAACCCTGCTGGCGGTTTTGTGAGTATTTGATAATACAGCGGGAATAACCAATCTTGTTCAATTCGATGCCAGAGTGTATCGCGCTTTCGCGGTTTGGGAGCAATACGCACGCCAGTTGCATCTTGAATCGAACCCGAGCGGGCGAGCACACGCATGTGTTTATCCACTACCCAAACTCTAGCATTAGAGTATTTTAAACCTTTTAAAATCTTCTCAATTTCAGGGGAGGGAACTAGTACAGTGCCTAAAGAATCGGATTGGTTAGGATTGGCAGTGCCAATAATATATTTACGTTCTCGGCTTTGTAAATCGTCCACATCTGCTATAGCAAAGGCAATTTTGCTGGACATAATTTCTAATGGAAAACGCAGTTCTATGTTGTAACCATTTTCAGTTTCCTGCCAGTTACCTTGGATAGCGGTTTCCAATGATAGAGGACGCAAAGATTCAGGGTTTTCATCAAGTAAATAGGCGTTTACCCAACCAGACTGCTGGGGCGCGACAATATATCGTCTGAATTCTCCTTGGGGATCGGTTACCGCTATTAATAAATAGTCATTTCTATCGACTCTAAGACTATTTTTGGGGCGATAAACCAAGTGATCATCCACCACCTCAAACATGGCATACAGATACTTATTATATTGCCCGACCATGTGCTCAAAATAGAAACTCTCGGGATCATAAAATACATTTTGTTCGATTAACTGCATTTCTGCGTAGTGCAAAGATAAGTGGCGATAATCAACCCAATCATCTAGCTGGCCGTCTAATTGTATTGGATCAACAATTTTATGGGCGTAAAGATCCGTTCCGGGTTTTACATCTTGCAAATAAGATGACTGGCTATCAAATAATGTTGGTCGTTCATGTAGCGCTGTAGCAACTGCTCGGGCGGTGCCTTCCATTGTCTGTTCCTGACCGGTGCGCAGGTAGCTTTCCAATTCCCACACGTACTGATACCCCAACCATGGAATGGTAAATAGAAATAACGACAGTAATAAAAGTTTTAAGCGGATGCCAAAGCGAAGACGGTTCATAAACTAACTAGATTTCCAGCGATAGCCCATGCCGTAGACGGTTTCAATGCGATCGAATTCGGCATCTAATTGCATAAACTTCTTACGTATACGCTTAATATGCGAAGTAATAGTAGTGTCATCAACGACCATTTTTGATTCATCCATAAGTTGTTGGCGACTTTTCACATGGCCAGCATATTTGGCAATGGCATGTAACATCCAAAACTCAGTCACGGTTAGTTCTATGGATTGACCGTGCCAGCTAACGGTCATTCTATTGCTGTCCATTAGTAAGGCACCAGACTCGATCAAATCAGTAGCAACTTGCGGTTGATTGAGTAGTTCGGTGCGTCTGAACAAGGCGGCGATGCGAGCCAGTAAATGAGGCAAACTAATGTCTTTGGTTAGATAGTCGTCGGCACCCATGCGTAAACCACAAATTGTGTCGTAATCATTGTCTCTAGCGGTAAAAAAGATGATTGGTAGGGTTTTCGATAATGAACGAAGTTGCTGACATAACATAAAGCCGCCGTCTATTTCTTCATTTAAGCCAATATCGACTACAGCTAAGTCAGGTAATCGCTGCATAAAGGCCTGCTCTGCATCAATACGACTAGCATAAGTAAATACTTCGTAGCCCTGTTTTTGCAACGCCGATGCATAATTATCTCTAATCGCTGGGTCATCTTCGACTATGGCAATACGTTTTGACATCAATTTACCGCTTTTTCTAACTGTTTCTGTTTAGTGATAACAACTATATCGCAAAAATTTGTTCAGCCCATGGCCTTTTAGCTGAATAAATGCAATTTCCATTTTTTCGCCACATTTGCTCACCACATTGCCATTTTTGCCTGCATTTGATGACAGAAAGTCCCGCTTAAATAGACTCCATCGAAACAACACAAACTAAAACAACTTACTCTTTTGGAGAACAACTATGAAAAAACGTATTTTATTTCCACTTACCGCAATCGCTTTAAGTCTTTCGACAAATGTTTTGGCTGCAGACGGGGTTTCCAAATCAAGAACAACAGAAGAGCAAACTAATGGAGCCATTGGTTTTGGGTCTGGTGCGGTGGCAGGTGCATTGGTTGCGGGGCCGGTTGGTGCAATAGTTGGTGGTCTTTTTGGGGTGATGATTGCCGAAGATGTAAACAGTGACAATGCGCTGGAGGCAAGTGAAAGCGAATTGACGAAAAGCTATGCCCAACTATCGCAACAACAAGAACAACTTGCTCGTCAAGAAGCTCAGTTAATCGCGTTACAACAGCAATATGAACAGGCGCAACAAGAAAACCAAGTGCAATTGGTTGCCATGGATAATGAGATTGAGCGAGTGATGCAAGAAATGGAATCAAATATTCAATTCCGAACGGCGTCCTATGTACTCGAGTCGCACTTTAAACCGCAGTTAGATTTAGTTGCACAAGGATTAAAAAATAACCCTAATTTAGTGGTCAGCTTGTCGGGCTTTTCTGACAGCCGTGGTGATGACTCTTTCAATCAAGCATTGTCTGAACAGCGCGTAGTGAGTGTTAAAGACTATCTTTTATCTCAGGGGGTTTATGATAAGCAAGTACTTACTTTGTCTTTCGGTGAAACGCAGCCAGTCTCGGCCGAAGCTAACAACGAAGACTTCTTCTTTGATCGTCGAGTGCTAATTCGAGTTGCTGAAGGTCAACAATCGATGACTGCATCAAACCTATAGGAGAGCGACAGTGATTAAGCGTCTGAGATTTGTCATCGTCCTTTCGCTACTTTTTATCTTAGGTGCGGTGCAATATGCAACGCCCTTTTTCAAGGATGAAAGTACCGATGAGCCATCCACTAGCCAATCTAGGTTCAAAATAGATGTGTCCTATGAATCTGTAGATGGTGCTAACTCATCTGTGTATGTAGATGATTATCAACAAGTTGAACAGGGAAGTTTGTTTTTACAAAAACAGGGAGAGCAAGGGTATTTGTTGTCACCGCTTTTAGATACGCGAGTAGACATGAATATTACCGGCTTAATTGCTCGGGCTAAAGTGACACAGACGTTTACTAATACCAGTGATGAATGGGTGAATGGTATTTATGTGTTCCCGCTACCCGAGAACGCCGCTGTAGATCATTTGGAAATGCGAATTGGCGAGCGGCGAATTGTGGGGCAGATTCATCCTAAACAGAAAGCCAAAGCCATATACGAACAAGCGAAACGAGAAGGAAAAAAAGCCAGTTTGTTGGTGCAGCAGCGACCTAATTTATTTAAGAATTCAGTGGCAAATATAGGCCCTGGTGAGTCGATTAAAGTGACTATTGAATACCAACAAGCGGTAGCTTATGAAAACAATACCTTTAGTTTACGATTTCCAACAACGGTAACACCAAGGTACTTACCTAAATTGAATCTAGATGCAGGGACTCAAGCGGTTGCTGATAGCGGTTGGGGCATGACACCGCCAGTCTACAAGGAAAACCCTCCTTCGAATAACCAGGCACAAGAACCTGAGCCGATGCATAAAGTGGCTATCAATATCGCCCTAAATACAGGCTTTGCGTTGCAAAATATTGAAAGCAAATTCCACCCCATTCATCAATTAGAGAAAAAAGCCGGAGTTTACGAAATATCCTTACAGCAAAACATGATAGCCAATCAAGACTTTGTACTGAGTTGGCAGCCAGAAGCTAATCAAAGTCCTAAGGCTGCACACTTTGTGCAGCGTACCGAAGAGGGCATTTACGGCATGGTGATGTTGATGCCACCTGATGGGGATACTGAAACCTTGAATTTGCCTAGGGAAGTTATCTTTGTGATTGATACATCTGGCTCAATGTCAGGAGACTCAATGCCGCAAGCGAAACAAGCGCTCATATATGCCATTCAACAATTGCCAGAAAGTGACACTTTTAATTTAGTTGAGTTTGATTCAACGGCGAGGAAAATGTGGGCCACTCCCAAAGTTGCTAACACTAACAGTAAATCGGCAGCTGTAGAATATGTTGCGAATTTGAGCGCCGATGGTGGCACCGAAATGTTGTCAGCGCTGCAATTAGCGTTAGGTCAGCAGAGTCCAAGCGCTGCTTTTAAAGAAACTGAAAGTCGCATCCGCCAAGTTATTTTTATCACCGACGGCTCGGTGGGTAACGAGGCAAGCTTGTTTGAATACATTCAAGATAATTTGCAACAAAGCAGGTTGTTCACGGTTGGGATTGGTTCAGCTCCGAATAGCTTTTTTATGACTGAAGCGGCGCGGATGGGAAAAGGTACCTTTACCTATATTGGCTCTACTGATTCAGTGCAACAACAGATGCAGAACTTATTTACGAAATTGACCCATCCATTGTTAACTGATTTGATGATGAGCTTTTCGCAAAATGTTGAGGTCTATCCCCGTAATTTACCCGATTTATATAAAGGTGAGCCGCTTATGGTGAGTTATCGTGGGGCTGAAGCTGTGGATAACTTAATTGTCACTGGATCCTTGAAAAATCAACATTGGCAGACGGCTTTGTCTTTACAAAATGGCGGCAGCGAAACCGGTTTAAATGTGCTTTGGGCGAGGCGCAAGATTGCCCAATTAGGCCGAGATAAAATGTTGGGACAAGATTACGATGAAATGAACAAACAAATTGAACAAGTGGCGATGGCCCATCATTTGGTCAGCGAAATGACCAGTTTGGTTGCCGTGGATGTAACTCCTACTGCGCAAAATACAAGTAAGGATGCACAGCTTAAATCGCATTTACCCAAAGGACTTAAAAGGACGCTGGGTACCTTACCGCAAACCGCAACAGCGGCCCAATTACAATGGATGTTAGCGTTACTACTTATGGGGGTTGGATTATGTATGGTCATTTTCACAAGGCACCGTTAAGACGAAAAGTGCTGAATATCGTTTGGCGTTATAAATGGGCGAGTCTGTGTTTTGTACTGAGTGCATACTTGTTTGCATCCAGCGGCTATATCCATGCCAAAGCACAGTTAGCACAATATTTAATTGAAGATGCTTGGGTTGAGTCGCTACACAGTGGTGAAAAAATAGCTCCTTGGGCATGGGCTGATACTTGGCCTGTTGCCAAGCTCAATATTGCTGACCAAAGTTTGTATGTTTTAGCGGGGGCAACAGGCAGGGTGATGGCATTTGGCCCTGGTCATATGAGCAGTACGCCTTTTCCTGGGGAGCCGGGTAATGCGGTCATTACGGGGCACCGTGATACCCACTTCGCGTTGTTACAAGAGATTAAAATTGGCGATGTAATAACCACAGAAACGGTAAATAACGTTAGTCAGTATGAAGTATTGGAAGTGCGGATTGCTCATCAAAATCAGATTAATTTAACCGAGTCTGGTATCGATGATGAACTAACTTTGATTACCTGTTATCCGTTCAACAGCGCCGCACCTAATCCTGAACTGCGATACGTGGTGCGGGCTTTGAAAATTGATGCCTAGAACTAGATTACATTTGCTTGATTAAGTAGTCTAGACCACCGGTGATTGCGGCTACTTGGGCGAGAATACAGTTTTCGTCGTCGACTTTCGGGCTGTCCGGGTAAACCTCTGTAGTGGTGACATACTTAGCGCCCGAAAAGCCACCACATAAGAATAGTTTACGTTTGTCATAATTAATTACTCCCCGTTGTTCCATTGGCGTTCCAATGAGTTTTCCATCGGCATCAGCGGGCGCAATGTGAGTGACTTTTTCTACCGAATCTATCACCGCTTTTTGAAATTCAGGAGCCGGATTGTTGCTGTCTCCAACCCCATAAAATCCATCAGGAATATCCCACACATCCTGATGAATACCATCTCTTGCACTCAGTGCCGGACGAAATTCAGAGTTGTCTGTGTCAGTGGTTTCGTGCAGATCAAAATGGGCTAACAGGTCTAGTTGCAAGCCTTGTACATAATCCATGGCTAGCGCTGCTTCAGGGGCAGGTGAATTAGGATAAAACGAACGGTTTGGATCAATCGCTTTTGGGTCCCAGCGATTAATGGTTTCATAACCCCAAGGGCTTAAGCAAGGTAAAACCACAAAATTAAAGTGCTCTTCATAGGCTTTTGCTTTGCTTTTAACAAACCGAATCGCTCCTTGTACACCGCTAGTTTCGTAACCATGTACACCACCGGTAATTAAAATGCTTGGTTTGTCGTCGTTCCACGCTTTAGTTTTGATCGCAAACAGAGGGTAACGCTCTTGGTCATAGGGCAGCGCGCCATATTGAAGTACTTTAAAGGACCCTTTTAAGTCTTCTAGTTTTGCCAATACCTCAACCTTGTATTCCCGTTTGACTTGTTGGTTATTCAACCATTGCGCTTTTTCAGCATCGCCCCAAGGTTGACCAGGCACGCCAATTGCGTATTCTTCGTAACTCATGTTGTTCCTATTCATACGTTAATATTGCAGATTTTGGTAAGGTAACACCTGTAGTTTCAGGCTGTAAACCTTTGCATCAAAGTGACGATAAAGCGTCATTAAAAAACGCTTTAATTGTTTATTCACACTTGAAATATGGCAAAATGACAGCATATTCGAAGTTGACCTGACTCTCTCTCCTTCAGGTTATATCAAATTCGATCGATTGAACCTCCGTTAAGTTTGCGATTAGCAGGCGTTTAGGTTCACCAAAATAAAATAAAAAGTTAAATGGGAAGCGCTATGAAAGCCTTAGACATTTCTGGTCTGACAAAAACCTACAAGGGTGGTACACAGGCTTTAAAGGGTATCAATTTACAAGTCTCCGAGGGAGATTTTTTTGCTTTACTAGGCCCAAATGGCGCAGGTAAATCTACCACCATTGGTGTGATCAGTTCGTTAGTCAATAAGTCTACTGGAACGGTAAACGTATTTGGT
Source organism: Alteromonas sp. M12 (assembly GCF_037478005.1). Taxonomy (NCBI): domain Bacteria; kingdom Pseudomonadati; phylum Pseudomonadota; class Gammaproteobacteria; order Alteromonadales; family Alteromonadaceae; genus Alteromonas; species Alteromonas sp. M12. The sequence goes on along the minus strand of NZ_CP144164.1, from coordinate 4,423,240 downwards.
CATTCTGTCGATACTGAGTTGGTTGAAGCCAAATCCTGTATAGGTCTAGTGCCGCAAGAGTTTAACTTCAATCAATTTGAAACCCTTTACCAAATTGTGGTCAATCAGGCCGGATATTATGGTGTCCCTCGCAGTATTGCCAAACAACGGGCCGAAAAATACCTTAAGCAATTGGATCTATGGGAAAAGCGCAATGAGCCGGCAAGAGAGCTTTCTGGCGGTATGAAACGTCGTTTAATGATTGCGCGGGCATTGATGCACGAACCCAAAATGTTGATTCTTGATGAACCCACAGCCGGCGTTGATATTGAGATTCGCCGTTCAATGTGGACCTTTCTAAAAGAAATTAACGAGCAAGGTATCACCATCATTTTAACCACTCATTATTTAGAAGAAGCGGAAATGCTGTGTCGCAATATTGCCATCATTGATAAAGGCATTATTGTTGAAAATACCAGTATGAAGGCTCTTTTATCTAAATTGAGTATGGAAACCTTTGTACTGGATTTACCTGTTCAATCAAAACCACCCACTTTACAAGGTTTTGCGTTTCGCAATATTGACGACCATACACTTGAAGTGGATGTAGACAAAGACGTTGGTTTGAACGATGTATTCCGTCAGTTGACTGACCAAGGAGTAACAGTTTTGAGTATGCGCAACAAAGCCAACCGATTAGAAGAGTTATTCGTCAGAATGGTCGAAAAAGGCAGAAAAGAACAGGCAGGAGCAGCATAATGGCAAATCGCAATTTCACAGCCTTACGCACTATCTGGATTAAAGAATGTACTCGCTTTTTGCGGATCTGGATTCAAACCCTAGTGCCGCCAGCGATTACCATGTCTTTGTACTTCGTTATCTTTGGAAGCTTGATTGGCTCGCGTATTGGCCAAATGGGTGGTTTTTCGTATATGGAGTTTATTGTACCGGGTCTAATTATGATGTCGGTGATCACCAACTCTTATGCGAATGTGAGTTCCTCGTTTTTTAGTGCCAAATTTCAACGTAATATTGAAGAGTTACTGGTAGCGCCGGTGCCTAGTTGGATTATTGTTCTAGGGTTTGTTGGTGGCGGTGTGGCGCGGGCAATACTGATTGGTATTATTGTCACTACGGTCTCGATGTTCTTTGTGGATATTCAAATCCACAATTTAGCGATAATCATCGTTACTCTTATTCTGACATCCTCTTTGTTTGCCACGGCAGGTTTAATTAATGCGGTTTACGCTAAAACATTCGACGATATCAGTATGGTACCAACCTTTGTTCTTACCCCATTAACTTACTTAGGTGGTGTTTTTTATTCGCTAACCTTGCTACCAGAATTTTGGCAGTGGGTGAGTAAAGCCAACCCAATCGTGTATATGGTTAATGGATTTAGGTACGGTTTTCTCGGCGTTTCAGATGTCGACTATATGTTATCGTTAGGCTTGTTAGTCGGTTTTAACTTGTTGTTATTCACCATTGCATATCAACTAATTAATCGCGGTGTCGGCATTCGAAGTTAAATCTAAAGCAAGGTTAAAGATACAGTTATTATGCATACAGGTAATTCGCGAAGTATTAGTAGCAACCAGCTTGGACCCCATGAAAAAGTGTCTGAGTTGGTGCGTCGACATCTAGCCAACACTAGTCAAAAACCCTTTAATCAGCATACTTTGGATGCGTTCGAAGATGTGAAAAAGTGGCGTTTGCAAGTGGACCCTGAATTGCGAAAGCCTTTGATTTTTGATTCTTGTTGCGGTGTTGGTGAAAGCACATCGCACATTGCCGCGCAGTTTCCGGATGCGTTAGTGGTGGGAATTGATAAGTCTGAATTGCGTACCAATAAACATGTTCATTACAGCGATAAAGCGCCTAATTATTTAGTAGTACGTGCGGATGTGAATGACTTTTGGCGCTTGGCTAATTCTGCCCAATGGCAATTGAGCCATCATTTTTTACTGTATCCCAACCCCTACCCCAAATCATCTCAGGTGCAGCGAAGGTGGCATGCCTGCGCTGCATTTAAAGACATAGTTGGACTGGGTGGAATATTAGAGGTGAGAAGTAATTGGCAAATTTACATCCAAGAGTTTGCGGTTGCGTTAAATACTGCGGGTAAGTCGGCCGCTGTGAGTCCTTATCATAGCGCTGAGCCACAAACCCCGTTTGAGCGAAAATATTGGGCCAGTGGGCAACAAAGTTGGCAGGTTGTTAGTCACCTGTAATTGATTAGGCTGCCGCGTTATTTAGTTCGCGGCGCTGTTTGTTGATTTTAAGCGGATAAACCTCAGTCTAACAATTCGGTTTTGGAACGCTAAAATAGTAGCCTTGGGCATATCGAATGCCTAATTCTTTTAACTTTTCTAAGGTTGCCCAAGTTTCCACATGCACTGCTACAACACTTATTTCTTTCTCTTTTGCCAGACCCGTAAAGTGTTCTACAAATTCATAGGTTTGTTGATTTTCCATTAACTGAGAAATCAGTCCGCCAGCTATCTTTATACCGTTAACCGGCAGATTTAAGATGCTGTTGATATTGCCTGGTGTAGCACCAAAGTGATCGATGTATATGGCAATATCTAACCTGCGACACTGGGCAGCGAAAGACTGGAAATCATCTATATTTTCAAGCACTACAGCAGCCGTTAACTCCAAGCCAACCCGTTTAGGATTAGGGTAGTCGTGAAGCGCTTCTGATAGTGTATTGAATAAATCTGGATTGAGCATATCTTGTTTGTTGATATTGATGTTCCATGCCGCGTTTAGATCTCTAAAATAGTTTGCACTACGATTCAAAATCGTTTCAGTCAATTGTACAACGGACTCTTGTTGTTCAATAACATGTAAGAACTCACTTGGCAGAAAGGTTTGTTCACTTGGAGTGACTAATCTGGCGAGGCATTCAAAACGCCAAACCGTTTCTTGAGATATGTCCATTATAGGTTGGAAAAAAGGAACTATTCTATCCAGACTAAAATTATCCGTGACTTCTTGTATGTGCATAATTGTCCTCGTTACAGCATTATGACTTCTGAGCGTCGGTTTATTTTAATCAATAAATAAGGCTTGCTCGGAATTACAACAATAGCACCACTTTTTCCTTTCAGAAAATGAAACTTCCTGAGATTTGTTAAAAAACTGTACTTTTTATTAACTTAGGATGCTTTATATTTGGCGAAGTGGCAGATTTGCGCTAAAGTCCGCGTCTGAAAGTTTTCATATGAGGTTACAACGAGTGGGTAAAGCGACTGCCAGTTTGGAGCATATGTTCCGTGTATTTACCAAGCCTGAAGGTAAAGATTCCAAACTCGCGCAAATAGAAGAGCATTTGTCAGATAATCTGTCGGATTTTCTTTCCCAACATGTTGTAACTACCGCGAAATCTCTTGAAGATATTGAGCAAAATTTTCAGGAATACAAAGTGCCTGAATCCCCTGAATTTGTCTCTAAACATGCAGAGGTGCTGTTAGAAAAAGTTGTCGCCAATTCAGTGAATACTTATGCTCCAACGTTCATTGGGCATATGACGTCTGCTTTGCCGTACTTCCACTTACCTTTAGCAAAGCTGCTGGTGGGGTTGAATCAAAACTTAGTAAAAATTGAAACTTCCAAAGCGTTTACGCCTTTGGAGCGTCAAGTTGTCGGCATGTTGCATGAATTGGTTTATAACGAGTCAGAATCTTTTTATAAAACCCATTTGCACAGTGCAAAACATTCTCTTGGCGCATTTTGCTCAGGTGGAACCATTGCCAATATTACCGCGCTCTGGGTCGCTCGTAACAAAGCGTTAGCTGCCGACGGAAATTTTCGAGGCGTTGCAAAACAAGGCTTAGCCGCGGGTTTAAAACATTATGGCTATGCCAATATGGGGATTCTCTCTTCCAAGCGAGGACACTACTCACTTTCTAAAGCCGTAGATATTCTAGGTTTAGGACGTGAGCAAATGCTGACCGTCGATAGCCAAAGTCAACGTTTATCCCCTGAAGACGCATTGAAAGTAGGACGACAGTTTGAACAGCGTGGAAACAAATTATTAGCCATTGTTGGGATTGCGGGCACCACAGAAACAGGCCACGTTGATCCCCTAGATGAATTGGCCGATGTCGCCAAAGAATTAAACTGTCACTTCCATGTGGATGCCGCCTGGGGAGGAGCAACCTTATTCTCCAACCGCAATAAAATGAAACTCAAAGGTATACACAAAGCAGACTCAGTCACCCTTGATGCTCACAAACAAATGTATGTTCCTATGGGGGCAGGTGTTGTGGTGTTTAAAAATCCTGAAGACAGTAATGCGGTGCGACATCACGCACAATATATTTTACGAGCCGGCTCTAAAGATTTAGGTGCGACCACATTAGAAGGTTCGCGTAACGGCATGGCAATGATGGTTTACTCGGCGTTTAATATATTCGGTCGTGAGGGATATGAGTTACTCATTGACCAAAGTATCGAAAAAGCCCAACGTTTTGCCTCTCTGATTGACCAACATGATAATTTTGAGTTGATTACTGCACCTACTCTGTCACTTTTAACTTATCGGGTAAAACCAGCCATGGTGAACGCTCATGGTGATATCGAAAGTGAAATGTTGGACAGATTAAATGTCACAGTTCAAAAGCAACAGCGTGAAGCGGGTAAATCCTTTGTTTCTCGAACACGCTTAACGGTTGAAAATTACGGTACCAAGCTTCTCACCGTATTTCGCGTAGTATTAGCTAACCCGTTAACCACTGACCAAGATCTGGTAAATATATTAGAAGAACAGTTGGATATTGCGAAGCGTACAGAAACTTGGAAAGAGCTTGAGAATCAAGCTCTTTTACCGTCAAAAAGATCTGTTGGTTAGTTCTATTTTACTCAAGTGTCACTTGAATATTATCGATCAGGCGGGTTTTTCCTAAAAATGCGGCTGCCAAAATAACCAACTCGGTCTCTTCATGGCCGGGACTCAATAATGATTCCACGGAACGAATATCAATATAATCTACTTTCAATCCTGCATTGTTAAGTTCTTCAGTGTACTGCTGAATCAAATTACTGAAATCTCGTCGCCCGAGTTGAATGTTTTCACTCAATTTCTGTAAGCAACTATATAGTGCTGGGGCTTTTGCTCGTTCAGACTCAGTTAGATAGTTGTTGCGTGACGACATTGCTAAGCCATCATCCTCTCTAACCGTTGGTACACCGTAGATTTGTAGGTTCATTGATAAGTCAGTGACCATGGCTTTAATCACCTGTAATTGCTGAAAGTCTTTCTCACCAAAAAACGCCATGTTTGGTTGTACCATATTAAACAATTTACACACTATGGTGGCCACACCACGAAAATGGCCGGGACGACTCGCTCCACAAATCATATAGGACAAGCCGGGCACTTCTACAAAAGTCTGCTTTTCCAAACCTCGAGAGTAAATATCTTCTGCTTTTGGGGTGAAAAGGACATCTACCCCTAAGGCTTCTAATGCGGCCATATCTTGTTGCATAGTGCGTGGGTATGCGGCCAAGTCTTCATCAGGTCCAAATTGTAATGGATTGACAAAAATAGACACTACCACTATGTCTGCATGCTTTTTGGCTTGCTCGACAAGGTGTAAGTGCCCTTTATGTAAATTTCCCATGGTGGGGACAAACGCAATGGTTTTACCATCGTTTTGCCATTTTCTGCGTATTTCTCTAAGCGGTGTTATATCACTAATTTGCTGCATAATGTGTCCTATATATTCTTAGCTATTAGTTAAAGCTATGTTCTGCGCTTGGAAAAACGCCATTTTGCACTTCTTCAATATAGGCCTTAACTGCTTCGCGCATATCCCCGGTGATTTCTAAATAGTTTTTAGAAAACTTGGGCATGTAATTGGCACTAATGCCAAACATGTCGTGCATTACTAAGATTTGACCATCGGTATGCGCGCCGGCGCCTATACCAATTACAGGAATATTAATTGCCTTGCTAATTTTCTCAGCTAAAGGAGCTGGGACACACTCTAAAACCAACATCTGAACACCGGCTTGTGCCAATGCTTCAGCTTGTTCGAACAATCGTTCTGCTTGCAAGTCGCCACGACCTTGGACTTTAAATCCACCAAAAACGTGCACTGACTGTGGAGTAAGGCCTAAATGGCCACACACAGGCACGCCACGCAAGTTTAGCCCCTTAATGGTATCATTCAGCCAGTCTCCGCCTTCTACTTTAACCATGCTAGCGCCAGCGGCCATTAGAGTGGCAGCATTGGCATAGGTTTGTTCTGGCGTTGCATATGTCATGAATGGCATGTCGGCCACCACAAAAGCACGACTTGTTCCTTTACGAACGGATCTCGTGTGGTAAGCGATATCATCTATGGTAACAGATAGGGTATCGTCGCAGCCTTGCAGCACCATGCCCAGTGAATCACCGATCAAAATCACATCAACACCTTGCTCGTCAAATAGCTTGGCGAAGCTGGCATCATAAGCGGTTAGCGCTGTGATTTTTTGTTTCTCTTGTTTCATTTTAAACAAGCTTGACGTAGTTACTTTCTTAGTCATAATAATCACCTCTGCTAACTGAAAAGTGCAACAAAATTAGATGGTTGCTCACTTTTGATTATTTCCATGTCACATTTGTTCTGATTACTTCGAGCCCATTTTCAGGTACGCTTTTTAGTATAGAAACTAAAGAGTCACCACATGGTAACACGAGTTCAGGAGCTATCTCACGTAACGGGTATAGTACAAATTCCCGTGTTTTCATACCGTAATGGGGCACGACTAAATCATCGCTTCGAATTTGTTCATTGCCATACAAAATAATATCTAAATCTAGGGTTCTAGGTCCCCAGCGTTCGGATTTCCGCTGTCTGCCATGGGTCAGTTCAATTGTTTGTAAGCTGGAGAGTAATTCCGAAGGCGCTAATCGTGTTGCTATTGATACCACAGCATTCACATAATCAGGTTGATCTTGCGGGCCCATAGGTTTGCTAGCATAAAAACTTGAGCATTGTTTTATGTGCGTGTCTTTGAGACCGTCAATTGCACGCAACGCCTGTTGCAGTTGCTGATCAGGCTCGGCTAAATTGCTACCCAAACCTATGTAACTAATTACGGGTTGCATTAGGAGGCGCTGGGTTTCTTACTTTTGGGACGGCGGCGAGTGCGACGAGCGGGCCCGCCTTCAGCTTCTCGGAGTTTAACTAACATTTGTTTGCGTTTATCTGGGCTAACCTCTTGAAACTCAGTCCACCAATCAGCTAACTCAAGCAGTTTACCCCCTTCAATTTGTCCACGAATCAGCAAAAAGTCATAGGCTGCACGGAAACGGGCATGTTCTAACATTTGATAGGCTCTGCGGCCGAAACGCTTTGGTAAACGCAATTGTAAAAGCCAAATTTCTCGCATCATGCTGGAAAAACGTTTGGGGATCATAATGCGTTGTATTTGTCGGTGAAGCACATCGTTGACCGCGATATTGAATGCATCGAAATGATTCAAACCTGCTTCGTCCATGAGCTTTTGACAGTGTTCTTCAATTGGATACCATAAAAATGCGGCATACATGAATGCGGGGGTTACTCTTTGACCGGTATTAATCCGGTTATCAGTATTCATCAGCATTTTTCTAATAAACTGATTTTCACGACTGTCGCTGCCTTTTAGCAAGGGCGCTAATTGTGGAAATAACGGTTGGATAAGATCATATTCCTGCATTAATTCAAAGGTTCTTAAACCTTGTCCGGAAATAAACAGTTTAATGACTTCTTCAAACAGGCGAGCAGGCGGAATGTTGTTTAATAAACTGCCTAATTGATGAATTGCAGCGGCGGATTCTTGGCTGATTTGCATATTCAGTTTGGCTGCAAATCGCACTGCCCGTAACATTCTAACCGGATCTTCACGATAACGAGTTTCAGGGTCACCAATCAGCTCTAAACGTTTGTCTTTGATTGCTTGCATGCCATTGGCAAAGTCGGTCACCGTAAAGTCGGTGACGCGGTAATACATCGCGTTTACTGTGAAATCGCGACGTTCTGCATCTTCTTCAATACTGCCAAAAACGTTGTCTCTGAGAATTTGACCTTCTTGACTTTGTTTGCCTAGCACCTCTGCAGGTTTTTTGCCTTTTTCGTCATCCGAGTTTTGGTGATGGCCTCTAAATGTGGCTACTTCAATAATTTCACGACCAAAAACGACATGGGCTAAACGAAATCGGCGGCCAATTAAACGACAGTTTCTAAATAGCGCTTTGACTTCATCAGGAGTGGCATTGGTAACGACATCAAAATCTTTTGGCTGCAGTCCCATAATAAGATCACGTACACAGCCGCCTACTAAGTATGCATCGAATCCTGCGCCATTTAGGCGGTACAATACTTTCAGGGCATTATCACTGATACCTTTTCTAGAAATGCCATGCTCACCGCGAGTGATAACCTTCGGATTGAGTAAATCCGAATGGTATTCGTCAGCGTTTTTTGTCAAAGCATTTTTGACCTTTTTGATCACTCGAGAAATGATGCGTTGGCTCCTGATAACACAAATAATTTTAATGGCGCGCAATGATATACTGGATGAAGAGTATTTTCTATCTGTTGATATAGCTAGTTGCCAGTAAATTGGCTGTGAATACAACTAATACATCTAAATTATGTCTAGTTTAATTTACGACAACTAGAATCTCTTATCATTAATTGGGTATCTAGCACCACAGAGTCAACAGGCTTTTTGTTGAGTAAATCCAGTAAAGCAGAGACCAAAGCTTCCCCGCCTTTTTGGGTGTCTTGATGAATCGAACTTAGTGAAGGTTGTGTGAATGCACACACTGAAATGTCATCATATCCCACTATTGCCACTTGCTCGGGGACACTAACTCCTTGTTCGTTCAATGCTCGCATCATACCTAAGGCTATTGAATCACTGGCCGCGACTATACCGTCGTAATTAAACTGATTATTTTTCAATAAGGCTAAGGTTACTTTGTAGGCATCTTCAAAGGTAAAGTGGATGTCTAACGGATTGGGTTGTTGCAATTGTGCATTTTTCAAAACCTGTTGATAACCTGCAAAACGCAAACCTGTTTCAAAGGAACGCATGCCACAAAAGACAATATTCTCACATCCTTGTTTGACTAAATGTAGAGTAGCCAATTCCCCACCCATGAAATTGTCAGTACCAACAGTCACATAGTCGCTGTTCTTTGATTGACCACCCCAAACCACTATCGGTTTTTGATGATTTATTAGTTTATCAAATGCATCCATATCGTCACCCTGACCAAACACAATCAGTCCGTCAGCGCGGTTCATCGTAAAATAATCATCTAGAGAACTGGTTTGAGCAATATTGTGGGACACCAATAACAGATCGTATTTATGACGACTTAGCTCATCGGCAATTATGCCAACGATATTCAATACAAAGGGGTCAGTAAAAGATTGATCATGTTCGGAGCTTTTAATAATCACAACGGCAATGGTGTTAGAGGTTTTCAATCGGAAGTTTCGGGCCGCGGTATTAATCTTAAAATCGTGAGCTGCCGCGAGCTTTTGTATTTTCTCGCGGGTTTTTGCACTAATTAACTTATTGTTATTCAGCGCCCTAGAAGCAGTTGAACCTGAAACCCCAGCGAGTTTTGCTAAATCGGAAAGCGAACGAACTTTTTTTGTCATGACTATCTCCAAATACTGCAGTTCATGGCAATTCCATTGAAATAGATATTTCAGTAGAGAGGAAAACTCTTAATGCTTTGATACTATTCACTATTGTACACCCTATTGATGTTAGCTTGCAGGTTAAATGATGCAAAATATCATTACCTGAATTCATCCAACATTCCGAATCGGCTTAACATCGGCTACGCACCACTTTATTTTTATCTAGGCTGATTATAGACCCGAATAAAAAATAATTGCAATCGATTGCATTTTTACATATGTTTAACAAAGATTAGCGTCACTTATTGAGTTAATGACACTTCATGGAGCATGTTAGAAGGTGACTAATGAGGTTATTTAGGTGTAATCGAGTATCGCTAATATCCGTTATTTCACAACAGTGCTCGAAGTTAATCAATTGCTTAACTTGGAGCAAAATTATAGCCATTAATGGTGATTTCAATGCCCAGATTTATGACCATATTTGCCATTGCGGCTTGTTATTTTATTTTTGCTATCTTGCTCAATAGTGTAGGGACGGTCATTCTACAATCGATTAATAGTTTCGATATCAGCAAGCCCATCGCCAGTTCTTTAGAAGGATTCAAGGATCTTTCTATTGCCTTTGTGTCTTTTGCCATTGCAGCGTTTGTGCCTAGAGTGGGTTACAAACTGGCGATGATGGCAGCCTTAATATTGGTTGCTGCGGTCTGTGCGCTCACTCCGTTGTTTGCCGACTTTATGATGATCCAAATTTTATTTGCCTGTATCGGAACGGCTTTCGCGCTAATTAAAGTTTCGGTTTATAGCATCGTCGGTCAGTTGTCAGATGATACTAAAAGCCATGCATCACTGCTGAATACCATTGAAGGTATTTTTATGCTGGGGGTGTTGTCAGGTTACTGGTTATTTAGCGGATTTATCGATGCAGAAGCTCCCCATTCTTTACGTTGGATGGAGGTGTATTATTGGCTTGCAGGATTCACAGTCTTAACCGCATTAGCCGTGCTTTTTTCACCGATAAAAAAAGCGCCAAAAGCTGAACTTACTAGACCCCTGATCGACGATTTTATGGAGATGATTAAGCTCACCTACCGACCTCTGGTTTTGGTATTTGTGTTATCCATTTTCTTTTACGTTTTAATTGAACAGGGGATAGGTACTTGGTTACCTACATTTAACAACGAAATATTGCACTTACCTTTAGATGTCAGTATTCAGATTACCAGTATTTTTGCCGCTGCTATCGCCATAGGACGTTTATTGGCAGGACAAGTTTTGCGTTTCATGAATTGGTACAAGTTTTTGAATATCTGTTTAATTTTTATGGCCATATTGATGTTGTTGTGTCTGCCGATGGCCAATACAGTTCAAAATGCTGGCCAAATCAGCACTATCTCCAGCGTCTTTGATGCACCACTCGCTGCCTACTTATTACCTCTTGTGGGGTTACTGATGGCACCTATTTATCCGGTTATCAATTCAGTGATGTTAAGTTCGCTAGAAAAAGCACTGCATGCGCCCATGACCGGATTAATCGTGGTCTTTTCCGCCCTTGGGGGAACAACAGGGTCGATAATTACCGGCATTGTATTTGAGTCTTTTGGTGGTCAACGGGCGTTTTATTTATCTTTGATACCGATGGCGCTGATTGCAATCACGCTATTTTTATTCAAACGCTCAACTGGTCGAATTTCACCTTTCTCAAGCCGCGACATAGAAGAGGCCGCATGAGCACTTTAATAGGACGTCAAACCGCTGGTAATTTTGAGCAAAGCTTGGCTTTTTTCAGCAGCGCATTATTTGATCAGGTCCAAACATCGGGTCTGTTTACCGACAGTAAACACTTTGCAGATGCCACGCCTAAAACCGATTGGGATGAAATTTACCAACAATATGAACAGCAATCAGCATCTGGTCATTTCAAATTGGCAGAGTTTGTTGAGCAATATTTTAGCTTTCCCGAACCGATAAAGCTGGCCGAAAATGTTCGTTATCAAACCGTTGCTGAACACATTGAAGCTTTATGGTCACTTTTACAAAAGCAGCCAGATGCCGACAGCAAAGATTCTCTTTTGCCACTGCGATTTCCTTACTTGGTGCCGGGCGGTCGATTTAGGGAAATATATTATTGGGATAGTTATTTCACTTCTTTAGGTTTGCTCAATTCTGGACGCAAAGAATTAGTCAAATCGATGGTGTTAAATTTTATTCAATTGCAGAAAGATATTGGCTGTATTCCCAATGGTAATCGCAGTTATTATTTTAGTCGTTCCCAACCGCCAGTATTGGGCTTAATGGTAGACATGCTGTTCAGGTCTGAGGGCAACTATAAGGATCTAGACTTTCTCAAGGAATGCGTAGAAGCCATGGATTCTGAATATGCGTTTTGGATGGCGGGTGCTGAACAGTTGAGTGAACCTTTTCAAACTCATAGTCGTTCAGTCAGAATGCCAAATGGCGGGATTTTGAATCGCTATTGGGATGAGCAAGCTTGTCCTCGACCTGAATCTTATGCTGAGGATATAGATTCTGCTGAGCATAAAAAAGACCATGAAAAATCCACTTTCTATCGGCATATTCGTGCTGCATGCGAATCAGGTTGGGATTTCAGTTCGCGCTGGTTAGCGGATCCAGAAGATCTGCAAAGTATCCAAACTACCGATATTATCCCTGTTGATCTCAATTGTTTGCTGTATCAGCTTGAAGTGTTATTGAGTCAGTATTGGGACTTGTTAGGGCAAAAAAGTAAAAGTCAGCTTTACCAGCAAAAATCGGAAACTCGTAAAGTAACCATACAATCTTACTTTTGGGATTCTACAGATAACTTCTATCGGGATTTTAATCTGAAAACAACCAGTCAATCTGCGGTGATGTCTCTTGCCGGTGTGTTGCCTCTATTCGTTAACCTTGCCAATCATGAACAGGCCGAAGCCGTGGCCAGTCGATTGGAAAACGAATTTCTATGTGCTGGAGGTTTGCTTACCACTTTGTGTCAAAGTAGCCAGCAATGGGACGCACCAAACGGTTGGGCGCCATTACATTGGTTTGCTGTTAAAGGGTTACAGCAATACCAACAGAATGAATTGGCGACACGGATCATGCAAAACTGGCTCGCTAACGTAGAACATTATTTTCAGGCCCATGGAAGTTTAATGGAAAAATATAACGTCAAAGAAATTGACCATGTTGCGCAAGGTGGTGAGTACGAGGTACAGCATGGATTCGGTTGGACTAACGGGGTGACTAGCGCCTTCTATCAACTTATGGAGTCGAGTCAGCCCAAGCTTGAATTGCCCAATCTAAAATAGCCTGAGTCTGTTGTGGAATATGTTTAGGGACAGGTAGATTAAGATGATCCAGGGCGACGATGAGGTTTTCTTCTGTTTTATTAAGATTCAATGCCGGCGCATGATTTTGTTTACTGAATTTGCGCCCGTCAGCTGACCTGACCAATGGTAAATGCAAACATTGAGGCAGAGCCTTGCCCAAGGTCTTAAATAACGCCCACTGGCATGCTGTGGCCGTTATTAAATCTTCTCCCCTAACTATTTCGGTAACGCCTAAATTTATATCATCAGCCACAGATGCTAGGTGGTAGGCGTACAATCCATCTTTGCGCCTAACAATAAAATCTTCTTGGGTTGCGTTACTATTTACTTCGAGTTGTCCTAATCGAACATCGTTTATCTGCGATATGTTAAATTGGTTTTTTATCCGAAGGGAATATGGGGCTTGTATCTGTTTTTTATCTCTACAAGTGCCGCTATAGAATTCGCCAATAGCCTTGATTTGCGCTCGTGTGCATTCACAAGGATAAAGTAAATTTTGGCGACTGAGTTGCGATAAAATATGTTCGTAATATTGGCTGTTTTGACTTTGCAAAATGACATCGTCATCCCAAATCAAACCATGGGCCTTTAACGTCAACTGAATACTTTCTATTGCGCCAGCCATGATTCTTGGCGGATCAATATCGTCAATGCGTAGTAGCCACTTGCCGTTATTCACTTTGGCTTGCAAGAAACTTCCCAGAGCGGTCACTAATGAGCCCATATGCAGTGGCCCAGATGGACTTGGTGCAAATCGACCGATATAACTTGTTTGGTTCATAAATAATCACCAACTTAAAGTTAACGCTCTAGAAACAACAAAAGCCGCAGGTTAGCGGCTTTGGAATCGACTTAAAAAAATTAACCTTGTAGCTGTTTTTCTTTAATTTCAGCTAGGGTTTTACAATCGATACATAAATCAGCGGTAGGTCGAGCTTCTAATCGCCTTACACCAATCTCAATGCCACATGCATCGCAAAAACCAAAGTCGTCCTCTTCAATTCGTTTTAACGTTTTTTCAATTTTCTTGATTAACTTACGTTCACGGTCGCGGGTACGAAGTTCTAAGCTGAATTCTTCTTCTTGAGCCGCTCGATCTACTGGATCTGGGAAATTGGCCGCTTCATCCTGCATATGGTGAACAGTACGATCTACTTCTTCGCGAAGTTGAGAGCGCCATGCTGACAATATTTTACGGAAATGCTCGAGTTGAGCATCGTTCATATACTCTTCGCCGTCTTTCTCCTGATAAGGAGTTAGACCAGCTAGTGCTATTAATCCTAAACTTTTTTCTTTTCCAGTTGGCATGTGCCAATTCTCCTACACTACGACACAAACGTTGTTTAGCGAATGAGGATATATAGCAGATTGCTATTATCCTAGCAAATTAGGCTTGGTCGAATATATGTAACTGTTACGCTTATCAGCGGTAAAATTGGCCTAGTAAATACCAATTTTTTTGAATAAAAAACGGTGAGCTGTTTTTTACGACTCGCAAACATAGACTCCTTAGATAAAAAATCAACCTTTTTTTTACAGATCGAAACTTAGTTGCTGATTTAATTGTAGTTTTTCTTCAGAGATTTTGCAGCCGTAGGCGATAATTTGTACGCCCGCAGCCATTGCTGCTTGTAAAGTCGCCGAATATTCCGGATCTATGTCGGTAGCAACTCGGATATTTTTGATGCCAGTATGCTGACTACAAAACAACAATACAGCGCGTTTCCCAGCTTGAGCAATGACAATTAGTTCACGTAAGTGTTTACTGCCCCGTTGGGTTTTTGCATCAGGGAAATAACCAATCCCGTCCCTCAGTAATGTAACTGATTTTACTTCAACATAACAATCGGGCAGATTGTCAGAGGTTAACATAAAATCTATTCTGCTATTTTCTTCTCCGTACTTTACCTCTGGTTTAATCCCTTGGTATTCAGCTAATTCTTTGATTTTTGATTGGGCAAAAGCTTCGGCAACTAATTTATTCGCATTGTGGGTATTGACCCCTATCCAGTCGCCTTGGTGATTTTTACTTAGCTCCCAAGTGTATGCGAGTTTCCGTTTAGGGTTATTCGATGGACTTAACCACACTTCAAAGCCGGGGTCGCCGCAACCCGTCATGGCACCTGTATTTGGGCAATGAGCGGTGACGATTGAACCATCAGAAAGTTCCACGTCAGCTAAGAATCGTTTATAGCGTTTTATTAACTTACCCTTGATAAGTGGAGTGGGGAACAGCATATTACCTCTCATATCATGCGCTTTAGACTGCGCACACTGTTCCATGATTTAGTCTAATTAATCATGGATGCCAAAGAAAAAGGAAACCAGTATGTCACATCTTTTAGTCGAACTCAGTTATCAACCCGCTTCAGCCCATTGGGGAGATAATGCATTAGTTAGTTTTGCTGCAGAAACCGCCACCATTCACTTAAACCCTGAAGATGCTACGGATACTCAATTGTCCAAAATTGCGGTGGTTGCCCGTAAACTGGATGGAATGAATCTGTCTGGCGTCACTTTATCTGGAGATTGGAGTGAAGAACAACAATGGGCATTGGCATTTAGTTATCGTCGAGCACGCAATGCTGCTGAGATTAAATGGTTAGAAAATAGTGACAAAGAAAGCTTAGAAAAACGTTACGCTGCGCTGTGTTTTACCCGCGATTTAGTCAATGAAACGCCTGAAAAACTTTCACCGGAAGAATTGGCTAAACGCAGTGTAGACTGGCTAACAGAGCTATCTGGTGACAAAGTGTCTGTAAAATACTGTGTCGGTGAAGAGTTGGCAAAAGCTGGCTGGGTGGGCATATATAACGTTGGCCGAGGCAGTGAACGACCCCCGGTTCTATTAGAAGTTGATTACAACCCCAGCGGTGATGAAAATGCAGCTGTAGCTGCGGCTTTAGTGGGTAAGGGAATTACTTTTGATAGTGGCGGGTACAGCATGAAAAGTAGTGAAGGCATGTTGAGCATGAAGTGCGACATGGGCGGGGCGGCAACGGTAGTTGGTGCACTTGGACTGGCCATCATGCAAGGATTGAACAAGCGGGTTAAATTATTCTTATGTTGTGCTGAGAACCTAGTCAGTGGGCATGCTTATAAATTGGGTGATATTTTAACCTATAAAAACGGTGTGACAGTGGAAATTGTTAATACTGATGCTGAAGGACGTTTAGTGTTGGCGGATGGTTTAATGGCAGCCAGTGAAACCAATGCACCTTTAATTATTGACGCAGCTACTCTCACTGGTGCAGCTGTTGCTGCTACCGGTGGAGATTACAATGCAGTTTTTTCACTTGATAAACCTGCACTACAACAATTTATTATTCAATCAGAAAAACAAAATGAGCCAGTGTGGCCGCTTCCCTTAGAGTTATGGCACCAAGATAAATGTCCATCACCTTTTGCTGATACTGCAAACAGTCGTGCACAAAAAGGTGGCGGTGCCGGTGGTGCATCTAACGCCGCTGGATTCTTGTCACGTTTTGTTGGTAATCAAGGTAAAGGTTGGATTCATGTTGACTTAGCAGCGGCTTATAATGGCAGTGGTACTAGTCATATGCCTGCTGGTGGCAGTGGAATCGGAATAAGAGGAATTGCACAGGCGTTATTAGACGCTTAGAAGTGACTTTTTCAACTAGACTTAGGGTTCACTAATTTATTGGTGAACCGTTTAGCAACTGCTGGTTAAATCATTTGTAGATACCAGCTAGCTTTTAAATACCACCTACACGCTCAGCAAACTCTTTATATTTTTCCACTTCGTTTCTATCAAACAAGGGTTTACCTTGACTATCTTTCGCCTTAGAAGCTAACAGACTTTCTCTTTCTAAACGCTCAACTCTTTGATTTTTTACTCCTAAAAAATTAGCTACCTCGGTTACGCTGATTAAACTCATCGGAGCCTCCACTATTGTGCATTTTTACTTAATCAAAGCGTAAAGTTGTCATATTGCTAGTTAATCGCTTGTTTAGATTTCCAAGCTTGGTTGCCTATGAAATTACGATAGTTTTGGATTCGATTATGGATATACCCTAAATAGGTTTACAATGCCGCGAAATTCGAATTGATGGAGGTATAATGGATATTTGGTCTGCAGCGGTAATGTTATTTCTAATAATGGATCCTTTAGGAAACTTACCAATATTTATGTCCATTTTGAAATCAATTGAGCCTAAACGTCGTCGTAAGGTGTTAGCGCGAGAGTTGGTTTTATCATTATTGATCATGTTCATCTTTTTATTCAGTGGACAAGCCGTGTTGGACTTCCTAAATGTGAAACAACAAGCGGTTAGCATTGCTGGTGGTATTATCTTATTTTTGATTGCAATTCGCATGATCTTCCCTAATAAAGGGAGCCATGACGACGATGTAACTGAGCAGGAACCTTTTATTGTTCCCTTAGCTATTCCAATGATTGCCGGTCCCTCGTTATTGGCTGCTCTGATATTGCTTGCTAACCAAGATCCTCTAAGGATGTTCGATTGGTCGTTAGCACTTTTTTCAGCTTGGGCTGTTTCCGCGAGCATTCTCATGTTTTCTGGTGTATTTTTTAAGATTCTTGGAGAGCGTGGCTTAATCGCGATTGAGCGTTTAATGGGCATGATTTTGATTATGTTGTCGATACAAATGTTTCTCGACGGCGTAGGTAATTACTTTTCACTGGGAGTGACCAATTGACCTCTAAATTAAATACATTTCAAAAAGTTCGTGAGTTAACTGGCTGGCATGCCGTTGCATACGCTGCCACTTTAACTGAACGTATGAAGCCTAATTTCCAGCTATTCTGCGAAACAGCTGAATTCGATGATGAAGGTCAATTCCACAAGTCTTTGGAATCGATTTGGCAGTGGTTGTCTCGTACGGGCTCGAAAATTAATTTCGCTTTACAGTTGGAAAAAATTGAAGATGTGACTCCCGATGCTGCTGAACATGATAGCTTCGGTGTATATCCAGCAATTGATGCGGCAATTTCTTTGGCTGCAATAATGTCGCTGATAACCAATGATGAACCTCAAGGTGCGGTGATAGTTTCCAAATTATCACAAGGGAGTGTCGAAGCATTTGTTGAACTAGTATCTGATCAGTCGTTGAGTGCTCAAGAAATAAAAGAGCACCCATTAATGCAGTGGGAAGTGGCGTTTCAAAATGAATTGGTGCAACAAATAGTCGCAATGCCTGAAGGGGCAAAAAGTGTGAAAGTGCTACGCGAAATGGCGACCAGTGAAGGCGTATCGAATATCGGAATTGAGATTAATTCACAATAAATAATTTACTAGACACACTCTGAGTCGATTTTTCTTTGATACAGCGCCAATTATCTGGAACTTGGTAGTGCTGGTTTTGCGTTTCACATTCGATGTAAATAACACTTTCGGTAACGGTTAAGTGATTTGCTTGGATTACATCGATTGCTTTGGGCACTAAACCGGCATTAAACGGCGGATCAATAAAAATTAAATCAAAGGTATCTTTTAGTCTATCGCAAACCTCAAGACTATTCCCATTTATGACTTTAGTTTGTTGCTCGGATACTTGCAGTTTTTCTAGATTGCTACTGATTAACTGCGCAGCGACCTTATCTAACTCAATAAAAGTTGCACTAGTAGCATGTCTTGAAAGTGCCTCAAAGCCAAGGCTGCCGCTGCCAGCAAACATATCTAAACAACGACTTTCATTTACATAAGGCATTAACCAATTGAACAAGGTTTCTTTGGTCCGATCGGTTGTCGGACGTAAACCTTGTGCCGCTAAAACTGGTAGCTTTCTGCCACGCCACTTGCCACTTATCACCCGGATTGAGCCGGTGATGGCATTTTGCTTTTTTACGCCTCGCTTCATGAATCCAAGAAATGCTATGATTGTCAAAATTGGACGATAGTGTATACCTTTAGTCGCTTTTCTGCATGCACACTTTTTGAAAAGTCAGGTTGCTATCAATAAACTTTATATCAGTCGATTTTTGTTTATTAATAAAGACAAAACTCCAGACTCACATTATCAAGAGAATTAACTAAAGCATGTCTAAATTTTTCCGCTGGTTCAATAAAGATAAAGATGAAAAATCAAATCAATCTGTCGAGCAAGATGAGACGTTACAGAATGTCAGTGAAGAAGATACCGGAAAGCAAGAATCTCCTGCATCCGAATCCTCGGACGAGCAGCCTAAAGCGTTAGAATCGAATGCTGCTGCAACGGTGAGTGTCGAACAGAATATTGATTCCCCGGTTACTATTTTTGAACAGCCCCAAGTTGTTGACGAAATAGCTGCAACCCAACAAAATCCTGTTGAGCCAGAGCCAGAGCCAGAGCCAGAGCCAGAGCCAGAGCCAGAGCCAGAGCCAGAGCCAGAGCCAGAGCCAGAGCCGGAGCCAGAAGGGTTTTTCAGCAAACTTAAACGCGGGTTGTCGCGAACCAAACAAAATTTAGGTAGTGGTTTTGTTAGTTTATTTAAAGGTAAAAGCATCGATGACGAGTTATTCGAGGAACTCGAAACCCAATTGCTAGTTGCCGACTTGGGTATGGATACCACGAGTAAAATTATTAAGGAGTTAACCGAAAGTGCCAATCGTTCGCAGTTGAAAGATGGCGACGCGTTATATCAACTTCTCAAACAGCAAATGTCGGATATTTTAGGTCAATCTAGTGAACCTCTTAAAATCGACTCAGCTGACGGGCCATTTGTGATTCTGATGGTTGGTGTCAATGGCGTTGGTAAAACCACTACCATCGGGAAATTAGCCAAACAATTTCAACAGCAAGGTAAAAAAGTCATGTTAGCGGCAGGAGATACATTTCGTGCCGCAGCTGTTGAACAGTTGCAAGTTTGGGGAGAAAGGAACAATATTCCTGTGGTTGCCCAGCAAACGGGCTCAGACAGTGCGTCGGTTGTTTTTGATGCTTTCCAGTCAGCTAAAGCGAAAAACATGGATATTCTCATCGCAGATACGGCAGGCCGTCTGCAAAATAAAGATCATTTGATGGAAGAGCTCAAAAAGGTCGTTCGGGTCATGAAAAAAATCAACCCGCAAGCCCCCCATGAAATCATGCTTACTATTGATGCTGGTACAGGACAAAATGCAATTAGTCAGACTAAACTGTTTGATGAAGCTGTGGGTTTAACCGGTATCACCCTGACCAAATTAGATGGCACCGCAAAAGGGGGCGTCATATTCGCAATCGCAGACAAGTTTGATATTCCCATACGCTATATTGGTGTGGGTGAAGGGATTGATGATCTTCGTCCATTCGACAATCAGCAGTTTGTAGAAGCACTGTTTCAAGACAATGATAGTTAGACGCAGGTAACAACGTGATTAAGTTTGAACAGGTAAGTAAAACCTATCCAGGCGGGCAACAAGCCTTACGCAAAGTAAGTTTTCATATTGAGCCCGGTGAAATGGCGTTTTTAACCGGCCATTCTGGCGCGGGTAAAAGTACCCTGTTGAAACTCATTAGTATTATGGAGCGTCCTACTGTAGGACGCGTGCTGATCAATGGCCATGATCTAAATACCATACATCGTCGACAAATCGCGTTTATTCGACGAGATATTGGAATGATTTTCCAAAGCCATCAATTATTAATGGATAAAAGCGTGTTTGATAACGTTGCACTGCCATTGGTTATTGAAGGTTACTCCCATAAAGAAACCACTAAACGAGTGCATGCAGCGCTTGAAATGGTTGGGCTACGAGACAAAATAAAAAGCTTTCCAATGATGCTTTCAGGGGGGGAGCAACAACGCGTGGGTATTGCCAGAGCAGTTGTTAATAAACCTCCTTTGTTGTTGGCAGATGAACCGACAGGAAACTTAGATCCTAAATTGTCGATGGAAATCATTCGTTTGTTTGAAGACTTTAATCAAGCTGGCGTATCTGTTTTTATTGCGACCCATGATTTAGGATTAATTGCCCGAATGAAGTACCGATCACTGACCTTAAAACAAGGACAAATGATCACCGATGGTTTGAGTGAAGAGTGGGATAGTGAAGAGCCTAAGGAGTATGATTTTTAATGAGTATTCTGTTTAAAGGCCGGCCTCAAGGTGCTTACTCTTCTAAAATTGGCATGTTCCAGCGCATAACCATGTTTTTTGTCAGTCATGTAAGACAAGCATTAGGGAGCTTAGGTGAACTATGGCGAGCGCCGTTAGCGTCATTGATGACCGTTGGCGTACTTGGGTTGAGTATCACATTACCCAGCACCTTCTATATTTTAGTTAAAAATGCCGAATCGATTGCGGAAAACTGGCAGCAGGCCTCTGAAATAACCTTATTCCTACGTAAAGGGACACAATCCAAAGACGCTAATCAATTAGTGACTAGACTTGGGCTTTGGCCTGAAATCGATTCTGTGACCTATATTCCTGCCGATCAAGGATTGCTTGAATTTCAGCAACAAAGTGGTTTGGGAGAAGCATTGAGTTACTTAGATGAAAACCCGTTACCGGATGTGATTTTAGTCAATCCCACCTCCCAAAATACATCGCCCTCTGCTGCTAAACAGCTATTAGATAAGCTTAATCGTGAACGTCATGTGGAAGTGGGGAAACTCGACATTAAGTGGCTAGAGCGCTTACACGGCTTTTTATCTATCGCCAAAGAATTAATCTATGCCGTCGCTCTTTTGTTATTTCTAGCTGTGGTGTTAATTATTGGCAACACCATTCGCTTAAATATTCTAAGTCGACGGGATGAAATTTTGGTGATGAAATTGGTTGGTGCTACAGATGCATTTATACATCGCCCATTTATGTACACCGGTATGTGGTATGGCTTGTTAGGCGGTTTGATGGCTTGGTTTGCGGTTATGTTATTGCTTTGGTGGATGGGCGGTAGTATTGATGCTTTAACCGCGCAATACGCAAAAGACTTCGACTTAACAGGTCTAGATATTACTTCGCTGCTAGTTATGCTGGGAGTCTCAATCTTTTTAGGATTAGCCGGCTCAATGATATCTGTACATAAGCATGTAAGAAGCATTGAACCGAAATAACTCGATCTCTAAATCATATTGAGATGAATTACGTTATCTAGGCTATCGCTTTAGGGTAGTGTGGAGAGATTGATTGGCGAATTGTATTACCCCATAGCACCGCTTGATTGAACATATGGTGTAAGTGTTTTTGCTCTATTTCCAGTACTTCTGAGATTTTTCTAACTTTCATCCAGGTTGCGCTTTCAAAGGCTCTTGCCAGCAAAATGTAGAGATAAAAATCGTTCTTACCACCACACAATGCATATTTTACCTCGTCTACAATTGGCATTTTATTCACCAATTCCTGCATATCTTGATCTAATAATGCATCTAACAAAGAAAATAAACCGGCCATAAACCCGGTTGGCGGGTTATCGCCAATCTTTCTGTGTTTTGCAATCAAATCACAGAATTTGGCTCGCACTAGAGACATATGCAACAGTTCCATAGGCTTATCATCTGCTAGATTCGCCAGTGCAAGTAGGGCGATGAATTTCTTAATTTCAACTTCACCCATGTAATTTAATGCATGTTTTAACGACGTAATTTTAAAACGTTTATTAATCATTGGGTTATTAATAAACCTCAACAACATATACGACAGGCCAACATCTCGTTCAATAATTTCATTTATACGATCAATACCAAAACTTTCATTCGCTGTTTCGCCTATCAACTCAACCAGCGATAACTTGTTGACCGGCAATGGAGCTTGGTTGAAGTTAACTGGTTTTGAAAAGAAATAACCTTGGAAGTAATCAAAGCCTAAGTCATTAAAGGATATGAAATTTTGTAGCGTATCAACATTATCGGCAACCATTTTGACCTTGGCATTGGAAAACCGTGGCATCTGCTTTGCGATATTAGGAAAAGCATGTTGGAAAGTGTCAATTTTGACGATATTGACGAGGCTGAGTAACTCGCTGCTAGTGGTCAATTTAGGTTCGTTTAAGGCTATCTGAAATCCCATGTCACGGATATTCTGACAGGCTTCAATGATCGATTCTTCGCCCTCAACGTTCTCAGATACTTCGACCACAACAGTATTGGGGTCTAGGCTATTTGGAAGGCCCTTGAGTATGGTCTCATTGGTGAAATTAATAAAAGACGTTTTTTGGCAAGAAATATCGTCTAACGCCAACTTCAAATTTGATTGATTCTGTGGTTGAGGTTGAGATGCATCAACTAATTTGTCAGGAAAACAGTTATTTTTACCGTCTCTAAAAAATAGCTCATACGCAAATACTTCTTTTTCCTTGTCTAAAATTGGTTGCCTAGCCACAAAAGCGAACATCAAAAGCCCCTATTATTCCATTTTATACAAATTTTAATTTGTCGTTTCTGATTTATTAATTAACGAATTGAACGGGTCATAGCTGACGCCCATTTAATCGATTCATTGTAAAAACTATGCAACATGTCTTGATCAAGTTCAAGTTTAGTTGAATGGTGTGTCACACCGTTCCAGTCGCCGTATTCAAACGCTCGAGCAACCACTAAATAATCTCTAAGTTGGCCTTCAATGCCACATAACGCATTCTTTAAGTCGTCGTTTAATGGTAATTTTTTTATTAACTTTGACATATTCTGATCTAACAATGCATCTAAAAGTGAAAATAAACCAACTAAAAATCCTTTAGGTGGGTTATCAGCATCATTCTTAGCCATAGAAATGAGTTCACAAAATTTAGCGCGAACCAAAGACAGATGAATTAACTCAGGTGGTTTTTCATCTCCTAAATTAGCGATGGCCACCAACGCGATAAACTTTTTGATCTCTATTTCGCCCATATAATTCAATGCATGATTTAATGAATTGATTTTATTGCGTTTATTCATAATTGGATTGTTGATAAAACGCATCAACATATACGAGAGGGAGACATCTTTTTCGACGATCTGACAAATTTTGTCGAATTCAAATTGGCTATTTGCACTCTCGCGCATTAACTTCAACAAATTGAGTTTAGAACTCGGAATGTTTTTATGTTTCTTGATTTCGGGTTTAGCGAAAAAGTAGCCTTGGAAAAAATCAAATCCAACAGCTGAGTAACGCAAAAACACGTCATGATTTTCAACTTTTGTCGCCACTAATTTGATGCGAGCTTGTTTAATGCGAGATAGGTTTTGTTCTATAAGCTTAAAGTCAGTGGTGGTAACGTCTACCTTAATTATGTTGATAACTGAAAATAGGCGATCCCATTTGGGATCAAAATCATAATCGTCTATGGCTATTTTATAGCCGAGCCCACTGATGTGTTTGCACGCTGCAATAAGCTTTTCAGATACTTTCACACTTTTTATTAACTCAATAACAACCGTTTGCGGATCGAATAGAGTGGGAAATCGATAGAGTAGGGTGTCTGTCTGAAAGTTGATGAAGGCCGTTTTTCCATCTGAAATTTCTTCAACGCCTATTGAAAAGTGGCTGTTTGTAATAATTTTTGATGTCGCTTGATTCGGCTCAATGTCTGGAAAACAGTTACCCTCACCATCTCGAAAAAGTAGTTCGTAAGCAAATACCTGCATCTGTTGGTCAAAGATAGCTTGTCGTGCGATGTAAGAAAACATTTAACCTTGCCTAATACCTGTTCAACTTGATTGAATATTAGTCGAGTATAGTGTTCTATTTTAATTTAAAATTAAACCTTTAAATATAAATATGCGCCCCCATATAGCTTGAATGTCTTTTTTGAGACAATTAATTTCAGTTTGAGTGAATTATTTATGACCTTTTGCGGTCTATATACGTAATAGATAATTGGCTTTGCCCATTTGTATTGATAGAATACTGGGCTGTAACGAATAATGAGGTATACATGAGCACAAATATGCAAGCTATGGTATTAAGCGTTCCTCACAGTGGCAGCATTGAAACTTATATTCAAGCTGTTAGCAGCATCAACATGCTGACTGTGGAAGAAGAACGTCAGCTAGCAGAACGTTTGCAGCGAGATGAAGACATTGAAGCGGCACGAAAGCTAGTTATGTCCCATTTACGTTTTGTTGTACATATTGCTAAATCATACTCAGGTTATGGATTACCCCAAGCTGATCTCATTCAGGAAGGCAATATTGGCCTAATGAAAGCAGTGAAGCGATTTGATCCAACCGTCGGTGTGAGACTAGTGTCTTTTGCTGTGCATTGGATAAAAGCAGAGATTCATGAATTTGTGCTTAAAAACTGGCGTATTGTGAAAGTGGCAACCACTAAAGCACAGCGTAAGTTGTTTTTTAACCTGCGTAAAAACAAAAAGCGTCTAGGCTGGTTTACTCACGATGAAGTGCAAAAAGTAGCACAAGAGTTAGGTGTGAGTACCAAAGAAGTACTGCAAATGGAAGCTAGAATGAGCAGCCAAGATCAAGCATTTGATTTGTCTGCTGATGATGACGAAAGTGGAAGTTTTGCACCGGTACAGTTTCTAGAAGACAAAACAACTGATGTAGAAAGCGAAGTAATTAATTCTGATTGGGATAGCAACGCTTCTAAACGTCTGCACTCGGCGATCAAAACCTTAGACGAGCGCAGTCAGCATATTATCCAGACTCGTTGGTTGTCGGATGACAAGTTGACGTTGCAAGATTTGGCTGACAAATATGAAGTGTCTGCTGAACGTGTACGTCAGATTGAAAAGAATGCAATGAAGAAATTGCAGTCAGCCATGGTTGCATAATCAGCTAGTTCAAACACCTATAATGACTTCATAAAAAAGCGCGAATTATTCATCGCGCTTTTTTTATGCTTATTACTTTTACAGAACAACCTAATCCGGTTCTGCAATTTTACTCGGTAATACCCAGAACACACCTTTGAATTCAGCAACTGGTGACTCACCATCTAGAATATCTACTTGTAGTTTGATCGCCACTTTCTTATTTCTTTCTAACAACTCAAGCTTACCTTCCAAGGATTCAATGTTACATAAGGCTCTGGGTTGCATGGTAATAGGTTTATGGTAGTGAATATCACCATCTCCCAATACAATCTCTCCCTCTAATCCTTTTTCTTTCAGTTTTAAATGGATCATGCCCCAGCCAGTTAATGTCGCCAACGAAAAAATACTGCCTGCGAACATAGTGCCATGTAAATTAATATTCTTGTTTAACGAAGCTCTAACTTCTAGTGTCTTGCCACTGTATTGATAGAGTTGAATCCCCATTTGTTCACTAATCGGGATGGTTTCATGCCAGGTATTTTGTAGATCTTGGCACCATTTAGGGTGCAGCATTACTTGGTTCACATCTGACAGTTTTTTAATCATTTGTGAACGTTTCAGTTTACCCATTTCAGTTGGCGCTTCTTTTTCTACTACAAATCCACAAGCTTCAAAAAACTCGATGGATATACGACGACTGTTGGTAACCAATCGTTTCGCACCTTGCTGTCTAGCAACTTCTTCTAATGCCGAATATATTAACTTGCCTATTCCCTTACCTTGGCATTCTTTAGCAACCGCTATATGTCTAATTTGGGCTTCTTCTGACATATTTAAATGTACACGCCCTACAGCAACGACTTTACCGTTGCCATCAACAACCATTCGATGCTCACCAACTTGTTCGTATTCATCTTTCTCAGAGCCTAACGGATGGTTCCATGGCTCCCTCAACATTTCCCAACGGAAATGGAAATACTCTTCAAGTTGTTGCTCCGTTTTTGGCGTTTCTATTCTATACATAAAATAAGTCGTCTCTTTTATTACAGGTCAATTCAAGAAGGATGTTTTTTCAATAATTAACCTAAAACCTATCTTGATATCCACGTTTGCCCGCGAAAAATGTTCATCATTAAAGCGCAATCGCAGACCACGCACAATAGACAGGTTAATTTATTTGAAGATGAAATGTAACGGGGCCGTCGTTTACAAGGGATACCTGCATGTCTGCACCGAATTGGCCAGTTTGACATTCAATACCCTGCTGCTGACAGTAGTTAACGAATTGCTGATACAGCTCTTTACCTAGCTCAGGAGGCGCTGCATCTGAAAATCCGGGTCTATTTCCCTTACGAGTATCGGCAACTAGGGTAAATTGGGAAACAATTAACATAGCACCGCCAAACTGTTGGATATTGAGGTTCATTTTTCCATCAGCATCACTAAACATTCTTAATTTGATTAGTTTGTTGGCAAGTTTTTTAACGGTTTCTAGGGTATCTGTTTTTTCGACACCTAAGAGTAACATCATGCCCTTATCAATTTTTCCAACAATATCATTGTCAATTTCTACATGGGCTCGGGTAACGCGTTGAATCAGTGCAATCAAGATTGTTTCTCTTTTAGAAATTTAGCCATTCTATCGGTTGCGTGACAAATTGCATCGCTTATTCTTGGATCTGATGCGCTATGACCGGCTTCTGGTACTATTAATAATTGTCCCGCACGCCATACTTTACTTAAAGTGTAAGCATTTTCCATTTTACAGACAATATCGAATCGACCGTGGATTATCGTGCCTGGAATGGAGTCTATTTTATGAATATTCTTTAAAATTTGGTTTTCTGCAATGAAGCAGCGATTTTTAATATAATGGCATTCCAACAAAGCCAAGCTGGCTGCACGGCTTATATTTTGATGGAAATCATGTTCCTTAACCGAGCTATTCAAAACGGAAATGCGTTCTTCCCACATGCACCAAGACTTCGCTGCATGCACTCTGGTGAGTTCATCACCATTTAAAAATATCTGATAAAAACGGTCGGTTACCGAAACGTTTTTAGCGCCTTCTTTAACAATTTCCACGAATTCGTCATAATATTCGGGAAAAAGTTGAGCAGCCCCGCCACTTTGTTCAATAAACCATTCAAAATCTTGTTTTCGACCTAAAAATACGCCACGTAATATAATCGCGGAAACGGCTTCTGGCTTGGCAATAGCACTCAGTAAGGCCAACGTTGTGCCCCAAGAGCCGCCACAAAGCATCCATTTCTTTATTCCTAGATGCTTTCGAATCATTTCAATATCGCTGAGTATGTGGGCTGTTGTATTCTGTTCTAGCTTAGCAAACGGAAGCGATTTCCCACATCCTCGTTGGTCAAATCCGATTATTCGGTATATGTCAGGATTAAAAAAACTTCGGTACATCGGCGATAATCCTGCACCTGGCCCGCCATGAAGATATAAAACGGGTATGCCTTTTGGGTTACCTGATTGCTCAAGGTAAATTTGGTGCCCGTCACCTACATCTAAAATTTCGCTATCATAGGTTTTAATCGGTGGATATATATGGCTCATAAATTCCGCTTTTGTTTGTTTATTGAATCCATTTGCTTTAATTTAGCACTTAATTCGTAAAATTTACGACTTCTATTCAATAATAACTCGATTTCGGAGGCAAAAATGGCCGGGCAAGGATCTGGCGGCAATGTGATTGCTGCAATTTGTAATATCTTTTTTCCAGGGTTAGGGCAGTTGGTACAGGGCAGAATCTTGGCTGCTCTCATTTTCGCAATCATCTTTTTTGGTGGTGCAGCTCTGTGGTTTTTAATTGTTCCTGGTGTTATTGCTGGGATAGCCTATATTTGGGCAATAATTGATGCTGCTAAATACAAAGGCCCATAGATATGAAAAAAATAATAGTCGTAATCTTTAGTCTTATGATGTTCGGTTGCCAAAGTGCATATTATGCAGCTTGGGAAAAGCTCGGTGTCGAAAAGCGCGATATCTTGGTTGATCGTGTCGAAGAAGCGAAAGATTCTCAAGAAGATGCCCAACAGCAATTTGCCTCTGCGTTAGATGAATTCAGTCAATTAATTAACTTTGACGGTGGCGATTTACAGGATGTGTACGAAGATCTAAGCAGTCAATATGAAGCAAGCAAAGATGCCGCGGACAACGTTAGTAATCGCATTGATAAAGTGGAAAGTGTTGCTGAAGCATTATTTGACGAGTGGACTGAAGAGCTTGAAAAGTATTCAAATGCTAAGTTAAAACGTGATAGTGAAAAACAACTCAGAGAAACACAGAGACGCTATAATTCGTTGATTTCAGCTATGCGTAAAGCTGAGTCAAAAATGCCTCCAGTGCTATCAGCTTTGCAAGACAATGTTCTTTATTTAAAACATAACCTAAATGCCAACGCAGTAGGTGCATTGCAAGGTGAATTCAACCTAATCAAGAAAGATATTGATGTTCTGATCAAAGAAATGAATTCAGCTATTTCGCAAAGTAATGCGTTTATATCAAGTATTCAATCTTAAATTAAGGGGCAAACTGCCCCTTTAAACTCTTTACGGTTAAATATCTAAAACCTTATTTGTGTGGCTCTTCGGGCAAATCATCGGGTTTTACATGATTTTCTTCATCGCCATCATCATCAGGTATCAGATTGCGCTCTTCACCAGTGTCTTCCTCTGGCATTATACGTTCCAACGCTCGGGTGAATTCAGCGCCCACCAAAACCAATATCCAACTTAAATATACCCACACAAACAAAATGGGAACAACCGCAATTGCCCCATATATCACTTGATAAGAAGGGAAGTTTTCCACATACATGGAAAACATTTTTTTGGATAATTCGAATAGACCGGCAGCCAAGATTGCGCCTGATAGAGCATGTTTATAGCTGATCTGTTTGTTCGGTACGACCATGTATAAAATGAAGAAGGCAATCACTGAGGTGATAAATGGCACTACTTTGAGCAATACAGTGCTAAAGCCTGGCGTATATTCGTCAGCGTAGTTAGCCAAACCAACCAAGTAAGAGCTGACCAAGACACTGACCCCAATCAAAAGGGGAGCTAAAGTAAGTACCATCCAGTAAATGGCAAAGGTGTATATGCGGGGGCGTTCGCTTTTAGCTTGCCATATTCTGTTAAGGGTTTTATCAACATTAGAAATAAGGGTTAATGCAACCACCACCAGAAACGCAATACTTAAGGCTCCCATTTTGGAGGCATTATTGACGAATTCTGTCATATGTTTTTGCAACACATCCCCAGAGGTGGGAATGAAGTTATTAAATACAAACTGCTCTAAGTGCTGCCTTACTTCTGAAAACGCTGGAAACGCCGACAGAATGCTGAAAAACACAACAATAAAGGGTACTAACGACAGCAGAGAAACATAAGCGAGATGGCCAGCAGAAACACTAATGTTATCTTTTTGACAGTGGTGGACAACATTCCGCAACACAATATATACGTGCCCTAAAAAGCGTTTACTCTGTGCGAACCAGTTCTGCTGTGTCATACCACTCTCAAAATTAATTTATAGCAACAGCAGTTTATCCGTTTTGTGCACGAACGCCTAATAAATGACAAATTGCGTAGCTTAATTCACTTCTGTTTAGAGTATAAAAATGGAAGTCTCGTATTCCTTCTTTGGCTAATACTTTGACTGTATCCATTGCGATGCTTGCACCCATTAGATTTCGAGTTGTCTGATCGTCTTGAGCTAAGCCATCGTACATTTTGTGTAACCAGTTAGGTACGTGCACGTTGGTAAATCCGGCAAAGCGTTTAAGAGTTTGATAATTTGTCACAGGTAATATGCCCGGTACAATATCTAAATCTATACCGGCCGCCGCAGCACGGTCTCGAAAGCGTAAAAATACCTCTGCATCAAAGAAAAATTGACTAATTGCTTGGGTGGCTCCTGCTTCCGCTTTACGTTTCAGGTTAAGCAAATCGAACTGTGCATTGGGCGCTTCAGGATGTTTCTCAGGATAAGCTGCAACAGAAATATCAAAATCGGCTACGTCTTTTAGCAAAGCGACTAAGTCTGATGCGTACATTTCGGTTTTTTCAGTACCTGCTGGTAGATCGCCTCTTAGTGCAACGATTCGTCTAATACCTGACTGCCAATAATCTTTGGCTATCTGGATTAGCTCTTCTCTACCTGCGTCTACGCATGTTAAATGGGGGACAGCTGGCACACCAGTTTCACTTTGAATCCGTTTAACCACGTCATGAGTCCGGTCTCTTTCACCACTGTTGGCACCATAAGTTACCGACATATAGGCTGGCTTCAATGGCGCTAGACGCTCAACTGATTTCCAAAGTGTTTGTTCCATTTGTTCCGTTTTAGGCGGGAAAAATTCAAAAGAAACATTGATATCGCTTAACTCAGACAGCGATTGATTTAGCGACTCAATACCTTGTGCGTAAGAGACCATGCTGTACTCCAATATGTAAAATAATAATAATACCAATCTATTTTCTGTTAGTACTTTTACGTACAATTTGGTATTAGCCGTTTAGACGTCTAAACTAAACTGAGAATGATAAGCCGTCAAGATGTTTAGACATCTAATAGACTTGAGGTTAGACTTTCATCTTATAAGAAAGATAAAAGAGCAACAGTATGGCAAAGTGGAACGGAAAATACATACATCCCTACGCTGAACACGGTAAAAAAAGTGAACTCGTAAAAAAAGTAACAGTTTCAATCCCGTTAAAGGTTTTGAAGGTCCTTACGGATGAGCGAACTCGTCGACAGGTAAATAATTTAAGGCATGCAACAAATTCAGAGCTGTTGTGTGAGGCTTTCTTGCACGCTTTTACTGGACAGCCACTCCCTGACGATGACGATCTTCGCAAAGACAATCCCAATCGAATTCCCAAAGAGGCTCGAGAGTTAATGGAAGCGATGGGTCTAGAAGTGAAGGAAATTGACGACTGATCAGAGTTAGGCGCTACACTAACTATGTTATGCTTTCAATTGCATCAATCCACAATTGTAAAATCCCATTATTGGTGCAAAAATAGTCAAGATTCGAGTGAGTTTCATGATTTATTCATCTTTGTGCATTATTCTCGCTTTGGCAGGTAGATTGCATTAAGAACATTAGCTGTTTAATTGAAAATTAATTAAGTGAATAAATAGTCATATAAATATCGCCAATTGAGGACAAGTTAACATGGTAAAAACACCGCGTATCCCGCGCAATACAATGAATGATCATAGTCTCGAGTGGGCTCAGAAGCGTCGTGAATACCTTACCGAACAAACAGGCACGGAACTGCCACATACTGGGCATTTTTCTATCGACCCAGAAGCGCTCCCTGGAAATATTGAAAATTTCATAGGTGTCGTGCAGATGCCAGTCGGAATTGCCGGTCCTGTTCAGGTGAATGGTGAATATGCGAATGGCTTATTTCATGTACCCTTAGCGACAACTGAAGGTACTTTAGTTGCAAGTTATAGCCGAGGCATGCGAGTTATAAATGAGTGTGGTGGCGTCAATACGACAGTTGTTGAACAGTTTATGCAACGAGCCCCCGCGTTTATTTTTGCCAACGCTAGAGAAGCTCGTGAATTCGGCAAGTGGATAGATGAACACTTCTTAGAAATTAAAGCGGCAGCTGAAACAACGACTAGTATTGGTAAGTTAGAACACATCATGCAGTGGTCTGTTTCAAAAACACGTTACTTACGTTTTAACTACACCACTGGCGATGCCGCTGGTCAAAATATGGTGGGTAAAGCAACCCTTGCTGCTTGCGAATGGATAGTGGCGAATTATCCTGAAAAGTGTGAATACCTATTATCGGGCAATATGGATACTGATAAAAAGCATTCCCACCTGAACATGTTGCACTCTCGTGGTAAACGAGTAATCGCTGAAATCGTTCTTAAAAAAGACGTGCTTAAAAAGATCATGAAAGTCGATACCAAAATGTTGGCTCGGGCTACTGTGTTGGCTAATACCGGCGCGTTGATGGCTGGAGCTGCATACAACGGTCCACATTCGGCGAATGGAATTGCATCGATATTTATTGCCACAGGGCAAGATGAAGCCAATGTGGTGGAGTCTCATGCAGGTTTACTTTCCCATGAACTTTTGGATAACGGCGATTTTTACCTTTCTGTTACCTTGCCGTCGTTAATTGTTGCAACTTATGGTGGCGGAACGGGCTTACCGACTCAAAAAGAGTGTCTTGAACTGATGGATTGTTATGGCACAGGTAAAGCCAACAAGTTCGCAGAGATCGTTGCCGCAACGGTATTAGCTGGAGATATTTCTTTGGCTTGTGCGGTTATTGGCGGGCATTGGGTCAGTAGTCACGATAAATTTGGTCGCAACAGAGACTAGGTTATATTCAAGTATTCAGATCACCTCGCGATGGGGTGGTCATGAATTTTCTGCTATACACTTTTAATTCTAGCCATTAAATACACATCCGTTAATTCTCCGTTTCTAAATGCGTAATTTTGCGCAGTCCCTTCAATTTTAAAGCCAAATTTTTTATAAAGCGCAATGGCACTATCATTATCTGTATACACTTCTAGTTCGATACGGGTGACGGCCAACCAATTTTCAAGTAAATCAATTGCAGCTTTAAGTAATTGACTACCGTAACCTTGATTACTTTTGCTAGGTACCACCGCCATGCCGATATTTGCTGCGTGTTTACGTCTATTATTAGTACATACTTCTATGCCTATCTGAGCAACGATTTGCGCATGCTCTGTGACAACTAAACTATAGAAATTATCCGGCTTGTCGCCTAAAAATGCCTCCCAGCTATCCAACGAAGGGTAGGGTAACTGAAGCGTATTGGCGTAGTTTATAGTTTGTTCATAGATTTGTTTAATTTGTGGAATGTCGGCTTTATCACTGTGTCGAATTTGCATCTAAATTCCTTTTTAGCCGGGATTGCAGAAAGAAGGCGCTAAGCGCCTCACTTTATTCAGCCAAATAGTTTTTTGGCAGTTCTGTAATGGCTGCGACTCCTGAATCGATAGCTGCCTGGGCAACGGCAGTAGCCACTCGCTTACACAACCGAGGATCCATAGGTTTGGGAATTATGTATTGACGCCCAAACTCTAACTTATCAATGTCACTGGCATCTAATACTTGCTGAGGAACAGCTTCTTTAGCAATACTACGAATGGCATTGACGGCTGCAATTTTCATTTCGTCATTTATTTTAGAAGCTCTAACATCAAGTGCACCCCTAAAGATAAATGGGAAACACAGTACATTGTTTACCTGATTTGGATAATCAGAGCGACCCGTTGCCATAATCAGGTCATCACGAACTTTATGGGCTAATTCCGGTTTAATTTCTGGATCTGGGTTTGAACAAGCAAAAATAACCGGGTTCGCAGCCATCAGTTTCAATGCTGATGCTGGCAATACATCGGGGCCTGAAACACCTACAAAAACATCTGCGCCATCCATTACATCTTCAAGTGTGCGCTTGTCAGTATTGTTAGCAAACATTTGTTTATGAGGGGTTAGGTCGTCACGACGAGTATGAATGACGCCTTTTCTATCAAGCATATAAATTCGTTCACGCTGGGCACCACATTTAATCAATAGTTCCATGCATGCGACAGCTGCAGCTCCCGCACCCATACATACCACATTGACGTCAGCGACATTTTTACCCTGAATTTCCAACGCATTGAGCATACCTGCAGCAGTTACGATTGCTGTACCGTGCTGATCATCGTGAAATACGGGTACTGAGCAACGTTTAATCAACTCTTGTTCAATTTCAAAACATTCGGGGGCTTTAATATCTTCTAAGTTAATACCGCCAAAGGTATCGGCGATACTTGCCACTGTATTGATGAACTCTTCCGTTGTACGATGGGTCACTTCAATATCAATTGAGTCTAAGCCGGCAAAGCGTTTAAACAACAAAGCTTTACCTTCCATTACCGGCTTTGATGCAAGCGGGCCTAAATTACCTAAACCTAATATCGCCGTACCGTTGGTAATGACTGCCACCATGTTACCTTTACCAGTATATAAATATGCGGCATTAGGGTCTGCTGCAATCTCTCTAACTGGTTCGGCAACGCCGGGGCTATATGCTAATGCTAAATCTGTAACACTTTCTGCCGGTTTTGTTAGCTCAACGCTAATCTTTCCCGGTACAGGTTTGGAATGATAATCCAATGCTTTTTGTCGAAAATCAGACATAACTGTCCTGTTCCTTACTTTGTAGGGTAAACACATCAATTAACTGAAAACTATCAGCTTGTAACAGAGTGCTCGGTTAAGGGTTATTTAATTAATATCAGCTTATTATTTTAATTCTCGCGCTTTAAAACACCTTCAGATGTATACAAAAGCGGCTGCTACCAATTGGTCGAATGTAACATAGCTTAAACAAAACCACATATCAGATGAGGCTATGAATACTATTCACGAATATGATATGAGTTAGCAATTAAGGATGTACGCCTTATTATTCTATCCTGTAAAGCCTTGAAAGTTTTCACTCTTTATATAACTTTTCATCTGAACTCATATAAAACTTTTCACTTGTGTTAGAACCAATATCATTTTATAACGGGGTATCTCCTTAATATAATGGTAATTCTCTTCTTCTTAGCTTATGACTGATAATCGACCGTTAATCAAGCACATAAAAAATCATGATGCATTGTTTTCTGATTTAGCCCTGATTCGAAACGCCCATGCGGCGCAACTTGGTTTTGTCCAATATGGTTATCATAAAACGCCAAAATTCATTAGCGCTGATGGGCAAAGGCATTGTATTGAACCTGAGCGTAGTGTTGTTTTGCCGAATCTTACTGCGCTCAAGGGCGTAAAAACGATTTTGAGTAAGGTGCTGCCGGGTCTTTCTTTAGTAACTAAAAGTGAGTTAGGTTTTCGCTATCCAACCGCGGCACTTGCAGGTCTAGATGCGCCCTTTATTAAGCGTTTTCGCTCGGAATACTTCCATCGAGTAGGGGAGGATCGCAATATATGTCGGCCAACGAATCTGTCCTATGGGATCAAAAGTCGTGGTAAAGGTGATAATCGACAGGAATATGAAATATGGGTTCCAGATGATCAACTGCAACAAGATCCTCTTCCCTTGTTTATTGATAAGTATGGTGAAGATTTACCTAACGATGTTCGCGATTTTGCAACTCAAACTCCTATAGTGCATGGTTGGATGGGGGTAAAAAGAGCTGCGTTTGAAGCACTGTTTCACGATCCTGAAATTACCGGAGACTTGGTGATTTGTTTAGGCTTCTCTGTTGATGTGTATAACATTGGTGCGCGACCCGATTTATCTTTTTCAGAAGAGTTAAAAAGTTCAGTAGCGGTAAGTAATGTCGAGTTGGAATGGGAGATTATGGGGTATTATGCACCGAATAACTACCAATTCGAACATGACATAGTATGGCAGGCCATTAACAATACATTGGCGGCAATTGGTGAGCCAATTAGCGATGTATATGGCAAGCAAATTATTCCAATTCAGGAAAGTAAGACTGAACGTATCTTATCTACAATTCAAGCGCAAGGTATTAGCTCTGAGCAGATTGCTAATATGGATTTAAAACCATGGGAGTTTTTACAGACAGCAAGTTCTCATCGACGAAAGCCAAAAGATCCCAGTCGTTCGATTAATTTACTTGGGCGATTAAACCGCCTATTTTATCAAGCTCAAAGAAAGCTGCCGTCACTTAAACATATTCATGATTTAATTGCCGAATAAAGTCGTCCATTACGCCCAAAAAAACAGGCACAAAAAAAGGCGCATTAAGCGCCTTTTTCAATTCGTAGCAGTTAGGCTTATTTTTTGCCCAATGCACCGAAACGTTTCTTGAACTTGTCAACACGACCACCAGTATCAACATTACGTTGCTTACCAGTGTAGAATGGGTGACATGCTGAACATACGTCAAGGTTCATGTCTCTACCAAGGGTTGAACGAACAACAATTTTGTTGCCACAAGAGCAAGTAGCTGTCATTTCAGTGTATTCTGGATGAATATCTTGTTTCATATGGATTACCTCATTTCTGGGCCGTATCGCTATACAACCCGAAGTTGCACACCATACGCAAATTAAATTAAATAGCGGCTTGCCGCAAAGAGGCGCGCATATTAATGTAAAGGACTGTATTGATCAAGTTGTTTTTCGACTGTTTGTTAACCAAATCGTGTCTTTAATAGCACCAAATCGTCTAGGATTATCGAATTTAGCCCATGCCCATTTATCAAATTGCACTGCCGTTACCCAAACGACAATTGTTCGATTATCTTCATGCAGATGGCGACCTGCTGCCTGGTTGTCGTGTTCGGGTGCCATTTGGGCCCAGAGAGCTTATAGGTATTGTGTTTTCAACCACCGAGGACTCTCCTTTTTTAAGTAAATTAAAACCGATCAATCAGGTTATCGACGAGCAGCCTGTAATCGATAAAACGCTACTGTCCCTGTGTAATTGGTTGGCGAGCTATTACCATCACCCAATTGGTGAAGTGATGCACACCGTATTGCCAGTGGCATTGCGTAAGGGTGAATCTGACAAGCCTAAACCAATTCAAATGCTGTGTTTAACGGATGCGAATCAAGACGAGATCCCTGAGCAACTCAATCGAGCTAAAAAGCAACGCGAACTTTATATCGAACTTTTGCAGCGACCGATATCACTGAGTACACTAAAACAGACCTATACCGACGGTGTTATCAAAGCTTTAGTGGAAAAAAAGATTGCTAAAGTGGAATCAGTTTTTGAACAAAACGAAAGGTCTCAATTTACTATTGACGGATCCATTGAAAAGCCCCAACCCAATGTTGAACAAGCCCTAGCAATAACTGCAATCAGTCAATCGTTAGCCCAATACACAAGCTTTTTATTGGAAGGGATTACCGGTAGTGGTAAAACCGAAGTGTATTTACAAAGCATTGAAGAGGTTCTAAAAAGCCACAAACAAGTATTAATCCTGGTACCAGAGATTGGTTTAACACCGCAAACTGTAAAACGCTTTGAAAAACGCTTTGGGATTGAAGTGGGGATTTTGCATTCTAATCTAACCGATAACGAGCGCTTGGCAGTGTGGCAAAAAAGTCGTTCCGGCAAGCTGGGGATCATTATTGGAACACGTTCGTCAATTTTCACCCCTATGGCGCGTCCTGGAATGATAATTGTTGATGAAGAGCATGATGCTTCGTATAAACAGCAAGATGGTCTTAAATACAGTGCCCGTGATTTAGCCGTAATACGTGCAAAAGAACATAAGATTCCACTTATATTGGGTTCAGCAACACCTAGTTTAGAGTCGCTGAACAACGCGTTATCTGGCCGCTATCGGCTATTGCAGCTTAATCAACGTGCGGGTAACGCCTTGCAGGCTAAACAAAGTGTTTTAGATATTACTAACCAGCCATTAACTGCTGGTTTAGCGAGCGGCATGCTTACCCGCATTGAACAGCACTTGAAAGCGGGTAATCAAGTGATGTTATTTGTTAATCGTCGAGGATATGCACCTGCTTTACTTTGCCACAGTTGTGGGCATGTGGAAGAGTGTAAACGTTGCAATAAACCGTACACAGTGCACAAGTCGTTACACAAAATGCAATGTCATCACTGTGGTGCGGCTAAGGCATTACCTAAACAATGTAAAGAATGTGGTCATCATGAGTTGCTCACTCAAGGAGTCGGTACTGAACAATTAACCATGTATTTGGAACAACAATTTCCTCAATACAGTGCGGTGAGAATCGACAGTGATAGTGTGCGAGGTAAAGCAAAGTTAGACAATTTATTAACAGAAATTAATGCTGGAGCCCATCAGATTTTAATTGGCACCCAAATTTTATCTAAAGGTCATCATTTTCCAAATGTCACTCTGGTGGTGATTTTAGATGCTGACGGTGCACTTTTCAGTGCAGACTTTAGAGCTTCAGAGCATCTCGCTCAACTAATCACTCAGCTTTCTGGCA
This sequence comes from Alteromonas sp. M12, assembly GCF_037478005.1. NCBI lineage: Bacteria > Pseudomonadati > Pseudomonadota > Gammaproteobacteria > Alteromonadales > Alteromonadaceae > Alteromonas > Alteromonas sp. M12. The sequence goes on along the minus strand of NZ_CP144164.1, from coordinate 4,384,667 downwards.
GAGCGGGTAGAGCCCAAAAACCGGGCGAAATGTGGTTGCAAACCCATCAACCTGGACACCCATTGTTGCAAGACTTGATTCATAACGGCTATGGTCATTTTGCACGCTTTGCACTTTCGGAAAGAAAGTTAGCCAATTTACCGCCTTTTAGTTTTCACGCACTGTTTAGAACGGAATCATTGAAGGCTCAAGATGGCTTTGAGTTTTTGTCTCAGGTAGCGCAAATGACGCAACATCCGCAGATTCGTGTTGTTGGGCCTATTCCTGCCATTATGGAAAAACGGCAAGGGAAATATCGCATGCAACTGTTAATGCAAAGTCAAAGTCGCGCTTTGCTAAATCACGTTATTGGCCATTTCGCAACTGAAATTGAGGCATTACCCAGCGCAAGAAAAGTCCGATGGTCAATTGATATCGATCCGCAAGATTTCATCTAAATCTTGGTTTTATTGTTGGTTTTATGTGGCTGTTCACGATACTATTTGCCTTGAACTCAGGAATAAGATGCATCGTCTGAGTAATCACTAATCATATATTTCAAATGCATTGCCGTTAGTTCATTACCCTAGAAATCACTCTCACTTATTAAAATAATAAATATGGCACACAAAGATTTTGTAAAGCGCGGTCAGGCACCTAAAAAGAAACCAGTCAAAAAAGTGGAAAAGCCGAAGCGTCCTTGGTTTCCATTTCTTATTACCTTAATACTCGTCAGCGGTTTTGCTTATTTTTTATGGGCCATAAGCCACCCATCTAGTTCAGACGAGGTTCCACAAGAACAGCCGCAAGTGGAACCAAAACCACAAAAGCAAAAGGTACAAGGGAAGACCAATGATCAGGAATCATTACCTGAAATGCCAGAAGAAGAATATATTTATCCTGAAGAACTTGAACACGGTAGCGTAGAGATAGATCGTAAAGAACAAGAAAAGTCAGCACGACCTTATTTGATGCAATGTGGTTCATTTAGGCAAAAACAGCAAGCCGAAAAAATGCGCGCCCAATTGGCTCTGCAAGGATTAGAATCGTTAGTGAAGGCCAGTGAAGGTAAAAATGGTCTTTGGTATCGTGTCATTTTAGGTCCATACGATTATAAAAGAGATGCTGAGACAGACCGACATGTTATCCAGCGTATTGGTATTGGTTCCTGCCAAATTTGGTACTGGGACCTTTAAGCCTTGTAGCATGGCCTTTAGGCCATGGATTTAAAATCTCTCACGGGGCTAAAGCGCCCGCCTACAGATTGTTTTGCATTTGTAGCATGGCCTTTAGGCCATGGATTTAAAATCTCTCACGGGGCTAAAGCGCCCGCCTACAGATTGTTTTGCATTTGTAGCATGGCTTTCAGGCCATGGATTTAAAATCTCCCACGGGGCTAAAGCGCCCGCCTACAGATTGTTTTGCATTTGTAGCATGGCCTTTAGGCCATGGATTTAAAATCTCTCACGGGGCTAAAGCGCCCGCCTACAGATTGTTTTGCATTTGTAGCATGGCCTTCAGGCCATGGATTTAAAATCTCCCACGGGTCTAAAGCGCCCGCCTGCAGATTGTTTTGCATTTGTAGCATGGCCTTTAGGCCATGGATTTAAGGCCATGGATTTAAAATCTCCCATGGGTCTAAAGCGCCCGCCTATAGATTGTTTTGCATTTGTAGCATGGCCTTCAGACCATGGATTTAAAATCTCCCACGGGGCTAAAGCGCCCGCCTACAGGTTGTTTTGCATTTGTAGCATGGCCTTTAGGCCATGGATTTAAAATCTTCCACGGGGCTAAAGCGCCCGCCTACAGATTGTTTTGCATTTGTAGCATGGCCTTTAGGCCATGGATTTAAAATCTCTCACGGGGCTAAAGCGCCCGCCTTCAGGTTGTTTTGCATTTGTAGCATGGCCTTTAGGCCATGGATTTAAAATCTCCCACGGGGCTAAAGCGCCCGCCTACAGATTGTTTTGCATTTGTAGCATGGCCTTGAGCCCAAAACGTGAAATTTGGGGCTGATCCACCTATATCGTCTTCATTTTTTAAGATACTTAAACCTTAATGCTTGAAAATTCCTTCCCGCTCCCCACATATACTCCATGAATCGTGACTCGCATTTAACGTGGGTTGATAAAGTTGATCTAAACAAGGAGCAGACGTGACTACCATTGTATCCGTACGCCGCAATAATCAAGTCGTCATCGCAGGTGACGGGCAGGTTTCGTTAGGAAACACTGTTATGAAAGGCAATGCACGAAAAGTGCGTAGACTCTACAACGACAAAGTAATCGCCGGATTTGCTGGTGGCACTGCCGATGCTTTTACTCTTTTTGAGCGTTTCGAAAGTAAATTGGAAATGCATCAAGGGCATTTAACTAAAGCTGCAGTAGAACTGGCAAAGGATTGGCGAACCGATAGGATGTTACGTAAGTTAGAAGCGTTATTGGCCGTGGCTGATCATACCGCTTCTTTTATCATTACCGGTAATGGTGATGTGGTGCAGCCAGAGCAAGATCTCATCGCTATTGGTTCAGGTGGTCCCTATGCCCAAGCGGCAGCTACCGCGTTACTGGCAAATACAGAGTTGAGCGCACAAGAAATCGCAGAAAAGAGTCTGACGATTGCTGGTGACATATGTGTGTTTACCAACCACAGCCAAACAATAGAAACGTTGAATTACTAATTTTAATAGCACTGATTTAATCGCTCAGTGCGACACTATTTAAAGGTTTTTTATGTCTGAGATGACCCCAAGAGAAATTGTCCACGAGTTGGACAGGCACATTATTGGTCAGCAAGATGCAAAGCGAGCAGTGTCAATTGCACTTCGTAATCGCTGGCGTCGTATGCAATTAGAACCTGAATTACGTCAGGAAGTAACCCCAAAGAATATCTTGATGATTGGTCCTACTGGTGTTGGTAAAACCGAAATCGCCCGTCGCCTAGCTAAATTGGCCAATGCTCCTTTTATTAAAGTAGAAGCAACCAAGTTCACAGAAGTGGGCTATGTTGGTAAAGAAGTAGAAAGCATCATTCGAGATCTTGCAGACATCTCTATTAAGATGACCAAAGAGCAAGAAACTGAAAAAGTGAAGTATCGAGCTGAAGAAGCTGCTGAAGACCGTATTCTTGATACACTTTTACCACCACCAGAAAATGCGTGGGGTGAAAAAGAGAAAGTTGAAGATAAAGGTACTCGTCAAACTTTCCGTAAAAAATTAAGAGAAGGTCAATTAGACGATAAAGAAATTGAAATTGATGTTGCTTTGCCTCAAGTAGGGGTAGAGATCATGGCGCCTCCTGGAATGGAAGAAATGACCAATCAACTTCAGGGCATGTTTCAGAATTTATCTGGTTCTCAAAAGAAGAAAAAGAAACTAAAAATTAAAGAAGCATTTAAACTTTTAGTTGAAGAAGAAGCTGCGCGATTAGTTAATCAGGAAGAATTGAAAGATAAAGCACTGTTTAACGTTGAGCAAAACGGTATCGTTTTTATTGATGAAATCGATAAAATCTGTAAACGAGAAGGCACTGGCAGCGCCGATGTTTCTCGCGAAGGTGTGCAACGGGATCTATTGCCTTTAGTTGAAGGATCGACGGTATCGACTAAACATGGAATGGTTAAGACGGATCATATCTTGTTTGTCGCCTCAGGTGCTTTCCAGATGAGTAAACCCTCTGACTTAATACCTGAGTTGCAAGGACGTTTACCAATTCGAGTGGAACTTTCAGCGTTAAGTGTGGAAGACTTCGTTCGCATACTAACAGAGCCAAATGCTTCGCTCACTGAGCAGTACATTGCGCTTATGGGTACTGAAGGAGTTGGCGTTAGCTTCACTGAAGACGGTATAAGACGTATCGCTGAAGCCGCTTGGCAAGTGAATGAGCGGACTGAAAATATTGGTGCTCGACGTCTGCATACTGTGATGGAGCGGTTAATGGAAGATATTTCTTTTGATGCATCTGAAATGGAAAACGAATCCGTACTGGTAGACGCTAAATACGTCAATGAACATCTAGATAAGTTTGTTGATAATGAAGATTTGAGTCGCTTTATCTTGTAGCTTCATTTTAATAATCAAGAGCCATTAAACGCATTTTAAAATTGACTTTGAAATGCGTTTTTTTATGTGGGCAATTTGGCCTAAAATTTGTCGGGGTATTGCTCTCTAACTTGATTAAACTGACTAATATTGGTCAATAATAAATCGACTAGTTTAGGTTCAAATGCTTTACCTCTTTGCTCGTTTAGGAAATCGATAATTTCCTGATTAGCCCATGGTTTTTTATAACAACGCTTGCTTCCTAAAGCATCAAATACATCCATAAGTGCAGTTATGCGCCCAGCAATAGCAATCTCTTCACCTTGAAGACCTTGTGGGTAACCTGTGCCATCCCACTTTTCGTGATGCTGTCTTGCTATGGTGGCCCCTAATTGCAAAATCGGGTTATCAGTTCTAGCCAACATTTCAAACCCGATTTGAGCATGGGTTTGCATCACTTCCCATTCAAGGCTATCTAATTTGTCAGGCTTGTTTAACACATAATCAGGAATCCCTACTTTCCCCACATCATGAAGTGGGGAGGCAAGTTTAATCATCTCTGAGTCGAAATCATCTAGACCATATAGCTTTGCTAGCATGTAGCTGGTTTGCGCTACCCGTTTAACGTGACTACCGGTTTCTTTGCTGCGCATTTCAACCGCTTCGCCAATAATATAAGACAATTCTTTTTGAGAGTCCTTAATGACATCGCGTAGCTTCAGATTTTCATGAGCTACGGCAATATTGTGGGCGAAAAACTCCAATAAACGATGTTGCATGGGTTCTAATTGCTTATTTTGAGCTACGTAAAGTACATTTTCTGTGTTGCGCTTAGTGGTAAAGTAACCAATAAAATAATCTTCTTCGTAAATCGAATGTTTGAGTGCCAATGCCCGTTTGATTCGCGCATTAACCTCGCTACTCAATGACAGCGAGGTCTCCATCTCAACCGGTTGCGGTTGGTTCAACGCAAGTATATGAACATTACTCAAATTATTATTTGCGTCTTTGGCAACCGCGCAACAAATTACCGCCTCTTCCTCGATACCTAAGACTACTGCTACTTGCTTTAATATTGCCGAACCAAACTGAGGAAGTGTGTCACATTCAATAAACTCGGAAGAAGCAGCAATGATTTTTTCCAGACCGATTCGGTGTTTTTCTATGGTTAAGATATCTCTATAACCACGTAGTGCAGAATAAACAGAGGTTTTTAATCTCAACGCGGTTAATTCGGTCTTATTTTTGTAATCATTGATATCGTATTCCCGAATAACACTTTCTTCTGGGGCTTCACCAGGCTGTCCTGTACGCAGGAATAGCCGAATCTTATGGTTATTTAAATCTTCTCTAACCCATTTGACAAAGTCTAAACCGGCATGAACTGTTTCCATCACAACATCCACTATCGCTACGGCAAAGTCGTGTTGGCTATTTGAAATTATATTTTTAGCTTCGGTTGCAGTATAGGCGCTATGTAACGCTAGTCGTCCATCATCAAAGACTAGATCATTGAGTACGATTTTGGTTATGTTGTGAATTTCAGGTTCGTCATCAATAACTAAAACATTCCATTTATAATCAAAGGAATCCTCTTCTTCCGGCATATCATCAGCGAATAAAAATGTATCGTTCATACTTTTGCCCCTGCTGCCCCGTGTACTTTTCACGTTATGTTTGTGTATAGATTAGTCGCAACACGAAGATTTTGTGATTTTTAAGGGTATAATTTTACACGTTTTAGTGAGGAAATAAATTATTCGCTAATTCTGGCCCGAAAATCTGACTGTCGCCTTGATTTGAAGAGGTGAGTACAAATCCTGCCCAGTATTTTGGATGACGATATTTGCCCGAAGAGTGAAATCTAAATTGGGTTAACTGTAGCGCTTTGGGGGCGTCCCCTTCGGATTCCACTAAGTTTGCGTAAAACTGTTTCACGAATTCTGAAGTCGGTCGATCTTGAATAGCCCAAATAGTACCCACCACCGTCTTAGCACCTTGGGCTAAAAATCCTCGCGTAATACTACGCATCCCTGAGCCTTTATAATTTTTCCCAACCATAGTTTCGCAGCCGCTAATAAACACTAAATCAGCAGATACAGGTTTACTTAGCAATTGATTTAAGCTTAAAAATCCAGGGGTTAAATTACCTTTAATATTCTCTCCAGCGGTTAATACGCCAACAATATCCGGTAATTTTTTATCGAAATAGCCGTGTGTTCCAATATGCAGAATGTTTGAATTACGAACTTTTTTAGACATTAAAAATTGACTAGTCGCATTTTCGGCAAAGCCTTTATTTATTTGGTGACCAGCAAATAAATTAGCTACGTACTTTGCTTCTTTAAGCGTGCCTGGTAAAGCCGCTAATGTTAAACGTTCAGATATGGATCCAGGTGTAATGTCATTCACCTGTGCAGTGAAATCAGGGTTTGCAAAAATGGAAATTTCAAAGTTCTCAGCGTCAGTTGAAAATGTCTGCTCAAAATATGAAGTGGCAGATGTAATAAAAACCGATTGTGAGGTTTCAACTAATGGTTTGTAGCTTTCTGCTGTTGTGGCAGTATTCCACATAGAGAACGGCATCTTATGTAAACTTTCATCGGGAATAATCAAAATTTTAGTTATTTTTTGCTGTTCAATGACATCAACTGGCAGTAAAGAAATATCCCGAAACTGTGTGTTCAACCATGGTTTGCTAGAAGCATATGTGCCGTGAACGTAGTTTTTTACCATCTCCGCAATCTCTGCCACTTTTGCTATTTTTTGAACCGATATATCGTTGTGTGTGACGTTAAGTGAAAACATGGTGTGTCCATCAGAAAAATATCTAACCAACATTTGATCTGATGGCAACGATTGTTGAAATGCATCTAAGGATATATTAGCAATTTTCGAATCGTGATTTTGTTCGTTCAATACTCTAGCTAGATAATCATCTCTTGCTTCAACTAATCGGAGTTTTTCGCTTGATGAGTCGCTTAACAACATCTGTTTTTCTTCTGCTAACCAAATATTGTACAAAAGTTGAATTTGCGCCTCATTTTCACTCGCAACTTCATCGATAGAAAACAGGTTTCTCTCTTGTTTTGGGTCAACTGAATAGTACTTTTCCAAAACTTCGAAAAGTCTAGCGTAGTGATGACGAGGTTGATTTTTAATGCGCTCATTATCTAATAACGAGGTAATATAGGTATTAATAAAACTAAATCTAGCCGCATTCCAAGCTTGCGGATTGGCTACGGTTAATCGACTCTTTTCTATTAATGACATCGCCTTCTCAGCAAAAATATCAACCCACTTAAAAGATTTTTCTTGCTGACTTATTTGAACTAATAACGTAAATACTTCGATCTGTTTAATGGGGTAGGTTTTGTTTTCAATATCAATAATATCTTCGTTATAAAAACTGTCGTAATCTAATAGTGCTGCTAACTCTTGAAGCTCATCTTTATCAATCGGCTTAGCTAAATACACATTGTCTATTTTGAATTTCAGGATTTTTGCATCAATTTGAGTGGTGTGAAGTGTTCTTGGATCGTTAAATACATTGTTTAAGTGTGTTTGGGCTTTAGTGAATTCTTTTTGTTTAATTGCCGTTTTTGCGAGTTCGACTTGTAATACAATTTGATAATAATCCTGTTGGTTCTTCAATAAATGCTCGGCGCACTCTAACCATTGATTGGCCCCATCAAAATCACCTTCCTCTCGACTTGTCGCCCCTATCATAACGGCGGCTCTTGCAATCATTAAATCTTGCTGACCTAAATTCAAACAACGTGCAAGTTCCCATTGCTGATTGGGCAAGGTGTTTTGTACCTGATTTATGGTATTGGAAAAGTAACGTGAACCTGTGTCATATTCACCTGTTTGGAAAAGCAGAAAACCTTTACTAAATAACAAGGGGGCAATACCTGGGCTGTTAGAATCACTGATAATATTTAACCCTTTATTTAAATAATTATGAGCTTGAGCAAACGCGCCTTCTCGGTAGGAAGATAAAAAAGCATTACTATAGAGTTCGGCCATTAAAAATCGATATTCAGGGGCATTTTCTGCTTTAGAAATCGCATTTTTAACGGTTTCTAATGCCAAGTTATGTTTGTCTTCAAAATTGTAATAGAACCAAAGGTGATGAAGTATGTCTGCCGTCAGCCAATTAGGAGATTTAGATAGTGCTTCGAGTACTTGTTGATATAAATTTTTAGCGTATACATCCAGATCCAAACCTGCTTGTTGGGAATGGGCGATATCAGCAAACATGCTTCCACAATGTTGAATAAATTTTGATTGGTTTAGAAGCGCGGTTTGATCATTACTAAGTTGGCCATGATGTTTAGAATAAACATACAGAGTTGCAGCTAATTGTGCGGCAACTTGGGTTTTGACTGGGTCATCTATTTGGCTCTCAGGCTCAAAAGATGAAGTCCAAACTGCGCATTGAGCAATAATGTCTTGGGCGCTGAATTGATTTAAATTAAAGCTAGTAATAAAGCCAAGAGAGCCATTTTTAACTTGCTTTGCATTTTCCATTAGTCGGCGAAGCGTCCATCTGGAGAAGTCGCTATTTAGATCACTATTGGTTATTTGCGAAACAATTGAATAGGGCTGATTAGTTTGCGTTTGTGCAGGAGTAGCCAAAATATCGATAACGTTTTGGTACGCAGAATAATCTGTATTGTCTAATTCTATCAAACTGATTTTAGGAGAAATTTTAGTATAATTTACCAGCACCCTAATTTTATTGGTTTCAGTATCGGCTTGTGGGAACTGAATTAGGCTAAAATACTCGGTATCTTTGCTGTCTATATCTTTTTTTTCAATCAATTGATTATTAACGAAAATTTCAATTTCTAAAGGCTGGTCGGCATGACTCAACTTCAATAGTGCTGCATGGCCAACTTGATTGACTGTTAATGCGGTAGATTCCATTGCACTACAGGTAAAACTGGCACACAACAAGATAAGACTGTAGGACAAAAAACGGAACATATTTAGCAAAACACGTCTTTGGTTAACAATGGATGGCACATTGTAACCTATAAATTTTGTTTGGGATAAGAAACTTGGAGCTAGTGCCACCTTGAGGAAGTGGCACTTTTAGTCAGCGATGCGGGTTAATCGAGAAGGTAAACTATCCAACTGTGTTTTGATTTAGCTATGTTTCCGTATTTATCTTGCCAAATCACATGGGCAATAATATCGCTATCTGGATTGTCATCCGCCGGTAGAAAGTTGGTCCATTCTTTGATGTGCCACCCTTCTAAATCATCAAACATAATGGTTGAGATGCCATCGTTTATATTGACCAGTTGCGTTTTATCTTCATTTAATACAAATACGGTGTTGTCTGATGCTAATCTGAATAACTCAGGCCATTCGTTAGCACTTGAACCGTCTTGATTGACAGCCGTTTCTTGTACATATAGTAGATCAGCAATTTTTTTCTTACTGATCTCAATAAAGTACCTTCTTTGTGGAACAAAAAACCAAGGACTAATTTGTGAAACTATTTCTTCCTGCGTTTTAGTTCCGCCAGATTGTTCGACCGCTTCTATGCCTAAAGCTGTAATTTCTCTTATTATTTGGTCGGGCATACAGTTTCCTTAGTTCACATTGAAAAGTTTATGCAAGTCTACATTGTTGTTCTCGTCGAGTAACTTATCTTTCACTTCGTCTAATACCATCAATGCATGACGTTTATCATAAGTACCGTTTTTGAAAATTGATAGGGCTTTAGTATTGATAGCGTCATGTAATACATCTGCAATTAGAATACTCCCTAGTTTACCAAGCCTTTCTCCGTTTTGAGTGGTAGCGGCTTCTTGCAGGATATATGTCCAAAGTGGCAAGTTCTGGATATTGAGCTTTTCAATGCCATCAAATTGCGGTGACAATTTTTCCAGAGGAGTCATTTGAAAAATGTCGTTTAGCTCGGCTTGAGCATTGATTTTTTTAACAATGTTGTATCCAGATGGAATTTGTTTGTTTAGCCCAGCCAATATATTTTTAAAGATAATACGGATCATTTCTGAATTGTCAGAAGGAAAACGTATTTTTGACATGGCATCTGATAAAGACAGATCAATTTTATTGGCTTTTTGATTGTCTCCAAAAAAACGACGCCATTGAATTACGTGTTTATCTTGTACTTTTTGTGAAGATGCAAACAACGAGGTCAACGGTACTTCAGGTTGAAAGCGCCTAAGTGCGTAACTATTTCTCACCATACTGTGACCAAAACGAAATGCACTATTGTGAAAATAATCTAAGCGCTGCTCGGTTTTGAAGGGTAATTCAGGCTTTGCCTGTTGATTAAAATACACCTCAAAAATATGCGGATCTAAAAGATTTTTTAGATAATATTCAATGGTCACAAACTGAAAGGTTAGTATGGTGTGGCATTTAGCATTTTCAAAATCGAAATGATATGGAGCTTCTATTAATTGGTTGTGAAAATTCTGCCAGAATGCATGTAGCTGACAAATAATATCGTTGATGTCATTGCGGTGTTCGGGAATTCGCGCTTTACCATTGTCGTCTCTTGCAACGTCGAAACCTTTTACCCCTTGCCATTGTATTGGGCGCAACTCAAATCTGTCATTCACAATACTATTGTTTTGACCATATAGACTTTCCAGTAACAATTCATTGCTTACCGTTCTGACTGGGTGATCTGGTGGGGTGGTATGTGGTGCAATATCGTGAGCAATCATTTGCCCAAAATAAGTCATTCCCGCATCAAGATTACTTGATGGTACTGTATTGTTATTTTCCAATAATTTTTCTGCAATTTGCAGTAATACAGGATCACTCAAATAATCGGGATTCCACATCTTTTTAAGTTTGTGGGTGAAACTAAAATCCAACATAACTAATCTCTTACTGCTACTACCAACGATTTCTTATTTCTATTGTTTGATTCATCAAGGGAATATTGAATTTCTATCAAACCAACTTGCAACATCTCTTTATCTACCGATATGACTACTTCCCCTTCGGTGTTAGGGGTGTAGGACGCGGTATAGATTGGACTCGATGAGGAGTTAATAAACATGTTGATTTGATATGTTTTAGTAACATCAAACTCGTCTTGAAGGACTAGAGAAACAGATGATGAGACATCATTAAGAGAAAATGTCTGATCAACATTGGAGGTGTTGCCTCTTGCTGAAGACACGTAAACCATGGAAGGCGAAGAGAACGTACTATTCGACGTGACCAAATGTTCAAAATTGACAACTAACGAAAACAGCAGAGCACCGGCACAAAGAGTACCTATGCTAGCGCGCGCAGGTGTCGCAAACAACAATTGCCAAAACGTTGGTTTTTGTTTCGGGCTTTGAGCTAAAAACGGTAACGCTTTAATAAACATCGAGTCGAGCTGCAATTGGTCTACAACGTCAGGATTTTCCATTAGGTAAATTTCAAATTCTTCACATTCTTCTGCACAGAGCTTGCCTTGCATATAGCGATTGGCGATATCACGTCTTTCGATATATGCTTGATCCATTGGTGTCATTAGAACCTCTTATTTTCTCCAGCCAACAAACCATAATTATATAGTTTTCCCAAATGGCCGTTCTATTCTTCCGTGTCGGTGTTAATAACCAAGTGTTGCGGGATTTGGATTTCTCTCACCTGATTGTGAAAAAAATTATCAATTGAAGAAGACTGGGCAGAAACTGAAACTTGACAGGCTAAGGCAAGGCTCAATAGTGATGTTAATGTTGTTTTATTTAGATCAATACCTAATTTAAGTTGAATGACATCTTTAAGTCTTTCGCGCGCTCTGTATAACACTCTGTCAAAGTGCGCTGGGCTCAATTCAAACTCGTCGCAAATTAGTTGTTTGGATTGGCCATAGACAAAATAACGATACAATAAATCTCGATCTCGTTGGGCAGGTAATTCATCAATAACCTGTTGTACAATTTGTACTAATTTTTCAGAATTGAGTGAATTAAAAATGGATTTCGACGTGTCTGGGTATTCCAAGTCGATTGAATCTGAATATTCGGTTTTACGCCGCGACTCCTTGCGGAAATGGGCTATCAACAAATTAAGCCCGGTCCGACGAATATAGGCGCCGACTGCTGAGCTATTTTCAATTTTACCATTGCGAATGTTGTCGATAACTATGAGGAAAGTATCTTGGGCTATGTCATTGGCTAATTCGTCATCGTCAGCCTGTTTTTTCAAAATAAAAAATAGACTTTTCCAATATTTATTAACCAATTGTTGCTCAGCTTGAGTCTCGCCAGAGGCAATTCTGTCCACCAGATACTCCGACGTAATCATCTCCAACGTTCACTCCTACTGCATAAAGAACAATCGAATTATTGATCTACTATCGATTGATTCACTGAGCAGACCTGAATGCTAAAACTTAGTGGAATTTTAAACATGATGCAACCGCTAGAGGACTGATATTTCAATTTATTCGGCTGTATTCAAAAGGTTTAATGAGTTTTGATTAATTAATAGGCGTCTATATTGTGGGTAATTCATTTTCCCTTTGATTTAAGCCAAGTCGCTTTTTAGAAATCAAAAACAAGCACCTAGTTGTTATATCAGCACGACGCATTGCTTTATTACTTCTTTCTTATTCATTTTTAACAATTGTCAGAAGCATTCACCTTGGTCCGATGTATTGTGAGTAAAATCTGCTCTATCGTTTATTTGTCTTGGTGATGAGGGGGTTAGGTTATTGAAATTGTTAATTATTTATCAGACATTAGTTTGTTCTTTCGGCTATTTATCAGCTCCTTATTGAGGACGATTAAAGACATTTCAAAATGGAGAAAAATCAAAGGAATTTAATCTATTTTTTGATATCATCAGAAAGTCGAAATTTTTGTTGTAACTCCGTCCTTTCATGACTCTGATGGCTAGCTGAACAATCGTCTACCGATTGATTGGTGGAAAAGTAATTTTTACTTTTTTTATGCCATTAAATGAGTCCGAAAGAAGACGTCAAAAAGTAAAAAATAAACCTTCTAAATAACTAAAAAGGTCAAAGTAGTTGATTGGGAAACATTATGTACAGCAAGGTACCTTGCAAGAGGCACTTGTTTTAATTGTCGATGATGAACCCATCAATGCTATGGTTATCGCTGACTTATTGGCGAACTTGTATAATACCAAAATTGTCCATTCTGGCGAAGAGGCGTTAGAGTTTTGCCAGCACCAGACACCGGATTTGATTCTATTGGATGTGGTGATGCCTGGGATTTCGGGGTTAGAAACATGTCGGACAATTAAGAATAATCAAAATCTACAACACATCCCAGTTATTTTTATCACCTCGGTTAAAAGTCAAAACGATGAAAATAAATGTTGGGAGGCTGGAGGAGTCGATTTTGTTTCCAAGCCGGTTAATGGTATTACACTGTTAAACCGCGTGAAAGCTCACCTTACTTTAAAAGCACAATCTGACTTTCTGCGAAAAATGTCATTTACCGACGGTTTAACCGGGCTATACAACCGACATTTACTCGAAGATGTATTGAATAAGTATATGCTTCAGTCTAGTCGCACCGAGTCTCCATTATCACTCCTTATGCTGGATATCGACTGGTTTAAACGCTTTAACGACAGTTATGGGCATATTAGTGGAGACAAATGCCTAATTTCGGTCAGTAATGTTTTAAAAGACGTTTTACATCGTCCAAATGACATGTCATTTCGCTATGGCGGAGAAGAGTTTCTATGCCTTTTGCCCGATACCGATAGGGCTGGAGCTGAGCATATCGCGAAAACTATTTTACAAAAAATAGCGGATTTAAAGGTGCCTCACGAAGCGTCACCATTTGGAATCGTTACCGCAAGTATTGGTTTGTATAGCACAAGCAATAATGAATCTTACAAAGTCAATGAAATTATCCGAAATGCCGATAAAGCACTTTATTTAGCAAAACAAAAAGGTCGGAATCAATTCACCGGTTAACTTGCGTTGTTTTTAGCGAACTACTAAAGTTTAAAGTCATTTACGCATAATCTTTTATATCATTAGTTACTATCTGGTTAACTTTCAATTTATTGAAAAGCACAGAGGGTTTTGGGTGCAGTTTTTTCTACGGAGTATTTAATGTCAATAAAGCCACGTTTGCCCAAGATAAAATCTTGGTATGGCGGGAAAAACTTATTTATACCTACCTTTTTTCTATTTGTATCAATAATTTCTATCGCTATTATCATTTTCGAAACTCAACTTAATACTACTATTATGGCTTTAGTTGAAGAGAATCAGCGGGTAACAAATAGTCGAATTGACACTCAGGTACAACAATCCCTTTCCAAATATCGAAATGACTTACGCTTTTTGTTTGGTACACCTCCTATTGAAGGTTTTGCCAATACTATGGTGCAAGATTCTGAAGTAGATGGTTCTACTCATGAACAATGGAAACAAAGGTTAGAAACTATCTTTGTAGCTTTTGTTGAAAATAATTCAGAGTACGAACAAATGCGCTTTATCGGCATTGGCAATGAAGGCAAAGAGTTAGTGCGCGTTGAACGAAGTGGCGGTGGCATAAAAGTGGTAGGCGATGCTCACTTGCAAAACAAGAGCGATAGAGACTACTACCAGCAAAGTGTAAAACTGTCTGCGGGACAAATTTATCTGTCCGAAATTTCACTAAATCGTGAGTTTGGCGAAATAGAATTTCCTTATCGTCCTATGCTCAGATTATCTATACCGGTATTCAATAATCAAATCGAACGTTTAGGTTTCTTAATCCTAAATATCAATGCCAGTGAACTGCTGAATTCGATTCAAGACCTTGTTGATAAACCGAACCAACTAATCTTAACCGATAGTAACGGCTTTTTTCTGGTGCATCCTAATCCAGAACTAATGTACAGCAAGGATCTAAACCCAGAAGCAAGTTGGGACAGTTATTACAATCAGAAACTAGACTTGGGCAGTCAAATCGATATTACTAGAGTGAAACACTACCCAACAGGAGAGTTCTATTCTTCTGCTAAAAAATTAATTATCAGTGGTGATTTTAATGATGGCTTTCTGCTCTCTCATATTCTAACCCCAGAGGCAGTAATAAGTGATTTAGCGATGCAAAGACGAACCAATGTCTATGCCATTTTATTTGTTGTATTTATTGTAATAGTAATCGTTTTGGCGGTTTTTCAGAGAGGGTTGCGTAGAAGTCAGGAATTAGCTGAAGCAAGGGCGGAATCCGAGGCTATTGTTAATGGCTCGCAAGATGCTATTTTCGGGTTAACAACCGATGGGCGAATATCAAGCTGGAATCGCGCCGCAAAGGCGTTATTTGGTTTAGATTTCGAGCAAGTAGAAGGTCGGCGTGTTGTGGAGCTATCGTTATTTCCTGAGGTCAATTTTGATGAACTTATTCATAAATTGGCAAGTGGCGTGAGTCAGCAGTCTTTAGAAACCTGTTTACAGCAGGATCAAAACATTAAGCTGTTGGTTTCACTGTCTGCAATTCTTCAAGATGGCGTTACTTTCAGTGGAGTTGCGGTGATTACACGGGATATTACTAGCTTAAAAAAGGCCGATGAAAAAATCCGTAAAGTAAACGCTGAATTAGAGGTGAAAGTCGCTCGACGTACCGCCCAATTGGAAAAAGCGAGCGATGTTAAAAGCGCGTTTATTTCTAACATTAGCCATGAAATGCGCACCCCACTTAACGGTATAATTGGCACTTTAAATCTCATTAAAAAAGAACCACTTAGTGAACAACAGTTACAGTACCTTGATATGACGGAAGTGAGTGTTAACTCGCTCTCGGTGTTGATTAACGACATTTTAGATTTATCAAAAATAGAAGCGGGTAAATTAGACCTGGATTACAAAGCATTTAAACCTGGTAAATTAATTGAAAGCTTGTGCGGAAGTATGGCAGTCAAAGCGCAAGAGAAAGGCCTAGAATTTATACTTGATAGCATTGATATAAAGTGTGAATCAATCATCAGTGATCCGCATCGCTATTCACAGATTCTTACTAACATTTTAAATAATGCAATTAAATTTACCAATCAGGGACATATTTTAGTCAACGCCTATTCAGAACAACTCGATGATAATCATTGCAGTCTGCATTTCGCGGTGACAGACACTGGAATAGGCATCGCAGAAGAAAATCAGAAACGATTATTCAGTGCATTTTCCCAAGAAGACAGTGCTATCGCTTCTAAGTACGGTGGAACAGGCCTTGGACTATCGATATGCAAACAATTGAGTAAATTACTCAATGGCCAAGTGACCTTCAAATCAGAAAAAGGCAAAGGCAGTACGTTTCATTTCCAAGTACATATCCCCAATGTTAACGTGACGTTCAAACGTCCAGAGAAACATCTCAGTGGCAAACTCGTTTCCATCTTAGTCGCGAATCAACAACTCCATCAAAGTCTATGTAATATGGTCGTCAAACTCGGCGCTAAGGTTATGCCTGATAATGAGATTACCGGCTACTTAGAATCGAATACTGAACTGCCGGCAAAATTGCCTGACATTTTTATTGTTGATCAACTTGATCCTCGGGCACAGTTACTTGAACATTGCTGGGACGCTATAGAATATGCCAACAACAGCTCTGCTAAAGTGGCCATGTTGTATAATACTCGTGATGCCAAAACCATGTTTAAACGTCTTAAGCCTATCTATATTTCCAAACCCGTGTCTATTTCAGAGTTTTTATTGAAATATACCGACAAAAAGCAAACGTTAGCCGACGCCAATTCAGAGCAGAAAAAGCCTAAAATAGCTGAAGTGGATCTTCCCGTAGACAGTAAATTAACCGGTGCTAGAGTATTGGTTGTGGATGACAATGATATAAATGTCGAGGTGGCAATAGGCATTTTAAAACCTACTTCAGTAGAAACAGTGAGAGCTGCCAACGGACAACAAGCAATCGATAAATTGCTCGCATCTGCTGCCAGTGGGGAAATTATTCACTGTGTACTAATGGATTGCCAAATGCCAATTTTGAATGGTTATGAAGCAACTGCGCAAATACGTAACGGTGAAGCTGGTCAGTTATATATTGATGTTCCAATCATAGCTATGACCGCAAATGCTATGCTGGGAGAAAGGCAAAAATGCTTAGAGGCTGGCATGAATGATTATGTCACTAAGCCAATTTCTGCTGAAAAATTGATAACTAAACTGACTAAGTGGGTGTTATCTGTGTTTAAACCCAAGGTTAAAATTATTAATGACAGTGAAGATACGGAACAATCTATTGCCCAAGCTATTACCTCTTGCGTGGTTTGGGATAAACAGGGAGCACTTACTCGGTTGATGAATAATCAAAACCTGTTGAACAAAATATGTAATATATTTTTGCAAAGCACTGGAGAAAAAATTGCAAAGTTGCGAGGCAGCGTCCAGAGTCAATCTTTAGAAGAAATTTGCCAATTGAGTCATTCACTTAAAGGTGTTTGTGGAGATATTGGTGCAATGCAGCTACATGAAACCTTTGGTAATATAGAGATTGAAGCTCATAAACCGAATATTGCCGCGATTGAAAGTTTGCTTGTGACCATGGAACAGCAATATGACACTCTAGTTAACCTGCTTGAAAAACATATCGAAGCTGCAGATTAGATTATTAGCCCAAGGTATTGGCTTAGTAAACCCCGCTAGTTTCGACTGTATTGACAGCCAAAACTAGGGAGAAACGGTTCGCTTTGTTAGTCGGCTAGGGTCACATAGTGACGTATTCTTCTCCAGAAGTAGGATGAATGGCTACGCAAGCATCAAAATCAGCTTTAGTGGCGCCCATCTTCATAGCCACGCCAAATCCTTGCAGAATCTCGTCCATACCGGCACCTATGCCATGTAAGCCGACGACTTTTTCTTCCTCACCTGCACAAACTAGTTTCATTCGAGTCATTTGACGATGTTTCGTCACTGCTGTGTACATAGCCGCGAAGCTAGAGCTATATACTTTAACGTTGTCAGCACCGTATTCTTTGATCGCCTCATCTTCACTTAAACCTATAGTGCCGATTGGAGGATGACTAAATACCACTGTTGGGATAAGAGAATAATCCATGTGTGCATTAGTCTGACCGTTAAACAAACGCTCAGACAATAAACGTCCTGATTTAACCGCAACAGGTGTCAGTTCAACATAACCAATGTTATCGCCTACCGCATAGATCCCATCTACGTTGGTATTTTGGAATTTGTCGACTTTGATGTATCCACGTTCATTGAGTTCAACGCCAGTATTTTCGATGCCAATTTTATCATTAGCAGGTTCACGTCCAATGGCCCAAACAACACAGTCTGTTTCAATACTGGTACCGTTTTCAAATTCAATGGTTAACGAACCATCTGTATTTTTAATTACCTGTGTGGGAGTAGCATGGGTGTGCAGAGTAGGACCATCTTGAGCCATAAGCTCTACTAAGGTTTCGGATAACATAGTATCAAAACTTCTTAATGGCGCGTGTTTACGCACGACTAAATCGGTTTTTGTACCTAAAGCGTGCATTACACCTGCTAGCTCTACCGCGATATATCCGGCACCAACCACAACCGCACGTTTAGGTTGTTGGTTTAATTCAAAAAAGCCGTTAGAGTCGATTCCCAATTCTGCACCTGGGATCTTTGGTATGGTAGGGCGACCGCCAGTAGCAATAAGAATGTGCTCTGCGGTATATTGTTTGCCATTTACTTCAACGGTATTTTTGTCTACAAAAGTAGCAAAACCTGAAATTAAAGTAACGCCATTTTTCTCAAAGCCGCTGCTGTAGCTACCATGAATGCGCTTGATATAGGCTTCTCTGCTTGCAACCAAGGTTTTCCAATCGAATTTATTGATTGTGACATCGAACCCGTAGTCTGGTGCGTATAGGTTTATGGCTTCAGCGACATGGGCGCCGAACCACATCACTTTTTTAGGTACACAGCCCACATTTACACAAGTGCCGCCAACCGCTGTTGCCTCAATTATTGCCACCTTTTTGCCATACTTTGCTGCGCGGTTTGCTGAAGCAATTCCACCACTGCCCCCGCCGATACATATGTAATCAAAATCTGCCATGTTTTATCCTGAAGTTAGTTGTATTAATTAGGTTATTGTAGATGAATAAGAAGCACAAATCCTGTGGATTCAATTTTCAGACAAAAAGTTCATGAAGGTAATAAATATATTTGCCTATCTCTTGTAATTGCCTTTATAAGGCCTCACGTACAAAGTTCCAACCCTTAAAATATTAATGGATACATTTATGAATCAAGTCGCCACTCATCATTCTCAATCAGATATCAAGTCTTTGCCTCAGTTTACGCAAATCAAAATTAGCGAGATAAAAGACTCAATAAAAGAGGCGATTTCGAACTGTAAAAACACTATTAATAGGGTATTAGAGCAAGAGACCGTGAATTGGGACACTATCATTCAACCAATTGACGAAATAGATGATATTTTGGGTAAGCTGTGGTCACCAGTATCGCATATGAACTCTGTTGTGAGTAATGACGAGTTACGTGAAGCCCACGATGCATGTCTACCACTATTATCTTCCTATGGCACTTGGGTTGGGCAGCACAAAGGTCTTTATGATGCTTATACTCAGATTAAGCACTCTGAAGAATTTTCCACACTCTCGGTTGCGCAGCAGAAAGTTATTGATAATGGTATCCGCGACTTTACCTTGTCTGGGGTTGCGTTGGAAGATAGTAAAAAGCAACGTTATGGTGAGATTAAAAGTCGGCTGTCAGATTTATCCTCTACATTTAGCAATAATGTGATGGATGCGACATTGGCTTGGCAAAAACATATTACTGACAAATCTGAATTGGCCGGGTTACCAGATTCTGCCTTAGAAGCAGCTAAGCAATTGGCTGAAAGCAAAGATCTAGAGGGCTGGTTGTTCACCTTAGATATTCCAAGTTATTTGCCCGTTATGACCTATGCCGACAACCGTTCGTTGCGAGAAGAAATGTATCGCGCTTACACCACCCGTGCTTCAGAGCTAGGTCCTAATGCAGGCGAGTTCGACAATACCCAGATTATTGAAGAAACCTTAGCTTTGCGTCATGAGTTAGCCAATCTTATGGGGTTTGCAAGTTACGCTGAACGCTCGCTAGCAACTAAGATGGCCGAGTCTACTGAGCAGGTTACTGGATTCCTAGAAGACTTAGCAAAACGCTCAAAACCGCAAGCTTTAAAAGATCTTCAAGAAGTTACCCAATTTGCCAAGGCTGAACATCAGGTAACTGAATTACAAGCATGGGATTTAGCCTACTACAGTGAAAAACTAAAACAGCAACAATATTCCATTTCAGACGAACAATTGCGCCCCTATTTCCCAGAAAAGCAGGTAGTCTCTGGTTTATTTGAAGTGGTTAAACGTTTATACAAAGTTAATATTGTGCAGCGTCAAAACGTTGATGTGTGGCATAAAGATGTTGAGTTTTACGATATTGTCGACAGTGACGGTGAATTGCGTGGTAGTTTCTATTTAGATTTGTATGCGCGGCCTCGCAAGCGCGGTGGAGCGTGGATGGACGAATGTCAGGTTCGTAGAACGCGAATCGACGGGCAATTACAATATCCTGTGGCTTACTTAACATGCAACTTTAATGGACCCGTGGGTGACAAACCTGCGCTGTTTACCCATGACGAAGTCATTACTTTGTTCCATGAGTTTGGTCACGGTATTCATCATATGCTAACTAAGGTAGATGTGGCCGGCGTTTCAGGAATCAATGGTGTGCCATGGGATGCAGTGGAGTTACCTAGTCAGTTTTTAGAAAATTGGTGTTGGCAACCCGAAGCGCTAGCATTCATATCGGGGCACTATGAAACAGGCGAAGCCTTGCCCAAAGACCTGTTAGACAAGATGTTAGCAGCGCGTAATTTCCAATCGGCGATGCAAATGATGCGACAATTAGAATTCAGTTTGTTCGACTTCACCTTACATGAACAATACCAGCAAGAAAATCCGGTTAATGTGCAAGAATTTATTCAAAAAGTGCGTGAAAAAGTGTCGGTACTTAAAGCTCCAGAATTTAATCGTTTTCAAAATAGCTTTGGGCATATTTTCGCCGGCGGTTACGCGGCTGGTTATTACAGCTATAAATGGGCAGAAGTATTAAGTTCTGACGCCTTTAGTCGGTTTGAAGAAGAAGGGATTTTCAATCCGCAAGTGGGTTCAGACTTTTTACACAATGTTCTGGAAATGGGCGGCAGTAAAGAGCCGATGACGTTATTTGTGGCATTCCGCGGAAGAGAGCCCAGCGTTGATGCATTATTACGCCATTCGGGTATTGCCGCTTAATCAAATTAAAAAAGGATAGTGTGCTTTTGGCAACTTTAGAAACATTTGAACACCTTTACCAACGAGCCTGTGAGCGTAAAGGAGGTCCTAAAAAATTAGCTTTATTGTTGTCGAAGCCACTGACACCTAAGAAGATAGAAGCTATTGGTGATGATCGTTTTTTAGCAGAATTCAGTAAAAAGGTTTTCCAATCAGGTTTTGTTTGGAGAGTAGTGCGGGATAAGTGGCCTAATTTCGAGCGAGCATTTTTCAATTTTGATATTGAAAAGGTCATTTTAATGCCAGATGAGATGCTCGAAAAAAAAGCCCAAGATCCCAGTATTATTCGTAATTACAACAAAGTAAAAACCATTCGTGAAAACGCATTAATGATTCAAACCGTTAAACAGGACAAAGGTAGCTTTGCCAAGTTTGTGGCCCAATGGCCCACTCACGATATTATTGGGTTATGGGCATATCTGAAAAAACATGGCGCACGTTTAGGTGGCAATACCGGACCTTACGCATTGCGCGCCTTGGGTAAAGATACGTTTATTCTTAGCCAAGATGTGGTGAGCTATTTTGCCAAAAGAGATGTAATCAGCGGCTCTGCTTCATCTAAACGCAGTTTAACGGCTATGCAAAACGCATTTAACGATTTTCATCAGCAGAGCAATCTTTCACTGCAAGAAATCAGTCAAATTATTTCTTATAGTGTAGGTGATAACCATGTTCAAGTTGAATAGTGATTCTAGGTTCAGGTTTAATAGTCATGCATGAAGATTTTCGGTAAACTGATGAGATTAGTTTAAAAGGAAATACCATGAGCAATAGTCACGTCCCTGAGTCTGAAATTGAGACAAATGAAGTGGATCAAGTAAGTGTTGTGTCGACTGCTGAAGATTCGCCAGTCACTCGAGAAGAAGACTCGCAAACTCACTTTGGTTTTAAACAAGTAGACAAAACCGAAAAAGCGTCCATGGTGGCCGATGTATTTCATTCGGTGGCGGCCAAATATGACATTATGAACGACATGATGTCTATGGGGATTCATCGTTTATGGAAACGCTTCACCATCGATTGTAGTGGTGTTAGAGCAGGACATAAGGTCTTAGATCTAGCTGGTGGAACCGGTGATTTAGCCGCAAAGTTTTCTAAAATCGTTGGCGAAACTGGGCAGGTGGTATTAGCCGATATTAACAACGCCATGTTGAAAGTAGGCCGCGATAAACTACGCAACAAAGGGGTCGTTGGCAATTTAGATTATGTTCAAGCTAATGCCGAAATGTTGCCGTTCCCAGATAACTATTTTGACGTCATTACCATTGCTTTTGGACTGCGTAATGTCACCGACAAAGACAAAGCCTTGGCTTCTATGTATCGTGTATTAAAGCCCGGTGGTCGTTTGTTGGTACTGGAGTTCTCAAAACCGCAAAGTGACATGTTAAGCAAAGCTTATGATCTGTATTCGTTCCACTTATTGCCTAAAATGGGAAAGTTAGTGGCCAATGATAGTGAAAGTTATCAGTACTTGGCAGAGTCAATTCGAATGCATCCTGACCAAGAGACCTTAAAAGGTATGATGGAAGCTGTGGGTTTTGAGCAAACCACATTTCACAATCTAACCGGTGGCATAGTGGCGCTGCACAGAGGGTTCAAATTTTAATGCCTGCAGCCCAATTAGTGTCTTCTGGCATTGAACGTATTTTTAATCATCTACTGAAACTTGATCCTAGTTCCGTTTTTGCACTCAAAAAAATGGTAGGAAAACAGCTCAGCGTTGATATTCATGAATTACCATGGACGTTAACCTTTAGTTTTTCTGATCAAGTAGATGTTTTAGTTGCTATGCCTGATGAAGAGATTAATACTGATTGCCACTTAGCATTGTCGTTGTCCACTTTACAGAAGTTAAAGGACACCAGCCAAATAACCCGTTTGATTCAAAACGGTGAACTTGTGCTAGAAGGTGATGTGGCAATTGCTCAACAGTTTAGTCAGTTAATGACTGAGTTAGATATTGATTGGGAAGAACAGCTATCAAAATATACAGGTGACATGCTAGCGCATAAAACCTTTAGAGCAGGCAAAAAACTCATTCAAACTGCAAAAAGTCAGGCTAATCGGCTAGCTGTTACCTTGGCAGATGCGGCAATTGAAGAAAAGCGCATCGCTGCGCCAGCTATTTTAGTGGTAGATTTTTGTGACCAGGTGAATGAACTGCGCAGTGCTACCGACAGGCTTGCAGCAAAGTTAAGTCGCTTAGAAAACCAATCCAGCACCTCATCAAACAAGCAGAGCAGTTAAACCAATGCGGACTCTTCGCCTATATAAGATTAACAAAGTTCTATTGCAACATGGATTAGATGAATTAATTCCTGAACACTGGCTACCTTGGTATGCCAAGCTGGGCAGGTCTTGTCAATTTTGGTTACGTAACCAGCATCCAGATAAACCGTTAGGGGTGAGAATAAGACTGGCGTTGCAAACCCTTGGTCCGGTATTTATTAAGTTTGGGCAGATGCTGTCGACTCGTCGGGATTTACTGCCTGCTGAAATTGCTGATGAATTGGCTATCTTGCAAGATAAAGTGCAACCTTTTGATAGTGCCGTGGCCGTTGAAATCATTAAACGTGCTTTAAATATCTCTGAATTGAATGAGTTATTTTCAGAGTTTGAAATCACTCCTTTAGCCTCTGCATCCATTGCACAAGTTCATAGCGCAGTATTAAAAAGTAACAACAAAGAAGTGATCGTAAAGGTTATTCGACCAGATATTGCTGGCACTATTCATGCTGATATTGAATTAATGCATTCACTGGCATTTGCAGTACAAAAATTATTGCCCGATGGTAAGCGGTTAAGACCGGTTGAAGTAGTAGATGAATATAGAAAAACCATTGTTGAAGAATTGGATCTAGCAAGAGAAGCGGCAAACGGTATTCAATTGAAACGCAATTTTGATGGCGCTGATTCGTTATATATACCAGAGATATACAGTGATTATTGCTCAACCAATGTGATGGTAATGGAGCGCATTTATGGTATTCCCATTTCCAATATTGAAGCATTGGAAGCTCAGAATACCAATATGAAGCTTTTAGCTGAACGGGGTGTCGAAGTTTTCTTTACCCAAGTGTTTCGCGATAGTTTCTTTCATGCAGATATGCATCCGGGAAACATTTTTGTTTCAAAAATGCACCCAGAAAACCCACAATATATCGCTATTGATTTTGGTATCGTGGGTACGTTAAATAGAGACGATAAGCGCTATTTAGCTGAGAATTTTATTGCGTTTTTCAATCGTGATTATCGTAAGGTTGCAGAATTGCACGTGGATTCTGGCTGGGTCCCTGCAGATACTGATATTGAAGCCTTTGAGGTGTCTATTCGCACTGTATGTGAGCCTATTTTTCAGAAACCTTTGGCGGAAATTTCTTTTAGTAATGTGTTGTTGCAGCTGTTTAACACTGCTCGGCGGTTCAATATGGTAGTGCAGCCGCAATTGGTGTTACTGCAAAAAACCTTACTTTATGTGGAAGGTTTAGGACGCTTGCTTTATCCCCAGTTAGACCTTTGGCAGACCGCAAAGCCCTTTTTGGAGCAGTGGATGAAAGACCAGATTGGCTTTGTGGCTATGTTTAAAAAAATTAACGCTAACCTACCATTTTGGTCAGAAAAGCTACCTGAAATTCCTGATCTGATCTATGACAGTTTAAAACAAGTTAAACAACTTCCAGCGCTACAACAAAAACATTTTGATCAGCAGCAATTACAGCAACGTCGGGCTCAAAAAAACTTATTTTATGTGCTCACTGGCTCTACACTGATTATTTTGTCCGGTCTCTTGCCGCTTTACATAAATAGCTTTATTCCCAGTGTTTTAATGGCGGGAAGTGGTTTGGGTGCTTGGATTTATGCGTGGTTTAGGCACTAGTATCGGCTCGATATTAACTCCTTATTTTTAATTAGATCGCCTAATTTAAAACTATTTTTGCATTTTACTAGACGGTCGGTCTATTATATGCCTATGAACACTTCAAAAATACCAATTCCCAAGCGCGGAAGACCACCTAAGGTGGCACGTGAAAATCAGGATACGCGAGCTGAATTAATCCGCAGTGGCGTAGAGCTTTTAACTGAGCAAGGCTTTTTCGCCTCGGGTATTGATAAAATACTAAAAAAAGTAGGCGTACCTAAAGGTTCTTTTTATCATTATTTTGCTAGTAAAGAAGTGTTTGGGCGTGCAGTTATAGAAAGTTATGCAAGTTACTTTGCCAAGAAGTTAGACAGCCACCTGTTAAATAGCGATATCGATCCTATTCAACGAATATCCAATTTTGTTGAAGACGCTAAATCAGGTATGCAAAAACATCAGTACAAACGGGGTTGTTTAGTCGGAAATCTTGGACAAGAAGTCGATGTTTTGCCAGAAAGCTATCGACAATTGTTACTCAATATCTTTACTGACTGGCAAGCTCGCATAGAAGCTTGTTTATTAGAAGCCCAGCAGCAAAAATTGATTTCTGCTAAGGCAAATTGTCAGCTTCAAGCCGAGTTTTTTTGGGTGGGCTGGGAAGGTGCCGTGAGTCGGGCTAGATTAGTACAAGATGCCGAACCCCTTAACAACTTTTTATCACAATTTATTGCGGGATTACCTAGATAGTATTTAGGTATTCGTTTTAACTATTTATAGACGATTGGTCTATATTCGGAGGCTATATGTTTCAAGGTATATTAATTAACAAAGACGACAACGGATATCAGGTTGAATTGAAAGAGCTTGATGACAGCATTCTGCCGGAAGGTGACGTTACTATTAAAGTGACTCATAGCACCTTGAACTATAAAGATGGTTTGGCCATAACGGGCAAAAGTCCAGTTGTTCGTAAGTTTCCTATGGTACCAGGAATTGATTTGGCAGGCACGGTTGAGCACTCTGAGACCGATAAATTTAAAGTTGGCGATAAAGTATTGTTAAACGGTTTCGGAGTCGGGGAAGTGCATTGTGGCGGTCTAGCGCAAAAAGCACGACTTAAAAGTGAATGGCTAATCCCTTTGCCTGAGGCGTTTACTGCTAGCCAAGCTATGGCTATAGGTACTGCTGGTTACACGGCGATGCTTTGTGTTATTGCTCTTGAAAAAAATGGTGTGACGCCAGACAAAGGCGATATTTTGGTCACCGGTGCTAATGGTGGGGTGGGAAGTTTTGCAATCACTTTGCTAGCGAAATTGGGCTATCAGGTGGTCGCTTCAACAGGCCGCCCTGAACAGGCAGATTATTTGAAAAAGCTCGGAGCCAGTGAGATCATCGACCGAGCATCTTTATCTGAAGCAGGCCGTCCCCTTGGAAAAGAAAGATGGGCTGGGGCCGTTGATTCAGTGGGAAGCCATACCCTAGCAAATATCTGTGCCGGTCTTAAGTATGGTGGAACCGTGGCTGCGTGTGGTTTAGCCCAAGGTATGGATTTTCCAGCATCAGTCGCACCATTTATCTTACGCGGGATTACCCTTGCGGGGATTGATAGTGTAATGCGTCCGTTAGAAGATCGTATTGAAGCATGGCAACGCCTAGGTGAATTACTCGATCCAACGACATTAGATGATATTGCGAACAATATAACCTTAAGTGACGTAATAGAGACCGCGAAAGAACTGCTGAATGGCAAGGTTCGTGGAAGAGTGGTAGTAACTCTTTAGGTTTGATTGCGAGAATAGCGCTGAGTTTAAATAGCGGCGCTATTCTCTTATTCCCTGTAAACAACTTTGTAATTTGCTCAATTTCCTTGAGTTCTGATGTTGCATGTAATTGACTTACACTAACAAATCACGATTGTGAGGTTTGTTTAGTTCCATTATCGGACCCGCGGGAATAATCTGGGTTGGATTATACTGGGTGTGGCTAAAATAATAATGTCGTTTAATATGCACAAAATTGACTGTGTCTGCTACTTGAGGGTATTGGTATAACTCACGCAAATAGCCTGAAAGATTTGGATAATCAGCTATGCGGCGGATATTACATTTGAAATGCCCAACATAAACGGGATCAAATCTAATTAAAGTAGTAAACAAGCGCCAATCAGCCTCTGTAATTTGCTGACCTACTAAATATCGTTGTTTAGATAGTCGTTTATCGAGCCAATCTAAGGTTTCAAATAATGGAATAACGGCGTCTTCATAGGCCATTTGATTAGTGGCAAAGCCAGCTTTGTAAACACCATTGTTTACAGTGTTGTATACCCTTTCGTTTACTTCATCAATTTCAACGCGCAAATTCTCAGGGTAAAAATCAATCTGGTTATTTGTCAGTGAATTAAACTGAGAATTGAAAATTCGAATTATTTCAGCAGATTCGTTATTAACAATTGAATTGGTTTTTTTATCCCACAACACCGGAATTGTCACCCGACTGGTGATATCAGCTTGGGCTTTGGTATATACCTGATGCATAAAATCAAAATTAAATAATTTATCCCCTGTAGCATCTGGAAAGTCAGAAAATTCCCAACCATTTTCTAACATGTCTGGGGCCACCACTGATACATCAATATGAGGCTCTAAGCCCTTTAATTTTCGGAAAATAAGTGTTCTGTGTGCCCATGGACAAGCTAATGCAACGTATAAGTGGTAACGACCGGACTCAGGTTTAAACTTTGCGTCTGCTTTGGTTGAAATCTGGTTTCTGAATTTAGATGCTTGCCTTTCGAATTTGCCGCCACTTGACTCAGTGTCGTACCACTGGTCGACCCACTTTCCATCCACTAACAATCCCATGTATCCCCCTTTTATATATGCTGAACGGTTTCATCAATCATATTAGGTATGATTTATTTAAAAAAGTAGCGCACTTTTGTTGCGGAATCAGGGTTAACGTTCGCCAAAATACCCTTCAATTCGCAAAGCGATGCCATAGGATGCTGAAAACTGTTCATCTCTACGCCACAACACAAAAGGTTCAACTTCGTAAAATAACCAACTTCTATCGGTTTGTTTACGTAATTTAACACTGACCAAATATTCCTCTAATCGATAATTTGGCCGAGTTATACCTTCGATGTAATAACCGTAGATGACAGCACTCGTATCATCAAGTTGTTTGAAACCCTGCCAACTATGCTGCCATAACCAATCATTAGTTTTGTCTCTATATTCAAAGCGATTGTGATATCTAAGTAGTAAGTTTTTTGAATAGTCGTAGTTGAAGGTAAGACTGAAGGAGGTACCTAATTTATCTCGGTTGTAATAGTAGATTGATGCGTCGTAGCGCATTTCCACTGAATCACTCAGACCTATGGCATCTCGGTATCTAGACTTCGCGTAGTATTGAAATCTGCGACCAAAACCGATTCGATGGGAAAGTCCGCTATCAGGTGACACCTTGTAACGTAGCGCTAAGTTAAAACTATCTTCACGAGCAAATTCACCACTTCCGCTGCTGGCGACTCGGTCGTCTTGCTCTTCGTCAAAATCAGTAAGTATCAAATCAACGCGATTTTTTAGGTTAGGTAGCTTTACTCTGACCTTCAAACGCGCCTCAAATTCCTCTAAATTTCGAGACCTAGGCTCTATTCCGAGTCGAAGACGCACTTCGCCAAGTGCTTTTTGGTCTTCTTGAAGGTTTTCATTTGCAAAAAAATTATCAAACCATTGTGCCGTGTCTAATACCGACTCGGAAATATTTTTATGCATAGAATCAAGCCACACGTCCTGCTCTTCTTGGGCTACAGCGGCATTGCTAAAATGTAAAATTAGAAAGAATAATGCAACAATTCTTAAATTAGGCAAACTTATTGCTCCAAATTGGGTCTATAAATCATGCTCTTTTTTTATCTATGTATCAAATCCAGTGACGTTTCAATTTAGCTACGTATAATAGCCTTACTAAATTTATAGGAGTTTTCAAATGGGTAATATTGGTTGGGCGCAATTGTTGATTGTTTTGGTTATCGTTTTATTGTTGTTCGGAACCAAAAAATTACGTTCTTTAGGTGGTGATTTGGGTTCTGCTGTTAAAGGTTTCAAGAAAGCAATATCAGATAAAGATGCTGATTTCGAAGAAGACACAGCGAAAAAAACTGAAGAAAAGATTGAATCCAAAGAACAAAATGTCCAGCAACAAAATGAAGCTGAAAAGCAACCGCAAAAAACTGAATAGTCGAAAAGAAAAGCTAGCTTATGTTTGATATCGGGTTCTTAGAAATACTGGTTGTGGGTGTGCTCGCTTTATTAGTGCTTGGCCCTGAACGGCTGCCTGGAGCAATGCGCAGTGTGGCGAAAACATTTCGCAGTGTGCGCTCCATGGCTTCGGGTTTTAAACAGGAAGTAGAAGAGCAGTTACGGGTTCATGAATTGCATGAAAACCTCAAAAAAGCAGAGCAGCAAGGTCTAGAAAATTTATCTCCGGATCTGCAAAAAACAGTTGATGAACTGAAAGCATCCGCAGCATCTGTCAATAAGCCTTACGATAAAGATAAATCTTAAATGTCTGATCCTAATAGTTTTATTTCTCATTTAATTGAATTGCGAAGCCGCTTGCTCAAAGCGGTTTTGAGCATACTAGTGGTATTCGTACCTTTAGCGTTTTTTGCTCAAGATTTGTATCATTTGTTGGCCACGCCGTTGTTGAACGCAATGCCTGATAATTCCCAAATGATTGCAACTGATGTTGGGGCGCCATTTTTTGCGCCTTTTAAACTGACGTTAGTATTGTCATTTTTTCTAGCAATACCCTTTGTGCTTTATCAAATTTGGGGATTTATTGCACCAGGGCTTTATCGCAACGAGAAAAAATTGATCGCGCCTCTTTTGCTTTCAAGCACACTGCTTTTTTACGCTGGAATTGCCTTTGCCTATTTTGTGGTCTTCCCGGTCATATTTGCGTTTTTCGCAGGTATAGAAATTAACGGTGTTGCATTCACAACGGACATTAGTAGTTATCTTACCTTTGTATTGAAGTTGTTTTTTGCCTTTGGACTCGCCTTCGAAATTCCGGTAGCGGTGATTCTGATGTGTTGGGCTGGAATTACCGATGCCGCCTCGCTAAGGGCGAAAAGGCCGTATGTCATAGTGGGTGTGTTTGTTGTGGGGATGTTGTTGACACCGCCCGACATAATCTCGCAATCGTTATTAGCTGTTCCCATGTGGATACTATTTGAAATAGGAATTATTATTGGGGCGTTATATACACCAAAAGCAGATGACGAAGACGAACAACAAGAAAAAGAAAAAAATCAGGAAGTATCATGAAGAAATTAATTATATTGTTTTTGTCAGTTTGTGTTTATGTCACTACTGTGTCAGCACAAGCTGAAACCGTTGGTGAGGCTCTTAAAAACTGTGGACAAGTTCAAAATAGTTTAAAGCGCCTAGTTTGTTATGACAAAATCGTCAATCAATTAAACCGTTACGGCGGGTTGCAGGACTTGATGCAAGTGCCGGCACCTTTACCTGCAAATAATCAGTTAGCAGCGCAAAATTCTGAGCAAAATATTGTACTAGAAGCTAAGCCTGAAAACGCAACGAAAAGTCAGCGTAATGCTGAATTTGGTAGGCAAGCAAAGCTGCCTGAAGATACCGATGATAAAATCTATGCAACTGTGGTTGAAGTCACTAAAGATGGCCTTAAACGGGCTGTTTTCAAATTAGACAATGGACATATTTGGCGTGAACAGGAAGCCACTAATTTTAAAGTGAAGGTCAATGAAGTAATTTATATAGAACGCGGTGCACTAGGTTCCTATCATTTAGGAAAAGATAGTCAAAATCGCCGTATTAGAGTGAAGCGTATTAACTAACCTCACAGCGAAGCAAGTTACCCTGAGGTTATGCACACTAGGGTAAATCCTTATGATACATTAATGGGCTATAGTATTTAAATTATAAAATTGTGCCTAGCCCATGAATTATGGGGATAAACAAGATGTTTCAAGGAGTGTTCTCTTAATGAGCAGTATAGAAAGACCGATCAAGGTTGTTGGTTGCATAATGCTGAGTCAGGCCTACTAGTTTGACCCACTGGTTTGATATAGGCATAAACTTACCGGATAAGCGTTTAGTGTTTCCGGATGCTATTGAGCATGCCCTTCATAATGACGTAACTGGTATATTACTCATTGGTACTGATATCCAGCAAAGCCAAGAAGCGCTTTCGATAGCCCAACAATTTCCAAACAATTTGGTTACCAGTGCGGGTATTCACCCGCACTATGCAAAAGATGCCGCCCCCGACTTTATCGAACAACTCAAAAACCTAGCGACTAACCAAAAGGTTGTTGCTATTGGCGAATGTGGATTGGATTTCAATCGTAATTTCTCGCCAGCACAGACGCAATTGCGGGTATTTGAGCAACAGTTGGAATTAGCTTGCGAATTACAGTTGCCGGTTTATTTGCACGAACGAGACGCATTTGCTGAACAAATCGCCCTGTTAAAAGCCTATTCCCCCAAATTATCGGGGGCTGTGGTCCATTGTTTTACTGGCAGCCTTGCTCAAATGGAAGCCTATTTAGAGTTAGGTTTCTACATTGGTGTTACAGGCTGGGTTTGTGACCCTAAGCGTGGTGAATCTTTGCGTGAAGCCGTATTAAAATTACCATCACAACGAATGCTTTTGGAAACAGACTCTCCTTATTTATTTCCTAAAACGCTAAAGGCAAAGTCCCGTAACAATCAACCCGCTCATATTCCGCACATTGCTGAATTTATTGCAAATTTACGTAATCAGGAGCTACAGGACTTGAAGCAAAACTGTTGGCAAAATACTATGGATTTATTTGCAGTAGGCGCAAGTTTTGAACATTAATAAAAATTCTGTGGGCGTCCACAAAACTTGGTTTATTGGCCTAATTATACTGTTTGGATTAATCAGTATTTTATCCATCGCAAAACTAGGTTCTACAAACAACTATTTACTCGATATAAATCAAGGCACCCTTTATCTTGAGGACCCCACGAACTCTCTTACTATAGAGAAGTTGCGAAAATATCAAAATTCACAGTGGAATCAAGAAAGCTCAGACTTTTTAGTGTATGGAATGAGCAAAACGCCGTATTGGTTTAAGTTTTTTCTGCCCAACAACCTTAGTGAAAATCCAAAATTAATTGAAATCGACTACGTCATGCTCGACAAAGTCGATATATGGTTTTTTAGTAATGGAAAATTGATTTCGGAATACCACGAAGGTGACAGTTATCCGTTTAATTCCCGTCAGATAAAAAATGAAAAGTTACTCTTTCCTGTACCAAATTCGGAGAAACGAATTTCAGCCATTGTCAAAGTGCAGACAAGTGGCACTGTGAAATTGCCGTTGCGTGTTTGGGAAGAAAAAGAGTATTTGATTTACAATGGTGAGCAAAATTTACTATTGGGATTGTTTTTCGGTTTTATGCTGGCAATGGCCCTGAGTAATTTGTTCTTTTATGTTTCAACCAAAAAGCCCAGCTTCCTAAGTTATAGTTTATACGTGGTATCGATTGCACTAACTCTTGCTACGTTGCACGGTATTGGATTTAAATATATATGGCCAGATTGGGTATGGCTACAAAGTCGCAGCGTGGGCATTTTCGCCACCCTCACCATTTTATTCGCATGCATATGTACACGACAGTTACTGGAAGTTTACAAACATAGTAGAACCTTAGATCAATTATTGAAATATTCAGTGTGGTGGCTTCTGTTATCCGTTTTTGCGAGCTTAAGCATTCCTTACTATTACTACATCATGTATTTCCTTGTGATCTTATGTTTCGCATCTATTTTGGTGTTTGTGGTTTCACTATTAATGATGTTACGAGGAGTTAAACTCGCACGTTTGTATCTGCTTGCTTGGTCGGTTTTACTTGTTTCTGGCGTTTTAGCAGGACTAGAAAGCGCAAATTTACTCGAGATAGATTTGCCAGCACAATATTTTGTTATGTTAGGTGCGGCCATTGAAACCTTTATGTTGGCTTTTGTTTTAGTTATTTCGTACTCCATTCAGCGCGAGGAGCAATATCAGAGTCAGGAACTCGCTTTGCTTGAAGAACGTATGGCCCGAGAAGCGCAAGAGGAAGCACTTAAACTAAAAGAGCAAGCCCAGCAGAGTTTAGAATATAACGTTCAGGAGCGTACCTTAGAGCTCGAAATAGCACTGCGGGAGTTGTCTGAAACAAACAATGAGCTAGAACAGCAAACCCGTACCGATAGTCTGACCGGTATTCGCAACCGTAAACACTTTGATAAAAAATTTCAAGCAGAGGCTCGACGCTGTCGCCGCGAGCGCTCTGATCTATCCTTAATCATGCTGGACATAGATCATTTTAAGAATATTAATGACACTTATGGTCATGTTGCCGGTGACGAAGTAATTAAAAATGTGGCTAACATTTTAAAACAGAATTTAAAACGCACAACTGATGATGCCTGTCGCTACGGTGGAGAGGAGTTCGCTCTTATATTGCCGAATACTGATTTTGAAGGTGCTAAAGCATTGGCACAAAGACTCCGAGAAATCATTGAAAACACCGTTACCGAAGTTGATGAATTACAACTCAAAGTCACCATTAGTGCTGGCGTTGCTTCTACTATCGTGAGTGGTGTAGAGGATGAAAAAAATCTTTTAGAGAGTGCCGATAAGGCTTTGTATCAGGCGAAACGAGATGGCCGAAACCGGGTGAGAAGTATACATTTACACGCCCGCGATATTGTATAAATAACTAAAGAGGTAAATATTTCTATGTTCGATCAAAAGTTTCCTGCCAACCGTATGAGAAGAATGCGCAAACACAGTTTCACCCGGGAGATGATGGCAGAAAATACCCTAACTGCGAAGGATTTGATTTACCCCATGTTTGTTGTTGAAGGCACACAGCAACGAGTTGCGGTCCCCTCTATGCCAGGTGTAGAGCGCCTATCTATTGATTTATTGGTGGAAGAAGCTAAAGAGTTGGTCGACCTAGGAATACCCGCTATCGCTATTTTTCCCGTGACTCCCCTCGATATTAAATCGGATTGTGCGAGCGAGGCATTTAACCCTGAAGGTTTAGCACAGCGAGCGGTAAGAGCAATAAAACAGAATGTTGCTGATATTGCGGTGATTACCGATGTCGCACTCGACCCTTTTACCTCTCACGGACAAGATGGTTTGATTGATGAGTCAGGTTATGTCTTAAATGATGAAACCTGTGAAGTATTGATGAAACAGGCTTTATCACACGCGGAAGCTGGCGCAGATATCGTTGCTCCTTCAGATATGATGGATGGACGTATTGGAATGATTAGGCAAGCCCTAGAACAGCATGGCTATATTAATACTTGTATCATGGCTTATTCCGCTAAATACGCGTCAAACTACTATGGCCCTTTTCGTGATGCAGTCGGTTCAGCTGGCAATATTAAAGGGGGAAATAAGCATAGTTATCAGATGGATCCTGCTAATTCCGATGAAGCGCTTCACGAGATCGCACTTGATTTAAAAGAAGGTGCAGATATGGTGATGGTTAAACCAGGTATGCCGTATTTAGATATAGTTCGGCGTTGCAAAGATACCTTTCAAGTTCCCACTTTTGTTTATCAAGTTAGTGGTGAGTACGCGATGCACAAAGCTGCATTTGAAAATGGGTGGTTAAATGAAGAAGCCGTAATCATGGAATCTTTGGTGGCATTCAAACGTGCTGGAGCAAACGGCATTTTGACCTACTTTGCAAAGCAAGCCGCGCAAATACTGGCAAGGTAATTATTCGCCGGTTTGCTAATCGCGCCATTTTCCAGATACGGCAAGGTTTGCATCTAATATCGAAGTTACATAGCCAAGCATAGTTAACCTTAATTGTGCTTGGCTTAAACTCTTCCCCCTCTTTGGGCAATGACGCTCACACTTTAATATGAAACTAAGATTAGTTCGGATAGCTAGCCGTTTATGCAGCGAAATACTTCGTTGACTAGTGCTCACCGCTATCAATTAAATACTGCTTTGACCTATGTCAAAAGAACTAAGCATGACAGACAACCTAAATTTAAGCGTTTATAGTCAAGCAATATCAGCTCAACCAAGCAAATACAGAACAATCACATTGTAGATGTGAAAAAGTTTCTAGATTCAGTGTACTTTTTGCAAATTAAACTCAACGTTGAAGGTGTAGGGATTATTTAGAGTTATTGTTTTTATTTATATATCAATGACTTACTTTGTTGTTCGATGTTGGCACGTAATGCGCATTAAGAATATCGAACACAAACAAAAGGAGAATATCATGTTGAGCTGGGCACTAACATTTTTGGTTATCGCAATTATTGCAGCTGTATTTGGTTTTGGTGGAATTGCAGGTACTGCAGCTGGTATCGCTAAAATCATCTTTTTTGTTTTCGTAGTTTTACTGGTGATTTCACTCGTAGCCAATGCCGTACGCGGTAAAGGTCCGAAAGTATAGAGAACTCGATCATCACGCTAAATGAACTTTATAAAAATTCATAATTAATGGAGATACACATGAAAAATTTTAAACATACTTTACAAATCTTACTAATCGCTGGTTCAGTATTCGCTCTAGCTGCTTGTGAGCAAGGTCCTGCAGAGGACGCTGGTGAGAAAGTTGATGAAATGGTAACAGACGCAGGTAATGCGCTAGAAGATGCTTGCGAAGACGTTAAAGAAGGCGTTAAAGCAGAAGACAAAGACTGTTAATAAATGTCAACCCGAAGCGCTTTCACGCAGAATAAAAGGGCTCAATGAGCCCTTTTTTATTTTCAGATGAGGTGATTTATGGACTTTAAAATAATTATTATCGCAATTGTCATCAGTGTAGGATTTTTTGTGACATCTACCGGACTAGCAGGTGGCAGTCCAATCTACACATTCTTGGCTTCCTTTGGTCTATTTATGATTATACTGGTAGTTAGCATGCTACTTTTTGCCAAGAAAAGATCGAAAAAATAAATTGATTTAGTAACCTCACTCGATGCACGAAAGTGAGGTTACTTCATGTTTGCTTGGCGGTGGCGGTTACAATAAGGATGTATGAATGAAAAACCTAGCCAGATTAGATAAACTGTTTGACTCAATAAAGACTAGTTTCTGGTTTGTCCCGCTACTTATGGTTGTGACATCGATTACTTCAGCTTGGTTAATGGTATGGATTGATCATGCTCAAGCTTGGGGGGCTTTAGATTGGTTACCTTTCCTCTATCAAACCGATCAGAGCACGCTTCTTTCATTACTTAATACCATCGCCGCTTCAATGATAACGGTTACTAGTATCGCGTTTTCAATAACAATTGTTACCTTAACCTTAGCATCTTCTCAGTTTGGTCCGCGCTTGATTCGTAATTTTATGGACGACAGAGGAACCCAAGTCGTACTAGGAACTTTCATTTCAATCTTCTCATACTGCGTAGTACTAATTTACTCCATGAGTCTGGATTCAAATCAAGGCATCAAAATGGGCTTGGCTATTATTTGGTGTCTACTGGCCACATTATTTAGTGTCATTGTTCTCATCTATTTTATTCATCATGTAGCCCGTTCAATTCAAGCAGATAACGTCATTAATGAGTTGTGTGAGGAAATAAACCACGCAATAGAACCGTTATTTTGTAATGAGCAAACCTCTGTTTTACAGAATAAGGCGGACAGCAGCTTTTCTTATACCTTGTCAGTGAAAGCGAAGCAAAGTGGCTATTTGCAACTTTTAAGTAATGATAAGTTACTTGATGTCGCCACTAAGCATGATGTTTTAATCGAGTTGAATTGGCGACCCGGCGATCTGATTAACCAAAGCACGGAACTGGCTAGCGTGAAGAGTCTGACGCCCATTACAAGTGACTTAAATAACGCGGTAAATGAATGTTGTGTCATCGGCAGTAATAGAACACCGATTCAAGATCCTGAATATGCCATACACCAAATGGTAGAAATCGCGGTACGCGCGCTATCTCCAGGGGTTAATGATCCCTATACGGCGATAACCTGCGTTGATAAATTGTGTTTAGTGCTATGTAACTTATCCAATCAAAAGTTGCACGCCGGACAATATTTTGATCAAAGTGGCCGATTAAGATTATCTCGCAAACCTTATGATTTTGTGGGGTTAGCGAACTCTGCATTTGATCAGATTCGTCAATATGCTGTCGGCTCTGTGGCGGTGACAATTCGGCTACTTGAGAGTCTAGAACGTATTGCATTGGTATCAGATAAGATCGACGTGCATAGGGTGATTCAACGTCAACTGCATGCTATTGAGCAAGGCAAAGAAAGCGCACAATACACTGAAAAAGACACAAAGGATTTTGTCAAAATAGCACAAAATGTTAAAACTCTTCTAACTGTTGAAACTTTGAATTAGATCTTGTAGAGCAACTAGAATAAACCATTTAGTGAAATGCTTAGGTGATGATCTGTATCACTGCTCTACAAGGTCACTGTCGTTAAATCTGCTACATACTAATAACCTACAGCTTCCATAAACTTCAGCGCTAAGTAGCGCTGAAGTTTATTTTACAAGCCTGCAAATACCGCCCCGCAAAATCTCTAATTGCCAATATCGAATACTTCTAATCAGTGAAAAATTTGCTTGCGCTTAAAGCTGTAGAAATTACATTTGAGTATTTCGAAAATACATACTCCTTTTACGCTATGAACATGGGAATTATTTAATTTATATAAAAAACAATGAGTTATAAGTTGGCATCGAATTGGCATTAGCTAAAGTGTCTAAACAAAAAGGAGAGACTGATATGAAACGTACTACTTGTTCACTAATTATAGCCGCTGCTTTAACAACTGCTTCAATGAGTGCTAACGCAGAAAACGAATGGTCAGATAAAGCAAAAGATGCATGGATTGACGGTAAAGCTGAAACAACTTTATTATTCAATGGCAACCTAGATTCTTTCGACATTAATACTGACGTAAATGATGGCGTGATTGTGCTAACCGGTAAAGTTGATACCGATGTGGATAAAGCGTTAGCAGAAGAGTTAATGTTGTCACTTGAAGGTGTAGAAGAGGTTGATAATCAATTAACCGTTATCAAAGATGAAGATGATTCTGACACCGCCCAAATAATGCAAACCCTGAAAGACTCAAAAGTGGAGTCTGTGGTTAAAACCCGTTTACTATTCGAATCTGAAGTCAGTGGTACTGACATTGAAGTTGAAGTTGAAAACGGTGTGGTGACCCTAACAGGTACGCTAGACTCAAACGCTGAACGTGATTTAGCGGTAACTATTGCCGAGAATACAGACGACGTGAAAAACGTTGTTTCTAATCTTACAATTGGCAAATAGTATTCACTAAAGTCTACAATTTGATAATTCCAAAGCGCCTTCGGGCGCTTTTTTACGTTGTGTGTAAGCGTTTTATATAAAATTCTTTGTATCGATAAAAGGGGATAACTTTAAGTAACTCTTCAATTGGGATCATCGCAAATGCCCAAAAAATTGACACCTCGAAGTATAGAATCAGTAAAGCACAAATTGGCAAAGCAATAGCCCATTGGGTGATAAAGTGAATTTTCAGGACAAGATTACTGTTTCCCAGTGCGCGCAAGATGTTTCCTGTAACCGTATTGTAGGCTCTTATAATCGGCAGCACGATATATAAAGGAGCTATTACCATCAACGCAGTTTGTACCTCAGCTTCAATATCTGGGTAAATAAAATGAATATTTTGGCTGAGTAGTAAAAATATGGCAGCGATAAAAAGCGATATGATCATTCCCACTTTGGTACATTTAGAGATAAAGGTTTTGTGCTCTTTGCTACCCCTTTGTCCTAGTGCCTGACTTATACTGATTGCCGAAGCTTGCGCCCAAGCATTAGGAAATTGGGTGCCTGCCCGGACCCAGGGGAAGATCAAAGTGATTGCAACGAATGCAAATAAATCTAATTGAGCAAATAACAGTTGATAAACGGTGGCGCCAACATAAAGCACAAAAAAATTCGCGGCGATAGGATAAATTTCGGCAAATTGTGGGCCAATTTCTGTTAGAAATGGCCTATTTTTGGGGTAAGTGAGGTCGACTTTGTTATCCAGTTTCAGGGCTAAATAAAGGAAGCTAGCCCTTAAAAATATCGATATTAAACTTCCCCAAGCGGCGCCTTCTACACCTAGACCTTTATAATCAGCAAATCCATTAATCAACACATAACTCAATAGTGCGTTGACGGGCAACTCAATCATAAAGCCTTTAAGCGGTACCATAGTATTGCCAATGCCATTACAAAATGCAGTACACACTTGAGTGTATGCGGTCAGCAAAACAATATACTTAGTAATTGAAATATAAGATTCGGTGAGTTCTGCAAGTTCGGGGTTGTCGGTAATTCCAGCCACTATATCGGAACTGAAAAAGGTCAAAATAAATATAAAAATCAATGATGTAGATATATTTATAACTAAGCCTGACCAATAGGCAATGGCTAATTCTGCTTGGCTTTTTGAACCAAATGCTCTGCCAACCAGCAGCTGTATGCCATTACCAATAGCTATTTCTATGCCCAACACAAACGCCACTATGGTCGTTGCAATGCCCATAGCGGCCACGGGCAATTCGCCCAAGGGAGCAACGAGCAGGGTATCAATCATCAACATGGATTGAACGAGCAAGGCATTAAAAGCTAAGGGCCACGCAAGTGCAAAGTTTCTTTTAATTTGCGAATTGGAATTTATCAATGGATTATCTTTATTAAAAACGCGCCACAATAATTAAAGGTTGTGGACTCATTTGACTCGAGTGAAATGTAAATCGAGCCATTTTTGATGGATACAGCGATATTACGAATAACATTATTCTACATAGCAAACTATTATGTAACAAAGGAATTTACAAGGGAATAACTAAGGCGAGCGCGATTCATAACGGAATCATTGCTAAGGCTAGCCTGAAAGTACCTGTTTTATGTTTAATTCGACTGAAATAGGTGGCTCTTTACGGCTTCAGAATATCAAATATTGAATAGCGAAAAATAGCTTAATGTTTATACTATTGTAATTAACAGGAGGGAATCTTATGGCGACTACAAAAAAACAAGCAGTAGTACTGGTTCATGGTATTGGTGAGCAAAGGCCAATGGAAACGGTCAGAGAATTTGTAAAATCGGTTTGGGTAAAAGACAGCAACATTGAAAATACTCGGTTTTGGAATAAACCTAGTGAGGTGTCAGGTTCTTTTGAACATCGCCGGCTTACTACAGATTATGCCACTATAAAAAATAATGCCGAGAAAAAAACCACATCTAGAGTGGATTTCTACGAATATTATTGGGCGCATCATACCGTCGGCACTACGCTGGAACATTTACGTGGTTGGGTCTTTTCGATGCTAAGACGCAAACCAAGTGATTATCCCTCGGCGTTAAAACCCATGATTTATTTATTGTGGGGCTTAATCTTTACGATTTTATTAATTTTGATTTCCATTGGCTTTTTTGAACCCACAGAAAAAGGGCAGGGAGGAGCCAGTCTGCATGGAATCTATGAAAGTTATATTAGTCCTATTTTGCTTTTTGTGCTGAGTATTGCAGTGGCTAAAATTGTCAGTTATTTGGGCGACGTCGCACGATACATTACTGCTACGCCATCGAATATTAAGGTAAGAAAAGAGATCCGTGATGGCGGTGTTAAATTGCTGGAAAGTATCGCTCAAACTGGGAAATACGATCGTATCGTTTTAGTGGGTCATAGCTTAGGTTCCATCATTGCATATGATGTTTTAACCCAATACTGGGCTCGCAAAAACAAGTTTAAAAATGCCGCGGGTGAGTCTCTTCCATTATCTGAAAACGCCTTAAAACTCATTCATGCCATGGAAGAAATGGATCATCAGCCTAAAGTTGAAGAGTACCGCAAACTCCAGTACCAGCTGTTTGAGCAACTAAAGCTAGACAGCGAAGCCCATGGTGAAGCATCTGGGATGTCGCAGTGGCTGGTGTCCGACTTGGTAACCTTGGGCAGTCCCTTAACCTATGCAGATTTTTTATTGTTCGATAATAAAATGGACTTTGTTGATAGGAAGTTAGATCGTGAATACCCAACTTCTCCGCCGGTGAAGGAAAATGAGCATTACTACTATCAAACTACAGACGCCAAGTTTTTGCATCATGGTGCCGTGTTTAGTTTGGTTCGATGGACTAATATTTATTCAAAGCCTTTCAACATTTTCTGTGGTGACCTTATATCAGGCCCAGTGAGTAGAGCTTTTTCAAATCCGCAAATTTCCAAAGATTTGGTGTCTGAAGAACAACCGGCTTCGCCTATTTTAGATATTGACGTGGAGGCTGCGTATCCTAAGCGAAATCCACGGTTATTTACGCACACAAATTATTGGCGATGGCACGACAATTTCGACCGCGATGGAGCACCAGACCACATCTTAAAACTCCGTGAAAGCCTGGGATTGGTGGATTGGTAGTGATACGGGAATAAGCAGGCAGTCGTTGTTGCTATTGCCTAATTGAGCACATGGGCTAAATGTGACTTAACGTTGAGCATGATTTAGGATTAAAATCATGCTCATTTGTCAGCATTGTAATAATGGACTTTATTGCGGCCTTGGGTTTTAGCTCGATACATTGCTTGATCAGCATTCCTGAATAATGCCTCAATACTTTGTGCGTCAGTAGGAAATAACGCAATCCCAATACTGGCAGTACAATAAACATCTTTGCCTTGAATATTGTATGCTTCAGCCAGTGCGCTAGATAGCTTTTTACCCGCACTTTCGATGTCTTTAGGTGCAGAAGTACCAATAAATACCACAATAAACTCATCGCCACCTAAGCGAGCCGCTATATCATTGTTTCTTATGCATTTTGTTATCCGTTTTGAACATTCTCTCAGCACTGTATCGCCAGCTTCATGGCCCAATGTATCGTTAACATTTTTAAAGTTATCTAGATCCAACATCGCAATAGCTAATTGTTTTTTATCACGTTGCGCGTTGGCAATAGCGCTGCTTAAATGTTCATGCAATAAATTGCGATTAGGTAAGTTTGTTAAGCTGTCATAATGTGCCTGCTGCCATATGATTTTATCTGCTTTTTGTCGTTCAATTGCAATACGTGCGAGATTAACAAATTGCTCTATGAGTTTGAATTCATCGGCTGTAGGAGTGGATATTTCACGAAAATAAATGGAAAAAGTGCCTAGTACGTTTCCTTGGTTACCAATTATCGGTTCAGACCAACAAGCCGCCAGCCCTGCTTTTTGTGCAATGTCTGCCCAAGCTTTCCAATTGGGATGGGTTGCGATATCAGAAACGACAACACGTTTACCTGTAAAAGCAGCTTCTCCGCATGATCCGACTCCTGGAGCATTAGCTAGACCGTCAATGGCTTCATTGAAAAAATCTGGCAATCTAGGCGCTGCACCTAGAGTCAGTTTTTTGCCTTCTTTGTCGAGTAATAAAATACTGCATACGGCATGTGGAATTTCATTCTCAATAGCTTGTGTAATTGCTGGTAATACTTTAGATAATTTATTGGATTTGACGATCAACTCGAGAATATTATTGTGAAGTTGGTTTATTTTGTCTTTTGCTGATAATTGACGATTTTTATTTTGCATAAAAACGGAGAATGTTAACGAAAAAATATTCGTTACTATAAACGCACCGATAATACGTGGCAGGGTAAAACTGTCAAATTGCTGATAGGTTAGTAAGCACGCAACCGTTACTAAAAGGAAATTAAATAAGCTAGCGGCTATGGTTGGTAATAAATAGAAACTGGCTATGATGATTGGGAAAATCCAATATATTAATCCAGCCCCTTTAAAATAAATGCCCAACAAAATGGTAACTTGAGCAACAACCGCGAATAACCCCCTGAATAACTTAATTCTACTGGTAAACCATACGCCAAGAAAAATAGTAAAGATACCGCCAACCGCGACCAGATCCACCAGAATATGAGCGCGATCGTCAGCCAAAAGACTAATAATCAGGAAAGGGAATAATATTAGGGTTGCGGAGGCCGTAATAGCTAACAGGATTTTATCTTCTAAAGTCCGATCTTCGATTTTTAATGCCATGCTAGATTAATATCCTATTCATGAAATCACCTCTTTGCGATATTTTACAGATAAAAGATAAAAATGAACGAGTATTTAACACGATAGTGAATAACGTTAGCATAAATTCAATAGGTAGATGCTTTTAAGAATACTTTGATGGTTAAAAGCCAGCTAATTTTACTTAGCTGGCGGTAGGTCGATTTATCGATTAATCCACTGCAAAATTACATCAATCGGACTTTTAATCTTGCCCAATAATTATTCTGAATCCGGATTTGAATCCTCGGCTGACTGAGAAGCCGACTCTGAGCCTTGTTCAGGATTTTCGTTACTGTCTTTTCTGTGCCGATCGCTCAGCATTGTATTCAGTTTCTCGCCACCTTTGGCGCCAAAATCCAGAGTTCTGATTGGAAACGGAATTAAAATATCTGAGGCTTCTAAAGCTTTTTTAATTTCCACAACCGCTTTGTGTCTGGCTTGCATAAATCCCGTT
The DNA here is from genome assembly GCF_037478005.1 of Alteromonas sp. M12. Classification (NCBI taxonomy): domain Bacteria; kingdom Pseudomonadati; phylum Pseudomonadota; class Gammaproteobacteria; order Alteromonadales; family Alteromonadaceae; genus Alteromonas; species Alteromonas sp. M12. The sequence continues at coordinate 4,340,910 of NZ_CP144164.1, read as the reverse complement.
TCTCCTGGATATCTAATCCAAAACCAAACCAGTAGATCAACACTACTTGCACCAAAGCCCTTAGCGAACACGTCTGTTTCTTCCTTATTTATCACAAAATCACACTGATTAATTACCTCGACTATTGCCTTAACTGCTTGTTCGGGATCATCGGCGTAGGATATGCCAACAGGAACTTCTATTCGCCGTCTTCCTGTAGCAGAATAATTAGTGAGTATGTTTCGAAACAGAATTTTGTTAGGAATGACTTCAATTTGACCGAAAAAGGTCTCAACTAAGGTGTTTCGCAGATTTATGGTTTGCACAGTACCAAATACTTTATCTGCTTCTATCACATCACCAATTTGGAACGGTTTTCTTATCCCCATGGCAATACCTGCAATTAGGTTTTCTGCCATATCTTGGAACGCAAAACCTAGCGCCAAACCTACGATTCCAGCCCCTGCCAACAATGACGTCACTGTGCCGGTCAATCCAAGGAAGTCTAAAGCTATAAAGAGTCCTGCAATTAGCACCATTACTTTAATAATGGATGCTAACAAGTCAGCTATCTGTCTTGACTCTAAGGTTCTTCGCAGTACATTTCGAACCGCTCTACCCACAAACTTAGCGATAAGGCCAAAAACAATGGCGAGTAGTATGGCCACTACAAAATTAGGTAAATGTTTGATTCCAGATTCCAGCCACCCTTCAAGCTTGTCGTGAATTAATGTCCAAAATTTATCTATTTCAATAAGTTCCATATTCAATACTTCCCATTTTCTATGAGGTTTGGTTATCTGAAATTGAATGTGTTAGATCCGTTAACTTTTGGTAAGTCACGATTATTTGCGCGACTACTTTTGAAATAGCGCCTTTAACATCAAGTTCACTTGTTGCGTCGATCGCGTTATTTAATTCTGCTAAATGCTGTTCTTCAACTTCAATCAAATGCTTAAGTAGGTCTGGGGGATTTAATTTGACCTGCTTGCTCAAAATATTATGGTAATAGTCTTCTATGGAAGTAGAAGTCATGGTTTCTTGTTCGGATAATTGATAGCGGTCTTGGGCAATTTCGACAAGTTCAGGTATCTGTTTGAAATAGCTTTTCGCCATGTCAAAACAGACTTGTTTAATGGCATAGTGTTTAATGTTTTGACCTATAAGGTTATAAAAATCACCACCTAATCGGCACATTTGAATTACCGCTTTGAGAAGCGTCCGGTTGGCTTCTAATCTATCTTCTTTATTATTGTTAACCACTGACATTCTGAGCTCCTTAGTGAATCTTTACCTTAAATTTAGGTGCGCATGTGTTCTTTGTTTACGCTATGTGAAAAATATTGCTACTTACCAATCTTGTTTAATCGCTATGGGTTATTCACTAATTATTATTCAATATTTGCGCCATAGTTTAACTTACTGATTTATATGTATTTATTGGCAACTCTTGATTGGTGATATATTGAGCTTGAGTAAATATTACTTACTTATGTTCGAGGGAGTTGTAAGTTTGCCGAATTCAATCAAGCAGTAAATACCTACTGCTTGATTGAAAATCGTATCGCTTGCATGGCATCCAGCCTAGTTTTTGGGTTGAGAAAAGACCTTCAAGGACTGCGGGTTCTGGGTTACTTGAATGCTATCAGCTTCTCTGTTTTCCCCATCTACTACATACTTTAGTTTGCCTTCGGATTTGACTGTTATGCGTTTAGCTGTGGTGTGCTGAATAGTTTCGTCGTCGCCACTATCAAACATGGTTCGCAGCGCTAGTTGCGCTAATTTTAAGTAATTTTCACTGGCGCTTGAGGTATTAGTAAGCCAAGTAACATCTAACAAACCGTCAGTAAAATCTGGTAGTCCTCCACCTTGTGCTAATACAGTGGTGGCTGGCGCCGCATTGGCAATGACTAAACTTCCAGTATGAATCGATTGCGGATCATTGTCGTCAATTTGGATATTTAAGTTGGCGCTGTTATTGACTTCTATAGCATCGTACAATGCCCCTAAATAAGCGAATTGACCGCTATTATTCTTTTCATCACGATTAGCCTTTTCTATCATTTTCTGTTCAAAGCCAATGCCTACCACTAAAAGTACAAGTTCATCATTGCAAGTTGCAGTATCAATTTGCATAACATTACCGGCAATAATAGCATCGCAGGCAACTGCTACAGGCGTTACTTTCGAAGAAGGGCCATAGAGTGCGTGACCAAGCGCGTTAGCGGTTCCCATAGGCATTATGCCCAACGTTAAATCTGTGTTGACCAATTGAGTCGCAACTTCTGTCAAGGTGCCATCACCGCCGCATGCAATAATGCATTTTGCACCTTCTTTTATGGCTTGTTGAGCCATTTCTTTGCCATCTTGTTCTGGCGTTGTTTGGTATATTTGCAAATCAAAGTGAGGTGACAGGCGTTGAATAATTTCCTCTTTGCTGTCTTGCCATTTACCGCCGCCAGCAACAGGGTTGGCAACTATAGCGAGTCGATTTTTTTGAGTAAATACGCCTTGGCTGTGCAAGTCTTTTAGCTTTTTTAACTGATGTTTATTCAACCTTGCGGTGGAACGGGTTTGATTGATTTCTTTGATGGCTTCTTCTACTGACAATTCTGGACTTTTACTTAACAAGTAAGCGGCCATAACCAATACAGACCGGCCTCTACCTAGCGCACAATGGACAACGACGGCTTTGCCGGTTTTAATATGATTGTCTATCCAGCTAATGGCTTGCATCAAATCATCTTTCGAAGGAGTTTGATGATCTAATACGGGAACATTCAGATAGTCCATATTTTCACCATGGGCAGAAACATCTAGCCCATCGAATTCAGCCGTCACATCGAGTACCGCTTTGACTTCTAAATGATTTAGCTCTGGCATATCGGAAGGAAATAAGCGGCAGGCAAGAAATAGCTTGTCACGAATTTTTTGGATTGGCGGGACGCTGTCGTTTTTACGAGCCCAAGCGTTATACAACTGCACACCAACAAAAAAGGGCACAAAAACCCACTTCACATAGAATGGGATTGAACCATCAATTTTTTTTCTAAAAATTTTAGGTGATTGGACTGAATAGGCAAAGGTGACCAAAATAAGCGAAAGGCCAATCCAGATAAACAATACTTTGAACAAAAAGCTATCAATCAGCAAGGCAAGAGCTAATGATAAAATCCCGCCCAGTCCATAGTATTTTATAATAAACATACTTCACCCTATTTCGAAAATTGAATCTACTCGACAAAGTAAAGCGAACTACGTGCCAACCTTAATGTTTTCTATCTTATTGATATGTAATTAAAAATTATAGTCCTATGTGTTTAAAGGTTAAATGGGCGCAATAAATACAGGCGCTTTCGCATTTTTTACACATTACAAATATTTGAGTTGAATTCCTATACCGTAACGTTGTTGGTGACGGTTGTAGTCAATCAAAGAGTCACCATAACCGTTAAAATATTGGAATACGACATCGTACCTTTTGTTTAAAGGATAGGTGATATTCAATTCTATGCTGCCTTTATTATCTGATTTTAAATTATTTCTGACTAAAGTGAGAAAATTGAAGTTGCCGACCTTTTTTCCATATCCGATCTCAAAATGCCCGAGATAATCGGTAATGTCTGGGTTGTCATCCCCTTCTGGGCTATTTACTGTTTCTTTTTCATCTTCTGGGATCCGATACCAGGCTTTAAGGTAATACACTGAGTCTTTGTCACTAAACAATGCAGACGCATATAAACGGTTCCAGCTCCTAGATTTTAACCCGCTTTGGCCATTGGAATTATGATTTAAGCCCAAGTGAACTTGATCAAATTTTATGCCTAGGAATCGATAATGGGTTTTCCAAAAATAGAATATTTCCGGTTCATAATTAGTTTCACGAAATGGTTTTGATGCCTCATCGTTATACACCTGCCAAAAAGATGTCACACTGAAACCGGCGTATATCCCAGATAAGTTGTCATCGTTAATGTGAATTGGCAGCTTCACACTGATTTGATATTTTGCTTCTAGATTATCGACGTTTTCTGAATCCAGCTCAGTTACGCCAATAGTGTTAGGATCTTTTACGTAAGTAACTGGCAAAATATAATTGGTTTTATATTGGGTTATTGCAAAGGGAATTTTTAATGCTAAGTCATCTGAGGCGTCGCGTTTTTCCGTTAAGGTTTCTTCAACCTTACTTGATTCTTCTTCCAGATCTGAATCGGTAATTACTTGCGCCACGGCAAATTGGCTAACAGTTAAACTTATCAGACTGACAAGAATCACTATCCTTTGTTTTAAACGTTCCATGGGGTTGCTGCTCGATGAAGATAAAGTAAACAGATCTTTTCATTAATTACTGATTTTTAAAAGCACAAAAGGCAACTTTTCTTTAAATATTCAGAATTCGTTAAACCAGTATTTTCGTTTTATGACAATGCTTAGTTGTTTAGCTTACTGCGGGGCTGAGAGGTTGCGGACATTAAATAGTAAATTGTTTATAATCTAATCTCCGTTTTTTATTCACAATAAGAAAAACACGATTATGCCAATCATATTCACCGTTTTGCTGATGTTCATCCCTTTAACTGCCATATCAGCTGAAAACACAATTGTTACTGCAAACTTATCAACTAATCGTTCTGTCGACTTCAAACCTGATGCTGCAGCGCAGGGGGGAAGTCATAAAGGGAGTATCAACGTGCTATCTTGGAATGTGTCAGGAGATGCGTTTGTGAAGTCTCCTGAGGTACTAAAAGCACTTGTCGCTAGAGGCAAGTCGAATATTTTATTATTAGACGAAGTTTCCCCTTTAACCAATAAATCGCACTTATATAACGCTTTACCTAAAGATAGTTTGGCACAAAACACGGATTGGCATATCAATTTTGGCAGCAGTGGGGGACGGCAACGAAATGTTGTGATTAGCCGTTTTCCTCACGAAGTCTTGCCGGAATTCTCAAACATAATCCCCTATCCAAAGTCTGAAAAAAAGCGCATACACCAGCGTATGATTAATGCAGGTGATGTGAAGTACGCCAATACCTTAGATGACGGAATAGCAGTTAACGGAGTGATATTACTCGAGGGTGGAAATAGATTGTTGGTGGTTTCTGCTGATTTAGAATGTTGTGGTAGTGACCCGAGCAGTTGGGCTGAAGATAAAAGAAGAATTGAGGCAAGGGAAATACGCCGATTAATTGGAAAAGTAATTGAACGCACCCATGTGGATGGAATAATTTTAGCGGGAGATTTCAATCTGGTTAGTACAGTAATGCCTTTGCTAATACTTTCAGGGCCTTACTCTAAACCTCATTTTGGTTTGATCGCCGCAGAGTTGAAGCATTTGGATGGAAAACAAACTTGGACTTGGGATGGTCGAGGTACAAAGTTTCCCTCTAGAGTGATGGATTTAGTAATTTATAGTCCGAATAGACTTCAGTTGGTCGGCGGTTACATATTTGATCCCGATGACATTACCGCAACGGAGAAAAAAAGTATGGGGATTCAATCGCTTACTTTTTCTAAGCTATCTGAACATCTACCAGTGATAACTCACTTTGAATGGCGATAACATTTACTAACGCATCTAAACAATAAAAAAAACCACCGCCTCCAGTAGTGTTGAAGACAGTGGCTTGCTCTAGAACTTAATCAGAGCAGCAGGACCCTAAGTAGGGGAGAGGAACTAAATCGTTAATGAGGTTTTTGCATTTCCACCTGATATTTATCTGCCAGTTGGTCTTTTTGATTGGCTGACAATACCTTTCCAGCTTGCTGGAAAAATTCGTGTTCTTCTTCTTCCAAGTGATGCTCAACTAAGTGTTTAAGTTTTTTCATAGTAGCTAACCAGCCTGGTGAACTCATCTCAGTTTCGTCTAGCTTTTCAATTAGCTCATCAATTTCGTGATGCTCTGCAATTGCGTGTCTCGATTGTTCAATGGTTTGGTCAGACTTCATCAGTGGCGAATAAAAATAACGTTCTTCAGCAATTGCGTGATCTACTAGTGCTTGTTTAAGTTCGCCATAGAACTCACGACGGCTCTGTGTGTCACCAGAGGTTTCTACAAGTATTTTCATCAGTAGACGTTGTTTTTCATGGTCTCTACGAATAGCTTCAAAAATTTCCATTGGATTCTCCCTAAAGAATGTAATTTCGTTTAATTTGCGGTTCTGTGTTAGCTATTGCGAACTTGATGCCATAACGTCAAGTTTTATATAAGTTTTTGATTTTAAATGATTAAAGTATTGTTTTTGGCGTGTGGAATTAAACTGAATATGAGGTGATACGGAAATTATTACAGGACAAATGTATCTTTTTCAGACTTGCGGGGTATAAAGAGTTGATGTTCAAATACAGCAAATAGCAGGGAGTAAAATATGAAATCGTTTTTGATTGCTTATTTAGGGGTGGCAGTTTGCTATCTGATTTTAGACGGTATATGGCTAGGACTCATTGCTAAAAATACGTATCTGGAGGCGATGCAAGGTATGTTGCGGGAGTCTTACCCGTTAATGCCTTGGATAACATTTTATCTATTGTATTGCGCTGCGGCTGTGTATTTAGTGGTTCTAAAGAACCAACATGCGCAGTGGTGGCAAGTATTCCTCGATGGTGCTGTGTTAGGGGCTGCGGCTTATGGCGCTTATAACCTCACTAATTACGCAATATTAGAAGGATGGCCTTTGGGAATCACGCTAAAAGATTGGGCTTGGGGAACCTTTGTAACTGCGGCTAGCTGTTTATCAGGATGGTTACTACTTTCTCAGTTTAGTCAGGACGCGCCTTGAGTCAAAAAAATGCGAAAGCTGACGGGCAGCTTTCGCATTGTATTGGCTATCTAAGACTTTTTTAAGCCCGAATTTGACCGTTGCCGTTAACTAAGTACTTTTCGGTGGTTAAAGACTCTAAGCCCATAGGTCCGTATGCATGCAATTTAGTTGTTGCTATACCAATCTCAGCGCCTAAGCCCAATTGACTGCCATCTGAAAACCGTGAAGAGGCGTTTACCATAACCACTGAGGCATCTACGCTGCGTTGGAAACGTTTTGCTGATACTTCGTTTTGTGTACAAATAACTTCAGTGTGATTACTGCCAAATCTTGCAATGTGATCCATAGCATCATCCATGCTATCCACTGTTTTTATCGCAATTTCCAAATCTAAATACTCTTCTCCAAAGTCCTCATCTTGAATTACGTTACAGCGGGCTATGTGTTCAGCAGAACGTTCACAGGCATTAATTGTAACTGAGTGGCGAATCAGCACATCGCTAACGATGGGTAATATCTGTTCAGCAATGTCTTTATGAACAACCAAACCTTCAATTGCGTTACACACACCAGTACGTTGTGTTTTACCATTGATCAACAACTGAATAGCGGTTTCAAAGTCGGCGTCAGCATCAAAATACAAATGACAGACACCTTTGAAATGCTGAATGACTGGTATTTTACTGTTTTCAGTTACGTAATTTATCAGGCCTTCACCACCGCGAGGGATAACAACATCAATAAACTCACGCTGTTCTAGTAGTTCCTGCATCAATTTACGATCAGGATTAGGTACAACCGTAATGAGTTCTGCTGGTAAATCATGCTCAACCAGTACGTTTTGTAGAATTTCGGAAATCGCTTTGCTTGAGGCTAGAGCTTCCTTACCGCCGCGTAAAATAACCGCATTGCCAGATTTGAAGCACAAGGCTCCTGCATCGGCTGTTACATTCGGTCTGGCTTCGTAAATCATGCATACAACACCCAAAGGCACGCGCATTTTACTAATTTCTAAACCATTGGGACGTTGGCCCAATTCACGTTGGATACCCACAGGGTCAGCAAGATTAACGATGGTTTCGATACCCACCGCCATATCTTCTACTCGCTGAGTATTCAAAGTGAGTCGGTCCATCATGGCATCAGATAACTGGGCCTGCTTGGCATTATCCAAATCCACTTGATTTGCTTTCAATATGTGTTGCTCACCATTTCTAAGTGCTTTTGCCATGTCTCGTAATACACGGTCTTTCTTCTCGGTATCCAATACCGCTAGTTTTCTGGCTGCCTTTGCAGCCTGTAGAGATAGGTCTCTAATTAAACTCATTGTTTCTCCAATAGTGCTATATTTTTGTCTGATATAATCGGACCCGTCTGGCGCTGAAATTCGTTGGCGAAATCCTGGTCCGTTTGTTCAGCAATAAATGTCAAAAGACAACTGCTGTAGTTTGACCGAGCTTTTGCTAACCTTGTACCGTCGCCTTTGCGTACAAGAACGGTATCACCAACTGAAAAGCTACCTTTAATTTCGATGATTTCATCACTGGTTAGAGCATCATCATCGTCCAATGAAGTAATGTCGACGTCGTTCCCAACCACTACCACACCTTGCTCTTTGGATGTGTGTTTCATCCAATGCTCATGTTCTTTCATTGGTGTTTCGTGTGGCTGAAAATGAGTTCCTGGATTTTTACCTTCTAACAGCATGTTGAAGGTGATTTCGGTAAACCCGTTAACAATAAAAGTATCGATGCCGTGAGAAACTGCTTTTTCTGCCGCTTCGATTTTAGTGCGCATTCCGCCTGTGCCTGTTGCACTAGTCGTCCCACCAGCCATTTTGTAAATGTCTTCGTCAATCTTTGAAACCCAAGATAAGAGTTTTGCATCGTCATGAGTATGAGGGTTTTTGTCATAAAGACCGTCGATATCAGAACAGATGATGAGAGAATCAGCATCGGCTGCACCTGCAACCATGGCAGCAAGGTTATCGTTGTCACCTACGCGCAAATTGTCGGTTGTCACAGTGTCATTCTCGTTGATGATAGGAATGATGCCGTTTTGCAATAATGAAAAAATTGTTTCACGTATGCTCACGTAGCGTTCCCTATCTCGTAGGTCGCCGTGAGTTAGTAATATCTGTGCTGAAGGAAAGTCAAATAAACGGTCCCAAGTGGCCATCATTTCAGTTTGTCCTGCGGCAGCCATAGCTTTTTTGATGGCGATACTTTCTGTTTCACCTTGGAATAGGTGACGGCCAGCCGCTACTGAACCAGACGAAACCAATACTACTTCGATTCCTTTAGCGCGACATTTAACAATAAATTGTGCGATTCCCAATAAAAAGTGTGAGCTACACCCCTGATTTTTAGGTGCAATAAGTGCGCTTCCTACTTTAATTACGATTCGTTTCCAATTAAACGTATTCATTTTTCCTGCTTTTTAACTATTAATAATTTGATTTGAGCTAATTAATTGTATTGAATTAATTAGTGTACGAACGATATTATGCCTTTTTTTGCTCAAATAAGCAACGACGGGGGCTCTGAGCGAGTTGTTATAGATGTTAATATAAAGATCTGTCTGGATAGCTATTTACCCTAATCAACCCTATGTGAATATGTATGCATTTAATGTGAATAACTAATCATTGTGAATAATATAATTAATTGTAAATTATTATATTAAAACGCTTTTTTATTGCGCTATTTCCTTTATTTGGTAGAGTTCAATGCAAATTAATAGGTAGTTACCACTATGAAAAAATACGAATCGCTTTTGGTTTCTTTGCGTAAGGTCATCCGCGCGATTGACTTGTACTCAAAAAAATTAAGTAAAGAAACAGGCTTAACTTCGCCGCAACTTATTGTCTTACAGCATATTTCGTTTAGCGATGGCGTGATGGTGAAGGATATTGCTAACAGCATAAATTTAAGCTCTGCTACTGTAACCAGTATTCTTGATCGTTTAGAGAGTAGGGGCTTTGTGATCCGTGAAAGGTCTTCTATTGATAAGCGTAAGGTAGAAATTCACCTTACCGAAGAGGGAAAAGACGCAATTAAAGAGTCTCCAACCTTGTTGCAGCAGCATTTTATTGCACGATTTGAAGCCATGGAAGAATGGGAACAATCGCAAATGCTGGCGACAATGGAGAGAATGGCTATGATGATGAATGCTGAAGATATTGATGCAGCGCCACTATTGCAAGTGGGCGGAATTCAAGCTCCTGAGTAGTTTAAAAGAGCACTTTTTACAGTGCGGCCAGTCTCTAAATTGTTTAGTGTTCTAATTGATTTTTGTGGCTCTATTTTAACCACCACACTTGATGACCCATACCCAGCTAGATTAGAACAATCGTATGCCCGTTATCAAAATCTCAGGTTGTCATTATTCGTCATCAGAAATTGATTTCCCTCCTACGCTAAATTGATAATAAACATCCAAAGCTTGCTCTATTCCGCTTGTTGCTTCTAAAAACAATTTAGGTAATATCTGATAACGCAAGGCTACCTCAGTTGAAGAGTCAAACACATTTACGCCATAACGTAACTGCACTCCCGGTGCTATATTTCCTGATAATGAAATTTGCGTACCATCGTCGTCACTGTTGGCGCCTAAGGCTAAATCCTCGATACCTAATTTGCGGCCTAATTGGTCGACCTTATTTTCGCTTCCTTTAAGTCCTTGGCTTAGCAGTGCTGCAGCGAGAACTTGATCATTGGACGTTTGACTTTCGCTAGACATGCTTTTACCCAATAGTAAGTATGATAACGCCTCACTTTGGATCATCGTAGGAGTCGAGAATACCTCGACTGATGGTTGCTCCGCAGCACCTGATACTCGGACACCGGCAATAACATCGTCTTCGGTTTTGCTTTCGTCACGAATAGCTTCTATATCTAAGCGCGGATTGTCCAATGGACCTGAAAATAAAATATTACCTTTTTGAATGACTAAATCTTGACCGAAGGCCTTATAAGTCCCATTAACTAAATTAAGACTGCCGTTACCAGTTAACCTCTGGTTTGACTGTTTTAGCTCTAAGGAACCGCGAAGGTCGGTCTTTAAGCCGAATGCTTCCAGTTTTACATCGTCAGTTTTTTTCGGATCAATGTTGACGTTAAAAACCATATTTAGGTCACGAGTTACGGTTTTTTCCTCAACAGGTTGATTGACTATAATGGTATCGTCAGAGGGTGATTGCGCATTGGCCGGTAAGTCTTTAACTTTAATGCGGGCATAAAAGACATCTGTACTGCCGGACACATTGATTGCCTCTTTCGTCATTTCTACCTGTAAGTTGGGAGAAAAGCGGGTTCTGACTAAATCGCGATACTCCAATTCAAATGTATCTCCTTTAAGGCTGAAATCACCGATTAACTCTTCCGTCCAATCTAATGTCCCAGCACTGCTACCTTTGCCATTACCAAACATAAAGTCACCTTTGAGTTTGGCACTCTGGCCGGCAAATTCCATATCTTGGTTCCAGTCTGAAACCCGCCCAGGTATTTCTTCTCCAGCAAAGTTGAAGTTTTTGAGTTGTAATTTGCCGTCTAGAAGTGGGGTTTTTAAATCGCCAGATAGTGCTAAGTTGCCATTCACAGTTCCTGATAGTTCTGTTAATTGGGGGATCAGTTCTTGATATGGCTTGGCTAAAATATCTTTTAGTTTTAACTCCCCCTGTAAGTTGCGCTTTTGTTCGAGGTCGGTGATGGTTAAATCTAAATCAATTGCGCCAGAGCTCTGTGTTTGAAAGTCAAAATGGGAAATGACTTGTTGCCCATCCACAGACATATCAAACGCGAGTTTTTGCATATCTACAGGCTTTTTTAAGCCCTTTATTTTTACAGACGTCGGTGAAAAATGTCCTGCAACTTTGGCAACAGGTAGGGAATCTGCCTGCCATTTACCTTTTGCGGTGAAAAAGAATTGAGTATCAGTGGATATGTTCTGTAACTGTGGAACAAATTGACTGACTATTTGTAATAGTTCCAGTTGATTGCCATGTATATCGAATTCTGCAATTTGGTTTTTAAAGGAGGCTTGATTAACACATAGTTCGGCCTGTTGGTCGTTCCAACAATGTGCATCTATTTGGTAGTGCTGGTTCTGCCAATCAGCTAAAAGTTGGGTGTTTTGCTGATCTAGAGAATATGCACCCCATTGGCTGCTGAAGTTACCAGTTATCCACTGGCCAACCCATTTTGTTTCTTCAAGATGACCTTCGATTGTGGAATCTATCTGAAATGCTTGGCTATCGACTTTGGTAATCAGTTTATGTTGCTTTGCGTCACCGGCTAGTTCGAATTGAATCGTATTGATAGGTTCTTGATTAATCACCAGCTGTTCAAGGTTGGTGCGAACATCAAAGCGTTTATTTTCATCCCAATTTACACTTCCTTTTGAGCTTAAGCTGTGCAATGAAATTGTTTGATAGTTAACTTGCGATGCTGTTAATTCATATTCAACTTTCGGTTCAGTTAAAGTACCTGAAATATTGGCGCTTAGTCCTGTGCTTCCGTCCAAATCCGGATACAGTTGAGTTAACTCTTTGCCAATAAAGTCTAATTTTGCTGCAAGAGTATTTTGATTGTCGAGTTTTCCTTTGAAGGTGAGCGTGTTTTCACCATTGGCCAAACTTAAACTCGGAATGTCTAACCCCGAGTTTTTATCATAGGAAGCGTTACCAGCTGCTTTGAGCGGATAACCTAACCAATTCCCATCGGCACTCAGCTTGTCTATTTTGGCTTGCAATACGTCTGAACCGTACACGCCACTATGCATAAGGCTTGCGTTAATACTGCCCTCTAAATCCGACCAGAATAACCCAGGTTGAATCTGTTCAACTAGAGCTTTACCTTGCCAGCGGGCTACATCGGTTAACACAACTACGCCGGAGGTGTGAATATTTCCCCCAAGAGTATTGATTTGAGCCTTAGTCAGTTGAATTTTTTGGTTGTTACCACTTGCTGCAACCTGCACCTGACTGGTGGGAATTCCGGTAGCAGATAGGCTAGTTTGCAAATCGAGCTGATAGTTCTCCATATCGCCCACTAAACTAAGATTTCCTGACGAAATATGTATCGGTTGTTCTGCAGGCAAGGTCACTGGTTGCCAGTTTATTTTAAGATTTATTGGTAGCTTAGGTGAGTCTAATGTAGCGCTTCCTTGTGCTGTAGCATTAATGTCCCCAGTTATTTGGGTGTCGAATTCTAAGGCTTTTAAATCACCATTGGCGTTAGCCTGGAGCACTAGTTGATTCTGGTTGTTGTCGGTGGTTTGCGCCTTACTAGAAAGGGCCAACAGATAATCTTTGCTTAGCGCTAAATCGACTTGCACATTGACCAATTCATGTTCCAATTCGAACTGTTCAATAGTAAGACTGCTGTCCTCAATAATTACTCCGGTTGATAAACGGTTGAATGCAAAAATTTCCTCATCTACTTGCATAATACGGGCATTGCGAATAACTATCTTTTTGCCATTAATATCAATGGGAATCATCAATGGTGGTAACTCAACGGGTTGATATTGCCAGTTAGAGATTTGCCCAATATTAATCGTGGGTTGTTGATCTGTAGCAGCTTGCTCAGGCGGTTCATTATTGGCTAAAACGATCTTTGGCTGGCGTATTTCCAATGATTCTATATTCAATACCTTGTGCATGTTTAGGTTGGCCAATAACGACTGCCAGGATATTTTGGCGACGTTTTCAATCTCTACTGAGAGACTATTGAGTTGGATATTCGGTGCAATTACAGCCACGGGTAAGCTGATTTTTTGCAAGGTTTCTTGTGTCTCAGTTGGCTCAGACTCGCCCACAGTAATTGTGGTTTTGCCTAAGTAAAGTTCGCTCAAGCAGACTTGCATTAATAAGCTACATGACCAATCAATATTGGTTTTTAAATTGCTGGCATCAATATCTATAGTGCTAGATTGGAATTTGATTTTTTGAAACTCAAGCGTCCCTAGTAAACCACCTGATTTGTGCCTAATGTTCAGGCCATCAACGGAACTGTTGGCGATGGCTATGACGCTTGAGGTTCCCCATGGCGTGAATAAAAAGCCGATTAGACAAATTAAAATGATTAGTATGTATGCGGTCCATTTCCCCGTGCGCTTTAACCACATCATATAGAAGGCCCCATCGCTAAATGAAAACGTACTGAATTACCGTAATCACCATGTCCACTGGCAAGATAAAAGCGAATTGGACCTACCGGAGACATCCAACTTGCGCCGACACCTAGACTGTAGGCTAATTTTTCTAAAGGCTTGTTGCTTGCGCCCCCCACATCCGTGAATATTGCCGCTCGCCATTCATCTGAAACCGGGTAGCTGTATTCGATACTTGCCACATTCAAGTATTTTGCTCCAAGTAGCTCACCATCTTCACCATCATCATCGATTTGCCTAGGCGCAAGTGATTGATAGGCGAATCCTCTGACACTTTGGTCGCCACCGGTAAAATAGCGTAAATCTGATGGTACTTGGTCAAAGTCATTGGTTGATAGAGCGCCGACTTCGGCACGCATTAAGAACCGATGTTCCCCAATACTTCGTAACCACTTGGTTTGAAATGTCACTCTGGCCAAGTTGATATCTGAAACAACAGCGTCGCTTGCTGTTTCAATAGTTACCAACTGCAAATCTCCCCAATTCACATCTAAACCGCCTCTACTGCGATGACGGGATAGGGTGAAACCTGGAATTAATAGCGTGGTAGTTTGCAAAGGTGTTTCTGCTTGTTGGAAGCGAGATTGCTCTAAACGGACGAACGCAATTTTATTCCACTCATTATCTTCACCAGTCCAATGTCGCTGTAAAGCCAGTGAAATCGTGTCACTGTTAGTATCATTATCATATAGCGACTTCACACCAAGTTGGGCTGATACATAGTTATTTAACGGATCTTCAATGGGAATTTTATATTTCACACTAGCCGTTTGTTTGGGCTCAGAAACATATATATTTGCGCTCATACTGTGCCCATCGCTATTTACCCATGGTCGCTGCCAACCCAATGTAACCCTAGGACCTGTATCCGTAGCGCCGCCTACTCCTACATTAAAAATATCTCTGGGACGACTTACTGCGACAACTTCAATTGGAATCTGATGTTGCTCAGCTTCGCCCAATAATGGACGGGCAACAACTTGCTGAAAATACTCAGTTTGCCCCAAGCTTTGGTTAAATTCGCCTAGCTTAGACGCGAGATAGGGGTCACCCTCTTTAAATGGGAGAACTTGCATAATAAGTTCAGAGGCTCTTTGATCCTCAGGTATCTTTAATTTACCAAATTGATAACGTGGACCTGTCTGGTATTCGAGACGGATTTGCGCGCTGTTTTGTTCTACATCCACCTTTATTTCACTAATAATAAATTTACTATCAAAAAAGCCTCGGTTTAATGCAACGGAATCGAATCTAGACTTGGCAGATTTATATTTACCATGAATTAATGGCTCCCCTTTTTTGATTGGAAACTTATTGATAATACTTTTGAATCCTTCGTCTTCTTTACCATCACCAGTAACTATGACATCTAGTTGAGTAATTTTTACTTGTGGACCTGTTTTAAGTTTTAACTTGAGTGAGCTACATTTCTCGCTGGAATTGTAAGCAATCGAATCGATGGAGAGATTGTAATAGCCAAATGCGCGGCCAGCTTCAGTGACTTTGTTTTCAATGGTTATTTGCTCATCTACAGATAAATTGCAATCCGCTGGAGCTGAGAGCGTGCTTAGGTGTGCCGCAATATTGGTTTCCAAATCGCTATCATCTACGCCCTCTAAAGACACATCAATAGCAACAGCTTGGCGACAAGCCAAAACAAGCAAGAAGCTTAAAAACCAAGCATTTTTTAATTTCTTAAACACTAAATAAATAACCCTACTGATTAGACCCACATACTCGAAAACGGTTTTATATCACTGCAAAAATTATGATTAAGCAAAAACCATGACAACTTAATTAGATAGTGCGTGATTAGAGTAAGAAGAGTGCTCCTAAACCAAGAAAAGACACAAATCCGACAATGTCAGTGACAGTGGTCAAAATCACTGAGCCAGACAATGCAGGATCTAACTTTAGCTTATCTAACAGCACAGGAACCCCTACGCCAGCCAGAGCAGCGGCACATATATTGACTAAAATTGCACAACCTATTACCAGCCCTAACATTCCACTACCAAACCAATATGAAGCGACAGTGGCAATGACTATTGCCCAAATAACCCCATTTAAGCCGCCGACTTTTAGTTCTTTGATCAACAACGCCTTCAGGTTTGCAGCGTTTACTTGCTTAAGTGCTAATCCACGAATAATCAAAGTTAAAGTTTGACTACCTGCAATTCCACCCATACTTGCTACTACTGGCATTAAGACCGCAAGTGCCACTACTTGTTGCAAAGTGGCTTCAAATAAACCAATAAACCATGACGCTAAGAAGGCCGTAAGTAAATTAATGCCTAGCCACAATGCCCGATTTTTAGCGCTCTTTTTAACCGAAGAAAAAAGATCCTCATCTTCATCCATACCTGCGCCGGCCATTAATTGGCGCTCATATGATTCATTTAATAATTCACATGCTGAACCAATATCGACCCGCCCTAGAAACTTAAAGTTTTCATCTACCAATGGCAGGCTGGTAAAACCCGAACGTTGAACGCTAAGTGCGGCGCTATTACAATCATCACTGGCTTTAACAATGGTAATATCATCCTCGGCTATATCTGCCAAGGGAGTGTGCTCTGGAGTTGAGTAAATTTTGAAAAGCTTCACCGCTTCAGAATATTGCCCGGCTCTGTTTACCAAATAAATACAATCTGCATAATCAGGAATTTCTCTGCGTAAAAATCGTTTCGCATCGCTGACCTTTGCAGACAAGGGTAAAATCAAGTTTTCTGGGTTGCGCCAATGGCCTATTTGCTCTTCTGAATATTGATTTGCACCTTCGTATAATTGCCTTTGCTTCTTATCCATCGCCTCTAACGCGAGATCCAATAATCGGCTATGCAAAGAATCTGATAGCTCTAGTAGGGATTCAGCATCAACGTCGGTGAATAGTGCTTCTAATTCTTCATCAGGAGTGGCCGCGAGTAAGGTTTCCCTTGGATCGCCACGCATTTCTACCAATACATCGAGTTGCTTATGTCGGGGCAAAGCATGCCACGCGCTAATGCGTTGCTCCAGCGGCAGAGACTCCAATAGCAGTGCTATATCAGCCTCATCTTGAACTGCTATTTTACTATGTATTATCTCGCTATCGGATTCATCATCGAGATTGACGGCTTCGTGGATTAAATCGGAAATTTGATCTGCCATTTTACTTCACCTTAATTTATAACCATTTTTTCCACAGCATGGCTGCCAACATAATTATTGCGACTATCACCATTGACGACGCTAAATAATTAAACGCTTCTGGATTCTCAGTACCTGGTAACCCCGCTACATTCATACCAAATATCCCAGTTAAAAATGACAGCGGAAGAAAAATCGCAGTCACTAGGGATAAAACATACATACGCATTCCTTGCTGCTCAGCGATGCGGTTACGAAGCTCATCTTGCAGTACCATTGAACGTTCTTTAGCTAAATCGAGATCCTCAACATAGCGAGTCATGCGATCGGTCAAATCTCTTAGTTCATAGGCTTGCTCTTGACTAAAGAATTTGGCCATTCTGTATAAGTTGTCTAATGCGTCACGTTGTGGCGCTAGATAACGTCTTACGGCCGCTGATTTTCTGCGCACCATGCTCAGTGCATAACGGTCAGAACTTTCGAGTCCACCTTCCGCTTCAAATGCTGACAGTTCTTCGTCTAGCGCTTCAACGACCTCACTAATTCGACTGGCGATTTTACCTATGAGCAATAAAATAAAGTCAGCAGTATCGGTTGGCGCGTCGCCACTTTCAATCATACTCTTGGTATCTTGGACTGAATATAATATGCGGTCTCTGCGACGAGCCGTAACAACATGATGATCATTAAACCAAATGCGCAGTGACACCATGTCTTCTAATTCGGAATCTGGGTTGTAATTTATGCCACGTAGATAAATCAAAATACCATTGTCTTGTAACAACGCTCTTGGACGAGTTTCTAATGCAGACAATGAGTCACATATCACATCAGATAAGCCTAGCCCTTTCATGGTATCCCATGCGTCAGGGGTGTCAGCTTGGAGATGAACCCAGTTGTAACCAGCGCTGATCTCTGGCGTGAATATATCGGCAGTTTTCCCATCACTACTAACCCCTTTTTCATCAACAAATAGTGACCAAATGAGACTCGTTTGTGATGAATCAAGTTGACTGTGGTTAGACATCTTTATTTCTCCTTTTACAGCTTCTTCGCTACAACGTGATAGTGCCCACAATACAAACGTCCATTTGTGAGAAGGCTGTTTCAACCTTGTGCTGAATAAATATTTGTCGACATTAAATCGAACATGCTTTCTGCTTATCTACCTAGGTGATAAATAGTGGAGTTCAATAGGTTAATTATAGTCGCGCGATCATCTTCTATTAGGCATATAATAACAATATATTTTGTGGCTTTAGATGCAGTCTTACGAGACTATTTGATTGTGGATTAGGAATGCGCAATAAAATCGCCTAAAACAGCAAACAAAATTAACTTTTACTGTGCTCAAACAGAATAAAATAGGTTTAAGGAAAAGTCGTGAAATTAAGGTTGCTTGTGATACTGGGACTAATGATGTTTCTAACCTCGTTCAAAAGTTCCGCGTTTGTTTTTACCATTTCAGAAAAACAACTAAATGCAGTGCTTTTGCTGAGTTTCCCCATTGTTCGCGAATATCAGGGCGTGGTAGCAACGTTTTATGATCCTAGTGTAAAATTAGACGCACTGGACAAAACCGTCGATATCACTACCACAATAAAAGGCTTACAGGATGGTAAATTGTTTATTGCCCGTGGCACCATCGAGGGCCAGTTTGACTATGACCCGTTAAATCGACACCTCAGAATCGAAAAACCCATTCTCAAAGATTTCAAAATGATTGAAAATCAACTCGAAGATAGTGAGCATGCTGTGCGAACTATTAAACAAACTATTGGACGTAATTTACCAGAGATTATGCTGGTGGACTTCAATCAACTTAAAATGGGCTTTGGTGAGATAGCTCCAAAAGATGTTGATATTACCCCACAGGGATTAGCTATTAGTTTTTAATCGCACAATCTGTGCAGTATTGACTGAATCAGATTGTTGCTTATAACGTCATAGCGCGACGAATTTAGGCTCTTCAATTAATTGCTTGAAGGTTGAATTTTATTAAATTCAATAAACCATAATTCCATAAACTCTTGCATGATCTTTTGTTCGATTTCTATCGCTCTTTCTGTGGGACAAAAAATAGTACAGCGAATTTCAGTGTGACCAACATTGTTGGTAGACACTTCAATGACAGGTTCTGGCCCAGGTATTTTAACATCTAGTCTTCGCTCAATTATTTGATTGTAACGGGTTGCCACTTCGTAGAAATCTGCGCATTGTTGCTGAGCTTTTTCTCGCAAATTTTCAATGATTAAGTAAGGGTTAATGTCTTCATCACGGGTAATGGTAAAGTGATGAGTAACATAGCGCTTTAAGAAGTTTAGGTTTTTGATAGGGCTGCTAATCAACCTATTGTTCGGTACAAACAAGGTTTTACCTGAGTATTGATAACGATCGATGTCCACTTCCAACATAGTGGTTTTAACCCAGTCGATGGCTGATACTTCACCAGCGAAACCGTCAACTTGAATCCAATCGCCAATCCTAAACGGACGCGTAGACATCACGTAAAAGAATCCAATAATACACTGAATAAATTCTCTCGTTGCAATCACAATTGCCACAGCAAATGCAGCGATGGAAAGAGCAAAATTTTGAATTTCATTTATCCATAAGCTGAGTAGTAATACGATCAAAATGAAATTCAGTAAGTTTTTAATATTACTTACTAAATAGCGTTTATCTTGACGCTTTTTCTTGGCCCTAGAGCGCACTAAGCTAACTAACAGGTATTTGAGAGAAATCAACACAATGGCAACCGCCAAAGTGGAAATTAAACGATGTTGGTAAATCAATTCGATCATGTTGAGAATGAATTATCCTTGGTTAATGCAGTTTTATGGTTTGCAGGCGTACCGAAATTATAACTGCTAGGCTACATGACACTGCGGATTAGTACAAAACGTTTATTTATTGCACCTTCAAAGAGGAAAAATAGACATTCAAATTTAGAATGTTTTTATGCCTTTTAGAGACTATTCTTTTAAATCGTCAAAGGGGTGTTTAAATCACGCCATCAGCCCATTAAAAGTGCTTTGTAGTTTAGCTAAAGCTAAGTACTATAGGGCCCAGTTTATTATACGGAGTTTTACAATGCGTATCGCTATATTATCGCGAAATCCTAACCTTTATTCTACCAAAAGACTAAAGGAGGCCGGCGAATCGCGGGGACATACAGTTGATATTGTCGATACCATGCATTGTTATATGGATGTCACCAGTAGTCGACCATCAGTTCGTTATAAAGGTCGTGCTTTACCTAAGTATGATGCGGTTATTCCTCGAATTGGCGCGTCTGTTACTTTTTACGGTACTTCGGTTGTAAGACAATTTGAAATGATGGGCACGTTTTCCATAAACGAATCCGTTGCGATTAGTCGTTCTAGAGATAAATTACGTTCATTGCAATTGTTATCTCGCAAGGGTATTGGGATGCCAAGAACAGGTTTTGCTAATCATCCAGACCGGATCGACGATTTGATTAAAAACGTTGGTGGCGCACCAGTGGTCATTAAATTGCTAGAAGGAACCCAAGGTATTGGGGTGGTGCTAGCTGAAACTCAAAAAGCAGCGGAATCGATTATCGAAGCTTTTATGGGACTCAACGCCAGTATTTTAGTCCAAGAGTTTATTAAAGAGGCAGGCGGTTCAGATATTCGTTGTTTAGTGGTGGGTGGAAAAGTGATAGCCGCCATGAAACGTCAGGCGGCCGATGGCGAGTTTCGTTCAAATCTGCATCGTGGTGGAACAGCGAAAATAGTCAGATTATCTCCCGAAGAACGCAAAACAGCGGTAGATGCAGCTAAAACCATGGGATTGAATATGTGTGGCGTTGATTTGTTGCGTTCTAACAATGGCCCTGTTGTGATGGAAGTTAACTCGTCCCCAGGACTCGAAGGAATTGAAAAGGCAACCAACAAAGATATTGCTGGCATGATCATTGAGTTTCTCGAAACCAATGCCAAGCCTAATAGCACTAGAACCAAAGGTAAGGGCTAATGGAGCAACTCATTATAGGTGGCGTTGAAATTCTACCGGGTGAGAAAAAGCACGTACATATTGAAATGCCACCTCTTTATACCGATACCAATATGTCTATTCCCGTATATGTGCAAAGAGGAAGGCGACCGGGACCAACTATTTTCGTCAGTGCCGCAATTCATGGTGACGAATTAAATGGGATTGAAATTGTTGGTCGCTTGATTCGCAATCGCTCAATAAAAAATTTACGCGGCACCTTAATTGCTGTGCCTATGGTGAATGTTTATGGCGTTTTGAATCAAAGCCGTTATTTACCCGATAGACGTGACTTGAACCGTAGTTTCCCCGGTAGCAAAAAAGGCTCTCTGGCCGGCCGAATCGCGCACACTTTTTTGAAAGAAGTAGTGGCAAAGTGCGATGTCGGGATAGACTTGCACACAGGGGCAATCCATCGCAGTAATTTACCCCAAGTTCGCGCTAATTTGGATGATGAAGACACGCTAAATATGTGTAAGGCATTTGGTTTACCAGTCATGCTCAATGCTGATATCCGCGATGGCTCATTGCGTCAAGCTGCCGCTGACTTAGGTGTAAAAGTGGTATTATACGAAGCTGGTCAGGCACTTAGATACGATGAATTTTCTATTCGTGCGGGCGTCAAAGGTATTATCAATATAATGCGCGACATCGGCATGTTGAATAAAAGTAGCTCGAAAAAAGAACATGATATTGAGCCTTTTATAGCTCGTCAAAGTGGCTGGGTAAGAGCCCATGAAAGTGGCTTTGTACAGCACATTGCGCAGCTTGGTGATCATGTAGAAAAGGGCGACCCTTTAGCCAGAATTGCCGATCCCTTTGGCAATGAATTAGGCACGCTACTGTGCCCAGCTGAAGGCATTGTTATCGGTAAGCAAAATATTCCATTGGCCCAAGAAGGTGAAGCCATGTATCACGTTGCCTATTTTAAAAAGCCGGATACAGTCGCTGAAAATGTTGAATTGCTACAAGACAACTTAGTATTGAATGAAGCCCCAATGGTTTATTAAACGGGAACGTTAAAATATGCAGACATACCAAAATATGCCAGTAATTGGTGCTTTAGAGCTTTGTAACTTACCTGAATTAGCTATTCAGAATTTAAATATTCGAGTGGATACCGGCGCGACAACCTCTTCTTTGCATGTTGATGATATTGAAGAGTTTGAAAAAGACGGTGAAACCTGGGTGAGTTTTAACATTCATCCAGACATACACGATGTAAATGAAATTGTTAGGCGGGAAGCCAAAGTGGAGGCTGTGCGTAAAGTAAAAAGCTCTACTGCAACACGAGAACGTCGTTACTTAATTGAAACGCTTTTAGAAATAGCCGGTGCGTCTTGGAAAATTCATCTTAGCCTTACTGACCGTTCGGAGATGACCTATTTGATGTTGCTAGGCCGAGAAGCTATGAGTGGGCGATTAGTGGTAAATCCTGGGGAAGAGTATTTGCTTGGAACTAATCCGTAATGCAAACTGCCCGTCAGTTGGCGTTCAGTTTTGCGCTATGATGCACTGCAGGAATGGTTTTGGAAATTGTTGTTAGTGCTGAAAACACTATTGTTGCTATTTATTTATTAAGTAAACCGAGGGAGCCTCGCGTATATTTGGCGCTGGAAACTTTGGAAAAGTGGTTATTTGATGTCGGTTAAATCGTTAAAACAACATATTTTTAGGTTATCAAGTGGGTTGGTGTTGCTGTGTGCGATCGCCATTCTGACCAACGTTTGGATATCAACGATTGACCAAGCGAAGTTGCAATTAGCAAATAATCTTAAAGTCGCCGAATCAGTATTTACCCAAGTACTTGATGCCAGAGAGGACCTGTTGATTAGTTCAGCTGAGGTACTCACGTCTGATTATGGATTCAAAACTGCTATAGGTAGTCAAGATAGTCCAACCATTGATAGTGTTCTGAGTAATCATACAAAGCGTATTTCAGCAGATTTAATGGCCCTGATATCTCTTGACGGCACTGTTACCAACAGTACCTCTGGGCGTTTAATTGTAGGCAATGAATTTCCTTTTCCGCAATTTATAGAACAAGCTGTTTATGAAGGTGGTGCTAGCGAAATTTTGCTGATAAATGACAAATTATATCAAGCAATACTATTGCGGGTAAGAGTTCCTGGGGCACCAGCTGTCGCTCTGGTGGGCTTTGAAATAGATAGAAGTGTACTGGATTTGATGAAAAGTATTACCCAGTTAGATGCCACCATCAAAGTCTATCGTGACCAACAACAAGTGTTTGTCACCTCCACCTTAGCTAAAGAAGCTGTTGACGCTAGTGTAATGTTTGAAAACCAGGATATTTCTTGGTTTAAATTGTCTTTTATGCCAGAGCATCAAATCATATCTAAGTCATTTTTGCTGAAGGAACGAGAAAACGGTCAGATATGGGCCATGATGTCAGAAGATTCTGAACGATTGTTTGGCGAATTCAATCAATTGCAAATCAAAGTAAGCGTTATTGCATTGTTAAGTGTGCTTTTAGCTTTAATACTTGGTGCGCTGGTGGCACGAAAATTATCCAAGCCTTTGGGGCAGTTGTCTTTCGTGGCACACAAAATCGCGGCCGGAAATTATGAACAGCCCATTGATATAAAGGCTAACACCGTTGAAATTGATGAGTTGGCGTCTTCCTTTCAAACTATGCAAGCTAATATTCATGAACGGCAAAAACAAATCAGTTATCAAGCCAGCCATGACTTGCTGACAGATTTACAAAATAGGTACCAGATCAGAGATGTGATAGCTAAAAAGTTTGCGACCAATCAACAGTTTCAAGTTATTGGAGCCAACATTATAGGTTTTAGAGGTGTTAACGATATTTTCGGTTATCAAAGTGGCGACGACTGTCTACAGACCATTGCCAGTCGTTTTAAACAACTCGGTGGCGAAAGTGCGAGATTAAATGGTGGGGAGTTTTTGTGGATCCCTGAAACTCCTTTGTCACTGGAAAAACTAAAAGATATCCAAAAAGAAATCGAATTGCCGATCATAATTGATGAAGTTGTGATGAATATTAAATTGGCAATGGGCATGTTGTGTTGTCCCGAAAACTGTGACGATACCGAAAGTGTGTTTAAACGATTAAATATTTCATTGGATGAAGCGCGTATATCTCCTAGCTTACTCGTTAAGTACCAAGACGATTTTGAAAAACGTTATACCCGACGATTAGCCATAATATCAGAACTAAAATATGCACTGGTGTCGGCTAAATCTGAGTTAAACATGGTTTACCAACCAAAATTAGACTTAAAAACAGGTCAGGTAACCCACGCCGAAGCATTGATTCGCTGGAACAGCAAGTCGTTAGGATTTGTGCCGCCCGATGAATTCATTGGTATTGCAGAACAAGCAGGCCTTATTGGACAGGTAACCGACTACGTGATTCGCACGGCGATAATGGATGCAAAGCGGGTGTCTGAGAGTGGGCTGGATATTTGTATTGCCATTAATTTGTCTGCTAAAGATATCCTTAATCCAAATTTACTTGGTGCTGTCGAGCGTCATTTAAAACACTATAAAGTGGCAGCAAGCCAATTGTCATTTGAAATCACAGAAAGTGATTTGGTCGCCGATCCACAAAAAGCAGTAATAGAATTAAATAAATTCAGAGAAGTCGGGTTTTCATTAGCGATCGACGATTTTGGTACTGGTTATTCTTCACTGGCCTATTTGAAACAATTGCCGGTTTCGGAACTCAAAATTGATAAGAGCTTTGTTTTAAACTTGGCAGATCAAAGCAGTGATCAACAAATTGTACAAACGATATTGGAATTGGCGCATAACTTTAACTTAGGTGTTATTGCCGAGGGAGTCGAAAACCAAGAAACCCTTAAATTATTAAGAAAGTGGGGCTGTGATTGGGTGCAGGGCTACCATGTTTGTAGGCCGATAGCGGTTGAAGATATGATTGAGTGGTGTTTGCAAAATAAACCAACTAACTGGTTTGAATAAAAACTGCTATTTGTAAAAAACCGTAATTCACTGGAAATTTCTCGCATTTGATGATGATTTGAAGGTTTCGTCATTCTTTCGTGATACTTTCGGGATAATTTCCGTCCAGAGTTCTTCTCGTCAACTAACTTATTGTCGAGGAAAATTTATGAAAACAAGTACTAAAATGCTTACCGCTAGCCTACTGACCGTTGCTATGCAACCTGCATGGTCTGCTGACCTTACCGTTGAAATCCAAAATCTTACCCAAGGTATCTATTTCACTCCTTTACTAGTAGCTGCGCATACGCCTGAAGCTAGTCTGTTTGAATTAGGTGAAACTGCTTCTGCTGAAATTGAAGCTATGGCTGAGATGGGAAGTTTAGACGGGCTAATGAGTATCGGGACTTCGGTTAATGCCAATATGGTAGCCGACCCCGCTGGTGGTTTACTCGCCCCATCATTATCTATAAGCACAGCTCTTACTACTGATGATTCCAATACAGTATTATCTATTACCGGAATGATTTTGCCATCCAATGATGGGTTTGTTGGACTCGATAATTGGCCTATTCCTAGCGAAGCTGGAACCTATACTTTCTACTTAAATGCTTATGATGCTGGTACAGAAGCAAATGACGAATTGCGTACTAGTATGCCTGTGCCTCCTCCACTTGACCCGCTATTAGGCAGCAATGGTTCTGGAGTGACGAGTGAAGAGTCGAACAGTACCGTTCACGTTCACCGAGGTAATATCGGGGATGCAGAAACGGATGGTGGTACAAGCGATATAGTGAATAGCATTCATCGTTGGTTAAACCCGGTTGCCAAAGTTACAGTAACCGTAAACTAGGAGGCTGTTATGTTGCAATTATTTAAAAACAAGCCGCTACGTTTGGCTATTCTTGCCTCTATTACTCTTGGTTTAGTTGCCTGTAATGATGACGATGATCCTGAAACCCCATTACCGCCTGTGGCCGTGGATGTGACTTATCAAATTACGGTAACTAATCTAACCAATGGACAGCCACTATCACCGATTGCTGTAATACTGCATTCAGATGATAACCTTTGGATGATTGGTGATTCTGCGTCAGTTGAGTTAGAAACTATGGCTGAATCTGGCGACAACTCAAGCCTGCTTGGTTTACCCATGGTTTTAGCTTCTGCCTCTGGTGATGCACCTGTAGGTCCTGGTGTTAGCGAAACCTTTGAAGTGACTATAGAGGACGTCACCGATGCTAAACTAACCGTTGCGACAATGTTAGTGAATACAAATGATGCTTTTACCGGTCTTAATGCTTGGGATTTATCTCAATTAGCTGTTGGAGATACTTGGAAAGGCGCAATGGCTGCATATGACGCGGGCACTGAAGGTAATTCTGAAGCTGCTGGGACTATTCCTGGACCTGCTGATGGTGGTGTCGGTTTTGAAGATGCGCGCGACGATGTTGATTACGTAGCAATGCATCCTGGAGTGGTTACTTCAGCTGATAACTTAGCCACATCGGTGTTGGATTCTCAACATAAATTCGACAACCCTGTAATCAGTATTAGTGTGACTCGAATCGAATAATAGGGCTACACTCAGTTAACTCTAGTCAATCGAGCTCTAGTAAATTGCAAGATGCTAGAGTTAACTTTGTATTTTTTAGGTAGTGTAAAATGACAGATAATGTGCTCTTGGTAGAAGACGATAACGATATTGCAAATTTGATTCGACTTAATTTATCCGAATTAGGCATTGAAACTACGCATATTGATAATGGTAAAGCTGCCTTAGAGTGTGCACTTAACGATGATTATTCGTTAATGATTTTAGATGTCATGCTGCCACAGATAAGTGGATTGGATATTTGTCGTCAGGTCAGAGATAAGAAACCTCAACAAGCGATTATCATGTTAACGGCAAAAAACTCAGAAACTGATCGTGTATTAGGGTTGGAGCTAGGTGCCGATGACTACATGACAAAACCTTTCAGCGTTAGGGAATTACAAGCAAGGGTCCGTTCGCAGCTCAGAAAAGTCGCACTGCTAGCTGATGCCGGTCGTAACATCGAACCTGAAACTGATAAACCATTGACCATAGGTAGTTTGGTGATTAATCAAAAAAATCACTTAGTACTGTTTGATAATGCAGCCCTGGATCTCACCGCCACGGAATTTGAGTTACTTTTTCATTTGGCCAGTCACCCAAATCAAGTTTTTAGTCGCAGTCAGTTACTTGAGTCAGTTTGGGGATACCATCACAGTGGTTATGAGCACACAGTGAATTCCCATATAAACCGTCTTAGAGCTAAGATTGAAGGAGATGCCACTTCCCCACAAATTGTGCAAACTGTCTGGGGCGTTGGTTACAAATTTAACCCTGAAGGTGTCCATAAATATGCGACAAACAATTGATTTATAAATATAAGTAAATGATTTTTAATTCCAATTTAATATGATTACGTCGTTTAATTTTAGTCAATATAAGGCATACTAGGTGTCGCAAATTATTGACACTGTTTACCTTTGACCCTTTTTTATCAGCGCAATGTCAATTCTTAAAGATTAACTAATTCATAGGGAAGTGACTTTGGGCAACACTATACTTATCGCTTTTTCGCTAGTCCTCGTGATAGAGGGTATTGGACCTATGTTGTTTCCTAAACGTTGGAAAAGTTATATCTATCAAATTGCCACTCAACCAAATGAACAACTTCGCACTATTGGTGGTGTGATGGTGACTATAGGTGTAGTCAGCCTGTTCTTCCTACTTGAAAAATAAAATGGCGAAAAGTGTGTAAATTTGTTGTTTTTAGACGCTGCAAACATCTTTTTACTGAAAAATTACGATAAGTTAGCAATAAACCCCAGAGAAATTGAAAAAACGGATGATTTATCAACACAAATTTTGGTAGAATCCACGCCTAATTTCCTGACAGTTTTTCTTCAATGGCTAAAAATGTTGTAGTGCTCGGTACCCAATGGGGTGACGAGGGTAAAGGTAAAGTAGTAGATTTACTCACAGATCAAGCGACCTATGTTGTCCGTTATCAAGGTGGACATAATGCAGGTCATACGCTCGTAATCGACGGCGAAAAAACCGTTCTTCACTTAATTCCTTCCGGTGTTTTACGCGACAATATTACCTGTGTCATAGGTAATGGTGTGGTGTTGAGTCCAGAAGCGTTATTTAAAGAAATGAAAATGCTTGAAGACCGAGGAATCCCGGTAAAAGAGCGTTTGGTTATCAGTGAAGCCTGCCCGTTAATTCTTCCCTACCATATAGCTGTAGATATGGCTCGAGAAGAAGCGCGCGGAGCTAAAGCAATAGGCACAACTGGTCGTGGTATAGGTCCAGCTTATGAAGACAAGGTTTCTCGTCGCGGCTTACGTGTGGGAGATTTGTTTAATGCTGAAGACTTCGCTGTTAAACTGAAAGAAATTCTTGAATATCACAACTTTGTACTGACTCAGTATTATAAAGCTGAACCTGTGGATTTTGATACCGTATTAAAAGATGCCCTAGCGGTAGCCGACGTATTAAAATCAATGGTTGTTGATGTCACTGACGTATTGGATAAAGCCAGATTGCGTGGTGATGCCATTATGTTTGAAGGGGCACAAGGAACTTTACTCGATATCGATCACGGTACCTATCCTTATGTGACTTCATCGAACACCACTGTCGGTGGTGTGGCAACCGGTTCTGGTTTTGGTCCTCTTAATCTAGATTATGTACTAGGTATCGTAAAAGCCTACACCACTCGAGTGGGTTCAGGGCCTTTTCCAACTGAATTAGATTGTGAAGTTGGTCAACATCTTGGTATCAAAGGCCACGAGTTTGGTGCGACTACAGGTCGTAAACGTCGTACGGGTTGGTTTGACGCTGTAGCCATGAAACGTGCCGTTCAAATTAACTCAATTACAGGTTTCTGTTTAACCAAACTAGATGTGCTTGATGGTTTAGAAGAGTTGAAGATTTGTATTGGTTACAAACAGGCTGATGGCTCAGTAAAAGACGTGCCTCCTATGGCTGCAGATGATTACGAATTGATCACACCTGTTTATGAATCTATGCCAGGTTGGAGCGAAAACTCCTATGGTGTAACCAACTATGATGATTTACCAGACGCTGCGCAAAAATACATTAAGCGTATTGAGGAAATCACTGGGGTACCAATAGATATTATTTCAACAGGCCCTGACAGAAACGAGACGATTATTTTACGTCATCCATTTTCTGCATAAACCTTGTTGTTCGCTATCATAAAGCCGCTTTTAAGCGGCTTTTTTTATGGCGCAATTATTAACAATAATTCATCATAACCATTGCATAATTCGGTTATAGCTATATGTGTAATTATAGATACTTGAAAATTTTATGAGGTGCTTATGAATACTGCCAGTCAAGATACTGGAAAACCTGCGCAATCTAGCGATATTCAGGACTTAGTGTTGGGAATACGTGAAGTGTTTGCCAGTGGCTACAGTAAAGAGTATCAGTGGCGAGTAGAGCAGCTCAAGCAACTGGAGTTATTAATCCATGAGAAACAGGATGTTTTACTTGCAGCCCTAGAACAAGATTTGGGGAAATGTAAAACAGAAGCATGGATATCTGAATTAGGCTTTGTGCTAGGAGATATTCAACATACTCTTAAGCACTTAAAAAAATGGATGAAACCCCGAAAGAAATCTACTCCACTGGGGGCGCAACCGGGGAAAAGTTATATCTTGCCTGAACCCCTTGGAACTATTTTAATCATTGGTGCTTGGAATTATCCCTTTCAATTGCTTCTTGCACCTTTGGTGGCAGCGATAGCAGCGGGTAATTGTGCCGTTCTAAAACCTTCAGAGTTAGCCGCTAACATGTCTAAACTCTTAGCTGAACTCATTCCTGAATACCTTGATAATAATGCCTTTGCGGTGGTGGAAGGGGCTGTTGATGAAACCACAGAATTATTAGCCCAACGATTTGACCACATTTTTTATACCGGCGGTGAAGCGGTAGGGAAAATAGTAATGTCAGCTGCGGCTAAACACCTCACGCCAGTCACACTCGAACTGGGAGGGAAAAGTCCCTGCATTGTCGATAATTCGGCGAATATTGACGTTACTGCGGCGAGAATAGTTTGGAGTAAATGGATGAATGCCGGGCAAACCTGCGTGGCACCTGACTATGTTCTGGTTGATAAGAGCATAGCAGACCAATTGTTGGTGGCGATTGAGAGAAAAATAACGGCGTTTTATGGGGCGGCAGCTGAAACGAGTAAAGATTATGGCAAAATTATCAACCAACGACATTTTCAGCGTTTAGCTAATTATTTAGAAGGTCAAAATGTGGTTTTTGGTGGCAAGCAAAACATTCAAACGGGTTACTTCGAGCCGACTTTGGTTCTTAATCCGCCGTTAGACAGTGAGCTAATGCAACAAGAAATATTTGGACCAATCTTACCTATAGTCACATTAGATTCAATTGACCAAGCGATTCCTTTTGTTAACGAGCGATCTAAACCTCTGGCTTTGTACGTGTACACAAACAACGATGATTATGCGCAAAAAGTGTTGCATCAGACGTCAGCTGGCAATGTCTGTGTTAACGATGGATTTATGTTTATGACCAATCCTGACCTACCTTTTGGCGGTGTCGGTAATAGTGGGATGGGAAGTTATCATGGTCAATCTGGCTTTGACCGTTTAAGCCATTTGAAAACGGTGATGGAGCGTAGTTTTAAATTTGATGTTAGTTTGCGTTACCCACCTTTTAGTAAATTCAAATTATCAATTTTGAAAAGGATTTTATAATGAACGACAGTGATATCCGTCCCTTTCATTTAGCTATTCCGGTCGACGATTTGCAACAAGCTGAGCGTTTTTATGGGGAGGTCATTGGTTGCTCGAAAGGACGGCAAAGCGAACAATGGATAGATTGGAATTTTTTTGGACATCAGTTGGTTACACATTTGGTTGAAAATATGCCCTCAGCAGCCAAACCCAATGAAGTGGATAATAAATCCGTTCCTGTACCGCACTTTGGCGTGGTGTTGAGTATGCAAGATTGGCACGCATTAGCTGAGCGAATGCAACAACACAATACCGATTTCGTTATTCAGCCATACGTGAGATTTGCCGGACAAGTTGGCGAACAAGCTACAATGTTCTTTCTTGATCCTAGCGGCAATGCTTTAGAATTTAAGGCGTTTAATGATTTACAACAATTGTTTGCGGTTTAAATAGTAAAACTAATTACCTGAAGACTGTATTGTCTCATCAAACATGAGTTCTTGCTGAGCAGTCGCTTCGGGTTGTTTCTTCTTTACCTTTTTAGTCGCAGTGTATCGACCTGGAATGTGGTTTACTGCGATTAAAATATTTAACGTAACTGCGCCTAAAACTGACAATACAACGATATTGAATTCAAACATCAACAGCGATGACAACAGAATAATACAATCAGCCACTAAACCAATGTGACCAGCTCGAAGATTAAATTTATTTTGCAGATAAAGAGCTAAAATTCCCAGCCCACCTAGGCTTGATTTATGTCTAAACATGATCAACATGCCAATACCGATGAGCATGCCGCCTACAGTTGCCGCAAACACTGGGTTAAGATCAGAAATGACAATAAAGTGATCCATATATTCTGTCATTAGCGACACCAAAGTTACCGAGATAAAGGTATTGACGGTGAAACGTTTACTGAGCTTTGTCCATGCTAAAAAATAAAAAGGGATGTTGACGACAAAGAACACAACACCAAAACTAAAGGGTACAAAATGTGTTCCTATGATTGCGATTCCCGCACTACCACCCGTTAAAATTCCCTGAGTTCCGAAAAATACAACGCCTAAGGATACGAATATACCTGCACTGAAAAGTGCCAAAACATCTTCGTAGAATCGGTGTGTAGGGAATGGCATAGCTGATGGTTTTCCTTTTCTCAATGGTGGTTCTGGAATTTGCCGCAAGTGTACCGCAATTAGCTCAGCTTAAAAGCTTGAAGAGATTATGATGCGGTGGAATTTTGACCGTTTAAGTATCGCTTTCTTTACGACTCTTTACACTAGGGTAAACGGACTGTATATAAGATGTAACTATGCATTGGCAAACGCTAATAATGTCCCAGAATTACAATTTTTTGTCCCAATTTTAATACTTTGCTTGTCCCAAAATTATAAGTTCATGTCCCAAAATTATAAATTGGTGCTCCAATTCTCATGGTGTCGCTTAAGTAAAATACATGGATAAATACGACTAAGTGCTTTTCCATCTTTGGAAAATATCGTTTCGTTTCAAAAATTGCGTATTAAAGGTATTTTATAGGTATGCAAGCACTAACTTTTTAGTGCTTCATTTATCTAAAAGGTGCAGCTAAATTACCTATATTAAACCCTAAGTTAACTGGCAGCACCTAGCAGCGTTAATCTGAATATTCATCATCAAATATTTCTTCAATGGGCATACTAAAAAGCCTCGCAGCTTTAAACGCCAAAGGTAAACTGGGATCAAATTTACCTTTCTCAATTGCGTTTATAGTCTGCCGAGATACATCTAATGCATCGGCTAAATCAGCTTGCGTCCAGTCACGCTCAGCCCGCAATACTTTTAGACGATTTTTCACATGTATCTCCTATAACCAATGGCCACTGCAATGCCGTAACTTATCCCCATGACAAATAAAATATTAGACGGGTTAGGAGAGTGAGATATTAGGCGTACTGCTTCTAACAATCCGTACATGGCTCCAAAGACCATACTTACACCCAATGAGATTGCCATCGCTTCCAATTGTATCTTCCGTTGCATTTCATCCATACAGATTAAATGTTGTTTATTTGCGATTATCATTTTGAAACCAAATCCAAGGTTGATGAAAATAGCAATAAGCGTGAAAGTCGTTGCATAGTCCCAAAAAAATTTGGGGCCAAATGCCACTAACGCCAAGCTTAATACCCAACAAGATGTCCAAACGAAAAGTTGCTTTGTCGCTGATTTCCCTCGTTGCTTAATATTTTGAGAGTCGTTTTTTATGGTATTCATATGTATGCCTCATTTGATATATAGTAAATAACACTTTACTTTATGGCAAGCTTAGGTGTCTTTTATGCTGAAGTCAAGTATGCTTTACAAAATGTTTGGCTTTATTGATATTTCCCGATGCAGAGCTCACTTTAAAGCTCGGTCGAGTGCCCATTGGCTGCAACATATGAGACCTCATATTTTAAAATGTTTTTTCCGCGCTGCACTAAAGTACTATAGCCAGTTAACATTTCATTAACTAAAAATAGAGGCTCTACTAACTCACGAGTTCTAACTATGAAAATTCATTTTACTTTGTTCGTAATGTTAATGTCGTTTGCCACTTTTAATACATTTGCAAGCAGTTGCAAAGATGCTGTTGTGCTAGTGCATGGAAATACTGCCTCTCCGGATAGCTGGGACAATACCTATGAGCTGTTGCTCGATGCTGGTTATTCATCGTCAGAAATATTTCGCCCAGATTGGGGATCAAAATCCTGTGCAGTTTGTAATAATCACTCTGGGAGTGAAGAAACACCAGTGAATCAAGCCATCACCAATGCCATAGCAAGTTCTTGTACGGGGAAAATTGATGTTATTGGCCATTCCATGGGAGTCACATTAGCAGCTCAACAGATTTCTAAATTAGCGGTATCGAGCAGTGTAGATACATTTGTTGGTATTGCAGGAGCTGTGCGTGGACTTTGGTCATGCGGCGTTTATCCATTTAATGTTTGGAATTCTACTTGCGGATATTATGGGTTGTCGGTGCAAAGTCCGTTTCTAGATAGCCTCTACGGTACGCCTTTAGGTGCTAAAGTATACTCCATAAAAAGCAACATCGATCAGATAGTGTGTAGCACAGGTGTTTGTTCTGTGGGGGGCGTTCATAGCAGCAGTATTTGGAATGAAGACGCAAGTTATACCTATGTGTTAGGGCATTTTGGATTACAAACTGATACGGCTAATCAACAAGTAAACTTGATTCAGTAATTGAGTTTGTACAATTCCAACAAACCAAAGGGTTGAAGTGACATAAAAAAAACACCTAATGGGCCGAACCCATTAGGTGTTTTTTAATCAATACTAAGGTTTGTTTATTAGGGTGTTAAACCCGTTCAAACACAGTAGCTATACCTTGACCAAGGCCAATACACATAGTGGCTAGACCAACAGACTTGTCGTTAGCTTCCATTAGATTAAGCAAGGTTGTGGAAATACGTGAACCGGAGCAACCAAGAGGGTGACCTAGTGCGATTGCACCACCATTAAGGTTAACTTTGTCTTCGTAAGTATCGATCCAACCCAACTGTTTAATACATGACAGTGCTTGGGCTGCAAAGGCTTCATTAAATTCAGCCAATTCAATATCGTCCATGGTCATACCGGCACGCTGAAGTGCTTTTTTGGTTGCCGGAACTGGACCAAAGCCCATAATCGCTGCATCACAGCCAGCTACTGCCATCGAACGAATTTTAGCTCTAGGTGTTAAACCAAGGGCTTTAGCGCGTTCGGCAGACATAAGTAACATCGCAGAGGCCCCATCCGATATCGCTGATGAAGTACCAGCTGTAACGGTTCCATTTACGGGATCAAATACCGGGCGAAGTGCCGCCATAGTTTCGATAGTGGAATCTGGACGAATCACTTCATCAGCCTCAATGAGTTTCAATACTCCATTAGCGTCATGGCCTTCAGTTGCCACAATTTCATTCCAGCGACCTTCTAAGTGCGCTTTATGTGCTAACTGATGCGAACGAGCACCAAAGGCATCTTGCATTTCACGGGTAATGCCGTTTTGTCTACCTAGTAATTCAGCTGTCATACCCATGTTGCCAGATGCTTTGGCAGTATATTTGGCTAAGCCAGGGTGAAAATCTAGGTTGAAGTTCATGGGTACATGACCCATGTGTTCAACACCACCAATCATGTATACATCGCCCATGCCAGTCATGATACCTTTAGCGGCATCGTGAAGAGCTTGCATCGATGAACCACATAAACGGTTTACTGTCACAGCAGCCGTTGTGCGTGGTATTTGGGTCAATAGTTGCGCGTTACGAGCAACGTTAAAACCTTGTTCTTTGGTTTGCTGTACGCATCCCCAAATGATGTCTTCAATTTCACTTGGGTCAACACCAGGGTTGCGCTCCAATAATTTCGTCATCAAATGAGCAGATAAAGTTTCTGCTCTTACGTTACGGAAAATACCGCCTTTAGAACGACCCATAGGGGTACGAATGCAATCAATAACAACAACGTCTTTCATGTTAAGTCTCCTTGGGTCAGTTTAGGCTGAAAGTTGAAAGTAAGATTTACCAGAAGCGGCCATTTCGCGAACGCCGTCAGTGATTTGGTAAATCGGCCCTAAATGCGCGTATTTATCCGCTAAGGCAACAAAATTACTCAATCCCATTGTTTCAATGTAGCGGAACACGCCACCTCTAAACGGTGGGAAGCCCAAGCCGTAAAGTAGTGCCATATCAGCCTCAGCTGCACTGCCTACTATGCCTTCTTCTAGACAACGAATCATTTCATTGGCCATTGGAATCATTAAGCGCGCAATGATCTCATCTTTGTCGAAGTCTTTTGTTTCGGCACAAATAGGTTTGATTAACTCATAGGCTTCTGGTGCTGCTGTTTTACTAGGGCGACCACGTTTATCTACGCCAAAGTTATAGAAACCTTTGCCGTTCTTTTGCCCAAGTCGCTCAGCTTTATACATAACAGTGACTGGATCATCGCCAATTTTCTGCATACGTTCAGGTATACCGTCTGACATCACACTTGAGGCGTGGTCAGCAGTGTCCATACCAACAACGTCCAACAAATATGCTGGACCCATTGGCCAACCGAAGATTTTTTCCATTACTTTATCAACGGCAACAAAATCAGCCCCATCGAGGACAATTTTGCTGAAACCTGCAAAGTACGGGAATAAAACACGATTGACTAAGAATCCTGGACAATCATTAACCACAATGGGTGTTTTACCCATTTTTAGAGTGGCAGCTACAACTGTATTAATGGTTTCTTCAGAGGTTTTTTCGCCACGAATGATCTCAACCAATGGCATTTTGTGCACTGGATTAAAGAAATGCATGCCACAAAAGCGTTCAGGCTTGTCTAAGCTCTTGGCTAATTGGTTGATGGAAATTGTTGAAGTGTTAGAACAAATGATCGCATCGTCTGCTACTGCTTGCTCTGTTTCTTTCAATACAATGCCTTTGATCTTAGGGTTCTCAACAACGGCTTCTATTACCAAGTCCACCTCTTTAATGGCTGAGTATTCTAGAGTAGGCACGATATTGTTTAAGGTTGAGGCCATCTTGGCTGCATCGACTTTGCCACGTTGCATACCTTTGCCTAAGATTTTGGCTGCTTCATTTAAGCCTAGATCCAATGCCGGTTGGGCGATGTCTTTCATGATCACAGGCGTGCCTTTAACTGCAGACTGGTAAGCTATTCCGCCACCCATGATACCTGCACCTAATACCGCTGTTCGTTTAATTTCTTTAGTAGAAGCTTTTGCTTGTTTTTTGCCTTTACTTTTTACTAACTGATCGGCAAGGAAAATTCCAACTTGTGCTTTTGCTTCATCAGATTTTGCTAACTGAGTGAAACCTTCATTTTCAAGCTTCAACGCACCTTCGCGGTCAAGGCCTGCGGCTTTAGTTACCGTATCAACCATCATATGAGGTGCAGGATAATGTTTCCCTGCTTGGGCGGCGACCATAGCTTTAGCCGTTGAGAAGCTCATTAGGGCTTCATTTTTACCAAGTGTAAGTGGTGCTTTCTTTTGAGCTCGTCGTGCTTGCCAGTCAAATTTGCCAGCAATCGCATCTAATAAAATACTTTTACCTGCTTCAATTAAATGCTCTGGTGCCACTACGCTATCAACAGCTCCCTCAGCTAAGGCTTTCGCTGCTTTTCTGTCGCGACCTGTGGTCATCCATTCAAGGGCGTTATCTGAGCCTATCAGACGTGGCAGGCGAACCGTGCCACCAAAACCAGGCATTAACCCTAATTTTACTTCCGGTAAACCTATACTGGCTGTGGTGTCGGCAACACGTAAGTCACAAGCTAACGTCATTTCACAACCGCCACCTAGTGCGAAACCATTTATTGCTGCGACTGTAGGGAAAGGTAAATCTTCAAATCGATCAAATACTTGAGAAGTTTTAGCTACCCAATCAAGCACTTTTTCTTGGGGCATATCAAATAAACTAGTAAATTCGGTGATGTCTGCACCAACGATAAAAGTAGATTTGGCTGAACGAACTAGAAGACCTTTAATATCACTATTTTTAGCTAATGCTTGGGTTGCTTGATCTAATTCATTTACGGTTTGCTGGTCAAACTTGTTCACAGAACCTTGTGCATCAAACACCAGTTCTGCGAGGCCATTTTCCAGTAATTTCGCGCAAAGGCTTTTGCCTTCAAAAATCATCGTTATCTCCTTCAGTTTAAGGCAGAATAAATGGCTTTCGTTAAGTAGAATAAATCGTCTAAAATACTTAAAGCCATTTAGTAGGGTTTTTAAATCTAATTATAATTGTGTAATTTATTGCACTTAAGCAGTAAATTGTTGTCGAAGATCTAGTTATTCTCAACTCTAATCTGAGCTCATAATAACATGTGGTCGGATCTCTATTATTCAATTTATTTATGTATTAATATTTTTTGAACAAAGCATGTTAGTACTTGCCATGCTTTGTACAGGTAATTTATTGTTCGGAGTTATGACAACTGTTATGAACTATTTTTTCCGAAATGTCTTTTTAGTGCTCGCCGTTTTTTGGGTTTTCAGCACTCACCTGCAAGCACAAACGTCGGCGTCTGCCGTTGACGATGCTTTAGCGCATCAACGAAACGTGTTTAAAGCGCTAGAAAATATGGTGGCCAAACCTAACTCTGCGGAATATCGCCGTTTAAGGGAACAATTAAAAGGCTATCCGTTAGAACCTTACATTGAGCAGCAAACTCTCAAAGCCCATCCATATTTAGCTAATCAAGACAAAATAGATACTTTTTTAGCCCAATATGAAGGTTCTCCTTTAGACCGATCGTTGCGTTATAAATGGTTAACCTATTTAAAAAATAAAAATTATGCTGATTTATACATGCAGTATTTTCGACCCACCTCGAATGTGGAGCTCACCTGTCAGTATTTAACGTATCAATTAGCCGATCCTGCGAATCGTGAAAGCGTATTTAAAAAAGCATCTGAACTTTGGGTAGTGGGTAAATCACAGCCAAATGAATGTGATAAGGTTTTTGCTGCTTGGACGCAAGCTGGTTTTAGAACCCAAGAACGGGTTTTGAAGCGGTTGGCGTTGGCTGGAAATGGCGGTAGTCATACCCTGATTCCTTACTTAAAGACGCTGTTACCGGTTGAACAGCAATATTTAGCTGACTTGTGGTTACGGGTCCGTCGATCGCCCAACTATGTTAGCCATTTATCTAAATTCCCTAAAAAACACCCAGAATTAGAACTGGATATTATTCAGTATGGTTTAGGACGCCTAATTTGGCGAGATGAAGAGCTTGCGATTAAAACTTGGCAATCGGTACTCAAAAAATTCGATGTTGAGCAAAGTCGGCAGTATGATCTTGCTGGCAAATTTGCGGTGGCTTTAGCGATTTCTGAACATCAAAAAGCCGATGAGTGGCTCGAAAAAGCCAGCCATGAAAATGCCGACGAACAGTTATTTCGCTGGCACTTAGCGCACGTGTTGAAAACCGGAAATTGGCAACATGCATTGGAAGTGATAGAACAGATGCCGGAAAAAAATAGCACTGAACTGAGTGCTAGATATTGGCAGGCCCGAGCTTTGGAAAAAATGAATGCCGTTGAAAGTGCGAATCAAAATTACCAATGGTTGGCAAAGCAACGCCATTATTACGGTTTTTTAGCTAGTGGTAAGTTAGCGCAAACACCGCAAATTATAGATCGTCCGTTGGAATTTGATAAACAAACCTTAAACCATATTGCCAATATGGATTCGGCGAAACGGGCTTACGAGTTTCTTCAATTGGAACGCTTTACTTCTGCACGTCGAGAATGGTTTCATCTGCAATCGCAGCTAAATCAACAGCAAAAACTGGTATCTGCGGTTTTAGCCGATAGTTGGGGCTGGCATGACCGGGCCATTTATGGTTTTTCTAATACCGGGTATTTAGATGATATTAAACGACGTTTTCCAATGGCCTATCGCGAGGAGTTAGTTAATCATTCTGAGGCCAATCAAGTTGATCCTGCTTGGGCGTTTGCCGTTGCCCGCAGAGAAAGTTCGTTTATGGCAGACGCGAACTCCAGTGCTGGCGCAAAAGGACTGATGCAACTATTACCTGGTACGGCTCGTTATTTGGCAAAAAAACAACTCAAAACCAACGTGCTTTTTGATCCTGATATTAACGCCGGCTATGGCACTCAGTATTTACGTTACTTAATGGACAAAATGGATAATAATCCGGTGCTTGCCACAGCGTCTTACAATGCTGGCTGGCGACGAGTGCAGAAATGGATCCCCAAAGATCACAGTGTAGATATGGATGTTTGGATTGAAACCATACCTTATAAAGAAACCCGCAACTATGTGAAAGCAGTTTTAGCTTATCAGCAAATTTATGCAATGCAGTTAGGTAAAAAGTCACCATTATTCAATGAACTAGCGAATATGCAACTGGGTGGGCAAACGTTATAAATGTGTAAATTGATTTACATTTTAGAGATTAACTTTCGCCGCCTTTGTTGACCAGTTCCCTTTGGTATATGTTAATCTAGCTGCATTGAATCTAATCTATATGAAGTCCGATAAATACTATGCATACACTTTCTGAATTATATCCCAGCCACATTATTGAAATGCAAAAGCGAACTAAAGAAGCTTTGCTGCGTGAGGGCATAGATGGCTTGATTATCCACTCTGGTCAAAGCAAGCGAATGTTTTTGGATGATAATCATTACCCATTTCATGTTAACCCTCAATTTAAAGCTTGGGTGCCGATAATTGATAATCCAAACTGTTGGTTGGTCGTAAATGGTGTTGATAAGCCCAAGTTGATTTTTTATCGACCTAAAGATTTCTGGCATAAGGTGCCGCCAGAACCTACTGACTTTTGGGCGTCTGAATTTGATATAGTGTTATTGACTCAGGCGGATGCCGTAGAAAAACATCTGCCGTACGACAAGAAGAAGTATGCTTACATTGGGGAATATTTAGAGGTCGCCAGAGCGTTAGGCTTTGATATGGTAAACCCTGATAGAGTCTTACATTATTTACATTATTATCGTGCTTATAAAACAGATTATGAATTGCTGTGTATGCGTGAGGCAAATCAATTAGCAGTTAAAGGACATTTAGCTGCTGAACAGGCGTTTAGAGCTGGCATGTCTGAGTTTAATATTAATCAAGCTTACTTAAAGGCGGTGAAGCAAGGCGACAATCAAGTGCCATATAACAACATAGTCGCGCTAAATGAAAACGCCGCGATATTGCATTATATGGAGCAAGAAATCGCTGCCCCCACTAAATCTCGTTCATTTTTAATTGATGCAGGCGCAAGTTTCCATGGGTACGCTGCAGATATTACACGTACTTACAGTCAGCAAGATGATCGTTTTGCCGAGTTAGTCGCTGCAATGGATGAGGTTACTCTCAAATTGATTGACCTATTAAAGCCAGGTGTGGCTTATACTGAAGTGCACTTAGCTGCCCACAAATACATTGCTGAGTTGTTGAACCGTTTTAATATTGTTAACTTGTCTGCAGACGATATTTTGCAAAATGGCATAACCAAGACCTTTTTCCCCCACGGTATCGGCCACTTTTTGGGGTTACAAGTTCATGATGTGGCTGGACATGTAGCGGATGATCGCGGTACGCCTAATCCTCCTCCTGAAGCGCATCCATTCCTACGTACTACTCGTATTATCGAATCAAGACAAGTCTTCACAATTGAACCTGGTTTATATTTCATAGATAGTTTATTGGCAGATTTACGTGCTACTGAACAGTCCAAATACCTAAATTGGGATGTGATTGATGCTTTTAGACCCTTCGGTGGAATTCGTATTGAGGACAATATAATTGTGCATCGCGACCGGAATGAAAATATGACCAGAGAAATGGGCTTAAATTAGTCTTTAAATCTTTGTTAGAGCAAACGCCGCTATTGTTAAGCGGCGCGTTCTACAGATATATTTGCCAAACCAATAAGTGCTTTTTTGTAATCTGAATCAGGCAATGGCGCTAAGGCTTCAATTGCTTGATTAGCTGCTTGCAGCGCTTTTTGTTTGGTGTAAACCAATGAACCAGTTTGTTCCATGGCGGCTAGAATCTCGTCTAGACTTTCCATGCCGTTGTTTAGTTCAATTGCTTCTTTGATAAGGGCTTTTTGTTTCTCATTACCGTTCCACATAGCATAAAGCAGAGGTAAAGTGGGTTTGCCTTCTGCTAAATCATCCCCTACATTTTTACCCATTTCGTCGCTATCAGCGGCATAATCAAGAATATCATCAACTAACTGGAATGCTGTGCCTAAGTAGCGTCCGTAATCTTGCATAGCTTGCTCAATTTCAGGCGTTTGATCGGTGATCACGGCAGCTAAAAGAGTAGCAGCTTCAAATAAGCGTGCAGTTTTACTATAAATGACTTCCATGTAGCTTTCTTCACTGGTGTTGGGATCATTGCAATTCATCAATTGCATGACTTCACCTTCAGCGATAACATTTGT
Organism: Alteromonas sp. M12; assembly: GCF_037478005.1. Lineage (NCBI taxonomy): Bacteria > Pseudomonadati > Pseudomonadota > Gammaproteobacteria > Alteromonadales > Alteromonadaceae > Alteromonas > Alteromonas sp. M12. Next base: position 4,299,159 of record NZ_CP144164.1, on the reverse strand, counting down.
CGCAGATGAAAGAATCTCCATCACTCGCATACGCTTTAAGTCGACCATCATTTGAAATGAACGGGTGTACAAAAAGTCACCTACCAACACACTGGCTTGATTGCCAAAAAGTTCGTTCGCTGTTTCTCTTCCTCTTCGCATCGTGGACTCATCTACTACATCGTCGTGTAATAGAGTCGCAGTATGAATAAATTCAATAATCGCTGCTAGTGTGTGATGCTGCTGGTTTTCAATGCCTACTGCACGGGCGGCAAGCACCGTAATAAGTGGACGTATTCTTTTACCGCCACTGTTAACAATGTAGAATCCCAATTGATTTATTAATGCCACATCTGAATTCACTTGGGATTGGATTAAGGCGTTAACAGCTTGCATGTCAGGATCAGCAAGACGGCGTATGTTATTTAAGTCCATTATTAATTAATTGGCTCATTTTTACGGTATGTTAATATGCGTGCAATTCTACATAAAAACACAGATCTATCTAGTCAAGTAACCGAATATTATGGCTGTTCACGGAAAAAGCTGAGCTTTTACCAAAATAATTACGATTTAGGCTTGCTACGATAGTTCAGTTCACGTACAATTCGCGCCCTGTTTTTGAATTGTAGCGCCGTGGGCGCAGAGCGGAGTTAAATATGTACGCGGTTTTCCAAAGTGGTGGTAAACAACACCGTGTGGCCGAAGGCCAAACCGTTCGTCTTGAGAAAATCGAAGTCGCACCGGGTGAAGCGGTTGAGTTCGATAATGTCTTGATGGTTAGTAATGGTGATGATGTAAAAATTGGTATGCCTTATGTTGATGGCGGCAAAGTAACTGCTGAAGTAGTTTCTCATGGTCGTGGTGACAAGATTAAAATTGTCAAATTCCGTCGTCGTAAGCATTCTCGTAAGACCCAAGGTCATCGTCAGTGGTTCACGGAAGTGAAAATCACTGGTATAAACGCTTAATAGGAGTACGAACTAATGGCACATAAAAAGGCGGGTGGTAGTACTAATAACGGTCGTGACTCAGAAAGTAAACGTTTAGGTGTTAAGCGTTTCGGTGGCGAGTCAGTATTAGCTGGTAATATCATTGTTCGTCAGCGTGGAACTCGTTTCCACCCTGGAGATAATATGGGTATCGGTAAAGACCACACTCTTTTCGCATTGTCTGATGGCAAAGTTGAATTTGGTGTTAAAGGTCCTAAGAACCGCAAATATGTAAGCATCGTTGCAGAGTAAGACGAGCTAACAAGTAAATTGAAAAAGCCCCGCTCTTGCGGGGCTTTTTATTGCTAGAGAAAAAAGTTGGGGCGGAGTAATATATTACTTGGCCCGTGTAAGCTTAATTGAGGTGTGAGATGAAATTTGTAGATGAAGCTGAAATACGTGTTGAAGCTGGAGACGGCGGCAATGGCGTTATCGGTTTTCGCCGCGAAAAATACGTTCCTAGGGGTGGCCCTGATGGAGGCGATGGTGGTGATGGCGGCAGCGTTTATCTGGTAGCAGATGAAAACCTTAACACCTTAATTGATTTTCGCTTTGAACGTTTTCACCGTGCTGAACGTGGCAAAAATGGCCAAGGCAGTGATTGTACAGGGCGTGCAGGCGAAGACTTAGAGCTTAAAGTACCCGTAGGTACCAGAGCCACCGATAAAGATACTGGTGAGGCTTTAGGTGACTTGACCAAACACGGTATGCGTTTGAAAGTGGCGCAAGGCGGTTTCCATGGCCTTGGTAATGCGCGTTTTAAAAGTAGTACCAACCGTGCCCCAAGACAAAAATCTAACGGTTCTCCAGGAGAGATTCGTTGGTTAAGTCTAGAATTGATGTTGCTTGCCGATGTTGGTTTATTAGGGTTACCTAATGCCGGTAAATCGACCTTTATTCGTTCGGTATCGTCTGCAAAACCTAAAGTTGCTGATTACCCTTTTACTACTCTTGTACCTAATTTGGGGGTAGTAAGACAGGATTCTCAACGTAGCTTCGTGATAGCGGATATTCCTGGATTAATCGAGGGAGCTGCAGATGGAGCTGGCTTAGGCATACGCTTTTTGAAACACCTAGAGCGTTGTCGGGTACTGTTACATTTGATTGATTTATTACCCGCTGATGAATCTGATCCGGTTGAAAATGCCAAAGCAATTATTGCTGAATTAGACAAATACAGTCCTAAATTGGCGGCTAAACCACGTTGGTTAGTCTTCAATAAGATCGATTTGTTGCTCGAAGAAGAAGCCAAAGAAATCTGCGATAAGATCATTGAAGCATTAGATTGGGATGGCCCAAGTTTCCAAATCTCAGCATTCCAGAAGAAAAACACCGACGAAGTTTGTCGCGAAGTCATGAATTACTTAGATACACTGCCAAATGAAATGGATAGTTTGGAAGAGTCTGAGGAAGAAGTTAACTTCAAATGGGATGCGTACCACAGTCAGACACAACAAGATGATCACTTAGATGATGATGATGATGATGATTTTGATGACGACGATGACGATTACGATGTAGAAGTGGTTTACACTAGAGAGTAGATTTTTTTAATCGACTAAGCTAGGTAATTGACACTGAGCGCCTGAAGTATTTTCAGGCGTTTTTGTTTCTGTTGTTTCTGTTAAGAGTTCAGCATAGCTGCGCTTTAGCAAATCATCATCTGGAAATTTGTCTAAGGCATATTCCATCAGTTGCCGCGTTTGTACAGGGCATCCTTGATTGGCAAGAGAGTAAGCGTAATTGTTTAGGTAAGCACCCTGATCTTTACCATACTGCCAACCTTTGAAAAACCATTGATTAGCCTGTTGATAATCGAACTCGGCGAAATGATTAGCAAGCAAAAAGTAGCCTAGCCATTGTTCAGGCCACTGTTTTGTCGCAGCAACTAAGTTTGTTAAACCTGCTTCCACTTGGCCGGTTTGTAGCATGTCAAACGCTGCACTAGTGTATTTAAATGCGTCCAAATTATTATGGGTTAATCCCGCAGGTAAGGGCATCAAATACCAATAATTCCCCCTTTGCCATAGGCGCTCAAAAAGCTCAAATGACATAGTATGGCTTTCGGTGACCCCTGTGTGGAGCTGAATAGTTTGACTATCGAGATCATATCCAGTGACCAATGCATAATGCCACATAGGCAACCAAGAAATTGATTGGTTTTGAAAAACGATGACAGGCACATCATGCTCAATTGAATAAAGTAATTGTTCCAAATTTCCGCGTCCAGAATAGGCTAAATAGCCATACTGCCGAGCAGCTGAAACCATTTCCAATTGCAAGCTGCCTTCTTTTTCAGGAATAAATAGCTTAGGCGCAATATCTTCAGCGGAGACTTGCTCTCCATAATAGGCGAACACCTCCGATAAGGTTGTTGGCCCACAGTAAAATTCTTGCTGAGGATAAAAAGGAACGTCATCGAGATTCTTTTGACTCGGTATATCCGTTGGCGCAGACGCCTGCAAGGCGTCCGCTTGTGGCGTCGATTGACATCCGGTTAGCCAGAAAGCGCCAACCAATAGCAGCCACTGCACAACCAAGGTGATATTTTTCATCCGGTAAATATTATGTTAGCTGTTGATTGGACGAATGAACGGGTAAACATCGGTAATTCCCAACACATCTAATACCGCAATAACCACAAGCACAGTCACAATAGTTCCTACAATACCACCTGCTGGAGCTTCGTTAAGCTGGGCATTCAGTTGATTAATTTCACTGTCCGTCATTGCATTAATTCTGGCTAGCGCGTCTTTTTTTTCAACGCCTAAATCGACGAGTTTATTCTGCACTTCTTCTCGATCAAACATAGAAATAATTTGTTGTTTGTTATATTGAGTTGATTGAGTTTGCATTACGCTTGAAGAGCTAATTGCTTCGGCATGAACCAAACCGCTGAAAAGCGTTAACGCCATTATGTTTGCAATCAATAGTTTTGTGAGTTTCATAATTACTTCCTTCAAATGGTTTATAAGAATCACGATATCTATGTCAGTAAAGCAAAAACTGAACCAAAATTGGAAAATGCTGGTATAGCATAGACTGCAGGTGGCTTAGGGGCTTTTAGATTAAAAAACTACAGAGAGTTGTTCTGAAAATTTTACCTAAGTTGTAACTATTACACGACACATTTAGATATTTAAAAGTGTTAGAATGAAGCAAGTTAACACAACCAATGCGCTACGCATTTTTTAAATTAGTATTGTTTAAAGGCTGTAAATTTATATGTTGATATCAATGATTGCTGCGATGGCAAAGAATCGTGTGATTGGGGCTGATAACAGTATGCCTTGGCACCTTCCGGCAGACTTAGGTCACTTCAAGCGTACGACTTTGGGTAAGCCCGTAGTGATGGGGAGGAAAACCTATGAGTCCATCGGTAAAGCCCTTCCCGGTAGATTAAACATCGTCATTAGCCGTGATTCTGAGTACCAGCTCGAAGATGCTATCGTTGTGTCGAGTTGTGAGGACGCTGTCAAAGCCGCTGGCGATATAGACGAACTGATGATAATTGGTGGCGGCACAATTTACAGTCATTTTTTACCATTATGCCATCGCCTGTATTTGACTCAAATTGACTTGGCCGTGGCAGGAGATACGTATTTCCCTGATTATAATCAGTCAGCTAATTGGGAAGTTATAGAAACGGAGTCTCACTTAGCCGATGAGAAAAATAAGTATAACTATCAATTTCTTACCTTAAATCGTGTAGAGAGTTAATTAGAAGATTATATGCGCCCAGAACTTAATCTCAGTGATGTGGAAATTGTTGAATTTGCCGAGTTGGATATCGCCATTTTAAGCCATCGAGGCTCACCGCGAACTTTACCGCTGAGTATTCAAAACTTCGTTGCGTGGCGAAAAGCCAACCAGCTTTCGCCTGTCAACAGTCGTACATTTAATATTATTTATGATGATCCTAGGCAGGCTACTGAAACTGAATACCGTTTCGGATTAGGCGTAGAAATTAAATCGAATTCGTATGCTCTGGCTGAAAATATGCATTTTGAAACCATTCCTAGTTGTCGATGCGCCTATTTTAGACACATAGGGCCAGAACATTTATTGTCCCATAGCTTAGAGTTTTTGTTCACCCACTGGCTTAATGCTACGCAAAATCTCCCTGGGAAATTCCCGCTATTTTTCGAACGTGTCAGCTTCGGACCCCAAGTGTTAGAAACAGAAATGATCACAGATATATATTTACCCTTAAATTAGCCCTAAAAATCGTATTTTAGCGTGCTAATTACTTCTGTGTTTTTACACTTCGTGATACTTTAATAGTAAGCAATTTTTAAGTTGAGCAAAATAATGCCAAAAGCGAGTGAAGTAAAAAAGAATGCCGCAATTGAACATAACGGTAAAGTCTATCTTGTAAAAGATATCAACAAACTTACCCCTAGTGGTCGAGCTGGTGCGAGTTTATACCGTATGCGTCTGTATGAAGTTTCTACCGGGGCAAAAGCTGATGAAAGTTTTAAAGCGGATGAGATGATCAATACTGCTGAGTTCTTCCGTCGTAAAGTCATGTTTTCTTACGTTGACGGTACAGAATACGTGTTTATGGACAGTGAAGATTACACACCATTTTCATTGGACAAAGATACAATTGCTGAAGAGTTGCTGTTTTTTACAGAGGAAACTGAAGGTCTACAGATATTGATTGTAGATGGTAAACCTGTAGGGATAGAACTACCTGCGTCTGTTGAGCTAGTCATTACTGAAACTGACCCGTCGATTAAAGGCGCATCGGCAAGTGCGAGAACTAAGCCAGCGACACTTTCAACTGGGCTAGTCGTTCAAGTACCAGAATATATTGCAGCAGGTGAAAAAGTTAAAATTAATACGGCTGAACAAAAATTTACCAGTCGCGCGTAGTTTTGGGTCATAAGCCATTATAATTCGATGAATAAGATAACCAAAATAGCCTCACTTATCGGTGGGGTTATTTTGTGTTTTTTTCTGTTTAATTTCATTACAAATAAGCAAATCCAAAAAAATGACGAGGTTACTTCGTCACTCAAGCCTGAAATTGCCTTTACTACTTCCTCTAATGCTACCCCGTTGAAAAAAAACACTCAGCAAGTTGCCGAACAGCAAATTGCTTCAATCGAGTCTGGGCCCGAAGCCGATCCCAACTATATTGTTGAATGCGATGTGGAGCAAATCACCGACTATCAAGGCATGAGCAATGGGGAAATATTTGCCAGTTTTGACAGTTCCTTGTCAGAACACAAGCAGTTGGCTTATGCGTTATTCTCTGATTTGTCAGAACAAGCCAGTCGACTAGATAAGTTATTCTCGTTCAATCAACGTTTCCCCAATAATTCCCTAGCACTGGAACAAATTCTAGGTTTATGTACAGAAAATAAAGGTCATCAAGGTTGCAATCAGCAACTGGTTGAACAGGCGATTTCTGTTGGAGGGGATAACGCTGCAATGTGGTTCGCTGTTGCTAATTTCCACGCAAGTAGAAATGCTCTTGATTTGGTTAAAGATGCGCTTCGCCAAGTTAATAGCGCTCCGCTATTCGAAGAAAGTTTCGCAGATTATATCGGACTTTATATAGATAGCTTACAAGGTCGCCCAAATGAAAATTTTACACGAAATGCGCTTTCTGCTTTTGGGGCCGCTGCAACGCAACCGAGTTTTTTCAATATTATATCTAAGCTGTGTACCGACAAACCTAAACAGGATGTTGAGTTTTTACAACTTTGTTTATCCTTAGGGCAGACGATGGAATTTCAAGGGAAAACTAATATTACGCAAAATATCGGCATGGCTTATCAAGAAGTGATTTACGAACTTGAGGGTAATGATTTGGCACTAAAGGAGCTAGAGCTAAGAAGGGAAAAACATTTTGAACATTCGATTTTTCTTTTTCATAAGGCGACAAATTTAGCGTTATTTGATCAACGTTTGTTTCGTAGTTGGTTAGAAAATCTGCGAAACTTAGGTGAGCAAGCTGCTGCGCGTTTAGTGATTGAAGAAGCAATTGAGCTATCAAAAAATACCTTCTATCAACCCTGTCCTTAAGGTTGTTGATTCGCCACATTGGGGATTGACGTTAGCCTGCTTTGACCATGTGTAACGCCGCCGCTTTGCATGCTTCAAATTCATATCTAGATTGAGATACCCTGGAGGACACCAAACCTCCTTGCAACAAAGCAAATGCTATTATGGCTAACTCTTCAGCAGACTTATTCGTTATAGCAAATACGCCTTTGTCTCTGCCATTTTGAATCATTTTGGCTAAGGAATGTTGATGCAGATTATATAACTCTTGTACTTTTGATTTTGTCCGTTCGGGAACCGCGTCCCAAGTCGCAGCAAAACTGGCTGCAGGGCATAGTTTTTGTGCCGCTCCAATATGGTTTTCAAACCAATTAACGTAGATGCTTAGTTGATTTTCTACCGGTTCATTTTGAATCTCGAGCAAACTTTGTTGCAGCATTTTCATTAAGCGATCAATGATAGCTTCACTCAGATCTTCTTTGGTTTGAAAGTGATAATAAACACTGCCTTTTTTAATCCCTACACCTAAGGCAAGCGTTTGAAAGGAGACACTAGAAAATGACTTGGTTTGCAATATCTCTTGCGCCAAGTCCATTAAGGCAACTTTTGTCGGATTTATAGTATTCATTCGACTACCTTACGTCAGCTTTTCAGCTGGTTCAACTTTTGTTCGACGAATACTTTAACTGCTTATCACCCGCACAGCAGCAGTGGATTTTAGACGGAAGCTTCTCTGTCTTTTAGTAACGTGAAGGTATAAACGTAACCATATACACCAGTAAAAAAAATACTTGGGGCAACGGTTAACCACAGGTTGGGAGTTTGATTCAACCAATTTACTGTTATAGCAATAGTGGCCTGAACCAATAAGGGAAGAATAGGTGCTAAAAGTGTACCTGGTACCATAGTACCACTGGCTTTTTGCGCAGATAGATTCAATGCAGCGTTAAAGGTCTTAAAGATAGCAATGTTCTGGGTTGTTTTAGAATGTACTGTACAGATAATTGGTACAACAAAAATAAGCGAAAAACTACTTTGTCCAAATTTCTGCACTGATTTTTCTAATGCAAAGGTGAAAAGTAAGGTGATAGTCGCGCTCAGCGTGCCCTGAACGATAGCCGACCTTAATACTAAACTAGAATCCTCAGAGACCATATTGTTGGCCCAATAGGTCCAAGCAAAATAAAACACAAAAGAGATGAGTGCAGATAAAACTAAACGTAAATTTGATGACATAGGTAACCTTTGTTTGTGCGAAACCAAAGAATGAGTCCTTAGTCACGTATAAATTCGACTGTGCATGACTAACTGTATTATCGGCTAGTTGGAATCTTAGACCTGCAAAATCATATTTCTATTTCATAGCAATGATCTTTTGCCTCAATAGATGACTATACTGTAGTCTATTGTGAAATAAATCCTCAATAAAATGGAGAGTTAGATGGCAACTGTTACATTACAAGGCAATTCTTTTGAAACTGTTGGTGAATTACCAGCAGTAGGAAGCAAAGCACCAGATTTCAACTTAGTTAAAGTTGATTTATCATCTGCTACCTTAGCGGATTACGCGGGTAGTAAAGTTATTCTAAATATATTTCCGTCTGTCGATACTGGCACATGTGCTACCTCTGTTCGCAAATTTAATGAAAAGGCTGCTGATCTGGATAACACCAAAGTGATTTGTGTTTCAGCAGATTTACCCTTTGCTGCGGCTAGATTCTGTGGTGCAGAAGGTATTGAAAATGTTATTACCGGTTCTAGTTTCCGTGGCTCTTTTGGCGATGATTATGGTGTCGCATTTAAAACGGGTCCACTAGCGGGTTTATTATCTCGTTCAGTGGTGGTTATCGATGCTGATGGTACGGTAATGTTTACTCAACAAGTAGCTGAAACAACTGACGAGCCTGATTACGACGCGGCATTAGCAGCACTATAGTTTGGTTAATTAACCAACCCCTAAGCCGGTGTTTAAGGGCAGGTTAAGCGAAAAATTTCGGCCTGAAACAAATCGTTGCAGGCCGCATCTTTAGCTCTAAGGTTAATTCGTAGGTTACTACGAATAAGCCCCCCGCAATACAGAATGTCCTTATAGGCAGTTGCTTTGGCGTCGTATAATGGCTAAGTAGCTGCAGTGAAATACAGCGAAGAGACAGAAAACAAAAAGACGTCAATTTTGACGTCTTTTTAATTACTATTTTGATGTTTAATCATCTTTGTTAAACAGCGCTTCTAGATTTAATCCTTGGTGTCCTAACATATCCCGTAAGCGTCGTAATGCTTCAACTTGGATTTGTCTTACCCTTTCTCTGGTGAGACCAATTTCAGCGCCAACATCCTCTAATGTAGAAGGTTCGTATCCCATCAATCCAAAGCGTCTAGCTAAGACTTCACGTTGTTTGGGGTTCAGTTCTTCTAACCAACGAATGATGCTACATTTGATATCTTTATCTTGTAAATCTTCTTCTGGACCGTAACCTTTTTCATCAGCAATGATATCTAGTAGTGCTTTATCATTCTCACTTCCAATTGGTGTATCAACAGATGTGATTCTTTCGTTTAATCGCAACATTTTAGTTACGTCTTCAACGGGTTTGCCAAGTGAATCTGCAATTTCATCTGCAGTAGGTTCATGATCTAGTTTCTGAGCGAGCTCCCGTGATGCTCTGAGATAAACATTTAATTCTTTTACCACATGGATAGGTAATCGGATAGTTCTGGTTTGGTTCATGATCGCTCTTTCGATGGTTTGTCTTATCCACCAAGTAGCGTAGGTTGAGAAGCGGAAACCGCGTTCAGGATCAAATTTTTCTACAGCTCGAATTAGTCCTAGATTACCTTCTTCAATTAAATCTAATAAAGCCAATCCACGATTGTTGTAACGTCTTGCTATTTTGACGACCAAACGTAAATTACTCACAATCATGCGTTTGCGAGAGGCTTCGTCTCCCTTTAAAGCGCGTCGTGCAAAATACACTTCTTCTTCTGCTGACAACAGAGGTGAAAAACCTATTTCACCCAAATACAACTGCGTGGCGTCCAAGTTTTTCTGGATTTCTTCTTGGCCAGCCAGTATTTCTTCCATGGGATCTTTCTCATCATCGGCTTCAATTTCTGCTAATTCCGAGTCGATTTCTTTTTCGTTTACAATCGGCTCAGCCAAATTTACAACGATGGTATTTTTGTCACCCATATACAATTCTCCTAAAAGATTTTATTTAGTCCACATTTCTCCTATAGGCCTTTCTAATTATTATTTATTGTTATTATCTACTAGGTAAATACTTCAATGGGTCAACAGACTTGCCCCTGTACCTAACTTCAAAACGAAGCTTAACTTTATCGGTACCTGTACTTCCCATGGAGGCTATTTTTTGCCCCGCCTTAATCCACTGTTGTTCTTTTACAAATACAGCATCATTGTGCGCATAAGCACTCAAAAAAGACTCAGAATGCTTAATTATGATCAACTGACCATAACCTCTCAAAGCGTTCCCAGTGTATACAACTTTGCCATCAGCGGCGGCAACGACTTGGTCACCTTTAGAACCCCTGATTTCAATACCCCGACTGCCTTGCTCTGAAAGCGAAAATTTAGTTGCTAATTTCCCTTTTGCAGGCCAAATCCATTTTTCTATTCTACTAGGGAATTCAATGGTTTCTGACCGCTTGTAAGGTTTGTTAACATCTTTGTTACTTTTACCATACGCTTGCTTTCGTGGTGGGTCAACTGTCCTGTTTGTTTTTGTTTTGGTGGTCTGACCAGGTTGGTTATTTACTCTTTTTTGAACTGCTTTAGGTGGCGTTTTTAAGACTAATTCTTGCCCTGGATAAATTGCATAGGGCTTTGTTATGTTGTTTTGTGAGGCGATATCTCGGTAGTCATTTCCGGAAAACCAAGCGATTGAAAATAAAGTATCGCCTTTTTGGACAATATACTTGCTGCCTGTGAATCCGTTCTTTTCAAAGTCGCGATAATCTTTCCCTTGGTAGAGTTCGATCACTGGGGCAGGGGTAGAGCGGTTGGAGCAGGCGGATACAAAGACAATTGTTAGACTAAGAGGTAAGATGAAAGCTAGCGCTGAGAAATGTTCTCGCCTTATGTTATTTGCCCATAAACTCGCCAGCTTCTGCATCTGAATTAATCCGGTTTGGTCCCCAACTTTTCTAGAAAAACAACCATAATAGCGCCGATAAGCATCAAAGAGATTGCAGGTATCAGTTGCGCTGGTAGTCCACTGGCAGCCTCATAAGTGGCGGGTAACACGTTGTTCTCTACTAAAGGAATAACTTTTCCGTGACGATTGACCACGCTCTCCACAACTAGTTTCCATGGCCATACTTTGTTTAAAGAACCTAACATAAAGCCCCCAAGTAAGGCCAATGTCATCGTTTTATGTTTTTCAAACATCCAGTGTAAAACTCGAGAAAATGACAATAGACCAACCACACAGCCGCCAGCAAACAGGGCTAGGGTACCAATTTGAAAGGACTTTACGGCAGAAAGAATGGGCATGTACATGCCTAACAATAATAGAATAAAGCTGCCCGATATGCCTGGAAGTATCATTGCACAAATTGCGATCATGCCTGATAGGAATACCATAAGACTGGTAGCTTCAACATGTGTTGGGGTTATAGTAGTGATGTAAAAAGCCGAGATAGCCCCGCAAAGAAAAGCAACTAATATGCTAGCACGCCATTTGTCGATATGTCGCACTACCGACCAAACTGCGGCCAAAATTAAGCCAAAGAAAAATGACCAGAGTAAACTAGGGTAGCTATCGAGTAAAAATATAACAAGGTGTGAGGCGCTAATCACGCTGACTAGAATGCCACCAAAAACACACGCTAGAAAAGCGCCATTGATATGTTGCCAAGCGGCTAAGATTCCTTGTTTAAATAAGATACTTAGCGCTTCAGGTCCACATTGCTTCAAAGAATAGATTAATTCTTCATAAATGCCTGTCATAAAAGCGATAGTTCCGCCAGACACGCCTGGAATAGCGTCTGCAGCTCCCATCAGAGCACCTTTTAACCCTAGGCCAACAAACTGCTTAGTGTTTCTACTAATTGGTTTCACTAATTTACTTCCTTGGTAATTGACAAACCTTAAATGATATCGCCGGCGACGAGTGGAACAAAACGCACAGATTCCACAATCGTGGTATTGAACTCATCTTTATCACGCACGACCACATGTAGTTTTTGATCGTCGGTTCCAACGGGAATCACTAACATGCCGCCATCATTCAGTTGTTGATAAAGTTCCGTCGGCATATGACTAGCCGCTGCGGTAACGATAATTCCGTCAAAAGGACCTTTATTTGCCCAGCCTTTCCAGCCGTCACCATGTTTCATCGATACGTTGTGTAAATCCAATTGATTCATTCTGCGTTTAGCTTGGAACTGTAAGGCTTTAATTCGTTCAACACTAAACACTTTATTGAACAATTGCGCCAAAATAGCGGTTTGATATCCTGAGCCTGTGCCAATTTCTAATACTGAATGGTTTTGAGCATCAGAACTAAGCAAAAGTTCGGTCATTTTAGCGACTATGTAGGGTTGTGAAATGGTTTGCCCTTGGCCAATCGGTAATGCCGTGTTTTCATAGGCTTTATGATGCAATGCATCTGGCAGAAACAATTCTCGAGGTGTTGCGGCAACGGCCTGCAATACTCGTTGTTCCTGTATTCCTTCAGCATGTATCAATTGAGCTAAAGATTGACCTTTTCTAGTGGCGCGTTTCATGTGATTCCTTGTACTTCATCTTATTGTTATGTGATTTCTATATCTAACCATTTTTTCATGTCATTTAGACTATTGTAAGCTGTCATATCTACACTCAAGGGAGTGACAGAGCAACGGTTCTGCGCCACAGCGTAAAAATCGGTTCCCGGGCCTGCGTCTTGTTCTTGGCCTATTGCGCCATACCAATAAACGTCCTGACCCTGAGGGTCTTTATCTTTTACCATGCTTTCAGCCCGATGGCGACGCCCTTGACGAGTCACTTCGATGCCTTGCAGATCTTGGTAGGGAACATCGGGTACATTAATATTAAGAATTTGGTCTGCCGGCAATGGATGTTTGTGCAAACGCTGAATAATTTCTACTACTACTTTGGCTGCTGTTTCAAAGTGTTTACATTCGTGACTTGCTATTGACACTGCGATAGCAGGTAAACCCATGAATCGCCCTTCTGTTGCCGCCGCGACTGTGCCGGAATAGATAACGTCATCACCTAAATTGGGGCCATGGTTGATCCCAGAAACAACCAAGGTGGGGTCTTTTGCTAGAAACTGGTTTATGCCCAAATGCACACAGTCAGAAGGAGTTCCGTTAACTGCGTAAAATCCGTTATTTTGTTTTTCGATTCGCAACGGTTTTCGTATCGATAGGGCATTACTAAAAGCGCTGCAATTTTCCTCCGGCGCGATCACTGTTACATCATAGAGTTCACTTAAATGGGCGTATAAGGTTTCTAAGCCTTCGGCAAAAAAACCATCATCATTGCTCAGCAGTATTTGCATTTATTAACTCTCTTAATACTGACGTTGCAAAGCATCCTGCAGGCAACGAAAATTGTATATTCAGCGTATCTGAGCTAATTTGCCACTGTAAATTTTGTGGTTTCAAGCAAATAGCTCGACGCTCCTGTTTTAAGCCCAATGCCGCAAGTAATTGACATACGTTGAGTTGTTGCTTTGCGACTTGTTGCTCAAATTCTTTTACTTGACCTTCGGTGGTTAGCTCACCGGTTCCCCACATTGGCGCAGATAATACAATATCATTTTTTTCTAAGCGTAACCGTGTCTCGTGATCTATTTGTTGAGCAATAAAAAAACTATTGCTGCCAGTTAAAATACAGGCCTCACCAGGTAGTGGCGTAGCATAGGTTTTTTGCAATAACCGTTGGTGTATAAATTCGTTGAATAACCAAGAACGTAACGCTGAAATTGCCATTGAGCGCTTATTTCGATTGCGAATGGTTTCACCGTTTAGCATCGTTTGTGCTAGTAATAAATTTCCCCCCGCCTGATGATGGCGAGATTCACCAAAACGCTGGGCGCCAAAATAATTCGGTACACCATTTTGCTGAATATACTCTAATCTTTGGGTTAACTGTGAAGTATCTGTTATCTCGCGTACAACTAGTTCAAAGCGATTACCTTTTAACGCCCCAACTCGCAGCTTCTTGTTGTGTCGTTTAGATTCAAGGATACGCAAACCATCTAATTGTAAGTCTTGCCATTCAAAGGTTTGTTTCCCAGGTGCATGAACACCGAACCATTGCTGGGTTAATGCGTGTTTGTCTTTGCGCCCAGCATAAGTAATAGCGCGCAAAGGAAGACCGCAAAATTTGGCTAACTGTTCCGCGACAAAAGCGGTGTTTAAACCTTCTTTTTGCACCCACAAATGAATATGCTCACCTTCACCTGTCAGTTCGTATCCGAGTTCTTCACGTACTACAAAATCAGCGAAACTCGATTTAATTGTACCCGATGCGGTTGGCGCCGATTGTTGATGCAGCCAGTGCTCAGTGCCCAAAGCAATCATGTATTGGCTACTTGCAATAACACTACAGCGTGGCAGGCTATGCCTTCTTTTCGACCAGCAAACCCGAGTTTTTCAGTGGTTGTGGCTTTCACATTCACTTGTTCAATATCCACTTGCAAATCGCTACAAATATTCTGCCTCATGGCGGAAATATGCGGCGCCATTTTGGGTGCTTGTGCCACAATCGTCATATCTAAATTAGCCAATTGATAGCCTTTTTGGCGAATCAGGTCATATACATGTTTTAGTAATTCTCGGCTATCTGCACCAGCATAAGCTGAGTCTGTGTCGGGGAAATGCTTGCCAATATCACCTAAGGCGCAGGCCCCTAATAAAGCATCACACAAAGCGTGTAGCGCAACATCACCGTCGGAGTGTGCGACCAAGCCCATTTCATAATCGATGAATTCACCACAAATGACTATGGGGCCTTCACCACCAAATTTATGTACGTCGTAACCATGACCAATTCGCATTGCTATTTTTCCTGAGATAAATAAAACCTCGCCAATGCTAAATCATTGGGACGGGTTATTTTAATATTGCGTTCGCTTCCCTCAACTAAATTAACCGGCCATCCAGCCCATTCCATCGCCGACGCTTCATCGGTGATAGTCACACCTTGCTCTAGTGCTTCAGTGAGTGATTGTCTAAGTTGCTTAAGTGCAAAAAACTGCGGTGTTAAAGCATGCCATAGCCCATCTCTATCGACGGTTTTAGCGACACGATTTGGATGCGCTTGTTGAGCACGTTTCATCGTATCTTTAACCGTATTCGCGAGTATGCCTCCACCATTATTCTTCTCGTAAAGACTGAAAAGTTGGTCCAAATCAGCATGACTGACACAAGGGCGAGCGGCATCGTGAACGGCAATCCAATCTGCATTATTGACTGCGCGTAAACCGGCCAACACTGAATCTGCACGCTCTGAACCTCCGTCCACTCTCGTTATCCATTCTTGCTGACTTAAGGGTAGCAAGTCAAAATAAGGATCCTGCGGATCCAGTGCGATAACAATATGGGAGACTCTAGGATGGGTAATTAACTTTTCAACAGTGTGTTCCAACACAGTTTTATCGCCAATTTTCAAATACTGCTTGGGTTTGTCTGCCTGCATGCGTTTACCGACTCCTGCTGCAGGAACAATTACGCTAAAACTGGGGAAATGTTGAGTCATGGATTCATAAGTCGTTTGCAGTTTAAGTTCGCACTAGTTTGAAATCTATTATGTAGATTTCAAACCAACAAATTTTATATTTTCAATAAATTAGAGTCGGCAGCTTTGCTTTAACTCATTTAATCTTGAGCTGGCAGAATGCGGTAAAATGTCTCACCTTGTTTAATCAATCCTAGCTCATTTCTGGCCCGCTCTTCCATCGCATCGACACCTATTTTAAGGTCGTGAATGTCGGCTAAAAGCAAATTGTTGCGCTGGATTAAATCAGCATTTCTGGCTTGTTGTTCTTCGACTAACTGTTTAATTTCAATATAATCGGGAATACTGTTTTTACCGAACCAAAGACGATATTGCAGTAATAAACATAAACTCACGAGAATTAACGTGATCCATTTCATATTTGTCTGCCCTCGCCACTGCAATAATGTCAATATTATGCCGAGAATCCACAGCCAAAGCCAGCACTAACCCACCATGGAATGATAACTAGTTGCCGAATAATTTATCTTTTAGTTTATCTTTGAGCTTATCTTTTTGTTTTTCAAGGACGTTATTAAACTGCGCGTTTAACATTTCTTCCATGCTGCCCAAATCGCCATCCGCCACACTCTGCCAATCAATCCATTGAGTTAATTGGGCATTTTTGTCGCCTAAAACATTTTGCGCTTTACTATCAAGTTTAGTGCGCAATTCTCCTAGTTTAGAGGTTTGATCAGCTGTCAGGTTGGTTAACATGGTTTTGCCAATTTGCTGATCTAAATCGGAACTAAAGGAAACATCGGGATGCTCGAAACTGCCAGCAATCTTGGTATTAATGTTAAGGTTGCTCAAGCCGGTTAGGGTTTCTGCGATCACTTTTGTTAGGTTATTGGTGCCTGTTGCGGCCATGCTCAATTGCTTGAAGTCAATGTTACCCGAGCCTTTCATTATGCCATTGGCAACGGCTAAATTACCGCTACTGCCCATTAATGCACTTTCAACTTTGGTTGATAGCTTTTGTTCTTCTAGCAGCGCAATTTCCTGCAGTTTAATGCCTTTCAGATCCCACTCCTGACGTGCAACCATACCGAGATCTGAAAATTCAAAATCTCCGTCTACTTTCAACGATTGCCATAACGAACTCGTGCTTGAATCAATCTTAAAAGTAGTTGGTTGGCCTATTCTGTTATGTTGGTGGGTGATGTTTAACCACTTAGAAGCAATGGTTTCTTGTTGCCATGTAAGGGAAATGTCTGCTTTTTTAACCCAGATGTCTGGGAGTTCAGCGGCATCAGCAAATTCAATCCACTTACCTTCGGCGCGCTGTTGCTGCTGTTCGCTTTGAGCATTGCCCATTAATGGCGCCGCGATTTGGTATGCACTTAATAGATAGTTGCTCCAAACGGCGGCTTTATCGCCAAGGATCATTCGAGTAACGTCTTGAATTGCGCCTTGGTCACCGGCAATCAAATTTTGCAATTGCTTATAATCTTGCCCTGGAGCAGATTTCAGTTCGGCTAACTTGGGAGATAAATCTTTTTGTGCAGCTTTTACTGCCTCGTTGAAGGCCTCAATCTTTTGTTTATCTAGGTTGATTTCTTCCCGTAGGGCATCGAATTGTTTTTTAGCGGCAGCAAGTTTAATTGGATCTTTATAATCTGTTTGGGTAAGAGACTCTATTTCAGTTTTGTAATCTTGAAGTTTCTCTTTACTAGGAAGTTCAGCATATTTTGCTTTTACGTTTTCACTGTGTAGAGCGTATGAGTTCTGAACTTCTTCTATGGCTTTGTCTGTTTTCAAAGGTGAACGGGCTAATATTTCGTCGACACTGGGAATATTTTGCGGATCAACAATCGATTTGGCTCCCGCTTCAATACGTGAAACGTTATAAACACTACCTTCAGTTTCTCGTGGTTGACTAAAAGCCACTCCAGAGATAGTCATATCGTCGATGATAATTTTGTTTAATAACAGCGGCGCTAACTCGATTTGTGCGGTTAGTTTGTCTGCTTGAATTTGGTTATGAGTAGGTTGATTCGGATCGGTTAATTGTATATTTTCAAAAGTAACCCCAAATGGCGAAAAGCTGTGAGATACAGATTCGATATTCACTTCTGCACCTGTGACTTCTTCCAAACCAATGGTCGTTGCCAGTTTTATCCATGTATCTAAAAAAAGAATCAAAATAGCGCTTATTAAGCCTACTATCGCTATAAAGCCTACCAGTCCTTGCCAACGAATAATTTTATTCATGATTAACCTCCAAAGCGCTGATACATTTGATACACACGGCTACCTTTGATGATTTGTAATATTCGCCATTGTTCGACCCATGCTAAAAAGTGTTCACGGTATTTGACGACTAATATACGACTCACAATAAGTACCAAAGGTGATAATGCCAAACTCAGCGCCAGACTGCCCATGGTCAAGGTGTTGTAGAACTGACTTAGCCGGCCAAATCCAGTGTTATAAAAACTCGTCCATATGCTCTGTAAATTTTCGCTGGTTAAAATGGCTTCGCCGATGTTCATCATCATCGGATCGAGTATTAGCGCTAATGCTGAAAACACGCCCCAGGAAAGGATAAATGTGGAAAGGTTGACTCGACAAAATAACACCACAAATAAAATGATCAGATTGTGCAGTTTAATCAGTGGGGTTAGACCGAAAATCATTCCTAACATAATGCCAAAGGCTAGGGACCAAGGGCCGGCATCTGAATGTAAGGCCTTCAATAATTTTGCGAAAACAAACACGTGCAAACTCCTTGTATGAATAATAATTTTCGATTGAAAGTGCAATCACACAAACTAGGCTGTCACTAGAGTGAATATAGCAGCCAAGCTAAAAATGCATTAACTGAGTAAAAATAACCCAGAAAACCTGTGAGACAGGGCTCACAGGTTTGGGTTCATTGTTTTTTGTGATAATTATGCCGCAAATAGCAAATTAATCATCTGACTCTTCTAAGGTCATTAGCTTAGTGTTACCGCCAGATGCAGTGGTATCGATACTAATGGTTTTTTCAGTTAATAACCGTTGAATAAGATTGTCAGAATACTCAGAAGTGATGACAGGTAAAATAGCGCCTTCACGCTGAGCCAATTTTTGCGCCAAATACGCCTTGCTATGACTTTGACTATCTATTACCACACCGGCAAGTTGCGGCGCATCTAATAGCGCTTGCAAATGGGATAATTTAGCTACCTGAAGTACCGCTTCTGGTGCGCCAATTGAACGCCATTTGTTAACGAATTCGGTGGCTTCATCGTAAAACAAATCAGAAACAACCGCGATTACTACGTTACCTGTAGCCAACGCCGTTACAATAGATAATGCCCAATATTCAAATGTTACCTGCTCATCGGCATAACATAACAGCACTCCTCTTGGTTCTAGATAGAGGGTATTGGATTCACCTGTTGGTCCTGGCAACTCAGTAGGCGCTTTGAGCATTTTTTGAATTTTAATCAGTTGAGCTCTAGAAACCGCTAAAGTTTGATCTAAATCTTCAGCCAAATCATCGAGAATATCGACTCTTGCTAGCTTAGCAAGTAGCTGTCGAACCCAAGAAATACGAGAAGTAAGATTAGTCGAACGCCAATCAAATTCTGCCTCTGCGGCATTATTCATTATTTTCAGCGCACCGCTTTCATCAATCCCTGATGCTTCAAAAACTTGTTGAATTTGTAATTCATCTTTGATTTCACTCTTCAACGGAGTGGCTTTTTCGATCATCAATCTAGGTAGATAATTAGGGCCACCTGCTTTAGGTCCAGTGCCGGACAGTCCTCTGCCGCCAAAAGGTTGAACACCAACAATCGCACCAATCATATTGCGGTTGATGTACACATTACCTGCACGGGACAAGCGACCTAATTCCATGGCCTTTTCATCAATTCTTGAGTGCACGCCCATGGTTAAGCCAAAGCCTGTTCCATTAATTTGTTGAATGACATTAAGGGTGTCTTTTTCTTTAAAGCGAACAATGTGCACACAAGGACCAAACACTTCTCGGGTTAACACATCGATGTGATCAATTTCATATAATTTAGGTGTGAAATAGAAACCGTTTTTACAATCTTCCGGCAAAGGTGCGTCGTAAAGTAACTTCGCTTTTCCTTGCATATCAGTAACATGCTGCTGCAGACTGTTTAGCGCTTTTTGGTCAATAACAGGACCAATATCCGGAGATAGCATGGATGGGTCGCCGACTCTTAGCTCTTGCATGGCACCAATTAACATTTCAATAATGGTATCGGCAATGTCTTCTTGTAAAAATAATACTCGCAATGCGGAACAACGTTGTCCGGCACTTTGAAATCCAGATGCGATAACATCATCAATAACTTGTTCTGGCAGCGCTGTTGAATCAACAATCATGCAGTTTTGACCACCAGTT
Source organism: Alteromonas sp. M12 (assembly GCF_037478005.1). Classification (NCBI taxonomy): domain Bacteria; kingdom Pseudomonadati; phylum Pseudomonadota; class Gammaproteobacteria; order Alteromonadales; family Alteromonadaceae; genus Alteromonas; species Alteromonas sp. M12. The sequence goes on along the minus strand of NZ_CP144164.1, from coordinate 4,279,058 downwards.
TCTGCAATCAGTGGCACCTGTTCAGTGCCTCTGTTAGCTAGTTCTTTGGCGATTAAGCTACCGGTTTGCGTTGAGCCGGTAAATATCACTGCTTTAATCCGTGAATCAGGGAGTAGCACATCGCCAATAACCGGACCTTTATTCACAAGGGTTTGCAATGTACCTTTTGGAAGTCCAACGTTTTCCATCAGTTCCACCGCTCGAATGGCGATCAAACTGGTTTGTTCTGCAGGTTTGGCGAGTACCGTATTTCCTGTAACCAAAGCCGCAACTACTTGCCCTAAGAAAATGGCTAACGGGAAGTTCCAAGGGCTTATGCACAGCACTACACCCCGAGGGCTAAGTCGATTATCTTCAGATAACTCTTCAGCTCTTGCTGCATAATAGCGACAAAAATCAACGGCTTCACGAATCTCATCGATGGCGTCTTGGGCTATTTTCCCCGCTTCTTTTAAGCATAATGCCATTAATTCATCGGAGTTACGCTCAAGTGCGTCAGCAGTGCGTCTTAATATTTCTGCTCTGGTTTCGACGGGCGTGTTTGACCACTTTTGAAAAGCGCGTTCGGCTAATTCCAACTTATGTTTTATTTGCTCAGGTGAGTCATACACCAAGTGGCCGATAGCTTCATCTTGCTTGGCTGGATTTCGAACCACATGGATGGTCTCATTTTCTTCTGGCTGAGCAACACAATTTTCTGACTGCCAACGATCAAGGGCTAATTTAAGCGGCGCAATATGATTGATATCGGTTAAATCTAGGCCTTTCGAATTAGCCCGTTCAGCACCGTATAAATCTATCGGTTTAAGAATTTGCTGGTTATATTTGAATTTTAATCGTTGGGTTTTTTCAACCGGATCTTCGAGCAAGTCTTCAACCGGTTTGCTGTCATCTACAATGGCGTTTACAAACGATGAGTTAGCCCCATTTTCCAATAGTCTTCTGACTAAATAGGCTAACAAATCTTCATGTTCACCAACGGGAGCGTAAACACGACATTGTACTTTTTCTTCAACCACAATTTGGTCATATAAACTATCGCCCATGCCATGAAGACATTGGAACTCGAAACCTTCTTTATCGTCTCCAGCCAGTTCTAGAATAACCGAAGCTGTGTATGCGTTATGCGTAGCAAATTGCGGGTATATGGTGTCTTTGTAAGCTAACAAGCGGTTTGCACAGGCGTGGTATGAAACATCTGTGGATGATTTACGAGTAAAGACCGGAAAGTGTTCCAAACCAGCTTGTTGGGCATTTTTTATTTCCGTATCCCAATAGGCACCCTTCACTAGTCGTACCATCATAGTGCGACCCGTTTTTAAGGTTAAGTCTCTGAGCCAATCAAGTACATATAAAGAGCGTTTCTGGTATGCCTGAACAGCTAAACCGAAGCCGCTCCAATCACCTAAATCTGGATCTGAAAATACTTTTTCAATGATATCTAACGAGATATCTAAACGATCTGCTTCTTCTGCATCTACCGTTAAACCAATGTCATAATCTTTGCACAACATACATAGTTGTTTTAAAAGTTTAGGAATGACCTCCAACACTTCTTCACGATTGGTAAATTCATAACGAGGATGAATGGCTGATAATTTTACTGAAATACCCGGGCTGCGCTTAGGCCCCTTTTTGTTGGCAGCTTTACCAATTGCATGAATAGCTTCTTCATAAGCATCGTAATATGCCTGAGCGTCCTTAGCGGTGCGCGCCCCTTCACCAAGCATGTCATATGAATACACATAACCTTGTTGTTCTTTTTCGGCGGCCCGTTTCAATGCATCATCAATGTTTTCACCCATGACGAACTGTTTGCCCATTACCTTCATCGCAATGTTCATGGCTTTACGAATTACCGGCTCACCCATTTTTCCAAGGGTTTTTTTCAATAGACCGATGCTGTTGCGTTTACGATGATCGGTATATGAGACCATGTTGCCCGTTAGCAACAAGCCCCAAGAAGAAGCGTTCACAAAAATCGAATCACTGGTGCCTAAGTGTGAACTCCAAGCACCTTTTGAAAGTTTGTCACGGATTAACGCATCTTGTGATTTTTTATCGGGCACCCGCAATAGTGCTTCTGCTAAACACATCAGCACGACGCCTTCAGCCGTCGACAATGAATATTCATTTAGCAGCGCATCTACACCGCCGTGTCCCTCTTGTTCACGGCGTATACGCAAAACCATTTTTCGAGCACGTTCCCAAGCCCGACTGCGGGCTCCGACAGATACTTCTGCATCAGGCAGAATATGATCCACAGCCAAATTTTCGTCTATACGATAAAAATCTCTTATCTTTTGTCGAATTGGACAACTAGTAACCAAATTACCTTGAAAAAGCATACTGTACCTCCGTTAAGGGATTAGCGATTAATAATCGGGCGAGTGTATAGATTGATAGAGTGTAAATACAGTCAAAATGTAGACGTGTTTATACCACTTTGGAAGAAGAAGCGTCGGTTCGATACTAAAAGGATATTACGCTGAAGATTGGCGTTGGGATCAAACATCAATGCACTCCGTTTAAGGAGTGCATTTTTCATACTAAATAATTACATCCATTGGTCACTGCGTTTACGCTTTTTCGGTAAATAGGCAATGATTACACCCAGCAGAATACTCACTAACGCGATAATGCCGCCTCGAGTGAACCACTTCATTTGGGCACTTTGATCTAGCATATCTAGTTCTCTTTGCAGTTTCTGAGTTTCTTTCTTTTGACTTTCTAAGTCTTTAACTAACACCTTGTTTTGGCTAGTTAAATCAGAAAGCTGCTGACTCAATAAATCATTTGATTTGTTAAGTTGCGCAATTTGAGAGGTAGATTGTTTGGCACTCTGTTGCAGTCCGGGAACGAGTTCACGAATGCTTTGCTCATTGCTAACATACTGAGATTCTACCCACCCAGTGCGCTGTTTATCATCGATCACTTCGGTGAATCCAGTCTCTTTATTCTCTTGTAAAACCGTAATACGTGTACCGGCTGTAATCGAGCCTAGAATACGGTAATTCCTAGTCGGACCGGTATGCATAAATGCAGATAGGTCGTCAGTGATATAGCGAATATCACCAGAGCTGTCGTTAGGTTCTTGCTGTGCACTTACGTTGCTAATTGCCAACGTGAAAATAATAAAAATTGTGGTTGAAAGCTTGCCCATAATTCATCAATGTTAAATATAAATTTAGACAAATGGTATGGTCTTGTATTCCCAAAGGCAAGTCATGGTTTGATTGATTGCCTTGGTTTGTTGTTCGGAGTATTGTTTATGCCATTGATTACCCGCTAATTTATCCTCTCATTGGACATGTGTTTTAATGGAAAAAGAAATTGAATTAAAGTTGTTATTGCCCGATGGCATTGACGAATCTGACTTATTATCGACCTTGGGACAGTTTTCAGCGAATATTGAAACGTCCGAATTTACCTTGTTTAATCAATACTTTGATACTCCTGAATGGTTGTTAAGTGCGAATGGCATAGGGTTACGGGTTCGAAGTAGTGATAAAGGTATTGAACAAACGGTTAAGACTGCTGGCAAAAGTATCGGCGGTTTGCATCAGCGCCCTGAATATAATGTTTCCATAGATTCATTGTCTCCCTCTTTAGAATTATTTGATCCCAGTATTTGGCCTCGAGATATTTCAGTTGCTGAACTACAAGAAAAGATCATCCAGATTTTTCACACTGACTTTAAACGTAAAGCCTATTTACTGCGGTTATCCGACGGCACTGATGTAGAATTGGTGTTGGATAAAGGCTCAGTAAGCACTGCCGATAATAGCGCCGACATTTGTGAAATAGAGTTGGAACTGAAAAGTGGTGATGTTGCCGTGCTATTTGATATCGCAGAAAAAATGGCAACTTTAGCACCTAGTCAATTGTGTAATTTAAGTAAAGCAGGGCGCGGCTTTACCCTTGCCCGTAATGCTCTTGCGCCAGAACCTCAAAAAATTAGCAGTGTCACTTTATCAGATTCGGATGATTGTGAAAGCGGCTTTATTAAAGGCTTAGGCTACGCGTTGTCGTTCTGGCAAAAAGCTGAATATCGCTACATGCAAACCAAAAAAGTCACTGATTTAATTGATATATACGTAGGTTTGCGATTAACCAGAGATTGTGTGCACATATATTCCAAAGCGCTCCAATGCAAAGCCATAGAAGATCTCAGCAGAGCGCTTAACTTGCGGTTAAATAAGTGGGCTTGGATTGAACAGTTAAAAAGTATTCGAGCGTTACGTTCAAAACGCGGAATGTATAGTAAACGTTTAGCTCAGCATGATGCATTGGTCAGTTATTTACGAGGATTACAAGATGGAACACTAAATCTATCTCGTCCCCATTATTTAATTACCCACCAAGATAATTCGTTATTGCAACTTGGTTTATCGCGACTACTTGTGACTTGTCCTTGGCGACAAAAATCTGATGCCCACACTAAACCGCTAAAAGAACATGCAGAGGCAGTTTTGCAGCAAAAATGGCAGAGCGTATTGGCTGGTATCAACGCCGATGTTGGCAGCATGGAAGAGTATCTGCAACATTATGAACAATTACTTAGTGCGTTAAACACGGATTTGCTGTTAGGGTCATGTTTGGATAACTATCGACGCCAGCCATTTCTTGATCCTTGGAGCGATGTGTTGGAAGGCATACAGGAATTACGCAAACTCAATGTGTTTCAAACCAAGCTATTGGATTCAGATGTGGAAGATAAATCTGAGCTTTTGCAATGGAGTGAGGTTAAGAAAAACAGTCTTCTGACCGTTATAGAGTTAAGTAAAGGAGTGGCAATGTCTATGGAAACATATTGGTGAATACGTAATGGGTGATATGAGTCTCTATCAAATCGCGATTAGCTCAATGCTAGTTGGCTGGTTTATTGGGCTTATTTTAGTCTGGGTTCGTTACGAGCAATTTCCCCACGCCAAATTAATTTTAACCGCCATCTTGGTGTGGCCATTGCTACTTTTAGACGAGTGGTTAAAGTTATCAGGATATCAATCTCAACTTAATTTTTTGGTAGGCTCCTCGCCATTCTTTTCGGCGTTAATCATTGCCTGTTTAGTACTGAGTATCCGACAACTTACGTTGGCAAAGTTTGCCAATAATAATGTCCTATTTTTTATACCCACAGTGCTGCTTTTAGCTGGCCAGTTACCACTTTGGTTAGCACCAACGGAGCTCAGAATTGGGATGCTACAGTCGCCGCCGATGGGTGACATATTGCTAAATTGGCCGTTCTATGCGACCTATTTATTCAGCGCCTTCGTGACATTAAGTTTTGCGGTTCACGCCGCTGAATACCTTGCTTCTTATCATTATTACTTATCAGATCAAGTAGTTGATATCGATATTTTCGAAATGCGTTTTACCAGCAACGGCTGTTATGTATTAATGTTTACCGCATTTTTATCTATTTGTGTCATCGGCTTAGCCGCCTTTGATTTGTTGCCTATCATTGTGCAATGGCAAACCTTAGTGAATATGCTAAATGCGACTGGATGTTTGTATTTGATATTACTTCTGGTGCAAAACCGAAAATACTCTCCCACACCTTTTGCCTATTCACAAATGGATAAAGGGAACTACTCTGAGGATCAGCTCAGGCATACTTTAAAACAAGCGGAAAAAGCGATCATTCAGCATAAAGCCTATAAACGCAAAGGACTTCGTATTAAACAGGTTGCAGACGCAGCACAAGTAGAACCCGCTGCCTTAGCATTGGCCACCAGATTCGTGTTGAAACGAAATTTTCGTGCATTTGTCTATCATTATCGATTGGAATACGCGAAAAAGGTGCTTATGCGCACTGATCAAAAGGTGACTAGTGTGGCCAAGCGACTAGGATTTAATTCCGAAAAGTACTTGAGCAATGTATTTGTTAGATACATAGGCTTAATGGGCAATCGAGATAAAAACAAAAGTGCAGGACCTGTCAAAGTTAATCCACCTAAGACCGCAAAGTAACTCGCCTGACAATCTGTTTTGTGGTTTTTTTCGTTTGATATAATTAATCGATTAAAGTAATCACATTTAAACATTTAAGTTCAATCAGTTCTGTGTGTACACTCAATCTTGTTTTTGAGAATAATTACGAAAACCAACATTTAATGAGATCTACTACAAAATAACGAGTAGTCGTTCGAGTGACAATCAATCAGCTATGCTGAACAATCTCGAACCCTTAAAGCGTTAAATCTGAATGGCTGGAAAATATCTGTTATTTAGCTTGATGGGAATGATGGACTATCTTTAAAGATTTACACTAGTAGTTCTTGCCAATAATCTAATGGGAAAAATATGAAAGCATCAGATTTATTTGTACAAGCATTAGAAGCGGAAGGGGTCGAATACGTATTCGGTATCCCTGGCGAAGAAAACCTCGATTTATTAGAATCCTTAAGAAAGTCACCTATCAAACTAATTCTTACCAGACATGAGCAAGGTGCAGGCTTCATGGCCGCAACATATGGCCGTTTAACTGGAAAAGTCGGTGTGTGTTTATCCACCCTTGGCCCTGGTGCGACTAACCTAGTGACACCAGCAGCTTATGCGCAACTTGGTGCTATGCCGATGTTGATGATTACTGGCCAAAAACCAATTAAAACCAGTAAACAAGGTCGCTTTCAGGTAATAGATGCGGTTGATATGATGCGTCCTTTAACCAAATACACCACCCAAGTGGTGAGTGGTGATCGCATTCCATCCATAGTTCGTGAAGCATTTCGATTGGCCCATGAAGAGCGTCCTGGTGCTGTTCACATTGAATTGCCGGAAGATATTGCCGCTGAAAAAACCAACGCAAAATTAATCAAAGCTAGCGCCGTAAGACGTCCCATCGCTGAAGATAAGTCGATTGACGGTGCGGTTAACATGATAGAGACAGCTAAGTCACCGGTTTTACTCATTGGTGCTGCTGCAAACCGTAAACTCACCGCTAAGATGCTCAAAGAGTTTGTTGAAAAAACCGGTATTCCTTACATCACCACACAGATGGGGAAAGGGGTTTTAGATGAAAGCGGTAAATTGTTCATGGGCAATACCGCATTATCCGATGGTGACTTTGTACACCGAGTGATTTCACGCGCTGATTTGATCATTAACGTCGGTCATGACGTGGTAGAGAAGCCGCCATTTTTCATGGGTAATGATGGCAAAAAAGTCATTCATATTAATTTCGCCTCCGCTGCGGTTGATCCTGTGTATTTCCCTCAATTGGAAGTGGTCGGTGATATTGCCAATAGCATTTGGCAAATTAAACAAAAAATTACGCCATCCAATAATTGGAAACTTGATTTTTATAGCGATGTTCATGATGCATACATTGCTCATCGTAAAGTGTCAGAAGATGATGACCGTTTCCCTATATTGCCGGAACGTTTTGTACGAGATATTCGTACCGCAATGCCAAAAGACGGCATAGTGACCCTCGATAACGGCGTATATAAAATTTGGTTTGCTAGGAACTATCCTGCTTATCTACCCAATACATTGTTGCTTGATAATGCTTTGGCAACAATGGGGGCAGGGCTGCCGTCAGCTATGGCGGCTAAGATTGTAAACCCCGATAAATCGGTTATTACCGTGTGTGGTGATGGTGGTTTCATGATGAATAGTCAAGAAATGGAAACCGCAGTGCGCCTTAAATTGCATATAGTGGTGATTATTCTACGTGACGATGCGTATGGAATGATCAAATGGAAACAAGCGCATATGGAGTTTGATAATTTTGGTTTGGATTACGGTAATCCCGATTTTGTTAAATACGCTCAAAGCTATGGTGCCAAAGGCTGGCGGATTGATTCAGCCGAAGAATTGTTACCAAGAGTACAGGCTTGTTTAGCTGAGCCAGCTGTACATCTAATTGATGTGCCTGTTGACTATTCTTTGAATGACCAAACATTAAATAAAACCATTCGCGAACTTAGCCAAAAACTATAGGAACAACCATGTTACAAAAAGCTTATCCTTATTATTTAGCGAATAAAGCCGTTTATGCCAATCAAGATTTAGTTGTAACTAACAAGTACACAGGCGAAGCTGCTACTACAGTGGCAATGGCCAAAGCTGATGTGATTGACCAAGCAATTGAAGCTGCAGATAAAAGCCAAGCTGCGTTAACGGCAATGAAGCCATACGAGCGTCAAGCGATATTAAATCACTGTATAAAACGTTTTGAAGAGCGCTTTGAAGAGCTGGCATATGCTTTGTGTATTGAAGCCGGTAAGCCAATTAAAGATGCTCGAGGCGAAGTGACGCGCTTAATTGATACTTTCCGTATTGCGGCTGAAGAATCCGTCAGAATCAGTGGCGAAGTGATGAATTTGGAAATTACCCCTCGCGCCAAAGGCTATCAGGGGATGTATAAAAAAGTTCCGATTGGTCCATGTTCATTTATTTCCCCGTTTAACTTTCCGTTGAATTTAGCGGCTCACAAAGTTGCTCCTGCATTGGCTGTTGGTTGTGCTTTTGTGTTGAAACCAGCAAGTCGCACGCCATTAGGTGCATTGATTATTGGCGAAATCTTGGCTGAAACTGATTTGCCAGAAGGTGCGTTTTCAATCTTGCCTTGTAGTCGTGACGGAGCTGATCTGTTTACAACCGATGACAGATTTAAGTTACTTAGTTTCACCGGTTCTCCTGATGTGGGTTGGGATCTTAAAGCTCGCGCAGGCAAGAAGCCGGTAATACTTGAACTAGGTGGTAACGCTGGTTGTATTGTTGATCATGATACTGATTTAGATGATGCCATTGAACGCATTGTATTTGGAGCTTATTACCAGTCTGGTCAAAGTTGTATTAGTGTGCAGCGAGTATTAGTGCATGAATCTATTTATGCTGATTTTAAAAAGCGTTACGTCGAAAAAGTCGCGAATTTGGTGCATGGCGATCCGCTAAGTGAAGATACATTTATCGGCCCTATGATTTCAGAATCTGAAGCAACTCGTCTTGATGACTGGATTGCCGAAGCCAAATCTAAAGGTGCTAGTGTATTATGTGGTGGCAAACGTGACGGAGCTATGCTGCAGGCAACTGTGTTAGAAAACGTACCAAGCGATGCCAGCATTAGCGCTGATGAGGCCTTTGGCCCAGTATCAATTATCGCTCCTTTTAGTGATTATGACGATGCTCTAGAAGAAATTAACAATAGCCAATTTGGCCTGCAAGCGGGTGTTTTCACGCGAGATATCTATAAAGCGCATAAAGCATGGGATGTGTTAGATGTTGGTGGTGTCGTAATTGGTGATGTTCCAAGCTGGCGAGTAGACAACATGCCATATGGTGGTGTTAAAGAGTCTGGATTAGGTCGTGAAGGTATTCGCTTTGCTATTGAAGACATGACAGAGCTACGTTTGATGGTATTGAGAACGCCTCAATAATTGTATAATTAAGTGACTAGTCCTGAAATAGGTTGATTCTTATTTCATTTGAAACGCCCGGTGAATTTCATCGGGCGTTTTGTATTTAACGGCCAAGTGTCGTCGTCGACTATGCTATGTCTCAACAAGTTCAGCCAGCATAACCTTTGCTTGCTCGAGATTTTGTGGTTTGTAGAGTAATAATTCGCCTTTCCCATTTGGTCGACAACCGCCAATTTAAAACCGCGGAAATAGTCACCTCGAGTAGTTTTAACGGAAATTTCATTGCACTGTCCCAAACCAATTTGAAAAGTGTCAACAGTATTTAGGACGGCTCACACAGCGTAACCCTAACTTCGCCGTTGTTTTTGGGAGGGAAGTTTATTGCTCACTGGTTCTACTTGTTAAATCAAATGAATGTGTTTATATTACTGCACTCTTGTCGGAGTGCTAGCACGATTTAGTTGACTAAGTTGTGTGGGCTGAGACCGTTTATTCGGGATCCGTTGAACCTGATCGGGCTAGTACCCGCGAAGGAAACAAGCGTAACGCTGTAACCATTAAGGCGCTTTTATTGCGGCTTAATCTTACCGCTTATTTTGCCAATTTGGGGGCTATTCTAGGTTGTTAGACGCAATCTGCCCTTATTAAGATAATTGGCGCTTTTCAACACCAAACCTCTCCAGACAAGCAACTTCATTTTTTAACAATATGAGAGATTGCTAATGTCAAATCGTCGTCAAGCTCGCGCTAATGCGAAACAATTTATAGATAACTTTACACCTTTTTCCTACCCCAATTCGAACAAAATATATTTATCAGGCAAGCAACACGATATTCGTGTGGGTATGCGCGCAATAACACAAACAGATACGATTTTAGGTGGCAGTAAAGAGGCCCCTATCACCCAACAAAATCCGGATATTCTGGTGTATGACTGCACAGGACCCTATTCGGATCCTAAGGCTCAAATCAATTTACACCAAGGTTTAAACAAACTGCGTCGCGACTGGATCCTGCAACGGCAAGACGTTGAACAGTTAAAGCAAGTCAGCTCTGAGTTCAGTCAAGAGCGCATCGCCGACGATGGTTTCGAGCACTTGAGGTTCAACCGCTCAGTGAAACCATTAAAAGCCAAATCTGGCAAACGTGTAACTCAAATGCACTATGCCAAAGCGGGAATCATTACTCCAGAAATGGAATATATTGCAATCCGTGAAAATATGGCCAGAGAAGATGTAACAGACCCTGTTTTGCGTCAAAAAGCCCAAGGTAATGCCTTCGGTGCTCTAGTGGGACAACCTATCACCGCAGAATTTGTGCGCCAAGAAGTAGCACGAGGACGTGCCATTATCCCAGCCAATATTAACCATCCTGAATCCGAACCTATGATCATTGGACGTAATTTTTTAGTTAAAGTGAATGCCAATATTGGAAACTCTGCGGTTACTTCTTCCATCGAAGAAGAAGTTGAAAAATTAGTTTGGTCAACACGCTGGGGAGCTGACACAGTAATGGACTTATCCACGGGACGCTATATCCACGAAACCCGTGAATGGATTATTCGTAATTCCCCTGTCCCTATTGGCACAGTTCCTATTTACCAAGCGCTGGAAAAAGTAAATGGCGTGGCCGAAGACCTCACATGGGAAGTCTTCCGTGACACATTGATAGAACAGGCTGAGCAAGGAGTAGACTACTTTACTATCCACGCTGGGGTATTGCTGCGTTACGTACCAATGACCGCGAAGCGCTTGACGGGCATAGTGTCACGGGGCGGTTCGATTATGGCGAAATGGTGTTTATTCCATCACCAAGAAAGCTTTTTATATGAGCATTTTCAGGAAATCTGCGAAATATGCGCCGCCTATGATGTCTCTCTGTCATTAGGCGATGGTATGCGCCCTGGGTGTATCGCCGATGCTAACGATGAAGCACAATTTTCCGAGTTAGAAACCTTGGGAGAGTTAGTCAAAATAGCTTGGCAATATGACGTGCAAACCATAGTTGAAGGCCCAGGCCACATTCCAATGCAATTGATCAAAGAGAACATGGACAAACAATTGCAAATTTGTAGCGAAGCGCCTTTTTATACCCTTGGCCCGCAAACAACCGACATAGCTCCAGGCTACGATCACTTTACCTCTGGAATTGGCGCAGCGATGATAGGTTGGTATGGGGTAGCCATGTTGTGTTATGTCACTCCTAAAGAGCATTTAGGGTTACCCAATAAGGAAGATGTTAAACAGGGTTTGATTGCCTATAAAATTGCTGCTCATGCGGCTGATGTGGCCAAGGGCCACTTAGGCGCACAGATCCGCGACAATGCGCTATCGAAAGCTCGTTTCGAATTCCGTTGGGAAGACCAATACAACCTTGGTTTAGATCCCGATACTGCAAGACGTTATCACGACGAAAGCTTACCCCAAGAGTCTGCCAAGGTGGCACATTTTTGTTCCATGTGCGGGCCTAAATTCTGCTCCATGAAAATTACTCAAGACGTGCGCGAATATGCCGCCAAACAACAAGTTCAGATAGAGCAAGATGCCTCACGTTTGCAATTGAGCAAAGCTGGATTGAGTCCGCAGGAAATAGCATCTGCAATGCTTCAAAAATCGAAAGAATTTAAAGCCCAAGGTGCTCAGGTCTATACCCCCATCAATGAACAAACCGTTCGGGAGTCTGAATAAATCATGGGTGTTTATGTAAGCACGAGCAATGTAAGCACGAACATCGACTCGAATAAGTTGCAGTCTGCTACTCGCCCCATTGTTTGGTCTATTGCTGGCTCAGATAGTGGCGGTGGCGCTGGCATTCAGGCTGATAGTCTAACCATTAACGACTTGGGAGGGCATGCATGCACAGTTGTGAGTGCCATCACCGCTCAAAACTCACAACAAGTTCAAGGGATCACCGCTACCCAAACAGCCATGCTCATAAAGCAACTGGATTGCTTATTGGAAGATATTCCTCCGGCGGCAATTAAGATTGGTATGTTAGCCAACGCTGAGCAAATTCGATGTATCAGTGAATGGCTTGCCAGCAAGTTGGCATCCTATGAACAAACCAATAATTTGCAAATTCCAGTGATTTGGGATCCTGTGATGGTATCTACTAGCGGTCAAACTTTATCAAGGTATAAGCAACCAAGTTCGTACTCCGCTTATTTGCAACTGGCAAAATACGTTACTCTGATAACCCCTAATCGATATGAGTTAGGCGTATTACTGGAACTAAGCCAGTTACCTAATCACGCTCAACAGGAGGAACTAACAAATCTCGACAATCTCGCCAACTTTCTTGGCTGTAACATACTGTACACCGGTGGAGACGTTCGAAATAGTGAGTCACATAACGCCGCTTTAGCAATCAGCGCAACAAAAGAAAGTGCTTTGTACAGTAGCGCTTTAGATCACGGCAGTGCAATTGATTGGTTAGCGGCTAAAGCGATTCCATTTACCTCACCTGAGCACCAACATCAGCGAATTGGCTTTAGTAGCCCTCGTGTCGTAACCCAACATAATCACGGCACCGGCTGTACCTTATCCAGCGCCATAGCCACGGCCATGGCCGTTGGCTATCCATTATTAGATGCGATTGTGGTTGCCAAAGCATATGTGCATCAAGGACTAACCTATGCATACCCGGTAGGCAAAGGACCGGGAGTTTTAGCGCGTAAAGGCTGGCCGCAAAATCTGGAGCACTTTGCCAAGATCATTGTGCCTAAATATCCAAACATAAACCAAGCCAATGAGCTTAGTTTTGCCAACGTCCAGCAGCCCTTGCAGGTCTATCCAGTGACCCAGTCCATAAATATACTCAAAGACGTATTAAAAGGCGGGGCACGGACCGTGCAATTACGTTTGAAAAACTCATCTAGTGTTGTTTACTCTGAACAGCAACTTGAACAGGCCATACAAGCGGCAGTTGCGTTAGGTCGGCAATATCAAGCGCAGGTATTTATTAATGACCATTGGCAATTGGCGATTAAACATGGGGCATTTGGCGTGCATTTGGGCCAAGAAGATTTATTGCAAGCAGACTTGTCGCAAATCGCAGAGGCCGGTTTAGCATTGGGATTGTCCTCCCATGGATATTTTGAATTGTTGCTGGCGCAACAAATGTCGCCCAGTTATTTGGCCATCGGCCATATCTTTAGCACGCCAACCAAATCAATGCCTTCTCAACCTCAAGGACTGAATAAACTTGAAAAGTATTGCACCTTGATGGGTGATCGCATGCCCCTTGTCGCCATTGGTGGCATAGATCACACTAACCTTCGTGCATTAAAACAAACTCAAGTGGCCGACGTCGCCGTTGTGCGCGCCATCGAAAAAGCAAGTGAGCCAGGAAAAAGCTGGCAAAAACTGCAACAAATATGGCAGGCAATGTGATGACAAACAAAAACATAAACGTCAGCACAAACAAAGATACGACTGATACCTTGAGCGACAATCAGTTTATTCAATATTACCGACAAATATTATTGTCTCAAGTTGGCGAGCATGGCCAGCAGAATTTGCTCAATCAACATGTTATCGTGGTGGGTATGGGGGGACTAGGCTGTCATGTCAGTCAGCAATTAAGTGCTGCGGGAATCGGGCATCTTTACCTCATTGATGACGATGTGGTTGAATTGTCGAACCTGCCTAGACAAATTCTGTTTGATGCGAGCTCCATTGGCACACATAAAGTCATTTGTGCGGCTGAAAAAATCACCGCAATGAATCGTGATACACAAGTACGTTATTACTGTCAAAAGTTTACCCAAACCTTTGCTCAGCATTTATTGCATAACAATGTTGACCTGCAACAAGCCCACCGAACTGGTCAGTTAAGCATACTTGATTGTTCAGACAACATGCCCACGCGGCAATTAATTAATGCTTGGTGTGCAGCTCACTTTATCCCGTTGATTAGCGCATCAGTAGCAGTTTTTTCCGGTCAACTATTGGTGATTGATGGCCAAGTCGCCCCTCAAAGAGGCTGTTACAACTGCTTTTTCACCAGCAATTCAAGCACCCAAGGCTGTGCTAATTTAGGGGTACTTGGTCCTAGCGTTGGCATCATGGCCAGTATGCAGGCGCTGGCGACTATCAAACATATGTTAAAGCTTGATACAGAGCTTAAATATATGCACATTTTTGATGGCTTACAACTAAGCTGGCGTCAGCTAATTCGTCACCGAGATCCACATTGCAAAACCTGTGGACATTGGCCGAAGCGCCCACAAAATCAACTTTCCCCGCCGCTTCAAACCACTCAATGCGAGGTAACCTTATGATCACCCTTTATCTAAATGAACGCCCTTTACAGGTCGAAAAAAATAGTAATTTACAACAGGTTTTAGAGCTTGGTATGCCATCACTTGCTGCTAAATTAGACAACATTGCGGCAGTTCACAATCAACATTTGGTGCCGCAAAGCCTGTGGCAGATAACTATCTGTCATGAAAATGATCACATTGAAATATTTAGCGCTGTGGCGGGAGGTTGAGGAATGTTAACAATAGCAGGACAGCGTTTTTCTTCGCGTTTATTTAGTGGCACCGGAAAATTTTCCAGTAGTCAGGTGATGTTAGATGCATTGCACGCATCAGGAACAGAGTTAGTCACTCTGGCGATGAAACGTATTGATTTAAAACATGGCACCGACAATCTAATAGAACCCTTAACAAAGATGGGAGTGAAGTTATTACCCAATACATCAGGGGCCCGAAATGCACAAGAAGCTATTTTCGCCGCTCAACTTGCCCGTGAGGTGTTACACACCCACTGGATAAAATTGGAAATTCACCCAGATCCCAAATATTTAATGCCCGATCCCATAGAAACCCTAAAAGCCGCAGAAACCTTGGTGAAACAGGGGTTTGTTGTGATGCCTTACGTACACGCAGACCCCGTGTTGTGTCGGCGTCTAGAGGAAGTTGGTTGTGCAGCTGTAATGCCACTAGCAAGTCCCATTGGTAGTAATCAAGGTTTACTGACCAAAGCATTCTTACAGATCATTATTGAACAAGCTAAAGTACCTGTAGTCATCGATGCAGGCCTAGGTAGTCCTTCAGATGCCACTGCGGCAATGGAAATGGGCGCCGATGCCGTATTAGTTAATACCGCGATTGCTTCAAGCCAACAACCTGTCACTATCGCACAGTGTTTTCGTCACGCCGTTATCACTGGACGCAAAACTTATCATGCGGGGTTAGCACGGGTTTCGAACCAAGCCAGCCACACCAGTCCATTAACGGGGTTTTTAAATGAGCTTTGTTGATATATATAAACAATTAGATTTAACCGCCTTACAACTGGCGTTACATAGCGCCACCACCAGAGATGTTGAGCGAGCATTGCAACATCCAAGGGGAAATCTTCATGCTTTAATGGTGTTATTGTCGCCAGCAGCCACTCCCTATCTGGAACAAATGGCGCAGCAAGCCAAAGCAATTACCTTACAACGCTTTGGTCATAATATTCAGCTGTTTGCGCCCATGTATCTGTCTAACTTGTGTGCAAATGAATGCGATTACTGTGGTTTTACCCTAAGCAATAAAATCAAACGAAAAGTGTTATCTACCCAAGAGATAGCGCAAGAAATCAATATTCTTAAAGATCGCGGTTTCGATTCTCTATTGTTGGTTACAGGAGAACATGAAAGTAAAGTAGGCATAGACTATTTCGCGCAGGTATTACCTCAATGTAAAAGTCAATTCAGCCATGTCTCAATAGAAGTGCAACCTTTGCAAACCGAGCAATACAAACAACTAGTTGGCCTAGGATTAGATGGAGTCTTGCTGTACCAAGAAACCTATCACCCCGTTACCTACGCAAAACATCATACTCGAGGCAAAAAGTCGGATTTTTTGTACCGTTTAGACAGTCCGGATAGAGTCGCTCAGGGGAATGTGGATAAAATTGGCTTAGGGGTGTTGTTAGGCTTAGACGACTGGCGTGTCGACGCACTACTAATGGGGCATCATCTAGCCTATCTAGAAAACCGCTATTGGCGCAGTAAATATAGTATTTCATTGCCACGGTTACGACCTTGTACGGGGGGAATTGAGGCTAAAATGCCAATATCCGACACAGGACTAGTTCAATTAGTCTGTGCATTTAGATTATTCAGTGAAACTTTAGAAATCAGCTTATCCACCCGTGAAACAAAGCAATTTCGAAATAATCTCATGCCACTGGGCATTACCCATATGAGTGCCGGTAGTTCTACTGCGCCCGGTGGTTATGGGAAACCAGCGGATCAATTAGAACAGTTTGATATCAGCGATGAACGCTCGGTAAGGGAAGTTGCCGAGACTATAAAAAACAACGGATATACCCCGGTTTATAAAGATTGGCAAGGAGACTGGATTGCGACTTAGTCAGTTAAGCGACAGGGATTCAAGCTGGCTAAGTTCATTCTCCAATTGGTAAATAAGCGGTTATTAAGGCAGGCATTGTTGCTAATGACATCCTAAACAACGCTAATAACATCCTAAACAACTATTTCAGTTGTTGTAGCACAAACTAAGTATGCAGACCATGCAGCCTTAGTTTGGAGAAACTGGCAGCTAAATGAGTGACTGGTCTTGGAATAGTATGGCTCTTATTTTAAGACTAAACACTGAAACGGATTCATCGCCGAAAAAGCGAATGTACTTGCGGAACTGATACTGGAGAAACAGACTGCTGATATACAAACCTGTTATTAATTTTTTGAATTGTCAGTTATTTTCACTGTTTGTGTAAAAAAACGGACACTTTTTTGAGGGAATCAAAATATCGTTATCGCTTTTTCAGTCTATGTCTGAAAACGCGTTTATTAATATTTGGTGGGTGAACTGTTTACGCAAATAAAAGCCTCTTGGCCGGGTTTTTATTATTGTTCCTTGGGCGCCTACTGCTTCTGTTAGCGCTTTTCCATCTGCAGCTTTGGGGCGAATTTGTAATGCCTGTCCATGTTTTGCAGTGATGTTTTCCACCTCACCTAATACAATCATATCCATTAATTCTTCCCAATCTTGCTTAAGCAAGTCTAATTGAGCGAGGCTTGGTTGCCAAAGAACTGGGGAGGCTACTCTTCGTTCTGCGGGCATTAACTCTCGACTGCCTTCGACAGGCACCCATAAAACACAATTAAGCTTATTTCTTACGTTGCTGGTTTCCCAAGTAATACCGGAAACATTTAGCAAATGCGCAAAACAAACATAGGTAGTTTCTAGGGGCATTCCCATTGAATCTATGGGTAAGGTTTTTAACTCTACCCCTAAATCCGGAAAATCTTGCTCAGGATTGGAACCAGCGTGTGCCCCCAAAAATAGTTCTAATAACTGTCCAGTCCAACCTTTATCACGTTTGAAATTGGCTGGTACTTGAACATTCGCGTACTTGGCTAACTCTCCTAAAGTCAGGCCCGCTAGTGCTTGAGCGCGAGAAACGAGTTCTTCGATTGTGTCTGGTGGGGCGGTAGCCGGTGTGATCAAGATGAACCTTACCTCAATATTATTTATTACCACTTAACATAGTTGGCGATGATATTTCTTTGCTTGACCCTTAGTTTATGGAAGAATGGCAAAATATTAAAGAAATCAATCCCCCCGGGAGTCAAAGTGATTGATGCCGAAGGATTCCGCGCGAATGTCGGTATAGTGATTTGCAATAGAATGGGGCAAGTATTTTGGGCAAAACGCTATGGACAACATTCATGGCAGTTTCCACAAGGCGGAATAGATCAAGGTGAAACTGCTGAACAGGCTATGTATCGAGAGTTAAATGAGGAAGTTGGACTAAAACCAGAAAACGTAAAAATACTCGGAGTTACCAAAAATTGGGTTAGATATAAATTACCCAAGAGGCTGATTAGGCAAGGTACTAATCCAGTTTGCATCGGGCAAAAACAGAAATGGTTTTTGTTGCAATTAGAGTGCAAAGAATCAGATGTCGATGTGTTAAGTTCAGGGCATCCTGAATTTGATGATTGGCGTTGGGTTAGTTTTTGGTATCCAGTAAGAAACGTTGTTTCATTTAAACGAGATGTGTATCGACGAGTAATGAAAGAGTTTGTGTCTTTTGCGATGCCTATTTACAGCAAAAACACGCAGCCTCAACGCAACCGAAGGCGACGGAGATAGTTTTAAAAGGCCCATGATAACTAGCTTAAAACGGATAGTTCAGGAAGTCAGTAAAATCCCCGTACTGGAGGAGGCGCTGAAGCACCTGACTAGCAGCATTAAAGAAGCTATTGGCGTGGACTCTTGCTCGGTTTACCTTGCTAACTACGAAAAACAACATTTTATGCTGATGGCAACTGATGGTCTCGATTCTGCGGCTGTCGGTAAAGTGGCAATTGGCTTTTCCGAGGGCTTGATTGGTTTAATCGGTCAACGTGAAGAGCCGTTAAATATTCTTGATGCTCAGTCGCACCCGCGCTTCAAACACTATCCCGAAGTCAAAGAAGAAAAATATCACGCGTTTCTTGGAACTCCCATAATACATCAACGAAAAGTCTTGGGTGTTCTTACGTTACAACAGAAAAAGAAACGCCGTTTCAGTGAAGATGAAGAAGCCTTTTTAGTTACCCTTTCTACGCAAATTGCGTTAGAAATCGTGCATGCAGAAACCCGTGGTTTTCTGTCTTTTATGGACGACAATAATCGAGATAAATGGCAACGAAAAATATCCGGTGTGCCTGGCTCTGCCGGCTTGGGAATGGGGATTGGTTTTGTACCTCACTTTAAAGTCAGTCTGTCCAGTCATGTTGCCAAACGATCAGACAACAAAGAGCTAGAAATCGCTCGCTATCGTGAGGCGGTGAATGTTACACGTAGCCAAGTCGAGGAGCTATCTTCACGGATTGAGGGACAAGTCCCCAGTGATGTTCAGGCTATTTTCCAAATTTACAGTCACCTTTTAGACGCCAATAGTCTTGGTCATGAGGTAGAAGCACGGATTAAAGACGGCTGGGATGCTGCCAGTTCACTAAAATATATCATTGAAAATTACATTCAACAGTTTCGCAACATGAGCGATCCTTACATGCAAGAGCGAGCTGTTGATATTGAAGATCTTTCCAACCGTATATTGGCTAATATATTGGGAGGTGACAGCCCAGATCAGCGACCACTGGATGTCAATCAAAATGCGATTTTGGTTGCTGATGAAGTTACCGCGCCTATGCTTGCTGAATTTTCTACAATGAAGTTATGCGGCATTATATCTGTGCGAGGTTCTAGCAACTCTCACGCCGCTATTTTGGCTCGAGCAATGGGTTTACCTGCGGTGATGGGGTTATCTGATGCGCCACTTTCTTTACTCGATGGTAAAAAATTGTTGGTCGACGGTTACTCTGGTGAAGTCATCGTTTCGCCCTCAGAAAGTGTTCGACAAGAATTCAATATATTGGTTAACGAAGAGCAAGAACTCTCTGACCGTATTCTGGAGAAAGCTCATCTTCCCTGTGTTACTGAGGATAACTACCCTGTATCTCTGTTTATCAACGCTGGTCTTTCGGCGGAGATGGAGAACACCAATTTCACTTATGGTGAAGGAGTTGGCCTGTATCGCACCGAAGTGCCTTTTATGTTGCGAGAGCGTTTTCCGTCTGAACAAGAGCAGATGACCTTATACCGGGAAATGCTCGAATCTGCTCCAGATAAACCCATTACTATGCGTACCTTGGATGTTGGGGGAGATAAGCCTCTGCCCTATTTCCCGATCAGTGAAGAAAATCCATTTTTGGGCTGGCGTGGAGTTAGACTGACCCTTGATCATCCGGAAATTTTTCTGGTTCAGATACGCGCTATGCTGCGCGCAAATATTGGCTTGGGTAACCTGCAAATCATGTTACCAATGGTCACGTCCGTTTCAGAAGTTAACGAATCTAAACGCTTAATCAAGCAAGCTTACCATGAAGTATCAGAAGAAATTTTAGACACTGGTACTGTATTAGAGATGCCTAAAATTGGGGTGATGCTGGAAGTCCCTGCAGTTATTTATCAAATTCCACAATTGGCTAAAAAAGTCGATTTTTTCTCAGTTGGTAGCAATGATTTGACTCAGTATCTACTTGCTGTAGATCGCAATAACGCCCGTGTTTCAGGATTATACGACAGTTACCATCCAGCAGTACTGGCAGCGCTGTTGAGCATAGTAGAGCAGGCCAATGAGCATAATGTGCCTATTACTGTTTGCGGCGAATTAGCCGGCGAACCAGGTGGTATTATTTTATTGTTAGCCATGGGCTACAATAAATTCAGTATGAATAGTCACAACTTGTTGAAGATTAAATGGGTTGTTAGAAGCGTCACCGTAAAACAGTCTAAAATATTATTACAAAGTGTTCTTGCTTGCGAAGACCCTTTGGAAGTACGTGAACAGATTAATCAATATCTTGAGTCAATCGGGTTAGGCGGTTTAGTTCGAGCAGGTATTTAATTGTTTGAGATACCTACACTTTTTGCCGTTTATTTAGCGCTTGGTGCGGTTGTTGGTTTTCTTGCCGGTTTACTAGGAATCGGCGGTGGGCTGATTATTGTACCTGTATTGATGTATGTATTTGAACGACAGTTGGGCTTGCCCTTGTTACATGCATTGCCGATGGCCATAGCGACTTCCTTATCGACCATCATTCTAACGGGTTTATCCTCCACTCTATCCCATTTTAGGTTGCGTCATATCAACTCAAACATTGTCATCTGGTGTGCACTTGGTATCATTCTCGGCGCTTTGGCTGGTCCTCAGATAGCGGTGCGAATTCCAGCAGAAAGTCTAAAACTAATCTTTGCTTTCATGGTCCTATTTATTGCCTTGCAAATGATTTTTTTAAAGCCGAAAAGTGTCAAAAGCGCAATTTCAAAGCCGATGTTAATCACTATTGGTTGTGTGACTGGGATTATTTCCGCGTTTATGGGCATTGGCGGCGGAGCAATCATGGTTCCTGCTTTGGTTTGGTTTCGAATTGATATTAAACAAGCCATTGGTTGTGCAGCTTTTTGTGGAATGGTCATTGCGATATTTGGTTCTTTTAGTTTTGTCTTGGCTGGTTGGGAAGTGCAAGATCTACCATCAGCTTCATTTGGTTATATTTATTTACCTGCGGTATTGGGCATTGTAATGACATCAATATTTACCGCTCAATTGGGGGCTAAAATTAGCCACCGTTTAAATACACAACGTTTAAAACAAATATTTGCGGCATTCTTGGTCATAGTTAGCCTGCAAATGTTTTTAGGATAATTGAAATTATGTCGCAAAGTTATTACACCCTCCCTGAAATTGATCCTGCTATTTTTAATTTGGGTTTCCTGAGTCCCAAGTGGTATGGAATGATGTATTTGGTCGGTTTTGTTGCAGCTTGGTGGTTAGCTAATCGTCGCCTTGCTCGCACAGGCTGGAGCAAAGAACAGCTTAGCGATATGTTATTTTGGGGATTTTTAGGGGTTATTATTGGTGGTCGCGTTGGTTACGTGATGTTTTATCAGTTTGCTTTGTTTATTGATAACCCTCTGTATCTGTTTAAAATTAATGAAGGTGGGATGTCGTTTCATGGCGGACTACTTGGCGTTTTAACGGCATTATGGCTCAGTGCTCGACGCTTAAAAGTGCCATTTTTAGTGGTGGGGGATTTTATCGCTCCGCTAGTCCCCATCGGCCTGGGCGCTGGGCGCATAGGCAATTTCATTAATTCTGAACTTTGGGGACGCACGACAGACGTGCCTTGGGCTATCATTTTTCCGAATGCGGGCAGTGAACCTCGTCACCCTTCGCAACTTTATGAATTTGCGCTTGAAGGGGTTTTGTTGTTTATTATTTTGTGGTTATATTCTAAAAAGCCGCGCCCAATCGGTGCTGTTAGTGGCATATTCTTATTAGGTTACGGTTGTTTCAGATTCTTTGTGGAGTTTTTCCGTCAATGGGATGGCCATTTAGACTTATATTTAGGTTTCCTCAGCCGTGGTCAAATGTTGTCATTGCCGATGATAATTGCCGGCGTATTAATGATTGTTTGGGCTTACAAACAAAACAAAATATACCAACCTCAAAGCACTAATCAAAAGAAAGGTAAGAAAGTTTAAATGCAGCAATATTTATCATTAATGCGCCATGTTTTAGAAAATGGCAGCAAAAAAGAAGATCGTACCGGTACTGGCACATTAAGTATCTTCGGCCATCAAATGCGCTTTAATCTGGCCGAAGGTTTTCCATTAATCACCACAAAAAAATGTCATATGCGCTCGATAATCCACGAATTATTGTGGTTTATAAAAGGTGAAACCAATATCGCCTATCTAAAGGATAACGGTGTTAGCATCTGGGATGAATGGGCCACGGATGAAGGTGAGCTTGGCCCAGTATATGGGAAACAATGGCGCAGTTGGCAAGGCACAGATGGCAAAGTAGTTGATCAACTTAGCGACCTGCTTGAACAAATAAAAAATAATCCTGATTCTCGTCGGTTATTGTTAAGTGCTTGGAACCCCACGGTATTGCCTGATAGCAAATTATCTCCTAAAGAGAACGCCAAACAAGGTAAACAGGCGCTTCCGCCATGCCATACTATGTTCCAGTTTTACGTCATTGATAACAAGTTGTCCTGTCAGCTTTATCAACGCAGCGGTGATATTTTTCTGGGCGTTCCTTTTAATATTGCTAGTTATGCTTTATTAACCATGATGGTTGCACAGGTGTGCGATTTAGAATTAGGTGATTTCATCCATACTTTTGGTGATGCTCACCTTTATACTAATCATCTGCAACAAGCTGAATTACAGTTAAGTAGAGAGCCTTTGCCATTGCCGAAAATGAAGCTGAATCCAAACATCAAAAGTTTGTTCGATTTTACGATTGATGATTTTGAGTTAGTCGACTATCAATGTTATCCACATATCAAAGCACCGGTCGCCATCTAATGAGTTTTTTGCGTGTCTACTAAAATACTCATTTGTGACGACTCTGGTTTCGCTCGCAAGCAAATGGCGCGCGCTTTACCGCGCGGTTGGGATGTCAGTATCAGTTTTGCCGAAAACGGCGAGCAAGCGATTAAGATGATCAAAGCAGGTAAAGCTGATTTGGTCTTCTTAGATCTAAATATGCCGGTTATGGACGGTTATCAGACCATGCAGGTGATTAAAGAGCAGGACTTACCCTCTTTAGTGATTGTGGTGTCAGGTGATGTTCAACAACAAGCGCGCTCTCGAATGCAACAAATGGGAGCGTTGGATTTCATTAGAAAGCCGGTAGATAGTCAAAAGCTGGCTGCGATTTTAACCCAATACGGTATTTATTCAGGAAGTGATTTACGCCCAGATATTACCAGTAACCACGGCACCACCCCAAGTGCTCCAACACGCCTATTGAAAACACAGCAATTTTCTGTAGCGGAAAAACTGGACGTTTATCGTGAAATGGCCAATGTTGCTATGGGACAAGCCGGTGAAAAGTTAGCACAGTTGCTGAATATATTTATCGATTTACCCATACCCAATGTCAATTTGATTGAAACCACAGAATTGCACATGGCAATGGCTGAAATTAACAATAATGACAGTGTGTCGGCCATTTCTCAGGGGTTCATTAGTGCCGGCATCAATGGCGAAGCTATACTGATTTTTAATGATGGTAATTTTGCAAATATGGTGGATTTGCTAAATTACAAGAAAGCTAAGCTTGATGAATCCATGGAATTAGAAGCATTGATGGATGTCGCCAATATTGTGGTAAGTGCATGTTTGAGGGCTTTATCAGACCAGTTGAATGTGACTTTTACCCATAATCATCCCATTGTGTTAGGACAACATTGTGGTTTGGATGAGCTGTTACAAAATAATGTGTCTAGATGGAATAGGGTGCTTGCTATAGAAATAGCATATGCCATTAAAGCTAAATCTATTCACTTTGATTTACTATTACTGTTTCCAGATAAATCAATCGACCTAATGTTTGAAAAACTGGTAGAAGGTAACTAATAACTAATGAGTGATGACTTCTCTGACATAAATGCACTTCATTGGCAGTTTGATTTGCTTGGCTCAATTGAAGTGGGAATCACCGTACTTGACCGTGACTTTAATGTGCTGGTGTGGAATCAGTTCATGGAAAATAACAGCGGTATTTTACCTAGTCAAATCAAGTACAAAAACCTTTTTGAATTTTTTCCTGAAATAGATAAAGAATGGTTCTTAGTCAAAACAGAGCCGGTACTGAGGCTCAAGAGTTCAGCATTTATTATTTGGGAACAACGACCATTCTTGTTTAAATTTGAAACCAGTCGCCCAATTACCTCTGCTTCAGACTTCATGTATCAAAATGTCACCATATTTCCACTGACCTCGTTAGAAGGAAGGGTAGAGCAGATTTGTATCGTTGTTTACGATGTTACTGATGAAGCATTAAACAAAAAAGGCATCGAATCTCTTAATCAGCAATTAGAACAGATTAGCCGTGTTGACGGATTGACAGGCGTATTTAATCGGCGCTATTGGGAAGAACAGTTTTCACTGGAGCACAAGCGGATTGTACGTAATGGCTCCCCGGCATCAGTACTGATGTTAGACATCGATCACTTTAAAAAAGTCAACGATACCTATGGTCACCCGGCAGGTGATTATATTATAAAAACCTTGGCTAAGGTTGTGCAACAATCCATCCGAGAAACTGATCTTGCTGGGCGTTATGGAGGAGAGGAGTTTGCGGTGCTACTACCAGAAACCAATGCCGAAAATTCTATGATTGTTGCCGAGCGGATCCGCACTAGTTGCGAAAACTTATTGCCGGTTTACGAGGGCAATGAAATTCCCTTTAGTGTGAGTATTGGCATCGCTGAATTCCGAGTTACTTATCAAGATCATATGGCTTGGTTAGAAAAAGCCGACCAAGCTTTATACACATCTAAAAAAGAGGGACGGAATCGGGTTAGTAAATATTAACCAACTGACAGCGTTCCTAGTTTGATAAGATTTAAGATGTTGGTTCTGCCAATGTGGCGAATTGACATCAGCGCAGGTCACGTTTTTCCAACGCATATATATGATCCTTTATCATCCATAATATGACCAAGCTTGGCAGAACCATTACTGCTGTTAGTATGAAAAAGAAAGCCCAATTTCCATCCATCCAATCAACTAAGAAGCCACTGGCAGATGCCATTAGGGTTCGACTTAAGGTGCCCAAAGACGCCATAAGCGCATATTGAGAAGCAGAAAACGCTTGGTTACAAAGAAGGGAAATAAATGCAACCAGTGCCACTGAACTCCAAGCTGCAGTAAAGCCGTCTACAAAAATAGTGGCCGCAAATAAGGCTTTATCGGGGCCGACAACTGACATAAGAGCAAACATCAGATTACTTGCTGCCATGGCTATTCCACCTGTCATTAACCCTCTATAGATACCATATCGAACATTGACCATTCCGCCTAAAACAGCAAATACAATTGTTACCCACCAATTAAGTATTTTGGAATAACTGCCAATGTCGCTATTGGTAAAGCCCAGTTCTTTATAAAAAACAATACTCATGCGACCTAAAAAAGCTTCGCCGATTTTGAATAAAAAGATAAAGGCTAAAATAGACAGCGCTAGTTTTACGGTATTGCGGCTGAAAAAATCTCGAAAAGGTTCAATTAAAGTCACCATTAACCAATTTGTCACCCGTTGAGAGCGATTTAACTGCAGATCGCCGACCATGGCTTTGGCATATCGTGCACTCGCAGCGACTTGCTGTTCTAAGCGGCTAGTGACAGGCTCATCACTAAAGAAAACCAACAGCATTAGTCCAGCCATGATTGCCGCTAAAACAAAATAGATATCCGACCATTGCCAACCTGCCATATCGGCAATGAAAAAGGGAATTGAGCCTAAGCCCCCATAGCCTGTCCACCAACCCGCGGTCGCCATAGAGGATGCGGCGGCGAGCTTGTCTTTTTCATAGGGTTTAATAATATCGATTCGATAAGCATCAATGGCAATGTCTTGGGTTGCAGAAAATATCGCAATTGAAAATCCCACTAAACCAATCACTAACAGGTTTTCCTCTGCCGGAACCACAGCCATACCGACGCAGGCAATGATAATCATTAATTGTGTTGTCACAATCCAGCCTCGGCGTTGACCAAGTACCGGTGGTTGGACTCTATCCAGTAACGGAGACCATAGGAAGTTGATTGAATAAGCAATTGTTATTGAACCAATTAAACCTATTGACGAGCGGCTAAGACCGCTTTCTTGCAGCCAAGCCGATAGCGCAGAACCGATCATCACCCAAGGGAAACCGCTGGCGATACCGAATAAAAAGACAAAAAGAAGACGCTTATCTTTATAACAAAGAAGTGTATTTTTTAATGTTTCAGACACAAATTTTCAATAGCTTAGGAAAAGAGCTATTGGATCACGTATAACTTAACAGTTCAATATCTAATTCAATTTTGCAGCACAAAGGGCGGTTGTTGAGGGTTACGGTCGGATACCG
Organism: Alteromonas sp. M12; assembly: GCF_037478005.1. Lineage (NCBI taxonomy): Bacteria > Pseudomonadati > Pseudomonadota > Gammaproteobacteria > Alteromonadales > Alteromonadaceae > Alteromonas > Alteromonas sp. M12. Next base: position 4,252,242 of record NZ_CP144164.1, on the reverse strand, counting down.
ATGCAATCTAAGGGGTATTGCCCTTCACCTTCTAAATAGTTTAAGCAGGTTTCAAGTTCTGAACGAAGATATTGATCATGTAACAATTTTTGTTCTGGCCAATAATTTAGCTGATGTAGCAAGTGCCAGAAAACACGCTCTTTTTGCGAGTAGGGTTCATCCACTCTTTTTTTAACATGCGCCCACTCTTCAAGAGTGTCCCAAAAATATAGGTCTAACTCTATGTAGGGGATTTTGTAAGACCAATATCCCCGAACAAAAAAAGCTAGTTGACCAGCTTTATTATTTATAAAGTTTTCAATATTCACGGCTATTTTGAGTGACTCCGTTTGGTAGAATACTATGAAGTATAGACCGCAAACTTAACGAATGTTCCCTAGGATTGGAATAAAATTTTCATCCAATTGATATATTGAGAAATTAACTACGCAAAAAAAACGGCTAGGGGTAAATTTGTGGGCAAGGTGGAGCTTGGCTTTTTTACCAACCCATATGGGTCAACCAACCATAAATTTCTTTGCCTAAGCGGGCAAACTGTTGGTTGTCCATAGTTTGACCTATTAACTCTCTTTGCCGATACATCATTTTCAACGATTTTATCGATTGTATTTTCCGTTGACTCACTGTCGCTTTTGCCCAAGAGGTATCCCACGCTGAATAAACATCAAGGTAAGGCATTTGCGTTTCAGCTACCCATTTAGGGAGTTGTTGATTGTAACTACGGTCTGGCCATTGCGGACTAATTGACACCATGCCGTCAGGTTGATCTAATTTATTTTCAGCATATATTTTGGTTAGCCATGCGGCACTTGTTCCTTGCGCAATGACTAGGAAAAAACCATTATATTGACGTGTTTTACCTGTAACTGCCTGCATCTGTTGAATAATCTGCTGTTCATGTAGTTCAAATGCGGGCTGTTCAATTTGACTTGTTGCCGCTTTTGTTAAGGTCTCTTGAACGGCGACAGAAGTGGGCGTATCTGGAGTTTGGCTGCTAGTGTCAGCGGCTTGATTATTAGTTGTGGTCTCATCAAGGGCGGGCCAAAAACCACTGATTGGCGCAGGCATTATCATCGTCACCCAGCCAACATTATTGAGCGACGTAGACAGTTGAGATAATCCATGTTCACTAAATGGGTTTCTGCCTGACTCACTGATCAAAACAGCGACGCCACGGGTTATCGCCGTATTTGATTCCGATATAACAAGTGGAATTTGTTTTTCACCTACCAAAAGGACATCATATTGGTCGTCAAATTGACTGTGTTGAATGTCATTCAGAGCCGCTTCAGGTGATTGCATGCCATGCGCAGCAAAGCCGATCATTGATATGATCAGGCCGAGTATTTTGCCTAACGATGACTTACCCACAATTGCTCACAATTCATTTAACGCTAATTATTATCTATATCGGTAGCAACGCTTTGAGACTTGAATGAAAACGGCACTGGGCATTCAAATGCCATGGGCTCATCCGTTAATGGATGGTTTAATTTGAGTGATTTCGCGTGTAGTTGCAAACGATTCGCTGCTTGCAGGGCTTGCTCATGGGCGTAAAGTCGATCACCTAATATTGGATGACCGATACTTAGCATATGTACTCTTAGTTGATGAGAGCGTCCAGTTATCGGTGTTAGTTCAACTAGCGATTCGTCTTTATCACAGGCTAATCGTTTCCAATGGGTCAATGCTTTTTTGCCACGTTCGTGATCAACCATTTGTTTTGGTCGATTAGGCCAGTCACAAATCAGTGGTAAATCAATGCTACCTTGTTCTTCACTTAATTTACCAAATACCCTGGCAATATAAGATTTAGCCGTTTGCCGTAACTCAAATGCTTTGGAGATTTTACGGTGGCTATCCATATCCAATGCTAAGACGATAAGTCCCGACGTTGCCATGTCCAAGCGATGCACAATAGTCGCTGTTGGAAAAGACCGCTGGACTCTGAGCTGCAAACTATCTTTATGTTCAAGTGCTTTTCCAGGCACCGTTAATAATCCACTGGGCTTATTTAGCACCAGCATGCTCTCATCTTGATAAACGATATCGAAATAGGGATATCGGCTTGGGGCATAATTCAAAATTGCCATTTACGCTGTTTTTCCAGTGTGTTTATTGTTCTTCATTAATGATTATTAACCACTAACCTTACCGCTTCTAAATGCACTTCCGCGCTCCCTAAAGCATTATTTAAAGCGTCCAATTGATTGCGAATAAAATCTAATTCTTCTTCTCGAATAGATTTATTCACTTTGCTTAAACTTTGCAAACGCTGGAGTTCTTCGTGCAAGTTACTTTGCATACTGTCTATGCATTGCTGTTTAATCTTGTCGGCATCTACCCTTGCAATGTCGGTAGCTTGTTGGATTGCTCTTTCAATTTGTGATTGCAGAGCATTCACCAACTGAGCTGACATCTTCGGATTCACACTATCAAGCATATGAAATACTTTATCGGTTTGCTGACCTTTCGGATCTACCGTTATCTTAATCGGAGTGGCGGGCATATAACGATTAACTTGCAAGTGCTTTTCTGCTTTGGTTGAGAGCACAAACAAACATTCTAACCAGTAGTATCCTGGTGGAAGTGATTTATCCCTATTCATACCAATCACGCTTTTACCCTGTACATCGGTAGTAATAGTATCCATTGCATGCTGCACCATTGGATGGTCCCAACTGAAAAAATGAACGTGTTCTAGCTTCGTCGCTGTTTGTCGTTCATAAGTGATAGTCATACCCTCTTCTTCTAATCCTGGAAGTTGTGTATGCATCGACTCCGTTTGTTTTAATAAATAACAGTCGTCATCTTTTTCTTCTTGCAATACTCCAATGGTATCAAACAACTGGGTCATGAAACGTTCAAGTTTGGGCGAGTTATCGGAGTCTTCAATACCTTGGATAAGCTGTTGAATTTTCCCTTTACCGGATGAATTAATCTCTAATAATTTGTCTCTGCCTTGCTCTAATTTACTTTTCAATTGGGCATAAATGGTTTGCGTGTCTTCGATGAGTTTGCGCTTAGCTAACTCATCATGGGGGTTTTGCAAAGAAGTGAGTAGCATCTCTTCTACTTCTTCGTAAACGCTGGTGCCTGCAGGACAGGTTAATTCAAAGGCGTTGAGTCCATCGTGATACCACTCGAGCATGACCTGCTGGGCCGAGTTAACAAAAAACGGCACATGCAATTTAACATCGTGTTTTTGTCCAATGCGATCCAGTCTGCCTATGCGTTGTTCTAACAAATCAGGAACTTGAGGCAAATCAAATAACACCAAATGATGAGCGAATTGGAAATTTCGACCTTCACTGCCAATCTCACTACAAATAAGTACCTGAGCGCCTTCTTCCGATTGAGCAAAGTAATTGGCTGTGCGATCTCGCTCTACAATACTTAACCCTTCATGGAAAACTCCGGCTCTGATCCCTGATTTTCGGCGAATTGCTTCGGCTAACATTAAGGCGGTTGACGCTTTAGCACATATTGTTAGTACTTTTTCACCGCGCAGTTGCTGTAGATGGTCGATAAACCAATCTATTCTGGGATCAAAATCAGTCCAACTGTCGACTAATTCTGGAATGCGTTCTGGCGAGAGCAAGCGGCTTGAATCAAGTTCTACTTCAAGATGTTGTTCATACTCTTCAGGCATCTGCAGCGGGTAAGAAAGCAACTCTCGGGCTGGAAAACCTGTTACTCCAGAACGACTGTTTCGGAAAAGCACTCGCCCTGTACCGTGCCTATCTAATAGTTGATGAATTAACTTATCTCTGCTTGCTGCATCGGCAAGTTCAAGATTCGATACGAGATCTTCACCTGCAAATTCTTGGATTGCCTGAATCGCGCTTTCGTCCAAGGCTATTTCTTGATTGTCTTTGGCCAGTAAGGGTTCAATGGCTTTAGCAAGTTTGCTGTATTGTTGTTCTTCATGCACAAATTCTTGGTAACTATGGAATCGCGCGGGATCTAATATGCGTAATCGGGCAAAATGACTTTCATGACCTAACTGGTCTGGGGTGGCAGTTAATAATAGAACGCCTTTAGTCACTTGTGCCAGTTGTTCAATCACTTCATATTCTTGAGATGGTTGTCCTTCGGACCAAGTTAAATGGTGGGCTTCATCCACTACCATTAGGTCCCAAGGTGCTTCACATGCTTGTTGGAAATAGCGACTGTTGTGGGTAAGGAAGTCGAGACTACAAAGAATTAACTGTTCCGCTTCAAACGGGTTACCCGCCTCTTCGGCCATGGCCTGGCAGCGCTCTTCGTCAAAGATAGAAAAAGCCAAGTTAACCCGTCTTAACATCTCCACTAACCACTGGTGAACCAAGCTATTTGGCACCACAATCAATATTCTTTGGGCTCGTCCAGTTAATAATTGTTGATGAATAATCAGCGCCGCTTCAATGGTTTTCCCTAAACCTACTTCGTCTGCTAATAACACTCGTGGGGCATGTCGGCGACCAACTTCGGAGGCAATGTGTAATTGATGGGGAATAATGTCGACTCGAGCCCCCAAAAAACCTAACAAATCAGAGGTGTCATGCTGATATTGATGAGTAATGCATTTTTCTCGCATTTCGAACCATTTGGGCTCATCCACCTGACCGGCTAAAAGTCGTTTTTGCGGTTGATTCAATTGAAAATGGTGGTCTACAAAAGTTTCTTTTAGATCCACATCTTCGCCAGTGTCCAAACGCTTGCCATGGTAGGTAAGCATATTGTCTCGTTGGCTGATATTTTCTACTATGAATTGCCAATTAGCATGACTAGTTACTTTATCACCAACCTCAAAGGTTACTCTGGTTAAAGGCGCAGAAGCTGGGGCATATGTGCGCGTTTCGCCTATCGCAGGGAAGAGTATTTCAACGGTTCGATTGTTTACGGCAATGATAGTGCCTAGGCCAAGTTCTGACTCAGTATTGCTAAGCCAACGTTGCCCTAAAGCAAAGTTGTTTGTTTGTGTCATAGTAGAAAATCTCTTGGGCTGTAAAGGCTAAATCTTAGCTTGCCTTTGAGCCAATTAAGGGCTTTCGCCAAATCATAAAGAGCGCGATTATAACGTTTATAACGGACTTTTGCAGTGTGTTATCTGTCAGCCTTTAGCAAATTGGTTAACAACTCAGTAAGGGGGAGTAAAAACCCCAGGGTAGGAACGCCTAAGGTGCTCATTAGCCTGTTGAAATTGTCGGTTGAATATCCGCAGTATCTTGTCAACACATTGATGTATAAGATTTTTTTTATAGATTAAAAAGTCTTTTGTAAAAGTTAATGAAAGTGGCGAAAAAGTGGTTTATGGTAAGGATGAATTTAGTCAAAACCATGCGCCTATTTTTTCTATGCGGGCAGTTAATCGGAGTAGCGGATGCCAGAAAAAGCTGAAATGAATACCAAACTTTATGTGCTCGACACCAATATCCTCTTACATGAACCTCTCGCTTTTCTCTCTTTCAAAGAACATGACGTTGTCGTACCTATGACGGTTCTAGAAGAACTGGATTACATTAAAGATAGTAAAAAAGATGTTGCGCGGGATGCTAGAGTCTCTATTCGCGCAATGGAAGATCTGCTGCACGAGGCAACACCTGAACAAATGATTGAAGGGGTTGCTATGTCAGGGCTGGGATCAGGAGAGTCAGCGCCTACAGGTCTATTATCTATCTTTGCTGATCATGGTTTACCTTTTGAGCAGCAGGTTTTTACCAGTAACGATAACGACAATCGAATAATCAATGCAGCCTTGCATCTGCAAAAGATTAAACTGCCTAGACAAGTAGTCTTGGTGACTAAAGATATCAACATGCGTTTAAAAGCCAAGGGCGCTGGATTAGCCCATGTTGAAGACTATCGAACTGACCAATTAATTAGTGATATCAAGTATTTATCGAAAGGTTATCACACCTTCAATGGCGATTTTTGGCAATGCGTGAAAACCGTTGATAGCCGAACCGAAGGTCGAGATACTATTCATACTATCGATAAAAAAGCGTTGCCTGAAGCCTATATCAACGAGTTTTTGATTGATGATGAAGAGCAATTCGCTGGCTTAGTGGAAAACATAACCGACGATACACTCGAGGTACTCGACTTAGGCTACGATCGTCTTATGGGACGCAATGCCTGGGGAATAACACCTAAAAATATTGGTCAGGCTATGGCCTTTCATGCCTTGCTCGATCCACATATCGATTTGGTTATACTCACCGGACCTGCGGGCAGTGGTAAAACATTGTTAGCACTGGCGGCGGCGTTGGAAATGGTCATTGAGAAAAACATGTATGATAAAATCATTGTGACTCGAAGCACCCCAGAAATTGCTGAATCCATCGGCTTTTTGCCTGGAACGGAAGAAGAAAAGATGGCGCCTTGGTTAGCGGCTATTACCGACTCTTTGGAAGTTTTGCACAAAAACGATGAGAACGTAAAAGGCTCGATGAGTTACATCATGGAAAAAGCCAATATACAATTCAAATCGGTAAACTTTATGCGTGGTCGTAGTATCCAAAATGCGATTGTGATTTTAGACGAATCTCAGAACCTCACAGCTTCTCAACTAAAAACCATCATAACCCGATGCGGAGAGGGCACTAAGCTGATTTGCGGCGGAAACTTGGCGCAAATTGATAGTAATTACCTAAGTGCAGTTACTTCAGGATTAACTTATTTGGTGGAGAAATTCAAAGATTTCTCAGGTAGTGCAACTATCAACTTAGACGGCGTTGTGCGTAGCCGTTTGGCTGAATTTGCGGAAGAGAATTTATAGAACTAATTTACTCAAACAGTCACTAGATTAATAAAAAAGAGATGTTTTCACATCTCTTTTTTATTCGTTTTTATTTATCACGTTTACCTGCAACTTAAAGAGCCAAGTAAATCTCGTATTGGTATAGATTATTGGGTTTCAATAATAAGCCGAATGTGTGCTTGAGTGGTTTCTAACTGATTCACAGCTAAGGGATTGGCACAACTCGAAAAGTGCCATTTGCAATATGTCTGGCGGTGTCATCTGAAATTTTTCCAATGCTCACCATTGCAGGCCCTGTCGGTTCAATTAAAACATGTTGGGCACCACGAATATCGATGGCTTTTTCGTCTGGACGCTCACCCAAGTTTACGGCTAGAAGAGCATGATTGGGCAAGTAGACCATTGCCATGCTGAGATCTGGCAGCAAAGAGCGCATCAAGGAGGCTGTTAATGTGGCTTTGCTATCGCAATCTCCTTTATTGTTATTGAGCACCTCTATCGGTGTGAAGAATCCCGCGCCGTTGGAATCTATGCGACTAGTCAATTCGTTGTAGGGAATTGTTTGAATCCAGCCTAGCATCAAGTTCACGTATGTTCGCGTGTCACTTCCTTGTTCTAATTGCTCGTATATAGCTTGAGCTGCGGGCAGTAAAATTTCTCTGCTTTCCTGGATATAACGAATATGGTCGGGAATGACGCCTTCTTGTCCCAAATGGTTGACGAAGCGAGTGTAGTGGTTTGCAAATAAATAATCATCAAATGCACTATCTTGCTTTTCAGACATAAGTGATTTCCACTTGTCTAGCATTTCTTGATATCGGCTAGTCACTTCAATCTCTAAACGATTACCGCGTTGCTGAATGAGGACGCGGGCTTCTTTAGGATCGACCCTTTGGGCTTGTTTCATCAGTTCAATGTAAACATAGCGCTGAGCAATTTCTGGTTTAAATACGGTTTGATTTTGATACTGATCTTGGGCTGCGGATTTGTCGAGTGAAAATTCCAACGTCTTAGTTTGGTTTGACTGGTCAATCCATTGATAGTTGAAAACGACGTTTTCCCCATCAGAAGATTGGTTAAATTGTAACTGTTGTGCGTCAACCGCAAATATCGAGGCTGCAGAAAATAATACACACAAACTTATTAATAATCGTTTCATTGGAATTCACCGTCTCTTTGTCTTAAGCATAGTAGCGAATTTCAGAGTTGAGGTTAAATTTATGGGCAACGAATTCTGAGATTATTTTGTTGTTTTTTCAGTAAGAAACCAATTTAGTTTGTCCCGCAGGGTAACTACTGTGCCAATAATGATTAGTGAAGGTGGTTTAATGTCAGCTGCTGCGGCAAGCTCTTGAATGGTAGCTAAACTGCCTGTCACAACTTTTTGTTTATCAGTGGTGGCAGATTGCACCATCGCTATTGGCATATCTTTGGGCATACCATGTTCAATGAGCTTGTCACGGATAATAGTTAGGCCAGTTATCCCCATATAAAAAACGATAGTTTGATTTTTTTGTACTAAAGCAGGCCAATCTAAATCAATAGTATTGTCTTTTAAATGGCCGGTTGCGAATACTACTGATTGCGCATGGTCGCGATGGGTTAACGGGATTCCTGCATAACTTGCCGCCCCTGTTGCTGCGGTGATCCCCGGCACCACTTGGAATGCAATATTACGACTCACTAGGGTCTCAATCTCTTCTCCACCACGTCCAAAAATAAAAGGGTCTCCGCCTTTGAGTCGAACCACTCGTTTTCCTTCTGCGGCTAAATCGGCAAGTAAAACGTTTATGTCTTGCTGGGGCAGAGTATGTTGGCTTTTAGCTTTCCCCACATAAATCTTTTCAGCATCTCGACGCACCAACTCTAGAACTTCTTTGGACACCAATCTATCGTAGACCACAACATCCGCTTTTTGCATTAACCGCAGGGCTTTGAAGGTAAGCAAATCTGGATCACCAGGACCCGCACCTACTAAGTAAACTTCACCATGGACTTTCTTTTGCTGGTGGTTTTCCAATGACTCGGCAAATAACGCCTCTGCTTTTTGTTGATTACCGTTAAACACCTGCTCTGCTACAGGACCATCAAGGATATCTTCCCAAAAAAACCTACGGGCAGTTACCGTCGATAATTTCTGCTTTACCAACTCTCTAAACTTTTCTGAGAATTGCCCTAGACGAGCTGTTTTTTGCGGGATGTAAGATTCTAATTTTTGGCGTAAATAGCGTAATAAAACCGGTGCAACGCCACCACTGCTCATGGCGATCACAATTGGCGAACGGTCGATAATCGACGGGGTGATAAACTTGCACAAAGGTGTGTTATCAACCACATTAACTAAAATATTGGCATCACTAGCCAGTTTATGAACTTGTTGATTCACTTCGCTGCTATCGGTTGCCACAAAAATCAGGTCTCGCTGCGTAATATCTTCATGGCTAAATTCTCTTGAAATGACGGTGATTAAGCCTTGTTCTGCAAACTGCGCTACTGTGTTACACATCCAAGGTGCTACTACTGTAATTTTTGCTTCGCTTTTAAGTAGCAATTCTATTTTACGGGCAGCCACTTCCCCTGCTCCTACTACTAAGCAGTTTAACTTTTGAGTATCAATAAAAATGGGGAAATAACGCATATCGGTTGCCTATAGTAGTAGTTGAGAAATAGATTCTGCGTGAAAATCCATATAGAACAAAAGTATTAAAAGCTAATTGATAGTTCTTTTGGTTATTTAGAATTTGAATCAAAAAACCCGCCTTGTGAGCGGGTTTGATATTTTATCGTTTATCGAATTTCCGTGATTTACGTTTCGGTGGCTCTTCGCTCCACTCACGAATGGCTAAACGCTGTCCTGCTACACGTGTCTTTTCAAGTACACCAAAAGTGTTAGCCGGCATGCCTTTTGGCAAATCAACGGTACTGAAGTTATCAAATATTTCAATAGCACCAATATTTTTACTGCTAATATTTGCTTCGTTAGCTATAGCTCCAACGATATTACCAGGCTTGGCACCGTGTGTATGACCAACATCAATTCTATAACGTTGCATACCTTCATCGGGTTTGCTGCTGCGGCTACGTTTTGGTCCACGATCATCTCTTGAACCACGTTCTCTGCCGCCGCTACGAGGTGCTCTTTCCCGATCATTATAAGCAGGTTTTGCATTTAAGTCAGGGCGGTCGCCTTCTTTAAGAATTAATGGCTCATCACCTTGCGCAATTTTCGCTAAAGCGGCCATGATTTTCTCTGGAGCTGCTTCAGTTTCTTTTTGAATTGATTCAACAATTGGAATTAAGCTCTCAATTGAATCATCTTGAATGGCTTCGATTACGCTGGTTTTAAAACGAGATAGTCGAGTTTCATTGATTTCTGAAATCGATGGAATCGGCATCTGTTCAATGCTTTGTTTGGTTGCTTTCTCGATAGAGAACAACATGCGCTTTTCACGATGTGAAATAAATAAAATCGCATCGCCTTGGCGTCCCGCACGACCGGTACGACCAATTCTGTGTACGTAAGATTCGGTATCATAGGGAACATCGTAGTTGATAACGTGGCTGACACGCTCAACGTCCAATCCACGGGCTACTACGTCGGTGGCCACAAGAATATCAATTTTACCTTGTTTAAGGCGATCAACCGTTCTTTCTCGTGCGTTTTGCGCGATGTCACCATTTAATGGTTCAACATCGTAACCACGGGCTGATAATTTATCAGCTAATTCTACGGTAGCGGTTTTGGTACGTACGAAAATGATGACACCATCAAATTCTTCCACTTCCATGATACGGGTTAAGGCTTCTAACTTATGATGTCCAGCAACCTGACAAAAACGCTGTCTAATGGTACTTGCGGTACTCACTTTGGACGCAATTTTTACATGTTTAGGATTATTCAAATAACGTTCAGTTATTTTCTTAATTGGCGCTGGCATTGTCGCTGAGAAAAGCGCAGTTTGGCGAGTCGCTGGCGCGTGGCTTAAAATCCATTCCACGTCGTCAATGAATCCCATACGCAACATTTCATCGGCTTCATCTAGTACCAAGAAGCGTAATTTGTCTAGTTTAAGCGTGCCGCGTTTTATATGGTCAATAACACGGCCTGGCGTACCTACCACTACCTGAACGCCACGTTTTAACTGACGAATTTGATTGTCGTAAGATTGGCCACCATAGATAGGTAGAACGCGGATTTTTTTCGAAAAGCTAGCATACACTTGAAACGCTTCTGCTACTTGGATAGCTAATTCGCGGGTAGGCGCTAAAACTAATAGTTGAGTGTAATCTGCGTCAATGTCTAGATTGGCCAACATAGGAAGTGCAAACGCACCGGTTTTACCTGTACCTGTTTGTGCTTGGCCAAGAAGGTCATGCCCTTGTAATATTAACGGTATACTCTCAGCTTGAATTGGAGAAGGCTTTTCATAGCCCACTTTTTCAATCGCTTGCAAGAGTGCTTCAGGTAGATTAAGTTCTTTAAATGTTATATCTGTCGTACTGGTCATTCATGATCCCTGGTTACCGGATAAGTAATTAACTGACATCAGCTAATTACAGCTAAACAGGCAATCTTGAAAAGTGCCTAAAGGCCGGTATTGTTTAAAGGCGTAGTATATTAGATAACCTTATTTTAAGCCAACAAAGGTCTCATTTCAGGTGATATTTTTTGGTTTTTTAACTGGTAGTTAACGGTGAATTAACATAAGAGGCATAATTTTAATAAAATCAGTGTTAGTCTAGGCGTTTTTAAACAAAACTTACTGTTAAAAAAATAACAAGCCTTGTAGCATAGAGCTAATTCGACATTAAGGAAGAGTTAACAATATGAGAACATTACTAATAGCATTTAGCGTTAGCCTCATTCTAGGATGCACTCAAAAAACAAGTGAGGAACACTTAACGTCCGCGCAAGAATTCGTTGAACAGAATAAATTTAATTCTGCAGTTATTGAACTGAAAAGTGCCGTTCAAGCTGACCCTAAAAATCCTAAAGCGCGTTTCGAACTTGGAAAAGTGTACTTAAGACAAAAACAATATGAAAGTGCAGAAAAAGAACTAAATCGAGCATTAGAATATGGTCAACCTGCTTCAGACGTCATTCCTTTATTATCTCAGGCCTATCAAAATTCCGGTGCTTATGCAGAATTGAGTGAAATTGACCACTCAGAAGCAGGGATGACACCTGAGCAAGAGATAGAAGTGGGCTTCTTTAAATTGCAGTCGCTGGCCCAATTAGGAAAAGAAGCGGATGCGAAATTATTATTAGAACAACTTAGTACCATTAACGCTGATACTGTTTATAGCGGATTAGTTGAAGTCTTTGGTTTAGTGTTAAATCAAAATATCGACGAAGCGATAAATAAAACCGATTCGTTGGCGCAAAAGTATCCTGAAAATGCCGATGTACTTAAGTTGCAAGGTCAATTGTATTTGCGTACTCAACAGGCTGATAAAGCAGCTGAGGTATATGAAAAGTACTTAGCGTTATATCCAGAAGATACACAGATTGTATTTGTCTTAGCAAAACTTTTAGTTGATAACGGAAAAATTACCCAAGCAGAACCATACATTGATCAATTATTAGCGATCAACCAAGATAATGCCTTACTTAATCAATTGAAAAGCGTCGTCAGTGCAGCCAAAAACGAGCATGAAAACGCGCAAAAATATGCTGAAAAAGCAATTCAAAGTGGTCGCGGTGACCCAGTTTTGAGATTGATTGCAGGGCATGCGGCATACGTGCTCAAAGACTATGAAGCGGCGAATACTCACTTGTCTTATATTGCCAGTTCTTTGCCAGCTAACCATCCAGCGCTAAAAATGTTGGCGGCCAGTCAATTGGAGCTGGGGTTATCTGAAGATGCGAGCAATGTATTGGAAATGTTTAGTGAAGTGACCGAGCAAGATGCTAAGCTGTTTTCCAAAGCCGGATACGAGTTAATTCGCGCTGGCAATCTAATCGATGCCAAAGAAGTCGTTGCACGCTCAGCAGAGATAAGCCGTTCTGCGGAAGACCTAACTAGATTGGGCGTATTAAGACTCTCATTAAATGATGTCAGCGGCATCATAGACTTAGAAAATGCGCTTGAACAAAGTCCAGATATGGATGTAACAAGAGCAACCTTAGCAAATGCGTACCTTGCAACTCGACAATTCGATAAGGCACAAGAACTTGCTGACGAATGGATTGCCTCTAATCCAGAAGACTTTAAAGCCTATATGCTTGCCGGAGAACTGGCGATTAAGCAAAGTGATTTTGATAGTGCATTGGCTATGTATAAGAAGGCCGAAGCGCTAGATCCTGAAAATGGTTTGATAAAGCTAGCTATTGCCAACTTAGACATAGCCAAAGGTAATCGTGATTCCGGGCATGAAAAATTACTGGCTATTTTATCTAAGAAACCAAGCTTTATACCCGCTTTAGCATCCTATTACCTTTCTCATCGTCAATTGAAAGAAAGTGCCAAAGGTATGCAGCCGGCGTTAACAGCTCTACAAAATGAACCGCAAAATACAGACTTGAAGCTGGTAGTAGCTCGAATGTATTTATCTGAACAAGATTGGAATCAGGTTTTAACAACCCTTGAGAGTATCCCTGAGAATGATTCTATACCTTCATCTTTTTGGAATTTAAAAGGTAAAGCTTTGCTTGGAATTGGCGGTATAGCAGATGCCAATCAACATTATGATAAATGGCTTGCCAGTTATCCAAATAGTAGAGATGCCAACTTAGGTAAAATGCTATTGCTTGATGCCAAAGGAGATTTCGCCGAAGGTGCCAAACTAAGCAGTCGTTTTCTTGAAGCTCGTGATGATTTAAGTGTAGAGGTGTTGAGAACACATTTCTTAGTTATGTCCAGACAGTTTGAAGAAGCTAAGGCCGCGCTTGCAAAGTTACCAGAAGCCACTCAACAATTGCCTGTAGTCAAAGGCTTCAAAGCCCGCATTCAAATGTCCGACCAAGAATATGCCGATGCTCTGGTTAATTCTGAAGCCGTATATGAAGCAATACCCAATAGTCGAAATGCAGTGTTGCTTGCGGTGAATCTAGAACGACTTGATCAAAAATCTCAAGCGCTCGCGCTGCTGCAAAAACATGCTGAAAAGTATCCCAATGATATTGCGGTGAAAATGATGGTTGCAGAACGTCAAATAAGCGGTGATGAAGAAAAAGCCATCGCCACTTATGAGAAAACCTTAGAGTTAAACCCAAATAACTTTGTTGTACTGAATAACTTGGCTTATTTGTATGCGCAAAATGGACGTTTAAAAGAAGCCGAAAAATATGCGAAGCAGGCGGTTGAACAACATCCTAACAACCCTGATGCGGTGGACACCTTGGCGCAAGCTTTGATGAAACAGGAAAAGTATGAGGAAGCCTTAAAATATTATGACCGTGTGATAAATGATTCGATGGAGAATAACGAGATCTATCTTAATTATGTAGAAGTATTACTGGCAAGTGGTAACAACAGCTTAGCGAGAAGAAAGCTTGTGGAGCGTACTTTTACGGATGAAAATACCATCGCACGAGTCAAAAGCCTAAAAACCCAGTATGGAATTTAATGAGTGCAACATGCTCACCTCAATGAAGTGGCTGTGCGCTTGGTAAATTGAAATTAGCAAATTGAGACATAAAAATGGGAGCGAATGCTCCCATTTTTATGTCGGTTCAGAAGGTTAGGAAAAAGTTCTAATCCTTTTTGAAATTCTTACACTTTTGGGAAATAGGAAAATTCACCACATTGTTCAATGGCACTGTGGGTTTTTGGTTTGAACTTTCCTTATTCAAATCTATACAAACTAACTTAAAAGACTTACCAGCCAAGTGCTTAAATGGTTCTGAGACTCTTTTAATACGCATAATTTTATTCCATTTGAGATTTTAACCGTGGTCAAATTAATTTCGGCCACTGGTACAATCATTGTTAGCTATCATTTTGGTTTCGCTGCTTTTATTACTACTAAGCGAAAACAATGCCAGCTTTTAAAAATTGAATAATACAACTTTTACTGTCTTTATGGTTATTTAATTTACCTAATAGTTATGGTTAGCTATACTTTTGACGCTTTATCCCTTAAAAAACGTCCTAACGTCAATAATTTTTTGACGCTATACCTTTATAGTGCAATTAGAGCGGCTTTACTCTCATTTGAGATGAATAAATTAACAAAGCAGTGAGCATAAATGTTTACATTCGTGGGGGAAGTTGACCAATCCGCTGGCTGCACTCTGCGCCTTTTGCCAACACAACGGATTGGTGATGTTCAGTTACCTTATGATTTTACAGATATTTTTTGTTGATTGTTTTTATTAAGTTGTTGAATCTGCTCGTGAATGTCATTTAATTGTTTGGATAAGTCAGCAATTGTAGGTTCGCCTAACTCCAACATCTTATCATTTCGTGCTTTTTGGTTTTCCTGTTCCATGACATTAACCACAATACCAATCACCATGTTTAGGAAAGCAAAGGCACTTAAAAATATGAAGGTTAAATAAAATATCCAGCTAAGTGGATAAACCTCCATGGTTTCATACATCACGTCAGTCCAATCTTCAAACGTCATGACCCTAAATAGAGTTAACATGGAAATTGTAATATCACCCCATAGCACAGGGTTAATTTCTTCAAATAAGGTGCTTCCAATTGCTCCATAAATATAAAAGATTATAAACATTAATAACATGACATAGCCGAGTTGGGGCATGGCTTTGACCAATGATGTTAACAGTAGGCGCAGTTCAGGAATAATAGAAACCATTCTGAGCACCCTAAAAACCCTAACCAAACGGGCTATTATTGCCATGTCGGTGTTGTCTGCAGGAATAATACTTACCAATACAATTAAGGTGTCAAATATATTCCAGAGACTTTTAAAAAAGTCTCGTTTACGAGGTTCCGCAAAAAAACGAATGGTTATTTCAGCGAAAAAGAAAAAGGTAATAAACCAATCCAAAAAGGTGGTGACCGATATTAGAGTCGGTGACATTTCATAAGTTTTCGCGCCAACTAGTAAGGCCGAAAAAATAATTACCGAAATAACCACAAGTTCGAAAATTTTGTTAGACCGAATCTTTATAAATTTAGCTTTTATTGCAGACGCATTCATGTCAGTTGGAGTCCAAAAAAAGAGTTAAACAAAGCGCCGATATATTATCAAACAGCATGATAAGGTGAACATAAAAAATCCGCTAGCGGCAAAGCCGGTAACGGATTTTTTGCACGTTAATGGGGTTAAGAAGCGGGTCTTAACCCTCGGTTAATATCTTCTAAGTCTTGTTCTGTTAGGTTACCTGCAGAACGTTTCAAGGTCATAACTGCGGAGATAAAATCATAACGTGCGCTGGCAAGATTCCGACGCGCATCAAACAGGTTACGAGTGCTGTTAAGCACATCAACTATGGTCCGCGTACCTACGTCAAATCCTGCTTCAGTGGCTTGGAGCGCACTTTGTGCTGAAATAACCGCTTGTTCAAAAGCGCGAATCGTTGACGTTGCTGCCACTACATCATTATAAGAACTGCGAATAGAGCGAACAGTCGAACGATGGGTCAACTCTAAATTTTCACTGGCTGCAATGAAATTGTATTTTGCTTGGGCCGTTTGCGAGCTCACACTGCCACCTGAGTAAATAGGCACATTTAAGCTTAGGCCAATCGAATCATTGTCTCGTGCCGGTAAGTCAATACCAAGAACTTCGGTATCATCACTGCCAATTGAGGCCGTGAGGCTAACTGTTGGATAATGGCCAGCTCGAGCGTGTTTAATGTCATCTTTGGCTATTTCAGTTGCCAATTTACTCACCATTAAATCCAGATTCTTTTCTTCGGCGATGGAAAGCCAGCCATCTACTCGCTCTGGAATGGGTCTTGAAGCTGAAAAGCTTTCAGTATTGAGTACCGACAAGTTATCGTGATACTTACCAGTGATTTCTCGCAATTCTTCTAATCTAAGTTCAACTAAATTTTCAGCCACAATTTCTTGTGCAACCGTATTATCGAAATTAGCTTGAGCTTCATGCACATCAGTAATTGCAGTTAATCCAACTTCAAAGCGTTGTTTAGTTTGTTCTAACTGACGTTCAATCGCGCGCTTTTCTGCTTGCACAAATTCTAAGCCATCTTTGGCACGAAGTACTGCCAAATAGGCAATCGTGGTTCTAACAATAAGCTCTTGTTTGGCCAATGCAAAAGTGGTGTCACTTTGCTGAGCGATTTTTTCTGCTCGATTTAGACCAACCCAATTCTTATGGTCATACACCGACAACGAAAGGTTGATATCCCAACCCAAATTGGTTGTGTCAGTGGTAATTATTGATGGCGACGAACTGTCGTTTGAATAATTAAGTGATTCCTGAGAACTTTTACTATAGCTAATAACACCAGAAACTTGAGGCAATAAGTTCGCCCGACTGATTGATATGCCTTCAAAGGCTGCGTCGCGATCAGCTTTCGCTTTATTGATCGTGGGATCTTGTTCCAGTGCGCGTTGATACACCTGATAAAGATCATCTGCATAGGCTTGAGTGGCCACGCTAAAGCCAATAAGCAGAGACAGAATTGATTTTTTCATTTGCTTTCCTATTTATGTTCCGTAGTGTATTGCATGATGCTAGTTTATTCGATTATTTTTATTTCGATTCAAAGTGTAAGTAAATCAAGCGTTAACCGAAATCGATAAGTGGTAACAGTATCCCTTGAAGTGTAACAGAATATGTTAGCTAGAACCTATGCTCTGTTGCCATTTTACTTCGCTTTTGTACTTTGCTAAGCAAGCTCGCGTATTTTCCCCAATGTTTTGTGCAAAATATCGGTACTTTCTTGGAAAGCAAAGCAGCAGCGAAATTAATAATGCTATTAAGCTATGGGATAGGTTGTATATCAAGGTAATTGAACTGATAAATTAGCAGATCTGTATTAAATTTGGGGATGAATAAATTGAAGCCTTTTCCAACGTTTACTAAAAACGATGTAAAACTAACTAAAACTGCACCACTTTATAGTGGCTTTTTCAAACTGATCGATTATCAATTTAGCCATCGTTTATTTGATGGCGGGTGGAGTAGTTCAGTTAAGCGTGAAGTGTTAGAGCGAGGACATGCCGTTGCTGTCTTATTGTTTGACCCAATTCTAGATGAATTTGTTTTTATCGAACAATTTCGTATTGGGGCTTATGCCACTAGTGAATCGCCGTGGTTGATTGAGATTGTTGCTGGCATGATTGAGAAAGATGAAGCCATCGAAGAGGTATGTCGTCGTGAAGCTTTCGAAGAAGCGGGTGTTACCATAAAACGTCTACACAAAGCATTGAGTTACCTTTCAAGCCCCGGTGGGACCACAGAGCGGATTCATATTTATGTAGGTGAAGTGGACGCGTCAACTGCCCATGGTGTACACGGACTCGCTCATGAAAGTGAAGATATTTTGGTGCGTCGCGCGACTAAGTTAGAAGCAATTGATTGGCTAAACGAAGGGAAAATCGATAACGCTGCTACGCTTATCGCGTTACAATGGTTTCTTATTAACGAACAAAAAGTACATAATACTTGGCATGAAAACACTTAGTCGACAACGCAAATATGTTCCAAACTTACCGTCATTGCTGGCGGTGTGTGAGGCTAATTATGCGCGTTTGCTGCGTTTGTTACCTGACTGTGACACTGTGACACTAAGTTATACTTTTGAAATTAACGATGGTTTGTATTATCGCGTAAAAATTATTGATAGTAGTCGTTATACCAGTACTGTTGAGTTAGCCCAGTTGGCGGATGGCGTGCCTGCTTTTTTACGTCCAGTGATGCAGATTCGGCTATATCATGACGCCAACGTAGCGGAAGTACTCAGTGCGCAACACATTGGCTCACTCAAACCCAGCTATGCCTACCCCAATACTAATATGCACCAGCCCAACGAAAAAGAAATGACCAACCGATTTCTTGCTGAATGGTTATCGTTTTGTTTGCGTCACGCTGAGTCAATAGGCTCTTCAGAGGTTTAGCGTAAATTATCATGGCAAAGATAGTCCAACTAAGTGATTGCCATTTGTTTAAAGACAAAAACAAATCTGGCTACAATAATATTAATCCCTACCAAACCCTCAAGTTATTGTTGTTACGGGTTGAGCAACTCAATCCCGACGGGATAATAGTAACCGGTGACATTTCAGGTGACGATAGCGAGCAAAGTTACCTGCACTTTTTGGATTTGATGGAACAGTTTAACCTATCCCACAATTTAAAGGTTATTGCTGGTAACCACGATCAATCTGGCTTATTTGATAGCCTGTTAGGCCAATTTGATTTAGCAAAGGGGCAACCTTGGCGACAAGACAACTGGTTTATTCATGGTTTAGACACTCGTCATCAAGGGACTTTGGGACAGGTTGGTGCTGCAGATTTACAAAGTTTGATAAATAAGTTGCAGAATCACCCTGACGATTTTCATATGATTGTTTGTCACCACCACCCGATTGAGTGTGGTGGTTGGATGGATAAACATGAATGGCTCAACCGTCACCAATTTTTTCATCAAATAAAGCAACTGCCGCAAGTGAAGTTAGTCGCATACGGACACATTCATAATGATATACAACAAAATCTGCATGGCTGTTGTTTTCAATCTAGTCCGTCTACTTGTTGGCAATTTGCGAATATGGCTGATTTTGCACTAAGCGAGGAAATGCCGGGTTTCAAGGTTTATCAATTGCATAACGATGGGACTATCGATAACCAAACTATCCGCTTGCAACAGGAGCAATTAGGTTAAATGGAAAATGTACTAATTTATATTCACGGTTTTATGAGTTCGCCGCAATCTGTTAAAGCTCAACAAACTCTAGCTTATGTGCGTCAACACCATCCAGAATTGACAATGGAAGTACCGCAAGTACCCAACTATCCGCTAGATGCAGCTCAAATGTTGGAAGCCTTGGCACGCAAATATGAAGGTAAAAAGCTAGGTTTTATTGGCAGTTCTATGGGCGGGTTTATGTCCACTCATTTGGTTGAAATGTTTGGTGGCAAAGCCGTGCTGATCAATCCTGCGGTGCGTCCCTTTGAGTTATTGAAAGGATTTTTAGGCACTCATATCAATCCCTACACTGCTCAAGAATTTACCTTACAAGAACCGCATATTCAGCAGCTTGTTGATTTAAACACAACTGAATTAAAGGATCCGCAGGCGTATTGGGCACTATTGCAAACTAATGATGAAACCTTAGATTATCGTCAAGCAGAACAAAAATATGCGAATAGTCGCCTGACCATTGAACAGGGAGGCGATCATAGTTTCCAAAACTACGGCGATCATTTGCCAGAAATATTTGAATTTTTGCTGACATAACTTAATTCATCTGCCCCTAGTCTTTCTTTGTCTTATTGGGAGGAAAAATTGAATGTTATTTTTGCCTAAAGAAAAACACAATATGTTGATTGCTCAGTGCATCTTGAGTTGGTAACATCAGTAGCAGTACAGGTGTGACCAATCACCTCCTTTTGGCAACAAAAATCGAATAAAAAGCATGTCAAACCAATATAATTCTGATGCAATTGAAGTCCTTAACGGATTAGATCCAGTTAAACGTCGTCCGGGGATGTATACGGACACCACTCGCCCTAACCACCTTAGTCAGGAAGTTATCGATAACAGTGTCGATGAGGCCTTGGCTGGATTCGCCAGTAATATCAAAGTCACTTTGTTTGAAGACCAATCAGTGGAAGTGGTTGATGATGGTCGTGGTATGCCGGTGGATATTCACCCTGAAGAAGGGATTTCAGGTGTCGAGCTGATCATGACTAAATTGCATGCCGGTGGCAAATTTTCCAACAAGAACTATCAGTTCTCTGGTGGTTTGCATGGTGTGGGAATATCGGTTGTGAACGCATTATCTACCCGTGTAGAGGTAGTGATTCGACGAGACGGTAATGTTTACAGCATGGCGTTCGAAAATGGCGAAAAGGTCGAAGATCTCAAAATAGTGGATACCTGTGGTAAACGTAATACGGGAACTGGCCTAAAGTTCTGGCCTGATCCAGTGTATTTTGATTCCGCTAAATTTTCAGTTACCAAGTTATTGCATATCTTGCGTGCCAAAGCGGTTTTATGCCCAGGCCTTAAAATTAAGTTCGACAATAAAATCAGTAAAGAAAGCCATGAATGGCATTATGAGGACGGCTTACGGGACTATTTATACCAGTCAGTCAGTGAATATATCTCATTACCTGAAGATGCACCTTTCGTAGGCAAACTGGCAGGTAATCATGAAGCCGCAGATTGGGCGGTGATGTGGTTGCCAGAAGGTGGCGAGTTAGTGACTGAAAGTTACGTGAACTTGATTCCAACAGCGCAAGGAGGTACTCACGTAAACGGACTGCGACAGGGGCTGCTTGAATCCATGCGAGAGTTTTGTGAATACCGAAACTTATTGCCTCGTGGTGTGAAATTATCACCAGAAGATATCTGGGATAGATGTGCGTATATCTTGTCAACAAAAATGCAGGACCCGCAATTTGCTGGACAAACTAAAGAGCGATTGTCCTCACGGCAAGCCGCAGCCTTTGTTTCAGGGGTGGTTAAAGATGCCTTTAGCTTGTGGCTGAATCAACATACTGACGTGGCTGAATTGCTGGCTGATATGTGTATTAACAATGCCCAACGTCGTTTACGTCAAAGTAAAAAGGTCGCTCGTAAAAAGGTCACTCAAGGGCCAGCGTTACCGGGTAAGTTAACCGACTGTACCAACCAAGATATTGAGCGCTCAGAATTGTTTTTAGTGGAAGGTGATTCCGCTGGTGGTTCAGCTAAGCAGGCTCGAGATCGGGTTTTCCAAGCTATCATGCCGCTGCGCGGGAAAATATTAAATAGCTGGGAAGTTGATTCTTCACAAGTGCTGGCATCCCAAGAGATCCACGACATTTCGGTTGCTTTAGGCATAGATCCAGACTCAGAAGATTTAAGTGGACTACGTTACGGCAAAATTTGCATACTTGCCGACGCAGACTCCGATGGATTGCATATTGCAACACTACTGTGCGCATTATTTGTGCGTCACTTTAGAACGCTAGTTAATCGCGGGCACGTGTATGTTGCCATGCCGCCGTTGTTTAGGATAGATGTGGGTAAAGAAGTTTATTACGCCCTCGATGAAGGTGAGAAGCAGGGGATATTGGACCGTATCGAGGCTGAAAAGAAACGCGGTAAGGTTAATGTGCAACGATTTAAGGGGCTGGGTGAAATGAACCCTATGCAACTTAGAGAAACAACAATGGACCCCAATACTCGTCGTTTAGTCCAACTTACTGAAGGCGATGCTGGCCAAATGATGGAGCTAATGGATATGTTGCTTTCTAAAAAGCGCGCGCCAGATCGGAAGGTATGGTTGGAATCTAAAGGCAATATGGCTGAGGTTTAGTTGTGTTGTCATCAAACATAATTTAAAAATAATAATAATAAATCGATAAAGGGGAATGTGTGGTTTCTAAACAACGCGGGTTTACACTCATTGAGTTAATTATAGTAATAGTTATTTTAGGCATTTTGACAGTAGTCGCAGCGCCAAGATTTATTGATATTTCTAGTGATGCGAAAATTTCTGTTTTGAATGGTATTGCAGGCAACATTCGTTCGACTGTTAGCCTAGTTCAACACAAGGCTAGAATAAAAGGGCTTACGACAACTAGCACAAATCCAGGTACGGGTCAGTCTGAACTGATCGTTGATTTTGGGTTCGCAGAGACCGAACTCTATTTCGGTAATCTTTGTCCGGAGGCTGAATCTGAGTTAGGCGATGCCGTTGATTTCTTCGAATTTATGGAAATTTCGTCCGATGAGAATTTACTCAGACGCACCGATAATCAATATGCGTTAATTGGTTACGATGTGCCAAGTTCAGGCGTACCTACTGATCAGGGATGTTATGTGATCTATGATTCATTCGCCGAACCAAATTGCACGGTCGAAGTAGTCGATATAGACTGTTAAACTAGTTGCTGCTGTTTCGACATCGTTGTTGCAGTGTAGTGCTTTATCCCATAACAATTAAGTAATAACGGGTAGTTTAATCGAGTTACCAAGGCATTTTGTTACCTGGAAAATGTTATTTACTAGCCATTAAATGATGCTGAGTTAGTGCAATAACTGTGTTTTTTAAGCCGTTTGTCGTGACAAATTGTCTGGACTAATTTTAATGTCTAAAGTATTTAAATTATTTAAACTCGCATTAATCAGTTTGTTGGTCGTCACGCTTTTATTAATCGTATTGATTATTGAAACAAAACCATTAGTAGTGGTGGATGCTACGGCTCAAGTTGATGATGCAGACACCATAAATTTATTGCTTTCCCAGGCACGACAAGTAACTCGAAAACGTTATATTCCGCAGACCATAATCATTTCCAATCCGCAAATGAATAGCATAGTCGGATTTTTACAACGAGCAATCCCCGAGTTCTCAGGTGAAATTACCACAACTGAAGAAAAACTCAGTGCTAAATTCAGCTATAAAATTCCAATTAATTGGTTCTCAGCCTATGTGAATTTAGAAGGTGATTTAATCTCTTCGGCCGGTATTAAGGTCGATAATATCAAACTCGGTGACTTACCTATTTCGGGTAAATGGGCGCTCTCAGTGATGACCTATATCGTCAATTGGCGAACTGAAAGCGACTTGGGAAATTTGGCCCTAAAACAAGTCTCTGAAGTAAAAACATCTAATGCTGATGTGCAAATTAAGTTAATTCCAATCCATGAATTTTTGGTTAGCCTAAATGAAATAAGGAATGGACTATCTGGCACCGATAATGAGGAGCTTAAACAAAGAGTCACATATTATTTGGCCTTTTTAGATGCCCTAAGTTTCTCACAGCATAGGGGGGGCTTACCGTTATCTGATTTTATAAACCCGTTGTTTAAGAAAGTGAAGTCTAAAACAGCCAACTCATCAGCAGTGCTTGAAAATGAGGCGGCATTATTGGCGTTAGCGATTTACGTTGGGCATCATCGGATGGCGAATTTTATTGGTAAGGTACAGCCATACCAAAATAAAGTCGTTATGCCATACTATCGTCCGCTACTGCGTGGTCGCAGTGATTTAACGCAGCACTTTGTGATTTCTGCAGCGATTAAGATTTTATCTCAGCAGGGGATAAGTAATGCTGTGGGAGAGTTTAAGGAACTGATGGATCGAGCTGAAGGTGGATCTGGTTTTAGTTTTGCAGATTTAGCCGCTGATTTGGCCGGTATTAAGTTGGCAGTTATGGCGATAGATCCCCTATATGCGGAAGCATTGCAAGATGCTTTGGCACAAGTCCAAAGTGAAAATCAGTTCTTCCCTATCATTGATAACTTACCCGAGGGATTGAGTAAGGACGTTTTCAGCCGGCACTATGGCAATGTCGAAAGTGAGGAATACAAGGAGGTTGTGCGCAGTATTAACCGGCAGATCGAAAATCTTCCCCTGTACCAAGATCTTACTATCAAAGAAAGTGACAGTAATAACCTGCTATAGAAGATCTTGAATAGAGCGGTAGACTTCTGTGGCTTTTTCGGTAGTCAGATTATTGCGAGCAGCTGAACCAACGCTACTGGAAACGCGAATAAATTCAGTACCAGAAAGTGCCTCGGTTTGGTTACTTTGACTGTTCATTTGGGCACTTTGGTTTCGTTCATTTTGTGTTTGCTCGTTTTGTTGTAAAATCCGAGCCTGAGCTGACAGTTCAACTTCAGGTTTGTTGGCATTCCCAATGCCAAATGCATTCACACTAGACTCTCTACCGTTAGCAGCACTAGAAAGAGATTTAGATAGATTATTCAGGCTGTTACCTGCTGTAATTTCCATACTCATACCTCCAAATATTAAACATGCAAAACATTTATGCTCAGTTTATTTAATTTGCTTTTTATTGGTGAGAGATCCCTTTATTAATTATGGTCTAATTTGCTCAAAAAACAACCTATCTTGTTGGTTGTCAGTTACGCCATTTTGATAGGGGGCTCGGTGATTATTAAGCTATGGGAATAACCAGCACTTACAAGGTGGTTTTTAATTGGCTCAAGGTGCTCAATAATAATTCCATTTTTTTGACAATCTCAGGCAGCGAACTTTCAAATTGCGCTTGATCCGCTGTTTCCAAGCTGGCTACCTCAGCGGCGAGTTCTTTAACGTAGGGCATGAAACGTTTGCTTTGAACTGCAAAGCCGGCATCTTCAGCAAAGATATGATTAAACTTGCCTTTTCCAGATTGTTGCAATTTAGATAATGCTTCATCTGCATCTATCGACTTACGATAAATGAGCTGCATATTTTCGGTTAATTTTTCAAATAACGGGCGAAGTGTACTGTTCGATTGTGCGGACATGAAAAATGATCTCAATAAAGTGAAAAAAAATACTCAAGGAAGTTTTTTGTGGGCCGATAACGACCGTGGACGGGTAATTTTGCCTGTTTTTTTAAATTGCTACAAGCAATGAGGTAATTGGTATGGAA
The DNA here is from genome assembly GCF_037478005.1 of Alteromonas sp. M12. Taxonomy (NCBI): domain Bacteria; kingdom Pseudomonadati; phylum Pseudomonadota; class Gammaproteobacteria; order Alteromonadales; family Alteromonadaceae; genus Alteromonas; species Alteromonas sp. M12. The sequence goes on along the minus strand of NZ_CP144164.1, from coordinate 4,227,012 downwards.
CTTCAGGGTGTAAATACATCTGGAACTACCGGTGCGTCCCTTGAAACAAAAGCCTTGCAACTCGCGAAATCAAATCAAGAGACACAAGGCCAGGCGACGCTTCAGTTGTTGGAATCAGCGGCTGACGTACCAAAAGTTTCTTCAAATCCTGCACTTGGGTCGAACGTAAATACATTCGCCTAATTAAGGATGAAGATGTAAGTCTAGAGGTGTCTTGCCAGGTTGTCCGCCAATTTCTCTAACGAGTTTTGGGACAAGAAATCCTGGCAAGCGCTTTATCATTTCAGCCATGATTTCCCTTGCCTGATTTTCGCTCACATCAAAATGCGAAGCACCTTTTACTTTATCTAGCATGTGCAGATAATAGGGCATCACCCCTGCTTCAAATAGGCGTTCACTTAACCCTATTTGACTCTCCGCCGTATCATTCACCCCTGCGAGCAAAACAGATTGATTCAACAGTGTTACCTGTTTTTCCCGGAGTAAATTTAATTTTGCAATCAAATTTGAGTCTATTTCATTAGCATGGTTAACATGCAGTACCATAATTACTTTTAAACGAGACTGTGAAATCCAACTGGTCAATTGAGAGTCTATTCTATTGGGAATCACCACGGGTAAACGTGTGTGTAATCTTAGTCGTGTAATATGGGGAATTTGTTCAATTTGATTGGTAAGCCAAGCCAAAAAGTCATCTTTAGCCATTAACGGATCACCACCGGAGTATATAATTTCATTTAATTTTGAATCTTGCGCAATATAATCCAAGGCTTCCAACCATCCTTGTTTATTTAAACTATTTTGCTGATATGGAAAATGCCGGCGAAAACAATAACGACAATTGACTGCACAGCCACCACGCACCATCAGCAGAGCTCTGGTTTGATATTTGTGTAGTATCCCTTGCTGTGGGGTTTCTTGCTCTTGCAACGGATCCACAGTGTATCTGGGGTCTTCAAGGAATTCCTCATATAATGGGAAGACCTGCTTAAACAACGGATCTTGGGGATCTCCTTTGCTCATTAAACGAGCAAAGTGTTGTGGGACACGCATGGGAAAAAGTGATCTAGCCTTAATATTTTCGATCTGTTTTTCCACTGGAATATCAAGATATTCCAGCAGTTTTTGCGGATCATTAAAACTAGTTGCCAGTTCTTTTTGCCAGTTACTCTCTACAGAGATGGATTTTTTAGGTATTATCAGCGCCAAACGAGTACTCAATCGATTAATTTAGAGGATTTATGGCTAATTACAGCACAAATGAATTCAAAGCGGGCTTAAAGATAATGCTCGACGGCGAACCTTGCAACGTTCTTGAGAACGAATATGTTAAACCAGGTAAAGGTCAGGCCTTTAACCGCGTTAAAATTCGTAAACTTATTTCCGGTAAAGTGTTAGAAAAAACATTCAGATCCGGTGATAGCGTCGAAGGTGCAGACGTAATGGACACGGAACTTACGTATTTGTATAACGATGGCGAATTCTATCATTTTATGAACAACGAAACTTTCGAACAGATTGCCGCTGACGAAAAAGCAGTTGGTGAAAATGTGAAATGGCTAGTCGAGAACGACAATTGCACAATCACCTTGTGGAATGGTAGCCCAATTGTTGTTACGCCTCCAAACTTCGTTGAGCTAGAGATCACAGAAACTGACCCTGGTTTGAAAGGTGATACTGCAGGTACAGGTGGTAAACCAGCCACTTTGGTCACCGGTGCAGTAGTTAGGGTACCTTTGTTTGTACAAACTGGCGAAGTGATAAAAGTTGACACTCGCAGCGGTGAATACGTTTCACGGGCTCAAAAGTAGTCTACCTTTCTAGAGCCCAATCTCAATTGGGCTCGCAATTTATCTGGTTTTTATGAATTCATCAGTTAACTGGCGACCAACCGCGTCTATTCAAACTTTGAAAAAACGGGCTGAGATTAACGCTCAGATCCGCCAATTTTTTGCACAACGTAATGTATTAGAGGTGGAAACGCCTGCGTTAGCCCACGCCGGTGTCACTGATATACATTTGCACGCATTTAACACTCAATTCAATAGCCCTCTGAACCCAGAACCCGCAAATTTATTTTTGCAGACATCCCCAGAATTTGCCATGAAACGACTTTTGTGTGCAGGTAGCGGCTGTATCTTTCAATTGTGTAAATCTTTCCGCAATGAAGAGGCTGGCAAGCAGCATAATCCAGAATTTACCATGTTAGAGTGGTATCGAGTGGGTTTTAACCATTTGCAGTTAATCGACGAAGTCGATGCGCTATTACAACTCGTACTCAAAACAGAACCACTTGACAGGTTAAGCTATCAGCAGGCGTTTCTTACACACTGTGATATCGATCCCTTGACCTGCAGTTTAGCGGAGTTAAAACGCAAAGCAGAATATTTTGGCTTTGCTAATATCGCCCAAGTAGAGAATTCGAAAGATGTGTTGTTGCAACTGCTTTGTAGCCAAGTTGTCGAACCTAAAATTGGATGTTTAAGACCTGTGGCATTAACCCAGTTTCCCGCATCACAAGCTGCATTAGCGCGGTTGAATAAAGATGATCCACGAGTTGCTGAGCGTTTTGAAATTTATTTCAAAGGATTAGAACTTGCCAATGGCTACCATGAACTGGCCGATGTGAAGGAGCAACAAACACGATTTGAACGGGACAATCAAGCTCGTATACAAAATGGATTAGGAAAGATTTCTTTAGACCCGCACTTTATGGCTGCTATGGAAAGTGGTTTACCTGATTGTTCAGGCGTCGCGCTGGGAGTTGATAGGCTAATTATGCTTGCGTGTGAGCTCAATAATATTGAACAGGTAATGAGTTTTTCCATTAATAACGCCTGATTCAGGAATCTGAACTTATATTTAGTGGTTTGGATCGACAAAATACGTGGTATGCCATCCAATTTTTGTTAAACTAGAAGTGATGGATTTTTAATCGACGCACTAACAAGTATTGCTTTGTTTGTTCTCCAATAAAATGAAGTACACATAGGTTTCGATTTTACGAGTGGATTGATGTCACGACTTTTTCCCAAACCAAAACCTGCTTTTCTGGCAGATTATTTGGTTCACAGTAATTCCAATAACATTCAGTATGCCATTTACTTTTCTTGTTTGGCATCTGTGGTTTTCGGTATTCAATTATTAAATCACCTTCGCCTTGGTGGTGATATGCTCTTTGCCGCCAACATGCCATATACCCTGTTATATATGGTTTCTTTTGTTTTCGCAGCGTGTAATGTTTTGATGTTACGCAAGTTAAAAGCACTCCCTAGGTTGTCATCATTTGTCAACGCCATTGAAATTCTGTTTACTGTGTTTTTTGCCAGTGTAGGTGTTTTCTGGTCGCTACTGAGTGTCAATGATGGACATGGCATAGCGCCTTTTATTGTTATCATGATGCTACTGTGCTTTTCGCTGCAAGGGCACCTAAGTTATTTGTTGAGCATTCTCGGTTTTGCCTTTCTAGGGCTTATTATCGGATTGCTTGTAAATAGTCTAAGCCGTGATATTTGGTTCGATATAAGTCTGGGTTTTAGCAGTACGCTAGTGTGTTTTGCAGTGGCTCATTTAATTGAAAAAAGTAGATTGAAAAGCTTTGAAGAGATTTCTAAATTAAGCAGTACAAACCGGCAATTACGCACCCTTACTCAACAGGATCATCTGACTAAACTGCTTAATCGCAGAGCTATTGATAGTGCGCTAAAAAGGGAAATGGCCAGAAGTGAACGTTTTGATCATCCGTTGTCTCTGTTAATGATTGACGTGGATAACTTCAAACAAATTAATGATGGGTTTGGTCATGTTTTTGGGGACCAGATACTTGTAGATATTTCAAGAAGTATCAAAAAACACGTCCGTGATGTTGATTATGTAGGAAGAATGGGCGGCGACGAATTTTTGGTTATCTTGATAGAAACTAACCCAAACAATGCGTTGCAAATTGCAGATAGAATGCGTAACGAAGTGCGGTCGATAAATAGCCAAATATTAGAATGTAATATTTCAATCAGTGTTGGTCTCACAGCTATGCAGGGGGAGAGTGTTGTCGCCTTGCTAGAAAAAGCCGACAAAGCACTATATTTAGCTAAAAAAGCCGGCAAAAATAAAGTCCGTAGTGTTTTCTCGCAAACCAATGAAACGACCAATTTATGAATTGTAAAGGTACCCTAGTTGCGCAGACAGAACGTTTAAATATACGCAAAGTCACTTTAGCAGAAGCTTTCTTTATTTTAGAATTAGTGAATGACCCAGATTGGATTCGGCACATCGGTGACCGCAACATTCACAATCAAGCCGATGCCCGCGAATTCATTGAAAATGGCCCTTTTGTGTCTTATCAGCAAAATGGTTACGGTTTGTACGTATTCTGTGATAATCGAAAAAAACGGCCTATGGGAATTTGCGGTATGTTAAAAAGACCCTTCCTAGACCACCCTGACATTGGCTATGCAATTTTGCCCGCGTTTAGGCGCAGAGGCTTGACACTAGAAGCTTGTAACGGTGTATTACAAGCCGATTGTAAACGTTTAGGCTTAAAAACCGTGCACGCTATGATTTCAGCAGAAAATACACAGTCAATCAATCTAATTGAACGCTTGGGTTTTAAGTACACCAAGATCGTTCAACACCAAGCAGAAGACACTATGCTGTTTACCTATTCAAAATAGCGCTTAACTCTAAATTTGAATAACTACAGTGGTGGTAAAATTGTCACTTTGTTTAATATTACCGGTTCTATTGGTACATCGGCCCAACCTATAATGGCGTCATATTGGGTTTCTACCTGAGAAATAGCATCTAAAATATCTGTGCCTTCAGTGACATAACCAAATACGGCATACCCCCACTTCCTACCAGGATCTAAGCTCTCATTGTCACTGAGATTAAAATAAAATTGACGATTTGCCGAGTGAGGATCATTCGAACGCGCCATAGCTATGGTATAGGTTTGATTTTTTAGACCGTTTCCAGCTTCGTTGTAAATATCCGGAAACTTGGACAAATCTTTGAAGTCTTTATCATAACCTCCACCTTGCACAACAAAGTCGGCGATGACTCTGTGAAAGATAGTCCCTTCAAAGCTGCGCTTATCCACGTAGCGTAAAAAATTGTTCACTGTGATGGGGGCTCTAGATCTATCAAGCTCAACGACAAAGTCGCCCATGGTCGTATGCATCATCACTCTTGGGTAATAATTATCAGGTTGAATTTGTGAACCATCGTCTTTGGGTTTTGCGTGGGATAAAAACGTGACTAAGATGAATGTCAGCGTTAACAAACAGTTTTTCATGATAATTACTCTCTACTTCAACGAAGATAAAATACTAAATTTTTTGTCACTTGAAATAACATTATAACCACCAAATAAGCGCTTTAATTTTTGCGGATATTCTAAATGCCTATTGCCGATTATCCGTAACTCACCACCCTTTTTGAGTTTTAAGTGCGCATCTTCAAACATTTGGGTCGCAATGTGATCAGTGATGGTATTCAGTTGATGAAACGGTGGATTACAAATTACCATATCAATTTGTGTTTGATTTTCCAATTGTTCAAGGCAGTTGCTAACGATAAAACGTGCTCGGTGCATCTGTGTCGGCAAGTTATTTTGCACATTGAGTTTAGCTGATGCGACAGCCATGTATGATTCATCTATAAAAATGACTTCTGCATTGTCATATCGTTTTAATATGCATAAGCCTAAAACGCCGTTTCCACAACCCAAATCAACTACGGTTTTAGCTGTACAATCCGGTAAATTATCAATTAATAAACGAGCGCCAATATCAATTTGTTGACGAGCAAACACATTTGCATGATTGTTAATGGTAAAAGGTTCTTGGTCCATTTTCCAAACAGTAGGATAGGGTGACGGCTTTTGCTCTAATCCAAGATTAGGTTCACAAAAGACTAAGCGAGCCTTTTTCTTCGCTAAGGATGTATGAGTTTTTCCGAGGTACTTTTCAAACAGTGATAAGGTCGATTTTTGTATCATCTTAGCTTTAGCTGCAGCCACTATTTTAGTTTTTGCTGAAACCACGCTTTGTAACTGAATTAACTGATGTTCTAGCAGCGCTAGCGTTTTGGGTATTTTGATGATTACCCAGTCTGGCTGTTGCGGCATTTGCGCTAAACTATCAATATAGGTGATCTGGGTATTGTCTAAGTTATTTAGACTAATATTTTGTTTACATGCCATCTGGGAAACTAGAGAATCACTCACATGGTGAATGTTGGCGTCGTGCAACCAGCAGCTTAGCGCGCCAAAATCATCATTCAGGATAACAATATTGGTTTGATCGATATTGTCTTGGTTTTGTTGAATATGATCGAGGATCAATTCGTCTGCGGCATCCCATGCTTGCCAACTAGGGTGAGTAAATCGCTTTGGATAGCGGTATAATTGCAGGGACTTTCCTAAAAAGTTAAAGCTAGTGTTCATTTCAGCAGGATTCACGTGAGTTATATGCAACAGGATTTATTTTCATCCCACCAAGCAGGCCTTACTCAAATGCCGATGAAAGATGCAGATGTGCATTATCAGGCAGATTTTTTGGAGCAGGACACTGCCACTGAATTGTATCAGAAATTACAGACTAAATTAGCTTGGCAACAAGATTCAATTCAAATCTATGGACGAACGGTGGCGATTCCGCGTTTACAGGCATGGTACGGAGATCAAGAGGCTACTTATCAGTATTCAGGTTTGAGTATGCAACCTAATCCTTGGGTCAGCGAATTGCAACAGCTTAAAAAGACTTTAGAGCAAGTTTGTGAAACCCATTTCAATTCTGTTTTGGCAAATTGGTATCGCAACGGGCAAGACAGCATGGGTTGGCATGCCGATAACGAAATAGAACTAGGTAGACAACCGATTATTGCCTCATTAACTTTAGGTCAAACTCGTGATTTCGATTTTAAACATATGCAAAGCGGTCAGAAAGTGAGATTTCCACTGCACAATGGCAGTTTGTTAATAATGGCTGGAAATACCCAACAATTTTGGCAACATAGCCTTCCTAAACGCAGTCAATTAATGGCAGGACGCATAAATCTGACATTTCGCAAGATATTTCAACAAATTTAGTCGTTATAAGAATAGCCGAGTCATCGACCGGAAATTATATCTATCAGACTCAATCACTTAGTCGAAAACATGAAAAAATAGTTTTTTAATTTTTCCCGAACAGGCTAAATTTATAGTTAGAGACACAGAGGGACCACATCATGAATATCCAAAATAATATTGAAAAGAAGTTGCTGTCGCATTTCAATCCAGCACATTTGGAGGTTATCAACGAAAGCTTTATGCACAATGTACCTAATGGCGCTGAAACCCACTTTAAAGTGGTTTTGGTCACGCCTGAATTTGCTGGTAAGCGTTTAATTAATCGCCACAGAGCGGTAAACGCAGTCCTCAAAGAAGAGCTTGCGGAGCAAATACACGCTTTGGCGTTACATACTTACACTGGTGAAGAGTGGCAGAGTTTGTACGGTAACTCCCCAGATTCACCTAATTGTTTAGGCGGCTCGAAACAAGCGGCATCTTAATCTGAGATAACTTAAGGAGTGTCTCTTAATTATAGGAGCGCTCCATTTTCTAAAATTATGGATTACTTCAGCTTTGCTGCTGTTGATAGTATCTCCTAGCCAGTTGAATCTGCTCACAGATAACCTGAACTTCATCCAATACTCGTGTCGTCATTCGGTATAGCCTGTCTGCATCAGGGCGAAATACAAAATCGTTTTTTACCGCCGGCAAAAAATCGAATTTCTGCCAATCATAAAGTCTACTTGCTAATTGTTTATTTGCTTTAGGTTGAATAATAACCTGCGGCATTTTACTAATTACTTGCTCTAGCGACACGGAAGGGTAGTCATTCGATAAATCAGCAAAGATGTTTTGTGCGCCGCAAATATTTAAGTGTTGCTGTGGCCATGCATTTCCCGCAATGGTTTGTAGTGGCGCTGACCATATTTCGAAAAAGACTGAAATTGGAATTTGATTGGCATATTGCTCGCGCAATTTTTTCAAGCCCATTACATAGGTGTCGGCTCGCAACCGGGCTACCGTTTGTCTACCCGTCACTTCGCCAAACATGAGGAGTTCTTTAGCGACATCTTCTAATTGTTTGGGGTCAGAATAAATAACGGGAATCCCAAACTGTTCTAGTCTGGCTAAATCTTCCAGTGGGTTTCCACTTCTCCAAGCAATCACGATATCGGCTTTCAACTTCAATATTTTTTCGATTTGCAAACGACTATGATCTCCCACTCTGGGCAGTGTTTTAGCTTGCTCTGGATAGTCGGCATATGAACCAGTAGCTATTATTTGCTTGCCAGCACCTATGTCAAATAGCAGCTCTACAATATGTGGTGCCAAGGCTATTATTTTTAAATTTTGTTTATCCGTTTGTAATGACTGCTCAGTACCTTGCGACGCTAAACAAATCGAAGTAGAGAGTAGGGCGCAGGCTAAGGCAAAGAGCCCATAAATAAACCTGACTTTGATGATTTGAAAAGACAACTTTAACGTCCTCGGTTTTTTTGTAGGGCAAATAAGAAAAATAGGCTGCCAATTGCGGAGGTGATAATCCCAATGGGGATTTCTTGGTTGTCGACTATCACTCTGGCGACAACATCGACCCAAATTAAAAAACTACCGCCAACTAGTACACAGCCAATTATTAAATTTCGGCTAGTTACCCCAAACCAACCTCGGACAATATGCGGGATCATTAATCCAACAAAACCAATTCCGCCGCAATAGGCCACTATGCATGAGGTGAGTGCTGCGCAAATGACTAAAACCATTAGACGCAATGAGTCTACTTTAATTCCTAATGTTTGCGCATTTTCATCACCTAACAACATTGCGTCTATGTGACGACCGAAAAGCCACAATAAAACAACACTAATAGTGACGATGGGGAGCATAATCCACACGAACCACATTTGTGCATTGGCTAAACTTCCGAGTAACCAAAAAATGACTTTATTGGCAGCAAAGGGCTCAGCCATGAATAATAAAAAATGACTTAAAGCGCTTAGCATAAACGAAACGGCCACACCGGCTAAGAGTAGATGCTCGGTGCGATTTCCAAATAATTTACGGGATAGTATCTGAACAATAGTGACAGCTAGAAAAGCCCCTAAAAAGGCAGCTAAAGGCAATGCATAAGTAAAGGGGATTTGCGCTAGAAAAGCAAAAGTTGAAGAGTATGAAGCTAAGCTACCATTGAATAGTAGGGTTGCAATACTTGCTCCTAACCCCGCTCCTGAAACCACTCCGAATAAATAGGGATCCGCCAATGGATTGCGATAGACATTTTGTAATGTTGCCCCGGCGACAGCTAAACCTGCTCCAACTAAAAAACCAACAAGCACGCGAGGTAGTCGAACTTGCCAAAATATAACGTCATCAACCTTAGCTGGGCAATTATTTAGCACACATTGAAATACGGTGAGCACATCAAGGTCTGCTGCGCCAAAAAACAATCCACAGAAAATACTCAGTAAGCTGAGGCTGGTAAGAATCCCCCATTTACTCTTAGACATCGACTGAGCCTCTATTCTTCTCATAATCGTCAAAATCAATATCAGGAGGATAAAACTCGATTCTTATTTTATTCGCACCTGGCTTTTCAATAATTTGACAGGGGGTTTTGAAAACCTGCTGCAATCGCTGTTGGGTCAACACATCTTTAGGATAGCCAAAGGCTAATAACTGACCTTGAGCTAAAAGCGCGATTTTGTCACAGTAATCGGCCGCGTGATTTAAGTCATGCAGGCTCATGACTATAGTGACTTTGTTTTGTTTCGCTATTTTGCGCAATAAGGATAATATTTGATGTTCATAATACACATCTAAGTGGTTTATCGGCTCATCTAACACAAACAGTCCCGCACCTTGAACTAACGCTCTGGCAATTTGCCCTCGCTGTTGTTCTCCCCCCGACAACGAACTAAATAGTTGATGACTTTTTTCCCTTAAACCAACCTGTGCGATTGCTTCAGTAACTCTTGCTTTTTGTTCTGAAGATACCTTGGAAAATATAGATTGATGAGGAAGTAAGCCCATACTAACTATTTGTTCAAGGTTTAGGTTGAAAACACTAGCATTGAATTGATTCACTACTGCTATTTGTTTAGCTCGGGTAATTGCGGAAAGGTTTTCGAGCGCTTTTGAGTGCCAAAATACCTGTTGCTCAGAAGGATATTGACCAGAAATTAATTTTAGTAATGTGGTTTTACCCGCACCGTTTGGCCCTACCACAGCAATTAGCGCTCCCTCTTCTACCTGAAACCCAATATCAGATAATATTTGCGTATCAGCAATATAGTAATTGAGCTTATTTAGTTTGAGCATTGGTGTGACAGTCTTTCCCATTTTGTTTTATCGAAGGGATGTTAAGCGATGTAGCAACCTATTCGATGTTTAAAATTATTGGTATTTAGGGAAATCGCAACGAAATGATTATGCAAGTCGATCGTGTATTCCCGCACGCTAGAAAAAAGGTATAAGTAAAGATTAGGCTGGTATCTGACTCTCAATCGGCAAGAATGCCAATTAATTACAGTTGCGGGTACAGTTTTGGATTTACACCAAATTCCCATTTTGTTTTCACTGGGGCGCAGGAAATAAAACTACCCTGTGCGTAACTTGGAGTGAAAAACCGAATCTATTATATAGCCAAAATATAGCAATCTTTGTCCTTGTGCCCTAGCGTTATTTGCTAAAAAAACGTTTAATATCGTACAAATAGAATAATAAGACAGGTATATGGGAATGTTTAACGCCGCTTCGCTATCGCGGACCATTGACGTTATTAACGATAATATATGCAAATTAGTTAGCTGGTTTACTTTGTTTATGGCGTTAATCACATTGCTTATCGTGATATTAAGGTATGGCTTCGATATTGGCTGGATTGCGATGCAAGAATCTGTAATGTATTTGCACGCTTGTGTGTTTTTGTTAGGTAGTGCCCATACGTTGCGGGTTAATGAGCACGTCAGAGTCGACATATTTTACAGTCGATTCGATACTGTTAAAAAAGCTAAAATAGATACTTTTGGTACATTATTTTTTATGTTGCCGGTTAACTTATTTATTTTTATTATTTGTTGGGATTACGTGGCATCTTCTTGGAATATTATGGAAGACTCACAAGCAGCTGGTGGCTTACCAGCGGTGTTTCTGCTCAAAACCTTCATACTTTTATTTGCCGCGCTCATGGTTTTGCAGGGAATTTCAGAATTAATTCGCAATATCAGCGTTTGTTTAAATCACCCTAAAAACGTGATTACTGAGGATAAATAATGGAATACCTCTCTCTGATCATGTTCTTAGTTGTTTGTTGCACGTTATTACTGGGTTATCCAGTGGCATATACGTTAGCTGGAACCGCTTTAATTTTTGCGGGTGTGGGTGCATTATTTGGTGTTTTTGATACCGCTTATTTACAAGCTGTACCTAGCCGACTTTATGGCATAGTGACAAATCAAACTTTAATCGCCGTGCCCCTGTTTGTTTTTATGGGGATCATGTTAGAAAAATCCAAAGTCGCTGAGAATTTATTAATTGCCATGGGTCAAGTATTTGGACGGTTGAACTCCGGTTTGGCAATTTCAGTGGTGTTGGTTGGTATGTTACTGGCCGCGAGCACCGGTATTGTAGGCGCAACAGTGGTCACTATGGGCCTGTTGTCACTACCGACAATGTTGAAACAAGGATATTCACCTTCATTTGCCACCGGAGCAATTTGTGCCACAGGCACATTAGGGCAGATTATACCGCCTTCCATCGCGCTGGTTTTGTTAGGTGATGTGTTATCTAGTGCGTTTCAACAGGCACAGCTTAATATGGGGATATTTTCACCTGAGTCTGTATCGGTAGGGGATTTGTTTGTTGGAGCCTTAGTACCCGGTATGATTTTAGTGGCGATGTACCTGCTATACGTGGTGGTGTTTGCCAATAGACACATCGATAAAACGGTCCGAAACGAACAACGAGAAACACAAGCTGAGGTCAGTCTTGCAGGCGCTTTATTGCCACCTTTGATCTTAATATTTGTGGTGCTAGGGTCTATTTTAGGTGGCTTCGCAACACCCACTGAAGCTGCTGGGGTTGGAGCTGCTGGAGCTCTGGTACTGGGTTTGGCCAAGAAACAGTTTAGTTTAGAAAAATTGAAAGAAGTGATGTTGGGTACTACTCGTGTCACTGCGATGGTCTTTTTGATTCTTATTGGTGCTTCGATATTTTCATTGGTTTTCCGCGGCTTTGGTGGTGAAGAGTTGATTGAACACTTCTTTGAACAGCTTCCCGGTGGTGCTTTTAGTGCGGTTTTACTGGTCATGGTTGTTATCTTTTTACTCGGATTTATTCTTGATTTTATTGAAATTACTTTTGTTGTAGTGCCAATAGTCGCGCCGGTTCTACTGGCTATGGGGGTAGATCCAATCTGGCTCGGTATTATGATTGCCGTCAATTTGCAAACTTCGTTTCTGACACCGCCTTTCGGATTTGCTCTGTTTTACTTGCGAGGTGTAGCGCCAGCAAATGTTCAGACCACTCAAATATACAAAGGCGTGATACCCTTTATAATTATTCAATTACTATTATTAATAGGCTTGGCTATTTGGCCGGATCTGGTAACGTGGCTGCCTTCGATTTTGTGACCCCTATGGATTCAATTAAATGAAAACCTTTAAGTTTGTATCTTTATTTTTTTCGATTGCTCTTCTTGCTTCCTGTGGTGGCAAGTCATCGTCCGATTCTAATGCCACTGAATCGCAACAAACCTATCAGTGGAAACTGGTTACTTCGTGGCCGAAGAACTTTCCAGGTTTAGGAAGAGCCCCAGAGACATTTGCTAAACAAGTAGAGCGCATGTCTAACGGCCGCTTAAAAATTAAAGTGTTTGGCGCAGGTCAAATGGTCCCTGGATTTGAAGTCTTTGATACTGTTTCTAGTGGTGCCGCTGAAATGGGCCATTCAGGATCATATTATTGGAAGGGGAAAGCCCCAGCGGCACAAATATTTACCGCTATTCCGTTTGGCATGAATGCCACTGAGTTTAATGCTTGGCTGCACTACGGTGGCGGCATAGAAATGTGGCGTGAATTATATGCCCCATTTAATTTAATCCCCTTTGCAGGTGGCAATACCGGCGTACAAACTGCGGGTTGGTTTAAAAAAGAAATTAATAGCGTTGAAGATTTGCAAGGCTTAAAAATGCGGATTCCAGGGCTGGGAGCTGAAGTTCTTAAAAAATTGGGTGGTATCCCTGTGGCGTTAACTGGAGGGGAATTATTCACTTCATTGCAATCTGGTGCCATTGACGCAACTGAATGGGTTGGGCCTTACAACGATTTATCTTTTGGTTTATACAAAGCCGCGAAATATTATTATCACTCTGGCTGGCATGAACCTGGCGCTAGTTTAGAGTTCATTGTTAATAAAAGTGCCTATGAAGCTTTGCCTGATGATTTACAGGCCATTATCGAGGTGGCTACAAGAGCTGTGAATCAAGACATGTGGGATGAGTATACCGCGGCTAATAATGATGCCGTTCAAGCGCTTGTTGAAACCCATGGTGTTGACATGCGCCCTCTTCCTAAAGATGTTATTGCTGCTTTACATGCTGCTAGTATTGAAGTCATGCAAGAACAATCCGCTGCGGATCCTACGTTTGCTAAAATTTACGCGTCTTATCAAAAGTTCCAAGAAGGCGTATCTAAGTATCACCAAATTTCTGAGATGGAATACTATATTAATCGACAACAAAAAAAATAAACTAGCTGTTCAGATTTGTTGTTGTTGCAATGGCTATTACAATAAGCCTTTATAGTGTAAAAGCTATTCTGAAACCTATTGAAAATTTTTTTTATAATGCGGTTTTAATAGATGACTGGCTGTTTAAAATGTTCGGTAAAATTTTTGAGGAAAATAGACTATGGTAATTAAGCCCAAGGTACGTGGCTTTATCTGCACTAACGCCCACCCAGTAGGTTGCGCTGCAAGTGTTGAAGAACAAATCGAGTATGTTAAAAGTCAGGGAGATTTAGGAGATGGTCCCAAAAACGTTTTAGTTTTGGGGTGCTCAACAGGTTACGGCCTTGCGTCTCGAATCGTATCTACTTTTGGTTATGGGGCAAAAACCCTTGGTGTTTGTTTTGAAAAGCCACCTTCGGAAAGAAAAACGGCGACGGCCGGCTGGTACAATACTGCTGCATTTCATCAGCAAGCAAAAGACGCTGGTATTTATGCAAAAACCATAAACGGTGATGCATTTTCCAATGAAATCAAACAACAAGTGATTGAAACTCTTAAAGCCGACATAGGTAAGGTTGATTTGGTTATTTATAGTTTGGCTTCTCCTCGCAGAACCGACCCAGAAACTGGTGAAGTGTATAAGTCTACTCTTAAGCCTGTTGGACAAAACTATAAAACCAAAACCTATGACACCGACAAAGATTTGATCCACGAAATTGAATTAGAAGCGGCCAATGAGGAAGAGATTGCCAATACCATTAAAGTCATGGGTGGTGAAGATTGGGAGCTATGGTTGAACGCTCTAGCTGATGCTGATTTGTTGGCGGATAACTGCAAAACAACAGCCTATACCTATATAGGTAAAGAGTTAACTTGGCCAATATATGGTCAAGCGACTATCGGTAAAGCTAAAGAAGATCTTGATCGTGCCGCGAGTGAAATTATTAAGCAGCATAGCGACAAAAATGTTTCGGCTTATGTCTCTTCTTTGAAAGCATTGGTTACTCAAGCAAGTTCAGCGATTCCAGTAATGCCTTTGTATATATCGTTAATTTACAAAGTCATGAAACAAGAAGGAACCCATGAAGGTTGTATTGAACAAATCACTGGTTTATTCCAACAAAAACTGCTGGTAGATTCTCCTGAAACTGACGAAGCCAATCGACTTCGTATGGATGGCAAAGAAACCAACGAAGCTACTCAGGCTGTTATCAAAGGTTTGTGGGATAAAGTCACACAAGATAACTTCCATGAACTAAGTGATTACGCAGGTTATCACCACGAGTTCTTGAAATTGTTTGGTTTTGATATTGACGGTGTCGATTACGAACAGGATATCAATCCATTAGTAGAATGGTAGATAGCCTTTAGAACTATTTCTAATGTTATTCAAAACCCTAATTGTCGCTCGCGCATTAGGGTTTTTTAACAATTTAGTTACTTGTTAAAAAGGTGAGTGCTGTGCATAATTTGCACTATATTTAGAAAATCCCTAAATATTATGCGGAAAATCCTTATTTAGCCGTAAATAGCGTAGCGTAAACAGCTGGAATAATGCTAAAATTCCAGAGTTTACTGACATGAGTTTCTTTGATTAGTTCATAAGTGACTCAATTGCTCAATCATTCTCTTGCGAGGTGTGGACCAATACGGATTTTATTTCTGTGTTCACCTGGTTAAGGATTCACACTCAACAAAAGACAAAAATAGTTGATAAGTAAGATCACCTTTGAGTTTTCAAGCGAAACTGCGGATGTCACCATTCTTCGCATTATTTAGCCAGAATTCAAAATTGATATTTCTTTCACTTTAATTTTATTTTTACAAGACTGCGGTTGCATATGATAAAAATCAAGCAAGGGTTAGACCTTCCTATTCAGGGGGCTCCTAACCAAACAATTCAAAACGGCCCGAACGTCACTCGCGTGGCTGTCTTGGGGGAAGAATATGTTGGCATGCGTCCTACCATGTTTGTTCAGGTAGACGATGTTGTAAAGAAAGGTCAGGCTCTTTTTGAAGACAAAAAGAATCCTGGTGTTCTCTTTACTGCGCCAGCAGCGGGCAAGGTAGTTGAAATTAATCGTGGAGCAAAACGTGTTTTGCAATCTGTGGTTATTGAATTAGCTGGTGACGAGCAAGAAACCTTCGACAAATATGACGCTGGACAATTGAGTTCAGTAGCACGTGAAAAAGTTGAAGAGAATTTGGTTAAGTCAGGCTTGTGGGTTGCATTCAAAACGCGTCCATACAGTAAAGTGCCTGCACTGGGAAGTGAGCCAAAATCAATTTTTGTTACCGCAATGGATACCAACCCATTGGCCGCCGATCCGCAAGTAGTAATTGCTCAACGCAAAACTGATTTTGAAAACGGTTTAGCGGTATTGAAGCAACTTACCTCTGGCTCAGTATTCGTCTGTAAGGCTCCTGGCGCTGATATTCCTACTGGTTCAACTCCGGTTGAAGTAGAAGAGTTTGCTGGTCCACACCCTGCAGGTTTAGCTGGTACTCATATCCATTTCTTGGATGCCGTGGGTGCAAGTAAAACCGTTTGGTCGATTAACTATCAAGATGTCATGGCATTTGGTGCCTTGTTTACTTCTGGTGAGTTGAATAACCAACGCGTGGTTGCTTTAGGCGGCCCTGCGGCGAAAAATCCTCGTTTGGTGAATACTATCCTTGGTGCTGACATTGAACAGTTAACTGCTGGTGAAACAGTGGGTGATGATGTTCGAGTGATTTCAGGTTCAGTGCTTATGGGAACGCATGCTCATGGCGTTCACGGTTTCTTAGGCCGTTATCACACGCAAATTTCATTATTAGCTGAAGGCCGTGAGAAAAAATTCTTAGGTTGGTTAGCGCCAGGCAGTGACATGCATTCTGTTACTCGTGCCTATCTAGCGCATTTATCACCTAAAAAACTATTTAATATGACAACGTCTACCAATGGCTCAGACCGTTCCATGGTACCTATTGGTAATTACGAGCGCATTATGCCGCTGGATATTTTACCAACTTTGTTGCTTCGTGACATCATTTCTGGTGATACCGACAGTGCGCAAACACTGGGCTGTTTGGAGCTTGACGAAGAAGATTTGGCGTTGTGTACGTATGTTTGTCCGGGTAAATACAACTACGGACCTATTCTACGTGACTGTCTCACCACCATTGAGAAAGAGGGTTAGGTCATGGGATTAAAAGCCTATTTAGAAAAAATAGAACCGAATTTCGAAGCCGGTGGTAAATATGAAAAGTTTTATGCGCTTTACGAAGCAGCAGCGACTATTTTTTACACGCCAGGTAAAGTAAACAAAGCATCTACTCACGTACGTGACAGCATAGATCTTAAACGCATCATGATCATGGTATGGATGGCTACTTTTCCAGCTATGTTTTACGGTATGTACAACGTTGGTGCTCAAGCTCATGAAGCATTGTTACTTGGTGCTGGCACCTTGCCTGATATTTGGCAAGCGAATTTGTTTAGCGCATTAGGTGGGCAAATTGGTGTTGAAGGT
The DNA here is from genome assembly GCF_037478005.1 of Alteromonas sp. M12. NCBI lineage: Bacteria > Pseudomonadati > Pseudomonadota > Gammaproteobacteria > Alteromonadales > Alteromonadaceae > Alteromonas > Alteromonas sp. M12. Next base: position 4,209,717 of record NZ_CP144164.1, on the reverse strand, counting down.
ACAGGCTGGTTAGGCATGATGTCCTACGGTGCGTGTTTCTTTCTTCCTATCTATGCCACTGTATTTATTGTTGGTGGATTCTGGGAAGTGTTATTCGCTTCTGTGCGTAAACATGAAATAAACGAAGGGTTCTTTGTTACCTCAGTGTTGTTTGCATTGACCCTACCGGCAACGATTCCATTATGGCAAGTTGCTTTAGGTATTACTTTCGGTGTTGTTATTGCCAAAGAAGTCTTTGGTGGTACAGGTCGTAACTTCTTAAACCCAGCGTTGTCTGGTCGAGCCTTCTTATACTTTGCATATCCTGGGCAAATATCCGGCGACCAAATTTGGGTTGCAGCTGACGGTTATTCTGGCGCAACTTGGTTGAGCAAAGCTGCGTCTGGCGAGATGGACTATACCAACATGGACCTTTGGTGGAACTCGTTCTTCGGCAATATTCCAGGTTCGGTCGGTGAAGTATCGACGCTAGCCATCATGCTTGGTGGTCTATTTATTATTTATATGCGCATTGCCTCATGGCGAATCGTTCTGGGTGTTCTGTTAGGTGTTGCTTTCTTTGCATCTCTATTGAACTTTGTAGACAGTAGCACTAACCCAATGTTCGCGATGCCGTGGTACTGGCATATGGTAACTGGTGGATTAGCGTTTGGTATGTTCTTTATGGCAACAGACCCAGTTTCAGCTTCTTTCACTAATAAAGCTAAATGGGCATATGGTTTCTTAATCGGGTTTATGACAGTGATGATTCGTGTACTTAACCCTGCATTCCCTGAGGGTGTGATGCTAGCCATATTATTTGCAAATTTATGGGCGCCACTATTCGATTATTTCGTGGCTCAAAGTAACATTAAGCGGAGGGTTGCTCGTGTCGGATAAGAAAAAAGAAACCTTAGGCAGAACTATCGGTGTTGTAGTCGCTGTATGTCTAGTCTGCTCAGTTGTTGTTTCTGGCGCAGCCGTAGGCTTGCGAGAAATGCAACAAACAAACGCTGCCAATGATAAGCGTAGTAATATTCTTCAAGCTGCTGGACTTGAAACAACAGCAGAATGTGACGTTCCTTGTACTTTTAATAAGTTTGTTACTGAACGTTATGTTGATTTAGCAACGGGTAAATATGTTGAAGTTGAAGAAGACTTCGATATGTATAAAGCGGCTAAAGAAGAAAAGTACAGTGTTAAAGTCGAAAACAGCAACGTCGGTTTCCAACGTCGCTCTAGCGTCGCCAGTGTTTATTTGATTGAAAATGAAGCCAATCAAGTCACTCGAATCGTTTTACCTGTTCATGGTTCTGGATTGTGGGATTTGATGTATGGTTTCCTTGCGATTGATGCTGATGGCAACACCGTTCGTGAATTGGTCTACTATCAACAAAAAGAAACACCAGGATTAGGCGGTGAAGTACAAAACCCTAGCTGGAAAGCGAAGTGGGACGGTAAAAAACTGTATAAAGATGGTGATGTGGCAATTCAGGTTAAGAAAAATGCAGGATCTGGCAACGACTACGCTGTTGATGCACTATCCGGGGCAACCTTAACCAGTAACGGTGTGCAGAACACATTGACATATTGGTTGGGTGAGAATGGTTTCGGACCATACCTTAAAAATCAGACTTGGAAATCATAGGGCGAAGCACAATGGCTGAAACTAAAGAAATGAAAAAGGTGCTGTTCGGACCCATTCTGGACAACAACCCCATCGCATTGCAAGTGTTAGGTGTTTGTTCTGCACTTGCTATTACTACTAAATTAGAAACTGCATTGGTTATGGCTTTAGCTCTGACCTCAGTAACGGCATTTTCTAATTTATTTATCTCTCTAATTCGTAAGCAGATACCTTCTAGCGTTCGGATTATTATTCAAATGACAATCATTGCATCTTTGGTAATCGTTGTTGACCAAATCCTAAAGGCGGTCGCGTACGATATTGCTAAAGAATTATCGGTATTTGTTGGTTTGATTATTACTAACTGTATCGTAATGGGGCGTGCAGAAGCCTACGCAATGAAGAGTCCACCTTTCATGAGCTTCCTTGACGGTATTGGAAATGGCTTAGGCTATTCTTTAGTACTTATTATTATCGGTACAATTAAAGAATTGTTTGGTTTTGGTACCATTCTCGGTTTCCCAATTTTACCGCTAGTACAAAATGGTGGCTGGTATCAAGGTAATGGTCTATTAATTCTACCTTTCAGTTCTTTCATTTTGATCGGTGGATTAATTTGGTTTATTCGTACCATTCGTCCTGAACAAGTCGAACCTAAGGAGTAAGACATGGAACATTATTTAAGCCTTTTTGTTAAGTCTGTCTTCATTGAAAACATGGCATTGTCATTGTTCTTAGGTATGTGTACTTTCTTAGCAGTATCTAAAAAAGTAAAAACTGCTATGGGACTTGGTGTTGCGGTTATCGTGGTGTTGGGTATTTCAGTACCTGTAAACCAAGTAATTTACGTAAACATTCTTGCTCCTGGCGCACTTGCTTGGGCTGGTTTCCCTGATGCAGATTTGAGTTTCTTAAACTTCTTAACCTTTATCGGTGTTATCGCAGCATTAGTTCAGATTCTAGAAATGAGTTTGGATAAGTTTTTCCCAGCGCTATATAACGCGTTAGGTATTTTCTTACCGCTAATTACCGTTAACTGCGCCATCTTTGGTGGTGTAGCTTTCGCCGTACAACGTGAATATAACTTCACTGAAAGTGTGGTTTACGGTATCGGTAGTGGTGCAGGTTGGGCAATCGCGATTACCCTACTAGCGGCAGTACGTGAAAAATTAAAATATGCTGATATGCCTGAAGGCATACGTGGATTAGGCTCTGTGTTTATGATTGCAGGTCTTATGGCATTGGGTTTCCAGTCGTTCACTGGCGTAGCCCTTTAAGCGAAGACACTAAGGAGTATTTGTAAATGAATCCAAATGAAATTTACCTTGGTGTAGGTATGTTTATTGCCATTGTATTGGCACTCGTACTTATCATCATGTTCGCAAAGTCTAAGCTTGTACCATCAGGCGACGTGACTATCACTATCAATGGCGACCCTGATAAAGCCATTACGGCTTCACCTGGCGGCAAGTTGCTTGGCGCTTTGGCTGATTCAGGTATTTTCGTATCATCTGCGTGTGGCGGTGGTGGCTCGTGTGGCCAATGCCGTGTTGATATTAAATCTGGTGGTGGCGAGATTTTGCCTACTGAACTGGATCACATAAGTAAACGTGAAGCGAAAGAAGGTTGCCGTCTATCTTGTCAAGTTGCGATTAAACAAGACATGGATATTGAATTACCAGAAGAAGTCTTTGGGATCAAAAAATGGGATTGCGAAGTTATTTCTAACGATAACAAAGCAACCTTCATCAAAGAACTTAAATTGGCTGTGCCAGATGGTGAAAGTGTTCCTTTCCGTGCCGGTGGTTATATTCAAATTGAAGCTCCACCTCATCACGTTAAATACAAAGATTACGACATTCCTGACGAGTACAAGCCTGATTGGGAACGTTTCGGTTTCTTTAATATCGAATCTAAAGTAGACGAAGAAACTATACGTGCATATTCAATGGCTAATTACCCAGAAGAAGAAGGGATAATCATGCTGAATGTGCGTATTGCTACGCCTCCACCGAACAATCTAAGCTTGCCTGCGGGTAAAATGTCTTCTTATATTTGGAGTTTGAAAGAAGGCGATAAAGCCACTATTTCTGGTCCATTTGGTGAATTCTTCGCTAAAGACACACAAGCTGAAATGGTCTTTGTGGGTGGTGGTGCAGGTATGGCGCCAATGCGTTCTCATATTTTTGACCAATTGCGTCGACTTAAGACTGACCGTAAAATTACCTTTTGGTATGGTGCTCGTTCGCTACGTGAAATGTTTTATGTTGAAGATTTTGATATGCTTCAAGCAGAAAACGAAAACTTTAAATGGCACGTTGCCTTGTCTGACCCTCAACCAGAAGACAATTGGGAAGGTGATACTGGATTTATCCACAACGTATTGTTGGAAAACTATTTGAAAGATCATCCAGCGCCGGAAGATTGTGAGTTCTACATGTGTGGGCCTCCTATGATGAATGCTGCAGTCATCAATATGCTTAAAGAATTAGGCGTTGAAGACGAAAACATCATGTTAGATGACTTCGGTGGCTAATATCTAAATGGAAAGTTGTAAAGAGGGACATTTATGTCCCTTTTTTTTGTGAGCATTAGTGTTATTAAATGAGCTTGTTGTATGAATAAAGTGAAATCCCTCGGCCTACTATTATGTGTTTTAGTGGTAATACTGGTTGTTTGGAATACTCCTAAAAGTGCTGGCGAAATCCATTTGTCAGGTGCGACTATGGGGACTAGCTACAATGTGAAAGTTCTTGCGGATGTGGGTTTGCCACCGGAAGAATTACAGCAAAAAATTGATGACCTGTTGGTCGATATCAATAAGTTAATGTCAACCTACGATCCTAACTCCGAGTTGTCCCGCTTTAATCAACAACTTAGCTCTGAACCCTTTAAAATGTCGCCAGCTACACTTACAGTATTAAAGGAAGCGAAAAGGCTAGGGGAAGTCAGTCTGGGCGTACTGGATGTAACCATAGGACCTCTAGTTAATTTGTGGGGCTTTGGACCTGAAGCCCGACCAGAAAAAATTCCTTCACAGCAGACAATCGATTCGCTTAAAGAACAAATTGGCCTGAACAAGTTGGTTATCCAAGATAACTATCTAATTAAACTGCAGCCTGACTTGTACGTGGATTTGTCGACCATTGCAAAAGGTTATGGTGTAGATGCTGTAGCTGAATTATTGGAGTCTTACGGTTACAAAAACTATTTGGTAGAAATTGGTGGCGAGATGCGCGTGGCCGGTGTAAAGAGCAATGGTTCAGGTTGGCGTATTGCGGTTGAAAAGCCAGTCAATAACGAACGCGCTGTACAGTCAATCCTCACAATTGGGAATAACGCGGTGGCAACGTCGGGAGACTACCGTAATTACTTCGAACAAGATGGCATTCGTTACTCCCACTTGATTGATCCCAGAACTGGCTACCCTATTCAGCATAACTTGGTTGCGGTAACTGTTGTTCATCCTTCTTCTATGACTGCAGATGGTTTAGCGACGGCTTTAAATGTATTGGGGAAAGACGATGCACTGCGAGTTGCGAAAGAACATAACCTAGACGTGATGTTAATTACGCGAGAAAAAGGTAGCTTTAAAGCGTATACTACCGGAAAGTTTGACGAATATATTAACGCTGCAACTGAGCAGTAATTTAAATTAAAATAGTTAGGATATAGTGTGAGTACATTTATTTTAGCCTTTGTGTTTTTTCTCGTTGTGGTGCTAGCCATGGCAGTAGGTTACATATTCCAGCAAAAAACAATTGCAGGAAGTTGTGGAGGTTTAGGTGCGCTAGGTATTGCAAAAGCTTGTGACTGTCCAGAACCGTGTGACCGCAAAAAAGCGCGCTTAGAAAAAGAAGAAATACGCCAGAAAAAACTGGCCGAATGGAAACAGAACCAAATTTTATAAATTCTGAGATGAAAATTATCACAAGGTTGTAAGTTTTATTACAACCTTGTACCTACCAAAACTTAAACCGTTTTTCCGCTATTTCCCAGCTGGTTGCAAGATAATATACTGCAAAATAAATTACTTTTACTACACTTAGTAAAAAGCTAAGCAGGGAAAGAAAATGCCTAAAGAAACCCCAATAGAACGTCGCAGACGCATAGCAGCGCATACCGGAATCACCAGTTTACGAACTGATTTTTTACATATTTGCAAAAAACACCCTGATAGAATTGGCATCATCACAGAAGGCGATTCTTGGTTTGCATACCCTAAGAAGTGGGTTGCATTTGGTGGCGATATTAACGTTATCCATCATATTGAGAATGTGGTTTCTAGAACAGATAAAGTCAACTTACTTAGGCTGGCAAGTAATGGCGATGAAGCGGTTAATATGATGTCAGGTCAGCAAAAAGCAGACCTATCTTCAGTCTTGCAACAGAGTGCTCAATACGTGAAGTTGATTTTATTCTCTGGCGGCGGCAACGATATTGTCGGTAAACGTGACATGCCAATGATTTTGAACCAATACGAAGAAGGATTTAGCGCTCAGGACTGCATTCATGCTTCACGCTTTAACCGCAAAATGGATGCAATCATGTTGGCTTATGACCAGTTAATTGATTTACGTGACGAGTATAATCCTCAAGCAACTATCATTACCCATACTTACGATATTGCCAAACCGAGTAAAGACGGCGCTGAGTTTTTTTGGGGGCTGATAAAGACAAAACCTTGGATTTATCCTTATTTAATAGAAAAAAATATACCACTAGAGTTACATTTGCCGATAGTCGAAATTCTTTTAGGTACGCTAAAAACGCGACTTCAAGCGTTAGCAAGTCGTCCGGAACATTTGAATAAGCTCATTGTTGTGGATACCCAAGGAATTTTGCGACCTGGTAATAAAACAGATTGGCTGAATGAAATTCATCCTACAGAGTCGGGCTTCAAAAAAATTGCCAAACCTATATATGCGCAAATGAAATCACTAGAGCCTGAACTTCCTGCATTCAAATGACTTGACCTGAATTTACCATTACTGTATAAAAAAACAGTTTAATGGTTTTGGTTGAGGTTATGCGCAAAATTATTCATATCGATATGGATTGCTTTTATGCAGCAGTAGAAATGCGTGATAATCCTGCGTTACAAAATGTACCTATTGCTATCGGAGGTCGATCTGACAAGCGAGGTGTTATTTCAACTTGTAACTATCCCGCTCGCAAATTTGGTATACGTTCTGCGATGGCTACGGCACATGCGCTTAAACTCTGTCCTAACCTTGTTATGGTGCCAGGTCGTATGGAACTATATGGACAGATTTCCAAACAAATACGCGCTATTTTCGAGCGATACACCGACAAAATAGAACCCCTTTCATTGGACGAAGCCTATTTAGATGTGTCTGATTCCACGCTATTCTCTGGCAGTGCTACTTTAATAGCAGAGGATATACGTAAAGCAATAGTGAACGAAACGGGGTTAACAGCCTCTGCTGGCGTTGCACCTATAAAGTTTGTGGCAAAAATTGCCAGTGATGAAAACAAGCCAAATGGCATATGCGTGATCACGCCAGACAAATTAGATGACTTTGTTAAAAAGCTCCCCCTTGGGAAAATTCCTGGAGTGGGTAAAGTGACTGTGCAGAAGTTGCATAATTTAGGCTTATACACCTGCAATGATGTGCGCACTTATCCCATTGAGCAGTTAATTAAGATCTTTGGTAAATTTGGTCCGATAATTTGGAAGCGTAGCAATGGCATAGACGATCGAGATCTCAGTTTATCTCGTGAACGAAAATCCGTTGGTGTTGAGCGCACATTACATGAAGATATTCAGACCAAAGAACAATGTTTGCAAGTATTAGAAACCCTCTACCCTAAATTGGAAGAACGATTAAAAACAGCCCGCAGTGACAACAAGATTCAAACTCAAGGTGTGAAACTAAAGTTTAGTGACTTTCAACAAACCACTGTTGAGCACCGATGTTCTGAATTAGATAAAAACTATTTTGTTGAATTGCTTGATGAAGCCTTTAGTCGCAAAACCGAACGTGGAATTCGCTTAGTTGGCTTGCATGTAGGCTTACCAACTAAAAGTCGGTTTCAGCAAATGGTGCTGCCTTTTGATTCAGCCCTAACATAGCCATAATGCGCTAACTTGTTTGCAGCAAATGTAGTTAAATGATGTTTAACAGTTGCACTTTAAACTATGTTATTTTCAAGTATGCGTTTTCACTCTATTAGGTAGTTAATACTTTGTTTTCCCTCCCTCGAAATGTTTGGATTTTGACATTTATACTTGCCTTAGCGATGAGTGCGGGAGCGATGATGGTAATGGTAGGAGGCCTTGTTGGAGCGAATTTAGCCCCCTCTGTTGGTCTTTCCACGTTGCCGGTAGCAATGATGATCATAGGTACCGCTTTTGGCGTCATACCCGTTACTCGTTGCATGGGAAAGCTAGGTCGAAAACCTGTTTTTTTAGCCGTTGCTGGATTGGCTTGTTGTGCCTCATTGCTTGCTGCATTGAGTATATATATTGCACATTTTATATTATTTTTAGTGGCTACTTTTTTGTTAGGGATAGCAATTTCTGGGTTTCAGCAAATCCGCTTCGCCGCTATGGAGTCAGTGACCTTTGAACGTGCCCCTAAAGCTGCATCCACTGTACTACTTGGCGGCTTAGCCGCAGCCATCATAGGTCCGGAACTCGCCACTATTGGTAATCAATTATTGGCAACCCCATTTGTTGGTTCATTCGTTTTAATGGCCGTACTTTGTTTGATTTGTATAGGGTTATTCGGCTTATTTAAAGAGACCCATACCCCGCTGCAACATACAGGAAAGCAAAAAGTTGTTATTCGTGATGTCTTGTCTAAGCCTTCTTTCATTATTGCGGTCTCTGCGTCAGTGATAGGTTATGCACTCATGAGCTTTATCATGACAGCAACACCTGTGCATATGCATATCAATACTTTGTATAGCTTAGAGCAAGCTAAGTGGGTAATTCAAAGTCATATTCTGGCGATGTACATTCCTTCAATATTCAGTGGTCTGTTGATTGCAAAACTCGGCGTTTATCGGGTGATAGTGGCGGGTCTTATTATCTACTTGTTAACCATTGCGGTTGGTTCAATTGACAGTCAACTGATCAATTACTGGGTCGCTCTCATTTTATTGGGTATAGGCTGGAATTTTTTATTCTTAGGTGGAACTGTGCTTCTGCCGCAAACACATACTATTGAGCAGAAGTTCCAAGTTCAGAGTATTAATGAATTCGCTGTTTTTAGTGCTCAAGGCATGGCTGCGTTGGGAGCCGGTGCACTACTCTTTGCTTTAGGTTGGAAGGGGTTAATGCTAACTAGTTTTATGATTATTTGTTGCCATCTAATTTTGCTGTCTTGGCAGGCTTGGCGGATTAGATCAGCAACAGTATTGGAATTGAATGGAGAAGGGTAAGTATGCTAAAAGCAGGTAAGTATCGTCATTACAAAGGCAATGATTACGAAGTGATTGGGGTTGCTAAGCACTCCGAGGATGAAACCGAATTAGTGGTTTACCGTCCACTTTATGGTGAAAGAAATTTATGGGTAAGGCCATTGGATATGTTCATTGAAGAGGTTGATGTTGAAGGCAAACTTATTCCGCGGTTTCGATTTATCGATTAAAAGCAAAGCTGTACCGCCTTGAGGCTTAAAACAGACAATTAAAAACGGAGCTATTTAAGCTCCGTTTTAGGTTTGTGTTAATGGCTAGATAACAGTATCAAAACTTAAATTTAAGACCTGCTTTATAGATTCTACCCAAAACTTCATAGTTGCTTGGAAAGGTGTTGCCCGAATTTGAACTGGTGTCACCAATATCATTGCCTAAAACCGGTGGTTCCTTGTCAAACATATTATCTATACCCAAAGTAAAGGTGGCATATTTAGTAAAACTATAACTGGCAAATATGTCGAAGTAATCGTAAGAATCAATTTTTCTGAAGGCTTCAAATCGCAAGTCACGCTCACCTGGCTCTACATCCACAGAATTAATATGTCTCCATAATAACGAAACAGTAAAGTCATCATATGACCATGTGGTGCGCTGAATCCAACGTATATCAGATAGCGGATCACAACTGGTACCATAATATCCTTTGCAGTCTAGTACGGGGACAGTATCAGAACTTTGTGACTCCTGGGTTAAGTATTTATTGATGTTACCTGAGATGGCAATGTTGCCCATCTCCTCTAAATCAAAATTCATGTTGAATCCAATTTCAATTCCTTCAGCACGAAGATACTTCAAATTGGTAGTGAATTGATTTACACCCGCCGCAGAACCGGTTAAGTCTCCTCCAACACGATTGATTTTGGCACATTCACCAGCGTCACCATTGATATAACATGAATCAAGTATTTCCTGCGCGGAAAAATTACCAATGATCCCAGAAATATCGATGTCGTAATAATCGACCGATAATGTAAAGTCGTTGGCCCAATCAAAATCTGGGGTCCACACGAAACCAGCAGTGAAGGTGTCTGCTTCTTCTGGTCCTGGCGGATTACTAGGTGAACTGCCGTTAAAGGTATTGATTTGACCCGAGATAATGTCGGGTATCACGCCTACTTGCGCTTCAGTCATGCCAGTTGAGACACATAGTGCTGTTAATGCCGCGTCAATATTTCCTGCATTGGCTATCGAGCAGGGATCAATAACGGCATTATCTAAACCAGATGTGACAGGGGAAGCCAGTTCACCTACGTTTGGCGCTCTATTGGCTTTTTGTTGCATCACTCGCAATAACAGTGGCCCTACTGGACGCCAATTGAATCCTATTTTCCATGATTCTGCAGTTCCGATAGTATCAAAATCTGAAGTCCTAAAACCGAATTCTAGATCCATGGTTTCAGCAAACGCAGCACCATCGAACACGGGTAGAATCCCTTCAAAATAAAATTCATCAACTTTAAAACCACCTTTAATTGGAAGCAAGTTACCTCCAGCTCCACCTTGACAGCTAGCTGGGGTTTCTTTTAAACATTCATCCGGCTCCAAAATACCAGTCTCCGTCCTGTTTTCAAAACCAAAACTCATAGCTAGCGGAGCCCCAGCTGTGGGTAACTCAATGAAGTCTACTGGGCCGGTAAGTACGAGGGAGATAATTTCTTGTTCGTATTTCTGTTGCTGTAAAGCAATCGCTCTAGCGTAGGCCGAAGCCGCATCTGTAATAGTGCCAAAGCCGCCAAATAAATTAATAGGAACACAAGTTCCACCCACTGCACAGGTGACACCATCACGGGTATCCAATGCATTTTGGATGTTACCAAGATTGGTATAGCCGTCACGCACTGTTGTGCGATTAGACTCTCCGTATTGATAAGAAAAATCATAATCCCAGTCGGCTGCTAGTTCACCACGAATACCGGCGTTAATTTGCCAAAGTTCGGCATCATAGCGTTCGGAACGTGGGCCTAATTCTAGGGTTCGTCTACGTAATCTAACGGTTAGAGAATCCTCTGTATCCACAATTCCATTGTTGTTAGCATCATTCCAACTGCCACCATTTAATAAGGTTCCATCACCTACAGCGGCATTCGCGCCATCAAGAATAAAGTCTAAAGCCTGTGTGCCAATGAGAGGGTTGTATAGCGGTAAATTGAAACTGCTACCAAATGTACCGGAAGGCGCGACTTGCTGAACCACTGTGGTATTAGTGAAGTTAAACGATGAGTAGAATTCCATGTGATCGTTTATTTCATAGTTAGCAAGGGCTGTTGCGCCATAACGTTGAGCTGGCGTTTGATAATAATTAAATGGGTTAAAGTTGAATAAACTACAGTTTGAACCAAGGGTACCGTCCTCTCTAAACTGTCCACTTACACCGGTTCCTATTAATTCAAATCGAGTGGGGATTGCAGTAGTTGAACCGCTACCAGATAAATCCACAACGTTTGGACCGCCACAACCAGCAGGCGGCGGTGTGGCTACATCTCCGTTTAGAAACTCTTGATAACCGGAACCTGTGTTGGAATTAATACCGAATAATCCTAAGGAACGATCGCCGAGCAGTACTGAGTCCCGTTCCATCCAGCTAATTGATAAAACCGCATTCCCTCGGCTGTCATCAAAGTTAGCGCCAATGGTAAGAGACATATTGTCTTGGTCGCCATCACTTTCGCTACTTTGCGAGTGATTCATATCCAGAGCAACACCTTGAAAGTTGTTCTTCAGTACAACGTTCACTGCACCAGAAATGGCGTCAGAACCATAAACGGCAGAAGCTCCCCCGGTGACTACATCGATTCTGTCAATTAGTGCCGTAGGAATGTTGGCGGTATCTACTTGGCCATTAAAATTAAATGGCACCATGCGTTTTCCATTTAGCAGTACTAAATTACGTTGCGCCCCTAAACCACGTAAATCTATGGTTGCAGCACCTGCGGTGCCATTATTTACGTTGCCACCATCGGCGGGAATAGTAGAGGGTAATGAGCGAATTATTTTTTCAAACTCGGGGGTTTGTAAATAACCAATCTCTTCCTCTCCCAAGGAAAAAATAGGACTGGATGATTCAACTCCGGGTGACAAAATACGACTACCTGTTATTGAAATCTTTTCTACATCGGTCGTGTCTGTAGCTTCTTGAGCGGCAACAAATGATGTACTAATTGCTGCCATCGAGCTAGCACAAAGTGCCAACTTAATTGATCTGGCTAGTTTTGAGGTGATATACATTTTTAGCTCCCCAATGGGTCTCAATGGTTAATTGGACTCACATTTTTTGTATAGTTAGTTTGTGACAAAAACCACTTGTCTAGAGATAAGCTATGCGCTATCTCGGAGTTGCTCTAGGTGGTTTCCGTCAAGCGTTGTAAGTGTGTGACCAAAGGAGTGTTTTGCGTGTTGAAGCGGGGGAACTTTCGATGAACGGCGGCTGTGCAGGTTTAATTGTCGCCCAATAAATTACTCGGAAATTAATTAAGTTATTGAAATTTAGCGATTAAATTATATTTATACGATTTTTGTTGTGCTTTAGGCTGGTTACTTCTAAAGTTTTAATTGAGATGGCTTTGGGGCGAGTGGGGACAGGTTGTGATGAATAGTTAACCCACTTTAATGCAATTTTATGTGTGGATTATTTATGAAAACATCGATATGTTAAAAAAAAGCCAACGATAAAGAATAATTGAAATGGCCCATTCAAAACTTATTTTTAATCGCTATTTCTGGTTTGCCAACACCTTCTTTTGGTTGGCTGTTCACGCCCTTTACACACACGTTAAATTTTTAGCGTTTGAGCAAAATGAAAAAAATCCAAATTGGACTGAACTTTGGATCGCGATAAGTCCTTGGTTTATTATTTGGATAGGCGTGACCGCCATTATCTTTAAGCTAGTGCAATACACAAGTCACTCATCTCATTCAACCACTGTTAAAGTTTTTTTCCACTTAAGTTGGATGGTGTTTATTCTATTTATCTATTGGGGCACGGCGCATCTACTCATCATCGCCGTAACAGATCGAACAATGGATGAGTTTTCGTATTACTTTCTGCGCACCATAACTCAGAATGCACAATTGGATATTTCTATGTATTTAGGAGTGCTTGGGGCAGCGATGGCATTGCGTTTTTATCATAATGCAGTGCAAGAAAGTCTTGAATTGAAGCGTTTGCATCATGAACTCACCCAAGAACAGTTACGGACTTTACGTTCTCAGCTGAATCCCCACTTTTTGTTTAATGCATTGAATACTATTGCCAGCTTAGTGCGCTTAAAACGTGAAAAGGATGCAGTAACAGCCCTATCCGAATTGAGTATTATGTTACGTAAAATACTCGAAACTAAAAATCATGATGATATTAAGATCAAAGACGAAGTTGCTTTTATAAACAGTTATTTAGCGATCCAAAAAATGCGCTTTGCAGATAAATTAGATACCCATATTCATGTGCAGCCAGAATGTCTCGAGCTGACTATTCCGAACATGCTTTTGCATCCTTTAGTTGAAAATGCGGTGCAGCATGGTTCCCAATTAGAGTCGAGTCGAAACCTTTTGAATTTAGATATAAGTCGAGATGAAAACGAACTTAAAGTCGTGTTAACCAACAAGGTTGCAAGGAACGATAATCACTGTGGCTTTGGAATTGGCCTTAGCAATACCCGTGAGAGGTTAGCTCGATTATATGGACAATTTCGTTTGGAATTGCATCCACTTGAAAACGATTTATTCGAAACCTTATTAGCAATACCGATAGGAGGACAAGATGCTTAATGTTCTTATCGCAGACGATGAATATTTGGCTCGGGAAACTATCAAAGTATTATTATCCAACGAATCAGATATTGGCAATATTTATGAGGCCGAAGATGGCAATCAAGCACTCTCACTGGTCAGCGAATTTAAACCTGACGTGGTATTTTTAGATATTGAAATGCCAAAAATATCGGGTATCCAAGTTGCTAAACATGTACCTCCTGAAAGCGTTATTATTTTTGCAACCGCTTATAATGAGCATGCTGTAGAGGCATTCGAGCTCAATGCGATTGATTACATTTTGAAGCCTTACGATGATGAACGTTTTTTTAAAGCTCTGGAGCGGGCTAGAGCAAAAATCACCGGTGAGCAACAAGATGACTATGCTAAATTGAGTGAGGCCATTCAGCAGATACTTTATGAGCAGCAAAAAGCGTATCGTGAAAGATTAGTAATACGAGATCCTGGGCGAATTCGTTTAATTGATGTGGCTCAAATTACCTTTATTTCTGGGGCGGGAAATTACGCCGAAATTCATCTTGATGATGGCAAGCATGTATTGCATCGAGAAACACTTTCGACTTTAGAAGAACAGCTTAATCCCCAAGAATTTGTGCGAATCCACCGTTCATCTATTGTCCGTCGTAGTGCAATAAGTGAATTACGGCCGAATGATAAAGGAGATTATTCAGTGATTTTACAAAGTGGTGAGGTGTTAACCCTATCTCGTCGAAATAGAGTGAAACTCGACGAGTTAACCAACTAAACAGAGAACGTTATTTCAGCTTAAGATTAACTCATAAACAGCGCGCATAACGTCCATAAAACCGCGGCAATCGAAGCGGCAAATGTAGCAGGAACAAGTTGTGTTTTCACATGATCCATTAAATCGCAGCCAGTTGTCATGGAACTTAAAATGGTGGTATCCGATATCGGTGAGCATTGGTCGCCATACACGCTGCCATTTAAAACAGCAGCAAAACAAATCATCATAAATACTTCTGGATTAGCTAACATTTCGTTTTGAGAAATGTCCCACACCAGGGGCATCGCTAATGGGAATGCAATGGCAAATGTTCCCCAGCTTGTACCTGTGGAAAACGCGATGATCATGGTGAGTAGTTGTAAAACCACCGGTAAAATCCAAAACGGTAGCTCTTCGCCTAGTAGATCTACTAAATAAATTCCGCCGCCAAGTTGTTTGCTGATAGTGCCGATGGTGATAGCTAACATTAAAATGACGGATGCAACAACGACTCCTTTCCAGCCTATACCAAGCCCATTGAGCATTTCGCGAATTTGCATACCTTTACCCAGCGCGAAGAGCACAGCGATGAGTAACGCACCGCCAAAAGCCCAGTGAATTTGTGGGGTACCGGTGAATATAAAGGTTACCACAGCAATCCCAATTAGACTGACTAAAGGAAAAACAAACTCGATCCAATGAGGGTTATACCCTTCAGGCACGCTCGTCTCTTGCAGTTCTTTTGCGCTAATAGGGGCCGCGTCTGGAGCATCTAACTGGCCGGTCAGTCTGGCCCTAGAAATGGCTTTGCGAATTGGTGCGCCGGAAAAAACGGTGAATTCTAAGCTAAGAAGGAGAGTACCAATTACTGCAAAAATGCCGTAAAAACTAAATGGAATACTGGAAAAAAAGAAAGCTATTCGGTCGGCTTCAGTGGCTAAGAATGCCACCCCTGGAACAAATATAAATGCCTGAATATATGCAGGCCAGGCGTTAAATGCGATCACTGCTGCAATAGGCGAAGCGGTGGAGTCAACCACATAACTCAGTTCTTCATGGCTCACATTCGCTTTGTCAGCCATGGGCTTGACAGTGGTACCAACTAATACAGTACTCATGGTGCCACCTTGGAAAAACAACACCCCTAACATCCAAGTTACTAGCTTTGCTGAACGAGGACCGGTGACAAAGCGTTCACTCATCATTTCCGCAAACGCTTGTGCCGCGCCTGTTTTAGACCAAATTCCCATCAGCCCGCCCAGCAACCACAAATACAATATTAAAATTGAGGCTGCGTCAGTGGTGGCCATATTAGGTATTAAAACTTCTTGGCTGATATCAAACTTGCCTAACATAAAAGCGCCCACAACGATCCCGCTAAACAAGGCAAGCAGAGGTTCTCGGCTGATTAAGCATAGGGCGATCGCGATGAATGCTGGTAACAGCGACCATACTTTAAAGTGATAATCTGCGCGAAGTAAAATAGGGTTTTGACCGACGTCTGAGATGACAACCCACTGTTCTTTTATTTCTGGTTCTGAGGTCAGTAAATTGAGTTTATGCTGGGCCAGTGGCGATAGTTCGTAAGGAGTAACGTCGCTAATAATTTGTTCATTACCTTGCTTTACGTATGCCCATTCACCTTGTTCTGTTAAGTAGGTTTGGTATTGTATCCTTGATTCGACCCAAGTTGCTGAAACATATAAATTGACATACAAAGCGCCTATTAAACCTAAAATAATACATAAAAAGGTCAACTTATTTTGCAATTTATTCATTCTAGCGCCACTCTAAGTAATTATGTCTTTAGCAAATTGAGAAAGTAATAGTCTAGCATCCAAGGAGGCTAAACTTCTAAGCTATTTAGGCACTATTGTCGTTAAATGCTAACGATTAGTTGAGCTCTTTATATTCATAACTGATTAAACACATAGGATAGGAAAATGCGTAAACAAGTTGTTTTATTGATGTTTCTGTTAACTGGATTTTTAACTACGTCTGGCTATGCTCAAAATAATCCTGATGACGTTACTATGAAGTCTGAAAATTTGGGGGATTCAGTCTATATGCTAACGGGTATGGGCGGAAATATTGGGGTATCAGCCGGTGAAGATGGGCTTCTGATTATTGATGACCAATATGAACCTATGGCAGAAAAAATCTCTGCTGCTTTAGATTCAATTCTGAAAGACAAGTTAAGGTACGTGATTAATACCCACTATCACGGTGATCATACTGGCTCAAATGCGTATATGAAAGAAGTCAAAGATGCCACTATTTTCGCCCACGATAATGTCCGTGTCCGACTGCTAAACAAAGAGGAGCATAAACACTCGGAATTGCCTGTCGTAACTTATTCTCAAGGTGTTACCTTTCACTTTAATGGTGACACACTAAAAGTAATGCATTTATCCAACGCTCATACCGATGGAGACAGTGTCGTTATGTTTGAAAAAGCCAATGTTTTGCATACTGGTGATTTATTTTTCAATGGGCTTTTTCCCTATATCGATATTGATAGTGGGGGCTCAGTAAAAGGTTACATTGCCGGGGTAGAAAAACTGATTAGTATGATTGATGATGATACTAAAATTATTCCAGGTCATGGACCTTTAGGCGACAAGGCGCAATTACAGGCATTTGTTGAAATGATTAAACAAACATCTTCGCAAGTTAAACAGTTGAAGATAAATGGATTGCCAGTTGAAGATATTATAGACGCGGGATTAGATGATAAATGGAAAGAATGGAGCTGGGCTTTTATCAATGAAGAAAAATGGATAAGAACACTTTACCGTTAATTTTAGTCGAGGCCTCCGAACAGGATATAGCCAGCCTTTGTGGGTGGTTTGTCAGTTTTGATGAAATTCGTGATTGGGGGGGACCTAACATCTCCTTCCCCATTAGCTCCCGCAGTCTAATTGTAGAAACTAAATTAGCGCAGGGAAGGAGTTATAAGCTAATAGATACCAAAAACAACATGCTCGCTTTTGGGCAGTGTTATGAACGACTTGGAAGGTGTCACTTAGCCCGTTTGGTTGTCAATCCTCAGAACAGAGGCTGTGGTGTTGGTAAGCAACTCGTTAAGCAACTACTGACTCAAGCCCCCGAATACCTAGTAACTAAGGGCTTTTCGTTATTTGTATGGCCTCATAATAAAGTCGCTAAGAAGCTGTATCAATCTTTGGGTTTCCGGCGAGTAAATTATCCGGAATCTATAACACCTGAGATGGCTAAGTGTGACTATTTAATTAAAGACTAAATAACAGATTGAAATAATCAGCACTAATCAGGTTAAAACAACGCAAGTTTGGGGGTTGAAGACAAAATCAATCAACGCCGCCATGCAAAACATTCGTTTTCAAATCTAAAGTAACTATTTAATTTTACCCTCGCAGTCAACTCTGAGTATAAAATTTCCCATAGCAATCAAGCGTATGTACAAATAATGAACAATTATATGAGGGCGAAAAAGTGAAAATATATGCGCATAAAATAGACACTCGTTTGAACGGTACGCCCTAATAAAGTGCTAATGCACCAAACTGGTATGATGTGCGTCAAAAGACACTAATGTGAAAACATTAAGTTGTTGATTTTTATAGATAAAAAAGTTGGCACTGAAGCTGCTAAGTAAGCTTTGATTACGCATCTACGATAGAAAAGTTATGTGTGTAACCATTGATAATAAAAATAATAAACAATGTTGAAATACTTCAAACGCTAGCTAAGTTGTTTGAGGCAGGAAGGCAATACTACCCGCACAAATTTTCGTGTCCTGTGGTTTGTGCGGGTTTTTTCCTTCTATTATTCTTTACTATTCTCATATACGCGTTTACCAGCAACCCAAGTTTCCACTACGTTAGTTTTCCAAAGTTCTTTCTTATCAATTTCGAAGATATCCTGATCTATCAAAATGAAGTCAGCCCATTTACCTTTAGTTAATCCACCTAACACTTTTTCTTGATGAGCGGCATAGGCTGCATCTATGGTAAAGCCTTTAAAAGCTTGTTGGAGACTTAACGCTTGACTGGGGATCCAGCCTTCGACAGGTTGGTTGTTTCTGTCTTGACGGGTGACAGCTGCGTGAATGCCATAAAATGGATTAGCTAATTCAACTGGAAAATCTGAACCTAGCGGCAATGGTGAGCCCTGATCAATGAAGCGTTTCCAAGCGTATGCACCACGTAGACGATCTTTTCCTAAACGGTCTTCAGCCATGTTCATATCGCTGGTGGCATGGGTAGGTTGCATGGAGGGAATGATGTCTAGTTGTTTAAAGCGTGGGATATCATTCAAGCTGATAACTTGAGCATGTTCCACTCTATTGCGCAGCTCTTTACCGCCAACGGTTTTGAATGAGGCTTCAAATTGATTTAAGGCTAAGTGATTAGCGAGATCACCAATAGCGTGCACATTGAGTTGAAATTTGTGCTTGAGTACCAAATCAAAAAGGGGTTTAAATTGTGCTTCCTGCATGACCATCAGCCCCTTGTTGTCAGCTGCATCTGAATAGTCTTCGAACAAAGCTGCTCCACGACTACCTAGGGCTCCATCGGCCATGGCTTTGACACTTCTAATCGATAAAAAATCGTCGGGATCATTAAAATAACCCGCCTCGAGTACTTCCTGTAAACTGGGATCTTCAAACCAGAACATTGCATAAATACGCACAGCTAAACTTTCTGCTAAGGCTTTTTGTTTAAAAAAATCATATTCTGATTTGCTTATTCCAGCGTCATGCACATTGGTTATACCCACTGAAAGTAAGTGCTGTGAAGCGGCTTCTAAGCTAGCTTCAATGCTGTCGTTACTTTCTTCTGGTAGATGTTCCGATAGTAAATCCATCGCCGTATCTATTAATACACCTGATGGATTTCCTTGTTCATCTCGAATGATCTTGCCACCTGGCGGATCCAAAGTGTCTTTGTCTATGCCCGCGATTTGCATTGCTTTACTGTTAACCCAAACGGCATGACCATCCACTCGACTTAAAATAACAGGGGTTTCATTCACATATTCGTCAAGCAGTTGTGCTTTGGGAAATTGTTTGTCTGGCCACAATACTTGATTCCATCCGCCGCCTATTATCCACTCTAAATGTGAGTTTGCTGCTGCATATTCGCCTACCTTAGAGGCTGACAGTTGTGCAGATTGCACATCGCGTAAGTCAACTTCTAGCAATGAGTAGCCAAGGTATAATAAATGCCCGTGCGCATCAATTAAGCCCGGTAAAAGGGTTTTTTGGCGGCCATCAATAAATACACTATCTGGATATTGATTCATTAAGGTTTGATCGCCGATGGAAATCACTTTGCCGTTTTCAAAGACTATATGAGAAAACTGGATCATCGCTCCATCATTATTGAGGGTATATCCTTTAACATTGCCTACCATTGTTGGTTTAGCATGTGTAAAAAAGCTAAGGAAACAGACAAGCAGTACAAGTAAATTTTTCATAAATCCTCTTATTTTTATAAGCTAGGTAAATGACCTAGGTAATCGACGGACCAAATTTGTTGCATTTTTTTATGATCAATATTTCCGCCCGATAACAGCACTAATATTGTTTGACCTTTCGGTTGATGTTTTAACCACTCAATGACGGCCTGCATCGACATAGCGCTGGTGGGCTCCATATGCAGCTTGAGTAAATGTTGCAACCACTGAGTCCAGTAAGCGATATCAGGTTCGGATACTTCCACTATACCATCTAGCATTTTTAGTACCGCAAAAGTATGCTCACCTATTGATGGCGTCGCAGCCCCATCGGCCATGGTTTGCGGTGGTTTGTTCAGCGTTATTATTTTATTCTGACGTAAAGACTCTGCGGCATCGTTGGCTACCAGTGGTTCTGCCCCCAATATTTTTGCCGATGGACAAAGGGCTCGAGCCGCAATTAATGTGCCTGATAATAGTCCACCGCCACCACAGGGCGCAAATATCGCGTCTACATCACCTGTTTGTTCGAGTGCATCCACTACCAAGGTGCCCTGTCCAGCGATAATGTCGGGGTGATTAAATGGAGGTATCCACAAGGTTCCTGGTTCTATGGATGCCTGTTTTACTGCATCGTCTGCTTCTAGTCGAGTTGGGTATAGCGCTAGTTCAGCACCATAATACCGAGTAGCTTGTGCTTTTACTGCCGATACATTTTCGGTACTAAATATTTTCGCTGGAATACCATATAGGCTGGCTGCGTATGCAACTGCTTGGGCATGATTGCCTGAACTATTGGCAACCACACGTTCTGGTAAAGCATTCTGTTCGGCTAGTTTGGCCAAGGTATTAATAGCACCGCGCACTTTGAATGCGCCGGTTCGTTGTAAACATTCTGCTTTAAATAAGATTCGGCTGCCCAACCATTCATTCAATAACGAAGATTCAATTATTGGGGTTTGATGTATCATTGAAGCAATCCGTTTGCGGGCTTGAACAATGTCAGAATAGCTTGTCATCTAGACTCCTTTTTTCGCATATTAAGTCGTTATCTACAGATTTTATGTATAGTAAGCGGCTTACTTCGTCTGACGTTTATTTTTGATTTCCTAGTGAAGCATAAACTCGACACAATGGGTATAGGTGTATTGTGTTTTGCAACCAATCCCCTATGCTTAATACCGCAACATGAATCAGGAGACAAAAATGGGATTGTTAGACAAAATAATGGGGAATGCGTCAGAAATTAATGTGGCTGACGTTAGTGAAGAGTTAGCTCCTATCATAGGGGCAAGTGAAACCATAGAACGTGTATTTAAAGAAATCCGTGATATGTACGTCTTTACTAATAAGCGTTTGATATTAATAGATAAACAAGGTTTAACTGGAAGAAAAGTCGACTATCACTCAATTCCTTATCGGGCAATTACCCAATTTAAACTGGAAACCGCAGGACATTTCGATTTAGATGCTGAGTTCAAAATTTGGATATCTGGAATTGATGAGCCAATTGAAAAAGAATTAAATAAAAATGTGGTAGTTGGCATTCAACGTACCCTTGCCGATTATATGTTTTAAGCGATATAGCCAAATTAGGTGGGAATGATTTTCCACCTCGTCTACTTTATGAATAGCAGCGTGCAAGTAAGTGATCCTCCCAAATGATCCCCAAAACTAAATTTAACGGATTTCGATTTAAACAATTCGATATTGAACATAAAGATTGTGCCATGAAAGTGGGAACTGATGGGATATTGTTAGGAAGCTGGGTGGCGAAAGGCAATTACTCTTCTATTTTAGATATTGGAACCGGCAGTGGCTTAATTGCGATTATGTTGGCGCAACGAGCTGCCGAGCAAAGTCACATATTGGGCATAGATGTTGATGAGAAAGCGGTTTTACAGGCTCGAAAAAATGCGAACAACTGTCCGTGGACAACAAAACTGTCTTTCCAACATACAGCTTTGCAGCAATTACCTAGGTCATCTCAATACGACTTAATTGTGAGCAATCCGCCATACTTTGAAGGAAAAATGGGAGAGCTAGAAGTCACAGACGCTAATTTCATGACTGAATCAAGAAGGCAAGCTAGACACGATACGCGCTTAAGCCTCGCCGAATTATTCCACTCAGTATCTAATTTATTAACACCGCATGGGCACTTTTACTGCATATTACCGTTGCAAAGTGGCGATATCTTTACTCTTGCTAAGCAGCAAGGCCTTTACTGTCAAATGCTAACAGTGGTGAAATCAAATCCTTCTAAGCCGGCAATACGTCAATTACTAAGGTTTGGATTTAGTCAAACAGAGCTAATTACAAAGGAATTCAGTATACATAACCAACAAGGCGCTTATTCCGATGAATACCTAGATCTTTGTCGGGACTACTATATTAATTTTTGAATCGGCATGGTTACTTTAAGTTGCTTTGCTGAAGGTTTTTTATACAAACAATTTTCTCTTAGCATATTTGTTGCTATATTTAATTTAGATGGTTTAGATAAAGTGGTGATGTATGCGTGATATTGAACTACCGGATTCAATCTCTAACTTAGCCGATAAGCTGCAAATTGTTGAAATTGTATGGCAAGGTATTCCGTTTCAAATTCCCAAATTTGCAGTTTACAGTATCTTAAATAACCCCGTTTTCGACAGATTTATGTATCGTAATGGGCGACGTGTGGCACTAATCAAACTTGGGCGCTATGAGGTGCCAGTAATTGATCCATTTCGAGGCAATATTGATAAGCCACCTGAGCATGTTGTTATCATCACTCACAGCAAGGGAGATAGGTTTGGGTTGTATGGTTATCCTGCCGATCATGTGGCTGATGATGTCTGTGTAGCCAGAAACCATCGTTCGGTCAAACGTATTATTAAAGATTTTGTTTAGTTAAATTAACTATCACCTGAATAATTCTCAAGTTTGAGTCATAACAAAGTAGCAGCCAAAAAAAAGCCCTTCAATTGAAGGGCTTTTAAAATCAACTTGAATCTTATCAGCTGTCTTTAACAAGAATTGACACTTTGTCTATTCCTGCTTCTTTGGCTTGGTTCATTACTTCAACCACGATACCGTGCTTGGTTTTTGAATGAGCCTGGATCGCTGCAGAATCAGTATTATTCTCTGCTAAAAAGCTTTGGATGTTTGCCACAACACGACGGATATCAACTTCACGGTTATCCATTACAATGGTACCTTGCTGATCAATTCGTATCGCCAATGTTTTTGCATTACTTGGCGGCGGCGGCGCATCTGGAGCCTTTGGACGATTAGCCATCAAGCCAGCTTCTTTCACAAAAGACGTCGTTACAATGAAGAAAATCAACATAATAAAAACGATGTCTAGCATGGGGGTCATATCAATTTGAGCTTCGTCATCAGCGGAGCCGTGCTTTTTCTTTCTCATAAATTCAACCACAGTTACTAATCGTTAATGTCCTAGTATAGAATCACTTTGGTGTCAGAGTAAATGCGTTAAATGAAATTTGTTGCTAGATTTTAGCAATTAATTTTAATTTGAGTTTAAAATTGCCCGTTAATTGAGCGCTTTCCCCAAAATTCTAAAATATTTCAGTACACTAGCGTTACTTTCTAACCTATGTTTTTCAATCGGATATATTCCTACTTGTGCTTCTACAGTTTGTTTTGTGCCTTGCACTAGGAATGCATTTTTAACGCTTTGATCCTGAATAGCTGCTTCAAACGCCCTTGCAGCCATCTCTTGTGGTTGAGCGAAATAATACAGTTGCATGCTTTTATCTGCTTGTACGCAGCGTGTGACATATTCGCTGGGCTCGATTCCATTACTGTCTAAAAATAAGGTTTGAAACCAATTCGAGAGGGTTTGGTTTAAAGGATGTGAATGCATTATGGCATCTTCTAACCAAAGACTAGAGGCAAATGCATGGGGTAGGTTTGTGGAATACATTTTAGCGCTAATGTAATGATCGAAACCATGGAACCACTCATGGGCTAGGGCGCCGCCACCTGCATTTTTAGCTAAGGATAGTTGTCTCTTAGGTGCATGATAATGTGCGCTACTGTGCTTTTGTCCGCCAATCCCAAAAGCCAGTGACAAAGTACCATTGAGGGAAATGACTTGCTCATTGACTTGCAAGATGTCCATTAAGTCACACAGCGCATCGAAAAATAGGTTAGCCGCTAACTGTTGCTCAGATTGGGTTACCCATTTTCCGATTTGAATCGTCTTGAAACCGAAAATTTTACGAATATCTCCAAAACTTACGTCCGCTCCCGCCCGATGCTCTGCACCGTTTCGATAAAAAGGTCGCTGAATTCTAGGGATAATATCCGACATTAGATGGCTAGCTTAGTGGAATTTCAGTCAGCAGTTGTTCACACCATTGACTGATACGTTGTTCGCTTAAGTCGTATTGGTTTTCATCATCTAATGATAATCCAACAAAATGACTTTTATCTGCAGTCAGTCCTTTGGAATGATTAAACTCATATCCTTGATTGGGCCAATAGCCTATAAATTCACACTCAAGCACTGCTAACTCGTCGTGTAACATTCCTAGCGCATCCTGAAACCAGTCGGCATAACCAATTTGGTCTCCTAATCCGAACAAGGCAACGGTTTTTCCTTTTAAGTTCAGGCTTTTAATATCATCCCAAGTCGACTCCCAATCTTCCTGCAATTCACCAAAATCCCATGTGGAAATGCCGAACAACAATATGTCGAATGATTGTGCTTTGCTCAATGCTACGTCTTTTATATTAAATAGTTGAACAACAGGGGCATCGAAAAGTTCGTTGATTTCTGATTGGATTTTTTCTGCGGCCATTTCTGTATAACAGGTGGTAGAACCGAAAAATAAACCAATGTTTAGGGCGTTTTCTGACATTTTTTTCCTCATACTAATTCCGATAAGGGATGCGTTATTTAGAAACGCTCCTAAACGAAATAGGTATTAACGATTACTCAACCATTATTGTCTCTGTATGCGCTATCAATATCCAACGATTTTTTATTTTTATCTGTTAGCAGCCGTTTTAACTACTGCAGAGTCGATGATGTGGCGTCAATCTTTTTTGATAAAAGTGACTTGCTCACCATTTGCTAATAGAACAGAGGCTTCTACTTCGGTGCAATCGTCGTTTACTTTCAATTGGCCTATTCCCGCTCCGTTTAGAAGCGTTCTTATTTGTTGGTTGCTAGGGCGGCGATGGCGAATAGTCATGTTGCGACGTTGCGTGAACCAGTTCAACGGTGACTTTGGACCGAATAAAATCTGATTCAGTCTATCCAACCAACTTATTAATTTTTCTGGAAACTCGTTTTTAATACCGCTACTGGTTATCTGAGTGATGTGGGGACTGTTGCGCCTGAATTTTAGGGTTATGTCGTAGACAAAGGAATAATGTACGTCACCAGATAAGATCACAAAATTGGGGGGCGTTTTGTAATGCCGAAAAATATTAAGAATCACACTCGCAGTGCCTTTGTGCGCCATCCAGTTTTCCGCATCAACCATTAATGCTCGACCAAAAAAGGTAAAAATGCGCTGAATGGTCTCAATCAGTTTAACACCGAATATCGGTGCTGCGGAAACCATAATAACAGCGGGTTGATCGATCAACTCTTGTTGTAAGTCGCATAACGCTTCCCAGTCCATCAATCCTGAAGGTTTACTTAAACTTGATTCCGAGCGCCAACGCTGAGTCCGCGTGTCTAACACAACAATTTTCGGGTGAGTGTTCAAGGTATAATGCCATTGGTCCCAGTGCAGCAAAATATCAATAACCTGATCATGTTGTTCGATACCACTATCGCTGAAAAAAGGCAGTAATTTTTCTGTGAGCGGAGAAAGTTTTGTTACATCATTGCCCCAACCTTGGCACAGCCAATATCCAATTAAGGCATTACCAACAATGCGTTTAGCAAACGCATTATTATAAACCGCTTCCTCCCAACCTCGGGTTAAGTTCCAATCGTCGGTAATGTCATGGTCGTCGAATATCATATACACAGGAATATGCGCCATTGCTCGGCGCACTTTAGGTAACCCCTGTTTAAATTCTTCTACCCAATGCAATTCTTCTGCGTAGGTAGCTTGATATTGAGGGGCGATATTGTCTGCTTCAAGTTTGCTAAAACGCCACATTTCAGGAGACCATATTAGCGCGTACATACCTATTACTTCTGCGAAGCTTATCAAATGGTTATTTGCATTTACCGAAGTAAATATCGGTTTCTTTTTACCCTTGAAAAAGTAAGACATTACGTTTTCAGTTGTATCATTGTCAGGTAACAAAGTAGGGCGTTGGTAATAACAATTTTCATCAGTTGGTAATTGCTTACTACTATCTATTGTCGCCCCTGACAGTTCTTCTTGGAATAAACCTAAATACTCAATAACTTGGTTAATAGCGAATAAAGTCGGGCCTGCCACATCATCAATATAAGCCTGATCGCCAGATAATATGAGTAAATCGGGTGCTGAGGCTTCATCTGCAAATGACTGTTCCAAAGCCTGATCAATAGATAGCATCCCATCCTTACTATTGTGATGAGGTTTACGGCAGGAGCCATGTAAGACGTTATTGATTTGCCTATTAAAAAAGAAACTCGGAGAGCTTTGCTGGTTATACACTATGTCAGGCATCAATTCTTGCAAGGTTTTACGAATGCCTTGGTTATCGGTAAGGGTAATGTCGTAAAAATAGCGGGTCGCTTCCGTTAACGATTCAGAAAGTGCTAAGGTAGTGACGTAAATGAACGCATTTTTGCCTACTCTGACGATATTTGAGTGTTCGTCAATATTCTGGTGATATAAGATATCAGACTCTTTGGTCCAGACTTTAGCATCGAATTCGTATTTGTGACTAACTAGCATCCACAATGTAATACTAGTTTCATCAATTGCACGAAGAATAGGTCCCGCAATAATCGGGGGCAATTCTTTGGGAGGATGTTGAGAAAGTCTTGATTTTACCAAAGCAATATTAAAAATAGTCGAAATTTCTATTCAGTTTGCATTAGTTTTAAGCGAACAAGCAAATAGTTTTCTGATTTACTTGCTATTAATAAATTAACAACTTATAAAACCTGCCGAAGGATGAGGAAAGGAATAATGAAGAAACTGAGTCTAATTTTTTTAGTTGTTGTTGGACTGGCGGGGTGCGCGGAAGAGAAAGAGCAGAAATCACAAAGTATTCCTTTGCAAGGTCAGTGGTTAACTGAATCTACTGGCGATGTGATGCTTGATCCACAAACTTCCGGACTTAAAAGTTGGCGTGGGAAATTACTTTCTGTCTCTGATGGAAGTGCGGATATTTCTCAGCGTAAGCAGCTACATGTTATCGAGCCTAAAAATGCACTGGTTTTAGAAGAATCACTGTTATTTGTTATGTCGGAAGCTGTTCAGCAGAGTTGTTTTGCCGCATATTTAAATGATGCGCCTGATCTAGAGGCACTTGCCGTTGATCCGCGCAATGATAAAGTGTTTGTGGTTGTCACCGAAGATGCGACTCGTGGTGAAAGCATGTCAGAAAGTTGTTTTGAAAAATATCGAAACAGCGGTTCAACTGACTATCCAACATTGTTAGTGCGACTTGAGCTACAAGACGACAATTCATTGTTGATCACGCATGTAAGGCCATTACAGTTTGAAGCATCATTAAACATTGGCAATTTCCCCAATGACGGTATCGAAGCGATGACTTTTGGACCCGATGGCACTCTTTATTTGGGCTTGGAGAAGGACAAACAAGTAAACGCTCGAATCTTCTCAGTCAAAGTCGAAGATTCTTTTTGGGCATCTGATGACTTTGTTCAAGTAACTGATTTGGAGCTCAGATTACCAAAGTTTGAATCCGGTAATCATCCGATTAATGCCATGGACTATTTGCCTAGAACTAATCACCCTGGCTATTTAGTTGCTGCCGCTAGAAATGATAACAATATTTGGTTGGTTGATTTAAAAAAACAACACGAAACCAAAATTATCCCAGTTCACTATTACGCACCTACTAATTCTAATGATCCTAATTGTGGTCAATGGGAGTTAATGAATAACGCTTCTTTAGAGGGGTTGGCTGTAGTGGGAGATAAAATTTGGATGATCAACGACCCGTGGAAAAAATATTACAAAGAAAACGTTGTTTGTGAAACGAATCGAACTAAATACGAACAAATGGCGCCGCTGTTATTTTCTATGCCTATCGATCCTAATTGGTTTAACTAAATAAGAACCAGCGTAACCGACGAGTTAAATACTTATCGGTTACACTGTTTGTTATTCGAATATCCTGATAGCTAAAACGTTGTCATTTCAATCGACTGGCAAAGTTCTTTTTAAATTTCGCTAATTTAGGGGCCACGACCATATTGCAATACTGGTTCTGTGGGTTGTTAGTGAAATAATCCTGATGATAATCTTCGGCTTGGTAATAATTGTTGATTTCCGTGACTTCGGTAACGACAGGGTCTGGCCAGATCTTTTGCTCTTCAATTTCCGCGATAATCTCTTCGGCTAATTTCTTCTGTTCATCATTATGATAAAAAATAGCACTTCTATATTGGCTGCCTACATCATTGCCTTGTCTATTTAATTGGGTGGGGTTGTGCAAAGAAAAGAATATTTCCAATACATCTCGAAACGAAATTTTATCCGCATCAAAATTGACTCTCACCACTTCAGCATGGCCCGTTGAGCCACTGCAAACTTGCTCATAAGTTGGATTATCAATGTGACCTGCAGCATAACCTGAATAAGCTGATTGGATGCCATCAACAGAGTTGAATGCTGATTCAATACACCAGAAACAGCCGCCTGC
Source organism: Alteromonas sp. M12 (assembly GCF_037478005.1). Taxonomy (NCBI): domain Bacteria; kingdom Pseudomonadati; phylum Pseudomonadota; class Gammaproteobacteria; order Alteromonadales; family Alteromonadaceae; genus Alteromonas; species Alteromonas sp. M12. The sequence goes on along the minus strand of NZ_CP144164.1, from coordinate 4,180,924 downwards.
TAGGGTTGCTTGTTGAATATTTGCCATTTTTTCCTCAGAAAATAAGTTTTCGCGAATTGTTGCACTTAACATGGTAACGAATTTAGTTTAGTTCAAGGCATCCACAACAGATAGTTTTGCGTACTAAGATTATCATTGCCCGCTTAACCCTCTCTTATTTTGCTTAGTGATGTGCATGGGAATAATTGAGTTAGCGGAAAGGGGCAAGCTATTGCGCTCTAAATACAGAGGTAAAATTCAGTTATGCAAAAAACAAATGCGCTAATTATTGGCAGTTCATCAGGTATTGGTGCCGAGCTTGTTCGTCGATTGTGTCATAACAGTCACTTTGATGTTGTCCATGCTGTATCTAGAAGACCCGATAAAATCGAACATCCAAAACTCTGCACTCATCAACTAGACAGTGTAGATGAAGTGCAAGTAGAGAACCTTTGTAAAGAGTTGCAAGCATACGGTCAATTTAGCCTGGTTATTTGTTGTATCGGCGTTCTTCATGCCGACGACATAACAGGGGCGGTGAGGCCAGAAAAAAGGCTAGAGGATGTTACAGCTAGACAATTGGAATACTACTTTAAAGTAAATACTCTGGCGCCTATGATGTGGTTAAAACACCTGCCTATGCTTTTTTCTAAATCGGTTCATTCTCAAGTGGTTTTTTTATCGGCTCGAGTAGCCAGTATAGAAGATAATAAACTGGGAGGTTGGTACGGTTACCGAGCCAGTAAAGCCGCGTTAAACATGCTCGTGAAAACTAGTCAGGTGGAATACAAACGTCGATTTAAAAACGTAGAACTTATCTGTTATCACCCAGGTACAGTAGATACGGGGTTGTCTAAACCTTTTCAATCCAATGTGCCAAAGGAAAAGTTATTTAGTGTGGATTTTACTGTGCAAAGACTACTATCACACCTGCAAACATTAGACTTCAACCAAGCTCCGCATTTTATTGATTGGGATAATCAACCGATTCCATGGTGAAATGTGGGTGTTTTATCAATATTACGCTGCATATCTGCTGTGTTTTAATTTTTGGCAAACCTATATTTTTAAGTAAAAGACATTTTAAAATTAGCCTGTTAACATCGTCATTCTAACCTAAAAACAATAAGGGTGATTAAACTGCGCTGTAGTCTACAGTAAGGGGTAATCAACCAACAAAAAAGGAAAATATTATGGCAGCAGATCGCGAACAGTTTGGTTCTCGTCTCGGGTTTGTTTTGGCTGCGGCAGGGTCCGCTGTGGGTATTGGCAACATGGTGGGATTTCCAGTTGCTGCCACCAAAAATGGTGGCGGAGCATTCTTGCTCATTTATGCCGTTTTTGTGATGTTAATTTGTTTACCCGTGATGTTGGCAGAGATGTCTATTGGACGGCGAAGTCGAATGGATCCCCTCAATGCTTATGTCAAACTTAGCCAAAATCAATTGCATTGGCGGATAGCGGGATGGTTGTCAATTATTACGCCTTTTATGATCGCGGTATTTTATCTGGTCATTACCGTGTGGATCTTTGGTTACCTGTTTCAAATCGCGATGGGTAATTTAGATAAATTAGCCGATCCTTCAACATTTACTGATTTCGTAAAGTCTTCGCAGTTATTTATATACATGGTTGGTGTGTTAGCTGTGGTGTACTTAATTTTGCAAGGAGGGGTAAAACAGGGAATCGAAAAAGCCGCAAAAGTGATGATGCCCGCCTTGTTTGTCATGCTAATCGGTCTGGTTATTTTTGTACTTACCCTAGACAATGCCTTTGCTGGGGTGGAATATTATTTGGTCCCCGATTTCAGTAAAATTGATGCATCTGTGGTCAGCGCCGCATTATCTCAAGCGTTCTTTTCCTTATCTTTGGGGATGGGGATTATGATCACCTATGGTTCGTATTTAGATAGCAAAAGTGATGTACCAGGTTCGGCCAAATTCGTTGCTTTAGCGGATACAGGGGTGGCCTTCATTGCAGGCCTTTTAATTCTTCCGGCGGTATTTTCGTTTAACCCTAATACCAATACAGCAGAGTTGAGTGACTCTTCTGTAGGAATGATTTTTACCTTTTTGCCTAAGATATTTCTAGCTTTACAGGCTTCCATTGGCTACGTTGGAGCAAGTGTTGTCGCCGGTTTGTTCTTCTTACTGGTATTCTTTGCCGCCATAACCTCTTTGGTTTCAATTTTCGAAGTGCCAGTGGCATCCTTTATGGAATCGAAAAAAGTGGGCCGGAAAAAAGCGTTGGGCGTAATGGGGCTGTTATTGGTTGTGACCTCTGGGGTGACGACTCTGTCATTTGGTATTTGGGATCCCGTCACCTCATTGACGAGTTACGCAGGACAGAATAAATCCTTGTTCGACATTATTGTCGATGTTTTTTATGACACAATTTTGCCATTAAATGGATTGCTAATCTGTCTATTCGTGATTTATCGTTGGAAAAAAGAGAATTTTAATGCAGAGTTAGACCAAGGAGCTCCTAGTTACAAAGGCAGTTTCTTTGAAAAATACGTCGACTTTTCGGTGGGAACCTTTATCCCGCTAATCCTATTTTTAGTCTTTATTAATACTGTCGCACTGAAGTATTTCGGAAAAGCGCTGATTGGATAGTTAGGTAACTAACTTCAAATTAAAGCCGGTCAACAGACCGGCTTTTTTACATCTGATAAATATGAATTTGAGGTTTTAGGTTGGCGCTAAAGCATATCGTATGGACTAGGGTAGGCTAAGGTTAGCTCAAGTGCGTTAATGGTGAGGTCACAATTGATGCGTTTGCCTGAGGGCGCAGAGGTGACAGGGGTAAATTCAGGAGGCGGCAAGCCTAAAGACGTTGCGGCATCAGTATAATATTGCTGTCGGGTTGGGTGCTCAACACTACTTAAGTGATAAGTCTGGCCAAACTTATTGTTTGTAATTATCTTTTGAATGGCGCTAATCACGTCTTCCCGGTGTACAAGGTTGATAGCTTGCTGACCATTTTCAATATTTTTCCTGCCGCTTAAACTACGTGCAGGATGTCTATCTTGTGAGACCAAACCTGCTAATCGAAGAATACAGGCGTTTTGCTGGAATAGATCGCGAATCCAATTTTCAATATCGACATGAGCTTTGCCACTGTTGGTGTGCGGAGCTACTGGTGAATATTCGTAAATTATTCCATCGCGATTACCATAGACCGCAGTAGTTGAAATGAAAATAACCTTTTGTATACCTTTTTGTTTGGCTGTTGTGACTAATGCTTGCATCTGATTAGTGTATTCAGTCAAAGATGGCGATTTGCGACCTGGTGGTATATTCAGGATAAGAGTTTGCACGTCAAACAAGTTGCCTAGTTCAGGGCTGTTTAAGTTATCGCCCAGAGCATATTGGAACGCTGATACACCCATATCCTGTAACTTTTTGACGTCAGAGGCAGAACGTTTTGTGGCCACAATTGAGTGGCCACTTTGAGTTAATGCTTGGGCAAGTGGTAAACCTAACCAACCCGCCCCAATAATTGCTATTTTCACGATATTTATTTTGCCTTTTACATTTTATAATCTGACTTCACGGTAATCAGATTTAATCCTGACAACTCTTGCATTGAGTTTTGAAGTTTATTTTCAGCATAATCAATGCTTGCTAAACGCATGCAAAAAGCATCGGCTTTTTGTTCTAACTTTTCAGCTCTGGCTTCAATCTTTTGTTCGATATTTTGGCCAAAGTTATCCAAACGTTCATCGAAAGCATCTGTATCACCATCACCAAATATAAGTTCGGTTCCAAGGGCAATCATTAAATGGCCAATGGATGCGGTAACCACTTCTTCCACTGTTTCTTCAAAATCTTGTTGCCACTGCGCACCTAAAAAATCGCCATCTGAAAAGTTAGCAGAATCTATATGAATGCTGCCATCATCAGCGTAAAAGTTGAATTCAATTTTTTCCTTAATTTGATCTAATTTTTCTTGGATCTTATCCACTGCGTTGCTGTCCGTTCCCAGCAAATTACCCAAAACTTCAGACACTGCAACATTGGCTATTGCTACACCATCTAGGGCAAGTTCAGCCGCTACTGGGACTGCATCGTAGATACCATTGTAGTATTCAGATACCCACCTTTCTTGGTCCCTGTTTACATCCATGCGCTGGCCGTTTACAAATAACGCTTCGCCAGCATCAATTTTAATTACATCATTGGCTTCAGTCGTTATGGTCAATACGTTGTTTATTAAGGAAACTTGACCATCCATGCTAACGTCACACTCATTTGCGGCCGCGGTGCCAGAGAGCAACAATATACTTGCGGCGATCACTGATTGTTTCATAATTTTTTCCTCTACATAAATTAACTAATTAGCACAATGACCGGTAGCGACCACTGACTGTGTTGATTGAATTTATTAATAAGGTAGCAACACTCTGGCCAGTTTTAATTAGTTCAATATAATCAATTGGTTAACTTATTTTAGAATTGTGAAGTTGGTAATATGACCTACGATGAATAGGAAGAAATACTAAAAGTTAGTCAATTTAACTATATTCTTTTGGCTATTATATATTGAAGAAAATTTTAACTGTTTGATATAGATCACTCCCCCAATTAGACGTTTTGGTGCATAATGTACGGAGTTTAACGTTAATTAACTTGGAGATAGCATGGTTGATGCCATTTTATTTGGAATAACAGTTCTTGTGTTTGTTTTGGGCGCAACCTGTTTGATTATGGGTTTTCTACCTTCACCTGCTGGTGGAATGCGTGAGAAAGTTGAGTATGGATTCTTCGGTGTGACGGGATTGGTTGCGACTTTGTTGTTGTCCGTAGCCCTAGCCTGGAGCTAAATCTAAGCTTTTTAATCAATGATATTAACGCTGACTAAAGTTTTCCTCTAAATGGATGCAAACAGTCAGCGTTATTGTTTGCAAGACTAGGGCGCAATCCCTGTATTGATTATTTGTCGCTAACTCTTTGATAAGCTCTCAGATTAAAAACAGGTAACATAGCTAAACAGTGATCAAAAATATCTGCCTGCACCCCTTCATAATTTACCCAATTTTTATCTGCACAAAAGCAATATATTTCCAAAGGTAGTCCGGTTTCAGTTGGTGGCAATTGACGAACCATCATGGTCATATCTTTATTGAGTTGCATATGATGGTGCAAATACGCATTAACGTAGGCTCTGTAAGTACCTATGTTGGTTAAACGGCGACTGTTTAATAAATCTTGCTCGTCAATATGTTGTTGATCGTGATAATCGCGCAGCAACTGGATTTTAGATTCAATATAGTCACTGATATATCGGATTTTTTTGTACTCGCTAAGCGTTTCAGCATCACAGAACTTAATACTACTGATATCTATTTTTATCGCGCGTTTTATTCGCCTCCCGCCCGACTCAGACATGCCGCGCCAGTTTTTCACTGAATCACTGATTAACGTATAAGTGGGTATTGTTGAGATGGTTTTGTCCCAGTTCTGTACTTTAACTGTGGTTAATCCAACTTCTAATACTTCACCGTCAGCACCGTATTTTTGCAGTTCAATCCAGTCGCCCGTATTCACCATTCGGTTCGCAGCAATTTGAATTCCCGCCACAAAACCGAGAATAGTGTCTCTGAATAACAATAATAATATGGCTGTAACAGCACCAAGACCTGAAAGTAACAGTAGGGGAGATTTATTGAGTAAATTAGAAATAATAAGCAGTACAGCAAGGATCACGACGACCAGTTTAGCCACTTGAATAAAGCCGGTTATCGGCGCTCGTTTGGCCAAATCTGACGCGTTATACACGTCTTCAATTGTGTTAAATAGCGCACTACTAGACCATACAACTGAGACAGCTATATAAATCAACATGGTTTTTTGAATAAACGCGTAAAGAATATTGGATACGTCAAGCAAAACAGGGGTTAATAAAAATATAACCAAAGCAGGAACTATGTGGCCTATACGCTGGAAAAACCCATGTTTATGGAGCTCATCATCCCAATTATTTCGGCTTAATGAAACGATTCTCGAAATACGCCCGCGCATCAACAAACGGGTTAACATGAAAGCGATAGTGGCCAGACCTAAAGATAGTAAAATAGCGGAGGTTTGATACAACCAGCTATGCTCAGTGATGTCTACATCAATCGTACTTAAATTCGTCAGCAACCATTCTTTGACTTTTTCTTGTTGAAGCATTATTTCGAGCTACCTAATTGTGATATGAATTTATCTTTACTGGCCCACAAATCATTTAGCCAAATCTGGAACCGTCCTTTAAACTCCGCATCGTTGAAATAGTCTCCAATAACATCATCCGCCACGGGGAGTACATCAATGTGCACAACTATGCGGGTAAGATTGCCGCACAGCATATCCATCATTGGATGTTGGTTGTTTTCAGGATACAAAATGGTGACATTCAAGATATTAGTAAATTGGTCGCCCATAGCCGCTAATGTAAAAGCTACACCTCCGGCTTTAGGGGGAAGTAAATGTTGGTACTGGCTGGATTTAGCCCGCTGCTTTTCTGGTGTGAATCTTGATCCTTCAACAAAGTTGATTACCGTAGTTGGTGTGCTTTGAAACTTCTTACAGTATCTACGGGTGGTTTCAATGTCTTTGCCTTTTAAGTGGGGATTCTTCTCCACGAACTCTCTGCTATAGCGCTGCATAAAAGGCATGCCAAGGGCCCAGGCTCCTAAACCAACAAAGGGCAACCATATGAGTTCTTTCTTGAGGAAAAATTTGGGGGCGGGGATCCGCGATGCGGCAAACTCAATCAATAAAATGATATCTAAATAGCTTAAGTGATTTGGCATCATCAAATACCAGCTGTCTTTGCTCAACTCCCCTTCTACAGAACAGTCCCATTGGACGTTGTTGGTCAGTCGTATGAGTTTGACACTAACCACCCCAAACGCAAACATCATAAAATGCATCATTGGGCTGAGCAGTGATGCTACCCATTTAAATGGGAGTATAAACTTAATTACCCCCAAAATAATAATCAACGCTGCCCAAAAACCAAGATTAAGTATTTGTAATGCAAAATGAATTGGGAACATCAAAAAAGCAGGGATAAAACTTAACATAACACTCTATTTACTCGATGACATAGTCGTGAGAGCGTGATCTTTTTCAGACCACAATTGATTTAACCAACGTTGGAATCGAGCGCGTTGTTCGGGGTTGTCAAAATAATCCATGCCAAAGGCATCACTATTAAGAATGTCTTCGACGGACAAAATTCTCACTTTTACTTGTATTTTTTTGACCCTACCACACACAAAGTCCCAAAAAGACGGTATACCTTCTGGATAATATATTGTTACGTCCAAAAACTTGTGCAATTGATTGCCCATGGCACTAAGCACAAACGCCATCCCGCCAGCTTTAGGTTTTAAAAGGTGTTTATAGGGACCGTTGATTCGCTTCAACTTTTCCTCTGTTAACCGCGTGCCTTCTACGAAGTTCATAATACTGACTGGTTTAGTGCTGAACTTTTCACATGCTTTGCGGGTACTTTCCATATCTTTACCCTTCAAATGTGGGTTTTTGGCTAGAAAAGACTTCGAATGACGACTCATAAAAGGAAAATCTAACGCCCACCAAGCGATACCTAAAAATGGTACCCAGATTAATTCCTTTTTTAGAAAGAATTTAAGAAAGGGAATTTTGCGATTAAAAATACGTTGTAAAACAAGAATGTCGACCCATGACTGATGATTAGACGTCACTAAATACCAGTCATTAAGTGTAAGTGTTTCAACGCCTTCTACATCCCACTGGGTATTGGAAGTGATTCGTTGATTTAAGTTATTCACGCCAATCCAAGCAGTTGCACAACCATCTAACGGATAACTAACCAACTTTTGCCAAGATTTAATTGGGATCAACTTTAAAAATGAAAGGATCACAATGGGGATGACCCAAAAGACAGTATTAAAAAAATAAATAATGACAGATATGGTACCAATAAAATGACCAACAATATTGCGGATAGACACGCTAGAATAGACCCCATTTCTCAGAATTAATGGGCGATATTGTAAACTAAATTGTGGGCTTTGTTGCAAACAATTATTGTGATTCGGTAGACGATTACAAAATTTGATCCAGCCAACTTCTATTTCGTGAAAAGTGATTCCCCAAAAAAGCCATTTGGTCAGCCAAAATACGTCGATTCATCAGGTAAAATCGCTCATACAAATTGGGTGTGAAGGGCACTGCAATTAACGACATTTGAGCTTCTTCAGGAGTACGCGCTGCCTTGTGGCAGTTACAGCGTGTGCAGGAAGTTGCTGAGTTGGTCCACACATCTTTTCCGCCGCGAGAGCGAGGGATAATATGATCGCGAGTGAGTTGGGATGATTTAAATTTTTGTCCGCAATACATGCAAAGAAAGTTGTCTCGACGGAATAGATAACGATTACACAGGGATATTTTGCCGTCCAAGTTCGTCACTTTTCCTTCGCAACCAATAATTGAAGAAAGCTGAAGTCGACTCTGAATTCCTTGATTATTCCAGCCACCAAGCATGACTTTTTTGCTTTCACCCAGCTCGAATAAAACCCGATCTTGGGCATAATACTTGGCCGCTTCTTCAGGTGTTATCCACGCTTGCGGCATACCAGATTTGTTCAATCGCAATACCAACATAAATTTCCCCAACTCGCTGTAGTTGTTTCAAGCTCCCTGAAAAATGGTCGATTGATGATTACTTGTATTGTCTACAAACCACTTTGTCAGGAATTTGAGCCTGTAATTATAATTATGGTTCCAAATCGGTATAAATAATATACAGCTACTGTGACAGATTTAGTGCAAAAAATCTAACAATACAATTTTCTTTCGATTCAAATATTTATTTGCGTTTAAACATAATCTTTTTGTGAAGCTAGTGCATAATAATGACTTGCAGTTGAATCTATAAAAGGATGCTATTTATTCAATCTTATATTCCAGGACAAAATGATCTGTGGTTCTTGCCGTTAGGTGGTACAGGCGAAATCGGTATGAACATGAATCTTTTTGGACATAACAATCAGTGGTTAATGGTAGATTGTGGCCTCACTTTCGATGAACCATTAACCTATAAAGAAGGATTTGCAGTTGGACCAAAACATGATGTGGTCTGTGCCGATCCCTCATTTATAACTCGTCAAAAAGAAAATTTGGTTGGCATAGTTATCACTCACGCCCATGAGGATCATATTGGTGCCTTACCGCATCTTTGGCATCGCTTTAAGTGTCCCGTTTATACAACGCCTTATACCGCTGAAATACTTCGTCGGAAATTGCGAAATAGCGCTAATCAAAATATGCCAATTATTGAAGTGGTATCTGAGCAAATTGTTGATATTGGCGTTTTCAATGTGCAATGGATGCCAATTACACACTCTATTCCAGAACCCCATGCGTTAATTATACGGACTGAAGCGGGGAATATTTTCCATACTGCGGATTGGAAAATTGATAGTCATCCGGTTACCGGTAAAGCATTTAATGAACAACCGTTTAAGTCACTGAGAAAGCAGAATATTTTAGCCATGATTTGTGATTCAACCAATGCCACAAAAAGTGGATATTCTATATCCGAAGGGGCTTGTTATCGAGGATTGAAGCAGCTAGTGGATGAAGCACCTGGCCGTGTAGTCGTGGGCTGTTTCAGTAGTAATATTGCGCGATTGATTACCCTAGCGAAAATCGCCAAACAAACAGGACGATATCTAGCGTTGCTTGGCCGCTCATTGCAAAATACCGTAGGGGCCGCCAAGGCAACAGGGCATTGGCCTGAAGATTTAAGCATAATTGACTCTTATCACAGTGGCTACTTGCCGGCTAACGAAGTATTGGCTGTCGCTACAGGTAGTCAAGGTGAACCAAGGGCTGCCATGTCTAAACTGGCGCAAGATCATTACCGTGACTTGTCACTTGATGAGGGGGACTTGGTCATATTCAGTTCTATTGTCATTCCTGGAAATGAAAAAGCCGTTGAGAATCTGATCAAGGCGTTCAAAGCGCGTAACATAAACACTGTTTTGTCTGAAGACTGTGAGTTTGCTATTCATGCTTCGGGTCACCCTTGTGAAGAAGAGTTGAAATTAATGTACAACTGGGTGCGTCCACAAGTTGCAGTGCCGACTCACGGTGAACAAATGCATATGCAAAGAAACGCTTATTTAGCTAAGCAGTCAAATGTTTTACGCACGTTAACCGGCAATAATGGGGATATATTTTTGCTGGCTCCACAATTAGGAGTAAAGCGCCAAGCGGTAAAAACAGGGCGTATTGCGCTGGATAACAATTAAATACAACATGCTTCGAGTTCTATGGGTTTATCTTTAGTGTTTGCCATGCATGATTGCTATAAATGTAGCGATTTCGCTTATGTGGGGTGAGTTTGAGCTGAAGATGATCAACTTCGGAGACCGAAAATAATAGCAAGGCAAAGTTTACACTTACTTCGTCTTGGTTAACGTTATCACTTACTTGAGCTTGGTGGATGTCATCAAGACCTAAAATTTCGCCGGGGGTTTCCCAAGAATACGACTGTTGCGCGCTAGAAGACAGGTTTTGCCAATGTTGTAAACGCAGCGACTGATGTTGCTCATTTTGGAAATCTATAATCTGGATATTGCCGGTTAAGCGGTACTGCTCTCTGGATTGACTAAAATACCAACATATTTGAGCTTGGTTATGGGTCTGAATTTGATTGATTTTATTGCTTCGTATATCGGTGTGGATAAGCAAAGACGTAGTAGTATTCAAAAAACCACGAAAAACGACGGTTCTGACTTCTGGCTGGTTTTGATTATTAGTAGTCGCTAGTTGGATATATTTTGATTCAGGTCTAGTTTGGCTATCAACTATTGAAGTCTGTAGTTTTTTAAACCACATTATCGAGTCCATATTTTCATTCATTTTTTCAATCAACTTCCGTAATTTGGCCTACCAGCATTTGCCTAAATATATTCTGGTTAATGTCCTAGACTAACATGTTGTTTGCTTAAGATTGGCAATAACATCCTTCGCCATCAGTGACCACTGTGGCACCTAGATGATTATTTGCGACTATGGTTTTAGCTATTGGTTCTATTAAACTTGTCCGAGAGCTACACAGATAACCAGTGGAATAGGGGCCTAAATATCCTAAATTACCTGACTCATCAAAAATAACCACTGCTGGGTAGGATGGAATTAGTTTTTTCAGGTTGGCGTTATTTTTAGGATCAATTGTTTGCACCTTGTAGCCATTTTCAGCAAAGGTAATATTGAGTTTACGAATATGGGTTTGTGACAGTTTATTGCAACTGCAAGATCCCCCTTGAATATGAAAGACCGTATTGTTTATCGGTTGTAACGCGCCGGAAAAAACGGATTTAACTTTGTCATCAAAGTCTTGTGACATTGAGGCTAGCAGCAATGATTGCTGGGGGTCGAAACTCGTCACCTTATTTTGAGCAAAGTAAAATAATGCGAACAGACTTGCACCTGCCCACATAATCACAGCTAAGATCCCTTTAATTGTCATCGGTTAGTTTCATCTGAATTTACTAAGACTTTGCATTAATTTGCTTGATATGAGCTCTAACTGTTGAGTTTCATTGGAAACAGATTGCACTAATGCGGACTCTTTCTGACTAATTGAATCCAATTGCCCCACAGAGTTGGCGATATTGTTAATCACATTGGTTTGGTTTTCCACCGCGCTCTTCAAACCATTAGTCACCTCATCAACGTGTTCGATATTTGATTGTACGCTTTGCATTAAATTAAGGGCTGAATCAGCTTGTTTACTGGTGGTGTTTCCTAAAGTCATACACTCCTGCATAAATAAACTAGACTGTTTGGAAGATGACAGCAGTCTTGCCATGATTTCATTGACTTCTTCGGTACTGGTTTTTGTTCTCGAAGCTAATTGACGAACTTCATCGGCAACTACTGCAAATCCGCGTCCTTGCTCACCCGCTCTGGCCGCCTCAATCGCAGCATTTAGTGCTAGTAGGTTAGTTTGGTCTGCTATAGATTGTATGGTTTCTAAAACACTAGAAATGCTATCGCACTCATTGGCCAAGTCTTCAATACTTTTACTGGTCTTTGAAATGTTCTCAACTAATTTGCTCACTTCGGTATTTGCGTTCGTCATCTCCGTTTGCGCTTTTTCGGTATCCTGTCTGGCATCACTAGCGCGATTATAGGTTTCTATGGCTAAATCCGATATGCTTGTGGCAGAATCCGATAGCTGCTCAGAAGCATTCGCAATAGCGGATATTTCTGAGTTTGCGATTGGTTTAAATTCTTGTAGTTCATTTGAAGCAGCTTTGGTGGAACTCGCATTTTTGTCTATTTTTCCCCCGAGCATCTCCACTTCATTGACAATAATTTCAAAGGATTGAATTAATTGATTAAAGGCAATGACTGATTGGCTTTTAGAATTGGGGTTAGAGCGATAAGTCAGATTAAATTTGCCGTCACCTGTGGCAATGCCGCCAACACTTTTTAATAATTCATGGGCAGCTTGGGTGTTAACTGCGTTCTTTTTACTCATCCAGCCTAAAATCACACCTTGCGCTATAGCATAAGCAAAATGCACTAACAGTAAGGTGAAAAGTAGTTCACCATCTAACAGCACATATAGGGGCGCACCAGCCTGCTGTAAAAAGAAAAAGCCTAAATGGTGCACTGCAACGACAATAATCGCGGTAACAAAAACACGCCAATTTTGATAAAAAGCTAAAAACGACATCAACACAAATATGCCAAAGTGTATTTCAATCGCACCGTGCATCTGCTGAATATGTAAAGCTGAAAACAACATGAAGCTGACAGCAACTACGTGCTGAGTAATTTCGGCTTGCGCGTTTCTATTGATCAAAAGTAGTGGAATAATAACGGCAGGAATGCCTACTACAGTCGCTTCAAGCCAAGTTCCATAAATGGGAGCGATGGCGAAGCTGATCAGTAATAGTATTGGTAAAACAAAAGTCACAACCTTGTTAGCGCTGTCTATCCATGGTCGGTTCATGCTATTCATTTCGTATATCCACATTTTTGTTGAAAATAAAATGCTAAGTTTGCAGGTGAATTCGCTTATTTAGCCTTTAAAATGAGAACGGAAAGTTTTAAATGCAGATGAGCAAACGGTATATTATTCTTTGCTTCAATGTGTACCTTGAACTAGCAGTGCTAGATAAAGCTTAAGCACTTTCTAAAACGTTGAATAATTGCCGTTGTTAAATTATCCGTAGCAAATTAAGCTTTCATTCGTTCTTTCAATATTCTCTTTATCGTTGTTTAATAAAGTTACATTAATGTAACTAATGTAGATCAAACAAATATTATCATTCGAATATCTCAACACTTAATGTTAGCTTGGATTTATACATTTTGCCTTTACATTATGAGAGTTAAAATATGACAGTCACGAAACAATTATTCACCGAAATTACTTCAAATGGCCAACTAACCGTTTCTTTAAAAGAACGAGAAATACCCGCTTTGAAGCCTCATGAAGTTATGGTTCAAATCCAAGCGGCACCTATTAATCCGTCCGATATGTGGCCAATGTTTGGTCCAGCCAACGTATACGAAGGAACCTTTAATAAAGATCAAATGGAATTTACTGCGCCAGTTGCACCAGCGATGCTTGCTAGCGTGCGCTCAAGATTGGATCAGGTTTTACCAATAGGTAATGAAGGGGCTGGTAAAGTGGTCGCCACTGGAGACAGTGAATCAGCCAAAGCCTTGATGGGGAAAACGGTCGGCGTATTAAGTGGTGCAACTTACTCTGAGTTGTGTGTTGTGCCATTTCAAGCATGTATTGTCCATAATGAAAATACCTCAGCTAAGCAAGCGGCTTCTTCTTTTGTTAACCCATTAACCGCTTTAGGTATGGTAGAAACTATGCGTGCAGAAGGACATTCTGCTTTGGTACATACAGCAGCCGCGTCGAGTCTAGGAATAATGCTGAATAAAATATGTATTGCTGAAAATGTTCCGTTAGTGAATATCGTTAGAAAACAAGAGCAGGTAGAAATACTAGAAAAGCTTGGGGCAAAATACATTTGTAATTCCTCAAGTGAAAACTTCAAACAAGATCTGTATGAAGCAATCGAAGCTACCGGAGCCACATTGGCCTTTGATGCAATTGGTGGTGGCGACTTAGTCAGTAATATACTCGCAGCAATGGAAAGAGTGGGAAGTAAAGACGCCAAAGGATTTAATACTTATGGTTCAGCTGATAACAAGCAGGTGTACATTTATGGTGGATTAGACTTTTCTCCAACAGTGTTAAATCGCGCCTATGGCATGACATGGGGTATTGGAGGCTGGTTGCTAATGCAATTCTTAGGCAAACAAAGTCCACAAAAGGTAAAACAATTACATCAGCGTGTTGCTAATGAAATCGATACAACTTTCGCCATTGATTTTACCGATGAACTGTCTTTTGAGCAGGTTCTAGAGCCTTCTGTTATTGCCAAATATATGGCAAAGAAAACCGGCGAGAAATTTTTACTCAACCCCAGTTTAGGTTAATCTAAGCCGGTTAAAAAACTAAAAATAGTGAAGGATACAATTACCCTTCACTATTTTTTTTGGTTTGTTTTGATATCGAATGTTGCGGTGAATTCTCATTGCAAATAGCTTAACTAATGCATGACTAACGCTTTGCATACCTACTTCTTTATGTAAAGTGCAAAGCGTTAAGAAGTGTGAGCTTTACCCAACAAGCCACATCCCATCTGAATGTTAGATAGGATGGGAATTATCACGCTGCAGCTACATTGAATAAATCAACGAAGGATGGCTGTAATTGAATATCTACTGGTAATTTCAACAGCCTTGCTACATCGCTTGCTGAAATCAATCCACGAATTTCGTGGTTACTCTTATCAATTACCAAACAATGTTGTTGATGATTATCCCTCAGAGTTTCTACTACATCACCCACTCTGGCTGTACTTAATTCCTCGTAAGCGAAAGCTTTAAGCGTGTTTCTAGGACGCATAAAATCGGTGACGGTAATTTCTTCCCGAGGTTGATTTTTGGTAACTTTCGCAAGTATTTTCTGCTCGGTTAAGTCACTTAATGCAATAACTCCAATGAAGTTCTTTTCACTATCAAGTACCAGTTTCATTCTAACATGTGACTTTTTCATCAGATCTTCAAGTTCCACAGCTTTCGCTGTGGAATCGATAACCAAAGGCATGAACTGCTTGAAATCAGTGAAAATAGACAACGCATTTGAACGCATTGTGATGCTAGTGTTTTCGGGGGGCCAAACGAGTTTGTCTACAGATTCAGTGTTATAGAGCGCTAACTTTTTCATTTGCACGCTCCTTTTTAACACTTTTTAACAGATTGCTTTTTGTTTTAGACTGAATAAATGCACAGTCGACACGATAACGAATTAAAACGTCAGTTATACTCATGGGAATACCCTCTGATTTTATAAAATTAAAAAATTGTTTTTGTATCAGATGGATATAGAGGGCGGACCGCGTATAAAGTCAGCATTTTTGAATACAATAAAAGCTGCATTTTGCTGATAAGCGAAGGGGGCATAGCTGACTAGGCTTGAAGATGAAGTGAATGAATTTAAGATCGCATCGAAATCAAAGTCTAAAGGATCAAGACTAAATATTTGCGCCTGTTCTACTATTGAACTGGATTGGTCGACTGCACCTTGTTGATTCTCAAATGCTACTGATGAGAAGCTAAAACTAGCTACCCACGACATCAGCAATATATTGAACCAAAGGGTTTTCATCAAATTCTTACTCTTTACTACTTAGTAATTATTTACAGACAGTGACATTAATCTTAACTGTTTGGCATCTCCAAAAGTGTTTGGTTCACCCGAAAATGCAAACAAATATCAAGTTGTTCAAAATTAGGAGAAAAAGTAATGCCTATGCAATTGCTTTCTCCCAATCTGTTATATGGTAAAATACGCCTATAAAGTGGCTATGTACAAATTTTTCAACCCATTAAATCGACCAATTGTCGTAGATGTTAAAAAATTGTCACAATTTCGCATATTAATTTAACTATAGGTTTATAACCTCGATATTTTAGGCAACTGGATTCCATTGAATACTTCAACCATCAACCGCACCATTTCAATCGCGCCAATGCTGGATTGGACTGATAAACATTGTCGTTATTTTTTACGACAGATTTCACAACACTCTTTGCTTTATACCGAAATGGTGACAACGGGGGCTATCATCTTTGGTAAGGGCGATTATTTAGCTTTCAATGATGAAGAGCATCCAGTTGCGCTGCAATTAGGTGGTTCGGATCCCGTGGATATGGCTCGCTGTGCGTTGCTCGCCCAACAACGTGGTTATGATGAGGTGAATATTAACGTTGGCTGTCCGTCTGATCGTGTACAAAATGGACGCTTCGGCGCTTGTTTGATGGCTGAGCCAGAAACCGTTGCTGCATGTATTAAGAGTATGCAGGCCGAGGTAGATATTCCAGTGACTGTGAAATCTCGTATTGGTATCGATGAAATGGACGAGTATGAAGATTTGACCAGATTTATCGAACAAGTCGCGGATGCTGGTTGCGATACCTTTATTGTGCATGCCCGTAAGGCTTGGTTAAAAGGCTTAAGTCCGAAGGAGAATCGCGACATACCGCCTTTGATGTATGAGCGTGTTTATCATTTAAAAGAGCAATTTCCAGATTTGCACATTAGCATTAATGGTGGAGTGAAGACGTTGGACGATGTGGCCTTACACTTAAAATATATAGATGGGGCAATGATAGGTCGCGAGGCTTATAGCAATCCGTATATTTTAGCCGAGGTTGATAAGCTTTTTTACAACGATAGCCATGCTATTCCAACTCGTCATCAGGTTGTTGAAAAAATGATTGAGTATGCAGAGGTCCAATTAGAGTTACCTCATACCCGAATCTGGCACATAGCTCGGCATATGCTCGGTTTATTCCAAGGACAACCAGGTGCGCGTATTTGGCGCAGATACTTAAGTCAGAATGGTACTCAAAAAGGTGTCGGCATTGAGTTATTGCATGATGCATTAGATACTCTGGATGAAGCTCAATTCCAAGCGGAACAATTTCGCAATACTCATGCACCTGACCAAGTTGGTTAAAAACGCTAAGTGACTTGGTCAAAAACACTAAAATATTATTTTTTACTTCAAAAAAATGTTCTTTGGTTTATTTGTCGCGTCCCATGTTTTTTGAAAATCCTTTAAAAAACAAATGGATGTAATTTTTTTTAGTAGTTGGCACAACTATCGCAATAATGATTGCGACTTAACTAGTAACTGAATAATCAGTTACACATACAGCACAACTACTAAGGAAATTATTATGTTTAAGAAAATCACAGCAGCAACAGTACTTATCTCAGGTTTATTCGTAGCTTCATCTGTACATGCAGCAAATGTATCAGTAGAACAACTTGTTGGTTCACTTATTTCACAAGCAGTTAGCGTTACTAAAGAAGAAATATCATACGGTGTTGAAGAGGCCATTTTGACAGTAAACAATTCAATTGGTTTTGAGTCTGATTCACAAGATTATGTAACTAACGTAACCATTACAGATTTAAACAGTGACACTGAACTTAAAAAAGAAGAAAGTGATAAAGCTGAATAGTAAGGAGACTAACTATGTTTAACCACATACATCTACTTACTCTATTATTAGCACCGGTAATGGCCTACCTCGCAGCAGCATTAGTATTTAGTCTGGTCGAGTGTAAAAAGAACAGCCATGCAGTACCGGTTAATGGTTCTAATCTCCAATATCATGACGGTCGCAACGCGCAGTAGAGACCGTCATCTTTTATTTAAATTACCCTCTCGAAATTTATCCATCCTTAGCTTAAATAACTTTCCATCCTGTCCGCTTTGTCATCTAAAATAATGGTTCACTAAATTAATTGTTGATATATACTTGATGTGTCAATTAATGATTTGGATATGAAATGAAAAAACTAACTGACTCTATGTCGCTGTTAATCAATTTGAACTTAGCTGCTGTAAAGGTTAATAAAAAGCTTGATCGTAGTTTAAGTGTGCACGGGATTAGCTTTAGTGAGTACATGGCATTGCATGTTTTGTCTAATCAACCCATGCACACAATGAGTCGAATCGCCTTAGCTGAAGCTTTAGGTATGACAGCTTCAGGTGTAACACGTATGTTGAATCCTCTAGAAAAAATTCACCTCATTGAAAAACAAAAAAATCCAAGAGACGCCAGAATAAGTTTGGTTAAGTTATCGGCCACAGGTGCTGCATTGTATGAAGATGCATCTGTCAGCTTTAAACACTTTTCTGAGAATAGTGTATCTGACTTAAGGCAATATCAAATGGAGTCTGTTCTGGAAGTACTTAAGAAGTTTTAGTTGCCCGTCCGTTTCAAACCCTAGTATTAGGTTTAGCGGACTTGCTAAAAGTACTACTCACTTTTCAGAGGTTTGTTGGTTTGCCTGGTGAGATCGCGATCTCTCTAAAGATATGTTGTGCGCCGACAACATACTCCCATCACTATGACGTTTTTTCACGCCCTTAATTCAGACATCGAACATTTATCTGCCGCTATTTTATAACGCTTTCCTAGTTTTAATATTTTGACCAACTAATTAGCGAATTTGACTAATATCCTAATTTGAAATTCAAAACGTATTTTTTAATTTCAGGTGAAAATATTAAAAGTAGATAATAAACAATGGTTTAGCTGTATTTGAAAGTTTGGCACGTAGTTTGTAATAAGAGAAGTACTGGTAAAGAAAATTGAATTTAGAATTATCAAAGTAATTCAAAATACAACACTCATATAAATCTCGGAGGATCGAAAAATGGGTATGTTCACAAGAATGTCAGACATAGTACAAGCAAATCTTAATGCCATCTTAGACAAAGCGGAAGATCCACAAAAAGTCATTCGCCTAATAGTGCAAGAAATGGAAGAGACCTTAGTAGAAATACGCTCAGTTGCGGCAAGAAGTTTAGCTGATAAAAAACACTTAGTGCGCAAACAGGAAAAGCTAGAGGGACAAGTTAAAGATTGGCAGAGCAAAGCCACAGTCGCGCTTAAAAAAGAGCGTGAAGACTTAGCTAGAGCCGCTTTAGTAGAAAAAAACAAAGCGCAAGAGTCGTTAAAATTGCTAACCAAAGAAATGGACGTGGTTGAAGAGGCTATTGCTAAATTGCAAGACGATACTTCACGTTTGCAAGAGAAACTTAAAGAAGCAAGAAGTCGTCAAAAAGCGTTGGATATTAGACAGCAATCAGTGTCAGTACGTCTGAAAGCGAAAACCTCTCAGAGTGTGGAGAAAATTGACGATGCAATTGCTCGGTTCGAACATTATGAAAGTCGTATCGACGACTTAGAATCACAAGTCGAAGCTTATGATTTGGTATCTGAAAGCCAATCTTTAAGTGCGCAAATCGAGAAGCTTGAACAAGACGAAAATATCGAAAAAGAGTTGGCTGCGCTGCGCAAGAAAGTCGCGTAACAAAGTCGGCTCGGCAATCTCTAAAATGTTTATTCGTAAGGCCTGAAATTTTTGGGCCTTCGATTAAAACGTACTAATTTCTGTAGGAGTATCAACATGAAAGACTATTTAAATACAAATCAACTATATCGTGACACGGTTCGTGGCAAAATTAGCGGCGTATGTGCAGGCATTGCAACGCATTTTAGTGTTGATGCTTGGATTGTAAGAATCGCAGCTATCGCAGCCTTTATTTTTATGCCAATGGTTGTTGGTGTGGCTTATCTGTTAGCGGTTTTGTTAATTCCAACAAGATAACCTTAGTTTCGTAGGGAGAATGCGATGAAAAATCTTATTTTAGCTATTTTGATTGCCGTACTTATTACTTACAGTTGCGGTATCTTGGTTAGCGAGTGGTTTGATTTCTCGATTCATTTAGATGAGCATATATTTGGTCCGATGGAGTCGGTTGTAGGGGTTACCGCTATTGGCGCCGTAATGGCCATTGTTGGTGTTATTGTCGCTATCAGCGTGTTTGGTGCCATAGCATTGGCTTTGTTTGTTGCGTTTGTGGCTATGTTATTGGCTGGCGTTACTGTGTTTTGGCCAATGTTACTGGTGATTGCCTTCATTATCTGGTTAGTAAAAGACAAGCGGCCAACTCAATATTAACGGTAAAAATCGCCGGGCCGCATGAATACCAGTTACCGTTATTAACCGCACAACATAATCTGCCGCCATTATTAGGTGAGACGATAAACAACTCACAACTGAAAAAGCGCTGACTATTCTGGTAAAAGCGCGTGAATTAATTGATAATTACGGGAAATTTATTATTCAGGAAAGGCAGTTTATGAAATTCGTCAAGCAGCAACCGTGGTTGATTTTCATCGGATTATTGGTTTGTAGTTTTGCTAGCTCTGCAAATATCAAAATATCAGATGCAACAGTACGTTTATTACCGCCAACAGTTCCTAATACAGCTGCTTATTTTAAAATCCAAAATACTTCCAACAAAGATGTGGTTCTGGTATCCGCCAGCACCGACATTGCTGAAAAAGCTGAATTGCATGCTCATGTTATGGAAAACGGTATGATGAGTATGCAACAACAAGAACAAATTAAAATACCAGCTGGGGAAACAGTCGCCTTCAAACCTGGTGGTTTACACGTAATGATATTTGGTCTTAAAAAGCCATTGTCAGAAAATCAAAGGGTTTTAATTACCTTGGTCAGCGAAGATCAAAAAACGATTCAGGTAGAAGCAAAAGCGGTTATGCCCGGCAAAGAAAAGTCACATAGCCATCATTAGAATAGATGATGTTATGCGTGTAAGGTGTCATTAATTCAAAATACAGGAAGCATATTATGCAACGTTTTTTAAATGCGAAATGGCTCACCACCACTTTCCTAATAATTGTGTTTATAGGTTGGTTAGTTTCTATCTATTGGAGTTCAGAACCTGATTCGTTCAATGTGAGAACTGAAGCTCAATCATATGCTCAAGCGAATTCGGAAAATGTGGTTGTAGGTTACACAACAACTCATACACTGATTCGTGTGGTGGAATCGTTAATGGATAAACCGGGTGGTTATTTATCAAACGACGTTATGCCGCCGGGAATATTCATGGATAACATGCCTAGATGGGAATTTGGAGTGTTAGAAATGTCGCGTGATCTTGCGTTGGCAATGCGCAAAGATTTTAGTCGCTCGCAGTCACAATCTATGGAAAACCCAGAGTTAATAAAAGCGCAGCCAGCGTTAAATATGAATCACCTGAGTTGGATGCTTCCTTCAGCAGAGTCAATGTACCAAGACGCGCTTAAAGATTTGTATGCTTATCGAACTGATTTGGCTGATAAAGGCCAAGGCAGTGCGCAATTTTTCTCTCGAGCAGATAACTTGAGGGATTGGTTGAAGCAAGTAGAAAAACGATTAGGCAATCTTTCACAGAAGCTAAGTGCCAGTGTCGGCCAAGAAGTGCTAAACACAGATTTAGCTGGGGATGCACAAGCTAGACAGTCTACACCTGAACCTAAACAGCGTTATGAAAAAACCAGCTGGTGGAAAACCGACGATAATTTTTATGAAGCAAGAGGTGCCGCATGGGCTCTGATTCATTTTCTCAAAGCGGTAGAAGTCGATTTTGCTGACGTGCTTGAAAAGAAAAATGCCACAGTCAGTTTGCGTCAAATTATTCGTGAACTCGAATCTACTCAACAGACAATTTGGAGTCCGATGATTTTAAATGGAAGTGGCTTAGGTATGTTAGCTAATCACTCATTAGTCATGGCGAACTATATTTCCCGAGCAAATGCTGCTTTAATCGAATTAAATGAACTGTTAAATCAAGGATAAAAGAGTGAAACATAGAGTCAAATCATTAATTTTAGCCGCATCCGTAGTCGCTGTACCTGCCCAAGCAGATACTCTACTCGGTTTGTATGTGGGTGCCCAAGGCTGGAATATGGATACCGAAGGTGGATTTGCCAACGATGCTGATATAACCAGATTTAATTTTGATACTGAAACTAAGTCGAGTTTTTATGCCGCATTAGAGCATCCGATCCCGTTGTTACCGAATATCAAAGTTCGTCAAACAACCCTAGATACCAGTGGCGATATTACACTAAATAGCACATTCACTTTTAATGGTGAGATTTTTAGTGTAGACACGGCGCTGACCACGGAAGTGGATATGAGCAATACCGACTTTATTTTGTATTACGAATTATTTGATAACGATTTGGTTAGTTTTGATTTCGGCATCAATGGGAAATACGTAGACGGTGAAATATTTGTTAGAGAAACGGCGGACGCCTCTAACTTTGCCAGAGAAGAGTTTTCTGGTGTTGTGCCTATGGTGTATTCAAAACTTTACATTGGCCTACCTTTTACCGGCTTAGGGGTTTACGCAGAGGGCAGTTATTTGGCGATAGATGACCACTCTTTGAGTGATTATGAAATCGCGTTAGCTTACGAATTTATAGACAATTTGGCGATTGATATGACGCTACAACTGGGCTACAGAGCGACTTCTTTAGAGTTGGAAGATCTAGATGATATCTACTCAGATTTAGAGTTTAGTGGTGCATTTGCCGGGATCGAAATACACTTCTAAGTCAATAAAGTTTGGTTTTAAGTCCAATAAGTAATAAAAAATCCTATTTAGGTCTTTCCTGTTAATAATAAAAAACGCTAACCTGCTTGCATCAATTAAAAGGTTAGCGTTTTTATGTCTTCAAAGAACAATCAGGCACTTGTGCCAACTGCTGTTATTAACGAATCACAATGGCAACAAATTAATAGCGCCATCGCGCCGCTAAACAATGACCAGCTTACTTGGATGAGCGGCTATTTGGCGGGTTTAGCACATCAACAAACCGGTGGACAAGTCGTTGCACCTGCTGCAACTGGTGCCGTTGTTGAAAAGCAACTTACAATTCTTTATGGATCACAAACTGGCAATGCCAAAGGTGTTGCCCAAGACTATAAAGAAAAGGCAGAACATGCTGGTTTGAAAGTCAACTTACTGAGTATGGCTGACTACAAAGCTAAGCAGTTGAAAAGTGAAACTCATCTACTTATCGTGGTCAGTACTCACGGTGAGGGCGATGCGCCAGATGATGCAGTTGAATTACATGAGTTTGTTGGCAGTAAAAAGGCACCTAAACTGCCAGAATTAAATTTTGCTGTAGTTGGCTTAGGTGATAGCAGTTATGAATTCTTCTGCCAGACCGCAAAAGACTTTGACGCTCGTCTTGAAGCCTTGGGCGCCAAACGCATTACTCCAAGAGTCGATTGTGACGTAGATTACGAAACTGTAACCAACGCATTTTTTGATCAAATAGCCATTCAGTTAAAAGAAGAATTTGCCGCTAGTCAAGCGCAAGTTGCACCTGTCGCTGGGGCTGTAGTTAGTACTTCTGGAACGGCAAGCAAATCAGAATATTCTAAGAAAAATCCATTTACGGCTACTTTATTAGAAAGTCAAAAAATCACTGGGCGAGATTCAATTAAAGATATTCGTCATATCGAAATTTCTCTTGAAGAATCAGGTATTCAATATCAACCAGGTGACGCATTAGGAATTTGGTTTACCAATGACGAAGCGCTAGTTGACGAATTATTGAAGCTCGTTGCTGTTGATGAAAATGAAACCGTGGTGGTTGGCAAGGATACTCTTAGCGTTAAACAGGCGTTAATCGAAAAATTTGAGTTAACCTTGAGTTATCCTACATTTGTGAAGAGCTATTTAGAGTCTGCTCCGAATGAAAAATTACAAGCATTATTCGATGATAAAGCGAAGCTAAGAGAGTATTTAGCGGATAAGCAAATTGTTGATATTGTGACTGATTTCCCAGCAAAAATTAGCGCTGAGCAGCTGGCTAGAGCACTCAGGCCCATTACCCCAAGACTGTATTCAATCGCTTCGAGTCAAGCAGAAGTAGATGATGAAGTGCACCTTACTGTTGCAATGGTTGAATATGACGTCAATGGCAATGTGCGCCAAGGTTCAGCTTCCAACTTCTTGGGGAAACGCCTAGAAGAAGGTCAAGAGCTCAAAGTGTTTGTCGAACATAACAATAACTTCCGTTTACCACAAAACCCAGAAACACCGGTGATCATGGTTGGTCCAGGCACAGGAATCGCTCCGTTTAGAGCTTTCATGCAACAGCGTGCAGAAGATGATGCCGAAGGTAAAAACTGGTTGTTCTTTGGAAATCCAAGTTTTACTCAAGACTTCCTATATCAAACGGAATGGCAACGTTTTGTTAAAGATGGCGTGGTAGACAAAGTTAGTTTGGCATTCTCCCGTGACCAAGAGCAAAAGATTTATGTACAGCACCGCATTTTAGAAAATGGTGCTGAGTTATTTGATTGGCTAGAGCAAGGCGCGCATTTTTACGTATGTGGTGACGCGACCCACATGGCTAAAGATGTTCATGATGCACTTTTGACTGTTGTTCAAGAACACGGTGGTAAAAGTGAAGAAGATGCTGAGGCGTATTTAACCGAAATGCGTCGTAGTAAGCGTTATCAGAAGGATGTGTACTAATGGTTTCCGATAAAAAGTTTATAGTTGAAGGTAAATTGGCAGAAAACGAGCGTATTAAAGGCGATAGTAACTTTTTGCGCGGGACGATTGCCCAAGACCTTAAAGACGATTTGACCGGTGGCTTTACCGCTGACAATTTTCAGTTAATTCGATTCCACGGTATGTATCAGCAAGATGACCGTGATATTCGTGCTGAACGAGCGAAACAAAAACTAGAGCCATTACAAAATGTGATGTTGCGCGCACGTTTACCTGGAGGAATTATTTCTCCAAAACAATGGTTAGCAATCGACAAGTTTGCAGAAGAGCATAGCCTTTACGGCAGTATTCGTTTAACTACTCGTCAAACGTTTCAGTTCCATGGTGTATTAAAACCACACATTAAAATGATGCACCAAATGCTTGATAAAGTGGGGATTGATTCAATCGCCACCGCTGGCGATGTAAATCGGAACGTGCTGTGCACGTCAAATCCAGTGGAGTCTGCAGTACATCAAGAGGCGTACGAATGGGCTAAGAAAATTAGTGAACATTTGCTGCCTAAAACGCGCGCTTATGCTGAAATTTGGTTGGATGGAGAAAAGGTCGAAACGACTGAAAATGAACCCATTCTAGGAAATAACTATTTACCGCGTAAATTTAAAACGACAGTGGTTATTCCACCGCATAACGATATTGACGTGCATGCAAATGACCTTAACTTTGTGGCCATTGCTGAAAACGGCAAACTAGTTGGTTTTAACGTATTAGTGGGCGGCGGCTTAGCCATGACCCATGGTGATCACTCTACTTATCCTCGTAAGGCTGATGACTTCGGTTATATCCCATTGGATAAAACCTTGGATGTCGCAGCTGCTGTTGTTGGTACTCAGCGGGACTGGGGGAATCGTGTTAACCGTAAAAACGCGAAAACCAAATACACTCTTGAACGTGTTGGGGTTGAGAACTTTAAAGCTGAAGTTGAAGCTAGAGCGGGCATTGAGTTTGCGCAAAGCCGTCCGTATGAGTTTACTTCTCGTGGAGATCGTTTCGGTTGGGTTGAAGGCGTTGATGGCAAATACCATTTAACCGTTTTCATTGAAAACGGCCGTATTCTAGATTACCCAGGGAAAACCTTAAAAACAGGCTGTGCTGAAATTGCTAAAATTCACACTGGTGATTTTCGTTTAACCGCGAATCAAAATCTGGTTATTGCTGGCGTGCCTGCTGAGCAAAAACAGGAAATTGAATCTTTAGCCAGAACTCATGGCTTGATTTCAGATGACGTGAGTAATCAACGATTAGATTCCATGGCTTGTGTTTCATTGCCGACTTGTCCTTTGGCAATGGCGGAAGCTGAACGTTATCTGCCTGATGCGGTAACGGAAATCGAAGGTTTGCTAGCAAAACATAATGTCGCTGACCGCAGCATAATATTCCGTGTCACTGGTTGTCCTAATGGATGTGGTCGAGCCATGCTTGCAGAAGTTGGTTTGGTTGGAAAAGGCCCTGGTAAATACAATTTCCACCTCGGTGGCGATCGTCAGGGTACGCGTATCCCCAAAATGTACAAAGAAAATATTAGCGAGCAAGAGATTTTAGCTCACCTCGACGAACTTATAGGTCGTTGGGCTAAAGAAGGTAACCAAGACGAAGGTTTTGGTGACTTTTTGATTCGCGCTAAAGTCATCGCTCCGGTTGTTAATTCAGCCAAGGATTTTTATGCCTAACGCAGTATTCCAAAATTCAGCCGAAAATGCTCATGCAGCAGATTGGATTAACAGTCTAGACACTGAGCAATTCGCTGAGCTTAATGCAGATCTTGAAAAACAAACACCTCAACAACGGGTGGTTTGGGCGCTCAAGCATCTGCCAGGTGAGCACATCGTTTCGTCTAGTTTTGGTGCTCAATCAGCGGTAATGTTACATTTATTATCTCAAGAATATGCCGATATTCCTGTTGTCTTAACTGATACCGGTTATCTTTTTCCTGAAACCTACAAATTCATTGATGAGTTAACAGTGCGATTAAAGCTTAATTTGAAAGTGTATCGGGCTCCAGAGTCCGCTGCATGGCAAGAAGCTCGTCACGGATTATTATGGGAACAAGGTATCGAAGGTATTGAGAAATACAACAAGATGAACAAGGTTCTACCTATGCAGCAGGCTTTGAAAGAGCTGAAGGTTGGAACTTGGTTTGCTGGTTTAAGACGTTCTCAGTCAGACTCTCGTGAAAACTTAAATGTGCTGCAAAGATTAAACGGACAAACCAAAGTTTATCCAATTATTGATCAGTCAAACAAAGCACTGCATCAGTACTTAAAAGCACATGATCTGCCTTACCATCCACTTTGGGAGAAAGGTTTTGTGTCTATTGGTGACTGGCATACTTCGAAAGCTTTGGAAGCTGGTATGAGTGAGCAAGATACGCGTTTCTTTGGATTGAAGCGCGAATGTGGGTTGCATGAGTTTGGTGACGGCATTTAGCGGGGATAAATCCCCGCCTACAATGTAGCATGGGCTTTAGCCATGATTAATTTAAGAAGCAGCCGAAACTTTATCCAATTTTGTCCTGAGTTTTAGTATCAAAATCACTGGCATCGTGACGCTCATGCAACTGTGATTCTGGTTCTCCCCAAGTTTTATTTACCATGCGACCACGCTGTACTGCTGGACGCTCAGCAATCTGATCTGCCCAGCGAATAACATTTTTGTATGTATGGGCTTCAATAAATTCAGCTGCATCGTAAGCTAACCCTTTGACTAAAGCGCCATACCAAGGCCAAGTTGCAATATCCGCAATCGTATATTCATCACCACACATGTACTCTTTGTCAGCCAGTAGCTTGTCGAGCACATCAAGCTGACGTTTTATTTCCATGGTGTAGCGATCTATAGGGTATTCAAGTTTTTCAGGTGCATACGCGTAAAAATGACCAAAACCGCCGCCTAACAAAGGCGCACTAGCCATTTGCCAGAATAACCATGATAGACATTCTGTGCGTTGAGTGGGGTCTTGAGGTATGAATTCGTTAAACTTTTCAGCCAAATACAACAGTATCGAACCTGATTCAAACACGCGAGTAGGTGGTGATGTGCTGTGATCAACAAGGGCTGGAATTTTAGAGTTTGGATTAGCCGCCACAAAACCACTGCTAAATTGATCGCCTTCTAAAATATCGACCAAAAATGCGTCGTATTCCGCTCCTTTGTGTCCTTTTTCTAACAGTTCTTCTAGCAATACAGTCACTTTAACGCCGTTTGGTGTCGCTAAAGAATAAAGTTGCAAGGGATGTTTGCCCACTGCTAACTCTTTGTCGTG
Organism: Alteromonas sp. M12; assembly: GCF_037478005.1. NCBI lineage: Bacteria > Pseudomonadati > Pseudomonadota > Gammaproteobacteria > Alteromonadales > Alteromonadaceae > Alteromonas > Alteromonas sp. M12. The sequence goes on along the minus strand of NZ_CP144164.1, from coordinate 4,153,121 downwards.
AGTTGCACCTGATATTGGCCTGTTAATATTTGCAAATTTCCCACCGCTTTCTTTATTCCAAGTCCATATTTTAGGTGGGGTATAAGAGTCACTCATTTTAGCTCCTGATAAAATTAGATAAGCGTATAGGATCGCATAGAATATTTAGATTGGGGTCAATTGAAAAACTTAAAGTAATGAACTTCAATTTAATTCAAACTCACCTGAAAGTAATACTAACAGGTCATCAATATAGTGTTTATTGGCAGTGCTATTTATCAAGCGCGCTAGTTCAGAGCCAATTGAGGTAAATTTATAATATTGTAGGCTTAAGCCTCTTTTTTTCGGGGCTAAATGAAAGCTTTCGCCGGCACAGCGATATTGAAATCTACTCTGTATTTCAAGCTCACTAGTCTCTATTTCACTATTATAAATTAACCCTAGATCCATTAACGATAATAGGTCAGGGTAGGCTAAACCATATGCGGCTAAATTTATTTGTTCGTTTTTAATCAGTCTAAACACTGACAAAATATTAGGTTTTCGATGATAACCGTAGATGATTTTTAAACCGTGTTCACCTTTTCGTCTACTTGCCATTCCTACCGCTAACTTGAGGATTTTGGCATCTCTATGGGTTAAGTTTTTTAAAGTATGTAAGGTTTTAAGTGAAAAAGAGCCGGGAACGCTTATCTCTACTGTGAAAATTTTAGCCCATAATTCTTGCATTGCTGGTGAATTGATATTTTCTGCCATTTCGCTAAAACTGAAGAACCAATCGGGATCCAGTTCATCTTGAACTGCTTGCTCTTGGCTGAAATCTGTCGCTAAAGTAAGTATACGTTCTAAATTTTTTAATTTTCGTTGTGCTTTTACAAACTGATGGCGACTCACCTTTTTATGCAGGTCTTGTTCAATAGCGCTCTTTTGCCCTATTGCAATGCCCGCCCTACTAAACCATTGCAGCATTTTGGTTTTCACCTGTTTAGCGTGCTCGGTGCTGGCTTTTTGTGTCGATGACACCTGTCCTTGCGCAGTGCTTTTGGCAACGGAATCTTTCCCCTGTAAGAGGTTGGGAGGTGGGATATTGGAATCTATTTTCATATAAGTGAAATTGACCTAGATAATAGGAGAATGATTATACCCGAAATCCACAACAATTGACGAATTCGACTGACATTATGAAATTGTGACAAAAACAAGCGGTTTTGCTGAATTTTGCTACAATTATTATTCCTCTTTGCTGCATATTGAGATATGTTTAAGCTGTAAACAATAGTATTCACCAATTATGGTGTTCGTATAGTGGAAGGATGAATGTCTCCAACGGATTATGAAAATGATGAATTGATTTTCTTGGAAGAAGACGAATCACAGGAACAAGAGACTAATTTCGGTCGCTGGAATGTGTTAGTAGTTGACGATGACGAAGAAATTCATTCAGTAACCAGATTAGCTTTGTCTGATTTACAGCTCAATGACAAAAAGCTACATTTTCATCATGCTTACTCAGGAGAGCAAGCACTCACTATCATTGAAAAGTTAGGCAGTAAACTAGCCATTATTCTTCTCGATGTCGTAATGGAAACCGATGATGCTGGGTTAGTGGTCGCGCGCAAAATGCGCGAAGAACTTAAATTAATGGAACCCAGAATAATCCTGCGAACAGGTCAGCCTGGTTATGCACCAGAAGAAAGTGTCATTAAAGAATACGATATTAATGATTACAAAACAAAAACCGAACTTACTCGCAGTAAACTGGTTACTACAATAATCGCCTCTCTTCGTTCGTATCAGCAAATACTCACCATAAATCAAAGTCGCCAAGGCTTGGAAAAAATTATTCACTCCTCAGCTAACCTATTAGAAGAGCACTCAGTGAAGGGGTACTGCGAAGGCATAGTAACCCAAATTAGCTCATTAATTGGTCTAGATGCTGGCGGTGTTGTCTGCGCGCGGGCTGGTGCTATTTTAGATAAAGAAGATAACAGCGTGTATGTGTTAGGGGCCGCTGGAGAATTTGCCAAGTACATCAATGAAAGTTTGGAAAACCTGCACGATAAAAAAATCGTTGATTCAGTAAGTCGCTGTTTAAGCAAAAAACAACACTTATATGAAGACAATTACTCTGTCTTGTATTTAAACAGTTCCGGTTACGATGCTGCGGTTTTTCTCAATGCAAAAAAGCAGATCAATTCACTAGACCGAAAACTGCTAGAGGTGTTTTTACACAGTATTTCCATCGGCTATGAAAATGTAAATCTGTTCCACCAATTGCGCACAGCAGCATTTAAAGACTGGTTGACCAAACTGCCCAATCGTAATGAATTCATTAATATGCTTGATGAAACTGCAGTAATGACAAGTACCGGTTACAACGTAGTCGCGTTGCTTGATATTAAGCATTTTTCCGATGTAAATGATGGATTAGGACAAGATGCAGGGAATAACCTGCTAAAAGCTGTATCTAAGCGAGTTCAGGACAGTTTAGGGGCAAATGTCAGAATGGGCCGTATCGGTGCTGATGTTTTTGGTTTGATTGGTTCTGAAGAAGTGGTGAATCCTGAACGAGTTAACGCTTTGTTTGCGTTCCCGTTCAAGGCTGGAGATCACACCTTACCTATTAATATAACCATGGGCTTTTGTAAGTTAGTAGATTATGAATGCTCTGGTATTAATTTATTAAAACAAACCAATATTGCCCTAAATCGAGCGAAAAAAGACCTCAACACCAATTTTGGTTATTACGAACCGGAAATGGAAGAAAAGACGACTTGGCGATTAGGTTTGATTCGCCAACTACGAACTGATTTTTCTGCACGCAAGTTAGAAGTTTGGTATCAACCGCAAGTAGATTTAGTCACTGAACGTGTTGTTGGTATGGAAGCGTTGTTGCGCTGGCCAACTGAAAATGAGGGCTTTATTTCCCCTGCGGTATTTGTTCCGTTGGCAGAGTATTCGGGTCTGATTATTGAAATTGGTGCTTGGGTTTTAGAGGAGTCATGCTGTCATCTCAAAGAGCTTATAAACAAAGGTTACACCGATTTGCGCATGGCTGTGAACATTTCCATGCCGCAATTCAGAGACCCAGACTTCATTCAAACGGTTAAAACGTCAGTAAACGACAATTCAATAGTGCCGGCGCAATTGGAATTGGAAATTACTGAAAGTGTTGTGATGGACGAACCGCAAATTGTTGTAGAGTCACTCAAGGAACTTAAAGAGTTTGGAGTGAAAATCGCCATTGATGATTTTGGTACTGGATTTTCATCAATGAGTTACTTGCAGCAACTGCCATTAGATCGCTTGAAGGTAGACAGGTCATTTATTAACGAGATAAAGCCCAATAAATCTGCATTCATTGCCGAAACTATTGTAACTTTGGGTAATCGTCTTGGTTTACAGACAATTGCTGAAGGTGTAGAAAAACGAGAGCAAGCTAGCTATATGTTGAAGTTAGGCTGTGATGAAGCGCAAGGTTATTTATATGCAAAGCCGATGGCATTTGATGAACTTGTCAAATTTTTAGATAGCTATCAATAATATATCAAACTCTTTTTGCTCAGTTATCCAAAAGGAAATTGCTCATTCGCTCTAGGTATTATCCTGAATGATTGTTTTAACTTCAGGTAAAACAGATTCTTCAAACCAAGTGTTCTTTTTTAACCAAATATTATTCCGTGGTGAAGGGTGGGGTAACACTATGTATTCTGGCAAATAGTCTTGCCAGTTCCTGACTCTGTTAGTGACACCTAACTTGTCGTTTAAGTAGTAATTTTGTGCATATTGACCAATCAAAAGGGTTATTTTGGGTGTAAATGAAGATAGCAATCTTTGATGCCAAATCTCTGCACACTTCTTTATAGGGGGAAGATCTCCAGAAGATGACTTTCCAGGATAACAAAACCCCATGGGTAAAATAGCGACGATATTTTCGTCGTAGAAAGTTGCTTTATTCATACCTAACCATGTCCTTAATCTATCTCCAGAAGCATCGTTCCATGCTAAGCTAGAATTATGGGCGGCGAGACCAGGTGCTTGACCAATTATACAAATTTGGCTATTCGCACTTCCTTGAATGATTGGGTTAGGTTGCAACGGCAGAATATTCACACATTCTCGGCAGTTTCTTGCTAAATCAAAGCCATTTTTTTTCAATAAATTACACTCTGTCATAATACTGTCATAAAACTATGGTCCGAATTTGTTGGTACCACACATAGTCTGTGTTATATTCTTTTCATCGGAGAACCGATGAATTAATAGGAGTAACACAATGCGTAAATTATTTTCTCTTCTTGCCGTCTTATCTTTAGGAACGGTTGCGCATGCTCAAGCCGATCAGTTAAAAACCTTTGATTGTGTAGACAAGCAATCGTTTGAAGTGAATAGTCAATGCATGGCAAATAAGATTAGCCAAAATATGACTTATCGAAACGTGCAAATGGACATTGCTGAAAAAGCAAATATTCAAAGTGATGCAATTATGGCCACTATAAAATATTATCCAAAAGACGCGTTAATCGAAGTTGTCGCTCACCGAGATGCGTTAGCGGACCAATCGCTAACAGCAGCAGTGCAACGCTAAGTTATTAAGCTTTTAAAAAAACCTGACAATCGTCAGGTTTTTTTTGTTTCGTATTTTAGCTTTCGACATTCGCGGGGCTAAAGCACCCGCCTACATATAGCAATCAAACCCAACATCAAATTTAAATTGTAGCATGGGCTTTAGCCCATAGAATCAAACCCAACATCAAGTCTAATTGTAGCATGGGCTTTAGCCCATGGAGCCGAGAACAACATCAAATTTAAATGTAGCAAGGGCATTAGCCCATGGAGTCGAGAACAACATCAAATTTAAATGTAGCAAGGGCATTAGCCCATGAAATCTACCTAAACCGCAGGTCGTGCCATAAACATCACTAGCAAAAAACTTTGTTCAGTTTAGGGTTTATTAAAGCCAACGCTAAGCCATTTGATAAAGTTCGTAGAACTTTTGCTTCTGCTGCAACATACTTAATTTTAGTTCTTTGTATTTGTTTGCCAATTCAAAATTGTCGTAACTTTTTTTGATCCGCGCTTGATTAAATTCCAACAACTTTTTCTTAGTCGCATAATAATCACTCATTTTGGCAACTAGCACATCGTACTCGTGTTGTAGTTTAACCATAATTTCTTCAGCGTCTGGTAGATTAGAGATTTTCTTCTGCGTACGTTTCATCATCATTTCAAAACGGGCTTTTTCAATTCTTTCTTCAGGGCAACGACGAAGGTTTTTCGCCAGTTTTAGCGCACAAAGTCCACGAATCAACCACTTAGTTGGATCAAATTGCCACCAATGGATGCCGTTTCGGTAATCGTACTCAAAAATATGATGATAATTGTGATAGCCCTCACCAAAGGTGAAAAAGGCTAAGATACCATTGTCTCGAGCAGTGTTTTTATCTGTGTAAGGCTGTTTACCCCAAATGTGCGCAAGGGAGTTGATAAAGAAAGTCACGTGGTGAACAACAACTAATCTAAAAACGCCAGCTAGCAGCAGCATGCCTAATACGTCGCCATTTAAAAATCCTAATGCGATTGGAATTCCAAAGTTGGTCGCTAACACTATGGGTAAATAGTATTTATGTTGCCACATGACAATAGCGTCTTTTTGCAAATCTCTACAGTTTTTATAATCATCAAAGCGGTGTGACTCATAATCTCTGAGCATCCAGCCTATGTGAGAAAATAGAAATCCACGTTTAGCGGAATAGGGGTCTTTGCCATTTTGATCCACAAATTTGTGGTGAACTCTATGATCCGAACTCCAGTGTAAAATACTATTTTGCAGTGCCATAGCACCGCCAACCGCTAATATGAATCGAACAACAGAATTGGTTTCATAAGCTTTATGGGACCATAATCTATGGTAGCCGGCCGTTATTGACATGCCTGAAAAGTAAATCAAGAAAACACATGTAATCACTTCAAACATGTCGAAACCATTGAAATAGGCTTCTAATGGTACGCCAATAACAGCGATTACACCGGTAATAAGAAAGACCAATATGTTGGTCAGTAGCAGAGGAGGTTTATTCATTTAATATACTTTTGAGCTTACAACTGTACGCTAATTTATCCTGAGCTAGGTATTTTATCAAGTAAATAAATTGAAAAGACTGTTAACCTGAGGTGTAATTCAAGCTGATAACTTTATTATTAGTGTAAAACATCTGAGGGTAGTAAGTGATTCAAACTCGACAGCAACAAAAGTTAAAAACCCGTCGTGCAATCATAGATGCAGCTTTTGGTCTGTTAGATGAACAACATAGTTTTTCAAGTATGAGTCTCAGGGAAGTGGCAAGAGCCGCTGGTATCGCGCCTACGTCCTTTTATCGTCACTTCAAAGATATCGATGAGTTAGGGTTAACGCTAGTGGATGAAGCTGGGTTAACTTTGCGTCAATTAATGCGTCAAGCTAGAGTAAGAATAGCGTCAGGAGGCGGAGTTATTAGTACTTCCATAGATACGTTTATGGAATTTATCTCGGCTAACAGCAATATTTTTAGATTGTTATTAAGAGAACACACTGGGACCTCAAACGCCTTCAGAGCTGCCGTGTTCAGAGAGATTCAGCACTTTACCGAAGAACTGACCGACTATACTGTGGCAACAACTGGTTTAAATAGAAAACTCGCGAATTTACAAGCTGAAGCAATGGTTAAACTGGTGTTTAGTACTGGTGCTGAGGCGCTGGATTTAGATCCTATTCAAAGAGAACAATTGGCGATTCGATTAAAAATTCAGTTAAGGTTCATTACAAATGGCTCGTTAGAGTTCGCTAAAAGCAATGAACCTATTTAAATCTTGTTAGTTTTTTCGCACTAAATACACACCGGCTTCAACGTGGTGGGTATAGGGGAACTGGTCAAATAGAGCAAAACGATGGACTTCATGAGTTTTGCTTAATAGGTCCAAATTATTTTGCAAGGTTTCTGGGTTACATGAAATATACACGATATTGTTATATTTACTGATCATTGAAACTGTTTCATCATCTAAACCTGCTCTTGGCGGATCGACTAACACTGTGCGGCAATCGTATTGGGCTAAATCCACCCCTTCTAGTCGATTGAATTTTCTTATCCCCGCTTGGGCTTGTACAAACTCTTCGCTAGACATACGAAGAATTGTCACATTGTCAGCCTGATTGGCGCTGATATTATATTGTGCTGCAGCAACTGAGGTTTTTGAAATTTCGGTGGCTAAAACCCGTTTGAAGTTTTGCGCCAAGGGAATGCTAAAGTTGCCTAAGCCGCAGTATAATTCGAGTAAATCACCTTCGCTATTTGCGGTAACATCAAGTGCCCATTCAAGCATTTTTTGATTAACCAACGCATTTGGTTGAGTAAAGCTATTTTCAACTTGCTTAAATTCATAGGTTCTTTGTCCTATAGGTAAACGCTCGATGACAAAATCTTTATCCACTATGACTTTTTGTTTACGGGCTCGACCCACTATATCTATTGGATAGTGCTGTCTTAGCTGTTTTAAAATTTTACTTATCTGTGCATGCCAGCTTTCATCTAATGGCTTGTGGTAAAGCAGGGAAACGACAATTTCACCACTTAAAGTACTTAAATAGTCGATTTGAAATAGTTTGCGTCGCGCTATTTCATTGTCTTTTAATAGCACCACCAAATCGGCCATTACTTGATTGATCAGTTTACTCGCGGGAGGAAATTGATCGACGCGGTATTTCTCTTTGCTTTGTTGGTCGAACATGATGTGAAACAGCTCATCACCTTCATGCCAAACACGAAACTCCGCACGCATTCGGTAATTCAGAGTTTGCGAAGCGAACACTTCTAATTTGGGCATTTTAAATTGGCTAAACTGAGCGCTTAAAGCTGTCACTTTTTCATCGAGTTGAGCTTGGTAAAATTGGGGATCTATTTCTGTTGGACGCATCAAAAACTCGATAAGGTTGGCATTGAAAGAAGATTCGCGAATTTTAAAGATTTCCTGCGCGCTTGCAAATGCAATTTGGTTTTTGTTTTATCGTACATAGGGTAAAGCACTAATTTGACTGATTATTTCCCATATTAGCGGAGTTATTTAATTTAATTTCTCAATAAAGTGAATTTATAGCCGATACTATTACATGAGGATAGTGAGGTATTGCACATGAATTTCGGTGAAATTAAAGCGTTTATGGGAGATAAAACTCAGGTTAATCCCAATGACGCTGTGAAAAATCAATTGCGCGAAGCGGGTTTAAGACAAGCCGAAGCGGGTATAAGTGCGCCTGCAGAATCTACGGTTAGCAAACTCAGCTCGCAAACCACAGTCGGGTTAAGAATTTACAATAGCTCGCTCAATCAAACATTACAAATTGATGAGAAGCGGGCCAATCTTAAAAACCCAGAAGAAACTAACAAGAGTCTGTTTGACTTCGAGGAAGTGGCCAAGAATGTGCTCCAATTTGTTGGTGGAGTGATATCTGGCGCTGCTCGTAATGGGGCAGATGAAGAAACATTAGTTAGTTTATTCGAACAAGCACGTTCCGGTGTTTCTAAAGGTATTAAGCTGGCTGAAAAAGATTTATCTGGTTTTATGAACGAAGAAATTTCCGACGGAATAGGCCGAAGTGCCGATTTGATTGAACAGGGAATTCAGCGTTTACAAGATAAACTCTTCGGTAGTCAGAGTGATCCAGAAGATAGGGAATTGCAATCAGATACTTCGTTAATAACAGAGAGTCTTTCTGCCTCCAGCCAACAAAATGGCGAATTACAGATCCGCACTCGAGACGGTGATGAAGTGGTTATTCGTTTCGAAGATTTAAAACAATTCGAATTAAATCGACAGGTTTTATTGCAACAAGAAAAACAGATTAAGCAAGAACCAAACATTGAGCACAATGATGTATTGCCACGGGCTGGTATTGACAGTGCTGGAAATGAAACAGTAGAAACTGCCAACAACGAAGCTGAAGAAGTATCAGCTCAATCTAATACTCAATCTGAAACGTCTCAAGCCGCCACTAAACAAACAGAAGTGCAGCAGTCGGTGTTTATTGCACAGAATAATTACAGCTTTTCTGTATCTGGAGAGTTAGACGAAAGTGAGTTGCAGTCCATTGGCCAGTTAGTTTCTGATGCTAATGATTTGGCTACGACGTTTTTTGATGGTGATATCGAACGGGCCTTCGAACAGGCCTTAGAAATTGGTTTTGATGAACAGGAGCTAACCGGCTTCGCTTTGCAGTTAACTCGACAAGAGCAAGTGGAAGTAGTTAAAACTTACGAGTCAGTCTCACACTACAGCGATGAGCAAGGTAGTCAAGAACAGTCATCAAAGCCGGTGGAGAGAGTAAGTGATTACTTACAAAAAATGTTGAATGTGTTTGAGCAATCACAGCAAAAGTTAGCCGATGGTGATCAGTACGAAACTTTGATTAATAGCATTATTAATGAAGTGCAGGATTTAGGTACAAATGATTTGGTGTCGGCAATCAATGATTTTCATGCATTCAATAAACAGTTATTGAATAATTTGCCCACTGCAAATCAATCATCTGAATCTGAACAATAGTTTAGAGACTAGTGCCACAGTTTATTAACAGGCTGTGGCACTAGTGCATAAACTGAAGTGCCTTTGGATTAATCAGCCCCACTGATGATCTGAATTTGCGCGATATCAGTGTCACCCTTTAAGACTTTCAAAATACCGTCTTGGGTAAGAGTACGCATACCGTCTCGCATTGCCTGGGCTTTCATTTCTGTTACCGATGCTTCTTTGTAGACAAGCGAGCGAAGATCTGGAGTCATGGTGAGAAGTTCATGTACACCGGTTCTTCCTTTATAACCAGTGTCACCGCAATCATCACAACCTTTTCCTCGGTGCAACCTCAATGGCTCTTGAAGATCCAGTTCTTGAAGATATTCTTCACCGTATTGACGGCGGATAAATGCCATGTCTGTTTCGGAAGCTTCATATTCTTCTTTGCAGTTAGAGCATAATGTACGAATCAAACGTTGCGCCATAATACCAACACAGGCATCAGAAAAGTTAACCGGATCTAATCCTAAATCTAATAATCGGGTTATTGTTTCTGGCGCTGAATTTGTGTGCAGAGTCGAAAGCACCAAGTGACCGGTTAAGGATGCTTCAATACCGGCATGAGCGGTTTCTTTATCCCGCATTTCACCAATCAGGATGATATCCGGATCGGCCCGCAAGAAAGCCCGCAATGCATTAGCAAAGGTAAAACCTATTTTGGGACTGACCTGAACTTGTTGTAAACCAGGTTGGGTTATTTCCACCGGATCTTCGGCAGTCCAAATTTTCTTATCTGGTGTGTTTAAATATCCCAATATTGCATGCAAAGTGGTAGTTTTACCTGAACCAGTTGGACCTACAACTAGCAATATTCCATGGGGCTTTTTGATCATTACCCGCAACATGCTCATATTTTTTGGTGAGATGTTCATTTTTTCAATGGGCAAGGCGCCACCCGAGGCCAATATCCTCATGACCACGCCTTCGCCGGCTACTGTGGGTATTGTCGCGACCCGAACTTCAACCAATTGGCCAGACATTTTAAATGCCAACTTGCCATCTTGAGGGACACGCTTTTCTGCGATGTTCAAGTTTGACATGATTTTTATACGGGCAATAACCGCACTATGGTGAGACGCTGGAACTTGTGTAATATCTCGACAAACACCGTCGATACGCATTCGTACCCGAGTTGGACCGTTCTTTTCTGGATCCACATGAATATCTGACGCATTTAGTCGTTTTGCGTCGTGCAGAACACGACTAACCAAACGTACCACTGCAGGAGCATCATCCGACATCTCCTCACTGGTATCATCTAATTCTTCACTACTGGTACCAATTTCGTCCAGTATTTCATCCATCTCGCCTGGCGTACCACCACCACCGCCTGCCCCTAAATATTGTAAAACTTGATTGGGCAAGCCTACGGAGATTTCATAACTGTCTATCCCTAATGCGCTTTCAATTTCCATCAAAAGTGCAGCATTGTTAGGTTCTGCCATTAAAACTATCGGGTTTTCAGAGGCGTCTGCTAACACCACAACGTAGTTTCGTTTTAAATAAGACAGGTTTAATTTATTGCCACTTTGTAATACGTGATATTTCTCAGGAAGATAACTAATATAAGGAACTTGATAGTGAACTGATAATGCATTACCCAATTCATCTTCAGGGATACGGGCTTCTGATACCATGCGTTGGATTAACTGGCGGATATCTTTACTGGATTCAGTAAATTGTTTGAGATCTTTTTCAGACATCAATTTGCGATGAACAAGATAATCAAACGGATTACTGGTGCCACCTAACTCATAACGAAATTTATTGCCTAATATTTCTGACAACGAATTCGCTAAGCGCAGGTCGGCATCACCAAAGGAACCTACTTTTTTATTAATAATCTGCATTACGCCCATCAACACGCCGGCGTTCAAAATCGGCACACAAATGATATTTTCAGTTTTAAAGGAACTGTTTTTATCAAATTTGTCGGCAAACTTTAGGCGAGGATGTATTTCCGCGAGCTCTTGCGCATTATAAGGATCACTAATCAATAATGGTTTTTGACTCAGTGCAACATACCCAGCTATGGACTGGGGACTGATAGGAACTTTAATTTGAAGTGTCTCTTTACCCGTTTTAAAACGGGCAACCAAGTCTTGATGTTGACGCCTGCGTTGAAAAATACTCATACGCTGAGCTTCAAACAAATTCAGAATAATCGGTTCCAATTGCTGATAAGCATCCATCAATGAAGGATGTGCTTCTAACAATCTGTCTATTTTTTGAAGAGTCTCTTCAATAACAAGTTCTGTTGCCATCTACTACGGTCAGTGTCATTACTTATTCCCTAACTATAACTGAGTGTAATCATTAACAAAACCTAAGATTTAGATTGCTTCTCATCGGACTCGCTTGGTTTCACATTTTGGTTGAATAAAAAGCCCATAATGCTTAACAGCATTGCGCCATGCATAATAGGATTTGCGAGTATATCAGTTCCTTGTCCATACCAGTCACCGATTGCCTGTATGAAGGCGAATCCAATCGCTATATAAAATATCCAATTTATAAAGGTGATTAATTTAGGTGGCATATTATTAGCCTTCATTGCTATCTGTTTTTGAGGATTTTTCTGTTGTGTACTCATTGAACAAAAAACCGCAGATGATATAGAGCAAAGCGGTTTGTAAATTGGGATTAGTTGACATATCAATATCATTCACAATCCAACTATAAGTCGCACTCCAGAGATTAGTAGCTATCATAAAAAATAAAATAGCATTGGCGAATATTATAAATTTACGGTCCATAACACTTCCTTAAAAATTTTTGTTTTATAAAAAATAAAAGGGGAGGCATATCCCCTTCTATCATTGAGCTAAATCAGTGGAATAAGTTATATATGGAGATCCCAAGTTGGTAACCAGCTTTTCCTCCGAACACATACCCAACACCGTAGCCGATAGCGTAACCTGTGACTTCGTTGTCGGGCATTCCTCCTGAAACTTCTACCAATTCAATTTTATTTAATTCGATCATAAAAGCTCCTTTTAATTAATGAGTAGCATCATACCAACCGAAACCAAGCCCTCTGCCAAATGCCATGAGCCCCGGTAGGCTGTTAATATAGCCTACCGCTGACATGCCGGCGCCAAAAGCCACAACTAAAGGGGCTACACCACCATTCACTTCTTCTAATTGCATTACATTCAATTCTCGCATTTGCGAATTCCTTTTGATTAATTAAAATTCGTCGTATGGCTAAACATCACCTACGAACTCTTTATTGCGCTAATGTGGTTGTTAATACTTTCCTACATCAATGCAATATCAAAAGGTTAGTGAAATGGTAACTAAAATACACCTGTCCCTTGGTACAGTTTTTTATCGCTATTATTTCTCTTAATTGTTGTACTTATAAAAAAACCTTCTAAACTCGACTTTTATTAGTAATAGGCGTTGCAATAAATCTTCACACATGTATAATTCGCGCCCACTCGCCCTGATGGGTAGTGATTTCAGCCCTATCAATAATTAACCATGTAAGTGGGGAGTTTGAGAAAAAGCTGAAATATTATGAACAAGACCCCAATTGTGGGTCATCGGTTTACATGCATCCTCCCACCTAATGAAAGGTTGGTGTGGATGGTTTTTTTTGTTCTTTCGATTGGAGCTTAATCGATGCCAAATCAAAGAATTCGTATTCGTTTGAAAGCGTTTGATCACAAGTTGATCGATCAGTCTACGGCTGAAATCGTTGAAACTGCGAAACGTACAGGTGCTCAGGTTAGCGGTCCTATTCCACTACCTACTCGCAAGGAACGCTATACAATATTGGTTTCACCTCACGTGAATAAAGACGCACGTGATCAGTATGAAATCCGTACACATAAGCGTTTGGTAGATATCATTGAACCAACTGATAAAACAGTTGATGCATTGATGAGATTGGACTTGGCTGCCGGTGTTGATGTTCAAATCAGCCTGGGCTAACAAGAGAGGGTTTTAACAATGGCGATTGGTCTTATCGGTCGTAAAGTAGGAATGACGCGTATCTTCACTGAAGATGGTGTTTCAATTCCTGTGACTGTTATAGAAGCGACCCCAAACCGTGTGACTCAGTTACGTACTGAAGAAACAGATGGGTATCGCGCGCTACAAGTAACCGCTGGTGATAAAAAAGCAAACCGCGTTAATAAAGCTTCAGCAGGTCATTTTGCTAAAGCTGGCGTGGAAGCGGGCCGTGGTTTATGGGAGTTTCGTTTAGACAGCAACGAAGGCGAAGGTATTGAAGTAGGCAGTGAAATTACTGTTGAAATCTTTACTGAAGCTACAAAAGTTGATGTTGCAGGAACTTCTAAAGGTAAAGGTTTTGCCGGTGCTATCAAACGTTGGAACTTTAGTCACCAACGTATGACACATGGTAACTCTTTGTCTCACCGTGCTCCTGGTTCGATTGGCCAAAACCAATCTCCAGGTAAAGTTTTCAAAGGGAAGAAAATGGCTGGCCAATTAGGCAATAAAGCTGTGACTACTCAATCTTTGGAATTAGTACGTGTTGACGCAGAGAACAACCTTCTTCTAATCAAAGGTGCAGTACCTGGTGCTCCAGGCAGTGACGTTATCGTCAAGCCTGCAGTTAAAGCGTAACGTCTGGGAGTTAAGTGATGGAATTAGTATTGAAAGACGCGAATAGCGCTCTTGAAGTCTCCGAAGCAACCTTTGGACGTGATTTTAACGAAGCGCTAGTACACCAAGTAGTAGTGGCTTACGGTGCAGGTGCCCGTCAGGGTTCTAAAGCACAAAAAACACGCTCTGAAGTTAGAGGCGGTGGCAAGAAGCCTTGGCGTCAAAAAGGTACAGGTCGTGCCCGTGCTGGTACAATCCGCAGCCCAATTTGGGTTGGTGGTGGCCGTGCGTTTGCAGCCAAACCTCAAGATCACAGTCAAAAAGTAAATAAAAAGATGTACCGTGGAGCTATTCGTAGCATCCTTTCTGAATTGGTACGTCAAGATCGCTTGATTGTGGTAGAAAAATTTGGTGTTGATGCACCTAAAACAAAAGCATTGATTGCTAAGCTTGACGAACTTGAGCTTAACGACGTGTTAATCGTAACGTCAGAAGTAGAAGAGAACTTGTTCTTGGCTGCTCGTAACTTGTATAAAGTTGACGTTCGTGATGTTCAAGGCATTGACCCAGTAAGCTTAATTGCATTCGAAAAAGTGTTAATCACTGCCGATGCAGTTAAACAGCTAGAGGAGTCGTTAGCATGATCTCTGAAGAGCGTTTACTTAAGGTGCTTTTAGCACCGCATGTTTCTGAAAAATCAACCATGGCTGCTGAAGGCAACAACGCTGTTGTTTTCAAAGTCGTAAAAGACGCAAACAAAGCTGAAATCAAAGCGGCAGTTGAAAAACTGTTTGAAGTTGAAGTTAGCAGCGTTCGTACCTTAAACGTGAAGGGTAAAACCAAGCGTCACGGTCAGTCTTTTGGTAAGCGTAACGACTGGAAAAAAGCATACGTTGTGCTTAAAGAAGGTCAAGACATCGACTTCGTCGGTGGCGAAGCTTAAGAAGGGGATTTGATATGCCATTATTAAAAGCTAAGCCGACTTCTGCTGGTCGTCGTCACGTAGTTCAGGTTACAAATCCTGATCTACATAAAGGCGCACCTTACGCACCATTGCTTGAGAAAAACAGCAAGTCTGGTGGTCGTAACAACAATGGTCGCATTACTGTGCGTCACATTGGTGGTGGTCACAAACAGCATTATCGTTTAATTGACTTCAAACGTAACAAAGATGGCATTCCAGCCAAAATTGAACGTTTGGAATACGATCCTAACCGTTCAGCTAATATTGCACTTGTGCTTTATGCTGATGGTGAGCGTCGTTATATTCTTGCTCCGAAAGGTGCTCAAGCTGGACAACCTATACAGTCTGGCGCTGATGCTCCAATCAAAGCGGGTAACGCCATGCCAATGCGTAACATCCCAGTAGGTACAACTGTACACGCTATTGAGATGAAGCCTGGTAAAGGTGCTCAAATTGCTCGTTCTGCAGGACAATATGCACAAATATTAGCGCGTGCCGAAGGTTATGTAACACTTCGTCTACGTTCTGGTGAAGTACGCAGAGTTCTAGCCGATTGCCGCGCCACTATTGGTGAAGTTGGTAACGCTGAACACATGCTACGTTCACTGGGTAAAGCTGGTGCAACACGTTGGCGCGGTGTGCGTCCAACAGTTCGTGGTGTAGCCATGAACCCAGTAGATCACCCACATGGTGGTGGTGAAGGTCGTACCTCTGGTGGCCGTCATCCAGTTTCACCTTGGGGTGTACCAACTAAGGGTAAGAAAACCCGTAGTAACAAGCGTACCGATAAACTTATCGTACGTCGTCGTAACAAGTAACAGCGAGGATTCACCATGCCACGTTCTCTCAAGAAAGGTCCATTTATTGACCTGCACTTGCTGAAGAAGGTAGAGGCTGCAGTGGAAAAGGGCGAAAAGAAACCAATTAAGACTTGGTCTCGTCGCTCCATGATCATCCCAGATATGATTGGGTTGACCATTGCGGTCCATAACGGTCGCCAGCACGTACCTGTTTTCGTCTCTGACGAAATGGTTGGCCATAAGTTGGGCGAATTTGCTCCAACGCGTACTTACCGCGGCCATGTCGCGGATAAGAAAGCGAAGAGATAAGAGGAAAAATTATGGAAGCTTTAGCTAAACATCGTTTTGCCCGTTCTTCGGCTCAAAAAGCACGCTTGGTTGCAGATCAAATTCGCGGTTTACACGTTGAAAAGGCGCTTGAAGTTCTGACTTATAGTCCGAAGAAAAGTGCTGCTCTAGTCAAAAAAGTACTAGAGTCTGCGATTGCGAACGCTGAACACAATGAAGGCGCAGACATCGATGAGTTGACTGTCGCAAAAATCTTCGTTGATGAAGGCCCAACTATGAAGCGTATCAAGCCAAGAGCCAAAGGCCGAGCTGATCGTATCTTTAAACGCAGCAGTCATATCACTGTTGTAGTAGCGGACTAGGAGATTAGAAATGGGACAGAAGGTACATCCTACAGGTATACGCCTGGGTATCAGCAAACCATGGACGTCTACTTGGTACGCTAACACAGCGGAATATGCAGACAACCTGTTTAATGATCACCAGGTACGTAAATACCTGACTAAAGAATTGAAAAACGCGTCTCTTTCAAAAATCGTTATCGAGCGCCCAGCAAAAAGCATACGTGTGACTATTCACACAGCTCGCCCTGGTGTTGTAATCGGTAAGAAAGGCGAAGATGTAGAGAAGCTTCGCAAATTTGTATCTAAGCTAGCCGGTGTGCCAGCTCAGATCAATATTGCTGAAGTGCGTAAACCTGAACTAGATGGCCAGCTTGTTGCTGACAGTATTTCTAGCCAATTAGAACGTCGCGTAATGTTCCGTCGTGCTATGAAGCGTGCTGTACAGAATGCAATGCGTCTTGGCGCTAAAGGTATCAAGGTTGAAGTAAGCGGTCGTTTGGGCGGAGCAGAAATTGCACGTTCAGAATGGTATCGTGAAGGTCGTGTACCACTACACACTTTCCGTGCTGATATCGACTATGCAACTTCAGAAGCTTTGACTACTTACGGCATCATTGGCGTAAAAGTTTGGATCTTCAAAGGTGAAGTACTAGGCGGATTGCCTCTTACGCAAGAGCAACCTGCTCAAGCACCTAAGAAGAAAGGCCGTTCTGCTAAGCGTGAGGGCTAATAATTATGTTACAACCTAAACGTATGAAATTCCGCAAAATGCATAAAGGTCGCAACCGCGGCATGGCAGTTGCGGGCGGCAAAGTTAGCTTTGGTACTTACGGATTGAAATCAATTGGCCGTGGTCGTATGACTGCTCGTCAAATTGAAGCAGCCCGTCGTGCTATGACTCGTCACGTTAAACGTCAAGGTAAAATTTGGATACGAGTTTTCCCTGACAAGCCAATTACTGAGAAGCCTCTAGAAGTGCGTCAAGGTAAAGGTAAAGGTAACGTTGAGTACTGGGTATGCCAAATTCAACCGGGCCGTGTGTTATATGAGATGGAAGGTGTTCCAGAATCATTGGCTCGCGAAGCGTTTGAATTGGCAGCGGCTAAATTGCCATTTAAAACAACCTTTGTAACTCGGACGGTGATGTAATGAAAGCTGAACTGAAAGCCAAAAACGTAGAAGAATTGAACGCAGAGTTGTTAAACCTTCTTCGCGAACAGTTTAACCTACGTATGCAGCACAGCACTGGACAGTTGGAAAAGACTGACCAGCTACGTAAAGTGCGTCGTAACATTGCGCGTGTTAAAACCATTCTGACTGAAAAGGCTGATAGCTAATGACTGAACAACAAATTCGTACAGTTCGCGGTCGTGTGGTAAGCAACAAGATGGATAAAACCATTACTGTTGTTGTTGAACGTTTCGTAAAACACCCTATTTATGGGAAGTTCCAAAAGCGTTCGACTAAACTTCACGCCCATGACGAAACTAACCAGTGTAACGAAGGTGACGTAGTAACTATTACTGAATGTCGTCCTTTGTCAAAGTCTAAAAACTGGACTTTGGTTGACGTAGTGACTAAAGCTACTGCTATTTAAGTAGAGCTTTACGTAAAATTAGAAAGCCGCTCATTGAGCGGCTTTTTTGTTTTCGGCTTATATTAAAAAATGATCATCAAACTGCCTATCATTAAAATAAGTGTAAACTTGGACAAGACTATGGCTATACTGTGGAGGTCTTAAATTTAAAATAATTATATGATTAAAGCTGTTCGAATAATTGTGATGCTTATTGTCGCCACATCGCCTTTGCGCGTCATGGCAGACACCTTTGTATCCCACTGCCGGGATTTTCCGCCGGAATTATATTTTGATGGTAAAAAGTGTATAGGTGTTATTCCTGAGCTAGTTGAAGACGTTCTCAACGAGTTAGGTCACGATATAGATTGGATTTATGCACCGTGGATACGATCAATGAAAGAGGCCAAACGCGGTAATGTTGATTTGTTAGTTCGACATTCTATGACCGAGCAGCGTCTGGCTGTTTTAAAGCCGATTAATTACGGGATTAGAAAAAGAACTCTGTCTTTTTTTAAATCCAATGAATTTAAAGGTGATATAACCTCCTACGAAGATTTACAACACGTCAAATTGGGCGCGATTCGTGGTGTTTTTTACTCAGCCGAATTTTCTAAACTTAACCAAGATAAGCTGATATTGGTCGGCAGGACTGAGCAATTAATCGGCATGTTAGAGATGGCAAGAATTGATGTTGTAGTAACTTCACCGTCACACAATATCGATTTATTTGAAGGCCGTTTCGAAAAGGTGTCCTTTGAAGATTCTTTTTTAAATTATTATTACATTAGTATTCCTAGAAATTCTAAAGCAATCCGCTTTTATGATGATATAGCCCGAGTTATGCTTAAGTACCGAAAGACAGGTCAAGTTAATCGGTATTTTCAGAAATATGGGGTATCTGTACCCGAACAAATTTTTTCTGAAAAAGAGGATAAACCATACTAAAATTTCATTCTGAACATCGCATAGTTTTACAATGTTCGTACACTATTATCACTATCTTCAGGAGTTGTCTGCTCGCAACAAATATTTAATCTTGGTTTTGCTGTAGATTGTGTAAGGGATAAAATCGAAACACGAATATTATGGGTACTATCTATATCCATGGCTTCCATTTTGGGCGAGATAGGAAGTTCGATAAAAGTTTGCTTCAGAGCTTCTAATCTATATAGTCCTACTAAATTCTGTGATTAAATTAAAGTTAGCGTTTTTGTCGTTCGAGGTTTTAGAAGTGCTAAAGTGTTTCAGTAAAATATTGCTTGTTGGCAGTTTAATCTTTTGGGGGACGCTTAACGCCAGCCCAAATTCAGTTCAAAAAAATGGCGCAAGCAAAATTCTATTTGCGATAAATGATCCAGGTTCACCACCGTATTTATATTTTGATGATGAAAATCGCCGATACCAAGGAATCATTGTAGACTTTTTCAACAGTTTTACAGAAGAAAACAGATTTGATGTACAGTTTTTAGATTCTAGTAGAGCCAGAAACGAATACTTGGTTTTAAATGGAAAAGCTGATCTTTTTCTATCAAGTCCAGTGTGGTTAGATAATCCTGACGAAGTCCTATATAGCGATGATTTGATACTTCACAAAACTTTTTTGTATTCTGTGAATCAATTTAGTCAGCCATTCTCATTGTCTACCTTACCTAAATCATTAATTTGTGCACGCAGGGGATATATATATCCATCCTTAACTCAGTTATTCAAGGATAAAAAACTTATAAGGGTAGATTCAAGTTCACAAATAGCTATCGCCAATATGCTAGTGAAAGGCCGTTGTGATTATGCTGTTATGAATGAGTACAATGCCAACGCTGTACTCAACCAGAAGCAATTTTGTGATACTACTTTTTATCAATCACCTAATTCTATTCATGAAGCTCCGTTAGCCTTCGTGATAAATAAACAACGAAGCGATATTATTTCCAACTTGAATCAGCAATGGCGTATTTTTCAAAATTCCGGTCAGTTGAGTGATTCGATTCGCTTTCACGGTGGAGCTACTGAATTAGCATCTAAAACAAGCTGTTAGCATCTATGGGCAATTACTTTGTTAGACTAGACTACGCCATTGATTTTCTACCAAATAAAACTTGATACTCCAATAAGACAGAATAATATTGCAGCTGCTATGTGGACAGCCTTCACAGGCAGTCTTTGCATTAGTTTCTTACCTAAAAATATAACCGGCACATTGGCAATTAACATTCCTAAGGTTGTCCCTGCAGTAACCAGCCATATAGATTGATACTGCGCACCTAACAACACGGTTGCTACTTGTGTTTTATCACCAATTTCGGCAATAAAAAACAAAATAAAGGTCGCGATAAATGCCCCATATTTATCAAACTGATTTGTTGTTTCTTCGTCTTTATCGGGGATTAACAGCCACAGACCGACGGCGATAAAACTAGCCCCAATAATCCAATTTGCGATGTCAGAAGACAAAAAGTTGCCGATGTATAAGCCAAACCAGGCGGATATACCGTGATTGATCAAAGTGGCTATAATTATTCCAGCTACGAGCGCGCTTTTATTTCGAAATTTAATTGTTAGGAGTAATGCAAGTAGCTGGGTTTTATCGCCTATTTCGGCAAGGGAAACGGTTAAAGTTGAAGTGAAAAAAGCTTCCATAAATGATTCTCTGCGGGGTAAAAAAAGGTACAAAGCCATTCGCCCGCTGTTCGAATCGCATTGCACCTCAGGTCTTGCCGATATCCTAGTGGATACAAATCTACCATATGCCGTTTTCGCACAATTATGTTGACAGATTTACTCAATGAATTGAGCAGGCTACTCCCCCGAAGCGATAATTGAATTTTAATTTGTTACACATAAATTGCAATGGCTTTTTTATTTTGTTTGAAATTCCTAATTGCTGTAGTTTGCACTTCTTTTTATGCTTAAAAAATATTCTAATTACTTGTTTTTAATCTTTATTTATTTTATCGTTTCAGCCTACTTTCAATAAATTACTCTACTGAATCTGCCTTTCAAAAATGGAAAAAAGAAAGGAAAAGAGCAAGGAAAAGAACTTTGTTAAAACAACGTGGTTTTACACTCATAGAACTCATCATTGTCATTGTGATATTAGGGATTTTAGCGGTTACCGCTTTGCCACGTTATATCAACTTGTCTGACGACGCGAATCTTGCCGTTATGAAAGGTGAGACGGCGGCGTTTAAGTCTTCTGTTGATTTGGTCCGCAATACTTACTTGGTAAGGAAAACGAGTCCGATAGTTGTGCACGGCTCAACTGTTGAAATTGATAGCACCTCCGAATGGCCTACTGGCACCGGTGTCGGAACGGCTCTGTGTATTAGTTTGTGGGATAGTTTGATGGAAGATGCAGCAACCATGAACGCAATTAGTAACAGCAGCCCTCAAGTCACTGGGTGGAGTGCGATTGGATTAAGCAATCTGTGTATTTATGGGAAAAAATACAACGACAGTACCTTTGCGTCTGGTGATCTTCCGCACTTTGCATATTTTATTAATGATGTAGCTGGTATAACTTTATTGGGTCAGACATATGCCGGCTCAGCAGGTGAAATTCAAAAAGTTAATATGTAGACCAGATACTCACTCTGGTGCGCCTAAGCGCAATCAGTATTAAGACGATTTAGCCGACACTGCCGCAATAACGCCTTGCCTATAATTATCGGTTTTTCTATGATTATCTCGAATTAATGCCTTTACAGTAACAAACAAGTTTAGCATTCACACATCCAAGCTTTAGGATATCTACACGCTTTTCATAAGGGCAATAATGTTCTCAAAAGCCACTTTGATTGTACTTTCTTAACCTAAATTAGTATTTATGTGTTGCTTATTTTGCTCGAATAAACAACTATTTAAGTATCTGTTTTTTTTAAGCATATAGTGGGCAGTTACCATTTATGACGTTGCGCTCAATTAATATTCCACCTCTACTGGCAATAATGCTTATGTTCTGTAGTTTTTTAGTCAGAGCTGAAACTGCGTTTTTCTTTCAACATGCAGATAATCAAACTCCTTTTTCACAAATACACGCCACTTTAGTAAATCGTATTGCTGATTCTGCAACCGTTGAAGAGCAGGTGAAAAACAATTTCTCTTTGGCATCGTTGTTATTGCAATTTGATCGGGTTGAGTTACTAACCGAAGTGTTAGATGAGTTGGCTGAGCTGGGTGTAGGCCAATCCAATGGTGTGAATTCACTCAAGTGGCAGATATTTAGGGGGTATAGTTACTTTTCATTAAGTCAATATGTTGCTGCAGATACCTCTTTTAACCAAGCGAAAGACATTCTGGATATTTTAAACATCGCAAATAAACAACAACCTGAGTTGATTTATCTTACTGCCGTATTGACCATGTACAGCGGTATCAATGACGGGTATTTGCAACGTTACACTAAGGCTACTGAATCACTGTCTGAGGTGAACCATATTGCCAACGCTAATAATTGGTCGATACTTTCTGGGCTATCTCTGTACTACAGTGGCGATGTAAATTACGAGCTGAAAAATTACGAACAAGCTGAAGTTTTTTATCGATTATCTAAACAAATGTTTGCCGAACATGACACCATATTTAGGGCCATCTCATTAATGAGTGAAGGGCAAATGATCAATATTGTAGGCGACCGAAAACAGGCATTCTTTTTATTGGATAATGCAATTCAGGTATTTGTCAAAATGGAAGATATTTCTTCTTTGGCGTATGCCTACCTACTTAAATCGTATTTTCACAGTAAAGATGGTAATGATACCGAAGCCTTGAGGTGGATTGGCGAATCTGTGACTTTACGGGAAGAATTGAACAACCCAGTCACTATCGCTAACTCTTACGTGCATTACAGTTCAATTTTAAACGCTAATGGCTTTCTTGACCGAGCTTTAAGTTACGCTGAAAAAGCTGCGTTAATGGCTGCCGAAACCGATGATTTAGCAGGCCAATGGGATGCATTTAATCAATATGCAAGAATACTAAACGAAAAAGGCGAATTTCAGAAAGCCTACGATTATATGTATAAGTCGGAACGTGCTCTTTTGGCCAAAGCTCGATTAGATATTACAAGTCAAACCGCAAGATTAAACAGTGAATTTAATTTGGCACAACAACAACTGGAAAATCAGTTTTTAGACGAAAAGAATGAATTGTTACAAACCCAGTTAGAACAGCAAACGCAATTGCAAAAAAGACAGCAATGGATAGTCCTTGGTTTAGTGGTTTTTACCGTTATTGTGATGTTATTTCTTGCGATAATATACCAGCTTTATCGCAAAAATAAACGCCTAGCCATATTGGATAATCTGACTGGATTACGCAATCGCAGGAGTATCTTGGAATCCGGGGAGCAGGCCTTTGCTATTAGTAAACGTTACAAACAGAACTTATGTGTACTGATGCTCGACGTGGATAATTTCAAATTAGTAAATGACAATTACGGACACGCTGAAGGAGATAAAGTGCTGAAGTTCGTTGCTTCAATTTGCAAAGAGGCATTACGGGCTTCCGACTATGTAGGGCGAATTGGTGGTGAAGAGTTTCTATTCGTTTTACCAAATAGCAGTGAAAAAGAAGGCAATCAATTAGCCAAACGTCTTTTCCAGAATATTCAAGAGCACATCTCACAAGCGGGTTTAAAAGTGGGCGAGGTTACTTTTAGTCTTGGTTTGGCGGCAAACTTAGAGCAGTGCAATGACTTTCTTGAGCTCGCCAGCTTAGCTGACGCAGCACTTTATGAAGCCAAAGCCAAAGGTAAGAATCAGGTGCAAACATACACAGATGAGATGCAGTTTAAACACAAAGTAGAACCTACGGGCTAATTTGACTGTTACTTGCTTGATGGAATAACTGATTCAAAATGCGGCCTGAGTTAACCAGATTGTCTGGCCTACTAGGCAGTCAGAATCCCAACATTTTGCACACGTCAGAAACAAAATACCGTCTTTGTCCACTTCAAAATAAATATTAAGTCGACAAGACGGTAAGTATGATAATGATGCACAGTTAGCCTACAAGTTTACAATCAAGTAGGTTGCGAACTACTATCTTAGAGTTGCTCTAAGCATCCACGCGGTCTTTTCATGTACACGCATTCTATCTGATACCAATGCTGCAGAAGATTCGTCATCTGCATCTTGAGCTACTTTAAGGGCCTCTCTACAAGTTTTAACCACTTGCTCATGACCCTGCAACAGAATTTTAACCATTTCTTCTGACGCGGGGACGCCATCGACTTCTTTAATTGCGCTCAGTTTTGCAAACTCTTTATAGGTCCCTGGTGCAACCATACCCAAAGTCCGGATCCGTTCTGCTATATCATCAACAGCAACCGCTAACTCAGTATAATGTTCTTCAAACATCAAATGTAACTCTCTGAATTGAGGACCCGTCACATTCCAGTGAAAATTATGGGTTTGGAGATACAAGGTATAGCTATCTGCCAGTAACTTTTTCAAACCTTCAGCGATTTGATTACGATCTGTTTCATTAATACCAATGTCAATTTTCATAATTTCTCCTTGTTATCTAAGAATCTGCTAATCAGTATAGTCGTTTAGAAAATTTTGTATAATTAGTTTTATCGATTGAGTTTATCGCTTCACTATATCAATCTCTCAATATATAAACGTTTAATGTCAGAAAAAGTTCAACCGTCAAATTTATTATTATTAATCAATTGGTTGGTTAACAAAGCTAGCTGTAGCTCAACTCGTTTAACTTCTCTGAGTACAGACAATCGATTTAATTCCATGAACAACCATAAGCGCATAGCTGCGAAGATGATAAAAGCCACAAGTGTTCCAAGCAGCCAGTGTAATTTAATTCCAATATTTTGTTCATTGAATAGATTGAACCCGAAATAAATCGCCAATCCTATGAATATAACTTGCAGGGAAATAATCGCGATGGCCGTAAATTTGAATGTCCCTTTAAAGCTTCGACCAATAAGTTGCAATGTATTTGCTTCTTGTTCAGATACCTTTTCAGCATTGCTTTGTTGTTGCATGGCCGCTAAAATTTTTTGATTAATATCACTCATTTTAATGTCCTTTATTGCTTAGTTTAAGTTTTTGTCGAATCCCATGCAGCCTCGATTTCAATGTACCTACCGGGAGTCCGACAATATGGCTAATCTCGGTTAGCGTAAACTCTTCAAAATAGTGTAAGTACACTAACTGGTATGCGTTGTTATCTAGATTAGAAAGATCAACTTCTGGTGTGTTGTCTAGCAACTCAACTTTCTCGATTTCAAGGTATTGACTTGCTTCAAGTGCACGGGCTTTGTGACGCTCTTTTTGTAAATGTTTGATGGAATCAGCGCACTTGTTTTGTAGTATTTTAAAAATCCATTTAGGAAAAGCCGCAGGATCTTCAATTTTTTTAATATTCCTGCACATATCAAGCAACGCGTTTTGGATTGCATCATTTGCTAAGTGTTCGTCTTCCAGAAGTCTTGACGCATAACCAATTAATTTGGGATACCAGACTCGAAGCAACTGTTCGAGTGCTTTTTCATCGCCCATTTGAGCGTTTATGACTAACCACTCAGTTAAAACTGTTTCACTATTTCTTTTCATACTTTATAGGTCTGTCAATAAGCTCCAGCGGTTCAGTATTTCTTTAATCTTTCGTGATTCGCCCGTGATACTTTTGTGATAAATCATTCGTAATCTGACAATTGCTAGTAGTTATCCCTCATTGCTTGGCGATTAGTAGTGAATTTATTAATGCCAATGTTTCTATCTCTAACATTAATAAGACAAACGAAAGGGATGTAAGCCACGGGAACGCTTTAAATATTGTTTCAAAAGCGTGTTTACTTAGAATATTGGAAGACCATAATTATGAAAACATTAAACAAAGGAATTATCACTACTGCTTTGGGGGCATGCCTAAGCCTCTCAGCCAATGCTACAACTATTCAGGTGCAGGTTAGCAGTTTATTTGACGATGGAGGTTTAGCTATGACGCCAGTCTGGTTAGGCTTTCATGACGGTATGTACGATGCTTTTGACGCAGGCTCTGTGGCGTCTTCGTCATTACAAAGTTTAGCGGAAAATGGCATGACTGCGGGGATTGAAGCGGATTTTGCAATGAGTAACCCAATGGGAGTTCAAAGTGTGTTAGCCGCTCCCACTGGTGCGGCACCCGTGTTTGAGCCGGGTGAAACGGCAACTAGCGGATTGTTAGAAATAGAAGCGATGAGCAGTGGTTATTTCAGCTTTTTATCCATGCTTATTCCCACAAACGATGCGTTCATTGGCAATGACAACCCAATGTCATATTCACTATTCAATGACGATGGTAACTTTGTAGGATTGGACATCTTAGTGCTAGGTTCATCAGTCTACGATTCTGGTACTGAATTAAACCGAGGATTTGGTGCGCCTTTCTTGCAAGGAGCTGAGGCCGAAGCACGTCAAAACGAAAATGGGGTGATCACCTTTCACAACGGGCTTGAAGTCTTACCCGGAGGATTAGCTATCATCGGTGGAACTACTGCCAGTGGTTATACCCTAGACCAAGCTGCTGCCGATTTTACAGCATCTGGTTTTGAAGTGGCACGCATCACCGTATCACAAGTTCCGGAGCCTGCAACGCTTGGCTTTTTTGCTATCGGATTATTGGGTTTGATGGCTCGGATTAAACGTAAATTAGCTGACTAATATTATCTGCTGCTGCGCACTTGGGTGGCAGCTTTTCGTATATCCTGAATCCAAAATTATTTTTCAACTTATAAGTTGGCGTTAGCGGTTTACGCGAGGCTCAGCACTGCTCTATCCTTTTTATTTGCTAAATCCCATCAACACCTTGTTACATCTTGAATTTGCAGGTCACCAGTGAGGCATCACAATAGTATCCACATGCAAATTTTATGGGGAAATTTGATGGATACCATTTCGGCAATAGTTGTCGAAGATAAAGCCGTGATAGATAGATGCTTGACGCCTCGTTTAACGGCATTCGAAAACATTAACATATTAGCCCATTGTGATAATCAAAAGTGTGGCTATAGCTATATTCTTGAGTACCAGCCTGATGTCGTGTTTGTTGATATCGAAATGCTTGGCGCAAATGGTATTGAACTGCTAGATAAGCTCAATGGAGCAATAGTACCATTACCTAAAATTGTTTTTGTCGCAGCATCTAGCGAGTTTGCGATGCAAGCGTTTGAATACAAGGTGTTTGATTATTTATTAAAACCCATCTCCAATTGCCGTCTCAAGGCTTGTTTAGATAGGCTAGGAAATGCATTGTTAGAGAATCAAGCGTTGCTTGCGCAAACTAAACTTAATCAATTGTTGTGTAGTAAAACCGGTAAGTCGTTGGATGGTTTTATGCAATGCCTAGAACATTCGAAGCAAGCTACACTAACGGATTTGCAACAAACTATTTCAATTAAAAGCGGCACTCAATGGTTACGGATCAAGCTAGAAAACATTTTGTGGATTGAAGCCGCTGGTGATTATATGTGTATCCATACCCTTGATGAGACCCATATAGTGCGTAAAACACTTCGTCAATTTGAAGCCGAATTGGATAAAAGGTGTTTTCCAAGGATCAATCGGTCAAGCATTATAAATCTGAACCAGATTACACATCTAACCCCTAATTCAAATGGCGAATATATGGCCAGATTAGTCTCTGGCGTTGAGCTCAAAGTAAGTCGTAAATACAAGCTTAAACTGAGTGCACTAAATTTAAATTGATTTAGCGACAAATTTATCGGAATTATAGCAACTGCTATTAACAGGAAGGGGAGGTGAATTAACCGCGTATTATGTCGTAAACGTCAAATAGGCTAACATTCCACTTTGCTAGCTGAATTGCGACTGTTTTAGGATGGCAGAGGCTAATGAATTTGCGTAATATTGCTTTCAACACTGTCATTCTGGCCTAGTAGATTACAATAGTTCAATGGCTAGAGCTTGAAGTAAACTGAAATTGATAAGGGTTCTATGCCAAACCATCTGTCTATACGGTCGTACAGTACTAAGCCCACTAATCATAGCCACACATTCAATCAGTTGGTTTTGCCTCTGAGGGGCGTTATCAATATTAAAGTAGGTAACTTTAACGGCAAGGTAGCGCCGGGTGAGTGTGTCGTTGTGAAAGCCAATGAATCTCATCTTTTTACGGCAAATACTGAAGCTAGGTTTGTAGTCGCTGATATGCAAGTTCTGCCAAAAAACCTGGAACTGTCTGAACAGGTTGTTTTTACAATTAATTCAAGTCTTATCAGTTATTTAGGATTTATCGAGAATCAACTTGAATACCAGCTAAACCCGTCTCTTGAGCAAGCGATGTACGAAACTTTCTTTCTTATATTGAGTGAACAAGCTTTACTACCAAAAGTGGATAGACGAATTGGCGCTACTATTGCCTACATAGAACAGAATATTGCCAACAAACTACAAATTAAACACTTGGCTAAAATTGCATGTTTGAGTGAAACACAACTTAAAAAATTGTTTAAGCAGCAGACTGGTACTACTGTAATGAAATATGTCACCACCTTAAGGATGGAAAAAGCTCAGGCATTGCTGCGCCATACGGATTATCCTTTGCAGCTAGTTGGAGAAAGGGTCGGATTTAGTGATCTTTCGAGCTTTAGCCGAAAGTTTTCAAGCTATTTTGGTCTTCCTCCAACAAAATTTAAACATTAAATTTAGTCTGCTTCGTCAAAGAAAGTGTCTTATTTGTCAAATTTTTTGAATTTTAAAGGCGTATAGTTTTACTACCATTAAATACACATTCTCACATTTTGTTATGTCTCAGCAATTCCACGTTTTTAAAAGTATTTTTGCAATAGTTATTGCTAGCTTTCTTTGGGGTACCACTGGGGTAGCAGCAAGCTATGCGCCAGATATTAGCTCATTGGCGATAGGGGCTTTTTCGATGGGTATCGGCGGCGTGCTTTTGGTGTTTTCTGCCCGTTCCAAGTTACGCGCTGATTTTAGATTAATGCTCGCGTATCCCCATTTCGTGTTGTTCGGAGGCGCGTGTGTCGCGATCTACCCGTTAGCCTTTTATACCTCGATGCGATTTTCTGGTGTTGCTATTGGTACTGTCATTTCTATTGCTAGTGCACCTTTTTTTGCTGCATTGTATGAACGGGTTATTAGTAAAAAGAATATTTCTGTTCAGTGGATTGTGAGTTTTGTTATCGGCGTTATTGGAATTGTCCTGTTAGTGATTGGCAAAACTGACGGTTTAGTCACATCAACTCACCAAACCTTACAATATGTGGGGATTATTTTGGGTTTATTGGCAGGGCTAACCTATGCTGGCTATTCTTGGGCAGCTAAACATTTGATTGAAAAAGGTATTGATTCACAATCTTCGATGGCAGGGTTATTTGGCTTGGCTGCATTGTTGTTACTACCGTCTTTATGGTTTACCGGTGCTAATTTATTTTCTACCGTTACAAATACCTCGGTTGCTTTGTACATGGCCTTTTTTCCGATGTTTCTAGGGTATTTATTGTTTGGATTTGGCTTGAAACTTGTTGATGCTAGTCGCGCCACGTTAATAACGCTAATCGAGCCCTTGGTTGCTACTTTTTTAGCGGTTATCATTGTGGGAGAAGATTTTAAGTTGATTGGTTGGTTTGGTATGGGGCTGATTTCGCTGTGCCTAGCATTACAAACGGTGAAGTTTAAACTTCAGCCTCAGATGGACTCGGTGGTAATATCGAAAACTTAACATGCAGATGGTAATGTTTTCCCCATAGTGACTTCATGGTCACTATGGGAATATTTGTTCTGGTTTATTTTCCTTCATTCTCTACACTTGGTTGTTTGCGCATAGATTGGGCTATTTTTTCGCCACTTCTACCGACAACATAACCGCCTACACCTACGGTTAACAGCGTAAACAGTTCCTCTGGCAGTTCTAACATTGCCACTTTGTCGGTAAACAGATTGAGGTAAGGAAACAGAATGTAGTTATTCGCTACAATAAAAATAATCACCATCATTAAGACCGGCCGCCAATTTCTCTGTATCCAACTTTTGCCTTGAGCTTCGGCGACAATGACGGCTTGCTGAGCTTGAAGTACTTTAGTTTCATACTCTAAAACTTTGTGCTCCAACTCAATCATCTTAAGTTGTACACCAGCCCTAATTTCATCGAGTTGTTTTTTAAGTACTAAGCGTTCTTCATCTGAAGTGTGCACATTATCAATCAAATCTGCAGCTGGCTTAAAAATACCGCCAATAAATTCCATAATTCCAATAGCCATAATGACTCCTTTCTTTAGTTAGGGTGAAATTTACCGGTTATTTACTGCGACTGTTTGCCACTGTTTACAATGGCGATTGTCTTAACCTGTCCTAATATGTTTAACATTTTTTCAGATTAATTGCTGTATTTTTAAACAACTTTTGATTGTGTATAAAAATAAACGTGAATAGTTTTTACATAAGCGCTTTTGGTTTAGAGGACTGCGCCCCCCGCATTGCGAAGTGCGTTCCTAATAAAGATAGTAAACAATAACCAGCAAAATAGTAGAATCCTTGGCCTGCATTAGATAGTGTTTGTGTGCTGATATCTAACGACATTTTAAATCCGAATACCGCAAAATTATGAGAGTCAGTTGTTTCTGCGTGATTGGTGGATAAAATAGCGAGGAAAACCGCTACGACAAACACATCAGCCATCGACCATTTCCCAATGCTTGAAACCACACTTAAAAAAGCCCGTTCTAGCCTTGTACCAGGTTGGAAATATGCAACACAAACCATGCTCGTTTTTATCAGTGGTATCCCCACTGAAAACAGTAAAATTAGTGCCGCGACTAATATTCTTTGGTCGTGCCATAACTCATCGATGGTTGCCATTATCGATAGCTCTTTATCGACAATACTGGAGCTCAGAGTCGATCCCCCTAATGATGCAGCCATCTCCATATCTAACGAAAACATAGGTAATAATATTCCAGGGAAAAACAAACCTATTGCAAGAATATTTAGTGCAAAACCAATATGACGTTTCAAAGCATAATCCTGTGAGTGTATTCAATATGGGACAAATATACCCTAATCATTTTTGAAATCAGTTGTTGGTTTAAAAAAAATTAGATATTTATGAAAGTGATTGAATTCCGAGTCTGTTTTGACCGAAGTTGATTTAGCTGTGATGACTTTGCATCACCTAAGTTTGTTTTATATTGCTTGTAAAATTAATATCACTTGGGAGCTAGCAAGGCTGTGAATTCAGTTTGATATCTTTTGAGTTGCAATAAAAAAATGAGTTTGGACCGCTATACTCTTATACTAGTTAGACTAAGACTGATTAAAGTATTGGTACTAAGGGTAATCCACTATGACTATTATACAAATAACTGAGCTATTTGGTTGGGCGTCAATAATTAATCTCGCCTATTTATTACTTGCTACATTAATTGTAACACTTATGCCTGATGCAATAGCTTCAATTCATAGTAAGGTATTCAAAGTTGAAAAAAGCACATTGCCACCTTTGTATATTAACTTTCTGAGTCTTTATAAAGTCATGACATTGGTTTTTATTGTTTCTCCGTATATTGCTTTAAAAATAATGGGGAGTTAAGCGCTAAATGAAGAAGTCCGTATTCATATTCTTAGTCTGTGGATCAATTTTTATCTTCAAAAGTGGGATAGCAAACGATGGACTTCAATTGGCAAGTCAGGAAGATTTATTGGTCGCCAAAGGTGAGCCCAATTCCCAACATGAGTTTGAAGATCAAGGAGACCTTTTTGTTCATTACTACTATCAAACTGAGAATGAGTCTTATTTGGTAGATGTTGAAACCGGTAAGGTTTGCAATGCCTATACAGGCAAAGAAGTTCGCAGTTGCTTTCCTTGTGCTGAGAATGAAGTTTCATTTAAATGCCCTTAACAAACCTATGAGATTGATATGTCGAAAACAACTAAGTATTTATTAATATCAGCGTTATTTTGCCTCGCCTTTGTCTGCTATTACGTTGGCAGTGTCATTGGCGCAATCGCATTTATTGCATTAGGCTTTTTGTTGGAGGTGGCTCTGTGGATTGGTATTTTAAAGACGTCTAAAAAACATATGTCTAACCGCTCTTGAGTCGATTTCCTGCGCTGATGTGAAGACAAAAAAATAGCACTTTAAAAGTGCTATTTTTAAGATTAAAACCTGTATTGAATCAGGCTTATTTCACTGGGAATCCGCGATCGCGCATCAGGGCTTCTACATTTGCATCTCTACCTCTAAACAAACGATAAGCTTCAGCAGGGTCCATTGCGTTTCGAATGGCGAATAAATGCTTAACTAGCTTTTCACTTAGTTCTTTGTCGTAGAATCCACCAGGTGCTTCAGCAAAGGCTTCAGCAGCATCTGAGGTTAAAACTTCAGCCCACATGTACCCGTAATAACTAGACGCATAACCTTCACTACTAAAGATGTGCCCAAATTGAGTACTACGGTGACGCATTACCATTTCTTCCGGCATGCCTAATTTCACAAGTTGTTCTTGTTCAAACTTCTGAGGATCAATCGCAGCAGGATCTGTTGTGTGATACAACAAGTCCATTATTGCAGATGCCATGTACTCAGTGGTTTTGAAACCTTCATTGAAAGTAGATGCTTTTTTGATTTTAGCTACTAACTCTTGTGGGATAGGTTCACCGGTTTTGTAATGCACTAGATAATTATTAATTACTTCATCAGTGATTAACCAACGCTCTAACAATTGAGATTGGAATTCAGTGTAATCACGCACACCTGAATGTGACGTTGGGTAGGCTACCTTGGCCGATAAGAAGTGCAATGCATGGCCAAATTCATGGAAGTAAGTTTCCGCATCATCCCAAGAAATCAATGTTGGCTCGCCTTCAGGACCTTTCACGAAGTTTGAGTTATTCGAAGAAAGTACCGTTTTCTTACCATCAAAAGTGGTGTAACTGCGGTAAGTCGTTGCCCAAGCGCCAGAACGTTTACCAGTGCGAGCAAATGGGTCTAAATACCATAAACCTATATGTTCACCAGACGTAAGATCTGTCACTTCCCATACTTTAACATCTGGGTGAAAAACAGGTACTTTGCCTTCTTCGATAGGTGTAAATTTGAAGTTGAAGAGACGACCTGCAACATAAAACATAGCTTCGCGAAGTTTGTCTAACTGCAAATATTGTTTTACTTGGTCTGAGTCTAGGTCGTATTTTTGTTTACGTACTTTTTCAGCATAAAAACGATAATCCCATGGCTCTATGGTGATATTCGCATTCTCTGCATCCGCAACGGCTTGCATGTCTTTTACTTCTTCATCCACACGAGCAATAGCCGCAGGCCAAACTTTCTGCATCAAGTCCATGGCGTTTTCAGGATTTTTCGCCATGCGATCTTCTAGTCTCCACTGTGAATAGTTTTCGTAACCTAACAGTTGAACACGCTCATGACGCAATTTTAAAATTTGTTTGATCAATTCATTGTTGTCATATTCGTCACCGTTGTTGCCGCGGCTGTAATATGTTTCCCAAACTTTTTTACGTAGTTCACGTTCTTCAGAGTAGGTTAAGAACGGGTCCATTGATGAACGGGTGTTAGTAATCGCATATTTACCTTCATGGCCTCGCTGGGCTGCGGCTGATGCTGCACCAGTCACAAAGGACTCAGGTAAACCAGAAAGTTGATCAGCGTCGATGTAGAGCACATAGTTTTCTTCATCAGCCAACACATTATTTGCAAATTTGGTTTGTAAACTTGCTACTTCTTGGTTTATTTCTGCATAACGCTTTTTCGCTTCCCCTTCCAAGGTCGCGCCATTGCGTGCAAAACCGTTGTATGTCAACCAAGTCACACGTTGCTGTTCAGAATTTAGCTGTTTATATTCTTCGCCTTCATACACTGCTTTTACCCGTGCAAAAAGCTTTTCATTTTGGTTTATCTTTGAACTAAACGCGGAGATCTTAGGAACCATTTCCTTTTGAATCTCACGGAACTCAGGGCTATTCTTATTGGAACTCCAAATACCCCAGTAGGTGAATACGCGACCTAACTCTGCACCAGACTTTTCTAACGGAACAATAGTATTTTCGAATGTAGGCGCTTCAGGATTGTTAATAATCGCGTCTACTTCGGCTAAATTGATTTCCATTCCTTTTTCTAACGCTGGAACTAGTAGGGCTAAGTCCATTTTATCAAAAGCTGGAACACCGCCATAAGGGCCTGAATATTCAGCAAGTAATGGATTTGTTTCTTGTGCGACTTGTTCAGTCATGGATGTTTTATCTTCTGTTTTAGTGGGGGTTGTGCTTTGAGAGCACCCACCTAATGTTGCAATTAGCATTGCACTTGTTAGTGTCAGAGCAAATTTTTTCATTTAATTTTTACCAATTATTTGAGAGATAGTTCCGTCATTATTATTATTCATTGTATGCTCTGAAATGAGCATTGTGGATAATACTAATCTTTAGTGTCAAAACTACAAGCGCTAAGGCCAAATCTACTTTTACATATCGTCTACAAACCCTTACAAAGTATGTTTCACATATCTTTTTCTAGTTTTAAGCCGAAGTGCTGAGTTTGGTCTTTTTAACTAAGTGATTGAAAAGTATTGTTGCGTGTTTGAATCGTCTGTTGTTCACGTATTGTTTCGAATACCTAATGTCGGTTGATGTACGTTACAGCTGCTGTTTTTTGAGTACTATTTAATCAAGTTAAATAAACCCTTTGAGTTAGCCATCATGTTCAAGTATTTGTGTTTGTTTATGACCTTAGTTGGCAGTAGTTGCCAAGCAGATGAGTTTTTTATTGCTAAAGGGGTGAATTGGCTAAACAACCTAGTACCAGAGACCACCAAAATTGAATTTAATAAATCTCGTATTAAATTTGATGGCTGTCGTCATCGGGAATATGAATTAACATTTAGTCAACCGGTTAACCAACGTTTGTCATTTGAAGGCGGTATGAGCTATGCGAACGGTAAGCTGCAGTGGGGCATCAATAGCCAAAAAATCAGTCTTAAGCGTTACTCTTTTTTACCACGCTATAGTGTCAATCGTAAAATTAGTCTAAGTGCGGGTGTCATCCTGCAATCTGCGCCTGAATTTAGTACTTCTCAGGGATTAGAGCTCGCCTTACCGAAAAGTAAAATTTATAAGATTAGCAGTCGTTTCAAAGGCATCCGAGATGACCATCAGGTGGATATCGCATTGAGTAGTCACCATTGGGATGCTAACGATGAATTTGGCACTTTGTTTGACAACGGATTAATCGATAATAAGCTAAATGTTAATTACGCCGCATTTTTCTAACGCTAAGTTCGCAGTGCTAAACCGCAGCCCCCTTTACGACTGTTTGACGTAAATGTTTAATGTCACAAAGTAACTGAATTTTACTGAAATCGTTTTTAGCTATCTGGGTTACACAGGTATTTTCAAATCCAGCGCGCTCTAAACTCAGCCGATCAATTTTTAAAATGTGTTCTAAAATATATCGTAAGACCAAGCCATGAGTCATGACCATCAAGCTGTCTTCTACCGCGTT
This sequence comes from Alteromonas sp. M12, assembly GCF_037478005.1. NCBI lineage: Bacteria > Pseudomonadati > Pseudomonadota > Gammaproteobacteria > Alteromonadales > Alteromonadaceae > Alteromonas > Alteromonas sp. M12. Next base: position 4,117,489 of record NZ_CP144164.1, on the reverse strand, counting down.
CGCCTGCTCAATAATGTGTTGCCACGCTAGCTCAACACGTTGACCAAATTGGTGCTGACTTTCGCCATTTTCGGGTTGATAATCGGCGGCTAAAAAATCAAAGTCAATTTGCTTCCAAGGGGTTCCTCTGAGCGCTCCCAAATTACGTTCCTGTAACAGTTCCGATAAAACTAATTCGCAGCCCAATAGTTGCTGAACCGGCTTTGCTGTCTGCTGGGTGCGAGTATGATCGCTACACAATATTCTAGAAATAGCGTGGTGTTGATAAGCATCGGCCAAATCTTTTGCTTGTTGCTGACCATGAGCGGATAACGGAGTCTCTGGCGTCTGTACAATCCTATTTCGGTTGCCGTCTGTCTCACCGTGGCGGACCAAATAAATAGACATCATTAAGCCCTTAATTTATGCAAATACAACGGTTTTATTTTTGTGAATAATCACGCGATCTTGCAAGTGGTAACGAACGCCATTGGCTAACGCGGCTTTTTCACAATTCTTGCCTTTACGAACCATATCTTCAGCCGAGTCACTGTGACTGATGCGTATCACTTCTTGCTCAATAATTGGCCCTTCATCTAAGTCTTTTGTCACATAATGACAAGTCGCGCCAATCAGTTTAACACCGCGGTCATAGGCTTGTTGATAAGGTTTAGCTCCGGCAAAGGACGGCAAAAAGCTATGGTGGATATTGATAGCTTTGCCTGCTAATTTTTGACATAAGTTGTCAGGCACAATTTGCATAAATCGCGCAAGTACTGTGAGATCTGCTTGATACTCTTCTAGTAAAGCTTCAACTTGGGCAAAGGCCACTGCTTTGTCTTGATTTTTGAAATCTACCCAATGGAAAGGTACTCGATACCAATCTGCAAATTGTTTCATTTGCGGGTGATTCGCAATGATGCAAGGTATTTCACAATCAAGCTCACCACTGTGCCAGCGATGCAGAATATCAATGAGGCAATGAGATTCATGGCTGGCAAGCAAAGCCACTTTTTGTTTTTGCAAGGAATCGGATACTTTCCACTTCATTGAAAATTGTTTAGCGATGGGTTCAAAGGCCTGTTTGAAACTCTCTAAAGTCAATTTCAGCGTGTCAGTCTTTATTTCATGACGCATAAAAAAGCGCCCTAATTTGGCGTCTGTATGGTGGCTTGCTTCTACAATAGTGGCTTGATGATCAGCTAAAAACTGACTCACAGCAGCGACTAATCCTACTTGATCGGGACAATCGATTACCAGCCTGAAGGTTTGTTGCATGAATAAATTACTCTTGTTAAATCGGACTTACTACTAATCCCCTTATTGTGCTGCCGGAATAGGCCTGAGGTAAAGCACTTATTGGAATTACATAAAAGTTTATCTTGGGCGAATGGGACGATGCAAAGGCCAAGTCTGTCGAATAGGGTATTGCACCCCGTTTTTGCCACTAACAGATTCAAATAAATGCAATTGATCTATCTTTAACTCGAAATCTGGTTCATATAGTGGCGCCGGAGGATTGTTTTTAGCGTTTCTAACTAGGGTGATATGAGGAATATACTCTCTAATGGGCAAGTTCAGTCCTGCTTGTTGTGCATATTCGGTCAACCGTTTTGTCGTTTGCAACATGTGCTCTGGAATTTGGGTACTACCGAGCCATAATATTTTCGGTTTTGACCAATAACCTAAGGTATCAATTTGCAGGCTAAAATTTTGAAATTGGCTTTCTTGTATGGCACAACAAAGGTGGTCTAATTGTTGTTCTCTAACTTGTCCTAGAAACACACTAGTGATGTGAAAATTTTTAGCAGGCACGCAGCGCTCAAATCTCGGTAAGGCTTTGTTGCGCCAATCATCTAATGCAATTTTTGATTTGGCATCTAAATCAAATCCTAAAAAGTAGCGCATTGAAACTCCAGCAACGATAGAATGGGGTGATTATAGAGGATTTTTGGTTTGACTGCGTGTTACCTGTAGAAACTTGCTGGCCAGCATTAGAAAAATACATTGAAGATCAAGATGTGATTTTAGTGGCTCCACCTGGAGCGGGTAAATCCACATATTTGCCTTTGAAACTGCTACAACATCCTAAATTTGCTGATCAGAAAATCATTATGCTGCAACCGCGACAAATAGCAGTGACGTCGATCGCCAACTATTTGTCAGAGCAGCTAAATGAAACCGTTGGGCACACCATCGGTTATCGTATGCGAGGTGAAACTAAAGTAAGTGCTCACACTAGATTGGAGATTGTTACTGAAGGGTTGCTTACCCGTATGTTGCAAAACGATCCAGAGTTAGCCAATGTTGGACTGATTATATTTGATGAATTCCATGAGCGGAATATCCATTCTGATTTTGCCTTAGCGTTATGTTTGGAAGTAAAGCAAGCGCTCCGTGATGACTTACGGTTATTGGTAATGTCGGCGACTTTGGATGCAGCAGCGGTGGCTAATTTATTGCCTGATGCCAAACAATTGGAAAGTCATGGCCGCAGTTTTCCGGTCACTAGCCATTACCGACCACGAGATAAAAGTACTCTTTTAGAGCAACATGTTTTTAAGATTATCAAAGAAGCAGTGAATAGCCACGATGGCGATATTCTTGTCTTTCTGCCCGGTGCACGACAAATATTGGCAACGCAACAATTGTGTGAGCAATACTTTGAACAAGATATTGAAACTTATACTTTGTTTGGACAACTGGATAAACAAAAGCAGCGTTTAGCAATACGACCGGCTAAACAAGGCATGCGCAAAATTGTGCTGGCAACCAATATTGCTGAAACTAGCTTAACCATCGACGGTATTAAAGTGGTAATTGACTCTGGTTTAGAGAATGTTGCAAGTTTTAATTGGCAGCGGCGCATCGAGCAGTTAAGCAGCAAACAAATTTCTAAAGCCTCAGCTACTCAGCGGGCAGGTCGGGCGGGGCGTTTAACTGCTGGAGATTGTTACCGATTGTGGTCTAAGGATACTCAACAACGTTTAATTGCACAGCGCCCCGCGCAAATTTTAGAAACAGATATTAGTGGCTTGTATTTAGATGCAAAAGTCTGGGGCAGTGAATTATCTGAATTACCTTTGTTGGACACCCCTAGTCGTTCTCAACTCGACTATGCAAAATGGGTGTTATCGTTATTAGGTGCGATAGATTCCTCCGCTAAATTAACCCCCCATGGCAGAGCGTTGAACGGCTTTGGTTGCCATCCAAGATTGGCTGGGATGTTAGTAGACAGTCAAAAAGGGCAGCCCTTGCAAAAAGCGCTAGCGTGCTTATTGGTGGCAATGCTTGAATTTCGTCCCATTAGTGAACTGCGAAGAGAAACCCAGCTACGTCAGCATTTACGTTTTCTACTCACGCAGCCCTCGCATCCTATTTGGACGCAAGCAAAACGTTGGGCAAAACGGCTTGGATGTTCTTGTGATAGCCGTTCGGTAAGCCTTGAAAAGGGGAATCTCAGTGAACTGTTAAGTGTGGCATATCCTGATCAGATAGGTCGCTTGCGAGACAATGGAACTTATCAGCTAGTAAATGGAACAGGAGCTAAATACTTCAACTCAAAAGATCAAGGCACTAGTGCGTTGAGTAAATGGATTATCGTGACCAAATTAACCATCAGTGACCAGGCTGATGCACTCATACAAATGGCCGAACCAATAGACGAACACTTGGTTTTTGAGCGATTTAAACATCATTTTAAACGACAAAGTGAATATAGTTGGTCCCATACATTGGCAAAAGTTGTCGCGCGAGAAAAACAAACATTCGGCGCTATTACGCTATGGGAAAAACAAATCGAAGCCTCAGATGGGCTGCAATGCGTGCAAATATTGATGGCGCAAATCAAACAACAAGGACTTTCATTTTTACCTTGGAAAGAGAAGGTTTGGACGTTTATTTATCGAGTAAGTTTGGCTCGTAAAGTGGAAGGTGAGCATTGGCCTGATTTCTCAGAGACTAGCTTGTTGGCTGAGCTCGAAGAATGGTTGGAACCTTTTCTCGATGGCATAGTTACAGGCAATAAGCTACAGCAGTTAGATTGGTTAACTATCTTAAAAAATCGATTAACTTGGGAGCAGCAACAACAACTAGATCATCACTATCCACTTAAAATGAAAGACGCAACAGGGCAAGACTGTAAACTAGTATATTCAGCCGATGAACAAGTTGAAATGCAAGTGAAAATGCAGCATATGTATGGTTACGATGGTTCACCCTGTGTTGCCAATGGCAAAGTACCAATAACCCTAACACTGCTATCACCAGCCGGTAGAGCATTGCAGAAAACCCAAGATCTTGCAGGGTTTTGGCAAGGTAGCTACAGCCAAATTCAAAAAGAAATGAAAGGCCGATACCCCAAACATTTTTGGCCCGACAATCCAGCGACAGCACAAGCAACAACGCGCGTTAAGAAATATATGTAGTGCTCAAGCCTAATATGTCGCAGTATAGTATTCCAGCGTTAGTTGTTTGAGCCAACCACGTTGCACTGATATACTGGCTTCTTGAAAATAACCCCAACAAAGATCCCCTTATTCAGCCATGTCATTAGCCCAAAAATTGAATCCCTTACCTTGGTTCCGCAAGTATTTCTGGAAGTTGTTTCTGGTTTGCGTCGTTGCTATGTGTGCCTACATGGTTTATTTAGATGCTATTATTGCCCATCAGTTTTCTGGTAATAAATGGCAAGTTCCCGCGCAAATTTATGCTCGTCCTTTGGTGCTAAGCTTAAAAGAAGAAATCACCAGTAAAGAAATTATAGAAGAGCTGACGCTATTGGGGTATCGACGGGTTGCTAAAGCGAGTCGCACTGGTGAATATCAGTACAACAATAATCATTTCGAAGTTTATCGTCGAGCGTTCCATTTTCCTGATGGCTTTCAAGCCGAGACAGCTTTATCTCTGACCGTTAAATCGGGGCGTGTGTCTAGCATTGTTAACCTCAATAGTGGCAAACAAATTGATAGTTTCCGTTTAGAGCCATGGTTAGTTACACGATTGATCAGTGAGGGGAAAGAAGATCGTATGTTGGTGTCTTTGGGTCAGGTGCCTAAAGAACTAGTTGAAGCTTTAGTTCTGGTAGAAGACAAGGATTTTTATCAGCATCATGGAATAGCTCCGCTTTCAATTTTACGGGCTTTGATTGCTAATATCTCAGCGGGACGCGCGGTGCAAGGTGGCAGTACCTTGACCCAGCAATTGGTTAAGAACATGTATTTAACCAATGAAAAGTCGATAACCCGTAAAATCAAAGAAGCGTTTATGTCAATATTGATCGATGCCCGTTATAGCAAAGATCAAATAATGGAAGCTTATTTAAATGAGGTGTTTTTAGGACAAAACGGGAATACTGGGGTGCATGGATTTGGTTTGGCCAGTTACTTCTATTTCGATCGGCCGTTAAACGAACTAAATCTAGAAGAAATGACCACCCTAGTTGGTATGATCAAAGGGCCGTCTTATTACAATCCAAGGCGTCATCCTGAGCGTGTCATTGAGCGACGTAATCTGGTGTTGAGGCTGCTGTTTGAAGCTGGAAAGATTAACAAAACAACCTTTGAACAGTTGTTGGATAAGCCAATTCAAGTCGCCACTGGCGCAACTCTGGTTAGGGGGAAACATCCAGCCTTCATGGATAGAGTAGGGCGAGAATTACGTACTATTCTAGATAATCCAGATATTCGTGATTCTGGTGTGAAACTCTTTACGTCCCTTGACTCAAACGCTCAGCGCAAAGCCGAGACCGCCCTGTCTGGTGGATTAACCAGTATTGAGAAGCAACGTAAATTAGAGAATTTACAAGCCGCTATGGTAGTCACTGACATTGATAGTGGTGAAATTCGCGCTATGGTAGGAGATCGCAACACCGGTTTTAGTGGTTTTAATCGAGCATTGGATGCGAAACGCTCCATAGGCTCTTTAATCAAACCAGCAATTTATATCACTGCTTTAGAACATCCAGAAGAATATAATCTGGCCACACCTCTGTTCGATGATCCAATCAAATTACCCAGTGAAGGTGGGGAAACTTGGGAGCCGCAAAATGCAGATAAAAAGTTTCGTGGTCAAGTGCCATTGTATACAGCATTAACACAATCACTGAATGTTCCCACTGTAAGCTTAGGTATGGAACTAGGCTTAGAAAATATTACTCAAACACTCAAGCGTTTAGGGGTAACTGAACCTATTACCCAATATCCTGCATTGACCTTAGGTGCCCTAGATTTATCGCCTATTCAAGTCAATCAGGTATATCAGACGATTGCAAATAATGGCGTGCAAATCCCTCTTCATACAGTTAACGCAATCATGTCTGCAGATGACCAATTAATGTATTCATTTTCTTCTCAGGCCACTAGAATCATCGATGAAAAAGTAGCTTATTTGATGAATTACGCGCTGCATAAAGTCACCTTAGAGGGCACCGCGAAACAAATTAGACGGCGTTTTCCAACGATTAATATGGCCGGCAAGACCGGTACAACTGATGATTATCGAGATAGTTGGTTCAGTGGTTACGACAAAAATATATTAGTAACCAGTTGGATTGGCACTGATGATAACAAAAGTACCGGGTTAACTGGTGCCAGTGGTGCATTGCGATTATTTATGGATTTCCAGTTATTGCAAGAACCTAAGTCACTCGTTCGTCGCTTCCCTAAAGGTTTAGGGATCGCACATTTTAATCCGCAAACCGGTAGAGCGACGCAAGCGGGATGTCAAACAAGCATGAGTTTGCCAGCCATATTAGAAGTGCTGCCGAAACGAGCCGATAAATGTGATACCAAAAATCCGAAGATCCAAGAGCGCAAGAGCTTTTGGGAAAGGCTTTTTGGTAATTAACCAAAAAGTTAATTATTAATATTCAAAACTGACATTAACGTTTGTCTTTGGGGGGCATTGGTTTTTTCACATGTTTGTCTAAGAACGGCGCTAAATCGGTCGGTTTACTGCAATCTAAACTACCACCAGTAAAGGTGGATAAAACGGCAATGGTTTTATTTACTGTTGAGCTGCAATCCACTCGTACCGAGTTACTTTCTCTTAGTTTTTCATCGTCCGTTTTAAAGGGATCAAACTTAGGTAAATTCAAATCAGGCGACTCTCTTTGCTGACGATAGCGCTGCGCCTCCTGTTCAGCCATGCGTTGATTGGCTTGGGCTGAGTGATCTAACAAATGTTTTTGCGCTAAGTTTCGTGAGGTCTCAACCTGAGTGTCAGTGTTAGTTTTGTCTGGAAAATCAATCGAAGGCAAATCTTCCCGTCTTGAATCATTTTCAATAGGGGGGATTTGCGGTGTTACCTGTTCAACAATTTCGGGCGCTTCATTAGGTTCGATGGTATCTGCTGGTGGTAACGTTTCTGACACTTCTATTTCAGTTACTTCTACGTCTTCAATAACTTGGTCTGCTTGTTGTTTTTGTTGATTATCATCAGGTTTGGCCAGCGCTTCTGGTTCAGATAACGGTTCAACAGTTTCGATTTCGGCAGCTTCTTCCACAACTTTTGGCGCTGGCAAAAATACGAGTTTGGCGTTGATCGCAGAAACCTCTTGCTCGATTTTTGTTGGGATAATAATTCGTTGTTGAGACAAAATCCACCAACCAATCAGGCCATGAGCAAGCACGGAAATAAACAACACTTTTCGTAGAGAATTGTTTTTCGTTTTGGTTGGAAGGTGTTGTTGACGTTCAAAATCCAAGGTGAGCGCTATCCAGCATTAATATTTGTGAACTTGATTCGACAATAGACTTGCAGTACCTCCTTTAGTTCCCTAAAAGCAACACTTTCGAAATACATCCAGACAGCGCACCCAGAACGTGCAAAAATAGGTATTTGCACACAATTGGTGCGTAAGTTGACTGTTTAATCTGCTTTTTTTAATCTAAGTCTTTGATTTTTATGTGTAAACATTAGTGGCATAAGACTTGTTTTAAGAATGGAGCGTTTCAATAAAAACAAATTCAAAATACCGGGAGTAACACAATGAAACTAGTAACTGCGATAGTTAAGCCTTTCAAGCTTGATGATGTTCGCGAAGCCATTTCAGAGATTGGCATTGATGGTTTGACTGTCACTGAAGTGAAAGGCTTTGGACGTCAAAAAGGTCATACCGAATTGTACCGTGGTGCAGAATACCAAGTGGACTTTTTACCAAAAGTTAAACTGGAAATTGCGGTTCAAGACGATCATGTTGAACGTTTAGTTGAAGCTATTGTTAGCGCAGCGAAAACGGGCAAGATTGGAGACGGAAAAGTATTTGTGTATGACTTAGAGCATGCAGTACGTATCCGTACGGGTGAAACTGACGGCGAAGCCATTTAAGTAGCAGGGCAGGAGAAAATCATGGAAATTACATTCGAACTTGGGTATGCACTAGATACCTTTTACTTTTTGATATGTGGCGCCTTAGTCATGTGGATGGCAGCTGGCTTTACAATGCTAGAAGCCGGTTTAGTGCGTGCTAAAAACACCACTGAAATATTAACTAAAAACATTACTTTGTACGCAGTCGCTTGTATCATGTATATGGTATGTGGCTACTCAATTATGTACGGTGGAGACGACTTCACATTGTTCCTTAGCGGAATCGTAGGTGACGGCGCAACGGGTGAAGCAGAACCTGCTACCTATGCTCCTTCAGCAGACTTCTTCTTCCAAGTAGTATTCGTTGCAACTGCAATGTCTATCGTTTCAGGCGCGGTCGCTGAGCGTATGAAATTGTGGTCTTTCCTTGCATTTGCCGTAATCTTAACTGGTTTCATCTATCCAATGGAAGGTTCTTGGACTTGGGGTGGCGCTTCTGTATTCGGTATGTATACACTTGGTGACTTAGGTTTCTCTGACTTTGCTGGTTCAGGTATTGTACATATGGCCGGTGCTGCAGCTGCTTTAGCTGGTGTGTTGATACTAGGTGCTCGTAAAGGTAAATATACTGCCGATGGCAAAATTAATGCGATTCCTGGCGCTAACTTACCGTTAGCAACATTAGGTACATTTATCCTGTGGATGGGTTGGTTTGGTTTCAACGGTGGTTCTGTTCTTGCGACAGCGACTGTAGAAAGTGCTAATGCTGTTGCTGTAGTATTTATGAATACTAACGCTGCTGCTGCTGGTGGCCTAGTTGCTGCACTTATTCTAGCGCGTATCTTGTTTGGTAAAGCTGACCTTACTATGGCTTTAAACGGCGCGTTAGCTGGTTTGGTTGCTATTACTGCAGAGCCTTCTACTCCAACTCCACTGCAAGCTACTTTGTTCGGAGCTATCGGCGGTCTATTGGTAGTTGGAAGCATTGTTGCTCTAGATAAAATGAAAATTGATGATCCAGTAGGTGCTATCTCTGTTCACGGTGTGGTAGGTCTTTTAGGACTTCTACTAGTACCTATTACAAATGATGGTTCTTCTTTCTCTGGTCAAATCATCGGTGCTATCACAATCTTTGTATGGGTATTCGTAACTAGCTTGGTTGTATGGTTAATACTTAAAGCTATCATCGGTATTCGTGTAAGCGAAGAAGAAGAGTTCGAAGGTGTAGATATTGGCGAATGTGGTTTGGAAGCATACCCAGACTTCACTGGTGGACGTTCTTAATACCTACTCTTTAAGAAAAACACAGAGGGCGAATAAAAAAATAAGAATAATCAGAATAATAACAACATCGTCCTACTGTTGTTAAAAACAGACAAAACCCCGCTAATCAGCGGGGTTTTTTTTATGCTCAGCTCTGATTATTCTGAATCATCCTTTCGAAGTTAATTGTAACTATCTGAATATCTTGAACTTACACAGTTTTTAACACTCTTGGTATCCTTCCTGCTCTGAACTAAATCAATGTTAGTTGTCAGATGCCTATAGACATTTTGAAAACTGACGTGACTTTTTCAGGAGAAATTATGATTATAAAGCCCCTTCATGTGTCTTTACTCTGTTTCATTGCAATGCTATCCGCTTGTGGTTCTAATGATGATGCTTTGCCGATTTTTGCCGCTCCCGTTAAAACCACTCTACCGTCTTTTTCCTTAGCCGTGAGTGATGCACCAGCAGACGGTTTAGCAGATGTAATTTTGTGTTTTTCGACTATTACCCTCAAAGGCGAGGAAGAAGATCTTACTTTCAAAGTTGGTGATCCAGAGTTTGCTCTTACGGCCAACGATTTATGTTTGGATGATACCAATAATGTGGTGCCTAATGCGGTTGGAATTGACCTTCTTGAGTACACTGGTAGTCTCTCAATACCGCTAGTAGAAGAGATTAATATACAAGCCGGTCAATACTCTCAAATAAGCCTTGGTATGACAGATGGTTCATACACGGTAGATAAACTAAAGCATACAAAAAATCCGATAACCATCGCATCCAATGAAATCACCTTTGACGGGTTTACTGTAACTGAAAACAACACAGCAGATTTTACGGTTGAATTCGATTTACGAAACGCCTTGACCAACCCCGTGGGACAAGATGAATATTTTTTACAATCAACTGGAATAAGGTTGGTAGATAATCAGCAAGCTGGGCAAATCAAGGGGCAAGTTTCAGAAACGCTTTTGATTAATCAATTATGTGAGCCGTTAGCTGATATCAATGGCTCTCCTGCGGTTGTGTATTTGTATGAAGGCATGAACTTAGAATCTAGTAAATTGGCAGATAATGGTGGTTTAGAACAGGTTCTTCCTTTTGCCAGTACAAGTGTCTATTTTGATGCTTCACAAACTACTTACCCCTTTGATATTGGTTTTGTTCCCTATGGAAGTTACACGCTGGCACTCAGTTGCGATCTTACTGATGATCCAGAGTTAGATGACGAAGTAGGCTTTGTACAAATTCAAGAAGTCAGCATAGATGATGCTAAAACTGAGGGAGTAGTCAATTTTGAGGACGTTAATGAATAGGCTTTAAAGCATAGAAAAGTGCTTTTACACCACTTGCGTTTATATTTTCTTTAAACCAATGGTCGCAAAGCGTATCCTTTAAATCATCAAATAGTATAAAGGGTGGTTTAATGAGATTTCTTGCGTGTATCTTTGGTTCATTGATTGTATTCAGTCAATACAGTTCAGCCTATGATCGTATCACTGGTGAACCCTTCGCTTCACGTTCTGAGGTTATAGCGACCAATGGTATGGTTGCCACTAGCCAACCATTAGCCACGCAAGTTGGCTTAGACATCTTAAAGCAAGGTGGTAACGCTATTGATGCCGCTATTGCTGCGAACGCCATGCTGGGCTTAGTAGAACCAACCGGCAATGGAATTGGTGGTGATTTGTTTGCTATCGTCTGGGATGCAAAAACGCAGCAGCTTTATGGATTAAATGCCTCAGGCCGTTCGCCTAAATCGTTAACGTTAGAATACTTTAAAGAGCAAGGTATGGAAAAGATTCCATCCCATGGTCCTTTGCCGGTTTCCGTTCCTGGCGCTGTTGATGGATGGTTTGAACTACACGGTAAATTTGGTTCATTGCCGATGACTAGTATCTTATCTCCAACCATAGAGTATGCTAAAAAAGGCTTTCCAGTAAGCGAACTTATTGCTTGGTACATGCAACGTAGCGCGCCAATTTTAAGTAAGTATGAGGGATTTTCCGATACTTATATGCCCAATGGTTCAACACCTAAAAAAGGTGAAATATTCGTAAATCAGAATTTAGCCGCCACATTGGAAAAAATAGCCACAGGTGGTCGCGATGCTTTTTATAAAGGTGATATCGCTCGAACTATTGCCGCCTATATGAAAGCGCAAGGTGGATTCCTTAGTTATGAGGATTTAGCTAGTCACACATCCACTTGGGTAGAACCCGTCTCGAGTAATTATCGTGGCTATGATGTTTGGGAATTGCCACCAAATTCGCAAGGCATTGCGGCTTTGCAAATTTTAAATATGCTTGAACAGTTTGATATCGAAGGAATGGGCTTTGGTTCGGCTGAATACATTCATACATTTGTAGAAGCTAAAAAACTGGCGTTTGAAGATCGCGCAAAATATTACGCCGATCCGGCATTTAATCAGATTCCAACTGATTGGCTGATATCCAAACAATATGCCCAACAACGGGTGAAGCTACTGAATCAACAAAAGGCAGCCAATCGTTATGATGCCGGCCTCAATGAAGGCGATACTATCTACCTAACCACCGCAGATAAAGACGGTAATATGGTATCGCTTATCCAATCCAATTATCGCGGGATGGGCTCAGGTATGACACCCACAGGCTTGGGATTTATCTTGCAAGATCGCGGTGAACTGTTTTCTCTGCAAGAAGGACATTTTAACGTTTATGAACCAGCGAAACGACCATTCCACACTATCATTCCTGCTTTTGTGACAAAAAATGGCAAACCTTGGTTGAGTTTTGGAGTAATGGGTGGTGGTACACAACCACAAATGCATGCCCAGATAATAGTCAATTTAATTGATTTTGGAATGAACCTGCAAGAAGCTGGAGATGCACCAAGAATACTGCACAGTGGTTCAAGCCAACCGACAGGTACTTTGATGGAAGATGGGGGCTATGTGAGCCTCGAAAGCGGTTTTTCAGCCAAGACTCGACGAGAATTAGTGCAAAAGGGACATATATTACGAGATGTATCTGGCAGCTTTGGTGGTTATCAAGCTATTCTTAGAGACAGCAAAACTGGTGTATACTTTGGCGCCTCTGAAAGCCGGAAAGATGGCCAAGCTGCCGGCTATTAACTGAACTTACAATGCTCTTCTATTAATAAAAAAGAACAAGAAAAATATGACACAACCCCAAAAAGGCATTTGCGCAGAACCCAATTTACATGCGCAATATTTGATGTTTAATGTTATCGATGATGATGCGCAAGTGATACGCGCAAAACTGGCTCATATCCTCAATGTATTTGAACACTATGATGAGGAGCATTATGAGGCCATGGTGTCGGGTATCATAGCGGTTGGCACTAGTTATTGGACTGACTTATATCCGGGCCTAATTCCAATGGAACTCGCGCCTTTTCCAGATATGGAGTGTGATGATCGCAATGCGCCAGCAACACCATGTGATTTATTTATTCAAATCCGTGCTGACCGAGCGGACGTTTGTTTTGCCATAGGTAGTGAGGTGTGTGAGTTGCTCAAAGGACATGTGGAGTTATTCGAGGAAGTTAAAGGATTCCGCTATTTAGATGGGCGGGACTTGATTGGTTTTGTAGATGGCACAGAAAACCCCAAGGGCATGCACAAACGAACTGTAGCCGTAGTTGGCGATAAAGATCCCGATTTTGCTGGCGGTAGTTATATTCATATTCAACGTTACCGAACCCATATGGATCGTTGGCAAAGACTACCGGTTAAAAACCAAGAAGATATAATTGGTCGCACCAAAGAGGACAACGTCGAATATGCTCGCGAAGATAAACCCGCATTTTCACATGTCAAACGCTCGGGAATTAAGGATGCTGACGGAAATAGCCTTGAGATATTGCGGCAAAGCATGCCTTACGGTGATATGACGGTGAAAGGACTATTTTTTGTATCATTGGCTAACAGTCCTAAACCATTTACGCAGATGTTAAGCAGTATGGTGTTTGGCGATGAAAACGGCGTATATGATAGGTTATTGGATTTTACTGTAGCAGAAACCGGTGCTGCGTTTTTTGCCCCTTCACTTAACTTTATTAAAGCTAATAAAGACAAGTAAAACAGACCGCAAGGTGTCAGGTGTCGTGCCGATAGCCGACACCTCCATTGGTCTTTTTAAAGCAATTATATTTTTAACGTTATTCCAAATTGGTGGTTAATCGATTCGCGAATGGCTTTTTAGAAAATCCTATTCGTAATGCGCCATAAGCCAACATGATAAAGGCTATGCCAATAGCAACCATAGCAGCAAACACCTGTTGCTCACCGCTAAACACATTAGCCGTGACTAATACTACTGAAATCACAACGACAAATACTGAGATGATATATTTAGCATGGGACTTGATAATTTCAGACTTACTTTTGTATATCGCCACAATGGAAAGTAAAGCAATTAATGGAATGATGACCACTTGTTGCAGCGCAAACATTGCGAGTAAATAAGCGGCTAATCCAATCAGTTTTAAACGGTTTGCTGTGTTCATTATAACAACCTTTGCCATTGTATTTTGATTAGAATGTCATTAACCCCTAATGCAAACAATAAGACATAGGTCGTAGAGTTTAAGGGATTGAGGGCGGGTGCTTTAGCCTCTTGGATGTTTGCAGTTTTCCATGGCCTAAAGGCCATGCTACGGCCTCTTGGCTGTTTGGGTTTTTCCATGGCCTAAAGGCCATGCTACGGTCCCGCGGTTGTTTGGGTTTTTCCATGGCCTAAAGGCCTTGCTACGACCTCGTGGATGATTGGAGTTTTCCATGGCCTAAAGGCCATGCTACGGTCTCTTGGCTGTTTGGTTTTTCCATGGCCTGAAGGCCATGCTACGGCCTCGTGACAATATTTACTAGTCGATTAAATGGGCATTGTCGGGCTGACGCAATGCACCATGAATAGAAATCAATGCCCAAATGACTTCTAAGGTGAGTACAGGGTAGTTTTTATCTATCCACAATTGCGGTGTTAGTGCTAAGGCCGCATAAACATTTAAATACAAATAGGTTTTTTGCGTCATTTTCTGCGCGCAAAATAGCAAATAAGCGGCGCCAAAAACTAATGCCGATGTCCAACCTAAGATACGAATCGACAAATCAAGTTGATAAAATAAAGCTAACAGGGCAGCTATCCACATAAAGGCTACGGCAACCGCCATCATTCGAAATGTGATTGGTGTGTTCTTTAGGGTGATATTCAGCAGTAATAACAAGCTAATGACAGCCCAAAATCCATTTATTACGACAGCTTGCCATGATGAAACCAATAGTGAGTTTATTATCAGGCTAGTGGCCGCGACCAAATTACCCGCGTAATAGACTCTTGGCGACCAGTTTGTTACTAAGGATAAGTATGCATGGTTAAGTAAATATAAAACCGTACCTATCCATCCTAAGCCTATTGTAATCATGGCTCTAACTGAATATGCATGTTTTTAACTCGCAATTCTTTGCCTACATGGGGGCCATTTAAAATCACAACCTTACTGGTTTCCATCATGTTCTTATAAATGCGGTCTGAATGTGATGGTTTTAGAATTTTTGAACTCCATTGAAGAACGATAACTTTGGTTCCTATTGGAATGGTGTAATAATCAATATTACCGTTTTGATTGGTAAATTCTCCAAGTATTGCCGGAAACCCTTCTGATGTTACTAATGTCGCTAAATCGACTTGTTGCTTAAGGTTTTGAGTTGGTTGCAACTGTGCATCTTCGCCATTGAGTCGCATCGTAATGGCTTGATCAAACTTTTCAATTAATGCCTTGCCTTCGGCTGTTTTACTAGCAATAATATGTAGACTAGATTCATCTTTCACTTCATCAACTGGAATAATCAACTGTTTTTGCTCTGAAAATCGGGTATCCAGTAAGTTGTTCATTACGCCTTCGGTCATCGGTAATATTTGTACTTCATTGTTTAATAAAGCGATGAGTGCATCTTCTTCGGTTTCATACTGTTTGCCATCTGTGACAATACTATCTATTTTTTCGCCATAACTATAACCAGCCACTTTGGCTATTTTGAGGGATTCATAGTTGTTATTTGCTAACTCAGAAGACACAAAGTGACGATTAAAATAGAGTCGACTCGTGAGGTAGAATATAGGTTTTGAGTAGTAGTGTTTTTCTGCCCGTTGCTGTGTATAAAAATACGGATAACCAAGTTGTGCTTTTTGTTTTTCCAATAACAATGCGGCGTCTCTATAGGGCACGTAACGCCACTTAACATTGGCTTGTGCGTAAGCGGCAATTGTATCTAACACTTTTGCAGCTCGACCCATAGGTTCACTTTCTGGATTAATGTATGGAGCCCATACATCTGTCAAAACTTCTATTGATACGTCTTGTGCGTATAACCGTTGTGTTTGCATCGTTGAGCATAAAACCAATGCGACTAAAATAAGGAGTTTTTTGCCCATGATTACAGTTTCCTTTTGGCAACAGACATATAAATAAAGGCAAGGGCAATCATCAAACCAATTCCTATTCCAAACATGGTATCTGCATCTAAACTAGCTATTAATGTGAGTATCCAAGAAGAGCTTTCGTCGTTGTAATCTAGAGCCGGACGGGACATCACCTCTCTACTGTGCTGAGACAAAAATATTAATAATTCGAAAATGGTGAACAGACTGATGGCGAATAAAATCCTATCGGTTTTTATACTATTAAGTTTGCTTTGTTTGGAATTTGCTTCTTCAATTTTGTTTGAGCAAATCTCTTTCATATCATCGCCGTTCTTTATCAACAAATCGAATTCCCAAGATTCAAAAATTTCGTCTAAGTATTTCCGTTTTTGTCGAGTTAAGTATTTTTTGTGTTCATTTATCGAAACTTGGTGAAGTTTTGATTGAATTCGACTGTCTTCAAGTTGATTCTGTGCACCCAATAAATTGCCATCAATATATGCATGGGCGATAGCTTCATGTAAGCGCAGGTTACATTTTTCTTGCGCTGTGTAGCAGTATTGAGCAAGTATCATGGTGTCTATGCGTGGATCACTTTTCGCTCGCTTATCAACAATCACGTAGTTTAACCAAGTCATGGATTCAGTTTTTACTTGGTCAAAACTATTAGCGCTTGTGACACTGTCGAAGTTGATTAGATTGCAAATTTTTTCTGCGTCTTGTGGACATTCCGTTTCAGCTAGCCACTGATGTATTAATTGACGTATATCCGTGTTTTCTAGTTGTGATCTATGGATATTCAGTGAACGAGCGGTCCAATATAGACGGGTCGAGCGAGACCTAGGTTTAATAAGCAGTGGATTGTTAATACTGTTATATATATCTTTAATAACTGCCTCAAGGGCTGGCAATGATTGTTGTATAGCGAATTCGGCTTGTTGCTGAACTTGTGATTCCATTTGTTTAATATCAGCTTGAATAGGCAAGATCAGTTGGCATTCCACTACCGCCAATTCATTTGGAAATATATGAAACTTGACCTCGACATTTTCCCATTGTGTTTTCCACAGGAAAAATGACATTGAAGATACATCACTATCAAGGTTTACATACTCGGGGCCATCATTGAGCCAAGTTACACTCTCGATATCTTTTCTTTGACTCAAAGACGTCATGAGTTTTTTGAAATTGTTAGATTTGCGGTTAAATCCCCTAATTAAAGAGAAAGGCACATCTATTGGAGAAATGGCGGTGAAACAAATTTGATTATCGGATGGATCTTGTTGGGGGGAATTCGAAACCACGACTGGCTCTCCTTGCTACTACTGAGCGCAATATAGCAAACCTACTGATGAATGAGAATCATTGAACGCCATACATTGATTTGGTGGGGATTTTTTGTGCAAAAGCCAAACCTGTAGGCGGGTGCTACGGCCCCGCGGTTGTTTGGGGTTTTCCATGGCCTAAAGGCCATGCTACAGGTTTGGAATTGTAGGCGGGAGCTTTAGCCCCGTGGATGCTTGGAGTTTCCCATGGCCCCGTGGTTGTTTGGGTTTTCCATGGCCCCGTGGTTGTTTGGGTTTTCCATGGCCTCGTGGTTGTTCGGTTTTTCCATGGCCTAAAGGCCATGCTACAGGTTTGGAATTGTAGGCGGGAGCTTTAGCCCCGTGGTTGTTTGGGTTTTCCATGGCCTAGCCATGCTACGGCCTCGTAGCTGTTTGGATTTTTCCATGGCCTAAAGGCCATGCTACGGGGAAATTTGTCGGCGTTAGAGTTCTGCTGCACCGTCCCAATTTGCGGGGACTAGGGTGTTTTTTAGGGCGTGACACTGTTCTATGTGATGGGCGACCAAGTGGTCATTCGGATTTAACAAACGTGCTTTTTCGAAACAACTTAATGCTTTGTTCCATTGTTGAGACTTGCGATAATTAACCCCTTTTTCGATCCAAGGCGCGGTTTTCAATTTTAATGTCACACTTTGTTCAGGAAGGTGATTGAGTATTTCATACACTTCTACAGGATTTTTACGTCCCTTGACTCGAACCCAATCAAGCAGCCTGTAGGTAAACTTCGCTTTGGCATCTGCAGTTGCAAGTAACTGTGAGCTGACTATGATATCGGCACCCAATTTCGGTGCCAGTGATTCCAAACGGTAGGCGATATTCACACTGTCACCAATCACAGTCGTATCCATTCGATCGTCTGAGCCGACTGTGCCAATAATCACGGGCCCGAAATGAATACCTACACCTATGTTGATAGGTGGATAACCACTGTTGCTTCGGTGCTGGTTATACACGTTTAACGCATAACGCAAATCTAAAGCTGCATTAAGCGCATCTATTGCTTTATCTTGATTACTACCATTGGGATGGTCAAATAATGCCATGATCGCATCGCCAATAAATTTATCAATAAAGCCACCATTTTGATGAATAGGATCATTCATCCGCAAGAAATAGGAATTAAGAAATTTCATCAATTCTTGTGGGGTCATCTTTTCTGATAGACCGGTAAAACCGCGAATATCGGAAAACAAAATGGCTACTTCATCTTCATCTGCTCGACCAAGCTCTAAGGTATCCGAACCATGTTTAGCAAAATGTTCAACAAATTGTCGAGGTACAAACTTTTGAAAGGTTTGAGTTAGGCGAAGTGCTTCATCAGCTTTTGATAAAAACCGCTGATCCGCTTCATTGGCGCGCAAGGTACTTTGCACCTGCGTTTCCATTTGCGCGTCGGTTTGATTCGAAAGGTTAACGAGGTTTCGTTGTTTTAAGATTCGATTTAGACGCAACAATGCCACTGCCATGATGACAATAATAACCAGTAAAACTAGCGGCACAGGTTGTAAAATTTGTTCCAACATTTTTGCGTCTTTTTCTTATTTTTATGAATAACGTAATCAACCTAACACAGCATCACTTTTAAACCTATTAGGCTGTTAACTCAGCGAATACTTCTTTGGTAATTTGTAAGGTTTTTTCTACGATATCCATATCATGCATTGCCGAAACGAAACCTGCCTCATAAGATGCCGGAGCCAAATAAACCCCTCTTGATAGCATGCCATGAAAAAAGCGATTGAACATCTCAGTATCACAATTAATTGCTTGTTTATAATTGGTTACCTTATCTATGTCGGTAAAGAAAATACCAAACATGCTGCCAGCATAATTAACGGTCATCGGAACCCCATGCTCTAAAGCTATAGATTTTATGCCTTCCGCTAAGGTTTTGGTTGCTAGGCTCAGTCGGTCGTATAGACCAGCCTCTTGAATTTGTGTTAGTGATGCTAACCCGGCTGCCATGGCAATAGGATTGCCGGATAAAGTACCTGCCTGATAGACTGGGCCTGTCGGTGCGATTTGTTGCATAATTTCAGCTTTACCACCAAATGCCCCTACAGGCATGCCACCACCGATAACCTTGCCTAAACAGGTCAAGTCAGGAACAATAGAATATAGCTCTTGTGCACCACCACGGCTGACTCTGAAACCGGTCATAACTTCATCAAAAATCAAAACACTTTGATATTGGTCACAAATGTCTCTCAGACCCTGTAAAAATCCATCAACGGGCGGGATACAGTTCATATTGCCCGCAACTGGTTCAACAATAATACAAGCAATATCATCACCAAATTCAGCAAACGCCTGTTTCACACTATCAATATTGTTAAATTCCATGGTCAAGGTATGTTTTGCCACATCCGCAGGTACACCTGGAGAGCTTGGAACACCCATTGTCAGTGCACCAGAGCCGGCTTTCACTAACAGCGAGTCTGCGTGTCCGTGATAACAACCTTCAAATTTAAGAATTTTATTTTTGCCAGTTACGCCTCGGGCTAAACGAATAGCACTCATGGTTGCTTCTGTGCCTGAGTTGACCATTCGTAGCATTTCCATTGACGGAACTAGTTTATTAACCAATTCAGCCATGGTCACTTCAGATTCTGTGGGCGCTCCAAAACTAAGGCCATTTTCAGCTGCATTAATAACTGCTTGACGAATTTTAGGGTTGTTGTGACCTAGCACCATTGGACCCCAAGATTGCACATAATCGATATATTGCTTGCCATCAGCATCGTAAATATAAGGACCATCGGCTTTAACGATGAATGGTGGAGTGCCACCAACGGCTTTAAATGCTCTGACTGGGGAATTGACGCCACCAGGGATATGTTTTTGTGCTTGCTCGAATAATTGTTGTGATTTTTGCATGTAATTTATTATCTCTTTGAACTATACCAATGAACGTCACGATCGTATTTTGAAACTAACTTTTCTACCCCAAGGGTCAGTGCAAAAAGCGCCATTCTAACTAATACGCCGTTATCTGCTTGTCTGAAAATGGCCAAATTGGGGTGTAAATTAAGGTCATTGTCCAACTCATTCGCGTCGGCTCGTGAGTCTCTTGGGAGTGGGTGCATTATGACTGTTTTAGATTGGAAGTGTTTAGTATAAATGGTTTGGTTTAAACGAAATTTTCCGCGATATTTATTTGCTTCTGCTTGTGTTTCAAAACGCTCTTCTTGAATGCGAGTTTGATAACAAATGTCGGCATCCACACTACCTTCAAGTTGATCGGTTATTTTAACCTTGTGGCCCGCGCTGCGAATCACATCCAATATTGACTCAGGCATCGCCAACTCTTTAGGTGAAATAAGTGTGAAACGTACGTTATTAAATAAACTCAATAGCTTAGATAACGAATGCACAGTTCGACCATATTTTAAATCACCAATCATAGCGATATGAATACCGTCAATTTGCCCACCATGATATTGCTGTTCTTTGCTAATAGTATATAAATCTAACAGTGCTTGAGTGGGATGTTCATTCGCGCCATCACCGCCATTAATCACCGGCACGCGGCTGCCTTCAGCAAATTCAGATACTGAACCTGATTGCGGGTGACGCATGGTAATAATATCGGAATATCCGCTTAATACTCTGGCTGTGTCGAACAACGATTCGCCTTTGGCTAGCGCCGAACTGCTCATACCGGTGGTTTCACGCACCTCACCACCGAGTAGATTGAATGCCGTACCAAAGCTAACACGGGTTCGCGTGCTCGCTTCAAAAAATAAGTTTCCCAAAATAGCTCCGTCCAACACTTTTGTGCGTTTTTGGCGAAGCGCGTAGGGTGTCATCTTATCAGCTACATCGAATATCGCCTGAATAGAATCACGGTCGAATTGATTGACTGAAAGAATGTGCTGACCTTCAAAATTCATCGCATACCCTTATGTTTAATGACAGGAAAAATGATTAGGCTGAGAATAGCGCTTATCCTGTTGCTGGCTCGAGAGTCTATCAAAAAATTGCTGTCGGATAATCTTATTTCTGATTATTTTTATGAAATGATTGGCAGCCTTTCAAGACAATCAAATTGTAGGTTGTGGCATAGTTTTTAAGGGCTTTCCTAGTTTCGGTACTTTCACCTATTGCTAAAGTGTCACCGCTACCAGAGAGGTACTTAATTCCACACTGTTGTTGCAAAACCTCCAGAGGATAGAGGTTCATATCTACCCCTGGGAAGCTAATAACTTTGTTAGTAAAGGCCAATAATTTGAAGTTTTGCTGAGCAACTGCTGCGTCGGCATCAATTACTGCTTGTTGTGTTGAAGTTAACCTAGCGAGTGACTCCGTTTGGGTGTCAGATTCGATAATTGGCGACTTTGTCACACTACTGACCTTTTCAGTTATGCAGCCAGATGTGCTAATCATTAGCAATGCCGCAGCGCTCATTTTTAGATTACTCATTTGGCACAACACGCACAGCGGCGCCCTCTCAACCTTGCAGCCGCTAGTAACATTAGCAACCAACCGAAACTACCACCGCCAGAGCTATCATCCGGTGTTGGCAGTGGCGTGGGTGTAAGCACTTCTTGGTTAACGGTAATACTAATGGTTGCAGAATCAGTGGCAAAGCTAGGATCTTCAATTCGATAAATAATACTGTCGCTACCAAAATAACCATTGGCAGGAGTATAACTGACTTGCCCATTATTGATACTGACCCGTCCTGAGCCTACATAAGTGACTTCAGAAATAATTAACGAATCTTGATCCGCATCTGTGTCGTTACTTAATACATCAATGTTAATCGTCCCTGAATCTTGGTCAATTGTGATACTGTCATTCACTGCTACAGGGGCGTCATTGACGGCTTCTATTTGCACCGTAAATGGGAAAACATTGCTATCACTAACACCATCATTAACCGAAATATTGACGATTAAACTTCCTGAAAAGTCAGGGTTTGGTGAGACGCTAGTTTCGTTTGCTACGTAGTTTGCCCCTGGTGACACATCCAAACTGAAGTTGGATGGATAGCTTGAATCCGGATCATCAACTAACAAGTCAGCAAAGCTAATCACAAAACTTGTATCTTCTAATTCGGTTCGCTCGATTTGTCCTGTAATCAAAGGAGCGACAGGATCACTGCCGGGCACTATTTCAAAACTGCCAGGATTCACCGCGTAAAACACATTATCAGAACACCTTACTTTTATGCGGGCGCTGCTTGTACTGGTGCTAGGAGAGGTGACATTTTGTTGACCATCGTTTGCTGTATTGGCCAATAAAGTCGACTCGAAAACGTTATCGCCATCAGCATCAAGCAATATATCCACTGCGGAACATGAAATTGGAGCGCTATTTGTGCCGGCAACCTGCCAATCAACTAGGTGGCTTTGCCCGCCAATCCAACGGGCGTCGGCAATAGGTGTTGTCACCGAAAAAGGAGTATCAGTAGGCTCTACATTGATATTCGCAAATTGCGTAATCACGCCGCCATTTCCATCTCGAACTAAAAGCTCAAATGTGAGTGCGCGCTCGGTGGTGGGGTAGGCTTCGCCAAAGCCAATTGAGTCATTCAGCACTTGACTAATTTGTGGAAAATAGCGAGTCGATGCGTCAGAAGGTGGGTAGGAACGAAATAACGGGTTAAATCCATTGTCTTCAGACATTTCTTGCACTGATTCAGTGGCACCGTTAAAACCGCCTGGATTCACTTGATCCCAACTATATGTCAACAAATCATTATCGCTGTCGGTGGCTTGAGCGGTCAGAACGAAAGGGGTATTTGCTGGTATGCTGTGATTGATTTCAGAGCTACTGATAATCGGAATCGCATTGCCATTGGTTTCTGTCGAACCACAATTTCTACGACTTAACAGTGATTGAATTTGTTCCACCGAAAAACTGTGAAAATAATCGTCAGAATCGTTTTGTATATTTTGGCTAGAGCATAGACCTGCATATGACATTATAGTCGAACCGCTGCCAGGTTCGACGGCAGCATTTCTGGAGCGTTGGTCTTCACTGCAGCCCGCGGCGTTGGATGCGTTAAACGTATGTTCTGCACCTAACTGGTGGCCAAATTCATGAATGACTAATTGAGTATAAAAGCTCTCGCCAAAGGGTCTGTTGCTACCAGTTTGTCCTCGGGCTTTAAAGTCCTCAATACAAATACTTTGGATAGTTGCCAAGCCACCTGAGTCGGTATTCAATACATGACCAATATCGTAGTTGTCTGGGCCAATCAAATCATCGATAACGATTTGATTGGCTTCTAAATCATCACTTGCATCATTTACGAAGGGGTCGGTACTGCTATCGGTATAGATAATTCTGTCATTGTTCGCCACAAGCTCAAATTGGATTGCCAAGTCAGTTAATAGAATTTGATTAATCCGATTGATGAGTTTTGTTAACTCGGCAATGGTGCCAGCTTCGCCTCCATTTGCCGTGGTATATTCTCCGCTGGTACTAATCGCTATTCGATAAGTTGTGATAGCGTTTCCATTCGCCCGAGCAGCATCTGGGTCTAAAGATGTCGCTTTTTTTGACACAGTTTTGATGGTTGCTGGTAGGGTTAAGTAATCTTGTTGCTGAGCCAGTTGCGACTTTTGCTGTTCAGGGTTGATTTCATCTTTCACCCAGTAACTAACATAATCTAGAGTGTTACCTAGTTTATCAAACGTCAGAATTGCCCATTGTGTATCGATTTTAAACATTGCCGATAATCCGTCCGGAGAAAGATCAAATCGGCCCTTATCTTGTGGATTATTGACGTTGTAGCCAGTAAACGAGCGGACCAATGGGAATTTCTCTGCCAGAGGTTCGGCCATTACTCGAACTTGCTGTAATTTGAAGATAAGGTAATCACCCTCGGGAGTGGGGACCGAGAGTTCAAATTCAGATGTTTGATTGTTTATCAGCGAAGTGAATTCAATAGGATTGATCGTCAGCTCGTTTCCAGTTGCGACGGTTTGCCTGTATCGGGCATCAATTTTAGTTGTAGTCTTTGACTGTTGCCACAATGGGAATTCTTGAGCTTGTGCCAAAGGCAGCAAACAAATACTGGCGAAAAAGAACGCAATGTAGATACGGATATTAATTGTCATTAAAGTACCACTTTTAACCTAAATGTTAACTTAGTTAAGTGTGGCATAGCACAGTGCCACCAAACTATTTTAGTCTCAAATACTGATTAACCCTGAAAATAACTTACTTTTACATTCAGCAAAACGCCCACCCAAGGCAATCAGACGGAAAGGCAGCTTAGCCAGTTAATCTAATTAAATACGTAATCTAGCGTATTTAGATTCATCTTTCTTGAACCGATTTTTGGGTTGTGGGAGACTCGATGGTGAGCTTCGTTAAAACCAACAAAAAAGCAGCTCTTAGGCAAACGGATATATGCAAATATCAGGCTGTTTGTATCTATCACAGCTTAGCATGTCAAAGTTTCGGATTGCTTAATAATCCTCAACAATACAACTAAAAAATCGTGAAAAGGAAAACTTAGATATGTTTAAAGTGACTAAAATCGGGATATTAAGTTTACTATCGTGCACTCTTTTTAATAGTTTTGCTGAGGTTAAGTATTACCCTTCAGCAAATGAAAATATGCCTTTTTCTCAAGCTACCCAAGTTGATAATATCGTATATTTGTCCGGTCAAATTGCGAATGACGAAAATGGTAAACTGGCTGACAATATCACTGACCAATCTCACCAAGTAATGAAAAACATTGATGCCACATTGAAGGGGATCGGTTTGACTATGGATGATGTGTTTAAATGCACAGTAATGATTGAAGATATCGAAAAATGGAGTGACTTCAACAAAGTTTATGTGACTTATTTTAATCCTAAAAAATTGCCATCCCGCAGCGCTTTTGGAGCTGATGGGTTAGCCATGGGATCGATGTTAGAGTTAGAGTGCTGGGCTTATGCGAATAATTAGTTTTCAGCTGAGATCATCTGAATGATATGGGTAACCGTTCGCGTCACTAATTCAGTTTGCTTAGCTTCTGACTTAGTAAAGGGTAAACCCAACAAGCTGGATAAGTAAAAATCACCTTTTAGCATATTAAAAAATGTGTAGGCCCAATATTCAGCGTTAGCTTTGTCTAATTTTAGGTGTACATTTTGTTGAAAAAATTCGCGTAAAATTTCGATTCCGTGCTGTGGACCTGCGATATAAAACAGTTCTGCTACACGAGGATTGGTAGTGATCTCACCGATTACTACTCTATGCATGGCGATAGACTGCTCATCTTGTAACAAGTTAATTATCTGGTTGCCATAGGTTAGTAACGCTTCAGTGGGATCCTGCTCAACATCCCGCATATGTTCTTCGCCCAATTGATATTGGGCGCATTTGTATGCAATAACCGATGTGAACAATGCATCTTTATTGCTGAAATGAGAGTAGACCGTTTGCTTAGACACTTCCGCTTTTTTAGCCACTTGGTCCATTGACGTAGAAGAAAATCCCTGACTTAGAAATAAATCGCTTGCCGCCAAGAGAATATTAACGCGCTTCTCTTCGCTTTTAGGTCTGCCAACTTTTGTCTGTACTTTCAAACAATTAGACTTTACTTCGGATTTCGATTGCGACACTTTTTTACTCTTGTTTAAATTAAAAGTTAATTACTAAACTAGACGGTCTAGTATTTATATATTAATCTCTATAGTAATACAAAACCGTGTTAGACAAAATAACAATCTTAAGTAGGCTTGATCAGTGAATAAACCATCGTTTAAATCATTACTAATTCCCATCGCAATTATATTGCCACTCATGGCTGTGGTGGGATTAATGATCGCTGCAGGTTCTGGGCAGGTTACTGCACCGCCCTCAGAAGCAAAAATACATCAGGTGGAAGTGGTTAAACTTTCACCCCAAGATAACTATCAACAACAGCAATTAGCTTATGGCCGGTTGGAATCTGCAAACCTATCAAATTTAGGGTTTGAACTAGCCGGAAAAGTGCAGCAAATTTGGGTGGATGAAGGTGATCACATTGTTGCTGGGCAACTGATTGCTAAGCTCGATACCAAGCGACTTGATGCGTCTATGAAAGAGCTAGAAGCGGCGTTGCAATCTGCTAAGTCAGATTTGCGCTTAGCCAAACAGTCACAACAACGGGTGACTGAACTGGTGAGTAGGAATTTAGAGTCTACCCAACGGTTGAATGAAGTTGATGAAAGCACGCAAGTGGCCAAGGCGCTGGTTGAACAAACTCAAGCACGGATTAATACGTTGTTGGTGGAACTTGAAAAGTCCGAATTAAAGGCATCCTTTGAGGGCACTATCGTATCCAGACCCATTGACCCTTCAACAGTGGTCAGTGCCGGTCAGCCAGTGGTGGTGGTGCAACAATCTTCAGCTTATGATGCGCGAATCGCGTTATCCAGTGATCAAGCATTCGGATTAACGGTCGGCCAAAAACACAGGTTAATTGCTAATGGCATCAATTTGTCTGGGGTCATTAAATCTATCGCTAAAACCAGACAAATGGATACCCGCACGATAGATGTTATTTTTTCCATCGAACCTAATCAACATCCTTTGTTGCCGGGGGATTTAATTGCATTGACCTATAGTAAGCAAGTTGATGAATCTGGAGTCTGGGTGCCTAAACAAGCGCTCAGTAGCGGTATTCGCGGCTTATGGACATTGTTTACCGTACAAGGTAAAGGGCAACAAACGGTTACTTCTCGTTCTGTTGAAGTGTTATTTGCTGGTCAGACACACAGCTATGTGCGTGGCCCCCTGAGTGCGAATGATTGGATGGTTGTAAGTGGTGCGCATCGGCTCGTTCCTGGGCAAATTGTGAATGCTGTTGAAGCGCAAACATCTGCCAGTGAAGAGCGCGAATTGGCTTCTCATCAAGGTAAGCTGTAATTATGGGACAGAATTCGCCTAACAATATTATTAGACCTTGGTACACCCAGTTTTTTAGTAATGGTCACTTATTAGCACTCACTATCATTATTTTATTAGTGGCTGGAATTTCCGCTATTACCTCGTTGCCACGACTTGAAGATCCTCGTATTGATACACGAAACGTGTTGGTTATTACCCCTTATCCTGGCGCATCTGCCGAGCGGGTAGAAGCCTTAGTGAGTGATGTGCTTGAAGATGAGCTGCGTCAGCTATTCGAAATTAAAGAAATTAATTCCACCTCTAGAGCCGGTATTTCAGTTATCAGTATTGAACTTCAGGCATGGGTAGATAACAGTAATAATGAACAGATATTTTCAAAAATTCGCGACAGTATAGCCGATGCCAGTCAGCTATTTCCCGCTGGAGCGGGGGAACCGGAGCTAGATGAAAAGCGCGGCGCAACATCCTTTACGTTGCTAGTTGCGTTGGGGTCGCCTGAAGGTTATCAAACGCCAATGTCAATCTTGAGTCGTATGAGCGATGAAGTTGCCGACCGACTCAGAAACGTGCCTGGAACCGAGCTTGTTAGGATATACGGTGAGTTAGACGAAGAAATTGTCGTTGAAGTTGACCCTCATAAATTGTCTGGTGTGGGATTAACGGTTCCACAAGTCAGTCAACTCATTGCAAACGCAGATCCGAAGTTGCCTGCTGGGGTTGTGCGAACCAATAGTCAAAATATTCGTATTCAAGTTGCGCAAGAATTGGCAAGCTTAGATGTGATTCGTAATATTCCATTGTCAGTATCAGCGAATGGACAGTTTTTGCGGGTGCAGGATGTCGCCAAAGTATACCGAGGATGGCAAGATCCTCCCAATGATATTGCCTTGGTTAACGGCCAGCAAAAAGTCTTTGTTGCGGCGCGAATGCAATCTACCGTGCGTGTAGATAATTGGACTAAAAGTAGTAAAGAAGCCCTCGAAGATTTTAATTCACTGTATCAAGGTAGCGTTGCTGCGGATATTATTTATGAACAGAATCAATATACTGAATCTAGGCTGTTAGATCTCACTCAAAACCTGTTGATGGGGTGTTTGGTAGTGATGGTTGTGGTGTTTCTGTTCATGGGTTTTCGCTCTGCTTGGATTGTCGGCATCTCTTTACCTCTTAGTGCCGCTTTTACACTTTTTTCGCTAAACTTTTTCAATGAACAAATTCATCAAATGTCGATATTTGGCATTATCATCGCTATTGGTTTATTGATAGATAACGCCATTGTAATTACCGACGAAATTCGGGCAAATTTATTAGATCGGCAGAATTCCCGATTAGATGCATTGGTGAAAAGTGTTCAGCACCTGTTTAGTCCGCTTTTAGCCTCCACATTGACCACAATTTTAGGCTTTATGCCAATCTTTTTGCTACCCGGCAATATTGGTGATTTCATAAGCTCTATTGCGATTAGCGTCGTGATGGCATTAATCGGTTCGTTGATTATCTCACTCACTGTTATTGCGTCATTGGCAGCTCGTTTTTTACCTAGACCAGATTCCGAAATGCGGCCGCAGGCTTGGTATCAAGGCGGGATTCAATTCAAAGAGCTTACTGATTGGTATAAAAATACTATTAGTAAAGCGATTAAACGCCCTATTCTTTGGCTATTGTTAACCACTGCATTACCTATTTCAGGATTTATTTTAGCTGGGCAGTTAGGGAATGTCTTTTTCCCCAGTGCAGATCGAGATCAATTTGAAATCCAAATGTGGCTACCTGAAGGTAGCTCGTTAAACACTACAGAAACTGTCGCTAAACAGATGGATGAGCATATTCGTTCACACCAAGGTGTGAATCAAGTTACTTGGTTAGTAGGCGCATCTACACCTTCAATTTATTACAATCAGGTGATGAAACGAGATAATACAGCTCACTTTGCGCAAGCGGTCGTGACTACTGATTCCGTTTCATCAGCAGCCGCGCTGATTTCTGAATTGCAACTGAGTTTAGATGAGGAGTTTCCTCAGGCAAGGGTTGTGGTCAAAGCGTTTGGCCAAGGACCACCCATTGCCGCGCCTATTGGAGTTGAAATATACGGTCCAGATTTAGCTGTTATCGAAGAATTGGGCCAGCAGGTGCGATTGGTTATGTCACAAATACCGGGGATCACCAATAGTATTGCCACTATCACCCTTGGCGAACCTGAGTTTATCTTAGATGTAACCCGCAATGAGTCGGCTTTAGCCGGATTATCGTTAAATGATATTGCCAGCCAGCTTCAAGCTTCATTGGATGGCCAAGTTGGAGGTTCGATTTTAGAAGGTACCGAAGAAATACCGATTCGAATTAGACTGCCAGAATCGCAACGCAATAATATTGATAGTTTAAATGCTATTCCGTTATTAACTAACACATTAACAAATCAACAACGGTGGGTACCCGTGTCAGCGCTAGGGGAATTCAAGTTCACCTCTACGATTGCTGGAATTACCAGAAAAAATGGCGAAAGAGTTAATATCATCGAAGGGTATTTGATGCCTAATGCCACTGCTGTTGACGCGAGTAAGTTGTTACAAGTCAAACTGGCTGAGTCAGGATTTGAATTACCCAAGGGCTATCGAATCAAATTGGCTGGGGATGCTGATGAGCAGCAAGAAGCTTTAGGACTCTTAGCCGCTTATGCGCCAGTATTGTTGGTGCTGATGATAACCACCCTTATTTTAACCTTTAGAAGTGTCAAACTTGCAGCCTTAATCGCCTCTGTGGCAGTTCTATCCGTGGGGTTAGGAATGTTCAGTTTATGGTTATCAGGTTTACCCATTGGCTTTAACCCGTTGCTCGGCAGTGCTGGACTAATTGGGGTGGCAATAAATGGTTCAATTGTAGTTATAGCCTCTATCAATGCTAATCCTGCAGCGAAACTCGGCGATATTGACGCTATTGTAAAAGAGACCATGAGCTGTAGTCGCCATATCCTTTCCACCACCTTTACAACAGTGGGTGGCTTTATCCCATTATTAATTTTTAGTGAAGGGAGCTTTTGGCCGCCGCTTGCTGTTGTGTTGGCCGGAGGTGTCGGTTTTTCGGTAATACTCTCATTAATTTATACTCCCATAGTAGCCGGTCGTTTAGCTATTCGCAGAGGAAGAAAATTTGCGCTAGAAACTGCCGCTATGGCTACCTAGTATAACCATTGGATTCAACTGCTCGTTTTAGATGCAGGACTTACAGTTAAGGCTGAGTATCTTAAAGCGCATAGCTATAACTTGTTTATTGCTGCTTTTAATTCGTCTAAACTGCGGTATTGGTGCTGAAATTACCGGATGTGATGGCAATGAACTATGCTTAAAACAATTAAACGATTGTTTCATACAGATTGTGTTTTCTGCCAACGGTTAAGGCTGATTATCCTATGGGGTGTAATTATGATGGTAGTGTATTTTTATGTCTGGCAATGAAAAAACTAAACGAGATATTACTGACATCGAGGCACCTTTCGAGAGTGAGCTGCACAGTATTAAAATAAAAGGAGTGGCAAAACGAAATGGTTTAACCACTTTTTTAATTGGTTTAGTCGCCTTGTTTGTGGCGATTATGTTATTGGCTTTTCTGCCGCATTCGCTTTATTTAGTCGGCGTTTTTGCGCTAAGTGCCTCCATCGTCACTATGCTCATCGGTTGGTTTAAAGTTCGTGAGCCAGTGCACAGTATTGAGCTCACTAAAACCCATATTTTGTACCATCATCGACATGGTAAATGGTCATTAGAATGGTCAAACATTCAGCGTATCGATGTACCAAAAGTTAGCCATGGTTTAGAACAAATAAACTTAGGAATGGTGGGGATTAAGATTAAACAATATGAGCCACTTCTGAGCTCCATTTCCCCTCGTTTAGCAACTAATTTACTGCTAGAACAACGGCCTTTGCTACTGCAAAATAACCAGTGCGTTGGAGGCGGTTGTTATAGTAATACATTAATTGAAAACGATACGTTCAAAACTCCCGAAGGTAAAATCATTAAAGGCATACCAGCAATGTTAGCCAATCGAATGACCAAATTGAGAGCTGGCTTAGGTTTTGATGTGTTTATTTCAGTGGGAGAACTGGACCGCAGCAGTGAAGACTTTGTTGTTTTATTAAGAGATTGCCTGTCTAGTGTCAATAGCACTTTTCCTGACTAACACTTCTTTTATGCGAACGCTTCACTGTCGGTTATGACATTCTTTGCCTCTTGGATTAACGACGGAAGTCGCAATTTCACAATACTAAATTCATCTAGTTTTATGGCCGTTTCTAATTCATCACACAAATCCAACAGCATCGGGACACCGGTATATAAACATGCACCATGTAGTTTGTGAACAAGCTGCTTTAGGGTTTGTTTATCGGTTATCTTCCAAGCATCTTCTATTTGAGTAATTAAGTCAGGTAACTCTGCAACAAATGCACTTAGCATATCTTTTGCGGCAGCCTCGTCTTGGTTTGCAATTTTTAGTGCCATAGACCAATCGACGGAAGAACATTCAGTTGCTGAACTAGAGGTATTACACCAGCGTTTTATCAATACAATCAAATCTTCTAAATCAAGGGGCTTAGGCAGGTAATCGTCCATACCTGAGGCCAGTAATCTGTCTTGTTCTTCTTTGAGTGCATGTGCGGTAACCGCTATGATCGGAGTGCCTAAATTCAACTGGCTTTTACGAATTAAGCGAGAGGCCTGCAATCCATCCATAATTGGCATTTGCACATCCATTAAAATAATATCGAAATCTTCCTGATTACATAAATTAACGGCCTCTTCACCACTGTAGGCAAGGCTTAATTCTAGGTGTGAGGGGTTTAACCAAGTGCTTAATAAACGCAAATTCATTTCCATATCATCAACCGCAAGTATTTTGACTTTTGGTAATTCAAGTAAGTTTTGCTGTATCTGATTATGGTGTGACTCGATCGGCGTTTGCGTCAAACTGGCCAGTTTATTCAGGGTTAAAGGGAGACGAAGTTGTGTGGGTTTGGTTACCTGATGAGACTCATCGAAAGAAATACCGTCGCCCGAATAGAGAATTATAAGATTGGAAATTCTAACATTCGTCAATTGAGTCAAAATGTCTACATGCGTGGTTAAGTAGCTTTCTGGAAGGCAGACGAACAGACTGTCATAATCTTGTTTTGTAGTGACAAACTCTTTGATACTGTGGGCTAGCGTGACTTTTGCTCCGGTATTTTCTAACATCTTAGACGCTGAGTTTGTAGTGAGCGCATCGGTATCTAAAAGCAATACTTTTTTCTCCGCCCAGCCAATGTTGCGAGCAAACTGCTCTGATTCGTCCAATATTTTGGTACTAATAGTGACGCGAAAACAACTGCCTTTTCCGGGATCACTGGTTAGCGTGATTTTGCCGCCCATCAAATGCACTAACTGTTGACAGATCACCAATCCTAAACCTGTGCCTTGATACGTTCGGCTGGTGGAGTCTTCAATTTGCGAAAATGCGTTAAATAGCTTTTTGCGATCGTCTTGGCTAATACCTATGCCGGTGTCTTCGACATTAAAATTTAGCTCATACATGTTGTTAGGTAATAACTTACCGGTCACTAGAAGGCTAATATGACCACTGGGAGTAAACTTTAATGCATTGCCTAACAAGTTGGTTAAAATCTGTTTGATTCGTTGTGCATCTCCCTCGAGTTGCTCAGGCAAGGGGGTTAACTCATAAATGAATTCCAACTTCTTATTATGTGCAGATCTGGCCATTACGCTAACCATCTCTTCTAAGACATCATTTGGACAGAAGGGTTGATTATGTAATTGCAATTTACCCGCTTCTATTTTCGATACATCTAATACGTCGTTGACAATATTCAACAAGGTATCGGCAGCAGAATTAATAATCCGCACATGCTCTTGTTTATCAACGGGTAACGGTGTGTGAATCAGTTCTTTGCTGAACCCTAGAATCGCATTCAATGGGGTGCGAATTTCATGGCTCATATTAGCGAGAAACTGAGATTTTATGGTGCTGGCGTTAATCGCATCTTTTCTGGCGATATCTAGACGGGCATTTTGTTCTTCTATGAACTCCATGTTATTGCGTAAATCATTAGTAGCTTGTTGAATCTCGCGTTCCAATTGATTATGACTTTTATCCATCATCGCAATTGAAAATAACCCAGCTTGGATAAACAAACCAACATGCAGACAGTAAGTGGTGAACATATTGGTAGGCAAAAAGCCGGTTAAGCTGGTCATACTGACCAGTGCGCTTACAATGAGTACTAACCAAGCTGCTATGAAGTATCGCGCTGGATTAAATTTATTCGAATAACTTTCTATCCCCGCGACTAAAAAACTGGCGATAGCAAAAAACGTTACCAGATATACAATGGCATTTTGCCAAGCAGCAGGGAACAAACTAATTAAGGAGCAGAACCCCATGGTGACCAGCACGCCAATATTGGTTTTGATAAAAGGAGCTGTTTTGAATGCCGTTCGTTTGGCCTCTAAAAACATGTAAGTGAAGATGCCTGATGCTATCCCGACCAGCACGAATATTAAATCCATATGGCTGGTTAGCCACAATGTTGCTTCATAAGGAAACAATAAAATTGAGTGCCCACCCCAAACAAACTGCCAAGTAATCACAGCCAGAATATAACCAACAAAGGCTAATAAGCTTAGCTCTCTATTGATTAAATATAAGATTAAGTTGTATAAGGCTAAAATTAATAAACCGCCATAAAATAGGCCCCAAATCAAGTTATCCCAAAACACCATTCGCATATATTTTTCGTATGGTTGAATGTCCAATGGGGCAATAACTTGCATGCTTTTGGATTCGATTCGGACATAGAGATCGACTGGAGTCGCTAGTGGCAGATTGACTTTAAAAGCAGGAAAGCGACTAAATTGGGCGCTGGATAATTTCCCCTGTTTATTTGAAGCAATGAGTTCGTCACCTGCAAATAAATAGAAATCCGCTCGGTCCATGTGCGCAAAACCAATATCAATCACCCACTCTTGTATGTCACTAACACGATTTAAGCTGGTGCGTAACCATAGACCGCCAGTATGAATGCCGTAATTAGGATTAGATGAAGAGTGCCATATAAATTCGTTTCTGCGCTGACGTACGTCATCTATGCTTAGTTGGATATCTGTTTCTGCTAGTACTTTAACTTTATCTGATAGATGGGTGGTTTCTTCATTGTTTATTAACTGCAAAGTTGACTGCGCAAAGGCTGGTAGTCCAATGGTAATTAGAAATAGTCCCAAAACTAAGCTTTTTAGCAGATGCATGATGAGTCATTTCTTCCAAGTGATTGAAAAGCGTAAATATCATTAAACCCTTTGGCATCAGGTTTTTCAATTCTAAAATGTTCAGTTTGGCAACTAACTGACGAATTGGCGTAATAGTTTAGTAACCAGATTAAACAATTTCACTCCAGTGGATGCAGAATGCCTAGTTTATCTTCTATTTCATCGCAACACTCAGAAAATATGGACTAAAGACGGACAAAAACGCGTATAGTTAAAATGATTAATTGCATTACACCATTTAAGGATTTTCAGATGAAAAATATAAACCGCGGATTGACATTATTTTGTGCAGTTTTGTATTCAACGTGGGGATACTCTTTGCCGTTGGAAAAACTTACTCTGCCTGATGGTTTCAAAATTGAAGTGTATGCAGAAGACGTGAGTAATGCTCGCCAAATGGCATTAGGCAAAACTGGCATCGTTTATGTTGGGAGTCGCGCAGAAGGTAAAGTGCATGCTGTAGTGGATACCGATAAAGATGGTACTGCAGATAAAGTTGTCGTGGTTGCAGAAAATTTAACTATGCCTAGCGGTATTGCCTATAAAGATGGCGATTTGTACGTTGCGGCTGTTAGCGAGGTACTCAAGTTCGAAAATATCGATGAAGTCTATGCTAATTCACCAAAAGGGGAAGTGGTAATTAGTAGCTTGCCTACAGAAACCCATCACGGTTGGAAGTATATTGATTTTGGCCCTGATGGTTGGTTGTATGTGCCTGTCGGAGCGCCATGCAATATATGTCAAACGGAAGGGGACGGTAAGTTCGACGACCCTAGATTCGCTAGTATTCTCAAGTTTGATTTAGCCAGCGGTGAAATGAAATGGGTTGCTAAGGGCGTCAGAAACACAGTGGGCTTCGATTGGCAACCTGACAGCAAGGAATTGTGGTTTAGTGACAATGGGCGAGATTGGATGGGCGATGATCTTCCACCATGTGAAATCAACCGAGTAAGCGCAGATGATCAGCACTTTGGTTATCCTTACATTCATGCTGGTGATATCAATGACCCAGAGTTTGGAGCCGGCAAAAACCCAGACGATTACACAAAGCCAGAACTTAAACTCGGCGCTCATGTAGCTCCTTTGGGTGTGCATTTTTATCAAGGTGGGCAATTTCCAGCGGAATACAATAAGTCACTATTTGTCGCTGAACACGGTTCTTGGAATAGAACTGAAAAGTCCGGTTATAAAGTAATGAGAGCCAACTTTAATGGTAATGAAATTGGTACCTATGAGACCTTTATTGAAGGGTTTTTAAACCCAGATGATACGGTTTGGGGTCGTCCTGTTGCTTTCTTGGTTTTGCCAGATGGTAGCATGTTAATATCGGATGATTTCGCTAACGCGATTTATAAGGTAACCTATCAGAAGTAAACAGTTTGGCGAATCTTGTGAAAACGATAACAGCTAAAGTGTTATTCATTGACAACGTTGCCCGAAAAGGGCGCTAAAAAAACAATAATAATAACGACGAAGAATAGCCAGTTTATTCTTGTCGCATTGAAAATGGCCTGCACAAATATACTATGAGTGAAGATACAATTATCAACAAAGATGGTTCAGAGCAGCTCGCACTGAGTCGTTTTACCGAAGATGCATATTTAAATTATTCGATGTACGTGATCATGGATCGTGCTTTGCCTCACATTGGTGATGGTCTCAAGCCGGTGCAACGACGAATTGTTTACGCGATGTCTGAATTGGGGTTGAGTGCCTCAGCTAAATATAAAAAATCAGCCAGAACCGTAGGTGACGTGTTAGGTAAGTTTCATCCCCATGGTGATTCCGCATGTTACGAAGCCATGGTGTTAATGGCTCAGCCTTTTTCTTATCGTTATCCCTTGGTTGATGGGCAAGGAAATTGGGGGGCACCAGATGACCCCAAATCTTTTGCTGCGATGCGTTATACCGAATCGCGTTTATCTAAATTCAGTGAAGTATTGCTCAGTGAGCTTGGTCAAGGCACAGTTGATTGGCAACCGAATTTTGATGGCACTATGGATGAGCCTAAGGTATTGCCCGCTCGTCTTCCTCATATTTTACTGAATGGCGTTACCGGTATCGCTGTGGGCATGGCCACTGACATCCCACCGCATAATGTGCGAGAAGTGGCCAATGCCTGTGCGCTGTTACTTGATAATAGTAAAGCCGAACTGCAAGATATAATGGAACATATTCAAGGTCCTGATTATCCAACCGAAGCGGAAATCATTACGCCTAGAGAAGATATTTCTAAGCTTTATGAAACAGGACGAGGCTCAATAAAAATGCGCGCTGTTTACCATGATGAAAGTGGTGATATCGTAATTACAGCATTGCCTCATCAAGCATCTGGCGGAAAAATTCTCGAACAAATAGCGCATCAAATGCAAGCGAAAAAGTTGCCAATGGTGAGTGATTTAAGGGATGAGTCAGATCACGAAAATCCTACTCGATTGGTGATTACACCCCGTTCTAATCGCGTAGATGTTGAACAGTTAATGCAACACTTGTTTGCCACTACGGATCTTGAAAAGAACTATCGAGTCAATATCAATATGATTGGCTTGGATGGACGCCCAAAAGTTAAAGACCTACGTACCATTTTAAGTGAATGGCTGGTTTTCCGAAAAGACACTGTGGTCAGACGATTACAGTATCGTTTGGATAAAGTGCTCGCTAGGCTACATATTTTAGAAGGTTTGCTGATAGCATTTTTGAATATTGATGAAGTAATTCGCATTATTCGTTATGAAGAAGAGCCAAAACAGCAGCTTATCAAAACCTTCAATCTATCTGACAAACAAGCTGAAGCAATTTTAGAACTTAAGTTGCGCCATTTGGCCAAACTTGAAGAGTTTAAAATTAAATCTGAGCAAGAAGAGCTTGCAAAAGAACGAGATGAACTACAATTATTGTTAGGTTCAGATCGACGTCTAAAAACGTTAATCAAGAAAGAAATTCTATCGGATGCAGAAAAGTATGGTGACGATAGACGTTCCCCACTGGTTTTGCGCGAAGAAGCTAAAGCCTTATCCGACAAAGAATTAGTTCCTTCTGAAGCCGTAACCGTAGTGTTATCCGACAAAGGATGGGCACGTTGTGCAAAAGGCCATGATGTGGACGTCGAAGGATTAAGTTATAAAGCCGGAGACGTATATCTTGCCAGTGCCAAAGGTCGAAGTAATCAACAGGCCGTTTTCCTCGATAGTTCCGGGCGAACCTTTGCTTGTGATGCACATACATTACCTTCTGCGCGAAGTCAGGGAGAGCCGTTAACTGGGCGCTTCAGTGTCGTCGGTGGTGAGACGTTTCAGCATGTAATTATGGCCTCAGATGATCAACGATATCTAATTTCGTCCGATGCCGGTTATGGTTTTGTAGGTAAGTTCGCCGACATGGTTAGCAAGAACAAAGCAGGTAAAGCCTATATCTCGTTACCGGTTGGAGCAAAAGTGATTAAGCCGCAAACGGTTTCTAATATTGAAACTGATTGGTGTATGGCGATATCGAATGAAGGTCGAATGTTAATGTTTCCATTGCGTGATTTACCAAGTCTTGGTAAAGGTAAGGGCAATAAAATAATCAATATTCCGTCCGCAAAAGCAAAAACCAGAGAGGAATATGTCACTGTTCTGACAGTAGTGCCAGACGGTGCTAGTGTGAAAATTATCGCAGGTAAACGTGGTATGACGCTTAGCGCCGCTGACCTCGTTCACTATCAAGGCGAAAGAGGTCGAAGGGGCAACAAACTCCCTCGCGGTTTACAGAGGGTCGATAGCGTTGAGGTAGAATTTGAAGGAACTTCAGCTGACCTTGCATCAGACGAGCAAGACACAGAAGGTAACTCATAGCGTGAAAGGAGAAAGCAGTGCAAGCACCACAAATGAATCCACCACCAAAATGGTTTTGGATTGTTGTAGGGGTTTTGTTAGCTTGGAATCTGTTAGGTGTGATGGCCTTTATTCAACAGGTAACATTAAGCCCTGAGCAAATAAATTTAATGCCGCCAGCAGAGCAAAGGTTGCATTTGGAACAGCCATTTTGGGTATTGTTAGCGTTTGCCTTTGCGGTGTTTGGTGGAACGTTAGGCTGCGTAACCTTATTACTTAAAAAGTCGTTTGCGCGAGTTATTTTCTGGATGTCATTTGTAGGTGTATTGGCACAAATGGGACACTCGTTTTTTATCTCGAATGCATTAGACGTTTACGGGCCTGGCGCTGCAGTTATGCCAATTATGATACTAATAGTTTCAGTCTTTTTAATTTGGTTTTCGGGTAAAGCCATTGTCAAAGGCTGGATCGTTTAATCAAGCTTTGACTGTGGTTAACTATTTGGCTTAGGTACAGATTTTTGGCCGCAAATTGCATATTCTCATACCAGATCCTACTATCAATTTAGACGATATTCAGTCGCTAGAGGTTTATACCATCGGGCAATGAAAAGAATATTTAATCAACTAGGAAGTCTCAATTGAAACAGGAATTAGTCTCGTCTCTTAAACAACACTTTGGTTTTGATGATTTTAGGAACGGACAATTTCCGGTAATCGAGACCATTTTAAATAACCACTCTTGCTTGGCCATATTCCCCACCGGATCAGGTAAGTCCTTGTGCTATCAGTTTAGTGCATTACAACTACCGAATTTAACTTTGGTGGTGTCTCCTTTACTTGCCCTAATGCAAGACCAGCTAGACTTTTTATTGGCGCGAAATATTGCAGCCGCCAAAGTCGACTCAACCTTAAGTTATGCGCAAAACCAACAAGTGATGCAAGATGCTCGCAGTGGTACTTTGAAAATATTAATGGTGTCGGTAGAGCGTTTCAAAAACGAACGATTTAGACAATTTATTGAGTCGGTGGATGTGTCATTACTTGTTGTAGATGAAGCGCATTGTATTTCCGAATGGGGACACAATTTTCGACCGGATTATTTAAAGTTGCCGGATTACCAAAAAGCCTTGAATATTCCTCAGGTTTTACTGCTTACCGCCACGGCCACAGCAAATGTTAAACATGACATGGCAAACAAGTTTGCTATTCAGGCGCAACATATTGTGCAAACTGGATTCTATCGTGCAAATCTGAACCTCAAGGTTCTGTACGCTCCTGAAGAGCAAAAAACAGTCATGTTAATGGAGCAACTAGCTAAGCTCAGCGGAGCCGGTATCGTCTATGTTACTTTGCAAAAAGAGGCTGAAGAGTTAGCTTTAGTTTTACGTCAGCAAGGACACAATGCAGTGCCATATCATGCTGGCTTAAAAGACCAGCAACGACAATCTACTCAGCAGCAATTTATGGCTGATCAAATTGATATAGTGGTCGCAACTATTGCATTCGGTATGGGAGTCGACAAATCTAATATACGATTTGTAATTCATTATGAGTTACCCAAATCGATAGAAGCATATAGTCAAGAAATTGGGCGAGCTGGTAGGGACGGCCTAACATCAGAATGTATTACGTTAGCTAATTTGAATAACCTGACTCGCCTTGAAAACTTCGTTTATGCAGATACTCCTGAACTCAACAGTATTGCTAAGGTTATTCAAAATATAAAAGATCTCTGTGCGCTTTCTTCCGCTGGCGATATTAGGTGGGAAACCCAATTAATTCCTTTATCCAACGACACCAATGTTCGCCAACTACCATTAAAGACCTTGTTAGTGCAATTGGAGTTGAGGAAAGTGATTACTCCTCTGTTTGGCTATTTTTCGGAGATCCGTTTTCGGTTTATTGAAGATATTTCGAAAATACTTGCCCGCTTTGATGGCGAACGACGTCAATTTTTAGAGGCTGTATTTGCTGCCAGTCCGATGAAAAAAGTATGGGCAACGCTAGATCAAGCGGAACTGAAAAGCGCCTATCCGCATCCCCGTAACCGTTTGGTTAGCGCGTTGGATTATTTACATGGGCAAGAACTCATTGAATTACAAAGTCAGCGACATACCGATGTTTTCAAAGTCGATGAGACTAAGCTAGCGGACCCTGATTTAACCGAGTCATTATTTGTCTATTTTAAACAAAGAGAATCGGCGGAAATTCAACGGATTGATGATTTGGTGGGGTTTTTCCAAAATAAGCAGTGTTTAAGTCAGACATTAGCCCGTTATTTTGACGACAATAGTTTAACCCAAGCATGTGGACATTGTAGTGTGTGTTTATCGGGTGGAATTAACTTACCCGAAATTATTGATTCTGCTGCGCCTGATCAAGGGCGACTCGAAAAGATATTCGCAGAACTATCCGCTAGTTATACGGCGAAATTTGATGAACCCGTCTCAAGGGTTTTATTTACACGATTTTTGGCGGGCCTTAGCAATCCATATTTGACAAAAATAAAGGCCAGAAACCTAAACGGTTTTGGCCTTTGTCAATCTATGCGTTATCAACAGTTGTTTGCTTTGGTTGAAAAGGTTTGTTAACGCTTACTTACCACCTATCCTAATAAAGATTTGGTTTAAGATTTTTTGGCGTTAGTACTTTCGAAGATCTTATCAGCCGAAGCTGCCACAAAACCTTGATAAAGTTCACCGTTAGGCAATTCGTATCGTTGGGCAAATTCATAAAAACAGCTTGGAATGACCTTGCTGGTGTCTGAAAAATTCACCTCAATATGATCAGCCATTGTGGAAGACTGCGTTAGGTAAACCTCTGGGCCACCTTTGATTTCGCCACCTGATGTATTGAGTATAAAACCCGCTTGTTTTAATAGGTCATTTACATCGGTCAATAAGTCTAAATCTTGAAGATGATTGACTGAAACGGTGAAATGGTTGGCGCGATATCCCCACGCAGCCATCCAAGCTGCATATTCAGAAACCTCCAAAAGGGTTTCATATTCGTCACTGGATATTTGCCAATGGGGACCTGAATACAAAAAGTTTTCTTGGCTAGTCGCTTCTTCTGCTACTTGGCTCACCATCTTATGAATGATGTCTTGTATGGGCTTTTCGAACTCGTTCACCAATAATTCGCTAATAAATACTTTGGGTTTGGTGCTTTGTGGATGTTCAAAATGTTTTGCTTTGAGTTTCTTTTGCACAAAGTCATATTGGCCTTTTTCCACATAACCTAAGGCCAAAAAATGCGCCGCAAGTTTATCTAAATTGACAGAGTCTATATC
The DNA here is from genome assembly GCF_037478005.1 of Alteromonas sp. M12. Taxonomy (NCBI): domain Bacteria; kingdom Pseudomonadati; phylum Pseudomonadota; class Gammaproteobacteria; order Alteromonadales; family Alteromonadaceae; genus Alteromonas; species Alteromonas sp. M12. Next base: position 4,075,898 of record NZ_CP144164.1, on the reverse strand, counting down.
AAAGGTGCGAAACGCGACATGGTCGTTTACTAGCTCAGATTGTCCATTGTATTGCCCTAGCAATTTATGAACTTTTTGTGCAGAAGGGGTAATGTTTATGTAATCCTGCCAAAGATTTGCAAACAAAGTGTCAATATCAGTGTGCATAGCTGCAGCCTATCTCGATTTGGTAAAAGGGCCTGCAACGCATAATGATTACAGGCGGTTAAATAACTTATATGCTTAAGCCAGGGCTTAAGGTTCCAGGCAGAGTTACCTGCTCCAATTCCACAGAAGCCACAGGGAAGGCACAATAGTCAGCGGCATAATATGCGCTAGCACGGTGATTACCGCTTTCCCCAATTCCGCCAAATGGCGCGGCACTGCTTGCACCGGTAATCGGTCTATTCCAATTTACAATACCTGCACGTATGCGTTTGAAAAAGTGCTGATAGTCCGCTTCACTGTCGCCGATGAAACCTGCACTTAATCCGAATTTGGTGTTATTTGCTGACGCAATTGCTTGGTCAAAATCGTCATATCGAATTACTTTCAAAAGAGGTCCGAAATGTTCTTCATCAGGCATCTCATCAAACATAGAAGTAACATCGAGAATCCCCGGTGTGACGAAGCCTGTTGCTGTATCCATATGCTTTAGTTTGACTAATTCAGTTGCACCTAAATCAACTAATTGTTGCTGTGCTTTAACCATTCCAGCGGCCGCATTAGCAGAAATCATTGCGCCCATAAATGGCTGTATTTCGGCATCATAATGGTCAACTTTGATGTTTTTGGTAACCTCAATTAGCTTGGCTAGAATTGCGTCGCCCTGTTCACCGTTTTGAATAAACAACCGACGGGCGCAGGTACAACGTTGTCCAGACGTGACAAATGCCGATTGAACAATGTCGTGGACTACAGCGTTAATGTCTTTTGCATCTTTTACGATAAGGGGGTTATTACCACCCATCTCCAAGGCTAATATTTTACCCGGGTGACCTGCAAATTGTTCATGTAAAATTTTGCCAGTACGCGAACTTCCTGTGAAAAACAGGCCATCAATATCAGCATGGCTTGCTAATGCTTTACCGGTTTCTACTTCGCCTTGTACTAAATTCAAAACCCCTGCAGGTAAACCCGCTTGCTGCCAGAGTTTCACCATTTTCTGAGCCACCAAAGGGGTCAGATCACTAGGTTTGAATACTATGCTATTACCGGCAATGAGCGCAGGAACTATATGTCCATTAGGAAGGTGGCCTGGGAAATTATACGGACCAAAAACTGCTACTACACCATGGGGTTTGTGGCGAATAAACGCCTTGCCCACAGGCATTGGATTTTCAACTGTACCCGTGCGATCTTGATACGCTCGTTCTGATATCGCAATTTTGCCAACCATCGCACCTACCTCAGTTGCCGTTTCCCATAACGGTTTTCCCGTTTCTTGAGCAATGGTTAATGCTAAGTCTTGTTTGTTTTCAGTAAGTAGCTCTGCATACCGTTTAACAATTTCCAGACGGCCCTCAAGGGGTAAATCACTCCAGCTTAAAAACGCGTTTCGGGCAGCTTTTACTGCCGCATCTATTTGTTGCGGCGAAGCAGATTTTGCTTGCCAAATAATGGTGTTTTTAGCGGGATCAATTGATTCAATATCGTGACCTTCACCTAGGTGCCACTCACCTGCAATATAGTGGGCTTGTGTCGTCATACATAATTCCTATGGCTGGGTTATTAAATTATTTTGGTTGGCGCATATCGTATATGGTCATTTTCAACGACCATTAACGCTGCAGCGCTTTCGGGAGAGATATACGCAAAGTTGTTGTCGTTATCTACATAGACTTCCGTGGTAATTGCTCTAAAGTCTTTTACCTTAGTATTAATTACGTAGCATAAAGCGCCGTCAGCGGCTTTTTGCTGGTCAATTTTAATCGGCAGCTTACGACTAGCTTGGGCGGTTCTAATGTGTTGGATATTGGCTTCTACTGTTGGGCCACCATCAAAAATGTCCACATAGCCACGGCTAATAAACCCTTCTTGTTGCAAAAGCTGTAAAGCAGGACGAGTTTTTTCATGAACTTGACCGATAACCGCTTGCGCCGCTTTGCTCAACAAACTGACATAAATTGGGTATTTGGGCATTAATTCGGCAATGAAGACTTTGTCTCCAATGCCGGTTAAATAATCCGCAGTGGGGAAGTCCATTGAAAAGAAATGTTCTTCCAGCCATTGCCAAAATGGAGAGGTGCCGTTTTCGTCACTTACTCCACGCATTTCAGCAATTACTGTTTCTGAAAACCGAGTTTGATGCTCTAACATAAATAAAAATCGAAATTTTGACAGCAATCGACCATTACTGCCTTTACGAGCATTTTCTTTGAGAAACAAAGTGCATATTTCAGACACACCTGTGTAGTCGTTACAAAGCGTTAAAATATCCACAGTGTTGTGGATTTTAAGCTCACGAGAAGCATGCACTACTTTGCCACAATGATAGTGGTAAAAAGAGTCTTCTAGGCCGACTGTCGCAGCAATGCCACTGGTACCGACTACTTCATTTGTATCGGTATCTTCCATGACGAATAAATAGCTTTGATTAGCGGGTTTATCGACTTTCTCTCGAAAAGCAATTTCAGATTGTTCTATTTTGCGTCGTAACAAAGCCTCGTTTACAGGCAGTGATGTAAAACCAATACCTGACTCAACAGCAATATCATACAAGGCATCATAATCATTTAACGCAATAGGACGGATCACTTTCATAATAGCGTGCTCACTTTACTGGTTGCGTTTTAGCTTAGCTATTTACAACATGCTCAATGGCACGTTCAAAACGCGCTAAACCTTCGGCGATATCTTCATCAGGGATGACTAATGAAGGTGCAAATCGCACAACATTTGCGCCAGCAACTAGGCACATCATATTGTTAGCAGCAGAAGCCACTAAAAAGTCTCTTGCTTTACCGTGATATTGTTCATTCAGGGCACAACCAATTAATAAACCTTGGCCGCGAATTTCACTGAATACATTGAACTTTTGATTAATTTTTTCTAAACCATCGCGGAATAGTTTTTCTTTACGCTTAACGTCTTGCAGAACCGCTGGCGTGTTAACAATGTCTAAAACTTTTTCTGCAACTGCGCAAGCTAATGGGTTACCACCGTAAGTACTTCCGTGTGTGCCGACTTTCAAGCTAGCCGCTATTTCAGAGGTGGTTAGCATTGCACCGATTGGGAAACCGCCGCCTAATGATTTTGCCGTTGTGAGGATGTCAGGGACGACGTTTAAGCCCATATATGCGTATAAATGTCCTGTACGGCCAACGCCCGATTGCACTTCATCAAAAATAAGTAATGCGTTGTGTTCAGAACATAAAGCCCGCACGCCTTCTACAAATTCTTGGCTAGAACTGATTACTCCACCTTCACCTTGCAAAGGTTCCATAATCACGGCGCAGGTTTTATCCGAGATAATGTCTTTAAGTGCATCAAGGTTGTTGAAATCCACATGCTCAACAGCACCTGGTTTAGGACCAAAACCATCAGAATAAGCTGATTGACCGCCAACAGTTACGGTGAAAAATGTACGTCCGTGAAAACCCTGATTAAAAGCGATGATTTGATTTTTGTCTTCACCAAAATGCTCTAGTGCGTAGCGTCTAGCTAGTTTCAGTGCAGCCTCGTTTGCTTCTGCACCTGAATTTGCAAAGTAAACTTTATCAGCGAAGGTAGCGTGAGTTAATTTTTTACCTAAGCGAAGAGCCGGCTCATTGGTGAATACGTTACTGACATGCCACAATTTTTCGCCTTGTTCTTTCAAGGTGGCGACTAAATCAGGATGGCAATGGCCTAATACGTTCACAGCGATACCACCGGCAAAGTCTATGTATTCTTTTCCTTCCTGATCCCAAACTCGAGATCCTTGACCTTTTACAGGAACAATTGCCGCTGGGTTGTAATTGGGAACCATAACTTCGTCAAACGTTGCGCGTGTTACTTGCATTCTTTACCTCACTTAAAATTCTGGACGTCTATTTTCACTTGTGATTAATACTGGGTTGGTCACCAAAAAATACTTGCCGAACGACCAATTTGGACTGCGCATTGTGTCAGATTTTATTCAATCTGTCTCTAGGGTAAACGCCGAAAACCCTTAAATTTAAAGGGATGCGGCTAATTTTGCAGGAATAGTGAATAACTATTTAAACTAAGCAATCTGCTGTTTATGCATAAAATTGTGCTACGCCATACAATTTTATGCATCTCTAAAATTGTCTATGGATAGCCGCTTTTGAGGCTGAACTGTTTTGATTAAATTTACTTACAGCGAAATTAGATTCTAACTAGAATTGAGAGTTTATCTAATTCACAAGATCATAAAGCAATCATGATAGTTGCATGAATATGTAAAAAAAATTTTAAAAATTATGGGGATAAACGAATTTACTGAGACGTTTTGATTATTTTTCATCCAAAATTATATCAAAATCTCGCAAATTAGTTTTCTTCAATTCGCCCAAAGCACCTTTAGGAAAGCAAAATTGACGTAGATATATTTTTGCTTCGTCTAAGGAAATCAACTTATTCGATTTAAGAGTTCGATATCGATTGTAGGCTTCACCTTGGGCTAGTACTTTACCAAATGGAGACATTTCGCCTATTTCTTTGTAGTTAGCAAATTCGTTCATGGCTTCAACAAAAACCAGTCGTTTGAATGGCATCCGCGAAATGAGCTCTGTGCTTAGTGAATAACCATAGGTAGTTAACGCATTGAGTAAAAACGTTTCTGAAGGTACAACTTCCCCCAACGCAAAATGTTCATCTCTCTTGCGCTCATTTTGCGCTTCGAGTACCGCTTCTCTGTGCACCTGCTCAAATAATTTAAAAAATAGGCGCACTATTACTATTTTACCGAAGTCATGGAATAACCCCAGTAGAAAGGCATTATAACTATCTAGTTTATTCAATTGCGCTAACTTTTTACATGACATCGCTGTACCAATAGACGCATCCATCATTTGCACTTTGATTTTTGGAAAAGGATCGGTAATTTGCGGTAAACAACGTCGAAATGCTATGGAAGGGATCAGCATCTTAATATTCTCAACGCCTAGATAGCTTAACGCGGTTTTTAAACTTTCAACTACAACTACTTTGCCATTTGAGTCTACTCTACGATATTTAGGGGTATTGATAAGCCTAATCAATTCATCATAAAGCCAAGGCATTCCAGCCGCTATAGGTTCAATTTTGCTGATGGAAGTTGATTTGGCCGCCAGCGAATCAAGTAGTGCGGGCAGGTTGTGGTCAAAGCCTAACACTTCGTTGAATAGTTTATCAGTATCTTCGAGTTGAGCTTCTAAGCGCTTGATAACCTCATTATGAACCATGTTTTGGATATCTTGCACATAGTTAGTGTGAGAACGTCGATTGAGCTCTTTATCATGTCTAGCTTGTTTCTCAACTTGCAGCAGTGTGCGCTGAGCTTCACTATTCGCGGGCAATTCAACATCCTTTGTTTCTGTACCTGCTCCCATATGCTGCTGGGCTAATTTTAGGCTAATAGTCAGGTAATCAAAGCGTAGGTTGATTTCGTTTTTTAATGCCAAAAGTTCGCTCATTGATTCTTCTTATTGCCGTTGAATTAGGTTTGGGATGTACTATTGTAAATTAGCAGACTTGTAGAGTTGAAAAAACACTTTAAATAGTTTCGTTTGTAGCTAACCACCATCTATCGGCAATCTTAACAAAATTACTTAATAATTTATGCCCTACTTTAGTTAAAAGTGACTCAGGGTGGAACTGCATGCCCATTAATGGCCAAATTTTGTGCTCTATCGCCATAGGTTCGAACTGGCTAAATTCTTCACACCAAGCGGTAATATCAAACTCTTTCGGTAATGAATCGCAATTCAGTATCAAAGAATGATAACGAGTGGCAATAAATGGGTCTTCAATATTTTCGAAAAGGGGGGTTGAGTTATGGCGAATACTGGAGGTTTTACCGTGCATTATGTGTTCGGCCACTTCCACTTTTGCACCGAATATTTGCCCGATTGCTTGATGTCCTAAACAAACCCCAAGAATAGGGATCTTGCCTGCAAAAGTGCGAATAGCTTCTAGTGTGACTCCCGCTTCATTGGGCGTGCAAGGCCCAGGGGAGAAAACCAAATATTGCGGTGCAAGTTGGGCAATTTGCTCACAGGTTATCTGGTCATTTCTCACTACCTGCACTTCGACATTCAATTCTCGGAAGTAACGAGCAAGGTTATGAGTAAAAGAATCATAGTTATCGATCAACAATAGCATGACAATTTACTTTCCAAAAAAGGATTACCCGCAGAACCGTAACTTTCCAAAAATGTTTTCCTAATCAGCGCTAAGGCTTTGGTATAAATCCAACTGCTTGGTAAACTTTTTGAATCATTACAGAGGCACGAGCACTGGCTTTTTCAGCTCCATCTCGCATAACCGTATTCAAATAGTCTTGGTCTGAACGTATTTCGTGGAACTTAGCTTGAATAGGTTCTAGCAACGCAACAACCGCATCGGCCACATCACCTTTTAAATGACCATACATTTTGTCTTCGTATTCAGGTACTAAGCTATCAATGCTTTTACCTGTTGCACAGGACAATAACGATAATAAATTGGAAACCCCAGGTTTTTCCTGTTTGTCGAAATAAATGCGCGCCTGCTCATCTGAATCCGTTACTGCACGCTTAATTTTCTTACTAATCTTTTTAGTATCTTCTAATAAGCCAACAAAGTTATTAGGATTCGAATCAGATTTCGACATCTTACTGCTTGGATCCTGAAGACTCATTATGCGGGCACCAAACTCAGGGATAAATGGGTCTGGGATCGTAAACACGTCGCCATATAAGTTGTTGAAACGTGTGGCCACATCGCGGGTAAGTTCTAAATGTTGCTTTTGATCATCACCTACAGGTACTTTATTTGGCTGGTACAATAAAATATCAGCAGCCATAAGAGCAGGGTAGGTCAATAAGCCAGCGTTAACGTTAGCCACATTTTTAGCTGATTTATCTTTGAATTGAGTCATCCTGTTCAATTCACCCATTTGCGTATAGCAATTAAGCACCCAAGCCAATTGCGCGTGCTCTGGCACATGGGACTGCATGAAAATGGTACTCTGACTTGGATCTATTCCACAGGCTAAGTATAAAGATAAACCGTCTAAACATGCGTTGTAGAGGGCTTTAGGATCTTGACGCACTGTAATTGCATGCATATCGACAATCATATACAAACAATCATTATCTTGTTGCATATCGACCCATTGGCGCAATGCGCCCATATAGTTTCCTATAGTCAGTTGTCCAGACGGCTGACAACCACTTAATACAATTGGTTTACTCATATTATAAAATTATCTTCTTAAAGGTTAGAAACACGCTTAAGCCATATTCACTTTGCTTAATTCTGCGCGCATTTGGTCTATGACGTGTTTGTAATCTGGCTGATTAAATATGGCTGAGCCAGCAACAAAAGTATCGGCCCCTGCTTCAGCGATGCTGCGAATATTATCGACTTTTACGCCGCCGTCAATTTGAATTCGAATTTGTTTACCCGATGCTTGTACCCTTTGTTTAACAGATCTGATTTTATCCAGTGTTTGCGGTATAAACTGTTGTCCGCCAAATCCAGGGTTAACCGACATCATTAGAATGAAGTCTAGTTTATCTATTATATGGTCAAGACAATTTAACGGCGTCGCCGGGTTCAGCACTAATCCAACCTCACAGCCACTTTCGATAACTAATTGCACACTTCTATCTAAATGCTTTGTTGCTTCAGGGTGGAAACTGATTCGATTTGCGCCAGCTTTGGCGAAGTCTTCAATCATCTGATCAACAGGCTCTACCATTAAATGCACATCAATCGGCTTTGTTACGCCGTGTTTCACCAATGACTCACACACTAACGGACCTACCGTTAAGTTTGGAACGTAATGGTTATCCATCACATCGAAGTGAACTAGATCTGCACCAGCTTCTATCACACTATCCACTTCGTTTCCTAAACAAGCAAAATTAGCGGAAAGGATAGAAGGAGCAATTAAAAAAGGACTCATGAACTTCTCCAAAAAAATTTGACGATAGTGTAAAGAAAAATGGTTTATGAAAAAAGCGCTAGCGCTCTCAAAATGGCGCACCAGATTGGTGCTGAAGAACTAATCTGGTGCTTCAATATCACCATAGGTTGCTTTTCAATATAAACTTTATTTATTAATAATTAAATTTTATTAATAAGAAACAATAAGTTACGTTCTTGTAAAGATTGTATAAATAAGCGGCATCAGAATTGCCTTATTGATGCCAGCGACAAAAATAAAATAATAATAAAAATTAAAACATTGAAAACAATATAAATTTCGGAGAACACATATGAAAACGTTGAAATTGGCCGCATTGGCTGTTGCTGTACTTTCTGCAACCAGTTTTAGTTCCTTAGTTCAGGCTGAGGTTTCAGCTAACTTTGGTGCAACAAGTAACTACATTTGGCGTGGTATGAGTCAAAGCTCTAACGATGTATCCGTTTCTGGCGGTATCGACTACTCAGATGAAAGTGGTTTTTATGCGGGTACTTGGGTTGGTTCAATTGACTGGGGTAACGGTGATGGCACTGAAAACGACTTCTACTTAGGTTACGGCGGTGAGTCTGGTGACTTCGGTTATGATGTTGGTTACATTTATTACATGTATCCTGCAACGGGTTTTGAAGATTCTGATTTCGGCGAAATTTATTTCAACGGTACATACAAAGCGTTTTCTTTTGGCGTAGCTTACACAGTAAACAGTCAATATGACGACGATGCACCTTATGGAACAGGTGACCTTTACTACAGCGTAGGCTATGGTATTGATCTTCCGAATGAATTTGGTCTTGGTTTAACATACGGTTATTATGACTTTGACAGTGATGACGAAGTATACGGCGATGTTGATTTTGGTCACTTCCAAATTGATCTATCTAAAGGTGATTTTACATTGAGCCTTTCAAAAGCAGATGATGAATCAGGTGATGACGATACTAAATTCGTTGTTAGCTGGGGTACATCGTTCTAATTTATTAGTTAAATTGAAACGCCTTAAGAGCCAACTTTCGAGTTGGCTTTTTTGCGTTTATGGTTAAATAAAGCTGCTTTGAAATGAATGTAGGTTGTCGTAAATTCTAAATACTTAGGACAAGCGACATAAAATTGGGATAAAAGATAGTTGTTCATTTTATCAACACACGTATAATAGGGCGTAATGGCTTTAATCTAAGGTGGTTACATGAACAGGAAGTTGAAAGCAGTTTTTTCAATTGGTACGGTTATGTTTGGCATGGTTTTTATGCTCAAAACTCAGCTTTCAAACACCGATGATTTCTGCCAAAACATTGATGTAATTGAATTTAATCAAAACCTACCTATCTCACATCCAATTAATCGATGCGCCTCAGCTAATCAGAAAAACGTGAGTTGGACGAGTTGGTTTTCTGGACGATCTGGCTATAAATTCCATTATCTAGACTTGCTAGAGCTACTTTCTAGAGCCGCAGATAACAAGTCTACTGTTCCATCGGGTGCACAGTAATTGTCAGAGCCTAAGCAAAACAACAGCCTTTGGGGCGTTTTTAAAAGCGTCGCTGCCAGTGTTTTTGGTGTGCAATCACACCAAAATTATGAGCATGACTTTCAGCAAAAGTCCTTCGTTCCATTTCTCTTGGTTGGTGTGGTCTTCGTGATTGCGTTAATTCTCGGCTTAGTTGCCGTGGTCAATATCGCGCTCAATTAACCTAACCTATAAACCTACTTGTCATCAGCAGAACTAGGTATAAAGGGCCAGTAGCTCACCCACTTTTACTCTTTTATCGCCTTTTTGACTGATAGTTCGCTTTACCATCAAACTTGTTATATCTGCTTGAGAATAAATTTCTCGGGTAAAAGGTGTATCGTGATTACTTATTAAAACACTGACCGACTTTTTCTTTGCATTATGCTTTGCTAATTTGGCTAACAATAACTGCTCATCTAACGAAAACCCATTCTTGGAATATTGGGTGAAGTTAGCGGTTAAACTAATTGGTGCGTACGGCGGATCGCTATAGATGACATTTCCCGATCTAGCGCGCGCAAAAGTATGTTGAAATGGCTCACAGGTAAAGGTGGCCTTTTGCGATTTTTCAGCAAAATAATATAGTTCTTTTTTCGGGAAATAAGGTGCTTTGTATCGACCAAAAGGCACATTAAATCCGCCAGACAAATTATATCTGCAAAGCCCGTTATAGCCGTGTCGATTTAGATATAAAAACAGAATCGATTTAAAAAATAGATCATCAGAGTGATTAAACTCTTTACGCAATTCGTAGAATCTTTTTTCCTGATTATTCGAGGGGCTAAAAAGCTTTTCAGACTCTTTAATAAAATATTCTGCCTGCGTTTTGATAATAGAGTAAAGGTTTATGAGATCAGGATTGATATCATTCAAAACGTATTGAGGGTATTCGGTGTTTAAGAAAACAGAACCGGCACCAACAAAAGGTTCGATCAACTTGTTACCTTGGGGTAAACGTTGGCAAATTTCGTCAATCAGTCCGTATTTTCCGCCTGCCCATTTCAGAAATGCCCGATTTTTGTTTTTCTTCATGTCCGCTTTTTGGTGTAACTACAACGAGGTTATTGCTGAGGTACTGCCAATTCTACCTTAATTTGTTTAACTGATTTAGCAAATGGAACTGTTTTGTCAATGCTATCGGGTAAGGAGGCCGTATACTGCCGCGCTTGTTGAACATTGGCAAAGGTTTTTTTGAAAATTACCACATGCCAATCACCACCAAAACGTTGAGTGGTGTATATCCAGCTGGTTTCTTGTAAACCATGCTGAGTTATGAATCTCTCGGCCACGGCTGGGTCGCTCATTGAAGCCAATTGTAAAACGAAAAGGTTATCATCCAATTCAAGAATAGGGTGTTTAGCTGGTGGCAATACTAACTTAGCTTGTTCCGCTTTTGTTGCTCGCTCTTGTTGTTCTGCCTGTTTAGATTGTTTTTCTTGTTTGACCTGTAATTGCTGCTTTTCAACTTCTTGTTGCCAGCTAGTAACAAGCTCTTGAGAATGGTCAACGGGTAACTGTTGTTCGCTGTTTTCTAGCTGCAACGATTGGCTAACTTCATCCTGTTGTTGCTCTATTTGCTCTATTTGCTCTGTTTCTTCTACGTTAGGTAAGTCACTCTCTAACGGCATATTGTCGTCTAATTGAATAGATTCCAGGGACTGCGTAACGTCGATTACTTGCTCTTCTGCAAGCTCGTCAACAGGCTCATCGACAACCGTGTAATGTGGGTCGACAAACTGTTTTATTTCGTTTGGATACTGCCAAAATACCAACATCGAAAAAATACCTAAAAAGACCATTCCCGCTAAAATTTTGAACAGTGGTTTAGTGATTATTGACTCGGATTCAGCGTCGACTGTCGTCTTGAATCGTTGATCAATCTCCGCTCTTTTTTGGCTGATACTTTGACTATAGCTTTGCGTAAATTGATTCGTCGTGACAATTTCAGAGCTCAGTAATATCGGCAAATGTTGATTATCTTTGGCCAAGTTTGACTTCGCCGATTCCGTCCACTCTGGACTACCGAATAACAATACATTTAGATGATGACCTTTTTGCAGGTCCTTATTTTTTAGAACTAAACTCCAAAGCTCGTTTAACAACTTTGTTGATATGTGTTGTGCCGCACAGATACAAAGCAATATTGGACCGGCGTCTTTGGATATGTGCTGAATTAGTTGCTCATCAAGTGGTACGTTGGGCGAAAGAGGGTGGCTGACCAATTGACGATATATTTCGTTTCTATAATCTGAATCACGAAGTGTGCTCTCACCATTGATAAAAGCAACTTCAGTGTTTTCGTGCTGTTTGGCTATAAATTGCTGTAATGAGGATTGCTGTTGCGACAAACTTTCACAGCTAATAAATATGAGCTGAGACGAGTATGAAACTAAATATTCCAGTCGACTATGCAACTCGTTTATGGCCACAATCCCTTCTCTTAGCTATTCAATATATTTTGTAATATGTCGGGTTCTATATCTTTAGTAACGACGGCTTTGCCAATGGCTGTAGGAATTATGAACCTAATCGCGCCAGATAGCACTTTTTTGTCGTGTTGCATGTGTTGCATGAAAATATCGTAATTCATGTGCTCAGGGGCGTTTATGGGCAGGTCAAATAACGCAATAAGCTTAATCATTCGTTCTAAATCTGATTTTGATATCCAATTCTTGTTGTAGGCGACTTCAGCCGCTAGCACCATGCCGCAACCAACGGCCTCACCGTGCAACCAATTGCCATAACCTTGCTCGGCTTCTATAGCATGACCGAAAGTATGACCTAGGTTCAACAGTGCGCGAATACCGTGCTCTTTTTCGTCTTTAGAAACGATCTCAGCTTTTATTTCGCAACAACGGTGTACTACGTATTTCAAATGCTCAGATGAGAGGTCTTTCAAGGCTTGGGCGTTTTCTTCTAACCAACTGAAAAATTCGGCATCGTAAATGATTCCATATTTGATCACTTCGGCCATTCCTGCTGCAAACTCTCTTGCTGGCAGGGTTTTTAAGGTATCGATATCAATGACAACAGATTTCGGCTGATAGAAAGCACCGATCATGTTTTTACCCAAAGGGTGATTAACGGCTGTTTTGCCGCCCACCGATGAGTCCACTTGAGATAGTAGCGTAGTAGGAACTTGAATAAAGGGGATGCCCCGTTGAAAACAGGCCGCAACAAATCCAGTTAAGTCGCCAATTACGCCGCCGCCCAATGCAATCAGCGTTGTGTCTCTTGCCGCATGCTGTTCTAAAAGTTGGGTTGTTACGGCTTCGAATTGAGTAAGGTTTTTGTGTTGTTCACCATCTGGCAAACAAACAACCTTCACGTCTACACCATCTAACGCGCTTAATAACGAACTCAAATAAAGAGGTTCGACGATCTCGTTAGTAACGACTATCGCCTTGCCACTTTGAATTTGGTCTTTAAACGAATCTTTGGAAGTCAGTAAACCTGAATCTATATTGATTGGGTAACTACGCTCACCCAACTCTACTCTAATTGTTGACATGAGCGCACAACCTCTTGTGTGAAACGGTCTTATTAAAGTCCGATTTTATCTATGATTTGGCTAGCGACTGCTCTTGCGCTTTGATCATCAGTATCGACAATATAATCTGCCACTTCCTCATAAAGAGGATTGCGAGATTCTGCAAGTTCGCGTAAAACCATTTCCGGATCATCTTTTTGCAATAAAGGACGGCGCTTGTCTCGTTGAGTACGAGCAACCTGTTTGTCTATGGTTGTTTGCAAATAAACCACAATGCCTCTGGCGGACAAACGATTACGGACATTTTTACTGACAATAGAGCCACCACCGGTCGCTAAAACAATACCTTGTTTGTCAGTCAAATCGTTAATCACGGTCTCTTCTCTAAGCCTAAAACCATCTTCGCCTTCTAAATCAAATATCCACGCGATATCCGCGCCAGTACGGCGTTCAATTTCCTGATCGGAATCAAAAAACTCAAGATGAAGTTCGTCGGCAAGATGCCTTCCTATCGTGCTTTTGCCAGCCCCCATAGGACCAACAAGAAAAATATTACGCTTTTCTGCCATTTTTGCTTTTATCACAACTTTAGTTAACTGGGGTTTTGCAGCCCAATTTGAATTATTCCAATTACGTAAAAGTCCCATTTAATCAATTAGATAATTAAATAAAATTGACTCGATTCGTTTAAGTAATTGGTCTGAACATGACCTCGTCGAAATTTCGAGAGCGCGATTATCTCAGTTATATGCTGAAATTTGCAAGTTTTGTTGCTTTTAATTTGTTCCAAGATTAAATCTATTGCTGTAAAGATGCCTTATCTGCTTCCATTGTCGCGGTTAACAAACCCTAAAATATGTCAAAAATGGATAAATAAAACAGTAAGCAGGGACAATCTAGCGATTCATACAGAGTCTAATGTTGATTGCGTTAAACTTGAACCTAAATTTGCCAGACTCAATCAAAAAATCTCAAAATATTCAATCGGCTGATACATGACTTAGCTGTAAAAAAGGGCAATAACATTGCCCTTAAGTCGTCAAAAATAAAATCGGTGAATTGGTTATAGGGAATCAACCAAAATTTTAGGTGTAACGAAAATCAATAGTTCACGTTTTTCATTTACCTTTTGAGAATTACGGAACAGGCTACCGACAACTGGCAAGTCTCCCAACAGCGGTATCTTAGACACGTCATCAGTTGATGTCTGTTGGAAAATCCCCCCTAGTACAATGGTCTCACCATTTTCTACCAATACCTGAGTGCTGATCTCTTGGGTATCGATTGCTACCGCCGGTCCAGTTGAAGTGGAGACAGTTTCACCGCGAGTATCTTGAGTTACGACCAAATCCAAAATGACACGATTGTCAGGAGTGATATGCGGTGTAACTTTTAAACTTAATACCGCTTTTTTGAATTCTACAGAAGTCGCGCCACTTGATGTTGCTTGTACATAAGGAATTTCAGTACCTTGTTCAATATAGGCTTCCTGCTGATTGGCCACTGTAATTCGTGGGCTAGCAATAATTTCACCTTTATTTTCGGTCTCCAGCGCGCTTAGTTCTAAATCAATGATGGTACCATCGACCAGTCTAGCGATTTGAATTCCAATGCTGCCCGCAGGATTAGAGACTGGGAGATTAACGTTTAACCTATCAGCCAAATCAGGGAATATGCCAGCGGCGATGTCGTTCGCGCCTTCTAACGAGCCAGAAATACCGCCATCGGAAGTGCTGTCACTGATGCCCCATCTAACGCCAAGTTGCTCATCGACATTATCTCGAACGGTAACCATTCTTGACTCGATTAACACCTGTTTGATGGGAATATCCAGCGCTTTTATCAATGCACGAGCTTCCTCAACAGAGGCCGCGGTATCACGTAGCAATACTGTATTGGTGCGCTCATCAATGGTTACTGAGCCTCTTGCACTGAGAATACTGGCATCAGCAGATTTTAGAATCGCTGCCATTTCAGCTGCCTTGGCATAGTTTATTTGAATATTTACCGCGCTCAGAGGTGCTAAATCAGCCACTTGTTGTTTAGATTGTAATTGCTGTGTTTCTCGCGCTGTGAGTTCTTCAGAAGGGGCGATAAGAAGAATATTACCTTCAAGACGTTTGTCTAGGCCTTTAATTTTTAGAATCATCTCAAGAGCTTGATCCCATGGCACCCCAGATAAACTAATGGTTACATTGCCATTTACCGTGTCTGTGGTAACTAAATTGAACCCGTTCACCTGTGCAATAATTTGCAATACTTGTCGAACAGGGACGTCTTGGAAGTCTAATGAAATCGGCTCACCGGTAAAGGCTGATTCGGCTTTACTAGCTTCTGGTTGATCGTCTTTTTCAATTTCAATTACTAACTGATTGCCATTCTTTTTATGAGTAAAGTTAGCTTTGCTGAGTAATTTAAATTCAATTTTACTGCCTTTCGTTTCCTGAAAGGTTTCTATATCGGATACTTGTGTGGCGAAGTCTATTACATCAAGGGTGAATAACTGGTCATCAGCAAGTTTGACCGCAGGCAGGGTTAAAATCAGCTTTTGATTTCCTTGCGATAACTGCATTTGGAAATCAGCATTATTAAAATCTAAAGTGACACGTGCACCGCCGGTTGAATTGCGTTTGAAATTGAGATCGGTCAACTCGGAACGAAAAACACTCGCCACCTTCTTTTCTGGGTCAACTAATACTGGCTGAACTTGTTGGGCCGCTGAATTAAACGAAACGCAAGATATTCCGGCAAGTACTAAACTCAGCCAAATCCAATTATGCTTAGCTTTATTTAGTTTATGATTAAAGATAAAACGTTCAGACATTATTATTTTCTCCTGCCTGTGAAGACATACTCAGTGTTGCTTTATTTTTTTGCCAGCATCCGGCGCCATCAGGCAGCATTTCTTCGATTGAAATATTACCATTGTTGATCGATGTAATTTTTCCGAAGAACAAACCTATGTAGTCTCCTGTCGTGACTTTATGTAACGAACCATCATTGGCTGTTACTAAGGCCCACTGTCGTCCTTGACTGGTAAAAGTACCAGAGATCGTTAGTGCATCTAATCCAAATGCCTCCAATGGACTTTTGGTTCTGTTGAAGTCAGGCTGCAAACAGTTTTCGCGTTTCGCTTCAACCGTTTGTACCGCTACATTTCGAGGTCGCTTAAATGGACTGCGGAGTCCGCCCGCTTTGTATTCAAAAGCAGGTTGGGTTTTAAATTCGGGGTAGGGTTCTATGCTAATAGAGGTGCTTTGCTTAACTTCGACCACATAGGTTACCAAGTCATCCGTTTGCGCCTCACAACCTGCCAGCATGACAACAGCCATTATCAAAACGATTATTTTCATTGGCCTTGCTCCGAAACCGCTGTGCGATAAGTCTTGGCTTGAAGTTGTAAACGTAATTCAGAACCCTGTTGAGTGATATCAAAGTTATGTAAAGTCACAATCCGCGGTAATGCTGCAATGTTAGATACAAATTGGCCAAATTCATGGTAATTACCGGTGACTTCCATTTGAATCGGTAATTCAGTATAAAACTCTTTAGGAATTTCTTGTTGCCAGTTAATCAGTTTGAAATTCAATCCTGCAGTCGTGCCCACAAAGGTAATGTCATCAATGAGGCCAGGTGTCTCGTTACTGGTAGGCAGTGATTTTAACATTGACGAAAAGTCAGCTTCTATTCTGGCTAGCTGTTCTTCATAGGCTTTTAGATTAACCGCAATTCTGTATTTAGCGGCAAATGTCTGTTTTAACTCTACTTCTTCGGCTTGGGTTCTATCTAACACAGGTAATTTAGAGGAGATTAATCCGTAATAACCACCGACCGCGACTAAAATCGCTACAAAAAGCGCAACTACGGTTTTCACTTCGAATGGCCAATTCGCGACCTGTTCGAAATCCAGTTCGTTCATCTCTTTGAGTTTATTTACATCAAATTTCATTTTTGACCCTCTGCTGGTGTTTCAGAGAAGTCCGGTGCCACTGAGGAGTTTATGGTAAATGTTAATTTAAACTCGCTGACTGCATCGGGCGCTGAGGTATCAGCCACAATGGATGATAATTCACCCTGACCAAATATCTTCGAATCTTCAATCTTGCGCATAAATGAAGATAGGCGGTTATTCGATTCGCTCACCCCGGATAACTCCACGGTATTGCCTTGACGGGAGAAGGAGCGAAACGAAACACCTGGGGGAACCAAGCGAGCCAGTTCATCAAATACGATAGGCGCAACATTGCGACTGGTTTGTAATTGTTCAATCAAGGCCATGCGTTGTTCAATGGCTTTCTTGCTGTCTTTAATATCTTTTATTTTGGCTATTTCTGCATCTAAAACTGCGATTTGACCTTGTAGAAAAGCGTTACGTTGGTTTTGGCTGGCAATCTTGCTATCGATTAACATGCCCACCAGATACACAATAATCATCACAAACAGTGCGACTGCAAATAGTAGTGTTAAAAAATCTTTTTTCTGTCTCTGTCTAAGCTCTTCTCGCCATGGTAATAGATTTACATGTGACATGGTTTGAAACTCCTAGATGCTAAACCAGCTGCAATCACTAGTTGTGGCGCAACTTTTTGAAAACCTTGCTGTTCAGCTTTTTCAGAGATTTGCATTTGTTCAAATGGGTTGAAAAGGGTGACTTCCACTGCCAATTCACCTTCAAGTGCCGCGGCAATTTCTTCTATATTTGCCCCGCCACCACAAACCATCAAAGATTCTGGCCTCTCAGCGCCAGTTGAACTGATATACATTTGTACTGCTTTGCTGATGTGTTGATTTAAGTTCGCTAAAAATATTGGGAAGGTATCTTCGCGCCATGTTGCAGGTAACTCACCGTTTACTAATTGCTGTTCAGTTTCTGATTTATCTAAGGTATGGATTATGCTGAGATCTTGAATAAGGCTGTTCATACCAAAACTGTGTTCTTTACTATAAATAACTCTGTCATTTTCTACGACACAGAGTTGTAATTGAGAGGCACCAATATTAAAACACAATATTGGTTTATCTGCGGGATATTCAGCGAACTCGATAATTGCATTACCCAAAGCATAATTTTCAATATCGACGATTTTAGGAACAAATTCCACTTCTCTTAATAATGTGATGCGACTATCGACCACATCTTTATGGGCTGCGCTGAGCAACACATCTACTTTACCGATGTGAGTTTTACTCTCACCTAACTCTTCAAAATCCAGATATACTTCCTCTAACGGATAAGGAATTAGACTATCAGATTCGATTTCTATTTGGGTTTCTAACTCGAAGTCCCGTTGATCTGGATCCATATAAACTATTTTACTCAATACCGAACTTCCAGATATCGCGACTACTACATTTTTATTTTTGCTTTTCAGTGACAACTTCACTTTTTTGAGCACATTGCTTATGGCGTCAAAATCTTTTATTTCTCTGTCAGCAAAGGCATTGCCGTTTATCTGCTCACATGCGAAACTCTGCACCTTAGTCTGGTTGCCATCTTGTTCAAACAAAACAGCCTTAACGTACCGTGTACCGATATCGAGACCTATCATTTGTGAAGCTTTTTTCTTGAAAAGTTCTTTCAACACAGTTAGTTCCGAATCATCTTAGTTGCTTTAGTTTTACCATTATTACTCATTTTTTTGTTTTTAATGGTTCTAATAACGGTACATAGGTATAAAATATAAGTCATTTAGTCAATTTTGCTCTGGTAGTTTTATTTTTGTGAAGTACATCAAACTGTTATTAATAATGAGTATAGCCGCATTTCTGCTAGGTACGATAGCGATTGTAGGTATGTACTTTTATATCAAACCCGATCTTCCAAGTGTTGAAGTGCTAAAAGATGTGCGCTTACAAACCCCCATGAAGATTTATACACAAGACGGCAAACTAATTTCACAGTTTGGGGTCAAGCGTCGTATTCCGTTAGAGTTAGATGAAGTCCCGCAATCATTAATAAATGCCGTACTTTCTATAGAGGATAGTCGCTTTTACGAACACCCTGGTATAGATCCTATCGGCATAGCGCGGGCTTTTGTGAATTTAGTCTTAACCGGCGAACGTGGGCAAGGTGGTAGTACCCTCACGATGCAGCTAGCCAGAGGCTTTTTCTTAACCCGTGATAAAACCTATATACGTAAAATAAAAGAGATCTTTATTGCTTGGCACATGGAAGGTTTGCTCAGTAAAGATGAAATCTTAGAGCTGTATTTAAACAAAATTGAATTGGGGCATCGTGCCTTTGGGTTTGGTGCTGCTGCTCAAGTATATTTCGGAAAATCCGTTAATGAGCTCAGTTTAGCTGAAGTAGCGACTATTGCTGGACTGCCTAAAGCGCCTTCTACTTTGAATCCAATTTCCAGCCCAGAAAGAGCGAAAGCGCGTCGTCGAGTCGTATTGTTAAGAATGCTCGATGAGGAATATATTACCCGTGAAGAGTTTGATCAGGCCAGCAATGAAACTGTCATTTCTAAACGCCACGGTGCTGAGATTCAGTTAGATGCGCCTTATTTGGCCGATCTTATTTATAATGAAATGGTTGAATTGTATGGCAAAGAAGAAGCTGAAACTGGCGGATATCAAGTTTTCGCTACCGCACCTTCGGATTTGCAGTTTGCCGCACAAACAGCAGTAATACGTAATTTACATGATTATGATGAAAGA
Organism: Alteromonas sp. M12; assembly: GCF_037478005.1. Taxonomy (NCBI): domain Bacteria; kingdom Pseudomonadati; phylum Pseudomonadota; class Gammaproteobacteria; order Alteromonadales; family Alteromonadaceae; genus Alteromonas; species Alteromonas sp. M12. The sequence continues at coordinate 4,056,140 of NZ_CP144164.1, read as the reverse complement.
CATGGTTATCGTGGTCCTATTCGCGTGTTATGGGGAGAGCCAGATGACAATCAAAGCCTAAACAACAGTGAAGATCAAAATACTGAATTGGTAGCCTTGGATTCTGAACCTTGGGATGAATCACAAATGCTAGAGGTTTTGGCCGCTTATACGCCAATTGGCGTGCTAAACCCAGCAGTTGTTACTCAGGTTGATGAAACCAGTTTTGTGGTTTTTAATGGCCAAGGAAATTATCAAACTATCGAATGGCAGGGTATGCATTGGGCAAGATCCTACATTGACGACAATCGCCAAGGACCGGATCCTAAAAGTGCTGCTGACATTGTGGCTGCAGGTCAATTGATCTGGATTAGACAAAACGAGGAAGGGATCTGGAAATTGTCGCAATTGCCAACAGTGAGTGGTGCTTTTGTGGCACTGGATCCTAAAAACGGTGCGGTGCAGGCTATCGTCGGTGGATATAGTTTTTATCAGAGTCAATTCAATCGCGCGACTCAAGCTAAAAGACAAGTAGGCTCGAATATTAAACCTTTCATATATTCCGCAGCAATAGAACAAGGTTACACCTTAGCAAGTATTATTAACGACGCTCCTATCAATCAGTGGGATGCAAGTACTGGCACAGCATGGCGGCCACAAAACTCGCCAGCTGTGTATGACGGACCAATTCGAATGCGGGTCGCCTTGGGCAAATCGAAAAACGTAGTGTCAGTGCGTTTATTACGGGCAATTGGTATTAATGCCGCGGCTGACCATCTGAGTAAATTTGGTTTTGACCGCGCTGAAATTCCGAAAGATGAAACCTTATCACTAGGTTCAGGTTCACAAACTCCCCTAGAGGTTGCTACTGCAATGTCGGTTATTGCCAATGGCGGTTATTATGTGCGCCCTCATTTTATTCAACGTATTGAAGATGAGCACGGCAAAATATTGTGGCAAGCTAATCCTCCGCAAGTGTGTGAAGAATGTGAAACTCACAATGCTGAGCAAACATCTGTAACCAATGCATCAGAGCTTAATTCAGAGGAGCTCACAGAGCAGCAAATCGAGGCTTTGTTGGCGGCTGAATTAAACGGTTTCCCAGAAGATGAAGCCGATTCTCAGCCTGAAATAATCCAAGCCCAAAGAGTGGTGTCTGCGCAAAATACCTTTTTAGTGCGCGAAATGATGCGTACAGCTGTTCGAGGAAATGGTCGATGGAGCAATGATCCCCAGCGCAATACCTATTGGCTTGGCACTGGCTGGCGGGCGAGAAACATTCTTGGTCGCACCGATCTGGCGGGTAAAACCGGTACAACCAATGACTCTCGGGATACTTGGTTTAGTGGTTTTGCGCCAGGGTTAGTGGCTACTTCTTGGGTTGGTTTTGATGATATGAGTCGTATGCTCGGCCGTACATCTCGTAACCAGAATTTGATAAACGAAAATCCTGAAAAATTTAACTGGATTGGCAACGCCATGATCGGCGCGGAAGATGGCGCGAAAGCAGCTCAACCTGCATGGATTCGCTTTATGGAAAAAGCGCTTGATGGTGTGCCTCAAGAAATTAAACCTATGCCTGAAAATATCATCACGGTGAGAATTGATAGAGCAACGGGTAAACTTACAACACGAACAGATTATACGTCTATGTTTGAATATTTCATAAAGGGTACCGAGCCAACCTCATCAGTTCAGTCTGACTCGGTTGTTGATCCCTTTGAAAGCGATCAATCAGAAAGTGTGGAACCTGAAGATATTTTTTAGGTCCGATAGGGAAGTTTCACTTTTCAAACGTATATATAAGAACAAATGCTCCTTACTCCTAAGTTCGCTCATGTAAATTGGTAGCTAACTTAGGAGCTGGAGGCGCATTTAAGTTGATCGAAAATGGATGAGTTATTAGATAAATAATTCTGATGCACATCTGACCAGACAAATTGATACTGAGTTTAGCTGAATATTCGTTAAACTTGCTATTACTTGACACCTAAGCACTTTAAATCCTCTTGATAACAAAGAGAAAACTGGAAAAAAAATACCTCTAATGAGCAATACTTCTAAATACTTGTATATTCCCCATTCTGGCCCTTCACTACTTGAGACGCCGCTGTTAAATAAAGGTAGTGCGTTTACCGCCAAAGAACGTGAAAACTTCAATTTGACCGGTTTGTTGCCGCCACGCTATGAAAGCATTGAAGAGCAGGTCGAACGGGCTTATATGCAATATTCCAGTTTTTCCTCACCCATCAACAAGCATATTTATTTGCGCGCGATACAAGACAATAATGAAACCTTGTTTTATCGATTAGTGCAGTCTCATATCGATGAAATGATGCCGATTATTTACACCCCGACAGTTGGGGATGCTTGCGAACAGTTTTCGGATATTTATCGCAGTTCTCGTGGTTTATTTATTTCATATTCTGAACGAACGCAAATAGACGATATTCTGCGTAATGCCACTAAACGTAAAGTAAAAGTCATTGTGGTAACTGATGGTGAGCGGATCTTGGGCTTAGGTGACCAAGGAATTGGTGGAATGGGTATACCCATTGGTAAATTGTCACTGTATACCGCATGTGGCGGAATTAGTCCTGCGTATACTTTACCGGTGATGTTGGATGTAGGGACAAATAATCAAAAATTGCTCGACGATCCTATGTACATGGGCGCGCGTCATAAACGTATTACTGGCGATGAATATAATGAATTTGTCGATATGTTTATTCAAGCAGCCCACAAACGTTGGCCTGACGTTTTGATTCAGTTTGAAGACTTTGCACAGCCTAATGCCATGCCATTATTGGAACGTTACCGTGAGCAGGTCTGCTGTTTTAACGATGATATTCAAGGTACAGCAGCGGTTACTCTAGGTTCAATCCTCGCAGCTTGTTTGAGCAAAGGTGTTAAATTAAGTGCGCAAAAAGTGGTATTTGTGGGTTCAGGTTCTGCAGGATGTGGTATTGCAGAAATGATCATCAGTCGTATGTGCCAGGAAGGAATTAGCGACGCTCAAGCTAGACAGCAAGTGTTCATGATTGACCGCTTTGGCTTGTTAACTGATGGTATGCAGGGCCTTCGCGACTTCCAGCAAAAGTTAGTACAAAATCCTGAAGTGATTAAGCAGTGGAATACTGAAAATGAATGGGCGAGCTTGTTAGACGTAGTTACGCATGCAAAACCAGACATTCTAATTGGGGTTTCCGGACAGCCAGGTCTATTTACTGAAGAAGTTATTCGCGGAATGAAAGCGAATTGTGATTTGCCGATTATTTTCCCATTAAGTAATCCATCCCGTCAGGTTGAAGCAAGACCCGAGCAAGTTATTGAATGGACCAACGGCCAAGTTATTATTGCTACGGGAAGTCCCTTTGCTCCTGTTGCATATAACGGCAGTATTTTCCCCATTGCCCAATGTAATAATAGTTATATCTTTCCAGGAATTGGTTTGGGTGTGGTGGCCACAAAAGCTCGATTGGTCAGTGAAGAAATGTTAATGGCAACCAGTGAAGCCTTAGCACTTGCTTCGCCACTAGCAAGTGAAGGTGAGGGATCTTTGTTACCGCCTTTAACCGACATTGCTAGTCTGAGTAAAAAGATTGCATTTGCAGTAGGCAAGGTTGCGCAACAACAAGGTTTGGCTTTAGAGACCTCTGACGAAGCTTTACGAGCTAGTATTGAAGCTAATTTCTGGAATCCTAAATATCGTCAATACAAACGTACTAGTATTTAATCGATTTACTGCCAACTATTTATGTTAAATAGTTGGCAGTGTTGTCGCAGTCAAATAGTTTCGCAATTTGAGCTCAGCCCACATCAAGTAAAAAGGCTGTTTATTTATCAAGGGCCATTACAAATACTTTCGAATTTCTTTGAAAGTTATATAACAACTTTTTCGATTCAGGCAGCGCATCAATGCTGGCCAAAACGAATCCTTGTTCTTGAAACCAATGTGCAGTCACTGTCGTCAGCACAAAAATACTCTCTAAACCCTGCTCAATGGCATCTTGTCGAATTGCTTCGAGCAGACGTTCAGCACGACTTTTGCCGCGATAATCACCATGGGTAGCAACACAGGCAAGCTCACCAGTACCATCCTGCGGGTAAGGATAAAAGGCAGCACAGGCGATAATCATACCGTCTCGCTCAATGACCGTGAACTGTTCAATTTCCGCTTCAAGGAGTTCTCGAGAACGTTTAACCAGAATACCTTTTTCTTCAAGAGGATTGATCAGTTGTAGGATCCCGCCCACATCTTCAATTCGTGCTTTTCTAAGTTGCTCGTAATGGCGTTTAGAAACAAGCGAGCCTGAACCGTCACGGGTGAACAACTCCTGCAATAAGGCGCCGTCCTTTTTGTAACTGACACAGTGACAGCGAGGAATATCAGCGGCTATTGTCTGGTTAATGGCATCCAATATTCCTAACTGGTCTTCTCTGGCACCTTCTTCAAGCAAATCAGATAATTGGGCTGAATCGATATTACGACGCAGCTTTCCTGTTTCATCTAAAATGCCCTGATGTTCAGAAAAAACAATCAACTTATCGGCGTTTAAGCTGATGGCAGCCTGTGTGGCGACATCTTCATGAGATAAGTTGAAGACTTCGCCCGTAGACGAGTAACCCATGGGTGAAAGCAATACGATTGAACCATCCTGAAGATGATCGTTGATGCCCATCACGTCAATTCGTCTTACCACACCGGTATGCTCAAAATCGACGCCTTCTCTAACGCCCATGGGCATAGCCACAACCAAATTACCAGAACACACACGAATATGAGCTCCGTGCATTGGCGAGTTAGCTAGCCCCATGGTTAATAGCGCCTCGATTTGCGAGCGCACCGAGCCTGCAGCGTCTTTTACAGATTCCAAGGTTTGTTTGTCGGTGAGACGAATATTATTGTTGAAACGTTTTTCAACCCCTCGTAATGCAATGCGCTGATCGATTTGTGGCCTTGCACCGTGCACTAAAACAAGCTTCACACCCAAACTGTTGAGTAAGGCTATATCATTGATAATGTTAGGAAAATTAACATCCTCAACGGCCTCGCCACCAAACATTAAAACAAACGTTTTGCCCCTATGAGAATTAATATAGGGTGCTGAGTTGCGAAACAACCTAACGCCATCAATGTCTGACATCACCATCTTTCGTTCCTCAGCTCTTTAAACTTTTCAGTTCTGCATCAAGGGCTGCAAACACTGGATGAGCACCTGTGCCACCTAAAATATTGCGTTTGTCCACTAAGTATTCAAGCTCTAATACAGCATATACATCATCTTCAATTACTGAACTGAAGGTTTGCAATTCAGCTATGCTTAAATTTTCAATGGGTTTGTTTTGCTCAATGGCTGCTAGAACAATTTGACCAGAAATATCGTGTGCCGTCCTAAATGGAATACCTTTAGCAACAAGGTAATCTGCCATTTCGGTAGCATTGGCATAACCTTGTTTGGCCGCCTGAGCAGTCCGTTGAGCATCTAACTCAATAGTGTCTACCACTTCTGCAGCGATACACAAACAGATATGCCATTGATTAACTGCATCAAAGGCACCTTCTTTGTCTTCTTGCATGTCTTTGTTATAAGCCAAGGGAAGACCCTTCATGGTAACCAACAAACCTTGTAAGCTTCCAAATACTCTGCCGCATTTTCCGCGCATCAATTCTAATGCATCTGGATTTTTCTTTTGCGGCATTAATGACGAGCCTGAAGTGACTGCATCACCAAGGGTGATAAAGCCGGCTTCGCCAGAGTTAAAGAAAATAAGATCTTCAGCCATGCGCGATAAATGCATCATTGAAGTACTGGCACAAAACAATAGTTCTAAAACATAGTCTCGATCGGATACGGCGTCTAAACTGTTGGCGCAAGGAGAGCCAAAGCTCAGCTGTTCAGCAATTTCCTGACGATCAATGGCGTAAACCGTGCCGGCTAGCGCGCCACTGCCTAATGGGCATTGATTCATTCTTACCAGCAAATCCTCTAAACGACTAATGTCGCGTTTGATCATCTCAACATAAGCCAAACACCAATGCGGGTATCGTACTGGTTGAGCTCGTTGTAAATGGGTGTAACCAGGTAAGATGACGTCTCTGTTGCGATCAGCAGATAATACCAGCGCACTTTTAATTGCCAGTAAATCGTCTTTCAAGCTTTCTAGGTGCTCTTTACACCACAATCGAAAGTCGGTAGCGACTTGATCGTTACGACTGCGACCGGTATGAAGCTTTCTTCCCAGATCACCAAGTTTTTCAATTAACGCAGACTCAATGAAACTGTGAATATCTTCTTCACTACTGGCATCAAAATCCAATTCATCTGCTTCGGCTTTGCTTAGCAATTCATTTAAAGCAGCTTCTATTTGTTGCTGTTCTTGAGTGGTCAATACACCTGCTTTAGCAATGGCACGTGACCACACAATTGAACCGCGAATATCTTGGCTGGCCAAAATCCGATCAAAGGGCAACGAGTCGTTGACCTGTTTGAACATATTACTGCTGCCCTCTTGAAAGCGGCCTCCCCATAAACCCATGACTAGTTTCCTTTATTCGCGTCGCGCGCTTTTTTATTTAAGGTTGCAATACGACTTGATAAGCTGAACAAACGAATAAATCCTTCAGCATGTTTTTGGTCATACACATCGTCTTGTCCGAAGGTGGCAAAATCTTCTGAATACAAGCTATTTGGTGAACGACGTTGAGTAACAGTAGCGCGACCTTTATATAGCTTAATGACGATGTCACCAGTAACTTGTTGCGCAAATACTTCGGCACCTGCTAACAATGAGTCGGAAAGAGCAGTAAACCAACGTCCGTCATACATCACGTGTGAAAACTCTAAACCTAAATATTCACGGTGTTTTAATGCTGCTTTATCTAAAACCATGCACTCTAGCGCTTTATACGCAGCCATAATGACTGTGCCGCCAGGAGTTTCATAACATCCACGAGACTTCATGCCGACTAAGCGGTTTTCAACGATATCGATTCGGCCAACACCATGTTTGGCTGCAATTTTGTTCAGTTCAACTAGCGCGTTATATGGCGAAAGAGCAACACCGTTAACTGTAGTAAGTTGTCCTTTATCAAAACTTAGGGAAACGCTTTCAGGCTTGTCTGGCGCATCTTCTGGATCGACGGTCATGGTCCAAATGCCTTTGGTTGGTTCACACCAAGGATCCTCTAATTCACCACCTTCATGAGAGATGTGCCAAGCGTTTGCATCACGGCTGTATATTTTAGTGGCAGAAGCACTGGTTTTAATATCACGTTTTGCTAGGTAATCTAATAAGTCTTCACGTGAAACCATATCCCACTCACGCCAAGGTGCAATAACTTGTAAGTCAGGTGCTAGAGCTGCAAAAGTACTTTCGAAACGTACTTGGTCGTTACCTTTACCAGTACAACCGTGGCATAGCGCGTCTGCGCCTACTTTACGGGCAATTTCTACTTGTGCTTTCGCAATTACTGGACGAGCCATTGAAGTACCTAGTAAATATTCACCTTCGTATACCGCGCCAGTTTTGATTGTTGGATAAATATAGTCAGCAACAAACTCTTCTTTCAAATCAACGATATAACATTCGCTGGCACCGGTTTTAATGGCTTTTTCACGAAGACCTTCTAATTCTTCATCGCCTTGGCCAACATCTGCCGCAAAGGCGACTACTTCACAATCATAATTTTCTTTCAACCATGGAATAATGGCAGAGGTATCTAAGCCGCCTGAATAGGCTAAAACAACTTTTTTAACGTCGGGTTTTGACATAACTATTTCCTAAATAAACTTGTGTTGATTTGTAGTTTGAACAAATCAGCTTCAACAGATTGATTTTTTAAAATGAACTTCGAGTCACTCAATTTTAAGCTAACAACGTTACTAGAATGGCATTTTGGCCATGCATTCTATTTTCAGCTTGTTGCATTAATAATGATTTATCGCTATCAATTAAAGTACCGCTAATTTCTAAATCACGATGAGCGGGTTGGCAATGCATAACGTATTGTGCACCGGTTAATGCCATCATAGCTTCGTCGACTTTGTATGGGTCAAAAATGCGTTTAATATCTGATAACGGTGTTTCATCTCCCATTGATAACCACGTATCAGCATAAAGTACATTGGCACCTTTAGCGTCTTCGACGTTATTACTTTGGATGATTTTTGCACCAGATTTTTCTGCAATTTTTTGGCTTAATTCAAATATCCCTTGATCAACTTCGTAACCTGCAGGGGTAACACTAACGATATTCACCCCAAGTATAGCGCCAACCAGCAATAGTGAATGGGTAACGTTATTGCCATCACCTACATAAGCTAAGGTTAAGTTTTCTAATGAACCATAGGTTTCTTGTAAGGTGAGAAAATCAGCTATTGCTTGGCACGGGTGATAGAGGTCGCATAACGCGTTGATTACCGGTACTTTAGAAGCTTGACTAAACTGCACTAAGGTATCATGACTAAACACTCTGGCAACAATCGCATCTGCCCAACAAGCTAAATTTGCTGCTGTGTCTTTGGCGTCTTCTCGGCCAGCTAGTTTACCAGCCTGGGAGTCAAGGTAAACCATGTGTCCACCGAGTTTATTGATACCAATATCAAAACTAACACGGGTACGCAAAGAGGGTTTCTCGAACAAAGCCGCAATTGATTTTCCAGCCAAAACTTGATTGTGTTCTTCAGGCGCAGCTTTAATTTTTGCCGCTAGCGCCAACAAATTATTTAAATCCTGCGAACTCCAATCTTTAAACGTTAATAGGTCCTGTTTCATTTGTTTTCCTTAGACGATGGGAAAATAGTTGTTCCTGCAGAAGCGTTTTCTTCAGTTGGAGTATCTTGGGTTAAAATATCAAGGTTTTTCCAACTTGCTATAGTCACAGACTGTCCTATTTGATTCGCCGCATCTAATGCCGCTTCTACTTTCACTGTCATACCATCGCGAATAACACCATCTGATATCAAAGTTTCAATATCGTCAGACGTGAGTTTATTAATAAGTGACTTATTCTGATCGAGCACACCTGCTACATCTGATAACAAAACTAGTTGTGCATTAAGCAGTTTGGCAATGGCTGTTGCTGCTTGATCGGCGTTGATATTAAGCAATTCACCCTGGTCATCTGCTCCAATGGAGCTCACTATGGGTAAAAAGCCAGCTGCCAACAGAGTCGTCAGTAAAGTTTGATCAACAGGCTCTGCAGAACCTACATTGCCTAATTCTTCACTGATTTGATGGCAATTGGTAATGTTACCATCCAATAAACTTAATCCCACAGGGATAAGTCCACTTTTTTTCGCTAATGCACACAAGTTCTTATTGGCTGTGCCGGCTAAAGCACCGACGACATAATCAATTTGTGATTTCGGCGTGACTCTCAGACCATTTAGTTTATGACTGCTAAGTGACAGATTTTTTAAAAGCTTCTCAACACTGCTGCCACCACCATGAACTAACACTATTGGCTGTTGTTCTTGAGCGGCATAAAGCGCGGCAAAAAAGTCTGCGGAAATACTTGGGTCATCTAAAAATGCACCACCAACTTTGATAACTTTTACTTTCATTTACTCACCTCAGCAATTAATCCAGTAGGAGATGCAAAACCGAAACTTAAGTTAGCACATTGAATTGCTTGAGATGCTGCACCTTTTAACAAGTTGTCGATGGCACTGCCAATGACTAAATATCCAGATTTTTCATCTAACTTCCAATGCAGATCACAGTGCGCAGTATTCACTACATCATCTAACTTAGGAAAATGATTTAGTAAACGGATAATAGGTTTATCACTGTAGGCTTTTTGGTAAGCATCCGATACTTGCTCTTTGCTGGTGCCAGCAACTGTTTTCACCGTAATTGTGGCCAATATTCCGCGCTTAAAATTACCTAAATGGGGAGTAAATATAACGTCGGTACCTAAGGCTTGGCTAATTTCTGGCTGGTGGCGATGGCCAAGAACACCATATGCTTGCAGGCTCACTTCGCAATAGCTATTTCCCAAAGCGGCTTTTCTTCCCGCACCACTAACACCAGATACCGCATTAATAATTGGACGATGCTGGCTGTCTAACAGATTTGAATTAAACAAAGGCTTGAGCGCTGATAGCGAAGCTGTAGGGTAGCAACCTGGCACTGCTACTAGCGATGCCTCAGCAATAGACGCTGCATTCCATTCAGCTAACCCGTAGACCGCTTTTTCAAGTAACGGTTTATGCTGGTGTGCAAATCCATAAAAGTCTGCAAACACGTCTGCATCTTTAATTCTGAACGCCCCTGATAAATCGAATATTTTTGCTTTTCCTGCCGTTAATATAGGCATCCAGTCGTGGCTGGCTTCGTGAGGTGTGGCTAAAAATATGGCATCTAAAGAATCTGCGAGCTCGCTTAACAGACCATCATTAATGGGTAAAACCTTAGTGTCGACTAAACCGCTTAAAGAGGGGTGGAGCTGACTTAAAGCTTTATTTGCATCTTGACTGTTTTGCGAAACAAACAATCCTGCTAGCTCAAATTTAGGATGCAAGGTTAATATTCTGGCGAGTTCTGCGCCTGTATATCCACTTGCTCCGATTACACATGCTTTCAACATAATGATGTCTACCGATAATTTTTGAAAATGTTAACTTAGAAAAATAAAAAAAGCGCCCCAATCCTTTAAAAACTTCTTCTATATCAAAGGAGAGGAGCGTGCTACGCAACCAAAATTAGATTCGTCGGACAGACGTACAAGCGTAGCAAGGCAGGGAGTTATTTGTGCTCATAGTTCTCATTTATTCTCTATTCATCAATTTTCAGGCAATATGCACTGTAATTGATCGTTAAGGTTTAAAAATCAGTTTAAAACTGGTTCTTTGTTGCATGGACGTAGCATGCCATCAATGTTATAAATATGCAATAAAAGTGAATAATTATATTTTAAGGTTCTTATGCCAAATTTAACTTTCTTAGAAGTTTATGAAAAAATCATTTCCATCCCTACAATAAGTGCCGTAGACGAAGATCTAGATATGAGTAATCGTCAGTTAATCGACTATTTAGGGAATCTTTTTTCAGACTTAGGTTTTAGCATTTCTATTCAAAAAGTGCCTGAAGCACGGAATAAATTCAATTTATTAGCCAAACTCGGCACGGGCAAGGGCGGTCTGCTGTTAGCTGGTCACTCAGATACAGTGCCATTTGATGAAGGTCGATGGAATAGCGACCCATTTATACTGCAGCAAAAAAATGATTCCTTTTATGGTTTAGGGACCTGCGACATGAAAGGATTTTTTGCTTTTATTTTGGAAGCTTTAAAAGATATTCCTTTAAAAAAGCTGCAAAAACCACTGTATATTTTAGCCACAGCCGATGAAGAAACCTCTATGGCCGGAGCTAGGTTTTTTGCTCAACAACAGTTAATTAAACCTGATATGGCTATCATTGGTGAACCCACAGAGCTGAAACCAATCGGTAAACATAAAGGACATATGGCGCAGAGCCTAAATATTACTGGAAAAGCTGGCCATTCCAGCGATCCAGATAAAGGCGTAAACGCCATTGAAATTATGCAAATGGCAATACAGCAGCTACTCACATTACGTGACCAACTTGCCAAAAATTACCGCGACGAAAGTTTTAGTGTTCCCCAAGCAACGATGAATTTAGGGCATATTCATGGCGGCGATGGCGAAAATCGAATTTGTGGACATTGCAAACTTAACTTTGATATTCGCTGTGTACCTGGATTGAGTGATGAAGAAGCAATTGCATTGATTGATGAAGCGCTGTTACCTGTTAAACAGGCTTATCCTGACCGCGTAGACATGCAGCTTATGTATCCGACAGCTCCGGCGTTCTCATGTAAGAATGAGCACAATATTATCGCCTTAGCTGAAAAGTTGACGGATTTTAAAGTCACAAATGCTAATTATGCTACTGAGGCTCCTTTTATCAATCAGCTTGGCTGCGATACTTTGGTTTTGGGGCCGGGCAGTATCAATCAAGCCCATCAGCCGGATGAGTTTATATCGTTAGAATATGTGGACCCCACAGTTTCTTTGTTAAAGAATATGATAAAACACGTGTGCTTTAGCGAATCAGCTAGATAAATACTAGGAAATAATATCCATGACTGAATTAGTAAAAAAGACCATTGCTTTAGTGGCTCACGATCACATGAAAGCGGAGTTAGTTGACTGGAGTCGCACCCATATTGAACAATTGAAAAAATATAATTTGGTGGCGACAGGTACAACAGGCGGACTAATCGCCGACAGTTTAGATTTACCTGTTCATCGTTTTAAAAGTGGACCTTTAGGTGGCGACCAACAAATTGGCGCATTAATCGCTGAGCGAAAACTAGATTGTTTAATCTTTTTTTGGGATCCACTCAACCCCGCACCTCATGATCCTGACGTAAAAGCTTTACTTCGATTATGTTCGGTGTGGAATTTGCCTGTAGCTTGTAATCGTTGCACTGCGGATTTAATCATTACTTCGCCGCTGTTTGACAGCGACGAATACTTGAGGACTGTGCCTGATTATTGATAGTCAGTTTATAACTATCAATAATCTTTAACGTAACCAATGTGATAGTTAGAGTTCGTCGTCTTGATGACGTCTCTTCTTATCATGTTTGTCACCACCTTTGCGGTGTTCTCTTTTTTCATCCATTTTCGCCATTTTTGCCTGTTGTTCCTCATCAAGGATATTCCAGATTTGATGGCGCACTTTTGACATGTCTGTCGACATTTGCAAATGAGCTGCTTGAAGTTTCTCACTCACTGCCAACCATGCTGATTGATCAAAAGTTTCACTTCTAACCAGCTGTTGAGCTTGATCGCGATAACCTTTCACCGTTTCACGCTGAGATTCCATAGCCGCTTTTTGGCTTTCAAACAAAGCTTTAATTTTTGCACTTTGCTCGTCGGTTAAGTCGAGTCTCTTGAACATTTTCATCGGCGAAGAACGTTTTTCTCCTTTATGCCCCTTGCCTTTGCGTTCTTTGCCTTTTTCGCTCATGGCACTCAACTTTTGTTGTTGCTCTGCGGTGAGGGTATTCCAGACAGCGTTGCGTTTGGTCGCCGAGCTTAACGCAAGTTGAGATTTAATATCTTGCTCTTGTTGTAACAAACTCACTACCGAATCTTGATCCCAATCAGTAGATCTAATTAAGCTCTTAAGCTGATTTTTGATGTTGTTTAAATCTTGCTTGTAAATTTCACCATCTGCTTTAGATTGCTGCATGATAGTGCGTACATCAAGTTTTTGCTGATCTGTTAAATCTAGCTTTTTGAATACCGCACGCATTGGTGGTTCTGGACGCTCATGCGCTTGAATTGCAAATGCAGTGACGGCTGCGGTAGCAGCTATGGCAATGATTGCTTTAGAAAAAATCAATTTGCTTTTCATGTGTATCACCTTTTGATTAATGTTTAACGAAATAACGACATTTACCTTGTCGTTGATTTGATAAACATTATAGTTACGCCAATGCAAAGAAGTGTCTGGCCATTGTAAAGCTTGTGTAAATAATGTTCTTTTCGTCTGTCACTTAATCAGCTGGAAGCTTACAATTCACCACATAATGTACCAATGACATATAGAATAATTGAGGTTACATGCAAAATAAATCACTACTTGTTATCGATGATGACAAAGAACTGTGCAACTTGTTGATAGAGTATTTGTCGCCCCAAGGATATGAAATAGATCAAGCCAATGATGGTGAGACAGGCTTACAAAAAGCCATCGGGCCGAAACATTACGATTTAATTTTGTTGGACGTGATGTTACCGCAAATTGATGGATTTGAAGTGCTTAAGCGATTACGCACTAGTCATTTAACGCCAGTGTTGATGTTAACAGCTAAAGGCGATGACTTTGATAGAATTTTTGGGTTGGAGCTTGGCGCCGACGATTACTTGCCTAAACCATTTAATCATCGTGAGTTATCGGCTCGGATTAAAGCCATCGTTAGGCGCATGGATTATTTGCCTTCAACAAGCTCTCAGCAACGATTACAAATTGATGATGTTGTATTGAACCCCAATACACAGAGTGTTGAATGTGCTGGAAATATTTTAGAGTTTACCGCTACTGAGTTTTTAATTTTGCATTTGTTGATGATAAACGCAGGTCAAATTGTTAGTAAAAATGATATCAGCGAAAAAGTATTGGGCAGAAAATTGATGGCATTTGATCGCAGTATTGATATGCATGTGAGTAATATTAGGCGTAAATTAATGCAACACAGTGATCAAGAAAAAATTAAAACGGTTAGAGGTACTGGCTATTTGTTCGTGGTTGAACAATGAGGTTTTTAAAAAAGCTTAACCCTGCCAACAGTCTTTTTGGCAAAACGTTTTTATGGTTTTGGTTGGCAGCGATTCTGTTGGGTCTTGTTGGCGCTTGGTTAGCTAAGCAAACCAACTCTAACTACTCAATTAAACCGCTAAATAACGTAGACATTAATCGTATACAGCAAATAGCATCTCGTATTGAGCTAACTGCAGAGCGATTTCCCAAAGCCGAATTAAATCGTTTATTAGGCCGCACGGGGCAAAGAAGCAAAGATGCATTGATGTTAATAGATGCTCAAAGCAAAGAATTTATTTATGGTTTTCCAAGAGAAATGATGCCGTTAAAAGAGCCGTTTTTGGAACTCATTAATGAGACGCAACCTTTTGTTATTCGAACTACGTCAGGGGTCTTTTTTGGGCCAGCTAAAGTCTCGGTAAGAGGACAGACATATTTTCTGTTCACTGGTAAACCGCGCCCTCCAAATCTTGCACGGCAGTTGATGCAGACAAATCCCATAGCGCTTGGCTTAAGCGTATTGCTAGTCAGCGGAAGTCTGTGCGCTTTGTTTGTCTGGTCGCTTGTTCGACCTATTCGACAATTGCAGAAAAGTGCTAGGAAAGTGGCCAATGGTGACTTAACCCAGAACGTAAAATTTGCATCAAAAAGAGGTGACGAGATAGGCGCCTTGGGGCGAGATTTTAATTCTATGACGAAACGCCTTGCCGACTTAATGGGAAGTCAAAAAAGGTTAGTCGCTGATATATCACATGAGTTAAGGTCGCCACTGGCAAGATTGCAACTTGCCATTGGTATTGCTCAAAATCAAAAAGAACAGCTGCCAGAGTCGATTGAAAAACAGCTATTGAGAATCGAAAAAGAAGCACAGCAAATCGATTCAATGATTGGTCAAGTGTTGCGTCTATCTAGATTAGAGGCAGATGTAGCAGTTGAAGATAAACAACTTGTTGGTTTGAAAAGTTGTTTTACAGAGCTTTTCAATGATGCCGAGTTTGAGGCGCAAAATAGTGGTAAGGAATTAATTTTAGGTGACATTCCAGAACTGACTTTAAGTTGTTATCCACACCTACTGAAAAGTGCTGTAGGAAATCTGATTAGTAATGGAATAAAATATTGTTCTACTAAAGTTGAAGTGTCAGTGGTTAATCTGACTACTACACTACAAGTGACGGTAAAAGATGACGGTACAGGTGTACCTTCTTCGGATTTGGAAGATATGTTTAAACCGTTTTATCGGTTGTCTGCGTCACGAAATCGAGATACGGGTGGGGTAGGTTTAGGCTTAGCCATTGTTAAACAAGCGGTAAAATTACACGGCGGTGAAGTCGTAGCCATGAATTCACCAGAAGGTGGATTAATTGTAAACATCACGATTCCGATTAAACAATAATGAGTGAAACCTTTGAGGCGAGATCGCGAGTGAATTGTGTTTGTAGATTGATTCTATGCAACATTGCAGTATTACGCATCTTGATGAGTGATTTAATTGTTAGCGTACAACATGATTGAACAGAGCCAAATCCCAGAAGATGAAACTTTGGTAGAAAAGCGGAATCAGCAATTTATAGAACCGTTTTGGCAAAGAAACGTGATTAACGGTTATTTTCTGGGGAAGCAAAAGGTACGAATTGCCTATGCTTATGTGATCAATCCGAATCCTATTGGAAGCATAGCCATTTCCTCTGGTCGTATTGAAACCTTATTAAAATATAAAGAGCTGGTATTCAATTTGTACCACGCAGGTTTTAGTGTGTTTATTCACGACCATCGAGGACAAGGGTTGTCAGGACGAATGTTAGATGATCCAGAAAAAGGGTATGTGGCTGATTTTGCAGACTACGTTGCTGATTTTAAATTGTTTTTTGACCAAGTTATTAGCCCTAATAGCGTTCATAAACCGATTTTACTTAGCCATTCCATGGGAGCTGCAATTTCTAGTTTGTATTTACTCACACACCCTGGAGACTTCGCTAAATGTATTATGTCGGCTCCGATGTTCGGTATCAGGCCTGCATTACCAAAATGGTTAAGTTGTTTGCTAATTGAAAGTTATACCTTGCTAAACCATGTCTTTGGTAAAAGCCCATGGTATTTTATTGGTCAGTCCAAATATAATCCTAAAGCCTTTGCAATAAATGAATTAACCCATTGCCAACAAAGATACAAAATTTTTCGAGATACCTATGAGGCTAATCCGCAATGCAAGCTAGGTGGGGTCACAACAGCTTGGCTCAAACAGGCTGATAAAACGATGTCATTTATCCAAAAAAATGCTGCCGCAATTACTATTCCAGTGTTGTTATTGCAGGCTGGAGATGATCGGGTCGTGAATAACGCTAAACAAACTCAAGTCGCAGCAAAAATGCTAAATTGTGAGCTTATGCGAATTGAAAATGCGAGTCATGAAATATTCTTCGAAACTGAGGATATTCGTGATCAATCGTTACGGGCAATTTTGAGATTCTTAGCTTAAGCGAATTTGCCGCGGCATAGCTTAAAATAGTGAAGTTGCAGGTTCTTGCGGGCGTAATATTTGTTACACTTAAACAATTAGTTTTCTAGAACCTCGATTAAATATGCTTAGTATTGTTTTATATCAACCGGAAATCCCTCCCAACACCGGAAACATTATTCGTCTGTGCGCAAATACAGGTTACGACTTGCATCTGATTGAACCGCTAGGGTTTGACTGGGATGATAAAAAAGTGCGCAGGGCGGGATTGGATTATCATGAATTTGCTGAGGTTAAACGTCACGCAGATCTAACTGCTTATCTTCAATCCGAAAAACCGCAAAGAGTGTTTGCCTGCACCACTAAAGGTACTAAAAATTTCGCAGATGCTGATTTTAAATTGGGTGATGCGTTACTGTTTGGCCCTGAAACGCGAGGCTTACCTGACGAGGTCATTCAGAATTTACCGGCGGAACAACGCTTAAGAATTCCAATGTTGGCCAAGAGTCGCAGTATGAACTTATCGAATGCGGTTTCGGTTTTTGTTTATGAGTCTTGGCGACAATTGGGTTTTGAAGGGGCTGTTTAAGGAGAGGTTAGCTTAACTAACCTTCTACAGTTGGCTCTCTGCCTAGCAACGTAAGTGCGGCACTTTTCGCTGGTTTCCCTTGATAAAGCACTTGGTAAATCTGCTCAGTAATCGGCATTTCAACAGCTAACTTGTCGGCTAAAATTTTGACTTCTTCTGCATTTCGATAGCCTTCTACAACTTGACCAATACTGTCGATAGCATCTTCAACCGACTTTCCTGTTCCTAAGGCTAATCCAAAACGTCGATTTCGAGATTGATTGTCGGTACAGGTGAGTACAAGGTCGCCTAATCCTGCCATGCCCATGAAGGTTTCAGGTTTAGCTCCCATTTTTAATCCTAAACGGGTAAGCTCAGCAAGTCCTCGGGTGATTAATGCGGTTCTCGCATTTGCACCAAACCCTAAACCATCAGATAACCCGGCACCAATTGCGATCACATTCTTAACCGCACCACCTAATTGAACGCCAATGAAATCGGGATTTTTGTATACCCTGAAGCTTTTTGAACAGTGTAATTTTGCACTAAACTCTTCCGCTAAGAGTTCATCCGTTGACGACAACGAAATAGCGGTTGGTAACCCTGCCACCATTTCTTTGGCAAAGGTTGGTCCTGACAGAACAGCCAAAGGAATATCACTTCCCAAAACTTCCTCTGCAACTTCTTGGAGCAATCTACCAGTTTTTGGTTCCAGCCCTTTTGTCGCCCAAATCAAACGATGCTGATCTGTCAAAAATGGCTTAATTGCTGTTAAAGTTTGCGCAAAGGCATGGCTTGGTACAACGACTAGAATATCTTGGCTGTTGGCAATTGCCGAAGCAAGGTTTGGAATAATTTCCAAGGCGTCAGGAAATATCGCTTCAGGTAAGTATCGTTGGTTGCATCGGGAGGTTTGCATTTCTTTCATCTGCGCGGTATCTCGACCCCACAGATAGGTTTGCACTTCATTTCGTGCAAGACAAAACGCAAGAGCAGTGCCATAAGACCCTGCTCCTAGTACTGTAACGCTTTGCTTATTTAGCATTGTCATTACAATGATTAAGCATCAAGTTTTTGCGCTTGACCTTGCTGTTCTTGGGCACGCTTTTGCATGTAAGCAGCAAAGATTGCATCAAAATTAACCGGTGCAAGGTTTAATGGAGGGAAAGTACCTCGATTAACCAAATTAGAGATAGTTTCTCTTGCATAAGGGAACAAGGTATTTGGGCAGAATGAACCTAAAGTATGCGCTTTATTTGCTTCAGGCATTTCACCAATCATAAAGATACCCGCTTGCTGAACTTCACAAAGGAATGCCGTTTCTTCGCCTAAATTTGCGGTTACTGTAACCGATAAAACGACTTCATAAAGATTCGTTTCTAATTCAACTGTTTTAGTATCTAAATCCAGTTTAATTTCAGGTTTCCACTCTTTTTTGAAAATTGCAGGAGAGTTTGGTGTTTCAAACGAAATGTCTTTTGTGTAAACACGTTGAATTGCAAATTGTGCGTTTTGTTGTGGAGCTTGCTCACCGGCTTGGTTAGCTTGGATATCATCTGCCATGTTAATTTTTCCTTGGTTTACTGCGTTATACGCTAAGTAGGTTGTCTAGTTTATTTTGTGACTCTAGTGCATACATGTCGTCGCAACCACCGATATGCTTGTCATCAATAAAAATTTGTGGAACGGTATAACCGCCATTCGCTCGGGTAATCATGGTGTCACGAAGATCAGGGTTTTGATCAATTCGATATTCTTCGAATGCAACGCCTTTTTCTTCTAGTAATGCCTTTGCACGATGGCAATACGGGCAATAACCTTTGGTATATAGTTCAACTTTGCTCATTGTCAGCCTTAAATCTGTTTATTTCGCAACGGGCAAATTTGCACTCTGCCACGAATTCATTCCACCTTTTAGTACGGAAGCATGACTAAAACCAGCTTTCAATAAAGCTGTTGCTGTCTTTTTAGCTGTCATGCCCATGGCACACACTACAATAATGGGTTTGTCTTTGAATTTTTCAAGGGCGCTAAAGTCAGCGCCATTTAGTTGTTCTGTTTTAATTTGTTTTGCGCCAAGAATATGGCCTTTATTGAACTCTGCAGCCGGGCGAATATCCAACACTACAGCATCTTGTCGATTCATAAGAATCGTTGCTTCGTGGGTGCTAAGTTCTTTGACTTGAGAAAAAATCCCAGCCACATAGCTATAGATAATTAACACTACTAGTGCTACCCAACCAGCAGACAAAAAAGGATGGTTTCCAACAAACTCAATAATTTGATCCATTACTACTTCGGCCCCTTGGCGTAGAAAAAAAGAGTGCAAAGTATATAGAAAATCTATACAGAAACCAGTCCTTGCATAGTGGAATCTGCAATTCAGCTATAACTTAACTGATAAATACTCTTTAAGTGATGTAGTTCACAGGATAAACTGTTGGGGATCTATCAATATGAATGTTCTCAAAACCGATTCAAAAGTCGATAGATGACTTCACTCTTATTAACAACTTTATCAAAAATTACACAGGAGCAACCTATGCCCAACGCGAAAAAGACGCTAGCACTGCTTATATTGGATGGATGGGGACATCGTGAAGATACCGATAAAAACGCCATTGCTAACGCCAATACGCCAGTTTTAGATAAGTTGGTGCAGGAATATCCCAATACGTTTATTTCCGGGTCTGGTCTTGATGTTGGATTGCCACCTGGTCAGATGGGAAACTCTGAGGTAGGGCATGTTAACTTAGGAGCCGGGCGTGTGGTGTATCAGGAATTCACACGTATTAGTAAAGCGATTGAAGATAACGAATTTGAAAGCAATAAGGTTTTGGCTGCATCTGTAGAAAATGCAGTAAATAAAGACAAAGCTGTGCACATTATGGGGCTTTTATCTCCAGGTGGCGTGCACAGTCACGAAGACCATTTATTTGCAATGGTCAAAATGGCTGTCCATAAAGGTGCTAAAAAAGTCTTTTTACATTGCTTCCTTGATGGTCGAGACACAGCACCAAAAAGTGCAAAGGAATCTTTGCAAAAAGCTGACGAGTTATTTAAAACTCTGGGTGTAGGTAAAATTGCAACTTTAATCGGTCGTTATTATGCGATGGATAGAGATGAGCGATGGGAACGGGTTCAAGCGGCTTATGATTTAATTTCTCAAGGCAAAAGTGAATACCAATATGCGTCCGCAATAGAAGCACTTGAGGCTTCTTACGAGCGTGATGAAAAAGATGAGTTTGTTAAACCTACCATTATTGGTGATGCCGTTAAGGTTGAAGACGGCGATTCACTGATCTTTATGAATTTCAGAGCGGACCGTGCAAGAGAGATAACTCGTGCTTTTGTTGAGCCAGAATTTAGCGGTTTTGAACGGGAATATTGCCCTAAAAATCTAAACTTTGTGATGTTGACTCAGTATGCGGATTCTATCGATGCCCCTTCAGCTTACCCTCCCGAACCATTGGTTAATGTGATGGGCGATTGGTTGGCGCAGCATCATAAAACGCAATTACGTATCTCCGAAACAGAAAAATATGCTCACGTTACTTTCTTTTTCAGTGGCGGTCGTGAATCTGAGTATGAAGGTGAAGAGCGTATTTTGATTCCGTCTCCAAAGGTAGCAACATACGATTTGCAGCCGGAAATGAACTCTAAGTTGCTAACCGATAAGTTGGTTGAGGCAATCGAATCGGGCAAGTACGATGCAATCATTTGTAATTATCCAAATGGCGACATGGTAGGCCACACAGGCGTATATGAAGCGGCTATAAAAGCTGTTGAAGCTGTCGATAGCTGCATTGGACGGGTAACGGAAGCATTGAAGAAAGTTGGCGGCGAGTGTCTGATTACAGCTGACCATGGAAACGCTGAACAAATGGTCAATGCTAAGACTGGACAAGCGCATACCGCTCACACCAGTGAGTTGGTGCCTTTTATTTATGTAGGTCGAGATGCAGATGTTCGCACGGGTGGAACCTTGAGTGACGTAGCACCCACTATGTTGCACCTCATGGGCATGGAGCAACCAAAAGAAATGACTGGCAAACCCATTATGACCCTTAAAAATTGATGTTACATGTAAATTTGTACACAGTTTAAGATGATACATATTCGTGTTTTACTCCGGCTACTGTGTTTTGCAGTGGTTGGAGTTTGTTTGTCTGTTAGTGCCCAACAAACTGAAGAATTAAAAGATATTCAGGCTCAGATTAAACAAAAACAGCAGCAAATTAAAAAGCAACTTGCCGAAGCAAAACAGTTACAGCAGCAATTAAAAGCTGCTGAACTGAATATCGCGCGAACAGTAGAGAAGATCGAAAATACCCGCAACGAGTTACGCAATAATCAGCGTCAACACAAAGAGCTGGTTAATCAGCAAAAATCCTTACAATCACAAGTAAAACAACAGCAACAAGCCCTAGCAAGCCAGTTAAAAAGTATGTACATGGTGGGTGAAAATGATTTCGCTAAGATGTTGTTTAATCTTGAAGATGCATCAAAAATGGAGCGGACTTTTAGTTATTATCGCTACTTAACCGAGGCGAGAAAAAAACAAATTGATGCGTTTCGCAATTTAGTGACTGAACTTCGAGAGGTTTCAGAACAACTCTTAGCCAAACAGCATGAGTTGGAAATATTAGAAAAAGAACTAACTCAGCAACAAGTGCAACTTCAGCAGCAGCAAGATTTGCGACAAATTACGTTAACCAAAATTGAAAAACAAATTGATTCTGAAGCGGCAAAAATAGAACAACTACAAATCAATGAACAGGCGCTACTTAAAGCGATTGAAGAGGCTGAGCGTAACGCTAAGCAAGGGCCTTTGAACTTAACTGGATTAGCAGGCCTTAAAGGGAAATTACTATTACCGACGCAAGGTAAAATGCGTAATATGTTTGGTCGAATTCGACAGGGACAAATTCGTTGGAAAGGAGTGTTGTTTAACGGCAATACTGGGGCTCCCGTGCGAGCAGTGCATGCAGGTAGAGTTTTGTATGCTGATTGGCTTCGGGGATTTGGTTTGGTTACTGTATTGAGTCATGGTGATGGTTATATGAGCTTGTACGGGCATAATCAGGCGTTGTTGAAAAAGGTTGGAGACACTGTGCAAAGTGGCGAAACCATTGCGCTGGTTGGACAAAGTGGTGGACAAAGTAGCCCTAACTTATATTTCGAAATTCGTCACAAAGGGACGCCAATTAATCCAAGCCAATGGCTTAAAAAATAATAACTCACATGACATATACTAAGAATTAATCACTATCGTGCATTATATTAAAAAACAGTTACGCAAATTAGCCTGTATGGCTCTATTATATTTCCCAATGTTCCCCTTGTTGGCTGCGGAAATTGCGTTGATTATCGATGATATGGGAAACACTAAGCGTGACGAGGCGGCTTTCAACTTGCCTAAAGAGGTGGCATTTTCAATCTTGCCCCTTACCCATTTATCCGAAAAATTTTCCCGTAAAGCGGCATTCCAAAAACGCGACGTCATGCTGCATATTCCCATGGAGTCGCTGGCCGGAAAACGATTAGGTCCAGGAGCCTTAACCGCAGATATGTCTGCTGAATCTATCCGACAAACACTCATGCAGGCGCTGGCAACTGTGCCTGATGCTATCGGAGTGAACAATCATATGGGCAGTAAACTAACGCAACTTAGTTTACCGATGAATGTCACAATGGAATTCTTAGCTCAGCACCACCTATTTTTCGTGGATAGTAGAACAACGCGATATAGTAAAGCGCTAAAAATCGCGCAACAAAATGGTGTGTTAAGTGCACCACGCAACGTATTTTTAGATAATGATAGTCGAGTTGAAGAAATCGATGTTCAATTTCAACGATTACTTCAACTGGCCAAACAACACGGTCACGCAGTAGGGATTGCGCATCCTTACCCGCAAACTGTGGCCTATTTGCAAAAAGCTTTGCTGTCAGTCGACAAACTGAATGTACAATTAGTTACTATCAGCGAGCTATTGCATACTCAACACCTCGCAGTGGTCCAAGACGTAAATATAAAATCGCGTCGAGTATCATCTGAACTTGAATAAACTCAAAGCAGATAAAAGGAATAATTATGGCTGCTTCTAATCTACTCGCTTTAATTGATGATATTGCCACTATTCTTGATGATGTCGCTGTGCTTTCCAAAGTTGCAGCGAAAAAAACCGCCGGTGTCTTGGGGGATGATCTTGCTTTGAACGCCGAGCAAGTTTCTGGTGTAAAAGCTGATCGGGAATTACCAGTGGTGTGGGCTGTCGCTAAAGGCTCATTTTTAAATAAACTCATTTTAGTGCCCGCAGCTTTAGCAATTAGCGCATTTTTACCTGTGTTAATCACCGTTTTGATGGTTATTGGTGGCTTATATTTAAGTTTTGAAGGTTTTGAAAAGGTATTCCATAAGTTCTTCCACTCCAAAGAAGAGTTACAGGCCGAGCATGCAGAAAAGATAAAAGCTTTGGCAGATCCTAACGTTGATCTCGTTGCTTTAGAAAAAGATAAAATTAAGGGCGCAATTCGCACTGATTTTATTCTTTCTGCTGAAATAATTGTAATAGTACTGGGCACTGTAAAAGACGAAGTTTTCATGACCCAGTTGGCGGTGGTATCTGGGCTGGCGTTACTTATAACCGTGGGGGTCTATGGTCTAGTCGCTGGTATTGTGAAATTGGATGACTTGGGACTCTATCTACTGCGTAAATCGATAACCGGCAAGTTTGATACACTGCAACGCACCTTAGGTAGAGGACTATTAATGTTTGCCCCTATGCTGATGAAAACCTTAGCTATTGTTGGGACTGCTGCCATGTTTCTGGTTGGTGGTGGCATATTGGTGCATAGTATTCCAACTATTCATCATGTGGTTCATGAAATAGTCGCTTGGCTTGAAACCCTATTTGGCAGTGTTAGTCAAAGCGTTGCCCCAATTTTACTCGAAGGTTTAACCGGGGTAATGGCCGGTGCTGTAGTGATGCTTGTTGTGACCTTCGCCACTAAACTGAAAAAATCTTCCTAAAATGAAGTAATAGGTCGCTCAACAAAGCACAAAACCGATTGTTAACTTTATTATCATTTGCGTCGTTTGAGGCTATATTGATTATACAGTGATATAAAGTGAGGTTTTCCACTATGGAATTAGGACAATTTTCGGTTAGCTTGGCAGTGAAAGACATTGTTAAATCCAAAGCATTTTATGAAATGCTTGGGTTTATAACCCATGAAGGCTGTGGCAGCGTTGAAGATAAATGGCTGATATTACAAAAAGACACTACTGTTATCGGATTATTTGAAGGTATGTTTGAAGATAATATTCTTACGTTTAATCCCTTGGATGTCAGATCAATAGAAGCTCATATTCGTAAAAATGGTTATCCAATCGATTCTGAAACTCAAGGAGAGTCAGGGCCTGCCCACTGTACTTTAAAAGACCCTGACGGCAATGTAATTATGTTTGATCAACACCAATGAGTTGTTCAGAATTAACCTGCTGGAAATGTGGCAACCGTCTAACCGATGTTATATTTCCTATGTCTCGCCGAGAAGAATGTGCCAACTGTGGTGCAGATCAGCATGTTTGTAAAATGTGTAAAGATTACGACGGACGAGGTGGCTGCAATGAACCAAGGGCTGAGCAAGTAAGTGATCCTGAAAAGGCAAATTTCTGTGACTATTTCTCACCTTCTGGTAAAACCTTTGCTCAAACTCAGGATCACAAAGCACAACACGCCAAAGCACAATTGGCCGCCCTATTTGGTGAAGAGCCCGAAGTGAAGGATGTGGCAGAATCTGAAGATAAACAATTAACGCCCGCGCAAATAGCCGAACAAAAATTACGGGACTTGCTAGGGGATTAATGAATTCAGCGGAATAAATTACGTCCTATATTTGACATTTTGGGCTCGGATTCCATGGCCTAAAGACCATGCTACGGATTTCTGTTGTAGGTGGGTGCTTTAGCCCCGCAATGTGTTTGAGATATTCCATGGCCTAAAGACCATGCTACGGATTTCTGTTGTAGGCGGGGGCTTTAGCCCCGCGATGGGATTGAGATATTCCATGGTCTAAAGACCATGCTACGGATTTCTGTTGTAGGTGGGTGCTTTAGCCCCGCGATGGCTTTGTGATATTCCATGGCCTAAAGACCATGCTACGGATTTCTGTTGTAGGTAGGTGGGTGCTTTAGCTCCGCGATGGCATTGACATATTCCATGGCCTAAAGACCATGCTACGGATTTCTGTTGTAGGTGGGGGCTTCAGCTCCGCGATGGCTTTGTGATATTCCATGGCCTAAAGCCCATGCTACGGGTTTCTGTTGTAGGTGGGTGCTTTAGCCCCGCGATGGCTTTGTGATATTCCATGGCCTAAAGACCATGCTACGGATTTCTGTTGTAGGTGGGTGCTTTAGCCCCGCAATGTGTTTGTGATATTCCATGGCCTAAAGACCATGCTACGGATTTTTGTTGTTTAACCCAACAATTGGCCTATAAAAAAAACTAATAACGGTTGCATTTGAATGGAAATGTTATACTATAACGTCCCGGTTTTAATAGGGTAAGATTTAAACTTGATCTTATATCCTGCATTTAATGTAAAACTGAATTAAATAAGCATAACGTGAGAGGTTTAGTTAGCGCCATGGCAACATCTGAAAATAAATCAGTAATGGATAGAGTAGGGATCTGGACGTCCAGTATCTGTGCTTTGCATTGTTTGCTGTTGCCTATTCTCATTCCGCTTGTGCCCTTTGTCAGCGCGAGCTTTTTTGCTCAAGATTGGTTTGAAAAAACGATTCTGACCTTATCGATGATAGTAGGTTTCTGGGCCCTTCTTTTCGGGTTCTATCGATACCACAGACAATTATATCCAATATACAGCTTGCTCTTAGGTGGCTTAATTTATTGGAACAAAGATATGTTTGGTGAGGCTTATGAACCATTTACTATTGGTTTGGGAGCGCTACTGATCGTTGCAGCACATGTTGCCAATATTCGTTTGTGCAAAAGCTGCGATACTTGTCACGATTGTGAGTCTAGTCAACAGCCGAATCAGTAAGAGCTAATCTGGCATTGAGTGGATTATTGCAAAATACTGCGTCCACTCCCCATTTTTGCAATTGTAATAAGTCTTCAGGCTGATCAACGGTATAAACACCCATTTTAAGTCCTCTTCGTTTCGCATCGTAAACAAAATTTTTGTCTACAAATGTCACATCAGCATTAACAAACTCAGCGCCTAAGTTTTCAGCAAATGCAGCGTAGTCAACTGGCTTATTTGCAGTTAGTGCGCCTATTCTTGAAGTAGGTGAAATCGTTTTAATGGCTTTTAGTAAATGATGATCAAATGACGAATACAAAATATTTGAGCATGGAATAGATAAGGTTATACAGGCTTGCTGAACGTATTTTAGGAGCAAAGGAATATCCCTAACGCCCTTCAATTCAATGTTGATTTGACAGGATTGACCGATACATTCTAGCGCTTCAAATAGGGTCGGTACTGTTTCCCCTTCTCCTGCATCTAATTTTCTGATTTGCTCAAGTAATAATGAATCTATATTACCAATGCCATTGGTAGTGCGATGAAGCCAGCGATCATGAATTAAAATAAATTCGTTTTGATGTTGGAATACATCAAATTCAATGCCATCGGCTTGCTGGGAAATTGCCGTTTTAAGAGCAAGTAAGGTGTTTTCTGGTGCCAGCGCACTGGCACCACGGTGAGCGTATATAAACACGTAAAATCCATTAATCGCTAGCCTAATAAAAGGAACTATTTGCGATGCAGTTTTTGGGCGTTTACAGTCTCGTAGATTGCTGCAGAAATTACCAGTGTTCCACCGAGAAAAGTTTGCCAGTTAGGTTTTTCATCAAGCACGATAATGGCCAGAATCACGCCATAAAAAGGCTGCATACAGGCTACCAACGCAAAGGTTTTAACCCGTAGATGTTTTAAGCTAGTCGCAATCAAGGCATGGGGTAGGGCGGTTAAAAAGATACCTAGCACCACTAACCACATATAGGTTTCACTACTGGCCGTGAAAAAGTCGTCGGAAACAAAAAATAACAGGCTAATTAATATCACTAACGTCTGGTAAGCCATTGCGTGGGAGCCAGAGTAGTGAGAAAAATACTTTCGATGGCATAAGTTTCTAAGTGCGTAAAGTACCGCAGAAAGCATGCCTATAAGAATTCCTAAGGTTACGTCATTTTTTAAAGAAATTTCAGGAACGATCAGGAAAATACCAATAAATACCACGATTGCGCTGACAACGTCCTGCCAAACTAAACGAATTCCTTCAAAGAACGGCTCTAACAAAACCGCGATAACGGGGAAGGTGAAAAGTGCAATCATACCAACTGACACTGACGAGTACTGCATGGCTGCAAAATACGTTACCCAATGCGCTGACATCAACAAACCAAGGGCTAAGGCAACCCAATAATCCTTAATATTATTAAGGCGCAAGCTAGCCCCTGAGAGCTTGACTAACAATGCCAACACGATACAAGCAACCAATGAACGCCCAAATGTAATATCGGTAGCGGACAGAGGAATAATTTTAGACATTAATGCCGTGGCACCTAACAATATTACGGTTAGGTGCAAAGACCATAGGCTTCGTTTTACTGGATGCATGAATCTTAGTCTTTTAGCGTGGCGAAAACTTCACCTAGTCGTGTTGTGTCACCGTTGGACTGACCGTTGAACTCGATCATTTCCGGTTCAAAACAGGCAACAATAGTAGAGCCCAGTTTGAACAGTCCCATTTCCTCGCCTTTGGCCAAAGTAATGGTATTTTCGCTATCTTTGGGATAACGCCAATGTTGAACATTTTTCCCTGCAGGGGGAGTTACCGTACCAGCCCAAATTGTTTCGATACTGGCAACTATAGTTGCACCTACCAATACAATGGCGAACTTACCGTGCTCAGACTCAAATACGCATACAACACGCTCATTGCGGGCAAATAGTCCTGGTACGTTTTCGGTGGTGAGAGGGTTTACTGAAAACAGCTCTCCGGGTACATAAATCATGTCCGTCAGTACACCGTCCATAGGCATATGGATACGATGGTAATCTTTCGGTGATAGATAAATGGTAGCGAATTTTCCACCTTGAAAAGGTGCAGCAATATCTGGATTACCACCTAAAAGAGTAGTCAGACTGTAATTATGACCTTTGGCTTGGAAAATGGTATCAAAATCAATGTCGCCCAATTGACTTACTGTGCCGTCTACTGACATCGCTAATTGCTTAGGATCATCACAAATTGGGCGCACACCTTCTTTTAATTCTCGGGTAAAAAATTCATTAAATGTGCGGTAGTGGTCAGGCTCTGAAAATTTAGCCTCTGACATGTCAACGTTATATTGTTTAATAAACAACTTAATCAATGCGGTGGTTAATCCACCTGCTTCACTAGCTGCCAGCTTACCCACTAGTCTGGATAGCAAGTGTTTAGGCAATATGTATTGTAACTTAATTTTGAACCAACTGATCAAGACCGGAGCCTCCGTAATTTCGACCAAGTTATTGTATCGTATATTGTAATTTTAGTCTGAGAATGAGTCGGTCTAACTCATGCCATTTTGATGGGGAGTAGAAAAACGCCCCATTTTTAGGGGCTTAGAAGCCTATTGTGGAAACAAAAGATTACATTTAAGTTGGAATTGCGCGGTTTGGTCTGTTGTCTTCCATTGAAGATAATATCTTATGGTAACTGGCATATCGTTGCTGAGATATTTCGCCATTTAACGCTGCCTGCTTAATGATACAACCCGGATCATCTAAATGCTTACAGTCTCGAAATTTACAGCCGCCAATATAATCTCTAAATTCAATGAATCCTGAGGTCACTTTTTCTACAGGCAGATGCCAAAGAGCGAATTCCCTGACGCCCGGTGAATCAATAAGATCTCCGCCTCCTGGGAAGTGTAACATTTTAGCCGCAGTGGTCGTATGTTGGCCTAAACCTGAATTGTCTGAGATGTCGCCAATTGCCTCATCTGCATCAGGGAGCAATTGATTGACGATACTCGATTTCCCCACTCCTGATTGACCTACAAATACGCTAATTTTGTCTGATAAAATGTGTTTAAGTTGTTCTATACCTTCACCGGTTTTACAACTGGTAAGTAACACTTGGTAACCTATATCTCTGTATATTTGTAGTTCTTTATCAACGGCTAAACGTGCATCTTCATCTAGCATTTCAATTTTGTTTAACAGCAAAACAGGTTGAATCTGAACATCTTCAGATGCAACTAAGTAACGATCAATAATATTCAATGAAAGCGCCGGTAAAACTGAACTCACAATTATGATTTGGTCGATGTTGGCGGCAATTGGCTTAACACCATCATAAAAATCAGGTCGAGTGAGAACGGAAGTTCGGTCATGGACTAATTCAATGATGCCGCTCACCCCTTCATTGACATCTTTGCCGGGACGAAATTCAACTTTATCACCGCAAACCACACTGCCAATAGTGCGTCGCATGTAGCACTTGGTGATCTCCCCGGATTCATCTTGTACGTCAGCATGTTTACCAAAACGTCCAATAACGGTTCCATTTCGGCTATCAGCTAATTGTTCATCGTTTTGAAAAGACTCTTTGGTGGAAAGCCTTTTTTGACGGTTGGTAGAGACCTGTCGTTTTTGTTTTTTTGTTAACTTTGGTTTTTTTGCCACGTTTACTTTACTTAATTTGGCTCGTAAGACTCATACATGTTAACGTCAGCGCGTGAATTTTGATAATATTTTATTTGGCTTGGCTTATCGGCAAGCTAAATCCTGAAAGATACGCTTGGTGAGATAGATAGTTTAAAACTGTCGAATAGTTGAAGAAAAAACCAGTTGGCCCATTAATAAGGTTTGTATTATGCCATTAAATAACGAAAATTTAGTTTGGATAGATCTTGAAATGACCGGACTTGAACCTGAAACCGATGTCATTTTAGAAATTGCTACTATTGTCACCGACAAAAACCTCAATGTTCTAGCAGAGGGGCCGGTTTTAGCGATTCATCAAAGCAATGAGATACTCGACAACATGGATGCTTGGTGTGTTGATGTGCACGGTAAGTCGGGCTTAACAGATCGTTGCAAAGCCAGCTCAATAGATGAGAAAGAGGCAGTAAAACAAACAATTGCATTTTTACAGCAATATGTTCCCAGTGGAGCTTCCCCATTATGCGGTAACACTATCGGGCAAGATCGTCGATTTCTTGTGAAATATATGCCAGACCTAGAAAACTATTTTCATTATCGCAGTATTGATGTCAGTACATTAAAAGAGCTAATTAAACGTTGGAAGCCTGAAGTTTTGGACGGATTCCATAAAAAAGGTACTCATCAAGCCTTAGATGATATTCGAGAGTCTATCGAGGAATTAGTTTATTACCGTCAGCATGTGTTCAATATATAAGCGTAATGATTATATTTTTAGCAATTAAAGCAACTTAACTAAATTAATTGAAAATAACACTTGATTCGTTAAATTATTTTTGTACAATGCGCACCCGGTTTAGGATGAACCGAAAGCAAAACGGCAAATCAGGAATTGCCAACCACCACCAAAATGCGGGAATAGCTCAGTTGGTAGAGCACGACCTTGCCAAGGTCGGGGTCGCGAGTTCGAGTCTCGTTTCCCGCTCCAATTTTCTAAATGAAATCTATCTATACATCTAAAGATAACTTTCCCAAACAGGGAATCTGTTATTACTTTACTCGTTCCTGATAACCATAACTTCACTGTTAACCGTTCTTCTTGAGCGTCGAAGTTCAGCGATTATTTTAGCTTGATACTCATTATAAAATAGCTCACACTCTCGTGGTCCAACCAGTAAGTGGAGAATACACCATGTCAGTTAAAAGCCCGTTAAAACAATTTGTCGATAAAGCCAATCAATACCCTCAATGGCTGAGTCAATTTCTGATGACAACTTTGTTCCGCTATAAAGTAAAGTTGGTGGGCACTGCTAAAATCGACATTGTTGAAACGGACGGGGTCTCTGCAACCTTAAAATTGAAAAATAGGCGTAAGGTTCGTAATCATATTGGCACTGTTCATGCGGCTGGTATGGCGTTGTTGGCTGAATCCGCCACCGGATTTGTGGTTGGTATCAATTTACCAGCAGATAAAATTCCGTTAATCAAAACGATGAACCTGAACTATGTCAAACGCTGTACCGGAGATATTACTGCTAAGGCGTGGCTGACTGAGGAACAAATTGAATTAATGCAACACCAGCCAAAAGGTGAAATTACAGTGCAAGTTGTGATTACTGATGGAGCAGATATTGTACCCCTTGAAGCTGAGATGATATGGGCCTGGGTGCCGAAAAAATAACCCTCCAATTGGCAAATCTGCCGTCCCGGCTCAAAAGGGATAATACAATGCTCAAAAGGGATAATACAATGCTCAAAATCAGAACGAAATTGGGGCTTGGTATATAAATTATTTATCAACTTTCTTAGCCAACAAGTACGAATTTGAATAAGCGTTTTTTTCTATCCGTAATTTTTCCTTTTAGCCTCGTTTCAATAGTTCTTTTGGCCTATTTTATGCTAATGATTTATGCACCTTAATAGTTCATTAACCTCAACCCTGTAGCGGATCTGCGACGAATTTTACCCGACTTTAAATTGTCATCAAATTTTTATTGACACTAGGTCGTTTTGGTTTTATTTATCCACTTGAATAGACGCACCAATTTGTGTTTTTGTTGTGAATTGCAATAACCAATTTGGAACCAGTTTTTAAGATTGATTATTTTTTGTTTTTTGGGATGTCCATCATGGCAAATATTACAAGAGATTCTTTGACAAAACGCGTTTTCAGCGATGTGAAAAATTATCCTTACGGCTTTTCACGTTCTGGAGACTTTTCGATTAATGAGAGCAAGGCGTTAAGTCAATACGGTGCCTTATATGCTGCTTTAGTAGATGGTGTTATTTCACCTGAAACCGAAGAAGATCAGCACTTTATTGAATCGGCATTTGGAAAGGTAGAACCTGAAACTGTTTCGGAGCGTGCTTGGTTAAAATACCAAAAACGCATTAGTCGACCAAAACTGGGCAGTATCTACGGCAACAAGCCTTCTCATCTGAATGACGATGACGAAGACGCGTCAATAAATGACGATGTAGAGTTAGAAGTGGATATGGATTCCTAAAAGCGTGTAAATAAAATGTAAATTCATCCTATTTATGGCTATTTTAAGCTTGATAATAGGATGTTCATCCTAAAAAAACGGTATATTGGGATATATATCTCACTTTATGCCGTTTTGCTGTTTTATCTTCCTAATCTGTCACGTATAGTCCCTCTATAAATCTAACAGTCACTAATTAATTACACAGGAGGATGTCTGGTGGAAATGATGTCAGGTGCAGCTATGGTAGTTCGCGCCCTTAAAGATTCTGGAGTTACGCATGTGTTCGGATACCCAGGTGGTGCCGTTCTCGACATTTATGATGCTTTGTATGCACAAGATGACGTCAAGCATGTACTCGTCCGCCACGAACAAGCCGCAGCCCATATGGCTGATGGTTATGCTCGCTCTACAGGAAAAACTGGTACTGTTTTAGTGACATCGGGACCCGGAGCAACCAATACAATTACCGGTATTGCCACTGCTTATATGGACTCAATTCCTATGGTTGTGTTGTCTGGTCAGGTGCCTTCAATGCACATAGGTGAAGATGCATTCCAAGAAACTGATATGGTGGGTTGTTCACGTCCAATCGTAAAGCATAGTTTTTTGGTTAAACGAGCAATCGATATTCCTATGGCCATCGCTAAAGCATACTACATCGCTAATACCGGCCGTCCAGGTCCTGTGGTTGTTGATTTGCCAAAAGATTTAGTGAATGTGCTTGAATCTCATCCTTATGAATATCCTTCTGATGTGACTATGCGTTCTTACAACCCAACGTTGAAAGGACACAGTAAACAGATTAGAAAAACTGTTGATACTTTAGTTAGTGCAAAAAGACCTGTGCTTTATGTTGGTGGTGGTGCAATTACCTCTGAAGCCTCTGCATTAATTACTGAGTTGGCCGAGAAACTTAATGCCCCTGTAACTTCGACGTTAATGGGCTTGGGAGCGTTCTCAAGCGTACATGAGCAGTTCGTTGGCATGTTGGGTATGCATGGTACTCTTGAAGCTAATAAAACGATGCACAACGCCGATTGTATTTTTGCCTTAGGCGCACGCTTCGATGATCGTGTGACTAACAATGTGGAAAAATTCTGTCCCCATGCAACTATTATCCACGTTGACATCGATCCCGCGTCAATTTCTAAAACCGTTGCTGTGCACATACCTGTAGTCGGTTCCGTTGATAAGGTTGTTGAGCAAGTATTAAGTCAACTTAATAAAAAAGACTTATCAGGACAGAAACAAAAGCTTGCGGATTGGTGGAATCAAATCAATTCGTGGCGTGATCTTAAGTGCTTAGATTATCAGAAAAATGATGACGTCATTAAGCCACAGCAAGTTATCGAAGCATTGTATAAACATACAAACGGTGATGCATATGTGAGTTCTGATGTTGGTCAACACCAGATGTTTGCTGCGCTTTATTATCCTTTTGCAAAACCGAGAAGATGGATCAATTCAGGTGGTCTTGGCACCATGGGCTTTGGTTTGCCTGCCGCCATGGGTGTTCAAATGGCTAATCCTGAAGCCGTTTCCGTAGTGGTAACGGGTGACGGTAGTATTCAAATGAATATCCAAGAGTTATCTACTTGCTTGCAATATAACTTGCCAGTCAAAATTATTTCATTGAATAACCGCGCGTTAGGCATGGTAAGACAATGGCAAGATATGATTTATAAAGGTCGCCATTCTCATTCGTATATGGATTCTATGCCTGATTTCGTTAAATTGGCTGAAGCTTATGGCCATGTTGGCATTAAAGTTAATCATCCATCTGAGCTTGATGAAGCAATGGAGAAGTGTTTTGCCTTAAAAGATCGCTTGGTCTTTATGGATATAGCAATAGATCAGAATGAACATGTATATCCCATGCAAATCAAATACGGTGCTATGGATGAAATGAGATTAAGTAAAACGGAGCGTACCTGATGAGAAGAATTATCTCTGTATTGATGGAAAACGAACCAGGTTCATTGTCACGCATTGTGGGCGTGTTTTCTCAACGTGGATATAACGTTGATTCACTGTGCGTAGCACCTACTACAGACTCAAGCCTTTCGCGTTTGACCATAGTGACCCACGGTGATGACAAAGTGATTGAGCAAATTACTAAACAGGTAAACAAGTTAATAGATGTACTAAAAGTTACTGATTTAACCGATGGAACCCATGTTGAACGTGAGTTGATGCTAATTAAAGTTGCCGCGAAAACGGATTTAGTGCGCTCTGAAGTGAACCGTACTGTTGATATTTTTCGCGCTCAAATAGTGGACACAGATGCAAAAAATTACACGATTCAAGTAACTGGAACGAGTGATAAATTGGATGCGTTTGCGCAAGCCATGTGGGCTCAGACTGAAGTTATTGAGTCTTCCAGAACGGGAGTTTGTGGTTTGGCTCGCGGTGAAAAGTCACTAAGAGTATAGATTGTAAAACAGTAAACTGTAGCTGGGACGCCCGTCCCAGTTACAGATTTAAGTCATTACCCAAAGCCCCTCGGCCATTATAATCCATTTATGCAACTAGCCAATGCTATGGTTTAGTTCAATTCCATGGCCTAAAGTCCATGCTACACCTGATTTATTTGGCGTCGCTTCCCGTCAGAATTACCGGCGCGCCACCAGTTGAAATGCGTGTTGCGTCACCCGCTACCTCTTGCATCTCGGCACTTTCCAATGTTTGCTGCAACGCCTCTGCTGAAGGAAAGGGCATGGAAAACATTTGATAGAATGGGGATGGGTTTTGCGGTTGTGAATCAAATTTGGTTACAGTATAAGGTTTATGGTCTGTGGGGATGTTCATTTTCTCATGAAGCAACGATATATGTGCTGGATAATCGATCTCGAATTGAGCCACATCAGTTGGTTGAGGGTATAAAACAACTAATTTAACTTCTGACATAATGCATTTCCTTATTATTAATAGTTCTGCAGCGGCATTGTTAACAGAACTCTAAACCATATCGCCTTGGGCTGTGGCAACACTAGAAACTTCAGCAATTAACCCAACTAGAGGTTACGAATGCCTCAACTGAATCTCGAAAAGTTATTTATCATTGATTTTGCGCTTTTACTTTTGTATTACATAGAACCCTTAACTACTCGATAAAGTAAGTACCCCAACCATCGTAGTGTATATTATGTTTGTCAGCGATTTTTAGCAGTGTATCCGTATCTTTATTGATCAAATCAATATCTAGCATTCTTTCTACAACAGCATCAAAGCAGAATACGGTGCCACCATCGTCTAACATCAACTCTTCGGCATCACCCACTTCAAAACCCGCTTTGAAAGCATCTACAGCTGCTTTTTCGAGGACATCAAAATCAGAATGAGCAAAATGATATTCGATAGTGTGTGGCAATTCTGCATTGCTTCCGTCTTCAATTAAAGCTTCAACGGTTTCTTGATTAAATTCGTACCACTCTTCTTTTTGTTCTGCATTGCTCATTGGCTATCCTTCGTTGTTTATACTTTTGAGATAATCTATTTAACTTCGTCGATTTGTGCAACTTGATTGTCAAGTTCCGCAATCTTGATTTTCATCCGGTTATGGATTTCTTTGGCCCAAGTTTTGGCGTCATGTTGTTTATCCAAGATTACGGGCTCGCTCAAGTCAATAAGCAAAGTGCCATTATCCCATCGGTTCAACTGTATTTTTTGATGTAAATTACTCGTGCTTACCATCACGATAGGTTCGTTGACAGCTTGCGCAATTCTGAATGCTCCGGTTTTAAAACTTAATAGACCACGACCTCTACTTCGTGTCCCCTCGGGGAAAAAGAATACTGAAAGTTTGCGTTGATTAATTTTGTCTATTGTTTGCTTCAAAGTATCTTTAGCTCGTCCAGAATCTTTACGGTCAATCAAGATATTGCCAGATAACCAATACAACCAACCAAAAATGGGAATCAGTACTAGGCTTTTTTTGCCCACAGAAACAACGCCCTTTTGAGCGGAAAGACACACTGTGATGAGATCATAACTATTCTGATGGTTTGCAACAAAGACGAAAGGGCCACCATTTTTAACGCTGGTTGGCACATTGACCTTTACTTTCAAGCCTATCATGGGTGCAATAGCACCATATACCTTGCCAATAACATGCACGTTGTTACGATGAAATGGACGCACTAGGCACATCACAATCATTGCTAAACTTGCAAGTGTAAAATAGCACAAAATGAATATCACTCGTCCAATAGCTAACACGTGTACTCTCAAATAAAAAATGGGCGGTGAGTATACAATGTTTCTGATTAATACCAAATCTTAACCTAATCTAGTTATAAGCGACTTTTTCAGAAATTAACTCTGTTCACGGCAGTGCTTAACCAATAAAGTAGAGATATGCTGTGTAGATCGTGTTCAGATGGTCGATAACTATTAGTTATTATTGAACTTTGTGATATTGCTTGAGGTAAATCAAATTGATGCAAACCTTTACTCCAGAAGATCTTGATGATGATATCTTGAATGATCTCCTCGATGAAATTAATGAACTTTATGAGGCCAGTGAGCAAACTCTAATTGAATTGGAGCTGCGACCAGAAGACAACGAGCTGCAACGTTCGCTCTTTCGCTCAGTGCACACTATCAAAGGGGATTTAGGCTTAGTTAACTTTAAACCTCTGTTGCCGTTGCTCCAACACGTTGAAGATCTGCTCGATTTTTTACGCAAAAACCAAGTTAGATATACCAGTACAATGAGTGATCTGGTTTTGCTAACCATGGACAGAGTTAAAATCTTCGTGGAAAGTTGCTTCGAAAAGGGTTTTGCTCAGTACGATCCAGAGCTGTATCGTCTGTTAGTTAACCATGTAGCGAAAATCACCCCGGAAAATTCTGCTTCTCATGAGCAACTGCTATCTGATGCGGTGCTGTTACTCAATCCTGATTTAGACCACACGGCAGCAGATGTTATCGAAGAAGCTGCAGGTGAAACCACACCATCGCGGTCAGTCACATTGGCTAATACCGGTATTCCTAAAGGGTTAAGTAATGAAAAACAAATGGACATTTTGTTTTTCAGAGAACTCATGAAACCGATAGAGCGACGTTCTATGTATTGGGAAGGGCGCGGAGATCGCATTGCAAAGTTGGCTTTTTATATCAATAGCATTGCGGGTAATCCAATTGAAGAAGATCAGCTTGCCGTAGCCTGTTATGTGCACGATTTTGGAATGGCCTTTATGCCTCTTAGTATTTTACACAAAGAAGGTAAATTGACTGCCAATGAGTTTAATTTGGTGCGTTCACACGTGTATAAGAGCTCAAGATTATTAGAACATCTTGATCAATGGAATAGTGCACGAAAAATTGTGATGCAACATCACGAACGCATCGATGGAAGTGGCTACCCACTAGGTATTAAGGACAAAGATATCTGTGAAGGTGCAAGATTGTTAGCCATTTTAGATAGTTTTGATGCGATTACTCACAGTCGTGCTTACACTGGACATAATCAACAGCCTAAGAAAAGAGCAGTGGTTGAGATAAATAGAGCGGCGGAAGGTCAATATTGTAAAACTTGGCTTGGACATTTCAACCGAGGAATGGCAGTTTTACTTACCAAAGGATAATTTTGTTATAGAAGGATTTAGCAAGCTGGATTATTGATTTCCAGCTTGCCTACCTACAGTCACTATTCAGCCTGTGCAGTAATGAATGAACCTATTTGCGTAGCGTTGCGCTTTGCAGAAAATTCAACCAAAGATTGACCAGAACAAGTAACATTGTTATCAGCTAAAACACGCTTAAGAACACGCTTTCTAGAAGAACCTAGCTCGCCAACAAAACGGTTTAATGACAATTTGAAAAGCTCTACGTCGTTGTTGACTACTGCTTTACAAAATGATGCATACTCTAAATCACCAATGAATTTTACGCTTTCAGCAGAAGACTCTGAAGCTGAAGCTGTAAATGGAACAGATAGGGCAAGCAAACTTGCTAATACTAATTTTTTCATAATGGACACCTATTTAATAAATATAAAATAAATTTTGAATCACTGATTACCTAACCAGTGAGATTTATTGTAATTAAATTTCAGTTTAATGTTGTTTTTATACTGTATAGGTTTGATTAAAATTGTGTTACACGCTTCCGAAAAACGTTACATTTGACTCTAAGTTATTGATTTAGTTTGTTTGTTAGGTTTTTCTATATATCATAAAGATATATCTTTTCTTATTTTTATATGAAAGTTGTATTGTAATTTAATTACAAAACGCCTTGCAGCCTATGTTTAACAAGGAGTTGTTAAAAGAATTAACTGTTTTTTACATCAAAACGCGAGAATTTAGGAATACCTTGCGCGGTAACTAAGCTCAAAGTGGTTGTTGCTAGTCAATTTTTCGAAGCTTATTTGATGCACCAGAAGCAATTAGCGTTCAGTTCTTTCGTTGTTTGTAGTTATTTGCTCACAGTTCGCGGAATAAAATGTGGGCTATAAGAACACAGTTAAGCATCCCTTCAGCTTTTATTCATCTTAATTGGTCCACAATGATTCTCAGATTAACAGGAAAGTTTTTGGAGTAAGCATGACCCGATTTACATTAATTAGTACTTTTTCACTAATGTTCTCAATCGCTTCGTTTTCAGCCTTGAGTGCGCAAAGTGATACAACGGAATCCATCAGTGTTACTTCTACAGAATCTCAATACGGTTCAGTGTTAGCTCAAGTGAACAAAAAAGGCGTACCGGGAAGTGTTCAAAAACAATCAATGGAGTCAGTTTCATTAGATAAAGCTGAAGCCCACAAAATGCGGCAAGCGGCAGCGCCTTTAACTAGGCCACTTGATCGTGACTTACGTATGGTCGAAGACGATCCTGATTTTTGGATTTACGATGCAACCGTATTTTTAGATATAGATCGCGATGCTGACGGATATTACTCTGGATTCACTCTGGAATTTGATGCCGACACTATTTATACCGAAGCGGAGGTTTATGCCCGTTTATATTTGGCAAGAGGTGACGTATTTGAAGAATATCACACTACCTCGCTATTTTTTATCAACGGTGATTCTAGTTCAGATAGCTATGTTATTGAGAGTGACCTGCAAACTGGTTTTCCTCCCGGTGATTATGAGTTGTTAATTGAACTCTATGACACCTATGACAATCGTTTAGTCGCGATCTCTGATGGATATAGTGATGCAGACTTAAGTTTACTCACACTTGAGAGTCAAAGTTACGAACAGCCACAAGTAATTATCGTCACTGAACACGGTGGAAGTTTTGGATTTCTTACCTTGTTGTTAATACCAATACTAATGGGAAGAGTATTTTTCACAAGAAGTTAGGTTTGGTTAGGTAAGATTTTCTGGGAGCTTAGGCTCCCTTTTTTTATGAGTCTAATTTGTACAAAGAAATTTTATTTAAGATCTTGAAGTTTTTGTATCAAACAATATCTACCTTGATATGCCAATTTGGGCTGACTTAGGCTAGCATGCTCGCCACAGTTTTGAATGTTGTATTAACTCACCCTTTTGTATTTAGCGGAGATTAAGTTTGAATAAAAGTATTGCCACTAATGGTTTGGCCGCACTGTTAGTGTTGGTTGGTTTCGGTTTAGATAATAGCATAGTGAAAACCGTGGGGTTATTTGCTTTGTCAGGGGCACTTACCAACTGGTTAGCCGTTCATATGTTATTTGAAAAAGTCCCTGGATTATACGGTTCTGGCGTGATTCCTGAGCATTTTGAAGACTTCAAATTAGGTATTCGAAATTTGATTATGGAGCAGTTTTTTAATAGCGAAAATATTCAACGTTTCTTGACGGATAATAAGCCTTCTTTAGCTATACATGTGGGCGCGCTGCTCAAAAAAGTGGATTTAAACCCCACGTTTGATTCGTTGGTAGCGGTGATTAAAGAGTCTTCATTTGGGCAAATGCTTGGTATGTTTGGAGGTGAAGCAGCCTTAGAGCCCCTCAAACAGCCCTTTGTTACTAAAATGGAAACATCACTTGAAGGTATAGTTCAAGACCCAGCATTTATGGCTGCTCTGCAAGAACAACTCGCTGGATCCAATTCCAATGACGATCTCATAGCAAATATTAATAAAATTGTTGAGCAGCGTTTAAATGAGCTCACGCCAACCATGGTAAAAGTACTCGTACAACAAATGATTAAACAGCATTTGGCTTGGTTAGTGGTATGGGGAGGTGTATTCGGTGGTTTAATTGGTTTAATAGCGGCAATCTTTGTTTAGACCGGGGGATGGCTAACTTGATGACGACTAGGTTTAAGCTGACTTAAGCCTTTTTCATTGTTCTCGCCAGTTAGCACTGAGCTAACTAGCGCAGAAACTAAAAACCCCGGTACAACCGGGGTTTGTGTTTAGAAAAAGATTAAACTCAGAGTGCTTGAATTGTATCTCGCTGTTCGTTGAGTTTATTTATCTGCATTTGGAAGTCATCCAATTTAGCTTTTTCTTTGTTAATAACAGCTTCAGGAGCATTGCTGACAAATTTCTCATTGCTCAGTTTACCTTGTGTACGGGCAAAATCTTTTTCGATTTTGTCCAAGGCTTTAGCAATTCGCGATAGTTCCGCGTCTTTATCTATCAGACCTGCCATTGGGATAAGAATTTCCATTTCGCCCACAAGTGCTGTCGCTGAGGCTGGCGCTTTATCGCCGGCTTTCAGCTCTGTAATGCTCTCAAGCTTCGCCATTTTTGCTAAGAAACTCTCACTCAAGTCTAAGCGAGACTGATCTTTGTCACTGACATTTTTCAAAAGTACATTGAGGGGTTTATTGGGTGATATATCCATTTCACCACGAATGTTACGTATTCCTACAATGAAGCTTTTCACCCATTCAATATCGGCTAATACACTTTCGTTTTGACGGGGAGCATCTAATTCAGGAAATGGTCTTTCCATGATGCTATCGCCTTCAAGCCCACATAAAGGTGCCACTCTTAACCAAATTTCGTCCGTAATAAATGGCATAATAGGGTGCATAAGACGCAATAGACTTTCCAGAACATTGATAAGTGTATGTCGGGTGCCTCGTTTTTGCGCATCAGTGCTGGTTTCAGCATTCAGAACTGGTTTAGACAACTCTAAGTACCAATCACAGAATTGATTCCAAGTGAACTCATATACAGCTTGGGCGGCAATATCAAAACGATAATCTTTGAGCGCCGATTCAAATTCACTTAGGGTTTGTTGAAAACGTGCCCAAATCCATTTATCAGCGAGACTTAATTCCAACTCACCACCCTGAATGCCGGTATCTTGTTCTTCGGTATTCATTAATACAAAACGTGAAGCATTCCACAATTTATTGCAGAAGTTACGGTAACCTTCCACTCTGCCCATATCAAAGTTGATATCTCTGCTGGTGGATGCCATTGCTGCAAAGGTGAAACGCAACGCGTCAGTGCCATAGGCATTGATACCATCTGGGAATTGTTTGGTCGTGCGTTTGGTTATGGCTTTAGCTTTTTGCGGCTGCATCATGCCCGCGGTACGCTTTTCCAATAACGCTTCTAAGGTAATACCGTCAATTAAATCGATGGGATCAAGCACGTTGCCTTTCGATTTAGACATTTTATCCCCTTGCTCATCACGAATAAGTCCAGTGATGTATATTTCTTTAAAGGGAATCTTGCCGGTGAATTTTTTGGTCATCATGATCATTCTGGCTACCCAGAAGAAGATAATGTCGAAGCCAGTTACCAGCACTGAACTAGGCACAAAAGTTTCTAATTCCGGTGTCTCTTTCGGCCAGCCCATAGTGGCGAATGGCCAAAGGGCGGATGAAAACCAGGTATCCAATACGTCTTCATCTTGGCGTAAATTAACATCTGCGCCTAGATTGTGTTTTTCACGCACTTCGGCCTCATTGCGGCCTACGTATATGCCCCCTTTATCGTCATACCATGCTGGAATTCTATGGCCCCACCATAATTGACGTGAAATACACCAATCTTGAATGTTGTACATCCATTGGTAATAGGTTTTATTCCAGTTTTCTGGGACAAATTTTATCTCACCGCTTTCTACCGCTTCAATCGCAGGTTTGGCTAAAGATTCAACGGCAACATACCATTGGTCTGTTAAGTAAGGTTCGATTACCGCACCTGTGCGATCGCCTCTAGGCACTTTTAGTTTGTGATTTTCGACTTTAACTAAAATATCCGCCGCTTCTAAATCTGCGACAATTTGTTTACGCCCATCAAAGCGGTCTAGCCCTCGATATTGCTCCGGAGCGGTATCATTTATTTTTGCGTCTGCCGTGAAAATATTAATCATTTCTAGGCTATGGCGTTTACCCATCTCATAATCGTTAAAATCATGGGCTGGGGTAATTTTCACGCATCCAGTACCAAATTCCGGATCCACATAATCATCAGCGATTATCGGAATTTCTCTTCCAGTTAGCGGTAATGTGATGCTTTTACCAATTAAACTTTGATAACGTTCATCATCTGGGTGCACTGCCACGGCGGTATCGCCAAGCATTGTTTCTGGTCTTGTTGTCGCTACCACTAGCTCGCCACTGCCATCCGTTAGCGGGTAGCGCATGTGCCACATGAAGCCATCTTCTTCTTCGTTTAACACTTCTAAATCAGACACTGCGGTGTGTAACACTGGGTCCCAGTTTACTAGGCGTTTACCACGATAAATTAGACCTTCTTCGTGCAATTTAACAAATACTTCTTGAACTGCTTCAGACAGGTCAGGATTCATCGTAAATGCTTCTCTTTCCCAGTCTGGAGAAGTACCTAAGCGGCGCATTTGTTGAGTAATATTACCGCCTGATTCCTCTTTCCAATCCCAGATTTTGTCGACAAAGGCTTCTCGGCCTAAATCATGGCGGGTTTTACCTTGTGCATTTAATTGGCGTTCT
The DNA here is from genome assembly GCF_037478005.1 of Alteromonas sp. M12. Taxonomy (NCBI): domain Bacteria; kingdom Pseudomonadati; phylum Pseudomonadota; class Gammaproteobacteria; order Alteromonadales; family Alteromonadaceae; genus Alteromonas; species Alteromonas sp. M12. The sequence goes on along the minus strand of NZ_CP144164.1, from coordinate 4,012,790 downwards.
ACAACCATTTGGGTGGCAATACCTGCATGGTCAGTTCCACATTGCCAGAGAGTATTATCGCCTTTCATTCGGTGATAACGAATCAGTGAATCCATGATGGTATGCTGGAAAGCATGTCCCATATGTAGGTTACCAGTAACATTCGGTGGTGGTAACAAAATACAGTAAGGGTCACCTTTTCCGCTGGCTTTAAAATAGCCTTTTTGTTCCCAGAGTTGGTAACGGGCTTGTTCGATATTCTGTGGACTAAAAGTCTTATCCATGTTGATTCTCATTAATGCTACTCGCGGGCAGGTTATGCATGTTTAATCCTGCTGCGCGGTATTGTTTATATCTTTCTCGAGCCTGTTGCTTAGCGGTTTCTTCTGCGGGCACAAAATCGAATATTTGTTTGAAGCGCTGAGCGTCGCTGGGCACTTGGTTGGCAAGGTTGATTACCACTGGCCTATTGCCGGGGTTATTCACCTGCCAGCATATTTCCACTGGAGCGCCTCCACTTGGGCCTTCGCCACTTAAATTGTGGGGGACAAAAGCCTCCAGTGGTTGCTGCCAAAGAAGCTCATCGAAGGCTTCAGCTGATTTTTTATCGTCACAGATAACTAAACAACGGCGCTTATTACGATAGCTATTGGCGGCTAATTCACATGCTGTTAGCCAGTGCGCAGGATGCTCTTCATCTGCTTTTTCTAGCATGTAAAAAGTAACATCAGTCATTACTCTTCAGTTTCCAGTCCTGCACGATTCATCAAAAACTGGGTCATCATAGGCACGGGTCTTCCGGTCGCGCCTTTGTCTTTGCCACTGCGCCATGCCGTGCCTGCAATATCCATATGCGCCCAGTTATATTTTTTAGTGAAACGAGACAAGAAGCAGGCCGCTGTTATGGTACCTGCCGCACGTCCACCTAAGTTGGTCATGTCTGCAAATGGGCTATCCAGTTGTGATTGATATTCATCCCACAAAGGTAAGCGCCAAGCTTTATCACCACTTTGCTCTGAAGCATTTAGCAGTTCGTGAGCTAAAGGATTGTGATTACTCAATACGGCAGATGCATGGGCTCCTAAGGCAACGATACAAGCACCGGTTAAGGTAGCCATATCTACAACTAACTCAGGGTCAAATCTTTCTACGTAGGTCAATGCATCACATAACACCAAACGACCTTCGGCGTCGGTATTCAGAACTTCCACAGTTTGCCCTGACATGGTTGTTAGAATATCACCTGGACGATATGCGTTGGCATCGGGCATGTTTTCACAGCCAGCTAAAACGCCAATCACATTGAGTGGAATGTTCAGGGCGGCAATGGCATGCATAGTACCTAACACGCCCGCTGCACCACCCATGTCATATTTCATTTCGTCCATGCCTTCGCCTGGCTTAATAGAAATACCACCTGAATCAAAAGTCAGTCCTTTGCCGACCAAGACTACTGGCGCTTGATCTTTCGGGCCGCCATTGTGATGAATAATAGTCATAATCGATTCGTTAACTGAACCACGCCCGACAGCCAGATAAGAGTTCATTTGTAATTCGGCCATTTGCGCTTCATTTACCGACTCAATTTTGATGCTGGCGTAATCTTTTTCTAATATTTTTGCTTGTTCCAACAAATATGCTGGATTACAAATATTAGGTGGCATGTTAGCTACATCTCTTGTGGTTTTCATTCCAGCTGAAATAGCCAATCCGTGCTCAACAGCACGTTCGCCAGCAGGCAATTCGCGACGAGTCGGCACATTGAAAACAATTTTACGCAACGGACGACGGGGCTCGCCTTTTTTAGTTTTGAGTTGTAAGAAGGTGTATAGTGAGTCTTGAGTTGTTTCTACTGCTTGGCGGACTTTCCAATAAACATCTCGACCTTTAACATGCAGTTCACTTAAGAAACACACCGCTTCCATCGAGCCAGTTTCGTTAAGTGTCTTGATGGTTTTATCTATAATTTGCTTGTACTGACGCTCGTCTAATTCACGTTCTTTTCCGCAACCAACCAATAATACTCTTTCACTTAGAATATTAGGGACATGGTGAAGCAACAGCATTTGGCCGGCTTTGCCTTCCAAGTCGCCTCGTCGTAACAGGTTACTGATATAACCTTCGCTGATTTCGTCTAGTTGTTCTGCTACTGAGGTTAAACGTCGGGGTTCAAATACACCAACGACTATACAAGCGCTGCGTTGCTTTTCAGGGCTACCGCTTTTTACGCTAAATTCCATGCTAATTCCTCATTGTAATCGAAGTAACTGATGCTATGTTATTCAAATAATGACCAGCAATCAGTCAGCAATATATTTTCAGGATTGTCTGTCTTTTTGCTATTGCCTGACAGATTCGAAGAAATTCAAGTCCAAGAGTGGCTTTATTTAAAGTCATTCATACATTAAACTTGTCAAAACACTAAGTTTACTTAAAAATTCGCATCATGCCACTAAAAAAGCGACTTTTCCCTTGGACAAAAAGTGCTGATATTCCGCTATTTACTTAAAGAAACCGTAAAGTCACAATTGGCTGTGTTTCTTGTCATTATGGCCATTTTCCTCACACGTAATTTCGTGCGGGTATTGGCAGACGCCTCCGACGGCGAAATTCCTGCCAGTTTAGTGCTAGGCTTTTTGGCCTTGAGCACCCCTTATTTGGCATCTTTAATCTTACCCTTGAGCTTATTCCTCGGAGTGATGTTAGCCCATGGACGCATGTACGTAGACAGTGAAATGTCGGTGATGCGAGCCTGTGGCATCAGCGAATGGTATATCACTAGAGTGATGTTGGTGCTGTCGGTATTGATGATGGTAGTGACCGCCACTTTAACCTTGTGGTTGGCTCCCTTGTCCGTTGAAAGTGAATATCAATTGCAAGAAAAAGCCGGTGCCGAAAGTGGTTTGACTGCGTTAATCGCTGGTCGCTTTCAAGAAACGGCCAATCGTAAGGCGGTGATATTTGTCCATGAAATAGATTCAGATAATGCTTCATTGAACAAAGTGTTTCTTGCACAGCACGACAAACGCGACGAACAAGAGGTGCATATTGTCTATTCTCAAAAGGGTAAAGTCAGTTTGGATGACGAAGGCTCACAGCAATTAATTTTGCAACAAGGGGTTCAATATGAAGGTAAACGGGGCAAAAGGGATTACCGAGTTGTTGAATTCGATCAGTACCAAATTGAAATTTCAGAACGGGAAGCCGAACAAAAGCGCCGTAAAATGACCGCCATCCCGACTATGGATCTATTGGAGGATGACAGTATTGAAGCGATTGCTGAATTACAATGGCGGATTGCAATCCCGTTGTCTTTGCCTTTCCTTATTTTAATTGCTGTTCCATTGAGTTCAGTAGACCCACGGCAAGGCCGATTTGGCAAAATGTTCCCTGCATTATTACTTTATCTTGGATACTTTATGTTATTGATGGCAGGCAGAAAAGTATTAGAGGATGGTAAAATCCCCCCTGCTTTTGGATTATGGTGGGTGCATGCTGTGGTGTTGCTAATTGGAGTAACATTAGTGGTCAAAGGTCGTCCGATTGGAGTGCGGTTTAGAGCCGCGTTTGGCAGAGGGTAGGCATGTTTCGTATTCTAGATATTTATATTGCTCGCACCTTGCTTGGCACCACGGCGATTAGTTTGTCTGTACTTGTAGGTTTAAGCGCTCTGATTAAATTCGTAGAGCAAATGAAAAGCGTCGGCCGTGGCAGTTACGATATGACCGCAGCTGGTATTTATGTGCTGCTCAGTTTACCCCGCGAGTTAGAGCAGTTCTTTCCAATGGCCACCTTATTGGGCGGTTTGATCGGATTGGGTATTCTGGCAAGCAATTCTGAGTTGGTGATCATGCAATCGGCCGGGTTATCACGTTGGAATATCACAGTATCGGCAATGAAAACGGCCATTGTGATGGTTTTATTTGTGATGGCAATTGGTGAATGGGTGGCACCTGTTACCGAAGCAAAGGCCAAAGAAATAAGAACCCAGGCTATATCTGGCGGCAGTTTGTTTTCATCTGACAGTCTGGTGTGGGCAAAGGATGGTGATAACTTTGTGAGCATAGGTGAGGTTGTTGACCGCAATAATCTTATCGATATCAATGTCTACGAATTTGATTCAGATTTGAACCTTCGTCAGATTACGAGCGCTGAAAAAGCGGAGTTTGTGGATGACGTTTGGCGCTTAACAAACGTTGATTATACGTTTATTGGCGATAAGAAAATACGTGGACAAAATGTCAAGTTAGGCAGTTGGCAATCAACTCTCACTCCTGACAAATTGAGCGTGGTAAGTGTCAAACCCGAAGCATTATCAATTCAAGGTTTGAATGGTTACGTGCAATATCTAGAAAATAACAGCCAAGATTCGGGGCGTTATAATTTGGCATTGTGGCGTAAAATTTTGCAACCCGTGTCTATTGGCGTAATGTTGTTACTAGCCTTATCCTTTGTGTTTGGCCCGTTGCGCAGTGTGACTATGGGAGCTCGGGTCATTATGGGAGTATTAGCGGGGTTTGCGTTTTTCATTAGTAATGAAACCTTTGGCACCTTCAGCTTAGTCTTTCAACTGCCCCCTTTCCTCGGTGCAATAACGCCAAGTTTAGTTTTTGCTGCAATTGCCGGATTTTTGCTCAAACGCTAACCCCCAAAAATAAATCAAGGGGTAAGATCCCTTTGATTTATTTCAAGTTAAATATATAGCGCAGCATAAATATGCCAGCCATGATGTAAGTAAGGGCCGATATTTGTTTGTATTTGCCCATCCCCAGATTCACCCCAACATAAGTGATAAAGCCCAATGCGATACCTTCGCTTATGCTAAACGTGAGTGGCATTGTGAGTAAGGCTACAGTGGCGGTTGCTAACGAGGGCAAGTCATCAAAATCTAGTTGACGAATAGACTCCATCATAAATATACCTACCATCACTAATGCTGGCGTGGTTGCCATTACGGGCACTACAACCATCAATGGAGTGAAGAACAAGGCTAACACGAAGCAAAGGGCGACAATTACCGCAGTGAGCCCCGTTCTGCCGCCGGCTGACACCCCTGATGCTGATTCTACATATGATGTGACCGGTGATGTACCTAAGGTTGCTCCTACCACACTGGCTGCAGCATCAGCGGTCATGGCGCTGCCCATCTTCGGTAATTCACCATTACTATCAAGTAAGTTGGCTTTGCGAGATACGCCTATTAGGGTACCTATAGTATCGAACATATTCACAAACAGTAGGGCGAATATTAGATCCCAGGTGTGCGCAAAATTTTCTATGGGATACATAATATCCATTGCAAAAAACGTTGATGATATGCTCTCTGGTAACCCAACTATTCCGGCGGGAGTAGGGGTTAATGTACCTTCTCCATGGGGAATGAAGGCGCCAATAATGGCTAAACCAATAACCGATATTAAAATTGCCCCAGTAATATTCTTCGCGACTAATATGATGGTACCGACTATGCCCGCTAATGCCAGTAGGGTCACAGGTTGAGATAAGTCCCCTAAAGACACCAATGTGGCTGGGTTATCGACAATCAAGCCGGCATTTTTCAGTCCGATAAAAGCAATAAATAGTCCGATACCGCACTGCACACCTATCTTTAAGGCATTCGGTATAGAATCGGCAATTTTTTTGCGGATCCCCAATAACGATAACAGTACAAATAAAATCCCATTCCAAAATACAATACCAAGGGCCGCTTCCCAAGGCACCTCTCGAGTAATACAGATAGTAAACGCAAAAAACGCGTTGAGCCCCATGCCCGGTGCCATAGCAATCGGATAATTAGTCATGAATGCCATCAACAAAGTGCCAATACAGGCAGCCAATGCAGTTACCGTAATTAAGCCGGCGACGGGCATACCAGAGGCGGATAAGATGCTTGGATTGACTACTAATACATATGACATAGCGGCAAATGTCGTCAGACCGGCAATGCATTCGGTTTTAAAGTTTGTACCGTGTTGCGACAGACTAAAAAAGCGCTCTAAAAATGTGTTCATTGGATGATGTCTCTAGTTATTATAATTGACCTGATGTCTATCAGCATTTTTTATACTATTAAAATCAAGCGCTTGGTGGATTTTGGCGATAATTTTTCCAATCGTCAAGTAGGGCTTTTACGACTGTGCTACCTACCGTATAGGCTGATTCCAAGGCCGATTGCATGCCAGCAAAGCCCGCCTCACCGCTTTCCATCGCCAGATTTTCGGCGGCACTTAAACCTGTTGGTTGCATAGAGTAATTGCTACCTGTACGCAGCACCATCACTCTGTCTCTATCTACTTTATCTATTCGGTCTAAATACTCTATGGCTTGCATAGTGCCGGTGTCTTCCATACCGGAGCTGACAAAGTTACCCTGACCGTTGGTCCAAAAGGTTGTCCAGTCATTTGCCCATTGATTAAGTCGTTTTCCGTGCCAGAACGTAGACGAGGCAAGCTGATCACCTTTGAGCACAAAAGGTTTTTTCTGCGCATTTGCAAAGTCGCTGTATTTGGCCCGCAATTCTGCCATTGCTGGGTAATCTGTTAATTGAATATTTTTAGTGAGCTGAAAAGCCCATTCCGTTAACGATGGATTCAGTTTATAAACTTCACCGTTAGCGCTGTGCTGGGTGTCTGATGCGTGTTCTGAATCAGAATATGGAGCATTGGCAAAAAGCGGAAAATAACCAGAAGACCACTGTTCTGGAATTTCTCGTGCGTCAATTTGGTGGGCTAAGTCGCCATCTACAATCCATGTTGCCCAAGCGGCAGAACCAATAGATGCATCAGCGGGATCAAAACCCGCTATGCCGGCTACCAACCAATAGGCCTTACTTAAATCAAAGCGAGGATCTAAACCTAGCGCCATTATTGCTGCAGTGGCCTTAGCGGTGCCCATGCCGGTGACAATTCCCATCACGCCAGTGTCAGTATTCATATATATATCGTGATGTGAGTGGGGGAAATCGAATTTGGTTGAGAGTTTTTGGCCGGCCTTCCAAAGTTGGAATTCACCGGGTTTATCCCCTTCATCTTCACCAATTTCAAACATGGTTACCACAACCACTTTTACTTCAATCGCTGTTGGAAGCGTTGTTGAATTAGATTCACTGTTATCGACAGTACAAGCTGTCAACCCTAATATAGCGACACTGAATAATGCGCTGTTAAATAATTTTTGGAGTGTAATGCCGAACATTTGTCGATTCCTGTAAAAAGGGTAAATATGTCGAAACAACATATTTACCCTAATACCAATAAAACAATTAACTCATTTTAACGTTATTTTTAAGATTAAAATTTATAGCTAAATTTCGCTTGGTAATGTCTTGGTAACTCAGGTAGCACAATTTGCGCCCCAAATAGATCTGGGAAATTTGCGCGATAGTATTTTTCATCCGTAAGGTTCTTAATGGATAAACTCGCAGTCCAGGTATCTGCATCGTAAACAACCCCTGCATTGACCAAAGTATAGGCAGGTAATTCAACCGATTTAGAGAAGCTAGAGTAAGTTTCGTCAGCACGAATTACACTCCCGTTTATTGCAAAACCATTCTGGAAATCATAGGTCGCGGTTGCGGTGTAGATGTTTTCTGGAATCCCTTGTTTACGGGCATCTTCTTTACTTGCACCAACATCGATTAAGGTTAAGCCGATGGGATTACCACCAAATACAAGTGATGGGTCAGATAGGCTAGTCAGATCTTCAGCACCCAAGAAACCAAATAATGAACCACCTTCACCATTGTTGTATGCAGTTAGGTTGTATACTTTCATGTTGGTATAACCAGCGGTAACAACTAATTGCTCATTCACAACCCAACGTAATTCAAACTCAGTACCTTTGTTCTCAGTAGTTGCATTGGTAACAATCGCTTGTGCATTAAAATCGGAGCGTTCTTGTTTATAGGAAGATAAAGCAAAATACAAGGTATCATCTAAAAACGAGCCCTTGATACCAATTTCTTTCAATTCAGAAGTATCAAATGCACCGTTATATGAATTGCCATCATCATCAATCAATTGACCATAACCAATCTCAGCACCTTGACCTGCAATCACGGTTGCTTGTTCCGCTATCGTGATGTAGGGAATCAAACCAATTGGCGTTTTATATGAAATACTGGTGTTCCATGAGGTGCCATTGAAACTATCCTCAGCACTAACAACAGGCCCTTTCACCAATAGCTTATCGCCGTGGCTAGTGGTTTCTACATCGATAACGTCATAGCGAAGACCTAACACGATATTCAGGCCGAAATCCCAGGTTAAATCGGTCATCGCAGCAATACCATAATCGATGTAATTACCTTCGTCATAGTTATCGTAATTGTCGTCGATACGTGTGGCTAATTCACGTCTATCTAACGCGGTTGACTCCATGGTTAAATCGCGACGGTTAAAGTACTCATAGGTAAAATCATCACCATGTAAGAACTGAGTGCGTCGAATAGATGGTGACACCTGAAATTGTGCAAGTAGAGAGTCGTTTTCGTATTCAGTTGAAATAATCAATTTGTTTTCGAAAACAGAACTTTCATGGAATTGAGAGAAACCATAGGCATTTTCATTGAGGTTTTCATATGCCTCATAAAACATTTGGTTTTTAATTTCCCAATCATTTTCTGTGTAATAAATAATATCGAAATATAGGGTATCAACAGTGTTAGTTAGGACATCGTCGGCGGCAACTAATACCTGATTACCGCTTAATGTTGTGGTGCCAGGATTATCAAGCTGCATCAATTCAGTGGCGTCGGCATCGGTGAACGATGGTGCAAATGCATAGAAAAAGTTTTCTCCAGCTAGATTTACAGCACCATACTCTTCATGGGAAATAGCTCCTGAACCATCGGTATCAATATTTTTGGCGGTACCCGTTATGTAGGTTCCTGTGTCAATTAAATCTTGGGTTAAGCGGTTCCAACCGGCTACTTGATTTCCATCATAATCATGATGCATTCCACCAAATTCAAGGCGTAAATTATCAGTGATATCAATATTAAACGATGCTTGTAACACGGTTTGATCGGTTGCTGAGTTATCATAGTAGCTGCCAGAATTCTCAACTTCACCATAGAGATAGAAGCCCATTTTTTTATCGCCGATTGACGCTGGGCCACCTAATTCGGCAGTTAGGACACTTTTGTCCCAACTTCCTAATGTGTATGAGAATGCACCTTTATTTTCATCCAAATATTGGCCACCGCTAGCACGGGCAGATTTAGGGTTAAAGTTGAGGTATCCCCCAATTTTAGCTGGTCCGTAAATAGGGGAAGCTGGGCCTCTTACAATATCGATACTGCTTGAGGCACCAATTGGAGTTGGATAGTTTCCAGGATTATCTAATCGTTTAACCCCTCGAAAATATGCTTCACCCGGAGTACCACGTACATCCAAAGAGCCCGCAACACCAAAGAATGATTGGGTATAAGTACCTGGAGCGAAAGCGACTAAATCATCTATGTCGGATACCGCAAAACGCTCGAGTTGTTCATCACTAATCGTGGAGGCTGAACGGGGAGTCTCCAGTATAGATTTTCCAAAACCGAATACTGACTCTACATCTTGACCAGGCAAGCTACCTAAGGAGCCTGTAATAGAGATGCGCTCCACGCTTTCAGTTGCATCTTCTTCAGCTTCTTGTGCATATAAACTCAAAGGCTGCAAAGTCGCAAGACCAATAGCAATTCCCAATGCTACCGGATGAAACTTTTGTTTGTTGTTGTTTTTCATAGTGTGTTTCCTGGCTTGTGTGTAATTCTTATTTGAATAAATTGATTTTGATTTCTGAATCAATTAGTCAAGAGAGTTAGCACAAAAGATGCCAGAGAGTTGACCGAATGGTCAGCTTTTTTGTTGTTTTATAAGGTATTGAAATATAGGGGTATTTATTGGTTTTTTGATGAGGGGGTTATTTTTTTCGCAGGCTGCTTAACGTCTAAGTGCACCACAAAAGGCCTAAAAAATGAGCATTGCACCATACTGAACACTCTGTGAAAAATAGCGCTTGTGAGCCTTAGATCCTTTTATTTACCGATGTCGTTGAATAATCCTAAATAGCAGCAAGAAAAAATTCTGATTGAGTTCATTAGCGATGATTAAGTGCTTAAAGTGATTTCCAAGCACGGTGATGATTTGCATCTTTGCTTAACACCAGCATTTCAGTTCCTGCCAGTCTATCTTGCAAAGATTGTTTATTTTTCACATCAAATAATACTAAAAGTGTTCCCAATCCCCCTAATGAGAAAATAATTCGCATTAAAGCTCGACCGTAGCCCAACGGCTGATCGGTTGTACTAAATAAACGTAATCGCCAAGCACGCATGCCGATGGTTTGTCCACCATTTCGCCAAAACCACAAAAAGAAAACCAAAATCCAGAATCCAACCCAGATTTGCTCGCTGATTCTAAACCACAAGGATTGGTCAGTAAAATCCATGAAATGGGTAAAACCTTGCTTATCAATTATGCCATTTTCAAATAACATCAAGCCAATAACTGAATAAATAAGTCCTGCACACATGCCAATTGCCACGGCAACTAGGATGTCATATACCATGGCTGCTAATCGTTTAAAAAAGCCAGCACGAGGAAAATGTTGGGTAGTTTGGGTCATGTTAACCTAAATGATAATGATGCTATGGGCGCACAAAATTAGTTGGCAAAATTTAAACAAATCAAGCTTATATTGTATTCACAACAACATAAGCCATGCTGATATTAACCGACCAAGTGAGTCAAAGAATAACGATCACGGGTTTCATTGGATTTTTTTCTGACTTCTTCCAATGCTTCGGCTTCAGATATTTCAAATAATGAATTAATTAAACGATGAAAATGGCCGTGCATAGCCGCTCGTGCTTCTTGAGAGTCATGCTTTTTCAGTGCCAAATAGATGCGTCTATGTTCTTCAAGACGATCTTGAACACTACTACTACATACACCTTTATATGCAGCAACAATTTGTGGCTGAGACTCACGTAACGTCCAATAATGTTGTATCGAATAAAGCAAAGCTGTATTGCGAGTTGCAGTAGCAATAATCGAATGAAATTCGCGATCAGCGGCTTCTGGCTCATCGCCATTTTCCATTGCTTTTAACGTTTTCTCTAGTGCTTCGAGTTCTTTATCGGTAATTGATAATGCAGCAAGGGCGGCTGCTTCTCCCTCAACTAAAGCGCGCGCTTGTGTTAATTCAAATGCGCTGATGTTGGGCGTAGATTCGCCTTTAGATGCAGTATCAATGACGTATACACCTGAACTCACTTTTACTTCAACTCTGCCTCTTACTTCTAGCGCAATTATCGCTTCTCGAATAGTAGGGCGACTGACTTCAAAGTTTTCTGCTAATTCTCTTTCTGGTGGAAGGCGACTGCCCACAGGGTAACGGCCAGCGTCAATCTGTGATTCAATTTTACTTACAATCTGCCAAAACATACGACGATTTTTCATTTTCTAAATTTTTCCTGAAACAAAATTTATACAGCAAAGAACAATTAGCCAGAGTCTGCATCTATAATAATGCAAATTGTACGCGTACTTAACTGCAATGCCAATTTGTATAGCCCAACGTGCTAACTGTACTAAGTTGAGCAAGCAACTGAGAAATACATTGGTAAGCAAGATTAAGTTAAGGATCTTACCGTGCAGAGCAATTGATTTAATACAATTTTAAGTGGCTAAATACTTTTTATTTTGTACTAGTCTACACCTTAATCTGTTTACGAATCTTGTTAAGTGTTCAATTTTATTTAGCAATAATAATTCTCAGCAATAATGATTTCAACAAGCCTAGATTTCGTAAACAAATACCTGACCATTTGATTTAGTTGTTTTATTTGGATTTGGTATTTTTGGTTATACCTTTTTTATGTTTTGGTTGACAATGCGGTTTGTTCAGGTAACTTACTCATGCCCGCGTACCCTGCGGAGGCCACCTCGGTGGCCTAATTTCCCTCTCTCTCATTTTAAATCTTTATATTTCAAACCCATCGACATTAATTTGTAATCATAATATTGTAATCATAATATTTGTGGTATGACCAATATTTGTAATTGGTAATGCTATCATTCTGTTTTGGTTAGTTTGTTGTTGGCGGTTTTTATTCAATACGAATCGACAGAAACTGGACATAATTAGCAGATCTTCATGATCTAGGTGTGGTTTTACAAACAAGTGAGCTAAATAATGGTGCAACAAAGTGATAATTCGCAGATATATTCTTCAAAACCTATTGTCATGATTGGGGAATGTATGATGGAGCTAAGTCAATACGGAGATGACAAGTTTCATAAGGGCTTCGCTGGGGATACTTTCAATAGCAGTGTTTATATGAAACGTGCTTTTGAGCAATTAAATGTTAATTTTATGAGTTGCATTGGCAGCGATACTGTAAGCACACAACTGCTCGATATGTTGCAATTAGAAGGCTTAGATAATCGTTTTATCGAAGTAGATGAAAAGCGTATTATGGGTGCTTACATGGTGCAAACAGATGATCAAGGTGAGCGTTCTTTTTTATATTGGCGCAACGACTCTGCGGCTAAATTGTTAATGCAGAACTTGTCAAAAAATGCCGAACAAGCCCTTCAAGATTGCCAATTAATCTTTTTTTCCGGTATCACCTTAGCTATCTTAAATGACAATGATCGTGCTCAGTTACTGCATATGCTTTGTCGTTTGCGTAATAAAGGTGTCAATATTGCATTCGATCCAAATTATCGCCCCGCTTTATGGGAAAACGAAAAAGTCGCCCAAAATGCCATAGGTCAGGGTTTTCAGGTAGCCAATATTTTATTGCCGGGAATGGAAGACTTCGAACTATTTGGGTTGCGACAACGGCAACAAATTGTCAAATTTTTAAATAGTTGTGGCTTTGATGAACTGATTATTAAAGATGGCTCGAAGAGTGTTTTCGGCTATACCTCAGATGCATGTTGTGAAGTGCAAGTTGCCCCTAATCCCGCCGTTATCGATACCACTTCTGCTGGCGATGCTTTTGCTGGTGTTTACCTGGGAGCAAGAATCCTAGGCTTAGATATGAAAAGCGCCATCGAAAAAGCGGCTGCAGTTGCCAAAGAGGTCACTAATCATCGCGGCGCGATTATGCCCCAAGAAAAATTTAAGAACTTCTGGAAAGGTTACAAAGCAGCGTAAAAGACTTTGCTAGACTTAGGTTTATAGGTTGCATTTAGCCTTATCCAAGTACACTATTAGTTATTATGAATTTGGTTAAATGCCCTAGCAAAAATGCCCCCTGATCCTACTAGCAATAAACGTCATGATTTAGTCTTGCGAGACATTAATCGTCTTAAACAAAAAATCACTTTTAATAATGTTCCACCGTTTTACCATGCAGTTTCGACTTCCTTAGGCCTAGCCGAAGGAATGTTTCGTTATGGCTTTGAGAACTCTCTTGATGGATTATTAAATCAGGCTAATTGGAATCCCAAAACCCTTGATGGTAAGGCCGGCCAGCTTGGCTCAGTCGAATTTACGCGAGCTCCTAGGTTGTCTATTTACAAGGTGTTTACCCATCGAGGGTTTGAAATTCATTGCATTCCTTGGATGAAAAACCAAGAAGTTGATAGAGGTTTAATTAATCATCCAGATATGGAATTTAAGCGCTGGATCCCAAGTTCAATGAAAGTGTTGTTTCGCATTGCTCAGTTGCATACTTTTATACAAAGCTACTTTGATGTGGGGGACGAGGCTGATTTGGAGTTAATTAAATACGCGCATAATATTAGTGAAGATTTCATTGATGATTTGCAACACAAGCTGAATGTTGTCAAAGTCCACGGGATTTCAATCAGAGCATTTTTTGACGTAATGCAGAAAAAACACAAAGCAGGCGAAGATTTTTATTTACCTAAAGTGTATGACTTCAGTGAGCAATAAAGATCTTCGTTTGCGATTTTTAATTAGAGACTGCTTGCTGCTTAATTAAACCGACTTAAATTAACCTACTAGTGTCCTTTATGGGAGGCATGTCGTTTCGACAACCAAGTCGATATGGCAACTTCACCCTCGGCTCTGAGCTTAGCCAGTTTCTCGTCCGTCACTGTCTCAAGGGGTTTATTCCGCACACAAATAAGATTTTGATTAAATTGTTGGCAGCTGCCTTTGTGTAGTTGTAGGTTGGCTGACACGTATCCACAAGGGGTTGCTATAGCCTTCTCAGCGCATGCTTGTAATGCTGTATCGTCAATGTGCCCTTGATGAGCAACACTGTTAAAAGCAACTAATCCAACTATCAATACATATTTTTTCATCATTTTATCCTTAAATAATTACTCGCTAACCAAGTACCCTTGTTCACCTTTGAAACAACCGATAAACATATTTTCTCCAGCGCTCGCCGAATGGTAGTGATAGCCTCTAGTGTCATCACTATGACCACGACATTCGTCCAAGTCGTAATCTTCTTCGCCAGACATATTTAGCATTCCATAAATACCGTATCCGTCGATGGCATAACCTAATAAACTGGCGTGATTGTCGTCTTGAAATACCGATTCTGTGCAACCAGTTGAAGCATGATAGTGGTAGCCTTCAAACGGATTGATGTGTCCACCACAATCATCAAACGCAGCGATGGTATTGGCTGCAAGAATAGCGTCAACAGGAGCAGGAGGAGCTAACACCACGCCGTTAACTGTTATTCCCAAATCGTTATTGTTGATACTGTCGGGATTGCTCATTGCAACGGGTTCAACGGGGATTAAAAAGGTTTGAGACACTGCACCACCAAAGTAAGTGAGTGAGCATTCGACACAGTGATTTTGGTATTCTTCTGCAACATTCGGGCGGGCCGCACCTTCGCAAGAAGCTTGCGTATTGGTTACATTGACGTTGCCTGTTTCAGGATCATAAAGTTGCCAATCGGCGCCGTAGAGATTGGCAAGATTGAGAATAAATTCGCCATCAATATCATACACTTCCCCTGAACCGTCAAACCAGATTCCTCCTTCACTGGCATCGGAATAAATAGTAGGAGGACAAAAGGGACCGATGTCCGTTGTGACAGGCTCGCCAGCGATAGTGATCCGGTAGCAAGTCGTTGAGGTTCCACCTGATAAAGTGCAGTTTTCAATGGTAGGGGTTTCAAGTAGCGCACCATCGTGAAACACATCTGGGTCGAA
The DNA here is from genome assembly GCF_037478005.1 of Alteromonas sp. M12. Classification (NCBI taxonomy): domain Bacteria; kingdom Pseudomonadati; phylum Pseudomonadota; class Gammaproteobacteria; order Alteromonadales; family Alteromonadaceae; genus Alteromonas; species Alteromonas sp. M12. The sequence continues at coordinate 3,997,668 of NZ_CP144164.1, read as the reverse complement.
AGTAGATTGGGTTGTCAGCGAACTGTCGTCACTGCTACTTCCATCATCAACAGTGACATCATCTGTTTGGCTGCCATTACATCCGTATAACAATACGCTGCTAATTATCAATGATAGAGCAAAACATGATTTTTTTTGCATTCTAGAGCCTCTACTTTGTACTCAATATTTGAATGAGCGAAAGCATAGCGACGAAATGTGCAGAGACTGTGCAAATAAAGTGTGTTTTTGATTGAAATTTAAAGCCCTTGGAAGATTCGCTGCCCGTATTTATTCGATTTTATAACCAACGCCATAAATTGAATGTAGCAGGGGATTTGCGGATTGACCTATTTGTAATTTAGCTCTTAGATTTTTCATGTGACTATCAATAGTACGTGAGCTAACAATTCGCTCATCCTCATAACAGGTATTCATTAGTTGGTCGCGTGAAAATACCACGCCAGGACGCTTAACTAAGGCCAGTAATAACCTAAATTCCACCGGGGTTAATTCAACGTGAACATCCGCTACTGTGGTCTGGTGACGAGCTAAATCCAGTTGAATATTTTTATAGGTAACTACATTGTCTAAGGAAATCGATTGTTGTTCAAATCGACGCAATATGGCTTGTACTCTTGCTACCACTTCTCGGGCGGAAAAAGGTTTGCAAACATAATCATCGGCTCCAATTCCTAAGCCCATTATTCTATCTATTTCATCTACTCTGGCGGTTAACATCAGAATCGGAACCGTGGAAAATTGACGAATTTCTTTACATAGAGTGTAACCATCTTTAAACGGCAACATGACATCCAGAATAACGAAGTCAGGGGAGTGTTTTTTGACAAACTCGATTACGTTTTTGCCATCGTGTAAAACGGTAGCCTGAAAATCTTCTAGTTGTAAAAACTCAACTAAGATTTGAGCGATCTTGGGCTCATCTTCAACAACCAGAACATGTTTTTGTTGATTCACTTTTCACCCCTTGGTAACGGAAACATTACTTCGATACATAAGCCACCTAGCGAAGATGGTGATGCCTTAATTTGCCCCTGATGGGCTTCTGCAATATTTTTACTAATTGTAAGACCCAGTCCTGCACCGGATTCTCTGCTGGTGCGCGATGAATCTACCCTAAACATGGGTTCAAATAGCTTCTCGCAATAGCTATGTTTAACTGATGGTTTGGAGTCGTTGATGCGTAAGCTAATGTGCTCTTGTTGTACCGATAAAGCTATATCTATCTGCCCAGGCGTATCTGTATATGCAATGGAATTCATTAGCAAGTTCAAGCACAGTTGTTCAATTCGCCTATTATCCATGGTCATCATAATATTGTGTTGAATGTCGGCGGTTATTTTTATCGACTTTGCTCCTGCGTGCTGGCTAACACTTTGAATGCAGCGTTCAACAGTTTCGGATAAGTTTGTCTGAACCATGGAGTACTTCAATGCTCCCACATCCGATAGAGATAGTTGGTACAAATCTTCAACCAGATGATTTAGACGCTCAGTTTCCTGTTCCAGAGATAGTAAATTTTTCAAGTTAAAGGGTCTAACCCCTTCTTTTAATAAATCAATTTCACCGGTTAGCACTGTTAACGGAGTTCTCAATTCGTGAGAAATATCCGCAAAAAGCCGATTTTTGGCAGAGCGGTTTTTATTTAAGGTTTGGCTTAAGTAGGAAACGTTATCCATTAATTCGCCAAGTTCATCTTTGCGATTTGTGGTGAGATTAACAGCGTAATTGCCGCTACTAAGTTGGGAAACACCTTGCATAATTAGTTTGATGGGCTGCAACAATTTACGAGATACCAACAGTGACAGCAAGCCGGCCAAAATTAAACAGACGAGTCCAATAATTAAAAAAGCAGAAAATTGTTTTTGCGCAAATAGGTTTGCTGACTCAGAGGAACCTTCAATGCTTGGCCAGCTTCTAAGTTCGCCCACTTTTATATTATCTATATACAATGGATAGCTAAACGAGTTCTGACTATTATCTGAGTGGTCATCACCTGAAAGTAGCGCGCCATTTACGTCGAATAACCCCGTTGGAGGGCCGGACGTGTTATCCCGCCAGGGCGCGCCTGGATTGGGTTTCTCGTTAGGTCTATTGGCAAGCAGTTGCTGGTGGGGAGGCGGAGCATGTCTTGGCCGCTCTCCACCACCTCTATTATTCATGGGCGGATGTTTTGGCGGAGAATTAAAACGTTTATTGTTGTTGATAAAGTCTTCCAGACCAATCCGTTGAACGTCTTCCCAGCTGTTCTTGGACAATACATATTGCGCCAGTACATCGTTACTTATTTTCTCAAGACGGCTTTGTTCGATACCAGAAACAAATTCCAGAAATCCTTGTTTAAAGCTCCACTGGGCAAGGCTTAAAGAAATCACCAGCATAGTGGTGATAAGGCCCAATAAAATCAAAAATAGTTTAGTTGTCATTTTCATGGCGCAAGTATATCGGGTGAATTTGGCTTGCACTAGTCACAAAAGCTGAAGTAGCGCTTTATTCCACGGTAAATGCACACTTTCTGCACATTCATTTGTTAACCTTTAACCAGTGAAAATAGTCAATTTAACCGTTTACATCTTTTAATTTTGGAGAATTGTATATGCAAAAATCAGTGATGACACTTTTGATTTTGAGTTCCGTTTTAGTCAGCCCATTAACGCTAGCAAAGCCAGATAGAGAAGGGCGAGGTGGTAAGCCTCCGCAAGAAGCAATCGAAGTTTGTGAAGGAAAAAGTGAAGGCGATGAAGTGAGCTTCAGTACGCCCCGTGGTGATACTATTACCGCTACTTGCCAAATCATGCAAGACGAACTTGTAGCTGTGCCGGAAGGGCATGGACAGCGCAGATCTGAAGACAATAACTAATACCGGAGCGAACAATGCAAATTAATAGTCAAAGCAGTTCAATCAATATGTCTGATATCAATATGGATGATACTCAACAAAGACGTCCGCCACCACCGCCACAAGGTGCAGTGCCGCCAGGTCTTGAGTCATCAGTGGCGTCTTTATCATCTGAGCAGCAAGAGCAAGTGACATCCATGTTGAGTTCTTTATCTAAAGATCAGCAAGCGGAATTGAAATCATTTCTGGATAGCAATAAGTCTCAGGCAGATAAGCTAAGTGATGAGGAAAAAGGCAGTCAATTTCTTAACGCGCTTTCTCAAATTAGCGGACAAAAATCCAGTTCTGATAGTTTGTTAACTGTTGATACTTACGCTTAGCAGTAAAAATTCAGTTCATGAGCACATCATTTGTCCGATTATGCCTAATTTATCGACATTTGATGATGTTCATTGCATAAAATACTTGCAAGCAGAAATTGCGAAGATATAATGCCTGCCACTCGTTAGCACAGCGAGTATACCAAACGCTTAATCAAATAGATTAATCGTACGTTGCCAGAGTGGCGGAATTGGTAGACGCAGCGGATTCAAAATCCGCCGCCAGTAATGGTGTGCCGGTTCAAGTCCGGCCTCTGGTACCAAACATTAAACCAACTTTTTAGTTGGTTTTTTTGTGTCTGAAATTTGAGTTAATCTCAACTCGCCGGACTATTCGTGAGGTGAGCTCTTCGAATTAACGCTAGACAAAACCCAATTTGAACCCATCCATGGTGGCTCACCCAGCCATGCCATCCTTGGCGTGTCGTGCGGCTGGGCGCAACTGCGTTGCTAAGGATTCCAGCCTTACCCTCTGGTACCAAACATTAAACCAACTTTTTAGTTGGTTTTTTTGTGTCTGAAATTTGAGGTCGTCCCGTTGTTGTTGATAAGCCCACTTTTGTAGGTGGGTGCTTTAGCCCCGCGGTTGCCGTTTGATGCCATGGCCTAAAGGCCATGCTACAAGTTGGTTTTTTTGTGCCTGAAATTTGAGGTTGCCCCCAGTAATGATGAAGAGCCCACTTTTGTGGGTGGGTGCTTTAGCCCCGCGGTGGTTGATAGGGGCCATGGCCTAAAGGCCATGCTACAAGTTGGTCTTTTTGTGTCTGAAATTTGAGGTTGCCCCCAGTAATGATGAAGAGCCCACTTTTGTAGGCGGGTGCTTTAGCCTCGCGGTTGTCGTTTGATGCCATGGCCTAAAGGCCATGCTACAAGTTGGTTTTTTTGTGCCTGACATTTGAGGTTGCCCCAGTAATGATGAAGAGTCCACTTTTGTGGGCGGGTGCTTTAGCCTCCCGGTTGTCGTTTGATGCCATGGCCTAAAGACCATGCTACATGTTGTTTTTTTTTGTGCCTGACATTTGAGGTTGCCCCCAGTAATGATGAAGAGCCCACTTTTGTAGGTGGGTGCTTTAGCCTCGCGGTTGCCGTTTGATGCCATGGCCTAAAGACCATGCTACATGTTGTTTTTTTTGAGCCTGACATTTGAGGTCGTCCCGTTGTTGTTGATAAGCCCACTTTTGTAGGTGGGTGCTTTAGCCCCGCGCAGTTGCGCGACCTTCCATGGGCCTAAAGGCCATGCTACGGGAAGAATGGCTCTTGTAGGCGGGTGTTTTAACCCCGCGCAGCGACCTTCCATGGCCTAAAGACCATGCTACAGGTGTTTTTTTTGTGCCTGAAATTTGAGGTTGTCAGGTTGTTGTTGATAAGCCCACTTTTGTAGGTGGGTGCTTTAGCCTCGCGGTTGTCGTTTGATGCCATGGCCTAAAGACCATGCTACAAGTTGGTTTTTTTGTGCCTGAAATTTGAGGTTGCCCCCAGTAATGATGAAGAGCCCACTTTTGTAGGCGGGTGCTTTAGCCTCGCGGTTGTCGTTTGATGCCATGGCCTAAAGACCATGCTACATGTTGTTTTTTTTTGTGCCTGACATTTGAGGTTGCCCCAGTAATGATGAAGAGTCCACTTTTGTGGGCGGGTGCTTTAGCCTCCCGGTTGTCGTTTGATGCCATGGCCTAAAGACCATGCTACATGTTGTTTTTTTGTGCCTGACATTTGAGGTTGCCCCCAGTAATGATGAAGAGCCCACTTTTGTAGGTGGGTGCTTTAGCCCCGCGGTTGCCGTTTGATGCTATAGCCTAAAGGCCATGCTGCAGGTGGGGGGCGAGGATGAAGAATATACAACTCAGGTTATCAATTTTTTCTAGTAATATCCTCGATGTTGATAGTCAATAGCTATCACTGGTTTGAGTTAATTTTTATTTAACAAAGGTTAAAATTCACGGTGTTTAATGTATTTTTTAATTTAATTGAGGACACTTTATGAAAAAAAACATTTTGCCTTTTATTGTATTCTCGCCACTTTCAATGCTCTCGTTTGCTTCTAATGCAGCCTCTCCTTTAAATGAGGAAGCGAATAGCACAAAAGTGATGGTTGTAGATCATTATGGTAAACCACCATTCAAGCGTTCATTTGTAGAAGCAAAAAAATACGATGTCGTGCAATTTAAGGCAGAAAGTAGTGAGCAACAGTGTGTAAACAGAATAACTGTGTCAATGCGCAGTAAACCTCCCTATAAACGATCTATAGAGTGTGTCCCAATTGATGATGTTGCTCAATTTGAGCTTACTGGCAATAGGAAATCTGCCAACTTCCGCGGCAGCCCACCCTTCAAACGTCGTTAATATTATCTTATGTAAACAGCGGTCTTTCTCAATGGGACCGTTGTTTTTTCAATTTCGTGAAAGGTTATCTTTACAGAGTCGCAGAACTTGGCGCCTCGTTTTATTAAAGTGAATTCAATTTGTCAGTTGAAATTTAGAACAGATATTTTGACAAAGCTTCGATGTAATAACTAATAATAGTGGGCTCGATGGGGGCAAAAGTAATAAGGTTAGCGATCAAATTAATTGATAGCTAACCTTGTAAAGAATTTTCTAGCTGGCTCTTTTACGAGCGAAACCTAGGCAAAGTACAATTAAAGACATAAGTGCTAAGCTACTAGGTTCGGGTACGTCTGCAGCATCAAAGCTCAAATCGTCCATAGCCCATGCCCAACCATCAGCGGGCTGAAGACCTTCAATTCTTTTAACGCCCGTGGCGGCAAAAGAGACAGGAACATAAGCAGAGAATAATCCTGAGGTAATAGACTGAGTTTCAATCAATAAATCATTCATATCAAATAAGTTAAAGGTAACTGATGAACTACCTAAAGTATCAAGCATTAGAGATATATTCGAAGCACTTGATGCAAATAAAATCTCCACTATATCAGCACGATTTCCTGGACATCCAAGATTTGCATTAGCACAGTTCGTTAATACATTAGGTGAGCTTGGGGCAGTCACGCCGTCTGGATCGGGGGCGGCCGCAATGTCAGCTAAAACGCCATCTTCAAAACCAGCAAAGGTCACACCAAGGCTTTGATATTGATTGGTGATAGGTGTATTAGCCGCAATCGCCACACCATTTGCGTCAGTATCAAAATTGATAATGGTTGCAGTAGCAAAGCTACTGAAAAAGATAAAACTTAAACCAGCTATTAATTTATTCATTTTATATGTTCTCTTTATAAGTGAAGTTATAAATTTAACTATCCAATCTTAACTAAGCATAAAATGAATCACTATTTAAATTATTAAATATCAAATACTTAGATTTTGTTTGTATAGCGAGCTAAGTAATCTGTTAAAAACATTGACACAAATAAGTATTAACACTGATTGATTATGAACGCTTGCCTAATTTACTGAGTTCATCGCCTATTCACCTATTCACCTATAAGTAAAAAGAACATACCAGAATCGTTTCTTCACCTTTATTTTGTTTTTGGGCATCAATTAAATGGTGAAAAACACTAGCATTGTTATGGAGGTTCTAGATTTTATTTCTTGACGGAATATGTTGCATACTTTATTGCACCGTACCTACTTGTTCATAATACTCGGCAACATCTTTCATTTGTTGTTCGGTCAACTCGCTAGCAATTACGTTCATAATGATTGAATGTCTTTTGTTGCTACTGAAGTCTTTAAGTTGTTGTAAAAGATAACCTTTATTTTGACCGGCTAAATTAGGCCAGGTATCGTTAATAGTATTGCCTGTCATTCCATGACATGACAGGCAATTAGCGCGCACGTTTTGTCCATCTAGGTTAATGGATTGGGACTGGGCTTTTTCGAAAGGTAATTTAGAATAATACTGGGCGATTTTCGTCAAATCTTGATCCGAGATATTCGTCAATAGACCCGTCATCAGCACATTTTCTCGGCTCCCCTCTTTGAAGGCTTTTAATTGCGCCAACAGGTAACCTTGTTTTTGCCCCGCTAAATTTGGCCATTCATTGGTCGTCGCCAATCCATTTTCTCCATGGCAAGCAGCACAGCTAGTCGTTAAGGATTCCATATCTTCGGCGGCAAAAGTTTGCGCCGTTAGCAAACTGAAACTGATTAACATTGCTATATTCATACACACATTTTTTAAGGGAATTTTCATCATTATTAGTTCTCAAAAGGTGTTTAATTTGTCGTTGTGATTGAAGTGCTTTTATCTAAAATTTGCTCAAGCAACTTAGCTCTATGATCCACAACTTCCATTAATGGTTCTTGTCGTAATGTTTCGACTTCTTGTTCGGTGTAGGGCACAAAGTCATCTGGAACACTGTCTTTTCCCATGACGGGTATCATCCAGTTCATCAATTCCGCAAGCTCCTTATTGTCCAACGCACTATTGGCTGCGCCGGGCACTTTAATCAGGTATTCACGTCCTTCGGCACTATTTAAAAATATCCCAACTGCGCCATTCATATTGGGCACATCTTTTCCTCCGCTGCCATCACCGACGTGACAGCCTTGGCATAACATTTGGTAGTTAAACAATGCTCTAGCTTCATTAACGGCCTCTTCGGCATTGCAAGTAAAGCCAAATAAACAACAAAACCACAGCAGACGACTAAGATGTTTTTTCATCTACATTTACTTATCAAACGCGATACCAACCACGATTGCGGTTGAACAGTGATACACAGAACTGCTAGCACCTAAACACCAGTTCACGTCGTTAGATTTGTCTGAACGATATAATGGGCGGTCGCCTTCGTCTCGTTGACATAAGCAGGTATTGCACTGAGTTTTGCCACAGCAATCGTTGTAAGAAATCACATAATTACGGCCATCCACAGGGTTAGTACAAGTGCCAATCCAGGTAATAGGTGACATTTCAGTACCAGGAGGGCAAGAATTAGTCGAGCCGCCACAACATTCACACAAAAATCCGTCTACAGCACAATAGCGCCAATAGTCACAGCTACCAGGATCGCCGACTTCTTGCGGGAGTCCTTTTGGTTCGGCTGCTCTGGCAACGGGAAGCAATGGAATAGCACTTGCACCTACTAAAGTCGCTCCAAGCTTTTTTAGCAATCCTCGTCTTCCGTTGGTTTGTGCTAACTCACGTGCCTTTTTTTCAAACATTCGGTCTAAAAATTTCATTTTATTTAACCTCCACAAACTGTTCTTCGGCTTGTTGGCCTTGCATGAAATCTTGGATTGACGCTATTTTTCGCTCTTTAGCTTCAAATAAGCTATCTAAATGCTCTCTGGAATTGATGATCCCCATAGATGCAACATTGCCCAATTCATCGATAACCACCGCATAGGGTAGTTTAGCTACACCGTAAGATTTCCCTAACAACTCAGACACTATGTAGGGGTAATCAGAAAGTCCATATTGCTTCACAAAACCGGCGTGGTCTTGTTGCTTACCATCACTGGCCAAAATAAGATCTATCCACGATTTTTCTGATTTAGCGGCAGATTTCAGTGCGGGTAACAAGCTCTTACATACAGGGCAGTCTGGAGATACAAAAAATAATAATTGCGATTTATACGATGGTGACTTTCCACCAACATCCACAAGCGCAGAGGATAAGGTTTGCAGGCTTAAATTAGGCGCGGGTGCACCTACTTCCAGAGTTTGATTGATCGCTAGTGCACCTGCTGGAGCCACGCGCTCAAACAGCACTCCTACTTGTCGGATCAAAGCAAATATTACAATCGATTGTAGAATAACAATTATCCACAACACACTATTTGAAACAGTAATAAAGTCCATTAGTTGGTCCTCAATATAGAAATTTTTTGCGCATTAGCGATTAAGTTCTCAACGCAAGAATAAGTTAAAATTAGAAACGCCCCCGTCATTAGCACGGCGAACCAGAGTGATGATGCAAATCCAGCTGTTGGCAAAGTACAAATTAATACTAATGGAACTAAAACTGCGTTCCTTAAGATTAAAGGCCAACTGACTTTTATGTGAGAATTTGGACCGCTGCATCCACAGTTGATATCTCGTTTTCCCTGAATAAGCTGGATGGCCATGCCTGTTAGATAAATACTCAACAGCAACGCGGCAATAATTGAAGCGTTTGTACGGGTCGCTTCAAATATAAGCGCAACCGCAATTATTAGTTCTAGCGCGCCCAAGACGTAACTCAATGCAGATGCTAGCTTTGGTTTAGTTACACCATAGTCAGCAAAGAGTTGTTTGTAATATTCGCGATTACTTGCTTGTAATTTATGGATGGCTGCTCGCACAAATAGCCACATAAAAAACAATGCGATAGCGTCAGATAAAAAGTTAAAAACATTCATTAATAAGCCTTATGAATGATGATTGGTGTGATGTTTCCAAAGTCACTAATGGTTTTAACTAGTTCGCCTGTTTTGGGATTAATGATGTCTAGATTCATTTCTCCGTTTGTCACTACCAATAAAGGATCTTTACCTCGAGTTACGGCAACGGATACCGCCCAGTTAGGTGCATCGATTGCAGCAATACGCGATTGAGTTTTAACATCAAATACCCATATTTGCTCGCCGCCATGGGTTTGTGAGCCATCGAATCCGTTAGGATTCATTACCACATACATTAAGCCTTGTTCATCAGTGTCGGCAATGGCCAATCCCCCTGGTCTCCAACCTGCTGCTTTTTCTTGCTCAGTAACAAGGCTCCACTTTCCTTTGTAAGTAGCTACTTCGGCAGATAAATCGATTGCGTGAATTTCGCCTTCGAAACTAGGGAAGTAGGCGATATTATCGATATATGCGGGGCGTTCAAAAATAGGTGTTTTATCGGTATCAAAAAATGGAGCGACTCGTTGTTGAGAAGACTTTAGGCCATTTTCATCTAAGATTGTGGTCAGCAAACTGCCATTGCTGCATATTGATGTCACGCTATATTTTCCAGTGGGGAAGGGCAAAACACAGCCTGGAGTTCCTACTGTTCCAACAACCTCGTGGGTGTCTAAATTAACCACTGTGAAAGATGCTGCAGGGCTAAAATTAGCGATATATAGAAATTTCTCGTCGGCCGACAGTGTAACAGCATCTCGTCTTGGCAGAGACTGCAGTCGAGTATGTTCTAAAGTGATTTCTTTGATTGGTGTTAGGGTCACTTTGTCATATATAGCGAGCACATCTATCTTCGGGCCTCGACTACCGCGAGAGTGAAAAGACTCTACAATGTAGAATTCAGGTCGTGTTTTTGCAGCAGCAAAATTACCTAATAAATTTTTATCTGCTGTTCCTTTTATTCGTTTGGATTGTTTCGGCTCATTTATGTCTAAAATGATGACTTTGCCGCCGAACATACTGGTAAAACTTGATTCGTCTACAAACATCCAGCTTTCAGGGTACTTGGCTGGCAAAACTTCGATTTTACCGGTTTTTTCGATTGGTAACGGAGGTAAACTGGGGTCTACTTTTATAGTGCTTGTGGCACTGTCTTGCGTCGCATTTGAGTTGACCATTGGTTCTTCTTGCGTCATATCTGAACTAGTTGTACAACCAGTCACAAATACTGAAATTACGACGCTATTTAGTAGTATTTTGGAGAGCTTTATGTTCATAAACATATTGTTTTAATCCTAACCGCAGCTATGTTTTATTTATTTGCGATTTAACGGGTGAACCGATCTTGTTTTGAAGTTATCAAACATCACCCGTTAATATATCGTTTTTCAAATCTATTATTTACGTCCTTTTTAGTAATAATTATATTGAATGTTTACACCCATCCATCTTGGTCTGGCGTAAAACTCTTGGATAAAGCCAGCACTTTGCGTGAAATCAAATGAGTACACTCTATATTCTTCATCGGTTAAGTTTTTAACAAAAGCCGAAGCCTTCCAGTTATCATTTATTTGATAACCAAGACGCGCATTAAAAACGGTATATGATTTTTCTTTCGATATATCGCTATTTGTGATGTCGAAGAATTGCTCACTCTGGAGATTGAAATCCAATTGAGCAGAGATCTTCTCAGTCGCCTGATATCTTACTATACCGTTAACTGTATACTTGGGCGCAAGTACCATTTCGCGATCTTCTACTGTGCCTACACCGCGCACAACCACACTTTCAATTTCTGTATCCAGTAAACTAGCTCCAAGCTTAATATCCCAATCATCACCAGGCACCCACGTAACTTCTACATCTAGGCCCTGCAATTTCGCATCGGAATTATTGATAAATTGGCTTAAGCCAGCGAATGTCAAAGCTTGATAATTTTTATAATCATAATAGAAGATACTGCTGTTAATTCTTACATCGCCACTGGCCAAGGTGGTTTTTATGCCAGCTTCATAGCTTGTCAGTTCTTCTGAGTCAAACGCTACGTCTTCTTCGGTTACGCCATCGGTGAAGTCGAGAAAGCCGCCATTGAACCCACCACTTTTAAAGCCATTAGCGATATTGAAGAATACTAAGGTATCTTTGCTAATTTTGTAGTCCAGCCCAATTTGGCCTGAGATATTATCATCGTCGATACTTGTTAGGTCTGCTGCAGTCGGATTTTGATCAGTAAAGTTAAAATAATAATCTGTACCAGGGTAACTTGAATCACCGACTAAACCACAAACATCTCCGGCTGGAATAAGACATGAGTTTACAACAGCGTCAGGTTTTGTTGTCGCTAGATTTTGATAATCCATGCTGCGGTCTTCTGATGTATAACGTAAACCAAGGGTTAAGGTCAGCTTATCGGTTAGTGGTGTTTCGATTTGTCCAAAAAGGCCATAGGATTCCGTATCTTGATCATAGTCAATATCGTAATTCACAAAAAGCACTAGATCTGAGCCAAATGTGCCTTCTGGTGCGCCTGTTATGGCATCGATGAGAGGGCCTGGATAGTTAATATCTAAATCAAGAGCACCTGTGACTTCATTTTCAAAATAATAGGCGCCTGCAATCCAATCGAACGATTCTGCCGAACCACTTAATCTAAACTCTTGACTGAATTGTTCATTTTTCGATGAAAATTGAGGAACTAGTCCACTATAAGGACCGACGTCGGCATCTTCCTGATGTAGTTTTTCTACATTCTCTATTGCTGTGATAGAGGTAAACGTATAATTAGTATTTTCCCAGTTTAACTTTAAAGAGGCACCATCTGAGTCTATATCTAACACGCCTTGTCGATTATATTCACCAGCAAAGTTATCTCCATCGTTATCCGCATACCCGTAAAAATCTGAGGTTGTATTTCCAGTCCCGTCATCCGATGCCAAATGCTGGTATTGAGGAGCATTTGTATTAGATTTACCACCATGAATATTAAACAGTGCGGAAAAATCATCAGTAATATTGAAGTTTAACTGTAAGCGATAAGCTCGGCTGTCAGCTTCATTTGCATCTTTACCAATTCTATTTTCAACATAGCCGTCGTGATTGTTGGTAGCAATCGCTAATCTTCCTTGTATAGAGTCAGTTAAACTGCCACCTACTGCCGCTTCCGTCTTAATTTGATTGTATTGTGCAACGGTAACATCAAACAAAACTTCAGTGTCTTCGGTTGGTTCTGCGGATATGAAGTGGACTAAACCACCGGTTGCGTTTCTACCATATAGAGTACCTTGAGGTCCTCTTAGTACTTCTACTCGCTCTAAGTCAAATAGCTGAAAGGTTAGACCTGGCATCGCTGATTGATATACTTCATCGCGATATACTGCTATTGGTCCTTCATTGTTATCATTGAAATCATTAAGCCCTACACCACGCAGAGAAATTGAAGGGTTATTACCTTCTCCAACCGGTGTACCAATATTTAACCCTGGGGTTTGCGCAGAGATATCAACACTATCGGTCATGTTAAGCTCACGAAGGGCATTACCAGAAAAAGCGGTAACAGAGACACTTACGTCTTGTAAATCTTGTGATTTTTTCTTTGCAGTGACTTGAATTTTTTCAAAAACACTATCTTCTTGTGCATAAGAAATGGACGATAAGCCCAAGCTCAAGGTTGTTGCAATGGCGAGGGCTAGTTTATGGTGTCTCATGTTTCAATACCTTCTTAATTATTAGAATTTTTATATCTGAACAGTAAAGTCTTATCCAAGAATGCGCTGTGAATCTTGGGTTTTAGTGGATTAATAGTGTTAATTATTACTTGATTTATCAACTAAGTGGCTAATATATACACATTGTTAATGGCTTGTCAAAATTTATAAGAAGAGAAAGGCGTTAAAAAATTAGTTAATCAGTGAAGGTTTTTTAAAATATAAAAGCCAAAATATTGCTTCAATAATTCAATAATTCAATAATTCATTAATTCATTAATTCATTAATTCATTAATTCAATAATTCACTATTGCTAATAATTTTGGTTTGCTGAACTGTTGGAGGCGGGTACACGGTTATGCCATGGCCTAAAGGCCATGCTACGGGAAGAATGGCTCTTGTAGGCGGGTGTTTTAACCCCGCGCAGTTGCGCGACCTTCCATGGCCTAAAGGCCATGCTACGGGAAGAATGGCTCTTGTAGGTGGGTGCTTTAACCCCGCGCAGCGACCTTCCATGGCCTAAAGGCCATACTACGGGAAGAATGGCTCTTGTAGGTGGGTGTTTTAACTCCGCGCAGTTGCGCGACCTTGCATGGCCTAAAGGCCATGCTACGGGAAGAATGGCTCTTGTAGGTGGGTGCTTTAGCCCCGCGCAGTTGCGCGACCTTCCATGGCCTAAAGGCCATGCTACGGGAAGAATGGCTCTTGTAGGTGGGTGCTTTAGCCCCGCGCAGTTGCGCGACCTTCCATGGGCCTAAAGACCATGCTACAGGAAGAATGGCTCTTGTAGGCGGGTGTTTTAACCCCGCGCAGCGACCTTCCATGGCCTAAAGGCCATGCTACGGGAAGAATGGCTCTTGTAGGCGGGTGTTTTAACCCCGCGCAGCGACCTTCCATGGCCTAAAGGCCATGCTACGGGAGGAATGGCTCTTGTAGGCGGGTGTTTTAACCCCGCGCAGCGACTTTCCATGGCCTAAAGGCCATGCTACGGGAAGAATGGCTCTTGTAGGCGGGTGTTTTAACCCCGCGCAGCGACCTTCCATGGCCTAAAGACCATGCTACAGGTGAGGGTTTCTATTTAGTATAAGCACCTCGGCGGTTAACCATGAATTTATGAGTGGAAAATAGACTGTTTTGTAAAGACAATCTTTACACTTCTGGTAAAGAATCAGCCGTCAAATCATGTTAAAATTTGCGCTAGAAATATCCATACATTAAGAAACTAAACCAACTTAAATTCTCAGGACATAACATGCATAAAAAGCAAGTTGTGTTTTTTTACATGTTTGAACGTAAAAAATGGGCTTGAATTAAAGGAATATTAAATGAAAACTTTATTAGCTTTACTCATCACGACACTGACTATTTCTACTAACGTATCAGCCAACGATACTGTGGATAAATTAAAGGGGTTATTAGGTAACACTGCGACTATCAATAACGAGTCTACCCAGTCTGAGTCGTCAGAACAGACTCAATCACTTGATGTTTCAAGTTTAGTTAGTTTAGTCTCTGATAACCTAGAAGTATCTGAAACACAGTCGGAAGGTGGCTTAGCTTCGATTTTTGATTATGCTAAAAACAACCTTTCAGGAACTGATTACACTCAACTTGCGCAATCTATTCCTGGTTTGGATTCGTTGTTAGAAAACGTTCCCACATTAACTTCGGATTCATCTTCTAACAGTTCATCAGTTTCTGGTTTACTTAACAAAGCTTCTGAATACAGTTCATCTTTGAGTGCAATTAATGAATTAAAACAGCAATTTGAAGCGCTTGGTTTAGATACTGATATGATTGCCAACTTTATTGCGCAAATTAATAGCTACTTTAGTGAAGAAGAAGATACGCTATCTTTGTTGCAGTCTGGTTTAGGCAACATAATGACCGCACTCTAATCATTTTATTTGTGGGTAACGTCTAGCGGGCAACACTTTCGCGTAAGGTCCTAGTGGATATTGTTGTAATCCAAGATGTTACTCGCTGTTTATAAGTTCAGGTTTTTACTACTCTCAGGCTATTTGTAACGCGCAATTTGTTTACAGTGCTCACGCAACTTTAAAATGCTAAGGCTATCTAAAAGGCTTTGGCAATATTATGAAATCATTATTATGTCCCTTAGAAATTTACCATCAGCATTTCGTAAATAGCCCAAGTGGTTGCGAATAACCACTTATTTGCTTTGCGCATATCTCACTTATGCTCTTATTTTGGGTGTGCTAACGCCATGGATTCTGCAATCCCAATTAGCGCAATTATTAAGTGACAAATTGCATCGTGTTGTCAGTATTGAAAAAGTGAGAATAAATCCTTTTTTACTGCGTATTCGCGTTTCCAATTTGGTTATTGAAGAAAATAAAAGTCACCAACCTTTTGTTAACGTTTCGCTATTTGAAGTGGATGCTAGCTTTTGGCAAACCTTGCTACATTTCACACCGACTTTGGAACACTTATCTATCATCGAGCCTTATGGGCATATAGCTAGACTCGCCGAAGGTGAACAGGCTCAATTTAACTTTTCTGACATTATTGATAGTCTAAATGAAGCCAATGCTGAAAAAGAACCCGTCGAAAAAGAACAGACTGAAATTCCTCCTCTTCGTGTGAATAGAGTGAATCTTGAAGGCGGACAGATTCGATTTTCTGATGATGTATCCAATACCAATATTATTTTTCCGAATCTGGCTTTTGAGGTAACCGATTTCGACACCCGCGCAGCGACATTTAAACTAACTGAACAACAAAATACCGCAACCGAAGACAATCATTATAACGTTAAGATTGAAACCTCTGAAGGCGGCTCCATTGGGTTCGCTGGTCAAGTTCAATTGGTACCTTTTGAGATCAAAGGCAATATAGCACTGTCGGCGATAGCCCTTGCACCTTTGTGGCCTTTATCAAATGACGTCATTGAAGCAAGGCTGGCAAATGGATTATTAGATTTCTACGGGGATTATCATTTATCAGAAGGACAAGAAAGTCTTCGCTTTCAGGCTCATAATACGCAGCTTACTTTATCTGAACTGACAATATCCGATTTAACTCAGCCAAGAATTACAGTGGCCGAAATCAACATACACGACCTTAGTTTGGACACAGACACAGAACAAATTGATGTGGCTGAAGTTATTATTAGTAAACCCTGGATTGACGGAAACCTTGATGAGCAAGGCTTGGATTTACAAGCTATGTTTATGCCATCATCAATCGCAACGACAAAACAAACCTCTTCTTTAGCTGAGCAGCAAGTCAATACTCAAACGAGTCAAATTGATGAATCCAACTGGCGAGTCATTTTGCAATCTTTCGCGCTAAATAATGGGGATTTTCAGATCAATGAAAGTCATGTTTCTAAGGGCATGCATTGGCGAGTTTTTGATTTAAATGCCACCACTGGTGTTGTTGATACAAGTTTTCAGCTACCTATCGAGTATAGCCTAGATTTAGGAGTCGGTGGCGAGGTTAGGGGGTATCCTGAACAAGCTTCTGGTTACCTTAGTAGCGATGGGAAAGTCAACGTATCTTCTGAGCAAGTTTCTGGTTCTTTTGAGATTAACCAGTTTGCGTTAAGCCAACTTCAATCCTATTTGCTTCCCTATGTAAACGCGATCTTGCAAGATGGCGCCGTGGGGATCTCAGGGACATTTGATGCGGGAACTGCGAGTCCAATCACCTTCACAGGCGATGCCAATATCGCCAACCTGACGGTGATTGACGGACTACAACAACAACCCTTACTTAAATGGCAGGATATGAATATCCAAGGTATTCAATATCAGTCACTGGAAAATCAACTTTCAGTACAAGCTGTCATGTTCGATAAACCCTACACCAAGTTCATTATTCACAAAGGCAAACAAACGAATATTGGCGACCTTCTGGTGCAAAATGCTTCAACCGAGGCTGATTCCGCGCTGGTTGCAGATGATGCTTCACCACCAGAGTCAGCGGCGCAAGAAGGGACTGAAGATACTCAATCTGCCTCTAATAACATCGCCATTAGGATTGACGATATTAGTATCAATGATGGCAGTGCTTATTTCGAAGATAATTCTTTAAGAGCCCCTTTTGCATCAGGTATCGAGGCATTGAACGGAAACATAAAGTCACTTTCCTCCACGCCAGATACCACTGCAAATGTTAACTTAATGGGTAAAATTGATGGTTACGCACCAGTGATTTTAAAAGGGGAAGTTAACCCTCTTATTGAACAGATTTATCTGGATTTAAATTTCTCTGTTGACGGTGCAGAACTGACCTCAGTTAATCCCTATTCAGGTACTTATATGGGGCACTTTATTGATAAAGGATTACTGTCACTAAATGTGGAATATAAGCTCGAAAATAACCAGCTAGTGGGTGACAACAAGATCGTTATCGACCAACTCACCTTGGGGCGCAAAACTAATTCGGAGCAGGCGGTTAATCTGCCCCTATCCTTAGCCATTGCATTATTACAGGACTCTAACGGCGTTATTGATCTGGGAATGGAAGTATCTGGAGACTTAAATAACCCGAGCTTCGGTTTTGGTTCAATCATATTCAAAGCCCTTGGCAATATCATCACCAAAGCGGTGACAGCCCCTTTTTCCTTATTGGCAAATTTAGTCGGTAGTGAAGATGAGCTGAATAAAGTGACCTTTGCCGATGGCTCTGCTGAGCTCAACGAAGCGGCTTCGCAAACCCTTCAAACCTTAGCAGCAGCCTTGGCAAAACGTCCGGGGCTGAAAGTCGATATTGAAGGCACGGTGAACGAAGTGACGGATGCTTATGAGTTGGCTGAGCAAAAGTTACAAGCCAACCTTCAGGAAATTTCCAAACAAACATCTCTTCCTGAAGGTTTTAGTCCATCTACAGTGCCACTTTCAGGTCCAATTGCAGATGCCTTAAGAACCCTGTTCACTACAGCTACAAATAAAGAGATTGAAGAACAAAGAAAGCTGATAAAGACGAGATTGCAAGAAGGAGATAGCGAGAAAATCGTTCCAGAGGAGCAATTAGAGCAAGCGTTGATGATTGCGATGTACAATCAAGTTCGAAGCACTATCAACGTTCCTCGCCATGAATTAGCTAAACTTGCTGAAGATAGGGCCAAATCGGTAAAAATGTTTTTAAGTGAAAACGGAAGTATTGATCCCAACCGACTGTTTTTACTCAACAGTCGCCAACATTTAGCCAGTGCTGAAAGTGGTGTAACACTTACGCTGAAAGCCAACTAAGCAGTTAATCTCTTGAAATTTATCAAGCTTGCTCCTTATCTGCATGGGCAAGCTTGATAGTATCCAGTGTAAAAACAGTATTATTCGCCTAGGCCACTAATCGCCAGCAAACCCAGTGAACACAAACTTCTGCACCCGTCTGCCTGTGCTTACTTCTGAGGTATATAAATTACCATCGCTGTCTACAACTACGCTGTGAAGCCAGGTAAATTGGCCAGGATAGCGTCCGGGACGTCCAAAGCTGCCTAACACTTCATAGGTGTCGTGCCACTGAGTTCACTTTTGATCAATGTGACGCTTTCAAGAGTCATATGCCAAGGTGAATTAGCTATTTCATGTTTCTAAAAATCGTTGTTATCGGCCAACGACTTTCAAATTGTTCAATAGTGCTTGTTATTTTTAAACATATATTTTACTTAGATTTAACTACATTGTTTTATTGTTTTAATTATTTGTTAATGTATTTTTCTCGGCTTAAACACAAGTTATCGGGTTGTATTTTACGCAAAAATCCATTTGATTTATCTTTAGTGTATTGTTTTATATGAAGAAATAATGGGTTTCATGGTTATCTGATAAATAGATGGAAGCTAACTTTATTTTAGTTATTGAGTTGTCATAATCAAAAAATTCCACACGGTGTTGCAAAAATGTTGCGAATAAGGTTTTGTTGCTGAGTGTGAGGTTTTTAAAATAAGGACACATGAGAATGCATTTTAAAAAGAATAAACTAACACAAATTATTGTCTCCACATGCGCGTCACTTTGTACGCTATCTTCGGTTGCTTTTGCACAAGAGAGTGATGAAAGTACAAAGAGTTTAAAAGACTTAGAGGTTATAGAAGTCACCTCTACTCGGCTTGGGACGACACTATCGAAAACTTCTTCTGCGGTTACCGCGCTGTCTGCTAAAGACTTAAAGACCGCCGGAATTACCGATCCCACTTCTTTACAGGATTCAACTCCGAATATTTCTATCGATCGAAATAACGGATTACAAATAACCATTCGTGGAATATCAAGTAGTGATAACACTGAGAAAGGTGATCCTTCAGCTTCATTTTTGCAAGATGGTGTGTATATTGCCCGTGCTCAGGCGCAAGAAGTATCATTTTTTGACTTAGAGCAAGTTGAAGTCTTACGAGGACCTCAAGGTACATTGTATGGACGGAATGCTACGGCTGGCTTGATTAATGTTATGTCAGCTAAACCAAGTATTGATTATGTTTATGGTTCGTTTGACGTGTCTTTAGGTAGCTTCAATCAAAAACAAGCCAGCGGTATGATTAATGTACCTATTTCAGACAATGCGGCGATTCGAGCGGCTGTTAATATTGATAAGCGTGACAGCTATATCCGAAGTGGCAGTGAGTCCAATGCTCCGCAAGGTCCAGATAAAGACAACCTTTCCTTCCGGTTAAGTGGTCTATTCGATATCAGTGATGATGCTAGTTTATTAATACGTACGGATTATAGTGAAATACAAGGTAACGAACGTAGCCAAGTATTGGTTTCAAACTTTTTTGATAGTAATACTATTGCCGCGCCGTCAGGAGATGTTGCCGGCACTAACCCTACCTATATCGGTGACCAAAAAAGTACAGATGAATTGCTCACAGTGGATTGGGTCGACCCAGTAACGGCTTCTACAGACAATAAAATCTGGGGGATAATGAGTGACTTCAACTGGGATCTAACCGATGAGTTAGCGTTAACCTATATTGGTTCTTATCGGGAATTTGAACGTAGGGAAGTAAATAGTCTTTTCTTCGGTACTCACCCTGTAATCGGCCCTATTGCAGTACCTAGAGATTTAACTGGTGACTATAGCCAAAATTCACACGAATTACGCTTAACTTATGTAATCGACGATTTAAATTTGCAAGGTGGCCTTTATTATTTTAGTGAAGAGTCGGATATTGAAGCGATTTTTAAAGGAGTACTAGCCACCTCTCTTCCTGGAAATTTGGGCACCGAAGGATACGATGGTTATGTCTATGGGTTCCCACAATCCACTACTGCTGATTCAATAGCTGCTTTTGCCCAGGGTCGATATAGCTTTTCAGATACCCTAGCTCTGACCCTTGGTGTACGCCAAACCAATGACGAAAAACGTCGTGTTGGTGCACGTGTACTTCATGTCACTGTGGATGAACCTTTAGATTTCACTGCTAGTGCGACTAACCCACTGCCTGACTCTTTGAACAACGCTTCGGTTGAGTATAGTGAAATGACCTGGAAAGTTGGTTTAGATTACGACTTCAGTGAAGAAGTATTAATTTATGGTCATATATCTACCGGATACAAAGCCGGCGGATTCAATGATGGCTGTGTTGCCAGTGATGAAAATTGTCAATCGCCTAAAACCGAAGATTATATTTATTATCAACCAGAAGATCTTACTGCTTATGAGTTAGGCATAAAAATGGACTTGGATAATGGACTAAGAACATTTTTCAGCTTGTTCCATTACGATTACGAAAATTTGCAGTTAAATAATTTAGGCTTGTGTGGTGGTGCCCCTTGTCAAAACATTTCCAATGCAGGTGCAGCTGAAATTGATGGATTCGAAATGGAGTCTCGTTATTATTTAACCGATTTGAGTAAGGTTACAGCTTCCTTTACGTGGTTAGATGCTACTTATACCGACTACCAAATCACGCCAAATGTAAATCTATCGGGATCATCACTTAACAGATCCCCAGAACTCGCATTTACATTGGGTTATGAACGTATTTGGGAGCTTGAGAGTAACGCTGCAATTACTTTCAATGCAGTGTATCGTTGGAATGACGGTTATGATTTATTGTCCAATAAAATAGTAGCTCAGTTTGAACAGCCCTCCTTTAGCAAATCAGATATTTCAGTGGTTTATACCTCACCAGAAGAAGACTGGTATGTGCAAGCTTTCGTCAAAAATATTGAAGATGAAGTCACATTGAGTACTGCTGACGTAAGCTCTAACTTCCCAGGTCTATCGGATGGCGTCGCACGAGTAGCCGCCCCACGTACCATGGGTGTTCGTTTCGGAATGGAGTTTTAAGCTCTTTTCAATTCATCAATTCAATGAGTTAGCCCCTAAGTTTAAAAGCTCTTGAGATTATTCAATCAAGAGCTTTTAAATCTTTTCAATCAAACTGCGAGAAAATCATGACCTTTAGAAAACCGATTATCTCATTGGTTACATTCGCTTGCTCTATGTTAATTACTTTAATTAGCTGCGGTATTGCACATGCATCTAAATCACCTCAACTAGGAAAACAACCAATGAATGAAATAATTGACGCTTTAACTTTGCTGGAAAAAGTTAAATTGATTCGTGGCACCGGAATGGATCTAAGTGCATTAGAAAGTAATGCACCTACTGTTGGCATGGTAATCGATGAACGCGTCCCAGGCGCGGCGGGCAACACCCACGCTATCCCAAGACTTGGAATACCATCGATTGTGCTGGCAGACGGTCCTGCGGGACTAAGAATCGCCCCTACACGAGAAGGTGTTGATGACACTTTCTATTGTACCGCTTTTCCAATCGCGAGTTTACTGGCGTCAACATGGGATACTGATTTGGTAAAACAAGTTGGTGCCGCTATGGGACATGAAGTAAAAGAGTATGGCGTTGACGTACTGTTAGCTCCGGCGTTAAATATTCATCGATATCCCTTAGGTGGCAGAAACTTTGAGTACTATTCAGAAGATCCCTACATTTCGGGAAGTATGGCTGCAGCCATGGTTAATGGTATTCAATCCCATGATGTTGGGACTTCCATAAAACACTATGTGGCAAATAATCACGAGTGGAATCGAAACAGAATTAATGTAAAGGTTGATGAGAGGGCTTTACGAGAAATTTATTTAAAAGGATTTGAAATTACAGTTAAAGAAAGTCAACCATGGACAGTCATGTCTTCATACAACAAAGTTAATGGAACTTATACTTCAGAAAGTGAAAGATTGTTAACCGAAGTACTGCGGGAGCAATGGGGGTATCAAGGTGTAGTGATGACCGATTGGTTCGGTGGTACGGATCCTGTCGCGCAAATGAATGCTGGAAATGACTTATTGATGCCTGGAACTGATGAGCAAGAGCAAGCAATTATTGCTGCTGTAAAGTCTGGGCAATTGGCAGAGTCAGTGCTTGACCGAAATGTCCGCAATATTTTAAGTATTGTGTTAAAAAGCTCGGTTTATAAAGGTTATCAACACTCTAATCAACCTGATCTAGAAGGCAATGCGAAAATTGCCCGCATGGCTGCTTCTGAAGGGATGGTGTTGCTACAAAATCAAGATGCAACGCTCCCTTTATCTATTCATAAGGAAGTGGCTGTTTTTGGCAATAGTTCATACGAGATTCATACTGGAGGAACTGGCAGTGGTGATGTTAACGCTGCTTATTCTATTTCTTTGCAACAAGGCTTAGATGATGTAAATTTAGACGTTCATAAAGGTTTGGCAAAAAAATATATCGACTATATTAACTCTGAAAAGTCCAAACTACCGACGAGAAAAGGCATTGCTGCTTTTCTACCAGAAACACCAATCAACGAATATGGCGTTGATGAAAATACATTGCAAACGTTATCTCAGACTAACGATGCCGCAATTATTACAATTGGACGCAGTTCAGGAGAGTTTGTAGATCGGCAAGCAAAAGACGACTTTTACCTGAGTGATGATGAACAAAAATTAATCAACGGTGTAAGTAAAGCTTTTCATGCAATGAATAAAAAAGTAGTGGTTATTTTAAACGTGGGAGGCGTCATTGAGACGGCTAGTTGGCGTGATAAAGTCGACGCAATTCTTTTGGCTTGGCAACCGGGCCAAGAGGCCGGTCATGCCATTGCTGATGTGTTAATTGGTAAAGTTAATCCATCAGGCAAACTAACTACCACTTTTTCTTTACGGTTAGAGGATGGTTTACCCGCTCAAAACTTCCCTGGAGTTGTTACTGACGGTAGTAATGAACTTAAAGATATTATGGGTAACCAACCTTCTGAGATAACTTATAAAGATGGAATTTTTGTTGGTTATCGTGATTTCAATACAAATCATAAAGCCGTCGCTTATCCATTTGGTTTTGGTTTATCTTATAGTGAGTTCTCGTATAGCAAGTTAAACTTAAGTCACACTATATTTACCGATGAAATCGACGCTTCAATTACAATTAAAAATGAGGGGAAAGTTTCGGGTAGAGAGGTCGTACAGCTCTACATAACAGCGCCTAAAGGCGTTCTAGCAAAACCTAGTGAAGAGCTGCGACATTTCGCGAAGACCAAGTTACTAGCCCCCGGTGAGTCACAGGCCATTAGTTTTACGATAACCACTAAAGATTTGGTTTCTTATAATCCTGAGTTGTCTAAATGGGTGGCAGACGCTGGAGATTATCAAATTAAGTTAGGAGCTTCTTCAAGAGACTTCCGTCAAATGGCAACATTTACGAAAGAGCAGTCTAGTCAGTTACCACTTTAGTAAAACGCCTTAGGCACGGAAGCCTAAGGCGAAATATTATTACCCTGTGTTTAATTTAGAAATAAATAAGTTGGCGGCAGGTCCAAGGTTGTCAGAAAAATGATGCAGGGCAACGATTGGAATTTTCAAATCGTTACCCCAACTTTCAGTGGTTAGCACTTTAAATGTGCCAGCATCAATTTGTTTTTTAACAAACTCTAAACTGCTAATCGTCCAGCCCAACTTTGCATTGACTGCCTGTGTCAAAGAATCTATGTCACGCATCCGCCATAGATGGTGAGATACAGTGCCTTTATCTTTTTGCCCAGTTAAATCTGAAAAGTCAGTTAGCATGAGTTGTCGGTGTTGGACTAGAGTCTGGGTGGTAAGCGGTAATTTCTTTTTAGCCAATGGGTGATCGCAATGCACAATGCAGGCAAGAGATAATTCAAATAGTTTTTTTATGTTATAGGTATTTTCAGACCCAACATGGAAAGGAGCAATTGCAAAATCAACCTGATAATCATTAAGAAGTGAAGATACTTCACTGCCACAGGTATGATGTAACTTTAAGTCCAAATCGGAAAATTTGTCAGATACCGCACTAAGTGCTGGAATTAACTTATTAAAAGGGATAGCGTGGTCAATTGCAATAGATAAATGAGATTCAACACCAAGGCTTAGTTTATTGGCCGTAGAAACCAATAAGTTGTTTCTTTGTATTATATCCTTTGCTTCCCGAAGCAGAATTTGTCCTTCAGAGGTCAACTTTAATTGACTGCCAGAACGATCAAACAAAACTACACCAAGATCGATTTCTAGATTGGCAATAGCACTACTAATAGCAGATTGGGCTTTTTTAAGATGCCTTCCGGTGGCTGAAAACGAACCTAAATCCGACGCCGTAACAAAAACATATAGAGATTCCATTGACAATCTCATACTGCGTACCTAATTATTTTTTAATCCTGCAAGTAGTATTTTAATATAAACCTTTAAATCACTAAACTCTATATCGTAGACTTCTTTATAGACTTTTTCTCGACGGCATAACTGTTGAGCTGTGGTATAAAACGGAGTAAATACCACGCCCATTAATTTACTCATGCTTAGGCCAAAATTATTAATTGAATTATCGTCTACTCCAGCTTTGAGGATTTTATAAAGTGGCGTTTCTTTTAATTCATTTAAATTTTTAGCGCCAACAAAATAGGTTTGCTCTTCTGAAAAGTAATCAAAATGAATGGTGTATAAAACAGATTCTTTATTATTTTGCAAAGTATCAAACAATATCGTGAAATATTGTGTGAGTGTCTCGAACCCACTATCACCTTGATAACTTTGTGTGTTTTTCATGATCGTGGAATTTTTTTTCAAATCTTCCAAAATGGCGGTAGCCAACTCTTCCTTATTTGAAAAATAATTATAAAGGGTTTTTCGATCAATTTTGGCTGACTTAGTTATATCAGTCATTGACGTTAACACTATGCCTTGATCTAAAAACATTTGTTTAGCTACGTTGATTATTTTGTTGCGCTGCAACTGCTTGGTTCTGCTTAGAGCCATTATCTTATTACCAAGTTTATGAGTTTAAAACGTTTAATCATTTGAATTTAGTCTATTGTGTCGTGTTAATCATTTCTTGTACTCTTGATTCTTTCAAATGATAAAATTTATACATTATCCAGGCACTCAACACACCACCGAAAACCGGGACTAGACTATATAGAACAAATATACCATGCAGAACTTCTGGGGTTTGTTCGGTGTTAGCCACATAGCCTATCCAACCGAGTAAAATACCACAAATGCCCGCCGCTAATGCTTGCGTGAGTTTGGTGGCAAAAGTTTGCAATGAAAATACCGTGCCTTCTAAACGCTTTTTATTATGATAATTGCCATATTCAACAAAATCTGTAGAAAACATACCCAATAATAACAGCGGTAAAAATACCGGTGCCGATTTTAATATTTGTAAAATTATCACGACTACAATACTTTCGTAGCCAATAAAATATTGAAGCAAACTAAAGCCTGACCCAATTAGGGTACCCCAAATATATAAATTTTTCTTTCCAAAATGTTTTATCAGTAATGGGGTTAAGGCGGCTAAAATGAAAACTGGTAACATGGCGGCCACCATCAAAGGGGCGACCCAAGTCGTCTCACCATTACCTAAATTATAAATGGCAAAATAGTTAGTGGCGATAGCTGCTGTATTTGTACCTGTTGAAATCAAAATAGCGATATAAAAAATCTTCATAGGTTGATGATTCTTCAAATAATTCCAAGAAGCTTTAAGGGATACATCGGAATGAGATTTTTTGGTGGATTTAATTCGCTCCACCGCAAAATAGCGGATCGGTATCATGATCAACATGGCTATAATGCACAGTACAGTGACCGTTTCTGTCCAACCATATAATGAAATAAGTGGCATTGTTGCAGCGGCCACGGTAATCCCTGCTATTAATGCAGCTAATCGTCCCCAAGTTAAGATAATAACTCGCTCATGGGAGTTCTTAGTCATCACCGAAGACAACGCAAAAATAGGCACATCACACAAGGTATATATCATTCCCCATAAAATGTAGCTGGCATAGGCATACAATAAGTTTCCGTCAGGTCCCCAGTTGGGATTAAAAAATAAAGCAATGGTGCTCAGGGGCAAGATGAAGTTAACCCCTTTGATCCAAGGCAAAAATTTCCCGCCTTTGAAATCGCATCGATCGACAATACTGCCTAAAATTGGGTCATTTACCGCATCCCAGGTACGCGCAACCAACAATAGAATACCTACTGCCGCGGCACCTATGCCAAGTACATCGGTGTAATACAAATTTAAAAACTGAAACACTAGCATAAACAGTATATTTTGACCTAGGAAAAATGCCCCGTAGGAAGCACGCTCAGTGCGGGATGATTCTAGTTTCATGATGACCCTTATTTTCTATTTTTATTGGTTACTGCGTTGGTTATTCAAAAATATTAAGGTAAAACCTTATTCACTTCTTACACCCGCTCCACAGAGCAATTTAATCCAGTCTTTATTCATAATATGTATCAACGAATCCATTACCTTTGGCTTAAATTTTCCGTCGCTCATTGCCACTAATTGACGTAAAGTCATTTCATCGAAGATGGCATTTATCACTAATTTATCTTGCTCGGTCATTTCTCCGAGCTTTTCAGTCATTTTATTGAATCCAATTTGAAAAAGTTTGCCACCAATCCAGGTATCTTTGACTTCCCGCATTGTGGAGTTTAATTGAAATGGCTTGCTTGGCAGTGCTGGCGGAATATCTTTTCCTAAAAGATTTTGGAAATCCTGCTCAGTATAGTTTTGTGCTTTAGGCGAAAAGTACGCAGATAAACTGACATCTTGAGCGCCTTTAGGATTATCACCTTGGATTGAAATGACATCACAGAGGCGAATATCACTGATAGAAGCTCCAATAAATAGGTTGAATTGATCCGTCTCCACGCGCCATTTGTGATTCTTGCTACACCAGAAAGCAAAGTCCCTTTTGCATAATTGCATAGTAATCCTTTGTGATTCACCAGGGGCTAAACTAACTTTTGCGAAATTTTTAAGTTCCTTTTTCGGTCGATGAACGGAGCTATTTTGTTGACCTATGTATAGTTGCGCAACTTCTGCGCCCGTCATATTACCCGTATTTTTTAGGTTAAAACTGACAACAATGTCATCTACACTTGTTAGATCAAAGGTGTTTTCATCGTTACTCTTGTGGTTATCCTGGATCGTTAGATCTGAATATTCAAAGGTTGTATAAGATAGACCATGCCCAAATGGAAATAAAACTGGCACTTCAGCGGTATCAAAATAACGATAACCCACCCAAATGCTTTCTCGATATTGAACTTGTCGCGATTCACCTGGGAACCATGGTTGACTTGGGACGTCGTCAATAGAGACAGGGAAGGTTTCAGCTAATTTACCACTGGGGTTTACTTGTCCAAATATTATATTCGCAAGCGCTGATGCACCTGCTTGCCCGCCTAAGTAGGCTTCAAGAATCGCTGGCACTTGGTTCGCAAATGGCAATTCAACAGGAGATCCATTTTGCAGCACAATGACTAGCTTTTCATAAACCGGGGCTAATGCTGCAATTAAATCCAATTGCACCTTTGGTAAATGCATATGTTTGCGGTCAAAACCCTCGGATTCATAGGATGTGGGTAAACCCAAGATGACAATTACCTTATCACTATTCTGAGCTATTTTAAGTGCCTCAGATATGAGTTGTTGATCTTCGGTTTCATCTAAGTGATAACCTTTGCAATAACAAATATTGGATAACCCATCGCTGTCTATCAATTTAGCTATCGCATCGTAAGGCTGCTCTAATTTAGTCGGGATTATTTGTGAACTGCCACTGCCTTGATAACGGGTGTTTTTTGCAAATTCACCAATTACCGCAATGTTATCTGTGGTTGAAAGAGGTAATAGACCACCATCATTTTTCAAAAGTACAGATGCTTCTTCGGCTGCCTTTCGAGCTAAAGCATGGTGTGAGTCGACAGAAAATGTATGTGTTGGTTGAAATGCATCCCGTGAACGAATGATCAAATCCAGTACTCTACCAACAGATTTATCCAGCTCCTCCATGGACAAATCGCCACATTTAACGGCACGAATAATCCTATTGGTGTTGATATCTCCACTGGAAGGCATTTCTAAACCTTGGCCATTTTTAATGCCCAATACACGATTATGATTACCACCCCAGTCAGTCACTACCAATCCTTGATAGCCCCATTCTTGTTGTAAAATATCCGTTAGGAATTTACGATTTTCCGCCAAATAGGTGCCATCAACTTTGTTGTAAGCTGACATGACTGTCCAAGGTTGAGTTTTTTTCACTGAAAATTCAAACGCTGGCAAATATATTTCACGTAAGGTGCGTTCATCAATGATGACATCGGTGATCATGCGGGATGATTCATGATTATTCACGGCATAGTGCTTTAAGCTACAACCTATACCCTTAGACTGCAGTCCATCGATCCAGGCAATGGACATTTCGCCAGATAAATAGGGATCTTCAGAAAAATATTCGAAGTTACGCCCACCTAAAGGGTTACGCTTAATGTTGACTCCAGGCCCTAACAAAACACTTACTTTTTCAGCGAGACATTCGTCGGCCAGAGCATTACCAACTTCAGCTAATAATTCTCTATTCCAACTTGCGGCTAAACCTGAGGCGGTGGGAAAGCAAGTGGCAGGTACACTATCATTCAACCCTATGTGATCAGAATCATCAGGTTGTTTACGCAAACCGTGTGGCCCATCAGTAACCATAATTGAAGGCAGGTTGAAACGCTCAATACCTTGCAATCGCCAAAAATCTTTTCCGGAACTAAGCTTCGCTTTTTCTTCTAAAGTGAGTTGCGATAATAATTTTTTTGTTTCAGCACTGTAGGCTGAAATTAACGACGGCACGGTTACTGTTGACATTGCCACACATCCTAATTCTATGGTTGGTAAATGAGATGTTAATGAAACACTCAAGTTTTAATCTTTTTTCAACATAACATAAGAAATAATAAAATACACACGCTGTGGAAATAAATGTAAAAAAAATACACTTAATGTAGAAAAAATGTGAAAAAATAATTACACACCGTGTGGAAAAATGATATGTTAGCTCCACTCAACGTTTAAAATAATAGGGTGAAATGGTGTTTCAGTTGCTCATAAAGAAAAGTGACAGTGGCAAAAACAGGCTTCGAATAGGTAGGATTTTTCTTATTTTCATAATTCTATTTATTATATACAAAGCTCTTAATACGCATTTTAAGAATATCGAAGGTCAGGATCTGAAGCCTGACTTGGCGACTAGTTATTTGCAGAACGTGAGCACGTTGAAATCAAATCAGCAAGAATCAGCTAAAGGGCAACCTAATGTTATCGTAATTCTGGCGGATGATATGGGCTATGGCGATTTATCCGGTTTTGGTTCGGAATTAATAAACACACCAAATATCGATGAATTAGCGAGTAATGGGGTGGCGCTAACAAATTATTATGCACCTTCTCCTATTTGTTCCCCCTCTCGAGCTGGATTACTCACCGGTCGTTATCCTGTCAGAAGCCATGTTCCTTCAGTCTTTATGCACAGCGAAAAATTCCGTAATAAAGCCATCACTAAATTGCTCACATTTAGCGGCGCTTACTCCTATGGAATGCAAGGGATTTCCCATGATGAAGTACTTTTGTCAGAAGCATTGCAGGCAGCTGATTATGAAACTGCACTAATCGGTAAATGGCATCTCGGTGACCACGTAAATGACAGACCCAATAAACATGGTTTTGATTATTTTTATGGCGCTCTGTATAGCAATGATATGCAACCCTATGAAATCTATCGAAACGAAGAAGTAGACTTACCAGAACCAGTTGATCAATCAGTATTGACTAAAAATCTTACAGTAGAGTCGATCCAATTTATTACTGAAAATAAAGAAAAACCCTTCTTTTTATATTACGCCTCTCCGTTTCCCCATGATCCAGCCTTAGCCAGTCAAGATTTCGCCGGTACCTCTAAAGCAGGAACCTATGGGGATACAGTCCAAGAGTTAGATTGGAGTGTGGGTGAAATAATGAAGTCACTAGAAGAAAACGGGATTGCCGATAATACCCTTGTGATTTTTTCTAGTGATAATGGTCCTTGGTTTGAAGGTAATGCCGGACAATTTAGAAGTCGCAAAGGCTCTAATTTTGATGGCGGGAATAAAGTGCCATTTATTGCGTGGATGCCTGAAAAGATTAAACAAGGCAGTGTGTCAGATGCACTGGCAAGTGGAATTGATATTTATCCTACTATTTTGCAGATGCTGGATATTGAGTTACCCCAAGATCGGATTATTGATGGGGTAGACATGATGCCAATCCTGCGTGGGGATAACACCGTTAGCATCCGCGACGAACTGTTTCTATTCAAAGCCAAAAAACCTATCGCTGTGGTTAATGGCCAATATAAATACTATCGCAGAACATCAAGTGACATTGGCTTTTACTGGCTTAAACAGCAAGGTCCTTTTCTATTTGATTTAAAACAGGATCAAGCTGAGTCATACGATGTTAAAAGTCATCAGTCGGAAAAAGCCCAAGAGTTAAGTAAAAAACTAGATCAATTTGAACAGGAAATTCAAAACAATTTAAGAGGTTGGATTGAATAACTGTATTTGTGAAAGCGCTAATAAAGTTGAAATCTTGATACCTCTTATAAGGTATTAACCGTCCATTAGCGCATTGATTTTCAAGATGTATAAGCAATAAAAACAATCCATGTAAGTTGTTTCTTCGCAACTTAATTTGGCCAATAATCTTAGATATATAAGGTAAGCCCTATGAAGAGTATATTTAATCTATTAGTTGTTATATGTGTATCCTGCACAGCAATGGCACAGGAGCAGAAACGCCCTAATATTGTATTTATTTTCAGTGACGACCATGCCGTGAAAGCGTTAAGTGCCTACGATGACACTTTAATGCAGACGCCAAATATCGATCGTATAGCTAAAAAAGGTATGCGCTTTGACCGTGCATATGTAGGCAATGCTGTTTGCGGCCCCTCTAGAGCGACCTTATTAACAGGCAAGCACAGCCACGCCAATGGCTATGAAACAAATGACTGGTCAGGAGAGTTTAATGGCCACCAGGAAACCTTACCCAAATTATTGCAACAATCTGGTTATAAAACCGCGGTTTTTGGTAAGTGGCATTTAATGAGCGACCCCGTGGGGTTCGATGATTGGTCGGTAATTGACAATGTTATGGAGCAAGGCACTTATTATAACCCTAGTTTCAGAAGCCCTGCAGGGATCAAAGAAACGACCGGATATGTCGCAGAAATTGTAACCGATCAAACGATTTCTTGGCTTAAAAATCAAAAGCAAAGTGAACAACCATTTTTGCTTATGTATAACCACAAATCTCCTCATCGAGATTGGATCCCAGCACCACAAGAGTTAGCAGAATGGGATGAAAGTGCAACCTTACCAGAACCTAACACCTTACTACGTTCAATGGACGGTTTGAGTGAAGCAAGACAAAACTCGCGTATGAGTATTGCCGATGATATGACGGACTTGGATGTTAAGTTATCTGAACCATCATCGATGAATGAAGAGCAATTAAAGCTGTGGGAAGCGACCTTTGCAAAAGGTAATGAGGAATTTGAAAACGCTGATTTAACTGACGACGAAATTACTCGTTGGAAATATCAACGTTATATCAAAACCTACACTGGTTCAGTTAAAAGTATGGACCGTGAAATTGGTCGGTTGCTTGATTACTTAGAGGCAAATAATTTAGACGAAAATACCATTATCATTTATTCATCAGACCAAGGTTTTTACTTAGGGGAAAACGGTTGGTTTGATAAACGTTGGATTAATGATGTGTCCTCCAAAATTCCATTATTAATTCAATGGCCAAACCATATTAAAGAGGGAAGCAGTACTTCTGCTCTAGTACAAAACATAGATTTCGCACCAACTCTTCTTGATGCTGCAGGTGTTGAAATCCCCGAAGCGATGCAAGGGATCAGTTTATTGCCGGTATTAACCGACGATGAATTTGAACCTCAATCAAGAGATCTTTATTACCAATTTTATGAAAACCCCGGTTTTCATGGCGTTGCTCGTCATTACGGTATCATTAGTGAACGCTACAAACTCGCCAACTTTTACAATAACGAAGAATGGGAACTGTTTGATACACAAACCGATCCTGATGAGCAAATTAATCTCTACGGTCAACCAGGGTATGAAAAGGTTACTGCGGACTTAAAGCAGCGTTTGCTAAGTTTACGTGCTCAGTACAAAGTACCTAGTACTGATGATGATCCGCAGCCACCTTGGTACTACTCAACCTTGATTCGTGTTGTAGAAATGATTATGGGTTGGATGTAATCTGATATTGCACTGAACCAAATCAGTTAAAGATTGGAAAGTAACCTGGCATGGGATGTTTATGCAAAATGTCAGGTTACTTTTTTGGTTTAAGTTTCACCACTTTTAACGCAGAAGATGCTTTACACATTTCTAAAATTAACTCGCCGCACTAACCTACCTGCCAACAAACCCAGTGAGCACAAACTTCTGCACCCGTCTGCCAGTGCTTACTTCTGAGGTATATAAATTACCATCGCTGTCTACAACTACGCTGTGAAGCCAAGTAAATTGTCCTGGGTAGCGGCCTGGGCGACCAAAACTGCCGAGTACTTCATAAGTATCATGCCATAGGATCCAGATACGCCCGTTCATCATATCTGCCACATACATATACTTATTGTCTGGGGAAAAATCGATATCTGATGCCGTTCCTAAGCCTCCAGTATCTCCAGCGATAATAACATCTTGAATGAACTGAATTTTTCCTTCTTCATCAGCTTCGAATACTTGAATACGATTATTTCGTCGGTCACAAACATAAATTTTGCCGTCAGTTGACTGTGTTACACAATGCACAATGTCGCCAAAACTTTTTGCTTTAGTGCTGGTGTTTTCACTGTTGCTGGTGGCTTGTGAAACGTCGAATGCCCCTTGTCTTGTTCCGCCTCCAGGTTCGCCACCATAAGCTCCCCATAATTGATCAAAACTGTTGTCATTCGTGTCAAAAGCAGTAATTCGTTTGTTGATATAACCGTCGGCAATAAATACTTGATCATTGATGCTGTTATGGAAAATATCAGCTGGATTCCCCAAGGCATCTTGGCTCAAATTTCCATCGGTTTTACCACGTTGGCCATACTGACGAATAAATTCCCCTTGCGCGGTAAAATTCAACACAACGTGGTCATCTTTGCCATTTCCACCAAGCCAAACTGTATTATCTTCATCAACGTAAAGGCCGTGAACGGTAGCGGGCCATTGATTAGTTCCGGCTAAACTCGGCGCTAGTTCTGGACCGCCCCAAGCCTGAAGTAATTCTCCATCTGGTGAAAATTGCATAACATGTGGGGCAGCTTCACAACATAAGCCTGTGTTGTTGGTTAAACCTAAATCTAAGCCACTAAGTGAGTTAGGGCGATGTAAAATCCACACGTTATTCTGTTTATCTACGGCTAGACCTGGTACTTGTCCCATTAACCAAGTTGCTGGCATCTTGGGCCAGCTCGCATCGACACTGAATTGTGGAACTTTGTGATTTGGGCTAGTTGCTGGGTAGCGTTCAACCGCCACCAAACTATTTTCAGTCGTTTTAGTAAGCTTGGATGGTTCAGCTTCAGATACGCCACAAAAAAGAGAAAACAGGCTTAACCCAAGTGCTTTTAATCCCAGTTTGTTAGATGGTAAATATGATTGAATCATCTCTGCGCCTATTAATTCTATGGTTGATTTAAATGCAAGCAAACTACAGCATATTACTTAGCGACTGCTTAAATAACGGTCAGCTTGCTACCTGACATCATCCTAGGTAAAAACCTATGCTAATAAAATTACTTTACGTCGAAATGCAGATAATAGAAGACCTAATTTTATTAAGTTTGAAAAGACTATTATGTCGCACCCACTAAAAAATTGTAAATAATGATATACTCGAGAACCACTAAGGCCCTTAGTATCAACAGAGTTTTTGTACTCTAGTGACTGCATTGACCGCACTAAGCGATGGGATTCGCGTTCCAGTAAAGAACAGCTATAGCAAAGCAGCTTACTGCTCATCTTTTAATTTTGTCGGAATAATATTTATGAAGCTCGTTACCCAATTGTTTTTCAGCTTAACCTTAATCGTCGGAATCAGTGCTTGTTCCGATTCAACTGAGCCTAAATCAGTTCAAGATAGCGCTAATGAAACTGCCTCACAAAAGCCCTCTAATTCGATTGATAGCCAACGTCTTTCTGACATTGTCAAAGTACTAGCGTCAGAGGAGTTTGAAGGTCGCGCTCCTGGTGGACCGGGTGAAGCAAAAACTGTTGCCTATTTAATTGAGCAATTTCAATCTCTGGGTTTGGAACCCGGCGGCATTGATGGTGGCTGGACGCAGTCGGTACCGCTGGTGCATACACAGTTAGACTCCAGCGGTTCACTGAATATAAAAGTAGCAAACGCTGATCAAACATGGCGGCAGGGAAGTGATGTGGCTATTAGCACTGCTCGTGCGGTCGACAAAGCAAGTATTAAAGATGCCCCTTTGGTATTTGTGGGATATGGGGTGAATGCACCTGAACGTAACTGGGATGATTTTGCTGATATTGACCTAACCGGCAAAGTTGCGGTCTTTTTAGTCAATGATCCCGACTTTTCAGCTGCACCAAATGAAGCCGTTGCTGGCCGGTTTGGCAATAAACGCATGACATATTATGGTCGTTGGACATACAAATATGAAGAAGCTGCGAGACGAGGTGCATTAGCTGCGTTAGTTATTCATGAAGACAAGGCTGCGGGTTACGGTTGGAATGTGGCATCGTCTTCCGCCGGTGAACAGTTTACCTTGGCTGAAACCAATGGCCCTTTGCCTCCTTTGCTGCAAGGTTGGCTGCATTACGACGCTGCAACAGCATTGTTTAACGCTGTTGGCTTAGATTTAAACGAACAGCGAAAACTAGCTCGTTCAGATGACTTTAGTGCTTTTGAACTGCCAGAAGCGAGATTATCAGCTGACTTTACGGTCTCAATGGATAATATTGATTCACAAAACGTGTTGGCGCGATTGCCAGGAACCTCTCAACAAGATGAAACCTTAATGGTATCTGCTCATTGGGATGCTTATGGTCAAGGAGAGCCGGATGAATTGGGTCGCACTGTTCGTCCAGGAGCTAATGATGATGCACTTGGCACCGCTGGTGTAATTGAATTGGCTCGCGTGCTTAAAGCTGGACCGCCTATGGCGCGAAGTGTGGTGTTTGCAGTTTGGACTGCTGAGGAGAGTGGATTATTAGGTTCTGCCGCTTATGCCTCGAACCCCATTTATCCTCTATATTCTACGGTCGCCAACTTTACCTTAGACATTTTACAAACAGCGGGTCCGGCTAGAGATGTTATTTTGGTTGGTGAAGGTCAAAGTGATCTTGAAGATGATCTTGCTCGCGCAGCGGCATTGCAGTCTCGCGTGGTTACACCGGAAAATTTGCCTGAAAATGGTTTGTTTTTTCGTGCAGACCATTTCTCAATGGCCCGTCAAGGCGTACCTGTTTTGTTGATAATGGGCATAGCCGGTGGAGCTGATTTGATCGATGGAGGACGTGCTGCGGGCGACCAATGGATTGCCGACTATACCGGAAATTGTTATCACCAAACCTGTGATGCTTGGAGTGAGGATTGGGATTTACGCGGTGCGGTTGAAGACATCGAATTATTCCACTCAATTATACGAGATCTAGGCGATTCGAATCGCTGGCCACAGTGGAAAGAAAGCTCTGAATTTCGCAAAATTCGCATGGAAACTGAGAATATGAGAATGAGATCTCAGTAGCTTGCAATGTATAAAAAAGCCAACTAACTAGTTGGCTTTTTAAGGCAAATATAACGGTTCGGTTTTAAGCAACCACTAATTGCCAAACTCCTTTTATGCCAATTGCCGACGTGAAGATTGAAAACAGTAAAATCGCGGCAAGAATGACATTGGCTATCCAGCTGTTAGCATGCTCTTTCATTAAATCCTTGCGATTACCCAGATAGAAAATGCAAGCTACGGTAACTGGCAAGATAACGGCATTAAACGCTTGGGAAATAATCATCACAAACACCGGGCGTGCATCAAAAATCGGTACAACTAAGCCAAGCAGTGAAATAACAAATACCATGATACGGAATTTAGCTAGGGTCATATCGCGTTCTGCGCCGGTGTAGTCACACAACAGCCAAGGTAGCATTAATATATTAGGAAATTGTGAGGACACGCCAGCTGCTATCAATCCAAACGCAAATATTGAGGTCGCTAAGGTTCCCGCTAGTGGTTCTAAAATACCTATCATTTGAGATGCTTTGGATAAACCAATACCTTCAACGAATAAGGTGCCCGCGGCTGCAGCCATAATGGATGCACTGATGATGAACATCAGAAATACCGAGAAAATAGCGTCATTACGTTGTTTGTTATAATCAGCCAAGGTCCAGCCCGCTTCCTTTACCAAGGTGGTGCGGATAATAAATAAACCGGAAAAAACAGTGGTGCCAATCATTGAGGCGATGACTAAAAATGGCCCCTTGTCGGTAGATGATGTCACTTCTGGAATACTGGGTATTAAGCCTTTTAGAATCTCCATTGGAGGCGGCATCATGATAAAGAAGTTTATTAAAAAACACGCCGACATTATGGCGACAATAACCGCGAGGCTACGCTCGAAAAACTCGGTTTTACCATTCCAAAATATGAAATAAACCAAGCTTAGAAAAAATCCAGCAAAGTAAATAGGCGCAATACCACCATCGATAGCAGATTTTGACCATTCATAACAGATATCGGCCACTATACCCATTACACCCATTACACTGCCACATACACCAAAGGTTAGTGCCACTAAGAAGAAAATGCCGACACCTGGGTGGATGTGCTTCCTAAATGCTTGAAGAGCCGTTTCGCCAGTGATTAAGGTATAACGACCATACAAGTTAATCATGAAAAAAGTACATAAACAGGAGGCTATGATGGTCCACAATAAAGACATGCCATATTCAGCGCCTGCCTTTGCCATTGCGGTAACACTGCCGGTGCCAATGTTGAATCCCAGTAAGAAAATACCGGGTAGAAAAAGAGCCAGTCCTTGGGCAAACTTTTGTTTAAAAGACTTTTTGTTCGGATGATCCATTTGTGGTACCTCTGTCATTATGATGACTCCGGTTGTTGCGCAATGGGCGCTGCTTTATTACCCCGCAACTCTCGCTAGGATTTATGCTTCCCAGATATTCGAGTAACCCAGATTTATAATAAAGTCGATTTTAGCTATGATTTCGCTGCCTAATCGCAACTTATTTACTCACTTTCGCAACATAGCTAAGTCAACTTTTTTACTTTATTGTTATTTTTTGTCACTTCCTGGATAGCACTCCAGTACAGTCATTCCCGATTCAGATTCGTATTGGAAATCTTCAATGTTTGCAGGACAAAAGAAGCGATCCCACTGATTTAATTGGGTAACTTCATTTCCTGCTCGCAAAACACCACTTCCTTGGGTTACTACCCCTATGAAAAAAGCATCTTGTTTACGCAGGAAATTGCCTTGAACGGTAGCACGTCTGACGGTAAAGCAAGGGGTTTTATCAGGACCGATTAGCTCTTCGAGGGTGTTACCCGCGTTGTCGTCAATCAGTACTTCTGGGATGCAACGAAATTCATCATCTATCTGTTCAGGCGGAACAGGGGAGAAGTTGAACGCATCTAATGCAGTCTCTATGCCGCGGTCCATAAAGCGTGCTTTTTCAGGAATCACATAACCACATCTTTCGAATTCAAATCTGACTGCTAAATCAGATGGTTCCATGATCTCCAACATCAAAATGCCTTCTCCTAACGCATGGGGACGTCCGCCTGGCAGCAAAAATACGTCACCTGGTTTTACAGGTATGCGATCGAAACACTTTTCAATGGAGGCAATATCTTGTTCTTCTATCCATTTTTTGAGCTGTTCACGACTGGGTGATCTTTGAAAGCCGGCGTAAATGTAGGGATCAGTTACATCTTCGCGGATCTCCAAAATAACATATGCTTCGGTTTTCCCACGAGGATAACCTAGTCTTTGTTGTGCGAATTCCCGGGTAGGATGCGCTTGGAAATGCAACCGTGTGGCACTGTCCAGGTATTTTACTAGCGGAATGTCATCTAACGAGCGAGCAGAGTTATTAACATAACCTAAAAAGTGTTGTTGATCTTGATTCAACAAGTCACGAAACGTCACTGATTTGCCATCTTCAAGCTTGACGGTTGCTAATCCTTCAGAGATCTCTTCGCGGCCAATGTTACGGGCTTCTACCGTTGAACCAATCCAATCTTCTGGAAAACTGGAATCTTGTGGATTCTCTTTGCCTTCGATTAGATCGAGCAATTTTCCACCTTGATAGGTTCGCCAAACACGGTTTGCCGAAAACTTAATGATATTATTCATGATGATTGCTCTTCGAACTGGGCAGAGAGGGCTCTTATTACCCCTCTAACTTCGGCAAGACCTTTCAAACGACCAATGCCGGAATAGCCTGGGTTGACGGTTTTACCGATGTCATCCATCATCTGATGACCATGATCGGGACGAATAAATATGTCTTGATCTAGCGAGTTGGCTTGTCGACGTCGGTTTTCTTCATTCAACAATTCTTTCACCACATGAATCATGTCTATGTCACTATCGAGATGGCTAGCTTCGTAAAAAGTGCGCTGTTCATTAGGGTCACGGGTGACACCGCGAAGATGAGAGAAATGAATACGCGGTCCAAATTGCTTAGCCATAGCCGGTAAGTTGTTGTCTGGACGACTGCTATATGTGCCTACGCAAAGGGTAATACCGTTTGAAGGGCTAGGTAGTGCATTAAACAGAATATCCAAGTCGTCTGCGGTACAAATAATACGCGGTAGTCCAAGCATATCTCGAGGTGGATCATCAGGATGAATGGCCAGTTTAACGCCCAAAGCTTCTGCGCGAGGAAGAACTTGTGCTAGAAATGCAAACAAACTTTCACGTAAAGTATCACTTGTTACATCTTTGTAGTTGCTTAGCATGGCGCGAAAATCGTCCAGTCCATAAGCGTCAGTCATTTTACCAGGTAGACCAGCAATTATATTGTTGGTCAGTTGTTCTTTATCGGCCTCAGACATAGCTTCAAAGACCTGTTTTGCTTCTTCTATTTCAGCTGCACTGTATTCTGCTTCAGCGTTATCACGTTGCAAAATAAAAAGATCGAAGGCGGCAAACTTTTTCTGATCAAAACGCAGCGCATATGCACCGTTGGGAAGTTTGAATTTGAGATCGGTACGCGTCCAATCAATCACCGGCATGAAGTTGTAGCAAATTGTTTTTATTCCGCATTTGGCTAGGTTTTCCATCGATTCGATCCAATTATCGATGTACTTTTGATGGCCAGGTCGTCTCAGTTTTATATCTTCATGGACAGGAATACTTTCTACTACACTCCATTTAAGGGGCATAAGATCATCTTCACAGTTTTCTATTAGAGCCTGATATTGACGAATCGCTTCAATTGACCAAACGTCACCGGTAGGAATAGTATGCAGCGCACTGACAACATCAGTTGCACCTGTTTGTCTTATATCATTTATGGTTACGGGGTCGTTGGGACCGAACCATCTCCAAGATTCACGCATTTTAAGTTTCTCTAATTAAAATAAAAAAGTAAGCTTTTCACCTTCACTTCATCAGCAACGCCATAATGTGTTTACAATCCGTCTTTGCTCATTTGAAGTAAGTGTCTACTATCAACAGATTATTAGAGTAACCTTCCGGTGGCAGCTTTACACATTGAAATTAGTACCCGCTCCCATTGAGGGATATGCGTGATTGTGAAAATGACAAATTAAAGTATCCAATAATACCAAATTGGTCAACCAATATATTCTGTCTATCGTGCCACTCACCCCCTGTTTCGTTTCTTTTTCACACTATTTAGTTACATGAAAATCTATAGCATCTATACATAATCTTTACTCAACGCTATATCATGGGTTGTCTTTAACATGTTGATATATATTGTTATTTTAAGGTTTTTATTGATTTTTACATGCTTTGGTTATTAGAATGTAAGCATTGGCTAGACCAATACTTTAAATTTTTGTTAAAAAATATATTACCAAAAGGTTGACCTTTACAGGATAAATTGTAAGTATTACGTAAATTATTTGTAAGTCTTGAGCCTTTATCTTGTGAAGTAATAAGTTTGTGTAAATTTTTATCTAAACTATATTCCATAAAGATGATGTTCAATTACTGAAAAATAAGCTTAAAACACACATAAAACTCACAGGAACAATATATGCAACACAGATTATCGAAAATTACTTTAGCGATGCTTTCAGCAACCGCGCTAAATATGTCCGCATCTGCTTTTGCACAAGATGCGCAGCCAAGTGCAGATGACGATTACGAGGTTATTCAAGTAACAGGTATTCGTAGCTCACTAACCAACGCCCTTGCCGAAAAGCGGGAATCGAATAACTTGGTTGAAGTCATTGAAGCGGTTGATATTGGTAAGCTACCAGATCAAAACCTTGCGGAAGTACTAGAGAACGTTACTGGTATTCAGATTACAAGAACAGCTGGTGTTGGTACCGGTGTTCAAATCCGTGGTACTAACTCTAACCGAACGGAAATCAACGGTGTATCTACTGTGGGTTCTGGCGCTGGACGCAGCGGTATTAGTTTTGAAGATGTTTCAGCAGGAATTATATCTGGCGTTGAGGTGACGAAGTCTCCTGAAGCTAAAACAATTGAAGGATCTGTGGGTGGAACTGTAAACCTGAAAACAATACGTCCACTTCAGCTTAATGACACCCTAATCTCCGTTCGTGTACAAGGTGAAAATAGTAGCTTATCTACAGACAGTACTTTTACTCCTAGACTATCAGGTACTTTTGGCGACAATTGGGATACTGATAACGGCGAATTCGGTGTAGTAGTAAGTCTTAACTATGCTGAGCAAGATGTTACTGCTTTCCGTCCTCGTGCTGATAGAGATAACTCTGTAGCTGCAGATAGTGGCGCGGCAAGTGCACAAGATTTTGATTACTTACCAATTCAATTCTTCGTACAAGATTATGACAACTACGAATATGAATCTACTAACATTGCCGCTACTTTTGAATGGGCGCCAAGAGAAGAGTTGAAGTTGTTTTTTGATGCCGTTATTAACGATCAAGAACGCAGACAAGAAAGTTCAAGAATTCAAGCATCAGGTATTAGTGGACTTAAAGACATTGCCGCTCCTAGTGAATTCGAAACGGTTAACTTTGGTTCTTTAGGTGGCCAAGACCTTGGTAGCATCCAAGCAGCTGTACGTGGTGTCATTCCAATTGATGGAGATGGTTCTGACGGTAACTTACGTTTCTCAGGTGATACAAATTCTCGTATAACCAAAAGTGAAATTTACAGACTTGGTGGTGAGTGGACCGGTGATAACTTTAAAGTGAGTGCTGAGCTGTCTTCTTCAAGCTCTGATACTACTACTCCTAGCTTCAATACTACATTGAACTTTATCAACCCTAACTCTCCATTGAATGCTGAAGCTCTTCTAGCCAATCACTTTGCCAATGAAGCAAACGGTAATGAAGACCTATACGATTCAAACGAAAATGGTACGCCATTTATTTACGATTTAACCGGCAACGCACTAACCTTTGGTGTTGCTACAGGTGAAGTAACTGGCCCTAGCTCTGAACAACTACTTGACCCAGCTAACGTGGTATTGCGTGATGTGGCGATTGGCCAAGATGTCGCGGAAAACAGTGAAGATGCTTTCCGTACTGATTTCACTTATTACCTAGACGGTGTTGTGACTTCGGTTGATGTTGGTTTCCGTTACAGTAAAGTAAACAGTCTTCGTGACGAGATTACGACCAGCGTAGGTTTAAGAGAATTCGCAGATAGCCCTACTGGTGATTTGTTCGCAGAACTACTGGTACCTGGGCCGACTAACTTTAATGATGCTGATGGTAGAGAATTATACGTACGTGATTTTCTTCTTATTGACGCAGAAAGAGTTGCTTCAGATCCAGATGGCGTGTTAGCTATTTTAAATGATGCCATTGTTGCTAATAATGCTATTACTGGTTCAACTCGTGGACCTATTAGTTCACCAACTTCAAGCTCAGCTGCTTTCTTTGATATTGAAGAGAAAACGACTGCTTTGTATGCGCAAGGTAACTTCTCTTATGAAATGCTCCGCGGTAACTTTGGTGTGCGTTATTTAAAAACTGACGTGACTTCAAGAGGTAACTCTGTAACTAACGATGTGGTTACTGCTGTTACAACTGAAAGTGATTACGACTTCGTATTACCACGTATTAACGTAGTAGCCGATGTACACGATGATGTTGTTGTTCGTGCAGGTTGGGGAAAAGATATTAGACGTCCTGATTTTGATGACCTTTCAACGTCGTATACATTCTCTACTAGTCCAAACCCAGCAGTACAACTAGGTAACCCTGGTTTGGCTCCTGAAGAAGTGACTTCATTCGATTTGTCTGCTGAATGGTATTTTGCTGAAGCAAGTATGGTTAGTCTTGGTATTTTCCACAAGAAACGTTCTGAATTGCACGTAACTCAACAAGATGACCCATATGAAGATCCTGTAACTGGTTTCCGTGATATCACAGATCCTTGTGAAGGCGGCGGTATCTTTAACCCAATTGCAGACATCAACGTATTTGGTCCAATTGGTACCGGCGTATGTGTTCCTACATCGCAAAAAATTAATGACACTGGTGAAACGACTCAGAAAGGGATTGAATTTGCTGTTCAATATGACCTTGCTGGTTTCGAAGATGACCTAGGTTGGGCTTCTGGTTTCGGTGTGATTTTCAACTATACCATTCAAGAGTTCTCAGGTGGTGAGGCAGAAGATTCAGCAACTAGCCGTGCTAACGCTGTGTTTGCATTAACAACGGGTATT
Source organism: Alteromonas sp. M12 (assembly GCF_037478005.1). Classification (NCBI taxonomy): domain Bacteria; kingdom Pseudomonadati; phylum Pseudomonadota; class Gammaproteobacteria; order Alteromonadales; family Alteromonadaceae; genus Alteromonas; species Alteromonas sp. M12. The sequence goes on along the minus strand of NZ_CP144164.1, from coordinate 3,954,210 downwards.
GACGATATCAGTGTTTCTGCAGTTCAGGGCTTACTTGACTTGTCTGAAAACTCTTACAACTTTACGTTGTACTATGAAAAGTATGGTTTGTCGGCTCGTATGCGTTACACATGGCGTGAAGCGTACCGTTCAACTGACTTCGGTAGTACTTCTAGCTTACCTTGGGGATTCCCAGTGGTACAAGAAGACAGAGGACAACTTAACGCTAGCGTAAGTTATGATATCAATGAGCAATTCAACGTTGGTATTGAAGCTGTTAACCTCACAGAGTCTGAAGTTGAGCAAAGTTGTATCAACGAAGGTGGTTTGCTTTGTTACCAAGGTTTAACTGACCGTAGAATCACCATTGGTGGTAGCTACCGCTTCTAAGAGTTGTAAATATACCTAACTAAGATTGCCATTATTGATGGCAATCATTTTCCAAACAGATATTAGGGTTAGGTATTTATATTACTAAATTGAAAGCAAGCCCTATGGCTTGCTTTTTTATTTGCTGCAAATAACACCTTCTATTCTGTATCACTTTGCATTTCTCAATACTTTCTGTTTCGGAATCCTGTCCGTTTAGCAACACCAACTTATGTTAAACCTTGAAAACCTGCGGGGTCAGAGCCATAGATTTAGAACTGCGGGGGCAGAGCCAATGATTTGAACCTGCGGGGTCAGAGCCATTGATTTAAACTTGCGGGATCAAAACCATTGATTTTATTTCAACGGCTCTGACCCCTTTGATTTCTATCTTTTGGACTATTTGGCAGATTTTACCGATGCTATCCAGTTTTCAATATTCGTCTCTAATACCGATAGTGGAATTGAACCGCTACCTAACAAAGTATCGTGGAAATCTTTTATGTTGAATTTATCACCTAACTCATTTTGGGCTCGTTCGCGCAGCTCCAACATTTTTAATTGTCCAATTTTGTAAGCAAGGGCTTGACCAGGCCAAGATATATAGCGATCGATTTCGTTAATAATATCTTCCTCACTTTTAGCCGCATTTGCTTTAAAGTAGTCAATAGCTTGCTGTCGAGTCCAACCTTTGTAATGTATGCCCGTATCTACTACTAAACGCACTGAGCGCCACATATCATAGGTTAATTGACCAAAGCGGGAGTATGGGTCTTTGTACAAGCCCAAATCGTATCCCAAGCGTTCACTGTACAATCCCCAACCTTCTACAAAAACGGTAAAGCTTAAGAAACGACGGAAGTAGGGCATATCATCCAATTCCATTTGTAACGCCAATTGCAAATGGTGTCCTGGTACTGCTTCGTGAACACTCAGCACTTCCATTTCATATTTAGGACGGGTTTCAGGTTGATATAAGTTCACATAATAATAACCCGCACGGGAACCATCAGCGGCGGGCGGATTGTAATATGCCGTAGTCGAATCAGGGGCAACCGCATCAGGGATAGCTTTTAAGCCATAGGGTATGCGAGGAAGTTTGCCAAATAATTTGACGATCTCTGGGTCGATACGTTTGCTGATTGCGAGATATGCATCAAATAACTCTTCGGGCGTTTCATAATAAAATTGTGGATCTGTACGTAAAAAGTTAACAAATTCCTCAAACGTGCCGTCAAAGCCGGTTTCTTCCATGACTTTATCCATTTCTGCTCGATTGCGTGCTACTTCATCCAAACCAATCTGATGGATTTCATCTGGTGTCAGGTCAGTAGTGGTAAAATAGCGAACCTTCTGCTGATACGATGCTTTACCATCAGGCGTATCCCACAAACCATGGGTAGAGCGTGTTGCAGGGAGATATTGGTTAATAAAAAATTCGTTAAATTCAGCATAGGCTGGAATGATATGGTCAGCAATAATGGCTTTAGCTTTTAGCTGTAAGCGCGCCTGTTCAGCAGATGATATATGGTCACTGATATTGATAAAGGGCCGATAAAAAAGACTTTCCTCTGGTGTGTCGACAAGCTGTTTTTGAATTTGCGCAGGGATGCGTAGCATAGTATCGCGGGCAGGCATCATGCCTTGCGACATACCGGTTTCCATCAAGGTTTGATTTTGCTCAAGTAACCTGGGGATTTTTTCCAGTCTTGTTAACCAATTTTCATAGTCTTTGACCGAACTTAGCGACACGAAGTTGGCCATATCGTCCAAGGTTTGCACCCCTTGGTTTTGGTCTATCGGCATAAGATAGGACTTATATTTGTGCTCTTCTATGGACATTTCTAGCTGCCATTTAAACAACTGATAGTTAGTCTGCTGACTGTCCGTTAATTGTTCGACATCAATACTAGAAAGCTTTGCAAGGACGTCACGATTATGAGCGTCAATTGCATTGATTGCCGACAAACTCATGTCTTGCCAACGACTATTTTGCTGATCATTACCTAATCCAAGGTAACTAGCATAAGCAGGGTAAGTATCTAGAAAGTACTGCCACTCCTCATCGAGTATTTGTTGCAGCTGTTGTTGTGCATCATTAGGCGCTGTTACTGATATGGAGTCTTTAGTTTGTTGTGGAGCGGCACAAGCAGTGAGCAGCATTGCCGCAAATAGCATTTTTATAAACAGTTTTATAGGCATCTTGATTTCCCTTTCGAGTATGTTTTTTAACCATACTCTTTTATAAAGGGTTCGTACAATTTTAGCAAATCTTTGCTTAGTTTGGTAAGCGCAGCAAACACTGTTATTTGCGCGCTATGCAAACCATGTGAAGTTCACTTATTTCAGTATATTTCTGATTTGTTGCGCAACTTCAGGATAATCAGATGACTCAATAAATCCTAACGAAAATGATTGAGGAGTGCTCAGATATTTGTCTTTTTCATGACGTCCAAAGCCCAATACCGTCATATATGGTCTGCTTACATAGTCATCCGGATATGCATCATCTTGATGATGTAATAAATAGATCATTCTCGATGTTTTTACATCCCCAAAAGCAAACCATTCAGGTGCGGGAAGATCACCAATAAAAGCTTCATTTATGGGGTGTTGTTGGTCATCGACAGAGGCATACCAGAAATCAGTTTCGTCCATCTCTCCACCGGGTACGCCTTCATATTGCACCCAATATTTATAGCCTTCACTGACTTGTGACATCGTGAAATCGCAGCGATCTGGATAGAAGTCCCATTGTCCCTGCCATTTACCATTACCTGAAGTGAAGGTAATTCTGACGTGTTCATCCGTTTCAATATCAATGCTTGAAGTCGACAGCTCGGTTCCCGCGTTTAACGCATGGAAATAATTTCCGTCTTGTTTGTGTATTGCATTTGGAAAACCACGATACTCGCCTTTCCAACCTGAACCTTTCTCATCGTGGAACCCAATCCAATCCACGCCATCTTTGTCTAACATACTTGATAGCCCACCACCTTGTTTTTCAAGATAAAAAGTGGCGTTATCGATACTAATTATATAAGCGCTAACACCACCGGCAGACTCATCCACACCATGGCTTAGCGTGACTGATTTTTGTTCATGCTTTTCTTCAATAGATGGTTTGCAAGCGGCGAGTAGCAGAAGACCACTGGCAATAAAAACAAATTTTAATTTTGAAAACATCCAATTCACTCGTGTAATAATTCGTTAAAATAGAAGCAATAGCACCGCCTATGCGGTGCTTAGTGCTTTTTTCGATGTGGCGCTTCTTTTCAATAAGAAACCGACAGCGAGTATGGCAAGTGCACAGCATACAAATACCAAGCGTCCCCACATTGGATTCGGAATCAACATCATCGCCAGTACCCCAGCTCCCATATACATCACCATTGAACCTAATTTGTGACGTTGTTGACGGTCGAATTCATCTTGCTCAAAATCGGCAATGAAAGGGGTCTCTAGATCTTCAAAAAACAGCTCTCTTTCATTGATATGTTGATCTTTTTGTTCTGAATAAAACAAACTGGATATACAGAAGAAACTGGCGGTAATAAGTAAGTGTCCGCCAATAGTGATCATCAAGTTGATATCAATCGATTCACGGCGAGTAAATTCTTGTTCCATTCCTATCAAATCGGCCAAAACTTGCGGCGTGAAGATATTTGCTGCAAACCAAGAAACAAACAAGCCCACTATTACAGTTGCCCAAGGCGCCCATTGCGGTGTCTTTTTAATGAACAAACCAAAAATAAGCGGAATAAGCAAAGGAACTTGAATCATGGTCGACACGTTCATCATCAAGTCAAACAGACTGAGCTCTTTCAATGACTTGAAGAATAGCGCCACTGCGATAACCAAAATCCCACTTATAAAACTGACAATTTGACTGATGGTAAGCAGGTGTTTATCACTGACATCTTTGTTTCTTTTAGTCAAAAGAGGTTGGTAAATACTGCGGACGAAAATGCCTGAATTCTTATTTAGGGCTGAATCCATTGAGGACATAGTGGCTGCAAACAAACCGGCTAACAATAATCCGACAGTTCCCACCGGCATAGCGTTGCGGGTAAATACCAAATACACCGCATCAGCAGCTTTGTTGCCTAGCTCCGGGTAAGCTGCCGCCGCGTCAGGGTATAAGGTGGCTGAGGCCCAAGGTGGTATAAACCAAATAATACTTCCTACACCCATTAGTACCATGGCTAACAACGCGGCTTTACTTGCATTTGCTGAGTCTTTTGCGTTTAAGAAGCGAAATGAATCATGCATGTTCATGATAGTGATCATTTGTTTAGCTAGGAAAAATACAAATGTGGCCACTAAAATTAAGCCATAATTCATATCTGGTCCCATCACAAAGTCCACTGGGAAGTTATCTATCATCGCCGTCGGTCCACCCACTTTGACAAGTGCGATAATGGCGCAGGCTATGGAAATGACGGCAACCACTAAGGTTTGTACAAAGTCAGAGGCGACTACGCCCCAAGCACCAGACAATACCGAAACAAATAATACAGTTAGGCCGGTGGCGATGATGGTGGTGCTCACATCAGCGTCAAAAACAACACTGGTGAACACTCCTAGGGCATTAAGCCATACTCCGGCGTTGATAAAACTGAAAATAATCAGCGCCCATGAGAAAAACTGTTCATTTTGATGACCAAAACGACGCTTAATTCCTTCGGTAGGAGTATCTACGCGCATTTGACGAAAGCGCGCTGCAAAAAACGCCCAGCCGCAAAAATAGGCAAAGGTATTGGCAAAAAATACTAAACTAATCGAGAAACCATCAGTAAAGGCTTTGCCTGCTCCGCCGGTGAATGTCCAAGCGGAGAACTGCGCCATAAACGCAGTTGAACCAACCATCCACCAAAGCATGCGTCCGCCACCACGGAAGTAATCGCTGGTTGAGTTTGCAGCCATTTTTTTGAACGCAAAACCAATCCCGATAACTAACATAAAATATCCGGCAATAACTATATATTCATATAACATGAGTAGGCCTTTTATTGCAGATGACTAACGTCAACCCAATTGTCGTTTTTACGGATTATGTCGATCAGTTGCTGATATTGGCTGCCTTCTTTAAACGTTTGATAAGGAGCAACGTTTTCGCCTTTAATATCGTTTAGTAGTTCTCTGATAAGGTAGCGCCAATTCTTTTCGGTATCGCCTTCTGCTTCAGGAACGTTATTAGCAATGTCCTCTGGTAATGCAAGCTCTTGCCATCCTTTGGTTTTGTCATGCACATACAATGGCCCACTAGCATAGTGTCCTTTAATGTAGATCGCGCCTTCACTACCATAAATCACCACATGGTCTTCATGGAAGCGAGGGTGTAATCCACCGTGTTTAAATAACACTGAAACTGGATTTTTAGCCATTTCACTTTCAATTTGAGCTAAAACCGTATAGGTCCATTCGACGTTCGATTCGCCCCATTTAAGAGCAGGATCATTTAGATCACTAGGAATGAAATCGCGACGTTTTTTAAAGTTATGCACACCTTCAACGATTGGCGCTTTGCCTAGATCGTCCCGCACCTCTCCCATAATCGATAGGATTTTTTCACCAACGATGGAAGTGACAATAGACAATTTGTGAGTAAAGTTATTATTTAGTCGGCCACCGCCATGTTCTTTTCTGTGTGACCAGCCAAACGGAATATCGCGTTCTAAATTGAAGTGAGAAATACACTCAACTTCTAATGGTTCACCGATAGCGCCGGCTTCAACTAAACGCTTGGCGTGAATCACATCAGGCATGTAGCGAAAGCTTGCGGCAAATGCAGTTTTGACATTTTTTGCAACCGCCAACTCATAAAGTTGTTTTGAGGTTTCACCACTTTCAGTTAACGGCTTATCACAGAAAACGTGACAACCACTTTCAATCGCCGCGGTAATTGCTTCAACGTGAGCACCACCTGGTGTTGCAATTGAAACGACATCTGGCTGACAATCTTGCAATGCTTTTTGCCAATCTGTGCCGGCATAGGGGATATTCATGTCTTTAGCTACTTGCTCTACAACACTTTGAGTTCTGCCTACGATGCCGACGACTTCGGCACCCATATCTCGAAATGCTTCAGCATGTCCTTGGCCCGCAAATCCGGTGCCGAATATTAATACACTTATCTTTTTGCTCATGTTGTTTCTCCAACTTAACAAAGCTTAAATTCAAAAAAGTAGAACTGGATTACCAATTCCAAACGGTTCCATCTTCTAGTCGACTGACAGGCAGATAAGAACGTTTATAGGGATATTTACTTGCTTCTGTTTCATCAAACTCAATCCCTAGACCAGGGGCGTCACTGACGTATGCCATGCCTTGCTCTACTTTAATTTGATGTTTGAAAATTTGTTTGGACTGCTCGTTACCAAAACCAACAAATTCTTGAATGCCAAAGTTAGGAGCCCATATATTTAAATGCATATGCGCAGCAAAACAAATTGGTGACAAATCAGGAGCGCCATGTGGAGCAGTTTTAACGTTATATATACTGGCAAAATCTGCCATACGTCTTAATGCTGTAATTCCGCCAGCGTGAGTTGCGGCCGCTCTAAGGTAATCAATCAGTTGGTTTTGAATCAAATCCTTACAATCCCAAATAGTATTGTAAGTTTCACCAATCGCGAGTGGGGTAGTGGTGTGCTGTCGAATTACTTTATAACTGTCTTGATTCTCAGCAATAGAAGCGTCTTCTAAGAACATTAGGTTATAGGGTTCAAGTAATTTACCCAGTTTTGCTGATTCTATTGGGGTTAAGCGGCTATGCACGTCGTGTAATAGTTGGATGTCATTGCCAAATCGTTCTCTGGCCTTCTGAAACAACTCAACGATCATGTTAAAATATTTTTGCGTCGACCAGGTCTCTTCTGGCGGTAACGGACGATTACCTTGTAATTCGAAGTAATCTTTTTTGTCTCCAAGTACGCCGTAAGTGACATTCAAACCGGGCACAGCAGACTGCAATCGAATTGCTTTAAAACCTTGATTGATAAGGTCTTCCGTTTTATTCAAAGTGTCTTCGATGTCTTCACCACTAGCATGGGCATAAAGTGTTACTGCTTGTCTGCTCTTACCGCCTAGTAACTGATAAACCGGCAAGCCTGCAGCCTTCCCTTTGATGTCCCATAAGGCCATATCAATAGCGGCTATAGCGGCCATATTAACTGCGCCTTTACGCCAGTAAACGCCTTTATACAAATATTGCCATATGTCTTCGATATCATGGGCATTGCGACCGATAAGGCAAGGGGCTACATGTTCTTCCAAATAGCTGACAACCGCCATTTCGCGACCGTTGAGTGTAGCATCACCTACACCGTATATGCCTGCATCAGTAGTGATCTTCACCGTGACAAAATTTCTGCCAGGGTTACAAACAAATACTTTGATTTCTTTAATTTTCAACTGATATTCTCTCTTTGCAGATAAAGTTACTAAACCGGTTTAGTTGAATAATTTAGCATAGTATTGCAGTATGTCAACTTTCCCATAATAAAATTAACAATAGCGATACATAGATGGCAAAAGTGAAATTAATTGATGTAGCTCGTTTTGCAGGAGTATCAAAAAGCACAGCTTCACAATACCTAAATGGGCGATTTGACTACATGTCGAAAGAAACCCAAGAACGAATTCGCGCAGCAATTGCTGAATTGGATTATGTTCCCAATCCTATCGCGAGAAACCTTAAGGCGACCAAGACTAAAACCATTGGAGTGGTGGTCAGAGATATAACGGGCTTTTATACCAGTCGGGTTATCCGAGGGGTAGATGATTACTGTAAAGCGAACGGCTACAACGCACTAATTTATAACACTGATTTTGACCCTGAGATTGAAGCAAAGTCTATTGAGGCGCTGTATCAACTGCGTGTTGATGGAATTATTATTGCGTCATCAGGTAACAATAATCAGCTCGTTACGGATTACATTGGTAAAGGTATGCCGATAGTGCACTTTCAAATTGAAAATGATGGAAGTGAACAAAACATCGTTTTATCTGACTACAAAAAAGCGGCGTTTGATGCCACTGAATACTTAATACAGCTTGGCCACAAGAAAATTTGTTTTGTCACCCAAGACTTTAAAAATGTTATCTCCAGAACGGAACGCTATCAAGGATATGCAGACGCACTTACTAAGCATGGTATTCCAGTAGAAGATAGTTTAGTGCAATTCTGGCAACGTGAATCAGGTTTTCAAGTAGAGCCAACGGAAATCATTAAATCTGCGGCTCCAACTGCATTTTTCACGCAACATTTACCTATCACTATCGAATTGTTAAGAGACTTAAATCAAGCCAATATATCTGTCCCGGACGATGTTTCATTGCTTGGTTTTGATGAAATCCCAATGGCCGAATTCTTTAAAGTACCAATTACAGTGGTTAAGCAAGAACCCTACACCATAGGTATGGAAGCAACTCAATTACTGCTTAATAACATTGCTAACGAGAGTAATCTTTCCCACAAAATTCTAATTCCGTGTTCTTTAGAGTTAAGAGAGTCTTGTAAAGCAATCTGATTTCGCGGATTGCTTTCTACGTTTATGCGTATAAAGATGAATAAATGGTTATTTTTGATAAACCGATTTACCTGTTGGTTTACTGCTGCAAATTAGATCTCAACATCGCTAATCCAGCCAAAATTGAGTTAACCAATTGGCAACCCCTAGATTCGCTTAATTTCGCCATGGAAAGAGAGTTTATAAATGTGCTCTGCAGTGGTTTTTTTGATTGTTTAGTCATAACACTTAGCCCTCAGAAAAAGGCTACACATATGCCGAATTTACAGTACAGTATATTTCTGGATTTTATACTGAAGAACTTTGTGGGCTTTTTCTTATATGGCTAATGATAAAACGAACAACTCCGATAGCGCTGCATATTTTAATGGCCAATACATACCTTTGAGCCAAGTCAGCATTTCTCCTTTAGATCGCGGCTTTCTATTTGGAGATGGGATTTATGAGGTGGTGCCTGTCTATAACGGTAAACCTTTAGGCGGTGAACAACACTGGCAACGTTTGCTTGAAGGACTAGAGGCCGTAGACATTCCACTGGGCTATAGTGTGCAGGAGTTAAAGGATATTGCGCAACCGTTGTTACCGAGTAATCAGCCCTCGCAAATGCTTTATGTGCAAATAACCCGTGGCGTTGAAGCGGTTCGCAAGCATCGATTCCCAGTAGAAGCAAAACCGACAGTACTGATGTTTAGTACCCCATTTACACCTCCTTTCGACAAAACATATCAAGGCTGTGATGCCTATTTTCAAGAGGATTTGCGCTGGCAGCGCTGCTCTATAAAGTCCATTAGCTTGATGGGGAACGTGATGTCCTATCTACAACTGGCGCAAAATGGTGTGCCCAATAGTGAGGCATTGCTAGTTAGAGATACGCATGTAGTTGAGGCTCCGAGCAGCAATTTATTTATTGCTAAAGACGATATTATTTTTACACCGCCGGTGGATAACATATTGGCCGGTGTGACCCGCAAACTGATTATTGAAATTGCTGAAAAACAAGGTATCGAAGTACGCCAAGTTTCTCCCACAGTCACAGAGGTCAAACAAGCCGATGAGGTTTGGGTGAGTAATTCTTATGAAGAGTTAAAGCCGATTACTTATATTGAAGGTGAGAAGGTGGGAGAAGGCAAACCTGGACCCATCTGGCAGCGTTTATTTTCCAGTTATCAACGACTGAAACAGTAAACTACTTTTGTCTGAATTAATCGCAAAAAGATCAACTTAGTTCGCTACAGCTAAATAAGAGATAACTATGCCAACAAGCTTTTTCCAACGGATTTTATTGCCCGGTTTTATTCTACAGTCAGTTTTGATTGGAGGGGGCTATGCGACAGGCCGAGAATTAGTCCAGTTTTTTCTTAGTTCGGGTCCGTTAGGCGGATTTTTAGGGATTTTAGTGGCAACTGCTGCTTTTAGCTTAATTAGTATGCTGAGTTTTGAATTTGCTCGATTAACCCAAAGTTATACATACAGAGGTTTTTTCAAAAAGCTATTGGGTAAAGGTTGGATTGTCTATGAGTTGGCATATTTTGCCCTAGGCATTTTAGTCTTGGCGGTGATTGGTTCTGCTGCGGGGGAAGTGGTTTCTGAACATTTGAATATATCCAGTACCCTTGGCACTGTATTGTTAATGGTCTCGATTTGCGTACTAGTCGCTTGGGGAACTAAGCTGATTGAGAAGGTATTAGCCGGATGGTCGTTTCTTTTATACCTAGTGTACGGAATATTTGTTTATTTGTACTTGCGTGAATATGGTGGAAATTTAAATGAACAACTATTTTATGGGGAAATTAAAGATAGTTGGTTTATCAGTTCAATCCAATACGTTGGTTACAACATTGCAGCCTTACCACTAATTTTGTTTTGTGTTCGCCATATGGCTGATCGCAAAGATTCATTTATGGCAGGCGCCTTGGCTGGCCCTTTAGCTATGTTGCCAGCATTATTTTTCTTTGTCGCTATGGTGGCAAATTCTGCACAAATAACAGAAGCAAAGGTGCCATCTGACTTGATGATGCAGCAATTGAACATGCCTTGGCTAAAAGCCATTTTTTACGTAGTGTTATTCGGTACCTTTATCGAAACAGGCACTGCGTTTATCCACGGCATGAATGAACGAATCGCTGAAGTGTATGAGGAAAAACAACGCATAATGCCCAAACTTTTGCGTCCTGCAATTGCTGCTATTGTTTTAGTGTTATCAATTTATTTAGCTTCCTCAGTTGGGCTGGTTAGTTTAATTGGTCGTGGCTATGGCACTCTTACTTGGGTTTTTGTGGTGGTATTTGTGTTGCCGATTCTCAGTATCGGCAGCTACAAAATTTTTCGCCTCTCAGCATAGGCAGATTGATAAATACGTTTAACCTGTTCATATCAATATATGATGGTGTTGCTTTATTCTGCTAACCAAGGTTCGTTTTGCACTCTGAGCATAGCTTCAACTCGGTTTTCCACATTCAGTTTACTTAAAATCGAAGACACGTGATTTTCTATTGTGCGATTTGATCGACAAAGCGTATTCGCTATCTCAAGGTTACTTGCGCCTGTGACTAACAGCTTCAAAACTTGTTGTTCTTTATTGGTGAGTCCAATTGGGTGTTTTCGTGTTTTAGAATAAGGACCGCGGCGAAGTTTTGGAAGAATATCGGCAAACCCTTCTGATGCGGCAATATTTCTCACTTTTTGTTGCAGGGCTTTGGCCTGCATCTTTTCGAATAGTTGCCATGCGTTCACGAATGAAGATTGCCGACGCTGCCCCTGAATTGACAGTAGACAAATCGCAGCGTTGAAAGGCATTCCAAGGGTCTGCCATGCAGAATAAGCCGCTTCGTCGTTACCTGCTAATTGAAGTTGATAAGGTTTTGATATGCTATCTTGCCGAACATTTGGTATTTCATATTGTAAAAGTTTAGACCAAAAAAATAATTCGCCTGACTGCCATTGGTTCAATACACCAGGCGGCAATTCATTTAACCAATCTATATGCTTTTTAGCTTCTTCTATACAAGTTGTGTTGTCCGCGTTTAACCATTGGTATTCAATAAGTCCTAACCTAGCTGGAATGATGTATTGGTTTTCATTGGTTGATTGGGCGTCTTTTAAGGCTTGATTAAGCAACTCATGACTATTCGCAACTCCCAGACGTAAGTTGACTCGTGCGAGAACAATTAACGCCGGCAGTTTCATTAATAGGGTTTGGTTTTGAATCGATTGCACGCCGGCAGCAATGGTTTGTGCATCTATTAATCTTCCTTGTTCCTGACGCAGTTGGGCTTGTAAACCTACTAAATAATAAGTCCACGAATCTAGATCATGAGCGATATCGTATTGAATGCCTTTTTGAGTCATAGTTTCAGCCAAATCAAGTTTCTTAAATCGAATACAATAGTCTGAAAAGTTTGTGTAAACCCTTGCTACATCCTCGTGGAAACCATGTTGTTCTGAAATAGCTAAACTTTGTCTTAGTTTATCTTCGCCCGTGGCATCGCCATGCATCAATAAAGCCGTCCCAATATTATTTAGCGCATGTGCTTTCACCGTAGGATTTGAAAACTGTTTTGCCAGTTCAAGGGCTTTATTTCCCCAGTGTATGGCGTCGTCCGTTCGGTCGTTGAGCATATCCAATTGTGAGCGTAAAGAGTAGGCCATGGCCAGTTCGCTAGAGGCTGGTATCGACTCAAATGTTTTAATCGCCTGGTTAGCGTATTGCTCGGCTTTTTCGGCATGGCCTTGATACCAATAAAGACGTGACAGCGAACGTAAGTTTTCACCTACTTTATCTTGTCTGTCTAGGGCTCTCCATAGGCTAATGGCGTGGCGTCGTGCGTCGATTACAGTTTGTTGCATGTGGGTTGTTAAGCTAACTTCATATGCCCAGTTTTCATGCAGGCTTGCAGCAAGTTCAGGTTCAGCATATTCAACAAAACTTAGGGCTTTGCTGTAAAACGATGCGGCTTCCTTATGGGCTCCTAGTTCAGCTGCTTTAGTCGCTGCATTAGGTGCGTATTTAAGCACTCTTTCGGCATCTAAAGCCCCCTCAGCATGATGCACCAACCAAGCTAAATTAGTGCCTAAAGACAGTGTTTCTAAACACTCAATTATACGCTTGTGAGTTAGTTTGATTTGCGGCGGTGATTGATTTTCCAATATGGCTAACCGAACTAGTTCATGCTTAAACCGAAATATACTTTGCTGATCACATACCAATAATTTTCTGGCAACACAGGCCATTGCGAACGATTCACCGTTTTCATCAAATAATTTGCCAATCAAAACGGCTGGAATACTATATGGAATAAGACTCAAAACCTGCAAAAGTTCTCGTTCATTACGGCCTAATAATTGTACTCTGCTGCTCACCGCCTCTCTAATTGACGCGGGAATTGTGTGATTGTTATAACCGTTATTAGCTAACAATTCTGCAATAAAAAATGGGTTTCCACCGGTGATCTTGTGTAAGGCATCTGGATCATAGCCACTGTCTTTACTTAATTTTGCCACCGCGTCTTGGCTTAATTGTTCGAGATGAACGCGCACTGTATGTGCAGAAGGCACTAATGAAAGTACTGAACTCAAAGGATGATTTTGCGTCACTTCATCGACTCGATAACTTAGACACAGTAAACAGGGCAAAAATGAGATACGTCTTACGATATATTTGATTAGGTCTAAGCTGGCATGGTCGGCCCAATGAACATCTTCTATTACCAAAATAGTTGGTTTTCCCAATTGGCTAATTGCCTGAAAAAAGCTGGAATAAATTAAGTTAGGTACGGCACCATTTTCCAATTGCGTGAGCAAGGTAGGCGATAGCAACTGGGCAAAATCGTATATTGGAGCATATGGGCGAGGCGTAAATAAGGGATCGCAACCTGACCAATAAATGTCTACTGTGCTATCTGCATGGGAACGGACGTGCTCCAACAAGGTGGTTTTACCGATACCGGCTTCACCACTTAGCAGCAATATTTTTCCCGATTGAGCTATTTGAGAGATACTGTTTGATATCTTATCAATAGCGGCTTCTCGCTCTAAAAACATTCTAATTACCTGCTCCGCTGAGCCTCAACTATATATTCTAATTTAAGTTAAATTTCGCCCAATTGCAGGATTTTGCAAAATTTAGGTGGTTGGTTCACAAAAAACAGGTGTCAGTACTCAGTTTTAGCCACGTGCAAGTATTTATACTTTGATAACTAGGATAGTGGCTTAATTTGGCTTTTAAATGCGTAAAAAGGAGCGACCATGAAAACTCTTAATTCAATTTTTATAGGTATTATGGCAACAACCTGGTTAGGAACAGGCATGGCTGTCCCCATAAATGCTAATAGTGGTCTGTCATTTTACCATGACTTCATTATTGCAGGCGGAGGTCAGTTGCCTATTGGATTAGAGGTTAATAGCGATGGCCCGATTTATTCTTACTCAGTGAATACCGAGCTACAAGCGGCAGATAGTGTTGAATTTGATGACTTTGATGTGGTGATTGCAGGTGACGCTCCTGACAACCCTTCGAGTTTCACAAGCGTTGGCAGTAGCACACGTAATGCTGGTACCGAAGGTGCTTTCGGCATGAATAATACACAGCTATATCAAATCGTTGAATATGAGTTAGTTCCTGATGGTAATAGTGATGTTTCTGAATATGGAATATGGGGGAATGGGCAGGCCCAGGCAACCATTAGCTCAGAACTTTTTGATACTCAAGCTAACACTGAAGCGTCTTTTCAAAGAACCTATACTCTTTCCAATCAAAATACCACAGCATTGACATTTTCAATTGAAGGCGAATTTGAAATGGGGATGTTTGCAATAGCGGACGGAGAAAGTAGTGTCGCAGAAGCCTTCGCAATGCTAGATATGTTTTTCAACTCTAGTAATGCGTTAGATATCGTTTTTGCCGACACTAGTCCGTATATAAATAATCAAACTGAAAGCGGCGATAATGCGATTATGTCATTAATACGGGAAACGGACATAACAAATACCGGCCATATGAGTTTTACTGGCAGCGCAAGTGCAACGGGCACTGATATTGGAGGCAGCCAGCAGGCATTCGGTGATGGCACATTTTCCTATGCATTGGGTATTACTTTGCAACCCGGAGAAGAAATCAGTATGTCCCACCTTGTTACTTATTCAAATTTAGCGTTAATCGAGCAGCAAATTACACAGGTAAACGAGCCTTCCACGCTTCTATTTATATTTTTAACCTCTGCTTTTATCCTGTTTGTCCGAAAAAATCCTACATGAAGTCATAACCTTGAATTGCTATAGCCGCTAAATCTAAGGGGTTATTCTGGCTTATTAACTTGAAGTGTTTTTAGTTGCGCTAGGGCAATCTTTTTGGCACAAGAAATCTCACTATTTGAGTTTTTAATTAGCGCCATTTAAAGTAGTTTAAACAATAGTTAATTCGAGCGTACCATGCAGAATTAGGATTATGACCGGTGTTTTTAGGTGATTTCAACTGGTTGTACTTGTATCAAAATTACTAAAGTTATATTGTTCGCATCTAGTCGTTAACAACTATTAAGGTACTCGAACTTGAAACTCACGCCGCCCTAGGCTGTCCTCCCTCTATCATCTCGTTGATTCTTGTTGTGCAAATGTCCCACATTGCTCGCGGACTTATTTGTTTTGAAAACTGTTACTTTCCTTACGTTACAAGGGAAGGTCAAATTTTAGGTTATTTACATGCTCGAAAACATGAAAAGAGAGTGGTTCTCTAATATTCGTGGTGATGTGCTTGCTGGTATTGTTGTGGCATTAGCCTTGATACCGGAAGCGATTGCTTTTTCAATTATTGCCGGAGTGGATCCTAAAGTGGGTCTCTACGCTTCGTTTTGTATCGCCGTCATTATTGCATTTGTGGGTGGCCGACCAGGAATGATTTCCGCTGCTACCGGAGCAATGGCACTGCTCATGGTAACCTTGGTAAAGGAGCATGGGTTGGAATACTTGCTGGCCGCCACTTTATTTACCGGTGTGCTGCAAATTATTTTTGGTTTCCTCAAACTTGGCAGTCTAATGCGCTTTGTTTCCCGCTCGGTGGTAACCGGTTTTGTTAATGCATTAGCTATTCTAATTTTCATGGCGCAATTACCTGAATTGACCAATGTAACTTGGCATGTTTATGCTATGACAGCGGCCGGTTTAGGCATTATCTATCTATTACCTTATGTTCCTACTATTGGTAAAGTTGTTCCGTCACCGTTGGTGTGTATCGTCACCCTTACTATTGTTTCGATAGCGTTAGGTTTAGACATTCGAACTGTGGGTGATATGGGCGAACTACCCGATACGTTACCGATATTTCTGTGGCCGGAAGTTCCGCTTAATTTAACTACCCTTGAAATTATTTTACCTTACTCCCTTGGGTTGGCCGTGGTTGGCTTACTTGAGTCTTTGATGACGGCAACAATAGTTGATGATCTAACCGATACAACCAGTGACAAGAATAAAGAATGCAAAGGGCAGGGCATGGCGAATATTGGTGCTGGTTTATTTGGTGGTATGGCTGGTTGCGCCATGATAGGCCAGTCAATTATCAATGTGAAATCAGGTGGCCGCGGCAGGTTGTCTACCTTTATTGCGGGTCTGTTTTTAATCATTATGGTGGTATTTCTTGACGACTGGGTTGGCCAAATTCCAATGGCTGCGCTGGTGGCAGTTATGATCATGGTATCAATAGGAACCTTTTCTTGGTCATCTATCACTGATTTACGAAAACATCCCATGTCTTCAAATATCGTTATGGTGAGCACTGTTATTGTTGTTGTTGCTACCCACAATTTAGCTATTGGGGTATTTATTGGTGTGCTGTTAGCAACCTTGTTCTTCTCCAATAAAATCGGCCGTTTTATGGCTGTCAAGTCCCACTATAACGAAGTTGAAAAAGTGCGAACTTACGAGATAATCGGTCAGGTGTTTTTTGCATCAGCAGAACAATTTGTTAACGAATTTGATTTTAAAGAAGCTGTCGAAACCGTTGTGATTGATCTTAGCCATGCACATTTTTGGGATATCACTGCGGTGTCATCCTTGGATAAAGTGGTAATTAAATTCCGGCGCGAAGGAGCGACTGTTAATCTTGTGGGAATGAATGAAGCAACGGAAACAGTGGTTGATAAATTTGGGGTTCACAATGATCCTAAAGAAGTCGAAAAGCTGTTTGGCGGACATTAAGGAGATAATGATGACGAAAATAGTGACTTGTGTAGATGGTTCTGCAATCACCCCAGCCGTGACAGCGGCTGCTGTCTGGGCATCAAAGAAACTCAACAAACCCATTCTGTTTTTACATGCTTTGGAAAAAGAACAGCAGCATGGCGCTGATGATTATACTGGTGCCATTGGCCTAGGTGCGCGTTCAGCTTTGCTTGAAGAAATGACAAAGTTAGATGAACAACGTGCCAAAGTAGCTCTGCAGTTAGGCCGTGAGTTGCTTGACGATGTAGTTCAACATGCACAAACTTCTGGTGTTGCTGAGGTTGAATCATTACAAAGACATGGTGAAGTTGTAGATTCGATAAACGACATCGAAGACAAAACCAGACTCATTGTTATTGGCCGCAATGGCAAAGGACATGATAATAGCTTTAACGCACTAGGATCGAATATTGAGACCCTACTGCGCAAAGCAGTGCATCCTGTTTTGTTAATTCCAGATACTTTCAACCCACCAACTTCGTTTATGATTGCTTATGATGGCAGAGAAACTGCTGACAAAGCATTGCAACGGGTAATTGATGGTGGGTTATTGCACGGGCTTCATTGTCATTTGGTTTCGGTAAAAAATAACGAAAAAAATCTACAGGATAAATTCGAATCTGCTCAGCAACGATTGCAACAAAAAGGCTTTCAAGTGACTGCCTCTTACCTTGAGGGAGATATTTTTGAGTCGCTTATGGAGTACAAAAAATCCCATAATATTGAACTCATTGTTATGGGCGCATTTGGGCACTCTAAGCTTCGGCAGTTTTTTGTTGGCAGTAATACGATGAAAATGCTTGAACGAGGTGATGTACCTATGATCGTGCTGCGTTAATACCTTTATATTGATTGCAAATACAGCCCAACCTTTACGTGCTATTGCTTAAAGTATTGGGGAGTGTTGCACAAGTGGCTTGCAAATGGGCAGGCGGCTTAGCTAGTAAACTTAAAACTAGTCACTATATCTGGGTTGTCTATATTCTTATTTTAATTAACCGCATCATGACTTTTATCTAAAATATTAATGGTCACAAAGCAATTTTCGTTCAAAGATTGATTATCGTATTGAGCATCTACACATTCACCGCCATCACTAGCGGTTTGTCTGCTACCAGAGTATGCAAACACGGCAGTACCATCATCTTGCAATTCAATTAAGCTTTCTAAAAAGTAATCTGAGACAACGGCGATCGCAGTTGGCCGTTGCTCAGTTTGCAAAAAAGCTTCGGTCTCGAAAACGACAAAATAAGGATGTCCTTCTTCGGCGAAACTCATTACTGAGTACTTTCCTTGTGTCGAAAATCCCCAAAACCAACTTATAGCAACATCTCCTTTAATAACCTCAATAAGCACAGGCAGATGGCCCTTTTCTCGTTTGTACAAAATCAAGTCATTCACTGGGAAATGCTCTGCTTGGGTGGAAAGGGAGCATATTTCAAGGTTTTTTTGCGGAACGATTTGGCACTCCAATGACATTAAATCTGCAGCGGCGATTCCGTTGGTGGGAATAAACAAGGATAATAAAATTAGACCGTAAAGTGTCTTCATGGATATCTTTTACTATTAGCGTTCATTTATCAATGCTCATTAGTGACCTACTTAATTCCAACAAATAACACTATCTTAGATTACGATTCTCGGCATTCGTCGTACCTATTTCTTTAAATTACAGGTTAACTTAACAATATTCTAGGTTTGCTTAGGCCAAATCATATTTTCTAATCTTTATTTGCCCCTTTTAACTTGATATTAAATTTTTCAACGTATGAAATTGAAAAAAATGAATGCAAATATTGAGCTGTTATTTCATTTTTTGCACTCATATTTTTCTGTTTGATTGCATTCATTATTTTCACATTAGACTAAAGGCTAATAAAACCGCGGGGGTAACTATTGGCATAAGGGTTGCTATATCTGATGGATAAATAGGAAACCTGTATTTTATGTTTAACGACATTCCATGTACGGTCAAAAATACTAGAGACAAATAACATGAAACTAAACAATAGAAATAAGATTGCAGTTCTCGTAAGTGGGTTGTTGAGCTTTTCTACTCTAAATGCAAGCGCGGCAAGCAGCGGCCTTTTGGGGCTTAATCTTGAAAAAGTCACAGCAATTACAGATGTCTCAGAATTGACAACATCTTTGGGATTGCCAGAGCTTCCAGTGCTTAATAGCATCTTAGCAATGGATAATGAAATTTTAATCCAAGGCGGTGATATTGCGGTACTCAACGATTTAGTTAATTTAGTTGGTGGATTGGTTACCCACGAATTGCCGTTGGTCGGAGGAATTGGTGTACGAGTTTCTGATTTGCAATTGGAGCTGCTTAAAAGTCTACCTGCTCTGATTACAATTACTGAAAATCAACCTCTTTTTACTGCTGGTGCCCTTGATAATTGCCTAGTGTATGGAAGTCATGTTGTTGACCTAGAAAAAAATAAGGTGAGCTGGAACTTATATAATGCCCGTGACATGAATACTAATGTCGACGAAATGAGTTTCACTTGGCCTACAAGTTTGGGCAACATCAAATCGGTTAAATTCAATGGTACAACTGTGTTTTGGAGCTTGTTTGGCCGCCAAAACGGAGAGTTAACCCTAGATTCTTCTTGGTTAAGTCGTTACGCAAAAATGAACGCCTTTGATGATGCAAAAGTTGAATTAACTTTCTCCCGTAATGGCGCAGAAAATTATCAACAAAACGACTTTTCAATGGACGTTTCGTTTACCCAAAATTGTACTCGTGACCTAGTGAAAGGATACGACACTCAAGCCAATGAAGGCGATAGCAACAGCTACTATGTAAACACCATTGGTGCTGATGAGTTACATGACAATGGTATTACCGGTAAAGACATTACCGTTGCGGTTATCGATAGTGGTGTATGGGCGAGTCACAAAGCGCTAAAAAATGACACCTACGATAATCCTAGAATTACAGCTGCTTTTGATGCAATTGAAAATCAGGAATTACAACCAGAAGATATGACGGATGAAAATAGTCATGGAACACATATTTCTGGGATCATCGCCAACAGCGACCATGCAGTCGTTGATGGACAGATGCGCAGTTATTATCAAGGGGTTGCTCCAGACGCAAACCTAGTGGTGATTAAAGCGTTCTATGAAGATGGCCATAGTACTTATTTAGATGCACTTAGAGCGATTCAATATATTGCTGATAATCACGAAGAACTTAATATTCGAGTTGTGAATTTATCCTTTGGTGCGCCGCCACGTTCGAATTATTGGGCGGATCCAATCAATCAAGCGATCATGAAATTATGGGAAGAAGACATTGTAGTGGTAACCTCTGCTGGTAACACTGGACCGGCGGCAATGACTATCGGTGTGCCTGCCAATGTTCCTTATGTTATTAGTGTTGGCGCAATAACTGACAACTACACGCAAGATAATCCTCATGATGATGAGTTACTTTCATTCTCATCTCAAGGTCCAACGCACGAAGCTTTTGTTAAGCCCGATTTGGTTGCGCCAGGTGGACATATATTTAGCTTAGCTAATGAAGATATGTATGTGCCTAATAAATTTCCGCAATATATGGTTGGAAATGATCGCTTTATTATGTCTGGTACGTCACAAGCGTCCGGTGTGGTAAGTGGGATAGTGGCGTTAATGCTGCAAAACGATCCGAGTTTAAGTGCTAACGATGTGAAGTGCCGCTTAATGAGCAGTACTACCATGGCGCAGTTATCAAATGGGCAACTTGCTTACAGCCCCTTCCAACAAGGTTCAGGTAGTGTAAATGCTGTTAAAGCGGTTGAATCGACTGCTATGGGATGCGCTAACAATGGCCTGGACATAGCTGCGGATCTAAGTGGTGAACAACACTATATGGGCGCTGCTCGTAAAGATGAAAATGGCAACTATTACATCGAAGGTTTTGAATTTGAGGTTTGGGAAGAAGCTTTCATTTGGGAAGAAGCCTTCATTTGGGAAGAAGCTTTCATCTGGGAAGAGGCTTTCATTTGGGAAGAAGCTTTCATCTGGGAAGAGGCTTTCATTTGGGAAGAAGCTTTCATCTGGGAAGAAGCTTTCATTTGGGAAGAGGCTTTCATTTGGGAAGAAGCATACGTGAACCAAGAAAACTTTTTGTTGCAAGAATAACCCTATTTACTTAATACCTTCAGCCCCTCAGAGTTTATCTTTGCAGGGGCTGAGTTGTTTTTTATCCATGTAATATTTTGTTTATTCCTTTCATTTTTAATCAGTATGCTTAAAGTTGCTTTATATAACCTTGCGATAGGCTTGAATACTAGGTTAAACGCGCGCTTTTTAGGCTATTTACAGCAATTCATTGGCATACGTATTTCATTAGGTTAATCTAATTTAAAAACGATGAGCAGTGAAGAAGTATGTTGAAAAGAGGAATATTGGGTTATTTGTTTTTTCTGTTATTAAGTAGCAGTGCAGTTGCCGCAGATGCTCCTAATTTCAATTTCTCCTCAGACGATTTAACTAAGCAGCTAGCTCAAAAAAGTGTACGACAGATATACCACGATAGTACTGGCTATATGTGGATAGTTACCCAAGTAGGCGTCAGTCGTTACGATGGGTATCAATTGTTACGTTTCGTTCATGATCCTCGAAATGATACATCTCTTAGTTCGGATAACGCCTTCGCAATTATTGAAGATCACCAAAAGCGTTTGTGGATAGCCACTGACGGTGGTGGGCTTAACTTGTTCAACGCTGCCAAACAAACGTTTACAGCTTGGACAGAAGCCGATAATTCTGCTTCTGCACCCACATCAAATAGACTTCAAACGTTATTCTTAGACTCCCAAAATTTTATTTGGATTGGTTATCGAAATGGTAATTTTAGCCGTTTTAATCCTGATGACATGATTTTTGAGCATTTTAATACCCGAGAGCTTCTACCTGAGCTTGAAAAAGATGCCTCTATTACATCCATTGTTGAAGATGAAGAGTACATTTGGCTTGCCACCAATGGAAATGGTTTAATTAAATTCCACAAGCAAAAGCAAACCGTAGAGCGATTATTTTCGGGGCCAAATTCAACATTTTTTAGTAACTCGTTAAAGCAACTATTTGTTGATGCCCAACAAAGGTTGTGGATAGCCAGCCAAGACGCTGGTGTGACAGTAGCCGATCCTAAAAAATTAAAGTTCTCTAATTGGCAACATCATGAAAATCTAAAACATAGTTTACCTTCCAATCTTGCTTATGCGATTTTTCAGGACCACCGTCAACGTATCTGGATTGGCACCGATGCTGGCGTTGCGCTTTGGGATGGCAAAGATGGTTTTGACACTTTTACAACCGAAGATGGGGTGACCGATAATATCATCTTGTCAATTCAGCAAGATTCTACTGGGTTAATTTGGCTGGGTACCTTTAACGGTATTACCAAAACCATTGAAGTACCCTTTGAGCATATAGCGAAAGGATTAGCGAATAACGTTGTTTTAGGATTTGCTGAAACCCATGCAAGTGATGGCGTATCGTCAATTTGGATAGCCAGTTATAGTGGGTTGACACAGCTAGATGCGAACGGAGAAGTAATTCAAATCATCAATAAAGAAACTCAACCAGCGTTACGGGACGCAAGAGTTACAGCGGTTCTTGGTGAAAATAATATATTGTGGTTCGGGACTCGGGGGGCGGGGTTGGGGAGACTCAATGTCGATAACAATCAAATCGACTTCTTTTCCCATGATCCCGCAAATCCTGATAGCCTAAGTTTCAATGGTGTCACCAGCGTTTTAGCCGATAATGCGGGCAATATTTGGGTAGGAACCTTTGGTGGTGGCTTAAATTATTTGCCTGCGGGAAGCGATCAATTTGTGCATTATCGGCATGATGAAAATGACCCAGAAAGCATAAATAGTGATCGGGTTTTGGCTATTTATCAATTGCTTGATGGCACTATCGCTGTTGGCACTGTGTCCGGTATCAATTTACTTGATTTGGCTGACAGTAAATTTCAACGTATTGAGCATATTCCTGAGGATATTAATAGTTTGTCCGCTGCGACGGCATGGACCTTTTATCAAGATTCAAAAGCACAATTGTGGGTTGGCACTCAGGGGGGCGGGTTAAATAAATGGCTGCCTGAAGATATGCAAGCAAACAACAATAACTTTACACACTATGACAGTTTTAGTGGTCTTCCAAGCAGTCATATTTATGCAGTTTTAGATGATAACAATGGCAACCTTTGGTTAAGTAGTACTGCAGGGTTAACTCGGTTAAATGTCGAATCAGGTAAAACAAGACATTTTGATAGTTCTCAAGGATTAAAAGAAAGCGAATTTAACTATGGTGCGGGCTTTAAAGATAGTAACGGGTTTATGTATTTTGGTGGTATCACTGGCTTTATTCGTTTTCATCCCGACCAGATAAAAGACAGTTCAGTGGTACCTCCTGTGGTGGTGGTTAGAATCAAAAAATTGAATGAACAAGTTTGGTTTGATGTGCCTTATCAGCAGTTACAGCAGCTAGAATTAGACTACAAAGATTATTTTATTTCATTTGAATTTGCAGCCCTTGACTACAATGCGCCGGGCCTCAACGAGTATCGATATAAATTAGACGGACTTGATTCCGATTGGATTGAACTAGAAAATCGACGCATTGCAACATTCACCAATTTACCGGCTGGAAACTACACACTTAAAGTGCAGGCGAGTAATAACCAAGGATTGTGGAATACAGAAGGTATTGTATTGCCGATAAATGTGCTCCCTCCACCTTGGAAAACAATGTGGGCTTACAGCTTGTATGCGCTCATTGTGATTCTAATTGTGCTAAATACTATGTGGCGCTACCGACTTAAACGTTTGGCCGAGATCCAGCAACTGATTGACCTAGAAGAGAAGGTTGAAGAACGTACCAAAGAGTTACGACATGCCAATGCGCAACTTGAAACCAGTATGCAAGAAACAGAAAAAGCCAGAAAGTTAGCAGAACAAGCCAGTAAAGAGAAAAGTGATTTCTTAGCTATCATGAGTCACGAAATTCGCACTCCAATGAATGGTGTACTGGGCATGACAGAAGTATTGTTAAGCTCTGATCTTAAACCTAAACAACAGCATTTTGCCCAATTGGTGTATCGTTCGGGGCGGTTGCTTCTCGATTTACTCAACAATATTTTAGATTTTTCCAAGCTTGAAGCCGGTAAAGCGACTCTGGAGTCAGTGCCAGTTGATCTTGAGGCTTTGGTTGAAGAGGTGTGTGATTTGTTTAGTGAGTCGGCCTATAACAAAGGCTTGTACGTAAACGCTATTCTATCTCCAGATCCTCTCCCTGAAGTTTACGCCGACCCAGCTAGATTACGACAAATCATTGCAAACTTAACCAGCAACGCGATTAAGTTTACAGAGCAAGGCGAAGTGAATGTCAGTATTAGGCGTGTTCCTTGTTATACCTCCCATGCAGATTCTTCGGAAGCGCCCAATAATTACAGTGGTTTTGAAATAAGCATTCAAGATACTGGTATAGGTATGGCACCTGATCGACAACAGAAAGTCTTTGAAATGTTTACCCAAGCAGATGCCTCTACCACCCGAAAATACGGCGGGACAGGATTAGGCCTAGCGATTTGTCGTCAGCTTACCACGTTAATGGGCGGTAACATTGATGTGCAATCTACACTAGGGCAAGGCAGTACATTCAGCCTCGAAGTTGATTTGCCATTAACCCACAACCAGGTTATCGAGTATACGCCAGAGACTCGTTTTCCCACTGTACATTTGGTGAATCTTAACGGTGGTTTAGGATTGGCAGTTACTAATATGTTGAGCAAATTAGGTGTTAAAACCTTACATGTGCAACGAGTTAACGGACAATTAGCCTCTGCAAAGGATGGTTTATGGATCAGCCTTAGTGAATATGAGGGGGCAATACAAGAAGCGCAAATCCCATTGCAAAAATGGATATGCTTGTTGCCCTCCTCACAGTGGCAAGAAAACGATAAACGCAATATTTTGCCGCTACCTATTCATTTGAGTGAACTACAGGCAAGTTTACATAAAGCCATAGGTCTTAAAAGTGCAGATCGTCAGCACAGCAATAACGACTACCCTAATCATCAGAAGTTTAATGCGAATATCTTGGTAGCAGAAGATAGTTTAACTAATCAAGAGGTAGCGAAAAGCATGTTAGGCATGCTTGGTTGTGAAACATGGTTGGCAGATAATGGCGCAGAAGCGGTTGAACAAATAAATCTACGTCAACCTGATTTAGTGTTGATGGATTGCCAAATGCCTATTATGGATGGCTACAAGGCCACCATGGAGATCAGGAAAAACTGGCCGGAGATTCCAATTATTGCACTAACTGCTGGTATGGGAGATGATTTACGCCAACAATGTTTAGGGGCAGGCATGAATGATGTTATGACTAAGCCCTTTTCATTGCGAGAACTTGAACATACTTTGACGCGCTTTTTAGGCTCTGTAAAACAACCTCAGGTCAATGATTCACCAGACAGTGAGCACGATAGTCTAAATGCCCCTCATAGTGGGAATAGCGTAGCCAGCGATGAAGAGCCAGAATCGGAGTTAATCGATATGGCAACGGTGGATACGTTATTGAAAATTAGTCGAGATACCGGAAATCCAGTGTTTGTAAGAGTGTTGGATGCATTTACCCAAGAAGCTGAAAAATTAATCACACAGCTGTTTACACAAGTGAATAGTCCAGACATGGATTTGCATGAGGTTGCAGAAATTGCACATGCCTTAAAATCGATGTCAGGAAACTCTGGCGCTAAGGCATTGTATCAAATATGTCAAACCTTAGAGAGCATGTCAAAACAGCAACAATCGGAAGGAATCGATACTTTAGCACACAGTATACAAGCTACTTTTTTACAAAGTTGCGAGCAGTTGGAGACATTCAGAAATGTCAGTTGAATCAAAAATTAAAATCCTAGTGAGTGACGATGATCTCACCGCGCGAATTTTAATGAAAGAAACACTTAGCAGTGACACCATTGAAGTGCTTGAAGCCGAAAATGGGAAACGCGCTTTGGAGCAGTTTGAGAAGCACTCTCCTTCACTGATTTTACTAGATGTTTCTATGCCAGAAATGAATGGATTTGAAGTATGCGAACGGATCCGCAGTTTAAAAAGCGGCGAGCATGTTCCTATCATTATGGTAACAGGTTCAGATGATTTGGAGTCTATTCACCGCTCATATGCGGTAGGGGCAACTGACTTTATTGCCAAACCTATTAGATGGCCAATTTTGGGTGAACGAGTTAAGTACATCCTCCGTGCGAGTCAAGCCTTTGCAGATTTAGTAACGCAGCAAAAAGAACTCCATCAACTGGCTTTCTATGACACTTTGACTGGCTTGCCTAATCGCCAATACTTAATGCAAGATTTGCAACGTTTTCTTGCTTTAGCTCAGCGTAAACAACATCAAGCCGCAATGTTATTTATCGATCTTGATCGGTTCAAGCGGATAAACGACACCATGGGGCACAGTAATGGCGACAAATTACTGCGCAAAGTGGCTCATCGCCTACAAACTAATTTACGGGATAGTGATGTTTTTGCCCGCGTAGGGCAGAGTCTCTCTTTAAATCAACCACAACTTTCCAGTTTTGGTGGGGATGAATTTACTATTTTTTTAAATGGGCTAAACGATGCGAATGAGGCCACCTTAGTTGCTGAAAGAGTTATTCGTAGCTTCAGTAAGCCGTTTCAACTAGAACAGTTTGAAGTGGTAATTACACCCAGTATTGGTATTTCGATGTTCCCTAATGATGGAGAAGACGCCGAGACCTTACTTAAAAATGCAGACACAGCGATGTACTCTGCCAAACAGGCAGGCCGCTGTTGTTATAAGTTTTACCGTGACTCAATGAATGCTAAAGCTGCCGCTCGATTACAACTCGAGCAAGATCTACGTCAAGCACTCAACGCCGGTGAAATAATACCTTTTTACCAACCACAAGTTTGTGCGCAAACGGGACACATACTGGGAGTTGAAGCGCTCGTAAGGTGGTTGCCAGCAAATGGAGGAATGATTCCGCCAGATGAATTTATCGCTATTGCCGAAGAGACCGGTTTAATTAATGTTTTGGGACAGCTTGTATTAGAGCAAAGTTGCCAGCAAGCCAAAATCTGGATGAACAACAATACGCCTGTCAGAGTGGCGGTGAATGTCTCAGGTCATCAATTTAGACAACATAATTTTACCGAAATCGTAGCTGAGGCCCTGCGTAACAGTGGATTACCAGCAGAGTTACTCGAATTGGAGTTAACTGAATCGGTGATTATGAGTGATGCCGAAGAAAATATTGCACGCTTGATTGAATTAAAAACCTTAGGGGTAACGTTAGCCGTCGATGATTTTGGAACGGGTTACTCGTCGTTGAGTTACTTGAAAAAATTCCCTATTGATATATTAAAAATTGATCGCTCATTTATGTGTGATTTGGACTCTGCACCTGATGATGTGGCGATTGTGGAAGCTATTTTAGCCCTTGCTCAAAGCTTGAATCTCGGTGTGATCGCCGAAGGTATCGAAGATGCTGGGCAAATAGAAATATTAAAGGATAGTAAACATTTATTGTTGCAAGGCTATTTATTCTCACGGCCATTGGCAGCTGAATATATAGCTCCTTTGTTAACTCAGAACTTTACTCACCTTATGCAAAAATAAGAATAATAATAATGAAACCTTGCAAGTCTGATGAAGCAGTTGAAGAAAATAAAGAGCAAATAACACTATTTATTGATGGTGATTTAGCCGCAGATTCAGCATATTCCGCGGCGATTTCTGCGCTCCAACACACCTTTGCTGCAAAGTACGATTTCGTTATTACAGCACTGGCTGAGCAGAGTTTGCCAACGACAATGTTATTGCTTTGTCAAAATGAAGAGCACGGGACTTCTTTGAGCAACAGATTTAACTTGCATAGCTTGCAGGTATTTTGGTTGCCACAAGACCCCTCATATCAACCGTTAAAACCATTAATAAACGGGCACTGGTATTTAGACTGGAAACAACCACCTACAGTCTTGCCAGTACTGTCGTTAATACAACAGCAGCATCGATTGCTGGCGGATTTCTCCACCACCAAGCAAAAACTATCGATGTTAACTGAGTGTTTAGGGGAAATGTCTTTGACCCTAAATTCACATGGCCAAATAATTGAAATGAATGCGCCTTTACTAAAGGTTATGGGGGAGTCTGGGAAGTCAGTAATCGGTCAAACATTGCTTTCGTGTCTGAACATTCCCTCTTCAATCGCTAAACGTCGAATGACACAAATTTTGGCTGATTTAAGTCGTACTCACTCAATGACTAGGTTGCCACCATTTCCTGTTCAATTGAAAGATGCAGTGGTTATGCTCGATGGCTTTGTTGGCCCTTTTAATCATGATGACACTTTATTGATTTTACGGCAGATCGCTAGTTGGCAGAATCAGGAGTGGTTAGAACAGTCGGCCGCAAAAAATACACCGGTAACGCTTTTGCTGGTGAATCCCGACGATTTTGCGGCATTTAATCAACAATATGGCCGCGATATAGGCGATCAACTTTTAGCTGAAATTATACAATGTATGTCGGATTTATTGCGTTCCGCTGATTTTGCTAGCCGCTTTAGCGGAGCTGTATTCGCTGCTCATCTACCAGAAACGAATGAACAACAAGGTCAGGTTTTAGCATCTCGCATGCGTGAAATGCTGCGTAAAAAACGCTTTTCAGCTAAAAAAGTTAATTTGGATTTTAGTTTTGGCTTAGCCACTATTGAGTCAGAAGAACAGCTTAACGAACATTCTCCGTTAGAGCTTTTTCGACGAGCAAATGCCGCGCTACAAGCCGCGCGAAGCATCGGAGGCGGCACATTAGTTTGCTGGCAACCGAAATTCGACGCTAACATATTGGCTAATTTAGATCGCATGAGTGGTAAGTTTTCTGATGCCGCCGATGACGACTTCAAACTCATTACGCTGCAATGGGATATTATTCGTATTATCGGCAGTACACACGATTTGCAAAGCTTTTCTGAGCAAGTCTGTCAGCTCATCAGCAGCGGAATGTCATCGATGTATGCCGGATTATATTTAACCAAAGGCGATGGTTTAATTAATTTATCTTGCGCAAGTGAGCCTAAAGTAGAGGTGAAAAGTGTCCATCAATGGGTTACCACTAATATCCAGGTCGATAATCTAGATAATTTGACCGCTGTACCTTTACTTGAGCTGAACGCCACTACGCTTCAAGCTTCTGTACCTTTAGTGACTCGCGGTAAATGCCTAGGGGTTATTGTCTTGCGTTGGCATAGCAACCAGCAACCTGTGGCTAAAAAATACACTGAATTACTACAACAAGTCTCGGCGAACTTAGGTACTGCCATTGATCGAATTATATTGTTGGATCAAAGTCATAAACAGGGCAACAGCCCAGCGAAAAGTGAACCTGATAATCATCAAACCCACGAGTTGTTATTTGAATCTGCTGCGATGCGCACCTTGATGCAGCAGGTACAATTAGTAGCCCCAACAGATGCATCTGTGTTGCTTATCGGTGAATCAGGAACTGGTAAAGAAGTGATAGCCAGACAAATCCATAATCACGGATTACAGCCCAATAAACCCTTTATCACCGTCGATTGCAGTACCATAGTTAAACATCTGATTGAGAGTGAGCTTTTTGGGCACAGAAAAGGAGCCTTCACTGGAGCCACCAGTGATCAACCAGGAATGATTGCGCAAGCTGACGGTGGTACCTTGTTTCTAGATGAGGTAGGGGAGTTACCACTGGACATACAATCAAAATTATTGCGCTTCGTACAAGAGAAAACCTTTGTTGCCGTGGGCGATCAAAGGGTAAGGAAAGTGGATGTTAGACTGGTATTGGCAACCAATCGCAATTTATCAGATGAGGTGGCCGCAGGTCGTTTTCGTGCTGATCTTTACTACCGAATTAACGTTTTCACGTTAAATTTGCCTCCTTTGAATCAGCGTGGCGAGGACACCTTGCTGTTAGCGCGACATTTTTTGAAGAAGTTTAGTCAGCAATACAATAAACTAATTCTCGATATTTCGTCATCAGCAGTCGAGACATTACGTCGTTACAGTTGGCCTGGCAACGTAAGAGAACTTCGAAACTGTATTATGCGGGCTGTTATAACTTGCCCCAGTGACTATTTAGAATCTGAGCACTTGAATCTACAAGCGCCATCTTTAGAGCTGCAGCCCTCAGCTTCTCATGCCACGCCGAGTTTACAGACTGTAGAGCTTACCCAAGATGACGACGAAGAGCTGTTGCCCGCTTTAACCGTGTTGCTAAACAAAGTTGTCTGTCTGGCCATTCAACAACCTGCATCTTTTCCGGTCACTGTTTGGTTAGAAAAACTATGGATTGAATTGTGTCTACAAAAATGGGGAAGCCTTTATCAAGTCGCACTCAAAGTTGAGCAGTCAGAATCGACTTTACGAAGACGCTCTGCAAAATTAAAAGATACTGCAATTGATCACCCTCTATTAGAAGAGTTAACTGTTGAATGCAGCTCGTTGCTGCAACGCTTCCTGGATGGAGACGCAATCCCCAATCTGTGGTCTACCTTAGAATCTACAATGTATGCAATTGTCGTTAGGCAACAGATAACCCAACAAGCAAAAGCCAAGTTATTGGATGTAACTCAACCCACTTTGCGTAAAATAATGCAACAATACCAAGGTTAATTTGGGTTAGTCTTTTAAGTACTTTTGAATCATAGAGAGCAGCGATACTTTATCAATTGGTTTGGACAGAAAATCGGTCATGCCTGCCGCTTTGCACTTTTCTCTATCTTCAACGTAAGCATTAGCTGTGAGTGCAATAATTGGCTTATTAAAGTTTAACTTTGTTTTTAATTTAACCGTCGCAGTTAAGCCATCCATAACAGGCATTTGTAAGTCCATTAAAATCAAATCAAATTGTTCAAATATACAGGCGTTAATAGCTTTTTCACCGTCGCTTACAATTGACACATCGTAACCAGCAGCTTCAAGCATTGTTTTGACCACTTCAGCGTTAATTTCATTGTCTTCGGCAACCAAAATTTTAAAACTACTTTGTGATGGTTCAGCTTTAGAATCCTGCAGTAAATGAGTTTTTTGTAATTGACGTAAATCACCCTCTAATTCTTGTCTGATAATAGGCTTAGCATGGGTGCGCCATATTACTTTTCGCACGTCTTCCGAACATTCTAAATCTTCGATAAGTGCTGAGACCAAAATGATGTAGGGGAGTTGCGTCCCCTTTTGTCTTAACAGTTCTTCAATTAAATCAACACCGCTCAAACCAGGCATCGATAGGTCGAGGATTAAGATGTCAAATTGTGAGGTGTCGGTGGTTAAAAATTGTTCCGCAGAATTGAAGGTAGAGGTGTTCATACCTTGTGATTTGGCAACATGCTCAATATATTCTCTGCTCGTAATTAAATCATCGACAATGGCACACTTTAAATGCGCTTCCGAGTGAATGTTTTCGACTTTCTCACTGTCTATTTCAATCGGTATTGATAGCGTAAAGCAACTGCCCTTAGCTAATTCACTTTGCACCGTGAGTTCACCTTGCATCAAATCAGCTAACTGCTTAGTGATAGCTAACCCCAACCCTGAACCTCCAAACAATCTAGTGGTGGATTGTTCTGCCTGCTCAAACTTATTAAAAATAGAAGACAGTTTTTGGACTTCGATTCCAATCCCAGTATCTTTAACACTAATAGACAGCCAATACTTCTTGTTTTTAACGTTCACGCCAACAGAAAGGGTTATGCTGCCAACGTCGGTGAACTTAATGGCATTATTCAATAAGTTGTGCATGATTTGCGATAACCGCGTAGGGTCGCTTATGACACGAGTGGGCAAACTGGTTGTTTTGTGAAAATTGAAGGTTAAGTTTTTTATTCGACAATTCGCCGACTGCACAGATGCAACGTCATCGAATAGCTGAACTAAATCAAATGGTGTCCGTTCAATGCGTAACTTACCCGCTTCAATCTTTGACAGGTCAAGTACATCATTTATCAGCACCAACAATTGTTTGCCAGCGCTTTTAGCCTTTTTTAAGTAGTCATTACTTTTACTTGGATTATCGATGGCCAACTCTATCATGCCAAACAAACCGTTCATTGGGGTTCTCAATTCATGGCTCATATTGGCTAAGAATTCAGATTTCGCTTTATTGGCCTGTTTTGCCTGACGTGCTGACTCTTCGGCTTTGTGCAACGTTAAACGCAGCGACGCCAAACTACTTGTAATTGTGGCTTCCATAGGTCGAAAAATTAGAAGAGCTTCAAGCACTAATAATAGCAAGGTAAATAACCACAAAAACAATTCAATGTTTGCCACTCGCTCAACTCGTTCGCGCGCAGCCAACTCAAATTCCTGCACAACTTGATTAAGGGCAAAAAGAAGTTTGTCGGTTTCAGTTGTATTAAAGTGTGAAGGGATAGCTCCACATGTATCAGCAAGGCTACTAAAATTGAGTGCCGCTTCAGCGTAGTTTTGGCTTTTTAAATTTAACCCAAACTCACCAAAATACAGCTCTTGTACTTTAGCGGGCAAGTTTGGTAACTCACTTAGATAAACGCGATTACGCTCAAATGTTTCAACTGTGGATTGTAGCGCCTGACTTTGCTGCGATTTGTCAGCTGGACAGGTTGATAGTCGAGTGACAAACAGCGCAATGCGTTGCGACAGCATGCGTTGTTGGCCTGCAATATTGACGATATAAGCATCATTCAATTGTGCTTTAATTATATACCGCAACATTAATGCAGAAACAGAGACTGTGGCCGCCACTAGGAAAAGTGCCACTATATAACGTGCTCTAATTGTTAAGTGTTTACTAAATAGAGTGGTTAACACATGATTTGCTTCTTTGAGATCGCTTATCAACTAGATTAGAGAGACGTGTGATAAATGCAACCCTTCGCGAAAAATTTTCGCCAAATTTAATATGAGAAAATGAACCCTAATTTTTGAGTAACCGCGCCTTTGTTGTTTTATTACAAAGTCGACTAGGCCTTAATTACTGTAGCTATTTCTGCTTGAGAGTAAGTTTTACAATTTTCTTTTCACTGAGGCCGCTATTAGTCATCCTAATCTGTGTTTCCAGTCCTTGATTAAACACCTTGTATGGCCTAATTTTTTAATCATCAGCAGCTATTCGAAAACAGCGTAGCTAACGGATTTACTAGTCTGCCAATAATATGATCGAATATTCACGCTTGATAGCGTACATCCTAATGCTATTAACTTTACAAGCATAAAAAAGTCGTAGCACTGTTTGGCAAGTATATTGCTATTTCAGATTAGTTCGCGCAATGGGAGTTGGCCAAAGCGTTGTCGACACACCTGTAGTTCTACAATTGGATGAGAACACCTTATGTTGGATTCAAATATGCTAAATCCGTTAAATAGATACATCAAATTGGTATGCTTAATCAGTGTTCTGGTTGTCAGTGGATGCAGTTCTAGTCGTGTTGAGCAAGTCGATGCACAACCTCCAAGTAACCAGCAGATTACTATCAATACCTCCCAAGGGGAGCAGGTATTAACGCCTACAGTGGTCACTTATGATCCTGTTACGTTTGCGGACCCTTTGGAGTCAATCAATCGGCCTATTTTTGCTTTTAATGATGTTGTGTATCGTTATTTTCTAATCCCAGTTGGCAAAGGCTACGATGCTGTAGTGCCAGATCCTGTGCAAACCGGCATTGGTAATTTTTTCAGTAATTTACGGGAACCTCTCAATCTTTTAAATAATTTGGCCCAAGGTGAAGGTAAAAAATCGGGAACCAATTTGGGAAGATTTTTAATTAACTCTACTGTGGGATTGCTGGGTTTGTTTGACCCAGCCGATGCTTGGTTTGATATGCCGGAAGAAACCGCGACTATAGGTGATACTTTGGCGTCGTATGATGTTGGTTATGGCAATTATTTGGTGTTACCTATCCTCGGTCAGTCAGATTTCAGGAACGCCTTTTCTACTCTTAGTGAAAGTATTTTGAGTCCCGTTCATGTTATTTCTGACTCGCCTGAATCAAGCTATTTACAAGGACTAGATGGTTTCAACGACTTTGTCCCTACAGCTCCCTCTTATGAAGAATTAAGAGCGCAATCTGATGATCCTTATACTTTTTTCAGAAATATGTATCTTCAGAGCGTAGAAAGGGATGAGCAATTTGAAGGTGCGCCTCAACAATTTTCCCCTTCACCTGCGAACAGTGAAAAAAATCGTAATAAAACCACTAATCTAGATTCACAGCAGAGGGCGGACAGTAGTGAAAAGTAATTTAGCGCAACTGTTGATCCGTCACAGCAAATGGATTCTGCTCGCATTTGTTATCTTGGGAATTATTTCGGCCTATTTTGCACAGCGATTTAGAATTGATGCTTCAGCAGATACATTATTGGTAAAGGACAATCAGCTTTATATTGAAACTCAGGTAATGAATCAAAAATTCTCGCCGGATGAATTTATACTTGTGGCTTATGAACCGAAAAATCACGCTGTTTTTTCAGATAAAACCTTCGAGCAACTTCAGCAACTTGGCGATGCTTTCTCGGCATTTCCCAGAGTTAAATCGGTAACCCACATACTCAATGTTCCGCTGCTCAGCAATGCCACATCGTTAAGTGCCGATTTAGATCCAGATGCATACACTTGGGAATCACAGCGTTATTCAGCACAACAAATGCAACAAGTTTTTCAGGACCATCCGTTGTTTACTGATTTACTCGTCAATAAAAAGCAAAGCGCGACTGCTATCCAAATCGTATTCAAAAAAAATCGCCAATTAGTCGAGATTCAAAATCAGATCACAGATATTCAAAAAAATGCCCTTGAAAGGGAGTTAAGTAAGGATGAGCAAGAAAAAATAGACCAACTAAAAGCGCAAGCTGATCCGATCGACCAAGAACTGAAAGCGCAACGCAAACAAGAAATAGACAAAATTTATGAAATTACCGAACAATATCAACAAGACGCGAGTTTCTATTTAGGCGGGGCTTACGTGTTAGGCCAACAAATGATTGATATTATTAAGCGCGATCTTGTGCTATTTGGCAGTGCTATTGGTGGAGCTATTGTGGTGATGCTATTTATTTTATTTCGCCGCGTACGCTGGGTAGTATTACCGGTCGTATCTTGTAGTTTGAGTGTTCTATTAACGGTGGGAATCTTTGGTTTATTAGATCTGCGGACCACTGTTATTTCCTCAAATTTCATCGCTTTGCAGCTTATTCTGACTTTAGCTGTAATGATTCACTTGATTGTAGAGTATCGACAACTGGCTGTGAAAAATAGTCAAGACAGTCAATCCGAGTTATTAGAACAAACCTTAAAAAACAAGTTTAAGCCTTGTCTTTATGCTGGGTTAACCACCTCTGTTGGATTTGGATCTTTGCTATTTAGCGGGATTCAACCTGTGGTTAGTTTCGGTTGGATGATGATAGTCGCTATGATTATCTCTATTCTGGTGAGCTTGTTGCTGTTTCCTGCATTTCTATCGGTTTTATCTCATAAAGACGAAAGCGGTGAAAATCGAGTTACTCAAAAAATTATCAACGGCTTCACTGCGCTTAGCTTAAATTATGCAAAAACCATTGGCGTCTTGAGCCTAGTGCTGGTGGGGATATCCGTCATTGGGATTATGCGTTTGGATGTGGAAAATAGTTTTTTAAACTATTTTAAAGAGTCAACAAAAGTGCGCCAGGAGTTAACGTTTATAGACCAAGAGTTCGGGGGCTCTACGCCAATGGATGTGGTGTATACGATTCCCAATGAACAACAAGACAAACAACTAGTGTTAACTGCGGAGTCTGTCCAAACATTACAAAAAATCCAAGCCGTGTTGCAAAGTTATGATGCCATGGGCAATGTGACTTCGGTATTCAATTTTACCGAATTGGCGATGCGAATAAATGATCAAAAGCCGTTAACCGAGTACGAATTAACAGCCATTTATACTTTGGTGGATAAGTCGCTTAAAGATAAATTGTTAGGTGCGTATTTCGACCCTAAAACCAATCAACTTAGAATCAGTACTCGGATTAAAGACAGCACAGCTGATTTTAATCGTGCTGAATTTTTAGAAAATCTCAAAGCCGATATGCAAACAATTGGTGTCGATAAGCAAGACTATGTTTTAACCAACCTGTTTGTGCTGTATCAAGACATACTACAGCGTTTGTTTAAATCCCAAATTATGACGTTAGGATTAGTCTTTATCGCGTTATTCTTTGTTTTATTTGCGATATTTCGGTCGGTGCGCATTGCGCTGGTTGCCGTCATTCCCAACATTCTTACCACTATGACTATTTTAGGTGTGATGGGCTTGTTGGCAATTCCATTAGATTTAATGACGATCACCATATCGGCCATCGCTATGGGGATTGCGGTAGATGATACCATCCATTTTATTCATCGATATCTTGAAACCCAAAAAAGTTCAAAACCCGCTGAAGCGATTAAAAAAACCTTCAACAGCGTGGGTTACGCACTATTATTCACGACGACCATCATCACAATTGGCTTTGCATTGTTAAGCTTCTCTGATTTTGTACCTAGTATCTTGTTTGGGTTATTAACTGGCTTGGCGATGCTAATGGCGCTGTTGACTGATTCAACGTTGTTACCGGTGTTGTTAAAGCGTTTTGTGAAAAACTAGTTTTGGATAACAAATTGTGTAACCCAAAGATCCCCTCTGCATCAGTAAGACTGAGCAGAGGGAGTTTAGTTTAATCAAGAAGTTTTATTCAAACAGCTGAGCCGACGAAACCGTTGGGGTCAAGACGAAGCTGTGTTTTTCGGCTTTTTGTTTGTTTTTAGCCGTGATTTCCAAATTTTGCTCGGAAGGGGAGCTGCCAAATATATTGGCGTGGAAAGTGAGTTTTTCAGCGTCACTTTTAAGGGTAAATTTACCCATCACTGTTATTTGAGATAAGGGTTGCACCTGAGATAAAGATTGCTCTTCAGCATGATGATCAATAACCGGTGAAAGTATTATCGACTCTACCGCTATATTGCCGTGCTGGTCACTCATGCTTATTTGCTTTTTAACTTGCTGCGTGATTGTGGTTCGCTGATTATTAAATTCGATCATCGATACCACACCATCCTTATTCTCATCGATGTTTTCGATGCCAGAAACAGGTAGCGATAACACCATATACACATCATTTTCAATAAAGTTTAAAGTTCCGTGCTGAGCAACCATTAAGTGGGCGTTTACCGGTTGAAGTATGCCGTAGCAAAATAGCAAAGCCGCCATCGTTAAAACTGCAAAATTATTCATGATGAGAGACGCTGTCTTTCGGTTTGACGCTAACATATTACAATGACCCTTTTATGCAACGTTGAAAAAATGGATAAGTATCAGTAGCAAAATAGTGGTAAATGCCTTCAGGAAATTCTGGCGTAACACCAATGCGACCATTACATTCGTCTAAGTCACCAGAGCCCTCAACATATTCCCAGTCTTGTAAGAAAGTGCCAAGTGGGTAAGTGTCAGTGGAAGGTCGACTATCACTAACTGACTCTACCAATTGATAGCTTCCCGTCATGGACGTTAGTTCTGAGCTGGCATCCAAGGCATCACTGTAGCCGTATCGGGCATAAATAGGGAAACCATCAGCGGCCCAACCAATGAGGGTCATCGCGTTGCTATTGCCATTTTGCAGTGTGATAAAGCCTTCTGGCATTCCGTGATAGTGATATGTACCATCAGGTTGCACGTGAGCATTATTGTCATCGGTACCAAAATCAAACACATTTTGACTTAGGGCTTCGATACTCCAATTTCCACTATTGTCGATTAGACTGCAGTCGTCACCTGAATCGTTACAACTTCCAGCAGTATCAGCGTCTATTTTTACGCCATTAAGCACATAGCCAACGGCACCTCGAGGCCCGCCTAATTGAGTCACATTGGTCGACTCTGTTGGTGCTAACGTATAGCTGACGGACACAGATTGTTCTGAAATCGTATTGGGATTACCAGCATTTGGGAAGGTACCTACAACGTGATCGGGTATACCATTGGCGGTTAAGTTACGATTGGTGCCATCGCAAGACCAATCAGCATAGCTCGTAGCAGAAACTGATTCTGAGTCGTTGTATTCGTTATAATAATAAGTACACAGCACACCATCGGTTGAGTCACTTGAATATGCAGTCCCATTGTCGTTACTCGTAGTGTCTTGATCGGAAGACGTTTGCTCTGAATCTGTCTCCGTTGTCTCGGTGCTTTCTCCATTGCATGCTGTTAACCAGCAAGACAATGCTGCTACCGTCAGTAAATTTATAGAACAGGTTTTAAACCTATACAACATTCTCATCAGTTAGATCCCTATAAGTTAACCATTGTTGTTAATCATGCATTGTCATAAATCTTGTACTGAGAGCTTAAAAGAGCAATGTGCAGAAGCGGTGCACAAACAGCGAAATTAATGTGGAAGTCGCGAAAACATCAATTTCAAGTAATGAAATGGGATATCTGCTAGCAAGATGACGCACACAATTTTCGCCATTTTGTGTTTCTTTCTTTTGTTCTTTTGATATTCGAAGGATTAGATTCTGGCTGCGAATTAAATTATTAACATTCAATTTGTCAAAAATAATTAACATTTTAAGGCTTAGTGAAAAGCTATTCTAATATCGATTTTAATGTATCTTAAATTATCGTATCTAATTGAATAATATAAATAAAAATTTGAATTTTAGGTGTGTTATGAGATACCTGAAAAGTACTTCACCTTTAACAAAATAGTAAATTCGCAACTTTTTTTAGGTTATTTAATTAACAATATATTGACCTTTACAGATAATTTGTGGGAATATGCTCACATCATGAGCATATGCGCATAATGGGGTTTTCTTTAGAAAACCTGAAATGATCAGTAAAAGCGAATCAATAGCATGGTAATGCCGTACTAAAACTATTATTTTGATTCATTTATTTTTATTGGGACCGACTAGCCCACAACTACAATATAACGACAGGTAATAAATATGACACCTGATAAATATGAAATTAATCTGAATACTGTTGGTGAAGAGCAACTACCTATTCCTAAACATAAGTTAAAGGGATGGACACATTTTTTAGGCTTATATGCTGGTGAGCATGTTGCCGCTACCGAATTTGTCATTGGAGCCACATTTGTAGCCCTCGGCGCTACTATGTCAGATATTTTACTTGGCTTGTTGATC
Organism: Alteromonas sp. M12; assembly: GCF_037478005.1. Taxonomy (NCBI): domain Bacteria; kingdom Pseudomonadati; phylum Pseudomonadota; class Gammaproteobacteria; order Alteromonadales; family Alteromonadaceae; genus Alteromonas; species Alteromonas sp. M12. Next base: position 3,914,899 of record NZ_CP144164.1, on the reverse strand, counting down.
GGTAACGTTCTCGCGGTGTTGAGTTGGACATTGATAACTACGCCAATCGCCATTGAAACTCGCTTGAGTTTGTACACTTATTTGCAAAAAATAGCCGGCAATTCGATGACGACCCTTTATAACTGGGTCAATGTCATCATTTTCACGGTTATCTCAGCAGCAATGATTACGGTTTCTGCGACAGCCGTGAGATTCGCCTTGAATATCCCGGCGCAACTCAATTGGTATCCCACTAATTTATGGTTTGTGTGTGTAGTACTAGCGGTTGGAACCATCGTTGTTTTAGTCGCCATGTATGGTTTTACAGCGGTCTCTAATTTCTCGCGTATTTGTGCTCCTTGGTTATTTGTCATGTTTGTGTGTGGCCCGCTAGTTCTATTACCTGCACTGTCTCAACATGTACTAGGTGATACCAGCTTGAGCGGCTGGGCTGATTTTATGGAAATTGGTAGCTTATCGGTGTGGACAGGTGTGAACGCGAATGGCGAACCTGGTATTGGACTGTTGGAAGTGATTGGTTTTTCTTGGGCGGCCAACACTATTACCCACGTGGGTTTGATTGATATGGCACTTTTACGTTATGCGAAAAGACGTGCATATGGTTTGTGTACCTCAGCAGGCATGTTATTTGGACACTATATTGCTTGGATTTCTGCAGGAATAATGGGGGCAGGCACCGCTATCATTGTGAAAAAATCCATTATTGAATTAGATCCAGGTGACGTTGCTTTTCAAGCATTAGGCCTATCGGGCTTAGTGATCGTCATTGTGGCAGGTTGGACTACTGCAAATGCCAACCTGTACCGCTCAGGTCTTGCTGCGCAAGCTATTTTTAAAAACCAATCTAGAAACAAAACGACCTTGATTGTAGGAATTGTTGCCGTCATCATCGCCTGTTTCCCCTTTGTATTTAACAAAATGCTGCCGCTATTAACCTACGCCGGACTGTTAGTTGTGCCCGTTGGCGCAATCGTATTCACGGAACACTTTGTCTTTCCACGTATAGGTTTCACGCGTTACTGGGTTACCTTCAAAAACCTTACTCACAGTGTGCCCGCCGTTGCGTCATGGGGTCTTGGACTGACATTTGGGTTTGGGTTAAATGCGCTTGATGTGTTGTCTTTTTATTACCTATTTATCCCAACTTGGTTTTTCACAACTGTGTGTTACATAGTGTTGGCAAAATACCACGGCGCATCGGAAGAATATCCACACGAGAAACAGCAAATGGAAGTGTTTGAACAACGTGTAGAAGAATTCCAAGAGCAACAGGCTAGTCTGGAGCCAGACGTGCGCATTGATACTTCATTGTTTTCGAAAGTTCTTCAGGTGGTGTCCATTAGTAGCCTAATAATCACGACTATATTTGCAATTAAAACCATGTTTTTCAGTTCGGGTATACCCGCATATGAAGCCAATCGCGATCTGTTTCAAACTGTTGGTTTCGTCTGCACTATTACTTATTTCATTACTGCATATTGGAATATGCAGCGTAAAAAACAATTAACTACGCAAGCGTAGAAGGGGAAGGTTAATGAATACTCAATCCAATGTTCGTCTAAATGAAGATAACCTTCACCATCTACCTAGCGGTATTTCGGTGCCCAATTACGACCGTAAAAAAGTCAAAGCTGGAATTGTGCATGTAGGTGTTGGTGGTTTTCACCGTTCTCATGAAGCTTATTATACCGACGCTTACATGAATCAAACGGGCGACCTTAATTGGGGGATTTGCGGGGTCGGATTAAGAGATGCTGATCGCAAAATGAAATCAATTCTTGAACAGCAAAATTACCTTTACACGCTAATTGTAAAACATCCTGACGGCACGATAGAAAATCAAGTGATTGGTTGCATGACCGATTTCTTGATGGGATGTGATGAGCCTAATTCGGTCATCCAGAAAATGGCGGATGCCGATACCAAAATAGTTTCGCTAACGATTACTGAAGGTGGTTACAATTTTAATCCAGCGACCAATGAGTTTGATTTTGACAATCCTGATGTAATTCATGATTTAGCGAATCCATTTGCTCCTCGTTTAGTTTTTGGTTTTTTGACTGCTGCATTGAAACTGCGTATGGAAAGGGGGCTACCTCCTTTTACGGTGCAATCTTGTGACAATATTCAGCATAATGGTGATGTTGCCCGTAAAATGTTGCTGGCGTACAGCCGAAAAGTTGATTTTGAGCTGGCCAAATGGATTGAACAAGAAGTTCCGTTTCCCAATGCCATGGTCGATCGCATTACTCCGGTAACAACCCCAGCTGATATTAATTATTTGGCATCGGAAATGGGGGTATCAGATGAATGGCCAGTCACTTGCGAACCTTTCCATCAATGGATAATTGAAGATAAGTTCAGCGTGGGTAGACCGCAGTGGCAGAAAGTTGGAGCGCAATTTGTTGCCGATGTGACACCTTACGAAAACATGAAAATAAGACTGTTAAATGCAGGCCATTCAGTGCTTGGTATTTTGGGGTCAATCCATGGTTTTGAGACGATTGATGAGAGTATTCAAGATCCTATTTTCCGTCAGTTTTTGCAATTATTTATGGACAATGAAGTCACGCCTATTTTGCCTCCGGTAAGTGGAATTGACTTAGATGAGTATAAACAAACGTTACTAATTCGCTTTGCAAACCCGAATATTAAAGATCATTTAACGCGAATTTGTTCTGAAAGTGCTTCGAAATTGGCGACTTTCTTAATTCCAACTATCAACGATAATTTGCGTCAAGAAGGCGATATCCAGTGCGCTGCACTGGTATTAGCTGCATGGTGTTATTACAGCGACAAACAGACTGATCGTCACGGCAAAGAGATCACTATCATAGATGTGATGTCTCAGCAGTTGCATGTTGCAGCCGCTAAATATGCAGTGAATCCTGCTTCGTTTTTGGAAATGACTTCAATTTTTGGAGATTTAAACAAAAACCAAGGTTTCATGGACGTCTATAAAAAACACTTAAAGGCGATCTATACCGATCCAAATGTGAAAAAACACATGCAGTCAATTATTAATAGCACAGCGTTAGCGGTATCTTAGGGATACTAGAGTTAATATTTGTACTTTTGCATAACGTCGGCTAGCTTTAGTCGACTTGGCTTATTTTTAGAATTTTGGAGTTACTATGGCTATTCCTAAAGTTGCCGTATTTGGTGAGGCGTTGTTTGACATGATTCAGCAACAAGATGGAAGTTATCAACCTTTCATCGGTGGTTCACCGTTCAACGTGGCTAGAAGCTTCGTTAAACAAGCAATTGACTGTACTTATTTATCACCCATATCGACGGATTATTTAGGTGAAAAAATCCACAGTTCAGTCATTAGTGAAGGAATTCATGTTCCTGCAAATAATCGTTCAAGCAAAAATACGTCTCTTGCTTTGGTGTATAAAGCTGAAGATGGAAAACCGAACTACCGTTTGTATCGAAAGTCAGTTGCAGATTTAGATATTACCTCAGAAAAACTATTGTCAATGCTGCCGGATGATCTTGACCTTTTTCACACCGGCTCTCTAGCAATCGTGCCTGAAATGCTCGAAGTGTTGATTCCAGTTATTACCACTTTGAAGTCACGTGGCGTGAAAATTAGTATCGATGTTAACGTCCGGAAAGGCGTTGAAGAAAATCATCACCAATACGTAGCGTCGATATGGCGATTCGTAGAGTTCGCCGATATTGTCAAGGTGAGCGATGAAGATCTAGAGCTAAAAGGCCTTTACGGTAAACCAGAATTTCATGCTAAATCTATGCTCGATAGAATGGAAAATGGCATGGTAGTTTTAACTTTGGGAGAGGGCGGATCGCACCTAATAACCGATCAATACAATTTATTTCAAGCAGTCCATAAGCCGGCTGTGTTTGGTGATACGGTAGGGGCTGGTGACACGTTTTTCTCTGCCATGCTTGCGCGCCTGTTAAAAAATGATGCGCTTTGCACCTCTGCCCCTGAAGAAACTTTGATGGATGGTCTAAGGTTTGGTGCTGTGGCTGCCGGTCTAAATGTTGAAAGCATAGGTTGTAATCCTCCTACTTTTGAACAAGTAGAAACCCTCATAAGCTCTCTAAAAAAATAAATTCTGCAAATTTCTCCCCACCAGTGGTAGCCACACAAGATGATTGTGCTGGCTGCCAATATCAACGCTCTTGCAGCATTGTAAACCTCAGATCTTCATTAACGTTTTAATATGTGCAATAGCACCTGTTCTAAGTGCCGATAAACTGTACCCACCTTCTAAAAATGAAACTATTTTTCCGTCGCAACAGGTATCTGCGATGTCCATGATTTGCTGAGTTAACCAAGAATAATCCGAGTCTAACAAATCCCAATCTGCAAGTGGGTCGGTATGATGACCATCAAAACCAGCGGAGATAAGAATTAGTTCAGGTGCAAATTTTTGTAGTTCAGGCAACACCCGTTCAGCGTAACATTGTCGAAATGTTTGAGAATTGGTGCCGGCTGGTAATGGGTAATGTAAGCAATTTTCAGCGGCTTTTTCAGGTATGGTGTAAGGATAAAACGGATACTGGTATGAAGATAAAAATAGTATTGCAGGGTCATTTTTCAGAATGTCTTCAGTGCCATTTCCATGATGTACATCAAAGTCTAAAATTGCAATGCGTGTAAGATTATATTGCTCTTTGGCGTAGGTCGCCGCAACCGCAATATTGTTGAAAAGACAAAATCCCATGGCTTGATCTTTTTCGGCATGATGACCTGGTGGTCTTACGGCACAAAAAGCATTTTTAAATTTTTGATTGAATAAACCATCAATAGCAACTATACCTGCACCAGCAGAAAATAAAGCAGCCTCGAAAGATGCATGATTCATTTTCGTTTCATCATCTACCGGAAAGTACTGGCCTTTTGGCGGTGAAAATTGTTCAATCTGTTCAACATGGCGCGGAGTGTGAGTTTGCTTTAACAGATCTTTAGATACTTTTTGTGAAGGGATATTGAGTATGAAGTCAGCCAATCCAAATTGAATTAAGCCATCTTGGATTGCATGCAAACGAGCTGGGCTTTCAGGATGTTCATCTCCCATTTCATGGAGTAAACAATTAGGATGTGTAATAAAAGCCGTAGAAGACATAAAATAACCCTATAAGTTGTATGGGATAATGATAGCAAAACAAAAGCGCTAACATCTAAGAGATTTTAAATGAAACATTATTTACATTCATTTTTTTCCCCCAGTTCAATCGCCTTGTTCGGCGCAAGTGAGCGCGAATCATCGATCGGAAAGACGGTGTCTCTCAATTTAACCTCAGGTGAGTTCAAAGGACCTATTTATTTTATTAATCCTCGTCATGCCGAAGTCCTCGGTCGACGATGCTTCAACAGCATTTCAGAAATCTACAAACCCGTTGAATTGGCTATTATTGCCGCGCCCGCTTCGATTACCAATCAATTGATGGAAGAGTGTGGAAAATCAGGTGTGAAAGCCGCGATCATCTTATCTGCTGGGTTTGGAGAAGCCAATGAAGAAGGCAAAAAGCTTGAAGATGCAGTACAACAAACGGCTAAGCGATACAAAATTCGTCTTATTGGACCTAATTGTCTTGGCGTGGCTCGTCCGGTAACGGGTCTTAATGCAACTTTTCACAGTGGCGAAATTAATCAAGGTAGTTTGGCACTGGTGTCCCAATCTGGTGCATTGTGTACATCGATTCTTGACTGGGCTAAATCCCGTAAGTTGGGGTTTTCTGCGGTGGTATCTATTGGTTGTGCTGCTGACGTGCAATTTGGGGAATTACTCGATTACCTAACCTACGATTCACGAACTAAAAGCATTCTTTTGTATATTGAAGGCATCAATCATGCCCGCTCCTTTATAAGTGAGCTAAAACGTGCGTCTCGGGTGAAGCCGGTTTTAGTGTTGAAAGTAGGGCGACATAATAAAGGTACCATGGCTGCGCAAATGCATACTGGAGTAACCTCTGGAGAGGATGACGTATTTAACGCAGTGTTACGCCAAGCAGGCGCGGTGAGAGGGTATCGGGTTTTTGATCTCTTTGTTGGTGCGACAGTGTTGTCTACCAACAAACGTTTAGAAGGTGAAAACTTAGCAATTATCACCAACGGCGGAGGTCCAGGGGCTATTGCTGCTGACCGTGCAACTGATTTAAATTTAAATTTAATTTCGTTAAGTGAAGATACAGAAAAACAATTGAACCAAGTGCTGCCAGCCAATTGGTCTAAAGACAATCCTATCGATATTATTGGTGATGCAACGCCGGAGCGTTATCAGCAAGTTCTTTCCTTATGTTTAAAGGATAAAACTATGCATGGCATAGTGATTATTTTGTCTCCGCAATCAATGACGCAACCATTGCAAGTGGCCAAAGAAATTGTAGAAGCCTCCAAAAAATCATCAAAAGTTATTATTTGCTGTTTTATGGGCGGGGAAATGGTGGCTGAAGGAAGAACCTATTTAGAAGATAATCAAGTTCCAACCTTCACCACACCAGAAGCTGCCATTGAAGCATTTTCCTATTTGCGCAATTTTACTCGTAACCAACGTCTTTTATTGCAAGCACCCGATCCTTTGCAAAAGGAAGAAAAGGTCAATACTGAAGCGGCTAAGTCAGTCATTGAGCATGCGTTGAGTGAAGGGCGCACGGTCTTGACTGATTTAGAGTCAATGGCAGTCCTTGATTCGTACAATATTTCTACAACGCATGCTAGTTTGGCCCATGATATAAACGAAGCAATCCAGATTGCTAAAACCATCGGTTATCCCGTTGTGATGAAGGTTTACAGTAAAACCATTTCCCATAAGTCTGATGTGGGTGGCGTGAGATTGGGTATTTCAAACGACGAGGCGGTTAAAAATGCTTATCACGATATTATAGATTCGGTTTCCAAATACTTCCCCGAAGCGGAAATAAGTGGTGTAACAGTTGAAGCCATGTACATTAAAAAACGCAGCAGGGAAGTGTTGGTTGGCATATCTAATGATACTGTTTTTGGTCCAATAATTACTTTTGCTGCTGGTGGCATCGCAACAGAAATTATGGGCGACCGAGAGGTGGCAATCCCACCACTGAATAAAACCCTAGCCCGTGAGTTAATGAACAATACACGTATTGCCAAAATGTTAGGGGCATTTAGGCAACTTCCGGGATGTAATATGGGGGCCATTGAGCATGTCTTGTTACGTTTATCTGAAATGGCCTGTGAGTTGCCTTGGATTAAAGAATTGCAAATTAATCCGTTGGTGGTTGATGAATACGATGCTATTGCTTTAGATGCTAAAATTTTCATTGAAGCGCATTCGCAAACCGGACGTTATGACCATATGGCAATTCATCCGTACCCAATGGAGTTGGCAAAAACAGAAGAGCTTAGCTCTGGTGTGTTATTGGAAATCCGCCCAATTAGACCCGAAGATGCTAATTTAGAACGTCAATTTGTGAGTACTTTGTCACCCACTGCAAAGTATTTTCGTTTTATGCAAAGCATTAAAGAGCTGCCGCAAAGTATGTTGGTGCGCTTTACACAGATCGATTACGACTTAGAAATGGCATTACTGGCAGTAATCAGCAGCGGCAAAATGGAACGTGAAATAGGCGTTGCTCGCTACATCACCAATATTGATAAAGTAAGTTGTGAATTTGCTGTCGTGGTGGCCGATGATTGGCATCGTAAAGGCATCGCTGTGCGCTTAATGAATGCACTTATAGAAAGTGCCAAGGCAAAGGGGTTAGAGCGAATGGAGGGCATGGTTTTGGCTGAAAACACAGGAATGTTAGGTTTTTGCGAAAGTTTAGGATTTGAAATCAAGCGTGATCCAGAAGATCGCAGTATTTTCAATGTGGTTAAATATCTACAGCAGTAAACTCACAATGCGCGAGTTTATTGTTTTATCTGCAATAAGCTGAAAACAAATTAAAAGGTGACAATTATTTTGTAACAGTCCATAGTGGATATTGTGTAAAAGCAACGTAATCAATAAGTTATTTATTTTTTAACAAAAACTCGTTGCATAATTTATTGTTTTAAATATTAACCAACCTATGACACGGAGAGTTTCAACTATGTTTGTTCAGCTCAGAAAAATTTTATTGATTGTGGTAACTGTAACCGTCACACCACTGTCTATTGCCTTTGATTTTAGTGAATGTAGCGAAGATCACTGTGTGAAAACCTTCAAGGAATTTAAAAAGTATTCAAAAAAAGGTCACCCTAGCGCAATGGAGACATTAGGTAATTTTTATGTCACCGGATACGGTACGGATAAGGATAATTCGCGAGCGCTTCGGATGTACAAGAAGGCAGCTAAATGGAATCAGGCTACCGCACAGTATAAAGCGGGATTGATGTATATCTCAGGTGCTACGGACGACGACCCTAGCAAGGGAATAAGTTACCTGAAAAAGGCCGCTAAAAATAAAGTGTATGACGCAGCTTATGTCCTCGGTGTCGTTTATCTAGAAGGTGAGATAGAGGAAAAAGATTACGATGAAGCAAGAGAATGGCTAGAATTAGCATCTGAACATAATATGTCTAAAGCGAGTTATTTATTGGGCAAGATGTATGACAGCCAACTATTTGGTGCAGATCAACAAGATAAATCTATTGCTCTTTACAATAAGGCCGCTTATAAAATAGAAGCCGCTAGAGAACGTCTCATCGAATTAAATCAACCGCTTCCTCCAGGTAACGACAATAGCATAGAGCGTATTGTTGTTAACCCTCAAGACTTACAGGAATTCTTTATCGATCAACTGCAAATTCTGCGTAACACTCCAGCACCCAAAGTCGGGACCGGAAGCCGTATATCTGGACAAACTTGTGAAAAAATGATGTCTTGCGGCACCCTTGGTGGAGAAGATGCACAACGAATGCATACTGAAGTCCAAAGAGCCGTAGGAATGATTATATCCAGCAAATTCAGAATTGAATAAAATAGTATAAATTAAGAATTTCATTTGAGTTACTAGTCAAATCGAGGCTATGATTGTAAAAAAGCAATCTTTGTTGATAATGTCATCTCACTTTTGTGGATTTGATGACATTATCGCTCCCACCTGCTTTTACTCCGCTAAACTTAATTAAACACCCAAATATATGAAGTGACTAACTCGACAAAAAGGCCCAAAGCATCTTAAAAACTTTGCTGAAAATAGTTATAAGCATCAATAAACTCCAACAAGTTTCAATCCGCATAATTTCTGTTGCTAGCATTATTCCGATTTTGTAAGAATAGTTTTAGGTGTTGTTGGTTTTTGAATCAATAATTAACCTCATATTTTACTGAAATGTGCTATAAATAAGTTGAGGTAACGATTGGAACTTTCGAAATACGAACAGATTCCAAGTGGCTCCAGTTATGGATGTAGATTACAGAGCACAATAAAAAATGGTTTTAGAAAATAGTAGGGTTAAAAAAGCATTAGCCTTCCTCACAGTAATAATCTTTCTATTTTCAGTTGTTATGATTTGGAGTTTCTTTAAGCTCGACAAAAGTAGCCACTTCCATCAACTGAACATTCGTCATTTTAAACACACACTTGAATTGAATGGGTTAATTTCAGTTCCAAAACGCTTAGCGTCTGCAGGTAGCACGGCTGATATGACTGAGATTCGCTCTGTGATTGTGCGTATTCGTCAACAACCTTTTGAATGCCTTGAAATGGTTGGAGCTTCCGAACGATTTTTTATGGGCCTAATTGGCACCGATGAAGTCATTACATTGTGTGAGAAGGATTTGGAGATTGCCAACCAAACCTTGCAGGTAATAAGCCAATATGAAAACGGTGAGATTACGTCACAAAACGTGCAAGATCAGTTAGTTTTCGCCCTCAATGAATTTCGTAATAATTCAATTCTATTCGAACAGCCTGTTGAAAAAACGGTTGATTTCATCTCCCAAATTACCATTTTATTAATTGTGTTCACATCGATGATAGTGTTGTTTTTTACACATATCATTTCAAAGGCTGTAACTGCTGTTCTGAATAAAAGAGAAGAGGCAATGAAGGCCCTTGCAAAAAGCGAAGAACGCATAAAACAGCTAGCCTATAACGACTCTTTAACTGGTTTGCCCAATAGAAACTTATTAGAACACACGATTAACGCCGCCGTTGCTAAAGCACATAGAAATAAAGCTCAATTCGCTGTGATGTTTATCGATTTGGATCGTTTTAAAGATATTAATGATACCCTTGGGCACTCAGTGGGCGACAAATTGCTAGTTGAAATGGCCGAACGCATAGCGCATACCGTTCGCGAATGTGATTCAGTGTTGCGTTTTGGTGGTGATGAATTTGTTGCCGTAACGGATTGCTTCGAATTAGTTGAGACAATTGATAATATAGCCCACAGAATCATAGAAGCCGTTCGCCAACCAATCAAATTAGCCAACATGGAATCTTTTATTACCGCCAGTATTGGGATTGCCTGTTACCCTCAAAATGGTGAAGATACCAACTCACTTTTAAAGCATGCTGATGCCGCCATGTATCAGGCGAAAAATGCAGGAAAGAACCAATTTCAATCTTACGATATGCAATCTGGAAGTAAATTAAATCGCAGATTAACCTTGGCGGCGCAACTTCATCAAGCTATTAACAATGAGGAACTAAGCCTTGTTTATCAACCTATAGTGGCTCTTGCTGATAATCGTACTGTAGGAAGTGAGACGCTGTTGCGTTGGACTAATGCAGAAAATGGAGCTGTTGGACCAGACGAATTTATTCCAATTGCTGAAAATGCGGGGCTAATTATTGATATCGGAAGTTGGGTGATGGAACAGGCTTGTCAGCAATGTAAAATTTGGCAAGACGCAGGCGCTACTGAGCATGCCATGGCAATTAACGTTTCGACTCTTCAATTGAAAGATAAACGTTTTAGTCAGCGCCTGTCTGATACGTTAAGTCGGCTAAATTTAGCTGCCGATTCTATCCATATTGAAATCACTGAAAACAGTGCAATCACAGAAGATAAAGTTAGTGTTCAGACGTTATATGAATTATCTGAATTAGGAGCCAAATTGTTACTGGACGACTTTGGCACAGGTTACTCATGTTTAAGTTATTTAAAAAACTTGCCGTTTGATGTATTAAAAATAGATAAAAGTTTTATGCCTGCAAATAACACTATTGCATCAACAATCATCGCTATGGGTCACGAATTGAATATGGAAATTATTGCTGAAGGTATAGAAACATATCAATGCTATCAATTTTTGCGTAACTTGAAATGCCAGTATGGTCAGGGGTACTTTTTCCAAAAGCCAGTTCCGGTAAATCAGTTCGATATTTTTAAAAATTTCACCGCTCAAGCAGTGTGACACACAATATTCCGGATTTTCTACTTTAAAATGACCTTTGACTAGAGTTGGCTAATCAGCATAGGTGTATTGATTGTGTCTGTTTCCTCAACGTTATTTTGGACATAAAAAAGCCCACTAGTAAGTGAGCAAGGGTGCGTTGGGAATTACACCAAAAATATAACGTACTGCGGATTTTCACATTTTGTGGTTTGTCCGCAGTGAAGTTTGAGATTTTTTTGTACTAAGACGCCTGTTCAATAGTAATTAAGCCTTGTTTGTCCATAATCGAAGCGATTTCTGTGACACTTTCTGGATCATCAATAGTAGAAGGGATGTTATAAGATTCCCCTGCAGATATCTGGCGTAATAATTTACGCAGAATTTTACCTGAACGTGTTTTAGGTAAGCGTTGTACAACAATAGCACGGCTGAAACAGGCTATAGGCCCTATCTCATGTCTAACATTTGCAATCAACTCTGCTTGCAGCTTAGCTTCATCGATATCGACACCGTCTTTGAGAAGCACCATACCGATAGGCACTTGACCTTTTAAACTATCGTGAACACCAATCACACTGCACTCGGCAACTGCCGGGTGGGCGGCTAAAATTTCCTCCATTTCTCCGGTAGAAAGTCGGTGACCAGCAACATTGATGACATCATCTGTTCGACCCATGATGAAAACGTACCCATCTTCATCTTTGTATCCACCATCACCAGAGCAATAATATCCTGGATTTTGCGTAAGGTAACCGGCGACGAAGCGATCCTGATTGCCCCATATCGTTGGTAAACAACCTGGTGGCATTGGCAATTTAATAGCGATTGAACCTTGTTTGCAAGGAGGCATTTGATTGCCCTCATCATCTAAAATCTGCACGTCGAAACCTGGTACTGGTAAGGTTGCAGAGCCGGGTTTTGCTGGCTTGCTTTCAATTCCCAGCATGTTTGCACAAATCGCCCAGCCCGTTTCTGTTTGCCACCAATGGTCAATAACTGGCTTACCGGTTTTTTCGCAAGTCCATTGATAAGTCGGGGGATCGAGTCTTTCTCCGGCCATAAAAATAGTTTGAAGATTTTGCAACGGAAAATCGGCTAATAATGTTGCTTCTGGATCTTCTTTACGAATAGCTCGAAACGCCGTTGGTGCGGCAAATAAGGTTTTCACATTATATTCTTGTGCGACGCGCCAAAAAGCGCTGGCATCTGGTGTTCTGATTGGTTTGCCTTCGTAGACAATAGTCGTGCAACCTTTTAAAAGCGGTCCATAGACAATATACGAATGACCTACTACCCAACCTACATCAGATGCAGCCCAAAAAACCTCGCCTTGCTTCATGTTATAAACCGCATCCATTGAGTAATGCAAAGCCACAGCATGTCCGCCATTATCTCGAACTACGCCTTTGGGTTTGCCGGTGGTACCGGAAGTGTACAGAATATACAATGGATCTGTGCCTTTCACCGGCACACATGAGGCTGGTGTCGCTGCTGAGATGGCAGTGTGCCAATCTAGGTCACGACCCGCTATCAGTTCTGCTTTTGACTGTTCTCGTTGTAGCACGATACAGTGCTCAACTTTATGTTTCGCTTGTCGAATAGCTTCGTCAACATAAGGTTTATATTCGATAATTTTTGATACTTCGATTCCGCACGAAGCCGTTACCAACACTTTAGGCTCAGCATCGTCAATCCGCATTGCTAACTCGTGAGGGGCAAAACCACCAAACACGACTGAATGAATTGCTCCTAAGCGAGCCACTGCTAACATTGCAATAACGGCCTCAGCAACCATTGGCATATATATAACCACACGATCGCCTTTTCCTACGCCTTGTTCGGCTAAAACCCCTGCAAATAGCGCAACTTCGTCTCTAAGTTGACGATAGGTGTAACTGCTTTTTGAATTTGTGACGGGGGAATCGTAGAAGATCGCAATTTGCTCGCCTAGCCCTTGCTCTACGTGGTAATCCACTGCCATATAACAGGTATTCATTACGCCATCTTCAAACCAGCGATGAACCCCGTTGTTATCCTTACTCAATATGTTTTGGGGCTGGTTGTACCAAGGTAACTTCGATGCTTTTTCCATCCAGAATTTTTCTGGTTGAGTAATAGATAGGTCGTATTCACTTTTATAAGACATTTTGTTTCTCGCATTTGTAAGTTAACTCGTATCTTCTTTTCTACTTCTCTTGAAATTTGATTTGTAAGTCATCTTGAAAGTTTTCAGTTGTTAGATCATACAAGGGCAGGGAAATAAAGTAGATAAGACCTTGGGCGTATATAAGTCGTAATTTTACTGCGACGTTTTGATTATTAGGCTAACCGAGGGGGATTCGAGCTGAAAGTACGCCCGCCCTTAGATTGTTGGCTTTAAGCTTTTGCTGTGGCGCGTTCCTATGATTAGACTCAAGTCATTTTCGCGACTGAAAAATAAATAGCTAAGATGATTTTATGCTGGCGCTTATAGGTTTTGTAGTCACAAGTAGTCGTGTAACGTCTAATTTTTTGAAGTTTGTGTTGAAAGTTTACGGTTTCTATTACGGGTTGTGCTTTGGTGAGCAAGGGACACACAATAACCCAGTCTTTTATACAATATTTTCCATAGGAATTAGGTATAATGCATTGCTTATGTCCTATCCTATTCCAGCAAAAATCACCGAACAGACCTATGAGGTCAAAAAGAGCAAGTTTATCGCCTGTGCTAGTTTCGCAAACAGTCGAGAGCAGGCTATGGAGCAACTTGCGTTAATAAAATTGCAATATCCCGATGCCCGCCATCATTGCTGGGCATACTTATTAGGTAACCCTGATTCACCTGCTAGTGTTGCTATGTCTGATGATGGGGAACCCAGTGGAACGGCTGGAAAACCGATTTTGAATGTACTCCAGCATAAAGGTATCGGCGATATTATGCTGGTTGTTACTCGTTACTTTGGTGGCATAAAACTAGGTGCTGGCGGGTTGGTAAGGGCTTACTCTAATTCTGCCCAACAAGTAATCGAAGCATTGCCCATTCAAGAGCAAATAGTGTTATTGCCTTTGCATCTGCTAAGCGACTTTAAACATGAACAATTTATACGGCACCTTACAAACCAGCATCATGGTGTAATCGATGAATGTGAATATGCGGAAATGGTGCGAATTCAGGTTTCCCTTCCTGATGCTGAAATACCTGCTTTTATTGCAAGTTGCCACAACGTAGGAATTCAAGTTATTCAATCATAAGAAAAAGTTATCCCAATGTATTTATAAATGTGTTTCAAATAGAAAACCAAAATCGAATTATTTAGTGAATATTTTAACTGCTTAATATGTATAAATAGCCTGTCCAATATAATTCCTCGTCGCCCTATATCCCTTGCTATCACTGCCCTTAGATGTAATTTGTCGTAATAATTGTGTTGTTCATCTCATGAATTTATTAAGAGTAACTTATCAATTTGATATTCTATATAAACAATATGAATAACTATTTCACAACATATACGGGCATAGTATCTACATTAAATCATTTAAATTAGGAGAGGGTATATGCCTGTTATTGCTTTTCCAGCTGAGTGTAAGCCTGGTGAGAAGCGTTGCTCAGTAATGCCAATCAACGTAAAAGCTTATACGCTATTAGGTGCTGATGTTTGTATCCAGTCGGGTATAGGTGAGGCGATTCACATTCAGGATAGTGATTATCAAGACGCTGGTGCAGAAGTTATCACGGACCGAGATGAATTGTTAAAAAAAGCAGATATTGTACTTAGTCTACATAAACTTACAGCAGATGAGATTAGTTTGTTAAAACCAGAAGCGCTCATTGTTAGCTATTTGGACCCTTTCAATGAACAGAGTTTTGTAGATAAGTTATGTTCAGCCAATATTACTAGCATCAGTATGGAAATGATCCCCAGAATCAGTCGCTGCCAAAAAATGGATGCGTTGAGCTCTCAGGCGAGTTTAGCTGGGTATGTCATGATAATGCAGGCAGTTAATACACTCGACACAGTATTACCTATGATGATGACTCCGGCAGGTACCTTGAAGCCAGCCAAAGTGTTTGTGATTGGTGCTGGAGTGGCGGGTTTGCAAGCAATCGCCACTGCGAAGCGTCTAGGCGCTAGTGTGACCGCATTTGATACTCGCTCAGTTGTTGCTGAACAGGTTCAATCGTTGGGCGCTAAATTCCTTGATATAGATCTGGGGCAAACTGGCGAAACCGGTCAAGGGTACGCGCAAGCATTAACCCCTGAACAGATGCAAATTCAACAACGTGAACAAGCTAAATGCATAGCCGATTCAGATATCGTTATCACTACTGCACAATTGTTCGGTCGTAAACCTCCACAATTAATCGATGACGCTACTATAGCAATGATGAAACCCGGTAGCGTCATTGTTGACATGGCTGCGGAAACCGGTGGCAATGTAGCAGGATCAGTGGCTGGAGAAGTAGTTGTTAGACATGGGGTAAGTTTGGTTGGAACTGGCAATTGGGCTAATGGAGTGGCTAAGCATGCCACGCAAATGTATGCCAGCAACTTATATAATTTAATCAGTGAGTTTTGGTCAAAAGAAAACAACCGATTTGAATTGGATGTTGAAGATGAAGTCCAGTCTGGTTGCATCATTACCCACCATGGGAATGTTGTAAATAAGATGATTCAATCGTTCTACGAACAAGCTAGCAACCAGCAGGAGAAAGCATAGTGGAAGCCATATATTTATTATTTATTTTATTGTTGTCGATTTTTGTTGGTTTCGAATTAATTCAAAAAGTTCCGGCTACTTTGCATACACCTTTGATGTCTGGTGCTAATGCTATTTCAGGGATTACTTTAGTCGGCGCATTGGCCTTGGCTGGAGATGACAGTTTAGGTCAGTACGCTGAATTTTTAGGGGCTTTCGCGGTTTTTCTAGCCACGATTAACGTGGTCGGTGGTTATTTAGTTACCGATCGCATGCTTGCCATGTTCAAGAAAAAAAATTGATCCCAACTGAAGATTAAGAGGACTTTAAAATGATAGAAACTACTTCGACTTCAGCGTTGGTAATTAATCTTACTTATGTGCTGGCAGCCGCGTTATTTATTTTTGGATTAAAACTTTTAGGTCATCCATCATCTGCACGAAAAGGTAACTTACTCTCAGCGGTAGGGATGCTTTTAGCCATTGTTGTCACCTTGTTTGACAAGAATATAGTCAGTTTTGAATGGATCGCTATTGCGATTGTTGCCGGCAGTATTGTTGGCTTCTTTGCCGCAAGATTAGTCGCGATGACGTCGATGCCAGAACTGGTTTCATTGTTAAATGGCATCGGAGGACTTGCGAGTGTGTTTGTGGCGTGGTCAACAGTGGAATCAAATGGCCAACTTTCTGGCTTCGTGATGTTGGTTACTTTTCTTGCGTTATTAATTGGTGCAGTAACCTTTTCCGGAAGTTTGGTGGCTTGGGCAAAACTAAGTGAGCGGATCACAGGCAGAGCGGTAACCTTTAAAGGACAGGTGATTTTCAATTTACTGTTAGTCACAGCCATTTTATTTAGCGGGTATTTATTTATTGCGCAACCAGAGTTTTCACCTGGTTTTACCTTGGTGTTGTATAGCGTGATGGGCTTAGCTCTGCTGTTCGGTATTATGCTAGTTCTGCCTATTGGTGGAGCAGATATGCCGGTGGTTATCTCGCTGTTAAACAGTTATTCGGGTTTAGCGGCCTGTGCTGCAGGATTCGCACTGCAGAATAATATTCTCATTGTAGCCGGATCCTTAGTTGGGGCCAGTGGCATAATTCTGACCAGTATTATGTGTAAAGCGATGAACCGTTCATTATCAAACGTCCTATTCAGTGGTTTTATGCCGGTTGTAGAGTCAACTATGGTAATTGAAGGCGAAGTAAAACCTTTATCTGCAGATGACGCTTATTACGTTTTAGAAGCAGCGCAGTCAGTGGTTGTTATTCCTGGTTACGGTATGGCTGTGGCTCAGGCTCAACATGCGATGAAAGAATTACAGGTGTTACTGGAAGAAAATGGAGCGGAAGTGGCTTATGCCATTCACCCTGTTGCCGGCCGTATGCCTGGACACATGAACGTACTTTTGGCTGAAGCTGACGTTTCTTATGAGCAATTATTCGAAATGGATGAAATCAACAAACGTATCGAAAATTTTGATGTGGCAATGGTAATAGGCGCAAATGATGTGGTTAACCCCGCGGCTCGCGAAATGAAGGGCAGCCCTATTTATGGTATGCCTGTTATTAACGCTGATTTGGCTAAAAACGTCTTTGTACTGAAACGAGGTATGGCATCTGGTTTTGCTGGAGTTGATAACCCGTTGTTCTTTAAACCAAATTGCCGCATGGTATTTGGTGATGCTAAAGAAACCTTAGGTGCCATCATAAGGCAGTTCGCTGATTAATTTCAGCCTCGATTTGATGTAATACCACTGTGCACTTTTCATCTGGAAAGTGCACATTATTCCTCCCTTCAGCTATTTTAGTATTCCATTTTAGTGTTATTTAACAGCTATTGATTAGATGCACTTTGACATGCTGGACTGCTCTACTTTACAAATACCCTTACCCTAGGATTCAGCTGACACTAAAGCTGTGCAAACATATGAAAATGTAAACCTAAGCTCGTTGCAGCCTGTAATTTTATGTACTTAGACTTTATACACATTAGGTAGGGCTGTGACTAGGAACCGGCACAGCCAAACACAATCAAAATTCGACAATGTGATGCCTGATGCCTACTCCAGCTTAAAAACTGACTCGCTGCGCTGGTTACTCATCTTGTTTATTGAAATAAACGCAGTCTTTAAAAAATTATATGTCCAGCTAAAGCAATAATAGGCAAAGTAACAATAGTGCGCAGGATGAAAATAACGAATAGTTCGCCAAAATTAACTGGGATTTTACTGCCTATTAGCAGGGCACCCACTTCACTCATATAAATCAGCTGACAAACCGACAATGTCGCAATAACAAATCGGGTGAGATCAGATTCAATTGAACTGGCTAAAATTGATGGAATAAACATGTCGGCAAATCCCACCACTATTGTTTTAGACGCTTCAGTGGCTTCTGGTATCTGTAAAAGTTCGAGAAAGGGAATGAATGGCATGCCTAAGTAACTAAAAATAGACGAGTGCTCTGCTAGTATCAGAGCAATAGTGCCAATAGCCATCACCACTGGAATTACACCGAATATCATATCGACAACATTTTTGATGCCTTCTATAAATACATATTTAAAACCGCCCGCTTGAGATGCTCGAGTAAGCGCTTGTTCAATACCCCATGAAAAAACATGGTGTTCTTTAGGCACAGTTTCATCATCCGCATGTCTTGGTGATTGATCAATGTAATGGTCTTTTTTCCAAGATAACGGGGGTAATTTGGGGACAATAATGGCGGCAACGATACCTGCAAAACTAATGGTAAGGTAAAAAGGAATAAATAAATGTTCTAATTTTACCTGCGTAATCACCACTAGACTAAATGTGATAGAAACCGCCGAAAAAGTAGTGCCGATGACTGCGGCTTCGCGCTCGGTATAAAACCGTGACTCATATTGCTTTGTGGTCATTAAAATCCCCACACTGCCATCACCTAACCAAGAGGCCATACAGTCAATAGCGCTTCGCCCCGGTAGGTTAAATATCGGGCGCATAATTTTGGTCATCAACGTGCCGCAAAATTCGAGTAGCCCGAAATTAAGCAATAATGGCAGTAACATACCGGCGAATAAGAATACTGAAAACAACACAGGAATTAAATCATTGAGTACCAAGCCACCTGTATCACTAGAGGTAATGATGGTGGGCCCTACTTGAAGGTAGGTTAACAGAATAAATACAGCGCCGAGCACTCGCATGAGTAACCAAAAAGGTGTGACCGTCAGCAGGGTATTAAAAAATGCACTTTGTTGCACGGCTCTAGGTTTACACAAGGAAACAACACTTGATGCTATGGCCATGAAAATCACGATAATCGTCATCACAAGTTGAATGTTCTTGCCCATTTCGGCTTGTAATGCTTTGGAGGCGACTGCAATGGGAATAGTAATGGCACCATCAATACTAATGGGTGCCATAAACAGTAGTAATCCAATGAGGGAAGGGAGGGTAAAAGTCAGTAGTGTCTTTAGACTGTGTTGTTTATTCAATTTTATTACACCGGAATATTTAAGGTGGAAATCACCCTTTTTTCAAAGGCGATTAAACCTGCTTTATTGTGACAATTATGTCTCAGCAGTGTTGTTTGGGAGGCAAGGTTAACCGCTTATTTGGGCTATGTAAAATGTTAACTTATGCATTCGCAGACGCATGTGGATAATGCATAAAAATAGTCTGATTAGTAAAAACCTAGTGCTTAGCAATGGTAGCTATAGCTGAATAACGTAGATTAAAGATTCCTGTTCATTTAACAATCTGAATCGGCTAAGTCGCTTTGGTTTATTCAAACCCGGTAGCGGCTACAGAAGCGTTGTCCTGAATATAGCTATTATCCCTCGCTACTTTCGATTTGAACGGTCACCGGGGATTCAGCATTGCTTTGCACAATAGCAGGGGAGGCACTTGCTTTGCGTGCCAAATTATGTGAAAACATGAAGGGTAAATATGGAAAATATGAGGCAAGATACATATTCATTTTAGGGCAAATGAATTTTTATTTGCCCTGTACTTACTAGAGGAGAACCCGATGACGGATTGGCTTGAGTCACCCCTATTGACATTATCAGACGTGGAAAGATTTGAGACTGAAATGCCGCTTCTAGATCGTCTTGCTGGAGACAGTGTGTACGATGTCTTCGTCCAAGCAGCTGAGCGCCATGCTAATCGAACCGCATTGACGATGCTGATGACCGGAGATGACGACGAACAGCCTCGCCGAGTCAGTTACGCCGAGTTACTGGAACTTGTTCATCAGACGGCTAACCTTTTCACGAGTCTTGGTGGCGAGCGGCCCGGAGTCGCGTTCATGTTGCCGACGCTTATCGAGACCCACGCCGTTCTGTGGGGCGCGGAAACTGCAGGTTACGCGGTTCCGATCAATTTCCTACTTCAACCGGAGCACATCCGCGGTCTGATTGAAGCCTCTGGGGCGAAAATTCTGGTCACGTTCGGGCCACATCCGCAGCTCGATATCTGGGAAAAGTCACTCGAGTTGAAACAACAGATGCCTGATCTGATCGTTGTGCGCGTCGCTCCGCCAAGCACTCCGGCTGTTGATGGCGTGATTGATTTCTACGCCGCGATTGCGGCTCAACCGACCGATAGATTGACTTTCGAAAAACTTGGCAGCGGTACTGACGTTGCTGCGTACTTCCATACTGGAGGCACAACAGGCGTGCCAAAACTTGCTGCCCACACCCACGTGGGCCAGCTCACAGCCGCATATGGCTGTGCCGCATTAATGAACCTCGAGTCTGCTGACGTTGTGACCGGCACGCTTCCAATGTTTCATGTCGCGGGCACGATCCTAATCGGTATCAGCACATTCATCGCTGGAACAGAGGTAGTTATCATGTCGCCATCTGGACTGCGCAATCCTGCGATGGTCAATAATTTTTGGCGGATCTGTGAACGTTATGGTGTCACGGTCGCTGGTGGCGTGCCGACGTCAATCGGTGCGATCATCCAAGTTCCTGTCGATGGGGCAGACATCAGCTCAATACGAAGCGGACTCACCGGAGCCTCATCGCTTCCTGTTTCTGTGCGCGAAAAGTTTGAGTCGATCACCGGCATACAACTCAAGGAGATCCTAGGCATGACCGAGGCATCAGGTCTCATCTCTTGCAATCCGTTCAAGGGCCAAGGCGGTGCCGGTTCGGTGGGATTGCGTCTGCCGTACACTAAAGTAACCGTTCGCCGCCTCGAAGACGATGGTTCACTTGGTGCGGAATGCGAAGTCGGTGAAATCGGCGTGCTGACCATTGCTGGGCCAACGGTCTCACCGGGCTACCGGAACGCCGAACAAAACGAAGGGACCATAGTCGACGGTGTACTCAACAGTGGTGACCTCGCCTACACTGACGCTCAAAGCAGGATTTACATTGCGGGACGGTCGAAGGATCTGATTATTCGCAGTGGACACAACATCGATCCGCTGATGATCGAAAATACCCTTCAGCGCCACCCAGCGGTGGCGGTCGCGGCAGCAGTGGGGATGCCAGACGTATACGCCGGCGAACTGCCGACCTGTTACGTGCAACTTCTCCCGAACATGACTGCCACCGAAGACGAACTCAGAGCGTTTGCCCAAACCCAGATCAGCGAACGGCCCGCATGGCCCAAACATATTCATATTGTTGACTCAATCCCAGTCACGGCGGTTGGAAAGATCTTTAAACCAACGCTTCGTCGCGACGCGGTCAAGCGCGCCGTCGAATCTATCCTCACCCAGAATAAACTCACTGGTGACGTCAATGTTACCGTCGGTGGTCCACGAGGAATGCGAGTCGAGGTTAAACTGTTTGGCGCTCAGCAAAGCGACGCTACACGACTTCAGGATCTGTTGGATGCCTATTTGTTTGAAGCGACGGTTACCAGCTAGGCATTGGCAGTGAATGTAAGTCGCAGAAAAGACCGGCAACTGTTACACAGGGGGCGTAGATAGCGGTGATTAGAATGTAGAATAAAAGCAGCCTTTAAAAGGCTGCTTGATTTGCAAAAAATTTCCAATTAGTTACCCATCAAAATGTCCCACTTTTGTATATAAATCTTTGATTGATTGCTCATTGGTTATATCTACAATATGGTCAACATTTCCTGAGCGACCTGCGGCTGTTACAGGATTTTGGTTTGTAACACTCCAGTCCGGCCATTTAGGCTTGTGAACCTAAATGCTCCTTGTATCGATACACGGGGGTATTGCTTCCAAACTTGACTCAGATATCACAACGTTTTATTGTCAAACAAAACATATGGTTGACCTTAAATGTTGAGTGAAATTAACACCCTAAACAGCGGAAAGCGCGAGCGCATTTGGGCCAAGCCCCGCGAGTACTTTCCCGATGCTTTTGCTTGATATGGTAAGGTTAACTAACCCTTGTATATTTATATTCGCATGAAACTACTGCTGCACACAAACCGCTTAAACTAAGGCAAATTAAACCAGAAATAAAACTAGTAAAGCTTAGCGACCAAACAACTTCACGATACCCTAGAGTAGACATTGAAACTATTGGGCTATTGGGGTCTCCTGCAATAGTTTGGGGACCTGCAAATATACTTAAAATGAGAAGCCCTAAGGTTGCAACAATTGCTAGGTAACCAATTGCCCCTATAAGCCGCGACGCCAATAACAGTGTAAATAGGTTCTCGGTTTTAATATTTGAATATGGGTATAATTTCATTTAAATCCTTTTGGATTCCACTATAGCTCTCGACTTTATCGGCGTTATAACACTATTAATAAGCCGCAAATGCGCGTGTTTAAACTCGGGCCTTGTATGTATATAAATTTTACCTATTTTAATCATAGAGTATAACTTTTTTCAATATATAGGCTTTTTCAGATACCTACTTTTTTCTCTTTAAAAATTCGGCAATTATCCGTGGGCTTGCATATGTCTGGTATTGGACGCTAAGATTTTAAACAATCACAGCAAGCGATGGTGCAGTGACATTGATTTATTGAAGTTTGAGTGTTTGAATCTTTGAATGTTTGCTTGGGGCAAGATCCCGACCGTCGCTGGTTAATACAAGTCTCGTCGATAACGTCCGTTTGCTAACAATGCTGATGTATTTTCCTGCCCTAGATACTCGGTTAACACTTGATGAACGCCGTCACCCATTCCAGCTTTATTACCACAGACGTATATGTCAGCTCCTTTATGCACCATGGTTTTCAGTTTTTCTGAATTGATATGAATAATATCTTGCACGTAGGCTGGCTCTTGAGGGGCTCTTGAGTACGCAAAATGTAAATCAGTAATCAAACCACTTTGTTGCCAACTCTCCAATTCACCCTTGAGCATATTGTCGTTTTGTGGGTCGCGTTCGCCATAAATCAGCCATACCGGCCCAGTTTTTCTTTCAATCGCTCGTTGTGCGAGTTGCGCACGTAAGCCCGCTAATCCGCTGCCTGCGCCGATCAAGATTAATGGACGTATTGCACTTTTAATGTGACAGCGACTATTCGCGCGAATAGTTCCTTTGGAAATATCGCCAATTTTACTGAATTGAGTAAGCCAACCGGAGCCGATTCCAGGTTTACCATCAGGGGAGGTCTGTAGTCTGACAATTAATTTAAGTACGTTTTCATGGTGTGCAGAAGCGACTGAGTATTCTCTATTTGGCAGAGGGACTAATGAGCTTAACCAAATCGCTGGGGGAGTATGCTTAGAAGTAAAACGCTTTGGCAATACAACAGTGCTTAAGTGTTGTTTTAGCGGCTGACTCAAGCCATCTTTAGTTACCAGCATACGACCATCTAGCTGATGTTTGTTTAACCAATTCTCAATATTTTTTGCATCATTGCGTGGCTGAATAGAAATCACATCACCAGCTTGCCAACTAGGAAGTTCAGATTTCACGCTAAAAGTGAGTAAATACAAAGGCGGATTATCACTTTTAGGATTGAGACATTGGCGGTCGATGAGTTGCCAATCGCAGAAACGATCCGCTGCCTGTTCAGTTTCAGTTAGCGGCATATTTTGACTATCAAGTTCAATCACTTCAGCTTTAGATTTAGCGCCCAAATTGGCTAAACCGCTATGCAAATTGTGACCAAATGCACAAAAGTGTTCATATGTGCTATCGCCTAGAGCAGTGACTGAATATTGTAAATGTGACAAATCAATAGCTGACTTTTTGGATAGTATATCTTGATAAAAACGCTGACCATTATCTGGTGGCTCGCCGTTTCCGTAGGTGCTGACCACAAAATGGGCCTGTTTAGTGGCCTGCAAGGTTTGTTTGTTAACTTGGTCAAGAGGCAGTAAATTGACTGCCTCTTGCGTGCCGAGTTGTTGGGCTTTTTTAGTTGCTAATGCTGCAGCCGAACCACTTTGACTGGCATAGGCAATTAACGTTGAAGCGGCTAAATTAATTTTAGGTTGCGTGCGCTTGTTGCGCACATACAACCCGATACACCAAAATAACCACGCTAACGTTAAAAAAAACGCCAGACTAATTCGCACTGTTTCGTTCAAAAGATATCTTCCGAGTTTGGTTACATTGGTAACACTTCAAGTGTTGCTGCGTAACTTCCTGTGCGCTTAGTTGCTGGCGCTGAAACCTGTTCATCTTCATATTCAGCTTCTAAAAAGTAACGTCCAGCAGTTGGCCAAGTTACTACAAATTGACCTTTATCGTTGGTGGTTAGTTTAATTTCGTTTTGTTGATTACGGTAACGAACTCCATCAGGAATGATTTCAATAGTGGCACCTTTTGCGGGTTTGCCATCAATTAAAAGTGTAAATGTAGCGGCCTCACCGGCATATAAATCATTTGGGTGAGTCAGCGGGACCATTTCTAATCCTTGATTGGTAGGGGCAAAAACGTCGTCGCTTGGTGCACCTAAGGTTACAAAGGTTTCAACCCGACGATAACTGCGGCTAACTCGTAATTTTTTTGCGTCCTTAGGAACAGCTGTGGCGAATTCAGAATCCTGAGCTGTTTGTCCACGTCTTGGCCACATTTTACGTTTACCATCTTCGTCTTCCCACATAGCACGTAAACCGCCGCTGCTGGTGGCTAGCTTGTATGTGCCTTCTTGATTCAATTGAATATCAAAGGTACTGCGATATTGACCTTTTGCCGCATTTAGAAGTTCTACGGCGTTACCTTGAGGTCCATATGCCTTCACGCCGGCTAGATTCATGGCTACGTGATCAGGAAAAAATAATGTATTGGAAATTGCTGCGTCAAAGGTCACATAAGGCGCATCGCCTGACAATACTGTCGAACTAGGCAACATCCATGCTCTATGCGCTTGGGCTTGCATCGCGACTGAAGCAGTTAGCATGCCCGCAGCTAAAAGTTTTAATAAATGTGTGGTTTTCATGTAATTTACTCCAGTAAATGGTTAATCGTTAGTCTGTAAATTCAAGCTAATATTACCCAGCTCTGATTTACCGCTTTTATAAATAGGTAAAGTAGAAGTATCTAGCGGTAACGTCAGTGGTATCTCTATCAACTCTCTGCCACCGACTTCTCGTGCCGCTTCAATGCGTAATTTATAATCCCCAGGCTCTAGCCCTTTCAATTCATCTTTATCTAGGTCGATACTAATTTGATGACTTCCTGGGCCTCTTGTGGCCGACGTTAGGCCATCGTAGGGTAAATTCAAGCTGCGCCCCCCTCTGCGCCACCATTGGCGCATGTCTTTCAACCATTCCTGACCTTCATTGTCTGCCATCTTAACGTCATACCATACTGCGATTTGGGTAGATTTTCGGGCCTTGTTTTCCAACCAAACGGCGACGTAAGGACTATGATATTCAGCTACATTTAACTGCGGGATATCGATCTCAAGTGCTAACTTCTGACTATTCGCATAACTAGAAAACATGCTTAAAGTAGCGCTTATAATTAATAACTTTTTGGGTATGAACATATAGTTACTCTTTTAGTGAATAAACAGCAGCATAAGCACTAGCGGGATTAACACTCCTAAAGCCGCTAATGGCGCTGTTGACTGCCTATGGGAAGATTGACGCCACAACAAAATTAAGCCAGTGCCACTAAAAATAATGCAACCACCGGCAAAGATATCGATAAACCAACGCCAAACCGTGCCGCTGTCGCGGCCTTTATGTAAATCATTGAAGTATGCTAACCAGCCTCTGTCCGTATCTTCGTAAACAAATTCCCCAGTTTCGGCATCGAGGGCCAACCAAGCGTCGCCCCCAGGACGGGGCAATGGCAGATAAAATTCTGTGCCATCCCATTCGCTGCTGTAGTGACTTGGCAGAACAATTTGATGATTTGAATAGAGCCAGTCTTCGATTTCAACAGATAGCTTTTGCGGTTGTTCACTTGCACTTAACCACTGCTTCATAATGACATCTGGCACCTGTTCTTCTACGCTATTAAATGTAGGTTGGGCTGGTATGTCAGCTGCATGGTTAAGGGTAATGCCAGTTACTGCGAAAAGTAGCATACCCACCATACATACAGAGGCGCTAATCCAATGCCACTGCCTAACTGTACCCAATGAAAATCCCATTGCCCTACCTTATGTCTAATATTGTTAAGCTAATTTACTTATAAACTTAATGGCACCGTCTGAAACATCAATGCCATTTAACAATGCTGGCAACCTCGATTTTTGTTGATTTGCGAGGGCTAAAATTTATCGCCGAAATACTACATAAAATTAACCGTAATGTAAATATGAATACGAACCATTCTCAATAGAGGGCGTGGAGAGGGGAGAAATTGCGTGTTACTGGATAATTTAATTAGGTTTTTTGCGGCTTTAAACAAAAAAGACCTTTTAACTAAAAGGTCTCTTAAACTATAAATGCTATTTAAGTTGGATTGTGTAAATTGGCTTTATTGAGATTGAGAAGGAAGTTCAGATTGAAATTTGACAATTTGATCTAACAACCCAATCAGCAACTGAGCTCCGGTTCCTGATGCAATTCCATCAAATACGTTTTCGACATTTTTACCTTGCTGACCACCTGCTAAATCACTCACTGAGCGTATTACAATCCAATCTACGTCATTTACAAAACACACTTGCCCAACTGCAGCTGATTCCATTTCTGCGACTTGCGCATCATAGACCCGTTGTAGCCAATTTCGATATTCGGCATTATCTAAAAACACTGAGCCGGTAACTCCATTACCACCTACCTTTATATTGATAGGGTGTCCAGAAGGCATTTTTATATCGTCCATTGAAGATAGGGCTTTGTGGGTTAAATCTAATAGTTCTGGGGTGACGGTGAAATAGGGCATCTGTCGCGGTTCTGACCAGCCTTGTTTAATCACTGACATTTCTTCAGGATGAATAAAACCAATATTTTCATATGCAGGCGCATTAGGATCATTCTGTTCACGTTCCTCGTAGCGTTTTAGCGCATGTTCGTAATAGTCTGGCAGTATATAACCCCCTTTATTATCTGCTTGTGGATTAGCGTAAACGGATTCATCATGAAAGTACCAACGTTCAGGAATGGCGATGTCACCGGGTTGAAAAGCCGGGTTCACGCCACCTGCTATTCCCATCATTAAAACTCTATCAATTGGAAAGTAGTCTAATGCCATTTGCATCGTCATTGCTGCGTTAGGCACGCTAATGCCGGTGGTAAAGATCACAATAGGCTCACCTTTAAAGTGTCCTAACTGATATTTAACGCCTTTTATGGTCAATGTTTGCTCAATCTGGGCATCAGGTATTTTCGAAAAAGCCGCGTCGATAGCTTGGATCTCTGGTGAATATGCTGCGACTATTGCGGTCCATTTTTCGCCATTTGGAAACTCTCTAGGACCATATTTTTCTGCGTTTTGCGGTGAAGCAAAACAATTAACAGTGAAGATAACAATAAACAAGGTAGAAATTTTGAACATTTTTGGGATCCTGTGAAGGTTTGAACACGTCTAATCGCTAGCAGGTTGCTCGATTTGAATTTGAAACAGTGTCTAACGAGATTAATAGATCAATCAAGTGAAGTCTTTGAAGGATATGGAGCAACAACAGGACATCATTAAAAACGTCAGAAACAAAGTAAGTGCAGCTCAAAAAGCAAAAAGTACACCAAATTTAGAGTTTAAAATTTATGTTGAAAATATTCCCCAAATTGAGTGAGTTATGAGCATTAAAATAGTATCTCTGCTAAAATCGTATTGGTTCAAGTGAATTGGTAAATTATGAAATTACTATTGATTTTAATTTTTATATCGGTTGCATTCCCTGTGAAATCGAAAGATTACACTGTCAATATTTTGGATTTATTTAAAGACGATATTGAAGCGACGCATCTTACTCAATATTACACTGATATTTATCAGGCAGTGGATATCACGCCTTCGTTTACATTTTATCCGTCAAAACGAGGATTGAAGATGGTCAACGAAGGAACTTTAGATGCTGAAGGGTTTCGGCTTGATGTGGTAGGGGAGCACTTTAGTCAATTAATTAAAATCGATGAGTCTATCGGACATTTGCAGATTGGATTTTTTTGTTTAAATAAAAATGATTGTAAAGTTGATGAATCTTCTATCGTCGGCGTTTTATCTAGTTTCCGCGGTGCAGTAGACTTTTGTGCTGAATCTAGCATTGAGTGCCATTTTATTGAAAACATTAATTCAATAGCAAAAAAATTGGATACCGGACTGTTGGATGCAATTTTTGCCACCGATATAGAAGCGCAAAAAATACTATGTGCATCTAGCTATGATTCGTTTCAATTTTTACCCAGCCAAGTATCTAAACTGCCACTTTATCACTATGTCAATAAGCGACATTTAAGCTTGAAACAAGGGTTGGAAAAATCCATACGTGAGGCAAAAAACAATGGCAAGCTTGCCATTCAATTTTCCAATCATACACTTACTAATCTAAGTTGCGAAAAGACTGTAACCTTCATCACTCCCTAATCTTTAGAGTATATTGGAATTGGAATTGGGATTTGCTGTCTTTTTTTCGATACACGGCCAATATCTGAAATACTGCCAAATGTCAGTAAACTATGATTCTGAAAAGCTAAAAGGGAAATAGGGCGCACCAAAATGGGGCGATGGAGCTGGCAGTGTGCAATAAATATTGTTCGTCTTAGCCGATTCTCATATTAAAAAGTAAAAAATAGCCTGATATTTGTCAACAGATTGTTAGTTGTCTATTTAAAGTGGTTTTGCTTATTATCAATCAATGTCTTCCAGCATTTATATATCGCAGTGGCTTAATAATTGCTTTGTTAACAGTAATGTTGATTTTAAGCGCTTAAACAAATTCACAGTTCTAATTTATAGGTGATAAGGCCCGTCGACTTTTTATTCATTGGTTAAAAAGTGTTGATTAGTTATAAGCAATTTAGATTACAAAGCGATTAGCTTATTTTTCGTTCTGTTACCCAATTTAGGATATACATGTTAGAAACTTTTACCATCATATTAACCGTTTTAATATTCGCTTTGGTTTTCGTTAGAGCTTATACGAGAATTACGGACCGTATTAGGTTGATCCGCGCTCTGGATGTGATTACCCAACTCCGCAGTTTAATCGGCAACTTGCAGCGTCACCGAGGACTCAGTGTCGGCTATTTAAATGGTAATCTGCGAGTCGAGCCATTAATTATTGAGTTGCGCCAAAAAATTGATCTAGGGATAGTAAATTTAGACAAAGATGACGTATTTAACAAACAGTCTCGCTGGCTGAGTTTTATTGACCATTGGCCACGTCTTGAAAAAAATGGTTTTTCGTTAACTATCGCAGAGAGTTTTACGCAACATACTAGTTTGATAGAAAACCTCTTAAGGTTAATGGAAGTTGCTGCTGATGATTGGAAAAAGACGCACAAGTTACCCAGAGAGATTTTAGATCTGCAATGTATTTGGAAAGAGTTACCTATGGCTGTCGAGTTTATCGGTCAGGCTCGAGCAATAGGAATAGCCGTTGCCGCTTCAGGTGAGATAACCAATAAGGACAAAAATAAGCTGAAATATCTTGAACAGAAAATTCAAGAATACTCGATGACTTCTTTTAGCCTATTGGCCGGTCTTTCAAATGAGGAGAGCAAACGTTTAATCGTTGAAGCCAGAAACGCGTGTAAAATATTGACTGGGACTATTAAACAGGAACTCATCCAACCTACAGATATTAATATTGATGGCGACAGCTATTTCACTATGGCCAGCAATACAATGGAATCAATGAACAGCCTTCTAGATAACGAAATTAAGCGAATTAAAGCTTACACCTAAAATAGTCATGGTAGTAAAAGCCCCATTTCCCTCGTTGATTTTCCCCACTGACTTGCTAAAGTCAGTGGGGTTGCAGTTTATAAAGTTAATTCATGGAGAAGCAATGGTGTTTGGATTTCGCAATAAATTAGGTTTCGGACTGTTGATCTGCGCCAGCATTTTGAGCCATTCTGTTTATGCTGATACGTTGCGTTGTGGCTCAAAGTTAATTAAAACCGGTGACACTACCTTGGATGTAATTTTAACCTGTGGCGAACCTAGTTTTAAAGAAGACTTAACTACCCAGCAGAAAAAACACCGTGGCGTTAAACTAGAGCGCTATCTTTACAAGCAACCAAAAGGTCAATTTCATAAGATTTTGGAATTTCGAGACGGAGTACTTATTAAAATAGAGAATGGCCCAAGAAGTTAAGTTGCTCGTCTTATTCCCCTTCAAAACCTCGTTCTGCTGTATATAAGTCGCTAAATAAACGCGTTTCAGCTGTTGCTAAACAACCTTTTTACTCTTGTTTTCGGTCTCATAAATTTGCTTATGGCTATTATTGTTACCTTTTAACTAGGCGTGCCGAGACGAACCTTAGTTTATGTTGTAGAGTTGTAGTTCAAGAGTTGTTAATTGACCGCATTTAGGGTTCATTGCTACTATGCAAAACAACAGATTAAAATGATTGTTTTTGATAAAAGTAATCGCTAAAAGATCAACTAAACTTCACATACTTTGCCCTTTAGACGTTTATTCCTGTCTCGGTTAAGCTAACGATTTTAGTTTAAATATTAAACGCGTGTTAGGCTGAGAATTCCTTCCATGAAAACAAAAGTAATCTTTAGCAATGGCAAAATGCTGTAAGGACAAGGCTCCGCTTGAATGAATAACAATATTAAAAATGTTTTTGAAGCAGTACCAAATAATTTGTTAGTCATCGGAGAATATAATTTCTGGTTGGTTGCCCTGTCGGTATTTATTGCTATGTTTGCTTCATTTATGGCGTTTCAAGTGGGTTACCAAGCAGCTAACACATTATCGCCTAAACGACGACAATTAGCATTGATGGTTAGTAGCATTGCCTTGGGAGGTGGTGTTTGGTCGATGCATTTTATTGGTATGTTGGCATTTGATTTATGTACTGATGTTAATTATGGCGTGTCGTTAACACTAATTTCATTGATACCTGCGATAGCTGCGTCTTGGGTCGCTCAAAATCTCCTCATGCAAGACAACATAAGTCGAGCGCAACTGATATTAGGCGGGATTTTGGTAGGGTCAGGCATAGGCGCTATGCACTATATTGGAATGGCGGCCATGGAAATGGCGCCATTACTTCGTTATGACTTACCAATGTTTATGCTATCTATTTTAGTCGCAGTTGGTTTAGCTTTTGTCGCACTTTATTTTCGTTTTGGCTTAGATAAGTTTACCCAAATTAAGTTAAGTGAATTTTCTAAGATATGCATTGCCAGTGTGGTAATGGGGATTGCAATATCCGCTATGCATTATACCGGCATGGCCGCAGCCCGTTTTGTGTTACCTGAAGGAATGGAGTTATCACAGCAATCTGAACACATTTCATTTTTCCTGGCACTTGCTATCGCGTTTATTACAGTCGTTATTATCGCGCTGGTAATCGCGCTGAATTTCGTTTTCAAATATAAAGATATTTCAGCTCGTTCGTTACAGAATGAAAAGCGCCTAGTGGCAACTATGGATACCGCTGTAGATGGAATCATCACTATCGATGAATGGGGCAAAGTAATCAGTGTAAATCGTTCAGTCGAGAGCTTATTGGGTTGGTCGGCAGAGGATTTAATTGGTAAAAACGTCAACAAAGTTGTTCCCGCTCCACATCATGACCAACATGATAGCTACATCAGTAATTATTTGCGCACCAGAGAAGCTAAAATTATTGGTGCAAGCAGAGACGTTGAGGCTCTTACTAAGCAAGGGCAAACTATTCCCGTAAGGTTACATATAGGTCACGTTGAAATTGAAAACCAACACCTATTCGTTGCGTTTTTACGTGATTTACGTGGAAGACTAAAACTGCAATCTGAGATACGTGAAAACGAAGCGCGTTTTCGTTCGCTGTTGAGTAACCTACCAGGCATAGCTTATCGCTGTTTAAATCAAGCAGAATGGCCATTTTTATTTATCAGTGATGAAGTGGAGAATATCCTCGGCTACCCTGCAAAAGATTTTATTTTACCCAAAGGACAACGTCGTTTTGCGGATTTTATTCATCCTGATGATAACGAACATATTATGGAAACCGATTTTGATAACCCTGATGGTTTTGTGATTGATTATCGAGTTATTGATAGGTTTGGTGAGACGAAATGGATGCTGGGCTATGGTCGCGCGATTAGCAGCGAAGATGGCAGTGAAAGTTATCTTGATGGGTTTATTATGGATATCACCCAACGAAAATCTATTGAGCAAGAGTTGGTGCAGGCTAAGAACAAAGCCGAACAAGCAGCCTCTGCTCGTGCTGCTTTCCTAGCGAATATGAGTCATGAAATTCGCACTCCCATGAATGCAGTTGTTGGCTTTAGCGACATTCTGCTTGATAGTGAACTATCTTCAACCCAGAAAAAGCATGTCACTACGATTAATCAATCCGCTAAATCTTTGATGCATATTCTGAATGATATTTTGGATAGCGCCAAGTTAGATAAAGGCAAGTTTCAATTAGAATATCGCGATTTTTCTATCGTCGAAGAAATTGACGCCGTGGTATCAACTTTATGGCTACAAGCCCAGCGAAAAGGGGTCTCTATCGATCTTGAAATCGCCACTGATATCACCGGTAACTATAATGGTGTGCCTGATCGAATTCGCCAAATTCTAACCAATATAGTCGGCAATGCGGTCAAGTTTACCCACAAGGGTAGCGTCACTATTATGTTGTCAAAACATACTGATGACATGGTCAAATTTGAAATAAAAGATACCGGTATTGGTATGTCAGAAGAACAATTGCAAAACGTTTTTGAAGCCTTTGAGCAAGCTGACGAATCAATGAGTCGACGCTTTGGTGGCACAGGTCTTGGCACGACTATCAGTAAACAGTTGGTTGAACTGATGGGGGGAACTATTTCCGCTACGAGTCAATTGAATATTGGCTCCGTATTTACCTTCACGCTGCCACTTAAGAAAGTAAATGGTAGAAGCCAAAAAGCCCAAAAACTATTGCCAACCAAACTGCCCAAGTTACGCATTTTAGTGGTTGATGATCTGCAACAGAACATTGATTTACTAACGATTTTGTTAACTCGTGCTGAGCATACTGTTATTACCGCTCGAGACGGAGAACAAGCCCTGATTCGGATGCGAAATGACAAACCTGACGTGGTACTGATGGATATTCAAATGCCAGTGATGGACGGGCTAAGCGCGGCACAAAAACGCAGGGAGCAAGAACAGCTAGAAAAATTACGGCATATTCCCATTGTTGCGCTAACGGCCAGTGTGCTAGAAAAAGATCGTCTGTCTGCTTTAGAAGCGGGAATGGAAGGATTTGCTAACAAACCTGTTAACTTTGAACTGCTTACTTTTGAAATTGCTAAAGTATTGAAGTTACATCGAGATGTCGATAACACTATTTCTGTCGAACAACAGTTGGACCACTTATTATCAATAGATATTGATAAAGGCACGAAATTATGGGGCTCTAAAACCACGTTATTTCAACAAGTCAGCGAGTTTATTCGCGACTGTGAAGCCAAATTAGAACAATTAACGTTTTTTATTGAAATCGCAGAATGGTCCGAACTTGAACAAAGCGTTCATGCGTTGAAAGGAGTTGCAGGCAACTTATCATTAGCTAAATTTGCGGGGATTGCGTCTGAGCTGGAAAATAATATCGAAAAAGCCGACGCTACAAACTTGCTTAAAATGGTTCAATCTATGATGGATGAGCTGCATAAAATTGCAAAAATTATCGGTATGCGAAATCAACAGATGAACCAAGGTTTGGTTGAAGAAGATGAATTCTTGAGTAATGACGCTTTGTTACTAGTATTAGATCAATTAGTTGAGATTGTCAGAAAAAATGAGTTTGATGAATTACTAATTGATAAATTGTCTTCACAGAATAAGCATCCATTGTTTGCAAAAATGGTTGAAATTGTCGAAGTCTTAAATGATTTCGAATTCGAAAAAGCAATTAATTTAATTGAACAAATGCAAAGTGAATTGCGCGTCAGTTAGAGATGGGAATAGACTATGTATACAGCAGTTAATCGACAAAAACTTCTGGTGGTAGATGATGAACCCGCTAACCTGAGGATACTGAATCAAATCTTAAGAGAGTCTTATTCTCTAACCTTTGCGAAAAGCGGATTTGAAGCACTTGATCTGGTCGAAAAAGTTAAACCTGATTTAATCTTGTTAGACGTTATGATGCCAGGAATGACTGGATATGAAGTATGCACCGTGCTTAAATCCAACGAATTAACCAAACATCTTCCAGTCATTTTTATTACTGCGTTAGCGGATGCTACAGACGAAGCTAAAGGGTTTGAAGTGGGCGCGGTAGATTACATATCCAAGCCTATTTCCCCAGCTGTAGTAAAAGCCCGTGTCGCTACTCATTTATCTTTAGTCGATGCAGAGGAGTTGCGTCGCACACGTTTGCAAGTTATCCAACGCTTGGGTCGAGCATCAGAATATAAAGACAACGAAACCGGAATGCACGTAGTTCGCATGAGTCATTACTCTAGATTATTAGCTCTGGCTTATGGATTTTCTGAGAGTGCGGCAGATGACTTATTTCACGCTGCGCCTATGCATGATATCGGAAAAATAGGTATCCCAGATAGAATAATGCTCAAACCGGCACGGCTTACTGTTGAAGAATTCGAGATAATGAAAAAGCACCCAGAAATTGGCGCTGAGATTTTAGGTGAATCGGATTCAGAACTCATCGATTTAGCAAAAGTCGTCTCTTTGACTCATCACGAAAAATGGGATGGTAGCGGCTACCCTAAAGGGTTGTCTGGAGAAGATATACCTATTCATGGTCGTATTGTCGCATTAGCCGATGTTTTCGATGCGCTCACTAGCAAACGTCCATACAAAGAAGCTTGGACAATTGAAAAGACCATGGAGTTTTTGCAAGAACAAAAGGGTAAACATTTTGATCCCAAAATCGTTGAGCTATTTCAGCAAAATTTAGACAAAATGTTGGACGTGAAAAACCGTTTTCAAGAAGACTAGTTTTAAACAACCAAATAGCCATTAGAACCTGCTGCGCAAAGGTTAATCTAGGTTGTCTTAAAGACGCGATAAGCTATTAATCAATGATGTTCCCTAGCGTGCTGAATAATTTCACTGGCAATGCTGGGAATCAGCTGCACCGGTAGATCATGTCCCATTCCAGGGTAAATTTTCAGTTTACTATTTGGGATTGATTCAGCTGTCGCCCTTCCGCCCGCCACATGCACTAATTTATCACTGTCACCGTGGATTACTAAACTTGGCGTGGTTATTTTGGACAGTGCTGGCTCTCTATTTTCAGCGGCTAAAATAGCCAAAAATTGTCTCGCCGCCCCTCTGGAAGGTATGCCTCGTTGTAGCATGCTCTGGACGTAATTTTGTAAATATGGGCTAGCGGCCGGATAGTCGGGACTTTCTATGGCGCGCCACTTTGATACATGGTGGTTTAGCACATCTTCGAACCGGCGTGACTTGGGTTTACTGATTAAAAGCGGCCTAATTGATCTATGCACAGTCGGTAACTCGGGGTTTCCAGTGGTGGACATAATCGAAGTTAATGTTTTAATTTGCTGAGGATGATGAATCGCTAACAATTGCGCGATCATCCCCCCCATTGACGCCCCAACTACATGCACCTTGGAAAGGTTAAGTTCATCGATTAATGCACTAACATCTTTTGCCATATCATGCAGCTGGTATGGGACCTTGAGAGACCGCCCCATTTTGTATTTAAACAACGTCCAAACTAAATTAGGCAAACCTAAGTGATTTAAGTCTTCAGAGCGACCAATATCACGATTATCTAACAATAATACTTGGAAGTTAGCGGCTACCAAAAGTTTGATTAGTTCTATTGGCCAGCCGGTTAACGGAGTGCTTAAACCATGAATGAGTAAGATGGTAGGATTTGAAGGTATTCCATGTAGCTGATAGGCAATATTTACACCGTTAACCTTGACTAACTTCTCTTGCATTGATTACTCCCAATATATTGTAATTCTTTAATAAAAGAATTTTTACCCACAAGTATTTTATGGGGAAAAATTAAACCCACCTGTCGGTAGTAATACTTACCATGATGATTTTTAACGTTTTATTCTAGCAATTAGCATACTGTTTGAATTGTTTTGTTTGGCTTTTATGTTAGTTTATTTTTGATAATAAAAATAAACAGCTTCACTAAAGCGTATTTACTCGGGACCGAGTTGCTTAAACAGCGTTATAAAATCTAATTGAGCAAAAATTATTCGAGCTTTAGCTGAAAATACATGTTGCCTCATTGAGGCCGCAAAACACTGTCATATTCGCACTACACCGTCATATTGACGGTTCAAATTGAGAAGTTGTAATGTTTAACCGTGACCTAAAACAAAAAATAGTTACCTTAGAAAACACCTTGAGCGAACAGGTTTCATTAGTCAGTTCAATCCAAAATCATGTTGCTTATATTGAATTTACTCCCGATGGAACGATTTTGATGGCCAACTCGTTATTTCTTTCCGTAGTTCAATTTAATAATGATGAAATTGTAGGACGACATCATCGTATGTTCTGCGACAATGAGTATGTTAATTCTAGAGGATATTATGAGTTTTGGCAGAAGCTGCAATCAGGCGAAAGTTTTTCAGGGACGTTTCCAAGGCTAAATAAACATGGCCAACAACTATGGTTAGATGCAACGTATTTTCCGATTGTTCATGCCGGTAAAGTGACTAAAATAGTTAAAATTGCGACGGATGTGACCCAACAATATACCGCGTTACAAACTCAACTTGCGATAAGTAAAGCCCTAGATTTGTCAATGGCGGTCATAGAGTTTACTCCTCAAGGGAATATTTTGTATGCCAATCAAAACTTTTTACAAACCATGGACTGCACGCTAGAAGATATACAGGGAAAACATCACAGAATCTTTTGTTCAGATCAGTTTTATCAAGACAACCCGACTTTTTGGGAGGATTTAGAAAGTGGCAAGCTAACCTCTGGAATGTTTGTCAGGAAATCGTTTAGTGGTCAAGAAATATGGTTAGAAGCCACTTATAACCCTATAAAATCAGAGACCGGAGAAGTTATTAAAGTCATTAAGTTTGCGGCAGATATTTCCGACCGGGTGAAACAAAACTTAGCTGTGTCTGAAGCAGCAGAAGTGGCTTACTCTACTGCAGTTGAAACTGCTCAAATTGCTATGCAAGGCTCAGAAACGTTAAAAAATGCCGTTCTTAATTCCAGCGCAATAGAGCAAGAAGTTATAGAGTCTGTAAAGTTAATTGAAAGCTTGGGCAATCAGTCAAATTTGATTGGTAGTATTGTCTCGACAATAAGCTCTATCGCCGATCAAACTAACTTGTTAGCACTGAATGCCGCAATTGAAGCAGCAAGGGCTGGGGATACAGGGCGAGGTTTTGCGGTTGTCGCGGATGAAGTTCGTCAACTGGCTGCTCGCACAAGTAATTCTACCAATGAAATTGGCGATGTGGTGCGTTTGAATCAAGAATTGACGGATGAGGTTACTCGTCATATCAATTCCGTTTCTGATACCGCAAAAAAAGGCACAGACTTATTACAAGCAGTTGAAACGGCCATTCATGAAATTAAAGAGGGCGCTGAAAATGTATCTCGTTCTGTCGCAGGGTTATCTGACAATACTCAATAGTTTTACTCAGAAAATTGTAAAACTGGAATGTCATGTATTGCCTCTAAAATCGCAAAATGAGACATAACTCTAGCTTGCTGTTTTTAGTGGGGTGGGGGTTCCATAGGTCAAACCATAACCGATGGGGAATTTTATTTGGTAGCTGGCATTGTCTGCGTCTGTGGCATCCAGAGAATTTTCAGGCCAGCTGAAACTCAGTTGCCCTGAGAAGGAGGCATCACCAAATATAACATCTGCGATACCTGCGCCTTCTGATCCCGGCAGCCAAGCTGCTACAAAGGCCGCAGATTGGTCCAACTCAGGATTAATTAGCAATGGCCTACCGGAAACCAACAAAGTCACTACGGGTATTCCTTTGTTAACTAACAAATCAATAGTTTTCATCGCCAGAGGGTCAATCATGCTTAACGCTAAAGAGTTACCTGATGCCGACTGGATTTGTAGTTTTCCATTTATTTGTTTACCTGACTCGAACATCACATTGTCACTATAACGAATGTCGCCTAGTCCTTCTGCATAAGGCCGCTCGCCTACAATCACTATTGCGACATCAAAATCTTGCTGTTTGACTGCGGCTATTTTTGACTCGGGTATCAATTCAGCGTTAGCATTGAGTGCTTTGATCCCCTGCCAGACTGAGGTTGCCGCTGGAAACTCTTGATTACCATCAATGCCTTGCCAAGAAAGTGTAAAACCACCGCATTGATGACCTATATTGTCTGCATTGGTTCCTGTTACCAACACCCTTGCTTGTTTGCTAATTGGTAAGATGGCGTGTTGATTCTTTAGTAACACCAATGATTTTTGAACCGCTTCACGGGCAATATCACGATGCAGTTTTGAACCAAAATTAGCATCTTTTGCCAATGCACGCTTTGATGGTTGAGGTTTATCAAATAACCCGGCAGCCATTTTGACTGATAAAATTCTTCGTACAGCGTCAT
This sequence comes from Alteromonas sp. M12, assembly GCF_037478005.1. Taxonomy (NCBI): domain Bacteria; kingdom Pseudomonadati; phylum Pseudomonadota; class Gammaproteobacteria; order Alteromonadales; family Alteromonadaceae; genus Alteromonas; species Alteromonas sp. M12. The sequence goes on along the minus strand of NZ_CP144164.1, from coordinate 3,875,934 downwards.
TTATACGTTCAATAGAAACTGTTCCTAATTCCACATGGGCGCTTAAATGTTCAATAAATTCTTTCCAATTATCAGGCACCATGAACATGTCTATCCCTGCATTGACCCCTTGCGCTACCGCCAAATAAAAGTCTGCAGCAAGATCATCGATACCCTGCATATCGGAAATTAGAAATCCTGGAAATTGCATTTTTTGTTTTAAAACACTGGTGAGTAGATGGCCATGGCCGTGACACTTGTCACCATTCCAACTGCTAAAAGAGACCATAATAGACAGTGCGCCAGCTTCAATTGCTTGGTAGTAGGGGCGGATGTGAATTCGTTCTAAATCTTGCCAATCGAGTAATGTATCTCCCTGATCGATTCCATGCTTAGTGCCGCCATCACCGATCCAGTGTTTAGCGCAGGCTAGCACTCCAGAATGGGTTAAGTCGGTTTGTAGGCCTGTGATCATTGCGCTGGCAAATTGACAGACTAAATTAGTATCCTCGGAAAAACTTTCATAGGTTCGCCCCCAATGATAGTCCTGAGCAACGGCTAAATTAGGTGAAAAAACCCAATCGACACCCACTGCGCAAACTTCTTTGGCAGTTACCCTTGCGATGTTTTCAATAAGCTCAAAGTCTGCACTTGCCCCTAAGCCAATATTGTGTGGGAAAATGACCGCATCTTTAACGTTGTTGTTACCGTGTATCCCATCGACACCATAAATAATCGGGATAGCTAAGTGGTTTTCATCGGCTTTCATTGACGCCAGCCAATAGGCGTCGGTCATATCCAACCAGTCTTGTAATTCGTTGTTACTTGGAGCTGAACCTGCTGCACTTAAAACTGAACCAATATGATATTGATATATCTCCTCTGCAGAGCAAGTAGAGCGCTCTGTTTGAGTCATTTGACCGATCTTTTGCGGCAATGTCATCGACGAGAGAAGTGTCTCCACATGGTCAATTATTTGCTGATTAAATCCGCTATTTAGTTTAACCATTGGTTAATACAAACTCCGTTATTAAGCTCGCTTTGGCGCTACCTGAAATCCATAATTGAAATTTACCAGCTTCAATATTCAATTGCATGTGACGATCATAGAATGCCAACTCAGATTGTTCCAGTGTAAAAACAACATCGACTTTTTGACCAGAAGGAATAAAAACACGTTTAAACTGTTTGAGCTCTTTTACTGGGCGGGTGACACTGCCAACTAAATCTCGAACATACACTTGTACAATTTCTTCTGCAGCATAGCGTCCGGCATTTTTGATGGTCACTTGGGCTTTGATTTGTTCGCCAGATGAGAAGGACTTTTTGTTCAAAGTTAAATTCGTATATTCAAAATACCCATAGGATAACCCGAAACCAAACTCAAAAAGAGGCGAGAAATGGGTATCCAAATGCGTTGCTGCCATTCCCAGTGAGGTTTGTGGGGAGCGCTCTGGAACATCATTCATGTGAATGCATTGTTCTTCGGTAGCCGGTTTACCGCTATGCTTTTGGTTGTAATAAATTGGAATTTGCCCCACTTTTCGGGGAAATGAGACTGTTAATTTTCCCGATGGCGATGACTTTCCTAATAGTAAATCGGAAATCGCAGGTCCTCCCATAGTGCCTGGGTGCCAGGCATAAAGAATACTATCGACCTTATCCAAAATGGGTTCTATGGTGAGTGGTCTTCCTGCCATAATTACCAGTACTATAGGTTTACCAGTAGCGGCGATTTTCTCGATTAACCACTGCTGTTGTCCCGGTAAATCAAGCTCAGCGCGGCAATGGGCTTCGCCAGATAAAATGGATTCCTCCCCCAAACATAAAACCACAACATCTGACTTTTTGGCTATCTCGATGGCGTCGAAAGCTAAATCAGTATTGTGAGTTCGGGTATTTTGTAATCCTTTGGCGTAATTTAGCGTTACCTGTTCACCCAAGGCATCGTTAAGGGCCTGTCTAAGGGTAATACTATGTTCTTCTTCACCATCAAAAATCCAAGTGCCTAGTTGCTCGTAACCGTCATCCGCCAAAGGTCCAATTAAGCCAATACTGGTTAATTTTTTACAGTTTAGCGGTAACCTTTGGTTATTGTTTTGCAGTAGTACGCAGCTTTTTAGCGCTAATTGTTTGGCTATTTCTAAGTCGTTATTGTCGTAATACAAGGGGCCTTGTTGATGGGCTCTGCGCTTTTCGTGTGCCTCATAGTCAAGATCGAATAGGCCTAACTTTTCTTTTAAATGAAGTATTCTGAGTACCCGCTGATCAATTTCTTGTTCACTCACCTTGTTGTTTTCAAGCAAGCTCGAAAGATTTTCACGATAGGTAGTGCTGACCATTTCCATGTCAATACCCGCGTCAAATGCTGTGAAGGCGGACTCTTCAGCGTTTTCGGTCAAACCATGAATTTGTAATTGTGCTATGGATTCCCAATCACTCACTACAAAGCCTTGATAATGCCACTCTTTACGTAATATTGAGTCCATTAGCCATTTATTACCACTGGCAGGTAAACCGTCTAAATCACTGAAAGACGACATAAAGGTGGCAACACCTGCATCGGCGGCGGCTTTAAAGGGCGGGAAATAAATATTACGTAGCTCATTTTGTGGAATATTGGTGGTGCAATAATCTCGACCACTTTCCGAAGCTCCGTAGCCTACAAAGTGTTTCGCACAGGCGGCAATGGCTGTTGAACTCTGCAAGTTATCGCCCTGAAAACCTTCCACCATGGCCACTCCCATTATCGAAGATAACACAGGATCTTCACCAAAACTTTCAGCTATACGTCCCCAGCGAGGGTCGCGACTAATATCTATCATCGGAGCAAACGTCCAATTAATCCCTACATTTGAGGCTTCTTTGCCGGCAATTTGTGCGGCTTTTTTTACTAATACTGGATCCCAACTTGCTGCTTGGCCCAACGGAATTGGGAATATTGTTTTGAAGCCATGGATCACGTCTCTGCCGACTAACAGCGGAATCCCTAATCGACTTTCTGTTGTGGCAATACGTTGCAGTTTCGACAGTGTCTTCGCACAGACTTCATTAATGACTGAGCCCACAAGCCCGTCTCTGACATCTTGTTCAAGTTGTACACTGTCGTTGCCCATTACTTGGCTAAGCTGTCCAATCTTCTCATCTATATGCATTTTTGAGAGAAGGTGAGTGATTCTGTCAGAGTAACTAACAGCTACACAGTTCGATGATGAAGGTTGGTCAGTTGAAAGCATAGATTTGCCTGATTCCATAAAGAAAAACTCTTCGCTAAGACGACAACGTCTTTTGAAGAGCCTTTGTTAACGTTTTTATCATTAACCTTAACTCCCTTATACAACAATTCAAATTAAACAAGCCAAAGTGGACTAGCCGAGAGTTAAGGCGGTCGGTTGCTACTCTTCCTTCTGAATAGCGCTTTACACAAAGTTCCTTGCTTAATCACTTTGCCCGTTTGACCGCTTCGACGTGTGTATTGCCACAACTTACCGTTTTTCGTTTGTCTGGCGCTCGATAAAATGTAATTTTATTGTTAACTAGTTTTATGCTGCCCGTTAATTCGAGCGCTCAACCTTAACCTGATACACACCGGAATCATTTCAATGACCAAGAGTAATGTCGCGACTTCTGCCCAAAGCGCTATTCAGGTAACCGCAAATCGAGACAAAATTCCCTTATTGCGCAAGTTCATTTACGGCTTAGGCGCACTGGTTAATAACCTGCTTGGTGCGGCAATTGGCGGAATGGTTATTGTGCTAAATTTAGGTTTAGCCATGAATCCGGCGTTGGTTGGTTTGGTAAGTGCGTTACCGCGGCTAACAGATGCGTTAACTGATCCATTGATGGGATATATCAGTGATAACACCAAAACTAAGTGGGGACGCAGGCGGCCCTATATATTTTGTGGGGCTATCGCGGCTGGGATTATCTATGCATTGATTTGGCAATTGCCTAGAGAACAAAGTGAAATGTTCTATTTCTGGTTTTTTCTCATCGGTTCTTTGTTTTTTTATTTGGCCTACACGGTATTCGCAACGCCTTACATCGCTTTAGGTTATGAATTAACCCCTGACTATCATGAACGCACCCGCTTAATGGCAGTGCAAAACTTCATGGGCCAAATGGCATATCTCATGGCTCCGTGGTTTTTGTGGTTCATGCAAAACGATAAGTTGTTCGATGACATGATTCAAGGCGCGGGGTGGCTGGCTATTATTATTGGTTCCTTTACGATTTTTGTGGGTATTTTGCCTGCGATATTCTTAAAAGAACCTAATTTGGCGATTTTGGATAAACCCGCTCAAACCGACACTGAAATTCTCAGTCCTGGTATTAAGGGATTTTTCCAAGGGTTTGGCGAGGCCTTGAAAAATAAACCTTTTCTGTGCCTATGTGGCGCTACTTTTTTGGTCTTTAATGGCTTTATGATGGTTTCTTCGTTCCAGTTTTACGTGATTATTTATTATGTTTTTGCTGGTGATACTAACCTCGGTTCAGAGTACGCTGGTTGGGCGGGCACTCTTTCTGCAATCTCTACTTTTTGTGTCATATTCATCACCGCAAAACTCTCTACTTTATATGGCAAGCGTAAAGCGTTTTTCATTGCCATTGGATTTTCCATCGTTGGTTACGGATTAAAGTGGTTCTGTTATACACCTGAAAACCCTTGGTTGATTCTTATTCCGGTGCCTTTTATTTCATTTGGCTTAGGAGGTTTATTCACACTTATGGGCTCGATGATTGCTGATGTATGTGATTTTGATGAACTAAAGATATTTGCTCGTCGCGAGGGGATGTTCGGTTCGATTTATTGGTGGGTGGTTAAATTGGGCATGGCCGTGGCGCTAGCAGCTGGTGGTTTTATTCTGATTGCTACGGGGTTTGATGTTGAACTTGGCGGAGAACAATCGCACACGACTATCACCTTGATGCGTTTGGCTGATGCGGGCATCCCAATTGTATGTTCGCTGATTGCAATAGGGTTAATCGTGATTTATCCAATCACGGAAACCACAGCTAGACAAGTTCGCGACCAGTTAGAAGCACGTAGAGGTAAAGTATAGACTTTTCGTTACACTATCGGTTTAATTTGTTTAATAACTGACTGCGTAGCTGTCTCGCCAAGGTTTCATCTAAGGGGCTTAATATTCCTTTTCTAGTGGCGGGAATATGCGCGTTTTCTGCAGGATTAAATACGTAGTGTTGAAAAACATCCTGCCACACCTGACGTTGCGATTCAGGTAGATCACGAATGGCTAATATTGCGTGATTGAGTGCATCTAGCGGCGTGCCCATGTAATCCGGAACTTGACGCCACCAGTAGTTCAGTAAAACGTTAAATTCAGTCAGCCCTTCAACATGATGCCACCACATACTGGGAATGAAGATACAATCTCCCGGCTCAAGTTCAACGATAAAACAGTGTTCAATTGCTTCGGCAAACTTAGGGTATTTTTCGAAATCTGGATGATGAAAATCCACTAAACTAGCTGATTGTCCTGCCGGCGTATAATCCAACGGACCTATATACAGGTTAGCTAACTGCTCGGGGGGAAATAATATAAACCTACGTCGGCCGACTACATTGCATGCAAGGTTATCTGGTATGTCGTAGTGCGCAGCTATACGAGAACGGTTACCAGCCCAAATACTGACTAACGGCGAGTCTTGCAATGGCGGTAATTTGTTATGTTCTGTGAATCCCGGCAAAATATGATTCACCGAGGTTGAGCCTAGATAAGTGGAAGGTGAATCCTTGCTCCCAGCAAGCGCAATAATTTCGTTAATCAGGGTTTTAAAAACGGTGGTTTTGGGCTGAAAATTGAAGCCTTGCAAATCGTCATTATAGAAAAACCGGCCAGCCACTTCTGGCGGTGCCACAAATGCCTGAACGGGATTGTTGTTGGCCCATTGATTTAAATAATCAGCTGCACATTGAGGTGATTCTAATCCTGCTTTTACGGATGGCCAATCTGCCACTAGACCTCTAAAAATACAGGGTAAAGAACTACTTAGTTGTGCTTGATTTAAGTCGGCTATTGTACTGTTAAGCACTTCTTTTAAGCTATTTTTTGAATCGAAAGGCAATTTCATAGGGCTTACAACGACGCGTTTTTCTTTTCAATTAATAATGATAAGTTCGACATGGACGCCTCCATCATATGCATCATTTGTAAGTATCCTTGTTGGTGTAACTTTTGTAAAACATCCCCTTGAAGGGCTGCTACTTTTTCTTCGTTAACACTGTAAAGACTATTTAACTCATGATTAGAGCCGTCTTTTAACTGTACTTTTATACTAACCGGTTCAATCAGCTCATATTGCATAATGGTGTCTATAAATTCATCAGTTTGAGAATGTCCTTGATGAATGGTTTGCAGTACAGAATTAATATTTTGCAAATAATCACTTTGCCCACCTTGTTCCAGAAATACCTTCTCTCCGGCAGTTTGACTGACTCTTGGGCTATCCATATCCACAAATACCACGGGATCTTGTTTCAGTACACCATCAACTTGCACGTTTTGGAAGCCAATCAGAAAAGGGCGTCTACGAATAGTTAGCGGAATATAGTTGGCCTGCCAGCCTGAATCGTTTAGATAAAGGTTCTCTAGTGGGGCAAACCCAAAAAGCGCTATAGCTTCGAATTTTCCAGTGTCAGTATGTTTGTGAAAAAATAGAGGATACAAGCCCTGAGCTTCACGAAACTCAGATACAAACACATTGGTAAAACTAATATCATCGCCAAGGTTAGGCAAAAAATCCGTGATTACCTGCAAATCTTTGTGGGTGACATTATCCAGTAGTTGATGGTTGGCCATTAGCTTTTCCTAATTAATATTTGGTGAAGGTGGTTCGCTTTAACAGTTGTGAACTTAAACCTAAATTCGTTGCAATCCATATTGATGAATTTTGTTAATCAGTTCCCGATTGGTGGGTAATCCTCTGAGTAACTTTTCTGTCATTTGCTGGTTTTTTCTAAAATTTTCCAGCGCAATTTGCTGATTATCAGAACGTCTAATCGTTTTAGACTGCTGAGTTTTAAAGCCCATTCCGTATAATACATATTGATAACTTGCTGACGGGAATACCTCATCGGTTTGGGTAAAATCACTGTGCCATGGTGATTGGTGTTGCCACAATTCCATCAGTTCTGTGAGCCCCTCAGGAATAGTTTCAGCTCGGCAATTGTCAATCCAATAATCAGAATCAGTACGTTTGGTCAGTACATAATGCAATTTTAGAAAATCGATGATTCTGTCCCAGCGATAACGAAATTTATTATTGAATCGTTTTGCGACTATATCCATTACGTTGCGATTGGCTGGAAGCTGTTCACTGATCATCGCCGCAGACAATTCCACTAATACCAATGCGGAGGCTTCCAGTGGTTCCAAGAATCCAGCCGATAAACCAACAGCAACACAGTTTTTATGCCAGAAGGTTTCGCGATGGCCCGGCACAATGGGAATTTTACGAACATTAAGTTCATCAACCTTATTGCCAATACTTTCACGAATATACTGACGCAATTCCAATTCAGCTTGCTCATCACTGATATGTGCTGTGGAATAAACATGGCCAACACCGCGACGCGAAGGTAAACCAATGTCCCAAATCCAGCCGGCGCTTTGTCCAGTAGATATAGTATGCGAGGCAATCGGGCTTTGTTCATCAGGGTAAGGCACATGTACCGCTAGTGCGGCATCATTAAATAAAATGTCCTTTTTGTGTATAAATGGTATTTGATAGTGTTTACCAATTAATAATGCATGGAATCCACTGCAATCGATAAATAAATCACCGTTAAGATCATTATGTTGTTTCGTTGATAAGCTTCGAATATCGCCATTTTCATGGCTATTAATTGCGATTACAGTATCAAGTATGTGTTTGACTCCAAGCTTTTCAGTGCAATGCTGTTGTAGGAACGCCGCAAATTTACCTGCATCTAAGTGATATGCATAGTTGGCAACATGGGCGAATTCTGGGGTAGTGTTTTGTTTTGGTGCTAAGTCTCGCTCACATATTTGCCCCTGAAATGACACTGCATCGGCAAAGGGAATATGCGCAGCTTGCTGTTGCCAAAATGGCGCTAAATTAATTTGTTCATAACCTTGAGGCAAAACCAGTGGATGGTAATAGGCATCATCTTTTGCTCCGGTCACCCATTTAGCAAATTTAGCACCTTGTTTGAATGTGGCATCGCAGCAGCGGATAAAGTCGGTCTCGGTAACACCCATCTTACGCAGGGTTCCGCGCATAGTTGGCCAGGTTCCTTCGCCCACACCCACAGGTTTCACGTCTGGTGATTCAATTAGGGTAACTGATATACCTTGTTCTGAATGAGCCATGTGCTCAGCGGCAATTACGCCAGCGGTGAGCCAACCGGCTGTGCCACCCCCTACGATGACAACATTGCGAATTTGATTAGTTGACAAATTATACTCCCAGCCACGCTTTACATTGATTCTATATTAAATGTAAATTTACAAAATAATAACAAAAAGCCGCCACTAAGACGGCTTTTTCTTGCTTATTTGCGCTTAAAATGAATAGCGCGCACCAAAGTTATAACGGGTACCGTATTGACGAGCAAACAAGAATTGCTCTTCATAACGTCCGTAACCTTCCTCGGTTTCATTGGTTAAGTTAAGCCCTTCAAAGAATACGGTTAGATTGTCGTTAACATCGTAGTTAATGCTCATATCGTACTGCTCATATTCTTTAAAAAACTGTGGAGGCGCTTCAGCTGTGCCTTGTGCCTGACCTATACCAATTAGGTAGGAATCACGCCATGCATAAGTGAGCTTGGCCGATAAACCGTCTTTTTCGTAAAACACTTGGACGTTTGCTGAATCACTTAGCCCATTTAATGGAGACTGTACCGAGAAGTTTTCAGTGTCATAGTTCACGTCACCATCAACTAATGTCATGTTAAAGGCAGCGCCAAAGCCACTTTCACCGAACAAATGTTGAATCGCGAATTCAATCCCGTCTACCATCTTTTTCTCGCCGTTTGACGGTTGACTGACTAGCCATTCAACTAGCGGATCGTCGTCACTTTGGCGAACGATTTGAGTTTCACAACAATCGTCATCTACGCCGCCGCCATTATCAATGATTTGTTGCCAAATCGCGCCATCGGTAGCTTGTATGCCATTAGCCACTAAATCTGCTTCAGCTTGAATAGCCCTTGGTCCAATATACGGGTCTCGGAGGCCATCAACTGTGATAGTAGTGAAGGTATTTTGAATAAAGTTCTTTACGTCTTTGCGGAAATAGCCAAGTGACGCGTAACTGCCTTCTTCATAGTAATATTCAAAACTGAAATCTAAGTTAGTGGACTCAAATGGCAGTAGGTTGGTATTCCCTGAAGAGCCGGTGCGACCGCCGGGCTTGGGACTTCCTGATAGAGATCTCGCGCCTATCAAGTTGCCAAGAGGTGCTCGAGTGATAGTTTTACTGGCAGAGAATCTAGCAACAATATCGTCAGTAACTTCTAATTTAATGTCTAAATTAGGTAGCACTACATCATGCTCGCCGGTATAGGTCACAGTACCGCCATCACTTGCACGATAGCGCATTTGCCACTCAGTGGGGTTTGTCCAAACTAGGTAGTCTTCCACGCTATCTTGTAACACTAAGCTGGTAACGTCAGTTTGCTCATAACGTACGCCTATATTCACATCCAAAGGCATATCTGCAATTTCAAAATACATATCTGCAGATAGGTAGGCGCTTTGGGTTTCTTCTGTTAAATCTGCACGGCTATTGGTACCAAAATCAGGATTAAGAGGGTCAGTTGAAAATCCAAAATAGTCCTGCATTCTAGCAATCACTTCTGCATAATCGAAGGTATAGTAATAGTTAGTGACGAGGTTACTCCCGCCATTTGAAAACTCATCTAAAAAGTCGCCGGTATCGGTTCGGGTGAACATGCTATCTGGGAAAATGGCTTGGTTTCCATTATAACCATTAGGTCCAACATTACCGTTATTGGCAGAGTATCCACCAAAATATTGGTCCGTGTTGGCTAGACCAAATTGCACTTTTGTCAGGAAGCTATCGTTGGGGTTAACCCACTCAGTATCTAATTGGATTTGTTCAATGGTTGACTTGCCTTCTGCACGTCCAAATTGAGCGAAAAGGGGATCAAAATCACCCGGATCGGCTTCTTCTGCGCCATTCGGCCAGGTGATATCAAACTGCGGGACGCCGCCACCAGAGAAATCATAGGTTTTTGTCACTATGTTATTCGGCCCTAAAATCACGTTGCCAGAGTGACCTGTGCCATTATCTGCGCCGTTATCTGTTGTGGTTTTAGAGTCGTGGTAATCAAGCTCAACATGAAAGTTATCAGTAGCTTGCCATTCAAAGTTAAAGCCAATGGAGTCGCTTTCTACTAACAGTGTTTCAACGTTAGCTGAGTGGGCAAAATCGTTGCTTGATTCAGTTAAGCTAATTGCCGAACCTCGCTCATCTAACTCGTACGAATTTATGTTTCCGCCGAAGTTAAACCAAATTCCAAATCCTTGACCAGATGTGGCGGTTTCTGATTCAGAGTAGACATAATCTAAAGTGAAAGTCATATCGTCACGTGGCGCATATTGCAGCGTCGCCATGCCGTTTACACGTGTCCGTTCTACATTATTAATATTGTATGAGATTTGACGAGGTAAATAGGTGTGGCCAGCTTTCCCGTCTTCCAATGAGCCGTCTATGGTATCTTCTTCTAAACTGCTCGCGTCAGGGCGTAAATCAATAAAGTCAGTGGTTGTGCCAAGAGATTGATCCGCTTGCCAGCCCGGAACATTTGCACTTTGTTGCTGGAAGTTACGTTCTTGCATTGATAACGAAATTGCCACACCAAACGTATTGTCAGCAAAAGTATTGCTATAAAGAGCTGACAATTCAGGCGTTATATCATCACCTTCTACATTCGATTCATCGTAAATGCCCTTGGCTGACACAACATACTTTAAGCCTGGACTGCTCAAGGGTTTGGCGGTAATAATATTTACTGTTGCACCTAAACCACCACTTGGAACGTCAGCGCGTCCGGTTTTATATAACTCTAGTGCGCTCACACCGTCTGAAGACAAATTCTCTAAATCGTAAGAACGGGTGTTTCCTGTCCCTGGCATTTGTCGACCATTTAAGGTGACCAAGTTAAAATCAGGTCCAAAACCTCGGACGGTGATTTGGCTACCTTCACCATTTTTACGGCTGATTGTCACGCCGGGAATACGTTGCAAAGATTCAGCGATATTGGTATCTGGAAATTTCCCCATTTCCTCAGCAGAAATAGCGTCAACTACCCCTTGTCCATCGCGTTTAATGTCCATTGCTCGTAACAATGAACCGCGAATTCCCTTTACTTGAATCACTTCTACATCATCTTGCGAAACCGCAGCGTCTTCTTGTGCATTGGCGGCGGGTACTAAAACCCCACCTAAAAGCATAGACATTGACGCAGCTAAGTATTTTTTCTTGAAGGTCATATGTTTCATAGTTGCCCTACTTAATTGTTCTTTATTCTGTGTAAACCCTTTGGGCTTTATATCTTTTTGTGTAGACACAAAACCCAGTAAGCAGTAATTAGTTTTTATTTCGAGCTATCATTCAGACGTAATCTTTACGTTATCAATGCGGTAAATTGCGCCGTCACCGGTGCCCCAAGCTGGGAATATCATTAAGACGTCGATAGCACTGATATCCAGCCCCGCGTCGGAAAGAGTCAGAAGATCAAATGTGTAAGTTTGCCATTCGCCGGTTACCGGAACTTCGCCTTCTTTACTCGCTTCAAGGGCCAATTCCACAGCGGTTTCTGCGCCTAAAGACTCCACTTTAAACACCCAAGCTGTAGTTTCACTCGGCGTAGCAATTACCTTCATATCGAATTGAATAACCCCGCTTGTTAATAGGGTTGTTGCGTCAAACTCTGCGCCATCTTCTGCTAAGAAGCCCATTACCGTTGGCGTTGCACCGATTTGGAATTCAGCCGTCGCTCCATGTGCTGCATCCCCATCTATTTCAACAGTTGGTGTTGAACCACCACAGCAATCCCACATTGGCCACTGGGCATTTTCTTGGTCAGCAAAAAGCGTAATTGAGGGAGGTGGTGGGTTGAATATCTTGGCATTATCGACGCGGTAAACAGCGCCTTCTCCTGCACCCCATGCAGGGAATATCATGACCACATCAATAGCGCTTAAGTCAAGGCCGGCATCCGCCAAATCTTGTAAGTTAAAAGTGTAGGTCTGCCATTCGCCTGTTACTGGGGCAACCCCTTCGTTGCTGGCAGATAAGTCCAGTTCTACAGCTTGTGCTGCACCATTACTCTCTACTTTAAACAACCAAGGCGTAGTATCGTTAGCAGCACCTGTGACAACTTTCATTTCAAATTGGATTACACCAACGGCTTCTAACAAACTAGCATCGAATTTTACCCCGTCGCCAGATAGGAAGCCCATTACCGTTGGCGTTTCACCAATGCTAAATTCTGCAACTGTGCCGTGTTCTTCATCATCAATCGCTTCAACAGGTGTTGATCCGCCGCAACAATCCCACAGGGGCCATTCCATATTGGTTTGGTCCGCAAATAACACCAGTTCAGGATAGTCGATGGCAAATTTTACGTTGTCTACACGATAAGTCGCGCCTTCACCTGTTCCCCATGCAGGGAAAATCATGATGACGTCGATACCAGTTAAATCCAAACCTGCATCTGCCAAATCTTGCATAGAAAATGAATAGGTTTGCCATGTACCTGCAGTCAATGGATTTCCGTCAACGTCCTGTGTGATATCGAGTTCAACTGCCTGACTAGCACTGTTACTTTCAATTTTAAATTTCCACACCGCGTTAGCGTCGCTTGGCAATGAAACAACTTTCATTTCGAAAGTTAAAGCACCAGCGGTTAACATAGGGGATGCATCAAAACGCACAGGCGTATCAAGTAAGGTTGTGTTAAAACCCATCACTGTAGGCGCAGCTCCAATCACAAATTCAGCCACTGCACCATGCTCGGCGTCATCGGTCTCAATAGTAGGAGTAGAGCCACCACAACAATCCCAAATGGGCCAATCCGGATTGGCCGCATCGGCAAAAACGGTGAGTTCTTGAACCACTCCTGTTGAAGGAGGTTCAGGAATCGGAGCCTTGCCTGTTACCAAAGCATCATCTTCATCTTTATAACCACCGCGAACTGTTTCGCAACCTTTACCCGTCATCGGGTTGGTTGAACATTCGTAAACACGAACATAATCAATAATGTAACTTTGTCCGTTGGCAAATGCGGTTTCATCGATACCTAGGTTGTTTACGTTTGAAGGCCAATCTCCACCTACTGCTAAGTTGAGTAGAATGTGGAAATCTTGATCAAATGGCGCAGCGTCCCAATGTACTTCTTTTTCACCAGTGGCAATATCGAAGTATTCAGAGAACCAACCTTGATGAACTAAACCAGAGGCTTCTCCTTTACTGTTGTAACGCACTTCTGAAGCCATTTGAGTTGCATACAAATAGCCATCGACATACCAGCGAATTTCGCCTTCTTGCCATTCTATGGCGTAGGTGTGGAAGTCATCAGCTGGATTGGCACCATCTGGCAGAAGATATTCCTTACCGGATGATTCATTTTGCGGCCAGTCGCGACCATAGTGCAAAGTACCATGGACATATTTTTCTTCGTTACCGTCGGCATCTACTACACCCAAATTAACCGCTTCAATAATATCGATTTCACCTGACTTGGGCCAAGAGCCATAAACTTCGTCGGTAGGTAACATCCAAAATGCCGGCCAACTACCTTGTCCAGAGGGTAATTTAGCGCGCATCTCAAAGCGGCCGTATGTCCAGTCACCCTTATATTTCGTTCTTAATCGCGCAGACGTATAGGGTAGTTCGGCACCTTCTTCGGCAGGTTTTGCGACAATATTAAGCATACCATCTGCGACAAAAGAGTTTTCAGAGGAGTCGGTGTAACATTGTTGTTCATTGTTCCCGCCTCCGCTGCAATTGACTTCATGACTCCATTTGGTTGAATCGATACTATCCCCATCGAATTCATCATTCCAAATCATCACCCAGTCTTCGACTGGCGCGGACGTATCAACTGCTTTTAAATCTGTATCTGAATTAGAACCGCCGCAACCAGTTAAAGATATCGCGATAGCGGCACCTACAGATAGAGACAAGTTGCGCGTCGTGTGCTTTACGCTTTTTATTCTCATTGTGTTCTCCGAAAACAAAACCAAAGTGATTTTGACTGGTTATTAATCCGATGCTTCTGCGTTATGTCGTCACAGTGAATTATCAGATTCCAAACCAGATGTTAATTGCCTGATTTGATATGTAACACAAAGGTTAATAATCTGCGGGCGAAAATCGATAAGGCGGGACTAGTAGGAGATGGAACGGACTTATACACTAATTATACCAATTTTGAGAGCTGGGTATAAATCGCAAATACATTCTAAAGCCGCTATTTTAAAGGCTTTTGGGGTTTTCGCTGGGGATGAGGCCAGTTGGCCGTCTCACTAGTCCGCTTTACCTCGTTTACGTTGCATGCCGCAAAAGTTTGCATACAGTTAGCAACAAATTTTTAATAATTTAACGTTATTTAAACAAGGGCTGTGTATGAAAAGTTATCATTTTTCGCGGTTTATCATATTGTGCTTTTCATGCTCCTTTATATGGGTAGGTGCAGGGTGTACAAATTCTCAAGTAACACAAAATAATCTTCAACCAGCATCGCCCAAAGGGGCATCTGAGGTTTTTGCAGCCTCAGTAGTACATGCGATTAATGTTGGCGGTCCTGAGTACCTTGGACAGGACGGGGTTCTTTATCAAGCCGATACGTTTACAGTCGCAAATACTAAAGGACAGTCAAAAGGAATAAAAGGAACTCAAGATCCTAGGTTGTTCGAAACCTATCGTATAGGCGATATGAACCTTCCTCTAGCAGTAAAGAATGGCATTTATGACGTTACCTTAAAGTTCGCAGAGCCGACAGATATGCGGGCATCGGATAGGCTGTTCAACATTAACATCGAGGGGCAAAATCAAATACAAAACCTTGATATAACCGTTGCTAGAGATGGTAAAAAATTATCAGCGCTAGTGCGCACTATACCGAATATTAAGGTACAAGATGGTGAACTGAATATTGTCCTAGAAGGGGTTAAAAATGCACCTGTTTTACATGCCATTATTGTCCGCAGTAAACAACGAGATCCACAGCATTGGCAATTGGTTTGGGGGGACGAATTTAACTATTCAGGCGCGCCAGATACTGAAAAGTGGAATTATGATATTTGGCCTGCTCGTAAAGTAAATGATGAGGATCAAACTTACACTAACAGATTGAAAAATGTGCGGGTAGAAGACGGTGTACTTGTTATTGAAGCCCATAAAGAGCAGTTTGCAAATGCAGAATATACCTCGGGGCGAATTCACGCCAAAGACAAAGGTGACTTTCTATACGGAAAGGCAGAAATTCGTGCTCGAATACCAGCGGGACAAGGCACCTGGCCGGCAATCTGGATGTTACCTAGTGATGCTTTCAAATACGCTACCAAATGCAGTTCTGATAGCGAATGGCAAGGCAATAACGAATGTGACGCATGGCCTAACTCCGGTGAAATCGACATTATGGAGTATGTTGGTTACGACCCTCACAATATCCACGGAACTGTGCATAACAAAGCATACTATTGGGTTAACTGGGAGCAACGAAAAGCCAGTATCGACGTTGGCCCTGAGGTCAATAACGACTTCCAAATTTACTCTCTGGAGTGGGGACCAGAGCATATCATTATTGCATACAATGATATTCCCTATTTCTACTATTCGAATCAAGGCGAAGGTTGGCAAGCCTGGCCCTTCGATCATCCCTATCACATCATTCTAAACCTTGCTATCGGGGGGGGCTGGGGAAGGGCTGGTGGGCCAATAGATGACAGTATCTTCCCTGTGAAAATGGAAGTCGACTACGTTCGAATTTATCAGCTGGAACAGTAATCATAGATCTTCAACTTTTTAATCATGGGTGGCGACACCGGTTAACAATTTACTTAACAAAGCAGTTAAAAATATGAAAAATACGATAAACCAAAAGATTAATGGTTCATTTGTCAATTTGGCCGGTGAACGTTATTACAAAATTGAAAATGTTGATCAAATGCCGGCTTTTTTCATTAGTTTGGTATCCGATAGCGACCATTGGCTTTTTGTTTCATCAACTGGTGGCTTAACCGCAGGGCGCGTGTCTCCTGAAACTGCCTTGTTTCCGTATGTTACAGTAGACAAAATCCATGAAAGCAGTCATCACACTGGGTGTAAAACAGTGTTTAAAATCATTCTGGATGACAAAGTTAATCACTGGGAACCGTTCAATTATCTGCGCGAACACAATTACTCCCTGAGCCGTAACCTTTACAAAAATACCTTGGGTAATAAGCTGTGTTTTGAGGAAATAAATCATACTTTGCAATTGGTATTCCGCTATACCTGGACTACTAGCGACGAATACGGATTCTGTCGCATCGCTGAGATAGAAAACATTTCAGAACAGCAAGTGAACGCTGAAATGCTTGATGGGTTGCTCAACATTTTGCCCGCTGGCACCCCACGATTTACCCAATCTCAGTCAAGTAATTTAGTCGATGCGTATAAGTTTAATGAACTTGACGAACACACTGGAACCGGCATTTTTACTTTATATTCAGGCATTACAGACAGAGCTGAACCTAGTGAGTCGTTGCGAGCTAATGTGGTGTTTTGCTTAGGCTTGCAAGAACCAAATATTTTATTATCGGAAGAGCAAATTAACAGTTTCAAAAATCAACAAAAAATCGTGACTGAATCCTCTTATCGTGGAGTTCGTGGCGCATATTTGGTGAATAGTAAATTTGAACTAATGCCATCTCAGCATAAAAGCTGGATGTTAGTCGCAAACGTTGAACAAGACCAAAAACAAGTTACTGCTTTACTTGAGGAGTTAAATTCTCCCAGTACTTTGCAAAGCAAAATAAGCTCTTCGATTGCCGCAGGCAGTGATGCTCTTGCTAGAATTATGGCCAGTAGTGATGGTTTTCAGCAAACCAACGAAGAAGAAGTGTCAGTTCACCACTATGCGAATACCTTGTTCAATGTATTGCGTGGCGGTATTTTTAATGATCAATATCTGATTACAAAAGACGATTTTATTAAAACGGTGAAAACCTTTAATCAAGGGGTTTACCACGCCAATCAGAATTTCCTCGCAGCTCTGGATGATAAATTCTCTGTGCAAACATTAATAGCGGAAGTAGAGCAGGTGGGTGATCTGCAACTGCAAAGGCTGGCGTTTGAATATTTACCTATTACCTTTGGACGCCGCCATGGTGATCCAAGCCGCCCTTGGAATCAATTTGCGATCAATTTAAAAGATAAACAGGGCAATCCACTGCTTTCCTACCAAGGCAATTGGCGGGATATTTTTCAAAACTGGGAATCGCTCACCTTCAGCTACCCGCAGTTTATTGAAAGTGTCATCGCCAAGTTTTTGAATGCCTCAACAATGGATGGCTATAACCCTTACCGAATTACCAAACAGGGAATCGATTGGGAAGTGGAAGAGCCGGATGATCCCTGGAGCTATATTGGCTACTGGGGAGATCATCAAATTATCTATTTGCTGAAAATGTTAGAGCTGTCAAAGCAGTTCCACCCCGAAAAACTCAATCAACTTTTAGCTGCTGACATATTCAGTTATGCAAACGTGCCATATCGGATTAAGGATTTTGACGCGCTATTGGCGAATGCGAAAGATACCGTTTCATACGATGAAGAGTTAGCTGCAAAGATTGAGCAACGAGTACAGGCGATGGGATCGGATGGCAAATTGGTGTTGACTAAAAGTGGTGAAGTTTACCAAGTTAATTTAGTCGAAAAGTTGTTGGTTCCTTTGTTGTCTAAGCTCAGCAATTTAGTCATTGACGGAGGCATCTGGCTTAATACTCAGCGACCAGAATGGAATGATGCGAATAATGCATTAGTGGGGCAAGGTTTATCCATGGTCACCTTGTATTACATTCGTCGCTACTTACATTTCTTTAAAACGCTTATCGCTGAGCAGCAGCAAGACGTGCAATTATCATTGGAAGTGAACCAGTGGTTATTAGATAGCTGCGATGCTTTACACGCTATCGCGCAACAAATAACCCAAGGTTCGGTTTCAAACACTGCGCGTTTTGAGATGATGCAGCGCCTTGGCTTGGCCGCAGAAGCTTATCGCAAGCGCGTTTATCAAGCTGAGGGATTTACTGGCAAAACGACTCAGGTGATGCGCCGAATCCATGTCCTTATTGATGATGCTTTGTTAGCTATAGACCATAGTATTCAAAGTAATCGTGCTGAAAACGGGCTATATCATGCTTACAACGTGTTGAAACTGGAACCGCAATGTTCACAAGTAGGGCATCTTTATCCCATGTTAGAAGGTCAGGTTGCGGCGCTTAGTAGCGGTGCAATTAAAGGTGAGGAAGCCATAGCGGTATTAGATGCGTTGTTTGATTCAGACATATACCGTGCGGACCAGCAAACCTTCATGTTGTATCCCGATAGAGCACAAAGTCGATTCTTAGATAAAAATAAAATACCTAAAGGTGCATTAGATAAATCAATTCTTTGCCAACAAATGTTAGCCAACAACGATGAGCGTCTGATTATGCTAGACAATCGAGGGATACTAAGATTTAGTGCAGATCTCAAAAATGCCAATGATGTTGCCGACTTAATTGATACTTTGGTTTTGCAATACGGCGAACAACTAGGGGCTGAAAAAAATCTTATTTTAGCTGTCTATGAAGATGTATTTAAGCACAATGCCTTTACTGGTAGATCAGGTGGTATGTTTGGCTTTGAAGGACTTGGTAGCATCTATTGGCACATGGTTTCGAAGTTATTACTTGCGGTAAAAGAGCAGTTCTTTCAGGCAATTGAAGAGCAGCAAAGTGAGCACCTAATTAAGCGCTTAGGTGAACTTTATTATCAAGTGCGTAAAGGTATCGGCTTTAACAAAACCCCTGAACAATATGGTGCTTTCCCTACCGACCCATACTCACATACGCCAAAACATGCAGGTGCTCAACAACCTGGAATGACTGGCCAAGTAAAAGAGGAAATTCTCACCAGATTTGCTGAGTTTGGCTTGCATGTAGCCGATGGTAAAGTGAGTTTCAATCCGGCTTTATTGCGCAGCCAAGAATTTTCTGCAGATGCCACAAACTTTACATACCTCGATATAGACGGAAACTGGCAAAAGCTGGCTTTACCTTGCAAAAGCTTAGGATTTACCTGGTGTCAGGTACCATTTGTATATCATTTGAAAGAGCAGGGGGACGGTGAGATTTGCATTCAATACGCAAATGGCAAGATTGAAAGATTGCAGCAAAACTGCCTAACTAAACAACAAAGTCAGATGTTGTTCGATCGTTCAGGGCAAATCCGAAAAATAGACCTGAGTTTAACTAAACAGCAATTGTTTAGCTAAATTTGGATTCACCGCTGTACTTGCGTGATATAGATATCGTGTGTACAGCGGTGATACTTGGATAACAAGTAAACAATATTTTAAATAACTAGCGTGTTATTCACTGTCAGCGGATTGTTGCTCTGCTGCTTGTTTTTGTTTCTCTGCTTCTTTTTCTTGCTTTTCTTTCTCTGCAACAGCAGACAATAAACTTTCGTATTCAGCTTGCATGGCGGCAATGTCCATCTTGACGTCGCTGCTCCATGTTTGACCAAAGTCATCGGTACTGACGATTTGTCCTTGATCGCACAAGAAGTAAATACGCTGCCCGTTAGTTAATTTAGGCAAGGCTATTTCACAATCTGGTTTAGCTGTGCCACGCATAGTCCAGTCTTTTCTTGAAACATCCTCACTATTCGCGGTGGTACTAATAATTTGCAGTTGTTTAACTGTTTTATCTGCTCGTCCAAGGGTAATAAGGGTTTTGTCTTCCAGAACAATGGGTAACGAACGATCTGTAGTATTGTCTCCAAAAGTTTTTAAACTGCGGTTAAGGGATATCCAGCTTTGTCCGTAATCAAAGCTAACGGCCTGATCGCCTATACCATCCCATTGACTAACCTCTAAGCCAACCAATACGCCATTTTCCAGTTGTGAAACTTGCACCATTGGTGAGGATTTCACGCTACTCCACTGGTTAGATTCGACGTCGAAATCATGAAGCTTGTTATCGTTAAGCACTCTGAGTTGACCATCGGCGCTTAAAATCGGAAATAACCCACCGTTTTGCACCCAAAAATCATTCGGGTTTTTTCGTTCAAAATCCCCTATACGCTGCCAAGACAAGTCGTTTTTATTGATGCTGTAGAAGTAATGATTTTTTGCCGAAGCGGTCACTGCAAACAGCGCCTCCTTGGCTTTACCAAACCAAATAATTGACTCTGCTGCTGAAACTGGCTGAGTTGCTGTCCAACTTCCTCGCAAACTATCGCTAACAAATACTTGTCCGCGCTCGGAGCCAACTAAAATTTTACCGTCTAACTCTAAAACACTGGTTAGTTGTCCGTTTGTCGGTAAATCAATTTGAGACCAACTATTGTCTTGGTTTACAACGTGTAACTGACCGAACTTAGCGGCCACAGCCCGTTGTTTATGGTCTTCTAAAATGAGGGCTTGGCTGCCATAGGCATTGTTGCGTGAGAGGCTACTTAATTTGTCGCGAAATTGGACAAACTTGTCATCTTCCCAACCAAGTGATTGATTGAAATTAACGCTGCTGGCTAAATTGGGGAAATGTTCAATAATAAAATCTTGCAGATTTTCCGCTTCACTAATACGCGTGACATAGGCTTTGCTAGAAGAGCGATTACTCCAAAAGGAGGTTTCTTTAATATTCAACAAAGGTTGGAAAACCAAACTACCTAAATTGGTAAACTCACCGGCTTTTACGTTAAACGTACCAGCTGAAGCATATACGGGCATAGTCAACCAAGAGCTCATATTGCCATCGGAATAAAAACTATAAAGAGAAGCAATTATGTATTGCCCTTCTGGCATGCTGCCGGCAAATAGCTGACTATCTACAACACCTTGCGAGTTAGGTGAAAAAGTATAAGCTTCAGGATCCCACTCCACTTCATCTTCATTGAATGCTTTGTTTTTGGCTGCGGCTTTCGCTTTTGCCTCTTCAATCGCGGCCTGCTTAATTTGCTCGTGATTGTCCATTCTAACGGCTATAACTTCGGTCCATCCTGCATGCAGTGGTGCTAACCGACCGGTGTTATTTATTACTTGAAGTGCAACTACACCGTGATTCTGGGCAAGTGGCTGGCTACTATCTAAACGTGTTGATTTGATTTCATAAGTAGCGCATCCATTCAGAAAAGCGCCAATTACAAAAATGAGAATCAATTTTTTCATCGATTTTTCCATTAAAATATTAAAAATGCGACCAGCCACTATCTTTCAATAGGTTAGTTGTACTGACCAAAAACTTAGGGAAAATGGGTTTTGATAGGAATCAAGCTCCATTTCTACCGCAAGATAGAATGGTGCTTTAGGTGGGGGAGTAAATTCTTATTGTTTCGCAAGCTGCAAAAAGCACTGATTGGTTTGAGCATCTTTATTCGTCAACGTTTGTACTGCTTTACCCTTTTCATCGAGGGTAACCACTAAATCAACATTCTTCTTAGCGCATTTATGCGCGTCCGCATACAATGCCTCGATCTGATAATTATTGCCAGAAGTTTGCTCATAATCTTCGGCGCTTAACAACTTATTTTCAGCTTTTCATTGTTCATAAGTCTTTAAATCGCGTTATCACCTTCGCTTGGCGGCGTAGAGGCACATCCGTAAATAACAACCATTAGTAAAATCAGAATAACTTGTTTGTGCGTAACTCCTTGTTTTGTCTCTAATATCCATAATCGAGAACTATATGAAATGTTAGCTGGTTAGCCTACATCAAGACTTTTTTTAGAAACTAAATTATTATTCCCCTTAATCTGATTAGGGTTTAGCGCAAGGCTCGTCTCTATGTTTTGGCTTTTTAGCGCACCAAAATGTGCTCCAGCTCTTCCAGAGATTTGCCTTTGGTTTCAGGTAAGTAATAGATGATAATCGCTAAACCAATAAGCGCAAAAATAGCATAAAAAGCAAAGGTATAAGTGACACCTAAGGTGGCTAATTCCCATGGGAAGATGAGTTGCACTAAAAAGCTTACCGCCGAATTAATTAAACCCACAAACGAGATGGCAATGCCGCGAATTCGGTTGGGAAACAGTTCTGAAAATAACACCCACATGACGGGGCCAAGAGAAATGGCAAAGCAAGCGACAAAACCTAATAAACTGATGAGCACCCATTTCTGGTTGACGTTGATCGAAGCAGCAATGAGTTCCGATTCATGTTTCAGTGCTATATCAGCGCCTAAATGCGTAACCAGTGCGGCTTTAAATTGCAAATCGTTCATGTACGTTGTTTGGGTCAGCGCCGTTTGACTTTCGTGGCTAATCTCAACAGGGATTTCGGTTAATGCTTTAGCATCTAACTGATAACTTGCTTGACCAAATTGAAACGCCATCATGGCCATACAAACAGCGATGCCTGATACACCAAATATCAATAATGCCTTCCGTCCCACTTTGTCGATTAGCAATATGGCAAACACGGTAAACAGTAAATTAATTAAGCCCACTAAAACGGCTTGCATAAAGGATGCGTCGGTACCGAATCCACTTTGCTCAAATATCATAGGCGCATAAAAGAACACCGCATTAATTCCGGTAATTTGTTGTAAAATAGCAATTGAAATACCGATGATCATTACCAAGCGCATTTTCGGTTTAAGCAATGTTAGAAGTGAGGCTTGCTGTTGCTGGTTATCCTGTTTTAAGCCAGCTTCTATGCTATTAAGTGTATCTTCTAATTCGGCTTCCGGAACTGTTTTACAAAGCACTTGTTTGGCTTCGTCCGGCCTGTTTTTCAGTAATAACCATCTTGGACTTTCTGGTACAAAATTCAAACAAAAGAAATATAACAACGCTGGGATTGCTTCTAGGCCTAACATCCAGCGCCAATTCCATTGTTGAATATTCCACGTATCTTGTTCCGGTGTTGTTGCAGAACCAAGTTGTAAAATCAAATAATTAGTGAAAAAAGCAGCAGAGATTCCAATAACAATGTTCAATTGATTGAGTGATACCAGTCGACCACGAAACTTGGCAGGGGCAATTTCAGCGATATACATAGGAGCGATTATCAATGCTGCGCCAACACCAAAACCACCTAGCATTCTCGCCAGAACTAAAATCAGAAAACTGGGGGCGACTGCCGACAATACGGCAGATAATAAAAATAGGAAAGCGGCGACTTTTAGTACCGTTTTTCGACCAAGCTTATCTGCTAGTGGACCTGAGATCATCATTGCTAAAGTAGCGGTAAGGGTAAGTGATGCAACGGCCCAGCCTAGTTGTAATTTGGTTAATCCAAACTCGGGCTCGATAAATTTCACCACACCAGAAATAACCGATGCATCGAACCCCATTAAGAACCCACCTAATGCTGCAATAAGTGAAATAAAAGCGACGTAAAAAAGTGAAAATGAAGTGTGTTTTGACATATTAATCGCTCTTGTTTTAGGGCTGGATTAGCAAGTATCAATTTCGTGATATTAGTGAATTTAACGATTTACGTTAACTTATTTTTTACTTTTAAAGGTGAATATACGGTAAAGTGGTTCGCCGCTGCGGTAGGGCGGACTGCAAAACTGGCGGTTCGATCGGGCAGAGTGTAAAATTTTGATTCACCTTCGAAAGGTTCACTATGTTGCAAAAAATAACGGATTTTACAAAACGCTTTATTGCTAATCAGCCGAGTCGGAAGTTTTGGTTGTGGCAAGTTGGTTTTTGGTTATTTGTCAGTGTTATGAGCTTTGCGGTACTCACCCTTTGGTACGGTCCATTTTCTTGGCCTCACATCCTGCATATTATACTCCAAGCTCTGTTAGGACTAATGTTGTCCTTGGTGTTGTATTGGGTGTTCATGCACATTTGGGACAAAAGTACTCGTTTTCGAGCGCTGGTTGGTTTTATCACCGTCATGCTGGTGTCGTTTGTTTGGACGTTGGCTCGTGTATATGCCTTTATTTCTCTTACTGGCGATGGCACCGAATGGACGCAGTTTGGTGGTTGGCATTTTGCAAGTATTTTCATCTTTCTATGCTGGGCCGGTCTGTTTCATGGCATTCGATATTATGAATTGTTGCAGACTGAACACATTATATTGTTGCAAGCGGAATCAGAAGCCAAAGAAGAGCAGTTGAAACGCATGAAAGCACAAAATGTGGCAAGAGATGCACAACTTAAGATGCTTCGTTATCAGCTCAATCCGCATTTTTTATGCAATACCTTAAATGCAATTAACTCTTTGGTTGAAAGCAACGAAACTGTCAAGGCTCAAAAAATGACAGTCCAATTGAGCAAGTTCTTGCGCTATTCATTGGATAATAATCCAGATACTAAGATTCCGTTGGAAACCGAAGTCAATGCGTTAAATTTATATTTGGAGATCGAGAAGACCCGTTTTGAAGATCGTTTGCGATTGGATTTTGAGATTACAGCCGAAGCCAAATCGGCTTTGTTACCCAGTCTTTTATTGCAACCCATTATAGAAAACTCAATGAAACACGCTATTGCGCAAAGTGAGTCTGGTGGCACAATCGAGTTTAGAGCCGAAGTTGTTGATCATCGTTTAGTACTACAATTAAGTGATACTGGCTCTGGGGCTAAAATCGCTAAAAGTAAATTGAAAAGCTCTACCGGACGTGGTGTTGGTTTACGCAATACTGACGAACGCCTCAAAGCACTTTATTCTGATGATTATTCAATGGATATCAAGTTATTACCATCAGGTGGCCTGAAAACCATTATCAATATTCCTTGTGAATACAATCTAGCGGATAAAGTAGACAGGACCAATACCAAGGAAAAAACTGCATGAACAAGATTCGAGCCGTTATTGTCGATGATGAGCCGCTTGCCCTTAATGTACTGCGAGCAAAATTGAACCAGTTACCACAAGTGGAAATTGTTGGTGAAGGTAAAAATGGTCGTCAGGCGATTGAATTGATAATGGACTTAAATCCCGACTTGGTTTTTCTCGATATTCAAATGCCTGGGTTGAATGGTTTTGACGTGGTGAAAAACCTGCAAAGTGAACTGGTTCCTTTGATTGTTTTTACCACGGCATATGAACAATATGCATTAGATGCTTTTGATGTGCATGCGGTTGATTATATTCTCAAACCCATTGATACGGAGAGAATTCAAAGAGCAATTGAACGAGCCCAAGAACGAATGGCAGCAAATGAACAGGTGGATTATAAAATACCAATCATTGGAGCTATTGATACCATTAGTCGCAGAGAAAGCAATTTTGAGCAAGACGAAGAACTTACGGTTAATCATGCAAACAATAACCTAGAACGTAAAATTGTGATTAAAGAGCGGGATGAAATTACCTTGCTCAAACAAGCCGATATCGAGTGGATTGATGCCGCTGGGGATTATGTGTGTTTGCATGCTGAGGGAGAAACCCATATCAAGCGTATTACTCTCAAAGAATTGCTAGAAGAACTTGATGATACAGTTTTTAAGCGGGTCCATCGCTCCACTATCATCAATCTGAACTTCATTGAAAAAGTCATACCACATACTAAAGGTGAGTTCTTTTTGCAGCTTCAAGGGGGCACGGAGCGGATTAAAGTAAGCCGAAATTACAAAGAATCAATTCGTACCTTTCTAACTGAAAAATAACCATTTATTATTTTTATCATAGTGAATTCGACCAACGCCTTTTTTATGCGTTATTCTCAGTTGTATTTGATATCCTCTAATGCTCTTATAACATTCCATTAACGACTGGCTACATCAATAACTACAGGTTAGATGAAAAACTCTGTTATTTCAGATATCTAACTGAGTTTTAATTTTTATGATGAAAATAAAATCAAAATGGCCGTTAGTTACGTAACACTTCAAAACTTTACATGGTGAATAAACGGATGAATTACATCACTACAATACTGTTGCTTCCTATCATACTTGTCACATTGACGATTTTTCATTCTGCTCATGCTCAGCAATTTGGCGCCAAAGGACCAACAGAAGTTATTGTAAATAGTGTTAGTTTAGACACTCAAAGCTCTTCGGTGGAGGCAGTGGGTTCAGCTGAAGCTATAAAATCTGTGGATATCTTTCCGGCTACCGCAGATAGAGTTGTGGCAGTAAACTTTGTACCTGGACAAAAAGTTGTGCAAGGTCAGGTATTGTTAGAGCTTGATTCTCGTCGTCAAAAAGCGGCTTTACAACGGGCCAAGATTCAACTTCATGATGCGACTAGGAATTTAACTAGGTTACAGCAAAGTAGTAGCAAAGGTGCGGTAACAGAAAGCGCACTAGATGTGGCGTCAACTGCTAAAGAGTTAGCAAAAATGGATGTGATTGATGCTGAGATAGAATTACAAGACAGAATAGTCATCGCGCCTTTTACAGGTTATGTGGGACTCACTGATGTGGAAGTTGGCGACCGCATTACCCAACAAACATTAATCACAACTTTAGATGACCGAAGCCAATTGTTTATCAATTTCCGTGCCCCAGAATCTGCCGCCAATACGCTAGCAAAAGACAGTTTAGTTACCGTACAACCATGGACCAATCGAGAAGCGACACTAGAGGCTGAAATTGCCCAGTTAGATTCAAGAATCAGTGATACTGATCGCACTATTTTAGCTCGCGCTATTTTAGACAATGCACAAGATAATTACCGTCCAGGAATGAGCTTTCGCGTCAACATCAGTGTGCAGGGGCAATCTTATCCAGTTATTCCTGAATCAGGCCTTTCATGGGGCGCAACCGGCGCATACATTTGGAAGATGGTAGATGGTAAAGCGGTAAAAGTTGAGGTGCAAATTAAACAGCGTATGCGCGGTTATCTGCTAGTCGAGGGAGATATACGCAAAGGCGAGCAATTGATTGTAGAAGGTATTCAACGATTGCGACCAGGGCAGGCTGTTAAAGTCCGAGCACAGGAGACAAATTAATGAACTCATCTTCCCATCATCAACAAGACTTACCGTCTTTGTCGGTGCGCCGACCTGTACTTATCGTAGTAATCAATTTGTTAATCATGATAGCGGGAATTGCTGCACTAAGCGGTCTTGAAGTGCGTGAATTACCCGATGTAGACCGTCCTAGGTTAACTGTTTCTGCTAGCTATCCGGGAGGTTCCCCCGAAACTGTTGACATGGAGGTAACGAGTCGACTAGAAGGCGCTATTGCGCGCGTAAGTGGGGTTGACTCCATCAGAGCACAAAGTGAAGAGGGCAATTCACGAACCGTTGTGGAATTTCGTCCCGGTATCAATTTAGAAGACGCTGCCAATGAAACCCGTGAAGCAATTAGCCGAGTGCAACGGGAATTACCCGATGAAGTTGAACGACTTTCTATTATCAAAGCGGATAACGACGCACAAGCAGTAGTTAGCTTAGCTGTTTCCAGTGACAACATGAGCATGGAAGCAATGACCGAAATGGTTGAAACTGACTTAGCGCCGATGTTTCTGAGTATTCCTGGAGTCGCCGATGTGCGGCTTAATGGTGACCGAGAGCGGGTGTTACGGGTCACAATAGATCCTTTACGATTAACCAGTTTTGGCTTATCAGTAACAGATGTGGCTGATGCCCTCAGACTTGCCCCTTTCGATGTTCCAGCGGGTAGCCTCAGGTCTACCGACCAAACACTGATTGTTAGAGCAGACGCGACCTCAGTGACCACAGATCAAGTTGAAAATATTGTTATTAGAGGCGACACCCGTGTGGCAGATGTGGCAAGTGTGTATTTTGGTCCCGCGGATGCGCAAAGTCTGGTGCGTCTAGACGGTACCCCTGTCATCGGGTTGGGGGTTTTACGGCAAGCCAGCTCAAACACCATTGAAATTTCAAATGAAGTTCTGAAAATGGTCAAGCAACAACAGTTGCGATTTCCAGAGTTAAATATCGTCGTCACCTCAGATGATGCGGAATTTATCCGTGGCTCTGTAGAAGAAGTAATTACCTCGTTGACGTTTACTATTGGCCTAGTTGTATTAACGCTTTGGGTGTTTATCGGCTCCGGTCGGGCAACAATTGTACCTGCACTTGCTATACCTGTGTCGTTAGTCGGTGGCTTGGCGGTGATGTGGATGTTAGGTTTTTCGATAAATATTCTCACACTGTTGGCATTGGTGTTGGCCACAGGTCTGATTGTTGACGATGCTATTGTGGTCTCAGAAAATATACAACGACGGCGCTCGCTCGGTTTAGGGGCAAGAGCGGCGGCGGTTATCGGCAGTCGCGAGGTGTTTTTCGCTGTAGTAGCAACCACAGCCGTATTGGCCGCAGTGTTTATTCCTATTGCATTTTTGCCGTCAACGGCGGGGCGTTTATTTCGTGAATTTGGTGGTGTCTTAGCCAGTTCTGTGATTATTTCATCTTTTGTGGCTTTGTCTCTAGTGCCGGCATTAACTGCGAGACTACCAATTAAGAAAAATAGTAAGCATTTTTTGGGCGGTTTTGGGCAATGGTGCTCTCGGGGTTACGAGCGAAGTCTAGCTTGGAGCTTACGCTATGGCTGGTTAATTTTATTACTCTCATTGGCTGCTGGGGCATACGCCGGTTATTTATATCAATCATTAGATAATGAGCTTTTACCCAACGAAGATCGCGGTAATATCCGTATTTTTGCCCGAGGTCCTGATGGTGTAGGGGTTAACTTCATGGATCGCCAAGCCATGCAAATGGAAAATGCATTGATGCCTTATGTTGAAAAAGGTGAGGTTAAATCAATTTATACCGTAGTCGGGCAGTGGGATCCTAATATTGTGTTTATTACGGCGCCTTTGGTGCCTTGGGATGAACGTAGTCAATCGCAACAACAGATTATTGAGCAATTACAAGCTGAAGTTGGCGCAATTCCCGGCGCGCCTGGTCGAGCTTTTGGTTCGAATAGTCTAAATTTACGGGGCCAAGGCGGAGGATTGGAACTGGCTTTGACCGGCGAAGAGTATTCTGAAATTTATCAGGCTTCGCTAGATTTTAAAGCAAAAATTGAACAACAGCTTTCAGGGTTTGGCGAAATTCAAATTTCCTATCAACCTACGCAACCGCAATTGCGAGTGAATATAGATAGACGTCGAGCTGAAGAGTTGGGGGTATCATTTTCGGATATATCAACCACCCTCAGAGCGGCTATCAATGGTGATGACATCGCAGATTTGAATGTGGGTGATCAGGCTATACCAATCATTCTGCAGGCATCTAATGCCAATTTAGCTAATCCTTCTGATCTCACCAACCTATATGTATCTTCACAAAATGGTGGTTTAGTACCGCTATCTAGTCTTGCTTATATAACCGAAGAAGGTGTTGCTTCAGAACTTGAGCGTCACGCTCAACGCCGCTCCATTAAATTAGAATTAGAATTGGTTGATGACTCTTCGATGCAAACATCGGTAGATAGTATTCGCCAATTAGCCCAAGAAACCTTGCCGCCAGGAATTGGCTTAGTGTTTCTTGGTGAAGCTAAAACATTCGAAGAGACCTCACAACAAGTGCTGATGACTTATGTGTTGGCGTTTATTATAGTTTTATTAGTACTGGCGGCTCAATTTGAAAGTGTGAATAGTGCTGTGGTGGTGATTTTAACCGTGCCTTTTGGTATCGCATCTGCCTTATTCGCTCTTTATATCACTGGAATTTCGATTAATATTTATTCGCAAATTGGTTTGGTGATGTTGATAGGCCTATTGGCTAAAAATAGTATTTTGCTGGTGGAGTTTGCCGACCAAATGCGTGACCAAGGCTACAGTGTTTATGCTGCCATTATAGAAGCCGGCAAAGTTAGATTACGGCCGATTATGATGACCTTAGTGTCTACCATTTTAGGTGGTTTACCTTTAATCCTCTCTACCGGTGCTGGAGCTGAAGCTAGAAACGCTATTGGTTGGGTCGTTTTTGGTGGGCTTGGAATTGCAGTGGTGTTCACCCTTTATCTAACTCCAGTGCTGTATTTAGGATTAGCCAGATTCACTAAACCAAGAGCAGACGAAGCCAAACGTCTTGATGAAGAACTAGATAAAGCCAGTGCCGCGGGGATCGCCGTAGAATAGGTTTTAAATTTGCCAATAAATTATGCTGGCAGACAGTACAATGTGCCTACTGTCTGCCTAGCCAAATAGTGTTAGATTTACTGCTATCGTCGCTAAAAACTAACCTATAAATAATTAACTTAGTTGGTTGTAATGTCTAAATGGTACCCTGAGTATTTACGCATATTAATCACCCGATCATTATCTAACATCCAGTATTGTCCCTTGATGCCATTTAGCACACCTTCAAACTCGAATTCTTTATCCAAATTGATTGACTTGATTTTACTTGGGTACTCAGACACAGGGTATTGAATGTCAATTGCGGGCATATCGATTAGGCTGATTGCTTGTAGCCCATATTGTGAGCCAATATCATCTAATTCCATTTCCACTAAACCAAATAAGTGTTCTCGCATGGCAATTAAGTCAGCTTCTTTAGGGTGCTCTTTGAGCATCGCTCGCCAATTCGTTTTATCGGCAATATGTTGCTTAATTACCGTTTCAACTAAGCCACTGAGCAACCTGTTCTTTACCCGTAAAATAGGTATTGCTTGAGTTGCTCCTTGGTCGATCCAGCGGCTTGAAACACCATCGCTAACGTGCCTAGTAATCCCCACTTTTAAGGTGCCGGTATTGGCTAGATACACAAAATGATCGTTCATGCAGTTGTCTTCCCCCCATTGGGGTTCACGACACGTTCCTTGCTCATAATGGCAAGTTTCAGGTTTGATTATACAAGTATCGCACTGAGCTAGTTTCATTAAACAGCGATAACAATAGCCTTGATTAAAGCTTTTTTTGGTTTTTGTATTGCAATGGACACAATTAATCACGCCCTGATAGCTTACTTTCAGCGCGGTTCCAATTAATGGATTCATGCTGATGTGCGAATCACCAATAGGTAAACTATATTCAACCGTAGAGCCAATTTCAGCTTGACCGCGCATTTTGCGAATATTTCCAGAATAAGTGGGCATTAACGTTACTTCTTAGGTTATTGGGCGTTATATATCGCCGTCAAAATAGTGAATCTACATATTATGATGTGGCACTAGTTAATTAAGTTTTGTTGTTCTTTTGTTGTTTAATTAGCACCGTCATGTTTTAGGCTAGATAGTTTCCATTTGAAGATAATCTAGTACAAGTTGCGAATGCTAATTGAATCTCTGCTTGATATCAAAAATCAGAGTAAATTTTGTATGGAAACAAACTTTTTGCACATTTTCCGTCTATGTTTCACTTTAGATTAGCATTTGAGATATATTTGACTTGGGCAAATTACCGATGCGGGATCCATAATGATAAAATTGTTGTATGCAGTGTTACTTTTATTGCCACTAAATGGCTACTGTTATGACTTGTATCTGGTTCGCCATTTTGAAAAACAATCTGGTGGCACCGATCCTGGATTGACTCAACAAGGTCAGCTTCGTGCTGAAGCCCTTGCTGATTATTTAATGCCGAAAAATATTCAACACATTTATTCAACTAAGTATCACCGAACCAAGCAGACAGCCCAGCCTTTCTCACAACGATCAGGACTAGATGTGCAATTCTACTCGCCTAAGCAACTGACAGCTTTTGCTCAGAGTATCAAGGCACTGCAAACTAATGTGCTGATAGTCGGTCACAGTAATACGACTCCTGAGTTAATTTCTGCGTTAGGGGGCGTTGCTACTAAAATTGATGAAAGTGAATATGGTGAACTGTTTATTTTGCAAATCTGTGATGATCGTGTAAACACCAAAAGTATATTTATCTCAGCGCCTTAAGCTATTTTTAAAGTTTTTCGAATCGTTTAATAAGCATAGCTAAGGTATGAATTAAT
This sequence comes from Alteromonas sp. M12, assembly GCF_037478005.1. NCBI lineage: Bacteria > Pseudomonadati > Pseudomonadota > Gammaproteobacteria > Alteromonadales > Alteromonadaceae > Alteromonas > Alteromonas sp. M12. Next base: position 3,843,919 of record NZ_CP144164.1, on the reverse strand, counting down.
ATAATTTCTTGGATGAAAAATGCACTACAATGAAAACTCAGTTTTCATCAGTGATGGTTAGAGGAAAATTTTTGTATCAGTTTATGCGACTTATTGTCGCCTTTATCACGATAGGGTTAACAAGCTTGCCGTCAGTTGCTGCACCCATCAGTATGTGGCAATCGCCCTATAATGAATTGATTTCACAAAAAGCCAAGGAACCGGCGACAACATTACAGAAATTGCTTGAAAACCCGCCATCAGTGGGACAAGACAGTTTGCAGCATGCTCAGCATCATTCTACTTTGAGTATGGTTTACTACTCGTTATCTTTTCCTGCTAAAGCATTAAAACACGCTAGAACCGCCCTTAGCTTTATCGATGCAAAAACCCAACCTTGGTTATTTCATATGACGAAGCTCAACGAAGCACAGGCTTTGGATTTTGTGGGCAGACCTAAAGAGGGTTTAGTCGGCAGCAGTGCCGCGTTAGTTTGGGCCGAATTAAACAACGACGTTAATCTGCTAGTGAGTGCTTTATATGTAAGGGGCATAATTTTTAATTCATTAGTGGATTATCAAGGAGCATTAGTAGACCTGCAACGAGCTTACGAACTTGCGCCGCAATCTGTACTGCTAAGCCGTGGAGACGTTGCTGGCATTTTAGCTTTGGTATATGAATATCGACGGGAAGATGCCCTTTCTATCCCATTTTTTGAAGAAGCCGCAAACTTTCATCAGCAAAATAAAAACTATTTGGAGCTGAGTATTGCGTTATATGGTTTGGGCAGAGCGAATAAGAACGTCGGTAACCGTGAACTAGGTCGCTCTCAATTAAAACAATCACAAGACCTAGCCGAGCAAGTAGGGGATGAGCAGGGAGTGGCATATGCTTTGAAAGAAATTGCGGGTATTTCTTTGATGGAAAATAATTTTTTAGAAGCAAGGTCGAAATTGCAACAGGCCTTCAATATTTTCGAGAAAAGTCAAAATATTTACATGCTTTTAGATACCAGTTTATCTTTGTTAAAAGTCGCTATAGCAGAAAAGAATATTGAAAACGGGAAACAATATTTAGCAGCCGCCAAATCTTACATCGATCCAGATAATATGCCGGTACAAAATATCTCGCTTGAAGAAATGCATGCCCGTCTATTGGCATTAGAAGGTAGGTACCCAGAGGCATTTGAAAAGCTAGAGGCAACAGTATCTTGGAAACAACGTGTTTTGAGTCAACAAAGTACCCAGCAATTACACAGTTTGCGGTCTAAATATGAAATCGAAATTAAGGATCGGGAAAATAAACTATTAGAACAAGAAAACCGCACACAGCAAATTAGCATCAACGATGTGGAAACTAAAAATTTACAGTTATTAATGCTATTTGGAGCAACTTTAATCATATGTGGTTTATTGATTGTATTGGTGTATCGCACTATCCAAAATCGAAGCAAATTGGAAAAGTTAGCGAATGTAGACGGTTTAACTGGATTGGCCAATCGTCGCCATGCTTTTGAGATACTACAACAACAAATTGAGTTGGCCAGTCGACATAAATTTAAATTGTCAGTGGCTATTGTTGATATCGATTTGTTTAAAAAAATAAATGACACCTTTGGTCATGCTGCTGGTGACGAGGTGTTAACCAGTTTTGGTGGCTTATGTTTAGATACTTTCCGACAAACTGATGTTATAGGTAGAATTGGCGGTGAAGAGTTTATGATCGCATTGCCGCATACATCCCTTGGTGATGCTGAAAAAACCCTTAAAAGTTTGTCCCATAAGGTTAAACAACTACCGATTTCATTTGATCTAAATGGACTCAGTCTATCTATCTCTACCGGTTTAGCCGAATATGCTCAAGGCATGACACTAGAGTGTTTAATGGCGCAATGCGATAAAGCCCTTTATCAAGCGAAACGAGGGGGGAGAGATAAGGTTGTGATTTTTGATGAGCAAGATCCATCATTACTGCAATTAGAATTATAATAATTAACCAAAAGCGCATTTTACATCTAATCTAGAGTAGTGAATCAATTCACCAAAACACTTTTGCCCAGCAGACTTTTAATCTGGATTGGTATTCTTCAAAGCTGTATAATTTGGTTTTTCCTTTGATTCCAACGGAGCGCCTCCGCTATTGCAACATATCCCGCAGAAAGGGTTCATACTCACTCGTAAAGTGGTTGAACGAAATGGTTGTGCCTGTATCGAATTTTGGTTGAGCACCGAACAAGGACCGGTAAAAATCATTACTGATCAACAAAAACCAGTGATGTTCATTGCAAATTACGATGTATCGCGCGCTAGGGCTTTGTTAAATCAATCGGGGATTGCGCTTGAATTCAAATCAGTAAAGTTAAAAACATTCGAACAAACTTCTGTGAACGCCCTGTATTTTGCAACTACTGGGCCTTTTTATCGCGCCAGAGATATTCTTGCCGCCGCAAAAATCACTGCATTTGAAAATGACATCAGGATGCCCGATAGATACATGATGGAGCGTTTTATCTGTGCTGGTGCTTATTTTACCGGCGAGGTTCAAAATGAGCAGAGCGAGGCAACGTCTGGCTATATTTCGTTGAAAAATGCTCGCCTCAAACCCGCTGATTACATTCCGAAACTAACCTTAGTGTCTCTTGATATTGAGTGCAGTATGGACGGCGAACTATATTCAATTGGACTATCTAGCGGCGATTTTAAACAAGTCATAATGATCGGGCAGCCGGAAGATAATCAGGATTGGCTGATATGGGTTGAGGATGAAAAACGTCTCATTGAACAATTGAATCTATCTATTACCCACTTAGATCCAGACCTTATTATTGGCTGGAATATCATTAACTTCGATTTCAAAGTGTTGACCCAAAGAGCCAACAAATTGAACGTGCGATTGCGTCTTGGGCGAGATGGAAGTGACGTTTACTGGCGTGAGTCGCGAAATGATAGTAACCAGGCGTTTATGAATATTGCTGGACGAGTGGTCATTGATGGTATCGATAGTTTGAAAACAGCGACTTACCATTTTGATAGTTTTAGTTTGGAAAATGTCGCTCAAGCATTACTTGGAGAGGGAAAAGACACCACTGATGTGGATAATCGTGTTGCCGCTATTACCCATGATTTTAATCATAACAAACTAAAATTAGCTAAATATAATCTGCAAGATTGTGTGTTAGTGGAAAGAATCTTTGAGCATACCAACTTAATTAGTTATTTACTGTTACGAAGCCAATTAACTGGGCTGGAACTGGATAAAATTGGTGGTTCTGTAGCTGCCTTTATTAATCTCTATCTGCCTAAACTCCATCGTTCTGGGTATGTATCGCCCAATCGACCCGCAAATGGCGGGTTAGCAAGTCCTGGCGGATATGTAATGGACTCATTTCCTGGCTTATACAAAAACGTATTGGTACTCGATTTCAAGAGTCTTTACCCTTCTATCATCCGTACTTTCAAAATCGACCCACTAGGTTTAGTGGAGGGGTTACTTGAGCCGGAAAACGCTATTCCGGGCTTTCGTGGCGGTTTATTTTCGAGGGATAAACACTTTCTTCCCGATATTATTACCAGCTTGTGGCGACAAAGAGATGAGGCAAAGCGTCAACAGGATACGGCTCGCTCGCAAGCAATTAAAATCATAATGAATTCGTTTTATGGTGTTCTGGGATCTGGTGGCTGTCCCTTTTATGACACACGCTTAGCAAGTTCAATCACTATGCGCGGCCATGAAATTATGCAAACCACCGCTGCATGGATTGAAGAAAAAGGTTACAAAGTCATTTATGGAGATACTGACTCTACTTTCGTTTGGCTAGAAAATACTAAGGGAGTAGAACAAGCGTTGGATATAGGAAAGACTCTTGAGCGAGAGATTAACCAAATGTGGCAACAAAAAATTCAACAGCAACTCGATTTGCCATGTCACCTAGAAATAGAGTTTGAAACCTTATTTTCAACCTTTTTGATGCCGACCATTCGGGGTGCTGAAACGGGCAGCAAAAAGCGCTATGCAGGTTTGAAGTATGCTTCAGGTAAACAACCTGAACTCATATTTAAAGGTTTGGAAACGGTTCGTTCTGATTGGACCAAACTTGCTAAAGAATTTCAACCAACCTTGTATAGAATGGTGTTTGCTAATCAGGATGTAAGTGCTTACTTGCTTGATGTGATTAGAAAAATAAGATCAGGGGAGTGTGACGAACAACTAGTATATCGAAAACGACTACGCCAACCTTTGGTCCAATACACGAAAAATGTGCCACCTCACGTAAAAGCTGCCCGTATTGCCGATGAGCAAAACAAACAGCTCAACAAACCACTTCGTTATCAAAACAAAGGCTGGATAAGTTATGTAATTACCTTAGATGGTCCTCAGCCTGTAGATTACATTCATTCAGCCTTAGACTATGAACATTACATTGATAAACAAATTAGGCCCATCGCAGAAGGTATTTTACCTTTCATAAATGTCTCCTTTGAAGACATCACTAGCGATCAACTGGGCCTGTTTTGATCATTCTGGATGATAAGAGTCATCTCTGAAGTCAGGGTATGTATCAATTCCAAGTAATTTATACAGTAAGCAAAATCCAAAACTGCTGGTATAAAATAATGCTGCGCCAATTACACCTAATACAATGCTTATTGTGGTACCGTATAAACCTTCAACCGCCATTGCCAAAAATGCAAGTGCTAAAATTGAACGAATTGCTGTATCTAATATGCCAACATTTTGTTTCATTTTTCTATCTCCTAATCCGATGTACTTATCTTAGGCTTATGGCATAAATTGATGTTGATCTGAATCAACTTAACAACACCTTTGTGAGTTATTTGCTTTGTGAAGCTGACGAATCATTAGCGCCGCACAGATAACGAAAGCTTCGGTGTTAGACTTTTTTACAATATAAAAATTGGCGCATACAGAGTATATTAGCGCCCATATGTTTTATGAAAATAGGTTGGATTGATGCACAGAATACTTGTAATTGACGATGATCAAATTACCTTGGAATTAATACAGCTGATTTTAGAAGAGTTTGTTGAAGGTGAGGTTATTACCATAAACAGTGCCGTTGATGCTGTGCGTTATATAGATAAAAATGACATGAATAAAATTGATTTAGTTATCTGTGATTGGCAAATGCCGGAACACGATGGTATTGCGTTGTTGAAAACGGTTCGTTCGAAACGTCAGGACTTGCCATTTTTAATGGTGACAGGAACAGCAACCAGAGATCTTGTTATGTCTGCTAAAAAAGCCGGCGCCTCAGAATTTATTGCTAAACCATTTAAAAATCATGACTTAACCGATAGAGTAGCGAAATTGCTAAAATAAATAGATTCTTACACTATCCGCTTTACTAATTAACATTGTTAAAGGAACAATCATGCAGTTTGATGATGTCATCGACAGGTCCGCTACTCACGCATTCAAATGGGAAAAATACAAAGGGACAGATATCTTACCTATGTGGGTTGCAGATACTGAATTTGCGAGCCCTAAGGCGATACAAACAGCTCTTGCACAACGTGTGGAGCACGGCTTGTTTGGGTATACTTTGCCAGCACAGTATACGCCGGCAAATGACGCTGTTGTGCGTTGGTTAAAAGAGCAACACGATTGGCAAATTGATCCTCAGTGGATTGTCTGGACACCTGGTGTTGTGCCTGCTTTCAACGTAGCGTGCAAAGCTTATTGTGAGGCGGGGGATTCGGTGATGATTCAAACACCTAATTACCCACCTTTAAGAGCTGCTCCGGGAATTAGTGGACTAAACAGAATTGAAATCGATAGCGTTGAGATTGACGGTCGATGGACTCTGGATTTTGCGCAATTAGAAGAACAGGCGAGTGATCCTAAGTGCAAGTTGTTTATCATATGTAACCCTATGAATCCTGTTGGCTCGGTATTGAGTGAAGCTGAACTCACTAAAATTGCGCAAATTTGCAATAAATATGACGTCAAGTTGTGTTCAGATGAAATTCATTGTGATTTAGTCCTAGATGAATCGAAAAAGCATTTGCCTGCTGGGAACTTCGCTGGATTAGAGCACAACTCAATTACGCTGATGGCCGCGAGTAAAACCTTTAACGTTGCAGGTTTAGGCACATCGTTTGCGATTATTCCTGATAGTAAATTACGCGCTGAATTTGTAGTGGGTATGCAAGGGTTTATCCCTTGGGCAAATGTTATGGGACTGGTAGCAACCGAAGCTGCATTTACTTTATGCGACCAATGGCATTCTGAATTACTCGATTATTTGCGCGCAAATTTAGCCTATGTCGAGCAACAGGTAGAGCAAATTGAAGGGCTTAGATTGTTAAAAGTGGAAGCGACCTTTCTGGCTTGGATAGATGCCAGTGGGTTAGGCTTAGACAACCCACAATCTTATTTTGAAAGTAAAGGAGTAGGACCCTCACCAGGCGTTGATTTTGGCAATAAACAATTTGTTAGAATTAACTTCGGTTGTCCAAAAAGCATGCTTGAAGAAGCATTTAATCGACTAAAATCTTAATTTCTCCAGCTGGGGCGTAAAAATATCAGATAAATACACTGACTATTTTATACAGCCCCAAAGCTGAAACGAATGCGACTATTAAACCTCCAAACAGGTTGGCTAAGATTCCGTTTTTATGCTGACCCATTAGTTTTTCGTTGTTTAAAGTCCAGATTAAGAAAATGGCAATAACCGGTAACAGCAAACCGTTAGCCGCTTGCGCAAATAAAATCGCCGCTAAGGGTTTTATGCCAATGCTGGCAAAGAGCACACCAACAATCATCACTGTTATCCAAATACACTTAAATCGCTTATCGGCAAGTTCAGTTTTCCAACCCAGCGCGCCGCTAACAGCGTAAGCTGCGGCTAAAGGGGCGGTAATCGCACTAGTGAGTCCAGCTGCAAATAAGCCAATTGCAAAGAAAACATTGGCATAGCTACCCAATAAGGGGGCCAGTTGTTGACCTATGTTAGCGGCGTCTACTTGAGTTTGTGTGGCAAAAAAGGTACTTGCTGCACAGGATAAAATTGACAGTGTAATTAACCCACCTAAACCAATGGATAAGGTGCTATCAATCCGATTATTTGTTAATGCAGAGTCTAGATTATCTTTATCAGGGGCGTTTTTGGACACAATACTGGCGTGTAAAAATAGGTTATAAGGAACAACTGTTGTCCCTATCAAAGCCATTATCATTAAACTGCTACCATCAGGAAAATCAAATGCCAAAGCACCCCGAACAATGTCTTGCAAACTTGGTCCAGCAATAAACATAGTGGCAATAAATACGGTAGACATGGTTAAGACTAAAGTGATCAGCGACTTTTCTACCCACTTGTATTGGCCGGTTAGCAGTAGGCCACTTGAAATTGCAGCCAGTAACCATACCCAGTGAGTTAATTCTCCGCCAGATAAACCAGATAGACCTATAGCAGCACCTGTTAAGTTGCCACCTTGATAGGCCGCATTGCCTATACCTATCGCACTTACGACTAACAGGCAGGCTAGCATTTTTTTAATACCAGTGAATTGTTGACTAATAGCTTCAGCTAAGCCACTACCTGTAACCAACCCTAAGCGCGACGCCATTTCCTGTAATACAAAAGTGGCGATAACTGAGAACAGTAACGCCCAAACCAAGGCAAAACCAAAATTTCCTCCTGCTAGCGTGGCAGTGGTCACAGTTCCAGGACCAATAAATGCAGCGGTTACCAACAGCGCAGGGCCGAATTTTTTCATAATGATACCAATTTTATCTTAAACCCTGTTCACACTGACTTTCTGGGTAATTGAGGTGGACGAAATGAGTGATAAGTCAGCTTAACGCAGAGTAAGATTGTTGTCACTTGCTTGGCTCTACATTGGCATGCAAAGTGTCGCAGATGGTGCTGATTTTTAAATGAATTGTTTTAAGACAGGTGGTATGGGAGTTCGATTACTTGAGTGGGAGAAATGACGTTACAGCAAGTGATTGGTGCAACGTCATTTATATTAGAATATGAATTATCTTAGAAGTTTAATCTTGCTCCGACTACCACTGAGCGACCCGGTAAAGGGGCGACATCTTTGATAAAGGACGCATGAACCCGAGCTTCTTTATCGAGTAGGTTATTGCCTCTAACAAATAATACCAATTCATTGTCGGCTACCTCGGTGTAATAATTATACGCCGCATTTACTAAGGTATAACCTGCAGTTTCAGTTTCATAATCAGCGATATCGGTTTGCTTAGCGTTGTAGGTTGCACCTACTTCGGCGTGCCAATAATCACTTTCAAAGTGCAATCCAAAACCAATTCTTGCTGGTGGAATACGAGGCAAGTTTTCACCACTGGTGAGTTCTGCTTTTGTTATATCGGCAAAAGTTTCCAAGCGAATTTGCTCAGTTATGTGCCAGTCTATTTCCGCTTCGAAGCCATAAATTTCAGCATCTTGCTGACGGAATAAATATATTGCCAGACCTTCATCTTCATGATCATGGTCAGCATCAAGCTCTTCGTCACCTTCTTCTTCACTATGAATATGACCATCTTCAGATACTAATCCGGTATTTTGTTGGAACAGGTAGTTGTCGATTTGATTGTAAAAAATACTAAAGGTCGCCTCTACGCTGTCGCCGGAAGTGTGATAAGTCAGATCTAGGTTGTTTGATATTTCCTTTTCTGCGTCTTGTTGGTTCTGGACTATATGGTATTCACCAGCTTCGACACTGGGTTCAATATCAAATCCAGCACCAAGTTCGTATGTGCTAGTTGCGATATGCAGACCGTTTGAATACATCTCAGCGGCAGAAGGTGCTCTTTCAGAACGAGCATAATTAAATGACAATGTAGCGTCGTCTTGAACGCTCCACACCACACCTGCCGATAAACTTAATGCAGAATAACTTGCATCATCAAAGAAAATCTCATCAGTGTGCTCATCTTCCGTTGATTCGAAAAAGCTGTTATCTACAGAAATATCACTTTTTTCATAACGGAAACCCAATTGCCATAAAAATTTATCGACATGTTTCTCTTCAAGCACAAAGAGCGCAAGTGAGTCACTTTCTGAAGCAGGGGTAAAAGCTTCATCACCCAATGCTGAAAAATCACTGTTGGTGTAATTGAGGCCGATTACCCCTTCCCAACCATTGATACTGCGATGTTTTCCCCACAAACGGGACTCGATGGATTCATTATTAAACGTTGTACCTATAGCGCCATCTTCAATTTCACTATGACTGTAATCGGTGTAAGCACTGCGGAATTTAAATTCACTGAAAAAGCCATCTAGATCATGCAGATCGACTAACATTTGGTAACGATCTTGGTCTAATCTAGCAAAGACTTCCTCTTCTTCATGCTCTTCTTCTTCTTCCTCATGCTCTTCTTCATGAGAATGACCAGGTATACCATAATCACTTTCTAATTGGCCGAACGAGAATGCTACATTGAGATTATCTGAAGCCCAACCTAAACCTGCGGTAAAACCGTTTGAATCGATAAACGAATTATCTAACTTACCACTGTCTTCGGTGCCATCAATATCTGCGGAACCTGGAATGGAATAGTTTTCAGTTTCTCTATCAAATGCATCAAAATGCCACATTACTGTGTCATTGCCGCCATCCACATTCAGATTAAGTAAATCTTCACTCGAAACAGAGTCATGTAAGTAACTAACTTTACCTTCAATCTCATCTCGTCTTTGCACAGGTAAACGATTGTCTACGATATTTACCACACCACCAATTGCGCCGCTTCCGTACAACAGCGTTGCAGGTCCTCGTAACACTTCTATTTGAGTGGCGTTAGCTGACTCTGTGGATACTACGTGATCTGGTCCTACTCTAGATGCATCTGACGCATCTAGACCGTTTTGTAGAACTTTAACTCTTGGGCCATCAAGGCCTCTAATAATGGGGCTACTTGAAACCGGTCCAAAATAGGTGCTATGAACACCGGGAACGTTTTTTAATGTTTCACCTAGAGTTGGGGCAATTCTCGATTCTAAATCCTCACCTGCGATAATTGAAACTGGCGTAGCAGACTCGAGCACAGTAGGATTAAGGGGATTTGACGTAATGACCAATTTTTCTATTTGTTGTTCATCTTTTTGAATTGGTTTGGTTTGCGCGTTAACTTGGTTAGAAACACTTAGTGCTAGTATAATGGTACTGGCGAGTAAAGAGTATTGTTGCGATAGCACGACGAGCTCCTTTATTTAGAATGTTAATGCAATGTTATACTGTATCAATTGATATATTATAACGTTCTAAGTGGTTTTTTTGTCAATGTTTTTTTCAGTAAATTTCAATGTTAAATGAATCTAAAATCTGAAATGCCAATAGGAATGAGTTTTGCCATTCGTAAAACCTGACGCTTTACAACAGCTTGAAAAAATATGCAGGCAGTATCCAACACTATTACATTCACCACATTATGTGACGGGAATTGTCTTTGCTGTTAGCTCTGCACCCGAGATACCTATGCCTGATGTTTGGCTTAGCTGGGCATTTCAGCAGAAGCGCGGTGGCGTTTCAGAGTCGGAAGTGGATCATATCGCTGAAGTTTTGATGGCTTTATTGCAACATGAATTAGCGCAGATGCGCACAAATAATATTGACTATCCAGGCAAAGGCCAGCCTCTGCCTGATAACTTAACCGCAGATATTCCTGTTAGCCAATGGCTGCAAGGTTTATTGACTGGGCATAGTCAGTTGGAATCGGTTTGGCAGGGATGTTGGCAACAAGTGCAAGTAAAACAACCAGAAAAGCTGAGTGTATTCCAGCGTGACTTAAAACATTGTTTATTGATGTTTAGTTCGTTTGCCAATATTCCTATTGCACTTGAACAAGCTAAAAGAGTGAATAACCTGAAGTTACTTGAAAACCTTCCCAAGATTTACGCATCTTTGCCAGCCGCTTTGAAAACTTATGTGGATTTATCAGGCCGGCTTGCGGAGTTTTTACCCGACCAATTTGAGACCTTTGAGCAGCCTACGAAGCCTTCCTCAGATTAACTATCTAACGGACGTTTGGCTTTTCTGACGGCCTTTGGATGCATTAACTTTTCTAAATCATGCATACAATTGGCAATTCTTGCATGAGTTTTTTTGTCATTTGTGATGGCGTTATACAACCAATGATAAGCGTCTTCATAATCATAAGGGCTGCCAAATCCATCGATGAATAAATCGGCAAGTTGAATTTGAGCTTTGAGGTTTCCTAGGGCGGCGGCCTCTCGTAAATAGATAACTGCACGCTGCTTGTCTTGTTGAACTAGTTTACCTGCAGAATAGTATCGACCTAACTGCTCCAAAGCGGCAGGTAGTCCCTGATCGGCAGCTTCTTGCATATAACTAATGCCTCTAGTTGGTTCTGCATCAACACACACTCCCCAGGCTAACATATCGCCCCACAAAAATTGAAAAGAAGGAATCTTTAGGGTTTCTGCGCGTGCTTCAATGTCTTGCACAAGTTGGCATCTGTCGAGCACCACACGGTCGAGGTGTTCATTGCGATTTATCAATCCAATCAATTCATCTTGAGTGTATAACTCAACCGCTTTTATCGGTTCTGCACCGTGCAAATTAAACGACAACAAAGCCAATGATGTAATAAATGAAGTAAACTTAAACAGGCGCATATCAAATTTTCCGCAGAGTCAAAAAATTAACCAACTATAATGATTGTATCGACATTTACGCAAAATACTAAATACAAAAGCACATTTAGGCACGGGGCACCCAAAGAGCTGCCCTTAGAATACAACAAGATGACAGCGACAACAGTCGATACAACCGTTGCCTACCGTATTTATCCAAATTCTATCGGGAAGTTAGGGCGGACTGAATAATTTGCGCGTGTTCTGCTAAATCATGTCCTAAATCAGTTAGATAGCCGCCATCTGGTTGACTAACCACGCCTTTGTCAAATAACCTTTTTGCTGCATCTACCATTGACTGTTCAGCATCGTGATGGATTTTTAGTCCTTGCATTAAACTTTTGTTGGGGAATTTTAAGATTAGATTAAGTTCTTCGGTGAGCTCGTTGTTAAAAGGCATAATTTACTCTTCTTATAATGTTGAATGTTATTTTCGTTTTACATATTTTCCGTCAAACAGGGTTGTCCAAGTTTTGCCATTGTTCTGGCTGGACTCCCAATGTTGACGTACGCTTTTGTCGGCTGATGGCGTCCAAGTAATTCTGTGCACAATATTTTCTCCTTTAGGTGTTTTTCCCGGACCTTCAAGTACCATAGATTGCCCGTCAAATTTGCCATTCAAAGACAGAAGTAAACCGCTATTATCTACCCAAGTTTGATGCCATTGTTGGTTGCTAACATCAAATATATTGATGCTTTGACCTTGGTAGCCTGAAGGCGTTTGGTATTCTTCTGTTAAAATACATCCGTTTAGTTGTGAGGTGATTTTATTTATTCCAACAATTTTGTGTTGTGGAGAATATACGTCCCAAGTTCCTAGCCAGAAATCAAATTGCCTATGGGTAGGGCTATCACACGCTGCTGAGGCGTGAAAACTCATTATCGAGATAATTAATAACACACTGCATCTAATGTTCGATTGCATAGCTTTTGTACAATGGAAGATCACCTGTATTTAGATTATCCCTGAATTGATAAAATTACAAAAATTTAACAATTTATTTTTACAACTAAATTCTCACATCTCTCGTATAAAGCTTCCCACGGGTTTATACTTATTAGTTCTGAATAGATAGCGGTTCAACATGAAATACAAAGACTTACGAGATTTTATAGCGCAGTTAGAAAGCAGAGGTGAACTTAAGCGAGTTTCCCTTGAGGTAGATCCTGACTTAGAAATGACCGAAATCGCCGATCGTACGTTACGTGCCGGTGGACCCGCTATATTATTTGAGAATCCAAAAGGCTATTCGATTCCTGTTTTAGCGAACCTTTTTGGTACTCCTGAACGTGTAGCCTTAGGTATGGGCCAAGAAAGTGTTGGCGCCCTACGGGAAGTTGGAGAACTATTAGCCTACTTAAAAGAACCCGAACCACCCAAAGGTTTAAAAGATCTGTGGGAGAAACTGCCGGTGTTCAAGCAAGTGTTGAATATGCCAGCCAAAGAAGTGCGTAAAGCCGTTTGTCAGCAAGTGGTGATTACCGGCGAAGATGTAGATTTGTCGACACTTCCCATTCAAAGGTGTTGGCCAGGTGATGTGGCTCCTTTGATTACTTGGGGGTTAACTGTTACCCGAGGTCCAAACAAAAAACGACAGAATTTAGGCATTTACCGACAACAAGTGATAGCCAAAAATAAAGTGATAATGCGCTGGTTATCCCACCGTGGTGGCGCCCTGGACTTTAGAGAGTTTTGTCAGCAAAATCCCGGTGAAAACTATCCGGTATCAGTGGCTCTTGGGGCTGATCCAGCAACCATACTTGGCGCCGTAACACCGGTTCCAGACAGTCTGTCAGAATACGCATTCGCAGGCTTATTGCGGGGAGATAAAACCGAAGTAGTTAAATCTATCAGTAATGACCTTCAGGTACCGGCCAATGCTGAAATTGTATTAGAAGGATACATTGCGCCCGGTGAAACTGCACCAGAAGGACCTTATGGTGACCATACTGGGTATTATAATGAAGTGGATGAGTTTCCGGTCTTTACAATAACCCATATAACTCATCGAAAAGATCCCATATACCATTCAACTTATACTGGCAGACCACCTGATGAGCCAGCAATATTGGGCGTTGCGCTAAACGAAGTGTTTGTACCCATTCTACAAAAGCAATTTCCTGAAATTGTTGATTTTTATCTTCCTCCAGAAGGCTGTAGTTATCGGTTAGCAATAGTGACCATGAAAAAACAATATCCTGGTCATGCCAAACGGGTAATGATGGGAGTTTGGTCATTCTTACGTCAGTTCATGTACACCAAGTTTGTGATAGTTTGCGATGACGATGTGAACGCCAGAGATTGGAAAGATGTTATCTGGGCAATCACAACGCGAATGGATCCATCCAGAGATACAACGTTAATCGAGAATACGCCAATCGATTATCTTGATTTTGCGTCCCCCGTTTCAGGATTAGGTTCGAAAATGGGAATGGATGCTACCAATAAAATGCCGGGTGAAACCGATAGAGAATGGGGCGAGCCGATTGAGATGGATGCCTCAGTTAAGTCCTATGTAGACGAAATCTGGGACAGCTTAGAGCTGTTACCTAAATCTGATTAATAAAGAGAAGCTAGCGTTTTTATGTCACCAATAAGTTGTAAAGTAGAATCAATTGAGCCGTTAACCGACATTGTTAGTCGAGTAAAGTTGGCTGCATCAAGTCCAGTGTCGTTTAAAGCCGGACAATACGTGAAAGTTATTATGGGTGAAAACGATTCCCGACCTTTCTCTATAGCCAACGCGCCGGATGGTAGTAACCAAATCGAGTTACACATAGGGGCAGGTGTTGGCAATGATTATGCCGGTCAAGTGTTAGAAAAAATGAAGACCAAGGGTGAAATCGATATCGCTGGTGGACATGGTGAAGCATATTTACGAGACGAGAATATTAAACCCACTATTTTATTAGCTGGCGGAACGGGGTTTTCATATACATATTCTATTCTCCAACAACGATTAAAAATCGCCGATACGCAACCTGTATTTTTATACTGGGGAACTCAGACGTTAGCTGATATGTATGAATACGAAGCGCTGATTGAACTGGAGAAAAAGCATTCGAATTTTCGATTTATTCCGGTAGTAGATGCACCTGATGAAGATTGGCAAGGTAAATCCGGTTGGGTTCACCAAGCCATATTGGCTGATTTTGTCAGTTTAGAACCCTATCAAGTGTATGTTGCAGGTCGATTTGAAATGGCCGGTGTGGCTCGAGACGATTTCCAAAAACAAGGCTTATTGTTGGAAAACCTGTTTGGAGATGCTTATCAGTTTATTTAAAGTGTATGCCTAAACACATATTGCAGGGCTATTTGGCTGCTTTTGAATAAAATTTGCCCAAAATTTCAAAAAAACATAGTTTAGTAACAATCAATGACTATAATGCCGAATATGAATATAAAAAATAAACAAAATTTAGAAAAAAACGATCCTCATTTCCTGCGCGAAAAAGATAAATATGAAAACCCTGTAGCAAGTAGAGAATACTTGCTACAGGTGATGGTAGAGCAAAAAACTCCCCTTACATTTTTAGAAATTTGCCAATTAGTTAAAGCCTCAGACGAAGATAGCCGTGTGGGTGTTCAACGACGCCTAAGAGCTATGGAACGGGAAGGTCAAATTGTCTTCAATCGCCAGAAAAAGTATGGCGTGGCTGATAAGATGGAACTGATTAAAGGTCGTGTTATTGGTCATCGAGATGGTTTCGGCTTCCTAAAACGCGATGATGGCGAAAAAGATTTATTTATCCATCAAGCTCAAATGCAAGCTCTGCTTCATGATGATGTGGTGTTAGTAAAAGAAAGCGGAACAGATAACCGTGGACGCAGAGAAGCTAGAATCGCCAGAATTATCGAGCCACGCACCGAACCAATTGTTGGACGTTACTTTGTAGAGCACGGTGTAAGCATGGTTATCCCTGATGATAGCCGTATTGGTCATGAAATTATGATCCCTTCTGAGCATGTTAATGGTGCTCGCCAGGGAAATGTTGTTGTGGTGGAAGTCATACAGCGTCCCCGCAAACGCGTAAATCCTATTGGCAAGATATTAGAAGTGCTTGGCGAGCATATGGCCCCAGGCATGGAAATCGAAATGGCATTGCGCACTTTTGATATACCTCATGAATGGCCAAAGGCTGTCAGTAGACAAGTTGCTAGTTTACAAGAACAAGTTCCTGAAGAAGCAAAGCAAAATCGAATTGATTTGCGTCAATTGCCACTGGTTACTATTGATGGTGAAGACGCGCGTGATTTTGATGATGCGGTATTTTGTGAGCCTCTTGACGAAGGAGGTTGGCAGCTTTGGGTTGCTATTGCTGATGTCAGTTATTATTTGAAAACCGGCACCGCATTGGATGATGAAGCACAACAGCGCGGTAATTCAGTTTACTTTCCTGAACAAGTAGTTCCTATGTTGCCAGAAGTATTGAGCAACGGGTTATGTTCCCTTAATCCTGAAGTTGATCGTTTGTGCATGGTCTGTGAAATGACGATTAGTGCGCACGGAAAGCTGCAAGATTACCAGTTTTATGAAGCCGTTATGAATTCTAAGGCTCGTCTTACATACACCAAAGTGGGTGCAATATTAGACGGCGATCCAGAATTACATAAACGTTACATTGAGCACGTTCCCCATTTGCGTAATTTGCATGATATGTACCGTGTGCTGAAAAGAGCACGTAATAAGCGGGGCGCGATTGAGTTTGAAACTCAAGAAAGTAAATTTGTGTTCAATGCACAACGGAAAATAGATCACATTGTTCCAGTGGTGCGCAATGATGCCCACAAGCTGATTGAAGAATGTATGATTTTGGCAAATGTGTCGGCGGCTCAATTTTTAGAAAAAAATAAAGCGCCAGCATTGTATCGAATCCACGATGAACCGAATGAAGACAGATTGACTTCTTTTACGTCTTATTTGAAAGAAGTCGGCATTGAACATCGCATAGGTAAAGAAGCTAAACCGCAAGATTTCACCGATTTAGTGGGAAAAATACAAGGTCGTCCAGATCAAGAGTTGATACAAACTATGCTGTTGCGTTCAATGAAGCAAGCGGTATATGACAATGACAATATTGGTCACTTTGGATTGGCTTTAGAAGCTTACGCTCACTTTACATCGCCAATTCGGCGCTATCCTGACTTAGTGGTGCACCGCGCAATTAAAGCGGTTCTTGATAAGCAGGCCAGCCGTAAAAGTAAAACCGGTGGCAAGTCATACAGCGAAGAAGAGGTAGAGGCGCTAGGCGAACAGTGTTCAATGACTGAGCGCCGAGCAGATGATGCGACAAGAGACGTGGCTGATTGGTTAAAATGTGAATTCATGTTGGACCACGTAGGCGATGTATTTGAAGGCGTTATTGCGTCTGTTACCGGTTTCGGCTTTTTTGTGCGCTTGAGTGAGTTTCATATCGATGGATTGGTACACATCTCATCATTGGAAAATGACTACTATCATTTTGATGAAGTGAAACAATGTCTGGTTGGTGAAGCTATGGGTAAACGTTACCGTTTAGGTGATCCCCTCAAAGTTAAAGTGGCAGCGGTTAATCTGGATGAACGAAAAATTGACTTTATCTTAGATGAACCTAAGGGCCGCGGAGCTCGCAAAGCTGCCGGAAGCAAGCCTAGAAAGGCGACCGATAAAACGCAATCAAAAGGCGAACCCAAGGAGTCGGCCAAACAAGGTGCGGCGAAAAAAGGGGCTGGTAAACCAAGCAGAAGAGCCACAGATAAATCATCGACTAAGGCTGCAAAGTCTAAACGTCGTTCAGCAAAAAGGAATAAATAGGCATGGCTCAGCAAGAGTGGTTATATGGTATTCACGCTTTAGAAGCAGTTGTTCAGCGCGAACCCGAAAGACTCATAGAGTTGTTTGTGCTCAAAGGTCGTGAAGATGATCGATTGTTCAACATAATCAATCAAGCTCGACGTTTTGGGATTGCTGTGCAATTTTGCCAACGCAAAACCTTAGACGATAAAGTGGATGGTGAACAACACCAAGGAGTCGTTGCTCGAGCTAAACCTGGTAAGCAATACAGTGAAAATGACTTAATGGCGATAGTTGAAAGCAATGATAAGCCGTTTTTGCTTATCCTTGACGGAGTAACCGATCCTCACAATTTAGGTGCTTGTTTACGTACTGCAGAGGCAGCTGGCGTTCATGCCCTAGTGGTGCCCAAAGATAAGTCAGCGGCATTAACACCTACAGTACGCAAAGTTGCCAGCGGAGCTGCTGACGTAATTCCATTAGTGCAAGTCACCAACTTAGCAAGAACCTTAAGGGAACTGCAAAAAGCTGGAGTATGGATTGTTGGCACTGCAGGCGAAGCAAAACAGAGCCTTTATGAGTGCTCGTTTAATGGCCCTATTGCTCTAGTCATGGGGGCTGAAGGCAAGGGCATGAGACGATTAACCCGAGAACATTGCGATGAGCTTATCAAACTGCCAATGGCTGGCACCGTCACTAGTTTGAATGTTTCAGTTGCAACTGGGGTTTGCTTGTTTGAAATAGTTCGCCAAAGACAAGTTTAGTCATTCTACAATATGGTTTATTCACTTACCTCAAGCTTTCAATGTCAGTGAATAAACCATCAGCCCAACCTCTGTTTACCTGCGCTAATACTAAGTTAAAATTCATTAATAACTCGCTGCATTTTTCAGTAAAAATATGTTGAATAGTTTTCTATCATCAAAAATGATTATTGATTCATCGAAAATAAGGTTCATTCAGCCGCAAGCAGTGTTCTAATAGTGTTATCTTTTTGTTAATTTAAAGACTTAGACGGTTTATTCATTCAATCAATGAGTAAATTTAACCTAGTCGGAACGAATCAGGTATCCAAATGACCACTAAAACGCCTCTAGAATTATTTTACGAAAAAGTAAAATCACACCCCAATAAAATATATTTAACTCAACCTCAAAATGGCAAAGTAACTGAATATAGTTGGCAGCAAGTGGATCAAAAAGTACGTCAAGTGGCGCAAGGTTTGACCAATTTAGGGTTACCAAAAGGCAGCCATATTGGACTTATTTCAAAAAATTGCGCCGAATGGTTCATCACTGATTTAGCCATAATGATGGCCGGACACATTTCAATACCGATTTTCCCAACCGCCGGCCCTGACACAATATCCTACGTGTTAGATCATGCTAAATGCCCAGTCGTTTTTGTGGGTAAGTTGGAACATGCGGCGGAGCAAATTGCTGCAATTCCTGATGGTATTAAGAGTATTGCTTTTCCATATGCTGGGAACATGTGTGACGTCGATTGGGAAACTTTCACCGCAGGCGGTGAGTTCGAGGGATATCCTGTACCCGATATGAAAGATGTTATGACCATTATTTATACATCAGGAAGTACTGGTGCGCCTAAAGGTGTTGTACAAACCTATGAATCTGTTAGCTGGACTGCGAAATCGTCGTTATCTGCATTAAGTGTCAATGAACAAGACAGAATTCTAAGTTATCTACCCCTTGCTCATATTACTGAGAGAATATTAGTCGAGATGGCGAGTTTATATTCTGGGCTACACATATTTTTCATCGAATCGTTGGACACGTTTAAAACAGATATTCAGCGCTGCCAACCTACATTGTTTATATCTGTTCCAAGACTCTGGACTCGTTTTCAAATGGGGGTTTTGGCGCAAATGCCCCAGAAGAAACTTGAGCGTTTATTACGGATACCTATTATTGGAGGTATTGTCGCTAAGAAAATTCGTAAAGGCTTGGGGTTAGATAACGCCCGTCTGTGCGCCAGCGGGTCTGCACCAATTCCTCCCGCCACAATCCACTGGTTTCACCGCATCGGCATAGAAATCTGTGAAGGCTGGGGCATGACAGAAAACTGTGCTTATGGAACTAGCAGCGTGCCTTTCCGTGAAGACAAAATTGGTTGTATTGGTAAAGCCTATGAAGGTGTCGATATTCGTATTGCTGAGGATGGGGAAATTCAAGTTAAAGGCCCCTGTAATATGAAGGAGTACTATTTAGAGGCTGAAAAAACTGCCGAAGTCTTTACTGAAGATGGTTATTTGCGAACCGGTGATAAAGGCGAATTAGATAATGAAGGGTATATTCGTATCACTGGACGCTTAAAAGATATTTTTAAAACCGCCAAGGGTAAATACGTAACGCCGGTGCCGATTGAATCGTTAATCATGGAAAATGAAATAGTCGAACAGGTTTGTGTAACGGGCAGTGACCTCAAGCAGCCTATCGCATTGTTGATTATTTCCGAAATAGCGAGAAAACAAAGCGCCGAACAAGTGATTAGGTCTCTCGAAGAAACCGTACATAAAGTGAACGCCAACTTAGAAAGTCATCAAGTTTTAGATAGATTAGTAGTTGTTGAAGATGATTGGACGATTGAAAACGACTTATTAACGCCAACTTTGAAAATAAAACGGCATGTTTTAGAGAAAAAATACAAAGATGTGATTAATGCACCTTACAAAGAAAAGGTGGTTTGGTTATCATAGGCGGATATTTCCATCTCACTTAATCTGATTTGGATATAAACTACTAGCGAAATGGTGGGCGGTAATTAACAGTTTTCATTTTCAGTAGGGGCGGTTGAATTAGGTAGTTGTCATTTTTTATTGGCATACTTAAAGTCACTGCCCATTGTTTTCTATTGGAGTTTACGAGTTTTTTGAAAAGATTATCTAAAGATTTGAACTTTTATTTAGTGTATGAATCGTAACTTCGTTATAGAATCCCCTGCAATTAGGTTTTGCGCTTGTTTTTAAGGAAAGTGTTTTAATGCGAAGTAAAGTTAGTTTTGCCCTGATGGGTGTGTTATTGGCCACAGGGTTAACAGCCTGCAGTAGCTCAGATGACAATGATACTGAATTCAGTTCTTCTGGTTATATTCAATTTTACAATGGTTCCACAAATAGTGCTTTAACCACTATGCGCGGCACTGAAGAAACGCAAGTTCTAGCATCTGCGTCTTACGGTGATGTCACTAGTATGATCCAGACCGATACGGGATTTACTGAAATTGAGTTTTATCGGACAGATTCAGATGACCAAGAAGTGATTCTTGAGACTCGCGATATTGATTTACCAAATGGTCAGAAAACGTTGGTAATGCTAACCGGTGATTTCACCGACCCAACGTTCAATGAATATCGCTTTGAGCGCGAAGAGCTTGATGACCATTTTAGATTATTTGCTATTTCGGTTGTTTCTGACCAAAGCAGCTACGATTTGTATATGAGTGATTCAGGTTCTCCGTTTAGTGAAGCTAACTTGTTATCTACCATAAATTACGAAAGCTTGGATGAGATGGTTTACTGGGCTCCTGATGACGATGACGAAAACTTCGACGAAGGTAGCTATACTATTTACCTAACTGAACCTGGTTCAACTGACGTCATTTTTGAGTCTAATACAGTTTCATTCCAATTTGCTACTGAGTATGTTCTAGTCATTCGCAGCAGCAGTGGTGCGATTCAAGATGATATCGAAATTGATTTAGTGCTTAACTCTTCAACAGTGTCGAACCTTGATGATGTTAATGCGAGCGCTCAATACCGTCTTTACAACAGTCTAGACAATGGCGCCGTTGAATTTACCTTAGAAGGAAATGAAGTAACTGATCCTTTGCAAGTAAATGCAAATGAAAAAACTGACTTTAATGATATCGAATTCGGTGATTATCGTTTATCTGCTGAGCTAACAACTGACGGTACTATTAACTTTAACAATCGCTTAGTAACGTTAAACCAAGGTGAAAGTAAGGCTATCATCATCTATCAAGATGCTAACGATAAGCTAACTTCACTATCTTTCGATGAGAGTGATCAACCTCAGGTTTACGATAAAGAAGTGGTAGCTGCTAACTTAGTTTCTGATTTCATCGACGTTGACTTATATTTTGTACGTAAAGACGAAACCATTGAATCTGCTGAGTACCTAATATCAAGTATCGACTTTGGTGAATCTAAATCGGTTACATTGCCAAGTGATTTCTATGAATTGGTAGCGGTATTCGATGACAATGAAGATACCCAAATCTTATTGGATAGAACTGAACTACTAGGTTTAAATGAAGAAGCAAATTATATAATTACTATTGAAGAGTCGTTAGATTCTCCAACAGGATATAAGATTTCACTTCTATATTAATCAATTGATTCAGTAAAAATCGGCTCCTTAGAGCCGATTTTTTTATCCAACAAGTTATTTTCCCACAGCTGTTAAACCTTCCTTTGTAAATCTATATTTACTGATTACCACTTATTCTACAATTATTTTGAAATTGCGCTATCACACAGCTTTATTTTCTGTTATAGTTTCGCGCCCTTTTTATAGGGGTATGTATGAATTTTCAGCAAGCGAAAAAGCATTAAACTTTTAGTTTGTTAGAATTTTTGTAGCTTAAACGACCCGTGAGGGTCTTAATTTAAACAGCGGAGCACTAACATGATCCAAATGCAAACTAACCTGGATGTTGCCGACAACTCCGGCGCTCGCAGGGTTCAGTGTATTAAGGTTCTTGGTGGCTCGCATCGCCGTTATGCACATATCGGTGACATCATCAAAGTTACTGTCAAGGAAGCAATTCCTCGTGGCAAAGTAAAAAAAGGTGACGTTCTGAATGCAGTGGTGGTGCGTACTAGGAAAGGCGTTCGTCGAGCTGATGGTTCTACTATCCGTTTTGATAATAACGCAGCTGTTTTGCTTAACGCAAACAAGCAACCTATTGGTACGCGTATCTTTGGCCCGGTCACTCGTGAGCTTCGTGGAGATTCATTCATGAAGATCATTTCATTGGCCCCAGAGGTACTATAAGGAGTCACGATAATGGCTAGAAAAATTCGTCGTGATGATGAAGTAGTCGTATTAGCAGGCAAAGACAAAGGAAAACAAGGCAAAGTCCTTAAAGTACTAGCGTCTGATGACAAGCTAATAATAGAAGGTGTGAATTTGGTGAAGAAACACCAGAAGCCTAATCCTCAAATGAATGTCCCTGGCGGCATCATTGAAAAGGAAGCAGCAATTCACGTATCAAATGTAGCGGTTGTTAACCCAGCGACGGGTAAAGCAGATCGCGTTGGTTTCCGTTTCGAAGATGAGAAGAAAGTTCGTTTCTTCAAATCTAACGGCGAACTAGTTTAATTAATTGGAGAGTACGATGGCGAAACTGCATGATTTCTATAAAGAAACAGTAGTGGGCGAACTTGCGAAGCAGTTCAACTACAAAAGCGTCATGCAAGTCCCTCGGATCGAAAAAATCACCTTAAACATGGGTTTAGGTGAAGCGATAGCGGACAAGAAAGTTTTGGAAAACGCGCAGGCTGATATGGCTGCGATTGCTGGACAAAAACCAATTGTTACTGTTGCTCGTAAGTCTGTAGCGGGTTTTAAAATCCGTGAAGGTTATCCGATTGGCTGTAAAGTAACCTTACGTGGTGAGCGTATGTGGGAATTCTTGGAACGTTTGATTTCAATCGCAATTCCTCGTATCCGTGACTTCCGTGGCTTGAATGCAAAATCATTCGACGGCCGTGGTAACTATAGCATGGGTGTACGTGAGCAAATTATCTTCCCTGAGATCGACTTTGATAAAGTTGATAAGATTCGCGGTATGGATATTACTATCACTACTAGCGCAAACTCAGACGATGAAGCAAAAGCGCTTTTAACCGCTTTTAACTTCCCGTTTAGAAAATAAGGTGTAGGGTTATGGCAAAAGAATCAATGAAAGCGCGCGAAGTAAAACGCGCCAAGCTAGCAGCAAAGTACGGTACTAAACGTGCTGAGCTAAAAGCGATTATCAGCGATGTTAACGTTACTGATGAAGAACGTTGGGATGCTGTTCTTAAGCTACAACAACTTCCACGTGACTCTAGTCTATCACGCAAGCAAAACCGCTGCCGTGTAACTGGACGTCCACATGGGTTCCTACGCAAATTTGGTCTTAGCCGTATAAAGTTGCGTGAAGCAGCAATGCGCGGTGAAGTCCCTGGCCTTAAAAAAGCCAGCTGGTAAGGAGTAGCCAATATGAGCATGCAAGATCCTATCGCGGATATGTTTACCCGCATTCGTAACGGCCAATTGGCAAGCAAAGTAACAGTTGCTATGCCTTCTTCTAAACTTCGCGTTTCAATCGCTAAAGTTTTAAAAGATGAAGGTTATATCTCTGACTTCGCTGTGTCTGGTGACGTTAAGCCTGTAATTGAAGTAGCACTTAAATACTTCGAAGGCAAAAAAGTAATTGAGAGCATTGAACGAGTCAGTCGTCCTGGTCTGCGCATCTATAAGAAAAAAGATGAGCTTCCTAAAGTGATGGGTGGTTTGGGAATAGCTATCGTGTCTACCTCAAAAGGTGTGATGACTGACCGTGCAGCGCGTAAAGCTGGCATGGGCGGTGAGATCATCGGTTATGTAGCGTAACGGGAGATAGAATATGTCACGTATAGCAAAAGCTCCTGTCGATATCAAATCTGGTGTAGAAGTAACTATCGCTGGTCAAGATGTCACAGTTAAAGGAAAAAACGGTACTCTAAATCGTTCATTCAACGACGCAGTTGAAGTCGTACAAGAAGAGAATCAATTGAAAGCACTTCCTCGTGAAGGTTTCGCTAACAATTGGGCTCAAGCTGGTACAGCTCGCTCTTTATTGAATGCAATGGTACATGGTGTATCTGAAGGGTTCGAAAAGAAATTACAACTAACAGGTGTTGGTTACCGTGCTCAAGCACAAGGTAGCAAACTTAACCTAACGTTGGGCTTCTCTCACCCAGTAGTTTATGAAATGCCTGCTGGTATTTCGATTGAAACTCCTACCCAAACTGAAATCGTCGTCAAAGGCGCTGATAAGCAAGTGGTAGGTCAGGTTGCAGCTAACATCCGCGCTTATCGTCCACCAGAGCCTTATAAAGGTAAGGGTGTTCGTTATGCTGATGAAGTTGTGCGTCGTAAAGAAGCTAAGAAAAAGTAGGTAGGTGATACGATGGATAAGAAATCAGCTCGCTTGCGTCGCGCTACCCGCGCCCGCAAAAAAATTAGTGAACTGGCCGCGCATCGCTTGGTTATTAACCGCACACCTCGCCACATATACGCGCAGTTAATCGCGCCTAGTGGTTCAGAAGTGTTAGCGGCGGCTTCTACTGTTGAAACAGAACTTCGTAATTCCCTTAAATCTACGGGTAATTCTGAAGCTGCTGCAGCAGTAGGCAAAGCGATTGCAGAACGCGCTATTGAAAAAGGCATCAAAGAAATTGCTTTTGACCGTAGTGGTTTCAAATATCACGGTCGAGTTAAAGCATTAGCTGACGCTGCACGTGAAGCAGGCCTTCAGTTCTAGGAGTTAATTATGGCTAAAGTAGAAGTTCAACAACAGGGTGACCTGTTAGAAAAGCTGATCGCTGTAAACCGTGTATCAAAAGTAGTTAAAGGTGGTCGTATCTTTAGCTTTACTGCTTTGACAGTAGTTGGTGACGGAAATGGTCGTGTTGGTTTTGGTTACGGTAAGGCACGTGAAGTACCTGCTGCAATCCAAAAAGCTATGGAAAAGGCACGTCGCAATCTTGTGAACGTAGACCTTAACGGCAACACGCTACAGCATCCAATTAAAGGACGTCACTCAGGCTCCAAGGTTTACATGCAACCAGCATCAGAAGGTACTGGTATTATTGCCGGTGGTGCAATGCGTGCAGTTCTTGAAGTTGCAGGTGTACAAAACGTACTTTCAAAATGCTACGGCTCAACAAACCCAATCAACGTTGTTCGTGCAACAATCAATGCTTTAGTAGAGATGAACTCTCCTGAAGGGATTGCTGCAAAACGTGGATTGCCTGTTGACGAAATTTTGGGGTAATTGAACATGGCTAAGATGATTAAAGTAAAGCAAACTAAAAGCTCTATTGGTCGTCTACCTAAGCACAGAGCTACATTGACTGGTTTAGGTTTGCGTCGCATCGGGCATGTTCGTGAGTTGGAAGACACCCCAGCCGTTCGTGGCATGATCAACCGTGTATATTACATGGTCGAATTAGTGGAGGAGTAAGAGATGAAATTAAATACTATTGCTCCTGCACCTGGAGCTAAAAATTCTGGTAAGCGCGTAGGTCGCGGTATCGGTTCAGGTCTTGGAAAAACTGGTGGCCGCGGTCACAAAGGTCAAAAGAGTCGCTCTGGCGGTTCTGTTAAGCCTGGTTTTGAAGGCGGACAAATGCCAATCCAGCGCCGTCTACCTAAGTTCGGTTTCACTTCTCGTGTATCCTTTGTTTCTGACCAAGTTACATTGAGTGAAATTGCTAAAGTAGAAGGTGATGAGGTTTCACTAGTAACTTTGAAAGCAGCAGGTCTTATCAAAAAAGAAATGCTAAACGTCAAAGTTATGAAAAGTGGCGAAATCTCTCGTGCAGTTACTGTAAAAGGTTTAAAGGTATCTAAAGGCGCACTTGAAGCAATTCAAGCAGCTGGCGGTAAAGTAGAGGAATAAGCTAGATGGCAAAACCAGGACAGGACTCAAGCGCTAAAGGCGGCTTGAGCGAGCTTAAATCAAGACTATTGTTCGTACTAGGTGCGATCATTGTATTTAGACTCGGTTCATATGTACCTATTCCTGGTATTGATGCCAATGTGTTAGCTCAGTTATTTGAGCAGCAAAAGGGCACTATCGTGGAAATGTTTAATATGTTTTCAGGTGGTGCACTTGAGCGCGCATCGGTTCTTGCCCTAGGTATTATGCCATATATTTCGGCTTCAATTATCATGCAGTTGCTTACAGTTGTGCATCCGCCGATGATTGAGTTGAAAAAAGAAGGCGAAGCCGGACGTCGTAAAATAAGTCAGTACACACGTTACTTTACGTTGGTGTTGGCAACTTTCCAAGCAATTGGAATAGCGACTAATTTACCTAACTTGATTTCAGGTTTGGTGATTGCTCCTGGTTTCGGTTTTTACTTTACAGCGGTAGTGAGTTTGGTTACTGGTACCATGTTTTTGATGTGGTTAGGTGAGCAAATTACCGAAAGAGGTATCGGTAACGGTATCTCCATTTTGATCTTTTCTGGTATTGTTGCCGGTCTGCCTACAGCGATTGGTCAGACTGCGGAGCAAGCCAGACAAGGTGACCTGAATGTACTATTGTTATTGTTGATTGGTGTAATCATTGTTGCCATCACTTACTTTGTAGTGTTTGTTGAACGTGGTCAACGACGTATTGTTGTTAACTATGCGAAGAAACAGCAAGGCCGTAAGGTTTTTGCAGCACAAAGTACGCATTTACCTCTTAAGGTAAATATGGCCGGTGTTATTCCTCCTATCTTTGCATCTAGTATTATTTTGTTCCCTGGAACTATCGCAAGTTGGTTCGGTCAAAATGAGTCATTCTCCTGGTTACAGGATGTGGCTTTGATGTTGTCCCCTGGGCAGCCTTTGTACGTAATGTTATACGCTGCGGCGATTATCTTCTTCTGTTTCTTCTATACTGCGTTGGTATTTAACCCACGTGAGACAGCAGATAACTTGAAAAAGTCTGGTGCTTTTGTACCTGGTATTCGTCCTGGTGAGCAAACGTCTCGTTACATCGATAAAGTAATGACACGCCTTACTTTGGCAGGCGCACTTTACATAACCTTTATTTGTTTGGTGCCTGAATTCATGTTGATCGCTTGGAACGTTCAGTTCTATTTTGGCGGTACATCACTACTTATTATCGTGGTGGTAATCATGGATTTCATGGCGCAGGTGCAGACTCATTTGATGTCACATCAATATGAATCTGTTCTTAAGAAAGCGAATCTTAAAGGCTACGGTCGTTAAGATAAGCGTTTACGGAGTGGTGATATGAAAGTTCGTGCATCCGTTAAAAAGATTTGCCGTAGCTGCAAAGTCGTAAAACGCAATGGCGTGGTACGTATAATTTGTAGTTCTGACCCTAAGCATAAGCAAAGGCAAGGTTAATCGAAATGTGGTATTTGGGTGAAATCGGTCATACTACCGACTCACCCAAGCTTAATTTGCAATTTGGTCATCGGGTAAGTATCCTATCGGGCTTTTTAGGCTGATGACAATAATTTAAGAGGAGTGCTGTTAATGGCCCGTATCGCTGGCATTAACATCCCTGAACACAAGCACGCTGTGATTGCTATCCAATCAATCTATGGCGTAGGCGCGACACGTGCGAAAAGCATTTGTGAAGCTGCTGGTGTTACAGAGTCAACCAAGATTAAAGATCTTGATGAAACAACGATTGACAAGCTTCGTGACGAAGTCGCGAAATTCATGGTAGAAGGTGATCTTCGCCGTGAAGTGTCAATGAACATCAAACGTTTGATGGACCTAGGTTGCTTCCGTGGTATACGCCACCGTCGTAGCTTACCTCTACGTGGTCAACGCACTAAAACAAATGCGCGTACCCGTAAAGGTCCTCGTAAGCCAATTAAAAAGTAAGCGAGGTTAGTTATGGCTAAAGCACCTACAAAAAGCACGCGTAAGCGCGCAAAACGTCAAGTTGCAGACGGTATGGCTCATATCCATGCGTCTTTCAACAACACAATAGTGACAATTACTGACCGTCAAGGTAACGCCTTGTCTTGGGCAACGTCAGGTGGTTCAGGTTTCCGTGGTTCACGTAAATCTACCCCTTTTGCTGCACAGGTTGCTGCTGAGCGCGCAGGTATTGCTGCTCAGGATTACGGTTTGAAAAACTTAGAAGTATTCGTAAAAGGTCCAGGTCCAGGTCGTGAATCTGCAATCCGTGCTTTGAATGCAACTGGTTATAAAATCACTAATATTACCGATGTGACACCTATTCCTCACAACGGTTGTCGTCCACCGAAAAAACGTCGCGTTTAATCGACGGACAGTTGGAGAAAGATCATGGCTAGATATTTGGGTCCAAAACTCAAACTTAGTCGTCGCGAAGGAACAGATTTGTTCCTTAAAAGTGGCGTTCGAGCAATTGACTCGAAATGTAAGATAGATACTGCCCCAGGTCAGCATGGAGCCCGTCGTGGCCGTTTGTCTGATTACGGTGTGCAGCTACGTGAAAAGCAAAAAGTACGTCGTATGTATGGCGTATTGGAAAAGCAGTTCCGTAACTATTATAAAGAAGCAGCGCGTTTAAAAGGCAACACAGGTGAAAACTTGCTACAGCTTTTAGAACAGCGTCTTGACAATGTTGTTTACCGTATGGGTTTTGCTAGTACACGTGCTGAAGCTCGTCAGCTAGTAAGCCATAAAGCTATTATGGTTAACGGTAAGGTTGTTAATATACCTTCTTATAATGTTTCTGCTGAAGACGTTGTTTCCGTTCGTGAGAAATCTAAAAAGCAAGCGCGTATCGTTGCTGCTTTAGAGTTGGCGGACCAACGTGAGAAACCAACTTGGATTGAAGTAGACAGCAAGAAGATGGAAGGCGTTTTCAAACGTGTTCCTGAAAGAACTGATTTGTCTGCTGAAATTAACGAACAGTTGATCGTCGAACTTTACTCTAAGTAAAGCATAATCAAGAGAGGAAACAATGCCGGGTTCTGTAACTGAATTCCTAAAACCAAGGTTAGTGGAAATAGAAAACTTATCACCAACACGCGCTAAAGTGACACTTGAGCCATTAGAGCGTGGTTTTGGTCATACTCTTGGTAACGCGCTTCGTCGCATCCTTTTGTCATCGATGCCTGGTTGCGCCGTGACAGAAGTTGAAATCGATGGTGTATTACATGAGTACAGCACTAAAGAGGGTGTACAAGAAGATGTCATCGAGATTTTGCTTAACCTTAAAGGTTTGGCTGTTAAAATCGAAGGCAAAACTGAAGCTACTCTTACTTTAGTCAAGTCTGGTGCAGGCCCTGTTACTGCTGGTGATATTCAGCATGATGGAGATGTAGAGATCTTTAATCCTGACCATTTGATTTGTACGCTTACTGGCGATGCCGAGTTAAGCATGCGTATCAAAGTTGAAATGGGTCGTGGATATGTTCCTGCGTCAACTCGCCGTTCCTCTGAAGAAGATGATCGACCTATCGGTCGTTTGTTAGTTGATGCTTCTTATAGTCCAGTAGAGCGTATAGCTTATAACGTTGAATCTGCTCGTGTTGAACAACGCACAGATTTAGACAAATTAATTATTGATATGGAAACCAATGGAACTTTGGATCCGGAAGAAGCGATTCGTCGTTCAGCTACAATTTTAGCTGAGCAATTAGACGCATTTGTTGAACTTCGTGATATTTCAGAGCCTGTTGCTAAAGAAGAGAAGCCGGAATTTGATCCTATTCTTCTTCGTCCAGTTGATGATTTAGAGCTTACTGTACGTTCAGCTAACTGTTTGAAAGCTGAAGCTATCCAGTACATTGGTGACCTGGTGCAACGCACTGAAGTTGAGCTGTTAAAAACGCCTAACTTAGGTAAGAAATCTCTTACTGAGATTAAAGACGTGTTGGCATCTCGTGGTCTTTCTTTGGGTATGCGCCTAGAAAATTGGCCTCCAGAGAGTATCGCAGAAAAAGATTAATCAGGTCGCAAGATAAACTGATTTGTAAAGAAGGATAGAGCTATGCGCCATCGTAACAGTGGTCGTCAGTTAAATCGTAACAGCAGTCATCGTCAAGCAATGTTTAAAAACATGGCTGGCTCATTAGTTAAGCACGAAGTTATTAAAACTACGTTGCCAAAAGCTAAAGAACTGCGTCGCGTAATCGAACCTCTTATCACACTTGCTAAGCAAGATAGTGTAGCTAATCGTCGTTTGGCGATGGCACGTACTGGTGATAAAGAAGTTGTTGGTAAATTGTTTAATGAACTTGGTCCGCGCTATGAAGCTCGTCCAGGAGGATATCTTCGCATTTTAAAATGTGGTTTCCGTTCTGGTGATAACGCGCCAATGGCTTTCGTTGAACTAGTTGACCGTCCAGTTATTGAAGAAGTTGAAGAAGCTGAAGTAGTAACTGAGGAGTAATAACTCCAAACCAATTAAAAAAGCCGAGCTAATGCTCGGCTTTTTTGTATCTGCTATTTATCTAAACAATAATTAGAATAAACTGCCAGGTCGAAACTTATTGGTTTTTTATGAACGCTAACTGTTCATCTGTTGCACCGGCATTTTTTGCATACTTAAATAACTCTTCAGGTGGCACCCCCGCATTAATAGCGGTCACCAAAATTCTTCTTACACTTTCTTGCTCCTTTGATGATTCGCGTAAAGCGGTAGTAACTACCTGCTCAGCTTCATCTGGGAAGGTTGCTAATAATGCATCTACTACATATTCACCAACAAACGGCATTGCTGAAACTGCAGTTTTGATAATTTCTACCATTTCATTTGGATGTGAGCGAGATAAAGTTTGCACGATGTTGTCTGCGGAATCTGGTTCTGTCTCCACGGCAATGCGTACAATTTCGTCCATTTCTTCAGGTGTTGAAAAGGCTGCTGCGCGAACTATAAAGTCGACATAACTAGGTTCTGCATTAATAGCTGTCTCTACAATGCTAGAGCAACTACTAATACCTTTTTCAATCGCCAAAGAAACAACTTCACCTGTTAATGCTGGTTCGGCAGAAATAGCTGCGTGGATAATTTCTTTATACTTTTCTGGATACAAGTCTAGGGCAGTGCTTACTACTCCGATTGCTTCTCTAGGGTAATTTCCGATAATACTTTTTATTGCGCGGCCGATGGACATCGACTGATCAACTTGCTTTTTAACAAAGTCAGCGGTCAAGCGACTATTATTGTCACTAACGCCATTTGCTGGTATTGCAAATGCGTGAGTACTTAAAACGCCCAAAGCTAACACGATCGGGGTAATTTTTTTCATAATAAACACCTACTTAGACCTACTAATCTGTAGTAAGACAACAAAAATCGTTAAGAGTTTAAAAGTAACAACAATTTGTTATAAATAATACTTTATTCGGTAATTGTTCGTTAAATAAACTGATTTCGACAATATTAAATTAATTTCACTTTTTTTTCGGTATTAGGGTTGACCTAAAGTTATAAATCTCTACAATGCGCCCAGCTTTTGCAGGACATCTTAATTTTGTCAAACCAACCTTAAGAGAAGCTGAAGAAAGCGAGAAAAAAGATTAAATAATTTATAAAATAAATTGTTGACATCAAATACCGGAAGTGTAGAATACGCCTCCCGCTTGAGAGAGACCTAACGGACTCACTAAGCAGAGAAAAAGTTTTCTAGGCGACGTCAAGTAATGACAGTCACCTTGCGCAAACATTATCTCAGTAATCGGACGTCACCTTGTTCCGCATTACGCTTCGATAAGTTTGCACTAAATGTTCTTTAACAATTTGCAACAAGACAATCTGTGTGGGCACTCATTATAAGAGTGCTTACCAAAAAAAGTTCATATTTCGAAAGAAGTTTAATTGAAGAGTTTGATCATGGCTCAGATTGAACGCTGGCGGCAGGCCTAACACATGCAAGTCGAACGGTAACATTTCTAGCTTGCTAGAAGATGACGAGTGGCGGACGGGTGAGTAATACTTAGGAACATGCCTTTGTGTGGGGGATAACTATTGGAAACGATAGCTAATACCGCATAACGTCTACGGACCAAAGGGGGCTTTCGGGCTCTCGCGCAAAGAGTGGCCTAAGTGAGATTAGCTAGTTGGTGAGGTAAAGGCTCACCAAGGCGACGATCTCTAGCTGTTCTGAGAGGAAGATCAGCCACACTGGAACTGAGACACGGTCCAGACTCCTACGGGAGGCAGCAGTGGGGAATATTGCACAATGGGGGAAACCCTGATGCAGCCATGCCGCGTGTGTGAAGAAGGCCTTCGGGTTGTAAAGCACTTTCAGTTGTGAGGAAAGGTTAGTAGTTAATACCTGCTAGCTATGACGTTAGCAACAGAAGAAGCACCGGCTAACTCCGTGCCAGCAGCCGCGGTAATACGGAGGGTGCGAGCGTTAATCGGAATTACTGGGCGTAAAGCGCACGCAGGCGGTTTGTTAAGCTAGATGTGAAAGCCCCGGGCTCAACCTGGGAATAGCATTTAGAACTGGCAGACTAGAGTCTTGGAGAGGGGAGTGGAATTCCAGGTGTAGCGGTGAAATGCGTAGATATCTGGAGGAACATCAGTGGCGAAGGCGACTCCCTGGCCAAAGACTGACGCTCATGTGCGAAAGTGTGGGTAGCGAACAGGATTAGATACCCTGGTAGTCCACACCGTAAACGCTGTCTACTAGCTGTTTGTGTATTATATACGTGAGTAGCGAAGCTAACGCGCTAAGTAGACCGCCTGGGGAGTACGGCCGCAAGGTTAAAACTCAAATGAATTGACGGGGGCCCGCACAAGCGGTGGAGCATGTGGTTTAATTCGATGCAACGCGAAGAACCTTACCTACTCTTGACATCCAGAAAATTTGGCAGAGATGCCTCAGTGCCTTCGGGAATTCTGAGACAGGTGCTGCATGGCTGTCGTCAGCTCGTGTCGTGAGATGTTGGGTTAAGTCCCGCAACGAGCGCAACCCTTGTCCTTAGTTGCCAGCATTTAGTTGGGCACTCTAAGGAGACTGCCGGTGACAAACCGGAGGAAGGTGGGGACGACGTCAAGTCATCATGGCCCTTACGAGTAGGGCTACACACGTGCTACAATGGCGAGTACAGAGGGAAGCGAACTTGCGAGAGTAAGCGGATCCCCTTAAAGCTCGTCGTAGTCCGGATTGGAGTCTGCAACTCGACTCCATGAAGTCGGAATCGCTAGTAATCGCAAATCAGAATGTTGCGGTGAATACGTTCCCGGGCCTTGTACACACCGCCCGTCACACCATGGGAGTGGGATGCAAAAGAAGTAGTTAGTCTAACCTTCGGGAGGACGATTACCACTTTGTGTTTCATGACTGGGGTGAAGTCGTAACAAGGTAACCCTAGGGGAACCTGGGGTTGGATCACCTCCTTACACTATAGGTATCACTTTTGTGGTGCAGTGTTCACACAGATTGTTTTGTTGTTAATAAAGAAGAGCAAAGAAGTAAGTGCTTGGGTAACAAGCAAATATTGCACATGCTAATGAATTGGCAGAAGCAAGATATAGGCTTGTAGCTCAGCTGGTTAGAGCGCACCCCTGATAAGGGTGAGGTCGGCAGTTCAAGTCTGCCCAAGCCTACCATTTCGCATTTATGCTGCGTTGGATACCTCGTCGTTTAGTGAGCTAAACGTCCTCGATATCCGCCTTGCCTAAACGCGAACTGGCCGAAGATTCATCATCTTCAACCTTATTTACGATGTTTATGCTGTATATAAGGGGCTATAGCTCAGCTGGGAGAGCGCCTGCCTTGCACGCAGGAGGTCAGCAGTTCGATCCTGCTTAGCTCCACCACTTTCAAAAAGAAAGTGATTGCTCAATAAAGGAAAGCAAGCCTTAATCAATAAATGTGAATTAGCATATATTGATTAGGGTTTTTTAAACCTTAAGACGCGGCGCGAAGCGCCAAGTCAATGTTCTTTAACAATTTGGAAAGCTGATAAAAGTAATCAAAAATAAAGAGTAATAATTGAAGAGCAATCTTCGAGCGTACTCTATCTGATTTTGTGATTAGTACTTGTCACGCATACACGAGCTCTTTAATGAGCACCTATGATTTGTGAATAAAAAGGCGCAAATCAAACCAAGGTAACCGTTAATCATTCATGTCTTTAAACGGGATAACGAAGGTGTTTGGGGTTGTATGGTTAAGTGACTAAGCGTATACGGTGGATGCCTAGGCAGTTAGAGGCGATGAAGGACGTGTAAGTCTGCGAAAAGCTGTGGTGAGTTGACAAAACGCATTTGAGCCACAGATGTCCGAATGGGGGAACCCAGTGCATTTATGCACTATCTGCAACTGAATACATAGGTTGTAGAGGCAAACGAGGGGAACTGAAACATCTAAGTACCCTTAGGAAAAGAAATCAATTGAGATTCCCCTAGTAGCGGCGAGCGAACGGGGAGCAGCCGAGTAATTATGACGTAGTGGAATGTGTTGGAAAGCACAACGGTACAGGGTGATAGTCCCGTACACTAAGCGTTATTTTTGCCATATTAAGTAGGTCGGGACACGTGTTATCCTGACTGAAGATGGGGGGACCATCCTCCAAGGCTAAATACTCCTAACTGACCGATAGTGAACCAGTACCGTGAGGGAAAGGCGAAAAGAACCCTGTGAGGGGAGTGAAATAGAACCTGAAACCGTATACGTACAAGCAGTGGGAGCAGACTTGTTCTGTGACTGCGTACCTTTTGTATAATGGGTCAGCGACTTATATTTTGTAGCAAGGTTAACCGTTTAGGGAAGCCGTAGTGAAAGCGAGGGTTAACTGCCCGTTTAGTTGCAAGGTATAGACCCGAAACCCGGTGATCTAGCCATGGGCAGGTTGAAGGTTGAGTAACATCAACTGGAGGACCGAACCCACTGACGTTGAAAAGTCAGGGGATGACCTGTGGCTGGGGGTGAAAGGCCAATCAAACCGGGAGATAGCTGGTTCTCCCCGAAAGCTATTTAGGTAGCGCCTCGGACGAACACCATTGGGGGTAGAGCACTGTTAAGGCTAGGGGGTCATCCCGACTTACCAACCCTTTGCAAACTCCGAATACCAATGAGTGATATCCGGGAGACACACGGCGGGTGCTAACGTCCGTCGTGAAGAGGGAAACAACCCAGCGCCAGCTAAGGTCCCAAAATATTGCTAAGTGGGAAACGATGTGGGAAGGCTAAGACAGCTAGGAGGTTGGCTTAGAAGCAGCCACCCTTTAAAGAAAGCGTAATAGCTCACTAGTCGAGTCGGCCTGCGCGGAAGATGTAACGGGGCTAAGCAATATACCGAAGCTGCGGATGTTTACTTTGTAAACATGGTAGGGGAGCGTTGTGTAAGTGGCTGAAGGTAAGCTGTGAGGCTTGCTGGACATATCACAAGTGCGAATGCTGACATGAGTAACGATAATGGGGGTGAAAAACCCCCACGCCGGAAGACCAAGGTTTCCTGTCCCATGCTAATCAGGGCAGGGTAAGTCGGCCCCTAAGGCGAGGCAGAGATGCGTAGTCGATGGGAAACGGATTAATATTTCCGTACTTGGTATATCAGTGAAGGGGGGACGGAGAAGGCTAGGCAAGCTTGGTGTTGGTTATCCAAGTGAAAGTGCGTAGGGCGTTGAATTAGGTAGGTAAATCCGGTTCAACACTAACCTGAGACACGAGACGAGTCACCAAGGTGACGAAGTTGTTGATGCCATGCTTCCAGGAAAATCCTCTAAACTTATGGTATATCGAACCGTACCCCAAACCGACACAGGTGGTCAGGTAGAGAATACTAAGGCGCTTGAGAGAACTCGGGTGAAGGAACTCGGCAAAATCGTACCGTAACTTCGGGAGAAGGTACGCCCTTGTTTGTGATGGAACTTGCTTCCTAAGCGAACGAGGGCCGCAGTGAAAAGGTGGCTGGAACTGTTTATTAAAAACACAGCACTGTGCTAAATCGAAAGATGACGTATACGGTGTGACGCCTGCCCGGTGCCGGAAGGTTAATTGATGGGGTTAGCGCAAGCGAAGCTCTTGATCGAAGCCCCGGTAAACGGCGGCCGTAACTATAACGGTCCTAAGGTAGCGAAATTCCTTGTCGGGTAAGTTCCGACCTGCACGAATGGCGTAATCATGGCCACGCTGTCCCACCCGAGACTCAGTGAAATTGAAATCGCAGTGAAGATGCTGTGTACCCGCACCTAGACGGAAAGACCCCGTGAACCTTTACTACAGCTTGGCACTGAACATTGAATCTACATGTGTAGAATAGGTGGGAGGCTTTGAAGCACAGTCGCTAGATTGTGTGGAGCCGCCTTTGAAATACCACCCTTGTATATTTGATGTTCTAACATTGGTCCCTTATCGGGATTGTGGACAGTGTCTGGTGGGTAGTTTGACTGGGGCGGTCTCCTCCCAAAGAGTAACGGAGGAGCACGAAGGTTAGCTAATCACGGTCGGACATCGTGAGGTTAGTGCAATGGCATAAGCTAGCTTAACTGCGAGACAGACACGTCGAGCAGGTACGAAAGTAGGTCATAGTGATCCGGTGGTTCTGTATGGAAGGGCCATCGCTCAACGGATAAAAGGTACTCCGGGGATAACAGGCTGATACCGCCCAAGAGTTCATATCGACGGCGGTGTTTTTGGCACCTCGATGTCGGCTCATCACATCCTGGGGCTGAAGTCGGTCCCAAGGGTATGGCTGTTCGCCATTTAAAGTGGTACGCGAGCTGGGTTTAGAACGTCGTGAGACAGTTCGGTCCCTATCTGGTGTGGGCGTTGGATGATTGAGGGGAGCTGCTCCTAGTACGAGAGGACCGGAGTGGACGAACCGCTGGTGTTCGGGTTGTCATGCCAATGGCATTGCCCGGTAGCTACGTTCGGAATCGATAACCGCTGAAAGCATCTAAGCGGGAAGCGAGCCCCAAGATGAGTCATCCCTGACAGTTTAACTGTCCTAAAGGGTTGTTGAAGACTACGACGTAGATAGGCAGGATGTGGAAGCGTTGTGAGGCGTTAAGCTAACCTGTACTAATTGCCCGTGAGGCTTAACCATACAACGCCCAAATGTCTTCGTAAGAAGCATGGTGTTGTAAGAGTGACAAGACAACACAAAATTAGCTCGATAGAGCACAGAGTACGCATACTCTTTGATTACACAGCTTTACCAAATATGTTAATGTTTTGCCCAAGCGGCGAGACAACCAGTTTATGTCTGGCGACCTTAGCGACACGGTACCACCTGATCCCATCTCGAACTCAGAAGTGAAACGTGTTAGCGGCGATGGTAGTGTGGGGTTTCCCCATGTGAGAGTAGCACATCGCCAGACTCCCATTAGAAGAAAGGCTACCTATTTAGGTAGCCTTTTTTTATGCCTGCGATTTACCTAACGAAGCGCCTTTATGAGCATCGAGATAGGTAGCATTCCTTCTAAGCGCTGCCGCGCAACAACACCCCAAGAGAAACCATACCCATCAAGTGTTATGCAATACCTGACGATGTAATAAAACGCTAGGTGTTAACCGTCCCTGGTGCTTCGTCCAGCCTCGCATCCATGCGAGTCGTTCAGTCGGCTAACGTTGCTGCGCAACTAAGAACAGCCTCCTTCACCCCCATGTGAGAGTAGCACATTGTCCCTTGCCGGAACGGGACTCCCATTAGAGAAAGGGCTATCCGAAAGGGTAGCCCTTTTTTGCATGTGTACACTTTAAAACTTAAGCGGATATCTCAATCACAGTTGGATAGCCCTTACTCTAAGCGCTGCCGCGCGAAATCTACTCCCGCAGTCAACCGTCACAAAGTGGATTCCCAGCCTCAAGCACAGCTTGAGTCGTTCAAACGGCTGGAGCGGTGCTCCAGAGAGCCCCGTTTTCACCCCCATGTGAGAGTAGCACATTGTCCCTTGCCGGAACGGGACTCCCATTTAGAGAAAGGGCTATCCGAAAGGGTAGCCCTTTTTTGCATGTGTACACTTTAAAACTTAAGCGGATATCTCAATCACAGTTGGATAGCCCTTACTCTAAAGCGCTGCCGCGCGAAATCTACTCCGCAGTCAACCGTCACAAAGTGGATTCCCAGCCTCAAGCACAGCTTGAGTCGTTCAAACGGCTGGAGCGGTGCTCCAGAGTGCCCCGTTTTCACCCCCATGTGAGAGTAGCACATTGTCCCTTGCCGGAACGGGACTCCCATTTAGAGAAAGGGCTATCCGAAAGGGTAGCCCTTTTTTGCATGTGTACACTTTAAAACTTAAGCGGATATCTCAATCACAGTTGGATAGCCCTTACTCTAAAGCGCTACCGCGCAAGAACTATCCCGCAGAGAAACCATACCCATCCAGTGTTATGCAATAGCTGTTCATGTATTAAACTGCTAGGTGTCACACATCCATGTGGAGCTGGCCAGCCCGACATCCATGTCGGTCGTGCACTCGGGCGGAACTGCGTTCCTAAAACATCCTCGCTTACCCCCATGTGAGAACAAAGAAACGCGCAAACCTGTAGCACGGGCTTCAGCCCGTGGGTTGTGATTTAGCTAACGAAGCATCTTTATGGACATTGATATAAGTAGTACACCTTCTAAGCGCTGTCGCGCAACAGCACACCAAGGGAAACCTAATCCACCCAGTGTTATGCAATGCCTATCCATATAATAGGAAACT
Source organism: Alteromonas sp. M12 (assembly GCF_037478005.1). NCBI lineage: Bacteria > Pseudomonadati > Pseudomonadota > Gammaproteobacteria > Alteromonadales > Alteromonadaceae > Alteromonas > Alteromonas sp. M12. The sequence goes on along the minus strand of NZ_CP144164.1, from coordinate 3,805,144 downwards.
AGGTGTCACACATCCATGTATAGCTGCCCAGCTCGACATCCATGTCGGTCGTTCAAACGGCTGGAGCTGTGCTCCAACAGAGACCCGTTTTCACCCCATGAAAGATCAAAGAGACGCACAAACATATAGCGCGGGTTTTAGCCGGTGGAATAACTAGAATATTAGAAAGGTAACGAGGTTAGTGGGGAAGATCTATTTAGGGTTTTAAGCTCGACAATGATTCTCTAAGTAAATTCAGCGTTTTGGTTTAATCATCTTAATCTGTGTCGAGGTAAGTTTGTTTTAAACTATATAGCGTGGAATTGTTTAACTTCCCTTAAACTGCTAACTAAGGTTGTGCAGTTTAAGGGTATATAATACTAAGGTTATTTGGTATTTCTAAGTCAGAAGGCAGATACGCAATTGCCCCTTCTGTTTCAGCTAAAAACTTCAGGGTTTCTTGTGTTGAATTTAATTCTATTGGCGGCTTGCTTCTTCCTGTAAATTTCATCTGCGCCCAATAAGCTTGGATTCTGGATTCGGTTAGGCCTACAATTTTCGTGTTGAATTCAACTCTTAATTGATTGCCTGACGGCAGGTTAACAGCTTTATATTTATGACTTAGTGCGCCTCCCATAAATATGTGTCTAATTTGTTGTTTACTCAAAATTTGTTGTTCATCTAACGGATTTAGGACGACAATAAAGTCAGAATCTTTATCTTCTGCGTAGGAGTCAGGCACCATAAAAGCAAAGATTAAAAATGTAAGCCATAATATTCTAATGATTTGTGATGTAATTAAATTATTCATTTAAAACACCCACTCTAGACCAACAAGGTACAAATTCGATTTTCCGTCGAAAGTAGTATTTTCATCAAAATCGAAAAATGAATTGGACCCGTTATCTTCCTCTATTGCTGAGTATTCAACTTTAAGAGCGAGATTAGATAATACGTCCCAGCGTGCTCCCAAAGTCCAGCTTTGCATATCTGTAGCAGCTGCATCTAAAAATATACTATTGTAAGCTTGAGCTAATTGATCTAGGTTAGGATCGAAGCCCACGGGTATTTCTTGGACTGGTGTTTTACTGTCTCCGTCGCTATCTGCAAAAGTAATATGAAAGGTAAAAGGAGCGTAATTAAAACCTGCTGTCACATAATAGCTCTGGATCTCTGGTATGAAATCAAGATCTGTCTCAATATTTACCCACTCAGATCTAAAGAAATAGTCTAAATTGTCGTAGACAATTCCTATCTGTTCTACTTTAGCTACGCCTTTTGTGCTCAATGAATCAGCACTTCGGCCAAAGTTAAGATCGGATAAATAACGTTGAAATTGATGAATTTCAGTAATATTTAGACTTAAATTACCTTCATAGTGTGCCAATCTTAATTCGAAATTGTTTTTATTAATTTTTCCGATTAAACCTCGCAGATTACGAGCCGTAAAACCTGTGGGCGTATTACTAAAATTTACGTCACCATCTTCTTGACCTATATAAGCTTCTATACTCGCTTCAAAGTTGCTATTGGTGAATTTATAGATTAAGTCAGCGCCTTCAAAAGTTCGAAATAGAAAATTATCGTAAACTTGCTGTGGTAGGTTTATCCATGGATAGGCAAAACCGACATCTGTGTAGTCACTCATTGAAAAGAATGGGGCACGTAACTTGCCGAATTTAATTTGTAAATTGTCTGTTGCTTGATAGGTTAGGTATAGCCATTCAATACCAGAATCTTTCGACCGATCCGCTCTAGCGATAAGTTGTGTAGTCCCTGACCATTTTTCACTAAATTTATATTCGGCTTGCAATGCTATTAAACTAGATGGCTCAAAACTAAGACTGTCGTCATAGCCTTTATAGTCGACGTTATCTTCATCCAAATAACCGCCAATTACTCTTGCATAGCCGGAGAACTCTAGATCTTTGGCGGATAGCGATAAGTGGCACAATGCAGTTGAAATTATTAAAAATTTTAAAAAAGTATGTCGTATTAACAAGTTCTATCCCTAGTATCTTTTTTCAATGTTACCGCTGTTAAGTTGATGATGTTGTAAATGCAGTTTGATGGTATTTGAAATGCGCCTTTTTATCAGTAGCTTTTTCTATACGGGAGTATTATCCATAATTTATAAAGTACTACTTAACTCAGTTAATCTAAGTTGATTAAGATCAAGTAATTTACACATTTATTTAAAATCTCATGTATGAATGTATTAGATTCTAGTCGGAAATCTAATTCTATACAGATATTGTCGCCTAACTATTGGCGTTGACCATAATATAATTCTTGATATAGCTTTTGCGCTTTTTCAATCGCTTCAGGTAGTTTAGCTAAAGGTAGCGGTTTAGCAAAATAATATCCCTGCATTTCATCACTTCCATTGGAAATCAAATAATTAGCTTGTTCTGCAGTTTCCACTCCTTCACTGCATATCTGCAGTCCTAATCTATGGCCTAAATCCAAAATGGTTTGCAAAACGACTGTGTCCTTTCCAGAGCTATCGTGCTGCATTACAAACATTCGATCAATTTTGAGGGTGTCTATTTGAATTTTAGTTAGGTAACTAAGGGACGAATACCCTGTACCAAAATCATCTAGAGCAATAGAGCCGCCCATTTGTCGTATGTTATTGAAAAAATCATTAGCACTGTCGAAATTTTCTAGATAACTAGATTCAGTCATTTCAAATTGAATATTCTGAATATTAACCTGATAGAGATTCAGATTTTTCTTAATAAAATGTATGAAACTGCGATCTTGTAAATCATGACTAGAAATATTCAAAGAAACAACGAGGTTTTGTTCAACCATTTTTTCTAGAACATTCATGTCTTTGAAAACTCGCTCGACCAACCACCGCGTAATGGATTTAACTTTTCCGCTTTGTTCAGCGATAGGAATGAATTCACCTGGAGATATACTTCCTAACTCATCGTTATTCCAACGTAAAAGAGCTTCTAAACCAGTTACAAAGCCTTTCGATGATATTTTAAGTTGGTAGTGAATTTCGAATTCGTTTTTGGCTATTGCATTGGTAATTAGGTTGGCTATTTGCACTTTTCTGCGATTTTCTTCTAGCATTTTTTTATGGAAAACAGTGTAAGAACCTTTGCCTTTTTCTTTCGATGCGTACATTGCAATATCTGCATTACTGATGAATGTGTTGATATCAAACTCAGCATCGGTTGCTTTCGCAATACCAATACTTACACCGGTTTGAATATCCCAACTGTTAATCTCAAATGGGGTCATCAAACCCTCAATTATTCGATTCGCTATATTAACGGCTAGTAGTGAACTGCTAAGATTTGGGATCATGATTAAAAACTCGTCTCCACCCAATCGCGCTAGGATGTCGCCTGGACGCAGAAAGCTTTTAACTTTGCTGGCGACAGCTTTGAGCAGTAAATCGCCGGTCTCGTGTCCCAAGGTGTCATTAACCCCTTTAAACCCATCTACATCGAAAAACATAATCGCTAAATCTTCGTTTTCTCGCTGGCTTCTGGCTAACTCTAATCTAAGCAGTTCCATAAAAAACATACGATTTGGTAACCCCGTCAAGGTATCGTAGTTAGCCAAGTGTTGCATTGAATTCTGTTGCTCAATCAATTTTTCCGTGTTTAATTGATTGGTCTTAATTTCCGCATTTATCGTGCCCAATAGTTTATTGATATTACGACCTAATTCCGATACCTCGTCATTACCTGAAACTCGGTATTTCAAATCATAATCGGTGGTTGACTCCACTTTTTTAGTAAACTTAGTGAGACTCAAAAGAGGTTCAAATAAACGCTGATATATCCAAAAAGAAATCATCATTGCTAAGACAACAACTAACATCACTAGCGGGATAGCGCTGAAAAATAGACTATTCTTACTCTCATTCAATGGTCGTTGGTAGTCTTGAACGACTAATAAATGGCCAACCGGAAACTTTTCTTCACCTATGGTTTTTGAAACAGCTAAACCTTCATCGGTTATGGTTACATCAGGGGGTAAGTCTTGTGGTGAAATTGAGGTTAATTCAGGAGAGAAGTTTTCTAAATTGAGGTAGTTTGGGTGTACATAATAATGGATTAAATTCCAATCAGCATCGAATACATTCACAAACTTAATATGTTCGTAGCGGTCGAGCCCAATTAGTTCTGTTATTATCGAGAAGGGATCCGGCTCCTCGGAAAGGGTCGATAATAGGTTATCGGCAATATTTGATGCCATTGCATCTAAATTTTGTTCTACGGATTTCCGGTATAGGTTTTCATGTTCGTTTATGGCTAAAAAGAAAACTGAGCCCGAGCTAATCAAAATAGATATGATAATGGTGATAACAAACTTGTATCTAATACTATGAAACATCTAGCTGATTCCCTGCCTTTTCAAAGTTTAAACAAGCTAATTGAATAATTGCTTAAGTTATGTCTGAGTTCAGACTAGATGGCATACTACCAAGTACTCTAAATGCTAAAAATTCAGACTTAAATTTGAAACAAATTTTGCTAAATTAAGTGGAAAAGCCTTTGTATTTTAAAACAAATACTTAGTATATACCACTGCTAACGTTGCATGATGTTCCAATGCGTATTCACACTTCGAAATCTAACGGTTTAAGCCAATTGAATGCGCTAAATTACTTCATTAGATAAACATCAATTTAGCAAATTACTTGTGAAAATAGCTTACTGCACTAATTTATTTGAGCTTAAATGGCTGTATTTATTATTTATTTTAATATCTAGCACGCTTAATAGAGGTGAAACCTCAGTACTAAAATGCTATATTTCAGCAAAAATTACCTGCCAAATAAATAAGTTTAAAATAATCAATTAAAGCTTATGGCTTTCACTAATTCAGTTTTAATTATAGAGGATTAAATGGCTTCTCCTAAATTTCATAATGCCGTACGTAAGTATCACAGATGGTTAGGCTTTTTTTTGGCGGGGATCATGGGGATCTATGCAGTCAGCGGGACTTTATTGATTTTTCGTAAAACCGATTTTCTAAAATACCCACAAGTTGAAGAACGCCAGTTAGATAAGGGATTAAATGGCAAATCTTTGGGTAAACAAATTGCTCTCAAAGGCTTTGCTGTTGAAAGCGAAGTTGACGATATGGTTGTGTTTAACCAAGGGCAATATAACAAACTAACCGGAGAGGTTGTTATTAATAAAAAAGATTACCCAGCGCCGTTAGCTAAATTAGTTAAATTGCATAAAGCCACAACGGGTAGCCCGCTTTTCTTTCTCAACATTAGTTTTGGCATAGGGTTGTTATTCTTTGTAGTTTCGGCGTTTCTGATGTTTATGCCTAAGTTACCGATGTTTAAAAGCGGCGTTAAAATAGCGGCTGCAGGTGCAGTGTTTGCAATTTTAGTTGTTATGTTTGGTTCGTAAATGTACTGAGTTGCGGCAAAGTCGCTTGTAACTAATACGTTGAATGATGTTTAAAAAAGGCCTGAAATTATAATGATTTTCAGGCCTTAATTTTAATACTCTTTGGGTTAATTTACAGTGTTTTTACTAGCTAAAGTTTCGTTAACCACTTTATCTTGCCCATCTAAACTATGCCTAGAGTGATATTTACCGACCGGTAGGGTCGTTACAACTGAGTAGTTTACCTGTCTTGCGATGGGCACATAATCAGTTATGGCTGTGCTTATTGCTGTGCTAATAATATCAGCCAACAAATTTCCACTATTTCCCGAGGTATTGATCACCACAACGTTTTTGTAGTTCCACAAAGATTCGTTGGTTGAGGTTGATATAAGCTCGAAATCGGCTCCAACTGTAACGTTTCCACCCGTCACATAATAGTTCGTGTCCCATTGATTGATAGTAACAAAAAGTACCGCATCAGCCCCGAACATAGTTTTAAACTTTGCAGGTTCAACGCCTTTCAATTGCTCGCCATCAACGACGCCTTCTACAGCCAACATCATTTCGATCATGGGGATAGGCATAACATAGTATCCCGCCTCAGCTAGTGGCTGAGCGATAGTGGTCGAATAGAGTTCTGGAGCGTCTGCTGCCGTTGAACGATTGATTGCTGGTACTACAAGGATTGAATTTGTATCCTGTTGGTACATCTTTGGATAAGCTTCGCTTTTCGTTAAAATGGTAGGTGTCGCACAACCAACTAAATGGGCGATAATGAATAATGAAAAAAGTCTAGTTAGTTGACGCATTATTGACCTCCATCTTTTCAATCATGGTTAACATTGTTCTCACCATTATCGCCGATTCTGGAAACAACGCTTCTTCCTGTTTTAAAAACTGTTTCGCGCCGTTGAGATTGTTAGCGTCTAATTCTAATTTTGCCAACTCAGCGTAGATACCAGGAGGTATTTTTTTATTCTTACGAGCCGCATTTTCGATGATATCTAACAGAGCTGCTTTATGTTGACTTAAACTATCAGTAGAGGGTTCATGTTTATAGTCGTACGCAGTTTCAGAATAGTCTCCCCAGTAATAAATTGTTTTAGGTGCCGCACAAGCACCTAAAAATACGACTAAAACTCCCACGCAAGTGTTTCTAATTATTTTTCTCACGGAACATTTACCTCGAATACATTTCCATTGGTGACGTAAATTTTACGTTTTACTACCGTTTTATCATTTCTAACTATTTCGATTAGATGCGTACCTGAGCTTATTTCAAACTTGGTCACTAAATTTCCATCAATTTTAAATTTATCTGCTTGTTGCAGACTAATCTGTTTTCCATCAATCGACAGTGACCCCGAAGCAATATTGCCAGTCAGTTGCAGATAAGCTTTGTCGTCTAATTGTTTTACTTCGCTAAAGCTGCTGCTACAACCCGCTAAAAAAACCGCAAATATGAATGCTACTAATAATTTCATTTCTTACTCCTCACCTTCTAACACGACAATTTGATCCAAAGTTGATGCATCTATGCTTCCTGATACTACCTCGGTAAGTGAGAGTGCGTTTTGTCCAGTTCCAATGAAATCAATAACTTTGATAGTGGCAACTTGTTTTCCTGGTAGCTCAATCATCATTCCACTCTGGGGATTTTTCACTTGCTTGCCCTTGGTTTTTACAACAAATTTATCACCAGTTTGAATTCCTTGGTCTTCGCCACCCGTCATTAAGTACATACCATCTTGCTGTGCGACTATATACGCCTGCCATGGGACATCCATTAGATTCTCAACAATATTACTAACCAGCTTGGAAATGGCAGCAGATATGGCTCTATCATCTAAACTTGTGTCGTATCCGGCTGTTTCGCCAACGCCAAAAACTCGGTTAGCCTCTGTTCTCGCCTCGCCAGAAGCTTCCTCTGAATAAACAATTTGTCCGGTTTTAGTATTGATAAGTCGGACATTAACGGTCGCGTTTGCAATCTGTATTTTGTTGCGGCTGAAAACACCAACTTCACTGTTTGTCGCACGACCGAATTCGGAAACCGATCCGACAATTAGATAATCAGCACCCACTTTTTCGAGTTGGGTCTGATTTATTTGGCTTTCTTCTTCTAATTCATCTAATTCTTGGCGTTCTAACATTATGAATTTTTGCGTTTCTGTTAAACGGCTAGACAAAATATCTGCAGCTTGTTTACCTAAACGGTCGCCGGAATTATCAATCAAAAAACTATTAGTACGTTTGGTTTCATCTGAAAATCGAGATATTGCCACTACTCTTTTTAGTCCTTTGCTATCAGGCTCTACAATCGATTGGCTAATAACCGGGGAGGAGGCTTCGATTTTGTTTACCGTCCCTCGTGTTGAGCTTGTACAGCCATTTAGTGCCAACCCAATGGATATAACAGCAGAAACAAATACTATCCTTTTCATAACTTCCTCTAACTCATTAATTATTAATAAAAAACAGCTTAAAATATCACAATCTAAAAGCTGATATTAGTAAAAATAAAAATGATAAGGTTTGCAGTGATTAAAAAGATGACCTAATGCAATATTGAAGGTATGTTTCAAACGGTTGAAGTAGACGTGTAAGCCAATGGTGTATTGCGCAAAAAATTTTTGGCGGATGTAACTTATTTTCAAAAAAGGCGAAAATACTTAAGATCAAGGTTGACGATATTTAACCAAGTAGCGCGTTTTAAAACGTTTTTGTCAGGGCTTTTGATTGCACTTTCGCAAAAAAGTTTTGCATTTATGTAAATATAAAAACGAAATATCAGATAAGTCGCGCTACGCTAACACGCCGAATGAATACAATAATCTGGCATTTACATTAATAACTAAACTGACACTGCAGTTTTAATTTTTAACGATTTGGATAAGTAATTAGGAATTATGGGACTTAAATCATTTGTTTATATCTTTATTGGATTAATTGTTGCCGCGGTTGCGATGGTTTGGTTTAGTCAGGATAACTATGACCAGGTTTTTCACGCTGAATATGTGGGAAGCGAAGTGTGTGGTGACTGTCATATTATTAATTACGACGCTTGGTTAAAATCCCCTCATCACAATATTACTCACGCACCCAGTGAAAATACTGTGGTTGGTAATTTCAATAACGGGTCATTCTTTTTAAATACTGACCCCAATAAAACCAACCCAGCTGTAAAGTCCTTCCGTGAAGGTGATGAATTTTATTTAGCCCTCAAGGATATTAATTCTGAGCAGTACACGCCTTTTAAAATCGATAAGGTTATCGGTTACCAATATCGACAAACTTATCTTACCCAAGAAGAAGGCGGGGTATTGCGGCGATTACCTGTGCAATGGTCGGTGGCCAGAGGAGAGTTTTTTGCTTATTGGAATGAGCAAGAGCAAAGCCCGGAAACTGTTGACGATTTATGGGAACAGATGAAGCCATTAAACTCGGCATGGAATTTATATTGCGCTCGCTGTCACACCACTAATTTACAACAAATAAGCAAAGACCGCGCTCATACAGTGGCTAATGTAAAATGGACTGAAGATGGCGTTGGCTGCGAAGTATGTCATGGCCCTGGCAGTGAACATGTTGATTATATGCAAGACAAACCTGTTAACCGCATGATGTCTTTGGTTAACCTTAAATTGTTCGATGAACCAGTTCCGTACATCATGAATGCAGCTGACCATTCTCAAGGGGTTGCGTTGAGTGTTTGTGCCCGTTGTCACGGTTCAGATATTTTACGTAAACGTATGGACGCTTATCGGACCTACTCTCCAGGTTATGATCATGCGGGCAATTTGAATGACTTGTCTGAGTATTTTACTGAGGCAGAAAGTGTTCCTGGTCGCACATTTCCCACGCTGCAAGTTTGGCCTGATGGACGGCCCAAAGGGCTTGGCACTTTATTTCGAACCTTTGCTGATTCTGCACATTATGAACAAACTGATATGCGTTGTTACGACTGTCATGATCCGCACAATAACAAACAACCTGCTCAATTTGGTATTTTAGAACCAACTGAAGTGAGTAATCAGTTTTGCTTAGAATGTCACCAACCTATACAACAAAATTTGACGGCCCATACCAGACATGCACCAGACACTAAAGGTTCTTATTGTTATGACTGTCACATGCCAAAGAACATGTTGAACCAAGTATCTGGCATAGACTACTTCGTTCGTAGTCACAATGTGGGGACAATACCCAATCCACTGTTGTCGGTTAAAATGGGGCTGGAAAATTCACCTAATGCATGTAACGAATGCCATACTAAGCAATCGCCGCAGTGGGCAGTAGACAAAATGCGAGAATGGGGAATGGACGGCCACTTGGTTGAAACCGACTTGCATTTAAACCGAAATGCCCATTCAGATTTCACCCACTAATGGCAGTTAGAGGAAAAGTTTAGTGACTGATTCTGTTTTATTAGATTTGTCCAAACCCTATGTATTAATCATTATGGGAGTAAGCGGCTGTGGGAAATCGACTATTGCCAATTTGCTCTCACAGCTGTTATCCATAGAGCTGGTCGAAGCTGATGATTTTCATAGTCTTGAGGCAAAAACTCAAATGGCTAAAGGTATCCCGCTCACTGATGAAATGCGTGAACCTTGGATTCAAGGGCTAGTCGAGCATTTAAGTAAAAACAAACAGTCTAGTAAAGTGATGGCTTATTCTGGCTTGAGGAGACAACATCGAGCGCGTTTTCGCCATTTAGGATTACCCTGTTTATTCATCCATCTTATTGCACAGCCCAAAGAATTAGCATCTAGGCTTGAACACAGACAAAACCATTTTATGCCAAGCAGTTTGATTGCCAGTCAATTTGCTGCACTTGAAGACACCTCTGCGGAATCAGATGTGGTTGAAATTGATTCCACTCAATCACCGCAGAAAATTATATTAGAAATTTATAATTTACTCGGTCTTCGTTGACGTTGATACATAAATACCCAGCCCCCAAACAAACCAGCCAAGCACTGAGCAAAAATACCTAGTGGCGTTCTCGCACCCGCGATAAGGGTAATGTCCATAATAGGTTGCATGGCTGTTAGCATGGTAAACAGAGCAACTGCGCCAGCAATGGGATAAAGCCATAATATTGGTTTTGGCCAAACCTTGTTTATCAAAAAGACACACACAAAGGCGATAAATAATCCAACTAAAATAATCGCGCCGTAGGTGGGCAGTAGGCCGAGTAAATCTTTGCCTGAGGCGGATAATCTTGTTTGCCAACTGATAATCACATCAAGCTTAATTAATTCGTGCAGAACGAATTGAGTATGTAAAAGGCTAGCTAAAACAAAACAGCTCAGTGTTGCTGCAATAAAATCGAAAATTAGTTTAATGGTTGCTTTCATAGGATAACCTTGACGTAGTCAACATTAACTAGTCTGCCATTTTAGTTAGAAAAATAACAATCTTTTGAATAGCAGTAGTAAACGGATATCGTCAGCTTAATTCGCATTTTTTCTCAATATGGGTATATTTATGCTTTAAGAGCCTAATCAATTAATTGTTTTTAACCCCAAGGAATTGTTTGTGAAGATTAAATATTTAACGCTGTTGTTATTTTATTTCTTATTCATTAGCATTCCGGTGAATGCAAAGTCGGATTTATTTTCGGTAGAGGAAGTTGTCACTGATTTGGATTATCCTTGGTCGCTTGCATTTATTTCTGAAAGCCAATTTCTGGTTACTCAAAGAACCGGAAGTTTGCGACAAGTAGTCAACTTTACTCTCAGTAAACCTATCGAGGGTTTACCGAAAGACATCTATGTGAATGGTCAAGGTGGCCTGTTAGATGTGGTGCTTCATCCTGACTATGCTCAAAATGGTTGGATCTATCTGTCTTATTCAGCAGGCAGTGATGAACGCAACACCCTCAAAGTAATGCGCGCCAAACTTAAAAATAATCAATTAGTTGATAGCCAAGTTATTTTCACTGTAAAACCTTATCGAAATACCCCTGTACATTACGGTGGCCGATTGGCTTTCTTAGACGACAATTCGTTGTTGATTTCTTCTGGCGATGGCTTTGACTTTCGCGAAAATGCACAACGTGTGAATAATCAGATGGGAAAAATTCTACGAATTTTGGATGATGGTCAGATACCAGATGACAATCCATATATCGGCGAAACTGAAAAGAATCTTGCCCACTCTGTATATTCGTTAGGGCATCGCAACCCACAAGGTTTAGTCTATGATCCCATTCGAAATCTCGTTTTTTCAAATGAACATGGTCCTGCAGGCGGCGATGAAATAAATATCATTAGAAAAGGTGAAAACTATGGCTGGCCGATTATTACCAACGGTAAAGATTATTCAGGTGCGTTAATTACGCCATTTAAAAAATATCAAGGAATGCGACAACCATTAGTGGATTGGACTCCTTCTATCGCGCCATCGAGCATAACTGTCTACGATGGCATGATGTTTCCACAAATGCGCGGCGATTTTTTGGTTAGTAGTTTGAAGTCGAAAGAAATTCTTTGGATTCAAATGCAACAGAACAAAGTGGTTGGGCAGCAATCTCTACTCTCTGAGCTAGGTTACCGATTCAGAGATGTTAAAGTGCATCCAGACGGCTCTTTGTATATACTGGTAGACAGCCAAAAAGGTAAAATATTACGGGTGACTGCAAATCGCTAAAGGCTGATTTGAGGTAGTTCGGAAATAATTAATTATGATAAATGTATATAGATTCTGTGTATGCTGACTATCATTAAATAATCATTGTGAATGATTCAATTTTTCACGGTTTACCTTTATACTGTCGCCAATATTTCTCTATATTCATAATTTAAAAGGACCATAAAGTGTTAGAAGCTTATCGTAAACACGTAGAAGAGCGTGCCGCTGAGGGTATCCCCCCTAAACCATTAAATGCAGAGCAAGTTGCTGGTTTAGTTGAATTATTGAAAAATCCTCCTGCTGGCGAAGAAGAGTTCTTGTTAGAGTTATTATCTGAACGAGTTCCTCCTGGTGTTGATGAAGCCGCTTATGTGAAAGCTGGTTTCTTAGCCGCTATAATCAATGATGAAGCGACTTCTCCGTTGATATCAAAAGATGCTGCAATTCAATTGTTGGGCAACATGCACGGTGGTTATAACATCGTAACTTTGGTTGAAGCTTTGGATAACGAAGATTTAGCAGAGTTGGCGGCTGAAGAGTTGAAACACACTTTGTTGATGTTTGATGCATTTCACGATGTTGAAGAAAAATCAAAAGCTGGAAACAAATATGCCAAAGACGTGATTCAATCTTGGGCTGATGCAGAGTGGTTCACATCTCGTCCAGACTTACCTGAAAAGATCACTTACTCAGTATTTAAAGTTACCGGTGAAACCAATACCGATGACTTGTCACCAGCACCAGATGCATGGTCTCGTCCTGATATTCCTTTGCACGCACGCGCTGCATATAAGATGACTCGCGATGGTTTAACGCCTGAAGTGCATGGCGAAATCGGTCCACTTAAACAAATTGAAGAAGTTAAAGCAAAAGGTCACCCTGTTGCTTTCGTCGGTGACGTTGTAGGTACGGGTTCTTCTCGTAAATCAGCAACCAACTCGGTTCTTTGGTTCTTCGGTGAAGATTTACCTGGCGTACCAAATAAACGTGGTGGCGGTGTTTGTATCGGCGGTAAAGTTGCACCTATTTTCTTCAACACAATGGAAGATGCTGGCGCGCTAGTGTTTGAAGCTGACGTTGACAAGATGAACATGGGCGATGTTATTGATATCTACCCACTAGAAGGTCGTATCACTAACGCTGAAACCGGTGAAGAACTTGCCAAGTACGAATATAAATCTGACGTCTTGTTAGATGAAGTTCGTGCTGGCGGTCGTATTAACTTGATAATCGGTCGTGGTTTAACGGATAAAGCTCGTGAATCCCTTGGACTTGGTACTTCAGACTTGTTCCGCAAGCCTGTTCAACCAACTGATACCGGTAAAGGTTATACACTTGCACAAAAAATGGTTGGTAAAGCATGTGGCGTAGAAGGCATACGTCCAGGCACATATTGCGAACCTAAAATGACAACAGTGGGATCTCAAGACACCACAGGTCCTATGACCCGTGATGAACTTAAAGATCTGGCTTGTTTAGGTTTTTCTGCAGATTTAACTATGCAGTCTTTCTGTCACACTGCGGCTTATCCTAAGCCAGTAGATATCGACACTCAGCACACTCTGCCAGACTTCATTATGAATCGTGGCGGCGTATCACTGCGTCCAGGTGACGGTATCATTCACTCTTGGTTAAACCGCATGTTATTGCCAGATACTGTAGGTACTGGTGGTGATTCTCATACACGTTTCCCAATGGGTATTTCATTCCCAGCCGGTTCTGGTTTGGTTGCTTTCGCAGCTGCTACAGGTGTAATGCCGCTTGATATGCCAGAGTCTGTTTTGGTTCGTTTTAAAGGTAAAATGAAGCCAGGTATCACGTTACGTGATTTGGTTCATGCAATTCCTTTATACGGTATCAAGCAAGGTCTATTGACCGTTGCTAAGAAAGGCAAGGTAAACGCATTCTCTGGTCGTATTCTTGAAATTGAAGGTCTTGATGGACTAACAGTTGAGCAAGCGTTCGAATTGTCAGATGCGTCTGCGGAGCGTTCTGCTGCAGGCTGTACTATCAAGCTGTCTAAAGAATCTATCGCTGAATACCTAACGTCTAACATCACTATGCTACGTTGGATGATCAATGAAGGTTATGGTGACCCTCGCACTCTTGAGCGTCGCGCACGTAAGATGGAAGAGTGGTTAGCTAATCCAGAACTTATGGAAGCTGACAAAGACGCTGAGTATGTTGAAACCATTGAAATTGATCTTGATGAGATCAATGAGCCAATCCTATGCTGCCCGAACGATCCTGATGATGCTAAAACCTTATCTGACGTTGCTGGCGCAAAAATTGATGAAGTATTCATCGGTTCTTGTATGACCAACATCGGTCACTTCCGCGCTGCAGGTAAGTTACTTGAGCAATTCAATAAAACCTTGCCTACACGTTTGTGGATATCTCCACCAACGAAGATGGACAAAGCAGTATTGATGGATGAAGGTTACTACAATATATATGGTCGAGTGGGCGTACGTACTGAAATGCCTGGTTGTTCTTTGTGTATGGGTAACCAAGCGCGTGTACTTGCTAATTCAACAGTACTATCTACATCGACTCGTAACTTCCCTAACCGTTTAGGTGATGGCGCTGATGTATATTTATGTTCTGCTGAGCTTGCTGCTGTAGGTGCCATTGTTGGCCGTATTCCTACAACTGCTGAGTACATGGAATACGCGAACAAGATTGAATCTATGTCAGGTGACGTGTTCCGCTACTTGAACTTCGACCGTATCGAAGAGTTTAAGAAAGCCGAAGATGCAGCTAAAGAGAAAATCATCCCTGCGCTAAATATTGCGTAAATAAGCCATGCAATACTAAGCAAGGTTTATGTAAATGCAAAAACCGAACGTAATCTTTGATTCGTTCGGTTTTTTTATGCATGCTATTTATTAGTTGATTGGATTGGCTGACACTGAAGAAGTTTAAGTGAACACTAATATCTGTTTTCTATCTATTTTGCCAAGCTTAGGGAAAGGGAACTAAATACTGCCGATAAGCTCCAATTAGTGCAATTTTAATCGAAAAAATTAGAGACTATTAATGAAGACCATATTGTTAATGTTAGTATTAGTAAGCCTAAACGCGTGCACCGCAAGTTCGACCAAAGAATTTTTGGGGCATGCGGCAGCAAATGCTGCAGATACTCAAGTAGGCTATAACCAACAACAGTGTTTTACAGTAAAAAACCAATGTGTTCAGGGGCATTATGAAACCTGGCAAACAAGTGATGGCGTTGAAGGGTGTTCATGCAAAAATTTATGATTAAAAATGTATATGCGGCAGTATTATTTATTGCCGCTTCCGTTCTATCATTGGCTGCCACAGCGGTCGAATTTGAAGAAGCAATAGTGCAAGTTGGCGACAAGGTATTAACTGTGGAGTACGCCAAGTCTTTTGAGCAACGTGCCACAGGTTTAATGTATAGAGAAGAACTGTGCGAAAGTTGCGGCATGTTATTCAAATATTCCCAACCACGTATCGCGGGTATGTGGATGAAAAACACCTTCATTCCCCTTGATGTCGCCTTTATTGATGAAAAAGGCAAGATAACGGACATTAGAGGTATGCAACCACATGATTTAACCTCAATCAATTCTTCAACTAAAGTGCTTTACGCGTTAGAGATGAATATAGGTTGGTTTGCAAAACACGATGTTAAAGTAGGACACTTTGTACAAATTCAGACACCCTAGTAAAGCAAAAGCTAGTGACTTTGTTATTTAATGGTGCCGCAAATGAAGTTAATCCGGAGTATGGTTGATGAAATACACTGGCAGTTGTCACTGTAAAGCAGTTCAGTTTGAAGTGGAGTCTGAAGAGCAAGTCGAAGTAGAGGATTGCAATTGTTCCGTATGCAGTAAGTTCGGTTTTTTGCATCTGATTGTTCCTAAGCAGCACTTCAATTTAATCTGCGGTGAACAGTTCCTAACTGAATACAGATTCAATACTGGTGTTGCAAAGCACACCTTCTGCAAAGTTTGTGGCGCTAAGCCATTTTATATTCCACGCTCAAACCCTGATGGCGTTGATGTGAATGTTCGATGCTTAGACACTAAACCTGCTGAAATCACAATCGTTCCTTTCGATGGACAAAATTGGGAAGATAATGCCGCTAAACTTGCTCATAAGAGTAAATTGAATTAAGCAGCAAGCATATTCGGTTTTTACTAAACAGTTCTATCATTTCATCTAAAGGTAATTCAGAAATATCCATTTTGAATTGTTATATAGAAAATGTAGATAATTATTCAGTTGAAAAATGCATAGTCAATTCAAAACTAATCGAAGGAAATTGCTATTTATTACTTTTAAATAAGTTTATATCTGTTAATTTACTGCGATTATTTTCAAAGAGGATCTAGCGTGACAATTCCTGACCTTAACATCGCCAAGTTTGGTGGCACTAGTGTGGCAAATTATGCCGCAATGCAAAACTGCGCAAAGATTATCGCTGCTAACCCTTCTACTCGCGTGGTAGTTGTTAGTGCGTCTGCTGGTGTAACCAATCATCTAGTTAGCTTATCAAATACAGCATTGACTCATGCACAGATAGCGCAAATTCTTGAGCAGATCAAAACGATTGAAAATGGAATTGTTGCTCAGCTTGCTAAACCAGATGAAGTAACTGAAAAATTAAGCTCTTTATTTGACGCTATGGAAGCATTAGCTTTTCACGAAGAGTTGTTGCATCGCGATGATCTGAAAGATGGTTTGTTATCATTTGGCGAACGTATGTCATCTTTATTGATTACCGAAGTATTAAAAGAGCAGGGCGTGAATGCGGAAAACTTTGATGCCCGCAATGTTCTGCGAACCAATTCCGTATTTGGTGAAGCTGTTCCACAAATCGATGAAATTAAATCTTTAGCTAGCCAAGTAATGAAGTCTGAGTTAGCTGAAAAAGTTTATGTCACTCAGGGGTTTATTGGTGCTGATGAGCAAGGCCGAACTACCACTTTAGGTCGCGGAGGAAGTGATTTCACTGCGGCTTTATTAGCTGAAGCTTTGGATGCGGTTAGTTGCGAAATTTGGACAGATGTTGTTGGTGTGTTCACAACAGATCCGCGAATTACTGATGCAGCCAGACCACTTCCAGAATTGAGTTTCGATGAAGCGGCCGAAATGGCCAACTTCGGTGCCAAAGTGCTGCATCCTGCTACCATGGAGCCAGCGCTGCGTAAAAACATTAAGGTGTTTGTAGGCTCGAGCAAAGAACCAGAGAAAGGCGGAACTTGGATAGTACGAGATTGTGTAAATGAGCCGCCTTATCGCGCTATTACACGTCGTAAGCAACAAGTGATGGTGACTGTGAAAACACCTAAAATGATGCATGCTCAAGGTTTCTTGCAGCAGGTATTCACTATTATTGCTAAGCACAGCTTAAGTGTCGATTTGGTAACTACTTCTGAAATAGCAGTATCCTTTACCTTAGATAATCCAACTAACTCCGTTGCGGAAAGACTTAATCGCGAAACACTTGATGAATTGCGTGACTTTTGTGAGGTGGTGGTTGAAAGCGATTATGATTTAGTAACAGTGGTGGGTAACAATATGCATAGTGCCGCTGGCGTATCAGCAAAAATATTTTCTTCGGTTAGAGATTATAATTTACGGATGATTTGCTACGGTGCTAACCCCCACAATATGTCATTCCTAGTGCATCAGGATGACAGTACTGAAATTGTCAAGGAATTGCATCGTTCGCTATTCGAATGATGGTTTAGCAATTAATAAACTGAAATAAAAAAAACGCTGCATTTTATGCAGCGTTTTTATTTTTGTATCGTCTGGTTTTAGTTTGCCATTTTAGACTCTAAATTGTTGAATAGAAGCCTGCAATTCTTCAGCTAAACGTGCAACTTCTTCACTTGAGTCTGCGGTTTGCTGTGCGCCAATCGAGGTTTCTTCAGCAATCCCAACAATATTCTCCAGCTTCTCACTAATTTCTTGAGATACCACGTTCTGTTCTCTAGCAGATTGCTCAATTTGGCTACTTACATCATGTGCTCTATGCACAGCTTCGGTAATTAGATCAAGAGCTTGGGTCGCTTTTTCTGTTTCCTCTACACAGACAGTTGTTTGTTCTTTGCCTTGGTTCATTACCATCACCGCTTTTTCAGCGCCTGCTTGCAGAACTTCAATCATGTCGTTAATTTCTTGCGTAGACTTTTGCGTACGACTCGCTAACGTACGAACTTCGTCAGCCACTACCGCAAAACCTCTACCATGCTCTCCGGCTCTAGCTGCCTCTATCGCCGCGTTCAATGCTAGTAGGTTAGTTTGGTCAGCTACACCGCGAATTACGTCTAAGATACCACCTATGCTCGCGCTATCTTGATGAAGTTTATTAATTACATTGGCAGCATCGTCGACATCAACTGCAAGCTTTTCAATGGTCATTTTATTGTTTAACGAAATACCTTTTACTTTTTCAGCTTCAACATCGGCATGGCGAATTTGATTCAAGGTATCTTCAGCGCTTTGCGTAACCATTTGAGATGTGCTGTGCATTTCTGTGGTTGCTGCGGCCACTTGAGCAACTTGAGATTTCTGATTCTGAATCGAGTGCGTGGTTTGTGCGGTCACTGTCGACGTTTCTTCTGATGCTGCGGCCAATTGAGATGCGCGTGTACTTATTCCAGTGATTAACGTTTTTAGGCTATCGATTAGGTTGTTGACGCTGGTGGCCAATTCTCCAAATTCGTCATCTGAACTATCGTCTAACTTGCGGGTTAAGTCACCTGAAGAGACGACATGTAGAACTTCATTGACCTTTCTAAGTGGCACTGTTATGGCTCTTACGCTGGCCCATCCTATCCATGCTGCTAAAACGGCAGAAACGATTATTAGCACAATAATCACAGTTGTACCCAGGGCCACACGATTTGCTACTTGATCTTTCATCTCGTTGGTTTTTTCTTCAGCTACTTTCAGCAGCGCATCTAATTCTGCAATTGCTTGTTGAATATTTTCTTCTGAAGACGCTAACGCCTCAGATGCCGCTAACTGACTGTTTAATCGAGTGACTTGGGTGTTAAGTAAACCGTCTGAAGCAGTGACTGAGCTAATAACAGAATTAACCAGGTTGGTGATTTCTTGCATAGTGCCGCTGTCATCTCGGTTTCCTGCTAGTGATTGCATTTCTGCTAACTGGTCTGAAATTTGGCCTATGACTAACTCTACTTCATTACCAATAGTGTCGGCGCGAACCAAATTTTCGGTTTTGATATAATCTGCACTCACCGTTAGAAGTGATAATAATGAGGTTTCTAATTTACTGCCAATCTCAGCAGCTTCGCTTAATTGAGCGTTGGATTGCACACTATCTAAATCAGCAAAATCTAGCAATAACATGGAAGAGTCATCTGAATTGTCTTCAACACTTTCTACGATATCGCCAAGTCTTGCCCCTTCGTCTAAATAGGCTTTTCGGCTTTCAAACATATTACTGACATTGCTAGTATATTGTTGGTAAATGCCTTCTACGTTTTGCAATGCTTGACTAAAAATTGGGTCTTTACTGACTTTACCTTTGATCATCGTCACTTCGTTTTGGAAATTAGATTCACTTGTACGCAAATTTTCTAGTTGTGTGTTTAAGGCTTCGGAATTGGTTTCGTAATAACCCGCAACCGTCAGTCTACCCATATTTAGAAACGAAATTTTAAGTTGATTACTGGCGTTTAAAGTGGGGATGGCTAAGGTGTTTACTTCATCAGTTGCAGAATCAATCGAATTAAAATTAAATAGCGAGGAAACACCTATCACCAGTAGTAAAACAGAAATAAGCGTAAATCCGCCTATTACCCTCATTGCGACTGATATTTTCATTTAGTAATTCCTCTGTTTTATTGATCTTTTTATTCTAATATTCGTGAAGATCAAATTGTTAACAATTCTGCATTAAGCGTGTCAAATTTTGACAGAAATGTCATAAATTTAGTTACACAACTTTTTAACAAGTAAAATCAGTTTATCACTGGTTTTCCACAAACATAATGACTAAATGATTTGATACGTACATCAAATGATTATTAAGTATAATCTGCACACTTTTTTTGTTGCTGAGTTTGGTATTCTCGCCAGTCATCGGCGGCTTAAAAGCCTTTGCAAAGATATTGATATCTCAACCAAACTCCATGTTATTAACTAAATCTGATGCTGTCTTAAATTATCGACATTTGTATATGATTCTTTAGAAAGGAAATTTGTGCATGAGTCGGCAGAGTTAACGATTTGTATTTTGAACACTAATTCTTTGTTCGCTCTCCAGACAATATAATGTCATGGTGTTTCCCCATACGAAGCCTGTGTCTAAACCGATAAATTGTTTCGATTGGGTTTGTCCCATTAACGTTGCCCAATGTCCAAAAATAACACGCTGACTTTTTTTGAGTTTTTGATTATCTACTGCAAACCAAGGTTTTAATGATGTGTTGAATTTGTTAGGCGCGCACTTAGCTTCAAATTCTAAGGTGTTAAGTTTTTTAAGATAGCGCATACGAGTAAAAGCATTGATGATAAACCTTAGTCTATCCATGCCCAATAATTGCTCATTCCAACGATTTGGTTCAGCGCCATACATAGATGCTAGCATATGTAAGTAGTCAGGACCGGCGAGAACAGCAGAAACCTCATCACTTAACTCTACAGCTTTTTTAAAAGACCACTCAGGATATAAACCGGCATGACTTATTAATGTCTCTTTATTGATGCGCAAGGCCAATGGTTTTGTTCTTAACCAGTTAGCGAGTTCCTGTGCTTTGTCAGAGCGTAGTAGGGGACCTAAAAAGTCACTCCGCTTAGCTACTTTTAATTGTCCTAAAATCGCAAGGAAATGTAAGTCGTGATTGCCTAAAACCGTATCGAATGCTTCACCAAGAGAGTTGAGAAACATTAAGGTGTCAAGAGAGTCGGGTCCTCTAGCAACAAGATCGCCTACCGCCCAAAGTTTGTCATTGGCAGGGTCAAACTTTACTTTATCAAGCAGTTGCCGAAGACCAGAGTAACAACCTTGAATATCACCAACTACGTAATTAGACATAAGTTTTGCGAAGAGCCTGTTTGACTATTAATTAAGAACGTTTGAATCAGCTAATCTAAATACGTCTATAGGTACTTTAACCAATTCATCCTGAGCATCTTTAAATTCGTAGTGCCCTTGCATAGTGCCCACTGGCGTGTCTAAAATAGCACCGCTGGTGTATTGATAATGTTCGCCTGGTTTTATTACCGGTTGTTCTCCGACAACACCTTTGCCTGAAACTTCCGATATATCCCCATTTCCATCAGTAATTAACCAGTAGCGATTTAGTAGGGTAACTTCATCTTTACTGTTATTAGTGATCGTTATTTTGTACGCAAACGCATATTTTTCCTCGGTTTCAGGAAATCTATCTTCAAGATATTGAGTGTGCACATCAATGCAAATATCATTAGCATCCATTATTTTTTAAGACTCTTGTTGAGAAAGGAAGTTGGCCACGGTTGCGAAGTCTGCAAGACTTAGATTTTCTGCTCTTAACTCAGGATTGAGACCTAGGTCTTCAAGCTGTTTTTCTTCAATTAATTTTTTTAAACTATTACGGATAGTTTTTCTGCGCTGGTTAAATGCTTGAGCGCACACTTGGTTTAGCATTTTCTGTTCGATGACCTCAACCGGTTTTTGGGTATGAGGTAACAGTCGTACCACAGCCGAATCGACCTTCGGAGGAGGATTGAAAGCGCTAGGCGGTACATGTAAAACGGGAATAACTTGGCAGTGATATTGCGCCATAACAGACAATCTGCCATAGTTTTTTTCACCGGCCTTAGCCGCTAATCTATTCACTACTTCTTTTTGCAACATAAAGTGCATATCTTTGATTTTATTAGCAAAAGAGAAAAGATGAAACATTAGAGGAGTTGATATGTTATAGGGCAAGTTCCCAAAAACACGCAGTGGATTTTGCTCATCACATAATTCGGAGAAATCAAATTTAAGTGCATCAGCCTCGATCACATTCAATTTTTTCGAAATAAATGGATGTGATCTGAGTCGGTTTGCCAAATCTCGGTCTAGTTCGACTACATTGAGTTTGCTGATGTGCTCACACACAGGTTCAGTAAGTGCCGCCAATCCAGGACCTATTTCAACTAAATTCTCTCCCTCTTGGGGATGAATTGCCGAAACAATCTGATCAATAATGTAAGCATCATGTAGAAAGTTTTGCCCAAAGCGCTTACGGGCGGTGTGGCCTAAGTGTTGTTTACTCATATACGTTTTACTGCCAATTTTAACGCGTCATTAATCGCACACTCAAAACTTCCAGAGTTTGCTTCACCTGTTCCAGCTAAATCTAAAGCAGTGCCATGGTCAACAGATGTGCGAATGAAGGGGAGACCCAAGGTGGTGTTAACTGATTTGCCAAACCCTTTGTATTTCAATACGGGTAAGCCTTGGTCATGAAACATGGTTAAAATAACGTCTGCTTGCTGCATGTACTTTTCTTGAAACATTGTATCTGCTGGCAATGGGCCGGTGATTTTAAGTCCTTGTTCGCGTAATTCATCTAACGCTGGAATAATAATATCTATTTCTTCGCGTCCTAGATGCCCATCT
Source organism: Alteromonas sp. M12 (assembly GCF_037478005.1). NCBI lineage: Bacteria > Pseudomonadati > Pseudomonadota > Gammaproteobacteria > Alteromonadales > Alteromonadaceae > Alteromonas > Alteromonas sp. M12. The sequence continues at coordinate 3,782,548 of NZ_CP144164.1, read as the reverse complement.
TCACCAGCGTGGGGATTTAATCCACAAACAAAAATATGTGGAGTGGGTATCCCAAACTTGAGCTTCATATCAGTGTGCACAATGTGTAATACTTTATGCAGTCTTTCTCGAGTGATTGCTTTTGCTACATAGGCTAATGGGATATGAGTGGTAGCCAATACTACTCTCAGCCCCTCAGTAGATAGCATCATAACTACGTCTTGGGTGTTTGATTGACTAGCAAAATACTCTGTATGTCCACTAAATGAAATACCGGCCTCATTGATGATGCCTTTGTTTACTGGACCTGTTACTACCGCGTCAAACTCTTGGTTCATATTTTTAGCACAAGCTTGGCGCAATGTTTCTACAACGTATAAACCATTTTTGGCGTCCAATTGCCCCGCCACGACTTTAGATTTGGTCGGGATATCGATGATGTACAGTTGACCAGGTGCTTGCACTTGGACTACATCGCTTTTGTAGTCGAGCAAAGTCAAAGGTAGGTTAAGCATAGCCGCACGTTCGGTTAACATCGTACGGTCAGCAAAAACAACTAATTGGGCATCCCATTTATTTTGAGCCAGCTGAATAATCAGATCTGGCCCTACTCCGGCAGGTTCACCTGGCGTGATCGCAATCTTGAAAGGCAATTTAACTTCCTAATTCATTTGAAGGGTCTAACACTTCTATGTAAGCAGCGTCGCGCATTTCCCTTAACCAAGCATCCGTTTCTTCAGAAAATTTACGATTAAAGATAAGCTGATAAGCTTTGTCTTCTTTACGTTTATCGGTCGCATCGTCAACACGTTTACCAATCATTTGTACTAAGTGCCAGCCGTGTGAAGAGCGGAAAGGTTGACCAATTTCATCTGCTTCTAAATTAGCTAAAGCATCTCTAAATGCTGGAACGTATATATTTGGATCGTTCCATCCTAGTTCACCACCTTTAATCGCTGAGCCAGGATCTGCTGAATGTTCTTTAGCAAGCTCTTCAAATGTAGCATCACCGGCGATGATTTGTTTACGATACTCTTCTAATTTTTGTTTCGCTTTTTCGTCACTTAAGATTACTGAAGGTTTGATTAGAATATGTCTAGCGTTGACCTCTTGTACTTTGACAACTTCGATTCCACGTAAATCTTTTACTTTCAAGATATGGAACCCTGCACCACTTCGAATCGGCCCAACTATTTCATCTTTGCCTTTATCTTGAACCGCTTCAGCGAAAAGTGTTGGCATAGAGTTGATGTTCATCCAACCTAAGTCACCGCCTTCTAGTGCTTTTGAACCAGAAGAAGAGGCTATCGCAATCCGTGTGAAGTCAGAGCCACTGTTGAGTAACTCCAGTACTTTATCTGCGGTTGATTTCGCTTTTGCAATATCTTCGTCTGTAGGCTGAGGAGGAAATCCAATCAAAATGTGCCCTAAGTTGTATTCCGCCTGTTCTGCGCCTTGTTCATCAATTAACTTGACTAGGTTTTCGATTTCTTGTGGTGTGATATAAACTCTTCTGCGTACATTTGCACGTCTAACTTCTTGGGTAATCAGCTCTTTGCGGATGTCTTCACGATAGACTTCAAAAGGAATACCATCTTTGGCAATAGCTGCTCTAAACTGCTCCATCGACAAATTGTTATTTGACGCAATGCCGGCAATGGTTTGATCAAGTTGAGGATCACTGATTTGTATCCCCATTTTTTCAGCCATTTGAGTTTGTAAGTTATCAGTGACTAATTTTTCAATAGCTTGCGTGCGCAGAGCACGGTCTGACGGTAAAGTTTGATTATTGGTTTCTGCATTGCGTTTCACTTGTTCTACCAATGCATCTATTTCACTTTCTAAAATGACACCTTGATCGACAATAACGGCTACTTTATCTAACGAAACCTGTTGTGCCACACTTTGAAAGGTAAGAAGTGTGGTTAAAGCTATAGCGACGACTAATAATTTCATGTTTATTACTTTTACTCAAAACGTTGTGAAAATGCCCTCAATTTGGACATTATATCTGTTATTAATTTATCAGGTAAGATTGGCGATAACCAAAAAGACCATCTTCGAGCATATCTCGGCGACTCGTTCGTGCTTCACCACCGGTGAATTTAAAGCTAAATTTCAAATTAACACTGGTCTCAAATTCCTGTGTATCTTCTAATCCACTGTCATCATATCGGTTACTTAAGTACCTTTGTCCAACAATGCTAATTGCCCAACAACAAGACTCGTACTGAATACCAGTGTATGTTTCGATGGTACGTTGAGTGTTTAAATCTTTATACCATCTACCGACCCAATGCCAATTTTTTGCTAATGGCCAGCTCGCAGTGAGCCCCATTTGATCAATTTTTTCGCCCGATAAATTACGCACAAACCTGTGATTCAATTGAAATATTTTATCTTCGCTTAATTGATATTCCAATGAAATACTGCTGCGCTCTACCTTATCAGTTTTAGTCGCAATCTGTATTTCTGAATGTGCAAACCATTTACTGCCAATTTGCCAATCCAACTCAGATGCCAACGCAGATTTATCTTCATCTTTGCTGGCCGCGACAACACGGTTATCTTTGAGATAGAAAATTTGACCTAAACTAAGGGCAAATTGTTCCCGACTATTTTCATCTAAAATTCTAGTGGTTAAACCTACCGTTACCTGATTGTTGTCACTAATTCTGTCGAGACCTGTAAATTCTTGTCCACGGAACAAACCATTAAAGTCATTTAATAAGCGAGTTGTGTCATACAATCCTATTTGGTTTTGGTCTTCGTAACTAGTATACAAGTACTGAATTTTTGGTTCTAATGTTTGCCGCAATTCATTGTCAAACCACTCAATATCTTTTTCGAAATGTAACGCACCAAATAAACGCCCTTGGGCTAATGAGCGGTTAGTGCGCTCTGCAAGCTCGGTTCCTTCGATATTATCTTGGCGATAATAGGTGTTAAACAAGGTAGCTTCTGCTAAAAATTCGCCCCAATGAGCACGTAACGGTAAGGCCAGGCTGGGCGCAAAATGCAATCTTGTTGCTTGCGGTAAGTCAGATTGTTGGTTCTCAAAATAGGCTAATTCTGAAGTAATGCGAAATTCCAAGCCGGCAAACATATCTGTTTGATAGTTTAACTTCAATTCGGGCATTGCACGATAATTTGTCGGATGGTCGCCTATTATTTCAAAATCTCTGAAACTAAGGGAAAAATCTAAGTTATCACTGTAGTAGTTTAACGCCATTGTTTGATACAAGTGAGTATCTGCGCGATTGTAAAAATCTGAACCAAAGTCGACGATATAGTTATCATCGCTCAACGCGTTGTAATCAATATTTAGGTTCCAATTATCGCCAATGCTGGTGGAGTTCAGTAATCGATAAAAATATCTAGCGTCACTGTCACTTGTGCTTTTGTCATCGTCCAAATATTCAATATTTATTTGTCCGTTGCTATTATCAGTTAGGTACCTGAATTCAGTTTTTAACATCAACCCTAAGTCTGTCATCAAGCGAGGAGTCAAAGTCGCATCGTAATTTTCCGCAATATTCCAATAAAACGGTTGCTCATAATCTAAACCTGTGGTGCTCGAAGTGGTGATTTCGGGAAACAACAATCCGGTTTGACGCTGATCTGAGACTGGAAAAACGAAATAGGGTAAATAAAAAACAGGAATATCTTTCAAGTAAAAAACTGTGTTTACCGCTTCTCCCCAAAGTGCATCCTCTTCAATTTTGATGCTGCTGGCATTTATTTTCCAGTCCTCAGAACCCTCAGGGCAGGTGGTATAACTCACGTCAGTTAATTCTAATCCCACTTGCTGATCGATATCTATGACACCCGCAGAACCTCTGCCACCAAATTGGCGGAGGTGGTATTTAGTATCATTCATTGATAACTGACCGGAGGTGGTATTCAATCTAACGTCGCGACTTTGCACTACCATCAAATCATCGTTGTAGCTAACATCCCCCGAGGCTTTCAATTCCGTTTTGTCTTTGTCTATTGTTGCGTTGTCGGCCAGAATTCGAGCTTTTTCATTATCAATGGTGATATCGCCTTCGAAAGTGGCGTAGCGATTTTGGTTGATTTGGGCACGATTGGCCTTAACTCTTATCTGATCGGCTGAAATAGTTTGGTCAGCAACAAAATCCTCGGTACTAATTGCACAGGAGGAGGTTGGCTGAACTTGAGCTGCAACACTCCCGACAGCGCAGGTCAGGAGTAAAGAAGTGATCTGGTTAATTTGCATACAGGGTCTAAGTTAAATTGCCGTGTAGAGGTCGATAATCGACATTAAAAGTGTAAATTTTAAGTGCTTGAACATGATTTACCAATAAACTTCCCAAAAAATACACCACAATGGATTTCCTTTGATCTATTATGCTTTCGCATTGGCTATATTTATACCACAAATATGAGGTAAAACGTGACACAAATAGTGCAAACCAAGAAGGCATTGTTACAATGGATAAATTCTTCCACAGAGTTTAGATGTCAGAAAATAGAAATGATTTTTGGCGATGCAAGTTTTCGTCGCTATTTTCGCTTTTGGGATGAATTGAGTCATACCTCAATCATTGCCGTAGATGCACCGCCAGAATACGAAGACAGTTCAAAATTTGTTAATCTTGCCAATGCCTATTTTCAACATCATGTCATAGTACCAAAAGTGTTAGCGCATAATCCTGAACTTGGTTTTTATTGCTTACAAGATTTTGGTGATAAGCAATTCAGTCAAGCATTAAATCCGGATACCATGCAGGTGTTATACACCAATGCCCTTAATCAAATTCCTGCAATTCAGTCTTGTGTCGTTGCAAATGGACAATCTTTACCATTTTATGACGACGAATTGTTGCGGAAAGAAAAATACATCTTTACCCATTGGCTAATTGAGGTGCATTTAAACATCAAGCTAACAAAAAGCCAAATGGATAGCGTCGATAAATCCTATGAATTTTTGCATCAAGCATTCAAATCTCAACCACAAGCAGGCGTACACAGAGATTTTCATAGTAGAAACTTGATGTTATTAGCCAACGGCGATATTGGTGTCATTGATTTTCAAGATGCGGTAATCGGCCCAATTACTTATGATGCAGTTTCGTTATTGAGAGATTGTTATCAAAAATGGCCACCAGATCAGGTTGAATTGTTACTGCGCCACTTTCACCAACAATTTTATTCTCAATATCAATGGCAAGATTTTACCTATTGGTTTGATCTCACTGGAATTCAGCGACACCTCAAGGCTAGCGGGATATTCTGTCGGCTTTTTCATCGTGATGGCAAAGATGGCTATCTGTCACACATTCCACGAACCTTAGATTATATTCTTGAAGTGGGGGCAAATTATCCAGCATTAGCAGACTTGGTTGGATTAATAGAAAACACCATTAAACCCAAATTATTGGAGTTGACTAAGTGAAAGTAGCAATGATTTTGGCTGCCGGGCGGGGAGAGCGAATGCGCCCCCTCACGGATACCACACCTAAACCACTGTTAACTGTAAAAGGTAAAGCATTAATTGAATTGCATTTGGAAAAGTTGGCCTTAGCTGGTTTTCAACATGTGGTGATAAATCATGCTTGGCTTGGAGAGCAAATAGTCGCATTTTTGGGGAATGGTGAGCGTTACAACCTGCAGATTCATTATTCAGCAGAAACCAGCGCACTAGAAACCGCTGGTGGAATTATCAATGCCTTGCCACTGCTGAAGTCGTGCTTACAACAGCAACGTTACTTTACCGTTATAAATGCTGATATTTATTCAGATTTTGAGTTTAGTTGCCTACCTAATGAGTTAGATGGCAGCAAAGGGCATTTGGTTTTAGTTAATAACCCCCCACATAATCTAAAGGGCGACTTTAATTTAATTGACCACAAAGTCGTGCGTCAGCCACAAAATCAATTCACCTTCAGTGGAATAGCTGTTTATGATGTCGGTTTGTTCGCTAATCTTGATGGGCGAAAATCACCATTGGCACCACTACTTTTTGATTTAGCAGAAAAAGGTCAACTTACTGGTCAGCACCATACAGGCATTTGGTTTGATATAGGTACTCCGCAACGTTTAGAACAAATTAATAAGATGGAAGGTTAACAATGCCGATTTGGGGAAAAGTATTAGGAACTGTGTTTGGGTTTATGTTCCGTGGCCCAATTGGAGCTGTGATTGGATTTATAATAGGTCACTTTTTTGATAAGGGGTACAGTCGCGATTTTAATCAAATGGGAGGGTTCAGCCGCTTTTTTACCAGTCAAGATGAGCTGAAGTCCCAAGCCATATTTTTTCATGCTTTGTTTTCCCTGATGGGACACATAGCCAAAGCAGACGGTCAGGTAACTGATTCGGAAATACGCATGGCAACCGCTTTGATGGACCAAATGAATCTGCAGGGCGATACTCGTAAAGAAGCGCAGCAAGCTTTTCGTGAAGGTAAAGCAAATGATTTCCCTGTGGATGAAGTGTTGCGCGAATTTAAAGCTTCTTGCCATGGCAGACGCGATGTATTGCAGGTGTTTTTAGAAATTCTTATCCAAGCCGCTTTTGTTGATGGAAAATTAGATAAAAAAGAGCAGCATTTGTTGGAAAAGGCCGCTCGTCATTTGGGATTCAAAGAGCATGAATTTCTGTATTTACTTTCCATGTACGAAGCGGAAATTCGCTTTCGTAGCGGTCAAGGACGCGGCAACGGCAACCGCGGGCGCTCACACTCGCAACAACCTCACTATTCACAACAGCAATCGCTTCAAGATGCGTATAAGATTTTAGGGGTGAAAGAAAGTGATGATGGCAAGACTATCAAAAAGGCTTATCGTAAACTTATGACCGAATACCATCCGGATAAATTAGTTTCCAAAGGTTTACCGAAACAAGCTATTGAGATCGCAAAAAATAAGGCCCAAGATATTCAATCAGCATATGATTTGGTTAAACAAGTCAAAGGGTTCAAATGATATGAAACAAAATAGGGTATATTTGTTGAGTATTTTATCTTCCATCTTGTTAATTGGTGGAGGGTTGACAGGATGTGCAACTACGACAAAGGAACAGTCTCAAGATATTCAACCGCCCATTGTTTTGGATTTTGATACTTCTAATATGGATGCGGATACAAAATATTGGTTGCAGCAAATAAACCAGTTTTTCATCGCTGATGTTGATTCGGTTGTCACACCCTACACAACCCTGTTAGAGAGCTTGAATTCTTGGCCTGAAGCCGATTTTTGCAGTCAAGCACATCAGCAAATCATCGACGATACTTTGGCGTTAAATAATACCAGTTTAATGGCTTATCGGGTTGCGCTTCATTGTGCAGATATGGCTTCAAATGACGAGAAAAGCCAGCAAATTAAACACAAAATCGACCTCATTTCAGGTCTTTTACTGCAATCCGGAAACGGCGAAACGCCACTACAAGCAATTAAAATTAGGGACCTTTACGAAGCTCAAATTATTTTTAATTGGGTTGGTATCAGCGTATTCGATATGGAAATGGTTCGTCTAGCGAATCAAGTCGTATACAAAGTACATACAATGGATACGCTAAATTCTAAATACTCAGTGTACTACGTAGAAAATACTGAGTTTTTCGCGCGCCAACGTAATCTTCTGATCCCGCAAAATGGAAAAAGCAAACAGCTCGCTAAAATTCAAATGGAAAGCCGTTTTCAGACTGGAAGCGTAGCGGCTTTTCTTTGGCAATTTGGCAATTGGCTTAGAAATGATCACCCAGAGTTGGTTATTCAGTCATTGGAAAGTTCCGACAATCTAGGCGCGGTAGCCTCTGTTGCGTTAGCTTACGCTTACTTACATACCCAAAACACCGATGAACTCGAATTTAGAATTGATGACTTACTCACCTATTCTGAAAATGGATTTGTTGATGCTAGCGCGGTCTTTGACAGTATATGTTGTCAACCCAAGACCCTTTTGAGGTGAGCGAAGCGGCACAGCTATATCGATATAATGTCAAAAATTTAGGGGCCCAAGAGGCAACTAATGCTTGGTTAGACGGCTTTTTAAATCAACCTAATAACGGTCCATTATTCGATTTATTATTAGATAATTTGAATGATGAGTATTTTAGCTATTGGCGAAATGCTATCAATCGTTATAACACCACCTTTGGTTTGATAACCCCATTAGTTAATCAAAAGCTAACGTATTTGCTTCAGCGTTTAGGTGAAAGATATCCTCGAGCAAAATTAGATTATGCACATATTTTATTGAAAGGTGGTTGGAATAATCAGCAAGATAGCGACGCTGGATTAGCCATTATCGCGCAACTGGCCGAGCAAGGTTATGCCAGTGCACAATTAGATTATGGGATTTTATATACGTTTTCTCACTTTGGTTTGGCTAAAGATCGAGATAAAGCTTTTTATTGGTATCAACAAGCAGCAGACCAAGGTGATCCCAACGCACTCTATAATGTGGCTCTTGCATATCGCTTTGCACGAGGGGTTAGCAGAGACTTGTCACAAGCAATTGAATACTTTCAAAAATCGATGGACGCGGGGTTTCACTTGGCCGGTTGCCGCTTAGGTGATCTGTATGCCGATGAGGTGGAAATCCGCAATTATGATTTAGCTACCCAATTTTATAAGCAAGTCATTGATGATCCTGAAAGTAATGCTAACGAAGTGGCCAGTTGTGCCTATGGTTTGGCATTTATTGAGATTGATCATTACCAGGATATAGCGCAAGGAATTAATCGCTTTAAACAAGCGGCGAGTTTAGGTGACAAAGACGCGATGTTTGAATTGGGTATTATTTATCGTGAAGGTGAGCTTGTTGAAAAAAGCATATCTCAATCGATTGAGTATTATGTACAAGCTGTCAATCACGGAAGTTTTCGAGCCGCTGCGAATTTAGGTTATATGTATGAGCATGGCGAAAGTGTGGCGGTGGATTATGAAAAAGCGGCGAGTTTTTACCAATTTTCAGCCAACGGAGGCAATTCTACCGGACAGAACAATTACGCCACGTCGTTGCGATACGGAAATGGTGTAGAGAAAGACCTTAAGGCCGCCGTCGAGTGGTATCAAAAGTCCGTCAGTCAACGAAATGGTTATGCCGCGGAGAACTTAGCGGATATTTACTATTTTGGGGAGTTAGGGGAGTCCGATTACAAACAAGCCTGTGATTATTATGAAAAAGCCGTTGAGTTTGGTGTTGAGCATGTTTTGTATGATGTTGGATATTGTTATTTTTATGGCGAAGGCCGTGAACAAAATATTGATAAAGGCCTAAAATTATTTGAACAAAGCGCTGCAAAAAATAATCAGAATGCCCTTGTTGAACTCGGTTATATATACGCCAGTGGCGAGGTGGTTGCTGCAGATCCACAAAAATCAGAATCCTATTACATTATTGCCTATGCGATGCAAAATCCCGATGCGCTTTCGGATTAGCGCAATTGCATGAGACCGAAAAAGGTCTTAAAAAAGATCTCGTTTTGTCCACGGTTTATTATGAACAAAGTGCTAAATGGGGATCGGTAGAAGGGATGGTGGCAACTGCCAAAGCTTATATACAAGGTCTTGGGACTAAATCTGATCCTAAAAAGGCCAAAATATGGCTCAAAAAAGCGGTAGAACAAGGCTCAAAAGAAGCTAAATTGATGCTGAAGAATTTGCGTTAAATGATGCTTAAGGAGCAGTAAATTGGCAGTACAAGATGATCATTTAGCATTAGTCGAGACCTTTATTGATTCTATTTGGATAGAAAAAGGGCTCAGTGAGCATACCTTAAATGCCTATCGTTCCGACTTATTGAAGTTCGTTATTTTTGCTGAAAAACACTTAGCTGACTTTGAACTTAGCCACTTTAGCAAATCTGATTTAGACCAATACTTAGCCCACCAATACGATTTAGGCATGTCTGAGCGCAGTATCGCGCGTTTTCTAAGTAGTTTGCGGATGTTCAATATTTACCTGTTGCAATCGAAGTTACGAGACGATGACCCTATTGCACAAATGCGCAATCCTAAGTTACCGCAATCACTGCCTAAAACCCTGAGTGAAGAGCAGGTAGATGATTTACTCAATGCGCCCAATATAGATAATCCAATTGAGTTTAGAGATAAGGCCATGTTGGAGGTTTTGTATGCCACAGGTCTGCGTGTATCCGAATTAGTATCATTGCGAATGGAACAAATGGGGTTGCAACAAGGGGTAATAAGAGTCACTGGTAAAGGTAATAAAGAACGATTAGTGCCCCTTGGCGAAGAAGCTATTGAATGGTTATTGAGATTTATAAAATTAGCGCGTGGAAACTTGTTAAAAACCGAATCGGATATTGTCTTCCCAAGTAACCGTGGTGTGATGATGACAAGGCAAACTTTTTGGCACAGGATAAAACACTATGCCCTTGTTGCTGGTATTCAAACCCATTTGTTCCGCATACGTTACGCCATGCGTTTGCTACCCACTTGCTCAATCATGGGGCTGACTTACGAGTAGTGCAAATGCTGTTAGGTCACAGCGATTTATCGACAACCCAAATCTATACACATGTGGCCACACAAAGATTGCAAATGCTGGTGGAAGAGCACCATCCTAGAGGCTAATTAGTTAATCTGTAATGTTTGCTTTCCAGAAACATGATTTTATTAGAAAACCTGAAAATATATGCCTATGTAAGTTTAGGTTTGATTGGATTGGCGGCGCATTCGTTATAAACTAACGAACAATATTGAAAGGTAAAATTAACTGATTAGATGCAATTTATTACTCATTTCGCAGGTCTAACAATTAGTAACACCGTTAATAATTGTTAATTAATAGGAAGGTAAATGAAAAATTGGATAAAACCACCCGTAATTTTGGTGACCTTGTGTGTTGCTGCCGTATCAGCTTATGCAATGATGACAGACAAAGAAAGCGCTTCTGCTAACTTGATACTGCAAAAGTGATGGTCAAAGATCAGGCTGACACTACTCCCAAAGTAGGGTCAAAACTAAAAGCAGATGTGGGTAGTCCAGACTACGCCAAGACTAAACAGAAATTAGAAAGTGTTTTGGGCCTTAAAGTGTTGGCTATTGGTGATTCGCCAGTGCCTAACTTAGCTCAGGTGTCGACCAATCAAGGTCTATTTTATGCCAGTGAAAACGGTAAATACCTAGTAAGTGGTCGAATTTTCAATGTCGATGCCGGAATGCGTAACGAAACTGATGTAAAATTAGCTGAATTGCGTATAGAAGGTATTTCTGATTTTTCTGATGAAGACGTCATTGAATTCAAGGCAAAAGATGAAAAGTATGTGATTAACGTCTTCACTGATATTACTTGCGGTTATTGCCGTAAACTGCATCGTGAAATTGACGATTACAATGACAAAGGGATTACCGTTCGTTATTTAGCATTTCCTCGAGGTGGTCTTAATACCCAAACTTATTACGATATGGTTGCAGTATGGTGTGCTGATGATAAACAAGGTGCACTAACCGCGGCAAAAACAGGGGCTGATGTTGATGGCAGCACTTGTAGTAACAAAGTTGCTGATGAATATGCATTTGGAACTCGTATCGGCGTCAATGGTACCCCAAATATCATCTTACCCGATGGTTCATTGGTTGGTGGCTACATGCCTGCAGATGCGTTACTAGAGAAATTATCGCAAATATAAGTTGAAGAAATTTGGGCTCGAAACATAAACTGTTTTGAGCCTTTTATTTTCCAGTGTCACTCTGCTCACCTCAAAAAACGATATCATATGTCTGCCAAAATTGTCCGTCGCGAAACCGTATCTGACTCCCACTTATCACATATTTCCCAGCCTATTATTCGACAAATTTTTGCTAGTCGCGGAATAGAAGATGCGAGTCAGTTAGATAAACGTGCTAAAGCGTTATTACATTATCAACACCTTTCAGGAATGGATGCTGCGGTTCAGGTGCTGAGTGAAGCGCTTGAAAAACAGTTAAAAATTATCATCGTTGGAGATTTCGATGCCGATGGAGCCACCAGTACCGCGTTGACAATGTTGTGCTTGGCTAAAATGGGTGCCAGTGGACATTCTTACCTAGTACCTAATCGATTTGATTTTGGTTACGGTCTAAGTCCAGAAATAGTACAAGTGGCTCATCAACAAGGTGCGCAACTGATTATCACTGTCGATAATGGCATAGCCTGTTTTGATGGTGTAGATAAGGCCAAAGAACTGGGGATAAAAGTGCTGGTCACCGACCACCATTTAGCTGCAGACCGTTTACCTCAAGCTGACGCGATCGTGAATCCTAATCAACCTGGTTGTGAGTTTTTATCGAAAAACTTGGCGGGAGTAGGGGTGGCATTTTATTTGATGTTAGCCCTGAGAAATCACCTTAAACAAACCCAGTGGTTTGACAAAAAAGCCATTCCGGAACCCAATCTAGCTGAGTTTTTAGATATTGTCGCTTTGGGAACAGTTGCTGATGTGGTGCCGTTAGACAGTAATAATCGTGTGTTGGTTTATCAAGGACTGCAACGAATTCGTAGTGGTAAATGTCGACCCGGTATCAAAGCTTTAGTGGAAGTTGCTGGTAAAAGTCCCGAAAGAATGGTGTCCAGTGATTTGGGATTTGTACTCGGTCCACGACTCAATGCGGCGGGTAGGCTAGATGATATGTCTTTGGGAATAGAATGTCTGTTAGCTGCAGACCATAGCAAAGCCCGTCAAATGGCCGTGGAGCTCGACTCATTAAATCGAGAGCGCAGAGAAATTCAGCAGTCCATGCAAGACCAAGCGTTAGCCAGTTTAGAAACGTTAGCGATTGATGGCGATCAAACTAAAAATGGGATTATTGTTTATCAAGCTGACTTCCATCAGGGGGTTATTGGTATTGTTGCAGGTAAAATCAAAGAAAAATACAATCGTCCAACTATCGCCTTCGCCCATCAAGACGATCACACTCTCAAAGGGTCAGCAAGATCAATCGCTGGTCTGCATATTCGCGATTTATTAGAAGAGATCAACAGTCGCTATCCCGATGTGATAGTCAAATTTGGTGGTCATGCTATGGCCGCAGGCTTAACCATTCATGCTGACAAGTTTGCTGCATTTAAGCGTATTTTTGAGCAAGTTAGCCACGAACTTTTAAAAGATCGTGATTTAAGTGGGCAGATATTAAGTGATGGTGAGCTCTCTCATCAAGAATTCTCACTTGAATTTGCGCAACAACTTAAAGATTCAGGTCCATGGGGGCAGGGCTTTCCTGAGCCTATTTTTGATGGCATTTTTACGCCAGTAGATCAAAAGTTATTGGGCGGTAAACACCTCAAACTAATGTTGAAGGCAGAATCGGGCGTATTAGTGGATGCAATTGCGTTTAATATTGATCCGCAGCTTTGGCCCAACCCTAGTTGCAAGCAAATTCACATTGCTTACAAGTTGGATATCAATGAGTTTAGAGGACGAGTTAGTTTGCAACTGATGGTAGAAGCATTAGAGCCTATTCTTTAAAAAAGTCTTGATTCTGCTGAGCCAACATCGCCTCTATGTCTTCAATATCAGGAAGTGAGGTATTTGCATCATTACTATTTGGGTTTTCAGTCGCAATAACTTTTTCTTCATTCGACCACTCGCCCAAATCAATCAGTTGGCAGCGCTTACAACAAAATGGTCGGAACAGACTTTTTTCATTCCATTCTACTTTTTTTGCACAAGTGGGGCAGGATACTTCCATCGTAACGTTAAACTCCTAACAACTGGCAATATTAAACTGAACTGACTCATTGACTTGAGTACTGCCATTTTCATTGGCTGTAAATAACATAAATCGGATTGCATAGCGGTATTTGTTACCACTCAACATTGGGTAGTAGCCCTCATCGGTAAGACTCTGAATGCGTATTAATTCACTTTTGTCATCAGCGATGCCTTGGTAAAAACCATTTTCTGCGGTAATAGCGGTAAATCGGCCTCTTTCTCGCAAAAAGGCTAAAGTAATATCGATAGCTTCGTTGATCAAATCGAATTCCGATAACCAATTATTAATATCGCTACGAATTAAATCCAACGGTTGTTTGATCCAATAGTGTAAATTGGGTAAATCGAAGCTGCAGGTACCACCTGGAATGGAAAAACGTTGTCTTATCGAGCTTAAAAATTTGTCTTCTTTTAAACTCGCTCCGACTTTTTTCGAGTGTTTGAGTTGGTCTCGAAGGCGAAGTATTTTTTGTAACGCAGCTTGCAATGCTTCTGAATCAATCTTTGGATGTTGCGACCAAAATACTAAGTTTTTTTCGTGAACTTCGATGTCTTTTAGAATGTCACTACGAATATCCAGTCGTTCTAAAAGATCAAGTAAAGTGAATAGGGCCTCAAAAAAACTCATAAACTGCCAATCTTCTTGGGCTTGTGCGCTTTGTTTGAGTTGTATAAACAACTGTTCAAGACGCAAATAGGTCCTGACTTTTTCGTTTAATGGAAACTCATAAACAGCTAATGACATTGATTATCCTAAAGAAATTATACGCAGACGGAAGATTTAATGTTCTTAAAAATAGTAAATTAAATAGTTAGAACTGGCTATTGAATGATTATTATAACCGGAACTACACCGCAAAACGCATCAGATTTCAACCCCAAGATAATAAAGTTGCCATCAAGTCACATTAGCGCCATTAGATAATTTGGGGGTCAATTGGTAAAGCAGCAGTTAGAAGAATAACATAACAAAATTGGTCTGAGTCAATATTTGGTTTTTAATACACAGTACCGTCAATGTTTTATTTGTTTAAATCAAGGCCAGTTGATTGTTCGCTTGCAATAAATATTGCTTGTGCAATTGGCTTACTTGGTTTGTTAAATTATCAACTGGGCCATTATTATCGATTACATCGTCGGCATGCTTTAACCGCACCTTACGAGAGACTTGGTTAGCCATTATGTTTTTAATTTGCTGTTGAGACTGTTGGTCTCGGTTTGCTGCCCGTTGCAGCTGAATGTCTTCACTAACATCGACCACCAAAACCCGATTGACCATTGCCATCATGTTATTTTCGATCAACAAGGGAACGGCAAGGATACAATATGGAGACTTAGCCTGTTTTAATTGACGTTGCATATTTTGGCGAATTAATGGATGCAGTAGGTTATCTAACCAAGTTTTCAATAAGGGATCAGAAAATACTATCTCTCGAATATATTGGCGGTTCAGATTTCCGTCACTTAAAAGCGAATCTTTCCCAAATTTTTGCGCAATCAAATGCAAAGCCGGACTACCTAGTTCAACCACTTGACGGGCCAACACGTCAGCGTCTATTACATCGATGCCTAAATCAGCAAATAAATCTGAAACGGCGGTTTTGCCACTGCCAATTCCGCCAGTCAATCCAACTACGTAATCACTCATGCTATTGCCCAACTCCAATACCAGTTAGCTATATCTTTGCCATAAATTAACGTCAGCCAACCGGCAATCGCCAAGTACGGACCAAAAGGAATATGGCTGCCTTTATCTTTTCCTTTGATCAATAAATAGCTAATTCCTATAATTGCACCAACAAAAGATGAAAGTAATATGATGATCGGAAGGTATTGCCAACCGACCCAAGCACCTAAGGCTGCGAGCAATTTAAAATCACCGTAACCCATTCCTTCTTTGCCTGTGAGTAACTTAAACAGCCAGTAAACACTCCACAGACTTAGGTAACCTGCTGCCGCTCCAATTATGGCGTCGATAGGACTTACAAATAAGCCCGTGGTACTGAATACTAGACCTAACCATAAAACTGGCAGGGTAATTTGATCCGGTAACAACATTTTATCGATATCAATAAAAATTAACGCAATCAGGCACCAAGTCAGTAACACTGCGGCGGCGGCTTGCCATCCGAAACCAAAATGCCAGGCTATCGCCATGCTGGCTAAAGCAGTCAGCAACTCAACGGCAGGGTAGCGAAATGAAATTGGATTTTTGCACTGACTGCATTTTCCCTTAAGAAAAAGCCAGCTAATCACTGGAATATTCTCCCAAGCTCTTATTTTATGTTGGCACTTAGGGCAAGTTGAGTCAGGTTTAATTAAATTGAACGTCTCTGAAGAGGCTTGTTCTGCCGATTCTGGCTGGAAATATTGTTGATACTCTTGTTTCCAACCTCTTTCCATCATTAACGGCAAGCGGTAAATAACCACATTTAAAAAACTGCCTACCAATAAACTGACGACAAAGACAAAACTAACAAAAAATAGGGGTGAATCGGCTAAGAGCTCAAACATCGCAGGCATATATAGGCACTTTATTATTATGAAAAATCATTTTGTTTAAGCTTGCCAGAAAAGTCTTTAGGTAGAAACCTTTCTAGCAATCATAATACGAATTATATAACGTGAGTCTGGCTTTTGCTAAACCACGTTACCCATTTGGAAGATTGGTAAATACATAGCGATAATCAAACCACCAATGACCACCCCTAAAACGGCCATAATCATCGGCTCTAACAAACTGGTTAAGCCGTCAACCATGTCATCTACTTCGGCTTCGTAAATAGTTGCAATTTTACTGAGCATATCATCCACTGCACCAGACTCTTCACCGATGGCAATCATTTGCGTCACCATGTCTGGAAACACGCCTGTTGCGCGCATCGCGGTGTTCATTTGCATACCGCCAGCAACTTCCCGCTTAATAAATAATATAGCATCCCGAAAAACGGCATTGCCCGAAGCGCCAGCGGCTGAGTCCAATGCGCCAATCAAAGGCACACCAGCAGCAAAGGTGGTTGCAAGTGTACGGGTAAATCGAGCGATTGAGGCTTTTTTTAAAATTTCACCAATAATGGGTATTTTGAGAATTAGCATATCCACTTTATCTTGTAAGTTTTTTGACTTTTTGTGGGCCCGCATAAATAAAACCGCAGCAATCGCTGTGCCCGCCGCGATGAAAATGCCAAAATCTTGCACAAATTGGGAAATAGCTAATACAAATAAGGTAAAGGCGGGTAATTCAGCTCCAAAGCTACTGAATATTTCTTGAAACTGCGGTACTACAAATATCAATAGGATAGTGGTTACAATAAAGGCGACTACTACTACCGCAATTGGATAGAACATGGCTTTTTTGATTTTCGATTTTAACGCTTCGGCTTTTTCTTTATAAGTCGCGATTCGATCATAGATTGTTTCTAAGGCACCGGATTGTTCACCGGTTTCAACCAAATCACAATATAGGTCTTCAAATTGATCAGGATGTTTGCGCAGCGCACTTGATAGCGGATTGCCGGCTTTGACTTCATTGGCAATCTCGGTAAGCATTCGGCGCATGCTTTGTTTTGCATGACCTTGGGCGATCATGTCGATGGTTTGAATTAATGTAACACCCGCCCCAAGCATGGTGGCGATTTGTCGAGATAACACACAAATATCTTGAGCGGAAACTTTGTCTTTTCTACCAAATAGTGGCTTGGCGAGTTTCTTAACTTTAGTGGCAGAAACACCTTGGCGGCGTAGCATGTTTTTCGCTTCCGACAACGAAATAGCACTGATCTCGCCTTTACGACTGTTGCCTTTTTTATCGACTCCAACCCAGGTATACATTTCTGCTGTTTTAGCCATCGTTAAACCCTATTTATCTATCTGTTTAGACGAAAAAGCCCAGTTAACCTGGGCTTTAAATATTATTTTCTTAGCTAAATATTAACAAAGAGTAGTATCACTACAAGTTGGAGTCCAAGTTACCTTGCCAGCCGCATATGCAGCAGTTAAAGTATAGGTTTTACCTGCCAAATCACTACCAGTCTTACCTTCAGTTACGATAGTACCGTCAGTAGTAGTCAAACCTACTTCTGCTGCAGATACTGTTACGTTAGCTGGGATACCATTTGAACCACCGTCACAATCAGTCAATGCATTGTTAACCTGTGCACATACTTCAACCGCTGATTTCGCTGCTGCTGTCGCATTAGTTACTTCAGTAAACTTCGCTTTTTGCGTGTATCCTTGGTAAGCAGGTAATGCGATGGCTGCAAGAATACCGATAATCGCTACAACGATCATCAATTCAATTAGTGTAAAACCTTTGTTGTTAGTCATTTGAGTCATTTTCATGGTATTTATCTCCTGCACCATTGAGTGCGATTTAAGTTACTGTAAAATAATTAGTTAAGTTGTTTGTTGCCACAACTACGTTTGCGTTTGATGGCGTCCTCGTTGAATTCATAATCAGTATAGAACGAGATCCGTTACTGACAAGTATGCAGAAATATACTCAAGTCTCTTTCATCAAACAATTTTGCCGTCTATAAATAGTTAACTAATTGATTCTAAGAGATAAATCAATTGATTTGACATCCTTGGTTAAAGCCCCTGATGACACAAAATCTATACCTATTCCCCGCAAATTATGCAATTTTTCTTCGGTTATATTGCCCGAAACTTCCAATTTCACTGTTTTTTGATTGATCAATACTGCTTGACTAAGCATTTCGTGATCAAAATTATCCAACATCACAATATCTGCCCTTGCATCTATCGCCTGTTGCAGCTCTTCGAGGCTTTCCACTTCCACTTCCACCTTGGCTTGCGGCATATTTTGGCGTGCTTGTTTAACTGCGTTGGCAATAGAGCCGCACGCCAATATGTGGTTTTCTTTTATAAGGAAAGCATCAAATAAACCAATACGATGATTTTCGGCACCACCGCATTTTACCGCATATTTCTGTGCCAAGCGCATGCCTGGTATAGTTTTGCGAGTGTCTAATAAGGTGATACCGCTACCCGCGAGTATATCAACGTAGGCTTTCGCCGTGGTTGCAGTTCCAGATAATGTCTGTAAAAAATTGAGGGCGGTGCGCTCTGCAGTCAATATGGAGCGCGCCGAGCCAGCGAGTTCGCAAAATATTTGATTGGCTTTACATAAATCGCCATCCGCCACTAACCAATTGACTTTGATTTCAGGATTTACTTGTCTGAATGTTTCAGTTGCCCATTGTATACCGCATATTGTGCAGTCTTCTCGGGTTAGAATAGATGCTTTTACCATCACATCATTACTAATTAATGCCGCGGTAATGTCTCCATCTATTGGGCCTAAGCCATTTAAATCCTCGTCAAGCGCTTGCTCAACATCTTTTATTATCGAGTTTTGATTCATATATAAGTCACACAAGTAAAGTAATCGCAGATTAGCCAAGAGGTAATCTATTTAATATTGTTAATGTCGCAGTATTAACCAATCTCCACGTTGAGTAAATTCCAACTGTTTGAGTACACTCATACCCAACAGAATTTCATCACTTAACATACCGGGGTTGATACTGGCACGAACGTCGTTTATTCGGATCGAGCCTAAGTCAAGTTGTTGGATGTTAGTTTGCGCTACAGTCACATTGCCGTTAGCGGTTGAAACGGAGTATCTAGCGCCACCGACTAAACCTAATTCATTGGCCAAATGAGCTGGAACAGATACATTGGTTGCGCCTGTATCTAATAAAAAGGTAACAGGTTGTCCATTAATCAGGCCACTGGCTACATAATGGCCCATACGATTGCGCTTGAGCTTAACTTCAGCGGCACCGTTGTTTAGCTGACTTTGCGGATTTTGATTTGGATTTTTTTGTTTTTCTAAACGATCACCAAAAAATAGCGATAGCAGCAACAGACCGACTATCCAAAACGCAAAAAACATCCATTTTCCTATTTTAGTGGAGTTTTCCGCTGGTGATTGATTTTGTTCCATTCTATACCCTGCTATGCTGCTTCTTTATCGCTTATATATTAACGGCTATTTTTATATATGGTCTCAGACACCAGATTGCAAATAAACGCGGGTTGGCTAGATTCGGTTCAACGTTCTGAATGTGAGCATTTTGATTGCAGACCAGCGGACCATGATATCAGTCTATTGGTAATCCACAATATATCATTGCCTCCCGGTGAATTCGGCGGCCCGCATATTTTAGATTTTTTTGCTGGAAAACTTCAGCCTCACAGCCATCCTATATTTGAACAAATATATCAGATGCGGGTGTCATCTCATTTGTTGATTCGACGAGACGGTCAAATTATCCAATTTGTAGGATTCGAAGAACGCGCTTGGCATGCTGGTGTTTCGTCCTTTCAAGGTCGTACCAGATGCAATGATTTTTCAATTGGCATTGAGTTGGAAGGGACAGATAATACCGCATATAGTGAACAGCAATATGCAGCATTGGTTCAAGTCACTAACGTTATTGTTGAAAAATACCCATTAATTACTATAGGTAGAATCGTCGGCCATAATGATATTGCTCCAGGACGTAAAACTGATCCTGGGGTGAGTTTTGATTGGCCAGGCTTTAGGCAACAGATTAGTTTCAGCAAGAGCATATAAGGCCGAGGCCTGCAGCGCTTTTTTGCAGCAAACACTTTTTTATAATGAATATAATAAATAGAAGGAAGTTACATGACATTAATTAGCTTGATTGTGGTTTTGATGGCAGAACGTGTAGCCACTCAAACCAAGTATTGGCGAGAGAGTTTCTATAATGGCCTTTATCAACGTTTTTTAATGAGAAAAAATATCTTTTCTGAAGATATGTCCACTGCCAGTTTTTTAGCGGTGGTTATTCTTCCTGCGCTAATCCTTCTAATATTAATCAATAGCGTTGATAACGCTTTGATTAGACTCATTCTTGATACCGCGATTTTGATGGTATGTATAGGCTGTCCCAATTTGCGAGATGTGTACAAATGTTATCTGCAAGCGGCTAATCGAGGTGATTTTCAGGCTTGTACTATGTATGCCGATCAGTTGGGCCACAGTGGAGACAGCCCAGGCTCATTTGGCCAAGAATTGGTATGGTTGAACTATCAACATTATGCGGCGGTGATTATTTGGTTCGCGTTGCTTGGCCCTGCGGGTGCGGTTATGTATGTTTTGGCAAGAAGCACAACTCATGCTTACAAAACAGAGTTTCAAAATGAATTAAGCATAGCCCAACAATTAATGGCTATTCTTGATTGGCTACCTGCAAGAATTACCGCTTTAGGTTTATTATTAATGGGGCACTTTTCTCGCGCATTGCCAATTTGGTTGAAGTATTTATTTGACCTTAATGTTTCGGCAAAAGAACTTTTATGCAAAGTCGCCGACGCCGCAGAAGAAGTCGATATTAACAAAGAGGACTATACTGAAGAGCCTTGCACTTTGGTGCGTTTAGCCAAACGAAATGTGATGTTTTTAGTGGTCTTAATATCAGTGTTATCGCTTTCTGGTTGGTTGAGGTAAATTAAACACCCTAAATGCTATCATTGAATGTAATGGTCTGACCTCGCTTTAAAGGCCTTTAAAAATACGTTGTTTAACAATTTTCGAATTTAATTAACAGAATCATTGAACAAGTTTTTTAGGTAAAAGGTTTACGTAATTAAATAACTAGTCTAACCTATTAGGTAAAATGGTCTTACCAATTTGCAGTGTGGGGTGTAGCAAACTAAGTTTTTTGCTAATTAACACTATGGCGAGTCCTAAAAATATGGCAGGTCCTAACATTTTTTGAGGAAGCACACGCAAATATGCAACGCATACAGTCGAGAAAACTTTCTGATGTGATCACTGAACAGCTTGAATCGATGATCATTGATGGGCGTTTATTAGCTGGTCAAAAGTTACCTTCGGAACGTGAGCTCGCCGAGAATTTCGCCGTATCTAGACCGTCATTACGTGAAGCGATTCAAAATTTAGAAGCTCGCGGTTTGCTGTTACGCAAGCAAGGCGGTGGTACCTTTGTTAAGCGTAATCTTACTGCATCGGTTACCGATCCTCTTCTGGATCTAATTGCTAAACGACCTGAAACTCAATTTGATTTACTCGAATTTCGTCATGCTTTAGAAGGCATGGCTGCATATTATGCTGCGCTGCGAGGCCAGCCAGAAGACTACGTTAAATTAGAAGAAGCACTAGCGTCCATTTCGGAGCTTTCTAAAAAATCAGACAAAACAGATTTATCTAAAGCCTTGGTAGATTTTTATCTCGCCATGGCTAAAGCCTCACACAATTTGGTGTTAGTGCACGTTATGCGTAGCTTGAAGTCGATGTTGCAGGAAAATATTAAAGCTAACTTTGAAATGCTAGCGATTAGAGACGATGTCACTGACATCATTCATAAACAACGTGAAAAAATATTGGCTGGAATAGTTTCTCGTGACCCGGAAACTGCTAGGCAAGCAAGCAATGAACACTTGGCGTTCATTGAAGATATCTTGTTAGAAATAAACCGACAAGATACCAGAATTCAACGGGCACTTAGAAGAATTGAAATACAGAAATAACCTTATTGGCATTGTTAATATTGCTAATTTATGTAATTTACTTACTGAACTGAAAGAAAAGAATATAAATTTAAACTATTCTTTATTTTCTCGGTCAGTAAATTTTAACTTTAAACTAACTAAAGGAAAGCACCATGGCTGATATGATGCATCCGGATGTGGATCCACAAGAAACCCAGGAATGGATAGAAGCACTAGACGCAGTACTTGAAGAAGAGGGTGTGGAACGCGCTCACTACTTATTAGAAAGCTTGATCGAAAAGGCTCGCCGTAATGGTGCTTACCTGCCGTACACAGCTACCACTGCCTATATAAACACCATTCCCGCAGGTCAAGAACCGACCATGCCTGGGGATCAAACGATTGAAGCTAAAATTCGTCAAGCAATTCGTTGGAATGCAATGATGATGGTTTTACGCGGCTCTAAGAAAGATTTGGAGCTAGGTGGCCATATATCAAGTTTTGCATCTTCAGCTATGCTTTATGATGTCGGTTTTAACCACTTTTTCCGTGCGCCAAACGAAAAAGATGGCGGCGACTATTTATTTGTTCAGGGCCATGTTTCTCCTGGAATTTATTCTCGCGCATACATTGAAGGTCGTTTAACTGAAGATCAGCTTGATGGTTTCCGTCAGGAAGTGGATGGCAAGGGGATTTCCTCTTATCCTCATCCTAAGTTAATGCCTGATTTTTGGCAGTTCCCAACTGTATCTATGGGCTTAGGTCCAATGCAGGCTATCTATCTAGCTCGCTTCTTAAAATACCTCACAAATCGTGGACTAAAAGATTGTTCAGAACAGCGTGTATGGTGTTTCATGGGCGATGGCGAAGTTGATGAGCCTGAAAGTTTAGGAGCTATTGGTTTAGCCTCTCGTGAAGGGCTAGATAACTTAACATTTGTCATCAACTGTAATTTGCAACGTCTTGATGGTCCTGTTCGTGGTAATGGTAAAATTATCCAAGAATTAGAAGGGACTTTCCGCGGTGCTGGTTGGGAAGTGATTAAAGTCATTTGGGGACGTTATTGGGATCCTCTATTGGCACGGGATACCTCTGGCAAGTTACTCGATGTAATGAATGAAACCGTCGACGGTGAATACCAGAATTACAAAGCCAAAGGTGGCGCTTACACTCGCGAAAACTTCTTTGGTAAGTACCCAGAGTTAAAAGACATGGTGTCAAACATGTCAGATGACGATATTTGGCGCTTGAATCGTGGTGGACACGACCCAGTAAAAGTTTATGCTGCATACAAACGTGCTTCAGAAACACAAGGTCGTCCTCAGGTTATCCTAGCTAAAACCGTTAAAGGTTACGGTTTAGGTTCAGCTGGTGAAGGCAAAAACATTGCTCACAACGTCAAGAAAATGGACATAGATGCGGTTCGTCAATATCGCGACCGTTTCAATATTCCAGTTGCTGATGACGATCTTGAAAACTTACCTTATTACAAGTTTTCTGAAGATAGCCCTGAATTGACTTATCTCAGACGCCGTAGAGAAAAGCTGTTTGGTTATATGCCAACCCGTTTAGCGGACAGTACTGAAGATTTACCAGCGATACCGTTAAAAGCGTTTGAAGCAATCACTAAAGGGTCAGGGGAGCGTGAAATCTCCACTACTATGGCGTTTGTTCGCGTATTAACCGTGATGCTCAAAGACAAACAAATTGGTAGCCGTATCGTACCAATTATTCCAGATGAAGCCCGTACTTTTGGTATGGAAGGTTTGTTCCGCCAGGTAGGTATCTATTCTAGTCAGGGACAAAAATACGTTCCTCAAGATGCCGATCAAGTAGCCTATTATCGCGAAGATAAAAAAGGTCAGGTGTTACAAGAAGGTATTAACGAACTTGGTGCTATGGCATCTTGGTTAGCTGCCGGTACTTCTTATTCAACCAATAACCTACCTATGATTCCGGTCTACATTTATTACTCCATGTTTGGTTTCCAACGTGTGGGTGATATGGCTTGGGCTGCGGGTGATAGTCAGGCTAGAGGTTTCTTAGTTGGTGGAACAGCAGGTAGAACCACACTAAATGGTGAAGGTCTGCAACACCAAGATGGACACAGCCATGTACAAGCGGCTTTGATTCCAAACTGTGTAACTTACGATCCAACTTATGGTTATGAAGTAGCTGTGATTGTGCAAGACGGTTTACGTCGCATGGGTGAGAATCATGAGAATGTATTCTATTACCTAACCGTAATGAACGAAAACTACGTTCAGCCAGAAATGCCTAAGGGTGCCGAAGAGGGAATTATTAAAGGTATTTATTCTCTTGAAAAAGTAGGTACAGCTAAGAGCAAGAAGAAAGTTAAGTTGCTTGGTTCTGGTACTATTTTGTTGCAAGTTCGTGAAGCTGCGCAACTGTTGAAAGATAAGTTCTCAGTTGCCTCTGAAGTATTCAGTGTACCTTCATTTAATGAATTGGCTCGTGATGGTTTAGACTGCGAACACTTTAATATGCTAAACCCAGACAAAAAAGCCAAAGTACCTTATATCACTAGCGTGCTTGAAGAAGGGTTTGACGGCCCGACTATTGCTGCGACCGACTACGTTAAAAACTATGCTGACCAAGTTCGTGCATTTGTGCCAGGTCAATATAAAGTACTAGGGACCGACGGTTTCGGTCGTTCTGATAGTCGTCCTAACTTGCGTCATCATTTCGAGGTTGATGCTAAGTTTATCGCCCTTGCAGCGTTAACTGAGTTAAGCAAAGCCGGTGATATTGATAAGAAAGTTGTGCTAGATGCTATCAAAGAGTTTGGTATTGATGGCGATAAACTTAATCCGCTTTACGCGTAATTGGGAGGACTCAAAATGTCAGATTTAAAAGATGTATTGGTCCCCGATGTGGGCGGTGAAGAAGTTGAAGTCATTGAAATCTGTGTTTCTGTAGGTGACGATGTCGAAGCAGAAACGTCGCTGATAACGGTTGAAAGTGATAAGTCCAGTATGGATATTCCGGCGCCGTTTGCAGGTTCGGTTGCAGATATTTTGGTGAAGGTAGGTGACAAAGTCAGTCAAGATACTTTGATCATGAAACTTGCCGCTGCGGGCGCGTCCTCTGAAGCGGCTGCTTCAGAGTCAGCACCAGAACCAACGGCAGAACAACCTAAAGCCGCTGCTGCAAGTGCTAGCAGTGAAGTGATTGAAGTTAAGGTGCCTGATATTGGTGGTGACACTGATGTTGATGTGATTGAGGTACTGGTCGCCGAAGGCGATAAGATTGATGCAGAAACGGGTTTAATCACCTTGGAAACTGATAAGGCGACCATGGACGTACCTTCGCCTGCTGCAGGTGTGGTGAAGTCGCTTAAAATCAAAGTCGGAGACAAAGTCTCTGAAGGAACTTTGATACTTGAATTAGAAACTCAAGGTGCATCAGATTCTGCCGCGGATACTGCGCCTAGCGCTGCTGAATCGGCACCATCGCCAGCACCAGCACAACAAGCATCTGCGCCAGAAGCCCCTGCAGCTGAAGAAGCTGACTCGGGTGAACAGAGCACCTCAGTGATTGATGTAAAAGTACCTGACATCGGTGGTGATACTGATGTTGATGTCATTGAAGTATTGGTTGCGGTTGGCGATGAAATAGAAGCTGAAGCAGGCTTGGTGACTTTGGAAACCGATAAAGCCACCATGGATGTACCGTCACCGAAAAGTGGTACGGTTAAAAGTGTCGAATTAAAGGTTGGCGATAAAGTATCAGAAGGTAGTTTGGTTATCACATTAGAGGTAACTGAAAAATCAGCACCCAAAGCAGCTGCTCCAGCACCTGCCCCTGCTCAACAAGCAGCGGCACCTGCAGCACCTGCCAGAGCTGAGAATACCCGTAAGCCACCGGTTCCACATCATCCATCTGCGGCCGACAAAAAATCCAGTGGTAAAGTTCATGCTTCACCGTCGGTGCGTCGCTTAGCGAGAGAATTTGGTGTAGATTTAACACAGGTTGCTGGTAGCGGTCCTAAAAAACGTATTTTAAAAGAAGATGTGCAATCTTTTGTTAAATACGAATTATCACGTCCTAAAATGACCCCTGGGTCATCTGTTGGAAGTGGTTCAGGTGGTTTGCAAGTACTAGCTCCACCGAAAGTTGATTTTGCTAAGTTTGGTGAGGTGGAAGAAGTTCCACTAACGCGAATTCAGAAAATCTCTGGACCAAACCTGCACCGCAATTGGGTAACGATTCCACATGTTACGCAATTTGAAGAAGCCGATATAACGGAATTGGAAAAATTCCGTAAAGAGCAAAACGTCATCGCTGAAAAACGTAAACTAGGGGTTAAAATTACACCTTTAGTCTTTATGATGAAAGCGGTAGCCGATGCGCTTAAAGCGTATCCGGTATTCAATACGTCTTTGTCTGAATCTGGCGAATCACTTATCCAGAAAAAGTATTACCATATTGGTATTGCTGTTGAGACTCCAGGAGGACTTGTTGTTCCTGTAGTACGTGATGTGGATAAAAAAGGTATTGTCGAACTTTCTCGAGAACTTACTGAAATTAGTATCAAAGCCAGAGATGGAAAACTTAAAGGTCCGGATATGCAGGGCAGCTGTTTTACTATCTCTAGTTTAGGCGGCATTGGTGGTACTGCATTTACGCCTATCGTAAATGCGCCTGATGTGGCTATTTTAGGTGTTTCGAAAAGTGAAATGAAACCAAAGTGGAATGGTAAAGATTTTGAGCCAAGACTCATGTTACCGCTGTCATTATCTTACGATCACCGTGTGATTGATGGTGCTGTAGCTGCACGTTTTGCGGTTCATTTGAGCAACGTGTTGGCTGATCTTCGCCAAATTCTACTTTAGGTCATAATTAAGTGCGCTTTTGCTTAAATCATGTTGAAGCGCACTTTTTTGATATTTTTCGTGTTTAGTCGTGCTTTACTTTGCTAACATAAAGTCGCAAAGGTAGTATTTTACAGGTCTGTCAGAATAGAATTCGAAATTTGAGGTCATAATGAGCGAAATTAAAACTCAACTGGTTGTGCTAGGTGCAGGACCTGGTGGTTATTCAGCAGCGTTTAGAGCTGCCGATTTAGGTATTGAAACAGTCATCATTGACTCCCGTGAAACCTTAGGTGGAGTATGTCTTAACGTAGGCTGTATCCCTTCTAAAGCGTTACTTCACGTAGCTAAAGTAATTGATGATGCGAAAGAAATGGCTTCACACGGCGTTGTGTTCGGTGAGCCTAAAATTGATTTAGATAAAGTACGTGGCTGGAAAGACAGTGTAGTAGGGCAACTTACTAAAGGTTTGTCAGGCATGTCTAAAATGCGCAAAGTTAAATTTGTGCAAGGTTACGGTAAATTCACCGGTTCTAATACCCTTGAAGTAGAAGGGAAAGACGGTAAAACAACCATTACATTTGATAACGCGATTATAGCTGCTGGTTCAGAGCCAGTTTCACTTCCCTTCATTCCAAACGATGATGATCGAGTAATCGATTCTACAGGCGCGTTGGAAATGAAAGATATCCCTGAAAAAATGTTAGTTTTGGGTGGCGGTATCATTGGTTTGGAAATGGGGACTGTTTATCGTTCTCTAGGTTCGCAAATTGATGTGGTTGAGTTTTTAGACCAGTTGATTCCAGCTGCTGACAAAGACGTCATCAAAATTTATCAAAAATACGTTAAAAACAAATTTAACGTCATGTTGGAAACAAAAGTAACAGCTGTTGAAGCTAAAGACGACGGTTTATACGTTACTTTTGAAGGTAAACAAGCACCTGCTGAGCCAGTTAGATACGATAAAGTACTAGTGGCAGTTGGACGTCGTCCAAATGGCAGTTTAGTTGCAGCCGATAAAGCTGGCGTGAAAGTAGATGAGCGCGGTTTCATTAACGTTGATAAGCAAATGCGTACTAACGTTAGCAACATCTATGCGATTGGTGACCTTGTTGGACAACCTATGCTTGCTCACAAAGCGGTACATGAAGGTCATGTTGCTGCAGAAGTTATTGCTGGTAAGAAGCATTACTTTGATCCTAAATGTATTCCTTCAGTTGCCTACACTGACCCAGAAGTCGCTTGGGTAGGATTAACTGAAAAAGAAGCTAAAGAGCAAGGCGTAAGTTATGAAACTGCCTCTTTCCCTTGGGCTGCTTCAGGCCGAGCTATTGCTTCTGGTCGTACTGAAGGTATGACTAAAATGATATTCGAAAAAGACACTAACCGTGTAATCGGTGGTGCAATTATCGGTATCAATGCGGGTGAAATGTTAGGTGAAATTGGTTTAGCCATTGAAATGGGCGCTGATGCTGAAGATGTTGCTTTGACAATTCATGCTCACCCAACGTTAAATGAATCAATTGGTTTAGCTTCTGAAATATTTGAAGGAAGTATTACTGATTTGCCAAACCCAAAAGCAAAGAAAAAGTAATTCTCTGAACGATACAAAGAATGCCAGTCTGCGTTGAGCAAACTGGCATTTTTTATGTCTGCAGGTTTTATCTGGTTTTATCATCACCTGAGCTTATGCTTCTATAATTAAGCGGGGGGATGAGCTAGATTCGTTTTGCTAAATAAAATTATTATAAGAGGAATTATTATGCCGCAAGAAATTAAAGGTAGCTGCTTATGTGGTGCAGTGACCGGTCAGGTTCATGGACCTTACAAACGTTTTTATCAATGTCATTGTGATCGCTGTCAAAAGAAAACTGGCTCAGCGTTCGCTTCACTAATATTTACCGATCCTGACAATATCCAATGGCACAGTGGTGAAGATAAAATAAAACGTTTTGATCTACCAAATGCGGTGCGCTTTAGTAATGTTTTTTGCTCTGATTGCGGCTCACAAGTGCCTTATTTAACCCGTGATGGCAGTATGCTGTGCATACCTGCTGGCTTCTTAGATGGCGTTCCAGATATTACGCCCCAAGCGAATATATTTTGGGAAGAAAAATTTGCTTGGTACGATGATGGCCAAGCGGCACCTAAATTTGCCCAATATCCAGAATAGTATTGGATTAATTGAATTCAGATCATTATTAAAATCATAATTGGTATTTCGCCTACTTTTGAATAAGGGTGTAAACTATAGGAAATGATCTGAATTTATGAATAAAAGTCGCCACTGTGGATCAACTCGAGTTTTTTGACATCCCTAGCCCCTGCATCGGTGTTTGCCAATCAGGTAAAGGGGGCTATTGTACGGGATGTTTCCGCAGCAGGGACGAAAGGCTGTATTGGAATCAGACTACACCTTATGCCAAAAGGGTTATTATAAAAGCTTGTCAGAGACGCAAAGCCATAGCCTCACGCAGGAAAAACGGCGATGCTAAAACAACAACACCTCAGCAAACAGACATGTTTGATGAGTAACGGCCTTTCCCACAGACTTCAACTGCGGTAATTGTATGTTAATTGGCTAACTTAGCGATACTGCTGATGATTTGATCCCAAGCCTCTTCAGGCAATGTGTGCCCCATACCTTTAATAATAACTAGTTCACAATTTTCGATGGCTGCGGCTGTGGCTATCCCACACTCGACGGGAACAAGCGGATCACAATCACCATGGATCACCAGGCTCGGTAATTTAATCTTATGTAACGCTGAGGTTCGATCAGGTGAGGCTAATATTGCACAGGTCTGTCGCCACACGCCATCAGGGTTAAATGAGCGTTCTCTGGCGTGCTGCATAAGCTTTGCTATCTTCTTTTTATCAAAATTGAAATAGTCACCATTGAGCATTTTCCATAATTTTAAAGAATAATGTAGGTAAGCTTTAGGATCTTTAGGCGGCGGCTGTATGATTTTTAACATTACCGACTTTTTGGGTTTAGGTAGCGATCGGTTACCGGTAGTAGACATAATAGAGGTTAAACTGGCCACCCTATTTGGATAATCTATGGCGATACATTGGGCGATCATTCCACCCATAGATACTCCTACTAAATGGCAGGTAGCAATGTTTAGATGATCTAATAATGCAACTGCATCACCGGCCATCGTATGTAAATCGTAAGGAACGTGTAGCTTTTTACCAAACAATTGATTGGCCGCGACTGAAAAAATGGTTGGCTTTTTTTGACCTTGTAATAAGGTACTTCTGCCAATGTCGCGATTGTCGAAACGGATCACCCAATACCCTTGGTCCACCAATTTTTGACAAAATCGTGGATCCCAATGAATCATTTGAGTTGCTAGGCCCATTATCAACAATAGGGGTTTGTCTTTTGGGTTACCAAAGGTTTGGTAACACAACGTAATTCCGTTTACGTCCGCGAACAGCTCTTCGCTATTAGTTACTTCACTCAAATTTATGCCCTGTCAGGATTTGGATACAGAACTCTATGTAAGGTTTTTTGTCTGAATGGCTGCCATTGGCCTTCTTTTTGCGCTAATCGATTGGCGACAATCCATAATACCTGAGAATTATGTCCTAAGCCCATATGGCTACCTTTCACCTCAATATTTTCCGATTGTGGATGTAAATGTTCATTTGAGTTGATACATGATTGCCAGTGAGCTACGCCGTCACTACGGGAAAAAATAGCTGAACTTGGAACCTGTGGTGGGGGAATAATTCGTTGTGCAGCATCTGGTTCTCGTTGATTTAAATCGCCATTTATCATCTCAAACATTTTAGCCGCTACGGGGGCAGAACCCTGAGGGCCATTAAATGGACTGCCTAACGAAATAACTTGTCTTACACAATCAGGAATTGCACGGGCAATTTCTCTTGCCAAAATGCCACCCAAACTCCAGCCCACAAGGCTGACCTTGGCATCGTGTTTGACATGCAATTCAATGACTTTATTGAGTAACTGGTCACTCACGATATGCTGTCCACCTACAATGTGGGTGCCTAGGTTTCTTCCTAAGCCCCAACCATGAGGTTTATAACCTTTCATTTTGAGAAAGGTACGTAGAGGTTTAGTCGAAATATCCGAGGCTAAGAAACCAGGCAAAACCATCACAGGATGTTTGTCACCACGAGGAGCTTGCAGCAATAAAGGCATCAATAAACTGGTTGTACCGAATTCGAAAAGCGATCTGCCCTCCGAGAGCATATGGCGCTTTTTGGGACGATTGTTTGGCAGTGTCGCTATTTCGTTATTCATATAAACTCTCTACTTCTTTGGTTATATACTTCGTGCTTTATTTTTCATTTAACAAAGCGTTAAACGCAGCCATGTTGGCTTGCTTCTTCTGCACGGCAGCTTCCAATTCATTAGCGGAATCTAATATGCATTTAGTTAAAACATCTATATCGGGCATCAAATTGGCTGAACTTGTTGGACTGATTGTGATCGTCCCGTCGTAGCTTAGCACCGGCATAATTAACCCCATACCATCAAAAATGGGCCCGGTTCCCATATTGGTAAGTAACTTGTGTCCGCCTAGATACAACGGAATATTTGGGCCCGGGACATTTGTAATTACCAAGTTGAAAAATGGTTTATGCCACTTGGCTAACGCTGATCGTGTATAAAATCGTGAAGCTACACCAGCTAAACCGAATGGAATTAAGTCTGCGTATCCCATTAGACTTTTAGCGTCAATTGCTTCTTGGTACAGCTTACCAACTAGGGTATTAACATGGATTTTCTCCAAACGCTTAATCGGGTCTGCCTCATTTGTAGCTAATTGGATGTACATGGCTGATACCTGATTTCCCATCGCGTTCTTTTCATCTTTCGAACGGGTTGAGACAGGCACCATAGCTACCAATGGTTGCTCAGGCAATTCCCCTTTAGCTAATAGGTATTGGCGCAACGCACCGCCACAAATAGCCAATATCACATCGTTTAGGGTAGCCCCATCAACCACTTTACGTATTGCCTTTACCCGATCAATTTCGAGTAAAGCGGAATTCCATTTACGTTCTTGCTCAACCACCCCATTAAATGGCGTTTTTGGAGCGCGGAAGGGCAGGGTTGGCATTTTAATGCCATGTACACGGGACAGATAACTGGCTTTTAAGGTGGCCTTGCCTGTATCCCATAACAATCCCGGCAATTTTCCCGGAATAGTAACTAAGTTATACGCACTACGAGCCATAAGGTTCATCGCGCCAGGGATCTTTTCTTGGGGTTTGGATACTTTCGCGGGGACCGGCCGAGGTTTGGGAGTGACATCCCACATCATGGCCATTAAATCTGCACCTGATTTACCATCGAAACCAGAATGGTGTACTTTAGTTATTATCGCGACAGATCCTTTCGGTACTTGCGATACGTTGTCTAAGCCTTCAACAAAAATAAATTCCCAAAGCGGTCTGCTCCTATCTAGACATGTTGAAAAATGCTGAGATGCAGCATAACGCAGTTCCTTCCAAGAACCCGGCGCAGGTAATTTCATGTGTCGTATATGTAAACTCAAATCGAAATTGGGATCTTCAATCCAGTAAGGTCTATCTAGGCTTAGGGGAACGGTAACCAGTCTTTCGGTGAGCTTTGAAACTAGATGGATACGTTTTTCCATAAATTCGTAAAACTCTTCGAATTTCATCGATCCTTCCATTATGCATACGCCACCTATATGCATCGGGATTTTTTCAGTTTCTAAAAATAGAAAAGTTGCATCTAAACCTGAGAGTTCTTCCATCCTGCTTCCCTGTTAACAAACAGTTATAAATATACCGTACGCCTAACAACGTAAATATCAACTTTTTTTTGTGGTTGGATAAGCAGTGCGGCTGAAGCCTTGGTTAAATATGAAAACCCATAACTATGCACAAAAAAAAACCGCAATTTGAGTTCAGCATGACTATAATGTCCACTACTATCAATCACATCTCATCCAAAAGTATTCGTATTTATGCAAGCAATTGATTACGCAAAAAAAGCTAGCACCTCATTTGCCCTGCCAGACATTTGTCTGCGTATTCGGCAAATGTTAGATGATCATCAATCAGACGTCGAAGATATCGGAAACCTTGTTAGCTTAGATCCATCACTTGCATCCAAATTACTTAAATTAGCCAATAGTCCATTGTTTAGATTCCGCTCTCAGGTCGATAACATTGGTAAAGCAGTAAACATACTAGGTGGCGAAGCACTATATAATTTAGTTATGGCTGAAACTGCGAAAGATGCATTCGACTCTTTGAGTGATGAAAATGTGGATCTGAAGCGATTTTGGAAACAGAGTTTATTCACTGGTTTAGTGGCTAAGCATTTAGCCAAATTAGCGCGAGTTAGAGGTTCTGAACGGTTCTTTTTGTTGGGTTTACTGCATAATTTAGCAGAATTGGTGGTGACGAAAGAGAGTCCTGAGTTAGCTGCTAAATGTATTCCAGCAGATCACGCAACAGTGCCATTTGCGCTGCAAAAAAATATACTCGGATTTACTTATCCACAATGTAGCTCAACGATTTTGCAACTTTGGCAACTGCCGACGCAAATTTCATTGCCCATCATGCATATCACCGATGAAGATTATGCTATGGGTAACAAAGAGGTCGCTATTATGCATGTGGCTGCCATTGCAGGATATATGCTGGCGACGAACTTCCCAGGAAACCTGCCTGAAACAATTAATCCAGCGATCTTAGCAAGTGTAGATTTGGATGTTGAAGTACTTGTTGATGCTATCACTTTCAGTAAGCAGGAAATAAACCAAATGATGTCTATCTTCAGTCCTTACTAACTCGCTAGCATTAAACATCGTCGAGCTTGTCGCTAAAAGCAGACATATCTTTGATATGCAATGTAGGAACGGGTTGAAAGTAGCATTTGTTTGATTTTTAATCTATTTTAGTGCTGCATATTGTTACGTTATTATATACAATGTCGCAAAAATAGAACAAATTCTAATTTAGATCGGTTTATATGAAGTTAATTTGCGCCACCATTTGCCTTTTCATCAGTTTTTCCAGTTGTGCACGCACTGATGTAATTCGAGCACTTTTTCTCGCTGATGCACCTTTTCATGGTGATGCGACTGCTGAACATCACGACTCTTTCACCATGAACGGTGAGTTCGGAGTTATCTATGCCGATGGAAATACCACAGGTACTACGGTTACCGGTAAGTTAAATGCTAAACAAGATCTGCTTAAATGGCATCACCGTTACGTGGCAAAAGTACTGTATAAACAAAACGAACAAGTTATTGATGAAAATAGTGAATTAGTTACCAGCGCACAGAATGTTTTCGTTTCAATGCAATCAGATTTTAAATTAAAAAATCCCACTAACCGTCTATTCATGTACGGTGAATACGAAGATGATCGATTTAATTCATATCGTTACCAAGCCGCTTTAGCTGTGGGTTATACAGAGCAATTATGGTCTGATAAAGAGAGTGAGTTTACCTACAGTGTCGGGCCAGGGTATGCGCGCTCGATTGCCAAAGAAAATACTGATGTGTTAGATCAAACTGGTGTTATAATCCGCGCGGCAATGGAATACGAGAAAAAATTCAATGATATGGCAACGTTCAGGCAATATTTAAGCACTGAAACCGACGATGAGTTTTCACGCTCTTTTTCGGAAACTTCTTTGGCGGCAAAAATTAATGGTTCTTTGGCTATGAAGTTGTCTTTTAATATGACCCATAATCGTTCACCTCAAGAGTTGGACGAACCACTAGATACTCAAACTTCCGTCACATTGGTATATCAGTTTTTTTAATTGAATTGCTAAAAATAACCATGAATCAGCAACTTGGTACATTTTGTGTTTACCAACTTGGTGGTTTGAAACGTTTCAAACAATATTCAGTAAAACAATAATAATATCAGCTGTTTTTATTTTAATTAAAATCAGGAAAGTCGAATGAAAAAATCAGTTTTATGTTCAGTTATATTTTGCGCCCTAGCAGCAAATGTAAGCGCAGAAGAAACTAAACCTTTTACCATGGATGGCGAGTTTGGCTTAATCGTCACTTCTGGTAATACTGAAACTACTTCCGTTAAAGGTAAGTTGTCTGCTCACCAAGAACTAGAAGAATGGAGTAACGACTTCATTATTGAAGGGTTATACAAAAAAGACCAAGTAACAGTTGATGAAGAAACTGTTACACAAACCACGGCACAGAAGTGGTTCGTATCTGGTCAGGCTAACTATAAACTAGAAAACCCAGACCATCGTTTATTTGGTTTTGGTTCTTACGAAGATGACCGTTTTAGCAGTTATGATTATCAATCTACCGTCGCTGTAGGTTGGAACCAAAAATTGTGGGCAGACGAAACGTCGTCATTTGAATACAGTATCGGTCCTGGTTATTCTTATTCTAAGACTCAGAGCACTGAAGACGCGGATGGAAATTTTGTCGCGGGTGAGACTGAGAAAGGTCTGATTGTACGTGGTGCATTAGATTATCAGTGGAAAATCTCAGATACCGCTACTTTTAAACAGTTGTTATCAACAGAAGTTGGTGAAGATAATACAAAATCTAAATCTGTGACGTCGTTATCTGCAGCAATAAATGGTTCTTTGTCTATGAAGTTCAGTGTGACTTTGGATCATAACTCTGGTGCATCTGATGATACTGAAAAACTAGATACACAAACTGCAGTCACTTTGGTTTATACCTTTTTCTAATCCCTGCTTGTTTGATATTTGCTTGAAGCCGGCTTTTTACGCCGGCTTTTTTATGTTTTACGCAAGGCGTTTACCAACGAAATTGCGCCACCAATAGAGTTTGCTGCTGATTTGCATCTATCGGAAGGTCTAATTGGGCTCTGTTTTGTGCTGTATTCTTGTTGAAATGCTGCTCTATACCTAACTGCCAATTTTCATCAATATCGTAGCGCCAAGCTAAAGTTAGCCCGTAGCCATCACTGTTATTCATGTCGGTGGGGAAAACATCATCTTCAGATACCATAAACCTGTCATAACGCAGGCTTATTCGGTGCTGTGATACTGTATGGCTAAGCATTAAATACCAAGCATCAAAATCCACGTAAACATACTTAACGCCCATTACAGTACTGCCGGTCATAATTTGGCTAATCAGGCGTGTATTGGCGTCTAATTTATGTTGCATGGAAAACGAATGGAATTTAGTGCGCCAACCATAAAGTCGTTGACTGTTAACCGCTAACGGATCAGCTTGATTATCGTAATAATAATAACGAAAGCTTGATTGGTTGAAATAGCTCAGATGCAAGCCTGTATAAAACCCCCAACGTCGGTCTAGTTCATGGAAAGGTTCTACATAGTCAGGATGAAATATAAAGTCAGTATCAATCACCGTCGGGTAGGCTGCAAAG
The DNA here is from genome assembly GCF_037478005.1 of Alteromonas sp. M12. Classification (NCBI taxonomy): domain Bacteria; kingdom Pseudomonadati; phylum Pseudomonadota; class Gammaproteobacteria; order Alteromonadales; family Alteromonadaceae; genus Alteromonas; species Alteromonas sp. M12. The sequence continues at coordinate 3,746,165 of NZ_CP144164.1, read as the reverse complement.
TTGACTCTGTCATTGTTAAGAGACTGTCGGTCGTGCATCGCAAAGCCGCGCCAACTTATTAAGGTACCAAGAGGATCATTACCTTTGAAAGTCGCCGCAACAATCTCCCACGTCCAAGGGCTTCTTCTTGCTCTGCCAGGGCTATAAAATGATAGCTCTAGACCTAGCGTTCGCATTTCTTCTCCTACCCAGCTATTGATTGCCGATTGGGTATAGGTGTAGGGAGATAGCCAGCCTGCATCGACATTTTCCAATGACAAGCGTGGGTAGAAAAAGCCAGCTCGCCCTTTGAGTTTGATTTTTTCAGGGCTTAAAGGTTTATAGTTTAAAAACGCTTGAGAAAACCCGAAATGTTGTTCACCGTCAGCATAATAATTAGCCACGGCATCTACACTTACGCTGGAGGTTATGTCTAAATTTGTGTGCAACAGAGCTTGTTGAATACCTAATTTACTTTCATCGTGACGAAGAATACCGGTTCCTTGATGTTGGTACGATTGCCAACTGTCAGCATCAGCAAGGTAAATTTGCATTAGGCCGCCAATCTGATTTGCCACGGCTGGTGTTACAACACTTATACATACCAGCAAGCTAAACACAAAGTTGGCAATCAACGTTTTGCACAAAAGGTAATTTTTAACTATCAATAGCAAAGTTCCATGTTGATTAGCATTGCACTCTATTCGTAATCGGTTAGTTTATCTGCTTGTTGCTCATAAAAACTAAGGTCTTGTAATAGCTTTTCTTTTAGAGAAAAGCGCGCACTAGTTGGAGCATCAACATTAATCATTTGGGTCAAAGCGTCGAAATCATCTTGAATTCTAGGATGCCAAATTTTGACTTTGTAATGACCTTTAGGAACGTCTATTGTTACTTTTCCATCTTGACTGGTTTTTGCAAAATAAGGCGTATCTACCACCCAAATATAAGCAAGCATCCAATCATGAACATTACAACCGAGTTCTACTTCACCTTGATTCTCAAACAGCAATGGGTCGGCGTTTGATCCTTTATACAACTTTAATTCAAATTGTTTAGCTGGAGAAAAGGAGTAAACATGGTGTTTGATTGAATCAGAATTAGGAAATACTACTTTACTGCCTTTTTGAACCGCTAAAATGTGTGGCATAAATTGACGGTCTACTTGATCCATGACCGCAATATCTTTGCTAATTTCAGCAACCGCAACATCGTCTTCAGGCTCTAGGTAAACGACAGTTTGGAAAACAGGGGTATTGTTATGACTCACAACGTCAATTGTTACCGGTATCGCGAACGCTTTAAGGCTAACAAACACAGTGCAAACCCAGAATATCTTATGCATCTAAGTACTTCCCAAATCTCGTTGGCATTATAATTAATACCAGTAGAACGAGTTTTTAACCAATAAATTTCTTATTAATATACCTTGTTATGGGCAAGGTTACATTTTAATTGATGGCTTGATTGGTTGTTCAGTTATGAGGGGCAAATGAAACCCGTTTAAGGTGACGTTGAATGGCGCATAAAATAAACAGCACTTCCCGATAGAGTGGCTATCGGGAAGTGTTAAACGATTAGTGTAAAATACGAGTTTTAATTGTCCCGTCGATTTTAGTGAGTTGCTCAAATGCTTCTTTCGCATCGTCTGTCTCAACGTCAATTACCACATAACCAATATTTTCATTTGTTTGTAGATATTGTGCAGCGATATTAATGTTGTGAGCTGCAAATGCTTGGTTGATCTGAGTTAAAACACCAGGCGCATTGACGTGGATGTGTAACAAACGAGAACGATTTATATGTGATGGCAAGGATACTTCAGGGAAGTTAACCGCTGAAAGCGTCGACCCGTTGTCACTGTATTTGGCCAATTTACCCGCAACTTCAATACCGATATTTTGTTGTGCTTCTTGGGTACTTCCACCTACGTGAGGAGTAAGGATCACGTTATCAAATTTTCTCAAAGGCGAAACAAACTCTTCGTCATTTGATTTTGGCTCTACTGGGAAAACATCAATAGCAGCGCCGTTCAACTTGCCTGATTCCATGGCTTCTGCCAATGCATCAATATCAATTACGGTGCCTCTGGCAGCATTCATTAAGATAGCGCCATCTTTCATCATCGCCAGTTCTTTTTTGCCAATCATATTTTGCGTCTGTTCAGTTTCAGGCACATGCAAAGAAACAACATCTGAAGTACTGAGTAATTGCTTAAGGGTTTTAACTTGAGTTGAGTTACCCAAAACCAATTTATCTTCTATATCAAAAAACTGGACTCGCATACCTAAGTGCTCTGCCAAGATGCTTAGCTGAGTACCAATGTGGCCATAACCAATAATACCTAAGGTTTTGCCTCGCGCTTCATATGATCCTACTGCGCTTTTTTCCCATACACCGCGATGGGCTTTGGCATTTTTACTTGGTACACCACGAAGTAATAAAATGATTTGGCCTAGGGCCAACTCTGCAACTGAACGGGTGTTAGAGAAGGGCGCATTGAACACGGGAATACCGCGTTTTTGTGTTGCTTTAAGGTCGACTTGATTAGTACCAATACAAAAACAACCAACCGCTACGAGTTTTTGCGCAGCATCTATAACATTTGCAGTGAGCTGTGTACGAGAACGAATACCAATAAAGTGAACATCTGCAATCTTTTCGATTAACTCTTCTTCCGATAACGACGTCTTAATATATTCAATATTGGTATAGCCATTGGCTTCAAGGGTTTCCACTGAACTTTGGTGTAAACCCTCAAGCAACAATATCTTAATTTTTTCTTTGGGCAGTGATACTTTGCTCATTAATGTTCCCGTACATGATCGTTAGTTAAAGATATCTGGATTAAGAGACATCTGGACGTCTATTTGAATGTGAAAAATACCAGAACTTTTTCAAATAAGAAAGAGCCTGTTATATTTATTTGGTCTAATCAATCTCAATTACTTCGGTGTCTGTGGCGACTAATACGATATCTGCTGCACGCATGGCGAACAGTCCATTGGTGACAACCCCTGGAATCTGATTAATTTGTTTTTCCAATTCAACTGGATTAAGAATTTTTAAATTGTGCACATCAAGAATGACATTACCATTGTCGGTAATCACACCTTGACGGTATTCAGGATCGCCACCTAATTTTACTAATTCTCGGGCAACAAACGAACGTGCCATCGGGATTACCTCAACTGGCAATGGAAAGGCACCTAAAACCGGCACTTGTTTGCTGTCATCAATAATACAGACAAACTTTTTAGCTACAGCGGCCACAATTTTTTCTCTTGTTAACGCTGCACCACCGCCTTTGATCATATGTTTATGTTTGGTTATTTCATCTGCCCCATCAACATAAATGTCAAAATTGTCTACTGAGTTGAGATCAAACACTTCGATTCCCATTGCCTTCAGTTTTGCCGTTGAATCATCAGAGCTAGAAACCGCACCTTTAATCTTATGTTTTACTTTTTCCAGTGCGCTTATAAAATAATGCACGGTTGATCCCGTGCCTACACCAATAACACTATCGTCAGTAACAAATTTGATCGCGGCTTCGGCAGCGGCTCGTTTTTTTTCATCTTGAGTCATGTTTGATCCTATTAATTGGCAATGTTAAATACATTCAAAAAATCTGCGCAGAGTATACCGCACTTAGCTCCTACGCGGCTACAAACACTGATTTAAAGCGATATCTTGATTTGAGGTTATTTAGGTTGAAATTACGCGACTGGGGGTGACTATTTTGTGGACCGGAATATCCCAACTTTCGGTGCTTAAATTGGACGCTTGCTGACAGTCATGGGCGTATCCAATAAGCTGCGGTTTTACCGGAGAGGAGGTTATTTCAGCAAGTGTTCTATCATAAAATCCACCGCCCATACCCAACCTATTGCCAGTTTCATCAAACGCGACTAAAGGTAAAAATATACAATCGAGTTGTGGCACTGCTTTAACTTGTGATGATGAGATAACTGGTTCAGGAATATTAAATCGATTTTTACGCATTTTAGTATCCGCAGCATATCGAATAAATATTAGATAATTCTCACGGGATGGATCTAAAACAGGTAAATAGGTTGTTTTACCATTTTGCCAACACCAATCAATAATGTCGGTACAAGACAACTCTCCGTCTTGGTCAAGGTAAAGTGCAATGTGATTGGCATGCTCCAGTATTTGGTGTTTGATAACAGTCTGAAGCGCGTCTCGACTAGCTAGTTTTTGTTGCTCTGCAGATAGGTTGCGGCGCAATTGACGAAATTGTTTACGTAAATGGGATTTGTTTTCTAACAACGCAAAGATACCTTTGAAAACACAGATTAAGCACAACAATATCTGTTCAGTATACCAATAACTCGGTTCTTTTCTATCAGCTTGGTGAGTAAATTTTAGGATTAAATTTAGTTAAATGATGAGACACAGGTGAAGTTGTGTATTCAGAGCTCAGAATCGATAAATTAGGCGTTTAAAACGAAAATGGTAACCTTAATTACCATTTTCGATAGGGGATATTGTGATTACAGCGAGTAGGTGTCGATGTACAATTTACGCAGTCGATCATGATCAACTTTGGTGGCAACGTCGATTTGCTGGGCGTCTAACCAAAGAGGACTGGCAGTACTACCTTCTGGTGCTACTGTTGTCTGTCCGCGGTTAAGTGGATCAGTGGAAACCCTGGCATGACCACGAGTAAATTCAAATAAACTGGGGTCTACTAAATAAGCCAGTGGCATCGCATCATGGAAGAAACAAACACGGTCGTCTCTATCTTGTGAATAAAAGTCCACGTAGAACTGAGATGACTTTTTGACGAATCCACCCAGCTTAGGGTTTTTGATTTCTAATTCATCAAGAAAATCTAACGTGAAAGGCACATCATTAGTCACATCCAAACCAAACATTTTCAGATCCCATGGCGCTGCAAACACTATCTCAGCGGCATGCGCATCGTTCCATATGTTAGCTTCAGCTACAGGAGTCACATTACCCTTCACAAACGCAGCGCCACCCATAATGACCACACCTTTTACCAAGTTGGGGAGTTCAGGTTCTAAACGCAATGCTAAGGCCAGATTACCTAGCGGGCCAATTGCCACTAAGGTGATTTCACCTGGATGTTGACGAGCCATATCGACAATATATTGGGCTGAGCTGCGAGGATCGAGTTCGCGCTTTGAAGATGGAAAATCGATATTGCCAAAACCATCATCACCGTGCACAAAATGTGCGTAACCTGACTCAGGACCAACCCAAGGCATACCCACACCCTTGGTTACTGGAATGTCTTGATCAGCTAATTCACATAACGTGAGTGCATTTTGAGCCGACATAGTAACAGGTACGTTTCCGTATACTGTGGTTAATCCCAATACCTCGATATCAGGAGATTGAAAGGCAAAAAATATTGCCATTGCGTCATCAATACCTGGATCGGTATCGAGAATTATTTTATGAGCCATATAATCGTTCTCTTTAATGATAAATTGTGGTTAAGCTTGATGCTGACTGAGGAAAAGATCAACCTCTTCAGTATTCGGAATTGATTGGGCAGCGCCACTACGTGTCACTGCTATTGCTGAAGCTGCGCACGCGCGCACTAACGCATCCTTGGGTTTATGACGTCGACTGTATGCCGCTAGAAAATAACCAATAAACGTATCACCAGCTGCGGTCGTATCTACTGTTTCAACCGAGAATGCAGGAACTGTGATGGTTTCTTCAGCCAATACAAATCGCACTCCTTGTTTACCTAAGGTAATTAATACCTCTGCATGGGACCATTCGCGACGGAAATATTCTTCCATTTGATCAATATCGTCGACTCCGCTAATTGCAGCTGCTTCCACTTCATTAACAATCAGTAGATCGATACAGTCATGGGGGAGCTGTTTCACTGAATCAGTCATTGGCGCTGGATTAAAAGCCACTTTTAACCCTAACTTTTTAGCCTCTTGAAACACAATGTCTATGGAGCTTGTTTCATTTTGAGTTAGTACCCAAGCAGATTCATCAGCGCCATCAAGGGCTTTGAGAACATCCTGATTTTCAATTTCAAGGTTCGCGCCACCAAATAAAACAATGGCATTTTCACCTGAAGAGGCCACTTGAATTATTGCATGGCCAGTAGGGGAGTCGGTGCACTGCACATATTTGCAGTCAACACCTTGTTTAATCATTGCTTGCTTAAAATGGGCGTCATGTTCGTTAATTTTTCCCACATGCCTAACATCGGAACCCGCTTTCGCTAGTGCAATTGACTGGTTTGCTCCCTTGCCGCCTAATAATTGTTGATAATCTGTTGAGGATAAGGTTTCACCGGGTTGAACAAAATGATCGACCTGATAAACATGATCAATATTGATTGAACCGAAATTAATAACAGCCATAAAAGTTCCAATTTAGCGCTATGAGATTACAAAGAAATGCGTTTGTACCATAAGTTAACGCTAAAAAGAACAGTTTAACCTGACCATTTGGTCAACTTTGACGGCCTAAAGGTTATTTTTTAACTATTGATAACTTATTGCTGAAAATTTCTGCACTTCGAGATTGCTAGGCTATCGAGAAAAGATAGACGCAATTTTGTCGAATAAACCTTGAGTTTCCACAAATGGTTGCTCGTTAGCTTGAAACAAACGAACAGATATAGTCGCACCGTGTCCCCAGGGCCACCAAGACAGCATTAAGTCATTTTGCCCATTGTCATCTTTGGTAAGCAATTGTTGTTTTTTCTCGAGAATGCCGAAAAATCCTGCGCGGTGTTTGAGAAACGGATTGGCTTTTTTAAACTGCTTCTTATCCCAAATATGGGGAAAATGTTTTTTGGCTATTGAATAAACGTGCTGTGCATGGTCCACGGAAAACTCAGCCAGAAGACAGCCAAAATGCTCGTCCCACTTCCATTCGATTTGATGGTCTAGGTCTTCAAAAAATTCAGGACAAGCTTCACGCATTGCCTGTTGTTCAGTCGGTGGCACTTTCATCACATTATTATTCTTTTCAACGTTAATTTTAAAAGTTTAGTGGTTTTCACTAAGAAACTGCTAGCGCACTGTATCGGCCAATTCCCTGTGTGCCTGAAGTATTTTGTATAACGCCTGTTTTCCGTCCAATCAACAGTATTAGAATAACCTGCAATTTATGAACCGACAACTTTTATATTCTTATAAAACAATGGGTTGTGAATTTTGGAGGGGGCATAAAAAAGCGAGGTGTCAAATAAATTGACACCTCGCCCTATGAAATTAGAATCTCCCAAAATGCCGCTGTTCGGTGTGGGCCCGTGAACCGAAAGTTCAGGGCGGAAACATCATCACTACCGTAGGCGTCTTGATACTAGCCAAGCTTGCACAATAGTAGTGGAATCAATTTCCAGGTTAAATAGCATCGGCCAGGGACAAAACTGAACTGGCAAACATCCCAGGAGAATTACGAATTTTAGCATAGCGGCGCTAAAATAAAATCGAAAACTGGTAATTCATTTTTAGTTGCTTATAAACTGCACTAAGTGGCGAAATTTCAACACAGTCACCGCTATCAAAATGACAAAGCTTTACTAAAGCCTCATCATGCTCTAGGCAGGCACCTTTGGTAGTGATACGATCTCAAAGCCCTATCTTGTGTCAGTTCTTGAGTGGAAATGGCACTAATGGAAAATAAAGGAAACAAAATTGAATCCATCGCATTTAAATTATGAAGAGTTGTCTACTTTATTGGAACAGCACAATATTCTCACTGATGCATCTGAAGTACATGGCATTTTTTGCGGTATGTTATCGGGTGGAATGGCGTTAGAAAGTCAGGAATGGTCAGTTGCGCTTAATGATTCAATAAATCAAGGTGACGCTTTACCTAATGAGGTTCAAGTGCAATTAACCGCGCTTTACAATGATACCTGCCAACAGTTATTAGAAACCGATTTCACTTTAACCTTATGTATGCCCGATGACTCAGCTCCAATTAACGAAAGAGGCAAAGCATTAATCAATTGGATTCAAGGTTTTATGTTGGGGTTTGGTTTGCACCAAGCTGATTTAACTGCCTGTTCTGCCGACGTGAAAGAAGCGTTAGAAGATTTCTATGAGATTTCTCGTATGGACGAAACCATGCCAGAAAATGAGGAAGCAGAAAAAGCCTTGTTCGAAGTCATCGAATACGTTCGAGTTTCTTGCATGTTATGTTTCAACGAATTGGGTCATTCAGCTGACCAAGCACAAACTGAACCTAAGACGGTACATTGATGTCATCAGAATTAATTAAAGAGTGCACTAAACGCCGACAAATTTTACGTGAGCGAATGTTGCCAAACAGTATTGCCGTCATACCTGCAGCAAACATGGTAACCCGCAGCAATGATACTGAGTTTCCTTTTCGCCAAGACAGTGATTTTCATTATTTGTCAGGCTTTCCAGAAGCCGATGCCTATTTAGTGATTAGTAATAGTCCATTAATGGGCGATGTATTCAGCGCTTTATTTTGTTTACCTAAAGATGAATTAGCAGAAATTTGGCAAGGTAGACGGATTGGAGCTGAGGCGGCACCAGCTGATTATGAAGTCGACATAGCTCACCCCCTAGACGATATCCTAGTAGGTTTAACAAGTTACCTAAATGGTCACGAAAATCTGTATTTCGCTCGCGGTCATCATGGCCCTAGTGATGCGTTAATGGATGAAGTACTCGTCAACTTACGCAATGCGCCAAAACAATCGAAAATCGCTCCTAGTTGCGAATTCGATATTCGCATACTGCTACATGAAATGCGCCTATTTAAATCTGACTTTGAAATTTCAATTATGCGCCAAGCTGCCGAAATTTCTTGTGATGCGCATATCGCCGCAATGAAATTCAGCGAAGTGGGCAAAAATGAATTTCATTTAGAAGCCACGATTCATCACCATTTTGCCATGCATGGTGCAAAGTCACCTGCTTACTCAACTATTGTTGGTAGCGGCGACAATGGGTGTATTTTGCATTACACCGAAAATAATTGTGAGCTACAAGACAATACCTTAGTGCTGATCGATGCCGGTGCTGAATTGCAAGGATATGCAGCGGACATTACTCGCACGTTTCCGGTAAATGGTCGATTTAGCGAACCACAAAAAGCGTTATATCAACTGGTGTTGGATGCACAATTGGCGTCTTTTGCCTTGTTTAAACCTGGAAGTACCTTCAAAGCCGCATCTGATAAAGCCATTGAAGTCCTCACGAGGGGACTAATTGAATTGGGATTGTTGAGTGGTGACTTAGAAGACAACATTGAACAACAAAATTACCGTCAGTTCTTCATGCATGGACTTGGACATTGGCTTGGCTTGGATGTACATGATGTGGGTAACTATAAAGTGGCAGGTGCAGATCGGGAGTTTGAACCTGGCATGGTTATGACTGTTGAACCTGGTTTGTATGTGTCTGAAACGGCTGAGGTTGATCCTAAATGGAAAGGCATTGGTATTCGTATTGAAGATAATATTGTGATTACCGAAGATGGGTATGAAGTGTTAACCGATAAAGTGCCAAAGACCATTGCAGATATTGAAAATTTGATGGCGAACTAGCAATAATGAACAAAGCTGAACAATCATTTGATTTGGTGATCGCTGGTGGCGGGGCCGTGGGTCTTAGCTTAGCGTTGGCGATTGTGAAACAAAGTCAGCTTAAGGTTGCCGTGATAGAGGCTAATCAGAGCCCTGAAGCGGCGACGCCCCGTTCAGAGTATTCTAGCGGTGACGATTCAAGCTATTTAGATTTGCGCAGTGTTGCTCTTTCTGCCCAGTCAAACCAGATGTTAACCGCGTTAGGCTTAACGGGGTTATCTGAATTTGCTTGCCCAATTTCGCATATACATGTGTCAGATCAAGGTCATTTGGGGAGCAGTACCTTAGCTGCGCAAGAATACCAACTGGATGCTTTGGGGCAGGTGATTGAATTACCCGTGTTGGTGAATTTATTGCAAAACGAAATCCACCGATACGCAAAACAAGTTACCTTTTTTTATGGTCAAACAATTGAACAGCTTCATAAATCTTCGGGGCAGATAGATGTAATTCTAGGTGATGAACAACGATTGAGTGCGTCGCTATTGGCAATTGCGGAAGGAGGGAATTCCCCAACTCGCGAAAAATCAGGCATCGAAATTCAGCTCAAAGATTATCAGCAATCAGCGATCGTAGCCAATGTTGCGCTGTATGAAGACCATAACAACACTGCATTCGAACGTTTTACCCAATATGGCCCTTTGGCTTTGTTACCTTTAACGACTCCATTGCAACAAGCCGATTCGTATCGAAGTTCGTTAGTCTGGACGTTGTCGCAAAAGCAATGTGAGGACGTATTGGCGTTAAGCGATGAGGAGTTTATTGCGCGTTTACAAGATGAGTTCGGTTATCGATTAGGGAAAATAAAAGCCGTCGGTAGGCGCAGTGCTTTTCCATTGATTCAAAGTAAAGCGTTACAACACATTCACCATCGCACCGCGTTATTGGGAAATGCTTGCCAAACCTTACATCCCATTGCAGGGCAAGGATTGAACTTGGGGCTAAGAGATGTTGATGAACTTGTGCATATTATATTAGCTGAAGAAACTCAGGATATCGGTCAATATCGAACTCTACAGCGCTACCAACAAAATCGCAAAAATGACCAAGACCGCTTAATTAGTGCAACGGATTTATTGGTCCATACTTTTTCTAATCTTTATCCTCCGTTAGTTTTAGGGCGTAATCTAGCCCTTGGTATTTTAGATTGTCATCCTAGGATAAAACAAATTTTAGCTCACCATGCCATGGGCTTTCACGGCACATCAGGAAAACTCCATGCAAAATTATGACGTAGCAATTATTGGCGCAGGCATTATTGGCTTAACGGCTGCACTGGCGTTGCAGAATACTGATTTGCGTGTTGTGGTTATCGATTCTGAGCCGGCGGATCAGCCTCTGGGTCAAGATCCAGAGTTACGAGTAAGTGCAATTAATCTTGCTAGTCAGAACATTTTTTGCAATTTAGGCGCTTGGCAAGGCATTTGCGAGCAACGATTGCAGCCTTATCAACACATGCAAGTGTGGGAACAGGATAGTTTTGCCAAAATTGATTTTTGGGCATCGGATATTCAGCAAACACACCTAGGGAGTATTATTGAAAATCAAGCCATCCGCTTAGGTTTGATGCAACAACTCAAACAAGTCGCTAATGTAGAAATTGCGGCTAGTGCCAAAATCGCCAATATTTCCATTGGTCAATCAGAAAGTTTCATTAGTCTAGAAAATGGCAATCATGTCAGCAGTAAACTAGTGGTTGGTGCTGATGGCGCGAATTCGTTGGTGCGTAAAGTGGCAAATTTACCGCTGACTTTTTGGGATTACGATCAGATTGCTATCGTTGCCACTATTGAAACAGAATTCGCGCACGAAAATGTGGCGCGACAAGTGTTTACCCCTGACGGACCTCTGGCGTTGTTGCCATTGTATGAAAAAAACTTGTGCTCAATTGTTTGGTCACAAAGAGTCGAAAAGGCAGAGTCTCTGTTAAAATTGGATGATCGAGCATTTAATCATGCCTTGAGTGCCGCCAGTGACACGCGTTTAGGACAAGTGAAGCTTGTGAGTAAACGAGCCAGTTATCCGTTAAAAATGCGTTATTGTCGCAAGTGGGTGAGTGACCGTATTGTTTTGATTGGAGATGCTGCTCATACCATACATCCTTTAGCAGGGCAGGGCGCAAACTTAGGTATTGCTGATGCAGCTGCATTAGCCGAAGTGCTGGTTGAATTGCAACAGCAAAATAAAGATATAGGTTTGGCTAAAAACCTGCGTTCATTTGAGCGTTGGCGTAAATCAGAAGCACTGCAAATGATTGCCGTCATGGAGAGCTTCAAGCGACTTTTTAGTGGTGCCAACCCGGTGAAAAAGTTGATCAGAGATATAGGGTTATCAGCGACAAATCAGTTATCGCCGTTAAAAAACGATATTATTAAACAAGCAGTTGGAATTGAGGGCAATTTACCTAAGCTGGCAAATATAGATACCAGCTTAGATTCAGCAAGTTAGTACTTATTAACTTGCTGTTTTTATCGGTTATTTAGTTAGTTTTGTAACCACACTTGGTATTCTTCTGAGGCTAGGAATCCGGCAAACGCGGGTTCACTTCCCAAACTCTCAGGAGTAAATTCGTAATACAATCGTTCACTGATCAGATTCAATGTATCAGCTACTCCTTGGTAGTTTTGTTGTTCATTATAGATGGTTAACAAGGTCCAGTAGGGAGGTTCAAAATTTGGCTCAGCATTGACACCTAGGTAGGCATATTTTAATGCTTCATTCATTTCTCCCGCGTTGTAATATAAATTTGCACTCAGCTCGCCAAGGGCTCCATCCATTCCAAAGCGTTTAATGACGTTCTCCATCGCTTGCATGACTTTGACGTTATTCTCGGTCATCACATAATAATCTAGCAGCATAAATTGGGTAGAGGGTAGGTGACCAAAGTATTTGTCTAACAAACTAAGTTGTGCGAGATATTCTTGATCATTAATATTTTGCGCAAGGCCAACACCAGTATCAATCATGACTCGTTGCTTTTTCATATCTTCCGGCATACTTAAAAGCAATTTATAAGCTTCTAGAAATTGCCCTGATTGACGTAAGCTGCCAATTCGTTGGAATTTCTCCACCACATCTTTGTTAATTTTTTCTTTACCAAACATTTTGCCAAAAAAAGAATCATCAGTAGATATCATCAATGCCGTTGCTTGGGTTAAGGAGTCACTAAATTGAGCGCCTTTGCTGGCGATATGGAAATCAAAAACTTTTTGTTCTTCGTTGAGAAATAAAATCAGGTATTCATGCCCACCTGTCGCGTAGTCGATGCGGACAAGGGGGCGCAGGGCACCTTGCTCGTCAAGCATGCGTATAAAGCTAGAGTTTGATTCTTCATTGAAAAATTGTGCAAAAAGATTATTGATTAAGGTTTTCCGTGTGCGTTCCGCCGAAAATCCACGCACAAAATCATTTATTTCACTTTGTTTGGAAAATAACGCACTGCCAACAATTTGCCCTAAATTTTTCGTGTCGGTCATTTCTCCTAAACTATCTATATCGTGATTATTCAGTGCTTCAGCAAATTTAATGGCGCTCTGTGCGGATTGTTGTGCGAAAACCGAGTTTTCGTTGTTCCCACCCATTTGTTGGGCGTAGCTCAAATTTGAAAATACGCTTAACAGAAGAATGAAAAACGTATTTTTAATAAAAAATGCATATGTTTTTGAGATTGAATCAGTGTTCATAAAATAAGTCCATTTTACGTTTTTAGTTTTAATTTTAGGTGTACCTAATTGAGTTTGCCGATAAAGTTATGCTTTGTACATGACTGAATCGTTTTCAAATATTGTAGACCGTATGCTTTTCGATAAGTTATTTGCCTTAAACGTTTCATAGCAGGGCTTCGGGATAGAGATTGAAGGAAGTCTAGAGTAGCAATATTGCGTTGCGTGTTTTTTGCACATATTATAATTAAAAACGTCTTGGGCTTATATCATTGTGCAAAAAAGAACTTTCTTAAAATTATCCTCTTTCGGAATGGCATCTATAGCATTCAATGGTTTGTCGTTGGAGACCGCGGCATCACCTGTTACATCAACCAAACTGTCAAAGGTTACTGGCAACGTTCAACCGATTTCAGTGCAAGAGAAAAAGCTGCGTATTGCTGCGGCGCAGAAGCATATGGCAGAACAAAAAATAGATGCCATTATTCTAGAGCCTGGTGCGGCTATGGATTACTTTACTGGAATTCAGTGGTGGCGAAGTGAAAGGCTTACCGGCGTTGTCATTCCTCAAAGCGGTGATATTGCCGTTGTTTGTCCCTTTTTTGAAGAGCCAAGTATTCGTGAGTCTTTAAAACTTGGTGATGATGTTCGAGTTTGGCAAGAGCATGAAAGTCCCTTTGAGCTAATCAAACAGGTTTTGCAAGACCGAGGCATAAGAAAAGGCAAGTTGGGTTTTGAGTCTACGCTTAGATACTTCGTCCTTGATGGCGTAATGGCTTTGCTACCTGATATGAATCACGTCAGCGCCGAACCGGTCACCTTAGCTTGCCGCATGTATAAATCTGCACATGAATTGACGCTTATGCATAAAGCCAATGAAGTGACTTTGATGGCCTATGAACATGTGTTTTCTCAGCTTCAATTGGGCATGACGCAACACGATGTAAAACAATTGATGGACGCTACTCAATCACAGCTTGGCGGCACAAATACTTGGTGTTTAGCGCTGTTTAATGAAGCAAGTGCTTATCCACATGGCACTGGGCAGTCGCAGGTTATTAAACAAGGCTCAGTCATTTTAATGGACAGCGGTTGTAGTGTGCATGGTTATCAATCAGATATCAGTCGAACCTTTGTTTTCGGCGAAGCATCTAAAAAACAGCGCGCAGTTTGGGAAACGGTCAAAAAAGGCCAACAAATAGCATACGAAACCGCTCTAGTTGGTACTGCTGCGGGTAAAGTGGACGACGCGGTGAGAGCGTATTACGAAAAACAAGGTTATGGGCCACTTTACAAGCTACCTGGTTTGTCACACCGAACAGGGCACGGCATCGGCATGGAAGGTCATGAAAGTGTCAACTTTGTTAAAGGTGAAACAACGCCACTAAATAAAGGTATGTGCTTGTCGAATGAGCCCGGAATTTATATCCCCGGCGAGTTTGGTGTGCGTTTAGAGGATTGTCTTTACATGGGGGATAAACAAGCCCATTGGTTCACCGAACCCCCTAAATCATTAGACGAACCACTAGGTCGATTAGTCCCGCTTTCGGTTTAATCCACCACTGTAGGACGGGCTTCAGCCTGTTGTTATGTTCCGATGATGCGGGGCTAAAGCCACCGCTTACAGGGTAGGGGAAATCATCTTATTTGTAGCATGGTCTTTAGGCCATGAAATTCCCCTAACGCGGGGCTAAAGCCACCGCCTACAGGGTAGGGGAAATCATCTTATTTGTAGCATGGCCTTTAGGCCATGGAAGGTGGTTAACCTCCCAACGAGGTTTTCGCGCAGGTTGTAGCATGGTCTTTAGGCCATGGAAAATGGTTAACCTCCCACCAAGGTTTGCGCGCAGGTTGTAGCATGGTCTTTAGGCTATGGGAGATGGTTAACCTCCCACCGATGATTGCGCGCAGGTTGTAGCATGGTCTTTAGGCCATGAAATTCCCCTAACGCGGGGCTAAAGCCACCGCCTACAGGGTAGGGGAAATCATCTTATTTGTAGCATGGCCTTTAGGCCATGGAAGGTGGTTAACCTCCCACCAAGGTTTCCGCGCAGGTTGTAGCATGGTCTTTAGGCCATGGAATTCCCCTAACGCGGGGCTAAAACCACCGCCTACAGGTCGTAGCATGGTCTTTAGGCCATGGAAGGTGGTTAACCTCCCACCAAGGTTTCCGCGCAGGTTGTAGCATGGCCTTTAGGCCATGAAATTCCCCTAACGCGGGGCTAAAACCACCGCCTACAGGGTAGGGGAAATCATCTTATTTGTAGCATGGTCTTTAGGCCATGGAATTCCCCTAACGCGGGGCTAAAGCCACCGCCTACAGGGTGGATTTTGCGCGGGGCTTACGATTTCAACCTGGCCATGATGAAATCGGCTAAGGCGCGACTAATTTGCGGGTGTTGGGTATCGAGGTTGAATAGGCATATTTTGATTTTGCCTAATTGTGGCAACGACTTATGGCGAATTTCCTGTAAGGCACTGGGTAAACTAGACCTTGCTAACGCGGTGATGCCTAAACCTTGTTGTATTGCTGCTATCAACCCATAAAGATCGGCATTGGTATAGGTGATTCGCCAGCTGGTGGTTTGTTGTTTAAGTTTTTCAATTACACGGGAGCGATAAACACAGCCATCTGGAGCTAAAACCAGTGCTACTTTGTTAGCGCTTATGGCTTTATTTGCATCGCCCACCCAAATTAACTCATCTTCTAACACCACTTCACCTTCGGTTTGTTGATCTGGATGCACTAGTGCCAGCACTAAATCAAAGTCACGGTGATTTTTATCATTGAGTAAACTACGGCTCAGTTCAGAGGTGACTTCTAGGGCGACATCTGGATATTGTTTACTGAATTCTCCGATGATACTGGGGAGTAGGGTAGTAGCAAATTCGCTAGGTATGCCTAGTCGCAGTCGGCCTCGTAAAGACGATTGTTCGAATTGACGGAATATGTCGTCGTTGATACTCAGCATGGTTCTAGCTTGTTGCAATAGCGCCTGACCATCTTGGTTGACTAACTGGCGCTGGCCAATTTTATCAAATAGGCGACGTCCAAGTTGTTCTTCTAATTTCTTAATTTGTAAACTGATTGCCGGCTGCGAACGGCCCAGCATGTCACCCGCTTTAGCGAAGCCGCCTAGCTCTACGACAGTTACAAAAGTACGCAATTGGTCTAAAGACAGTTGTCTCATAAAAGATATTCAGCTTATAAATTCATTAGGATTACTAATTTAAGTAATTTAATACATTTAAAAAAATTATGTAAGCATTTGAATTATCAATTTGTCCCAGCGCCGAGTGATTTCTATACTGCTAATTCAAAGTGACTCAATCAGGTGAAGGTAAATGACCAACAAAACAGTTTTACACCCCAAGCATATTGAAGCTGGCGCAAAAATGGTGGACTTCCATGGCTGGGAAATGCCGATTAATTATGGTTCACAAATTGAAGAACATCATGCAGTGAGAAAAGATGCTGGCATGTTCGATGTGTCGCATATGACGATTGTGGATGTAAAAGGCAGTGAAGCTAAAGGCTATTTACGCAAACTATTGGCTAATGATGTAGCCAAATTGACCGAAAAAGGTAAAGCCCTTTACAGCGGTATGTTAAATGAAGAAGGCGGTGTGGTAGATGATTTGATTGTTTATCACTTCGACGAAACAAATTATCGCTTGGTTGTTAACTCAGCCACTCGTGAAAAAGACATGGATTGGTTGAACAGCGTAGCTGATGGTTTTGAGGTTACTATTACTGAAATCCCTGATTATGCAATGATCGCTGTGCAAGGCCCGAACGCTAAACAAAAAGCCGCGACTTTGTTTTCAGACGCACAAAAAGAGGCTGTTGCTGGAATGAAGCCGTTTTTTGGTGTGCAAGCAGAAGATTTGTTTATCGCTACGACCGGTTATACTGGCGAAGCGGGTTACGAAATTATGGTGCCTAACGAAATGGCGGGTGATTTCTGGCAACGTCTGATCGAAGCTGGTGTTGCTCCATGCGGCTTAGGTGCTCGTGATACCTTGCGTTTGGAAGCCGGTATGAATTTATATGGCCAAGACATGGACGAAACGATTTCTCCGCTAGCCGCAAACATGGCTTGGACTATAACTTGGGAACCAGCAGATCGTGATTTCATGGGCCGTAAAGCACTTGAAACACAGAAGGCTGAAGGCACTCAGAAGTTAGTGGGCTTGGTGATGACTGACAAAGGTGTTTTGCGCACCGGTCAAAAAGTGAAGGTGTCTGAAGGGGAAGGCGTGATTACTTCCGGTACATTTTCTCCAACCCTAGGACACAGTATTGCAATGGCAAGAATTCCTGCTACTGCAGATACCACCGCTGAAGTAGAAATGCGTAAAAAGTGGGTAACCGTTAACATCGTTAAACCTAGCTTTGTTAGAAACGGAAAAAGTGTTCTTTAAAAAGGTGAGATAACATCACCTTAAATGAAATTTCGATTAAGTAGTTTAATAAAAACCAATATTTAGGAACGATTATGAGCAACATTCCATCAGAATTACGTTATGCATCCACCCATGAATGGGTTAGACCTGAAGGTGACGGTACTTTTACTGTGGGGATCACTGAGCATGCTCAAGAGCTTTTGGGTGATATGGTATTTGTTGAGTTGCCAGAAGTTGGCGACGCGGTAGGCGCTGGAGACGACGTGGCTGTAGCTGAGTCAGTAAAAGCAGCTTCTGATGTTTATGCACCTATTACAGGAACGATCGTAGCCATTAACGAAGATTTGGAAAACACACCAGAACTTGTTAATAGTGACGCTTTTGGCGACGGTTGGTTGTTCCGCATAGAAGCTGAAGATCCAGCTGAAGTGGAATCTTTGTTAGATGCTGAAGGTTACGCAAACAGTATCGACGAAGACTAATACTCGTTATCAGTAGAATGCTCGCAACTGTAATTATTCGTAATTACAGGTGGCGAGTATTATCTATTGATAGCAAACAAGTTGTATTGAATTCAAATATATAGAGAGCTTTTGCATTTCTATTTCCAGTATCACATTGTTCAAATTAAAGGCACTCATTCATGGCTAATACTCCGTTTTCACTCGCTCAGTTAGAACAGACCGAAGATTTTGTAAGGCGTCATATTGGCCCAAGCGAAAGCGAAATGGCAGAAATGCTCGAATTTGTTGGCGCTGAGTCATTAGACGACTTGATGAAGCAGACTGTTCCTGCTGGGATCCGTTTACCAGAATCCTTAAACATTGGCGACAGCATAACCGAAGTACAAGCATTACAAGAGCTCAAGCAAATTGCGAGTAAGAATCAGATTAAACGCAGTTTTATCGGCATGGGTTATAACGATACCATCACGCCAAATGTGATTTTACGTAATGTATTGGAAAATCCAGGTTGGTACACGGCATATACGCCTTATCAGCCTGAAATCGCCCAAGGTCGTTTAGAGGCGCTGTTGAACTATCAACAAGTGACAATTGATTTAACCGGATTAGAACTTGCTTCTGCCTCTTTATTAGATGAAGCAACGGCCGCTGCAGAAGCCATGGGGCTTGCTAAGCGTGTATCTAAAAACCGTAAAGCCAATAGCTTTTTTGTGGCAGACGACGTGCATCCACAAACATTGGATGTGATTAAAACCCGTGCAGAAATGTTCGGGTTTGATGTGATTGTTGGCAAAGACTCAGAGGCCGCTTCACACGATATATTCGGCGCTTTGTTGCAATACCCAGGCACTACTGGTGAAGTCAAAGATCTGACCGATATCATCAGTGCATTACATGAAAACAAAGCCATAGTAGCCGTTGCGGCAGACATTATGAGCTTAGTCTTACTAAAATCACCAGGTGATATGGGCGCGGATGTGGTTCTAGGTTCTGCTCAACGTTTTGGCGTGCCAATGGGCTACGGTGGTCCACACGCCGCCTTTTTTGCCACTCGCGATGCTTATAAACGCTCGCTACCTGGCCGCATTATTGGGGTATCTAAAGATACTCGCGGACGTCCTGCACTGCGCATGGCATTGCAAACCCGTGAGCAACATATCCGCCGTGAAAAAGCTAACTCAAACATTTGTACCGCCCAAGTATTGCTTGCAAACATGGCCTCGTTCTACGCGGTGTACCATGGTCCGCAAGGTTTAAAAACCATTGCAACACGCATTAATCGTTTTGCTGACTTATTAGCTGCAGCATTGACCCGTCATGGTTATGCGTTGAAGCATAATAGCTGGTTCGACACCATCACTGTGTTAGTTGAAGACAAAGACGCCCTTATTGCTCGTGCTGCACAAGCGGGTATGAATTTACGTTCAGATCTAGCTGCAAACGAAGTGGGAATTTCTGTTGATGAAACCACGACGCGTCACGACTTAAAAGCGCTTATTGATTTATTCTGCGGCGATACCCACGGTTTCAATATTGAAATGATGGACGCAGAAATTACCACCCAAGGTTCGAAATCATTACCCACGCATTTACTGCGCACTGATGAGATTTTAACTAACCCAGTGTTTAACTCTTATCACTCAGAAACCGAAATGTTGCGTTATATTAAATCTTTGGAAGACAAAGATTTAGCCTTAAACCATTCAATGATAAGCCTTGGTTCATGTACCATGAAGTTGAATGCCACTGCGGAAATGATCCCGGTAACTTGGCCAGAATTTGGCAAACTGCATCCATTTGCGCCAATTGAACAGGCGCAAGGTTACAAGCAGATGATTGACGAGCTAAGCGATTGGTTAATTAATATCACCGGGTACGATGCGATGTCGATGCAACCTAACTCTGGTGCGCAAGGTGAATATGCTGGCCTAATCGCCATCAAAAATTACCATGAAAGCCGCGGAGAAGGACACAGAAACGTATGTTTAATTCCAAGCTCAGCCCATGGAACTAACCCTGCGTCAGCGCAAATGGTAAGTTTGAAAGTGGTTGTGGTTAACTGCGATAAAAACGGTAATGTCGATTTAGCTGACTTGCGCAAAAAAGCCGAAGAAGTGGCTGAAAATCTGTCTTGTGCAATGATCACATACCCATCTACCCACGGTGTTTACGAAGAAACCATCAAAGAAATGTGTGACATTGTGCACGAGTTTGGTGGTCAGGTTTACATGGACGGCGCTAATATGAATGCCCAAGTTGGGGTAACCTCACCGGGATTAATTGGTGGTGATGTGTCGCACTTAAACTTGCACAAAACCTTCTGTATTCCACACGGTGGCGGTGGCCCTGGTATGGGACCTATCGGCGTAAAAGCCCACTTAGCCCCATTTTTGCCGAATCACAAAGTAGTCGATACCGGTAATACCACTGCTGGAAACGGCGCTG
This sequence comes from Alteromonas sp. M12, assembly GCF_037478005.1. NCBI lineage: Bacteria > Pseudomonadati > Pseudomonadota > Gammaproteobacteria > Alteromonadales > Alteromonadaceae > Alteromonas > Alteromonas sp. M12. The sequence goes on along the minus strand of NZ_CP144164.1, from coordinate 3,725,610 downwards.
TTTCAGCCGCGCCGTGGGGAAGTGCATCGATTCTGCCAATCAGCTATATGTACATCAAAATGATGGGCAGCGAAGGCCTCAAAAAAGCCACCGAAGTGGCAATGCTAAATGCCAACTACGTAGCCCAGAAACTCGAAGGGCATTATCCAGTGCTTTACAAAGGTCGTAACAATCGTGTTGCTCACGAATGTATCATCGACTTGCGTCCAGCTAAGGAAACCTCAGGTGTAACTGAAATGGATGTGGCTAAACGCCTAAACGACTACGGTTTCCACGCGCCAACTATGAGCTTCCCAGTAGCTGGTACGCTGATGATCGAACCAACAGAATCTGAAGCAAAAGCAGAACTAGACCGCTTCATCGAAGCCATGATCTGCATACGCGCAGAAATGGCGAAAGTGGAAAGTGGCGAATGGGATGCAACCGACAACCCATTACACAACGCACCACACACCCTAGACGACATCTGCGACAGCGACTGGAATCGTGCCTACGACCGTCAAACTGCCGCATACCCAGTGCCGTCAGTGGCTAGAAATAAATTCTGGCCAAGCGTTAACCGCATCGACGACGTATATGGCGATCGTAACTTGATCTGCTCATGCCCAAGCATTGAGACCTATATGGAAGATTGATTTTTTTGATGTCAGTTTCGAATGAAGTTTGTGTACGTTAAATAAAGTTTGTGATTTAAATATAGTTTGTGAAAAAGGGTCGAAAGGCCCTTTGCTATTACCAGCCAAAAATATAAGTTAGTCATTTTAAGCTCGATAGATTTTTTTATGTGAATCCAATTGAGTTTTGATTATTGACGGCTTTTCAATTTATAACTCAATTACCGCATAACTTGCTTTACCACTTTTATGAACGCCACTTGCATTAGATACAACAATTGAACTAAGTCTAATTGCATGTTTTTGTGGCCTATGAACATGGCCAGTAAGGAGGTAATTTGGTGATCTTAATTTTTGGTTTAGTGCCAGACGAATATTGCTACATCCAAAGTCTTATCCGTTTAGCTTGGAGCAGGAAGTTCCTTTTGGTGGTACATGATATAAAATAATATCGCACCTTTTGAATGCCGCAAAATAGTCGCTGTCATATTTTATACAACCAAATTTGATCCCTTTGATTGTCGTTATTGTTACATCCCCAAGAAACCTGCTTTTCCCTCCAGCCAAGATTGTGTTCCATTACAAAAATCGTGATTATCAGAACACTCTAAAACAGGCTGATTGAATTCATTAAACCATTTTTTATAAAAGCTAATTTGTTCTTCTGCTGAAATTGAGTTTCTCTATGATCTAAAAAATCGCCCGTAAGGCAAATAACATCAAAGCTTTCACTATTCTCATTAATCCACGTAATAGCATCATCAGAATAATGCAACTCGGTACAGTGCAATATTTTCAAGTTAGTAACTCCAGTCCTCATAAGCCAGAGGAAGGCTATTAAGCAAATCTCGACGTTCTTTCCAATTGGGCAAATGCTTGTTCATTAATAACCGAAAACGTTCGTTGTGGTGGCGCTCATGAAGATGCACTAATTCATGAACAAGGATAAACTCCATACACTCTATTGGTTTTTTAGCGAGTTCTAAGTTCAACCAAATGCGTTTTGCTTGAATATTGCAACTGCCCCACTTGGTTTTCATTTTTTTGATCCCTAATGAGTCAGGTGCTACACCTAACTTCTTCTGCCATTTAGGAAGCATTTTGGCTATTGAACCGTTCATTTCATATCGGTAAAAGCGGTTGAGTAATTTGAGCTTGTTATCTGTTGAAGTATTTTCAGCTATAGCTATCTCTAAGTTGCCATTTCCTTTTGCCGTGACATTGTATCTACCTGTTGCTTCGATAAGCTTTAATCGATATTTTTTACCCCAAAGATAGTGGCATTCACCATTAACCATTTCGCGTGTGGATTGGCGTTCTTGCCCAGCAAAGTCAGCTTGCTGTTTTTTGATCCACGCCAGCTTATTAACAATAGCCAGTCTGATCTTTTGTTCACTCGTATCATTCGGAATAGACAATCGCACTTTGCCATTGGGCGGTAATACGCTCAGGTGAATATTTTTAATGGCTCTGCGATTTAGCTCCACATCGATTTCACCAATACGCACTACTTCAACACTTTGAGCATTGCTTTTAGTATGACGCACTAATGATATTCCTTTTGAGCTTTTATCAGCTCCATAAGATCATCGATGTTAACATCGTATCCACCTGATTCTGCTCTAATCGCATTGGCAATTTCACGCTCCTTGAATCTATCACCAAGCCATTCAGCTTTCTTAGTATAACGAACAGCAGTATCGATTTTAGTTGCGAGTACTTCATCGTTACCAAAGTTGTCGTAAATCGCTTGTTTAGCAGGAGTATCAACAGACTCAGGGTAACTCTGAGAACTATTTTCAGTAGGATTAACCACTTTCTTTGCAAGTGCTCGAATTTGTTCGAGATACTCTTGATAGCTAATGGCTTGTTCTCTTCGCTGCTTAATAATCTCATCCAGCAAGGATGCCATGCTATCGTAGTACTTAGGGTTTACTGGGTTCTCATCGACAATCGTTTTTCTTACGTTATTCTCAATCGCTTCTGCCATTGCCGCTTCATTGTCACGCAAGCTTTCAGGTAATGATTCAAGCCCTTTACCATTGTTATTCACTACTAGATCAATCAGGCCGAGTTCTTCAAAATCCATGAGTAATTCGCTGTCATCTGCACGAATGTACATATCTAACAAATGGCGCATAGCAGGTTCAAATCGCTTCATTTCGAGTAAGTCGCCACTGGCAAGTTTTACTTCGTCACGCACCTTTTCAAAGTAGGCTACTTCTTTCTTAATATTTTCTGCTTGCTCGAATGTAAAGCCTGCTTGTTCCATTTCATTAGCAATGTTGGTGTATGCACGAATAAGCTTAACGACTGATTGATATAGCGTTAAACGCAAGGCTTCTTTTTCCGTGCGTTCATTTTCGTCCGCAGGTTCTACACCAGATTCACCACAGAAATAGTGAATGAAATCTTTAGTATCTCTAGGGGCTTTAACCGATTCACATAAGGCCCTTACAGCTTCTAACGAATTATTCAAATCTGTTTTTGACTCAGTCAAACGATCTTTTAAAAGTCCTTCGACGTCATCTGCATCGTACCCGTCAAAAGCTTCTGCGGTATAGTCCTTTATGGCTTTATCAAGTGACCGGAACAAGTCCTTATAGTCGATGATATAACCATAGTCTTTATCTTCACCATCCAATCTGTTTACACGACAAATCGCTTGGAAGAGGTTGTGATCAGCCATCTTTTTATCGATATAAAGGTAAGTCGCTGAAGGTGCATCAAAGCCAGTTAAGAGTTTATCGACAACAATTAGTAAGCGCATTTGTCCCGGCTCTTCGATAAAACGTTTCTTAACAGCCTTTTCAAATTCTTCAACACGCTTGGCAGCTTCCTCTTCGCTTTGTTCAAAGTAGTCAGCTAACATTTTTCGATAAGTTGTATATTTGAAGAGCTTTTCAGTTTTTCCTTCACCGGTCTCTTCCCCTTTGATTGTGCTTGCTGCGGGCTGATAACTTGTGACGATTGCACACTTCCCTGTAAGATCTGTTTTATTAAATAACTCATAAACCACACAAGCTTGATGGACGCTAGCACATACCAACATGGCGTTACCTCTGCCAGACATCAGCGCGGGTTTGATCTCCATATCCATCAATATATCGCTAACGATTTGCTCTAAGCGAGACTTACTGGAAAGCACCTTTTGCATCGTGCCCCATTTCTGCTTGAGTTGCATCTTAGCAAGGTTTGACAGCCCCTTTGTTTTAGCTTCAAACCATTGATCTACTTTTTTCTCTGACGTTAAATGTTGATCGATATCTCTTGCTTCATAACGAAGATCAAGTACCACACCGTCACTAACAGCTTCGTCAAACTTATAGGTGTGAATGTAGGGGCCAAATACCTCTAACGACTTCTTCTTGTCCCTCTTCATCAACGGGGTGCCCGTAAAACCAATGAACATTGCTTCTGGTAGTATTGCGTTCATTGCTTCGTGGAGTTTGCCCGACTGGGTTCTGTGGCATTCGTCCACGAACACAAATAAGTTACCTTTAGCAATAAAGTCGCTAGGTAGATTTTGGGTGAGTGCAGCAAGGTAACCTTTAGTAGCTTCCTCATCCTCTTCATCACTAGGAGCTTCACCATTTCGACCAAATTTATGCACTAGCGAGCAGAACAACCAAGGGTTAGGTTGATTCAACGTAGCAACTAAGTCTTCGCCACTTTTTGTTCGATATATGTCTTCATCAACACCAGAGAACACCTTTTCGATTTGTTCATCTAATTCAGTTCTGTCCGTGACAATTAAAACACGAGAATCGGTAATATTTTCTCTAATCCACTTTGCCAACCACACCATAGTTAAGCTCTTTCCCGATCCTTGGGTGTGCCAAATGATGCCATTTTGTTTTGATTTAATATGACTCTTGGCTGCTTGGATTCCAAAAAACTGGTTGTGACGACAGGTTTTCTTAACACCTGCGTCAAACACAATAAAGTCATGAATAAGCTGTAAAAACCTTTTCTTGTCACAAAGCTGAGTAATATGGGTATCTAATAAAGAATTTGTTTTTTTATCGGCTGATGGCAAGCCTCCAGAAAGGTCTGGCTCTTTCCACTCTAAATAATATTTTTCTGATGTTTCAATGGTTCCGTAACGAATGCCTTGCGTGTCGTTACCCGCCATGACTAACTGCATGGTAGTGAAAAAATTGCGGATGAAGGCTTTCTTTTGATTATCTAGATTTTGACGAATACCTTCACTGACAGATATGGTTGAGCGCTTAAGTTCAATAACACCTAAAGCAATACCGTTAACGTAGATCACTATATCAGGGCGCTTTTTAAGCTCGCCGTTTACAGTGACTTCTTCTGCAATGGCAAAGTCATTATTATCAGGGTTTTTCCAGTCAATCAGCCAAACGGTTTGGTTTAGTTCACCAGCCCCTTCTTTTTCTTTTACTCCATAGCGAAGTAGGCGATAAACATCTTTATTTGCATCAAAGAGTTTTTTACCTTCACCAAGGGCTGCGGCAGTATCGAGTTGGCGTAATGTGCGGTTAATCAGCGAGTCAGAAAACCCTCGGCCTTTAAGCCATTTGGTCAACAGGCCTTTTTCAATATTGCTGTTGCCTTCACGATATTCCCAATTGCCGAGGTAGTCATAATCAAGTTGTTCTTTAAAAAACTTAACAATGCGGTTTTGTGTTTTTCGTTCTAATTGACCGACATTACTCATATAGTTCCTTTATATTTTTTTATTGAACTAACTTAATTAACTTAGTTTTTCCAAGTTAGTTAAAGCAAATTTAATTTCTCTATCACTAAATAGATTTAATTTTCGCTGTGCCCATTTTGCTCCAGCTGGCCAATTAGCTATTCCGTCCCTAATAGACTCAACTGTTGCATCACAATGTTGCTTAGTAATAAGCCAATCTACTGTAGATAAAAGCTCAAGACCAAAAGGAGACTCAAAGCCATTAATGACTTCAGTTGCTTCTTCTAATGCTGGTAAATACTCTTTTGCCTCGGTACTTAAGTAGGTCGAAACTTTTTGCCTCTCTCTTTCATTGAACCAGATGACATCTAAAGGATCACAATCTGGAATACGTTTATCTGATTTCAAATAACTACCATCTAAAGCATTTAACAAGTGCTCTAAGTTGTTGGCATATGGGCCATAATAATTAGCTTCGAAGTTAAGCTTCAACTCATTTTTCAGGCCTGAATTTTCAATGGTTCTCTGTAAAAACCAAGCTAACTTTTGAATTTCTAGTAGGCTACACTCCATGCCTAATATCCAATAGCGTCTTACCAATTCTGCAACTAACGCTCTTGCAGGAGTTAGTTTCTTTACACCTGATTTTTTAGCTACATTTTGATATTTTCTTGTAGGTTCAAATACAATAATATTTGTGGTTTTAATGTCTGATAATGCTTTTTCAATTTCAAATTTCACCTCAGGCCAAGATAGACCACCTTGCCCTGCACCAAGAGGAGGAATTGCTATAGAACTGACATTATTGTTTTCTATAAAATGGCGAAGATCAACTAAGCCATCTTGAACCCATTCCATTTTAGATTTTGCACGCCAATGCTGCTTGGTAGGGAAGTTTACAATCCACCTAGGCCCCATTAATTCGCCTGTTTCAGTAACAAACATTTTGCCCGTAGTTACTTGTTTAGCTTTACATGCACTTGCATATTCTGCCATATTTTTAGGAAAGCGCTCTTTGAACATTAACGCAATGCCTTTTCCCATGACCCCTACAGTATTCACTGTATTTACTAGTGCATCTGCGTTAGCTTCGAGTAAATTACCTTGTGTATAAGTGATCATTAGAAATACCATCCCGGACGTACAATAACGTCCAAATTCATATTGCGTTGTTGAATATGTTGTTTTAATTGTTGTTCAACTTGAACGTCGTAACAAGCTATGCCTAATAAAGCATTTATTGGACAATGCTGTTTGATTAATGCCTCAGCTTGGTATCGCTCGAACTTCGCAGGATCATTCAGATCTCTAGCAAAATTCCTTGCTTGTAAAATAGGCCAATCTACCTTCCCTAAGTAGCTTAAGTCAGAATAGAAATTAGCCCATTGATAGTATGCATGCATGTCTGTATAGACAAATTCCAAGTTTAGTTGCTCAACTTTATGTAATGATGATACCAAAATAACAATGTCTTCGTTAGCTCTCTGAATAACACCTCGTCCTGACTTTATGTTGAGCAACATAGGTGAGAAAGGGGTAAAGTAAAAAGGCACATAGTCATTTAATGAACCAAAAGGAGAAATCGGGACTGGATGAGTTGCTCGTTTTTGTATTAACTCCGAACTACCGATTGCTTCCCAATTAGGTGACTGCACCTGACTATTACCACAATACAAACCGTTATCTAAGATCCACGGTATATTGTTGCGATGCACTATGCGCCAAATTAGCGCTTTTTGTGGGTTAAGAGTTTGACTATAGTTATACAATTTACTCACCAACAAACATTGCAGGATTAATATCTACATGACATTCAACATTATGTGAATTCAGCAGCCTATCTACAACTGCTTTCACTCGTGCATTTTTAACATAAATACAGAAAATCAAGTTGGGGTTTACACTTGTAGGCGATAAACACTCCGCCATACAGGCTACTTTGCACGCTCTATCATCATAATCTCTTTCTTCCATCAATTCCCAATCAATCGCTAAAAAGCCGGCATCATAGTCTAAAATTTGATAACCCTGTTCAGCTAAAGGGTGTGTAGGTACAATTTGCCAGCCATTTGCTCTTGCTGTACTTCTCCGGATAGCAATTAAGACGAAATCTTTATTCGGGTACGATCTCTGTACGCCATAATCAAAGGGGTTTTTGGCGAAAAAGTGGAACGGTACATAAAGATCTAAGCTGTGGTTAGCCCTAGAATCTAATATTTCACCATCAGCAACATCTTCAAATCCATCATTGCTTAGCTCACACCTTGGTTGCAATCCATGCTGAAGAATCGATTCTAGATTTTCTAAAGCAGATAAGTGATAAATTAATCTTCCATCTCTAATCATTGTTCATTCCTTTTATTGTTTTACTTTAAACTGAACAACATTACTCATCGCTTAAATCCTTTAAACTTGCGCATAGTTTCTGAATCTTTGATTTGGCATCGTTGATACTTTTCTGATTTTTATCACTGAAGTATTTGTAAATACCAAGGCTTGGTAATGCTAAGCCACTCAGTTCAAAACCTTCACTTTCTAATACACTTACTAATGTATCAGGTGCATTCTCTATCTCACCACCTATAACTCTAATATCAAAGCAGCCAGCTGTTTTATGGATCTCAATATAATATCGCTCTCCATGATGAACAAAACCGCTTAGTTTCAAATGCGCACTTTCTTCACGCGATTTAACTGGTACATACCATAAACTTGAAAACGGTGTTAATAGGGTTTCGTCCAGCGATAATTCAAGTTCTAGAGTTTTCGTGTAAAGCTCAACATGAGGATGGTTCCGCTGTGACTGTCCAAGTAACACAAATTCAGAATTATTTTTCTCTATAAAGCCTTGCTGGCAGTACCGCATTAGTTCTTCATGCTTAATTAAAGCTTTCCTCCAAGGCTCAATTTCCTCTGACTCTATAGCGTTGGAGCAAATAGCAGATAGTGATGTTTGTACTTCATTAGAATTAAATAGTGGGTCATCTAATACTGCTTTTACGTAACTTTGCTTTTGTTCAATTGAAGCTGTTCCGAACCGCAATAACCTCTTCCAACTATGATCACGAGGGATGTTGTTTCTAGTATCGCGAGAGGAGAGCATATTGTACTTATCGCCTCGTTTATCAGTGAAATATTCGCCTTTACTTAGCACCGCTCTTTCCCAAAGGTAATCAATTGATGCCGAGTTGTTTTCAATTTGGTTTAATACGCGTTGAATTGCATTGGAATATCGTGTGAATTTTTCTAAATACTTACTATCTTTATCTACTCCCCAATCACAGTGCTTTTGTTCTCGGTAGTAAGTTAATATTTCTGAAAAATTTAAAAGACAGCCAATCTGGCCTTTCAAGAATGAGTGTTTTTCTGCACTGACAATTGCTTCACGCCATTCGTTAGATTTTAAGAGCAAGTGAGCTTTTATCTTTTCTTCAATAATCTGAGCGCCAGCAAAACCAGATATTTCAACATCAGCAGCTAGGCTTTCTAGGATAGGTTTATCTGATTGACACAACTTATCAATAGCAAAGAATGCTTTGTAAAATTCATCTGAGGTATTGGTAATGGTGTTTTCGGTTAGATTAAATACAACTCTCAACCATTCATTTAATTCCGTGTCAGAAGGTGATTTGGAAACATAGTTATAAAATGCATAGAATCTTAATTTATCATCATAACTAGCGTCATTTTTTAATACATTTTTAAAAGTTTTATACTCAGAATAATGATAGTCATTCTCTAAGTAGCTATGTATTTGGTTATCGATTAAACCATCTCTAGATATGAGGTCAAGGAAGCTAATAAGGCGAACAATAAACTCTTTATTTAAGCAGTCTAGTTCTTCATATTTAGAAAGCGTAAGCGCCTCTAATCGTCCGTTACGCCCAAAGAGTTCTCCGCTATTCACATGAAGATCGATTGGTGAATCTCGATGGTCAATTAGGTATTGATAGGCAATGACTAAGCGAATGAAATTCATTAGTTCATCATCAAAGGTATTGTCATTAGAGCAGACATTTCTATAAGGCCAAAATAGGTCTGCCCAGTCAGTATCTACTTTATGTATAAAGTAATCATAACCGCTAGCGTTTTTGTTAAATGGTAGAGAGTATGCGGGCCAAGGCTCTTCAAAAGACTTAATTTTTTGCTCTAACTTCGCCTTGAAATTCTCAAAAATAGTAAGCGGTTTACCACGAGCATTCATTTTTATATAAAGCTCATCAGATAAACCAAACGAGTGAAGATCTAAAAACTGAAACGTAATGTAAGGTTCACAGTTATTGATGATTCGCTCGTACAAGTCGATATCGTTTTGACAAAACAATGCTTGAATCGCATCTAGCATATTTAAACAAGCTTGCACTGTTGGATCTTGTTGCCAAGACAAGTAAAACCACTGACTATTTTTAATCTGTTTACTCATCTCTGCACCTGATAGTTCGATATCTTTAGAGGTCAATGCATCGAAAAACTCTGTTGTGCTTGGGCGTGTTTTATATGTGAAGCGAGATCGTTGGTCATCAGTTACAAATCGACTTCTAAAATCTTCAATATGTTCATGATGCATCGCTAAGTGCCAATGCAGTAAAAATAGTGTGGTTAAACGTTGCTGCCCGTCCAGAACAGAAAAAGCCTTACTTTGGCCCTCTTCAAAATTGCCGTAAACAAAATCTAAATCTAGAGGCTGGCGTGACTCATCTTTGTTGTTTAGCGCTTGAAAGAGTGATTTTAAAAACAGTGTTCTAACTTCAAGCTCTTCTTTTCGGCCCTGTGCGTAATCACGTTGCAATATTGGAATTTCAATCGCTTCAACAACGTCAAATAAACCGAAAAATGTTAAACTTTTTCCCTTATTCATGACCTAACTCCTTTTTGATGAACACCCACACCCTGAAAGAAACCTAGTAGCATTTCTACCATAGCTTGTTGATGATCTTCGCTGTCTTTCGCTTCCCAGTACAGCATCTTATCTACCTGTTTGCTGTAGTACTTAAGAAATGCATTTTTGGTGCATAGGGGGACAAAGGTTGCCTTTTTATCTAAGGAAATGATTCTTGCTCGTTTAATCGGGAACACAGCATTCTGGTAACTGCGGTTAGTTGAACTATCCAGCAATGTTAAGTTACCGATGGAATTATCAACGTCTTCGTTGCCGTCAGGGTCATAGTGTTCTCTTACCTTGTCATACAAGGTTTCAAACAGGTCATTGTTGAAAGTGGCAGTTTTTAGCAAAGCTTGGGCTTCAAACCTGATATTTTGCTCATCACTAACCGTTTCAGTATCAGATTCGTATGTTTCAACGTGTTCATCGCTAGAAATATATTCAACAACATTTTCAAGCCATGCTTTTTGTTTGTCTTTACTGTTTGGCATATCTGACGCAACAGAGCGGATATGTTCTATATCCCAAGCATTTGATGGGTCTTTATATTTATCAAATTGAAAACGCGCATTGCTTGCTGGGTTTGCAAGCAGGCTAGCAACGTTGAATAGTAATAATACGGATCTTAGCTTATGTGCACCTGATTCATAGGTGAACGTGTTTAGTTTATCTTCCAGCCATTCTTGGGATAATGACTCAACCTCTCTACCTTTAAAGGTTTCTCTGAAGACTAGCTTCAGCAATGTCTGTCGAAAATCGTACTTTGTGAGTGCTTCTTGGTGTACGTTAAAGATTTGAGCAATAGAAATATTTTGCGAAACTAAGTAACCAATCAAATGAAATAGTGCCCGGTCGTTATACCACTCTTCTAGAGTCATAAAGCACTGTTTTATCTTTAGCCATTCACGGGTTACATCAACAGGTTTATCTTTATCGCCTTTGGTACTTAATAATCGGTTAAATGTTAAAAATATTTTCAATTTGTCCGAGTCTAAAATGCCATCACTATCTAAATCTCTGGATGCCAAATCTAAAACAAATTCGATTCGATTAGTGGTAATGGACTTGTTGCTAATAAAATACCAAAACGCATCATCTTGTAAGCGTTTTTCAATTGCATCCCACTCTTGAGAAATCTTTAATTGTTGAAGATCTTGAATCGGCTTTTTGCTTATGGAGTCTTCTACGTCTTGAGCAAAGTTATTCGATTTTAAAAATAGCGCTTTGACCAGCTCCGCATTGACCAGAGGGATCTTGCCCATATTTAGCCGAGTAAATACCTCAGTGACATTTTCAGTTTCATCAATTTGATACCAGATAACTTTTACGTTTTTCCCCGTTTCATCATCGTTTAATAACGTTTGGATAAACTTTATTTGATATGTACCATCTTGTGCCTTAAACCATTCTTCTACTGCTTTTTTAGCTTGTGCGATATGGAAGAAGTCAATATTTTCCTCACCGCGTTCCTCATTAATATCTTCAAGGAATCCAGCACTTTCTTCTCGTGTTTCATAACTTAATTGATAATTAGATTTACCAAGTAAGGTCAGGATGCCTTTTAAGTACGTTAGAATTATATATATGGTGGTCAGCCGCTGTTGACCGTCAACCAATTCCCAATCGCCATTATGTTGTTTAACCACAATAGGCTGTAAGCAATAAAAAGCATTTTTATTGCTATTTTCAGCTTGTTGCTGAAACTCTTTAATGTCATCAAGCAGTTCAGTAACTTGCCTTTTAGACCAACGATATCCGCGCTGGTAGGCAGGTATAAAAAACGACAGTTCAAGTAGGTCGTTAATGGGTTTTAATTCTAATTCGTTACATTCAGACATCCATGTTCCTTATTGTTTTTTGTCAAAGGGCAACCGTGTGCGAGCTGTCAGTAACTCTTGCTTCATGCCTTGTTTGATTTTGTCTTCGTCTTGTAAACAATCTTTGGGAACAAAAATCCAACCTTCTTTTTGAGACGCATTGTTATCTGGGGCAGTTAGGCACTGTGGCCTAATTACGAATAGCTTAGCAATCAATGCACAAGTTAACGCATCTATATGATCCTGTGTTGGCAACCTCGTATCTAACAATTGTTCATTACCAAGTTCATCTATAATCCAGCTTAACGATGCTTGTTTTTGCATACTAAAAATAAGTTCAGAATATGCACAAGGTGAAGGATAAGCTTCGATAATGGTTAGGTTTTCATTTTGCCATACGCCTGTTCGTAAAATATTCGCAGCAAACTTGGCCACAACATGCATCCCTTTAGTGGCTTGACTACCAATCATATCTTTGATGGAAGAAAGCGGTGTATAACCCCAGCCTGCTAAAAACTGCTCGGTTTTTCGAAAAAGATAAGGGTTTAAAGCATTGGGTGTTTCACCATCTAAATATTTTCCTTCCAGCAATGTCCGAAAACCGTCGCTGAACCCAAGCGGCGTATCAATCGCTAGAGTTACCCTACCATGTAAATATTCAGTCTTGCACAGTGTAAACATGGCCTGAATAAAGGACGGTTGATCCGGTGATTCATGGATAATGGATGATAAATTGCCGCGCCAAGGCAAACCTACTATCTGACCTTGGCTGTCTAAGATCACAAGGGCGTCGCGACTGTTACTATTCTTTGAACAATTCCAACCACCAACATCCCAGCCGATAAAATAATGCCCTTTAAGCACACCATCAAATTCAGTCACAGGCTTGCACCAATATTAGTAATACCATGTTTATTATCTCTCACTTGGGAAAAACGTTCTTAGCATCGAATCACTGGATGTTAGCATTACTGAGTTGTCTTCTTCTGTTGCTTCAAAGCTTGCACTCTTCACTTTATGAAACTTGATTGACTCAGGAACAAAAAATAATGCTGGGTTATTTTCTTCGAAAGGATCATCGACATTGTTGATATTTACTAAACCGTTGTTTGCTAGCGAATGTTCTGGGAATAAAACCACACATTTGCTGTCACCGTTTTTTTGTATTGAAGGGTATATAATTCCGTCAATTTGAGAACCAAATTCGGTACTGAGAAACTCAAAGATGACTTGAGTCGCTAAATAATCATGTTGATTATTACGACTAGACGGTCGTGTAAGTTTGAAGACCAACTCTGGGAAAAAAGCGTAAGCATGAGATAAAACCAGCCATCTATCTGAAAATATATCGTCATTAATTTGAACATCTTTCAAAATGTTCAAATCCAAGAGTTTTAAAGCTCTATTCGGGCGAAATTCTCCGGAAACCACACCATCGCCTACAATTGGTCTTAATTCACTAATACATGTATTTCGGTCAAATGCTGCATAGAATGCGGATACACCTGCTGGAGTCATTCGCTGTGAACTAGCAAATTTTGCAGGCACCGCTCCTAACTGGTTTATAGGATCTTTATCAATGGCTTCAATATCAGCAATAGAGTAACCCACTCTTGCACGGTAAAGAGGTTGTGTGGCTGGTAAATCAACAACTAAATGCTTTAGTAACTGACCGTCCTCGACAATTGTTTCAAATAAGTCCTTACAAAACGTGAAGGCCAACTTATTAAAAAACCGCTTACTATGTCGTATTGAATGAGTAAAATTATACCAACGCTCTTCGAAATCATTTAATTCATCAAGGTTGCCATCATTTAAAACATATAAAATTGAATAGCCATTCTGATTGGTTTCATCCGGTACTTTTTCGATAAATTGCTCTACAAATGACTCATTTACTAAATCGAGGTGGGATTCAAAGAAGTCAAATAGTTTAAATACATGAGGGTCAGGGCTACCGCATTCGAATATCATCGCTTGGTCATACTTTGATAACTCGTCCGTAGTGACCAATATTTCTTTCGCCTTACCTAGCAAAAACTGTTCAAACTTTTCATCGTCTACACAGATATCTTGGTTATCACAATAGTCACAACTTGCACTTAGACCATTACTAGTAACAAACTCTTTTAAAGAGCGGAGGTAAACACAATTCACGCAAATCAAAATGGTAACCTTGTGCGGCCTGTGAGTAGTTCTTGCATCATGCCTTGTTTGATTTGGCGGGTTTTCTTTAGGCGCTGTTCAAGGGTTTGGATTTCGTTATCCATATCCGAGAGAATGGTGGCTATAGCGGTTTGCTCTTCTTTACTAGGAAAAGAAGCTGTAACGCTCTCGATGGTTGAAGCGTTTAGACTAGGAACACCAGAAGCCTCATTGTATTGCATCCAATCAATCATACAGAACTTGTAAAATATAAATTTGGGTTCAGCATTAGGTGCGATTTCCGAATAAAATAAAGTGTCTACAGTCCAGAATGGATTATCAGCATATCTTGGTTTGTTTATTGTACCTTTTCGTCCAATAAGTACCGAAGGCTTATCATATAGGGGAGTATTGGTAGTTCCCATTTTTCCACCAGTACCAAAGATCGGATAAAGTCCATCAACTACTTGTACAGCTTTTTGATCTTTGCCATGTCTAATACACATAACTTGTCCAAAAGCTTTTACATCCCAATCCTCAGGGATTTCGCCTAGTTCACTGGGTTTGGTGCCTTTGGGTTGGTCTTGCTTTTCACCTTCGGTGTGGGTAGCGAATTGCGGTAAACGGGTTTTGCCTGTTAGCAGTTGCTGCATAGTGGCGGTTTTAATCGCTTGTTTTTTGGCAATTAGATTTTCTAATTCAGTTAATAGAGCATCGACATCGGATAAAGCATTGGCAATGGCGGTTTGTTCTTCACTATTACTTGGGCAAGGTATACGATAATTTTGTAAAGCAGCTAAGGGCACTCGTCTGTGTCCAGCGCTTCCAACCATTTCTCCTTCTAAGTCTTGCCTTAAACTATTTCTAGTAGTCCAAAAATATATAAACTTAGAGTCCGACTTTTCTTTCGCTCTCAGTACATGAAACTCTGTACTACCGAAACCTACTTCAGTATTTATTTCATGCGTATAACATCCTTTTCCATTTTCAAAACATGGCGTAATTTTAGCTACTAAAACGTCATTTTTTTCGAAATATGTAAATCCTGTCTTTACTTGTTCGTATATTCTATTCTTAGGACTAGTTAACTGAGCTGACTCACTAACATCCTGCATTCCAATAAAAGTTATGCAATCATTTGGTTTTAGTTGTTTTCTTGTAATTGACTGCTGGAATAGATCGCCAAAATTGACACTTTCCCACTCAACAGGAATAACTCCAACATCCGTTTGTTGATATCCTTTCGGAACTTCTCGTTCAATCACACTCATAGCGACCACTCCAAGCCCATTGCTTTTAGATGATCTGCCACTTTGTCGCTCAAGTCTTCAACCGATTTGGTTAGTGTCGGTAATGGTTTGCTGTAGCGCTCTTCCAGTTCTTTTACGCGATTTGCCATATGTTGAGTAACACGTTCTATTTCTGCAATGATGCTCGCTTGCAGTGTAGCTAACCATTTATCATCGACAATCAGAGTTTTGATTTCATCGATAGAAAGTTTGGGGTATTGGTTAAACACTGCTAAATCGAGTTTTTCTTGCGCTTCTTTTACGGCTTTTTTGGCTGCGGCATCTGCGTTAAATAACTTAGAGGCATGCATTAAAGCTTTCAATTCTTCAGAATTGGCTACTAGTTTAGTTCGTGCTAAGACACTGGCTTTGGTGATCTTGTCTTTATCGTTCATTGCATCAGCCAATAAACCGTCTTCAGCACCATGTTCTTCTAAGTAGGCTTCAAGAGCTAGAGTGGCTTCGTCTTGCTTGGCTTGCTGCGCATCCACATGTGTTTGTTCAGCGGCAAAGTAACGCGCCACTATCAGGCTTGGTGGAATAAGCTCAGCTTTGTACTTTTTCTTATTAATGATTAAGTCAGGCGTTTCTTTGAGTTTTTCGCCCTTTTTCGCCACTAACTCACGTAAGATGTTTCCTGCTTGCCAATCGTCTTGCGCCAATACATAAACATCGTCTTGCATGGTATCTGCCCAATAATCCATTAAGATTTGGTAAATGTCGTATTTACTGAGCAGGTCGCTATTGGCATAGGCGTTAAGTAAGCTTTCAGAAATATTAAAAATGAAGCTTTTCGGATTATCGCCTACCTTGATTTCTTTCAACTTAGCCTGTGGTATCCATTGTTTAAATGGCAATAAGCTGCGGCTGGCAAAGTCTTTAAATTCTTGATGGGCAAGAATGCTGCTTTTAACCTTGCTTGCTTCAATCATGCCGTGGCTGTAGCCATCACGGGCGGGTTTAAACAGTGTGGCGCGAATGCTTGGGAATACCTGCCAGTAGTGCTCTAGAGCATCAATATCACGGTTTGGAATGCCACCTTGCAAATGGGCGCTCAAATCGTGCAAATCTTCTGGCTCTGACGAGTCGATATAGCGCGGAATATTGAGGTTGTAATCGTTAGCAGCAACGACATCCAGCGGCACTAAACGGCTAAATCCATCTAACACTATACCTTTGTTAAACACATCCACAATTTTATGAATGTCTTGGCTACGTAAGCGGTTCTTATTGCCATCTTTGATAAAGCCTTTACTGGCATCAATCATAAAGATAGGGCGGCCTGTAACTGTTGGCAGGTTGTCATCACCTTCATTAAAGTTAGTCACTGCCTGTTGTGCGTGCTCTTTATCAATCACAATAATACAAGCAGGAATGCCTGTGCCGTAAAACAAGTTAGCAGGTAAACCAATAATGCCTTTAATGTAACCTTGCTTGATGAGATTTTCACGAATGGTGGCCTCAGCATTGCCACGAAATAACACACCATGAGGCAAGATAACCGCGCCTTTACCTGTGCTTTTTAAGCTTTTGATAATGTGCAATAAGAAGGTGTAATCACCGTTTTTTTCTGGTGGAATACCCCAAGTAAAGCGGTTGTATAAATCGTTTTCTGGGGTTAAGCCACTAGTCCAATTTTTATTTGAAAAAGGTGGGTTAGCTACTGCAAAATCAAAGGTTTTTAATTGGTTGGCCGCATCTTTCCATTGCGGATCTGACAAGGTATTACCTTTCCAGATTTTGGCGGTGGCGTTGTTATGCAATATCATATTCATACGGGCTAATGCACTAGTGGCGTTATCCATTTCCTGCCCAAAAATAGATAAACCACGCGGGGCTTCATCGCTGGCTTTTAGCAATAGTGAACCCGACCCGCACGCACAGTCATACACAGTTGCGTCCTGTGGAGTGTCCTCTGTTATCCCCACAACCTTGGCTAGAATTTGTGATACTTCAGATGGCGTATAGAACTGCCCCTTTGATTTACCTGATTCGGTAGCAAAGTGACGCATAAGATATTCATATGCATCACCTAATAAATCATCACCCGCAGCGCGGTTGGCAGTTAAATCTAAACCTTGAAAAATACCCACCAGTTTAGTCAGGCGGTCGATCATTTCTTTGCCTTTACCTAACTTGTCTTCATCGTTAAAGTCGGCAACGTCAATCACACCTTTAAGATCATTTTCTTCGGCTAAGGCCGCGATAATTTTATTAATCTTATCGCCAATTTCTTTATCGCCTTTCGCGGCAACCATATCGTCATAACTAGCACCTTTTGGCACTACAATCATGCCGTAAGGGTCACCTTTGAACTTGTCTGAAACGTACTTCATAAACAACATAGTAAGCACGTAATCTTTATATTGGCTGGCATCCATCCCGCCACGCAGCTCATCACAGCTAGCCCAAAGGGATGAATAGAGTTCTGTTTTTTTAATTGCCATGGTATTCCTTTAAGTTCCTTTTGTAAGAACAATGCTGTTGAATTGCCCCATACAATTTATGCAGAAAGGGCCAACAGGCAGTTCTAAAATGTTTGTTGTTATTTTTGTTATTGGTATTCAGACAGTCCGGGTGCTAGTGAGCGACTTTCGACGTTGTACAAGGTTTGGTGATTACATAGCCACAATTGATAGTGAAAACCCTCAAGGCTGTGATCTTCCGTACAGTCCACATTCCAATGTCTTAGCCAGTAACCGGCTACGGCAGCTCTGACAGTTAATTTTAGCTTGCCACCTTCCATGTTAAAGTCATGTGATATGGTATCCGGCTGTCTAACATTTCGTTTATTTGGATGTGGAACTAATTCTAATTCAACCATTCTATTCCATTGATGATCTGAAAGCTTCATTTCACCTTTAACTGGATTGTCGTGATCGATTTCTACAGAAACAAACCTTGTTAATACATATGATCTATATTCTTTTTTAGAAGGATCAAATGCTCTTAAGTACCAATGGATTCCATTGTCAAATATAGCTAATGGATACAGCAGCTTATTCGACTTACCACTTACTAATGCCTTATAAGTTACCTTAAGTGCTCTTGAAGATGAGATTGCACGAGTAACGCTAGATAGCACATCTACGTCAGGGTAAGCCAGTCGTGGGGGATTAAGTACGCCATTAAATTCTGATAGGCCCAGCGACTCTGCAACTTTTGAGGTACGCAGTTTCGAAAGGGCACGTTGAATAGAAAATGCAAACAACGGCTTAAATTTGTTTTCACATATTTCATATTTTTTTGTTTTCTGATTTAGGGCAAGGTTTTGTTCTGCATGCTCTCGGTAAAGACGTATGTCTCTTGTTGCTGCGGCTTCTCCTAGTTCAAACCTTTCTGTCAGATCAGAACGAGAAACCCAGCCTCTGAATCGCAACATAAACTCGATGTACTCCAGTCTATCATGCACATTTTTTGGAACTTCATTGATATCTTTCATGTGCCATCCATTTTTTTACTTTTATGTTAATAATATAAACTACTTATAATCACTTTACATCATCAATATGATGATGTATAAATATCATAAGTATCGCATATTGCGATCTTTTAATTTTATAAACAACTAATAGGAGGCCCTCATGGCTACCAATGGAAAATCAGGTGATAACCGTCGGCATGGTGCCGTGCGGGGTCGCTCACAAACTAAAACCCCTTCTGGTCACTATGTTAAACGTGACTCCGATACGGGCAGGTTTTTAGACGTGAAAACGTCCGATAAGACTCCTTTTAAAGGCGTAAGGAAGGAGAAGTAGTATGGCTAACGGCAGAACTCATAGCTTGGCGGGTGGGTTAACAGGCCTCGCGGTCGGGCTAGCTAATCCTGAGTTAATAGATAAAGATCCCAAATTATTATTAACCGCGCCCATTGTTGGAACACTTTTTGGAAAGTTACCTGATATTTTAGAGCCCGCGTTTAAAAATCCTCATCATAGACAGTTTTTCCATAGCCTAGCTTTTGTAGGATTAGTGGGATACGGCACAAAGAGAGTGTATGACTGGGATCCTGAGGACAATTTAGAGAAAGTAGTTCGGCTACTTTTATTGTGCGCCAGCGCAGGATATTTAAGTCATTTAGTGCTTGATGCCGTTACTCCCAGAAGTTTGCCTTTAGTAGGTAAGCTTAAAAGTTCTTAGCAAAAGGTAGTTTAATATGTCGATACAGAATAGGTTTTCAAAATTTCACGACAAAATAAAGCTAGGTAGAGAGGACGATGCTTACCGAGAAGCCAGAGCCAAGGACAATAGCATATTGGATGAGATTAAGGCCGAATTTAGAAGTGCGGGCTATCCAATAATCGAAACTTTTATTCAGGGATCACTGAGTACATATACAGGAATAAAGCATCCAGTAGACGACTTTGATATTGACAGAGCCGTAGTGATTGACGCCGACAATGCTCCCGATAACCCAGTTGAGCTAAAAAAGCTTGTATTGAAGGTACTTGAGAAGCGTGGATTTAAAAACGCAAGGGTTAAAAAGCCTTGTGTCACTGCCGACTACATTAACCTAAGTCTGCATATCGACATTGTTGTGTACAGGAAAGGTGGTGAGCAGTATGAGTTGGCAGTCGGTAAGTTAAACTCGAATGAACAAAATCGAGAATGGTCACCCTCAGAACCTAAAAAGCTGATCGAGCACATTAACAATAGTAGCCTGTTTATTGGCTCAGCGGACCTTAAAATAAAGCAATTCAAGCGGTTGGTTAGATATTTTAAGCGATGGCGTGATGAGAAGTTCGGGCAGGCTATTGGCAAGAAGGTTTTTTCAATCGGATTAACCTTAATGCTGAAAGAGCAGTTTCGTCCTGCGATAGATAACAACGGTAAGGTCGATGATCTTCAATCACTGCGCGACACCGTCGGGGCAATTATGGCCAGTAATTATTTTCATTGGGCCGGTGACAATAAATATAAGGTCAACGTTTATTTACCTGTGCAGCCATATATAAATGTGTTCGAAAACAGCAGTATTGATACAGGCACTCAGCTCTATAACAAATTTAAGTTATTGCTCACAAAGCTTGATCAAGCTTTAGAGGAAGATTCACTGAAGAAGCAATGTGAAATATTACAAGGACTATTTGGTAATGATTTCGAAGTTCCCGAAAAAGAGCAAAGTGACAATGCTGGAAAAGTAGCATATAGCAACGCCGGTGTGGTTGGAACGTCGCAAGGAGCGTAGTTTGCAAAGTAAAATCAAGCAGCATCTTACGCGGATTGGGTATGACTGCATTGTGAGTGACATAGGTGGATTCCCTCGGCTCGTTGTCAACGTAACTATTGCAGAGTCCGAAATCCAGTTGATGCTGGCGGCTGAGCCTCCTTTTCATAGCCTTCCAGAGTTTGTATTGATTGACGCTGACTCTTTTGGCAGGCTAGCTCACGTTACTGTATACCAGTATTCTGGTGCAATATTTGGCGCTGTTTGTGTTAATGATCCTGATTCCCTATCAATAAATTTCGAGCAACCACAATTAGTTGTCGAAGAGTCCCTTAAACGGCATGTGGCACTGTTAGAGATGTGCTTAACAAATCCCGATTGGAATAATAAGGAGTTGCTTCGTGAGTTCTATAGTGACTGGCTAAGAAAATGTCGGCAGGATGATTCTAAACCGTTACTGGCGAATATTGAAAAGCCCATATTGCAAAGGCTGGCAGTATACGCACCTTTAAGCGACAAAGAGTTTGGCATCGAAAGTCATTATATGGTGCACCCTGCTGATAATTCCTTTTCTGGAATCAGCGATATTCACTTGTCTATGGTGAAGGGAAATAGGGAAGCCGCAGGTATAGCATTAGTCATTCCTATCCATAAGCTCACTCCAGCACCGTCTCGATTTGACTCTCTTGAGCAATGGTACATTGATACCATCACAGCATTACCAACAACAATCAGAAATGAATTACAGCAAAAGTTTGGCCAATGGCGTGATACTACTTATTGGATAGTTTTTACAGCTAATACAGTCAATGATGATCGTACATGGTTTGCCCTAAAGCTTGTTTGCAAATCAAAGAAAGCGCTACCTCTAACGGGTGAAAAGCTAAAAGACTGGACACTGGCAGCCTTACCCATCCGGTTATTTAATCAAGAAAGTACGGTACAACGAGGCGGTGGACGATTGTCTCTTTCAGATAAAAAGGTGGCAGTAATAGGCGTCGGTTCTGTCGGATGCGAAATTGCGCACAAGTTGTCAGCTGCTGGTGTCAAATCTTTAACTCTGGTAGATCCGGACATATATGAAATCAATAATTTGTATCGCCATGTTTTAGAGCAAGGCTGGGTCGGTGCACCTAAATCATTTGCCCTAAGTGTGGCTATTCAGAGGCAGTTTCCTTGGTCTAACGCAACATGGTATCCAGATGATCTAATGAAATTTGCGCGGAACCAAAATATGGAAAGTTATGATTTGCTTGTCATTGCTATTGGTAATCCGACGCAGGAGCGATTGTTTAAGCAATATTTATTAGATACCAACACAGACGTGGCGGTAATCAATAGTTGGTTGGAGGGATTTGGGATTGGTGGCCATGCGGTATTAGATGTTTCTGAGTCAAAAGGGTGCCTGCTGTGTTCTTATGTCTGCCCAGAATCTGGTGCCCGGGGGTTAGTTTCAAACATGAACTTTATAGAACCAAACCAAGTGACTATGAAAAGTATCGCTGGATGCGGTGAACAATTTATTTCTTATGGTGCTGCAAGTTCAGCTCAGACTGGTGTAATGACGGCTAATCTAGCGATTAGATATTTGGAAGGTAAGCAAACGGAATCATGCAAAACAAGCTGGAAAGGTGATGACGATGATGCGGTAAATGAAGGTATCAAGTTAACTCATCGTTTCTACAATTTTAAGCATTCGCTTGAATATTTGCCGCTTACTGATGAGGACTGCGATGTTTGTTCTCAATAGCGAAATGGCGACCAATGGTAAAACAAAGGTTCATGTACCTTTGGAGTTGCTCAACATTTGGCGAGATAACCGTCAATTAGACAAAGATTCGCATGAAGCATTTGGGGCGTTAATTGGCTCTCAGTCTGAATGTGCCTCCGAATTCTGGTTGGACACATGCACGTTACCCCAGAAGCAGGATTCTGCAACTAGAACAAGTTTTAATTTGCGAGCGTCACACCATCAACGTGTTGTTGATTCTTATTTCAAAAGCTCTAAAGGTACATTGGGATATGTTGGAACATGGCACACACATCCACAACACACACCTATACCGTCGAATGTTGATATTTCTGATTGGTGTGAATGCATCAAGCGTAATCCAGACCGAAGACTCCTTTTTGTGATTATTGGCCAAGTAAATATGTGCATCTTTAGGGAAGTTGAAGGGATTTTTGAGTGTGTTTATAAGGAAGAAATAGATGAGTAATAAAACTTTGATTTTTCATCAGGCCTGTTTTTATCCATTGGAGTCGGTTTCCAAGCTTACGGAGTTCTTACATAGCTTCAATGTTGACGGCAGTGAGATGCATGTTGGGTTGCTTACTGACGAACATGTAATGAACCAAGTGTATGTAATGTATTCAGATAAGATCAAAGCCAGCTTCCGGCTTAACCTACCTGATGATGAAATGGTAAAGGCTCTGAATTTAATTGCTACAAAAGGTGATATTGAACTAAGGCATCTACAGGGGAGAAGTTTGACTCGGGCAAATCTCAGCTCTATTGATGCGCTTTTCAGTGTGTGGGATGCGTGCAACAGTCAGTCTTCAAATATATCAGTTGCAGACTTGATAGATTATATCACCAGAAGTACAGCAAACAGGTTTAACAAAGGACGGGGAAACGATTTCACAACACCTACAGTCAACCAAGTCAAGCGTGATAGCCATGGCTATTGTATGTTTGAGGGTTGTGGAGAAAAACTAGATATTGATTCCCTTACTGGTGAATCAGGCAACTACTCTTACTTGGCACACAATGTTGCTTCCTCAGAGTCTGGTCCTCGGGGTATCATCTATTTGTCAGAGCAGCTATCAGATACACCAAGTAATGTTCTCCTGTTATGTGATAAACACCACAGATTAATCGATAGAGTTGCTTGTGCAAATTATCCTGCAACCAGACTGACTCAAATGCGGTCTGAATTTCAAATTAATACAGAGAAATTGCTTGAAGGGCTTAGCTACCATCCCATCCCGGTTTTCTCTGTACTGTGGCCTGTCGGGGGGCATGTTGTTTCCCCCCCAGAAATGAAGGATATCGCAGGATGTTTATCTCGTTTAAAAGCTCGCATCAAGGGAACGCTGAACAATTTAAGTGGTAATGAACGTCGATATATCTCAAAGCCAGAGCGATTTGTGGAAGATATGGATGAAATCGTGTCCGATGAAGCTAAGGATATTATCAATCAATCAAAGGATTTCGGGTATCGCGCAGCTCTATTCGCATTCGGGCCCATGCCTGCATTAGTCGGGTTGGGAGCTAGCCTAGGTAACAAGTCTGAAATTACACCAATGCTAAGATATCGAGATGGTAACAACTGGCTTTGGCCCCAGAGTGCAAAGATAGAGAAGCCTTATGAAATAAACGGTCTTAGCGATATGGTGCAGTCGACAGACGTTACATTAACTGTAGCTCTTACCAATTTTCCTGACGCTATGAAGGTTGCTGCTGATAATCTGGCACACCCTGAAATATCTATTATTGCAAAGCAAATGGGGAACGCTGCAATACCTCATCCTGAGAATGGGCAGGAGCTAAAAGCAGAGCTGCACTCACTACTCCAAACATTACGTGACAAATATAAAGTCGAGCGAGTACATTTGTTAATTTGCGCCTCAAACGCTGCCTGCGTATTCGTAGGGCAAGCATTTGATTTATATCAGCCAGAAATGGTGGTTTATGATTTTAATGGCAAAGAGATGATGCCAGTAATCGTCATTTCTCAAAAAAAGAATAAGGTTCATTTGTCATTGCCTTAAGAAAAATTTTAGAAATGACATGTAAAGTAGGAGATAAGAAGTATTCATGATTGAATTGGACGAGCATTATCTGTATGAGGTGGACGAAGGTACTGTTGTCATTAAGTTCCATCCTAAACTCAGTGACAAGCGAATAATAGTAACTCTGGAATCAGGTTTACCGGAAGAGTTGAGTCCTTCGAATGCGTTTTGTTCGGGCAGAATTGTTCGCGTCTCTCATACCGTGACACATTTCAAGTTGAAAAGTGATGGTAGTATTGACATTGATGATTTCATTGTTCCTGTTTCTTTGAGAAAAAAAGGACTAGGGGAGTTTATCTTGAAAAAAGCAATATCTGCTTTTAATGTTTCCCCAACAACCAGTTTCTCTGGAATGCTCTCTATTGTGGATATCCCCAAGAAGTCGACTCAGTTTTGGTTAAAAGTTTTAGACACAGATGAGGGGAGGCTTGAACCGGCTACAGAGGACAAAGATGGCTTTTTTCTTGCGCCTTTAAAAGATTTCAATCAATAACCATTAGGGTATCCTAGGAAGTAAAGCTATGTCATGCTGATGGCATAGTTTGTTTTTGACATTTTCTGATGAAACAAGTCTTTAAAATAAGTTATCCGACAGGCGTTTAATAGTAGCTCGTTGGTATCCCTTTCTTATTTTTGTTCTTGAGCCAGAATTTTGCTGAAGTATTTGTACAAAACTGTATCGTCCGGTGGTGTGTTTCTTTTCTCGAAGAAGTCATTGAGATTGTTATCTGAGCTTGCCCACCTGACGATATTACTCGTTACCGACTCTATTAGCTCAGGAGCAAAACTTACGTAGCCTACCGGAAGCGAAATATTTCTTTCATCCGTCATTGGTAGGTGGAGCAGGCAAGCAACCATGATATTAGGTAAGAGTAATACTTCACAGTTTTCCCCACCGAATTGCTTTTCGCAGCCGATCAGAGCTGGGGCAATATCTCGATTTCGGTAAACTTTCCGTTGCTCAATGGCTTCGCTGACACTCGAGCATGGAAGAGCTAAAACCGCTTTGGAAGTTTTCTTCCTGTTATCAAATAGTGAGGTTATCGATTCTAGTAATGCACCGAACTCTGAGGTGCGCCCCCACGTTGAATTGTCGCCTTTTGAAAGCCAGATTAGTCCGCTCGACTTTGGCTTTTTCGGGAATATTTCTTTTAACTTCTCAGTAAGAGCTTGAGAATTGAAGTCTGAATACAGGTTACCGACAATGAGTTGTGTATCTTTTGAATGATGAGCCATTCCATCAGCATAATGCTTAAGAAGCAACTCAATATTGAAACTATTGGTTTTGTCGTTCCAGTACTGCGTTAATATCGGATCATCGGTAGCGCTTATATAATCGCTAAAATCTCTAGTGACATCACTATAGGGCTTAGTATTGATTGCTGAATCCATATAGTTAAACAGTGATTTGTTGATGTCCCATTCGTCAAGATTTGAGTCTTCATATGCAGTTTGCAACACATCTGGCGCATCAGTATCGATGTAGTACTCGACTGGAATCGGGATCCAGAGGTCATACTTACCGTTTA
Organism: Alteromonas sp. M12; assembly: GCF_037478005.1. Taxonomy (NCBI): domain Bacteria; kingdom Pseudomonadati; phylum Pseudomonadota; class Gammaproteobacteria; order Alteromonadales; family Alteromonadaceae; genus Alteromonas; species Alteromonas sp. M12. The sequence goes on along the minus strand of NZ_CP144164.1, from coordinate 3,699,706 downwards.
CATGGTTGATCTTGTATAACTCTTCTCTTTCAGAATAGATATCTTCACCTTTAACAACTTCTCGAAAATGCTCAAAATTACTGTCAAATGCAGACATTGCTTTGTCATTTAGCTTTGAATAGCATTCATCGGGTAAAGGTAGAGATATGGAGGTGCTGTTAATCCCACTGCGTTGCACTGTCTTCGGCAGCATTCTGAATTCGCTAAGTTCGAAGAATACGTTATCGATTTTATCAACCACCTCGAAAAAGCGTGGGAGCATATTACCTTCTACTTCTTCAAAGTTTTCTAATGCATGAGCCGTGTGCAAAGGTCTAATTATTCAAAGCACTTTGTTGGAGGCATGATACCTAAAACCAACTACGCAAAAATCAAGAAGTACTCAGCCGAATATAAACTATAATGCGTTGAGTTAATCACTGTTCAAGGGTATCCATGCCCCTATGCTTCTTGAGTATATTGATTTCATCCCTCATAAATCCAAGTAAAAAATAATTATATTAAAATTGTACTATTTTTTGCCGTGCTCTCGTCTTTCTCTTTCACGGTCTCGCTCTTGCTGCCTTTGTCGCTCACGTTCCCTTTCCAACTGGCGTTCGGTTTCACGTTGTCTCTCACGCGCCCGCTCCCGTTCTGCGGCCAATTCGGCGTCAGTTTTTCGTTCACCACGAAGCCAAGGACGTTTATGTTGTTCTTCAAATTCCGAATCAACACGAATTTTATTTTCTTCAACCCAACGATATAAGTTCTCATTCGAAAAAACATAGTTAGCGATAGGTTCGTCTGCAAGCGGACCATTATACCTGCCAGCTTCTGTTTCTAATGGGGGGCTATACGTACCATCATTATATTCAATATAGATCACGTAACGGTAAGAGCCAGATCGCTCAGTGCGAATTGTTCCGATAGCGGGAGTTGCAGGGTCTTCATACATAAATTTAAATCCTGCTTGAATTAACATTTGTTCCGCTTCTTCAAATGGTATTGCCATATCTAACGCTCCCTAGTTGGAATTTTTGTATCTGCTTTAGCTAAGGGTACTTTTATTGTTCGCTCCCATTTAAATGTAGATTGAGTATAGTGTTTATCAGCTTCACGCAGCGGAGGATACTTAATTTTTTGTTTTCCATTAAGATCACGAGCCGGCGCGTTCGGTCCAAATATATCTGCTGGCAAAAACACTGGCGCACCGGGGTCGGTAATATAGAATTGTTGGTTCATCATCGGAGTCAGATCGCGACTGAATAAAGTGGCAATAGTGACTTCAATGGTTACTACAAATTCAAGTTCATCTGAAATATCTGGTAACTCCCAAATCCCTTGACATGCTAGCGGCATATCGGAGGTTGCGCGCTGAGGTAGTTTTGCATTTACCGGAGCACTAGTATAATCGTCGTACTCTATTCCCCCACTTAACATAGACATTCGAATACTGTGTTTGGTGGCAAATTCATTTGAATCTGAGCGCACCATGTAGTCGCTTAATTCCATGGAGTTACTATGCGAATAATCTGCGGATATTGCACCACCGGCGGTAGCATCTGTTCCAAACATTCCTAGGTTAAACGAATAGCTAACAGAGCTAGATGTTGACGTACTTCCCCTTTGAGTATCGGTCAATGGGGCGTGAGTTACTAGTCTAGCTTTATCACTGTCCTTGAACTGCATTGAGACGTCAATTTTTTCGATAAAAGGCCTAGTTAAATGAAACCAATTCGGAAGATCTTCGCCGCGTCTTCCAGTTTTTTCCTGAACTCCCCACAAAATTTCTATTTGGTCACCGGCAGTTGGATTGCTATTATTCATAGCCTCTCCGGTTGCTGAAGGTTGGCCAGGAACTACTCTTGTGCCGTCGGTTTCACAGGTAAATACTTTTATAGGTGACCCTAATTGTCCTGGAGCGATTAAAGGAGTAAAGCGCCAAAGCTGGCATTTCAGATCAAACAATACTATTGGTGTGAGTTTGAAGTTGGCAATATGTTTACGAGTTAATTGATCGTCGGAAACTACTGTAAGTTCTTTATTATATACGTGACTTTCAATGGGATCTGTTGGCATTGCACCGACCCACTTATAACTATAATAGGACGCATCATTAGAAGGGAGGCTCATTACACTTCCTTGTTGAACAAAAAATGAACACTAAGGTTAGTATAAATTTTGGGCCTAAACAACGTAATTATTAATTCAATTTCGTAAAGCGTGGGATTTAAAATAATTAAATAGAAAGAGTCTATCAATCGTAAGCGGCGAGAAAAGACTGAGTTATAAATATCAACTAGGCAGCGAACTATAAAACCTTAGACAGTAACTAGAGGATATTAAGCGCCGTAATTAACATGAACCGAATTAACATGGACAGCCACAAACTAAACTCTTAGCGAATTAACATGGACAGCCATAAAATAGACTATGAGAAAAATAGAGTCACCTATGCTTTAGTATTCTTAATTAATGGAGTGAATGATGCCACTGCCAAGGAAACGACTAATCAGTCTCTTAGATACCCCATATTATCATTGCGTATCCCGCTGTGTTCGACCGGCTTTTTGTGATCTGCGAGGTCAGATCCGTTGAACACAACTTATATGGACAGTCATCTTAATTTGAGTCCAAAGTTTCGTTCTTGTGGGCTGTGTTTATTCGGTTCTAATGCCAATTTCACTAGTGCGAACATTGTGACTCTGCTTTAAAAGGTTGCCTTGCCTGCACGTCATTTTCAGACACTTAATAAGTCAACTATGTTGAGAGGATTGCTTAGCTATGAGGGTGGGTAATCATGATGGCTTTTGCGGTATTAACATGGCTGTCCAATTAAATGCTTTTTATCTGCTCTGGTCGCGCAAATTTTTAGTCACGAAACAATATTTCACTCAATTTAAACCTGCACAGCAAACAAGCCAGCAAGCACAAAGCTCAAAAAGTAGCACCTGTTGCATAGAATAGTGTTGTCAACTACTCTTAATCTTAAAAAAGGGGATACACCGTGAAGACACACTTTTTGAAAAATGCCTTTAAAAGAATACGTTTGTTGACAATTGGTGGCTTGGCGTTTTTGACGGTGGCTTGCGTTGCTTCTAAAAACGAAGACGCCGCCCCAGTTAGCACTTCCGAAAACGTTCCAGATATTTCATGGCCGCAGGAAGAATGGGAATACTCTTCCCTCGCAGCGGAAGGTTTCAATCCCGAGCCCGTTAATCAGTTCATCGAAGATCTGGTAGCCGGAGAATACGGCCGGGTTGATCATTTTCTACTCATACGACACGGCCGCATCGTCGCCGAAAAAAAGATCGAGCGGGACTATGCCGCGTTGGCGTCTAGCCTTGATCCAGATGAGCGATTAACGCCAAACTTTAGCAATCCAATCTATAATTACGATAATCCTGAACTGCATCCTTATTATCAGGGAACCGATCTGCATACTGTCCAGTCAGTCACGAAAAGCATTAATTCCGCTGCATTTGGTATCGCTGTCGACGAAGGATTTATCGAAGGAACCGATACACTGGCTTTGTCCTTTTTAAATGACTATGTATTCGATAAGTCTGACCCGCGCAAAGCGCGAATTACGATTGGTGATCTCCTGACCATGCGTAGCGGTATCGCGTGGGATGATGAGAATGGTTTCGGCTCTGAAACCGACAGTACTTACGCCCTTGAAAACTCCGAGGATTGGATTCAGTTCATCCTTGACCAACCTATGTATGCAGAGCCCGGCACAGTCTTCCAATATAATGATGGGGTGAGCGTTCTTCTCGGAAAAATCCTGCACGAAGCGACTGGTCAACGCGTCGATGCTTGGGCGAAGGAAAAACTCTTCAGCCCAATTGGTATCGATAATTTTCATTGGAAAATCACGCCCGATAACGAGGCCGATACTGAAGGTGGACTTTACCTGACAGCACATGACATGGCGCGGATTGGCTATCTCTACTTGCGAAATGGGTTATGGGACGGCGAGAGAGTCATATCTGAAGAATGGGTTCGCAGTTCTGTAACACCTTATAATGCGGATGCCTCGAGCAAGGCGAGCGATAATTCCACTGAATACGGCTATCAATGGTGGATACCTAATCAGACAAACGGAAGCACAACGGTTTTCGGAGGGTATGGACTTGGGGGACAGCGGATCATGGTATTCCCTGAATACGACATCGTTGCTGTGTTTCAGGGGTGGGACCCTGTCGCCGAGTATTGGAAAGCCAGTTACGCCTTCCAAACGATTGTATTGCCAGCGTCTCTCAAAAAAAACGAATAGATTGAAAGACTACCAAGTGGGGATAAAGCTGATTTTCTATATGGCTGCGATCGGCGTGTCTCCTGATACAACAATAAAGATTACAAGTAGCTTGCAACGAATTACACAGAATTACATGGACCGTCACAAACGAGACTATGAAGAGCTGCGGGGTCAGGTTCGTAGAAAAAAACTTGTTATGGACAGTCATATTAATTTGAGGCTAAAGCCTCGTTCTCGCGTAAGCACTAATATCAAAAAATTGGTTTCTTCTATGGTGTTTTGCCGTGCTAACTTAGTGGACAGACTCATTAAATAACTACAGTGGAAGTTCCGCGTATGACTTTGAAAATGCCGATATCTGGAGCCAATTTGTGCTCAGCTAGCCAATGGAAATGGAACCTGGAAAGTTGTTTGAGTATAACAATGGGGCAAGCGCTCTTCTAGGTAAAATCTTTGGCGTAGCAACGGGAAAAAGATTGTGTAAATGGGCCGCGGAAAAGCTATTCGGACCTATTGGTATCGCGTCTTATCATTGGAATATTATGCCAGATAAAGAAGTCGACCGCTTGGGATGGCTTTATCTCTCAGCTCATGATCTAGCGCGGGTTGGACTTATGATGTTGCGCAATAGCAAGTGGAAAAGTATTGTAAGTGAGAATTGTGTTCGCCAAACAACAACGAGACATGTGGTTGATACTTCACCAGGTAACGGTGAAAGTAATAGGGGGTATGGATATCGGTGGACACCTGGAAATGTAAAGGCTGTACCCTTTTGCTTTTTCTGCCTATGGTTTTGGTGGTCCGCGTCTCACAGTAATTCCCTCACTCGATACCATCATCTATGAATGTTAATTGCACAAATCTTGGATTTTACAAGGCATATAAGTTAACGGCAGGGGCAGGTTTAACTCTACAGTTTGGTGATTATAAAAATGCTTGGAAAGGTCACTTTTAGCAGCGGATTTTCACTTTCCAACTATTTGAAAATAGGCCAGCGCAGTCTGGCCTATATGGTGAGGCTAAATTTTCGTTTCGAAAATTTGTTTTCCGTCTTTCACCCGTTTTATGGTAATCGTCGAAGCATCGATTGTTTGGCCATCTTTGTAAAGGGGGATTACTAGATCCCAAGCCACATCAACGCCCAGAGAGACATAATGATAAGGAGCTTCGCTTTGATCATCGTTTTCTACTTCTAAATAACCTGGATCATTAACAAAAAATGTATTTTTCGGGTTGTTGTCAATGATCACCTGCCAGTCTCCCATCTGTCGCGTAAAGACTTTGGGAGCAACGGATTTGATAATTCGTGAACGCACTAGTTCTGCATTGACCGCTTCACCTTTGTCATATTTTAAGTTGATATTTAAAATCGCTATGCGTTGGTAATTTGCAGGCTTTGCCATCGGTTTATGCTGTTTTGCGGGTTCAAATTTAGGTGTTTCGATTGGCATCTGGCTAATCGTTTGCGCTAATGGCGAGGTACTCAATAAAGCCGTTAAAATCAGTAATAGATATCTCATGTTATATTCCTTTATTAGGGACGATTCCAATTATTTGGTGCAAAGATTGCGGGGGTTCCTGTTGAACTTGAGCTAGCATGTGGAAACGAAAGATAAGCCGCTTCCATGATCACCCAGTCAGCTGGACCAAATTCCCAAACTGTATTTCCCCCTGATAACATAATTGCATTGGTCGTGATATTGCCTTCTGAACGCCACCAGTCGTTCCCATCTCTATCTGAAACGAAACTTGTACAGTTTCTCCAAGCCGCGTTGATTGGATCATTTTCACATGCAGTCTCAGTTGCATACAGAATAGGTACGTTAGTACTGTAATTTGAATCACAGCAATATTCGTCGGGCAGGGCAAACACTGCGTGTGAAGTTTCATGAACAATAGTTCCATAGCTTGTCGGCTCTGCAGTAGCGAGGCCGGATTCTGGGTTAGCACAATCGCGTAAGTTATTGCTGTGTATCAATATAGTCGCATCGGCAAAAGCGCCGTCTGAACTAATAGAGCTAGGCCATGTCACTGAAGGACAACGAAAATTCCCTTCTTCATCGGGCTCGTTTTCTACGACACTTCCAGATTCGAGAGTGTAATAATAATTGAAGCGCCCTAGATTGAAATAATACGCTTGGTTTTGCCAGTAGCTATTTTCAATCGCATTGGTTAGGTCATCTACAAAGGCTTGACGATTGGCCAATTCAGCTAGATCACCATAGGATGCATCGGGAACAAATAGTATATTGAACGCGTCATCCATATCTGGTTGAATGACAAATAATTCATAAATACTAGAACCCGAAATTGGATCGTCATCTTCTGATACGTCGACGTTTAGAGTGCACGCTGACAGCCCAAGTAATAGCAGCGCGTATGGAAATAACTTTATATATTGAATAAATTTCATAACTTCTCCCTGTTATATTTCTTAACTATTGGATACGGATAGACTTCAACCGTAATATAAGTAGATAAAAATCATCTCCTTATTTGGAATAGTGTAGTTCATATCGTCCAAATAGCTCATTTTTTGTACAGTTTTGGTGAGGTTTATACTCCGGCAAATTTTTCAGCCGTTTCCAAAAAGTGCAATATTCCTTAAGTTGACCAGATAACCAGAGCGCCAGAAGGTATGGCTCCAGCCAATGGCAGACCACAATCAAAAGTGAATCCATGGGGGATCAATATCTACAAGAATTATTGTTCTGAGGTTTTTACTGAGTTCGTAAAGCAAAACGTAGATGGGGTTAGACGAAACGTCCACGAATCATGTTTTTGGATAGGAACTATCAAAGGAGTAATCAGGAAGGAATAATCAGGACACCCACGTTAAATCATAGGAAATTAAAACACCTATAACCGCGCATTCATGGGTGTCTTGTTAAAATCTAAAGCAGCACAAAATAATCAGGACACCCACGTTAAATCATAGGAAATTAAAACACCTATAACCACGTATTCATGGGAGTCTTGTTAAAATCTAAAGCAGCACAAAATAATCAGGACACCCACGTTAAATCATAGGAAATTAAAACACCTATAACCACGTATTCATGGGTGTCTTGTTAAAATCTAAAGCAGCACAATCTAATTGAAATATAGATAGCCTGTTTTCTTTACGAAGACTTAAGAGCTAGTTACCACATAATCTTTTATGCTCGATAGATACTGTTGTTTCTCGGTTTCTGGCAACCAAGCTATGCGAAATGAATTTTCCACAAGGGTTTGTAGGTCCTGCTTATCAAAATCTCCCTCTTTTTGTAGTTCGATAAAATTTTCATTTAAGTAAGCTCGGAAGTAAGCTGGGTCGTCAGAATTTATCGTTACCATTATTTGCTCGTCTAACATGGTTCTAATTTCTTTTGCGGTAAGTGATTGCACCACAAACCTATTAGACACAGGACAAACCGTTAATCCAATTTTGCTATCGCGCAATTTAGCAACCAGTGAAGCGTCTTCTAGAGAGTTAACACCATGGTCAATGCGGTCAACCTTGATATCATCTAAACATTGTCCAATATGCGTGAGCGTGTTTTTTTGATTCACATCACAATGCATGGTTAGCTTAAGTCCTAGCTCTCTTGCTTTTTTAAATACTTGTTTGAATTTTATGGGGGGATTGTCGCGTTCATTCGAATCAAGTCCCACGCCCACTAAATAGGATAAATAAGGCTCTGCCATTGACAGATGCTCCATGGCAGACTCGGCAGACAATTCACGCAAAAAACACATGATTAACTGACTTTTTATACCGAGTTTTTGTTCAGCGTCAACTTGCGCTTTATGTATGCCGTTGATCACAATTGAAAAGTCGATGCCACGGGATGTATGCGCCTGCGGGTCAAAAAATAATTCGGCGTATACAATATTCTGATTACTTGCCTTAGTTAAATATGCCATGGTTAAATCGTAAAAATCGGACTCTGCCACAAGCACATTCATACCCGCATAGTATATTTCTAGAAACGATGGGAGATCGGTGAAGTCATATGCTTCAACCAATGCTTCGGGGGTTTTATAGGGTAGTGGAATACCGTTTTTCTTCGCCAATGCGAAACTAAGCTCTGGCTCTAAAGTGCCTTCCAAATGAACATGTAGCTCGGCTTTTGGGATGTTATCGATAAATGCTTGCATAATTTTGCTCTCAGTAATTCAATTTCGAGCAATATGAGCAAGTTTTATTCCTTTTTCACATCTAAACTTTTGTCAGCCTAAAAGCAGTGTTTAATCGAGTTTTGGTGCTAGGGACTACATATCTATTCGCACCGACATGAAAATTTAAAAAAGTCTGCACTAAAAAGTGGCAATCATGCTCTTGGATTGGCGACCTTTGTTTTGAGAAGGGATTATCAAAATTATTAAAAAAATTATAAAATTATTAAGACACCCATGTTAACGAGTATTTATTTTAAGTTCTCGGCAATCAAAAATAATCAGGACACCCACCTTAATAAGCAAGCATATAATCAGGACACCCACCTTAGTTAGGACCGATAACCTCGTAACGCTATAAAATTTAATCATGGGTGTCTTGTTAAAGCGTTTTCTTGTTTAACCGTTTCAGTCTTTGCCCCCTCACGGTTGCTTACAAGGGGGGCTGTTTTTCAATACATAGCACTAGGTTAAGCAAAATTAACGGTAAGTCATGGTCGATTTGGTATTTTTGACCTTTTTAGGGGATTAACCGATTGAGTAAATTAGGACGCTACTCGTTATTCATTCTGGTAAACAACTACCTGGTTTCGTCCGGATTCTTTTCCTTTGTATAAGGCACTATCTGCTCGCTGCAACCACTTTTCTAATGAGATATTTGGTTCAAGGTTAGCAACCACGCCTATAGTTAAAGTGGCGCAAGTATGTACGTTAAATTTCTTATGGATAGCTTGCTGCGCGGCCAACCTTAGCTTCTCAGCTAAAGTCACGGCTCCAGCTTGTTCTGTGTTTGGCAACAATAGCGCAAATTCCTCGCCTCCCCATCTAGCCAATACATCTTGAGAACGTAGTATTTCAGATAAAGTATCAGCGATCAGTTTTAAACAGTCATCTCCAGCTTGGTGACCATAAGTATCATTAAACTTCTTAAAATAATCGACATCCAGTAATAAAATCGCCAATGGATTAGCTGACCTTTTTCTAAGTTCTTGTGCAAACGTAAAGGCTCTCAAAAAGCCTCGTCGATTCGTTAACCCAGTTAAATGATCCGTTTCAGCTAATCGACTCAAAGTCAGATTAGCTTCTTCTAGTTGTTGGGTTCTTTCTTGCACATCGCGCTCAAGTTTTGCGGCAACTTTTGCCAAATGCTGGGTTCTCCATTTGATGATGGTCCAAATAAGAAAAACAAAGATGATGAAAATTAAAAATATCAAAGCCTTGTTCATCCACCATGGTGCGGTGACCTTAAAGTGAAGTTTTAGCGACTCTGCGGTAATTGTCCCTTGACTATTTTTACCTTCGATTTCCAATATGTTGTCACCAATTGGCAGGTTTCTCAGCACCAAATGATTATCTAAACTCCAATCGGTCCAATCTGGGTCTCGACCAGTTAAACGATAGCGGAACATGTTTTTGCTCGACTCTCTAAAGTCTGTCACACTAAATTGTAAACGGACCGGACCATGATCATGGGTTAACTCAAAGCTAGACTGTGAATAAATCGCGTCGTGTTTTTCTTTTTCGTAACCAATAGATATTTGGGTTAATCGCACATGAGAAGGCGATATGTCTGTAAACATGTTACTTGGGTTAAATTCAAAAGCGCCCTGTGAACTAGCCAGCGTAATTATACCTGTTTCTGAACGCTTGATCCCGTGTTCTGTAAAGGTCTCGATAGGCAAACCATGAGCAATACCCACTCGCTGAATATGCTCATTGTTAGGATTAATAGATATTAAACTTTGATTTGTAGCGACCCATATCATTCCGTTGTTGTCGTGGGTGATACCTAAAATGCGTTTTGATGGCAAACCATCTTGAAGGCTATATTGTACAGTAGCGCCTGTTTCGGGGGGGACTCGCCACAAGCCCTCGTCAGAACAAAGCCATAGCGTATTGTTCATATCAACATGGGCGCAATAGAGTTGCGAGGAGGAAACAGCGGTAGCTAATTTGGGGCTCGAGCCGAGCGGGATTATTCCTGAAAATCGTGTCGCAGCGTAAAGGTTACCGTTGGCTAACTGAAATATGGAATAGGCCATATTACTGCGTATATTCGAGATGCTTTGGTCAATCCAAGTTAGTCGATTTTCCTCAATAGAAAGTTGAGCAATGCCTACTCCCCAAATACCAAAATAGATTTTATTATCATTATCTTCGTATATCGCCGTCAATCGAACGTCTTTCAAGGCCAAGTCAGCAAAACCGAAATATTCTTCTAGCGCCATTGGTTTAGACACTTTGCTTCGGAACACCTTATTGTTAGCACCGACCCATAAATTGTTTGTGCTATCGACAAAAAGGACGCTAATTTCGTCTGTTTTATAGTTATTTGGGAAAGGTATAAATTGCCACGCGTTTTCAAGTGACGAATTATAACGCCGGTATACCCCGTCGTTGGTCGCTAGCCAAAGTTCATTTGAATGAGAGTAATGAATCGATTTCACCGCAAGCTTCCCATTTAAGGCCGTGGGGAAGTCTGTATTTTGTAACAGTTGAGTAAAACGACTTTCAGTCCGTATACCAATAAATAAACCCTTGTCTCTTGCCCCTGCCCATATGCTTCCGGTTTGGTCTAAAAATAAACTTCTAATATCAGTTCCTAACAGATCTGATGCTTTTCCATCTTTGATTAATAGTGAATAGGTGTCCGCTTGCAAACGATATATACCGTTGTTAGTGCCAACGAACACTGTTTTCTTCTCAGCGTCTGGTTGAATGTCATTGATTCTTACATTGGATGATTGCTGTTGATTTTGGGTTAAGCTAATAGGCTTGAATGCAGAAGAAGCTTGATCAAATATAAATAGTCCACTATCTGTGCCTACCCAAAGTTCATCTTGAACAAGCTGTAGGGTACGAATTTCATTCGAACGACTTTTTTCAGGGATATCTCCAGTGAGCGTATATCCTTGCCACTTCGAGAGATCTTTTGAAAGCTTATATAAGCCATTTGACGTCGCCACCCAAAGGGCAGTATCTGACTCTTGCATCCACCATATCCTCACATTACTGAGTGGGTTTTCAGATGGCAAGCTGTGCACTAAATCAGGATTTGAAAGGTTGATAAAATTGAGTCCCGATAGGGTGCCGATCCATAACCTATTAAGACTGTCTTTGAAAAAGGTTTGTACATGGTCATTACTGATCGATGGTTTATCGGTCTCAACTCGATAATTCGTTTTTGTTTGACTGGCAGATTCCCATCTTATTATGCCCATTCCCCAAGTCGCGGCCCATATGACTCCTTGGTCAAGGTACAGTTTGGAAATGTTGGCATTTTCGTGTCCGTTTAGTAGTACTTTTGACCAAGCTTGATAACTATAACCATCGTAACGGACCAAACCGTCTGTATCTGTGGCCAGCCAGATTAAATCATCTTGATCTGATACAACATGGTATACAGAAGACTGATGCGCAACGACTGGCTGCTCAACCGAATAAAACTGGTAAGATACATTTGCTTGGTCGGCAGCATAAACCCCGTTAAAACCTACCAAAAATAAAATCAGCACGGAGATACGACAAATAAGACTAAAAAAATTTAGTACCATGGCACTTATCGGTTTTTATTCATATACACAGATTAACCAACAAAGTGAGTTATTTCTAGTGATCATGGTGGTTTAGATATGTCGCCTTATAAAAGTTAAAACTAGTAACTACGAGATTTAGCTGCGCATTGGCATGACTTTCAACTACTTATTACGGTGACACATTTTGCTTTTATTCGAGATGATCAGTTTTAATTACCAACACAGTAATAAACAAAGAAATACCCTAGAGACCGAATAACAGGGCTTCATCAGCAGGGAACTGGTTTACCCGATTATCTATCTGCAGCTTCAAGCCAGCCTTAAACCGCTTAAACACATCTTGAGAATTATCCGAATTATCAGGACACCCATGTTAACGGGCTGGAATGAATTATCAGGACACCCATGTTAACGGGCTGGAATGAATTATCAGGACACCCATGTTAACGGGTAGGTAAATTAAATGCTCGGAAATTATCAGGACACCCATGTTAACGAGCAGGTAATTTAAATACGCGGAATAAAATAATCATGGGTGTCTTGTTAAGTATCTTGTTAAGTAAGAAGCTTAGGTTATGCGCCAGATCAATGAATTGAACATCTTAATCATTTATGCTGAAAAGACAGTAAATTTCCTGACTACATCGAGGTGAATATGAATACTCAATATCAACAAGTCTATGTTTGGAGTCAATATTTGCGACTATTTCATTGGATAAATGTTCTCACAATCACGATGTTACTGGGTTTCGGCTTAATTATTTTTAATGCGAAAACTTTAGGAGTAAGCGTTGATGGCAAAATTCTACTTAAAACCGTTCATGTCTTAACTGGTTACGTGTTTGCAGCTAACTTGTTGTTAAGAGTTGTTATGGGGTTTTTCGGTAAAGGATATGAACGCTGGCATAAGACTCTACCATTTGCTAAAGGATTTACTAAAGAGTTAGCCGACTTTAAACAACAACCCCATAAAAAATACAAAGGGCACAACCCGCTAGGGAAGCTTATGGTAGGGGCGCTATTGTTATCAATGTGTATTCAAATGATTAGTGGTTTAGTTATCGCAGGTACTGATATTTATTATCCTCCATTGGGGCAATATTTTGCTAAAAGTATTGCAGTTGATAGCAGTAAACTTGATAGCATTAAACCCTATTCTAAAGAAAATGTTGATGAACAAGCTTACCAAAAAATGCGCGAACTTCGAAAGCCATTTATCACTGCACATGTCTACGCTTTTTATGCGCTATTGTGCTTAATTCCATTACATATTATCGGCGTTGTTATTAGTGAGCGTAGAGAAAAAACTGCTTTGGTGTCTTCAATGATAAGTGGTTATAAATACCTTCCGACGAAAGACAATTTAGACGAATAGTTGGCTCATTAATCCACGGACATTAGAAAATTATAAGAATTATAAGGACACCCATGTTAACGAGTAAGTAATTTAAATGCTCAGAATAATATAATCATGGGTGTCTTGTTAAAAGCGACGTATAAATATTGGCGTTTAATGCTTTGTTGGATAAAGGTGAGTGACGGTAATTGTGACTTTAAAAGTAATAAATAGTACTAAAAAGTTTATATGTTTGAATATTAAGTCGCGACTAAATATTCGAGTAGTTTCAACGTTGCTTTTTCGTCTGGACTGAAATATTTGGCTCGCGAGCGTTTAAGTTGCTTGCGGAAATAAGCAAGAGTCCGTCCACTTTCGTAATGTAATATGACGTTGGGATGAATGTAATTTGAGCGGCATACTGCGGGTGTGTTACCTAATTCGCTTGCGACCTTTTTAACAGCGGTTAATACATTACTCTTATTTAGTTTCTGGTCACTTGCCGGGCCAAGTTCCTCAAGGGCGATTGCCATAAGTACGGTTCCGGCCCATGTTCGAAAGTATTTTGCGCTGAAGTCTTCACCCATAACTTCGGCAATATATTGATTTAAATCTTGCGCGTTGATTTTTTTGCGTTCGCCATCAGGCAAGGTAACGTCAAACAACTCATAGCCAGCCATTTTTTCGAGATGGGTTAAAACCTTGCTTACGTGTTTATCGTCGACTTCCCGGTGTTGAGGTTGCTGACTTTTGCCAATGTAATCAAATTGAACCTGACCATCGTCAAAACTCATGTGTTTGACTCGCAAGGTGGTTAAACCGTATGTTTGGTTGTCACGGGTATAAGTGGGGTTGCCAGGCCTGAAAAAGGCTTCATCGAGCATACGCGTCATACAAGCTAGAACGGCTTTTTCATCGATGGGACGGCGTGTTATATGTTGTCCGGTGACTCTTCGCATCGTAGATAATTCTTTGGCGAATCGTAAAATTCGTTCAAATTTTTGTTCGCTAGCTTGCTCTGTCCACTTGGGGTTATAAATGTATTGTTTGCGGTTTTGTGCATCTCGACCAAAGGCTAATATTTTGGCACTGCGATCAAGATCAATCTGCACTTCTTGCCATGCTGGTGGTATTGCTAAGCTTCGCACCCAACGCTTAATTCCCTTATTTTTAACCGTTTTCCCTGTGGGATACTGATATGTAAACGATTCGCCGAAAGGCTTTCGAACTATATAGCGATCCATTTAAATCTCCATATTAAGAGTAAATAGGGTCTTAAATTTCAAAACTACTACGGTTCAACATCTTAAATCGATCAATCTAGATAGGTATTACTTTTTGTATTCTAGGTTTACCTTATTGGGAAATTTAGAGCACCGAATGTATCGTTTTGACCTATTGGGTAGGAAATTATTCATTAAATTATCAAGACTCCCATGTTAGTTATCGAATTATCAGGACACCCATGTTAATTCAGGCGAATAATTAAGTTAGATGAAAAGATATAATCATGGGTGTCTTCTTAAATGTTGTAGGAAATCATTCAATATATTATCAGGACACCCACGTCAATTAGCTAATTATTAAAGTACGCAAAAAGCAATAGATTTGAGAACTTTTAAATAGTCTTCTGTCGGTTTGCTTTTTGTAATCTCAAATATCCTGATTTCAGTACTTATATTTACGGTTTTGTTATACCTTTGGTTTGCGCTATCAATAAATCAAATACAGATCTCAATTCCACTGTTTAGAAAATATTAATCTTTCCAAGGAATACTTACTCTATGTCTTTTCGTTTGTTAGGCCTGTGTGACGCGTTGTTGAATACTCTTGCCGAAAAAAGTTACACAACACCATCACCCATACAGATTGAAGCTATTCCGGCAGTGCTTGATGGACGTGATGTCATGGCTATGGCCCAGACTGGCACGGGTAAAACGGCGGCTTTTGCACTGCCAGTTGCACAGCTATTATCTGGTGGCACTAATCCACTTGCAAAAAACGTACGTGGGTTGATCATTGTGCCAACACGAGAACTCGCCTCTCAGGTTGCAAAGAGTGTAGAAAATTACTGTTGTAATATGGCAATCCGTTGTGGAGCGGTCTTCGGTGGTGTCAGGATAGAACCCCAGATATCAATGCTGAAAGATGGTTTGGATATCTTAGTCGCTACACCTGGTCGTCTCATTGATTTGTATCATCAACAAGCGATTAACTTTGAACAACTTGAAATATTGGTCTTAGATGAGGCTGACCGTATGTTGGAATTGGGTTTTATCGACGACATTCGCAGCATCCAAAACTTGTTACCCAACCAACGTCAAACTTTAATGTTTTCAGCGACATTTTCTAAATCAATAAAAGCCCTAGCTAAAAGTATGTTGAATAACCCTCTTGTGATTGAAGTGACGACGGCTAATAGCACTGTCGATTCAGTTAAGCAATTGATACATCCCGTCGACAAAGCCCGGAAAAGTGAAGCGCTGATATACCTGATCAAGAAAAATAAATGGCATCAACTGTTGGTATTTTGTCGCACTAAGCGCGGAGCCGATGATTTAGTATCCCAGCTAAAAAATGCCGGTATTAGCGCGGATTCAATCCATGCGAACCGAACCCAGCATGCACGCACGCTAGCATTAGATGGATTTAGTAACGGTAATATTCAAGTTTTGGTTGCTACTGATATTGCCTCTCGAGGTATTGATGTAAACCAACTACCTTGCGTGATTAATTTTGACTTGCCGTATGTTGCCGAAGATTATGTGCATCGCATCGGTCGCACTGGGCGTGCTGATAACACTGGCTTAGCTTTATCATTGTTCAGTGAGGATGAATCAAAACAGTTGCAAACAATTGAACGGGTGATTGGTTGTAAGTTGCCGCGTGAAATCATCTCTGGTTTTACACCCAATAAGAAGGCATCAGTAAAAACCTCTGATGGAGAGCTTTACGGTAATTTTGAGCCTGATCCTAAGCTCAAATCTAAGCGAAAAGGTGAATTTCTAGGGCGGGGAAAACGGCTTGCCAAGTCATCTAGTAGCAAGCGCAATCGTTAATACTTACATAAAGAACTTATCAAATACCCATTATGCTAAGAATTAGTTATTAATACCTCAGAGCCGGCCTCTATGTTTCTTTTGTGACAAATGTCACATCTTATTGGTGACATTTGTGCCTTATTCTTTGTTCACACTTTGGCAATAATAAACTCGTCTTTTAAACAACTAGCGAGTTAAAAAATGAAAATATTAACCTTAGATCAGCAACGCGAACAGTTTCGTCAACGTCGTTTTTTAGCGATGCCTTTAGCTGGAATGATAGTTTGGAGCATTATTGGCTTTATCGGCTTTTTTGTTGAATCAATGGAAATAAAAGTATGGTCAGTATGGTTAGGTTGTGGTGCTATTTTCTATTTGGGGATTTTCTTTGCCAAGCTCACCGGTGAAGACTTCTTTAACCGCAAAGGCCTTAAAAATGAATTTGATAACCTGTTTATGGCAGGAGTAGTAATGGCGTTGTTAGTGTTTGCCATCGTCATGCCTTTCGCAACTAAAGAAAATGAATCGATTCCTATGTCAGTTGGTATTCTTGCCGGATTAATGTGGATGCCGTTATCATGGGCAATTCAGCATTGGGTTGGATATTTCCATGCTATTACTCGAACTATTGCGATTGTGACCTGCTACTTTGGTGCCCCTGAGCATGTATTTGTATCTGTACCGGCTGTAATTGTAGTGGTATATATTGTCAGTATTTATATCCAAGAAAAGCGCTATGCCAACATCAAAGGTGCAACTGGCAGTCAAAGTAAGGCACTAAAGGATGCGGCTTTTACAGCAAGCCTTGCTAAGTGATGATGTAATAATCACAAGGAAATAAAATGGCTAACACTATACCAAACAGCAATATAAGCTTGCCCGCCCTTGGGCGTGGTGAGCGCAAGAAATGGTCTTTCATTTCACTCGTTTTTTCATTTTTTTATTTCGTTCCCCTGTTTATCGGTTCCAATACTCTTAGTACTAATCATTTGATTGCTTCTATCGGTATTTATGTATCCTTTATCGTGTTTTATATTTGGGCTGTTTTTGCTAGTGGAACGGCTGTGATATTGCCAATCATTTGCCTTGTGTTAGCTTGTATAGGTGGCACGTTGCTCAATTTTGCAGGGTTATTTTTATTTGGCTTTGCGACTTTTTTGATAGGCTATCATGGCCGTGGTTGGGTACGTGCAATTAGTCTTTTAATTGTTTTGAGTGCTATGGTTGCTTCGGTGATGCACTATCAAACCGTTGATTTACGTTATCTAATCCCCTCAGTTTTTGCGTGTTTGGCATTATTCGCATTTGGATTACTGGAAAGAAAAGAAGCCTTCATTGAAATACACAAACAGCATGCTGCAAATGAACTAGCGCAGGTTAGTGCCATTGCCGAGCGAGAGCGCATAGGTCGAGATTTACACGATTTAGTTGGGCATACTCTTTCAACTATTGCACTAAAGGCTGAGCTAGCAGAAAAACTCCTCCAACACGACCGCACCGACGAAGCAAAAACGCAACTTGCTGAGCTTAGTGCCGTTTCCCGCGACGTCTTGTCTGATGTAAGGAGAGCAGTTTCAGGCATGAAAAAACTCTCATTGCAAAGCGAATTACAGACTCTGACTAAATTGCTCGAAAATGCCAATATCGAAGTAGCATTAACGACAAATAAGTTGAGTGAAGTGGACCTGCCGGTAAATATTGAGTTGCAAATGGCGTTTGTTGCCAAAGAAGCAGTGACTAATATTCTGCGTCATAGTGATGCGAGTAAAGCCTATATTGAGGCGTATATTGACGGTGACATAATGAATATGCGTATTGGGGATAACGGCAGTAAGTCCAATATGCCCTATAAAGCTGGAAATGGTTTAACCGGTATGCAAGAACGCTTAGAGATGATTGATGGTACTTTGCTTATTAAGCATGACAAGGGGATGCACCTTTTAATAAGCGTCGCATTGTCTTAAGGCTAACCGCTGGTGTTAAGAAATGAATTAATTGAAAAGGGAAATTTAATGACTACAAATTTAGTTATTGCTGAAGATCAAACCTTAGTGCTCGATGCACTGACCGCATTAATTGGTTTTGAATCAGATATAAAGGTAGTGGCGTCTTGTGGTGATGGGGCAAAAGCGCTTAGTTTTATTAATAGTTCAGATGTAATCCCCGATATTGTATTGACCGATATTGAAATGCCACATATGACGGGCATCGAACTTGCCGAAACCTTGCAGAAGCAACATCCAAGCATAAAAATTGTGATCATGACGACTTTCGCCAAAGCCGGCTATATGCGTCGAGCAATTGAGGCTGGGGTACGGGGGATCGTGCTCAAAGAAGCTCCCAGTAACTATTTAATTACCAGTTTACGTAAAGTGATAAGCGGCGAGCGAGTAATTGATACCGAGCTAGCCATGATGGCGTTAGGGGATAAGGATCCACTTAACAGCAAAGAGCGTAAAGCACTAAAACTTGCGGCTGAAGGCTTGTCTACCGCTGAAATTTCAGAGAAATTATTTATTGCGCAAGGCACAGTGCGTAACTATCTTTCAGAAGCCATATCTAAGATGAATGCGACCAACCGAGTTGATGCGGCGCGAATTGCCAATCAGAAAGGGTGGTTATAGCGAGTTTGCCAGTAGATTGATTCTTTTATGATGTTTTCCGAAAAAGCTAAACCTGAGATATCTTTGTTATAAATTCATAGATATCTTTTTGAGTTTTGCATACATGGCTAAACATGGGTGTCTTGTTTATTCCTACATCAATAGCGCCGAATACGAAACTTTGCGATGGGTGTCCTGTTTATTCACTTGCTAATTATGGGTGTCTTGTTTATTCCTACATCAATAGCGCCGAATACGAAACTTTGCGATGGGTGTCCTGTTTATTCACTTGCTAATTATGGGTGTCTTGTTTATTCCTACATCAATAGCGCCGAATACGAAACTTTGCGGTGGGTGTCCTGTTTATTCACGTGCTAGTTATGGGTGTCCTGTTTATTTCTTTTTGTCTGTAGATACGAAATCTGCATTTTCTCCACATTACCTGCACCTTCTTTCAATATTTGATCGTTAATATTGATTGCATTCTCAGTAAAAAACTCCATGCGTCTCAAGATAATCTTGCATTTATGAATTAACTTACTGGAGAGTAGGCATTTTGTTTTTTTACACCAAATTCGGTCATGCCAAATAGAGAGGTACTTATAATGTTTACAGGTTCTAAAAAAGTAGTCATCGCTTTGTCTTGCATCAGTGTTTTATTGTTATCTTCTTGTGCGGGGCGCGGAGGTATACACCATGGTCATGGTGGAGGAGCAAACCCGCTCACAGGTTTAATTATCGGTGGCGTAATCGGTCATGAGATTGGCAAAGGTGAGGCCCGCGCGAAAGCTACAATTGTCGGCCCAACGGTTGAAATACATATAGGCGGCAATGTGGGGCGTCATATGAATCGACATGAACGAATATATATTTCCCATTCTCTAGAAACGATTCGTACTGGCGTTGCAACACAATGGTATAACCCGGATACAGGATATGAATACCGCGTGGTACCTACCAAAACGTACTTAATTGATGGTCAAACATGTCGCGAATATACTGTTGATGCAACCATTGGAGGGAACGCTGAGATAGTGCATGGAGTTGCTTGCCGTGGAGCAGATGGTAGCTGGGTTGTTAGAAAATAGTATGACTTTTATCCAGAAGTGACAGGGCTATTTGCTCGCATCCCATACCTCAAACTTTGTCATTACCTTGGTGAACATCACACTTTGTAGGTAATGCTTAAGCCATTTTTTCAAATTGGGATAAGGGGATTGCTGATACCATTGGCGTTCTACTTTAGCAAATTGACGAATAAAGGGTAAAAGTGCGATATCAACTAAGCTTTCTCTGTCTGACATGATATAACTGGCTTTGTTAGTATTCTTTTTAGCGTTCTCAACTGATAATAGACCTTCTAATTCTTGAATATAAATCTCACAAGCCTGCCTGCATTCAGTCAGATTATTTTCTCGATATCGTTGTGCGCATTTATAGGCATTTAAGCGAGTTTTAAATTCGTCATCAAAACGTGCAATCATTGAAAGCATTGAAGGTAGTGCCACTGGATCATCTTTACGAAGTAGATCGTCAGGATCATTCTGAGCCAAGGCCCACAACATAACCTCAAGGCTTTCATCAACGATCAACGATGGTTGTAATTCATCACCTACAACTAAAATTGGCACAGTCCCTTTGGCTGAAGCGTCGAGCATTTCTACGGGTTTATTGTTTAAATTTACTTCGCGCACAGCAACAGATTGATTGGCTTTGAAAAGAGCTATTCTAGCTCGCATCGCATAAGGACAGTTTCGTAATGAGTAAAGTATTGGCAGTGTCATAGTTTATCGTTCTAGTGTTCTTCAAAGTTAGCTCTGATGACATTTATCTCATGTTTTGAGTAGCTTAATTTGGTACTTTGCAGTATTTACAGATAATAATCTACTCTAGTCATATTCATTGGCTAAAGATACAGGTAAAATCGCCAGCATAAAATTACAGGACTTATAATACTTCTGTGAGTATCACCCCCAATGAATCGCACCTAAATGAGTAATATCGGCATGAATAATCTCCAAACCACACAAAAAATTGAATTATTAGCCCCAGGTGGAGATATTGATGCCATTAAAGCGGCCATTATTGCGGGTGCCGATGCCGTTTATTGTGGTTTAGACAACTTTAATGCCCGTAATCGCGCGTCTAATATTTCTTTTGAACAACTTGTTGGGGTAATTCGCTTAGCCCATCAATATGATTGCGAAATATTTCTAACCTTGAATATTGTGATTCTAGAGCAAGAGTTTACGACCTTAGCTAAATTACTCAGTAAGCTAGTAAACACCACTTTAGACGGTGTAATTGTTCAAGATATAGGTATGTTTAACCTGATTAAAAAACATTTTCCCAGCTTGGATATTCATGCTTCTACACAGCTCACTACTCATAATGCGGGCCAAATAGCTTTCCTAAAAAAATTAGGGGCCTCAAGGGTTAATTTATCTAGAGAGTTAAACCTACGAGAAATAACAGCCTTAACTGCAGTTAGCCGTGAACACGATATTTTAACTGAAGTGTTCGTTCATGGTTCATTGTGCGTGGCGTTCTCGGGGTTGTGTTATTCAACTTCTGCAAGCGCTGGTAATTCGGGGAATCGTGGCCGCTGTAGTCAAGCGTGCCGTGAAGAATATGAAACCACCGAGTCGGGGCACAATTTCCCCCTTAATCTTAAAGATAACTCGGCATTCTTTGATCTGCCAGCACTCATAGAAGCCGGTGTTTATTCGTTTAAAATTGAAGGACGAATAAAAGGTGCAAGTTACGTACATACGGTAGTAGATAGTTTTCGTAAACAAATCGACGGTTTTATTGAAACCGGCGAATTGCTTGAAGATGGTGAGCGCTTGTATAAAGTCTTTAATCGGGATTTTTCAAATGCGTTTTTGCGCGGTGACTTGAATCAGTCAATGTTTATCGATAACCCTCGAGACAACTCTAAAAACCATGCCATTGCTAAAGCCACCTCTAACGACGACAGCAATCGTATATCAGTGGTACAAATACAAGAAGTGAAGCAAACTCTTTATCAAGAAAAAAATGAGCTTCATGATATTGTACGAGAAAAAATTCAGTATTTGAGTATAGATAAAGTCCCTTTAATCTTAGTTTTTTCTGGTCAGCAAGGTAGTCAATTAACCCTAAATATTCGCACCGATGATGGAGCTTTTTATCGAAGCACTGAGGCTCAAGTATCTCAAGGGCGAAGCAAAAGTTTTACATTACAATCGAGCAGTTTATTAGCAAAAAGTGATAAAAATGCGATTGACGAACAGGTCTTAGAGAAACGCTTTAGAAGTTTGGGGAATGGGGATTATGAGCTCCAAAGCATTGATACTCAGCATCTGTCAACTGGGTTAACTGTGCCTTTTAGTGAAATGACAACCTTGAAAAATGAAGCGATTAGATTGCTTAATGGTGCGCAAGCGTTGATCCCTCCTGTGACATTACCTAAATTGAAAAATTACCCAAAAACTGCAGATACTAACGTTAAGCTTTCCATATTAATTTGTGACCAAGCAGATGTTGCTTTGGCAGAGGTTTCCAGCGCTGATATTTACTTTAAATTACCCGATGCTTATAAACGTGATTGCACGAAGTACGTTGACTTTTTGGCTGACAATCCGCGCCTGATACCATGGTTTCCAGCAGTATTAATTGGCAAAGATTATGATGTGGCAATTAATATTTTGGAAAAAGTTATGCCGCCATTAATCGTTACCAACAATACAGGTATTGCTTACCGTGCTAATCAGTTAGGAATAAAGTGGATAGCAGGACCATTTTTAAATACAACCAACTCGTATGCATTGATGGCAATGAAAGAAGATTTTGATTGTAGTGGCGCATTTATTTCGAATGAGCTTAATCGTATGCAAATGAAAAACATTGCACGTCCTGACAATTTCAAACTATTTTACAGCATCTATCACCCAATTTTACTGATGACTAGCCGACAGTGTTTCTTCCAGCAAAGTGTCGGTTGTGAAAAACCGAGAATAGATAACGGATGTATGCTGTCTTGTGATAAATCCACTAGTATTACTAATCTTAAAGGGATGTCTTTTGCCATTGATAAACAAAAAGCGGGTTACCCTAGCATTTACAACGAAGACCAGTTTTTGAATATGCAGGTGATACATGATTTGGCTGACTTATTTGATGGTTTTATGATTGATTTAACTAACATTGGTGCTGGCGATAAAGTTTCTCCGGATAAAATTGCGTTAATTCATCAATTCGAACAATTACTCGCGGGAGATAAAATGGTGGAGGCAACGTTAAATGCTATGGTGCCGGAATCAACAGTTAGTCAATATCATGCTGGGCTTTAAGTAATGGAAGGTATACTGACAATTAACTTTTAAATACCGATGGTTCTCTAATTAAAAGAGCTCAAAATCTGGCGGGCTAAATTTAACATTTTAAGGCATTTGTTAATTTGTTCTCCGTCAGTCACTGTCACACTGACAACTCGGTTATATACTTCAAAATTAACATTGCTTGCGCAAACGCTATCACTTGCCTTTCCATTTTGATTTCAAGCCAAACTCACTATTAAGACACCCATGTTTAGATTAATTATTAAGACACCCATGCTTAGTTATTGAGGCCGTTATCAAGACTCTAGGCCGTTATCAAGACACCCACCTTTGGATGACAACTTGAAGTAAACAATTTTACGGCTGGATTAAGTTTAAAACCTTTCAGTTTTGAAACAGGTTATGCTCATGTGTCTATTTCAATACTATTAAATTCTCAACTCTCGGCTAAACTTAAAAGTCTTCAATCAACCAAGGAAGGATGATGTATGCCGCAAGCTCGAAAAAATCAAATAAGTTTAATCGATACTCCTTATTATCATTGTGTATCCAGATGTGTAAGACAGTCATTTTTATGTGGTGAAAATAAATTTACCGGGCAAAGTTATGAGCATCGACGAGGCTGGGTGGAATCTCGTCTATTATTTTTAGGTTCGGTCTTTGCTATCGATATCGCGGCTTATGCGGTTATGAACAATCATACTCACGTGGTGTTGTTTGTAGATAAAAACCTTGCTGAGAGTTGGTCGAAAAAAGAGGTACTTACTCGCTGGCATCAATTACACAGAGGCACTCTGCTTACGCAAAAATTCATGCGCGGTGAAGAGCTAAGCGAATATGAGCAGCTCACGGTGGATCAAATTGCCGAAGTAAATCGTAAACGCTTGTATGACATAAGTTGGTTTATGCGTGATTTGAACGAGTACATTGCTAGAGAAGCAAACAAAGAGGATGAATGTACAGGCAGATTTTGGGAAGGAAGATTCAAATCTCAAGCGCTCTTAGACCAACGAGCCGTTATTGCCTGTATGGCATACGTTGACTTGAACCCAATTCGAGCGAAAATGGAAAGTACGCCACAAACCTCCAAGCATACCAGTATTTTCCAGCGTATCGCCGCTGTAAAAACGGGTAAACAACCTGATTCACTGCTGCGTTTTGTCGGTAATCATCAAAAAAATATGGCATCAGGCATCGCCTTCAGCTTAATTGACTATTGTGAGTTAGTGGTTCGTACCGGTCAATTTATTCGAGAAGATAAAGTGGGGCACATCAAGGCAAAAGAAAGCTCCATTATAGATAATTTAGGTATCAATTCAGAGCAATGGTTTACTCTTACCACTGAATTTGAACAGCATTTTTCGATTGCAGTGGGCAGTGAACATATGCTGCAACAATTTAAGCGCAACACAAAACATCAACGAATACGAGGCATGGGAAAAGCAAAAGTGTTGCTTAGACAAATTTAAAGTCATACACCTAAAATTACCAATATTGCAGCAAAAGTTGGCAATCACTGTTGTCTTTGGAATGTTAAAACAGAGATATTATCAATTTGAAAATGACCATTAGCCCTCCAGAATATATATAGAACCTCCTAAAGCTCAAGGAAACTAAAGCATCGTAGTCATCAAGTATTAACTTAGAGGAACATATAGATTTTCATATATATGGGTGTCTTAATAATTAACGAAGACATTACTACTCGAGCATTTTACCGCAGACTTCTTTGTATAACTTAGTGGCAACCATAGCGGTCATATCGTTTATGTCACGTATGGGATTGTATTCGACAATGTCAGCGCCTATTACGGGTACGTTTAAGCGATGAATAACATCCAATATTTGGCGTACACTTAAACCACCTGGTTCGTGGTGAGATACGCCTGGGGCATAGGCTGGGTCCAGTGCATCCATGTCTATTGTTATATATACAGGGCCGGTAATGTTGATTTGTTGAGCGCCTTTGTAGTGGGTCATTTCGTGTACTTCAACCTCAAAGCGTTTTGCTTGTTCTCGTTGGTGTTGATTTAAGGTGCGGATCCCTACTTGTACTAAGTGATTGGCCAACTTATTTTCCATGATTCGCGCAAAAGGGCAGGCGTGGGATAATGGATTGTTATCAAGAATGTCATATAAATCGGGATGAGCATCGAAATGCAAAATAGTAATGTCAGAATGATGTTTTGCCAAGGCTTTAATAATCGGATAAGTAATGGAGTGATCGCCACCAAAAGTCAGGGGTTTCGCACCTTGCAAGGCTATCTTATCAATGACTTTCTCAAGCGCTTCAAATGCGTCGGCTTCTTGTGTCCAAGACACTTCACCGGCATCCACTAACCTAGGATTATCATTAAGCTCTTGCCCCAACTCAGTAGCTGAATTTGATGAGCCCGACTCCATCATTGTGCGTATTGCTTTTGGTCCCAAAGCAGCGCCTTTCAGATGTGACGAAAAAGCGTCAAATGGCATGTTCAGTAAAGCAATGTCATCTTTAGATAATGGTTTCTCTTGCGGTTTTTTCATAGTGGCGTACTCAAAGTTTCATATCATTAGCACCACTTTAAATTGCCATGAATGATAAATCCACCTGCAGGCACCTGCTATCCTGTTTGTTTTATGGTAAATCGTCAGGAGCTACTCTGCTTTGATTAAGTGGATGCTGAATCTTGCCAACCAGATAGAAATTCAGGCTCAGATTGCCAAGCCGTATATCTGCTGCACTTGATAATAACACTCCAAATATGACGCCAGTTCATTAACCCATTGTAAAATTTTGTTATGGGTGTGGTGTCTAGTTAATACCTTCTATCATGGGTGTCCAGCTAATAATATCCCTATCATGGGTGTCCAGCTAATCATGGGTGTCTCGCTAATATCTATGGGTGTCTCGCTAATATCATAATGTCCAATGATGGGTGTCTAGCTAATATCGGGGTCTAGCTAATACCTTTACTGCAACCTCAAAGCAAAAAATGTCCACTTATGTGGACATTTTAATCTTGATTCTGGGTTCTATCTAGCGATAGCTATGGCTCATCATTGAGTAGTAATTCCTGGGCACGATGTTGATAGAATGCTGGATTTAAACCTATTAGTTGCGGGATTGTGGCCGAAACTGCAATTGAAGAGAGTGTTCCAAACACAACACCTGCAAATAACGCAATGGCAAAACCTTGTAATGGCTGTCCTCCGAATATCCAAATGGCGCCTATTGTAGCCAGTGTTGTGCCTGAGGTTATCAGTGAGCGCGTTAATGTTGATTTAATTGCGGTATTGACTAAGTCATTCATCTTTAAGCCGGACTTGGCGCGCATTACTTCACGGAGCTTGTCGCCTATTACAATAGAGTCGTTGAGTGAGTAGCCGATGATGGCTAGTACGGCAGCAAGCACAGTTAAGTCAAAGGTCAAACCGAGCCAGGCGAATAGCCCAAGAACAACTAAAACATCATGTACTAAAGCGACCAATGAACCACAGGCTAAGCGCCATTCAAAGCGCCAAGTTAGGTATACCATCATAGCAATTGCCGCTACGATCAAGGCTAAACCACCGTTATCAATCAGTTCAGATCCAACCTGGGAGCCAATAAAAACCGAATCCTGAGGTGTAATATCGTAACCGCTTTGGTTGGCAAATTGATTTAGCCACTGTTTATCAATTACATCCGTTGTGTCATCCCCTTGGCGAATAGTCCAATGGGTATTTGTCATGCTGCTATTGAGTTCAAAATCGCCAGTTAACTGCGCAGCTAATTGGTTTTGCATGTGTGATTTTTCGATACTCTGGCTGGTGGTAAATTCGGTCAAATAACCGCCAGTAAAATCTAATCCCAAATTTAACCCGCGCAGACCTAATCCCAATGCAGATATTACCATCAAAGCCATAGCCAAACAAAAGCCCGCCAAACGATACTTGCTAAAACGAGAAACGGTTTGAGTTGAACCTTTACCTTCATTGGACTCATTATTACTTGATGAGTTGTTGATTAAATGTGTTGTCATTAACTGAGCTCCTTATGTGATACCGCAATTTGTGGTTTCACCAAATAGGTTAAAACGTGGGAAACAAATACACCGGTAAACATACTGGTTAAAATACCTAGACTTAACGTCATGGCAAATCCTTTTACTGGGCCATAGCCAATACTTAAGAGTATTAACGCGGTGATCATTGTGGTGATATTTGCATCTAAAATCGTCGAAAATGCTTCTTTATAGCCAGTTTCAATGGCTGAGAAGTTACTTTGTCCACGCCTTCGCTGTTCTTTTATTCGCTCAAAAATTAGCACATTTGTATCTACGGCCATGCCCACGGTTAATACCAAACCAGCAATACCGGGGAGAGTAAGCACCACATTTGGTAACAATGCCATTAAGCCCAATAAACACACTAGGTTAAGCACCAAACTGGTGTTAGCAATTAAGCCGAGTTTTCGATACCACAAGCCCATAAATAGCAACGTAATGCCTAAACCAATGGCTAATGCCATGATCCCGTTGTTGACATTGTCTTGCCCCAAAGAGGCTTGAATTGTGCGTTGTTGAACTATAGTAATGGGAGCGTCTAACGAGCCTGCGCGTAAGAGTAATGCAAGGTCAGATGCCGCCTGATGACTTTCTAAATTAGTGATGCTAAAACGGTTACCCAACTGACTTTGAATAGTCGCAACGCTGATGACTTTGCTTTTTTTGATCATCTCATCAGCAGCGTTTCTGTGGTACTCAGAAAAAACCACTACCATAGGCTTGCCAATATTGTTTTTGGAGAACGCTGACATTTTTTGACCGCCAATAGCATCTAACGACAGGTTCACCAAGGCAACGCCCATTTCGTCGCGGCCTGTGCTGGCATTTTCGATACTCGCTCCTGTAAAAATGGGCTTTGAAGCTACCCGCAAATGACGACCGTCTTCATCGCGAAAGGTTTTAGTTCCAATTGCACTATCGCCAGCTATTTCATAAAAATCTAATGAGGCTGTCGCTCCTATGATTCGTTTGGCTTGTTCTGGATCTTTAACCCCAGGTAATTCCACACGAATACGATTCTTTCCTTGTCGTTGCGTAACTGCTTCGGTAATTCCTAACTCTTCAATTCTGCCACGTAGAGTTGTAATTGCCTGGGCCATAGTTTCACTGTGAAATGTGCTAAGGCTTTGTTGGGAATACATTAAAATGCCGTTGTTATCATCGACAGATGTGTAAGTTATGCCCGGCAAACGTTTCTGTAATTCGTTTACTACTATTTTCACATTGCCGGATTGATGACTCAAAAAATGTAAGTTAATTTTGCTCGTCAAATCCTCGTTATCAGCAGCAACCTTGACAGTCATACCGCGCAAACTATTTTGATGAATGATTTGCAGGGCTTCGTCTTTGGCACTTTCTATTCTTTCTTGATCAGCTTTGTGGATATCCACTTCCAGTACAAAGAGCACTCCACCGCTTAAATCTAAGCCCAATTTAATCGGCGACATACCTAGTTCGTCGAGCCACTTAGGGGCCGCAGATTGGCTTCCTAAGCGGACTTGGTATGCCGAACCTAAATTACTTTTTAGCTGCTGCTGTGCCCGTGACAGTGTTTCATCGTCTCCTTCAATAACGACCTTACTGTCTACTTCGCCGTTGATAATTTGTTTAACTTGAATGTCTTCTTGTTGCATTAAATTACGCAACTGTTGTGGCGACGGCAGTGATTGAGTTGGGGTTTGCGCGCTAATCAATAACGCGTTGTTGCTCCCGTATAGTGTTGGAATCGCATTTAATCCCAGAATGAGTACAGTGACAATGATCACTATTATTTGCCAAGTATGCTTGGGTTTTGCAGTTGTTTTACGCATATTCGTTCTCTTTTTACCCAAATGAAGCGCTTTGAAGCGACTATCATTTAGGGGGCAAGGGCGCGGATTCGCGCCAATGCAAAATAAAATTCAGTACTGAAAGTACAATTAATAAAAGTGCGCTCTAACCAGCGCGAGAACGTTTTAACTTAGGTAGGTAATGGTGCCGGTATAAAGCGTGTTTGCGTCTTTCCAGCCATTTAATTTGCTTTGATTACTTGCCGCATCGGGGCGCAAATACCAAGGAATATCAACACTTGGTGTTAATGGTGCTAAAAAGTGCTGACGGCCTAAAATTTCGGGGAGAAATTCGTAGGCTAAAACAAATATAGGTTCGTTTTGAATTGAAGAGCTAAAAGCGCTATATGCTGAGCGTTCGAATGGGGGCCAGCGTATGTCACGATTAAATCTAATATGTTCAGGAGGAATTTCCGAGCGAAAGTCATCGCCTACTTGATTGTTATGCTCTTTTAACCTGTTATTTCGTTTAATAAGCAGGTAATCCGACGACAAAATTTGAGTGGTGTGGTTGAGTTTAGCAACACTGTTTGGATTATCGATGTTGTGATTATAAACACTAATATGTACTGTTTTATTTTCGCTATGCAGTGAGATTTCTAAACCGCGGGCAGGGGAGCTTAGTACCGCAAAAAGTGCAATACACATACTTAAAATAAACGCCCGCCAAGTCCACATGAAACTGATTAATATACCCTTGTTGAATTGTTAACTTTAATAAGGACGAACTGAAAAAATGCAAGGCCACTTATAAATAATACTCAGAAGTTGCAGCCTATGCTTTCGTTGAACCTAAATAGCTGGTTCGACGATTTCTAATCTAAACTAAAGACTTGGCACCAATTGAATCGCACCTTCTACCACTTTTATATTCAAAGGGACTTTGCTCAAGAGCGCAACTTTAGGGTCTGCCATATCTAATTTATACACTGGTGTGGTCGCTAAAAATGTATTAATCAGATTCATTACTTGGTCATTTAGTAGGTTCAAATTACCTTTATATTTACCCGCTTCAACCGTTGAGTCGACGAGTTTAAGGTTTTGTAAATATACTGCTTTTTTATCACTGTCGTAAGAAGGGCTACCTTCGATTTGCAACATTAAACGTACTGGATATTTAAATGCGAAGGCGTTTATTTCTGCACCGGAATCAACGCCAAGGGCGATGACATCCCGGTTGTCCGGACCAATATTAACACTTAGATTGTTAACGTTCAGCTCTACAGGCAACCCCATTACATTGACCTTTTCGCTTAAATTGGGGAGTTGTTGGCTTAGTAATGATTGCACTTGAGCGTTTGAGAATGAAAAAACCGATAAGCCTTGTGTGCTGGCACACCCAGTTAGAAATAAAGCTCCAATTACAAATAAAATTTTCATGACAAACCTTCTGGTGATTTGATAACAATAAAGTGGCACAACGTTAGCGACTAAATAAACAATATGATTGTAACGTTTCACAGCTTAAGATCGACGAACGCTTAGTTCGTATTGTACGAGCTTGCAGTGCGTAATGCTATTAGTCTTAAACTCGGGAGGAGGTGAAAAGAAATAAATGCTAGTAAACAAAATTTTAATTGCAGCGAAGCTAGATATTTGTTTTTTGCGCTTAAACTTGAAAATAAGTGCTTACGACTAACACTATTCACTAGTAGTGATATATCTGAATCGATAACCTTAAATTTAAAAACAGCCAAATATGGTCGCTCAATAATATCTTGGGTATTATACTTAAGTATATGATAGAGATGAGATTTTTTGTCAGATTTATTTACAATAGATTTTTATTCTAAAACGTGAATTGATAAATAATCGTTATTTATCAATCGTTTAAAATATTGGCCTGACTATTGCTTTTGTTTTAACAGTTGTATCATTTATGAGGTTTTAAAAATGAATAAAGTGTTATGTTTAGTTGCTTTACTTTTCGCGGGCGTGGCTAATGCCACTATTATTTCCGGTGATTTTCGCACTGAAAGTGACCTTCCATATTGTTGTTTCGACGCTGGCCCATTAGTTTATGAGAACTTAAATGCATCGGTTGGAGCGGGTAACGAATTAGACAGTACAGACTTGTTGAGTAATGACAGCGGTTGGTTTGGAGGTTCAGTATTTATCGATCTCGACCCGACAACAAACATCGTTACTCTCAGTTCACAAGATAACCTCGATTTTGAAGTTTTCACTGCTTTTATTAGCAATATCGTTTTTGATGCCGGTGAATCAATTACAGGATTGTCATGGATATCAGGAAATTTAACCGATATCGCCGTTCCTGAAGCATTGTCTTTTACCGCCAATAGTATTGAAATCAGTTATGATGTTGGTAGCGGTAATGACTTTTTCTATTTCACCGGAACCCAAGCACAGTTTCAAATTGAAACTCAATCTGGTTCTGTAGCAGTACCTGCGCCAGCTTCCGTTTTATTGCTTAGCTTAGGTTTATTAGCGTTGGTTGGAAGAAAAAGATATCACGCTTAATTAAGTACTATTCAAAGCCTCGATAAAATCGGGGCTTTTTTATATCTGGAATTTCGCTTTTTAGGTGAGAGTGAATAAAACCCTAGTGTAAGTTGCGGGGATTGTTGAATAATAGTTTCAAAGCACAAGAGGCACTTTTTTGCTGTCTTACTTTGTTAAATAGTATTCGCCATGGTGTGAATACCACATCATAAAATGACACCTTGTATTGACGTTCAGTCACGCCATAATTTGGAGCTTCGCCATCGCTGCTGACGAAGGTTCCGAAAATTTTATCCCAAACAATGAGTACACCAGCATAATTTTTATCAATATATTGTGGATTACTGGCGTGATGTAAGCAGTGGTGAGTTGGTGTATTAAACACTTTACCAAGTACTTTGAATTCGGGACCAAGTTCGGTATGCACAAAAAATTGGAATGCCAGATTCAAGGCTACCACTGCCAATACTAATTCGGGCGTATAACCCAAAATAATCAATGGAAGCCAAAATATCCACATGCCAACAATGGGATAGAAAAGACTTTGCCGCATAGCAGTAGAAAAATTCATATTGGTGGAACTATGATGCACAACATGAGCTGCCCATAACCAATTGCATTGATGACTAGCACGATGAAACCAATAGTATAAAAAGTCTTGTAATACGAATGCTAAAACTAACCATAGGGGACTTAATTCAATAGTAAATATAGCAAAATTGCTATGTACCCAATAAAAAAATGGCATTAATGCGAGCATAGCAAGTATGTCTGTTGCTTGATGAGACAAGGCTAAACCTAGGTTTAAACCAAACTCTTTTAATGAATAACTTTCTCTGCGTTTACGCACTTCTATGCCAATAGCAATAAGAAATAACGGGCTGAGCAATAACAAGATATATTCAACGCTCATAGAGTAACTTCCTTAGTCGTTTGCCGGCTAATTTAAAGTCGTAAAACATCACTACTTTTAGCAGCCAATTGGGGACCCACGTATTGCTTTGGCCTTCAATTAGATACTGTAAATGTGGTTTTGCACTATTGCTAATATAATTAATTTGACCTTGATGCTGTTGTATCGGTCCGTTTCCTACAATCTGATATACAAGCTTAGTATCACTAAGTTGAATGATCTCCTCAACAAACTGATGGCCTCGCATATCAACTAAGCGCCGAGGTTTTCTGCCAGTGTTATCCAACTCAATGATTTTTGTAGCAAATACTTTGCTCAAAAACTCACAGTCAGCTAGCTGATGCATAGTGAATGCAGCATCTTTGGGCAGCATTATTTTTATATTTAATAAAGCCATCTAACTTGAACACATTTTACAAAAGAGGCGCTAGCTTAACTTATTAAATACGGATTGTTTACTCGTGGGGGAAATAATAGAGATACAGTGTATATTTCTAGTTTATTTTAGTGCTTGATTGAGAATGAGCTTTGAGCTGCTATATGCAGATGCGCCCAACCCAATGGGCGCAATAAAATGATCAGTGTTAACGATTATAAATCTTGATGAGGACCAAATAGTTCATAATGAATACGGCTGTTATCAACGCCTAAATCTAGTAGTTGAGTTTTAATAAAAGCCATAAAATTAACCGGACCACAAAGATAAAATTCACCATTATTTATCGGCAACTCCGTATCTAAATCGCGAAGATTCATTAAGCCGGTATAGTTACATCCTTCTCCACCTTGATTAAACCAAGTCGCGGTTTGTAAGCGATTGTAAAGGCGACTAAGCTCATTTAAATCATTGGCAAATGAATGTTGCTTTGGGGTTTCGCATGCGTGTAAATAGATAATTTTTTCGGTGTGTTTATCGCTCAACAAAGTTTCTAGCATGGCCATCATGGGAGTTTGCCCGACGCCTGCAGACACAAGCACTGTTGGCGTTGCATTATCACGTAAATAGAAGTCTCCAGCTGGCGGGTATAGCTCTACAACACTGCCTTGAGGTAAAGAATGTAAATAGTTAGAGACTACGCCAGGTTTGGGGAATAACTCTTTTTTAACGCTAATACGATAATTTTTGCCATTAGCTTTTTGCGAAATAGAATACTGCCTAATTTGTTCATACTGACAATTATCAGGTTTGATTTTGATCCCTAAATACTGGCCAGGTTTATGGGAAATTACTTCCTTACCATCTACAGGGGTAAGTTCAAAACTTGTCACTAACTCTGACTCTTGCTGTTTATTCGTCATTTCGAATTGACGTGTGCCAGACCAACCACCTTGGGTATTTTTGTTATGGGCGTACAAAGCTGCCTCTTCAGTGATGCATATATCACTTAACACTGCGTAAGCTTCGCGCCAGGCATACTCCACCTCGGGGGTAAATTGGTCAGGAATGAGCTCTTTGAGGGTAGCAATTAAGTGTCCACCTACAATTGGATAGTGTTCCGGTAAAATATTAAGACTGGCATGCTTATGATTAATCCGTTCCAGTGCATCTTTTAGTACAGCCAATTTATCAATATTTTGCGCGTAAGCAGCTAAGGCGTTAAATAATGCAAATTGTTGTTTTCCTTTTGCTTGGTTTGTCATATTGAAAATATTTTTAAGTTCTGGGTTGTGACTAAACATACGTTTATAGAAATGTTCAGTTATGACTGTGCCAGCTTCCGCTAATAGCGGAACTGTGCTTTTAACTATTTTTATAGTGTTATCAGTTAGCATATTTGTATCCTAAAGTGTTGTGACTATTATCCACGACGACCATCAATGCGAGGCCGAGTTAAAATCGGTATGCAATGAATCAAAAATAATAAAAAGGCCACTAACCACAACACAGCACTCAATTGCCACGCAAGGTATGACTCAATAAATAGGGGAAAAAGCGAGCGAATAATTCCTGCGACCATCACGAGCGCAAATGCGACTGCCATAAAATGTGGGATCACTAAGGGTCTTCCTGTATGACCGTGGGATACACGGGTCATCATGGCTAAAATCATCATTCCAATAGTACCGATGGTGATAAGGTGCAGCGCATCTTGGAACGGTATTAGCTCGCTACTTAAACTTAAAGCGACTAAAAATAATCCCACACTCAATGTGAAGTAAGAAATGTGTAACGACCATAATAAAGGCACGTTTAACACACCTTTATTCCACCAAAAATACGATCGAATCAGATGCAGCACGGCAACCAAGGTGAATCCTAAAGCTGGATTAATATCGTTAAGAAATAACTTACTGATAAAAAATAAAGCAATGGCAAGTATTGAAGAATACAAAAGCGCGATATCGATTTTAGGCGTGCTTACTTGCTTGGCGAGCTGCAATCCTTTGGCGGTAAAAAAGGGGATAACTCGGCCAGCAACAATGCCAATTAACAAGGTCATAATTAATACCGCAGTATCGACGGTGGCCAGAGCATACTGCACATCATGGTTCAATATTAACGCCAAATAGAAGGTGTTTAATGCGCAAAGCACAACCAAAACGGCTAACAAGGGATAGTTATTTTTATTTTTTACTTTGAACAACATGTTAGCCAGAGTCGCTATCGCGCCTAACCACCAAATTAACTGCAGTATCATGACTAAATATAAATTCAGGTTGGCAAAGTCTGGTACAAGGATAAAAAAACAAAATCGCGCAGCTAACCATATAAAGGTGAGCCAGATTAAAGGCGTTCCACTGATACTTGGAACTCCTGTCCAAGTTTGTGCTGCTGTCAGTAAAAATCCTACCGCGACTACCCCAGCGAAACCAAATAACATTTCGTGAGCGTGCCAAAGCGTTGCGGGAATTGTTAATTCCCACGCAGTGTATCCAGTTAAAATCAGCAGCCAATAACCCACAGATACCAGTGCGAGCATCGCTCCCATCAAAAAGAATGGTCTAAAGGCAAGCATCCAAACAGGACTTTTGGAAAACGCTAGAATACCTTTTTTCGGTGTTTCTGGCTCCTGTAAATTGATAGGGCGCATTAACGTACCTCCTGACCTAAGCCGTGCTGCGCTATACAGCGAACGACGTAGCCGACTTTCAAAATGGCAGCCACAATAATCGTACTAATGTGGGAAAATGTTTGCGTCAACATTGAAAAATACTCGGCAAAGGGGTAACTAATTAAAATACTCAGAACGAATAAAATAACACTAATAATCAGTACTAAATTAGCGCCTAGCAATAATGATTTAAACTGTGTATCAAAGGTTAATTGTCTATTTACTGTGTTCATAACTTCCTATTAAACACTTACCTTGGTTGGAATATTGCAGGTGTTGATTACACTTACTTCAATAATGACTTTACAGGTTTCGTGCCAATAAATTTTATTGATAAAATTCAATTGGTTAGGTATTTGTGCTTTACATTTAGAGTCGAAATGACCTATTGTTTAACGTGTTTATATAACTCGAATGGGTCTTTTTGACATGGTTAGGCAAGTTGATTTTTCAAAGGTAGCATTGCAACTGGCACAAGCAACTTTGCACCAGCAAGTTTATGATTTGTTACTCAACACCGTTCAACAAGTTGTTCCTTGTGATGCTAGCGCGTTGTTACAGTTCCAAGGTGAGCAACTAAAACCGCTTGCCATCAAAGGTTTGATGCCAGACAGTTTGGGACGGCGCTTTAACATATCAGAACACCCTAGATTAGAAGCCATATGCAGTGCTAAACAGGCTTTGCAGTTTGCTCACGATTGTCCCTTACCTGATCCATATGACGGTTTACTTTTAGCAAAAGAGGGAGATATTCCAGTTCATGCCTGTTTAGGTTTACCATTATTAGATGGGGATTTGTTATTGGGGGTGCTTACATTTGATAGTTTGAATGCCAGCGCCTTTAATAATATCAGCAGTGAAACCTTAAATAAGTTACAAGCACTTTGTAGCGCCCACTTCAAAATTGCCTTGCAGCTTGCGCAATACAAACATCATGCGCAACAGTCTACTGCTCTGGTACAAGAGCTCAACCGCGAAGCGTTAACCCGTGATGGTGGCGAAATTATTGGTCAAAGTCCGGCAATACAAACCCTTAAAAATGATATTCAATTGGTCGCTGGGTCTAATTTTAGTGTACTTATTTTAGGTGAAACAGGCGTTGGAAAAGAATTAGTTGCACGTAATATCCACTTGCATTCTGCGCGAAACGATCAACCTCTTATTCATCTCAACTGTGCTTCATTACCTGAAAACCTTGCGGAAAGTGAGTTCTTTGGACATGCTAAAGGGGCATTTACCGGCGCGCAGAACGCACGTCAAGGCAAGTTTCAATTAGCCGATGGTGGAACCATATTTTTAGACGAAATTGGCGAGCTTCCTTTGGCAATGCAAAGTAAGTTACTTCGCGTTTTGCAAAGCGGTGAAATACAAACTGTTGGTGAAGACACCCTGAAGTATGTGGATGTAAGGGTAGTGGCTGCGACCAATCGGGATTTGAAAAAAGAAGTGGCACAAGGGCGTTTCAGGGCTGATTTATATCATCGGCTGAGTGTCTATCCTATCAAAGTGCCACCACTGCGAAAACGCGAACATGATGTGACTTTATTAGCCGGTTATTTTATCGAGCAAACAGCCCGTAAATTAGGCATAAAACAACTTAAACTAAGCACTGAAGCACAGTTGCTACTCAATCAATATGGTTGGCCTGGTAATGTTCGGGAGCTGGAACATGTGATTAGTCGCAGTGCATTAAAAGCAATGCAGAGTCAGTGGCAAAACCCGATAGTTACGATTACTCGTGAACATTGTGACTTAATGCCACAGATACAGCAAAATGTGACGACTTCAGAGCAAAACATTGTCGATTATGCAGCCAATCAATCGTTGAAAAAAACCGTTGAGTCATTGCAGTACAACTTAATCACTGAACAGTTAAAACTGCACAATTACAATTGGGCAGCGGTTGCTCGCGCACTTGACCTAGATAGGGCGAACTTAGTTAGGCTTGCTAAACGTTTAGGTATAAACATCAAAAAAACACTGTAAACAACGTTGTGCTAAGTGCAGGTTTTAGTCATTCTACTTTTCTAGCAACGGCCTATCATTAGGAGCCAAGCTGAAAAATGAAGCGACAATAAAAAAGATGCCGAAGCATCTTTTTTCACTGTGGTTATTTACTCACTCTATTTTTCTTCATCGTATTTTATATATTCAAAATCGTGCTCTGACTTGGACATATTAAATGAATACATTTCAGATAAAACATGGATTCTAAAGTCTCTTTCAACCACGGCTTTCCATGGACGAACACAAATGTAATGGGTCAGGCGGCGGCATGAACGACTTTTAGTCATAATGTTGCGGGCTATTTCCCAAGCACGATCTACAATGTTCTCGCGCTCTACTACTTCGTTTACTGCGCCAAGCTCTAAACAGGTTTGAGCATCCATAGCTTCGCATGTCAGCATCATATAGTTACCGCGTTTCACACCTAAGATTTCCTGTAGACAAAGACCCATACCGTCACCAGGTACATGGCCGCTATCCATGCCGTAGTGGTCATCCTGCAACACGAAATCAGGAGTACAAAGGGTGATGTCACTCATCATACACATTTCCCAATGAATCCCTTTGCCGTTAATTACAGCTATTGTGGGAATTTCTAGATCATTAATAAAGTTCTCTACAATTTTGAGAGTGTCGTAGATTTGCACATCAAAACGTTTGTCGTCATCTGGTGATTGCTCAACTTCTTTGAATGACTCAACATCCCATTCGTTGATCCACTTATCGTCAGTTGAGGTGAGGATAAGTACTTCATTTTCTTTATCGTGACCAATGACTGTCCATAATTCAGCAAGTGCGTGGTGGAACTGATAACTCCACTTTACTGGACCGTTTTTGGTATGCATTTTCACTTCGAGAATGCCATTTTCACGTTTGAACTTGAAAAAGTCCTTAAACTTTTCGCTGTATTCTTCCAATTTAGGTACTTGATAATATTGATTAATAGCCATTATGTTGTCCTCTTTAGGTTGCGATTTTCGCTCAATTAGTTGTTGTTTGTTTCGCTTTCGCGACTAAGTGTTCACGTACGCGAGTGCGCACGTCGTCTGCGGCTTCAGGCGTCCATTGGCGAAAACCGCCACCCGTCTTCATGCCTAATTGTCCAGTTTCGACTCGCTCAACCAATGCGGCTTGCGGTGTTGAACTGGTATCTAGTGATGGATAAATTGTGGTTAAAATACGCAGGGTGAGATCCAGTCCGACTAAATCAGATTGCTCCAGTGGACCGAGCACCGCTAGGCGTTGGCCAAATCCGTACTTCACCACGTCATCAATGGTTTCTGCATCGCAGACCCCAGCTTCAAGCATGGCAATGGCTTCGCGTTTCATTGCATGCTGTAAACGGTTGCCAATAAAACCTGGAATATCCCGTTTAACGTGAACTGATTTCATGCCTACCGCATCAAGTAATGCAATGGTCTGTTCCACCGTTGTTACGCTAGTCTCATCCCCTTGCACCACTTCAACCAATCTCACTAAGTGAGGTGGATTCCAGAAATGGGCACCCACAATACGTTGTGGATGCAAAATACCTTTGGCTATCTCAGAAATCGGGATGGCCGAGGTGTTACTCGCTAAAATACACTCTGTACTGGTATAGCGGGCGAGTTGGCTAAAGATGTCACGTTTTACATCTAGTATTTCTGGTCCTGCTTCAATGACAAACTCAGCGTCTTCCACCGCAGGTTGTATCTCTGTGTATAGGCTTAAAAGATCTCCCTTATCATAAGGTTGTTCAAGCAGTGTAAAAATGTCACTGATTTGCTGCTCAGCTTGCTCAAGCACTTGCAAATTGGGATCAACTAAATTGACTGGGTGACCAGCAGCTAAAAAGCGCTGAGCAATACCGTGTCCCATTAAGCCTGCACCTATTACGGTGACCTTAGGTTGATCTGCCATTGTCATTACCCCGCTGTAAAGCCGCCATCAACGTACATAATCTGACCTGTACAAAAATTTGAAGCAGGTGACAATAAATACAACGCCATACCGACTAAATCTTCTGGTTCGCCGAGGCGTCCCAAAGGTAAACGAGACAAAGAACGCTGCTTAGTTGCTTGTCCTAATTCATTGTCTTCGTCAAACATCCAAGCGGTGAGTTTTGAGCGGAATACCGTAGGCGCAATTGAGTTGACGTTGATACCATGTTGTCCCCACTCAGTAGCGAGTACTTTGGTCAACATATCGGTAGCACCTTTACTGGTGCAATAACCTGTGTAGCCTGAAATATTGCCGTGGCGACCGCGCACAGACGACACCATAACTACTTTACCGCCAGTTAAGTTATTGTTGATGCGATAGGTGCCATAAGCTTTAGCCATGAACCAGTTACCACGCACATTAGCATCCATAACAGCTTGCCAATCTTCATAATCTTGTTCGTGAATAAAACCTGCCTTGTTGTAACCTGAACCGATAAACATCAATTCAATATCGCCATAGGCTTCTACCGCTGCATTCACCATCGCATTGGCGTCTTCTAATGTATCTGGACGCAAATTTAGAGTTTGTACAGTGCCGCCCACTCCGCGACATTCCTCTGCAACTGCTTCTAATTCTTGTTTGTTGCCAGCCACTAAAGTCAACTTTGCGCCAAGTGATGCTAAGGTGATGGCCACAGTGCGACCAAAGGCCCCGGATGCACCTGTAATCAATGCTGATTTGTTACTCACGTCAAACAAAGATAATGGATTTTTCAACGTTTCAGATATCATAATCTGATCCTCCTAGTTGGATATCACTACAAGCATAGTGACAACTTTATTACTGCGATTTTCAACTGCGCGTTCTTCATTAAATTCAATGACGCAAGAGTCTAGTGGACCTAAAACCGTTTCTTTTTGAGTTCCATTTTCCTTGGTAAGAATAGTCACTTCGCCGTCGAGTACGATATAAGCTTTCTCGTTTGGAGAAGAAGCCCATTCCGCACCGCCACCGGGGAGGAAGTAAGATAAACAACAGCTAAATGCGTCGATATTGGTGGCATCTGCGCCTTGTAGTCGTAAACCTGCCATATCCCAATGTTGTCTAGCTTCATAGGTTTTGGCGTCTTTCAATTTAGTTACTTGCATAATCGTCTCCTTTATCGATCACATAAGATTGTTCTGGGTCAATAATCGCCACAAGTCGAATACCGCAGCCATCGCCACCAGGCCAGCGCCATGGGAAGCCCATAAAAGTACAGCGTTTTCCGGTGACTTTATCGATGTCTCCACCAACGTTTTCGATACCGGGGATCCCCGCTGCAAGTAGTGCTTTATGAGATGGTTCCCAATGTGGGAAGTCCTTCATCACATCGCGACCTGTTTCTTCTTTGTATTCTTTAAATAAGTGGTGGTGAGTAGGGCCAGGACCATGATCTACCAATTTAGTCCCAAGAGGGTGGTCTAAGGCCTGTACATCAATGCCCAATAATTTTATTTTGTGCTCAACCAGCCACTCAGCGCCTTCTTTATAAAGTCCCGGGGAATATTGATAATATTCATCGTTATCCCCCAAGTTTTTGTGGCTGCCAGTATTGATTATCACAATGTCGTTTTCGCGGATTTGTGGTCTGGCTTTATCTAAATCTTCGGGTGTTACTACGCCCCATTTTCCTTTCGGTATCGACACTACTACGCCGGTGCCAAAAAAGCGCCAAGGCTCAAAGTCATCTAAATGTGGCGCGTTTTCGGTTACATGAATAGGTGCATCCATATGGGTGCCGCGGTGCATAATGCCTTCCCATTCAAGTACTTGGCAGCCATTCATGGCATGAAATTGTTGGGTGCTAATGGCAATACCTTTAGGGCTAGATGGCCATTGAGGCATACCATGTCCCCAACGATTACTTAAATCAAAAA
Source organism: Alteromonas sp. M12 (assembly GCF_037478005.1). Taxonomy (NCBI): domain Bacteria; kingdom Pseudomonadati; phylum Pseudomonadota; class Gammaproteobacteria; order Alteromonadales; family Alteromonadaceae; genus Alteromonas; species Alteromonas sp. M12. The sequence continues at coordinate 3,658,335 of NZ_CP144164.1, read as the reverse complement.
ACTGTAAACCTTGTGTTGTTTGTGACATTACGCTCTCCTTATTCCTGATTCGTACCGGGTTCGATACGGTATTGCCCATTTGGATCTGAAATTGCCATTAATCGAATTACGCAAGCATCTCCTTCATTCCAACGCCAAGGCATGGCATGGAAGGTAGTGCGTTTGCCGGTGACAGAGTCAAGGTCGCCGCCTACATTCTCGATAGTTGGAATGCCGTTCTGTAACAATAATTTGTGAGCTGGTATCCAATCAGGAAAGTCTTCACTTGCACTTCGGCCGGTTTCAGCTTCATATTCTGGGGCTAGTCGTTTCATTGTTGGGCCATTTCTGTGCAACCCTAACGAGGTAGCAAGAGGATGGTCGACTTGCGGAGTGTCTACTCCCAACATTTTGATTTTTTTATCCACGAACCATTGAGCTGCATCTTCTGTGATGCCTGGAGAGTGGCCAAAATAGGCTTGGCTATCAGCATAAAGGTGATGCCATCCGGTGTTGATCAAAACGATATCACCGGCATTAATATATTGATCAAATGAAGCTAAATCAGCGGCGCTAACTTGCTGCCATTTTTGTTTGGGTATAGAAATTACGACGCCTGTACCCCAGAATGTTTCTAGCGGCAATTCGCCGATGCCTTTGGCACCAGAGACTAAATGAATAGGCGCATTAACATGTGTTGAAGTATGAAAAGTCGTTTTAAATTTCTGGCTCATCACACCATGTTTCGCGTGATTCACTGAACGGTATAGAATAAGTTCATCGTGTCCAGGCAAAACGGGTTGATTGTGATGCCATGGGTGGCTCAACTCTACAAATTGAAGGCCAGTGTTTGGTTCTGTTCTAACGGTCATTTTGTTATCCACAGTTGCAAGGTGTGAAAAGAGTATTGCACGGGAAAAGGGACGCTTCGACAGGGTTGTCTTAACTATTGAAACACTATTTAAATTTAAATGGTTTTTAGGCTGAGACTGCAGAATACTTGGGTTGGAGGCAATTTATTGTCAGTTTGAAACTTAAGGGAGTTACAATTATGCAACAAACTTCACCAGCATCTTTATTTAGCCTTGATGGCAAGTCAGCCCTCGTAGTTGGTGCTACGGGTGCGTTAGGATCGGCAGCAGCAAGAGCGTTGGCCGCAGCAGGTGCAAACATTACATTAACAGGCTCGAATAGTGAGACATTATCGGCCCTTGCACAGGAAATTCAGTCTTACGGGGTAGAGGTTTCCTATTTTGTGGGCAGACCGGAAAACGAAGAAGCCGTCACTCGCATGCTTGAGCATGCTACTCAAAAACATCCCCTTGATATTCTGGTTTGTGCTTCAGGTACCGCAGTAGTTAAACCCATAGCACAAATGAGCCCAGAAGAATTTGATCGTGTTATGGATGCAAACGTTAAACAAAGCTGGCTGGTATCAAGGGAAGCCAGTAAAGTGATGACCGAGCAAGGTCGTGGCGGAAAAATCATCTTAGTTTCCTCGGTGCGTGCTCAGTTTGCTACCGCTGCCGGTACTTCCGCGTATGGTACATCTAAGGCTGCAGTCAATATGCTTACTCGTTCTTTAGCCGTGGAACTTGGACCACATAATATTTGTGTTAACGCCATCGCGCCTACAGTATTTCGCTCGGCATTAACGAGTTGGTTGTTTGAGCCAGAAGCTGCCGACAAACGCGCCGATGTGCTAAGTCGAATCCCGTTAGGACGCCTAGGAGAGCCTGAAGACTTTAATGGAATCTTTATGTTTTTAGCATCCGCTGCTTCAAACTTAGTGACTGGCGAAGTGATTAATATCGATGGTGGCTTCTCTTGCAATTAAAGGCCTTGCAATTAACGGTATTGAAGAATGCCCAAGCGTAACAGCTCGGGCACAACCCGTTGATTAAAAGCGGGTTGGCTTTGAGCAATAATTGCTGCAAAGGTTTGTTTCGTTATCGGTTGACCATTTGCATCATGAAACGCATTCTGCAAGTCGCCTAATTTATCCCATGCCGCACCAACGTCACCGAATACCAACGCCCATAAATACAATCTATCTTTGATAGGTAACAGCAAACGTGTACCAATCAACGGCGAAGCAAGGGGTCTTCCATGCTCAAGATGAATATCTTGTTTTAGCAAGGTTTGATTCAATAAAGAAGGCATACATAAAGTACCTTGTGGCGAAGATGGGGCAATTGGTTTCGCCAATGACATAACCCGAGTAGCCAGCAATTGAGTCACTAGCTTTTCAGCTTCTAAAAAAGAACTGGCTAGTTTCGCTTGGTAACGCTCACATAATTTATTGATCAACGCGTTTATCGTACTGCAATCTGCATGATCTCTAAGCAAAGATACAATAGTCGGGGTGAGTAGGTTGGCGGCTGGAAATTGAGTCGTAATGTGGCCAATCATGTTATCGCTAAGGGCGCCTGGCGCAAAATAAAAATGACATTCTCCAACTCTTTGTAACAATGACGAGGTTGAAGGTTTGGCCCCTTTACAATAAATATCTTTACGTTGTGCAATATTCCAAGCTATATCTTGCAACATTTGCTGTGTTGCCACTGAAAACTGTTCGCTATTAGCTGGTAGTCCCAAGTGTGCAGAAAATTCGGCTATATTATGATGTAGGCCCGCACTGCCGACAAACTCAAGCCCAACACTTTGTGCTTTTGCAATAATGTCGCGACTCCAAACGCTGCGAGGTTGCAGGTTGAGCACTTCGTGGGCTTCATCCTCTGGGGCATTTGCAAGCAATCGGGAAAAACGCTCGTTTGCTTGACCATTTTGTTGGAAGAATTGGCCGTTATTTCCTCTGACTTCAGCCAGTAACTGACTCGCACCTTTGAGCTTCTCAGCACTAGATCCTGAATACTCGGTGGAGAGTTGTTGCAACATGCCATACAAAGTCGCGTTTTGAGTAATACCCGGTAAGGCACAGTAATCTAAAAAGAATAAGCCTCCTTGTGCAAGTGCACGGGTCGCAACATCGAATAAATCTGTTTGGCGTTTTTCATCGAGCCACGAAAATACGCCACTGGCCGTGCAATAATCAAACTCCTTCAGGTTTAATTGCCCAGCATCGGCTATATCGCTGCAGAAAAATTGTAGATTTTTTAAATTTGCTTGGCGGGCGAGTGTTTGCCCTTGTTCAATGTGTGTTGGATTGATGTCTACTCCAACAAACTCAGCTTCGGGGTAGGCATCCGCTAATAGCGTTAAGGTATGTCCATTCCCGCAAGCTAAATCTAAATACCGAAAATGGCCTGCAAATTTATGTGCAGGCCAACCCGATAGTAGGGCTGCAGTAGTGATGTGAACAGGTGTTTGTAATGCACCAAAATCTGAATTAAACGCGACGTCTTGAGTGTATTCTGAATTCATTACTGCACCTGTTAGCTAATTATTATTCTGCTGTTTCCACCCAAGGAGCACGGGTTTCGGGTTTACGTATATCGTAGATAAAGTTACCGTCAGGTCCATAGAAAAGCGATTCTGGAGGAGGACCTTTCGCCGCTTTTGAAGGGAGCGCTGTTCTTGAGGTTAACTGTTTTGACAAGGCAGCTACTAAACCTGGGTGCATTGCGGCTAAATTATGTTGTTCAAATTCGTCCTCTAGCAGATTAAACAACAAGGTATCAGTACCTTCTTTTATCAGTTTAAACGGCCACTGATACACGGCTTTTGATTTTGCCGTACCAAGTAAAACTGTCCTTTGAGTATTGTCTGTGGTTCCTGTTTTTAACAGCGTAAACATACTCTGACCATCAAAATTAGATGGATCATATTGGATGTCCGCGGCGTCTAGTAAAGTGGGCAGCCAGTCTTGCGTAAAAAGTGGTGATTCTGCAATATTCTTCTTACTCAAACCTGCTGGCCAGCGCACAATGGTAGGTACACGAACCCCGCCTTCGTAGGCGCTAGCTTTGCCTTTTAACAGTTGGCCGTTGTTCGCTCCCGCTTCCAAGTTACCTCCATTATCGCTCATAAATACCACTAAGGTGTTGTCGGCAATACCTTTGTCTTCAAGTGCTTGAAGTACTTCACCAATACGCTGATCAACATGAGATGTCATGTCAGCAAATACACGACGGTCAGCCGATGGTATCGCGCTATAGTCGTAAATTGGCTCAGGCACATATTGCAAAGGCGTATGTGGTGCATTTAATGATAAATACATGAAAAAGGGAGCATCGTTGTTATAATTTTGGATTTTTTCGATTGCCTTGTGGGCTAACAAATCAGTGGCATGTCCTTCTTCTCGCAGTGAGGTGTCATTGTGTTGCCAATCAAGACCACCAAAATACACATGAGTATAGAAATCAACAAAACCACCTAGGAAACCATAAAAATCATCAAATCCTCGGTTGTGGGGCATTGCAGACTTCTTAGCCATGCCTAAATGCCATTTCCCTACCATCCAGGTTTGGTAACCTGCATCCCGAAACATCTCAGGCATAGTTGTCAGGCTCTCAGGCAGCATAGCATCGTTTTCCATTGGCCCATCAATGCCAAACCCTAGAGGGTTTTTTCCGGTCATTAAAGCAGCCCGAGTGGGGCTGCATATGGGATAAGCATAACTATGACTTATAACCACGCCTTGATTGGCCAACGCGTCTATATTAGGCGTTTTAATCTCAGACCCTAAATACCCCACATCACCGTAGCCTAAATCGTCTAGCAGAATAAAAATAATATTCGGCTTAGGATTAGTTTGTGACGCTATTTGAGTTTCAGCTTCCGTTTTAACACAACCATTAATACAAACGCTTAAAACCAACACACCAATAAGGTGCAAAACAGACTTAGTTATATTCATAATACTTAATACCTCTTAAAGCACTAATCAAAAGAAACTGTAGGCTAGATTAATTCCAGCGGTTCTTGGTTCACGCAAGCGAACACTAGTGTTGTAAGACATACCTGAGATGCGTCCATCAAAAAAGCGCACTGCGCCTGCAGGAGAGTCTTCATCAAACAAATTATTGACGTACAATTCGATTGACCAGTTATCGGCGCGAATACCACTGCGCAGATTAACCATAGAATATGCAGGTAAGTAGTCGGTATTGATTTGCTCAACATAACGTTTGGAACGATATTGGTAGTCAACTCGGCTATAAGACACTAAATCGCTGTTTAGTTCCACCGTGTAGGTAGCATTTAAAGACCAAGTGAACCGCGATAACATAGGCGGCGCATTGCCACCAATAGTTGCAGCACAGTTATAAGGGTCAGTAGAAGTTGCAGCAACACCATAATCTAACGGAATGGGTGAACATGCATCATCTTTAAATTCCAGTCCGGTGTAAGAGATAGCAGTACCTATGTCAAGATAGTCGATTGGTTGCCATTCACCTTCAAATTCGATTCCCGCACCACTTAAATCTCCGGTATTTAGAAATAATCGAGAGTAGTAATCATCTGCAGTCGTGCCTTCAGATAGCTCGCCATCAGAGGGAGTCCAGTTAGCTGTAGCTGGCTGAACGTAGCCTTCCCAATCTAAATAGTAGAGGGCTAAAGAATAGCGGAAGTCGTGGTCTGGCAAATACCCTTTTACGCCTAGCTCATAACTCACAATCACTTCTTCTTCATAGGTTTGAAATGCATCTAAATCGAAGCTTTCTTCTGCGGCAGTTTGCAGCAAAATTGGATCAAGGGCATTGGCATTGAAGCCTGCAGGGTTAGTACCTCGAGCTAACTGAGCATAAACATTATTGTTGTTGTCTAATTCATAACTTAGGGCAATACGAGGCTGGAACGATTTAGTATCGCTGCTGGATTGAATATCACTGTCAACTCCTCTGGCTGCATTTTCTGGATAAACACTGTCTATCTCATCAGATTGGTAACGTCCTTCAATCGAGCCAGTTAAACGGTCGGTAAATTGATAACCAAGGTTGAAAAATACGCCGATATTTCTTGCGCCTTCAGAATATAAGTCCATCACCGCACCGGTAGATTTATTCGCATATACCGTATTCAAATAGTCGTACTCATATAAAGAAGCACCGACTAACCAGTTAAAGTCTCCTTCGTCTGATGAGGCCAAACGCACTTCAGCATAAGTTTCATCGCTTTCTGGTGAAGAGGCCACATGTATGGTGGTCACATCATTGTAGGCATCACGATCAAAAGAGGTATCACCCACTTCGTCAGTGACAGCGCCTAAGACTGTTAACGCCATGCCGTTATCAAACTCAATCTCAACTGAGCCTTGAATCCGTTCACGATCAACCCGTGTACCAGGATTAACGACGGGGTTAACCGCGTGATCAAAGTTGTAGTCAAAATAAGGCTCTATATGATCGATTTCGCCGTTTATCACACAGGCGTTACTGCCGCCATTGATGACACATAAACCGTCACTATCAAGGGCGTAGGGCTCAAGTTGGTCAAGGTTAGCAAACAATACAGCCGTGTGACCGTCATCAATTTCTTGGTTGAGGTACATCAATTCAGCTTTAATATTATCGGTGGGTGTATACACTAGTTTCACAGAACCTAGGCTGTCTTTTCTCGCGCCTAATTGATCACCCGATGTGGTTACCCATTCACTTGGACCACCATAGTTATTTGACTCTAAGGTGACTGCCACGGCCAACTTATCTTCTATTAAGGGGGTAATTAATGACAGGCTAACATCTCGGGTTTCATCTGTTCCAAGTCTGCCTCTAACATCAAACTCTAAATCACCAGAAGGATCCGGATCGCGGGTAACATAATTAATCGCACCACCAAATGTAGAGCGACCAAAAGCGGAACTTTGTGGGCCACGAAGTACTTCTACTTGCTGTAAACCTGCAAAAGAACTCATCCCTTGAGCACCGACAATGGGAATGCCGTCAATAAAGGTGGTGACCTTAGCTCTGATTGATGAGTTTTCGGTAGAGCCTACACCGCGAATGGCAGGTTTGTTAGCGATACGACTGCCGTCTGCGTTATTTTCCACTCCAGGCATCAGGGCAAATAAACTGGTAATGTCAGAAACACCAGCTTGAGTCAACTCATCACCAGTCATTGCGGTGAGAGAAACGGGAACATCTTTTTCCTGTTCACCGCGTTTACGCGCATAAACAAGAATTTGTTCTACCGCTTCTTCTTCAGCGATGTTGGGTTGTTCTTGTGCAAATAGCTGACTATTACCAACCATGGGATTTAGCAAAAGCGTACAAACCGCTAGTGCCAGTGGGTTTCTTTTAAAACGTCTTTGTACAACATTACTCATAAGTACTCCTCAATGCGCCAATGCATTTTCGTGAAACGATCAATGTAATAAATTTGTTAAATCTAGGTTACGAATGGTCGATTCTCCGGTCAATGCATGTGTTTCACATGTTGAAACGCTTTGAAAGTAAACTGTGGGCCCTGTTGTGGCATTATTTGCGCATATACTGCAGATTGTCTCATATGGTGAAACGCCTATCTTGCTGATGAATACTTATCACCCTTACTATTGTTAACGAAAGTTTAACAAATTAAATGCAAAAATCGGGTGATTAGTCATGGTTTCTCAACAAATAAAGCAAATTAAGCGCGTCGCGGTAATTGGCGCGGGCGTAATGGGTGAAGGAATTGCGCAAGGTTTTGCGCAAGCCGGTTTACAAGTCGATGTATATGATATTTCGGAAGAAGCCTTAGTGCGATGTGAAAATGGCATCGCGCGTAATTTAGAGCAGTTTAAAAAACATCAATTAATCACCGAAAACCGAGAAGATATACTTCAGCGAATTAGCTACACAGCAACCACCGATGTCGCTGAGTATCTCTCATCGACGGATGTGGTGATTGAGGTGCTACCTGAGCTTATTGAGCTTAAACAATCATTGTTCGAGCGCCTAGATAAGTTACCTGAAAATATTATTCTAGCCACTAATACCAGCAGTATGACGGTGTCTGAAGTCGGCGCCAAAATGGCCACGCAGCATCGTTTGATTGGCCTGCATTACTTTAATCCTGCACATATTATTCCAGCAGTAGAAGTGCATAAATGTGCGCAGACCTCACAACAGACTATTGATTTAACCCTTGAACTAATGAAATCAATTGGCAAACAGCCGGTTTTGGTTAGAAAAGAAATTCCGGGATTTATCATTAACCGTCTAACCGGTGCTATGGAGCGGGAAATCGATTATTTGTTGGAGCAAGGGGTAGTCTCACCTGAAGACTTAGATACTGCTGTAAAGGCCAGTTATGGTTTCAGGCTTGCGTGCCTTGGACCAATGGAAGCCGAGGATATGATTGGCTTAGATACCGCAGCTAGGGCATCAGCCAACATTTTCCCAACGTTAAGCAAAGCCGATTTACCCTCGCAACAACTTATCGATAAAGTTGAGCGTGGGGAATTAGGATTAAAATCCGGTGAGGGCTGGTATCAGTATCACGACGGGCGCGGTGACAAAAAAGTGGCAATAAATAACGAACGTTTGCTGCGTCAACTAAAGCTTTTCATTGCAAACAATTAACTCAGCTTATCGAAACTAAAACTCGTTTTTATTAACGACAAATATTATTTGGCAAGGATTACACCTATGAAACTTATTTCTTTTTCTGTCGACTCTCCCTTTGGACCGATCAACCGTATAGGTGCGCAATTGCGCGAGTATGTTGTCGATCTTAATTTCGCTTACGCATTTTATTTGAAACAGCACACTGATACTGAACGTTGTCAGCAAATAGCCGATGCAATTGTTCCCGCTGATATGTTGTTGCTGTTACAAGGCGGCAGCTACAGCATGGAAGAGGCGAAAAAAGGATTGAATTTTGTTAAATCTCGCTACACAAATAATCAACCCATGTTTGGACCTGACAACCAGCCTTTACAATTTTTGATGTCGCAAGTTACTTTGCTCGCCCCTGTGTTACGTCCAAATTCCATACGCGATACTATCAGCTTCGAAACCCACGCCAAGAATTTTGAAAAACGAACGGGTAAACCGATTCCAGAGCTTTGGTATCAACAGCCGCTTTATTACAAAGGTAATACAAGCACGGTTTGCGGTAATAACAGCATTATCCCATGGCCAAAGTATACTAAAAAGCTCGATTTTGAATTGGAATTCGGTATTTATATAGGCAAAACGGGACGCAATATAAGTGCTGAAGATGCAGCGTCTTATATTGCCGGTTACACCATATTTAATGATATTAGTGCAAGAGACGTTCTTCAGCAGGAAATCACTATGCTTTTAGGGCCTGCGAAGGGAAAAGATATGGATATGGGGAACGTAATGGGACCTTGTCTGGTTACACCCGATGAAATTGATCCTGCAAACCTGAAAATGGAAGCACGAATAAATGGAGAAACTTGGTCGTCGGGCAATACATCTGACATGTATTGGAGCTTTGCGCAAATCATAGAACATGTATCAAAGTCTGAGACACTCTATCCGGGGGACTTTATTGGTTCTGGTACCATCGCCTTTGGTTGTGGTGACGAACTTGAGCGATGGATAGAACCGGGAGATAACATTGAACTGGAAGTTGAAGGTATCGGTATCCTGCGCTCTCAGGTCGGTTCACCCGAGTAATACGCTGTTTTTTGCCTGTAGCAGAATGCACCTTGCTATGGGCTTTTTGCTGTTAATGATTAATTTTCAAATCTCCCTTCTTACAAAGTGTTCACAAATTAAATACACTATATAAACTTTTTGTCTCAAATAGTGAGACACCTTTATTGCGGAATTTAGCGTCGGCAGTAATATCTGTTTAACCAATATTAGGGGGCGCTATGAAAGAATGTGACTCATCGTCTACCGTAGACAAAGCCATTCGTATTCTCATCGAACTGGCCAAAGAAAATCAAGAAGTTGGCACTACGAGTCTAGGCAGAAAATTGGACATTCATAAAGCAACCGTGTCTCGGTTGTTAATGAAGTTGGCCGAGCATGAATTTGTATATAAAAACAAAGAAACAGGAAAATATTGGCTAGGACCGGCTATCTATCAGCTTGCAATGACCATGGCAGATGTCAATTTTGATGAAATTCTGCATTTAGCAAGACCTCATATAGACGAGCTTAGAGACTCATTACAAGAAACGGTTACTTTGGAAATATGGTTAGGTAACTCTACTGTACCTACTTACTCCGCTCCTTCTAACCTGCCGTTAAAAGTGGTGCTTCCACCGGGCGAAGTCCTGCCATTACACACCGCAGCCGGTGCCAAAGCAATACTTTCATACATTCACGACGAGCGGGTAGATATGTTGTTGAAGGGGGAGCTTGAGAAAATAACACCCAATACCATTACGGATAAACAACAATTACGCCAACGCCTGATTGATTACAACAAACAAGGGTATGCCACAGATGAGGAAGAGTTGCATTTAGGAATATGTGCAGTGGCGGTGCCAATCTTTAATAGTATCCGTCAGCCAATTGCTGCCATTGTGGTGTTAACACCGTCTTCTCGCTTTAGCCAAAAACTAGAGCCGTCGTTAATCAGTAAATTAAAAAAGAAAGCCGCTGTTATCGGCACGGAGATGATGAAACGTGGAATCAGATATTAAACTCGCGCAACACAATCCTTTTGTAGATGAAACTCATAATCCGTCACTAATAAGTTGGCTGAAAAGTGCCAACGGGCACCCGAGTTTCCCAATTCAAAATTTGCCGTTTGGGGTCTTTATTGACGCCGAACAGATACCACGCTGTGGCGTCGCTATTGGTGACTTTGTGATTAACCTTCACACCCTCGGATTGCAGCGGATTTTCAGTGGTAAAGCGCAAATTGGACTCGAAGCGCTAAGGGAAACCTGTTTGCAACGTTTTATGTCTTTAGGGCGAGAGTTCTCTGTGGCGTTTCGGCAAGCGTTATCTAATGCCTTAACGGATGGGTCTCAGCATGAAATGGCCGTTAGGAAGGCGTTAATTTCAAGCGCTGACGTAAGTTTTTGTCTGCCTTGTCAAATCGGTGACTACACTGACTTTTATACGTCAATTCATCATGCGACTTCGGTAGGGAAATTATTTAGACCAAATAACCCTTTGCTTCCAAATTATAAGTGGCTGCCCATTGGTTATCATGGCAGAGCATCAAGTATTCACCCTTCTGGTATACCGGTTTTTCGTCCCATCGGGCAAACCTTAAATGCCGATACTCAACAACCAGAATTAACAGCCACTGCGAAACTCGACTATGAAGTTGAACTGGGAATTTTCATCGGTCAATCTACGGAGTCCTTTGAGCCGGTTTGCATTCAGCAGGCCGATGCTCACTTCTTTGGCGTTAGTATGCTAAATGATTGGTCAGCGCGGGATATTCAAGCTTGGGAATATCAGCCTTTAGGTCCGTTTTTGTCGAAGAATTTTATAAGCAGTATTTCGCCTTGGATTATTACCGCTGAAGCCTTGGCACCATTTAGAGTGCCGCCAACGAATTACCAAGATAGGCCTGAAGTTGTAAATTTACAAAGCAATGAGAATAGCCTTTTAGGGGGATTCGATATTCAAATGACATGTCACATTAGAACCGAACAAATGCGACATCAAGGAATTCCAGCATTCAAGTTAAGTCAAACCACGTTTAAACATGCATTTTGGACTATAGCGCAGATGATAACCCATCATACGCAGACTGGTTGCAACCTTAATTCTGGTGATCTTCTTGGGTCGGGAACGCAATCTGGGCCCACCGAAAGTGAGGCCGGCTCTTTACTTGAAATAACCCAAGGCGGGCAACATCCAATCCATTTACCCAGCGGTGAGAAACGTTTTTTTCTTGAAGATGGGGATGAGATTGAAATTTCCGGTTATTGCGAATCAGAAAATGGATTACGCATTGGAATTGGTTCTGTTAGTGCTGTTATTTATCCGCCCAAAAACACTAAACCGACACAAACTATCAAACCTGCTGCAAGTAGTGACTCTGCGCTTTGTCACAGCGATCCTGTCGCGCATTTAGGAGAGTAAATCCGTGAATATAACCCTAATTATCTGTGTGCTTGCTTATGAACTGATTCTAATTGGTGGAGTCGGTTATTACGTATCAAGGCAATCTAAAAAGAGCACTGTTGCCCATGATGCCGAGTTTACTCATGGCGGACGCCAGTTAGGCGTCACTGTGATTGCCGCCACTTTGGCTCTTACTGTGCTAGGTACGCCGCATATTATGGGCATTTTCGAACTGTCATGGGATATGGGAGCGACCTCGTTGTGGTTCTCAATAGCACACGTCATTTTGTTGGTGATAGTTTGTTTGAGTACCGGACTGTGGATGCGTCGCACTGGGGTGAATTCTGTACCTCAATTGCTCGAAGATTTGTATAACCCAGGGATTCGAGTGGTGGTGGGCTGCGTGATGGCTGGCTCCATTTTTGGCGTATTAACCTTAGAAACCCAAGGTCTGGCGATTTTGCTCTCGGCTATGACCGGGTGGAATGTGCAATACAGCGCAATCGCTGGTGGAGTATTAGGGATACTCTACGTGGTGTTAGCGGGTATAAAAGAGGTGGGTTGGATAAATGTGGTAAACGCCATCCTCATGTATATAGCTGTTATTCTGGCTACCTTATTTATTGCCTTCCAACTTCCAAACAACGATTTTAGTTCGGTTGCCGATTTTTATGTCAGCAGCGGTAACGAAGAAGCCTTGTCGGTGTTTGGAAATCCACATTTATTATGGACATTCGCGTTTGGTTTGGTTGTTGCGTTGGTATTTAGCCAACCGGCCAATCAGCCCCTATTGCAAGTTTGCATGAGTGCAAAAGATGAAAAAACCATCGTTAAAGCACTTTGGATTGCTGCGCCTATTAACGGCATGTTTGGGGTTTTCATTTGCGTGATAGGCCTAACGGCTAAATCAATTCCAGAATTTGCAGCCTTAGGTCCGAAGACAGCGGCCACGACCATGTTGGTTAATATGCTTCCTGGTTGGTTGGTGATTCTATTACTGGGTTCATTTATGGCGGCAATACTTTCGTCTTTTGCGATGACTGCCTTGGCACCAGCTACCATTTTTAGTAACGATATTTATCGTCGATTTTACCGTCAAGACGCGACAGAAAAAGAAATCGCCAAGGTGACACGAATCGTAATTGTGGTGTTATCCATTATTGCCATTATGGTGGGCTCGTTCTTACCGCAAATATTGGCGTCTGTTGGTTGGGTTCTTGCGTGGTTAATGCCGGTATTGTGGTTGATCGTAAGCGGCTTATTTTGGAAGCGTTCAAGCATAGGTGCGGCAATTACATTAGCTTGTGTGTGGTGCATTAATACCGTCTGGTCTTTTACCAACCTGCCACAGGTGCTAGGAATGGCAGATATTCCTAACTCTTACATTATGCTGATTTTGACGGTATTTGTGGGTGTTACTACTAACTTACTGTGCCCTGGTAAAGATAAGTATTTCAATTCAGTGGAATATAACGCGCAAGTTGTTGCAAATAGTAAAACAAATTGAAAAAGGAAGTAACATGTTCTGGCATATTTTTTTACAAGTATTTATCATCATAATAACAATCATGTTAATAGGTTATGCTTTTTACCGAATTTTTTATGCGGGTAAGTGGTAATAACCGATTAAAAATAAACGAGGGTAATATCATGCAAGAATTCGAAATCACTCATTTTTGGATGTTAGGTGTAATGTGCGTTATGTTTATATTTTTAGGCGCGGCACTTATTGGGCATTATCACAATCAACCACGTTAAACTTTATTTCTGTTCATTCAATATAATAAAAAGGGTCAGTATGGGTTTCACACTGACCCTTTTTGTTTTTAGCTATTTAAGATTTGCGGCGACGCAAACCCATAGCGAACATGCCTAAACCAAGCAGTGCAATTGCGCCTGGTTCAGATACCACACCATAAGTTAGGTTGTCATAACGCACATCAAATGAATTTCCATCATTCTTAGCGTTCAAAATAATATCACCAAATGAGCTTGTACCAGATGCTGTTTCTGAGTACACCATAGTGCCATTAACAAAATACTGCACTCCGTTATTCGCAGCTTTGTACGCAATCGTGTTGAATTCATCTAGATTAAAAAGCGTTGATAGGTCAACCCACGCGTTATCCCATATTGCTAAACCAGCGCTAGGATCGGTAACTCCGGGTCCTTGAAATTCTAAAATGGGGTAGCTAGATATATCATTCGCATCATTTTTGCCAACTCCCCACATACCAGCGAAACGCTCGCTATTGGACCACGCCGAATCAATGTACATATCAACTGATACGAAGTTTGAGCCAGTAGTGTCGATTTTCATACCTTGAGTATCGTAAAATGCACTGGGTCCAGTACCAAAAGTTGAACCATCAATACTCATCACAAGTTCATTATTTATAATTTGGAATCCCGCTGGCGCAGCACGGTCTACAGAAAAATCTGCCAATGAGTCGCCATTATCAAAAGTCTTAGTGACCAATGTTGCTTGACTAGACATTGTCATAAACGCCGAACCTAAAACTGCTAATTTCATTAATTTAGAAAAATTCATAATACTTCCTTTTTAATTTAGATTTTCACAAATTTTTAAATTTGCACTCTGGTTTTTTGCATATTCCAAGCCAAAATAAAATATTATTAATATTCAGTAGCTTAATTTTAATTTGTTATTTAAATGTTAATTTTTTTGACAGTTTATCGGAGCGTTAGGGAATAAAAATATGCAGAGTTAACTCAACTCGAGAGCATTGAGTTTGTTAACGTTATCGTCTTTGCTGAACAGAAAAAATCCTAGATTGTCTTATACTATTAAGCACAATGTTGTGAGTAATTAACTTACTCTAATGTGAGTGTGACTATGAATCTGAGACAAATAAAAAAGCAGAAAAAAAGCATACAAAAGGTGGAAGATGCAGTTGATGTTAGTTCTTCACCTTGTGATATGGCAAGGTTTGCTGATTATTTTTTGGGTTTGGATAAAGAACCTAAAAAACCGATAGAAGCGAAACTGCCCATCAAACACCAAGAAGAGCCAGATTAGTCATCTGCTATGCTGATTTGTTTAATACCTTTTATTGTTAATACTGCTAGCCGCAAACAAAAAACCAGTGCTGCAAGAACACTGGTTTATATGTATACAAAGTTTACAAAAACCTACTAGCTTTAAAGTTGAAACGATGCACGAATGTATAGATTGCGCCCATCGGTATCGTATGGAGCGTTACGGGAATATATTAAGCCTCGGTTTGCTTGATAAACCGCTTCTTGTGGATATGAGTCAAAAATATTCTCTGCCCCAAAGTTTAACGTCAGTTTTTCACTCACATTATAAGAGGCCGATATATCAGTGAAAAACTCGCCATCAAAATCTTGGAAAACGTCTCCATCACTGTTCCCTGAATAGTCAGTCCAAGAGCCGTAGTAGCGAACTCGCGCCATCACACTAACGACGTCCATTTGATAATTTAGGCTAAGGTTCGCGGTATTTTGCGGCAGGATATTTTCGAAACGGTTACGGGTGGTGTCGTTGCCAACTAGACTTCCATTAAGTACTTCAGTTTTGTTGTGATTCAGCGCTGAGGTTACCGATAAAACACCTTGGTTTAGATCAGTGGTATAACCTATTACTACATCTATCCCTGTGGTGCGCGTATCAAAGTCATTTTGATAAAAGTTAACGCGGGTAATACTCTCGCCACCCGGTACACCTAAAGATGCAAATTGTATTCTTTCCTCATCGCTTACCGTGTAAGTAGAAGAGGTGCTCAAGCGATTATCTACATCTACTCGATAGAAATCTAATGATGAGTGAAAGCCGCTGTCATGACGATAAACTATTCCTGCGCTCAGATTGTTTGATTCTTCCGCTTCAAGGGGGTTGATTGTCACGTCTTCACGTTGTGACAATACCGCTGCCACATCACCTTCAGGTGAAAAACGTCCGGTTGTGAAAATATTTAGGGTATTGGTGTCTAGTCCTTGGGAAGTACGCTCACTAAATAGTTGCCCTGGTGTAGGCGCTTTGAATCCTGTGGATACAGTTCCTCTAAGCGCTAAGTCACTATTGATTTCATAGCGCGCAGAGAGTTTACCGGTCAATTTACCGTTGCCATATTCTGAATATTTTTCATAGCGTGTGGCTAAGCCAATCGTTAATAGTTCGCTTATTGGTAAATCTATATCCACATAAACTGATTGGCTATTTTGACTGGATTCTCCTGATTGATTTGGCGAAAATCCTGGGAAACCATTTGATCCAGACGGCAAACCCACAACTGCTCCTGGGCCTATTTCATAAGAGGCCAAATCACCGGGTTTTATTTCATAAGTTTCTTTACGATATTCTGCGCCAAATGCAATATTCGCTGCGTCATTTAACATGGATGAAGCCCATAGATAATTAAAATCGGCATTAACGTTGGTTTCGGTTTGATTTAATTCACCAATATAGAAATCGGTTGGACTTGCTGGGCCTAGCGAGGCATTAATACTATTGGACATGTTATATTCGATACGGTTTTGTCCAAAACCGACACTAAGATCCCAATCAATATCGTTAGATAAAGTGCCCTTGATTCCAAGATTAACTGAGTGGTCGCTATCTTCATGACCAAACTGGGGAGAAAAGCCGGCAGGATAGGTTTCCCTTAGATCAAAGTCAGGAAAGACATCAGTTAAATTAAAAGCGCTGGTGCTGTCTGGATTACGCCAGTTAAAATCAGTTAAGCCCTCACCTTGACCAAATGTTGCAAACAAATAAGTCATGCCGATTTGGGTGTCTAAACCTGAATTCAATGCGATTCGCCAGGTTTCTGTCTCCGGCTGTCCCCAGTTTTGTACTGGATTAGGGACTTCCACCTCAGGGTGATCTGCTGCGAACTGGATAGCGTCAGGACGTTGTCGGCTGCGGGAGGTTTTCTGCGCATCTGCATATTCAAAACTGATGGTGACAAAACCATCATTGCCTAATTCCATTCCGCCTTTAATACCTGTTCTGATATTTTCTCCGTCTCCTTCGGCATATTCAGAGTATTGAACAAAGCCTTCAAGTCCTAGGCTATCATCCAATATGATGTTAATTACCCCTGCAATCGCATCAGAGCCGTATTGGGCCGATGCACCGTCGCGTAAAACCTCAATTCGTTTAATTGCTGAAGCGGGAATTTGCGATAGGTCGGGCGCTTGTGCACCATTGCCGCCTAAAAGGGCTGAACGGTGGCGGCGTTTACCGTTGATTAATACCAATGTGTGATCGGCTGATAAACCCCGTAAAGACGCGGGTCGAACAAATACTTGCCCATCGGCCATAGGTAATCTTTGTACTTTATAAGAAGGCACCAATTGAGCGAGGGTATCTGATAAGTCTTCCGATACTGTTGCCATCAATTCATCTGCAGCAATTAGATCAATTGGGGCGCTGGAATCAAATACGGTTTTTTCTGAAGAACGAGTTCCTGTAACAATGATACTTTCTAAGTTTTTATTTGTTGCGGCATCAGGTGCCTGCTGAGCCTGAGTTAAAGACGGAATTGCGGCACTAATACTGCAAACAAGACATACAGAACGAGAAATTTTTGACAACGTAAACATAAATTAAACCCTAATATCATTTAGATGTGAATTTTGATGGGCGCTACTGTTGCACGTTTAAATGACAAAATGGTTAAGGAAAAATGGCAGTTTTATTTATCCTTAGTATTTGATTTTATTGGATTTTAACTTTTGGTAAAATAAACTCTCGCAGATCAAATATCGATTTCAGATTCCTTATTTTATCAAAGTGTCATAAATTACATTTATCCTAACCGTCTGATTTAAAATAATAAGAAAGCACATGAATCACTCTAAATTTTCATTGAGCCGTCGTAATTTGTTAACCGGAGTTGCCACTACTGCTGTTGTTTCATCATTTTCGGCGACAGCTCAAACCGCAAATTCAGCCCTTGCGCTGCCTTCTTTGAGCAATCGAACGGCCGATAGTTTAGCTTCAGATGAAGCATATTGGGCTGAAATTGCGAGCTATTACAATCGCACTCAAGGAATTATTAACCTAGAACATGGTTATTGGGGGAAAATGGCAAAGCCGGTAATAGAGGCATATCAGCGCGCCACTAAGATGGTAAATGACCAAAATTCATTTTACGCACGCAAACACTTCCCTGCTGATATTCGTGATGCAATGAGTCGGGTGGGACAAGCTCTTGGTACCCAAGAGGGAGAAATAGTGTTAACTCGCAATGCCACTGAAGCCATCCATAATTTAATCCGTCAATATCAAGGTCTAAGTGCAGGTGATGCGGTGTTATTCGCCGACAGTGATTATCCAAGCTTTAAAACTATTATGCGGTGGCTAGAGCAGGATCAGGGAGTCGAAAGTGTTGAAGTGATAACACCGGCTTTGGCTGATCAGCAGCAATTATTGCAATCATACGTTGATGCTTTTGATCGCAAACCCAACATTAAGCTTATGTTACTCACCCATGTAAGCAACCAACATGGTTTAGTTTTTCCAGTAAAAGCCATTGTCGAAGAAGCACATAAGCGAGGCATTGATGTTATCTGTGATTGCGCACAATCTTGGGGCTTAATTGATTATAAAATTACCGATCTTAAGGTTAACTGGGCAGGGTTTAATTTACATAAATGGATCGGTTCTCCGGTAGGAGTAGGGGCTTTGTACATGCGAAAAGGAGCGCTGGATAAAATTGCGCCTTATCCTGGCGAGTCAGATCCTAATAATAATCGAGCTTACACCCGTGTGCATACCGCCACTGCGAACTTTGCGGCTTTCTTGGCAGTACCTGCCGCACTGGATTTTCATCAGGCCATTGGCGGCGAAAATAAACAAGCACGACTCAAATATTTGCGAGATTTATGGTTTTCAGAAGCCCAGTCAATGAGCCATATCGAAGTGTTAGGCGGAAAAGACAGTATATCATCCACAGGCATGAGTTCATTTCGACTAAAGGGAAAAAACAGTATTGATGATGCCAATAAATTGCAGCAACGACTGGAGAATGATTTTGGTATTTTCACGGTTATTCGTAAGGGGTTAGACTCCGGTGCTTGTGTCCGTATCACTCCCCAAGTATTTACAAGTGCCGATGAAATACAACAACTAGTAGACAGCTTAAAGCAACTTGTTTAGCGTATTGAAACGACAAAAATTGGAACAATTAAAGGAGGTGTCAATTGTCAATAATTTTTACATTTTGTAGATGAAAGAATATTTTTCAACATAACCTTTTGATTTTATTTGTTTTAAAATTTGGCCTGAAAATTGTATTTGACCAATTAATAAAAACAAAAGAGTAAAAAAACATGCAATACAAAAAGTCAATCGGTACGTTAGTTACCACATTTTCACTTGTTCTTTTCAGTGCATTTAGTCACGCCACAATCTTAACGTTAAATGATATTTCTACAAATTATCGATTTGAAAACCTTCCTTCTTATTCTGAATCTGGATTTAACATTTCAGTTAATTGTAGCAATTGCGTCAACGTGTTTTCTACTGAGGAAGCAATGAGTGGTTTTGGTGCTCTTACTGCATCAGCTGGCTGGGGAGCAGATGGGCGTTTCCTTGAAACTTGGAATACGTCGTCAGTGTTTTCGTTAACACTTAACTCAGGTTTAGCGTTTGACTTCATTGGTCTAGATATTGGATGGTTTAGCAATAGTGTAAGTAACGCGAGTTGGAACGTAAGAGCTTTTGATAAAGCAGGCAATCAAATCGGTGCTCAAGACAACTATACTGGTATTGGTACGTTTGCAATGAATTATTACAACGTTTACAAAGTAGAACTTCAGAACAATGATGGTTATAGTTCATTTGATAACCTACAAGTGGCTCCCGTTTCCGTTTCCGTTCCAGAGCCAGAAGGCTTGATGTTGTTGGGCTGTGCATTATTATTTGTATCGTTATCAAGACGTCAGAAAGCACAAAGTCGATAAATACAGTTAAGTATTTATTTGATAGACAAATAAGCATTTTTTTAAAAACCAGAGTGAATCAGTGAATTCACTCTGGTTTTTATTTATAGGATGGTTTGAAATATTTTTTATACAACTAAGTTACTTAGATCAGCACAAAGTTCATAGCCATTGCAATTAAAGATAACAGTGAAAATTATCACCATGCTTTGCGGGTCACTTACCAATTCTCTACATCCCTTAAAATCACAGAGTCTTCATCGATAATAGATTTCAGCATACTGGCAGAGGCAGGGTCAAACGAGGGTGAAATTATTGATTTTAATGGGTGTTTTGATAGTAAAAAATTTATGGGTGTCTCAATAATTTGCACCGCTTTTAACATGGGTGTCTCGATAATTTTTTCCGCTCTTAACATGGGTGTCTCAATAATTTGCTGTAGCAGGGTTATCGCTGGCTAAATTATAAAAAACTGCTAGTTTTAGATTAAAAATAGTACAGTCAGACAATAGCCATAGCGCTAGTACGGGCTTTGGAAACTAATTAAGGAATGATTTGTGTCCATTAATAATAATAAAAAAGAGTCTAAAGACGAAGTAAGTCAAAATGATACGCCCATAAAGTTAGTTACCGTCCATGGTACTGGGGCGGGGGATGTCACTAGTTCAGGAGATAAGTGGTGGCAACTTGGTAGTGTGTTTATGGATGAACTGCAAAAGCGCTTATCCCTTGATCCCACGCAAGTAGAAATTGTGCCATTTCAATGGGAAAACGGCCCTAATAGTGAAAGTAAAAGGCGAGAAGCAGGGGCTGAACTAGCTGAACAATTACACTTCTATGACCAAGCTAAGCAAGACTATTATTTAATTGGGCATAGCCATGGGGGCACGGTTATCTATAACGCCTTATTAAAATCAGTTGCGAATAAAGCGCCTTTTGAAAGATTGAAACTGTGGTGCACAGTTGGCACCCCTTTTTTAGATTACCGACCAAACACGTTTCTATTTCAACGTCTCAAAAGCATAGGCTTGACCATTTACACTACGGGTTTAGTGTCATTAGTGTTGGGTATATGGATCATGCTTATGACGTTTTTTAAATCTGAGTTTAATGAAAATATAGTGACTTTGGGTTATTCAATGACACTTTATGGGGTTATTACTTATGCATCTCTTTGGTTGTATGAACGTCGAAAAAAGAGTTGGTTTACTAAAAAACAAAAGCAGCAAGTAGAAGAACTTTACAGGGCATCGTGGTGCGGTTTGTGGCACAAAGAAGACGAAGCGATTAGTGCACTTAGCAACGTGCAAAATATAAGTGCACCGATTATTCCGAACACATTTCTTCTCCCTGTAGTTGCCGGCTTTCAGTTTGGATTAGTTATTTTGGTTGGGTTGATTTTTTCGTTTGATTTGGCTGTTAATGGCGGTGACCTATTAACCTATTTTGTTAGCTCTGGATATGGCTCTGAAGATGGCTCTGAAGGTTTCAGTGTGGGCGGAATTACTTTCTCAATCGCATTCGAAATTTTACTTATTTGGATACCGTTAACCTGGGTTCTTACCAAATTATTAAGTTTATTCGCGCATTTGTTTGGTCGACCACTGGCTTTTCTACTGAATAAAGTTGTGTGGGCATCCATTCAAAAACGCGCTTGGGGCGATGATTTACTAAAAGAAGATGTACATGCAATCAGCTCGCATCCTCCTGAGTTCAAACACAAGTGTGATTTTCTTTGTGATTCAATTGCAGATCCACTGCGCAAACACAGCGAAAAAAATGCGATTAAAACCCTGCACAAAGTGCGCTTAGTGTTAGGCATGTCTGAAAATGCCGGCACGACACCAGACATTCGCACAGAATTGAGTGATAGCCTCAATTGGCAAGAGTTAATACATACTTCGTATTTTGATGTGCCAGCCTTTATTGACTTACTCGCAAAGTCTTTACAAGAAGCGGGGCTGGTTACTAGTCATAAACAAACCTTGACTGGCTAATCAAACGCGCAGCTAATCAAACGGGCAAGCTAATCTTCGGTTTTTATAAATTAGCAATCCAATCTATGTTGGTTGCATAGTGCTGTTATTGTATTTATGCTTCTGCAGGTTAAATTTTCTCACTACTAATTAAAAAAAAGGAAGTAATAAAAAGTGAAATTAATCAGTGTGTTATTAGTCATATTTTTGCCTTTCATGGCATCTGCGCAGTTTTCTGATCCATCTCCATGGCCGGAAATACGCAAGCAAAGAATTGCTACTTTACTGCCATCGGCACTGACTAAGGCAAAGGTGGATGCATGGTTGGTAATTTGTCGCGAGAACAACAATGATCCGCTGGCTGACCATGTGGGGTGTGAAAATGCGGGACAAACTGCGGTATTTTTATTCTATAACCACAATAATCAATTTCACTCTATGGCGTTCTCTCCGGCTGGCGAATCTACTGCTCTCAAAGACGTGAACTTGCTTGACGAAGTTGTATCAGTAGAGCGAAGTGGTTCTGCTATTCAAACTGCAGCGAATTTTATTATCGACAAAAATTTTGCCAATATTGCAATTAATATGTCGACTAAAAATGCGCAAGCTGATGGTATTAGTTTCACCCAATATCAGCAACTTACGCAAGCATTAGGAACTACATTCAGTCAACGTTTAACCTCAGCTGAAGAAGTGATCTATCAATGGCTGTCGATTAAACTGCCCGCAGAAATTGATATTATGCGTAAGGCGGCCGCGCTAACAGCGCAGTGGCAGATTGAGGCTTATGAGCAAGTCATTCCTGGTGTGACTACCGATGCAGATGTGGCGCGTTTTCTTAAGCAGAAAATGCGTGAAGCTGGCGTGACAGATGGTTGGGCTGCAGCACAAAATCCCAATGTGAATTCTGGAACAGATCGCGGTCATTCTCATCCAATGGAAAAAATTATTCAGCCTGGGGATGTGATTCAAACTGATTTTGGTATTCGCGTTTATGGCCGTTGGGTGACGGATATCCAACGTTTTGCCTATGTACTCAAAGATGGTGAAAACACAGCACCAGCAGATATTCAAAGCTACTGGAAAAATGCTAAGCAAGGCCAACATGCCGCTTTCACTGCAATGAAGCCTGGCGTGAAAGGGATTGATGTGGATACTGCGCAGCGTAAAGTGATGGAAGCAACGGGCTCAATCCCTTTGATGTGGAGTACAGGTCATCCGGTTGGATATGTTGCCCATGACACAGGTCCGAATCTAGGTGGCTCCCGTGCGGTTAGCGTTAGACCGGCTTCACTAAGAACGTTGTCGAAAGGAATGACATTCGCCTTTGACGGCTTTTATAGTTGGTCATTAGATGATGGGCAACCAAAAACCATTTCGGTTGAAGAGATGGTAGAAATCACTGACGATGGTGCTGAGTATTTAATTCCTCCTCAGCAAGAACTTATTTTGATTAAGTCTCAATAGGGTGAATGCCATTAGATATATTTTCTTAGTCACAAACAATTGATGAACAGTCGCGGATTTTACATTACAATCCGCGACTTTATTTTTCACTAGTGTTGGGCACAAATGGCAGCGATTGGTATAGATTACGGAACCTCAAACTCAGAGGTGGTTTATTTTGATGGTGAGAAACATCATTTTATTAAACTTGACCCTGATCTTGATGCAGCTAATAAAATTCGATCCTCAGTCTTTATTTATTATGAAGACGATTTGCCATTGCCACCGGTCGGAATTATTGAAGCAAAAGTTGCGCAAATTAAACGTGCGATAAATGACCAGATTGAAAAAGCCAAGCAAGGTTATTACGAGGCTGTAGATCCAAGAGAACAGCGAATTTACAGTGAAAAAATAGACGACTTGCGAGGTGAATTACACAACCTGCCAGCCTTGCAACGCAAAGCTATTCAGCTGTTGCTAAAAGACATGACCGTGCAAGATTTATCTTTGCAGCAACTGGTTGAAACAGGCAAGTTTGCATTTGGCGAAGAAGGGTTTAAGCGTTATTTAAAAATGCCTGATAAGGGCCGTCTTATTTACTCACCCAAAAACTTTCTGGGGGCGACTTTGATTGCCGGTCAGCAACAAGCGTTTGTGGGAATTATCGCTAAACAACTTGAGTTCTTCCGACTCAGTGCCGAAAAACAACTGCAAACTTCTGTGCACACTGCTGTCATTGGCCGTCCGGTTAAATTCCATGGTACACGCGGCGATGCGGGCAACAACCAAGCAATCGATATTATGACCCAAGCCGCTCAAAAAGCGGGTTTCAATAAGGTGGAGTTTCTCGAGGAGCCCATTGCGGCAGCCTATCAAATTGAACGTACTCTTGATAAACCAACTAATGTGTTGGTGGTTGATATTGGCGGCGGCACAACGGATGTTTGTTGTATCAAATTATCCCCTGAAAAACGTGCAAACTTAGATCGTCAGCAAGATGTATTGGCTGTAACAGGAACCCGCTTAGGGGGGATGGAATGTGACAAAAACCTGATTGTGAAATCTATTGCACCGACTATGGGTCAGGAGCTATTAACGCAAAATGGTTTACCGATTCCACCTACTTACTTTTCTGATATGTGCGCGGTTGACGATATTTCAAAGCTAAACCGCTTTTTTTCTGAAGATTACGGCTTAGAAATCGCACAAACCATGTCTATTACCAAAGAGCCTAGGCTATTAGAAAGATTGTTAATTGTACAAGAACAAAAATTATCAGCCAGATTAGTCAACTCTTCTCGATTAGCCAAAGAATTGTTGTCATCTAAAAATGAAGTGACGTTACCGCTATATTATATTGAACCAGACTATGATGTAGAAATTACCTTGGCTGATTTAAACCGCTCAATGCAAACCTGGATGCGCAGAGTAAAACGTTTAGTCACTCAGTGTTTGGAAAATAGCAGTGAACCGCCTGAAATGTTATTTATCACTGGTGGCATGAGTTTGTCGCCCATCGTTAGAAAAGAACTGCAAGAAGTGATGTTACCTCACCTGCCCGTGATGGAAGGGGATGCTTTTAATTCAGTCTGTGAGGGGCTGGCAATACAAGCCAGTAAATTAGCGCAAACTAATTAATTGAGTAATGCGTGTTTATTTAGAATATTGAGCAATCTACCACCACAACTTTGTCGTGGCGGTAGATTAACCCAAGGTATCAAGGTTGCTATTAGTGCTGCAATACGATGCGGTAATGAGGTTTACCATTGCGTAATCTGTCAAGGGCCTCATTGACTTGGTCGAATGGGAAATATTCAGTTATTGGCTCAACTTTATGCAGGGCTGCAAAATCTAACATCGTTTTGATTGTCGCTGGGCTTCCAACTGGCGATGAAGATACTGAGCGCTGACCGGCCATTAATGGGAACAAGCTTAAATCTAGCGGTTCTGTTGTCGCCCCAACAAAATGCAAACGACCCTTTGGCGCAAGTGTTGCTACATAAGCATTCCAATCAAGTTTTACATTTACCGTCGATATAATTAAGTCAAAGCTGCCTGCTGCTGCTTTTAACTCTTCTTGTGAACTGCTATTGAGCACTTTGTGTGCGCCCAGTTTTATTAGCTCGTCTTGTTCTTTAGTATTGCGAGTAAAGGCTGTCACTTCGCATCCCCAAGCATTCAGAAATTGCAAAGCTAAATGACCCAGTCCACCAATGCCTATCACTGCAACTTTGTCTGTTGGTTTGATATCGAATTGTAATAAAGGATTAAATACCGTGATGCCACCACAAAACAATGGCCCGGCGCTTTTTGGATTAATATTATCTGGCAGCTCCACAACTGCACTTGCTTGAGCGCGCACGCGATCAGCAAATCCGCCATGTCGACCACCTAATGTCAGTTCAGCCGATGAACATAGGTTATGGTCGCCTGACTGACAGGTTCTGCAAGTATTGCAATAACCTGATTGCCAACCTAGACCAACCCGTTGACCTACTTTCAATGAGCTAACGTTTTCACCTACAGCGTTAATAATTCCAACAACTTCGTGTCCAGGAACGAAAGGATATTGGGTAAAGCCCCACTCATTGTCTAACATGCTTAGGTCACTGTGGCAGATACCGCAAGACTCAACGGTAATATCCACGTCATCGTGCTTCAAAGGACCTGGATCGTATTCAAACTTTTCTAATTTGTCTCCAGCGGCATTAGCTGCATACGCTTTAATCATTTTAATTCCTCGCATTTAAGTGGTTATTGCCTAGTAAACGGCATCGATGAGACTATTTTATGGATTTATTAAGAAGTGACAATCCATTGAAAAGAAACTCTGAGTTTCCAATATGGAAACAATGTTGTAAAATCTTCGAAAATAAAATTCCTAAATCAGTTGATTAAGCTTTGAAGATATCTAAATGACGAATAATCAGGTAATCGATTTAAAACTGTTACGACATTTTGTGGTAACTGCGGAAACGCTGAGTTACACCGAAGCGGCTAATATACTTAACGTAACCAAGTCTAAGTTGAGTAAGGATATTGCTAAACTCGAAGGGGAGTTGGGCAGTAAAGTGTTTGAGCGCTCTTCTCGCGTTGTGCGTTTATCTGAAACTGGGAAAATTCTTTATAGCCGTGCTCTGGTGCTGTTAGAAGACTCAAATCATCTGTTAAATGATATCAAAACACTGAATAGTAGTGTGTCAGGAAAGTTAAGTTTAGCTGCACCTCCGGCTTTGGGAAGGGTATTAAGCAATAGTCTTTTGCCTAACTTTTTGAAAGATTGGCCTCAAGTTAGCCTAAGCCTTAAACTTTCTTACGAATATGAAAATTTATTTAAGGAAGGCTTAGATTTGGCGTTTCGGATGGGCAAGAATCAAGATGAAAACCTGATTCAACGGCAAATCGGTAAAGCAAATAGAGTATTAGTAGCCTCGCCTAATTATCTTAAACACCATGCAATCAAAACCGTTAAAGACTTAACGTCGTGTAGAAGTGTTCAATTTTTTGAACCAACACAAAACACATGGACACTGCAAAATGGTGAAAAAACTGAATATGCATCCGTTCCTGTGGCATTTCAATGTGCTGATTTTGTAGCGGTTTTAAACTGTGTGAAAAATCACTTAGGGATTGCTCAGTTGCCTTGGTTCTTAGTTCGTGATGGGATTAAGTCTGGTGAATTACGGCAGGTTTTGCCTGCATGGGTAAGTCCCAGTTTACCCATTTATATGGTTTATCGACAAGGTTTTAACAAACCCAATAAGCTCGCCGAGTTCCTAAGTTACATTGAAGCTCATAAATCCATGTTTGATTTAGAATTTATGAGCTCATGAGACAGGAAAAAATACGCTTTTAGCTTGCACTTATAAATTTAGCAACAGCATTGGCTAACGATGGGAATGCGATTGCACTGACATCAACATCTTCTATTGCTATCCATTTAGCTTCCAGTATTTCAGTTTTTTCTAAGTGTATCTTCGGTTTTTCGTTTAGCTCACAAACAAACGCGCTATCTATGGTGTTGTAATTGATATTTTTATAAAGATATTGATTCGGAAAAGAGCATAAATACTGCCACTGTGACGGAGCAATAGATACATTTAACTCCTCCATTAATTCTCTACTTAATGCTTGTTCTAAAGTTTCATGGAAATCCACAAAACCACCCGGTAGATCGAGTTTTCCTTTACAGGGATGCTTAGCACGAACTGTAAAAAGTAACTCGTTGTGGCAACTTATAATTGCGCCAACGCCACCGGCGGTGTTATGAAAATAAACAAAGTCACAGTTGGCACATTTCCAGTATCGCTGACTTACAAAACTAATCTCGGTACTTTTACATTGAGGGCAATGTTTAAACATGTTCTGGCTTTTTCGTTGTTGAATGTATTTATTGCCGATTTTACACAAAATGTGGCGACAAGGTGGAACTCATACGCCGTTTCGTTTGTATATTCGAATCAACATTATTTACTTGCGATAGCCGACTGTTTTGTTGTTGAGAGGTTTATTCATAGGCCTGTAATGGTAGAATTTTACCTTCACTATCGTGTATTAATTCTGACATTTTTACACAGCGTAGATGGGTTTGGCCGCCTGATAAGGTACTGTCATGATAAAACAAAAACCACTTGTTGTTGTATTGCACTATGGAGTGATGATTGGTCCAACCCAATACAGGGTTGAGAATGACCCCTTGATAAGTTAATGGGCCGTAAGGGCTCTTTCCGGTGGCATAAACTATTTTATGGGTGTCGCCTGTTGAATAAGAAAAGTAATACTGCTGATTATGTTTGTGTAACCATGATGCTTCAAAAAAACGTCGTTGGTTATCGCCAGCGCGTAGTAGTTTGCCGTTTTCATCATAAATAAGTATATCCTTGGGCGATTCAGCAAGGGATAACATGTCGTCAGATAATTTGGCGACTAACGGAGCGTAAGCAGGTTGATCATCGGCAGGGTAGATATCCCTTGGATGGAATTGACCATCTCGCCAGTTTTGTAGTTGTCCTCCCCAAATTCCTCCCCAATACAAATAGTAACTACCATCGTCATCTGCAAACACCGCAGGGTCGATACTGTATGTGCCTTCAATGTAATTATCTTGCGCCGTGAAAGGGCCTGTTGGACTATCACTAACGGCAACACCAATACGAAAAATACCGTCGTACGCACGAGCCGGGAAATAAAAATAATAGCGCCCATTTTTTCTGGTTGCATCAGGTGCCCACATTTGCATTTGAGCCCAAGGCACATCCTCAACACTCAAGGCAACACCATGATCTGTCGCCTCAAAGGTATCCCTATCTAACGACAATACATGGTAGTCCCGCATAGCAAATTGTTCACCGTTATCATTTATCTCAGCGTCGGTTTGAATGTCGTGGGAGGGATAGATATAAATTTTACCATCGAATACATGGGCAGAAGGATCTGCGGTATAAATATGCTCTACTAATGGTCGGTGTTTCGGCTGTAAAGATTGAGCGCGAGCCAAATCTTGTTGCTGTTTGCTCTGCGCGTCACTCAATTCAATTTCGAGTGGACTGAGAGGCTGCTCATTGTGGTTGCTCATGAAGGCTCCAAATAGCGATACATATTCGTTTTCGATTGTATGTTGAATGACCCCGAACCGGCTATTTGACTAGCCTCGGCATAGTTTTAGATCAGCTTCGATACGCTGTTCCATCTTCTTGTTTATCTCATAGAAAAATAGGCATCCACAGCCGAGTAAGAAAGGTATGGCGGCATAGATACTCACTGCAGTTTTAATTCCATTAATTGTGTCTGGAGCTTGTACCACCAAGTCTGCGTTGTAGTGATAATAGGCCAAGATGCCTGCCACTAACGAACCGCCTATTGCCAGCCCAGCCTTGAGACCAAATAACATAGCTGAAAAGACAATTGCCGTAGCTCGACGATTATTTTTCCATTCAGAGTAATCGGCCACATCGGCAATCATTGCCCATAAAATTGGGGTGGTAATGCCGTAGAAAAAACCATGAAAAATTTGCGAGCCAAACATCAAGGCGATAGATTCTGGCGAGTAAAAATAGAAAAACAGCACGAACAACGTGGATAAAAACAATGCACAACCAAATACATCGCGTTTGCCAAATCTGTCTGCTAGTGGCTTAGAAAAACCAATTCCAATTATCATAAAAATGATGCCACAGGCGTTAAAAATACTGTTGCCTGATATTGCCGTGTCCTTAGGCCATTGGAACTCAGCCAATCCGGCATTGGTTAATAAGCTGTTTAGCCCTGCAATGAGATTGTTAAAACCGATATTCTGGTGAAATTGAGCAAGGTGGGCTTCGTCGACGTAATTTTGGAAATAATAGATATACATGCCGCCTTTAAGGGCAAGGGTAATAAAAACAAGAATAGTGAGTATCAACATAATCACCCAAGGTTTGTTTTTTAATAGATCAACAATGTCTTGTTTTATCGATGATTTTTGTTCGACTTTGGTAATGACCCTTTCTTTTGTGGTGATAAAGGTGATGAGGAAAAACACGATTCCCACAATTGAAAATATCATCATGGTATTTTCAAATCCCACCGCTTTGTCACCATCACCAAGAATAAGTACTAAAGGCAGTAACAAAACCTGAATAATAAATTGCGCGATCATAACTGAAACAAAGCGATAAGCTGACATACTATTGCGCTGTTTCATGTTGCCAGTAATGACGCCACTTAGTGCAGAATAAGGCAAGTTATTAGCGGAATAGACCAGTACTAAGGCGATGTAGGTAATAAACGCATATAACACCTTACCTTCAGGCGCAAAGTCAGGAGTTGTAAAAGCCAATAAGGCTAAGGTTCCAAAAGGGATGGATGTCCATAATATCCAAGGTCGATAACGGCCCCAGCGGGTTTGGGTTCTATCGGCAATAATTCCCATAACCGGACTGAAAAATGCGCCAATCATGCCGCCAGTGAAAATGATCATGGTTGCTGTTTGTGCTGGAATTTTGTAAACGTCGGTATAGAAAAAAGCAATAAAGGTAACAAAAGTTTGAAATATCAGGTTGGCAGCTAAGTCACCTAGGCTGTATCCAACTTTCTCTACTATCGATAATTTGTCAGCAATAGGTGCTTTGTTTAACGAGTCTTCTGTTAGGTCGATATTATTCATATTTTTATAATTCTTTTAGTTACCGCTTAACTATGGAAAGTAACAGGTAAATCAGTACCTATCTAGCGAACAACTTAAAACAGTAGGGCGAGATTAAAAAAAGTAAAAGATGTAATTAAAAAGTTAAAGATAAATGAGGTGGGAAGCTCACAGGTCTGGATAAATTAGCACTGGGAGCTTGGTTAGCACTTTTAATGTTGTTAACGATGAGTTAATTTTGCGCAAGTAATAACAGATTGTTGACGGTTATAAAGAACCTGCTGCTTAGGGATTTAAGCCTGCAGGCTAGGGTAAGTTTTACAGTTGTTTTGTACGAAATAATCTAATTATTACCAATGGAGTAATGCTTAATAACCAGAATAAACTGCCGCCTTGGCGCTCAACTTCCGCTTCTAGTGCATCACAATTATCTATAGAGCCGCCTGAAATTGGTTCTAATTTTACCGCCACATAATGGGTGGTTTCAATTTCAGCGCCATAATCATCATAGATAATCTCGCCAGATAGATTGCGACTCGCCTCTGTTACTGTGGCTGTGGCAACAATGGTATTGTCATCGTTGATGCCGTGAACTTCTACGATGTTGTACTCGCTATTACATTCAAGCAAAGTATTTATCTCATTGAAAAGGTCATTTCGATAATCGTATAGAAAAGCGCCGGTACGACTTGTACCCGAAGTGGTGAGTTCCGAATCTCCGTATCCGATAATCATATTTTGATTATTGATATCAGTAGCATAGCTATTGGCAGTCGTATAAAAATCATCTGGGTATTCGGTGACGTCAGCATCCACATCGTGAACAAAAAACTTATTGACTAAACTGCCTTGAACTAACTTTGAAGCATAACCTACCACTATGTTGTCATTATTAATTGCCGCAGCAGAACTGGAATAAACGCTCTCATCTTGGTTAATTGTAGTGACTTCATCATCTATATAAATAGCCGCCGATGTAATAAGGGTTGTGGTATCTAAGTAGTAATCAGGGGATTCTCCCACGGCAACCCCATAATCATTGATTGCTACCGCTGTGCTGCTATATACGGTTTCATCACTGCTATCGGGTTCGATTAGCATGGGTAAAACATAAGTGTCAGTTACGCTCCCGCGTTCATCTACTTGCCATATAATTCCTCGGCGTTGTGATATTGTGGTGACGCTGCTGTTCAGTTCAATGCTCAAGCTGCGTAAACAGGATTCTTCTGGCACATCAGCACGTACTTCATCATCTGCACAGTCTTCTACACTTTGCGCAAACTCATCTGATACCAACTCAGTGGTTCCATAGCCAACAACTTGGTTACTATCATTTATGTCGAAGGCGTAACTTAGACCGCCAGCCGTGGTGTCAGGAGGAGGCAGGGCAACTGTATCGCCATCAATATAGGCAAAACCTCTGACATAAAAGTCATTTAGTACATAGGTAACATCGTCAATATCTTCATTGATATAATCGAGGGTGTAAAATCCGTCAAAACCGTATCCTACGGCATAACCAAAGTCGTTAATCCCTTGCAGATCGACAAAGGTACTATTGCTATAGTCATCTGTGGAGGAATCAATACTGTCAAATCCGTGTAACTCTTGACTGTCTGACTCGGTTGCTATAAAGCCGTTTTGTGTGGAAATTTGTTGGTATAACTGGTTCTCAGCGAAAGATTGAATATAGCTATATAGAAATGCGTAGTCATCATCATTGAAATCACCTACTTTTGTTGATTCTACGTCTGTTAAATAACTAGATAATGAATCGAAGTCGAGTAGCGATATGTCTATCGGTGGATTATATTTAGTCACTAGATTGACGGTGACCTCACCAATACTGTTAATGTCCGTGGGAGACGAATTCTCTCCTAATTCGGCTACTGGTAATTCTACTACTTTGTATTGCGCCCCATAGACCTTAAAACCCAATAATAAGGAGCAAGACAGCGCTAGTACAAATCGGATTGTTTTCATTGAATTTCCTGTTTACTGCTTTTTAGCTACGCTCACATGCAGATTTCACGCATCTCTTATGGCAGGCACAATTAAATTGTGCCTGCACTTATAAAGGAATTGCGGTAATTTTACTTGCGAGGAGTTGTCATATTACTCGTCAGATTTTTGGTTAACTAAGGTCATCTCATAACCTGAGGGCATAGACTCATTTTCTGCGAATATCAGAAATTGCTCAACACTGTCTTCATCTAATGTCATTGTTAAGCTGTCCATTATGACGTCGGTACCGTCTATAGTGGCAATGGCGAAAATATCGTAGGTATTATTGAGCAATGAAACTGAACCACTGCTGGTTTCTAAAACTGATAATTTACTTTCAGCCGTTGATATTATTTCGTCGCTCAATACAAAGTAAAAAGTCACACGGCTAAAGTCATCAGAATCAGACAAGTTAACCACTTTGATACCATGACTATAGATACTTGAGCTGTTGCTTTTGGTAATTGTGAGTGATTTTATGGTGGCTTCGTAACCGTCTACAACACCATCACTATTTTCATCGATGTCATCATCTTCGTCATCATCAATAGGATCAACTTTGCTATAAATGAAGATAGTACTGTCAGCATTTTCTTCAAGGCTTAACAAGGCATCACTAATAAAGGTGTCTTCGGTATAAGTGTCTAATACATCAAATCCGTAATCGCCATTTGCAGTGGTTGTTGAAGTACTGAATTCCCCAGTGGCTAAACCTTCTATCAATACCTCTGAATCATCATTTAATTTGACATCAATATTCATGTATCCACGATAGTTAGGTAAATAATCGGATTCATCAACACCGTTATAAAATCCAAAGGAGGCTTCTGAGTCCACATCATTTAATAGGGTCACGCCGTTGGTGCCAATGCTATCGATAGCAAAAGGTGAAGAGCCAACCCCAACGTTTTCACGTAACACGATGACATACTGACTCACAGTGGTATACGACTGATCCGTAGAGGTATAGATAACCTCGTCACTGCCAGCTTCGGTGATGTAGAAAATATATTGGTCTTGATCCATTTTTATATTTTCAGACAACTCGGTATAACTGCTGCTAGTCACAAATACCGCTTCGTTAAAAGTTTCATTATCTGCAGACATATATACGTCAACATATTGGTAGTCAGGGTGCAGATTTAAGAACCTAAGGTTAAACAAGTCATCGTCGTCGTCATCATCGTCATCGACTACCGCAATATCAAACTTCAGCACCTCGGGATCTCTAATATCACCAGTCATGGCAAGAAAAGTGATGCTGTCAGAATTGATACTTAATTGCTCCTGATAAACCATTTCCAGATCGCTTCGATCACTACTTTCCTCATCTTGCCAAGCTAATTCAACGTAGTAGCTTCCAGTGTCCAGCTCATTGTTTGCGCTTACCTCAGCAAATTCTACGGCGCTATAAGTAAGCTCTACTTCATCGTCATCGTCATTGTCTAAATCTTCATCCACAGTGAGGTAAACCCCAGGTGCATTAGTCGATGCATTATAGAATTTAATGTAACCGGAACTTTCGTCGTCACTGCCACAGCCTGCTAAAACGAATAACATTAAACCCAAACATACCCAAGGGTAATTCGTTAATTTAAGGGTTGTACTACTGAACTTCATGGAATCTCCACTTTAATTATTGTTAGGAAAAGTGAGGTACTGATCAAAGCTGTCATGTTTCTCACAATGGCGATTCGGACTGATTTTAATTTCATTTAGTTCAGCGCAAAGAGGCGTCTTTACAGAAACTTTACGTTGTAAATTGTTTTGTTACGGATCGAAGAAAAAAACCATTCAAATAGATAAAAAGATGTTTTGCTTGTTTTAACTAACGATATCTAGCAAATCGGCAAGGAATCACTGTCTGGAAATTTATTTGAATAGCAAAAAGTCAATTCATCCAGCAACCTTTGTGATCATGCTTGATGCACAACAACATTGAAAATCGAATGGGCGAGTCTGTTGGTAATCAATTTCAAATTTGAATGGCAACTGTTCAATTCGCTAAATGTTACATATTCCAAATTGGTGCAACCCCAATTGGTGCCGAATAGCTATTCACTTTTTGGTGCGTTATTAATCATATCAGCTCGCCTAAAACTAGCTCTACTGCGCATTTTGTTTAGTTTTGGAGTGAATCTCGGATGGTGAGTTGTTTATTGCTTTTTGTTACTAATAAACCATTTTTAGAAAAATTTATCATATTAAATGTCATAAATTAGGATGATTATAATTTGATATTGGGTAGAAAAGTCCGCAAATGCCTAATTAATACCCGTAATTCTATTTAATTGCATCGAAATAGTGCGAGTTCGAAATTTGCATAAATGAAGTTTATTTTTGCATAAGTTATTTTAATCAAAATTTAAAAATATTAATTTTTCTTATCTGACTTGGAGATTTTTAATAAGATTTTCTTATATGTTACAGCCTGTAAATAAGATGTTTTTATGTTTTGCAAGTGTTTGTAATCACTAGGTTTTTTTACGTGCATTTTCACTTAATTTTTAGCTTCCCCAAAATTAATTCAATAATAATTTTTTAAATCAAGGTTTTAGGTATGACTTGTGCTTTTAACTCATCGCAACTGTAACGACGTGAAAATGCATTTATGTTTTGAGTCGCAAAAAAATCAGCAAATAAAAACAACTATTACATCCTTTGTACAGGAGAAGAACACATGAAAAGCCCCATTAAATCAAAAACGCATAGAGTCACCTATCTGGCTACATTGATTTCTAGCATGTTGGCAGTGAACACCGCTCTTGCTCAGGAAGCAGCTAGTGAATACGACAGTTTGAGTGAGGATTCCAAGTTGGAATCGATACAAATTACAGGATCACGGGTAGCAAGGGACGGTTATGATACGCCGGCACCAGTGACCATAATGACCCAAGATGACATTAATGCTTACGCTCCAGGAAGTGTGGCGGAATTTGTCAATACTTTACCTTCTGTTACTGGTAGTAGCACGGCGTCTACTTCTTCAGGATCACTGAGTAACGGTGCTTCGGGTATCGCCGCATTGAACTTAAGAGCCTTAGGTGTGGGTCGTACCTTGGTACTATTCGACGGTCAGCGTAACGTTGTTTCTGCATCAACAGGTGAAGTTGATACTAATACATTCCCTCAATCCCTAATCAAAAATGTTGAGGTAGTAACCGGTGGTGCGTCATCTGTTTACGGTTCTGATGCAATTAGTGGGGTTGTGAACTTTATTCTAGATAAAGAATACACAGGTTTTAAATCTCAAGTAGAGTACGGCGAAACCACTTACGGAGATCGTGAAAACGGTAAAGTGGTTCTGACTTACGGTACTGAATTAGCTGATGGGGCAGGGCACTTGTTATTAAGTGGTGAGTATTTCTCTGCTAACGGTATTCATTACACCACCCGCGACTGGGCTGAAAGAGGTTATGTTGGGATGATCAATCCTGATACTAGCGAAGGCGCTCCGTTTTACTTAGTAGATGAAAACATCGGTATTTCTAACTATACCCCCGGTGGTTTAATTGCCGATGGCCCACTTGCGGGTACTTATTTTGGTGTCGATGGCGCTGTTAATCAATTGGCTTACGGTGACGTATCTGGTCAGTGGATGCAAGGCGGTGATTGGCAATATACTTCTTCAGGTATGGTCGGAACGAATTCTTTAGCTGCCGATGAAGAGCGTAAAAACTTGTTTGGCCGTTTAAGCTATATGCTGGGCGAAACTGAGGTTTATCTGCAAGGTTCTTATGCTGAATATGAAGGTTTAGCTTACTACATTAACCCCACGTCTAAAGGCGTTACTATTTATGCTGACAACGCATTTTTACCAGGTGCTGTCGCAAGTCAAATGGCCGACCAAGGGCTAGAAAGTTTCAGCTTAAATACCAGTAACGTTGATATGCCAGCATCGGGTGCTAACAACTTACGTGATACCACTCGAATCGTTTTAGGTGCCGACGGTGAATTTGAAATGGGCGGTAAATACTTTAGTTGGGATGCCTACTACCAATACGGTAAAACCAACACTGATGAGCACATGACTCCAACCTACAATTCTGCGCGCTTAACTCAAGCCACAGATGCTGTTGTAGATTCTGCTACTGGCGAAATTGTTTGTCGTTCTACCTTGACTGATCCAAGCGATGGTTGCGTGCCATTGAACCGTTTAGGTGTGGGTGTAGCGAGTGACGAAGCATTAGATTATGTTTTGGGTAGTCCTCGTCGTGAGCAAGAGTTTATTCAAAATGTTGCTGCGATTAACTTTAGTACTGGTGACTTTGAGGGATGGGCAGGCCCAATCTCTGTCGCTTTTGGTGCTGAGTACCGTAAAGAAGAAATGGATGGTTATGTTGAAGAACAGTATCAAACTGGCTGGAAATACGGTAACTATAAAGTCACTCAAGGTGATTACGATGTTGTTGAAGCCTATGTTGAAACATTAGTTCCAATTACCGATGATTTGGATTTTAACGGTGCAGTGCGTTATACCGATTATAGTACCTCTGGTGGCGTAACCACCTGGAAAGCAGGTTTAACCTATCAACCAATTGAAGATGCAACTATACGTTTAACCAAGTCTCGCGATATTCGTGCGCCCAACTTGAGTGAGTTATACGCTGCAGGTACTGCCCGTAGTAACTCTGTCACTATCGATGGTGCTTCTGTACCTATGATCCAGAATCTTCAAGGTAACCCAGATGTTAAGCCAGAAGAAGCTGATTCTTGGGGAGTTGGGGTGATTTTGCGTCCTAGTTTCTTAGAAAACTTCTCTGCCGCAATTGATTATTATGATGTGGAAATTGACGGTATTATCAGCTTCGTAACGGCTGATTCAACGGCTGAATACTGTGTTGAGTTTGGTGTGCAAAAATACTGTGACAACATGATTTATGATGAATCAGGAACACTACAAACGATCAACCTTTTATACGACAACCTAAACGTTATGACCGCTCGCGGTATCGATTATGACTTAACCTATTCTTTTGATTTAGGTGATTTGTCCTCAGATGCCCCAGGTAGTGTCAAACTGCGTTTCTTAGCCACTAACTACCTAGAAAATATAACTGATAACGGCGTAACTGCGATTGATTCCGCTGGTTCAAATGCTTCAAGCACACCTGATTGGAAATACCGCGCATCAGTTACTTACACATTAGAAGATATGACCTTTGATCTTACTGCTCGTGGTGTGAGTGATGGCGTATTGAGTAATGCGTACATTGAATGCGCTTCAAATTGCCCTGAGAGCATTGCGCCAAACTACACCATTAACGACAACAGCGTTGATGGCGAAGTTTACTTTGATTTATATGCAGCTAAAACCGTTACCTTTAGTAATGACGCAGAAGCTGAATTTTATCTATCGATTCGCAACATGTTTGATACTGATCCTGCCGATGTAGCTTACCCCGCTTTCCAAGGTTCAGAAAACCGCCCAGGTTATTTAGAAACAAACCGTGGTTTATATGACGTATTGGGTCGTCAGTTCAAAGTTGGCTTTAGAGTCGAAATGTAATGAACAAAAAGTTAATCAAAAAGGACAAAAGCATGTTTAAACGCACAGTTTTAAACACCGTAATTGGTTTAACCATGGCGTCTATTGTTGGGTCTGCCGCTGCTTTCGAAGATATGTCTCAGGTTGAGCGTATGGAAGCAAAAATGACACTGATTGATGCAGTAGGTGCTAAAGCTAAACAAGCGCAGGTCATGAACGACATGATCTTCAGTTTCGGAGAGCTAGGGTTTCAAGAATTTGAAACCTCTGCTTACCTGACCAAAATATTGGAAGACAATGGATTTACTATCGAACGCGGTATTTCCGGTATTCCAACTGCTTGGATGGCAACCTGGGGAGATGGCGGACCTGTCATCGCTCTAGGTTCAGATATTGATGGCATTCCTAAGGCTTCTCAGAAGCCTGGGGTGGCTTATCACGATCCTATTATTGAAGGTGCTCCTGGCCATGGTGAAGGCCATAACTCAGGCCAGGTCGTTAACATCCTTGCGGCGTTAACGGTGAAGGAGTATATGGAAAAAAATGACATCGACGGCACCATTAAAATTTGGCCTGGTGTGGCTGAAGAGCAGTTAGGGACTAAAGCTTATTACGTCCGTGACGGCTACTTTAAAGATGTTGACGCAGTATTGTTTTCACATGTATCCAATAGTTTCAGCACGAGTTGGGGTGCCGGTCGTGGAAACGGTCTAGTGTCAGTGCAATATGACTTCTTTGGTGAATCAGCGCACAGTGCTGGCTCTCCTTGGCGCGGTCGCAGTGCATTGGATGCTGTAGAATTAATGAGTGTTGGGGTGAACTATCGCCGTGAGCACTTACGTTTATCACAACGTATACATTCTATTATCGTTGACGGTGGTGACCAACCCAATGTTGTGCCCTCTAAAGCAAGTATCTGGTACTTCTTTAGAGAGACAGATTTTCCACATATAAAATCCTTGTGGGAGATTGGTGACAAAATGGCGGAAGGGGCTTCTCTTATGAGTAATACCTCTTGGTCATCTACTGTGTTAGGTTCAGCCTGGCCACAGCATATGAACAAAGCCATAGCTGAAGATGCTTACGAAAATATCAAAATGGTGGGAATGCCTGATTGGTCTGCTGATGATATTGCTCTGGCTAAAGCTTTACAGTCTGAAATTGGCGTTGCGCCAGAAGGTCTGAAAACCGAACTCAATCCGTTATTAGACCCACCCGATCCTGCCAAACTTACAGGCGGTGGCTCAGATGACATTGGTGATATTTCTTGGCAAGTACCAACAATAACCTTGCGTTATCCAGCTAACATCCCTAATTTGCCGGGTCATAACTGGTCTAACTCAGTCGCTATGGCAACCCCAATCGCGCATAAAGGAATAGTGGCTGGGGCAAAAGCTCAAGCCCTAAACTTATTCGATTTGTTGACTAACAGTGCATTGATGGATGAGGCGTGGGACTACTATAAAAATGTGCAGACCAAAGAAGACAAATATACTCCTTTGTTACGTCCAGAAGATAAGCCCGCCATTCATTTAAACAAAGAAATTATGGCGACGTACAAATCTGAACTGGAAAAGTACTACTACGATCCTGACAAATACGATACCTATCTCGAACAATTAGGTATCGAATATCCTACCGTTAAAAAGCCGTAAAACAAGTCATTCATTGGCAGTGGTAACGCTGCCAATGAAAATTTTGTTCGAACAGTAGTGATCTTCATTAATCACTATTAGCAAAGGTCTCGGAGCACATCAACATGTTAAATTTCAGTACAAAGAATTTCACCAAAAAGACAGGCATAGTATTGCTTGGCTTAATTTTTTCACAAGGCGCATTCGCCACCACTTTCACCGAAGCACAGCGCGAAGCAGCAAAAGAGCAGGTTGTCGCTGCAGTCGATAAAAACGCAAAACTTGCGCAAGTCATGAACGACATGATTTTTTCATTCGGGGAACTTGGTTTTCAAGAATTTGAAACATCCGCTTATCTCACTAATCACTTAGCTGAACAAGGTTTTAAAATAGAAAAGGGTATTGCTGGTATTCCAACAGCATGGGTCGCGACCTGGGGTTCTGGTAAGCCCGTTATTGCATTAGGGACAGATTTGGATGGCATTCCTAAAGCATCACAAAAACCCGGAGTGGCTTATCATGATCCTATCGTCAAAGGCGCACCCGGCCATGGCGAGGGGCACAATTCTGGCCAAGTCGTTAATATTCTTGCCGCCATGGCATTAAAAGAGTACATGTCTGAAAACAATATAGAAGGCACTATTATGCTGTGGCCTGGGGTAGCTGAAGAGCAGCTTGCCACTAAAGCCTATTATGTGCGTGAAGGTTATTTCGACGATGTAGATGCGGTTCTTTACTCTCACGTTGGAAACCGTTTTGGTACCTTCTATGGCAATCCGTTTTTCTCAGGTATGGTGTCAATTCAATACAATTTTTATGGCGAATCTGCCCACAGTGCTGGAGCGCCTTGGCGCGGCAGAAGTGCATTAGATGCTGTTGAGCTGATGAGCGTTGGTATTAACTATCGTCGAGAACATCTACGCATCGCACAGCGCACCCATTCTGTTGTTGTAGACGGTGGCGATCAACCAAACGTAGTGCCTTCTAAAGCAACTTCTTGGTACTATTTTAGAGAATTAGACTATCCACATGTGAAAGCACTTTGGGAAGTGGGTGATAAGATTGCCCAAGGCGCAGCGTTGATGACTAACACCACGTGGGATTCTACGGTGATGGGCACAGCATGGCCAGGTCATTACAATAAACCTATGGCAATGCGAGCGTTTGAGAATATCCAAAAAGTGGGTATGCCTGAATGGTCTGAAGCTGATATTACCCTTGCCAAATCACTGCAAAAAGAGATTGGCGCGCCAGAAACTGGTTTACCGTCAGACGTTATGCCAATCGTTGCGCCACCTGATCCTAAAACTATGACCGGTGGTGGTTCTGATGATATGGGTGACATATCTTGGGTAACCCCTTCAATGTGGTTGTCATATCCATCGAACATTCCTAATTTGCCCGGACATCATTGGTCAAATGCGGTAGCAATGGCAACGCCTATTGCTCACAAAGGTATTGTTGCCGGAGCAAAAGCCCATGCAATGACCATGATCGATTTATTCACCGACCCTGCGTTAATGGCCGAAGTGAAAGATTATTTCGATAATGTACAAACCAAAGATACTAAGTATCAATCATTTTTACGTGATACCGATGTGCCGCAAATTCATTTGAATAAAGAGATCATGAGCGAGTTTCGTGAACAGATGAGACCTTTTTATTACGATCCTGAAAAGTATGACACTTACCTAGAGCAATTAGGTATTGAATACCCAATGGTGAAAAAATAATGAAAAGTCGCTTTATCTCAAAATTTCTGAACCGCAAAACACCGACAACTTTGAGTGTGATGGCAATTTTAATTGCTGGAATCAGTCAAAGTACGGCGGCGAGTTTAAGTGACAGCGAGCGTCAAGCGGCTAAAGATCAAATTGTGGCTAAAATCGATAGCCAAGGGAAGTTAGCGCAAGTTATGAATGACACGCTATATTCCTTTGGCGAGTTGGGTTTTCAAGAGGTGGAAACCTCGGCTTACCTTACTCAGTTTCTAAGCGAACAAGGTTTTACCGTTGAAACGGGCATTTCTGATATTCCTACTGCATGGATAGCAAAGTGGGGTTCAGGGAAGCCGGTCATTGCTTTGGGGACTGATTTAGATGGCATCCCAAAAGGCTCTCAGAAGCCGGGTGTTGCTTATCATGCACCTATTGTTGATGGGGCGCCTGGTCATGGTGAAGGCCATAATTCAGGCCAAGTAGTGAATATCATTGCTGCATTGGCGTTGAAAGATTATATGACTGAACATGCAATCGAAGGCACTATTATGCTTTGGCCAGGGGTCGCTGAAGAGCAACTTGCTACCAAAGCTTATTATGTGCGTGACGGTTATTTTGATGATGTCGATGCGGTGCTTTACTCCCATGTAGGCAGTGGTTTTGGAACTTTTTATGGTGAAGTTGGCATGTCTGGCTTGGTATCTATTAAGTACAATTTTTACGGTGAATCGGCCCATAGCGCAAGTGCTCCTTGGCGAGGTAAAAGCGCTTTGGATGCAGTAGAGCTGATGAGTGT
The DNA here is from genome assembly GCF_037478005.1 of Alteromonas sp. M12. NCBI lineage: Bacteria > Pseudomonadati > Pseudomonadota > Gammaproteobacteria > Alteromonadales > Alteromonadaceae > Alteromonas > Alteromonas sp. M12. Next base: position 3,616,345 of record NZ_CP144164.1, on the reverse strand, counting down.
TGGTATGAATTACCGTCGAGAACATTTACGTTTGGCACAACGAATTCATGGGATTACGGTAGATGGCGGAGATCAACCTAACGTCGTGCCTTCTAAAGCCTCAGCTTGGTACTATTTTCGTGAAATGGATTATGACCACATAAAAGCGTTGTGGGAAGTGGGTGATCAAATAGCCGAGGGTGCTGCAAAAATGACTGACACCAGCTGGGATTCAGTTGTTATGGGCACGGCTTGGCCAGGTCATTTTAATAAACCTATGGCACTGCGTGCTTATGAGAATATTAAAGCAGTTGGCATGCCTCAATGGTCTGCCGATGACATTACCTTAGCAAAAGCGGTACAGACTGAAATTGGTGCCGATGCTGTGGGGTTGCCTAACAACATAATGCCGATTCGCGAGCCCATCAAACCCAGAATACCGACCGGTGGCCCATCTGATGATGTAGGTGATGTCTCTTGGAGTGTACCTACAATCTTTATGTTGTATCCATCTAATATTCCTAATTTGCCAGGTCATCATTGGTCTAATGCCGTGTCGATGGCTACGCCAATCGCTCATAAAGGTATTATTGCAGGAGCGAAAGCCCACGGGATGACCATGATCGATCTATTTACTGATCCGCAGTTAATGAAAGAGGTGTCTGACTACTTTACCGATGTACAAACGAAAGAGGTTAAATACCAGTCGCTACTGCGCAAAGATGACAAACCGCAAACTCAGCTAAACGAGGAGATTATGCAGCGTTATCGAGCGAAAATGCGGGCTTATTACTATGATGCGGATAAATATGAAACTTATATGGACCAGCTTGGTGTGAAATATCCAACAGTTAAAGCTAAACCCTAGTTAGGTCTGATTGGAAAGTGTGGTAGATAAATAATAATAGCAATTTGTGTTCGTGTGTGTGCTCCCTAGAGCAATTTCCAGCACCCAAGGTTTACCTTGAGGTGCTGTTTTTTTAGATAATTACTTTTAATCTGCGATCATCATCAACTTTCATCAAGCTAAATACTCAGTTTGTTTAAATCGCCAGTTGTGCAACCATATCTTTGGCCAGTAACTCAATGGCTTCGGAACGCACTTTCTGTGGATTCAACAAGCATACGCCAATGTAACCTAAATCAGGTAAATCGGCTTGCGGTGGCAACACAAAAAGGCCGGGTGGCACTGTGCTTCTTGCTAATACTGTGATGCCTAAATCTTCGTTAATTGCCGCCTGAATACCGTTTAAATCGGAGATGGTATACACAATTTGCCACTGTTTTTTGCACTTGCCTAAAACATTCGTTGCCCGTTTGCGATAAATGCAAGGGGCGGGGGCTGCAATAAGCGGAAGTTTATTTGGCACTTTATTAACGTATCTTTGGCTTCCCACCCAAACTAACTGATCGGTAATGATAAAACCTTCCTGATCAGGATCGGGTTGTTCCTGTAGGGATAATATTAGATCAAATTGACTTTTAAGGGGCTCACAAACCAAGTCTTTGCTTAGCGCACAATGCACTTCTAAGGAGACTTCCGGGTAAGTGTGGGTAAATCGGCGAATTATCTTAGGCATCAAAGTTGTGGAGAACTCACTTGGAATTCCCAATTTGATGTTTCCGCTGACTTGAGGTTTACCAAATTCGGCCATTGCCTGATCATTTAGCATAAGTATTTTCATGCCAAATTCTAATAGCTTACTGCCGGCTAACGTTAGGGTAAGTCGATTCCCTTCACGCAAAAAAAGTTTTTCACCAACAACTTCTTCAAGTTTTTTTATCTGCAAACTGATAGCAGGTTGCGTGCGTTTAAGCCGCTCTGCGCACATGGTATAGCTGCCTGTTTGCGCAATAGTCACAAATGAACGTAGAAAATCGATAGATAAATTTTTCATGGCTTCACTCCTGTAAAGTGGGGTGGCATTTTTTTAGTTTATGCCTTATTAAAGCCATATTAAAATCTTATGAGCTCATATTTATTATTAATTTTATTTATTGCCTGTGTAGTTCTAGCATAGAGTTTCTGGAAAGGCAATGGACATATAATGATGCAACTAAATAACCCGTTAAAAGCTGTAGACCCTGAGATTTTCGATGTAATCGAAGATGAAGAAAAACGACAAGAAGCGCATATCGAATTGATAGCTTCAGAAAACTATACAAGTAAAGCGGTGATGGAAGCACAAGGTAGCGTGTTAACCAATAAATATGCTGAAGGCTATCCTGGCAAACGTTATTACGGTGGATGTGAATTTGCCGACAAAGCGGAAACGTTAGCAATCGAGCGTGCTAAACAACTATTTGCAGCAGACTACGCGAATGTACAACCGCATTCTGGTTCGCAAGCAAATGCCGCTGTTTACATGGCACTACTTAAGCCCGGCGATACAATTTTAGGTTTAAGTCTGGATCACGGTGGTCATTTGACCCACGGTGCAAAACCGAATTTTTCTGGAAAGTTATATAACGCGATCCAATATGGTTTAAATACTGACAGCGGTGAAATTGACTATCAACAAGTGGCTGAATTGGCGCAAGAGCATCAACCTAAAATGATTGTTGCAGGATTTTCTGCTTATTCCCGTGTGGTTGACTGGCAGAAATTCAAAGATATCGCACAAAGCGTTGGTGCCTACTTGTTTGTAGACATGGCCCATGTGGCAGGTTTGGTTGCAGCGGGTCTGTATCCTAATCCTGTGCCAATCGCAGACGTAGTTACTACTACTACTCATAAAACCCTTCGTGGCCCCCGTGGTGGCTTAATAGTGTGTAAGTCAAACCCTGAACTGGAAAAGAAGTTTAACTCTTTAATTTTCCCTGGTATTCAAGGTGGCCCATTAATGCACGTAATTGCCGCAAAAGCTGTGGCGTTCAAAGAAGCATTAGCCCCTGAATTTACGACTTACCAACAACAAGTGATTGATAATGCGCGGGCGATGGCTGATGTTTTCTTAAAACGTGGTTATGGTGTGGTTTCTGGTGGCACTGACAATCATTTATTTTTAGTGGATTTAATTGCCCGAGGAATGACAGGAAAAGAAGCTGACGCGTTGCTTGGTTCGGTGAACATTACCGTTAACAAAAATACCGTGCCCAATGATCCACAATCACCTTTTGTGACCAGTGGAATTCGCATTGGTACGCCGGCAGTGACCTCTAGAGGGTTTAAAGTTGAGCACGTAACCGATTTGGCAAATTGGATATGTGATTTATTAGATAATCCTGAAGACGCTAGCATAAGCGAAAAAGTTAAGGCTAACGTTGCTCAACTTACCGCTAAATTTCCGGTATACGGATAAACAAAAAAAGCGCTGGATCCAAAGGATGCAGCGCTTTTCTATTATTTACCTTTAAGGTTAAGTCTAATTATCCTGCTGTCAGCCTATTGAGCTCCTGCTAACTTTGTAGAATTAGATAACGCTTTAGGTGAGTTGGCGTCTTTATTAATAATTTCGACTGCATATTCCAATGCGCCCAGCAAATTATCAAAAGACTCAACGTCTGTTTGCGCGGCATTAATTCCTTTCAACACCTTTTTAATCGCATCATTAGCACCACAAATAATCAACTTTCTACCAGCACTTTTAGCATCGGTGGCAACCGTTTCAACTGCCATCCCCGCGGATACATCAACTGTGGGGACTCGGGTAAAGTCCATGATTAATACCTGTGAACCTGGTTTTACTTTGTCACGCACATGGTGTCCAACATCGGCCGCAGCACCAAAGCTAAGCGGTCCGCCGAAACTAAAGATACTTACTCTACCGTCAGCTTGTTTAAGTAGCGCATTTTCTTTAGGGTCGTTCAGCGTGTCGGGGATTTTCTTTAAATCTTCGATCTGTATTTGAGCGATTTGACGAACAAATGCCAATGCCGCCAATACAACACCCACACCCACAGCTGTGACAAGGTCAACAAATACAGTTAGGCCCAATACAAGAATCATCAATGCAAAGTCCCAACGAGGACCATTATGAGCTCGTTTTAGGTAACTCCAATCAATAATATCCAGACCTACTTTCACCAATAACCCAGCTAAAACTGCATGGGGGATACTCGCGGCAAGTGGGCTTAATCCTAGCACTACAGCAAGTAATACAAGGGAGTGAACCATCCCAGAGATTCGGGTTTTACCACCGGTTCTGATATTTACAACAGTACGCATTGTTGCGCCAGCACCAGCAATACCACCAATTAAGCCAGCAACCGTATTACCTATACCTTGACCAATAAGTTCTTTTTTACTGTCATGGCGAGTACGAGTCATGTTGTCAGCCACCAAAGAGGTTAACAAGCTGTCTATGGCCCCCAAAATAGCAAGTATGAAAGCGGCTTCTAAGATTAGAAAGAATTGACTTTGTTCGTAAACCGGCAGATGCAAACTCGGTAGTCCGGTAGGGATATTACCTAGTGCTGGTACGTTGGAAAAAGCAAAGCTTGCTAGCGTTCCAATTACCAGTGCCGCTAATGGTCCAGGTATGTATTTACCTAAAGTTGGCGGCCATTTGTAAGCGATGAGTAAGGTACCTATACCTAATATCAAAGTGGCAATGTTAATGTCTGCCAAAGCTGTCGGAATATAGCTTAATGCACCAATAGTCCCGCTTGGAGGCTCATGCCCCAACAGTCGACCGAGCTGGAGAATAATAATAATTGCGCCAATTCCAGTCATAAAACCAGAAATTACCGGGTAGGGAACCAATCGAATGTATTGACCGACCCCTAATAAACCAAACACAATTTGGAAAAGGCCAGCTAACATAACAGCCGTAAAAATTAACGCAGCATCACCAGATAAACTGGCAAAAAGACCCGCTAACACTACTACCATCGGACCCGTTGGACCTGATATTTGTGAAGGTGTTCCGCCAAACAGGGCGGCAAAAAAGCCTAAGGCAATAGCACCATAAAGGCCTGCCATTGGCCCTAAACCTGAGGCGACACCTAAGGCTAAAGCTAGTGGAAGAGCAACAATACCAGCGGTAAGACCGCCGGTAATATCACCCTTCAAATTGGATAAATCTAGTTTCATATAAGTACCTTGTATGTCTTTACGCTATAGACAATTTGGCTTCGGTTTGTGTCTGGCCCAATGGTGTAAACTTAGCGCTTTGTGGATCATAACTAAGGACTTGACCGCTTTCGATATTGTAAACCCAGCCGTGCAGTTTCACTTGACCGGTGGCTAACTTGGCCGCAACAGATGGGTGAGTACGAAGATGTTGTAATTGTTGTACTACATTCTCTTCAGTTAACTTTTCCAAATGGTCCATACATAGGCTGCCATATTTTTCTTTGACTATTTCCGACGCACAGCGACTATGGGATAACCATTCTTTTACGTGGGGTAATCCATCAAGTTTTTCAGGGTACAAAGCACCTTTCATGGCGCCACAATCAGAGTGTCCACAGACGATAATATGTGAAACACCTAACGCTGCTACTGCAAATTCAATGGATGCGGTTATTCCGCCGGTGACATTGCTGTGAGGAGGGACAATGTTGCCCGCATTACGACAAATGAAAAGTTCACCAGGTTCAGTTTGAGTTAATAGATTTGGATCAATGCGCGAATCGGCGCAGGTAATAAATAATACTTCAGGGTTTTGCCCATTCGCTAACTTTTTAAAAGTTGCTTTCTTATCAGGAAAGACTTCTTTTTGAAATTTAGCAACACCAGAAATTACGTGGTCCATGAAAGTCACTCCTATAAAATGTTTAAAAATACTTGTTACGAATCGAACAACGTTTTTAGTTTTACCTGATAGACAGATAGAAGTATACTTGTTGTCGCGATAGCTTTTTGCTATCAGTGATCTCTAAGAGAACTCCATGAGAACTCATTAATACCAACAGGTTACAAAATGACTACAGACAATAAATATCCCTCCATAAATCAACTAAAATACTTTGTGGCAGTCGCCAAAAGTTTGAGTTTTCGACGCGCTGCACAATCGTTGGGAATCAGTCAACCTACTTTAACCACACAAGTTCAAGCCCTTGAAAAAAACATGAACTTGAGTTTATTTGAACGCAATCGAAGCGGCACTTTACTGACCCCTCAGGGGAATACTTTACTTGCGCTTGCAGAAGAGGTTTTACGCGCAGGTCAACGTTTTAACGACACTGCACGTGAACTCATTGATGGAGCCTCAACTACCTATCGCTTGGGCGTTCCGCCTACGTTGGGACCCTATTTGTTACCATTTGTATTGCCTGAATTACATCGGCGTTTTAGTCAATTAAAATTCTACGTGCGAGAAGAGTTTCCGCAACAGTTGGAAGAAGGTTTACTTAACGGCCAATACGACCTAATTATATCACCGTCAACTCATGAATCCACGCAATTCATCGTTTCTGAGCTATTTACAGAACCGCTAAAGTTGGTCATGCCTGGAGATCATCCTTTGGCAGGTCAAGAGTTTGTAAAACCCTCTGATGTGCAAGGTGAAAAGGTGCTGACGTTAGAAGGTCACCATCACTTCCATCATCAAGTTCAAACTATTTGTGCTCAAATTGGTGCACAGATGTATCGGGATTACGAGGGCACAAGTTTAGATACGCTCAGACAAATGGTCGTGATGGGAGTGGGTGTCGCTTTTTTACCTGGGCTATATGTGCACTCTGAATTACATCGTCCAAATGAACTTCATGTGTGTGAGTTGTTAGACACGCCAATTACTCGTGTGCAACATTTGATTTGGCGAAATACCGCGCCAGGTCGGGTATTCTTTCGCGAACTTGGGCAATTTTTTAGAGAGATTGTTGCTGAAAAACTCGCCAATGCGGTCTACGTCAAAAAGTGACAGTATTGGCTAACTTGGCAGTCTTCAAAAATTACCTGTTCAGTTAGTTTTCGATAATCTTAAAATACGTGAAATTCTCTCGCATCTTGTTGCGCACTAATTTGGATGTAATGCACAAAACTTGAACACTGGTTGCACAGTTTTGGTGGTGTATTGCAGTTTAACCGCATTAAATGGGACTTTGCTAAGGGAATATAGCGGGAATAGTTCTTGCAAAAGCGACCGTTTACTAACTGAAATATACTACTTTTAGGGTCATCGGTTGTCTGATAATTTTTGGCTGCTCTTGTCAGCGATGTTTGTGTTTTTAATGCAAGCAGGATTTTTGTGTCTAGAAAGCGGCAGAACGCGCAGCAAAAATAGTATAAATGTCGCTGCAAAAAATATTGGTGACTTCATTGTATCCGCTAGTATTTTTTGGTTGTTTGGCTTTGGTATTATGTTTGGTCCAAGTCTAGGGGGATGGGCTGGAACTGGCGACTTTGCTTTTGGCGAGGGGAATACTTCTTTTCAAATCACCTTCTTCTTATTTCAAATGATGTTCTGTAGCACCGCAGCGACTTTAACTTCTGGTGCTATTGCTGAGCGCGCTCGGTTTTCCAGCTATATGTATATCACGTTGATTTTAAGCGGGCTAATTTACCCCTTTGTAGGGCATTGGGCTTGGGCTGGTGTATACAATCCTGATAATCGAGGCTGGCTTGAATCTTTGGGATTTGTGGATTTTGCTGGCTCAACGGTGGTGCATTCGGTAGGTGGGTGGGTCGCTTTGGCCAGCGTCTTAATTGTTGGGCCAAGAATCGACAGGTTTAAAGCAAATAGCAAATTTCCTTCAGGTAGCAATTTACCTTTGGCTGCCATGGGAACCTTACTTATTTGGTTTGGATGGTTTGGGTTCAATGGCGGCAGTACTTTGAAATTTGATGAGCAAGTTCCTTATATCATTCTGAACACCTGTCTTGCTGCTATGTGGGGTGGGTTAACAGCCACATTTATTCATTTGCGAACCAAAAAATATGTGGATATGGGGGCGAGCTTAAATGGCATTATTGCCGGTTTAGTCGCGATAACGGCGAGTTGTCATGCGGTAGCACCTGTGGACGCCGCAATAATAGGTGTTGTAGCAGGTATAGTCGTGCATTACGGTTCTAAATTAATGGACTTGCTTAAAGTTGATGATGCCTTAAACGTTATTCCTACTCACCTATTTGCCGGCATTTGGGGAACTCTGGCGGTCGCCTTTTTTGGCGAACAAGCTAAGTTAGGTACTGGCTTATCATTTATGTCTCAGCTCACAATTCAACTTTTGGGGGTAGTGGTGATTGGCTTATTTAGTTTTTTAAGCTGTTATTTCATACTCTTAATTTTGAATAAAATATCGCCATTAAGAGTAACCAGAGAACATGAACTTAGTGGCCTGAATATCAGTGAACATAAAGCTTCCACTGAATTAATAGATTTGCTGGATGATATGCAAAATCATCAAAATAAAGGCGATTTCACCCTTCAAGTAAAAGAAGAACCATTTACCGAAGTAGGTCAAATAGCGCGCAAATATAACGAAGTCATCAGTAAAGTGTCAAAAGAGATGACCCAGCGTGAAAAGGCAATAAATCAGTTTAAGATAAGTGAAAGACGCAAGAGTGCCATTCTAGATTCATCAATGGATTGTATTGTCTCTATTGACTGGCAGGGAAACATTATTGAGTTTAACCCTGCAGCAGAGAGAACATTTGGCTGCTTGAAAGCCGAAGTCATGGGGCAAAGTTTTATTAATAGTTTTGCGCTAGATAAAGATATAGTGGAGTTTAGTGAGAGCTTAAAACTGCAGTTTGTCTCAGCGAATGGCTTAGTACTTAACCGGCGCAGTGAAATAGAGTTAAAGCGGGCCGCAGGGCAAACGTTTCCTGCTGAAGTGACTATTACAAGTAGTAAATTAAATAATAGTCTTATTAATGAATTTACTCTGCATATAAGAGACGTCACCAAACAACAAAAAATTCAAGCTAGATTAAATTTTTTGGCATATCACGACCCGTTAACCCATTTATCTAATCGCACCCATTTGATCACTGAATTAAATTACCAAGTGGCAAAAGCGAAAAAACACATGGGGGTTATTGCGCTATTCTTTTTAGATTTGGATAAATTTAAAAAGATTAACGATACCTTGGGGCACAAAGCCGGTGACTACCTATTGTGTCAGGTGGCCAATCGCTTAAAAGAAATTTGTCGTGAGGAAGATATTATTGCGCGCCTTGGTGGTGACGAATTTATCGTGGTTATGACCGGGGAGCTGAATCAACAATTAATCACTGAAAAAGCGCAGCGAATTCTGTCTATCATGCGAGAACCTATTACCTTGAATGGTAAAAACTATCAAATTGCCACTAGTGTTGGTGTTGCAGTATCTACCAATGGCGAACTGGGCACAGAGGAATTAATCCAAAGAGCGGATATTGCCATGTACAACGCAAAATTTTATGGCCGTGATAATTTCAAGTTGTACACTGAAAAAATGGGACAAAAAGCACAACAAGAGATGAGCTTTGAAAGAAAAATTGGACAAGCCATCGAACAAGATGAATTCAGTGTTGTTTATCAGCCGAAAGTTAAAGCAGATGGTGAGATATTATCATTAGAAGCCTTGATTCGATGGCAGCAAAAAGGTTCGGATGAAATATCCCCGAACGAATTTATCCCGATTGCCGAACAAAGTAATTTGATTGTGCAAATTGGTGAAATTATGATGACTAAAGTCCTTGAACAACTACGTTATTGGCTCGACCATAATTCGAATGTGGTGCCTGTTGCTATCAATATCTCAGGTCGCCAATTAGTTGCTGAGGATTTTATTCGTCACATTAAACAACTGCTAAAGCAGTTTTCAATACCCGGTGAACTGCTCGAATTTGAAATTACTGAAGGTATCTTGATTCAAGATATACAGAGTTGCATCGCCATTTTGAAGGAATTAAAAGGCCTTCACATTAAAGTCTCCATTGACGATTTTGGCACAGGATATTCTTCCCTAAGCTACCTCAAAAAATTGCCGCTAGATATTCTGAAAATAGACCGCTCTTTTGTCCATGAGTGTGACTCTAAAACCGAAGACGCAGAGATTTGCGCTACCATTATTAATTTAGCCAAAAGCCTAAATTTGATGACGGTTGCCGAAGGGGTAGAAACGCATTCTCAATTTAACACTTTGCAAAATATGGGCTGCGATCTATACCAAGGGTATCTATTCCATCAACCTCAAGGGGCAGATGCTGTATTTGAATTATTAAATTCCCAGTTGAACTGACCTTGATTAACATCTATAGAGCTTAAACATAGAATAATTACTCACCCTTAACATTCATTTAGTAACGCTGAAATTCAAAGGACGCTAATGGACTCTTACCAACCGAAACCGCTATTTAAGGGAATACCTTTTCACGCACAACAGTTTAGTCGTGAACAAATAGCCAATGCAGGCTGGAATATTCTGCAAGAAGATTTGCCTCTGCCTTGTGCAATAATTAAAAAACATGCGTTGCTACAAAATAGTCTGCGGATGAATCAATGGCTTGAGCGCAACGATTTGTTGCTTGCTCCACATATCAAAACGACCATGAGTCCTGAGTTGATTTTTGAGCAGTTAGCCGATGGTGTATGGGGTTTAACGGTGGCAAACGTGACCAATTCAAGGTTAGCTGCACAGATGGGGGCCAAACATATAATATTTGCCAATCAGTTAGTTGGCCGAGCAAATATCAAAGAGGTTGAGTTACTACTGGCAGAATACCCTGATTTAATTATGTACCTTTTTATCGATTCTTTAGATGCTTTCGAATTGTTAAAAGCGGCGAATATAAAAAACCGTGGTCGGCTAAAATTACTAATCGAATTAGGGGCTTATGGTGGACGGTGCGGCGTACGAGAAGCCGCTACGGCTAAAACGTTAATCGAGGCCATTTACACTAATCAATGGGAAATTGCCGGCTTCAGCGCGTATGAAGCCGTTTTTGAGGGCTCTGATGAGCAAAAACAAAGTAGCGTTCAGGACTTTTTGAGCTTACTTGATAGCACCATCTGTGCATTTATAGAACAGCAAACCATAGTGCCTGCGCAGTCGTTGATTATCAGTATTGGTGGTTCTGAATACTACGATATGTGTGCGCTAACATTTGCCCGTTTGCAACACGAGTATGACGCAAAAATTGTGCTTAGAAGTGGGTGTTACTTATTCAGTGACTCTGGCGTCTACGAAAAGGCCTCCATGGCTATTGATGACAGGTTAGGCAGCGCGCAACTGACTTTGCCTGCTTCTGAGTCGGCAATTGAAGTTTGGTGTTATGTGTTGTCTCAACCAGAACCCGGAGTCGTTATTTTAGGTGCAGGCAAACGAGATTTTTCCTATGACAAAGGATTGCCAAAACCCTTGTATGCCAAATCGAAATTGACTGCGAAGATAACCCCTATTGATCACACAAATTACCAAATAACCCGAATTAATGATCAACATTGTTTTTTAAAGGTACCTATTGATGACAGTTTAGCGCCCGGAGATATGGTTGCTGTTGGCATTTCTCACCCATGTACCACCTTCGATAAATGGCGAAAAATGTTAATAGTTGATGGGCAGTATAACGTCATTGATGCCATCCAAGCTTGGTTCTAAAAAATAGAATCTAGACTTCGTTTTTATCAAATGTACTAATTTTCACCGAGTTTTTATCCTAGCACTCTATTGGGGCTTCCCATGTTGTAGATAAATAGGATGTAAAATGAAAATGAAAAAATTAATAACCCTATCAAGTTTGATCTTGTTATCGGTTAGCGCGCTTGCTGAAACAACCATGACAAGACAAAACGGTGCGCCTATCGGTGACAACCAAAACTCTCAAACAGCTGGACCTTGGGGCGGCGTATTACTCCAAGACAGTCACCTAATTGAAAAGTTGGCAGCCTTTGATAGAGAGCGTGTTCCTGAAAGAGTAGTGCATGCCCGCGGTACTGGTATTCATGGTTACTACGAAAATTACGCCGATTTATCCGATTTAACCATGGCGGCCCCATTTCAAGAAAAAGGTAAAAATACTGAAGTATTTACGCGTTTTTCGGCGGTAATTCACGGTCATCAATCTCCTGAAACATTGCGTGATCCTCGTGGATTCGCTGTGAAGTTTTACACAGAGCAAGGTAACTGGGATTTAGTCGGTAACAACTTCCCGATCTTCTTTATTCGCGATGCGATTAAGTTTCCAGATATGGTTCATAGTTTAAAACCATCGCCCTATGACAATGCGCAAAAAGCATCAAGAGTGTTCGATTTCTTTTCTCATGTACCAGAATCAACCCAAATGCTCACCATGTTGTTTTCTGACTACGGCACACCAAAGAGTTACCTAAATATGGACGGATCTAGTGTTCATGCGTATAAATTTGTGAATGCTAAAGGTGAAATGAACTATGTGAAATTTACTTGGAAAACCAACCAAGGTGTAAAGAACTTCACTTACAAAGAAGCTTCGACCGTACAAGGTCAAGATATGCAGCCTCATACCACAGATGTTTATACACGTATTGGTGAAAAAGGTGAAACCGCTTCTTGGGACTTATATATTCAAGTATTGTCTCCAAAAGACGTAAACAACTTTGATTTCAACCCACTAGATGCCACTAAAATTTGGCCTGAAGACAAATTGCCGCTGCGTAAAGTTGGCAGAATGGTGCTAAATAGAGTGCCTGACAACTTTTTTGAAGAAACTGAGCAAGCTGCTTTTGCGCCAAGTAATGTGATTCCAGGTATCGAGCCATCAGAAGATAGATTATTACAAGGTAGAGTGTTTGCTTACGCAGATACCCAACGTTATCGTTTAGGTGTTAACTCATATCGAATTCCGATTAACGCACCTAAAAATGTGGCTATAAACAACCACATGCAACACGGTAAATTACGTCCTACCAATACCCAGCGTGAGGTTAATTATCAGCCAAGTGAGTACCTTGATTTAGCAGAAGATACAAAATACAAGTATTCAACCATGCCTTTGTTAGGAAGCTATCAACAAATACCTTTCTACAAGCAATTAAACTTTAGACAAGCTGGTGATTTGTATCGTTCATTTACTACAGACGAACAAGCTAGACTTATTGAAGTGTTAGGTGGCGCATTAGCAACATCTGATAAAGAGCTAGTTCGAATCAATATCAGTGCATTTATGTACAACGCAGATAAAGATTACGGCACCGCTATCGCGAAACGTTCAGGTACTAACTTGAGTAAAGTGAAAGCCAGAGCTAAAGCGCTAATGGCCGAGCAACAAGCCTTGGCTGTTGAAGGTGAGAAGATAGCCCTTAAATTAAGCAAGTTGTTTTAATTGATTCGCTGCATAAAACCCGCCACTGCCTGTTAAACCAGGCAGTGGCTTTTGAAGGAAAGAGTTATGAAAACCTTGATTCATGTCTGTTTGATTATGCTTGTTGTATTCGGGTCTAATCCATCATTTGCCCATAAAAGTGAACGAAGCAGTCAACTTAAAAAGCTTTATTTTGATGCTGCTAGAAACGGTGATATTGAATTACTATCGACCTTTTACAATGCCGGTCTATCAGTCAATATCGCTAACGAAAAAGGTTACACTGCATTGATTTTATCTGCTTACAATGGCCAAACTGAAACCGTTAACTATTTACTCAGTGTAGAGGATATCAATCCATGCCAAGAAGACATTAAAGGAAATACTGCGTTAATGGGCGCTATATTCAAGGGCAATTTTCGCATTGCTAAATCTTTGATGGGGCTGGACTGTGAAGTTGATCAAGGCAATCAAACTTTAGCTGACAAATTCAAACCATCTAAACCATAAATGCAAGAGTAGTTCACTAAGTTTAATAATATCCCTGACATAAAATTTACCAAAAATGTTGACGAGAATGCTGACGAGAAAAGCTAAATTAAAGCCGGCCAGTATGGATTAAAAAGGTTATGTCGACTGCGATTTGACCTCGTTTCTAAATGCGTATTTAATCGGTTTACTCTTTTCAGCAGTGTAGAACGATGGCAATAGTAAATACCTTTGGTTTGGCTTATTTCGGTAATGATTACGGAAGCCCGAGTTTTGATCTACTTGTTGATGGTAACTCTTATTTAGAAACCATCACTGACTTTGAAAAACCTTTTGCTGGGCGCATTGCTGGTACTTATCAACCGGGGCTGGGAATCAATCATTTAGATTCCGCCGATAGTGCGGTGCCTTATGTCTGTACATGTGGAGAACCTATGTGCTGGTTCTTAACCGTTGATATTTTTTGTCAGCAGGACGTTGGTCAGGAATATGTTATCTGGCATCGCTGGGTGAATCCCTATCGAGATGATAAAAATAAAGCCGACAAAGGGGGATACTGGAACTACTCTGGATTAGCACCATTGATATTCGAAAAACATCAATACCTACGTGAAATCGAGCGCAATCGTCGCATGTATTGTTAAAGGTGTGTCTATCTACTTATTATTAAAAGGCTGAGCGCTTTGTAACTTCATGCTCTGAACACATTGCTTAATCTACAGGCTTGGTTGCTCACAATTTACACCTCTGACTAAGCCGATTCCATGCATTGCCTTCTAAAACCTTCTACATCGTTTATTGATATATTTGCTTGGCCATCTATTTTCAAAAATAAACGTGTAAAACAATGGCGTGATTTTCTCGGAATATTCAGCTAATTCGATTTGGACGCTAACAAACTGTTTCAACTGTTCTGACCGCGCAGTTCTTAGCGCTCACGAGCTATAGGGAGGTGGGTAGGCACCTTGGAGAAAATGCCTACCCGTGTGGTAGCGTTAAGCCAGGACCAGTGAAACTTAACGATTCCAGGCAGAACCACAATATATCAAATGAAAATCATTATCAATAGTATTTGGGCTTTTTTAGTTTTCTAATTTACTGATTAATTCGCTTATGTATCAAAACATCCTTTTGCAGGTTGAATTGACCATACCGTTTAACAAGGTTGACAAGTACTCATAGCATAATGATAATGGGAATTATTATCATTTGGGTTGTTACATTGAAATTTCATTGTTTAGGGGGCTCTGTGAATCAAACATTAGCATTCGGATCGCTTGAGTTAACCATTCGCCATGGTTTACAACCGAATAACCCTCATGCACTTTATCAATATTTAGATATGGCCAACCAGCGTTTAGAAGATGAACAAAATGATACAATAAAGAGAGCTATTTTAAATCGGGTTCTTCGCACCTTATTAGATACAATTTGTGATACTAATATAAGTTTTCAATGGCGTTATTTGTGTTTAGATAATATTTATCAACCACTGAATAAAGTGGAGCGATATGATCATAATGAACAACAAAAAGCGCAAACGCGACACTTCAAGTATGAACTGTCTTTGTTAGGAACGTATTTTTTATAGAAGTAGGGGATTAAGATGACTAAGTTTCGAATCGAAAAAGATAGCATGGGCGAGCTTGAAGTTCCTCAAAATGCCCTGTACGGCGCGCAAACTCAAAGAGCGGTTAATAACTTTAAGATAAGTCACACTCCTATGCCTGAAGCATTTATCCGCTCACTTATCCAAATAAAATCAGCTGCAGCAACTGCAAACGCGAATCTTAAAGGTATCGAGCAGGAGACTGCGGATGCAATTAAGCAAGCATGCGCTACCTTATTAAAAGACAACAATCTTATGCTGCATTTTCCTGTTGATGTGTATCAAACTGGATCAGGCACCAGCACTAACATGAATGCCAATGAAGTTATTGCCAACCTAGCGTCGAAGCAATCCAATTTACAAATCCATCCCAATGATCACGTTAATTTTGGACAAAGCAGTAATGATGTGATCCCTACTTGCATTCATGTTAGTGCCGCAATAGCCATCCACCACCATCTTAAACCGGCTTTGGTTTATCTAGCGAAAACCATTGATGAAAAGTCGGCAACATTAAGCGGTTATTGTAAAACAGGCCGTACCCATTTGATGGATGCGATGCCAATTCGAATGGACCAGAGCATGTCTGCTTGGTCAGCGCAGATTAGGCAACAAATTAGCCATTTAAATAGTCTACAAAATGCTATTCAATCCCTTGTGCTAGGTGGCACTGCGGTTGGTACTGGAATCAATTCCCATTCCGGTTTCGCCGACGAATTTTCGAAAATTTTAAGCCAAGATACGGGAATTTCCTTTGTTAAAGCAGACAATTTTTTTGCTGGTATAGCTGCTCAAGATACCGCCGTGAGTTTGTCGGGTTTAAGCAAATCTATAGCCGTTACTTTTATGAAAATTGCTAACGATTTACGCTGGATGAACTCCGGACCTTTAGCTGGGCTTGGCGAGATTGCGTTACCTGCATTGCAACCTGGCTCTTCAATTATGCCAGGTAAAGTCAATCCGGTTATACCTGAAGCTGTTGCCATGGTATCTGCACAGGTAATAGGCAATGACGCAGCAATAACGGTTGGAGGTCAATCAGGGAATTTTGAATTGAATGTAATGTTGCCTATGATTGCGCTAAATCTGTTGTCTAGCATAGAGTTATTATCCAATGCGGCAATGTCTCTGGCCGATAATGCGATTCGTGATTTCGAAGTGAATCACGAGAACCTAGAAAAGCCATTACACAAAAACCCGATTTTAGTCACAGCTTTAAACCCTATTATCGGCTACTCAAAAGCCGCTGAAATAGCGAAGCAAGCATACAAAGAAAAACGGCCGATCATTGATGTAGCAGCGGAAAATACCGATATTCCAAGAGCCAAATTAAGCGAATTACTTGATCCTATGAAACTTACCAAAAATGAATCATAGTAAAAAGCCAGCACGACAAGAAAAGTCTAGTGCTGGTGGTTACTTGTATTGTCTTGCGATCCCATGAAAGTAAAAATAACAAGGCTTATTTTTCAATAAACGCTTGCTCAATAACATAATGACCTTGCTTGCGGGACGTGGCTTTTGTAAAACCTTGTTGATTTAACATCTGCATTAAGTCCTGCAACATAGCATCATTACCGCACATCATGAATCGATCATTGTCTGGGTTGACGTTAGGCATATTTAGGTTTTGGGTGAGTTCATTGGTCGCTAATAAATGGGTAATTCTGCCCTGATGTGGTTTGAGCCCATCTTCAGTTTTCAAACTGTTGTATTGGTACTTTTCGCGGGTAACAGTAGGGTAGTAAAGTAACTTTTGCTTCACTAAATCACCAAAATACGGGTTGTTAGGTAAGTCATATTCAATTTCAGTTTGATAGGCCAACTCGGAAACTTCGCGCACACCATGGACCAAAATGATTTTATCAAATTGTTCGTAAATGTCTGGATCTCGAATAATACTCATAAAAGGCGCTAATCCTGTGCCTGTACAGAGCAAATAAAGGTGTTTGCCAGGCATCAAATAACCACTGACTAAGGTGCCTGTGGGTCTTGTACTTAACATTACTTCGTCACCAGTTTGTATCATTTGCAGTTTAGATGTCAGTGCACCGTCAGGTACTTTAATACTGAAAAACTCTAACTCATCTTCATAATTTGCACTGGCAATACTATATGCGCGCATCAAGGGTTTACCTTCTACCTCTAAGCCAATCATGATGAATTGTCCGTTTTCAAAGGTTAAGGATTTCTGACGGGTTGTTTTAAACGTAAATAAACTGTCGTTCCAATGATGAACGTGGGTCACTTGCTCTTTAACCAGATTTCGCAAAGATAATTCTCCTACTACAAGATTGTTTAAGTATCCCATTGTTCGTGAAAAGATGCAAATGCTATTACGAATCATTATCGTTAGCGGGTTAAATTAATTTATCTTTTATGTTATTGAAGTAGAATCATCCCTATCTACTTGGATTATTAGCTTCACTATTAGGTCTCATGACAAACAAAGATTTTAACGAAATTAACGGGTTGGGTGATGAAAACGCGGATGTTAACGTGTACATTCAGAATCGCCCAACCTTTGGTTTTGAACATAATCAGCGAGCAGTTTATCCCCTTAAAAAAGGCGAGATTTATGCCCTGGGTCAAGCCTGTGGTAACGGTTGGCGCAAGGTGTTTAACGTGTATGCTAAGTTGCTATACGCTTTACCGAATAAATGTTTTGAATTCAATAATGCTTATGCTAGCTGGCAGCAATATCGTGATGAGGAACTGTTGCAGTCCCGCAGCAAAACCGCACTCTGGTTTTCACCTCCCAAATTTCAACAAACCAATAAGTTACACATTGTAATGGGTCGGACTTACGCTAAATCGTTGAGCCTACCCAACACCCTTGAATGGATTAATCCAGAATTTGCAATTGATCTGCACAGACGCTTAATTGTGTGCCCGTATTTTGATTACCGCCAGCTCTCAAACAGCAAAATCATCTTTCTTGTTGACTTGATTGCTGAAAATTTCACAAAAAAATAAAAACCAGTTGCACCTTTATATGGCAGGAATAACGTTTTTTAGGCTATAATTCTGACCTCAAATTTGTGTCCTGCAACGGGATCCATTTTCTACTTTTAGTATTCTGGAACGCACATCATGTTCGATATGTTTGAAATCACCATTATCGGTTTGGCTATTTTGGCTTTACTGACCATCGTTTTTGAAGAAATTACTCATATCAATAAAGCAAAAACCACCCTGTTTTTAGGATGTTTAGTGTGGTGCTTGTTGTTCATTCGAGGCCATGGTTCAGGCCAAGCTGAAATAGAAAGTGCATTAAATGAGAATTTATTAGAGATCGCAAAATTGTGGCTGTTTTTAATGGCTACCATGACCTTTGTTGCGTATTTAAATGCCAGGGGCCTGATTGGTGCTATGGTTAATCGACTATTGCCAGGTGAATTGTCATTAAGAAAGCTGACCTTATTAGTGGCACTTTTTGCATTGGTTTTATCCATGCTGTGCGACAACATCACCGCTACCTTAGTGTCGATTAGCATTATTCTGGCGTTTAAGTTGGAAGTGCCAGAAAAAGTAAAACTCTGTGTGTTAATTATATTTGCGGTGAATTCTGGTGGAGTGGTACTGATTACCGGAGATGTCACAACTCTGATGATATTCAGTGAAAAACACGTATCTATTGTCGAACTATTAGGTTTGATTTTACCTGCTATATCAGGTGTGGTTGTGCTTGCATTACTGATGAGTTTTGGTAAAAACCGCCGAGTTGAAGCAACTATCGGCAGTGAAAAATTTAAGTCGCTAGACTTTGTTAT
Organism: Alteromonas sp. M12; assembly: GCF_037478005.1. NCBI lineage: Bacteria > Pseudomonadati > Pseudomonadota > Gammaproteobacteria > Alteromonadales > Alteromonadaceae > Alteromonas > Alteromonas sp. M12. The sequence goes on along the minus strand of NZ_CP144164.1, from coordinate 3,597,339 downwards.
TGCCGGATTATTTTTTGGCACTATATGTTGCACCATGCTATTTAATTTACTGTTTGCGATACCCCCTGTTTTGACCTTTTTATTAGGCTTATCGGTGATGTTTATGATCGGCGGTATGGTGAATAAATTTAAGTACGAAATTCATTTATTGGACTACGTGCGCAAAATTCAGTTTGATACTTTAATGTTCTTTCTAGGAATATTATTGATAGTAGGATCGCTCAAAGAAATTGGCGTGTTAGTCTGGATGACAAATATCTACTTTATGTTGGACCCTGATTATTCGAATTATTTGGTTGGAATTTTATCAGCCTTTTTAGATAACGTGCCCTTGACCGCAGCCTTACTTAAAGCCCAGCCTGAATTAACCAATATTCAATGGTTATCGCTTACTTATGCCGTAGGTGTGGGAGGATCAATGTTGGTGATTGGTTCCGCCGCAGGGATAGTAGCCATGAGTCGAGTAAAAGAGCTAACGTTCGTCAGCTACAGTAAATATATCGTACATTTATTGGTTGCTTATAGTGTTGGGTACGCTTTGTGTCTGGTGAATGTATAAATATCTTGAGTTAAGACAGGGAAGGGAACTTCATAATAAATTATGACCTCGTTGTATGAGTGAGGTTCCCCCTTCTAACTGCGCCGCGCTATACATCCCCACCTCCAAGCAATTAAGTACTTCTGATAGGGAGTGACTTATTTGCTATTATACAAAAGTCTAATACACTTTAGTTGCAGACAGGGTTTTAATGCTTTATTCGATTCAACACGGTTTTATCCCATTATTATAAAAACTAACGAATCTACATGCCTTTAGAATCTCAAGAAAATTCGCTTGAACACATTCGCGAGAAACTAACAAATACTGTGTTGGTGGCTACTATTGGTTTCGCTGGCGTTGCCTTGGCCGGTTCCTTATCTCGCATTCCCACAATTGGTTTTCTCCCCGCTATGTGGGTTCATATTGTCAGCACCTGTGTGTTAGTGGCTTTTTATCTGTTTCGTCATCGCTTCTCAAACACTATTAAAGCTGGTTTGATTACGTCCCTGTTTTTTATTATGGGGGTGGTAGGGATCCATACATTTGGTTTGTCAGGCAACGGCATATATCTTATTTTTGCCGCTGCTATTTTTAGTAGTTTGATGTTAAGTATGGGGGTCGCTGTCGCAATCGCAATTTCTGGCGGCTTGGTGTTATTTTATTATATGGAACTGGTTTGGCTAAATGCTTTTGAGTTTAGTGTAGAACAAAGCGTTTACGGTTTAAGTGTTTCTGCGTGGGTTACATCATTACTGACTTATGCATTTATTATTAGTATTGCGTTGTTTTTGATCCAACACTTTTTACATTATTTACAGTCTTTGCTGCTAGATAAGCAGATCACTATTGATTCTCAAAGTAGTAAAATTGAACGTTCAGAGGCTATCTTTCAAACCGTCATAAATCACCTACCTTACGGCATATCATGGAAGGATAAACAACTAAGATATCTAGGAGCAAATCAAGCGTTTTTGGAAGACTCAAAGATTGAACATATTAATCAATTGAAAGGAAAAACAGACTTTGATATCGCAGATGAAAAACAAGCCAAAAAGCTCGTAAATTTAGATAGACGAATTATCTATGGTAATGAAAAAAGTATCCAGTACCAAGAAAAAGAAGTCAGTAGAGGTAATAAATTCAAGTTTAAAGAAGTGACTCATTTAGCGCTTCAGTCTAAAAAACAAGACCTAATTGGGGTACTCACTTCCTACCATGATATTACGGAAAGTAAAAATTTAGAGCTTAAAGCTGAACGGGCCAGGGAAATCGCTGAGAAGGCAAGCAAAACTAAGTCGCAATTTTTAGCTAATATGTCACACGAAATTCGCACCCCAATCAATGGTGTTTTAGGGTTGTTGGATTTGTGTTTACATACGGATTTGAACAAACAACAAACGGAATATTTATCCCGAGCAAATTTTTCTGCAAAACTGTTGTTACAAATCGTTAATGACGTACTTGATTTATCTAAAATTGAAGCTGGCCACTTTAAATTAGAAAATCATCACTTTTGTTTTGAAGACATTCTATTGCAAGTCGAAAACTTATTTTCGAGTCAGGCAACATCAAAAAATATCAAGTTTAATACACAAATATTAGGCAAACAGAATGTTACCCTTATGGGCGATCCTACTCGTGTCATGCAGATATTAATGAACCTGAGTTCTAATGCTGTGAAGTTCACACATATTGGTAAAGTTGATGTATTAGTCAAGATAGTAACCAGTGACGATCAAGCTAAAGTGAAAATATTAGTAACTGATACTGGTGTTGGAATTGAAACCAAGTCTATTCCCAAGTTGTTTAATAAGTTTACACAAGTGGATGAGAGCATTACAAGGAAATACGGTGGTACAGGACTAGGGCTTTCCATTGTTAAACAATTAGTTGAAGCCATGGGATCTAGCATCATCGTAAGAAGTGAGATAGGTAAGGGGACCGAATTCAGTTTTATGTTGCAGTTGCCTTTAGCAAAAGAACGACGGGTCAATATTGCTAGACCCAACTTCAAACAAAATCTGGCCAACAAACGCATCTTATTGGTGGAAGACAATGCGATTAATCAAGAAGTTGCTAAAAGTATTCTAGAGCAAAGTGAGGCTCAGGTGACAGTAGCAAACAACGGTCAAGAATCACTAGACATATTGCTTGAAGAAGATTTTGATTTAGTTTTAATGGATGTGCAGATGCCGGTTTTAGACGGCTGTAGCGCGCTCAAAATTTTGCGTCAAAATGAAAAGTGGGTTGATTTACCAGTTATTGCTTTAACTGCTAATGTGTTTGCTGAAGAAGTGGCTTATTATAAAGAAATTGGTTTTACCGCCCATCTTGGAAAACCCTTTTCTCGACAGGCATTGTTAGAAATTGTTCAACTATATATGCAACCCAGTATGCTCAGCGAACAGGTATAATACAATCCTTCCATTTAGTTGATTAATCAGCATACCCACTGCCAATGGCGTTAAATGGCATGGTCAGTTCCAATTCAGGTACTTGCAAAGCAACCCATGCAGGAAAGGTGTTACTATTTGGACCTGGAAAAACCGTGTATTCATTTGCCCAAGGATAGCGGCTAACAGCAGCAGAAACTTGGGGGATCAAGGCACTGGCCTTTTCTCCTTGAATTGACAGTAACTTTTCCGGTTTTGCTCCATACCAAAATCGATCTGGGGTAGGCGTTTGGTATTCTCGTAATGCAGGAAGCCCACTTTTGACACGCCATCCCACCACTTCATAAACCGTATAATCTGCTGCATTTTCTGGTTTAATGGCAATCCAAGTATGTACCGCAAACCAGCCTCTCCAGCTATATGCGTCTGCTGCGTAAACTTCTATTACGGCATTCTTATTGAGCTGTGGGTTCGGAGCAATTCCAGCAGACTCTCTGCTTGCAGTACGCCAACTATTATTTGAACAGGCGTTTATCAACACACAAATAAATACCACTAATATGACTTGTTTCATTTAATACCTTTTGCGATTTAAGCATGCCGCATATGTTTTAATTAGCCACGCGTATTTTCAAATCAATAGCGTTTTATGGTTTTTTTACTCAAGTACTATCTCGGTTTCGTTTGATAGTTGTTATCCAGATACTTGGAAGACGTAACCAACACCAATAGACACAGCCATGGCTAACGAACCCCAGATTAATACCCGTAGTGAACCTTTTAATATGGAAGCTCCACCAATATTAGCTGACAAACTGCCTAACAATACCAAAGACAATAACGACACAATCACTATCGAAGGGATTAACAAAGGACCACTCACCAGTAGCACTGTCACTAGTGGTAAAAGCGCTCCAGCAGTAAAAGACAATGCCGAGAACAAAGCGGCTTGAAAAGGGTTACCTTGAGACTGTTCGGTAATCCCTAGCTCATCCCTAACATGACTTCCAATGGCGTCTTTAGCCATGAGTTGCTTGGCAACTTGCATGGCCAAATCACCTTCTAAACCTCGTTCTATATAGATGTTAGCCAATTCTTGTTCTTCAGCTGCCCAGTTTCTATCAATGTGTTTTTGCTCTAATGAAATTTCTGCATGTTCAATATCCGTTTGTGAACTCACAGATACAAATTCGCCTGCAGCCATAGACATTGCCCCCGCCACTAGCGCTGCCAAGCCGACAATAAACAAATGCTCTGGTGCAACTTGCGAAGCTGCTATGCCGACGATCAAACTTGCGGTGGAGACTATGCCATCATTTGCGCCTAAAACAACGGCCCTAATCCAACCAATTCGGTCTGCTTTATGTTCATGGTTATAGTCCATAAGAAATTTATCTCTACATCTGGTCGGTAATTCAAAAGCGAATTGTAAAAGTATTGCAGACAATGATATTGCAATTAGAAGGTCGCGCCAACAACCGATAACTTGTTATCGTCATTTATTCTCAGGCAGGGAATGTCGTTAGACATCGTATATTGGTTATTTAGATAAATAGTGCACAGAGCAATTCTTCAACATTGAAATAAAATAGATGCTGAAGATTGCCGTGGCTATATTGTAAACTAAGGCATTATATCAATTGGATCTTAGAATCACTGTACAACTCACGGATGATCAGTATGATCTTTTGACAATTTTTATTAGCAGGTATTTTACTTTTTTGAAAAAGCTTCCCGTTACCACTGTCGCCCTTATTGTTGTATGTCTCGGTTCTTTTATTGGTCCATTAGGAATGGCATCGGTGAATGTCGCTATCCCCAATTTAGCCGCCGATTTGCACGCAAACGCTAAGATGGTGAGTTGGTTGCCAACCCTATTCCTACTCAGCAGCGTGGTTTTTATGCTGCCGTTTGGCAAGTTGGCAGATAATTACGGTAGGAAGCGAATTTATACCATTGGCTTAGCATTGAATGCCTTTACTTCGCTAATGTGCGCCCTGGGGCAACAAATTGAATGGGTGTTATTTTGGCGCTTTGCTCAAGGTGCTGCTTCGGCGATGATTTTTGGCACTGGGGTCGCGATTCTCACCTCTGTTACCCCTTCTCATAAACGCGGAGCGGCCCTTGGTTTGGCTGCTGCCTGTGTTTATATTGGCCTAACCCTAGCACCAGCTATTGGCGGCTTGCTTACCGAGATTTGGAGTTGGCGGGCTGTATTTTTATTTCAAGTTCCGTTAATCCTGTTTTTGTTGTTGTTAATTAAGTGGGGCTTGAAAGGAGAGTGGAAAAATGACGAAGTCGCTTCATTTGATTGGCGCGGAAGTTTCATTTTTGCGGTGTCTTCAGCTTCTTTAGTTTTCGGCTTTAGCTCTGTTCCAAAACTGTATGGCTTTTTATTGTTGATTTTGTCGGTCATCACTATGATCTTTTTTGTTTATCACCAGAGTCGACACCATACACCGTTAATTCGCGTTCAAATGTTTCGAGAGAGCAGGGTTTTCTCAATGTCGCTGACGACGTCATTATTGATGTACGGCAGTAATTTTCCATTGGCGTTTTTGCTGAGCCTGTATTTACAAGTCGTGCAAGGCTACGGTCCAGCAGAAGCCGGTCAAATATTGTTATTACAAGCATTCGCAATGGCTATATTAGCGCCAATGTCTGGTCGACTGTCCGACAAAATCCAACCTCGATTTTTAGCGACTATAGGATGTGCAATAGTTGCTTGTGGTTTTTTGGTGCTTTCACAAATGACAACGGCTACGGGGACAACTTATATTGGTGGTTCTTTATTATTAATTGGCATTGGTTTCGGTTTGTTTTCCTCCCCCAACAACAATGCCATTATGGGCGCTGTGCAAGATAGAGAGTTAGGCGTTGCCTCCGCATCTTTGAATCTTGCTCGAACAATAGGTAACCTTTTGGGAATGAGTTCGGTTAATTTGTTAGTTCACTATTATCTCGGGGATAATAAAATTGTTGCTGAGCAAACACCTGCCTTAATGAACACTTTATCGACTGCTTTTTACATTTCCTTGGTCAGTGTGATTATCGCTACCTTTCTATCTGGCTTTCGTGGGAAGGCAGAACGGCAGACTAATTCATCGGCATCTGGTTAATCTAAATTATGCCCAGAATTAGTTTGCTTGAACTCGCAAATTAACCTCTTAATGTTAAGCGTAAAATTCTTTCCCATCGTCATTTTATACTGTCTTAAATTCTTATATCTTTGTCTTATAAGGAAAATAAGTTAAATCATCTTTTTATCATTAAATATTATTTTCCTTAAAATTAAAGCTTGTTCGACTTTTCAACTACCGCTAGTATTAAATTCGGAACCCAATATTCATTGCTTAAAAATGCAGCATTTTTCGTATGTTTACTAGTGACACTGTCATAAGTGTGGGTCGTTGCGCGCAAACAAATGACGTTCATATTAATGATCCCAGTGTTTCTCGTAACCACTTACAACTAAGAATCAATAGTCTAGACTTTATTGAAGTCAGAGATTGTGGCTCATCATATGGATCATTTTATTGGGAAGGGAGTCAATGGCTTCAATTTGACGTAGTGACGTTAAGCGCCAACGATTATATCGTGGTTGGTGAGACGAAACTTCGCATAATGGAAATCATGATCGCATATCAAATTAAGAGCAGGAGCCGTGGTATATGACCAGTTTGGAGAAAGAAGAATCTTACTATCGTCTGGTTGTGTTACTGGCAATGTCTTTCATTGCTTTAGTAATCATTATTATCGGCTTTGTACTGACCGATAAGCAGCCGGAAATCAGCACAGAAATGCGCTTAGCTGATATTCTTTTTGACCGCAGTGGTCCTTCTTATCCCTTTACTATTCAGAATGTAATGTGGGTGTTTTTCTTTGTTTGTGCTGGCGAGATTTGGGTACGCTGGCAAAGGGCAACCCAAGAAATAAATCAAATAAACCGCGGTTTAATCAGTGATGATGAAGATGCTCTTTATCGGCCCAAAGACTTAGGTCCAATATATCAAGCTATTAAAGCTGATAACCTTGGCAGTCGTTTTTACCTGCAACGCTTAATTAAACGAATTATTTTACAGTTTCAACTTTCCCGCAGCACAGAACAAGCTAACAATCTTATGAATTCCTCTTTGGAGTTAATGCAACACGAAGTCGATTTAAAGTACACCATGGTGCGTTACTTAGTTTGGCTTATTCCTACATTAGGCTTTATTGGCACCGTGATAGGTATCGCAATGGCATTGTCCAGTGCGGGTGATATGCCACCATTATCCGATTCTGATGCGATCAAAGGGTGGGTTGCCGTCATCACTATTAAGCTTGGCGTTGCTTTCAATACAACATTATTAGCGCTAATTATGTCTGCGGCGTTAGTATTTTTTATGCATCTGGCCCAAGGACGAGAAGAAAAAGCGTTAAATCTGGTTGGCCAGTATTGTTTAGACAGATTAGTAAACCGCTTAATCGCGGCAGATTAAAATTAAGGAGTGAAAACCATGAGCTTTAGACGTGGTCCAGATGGGAAACCAATCGAAATCGAATCAAGCTTTGTTAAAAATGATAATAAACCAACGCAATCGGGACCTGATGGCGGCACTAAACCGCCGCAAGGTCAGTTTGGTGGCCAAGCCAGTAAGCCAAAAGAAGGGGCGACACAACCGCCCAATGTCGATTTATTTAATCATATGAAATCCTCTGGTCCTGCGATGCGTCCAGGCGGAGTGGCGGTTCCACCTGAACCGCCTACACGACCACCTAATATGCCAGGGGAAGATAACGCCGCTGGAAATTCGCCGGAAAACGCTATTCCGCCAGGCGGACAACAAGCGGCTTCTAGACCTGTGGTAGAGGAACCTAAAACCTCAATTAACTTTGGGGGAGCCAGCGCAGGGGCAAGTGTCGGTGGCAATGCTTCGCAGGCCAGTGCTGAATCTTTTGTATGCGGCTGGTTGGTAGTGGTTGATGGTCCAGGTAAAGGTAAAAGTGTGGTCGTAGGCCCAGGCCAAAGTGCCATATCTCGCTCACCCACTGAGCGCATTACTTTAAACTTTGGCGACACTTCTATTACTTCTAAACAGCAGTTATTAGTTATATATGACGATGAAAATCGCGAGTTTATAGTGGCTCCCGGTAATGGCTCGAGCTTGAATCGAGTGAATGGACAAATTGTCGCAGGCCAGACTGTATTGCAGACAGGAAGCCTATTAAAAGTCGGCGCCACGACCTTAAGGTTTGTAGCGTTTTGCGACCAAAATTTTAATTGGGAATAATGATGCTACAAATCTCCGTAGGATGGGCTCAAACCGTCGGAAAGCGAGACTATCAGCAAGATGGTGTTACCAAATTGGTTTGGCCCAACGGGTTTGCATTAACTGTTTTATCTGATGGTATGGGCGGTGCGGTTCATGGTGAAGTTGCCAGTCAGGAAATTTTACGAGCCTTTAATGACGCTTTTTGCAGTAGTGAAGAAGAGCACATGGACGCGCGTTTGCAACTAAGTTTAAACGCCACAAATCAACATTTAGCTGAATATATCATCGAAAATCCTGAATGCAACGGCATGGGCGGGACGCTAATCGCGGCGGCATTTACAGGCGAACATTTGGATTATCTGAGTGTTGGAGATAGCCCTTTATGGCTGTGTCGAGGCAATTCCCTGCAACGCATAAATCAAGACCATTCAAAAAAATCTGAATTAATGCAGTTGGTTGAAGAAGGCGTGATGACTGCCGAAGACGTTGCCGTTCATCCCCAGCGCAATCAATTAACTTCTGCGGTGATGGGTTATGACGTCGACATGGTTGACATCAATAGCATTGAACTGCAAGTCGGCGACATTGTGCTTTTAGCCAGTGATGGGATAGAGAGTATTCCTGAACAGGATATTGCCACTATGTGTCATCGATTTAATCAATCTGATCCGCAAATATTGGCGGAACATATTGTGGGATATGTGGATAGTCTTGATCAAGATTATCAAGATAATGCAACGGTAATGGTATTAAAAGTTTCTCAGGAAACTGACTCGGAAGAATTAACAGAATAATAGACGTAAGGAAATCGGCATGTTTTTGTCACCTAGATTGATAGCACTACTGGCACTGGTTTTTAGTTCGACGATATTTTCCGCCACGGCGGAAACGTACGCTTATCAAGTTCAAATTGAGCGTAAAAACGGTAAAACCCAAACGGCGATAGCGACTAAAGTGAATGATAACCAGTTTGTCACCGATGCAGAGGTGATAGATGGTGCTAAATCACTTTTTATTGTCGATAACTCAGTGACACCAGCAGCTAAAATACTGGCTACAGTGATAGTCCAAGACGAAGACATGCGCCTTGCGGTTTTGTCCGCAAGCAATGTAACTGGTGACCCAGTTTTGTTAGCAAAAGAGGCACAAACTGTCGGTGAACAATTGATCTTAAAAACCGACTCTGAAGAAACTCCTTCCATCGTTCAGCGATTAGAGCCTGTAAAAGATCTCTCCGAAGGCGATATTTATGTTCACACTGCGCTCTACCAAGAAGGACAGTGGGCAGCGCCTTTACTGAATAACTGTAAACAATTGGTAGGTGTAAGTGTTTTTGAAACGGCCATTTTTGCGGGTATGAAAGCGCCAGAAAACATCGCTTATGCATTATCTACACAAACACTAAAGTCTTTTCTTAGTAAAAATAATATTACCTTTAGCGTTGCTGATGAAGTCTGTCTTTCGGATGTAGAGCAAGCAAAAGCCAAAGCAGAACAAGCCGCAAAAGACGCTGAAGAGGCAAGCAAACTCGCTGAACTTGCTAAAAAGGCCAAAGAAGATGCAGATTTGGCTGCGAAAACCAAATTAGAAGAGGCTCAAAAGAAAGCCCAAGAAGCCAAAGAAGAAGCTGACAGGTTGTTGCAAGAAGCGAAAGATGAAGCCGCTAAAATTGCTGCAGAAAATTTAGAAAAACAAAAGAAAACCGAAGACGCTATCAAAAAAGCGGAAGAGGAACGTTTAGCGCTCGAAGAAGCTAAGGCCAAAGCAGAGCAAGCCGCCGAATTAGAAGCGCAAAAGCAGGCTAAGTCTGAACAGCAAAAAACCTACATTTTATTAGGTGGAGGCGTTTTGCTATTGGTTATGTTGTTGCTGTTCGTCATTCTTATGCGTAAGCGAAAAGAAGCGATGCAAGCGCAAACAGATGAGCTTCAAAATAAAGTTAAAGAAGCCAGTGGTCTTGCTCAGGAAAAAGATAATCTAGCAGGTAAAATCGCAGCAATGGAGAAGTCCTTCAACGATATCTTATTAGATGGCTCGACTACCAAAGGTGACACCGTAAGAATTAAAATAAATGGTAAATCATTAGCGCAAAGTGAAGGTCAAATCATAGGTCGTGAAAGTGCTCAAGTAGATTATGTTTTGGGAGAGAGCGAGATTTCCAGAAAGCATCTAATGATTCGTTTGCACGAAAATAAAATCTTTGTGGAAGATATGGGAAGTCAAAACGGCAGTTGGTTAAATGAAGTCCAGCTTATCCCAGGTCAACCGATGGAATTGAGCAATGACATGGTTCTTCGCTTAAGCACGATATCGTTTAAAGTCACTGTGCTTTAAATTTGCCTAACCGGCAGTGTTCGTCATTGCCGGTGATGTAATCATAAGGGAAATCGACAGATGAAGCTCAAAAGTAGGGAAATCAATATCTTTAGCATGTCAGCTTTAGATTTGTTTGCTTCAGGAATGGGCGCGTTTATTTTACTCGCTGTTATTTCACTTCCTTTTTTTGGCAATGTATCGAAAATTCCCGCCCCCGCGCCGCAAACGTGTCCAGAAGTGAAGGTGTGTCCCCCGCCTAGTGTGCCAAAACCTGATCCAGTTCCAGTGCCTAAACCCACGCCATCGGGGTTCCAAAAAATGCAAACCCTTGATTTAGTGGTGGTATTAGATGTGACTGGCAGTATGGGGCAAGAAATCAATGGTTTACGTGCTGAAATTGGCAATATTGCACGGATTATCGAAATGTTATCTGACTCAGCGGCCATGCGCATCGTTGCCTTTGGAGATAAAAACTTTGATCGGCCTGTGTCTGAATTCCCTCTTACCCTCACCAAAGATATCGCTGTTTTAAAATCTTATTTAGAACAAGTCAATCTTAACTTGGGTATTGGTAGAGGATTCAACCCTGGTGATAATGGTGAATCGGTTTACGCAGGATTTGAAGCTGCGCTGGACACCAAATGGCGTTCTGAGGCGCAACGTAGAGTGATTTTTATTATTACTGATGATGAAGCGCACTCTGGTGAAGCTCGACCATTAATGACCAAAGTTCAACGCTTCGCCAATGAAAAATACAGCGTATCTGTGCGTTACTCTGGCGATGAAAAACACGAAAAAGAATTTTATCAAGGGTTGGCAAAAGCTGGCTTGGGTAATTATTTAGATATTTCCAACGGGTCGTTAACCGCAGCGTTGTTAATTGCGCTCATGCCCAAGTAAGTTAAGAACAGTATTGTGGAACGAGAACTTCAACCCGGCGATCGAATACATCGATATGTTATTGAAAAGGTGCTGGGTAGCGGCGGCTTCGGTGTTGTTTATCTTGCCCAACATGCTTCCCTTGAATATCGAGTGGTTATTAAAGAGTATTTGCCGAATCAAATTGCTCACCGTGTTGACGGCATGGTCAAACCCTTCATGGCGGATTTGACCCAAGTTTATGAAACAGCATTGCAGCAGTTCAAAAATGAATGTGAAACTTTACTCACCTTAGATCACGATAACATTGTTTATGTATACGATTGTTTTTACGAAGCGGGTACTGCCTATATGGTTATGCATCAAGAGATCGGTAATACCTTATGGGAAAGTTATGTGCAACAAGTTGAAATTCATAACCAGCCGTTTTCGTGGCAACAAATTAGTGCAGTATTACCTGGCGTATTAGCAGGGCTGGATTATTTACACCAACAAAACTTGGTACACAGAGACGTTAAAGCCAGTAACGTGTTTTTACGTTCAGGTGCAGTGCTGCATCCTATTTTAATCGATTTTGGGGCGGTAAAAGTAGCGGGTGGCTACGTGAGTCAACAAGCCCAAAATACTCAGTCGTATGCTGCATTGGAACAAGAATATAATGTTTTCCCTATAGGTCCTTGGACTGATATCCACGCTTTAGGGGTGATGATAATTGAACTTTTAACAGGGCAACGGCCGATTAAAGCGTTTGACCGATATACGCAATCAAACAGCGATGGCAGCGACCCTATTTTAATGTTGTTGGAACAGGTGTCTCATAGCTGCGGCGATACTGTTGCTAATGCATTATTTTATGCCACTCAACTGCAACCTGAACACAGGTATCAGGATATCAGTGAATTTAAAGCAGCGTTGCCATTATAAGAGCGCGTGGAAGGGAATTATAAATGTCTAGTAACCGTATTATTTTTGAAAAATCTGAACAAGCGGGCAGAGATTACAATCAAGACCGATATGCTTATCATTTGAGTGACCAGAATAACGATATATTCATCGTTGTAGCGGACGGCGTGGGAGGCACTAAGCAAGGCGAGTTGGCAGCTGAAATTATCGCTAATAAAAGTGGCGAGTTCTGGCAAACTCGCGATAATTTTATGCATGCTGAAGATTTTCTAAATGCTTTTGCAGAGCAGTGTAATGCAGCGATTAAACAAACTTGTGAGCAAGGTATTTCAACCGCTGCTACGCTAACAGCATTATTGCAATTCAATGGCGAATTAGTCACTGCCCATGCTGGTGATTCGCGAATTTACCAATTTGATCAAAATGGCAAAGTAAAACAAACCAAAGATCATTCCCTTGCTTATGCAAAGTTCTTGATGGGTGAAATACGCGAAGATGAATTAGCCACACACCCAAGCCAAACCCAACTTTTGAACTGTCTTGATGGTAGTGACAGTGCCCACTGTGAAATCACTCACTGGCAGCTAAATGACGGTGAGTATTTTGTATTGTGTACTGACGGTTTCTGGGAAATCTTCGACAATGATGAAATCTTAGAGTTAGTCAAAAATGACAATAGAGATTACATATTCGCTAACCGCATGGATGACACATTGCAAGTTAAGCCCAGTCAAGATAATACCACCGTTGTATTGTGTGAATTGGATAAAAGCACCGCTGTGCTGACATCTGAAAACAAGACTGAGGCAGCGACAGCAGCACAGATACAACAACAAACTTCAGTTTCCAGCACCGCACCGACGTCAGTGACGAATAAGACAGTCACGCCTAGTGAAAACGAGATAAAGACAGTCGTTAATTGGAAAGTGATCGCTTTGGCGCTTGTGGCCTTAATGTTGTTAGTGTTGCTTTACTTTACCTACCGTACCTCCATCGAACCATGTTGCACCGATGAGCCGCAAATATTAACCGAAGATGAGTTTGAGCCTTCGCCTAATGATGCACAAGTGCATGAAGATATGCTCAAGGAAGTAGGCACTGATAGTGATGCTAAGATTGCGAGCGACTTAGAAACAGAGGAAATTGAAAACCAAGCTGAACAAGTGCTTGAGGATGTTGAAAAATCCCTTGATCAAGTTGGTTCACAGGTCGCCAATGAGGTAACTGACTCCATTGATGATGCGAAACAAGCTGTTGAAGAGTCGGTGAGTGAGGTTGACAAAAGTGTTGATTCGATGGAGCAACAACCTCCAGTTTCGAATGTAAAAAATTATGTCAAAAATGTCGATATAGCTGCTCATTCTGATGAGCAAGGCAATGTATCTGGGCCTGCAGATTTGAACGCCAATTTAGATTCAGCGCCAAGTTTAGAATTAGACATTGCTGCTGGTGAAGATCCCATTGCTAAACTTGAAGATCGTTTAACCCAAGATGGTAGTTTGTCAAAGGGCAGTAAATTAAGCAAAACGGATGTGATGAAAGATCAATATACTGAAATTATCACAGTTCAATTAAAGGTCAAAGATACACCAGTTTACGGCGCTTTATTACGTTACCAAAAAACCAGTTCAGGGATTGAGGTGATTTCTGGCAAAGTCAGTAATTTATCGCAAGTGCCAGACTCTCCAAGCCATGATTTTGCAACCTGTTTTAAGCAATATCAAAGTGCTCAAAGTCAACAAGCAAAAACAATTGAAAAAGGTAAATCTGACGCCGTACTTTATATTGACCCTGCCAGTTCAGGCTATTTTTGGTTAACCGACATTATCCTGCAAGAAACTGGGCAAGCGTTTGATTTATTTTTGCTTGATGCTAGCTGTGAATCACTGCGCCTAGTACCTAAACATGTTAGTCGTTAAGGATCATAAGTGGTGAAATACTTTGCCTTAATCGCTGTTTTCATTAGCTTCACTAATATTGCGGCTCAGCAGTTTGAAGAAACTGGGAGGGGAAGTGCCACAGCGCTGCAAGCCCCTCGTCTAGAAACCTCATTTGAGCCTGTTGATACGCCTATTCAGTCAGAGCAAGATCTGAATGGCTGGGTGAGTGAGAATAAACCGCTTTTAGGGATGTCTGATGCTGCGCAAATACAAATACTGCAAAGTACCCAAGAAGATAACGGCTACAGCATCTATCGGATTCAACAGAAACTAAATAATATTGATGTATTTACCCATCAGTCAGTATTGGTTTTGTCACAAGGGCAACCTGTTAGTGCTCACTTAATGACGACTGATTTGCCTGCACCCGCTGCGCCAAGTATGGCGAGTTTACAACAAACGGTAACGGCCACTTTAGCTGAGTTAAAAATTGAATACCAAGACCAACCTGAGGTTAAACCTGTATATTTCAAAGTTGCCAAAGAACTGCTTGCAGCAGCCGTAGTGCGTGGCAAATTCAAAAAAAATCAATTGGACTATTTATATACTTTGATTATTTCTAGTACCGGTTCTGTACTTAAAGAAATCCCCAATCGCCTTGATTTTAGTTATGGTTTGATTGACGTCGATGAAATGTGCGCTGTGGTTGGTTATAACCGTCCAACGACCATAGTCGAATTATTGATAATGGCTGATAGCGGCTACATTCAGGCTTATCCGCCAGCTGAATCCCAGTCTATGGCAAGTTCTACCAGTGAGCGAAAATTAGCCGCTATGCTAGATGATGCTAATTCCTATTTAACAACTCTGTTTGGCCATTCTGGCATCGATAGACATGACAATGTGCAAGTTTTGGCTTTTGTTGGTAATAAATTTTATGAAGAAAGTCTGAGTTGTGCTGGTAACAATACCACTAACGCATTTTGGACTGAACTGAGTGACTCACTTGGTTTAATGCAGATACATGCTCCCTTATTACAAAATCCTGAAGTTATCATGCACGAACTCACCCACGGTATTGTGGCTTATGGGGCAGGGCTGATTTATCAGCAAGAGTCGGGCGCATTAAACGAAGCTATTGGTGACGCTATTGGCGTAGGTTTCGTCAGTTGGCAGAACAAGCGGTTAAACTCACCAGCCTCTTCTGATTGGAAGTTAAGGTTAGGTAACCAAGTAATACGTGATTTCAGCTACCCAACCCGAATTCAAGATATGCCTGATCATTTCAGTGAACGCTACACTGGAAGCAAGGATTACGGTGGTGTTCATATTAATTCATCTATTATTAACCATGCTTTTTATTTGCTCGCCGAAGGGGGATCTCATCGGCGTTTGGGGGGCGACAACGTTCCTAAAATCGGGATGAAAAAAGCGTTGTTAATTTGGCAGTATGGTGCCACAAAAATCTTAACGCAAACCTCGGATTTTCAAGATGCTCGTTATGCCTTTGCTAAATCGGCTGAAATTATTTTTGGCAAATACAGTGAAGAAAGAACAGCAGTGCACATGGCATTTGACGCCATTGGTGTAAAAGGTCGTTGGACTAAAAACGAGCCACCGCCTAAACCAGATCCTAAACCTGATCCCAAGCCAGATCCTAAACCTGACCCTAAGCCAGATCCTAAACCCGATCCAATTCCAAAACCGGATACAAAGCCAGAGTCTACTGCCGAAATAAGTAACCAAGTGCTGTTGTTAACTGTCCTTTGCTTATTTTTATTGTTCGTTGTTTTGTTTTTTATGCTCAAAAAATCTCGCCCAGGTAAAGCGGACAATTCGGAATTCGCTCCCTATAATCTAAATTTAGACACTAACGGCGATAAAGGTCAGTCTGGAAAAGCTGGCAAATTGAATGCTCAGCTAACCGGTAATTATGGTTTTTTATTGGTTAATGATAAATATTACTCGTTGTCGAATGCTGCCTTGTGCGGTAAAGGAATCACCGTTGGTCGTTCTGATTCGGCAACTATTTCTATTCAGTATCCTTCTGTTTCTAGTTTTCATATACGTTTGTTTTTGCACGACAAGTTCTTGTATGTAGAGGATTTAGGCTCAACTTACGGGACCTTCGTAAACGCTGAAAAAGTGACTAAACATCAAGCGGTACGGCTAAATATAGGTGATGAAATTCTGCTTGCTGATTTGCCGTGTCATATTACTGATAGCAAACAATCGGCGGCCAAAAACGCTAAACAAACTGCGAATATCTCGTCCACTTTAACCTTGCAAACCGACAAAGGGCGGTTTCAAATTCACAGTGAAAAAATGTCAGATGAGGGAGTTACAATTGGCCGAGATACCGCTTGTCATCTGGTTATTCCCCATGACTCGGTTTCTGGGACTCATGGCAAATTTACCTTTAAAAATGATACATGGTGTTTTCAAGATTTAGATTCTTCTTACGGATCATTTTTGAAAAACAACAACCAGGCTGAACAGCTGGAAAAGTTTTCAGAGCAAGAACTTGTAAATGGTGCAGTGTTGTATTTAGCTGATTTCAAAATTGAAGTGGGTGTTGAGCAGGATGACGGCAAAATTAGGCTCTAGTCATTTTTTAAATTATCGATAAGTTAAGGCATTAGGGGGGAAACATAGTGGATGAAAATATATTAGCATTGCCGCAAGGTACAAAGCTAAATCATTACATTATTGAATCTGTTTTAGGCCAAGGCGGTTTTGGTGTGGTATACAAAGCGCACCATGCTCACCTAAATGACGAAGCGGTAATTAAAGAGTTTTTACCGGTCGAGTTAGCGAGTCGTCAAGGTCAAACTGTGTCTCCCCATAGTTCTTCTAAACATGACCTGTATGCTGATTGCTTAAATCGTTTTATGCGAGAAGGTTCCACTTTAGTTCGACTTAAGCACAAAAATGTTGTCCGTTGTAGGGATCTTTTCACCGCCAACGGCACGGCTTACTTGGTGATGGATTTCGAAGATGGTTTAGCCTTAGATGAACTTATTAGTAGCCTAGAGTCCCAAGGACAGCATTATTCCGAACAACAGTTGATGCATTTTTTAATACCTCTAGCTGATGGATTAGCATACATCCACAGCCAAGGAGTATTACATCGTGATATTAAGCCCGCTAATATTTTCATTCGTCGCAGCACAGGTTTACCTGTACTTATTGACTTTGGCGCAGCGAAACAGAATTTCGCTTTAGCATCTCAATCACAGGCTCCTTATACTGAGTTTTATGCGCCAATGGAACAAATTGAAGGTGGTGGAGAAGCCAAAGCAACCATTGATATTTATGCGTTTGGTGCACTTATGTATCGTATCGTAACCGGCACTGTTGGGGTTAAGGCCGAGAGTCGTGCGCTGGCCATGGTGATAGGCAAAGATGATCCTCTTGCCCCAGCCGCGAGTTTGGCCAAAGCGGATTATTCTGAATCTTTTCTAACTCTGATTGATGATTGTTTAAAGTTTAAGGCCGAAGATCGGCCTCAGACAATGGCTGAGGTAAAACAAAGGTTACAGCTTATTGCTGAGCCATTTATTGAGGTTATCTCGGATCCTGCTCCTCAGCCGTTTCATTTACTCAATGATTTAATCGATATGGCCGGTAGTGATGGCATTATCTCGGAAAGTGCAATGCGATTAATTCTGAGTAAAGCTAAAACACTGAATATTGATGCCGAAGCAGCTAAAGGTTATATATTAACCAAAGCCGCAGCAAATCATTGGAAAATAGACGGTAGCACGACTAATGCTCCTGAGAAGGACAGCAGACCGTCAACAAGCAGCGCTGATAAGCCAGAGCCTCCGTTCAAGAAAAAGCCTGAAAAAACCAACAAAGTTGCTCTTCAAGAGGAGCAGAATAAAGCTAAAAAAACATCCTCTTTTAAGGCCAAGCTTCTAGCGAGTCTTGTATTTGTAGGCATTTTAGTAGCTCTGCCAGCGATTGTGGATTATCAACAGGAACAAGAACGAAATCGATTAGCAGCGTCCTACCAACAACAAAAAGAAAGCCTTGCATTAAAGCTTAAGGCAGAAGATGAAAATGCTTGGGCCAAAGCGAAATCAAGCAACACCGCGGCGGCTTATCAGGTCTATCTTGATACCCAGCAATTTGGTCAATATCGCAATGCCGCAAATAGCGCCATTGCCGAATTGAAAATCATACAGGAACAGCAGCAAGCTCGAATCAAAAGCGATGAAGCTGACTGGGCGATAGCGAAAAAAGGCAACTCTGCATTACATTATCAAGGTTATTTAGATAAAGGGTCCATTCGAATCCATCGACAAGAAGCATTAGATGCCTTAGCTGAATTAACCAAGCAAGGATTGAACCCTACTGATTCTAATGAACAATTTATCCTAGGTTATAACTTTGATTACGGTAAAGATGGTCGCCAACAGTCTTACGAACAAGCATTATACTGGTATAAAAAAGCTGCGGATCAGGGCGAAACTGGGGCGATGAATAATGCTGGGCTTCTGTATAAGTTAGGCCAAGGTGTTGAGCAGTCTTATTCTGAAGCAGTAAAGTTTTTCCGTAAAAGTGCTGAGCTTGGGAATGCCTATGGGGCAAATAATTTAGGGGCAATGTATAGAGATGGTATTGGGGTAACTCAGTCACATCAAGAAGCTAACAAATGGTTCAAAAAAGCGGTCGAAAAAGAATTAGCTTCTGCATACGTTAGCTATGGTTACCAATATTACAAAGGCCATGGTGTAACCCAATCTTATTCTGAAGCGTTAAAATATTATCGATTGGCAGCGGATCAAAATAACAGAGTCGGGCAGTACAATGTGGCGATCATGTATGAAAATGGTGATGCTGTCCCTCAATCCGAATCTGAAGCGATAAAATGGTATCGATTATCGGCCAAACAAGGGTATGAAAAAGCCCAAAAAGAGTTAGAAAACAGAAATCTAACTTGGTAACGCGGCAGAAATAATTAGTTGTGAATGCAATAATAATTAGAAAAAGAGTGTTGAAATGGAAAATATACTAGCGCTACCTATTGGAACTGAAATTAATCACTATGTTATTGAATCAGTGCTTGGTCAAGGTGGATTTGGTGTGGTGTATAAAGCTCACCACGCCCATTTAAACGAGCAAGTTGTGATTAAAGAATTTCTGCCTGTTGAGCTAGCTAGTCGCCAAGGGGAAACTGTGACGCCCCATGGCACTTCGAAACAAGATGTATATGGAGATTGCTTAAGACGTTTCATGGAAGAGGGACGTACTTTGGTAAAACTGCGTCATCCTAATGTTGTGCGTTGCCGTGATTTGTTTACCTCCAATGGTACCGCTTATCTCGTTATGGATTTTGAAGATGGATTAGCGCTAGATGAACTTATTAGCAGCTTAGAGTCGCAAGGTCAGCATTATTCGCAAGAACAATTGATGCATTTTTTGCTACCGTTGGCTGATGGGCTGGCTTATATCCACAGCCAAGGTGTGTTGCATCGCGATATTAAGCCTGCCAACATTTTTATCCGTCGTAGTGACGGTTCACCAGTTCTTATCGATTTCGGTGCAGCTAAACAAAACTTTGCTTTAGCTTCGCAATCGCAAGCTCCATATACAGAATTTTATGCACCTATGGAGCAAATTGAAGGTGGTGGTGAGGCCAAACCTACTATCGACATCCATGCGTTTGGCGCCTTGATTTATCGTATTGTAACGGGAGAAAAGGGAACTAAAGCGGAAAGTCGAACTTTAGCGTTTGCCATGGGAAAACCCGATCCATTAATTCCTGCAATTGAGCTGCAAAAAGGCGAGTTTAGTCAATCATTGCTCAAACTTGTAGACGATTGTTTGCAGTTTAAGGCAAATGATCGTCCGCAAACTATGCAAGAAGTGAAAGACCGATTACTGAAAAGCGCTAATAACAGCGAAGACGATAGCGGCCAGTCATTGACTTTACTTGCAAAATTAGATGATTTAATTGCGCTTGCAGGTAGCGATGGTGAGATCAGTGAAGCTGAAATGAAACTGATTTTGGATAAGGCTGTTATGTTGACCATTGATCCTGTCGAGGCGCAACAATATGTGGTCTCTAAAGCGACACAACACGGTTGGCGATTTGCCAATGGGGTTGAGCAAACTGTAACGGAACAACCGTCTGCCACTCCAGTTCCCACACCCTTGCCAACACCTCCACCGCCTGCTGCTACCCCTTCCAAGCCGACTTCAAAACCAGAGCCCGTTTGGCCAGCTAACGAAAAAGTGGAATCTTCTGGTGGATTAAAATGGTTGGCTTTAATTGTTGTACTTGCTCTGGTTTCAGGTGGCAGTTTCTATGGCTATTCACTTTATCAAGAAAAGCAGCAAGAATTAGCTAAACAAGAGCGTTATCTAAAGCAAAAACAACGTGAGCTCGATAATCAAAGACAGCAGCAAGCTGAAATATTAGCAAAACAACAAGCCGAACAGCAGAAAAAGGAAGAGGATGATCAAGCATGGTCGGCAGCGGTAAAACTAAACTCCCGTTCCTCCTATCAACACTATCTTGATGTGCAAACTGAAGGACGCTACCGCACATCAGCTCAAAATCGCATCGACCAATTCGAAAGACTCGCGAAACAACGTCAAAGCGAATCGGCCGATAAAACCGCTTGGAACAAGGCTAAAGAAGCTAATACAGCGATGGATTATGATGGATATCTAAACACATACCCATCTGGAATTTATCGTTCTTTGGCTGAAGCAGCTCTACGGAAATTGACAAATGAAGGATTGAACCCCTCAGATGCTGAGAAGCAATTTGAATTAGGTAACAATTATCGCACCGGTAATGACTCTGATATTCCTGTTTCGTACGAGCAATCTGTGTATTGGTATCAACGATCGGCCGACCAAGATCACGCAAATTCTGCGAATAACCTAGGTTATATGTATGAAAACGGCTATGGCGTTGCTAAGTCTTTAACTGAGGCTGCAAAATGGTACGCAAAAGCCGCTGATTTAGGCAGTAAATACGGACAGAATAACCTTGGAATATTATACAGAGATGGGGATGGAGTGAAGCAATCTTACTCCAATGCACTCTATTGGTTTCGTAAATCAGCGGAGCAAGATCATGCAAGTGCACAGCATAACCTAGGTAATCTGTATCGAGATGGAGAAGGGGTAACACAGTCCCATACTGAGGCGATTAAATGGTATCGAAAAGCAGCAGACCTAGGGTATTCCAGCGCACAAGTTAGTTTAGGTTTGCAATATGAGCGGGGGCATGGCGTCTCTGTTTCAAAAACCGATGCTGTTTATTGGTATCGCAAGGCAGCTGAACAAGGCAATCAATGGGGACAGTACGATTTAGGTCTTTGTTATGAGTTTGGTCGCGGTGTGGATACCTCGTTATCAACAGCTATCGAATGGTATAAAAAAGCAGCCAAGCAAGGCCACGAGGATTCCCAAAAAAGGTTAACCGACAAGGGATATACTTGGTAAAGCCATTATGTTGAATATTAAAAATAGTAAGAATTTCAAGGGCTGTTTATAGCTAAATGACTGATCATGTATTTGCTTTACCTACAGGCACAGAGCGTAATCATTATGTGCTTGAATCTGTGTTGGGACAGGGTGGTTTTGGCGTTGTGTACAAAGCACAGCATGCTTTGCTGCGCCAAATGGTGGTGATTAAAGAGTCCTTGCCTTTTGCATGTTCCAGTAAAATGAGTAGCTATCTACAATAAAGCCGTGGAATGGCATAAAAAAGCGGCGCGAGCTGGAAATTCCTCCGCAAAAGATGCCTTAAGCGGCAGAGGAATTTCATGGTGAACACTATTGCGCGAACAGGAATATATAATGAAAAACGGGAACGTTAAGGTGTAATAATTGATGGATGAGAATATTTTAGCGCTGCCTCAAGGCACCCCGTTAAATCACTATGTTATTGAGTCGGTACTTGGCCAAGGTGGGTTTGGCGTGGTGTATAAAGCTCATCATGCCCATTTAAATGAAGAAGTGGTCATTAAAGAGTTTTTACCGGTAGAACTTGCAAGTCGGCAGGGCACAACAGTGGTGCCCCATGGGACTTCGAAACAAGATGTCTACAGTGATTGTTTGCGTCGATTTATGGAAGAGGGTCGCACATTAGTGAAGCTGCGGCACCAAAATGTTGTGCGTTGTCGAGATCTGTTTACCGCCAATGGGACTGCTTATTTGGTGATGGATTTTGAAGACGGGTTAGCGCTAGATGAATTGATCTCCAGTTTGGAAGCCCAAGGTCAACGGTATTCACAAGAGCAATTGCTGCATTTTTTATTACCTATGGCCGATGGTTTAGCTTATGTACATCAGCAAGGTGTATTACATCGCGACATTAAACCTGCGAATGTGTTTATCCGTCGTTCCGATGGTTCACCTGTGTTAATTGATTTTGGCGCGGCCAAACAGAATTTTGCGTTGGCATCTCAGTCGCAAGCTCCTTACTCAGACTTTTATGCACCTATGGAGCAGATTGAAGGCACTGGTGAAGCTAAGCCCACAGTGGATATTCATGCTTTTGGTGCACTAATGTATCGTATCGTTTCGGGTACCGCAGGTATCAAAGCTGAAAGTCGCATATTGGCCATAGTGAGTGGCCGAGAAGATCCGTTGAAATCTGCAACCAGTTTTACCGATTTAGGCTATTCAACTCAGTTGTTAACCCTAATTGATGACTGTTTGAAATTTAAGCCCTTAGAACGTCCGCAAACAATGTTAGAAGTTAAGGCGCGTTTGTTAGCCAGTGTTGAAATTGATGGAAGTGAAGCGGCACAGCAGCAAAACCCGCTTTCATTATTGGATGATATGCTTGAATTAGCTGGTTCTGATGGTGTGGTTAGTGAGACAGAAATGGCTATGTTGGTTAGTAAAGGCATCAGCTTAGGCGCCGACGAATCGGCCGTGCGTAAATACGTAGTGGCAGAGGCGACGCGTAATGGCTGGAAGCTTGAAATCGCTGGTCAGGACGACCCAAAACGACGTTCAACTAAGCACACAGCTCAAGGTGATGAAGGTGCCGGCGATCTTGCTGGCAAAGATATTAATCATACTTTAGCGTACACGTTGGAAGATTCCGTTCAGGAAAATACCGTAGATATCAATTTCAGTAAAATCGTATCTTGCCAAACCTGTGTTGCCAAAGGAGCTGTTAACTCCTCTTGTTCGGTCTGTAAAGGAAAAGGCTTAGTCGCCCAGAATCAAGCATTGCGAGTCAAAATTCCGCAAGGCGTGATGACCGCCGATCGCATTCGTTTAAAGGGTGAAGGCAATGTGACCAGCTTTGCTGGAACCGCTGGTGATTTATATATCGTAATAGCGATCCAGCCTCACTCGGTATTTACTATTCAAGGGCAAGATTTGCATGCCTCTATTAGGGTGTCTGAGGATCAACTCATCGCCGGCAATCAAATACCTTTTACCGCCCTTGATCGACAGTTTAAATTAAAAGTCCCTGAGGGGTATAAAAACGGACAAGCTATTCGCTTAAATGGAATCGGACTGCCATTCGGCGCTGAAACGCGGCTGCGTGGTAGCCTCTTCCTCAGCTTAGAGCCATCAGACACGGGAACTACCGAAACGACAGTTACCGAAGATGGTGCAGTTGTTATCGTACTAGAAAAGAATAGTCCAGCGATTAGTAACGGGATCGCCCAACAAAATATTGGTATAGAAACCTTGGGAAGCACCTTGACTCCTCTGGTAACTACAGGCACTAATTTAGCTAATCCTGTATCGCAGACTTTTTCTACCTCAGAAGATAATCAGCAGCTTATTTCTCTTAATCTATACCGGGGAAATAGCAGCAAACTGAGTAAATCTGTGTTCTTAGGCACCTTTGATATCAGCGATATTTCGCCAGCCACAAAGGGGATTCCCAAAATTGAAGTGTCTGTGTATTGCCAAGGTAGCGACATTTTGATGAAGGTGAAAAGCTTAGACGGGAAACCACTGCGTTTGAGCAGCGAAAATCATGTAAATTTACAAACCATCCAGTCTCAAAGTACAAAATCAGCAAATAGTCACACAACCGAACAAGTCGCTGAAAAGTCAACAGACAACAAAACATACACTAAGGCTGGCATTTTTTGGCGAATCTTAGCTTGGGTACTGTTTGTATTGAGTGTGAAAACCCTAATTTCTGTGATGATGAATTAGCATTTCACTGAGTTAAGACAAAAGCTCAATGACGTGACCCCCCAATCATTGAGCTATTCAATAATTGGGGGGATAACCTTAACTAACTGAACGTTGATATTTGTTTGTTAGTTAACAGTTAGTTTTTTAGGATAGGCTGCGGTGCCCCACAAAGGCACCGTAGACAAACTGTGTTTATAACTGCCAGAGGTTTCTTTAGTTGAATATGAAAGATACATCAGGGTTTGTGATTTTGGGTCAAAAATCCGTCTCACTTTCATATTTTTGAAAAAGATGCTTTTCGATTTTTTAAACACCACTTCACCGGAATCAGACTTATCAATTTGATTAATCATCTGCGCGGTAATCTCTCCGGTTTGACGGCAAGCAATTGAACTATCGGAGGGATCCGATAAATCCAAATTAGCTTCGATACTTGAAATATGACAAGTCACTCCGGTTACGATGGGATCTTGTAAGGCATCTAATTTAATGTCTTTTGTGGTAAATACACCTAAAGATACATCGCCCACTTCATTGTCACTACATGCGGATATACTCACTGTTGCGAGTAGCACGATAATCAATTTTTTCATTCTGTTAGTCCTTATAGGTACTTGAATTTGCATCGTTATAAAAATGTGCAGATCTCTGATAACGCTTTTTTGCTCTGTGCATGTTTAGGCACAGTGGCATCGGTGTCTGGGTAACCTGCTATTAATAACATGTAAGGTCGCTCATCGTCTGGTCGGTTGCAAATTTTTGATAAAAATGACATGGGTTTAGGTGTATGGGTTAAGGTAACTAAGCCTGCATGATGCAAAGCGGTAATTAACATACCTGTCGCGATACCTACAGATTCATGAACATAATAATTAGTGTGTTTTTCTCCTGTCACCACACCGCCTTTTTTCTGACTAAATACGGCGATTAACCAAGGAGCGTGCTCTAAATAGGGTTTTTGCGCATCCGTTCCCAAAGGTTTAAGAGCATCAAGCCATTCTTCACCTGCACGTCCAGCATAAAATCCTTGCTCATGCTGCTCGGCTTGCTCTCTAACTTGTTTTTTTACTTCGGATGAATGTATTGCCACAAAATGCCAAGGTTGATGATTGGCACCACTTGGTGCTGTGCCTGCTGCTTTTATGCAATTTTCTATAATCGATTGCGGTACGCTACGATTACTAAATTGGCGAACACTATGACGGCGTTTGATATTTTCGTAGAAGTCTTGCGCGCGTTTTTGCATCTCGTCGACAGAGTATTCAATATAATCAGTTAATGGTGTTGCATCATGTTGTTTCATCGATATCCAGTTTTGCTTAAACTTAATAGGTCCTTTCTTCAAGCAATGAGTATATCTAGATATCAATTAAGACAGCAAATTTACTCAGTGTTGCAGTAAGTGAAATAGTACCAAAGTTATACTCTCTAATATGACAATGATCATTGATCTCTGCATAATATTGCTCTAGTTTGCTTCTACAATTTTGAAGGCAAATAATTGGCAGACATCAAAAGTCTTGTTCTCAGGACGTTTTGAGCTGCTAATTCAGCATAAGAGGTTATAAAAATGAGTAATGATTCTATTGTTATTGTATCTGCTAAACGCACCGCGATGGGCGGCTTTATGGGTAGTTTATCAGCCGTAGATGCAACCGAATTAGGTGCCACAGCGGTTAAAGCTGTTTTGGGTGATGTAGATAAAAATATCATCGACGAAGTCATCATGGGTTGTGTACTACCAGCTGGTTTAGGTCAAGCGCCTGCTCGACAAGCGACATTAAAAGCTGGATTACCATTAAGCACTGGAGCGTTGACGATCAATAAAGTCTGTGGCTCTGGCATGAAAGCGGTTATGTTGGCAAATGATCTTGTCACTGCCGGATCTGCGCAAGTGGTTATTGCCGGCGGTATGGAAAGCATGAGTAATGCACCTTACATTTTGCCTAAAGCCCGCGGCGGTTATCGAATGGGACACGGCCAAGTCATCGATCACATGATGATGGATGGTCTCGAAAATGCGTATGATGGAAAGGCAATGGGGTGTTTCGCTCAAGATACTGCTGACGCAGAGTCTATCACCCGTGAACAAATGGATGACTTTGCTCTGTCTTCTCTAACCAAAGCGTCGAATGCAATAGAAAGTGGCGCGTTTAAAAATGAAATTACTCCACTAACGATTAAAACTCGTAAAGGAGAAGTGGTTGTAGACACAGATGAAGGACCAGGTAATGCAATGCCGGATAAAATTCCTAAACTGCGTCCTGCATTTAAAAAAGACGGCACTGTAACTGCAGCTAATTCTAGCTCGATCTCTGATGGTGCTGCTGCATTATTGATTATGAAAGAAGCTAAAGCACAAGAACTTGGATTAACGCCTTTAGCTAAAATTGTAGGTCACTCAACCAACTCCATTAAACCTGAAGACTTTACGGTCGCCCCAGTTGGTGCAATGGAAAAATTGTTTGCTAAAACTGGTTGGGACAAAGAGGATGTTGATTTGTTTGAAATCAACGAAGCTTTTGCCATGGTGACCATGTTAGCCATTACTAAACTGGGTTTAGACAGCAACAAAGTAAATATTAACGGCGGCGCTTGTGCTTTAGGCCATCCAATTGGCGCGTCTGGTGCTCGACTTATCGTTACCCTCCTACATGCTTTACACAACAAAGGTCTAAAAAAAGGTGTTGCCTCGCTATGTATTGGTGGTGGTGAAGCTACCGCTATCGCGGTTGAAATGTGTTAGTCCTGTAGGCGGGCGCTTTAGGCCCGCTTAGATAGGTTAGCTAATTCCACGGGCTAAATCCACGGGCTAATTCCATGGCCTAAAGGCCATGCTACAGGGTTGTAGGCGGGTGCTTTAGCCCCGCTTAGATAGGCCAGCTAATTCCATGGGCTAATTCCATGGCCTAAAGGCCATGCTACAGGGTTGGGTTGTAGGTGGGTGCTTTAGCCCCGCTTAGATAGGCCAGCTAATTCCACGGGCTAAATCCACGGGCTAATTCCATGGCCTAAAGGCCATGCTACAGGGTTGGGTTGTAGGTTGGTGCTTAGGCCCGCTTAGATAGGCCAGCTAAATTCATGGGTTATCTCCGTGACCTAAATCCATGGCCTAAAGGCCATGCTACAGGGTTGGGTTGTAGGTGGGTGCTTTAGCCCCGCTTAGATAGGCCAGCTAAATCCATGGGCTAATTCCACGGGCTAATTCCATGGCCTAAAGGCCATGCTACAGGGTTGGGTTGTAGGCGGGTGCTTTAGCCCCGCTTAGATAGGCCAGCAAAATTCATGGGTTATTTCCGTGGCCTAATTCCATGGCCTAAAGGCCATGCTACAGGGTTGGGTTGTAGGTGGGTGCTTTAGGCTAATTATTCTCAAAATACGCATATTTCTTTAGGGAATTTTATTTCTAATATTTCAATTTTTATCGATTCTATTATATTCTAAGTCATTCACTTCATTGACTAAAACAGTGTTTCGTTTATTGACAACTGCAGGGATTTTGCGAATGGGTAGATGTATGGTCGTTAGTTTAATAACTATGTCTTTATTAACCTATTCAAGTTTAAGTATAGGTCAGCAAAATAGTTTATCTTCTCATCAAAACAATAAAGTTGAATTAATCACAGGATCTAATTACTACCCATATGTTGACCCTAAAGCAATCGATGACGGTTGGTCAGTATCAATAATAAAAGCAGTATTTGAGCAAATGGGGAAACAGGTCGATATTGAGATTCTGCCTTGGCAGCGGGGTTATAAATGGACCGCTGAAGGGCAATATGAAGGGACTTTTCCGTATGTTTTTACCGAACAAAGAGCAAAGACTTTTATCTATTCCAAACCTATTAACTTGATTCCTGTCAGAATATATACAAATAAAAATAAGAATGTAATGTCGTTAGCGGAATTAAAAAAAGCCCGTTTATGTTTGCCCCATGGTTACAGTCTGAGCCGCGAACAAGTTGCATTAATTGACAAGCATCAACTGATAATCCAAAACGCATCGACGGCTGGTGGATGCGTTATGCAAGTGGCAAAAGGTTGGAGTGATTTGGGGTTTATCAATGGTTATCTACAAAGTGAAAATAACGCTACACTTTTTACAAAACTTTCTAACGTCAATGTGCTGCAAATCCCTGTGGCTAATGTTCCACTTTTTTATATTGTCTCTCGTCAGTTCAAAGATGCACAGCAACATATTGATCGTTTTAATGAAGCTTTGGCACTTATTGAGAAATCCGGTAAGAGACGCGAAATAGATCAACAATTTGAATCCTTTCTTAACGTATCTGAATCCCCCATTAGTTTGAAGTACTGAGTGTGGCATTTTTTGTTAATTTTCATTTTTAGCGCAAACTCT
Source organism: Alteromonas sp. M12 (assembly GCF_037478005.1). Taxonomy (NCBI): domain Bacteria; kingdom Pseudomonadati; phylum Pseudomonadota; class Gammaproteobacteria; order Alteromonadales; family Alteromonadaceae; genus Alteromonas; species Alteromonas sp. M12. The sequence goes on along the minus strand of NZ_CP144164.1, from coordinate 3,568,669 downwards.
GTAAGCCATAGTGATTATAACTATTCTCAAGTAGAATCGAGTTCTATTCAAATCGTTGCGTTGTAGGAACCTGATGTGCGCAAAGCTGTAAAGTCTCGTCTCGCTTTTTTGATTATCGCTGTTATTTGCTATAGCGCCGGTTTTTACTTTCTTCCTGAACAACTTAATAGCGAAACTGACACAATTTTAAGTGCTGGTTTTGCAATAGTTTATTTTCTACTTCTACCCATTCTGTATTGGTTATTAATCATCAAGGCAGGCAATCAAAAGCCTTGGAAGATGATCTTAATTTTTTCACTAAGTGCAGGTATCGCACGTTTTAGTTTTGCTGCACAGATCGCTGATTATTTTGAATTTGTTATGTGGTTACGAATTCCGATTATTGGTATTTTGCTGGCCATCGAATTTTTCTTAATCGCCCACGTGATCAAATCGCTCTGGCAGGCACGAAAACTCAAAGGTGATCCAAGAGTGCATATGATCAACAGCATTAACAGTGATGATGATGAGAAAAAGCAACAACTCTCCATCACGCTCTCCTATGAGCCCGCTAGTTGGTATTACTGCCTACCATTTTTGTCTCGCAATCATCCGCGCCCAGTGACGCATTTGAAATTATTATCCCGTTATCCTTTGCATTTTATTTGTATGTTATGCGGTTTAACGCTAGTTGCTGGTCTTGCCTATATGCTAATTGCCACTATCAGTGAATTGGTTGCACTAATTGTGGCTTCTTTTATTAGCTATTCAATTATTTCTATCTGTGCAAACTATCGAATAAGTCGTTACCACTCGGTGTATTTTTTAGACAACAATTTAGTATTGAATTCATCGTTTTTGTCTATCATGGTTATTCCGTTATTAACCATAAAAACCGTCGATACTGGGTGTTGGAATAAACAAGAATTGACCGAATCGCTAATTTTAGGGCGAGGTAAAACCGCTAATATATTACTCACTTTTAATCATGAAATAAGTTATTTTTCGATGATGGGCATGCTCAATGAGCCTTTTAATAAAGTGTATCTTTCGGTAGAAGACCCCGCTGCGCTAAAACAACAAATACAAGATAAAATAAACTTGGGATAGCCAGCATAAATAAAAAACAACTCTTTGTGGTTAGGTGAAGTAATCAACAAAAATACACTCCACTGTTTTTAAGGTGCATTGAGCTGAATTATCATTACAAGTAAGGTAAGTTTAAGTAGGATAAACAAAACCTATTTGCAATGAGTACACATGTCGTCCGAAAAAATTCAAACCCGTCAGTTAATCAGTTGGATTTTTAGTCAACTCAAACCTTATCGCCGTAGAGTTGTGTTAGCTATTCTAGCGTTAATTGTGGGCGCAGTGTCTTGGTTGATGCTTGGTCAAGGTGTCAAAGTCGTCGTTGATGAAGGCTTTTTGGCCAATAACAGTGACAAACTAAATCAAATGGTGTTTGTGGTTTTGGGGATTGCTTTGCTTGGTAGTTTAGCAGCGTTTTTTCGGTTTTATTTAATGATATGGCTAGGCGAACGGGTCAGTGCCGATATTCGAAAACAAGTATATTTCCATCTTTTGAATCTATCCCCAGGCTTTTTTGAATCAACCCGAACCGGTGAAGTGATTTCGCGGTTCACCGCAGATACAACAGTGTTGCAAACTGTGGTGGGTATGGGCCTATCCATGGCATTGCGAGCGTCAATCACCTTTATTGGCTCGATGTTGTTGATGTTTATTACCAGTCCTTTACTTACTTTATACGTTTTGATTGCTGTGCCCTTAGTGCTCCTACCGATTAAGTTCTTAGGCGCAAGAGTACGTATTTACGCTCGAAATAGTCAGGATCGTGTTGCCGATATGGGCGCATATGTGGATGAAAGTTTGCACGAAATTCAAACTGTACAAGCCTATACCCATGAAGGTATCGACCGTCGTTTATTTGCTGACCGTATTGAGGCAGTGATGTTGGCTGCTAGTCATCGAATAAAATATCGCGCGCTAATGATTTCATTGGTAATGGGGATCAGTATTACTGCTATTACCATTGTTGCTTGGTTAGGCGCTAAAGAGGTGCTAAGTGCTGGGGTTAGCGCCGGCGAGCTTACTGCATTTATGTTTTATGCGGTAATGGCCGGCGGGGCTGTGGCTACAATAAGTGAAGTGATTGGTGAAATTCAAAAGGCGGCAGGGGCAAGTGAGCGCTTATTGGAATTACTCAATACTCGACCGCTTATTGAAGCACCGGCGAAACCTCAATTGTTACCCGAGGTTATTTCAGGACGCTTAGATATTCTAGACGTTAATTTCGCTTATCCTAGCGCTGAGCAAGTAGCGGTTCTTAAACATCTTAACTTACAAATAGAACCTGGTGAGCGGATAGCCTTAGTGGGTCCTAGCGGTGCCGGCAAATCGACCTTGTTTCAACTGCTATTAAGGTTTTACGATATCACTAGTGGCAGTATTCAAATTGATGGTTTTCATTGCCACATGTTGTCGCCGGATGATCTGCGTAAACAATTTGCACTAGTACCTCAAGAATCGGTTATTTTCGCAACCAATGCTCTTGAAAATATCCGTTATGGTCGACCAGATGCGACTATGGATGAGGTAATTGAAGCTGCAAAAGCGGCTAGGGCGGATAAATTTATTGGTGAATTACAAGACGGATATTTTACCGATTTAGGTGAAAGAGGTGTTAGATTATCAGGTGGACAGAAACAACGAATTGCGATTGCCAGAGCGATATTGGCTGATCGACCAATTTTATTGCTCGACGAGGCCACAAGTGCGTTGGACGCCACCAACGAACAACTGGTCAAGCAAGCTCTAGATAAATTAATGGATGGAAAAACCACGCTGATTATTGCCCATCGATTATCTACAGTGGTGAATGCCGATAGAATAGTGGTTATGGACAAAGGTGAAGTAGTCGCAATTGGTAGCCATCATGAATTAATGCAAGGCAACAGTGTGTACCGACAGTTCGCCGAATTGCAACTCGTCAGTTGACGAGTAGTTATATTATAAACGGTTAAATCTGCATAATATCATTGTAAAAATACGCCAATTTTTACGTTGATTTAGGGTGACTGGTCTAGTCATCCGCATATTATTAGGAACCCATATCTAAAATGCTACAACTCATTGATATTAAAAAACAGTTTCAAAATGGTGAGGAAATCGTCACTGCCTTAGATGGCGTTACACTCAACATACATGAAAATGAATTTGTTGCGGTAATGGGCAGTTCGGGATCAGGAAAATCGACTTTAATGAATGTGCTGGGGTGTTTAGATACGCCTAATCAAGGTCAGTACTTACTAGCAGGTCAAGACGTCGCCAAATTAGACGATGATACCCTCTCTGGCATCCGCAATACCCATATTGGTTTTATATTTCAAACCTTTCACCTATTACCGAAACTTGATGCATTAGGTAACGTACTTTTGCCCTTGCGCTATGCCGATACCAGCGAAGAGGAAGCGATGCAACGGGCGTTAGGGTTAATAGATAGGGTGGGAATAAGTCACCGAAAACATCATAAGCCTTTTGAAATGTCGGGAGGACAACGGCAGCGTGTGGCGATCGCGCGAGCGCTCATTAACCAACCCAAAGTGATCTTGGCTGATGAGCCTACCGGAAACTTAGACAGCAAAACCTCGGTTGAAATTATGGCATTGCTAACAGAATTGCATCAAGCAGGCCAAACCATCGTAATGGTCACCCATGAAGAAGAAATTGCGACTTATGCGCAACGGGTTATCAGAATGAAAGATGGGAAGATCATTGATGAACATTAATTTGGTTTTTTTCATTGCCGTGCTTGCTGTGAGTATATTTAGTCATCCTGTTCTGGCAAAAGGTGAATCATTACTGCTGACAGGTAAAATCAGTTCAGCCAAAAAACAAGTTGTCACCGCGCCGCGGGGACGCAGTTGGAACATTCAGATTCAATGGTTAGAAGAAGAAGGCAAAATGGTGGAAGCCGGTGACTTAATTGCTGTTTTCGATGGTTCATTAATCCAAAGCCAGTTAGAAGCCAATGAAGAGACCTTAGAGACTGAGCAGCTCGAATTAACCCAAATAACAATGGACTTGGAACAGGAGTATCTAGAAGCGCAAGGTGCGTTGACTATTGCTCAAATGCGGGTGGAACAAGCCAAAATTGAGGCTAACGTGCCTGAATCCCAAGTTAGTCAGTTAGATAAAGGTAAATTTGAGCTGACCTTACAACGTACGCAAATGGAGCTGATTAAAGCGGAAGAAAACCTAAAGTTAGCCGAACAAGCCTTGCTTACGGGCGTTGAAAAGCAACGAATTCAGATACGATTAATTGAAGATGAAATTCGTTATCAACGCAGTCAAATGGAAAAAATGAGTGTTACTGCCAATTTTAAAGGTCCTATTAGTTACGCTATTCATCCTTGGTCGGGTGAAAAAATGGCGGCTGGAATTAACGTGCGTGCGGCATGGAATATTATCGATGTTCAAGCCACTGATAATTTCCAAATTGAAAGCTGGGTGCATGAAATTGATGTGGAACGTTTAAAAGCGAACAAAAATGTTGAGTTAGTGTTGGATGCTTATCCGAGCAAAAAATTCAAAGGTAAACTGACCTTCTTGTCTACACAAACAGAAAAGAAAGTACAGTGGAGCAATAGTGTTTACTACCCGGTGATTTTTCAATTTGTTGATACCCCTGAATTAACCTTATTGCCAGGTATGAGTGTGCGTGTGGATGTTCCACCGCTAACCCGCGGAGATAATTAGCATGCAAATTCAGTATTCTTTATTGTTTTTAATCTTGTTCGCCGTTGTCACTGTGACAAGCTGTTCAAAAGTCAGCGTTGCAATAAGCGAAAAAGAGCGAGTAAACGAACCCATAGTAGCGCCTGCTGAATTGGTTTCGCTGCACGATGCACCTATAGGGCCACCGAGTGTTAGTCGGATGTGGCAGTTTAAAATTGAATATTTAGCGCCAGAAAACACCTTGCTCAAAAAAGGTGACTTAGTGGTTAAATTTGATGGCGATAAACTCATGGAGGATCTCGTTAGTAAACAAAGTGATTTAGACGCCGCAATTAAGGAGTCTGAGAAACGTAAACTCAAAGAACAAGCGACCGAGAAAGACCTTGAATTAGCCATGGCTGAAGCAAAAATGAATATGGAAATCTCTGAGCGTAAAGTCGCAATTACCGATGCATCACGTTCTGAAGTTGAGCGCTTAAAGCAAGTCTCAGAATATGAAATAAATAAAGTTTTATATCAACAGGCCATACAAAAACTAGCACAAAACAAAGAGCGCATGATCATTAATGGAGAAGTACAAAATGGGCGAATTAAAAAATTAGCGCTAAGAGTCAAAAATATACAAGACAGTCTAGACAAACTAGTCGTAAAGGCACCCAAAGATGGGTTAGTGGTTTATCAAGTCGATAACGATGACAATAAACCTGCTGTTGGTGATACCGTCTCTATGGGACGTCCTTTGGTAACGTTACCGTCGTTGGATAAATTGGCCGTGAAAGTCGAATTTGATGAATCGGATTCATCTGTCGTGAAAGTAGGACAGCAGGTCAAAGTGGTGTTAGATGCCCACCCTGAAAAGCCCTACGCCGGCACCATCACCTCGCTTGGTCAAGCCTATCGAAACCGTTCTCAGCATAACCTCAAGGTAGTCTTTGATGCTTGGGTGAAGCTCGATAAGCTAGATCTAGATAAAATGCGACCGGGCATGAAAGCCAATGTGCAATTACTTAGTGAGGAACGCACATGAACAGACTGTCATACTATTTTATCGCCCTCTCAATGCTTATTTTAACCGGCTGTGAAGAGGAGGTGACAAAGATTCCCACCTTCGAAGTGAACGCCAGACCCTTTGATATTACCCTCAATGGTTTTGGTGAAATCGAAGCTGTGCATGCCCAAAAAATTGTTTCTCCAGGCAGACGTCCAATGGTGTTGTCTTGGCTTGCTGATGAAAACACTAAAGTGAAAAAAGGCGATATTATTGCCCGTTTTGACGCAGAGCAACTGCTGGTGGATAGCAAAGAAGAAGAATTACGCATGGCGTTATTCAGTCAGGATATCATTCAAAGCGAAGCCGAACGTTTTCAACAACAAAATGACATCCTCTCTGAGCAAGAATTCGTAGACTATGAGTTTGAATTCGCAGATAAATTTGCGATAGATGATTTACGTGTTTATTCCAAATTAGAAATTATTGATTCCTTCCAAAATCGTGATTTTTTAGGTGCTAAAGATAACTTTTTGGATTGGAAAAAGGACAGTGTCGACGAGCAAAATAAGAGTAATGTTGGGGTGTTGGAAATAAAACGAAAAGGCCATGAAATCAAATATCTACGCCATCAACAAGCGTTATCGCAATTACAAGTTTTTGCCCCTAATGATGGACTACTTACCTACGAAAAAGACCGTATGGGGGAAAAACCTTCTGTTGGTCAAACGGTGTTTCCGGGGCGTCCGATTGCCAAAATTCCTAATTTAGATAACATGCAAGCCCGCGTGTTTGTATTAGCCAAAGACGCCATCAGTTTAAAATCTGGCATTGAGGTTAAAGTGTCTCTAGATGCGTTCCCTGATCGAACCTTTGATGGCAAAGTGGCCAGTGTATCAGGTTATCCTCGCTCCATTGAAAGAGGAAATCCTGTCACCTATTACGAATTAGTAGTTGAACTAACTCAGCAAGATATTAGCCTAATGCAGCCCGGACGTAAGCTCAAAGCATCAATCTTAGTACAACCGGCCAAGCCCTCACTGTTAGTGCCTTTACAAGCTATTCATCATCAACAGGGACGAAATTTTGTTTATCTAAAAACGGCCGAAGGCTTTGAACAGCGTCAGATCACTACCAAACAAAAGAATTTGTATTTTGTGGAAGTTGAGAGCGGTTTAATTGAGGGGGATGAGATTGCGTTGAGTTTACCGGAGCTTTCATCATGACTCGATATTGGACCTTGATAGCGGATGCTATAGCCGAATTGTCCGCGCAAAAACTAAGAACCTTTTTAACACTTTTAGGCATGATTTTCGGTGTCGGAGCGGTTATTGCGATGCTGAACATTGGTGAAGGTGCAGAAAACGAAGCGCTCAAGCTAATTGATTCTATGGGTGTCAACAATATCATAGTGCAAGGTTTAGATTACAATAAGAACGAACTGGTTGAGATTCGTGAAGAAAGCATGGGATTAACCATGGGAGATGTTCAGGCTGCCATGAGCACCTTGCCTTTCGTCGATGATTATAGTGCAAGCAAAAATATTAAAGTTCATGATATTTACAGTGATTATGGAAAATCTGGGGCACAGCTATTGGGCGTATCTAGTAGTTATTATAAACACGCTAACATGCGCTTAACCACAGGTCGCTTCACGGACCAACATGATAACGATAACTTAGCGCAAGTGGCTGTTCTGGGAGTTGATGCCGCTAAAGAACTATTTCCGCAGCAAGAAGCACTTGGGAAATACGTCAAAGTCAACCATATTTGGTTACATGTGGTAGGCGTTTTAGCGCCTCCTCAGGGTAATAAAAATGAATTCCAGGGGGTAAAAATTGGCGGTGATCGCTATCGAATTTTTATCCCCATCGCCACCGCAGAACAAAAGTTAAAAAGTGAAAATTTAGCGAGCGAGTTAGATAGCATAAAACTTAGCATTGCAAAAACGACCGATCCTGTTGTGGCATCAAAAGCCGTGGCTGAATTGATGAAAATGCGCCACGGTGGCGTGCAGGATTATGAACTGATTATCCCCGCAGCTTTATTAGAGCAGCAAAAACAAACCCAAGAAATATTCAATATTGTCATGGCCTGTGTTGCCGGAATTTCTTTGTTGGTAGGTGGAATCGGCATTATGAATATAATGTTAGCCAATGTAATGGAAAGAACCACTGAAATTGGTTTATTGCGCGCAGTTGGTGCCCGCCAAATTGATATTAAGCAGCAGTTTTTAGCCGAAAGCTTCACTATTTCTGTGTTAGGTGGACTTTTAGGGGTATTTTTTGGTTTAGTACTATCCGAGATTATCGGCTTTTATTCGGGGTGGGCAGTGAGTTGGTCTTTAACTGCAATTGTTTTATCCTTGTCTATTTGCATGATTGTGGGGGTTGGATTTGGTGTATTTCCGGCGATAAAAGCCTCGAAACTTAATCCAATAGAAGCCCTGCATTCAGATTAACGATTAGGCGTAGTTAATGGAATTTGAAAACAATACAGTAGTAGCCATTGTTGGCTCAAAAAACCCGGTGAAAATTAGCGCATTTAAAGATACATTGGCTAGAGTTTTTCCACAGCAACAGATTGATTGTCGAGGGGTTGATGCGCCTTCGTTGGTCTCTGAGCAACCAATGTCAGAAAAGGAAACTTACCAAGGAGCAGTTAACCGAGTTAAGTTTTGTCAGTCTCATTTTAACGCTGATTTTTACGCGGCGATGGAAGGGGGAGTTGACAATTTTGAATACGGTCCAGCTACTTTTGCTTATGTGGTGGTTTCGGCTCAATCTAAATTGCAAGTGGGTAGAAGCGCTAACTTGCCAATACCTGAGTCTGTTTTTAGCCATTTACAACAAGGTGAGGAACTCGGTCCGTTGATGGACAAGCTTTTTGGTACCAGCAACATCAAACAAAAAGGCGGTGCGATTGGATTGTTAACCAATGGGCTTGAAACCCGTGGTGGCAATTATACACAGGCTCTAACCTTAGCCATGGCGCCTTTTCTGCACGCAGATCGATTTTAATCGCGATTGTTCAAGATTCGTTTGTAGGCGGGTGCTTTAGCCCCGCGCGACTAGGTTAACCTGAATGAAATGAATCCATGGGCTAAAGCCCATACTACAAGGGGAGGGGGATAACCCATCACCGACGTTTTAATCGTCTAATCGCAACCAAGTTAAAACTCTTAAATAGTAAAATAATACCAGTAACGGTAAACAATAAAGCGGAGATAGAAAATGTGATTAATAACGGGTTATTAAAATTTTCTCGCTCGTCATAATCCATAATATGCAACATCCAAAAAAAATCAAAAATACGCCACAAATCACTTCTAATAGTAGTTAACTTGCCGCTTAACGGAGACACATACAATGTGGTATTCCAAGTATCATCAAATTTTAGCTGCCACACTTTTCCTTTGTTGCGAGAGGCTTCCATTGGAGCTTTAGCTAACAAATTTTGCTCGATAAGTTCGCCGCTTCCAAGATAATGTTGTTTTGCTATTGTTGCCGCTTTTTCAGCATTGATAATACCCATCAAATCGCCAGTTAAGCCATGGAATAATTGCTCACCAGACGCCGTCTGAACTGCGTAATAAGGCTCACCTAAAACTTGGGTATAGGAAATTCTATGAATAGGGTCGGAAATTCTAAGGCGAAGGGTGTCTAGGGAGAAAGCATACTGTGTATTGTCGATTTCATAGTTTAGATTTTTGATTGCGAGATGATCTCCGTGCACCTTTTCCAAAGGTATAACACTCATCACTACACCACCTAAAATCCACAATAAAATTTGTACGGCAAGGAATAATCCTGCCCATTTATGTAGAAATCGTGAAACACGAAAGAGCTTTCTAATCATAATCTTAGGTTAAATGGGTAATCTATAGTCAGATTTACGCATGGATATAGATGAGTGTCAATTGAGCCTTTTGTTGCTGGCGGGTGTTTTAGTCCTGCGCGATTAGGGTAACCAGAATGAAATGAATTCATGGGCTAAAGCCTGAAGAATCCCCACAGTAAAAAGAAGTAAGTGCTTGAAATTTGGTATTATATATTTCACCACAAAACAAAAATAACCAAACTCAAGCACTATGAAGCTATTATCAGATTTATTTACCTTAGATTCAAACGTTTTAGATCCGCGTATTACCACCTCACTGTTTACCGCTGCTAAAAGCCTCATAAATGGCTCTGAATTAACCTTAACAGCGATGGGAAGAAATGCGGCTTGTGACACTGGTGGCATTGAAAAGCACAGTATTAAACGGATTGACCGACTGTTGGGAAATCCTCGACTACACCGGGTTATTCCTCGCTATTATCAAATCATACAAAACTTGTTTATCACGGAAAAACATCCGTTAATTCATATTGACTGGTCAACGGTGTACAACTACAACTTTGTGATGTTAAGAGCAGCTATCTCCATTAAAGGTCGGGCGATTACGTTGTATGAAGAGGTGCATCCTGAGGAGCAACATGCTCAGCCGATGATTCAGAAACGTTTTTTAGCTAGGTTAGCTAAACTCTTACCGAGTGACTGCCAACCGATTATTTGCACAGATGCCGGGTTTAAAATACCTTGGTTTAAGGAAGTGAGCCGACTCAACTGGTATTGGTTGGCAAGAACCCGCGGCAGTGTGAAATGTAAATTGGCGACGGAAAAATCAATGGCGCTACGTAAGTGATTATCATACTCGAGCCTCTTCTAAGGCCATGGAGCTTCCCATTTGTACTTTATCGAAAAGAAGTCAGTATTCGTGTCGAGGCGTTTTATTCAAAGGGAAAAACAAACAACGACATAATGTAAATAGAAAAGGGGTGGTGACCAAAGACAATATTAATAAGCGTCATAGCAAGTCCGCCAAAGAGCCTTGGTTCTTAGTCTCCAACCTTCCGCAAAATCAATTCGGAGCGAATAAGCTTGTCCATTTATATTCACGTAGAATGGCCATTGAAGAATCGTTTAGAGATTGTAAAAATGAATACTATGGACTGGGATTATCCCGTAGTTTAAGTCGCTGTGAAAAACGTCTGCAAGTCATTTTACTCTTAGCCATGATGGTACAATTCTATCTATACTGTGTGGGTAAAGCGGCAGAAGCCCAGGGCTATCACCGCCATTTCCAAGCAAACACCATCACGAGCCGGCGCGTACTATCTTACGGGTATTTAGCTCTGAGACTGCTCAAGCATTCTCGGTTTTATCTAAATGAGAACATGCTCAAAGCATCCATCGAAGCCCTAGTGGAGGATGCAAAATGTTGATGCCGCTGTGGGGATCCCTCAGGCTAAAGCCCATGCTACAAGGGTAAGGGGGAACACATATCTTGTAGGCGGGTGCTTTAGCTCCGCGCAATTAGGTTAACCTGAATGAAATGAATCTATGGGCTAAAGCCCATGCTGCAAGGGGAGGGGGTAACATATATCTTGTAGGCGGGTGCTTTAGCCCCGCAAACGACTCCCATTGGCTTTTTCATGACGCACTTCGTTGATAATAAATAACAACTCTGCGGCTGCTTGAGCATCTGATAAGGCTCTGTGATGTCGAGTCATATCAATACCAAAATGCCGGGTTAAGTTGGCTAATGAATAAGACGGAAGGCCTGGAATCGCTTTGCGCATTTCTCGTACCGTACATAACTTGGGCATGCGAAAACTTTGTTCAAGACGCTCAAATTCGGCGCGGATAAAACCATAATCAAAATTGACATTGTGAGCGACAAAAACACAATCAGATAAGTAACTTCGTAAGTTTTCAGCGATTTCCACAAATAAGGGAGCATCACTCACCATTTCATCATCAATACCCGTTAATTGTGTGATTTTTTGCGGAATGTGCCGTTGAGGATTGATTAGCGTTTGCCACGTATCGATCACTTTCCCGTTTACAACCTTGGCGATACCTATTTCGGTTATACGATGTTGATTTGCACGACCGCCCGTGGTTTCGATATCGACGACTGCATAGGGTTGTAAGGGATCTAAAAACCATTCAACTTGAGTGACTGCGACCTTAAAGCCTGATTTTCTTAGTAGCTTTATGGTTAACAATTGGTTTTTACGCAATTGGTCTCCAGGGGCTTTTATTTCTTCAAATCTCAGTCCGGTGTTATCGACTACCATGATATCCGGATAACCGTCAGCGTAGTTTTTAAAGTCCTTTGCCATCATTCTCAAATGCTCTTTGAGACCTTCAATGTCAACATGATCAAAAAATACCGCTAAAACTTCGAGTAAGGATTTGTGCCAACGAAAAATTCCATTGGGGCGACCGTACTTTTCAAGCATAACTTTAGATACTTGTTTGAATGTGATTTGCGCACTGGTCATTCGATATAGGCGAGTTTCAATATCTTGTTCGTACAGATTATAAAAGTTGTTTTGATTGATAGCCTGGGGTTTGTAATCGAATTCAGTGACTAACGCATTGCTATCCATTTCAAAAAGTTCATGCCAAAAAACTAAACCGAACAATGCTCGCCACAATCGGTTTTCAGTGCGAAAGGCCTGTTTTTTTTGTTTCTGATAAAACAATTTTACGCCATGTTCCACCGAATCCATGTACATTTCATCAATAAGTACTGTTGTTGATTGTTCTCGTAACATGTCGGTGAGCGTACTGGTGCGTTTTTGCTGAAATTTACGGGCCAAAAAGTCTTCGGCAAACGATAATAGTACTTCAGAATCTGGTTCCTCAATAATCATTTCTAAACGGTTTTTCACCCACTCTTTTTCACCTAACTTGTACTTTTCACGGATCACTTTTTCTTGTGCTAAAGGCTCCGAAGATGCGGCTAATAATTTTATGCCAAGAGACTGGTCGTGGGGGAGTATGGCTTTGCCTAATCTTAATAGAAAACGGTCACAATGTTCATTGGCTAAGGTACCTTGTGGAGTTGGAAATGATGGGAACTGTTGGGCAAGTGCAATTTGTTGCTCTGGTAATAAAGACATGACTTCACGCCGTTGATGAGCATAAAAAAACGCACTCTTAGCTTCGTCAATGAAATCGAATCGCGCATTGTCAGTACTGACCCCTCGTTGAGTTGGCATAATCCCCAGATCGCGCATTGAAAACTTGGATAAGTTACTGTTCAGATCACCAAAAAATAAGAATAAAAAATAGTTTATGTGCTGATCTTGCCCTCGGTGCAACACAACAGTGGGATCTAGAAAGGCGCAGAAGTCTTCAAATTGACAAAACTCATTCACTAATTGTAAATAATCAGCTTTACTTTGGGAGCTTTTAAAACTGACATTCGCATTACGCAGCACTTGGGCCAATTCTGGTTTGGTTAGATTATGAGTTAATTCAGCAAGATGCTCTTTTTTTACTTCAGTGTAAAAGCCTTCTGTTATAAGCCTCTCTAGATGCAATTGGTGATCGTTAATCTCATCATAAAACAATGAGTTACGTCTGATTATTGGAGATTTTCTATTTAATCCACGGACATACAAACATTGTGCATCTTCACAAAGAGTATGAAATTTACCGATAAAAGCACTATCTTCAATAGAGAGTAAATGTGCACAGGGTCCGGAAACAAACGCGAGAAATTCATGAAAATGAGTTAAATAGTATTTACTGGGGAGTTCTTTCATCAATAGATTAAAAATTTTGCTGGGACACAAAGCCAGTGTATTTTAAAAACTACTGTATATCCAGTCAGTATTGGTTTGTTTTTCAAACTTTTTCGACGCCTTTTACGTAAACTAATTAATCTTTTACAACTCAAGGAGTAGCCATGAGCCTCACAGTAGCAAGTAAATTTGAGTGTCCATATTGTATGACTTACAACGATCTGGAGATAGATGAAGCCAACGACATCAATCAGCAGCAAATAGTAGATTGCCAAATATGTTGCCAACCCATTGAATTACAAGTAATTGATAATGGTTTCGGCATTGAGGTGATTGCAAAGCGGGATGACGAGTAGAGAGCAAGCGGGATGACGAGTAAAGAGCAAGCGGGATGACGAGTAGAGAGCAAGCGGAATGGCGAGTAAAGAGTAAACCCGATCAAGAGTGAAGAGCGCAGGAGGCAAGAAAAAGAAGTCAGGATAATCAACGTGTAGCCTGAACAGCAGAGAACTTCCATATCGAGCAATCTGCTGCCAACACACAAATGTACAAAGAGTGAGCAGATTACTTGACACTTAGCTGTAGAAGGATGCGTCCTTTATCGCGATATTATTCTTGTCCAAAGGCTTTTTCTGGTATACTCCGCGAAATTTTGAACCCTTAACTTCTTGGTACAATACATGACTGTTATGCGACAGCCTGTTCAGCGAATGAAAGCTGAAAGAGGGCTATTTTCCTATCCTAAATATTGGGCTGAATGTTTTGGCCCCGCTCCATTTTTGCCAATGTCTCGAAAGGAAATGGATCAGTTAGGCTGGGATAGCTGTGACATTATTATTGTGACCGGAGATGCTTACGTAGATCATCCTAGTTTTGGAATGGCTGTAATCGGTCGTGTACTCGAAGCTCAGGGCTTTAGAGTTGGAATTATTTCGCAACCAGACTGGACCAGCAAAAAAGATTTTATGCAGTTAGGTGAACCCAATTTATTTTTTGGGGTAACCGCTGGCAATATGGATTCTATGATCAACCGCTATACAGCGGATCGAAAATTACGCCACGATGACGCTTATACCCCCAATAATGAAGGTGGAAAGCGCCCTGACCGAGCCGTTACCGTTTATACTCAACGCTGTAAAGAAGCCTACAAAAAACCAGTCATCATTGGTGGTATTGAAGCCAGTTTAAGACGAATTGCCCACTACGATTATTGGTCAGACAAAGTAAAACGCTCTGTTTTATTTGACTCAAAAGCAGATATGTTGATGTTTGGTAACGCAGAACGTCCGTTACTGGAAATCGCCCATCGATTCGCCGCAGGTGAGACTATTGCTGACATGCAAGATGTCCGTGGTACTGCAGTAATTCGCAAAGAGCCATTACCTGAATGGCAAGGTGTGGATTCTACACACGTTGATGTAATTGGAAAAATTGATCCTATTCCCAGCCCCTATGAATACATTGAAGATAAGTGTGCGGTAGCTGAAGATGAACAAAACAAAGTTATCGATGACGCGCAAAAAGCGAAACCGGTCGTAGTTCAGCCATTTACTTCTAAATCTCAGCGCAGAAAGCCTTGGGAGAAGACGTACGTCATGCTACCTCCCTATGATGTGGTACGTGCAGAGAAAACACATTACGCCCATACATCACGGATCTTGCATCAAGAAACCAATCCAGGTTGTGCTCGTGCACTGGCCCAGCGCCACGGTGATCGCATTATTTGGATTAACCCGCCTGCTTTTCCATTGGAAACTGAAGAGATGGATGCGGTGTTTGATTTACCCTATGCTCGCGTACCTCATCCTAGTTATGGGAAAGCTAAAATTCCTGCTTACGATATGATTAAAACGTCGGTGAATATCATGCGGGGTTGTTTTGGTGGTTGCACTTTCTGTTCGATTACAGAGCATGAAGGCCGGGTTATTCAAAGTCGCTCAGAAGAGTCAATTATCCGTGAAATTGAACAAATTCGCGACAAAGTTCCCGGTTTTACCGGCGTGATCTCTGATCTAGGCGGTCCGACTGCGAATATGTATAAATTGCGATGTAAGAGCGCAAAGGCGGAACAAACATGTCGCCGTCTTTCATGCGTCTGGCCGGATATTTGTGGACATTTGGACACCGATCAAACACCTACCGTTGAGCTTTACAAAAAAGCTCGTAAAGTGGAAGGTGTTAAGAAGGTATTGATTGCTTCAGGTGTACGATATGACTTGGCCATTGAAGATCCTAATTATGTTCGTGAATTAGTCACCCATCATGTGGGCGGCTACTTAAAAATAGCTCCAGAACATACTGAAAAAGCGCCATTGGATAAGATGATGAAGCCTGGTATGGGTACTTATGAGCGTTTTAAAGAAATGTTCGATAAATACACCAAAGAAGCAGGTAAAATTCAGTATCTTATTCCATATTTCATTTCTGCCCATCCTGGCACAGAAGATATGGATATGGTGAGTTTGGCCATGTGGTTAAAAGAGCACAATTTTAAGTTGGATCAGGTGCAAAATTTCTATCCATCACCGATGGCCAACGCCACTACCATGTATCACACGGGTAAAAATCCGATTCATAAAGTCAATCACAAAAGTGAGCAAGTTACAGTGCCCAAAGGTGAGATACACCGCCGTTTGCATCGTGCTTTTTTGCGTTATCACGATCCAGCAAACTGGCCAGTGATCCGCAAAGCATTGAAAGAAATGGGTAAAGCGCATTTGATTGGCAACGGACCCAAGCATCTAGTGCCTCTAGAAAGCAAAGAGGAACTAAGTGGTAAGGCGCACAATGCATATGCAAAACGGTCTCGAAACAAGGCATATGCCAAAGGCAAAGGAAATGCTAAGGCTCAGCAAGGATTGACACGATTCAGTGATAACCAGCCCCACAACAAGGCGGCGGGCAAGTCCAACAAAAAACGTTAATTTAGTCCCCAACGCGGTGCTAAAGCACCCGCCTACAGGGTGTAGCACGGGATTTATCCCGTGGCTGTTTGATACATCGAGGCTAACGCGGGGCTAACTCATCCACCTACAAGATGTAGCACGGGATTTATCCCGTGGCTGTTTGATACATCGAAACTAACGCGGGGCTAACTCATCCACCTACAAGATGTAGCACGGGATTTATCCCGTGGCTGTTTGATACATCGAAACTAAACCGGGGCTAAAGCACCCACCTACAAGATGTAGCACGGGATTTATCCCGTGGCTGTTTGATACATCGAAGCTAACGCGGTGCTAAAGCACCCACCTACAAGATGTAGCACGGGATTTATCCCGTGGCTGTTTGATACATCGAGGCTAACGCGGGGCTAACTCATCCACCTACAAGATGTAGCACGGGATTTATCCCGTGGCTGTTTGATACATCGAAACTAACGCGGGGCTAACTCATCCGCCTACAAGGTGTAGCACGGGATTTATCCCGTGGCTGTTTGATACATCGAGACTAACGCGGTGTTAACGCATCGCCAACAAGGTGTAGCACGGGATTTTTCCCGAGGCTAAGCCACAACTACACACGTTCATTGTTATCTAATGCCTTAAAAAATATATCGCTGTCTTGGCGAATATGTCTTAATTTGTCATCTTTCATCTTATTTAGCGTGGCGTATGGCATGCCTAACCTTGGGTTTGTGGCGAGCTTTTCTCGATTGCGATCTAAAAAGTCCCAATAAAGATAATTGAATGGACAGGCCTGGGCACCAGTTTTCAGTTTGACGTTGTAATGGCAATGTTGGCAGTAATTCGACATTTTATTGATATAACTTCCGCTTGCAGCATAGGGTTTACTCGCGAGTAGTCCACCATCAGCATATAAAATCATGCCGCTAACATTGGGCATTTCCACCCATTCATAGGCATCGGCATACACAATCAAATACCACTCATTGACATCATCAGGGTGCACCCCAGCCAATAACAAAAAGTTACCCAATACCATTAAACGTTGAATATGATGGGCATAGGCGTTGTCTCGTGTTTCGCTGATGCATTGCTGCAAACAATTCATATCGGTTTCTGCATTCCAGAAAAAATCTGGTAATTTTCGCTGTGCATGCAACGCATTTTGCTTTTTGTAATCGGGCATTTTTAGCCAATAAATACCTCTGACATATTCTCGCCAGCCAATAACCTGACGAATAAAACCTTCGACGGAATTAAGCGGGGCTTCGCCATTACGATATGCATTCTCAGCAAGCTCAACGACCTCTTTGGGCAGCAGTAATCCACAGTTCAAATAAAAGCTGATATGGGAATGAAAAAGCCAAGGTTTACCTTGCACCATGGCATCTTGATATTGGCCAAAGTTTAGTAACCTTTGGCTGACAAAATCTTTCAACACCACTAAGGCTTGCTGACGTGTGGTGGCAAAGTGAAAATTGTCCAAATTGCCAAAATGCTCAGCAAATTCAGACTCAACCAGTTTCAATACATCTTGAGTGATGTGATCGGGGTCAAACTGAGTGTGCGCAGGAACCTCGACATCTTTATCCATAGCATTGCGGTTAGCGCTGTCATAATTCCATTTACCCCCGCTGGGTTGATCAGCTTCCATCAAGGTCATACTTGACTGACGGATTTGTCGATAAAAAAACTCCATTCGCAGTTGTTTTTTATCTTTTGCCCAATCAGCAAAATCATCTATATGACTTAAAAAGCGGTCATCGTCCAAGATCTCCACGGGAATACCTAGCTTTTGTTGCCAACTTTGAAAATCTTTAAGTACACGGTACTCGCCGGGAAATGTCAGCGCGACTTTATCTATCTCTAGGTTTTGACAGGTCCGCTCCACTTCCTTAAAAAGGCTGCCTTGGTTATCAACATCTTCATATTTTATATAACGGACTTGATACCCTGAGTCCGTTAATTCTTTGGCAAAGTGACGCATGGCAGAAAATAAAAATGCGATTTTCTTTTTGTGATGTTTTACATAGCTGGCTTCTGTTTTTACTTCCGCCATCAAAATTAAATCACTGTTTTTGTCACAATCTCGCAGGCTTGCTACCGACATACTTAGCTGATCGGCGAGAATTAATCTTAAGGTGTTTGCCATGGCTTTCATTTCATCCTGTCATTTAGGCGTTTTTAACCGCTTCATAGGCATCTAAAGCTTGTTGGCGCGACTCTTTTAAATCCACCAATGGGTGAGGGTATTCATCACCAAGACGGATTCCTGCTGTTGCTAAGACTTCTTTAGGTGCGTCCCATGGTTTATGGATGTACTTGTTGGGAAGGTGTTTTAACTCAGGGCAGTAATGACGTACGTATTCACCTTCACTATCAAATTTTTCACCTTGCGTAACAGGATTGAAAATCCTAAAAAAGGGCGATGCATCGGCACCTGAGCCAGCTATCCATTGCCAGCTCGCACTATTGGCGGCCAAATCCGCATCCAATAAACAATCCCAAAACCAGCTCTCGCCATGATGCCAATGGGTGCGAAGGTTTTTCACCAGATATGAGCCAACGATCATGCGCACACGGTTGTGCATGTAACCGGTCTGCCACAGTTCACGCATTCCCGCATCAACAATGGGCACGCCTGTCTGACCTTGTTGCCACGCTTGCAAGTCATTATTGCGACCACGCCACTGATATTGATTGAATTTGGCATTGTAATTTTCACTGGGTAAGGTCGGAAAGTGATATAACAAGTAATAACTAAATTCACGCCAGCCAATTTCACTTAAAAAACAATCCATGTGCGGGTCTTCCATGCTGCCGTTAAATTTATGTAAGGTGGCATACCATATTTGGTTTGGAGATATCTCTCCAAAATGTAAATGCGGTGAAAGATGAGATGTGCCATTAAGGCTGGGTACGTCACGGGCTTGTTTGTAATCATTTATTGGCTCATTTAAAAACTCACTCAGTGAAACACCGGCTCCCTCTTCGCCAGGCTGCCACTGCTGTTGCATCTGTTTGTACCAGCTAATTTCCGGCAACAACTCAAGGCTATCTATTCCTTGATCCAGCTTATTTTGATAAATAAAATTAGCTTGTTTTGGGGCTGCCTCAACGGAACGAGGAGAAGGCGCTTTTAAACATCCTTTGCGGTAAAAAGGAGTGAACACTTTGTAAGGCGAACCACTCTGGTTCATGATTGTCCAAGGTTCCCATAATAAAGAGCCATTAAAACTATTTACCTGCACGCCATCTTCTTGCAACTGCTGTTTTACTGCTTTATCGCGATGTATCTGCCAGGGTTCATAGCAGCGATTCCAGACAACTTGAGTCGCCCCAGTTTGTTGAATAATCTTTTGTAATACATCAATGGGATTGCCGCTAGCGATATGCAGCTTACCGTCTAGTGATTTGTTCAAGCTGTGTAGCGAGTGATGCAGCCACCATTTACTGGCTGCGCCTGGTGTGAAACTTTCGGCATTGCAATTATCATAAATATAAACGGGGATAACATCGCCGTTGTTACAAGCCTCGCGCAGTGCAGGGTTATCCCGCAGGCGAAGGTCTTGCCGAAACCACATGATGCTAATGGGGGTGCTCAATGCCTTGATCCTTAATAATCAATTTAAACAATAATAGGTTAATACCCCATGTTAATGTATATGGATCTCACAGTTATGAAATTATGTTTTCTAAAGGCTGAATCTCAAAAAAACATTACTTCTAACTAGCTTTTGCTCAAAGCTCATTTGGTGATAGCAACTACTTTTGGGGCAGATGTTTTACATCCCCCCAACTTTAGTTAATTGATGATCAGGATTTCTACTCGTCTATTCTGAGCTCGACCTTCCGGTGTTTCATTGCTGGCGACAGGTTTTTCTTTACCAAATCCTTGGGATTCAATACGACTATCGTCAATATTGCCCACTTTAGTCATAAAGTCAGCCACGGTCTTTGCTCTGTTTTTAGATAAATCTAAGTTTAATTCAGCGCTGCCGGTAGCGTCGGTATGACCGGTTACCAAAATATTTGAGGCAGGGAAACGTCTCACCGCATCAATAATTTTGTTCAACAACGCAAAGTTAGATGATTCAATTTCACTACTTCCAGTCTTAAATGAAAACCCGTGAGCACGAATTAATACATTATCTAACTGACGATAAACCGTCGCTTCTTCCTGATTAAATAAAGATTGCACGCCTGCAAATCTTGCACTGTCTTCGCGTTTAGCTTGTTGCTCATTTTCCAACTGAAGTTGCGCGGATAAAAGAGCTTCGTCTTTGTCTCGGGTTATTTGTGATTCTCTATCTTTCGAAGATGTTTGCAAGGTCATTAACTGGGTATTAAGTTCTTCAATACGTTGGCTATTCATCTGGTTTTCGGCTAATTTTGAACTAACAGTTCGCTGTACATCAGCAATGACCTCTTTGTTGGTCTGATTGAATGCTAAATCACCTGAAATTGGAGACATTGCGGTTTGTAATTGATCTTGGTACCAAAGCACTTTTTGTTCTTCACTGAAATCCGCATTTTTAAAATATTGATTGATCTCGGCAACACCCTTGGCCCGCTCGACCAGCCAAATCGCTTTGTTGGAATGCACATTGGCTTTTTGAGTATTTGCTCTATCCGCTTCCAAAGTACTTAATGCTAGCTGATATTCATCTTTAGCTTGAGAGATAAGGATAGGCGTTACATCGTCCAAGTTCTGCTTTTCAGCATTCTCAATCGCGCGTTGAGCGACACTAAGCATATTGGTTTTAAGAGCTGCTAGTTCGGTCGCTAAATATTGATTCTTTAGTTCATTGATGTCTCGCTTTGCGCGGTCTTCTTCACCTACTTCAAACCACGTAAGCATTTTTTTAAATTGCTTTTCAGAACTATTGAAATTATCTGGCACCAATGTATCAGCGCTGACTCCAAGGGCTTTATTTCTGGCCACAAACACTTCTTCAAAGACGTATTTTGCTTTGCTCGAGTGTGTCTTCGCAGCATTTATTCTATCAACGACTTCTTTGGCGGTCGCATTAGCGGTATTGTTTCCAGATTCAGCTTGTCTTAATGCACTGTCATAAGCTCGTTGAGCCTCTTTCATTTGTTCAGGAGAGTAAAACGCCAAATCATTTATATTGGCCTGCTCTAGCATCTCTGTGGCTTTTTCAAGCACTGGAAATTGTTGCATTATTTCCGTTTCAGATAAGTGAACTTTCGATGCACAGCCTGATAGCAGGGCAACACATATCGCCCCAGCAATTAATTTTCTTTTCATGTTTATTCCCCTAATTGGAGTTAATTTTGTCTTTTTTGTGTGTACGAGTGGCTTTATTAAAAAAGTCACCAGTTGTAGGCTGGAATTGACCGGTTTCACTAACACGCAAACGTAAAAGTTTGTACAACGGTTAGCATTCAATTATCGTATTCTTTAATTGTAGTTAAGTTTTTAAGAGTCGTTAGATGAATCAGTTTTCCAAAGAATATCTCGTGGTTGCGCAAAACGCGTCTGGGCGGAATATGAACGTGCCTTTGTATCGTTTTAAAGGCAGTAAACCAGGTCCCAAGGTGTACCTGCAAAGCTCGATTCATGGCGCTGAGGTGCAGGGGAATGTAGTGATCTACCATTTAATTCAGATGCTTAAAAATCTGGATATATGCGGTGAAATTACCCTAGTACCAAATTGTAATCCGGTGGGCACCAACATCAAAGCTGGTGAGTATACCTTGGGCCGATTTGATCCCATCAATGGCACCAATTGGAATCGGGGTTATTATTATGATCAAAACTTGGTGACTGAATTTGTCGATACGGTAGCCAATGATGAACCGCTGCAATCGATTAAATCCCGTTTTCGTCAGGCTATCAAACAGAAAATTGATGATAAGTTAACGGATACTTGGGGATTAGGGCTTGCGCAACAGCTTAACTTAAAATTACAACAATTAGCTTTTGATGCCGATATTGTGATTGATTTGCACAATGGGCCTGTCTCTACAAGGCATATCTATGTGCCTGAATATGCCAAAGCGTCAGCGTCTTTGTTTAATATTCCTCATGTTATTTTGATTCCCAATAAATTTGCTGGTGCTTTAGATGAAGCGACGTTTTGCCATTGGTGGAGTTTACAAGACTTATTAACTGAAAAAAGAGCTAATCCAATCCAGTTCGAAGTTGAAGCCTTTACCTTAGAGATGGGTTCTCAAGAAGTGATTAGTTTCGATGAAGGATTGTACGATGCACAAAGTATTCTGTCTTACTTGAATGCCAAAGGCTGTCTAGTGGATGCCCAATACACTCCAAAAGACATGCAGCGAGTGGCAGTCACACTAAACAATTACAAAATCCTTTATACCCACCAAGGTGGAATAGTCGATTATTTAGCAAAACCCGGTATGGAAATCAAAAAGGGTGAGCCCCTAGCTAAGGTACTTAATGTCGATGAACTAGAAAATGAACGGGGTACAGAAACGATTTGTGCACCATGTGACTTAATTCCGATTTTGCATTTTCCATCCGCTTCGGTGTTGAGCGGTACACAATTGTATAAATGTTTCACCAATTATTTCCAGTTAACCTAAGGTCTAATTAGACCCATTAAAATGCTGGATATCGAGTATGTTTATGGCATACTCAAACGAAGGCGAGTCTGTGCTCAGTTTGTTATGCCGTTAGTACAAGGAAGTTCATGTCGACAAATTATAATAATAATGAGAGTGTGTATAACGCTCCGGCTGCCGATTTGGGTGACTTAGAGCAGCATGATTTAATCGACAAAAACGCCTTTTTTGTGGTTTCCCGCACTAAATTAATTATCTTATCTTTTTGTACACTTAATCTTTATCTAATTTATTGGTTTTACCGTAATTGGAAATTGCAAAAAGACAATGCCGATTTTGATTGCACACCTATTGTCAGGGCTATTTTTAACATATTCTTTACCCATTCGTTGTTTGCGCAAGTTAACGATGCCTTGCAGTCTAAAGGTTTTGCGTGCAGGGCATCAGGCTTAATGGCAACTTTTTATGTAATCACCATTGTAGTTTCTGCTTTAACTAATCGCTGGGAACCGAGCGTTGATCAACTCGCCTTATATGTAGTATTTTTTCTGGCAACGATCGCGCTGATATTGTTACCTATTTGGTACGTCCAAGATCGTATAAATCAGGTTTGTGATGATCCCCAAGGCGCACAGAACGCTGCACTGACGTTAACCAATTGGATATTTATCTTACTCGGCTTAATTTATTGGGGTTTTGTATTTATGGGTATATTTATATCTTTTATTGGGTAGTAAACAAGAGTTATACGGTTGAAAATAGATAATCAAATAAATTTAGAAACCCCAGAAGGCATTGATATCCAGCTCACGCCAGCAGGTATTGGCGTGCGCACTTTATCCTTTATTTATGATTTACTTATCCGTTTAGTCATTATGCTCGCAGTTGGCATAGCTTTGTCTTTTGCGGGTAATATGGGAATAGGGTTAATGCTCATAGCGGCTTTTTTGGTGGAATGGTTTTACCCAGTGATATTTGAAATAACAAAAGGTCAAACACCAGGTAAAAAATCCTTTGGCTTAACCGTCGTTTATGACAATGGTTTGCCAGTTACCCTTGCCGGTTCATTAATTCGAAACTTATTTAGAGCGGTTGATTTTTTGCCTTCGTTTTATCTGCTAGGGGGAATTTGCCTACTACTTTCTAAGCACAATAAACGGGTAGGGGATTATATTGGCGGCACTATGGTGGTGTATAACGAAGCACCACTTAGAATGAGTTATTTTAACTTTGAAAAGCAAAAAAATGTAGAGCTACAGCTAGATCCAGAAATGCAGAAATCGATTATAGCGTTTGCTGAGCGCAGTAAAACCTTAAGTGCTCAGCGGCAGCAAGAATTAGCCAATATTTTATCACCCATTCTCAATGTGCAAGGTCCTGAAGCCGTTAGCCAACTTAAGTCTATTGCGGCTAATTTGGTGGGTAAAGCATGAAGCAGCATGATTTTATACAATCACGTCAAAAACAGTGGTCAGATTTTGCTGAAGCGATAAAAGATCCCAATAAATTGCATGAATACGATATTGATCTTCCCCATGCATTTCGGCAGTTAACTCATGACTTGGCTGTGGCAAAAAGTCGCCTTTACAGCCCCGCATTAATTTCCCGCTTAAACGATCTTTTACTGCAGGGACAGCAGTGTTTATACAAACCGAGTAACCGGATTTGGGCGCCGTTTTGGCAGTTTGTTAAGTACGATTTTCCAGCTCAGTTATTGCTTATTCGCCGCTATGTGATTTGGGCGCATATATTATTTTATGGTTTAGCCATAATTACCTTTTCGGTCACTATGATAGAACCAGAATTTGTGCGAAATGTAATGCCCAATTCGCAAGTTACCCAATTAGAACAAATGTACGATCCGGCATCCCGCATCGATGAAACCACCGGAAACTATCGAAACGAAAGAGATTCTGATAGCGATTTTCTAATGTTTGGATTCTATATAAAAAATAATATATCCATTGCATTTCAGTGTTTTGTGGGAGGTTTTTTATTGGGGTTTGGAACACTCTATTACTTACTGTTTAACGCTATATTTTTTGGTGCGGTGAGTGCTCATATCGTGAATGTCGGATTTTCTAGTACATTTTTTTCTTTTGTTATTACCCATGGTTCATTTGAATTAACGGCCATTGTGTTGTCTGCGGCTGCTGGGGGCGTAGTAGGAATGCATATTATTCGACCGGGGCAATTGTCACGCACGGCGGCTTTGAAACAGGCCGGTAAAATTACATTTCCGATTATTTTTGGCGCATTTTTAATGTTGGTGGTTGCTGCGTTCATTGAAGCTTTTTGGTCGAGTAGCACACTACTTCCCAATGCAGTGAAATATGCAGTGGGCAGCGCCTGTTGGCTGTGGATTTTGCTCTACATTTTTCCTAGAAACCCTCGTTCTGGCGAGAAATCGTCGTGAATATTGATAACCTAACGTTGGAAATTCGTCCTCGTAATAGTTGGCGGTCCTTTGATTTAGGTTGCCGCATGGCCTTGCGTTGGTATCGATCATTAATCAGTTTTTGGCTGGTGGTTACCTTACCCATATTTGTATTGGCCTGTGCCATTGATATTGTTTGGGGTGTAGTCGCTTTTTGGTGGTTGAAGCCTCTGTATGAAAGAGGTTTGCTGCATATCTTGAGTCGTCAGGTGTTTGGCGAGACGGTCACCGCTAAAGATGCGATTAGAGCTTGGCCTCGATTATTGAAAAAACAATGGTTTGCTAGTATTACCTGGCGTCGGTTATCACCTACTCGCGGGTTTGATTTAGCCATTCAACAATTAGAAGGTCTAGATGGTGTTGCTCGCAGCAAGCGTTTATCTATCTTGCATCGAACGATTGATGATAATACCGCTTGGTGGACATTTATCTGTCTCGGCTGGGAGCTGATCATTATCTTTGGTTTAGTGGCCCTTATTAGTTATGTGGTGCCGGCGGGAGTGGAGTTTGATTATTGGCTGGTGATCACGAGCGATAATTGGGGTACCGAACTGACATTTAACCTATTTACTTACCTCGCTTATTTACTTATTGCGCCTATTTATATTGCAGGTAGTTTCGCAGCCTATCTAAACCGGCGAGTTATCTTAGAAGCGTGGGACATAGAAATTGGCTTCAAACGAGCCATTAATAAAGTTACCAAACCAGCATTAGGGGCGGTGGCAAGTTGCATTTTAGCAGTGATGTTATGTTTTTCACCGGTATCTGAAAGTTGGGCAGAAGATAGCTCAGCAAAAATTGAATTACCGCAGTTTGAAGATAATCAATATTCAGAGCTTAAAGATACAGATCCCGCAAACCAACAAAATATTGAGTTTGAAAGTGAAGCAAAGATTCAAGCAATACTTGATGTGCCGCCTTTCAATGGTCAGCAAACTGAAACTGATTATCGCTGGGTGGGCTGGGGGTCTGACGACGAAGCTGAAAGTGACAGTGAGAAAACAAGCTCTGATTTACCGTCTTGGTTAGTCAATGGCTTGATGTTTTTTGCAAATTTTTCTGAAGTACTAATGTGGCTGGCGTTTGGCGTTACCTTGTTATTGTTGGTTTATCTGTCAAAAGACACTATTAAAGGTTTTTTTAATCAATCGCCTAAGCAACCCGCAACAGATGAATTAGAAATGCCTTTGTTTAGTCAGGCTTATCAAGGCGATGCCATGCCTGAAGATGTCGTGTCAGAAATAGATTTACTGTTCGACGCTAAAGCCTATCGCAAATTGATGTCATTAATGTTGATAACCAGCTTACTGGAAATCAGTAAAGAGCAGGCTCTACCTTTGACCAAATCAATGACCGAACGGGAATGCCTTGAAGTAATTAAAACCTCGGTTGTCGGTGAACGAAGTGAGTTTATGCAACGCCTAGTCGACACTTGGGTGCACTTAGCCTGGGCACATAAATGGCCAGAAAAAACAACTATGCAACTGTTATGTGAACAGTGGAAAACCCTGTTTGCAGATGCAGAGGTTGGAAGATGAGAAACGCAACATGAGTACCTCAAATTTACAGCCTGTGGAAGCAAAGCAAACCTGGACAGTACGGGTATTAATGGCGCTGATAATATTGGTTGCTGGCGTGTTTTTGTATAATGGATTTGAGTCTTATGAAAAAGTAACCGACATAGGTTTTAATGACGAAGCCCGCGCACAACCGTTTTTAGCGGCTAAATTGTTCCTTGAGGCGGAAGGTACTGAAGTACAATTACTGGAAGATTACCGTTTGTTGTATGCCAACAATGAATCTGCCATTTTTCCCACCACAGACGACACCATCGTTTCATCCGAAGGCGAAATTGCGTTATCTAAGGCTATAGCGAAGCAACTGATTGACTGGGTAAAATCTGGTGGTCACCTGATTATGGCCCTTAATGCTAGCCAAGACGCAGATGTTTTTCGCGCCAATGCACTTATTCAAGAATTAAACCTCGCTGTTAATTGGTTGCCAGAAGACACCGAGAACGTGTTTACTCCAACTGAAATAATCAACCCAGATGACCAGCCCCTAATGGTTAATTTAGAAAACCGTTATCGTTTAGTTTTACCTGCAGATCCAAGTGTTTTTTATACTGCAGGGGATTTATACGGGCCCACATTTGCGCAAATGGAGATGGGCGATGGATTGGTTACTATGTTAACCGATGTTTATATTTGGAATAATTATCAAATAGCTTACGAAGATAATGTGGAGCTATTAGATCAATTAGTGGGCAACTCATCGAAAGTGTACGTTTTTTCGACCCAGGAACTGCCTCATTGGTTTAGTTTATTGTACGATTTTGCGCCTTATTTTATCTGGTTCGGTAGCGTATTGCTTGCCCTAAGTATGTGGCACTGGGCGATGCGTTTTGGTCCTATTTTGCGTATAGATGAACATAATTACACGCCTTTTTCATTGCATATTAAAGCCGCTGGTGAGTTTTATTGGCGGCAAAAACAGCAGCGGGAATTAATCGACGAAATTCGTCATTCTATTATTGTCGCTTTACACAAAAAGCGCCCCGCCACTAAGAGTGCAGACAAACAACAAATGCTTGAACAATTGTCACAGATAAGTCATTGGCCAATCGAAACCATCAACACACTTATGTTTAGTCAAGCTCAAGTTAATGAAACCCAATTTACCCAAAGTATAGCGAGTCTCCAGACTCTCAGGAAAATGTTATGAATGACGCTGAATTAGATCCCAATCCAACGCCCGAGATACCTGTGCAAGAAGATAGTGTTGAAGGCCAAGTAGAATCGTTAATTGATGGTCAAACCCTTGAAAAAGCATGTGCGCAAATTAATGCTCTGAAAAGCAATGTTCAGCGCCTGTTAATTGGTCAAAATGATGTTGTAGAACAAGTGATTATTGCTTTCTTAGCTGGCGGCCATGTGTTACTTGAAGGGGTGCCAGGTTTAGGCAAAACCTTGTTAATACGCGCGTTGGCAAAGAGCATCGACTTAGATTATAAACGGGTGCAATTTACACCTGATTTGATGCCTGCCGATGTAACAGGTCACTCGATGTTAGACATGGCAACTGGTAAATTCGCGTTGCGCAAGGGGCCGGCTTTTACGCATTTATTACTGGCAGATGAGATTAACCGAGCGCCGGCAAAAACTCAGGCTGCGTTATTAGAAGTGATGCAGGAATATCAAATCACCATTGATGGGCAGAGTATGCCGCTAGAAACCCCATTTATGGTGTTGGCAACCCAAAACCCCATCGACAATGAAGGCACTTACCCGTTACCAGAGGCTGAACTCGACCGCTTTATGTTGAAGGTGCTCGTGAGTTACCCAGAGCATCAGGATGAAATCACCTTAACCAAACTGAATACTGAAAATCAAACAGGTATAGTCAATGCCTCGATTCAAAGTGTACTGAGCAAGCAAGATGCATTATCACTTAAAGCCTTGGTAAGTAAGGTGCTTATAGACGATAAGGTTGTGGACTATGCGGTAGGTTTAGTGCGTGCAACCCGTGAGTGGGATGGGATTGTGCATGGTGCAGGGATCCGCGCAAGTATAGCGCTAGTGCAAGCGGCGAAAGTGAAAGCCCTATGTGAAGGTCAAGGCTTTGTGACTCCTGACCACATTAAAGCCATGCTCTTACCTGTTTTGCGACATCGTATTATTTTGTCTGCAGAGCGGGAAATATCCGGTTCTTCGGCAGAGCAAGTGCTATCAGAAATAATTCAACAGGCGGCTTCTCCAAGGCAATGAAACGTATTAGGTTAGCTCCTTCAAAGCGATTACTTAAATGCTTTGCTGTGCTGTGCATAGTGGGTTTGGCATTGCCAATTGTTATTCATTTTAATGGCTTAACGCAATTGTCTGGTTTACCCATGGGACTGGCGCTAATTGCTATTGCATTGGCTGGGTACGATTTAATTATCAGTCGCCACCCACCGCAAGTGGCAGTTAAAAGAGAAGTGCCGAGCAATTTATCCGTGCATG
This sequence comes from Alteromonas sp. M12, assembly GCF_037478005.1. Taxonomy (NCBI): domain Bacteria; kingdom Pseudomonadati; phylum Pseudomonadota; class Gammaproteobacteria; order Alteromonadales; family Alteromonadaceae; genus Alteromonas; species Alteromonas sp. M12. The sequence continues at coordinate 3,539,465 of NZ_CP144164.1, read as the reverse complement.
TGGAACAAAAGGTTAGCATTGCTATGGCTAATCGTGGGTATTATACCTTGAGCCTCCAGTGCAGTGAGATAATCCCTGAGCACTGGCATTGTTCTAACAACTTTCACGGTTGTCGATTAGAACCCGGACAAATCGCAGAGTTTGACTATCAAGTTACGCCAAGTCGAAGGGGGCCTTCGCAAATTTCGGCTACTGAAATTAAAGTCGAATCGAAGTTTGGCTTTTGGGATTATGTGTATTGGATTGAACACGTTAGCGAACATAAAGTATTCCCTAATTTTACTGCCATTTCAGATTTAGCTGGTTTGCAAGGTAGCGTTAACTTAACCCAAGCAGGCTTAAAAAAGTTTAATAAACGTGGCAGTGGCATGGATTTTCTGCAGTTACGTGACTATCGTGAAGGCGAAAGTATTAAACAAATTGACTGGCGAGCAACTAGCCGGTTTAACAAACTCATTTCAAGAGAGTATCAGGAAGAAAAAAATCAGCATGTCATCATAATGTTAGACTCAGGCCGACGTATGCGTGTGCAGGACGACGATCTGAGCTATTTTGATCACGCACTTAACTCATTGATCATGCTGTCTTACACCGCTTTGAAAAATGGCGACAACCTTAGTTTGCAAAGCTTTGGAAGTGAGTCTCGCTGGTTAAGTCATGTTCGAGGGGCCCAAAATGTCAGTAAAGTCATGCAGCATTTTTATGATCTGTATCCGCAAAAAATAGCCAGTGATTATTTAAGTGCAGCCCAAGAGTTGTTGGTCAAGCAACCGAAACGAGCGTTAATTTTGCTAGTCACTTGTCTTCGTGATGAAGATTTTGAAGATTTGCTCAAAGCGGTACAATTACTTAAAGCTAAGCATTTGGTGGCGGTAATTAGTATCGAAGAGCCTATTTACAAGCGTATTGACGACGAGCCTGTAGAAACGTTCGAACAAGCAATTATGTATGCCTCAGCCCATAAAATTAAAAAATCCATAGATCGTAATGTACAACGCTTAAAACAAAAGGGCGTAATTTGCATCAATGCGCCAGCTTCTCACCTCACTCCAAATGTATTAAATACCTATTTGAGTATTAAAAAGGCTGGCTTACTGTAGCGTTCAAATGTGAGCCTAAGCTGTTTAAATGACGGTTGAGTATCTATGTATATGTTGATTTTTAATATACCCGTCAAAGCTCATACAAATATTTCTTATCAGCAATCTAGCTTTGTTTTTGACCTTAATTTGCAATGCATCCACTTCCACAAGATTGTCGTCTACAAAAGGTTGTAACGAACGCAGACTTTGCTGGAAATAGCTGTCGAAATGAATGTCGTATAGGTTTTCAACTTGGGATTTGTCGACTTGAAAATTACACATTAATTGGCTAATGACAAAGCCCCTTATTTGGTCATCGAGATTTAATTTAACCCCCTTGTGAACCGCGTTATCTGATTCATTTAAAGCTTGGTAATAGTCGGCTAACTGTTTGTAATTCTGACTATAACAGTCACCAATATTACTAATAGCCGATACGCCAAACCCTAATAAATCACAGTTTGCATGGGTGGTGTAACCTTGGAAGTTTCGGTGTAATTGGTGGCGCTTTTGAGCCAAGGCAAGTTCGTCATTAGGTTTGGCAAAATGATCCATACCGATCATCATGTAGCCTGCATCTAGGAATCGTTCAATTGCCAATTTCATCAATGCCAGTTTTTGCGCAGCATTGGGGAGCCATTCATCACGCAATTTGCGCTGCGCTGGAAAGCGTTCAGGTAAATGCGCATAGCTAAACAGCGATATCCGTTGCACACCCATTTGAATCACTTTGTCCAAAGTGCGTTCAAATCGTTCGGGTGTCTGATGGGGCAAACCATAGATAAGATCTAAATTAACGGATCTGAATCCAATCTTATTCGCTTGGTTAACTATTTGCTCGATCAATTCAGTGGACTGAACTCTATTTATCGCTTTTTGCACCTGCGGATCTATATCTTGAACGCCGATACTGAGTCGATTAAAACCGATGTTAGCAAGGTGATCGATATAGTCTAAAGTTAAGTTTCTGGGATCTATCTCTATGCCAATTTCAACATCTTGGCTGAGAACGAAATGGCTTTTTAACACGGCCATTAAATTCGAAAGTTGTTGTTTACTGAGAAAACTGGGCGTACCTCCGCCTAAGTGAATTTGCCGAACAACATGCTTTTTAAAGAGCTTTTGGCGCTGGGTAATTTCACCTATTAAATAGAACATATAGTCGTCCGATTTTTCAGGGTGACGAGTAACTATTTTGTTGCAGCCACAGTAATAACAAAGGCTATGACAGAACGGAATATGTATATAAAGAGACAGATCTGTATTAGGTGAGGTTTTTACTGCTTTGATCAAATCATCATTGTAGAAAGACTCGTTAAAGGATAATGCCGTAGGGTAGGAGGTATAACGTGGCCCATTAGTATTATACTTTTCAAGTAATTGAGGATCGAAAAAGCGTTTTGAGTTCATGTTGTTTTCGCAATAATCATTTAGTCATTGCAGTTTAATTGGTTAGCGAAATCCTTTATTGATCTTGCGCAATATTTTGCTGATTTTAGAAATGTATTAATAAAAGCCGAATTGGAAGTAAAAAAATGGCAGATAATCTGCCATTTTTTAGGTGTGAATACGTACTGCCGTCGTTAGCGTTCTCGATAACCAAAAAACTTATTTGCTATGATTTCTTCAGCAACACTTTGTGGAACCGCATTTTCCCATTCTCCGCGACCTGAGGAGAGTTGTTTCAATAAGTCTCGGGAGTAAATCGAAAATAATTCGTTATCACTGCACTCAATACCAGCAAGGTAGCCATTTTCCAATAAATGTCGATATAAGAAGCGTAGATGTTCTGGCACTTTAACTAGGGTGAAATCGTTAAGTTGGCCATTCTCGTCTATCTCAGGGTAAATATACATTCGGGTATTGTCTGGAAATAGTTTACCAAAACCTTCCATTATTCCGCCTTCAACCCCTTTATAGCTGTCTTCATCAAAAATCTGCTTGATGTTAACCATGCCCACTACAATGCCAATTTGCATTTTGGTGTATTGGCGGAAGTAAGCCCGCAACGAGAAATAACGGGTATAGTCTGAAACCATTACGTTATAACCCAACGAATTAAGCAATTGCACTCGCGCTACTATGTCTTTTTCGGGCATTTGCGCGTCATTCCCTTTCATATCATTTAATGATATTTCAGCAATAACCGCGGTATTCGATTTACTCACATCTTTTAGTTCATAAAACGAGGTTTGCCCTTGTTCTATCATATCTACATTGAGTTTAGTGACTGGTCTGAACGAGCCGCGAATGGTTAGGATATTCTTTTTGTACAACAATTCAGCCGGGATCGCCACGCTGCCATCGGGTTTGAACATAACTGCACGGGTCTTCCAACTGCGGATTAAGTGCAGATTCTTCGCGCGATTGTCTACATCAAGGAAGTAAGGACCTTTGAAGTCGATAAAATCAATTTCAACACGGTTAGGTTTTATATTATCGGTTAATGAATCGATAATCATTTTAGGATCTTCAAAATAGAAATAAGCAGCGTATATTAAGTTCACACCAATTACGCCTAATGCTTGCTGCTGAGCTTCAGCATTGTCGTCAAACATGCGCACATGTACTTTGATATCAGAAGGCTCTGCACCAGGGTACATTTGAATACGAATACCAATCCAAGCGTGACATTCGTTTTTGCGGCCAAAGCTCTTAGCAGCTACTGTTGCGGCATAGGCAAAATAACGAGAACTTTTAGAGCGAATATTGCCAACTCGATCTACGACTAAATCGAATTCTTGTTCCATCATTGCTTGAACGCGAGCTTGGCTCACATAACGTCCGTCTTGTTGCACGCCATAGATAGCATCTGAAAAAACCATGTCATAGGCAGACATTGTTTTAGCTATGGTTCCGGCTGCCGCGCCGGCTATGAAAAATTGTCTGGCAACCTCTTGTCCTGCGCCTATTTCAACAATAGTCCCGTATTTTTTTTCGTCGAGATTGATTCGTAATGCTTTTTGACTTGTTGATCTAGAACTGACTTGTTTATCCATTAATTTCCCCAACTGATGTGCCACGGTGGAATAGTAGAATATCCTAAAAAAGAGTTACAGAGAAAATTTGTATTAAATAACTGAAACTTACGTGACTACATCAGATGGAATGCTGTTAAAGCTAGTTTAAAAATAGCAAATTTAGAATTCTGACTTAAACTTAGGGTGGTTTATTTATGGAGGCCACCATTATGAAAATGCTTAAAATGCTATTAGTAATGAGTTTGTCTTTTGCCTTAATTGCATGCAGTCCACAACAGGCAACGTTGTCAAGTCAAACATCTGAAGAACAGCCCTTGAAAGACTCTCAACTGTCAACTGATAACGAAGTTGAATCCCCTCTTTGCTCATATAGTTTAGGTTTTGATATCTGGGAACCTTACCAATACATCAACGTTGATGGTGAGGTGAGTGGCGTCGATATTCAAATTATCACTGGTGTTATTAATGAAATGGGATGCACGGTTTCTTATGTGCAAGGTACCTGGGTTTCGCTTTTAGAAGACTTACGCTTAGGTAACGTCGATATGCTCATTGGCGCATCAAAAACCCCAGCGCGAGAAGAGTTCGCGTATTTTAGTGCACCTTACCGCACTGAGCAGTTTTCATTGTACATACGCAATGATGATAAAAAGCGTGCCGCCTATAATGATATAGATGAGTTTATCGCTAATGGTAGCAAAATAGGCGTCGTAGGTGACTACTATTACGGGCCTCAAATTACCATTTTGCAAGATAGCAAAGCGTCCTCTAGTAACTTTGTGAGTGGTATTATGGGGGAATTAAATATTGCCCGATTATTAGATATGGATATTGACGGTTTTTTAGAAGATAGCTTTGTGGGAGCGTCAATACTGCGCAGAAAAGGATTAGATAACTACATTGTTGAACATGGCTTTACAGTTACTACTGGAGATATTTACGTCATGTTCAGCCAGTCAAGTGTAGCTGAAGCGGATGTTCAAAAATTTAATTCGGCGTTAGATGACTACATGCAAATGGATAGCTACAAACATACGCTGCAAAAATACAGTAGATAATGTCAAAGATGTTTGCATTGACTAAGCGTTGCGCGGTTTTTTAGGTGTCATTGTCAAGAGTTCTGTACATTTCCACTATTCATTTGGTATAAGAGCATCACAAATCAAATGATGGGGAAGTAATGGAACTTAATTTAAATGAATCTGCTGTTGAACTGATTCAATTGTCACTGGCACCGGTGTTTTTAATTGTTGGTATGGGTCAAATGATGAACGTCATGACCGGCCGTTTAGCGAGGATCATTGATCGGGCTCGTTACTTTGAACGAATTGGTGATGTTGACCCATCTAAGATTACCGAAAAAGCTAAAAATGAATTAAAAGCCCTACGCCGCAGAATGCGCTTTGCCAACTGGGCTGTTACGTTTTTAACAGCAGCAGCTGTGACCGTGTGTCTGGATGTTATTTTATTGCTGATGAATGGATTGACTGTGGTGAATTTGGATACGACTATTATTTCGATGTTTATTCTGGGAATGGTGCTTATCACCGGTGGATTGATTTCGTTTTTCTTAGAAGTCAGTGTGGCTAACGCTTCCCTTAAAATTCCATCATACAAAGACTATTAAAAAAGCCATGTTAACATCAGTTAACATGGCCAATGAACTAAAAACAGATATAATAGATTAATGTCCTTGCGGCGTTTCCGCTAAGGATTCTAGCCCCTCTGCACGTACTACCGGATAACCTAAATTCATCCAGCCAAAAATCCCTTCATACAACACAGCGGTATTGGCATAACCTGCTTGGTTAAACTGATCCATAACGTACTCTGCCGCCGCTCGAGGGCAAGAGCAATATCCCACGATTAATACATCTTTTGGCATTTCTCCAACGCGCTTTTCGATATCAGAATAGTAAGGAAATGGTACTGAGCCAGCTAAATGCGCCCGTTGCCACACAGAAGTGACCCGCGTATCAATCAGCACCATACGCTTTTTAGCCTGCATGGCCCTATACAGCGCTTTAGAGGAAACATATTTGCCTTGATCTAAGTTAAATGAAGGATCTTCACCTTGCGGATTAATAACGTACTGATCAGGTGAAGGGATTTCTTTTAGTGGCACTTTAGTGATTTTTGCATCACTGGCTTTACTGCGAATAAAGGCAGTGAGATTATCAATATCAGTTTCTGATAATTTGTCGGAAAAGGATAGCATGGGCGTATCTTCGCGACCTTTTTCGATGGCGTAACGAATAAATTCATCTTTATTGTGAGCTAAAAAAGAGGGGTTAAAAAGCGCCGGAGCGGTAACACCTTCGCCGTTTTCACCGTGGCAAGTGGTACAATTTTGCTGATAAATAGTCTCTCCTTTAACTATATCGCCATTCACAGGGTTTTCACTCAGTTTTACTCTCTGCGCCCCAGACTGCCAGAATAACCAATACGTTAGATCCCAAGTTTCATCCAACGTCATGGGGCCGCCCACTTCATCTAAGTAACCCCCCATGGCAGTGCCGTGGCGACCATAAGACATAGGACGTAATATTGAGTGTGGAACGCCCGATTCAAATAAACTTTTGCTACGTAACGAAGGTGCGTGGTCGTTTTTATGGCCTTCGCGATCATCACCATGACACAATGAACAGTACTTCTTATAATTACTGGCGGCCAATGTTGCTTGCTCGGCCGTCAGCTCGCGGGGAGGTTCTTGCTTTTCATAAACACGTTCAGCGTTTGCCGAAAAAGAAATACTAAAGCTAACTAACAATATCCATATTAATCCAGTCACTCTTTTCACGACAACGTCTCTATGTTTAGGTTTGAAAGATTATTTAACGCTTAAATTGGCTTTTTATCAATCAAATATCTGCCTTGAACACAATCAATACTTTCTAGATAAGAGGCAATAGCATCCTAGGCCATTAATTTAGGTTGTCATGCTTGTTCTAACGCGGCCATCAGTCGTGATTGTCTATTTTCCTTTTATTTTGATTGTGGTTTGGTTTTTTTACCCAATTCGTTGTTATCGTGTTGTTAATTAAGTAACTGATTGACTTGCTCTTTATCGATAAGAGACAATCAGGTTCAGGACATTCTAAAAACGATAAATGTAGGTCACTAGGGAAAAATGATGTGGGAATTCACTAAAACGCTTGTTGTACTAACCTGTCTAACATTATGTGCTTGTTCGTCACCTTATACTGTCATCACCACCGAGCAGGTTATTGATAAAGACGACGAGGTTATGCTTTTGAAGGGGTATAAAACAGCCTACTTAATAGCATCAGCCGAAAATGCACTTAATGATTTTTCCGGCGCTAATAGTCGGTACATAGATAATAGTACCACCCTTGAAATCGTTAAGAATGAAGGCGTAACTATCTTTGATGCTCCGCTAAACATTACTGAAGTTCATGATTGTTATAAAATCGACTATGCTCCATCAAGCAACTCAAATCAGAACTCTGGTAAAGATGAAACCTATTTTATTAAAATTAGCAAAAGCAGTGTAGCCAACTTATACATATTGAACCTGCTTGAATCTTGCACTTTAAATGATATGCAGATGGACAAATTTACTTATATGCCGGTGATTTTAGAAAATAACATTGCCACGTTTTTTACCTTTTCCGATAAAGAGCTAAAGAAGTTAACTTGGGATTGGTATAATGACTTAAATTTTGTCAAACGTTATTGGTTAGGTGTCAGTGAAAACGATTCAAATGATGAAGACGAAAAAAAGAGTATGCCTATCATATTTGAAAATGCCCGTGGACTCGTCGCCGTTATGGAATATGTTTATTATCATAAGCATTCAAGCACGCCGGTGCGGGTGCAATTAGGTGAAAGCACTGATGAGCAAAGAGCATTGTTTAACCAATATTCTCGTGCCAAGGCAAGGAAGGCGGCAAATCAATAATTTAAGTTACCATTGTGACAATAAAAATGCCTCAACAGAGGCATTTTTTTGCTGATTTGGATTGCTTAATTGCATCAAATAATGATCGTCTGTTCTCCTACATTATTGATCGCTTCACTTCCATCGGCAGTAATTAACGTAAGATCTTCAAGGTGTACTGAACCTCCTACACCTGATGCTAGCAGAGGACAATCAACACTAATAATCATGCCTTTTTGTAACACTAAATCTTCACTCAACGCGCCAGGACTTTTACCGACGTGGTCAGTATGAAATAGACCAACACTGTGTGGTGTGAAAGATACAGTGTAGTTGCCACCTAGTTTTTTGAGCGTCGATTGACCGAAAGCTGTGATTTCAGAGAATTTCATCCCTGGTTTCAAGGCATGCCTCACTTCGTCCCAAGCAAGACCAATGGTTTTTGTTATTTTCGCTAATTCTTTATTTGGCTCTCCAATAAAAACAGTACGTCCATAATCACCATGGTATCCATCCGCATGACTCACACCGTCAATTAAGAACGACTGACCATCTCGAAATGGCGCATCGAATAAATCATCACTGATTCGGTCAACTACCATGAAAACCCCAGTGTTGCCCCGTTTAGCAGCCTCTGTATAAAATAAACGTCTAAGATCTCTATAGGTTGCGCCCTCACGAATCGATTTCACCGCCGCAATGGCTGCCTCTGCGTTTGCTGGTGCAGCTCGACGCATTAATTCAATTTCAATGTCAGACTTATAAGGCCGTATACGTCGAAGAGCATCATCGGCGTCTATCACGGTGACATTAGGCAGTGCGGTGGAGATTAGCTCCCAAGATGCAGCGTTATCTGTCGCTATTCTCGCATTGGTTAAACCAAGATCGCTAAATGCTTTTTTCAAAGCTGCTCGAGAGCCTACAAAAGCGCCATATTCTTTTGCTGTCTGTCGGGTTCGGTCTGCTCGTCTGGCCTCAATTTCATCCAAGGCAGTTAATTGCCTATCTGGAAATATCATTAAATTAGGGCTTTGCTCTGCGGAAGCATCAAGCTCATCCGTCCCTCTACTTCCACTGTAAAGGTATGTTGCAAAGTCTTGTGGCGCGATAGTATCAGCTAATTGAAAGTAGTACGTAAATGACGGCATAACCAATCCATTTGGCCTATTATCTTGTCGCGTGATAATAGAAAATGTATTGGGTCCATGCCCCATGGTCAAGGTAACTGGATGATGCCCTGTCGAATAGTAAAAATTGACACCCTGTCCTAGTACTAAGGCATCGATATTCAACATCTCCATGACTTCATAAGCTCTGGCTAAGTTGATACGTGGACCTGAGATAGGAGGTGCTGTCGTGAAACTGTCGCTAAATGTGTTGACTTCGGATGTGGAAGCACTACCAGCAGTGCTAGCAGCGCATCCAACTAATGGCAAGGCTGTTGCCATGCCAACTCCGGCCATAAATTCACGTCTATTTAATTTCATTTTGCCCTCTGAATTAGAGTTTTTGAACATTGTTTAGCCTCAATTACAGTTAATATTTAAAACGCTAGTGATAACCTAACGCCTAGCTCTCTTGGCTGCATAGCAGAAACGTGCACAGCTCGGAGCGTATTTAATGTTGAAATTTTAACAGGTACTTCACCGAAGAATGCTAAACCTGCGCCTGTTACCCAACCATCTTCATCTAGTAAATTATCGGCATATAGCTCAATTGAAAGATCATCACGTGTGAAACCAACTTTTAAGTTCACTTTTTGATATGCGTCTACCCAAGTTAGGTTATATGAATCAGTATAGGTTTTACCGTTGTATAAAATATCTACACGTGTATACCAATCCCAGTCTGTGGCTAACTCTAAAGTATTGGTATAAGTACCAGACAGGCTACCACTCCATTTTGGAAAACGAGGAAGGGTATTACCATCAACTTTAAATCCATCTGCTGTGGTTAAATTAAATAGAGGTGTAAGACCGGTTAATGAATAGTCTTCATATTTAGCATCGGTATAATTTGCTGTAAGAGAGATATCAAAGTTCTTGCTGACTGCATAGCCGCCTTCAAACTCCACCCCTTTAATCTTTGATTCTCCAGATACAAATCCACTTTGAAAGCCAGTAGCGCCAGGCGGTAAAAAGGATATGCTTGATTTCATATTTTCCCAAATCATCGAATACAAAGCGGTTGAATAGCTTAGTTTGCCTTCCATTAATGATTGTTTAACTCCAATTTCGTAACTATCTAGATATTCAGGTGGTACCTCGTCTTGTAAACCCGGATTTTCAGCTTGCACTATGGCTTTATCTTCAGGATCTAAGGCAACAAAGGAACTGTTGAACTGACCCGGTAAGGTACCTTTTGAATAACTTGCATAGGTCATCATGTTGTCAGTTGGATTCCATTTGAAAATTGCACGAGGTAGGAATTCTTTAGATGTTAGTTTTCCGGTCGCAATTGGTTCGCCAAATGTGCCACCGAAGCGGGTGACTTCATCGTTCTGCCAACGTCCTTCAAGGGTTAAACCTAAGTTTTCTGTAAAGTAGTAATCAAATGAACCAAAAATACCTAGGGTCTTGATTTCATCATCGTTAGGAGTTGAGTTTTGTGCACCAACTATTCGAACTTCAAATGGCGTTGCAGCCGTATCGAACAGAATTGAATTGGTTGCCTCAACACCATTTGAAAAAGCGGCGTGGATTTCTTGTTTATAATAATTAATACCCATCAAGGCTCTAAACTTGCCGCCAGCATCGTAGCTTAAGCGTATTTCACTTGAAAAGTCTTCGAAGAACGATGGCGTGCCGATATACACTGATTGTCCATCAGAGTTGTCACCGTCGCGAATACCCATTAAATCTTGATCGTTATAAGAAATGTTACCATCCAAATCAAACTCGTCATTTATGACATATTCGAAGCTAGCGGCAAGTCTTGTCATTTGGCGACGTAATCCAAAATGGTCAAGGTAAGGGGCATCTTCAATATCTTGTACACCACGACTATTCCCTACCATTAAGTCTCGAATGTCTACCTCTGGCAAAAAGGCTCCACCATCTTCGAATATCGGAAAGGTGGTGTTACGAGAAACAACCACACCGTCGGAAATCTCAGGTAAAGCGCCACACCACAAGTTTCCACCTAAGGTCGTTTCAGTGGCAATACCGTCTCCGTTAAGAACCGTTACAGGAGTACCTGCTTCGCAGTTACTAAATTCACTAAATTGAATAGCTGTGGCGGCGGGGGCGGTATCTTCATCTTCTACATAGGATGCTCGAAATTTAATTTTTAAATCTTCTGTTGGAGTATATAAAAGAGATAAATGCGCAGCGTTTGTGGTTTGTTCACCTAATGTACCACCGTCATTTGCCGTGTAAGCCGATCCATTTTTAAATCCTGAACCGGTTAAGCTTGCGGCTAACACATCCTCTATTAAGGAACCATGTACAGAAAATGAAATATTGCTAGAACCAAAGTTAGGGCTATATGCAGCATTGAATTTTCCACCAAACTCTCCAGATGGATCTTTGGTAATATAGTTGATCGCTCCACCAAATGTTGAACGGCCAAAGTGGGCTGATTGTGGGCCGCGAATAACCTCCACTCGCTCAATATCTTCAAAGCCTATTGATTGTGCGCCACCAAGCACATATACACCATCTACAAACAGTGATCCAACTTGGTTTGATGGTAATGAACTTTCTGAGGTAAGGCCTCGAAAGCGTATTGCCGGTAATAATCGTCCAGCAAAGTTGCCACCTTGATCTTTGAAATCTAATCCTGGCGCAAACAAGGTTAAATCTTCTAAATTACCAATACCGGCCTTTTCAATATCTTCTGCAGAAAATGATTGGACAGCTAGTGGTACGTCGAGGATCCACTCATCGCGTTTTCGAGAAGATACAACGTCAATCCGTTCTATATCTTCTTTTTCGTTTACATTTGTTTTCTCTTGGGCATAGGCAGCAGAAAAAAAGTTATTTTCTGATACGCCTGTCCCGCTCATATTCATCAAAACAAAGACACTTAATAGTTTTTTGTTCATGGTTATCCTTTGATGTAATTAGTCTATTGATTGGCTGTGATGTTTCCACAAACAATATGTAGGATAAGCTGAATTTAGGTCTACTATGTTTTCGTAAAAGGTGGCTTTATTTCGTGAATACCATTCGCGCTTCGCGAATTGCAGACCAACTTTTTGTGTTAGTTGTGTGAAAAATGCAAACAATAATGTTATAAAGATATGATAATGGGTTTTATATTGCAAGGCTATTGTGCGTGATTGAGAAATCTGTGGTATTGCATCAAGGGATAAAATAGTTTCAGTAATAGGTAGTTATCAGTTAATCAAACTCGCATGAAACTAGGGAATTTACACTAGGGAATTAACAACATATTATTTTTCAAAGTGAACATAAATTGTTCACTATGAAATATTGAGACTGAGCGGATATCGAATATTATTATTAACTTTTTGATTTTTAATTGATTTAAATAATTTTGGATTTTGGCATGAACAGTGCTTTGTTTGTTGTAGTAAATAAATTTACGAGATATTTGCGACAACTTACCTTCCTCTTGAAAAATGTAAATAGGGAAATTTTAGGCAATTGATCTTTAAACACGGATGTCCATATTGTCGATATTTTTCAGTTAGATAATAGTTTTACATTGAAAACAAAATGAGAAAAAGTGGCATTAGATTGTGCCAATTAATCAGCACTTATTCCGTGAGTGCTATTCGCGCAGCGCAAGTTGTTGCATTCAATTGTTTGTTTTATACATATTATAAAACGATGAATCTAGCTGTTTTATAATGATAAGGGCGCTGGGTACTAATGATGTTTAAAAAAGTATGGCAATCTATTTCCTTGGCAATACAAGATCGAACAATTCTTTCGTTTTATATTGGTATTCCTTTGGGGTTAGGTTTGTTTTTTGCACTATCTCAATCTGGTACTGAACCCCTTGTTGGCATTGAAGGCCACTTAGTTTACTGGCTAGTTTCAACCCTTTTGTCATGGCAGTTTTTAGCGATAGGTAGCAAATTGGTGGCTTTATTTTTAAAACCATTAGGAGCTCCCTTCTTAGCTGTTCTCATACTTGGATTTGCCATTGGTATTGCTCTTTGGATTCCAGCTAGTCATTTTAGAGATTTTCTAGTGGGCGATTTTGTTCAAGAAGGACATGTTCTAAAAAGCACTTCTCGATATTTGGATATAGTCGTCACGATCTCCAATTGGTTACTTGGAGTTAGCTTATGGGTTGCTGCTAATTATTTTTATTTATTTGTACTGGGTGTCAGCAGATTTAATTATTCCGCGGACAGCTCGAAGGTAAAACGCTTTCGAAATTGGCTACTGAACACTGTTAATGATGAGCAAACTGATTTCATTATGGTCGATCAATTGCCCCGACTGCAAAGTCGACTGCCAGCCCCCCATCAGCAAAGAATTTTAGCCTTGATAGCAGAGGATCACTACACACGGGTGGTTCTGGGTTCAAAAGAAGAGCTAATTTATATTCGTTTTAAAGACGCAATTGGCGAAATGTTTGGGCAGGACGGATTTCAAACTCATCGCTCGTATTGGATTAGTTCTGACGCAGCAAGTAGCTATCGAGAACAAGGGCACAGCGCTTCGATAAAACTGTCTAACGGCAGAGTTATACCCGTCAGTCGATCATTCAGACATGCAGTTAAAGCAAGATTTGATACATCAGGGCACGCGCAATTTATTTGATAGACAATATTTTACTCAACGCTGCTTGCTTATAGCCGCTAATCAGGAGAGTACATTTTGATCACTCATATTCATCATATAAATTTTGTTGTCGCAGATTTAGACAAATCGGTTAGCTACTTCCAAACATTGTTAACTCAATCAGCGACGATTGAAGAATTACCTCAAAGGCTGGTTAAAACAGCTCGCTTTAAGGTCGGTGAAAGCCTGTTGGTTTTGGTACAGCCTTTGAGCAACGAAGGGGTAGTGGCGGATATATTGGCAAACAAAGGTGAAGGTATTTTTTTGCTTTCATTTGCCACAGAATCAATTGATGAGTCACTACAAAAACTCGAATTGAACAATCTGGAAAAAAGAACGGGTCTGCAACAATGGTCAATCTGCGATCTTGCAGATCACGATAAATTCGGGGCTATTTTACAATTGACTGAAACACCGAAAAGTTGAATTTCAAAATGAATGATTTTATTTCAAAGTGATATTTTTTATTTCAATTTGAAATTTTCAACCTGAAAGTGAAATTGGGTTTTAAATTAAAGTGTTGATATTTAAGGTTTTTTAAATTTCATTGTTTTTGGCATGAACCGTGCTATGTTAATTTGCTAACAATTTTTACTTTCAGGTTGCAACAAATTGATAAAGCAAAGTCAAAAAATTCGCATTCTAATCTTTGGCCATAAAGAATTTAGCCAGTTGGTTAGTAGTGTATTAGAAGAGTTTGAAGAGCATGCCGAATGCAAAGTCGTAGATGCGATTATTGGCACTATTCATGAAGCTAACACTCATATTCATGTTTTCAAACCTGACTTAGTTATAAGTGCAGGCAGCAATTCGGCTTACTTAAAAACAACCTTAGATGTACCTGTCTTGTCTATCCCCGTGACAGAGTCAGATATCGTTAGTGCTGTTTTAAAAGCATCAAAGGTGAGTAAAGATATCCATCTTATTACCTACGATGACTACAGCAGTTTAGTTAGCCTGTTAAACACAAGCACTTCAATAAACATCACTCGTCATCAATACGAAACAGCTGAAGATGCTAAACAAATGTATCAATTGGCACATTTAACCTCCGATAATGTGGTGGTGGGTGCCAGTTTGGTATGTGGTTTGGCGTTATTAGACAACATTAAGTCATTCTTAATTTATTCTAAAGAATCCTGTCGTGCAGTCTTGAAAGAGGCGGTTATCCTTGGCCGCAAGCAACGGGATTCAATGCATGCAAAAGTTATTTATAAATGGTTAAGTGAAGACTCCAAAACCCCGATTTTAGTGGTGGATAACTATACTGATGTTTTGACGTCCAATGCCATTGCAAAAACAGAATTTGCAATTGACTCGAATAACAAACAAGAGATTTCAGATTTGTTGCATAGCAGTCAATTTGCTGATGTGTCGGACGGTAAGTGCCGGTTAAATGAAACTGATTGGTGGTTTCATAAAGACACCATCATGATGACCAATAGTCAGTTTGATATCTACCAATTTTATGCCCAAACACCGCAAATACTGTCACCTAAGAAAAACCAATCCCTTGAGCAACCGCTGATTTACAAATCCAAAGTGATGACGGATTTGATTGAACGAACTGACCTGTATGCGAATTCTCCCAGTCATGTGTTGATTATTGGAGAGTCCGGTACTGGTAAGGAAATGATAGCTAAGCGTATTCACCAGAAAAGTCAGTTTGCCGATGGACGTTTTGTCGCAATTAACTGCGCAGCAATGCCCAGTGAGTTGTTTGAAGGTGAGCTTTTTGGCTACGTGGAAGGCGCATTTACCGGTTCTAAGCGCGGCGGCAAACACGGTTTGCTATATGAAGCGGAAAATGGCGTGTTATTTTTAGATGAGGTGGGTGAGTTAACCTTACCTCAACAAGCCAAATTACTGCGCGTTATTCAAGAAAAAACCTATCGGCCCATTGGCTCTCAAAAAGAATTTAAAGTTAACCTCAAAGTCATTGCTGCCACCAACCGACCTTTGGCCACACAAGTGAAACAAGGCTTATTCAGAGACGATTTATATTATCGCCTAAATGTTTTAAGCATCAATGTTCCCTCTTTAAAAGAACGTCGGGATGATATTGAAAATATCACCAAAAATAAACTGACAACTCTTAATTTTGGTAGCTTGAGCGATGATGTTATTCAGCGCTTAACCCAGCAATTAACGCCCATCTTTACCACTTATGATTGGCCAGGAAATATCCGAGAACTGGAAAATATTGTTGAGCGCTTATTAGTTTATTGCTCAGCATTTCAAGATGTGACCAGTAAGCGAGTGTCGCAATTATTGATTGAGCTAGCTCCCGAGCTATTTGAGCTAAGTGGGACCGAACAAACTGGCGCAATCGCAAAAAATGAGCAGGAATTGCTAAACCAGGCAATGATGAAATTTAACGGGAATAAGGAACTGGTTGCTCAGTACTTAGGAATTAGCCAAACCACCTTGTGGCGAAGATTGAAACGTAATAATAAAAATAACCAAGAGGGAACACAACATGCTTAGATTTACCCGAAATAAGTTAGGTAATGCTATAGCGATATCAATGTTAGCAAGTTCAACTACTTTTGCCGGTGGTGCCCTTGCGCAAGATAGCCAAGCTGAAGAAGAGACTATTGAGTTAATCAGTATTTCGCGAAAACGTCCAGAGAGCTTACAACAAGTACCTATCGCTGTGAGTGCATTATCCGCCAGAGATATCGAAACTGCGGGGATCGAGCGTCCCGGTGATTTTATCTCGCTTGTGCCCAACGTGAATATTGTCGACACGGCAAACGTAGGTGACACACAGGTTAATATCCGCGGTATTGTCTCCACCCGAGATGCTGAATCAACCTTTGCTTACGTGGTAGATGGGGTGTTGATGACCAATCCAAACGGCTTTAACGGAGAGCTGCTTGATATTGCCCAAATCGAAATTTTGAAAGGCCCACAAGGGGCATTGTATGGACGTAATGCGGTTGCTGGTGCGATTCTAGTCACCACCACTTTGCCTAGCGATGAGCTTGAAGGTAGCGTTAAAGTGGCGGTTGGTAATGCTGGCGCCCAGCGTATAAATGGTATTATTAGCGGTGGTCTAAGTGAAACAGTCAGAGGACGAATTACCGCCAGTTATAATACCATTGATGGCCATTACGAGAACATCTTCACCGGTGAAGACTCGGTAGATTTTCTAGAAGATACCACCCTTAAAGGGCGCTTAATGTGGGATGTGAGTGAAGATCTTACGCTTGATATGAGAGCCGGCGTTTCTAGTGTTAAAGGTGGTGCTATTAACTTTAATGCTGTGTTTGCTTTACCTTCATTTGTAGAGGCATTTAATCAGCCCGCCTACAATGCCGACGTTAATGATCATGACTTCATTTTTGCCTTCAACGTACCAGGTGAAAACGAGCAAGACAGCACTGAACTTTCGATTAAAGCTGATTGGGATTTAGACGGTTACGATGTTACCGGTGTGTTGTCGTATAACGATCTTGAAGAAACATTATTATCAGATGGCACCAGCGCTTCCTTTTATGGCTATGAGTTAACACCTCAGTGTCAAACTGATCGTGCCACCCTGAATAACACGCCAACTGCGTTAGGTGGTGCTGATAGAACCGATTTGTTTGGTGAATTTTTCGCACCCTTCGGCATCTTTCCTCCCGGCGTGGAATTCACTGGCGTGTATGGACCATACACACCTAGTTCGTGTGATGGATACCAATATCAAGAGCGCAGTCAATCCGATTTCAGTGGTGAGTTAAGAGTTACCTCTGATGACGACAGTGCTGATTTACGCTGGATTGCCGGTCTGTATTTCGCTGAAATTGACCGTGATGTAGTGGTCGCCTATGGTGCTGATCAAGGCCAAGGGTTCTTGCGTCAATCCTATGTGCCTGCATCTGGGCCTAATCCGACCGATTTATTGTTCGATGATACTTATGACACATCGGTCTTGTCTGCGTTTGGTCAAGTGGAATATGACGTTTCCGAAAAACTAGAAGTATCTGTTGCCTTGCGTTACGACCATGAAGACAGAACAGTATCTAACAACGTGCCATATGTGACCGCGTCTGGCCTTAACATTAATACTATTGTTGATGGCGAAGTTGGACTAATTAACCCTGGACTAATTGGTAACCCAGATGGTATTCCAGACCGCAGTCGCTCATTTGCCCAATTCCAACCCAAAGTTACTTTAAGTTATGAATTATCCGATAACGTTAATTCGTATGCCAGTTACGGGGTCGGCTTCAGAAGTGGTGGTTTTAATTCACTGGGTACCCAAGCCACTTTAGATTTTTGGTTCAACAGCTCAGGTACTGGTAACCCTGGTGATGCAGTGGATGCACAATTATTGGTAACGGATGATTACGATAAAGAAGTTACCACTAATATAGAGTTGGGCATCAAATCTAAATTGCTGGATAACAAGGTTCGCTTGAATGCAGCGGTGTTCAAAACCAACGTTGAAGACAATCAGTTTTTCGAGTTTTTCGCCGGACCTTTTGGTTTGTTGCGTGCTGTGAGTACTATTGATGAGCTTGAAATTCAAGGTTTTGAACTTGATGTAACCGCGGATATTACCGAGAGCTTTAAAGTGTTTGCAGGGCTTGGTTTACTTGATTCAGAAATCAAAGAAAACCGCAGTCGTCCAATCACTGTTGGCAACAAAGCGCCGCAGTCACCTGATACAACCTATACCTTAGGCTTTAGCTATGAGAAGCCTATCAACGATGAGTTTTGGGTAACCACTCGAGTGGATTATCAATACACAGGTGAAACCTATTTCCACACCTTACAAGGTGAAGAAACGCCTACAATTTGGGACTTTTTCGGCACCTTAGGTGGCGGTGTTCCACCGGGCCCTCATTCACAAAACTTCAATAATGCTAAACGTGATTCATTTTTCACTGTAAATGCGCGCATTGCTCTAGAAGCTGATAACTGGACACTAGCGATTTACGGCAAAAACATCACCGACGAAGAATATTTACAAGAAGTCATTCCAGCACCTGAATTTGGCGGATCTTTTATCCACCCTTCAGCGCTTGCTGAGTATGGCGTTGAATTCGCTTATAACTTTTAAGCACATTTCAAGTGACGGGTGATGGCACCCTACAGTGCCGTGACTCGTCTACTTTCAGGACACAAAAATAAATTGGAGAAAAGAATGAACAAGCCGCTTTCTGGTATACGTGTAATCGATCTAACACATATGTTATCAGGGCCGTATTGCGCTATGTTATTGGCTGATTTAGGTGCAGAAACGATTAAGGTCGAACCTCTACAAGGGGAAGGAACTCGCAAGCTATTAGCCAGCGATCCGAAAAATTCGTTAGATGGAATGGGGGCTTACTACATTACATTAAATCGCAATAAACAAAGTATTTGTATCGATTTGAAAAGTGAAGAAGGCAAACAAGTCTTTTATGAATTAGTGAAAGAGTCAGATGTTGTGGTGAACAACTTTGGCGCTGGCGTTCCTGACCGCCTGGGTATTGATTACAACACACTAAGTAAAATTAATCCTCGCATTATCACTTGTAGCATTACTGGCTTTGGTAGCAGCGGCCCTAAATTTAAACGTCCTGCTTTTGACCAAGTTGCTCAAGCTATGGGTGGCGGTATGTCAATCACTGGCACCGATCAGACAAACCCAGTAAGAGCTGGTATACCCATTGGCGACTTAGGCGGTGGCATGTTTGCGGTAATGGGAATTCAATCAGCCATTATTGAACGGGCAACTAGCGGTAAAGGGCAAGATGTGGATATTTCCATGCTGGATTGCCAAATTTCAATGCTTAATTACATGGCCACCATGCACTTTTTATCTGGTGAGAACCCATACCCAATTGGAAATTCGCATTTTGTTCATGTTCCTTACAATACCTTTCAAACCTCTGATGGTTTCGTGGTTATTGCAGTGATCACTGACAATTTCTGGAAAAACCTAAATGAAGTGGTTAAGTGCCCTGAGTTTGACGACAGCAAATATGACGGACAGCCAGGTCGATGGGCAGACAGAGACTTCATCAATGCAAAATTAAACGAGATTTTAAGTCAAAATACCTCGGCTTATTGGATTGAACAGTTGGAAGCCAAGCGTATTCCTTGTGCGCCAGTGAATAACTTGTCGCAAGCATTAAGCGATGAGCAAGTATTGCATCGCAACATGGTCGTTGAGTTAAAACATCCTGATGGAAAAAGTACTAAAGGGCCGGGTAACCCTATCAAATTCTCACGTACTGATGAGGAGTCTTTTTCGCCTGCCCCTGTTCTTGGTCAAGATACCCAGTCGGTTTTGACAGAGTTGCTACATATGTCTCAAGAACGCATCGATTCACTTGTTCAAAGTGGTGCAATTAAAGGGGCTGGTAATGAGTAATCGAGTCTACATTAACGATGTTGGCCCTCGTGATGGCATTCAAAACCAAGCCAAGGTGCTAACTCCGCAACAACGCTTGCAACTTATACAGGTTCTTACAGATGCGCGCCTAGATGGTGTTGAAGTGGGGGCGTTTGTATCGCCAAAAGCCGTACCAGCTATGGCTGGAACCGATGAAATCTGTCAACAACTGCCAAAAGCAGATTGTCACTTTTCTGCGCTAATTCCCAATATGAAAGGGTTTGAGCTGGCGCAAAAAAATCAGATCAAATTGGCGTCCTTAGTAATGGCTGCATCGAACACCATGAACGAAAAAAATATTCGTATGGATAACCAGCAAACTCTGAGCATGATTGAGCAAGTTATCGAAGCAGGTAAAGGCACTGATGTTGAATTACAGGTTTATTTAGCAACTGCTTGGGAATGTCCTTTTGAAGGCATTATTCCTGTTGAGCAAGTTATCGACTTAGCTGAAAAGTTAATCAATATGGGCGCATCGCGCTTGGTTATTGCTGACACTATAGGTGCAGCGGATCCTCAAGGCGTTGTTGAATTGATGCTGCCACTTATTGAAAAGTTCGGTGAGGACAAAATAGCCTGCCATTTTCATGATACTCGCGCGATGGGCTTAGCTAATGTATACGCCGCTTTAACCGCAGGCGTAAGAAGATTTGACGCTTCAATTGCTGGTTTAGGTGGTTGTCCATTCGCCCCCGGCGCCAGTGGTAATGTGGCAACAGAAGATGTGGTAATGATGTGCGAGCAAATGGGCTATGAGACAGGTATTGATATGCCAACCTTATTAGCTGCTTCAGATCTAGCCGTAGAGTTAACGGAAACCGCCAAAGGCGGTAATGCAAAGACGTGGTTGCGTAAAAAGCATCCTGCATAAAAATAATAATAAAACCTTAAATAAAAATATTTAAAACAAGAATTTGAAAAAGGAAAACGTTATGAGTTATCGATTAGGTGTTGATGTAGGAGGTACTTTTACAGACCTTTTGCTAATCAACGAAAGCAACGGTGAAACTCACACTGCGAAAGTTCCCTCTACACCACATGATTCATCAGTTGGCGTATTAAACGGTATCGCTCGAATTTGTGAAGAATCCGGTATTGATCCTAAACAAATAAACCGTGTTATGCACGGTACTACGGTTGCAACCAATGCCGTTCTTACCGGTAAAGGTGCCAAAGTAGGTCTAGTCACAACCCGCGGATACAAGCAGGTATTGCAAGTTGCTCGATCTTTTTGTCCTGGCGGATTAGGTGGTTGGGTAAGCTTTGTTAAAAAACCATTATTAGCACCGTTAGAGCTGACTATTGAAGCAAATGAACGGATGGATGCTGATGGTTCAACATCTGTTGAGTTGGATGAAAATGCATTACTTGAAGATTTACGTAAACTAAAAGCTACTGGTGAAGTTGAAGCGCTTACCATTTGTTTTATTAACGCATACGTAAATGGTGACCACGAAAAACGCGCTAAAGAAATAGCCGCTACCGTGTTTACTGATGTTCCTATTAGTATTTCCAGTGATATCGTGCCAGAAATGCAAGAATATGAGCGTACAGAAACCACGGTCGTGAACTCTTACGTTAGACCTGAAGTGGCTCGATATGTTGATAATTTGCAAGCTTCATTGCATAAAACCATGGGTGAAGATCTGCATTTATCGATTCTTCGTTCAGATGGTGGATTGGCCTCGGCTAACGCTGCTGCGGATAACCCAGTAAATCTATTGATGAGTGGCCCCGCTGGTGGTGTTTCAGGTGCTATTCACTTTGCCTCTGCAGCAGGTTACGACAACATTCTGACCTTTGATATGGGCGGAACTTCAACGGATGTCGCGCTAATTCAAAACTCCAAAGCTCGAATTAGACGGGAAACACGAGTAGGTGATGTGGTTGTAAGAGCTCCTTCGGTTGATGTGCGTACGGTTGGTGCTGGGGGCGGCTCTTTAGCCTTTGTTCCTGAATTAACCAAAGCATTACGTGTAGGTCCAGAGTCTGCCGGTGCTAAACCAGGCCCTGCTGCTTATATGAAAGGCGGTGTGGAGCCAACAGTGTGTGATGCCAACGTCGTGCTGGGGTATTTGCCTTCTGACGTGCAACTTGGCGGAAAAATGGCAATTGATAAGTCCGCGGCTGTTGCAGCGGTTAAAAAAGTGGCTGATGCAATGGAGATATCTGTTGAAGAAGCCGCTGAAGGTATCATCCGCATTGCCAACGAAGCCATGTTCGGTGCGTTACGTTTAGTTTCGGTCGAGCAAGGTTTTGATCCAAGAGATTTCGCGCTAGTTGGCTTTGGTGGTGCCGGTCCCCTTCATGCTAACGCACTGGGCATTCTAACCGATTCTTGGCCAACCATTATTCCTCCTGGTCCAGGCGTATTATGTGCTTACGGTGATGCCACTACAGTGGTAAAAGATGAAGCGTCAAAAACCTTTGTTACGCTTATTAAAGATACCGATAAGGCGTCATTAACAAAACTATTTGAAGAGTTAACCGATAAAGCCGCATCAACTCTGATTGCTGATGGTATTGGTAAAGACGAGTTAGACGTTACGTTGCAGGCTGATGTGCGCTATACCGGTCAAGCTTTCCAATTATCTATTGAATGTTCAAAAGCTGATTTCGAAGCTCAGGGTTTGAATCTATTAATCGACCGCTTTGACGAAGAACATACTCAATTGTTTACCTTTGCTCTTGATGATGGCCATGAAATTGTAATGGTAAGAGCTATCGTCTCGGCTTCTTCTACGGCGTTGCCTGAAAGTAAGCAGATTACAGGTACTACAGCGCTGGTGGATTGCAAAATCGCCGACACTAAGATTTATCATGATGGTCAATATCATGATGCGGCCATTTATGAACGTGCAAAGATGGGCGTAGGCCTAAAAGTGCCAGGACCTTGCATTGTAGGTGAAATGGATTCGACAACCGTGATTTTGCCTGGTTACGTTGCCACAGTAGATTCAGTTGGTAACTTGTTAATTAACCCTGTTAACACCAAGAATAAGTAGTAGGAGTTTATCATGAATAAAATTATTGAAACCAATAGCGCTCCTCTTAAACGTGTTGAAGCAGATACGGTTACCGTTGATATTATTGAAAATGCATTGAAAAATGCCCGCGAAGAAATGGATGCAGTTTTATTTAGAACGGCAATGAGTCCAGGGATCCGCGAGCAAGGTGATTGCTTCCCTATGATCGCTAATAGAGATGGCAAGATGGTAGTAGGTCAGTTTGGCTCATTTATCCATGGATTTATGGAAGCCTTCACCGGTCAAATGGAAGAAGGAGATGTGTTACTCACCAATGATCCTTACATGTGTAACGCTGCCGTATCTCACTTACCTGATTGGTTAGTACTTGTGCCTATTTTCCGTGAAGGACGCCACATAGCATGGTCTGCCATGTTTGGGCATATGTCCGATAACGGCGGTATGGTACCGGGTTCAATTCCAATTAAAGCCGAATCCATCTTCCAAGAAGGGATACGTATACCACCTACAAAACTGTATAAAAAAGGTGTGTTGCAAACCGATATACTTGAACTTATTTTGCATAATGTGCGTACCCCGCAATGGAACCGATTTGATTTAAACGCGTTAGTAGCTGCCTGTAACACGGCATCAAAACGAGTGATTGAAATTGCCGACCGTTTTGGCGATGACGTGTTTTATTCCACTATGGAAGTGATGTTAGAGCGTAACCATACTGCTATGTCTGCCATCATTAATATGTTGGTACCTGAAGAACCTCGTGTGTTTGAAGATTATTTATGTGATGACGGCGTGGGTAAAGGACCATATAAAATTCGTTGTAAAATGTGGCGTGAAGGTGACAAGGCTATATTTGATTTTGACGGTACTGATCCGCAAGCAAAAAGTTCGATTAACTTCTATCTCAATGAAGATATGTTCAAAATGTTTTTCGGCTCATTCACCATTAACTTAGTGGATCCGCAAATATTGTTCAACGATGGTTTCTACGATCTTGTGGATGTGCGTATTCCTCAAGGTAGCTTGTTGAAACCTAATTATCCGGCAGCATTGTCGGGCAGAACCCATGCATTGGGCAGAATTTTTGATGTCATGGGCGGCTTGTTAGGACAAGGTGCACCTGAAGCGATGAATGCGGCGGGCTTTTCAGATTCTCCCCATTTATTTTATTCTGGTTACGATGATAAAGGCGAGTGGTTCCAACTGTTTCAAATTGGTTTTGGTGGTATTCCTGGACGCCCTGCCGGTGATGGCCCTGACGGTCATTCTTTATGGCCAGGCTTTACCAACGTGCCGAATGAGTTCATTGAAGCGTATTTCCCATTGCGGGTAGAAGCATACGAAACCATACCTGATTCAGGTGGTGTAGGTCTGCATCGCGGTGGTAATGGATTATCAGTGGGTTATCGTTTCCTAAATGATGGCCAAATTGCAATTCATGATGATCGTTGGTTAACCTACCCTTGGGGTGTAAATGGTGGAGCGCCAGGTATGCGCTCGACTAAGTTACTAAATCGCGCTGATGGTACAGAAGAAACTTTGCCAGCAAAATGTGAAGGTATTGAAGTGAAAAAAGGCGATATCCTTTACTTTAATACATGGGGCGGCGGCGGTTGGGGAGACCCACTTCTTCGTGAACCTCAGTTAGTGTTAGATGACATAAAGCGTTCGCTAGTCACTATTGAAGGTGCGTTGGGATATGGCGTTGTAATCGATAACGATCTGACAATTAATGTTCAGGCTACAGCTGATTTACGTACCAAAATGGCCGCAGAGCGTGGCGATGTGAGTCTGTTTGATTTCGGTGGCGATATTGCCGATATTAAAGCTCGTAGTTTGCAAGAAACTAACTTGCCTGCACCACAAACCCCTGAGTTTTAAGCAGACTCAAACTAACCCATAACAGCGAGTTATGGGTTCTCTGAAATTGCCTAAATGTGGTCGGAATACTAACCGACCACATTTATTTTTTTAGATTCCAACTGACGTGAAATTTAACTTTGTATTGTTAACAAAGCTAACAAGCATAACCGCTATTAACCTTCATTTATCGTCCAAAAATCACAGCATAGCTAATATTAAAATGTTCGTAATTCACAGCGGAATTTATGTTGTTATGGGTTTATAATACGGCCTCATTTTTAAGGGTAGTAAATATATTATGTCTTTTTTAGTCAATTTCGTTCGCAATTTTCTGGGCTGTATCATTGCCCTAGTTGACATCATCACTCGACCACGAAAACAAAAGCGCAGCGCGCAAGCTCAGCAACAAGTAGAGCAAGAAATTCAGTCTATGGCTTTGTACCAGTTTTTTGCTTGTCCTTTTTGCATTAAAACCCGCCGAGCATTGCATCGCTTGAATTTGCCTATTGAAACGCGCAATGCCAGCAAAGGGAGTGAATTTCGAACTGAACTTGAACAACAAGGTGGTAAAACCAAAGTGCCATGTTTGCGTATTTCACAAGACGGCAAAGATACTTGGATGTATGAAAGCAACGATATTATTGGTTACTTAGAGCAACGCTTTGGTTCGGTTAGTTAACCTTAACGATTAAGGCTTTCACAAATTGAAAGCCTTGTTCTAACGTATTCCTCGTTCGGTTTCTAAGTAAGTCGCGAAACTCCCTAGCCAGTGACTCCCCATGTAATGCATGTCGTGTATGACTGAGTCGATACCTGATTTTTTATGGGCTTTTGCTGCATTTAGAATAGACGCTCTGCGAGGATCATCAACGTTTAAAGCAGATGCTATACCTTCTAACATCCATGCTCTGCTTAAATTCAAACCATCTAGGTGAGCGAGTTTGCCATCACTTTTATCCACCACTGTGGCTACATCTAACCATTTCGCATTGCCATTGTTGGGGATGATGGGCAAAAACGCCGATAACCATTTTGCATATTGCTCAGTGGGTAACACCCGTCGCATTAAGTCTGCCTCAGCAATGCATGGGGAGAGAAAATCTTGTCCTGATGGTTCATACGCTAGGGGACAATTGACATCATTGATGTATAAACGGGTAATGTTCGCCTTCAATAACTCACTAAACTCATTATTTTTGGCCGTCGCGCTCCAGTCCAACATGAGCCCGAACGCAAATGCAGTTTGGCTATGCTCGCCAACACGGATAGGAAATGAGAGCTTAGGCAACCAATCGCTTACGTTGGCCACTATTTTGTTTTCTAGAGGAGTTAATATATTTAACCAGTGTTTGGCTTTTGGATTATCCCATTCACGCAATTCGGTGGTTAGCTGCAAAAACCAAGCAAGTCCATAGGGGCGCTCAAAACTGGTGCCCGTATCCGCACGATTGAAATACGCCAACTCTGCTGCTAAATTTTGTTGGGTGAAACTTTGATTCAGGCTTGCCATTATACTTTGGTAATGAGTTGAGTCTGGGTATTGGCTAGCAATACGGGTCAGTAACCAGTGCCCATGTACTGAGGAATGCCAATCAAAACAACCATAAAATGCCGGATAAAGTCGCTTGGGTGTCTTTACATCTTCATCATTGGTCATCATATGTTTGATGATATTAGGATATTCTTTATGTACACACTCGAGGGCAAGTTCGGCAAACCGGTCAATAACTTCGGCTTTGCTTGGCTCGATGGTATTTGTACTCGGTGCGCTTACCGCAGCACTGCAATAAATGCCAAACAAAAAATATATCGCTTTGATTTTCATAGGTAATTTTCATTAATTGAAATGGTAGCAGGAAGCTTGAGTCTAACTGCTATGAGTATTCTCTGCAACGGGATAGCGTTGTATTGTTTTTTTGACCTTATTTGCGGAAGTTGCGCCGTCCAACTCTATTTATTCCCTATCTTAGACTACACTTAATGCTGCAAGAAATTGCAAACGCAACTTTAGTCAATGCTGATGTCGGCTTACTTCAAACCAAGGAGGTTTTTTCATTTTCGTAAGTGCGTACTACTTTTTATTCATGGAGCAGAAAAGTTATGATTACAGATGACGTAAATAAATTAGTATCCAACAATATTTTCAATCAAACCGCAATTAAATTAAAACCTAAGCAGTGCAATAAACACAGGATTGTGAATCTGTCAGTCACATCAGATAGTGTTGTCGGCAGAGCCGTTATCGTAACTGATCGGCAAACTCATCATATAGAAGTTGAATGGGGTGATGGACAGACAAGTCGTCTTAACGTAGGTTACGCTAGCCATTTCGAAATCTCTGCATTTGATGGAGATAATGGCTTGCAAGCAGGAACTTACGAGTTTTTTCATAGATATGATGTTACCTATGTGGAACATATGTACGCTGAGGGGCTCTTGGTGCCAGCGCCCACGGACTATGTAGTGGTTGTTAAAACCATTGATTTCAACGGTCTGCTCGATTCCACCGCGGCAGATATAAGAATTGAACCGAGTTATCGACTCAATTATTACCAACTCACTGTAGGTCTTAAAAATAAATGCGACGGCGGTGGGTTTAATGAATTTACCATCAGCCAGTTCGAAGGTGGTGAGCTTTTAAAAGAGTGGGAATGGCATCCGTCCGATGATTTCATCTTCGCGATACCAACCTATCGAGTTCCCGATAGTCAAATAAGCCAAGTGTTTACCGTAACTGAACCTGAAAACCCGCATAGAACAACGACTCCGCAAATTCGCTTTTATTTTGTTGAGTTCGACCGATGGTACAATGATAGAGGAAGTTTGGGTTATCGGAATGGTCTCTCATACTATTTAAGTGGTGAACAGGAAAAAGCTTCAGGTACGTTGGAGGGAGAGATTATTATCGAAGATGAAAATCCACTATGGGACAGCAGTTGCGATTTGATGTTTAAGGTTGATTGGGAAATAAATTTGTTAGTTCCAATGCCGGATAGTCAGCCATTATCATTTTCGCCCAACTGATTATAAAGACTCTGTTCAAAAATGACTTTCATGCCAACTTAATTAGGTTGGCTTTTTACTTGTTTATAGCATCTAATCGAAAGAAAATAATAACCTCAACCTTTACTCTTCTATAATTCCTCTTCTGATAGATTGAAATTACCGAAAACGGCCTCACTTTTAGGACTCGCAAGTAGAATAATTATGGAGTAACCGATGTCGAATTTGGTAGAAAAGTTAAATTGGCGCTATGCAACAAAAAAGATGGACGCGAGCAAAGCGGTCGCCGAAGATAAAGTAGAACGGATTCTTGAAGCTATACGTTTAACGGCTACCTCAAGTGGTCTGCAACCCTATGAAGTCATTGTCGTAAAAAATCAAGATTTGCGTGATCAAATTGTACCCCACGCGTTTAATCAGACACAAATCTCTGACTGTTCTCACCTTTTAGTATTTGCGGCCTGGGACAATTATACCGAAGAGCGCATTAATCATATGTTCGATTTAGTCAATGAAGAACGTGGCATTATCAATGAAGGCTGGGAAAACTACCGTAAAATGATTTTGGCTACTTATCCGCCAAGAGATCCAGAGATCAATTTTCAACACGCAGCTCGCCAAGCATATATCGGTCTTGGTACAGCTTTAGTTGCTGCCGCTGAAGAGGGAGTTGATAGTACTCCTATGGAAGGTTTTGTACCTGAAAAAGTGGATGAAATTTTAGGTTTGACTGAACGCGGATTGCGCTCGGTAGTATTATTGCCTTTGGGTTATCGTGCAGAAGAGGGCGACTGGCTTAAAAACCTGAAGAAAATTCGTCGGCCTAAGCAGGATTTCGTCACTGAAATTGACTAATTACCTTAAACTTTTTTAAGTGCTACAAAGTGCAGAGTTATTTAATAGATAATTCTGCATTTTTTTTGATTATCTGAAAGTCGTTCGCGCAGCGCGAATAGTTTTCACGAAAAAGATAACTGTTGGCGAAAATACGATAGACTTTTTCTCTCTTAAAAGATGATATAACCTCGGGTAAGTTGTTATATCAAGTGCAATTTAAGTTGCACGTCAAACCAATGAAGCCCTTTTAATACTTCACGTAATGAGCAACAAATCAATAATTGCGAATTTCATTTTATTTTTATAGAGGCTTAACATGTTACAAAATACAATAACGTCATGGGGGAGCGTTTCAAAATCATTACATTGGGTAGTGTTGCTGCTAATCATTGTTGAAGTTGCTTCAGGTTTTTTGATGTCAGCAACTTATGGGTTTGCTTTGAAATACCCAGACGTGAATTCTTTTCATGACGTCATCGCACAAATTCATCATACCAATGGTTTTGTTTTATTGTTATTGGTCTTTTTTAGATTAGCTTGGCGGTTGATGGGGGTTGTTCCACAGCTTCCTTCCGGTTTTAGTCGTTTCAAACAGTGCTCAGCAAAACTAACACACGAACTACTTTATGCGCTTTTGTTATTGGTGCCGCTATCTGGATGGGCAGCGCTATCAGTATTAGCGGATTCTGCTGAATACGGCGTAACACATATATGGTTCTTTACAACGGATGGGGTAATTCCTCCTATTCTTCCTATCCAAGACATAAACAGTATGTTCGGTTACTCCTTTTTTGGAAAAACCCACCGATATTTGCTTGTTGCAGGCGGCGTGATTCTGGTCATTCATGTCTTTGCGAGCCTATGGCACCACTTGGTTGAAAAGGAGCAAATCTTACTTCGAATGTGGCCGGGTGGCCGCTGAAATGAAAAGAGTTAGAGTCACTTAATTTTATCGCTTTTAATAGAATAATTGATTCTGGCTGTTTATTGCTTTTTGAGTAAAATAGTGTCTAAGTCTATTGTCAAAAGCCAAGTTCAAATTCTCGCTGAGTTTCAGCCAGAAACCGTCTCGCCTCTTTACATCTAACCGAGTTACCATTCCACCTTATCTCACATGTTTGGCCTGCATTACTGCTACCTGTAGCCACTTTAGATAGGTGCGTATCTCTTAATTTGTCTAACTGCTTACTAAAAAATAAGTGTAAATCTTGGGTAGAACCGACGATAGGTTAAATATCTTCTTTACTGCCTTGAAAGCTCTTTGTTTAAATCCTAAATTTTAAACAAGGATTAGACGATCTTGCTGGAAGATTGAAGGCTTTTAAGTAACAGCTTTAATGTTCCAGCATCTAATTCATTATTGAGTTTATTAACATCCAGATGTAACAAAATCATAAGTTGGGAGTTCGTTTGCGCCCGCTGGTGGAATATAGGTGAGGTAACAATTCGGGCTTCTAAGGGGGATGTTATTATTAGTAATCCCACTGAACCCAACAATTCTTGAAGGGGAAACGAAGAATTGTCCACCGCCAAAGGTGTCACCATAAGCCCATTCATCATTTAACTGAAGTGCGTTAGCAATGCCGGTTGTTCGGTTTGCACTTGGAAATCCATAAACGGTAGAAATATCGTCCACGCCGTCACCGTCAAGATCAACATTGCCCTCGGCGTCGTTAACAACACCTTGGATTATTGCTTTAGCATAAACCAAGTTTACCGCTCCGCTTGCTGTTCCTGCCATACCTTCTAAAACAGCTTTGTTCGCATCCGAACTCAAATTGATAAATTTGGGAGCTGCAACCACTGACAAAATTCCAAGAATTACTATTACAATAATCAACTCTATTAGGGTAAACCCCTTAGCTTTTTCTAATTTCACTACAACTTAACCTTTCCAGTACAACAATGGGGGGTATTTTAACCCACCAAATATTGACCATCTATTATACTTTGGATTATTCACTTTTGTTTTAACTGTGTGCCGTTGCTACTTGGATCAAGTAGGTTGCTAGCATGGTGAGAAGAATTGATCCGTTTCCAATGGACTTGCTTACAAACGAATAAAGGAAAATAGATGAATTTGCTAATTACAGGTGGCAGCGGACTGATAGGTTCAAAGCTCGTAAAACATATCAAGGCTGAAAATCAGCTTACGATATTAACAAGAAATCCCAAGATTGCTGAAGAAAAACTTGGAAGTGGGCTAACGTATATTTCGAGTTTAGAGCACTTGTCTAATTTGAACGACTTCGATGGCGTGATTAACTTAGCTGGCGAACCTATTGTAAATAAACGTTGGAGCTGCGAACAAAAAACGATTTTAGAAAACAGTCGCTGGGAAATGACTAAAAAGTTAGGGTCATTGTGTGTGGCAAGTCAATCTCCTCCTAAATTCTTTATTAGTGGATCAGCCATTGGTTTTTATGGTCGTCAAGACGTACAAATTATTGACGAAAATTTTGATAAACCCAATAAGGAATATAGTCATAGTTTGTGTGCTACTTGGGAGAAACTTGCCTTAGACATTGAAACTGAAGAAACTCGGGTATGTGTGCTGCGAACAGGTATTGTTTTGGCTAGAGATGGCGGCGCTTTAGAAAAAATGCAACTACCATTCAAAGTAGGTTTGGGGGGACCTATTGGCTCTGGGGAGCATTATATGTCGTGGATCCATATTGACGATATGGTAAGGGGCATAGTGCACCTAATTGATAATGCCGGCTGCACAGGAATTTACAATTTTACTGCCCCTGAGCCCGTTACCAACAAACAGTTCTCAAAGGCATTCGCCAGTGCATTGCATCGCCCTTGCATATTATTTACTCCAAAGCTTGCACTAAAACTCGCAATGGGCGAAATGGCTGATTTGTTAATCTACGGGCAACGAGTTGTCCCAATGAGGTTGTTGGAAAGTGATTTTCAATTTAACTTTCCTAATATTGAACAAGCGTTTTCAGATTTGTATGGAGGTTAACTGATACATAATCAGTTTATTGGCTTTTGCAGATAGTTCTTACTAACGCGCAATGCAGCTTTAAATACTAAACGTCTCTGTTGTGACAAGTGATATTTTCGAGCCCATATACCACTTTCTAGCTTAGGGAGATTTCTAGTTTAAATGGCAAGGCTTCACTAATTACGCTGCTGTTTTTTAAAAATACATTACCGTTTGCAGAAACCTCAGCTTCGATAATAGACAAATTATTCCCATGATACATTGTGGCTTCGCAGGTGAAGGCGTCAGCTTTTGATTCAATTATTTTTAATGGTTTGAATTTTGAAAGAAGAGCAAGCTGTTTATTATCATGGATGTAATTTTTAGCCCACATGAAATCGGGAAGTGAAGGGGCGTTTTTGCTAGCAATAATGTAAAAAGAATGGCCTTCTGATTGAATGAAAAAACAAAAAAAACACAAATACTCTAATACATTATCTTGAGTTAAATGAATGGAATGTACGCCGTTACAGTCATGGATAGGCGCGCTTAAGCCGTTCAAAGTATAATAATAGGTATTGCCATTCTCGAGATTAGCCTCTAGAAAATATAGCCACTTATGCGGGTTTTCAAAGAGTGATGAATGGAAGGCAATCAACCTAGCTTTAGGGTAAAAACTTAACGGAGCACTTAAAAAGCGAATTTCATCTTCAGATTTTTTTTCACCTAGAAAATGTCGAAATGTATTGATTAGTTTAGTGGATTCTATGTTGGTTATGGGTTGCCAACTTAAACCTGGGAGCGAAAAAAAAGGCCGCGTGCATTTTAAATCGCTAACGAAAGGTGGACTAAGCATATTAATATTAGCAATTTCAAAATTAATAAATGCATCAATACTCTCTTTTTTATTCGACTTGAGTGAATAACTCTCTTTAAAGTGCGCTAGCGAGATGTGAAATTCGTACACGCGCCAATCAGGTTGTAAAAACACAAATCCCTTGTAGACCTCGGCACTTATTTTACTGGTAAATTTGGCTACACTAGGGAGTTGCTCAATAGCTTTGGTAAACCTTGCATCAACTTGTGCGTCAAATAACTCAGTAATATTAAAATCAAATTGCTTAATTTCGCAGTTGACCTGGTGTTTATTGAGACATGACTGGCAAAGATGGGGACCGCAATTACGACCTGATATTTTCTCAATCAAGATGTTTTTGTGGCAACTCTCACAATTGACTTTCATTCTGCTTTACTGCTATCTATATCACTATTTGTGCTATTGACTAATGTTTGCATTTTAACCAGATAGGATTTGTAGATCTCGTCTAAAGTAATTTGATTTCGTGTTGTTTTGAGGGAGGTTTGCATTCCATTTATATTCTCTCGTAATAGCTCTGAAGCTTGCTTAAGGTTGTATTTATTTTGTTTAATTTGCTCACTCAACTGTTCAACCTGTCTATTTAATAAAAAATGACAATCGAGATCCAATTTGTTTCTAGCACCGAACAGGCTTCCACCGCAGAGCTGACAAAAATTGTAAATACTTTTATTGGGTTGCTGACATTGGTGACATATTTCATATTGAGCATTTATTTGCCGCATAGATTGAGATATTAAGTCGATTACAATGGGAATGACAGTTAGCAATATTATGGCCGGTGTAAACAAGGAATTTTCACTGTTATCAAAGAATTCTAGCGAGACATATTGGTTGTATGCCACTATGCAAGCGAAAGACGTCAAAGTTACGATTTGTGCGATAGCGCGCTTGAACTTTTTAGTTTTTATAGCGGCTAAAAAATACACTATTTGAATTAGCAAAATAAAAGCATAAAATACTCCCTCTAACTGAGCATACAAAATATCTTTAGTGATTGGATTGTTAAAAGCTAGCAAAAAATTGGGTATCAAACTGTTACTGGCAAAGGAAGAATCCCAATACCATTGCGTGATGACACAATATAAGTAGAAAGATAATTGCAAAAATACGGCCCAAATAACTAAAGACCAGAATAAGAAGTGAAATGTTACTGTGAGTATTAAGAAGTATTTGGTACTCGCTAACTGTGACACATAGCGACTACACTTTAGACATATTGGAAAAAACGACGCTACTAGCCATATCACTGTAATTCGTCTAATGTCCACATGAGCGGAAAGCGCAAAGTAGAGTGGTGCAATAAGCACTGCAATATAAACACGCTGATTAAGCATGTATAAAAAGTAAAGTTTTAAATCATATAATGCGTTTTTTTCAGCATTGGAACCGTTTTTTATTAATGTATATTCATAGGAAAAGCGTCTGAATAATAACCATATTTTATTAAAAGCAAAACCTGCAGAGTCACTTAAATACACGATAATAAGAAAGGTGCATAGGCCGAATAAAACGATTAGTAAAAATTGAGGAAAACTTCTGTCGGAATTAGCAAAGCTCATTTCTATGTTGTGGATAATAAACAAAAACAGTAGTAATACTAAAATGCATACGATTAGCGACGATAATGAGTTTAGCTTTGATGATACAAATTTGTTTATTATTCTTACCAACAGCAAAGCAATCGAAAGCCCGAACAGCATTGATATGCCTTGTTGCCATATCCCTTTAGCGTTTAAATAAAGTACAAAATACACTCCGGACAGCATCAGCATTATGTTAAAACTAACACGCCAAAATTGACTGCTTTGGGTTATCGTTGCATGATTAAAGGTACTTTCTTTTAAGTTTTGGTGAGTTGTAAACGTCTTTTCAGTGGTTGTTAAATAATATATATATGCCAATAAACCTGGGATAATTAACAATAAAATCGAATATTCGGTACTGATATTTAGGTGCTTTGCAATAACTGCATAATAGATAACACCTAGCATCAAATAACCAGTGCTCAACATCCAAATGCAAAGGTATTTAATAGCCCCTTTGTTCACTTTTTTGGTCCTCTTGCTTTCATATCTTGTGCGACCGCTGCCTTTCGAACCTGCTTCAACAAGCCTAGGCACTTTATGATTTGTCTGAGACCCGCATGTCGATACCTAATATGCTCTAACTTTTTTTCATCCCCTTCAGTTTCAGTCGACTCTAATGATAAAGGTGATTGGTGAAATGCTTTGACTAAACCTAAAACCATGGTTTTAGAAATATGTAAATAGCTACCGCAACTAGGGCAGTATTTGGCAAGTTTTGGAGCTTTATAACTGCATGCATGGCACGTGCTGT
This sequence comes from Alteromonas sp. M12, assembly GCF_037478005.1. Lineage (NCBI taxonomy): Bacteria > Pseudomonadati > Pseudomonadota > Gammaproteobacteria > Alteromonadales > Alteromonadaceae > Alteromonas > Alteromonas sp. M12. Next base: position 3,504,521 of record NZ_CP144164.1, on the reverse strand, counting down.
TAACGCGGTAAGGGCCAGCCAAAACATTGATAATAAAATGCACTAAAAATGGTAGAGCAGAGAAGATGAATACTTTCGGTGGTAAAGTCCAAGGAACTAAAGCCGCCACTTTGCTTTGACCTACATAATTATCGTAATACACAGTCAAACTAAAAATACTAACGGTTAGCAAAAACCATAAAAAGCGATATTGCTCTTTGCGTATGAAAATTGCGTACAGCCATACAATAATAGTGGAAGATACTATTGCGTAAATTATACCTTCAATGTAAGCCAGCAAAAAGTCCAACTGAATAGGTTGTCGAACAAAATAAAACCAGTAGTTTGGAAACACACCGTCTTGTAAATTCCAACCGAGGGAATTGAGTAAATTTCCCAATTCAAAGTAGGCTATATAGGCTAATAAGTAGATAACATGAGAAGCAAACGTCACAACGAGCAAGGTTGAGATGACACTTTTAAATAATACAAAGAAAAACTCTTTCGAAAGGGGTTCTAATAACCTAGCTGTTTTAATCAAAAATGGTAAATTTAACGCGATGATAAGAATTACTAGAGTTGATTGGGTATTGAAGGTTAGTAGGCAGTAGAAGTATAGGGGGATAAACAAAAAGTGAATGTTAAACATAGAGTTACTGAACATAAGCAACAAGAAGTGTTGTCCTTTAACAATTTTTTCGTTGCGTTTGTTGCTTCGTAAAATATGCAACACATCGCTATTGTGTTTGATAAAACGGTTAACAAAATACCAAATTCCCGAAAAGCCGATGGTTATGCCTGAAGCTATTAAAAGCAAGCACAAAAAAACGGAGAATATGCCAATTAAAAATTGCCGCGGCTGAATTTGCGATGAGATAGAAAATACAAATTCAAGTATTTCAAGAGATACAAAATAAGCGATTACAACCGCGACTAGGGCCGTCCAAGTAAGCCATTTGTAATTCGCAGAAAGGGATTTGATCAAGGTAATTAAACCGAATGTATACAGACTAAATAACAGCAACGAACAGAGGAAAAACAGTGAACCCTGTAAAAATGAAATCTCAGCTCGGATTGTGATGAATAGAATATAGGTCAGAATAAATGCCTGTATTGCAATTGTGCCAAGGTGATAGCCAATAAGATGAAACATCCCATTATAGGCACCTTTGTTCAACAGCTGTCCTTGATTGATGATGTCATTAACAGTTGAAATATTTCGTATTGAATCGGTTAAATCAATAAAGATGTTGTATATGCAAAATAGTGCGATGCATAAGGCAAAATATGCACTGTGAGTGATGGGGTAAATATATTCAAAAACTAATGGGTAGCTATAAAAACACGTGAGTACATAGGTCAGTGCGACGCAAGTATGAAAGACTAGCGCTATATTCGTGTTTTTGTTGTGTTCATTACTCGATGGCATTTTGCGCAAGTCCGTTTACATTTGAATATAACATGCAATAAAGTTTTTAGAGATTATCTAAAAATTAACATGTTTATAACTGTGCGACAAACATTCAACACAAAGTCAACTTTTTACAATTGGACATACACAATTGGACAGGCATAATTTTTCAAAAGGACTTCAAATAAAGGAAAAAGCGGACAGAAAAATAAATACGAAAAAAATAGACAAAAAAATAAATAAACAGTCATCAACAAAAAATAAAATAAATAGACAGTCAAAATAAATAGACAAATAAATATCAAATAAATAGACAGTCATTACTAGTCATCTACTACACAATTGGACAGGCATAATTTTTCAAAAGGACTTCAAATAAAGGAAAAAGCGGACAGAAAAAACAATACGAAAAAAAAAGAAAAAAATGAAAAAAAATAGACAGACAAAAGACAAATAAATAGACAGTCATTACTAGTCATCTACCGATTTGACGAGATAAATTAACGCTTAGGAGCAATTTAATGGGTACGGAAATTAGAATTTTTGAGAAAAATAGATAAAAACTGGTTTTTACGCTGCTATACCCGATTGAAATTCAGCCGTCGTACCGCATTTCATCTGCGGGGACCTTTAAGCCATAAATTTAGGTTTTTTGAGCTCTTTAAAGCTTCATCCTAACCGTATTTCTGTCGACGTCGGCGTTTATATTTGTTGAGGGTATTGATTTGACCTGCGGCCACACTAAACGATGTTTCAAAGCTTGAGAATAAACATTGCCAGGATTTTTCATCCAAACCAAGTCGTTGTAAAATGGGGGATTCATCAATATCTATTGAGCCACTTTTGTTGGGATGCAGGCTACGTCCTGATAGGTCGACTAATTTTAGATAGTCGATGAGATTAAATGTCAGTCCAGGTGGTTGAGGTTGTGTAGGATTGCCCACAAAAGGCATTAAAGTTGTTGGCTGTTTTCCTTTTTTGAAATCGCGTATGCGTCGTTTAATACTCGTGTGCTCTGAAGTTTCAGGAGTACTGGCTAACTTGGCACGGATAGGATTTAAGTCCACATAAACCATACACGCCGCTACTGCGTGCTCATCTAATAAAGCTTGAGATTTAAAGCGTCCTTCCCAGAAATGGCCAGTGCATTGGTCTTCGTGGTTGGCTTTTCGCGCAATGGGCTCGTTAAGCTCTCGCATAAACCAACTGATATCGGTCAAGCGCTGTCGATAGATGGATAACGTAGCGTGTAAAGTGGTCCGCTGCGCATCGGTGAGCAGCGGCGAATCGGTACTCATGAACTTTTGGGTTAACAATGTTCCCTTGTGGAGTTTATGCCATCTTGAACACACTTGTTTATCAGTCCAGTCATTGGCTTTTTCTACATTCACATGCAATACCACATGGGAATGGTTGCTCATAATCGCAAAGGCACAGACTTCAATAGCAAAGACAGTGGACAAAAACAGTAACCTATCTTCAACCCATTGACGGCGATGCTCGAAACTTTTTCCTGTGAATTTATCTTCCCCGCACAAATATGCTCGGCGTACACAGCGAGAAACGCAGTGGTAGTAGGGGGTATCTGTCAAACAGATTTGACGCTTCCTTGCTAAGGGCATTGTTCTTCCTTATGAACCTTATACCTATAGCTTAGTTGATAGTGTCAAAGTGCTAGTCTAGTTTGTGGCTGTCTAAAAGGTCGTCTAAAAGGTCGTAATTTTTGCAGCTGGAGAAATTCAAGTGATGCACAGCAAGGAGCCGGAGCTCCTTTAATCGAGCATTTAACCCATTGCTGGTTGCATATCTCGGTTGCGCATTTGCATATAGCTTAATGCCCACATAATAAATCCGCCAAAGAAAAGCATTGCTGAGGCGTAGCCAACTTCATTAAAGCTGGCGCCTGACGCTAACATTGCGCCACCCACCATAGGTCCAATTGCATTGGCAGTGTTAAAAGCACATTGCACCAGCGCACCTATCATTGCATGACCTTTCGGCGAGACGTCGAGTAACATCGACTGGATTACCGCGGCCAAGCCGACACTTGCGCCCAACAAAAATACGGTAATATATAACCACCAAATATTACTCGCTGCAAACACGTACATTAGGGAAATGCCAACACTGCAAAGCAATGCTATACCTGTGGTACTGATCGGAGCATGATCAGCCAATTTACTGATCAGCAAATTACCAATTGTCGTTCCTACACCAAACATCATCATCGCAATAGAAATGGTAATTAAAGGAGTTTGTGTGACGTTCATAATGGTATCCGCTAAATAAGTATAAATGCAGAATACACCACCGAAACCAACAAAAATAATACCGGAAATTGACCACACTAACTTATTTTTCAGAACGGCAAACTCTTCGCGTAATTTGCTTGGTTCTGTCACCGGACAGCTCGGTACTAACCAATAAATTAACACCAACGTAATTAACGCCAATACAGCAACAATCGCCATACAGACTCGCCAGCTCATCGACTGACCAATTAAGGTTGCCATAGGGACACCCACAATGGTCGCAATGGTCAGGCCGGCAAACACTTTTGCCATGTAACTTGCGCGTTTACCCTTCGGTGCCATGCTCGCGGCTATCAGCAATGCGGTACCAAAATAAGCTCCATGGGGTAGGCCAGAGAGCACTCGATAAACTATAAGCTCAGTTAGGCTCGATGCAACTGCACTAAAACCATTGCCAAGCAGAACCATAGCCACAAAAATAATCAGGGAAGTGCGACGATTCGTTCTATTGGTTAACAACATAAATAATGGTGCTCCAATTACCACACCAATTGCATACGCACTAATCACATTTCCAGCTTGTGAAGGCGAAACATTATACGAGTCGGCGATTAACGGGAGCATCGACATCGACGAAAACTCGGTCAGCCCTAATACAAACGAGCCAAGTGCCATTATCAGAATGGGCCAAACCGTTGCATCCTGATTAGATTGTGGAGCAGACATACATTACCTTTTTAGACTTAAGTGACTAAGATCACAAAACGAAATACAAAACCCTTCCTCGTTTATCGTAAAAATAATCGAGGTACCCAGGCCAGCTTAATTATTGTAGGGATATTAGAACCAATATAAGACTGATTTTGCTAACCGCAACAGTACTTAGAATTGATGAGATTTTTATTCTTTGATGACGATATTATACGCTAAGAAATATAGGTAATTCTATGCTCTAGCCCGCTTATTTATTAGGTTTTTATGAACTAGATAAAAGCGTAAATCCTAGTGTACGATTTATTAATTTAATTCACGCTGCGTTTACAATGACTTGTACTGTTTTAACAAATTCGCACACTGAACAAAGTCAAAACAAATTGGGCGCAAACACAAAATACGAATTTTGATTTTTGATATTCGGTTCAATTCTTAAAAGTAAAAGCTGGTTACTAAGAGAACCAATTAATAATAATGGTCTTATTCAAACAGCTTTTACCTTAAGCTCGTCTAAAGCGACAAAGTGCTAGTCAATTTAATGGCTGTCATGTAAATTGTAGGTTATAAATTTGATCTATTTAGCCCCTTTACATCGTTAATAATCGACAAACTAACTCAGTTAATTAAATTAGAATTGCCGACGTTAAATAGGCGTAACTATTAATAATTCAAAAATATTAGTGTTGTTTGTTAGCGTTATGCTCATGCTTAACTAAAATTGCAGTTATTGACACGCTTTGTGTTAATAGAAGGGATATATGAAACATTACATTCGCTTGGTTTTAATTGGCATCTTTACTGTTGTTATATCAGCATATTCTCAAGCGCAAGTCATTGAGCGTTCAGAACAAGAAACTCTGATATACCTTTCCGATTTGGGTGATGACAAGCAGACGTCACCTATGGACACTATTCAAACTCTTGACCCCATAATATCCCAAAGCAAACAAAGAGGTTGGCGCAAGGTTTATCTTGAAGCGATAACATTAAAAATTGAAAAACTGGTAAATCTAGAGAGAATTTCGGAAGCTCAGGAGCAATTGGGTGAAGTTATTCCAGTTGCTCAAGAATTTGATAATGCAGTTATTCTAGTGCGCTTGGCGATAGCCGAGTTAAACGTTCTCGAAAGGCAGGGCTACTCAGAGGAACTAAACAATAAATATCGTTTTTTACTTACTCAAGCGGAAACAATTCAAAACGAGGACCTTATTGGACAAATTTATTTAGCCGCGGGAAGAATGAAAAGTCGAGTAGGTGATTATACTGAAGCCTTGGTTTCGTTGCGAAAAGCCTACAATATTGCAGAAAAATTAAATGATCTTAGTTTTCTTGATGAGGTCTCAGGTGAATTAGGGACGGCGAACGTTCGACTGGAGAATTTTGAAGAAGGCATTGCCTATTATTTAAAATCACTTGAAATTAGTATTGAAAAAAATACGAGATTTGACCAATCAGTTATTTTGTACAATCTTGGAAAAGCCTACTTATTGAATGAGAACTTTTCTAAATCAAAAGAGATGTATGAAAAATCAATTATAATCAATAAAGAATTAAAAGATGATATCGGCCTAATGTGGTCAAAAAGAGGTCTTGCAGACCTTGCGATTAAGCAACATCATTGGTCTGAAGCGATAGAGTTGTATAATCAAACCGGCCCCTTTTTCGCAGCATTAGACGATAAAATGTCTGAATTTTGGTCTTACAATGGACTGACCGAAGCCTACATTGCGATTGAAGACATAGCTAAAGCGCAGACAAGTTTAGCGTCAAGTAAACGTCTCTTAAAGTTTTTTCCGACCTCAGATAATACCATCAGGTATCAGCAACTACTTGCAAATTTAGAAGCGTTAAAGGGAAATTATAAAACCGCCTTCGAGCTGACAAAAGACAATATTGAAATAATTAAAAAAGATCATTTTCAAAAGAAAAAGCAAGAAGTCGAAAGACAGAGAATTCAACTGGACTCCGAATTGAAAGAAACCGAAAACCGACTTCTTACAGAGAAAAACGAACGTCAAGAATACAAAATTGAACAACAAAACAAACAGCAAAAGCTATGGTATTTGGTGATTTTCATAATTGCCATCTCACTAATTATCGTCACGTATACTCTTTACAAACAAGTACAACTTAGAGATAGCTTTAAGACGATGGCGCTTAGAGATCATTTAACCCGCTGTCCAAACAGACGCGCTATTTTAGAGTATGCCAACAGTTGTTTCAGCGAGCCTGTATCAGAAGGGAAATCGCTAATCATAGCCCTAATCGATTTGGATAACTTCAAAAAATTTAATGATACATATGGCCATGATGTTGGTGATAATGTGCTAATCGCCTTTTCTAAAGCATGCAAAATGTCTATGCGTGATGATGTTAAATATGGCAAGTATGGACGTTATGGTGGTGAAGAATGGCTGATCGTTTTGCCTAATTGCACCAAACCAGTGGCTAAGAATATTTTTGCGCGTATCAAACATAATTTTTCCAGTGCAGAGATTGATGGAGTACCTAAAGAGCAGAATGTTACATTCAGTGTTGGGGTGCAACAGCTTGATAAAGGGAAACATAAAAACGTGGCAAGTATGATTTCTGCAGCCGATAACAAACTTTACACAGCAAAAGAACATGGAAAAGATAAGATCGTATTTTAATCAGTACATCAATCGCGGTTATTAAAAAACAAAATGTGTATGGTACAGTTTAGGTGTTGATTGCAATTTGATTAAGCCGGTCAGAAACTCCAACGTCCGCTTACTTTTAGACGTCAACATTTATAGTTTTTTTAGTTAACAACCTTTTCTAGTCAAGTTGTTAAATCTTCCAATAATTTTCTCCATCACGCCAGCTATCGGCACTTATATCCAGCGCTTAACCGATTGATCAAATAGGGTCCTCTTATTATGCCTGTCCAGTAATTTCATCTAGTAATTTCTGTAATTTCCGTCCAGTAATTTCCTAAGAGTCTAGTTCTAATCTAGTTTGTGGCTGTCCATGTATCACTTGTCAAATGTAAATCCGTAGATATCTCCAGCCAACTGAATGGCTAGCAACCAGTCGTTGTCAGGCTATAGAAAACCGGTTCAGCAATATTACTAGCGTCCACATTGTGCAATAAACTACAGCTATCAAAGGTTGCATAGCCTTTAGGGACTATATAAATAGAGTCGCCACTGGGTAAATCATACACTCCCCAATCGGCGGTAATAGTATCGTTAGCATTGAGCATAATTTCATAAGAACCCTGCAGTATTTTGACAACATTAGTACCCACAGGTGTAAGGTGACCCAATGTCGTGCTAACGGTTGTGTCGCCTAGAGAAACTGAACCAAGAGCCAACTTGTGTTGGTTTGATAAAACCGCTTTAGTATAGGTGAGCGTGTTAGCTGATTTTAAAGTACCTTCTAAACTAGTCATTTGTGCTGTTACAGCATCACCTTGTAAATCAATAAATCGAGGCGCGGCTACTACAGAGAGAATCCCTAGAATGACAATGACAATAATCAGTTCAATTAGGGTAAAACCCCGTTGTATATTGTGTTGCATTAAAACGTACTCGTGGGGTTGTTATCAACCAACTTATATAAACCAAATGGTAACTGAAGTATAAAGAGTTAAATTAATGCTGTCATTTGTCCTACTGATAATTTTGGTTCCTTTTCATTAACAGTAAGTCCCACTTAATCATTAATTAACACTAAGTCCAATTATTGGGTGATTTTGCCATAAAAGTTAAATTAACTAATATTTGGTCAAAATAGCCACTCTTTAAATTTTCTCATTCTCTAAATTAGATTTAAATTTCACTAAAAATCATAAGTGATTGTTTTATATTGGTATTTAATTTTGGCATCGTCGTTGCAAAGTCATGTCAAGTCACTTTGAAGACTTACAACAATCAACGGAAATAGGAAAATATGATGAACACACTAACTAAAGTAATCGCAACTGCAGCATTAACCCTTGCCTCAATCGGTGTCGTAAACGCTTCAAATGTTGTGGTTCCCGCCGACAATTACGTTACCAGTAATCTTTGTGCTGTTGCCACTGAAGGCAGTAAGATAAAAATGTCACAGGCCATTAAAAAATCTGGATTGAGTAAACGTTATGTGGCAACAAAAGTGACTTGTAACGATTTACAATTCATGACATTCATCGAACAATACGGTAGCAATGCGAATGACATGAATGACTTTTTGACAGGCGGAAAATACAGTAACACCGCGGATATGGCAGCCGTAACTTCTCATAAATCATTATAATCGATGGTGCTAAATCGTTTAGCCACTCCCCATCGTCTACTTAATACTGAGTATGGCGATGGGTTGCTAGTTATATAATTTCATGCCTGCCAATATAAATTAAAAACAACAACCTACCTTATACCCACTGGCGATGTTGCTAGTAGCTGTTGCTTTTCAGTTTATTTTCTCTTCGCTTCGCTACACAAAATGACCCGTCGAATACAGTGTGATACACAATGATAATAAAGATTATTAGAAAGGATGATTTGTCGCTTCCCTGCTCGTGGCATGTTGAACCTCGTCGAATTCTATTTCCTTGAGTGTAACTAAACGCGAAAAATTGATAGTACAGTTTGTGGCTGTCCATGAATTAGTCCAGTTTGTGGCTGTCCATGAATTAGTCCGTCCATGAATTAGTCCAGTCCATGAATTAGGTCAATGAATTATCGTTCATATATTGGCTCATCGATCATTAATATAAGGTAGTTAATAACAGTTAATTTCGTTTAAGTATGTTAATTCTTGCTATCTATAAAAAAATCTTTAACACCCGTTCTTGGTGTTAAAAATTAACATTTTATTTTCTAATAATTTACAAAATAAATAATGTTCCACATTTAAAACAGTGTAATTGTCGATATTTTTTAAAAATAGCCATGAATTTTTAAAATAATATTTCAAATTCACTTTGTTTTTGTAAATCAATATTTTTTAAATGTTAATAAACTTCTTGTTTTAAATATGAGATACCATTTATTATGTAAAAAATAATGAAAGAGATATCAACAATGATGCAAAAGGTGGGTGTTTATTAATTGTAATTGCTTATTCGGGCGCTACGTTGATGTTCGAAGATGATTATGAAGTTTTACTTTCTACGTGACGAGAAACAACACTCAATTTGGTCGATTAAATAAGGCGCAACCCCTTTTACAAGAGTATTAGCTAATGAGGGGCAAAAACAAAGCTAATCGCTGTGCTACGCCTATGTGTTTTATTTACTAAGGAAAAGCAATGAACCGTGTAAAGTACACTTTGCTAAGTATTCTAATTGCCACCTCAATAACTGTATTAGCAAAAGAGAGTAATTCAATATCACCTAGCCTTACCGAAGTTTGGCAACCCGTTAAGAAAGTCCAAGTGAATAATAATATTCCTTCTGATGCGATTGTGTTGTTTGATGGAACGAGCACAAATGCGTGGGAGCAGGCCAATGGGAAATTTATGGGGGAGCCTATAACCTGGGATGTTGAAAATGGCGTAATGACAATTCCGTCTCGCGTCAAAGGACCTCAAAATATAAGAACTAAAGAAAAATTCTGTGATATTCAACTACATATCGAATGGCGTATACCGAGCCCCATAAAACACAAATCTGGGCAAAAAGACGGTAATAGTGGAATTTTCATTCAAGAGAGATACGAAGTTCAAATACTCAACTCCCACGATAATGAAACTTATGCCAATGGCCAAGCTGGCGCTATATATAAGCAGTCAATTCCTTTGGTAAATGCAAGTAAACCGACGATGGAATGGCAAAGTTACGACATTATTTATACCGCACCTCAATTTAACAATAAACAAGAGTTAACCCAACCTGCGTTTATCACGGTTCTTCATAACGGTGTATTGATTCAAAACCACAGAGAAATATTAGGTAGCACGGTTTCTCGCGGCGCGCCAAGTTACGAACACCATGGTTGTGAGGCCATAAAAATACAAGATCATAGCTCCAAAGTTAGCTTCAGAAATATTTGGTTAAGAAAACTTTAATAATCGAAGCAAAGAGTTTCGTAGAGAGAAAGTAATGAAAAAAATGACACCTAAAATACCCTTGTTCTGCTTGGGATTATTCAGTATCTCGTTATTTTTAAATGGCTGTGGCGCTTTTGATGACAGGCCGACTACTAAGGTTGAGGTAGCGGATGGTAGCCAAAATTTTAATTTTGATGGTATTGCTTTTAAACCAAATACTATGTGGCAGAAAGTAGGTGATGCGACAATAACAGAAGATATGCTTGGGTTTACCCTGGCTCAAGGCGACGCAGTATTGCTAAATCGTGGCAAAGATAATTTACTTGTTAAAGGAAACTTATTAGAAACACACCAGCAATATAAAGATTTTCATTTTAGTGTTGACGTTAATATAACGCCAAAAACTAGATCAGGTATCTCTATTCTTGGTCGGTACCGAATCAATATAGCGGATATGTATAAAGCCAAAAAAATAAGACCTACGAGTATGGGAGGGATTGACCATCGATATGACGAAGAACGAGAACGTAACGTTAGATATGATGGTGTAAAACCGAAGGCTAATCCTTCAAAACCACCCGGACAATGGCAAACGCTTGAAATAGATTTTAAGGCACCTCGTTTCGATAACGATGGGTTAAAAACTGAATATGCGCAGTTTATTTCAGTAAAATTAAATGGTGTGCCGATTCATAAAAACCAAGTTGCTACCGGCCCAAGTCAAGATGCTCAATATCTAAATGAAACATCTCACGGACCGATTTTCCTTATTGGGAATAGTGCCCCTGTTGCTTTTCGAAATTTAGTTATCGAGCCTAAAGATTTTTCACATATACCCGCTGCGAGACCCCTAAAAGCTGGAAATGAAATACCGTTAGGAGTGAATACGGGCAAACCCATGATTAATCTTGTAAAACAAGGTAAAGAACTCTTTCAAGATAAAGGCTGTAAAGAGTGTCATACGATAGATAAAAATTCGAATGCAGTAAAATCGGGGCCAAATTTATTTGGTGTGTTTTCTGACAATACGAAAGTAATAAGAGTTTATGACAGCGCAGAGCAACATATAACTAAAATTAAAGCAGATGATCACTATCTAATGCAGTCACTTCGACAGTCGGCATTATACTTAGCAGTAAGAAATAACGCAGATAATTCGACGAAACAGTTTTTACCTATCATGCCGTCATACAACGCGGAAGCAATATCTAATAGTGATATCACTGCAATATTGAGTTACTTAAAAACGCTGAATGAAAGTAAAGATAAAGGTCCCGCTTATATTTGGCAAGAAGCACCAGAAAAGCCATATGTGTTAACAGAAGATTTAAGTGCAGAACTCGTTAGCAATAAGCCAAGGTTAGTTCGCGTTAATATTGGGCCTGAAGTGTCTGGTCGCGCATATCATGTTGGTTTACCCAATGCACGTAACTACAGCTTTGACCCTCGCACCTTAGCGGTTGAGCTAATTTGGTCGGGTCGCTTTTTGTCTTTAAAAAACGAGAAAAAGAATCGGGCTGACAAGGCCAGTGAGATTGGTGAAGGCGCAGTAAAGTGGGATACAACATCATACACCCACTTATTTCAACCGATTTTATCAAATGGAAAGGCCGTCGATTTTACCTTTAAAGAACCAAGTGATACCTCAGAAGAAAGCGTGATTGCAAACTTAAATGACAACAAAGAATTTGCCGAGTATATGGCCGAAACCGATGCTGGGTTTATTGGTGTGAATACGGAACAAGGCGAAATTCCTTGGTTTAATTATCGTGTTGAAAATAACAGTGTATCGGCGCAAATAAACATTACTGATGACAACCAAATACAGGCTAACTTTAAGGTAAAAACAGCGTCAGCTTTACGCTTATCTTTAGCTGACACCTCACTGATAAATATTCAGGTATCGCACGGTAAAGTGACTGGCAAGGTTTGGCATTTACCCAAAGGTGTAAACCAATTGGTCACGTTTAGCGCAAGCTTTAAAAAGGCACCTAAATTTAATGAATTAAACGATAAGGTCGTTAAGCAAAGTAATGAAAAACAAGCCCTTGTTTGGAGCGACGCTTTCAGTGAAAGTGCATCTTTACCAGCAGGGTATCGTCTTGAAAATTCATTAGCGCCAAATGATAAATTTGGAAGACAAGTGTTGTTTGAACCATTAGGTATCGCTTTTACTGAGCAAGGTAGCGCCTATGTTAGTACTAGAACATCGGGTGTGTGGAAAATTACAGACAATAATTGGCAGCAATTTGCTGAAGGTATTTTTGACTCATTAGGTGTGGTTGTTGATAGCGAGAATACGATTGTTGTAGGTGAAAAATCTGGACTCACTCGTTTAAGCGATGTTAATGATGATGGTTGGGCCGAATCTAGGGTTAACCTGTCGGATAGTTTTACCTTTAGTTCTAATTATCATGAGTATTTACATGGTCCAATTAAAACCTCTGCTAACGAGTATTTCTACACCTTAAATTTGGGACATGGTTTATCGGGTAGTTATCGCGCAGAAGGCACAATGGGAACGGGAGGAGGTTACCGTGGTTGGGCAATGAAAGTAGATGCCAATGGCAACACCATCCCATACGCCAATGGTATGAGAAGCCCTGCGGGACTAGCAATAAATGCTGACGGAAAAATGTACTATACGGATAATCAAGGTGATTTCCAAGGTACCTCGAAACTGCATGTTTTAAAGCCAAATGCTTACTATGGACATCCGGCGAGTTTAGTCGATGTACCAGGAAAGACGCCAACAAGCCCTGATATTCAATGGGACGAAATGAAAGGTAAGCGCGATTTACCTGTTGGTTTGTTACCTCATGGACGCGCAATGAATTCACCTGGTAGTCCTGTGTGGGATACAACAGGCGGCGGTTTTGGTCCGTATAAAGGACAAATGTTCATTGGTGACCAAACTAAATCAAACATCTTTAGAGTGCATACTGAAACGGTAAACGGGGTAGAGCAATCAGCATTATTACCCTTTATGGCGGTTACTGCATCGGGGGCAATGAGGTTAACATTTTCACCTTTAGATAATAGCTTATGGATTGGGCAAACAGGCAGAGGATGGTGGCCCAAAGGCGGCAACTTAAATGCCTTACAGCGCATCGTTTACGATGGAGAAACTGTGCCTCAGTCAATTTATTCTATTGAAGTGCAAGCCGATGGATTCAAGGTTAATTTAACTAAACCAATAAGCAAATCTGAACGCCACACTTTTGACAATTTAGTGATTAGTTCGTGGTACTACCTAGAAAACGCTAATTATGGTTCAGAAGAAAAAGAGATGCGTGTTGAGAAAACAGCAATTAGCAATTGGAGTAAAGACGGCAAGTCTTTCCGTGTAACGGTCGAAAACTTCAAGGTTGATGAAAATAGACCTGCAGAACATACATCACGTGTATATGAAATAGATCTATCAAAAACCGTGTTAGGCAAGGGCTTATCTGAGTTTCATACCAAAGCTTGGTATACCTTAAATAGTATTCCCAAAAGATAATATTCAAAAAATGTTAGTTAGAGAAATTGGCGGAAAACTTACGGTGTAAAAAACTATCAAGCAATCGTGAATTAAGTGGGCTTTAGCTCCCCGCAACCCTGCATTAAAGTTTGAAAACAACACAATAGAGTTCTTATGATTCTCAGCTTGGTTAATGGGTTGAATATGCTCAACCCGTTGTCTGTCTGACGAGCACCATTTATTCGGCTATTTTCCGTATTTGCTTTCTACATCTTGTTTTAAAGCAATATCGAAACACTCCATACGTTCTTTTAATGCTTTTACTTTTTCAGGGTATTTGTTAATTAAGTTCTCTTTTTCTGGCGCATCCAGCTTAATGTTATACAACTTTTCACTGAGTTCTTGGCCGTTAATTTTCTGTTGTTGGTTTGGATTGAAGCCTTTATAAATAAACTTCCAATCGCCCAATCTGATGCCATCTACGGTGCTGGTATTAGCAGAGTAATAAAATATCTCTTTACGAGGAGAATCTTTTTGTTCACCGCTTAAAAAGCGAGAAATATCAACCCCATCGTAAATTCTATCTTTGGGTAACTCAATTCCAGCATAGTTTGCAATGGTTGGAAATAAATCGAGTGCTGAAACAATTTCGTCGCTTACGGTTGGCTCTATTTCTGTGGGTGCCCATATAATACCTGGTACACGTAAGCCTCCCTCGTAGGTTGTAAATTTACTACCTCGTAATGGCTTCGCTGAGCCTTTGCTGTTCGGTCCGTTGTCAGAAGTGTAAATAACCAAGGTATTCTTGTCTAAACCTTGTTCTTTTAAGGCTTTCATTACCTCACCTACGCTCCAGTCAATTTCTTGTACTGCATCATAAAACGGACCACCTTTGCTTGAGCCTTTGAATTTTTCACCGGTAAAAATGGGCAAATGTGGAAAAGTATGTGCGAAATATAAAAAGAACGGCTTCTGTTTATTTCTTTTAATAAATGATACTGCTTCTTTTGTATATCGCTCTGTCAAGGTTGATTGATTAGCGGGATATTCGATAACCTGATTGCCTCTCATTAAGGGGACTTTTCTCTTTAGTTTTTTATAAGCTTTCAGGCCGTTAGTTGCTATTTGATTGGCATCGTAATGTAATTGTTCAAGGGTATAACCTTCATTTAAAACAATATCTTCGGCTATGTCCATATTAGGCGCAATGGACATGTCATTACTATATGGCAGGCCATAGAAGTAATCGAACCCCTGAGCAGTAGGCAAATAGGCTTTTTCATGACCGAGGTGCCATTTACCAATAAGACCAGTAGCGTAATTTTTTTGTTTTAACAATTCCGCAATCGTGATTTCTTGTGGTGGTAAGCCCTTTCCAGTATAGACAGCAGGACTTGAGAAAACTACGTGCTGAGCACCTGCACGCACCGGCATTCTGCCAGTTAACAAAGACGCTCTTGAAGGCGAACAAACGGAAGAGGCTACATAGAAGCTGGTTAATTTCATTCCCTCTTTTGCTAACTGATCAATATAGGGTGTATCCGCTTTTTTTGATCCAAAAGAGCTAAGGTCTTCATACCCTTGGTCATCAGAGAAGATAACCACAACATTTTGAATCTTACTTTGTGCAGTTGCCATAGTGAATAACAAACAGCTCGTTAACAACAGTGGTAATTTTTTCATTGTATTTATACTCGTCGTATTATCGTCTAAATGTAGCGTCATATAGGCATAAATAATTTGCTACAGCCTTTTTTTGTAAGGTTTACTTTTTACTTCAGTTATATTTTAAATATCGTGGGCTTAGCGTTTCATTAAAGCTTGTAAGTTTGAAAATATTTGTTTTTCTTGTGCTGACAATTCATCTAACTGAACCGACTTAGTTTGATAGTGACCATTATATTTTTCGTAAATAGTATCTTTCCCTATATCGCTAATTTTGACACCATAATTGAAATTTCTAATCCAAGTATCTTTCTTATAGCTAATTTGAATGTGGCTTTTATTAGCCTGTTGAGCGTATTGCTGCTGGTCGTTTAATAATAAAGGTTTCAAGCTAAGGCCATGATGTGGGTAATCTTCGGCTAATGGTATACCTGTAAAATCAAGTAAGGTGGGCAAAATATCAGAGAGCTCAACTAAACGTGTATGATTTACTTTTGGTTGGATGACACCGGGCCAGTTAATAATCAACGGTACACGAGTACCGGCGTCGGTTAATGTACCTTTAGCGCCTTTAACTAACTTGTCAGGACATTGAGTAGTAATAGGTTTGTCGGTGCCATTGTCACCAACAAAAATAATTAGGGTGTTTTCGCGCAAACCTAAGGCGTCTAATTTATCAATAATACTCCCCACCATTTTGTCGGCATATTGCACCATGTCTTTGAAATGAGCTGTTTGCTCTTTAACTCCGCCGGGTCCTTTTTCTGAAATTGAACCTAGTGATTTTCCATCCCAATCGGCCGAATCAGGCGTGGCATCGAATGGCCAATGTGGCAGCAACATAGGGTAATACAGTAAAAAAGGCTGATCTTGGTTGCGCTCAATAAAGCCAGTGAGTTGATTAACTAAAACATCGGGACCATATTCACCTCCTGAAAAATTAACAGCTTTACCATTAAATTCTAATTGAGGGTTAGGGTACCGGCTATCATGCTTGGTACCTTCACGTAAACGAGGGCGAGTATGTTGCCACAGCCAGGAGCTGTCAAAACCAAAATGCTGAGGTGAGTCTATTTCTTTACCCAATTGCCATTTACCCGCAATGGCCGTTTTATAACCGGCACTTTTTAAATAATGGGCAAAGGTGGTTTGGCTCCTATCAAGCTTCGCAAATCGTTTATAGTTGCGTAAGTTATATAACCCTGTCATTAACTTAACACGTGATTGCGTGCATTTAGGATTAGCAAAAGCATGTTCAAATCTAACGCCTTGAGCAGCCAGTTCATCTAGTACCGGTGTATTATATCCGGCACAACCATTGGCAGATAAACATTCATAACCCATATCATCGGCTAGAATAAGCACAATATTTGGTTGCTTAGCATGGATGCTTATACTGACTAAACCCGCAATAACACCCATTAACAAAGATTTAAGTGATTTTCTTATTTGCATGATAGTTTCTTATTTAAGTAAAAGAGATTTATGCCTAATGCTTTGATTGCGGATCGAATGGGCGCCTATTAAATGAATTTAATGATCGTAAAGGCTAAACAAAATAATAGAGCGCACTTACAATCTATTTACATAGTAAATAATGTTTCATATTTAAAAAAGGTGTTTATCAGTATTTTTTAAAAATTAATTATAGGTTTTACAATTATTTCTTTAAGTCACACTTTCTATTGATTTAAGTAATTTTGATCCATTTTTCAGCATGACAAACAACATAAACAACATGGACAGCCACATTTTTAGATAGCATGACAACAACATGGACAGCCACATTTTTAGATAGCATATTTTTTGCTTTTAATAATGAGTGGATGATAACGAAAAGGTTTTAATATGCTCATTATCTAGATAAACAGATGAGGCAAGTTCATTTTTTGCCGAATGAACGCGATTAAGATTGATTTAGGGTGATGTGAAGAGTATTTCTTGTGCAAAGAAACAATTGAAATGAAAAGTGACTTTAGTGGAGTCGTTAGCCTACAGAATTCTTTTGCCGACGTTTTCGCTTATAGCGTTTCAAGGTGTCTGATTGCCCTGCAGCCACGCTAAAATTGGTTTCAAAGGTCAAAAATATATCTTGCCAGGTGTGTTCATCCAACCCTAAACGTTGCAATATGGGTGATTCACTCATATCAATTGCCCCTCTTTTATTGGGATTAAGACTGCGACCAGATAGGTCAACCAACTTAAGATATTCGACTAAATCGAACATTAGTCCCTGCGGTTGTGGCTGCTTTGGGTTGCCAACAAAAGGCATTAACGTAGAGGGCTGATAACCTTTCTTAAAATCATGAATACGGCGTTTCACACTAGTGTGGTTAGATGACTCTGGGGTTGTTGCCATTTTTGCCCGGATAGGGTTTAAGTCTACGTACACCATGCAAGCTGCCAATGCATGTTCATCCAATAGTGCTTGTGACTTGAATCGCCCTTCCCAAAAGTGACCGGTACAGTCGTCTTCCTGATTCGCTTGTCGAGCAATCGGCTCATTTAATTCTCGCATAAACCAGCTAATGTCGGTTAAGCGATTATGATAAACGGACAAGGTTGACTGGAGTGTGATTTGTTCAGCGTCTGTGAACACGGGAGTTTCTTTTGAGGTTAACCTTTGTGAGAGCAAGGTTCCTTTGTGAAGCTTGTGCCAGCGCTGAGCAATCTCTGTATCCGTCCAATGTTTAGCTTTGTCAGCATTAACATGTAACACCACATGGGTGTGATTACTCATCACTGCATAGGCACAAACTTCGATGGCAAATACGGTTGTTAAAAACAACAACCTGTCTTCTACCCACTGGCGACGATGTTCATAGCTTTTCCCTGTCAGTTCATCTTCACCACACAAAAAGGCACGCCGGACACATCGGGATACACAATGATAATAAGGGGTATCTGAAAGATTGATTTGTCGCTTCCTTGCCAGTGGCATAATTCACTCCCTGAATTAATCATACTAAAGCATAGTTGATTCTATTTTCCTAAGAGTCTAGTTCTAGTCTAGTTTGTGGCTGTCCATGAACCACATATTGTCTAGTTTGTGGCTGTCCATGAATAATAAGTAACCCAAATTACCTTTTTGATATGGGGGACTCCTTAAATGACTCCGCCATTGGCACGTATTACCTGACCATTAACCCAGCCCCCATCTGTACTTGCCAGGAACGACACTACAGATGCAATATCATCTGGTGTTCCAAGTCTCCCAAGCGGACTTATTTTGGCCATACGGTCTGTCAACTCGTCCGATTTGCCGTTTAAAAACAATTCAGTTGCTGTCGGCCCCGGAGCCACGGCGTTAACCCTAATATCTTTTCCACGCATCTCTTTGGCCATAATTGCCGTTAGGGTTTCTACAGCCGATTTTGTAGCAGTATATACACCGTAATTCTCTAGTTTGAGACCCACCACACTTGTCGAAAAGTTGATCACACTTCCGCCATGATTAAGCCGGACTGAAGCCTCTCGCAGAGTATTGATCGTCCCCTTGAGATTAATATCAATTTGTCTGTCGACGTGTTGTGCATCCGCTTTGGCAAGAGGTTGAAGATCCATAATTCCAGCGTTGTTCACTAGCACCTCAACATTCCCTAATGTTGATTCCACTTGGTCGAACATGGAACTCACCGAAGCGGCATCAGATACATCAGCTTGGTGAGCAATTGCGCGGCCACCAGCCTCTGTAATTTGTGTAACTACATTTCTTGCAGCGTTTTCACTTCCTACATAATTCACCACTATGGCAAACCCATCATTTGCCAAGCGTCTAGCGATACTGGCCCCGATACCTCTTGAAGCGCCGGTTATTAAAGCTACTTTGTTAATACTTATCATAATTATTCCTCAGAAAAGATTGTTTGTTTGAGCGATTGAGAAAGTATCATTTTTCATATTCCGAATAATTAGCTAATATTCGGAATGACTATCCGAAAATTATGAATAATAATGGACAGAATCGATGCTATGCGCGTGTTTACGCGGGTCTTGGAGAGACAGAGCTTTACCAAAGCCGCCGAAGACTTGAATATTGCCCGTTCCACAGTGACCGATGTGGTGAAGAGGCTTGAAAAAAGAATTGGTGTTGTTTTACTTGAGAGGACGACGCGACAAGTCACTCCAACTATAGATGGTGAAGCATTTTATCGACGATGTTTATCGATAATCCAAGACGTTGATGATGCAGAGACCGTATTTTCAGGGGCAAAGCCCAAAGGAGGATTACGGGTCGATGTACATGGAACGTTGGCTCGCCACTTCTTAATGCCTAAACTCCCGCAATTTCTAACCGCTTACCCGGACATTGAGCTGTATATGAGTGAGGGTGACCGGTTTTCAGATGTCATTCGTGAAGGTATTGATTGTGTCATTCGGGTTGGAACGCCAAAAGTAGAAGACTTAGTGAGTAAACAAATTGTGTTATTGGAAGAGGTAACAGTGGCCTCTTCCGAATATTTGAGGCTATTTGGTACCCCAGCTAGTATAAAAGATCTCAAAACCCACAAAATCGTTGGTTTTCGGGCTACGGGAAGTAGCGTGGCAACGCCGCTGGAGTTCTGCATTGAAGGCACGATAAAAACCGTCTCTCCCAAAATATCACTGACCGTTAATGCTGCCGAATCATTAGTGGCTGCGGCGAGATTAGGCCTAGGTATTGTCCAGGTTCCTCGTTATCATGTTCAATCAGATATAAAAAACGGTACATTGATTCCAATACTGGAAAATTATCCTCCCACTCCTTCCCCAGTATCTATTTTGTACCCACGCAATAGACAGCATGCTTCGCGGGTAAAAGTATTTATTGATTGGTTGGAGACCGTGTTTTTAGACACTTAGTAATGCAGCTATTGATCTTTGAATGTTGAATCTCGTCAATTATTCGAAAACTATCAAATAAGAGTGATGACCCATTGTGGTCGGGATGGTGTTATCAATCGGGTAAGATGAATGCTGATCCCCGTTTATTGGGTAGAGCCGTAAAAAAGGGTGTAAAAAAACGCTGTTAAAACTCGCAACCCCTTATTTTTAAAGGGATGCGGGGGAGAAAATGGTGGCCCGACCCTGACTTGAACAGGGGACCTGCCGATTATGAGTCGGATGCTCTAACCAACTGAGCTATCGGGCCATTTGAGGATGTTTGGAACTTGGATTTCCAAAACGGTGCGCAGTATAAGCAGTTTTTTTGGCGTTGTCATTATTTTGTATGGCTGATATCACCGTTTGCTTAATATTTGTGCGTTTTTGTTGTGGAGCGATGAAAAGGTAACGGTTAAGCTACCTTTTCTCGTGGTTTTTTGCAAAGTTAGTAGGGCAAAGGGATAGCATTGCCATTCAAAACTGCATTTCCGTCCTTGAGTGAGAACTCTAATATCAACTTATCATCCTTTTCCACTAGAAAGCCTTGTAACTTGAGTCCTTCGATCATGTTTGGTACTTGCTGTGCTGCGATAAGTTCTATTTCTTCTTGTGACATCTCGGCCGTTTGTGGGTTTAGTTGCAACTGGCTAGTCACGTAACGAGTGAATAATAAGTTTGCGACATCTTTATCTAGTTCTAGTTGCGTTTCTGAAACTGTGTGATCGATCCAGAATTTAGGGTCTGCAGTTGCATCTGGCATTGCATCAATTCCAACTAATTGATTGTTGCTGTGACCTGATATCTTTCCTTCCGGTAAATTGGCTGAAAGTTTGCTGATGTTTAGCTGTGGTTGGCTTTGTAAAAGCGGTAGCAAGTTTTGGGTTATGAAGCTCATTGATTGTTGCTGCATTTGATATTCGTCTAATCCAGATAAGGATTTTGCAAACTCTTGATATGCTTTGATGAACACTAGGCTTATACGATTTGTTTCAACATCTAATTTAATGTCGGTCACATCGTAGTCCATGGCTTTGACACTCTCAATCTTTAAGTTCTGAGCGATATTCATGAATTGTTCTTGCTCATCAATTTCTGACTCCACTGAAAACAATAGTTCTTTTAGTTTAACTGACTGTTCCGTTTCGCCAACTGCTAACAAATTCATTTTATCGATTTTCATTGCCGCATTTGATTCAAATATTTCGCCACTCATCGCTGCGAATAGTTCACCTTCGGATTCCATTGAAATTTCGAAATTTTCTATTTCGAATTTACCTTCGTCTGACGTAAACTGAAACGACTTCATATCTCCTTCATACGAAAAGCCACTACCTGATTGTTCTCCTTCCCCCTGATAACCAGAAAAAACGACTTTCTGATTTTCACTTTCTTCAATAACAGAGAATGGCACAATGCGATCTTCCATATCGATACCACCTAACAAACCCTTACCTATGGTAAGTTCGTAGAAATTGGTATCTTCTGGCCAATCAAGTTTACTTCTTAATAAATCACCGTTATAAACTAGTTCCCAATTGATCAAGCCGATATCCAATCCATCGGTAAAAATCACTGGACCATGATGAGACGTAAAGTCCAATAACACCTCTGTATCGTCATCAGCCCAAGGTATGTCTGAATTAGCCGCCATTTTAGCTAATGACATTTTGACTTTGAGTGTGCCATTGGAGCTGAACCAACCATCTTTTAATTCTACAACTTCTACGTTGTAGCCATTAATTTTATTGATTTCAGTTATATATTGGTCAATGTTACTACTGACTTGTGTGCTGATGTATTTAGGTAATATAAGAATTGCAGCTAAAACAATGGTGAGAACAATATAGCGTTTTTTCATTGTATGAAACGTCCTTGAAAACCGTTAAATATTCCTTAGAAACGGCTTGATTTTTAAAGTGAAGTAGAAAGATTATTCCTACTGATGTTAATCGGAATTATGACATAGTGTCCTGCTCAATTAAACTGACTGTGAGCCAACATTTGCGGCATATAAATTTTCGCTAATACGATAAATGTTTATATACTGTTAATTATCTCCTAAGCTAAATTCTCTATTTGGGCCTGTAAGAATTGCCAAATCTGCTTGAAAGTCAATTAAATAGGGGTGCAAGGTAGAAAGAACTTTGTTACATTCAAACCACAGTTACAGATTTAAAATTATACAAATGGCAATTCGCCATTGCGGAGACGTTTATGACTGAAAAACCTTTCTTAGTGAGTGGTAGAAACACCATAATTCACAAAATAAGAAAATTGGATTTACTTATTCTTAATGGTGAAGAAAACCCGCCAGTGTTAGTAACACACAAAGCCTTGAAGCAATTTACCGGTAAAGTACCGGAAAATAAACGTGAAGCTAAGTTGCAAGATATCGAGTTAGTGGATGTGACTGTGACGGATGTGTTTGGTGATGAAAAAACATTAATTTTTGTGCAAACCCTGAATGGTAAAGAGTATAAAATTGATTACAGCAAAGTCGACTCTCCTCTATTTATCAAGATTCATCAAGACAACGCGTTTTAGCCGATCTGACGAGGCGGCTTTAACTGGCCGCTTTGCTATTTACTCTTAAACGTTTACTAGCTTCTTGTTTTTATCACCTCAACGTTATTCTTCTACATTCAATTCTTTGGTCTTTAATTTACTCTGATCAGTGGCTTTTTCGCTGCTCTACTTTAAATACAAATTCCCCTGTATGTAACAAAGCGTGTTCAATTCAGGTTAATTGACAGTTTTCCACGATAGTCCATCGCACTTTTTTAACGGCTTATCTCTTAGTCTCATGTATCTGTAACTTGGCGATATTTTCTGTGCGCATTGGCTTTTTCCTCTTACGGTTAATATCAAGTCTGCTTTGTTCTGGAAATAAAAGGTAGTTGTTACTAAGGCGGATAAAAGCCCAAATGAAATTCATTTAGGCACAAATCAAAGTTAAACAATGGTGGAACTGAAATGAAATTTTTGAATAACGTGAAAAATAAAAGATTAATGTTTGTAGCGGTTATGTTGGGTGCATTTGCAACGAATAGTGCGTTAGCCGCTTCTCCTTTAACATCATCTCAAGAAGCTTCCCTTATTAAGGTTTGCAAGGCTTTAAAGAGTGATAATCCCAGACAACTTCAAAAAGCCATAAAATCGGGTAATTTAAATTATAAAACCGTAGCCAAAGGGTTGGTGTGTAATGGTAAATCAGCCGTTGATTTTGCGGCAATGCATGAAGCTCATGAAACTGCTGGATTTTTAGCCCGCAAGGTTAATCTCAGTTACGACAATAGGTTGGCAAAAAGATAGTCATTGCTAAGGATTTAGTGGAAATGTTGGTGTTCCATGGGCTAAAGCCCATGCTACAGGAGGTTTGGTGAATCTATGGTGTTCCATGGGCTAAAGCCCATGCTACAGGAGGTTTGGTGAATCGATGGTGTTCCATGGACTAAAGCCCATGCTACAGGAGGCTTGGTGAATCTATGGTGTTCTATGGGCTAAAGCCCATGCTACAGGAGGTTTGGTGAATCTATGGTGTTCTATGGGCTAAAGCCCATGCTACATGAGGTTTGGTGAATCTATGGTGTTCCATGGGCTAATGCCCATGCTACAGAGGGTTTGTGACATAGAAGCCACAAACCAAAAACGTTAACGACAGCAAAGGAGGTGTTTAACCCAGAATAGTGTGATTTCGTCACAATTCGCTGTAAATCAACGGATTGTATGAATAGATTTAAGTATCGGCGTAGTGAACCGATGAATACATGCTTTTGAAACCCATTTTTTAAACATGTATTAATTCCTGGATTATATTGAGGCTGATAGTTGCAAAACACAGCCTCTTTTTTTGCGCCTTGGATATCTGAAAATACCGAATAATTTCTTCCTAGTTGCAAACTTTGTGTTTATTTAATCGACTATCTGCACAGGCGATTGATTTGCCACAAGTTTGAGTAAGTAAGCAAAAATCAAAAATATGCGAATCACAGCTTTAATCATGATCCCCATCAAATTAAACACGGCTTTTAATTGGTGTTATTTTCAAACACTGCTATTTATTAACATACAGCAACTGACAAGCGAATGAATTTTCTAGCTTTTGTTGAAAATTTTTACCCTTAAGTTGTGACTTAATTTCATCCAATGTCTTATCGTTTTAAATAGTGAATATTTATTAATATGTTTTCAGTGTTGATATGTGACGATTCTATGGTCGCGCGCAAACAAGTTGCTAAATGTCTTCCCCGAGATTGGGAAGTTGCGATTCATTTTGCTAAACACGGTAAAGAAGCAATTGCTGCGATAGAAGAAGGAAAAGGGCAGTTAATGTTTCTTGATCTCAATATGCCGATAATGGACGGTTATGAAACGCTGAAAATGCTGCAAAAAAATCAACTGAACTCGCAAGTTATTGTCATCTCTGGTGACGTGCAGCCCACAGCCCATGAAAGAGTCAAGGCTTTGGGGGCCATCGAGTTTATCGAGAAACCGGTCAATCCTGAACAAATTCATGCAGTGTTGGTTAAACACCAATTCATTGCTAAAGAACAAATAGAAGCGCAAATTCTTGCCTCTTCTTTGCCCGCAGACATACGTGATTGTTACCAAGAAATAACTAACATTGCTATGGGGCAGGCGGGCGATCACTTAGCCCGTATGTTAAACGTGTTCGTCAAACTACCGATTCCTAATGTAAACCTAATTGAAGTGTCTGAACTGCATATGATGCTGCAAGACATTGAAGATAAAGACTCTGTTTCTGGCATCTGTCAGGGCTTTTTAGGGGCCGGGGTGTCGGGGGAAGCTCTGTTTATTCTGAGTGATTCAAGTTTTGGCGATGTGGCTAAAATAATGAATGTTACGGAGGAAATCGACGACCAAGTGCAACTCGAATTACTCATGGATGCCGCCAACATTTTAATTGGTACATGTTTGCGGGGCTTTGCCAATCAGCTTGATTTAAATTTCAGTCAAGGGCACCCCATTGTGTTGGGCCAACACAGAAGTGTATCCGAGCTTATTTCACATAATAAGGCTAAGTGGCGCAGAACTTTAGCCATTGAGCTTAGTTATGGTTTAGAAGGATACAACGTGCAGTGTGATTTGGTGTTGTTGTTTACCGAAGAATCGATGCAGGTGATGAACTATAAACTTTCACACCTACTGGAGGATTAGCCATGCCGATAAATTACGAAATGGCAGAATTCCATTGGATGATGGATATGGTACAAAACGTTGATGTGGGTATAGTGGTGCTGAATCAAGATTTTGTGGTCAAAGTGTGGAATGGATTCATGGAAAGTCACAGCGGTTTGTTGCCAAGTCAGGTACAGAATAAAAGCCTGTTTGAATTATTCCCCGATATTCACCCGCAATGGTTTCGCCGCAAAACGCGCCCGGTATTTGAGCTAGGTACACGGGCATTCATGACTTGGGAGCAACGCCCATTCTTATTTAGATTTCCTAATTACCGTCCTATAACTGGTAGTGAAGATTTTATGTATCAAAACATCACTATATCCCCGTTAGCTAGTGCAACTGGTGAGGTAAGTACCATTTGCATGATGATTTACGATGTCACTGATGTGGCCGAAAATAAAAAAAGGTTGGAGTCGGTACAAGTCAAATTGAGCGCATTAGAAGAAAACTTAAGAAACAGTTAAATCTAGACTAGCCCCTTATTTTACCCTTTATTAAGGCCATAACCTTTGTTTGGTATATTAATTGCTAAACTTAAATCAATGAGGCACAGACGTATCTATTTGCTAATCGATTAAAATTGATTGATCAATTATGGGGTTATTTTTGAATTACTTACTATTTCTTAGACAATACAAGGTAGTAGCAGTTATCGCTATGGTTTTACTGCTCGCCAGCTGCTCAGGAAGCTCCTTAGATAGTGACACTAATCAGCCAACCCCCGATGTATTGGTAAATGCAGGTACTAATAAAAGTGTTAATGAGCAAAGTACCGTAGTGCTTAATGCCACCGCCCAAGGTACGACAGATACGCTAACATACAGCTGGAGCGCTTCGCCGGCGTTAACCATTACCCATGAAGATGCTAATTCACCCGCAGCAACTTTTATTGCTCCCAGCGCCACAGAAATATTAACTTATGTACTCACTTTGGTGGTAACCGACGAAAATGGGAATCAGGGCTCTGATACCGTTGAATATCAAATAAACCCAGTTAATGAAGCGCCCAGTGCACTTATCGAAGTTCTTAATCCTGTTATCAATGGTAGCTACCCTGCAGGCATAGAAATTACCTTAGATGGTAGTGCTAGCAGCGATGTCGATCCAGCGGACAGCCTTGACCCAATAGCGGCATGGCGCTGGCAACAAACTGCCGGAACCAATGTGCTAGATAATGTGAGTTTAGATGGTGATAGCATCGCGTTTGTTACGCCGATTTTGGATGATGCAAATGCGTTAAGCTTCGAATTAACGGTTACCGATCAAGAAGGTGCGCAGGATACAGCCTCGATTACGCTGCAGGTACTAAGTGCTAGCCAAACTCAGCCTTTAGTCGACGCTGGTGTTGATCATCAAGTCTTTTCTGGCGAAATCATACTGCTCACAGGCGCAGCCAGCACCAGCATCCCTGCTGGTCTTCCGTTGCTATTCGACTGGTTAAATGATTCAGAGTTAGTGCCAGTGATTAATAATCGTAGTGCAGAAAAAACTTATGCCATCGCGCCTTTAGTGACCCAAA
This sequence comes from Alteromonas sp. M12, assembly GCF_037478005.1. NCBI lineage: Bacteria > Pseudomonadati > Pseudomonadota > Gammaproteobacteria > Alteromonadales > Alteromonadaceae > Alteromonas > Alteromonas sp. M12. The sequence continues at coordinate 3,477,456 of NZ_CP144164.1, read as the reverse complement.
CTGAGCTTGTTACTTTTACGCTTATGGTAACGGATGCATACGGAAATGAAGTGGAAGACAGCATCAACGTGCGGATTAAGCCTCTGCCGATTAGCAATATGAATGACACAGGCGTTACTTTACAAGCCTCTTTGACACAAAATGGCACGCAACATCAGTCGGCGTTCCCAGGTCAAGATGGTCAACGAGGGCAAGACATCATTAGCGAAAATGGCTTGTTAGAAAAAGCCGGACGTGGAGAGCAAGGATTCGACTTTACCAAACTAGACGCCATCGGCGATGAACAAGATGATACTAGCCAAGATTGGAGCTGTGTGCGAGACAATACTACTGGTCTGGTGTGGGAAGTGAAAACCGATGATAGTGAATTGCATGGCGCCGAACATTCGTTCAGTTGGTATCAAGAAGATTTAAACGGTGGTTACGAAGGTACTCAGGGCAGCTTAAGTTTAACCTGCGATAATGATCAATGTGATACCGAGTCATTCGTAGCAGCGGTTAACCAAGCCGGACTTTGCAATTTTTATGATTGGCGATTACCCACCCATAATGAACTACTTTCGTTGGTTCACTACGGTAATGTTACGGGGACCAAAATAGATTTAAATTACTTTCCTTATACCGACGATTTTGTGACATCTCCGCTTTGGTATTGGACCAGTCAACCCAGTGCTGATGGCGTATCTGACGATGCTTCACAAACCGCTTGGGCCATTGATTTTTCCACTGGCAATGATAACTTTTTAAACAAATCAACCTTAGGCAAAGTACGCTTAGTTCGAGGAGGACGTTAATATGAAATTAACTCTGGTTGCCTGTGTCATGTCGTTACTCAGTGGTGTGGTTTCTGCGCAAACTTGTTTGTCTGATTCGCCTGCTACGGCCTCTGAAACCCAATTTATTGATAATGGCGACGGCACTGTTACCGACACCGATCATGATTTAATGTGGATGCAATGTAGTTTAGGGCAAACCTGGGAAAACGGCACTTGCACTGGGGATGCCGATGCATTGACCTGGCAACAGGCCCTGCAGCAAGCCCATGGTTACGAATTTGCAAGTTTAGACGGATGGCGATTACCTAACGTAAAAGAACTGTCTAGCCTCACCGAAAGACAGTGCGTAAGACCTGCGATTAATGAAACACGCTTTCCTAATACCCCTTCAGATGATTATTGGAGTTCAACGCCGTCGTTGTCTGATTCGCAAAGAGCTTGGGTTGTCGCGTTTTTCAATAGTAGTAACTCAATCAAACAAAAAGACCTATTTGTGTTTGTAAGATTAGTGCGTACTGCCGATTAACTTGTATTTTATCCGGCTTGTCTATTCACTACTTTTTTTCCTACCAGATTCAGTCCACAATAAACGCTGAGTCATTATTGGTATGTATGAATGCGAGCTTTGCTGTTAATAATATGTTTGGTTTATCCGCTGACTAGTTTTGCGGATCTCAAATGTGACATTGATCTAAAATACGGTGTTGTGGTGAACGATCGCCAGATCCGTGTTGTGGATGATAACAGCCGTACGATTTATCAAATCAATGATACCAATCAATTGATTGTGTTTGGTGATGTTATTCAACTTGCGCCTAAACAATTGGCTGATCTGCAAGACTTCTCCACTGGAATACATTATGTGGTGCCAAAAATGATTATTTTGGCCACTGAAGGTGTGCAACTTGCTGTTGAAACGGTAGAGCACGTCTATCAGGGCTTGGTTGGCACCGATAATACAAATTACGAAAAAGTCCAATCTTCACTGCAGCGGGTGCAAGATCGCATTAAAGAAAAATTCATTCAAGCCAATGAAAACTTTTACATCGGCCCCGGGCGCTTAGAAAACGTCAATGATTTAGTTGATCAAGAAATAGAAGAGCAGTTGGAAAAGGCCTTCAACACCTCTTTAGGCGGCGTGTTGTCTGCTATTGGTGGCCTAAGTGATGGTGGCACCGAAGAAACCGAGCAAAAAGTAGATGATTTGTCACAGCGCATTGAAGCAATGGGACAGGAATTGGAAAGGCAAGTGGGCTCTAAAGCACAATATTTACGCAAGAAAGCCCACTGGTTTTGTAAAAAAATGAATCACTTAGATCAAATCGAAGAAAACTTACGGGAAAATATTCCGGAGCTGAAAGACATCAATGTCATCATTACTTCAAAAACCAAGATGACTGACTAAAAATCTAGTCAAATCACACCAGCGTTTCGAGCAAGGTGTTCAAGTAGCGTTTGCCCAGAGATGTTAATTGCCATGCATTTGGCGTCTCTGATAACAGCCCTTTTTGTACCGCTAACGCCAAGTTTTGTCGCAAGGGTTTAGTCAGAGTTTGCCCGGTGAGCATTTCGTAATCCTGTTTCGGACAAGCCTCTAGTAAACGTAAACGATTCATAAAAAACTCAAATGGCACATCTTCAGGTGTGACTTGCCAAGTTTTAAATCGATAATCTTTACTTAAATCCATATAACCCCGAGGATGCTTAACTTTTTCTGTGCGGGTTATTAAACCGCTTTTGGGGTCGCTAATTTTACTATGAGCGCCACAGCCTATCCCTAAATAATCTCCAAAGCGCCAATAGTTTAAATTATGTCGACATTGCTGGTCCGGCAGACTGTAGGCACTGATTTCATACTGTTTATATCCCGCGGCATCAAGCAAAGCCTGGCCCTGCTCTTGGATATCCCAAAGGATATCGTCATCCGGCAAAGTCGGTGGTTTGGAATGAAATTGGGTATTAGGTTCTATGGTAAGTTGATACCAAGACAGGTGCGGTGGCCTTTGCTCAATGGCAATCTTCAAATCACTCAACGCATCATCAATAGATTGATTTGGCAATCCGTGCATTAAGTCTAAATTGAAACTATTCAGGCCTGCGTTTCTAGCAAATTGCGCGGCATTTAGGGCTTGTGAATCATCGTGAATACGGCCCAAAGCGATGAGCTTTTCAGGCTGAAAACTTTGCACGCCAATGGAAATTCGATTAACCCCCGCTTGGCTAAAATCGTTGAACTTTTGACTTTCTACTGTGCCTGGGTTTGCCTCTAACGTTATTTCTGCATCTGCGGCTAAATTAACCCGCTGTGACACCCCCACCAATAGCGTACTCAGTGCTTCAGCACTTAGTAAACTGGGTGTTCCGCCACCGATGAAAATAGTGTTAACGGTGCGCCCTTTGACTTGTTGAGCATCGAACTCGAGATCTGCTAATAGATGTTGAACATACTCTTTTTCCGGGATGGCCTGTTTCATGCCATGGGAATTAAAATCACAGTATGGACACTTTTGTACACACCAAGGAATGTGAATGTAAAGGGATAGCGGTGGGGCGATCAATCCACTAATCCAATTTTGTCGGATAAGCTTGCCAATAGCTTGGACATGGCTTTACCACGGTGACTAAGACGGTTTTTTACTTCCGCTGGCAGCTGCGCTGCGGTTTGGTTTTGTGAGGAAACCCAAAAGACCGGATCATAGCCAAATCCTTTCTCGCCTCGCCGTACTTGACTGATGTGTCCATGCCATTCGCCTTGGCAAATAATAGGCGTAGGATCTTCGGCCGATTGCATAAATACAATGACGCATAAAAAGCGCGCGCTGCGATTTTCATCTGCGACGTCTTCTAACTCAGTCAACAATTTATCGACGTTTTGTTGGTCCGTGGCATCGGCTGCCGCATATCGTGACGAATAGACGCCAGGAGCGCCCCCAAGGGCGTCTACTGCTAAGCCTGAGTCATCGGCTATGGCAGGCAGGCCAGTCAGCTTTGCGGCATGACGAGCTTTGATGATGGCGTTCTCCACAAAGGTGGTGCCAGTTTCCTCTGCCTCGGGCAGATCAAATTCACTTTGCGGCACAACTTCATAAGGAAAGTTTGCTAACAATCGTTCAAACTCCCTGACTTTACCTTTATTGCCTGTTGCCAGCACAATTTTTTGTTTTTGATTAGACATGCTTATTACTCGTATTATTCGTAGGCGAGGGGATCGGTTGCATTATTGTCTGCAAAAGCTTCAAGACGCTCCTGACAGGCACCACATTTCCCACAGGCTTTTTCACGACCGTTATAACAGGTCCAGGTTTTATTGTAATTCAAGCCCATTTTTAAACCATCAGTGAGAATTGCCGTTTTGCTTACATCCAGATATGGACAAGCAATTTCAACCTTTTCGTAGTTAGCAATAGCGCACACATCATTCATCTTATGCACAAATTCAGGTCGACAATCAGGATAGATGGCATGGTCACCAGAGTGAGCGCCATAAAAAACTTTATTTGCGTGCAATGAAACAGCGTAACCAACGGCCATCGACAACAAAATCATATTGCGATTAGGCACAACAGTGGTCTTCATACTTTCCTGTTCGTAATGGCCTTCAGGCACATCAATGTCAGAGGTTAATGAAGAACCGCCGATAAGTTCGTTGATAGCGGATATATCGATGATTTTATGCGCTATATTTAGCTCGTTACATACATTTGCTGCATAAGTCAGTTCTTTGTTGTGGCGTTGGCCATAGTCAAAAGACAATGCATAGACTTCATATCCTTCCCGCAATACTTTGTTAAGTACAGTGAATGAGTCCATTCCACCTGAAAAAATTACCACTACCTTTTGTGACATTTGCCTTGCTTCTCTATAATCTGTTGTTTTAATGCAGTTACAAATCTTTGACTGCAATCCGGAAAGGGCGAATTATGCCGTTAAGCGAGTCAAAGTGCTAGAGGAAGTCTATTTGCAAACTCCCATAGAATATAAAATAAATGAAGTGTTCGAGTCTATTCAGGGGGAAGGGGCATTAACCGGTGTGCCTTCCATATTTGTTCGATTACAAGGATGTCCAGTTGGCTGTGCTTGGTGCGATACCAAACATACTTGGACTTTAGACCAGCAATTTCAAGTAGATGCAGAACAGGTGATGGCCGAATCACAGGAGTCTGAGCATTGGTTTTCGACGTCAATTACACGATTGCTGAAATTGTTCGAAGAGCAAAATTATCAGGCCAAAAATGTAATTTTAACCGGTGGTGAACCTTGTATGTATGATTTGCGTCCATTATGTGACGCTTTATTTGAGCACGGTTATTCAGTATCAGTAGAAACCAGCGGAACCTTTGAAATAAAAGTAAGCTCAAAGACCTGGGTGACGGTTTCGCCGAAAGTCGATATGAAGGGAGGTTTTAAGGTTAGAGAGGATGCCATTTATCGAGCGAATGAAATCAAGCATCCGATAGCCATGGAAAAACATATTGAAGAACTTGAAGAGTTGTTAGTCTGGGCTAAGCAAACACCGGCCCCGTTAGTTTACTTGCAGCCCATTAGTCAGCAAAAAAGAGCAACTGAACTGGCGGTGAAAACATGTATAGCTAAAAATTGGCGGTTGTCGTTGCAAACCCACAAGTTCATTGGCATTGAGTAATGGAGTAGTTGTCGTTGGAAAAAATAGAAAAGTTCTTTAGTGAATATGGCAAAGCATTGGAGCAAGGTTTAGTTAGCAAAGTTTCAGAATTTTCTGGGAAACCACTGGTGATAGTGACGGACGAAACTAAGATGATTTGTCATTCTCAGAGTGAAATTGAGAATATTAATGGCGATATCATTGCTAAATTAAAAACCGGTGGTGTGGTCAAATATACACCCAAAATAATTCAATCAATGCGCTTATCTGAAAGTGTTATTTTTGTGAAGGTGCGATGGGCGTTGTGCGATCAAAATGAGAAAGTCGTATTTAACTGCTATTGTTCTTATACCTTACAAATAGATGAAGTGGACTTGTTTAAGATTCTCATCATAGTGGTCGATGACGAACAAAAACAATTTAGTCAGTTGATGAAACAACACGGGGTTTAAGCAATGAAACAGATAATTGGAATGTTGATATTGTCAGTATTTTGCCATGTTGCCACAGCAGCAACATGGGAAATAACCTATCCTCGACCGATGTCCGACGATGATCGCCGCCAAGACTATCCAGTTAAGCTGCTAGCTTTAGCCTTAGACCAGACCGGAGTTAACTATAATTTACAAGCTGCCAATGTTGTTATGTTGCAGGAAAAGTCGTTAAAACAATTGGCAGAAAACAGATCTGTTAACGTTGTTTGGAGTATGACTGATACGGACAGAGAGAGTCGACTTCTGCCTATTCGAATCCCAATTTACAAAGGCTTAATTGGTTGGCGAGTATTTTTAGTTAAGAAAAACCGGCTTACTAAATTTAAGAACATAGATACAATGCAAAGCTTGCTCAAATTTAAGCCTATTCAAGGTTTTGATTGGCCCGATACTAAAATCTTACAGTCAAATGGGTTTGATGTCATAACCTCTAAAAACTATTCAAATTTATTCACTATGCTGGCGAATAATCAAGGTGACTTTGTTCCCCGTTCGTTAATCGAAGTTTGGAAAGAATACGACGCCAATTTTATGGATGAATCCATTGTGGTTGAACCCACCTTAGGGATTAAATATCCGGCAGCCATGTATTTTTTCGTGAATAAAAGTAATCGTACATTAGCTAAGTTGTTAGAAAATGGTCTAGAAAAAGCCATCGCCAACGGCCAATTTGATAAATTATTTTTAGCAGAATTCAAAGATATTTTCGAGCGCTCGAATATGGACAAACGATTCTTTTTCCAAATCGATAACCCATTAATCGCACCAGAAATGCCAATCGACCGCAAAGAATTATGGTATTAACCACACCGTAGCATGGCCTTTAGGGCATGAGTTTCGCCCAGAGATAAACCAATATCGAGGTTTTTCCAACCTACCTCGGGGCTAAAGCCACCGACTACAGGATGTATTTCTCGGGGTTGTAGCATGGCCTTTAGGCCATGGATTTGGCTCGGGGCTAAAGCCACCGACTACAGGGAAGGTATTTCTCGGAATTGTAGCATGGCCTTTAGGCCATGGGTTTGGCTCGGGGCTAAAGCCACCGACTACAGGATGTATTTCTCGGAAGTGTAGCATGGCCTTCAGGCCATGAATTTGGCTCGGGGCTAAAGCCACCATCTCGGGGCTAAAGCCACCGACTACAGGATGTGTTTCTCAAGGTTGTAGCATGGCCTTTAGGCCATGGATTTGGCTCGGGGCTAAAGCCACCGACTACAGGGAAGGTATTTCTCGGAATTGTAGCATGGCCTTCAGGCCATGGATTTTCACCATCTCGGGGCTAAAGCCACCGACTACAGGATGTATTTCTCGGGATTGTAGCATGGCCTTTAGGCCATGGATTTGGCTCGGGGCTAAAGCCACCGACTACAGGGGCGCTCTTTATTTCGCGCAAAAAAATGGGGCTAAAAAGCCCCATTTTTGGTTTTTACTAGCGGTTATGACTTGCCGTGAACACTGATTACAGAGCGTCCTGATGGATCAGCCATATTCTTAAAGCTTTCATCCCACTCTAAGGCTTCTACGGTACTACAAGCGATAGATTTTCCACCGGGTACGCAGTTCGCCGCGCTTTCTTGAGGGAAGTAACCTTCAAAAATGGTGCGATAGAAATAACCTTCTTTGGTATCTGGTGTATTGTGTGGGAAACGAAATTCAGCGGTAGCGAGTTGCTGTTCTGTCACTTCGTTATCAACATAGTCTTTGATGGAATCAATCCAAGAATAACCTACACCGTCACCAAACTGTTCTTTTTGACGCCACAGTACTTCAGGTGGTAAATATTCGCCATTATCAAAGGCTTTACGAAGAATCCATTTTTCCATTTTTCCGTCAAGACACATTTTGTCTTTTGGATTAAGACGCATAGCCACATCAAGGAACTCTTTATCCAAGAATGGAACACGGGCTTCTACACCCCAAGCTGCTGTTGCTTTGTTTGCTCTAGCACAATCAAACATATGCAGACGGTCTAATTTACGCACTGTCTCTTCATGAAATTCTTTTGCATTTGGTGCTTTATGGAAATACAAGTAACCGCCGAATATCTCATCAGCACCTTCACCAGATAGTACCATTTTGATACCCATAGCCTTAATTTTACGACTCATTAAGTACATTGGTGTAGCAGCACGGATGGTTGTAGTATCGTAAGTTTCAAGATAGTAAATAACGTCACGAATGGCATCAATACCTTCTTGAATAGTAAAGTGAATCTCGTGATGCACAGTGCCTATCATGTCAGCTACTTTCTTAGCCGCCACTAAATCTGGCGCACCTTCAAGACCTACTGCAAATGAGTGTAGGCGAGGCCACCAAGCGTCTGACTTATCTTCGTCTTCTATGCGCTTGGCTACATATTTAGCCGCAATTGCCGAAACCAAAGATGAATCCAATCCGCCTGATAACAATACCGCGTAAGGCACGTCAGACATCATGTGAGACTTCACTGATTTTTCAAAAGCCGTTTTTAATTCGTCTAAATCTGTGGTGTTGTCTTTGACTGCGTCATAAGACATCCAATCTCGTTGATAATATTTTTTCAACTCACCGGTTTTGCTCCACAGGTAATGCCCTGGTGGAAATTCTGAAACGGTTTTACATACTGGTACCAATGCTTTCATTTCTGAAGCAACATAGAAGTTTCCATGTTCATCAAAGCCAGTATATAGAGGGATGATGCCAATATGGTCACGAGCGATTAAATACGCATCTTGCTCTTCATCATACAAAATGAAAGCGAACATGCCTTGTAGCTCATCTATAAATTCAATTCCTTTTTGTTGGTACAAAGGAAGAATTACTTCACAGTCTGACTTGGTTTTGAAGTCATAAGGTTGCGCAAGATCTTTTTCTAACGCTTTGTGGTTATAGATTTCACCGTTGACAGCCAGAACGTGATTATTATTTCGGCTAATTAAAGGTTGCGCTCCAGTATCCACGTCTACGATCGCCAAGCGTTCGTGACTCAAGATTGCGCTATTATTATTCCAAATACCTGACCAGTCAGGGCCACGATGGCGTAGCAATTTGGAAAGCTCTAACGCTTGCGTCCTAAGTTCTGATACATCAGTTTTGATGTCCAGAATGCCGAATATTCCACACATAAAGGTTTATCTCTCTTATTTCCAAGTTTAAGGTAAGGGAAAAGTATCGCAAGAATAAGGCTGATAAAGGAAATAACTTTTTCGAACAGCTCAGATTTTTATGACGTATGTCCTTTTCCAACGGGTGAATTTGCCAGTATGAGCAAAAATTGCAAGGATAATATGTAATTTATTTTCAATTAATTAAATTAAGTACGCAAGTTTACAATTAATTCATTGAATTCGATGAAAATAACACCCATATGTAACTTAAGCGTAACAAAACTAATTAACTATCTATCAGTAAACTATTTTGGCAGGCAACTTATATTTTTCGATTGAAAAGCTGCTCAATAATCCTTTAATCTGTTTTATAGATTACCATGATTTGTTTTAATCATTATTATTAAAAAAGTAAAGGCTGTACTATTTACCCAACTAGCCGGAATTATTAATTAATTGGAGATTTACATGACACAAACTAATCCAAACTTTGAAGACAAAACGGGTCAAAAGGTCCCTTCTGTTACTTTTCGTACTCGCCAAAATGACGAATGGGTTGATGTTACAAGCGACGAGCTTTTTGCTGGCAAAACAGTTGTTGTTTTCTCGCTTCCTGGTGCATTTACACCAACTTGTTCATCTACTCACTTGCCTCGTTACAATGAATTGGCAAAAACGTTTAAAGAAAATGGCGTAGATGACATTGTTTGTATGTCTGTAAACGATACTTTTGTAATGAATGCTTGGGCAGCCGACCAAGAAAGCGACAATGTTACTTTAATCCCAGACGGTAATGGCGAATTTACTGACGGCATGGGTTTGTTGGTTGATAAAAACGACCTTGGTTTTGGCAAGCGCAGCTGGCGTTATTCAATGTTGGTAAAAGACGGTGTGGTAGACAAAATGTTTATCGAACCTGATTTACCAGGCGACCCGTTTGAAGTATCTGACGCAGACACTATGTTGGATTACGTCGCACCTGGCGCATTGAAGCCTCAAGCCGTAAGTATTTTCACCAAACCTGGCTGCCCTTTCTGCTCAAAAGCAAAAGCGTTGCTTAAAGATAAAGGTTATTCTTACGAAGAAATCGTTATGGGAGCGGGCGCTACTTTAACTTCGCTTAAAGCCATCACCGGTCGTGATACTGTTCCACAAGTATTTATTGGTGGAAAACACATTGGTGGTAGCGAAGAATTGGAAGCTTATTTCAAATCATAAGTAATGCACATCGAAGAATAAATTGAAAAACGGGCGTTAGCCCGTTTTTTTTTGCATCCGTCCCCGTAGCATTGCCTTTAGGCCATGGGGTTTTCGCTCGCCAATCTCGGTGTTGAAACGATCCATCTCGGGGCTAAAGCCACCGACTACAGGTGTAGCATGGCCTTCAGGCCATGGGGTTTTCGCTCGCCAATCTCGGTGTTGAAACGATCCATCTCGGGGCTAAAGCCACCGACTACAGGCGTAGCATGGCCTTTAGGCCGTGGGGTTTTCGCTCGCCAATCTCGGTGTTGAAACGATCCATCTCGGGGCTAAAGCCACCGACTACAGGTGTAGCATGGCCTTCAGGCCATGGGATTTTCGCTCGCCAATCTCGGTGTTGAAACGATCCATCTCGGGGCTAAAGCCGCCGACTACAGGTGTAGCATGGCCTTTAGGCCATGGATTTATCACGGGATTTTCCCAATCCAATTTCGGGTTTAACCTATTCATCTCGGGGCTAAAGCCACCGACTACAGGTGGTAGCATGGTCTTTAGGCCATGGGGTTGCCAATAACGGGGTTGTAGCATGGCCTTTAGGCCATGGGGTTTATAATGTTAAAAAAACGTAGCAATGGGGGATTGGGCTGTTTATAGTATTTTAACTACAGTGTTTATGGCCCATTTCTATGTCAAAATTATCTTTAATTGTCCTCGGACTGTCGCTATTTGTTGTTCAAATTAGCCATGCTATAAGTCCTGATTGGCTAATTCCGTTCAAAACCTTTTATGCCGATGAGCTTGGTACAACCGCGGATTGTAAAAGTTCTGAGCCCTTTGTCTACAAAGTCTGCTCTTCTGCCCTTAAAAACGACGGCAACGCGGCATACGTTTACCATCACAATCAACCCACAGATACAACAGTGGTGTTATTCCATGGTTTGAGTGATTCACCTTTCTTTTTTGAATCCATTGCTCCTGCTATTCATCAAATTGGTTACACTGTGATTGTCCCGCTGTTACCTGGACACGGCAAATTAGATGCAGATGATGATATGGAGGACGGCGATTTAGCAAAACGCTGGACCTCTCATGTAGACGAAGTCATGGCATTTGCCCACACTTTAAGCCCGAATGTATACATCGGTGGCTTTTCAACTGGAGGTGCACTTTCAGCGCAACACGTGTTGACTCATCCTGATCAGCAAAAAGGATTAATTTTATTTTCTGGCGCTCTGGCACTAGATGAATCCGTTGAAGGAATGGCAGGGATTTGGGGAATTAAGTCTTTAGCAAAGTTGCTTGATTGGAGTTACCAAACGCAAGGACCTAACCCTTACAAGTACCCTGAAGTATCGCGTCACTCTGCATTTATGTTAACGGATATTATTTTTGACGTTCGCGATAAATTAGCTGACGGAAATGTCCTTAATCTACCGATTTTTTCTGTTCATTCAGAGGCTGATGCAACCACGCCAATTCGAGGTGTAAAAGACTTTATCAAACAAAACGCCGGACAAAGTGAAACATTTTTTATCGATGCCTCCTACCAAGTTTGCCATGCTGATTTAGTGGTAAGTGAATCGCAATTGATTGATATGCAATATGATGCATCTAAAGTTGATGAGTCTGAGTCTTGCAAAGTTCCCAAAGCAAACCCTAAGCATGCAGAAATGATAGCGGCTTTAATTCACTTTCTAAATAACAATAAGTAGTTAATTTATGTCTAAAATGTTTACCTTGTACGGCGCCCAAATGTCACTTTACACGGGGAAGGCTAGAGCTTATCTAACCTACAAAAAAATTCCTTTTCGAGAGGTATTTTCGTCAGTCAAGGTTTACAAATCCATTATAGAACCCAAAACTGGGGTTCGATTTATCCCTGTTGTTGAAACGCCTGAGGGCGAATTTATCCAAGATACTGTGCACATTATTGACGAATTGGAAAAGCGTTTTGAGGCGCATAGCATTTATCCGGCCACTCCCAAGCAACAGTTGGTGTCAGAAATATTTCAATTATGGGGTGATGAATGGTTAGTCATTCCAGCTATGCATTATCGTTGGAACAAAAATAATTTTCCGTTTATATATGAAGAGTTTGGGCGAGTAGCAACGCCTAACATGCCTGCATTTGTGCGTCGTTTTTTTGGTAAAAAATTGGCGAGCAGATTCAAAGGGTTTGTACCTGTTTTAGGCATTACTGAAAAAACCATTCCAGCAATCGAAGACTGGTTCGAAAATCACGTTTTAGTGGAATTAAACAAGCACTTTTCTACCCACGAATTTCTGCTAGGTAGCCGGCCGTGCGCTGGTGATTTTGGATTATTCGGACCCTTATATGCGCATCTTTATCGTGATCCAGTACCTGGCGCGATTTTAAGGGAAAGAGCCCCACATGTTGCTAAATGGGTAGAACGGTTACGAAATCCCCCTAAAAATGGTGGAAAGTGGCTTGAAGGTGATGCGATACCGGATACTTTGATACCATTGTTATCCCGCATTTTTAAAGAATTTTGGCCTGTTTTGATGCATAGCGTTGAGAGTGTACAAAAATGGATCGCTGAAAACCCAGATGTTGAAACAATTCCTAGATCCATTGGTTTTCACCAGTTTACCATTGGTGGTATATCAGAAAAACGCGCGATTATGCCTTTTCAACAATGGAAATTGCAAAGGGTAGTGGATGTTTATAACAAGTTTGATGTCGAACAAAAGGCAAACGTTGATAACTTTATAAACGCATCATTTGGCCTAAAGATTGAGGCTTTGCCGTTGTCTAAAAGGTTGCAGCGTAAAAATAATAAATTGGTCGTTGCATAGAAAAATGGGGTTGTAGCATGGCCTTTAGGCCATGGGTTTATCTCGGGGTTAGCCTAACCCAATTTCGGGTTTAACCCATCCATCTCGGGGCTAAAGCCACCGACTACAGGTGTAGCATGGCCTTCAGGCCATGGGTTCCTCTCGGGGTTTAACCCAACCCAATTTCGGGGTTGTAGCATGGCCTTTAGGCCATGGATTCCTTTCAGGGGTTTTCCCAATCCAATAACGGGGTTGTAGCATGGCCTTTAGGCCATGGGTTTATCACGGGATTTTCCCAATCCAATTTCGGGTTTAACCTATCCATCTCGGGGCTAAAGCCACCGACTACAGGTTGTAGCATGGCCTTTAGGCCATGGATTCATCACGGGGTTTTCCCAATCCAATAACGGGGTTGTAGCATGGTCTTTAGGCCATGGGTTCCTCTCAGGGTTTTCCCAACCCAATTTCGGGTTTAACCCAACCATCTCGGGGCTAAAGCCACCGACTACAGGTTGTAGCATGGCCTTTAGGCCATGGGTTCCTCTCAGGGTTTAACCTATCCATCTCGGGGCTAAAGCCACCGGCTACATGCCTAGTTCTTGTTTAAATTGTTTGAACTGTTCTTTTAATTCGGCAAGTTCGCCTTCTAATGTGTCGACTCTTTGTGATAACGAATTTTGTGGTGTTGATAACGATGCTGTGCCCTCTGGTCGCGATTCAAATTCACTAATGTCAGGCTCTCCTGAAAACAAGTGCATGTATCTTGATTCTCGTTTGCCGGGTTCTCTGGGAAGCTTGGTTACAAGGCATTCGCCATTAAGAGTTTTCATGTATTCAAGATTTTCTTCCACTTCGTCTACATTTTTAAATTCTGCTAGGCGATTAGTGCGGCTTCTTAATTCCCCTGGCGTCTGAGGGCCGCGCAAAAGCAATACACATATTATGGCAAATTGCTGTCGAGTGAGTTTTAGGTCGCCAAACTCGGTATTGCAGAAGCGATGTTGGTATTTCACCACGCGACTACCAAAACCGCTGTGCTCGTTGATTTGTTTTAGTTCTCTGAGTTCGTCAACCGTGCGCTGAACATCACTTTCAGTTAAGTTCATTACTGGATCACGATTACTTTTTTGGTTACAACCTAAGGTTAGTCCATTAATTGATAGTGGGTACTGATCCGGTGTGGTGACTTCTTTTTCAAGGAGTACTCCAATAACACGGCACTGAAGAGGGGTTAATTGCACTAACATTTTATTTCCTTCTATTTCTTGTTCTTTTTTATCGAACGAATACTGCAACTGTTAATTCAGGCAAATTAAAACCATATTCATCTGTTGTTGCGGTCTTAACTAATGGGTCGCTTCCTGTTTGTTGTGCAGGATGCAAACTGAATTGCTGAGCCTGCGGCATGTCAAATTTTACAGAATGTGTATTGTGATTAAAAATAACTATGACCTGTTTGAAATTAGAGTCAATATTTTCTGTATTGGCAGAATTAATAGACATCACTATCAAACCTGTTTTTTGATTAGTGCCGGTATTCAGAAACTTAACTTGCTGAATAATTTCATCTGCGGTTTGCAGATTGAAAAGCGGCGTTGAAGTGCGAATTTTTAGAAAGTCTCTAAATACCTGTGAGGCAAATTGAATTTGTTGAGTTGAAACAACGTCTCTGCCTTGGTTTTGCGCAATTGTTTGAGTAATTACTGCCCAATTGCTTTGGTCTTTTTCGGCAGGCGGTAATCCCACATTATAATTATTCGACTTTTTCCCGAAGTCTACCTTGTTGAACCAATCGCCGTAATCATAACTGTCGCGCAAAAACGATTTAGAGCGCAACAACTCGCTACCCATATGTAAAAAAGGTATGCCTTGTGCCATCAAGGGATAGGCGAGGGACATGATGTGCATTCGCACCCGTTGATCGGTGGTAGCATGATGTGCAGTGCGATACTGATTGTTGTCCCATAAGGTTTGATTATCGTGTTTCGACACATAGTTTATGGTATCCGCCGGATCTAGGGCATACCCGGTAGGCGCACCCCCATAATCTATATCACGGCCAAATACATGCTCTCCTTGGGCATTTTCCAGCGGAAAGTTCGCTAAGTTAGCGGCAAGTCCAATACGGGCTTGGTCCATGGAAAGCTGGTATTCCTGCTGCAAGGATTGCGTATCAATTTGGCTTTGCAACTCATTTGGGAACACCAATAAACCGTTTCCTAAGCCTTGGCCTTTACGAATATCTTGACCTGATAAGAATGACGAACCGCCTCTTACAGCATCCCTTAATCTGTCTGTGAAGGTGCCTATTTCGGTGCCTGCCATTTCAATCTGACTGGCTTGGATGAACTGTGAATTGTTAGCAACTTCACCAAAGTTCCATCCTTCACCATAGAAGTAGGTGTCAGGATCTACCGCTCTGACCGCTTCTCTGGCATGCAAGATGGCGCTTTTAGGTTGATGTCCCATGAGGTCGAAGCGAAAACCATCGATTTTATAGTGTTTCGCCCAGGTGACTAACGAGTCTGTCATCAATTTGGCCATCATGACATTCTCAGTCGCAGAGTTTTCACAACAGGTTGATTGTTCAATGGCCCCTGAAATTGGGTCTAGACGGTGATAGTAATTAGGCACAATTTTGTCTAGGACTGATTTTTCAGCCAATCCAGCGGCAAAGGTGTGATTATACACAACGTCCATTATCACGCGGAAGCCCAATTGGTGGATGTCCATGATCATTTTTCTGAATTCTATAAGTCGTGGAATGCCTTCTGGATTTAACGCGTAGCTACCCTCTGGCACAGTGTAATGATAAGGATCATAGCCCCAGTTGTAATCATCTTTACTGCGGATTAGCTCAATTACTTTTTGAGCCTCGGAGGACGAGGGCGTATAGCTAAGTAAAAGACTTTGCAAGGACAATTCAGGGTTATAGTCGGTGTGACAAATTTCCAATTCAGAGGCTAAAACGCACACTTTTTCTAAGCTGTCGTGCATGGAAATGACGTTGTTAGGGATTTCATCTATGGTGCTTAAATCATAGGTGGGGAGCAAGTGGATTGTATTTAGTCCCGCCTTTCTAAGCGCTTTCAAGTGATTGATTGAGTCACTATTGGATTGACTGAATGCCGCGTATTTTCCAGCTAGCTTTGGGTTAGAGAGGTTTTGGTCTGACGCGCTAAAATCTTTAATGCTTGTTTCATATAAAATTAAACTTTCCGGTGAATCGACCACAGGGATATTTTGTTGTTGCCAATTTTCTGGTTGAGTTTGCGGTGAGCTTAAATCCACCACTTGGGAATAGACACTATTGGTGGATAAGCTTAAGGAGTAGGGATCTGTCACCTGTAATATTTCAATCTGTTTCGATTCAGGGTGATAAACCTGAACTTGATAGCGATAGAAGGTTCCTTGCGGAGCATGACTAGTAATGCCACTCCAAGCGCCAGTTTGGGGATCTTCAGTGAGCTCTAATATGCCACTTTCCAACGGGTTTTTATGTTCATCGAACAGGCGAACTTTGACGTTCAGTGCGGTGGGAGCCCAAATCGTGAAACGCGTAGAGCTTCCTAATAGTTGCGCGCCAAAATTATCAATTTCATCTGCATCGTCCTGTTTTGAGGTATATAACGCGTCGAGTAGTTTTGTATTTTGTAGATAAGATAGATTTTTGATATCAGCCAAGTTTGGTTTTTTTGTGTGGTGATTAACCTCGACTACAGCGGCTTGCTGTTTCAGTAGCGATTTTAACTCAGAACGGGGAATGTCCACTTTGTAGGCATAAAAGTGGCTTAAATGTGGGTAGGATTGCGACACCCACTGAGGTGTTTCCACCGCTACTAAATTGAACAGTCTGTCTGCTTTTTTCTTGTCATCTATACTGCCATTTTTCGAAAAGACCAAAGCTGGGTGGGATTTTTCATTCGCTAATAAAATTAAATCGGCGCGAATCCAGTGGGCGGAAAAATCGACCTGGGTTGTGCTGTTGTCATAATTCAGCGCTATTGGTTGGCCAATATTACGGTTAGTTTTTGTCGAACCGCAGGCTGCCACTAAGAGCAGCATGCCTAAGCTAATAGTACAAGTATAAATAGTGGGTTTCATGTTAAATCCTGTCTCACTCTCAACGCTTCTATGGGCGTTATGAACGGGCGTTGGCTTTTTGAATAATTGATTCGATTTGCCAATGTCTATTTGGTCAAGCACCTAGTCTATAAGTTCATTTGCTTAGGCGCGAATTACATACGTATGTTGTTTGTAAATAAATGAATTGGTAGGTTTAGAGCTCGTTTTACGCGCCTTTATGGGTAAGAGCAAACTTATAAGATTAGTCAAAATATTTAGTTTATCTGTCATTTTAGGGTCATAAATACTGAGTAGCATCGCCCATTAAGCTGTGCAAAACGATTAGGTTAACGAGCTGATTTTATAAGCTTTTAGTCGTAAAAAACATGAATTTTATATACACCTAATTATTATCTGTTAACCTAATAATCAGCGTGTAACATAAACGTGAATTACATTTTACTTAAGAATATCTTTACATCTGTTTTACCAGTTAGTTATTGAATAATTTCTGTTAGTAACATGCATTATTTCCATCGTTCTACACAGCTAAACCGGCGTGCATGCGCTATTTATTGACAAAAATTAGGAAAAGACTATGTCTAAATCAACTGGAATTGTTAAGTGGTTCAACGCAGAGAAAGGCTTCGGCTTTATTACTCCCGATAATGGCGGAGCTGATGTGTTTGTACATTTCCGTGCTATCGCTAGCGATGGCTACAAAACGCTAGACGAAGGTCAGCAAGTGACGTTCGATATTGAGCAAGGCCAAAAAGGTCCTCAAGCGGCAAACGTGACTGTTTAAAACATCACTGCGAGTCCATATGAAAAACGTCAGCTTAAGCTGACGTTTTTGGTTTTTGGGCCCGGCAATGTTGGTTTGATGAACCCCATGGCCTAAAGGCCATGCTACAGGGGGGGGCGTTTACCACCTGTAGTCGGTGGCTTTAGCCCCGAAACGCAATACGAACATTCCCACGGGATGAATCCCGTCCTACAGGGGGTTATTCAGCCTCGAGAATATTGGTTTGATGGGCCATGCTACGGATTTTTTTGTAGGCGGTTGCTTTAGCCCCGCGGGAATGTGCAAGATTCCATGGCCTGAAGGCCATGCTACGGATTTTTTGTAGGCGGTGGCTTTAGCCCCGCGGGAACATGCAAGATTCCATGGCCTGAAGGCCATGCTACGGATTTTTTGTAGGCGGTTGCTTTAGCCCCGCGGGAATGTGGAAGGTTCCATGGCCTAAAGGCCATGCTACAACCCGAGATAAAACATGGGTTGGGTTCTTGGATCCATGGCCTGAAGGCCATGCTATATGGATTGTTGGTATTCTTATTTAAATCCGTTGGGATTATTGGATTGCCAATTCCATGAGTCGCGACACATTTCCGCTAGGCCTTTTTTTGCGGTCCAGTTTAGTTCTTCTTTGGCCAACTTTGGATCGGCATAACAAGCTGCTACATCGCCACTGCGTCTGGGCACAATATTGTACGGAATGGACTGTCCACTTTGTTTCTCGAATTCTTTAACCATATCCAACACGCTATAACCTTGGCCAGTTCCCAAATTATAGGTCACTAATCCTGCGTTTTGAGTGAGTTTATCCAGCGCCTTTAAATGGCCATTGGCCAAATCTTCAACGTGAATATAATCGCGCACACCGGTGCCATCTGGGGTGTCATAATCGTCACCAAAAACCGATAATGCTTCGCGTTTTTTAGTGGCAACTTGCGTGATGAACGGCATTAAATTATTCGGAATACCATTAGGATCTTCGCCTATTCGGCCTGATGGATGAGCGCCTGCTGGGTTGAAGTAGCGCAAGATTGCAATATTCCAACTGTTGTCTGACTTAAACAAATCTTGCAATACCAATTCAACCATCAGTTTAGATTGGCCATAAGGATTTGTCGGCTGACCGGTTGGCAAGTTTTCATGCAGCGGCAGGGTAGTTGGGTCGCCGTATACGGTGGCAGATGAACTAAACACAATATTTTTGACATTATGTTTGGCCATGGCTTCACACAAATTCAGTGTGCCATACACATTATTTCGATAATAAAGTAATGGTTTTTCAACCGACTCGCCAACGGCTTTTAACCCTGCGAAATGGATAACAGAGTCAATCTTATTTTCAGTGAATACCTTATCAAGAATGTTTGAATCCTGAATATCACCTTCTACAAACGCTATTTCTTTCCCGGTTAATTCAGATACTCTTTTTAAGGATTCTGGAGAAGAGTTACATAGGTTATCTAGCACTACGACTTGATCGCCATTTTCCAATAATTGCAACACTGTGTGGCTGCCGATATAACCAGCACCGCCAGTAACGAGTATAGTAGACATGTTATTCCTTTATTTGTGAATCATCAGGTTGTTTTAAATATTTCGCCGATAAGCTGTATTGAAAGGGCTTCAAAATTAGTGGGTAAGCAATGATTATCAGTGCGGCCCAAAGTAACGAAGACCAATCTTGAAAAGTGCGCAGTACAAAAACAAAAAAAGGCACCATAATAAGCAGTTTTATAACGTTAAGAAATAACTTCTCAGGCGCAGTCAGCTTGCTTTCAGCTGCACGAATTTCTACAAAGCGCTCTTTAAGGCTTAAGTTTTGTAGTTGAGGAATTTGACGTGTCGAAAAATAGAATTTCAAAAGCACTACCTTGAGATCTTCGAATTATAATGGCGACATTATACAAACTATTTGGATCAAAAACGCCCCGAAATAATGTTTTTTGTTTCGGGGCGTGATTCAGTCTTTTAAATAAATGTTTTAGCTAAAAATTTATGGTGTTTCTAACACTACAAAATCGTTGGCTTTTCTTCGTCGTGATTAAAGGTTTTCTTTTCAGCTAACTTTTCCCACTTACGTGTTTTCAGGGTTAATAGCCCAACAACAAGCGCTGCGGCTACGGTAATTTGTCCAATACCCCAAAACAGATTTGGCATATCACTCAAATTATCTGGGTCTAGTCCACCGGCTAATAAACCCGCTGTCACATTACCGATTGAGTAAGTAAGTACAAACACGCCCATCATCTGACCGGCAAAACGTTTAGGCGACAATTTACTCACAGCAGCCAGCGCGACTGGGCTTAAACAAAGCTCGCCCACTGTATGCAAAAAGTAAGTAGCAACCAAGAAATAAGGCGCCGCTTTTAAGCCACTTGCGGCAATTTGTGCAGCAAAGAACATTACGATAAAGCCAGTGGCCATGATCACCAAACCAATGGCGCACTTGATTCCGTATGAAGGCGTTATCATGCGCTTACCCAGATTCACCCATAGGGCGGCAAAGAACGGGGATAAAGTAATGATGAAAAATGAATTAGCGGATTGGAACCAAGCTGGTGGGATCTCAAATGAACCTATCATGCGTTCTGTGTAGTCACGACCGAATAAGTTTAATGAAGAGCCTGCTTGTTCAAAGCCGGACCAGAAGAATATTGAGGCTAAACACACCACAAAGAGCGCACCTAAGGTTCGTTTTTCGTCTGATGACAAGTTACCAAACGCATAGATGCCAGCGTAATAAGCTAAGAAGACAACCGTAATGGCTACTGCTACATATTGAGCAAGGGTGACCGGGTCAATACTCAGCATTCCCGTCATCATTGCAAACGTTAACACTGCAATACCCACTAAAAACACAGCGATTACTGTCCAGCTTTTCTTTTCCCCAGATGGTGTCATTTTAAGCAGAGGTTCAGCGCCTACGCCACCTAATCGGCCTATGGTGGCACGATATTGCAGTAGACCAATTGCCATACCTACGGCAGCAGCACCGAAAGCGTAATGGTAGCCTGCATTGACCTGCAACCAACCACAAACAAAATAACCAATTAACGAACCTAGATTGATGCCCATGTAATAAATGGTATATCCCGCATCACGTCTTTGATCTTCAGGGGCATAAAGCTGACCAACCAAAATACCTACATTGGGTTTTAACAGTCCAGTTCCTATCACCACTAGGATTAAACCAATAAAGAAACTCCAGCTGGCTGGAATGGCAAGCACAATGTGACCACACATGATCACGATACCACCGTACCAAACTGCTTTTTGGCTGCCTATTAGTCGGTCGGCTATCCAACCGCCGGGTAAACCCATGAAATACACTGCACCTGTGTACAATCCATATATTGCAGTAGCGGATGCCACTGTAATTGCCATTCCTTCTTCTTGAATACTGGCGGTCATGAACAAAACTAACAAAGCACGCATGCCGTAGTAGCTCATTCGTTCCCACATTTCAGTATAAAATAGTGTTTGTAGGCCACCTGGGTGACCGAAAAAATCGGGTGTTTTTGAATTCATTGTGTCGCTGCCTTTAGGTGAGTTCATCAGATGCGTTAACGCTAACTTTGCATGTGAACTGCTTTATTTTAATTATTGTTGTTTTTCTCATAGATTGATCCATTGCTTGCATCAAATCACCGAGATGAAAACTTGTAAACCCATTGTTTATACTAGAGCTCTTGTCTGAAAACAAGATTGTCGGTTTTTATTGTGCTTTATTTAAACGAATTTAAAGGAGATTTTCATTTACAGGCTAAGCAGGTTATTAAAAATTTAATTTCCCACCGAGCAGTGCTGTACGATTAATGTGCATTTTAACAACGAGATTGCTCTAAATTAAATATATTCGTGCACAGACTCGGTGCATCAAATTTGGTGCATGCATTCCAAAATGGTATTAGCTCATTTTTTAACAACAGTTAGAGAATAAAATTACGCTTAAAAAACAATCGATTCTAAGCGTTTTTTATTCTGTGTTGCGAAAAACATACAGTTTTTTGATGGGTAAATGTTTTTCCTGTATATTAAACCAACGGATAATACGTCGATTGCATTTAGTAACACGATTTTACTGGTTTTCATCAACTGATATTTGGTATCATCCCCGCGAATTTTCGAAGTAGCAGCGTTACCTATTTATTAGGAATACGAAGGAAAATACGATTTTCTTATAAATATCAAGAGGGTATAACTTGATTCTCATTGAAAACACAAGTTCTGCTGGAACGCTATGCTGCATACAGGCTCGATTATTGCTTCTGCAGCTTTAACGAATTAACAAGGAATCGTGTAATATATGTTTGCCTATTTGGAGTTTGTTCCACTTTTTACTGCGTTTTTTGTAGCGGTAATATTGTTGATTGTAATGACTCCCTTTGCTCATCAACTTGGTTTGGTTGATCATCCTACAGCAAGAAAACAGCACAATGGTATGGTGCCGCTCACCGGCGGTGTGGCCATTTTTGGTGCAGTTTTAATTACTAGCATCTTAACCGATGTCTGGTTTAAGAACGGTTCTCTATTTTTTACCGCATCTTTCTTCATTATTTTGCTTGGTATGCTGGACGACAAGTTCGACTTAAGCGCTAAAGGGCGACTTATGTGTCAGTTTGGTGTGGCCGCAATAATGGCGTGGGCTGCGCAGAATTATATCACCTCGCTAGGCGATATTTTTGGCTTCGGTGACACCTCTTTTGGTTTATTTGGCTATTTCTTCACATTAATTTGTGTGGTTGGTGTTATCAATGCGTTCAATATGATTGACGGTATTGATGGGCTCGCCGGCGGTATGAGCTTGATAGTGCTGCTTGCCGTGGTCTTTTTGTTATTAATTTCCAATAATGGCAACGCCATTATGGCACCTATGATGGTTATTGCTGCCATCGTACCTTTCATGGCATTTAACTTGAGCTGGAAAGGGTTCAAAGGTAATAAAATATTTATGGGTGACAGCGGCAGCATGTTCGTTGGACTAACCATTGTTTGGTTGATGGTCGATTTTACCCAAGGTGCAGAGGCGGCTATGCGTCCAATGACCGCGGTGTGGATTATCGGTTTACCACTAATGGACATGGCTGCAATTATGTACCGACGGGCGAAAAAAGGTCAGTCAGTATTGAAGCCTGACCGCCAACATCTGCACAATATCTTTATGCGAGCCGGCTTCTCTTCGCGTCGCTCGTTAGCCGCAATCTTGCTAATGGGATGTTGTTATGCCGCGGTAGGAATTTTGTGTGAACTGTATGAAGTTGCCGAATATATCATGTTCTATGGTTTCATAGTGTCGCTATTTATATACAGTTACGTAATTCAAAATATCTGGACTATTTTACGCTTTGTTCGTGGTAAACGAAAAATAGCTCGCTAGAATAGCATCAAGGGCAACCAACAGGTTGCCCTTACTTTTAGTGTTACTTTGCAAACGCATTCTTTGCAAAATCAAGGTGACGCGTTAGTATGAACTGTTGTGGACAAAAGCTAATAATAATTTATGAAAAAACTGAGTAGTTTCTTTTTACTAAGCATCCTTCTTCAAGGCTGTACTTCGATTGACCAACCCATTGCTAGTCGAGCACTTGTAGAGCATGAATTTGTTTCAGACGCTAAGCCTGTGTCATCTACGCAGCAAGCTATTTTGTCGCAGTCTTCTATAACTACAAATGTGCAAATCGACGGTAAACCTGCGGTTTTAGGCAAACCTTTTTTCGCGGCCAGCGGTAAAACCTGTCGTAAAGTGCAGTTTATGCTTGATGGTCAACGTGTGTATTGTAAAACCGGTGACGGTGATTGGTACGCAGTTAGCCCTGTTTTAGCCAGCTACAGTGAAGCTACAACAGGAGGAAACCAATAATGTTATTAAATTATCGTGTCGTTTCTGCTTTCCTATCTAGAACAGTACTTTTCATCGCAAGCTCAATGTTTGTAGGTTCCATATTTGCGCAACAAGCACCAACCCAAGAACAACTGCAACAAGCTCAACAGGCTAGCCAAAGTCAACGAGTTGACTTGTCGCAATATATTCAATCAGGTGGCAATAGTACCGGTAGAGGAGGGAGTATCAATTTACCTTCGGATTCTGGCCCTATGCCTGCTGGCGAAGAAGGGCTGCCGCCGCCGTATGGCGCTAACCTGTTCAAAGGTGGTTTTGAAACGGAACGTAGTGATGGATTAAATTCGTCTTATTTAGTTGCCCCTGGCGATAAAATTGCGATTCAAATGTGGGGCACGGTGAACAGTTCAGAAGTGGTTACCGTGGATAATCAAGGCAATATATTCATTCCAGATATCGGCCCGATTAAAGTGCAAGATGTGCCCGCTAGTCGCGTCAACAGCGTAGTGACGCAAGGTATAAAATCAATATACACCAACAACGTGAGTGTGTATGTCAATCTGCTTACGGCAACGCCAGTGAGTGTGTTTGTGGCAGGTCCGGTGCTAAGACCTGGTCAGTACGCCGGTTTGGC
Organism: Alteromonas sp. M12; assembly: GCF_037478005.1. Lineage (NCBI taxonomy): Bacteria > Pseudomonadati > Pseudomonadota > Gammaproteobacteria > Alteromonadales > Alteromonadaceae > Alteromonas > Alteromonas sp. M12. Next base: position 3,453,149 of record NZ_CP144164.1, on the reverse strand, counting down.
GTCAGATTCAGTGTTGTTTTATCTAAAACGAGCCGGTGGTATTGATCCCCATCGCGGTAGTTACCGAAATATTACGGTAATGCGTCAGGGTGAAACGGTGCTAACTTACGATTTATACGACTTCCTAAAAATGGGTAAATTACCTGCATTCTCGTTCAAAGATGAAGATGTGATTTTTGTTGGCGAGCAGGGCGCTATGGTGAACGTAGAAGGCGCGGCTAGATACCCATTTAGATTTGAACTAGAAAAATCAAAGCGCTCTGGCACTGCATTAATGAACTATGCTCGACCATTGTCTAAAACCAGTCATGTAGCGATAACCGGCAATCGTGAATCAGGCCCTATTTCGGTTTACTTGCCAGTTAATGAATTCGACCAGTTCACCATGGCCGATGGTGATACCGTGTTATTTAATGATGACATTAGACCGCAAGTGATCAGCGTGCAAATCTCCGGCAGCTACGAAGGACCTTCTTATTATGCTGTAGAAAAAGATACGCGCTTGTTGGACTTGTTAAGCTACATTGAGATTGACCCAGAACAAGCTAATTATGGTTCTATTTACATTAAGCGTGAAAGCGTGATGGAACAGCAAAAAATGCTGATCAACGAATCTTTAGACCGCCTAGAGCGTAGCTTATTTACAGCGCCCGCATCATCAAGCGGTGAAGCGTCGATCCGCGCACAAGAAGCACAGTTAGTCTCACAGTTTATTGCCCGCGCCAGAAGAATTGAACCGCTTGGTAAAGTGATAGTGTCTGAAAATGGCAAAGTCGCCAATATTCGCCTAGAGCAAGGGGATGAAATTGTTATTCCGGCCCAAACTGACTTGATTCAGATTGCCGGCGAAGTGCTTATGCCGCAAGCTGTGGTTTATAATCCTGAGGCGACAGTATCCGATTACATCGCATGGGCAGGTGGATTTAGCGAACGAGCAGACGATGATCGTATTGCCATAGTTCACGCTAACGGTATCACCAGCTTTGTTTCATCTAATGCAGGGCAACATTGGTACTCCGATGAGCAAAATGCCACTTTACAAGCCGGAGACCAAATTCTGGTGCTGCCTAAGGTTGATGCGAAGATTATGCAATCTATCAAAGATGTCACCCAAATCATCTATCAAATTGCTGTAGCTGCCAATGCTGCAAGCTAAACAGCAAGCAAAGCACTAATTCATGACAACAGTTATTAAACGCAACAAATGGGAAATATGGCGAGACGTCATATTCGCCCTATTTGCCCGCGAAATACGCACGGGGTTTAATGATAAGTTTGGTTTGAGTTGGGCGGTTATAAGTCCTGTTGTTTTTATATTCGTACTGGCGTTTTTACGTGGCCGATTGGGGGGGGGCGAAACACATACTATGCCCACCTTTACCTTTATGGCTATTGGCATATTATTTATTCAGAGTTTTTTAGGAACACTTGCAAGCACAGCTAGAGCAATTAAGCAAAACAAAGCACTCTACGCATTTAGGCAAGTTCAACCTATTAGTGCTGTTTTGGCTGGTGGATTATTTCAAATACTTATTAAAATGTTTGTAACAATTGGTATTGTTATTGTGATGTATTTTATGGGGATGGATTTACAAATGTCAGACCCACTTCTATTTTTATCTTGTTTTTTTCTTTTGACCGTTTTCGCTATGGCAATTGGCTTAGTGTTTGGTGTTGCTGAGTTATTTGTAAAAGAGGTCAGCAGAATAAGAGAATTGGCAACCCGCCCAATGTTTTTTATCTCTGGTGTATTTTTTTCATTACAAGACTTCCCAAAAGAGTATTGGCACTTTCTAAATTGGAATCCAGTATTACAGGCTATCGAGTTGACTCGTTATTCTGTCTACACTACTTATGGCCAAGAGGGCGTTAGCTTTGGCTATTTAGCTGGTATTGTTTTAGTGTTTACTTTTTTTGCGCTAGCTATGTATCAAATCACTTGGAAACAGGCGATAAGTCGATGATTCGCTTAGACAGTATTACAAAATACTACCCTTCAAAGTTAGGTAAACAGTACGTATTTAAGGACCTAAATTTTGAAATCCCTTCTGGACATAATATCGGTATTTTGGGCTCTAATGGTGCTGGTAAATCTACTCTTTTTAGGCTGCTTGCAGGCAGTGAATATCCCAATAAAGGTCGAGTTATAACCGATTTGAGTTTATCTTGGCCAGTAGCACTGAGTTCGGGAATTCACCCACAAATGACCGGTAGAGAGAACACACGTTTCATAGGAAAGGTGAATGGCATTGCTGATTTAGATAAATACGAAAAAAGAGTAAGCGCGTTCGCCGAACTAGGTAAGAAGTTTGAATTGCCAGTTAGTAGCTATTCAAGTGGAATGAAACCCAGACTAGCTTTTGCATGTTCGATTGCCATTGATTTTGATGTTTATCTTATTGATGAAGTCACTTCAGTAGGAGATGCAAAATTTAGACGTAAAGCGAAAGAAGCGCTGTTAGAGCGAAGTGAAAAGGCCAATGTCATCATGGTCAGCCATGAAATGGATGAAATTAGACAATTTTGTGACAGCGCAATCGTACTGCACAAAGGTGAATTAACGTTTTACAATGATCTCGAGCAAGGGATCGAACAATATCAGGCACTATAATTTATGACTAAACAAGCCCAAATAGAATTAGAAAAACGGTTTAACGAATTAAAAGGTTCGTATACTGCAGTGCAGTGGTCTGATGCTAGTTTTTTGCTTGCTCGCGTAGAAGAATTGGAAGGAAATGATATTGCTTTGGCTTTTCGATTGATGCAAAGAGTGAAAAACCTAAACCCTAATGAAGCTAATCAAGCAAAGCTAGCCGAATTGAGAAAGCAAACTTTTCAAAAAACTCCTGAGTTAGCAACTTTGTCATCTACTGAATCAAACACGAAAGATAAATTTTTAGACAATGCCAAGAATGTAAAAGAACGGGTTGTTATTGGGTTGAAGCACCCTAGAATGGAGAAGCTTAAACGTCCGTTTGTGATCTTCGTTCTTTTGCCATTTTTACTGTTTACCTTTTATCAGGTTTTTATAGCGAGTCCGCGCTTTGAAAGTCAAGCTAAGTTGATCGTAAAAGAGCCTGACGGCATGGCGACGTTAGACCCTACTATGGCTATTATGTCTGGCTTTGGTGTTGGGACAGCAAGTTTAGACACTGAAATTGTGAAAGCATTTGTTTATTCGAATGACATGTTGATGTATTTGGAAGATACGTTAAAAATTAGCGAGCATTATAGTGATAGCAAAAATGACTTTTTTAGTCGTTTGGAAAGTGATGCAAGTAGAGAGCGCTTTTTAAAGTACTATTTAAGTAAAGTACTAGTAGAGGTGGATGAAAAGTCTCAAGTTATTAATATTTTTGTACAGGCTTTTGATGCTGACTTTTCATATTTAGTTAGTTCAACTATTGTTGAGCGGGCTGAATGGTTTATCAATGAGATAGGTCATAATTTAGCAAAGGAGCAATTGAAGTTTGTTAAGTTAGAACATCAATTAGTTGAAACAAGGTTACAAAAAGCCAAAACTGAATTACTCGCTTTTCAGCGCCGACATAACCTACTTGATCCTGAAGCTGAAGGTATTGCGTTCCAACAGATTACATACCAATTAGAAGGAGAGGTGGCGTCTAAACGCACTGAACTCAATGCGCTTAGAAATAGTATGAGTGAGAATGCACCTATGGTAATTCAGGCTAAATCTCAGCTAAATAGTTTGTTAGAACAATTAGAGCAAGAACGGGCTAGATTAACTACTGAAAAACCAGGTAACAACAGTTTGCCTGAGGAAGAACGTAACTTAAGTGTGTCTCAAGTCGTATCTAAATTTAGTGATTTTAAAATCAATATGGAACTTGCACTGCAAGCATATACGTCATCTCAAGTGTCACTAGAAAAGTCTCGTATTGAAGCCTATCGACAACTGAAATACTTAGTAACAGTAGAATCACCCACTCAGCCTGAAGAAGCGAAATACCCAGAAGTATTTTACAATATAAGTTTGTTTTTAGCTGTTATTCTGATGCTATTTGGTATCGTTCGCATAATAATCGCAACAGTTGAAGACTTGCGCTAAACATAAACTCAGCAATTAGAAGTTTGGAATAATTTAACACGTTCTTAAATGCTTAACTGACTTGCTATGAAAAGGTAAAATAATGCGTAAAGGAATCATTTTAGCTGGAGGTACTGGTACAAGGCTCCACCCTTTAACTTCAGTTATTAGTAAGCAGCTTATGCCTGTTTACGATAAACCAATGATTTACTACCCTATTTCTACTTTAATGTTAGCGGGTATCAAAGATATTCTAATTATTGCCACACCAGAAGAGCTACCTCGATTCGAATCCCTATTAGGAACCGGCGAAGCTTGGGGACTTCATTTTAGTTACGTAGCCCAACCATCTCCTGATGGGCTTGTCCAAGCATTTTTATTAGGTGAAGAGTTTATAGGTAATGATCATTGCGCTTTAGTTCTTGGCGATAATTTGTACTATGGGAATGATCTTCAACTGTCATTAAGTAATGCAAATCGCCATGAGTCTGGTGCTACTGTATTTGGCTATCATGTACAAGATCCTGAACGTTATGGTGTTGTAGATTTTGATGACAATTGGAAGGCACTTTCAATTGAAGAAAAGCCTAAGAAGCCAAAATCGAATTATGCAGTAACAGGTTTGTATTTTTACGATAATCAAGTAGTTGAGCTTGCTAAACAGGTGAAGCCTTCAAAACGTGGAGAATTGGAAATCACAGATCTAAATAACCTATATTTAGAACAAGGAAATTTGCGTGTTGAGTTAATGGGCCGAGGGTCTGCATGGTTAGATACGGGCACCATTGACAGCTTATTAGATGCTTCAAACTTTATTGCCGCAATAGAAAAACGACAAGGACTAAAGATTTGTTGCCCAGAGGAAATTGCCTATCGCAAAGGGTTTATTGATGCTGCTCAACTTAAAAAATTAGCTAAGCCACTGATTAAAAGTGGCTATGGAAAGTACTTATCCAAACTGTTAACTGAAAAAGTCAGATATTAATGAAAGTAGTAGAAACCAGTATCCCCGATCTGAAAATTATTGAACCTAAAGTATTTGGGGATGAACGTGGTTTTTTCATGGAAACCTATAGAGAAGATTGGTTTAAAGAAAATGTAGCTAATGTCGACTTTGTGCAAGATAACCATAGTAAATCAAAATACGGTATTCTGCGTGGCCTGCATTATCAACTTGAGCATACACAAGGCAAGTTAGTGCGTGTGACGAGCGGAGAAGTTTATGATGTCGCTATAGATATGCGTAGATCATCTCCTACATTTGGTGAATGTTTCGGAATGCTATTATCCGAAGAAAATAAAAAGCAACTATGGATACCAGCTGGCTTTGCACATGGATTTTATGTGACCTCAGAATTTGCGGAATTTTGCTACCGTTGTACAGATTATTATCATCCAGAAAGTGAAGTGTCAATCCGCTACGATGATGCGACTATTGGTATCGATTGGCCCATAGGTAATGGTAAAAAACCAACGTTATCTGCAAAAGATGAAGAAGGGGTAGATTTCAAATCTGCTCCTAGCTTTACTTAATTTTTGTTGATCATGAGTGATATGTAGATGAGTGATATGTAAATGACGGTTATCGTAATTGGCAAAAGTGGACAATTAGCGCAAGAGTTAAAAAACCGCGAAAGTAGTTTAATGTGTTTAGGCCGTAACGATATCGACATAACTAACAACGAAAATATCAACTTAGTACTTAATGAACATGAAATAACAGGAATTATCAACGCTTCGGCATATACGACCGTGGATAAAGCTGAATCACAGCAGCAACAAGCATATGATCTTAATGCTGTAGGCGTGGCCAATTTAGCCAAATATGCAAGTAAGAGAAACGTACCTTTCGTGCATATATCCACTGACTATGTCTTTTCTGGTAATAAAGGTTCACCATACAGTGTTGATGATGTGTATGCGCCTATTGGTGTTTATGGCGCGAGTAAAGCTGAAGGTGAAAGAGCTATTCAGCAGTTCGCCCCTAAACAAAGTTGCATTATCAGAACCAGTTGGGTGTATTCCCAATATGGTCATAACTTCGTAAAGACCATGCTTCGTTTGATGGCTGAAAAGCCTGAATTAGCCATAATTGATGATCAAATTGGTTCACCTACTTCTGCAAGTGCATTAGCAAAAGCTTGTTTGTATGCGGTTAAAAATAACGTTACTGGAGTACATCACTTTACCGATTCAGGTGTTTGCAGTTGGTATGATTTTGCTTTAGCGATTCAAGAGTTAAGTATCCAATATGGACTTTTAGAGAAAGCCATTTCAATCAAGCCTATCCCAACCAGTGCATACCCGACTCCAGCAAAAAGACCAAGCTATAGTGTGCTTGATAAAGCTTCGTTGAAGACAGCTTTCGATGGGTTGCAACCTAAACATTGGCGTGAAGAACTTGGTACGGTGATTCAACAATTAGCGACACAAAAACAACCAAAAGATTCTTAAATGACTAAACATAAAGTATTACTCGTAACAGGAGGAGCCGGATTTATCGGCGCTAACTTTGTATTATATTGGATGCAAAATAATCCTGAAGACACTGTGGTTGTGTTAGACGCACTTACTTATGCAGGCAATCGAGAAAACTTAGTGTCAGTGGAAGCAAACAATAAGTTTGTTTTTGTGAAAGGCGATATATGTAACACAGCTTTGGTAGAATCGTTATTAACTGACCATTGTATAGACACCATAGTACATTTTGCCGCTGAATCACATGTAGACCGTTCAATTACTGGTCCAGATGCCTTTATTGAAACCAATATCATTGGCACATATAGTTTACTAAAGGCCGCCAAAAAAGTATGGATTGACGTGCCCAAAAAAGCTGGAAATGCGCCATTTAAGCATCGCTTTCATCATGTTAGCACTGATGAAGTTTATGGGACGCTTGAACCTAATGAACCGGCATTTACAGAAGAAACCGCTTATGCACCAAACTCACCATATTCAGCCAGTAAAGCGGCAAGTGATCATTTAGTGCGAGCTTATCATCATACTTATGGTTTAGACGCAACCACCAGTAATTGTTCAAACAATTACGGACCATACCATTTTCCTGAAAAGCTAATACCGCTTATTATCACCAATATTTTGAATGATAAGGCACTGCCTGTGTATGGTGATGGCCAACAGATACGTGACTGGTTATACGTAGAAGATCACGCTCGTGGCATTGAGTTGGTTCTTAAAAAAGGACGCATAGGCGAAAACTACAATATTGGTGGTCACAATGAGTGGGCGAATATTGATATTGTAAAATTGGTTTGTGACAAAATGAATAAAGCATTTGCGAACAATCCTGAATTGCCAACAAAATACCCGTTTGCAAAGAGGGCTAATGTAGGTAAAGCTCAAGAGTTGATTACTTACGTGACAGACAGAGCAGGCCACGATAGGCGATATGCTATTGATGCTACAAAGACACAAAATGAACTTGAGTATAAACCGACAGAGACATTTGAATCGGGTATCGATAAAACAATTGATTGGTATTTGGCCAATAATGATTGGTGGAAAAAGTTAATTTAGTTTGGTTTATATTTAAGAAAATAACTGACGTCTATAGATGATGAAAAGCTTAGATAAATTCGTTATCATTCTCCACATTAGTTCTCACCACTTAGTGGCTGAAATTAATCTAAACTAAAGACACCGGTAGGCGAAAGCCTCATGATATTAATAGGATATAGAGTTTGAAAATCATCATTACCACTGGATGTAAAGAACCTTGGTGTACATTAACGGGTTCATTTGATGGAAAAAATGTAAGCTTAATTGAATCCTATGATGTTTTAAAAAGTAACACAGAGAGTGGCTTTCTTTGCTGTAAACAACCTATTAAAGACTTTGAAGCCCTATCCAATGATTTGAACAATAACACCTGTGAATCTATTGTTCTGTTTTATCAGCAATGTGAATTTGCAATTGCGAGCGCGATTAGCCAAGGTAAAACACTGGAAAGTGCGGCCAGTGACTGGCTTGAAAAAACGAGTGCTTTATTAAAATTTCAAAAACAAAATCGACGTAAAGTTAGGTTGATTAATCTTGAGCAGGCATTATTAAACCCAACGGCTTTAATTAATCATATGGAAGATAATGGTATTTCAATACCAAGTTCTTTTGAGTACCAAGTTGAATCAGACCTAAATTTGTTACTTGCCTGTCAATATGTGCGACAAGAAAAGACTTTATGTGACTTAAACACACTTTTAAGTGCGTCTAGTTTACCTTTAAGTGAAAGCACTACTGTCATTGTAAATAATTCTCTGTTATTGAAACAAACCCTTGAGCAAAGTACTTCTGCAGTTAACAATCAAAAGCAGATCGAACTTTTAAAAGTTAAAGTAAGTGAGCTAGAGCAAAATAATAGTGCGATTAATGAAAAATTAGAACATGGAAGTTCAGTAGTCAACGCTTTGCAACAAGAACTGAAAAACGAAAAAGTAAGCACAATTAAGCAAGCTGAAGCCTTTGGAGTTGAAAGCGAATTATCGGAATTAAAACTAGCTAGTCTGCAAGAAGAGTTAGAGCACTATCATTTAGCAAGAGAGACTGAAAAGCAGAAGTATGCTGTTTCTGAGTTGGAGCTTAATGAACGGTTCCGTAGCATTTCTGCGGAACTTGAAAATGTTAAAAATGAAAGTGAATTACTAGAGCTACAATTAGCTAGCGTACAAGAAGAGTTAGAGTCGACTTTCCTTAATTTAGAAGCCGAAAAGCAGGGAAAAGCAGATATTGAAGCAACGCTGAACAAAAAGCTTATTACTAGTCAGGCGAACTTGAAAAGCGTTAAAAGTGAAAACGAGTTATTAGAGCTACAATTAGCCCAAGTACAAAAAGAATTAGAAGATAGTTTTTCAAACAATCAGACAAAAAATACTCAAATTAATGTTCTCAAAAATGAACTAGCTACGCTTAAAAAAGTAATCGAGTCTCAGAATGAACAAATTATTGGCCTAAACTCCACGGTTAACCATAAAAATAACGAAGTTAAGAAAGCACTACAACAAACTAAAATTAAGCAATTAGAGATAGGTAAGCTCACTTCGCAATTAACTAAAGCCAAAGGTGAGATAGAGAAACTTAATCATAATTTAAATCAAGCGAATGCGGAATTAGAGCACATCAAGTCTTCAGCACTCTGGAAAACGGCTGAACCAATGCGCAAGCTAGCTAAGGCAGTTGGTAGGATAGATAAAAAGAAAGCTAAATTACAGCGGGATATAGGCTTGCTATTAACATCAGAGTATTTTGATGCAAAATGGTATCTAGAGACCTATCCAGACGTAGCTTCATCAGGTATCAATCCCGCAGAGCATTATTTGAAGTTTGGAGCTAAAGAAGGGCGTTTCCCAAGTCCGCAGTTCGATGGAAACTGGTATTTACAGCGCTATCCAGATATTTCCGATACTGATATTAACCCACTTATACACTTTATTAAGTTTGGAATAAGTGAAGGACGCAGCGCATCTCCAAAAATGCTTGTTAATCAGGAGAAATCATAATGGCGTCAAAGAAGAATGTTATGAATGAAGTATTAATTTGGCTAGGTGCTGGGCAAATTGAAGCACCAAGTCTTAACTTCGATAAATTTGATGAGGTTGTGTTAGTCGAAGCCCGCTTAGAACAGGTCGCAGCATTGCGTAAACGATTCAGTAACAATGATAAAGTGAAAATAATTCATGGAGTTGTTTCTGATAAAGCACAAAAATCTGATTTTTCCCGGTATTCTTTAGGCGAGTATTCAGCGTTATCATCGGCAAGTGGATTAAAAGAGCTCTTTCCAGGGCTAGAGTTAATTGAGCTTGAAAAGGTTGAGACCCAATGCGCCACGGATATACTAAGTGAATTTGCAGAAAAATCCGTTTCTATCACATTGGTTTTGGATGTACTCGATTTAAACCACTTGATTTTAAAATCAATTATTGACAGTGAATGTTGGCAGAAAATTAACGATATATATTTACCTATTCCAGATTTATCACTGTATGAAGATGCTGCAACGGTCTCGGATTTCCTAACGTTATTAAAATCGCAAGGTTTCGAATTAGTTGAAACGGATATTGCCGATCCAGATATTCCCATTGCCCAACTGAACCGCAATCCCTTATGGTTTGAATTGGAGTCATTAAGAAAACAATTCCAGTTGCAGAATACTCAACATCAAAAAGTGATTGATGAGTATGAAAGTAAACTTCAGGCTCAAAATGATGATGCTGAAAAAGCAAAGATGAGTTTTACCCAATCATTTGAGAAACAGTCCAGTGAATTGAAAGAAATAGTTGAAAATAACGACAGACTCAAGTCTGAGTTGGAAGAGTCTAATCAACAAAAAACAGAATTACTAGAAAGCTTGGAAAGAAGGTTAGAAAGTGACAAGTTAGCTTCTGAAGCCAAGATAAAAGAGCTTCAAACGGATAAACAGCAGTTAATTGAAAAGCTTGGACGAGCTAAAGATGAGAATGACATGCAGCATCAGAAATTGCGCAGTGAAATTCAAGCAGTGACTTCCCAAGTGGAACAGAAAACTACAAAAATCGAACATTTACACAGCTCTTTAGAAACTCAAAAAGCAGAGTCTACAAAACAGTTCGAAACATTGCAGGCTGAAAAACAACAAGTAGCGAGTAATTTAGAGCAATTGAAAATAAACTTTTCAACTTTAGAGTTAGAACATAAACAACAACTGGAAGAGAGTTCACAAGCCAAACAATCTTTTGAAAGCGAAAAAAGTTCATTAGAGTCTGAGTTATCTTCACTTAAAATCGAACTCGAAAAACGAACTAAGCAACGAGATGAGCAAGCCCATTGGCATGAAGAAAATAAAAAATGGGCTGAAGGGTTGAACAAAAAGGTGGAGTCCTTAGAGGTTTCACTGAAAGCGTCTAATGAAAGCTTGAAGACTGTGCAGACTGAAAAACAGCAATTAGAGACTAAGGTAGACGAGTTAAACACAAAAATTTCAGGATTGGAAACTGAGCATAAACAACAGTTCGATGACAGTTTGCAGGTCAAACAAACTCTCCAAAGTGAAAAAAGTGCACTGGAATCTGAACTAAGTTCACTTAGAAACGAACTAGAAGAAAGAACAAAGCAACGAGATGAGCAAACTCATTGGCACCAAGAAAATAAAAAATGGGCTGAAAACCTCGACAAAAAAGCGAAATCATTAGATGCTTCGCTAGGTGAGACTCGTGAAAACCTAAATACAGCATTTAAAACTGTAGCCTTAAATACAAAGCTAATGACTAAATTGGAATTAGACAACAACGCGCTTAGAAGACAACTATCAGATAAATCTAAAAGTGAGAAGCAACTAAAAGGCTTAATTAGTGAATTACATGATAAATTGAAATTGGCGTCTGTTTTGTATCATAAGATTCAAGAACATAACCCTGAATTGTTGAATAAAGAGTATTGATGTTGAATACAGTAAATCAGCTTAAAGGACTAAGGTCTGAGTTAGAGTCAGCTTTAAAGTTAATTGAAAATAACTCTTTTACTGGCACAACTTCTACTTCGTCAAATTCTAAAAACCTCAATGTACAACTAGAACAAACTGATAGCTTGTTAGCTAGATGTGAAAAAATAGTAAATGAAAAAAAGGGTGTTCAGAAGCCCACACTACGAATTATTCATCACTTTGCATGTAGTGGGGGAACGCTAATATCAAAGTGTTTAGCCTCTATGCCAAATGTTTATCTATTAAGTGAAGTTCACCCCCTATCCCAAAATCATATTAGTAGTAAACCAAAATATTTACCTACGGATATTACGACGTTAGCGAGATATGCCAAAATTCCAAATGTAGATGTACTAGCGGAAAAGCTATTCGTCAATAACATACGCGAGGCTGAAGCATTTGTAAGGGAGGGTGGTGGACAATTAGTACTTAGAGAGCATACCCACATTGATTTTTGTTTGGGCGATATGGCGTCATCATGCTCTGTAGTTGATGATTGTTTAAAGGCTCATTTTAACCTTAAGCATTTGGTCACGGTTAGAAATCCTATAGATAGCTATTTGTCGCTAATGGTTAATGGTTGGGTACAGTTTTCCCCCAACACTTTTGATGAGTATTGTAAGAGGCTTATTGAATTTATTAAGCAGTATCCTGCTAAAAATGTCCTTCGATATGAAGACTTTGTGCAAAATCCAGACAAGCAAATGCACAAAATATGTAAATTATTAGAATTAAATTTTGATGAGAGGTACCGTGATATTTTTAGTATATTCACGGTCACAGGTGATTCAGGCCGTAAAAGCGATGATATAGCTTTAAGGCCACGTCGTGAAATAGACAAGTCATTTTCAAACGAAATTAAACGTTCCAAGAATTTTAAGTTGGTGTCTAAAATGTTGAATTATAAGGATAAAGTTTAGATGGTGAATGTGTTTTTTCCATACTATCAGTGTGGTGATAGCGATAGACAAAAAGAGATTGATCATTGTTTATTTGAAAATATCAATAACAAAGCCATTTCAAAACTCATAGTCTTGATTGACGATAACTCAAGCTTGCCATTTAGTGATGCAAAAATCACGATAATAAGTTTGGATTCTAGACCAACGTACAAAAAGTGGATTGAGCTGACAAAAGAACTCCACCTAGATGGTATTAGCGTGTTATGTAATTCAGATATCTACTTTGATCACTCAATCAATTTTTTAGTTAAAATTTTGGATAAACCTCTAAGCTTTGTTGCCTTGAGCCGCTGGGAGCTGATTAAAGGGCAAACATCGCTGCATCCAAATCCCCATTGGTCACAAGATGTGTGGGCATTACATTGCGACAATAACTTATCGAAAGAAATGTTGCAGCTACTTGATTTTCCAATGGGTGTACCAAGGTGTGATAATAAAATAGTTTATCTATTTGGTATTTACGGTTGGGAAGTATTTAACCCGTGCAAACAAGTTAAAAGCTACCATGTACATGAAACGGAATTGCGCACATATCAAAAGAAATTGGATGACAGAATTTTGGGAGGGGTAGCCTATCCTCACCCAGAGAATAAATTCGATGTACCAGCTGAATTGGAATTTGATGTTTATGTTAAATCCAGAAAAAATATTAAGGGTGTCAAGATAAATGGTTCACTTGAACGGTGGCGTAAAGAATATGAAGAATCGAGAAATCCTACCGATAATGTTAAACCTAATTTTCAATTCGCTCTTAGCAGTGAACTCACTGAAGCAATTAAAGTTGGTAAATCTCTTTTAAAAAGAGGTGCTAATTTCGAAATGTTAGCATTGCATGATTCAATATTCTTTAAAAATGGCTACAAACTAAATAAACCTGTTAAGGTCTTAAACAGTTTTAAAGAAAATGACGAAGATTTAACTCGATTGTTTGCATTTGGTATTATACCTCCTGTGCTAGATTCATTTGTGTCTATTATTTCCCTAAAAGCTAAGGATGCGGAGGACATAAACTTTTGGCAGTACCCTTGCGCTACCGAAAAACAAGCTTACGAAAATCATTTGTCAATACCTCATGGTGAACATATCGATTTCTCGACTAATGAAATTAATATGTACATACCACTACCTTGGGCAACATATATCGATAGAAAAGCATTCCCTCATACTTATTTAGAACGTGTGAAATATTTAATTGCTCAATACAGAGCAATTGCTCAACAAGCTAAATTGAAACTCAACGTTCATTCTGTTTGCCAGCATATACATTGGATTAGAATTCTAGAAACTGCGCAGAAAATCGGCATAACTAATTTACATTTATCTCATAAAGACTCAAAAAGCGATGCAAAACAGCTTGGAATAGGACATTCTTTTAAATTACATGGATGGCCTTTAATCGCTGTAAACTATGTAATACAAGATCGAAGTGAAGGAATGGAGCGAAAGTCAGCCAAGGACAAAAAGTTGCTTGCTTCTTTTATCGGCGCTCATATGCCTCACTATTTAGATGATAGCCGTATTAAATTATTCGAAGCCGCTAAAAATAGTGGAAGAAGTGACGTGTTTGTAGATTTGGGTAAAGAGTGGCATTTTAATAAAATGGTTTATGAAGAGCAGGTTTTAAACAAAGAAATAGAATCACACCATATTGATGAGCACAACCAGAAAACTTTTAAATACAACTCAATCTTATCTGATTCCAAGTTTTCTTTATGTCCGATCGGTGCAGGGCCTAATACATTGCGATTTTGGGAATCGATTGCAGTGGGAAGTATACCGGTAATTTTTTCAGATGATTTAGCTGCGTTCAGTGAGCTTAGTTTTGGAGAGGAACTACTGAATAATGTATTTCTCTGGAACGAAGAGGTTGATTCAGATCTGTTTACTACTCTAAATAATTTACCTGCAGATGAGGTAGCCAAGCGTTCTGAAGCTTTAATTAATCTCTATTCACGTATTTCAAAATGGATTGCATTCAACAAAGCGGTTGTTACACAAAAAGGTAACGAACTAGTAAAAAAGTCTGAAGGCCAAGCAGAACCTAAAGAGCTAAGAGTTCTTTATGTAGGAGCTAGTGTAACTGCGCAAAAGAATGGATATAGGCCAGAGCTCAATAGATTGCTTACATCTAAAGGTTATTCAATTAAGCAAAAAGTGCTAGCAACTGGTGCTACAGGTTCAATCTTTGGGTTATGTAATTTATCAACTTTAAAGCAAATGGATAGTTTTGATTTGGCAGTGTACGAGTATTCAACTGGAGACCTTAATATAGGTCTTACACCATTGGAAGTTATCGAAAATGTTGTGCAAGAATCCCTGGAATTTTTAAATTCAATAGCAGATAAGGTTGTACTAATTAATAATTACCGTAGTGATTACGAAGCTGGAGCTGGTGACTTTGTCAGAGATAAACATCGTAATGGAGCTAAAAAATCCAACGTTCAAGTTATTGACGTGTATACCTACTTTGAATTTATTAAAAAAGATTATTCCGATCAAGAATGGAAAGATATTTATAGAGATAATGTGCACACTGGGAAAAAGGGCAGTGAATTAGTAGCTTTAAGGGTACTAGAGGAGTTGGAAATTCCTGAACCCAAAAAAGGTGTACCAATTAATACTGAAATTTTGAAATCTTGTTTTTACTACCCTTATGTCAAGGGGGGAGAAACCGGTGAGTACGTATATCCGAGTTCTGAGCAACACTTTAAGTATCTCAAATTAAGTGAGGCCTCAGAAATAACCATGAGAATTAAAGGTGAGTTCTGGGGGCTGGTTTCTATTGTAGGACCGACATCAGGCTGGGTAGAAGTGTTAGCAAACGATACAATAATACAAAAATTCTGCCAGTTAGATACACACTGCTATTATGAGAGAGTACAACCTCGTCAATTCATGCGAACATTTGATGACTTTATAGATTTAACTATTCGAGTCGTTGAAGAAGAGATTGATTTTACAATTGTTAAGCAATCCCATAAAGGTCATGAGTTACCTCGACAACTTAAGCTTGCTAGCCTGATGGGACGAAATATAAAAATTGATAACGTAAAAGTTACGGGGGGAGGCGAATGAAATTAGTTTGTTATGGGGCCAGTGTAACAGCTCAGAAAAATGATACTGGGTATTTTCAACAGTTAGTAGAATCGTCATGTGCAAGTTCTTTTTCTTCGATTGAAAAAGTGGCGTTTGGGGCTAGTCAATTTGAATATGCTGGTTATTCATTTATGCAAGATGTACTGGATTACAAGCCTGATATCTGTGTAATTGATTGGCTAACGCCAAGTATGCCTGGTTTTAACGCGTTTAAAATAGATTTGTTAAACTATGCACTACTGAGTATAAACTGTTTACCAGTTTGGGTATTTTTCCCAAGAGTGAATAATTTTAGTAATTTACCAAACTCATTTGCTCAAGTTAGTGATAGTACGCAACAATTTTCTTTGAATTTTTTGGATCTCAGAAGCGAAATGCCCGACTTTTTAGATGATCCCAAAAAATACCTTAGAGATGCCGTACACACGACTCTTGATGGAGCGAAGTGTTACGCGAAGGCAATAAATAATGAACTGAAGAAGGTAATCAGCGAGTTTGATGAGCGCCTTTCTTTGGCCAAACTGAGTGAAGGCTATAAGCTCACCGCTGAAAAAAAGTATTCTATTCCTCTAATTAAAGAAAGCGAATTTACAATCGACTCCTTCTGTAGCTTGGAGATCGATTTTCAATATAAAGGTGGTTTTTTTGAAGTCTACTTTGATACAGATATTGGCCCACATATTTGCTTTTTAGATTGTACCTTGTATAAGGATGGTGAACTCTTTGATCACCAGATATTTAATAAAGTGGATCCTTGGTGTTATTACAAGCGTTCAAAGATTATTGTGGTACTGAGAAAAAGAATCCCAGCAGGAAACTATAAGCTAGTTATTCAAAAAGGCAACGGGAACCCCTTCGAAGAGAGGGAGACTCGTAAACCCGTGGAAGAACATTGGAACGAAGTTGATAGATATATCAGCGTAAAACGCATTTCAGCAACCGCTGATGATTTTAAATTATCTATGAACAGGAGTAAGAAATAATATGTTTTTGGATGCAGCAATTAACTTTACGGACATCAAATCATACGAAAATATTTATGAAGATGTGTACATAGATACAAAAACATCGGCAGTATTGGATAGTAACCTTACCCCAATATACGAAACGTTATACGAAATTATTTTTTGGTGGAAAGGGACTTTGCACGGAAGAAATATGGTTGACCCCGAGTTAAGGAAAATTGAGGTTCAGCGACGTTATGAAGAAATTCTTAAAGAAACTGATACAATTACTAAAGATGATATAGCCAATGCAAAGATCCTAGCTGATGATGTTGAAGCTATTTATGCGATGTCTGCACACGGTTGGTATCCATATGGCCATCTGCATGATAGCTTGTTGAGGCTATACCCTTGGAGAGATACAAAGTTTAGCAAACCGAAAGTGTTATGCAGTAAATATAATAGGGTCGTAGATTTTTCTCTACATTTAAAAGCTTTTGGTTTCGATGAATCGTCAATTTTTAGGGCTGGGCCGCAATATAGATTGATTAAAGTCAAAAAATTATTTTATGGAGTAAATGAGGCGAAATACTGGACCAACATTTCCCCCGAACAGTATTCTTGGATGTTAAACGGATATTTTTCTTTATTTGATAAAAGTCCAGAAAATGAGCCGAAAATTAATGGGCTGTATCTTAGTCGTAATCATGTAGGTAGAAGAGGTGTCGTAAATAATGAAGAAGTAGAGAATTTATTGGAATCGAAATATAATTTTAAAGTATTAACTGGTAACGAAAACCTTAAAGATATCATATCTTTATTTGCTAGAGCCAGAAACATTGTAGGCCCACATGGCTCAATATTTGTTAACACAATATTTTGTGGTGATAATTGTAATATAATTGAGTATTGCCCTTCGAACAGACCAGACTTTTCTTTTCAAAGAAAGTATAAAAGAGCAAGTAATTACAAACACGTTCTTTTAGATGCGGATAATGATCACAATATAATACTTGACACAGATAGTTTAGAGAGTCTTTTGACTGCCTCTAGTTCCAATATTGAAAGAGAGAAACCATGATTATTTCTGACGACAAGAAATTTGTTTTTTTACACAACCCTAAAGCTGCTGGCACTACGGTGAGGTTTGCATTAAAAAATTACGATTCGTATGAAGGTAAGTTCTGGAGAAATCATGTTGAGGAGTTAGATAGACATTCTGATATGGCGCATTTAAGTGTTAGCTCCATCAAAAAATATTTTCCTGAAGAATATAAGAAAATAGATACGTACTTTTCATTTGGCTTTGTTAGACATCCTATACATCGTTTTTTTTCTGGTTTTAATGAAACACATAAACCTTTATGGAAATCTTTGGAGTTAGAGGCTGGTTTCCTCGATGAATACAAAAAGGTCTTACTTGCGTACACCAAAAGGCAACTCGCCACAAGAAATGAGGAGGGGTTATTTACTCATGTCAAGAGACAGAAAACAATTTATTATGATAACGACAAATGTATCGCTGATGTTGTGATAAATATAGAAGAGTGGAAAGATAAAATATATCTTCTAAAAAATCATCTTGATACGGAAGTTGCGTCCGTAGTGATTAAGGCAATGGATGGAAAGCCTAGGAATAAAAAGCAAATTAATTATAAGCCAACAGATATTTTGGATACGGATATTTTAAATCAATTGGTCGATTACTATTCGGATGACTACGAAGCGTTTGGTTATGAGAAAAATTATTATTAAAGCTAAGGGGGATTAAGTGTCTAAAAACCGGGAATTACTGCATTTTTTACATATAGGAAAGACAGGCGGGAGTGCTATTAAGGCGGTATTGAAAAATCATAAACATTCAGGAAAATACGATTTAGTTTTACACAATCATCAAACCGCTATATCTGAGGTACCTGAAGGTGAAAAAATCTTTTTTTGTCTAAGAGATCCGATCAGCAGGTTTGTAAGTGGTTTTTACAGTAGAAAAAGAAAAGGACAGCCAAAATACAACCAAGAGTGGAATAAACGAGAGAAAATTGTATTCGAAAGTTTCGAAACTCCCAATCAAATTGCTGAATTACTATTTTCTGCGAGTTCAGATGATAAAGCTCGTGGTGTTGAAGCAATGAGAAGTATACCTCATTTCACTCGCTATAAGCGTTGGTATGGAGATATGGATTATTTTAAATCTCGATTTGATGACATTTTATTTGTTGGTTTTCAAGAGTCTTTAGATACTGATTTTGAGCATTTGAAGAGTTTACTAGAACTTCCAGATATTCTTAGTTTGCCTTCAGATGATGTAGTAGCGCATAGAAACCCTATGGGAATTGATAAGAGAATTTCAGATAAAGGACTTAATGCTTTAAATAAATGGTACGCAGAAGATTATGAGTTTTATAACTATTGTAATGAAGCTTTCAGCTCGACGGACTGATTACTGCGAATAAGTATAATATTGAGTTTAATATAAAGAAAGCACTTATTACCGGCTAGGACGGCTCTTATTTAGCCGATCTTTTACTAGAGAAGGGATAGGAAGTACAAGGGATCAAGCGTCGTGCATCGCTGTTTAACACTGAGCGTGTTGATCACATTTATGAAGATCCGCATAACGAAAATCCAAAATTCCACCTACACTATGGTGATTTAACTGATACCTCTAACTTAACGCGTATCCTTCAGGAAGTGCAACCGGATGAAGTGTATAACTTAGGCGCACAGTATCACGGTGCGGTATCCTTTGAAGCGCCTTAGTACACCGCTGATGTAAATGCGTTGGGTATATTGTAAGCGTCTGGCAATCTCACTTATTGCTTAACAAATTTCCATGATAGTAGTTGCTCTATATCATGGTCATGTTGGCTTATCTGCTCTAGCAAATACATCAGATAATCGAATGGCGTTATGCTATTGGCTTTAGCAGTTTCGATAATGTTGTAAAGCGTAGCACTGGCTTTTGTACCGTTTGCCTAAAAACCAGTTTTTCCTGCAAATTAGGAAAGGGGGTGTCGCGCACCAAGTGCTATTGTTGTCGATGTTAAGATTGTCTTTATCAATGCAGTGAGTCAGTTTTGGGCACTGATTTATACTGTTTCATCGATTGATGTTGTCGTTGAATTAAGGGAACACTTCAAAAAAGGAATATAATCCTATTAAGTGATCTCAACACACCTTTTAAACCTGTTCACAACTTGATAGCTAAAATTACTCTGTTTTGTTAACATAAATCGTTTGCAAAGGCGCTGACAATACATAGAAAACCTTCGTAATTTCATTAGAGCCTAGGTATACGATTAAATTTTATTCACACCAAATTAACGAGTTAATAAAAATGAAACAACACTTAATATTTATAGCGTATTTGAAATGAAAAATGTTCGAATTCTTGGTAGTTGTGTAACGCGGGATGCATTAGAAATAACTACGGACTTTAAGTTAATTGATTATACGGCGAGAACCAGCTTAGCGTCATTATCCACAAAAAGCAGAAAAGACCCTAAAATATTAAACAGTATTAAATCTACTTTTCAAAAACGAATGGTAGAAAGAGATATGACTAAAAGGTTTTGGCTTAGTTTAGAAAACAGCCAAAATGACATTATTGTTATTGACCTAATTGATGACAGATTTAATTTAAAGCTTTTTGATGATAATTCGTCACATACTGTTTCATCGGAGTACAAAACAGCATCGAGCTCTCAAGGTCAAAATGGACGTATAGTTAAAAGCTCCTCTGACGAATTTAAAAGCCTATGGGAAGCAGGTTTAAGACGTCTGAAGGGATATTGTGATGATCTAAAGCTAAATAAAATATTCGTTAATTGTGTGTTTTATCAACCAACTGGCAATCACTCTATAGATTTCCCAGCGAAAATTGCAGAAAAAAACGAGTATTTGCGAGCAGCTTACCTTAAGTTAGAAAACACCTTCGGAAGCGAGGCAATGATTGAGTACCCTAAAGAAATAATAAAGGCCGATACTGATCATAAGTGGGGTGTAGCTCCGTTCCATTTTACTGAGGAAACATACAAATTTTTCCTTACCGAGTTAGCAAATAGAACGTTATAAAAAGTGCTATCAGTTTAATTTTTTATAGATAACTTTTTTGAAATGTTATTTTTCAATTAATTGATATTTGCATAGAGTTAATTCAATATTTATTGTGAATTTCTATAATTCATTGTAGACGACGTCAGAACCACAGCAGCCTAACTCAACATTCCGCGAAAGAAATTGCTCTGCCTCTCTGTCATCCTGTTTGATGTATCTCCTTAAATGTATGAGTTACTCTCAGGGCACTAGGCTATAGGCGAGTTGCCGTTTGTCAGAGACAACGATTATATAGTTGGTTAACAAATGCTCAATACCGACGGCGAAGAAGGTGAGTAAAAAAAGTTGAACATTTTGAGTTTAATAGACTTGGGAAAGAAAATAATCGCCTATGAATAGAGCGTAAAATGTTAAAAGGCCGATACTTTGAATTTACTTAAAATGTAAATCTATATTTATATATTTTTGTTTATCACGGTATCATGTACCTGTATTTTTAATTAGTAGGATTTTAATATTGTGAACAATACATCGACGAAAAAAATTGGCTTTCCAATTTCTGGTAGGAAGGGAGAACGCGGAAACTGGGAAGACGCTAGACCCGGCGGTGCCGATTTATCAGCTTTAGATTTGGCCGTTAAAATGTCAGAAATGGGTTTTCAAATCGTCGTGATATTAGATAACGATGGGCCAACCGTCGATTACATTTTACGCTTAGGCTTAGATTATGTTGTTATTGAGCTACCTACTATAGATAAGAGAGCGCCTTTTGACGACAGTGTGATTCAAAGTATTGTCAAGCACTCTGCTGATGTTGATAGACATTTAACTAAGGAATCTATTGGAACCATCCATACAAATGATGCGGGTATGCATAGAATTTGGGGTGCCTTGAAACAAAAAATTGAATTTATTCATGTATGGCATGAACGAGGATTGTTTCAGCACCCGGCCAAAGCTGAAGAGTTTTTACTAGCGGCTGACATGGTATTGACAATTACTATGTTTGTTAGAGATCGTGCACCAGAAAGTATTAGAGAAAAAGTGATCGTAGTAGATGATCCAATTACTATTGAAGGGGTTTATGATCGCAAACAAGATAGTTATTGGTTAAAAAATGAGTTTGATATTCCACTGGATGCCAAAGTCTTTACTATGATTGCGAATGGCAATAAAAGAAAGCGTTGGGATATGTTTTTTGAGGCCGCTGCAAAGTCAATAAAATCTAACAAACGGCATTATTTTGTTTCTGTCGGGTTAACTGTGCGTAGCGAAATCAATGATTTAAAGCGTAGGTATATTTCATCTGATGTTGCAAGTAATGTGATTATTGCAGGGTATCGATATGATGCTTTGCGAATCGTTTCAGGTGCGGACGCGTTAGTTTCAACTGCTAAAAATGAGCCTCTGGGACGTACTATAGTTGAAGCCGGTATGTTAGGAACTCCGATGATACTCTCCTCTGAGGGGGGACATAAAGAATTACTTCAACAGCTTTCGCCTTTTTGTCTTGTAGAAAGAGCTGATGCCAATAAATTCAAAAGTGAGTTTGATAAGATTGATGAGCTATCATCGCTTTATGTGGGAGTTAGGGATGATGTGGCAGATAGTATGTCATGGCGTTTTTCGCCTGAAAGACATGTAAAGAGCGTTGCTAACCTTTATATGTCTGTTCTAGATATTGCTGTATAAGGCCGTAAGTATAATTTATATACTTAGCGTTAATTAACCTGAATCTTGTTTAAGACCGTGATCTAATTACATGTTCCGTGATCGGATCTTTCGACCAAGAAATATTCACTCACAAGGAACAGGCATGAAGAAATTATTTGAGTGGTATTGCGATGTTGATAACTTTTGAAAAGTAGTTATTCCGCAATGTCAAAAACAATTACTTGAAGACGGTAACAGCAAACGGCAACGATAAGGCAATATGACACCCAGCGAAATCATGACAATTGTGATTGTTTTCACATGTCACATTACACTTATCACTACTTTTAGTAAAAACCTGAAAGCAAAAGCCCTGTCTTTATGAGATAGGGCAATGCTCTCAAAATGCTTTATCATTAAGACAATCAATGAACAGTTAAATAACATTTCGTTGATCAAATACTCAAGCCATCGCAGTCTGCGATGGCTTTATGCTCCATTTACTCGCGGAATTAGTGGCTTATTGCTTAAAAAGATAAGCCATCCATTGATATTACAGACCTTAAGCGAAATGCGATGGTCGTTGTTTAAGCAGATCTGAGGTTAATCAGAAATATCATAGGCTTTGTTCATTCCTATTTGAGCAGATTAAGTATTTTTCTTGAAACCACGGGGCGGCTACAATTTTCCACTACGAATGCAAAACCACGTTGAGTTTGCACTGTGTATTTTCCTTGGTCACTCCAAAGTTGGCGTATTGTCTCTTCAACGTTTGAAGGTTCACAGTAAACTGCGGCTTCGCCAAATACTTGTTCATAGCTTTCGGGCAATATTACTACTCTGCCAGCAGCCATTGCTTCCATAATATTTCTGCCAAACTCTTCAATATAATCTTCATGGGTAAAGTGGAGGAAGAAGTCTAAGCCATCAATGAAATCTGTAACTTCGATTGAGTCGAATTCGAATACTTCCCAATTTCTTGGAAGTTTACGAAGTACTTTTTGAGGTGTTTTTGCACCGCCTAACAGCTGTACCTTTACATTTTTCTTGTTGCCGCAATATGCATTGAAGATATCGGAATGAGATTCAGGCCACTTAGTCCAGTGATCGCGGCTATGGCGTCCAAGAACTATGGGTCTATTAGAACCTAAGCCATTAGGAGGATTAGGGACTGTTTTTGGTAAATCATGGCTATAAGGAGGGAACCAAGTTTCATTTAGTAAATTATTACCTCCTCCAGCAAGTGTCAGTGTTTTTTCCACAATAGAAGAAATGGGAATCCAAACCGGTAGTTTCCCAAATAACTTTTGAGTCAACTCATTCACATCTTTTTCTGCATAATAATGAGGTTTTTCACTCCACAACTGCATTGGAGATTGGTTAACTAAAATAGCTACTTTTTTACAATCTATAGTAGGAACAGCATCAATTTCATATTTCAAAATAGGAGGATGATGGATAACAACTAAATCAGCGTTAATATCATCTTCAGGAACTAAAATATCAACATTTTCGTTGTACGATAATTCCATATATTCGTCGGCAATTTCTGCAACTTTTAGATCGTATCTGGGCCAATGAAACAAACCGACTCTAAGACCTGAATCGAGAGCTGCTGCTACATATCCCTCATTACAACGCCTAGTCCCACCAAGTAAGCTCAAGTCAGATATAATAACCAAGTCGTAGTGGCGATTTAACGGCCAATTATTGGGCGCTAAACCCGCAGGGATAGGAAAGGGGTCTTTTAAGCTCTTTCTATTTGTAACAATTTTTTCAGAGTTCGCTTCAACCTTTTTAGATTTCCAATAATTAGCTTGTCTAGAGTATTCCTGACGTATACCGAAGGTTAAACTGTTTAGGCTAGTTTTTTTATTTTGAGTTAACGAGTTTTCATGTACTAAAAAGAAAGATAAAGGAACGCCTGTTAGTATGTCTTTTACCGAATCGTTACCCCATAGCATTCGGGCTCTTTGCACAAACTCATCATCAGCATTAGCCGAAACGCCATCCCATTCTCCTAATGCTTCCAAGTCATGCTTTCTTATCAGAACAGACGGGTAGCTTCTATGTACATAATCGAGATTGTTTCTTTGCGGTCTGAGCATAAACTCCATATTCGAATGTACTCTGGCCATCATCGAACAGGTGATTTTTAAACGCGGATTACTTAGCATCGCTCCCATTTGAATTTCTAACATCTGTGGATGTGACCAATCATCACTATCATGAACTGTTACAAAGTCACCAGTGGCCAAGCTAAGGGCTTTGTTTCTCGTACCATAAGCACCTTGGTTCACGGTATTTTTGGCTACCTTCAAGCGGCTATCTAATGCAGCCATTTCTTCAAGTAAAGCTAGAGAGTTATCGGTACTGCAATCATCTACCGCAATAATTTCAATGTTACTCCAACTTTGGCTAAGTAAAGATTGCATCGCTACTGAAATAAAGTCTTCTGCGTTATACACAGGGACTAAAATACTTATTTTAGAACCGCCGCTAATTGTTTTTGGTGGGGTCGCAATTGTTAAATTGCCAAATTTCATACCTTCAGATTGGTCTATAAAGGAAACTTCACTCAAACCGAAGTGTGAGTATATCTTGTTTAATACTATGAGCCTTTCTTCATTTGATTCTAGGCGGTTACACAAGGCGCATAAAAAATCACTATCAAACCTTTGCGCTAGTGTGGGCTCAAGAAACTCTGTTGCTTTATCTAAAAGCCCAAGTTGAAGAAGGCTATCTATAAGTAATAACTTTGTTCGTTTGGCTCGATAAAGTTTGATATCTAAAGGTCTAATATCTTTCAAACAACGATATGCGTTAGACCAATCCTTCGTTGTACTGTACCACCGACTCAAACTTAATAGGGCATGGGCGCGCTCTGATTTTTTGCCATTATCGTCGTAAGCAAATTTCTCTAAATCTTTTACCGCATGCTCACTAAATCCACCCCATAATTTTTTGTTTAAATCGCCCGCTTGAGTTGATGGTTTTATCGACTGAGCTCTAGAATCATTGGCTTGAATAGAGCGGCCTTCTGCCATTCCATGCTCAATATAGTGTACTAGAGGATTTAAACCGGCTATAGCTACATCTTGGTATTGTGATAGGTACCATGTTTGGTCGAATTTGGGGCTGGGTGCGCGACCTTCAGTAACACCAAATTGAATGTAATGTTTAATTGGATCTTGACCCGACTCTTTCACATCTATGTTTTGTTCTAAGTACCATTTTGAGTCAAATAAACCTGATTCTTTAATTAGTTTGGCTTGCCGACGAATAGAGTGTTTTTTAAAAAGTGAGGCCGAAGGTAAAAATCTGAACATGTATAGCTTCCAATTGTAACTGAGTAGTCGGTCAAAAGAGATTCTTGTGACAATAATAAACCAATCGGAAAGGATAAACGTCGTGGTTGATCTATGCAATAGACTAGCGGCAACTATTAACATGGTTGTTGGATTCTTATGCAGTCAGTTAAGTTGTATTAAACCAAATGACCTTTAATTGGCAGAATCTGGTATTGTCATTGTTTTCAGTTTTACTCTTGCTTTCTAGCTTGTTGAAAAACGTTTTAGCTAGGTTAAATTTGAGACTTGTTTTAAACAAAGAGCTATAGAAAGTTTAGTTGACGAGTAGTGGGCTCTAGGCACCAACCAAAGTGTTGTAGCCTCTGCAGTTGGTGCTTTTGTACTGGATTTTAAAATGGACGTTTTGAAGGCCGATTGCTGTATCAATTTGAGTAGCGAGTTTAAGACTATCTACCAATAAACTAAAAGGGAGCATAAGAGTAAATTGCTAAGACTCACATTACTGCTGTTACTAACATTTTTATCGTTGTTTGCGCTAAGAGGGCATATGTCTACAGTGCAGCAATCAACTGATTACTTGTATTATCAAGACTTTGAAGGCATGGCTTTAAACCAAAATTGGTTTAAACCTGAGTTATCGGTAAAGGGGAGCAGTGAAGAGCTAGAATACGGCCAGATTATTCGACAAACTTACACCCCGAGCAAAACAGGAACACCCTATATTGGTAAACGTTTTCAATTAGTAGAGAGTGCTTCTGAAGCCACTCTCAGTTTTGATATGAAATTAGACAGTCAATTTGAATTTGTAAGAGGCGGTAAAATGCACGGCTTGGGAGGCGGTACGGCTACCACTGGCTGTAAAACTATCGATCCGAATGGTTGGTCTGTCCGAATGATGTGGAGGCAAAACGGACAACCCGTTTTATATTTATACCATCAAGATCGTAAAAAACGTTGTGGGGATGATGTAGCAGACCCTCTAGGGTTTACGTTTGTTAAAGATACCTGGTACAAAATTGCACTATATGTAAAGTTAAACAGTGAAGTCGGCAGCAGCGATGGCATAGCTGCACTTTTCATTAATGGAAAAAAACTGATAGAGCGTAACAATTTAAATTTTACTGGAAATATGGAAAATAAGATTGATTATTTTTTGTATAACTCATTTTATGGTGGAAACGATCCGAGTTGGAGCCCTTCTACTGATACTTTCGTTTATTATGATAATTTTAAAGTAACTCGAGGATTGCTATTGTCAGAATAGTTTAGCAGCTGCCAATAAGTTTCCTTTACTTCATAATTTTAGAAAGGGGTTTTATTAAAATAGCAAATGCTTACTCTATCTCCAAAAGGTGGTTGTAGAAATTTACTTAGAGCTAATTGGAATCAAAGACGCGACTTAATTTAAAATAAAACGAATGTTTTATTAAGTGCTAGTGTATTTTTATTATTGAAAGAAATTGTAATTTAAAATGGTTATTGAACAAAACATAAAGCTTGGAAAATATTTTGATGCCAATTGGTATTTAAATACTTACCCTGACGTGGCAGAGGCAGGAGTAGAACCATTAGAGCACTATATCAATTGTGGTCGTGGCGAGGGGCGGTTCCCCTGCAAAATTGAAGCATTTGAATTAGAGAAAGAGTTATGGTCGACCGATAACACTGACGAAATTGAGAAAAAACTAATCACATTGTTCAGTAACTCTAGTGACTTTAGTCGGTGTTTAGCTGGGTGGGTGCTTGGTCGCTGGTACGGCAGTTATGGAAAATGGGATCTAGTAGAACAATATTTACCCGAAGCCTTGAAAGACCCAATGGCGTTATATTTAATCGCACATCAAGGTCCATATCTGTTGTTGTTTGATGCATATTATTGGCAGGGTAAATTGAGCTCGGCGCAAGCGTTACTTAACGATAATGTTTGGTCAACATCTAACAACAAGTTACTAGCTCAAAATATGCTGCTTGATAATGAGAGTAGAGCTGATGATTTAACTGAACTATTTGCCAATAACCAACTTTTGGGTGTTAGCGTTAAACATCCAGAAAAGCCACTAGGATTAGATAATTTAGTTGGGCTGAATGTACCTCGCAGCAAAACGTTAAAAGATATTTTGCAGCCATTAGTTAGCATTATCATTCCATGCTTTAATGCGCAAGATACTATAAAAACAGCAGTAACGAGTTTGCTAAATCAGACTTGGAAAAACCTCGAAATCATCATAGTTGATGATGCTTCCTGTGATGACTCATGGCAAGTTCTTCAATCTCTATCGAAGCAAGACCAAAGAATTAAGTTATTTCGTCACGACGTCAATTTAGGCGCATATCGAGCGCGAAATTATGGACTTAGTATGGCCAGAGGTAAGTATATTACTGTACACGATATTGATGATTGGTCACATCCGCAAAAAGTTGAATGCCAAGTTAATGGGCTACGACAAAAGCGCAATGCTATCGCATCCGTTTCACATTGGGTTAGAGCCGATGAGGAATTGCGTTTTCAACGTTGGCGGATGGAAGATGGCTGGATTTATCGCAATGTATCTTCACTAATGTTGAAGCGTTCGGTATTTCGCCGTTTGGGATATTGGGACAACGTTTCGGTGAACGCTGATACTGAGTATTATCATCGTATTTTGGCATCTTATGGTGTTAATTCCATTGTCGAGGTTTTCCCTGGTATACCGCTTTCTTTCGGGCGGGCAACAAATGAATCCTTATCTCAAACCAAAGCGAGTCATTTAAGAACTCAATTTAAAGGGTTGCGAAAGGACTATCATGACGCAGCCGTTACCTGGCATAAGACTCATAAAAAGCTGTACCTTACTCGCTTACCTAATCAGCGACCTTTCGCTGTTCCTCCGACAATGCTGAGAGGTAATGATGCCCAAAGAAAGCATAACTTAACGCTACTTTTGCAAAGCAGCGAACTGTTTGACCGAACATGGTATTTGAAGCGATATCCAGATATTGCCAAGGCGGGAGTCGAGCCCGTTGCACATTTTATTAATAATGGTATTCACGAGGCCAGAGACTGCAACCCTGTGATAAGTATTAGTGGGCAGGCCTATCTCCATAAAACTAATAAATTAGCGGTTATTGAACATCTGCTGAACGAAAGTCATCTGCCAGAGTGCACTGAACTTGAAGGCGAAATCCTTTTCCATGACGATAAGCCCACAATTTTATGTGTCGGCCATATGGTGTCAGAACATACTTTTGGTGCTGAGAGGAGTTTTTTGGACACACTTAAGATGTTTTCGCAAAGTGATTTTAATATTGTTGTTGTTTTGCCTAATGCCGAAAACCTCGATTATGTAGAAAAAGTCTCTGCATTATGTAGCAAAGTTATTTTTCAACCCATGCAGTGGTGGAACGCAAATAGAGACACAGATGAAAAGGTAGTTGATGCTTTCAGTCAAATTATTGAACAGCTGAATATTGCACTTGTTTATGCAAATACCCTTGTTTTGTCAGAGCCATTGAACGCAGCGACTAGAAACAACCGAAAGACGGTTATGCATATTCGTGAGTTACCCCTCAATGATCCGGATTTGTGTGAAGCATTGGGGGCAGATGCTGAAACTGTTAGGAATCATTGTTTAAAAAGTAGTGACTATTTTATTGCTAACTCTTTGGCAGTATTGAATTTCATTGATTTCAAAAGTCGAGCTTTTCTAATTCCAAATGTTATTGACATTGATGTTACTACGTCAAAACTACCTAGCGTTAAACTTCCTGTTATTGCTTCTTTGCTCAGCAGTAATCTGCCTAAAAAAGGTATTGAAGATCTACTTAAAGTTGCGGAGTTGTGTGAGGCTAAACAGTTTCCTATTGAGTTTCATATTTATGGACCTGAAAATGAACATACAGCGAATTGGAAAAAACAGACGAGCTTACAAAATTTAAAATGGAAAGGTTATTGCCAGAGTTCCTTTGAAGCACTTAAAGATACCGATATCTTACTAAATTTGTCCCACTTCCAGGAGTCTTTTGGTCGCACAGTGATTGAAGGTATGGCAAGCGGTTGTGCCGTTGTTGCATATGAATGGGGAGCTATTCCTGAACTAGTTGATGAAAAAAATGGTATTTTAGTTCCCTTTAAAGATATTGAAGGTGTCGTTAACGCTCTGGGCTTGCTGATAAAAGAGCCAAGCCTGATTGTTAAGCTTGGTGTGAATGGCAGAAGTAAAGCAGTAGAAAGCTATAGTTATCAAAAAGTTAAACCAAGCATGTTAAGTGCTATTCAGCAAATTTTAAAATAGTGTCAAAACATCAATTTATATTTCCATAATTGAAAATATATCAGTTAGATGTTTGTAATCGTATTCAGTTAATTTGTAATCGTATTCAGTTAAGAGGTTGTGTGGTTAAAAAATATATCATGATAGGGGTGAAGTCCATGGTTGGATGCATTCCTGAGTCAATTCGAAATAAAGTTAAGCGCTGGCCATGGTTAACTTCTTTGTATAGTCGCAACCTCCAAAAAAGCGGCTTATCATACGGTATTCCATCAAAGAAAAAGACCGCTAAGCTATATGAAGGGCTTATATCTAAGCAAAATATGTCGTTGAAAGGTATGACATTAGGCATTCCTTTTAATGTTGTAGTGGTAGTTAACGGAAATTCAAGCTTACTTAATTTTACCTTGGAATACTTGGCGGATATAAACACAATAGAAACTGTTTTTCTTTTGGTTAAAGGTGAAGAAAACGTCAATTATAACCTTAATAACTTGACTGCTAATCTTGAAGTGGTATCGGAAAGCTCACTTGATTTTTCTTGTGATGCCGAAAGAGAAATTAATAACTTCTTAGTAATAAACGCCGGTGACGCTTTGCACCCTTTAATTGAAGGAGCAGTTTCAGCGTTTTTAAATTCTAGTTCTTCAATTGGCTATTTTGACAGTGACAGCATCACTTCTTCAGGAAAAAGGCACTCACCCAAACTACATAGTGACTGGAACCCCGATTTATTGT
Organism: Alteromonas sp. M12; assembly: GCF_037478005.1. Taxonomy (NCBI): domain Bacteria; kingdom Pseudomonadati; phylum Pseudomonadota; class Gammaproteobacteria; order Alteromonadales; family Alteromonadaceae; genus Alteromonas; species Alteromonas sp. M12. Next base: position 3,422,623 of record NZ_CP144164.1, on the reverse strand, counting down.
TAAGTACGGGCTATATCAATACTGGCCTTTGGTTTCGCTCGAACAGAGTATTTGCTAAACAAGCGCGTTTAGAGGTTAGTCAGACTAGTATTGCTGACTTCCTAGCTAGTATTTATCTAGATGAGTTAGATATGATAGTAGGGCACCTACCTTACGTAGTCGTTCATTCACAAGCTGCCGCTGATAAAAATAGCTTCCCTCTGGGGCCAACAACCATTAATAAAGTCGCTAAATATGCAAAGGTCACTAAGCATGCTCAATACCCTATTTTAAAATTGCTTTGGCATACAGAAACAAGCCCCTTAGTGAGTTTAATTATTCCGACTAGAAATTCACGTCAACTTGTTAAAGTATGTGTTGAGTCTATATTGACGAAGACCACTTATCGAAACTTTGAAATATTATTGGTTGATAATCAATCAGACGAACAAGAAAGTCTTGATTACTTCAATGAGTTAAATAAACATCCACAAATTAAAGTGCTTAAATATGATCAAAAGTTTAATTACTCTGCAATAAATAATTTCGCAGTCACTCATGCTTCGGGTGAAATTATAGGGTTAATTAACAATGATATAGAAGTGATAGAGCCTGAGTGGCTGTCCTATATGGTAAATCAAGTCAATCGAAAAGAAATCGGCTGTGTGGGCGCTAAACTACTTTATCCAGATGGCAGAATTCAACATGCAGGTGTCGTTATGGGCTACGGCGGAGGTGCAGGGCATGCTCATAAGTATTTTCCTCGAGAACATAGCGGCTATTTAAATCGTTTAGCCGCCACAAACTGTTTCAGTGCTGTGACTGCGGCGTGCCTGTTGGTTAAAAAGAGTGATTATTTAGCTGTAAATGGTTTAGATGAAATTAATTTGGAAGTGGCTTTTAATGACGTTGATTTCTGTCTCAAAGTATTGAGTTTAGGAAGGCGAAATCTCTATTGTGCAGAAGCTATTTTATTTCATTATGAGTCAGTATCCAGAGGTTTCGACGACACGGTTGAAAAGCGTGATAGATTTGAAAAAGAACTAAATTATTTACAAAAAAACTGGGCAAGCATCATTGAACATGATCCCGCCTATAGTCCCAATTTAACATTGAGAAGAGAAAACTTCTCGATAAAAGAGTGTTGATAAATTGAATTTAAAAAAATTATTCAGATTTAGGTTCAGTGTTTATCTCTCTTGCCGTAAAGCCTTTAAATATTTATTTTGGTTATGGATTTTAATTAACAAGTGCATTAGGAAGAGAAAGCCTTATCGAGTAAAGCTAGTCGCAATTGCAAAAAATGAAGCTTGCTATTTGCCTGAGTGGTTGGCCCATCATCAATACTTCGGATTTGATCATATTTCAGTTTATGTAAATAACACCACTGACAATACCAGTAATATCGTTCGGAAATTAAGCTCAGTAAAGCATATTGAGTTTTGTGATGGAGATGAGTATTTTCAACCGGATATAAATGTACCGCAGACTCATATATATCAGCACGAGTTAAAGCGCAGTAGGAAGCAAGGATATTCTCATGTCATGTTTTTAGATATAGATGAATTTTGGACACCGAAAGATCTAAAAACTACAATTCATGACTTCTTGAAACAAAAGACTATGGATGTGGTTTGTTTCGAATGGTTAAATCGAACTAACGAAGTTAAACCTTTTTTACCAACAATAGAAAAGAAGATAGACGGAATTAAAGGCAATCATGTAAAATCACTTGTTTCTACACATGTTTTACTCGAGGCCATTAATCCTCACAACATACTGGGTTATAAAATTAAGCATCAATTGGCAGATGGCAGTAGATATCATGTAGATGAAAATAATTTCGCAAAGATAAGCCCTGAAGAAATAAAGTCCCCTTTAAAAGATATTTTTATTTTACATCGAATGTTTCGCAGCCAAGAGGAATATGTGGCGCTATTACTGCGAGGAAGGCCTATCCAAAATCGACCTTTCGCTGATATATTTAAGACGAATCGAAGTGGGTATATACCTCGTAAACCTAAAGTATCTGTTTCATTTGAAAGTAAAGATTTGGCTGATTATCAAGGGTTTATTGAAAGCTTCTTTGAAAACTATATGTTAAGTGAAGAAATAGCATTAGGAACAAAATTCGTAATGGAGAAAAGAGAGCAGGTTTCACAAATTATTGCTGAAGCACCTTCTGAAATACTCCCCATTTTATCTAAAATCTTTACTCGTGTGACGCTGCCAGACGTTGTCGCAGCGTTAAAAGCCAAACAAAATAATTGTAAGCCCAACGACTAACTTCAGTACTGGTTTATGTAACAAATATAGACATTTTGTCTGTGGATTAAAGATAGGAAATTAAAAATCTATAAATATTTCCTAACTTTTAAAATTAATTGAAAATGCACTAATGAATTTATTATCAAATATATTAAACATATTAAAATTTAAGTCAGATGGACGGGATTCAGTCATCTGGTTATCTCATCATATTCCCAAAACTGCAGGAACATCTTTAAAGTTGGGGTATGCCAGTGCTTTTGGAAATAACGCTGTTAAACATTTATATGCTCCTGGTGAGGTGAAAGTTATTGGTGGCGGCGGAAAAATCCTTCTACCATATGGGACGCAAATACTCCATGGGCACTTTCATGCCCATCCTGAACAAATAAAGCTATATCCAAATGCTAAAAGAATAGTTTGGGTTAGAGATCCTGTAGAGCGGGCTTGGTCTCTTCTGGGACATTTATTGGCAGTTCAGCAATCCAAAAATGAATATCGAATTATTTATGATGAGTTTGGTGAAAATATTGAAAAACAAAAATTAGACGTATTTGAGTTTTTTTTAACACACCCTGAATTACAGCACCTAAATAAACCCTATCAGAACCATTTTTCGAAAGTCCCCATAAACGATTTTCATTTTGTCGGTAGGACTCATTGTTATGCTGAAGATCTAAAACGTTTATCGAAAGAAATGGGGGCTGACATTCCATTACTTGAAAAGAACGTGAGGTCGTCAGGGAAAGGGCTACCTGCGAATAGAGAGCTGTACCAGAAATTATTGGAAAAAGAATACAGTATTGTCGATGGATTCATTTAATGCTTGCGTGAATTGTAATCGAATATTTATGAAGCATCTAAATGGCAAAAGGGGAGGATCTTTTGCCATTTCTTAAAACGGTGATTTAAGCAAATAATCTGCTATACTTCGCCGCCTGTCTCGCGACACAGCGTAGACAATTTTTATCGAAATGCTGGAGCAAGTTTCTGAAGTCACCAAACCATCAACCTCATTCTTTTACAATTCTCAACTCGCTCGAAAAAGATCAACGTTTTGAGTCTGTAGTAGGCATGGGCGTTTACATTGAGGATCAGCTAGATTGGGTGGCGCAATCGGTGGAAAGTGTCCTTTCCCAAAGTTACCAGAACTTTCAGTTGGTATTAGTGTTAGACGGTGAAGTGAAAGAAGATGTGTTTAACTATCTTTCGCAGCTAAGTACTGAGCGAGATAACGTGCAACTGATTAAGTCTGCAGTTAACGTGGGTTTGAGTACTTGTATGAATTTCGTGATTGATTGGACAATTGAAAACCTACCTTCTGTAGAATATTTTTTCAGAATGGACGCAGATGATATTTCCCTTTCTGAGCGCTTTGAAAAACAAATTAACTTCTTAAAAACACACAAAAATACCCAAGTGTTAGGAACCTCGCTGGTTGAAATAAACGAACATGGTAACAAGGTAGGTAAACGCAAACTGCCTAAAAATCATGGGGATATTTTTCGTATTTTACCAAAGCGCTGTGCCATCAATCACCCAACAGTGGTGGTTAAAATGGAGGTGTTTAAAGCCGGTCATAGATACAATGACGATTTACAAAACACCCAAGATTATTTTCTGTGGATAGAGCTTTGTGCTGCTGGCTACAAATTTGCCAACTTGCCTGAGCCGCTGTTGGAATTTAGACGGGTGAATGATTTTTACAAACGTCGAGGTTTGAGTAAGTCGGTTAATGAATTTAAAGCTCGTTTTTACGCCATGAAAGTATTAAAACGTTACAGTATTGGCAATATTGTTTACGCTTGCGCGGTGCTCTTTTTACGACTTATGCCTTCCAAAATTGTGAAGTTAGCGTATAAAATAGACCGTTACCTTTTGAATAAGCGGGTTAGACACGAGTGATAGGCGCTACCGTCATTTTATACAAACCAGATATGGGTATTACCCAAGATCTACTTGAGACAGTTTTGCAACAAGTGGATGTGGTTTCGATTGTGGATAATTCTCCAGTTGCCACTGAACTGCTGTTTGATAAATCCAATATGCACTATCATCACTTCCCCAATAATATAGGTATTGCTGCAGCGCACAATGTGGGCTTGCGCGACTTACGCTCGTCAGGCTGTGAATTCGGGATGTTGTTAGACCAAGATAGCACCATAGACGACGACTTTGCATTTAGGTTGTCATCGCTGCTGGTGGCATCTAAGGTCGAAAATCGCCCGGTAGTGGCCATTGGACCGCGCATTATCTGCTCATTTTCTGAAAAGACCGTTAAACCCAGAGTGCAACGAGAGGTCTTAGTGTACGATGAGATCGTGTGCGTAACCCAAATTATTTCTTCAGGAATGATGATCGACCTATCTAAACTCGATGCCATTGGTTACAAAGATGAGACCTTGTTTATAGATGGTGTGGATCACGAATGGTGCTGGCGCGCGAAGCAACAAAATTTAATGGTAGCCATTGCAGATAAGGTTGAGATGATTCACCGCTTAGGTGATTCTCGCAGCAAATTTGCAGGCATTACTTACAAAGTGGGTAGTCCTATTCGACTTTACTATCAGTTTCGTAATGTGCTGCTTTTAACCAGACGTGGGTATGTGCCTCGATATTGGAAAATGCGCAATATTTGTGTGTTACCCATTCGATTTTTTGCCAATAGTTTATTACAAGACCGTAAATTAGAACGCATTAAGTTTATGTTGTGTGGTTTGTGGGACGGTTTATGCAAAAAAAACGGGGCTTTTTCAGACAACTGGTAAACCAGGTGTTATCTATTTACTCTCTAGTCTTGTTTTCAACCTGTATTTTTCATTTCTGAAGTTATACACTATCCACCATTTGTAATATCACTCAAAAATTACTCAATTGAATTATTTGCATGATAATTGCTCACAAATATACAGCTAAATAAATAAAGGAATTAAATATAATGAAAGTAACCGTTTTTGGTATTGGTTATGTGGGGTTAGTGCAAGCAGCTGTATTGGCAGAAGTCGGTCACCAAGTTGTTTGTGTTGATGTGGACCAAAACAAAGTGGACAACTTGGAAAAAGGGATAATTCCTATTTTTGAACCAGGTTTGACGCCTTTAGTTAAGTCTAATTTTGAAGCTGGAAGAGTTAAATTTACCACTGATGCCAAAGCAGGGGTAGAGCATGGTGATGTGATTTTCATTGCCGTAGGTACGCCTCCTGATGAAGATGGCTCTGCAGATTTAAAATATGTGCTTGCGGTAGCGAAAACGATTTCTGAAGCTATGAATCAACATAAAATTGTGATTAACAAATCAACGGTTCCTGTTGGTACTGCGGATAAAGTGAAAGCTAAAATTGCTGAAGTCCAAGAAGCTCTTGGCAAATCAATTCCTTTCGATGTGGTTTCAAACCCAGAATTTTTAAAAGAGGGCGCTGCAGTCAATGATTGTATGCGACCGGACCGTATTATTATCGGTACTGACAGTGATGGTGCAGAAAAAAAGCTAAGAGAGCTTTATGCACCATTTAATCGCAACCATGACAAGATTATTGTGATGGATATTCGTAGTGCTGAATTGACCAAATATGCTGCTAACTGCATGTTGGCTACTAAAATCAGCTTTATGAATGAAATGGCTAATTTAGCCGAGGTGTTTGGTGCTGACATTGAAAATGTGCGACTGGGCATAGGTTCTGATCCACGAATTGGCTATCAGTTTATTTATCCTGGTTGTGGTTATGGTGGTTCGTGTTTCCCCAAAGATGTGCAAGCGCTCGCTCGTAGTGCAAGTGAGGCTGGTTACACCGCCAAGATTCTTGAGTCGGTTGAAGCGGTTAATTACAAACAAAAAGAAAAGTTATTCGAATATATCTGCCGTCATTTCAACAATGATTTGAAAGGCAAAACTGTCGCCATTTGGGGGTTGTCGTTCAAACCCAATACAGATGATATGCGCGAAGCGTCTAGTCGTGTTTTGATGGAAAATCTATGGGAAGCTGGCGCAAAGGTACAAGCCTACGACCCTGAAGCGATGGAAGAGACACAGCGTATTTACGGTGTACGTGATGATTTGAGTTTAACAGGTACTAAAGAAGCCGCACTTAAAGGTGCTGATTTCTTGGTTATTTGTACAGAGTGGCAGGCGTTTAGAGCACCTGATTTTGAGCTAATAAAACAGTCGTTATCTGAGCCATTGTTATTTGATGGACGAAATTTATTTGAACCTTCGTTAATGCAGGAATACGGATTGCATTACTACGCCATAGGTCGTGGATTATCAATAAAGGAACGTTAATATGAGTCAGGTTAAAAAAGCAGTCATTCCAGTTGCAGGACTGGGGACGAGGATGTTACCAGCAACAAAAGCTATTCCAAAGGAAATGTTGCCAGTAGTCGATAAACCACTGATTCAGTACGTGGTTGGGGAATGTGTTGCCGCAGGTTTGAAAGAAATTATATTAGTAACTCATGCGAGTAAAAACAGTATCGAAAACCATTTCGATACCAGTTTCGAATTGGAAGCCACATTAGAAAAACGTGTTAAACGCCAATTGCTCGAAGCGGTGCAAGCTATCTGCCCTAAAGATGTAACCATTATGCATGTGCGTCAAGGCGTAGCGAAAGGCTTGGGCCACGCTATTCTATGTGCCCGTCCAATGATAGGCGACAACCCTTTTGCTGTTGTCTTACCTGATGTCATCATTGACGATGCCGCATGTAATCCGAAGAAAGATAACTTGGCTGATATGGTGGCTACTTTTAATACCAGTCAGGTAAGTCAAATCATGGTGGAAGCGGTGCCTGATGATCAGGTTCATAAATACGGTGTGGTTGATTTAGCTGGAAAAGAGCTAGGTGAAGGTGAGTCAGCTAAAATCCATAAGATGGTAGAAAAGCCACCTTTGGAAGAAGCGCCTTCTAATTTAGCTGTTGTTGGTCGTTATGTTTTATCTGAAAGTATTTGGGATGAATTGGAAAAAACTCAGCCAGGTGCTGGCGATGAAATTCAACTCACTGATGCCATTGATACCATGATGGAAAAAGAACAGGTTGATGCATATTACATGACCGGTAAAAGCCATGATTGTGGAAGTAAGTTAGGTTATATGAAAGCCAATATCGAATACGGCCTGCGCCACGAAGAAATTAAAGATGAGTTTCTTGAGTTTCTGAAAGAGACGATTAAATAATACTGAAATAACTTAATAATGGCGCCAATTTGGCGCCATTTTTTTTATTTCACCGAAATAGATGTTTTCAATTTCTCTAACATTCGATTCCCAATGCCTTTAACGTTGGTGATATCTTCCACACGCTTGAAGCTGCCATTGGCTTTTCTATAAGCGACTATGTCTTGCGCTTTTTTTGAACCAATACCAGGTAAGGCTTCTAAATCGTCGGCTGTTGCTGTATTTAAATTGATAGGTGTTGACTGAGTTTGTAACTGAGTCTTCGCAGTTTCAACTTTTTGATTTAAACTTTTCGCTTGAATGGTTAGTGGGCTGCTTGCTAAAAAGACTGCACAAGCAACTACTAAAGTAGGTAAGAACTTTTTCATATAGATTCTCCGTGTTCATTTTTAATCCGTTAGTGCTTAATTTGCACGATTTAAAATTAGTCCGGCTTTGAATACATGTAAAGTCTAGTTTTTATATGAATGAGGATAGGCGAAAAAAAAGCTGGAAAAGTTCCAGCTTTCAAATTCACCATAAATAAGTGTTTAAAGTCTATCTAATACCGCTTGAGTAAAGTCTGTGGTGCCGTGCTGGCCGCCCAGATCTCGTGTGGTGCGATCACCAGATTCGATAACGTCTTTGAGGGCATTACGGATTTTTTCAGCTTTATCACCCATCTGTAAATATTCAAGCATTTGTACTGAGGCAAGAATAACAGAGGTTGGATTCGCTAGGTTTTTACCTGCAATATCTGGTGCTGAGCCATGTACCGCTTCAAAAATGGCACAGTCTGAACCTATGTTTGCACCTGGTGCCATACCTAAACCGCCCACGAGGCCTGCACACAGGTCGGATAGAATATCACCAAACAAGTTGGTGGTTACCATGACATCAAATTGATGTGGGTTCATAACCAATTGCATACACGCATTGTCAACGATCATCTCTGTTGACTCGATATCGGGATATTTATCGGCTATTTCTCTGGCTACTTTTAAAAACAAACCTGATGTTGATTTTAAAATATTCGCTTTGTGTACTGCAGTAACTTTTTTACGTCCTTCGCGGCGAGCTAACTCGTAAGCGAATGTGATAATACGTTCTGCGCCTTTGCGCGTAATGATACTCTTTGCTTCGGCTTCTGTGCCGTCGTCTGAAACCACTTGCCCTAAGCCTGAGTACATTCCTTCAGTATTTTCTCTGACGGTAATGATATCAATGTCTTCGTAACGTGCTTTGGTACCTTTAAAAGACAAAACTGGACGAACGTTTGCGTACATCTGGAACTTTTTACGCAAGCTAACGTTAATAGACGTAAAGCCTTCTCCCACTGGCGTTGTCAGTGGACCTTTTAACGCAACTTTGTTCTTTTCAATAAGATCTAAAGTCTCTTGCGGTAACAGTTCGCCGTGATTCTCCAGCGCCATTAAACCTGCATCGGCAAAATCATACGCAAAGTCGCAGCCAACTTTTTCTAATATCTGTAGGGCAGAATCGACGATATCAGGTCCGATACCATCGCCTTTGATAACGGTAATACGTTGTTGTGTCATGATGAATTCCTATTTTACACTTTGAGGGCTGGGTATTTAACCGGCGTCTAGACTGAAATTTAGGGGCGGATTTATACCATTTTTTCAGTTAATTTTCCACGTATTACCGCCATTTCACCGTTATTCCAGCAGATTTTTTGAATTTTAAGGTAAAGCGCAGTAACTGTGACTTTGTTGTAGTGAGTTAGCTAACAATTCACTAACTTTTTGTTCATTTAATTTTAAAAACCTTAAGCTGTTAGTATAAAAACGTTGCGATACATCATTTAATTGGTGTTCGGAAAAATACAGTCGTCTGGCTAATAGAACACTCAAACCTAGTGTTACTGTCAATGTGTTAAGAATCGGATTTTTCGACAGTTCATCGGAATCCTGACTATTTGCCATTATTGCATCACTGTATAAAGTGGGTTGTTGCCAAGCTTGGCATAACTTTAGGCTGTGATTGCGTAACGTTTCGGGATTACGAAAATCGAATAAATAGCTAATGTCTTGTTGGCGCTCTTGACGCCGAGTCCATTGAGTACGGGTTTTTAGTGCTGGTTGGGTGAATAAGCCACTGCAGGCAAAACACAACAATGTTGATGCTTCCTCTGAAGATACATGTTGATTTTGTGCGCTGAGGTTGGCTGCAATTTGACAGGCCAATCGAATAAATTGCGTAAAGTTTTGTTGCAAGGGGAAATGACTTTGATTCAATCTCAATAACAAAGCTTGTTGAATAAGCATTGAATTTGCTTTCACGTAACCGTGCATCATTAAACCATGCTTTACCTGTTGCACTGGTAGCTTATTTCTATTCGAAATTGTCGCTGTTTGTTTTAGGTAATCAGCAAAGGCGGGCTCGGAACTAATTTGCAATGCTAATTTGTCGATATCCACTGAACCGCTATTAAGGTGCTTTTGAACTTCCAGCAATAATGTAGGCGGTTTGTCTAATGGGAAGTTATCTTCTATTGGGTAGATACAATCGCTTTTTTCAATTTGCCAATTGATATCCCACCATCGCTGAATTTGACTAAAGCCAGTCACTGTTTGTGTCGCTGATACCCGTTGAATATTGTCGTTAAATACGCGCTTCAATTGGGCTTTCTCATCTCCTTTTGAATTAATCACAATTACCAGTACTTTATCTTCAGATACACTCAACACAACCGCAGGCTGCTGTTGATCAAGCTTTACTAGCGTGCCGGGACAAATCAGCGTTGGATATTGGAGCAATCCATTTAAGCTATTCAAGTAACTCTCTGGACAGGTTTGAGTCAGTTTTCGGATTGCACTGGAGAAATGCACCGGCTTTTTTACCTCACTGGGAGTAACTTGCGTTGCAAGTTGATGGGCCAACAAAATAACCTGTTGGTTTTTAGTCAGATCTTTTGGCCAACTCCGGTTATTTTCAAATTTAGAAAAAAGGTATTTGTAGACTTGATACCCATCCATCCAAGTTTGTAGATTAGCTCTGTTAAGAATTTGCAATAGTCGAACGCTTTTCCGGTGGTGGGAAGGCCGTTGGTTTTGTTGATAAAACCCTTGTAGATCTTCCTGACGTTCACAATAAAGAGTGAGTATGCAACTCAATAATTGTTGGCAGCATAAGTCGTTGATGCGTGCTCGGTTACAAATGAGTGCACAATAGACTAGGGTGTTAAACGTTAGATTATTTAAAAAACCACTTCTAGATTTGTACAGAAGCGGTTGGGCGACAAAAACATCAGGCGAGAGTTTAAATGCAGATAAAAAGTATTCAGAAACTTTGACAATGCGTTTAATTTGCTCAGGTCCAACGGGGTTTTGTCGCACTTCTTCAAGTACCGTGGAAACCTGCCCGAATGCTTTTAACAAGCTCTGCGTTGGCATTAATTAACAAACACTAATAAATGCATAAAAGCCACTAGAGTTTTAAGTAACTTTGATACGTGCCTTCGCCCCAGGCAATTAACTTTTCATCTTCAAACAAAAGTGGGGTACATTCGTCTTGGGTGGTTATGCCATCCGATTGGTTCCAAGTCGTGCGGTAAAACATGACCTGTAATTGGGTATCTCCCACCAGTTTGGCTTCACTAATGTCTGGTGGCCCTAATAATTCGACGATCCCTGATCTAAGGTCGCCTATTTTAATTTTGGTCAACTGGACCTTATTGTACTCCTGACGATCTTCCCATCCCATACTGGATGTATCATCTGGATTAAACAATATCAGCATTACAACTAGCGATACGTAGATAAATACGCCAATTCCGATACGTTGTATTACTTTACTATTCATAAACTTTTCTCAAACTCAATTATCCTCATTTTAATCAAAATGCGGCGATGAATAAAGGCCACTAAACGTGAAAAACGGATGGCTTAACTTAGGTTATTACTTGGTAACACGGGCTATATTCACTGCCGGGTAACTTCATTCGTTGCTGTTTTACAAATGATTGCAATAGGGTGTCTAGCATACTCATTAATTTAGGATCGCCGTTAATTTTAAACGGTCCATGTTGTCTTATTTGTTTAATCCCTTCTGATTTCACATTTCCCGCCACAATTCCTGAAAATGCTTTGCGCAGTGCGGCAGCAAGTTCGGCTTTGGGTTGAGAAAAATGCAAATTCAGTTCTTGCATGCTTTGATGAGTCGGCTCGAAGGGTTTTTGAAATTCCGGTTCAATTTTTAATAGCCAATTAAACAAATATGAATCACCAGTATTGCGTCTGTGTGCACGTACTTCTAATTGTTTGCTTTTTATTTTTTGCGCGACCTTCACGGCATCATCAACAATAATTTCATATAGAGCTTGTGCTTCTGGTCCCAAGGTGGCACCCACAAACTTGTCGATTGATTCAAAGTAGTCTTTACAATGGGCAGGTCCAGTTAGAATGATTGGGACAATTTGCTCTCGATTATCTTCATTTAGAAGCACACCGAGCAGATATAACAATTCTTCTGCTGTCCCTACGCCGCCAGGGAAAATCACAATAGCGTGGGCAACACGCACAAATGCTTCCAGACGTTTTTCAATATCAGGCATGATAACCAGTTCGTTGACGATAGCATTGGGCGGCTCTGCGGCAATAATGGATGGCTCTGTCATACCTAAGTAACGGCCGGTTTTGTAGCGTTGTTTGGCGTGTCCAATTGCGGCGCCTTTCATCGGGCCTTTCATCGCCCCTGGACCACAGCCGGTGCAAATATTCATTTCTCGTAGGCCAAGCTGGTATCCCACTTCTTTGGTGTATTTGTACTCGACTTCGCCAATTGAATGACCGCCCCAGCACACAACCATATTAGGATCGCTGCCCACTTTAATGACTTCTGCGTGGCGTAACATGTCAAACACTAAATCGGTTAAATCTCGCGATTGGGATTCATGAACTTCATCAAGCTTATATTTCACTCCCATGTGCAGAATATCTCTGAGCACGGCAAATAAATGTTCATGAACACCTTTAATTAATTGTCCGTCCACGAATGCCACTGCTGGTGGATTGACTAATTCAATTTTAACTCCGCGTTCGCGCCTGATTAGGTTGACTTCAAAGTTCTCGTAGGGTGAAAAAAGTTGCTCGGAATTGTCTTCTTCTACACCTGAATTCAATACAGCTAAACAACAGTTTCTAAAAAGTCTATACAGATCACTGTTTACCGATTGTTTGAGTCTATCTACTTCGTACTGTGACAGTTGGCTTAGGGGCCCAACTGGGTTTAATTGTATTGAAAGCATAGATTGTCCTATTTTAATTTCTTACTGACGCGCTTGTCTTGAAATGCTGTAAGCCGATTCGAAGTCACTTCTAAAAGGATTAATGTCGAGCCCACCACGACGGGTGTATCGCGCATAAACTGTCAATTTAGATGGTTCGCAAAAGTGTTTAATATCGCGAAAAATTCGTTCTACACATTGTTCATGAAACTCATTATGCATGCGAAATGAGATGAGGTAACGCAGAAGTGATTCTTGGTCTATTTGTGCACCAGTGTAACGTATCATGATACTTCCCCAATCGGGTTGATTGGTGATCAAACAATTGGATTTTAGTAAGTTACTGTACAAGGTTTCACTAACTTGCTTAGCGGTTACCTTCAATGCCGAGGCATCTAATTGATAATCGGTAAACTCTAAATCTTGGTCATCAATATTTTGGCCAGCCATTTCTTGGATTTTCTGGGCTGCGAAATCCTTGGGTAAAATCACTTTTATCTGAACCGGTTTTCCAGCGCAGTTTGACAAATCAGACTGCAAAGTTTGAGTTAACTGTTCAACTGACTCAACTTTAGATTGGTTGAAACTGTTTAGATATAATTTGAAGCTTTTTGATTCAATTAGATTTGGCGAGTCACAAGGAACGATACATTGCATGATTGCGACTTGGGGTTTACCTCGCAGATTAAGCCATGAAAGCTCATAACCGTTCCAGATATCTTCGCCGCTAAATGGCAGTTTATCGGTTAAACCAATTGCTTGCCGGCTTAGACTGCGCGGAACTGCCTGAAGTAAATCGGGGGAATAGGTTTGCACATATTCTACTGTCTTACCTAATGTAAGGTTTTCTAGTGCCGGAGACGAATTACGTATCTCATCGGTTTTATTTGTCATTTAGCCTTCTCGTTATACAATACTTCTGCAGTATACCTTAAGTGTTGATTTATCTTAGGTATCTGTACTTTTGACCGGTTTTGTTTGCGTATTATCGCAGATAATTGGTATTCACCTTGATTGTTTCAAGTCATCTTAAATTTAAATATAAGGAAGTGTAGTCTGTGAGCATTGATTCGGCACTACAAAATTTTGTTTCTGAATATGTCGATTGTCATCAACGCAATCAGCACCCGTTAGTTATTCAGTATGATGAAAATTGGCCATCAAAATGCTATCAACAAACCGGTGAGCAAGATGAATGGGTTCCTTGGATACCCGTCAAACAAACAAGTCAAAAGCACTTCGAGCACTTTGAGCAAGCCCTTGAAATTAAGATGGATGAACAACTTAAGGAGTACTATACCTGCTTTTGGAGTGATAATCTAAATGCTAAAACGGCACGGGGAAACTTGCAATTGTTGATGCCGTGGAACGACGAAGATTTTGAGCGTTTACAGCAAAATTTAGTTGCCCATGTATTGATGAAAAGACGTTTAGGTCAACAAGATACATTGTTCTTTGCTGTTACTGACGAAGATGATTTTATTGTCAGTGTACACAATGAGTCTGGGAGAGTAATGTTAGAGCAGATAGGGTTAGAGCCCCAAGAAACCTTAGCGGACTCATTAATCGAATTCATCCAGCAGTTATCACCACGCCTGTAGCATGGCCTTCAGGCCATGGGATAAATCAAATCTCCCGCGGGGTTAAAACACCCGCCTACAGGCCATGGAATAAATTAATCCATCGCCGTTGTAGCATGGCCTTCAGGCCATGGTTTTTTACGGTTGCACCGCGGGGCTAAAGCCGCCGCCTACAGGCCATGGAATCTATCTAATCTCCCGCGGGGTTAAAACACCCGCCTACAGGCTATGGAATAAATTAATCCACCGCCGTTGTAGCATGGTCTTCAGGCCATGGAATCTATCTAATCTCCCGCGGGGTTAAAACACCCGCCTACAGGCTATGGAATCTATCTAATCTCCCGCGGGGTTAAAACACCCGCCTACAGGCCACGGAATCTATCTAATCTCCCGCGGGGTTAAAACACCCGCCTACAGGCTATGGAATAAATTAATCCACCGCCGTTGTAGCATGGTCTTCAGGCCATGGAATCTATCTAATCTCCCACGGGGTTAAAACACCCGCCTACAGGCCACGGAATCTATCTAATTTCCCGCGGGGCTAAAGCCGCCGCCTACAGGCTATGGAATCTATCTAATCTCCCGCGGGGTTAAAACACCCGCCTACAGGCCACGGAATCTATCTAATTTCCCGCGGGGTTAAAACTCCCGCCTACAGGCCATGGAATCTATCTAATTTCCCGCGGGGTTAAAACACCCGCCTACAGGCCATGGAGTAGGGCTGTGCAATTATTTTTGCAGGGACTGGGTTAAATTCAATACTTGTTGTTCCAATGACTCGATGCGCTTTTCCAATGTAACAATATGCTGCATTAAATCATTTGGTTTTTGAGGCGATGCTTCCTCAACTGGTGTAGAAGGGAATTGATCTGGATCGTCTTGCCAGCGTTTTAGTACATCAATGATATCCCGCAATGGTAACGGACGATTTGAGGCCTTTTTAATTAATGCCACACTGGGAACTTTCCCGTTGGATTTTAAGTTCTTACATAGTGACGCAATATACTGAAACTGATTAGACATGATGAAAAACACTAATATTTAGCGAATGTGCCTATCTTAGCGGTATTGGTAATCACATGCATTAATTTTTTTATATATAAAACAATAAGTTAAATTTTGGCCTCGATTTTGTATTGTGGAATGCTAATTAACAAACATAAATACAACACCAAGGAAACTAAAATGAAAAAAACGCTTGTTGCTGCAGCATTAGTATTACCACTGACATTATCTGGATGTGTTATATCGGTTGGTGGGGAAGGGGATTACTCATACCAATCGGATTGGGAACAAAAAGAACGTAAAAATAGAAAGGCGATTGCAAGACTGGAATCCAATACAGCCATCGAAGATATTAGAAGTCGCATGGGCACGCCAGATTTCAGTGAACTATATCAACAAAATAATGATGAAATAAATGTTTTGTTTTATCGCACCCAGCGTCGCGAAGGTGATGGTGTCACAACTAAAGATGAATGCACGCCTTTGGTGTTCAAAAATGGTAATTTAATTGGTTGGGGCGACTCTGCTTACAACAATATCTAAGCTTCACTTTTTCTGCTACGCCTAGTTTGGAAGCAGCAGGCCAAGCCATATTCTTGGCCTGCTATTAATATTATCGTAGTCGATTGTCTAGCTGATCGATCAACTCAGTCCATTCCGCATCTTCAAAAAAAGATTGTCTAATAAAAGTCGATTGAGCCTGTGTCCAAAAACTAGCTTCTTCTAGTTTTGTCGATTTATCCAATCCTTTGTGCTGAGCTATAAAGTTTTCAATTGACTCCTCGTCATTGGCTAAACCTAATTGCAGAAACAAATCCTTTAACTCTAAATTTTCAGTTAGCATTTAATGTCTCCTTGATGGAATTCTAAACTCGAGTTGTGTTGGCATTTCATGTAGATTGGTACTTGTTGTGAAAGTTTGGATTACTTGTTCTCACTGAGTCAATCTAGTTCATTGTCATTCGCACCCTTTCACTGCCTCTACTTAAGTCTTGGGGGGAAAAGACTATAAATCAACCTCATCTAGCCAAAATAGTAAAATTAGTTTGCCGTTATTTTTAATGAGTTGTTAACAATTGGTTAATAATTATGTAGAGTGAAACTTCCTAATTGAAGAGAGTCGAACTATGTCAAATACTGCACAAGACATAAATCCGCTAGATAAAATCAAAGCTGTTTATCTGGCCGCTGAAGATTTAAAAATTGCCGCATCAATTTTATATCAAGCTTATCATGATGATCCGCTGTTTTTAGATATATTCGATTCTGAGAAGGAAGGGTATGAATCCCGTTTAAGGGGCGCAATTAGAGAAGAGTTAAATGCCTTTTGGACCGCTAAACAGCCAATGATTGGTCTTTTTGAAGATGAACGTTTATTGGCAGTAGCATGTATGATTAAACCTGATAGTGCGTTCAACCCCGACCGATTTTGGCATTGGCGCTTAAAGATGTTGCTTACCGCTGGTTATATAGGCACCAAGCAAATGATCGAAAAGGAACAGCGGGTAAGAGAGCGTATTCCCCATGAAAAATACCATATGTTGTCGTTTATTGGAGTGCATCCAGATCATCAGCACAGAGGTCTTGGACACGTTTTAATGAGTGCGATTGATAGTATTGTGCTAGAAGAAGAAAAAAGTGAAGGTGTTGGGGTTTATGTCACTCTACCTAAATGTTTGTCATTCTTCTCCGACGGAAAATATGAACATATTGATGAACTAAAAGTCTCACGCATAACTGGGCAAATAATGTTTAGACCTCGGTCAGAGTAAAAAACCGCGGAATTTATTCTAAAGGGTAAAGTAACCATCTTGCATTGTTTAGTCTTACTTTACCCTACTAATACCGTTTCTTATTGTCATTTTCAGCAATCTAAAATCCGCAAAATCAGTAAAATTTTAAATTCATTTTCATTAAATCCATTAGGTTCAAATTCTAGAGTAAGAAAATAACCTTTTTATTTGTAAGATATTTCGTACATGGCTGTAGGTCTTAAGCGGAATAAACACTTAGGGTAAAGCTTACCTTTTATTTAACTTTATGAATTTAAAGGCTTATTTTTCAAAATGTAGACTTTAGTATAATGGCTTACAAAATAAAGCTAGATTGGGTACTAGTAGAAACTTTTAATTGCTTTATCTTATACCTCGTCACAGGGAAATACGACGGGTCAGGAAGACTTAAGGAAAGCCAGAAGGACACTTTCATTGGATGAAAGAAAATGGTCAGGATGAGCATTTAGTAAAGGACTACAAACTCAAGGATAGATAGGGAAGACGAAGGACAATCTTAAGGATGAGAAATGCTGTAAGTAAGGATGTGCAGCTAAATAAGGAATAAAGGAAAGGGACTCACTTAGGAAGAGTGACTCACTTAAGGATGAGCGAGAATAGAGGGAAAGGGGCGTATACGGATGTTGACCGGGATGGTTTAATAGCGAAGGAAAGCTGAGAGGGATTCTCAAAATTCTGAAAGGTGTGTCTAATTTATTAGACACACCTTTTTTATTTTATTTGTTTAATGCTTCTTGTCGATCCACTTGAGTAAACCTTGCTCTAAATCTTCGATGATTATTGGTTTACTGATATATCCATCCATCCCAGCATCAAAGCACTTTTCCTTATCTCCTTTCATTGCATTGGCGGTTAACGCGATAATCGGAATGTTCGGATCAAAATTTACACCTTGGTATCCACGTATTATTCTACTGGCTTCGTAGCCATCCATTATTGGCATCTGGCAATCCATTAGTACAATATCAAAAGGAGTCGTCGCTCGGCTCAACTGTTCAATTGCTTCCATACCGTTATTTGCTAACTCAGTAATACAGTCTAATTTTTTAAGCATTTCCTTTGCTACTGCTTGGTTAATCGCATTGTCTTCGACTAACAAAATACGCGGCACTGCTTTTGATGGACTGGTAGCATTGTGTCGGGTTATTAATTCAATTTGTTGTTTTCTTGTTTCTGATTTAATGAGTTTTTGATTACTAATTTGGGTAATTGCAAAAAACAAATCGTCATTTTTAATGGGTTTATGAAAGTATGCATCAAAACCTATATTTTTAAACTTCTGAGCATCTCCTCGTCTTGCACTCGCTGTCATTAAAATCATATTCAACGATGCAAACCTTTCATCACTTTTAATCGCTTTGCCTAATTCTGTGCCATTGATACCAGGCATATCCGCATCGATAATTGCGATATCTATTTTGTCTCTAATTTCACAATGTTTACGCAGTGTTTTTAACGCTTCAGGAGAATTTTGGGCTTGCACAACCTTAATTTTTTCCGATTCCAGAATGGATGACAAAACGTCTCGACTGGTTTGGTTATCATCCACAACCAGCACTTTCAATTGCGCTAGATTTGCTTTGGATAAATCGTATTTTTGCGTGTTATGCTTATTTACAGCAGGCTCAAACTGAAGGGTAAACCAAAATTCAGAGCCTTTTTGCCATTCACTGTTAACCCCAATTTCGCCGTTCAATAACTCTACCAGTTCTTTGGCGATGGAAAGACCCAAACCCGTGCCACCAAATTTGCGCGTGGTTGAGGCGTCTAATTGACTAAACTTGTGGAACAGTTGTTGTTGTTTTTCTTTGGAAATACCCATTCCAGAATCTATCACACAAAAGATCAGTTTATTTTCACTGGTCAAATTAACTTTAATAACGATTTCACCTTGTTGGGTGAATTTGATTGCGTTACTGGTTAAGTTTGTGAGTATTTGCCGTATTCTGCCAGGATCACCTTGAATCCATCTTGGAACACTTGGGTGCATGGAAAATATCAGTTCCAAATGTTTGTCTTCTGCTCGAATTGAGAAACTCTCTATGAATTTATTCAGCATTTCATGCAGATCAAATTCTATATTTTCGATTTCTAACTTACCGGCTTCAATTTTTGAAAAGTCTAAAATATCATTAATTAAGGTCAGTAAAATGTGACCACTACTTTGCGCCAACTCTGCATATTTTAACTGTTGTTCTGACAACGGCGTATTTAGCAGAAGATCATTCATACCAATAATGCCATTTATGGGAGTTCGAATTTCGTGACTCATATTCGCTAAAAAGTCGCTTTTGGCCTGACTGGCAACTTTTGCTTTTTCCTCTGCTTCTTTTAATTCCGTTATGTCTTGAAATGCGCCTCGTAAAATAACCTCACCTTTTTGGTTATGCTCTCTAAACCCGAAAGACTTCACCCATATTTTTTTGTTATTTGCGGTGATAAACGGCAATTGAAAATCGAATGGGATGTTGTTAGTTACTGCTTCTGTTAATGCATCTTGTACTTTTTGACGGTCTTCTGGCAGATAAAAATTAATCGCATTTTCAACATCAATTTTGCTACCGATGGGCAGTTCATGAATGCGATAAACTTCATCAGACCAATATATCTCGCCCGTTGTGAAATTCACTTCCCAAGCCCCTAATTTGGCTACTTTTCCAGTGGCCATCAATAACGAAGCACTGCGCTCTTTTTCTTCCTCAATGCGCTTAAGTTCAGTGATATCTCGCCCTATAAATAAAAAGCCTTCAACATCTTTGTCAGCATTCATCACTGGGGTTATCGTTAACTGAATTGGAATTAGCTTGCCACTCTTGCTTATAAATTGAGTTTCAAATTCGTCAGCAATCCCTTGTCTGGCGGAATAGGTTATTGACGCCATTCCTGATGGGATTTCTTTACCGAGCTTGGTGCTGAGGTGTTTGGCATGAACTGCTAATGACTCTGATTTAAAGAACAACTCTGGGGTTAATAGACCAACGACCGAACTTCGATGATGTTCAAGTGTCTTTTCTGCAAAGTTATTGTAAGTGATGATATTGCCCGATAAATTGGTGGACATAATGATCAGATTGGCACTATTTAGAATAGCGTCCTGCATGTTACTGTAGTTTACGAGCTCGAGTTCTTGTTGTTTAGATTTTGTAATATCTGTGGCAACAACTATGATTCGAACGATTTTGTCGTTCTCAAATAGCGGTTTTATATTTGCCCGAAACCAAAGAGTTTGACCTTGTTTATTATAATGAATTAACTCGTAACTGTGGCCCTTGCCATTAGCGATTGCTTGTTTGATTTTAAGCACCGTTGAGGTGTCTGTTTGAGGACCAAACAAAAACTCTTGAGGGGATTTACCGACGATTTCCGCTAGGGTGAAGCCACTCAATTTGATAAACGCCGGATTAACCCATTCGATTGTCATATCTGGGTTAAATATCATGATCGCGTTTTCGGATTCTTGCACAATGCTGGCTAAAAACTCATTTTCCGCTTTGCTTTCTAGTAGTTTTTGTTGGGTTTCATATTGCTCCGTTAAGTCAATATTGATACCCGTAATTTTAAGTGGGCTGTTGTCGCCTGTGCGTATAACCTGACCAAACGCTTGAATGTATTTTTCTTTTTCAGTTGCGGTTTTAATTCGAAATTCAGCTTCATATTTATTGTTTAATTTATTGGCTTGCTGAAATTCGTTGATCGCCATTTCTCTATCTTCAGGGTGGATAAATGAAAACCAATCTTGTATGTCAGTTGAGTAATGCTCTGGAGATACGTCGTACAATCGACACATCTGCTCGTCCCACACCATTTGTTTAGAAGAAAAGTCATATTGCCAAACACCAATGCCCGACTGTTTCGCCACTTCATACCTTGCCAATAGATTTTTAACGATGGTTTGAGCGGATAGCAGCTTTTTCGCAGGGCTGAAGGAAATGACCACACCTTGGAAATCATTGTTGGATAATTCATCGATTAAAACGGTGACATAACTAATGGCGAAAGTTGGGGTTGAAATAGCGATGGGATCGCCGTCATTTAATTCAAAGTGTAGGTTAAGTTCGTGGGGAGCATTTAACTGCTTAAATAATTCGACAAAAATAGCTCTGCTGTGATCTAAGGTGAAAAGCCCATCAACCGGATTGCCAATTATTGATGAGGTATCAACATCAAATAATCGCCGCGCCGCGTTGTTTAAATTGGCTACTTGGCCGGTGGTATTGCAGACTATCATTGCAATGGAACTTTGCTCGAATAATGATTGAGCTACATCAAGTTTCCAATTATCTTTTTTTGTCACGTTCAAATATCCTATAAGAGAATTCTCTACCCCTACCATTATAGATAAAGAATTCTTTTTTACGGTAAATACAATCAGTTTGTGTTTACCCTCTTTTACAACCAATCCAAATTTAACATTAGTGCAAAAGATCGTGTTATTGAGACCTGTCAATTTATTGAAAACAAATAATAATGACTAATCCATTTACAATACTCATATTGGCTTAAAGTTTGCCTTAAAAACACCTAAAGTTCGCAAACGGGCTAAAATTATTTAAATAAGTCTGAAAATCGCTAAGTTTGCGTCAATTGAGTGCAAAAAAATTCAACCTGAGAATAAAAAGGAGCAAAATGAAAACCCAAGTCAGTGCACATTTAACGCGGATTATTGCGGTCACTCTTGTTTTTGTTTCATTGACGGTAGTGGCCAAGTCTGATCTTGAATTACTTGTTGATGAAAATTTCAAAGAAACAATTTTACTGCACAAAGAACTGGTAAGTATTCCCAGTTTGCCTGCGAATCCTGAACAGATGCTTGAGAATATTCACTGGGCTGAAGCGCAATATAACAACTTGGGGTTCAAAACGACTTTATTAGAAACACCTTCGTTACCTATTTTGCTGGCGGAAAGAGTCTTTGATCCAAGTTATAAAACCATATTATTTTACTTTCACATCGATGGACAGCCTGTTAATCCAGCAGCTTGGGTGCAAGCAGATCCATTCGTACCTGAGCTGAAAGAACAAGACGCAAGTGGTGAATGGCGCACTATCGATTGGCAAACATTAAATCAACGTATTGACGATGAGTGGCGTATTTTTGCGCGTGCGGCTGCTGATGATAAGGCGCCTATAACAATGTTTCTCAGCGCCCTTAAAACTCTTGAGATGCAAGGGGAAAAGCCCAAAATCAACGTTAAAGTTATCTTCGATCCAGAAGAAGAATACGGTTCACGTGGGTTACAGTCCACCTTGAACAAATACAAAGCGCGTTATCAGGCCGATTATTTTATCGTGATGGATGGCCCCGCTCACGACTCTAATAAACCAACAGTCACATTTGGTTGTCGCGGCATAGCGACTGCTAGTATCACAACTTTTGGCGCTAAACTGCCGCAACACAGTGGACATTTTGGTAACTATTCTCCCAATCCTGTGTTTACTTTAGCGAATCTTCTGTCGTCTATGAAAGATGATAATGGTCGAGTGTTAATTAAAGATTATTACCAAGGAATAGTGCTAAATCCAGATACGCAAAAGCTTCTCAACGCAGTCCCCTTTGATGGCGAAAAAGTAAATCAAGCGTTAGGTATTCATTCCGCAGAACAGGTAGGCGCTAATTACCAGCAAGCATTGCAGTATCCATCACTTAATGTGCGTCAAATCGGTACATCTTGGAAAGGTGAGGGATTAAAAACGGTGATCCCTGAATATGCTACCGCTAACCTTGATGTCCGCTTGGTTCCAGAAACGCAAGGGGCAGTGCAGTTGGATAAGATTAGAAAGCATATTGAAGGTTTAGGATATTACGTCATTGATCGTGATCCCACCGACGCTGAACGACGTGAATATAAAAAAATTGTTAAATTCAATGGTTCAAAAGGGGTGAGTGCGTTTAGAACTGATCCAGATTCCGATTTCGGCTTACAGGTAAGAGCGAGCCTTGCTAAGGGCATGGGCGAAGAACCAGTGGTTATTCGTATGATGGGAGGCACGGTTCCGATTGTGCCAATCATAAATGCGCTGAATATTCCCACGGCGATTGTTCCTATGGTAAACATGGACAATAACCAACACAGCCCGAATGAGAACATCCGAATCGGAAATATACGCCAAGGCATTCATATCTCATTATCGCTATTGAACTCGGAATTTTAAATTAAGCAGTGGCGGCACAGTTTCTCGTCATCAATGTCATTCAGTTGATAGTTTAATCTAGTGTCGCAATAATTTTCACTGTGACAATATTGGTAACTGTGGCGTTTGTTAATTACAATAGCGAAAATTTCTACTAAGAGGTTAACGCTTGTCGAACGCTCGGGTGACTGCCCCCCCATTTAAAATGTCTTTCTTACTGCCCCAATACTGGCCTGTTTGGATTGGTGTGGGGGTGCTCTATAGCATTTCATGGCTGCCTTACCGATTGCAGATATTTATTGGTAAAGGAATTAGCTTTTTATTAAAAGTTTTTGGTAAAAAGCGTGTTGCCGTTGCCAAACGTAACCTCGAATTGTGTTTTCCAGAGAAAACTGAAGAGCAGCGAGCTGAGATACTGGCTAAAAACATCGAGTATGCTGGCATGGCAGTCCTTGAGTCGAGTATGGGATGGTGGTGGCCAGATTGGCGGGTTAAGCGTCATGGGCAAATCGAAGGCTACGAGCATGTGCAGGCGATTTTAGATAAAGGCAAAGGTGTCTTTGGATTAGCTATCCATAATATGAATTTAGAACTAGGATGTAGAATAGCGGGTTTAAAAAATCCTTCAGTGGCATTTTATCGAAAACACAATAATGCGTTGATGGAATACATGCAGTATCACGGTAGGGCGCGTTCTAATAAGTACATGATTCATAAACGTAACGCCAAAGGATTAGTCAAGGCACTAAACCAAAAAGAAGTCTGTTTCTATTTGCCAGACCAAGATTATGGGCGTCATTTTAGTGAGTTTGTCCCTTTCTTTGCGGTTGAAGAAGTGGCCTCCACTAAAGGAACCATACTGTTTTCGAAAAATTCAAATAGCGAGATGGTGTTTATTGTATCGTTGCGCACCAAAGATGGTTATAAAGTCAAATTCGTACCAGGACTTAATAATTTTCCGTCTGGGGACGATAAACAAGATATAACTAGAATTAATCAAAAAATTGAAGAGTTGGTTAGTATTGCTCCTGAACAATACCTTTGGATGCATAAACGTTTTAAAACGCGTCCCCATGAAGATGACCCTTCGTTATATGATTAACCATTTAACTTGGAAATGAGGCTCGAAATATGAGCAAGAGAACATCGAACTTTCTGTTTTGGATTAGGCACATCGGCTTAGCATTAGCGTTGATTATAATTGCCGCGATAGTTCTCAATTTTCAACGTTTTAATATGTCCAGCCCTAAACCTGAAGGGCAGTCAGAGCAAAAAAGTGTTTCCCAAGGTATGACTGACTTTTATGCTGCTTACCGGATGTCTTCATCGAAACCCTTTGAAGATGATATTGGTGATTTTGTGTTACCTGTCAATCCCCCCAAACAGCCCTTAGAAGAACGCTTGAAAAAAATGGAAAGTATTCAAAGTAATATTAATCCTAGGTGGGTTGGAGAACACAAGTATCGAAGTTTTCGAGCGGGTAGCACCCTTCGAGAAGCAATTACCAATTATGCTCAATCTGAGGGGATGCAAGTATTGTGGGAGCTGGATAAAGACTTCATTATTAAAAGTCAGTTCCAATTAGACGATACCATTACAGGCTCAATTGCCGAAATAGCCAGTGCTGTAAATGGCAGTTTTGAAGGGGAAGTCAAAGCTTATATTTGCCCCAAACAACGTTCGATGATTGTCACTCAAGAACTCAATGAGTATGTTCGGGAAAATTGTACTTTATTAGAGTAAGACGTGCCCTTTAACATCATATAAATTGAAAATGCAATGATGTTAAAGGGCTAACATAACTACGCTAATTACTTAGTTCAAATGTCGCATCCCAGATCTGTTTTACATTTTTTTGGTGTTCTGAATACTGGCTTTTATCGACTAAATTGTCTTTTTCTAACAAGGTTAATCTGTGAGAGCGGTTGCGGTAATCTAAGTAAGCTTCTTCTAGTTGTGTTTTACACTCAGCACTAATGCAATCAGCTTGACACAATTGTTCCAGTAATCGAATGTTATCAGACCAATCTACCATTTTAGGAAAATGCTGGGCATTTTTGAGCACCCAAAATTGCACTAAAAACTCGATGTCAGCCATAGCTCCAGCGTCTTGTTTAACATCTAACCAGTCCTCGTTTCCTTTATTTAAATGATCGCGCATTTTTTGCCGCATCTTTGCAACATCCTGTTGTAGAATTTGGTTATCTCTGGGGCGGCACAAGATATCCCGTCTAATAGCCTCAATGCGCTGGGTAAATTCTACCGTGCCATTTACTACTCTTGCGCGGACTAGAGCTTGGTGTTCCCATGTCCACGCTTCCTGCGATTGGTATTGTTCAAAGCCATTTATATGACAAACCAGCAAACCAGCATTGCCGGATGGACGCAAGCGCATATCGATATCGTACAATTGACCTGATGGCGTTTTGGTCATGAATAAGTGCATAATACGTTGCGCTAATTTCGTGTAGAACTGGTTGGCTTCTATTGATTTAGTACCATCGGTGACGGTCTGTGAATCACATTCGTGAACAAAGACCAAATCCAGATCTGAACCATAACCTAACTCTATTCCGCCTAGCTTGCCGTAGCCTATTACTGCAAACTTTTTATCTTGTTCAGAACTGCCTTCAGGAACACCATATTTTTCCTTCATTTGTTCCCAGGCCATATTCACCACTTCACTGATAATTGCCTCGGCTAAATAGGTGAGATGATCACTTACCTTCATTATGGGTAACACACCGGTGACATCTGCGGCTGCAATTTTAAGTTGCTGGATTTGTTTAAATTGCCTTAGGGTTTCCATTTGCAGTTCAAGATCATCCGGCTCTACTCGCAACAGTGATTGGCGCAATTCATCTGGGTATTCATGCAATTCTGTGGGGTGATATAACAACGCTGGGTTGAGGAGTTCATCCAGTAAAATTGGATATTTTGCTATTTGTTCGGCTATCCATGGGCTTGCATAACACAGTCTGACTAACTGATGCTGCGCTCCTTGATTTTCAACCAGTAATTGTAAATAGGTGGTTCTTCTTAAAACCGTTAATAGAATATGATTAATTCGGTCGAGTAACACCGATAATTCACTGCCATCTATATTCGATTCATCGAGGCTAATAATGTTCGCTAACAACTGCGGGACTAAAGTATTCAAGGCGACAATTGCTTTTGGTGATGGATGCTTTTTCTCAACCTGACTTTTTAATTCATTGATGTGTTGTGCAAGTAATTGCGAGGTTTCTGGTGAGGCCAATTGATCAAATAAATCTGATATTTCTTGTATGCTCAGATCTAACTTCCATGCATCCATAAATGCACTAATGTGAGTCAGGTCTTGGTCATCATTGTCACTTGGGGTATCACCAATTAACATTTGAAACTGCTGATTTATCCAACTGCAATGCTTACTCAATTGTTGCTGCAATTCAGAATAATCATTGCATTGCATAATACTACTAAGACGCTCTTCATCTAACGCTGTTTCTGGCAATACTTGGGTTTGTTTATCTGCAAATTGTTGCAGACAATGTTCAACTTTGCGCAAAAACAAGTAACTTTCTTTAAGCTGCAAGGATTCTTTTTCAGGTAACAGATCTAACTGCGTCAACTGCTCAAGGGTGTAGAGTAAACTTGGAAATTGTAAACGCGGCTCTCGACCACCTTTGATAAGTTGAAAACTCTGCGCAATAAACTCCACTTCACGAATCCCGCCAGAACCCAGTTTAATATTATTGGTCAATCCGCGACGTCTAACTTCTTGATTGATTAACGACTTCATATCTCTGAGGGAGTCGATAGCACTGTAATCTAAATATCGTCGGTAAATAAAAGGTTTGAGTATGTCGTGTAATTCTTGTGCATATTCAGATTGATCGTTGAGGATGCGAGCTTTGACCATGGCGTAGCGTTCCCATTCGCGACCTTGTTCTTGATAGTAGTCCTCAAAAGCCGCCAAGTGCATGACTAAGGGGCCGCTTTCACCTAGGGGACGTAATCGCATGTCTACACGAAACACTTGCCCCTGCTGATTGGTGTGGTTCAGGGCATGAATAAGGCGTTGTGCAAGTCGGCTAAAGAACTGCTGATGCTCTAGGGATTTTTTGCCATTATCTATTTCTCCTTTGCTTGGGTAGCAAAAAATCAGATCTATGTCGGAAGAAAAGTTGAGCTCTTTGCCGCCTAACTTACCCATCCCTAAAATTAATAGTGGCTGGGGCCCAAAGTCGCCCATAGGGGTGCCATAACGGGCACAAAAATTATCATATAACCAAGAATAGGCTCCGTTGATGAGAGTATCTGCCAACTCCGAGGTAAGGGTTAATGAACGTTCAATGGATTGTAGATTTAGTAAATCTAAACCTGCAATAGCCATCATTTGTTGTTTTCGAAATATCCGCAAACAATCCAACAGTTCAGGCTCGCTGGTTACTTTTTCTAACTGCTCTGCTAGCCATTGTTTATATTCAAAATTCTGCGTGGGATTTTCGAGTGTTTGTATGAGTGGCTCTAGCTTCAGTGGATCAGCAAGTAAGGCGTCACTGATAAAGTCACTTAATCCTAGAAGCTGTTTTATCTTTTTCTGAATTGCACTTGGTTGCTGTTCAATAGCGGATATTTCAGATAACTGTTGCCAGTTTTTTTCAGCGGTTTTATTTACCAACGGGAAAGAAGTATTCATAGTGATTGCAACCAAATTGGAGTTGTCTTGAATGATCATAAATATCAATGCTATATCATGTGCCGCTACAATCAAAAGGTTAAATCAATTCTGTACTAGATCTGAACTTTTAATTTGTTTCTAACGTTTAATTATATTAATTGATTGTATTTCACTAGGGCGACAAGATTTTTCACGAATGAATTGTGAGGGATGCCAAATATAAAGCACAAAAGCAGCGGGTAAAATTCGTGCAGTAACGCTAACAACTCTAGTGTTTTCTAGCGTTAAACTGTTAATATGAAAATTGAAACATTAGAAGTTTGGAATTATTGTTTATGCAAGATTTGGTTAACTTAGTGCCATTATCACCTGAGACTTGGGTTTATCTGGGGATTGATATTTGCATCGCTATTTGCCTGTTATTTGCCTTGCGGTTGATGTCGGGAAAAATGGCATCAGTAAGTACCACCGAGGAACTTGGCTCGCAAGACAATATAGCCTTCGGCATTAGTGTAGCTGGACGCATGTTAGCGCTATGTTTGGTGTTATCTGCGGCTGCCGCGAGCTCTGACACAAATGGCTACCAAGAAGCTGCTTTGAGTATGTTGTTGTATGGTTTAGTCGGTATCTTTTTGATAAAAATTGGCAGAATTTTACACGACAAGATTATTTTAAATCGCATTAACAAAGAAGAAATGATCAAAGAGCGCAATACCAGCGTTGCAATGATAGATGCCGCTAGCTCAGTTTCTACCGCCTTGATTGTCAGTAACGTTATGTTATGGGTTATTGGCACCGATTTAAACGCTTTGTTTGCGGTCATATCCGGATTTATCGTTACCCAAGCTATTTTGTTAATCAGAACACGCATTTATGAACGTCGTTTTCTGGCCACTAATCAAAGTAGCACATTCCAACAAACCATTGGCAAAGGTCAATTGGCTGTTGCGGTTCAGCATTCGGGCAATTTACTTGCAACGGCAATCGTTGTTTCAACTAGTAGTAACCTGCTGATTTATAATCCAACCGGTTACGTAAGTAATTTAACCGGCTGGTTGATTGTCGGTATGGGATTATCTTTATCATTGGTTGTACTGGTGATTATCGCCAAAAAGGTTATTTTGGCTGGTTTGAATTTAGTTCAGGAGGTTGAACAGCAGCACAATGTAGGTGTAGCTAGTATTGAGATGGTCCTCAGTGTCGGTCTTGCATTAATTGTAAGCGGATTGTTTACTTAGTCTGACATTAATTATTCAAGTGTCAGGAGAGGTACCCGTCATCAATTTATTTTCGATTTGCTGTTGAAGCTCATTTAGTTGGCACTGCTCAACTTTGATTGGGTCTGATGGCAGATTTAACTGCCCCTTAATTATTTTCAATTTTGTCGTTCTTGATTGTTTTTTGAACCAATACTCGAGCTTTAAAGCGCTTGAATGGTCGCCGACTATTGCCGCATATTTTAATACTAACGGGCCTTTTCCCCGTAACGCTTTTGCGCAACGTTTGGAGTTGCTGGCATGTTCATAGAATCGCCTAGATAAATCAGTGCAAATTCCGCAATAGTTCATACCTAATCGGTTTTCGATCATGTAAATCGACCATTGTTTTTCTACCATCGTTCGCCTATAAATAATTCAGTGTACAAGTGTACGCTCAGTGAGTACACTTAAAATTCTGTCAACCTTAGAACAGGATTTAATCGTGAGACCGGCTTCATTAGTCAATACTTCCGAGCAAGCTTATTCCCACAAAGAAGAAGTCATGAATGTTGTGAGTCATGCTATTGGCTTAGTTTTCGCGATTATCGGTTTAGTATATCTTGTCTTAAGAAGTGACACAGCAACATCGGTGACATCATCTGCTATATATGGGGCAAGCTTAACCATTATGTTTTTGTCGTCGACAATTTATCATTGGGTGAGAGGCCCCCATGCCAAGCAATTTTTCAAGTTATTGGATCATAGTGCAATATATTTGTTGATAGCTGGTACTTACACGCCGATTTTGGCCATCAGTATTGGCGGTTGGGTTGGATGGACTTCAATAGCTGTTATCTGGTCGATTGCAATATTCGGCGTGGTGTTTAAGTGTTTTGTTCGTCATCGTTTTCCTAAAGTATCTGTTATCACCTATTTAGTCATGGGATGGTTGTCGGTTATTTTGGTCTACCCGTTATACCAAAATTTGGCAGCATATGGCCTATTACTGCTGGTGGCCGGAGGGCTGTTTTTTAGTATAGGCGTAATTTTCTACGTTAAAAAACATCTGGCGTTTACCCATGCCATTTGGCACCTGTTTGTTATTGCTGGGTGTGCTTGTCATTATTTCGCTATTTACTATTTTGTTATTTAGAGTAAAGCAATTCCTTTTAACTTAAGTATAATTCAGCTAATTAAGTTTAGTTACGGAATAGGTTTATGCTGTTACCTGATTTTTCGAAAAGTCGTATCCTAGTCGTGGGCGATGTCATGCTCGATCGATATTGGACCGGTCCTACAGGACGTATTTCTCCAGAAGCCCCAGTGCCTGTAGTGGCGATTCGTGATATCGAAGACCGGCCAGGAGGAGCTGCAAACGTAGCAATGAATGTGGCAGCGCTAGGGGCTAATGTGACATTGCTGGGCATGACTGGGCAGGATGAATCTGCTCAGATTCTGCAGCGCGGCTTAAATTCTTTGGGTGTTTTGTGCGATTTTTGTCAAATATCCGGATTTGATACCATCACCAAGCTTCGGGTATTGAGTCGAAATCAACAATTAATTCGTTTGGACTTTGAAAAGAGTTTTGCTGACGTAGATAAAGCTCAATTGCAAGAACGCTTTATTCAGCACCTAGAGAACGCCGATTTAGTTATATTGTCTGACTATGCTAAGGGCGCTTTAAGCGATGTGGAAACGCTGATAGCTCTTGCTAAACAGCACAATGTGCCAGTGGTTGTTGATCCTAAAGGGGACGATTTCGACAAATACCGTGGAGCTACGTTATTGACACCGAACATGGGTGAATTCGAAGCCATTGTTGGTCAGTGTCATGACGAAAGTGTTCTGGTTGAGAGAGCCCAGCAACTTATCTCAAACTTAGATTTAGATGCCTTCTTGTTGACCCGTTCAGAAAACGGTATGACGCTTTTGCAAGGCAATCAGGATGAAGTTCACTTCCCAGCTAAAGCCAAAGAGGTGTATGACGTAACTGGGGCAGGGGATACTGTTATTTCAACTTTGTCTGTCGCAATTGCTGCTGGTTGCAGTTTTTCTGAAGCAAGTTTTCTAGCGAACACCGCAGCAAGCATCGTGGTTGGAAAGTTAGGAACATCCACGGTAAGTAGCTCTGAGTTGCGTCAAGCAGTCGAGAAAGTTGAGCATTATGGTCGAGGGGTTATGACCCAACAGCAGTTGTCCATTGCTGTTCACAGTGCCAAGCGTAGTGGTGATAAAATTGTGATGACCAATGGTTGTTTTGATATTCTCCACGCAGGCCACGTTTCTTATCTGGAAAATGCCGCAAAACTCGGTGATAAATTAA
The DNA here is from genome assembly GCF_037478005.1 of Alteromonas sp. M12. Taxonomy (NCBI): domain Bacteria; kingdom Pseudomonadati; phylum Pseudomonadota; class Gammaproteobacteria; order Alteromonadales; family Alteromonadaceae; genus Alteromonas; species Alteromonas sp. M12. The sequence goes on along the minus strand of NZ_CP144164.1, from coordinate 3,391,277 downwards.
TTGTCGCAGTGAATTCCGATGATTCAGTGCGTCTTTTAAAAGGCCCTGGAAGACCGGTGAATAACGTTAATCGACGTATGTCGGTATTGGCTGGTTTAGCGTCAGTTTATTGGGTGGTTGAATTTGATGAGGACACTCCCGAGCGTTTGATTAGCGAATTGTTACCGGACGTGCTGGTCAAAGGTGGGGACTATAGTGTTTCTGAAATCGCCGGTGGCAAGCAAGTTATGGCAAACGGTGGGGAAGTGAAAGTACTGAATTTCGAAGACGGTGTGTCTACATCAAGTATCATCAAAACAATAGTGCAATCCACGGATACCTGATTTAGGTATCCGTAGTGTTCGTTATTTAGGTATCAGCAGTGCTCATTGCTGCATATTTACTGCAGCTAATTGCTGCCAATTTACTTAGCTTGAAATAGATGCACATCCCGTTGTGGGAAAGGAATTGTGATGTCGTTTTCGTCAAACGCGTATTTCACTTTTTCATGTAATCCGAAATGCACCTGCCAATAGTCTTCACTTTTTACCCAACAACGGGTGAGTATATTAATAGAGCTGTCGGCGTGTGCAGAAACAAAAATTTCCATCTCAGGATCGGTTAAAATGCGTTCGTCAGCACTTAATACATCTTTTAGAATTTGTTTTACTTTAGCAATATCATCGTCATAACTAATCCCAAAAGTGACTTCTACACGACGTTTTTCTTCGCAAAATAAATTAGTAACACAACCGTTAGAAAGTAATGAGTTGGGGATGACTACCCTTCGATTATCAAGAGTCAGTACAATCGTATTAAAAATTTGAATTTCTTTGACTTTACCTAAAAATCCCTGAGCTTCAATGACATCACCGGCTTTAAAAGGTTTAAATAATAAAATCAGCACCCCGCCAGCAAAATTGGCCAAACTGCCCTGTAGTGCGAGTCCTATAGCCAAACCAGCTGCGCCAAGCATAGCGATTAACGACGCTGTTTCTACCCCTATCATTGAGGCAAACACTATTACTAACATTAGTTTGAGCGTGACACTGATTATACTGTGTAAAAATTTGTTTAAGGTCTCGTCAACTTTAGCCCCTGCCAAAGCTCGGTCAATGCCCTTTAAAATGACGCCAATGACCCAAAATCCAACAATTAATACGACCAAGGCGAGCACTAGCTTTGGCCCATAGGTCATTGATAACTCTATTCCTGTCTCAGTGATCATATCAATCGTATCTGAGCCATTTTGCATAGTTTCGTCCATTTTTTGTACCGCTTGAAGGTTGCTTGAATTGAGAGTATTGCAAAGTTTAAAAGAAAAGCATAAATTTTTATTTGCATATATCAAAAGGGTAGTTTTCTCCTTTTAAGCATCGTCATTTTGTATAAAAAATTTGCGACTTGCAGCACACCCCGCTAAGCTACTCACCTCAAAAGTAATCAGTATCTCAGGTGATTTTGCGCTATGTATGAAAATTATTATGGACTCTCGTCGAAGCCTTTCCAACTTACACCTGATCCTAGTTTCTTTTTTGCCAGTAAATGGCACAAAAGAGCTATGTCTTATCTTCAATATGGATTGTCGCAGGCGGAAGGATTTATCGTAATTACTGGTGATATAGGTACCGGTAAAACAACTATTGCTAATAGTCTTCTTGATAACATCGAAGATGATATTGTGGCTGCACAAATTGTGACGCCAAAGCTGTCGCCAGATGAATTAGTAAAAATGGTTGCTAGTAAATTTGAAGTCGATACGTTAAATAAAACCAAAGCTGACATTCTAAAAGACTTGGAAAAGTACTTATTTGATTTGCACAAGTTAGGCAAGCGAGCACTGTTGATTGTGGATGAGGCGCAAAACTTACCGTTGGAAACAATTGAAGAGTTGCGAATGCTGTCGAACTTTCAACAACAAGGTAAACCATTGCTACAGAGCTTTTTATTGGGGCAAGAAGAATTGCAACCGATTCTAAGAGCACCCAATATGGAGCAGTTTCGTCAGCGTATTGTTGCATCATGTCATCTTGCGCCTCTCAATGAACCCGAGTGCAGGGAATATATTGAGTACCGCTTAAAACATGCGGGTTTAGAAAATGACAAACTGTTTGCAGACGGTGCCTTTGACAAAATATATCAATTTACCAACGGCGTTCCTCGCCGAATAAATACACTAATGGATCGAATTCTTTTATATGGATTTTTAGAAGAGCTGACGTATTTAGATGAAAAGGCGGTTGATACCGTGACTGCAGAAGTGGCTGATGAAATGTTCCGTCCCGAAGAGGGGACAGGGGTAACACCATTGCCTGCTGCAGGACAACCGCAGCCCAAAGCCCCCGAACCAAAGACTGACGGTGGGGCTGAGGTGATGTCTGAGTTGACACCTGATGGCAGAGTCAAAGATGTACAATATTACAAAACCATGTTGAATGAATTGACTGACGCATTAGATAACGCTATCAGCCATAAAATAAAATTGACTCGCTATATCGACAATTTATTAAAGAAAAAATATAAAACTTATGTTCGCTTGAAATCGGATGACTAAAAACTAGACCTGAAATTTCAACTAATTGATTGAATTAATAGGTAAATTGTTTAAAAATGTGGTTTTACAATTTTACCTATGAAATTAATTGGTTGAAATTTGAACTATTTGTGTGTATTAATCTCTAATAGTTCTGGAGTATTTATTTTACCGATATTTTGGGGGAGCCATGAGACCGTTAAAAAGTGCAGGAAACAGTGGGGCTAGATTCCACGACCAATTTAGAAACAGAAGAAAGGCGTATTTTCACGGTAAATATAATCGAGAAATATTTACCGTATTAATTGCTGTATCTATCCTAAGTTGGGTTTTGGCTAGCGCTAAAGTTATTTGACAGAACCTTACCGCGCTCATTGATTAAAACTAAAGATATATTAGTTGAGTGACTGTTGAGGGAAGTTAGCTATTGGCTGCGGATTTATCGGTCGATTAATCCTCCGCGTGTCCCATTTTCTCGGTAATTAATTCCTAAAAACGTATTTATAACGCAGGCAGTATTTATTTATCTTACTTTGGTTTGAAGCTACTTTGATGTGTAAAAATAAAGATATATACATTACAGCTGAATTAAGAGATGAGGAACTAGCATTGAGTTCTTAACAATAATTTACCCTCGTATTAAGAACTATCCTCTTTAACGCTTCTATTTTCGCCGCAGTTGACTAATCCTAAATAATCTTAAATTACTATAACTTTAAATCAATGTTAGTTTAAGTTAAGTCGAGACTTATACACCAACCGCAGAATTAAAACAGTTTGTATTTTAGCTGCAATGAAATTCGGTCAGAATCAAAATCCCGATTTTGCACGGGGGAGCGACGAAGTGTATGTTGATAACTAATCGTAGCGTTGAGATCTCGATTTATTTTTCGAGTGAAGTTGATATTTGCACTTAATACTTCGTCGTTATCTGCGCTCAATCTATCTTCATCTACTGTATTATCAAAACGAGTGTAAGTTAAAGAACCGCTAAGCGTCGACTTACGATTCATTTGTAAGCTGTTATTCAACGATATGGTTTGGGTTTGCTGTTCCCGTGAGCCGTCTAAATATTCTGTATTTGTATTTCTAAACGTCAGGTTAGAATTTACTTTACGGAAGCTGTAACCAATATTTGCTATAAAACTTTTTCTTAGTATTTCGGCTTCACTAATTTCAGGAACAATAAAACTGAAGTTCGAATATTCTTCCCCAGGTTGCAGCTCATAATTTATAGAGGGAGGCTGAAAGCACTGCAATATATCACTAGATCCAATAGGGCAAACAAAAGAACCGGTAATAACGTCACCCGCAATTAACCGCGTGTAGTTAGTTACATCTTCTTCATAAGTTATTTCGGTACGAATTTTTCTAGTTTTATGACTTAGCCCTAAGCTACCACTTTCTCCATAAAATCGGCGTCCGTATTCTCCGTGTATAGATGTTCTTGAAGTGAAGCGCCAATTAAATTTCAGGCCCAAGAAACCTTGGGTTTCATCCTCGTCTCTCGTGGAACGATTGTAAGTCACATCGATAAAGCGCTGTGCAGAATGATACCAAGATAAACCTAAACCATAACTATTGTAATCAAAGTTACTTGTAGAATCTGTATCAGTACTACTAATTTCATTTTTTTCACTTTGCCCGGTGAATACCAGGTTCAATTCGCTAAACAAACCTACTCTAAAATCGCCTTGATACATTTGTGATATAGAATCGTTGAAACCAGAACCATTTGTTTCATTGTAGGTACCAACAAGGTTCCAGTTAACTAATTTTACTTCATCACCAGAGTAGATTTGAGCATTTAAGGATGTATTGTCACTGTCCAATTTACTATTGGTATAAACTTGTCTATCACTTTTTACATTGGAATAACTGCCGCCCATTCCTAAACCAATCCAATCTCCTTGACTCAAATTAAGATTGAAACTGGCAGTATTTCTTTGCGTTTTAGATAACTCTTGGCTTCCAAATAACTCATCATTTACCAAAGCGTTTCCTGCAATGGTATTATTATATGACTGCGCACCAACTGCCGAGAGAGTAAGCACATTTTCTATCACATTTAATCGACCGTTATAATCAAAACTAGTAAAGGTATTGTTTTGATTAAGTTCGATATCACTAGCTCCACCACTAGCATTATTGTTAACTTTGATATATTTAACGTTCGCAGCGCCTTGTACTTTTTTAGCTGTGTACACGGCTCCCAAAGAGGGTTGCAAGGTTAAAATATTGGACTTACGACGAGAAAAAGCCTCAGATTTAGACGAGTCATTTACATAAGACGCCATAAAATTAGAATTGAATTTTAACTCAGCATTGGCTAGCGTTGAAAAAGCAAGCGTTCCAGATGCAAAAACATAAACTAATTTCAAAATTCTTCCCTACTACTTTTTCTCATCGCTACCATAGTAATAACCGTAATATCCTGCACCGTTACTATTATTTTGTTTAGACTTATTAAGCACAAATCCTTTTGCCATGTCTGGATTAAGATGCTCAACGGCTTGGGATAATCTATTTAATGAGGTTTTGCCTTCCTGCACTACAACCACAGCTTGCCCTGCTAGATTCGCTAATATGGCAGTTTCGTTTATGCCCAATAAAGGAGGACTGTCTATGATTACAACACGGTCTGGATAACGATTTGCAAACTCACTCACGGACTCCAACATTTTTTCACTGGCCAAAAGCTCGGTAGACAAATGGTGAGACTTACCCGCAGGGATGATTCTCAAAGTATCTAAGCTGGTATGATGAATAACGTCTGCTAAATCATCTACTTCCCCTAACAAATACTCCATTAAACCACTTTCAAATGGTTGATCGATAGTTTTCATTACGCTGGGTCTAAGCACATCTGCATCAACCAGTAACACTGTTTTATCTTGTTCCAAGGCTATACTTAACGCTAAGTTAATGGCCGTAAATGTCTTGCCTTCATTTGGGTTCGGACTCGTTACCATCACAATATTTGCGTTGGTCAAAGTTTTTGACAAAGGACCAAAAGCGTTACTCAAAACTTTACGTTTTATCGCGCGATATTCTTCATTGATGGTATTGCGTCCCATGTTAGAGACAAAACCTTCTTTTTGAATATGGGTTAAAGGAATGAATTTTTCCTTTGACGTCTCGTAGGACAATACTTCTGGCTCTTTATCAGAGATAACAGGCTCTTGTCTTTCATCTGTTTGTGTAAGAATGTCGCTTTGTTGAGCTGCTGAGCTCTCATTTTTAACATCTAAATCAGTTTTAGACTCTAAACCACTGTTTTCACTGCTTGCCTCACTCTTAGCGTTTTGGGCTATTTGCTGGGCTTTTTCTTGAGCTGCTTCTAGAGTTGATTTCTCTGAATTCTCAGCCTTCAATTGTTTATTCTTTTGTAGTGCTTTTTCTATAGTACTCATATCAAATTCCCCAAAAGATAAATAGGCAATCTACCGTACACAATATCAGCATATACTAATCCAATAAATATCAACAATAATGCAAGGCTTGAAGCACTAAATACAAGCATTCTACGCCGATCTACCTTAGCGATAGCCTTTGCATCGATATGGGAAACTTTACCAAATACAGGAATACCAAAATTACTTACTAATTGACTAGGACTAAGTACAACAGGGTTAATTTGGCTAACTAAAAACGCGATACCAAGACCTGTGCCAAAACCGACAAATAAAATCATTGAATAAAACAATATTCTATTTGGCCCAGAAGGTTTGGTAGGCAGGGTAGGAGGATCGATTACACGAAACTGTACATCATCGGAAGTTGCTTCAGCTTTACGTGATAGTTCAGCTTGTTCACGGCGACTTATTAACTCGAGGTATTTTTCCCGAGTAATTTCATAATCTCGGTTGAGACCTTGAGCTTCCGCTTCAATTTGCGGAACTAAATCAACAATCTTCTCTAACTCGGCGATCTTCGATCGAATATTATCAGCTCGAACATTCAGTTGAGATAATTGGCCTTCATACTGTGCAACAGAAAGTTTTAATTCTTGATAAACGGGATTTTGGTTAATATTCCCAAATTGACTGTAGGAGCCAGTTTCTTCAGCCACATCACTTAAACTTTTTATATGCGCTTCACGTTCGTCATATAAATTCTCAAGTAAGTTTTTGGTTTTGACGACTTCAGGGTGAATTTCTGTGTATTGGATAAGTAAGTCATCAATGCTACTTTCAAGGGCTGCAATTCGATTATCATACTTAGTAGAAATCGAAGGAGCCACACGAGAATCTGGGGCTGCCAAACCGAAAACTGGAGCCTCGCCAATCATTTGCGCTTTAGCCGCTTCTAATTGGGAGTTAAGTTCTAAAATGCGTAATTCAGTGGACTGTAGTTCACTTATTTGACGTTGTAATTGACTGTAATAGTCACGGCTAGAGCCTGGGGCACGGTCAATGCGGCTAACTTTAAAGGCTGCTAATCGTTGTTCAGCTTCTTCAAGTCGTTGCTCGTATTCCTCAATTTGGCGATTAATAAACTCTTCTGCAGAGTCACTACTTTGGCGATTGTTGCCTAACGAGTTTTCGACAAATTCATTGAGTGTTATTTGAACGATTTTTTGCGCTAGTTCAGGGGAAGGGGAATTATATCTGATACTATAAATATTCTGCTCAGCAGTACTATTGAGCTTAATATCCCTGCGCATGTTATTTATCAAGTCATCCATTTCAGCTTGGGTGGTCACGGTAATGTCAAGATCCGCTTCCCTGGCTATTTTTTCTAAATTTGGACGACTCAATAAGGTTCGCGCTACAAGGTTAACTTGTTCACTGGGGTTATTGTATACAGCGAGCCCCCTCAAAAGTGGACGTAACAAGCTACTGGTATCAACAAATAAACGCGCAGATGATGCATATTGGTCTGGTAAATTAGCCACATATGCCCATCCGAGTGGACATATTAACCAAGTCGATATGATGATATAGCGTTTCTTTATCCAGACACCTTTTACATAGGTGTGGATTTGATCTATCGCTTCCTGAATTCCTAACATAGATAAGTCTTTTTAACCTTTAATTTACTAATTATTACTAACTGTAAAGCCTAAAACCAAGCTTCTGGAATAATTAATATGTCACCGGGAAGGATATCTACATTGTCTGAAATATTCCCTTCTTTAACCAGTGAATCCAATCTCACTGAGAATTCCTTTTGCTCACCATTTACGACTCTGATTAATTTGGCACCGTCTCCGTCTGCAAATTCAGTTAGACCGCCTACTTGAATCATCAAATCCAATAACGTCATGTCCTCAGAGTAACTAATAGCTCTCGGTGAAGATGCTTCGCCAACTACTCTAACTTGCTCACTAAAAGGGCCGTTGAAACCACTGACACTGACTGTCACGATAGGATCACGTATATATTTGCCAAGTTCCTGTTCTAAGTCACGGGCTAGAGCTGTAGGGGTTTTACCGGAAACTGGGATGTCTTCAACCAATGAAGTTGTAATCATGCCATCTGGACGAACCAAAAATGATCCGGATACATCTGGGTTACGCCATACAAAAATCGAAAGGTTATCTCCTGGACCGATCAAATAACTGTAGTCGTCTATATTCGTGGTTAAAGATGCTCTTGTAGTTGCTTGAGGCAAAGAATTGCCTGAGCTGGTACATGCATTTAACGCCGTAAATGCAGCAGCTGCAATCAATAATTGAGCTATTCTACTTGCTTTCATATTATGTCTTTCCTATCCAAACAGAAACAAATGTAGCAAATCAGCCATTTACCCGAGCGTTATAATCTCTATAATGGCTGACCAGAAAAGTTAGTCTATCTCAAATAATTCGTTTAGCATATGATAAATTTAGCAAAAAAATCCATAGGTAAGAGCTAATGGCAGCGACCAACAAACAAAATAAAAGGTCCAATGCTCTTGTTCTCGCAGAAGCAGTGATCGTTTCTTATTCTGCGTACTTAGCAAACTTTTTAGTAGTGAGTATTCTAGATGTAGAATCTCCAAGCATTTTAAAACTAGCGGCTAATATCTCTCTTATGACCTTTTTAGTGTTGGTTTCATCTCTCTCTGTGGGATTGTATGAAGCCAAATTAAGAGAAACCTTCCGTGGCATTATAAGACGAATCTTTGTTAGCTTAGCCCTAACTTATTTCGTTGTAGAAGTAATAACCAGTACCTTTATGGAAGAGCTGAGGATGCATCCTTACTTCCTGCCAGTTGCTGCTGGAGTAGTGATTCTATCTCTTGTCACATTCCGTTATTTTACCAATCGTTTAGGTCTACTTGGACTTGGACGTACTCGAATCGTGGTAATTGGAGCCGGTGAAAGAGCTTCAATTATTGAAAAAAGAATGCGTAGAGATGTTGATAGGTTGGGATTCGAGTTATTAGGTTTTATCCCTATCCCAGGAGACAATCGTGAGGACGGTATCCGTAACGAGCGCTTAGTACACGTTAAAATCGATGATAATTTCCGTAATTATGTAATTGATAATGAAATCGACGAAATTATTATTGCCTGTGACCAACGCAGAGGAACGTTGCCAATTGAAGTCTTATTTGATTGCAGATTACGCGGTGTGGAAATTACCGATTTACTTGATTTCATGGAACGTGAAACGGGTCAGATTGTGGTGAATTTGATGTATCCAAGTTGGGTCGTGTATTCAAATGGATTTAACTCCCAAAACTATTTGCGAGATGTTCTCGAATATGGCATCAATGCATTCGTTGCTATATTTGTGATGCTGTTTACTTGGCCGTTTATGTTGTTGACCGCTGTTATTATCTATTTAGATGATGGGCGCCGGACAGGTACCTCTGTTTTTTATAAACAAGAGCGAGTGGGCTTAAATGGCAAGCTGTTTAAAATAATAAAGTTCCGCAGCATGCGCCCTGACGCCGAAAAAGACGGTGCAAAATGGGCCTCACAAAATGATAATCGAGTAACTCGTATTGGTGCTTTCATCCGGAAATATCGTATCGACGAATTACCGCAATTAATTAATGTGCTGAAAGGCGAAATGGCATTTATTGGCCCTCGTCCAGAACGTCCGCAGTTTGTTGAACAATTAATAAGGGAAATTCCATATTACAATCAACGGCATAACGTGAAGCCGGGACTGGCAGGTTGGGCACAACTCAATTATCCTTATGGCGCAAGTGTCGAAGATTCGATGGAAAAGTTAAAATTCGATCTTTATTACGTGAAACATCAAAGTTTATTGTTAGATATGCTTATTTTTATTCGAACAGTGGAAGTTGTATTGTTCGGAAAGGGACGATGAAGTGGTAAAAAATACGGCGCTAAATGCTATGACAGTTGATGTTGAAGATTTTTTTCACGTTTCTGCATTCGACTCAATTATCAAGCCTGAAGACTGGGATCAATATAAACCCCGTGTTGACGCTAATACGCGCAGGTTGCTTGATGTTTTCGCTAAAGCCGATGTGAAGTCTACGTTTTTTGTTCTTGGATGGGTCGCAGAGCTTTATCCGCAACTGATTAAAGATATTCATGCCCAAGGCCATGAAATTGCTAGCCATGGTTACGCACATCGAAGAGCTTATCAGCAGAACCGTAAAGAACTCACTGCCGACATTACCCGCTCAAAAAATCATTTAGAAGATTTAATTGGTGAGCCTGTTATCGGTTATCGGGCACCAAGTTTCTCTATTGGTTATGATAACGAATGGGCGTTTGAAGTGTTAGCAGAGTTGGGCTTTAAATATAGCTCTAGCACTTATCCGGTTAAACATGATTTGTACGGTACACCTGATTGGCCTAGGTTTGCTTACCAACGACCAGAAAATATTATCGAAATTCCTATCCCTACGTTAAAGCTAATGGGCAAACAAATTCCTATTGGAGGTGGGGGCTATTTTCGATTATATCCGTATAAAATGACTCGAATGTTAGTGAATCGCTATTTGAGTCAGGAAAAACAACCTTACTCTTTCTATTTTCATCCTTGGGAGATTGATGGTGCGCAGCCAAGATTAACTAATGCCCCATTAAAATCGCGTTTTAGACATTATATCAATTTGGATAAAACCGAGGCAAAATTAGAAAGATTACTGGCAGACTTTAATTGGTCAACGATGAAAGACGTGTATGGAGTAGCATAAGTGACGGAAAACTACCAACTTTGTAAGTTAGGTGACGGTGCGCAAGAGTCGCAAAAATGGGATGATTTTGTAGATAGTATTGATACCGGCACTTTTTTCCATTTAACAGGTTGGAAACGAGTTATTGAGTCGGTTTACGGTCACTCCTGTCATTATATTTATGCAACCATTGATAACACTATTGTCGGCGTTCTACCCTTAGTTGAACAAAAAAGTTTACTCTTTGGTCATGCGCTCATTTCCACGCCATTCTGTGTCTACGGCGGTGTTGCTTCAGACTCTGAAGAGGCCACATTATTTTTAGAAAAGCAGGCTATTGAACTCGCCCATAAACTTGGGGTGGATTATTTAGAAATGCGTTATCCATTTGCGCGCAATAATCCTGATTTAACGGAAAAATGCGCCCACTCCTCTTTTGGTTGGGAGCTCGCTGATACACCAGAAGCGATCTTAGCGGGTATCAAAAAGAAACAAAGAGCCGTTGTTAGGCATTCTTTAAAAAATGATCTTAGTTTTCGTATCGAAGAGGATACTAAAACAGCCTACGATGTGTATTCTGAAAGTGTTCGCAACTTAGGGACGCCAGTATTTCCGAAAAAGTATTTCGCGGCATTAAAACAAGAGTTTGCTGAAAACTGTGACGTATTGACCGTAGAGAAAGACCATAAAGCAGTTTCTTCGGTGCTTAGTTTTTATTACAAAAATCAAGTCTTACCTTTTTATGGTGGAGGCTTGTTTGATGCCAGAGCACTGAAAAGTAATGACTTTATGTATTACCAGTTGATGTGCCATGCGTTGGAAAATAAACAATGCAATTACTTTGATTTTGGTCGAAGTAAAGACGACTCAGGTGCGTTTAAGTACAAACGTACTTGGGGTATGGAACCGGTTGCGTTGCACTATCAATTTCATTTGGTAAAAGCTGAAGCATTACCTAATTTAAGTCCAAATAATCCAAAGTATCAGTTCTTTATCAAAATGTGGCAAAAACTGCCTGTTTGGTTGAGTCGTCGCATTGGACCCTTTCTATCCAAATTTTTGGGATAGAAGCGAATGAATAAGCCGCCGCTGCTTTTTTTGTGTCACCGGATTCCTTTTCCACCCAATAAAGGTGATAAAATTCGTTCGTTTAATATGCTCAAAGTATTGAGCGAACGATTTGATATTTATTTAGGCAGTTTCGTGGATGATCCCTACGATTGGCAATATGCATCAAAGATGGATAAATACTGCAAGCAAGTCTTTCTGATTAATCAGAATAAAACCTGGTCCAAAATCAAAGGGTTAACTGCTTTTATTAGCGGTAAGTCAATTTCTGAACCCTATTACGCGAACCCTAAGATGCAACAATGGGTAGATAAAACGTTGCGCCAGCAACAGATTACACAAGTGTTCATCTACTCTTCGGTGATGGCTATGTTTACTTCATCCCATCAACAAAGGATTCATCAGGTTGTCGACTATGTGGACGTTGATTCAGATAAATGGCGACAGTACGCAGACAACAAGACAGGCATCAGTCGTTGGGTTTATCGACGAGAGCATCAGAAATTAAAAAGATTTGAAAATCGAGTTTGCGAGCGTTCGCAGCATGCTTTATTTGTTTCTGATCCTGAAGCAGAGCTATTTAAACAACAATTGCCAACGCTTCAGCATGGCAAGGTACAAGGTTTGTTGAACGGTGTTGACGTGGATTACTTTTCACCTGATAGCGACATTGAAGCGGTAACCGAACAGGTGGATGTGGTATTCACTGGAGCAATGGATTATTGGGCAAATGTCGATGCGGTGATATGGTTTGTCAATCACGTTTGGCCTAAAATCAGAACGCTACACCCAAATGCGACTTTTTACGTGGTTGGAGGCAACCCAACTGCGCAGGTTAAATCGTTAAACAATACTAATGGTATTGTGGTTACCGGCAGAGTGAAAGACGTTCGACCCTTTATACGCAGCGCCAAAGTATCTGTGGCTCCTTTACAAATCGCCAGAGGGATTCAGAACAAGGTGTTAGAGGCTTTATCTATGGCCAAGCCAGTAGTGGCAACAAGTATGGCAATAGAAGGGATTGACGCTAAAAACGAACATATCAGAGTGACTGATGATGCAGAGCAATTTTGTTCAGCGGTTTGTCATTATTTGGATACTCCTGCAGAAGTACCCGAAAATCGTCAGTGGATTATGGAAAATTTACAGTGGACTGCCACTATGAGCAAGTTAGCTGGATTATTTAAGGTTGAATTATGACATTTTGGAAAAGTAGTATCTTCAAATATTTAATCGCGATATTTATTGTTTGGGGAGCTGTTTTCTTTGACAGTATTTCGTCAACAGTCGCCATATGGATTCGTTCAGAAACCTTCACCCATTGTTTTATTATTTTACCTATCTGTATTTACCTGATTAAACTTAAATGGACTAAATTAAATAACGCCACACTTCAACCTTCCTATATATCGTTAATTTTTGTAGTCGGCACTATTTTTGTTTGGCTATTTGGCAGCATGGCGCAAGTTTTAGTAATAGAGCAGTTAGCAAGCTTTGCTATGTTACCTATGATGATTTGGTGCGTGATGGGCAATCAGGTCGCGCGTATCCTGCTATTTACATCGTTCTTCTGGCTATTCAGCGTTCCTGCAGGTGAGTTTTTGATTCCCCAGTTACAAGAGTTAACCGCTGATATTACTGTTTTTGCGATCCAATTGACCGGTATTCCAGTATTCCGCGAAGGACTCTATATCGCTATTCCAGGAGGTCTATTTGAAGTGGCGGTAGCCTGTTCGGGGATTCGATATTTAATCGCTTCGTTTACTCTAGGTACGTTGTTTGCATATTTGAATTATAACGGTCTTAAGAAACGTCTGATTTTTATCCTGTTCTCAATCTTTTTACCATTACTGGCTAATGGAATAAGAGCCTACGGCATAGTGATGATCGCTCATTTGTCGGACATGAAATATGCTACAGGGGTCGACCACCTTATTTATGGTTGGTTATTTTTTGGTTTGGTTATTCTGATTATGTTTACTGTTGGGGGGAGATGGGCTGATCCGCTTCCGAAAACTGAAAAACTAGAAAATGAAGCTGGACCAGATTATCCCGTTTCTTCGATAATCAAACCTGTAGTAGCGTTGGTATTCATACTCGGAGTAAGCATAGGTTATAAATCAGCTTTCGAGAATCCAGTCAGTCCTGTTAACCCAGATTTTGCCGCAAGCTTTAATCTCGATGAGACGTCCAACACTGCAACTTGGTTGCCGATTTTTCATAATCCAACCAGTGTTTATCGTGGCACCAATGGTGACGTTGAATTCTTCATTGCGTATTACAATGCGAATATTCAGGGACAAGAATTGATTAACGGACGCAATAAACTGTATAACATCGAAAAATGGTCAATTGTGTCGGAAGATAGAAACCCAACTTATCGCTCGATGCAAATAATTGATAATTATGGGAATAAACGTTTATTAAGTTATACCTATGTCACTCCATGGCGGGTGACACACAAATCCTTAGAGATTAAATTGGTACAAGCCATTCAGGCGCTGTTTGGTCAGGCTCAAAATGGCTACTTGATTATGTTGTCAGTTCCTGATGACAAGAATGAAAAAACCAAACAAGCGCTAGAGAATATGTCGCAGCAAATTTTTAATGATGAATTGCAATCATTACTGAATGAAAGCAAGACTGAGTGAAGACAATTCTAGCTAAATTGAGATTGAGTAGGGAATAACATCGACATGGATTTCAAAAAGATTCACATCATGCATATCATTTACCGGTTTGACACCGGTGGATTAGAGAATGGTGTGGTCAATCTGATAAATCGTTTAGACTCTCAAAAGTACCAACATACAATTGTTACTTTGAAAGGTTATTCCGAGCTTTTTTGTCAACGTATTCAAACTCAAAACGTCGAATTTTTTGATTTAGCAAAAAAAGATGGTAACGACATCAGTATCTTTTTTAAATTGCGTAAATTATTAAAAAAGCTCAACCCAGATATTCTGCACACTCGTAATACTGCTACTATCGAAAATCAGCTGGTAGGATGGTGGTGCAGGGTGCCATACCGTATTCATGGTGAACACGGTTGGGATGTCAATGATATGCATGGGCAAAACAAAAAATATCAAATGCTTAGGCGCTTTATGAAAACCTATATTCATAAGTATGTTGCGTTATCTACTGAAGCCTTTGATTATTTGCGCGATACGATTGGTGTTTATACTGATGACATCCGACATATTTGTAATGGTGTCGATGTCGATAAATTTACTCCTCAAAATTCTGACCTCAGCTTATTTCCTGAACATTTCGCTACCGAAAACATGCTTGTTTTTGGCACTGTAGGTCGTTTAGCCGAAGTTAAAAATCAACCCTTTTTACTCGAAGCATTCATCGCGCTTGTTGGTCAATTTCCTGAACATAAAGAGCGTCTCCGTTTAGTCATTGTTGGTGATGGCGTGCTGATGGAAAAAATGTTGGCTAGGACACAACAAGCAGATTTGTCATCGCAAGTTTGGTTTGCTGGTAATCGTTCCGATGTGGCGCAACTAATGAACTGTATGGATGTTTTTGTATTGCCTTCCTTAGCTGAGGGGATTTCGAACACTATTCTTGAAGCATCGGCAAGCGGCTTACCGGTGATTGCCACCAATGTTGGTGGAAATCCTGAATTGATTGCAGCAGATTTAAAAAAGTCACATCTAGTTGAAGTTAATGATATTAACGCACTAGTCTCGGCGATGAGTCAATATGTTAGTTCACCTGAACTTAAGCATAAAAATGGCCTTATCGTAAGAAACCATTGCGTGGCAAACTTTAGTATAGATACAATGGTTGGGAAATATAATGAGCTTTATCAAGCCTTTAGTGGTTGAGGATTAACGAATGTGCGGAATAGCTGGTATTTTTCACCTGTCAGATCAAACCCGAGTTGATGCTGATTTGATTGCAAAGATGAATGATCGACAAATTCATCGAGGACCTGATGCAGGTGATTACTTTTTTGACCCAGGCGTGGCGCTTGCTCACAGACGTCTATCTATTATCGATTTAGAAGGCAGCCCTCAACCGATGTTAAGCGCTGATAAGCGTGCTTGTGTTGTGTTTAACGGCGAAATATACAACTTTAAAGAATTGCATAAAGAGCTTTCTGCTAAAGGTTACACATTCAATACCCATGGTGACACTGAAACTATCCTTAATGCTTGGTTAGAGTGGGGGGAAGAATGTGTACATAAATTAAGAGGGATGTTTGCCTTTGCGATATGGGATAGACAAAAAGAGTGTTTGTTTATTGCCCGTGACCGTTTGGGCATTAAACCTTTTTTCTACAGTCTATTACCTAGCGGTGAGTTTATTTTCGGCTCTGAATTAAAAGTCATCACAGCTCACCCAGCTTTTAATCGTGACCTTAGAAATACCACTATTGAAGACTACTTCAGCCTAGGTTATGTTCCAGAGCCTCACACTATTTATCAAAACGCCTTTAAGTTGTCACCTGGTCACACCTTAATGTTGCACAAAGGTGATAGAGGATTACCAGAATCTAAAGAGTATTGGGATGTACCTGTAAACTATGACCATCCGCTCGATCAGAAGGAAATCGATGAGCAACTTGTAGAGCGTCTCAAAGAAGCGGTCGATATTCGTATGGTTGCTGATGTACCTTTAGGTTCATTTTTATCCGGAGGCGTAGACTCAAGTGCCGTTGTCGCTATGATGTCGCAGTTGCAAACGGAACCTGTGAATACCTGTGCAATCGGTTTTGATGTAAAAGAGTTTAACGAAACAGAATATGCACAATCAGTCGCAGATCGATATAAAACCAATCATCGTGTTGAAGTGGTTGGCCAAGATGATTTTGATTTAGTCGATCAATTAGCGCATTTATACGATGAACCCTATGCAGATAGTTCAGCAATTCCTACATTTAGAGTCTGCGAATTAGCGAGGAAACACGTTACCGTAGCGCTTTCTGGTGATGGTGGCGATGAGTTATTTGCAGGCTATAGTCGCTACAGAATGCATCAGGCCGAAGAAAAAATTCGCAACTTATTACCTTTGGGTTTGCGCAAGCCAATCTTTGGTCCACTAGGCAAGTTATATCCAAAAGCGGATTGGGCTCCTAAATTTTTGCGGGCTAAAACAACCTTTCAATCCATGGCAATGGATACTGTAGAGGGCTATCACAACACCATGAGTATTCTGCGTGCAGATGATAGAGCCAAACTATTTTCAGAAGACTATAAACAAAGCCTTAATGGTTACACTTCGCTGGAAATCTTCCAAAAATACGGTGATAAAGTTAAACATTTGGATGAAACCAAAATAGCCCAGTATATCGACATGAAAACCTATTTGGTTGGCGATATTTTAACTAAAGTCGACAGGGCTTCCATGGCACATTCTCTTGAAGTTCGAGTGCCTATTATCGATCACAAATTTGTTGAATGGGCGTTTAACGTGCCTACTAATAAAAACCTTGCTAACGGGGTCGGAAAACTCTCATTCAAGAAGGCATTAGAACCGCATCTTCCCCATGATGTTCTGTATCGCAAAAAAATGGGGTTTGCCGTGCCTTTAGCTAATTGGTTTAGAGGACCTCTGAAAGAACGATTGTATGAAGGGGTTTTATCTAAACAGATGACTGAATCAGGTTATTTCAACAAGTCACAATTACAACGATTGATTAATGATCATATTTCTGGGCGACGAGACAACAGCGCGTCATTGTGGACATTAATGATGTTTGAGTCATTTTTACGTCAACAAAAGGCGCAGTAAGCCGTGAAAATAATGCACATTTTAGATCATTCCATCCCGTTGCACAGTGGTTATACTTTTCGTACTCGCTCTATTTTGAATCAGCAGCGTGCTCGAGGGTGGGAAACTTGTCATGTTACTAGCGCTAAACAAGGGATATGTGAAGCTGAAATTGAAGATGTGGATGGTTTAAGGTTTTATCGAACTAAACCACCTACAGGGTTAAGCAGCAAACTCCCCGTGTTAAATCAATTATCCTTAGTGAACCCTCTGCGAGATCGTATTTTAGAAGCGATTGAAATTGAGAAGCCGGATATTTTGCATGCTCATTCACCGGCCTTAAATGGTTTGGCGGCTATCAAAGCAGCCAACAAAACCGGACTACCTTTAGTCTATGAAATTCGTGCTTTTTGGGAAGATGCAGCGGTTGATCACGGTACCTGTAAAGAAGGCGACTTACGTTATCGTTTGACACAAAAAATGGAAACTCACGTGGTTAATAAAGCAAATGCTGTGACCACTATTTGCCAAGGCCTGCGTCAAGATCTGCTTGCTCGGGGCATTGCAGACAGTAAGATTACCGTTATACCCAATGCAGTCAATATTGACCAATTCAATATTATCACTGAGCGTAATCAAGCATTAGAAAAACAGTACAATTTAAATAACAAAGTGGTGCTGGGATTCCTTGGATCCTTTTACGGTTACGAAGGATTAGACTTAATCGTTGCCGCTTTGCCACAAATTCTTAAAACTATTCCTAATGCTGTATTTTTGTTAGTGGGTGGCGGACCTCAAGAACAGAATTTAAAAAATCAGATTAAACAACTTGGTTTGCAAGAGCATGTGATTATGCCTGGCCGCGTTCCTCATTCTGAAGTAGATAAATATTATAGTTTGGTTGATTTACTTGTTTATCCACGAAAACCCATGCGTTTAACTGAATTGGTGACGCCGCTTAAACCGTTGGAAGCTATGGCGCAAGGGAAACTTGTTCTTGCTTCTGATGTGGGGGGGCACAAAGAATTGATTGAAGACGGCAAAACCGGTTGGTTGTTTGACAGTGGCAATATTGATGCGCTGGCCAATACAGCTATAAAGGTTTTATCAAATCGTGATTCTTGGCCTGCAATGGTTGAGAATGGACGTAATTTTGTGATGCAAATTAGGAACTGGAAAAACTCAGTTGCCAATTATCAGTCTATTTACGAAAATTTACTGAGTAAGTGACAATGAAACGCCCAAGAATTGTTGTCTTGAGTTCTTTATTCCCTAACTCAGTGCGCAAACAATCTGGCTTGTTTGTGCGTGAAAGAATGTTTCGCGTGGCAGAGTATGCCGACATTGAAGTGATAAGCCCTGTTCCATGGTTTCCAGGACAAGGTTTGATTCGGTTTTTCAAACCTAATTATCGCCCTATGCCTGAAAAAAAGGAAGTTCAGCAGGGGATCACCGTTCATTTCCCTCGATTTTTATCTATTCCGAAGTTTTTTCGAAAGTTAGATGGGGCGATGATGGCCCGAGCGGCTTACAAAGTACTCAAAAAATTAGAGCAACAACACAAAATTGATATTATCGATAGCCACTTTACTTATCCTGATGGATTAGCTGCGACTAAACTTGCTAAGCGCATGAATAAAAAAGTCACTATCACATTGCGCGGAACAGAATTAACCCATAGCAAAGATCCTGATAAGTTGAAGTTAATGCTGCAAGCATGGCAAGACGCTGATCACATGATTTGTGTCGCCGACTCACTAAAACAGCTTGCCGTATCTCTAGGTGCTGATGGGAATAAATTTACGGTTGTAGGGAATGGGGTTGATACCCATAAGTTTTCCGCGATGAGTCCGCATAAAGCGCGACAATTTCTGGCAATCGAAGAAGATGCTAAAGTGCTTATTACGGTAGGCGGTTTGGTCAAACGAAAAGGCTTTCATCGGGTTATTGAATGTCTTCCTGAATTATTAAAAATCTATCCTAATTTGGTTTATCTAATTGTCGGTGGAGCGAGTGCCGAAGGTAATATTGAAGCTGAATTGCGTGCACAGGTCAAAAGGTTAGGGGTGGAGAGTCAGGTTAAGTTTTTAGGTTCACTACCTCCCGATAAGCTCAGTAATCCTCTATCATCTGCAGATCTCTTTGTGCTTTCGACTGCCAATGAAGGTTGGGCCAATGTTATTCTAGAGAGTATGGCCTGCGGTACGCCTGTTATCGCCAGTGACGTTGGCGGTAATAGTGAAGTCATAAATAGTGACGATGTTGGCGAGATAGTGCCTTTTGATGATCATTTGGCGCTGCTGACATCACTCAAAAAAGGCTTAAACAAAGAGTGGGATCGACAGGCTATCGTTGAATATGCACAGCAAAATCATTGGGATACCAGAATGGCTAAAATTATGGATATTTATAACAATTTATTGAGCCCAAAGGAGCACTAGTTTATGTCTGGAATGTATACCAAAATAGTCTCTAATGTGCTGTTTCCTTTGCATGAAAAGCTTAAAAAGCATGATACGGTTAAAATTCGAAAATCGTTAGAAAAGTCCCAGTGGTTTGATAAAGAAACCTTGCAGCAGGAACAATCGAATCGGTTGCAGCGTTTTATCCAAACCGTATATAAAAATGTGCCCTATTATCGTCAAATGTTTGATTCATCGAACATCAGTCCTAATGACATACAAAGCGCCGAAGATCTGGTCAAATTGCCGTTTTTAGATAAAAGTAAGATTTCTGCTAATTTTGACCAACTAAAATCAGATGTAGCTGGCCCGTTAGCCCGGTTTAATACTGGTGGCTCAAGCGGCCAACCGCTGATATTTCTATTGGGTAATGAACGTGTTTCTCACGATGTCGCTGAAAAATGGCGTGCTACGCGCTGGTGGGATGTGGATATTGGCGATAAAGAGATTGTTGCTTGGGGATCACCCATTGAGTTAGGAGCGCAAGATAGGGTGCGATTGATTCGTGATGGGTTGTTTCGCTCTGAATTAATTCCTGCATTTGATATGACAGAACAAAAGCTGTTGTCATTTTTGAAAACCATTCGAGATACTAAACCGAAAATGCTATTTGGTTATCCCTCGGTGTTCGATTTGCTGGCGAAAACCGCTAAGCAACATGGAATGGAAATGAACAATTTAGGCATTAAGGTCGCGTTTGTTACCTCAGAAAGACTTTACCCCTATCAGCGCGAGAGTATTGAACAAGTGTTTGGTTGCCCAGTCGCTAATGGTTACGGTGGTAGAGATGCTGGATTCATTGCTCACCAATGTCCTGAAGGCGGCATGCACTTGTCTTATGAAGATATAGTCGTGGAGATAATCGATCCCCAGGGCAATCCGCTGCCGGCAGGACAATCTGGTGAAATTGTTGTTACCCATATGGGGACATCTGAGTTTCCATTTATCCGCTATCGGACCGGTGATATTGCCATTATGTCCGATAAAAAATGTGCCTGCGGACGCGGTTTACCCATGCTTGAATCAATTGAAGGGCGCAGTACCGATTTTGTTGTAGCTGCAGATGGGACAATTTTGCATGGCCTTTCTCTAATTTATATTCTCAGGGATATCAAAAGCGTCGAAGCGTTTAAAATTGTGCAAGAGTCGATGCAACATACCCATGTGCAAGTTGTATCAAAAAATGGTGAAGTCGATGAGCAGACGCAGAATATTATTATTACCGGAATTCAAGCAAGACTTGGCGCAGAAGTATCTGTTACTGTAGAATCTTTAACCGAAATTGCCCCTGAGAAATCCGGCAAATATCGATATGTAATCAGCAAAGTGAGCGTAACATGATAGACAGTTTGTATCTTATGGCTGATATTGCAGCTATTTGTTATATGTTTTGGTGGTCGAGTATGCAGGATGATGACTGATGCGTGATCTGCTCCTTGTTGGTTTCCTATTTGTTGCCATTTATTACAGTTTTAAACGTCCCTATATTGGCACGGCTGCATGGGTGTGGATTGCACTTACCGCACCGGCAAAATGGGCGTTTGGTTTTTCCAGTCATTTTCGTTTGAATCTAACCATAGTGGTTATCACTGCGCTTTCGTATATCATCGTTCAAAAGTATAAACAATGGAAATTCAATGGCTTAACTTTTTGGGTGTTACTATTTGCCCTGTGGACACTGCTTTCCACTGCGACGAATCAGACATCCTATTCTTATTTCGTATGGGATTATTGGAATCAATTTATTAAAGTAATCCTACTTTACTTTTTTATCACCTTAACTATCTATAAGCGACTGCACATAAATACAATGGTTTGGGCTATTGTATTGGCGATATCCTCCTTTGCAGCAATGGAGGCTGTTAAATTCATGTTATCTGGTGGTAGCCACCGAATTGTGGGTAAGGCAGGAATTATTCACGATCGGAATGATTTAGCAGTAGCGATAAATATGTGTATACCACTGGTTATTTATCTGATCTCAGTGACTGAAAATTTTGTAGTAAAACGTGGCTTAAAGATCATCTTATTACTCAATATATTGGCTATTATTGGTACGTATTCTCGTGGCGGATTTATTGGTTTGGTGATTCTTGGTGCAGCGTTTTGGTGGACTTCAAAGCGCAAATTTTTGTATGGGGTAATAGCCGCAATCATCATCCCAGTCTTTTTTGCTTTTGCTCCAGGAGAATGGAAAGAAAGGCAAAATACGGTGTCAACTGCTGCGAGTGAAGATGGCTCGTTTATTGGTAGATTATGGGCTTGGAAAATTTCTACTTTAATTGCTTTGGATAACCCTTTCACTGGAGGTGGTTTTCATGCGGTTAAAGATACTCCGTTATGGCGTTACTATGCGCCAATGACACCTAATTTTGGGCCAATAGAAACACCGCCAATTCCGCCTAAACTGGGTGCAAAGGCAGCTCATAATATTTACATGCAGGTGCTGGGTGATCATGGGTTTGGCGGTTTGTTTATCTTTTTGATGATACTCTTGGGTACACTAAGGATGAATTTTAAAAATAAAAAATGGGCAGAACAAAATAATGAAGTATGGCTAGTTAATTTAAGTAAGGCGCTGACGCTGACACTCGTTGGATATTGTATTACTGGTGGTAATGTGAGTTTGGCTTATTTTGATTTATTTTATACGATAGTTGGTGTGGTTTGCGCAATTTCAATTCATATAGTGAATGCCAAGAAAGTGACCGAAAATCGGTCGACAGTAAAACAACCTATTAAACAGATATAAGAACTTAAATATGGCTAAAATTAAAATAACGAAAACGACACTGATACAGTCAGTGCTTTTTGCTTTGTTGGCTTTTGGGCCAATTGCTGAAGCCTTTGCTAAATCTGATTGTATGAAAATGGGGTGGAGGCGTGGTAAGCCATTTGACTATTATGCGGCAGAAACGCGACAAAGTACCGGAACATACCGAGGGGGGTTATTATACTTAGTAGAATCAGCCCACTTTACTAAAAAGGTGCGACGATTAATAGAAGGTAGCACCAGTAAACAACCTGGTGATTTATTATTTGTGCTGGGGTCAATACCTAACCATCCTGTTGCTCTAGATGCTTATGCTCGCTATGAATATCAGTGGGAAAATTCCCGCTCTTTCAAAGCTAGTTTAAATACAGATGAACCTAAATATGACGCTGGATGCTTTTTTGAACGAGCCGCTAAAATTTATCCAGGACAAGCCTCTACCTATTTAACCTGGGGAATTTATTATTATCGCCGAGGTGAGCATCAGAAAGCCTTAGAAAAATTCTTGGAGGCTGACAAACTTTCACCAGGATCTGCAGAGGCAAAATATAACGTTGGGCTTGCATATGCTGAAGTAAACGATCTTGCCAATGCTAAAAAGTATGCCGAAGCAGCCTACAAATTGGGCTATCCTTTACCGGGTTTAAAAATGAAGATCGCTGAGTTAGAAAAAGCACAAAATAACTAGGAGTTGAGGGTGTCTAAGAAACTGATGTTGTCAGGAGGCTGTTTACGTTCAAATGGTTTTGAGTTGGGGGAAGGTAAATATTATGGAAAGGCCAGTTTAGTATTATTGGATCTAGAGTCTGGAAAGTTTTCTCAAATACTCACAAAAACGGAAGGCGGCGATAATTATCCAGATGAACATCCTAATTTACAATTTACTGCGGGGTGTATCGATGGCGATAAATTATGGTTGCCAACAGACACAGAAGTTCACTGTTATAGCTTGCCTGATTTAAAGCTATTGTCTATTTTTTCTCACCCGTGCTTTCATAATATTCATTCAGCCCACGTTTTAAACGGCGATCTTGTTGTTACGTCTACAGGTCTAGATAACGTTGTTGTTATGGATATTGAGAGTGGAGAAATTAAATCAATTTTAAATACACAAGGGAAAAACCCTTGGCATAGATTTGATAAAGCGGTTGATTATCGATTAGTTCATTCTACTCGTCCACATGATAGCCATCCTAATTTTGTATTCAAAATTGGAGATGATTTATGGGCTACGCGCTGTACCCAAGAAGATGCTGTGAACTTGTCTAATCCTGATGATGTGATTGATATCAGTTTAGGGGGCGATGTTAGTGTCCATGATGGTATTTGGTATGACAACAAGTTGATATTTACCCGTGTAGATGGAAACCTGGTTTTTTGTGATCCAATCGAAAAGAAAGTCATCGAGACTTATGATCCCTTTGGTGGGGCATTAAATCGACCTATGGGCTGGTGCCGAGGTTTACATGTTGAAGGCGATATTTTTTATGTCGGCTATTCAAAATTACGCAAAACAAATCTGAAATCAAAAATTAAGTTTCTGTCAAAAGGAAATTTTAAATATTCCTCTGGTAACAATTCATTAGTGGTCGCATTAAATATACGCACACGGAAAGTCGAAAAAGTTTATTCATCGCCTGATGGTCTAATCGACGCTATCTACGGGATTTTGCCTTTCAATTATGACTGAGACAGTTAAGACCAATACGCTTTTTAGTATTATCTGGTCTATTTTATCTAAATGGGGTTCTAAACTGATTGGAATGGTGAGCACATTTGTACTCGCCAGACTTTTGGCACCTGCTGATTTTGGTATTATTGCAATGGCGACCATTGTCGTTGCCTTGCTAGAGTCAATGACTCAGGCTGGGTTGAATCTTTATATATTAAGATATAAAGAACATGATACTCGTGTTTTCAACGCCGCATGGACCGTTGGGATTATCCAGGCTTTTGTCATTGCAATTCCTCTAGTGATACTTGCCCCATTTATATCTGATTTTTATAATCAACCTGTACTTACTGAGGTTATTTATTGCTTAGCGCTTGTTCGGATTATTCAAGGATTAAATAATTTTGGAATTATAATCGCCCAAAAGGAAATGAACTTTAAAGTCGATTTTGTGTTAACCATATGGACTCGATTAAGTTATCTTACCGCTACAATAGGCTTTGCGTGGTATTTGCAGAGCTTTTGGGCGCTAGTGTTTGGTCAATTGATATCTTCAGTGTTTGGCTGCGGTTTAAGTTATTTTTTACATCCATTTCGACCGAAATTTAGTTTGTATAACTGGCGGGACATGCTCAAATACTCTAAGGCTACCGTACCATTGAGCATTGCTAGATATATTAATAATCAGGCTGATGTTGCTATTGTTGGAAGAGTTGCCTCTGCGCAATTTTTAGGTTTTTATCATATTGCAGTTAATCTAGCCGGTTTATTCACAAAAGAATTGCTGATGCCAGTGATCCGCGGCCTAATACCTAATTTATCGGTACTTAGAGAAAGCGCTAACTTCAAAGACATATTATTAGTCACATTTGCTGCTGCTGTTTATGTTTTTCTACCTGTTGGTATTGGATTATCAATGGTTGCACAAGAGTTTGTGCCGGTATTTTTAGGCGATAAATGGCTTGCCGCAATTCCACTGCTACAGTGGTTTAGCTTATATGCGATGATTGGCGGTATAATGATGTTTTTTAGTGAGCAGTTTTTGGTCATGATGGAAAAAGAAGTCGTTTCCAATCGATTGATGTGGGCTCGGAATATCATTTTAATTACCACTATTGTATTGACGCTTTCTTATGGACAAGTTTCTGACTTGCCTAAAATGTTGTTCTTTAGTGCTCTGGTAGCGTTACCAATGGTATTAGTAAGTATCAGTCGTGAATTAGAAATAACTTTAAAACGTATTTTATACAGCTGGTGGCCAGCATTGACAGGAGCTTTCGTGATGTTTGTTGTCTTGCAGTTATTCCCTGTGCTTGATTGGCCTTTGTTTATAGTGTTGCTAGCCAAAGTTGCCCTCGGTGGGGTTAGCTATTTAGCCACTATTGTGTTGCTTTTTGTGGTTCGAGGTCGACCTGAAAATACACTGGAAAGCCTAGTGTTTAATAAAGCTTTTGGGTATAACTAACTTTGTTTCGTAATTTTTTAAAGGATAAATCAGCGTGCAATTAGCGGATTGGTATCAAATAGCCGATGGCAGTGAATTTGAGTTGTTCGTTCATCATCACAAGCAGACAAGTGCTTATACTTCACCAGAAGGCAACATCATCTTTCATGGTTATGTTTTGTTAAATGGTCTTAAAGCAGACTCCAAATCTGTTTTAGAGGCGTATTTAGCAAGCGCTTCGCTATCCGCTTTTTATCAACAGTTATCAGGTCAGTTTTGGATGGTTATCTATGAAAAAGACCAACCAGCTATTGTGTTAACAGACCACCTAGCCACTAAACCATGCTTTTATTTTAAGTTGGGCAACAAACTTTATATTAGTGATTCGTTAAAAGCCATTAAAGCGCTTGAAAACGTCTCATTACAAATAAACAAACAAGCTTTATACAATTATATTTATTTCCACTGTATCCCTGCACCTACTACAGTTTATGAAAACGTATTTAAAATTGAACCGGGTAAAGCTATATATTTTGGCTCTGACGGTATTGTAAATAGTGAGTTACTTTATTGCCCTGAATTCGCCACACAACTTGATGATCCTGAAGCTGCGTTAAAAACATGCTTAAGTACTATTGAAACCGCCGTAGAATCTCATTCAAGCGATAATGTTGGTGCTTTTTTAAGTGGCGGATTAGACAGCTCAACTGTGGCAGGTATGCTGGCTAAAATTCAAGGCAAAAAGGACACACCTGAAAAAGCGAAGACCTTTTCAATTGGCTTTAAAGTGCCGGGTTATGACGAAACAGAATATGCACTCATCACTGCTAAGCATTTCGATACAAATCATGAAGTCTTGTATTTAAAACCAGAAGAAGCCGCTAAAGAATTTGTTAAAGTGGCACAATTTTTTGATGAACCATTTGGTAATTCTTCAGCAATGGCTGCTTATTTTTGTGCATCATTCGCTAAAAACAAGGGCATAGACGTGTTGCTTGCAGGTGATGGTGGCGATGAGTTTTTTGCCGGTAATGAGCGCTATGCAAAACAAAAAGTATTTGAGCATTATACGAAGTTACCAAAATGGTTGGCGAATGGTTTAGATTTTCTGCTGAATAACCAACTCACACGTAAACTTCCATTGTTCAAAAAAGTAGCTAGCTATATTGCCCAAGCTAAAGTTGCTTTGCCTGGTCGACTGCAAACTCATAATTTTGTTAATCAGCTAGGGAATGACGCTATTTTTACTGCGGCAATACTTGAGCAAGTAGATGTTAATCAGCCAGCTGAACAGCTGAAAAGTCGTTTTAAGGATTGTAAAAGCGAGCATCCTGTAGATGGCATGTTATATCTGGATTGGAAGTTCACATTGGCCGACAATGATTTGGTTAAAGTGAATAAAATGTGCGAGTTGGCCGGTGTTGAGGTACGTTATCCTTTAATCGATAAAAATATTGTTGATTTCAGTTGCACCATTCCTGCCGATGTTAAATTACCTGGTAAAACCTTACGCGATTTTTATAAGAAAACCTGCAAAGGATTCTTACCTGATGAGACCCTCAATAAAAGCAAACATGGTTTTGGCCTGCCATTTGGTGTTTGGATGAATGAAAACCAAACATTAAAAGATTTAACGATACAAGCATTAAACAGCTTTAAAAAGCGTAATATCGTTAAGCAAAGTTTAGTTGAAAAGGCCCTAGAGTCTCATGGCAGTGTTCACGCTGGCTATTACGGCGAGCTTATTTGGATCATGGTGGTGTTAGAGTTGTGGTTGCAAAAAGAAGCCGAGGATTTTCGTGCATAGTATTTTAGGGGCGATAAACAAAATAATTGGTGGTAACAAGCTCAGTATTTTAATTTACCATCAGGTATTAGAAGAATTTGATCCAATGCGCCCCTATGAAGTCACTGCCGATGTTTTTAATTGGCATATGAAGCTGATTAACCAACATTTTTCACCTATTAGTCTTTCAGAAGCTGCAAAACACATACAAAACAATACACTGCCTAAGCGTGCCATATGTGTCACTTTCGATGACGGTTATTTGAATAATCTAACCGTTGCCCAACCAATTCTGGCGAAGTACAAAATTCCTGCGACTGTCTATGTAGCCACGGCCTTTACTGAGGGCGCTGATATGTGGAATGACAGGGTATTGGATTTATTCAAGGACGTTGCATTGGAGAGCTTACTAATCGAAGATGAAATGGTAGCCTTAGGTGATTGGGCGAACCGTAATAAACTAGCAGAAGCCCAATTGATGCGGCTTAAATATATGCCCATTGAAGCGCGTTTAGCTGGTGTACAAAAGTTATATGATGATAATAATTTGTCAGATCCTGAACCGCGAATGATGAATGCGTCGCAAGTCAAACAACTAGCACAATGCGGTGTTGAAATTGGCGGGCATACGGTTAACCATCCTATTCTTAAAGTACTTTCTAGAGAACAACAGTTTGAAGAAATTAACCAATGCAAAAAGCAATTGGAAGATTGGAC
Source organism: Alteromonas sp. M12 (assembly GCF_037478005.1). Classification (NCBI taxonomy): domain Bacteria; kingdom Pseudomonadati; phylum Pseudomonadota; class Gammaproteobacteria; order Alteromonadales; family Alteromonadaceae; genus Alteromonas; species Alteromonas sp. M12. The sequence continues at coordinate 3,363,028 of NZ_CP144164.1, read as the reverse complement.
AGGCAAACCTGTAAAACACTTTGCCTACCCTAATGGTTCATATGGCAAAGACTTAACCGATGAAACCGTTGCTCTTGTTAAACAGGCGGGTTATGAAACTGCTGTAGTAACTGACTGGGGCACTTCCAGCCATGGTGACGACCTGCTAAGGCTTAAACGCTTCACACCTTGGGATACATCACCGTTTAAATTTCACGCACGTTTAGTGAAGTCTCGAATTTCCTAAAGTTTGGTAGTTGGGAATCAATTAAATTAGTCACTCTCATGGAATGCTTTTTCTAATTCTATTAGATTCACTTTGAACACCTTTATTTGGGTATTGGGCTTATTATCTAAAACACTAAATAAACCTGTAAACGCTTTCGGGTATTCATCGGTCATTGCTAGTGCTGGGTCGCTCATGCGCGCGAATTTTCCATAAGTCACCAAATATTCAGTTTTATATTTCAACATCCGTTCAATACTTTGTCGATGGTCTGGGTCATTGAGCAGCGGAATGGATCGGCGTTGAAGAGTGTGGGGTAACACACCCCAGTCGACAGTAGCAACAACGGCATTAGTGGGAATTTGTTGTTCTGCAAAGGCTCCAAGTTCGTTTATTGCTAGATTCTCATTTTGTATTTTTTGTGTTTGCTGGACATGTTTAAATAAATTGGGAGACGCGAAAATTAGTAATGATGTGACAACGAATAGGGCTCCAACTTGTGCTGGTCGTTTTAATTTCCCCAACCAAGAAAAGTTCACGCATTTATGTATACCAAAACCAAGCATAATCACTATGAATGGCAGCATTGGAATCCAATATCGATACACAATGTGTAAATTTTTATTCAATAATATATCTTTACTAATAAAGACTAATGAAAACCCAACGTATAGAAGTTCAAGTTTATTAGCTCGTTTGGCCCAAGGTCTAACACCAACGCCTATTAGTAGTAACATGGTGACTGTAATGATATGCCTATTCAGAGCGCTCACACCACCGTACCAAGATTCAAATAAACCCCCAACAAACATACTCGTTCGATACAAGGGGAACTGCCAGGCGGCTTCAACGACTTCTGACGAGGCATTGCCAGGTAATCCTTTTGCGTAGATGCTTAGTCCTTTTAAACCAAAAAAGTAGCCATTGGCCATATTAAATGTATCTGGTGTATGAGCCAAATAGTTGCGTAATGTCCATAATACAAAAGGTAAACAAACAGCACCTCCTATTACCAGCATTTTGAACACTGATAGCGTTAATGTGTCTTTATTATACTGATACGCATGGATGAGTAACGCTAAGCCTAAGGCACCGCAAAAAAACAATCCTTGAAGGCGAACTAACGACGAAAACGCCACTAAAGCACAGCATGCTAGTAAAAAACCTTTGTGTCCACTTTGATCATAATGACGCCAACAGAGCAAAGCCGCTATGGTGATGGATAAAAATAATGTGTCTGAAATTAAGGCATAAAAGTGAATCATCACAATACCACTACAGATCACAAAAAATGGCGCAAAGAAACCAACGACACCATACTTAGCAACTGAGAAATAACGAGCTACTCCCCAAATTCCTAAAAGTGAAATAACGCCCATAAACCCTTGGAGTACCCAAAAGTTTTCACCGGCTAAAAACAATGGAACACTTATGACAATGGAGGTGCCCGGATAATATTGGAGATTAGGCTGAAAGTTAAACCAATAGCGAAAAGTGTCGAGCATGGTTGTAGCAGTACCGAGATAATAACCTGAATCTGGGTATTGCAACCATACACTAGGGATTGTCCATATTAATAAGAAACTTATGATTGTAAGCAATATTTTTTGCGTTAACGACAGTTTATTGGTCACTGTTGGGCACCTTAATCAGTTCGATTCAGAGTTTGAGGATCCAAAAGTACGATCCGAGTTGCCTTTCATAATTTTTAGTATCTCAGCCTCAAATTTAGAAATAACTAAGAAGGAGCCAGCTTTACTAAGATGATGAGTATCAGAGTAGATTAACTCATTTTTTGCATTGTAATTAGCACATAGACCATTGTTACAAAGAACATCACTTGGGTTTAGAAAGTACACATTTTTGTTCATTTCAGTAAACTCTAACAGCATAGAATTAACCGCCTCGTGGTATTTAGGTAAAGCGCTATTTCTTAACTTAATTTTCTGTTTTTCATAAAGTTCGTCTAGAAACGGTCTAGTCATAAAGTCGTGCAGGTTAGTATTGTTTGTTTCTGGAAGCTGGCCAATTACTAGAAGAGGAATGTCTTTTAATAAACTCTTTAAACCTACTAGCCCCTGAAATAAATCATTTTTATCTACCTTATCTTTAACTTTTTGACCACCACTATCAATTAAGCCTGCTCTTGAAAATTGATCAGCCCATCTTTGACCAATAATCACAAGTTTGATATCAGTGTTAGTTTCTAAAAAATGCTTTATTCTTTGGTATGCTTTTGGACAACTGATATCATAGTTTTGATCCGCATTTAGTTTAGTGAATCCTGGTAAATGTAAACAACTGGTGCCAGCGTTTACTAAAATATTAATACCATGTTTCGAATAAATTTGTTTGTTTAGGCCAAATAAAAAATGCCTGCCATGGCTATCACCTATCAAAAGTATTTCTGGATTAAAGTCTTCAGTCAAAGGGCCGCTCCTAGGGAACCCTTTTCCGCCATAATTTTCTAAATGGAATCCTTCTCCGCTTATGGTGAAGTTTAAATTTTGTTGAGAGTTAACTCGCCAAGACCAACCACTTTGCAAGTATGCACTCAAACTAAATGCCACAATTATGGCCACACTACCCAATACCGCCATAGGTTTTCTAGCAACCGCTGGTGTATATGTTGTATGCCTGAAAGGTGTTTCTACCCAGCGATAACTGGCATAGGCTAAGAGAATACTAGTTATAGTAATGGCAAATTGATCGCCTTGGGTGAGTGGTAAATTAATCTTGAAATATTTAAAGAATACAATTAATGGCCAATGAACCAAATAAAGCGAATAACTAATAAGTCCAAACCAAGTTACCCAGCTGTTTTCCAATAAAACGGCTATTCGGCTATTCGCACCTGCAATAATTAAAAGAGCTGTGCCAATACAAGGATACAGTGCGTTGAGTGAAGGGAATACCGTTTGTGCATCGAAACTGAAAATTGGGTAACCAATTAATACTAAACCTAATAATGAGAGGGCATTAGCTATTATTTTATTTACTCTTTCAAATGATGGTAAAAATACTAATATAGCACCGCAAGTGAACTCAAATACTCTAAAGGGTAGCAAATAGAAAATTGTAGTTCTGCCGTCTTGGATAAGAGTTTCAGTTGATGGAAATAGTTGTGTTAGGAAGTATACTTGTCCATCATAAAATATTTGGTTCAAGGCTAAGCTGAGAATAAAGAGTATCGAAATTAAAAAAGGTATCCATTTTTTTAGTCCCCATTTAAATAGCAGCAGCAAAGTAATTGGCCAAAACATGTAAAACTGCTCTTCAATACTCAAACTCCAAGTATGTAGTAATGGTTTTAGATGTGACGAAACGTCAAAGTAGTCTGCTTCAAGCCAAAAAAGAATATTTGATACACTTAGCAAAGATGCAACGACTGAAGCTCCAAAGCTTTTAAATAAGTCTGGTGAAAATAATACGGAAGCAAGAAAAAATGTAACAAATAACATTACGAGAAATGCAGGTAGTAGTCGCCGTATTCTTCGTGTATAGAAATTTTTAAAGCTAAATTGGCCTGTTTTTTCTAATTCAGTTACAATGATTCTAGTAATAAGAAACCCGCTTATTACAAAAAAAATGTCTACACCGACAAAACCGCCAGAAAATGTTTCGATATCCAAATGAAAAAGCAACACACTCATGACAGCTATTGCTCTTAGTCCATCTATATGAGGTTGATATTTAGAGGGGGTTGACATTAATTCAATCCTTTGAACAGGCGAAACATTTTATTGTTCTATTTTCTTTACTAATTTGGCTGGTATACCCCCAACGACGGAGAATGGCGCAACGTCTTTTGTTACAACTGAACCGGCTGCAACGATAGCTCCTTCACCAATTGTTACTCCTTGAGTGATTATAGCGCCAGCTCCTATCCAAACATAATCACAAACTTTAATCGGTAAGGAGTGACTCGTCCTGAGCTTATTCGGCCTTGGAAGCAAGCCATGGGAAACTGTTTCAAAACTGACTCTGGGACCTATTTGGACAAAATTCCCTATTGTGACTTTTTCATTGGGAACACCAAAACGTGTTTCGGTATTCAGAAATGAGTTTTCACCAATTATAATATGTTTAACAGAACCTATTGGTCTTACGGTCACTGGCCCCCATATTACTGCTCGTTTTGCTATTGACATACCAGCGAGGTTCAACAAAATTATTCTTACTTTGTCAAAAATTTCAAACCTAGGCAAGTTATTAGCTAGCGTTAAAAATATTGCTTCCCTCATAATGAATCGTGTCTTTTTCCAAGGCTGTTTAATATTGTATTCTAGTTCAAACATAAACATGATGAATTTATGTTTTTTACCCTTTACACTCTACCAGAATACCATGCTTTATTTGCATAGTTATTAAATTTCACTAATAAAAATAAAACTAGGATGTTTGTGGGATCTCAAGGCGCAATAAAAATTCTTTCTAATGCAAAGTACTTGTACTTTGCATTATTGACATCACAAGGCTTACGTTTTGTTTACATGCTGATTTTAGCGCGAATGCTGGGTGCAGAGTTATACGGGGTATTTAGCTACGGACAATCGTGGTATCTGATGTTTTTGCCGCTTACTGGTCTTGGCTTGGGAGCAATGCTTTCTAGAGAGGTAGGTAAAAATAAAAAGAATGTAAAATCCATAGTTGATTTGGTGGCATCTATTCGTATCGCTGCAGTTTGTATTGTTGCAATTTTATCTATGATCTTGGGTGTCATCTATGCTGAGAGTCAATTTATTGCTACTTTGCTCGTTATTTTTTCTGTGGCGTTAATTGGAAAGGGAATGGTGTTGTGGTCAAATCAAATGTTCCAAGCATTTGAAGCGACTTACTTAATTTTCAAAATTGAACGTATTTTTAAGCCAGCTGAAATCTTGGTTAGTATTCTTATTGCAGCTCTAACTGAAAATATCTTGTTAATCGCTGGTGTTCATGCAGTTGGTCAAGTCATTCAAGGTTTAGTGAGTATATACTTAGTTAATCGCAACTTGAAAAAAGTCACATTAGTTTTTGTACCACGGAAAATGATAACAACAGTTATAAAACTATTCCCATTGGCTATTGCAGTGGCCGCTGGGCAATTTCTTTTTCATGGCCCTGTGGTGCAAGCAAAAAATTTATTTACAACTACAGAGCATTTGGGGAATTTCAGTTTACTGATGCAATTATTTATTGTGTTACTCACAATTTTTTCGTCAGTTTCAAATGCTGCGTTACCTGCACTGAGCCGATCAGCGGAAAATAATAAAAATAATCTCAAACTGTATAGTCGAATTGCGCTTTATGTGGCTAGTGTATTTGGTCTTTTCGCATATATTGGCGCCTCATTAATTGGACAACAGCTTATTGTATTCGTTTTCTCTGATAAATTTATACTAGCGAGTGAGAATTTTGCTTTTATTATGTTGATGCTTATTCCTGCAATCATCGTCAATCTTTTGAATAGTGTTCAGGTTTCTTTAGGTCACAATGTTCGAGTTCTGGTTTGTAATATCTCTGGTGCACTAATGTTGGTTTTGAGTATGCCTTATTGTATACAACATTTTGGCTTTCAAGGTGCTCCAGTCAGTTTATTCATGAGTTTTTCGTTTAGTGCTTCAATTGGAGTTTTATTCCTCTTAGCAGAGCGAATTGTTACTTTTAGAGATGCCATCGCTATCCCTATATTGATAGCGACATTATTTACTGTAACAGAATGGTTAAATAGCATTTTTGATAATGAAAATATAAGTTCATTGATTGGGGGAGGGGTAGTTATGTGGGCTCTTTGGTACGTTGCACTTCAGAAACAAGAAAGAATACTCTTTAAGTCAAAGGTCAGTTCTTTGTTAAAACGTTGATTCTACTAATTTTTCATACTTTCGTATTCAACGTTCATAATTATTACTCAGATTTTTGCATAATCATATGGCATAGTGTTAATAGCATATCAGTTTGACTAGTGGTTATTTCTTCAAATCTTTTATGACCCTTTGCAATTAAATCAGTGCGCTTGTTATTGTCAAAATATATTTCAGCTATGCGGATAGCAATCTCTGATTCATCATAAGGATTAAAGTATAAAACTGCGTCACCACAGACTTCGGGAATAGCTGATACCGCAGATGCAAGGACTGGCGTACCGTGTTTCATTGCCTCCAAAGGAGGGTAGCCGAACCCTTCATTTAGGGAAGGGTAAATAAATGCGTAGGCTTTAGCGAAAGCCGATTCCAATTCATCTCTAGAGATATACCCCTTAAATATAAAGTGATCGTCGTCTGCAAATTCTACTGGCGGTTTGTCTAGACCTAATACTAGAGTTTTGACATCGCATTCTGGATTCGATGAGTAAAAATTTTGCAAGGCTTTCAGTGCTCGGTAAGAGTTTTTTATCCATCTGTTGCCATTGATAAGTAAAAAATACTTAAAATCATTTTTTGAGGTCGCTAGAGGTTGCTTTTTTACGTCACCATCAAGCAATGGAGAATAGAGCTTTGTCAAATCGTCAGCGCTTACTATGTCACCAAATTTTTGTAATATGGAGTATTTACTGTGTTCCGAGATGGTTATAATCTGACTATTCGGCTTTTGTAATAATTGTCTGAAACGATTTTTTGTGCGCTTTAGATATAATCGAGTGAAGCACATTGCAAACAACCATTCGACGATTCGTTTCCAGTGCAGGCTATAGCGCCACTGCTGCAATGAATAAGGAACTTCTAATTCGCGTAATCCATGAACAGTGTATAAAAATCGAATGTTTTTAGTATCTGTATTGGCGAAATTTTCATAAGGTAGGGCTGAATAAAGAGTATGGTATTTACCTGTATCTACTAATGCTTGAATATCGCTTCGTGTGTTGATTTTATGCTCAACAATGCCATATTTTTGACATAAAGCAAGAATATTAGGAGCTACTTTTTTATGTGCAAAATAAAAAACATCTAAAGTATTTTTTTCGACTAGTGATACTAATTTTTCGAAAACCACTTCCGCATAAACACCGCCACCATGCATTGAACCTAAAGCTCCAGGGTGAGTGGCAGCAAGATCAAATAAAATTTTTGTGGCTGATGGAGTGATTATTTCCATTGAGATAGGCTCCGGCCTAGTAAGTTTTCAAGTTCAACAATTTCTTCAGCATAGTGTGCTTGTAACATCGCTTTTGTGGCTGGTGCTATCTTAGGTTTATCAACTATTTTCATATTCTTATTTTTAATAAAATCTCTGATTTTCCATCTAGTAGTTTTAGGTAAAATAAAGCTGCCGATTGTCCCCAACCATTTTGGAGGCGTAGTGACAAAATGAGTGAGTTTCGGTGATCGTGCTATTTTGCTGGGATTATGAACTTTGAATGATTCAGGATATATATAGGACAAACCTAAAAAATCCAACAATTTCTCATAGCAAACTTGGTTACTGTCTTTGAAATCGTCGAATAAAATAATATGCACATTTTCTACACCAAAGATGTTTTGATAGTGCCTTATGTGACGACTATACAGACCTAAGCTTTGATAACGGGTGGTATATTCCAGTCGTGCGTTGGTTGGAATACACTGTCCTTGTAATCTTTTACTCTCTAACTCCCAAGCTTCTTCAAAGGTTTTTGCGTATTCCCTATTGCCAAATAGAGCTTCAAAGTACATAGAGTAAGCTACCTCTATGGGGTTTCTCAACATGATGATAACTTTGGCATTCGGAGATTTTTCCAAAAATTCAAAAGGGGCAGATTGTGAATATAAATAAGTGGGTGACGCATCAAGGGCATATTTTTCATTATTCCAAGCTTCAAACCATTTTAAATAAGCTTTCTCTGTAATTAATTCGGCATAACGAACTAGGTCTTTACCAAAATAAGTAAATTCTTTTTGTAATGGTGTGTATATTTCTGGGTGGGCAACTAAGTGTCGGGCCATAGCAGTAGTACCAGACTTTGGGGCTCCGACAATAAATAAATTAGGATATGAAGTTTTTCGTTCTCGCATTAACAGATTTCCTCAATTAACGAATGCATATCCGCTACCGATCGTTGAATTTTATATTTTTCACTTACTAAACGTTCTGAGTCTATTCTCATTTGACTCGAAATGGTTTTTTGATTTAATGCTTTTGATATGGATTGTGCCATTTTTTGTGGATCGCCAATAGGCACCAAGAATCCGGTCTGTCCTTCTACTACAATTTCTCTATTTCCTGTTGGGCAACTTGTTATTACGGCAGGTGTCCCTAAACATTGGGCTTCAATTGCTGCGTTACATAATCCTTCAAAATCACTGGCCAAAACAAAAAGTTTTGCATGTTTTACATAGGGGTAAGGGTTGGTAACAAACCCTTTAAAATGAACTTTATTATTAATACCTAGTTCATTGGCCAATGCTGTTAAATTGTCGTGTAAGGGACCTCCACCTAAAATCAACAAAGGTATTTGGTCACTTTCTGGCAATTGTGCATACGCTTTTAAAAGTACGTCATGCCTTTTCTGATCTGTCAATGAACCAACTGAAATCATGAAAGGTTCATTTGGTATGCTTATGTCGGGAGATAGTTGGCTGGCTTTTTCGTTCAATTCACGAAGATTAAAACCGTTGCGGATCAAATTTGTTTTGCCCGATGAAAAGGGGTAGTGATCAACAAAATTATCACGTAACTCATTGCATAAAACAATAAAGCGATCCGCTTTTTTGTACAACCAATTGAAGACCCATTTTTTCCACCCAAACTCTTCATCAGCTGGATTATTCGCTATTCTTGGGATCCAAATGCTTTTACTTCTTGTAAAAAACATCGCCAGACCGGTTAGTAAACTCGGAAAAGACCAAACACTGATCACTATTTTAGGCTTAAGTTTGAGCAAATGGTACATCAATAAAATAAAACACAATGGAATATGAAAAGGTGATCGTTTGCGCAAATCAACTATTTTAACTGATGATGGTACAGGGTAGGTAACGACACCATTTAGGAGTAAAACTGTGACCTCTAAATGAGTTAAATCCATATTACATAACAAGTTACTCAGTGCTCTTTCTGCTCCACCATTTGATAATGTGCTGCTAACAAAACACAGTCGTTTCGACTTTTGAATACTTTGGTTTTGTGATTTAGATATACTGCTCATGTTCTTGTTGTACTTATAATCATACGTATTTTTAAATGATCCAAGATGCGCTCTCTAACGTCCACGGAACAGAAAAATAGCGCTAACAAATATGGAATTCTAGTAATCGAATGTCTTGCTTCAGCTTTTCGCAGCTTGGTTATTAAACTGGCGACTAAGGGAGAATCTTGTTGTTGCGATAACAATAGTTCGAGCCCATCGGTAGAGTAGTTATCTTTACCAAGAGTAACTCTTTGTTGATGCAATGCCTTTATATAATGCCTAACTTTATAGCGTTTTAGATTCATACCACTGGTTATGCTAGCGCCATGTAATCGGTATTGCAGTAGGGGCTGTTGCAAGTTAGTGATTTTGCCACCTGCATCTAAAATGCGATATAAAAAATCATAATCTTCCGCACCCTGCAACATGCGATAACCGCCTATTGAATCAAACATCGATTTTTTAAACATCCAAGTTGGGTGGCAAGCTACTGAACAATAGGGAATAATTTTTTGTATAACCTCTGATGAGGACTGAAAGTGGCTAATACCTAGAGACGTCCCGCATTCATCAATGTTCTCAATTGCTGAGCCAATAAGACTCACATCAGGATTGGCTTGCATATATTCAAATTGCATTTGCAGTCGTTCACGTAATGATATGTCATCTGCATCCATGCGAGCAATGATCTGCGATTTTGACTGCTCTACAGCTTTATTCAATGAGGCTGGTAAGCCTATGTTTTTTTGATTTTTGAGTACTTTTAATCGAGAGTCATTTGTCTGTTTTTGTGCTAAAAAATCACAAATTTTAATGTTGCTAGGGTCGTCAATGACGACTATCAATTCAATGTTGATAAACGTTTGTTGTAAAATTGAGTCAATTGCGAGACCTAACCATTCGACAGGCTCCCGATAACAGGCCATTACCACCGAAACTAGGGGAGTGTCATTCGGATTACTTGACACCAGTGCCTCCATTAATAAAAGGCAAAATCAAAAATTCGGCATGTTGATGGATCATGTTATCCCATAAGAATGACTCCCCAGCCGCCTTTGCTTGCTTGGCGATTTGTTGCCGTTGAACTTCAGGCATCTTAGCAACTTGTTGAAAAATAGCGGCGAGAGCATCACTACTTTTGGCTTTGAATAACAGTGCTGTTTCCCCATCATCAATAATATCTGGAGCTCCTGACTCATCAGATGCACAGCATAACGCACCGGCGGACATGGCTTCTAACAAGCTCACGGGAAGCCCTTCTGCATCTCCGTCAGCAGTCACGATTGAAGGTAAAACAAATAAATCAGTATTTTGAATAAACCGAAACTTTTCTTGACCGTTTACGAAACCTTGAAAGTTAACATCGTTATCTAAGTTAAGTGCTTTCACTTGTTTTTGTATGGTATCGAACAGTGGTCCATCACCTAATAAGTCTAAGTGCACCGACAGACCTTTGGCCTTTACATGGGCCATGGCATTTAATAAGAATGTAATCCCTTTTTTTTCAGCTAATCGGCCAACAAAAAGTAATTTTAAACTTTCACCAATTGTAGTCTCCGGCTTTGGAATTTGTTGTTCCGGAAGTTGTAAATCAACGCCCATCGGTAGAACTTGACTATTGTCTGCGATCGCGGTTTGTTGTTCATCGTTAAAAAAAGCCAAAGCTTGATCTCTACCACGACTACCAGCGAAAGAAATGGCTTTGAATTGCGGGATTATACGTTTAACTAGGAATGGACCTAACCAAGGGATTTTTTTAAGTATAATAATGTCTGCTGCATGGGACGTGAGAGTATGGGGAATGTTGTTGTCTCGAGCTACCTTGTTGCACATCAAACCTTGAGGAGTAAACCAATGGGAGTAAATCAAATCAAAATTATAGGTTTTAACTAATCTTTTTGTGGCTAAATAACATGACAATAGTAAAAAAGGGACCTGTAAAAGGCGAAATGGGTTCTCTTTTATATTTGGCCAAATTGCAGGATAGACTACGCTCTGCGCTGACTCAGGTTTAAAATACGTATATCTATGTATATGCACACCTTCCCATACTTCATGCTTTAAAGATTCAGGCGCATGAGGCACTAATACATGAACTTCAAAATGCGAATAATGCTTTTTTAAATAGCGTGCTTGTTGCCATACAAAATCAACCATCCCATCTTCTTTGAACCGAGGGAACGTTGAGGCACAAATAAGGATTTTAATGGCCATGATTGAGATTTTAATCCATTTTAAATTTGCTGATGGTTACTTTTTGTTCGCTTTATCTTGTTCCATCAATTTCAATTCCAACCTTCTAATTTTCTCTAGGCTTTGTTCTATCAATTGACGATTAAAATTAATAAGGTCAGCTAACAATGCAATCAAAAAAGTAATAATACCTAAAATTGACAAGGTACCGCCAAGAATGAGTGATTGTATATGTCCACTGCCATCACCGGTAAAGTAAAAATATAAAAATCGTACGATAGGAATAAAACCCAGAATGGATAGGGTTAACGCTATAAAAAAGAACACTTTTAGTGGCTGGTACATGGTGTACATGCGCACAATAGTTGTTAGTTGACGTTCAATAAATTTAGGTATGCTGGTAAAGAGTCTTGATTCCCGCGTTTTTTCGTTTGTGTCAACAGGTACGGATGTCACTGCCATGTGTTTTTTGCCAGCTTGGATTAAGGCTTCAATGGTGTAGCTGAAAGGCGATACAATATTTAACTGCAGAGCGGCTTCTCGGCTATAGGCTCGGAACCCACTTACTGCATCGGGTACATCTACTCCAGAAAGTTGACGCACTACAAAACTGCCAAGTCGCTGTAAAAATTTCTTTAATCCGGAAAAGTGGTCAATTTGTCCAGTGCGACGATCTCCCACTACAACATCTGCTTTATGATCGAGTATCGGCTGGATCAGTTTAGGTATGTCCCATCCCGCATATTGGTTGTCGCCGTCGGTATTAACAATAATATCGGCTCCCAATTTAAGACATTCATCGATACCTTTACGAAAGGTGCGGGCTAATCCTCTGTTATTCTTATTAATAACGATATGATCTACGCCAAGTTCTTTGGCAACTTCGATGGTTCGATCTTTGGAACCATCATCAATAATCATAATTTCTACCTGATCAATTCCCTCAATCGTTTTGGGAATATCATTGAATGTCGCAGGCAATGTATGTTCTTCGTTGTAGCAGGGAATTTGTACTATTAGTTTCAACGTATATTCCTAATACTAAGTGTAAATGTCACCACAGGTGAGTTGCATTTAAACGTCAGCTATTTAATTCGTTTTAAAAACGTGTCGCGAAAAGGTTTATTGTACGTAAAGTGTTTCAAAAGCAAAACAATTCCGGAGAGTTTAAGCCTTTTCAGCATAGATTGTAAGTTGCCAATATACGCATTTCGATTGTCGAAAAGCATTTCTGCAACTCTTCGGCGATTAGACTCTGTCATCGCAATATTCTGCAGTAAAAAATAGCGATAATTAATTTCATCGAATAACCGTTTGCTTAAATGGGCACTGCACCAAGCTGCACCAGAAAACAAATTGATCCCTTCACCGCAGTGAGTGGTTATTTTATTTGTAAAACTAATACCATCGGTATTGCGTGTAATATCAAGCCACATTAGATAATCTTCACCAGCAAATTGAAAATCTGTTTTAAAACGACAATCTTTGTGTTTCTTGATGTCATAAATCACTGATGAAGCGCCAATTACGTTGGCAGTGGTTATCTGGCGAACAATATCACCTTTATAAGTATGATTGTATTCATTGTCTAACGGAGGATGTTCACTTGGTGTTATGTATCCTGCGCGCTCAAAAGCGCCAACGGTTTGGCCAATATGTGTGAAGTTATTAAAGTGGAAATCACTTCCAGATCTTAAAGCCTCCAAAGCAAGTTCTAGATGATCTGGTAACCAAACATCATCGGGGTCAAGCAAAGCAACATACTTTACTTCAGCCGATACCGCATCGATACCCGCGTTTCGAGCTGACGCAACGCCACCGTTTGGCTTTTCAATCAACTGAATTTTTTCGAGCAATGGTTGATTGTTGTTTAGTTGCTCAATTTCCTCTCGCGCACCGATGGGGGAACCATCATCTACAACAATAACTTTATCAATTTGCGAAAATGCACTTTGCTGCGCAACGCTAAGCAATGCTTTCTTAAGTAGGCCCATGCTTCGTTGATAAAATGGAATAATTACGGAAACTGAGTTTTTCATAATCTTATAATTACTTTTTCACTTTTTTAATTAGGTTTATGGCACTTTTAAGCAATTTATTCGGGAAATAGGTGACATGCTCTATTTCTCTTAATGTCGAATCTAACCGCTTGTGCCATTCCATCGCTTTTCCGTAAAACTCTATGTTATTGATTCCTTCGAGTTCTCTTTGTTGAGAATAATGCTTTATCATTTCAATTTTAAGCATCAGCGCGGGAGATTGTTTATTAAATTGTTCGTTATAGGTGGTTTTTAAAATAATTAAACAGTCATCTTGCTGAATACATAAATCCACAGCGACTATTTCTTCATTAATTAAATAATACCAACAACATGCTTTACCTTGCTCTGCCAAATTACTTAATGCTTGTTGATAGAATTTTCCTTGCGTATTGTCAGGCGATATAGCTGTACCTTCTTCGCCTTTCCAGCCGTTACTTTCCAGCTCACCATACTTGATTATAGCTTGCTTAACCTCCGCTGGCTTAGTTACTTTCTGCCAAGATAATGTATCTTCGGCACGGGCTGCGCGATTAATCACTTTGTTGTAGTTCTGCCGCATATTTTTTCCAAGTGATTGAAAATACGTGTCAAAATCTTCAGGAATGGGGCGATTACCCGAAGTGATATAAGGCATGAGTTCAAAATCATCTGCAGGTGTGAACTGGGTGTATTTGGAATCCATCTGTAGCATATCTAACATTGCTACTTTACCTGGTAGGGCAGAGCATAATGATTTCATCAGATCACTACTAACGTGCTGTTCACGATGTAAAAACAACCCTAATGGGCATTGCGAGGGCATGGCTGTAGCCCATCGTCCTTTGCCTAAGGCTTTAAAAAATCCGGCGAGTTGCAATTCATCGTTTTGGTAAGCAACTACTAGTTTTTCGCTTCCATCAAAAAAGTGGGTAATTAGCCCATTGACAAAGTCAGGTTCAAAAAACGCTAGATTCATGGTTTTACGATTTAGATCTTCCCAAGCTTGTTGATGGGTAGAAAATTCAGAACAACTTAAAACTGACCAATTCATAACTATCCTTGGGGGCGCAATTGATTGAAAGTGTCGACAATGAAATTTAGCTGTCGGTTGGAAAGTTGCTGATGACATGGTACTTGTATAAGTCTCGAGCGGTAATCTTGACTTATATTACAATCACTAATCGCAACTTCTTCCCACCTAAGTATTTGTATGCCTTTTTTACGTAAATCAAAAAAGTACTTTTCATCTTGCAGCAAAAAAGGAATAACGTAAGGAATATCTTCATCATTCAATTGCTTGAATAACGCATTGCCTACCTCGGGATTATCAATGTTTTTTACAATGAATTCGAAATTTTCACGTCTTTGCTTGCGTATATGCTTTAAATTACTGTGACAGAATATGGTTTTAGTGTGACGGTAACTCGCAGATGCTAAGTCAATTGGTTGAAAATAACGTAAGTGAGCATCCTCTTCGGCTGGATCCGAGATTTGAGGGACTTGTTCTGGTTTAGATTGGTTAACTAGGCTTTTTACTTTGGCAAGCATTTGCGGGATCCCGACAATGAATGCGCAAGCTTTAGCTTCTTCTGACCAGCCGACATGAGTTAATTTTGCTTCATATTTATCTTTTAGATATAAAGCTCCACCATCTATTGTGGGCAATATTTTGTTGATGCTGCAGATACTAGCGCTAACATCCGGCACTCGTTTACCTGAATCTGCGAAATGGTCGACAAATCTAAATAAGGAATGGGCACAATCTTCTATTATTTCTACCGACTGAGTATGTAAATATTGAATTACTTCATTGTTATTCTGACCAAATCCAAAATATCTCACTACCACACAGTGGGTAATATCCCCTTTTGCCATTGCTTGCTCTAAAACGGCGATATCGACAGATAAATCAGCCTGTACTGAATAAAATCGGATTTCGTAGCCTAACCAGATGAAAGGTTCAACTAACGCAGGGCAGTGATAAGCAGGAATGAGAATGACATTATTTACATTTTCCTTTCTTAACGCAGTTCCTGCTATACCTATTGCGCCGCGGCCATTTCGGGTAAATGTGGTTTCCCTTACATCCCCTTGAGTGTGTTGCGCCAAATCTAAATCGCTCAATCTAAATTTAGGAGTGGCTGTAACGCTGGGGGCCGGAAATTGACTTGCATCGGCAAGGGGTTTTAAAAATTTTACTGCCATGTGATTCCGCTAAACTGTGCCTGATATAGTTTTTCTTCATGAAAAACTGAGAATTCCTAGGCTTATGCTAAGGTATGTTTGGCTAAATTGCTATATTGTTGCTTCAGTTAACTAAAAAGTGATAATAAAGTAGAATTATCAGAGCGATGCTAAAACAGTTTAATACTGTTTTAGCATCGCCGATGTCTTTTCAAATCTAATGAGATATTATTATCTTCCTTAAAAAACATGTACCTATAGGAAGCAAATGTGATTAAAGGTTATTTCCTACCTAGTGCCGAAGGTAACTTGTTTGTCAGTCAATATGGGCAAACAAATCCGCAAAAGACAATTTTACTGCTTCCATCTATTTTCGAAGAGCTAAATCTAAGTAGAGCAATAGTTGCAAAGCAAGCTTTGTTTTTAGCCAAACAAGGCTACAGCGTCTTTGCGCTGGACTATCTTGGAACGGGTGACAGTGAAAAAGAAATCGAGCAAGTCAATGCTGCTATTTGGCGAGAAAATATCATTTGTGTCGCGCAGTGGCTGAAATCCTTAGGTATCGAAAATATTACTCTTTGGGGGCTGCGTTTCGGTGGATTGTTGGCATTAAGAGAGCTACAGACCATTAACCAAATTTTGCCAGTGAAAGATGTTCTATTGTGGAAACCTGTTACTAAAGGTAAGCAGTTTATGACGCAATTCTTACGTTTAAAACAAGCAAACTCAATGATGCAGGGAGAGCAAAAAGTCAATTGGCGTGAGCGCATAATGTCGGGTGTTAATGTTGAGGTGGCAGGTTATGAAATTAGCTCAGACCTACTTGCTTCTATCGACAACCTTGAAGTATCTAAATCGTTAAATTTACCCTGCCCAGTCACATGGTTTGAGTTGGCAAGTGCCTCAATTACCCCTGCGGTTAATATTCAGACTAAAGAGTGGGATCAACAATTTCTTAAAATTGTTTGTTTTGAAGGCTCAGCTTTTTGGCAAATTCCAGAAATATTCGAGCAGAGTCAATTGCATCAACCCACACTAAATGCGTTACAGGGAGAATTATGATGACGCCTGATAGTATTGAGTCAGCTGTGGTTATTAATAGTGGTGAAGTTCAATTAATGGGGATTTTGCATAAGCCTTCTACCCCTTTGAAAACCGCAGTACTTATAGTCGTCGGAGGCCCTCAGTATCGTGTTGGCAGTCATCGACAATTTGTGCAACTTTCCCGGGCGTTAGCCAAAGCAAACATTGCTTCGTTGAGATTTGACTACACTGGAATGGGCGACAGTGAAGGTGATAAAAAGTCTTTTGATGAGATTAACGAAGATATTAAAGCTGCATGTGATCATATGTGTGCTCAGCTTGGTATAGAATCTATTGTGATTTGGGGACTCTGTGATGCAGCATCGGCTGCGATGATTTATGCGCCACAAGACAGCCGTATTAAAGGCTTGTTTTTGCTAAACCCATGGTTAAGAAGTGACGCTGCAATGGGCAAAACAATGTTGAAATATTATTATGTACAAAGGTTACTTTCAAAAGAGTTTTGGTTGAAACTGATTCGTGGAAAAGTGAATGTGGCTAGCAGTCTTGGAGATGCAAAAGGTTTTGTTAGCGACAGTGTTTCGAGTCAAGATAATCAACAACAAAGTTATCAAGCTCAAATGCAAAAGGGCCTACAAACATTTACAGGTAAAGTTTGTTTAGTATTGAGTGGGGTTGATTTGACAGCAAAAGAGTTTGAACAACAGACGCTTAATAATAAGGCATGGAAAAAATTAAACGGCAGTGATACCACTGTTCATCGTATCTCAAAAGCCGATCATACTTTTTCAAGTAAAGAGTTTAAACAACAAGTCGAAAATTACACCGTTGAATTTGTTGAAAAAAACGAATTTTCTTGTGTTTAGTCGAAGGGCGCTTTTAATATAGTTAAATTAAAGGTGCGCAGTTAGAACCTACTTCTAAAAACTGTTAGGTTTATAAATTTTATAGGATTGAATGTGTCAAACACTAGTCGTCAATATTTTATTTTAAGCACACTTATACAGCTTATTTTAATTGCTCTCACAGTATCTCTAAGTTTTAGCTTTACCAAAACTTTTGAGATTATTCCAGATAGCATATTACATCTCCCCGATGTATACGTGAGTCACGCTGATATGCTGCAAATTGTAAAGATTTTTGTGATTACCTATGCAATCCAAATTGGTCTAGCATTTTGGCGTAATGGTAGTAGTGCTTTTTCAAGCGCTAAACGTTTCGCAAATGAGTACATCTGGTTTTTATATGCTTACACAACAGCGTCGCTGTATTTGTTCCTCGCGACAACAATCAATTATGATCCGCAGTTAATCGCAGCTATTGGCTTGTTCGCAACGCTGTTTTATCTACTGGCATTCGTAGTGATGCAGAGCTTGTTGTTTAGTGGTTCAATTTTAGGCAGCTTAGGAAGTGGTATTGCGGCCACATTTAGGCGTGTTTTTAGCGTAACTGGTATATTGGCATTGATTTACTTCCTCGTTCCACTGGGAATGGGCAAAGCGTTTACATCCGATCGCGATATTGCCAATGCTATTACTCAAGTCCGTATTTGGTTTAACCCAGTGGAGACATCTGATTGGGGATTCAAAAATTACTTACCTAAGCTCAAATTTGCACAACCTGTGTTGGTACGTGAAGGTCCGGAAAATGACGGTACTGTTTACGTGTTAGAAAGAGGCGGAAAAATCAAAAAAATAGCCAATGCCGATGGAGATGACGCGCAGATAGTTGTTGATGTTTCAGAATTCATGGGTGAAGTAGAAATGGAAAATGGTGCGATTGGCTTTGATTTTCACCCAAAATTTGCCGATTCAACTGCGCCTAAACCATTCATTTATCTTTATTACACCGACACTCGGGAGGAGAATATACAACATAATCGTATTTCTCGTTTCGAAATCACCTCGCAAGATGCCCAGATGAATACTGCTTCGGAAACTATTTTATTCGATTTGATTCGAAACGATTCAGGCTTCCACAATGGTGGCGCTATGGAATTTGGCGCAGATGGATTTCTGTATATTGGTTTAGGTGAAGGTGTACATCCGCCCGAAGCGACCACATCCTCTGAAGTGCTGCGCTCTGGTATTTTACGTATTGATGTTGACATGGATCCTGAAAAGAGCAATCCAATTGATGCACCTATGCAATATGGGACAGTTCAGAATTACTATATTCCTAAAGATAATCCGTTTTGGGATAATGACAACATACGTAACGAATATTATGCGTTAGGCCTACGTAATCCGTTTCGGTTCAAGTTCGACCCGCTGACAAATGACCTTTGGCTAGGTGATGTAGGTTCAACTATTTGGGAAGAAGTAAACAAAATTGAAGCCGGTAAACATTATCAATTCCCGGTAATTGAAGGGCGCAGTGAAAGTGGCGTTAAAGCTTGGGAAACACTCGATATCCCACAACAAGGCCCAGTTTATACATACGAGCACAACGCTTATGACAGAGCCGTTATTGGCGGAATTGTAAATCGTTCTGATATGTACCCAAAATTGAAAGACAAATATGTTTTTGCGGATAATTATTCGGCGAAAGTATTTGTGATGGATTCAGATAAACCGCAAGTAGAAAGTGTTGAATTGATTGCTAGGGCAAATCAATATGCGCAACGCGGAATAAGCTCGGTGGTGCAGCTAAGTGGCGGAGAGATTTTAGTCACAACATTAGGAGCCGCATCCGAGCCAAGTGGTGAAGTATTGCAACTGGTTCATGCAGATCAAGCCAACGTTTTTAGAGAAGAAGTTGATAATACGCCAGAAGGATATGATCAAAATGCGACCGCCGGATTGTTTGCGGTTAACTGTGCTCGCTGTCACGGTGTCAAAGGCGATGGTAAAGGGCCTGATGCAGCCTTGTTAGGTGTTCCAATGCCCGATTTCACTTCGCCTTTATATCACCACAATACGGATACTACAGCTATAAAATCGATAATTGTGGAAGGCGGCGCTGCGGTAGGAAAAAGTCCATTAATGCCACCTTGGGGCGGATTTTTGAAGCCTAAAGAAATCGATCATTTGGTGACCTACTTAGAGTCTTTACCTGATCAGCACCATCAACATTAAGTGTAATTGACCCGTCATAGTATGGGCATAGGTGAGAATAAAAAGCCCCTGTTAAACAGGGGCTTTTTGATTTATTAAGTGCGTGTGTAGATGTTCAACATAATTCGTTTTCGCTACTCTACTGCGGTCAAAAATTTGTGATGGAAACGCAGATGATCTTCAATAAAACTAGCGATGAAAAAGTAGCTGTGGTCATAACCTGGATGGTAATTGACCGTGGCTGGGTAGTGCATTTTTTTAGCTAGTTCGTCAAACGGCTTGGTTAATTTCTGACTCTCATAAAAGTTATCATCTAAACCCTGATCAATTAATATTGGCAGTTGCAAAAATTGACCTTGTTGCTGCAGCAATGTACACGCGTCGTACTGTTCCCATGCACTAATATCATCCCCTAAATAAGCGCGGAACGCTTTTTCACCCCAAGGGCAATTCAATGGATTTACAATTGGCGAAAATGCAGAAATAGAGGTGTATTTTTGCATGTTAGATAGACCCAAAGTGAGCGCACCGTGGCCACCCATAGAGTGTCCTGCTAATGCTACTTTTGGCATGCAATT
This sequence comes from Alteromonas sp. M12, assembly GCF_037478005.1. Taxonomy (NCBI): domain Bacteria; kingdom Pseudomonadati; phylum Pseudomonadota; class Gammaproteobacteria; order Alteromonadales; family Alteromonadaceae; genus Alteromonas; species Alteromonas sp. M12. The sequence continues at coordinate 3,342,659 of NZ_CP144164.1, read as the reverse complement.
AAAGGTTTGATTAATTAATTTGGGCAACTCATCCACAATGTAATCATACATATGATAATGAGCATTCCACGGTGCCTGGGTAGCGTTTAAATAAAAACCAGCCCCTTTACCTAAATCATAGCCTTCATCATCCGCAACCTCATCGCCTCTAGGGCTAGTATCGGGAGATACAATAATCAACCCCAGTTCAGCCGCTACTCGCGCCGCACCAGCTTTAGTTACGAAGTTCTCGTCGGTACAGGTAAGCCCACTTAACCAATAAATTACCGGTAAGGGCTTGTTTTGTTCAGCTTGTGGGGGCACATAAACACTCAAGTTCATTTCGCAATCCAGCACGCTCGATTGGTGCTTAAAACGCTGCTGTTGACCACCGAATGATTTAATTGAAGAGGTTAGTTCCAAAACTGACATTAGAAATGTACCACCGATCTAATAGACTTACCTTCGTGCATTAAGTCGAAGGCTTTATTAATGTCTTCCAAACCCATTGTATGGGTGATGAATGTATCGAGTTCGAATTCACCATCCATATACCGTTGCACATAATCGGGTAATTGGCTGCGACCTTTCACACCGCCAAAGGCCGTTCCACGCCAAACTCGGCCAGTCACAAGTTGGAAAGGGCGGGTGGAAATTTCTTGGCCAGCACCAGCGACACCAATAATCACTGACTCTCCCCAACCTTTATGGCAGCATTCCAGTGCGGAGCGCATAACCTTCACATTACCAATACATTCAAATGAATAGTCAACACCACCTTCGGTCATATCCACAATCACTTCTTGAATCGGCTTGTCGTAATCTTTTGGGTTAATGACATCGGTCGCGCCCAGTTGTTTAGCGATTTCAAATTTGTCTTCATTAATATCAATGGCGATAATGCGACCTGCTTTGGCCATTCTGGCACCTATTAGCACTGACAAGCCAATTCCGCCTAAGCCAAATACTGCAACAGTGTCGCCTTCTTGGACTTTGGCTGCATTGCTAACTGCGCCCATTCCTGTGGTGACCCCGCATCCCAACAAACACACTTTTTCCAAAGGAGCTTCCTTGGGAATTTTCGCAAGGGCTATTTCTGGTACAACAGTATGTTCGGCAAAAGTGGATGTGCCCATATAGTGGTATATAGGCTTTCCATTTTTAGAAAAACGGGTGCTGCCATCAGGCATTAAACCTTGGCCTTGAGTGGCTCGAATAGCCTGGCATAAGTTGGTTTTACCCGATAAACAATATTTGCATTTTCCACACTCCGCCGTATACAAAGGAATCACGTGGTCACCCACTTCGACTAAAGTCACACCTTCACCTACTGCTTCAACAATTCCTGCCCCTTCGTGGCCTAAAATCGCTGGGAAAAGCCCTTCAGGATCATCTCCAGATAGCGTATACGCATCGGTATGACAAACGCCCGTTGCCACTATCTTGACTAACACTTCGCCTTTTTGAGGCGGCATTAGATCGACTACTTCGATACTAAGTGGTTTTCCAGCTTCCCAAGCTACGGCAGCGCGTGTCTTAATGGTTTCCATATTTGTTTCCTCTGTAACAGCTATTGATTTGATATTGAGTTATTGGCACTTACCAATAAACCCAATAGAGCGTTCGAGCCATTTGATTTGGTCAATTTTATATCCATGTGGGCACATTCGATTAGATTCAAGTTCGTTTTCCAATCGCTGGATTGCAATGTCTTCTAATCTTAGTCGCGTTTCGTTATCTAGGGAAAGTCGCGGTACTTGTGAATTCCGCGATCGCAAACCCATATTCGCAAACACGCTATTTTGTTGGCTGCCAAAAAGCTCCGCTGGCGGCAAGAACCAAGTCATAACAAATTCGAATCCTGCACTCGAAGGGGTTATTTGTTTGTCAAATACATGTCGAATGTGCAACTGAGAATCTTTATTTGAAGCACAGCCGGATAAATAAATACAAACAATAATAACCAAGCCTTTTATTGGATTTATGTGTATTTTCAATAGAATGGACCAGTCAATTAACATCCAATTAAACTATGCTTGCGGTGTAAGCGCAAATGCGCTGTTAATTTACCAAACAAGATTTAGTTTAATTACTTTAGTGAAATTACAAATGATTGTTTAGTTTCACTTAATATTTGCAGCAGTTAAACATCTGCCGAATAAGAATATACAGTAAGTAAATACCAATTTTACTTTATTTATTTGTCGCTTTAAAACTCTGATTGATTTTAATTTTGCTTGAAAAAATAAGCACATCCTCGAAAAATTGGGTTAATATGAGGTTTAAAATTAGTTTAGATTTTTTCCCACTCCAGCTAAATATAGACATACAATATTGCTGTGTTTTTAGCTCAATTTGAAGGATTATGTGTGAAACACTCTCGTTGTCTTTTTATTGCCACTTCATTAATTATGAGCGGTCATGCTGTTGCTACAGACAATATGTATGGTGTAACGACTCTGGGCTACGCCAAAGCCAATTTAGCATCAACTAGCGCTAACACTACTAGTTATAAATTAGCGGTGGGCTACCAATTCGCTGAAAAATGGTATGCAGAATTTGGCTATCATCAGCTTTCCAAACAATCAATGATTGAACAATTACCCACGACAGTTGAAGGCGTAAATGCAGCTGACTTTGGGCTTAACGCTGATGCTTTAGGGATTTCAGTTTTAGGAAAAGCCAGTAGCAATTATGGTGAACTGTTTTATCGGTTAGGAATATTGAACGTTGATATTGAAGGCCAAACCCTTACCGAAGGGGAGGGTTGTGAATTTGGTACGGCAACCCCATTTACTATTGGTACAGGCGAAAGTTACAACTTATGTGAATTTGATGAGGGCGTAGCGGCCGGACAGATTGGAATTGGCTTCGATTTCTATCTCGGGGTTAATCTGTTACTTCGTACCGAAGTTGAACATATCCGTGGAGAACAAGGTTTTGAACAAAACGGGGCTTACATCGGCTTACGTTACAATTTCAGATAACCTTAACTCAATTTAACATAGTGTTGTTGCGACTTAACGCTGATTTACTCGTGCTAGCAGATTGTGGAGGCTTATGTGAAAAATGAATTAGACAGCCGTTTTATTTTAAATGTGTTCGAAAAAATTCGTGACAAAGGCGAAGCTGTAAAAGATGGCTACCTTTTTCAAGGGGTCAAAGCCTACACTGACCATGATGGTTACACGGTTTATCTGGAGGACGCATTGGTCAGTTTGCGTTTCGGTTTTCATAACCAATATCACTTTGATTATGAGAAAGCCGAACATTTAGAGCAATTTGAAAAAAAACTGAAAGCCATCAGCAAAATCGAATAGTGAGTTGAGTTTTAATTATGTTGGCTAACTATCATTAGCTACAACTTAATGCTCCGCCGCTAATGCTTTCATGCACGCCATTTTTATCTGCATCTTGACTCATTTTCACTCTGCCTTGAGGAGTAACTGTAAGCTGTCTGGCATAGGTAGCCTCCTTACTATTGTGACAAATAAGAATAGTTGCTAAGGCGTTCGCGGATCCATTAGGATTGAATAGAATCGCTTGAGCAGGGCCGGTTACATAATTGTTGTTTGATATCAGCGAAGTCGCCACCAAGATATCTTCGTCATCACCTCTTGAGCCATTGCCATCTTCATCACCAAACACCATTTTTACCTGATTCCAATTATTTGAACAGGTTGAAAAGTCAGAGGTGGGACATATAATAGTGGCAAGCTGTTCATCCACAGCGTTAGCTCGCGCAAATTGAATAACACCGCTGATTTCATTGACTTCTGATACTATACGGCTTTTGATAATGATGCCTTGGGCGGCAGGAACAGCAATAGTTAAAACAATGGCAACGATGGCCAAACCTATCATTAATTCGACAAGCGTGACGCCTTTTTGTAAAGTATTGGACATCAACGAGATGTTTGCGCTTTTCAAAGATACTCCAAATGTTATTTGCTTATTTACTGAATTAAAAAATTTAGTTATTGGAGAATACAATAACTTATTTAAACTTATTTTAGGTATACAATTACACATCAAAGTATCTGAGAAAATTAATTTGTAAAAAGGCATTAAAAATTAGATTCAAAATCTATAGCCTCATTATGTTTAAGCGTTCGCTAATTGAACGTCATATCCAGCCTAATAACCTTAAAAACGAGAACTGAGATGCACAAAAAAGCCATTTTAGAAGAAATGCACGTACTTCCTGAAATAGATCCTCAAAAAGAAATTGAGAAGCGAGTCGCATTTATTCAGAACCAACTCACGCTTTCTGGAATGAAAACGTTAGTGTTGGGGATTAGTGGAGGGATTGATTCTTGTACGTTAGGGCGTTTAGCTCAATTAGCTGTTGATGGATTGAATAAACAATCTAATGGTGGATATCAGTTTGTCGCAGTGCGCCTCCCATACAGTGTTCAAGCCGACGAAGAAGATGCGCAAATCAGTATTGATTTTATTCAGCCAAGCCATGCTGTCAGTGTGAATATTCAACCTGGTGCAGATGCGCTTCACGAACAAACCTGTGGTTCGTTAGCCAAAGCTGGGCTGCTTCCTGATAATCCTCATAAACAAGATTTTGTAAAAGGAAATGTTAAAGCGCGTTCACGCATGATCGTGCAGTATGAGATAGCTGGGATGATGGATGGTCTAGTGCTTGGCACTGATCATTCTGCAGAAAACATTACTGGTTTTTACACCAAGTATGGTGATGGAGCCTGTGATTTAGTTCCTCTATTTGGTTTAAACAAACGCCAAGTCAGACAAATCGCTGCGTTTCTAGGCGCACCCGATAAGATTGTACATAAGGCACCCACTGCAGATCTTGAAACCTTAGCACCGCAAAAAGCAGATGAGCAGGCTTTAGGCATGACTTACGATCAAATTGACGACTTCTTAGAAGGCAAAGAGGTTTCCGAAGATGTGGAGCTAAAACTAATAGAAATATTTACTAAGACCCAGCATAAAAGGGTACCTATTCCCACTATTTATGATTAATCACCAGATGTTAGTTTCCTCGGTGTAGCTTTAACCGCACTGGTTTTTCAAAAACGGTAGTGTTTTATTTCGACCTGCATAAATGCCGTTGGCATATTTTATTAACCTGATGTAAATTAAATGTAAATTTAGGTGTGTTGGCAATCTTGTCAATACACCTGCCTTCAAGCATGTTTGCTTATTGCAGAATCCTAAGGACATTTGATGAAAAAAATCGAAGCAATTATTAAACCTTTTAAAATGGAAGACGTGCGAGAGGCACTTTCTGGAATTGGGATTTCAGGTATGACAGTGACCGAAGTTAAAGGGTTTGGTAGGCAAAAAGGGCATTCTGAACTGTATCGAGGGGCTGAATATCACATTGGTTTTTTGCCCAAGCATAAAATAGAAATGATAGTACCTGATGAATTGGTTGAACGCGCCATAGAAGTCATCATGGACAGGGCTCGAACGGGAAAAATTGGAGATGGTAAAATTTTTGTGTCTAGCATCGAACGAGCGATTCGCATCCGCACCGGCGAAGAAAATGAAGAGGCGGTTTAAATAAGATGATAAGGAAAACCAACCACAAAGTTGATTTTCACTTAATTTAACTTCGCAGAAAATGACTAGTGGTGATGTCCACAGCCACCTTCGGTGTGCGGATGTCCATGGGCAATTTCGTCATCTGTTGCTTCTCTTACTTCTAAAATTTCCACATCGAAATTGAGGGAAACGCCAGCAAGAGGGTGATTACCATCAATAACAACTTCGTCATCGGTCTCATCAATCACCATCACAGACTGTTCTCCATCGTCAGTCGTTGCCCTAAAGGTCATACCCACTTCTACTTCCATGCCGTCAAACATGGTTTTAGGTACTAATTGTACTAGCTCGTCATGACGCTCGCCATATGCTAGCTCTGGGGCAACATCTAGAGCAAATTTATCGCCTGGTTGACGGCCTTCTAACGCGTCTTCTAACCCTTTGATAAGATATTGGCTACCTTGCATATAAACCATTGGTTCTCCGTCTCGCGATGAATCAATTTGGGTACCATCTTGGGTTTTTACGGTAAAGTGCATTGTAACAATGGCGTTTTCTGAAATTAGCATATAACGTTATTCTCTATATTGTTAGATCGGTAAAACCCGATAATTTAATCAAGATTGTAGGGCAAAGGCTGTAATGTAAATAATTGCTCAGGGGTGTCTTTAGCCCTGAATATTTGCTCTGCAGTTGTATCATTTGGCAAAATAGCTAAGACACAAGTTCCATGTTCTAATGAAGCACTGCGTAATACTGTACCACTTCGTCGCCAGTTATCACCCATTTTAGCCTCTAAAATGTCGCCTGCAAGTACTGAAGTGGTATTCTCGGACTTCAGGATAAAAGCTGCTCGTTTGTTTTTTCCCAAATACTTTGTTCGCGCAACGACTTCTTGACCCATGTAACAGCCTTTGTCAAAACTAATTGCCTGGAGAGCTTGCAAATTCATCATTTGAGGTACGAATTGTTCAGATGTGGCAGCCTGAATATTTGCTAAACCACTGAGTATATCTGCCGCTTCCCAATACTTTTCTGCCATTTCTGACGTGGTCAGTTCTTGCGTCAATTGTTGCGCGAGTTTATCGTGCGCTAGAACCAAATATCTAGTGTGTGGCGTATCAAATCGAATCACTTTGCCTTGTTGTGTGGACACAACTTGCAAATGTTTGTCAGGGATCACCCCAAAGTGGGCTTCGATTGCCTGTTCTGACTGGGCACCTGATAAACCGAAATAATGCCATTGGTTCGATGAGTCGCTAAACTCTACCTTTGAAAATACGCCGTATTTTTTGAGTTCTGCCAAGGACGCTGGGATACTTTCGCGGTGACACAGTAAATCGACTCCATTAGTCGTTTTTAGGGCATGAAAAATATTCCACGTTTTACCTTTGAAATCACAGTGACAACCAAGTTGGCTCTGATCTTCAGTTAACGATTCCATGTCGTTAGTGACTTTTCCTTGCAGATAACTCACTGCCTCTTCACCTTCAACGGAAATTATTCCCAAGTGACTTAGTTCACCACAAAAACTATCAGGTGTTGAAAAACTAGACTGCATATTTGCTAATACCTTGTTAATCTATCTATCTTGTCCACTATAATGGGGTTTTGCGACTCAGATGCAAGTCTATCGTTAATTTGTCTGAGATTTTTTACGATAATCAGAATACAATTGCCGTAAGCTAATTATGCAAGACTCTGTTGAGTAAAATAGCTATCCCATTTTGTTTAATGTTATTACCTGGAGCCAGGATGTTTGATAAAAAAAGAGTGTCTAGATTGAAGTGGGCATGTCGACGAGGCATGCTTGAACTTGACGTCCTTTTTATGCCGTTTGTTGAGGAAGCCTTTGACGATTTAGATGAATCTCAACAATTGGTGTTTGAACGTTTATTGACCAGTGATGATCCTGATTTATTTGCATGGTTCATGGGGCATCAAGAGTGCGAAGATCCCGAACTTGCGCAAATGGTTGAACATATCTTGAGTCGTGTCAAAGTATAGAATTAGCATTGCAAAGAGCCGTCTAATGATTTGCCTGCAAATCAGTTGGATAAGCTTTTTGATGTTAACCTTTTGGTTCTGGAAAGCCTCGGTGATTCCTGCGCAAATCATGCTACAAACTATCGCAACGCTTGTTACATTGTTATTCGGCATTCGCTGGATATTCAAAACCCAAGGCGAAGCTTCGATAAGCGTCATGAGTCTGAGTTCTGTTGGCGAAGTGAATTGGTTGCAAGGCGCTTCCTCAGGATGCTATCGAATCAGCCAAAAAAGTAAAATTTGCGGTGCTTTTATCTGCTTGCACTTTCAAAAAAGTATACTTAATAAACCGCCAATGTTTATGTGGCTAGCCAAAGACCAAGTTTCTGAGCATGATTTCAGACGACTATGTCGCATTGTTCTGCGCTGCCAGCAACAATCATTGGACAGTTAATGTGTTTGAAGAGTGATTAATTAAATATGTTGGATTTCCTAAAAGCGGGGCTAAAAAGAAGCCAACCTTTGGTGTTCGATTCTGCACTTTTACCGAATGTAGAACTGGGCGTTCGTCAGAAGCTCGGTAGGGTAGATGAATCGAAAATACAGGCTTACCACAAAATCGTGCACTGGCAAGAAACGCTATCAACCCCATTACATCCTTGTTTTTTACATTTGTATGCCTTCAAACAACATATGCAGTTAATGCTTGATGACCGATTTCCTTTTGCGCTTTTGGGCATTGTCCACTTAAGCAATAAGATCGACGTTCTTACTGCGCTAGATCTTTCAATGAATGTGGAACTAGAAAGTAACATAGTTAGCTTTGAACGACGTATAAAAGGCATTAGCTTCAAAATAGAATCTAAATGTTATCAGCAACAGCAACTAATATGGCACTCAGAGAGTGAGCTATTAGCGGTTGATAAAAAATCCTTCAGTGGAAAATCCCATTCTCGACCTTACCAGCTACAAAGCGGCTCATCACCTGTTAATCAATGGCATTGTGATTCTGCTGTTGGCCGCAAGTATGGCAAAGTTTCTGGCGATTTTAATCCAATACACTTGAGTCAAACCAGCGCCAAATTATTTGGTTTTAAGTCGGCCATTGCTCACGGAATGTGGAGCAAGGCGAGGAGTATTTCAGAGTTTCAAGAACATATTGGCGATGAGTTCAGCGTTGCAGTTAACTTTATAAAGCCATTGTTTTTGCCATCTAATGTATCTTTGTGGAAATCAGACGACGACACTGCTGTTACTCAATTCTCGCTGACCAGTGATGACGCTAAGGTGTGTCATTTGCAAGGACAAATGACGTTTTAGCGAAAATGCAGAGAGATTAATAATAGGCCGGTAACCTTCCTATTATTAATCAATAGTACGACCGGTTAAGAGTCCAGTCGTCGAGATGGTGTGCTGCTTCGGCCTGCAAGAACGGTTACTTCGGCCTTTTCCAAGGTATCTGGGTAATCAAGGTTATAATGCAGTCCGCGACTTTCTTTGCGACTCATGGCACAGCGAACGATGAGTTCTGCCACTGTGACTAGGTTTCGCAACTCCAGTAAATTATTGCTCACTCGGAAGTTAGCATAATAATCATGAATTTCTTGTTGCAACAATTCTATTCTACGAAGCGCTCGTTCTAATCGTTTATTGGTGCGCACTATACCAACGTAATCCCACATAAATAGACGCAGCTCATGCCAGTTATGTTGAATCACTACTTCCTCATCTGAGTTGCCCACTTGACTTTCATCCCATGCCGGAATCGATTGTTCGAAAACCGGCATATCTGCTTTGGATAAAATATCATTGGCGGCGGCATGCGCAAAGACAACGCATTCCAGTAGCGAATTACTGGCCATGCGGTTCGCACCATGCAAACCCGTGTAGGCGACTTCACCTATGGCATATAAGTTATCTAAATCTGTCTTTGCATTAAAATCGGTTTTTACACCACCACAACTATAATGGGCTGCTGGTACGACAGGAATAGGGTGGCGCGTAATGTCTATACCTAAAGAACGACACTTTCGATAAATATTGGGAAAATGTTTCACAATGAAATCTGCGGATTTATGACTGATGTCTAAATACATGCAGTCCTTTCCTAGGCGTTTCATTTCGAAATCTATCGCCCGTGCGACAATATCTCGAGGTGCTAAATCGCCTCTGGGATCAAATTTATGCATAAATTTGCTGCCATCTGCATGACATAAAAATGCACCTTCTCCTCTTAGCGCTTCGGTAATGAGGAAGTTTTTGGCTTCAGGGTGGAACAAACAGGTTGGATGAAATTGATTGAATTCCATATTTGCCACAGAACAACCTGCACGCCAAGCCATTGCGATACCGTCACCGCTGGAAACATCAGGATTCGATGTATATTGGTAGACCTTACTGGCACCGCCTGTTGCTAGCGCCGTAAAACGACTGCGGATAAATTCAACATGTTCTTTTTTACGGTTCCATACATATGCGCCCAAACATTGATTGGGAGCGCCTTCATGACGGACTAAATCGATAGCATTGTAACGTTCGAACAGATGAATGTTGGGATGCTGCATAACGGCTTCTTGCAATGAAGTTTGCACTGCGAAGCCTGTTGCATCGGCTGCATGTAAAATTCGACGGTGGCTATGTCCGCCTTCTCTGGTTAAATGATAACGGGCGTTTCCTTGTTCATCTTTTTCCTGATCGAAGGGAACACCGTAATTAATTAACCACTGCATACACTGTTTAGCTTGTTTAGCGGTAAAGCGAACAGCGTCCTCTTCACACAGCCCAGCCCCCGCTTCAAGGGTATCTTTTACATGGGATTCGATAGAGTCTTGTTCATCAAATACAGCGGCTATACCGCCTTGTGCATACCGGGTAGAGCCCTCTGACAATGTACTTTTACTTAGTACTATTACATTATATTTGTCAGCTAACTTTAATGCTAAAGAAAGGCCTGCCGCGCCACTTCCAATAATCAAAACGTCACAACGATGTTCAACAGTAGAGCTCATATAGTACAATAGCCAATTGGAATTAATTTGCAGACCCTATCAGAATTGACAGCTTGTGAAAATAAGCCTTTGAATAGAAAGTTTGTAATAATTTAATTTAAATCGAACTTTTCGCAAAACGCACAGTCTATATTTGTGCTTGCAGGAGCCGTGGTAGTATTTGTATAAGGAGTGATGGCTCGAATGAGCGAGCAGATAACGGATCAACAGATTGTTGAAAAAGTGCAGCGCGGAGATAAAAATGCGTTTGGTTTGTTGGTCACTAAGTACCAACACAAAGTCGCGCATTTGGTTTCACGTTATGTCAAAAATTCAGGTGATGTAGCTGATGTGACCCAAGAAGCGTTTATTAAAGCTTATAGAGCTTTACCTAACTTTCGGGGCGAAAGTGCATTTTACACTTGGCTTTACAGAATTGCGGTTAACAGTGCAAAGAATTATTTAGTTTCGCAGGGAAGAAAACCCCCTGCCAGTGATGTGGATGCAGAAGAAGCAGATTATTACGACGGAAGTGATGCGTTAAAGGAACAAAACTCCCCTGAACGCAGTCTGATGTCAGAAGAACTTGAAAAAGTGTTATTTGATACACTGGATAAATTGCCCGAAGATTTACGCATGGCTATAACATTACGTGAGTTGGAAGGGTTGAGCTATGAAGACATAGCCAATGTGATGGACTGCCCAGTTGGAACAGTTCGATCAAGAATTTTTAGAGCGCGAGAGGCGATAGATAAAGTCTTAAACCCGCTCTTAGAAAGATAAATAAATGACATTTGTAAAAAAATGTTGAAGAATGAAGCGTTAATTCAGGAACCTTTTATGACGCATAAGCATGAAAATTTGTCGGCATTTATTGACGGTGAGAGTCAAGATGATAACTTTGTCTCGAATATCCTCAATGATGATGAAATGGGTGCCAAATGGCAGCGTTATCACATTATTCGTCAATCTATGCGTAAAGAAATGCCAATAAGCGCGGATTTTGACATAAGCGCATCTATTGCCGCTGCGTTGGAGTCTGAACCTGCTATTTTAGCGCCTAAACGTACTTGGCGTGATTTACCGGTTATCAGCAATGTGGTCCCACTAGTTCGTTCCGGCGGGCAATTAGCAATAGCAGCTTCTGTTGCCGTTGCAGTGGTTGTCGGTGTGCAGCAGCTTAATCAAGAAGATCAACAGATTTTTAATCCTGCACCAGCGTCATACCCTGGCATACAAGGGGGATTATCTCCGGTAAGCTTGGAACAAACGCAGGTTACACCAGCGGTAAGTGTTCGTGACCACCAACGTCGTATTAACGCGTTTATCAACGACCACATGGAGCAAGTCTTGCTCAAAGATAGCCAACGTTATCTGCAAGACGAAAGTGCTTTGGTAGATGAAGTTAAAACTGAAGCTAATCAACCAGAAGTAAACCAAGAACGTGAGAAACTTCCTGAATAAATACTTTCTGCAGCCCAACTATCTTTGGGCTGCTTTTCTATTTTTTAGTTGTGTCAAATTGGCTAGTGCACAAGTTGGATTAATTCAAGATCCAAACGTTTTAATGTGGCTAGATAAAATGGCAGATGCTAAAGCAAATCTTAATTACACTGCTTCTTATGTTTTGTCTAAACCTGGTGCGGATCCGCAACCTTATCTGTGGCGTCATGGTGTTAACCAAGATGGCATTGAGATGGAGCAGTTAGATCAGTTGAATGGGCCGGGCCGCGAAGTTGTTCGGGTTGGTGAAAAGGTCAGTTATTTCGAGTCTCACCGCACACCTTATAGCTTAGCTTCAGGGTATATCATTGGACCTATGCCGAATGTGCTGTTAACAGATCCGAAATCTTTATTAAGTTCTTATGACTTTGTGATAATCGGAAAAAGTCGAATTTCCGGTAAAGCAGCGCAACAAATTCGTATGATAAGCAAAGATAAAAGCCGTTTTGGCTATAATCTGTGGTTAGATCAACAAACGGGTTTACCGTTAAAAATCAACGTGGTTGATTTGAATGGTCAAAAAGTTGAACAAATTCAAGTTACAGCGTTAAGCGTTACTGAACAACCAGATCCTTATTTCGCCAAATTAGAAACAGCAACTATGCCTGCTGTAATCGAGCTGGCGCCAGTCGAAGATACAGAGCAACATTGGCAAGTTGAGTTTATTCCCGTTGGTATGCAACAAATAAAACATACTGTTCGTCAGCTTCCTGATAATTCAGGTTTGCTAGAATATTTAATGTTAAGTGATGGCTTAGTTGATATTTCAGTTTATATGCAACAAGCAACGGCTTCTTCAGCGGAAAGTGATATCGTTGCACGCTTTGGTTCAGATATTTATTATTCAAGAAAACAGGGAGCTGTTTTGGTTACGGTGATTGGCAAAATTCCAGCCAGTACAGCTAATTCTATTGCTACTTCGGTAACACAGGTGCAATAAAGTGATTGAAGAAATTGGCGTTATTACTGCAGTAGATAAAGATCATATTTGGGTTGAAACTGAAGTAAAGTCAACATGTGGCGGTTGTCAGGCGCAAGATAACTGCGGTACTGGTGTTGTTGCCAAAGTTTTTACACCGAAGAAAGAACAACTCATCCTCAGGTGCCATCAAGCGGCGAAGGTAGGGCAAAGAGTAAAACTTGGGGTGGCGGAAAATCAACTTTTGACCGCTTCTGCATTAATTTATTTATTGCCACTAGTGGTGATGATTGCTACCGCAATTGGCGCTCAATATTTGTTGCCATTAATTGACTTAAAGCATGAGCTTTGGGTTGTAGGAGCTGCTTTTATTACCACATTTATCACTTTTAAATATCTTAAACAATATGCAAATCAGCCAAATACGAATAGGTTCCAACCTAAATTATTGGCTATTTTACCGGCTCAAGACACCCCAACAATCACTAACCTAAAGTGATCCAATGGGTTAAAAAAGAGCGGCTTAATTAAACCGATGTGCAGTGCAAAAGATGTTAGCGTCGAATCATTCTTGACCTATATACTTTACTAAAAATCCCTTTATCGCTATGCATTAAAATCAATTGTTCGGGTATTCGTCAGAACATTATCGCAATGTGCACCAGAACACTGTAAAATCCCCGCCAAATATTTTTTTACTAGTTCCTACTCATTTATTAAGAGGTAGGAACGCTAGCTGTAGGTAACAGTCTTAAACTATGCAACATAAGCACATTCGTAACTTTTCCATAATAGCCCATATTGACCATGGTAAATCGACCCTTTCGGATCGACTTATTCAGCATTGTGGCGGTTTGACCCAACGTGAGATGTCTGAGCAAGTCTTGGATTCTATGGACATTGAGCGGGAACGGGGTATTACGATAAAAGCCCAAAGTGTGACCTTAAATTACACTGCTAAAGATGGTGAAACTTACCAGTTAAATTTCATCGATACGCCAGGACATGTTGATTTTACCTATGAAGTATCTCGTTCACTAGCAGCATGTGAAGGCGCGCTATTAGTTGTAGATGCGGGGCAAGGTGTTGAAGCGCAGACATTAGCAAACTGTTATACCGCCATCGATTTAGATATGGAAGTGGTTCCTATTCTAAATAAAATTGATCTTCCTCAAGCTGAGCCTGATCGCGTTGCCGAAGAAATAGAAGATATCGTAGGAATTGATGCTATCGATGCAGTGCGCTGCTCTGCCAAAACTGGGGTTGGGATTGAAGATGTTCTGGAGGTGATTGTTCGTCAAGTTCCTCCTCCTGAAGGTGACCCTGACGCACCACTAAAAGCGCTTATTGTCGATTCTTGGTTTGATAACTATCAAGGTGTTGTGTCTTTAGTGCGGGTAATGGAAGGCAAGCTAACCGCTAAAGACAAAATACAAATCATGTCAAATGGTGCGGTACATCAAGTTGACAATGTGGGCATATTCACCCCTAAACAAACCAAGACAGGCGAGCTTAAAACCGGTGAAGTGGGTTACATCATTGCGGGTATTAAAGATATTCAAGGTGCACCTGTTGGCGATACAATTACCTTAGCTAAAAATCCTGCTGAGAAGGCACTACCTGGTTTCCAAAAAATTAAACCACAAGTATATGCTGGTTTGTTCCCGGTTAGCTCAGATGAATACGAAGATTTTCGCGATGCTTTGGCGAAACTGACCTTAAATGATGCGTCATTGTTTTATGAACCTGAAAGTTCATCTGCACTGGGCTTTGGATTCCGTATTGGATTCTTGGGTATGCTGCACATGGAGATCATTCAAGAACGTTTAGAAAGAGAATACGATCTAGACTTGATTACCACAGCGCCAACGGTGGTGTATGAAGTTGAAACCACCAAAGGCGAGTTACTCAAGGTAGATAATCCTTCTAAATTGCCACCTATTAACGACATTGCACAAATTCGCGAACCGATTGTTGAAGCGCATATTTTGGTGCCGCAAGATTATTTGGGCAACGTTATTACCCTATGTATCGAAAAGCGTGGCGTGCAAACCAATATGACGTACCACGGCAAACAGGTAGCGGTTATTTACGAATTGCCCATGGCCGAAGTCGTTATGGACTTCTTCGACCGTTTGAAATCAACCAGCCGTGGATTTGCATCGCTAGATTATAACTTTGTTAAGTTTAGCCCTGCTGACATGGTACGCTTAGATATTTTAATAAATGGTGAGCGAGTTGACGCGTTAGCGGTCATTACCCATAAAGATAATGCTCAAGGGCGCGGTCGTGATTTAGTTGAAAAATTACAAGAGCTGATCCCCAGACAAATGTTTGATATCGCGATTCAAGCGGCCATAGGTAATCACGTGATTGCCCGCAGCACGATAAAACAACTTCGTAAAAACGTTATAGCCAAGTGTTACGGTGGTGATGTGAGTCGTAAGAAAAAGCTTTTACAGAAGCAAAAAGAAGGTAAAAAACGTATGAAGCAAGTGGGTAATGTAGAGTTACCGCAGGATGCATTTTTAGCCGTACTCAAGGTAGGAAAATAAATGGCAAATTACTTTTCACTCTTTCTAGTTTTTTTAACTGTTGCATCAGGCTTAATTTGGTTGATAGATGCAAAGGTATTTGCACCAAAACGTCGGCAAAAAGTGGTTGCAGCGAATGATGGTAATCCATTGCCTGAAGGGGCTGAGCTACCGATTCCTTATATCGTAGATACCGCTCAGCAAATTTTTCCGGTAATTGCCTTTGTACTCATTTTACGCTCATTCTTGTATGAACCTTTCCAGATCCCTTCTGGTTCAATGATGCCAACATTATTAGTCGGGGATTTCATTTTAGTGGAAAAGTTTTCCTACGGATTGAAAGACCCTGTTACACGTACTAAATTTATTGAAACTGGGGAACCTGAACGCGGTGATGTGGTTGTTTTCAAATATCCAGAAAACCCTAAATTGGATTACATTAAGCGAGTAGTGGGATTACCTGGTGATACCATCAGTTATTCCTCAAAAGATCTTTATATCAAACCTGCATGTCCTACAGGTGAAAATTGTTTGCCTGAGTACAAAGTGGAAAGAGACTTTTTAGGGCAGTACAACTATCAAGGTTATCAGATTAATAAGCTAAGTGAGCAACTAGGTGATGTTAATCATGAGATCTTAATTTTTCCAAGAAGGCTTGATGATATCAGTCGATATTATGAGCAACGTGGCACCAAAATAGGTGAGTGGGTTGTCCCTGAAGGAAATTATTTTGTTATGGGTGATAACCGCGACAACAGCGAAGATGGCCGCTTTTGGGGATTCGTTTCAGATGACCATTTAGTTGGTAAAGCGGTCGCCATTTGGATTAGTTTTGAATTTGAACGTGCCCAAGAGGACTTTTTACCAACATGGATTCCTACCGGTGTGCGTTTTGAGCGTGTGGGTGGCATTGAATAAATGTCGCTAAACCCTTCATATCAAAAACTCTATGATCGTATCGGCTACCAATTTTTAGATGCTGATAACCTAACCTTGGCGTTAACTCATCGTAGTTACAAGAATGTCCACAACGAACGTTTGGAATACCTAGGTGATGCCGTGTTAGGTCTAGTCGTGGCCGAAGAACTATTCAAACGTTTCCCTCTTCAACCGGAGGGCAAACTCACCAGAATGAGAGCGACTTTAGTGAAAGGTGAAACTTTAGCTGAAGTGGGTAGAGAGTTTGAGTTAGGAGATATTTTGCTGCTTGGTTCTGGAGAGCTAAAAAGTGGTGGTTATCGCCGCAGTTCAATACTCGCCGATGCAGTCGAAGCAATCATTGGTGCAATTTATTTGGAGTCAGGATTAGATTGCTGTAAACGATTAATTTTGAATTGGTTCAGCTCTCGTTTTAATGATTTAGATCCAAGTGCTCATCCCAAAGACAATAAAACACAGCTTCAGGAGTTTCTCCAAGGCCGGAAGTTGCCCTTGCCGGAATACGAAGTAACCGAAGTACTAGGTAAAGATCATGACCAAATTTTTGTGGTTAGCTGTACGGTAGAAGGTCTATCTGAAAAGGTATCCGGTCGTGGCAGTTCTCGTAGGAAAGCGGAACAACAGGCAGCTAAACAGGTTTTGGAGAAATTAAAGTGATACAAGCAAAAACATATTGTGGCATGGTTGCCATTGTTGGCCGTCCCAATGTGGGTAAGTCTACGCTGCTGAATAAGCTGTTAGGACAAAAAGTCAGTATTACTTCTCGTAAGCCGCAAACAACACGCCACCGCATTATGGGAATAGATACTGAAGCTCAGCATCAAGCTATTTTTGTTGATACTCCAGGCTTGCATGTCGAAGAAAAACGCGCAATAAACAGGTTGATGAACCGTGCAGCATCAAGTTCATTGGCTGAAGTTGGTCTAGTTTTGTTTTTAGTCGAAGGTACGAAGTGGACTGAAGATGACCAAATGGTATTGAGTAAGGTCAAACAGTCAGGATTACCTTGTTGGTTGTTAATAAATAAAAGTGACAACGTAAAAGATAAAACCCAATTGATGACACATATGCAATGGCTTCAGGAACAACATAACTTTGAAAAAATTATGCCAGTTTCAGCTAAGCTAGGACGCAATGTAGAAGAGCTTCGAGAAATGGTTCATGAAACCTTACCAGAAAGCGAATTTTATTTTCCTGAGGATTACATTACCGACCGGTCGAGTCGATTTATGGCTGCAGAAATCGTTCGTGAAAAATTAATGCGCTTTACTGGTGACGAATTACCTTATTCTGTGACCGTAGAAATAGAGCAGTTTTTGCTGGCCGATAATGGTGTTTATCGTATTAATGGATTGATTCTAGTCGAACGTGAAACCCAAAAGCGTATGGTGATAGGTAAGGGCGGACAACGCCTGAAAACCATTGGAGCTGAAGCGCGAAAAGATATGGAAAACCTATTCGATAACAAAGTATTTTTAGAGCTTTGGGTCAAAGTTAAGTCTGGCTGGGCGGATGACGAGCGAGCGCTCAGAAGTCTAGGTTACGGGGATAATAATTACTAAAGACTGCGGTCTTTTGATTGGTAAACTAATTTTAAAAGGTGAATGAGATGGCGGATATTCATGGTCTCAGAAGAGATTATAATCTTGGTGAGTTACGTCAAGAAGATCTCGATTCAAACCCTATAACTCAGTTTAACCATTGGCTCAAGCTGGTAATTGATTCCGGCACTCCGGATCCAACGGCAATGACAGTTGCAACGGTTTCCGCAGATGGTCAGCCATCGCAACGTATTGTGTTGCTAAAAGATGTGGATGACAGAGGTTTTGTTTTTTATACCAACCTGGGGAGTCGAAAAGCAACTGAATTGGCCAACAATTCAAAAATATCGCTGCATTTCCCTTGGTATTTTATGGAGCGACAAGTCAAAATTTGCGGCGTTGCACAACCTCTTTCCACTGCTGAGGTGGCAAAGTACTTTTTCTCTAGACCAAAAGAAAGTCAACTTGCAGCCTGGGCATCAAAACAAAGCCAACCTATCTCTACTCGTCAAATGCTAATGAGTAAATTTGATGAAGTGAAAAAGAAATTTTCGGCTGGAGAAATTCCAGTACCTAAATTTTGGGGCGGTTATCGAGTTGTTCCTCATGAAATCGAATTCTGGCAGGGCGGAGAACACCGTTTACATAATCGGTTTGTTTATACCTTAGACAACTCTAACAGTACTTCAGAGACTGATAGTCGAGATTGGCAGATCCAGCGTTTAATGCCTTAAAGGAGCTTTGGCGGTAATGATTGATAGCCACTGCCATTTAGACTTTGAAGCCTTTGATGTCGACAGAATGGCGGTTCTGAACCGTTGTTTACAAGTTGGTGTAAATAAAATCCTTATCCCAGGTACGCTTGCGAGTCGTTGGCAGTCACTTATTGAATTATGCAACAACACATCAATGCTAGAGTATGCGTTGGGTGTACATCCTTATTTTATTGAGCAAAGCGCCCAAGCCGATATCGATTCTCTTAACCTTTTCATCGAACAGCATCCAGAAGTGCGCGCCGTCGGGGAAATTGGTCTTGATTTTCATGACTCTGACCAACAAAATCAAACAAAACAACAAAGCTTCTTCACTGAACAACTCAATATCGCCAATCACTTTAAGCTACCGGCTATTATCCATCACCGCCGTTCTCATAATGCGATCATCCGCACTTTAAAACAGCAAAAATTCCAACAAGGTGGTGCAATACATGCGTTTTCTGGCAGTTATCAGGAAGCTCAAAGCTACTTGGACTTGGGATTCAAATTGGGATTTGGCGGCGTCATAACCTATCCTCGGGCGAGTAAGACTAGAGAGGTACTGAAAAAAATTCCGCTAAGCGCTGTTTTGTTGGAAACTGATGCCCCTGATATGCCTATTTGCGGCCGGCAGGGGAAACGTAATAGTCCTGAGTATTTGCCTGAAATAGCCCAGCACATTGCCACTATCAAAGGAGTAGGGGTAGAGCAGGTCATCAAACAAACATCGCTTAACAGCTGCGAACTTTTTGCGTTCAATGACGAAAAGAATTAGAGCTTTGGGTTTGCTGTTACAGCATTTTGTTATTTTCGGTTAGATTTCTCTACTTTCTCATAATGGCGAAAGCGTAATTTGTAGTAGGCCCTAGTAATCAGCAGCCCAACTAGACCAGCAAGCAACATCAAAACTAAAAGCTGTTTATAAATTTGGTTTTGATATTCTCGGTGAAATAGCATCACTTGCTGTTTATCGAGTAATAAACGCACGTAACCCAGCACGTTGTCATCTAAAACAACTTCTTCGACAAATACCAGAGGAAACTCATCTTCGAGTAAAAAGCTCGCCAATACGGATGCATTTTGCTCGTTGCTTTCAACTACCTCACCATTGCGGTTATAAACTGAAACACCGGCGACATGTTTGTCTTTGGATAGCAGGTTTATGTAACTTAGAATTTGTTCATTTTGCTTTTGTTGCAAATGAGGCGCAATTAAATCCGCTGTGAACTTGGCTAAACTGCGACCTAACTGGGTAGATTGATTGTTGTGCCAATTTTGTGATTGATCAGTATTTAATAACCAAATATTCACGCAAATAGCAGCGGCCACCACCAGTAAGGTGAGATTTGCCACTCGCTTAAAAATTGAGTAATTACTGGGGACTTTTTGGGCTGATTCAGCCAATCCGAATTTTGTTATATCCATGCCCAAGACAATAAGACAATTTGTCACGTTTGCCAATATGAGTTGTTGTTTTATTTACGAATTTAAGTGCACCTTGTTAATTGTTCTATGTCATAGGGATATCTTATTGCGTCACTTATTGATTTCGGTAGAATCCCTGTCCTAAATAATATTCCGGTGGGTTAATTGTGCTATCGACCAAATTATCAAAAGAAGAATGGCTATCTGCCAAATATCTGACCAATCTTCATCATAAAAATGTGAATTTCACATTACCAGGTGAGCTTCAATTTGAATTGGCTGAGACCAGTGAAGCAAGTTCTCAGCAATTGGTGCTATTTTCAGAAAGCTTGAATTTAGAAAAATTGTTTCAGGTTCAAACGGCATTGGCAGATGTGCTGAGTATTCAGGTATTTCAGCCTGGTTATGAAGGAAGCAATGGTTGCGCGTTTGAAGCAGAAGTTGAAGTTAAACCTTCATCAGACTTAGCGGCTGTTATTGAATCTACAGCGGTTAGCTTCCAAGTAGATATTAGTCTTGTAAAACAGCGGCCTACGTTGGCAAAGCCAGGGTTATTAGTCATGGATATGGACAGCACTGTGATTGGTATTGAGTGTATCGATGAAATCGCAAAATTGGCTGGTGTGGGGACTCAGGTCTCAGAAGTAACCGAATTAGCCATGCAAGGTAAGCTTGATTTTGCTCAGAGCCTTAATAGCCGAGTGGCGTGTTTAAAAGGAGCTGATGAGTTAATTCTGAAACAAGTTCGTGATGCTATTCCGATCAACCCTGGGATCAGTCGTTTATTAGCAAAGTTAAAAAAAGCGAACTGGAAATTAGCGATAGCGTCAGGCGGTTTTACCTTCTTTGCAGATTATCTTGCTGAACGCTTAGGCTTAGATTATGCCATTTCCAATCAACTAGAGATTGTAGAGGGTAAACTGACTGGAAAAGTTCTAGGTGACATTATCGGTGCACAAAGTAAAGCCGACACCCTCAATTTATTGGCTGAGCGTTATCAAATCGATGCGTCTCAAACCATTGCTCTAGGAGATGGAGCCAATGATTTGGTTATGATGAAGCAAGCGGCACTGGGAGTGGCTTATCATGCTAAACCCGTTGTTCGCCAACAAGCTGACGCTGCCCTTAGGTTTTGCGCGGCAGATGGTCTGCTCGCCTTATTGAAGAGTTAGTCTTATCAAAAAAGTAATCTGGCATTGTGTTAAAATCATAGGCTGTATAGAACTTGCTTTAGTGCGTTTATTAAATCAGTTCGTTTATTAAATCGTGATTAACAAAAGAAAATAATTATGTCTAACTCTGTAAATACTGGTTCTAATCTCGACAGCTCTGTGCTTGCAAAAGTACGTGTAGTATTAGTGAATACCTCGCATACAGGCAACATTGGTTCAACCGCTAGAGCGATGAAAACCATGGGCTTGAGTCAATTAGTATTAGTAGACCCTATCGATAAGCCGGATGGTAAAGCGAGCGCACTCGCCGCGGGGGCGGGAGATGTGTTAGCAAATGCAAAAATTGTCTCAACCTTAGAAGAGGCGGTGAAAGATTGCGGTTTAGTTGTGGGAACCAGTGCCCGCTCACGGACATTGTCATGGCCGATGCTTGAGCCAAGAGGGTGTGGAGAAAAATTGATTAGTGAGGTAGAAAAGTACCCAGTAGCCTTGGTCTTTGGACGTGAAAACAATGGTTTAAGTAATGAAGAATTACAGCAATGTCATTTCCATGTGTGTATACCAGCGAATCCAGAGTACAGCTCACTTAATTTAGCTGCCGCGGTTCAAACTTTGTGTTACGAAATTAGAATGGCCTATTTAAACAAATCACGTATCGAAGATGAGCCGAATGAATACCCATTGGCCGATGATTTAGAGCGTTTTTATAGTCATTTGGAACAAACCCTATCAAAAACGAATTTCATCATTCCGCAACATCCCGGTATGGTGATGACCAAATTAAGACGTCTATTCAATCGCGCCCGTCCTGAAACCCAAGAACTGAATATATTAAGAGGTATTTTGGCGTCAGTGGATAAGTCGATTAAAGCCAAAGATTAGGATTTTCCAAAGTAATAATATGTTTGAGCGAATAAAAGAAGATATCCAAAGTGTATTTCATCGAGATCCTGCTGCTCGTACTACTTTTGAGGTACTGACTAATTATCCAGGTTTGCATGCTATTTGGTTACATCGTGTTGCTCATAAACTTTGGAAATCTAATTGGCTCTGGCTTGCCCGCAGCATTTCCACCTTTTCACGTTGGATGACCGGTATTGAAATACACCCAGGTGCAACATTAGGTCGACGTTTTTTTATCGATCATGGCATGGGCGTAGTGATTGGAGAAACGGCTGAGATTGGTAACGATGTGACACTTTATCACGGTGTGACTCTAGGCGGCACAAGTTGGAACGGTGGCAAGCGTCATCCTACTTTAGAAGACAATGTAGTCGTTGGCGCTGGAGCCAAAGTGCTTGGTCCTATCACTATGCATAAAGGTGCAAAAGTTGGATCAAATTCTGTCGTGGTTAAGGATGTACCCGAAAATGCCACTGTTATTGGTATTCCGGGCAGAATAGTCGTTCAAAAACAGCAAAAAGATCAGGATAAACATCAGCGGCGTGATAAAATCGCGCGCAAATACGGTTTTGATGCCTATGCAGTAGCCCCAGATAATCCCGATCCGGTAGCGAACGCCATTGGTGTAATGTTAGATCATGTGCATTTGATTGACACTAAAGTGGAAGAAATGTGTAAAGAAATTAATAAAATGGGCGGGAAAGTGTGCGGAGATTCTTTGCCTTCTATTAATTTGGATAACTTCCAAGACTCTGATCTTGTTGATGATTATCAAAAAGCCAAAGACGCGTTTGACCCATCAATCTGACAATTACAACTCCTTGGTAATACTTGACTAATTTACTAGGTCTAATACTTGACTAAATTAGTCGGGTATGTGAGAATTCATGGTATCTTGTTAACTGGTATTTTCTATGAAACTTACTTCCAAAGGCCGATATGCTGTAACTGCAATGCTAGACGTTGCATTACATTCCCGTAGAGGGCCGGTCTCGTTAGCCGATATTTCGGAGCGTCAGGAAATTTCATTGTCTTATTTAGAACAATTGTTCTCACGTTTAAGAAAAGAAAATCTTGTACAGAGTGTTCGTGGTCCAGGTGGCGGTTATAAGTTAGGCCGTGTACCTGAAGAAATCGCAGTAGGCGAAGTTATACGTGCGGTAGACGAGTCAGTCGATGCAACACGATGCCAAGGCAATTCTGATTGCCAAGGTGGAGAGAGATGTCTTACTCATAGCCTCTGGCATGATTTGAGTGAACGAATTAGTCAATTCCTGAACAATATTACGTTAGGTGAACTAATGGCCAAACAAGACGTAAAAACGGTTGCAGGAAGACAAGACAGAACTAAACAACTTAATACTGTTGTTGCAAATGAAATTGAAATTAGCTTGCAACTATAAGTGGAGCCTAAAATGAGCAATATTAATTTACCTATCTATTTGGATTATTCGGCAACCACTCCGGTTGATCCCCGTGTAGCCCAAAAAATGATGGAATGTTTAACCCTAGAAGGCAATTTCGGTAATCCGGCTTCTCGTTCCCATAAATTTGGATGGATCGCTGAAGAAGCCATTGACCTTGCCAGAAATCAAATTGCTGATTTGGTAAATGCTGATCCACGAGAAATCGTGTTTACTTCGGGTGCAACAGAGTCCAATAATTTAGCAATTAAGGGGGCTGCTCACTTTTATAGTAAGAAAGGTAAGCACATTATTACCCTGAAAACTGAACATAAAGCGGTACTTGATACTTGTCGTCAATTAGAGCGAGAAGGGTTTGAAGTAACTTATATGGATCCAAAACCAAACGGTTTATTGGATTTAGAAGAATTTAAAGCGAATTTACGTCCAGATACTGTGCTCGTTAGTATCATGCACGTAAATAATGAAATCGGTGTGATTCAGGATATTCAACAAATTGGTGAAATTTGTAGAGACAACAAAACCTTGTTTCATGTTGATGCGGCGCAAAGTGCCGGTAAAATTGAAATAGATTTACAGGCCTTGAAAGTCGATTTAATGTCTTTCTCTGCGCACAAAATATATGGTCCAAAAGGCATAGGTGCCTTGTATGTTCGTCGTAAGCCGCGGGTAAGAATTGAAGCCCAAATGCACGGTGGCGGACATGAAAGAGGCATGCGTTCAGGCACGTTGGCAACTCATCAAATCGTTGGTATGGGTGAAGCGTTCCGTATTGCTAAAGAAGAAATGGCTGAAGAAAATGCGCGAATTTTAAAACTTCGCGACCGTCTCTGGAATGGCCTAAAAGACATCGAAGAAGTCTATCTAAATGGCGATCTTGATCAGCGTATAACAGGTAACTTAAATGTGAGTTTTGCCTATGTTGAAGGTGAGTCATTAATTATGGCACTCAAAGACATGGCAGTATCTTCAGGTTCAGCTTGTACTTCAGCAAGTTTGGAGCCGTCTTATGTGCTCAGAGCTTTAGGACTAAATGATGAATTAGCTCACAGCTCGATTCGATTCAGTATTGGTAGATTTACCACTGAAGAAGAAATCGATCACGTTGTTAGTGTGGTGCAAAATGCAATCGACAAACTACGTGAAATGTCACCGCTTTGGGATATGTTTAAAGACGGTGTAGATCTGACTAAAGTTGAATGGGTTCACCACTAATAGGTGAATCGATCAAATTGGAATTAACGCGAGAAATCGTAATTTAAGAGGTAAGTAACATGGCTTACAGTGAAAAAGTAATCGATCATTACGAAAATCCACGCAACGTTGGTGGATTTGATAAAAACGACCCAACTATCGCCACTGGAATGGTAGGAGCGCCTGCTTGTGGTGATGTGATGAAACTACAACTTAAAGTTGGTGAAAACGGTTTAATCGAAGACGCCAAATTTAAAACATATGGTTGCGGATCTGCCATCGCATCAAGTTCGTTGGTAACAGAGTGGGTTAAGGGTAAGACGCTAGATGAAGCTGTAACAATTAAAAATACAGACATCGCTGAAGAGCTTGCATTGCCACCTGTAAAAATCCACTGTTCAATTTTAGCGGAAGATGCAATCAAAGCCGCTGTGGAAGATTACAAGTCTAAGCATTCTAAAGCTTAATAAAGAAAGTGATAGGAGCCAGTTTTGGGAATTAAAGTGTCAGACGCCGCTGCAAAGCGGGCTAGAACATTTCTAGAAGGCCGTGGAAAAGGAGTAGGTTTACGCCTTGGCGTGAAAACTACTGGTTGTTCCGGTTTAGCTTATGTTTTGGAGTTTGTCGACGAACTAAACGCTGATGATGAAGTATTTGAAGACAATGGTGTAAAAATTATCATTGACGCGAAAAGCTTGGTTTATCTTGACGGTACAGAACTAGACTTCGCTAAAGAAGGGTTAAATGAAGGATTTTTATTCAATAACCCGAATGCGAACGGCGAGTGTGGTTGCGGCGAAAGCTTTAATGTTTAAAGCTTTTGTTGGCAACTGTTGTACTATTCATTTGATTGAAAGAAAAACAAAGTTATGAACTTCTTCGCGCTTTTTGGGCTTCCAGAAACATATCAGATAGATAACGCCAAATTGGCCAATGTTTATCAATCGCTGGCTAAAGTGACCCATCCAGATAAATTTTCTAACGCTGGTGGTCAAGAAAAACTCATGGCTGTGCAAAAAAATGCACAGATTAATGACGGCTATCAAATTCTCAAAAATCCGCTTTCTCGCGCTGAACATATGTTGGAGCTAAGAGGTATTTCGCTGCAACATGAAACGCAGACAATGCAAGATCCGGTCTTTTTAATGCAGCAAATGGAATGGCGAGAACAGTTATCCGAGATAGAGAATGCTGCGGAACCTGAGCAGGTTCTAACAACACTGGATGAAGATGTCGCGATACATACAAAACAACACTTTGAAGCGTTGCAAGAATTACTCGAAAAACAAACCGAAGAAGCAAATAATCTAGCTGCAGCTGAAGTCAGAAAATTGAAGTTTTTGAATAAGTTACATAAAGAAATTGAACTGAAAGAAGATGCATTGTTTGACGATTAGCGCGACTGCGATTCACTAAAATTAAAAAGCGAGTTAGAACCAATTATGGCATTACTGCAAATTGCTGAGCCGGGTCAGACGGCTGCACCACATCAACGTAAACTAGCCGTTGGCATTGATCTAGGTACTACCAACTCTTTAGTCGCCACAGTACGAAGTGGATCTCCCGAAACATTGCCAGACCACCTTGGTCAACATATTTTACCTTCAGTTGTTCAGTATGCTAACGACGGAATTGTTGTCGGTGAGCAGGCAAAACAATCGGCAAATTTAGATCCGGCCAACACGATAGTATCAATCAAACGTTTGATGGGAAGAAGTCTGGAAGATATCCAGAGTCAGTACCCGAACTTACCTTATGAATTTGTCTCAAATGATGGGCAAATCTCCATTCAAGTACCAGGTGCTGTGGTTAACCCCATCCAAGTTTCAGCTGAGATTTTGAGCAATCTAAAAGCCCGTGCTGAAGACTCCTTAGGAGATGAGCTCACTGGGGCTGTGGTTACTGTACCAGCCTATTTTGATGATGCTCAACGCCAAGGCACAAAGGATGCGGCGCAATTGGCCGGATTACACGTTTTACGTCTGTTGAATGAGCCCACTGCAGCGGCAATAGCTTACGGTTTAGATTCTGGACAAGAAGGTGTCATAGCTATTTATGATCTAGGTGGTGGCACCTTCGATATTTCCATTTTGCGTTTGTCAAAAGGTGTATTTGAAGTATTAGCTACCGGCGGGGATACCGCGCTAGGTGGAGATGATTTTGACCAGTTGTTATTTGAACATATTTGTGAAAAAGCAAATTTAACGGGCAAAATCTCCAAAGGTTTAAGACGTCGTTTACTTGATGACGCTAAACAAGCTAAAGAAGCACTCAGTAACGATTCTGCGGTGGACATTGAGTTCAAAGATGACAACGGCGAAACACATCAAGTGGTGATTAGCTGTATGACTTTCGAGTCGTTGATTGAACCACTAATTAAAAAATCCTTACGGGCGTGTAGACGAGCTGTCAAAGATGCAGAAATTGGAATCGATGAAGTACTGCAAGTCGTGATGGTGGGGGGCTCTACTCGAGTGCCTTCGGTTCGACATAAGGTGGGAGAATTTTTTGGTAAAACGCCATTAACCTCCATCGATCCAGACAAAGTGGTTGCCATAGGTGCGGCCATTCAAGCTGATATATTAGCCGGCAACAAACCTGACAGTGAAATGTTGCTACTGGACGTATTGCCCTTATCCTTGGGAATTGAAACCATGGGTGGGTTGACCGAAAAAATTGTCGCGCGAAATACCACTATCCCTGTGGCCAAGGCGCAAGAATTTACCACCTTCAAAGACGGTCAAACCGCGATGATGGTGCATGTGCTGCAAGGGGAGCGAGAGCTGGTTAAAGATTGTCGCTCGTTAGCTAAATTCAATTTAACAGGTATTCCACCAATGACGGCTGGGGCGGCACATATTCGTGTCACTTTTCAGGTTGATGCGGATGGTCTACTAAATGTCACCGCTATGGAAAAGTCCACTGGTGTGAAAGCCGAGATTCAGGTTAAACCTTCTTATGGTCTCAAAGACGAAGAAGTGGCCGACATGCTCAAAGCCTCAATGCAATATGCTAAAGAGGATATGCAAGCTAGAATGCTTAAAGAGCAACAAGTGGAAGCCACACGAGTAGCAGAGACGTTGAATAGTGCACTTCAAAAAGACGGTGATGAGCTGCTCAGCGCGGAAGAAAAAGCGGCTATTGATGATGCTATGTCTACCATGTTAAAGCTGGCTCAAGGCGAAGATATAGATGCCATTAAACAGGCGATCGAAAAAGTCGACAACATTAGCCAAGAATTTGCCGCTAGACGAATGGACAAGTCAATAAATCAAGCACTGACTGGTCATTCAGTTAACGATATTTAAGGAGCAGTAATGCCACAAATTATATTTTTACCCCACGCAGAATTGTGTCCAGATGGCGCTGTTTTGGAAGCCGATAAAGGCACTTCTGTATTGGATGTTGCTTTAAAAAATGGTATCGGAATTGAACATGCGTGCGAAAAAGTATGTGCATGTACCACATGCCATGTCCTGATCCGAGAAGGATTAGAGTCCTTAGGCGAAGCAGATGATTTGGAAGAAGATATGTTAGATAAGGCTTGGGGACTTGAACCTGAATCTCGCTTGGGTTGTCAGGCTGTTGTTCAAGACGAAGATTTGGTTGTTGAAATTCCAAAATATACAGTCAATCAGGTAAGTGAAGGACATTAATTTTCGTTCGCTCATTTAGATAAAAAAACCCGGAAATTCCGGGTTTTTTAGTTTTTATAAGGCGTGTATTTAACCTAATTACTTTTCAGTAACTTGATACACAGTAACTGTACCACTGACTTCATTACCAATAATAAGCAATGCATTGCCATTTGGACTTTGTTCTGCTGATACAAACTTGATGCTTTCGGGACCCAGATCACCAGACTCTGCCACCTCGGAACAATCCATGCCTTCTGCTTCATCACAAGGGTTATCTAGGTCGTCATCCAATTCAAAGTCGGTATTGAAGTCGCGGTTATTATTGTGTGCAACAAAAGCGACATTGAAAGGATTGGTAACGTCATAGGTGAACAAATCACCGGAACGCTCTAAACCGATAAACGCGTAGGTACGACCATTAATTTCGCCAACTGCAATAGCCTCAGGCTCGCCGCCTTTATCATCAGAACGGTTATCACCTTTATTTTCGGTGTGCGCGCTGTTGAAATCGTTACCTAAGATTGCAGCGGATATCTTTTCGAAGTCATCACCGGAGTCAAAGACTTGATTAATGTTTTGATCCCAAATTGAGAAAGAGCGAGAACCGTAAGCATAAAGTGCTTCATAAACGCCGTCTTGGTCCGCATCACCTAACGCAGTGGTTACTTTGAGGCGGCCTAAACCATCATCAGCACCACTAGCGTCGTAGATTGCTTGTAACTCATCAGAAAGCTGCATATTCAGCTCATCTGGGTCAATGATATCTTCGACTCGAACTTCTTCGCTATATGCGTTCCAATCTTTGGAGTCACCTTCGTTAGCCGATAAAATAAAAGTCGCGCCATTCCATTGGTATGTGGCAATCGTGTCTGGTTGATACATTCCGAATAAGCCAGGTACATTGCTAAAGCTTGGGATTTCATCTTTATTAGTGAAGTCTAATTCATACGTTCCCCAATCTTTGAAACCTAAGCCTTTAACTTCAATAGTCATATCATTCAAATCAATAATACCAATGGCATTGGCTTCTTGTAGTGAAACATAGGCCTTCTTACCATCAGCACTCATTGCAATATACTCAGGTTCTAAATCTTGCGCTACGCTAGTGCCATCTGGTCCTGCAAATTTGACACCTGTAGATGCGAGCAATGCTCTGCGCTCTTCATCTGTATCATAATCTTCGTCATCTAAAGTATCGTTGGAGAACACCATGTCGGTAGTCAAGTTTATGGTTTGAGCTAAATCGGCCGGAACCATGTCTGTTATCGATACAACGGAAATACTACCTTCTGGGTCAACATCGTAATCGCTATCAGGCTCACCTTCATTGGCAATCAGGGCCAAACTGCCATCTTCACTGAACGTTACCATGTCGGGTAGAGCACCGGTTAGAACTGCTTTTAAGAAGGTTCCTTGACCTAAGGCATCTAATGAATAGAACAATACTGCGCCATTATCTGTTTTCGTTTCTCCCTCTACAGCAAGGGCCAGCAAATCGCCGTTTATAGCAATTGAATTAGCCACACCTAGTGCCACGGTTTGATCAATACCGTCTGCATCTTTTACGCTAACACTACTTGGGAAAGTGAACGCTTGTGAAGTCAAGCTAGTATCTGTTATTGGATTGCCAACTGCAGCCGTTGGTATATTGCTTAAGGAAATAACCTCTACTTGGTTTAGAGCGGCATTAATCGCAAATGCAGATTGTGATGTTGCATGGAACTGGACAATTTCGGCGGCACTTTTACCGTATATCTCGACGCCACCTGCAGAGAATCTGCCAACCACTTCAATCGCTAACTCGCGAGGTAAACTCTGACCATCAACTCCATTTGTACCGTCAGTGCCATCTGTCCCTGCGATACCTTGTGCACCTGTTGCGCCATCTTGACCATCGTCACCATCAAGAGTACATCCACCTAATGCAGTTACCACTGCTAGGGCAACTAGACCTAATTTTAGTTTTTTTAGCTGATCTTTCATTATTGTTCCGTTATCGATATGTGATTGAAATCAGCCGGTTACATTAAGAGTTGGAAATTAAATATTTGCTACACTTGTATGAAGTAATTGTGACGATTAATCGTTTAGCTGACTTTTAATGGCAAATTCGAGTGGGATTATTGGTGTTTCTTTCAGCACTGTTGATCTTTTGTTACAGCTTAAATAAAAATATTTAGCCAATTTGTCAGATAAATTAGTCATTGAGGGCAAAGTTGCATATAATCCGCGCGGAAATTTTATCTAATACTTTTTTATGTAATCGGAGACCTGTCAATGGCCTTAGAACGTACTTTTTCAATCATCAAACCAGACGCCGTAGCAAAAAATGTTATCGGTGCGATCTATAATCGTTTCGAGTCAGCGGGTTTGCGCATCGTTGCTTCTAAAATGTTGCATTTAAGCAAAGAACAAGCAGAAGGATTTTACGCAGAACACAGTGAGCGTCCTTTCTTTGGTGCTCTAGTTTCTTTCATGACATCTGGCCCAGTTGTGGTTCAGGTTTTAGAAGGCGAGAACGCTGTTTTACGTCATCGTGAAATCATGGGTGCTACTAACCCTGCAGAAGCATTAGCCGGTACTCTTCGTGCTGATTACGCTGCTTCTATTGATGAAAACGCAGTACACGGTTCTGATGCTACAGAATCTGCTGCTCGTGAGATCGCTTACTTCTTCTCTGACGAAGAAATCTGCCCACGCACACGATAAGCAAATAGCTTTATTCAAAAGGGGAGCTTTGCTCCCCTTTTGTCGTAGTAAAGTTAGCTTATAAATTGTACAATTCGTTTAGTTTTAATTGAGGTTGTTTGTTTTATGTCTGTAGTCCATCAAGTGGCTAAAACCAATTTGTTAGATTTTAATCGCCAAGGGATGCGAGAGTTTTTTGCGTCTATGGGCGAAAAACCATTTCGTGCCGATCAAATGATGAAATGGATTTATCAGCAAGGTGAAACAGACTTCGAAAAAATGACTAACTTCAATAAGTCATTGCGCGCTAAATTAATTGAGCGTTGTGAAATTCGTGCACCAGAAATTGCTTATCAACAAAATGCGACTGATGGGACTATCAAGTTTGCGTTGAAATTAGATGGTGGGCAAGAAGTAGAAACTGTTTGGATACCAGATGGCGATCGCGCAACCCTATGCGTATCTTCGCAAGTAGGCTGCGCATTAGAATGTACGTTTTGCTCTACCGCGCAACAAGGTTTCAACCGTAATTTGACTGTATCTGAGATTATTGGACAGGTATGGCGAGTCGCAATCACTATTGGTTTGTCAAAAGACACCGCGAAACGACCTATCACCAATGTTGTTATGATGGGCATGGGCGAACCATTGTTGAATTTGAAACATGTGGTGCCAGCGATGGAAATCATGCTGGATGATCTTGGTTTTGGTTTGTCCAAACGCAGAGTGACATTAAGCACCTCAGGTGTGGTGCCAGCCCTGGATAAACTTGGCGATATGATTGATGTGGCGCTGGCAATTTCTTTGCACGCTCCGACCAATGATTTGCGAGATGAAATAGTACCGGTTAACAAAAAATACCCGATTGAAGAGTTTTTAGCTGGTGTTAGACGCTACTTGGCTAAGTCTAATGCGAATCAGGGGAAAGTAACTGTAGAGTATGTAATGTTAAACGGCATTAACGACAGTACTGATCAGGCGCACCTTTTAGCTAAAGTGCTTAAAGAGACACCTTGTAAAATTAACCTGATACCTTTCAATCCTTATCCTGGATCACCCTATACGTGTTCAAGTAATTCTCGAATTGATCGCTTTGCTAAAGTGCTTATGGATTACGGCATAACAGTAGTGGTGCGAAGAACGCGCGGTGATGATATTGATGCTGCGTGTGGGCAATTAGTTGGTGACGTGGTGGATCGCACTAAACGTATGCTGAAAAAACAGCAGAAAGGCGAACAAATTTCAGTAAAAATTGCCAACTAATTGGATTAGTACCCAACAAGCAGTTAGCATAGGTCAATCTAAATAATCCCTAACGTAAGTGAGTTATATGCGTAGTTTTTTGATTATCGCAATGATATTTCTCTCCGCTTGTGTGAGCGAGCCTTTACCTGAAGGTTTTAAAGCGAGTGATGACTTCGATCCCATAGCAGCGGCTAAAAATAGAATTTCATTGGGCTTAACTTATTTAAAAAATGGCAATTTTAGTCAGGCTAAATTTAATTTAGATAAGGCCCTAAAATTTGCTCCCCGCCTTGCTGATGCGCACTTTAGTATGGCCTATTACTATCAGCAAGTAGATGAAATAGCGCTCGCTGATGAAGCCTACCAAAAAGCCTTGGCTTTCGATCCGAAAAACCCCGACATTGCTAATTCTTATGGTGCTTTTTTATGTGAAAATGGCCAATACGTTGAAGCAAAAGAGTATTTCCTTAAAGCCGTTAATAGCGCAAATTATATTTCGACCGCAGAAACCTATGAAAATTTAGCCTTATGCAGCCAAAGTCAGGGACAGATAGAGGACGCTTTGACTTATCTACAAAGCTCGTTGAATCATCAGCCGTCCAGAGCCAAAGCCTTAAAATTACTCGTTGAGTTGCAAATGCAACAGCAACAGTGGGAAGAGGCAAAACTTAATTTGCGACGTTTGGAGAAAAACTCCAGAGTAACGCCTGACACCTTGTGGATGTCAATTATCATTGAGCAAGCTTTAAATAATAATGATGTAGCAAAAGGCTATGGAGACATGTTAATCGGTATGTACCCGTCTCATCCTAATACATTAAAATATATTCAAAATAGACAAAATCTAGCTAATTTAGTAAGCACTCAAAAAGTCTCTAAAAAGCTCAAACCAAATAGCAACAAGATAGAAAATCAAGTACCGCAAACGCCTGTTTCAGATCCGCTTAATGCTGACAATGGTCAAACCCAGAATCTGCAGCCAAATAATGACAAACAAAGCGAAGCGCTGGTGAATAAAACCGTAACTCCGGTGGTAAATGCGCAAACAAACCAATCAAGCAAAACTAAAGAGCAACAAAAGCTAAATAAACAATCGACTGCTGATGATTATCCAGTTGACGATATGCAAGCTCAAGAAAACCTTCAACAAGGCAAGGATTTAGAGTCAGCACAAGAAATAGCATCACAAGCTAAAAAAGAGACAGTGCAGCAATATCATGTTGTACAGAAAGGCGAAAATTTATATCGCATTTCGTTGAAGTATAATGTCAAAATACAGAGCCTGATAGATTGGAATGATCTTGCAGATGCCTCGTCTATACATGTAGGAAAAAAGTTGATAGTGATTGATCCCCAAGCGGTAGAACAGAAATGACAGAAGAACAACTAGAACAACCAGTAAACGTCAAAGGACCTGGTGCGATTTTAAAAGAGGCGCGAGAAAAAGCTGGGCTAAAATCAGCGGATATTGCTAATAAATTACATCTCAAAGTGAATATTATTGAAGCGATAGAGTCGGATGAATACGATCCTAAAATCTCAATGACATTCACCAAAGGGTATCTAAAGTTATATGCCAAACAAGTTAATGTAAAAGAAGATATCATTCTTGAAGCATTTGCTTCTCAAACTGAAGTGGAAAAAGAGCCCGCAAAATTACAAAGCTTTTCAAAGCGAGTGGCTAAACAAGCCAGTGATGACCGATTAATGTTAATAACTTACGGCATAGTAGTGGCACTTTTAGCATTAGTTGTCATCTGGTGGTTACAGCAAGACTCTTCTGACAGCACTGGCTCAGATACAAGCCAAGTTATTGAAGCGCTCGAAACGCAAAATGCGAGCGACTCAACAGCGAGTTTAAATATGCAAACTGATTCTGAAGATAATGCTATTTCGGAACAGCCTACAGCGGATGATTTAATCATTAGCGCGCAAATCGCGCAGGATACTGCCAATCTTCCTGAACAAAATGAGTCTGGTGTCGACGAGTCTATCAATGCGCTAAATGCTGAACAGCCTGAGATCCCAAGCACTTTTGAACAGCAGCAAAATGCAATTGATAACATTGAGTTGGTGTTTGAATTTTCAGACAATTGTTGGATGAACCTTGTCGATGCAACGGGCGAAGCAATCGCCTATGGAGTGAAAAAACAAGGCCGAGTAATGACGGTTTCAGGTGTTGCTCCTTTCGAAGTAACGTTAGGGGCTCCAGATGTGGTGCAGATTAGTTATGACGGCGTGCGGGTAGACATGTCTCGATTTGAAGCTGGGAAGTCAGCTAAATTTTCACTGCCATTTGCTTCATAGTTAAAGGTACTTATATGTTTTCTGAATCTCCTATTAAACGTCGTAAATCAACCCGTATTAATGTTGGAAATGTTCCTATTGGTGATGGCGCTCCCATTGCTGTGCAATCAATGACAAATACTCACACTACTGATGTTGATGCCACTGTGGCACAAATTAATCGTATCGTTGCTGTGGGGGGTGAAATTGTGAGGGTATCTGTCCCAACAATGGATGCTGCTGAGGCATTTAAACTCATTCGTCAGCAAGTGAAAGTGCCACTTATTGCCGACATCCATTTTGACTACCGAATTGCTTTGAAAGTAGCTGAATATGGCGTTGATTGTTTACGAATCAATCCCGGGAATATCGGTAGTATGGATCGTGTACGTTCTGTTGTTGATTGCGCTAAAGATAACAATATTCCAATTCGAATTGGTGTGAACGGTGGTTCTTTGGAAAAAGAACTACAAGAAAAATACGGCGAACCTACGCCTGAAGCTTTGGTCGAATCAGCCATGCGTCATGTGGATATTTTAGACAAGTTGAATTTTGACCAATTTAAAGTCAGTGTTAAAGCATCTGATGTATTTTTGGCGGTTGGTGCTTATCGTGAACTAGCTAAAAAAATTGACCAACCTTTGCATTTGGGTATCACTGAAGCTGGCGGTTTCCGCTCAGGTGCGGTGAAGAGTTCTGTTGGTTTGGGAATGTTATTAGCAGAAGGTATTGGTGACACAATTCGGATTTCACTGGCAGCTGATCCCATTGAAGAAATAAAAGTTGGTTTCGATATATTGAAGTCGCTACGGATACGTTCTAGAGGGATAAACTTTATTGCTTGTCCAAGCTGCTCTCGTCAAGAATTCGATGTGATTGCTACGGTAAATGCGCTAGAACAACGGGTTGAAGATATTTTAACGCCTATGGACGTCTCTATTATTGGCTGCGTGGTGAATGGGCCAGGTGAAGCGGAAGTTTCAGACCTAGGACTTACCGGTGCTCGCAATATGAGTGGTTTTTATTTAGATGGGAAGCGTCAAAAAGAGCGCTTGTCGAACGATGATTTGGTTGATCAACTCGAAAAACGCATTAGAGCCAAAGCATCACAACTGGACGTGAAGCGAAAGATTGATGTAAAGCAGGTGGGATAAAATTTTTTAGCACTTGTAACACCACTATCAAAGCCCCTATAATACGGGGCTTTTTTATTAGGGTATTGGCAAATTGAGAGCCAATACAGAAACGAATTTCAGAGTACGTATTTAGTGACAAAACAAATTCAAGCAGTTCGCGGGATGAATGATTGCTTACCCGCTGATTCAGGTGTTTGGCAATGGGTAGAGGATAAGATCCGCAGTGTGGTTGGCTCTTATGGCTACCAAGAATTGCGCACCCCTATTGTAGAGAGTACTGACTTATTTAAACGCTCTATCGGTGAAGTGACTGATATCGTTGAAAAAGAGATGTACACCTTTGAAGATCGCAATGGTGATAGCTTAACCCTTCGACCTGAAAATACTGCAAGTTGTGTTCGTGCAGGCAATCAACACGGTCTTATTTATAATCAACAGCAACGTATTTGGTACATGGGTCCCATGTTTCGCCATGAACGTCCACAAAAAGGACGTTATCGGCAATTTCATCAATTTGGTGTAGAGACCTTCGGTCTAAATGGACCCGATATCGATGTTGAAGTGATTATGCTCAGCGCGCGTTTATGGAAAGTGTTCGGCATCAGTGAGCATGTAACCCTGGAAATAAATTCGTTAGGTTCGAACCAAGCACGAGCGAACTATCGCGATGCCTTGGTCGAATATTTAAGCGCACGAAAATCACAACTGGATGAAGATAGTTTACGCCGGTTGGAATCCAATCCACTGCGAGTTTTGGACAGTAAAAATCCAGATGTGCAGGCAGCTATTAAAGATGCGCCAACCTTGTTAGATTATTTGGATGATGAATCCAAAACTCATTTTGAATCTTTGTGTTCGAAATTAACTGATATGGGCATTCAATACCGGATTAATCCACGCTTGGTTCGTGGTTTAGATTATTATAATCGTACGGTTTTTGAGTGGGTAACTGAAAGTCTTGGCTCGCAAGGCACAGTGTGTGCTGGCGGCCGATACGATGGTTTGGTAGAACAATTGGGTGGTAAACCTAGCACAGCTGTAGGCTTTGCAATGGGGATTGAACGACTCGTTCTGATGTTACAAACTTTAGGATTAACTTCAGATGTACCTGACCCCGTTGATATTTATGTGACTGCCCTTGGAGATTCTACGGAACTTTACGCCATGAAATTGTCTGAGCAATTGAGAGATTCTTCTCCACAGCTTCGAGTTCAGTTACATTGTGGCGGCGGAAACTTAAAAAAGCAGATGAAACGCGCAGATAAAAGCGGTGCACCAATCGTTATTGTGATTGGTGAAAACGAAATGAATGAAAATAAAGTTGTGGTTAAATACCTCCGTGAAGACATTCCGCAGGTAACCATTTCCAGTGATGAACTGGGCACAGTTTTAGCTCAATATTTTAAAATATAAGATAAAGTACAATAACGTATTATCGGTTGTACGAGGAAAATCAAATGGAAGAATTTGCAACAGAAGAACAACAAGTAGAAGCGATTAAACGTTTTTGGCGTGAGAATGGCTTGGCAATTGCAGTTGGCGTTATTTTAGGTGTAGGTGGTTTGTACGGTTGGAGATATTACAACGATACGCAAATTGCTGAAAAAGAAGCTGCTTCGCGTTCGTATGAGCAGTTAAGTGCCACTTTGACATCTGAAAACACGCAAAAAGCGGAAGCATTTGTTGCAGGTAACAAAGGCGGCTACTCTATACTAACAGCATTACAATTGGCTAAATTGTCAGTTGAAGAGGGCGATTTAGAAAAAGCCGCGAGTCATCTGAAATATGTGGCAAATAACGCCGATGATGAAGCAATTAAAAGCGTCGCTAATTTGCGTTTGGCAAGAGTACAAAATTCGCTAAGTCAATTTGACCAAGCCATGGCTAGTTTAGATTTAGTTACTCAACCTGCATTCGTTGCGCAAGTAGATGAGATTAAGGGTGATATTTACGTTAATCAATCTAAATTTGACGCTGCTAAAGAAGCATATAGTGCATCGTTAGACGCTAACGCTAATAATCAGCTAGTGAAAATGAAGTTGGACAACTTAGCGGTTGTTATCAATGGGTAATATCAGTATGGGTTTAAGTTGGATTAAGGTGGTTACATTTATAAGTGTAATGACACTAGCAGGTTGTTCAACTATTTCTGGCTGGTTTATGGACGACGAAGAAATTGAAATCCGCACCCTAAAACCAATAGAGTCGAAGTTTACTGCTACTCAGTTATGGTCACACGATTTAACCGGTGGAATTGATAAATTCTATTCAAGATTACGTCCAGCTGTTGCTTACGACAAAGTGTTTGCGGCCAGTCGTCAAGGTATAGTCGCAGCTTATGAACTCGAATCAGGTAAGCAAGTCTGGAAACGTGATTTCGCCGAATATCCTAATGAAAATTGGTACAGTTTTATTACTAATTTGTGGTCTGATGGTATTACAGCGAAAATTTCTGGCGGCTTAACCGTTATATATGAAACTGTATATTTGGGTTCTGAGAATGGCGAAGTGTTCGCTTTAGATGCCAATACCGGCGAAACCAAATGGGTTACTAAAGTACGCGGGGAAATTATTGCTTCTCCGGCAGTGGATGAAAATGTCGTATTGGTAAATACAGGTTCAGGCACCTTGTTTGCATTGGATGCGAACACCGGCGAACAATTATGGATGTTCGAGTCTGACGTTCCCGCACTTAGTTTACGGGGAATCTCTGCTCCTGTAGCCGTTAACGGTGGTGCGCTAGTGGGTACCGCTACAGGCAAATTAGTCGTCAATATTCTAGGCAGCGGCCAAACTGCTTGGGAACAAACCATTTCTGCGCCCTCTGGTGCAACTGAACTGGAACGTATAGTTGATATTGATAGTCAACCTCTAGTAGTCGGCCCTAATGTCTACGTCATTTCATTTGATGGGACCTTAGCTGCTGTTGAATTACGCAGTGGTCGAATTATTTGGAAGCGTGAATATAACTCTTACAGACGTTTGGGGATTGATGGCAATAGCTTGTTTGTAACTGATAAGAATAGCAACATATATAGCATTGACCGTCGTAACGGCGTTGAGTTGTGGAGTCAAGGTGGACTTAAAAAACGTAACTTAACCTCTCCTGAGTCTATTGGTAATTATTTGGTCGTGGGTGATAAGTATGGATTCTTGCATTGGTTAGATAAAACCGATGGAACAATTGTGTCACGTATGGATGTAGGTGGCGACGATGAAGATGAAGGGATTTATGTAGCGCCAGTTGCGTTTGGCGATAAGATATACACTCAGACTAGAGATGGTGAATTAATCGCTATAGCTGTACCTGTAATCTAATCAACTTTTGTTGATTTGGAATCATCGATTGTGTAAGTTCACTGATATTAACTCGCATGGATTACCTTGCTAGATAGAAAGTGAACTTCATAGCCTAAGTACGAACTAATCACGGCTCAACTATCTAATTTAGATACTTGAGCCGTAACTATTTTATTGGAAAGATAATATGTTACCTGTCATCGCTCTCGTGGGTCGTCCTAATGTAGGAAAATCTACTCTTTTTAATCGGCTTACAAATAGTCGAGATGCATTGGTTGCCGATTATCCCGGGTTAACTCGTGACCGTAAATATGGTCAAGCCAAATATGAAGGCTTACAGTTTATTGTGGTAGATACCGGCGGTATCAGCGGGGACGAACAGGGAATCGATGCAGAGATGGCAGAACAATCGTTGTTAGCCATTGATGAAGCGCATGTGGTGCTATTTTTAGTGGATGCTAGAGCGGGTTTAACCCCTGCTGATATCGGTATAGCTAATCATTTGCGCAAACAAGAAAAAACCGTTTATGTGGTTGCTAATAAAGTGGATGGTATCGACGGTGACAGTGAAACCGCAGAGTTTTACTCGCTAGGCTTAGGCGAAATTTCACAGGTTGCTGCTGCTCACGGTCGTGGGGTGACACAACTGTTAGAAAAGTCATTAAAGCCAATTGAAAAGCTTTATCCAGATATGCACATACCCGAAGTTGTGCGTAACGATGACGGTGAAAATGCTGAAGCAGAGTTGCTACGTTTACAGAGCTTGCCGATTAAGTTGGCGATTGTGGGCAAACCCAATGTTGGGAAGTCGACCTTAACCAACCGTATTTTAGGTGAAGAACGCGTTGTTGTGTTCGATATGCCAGGCACTACCCGAGACAGTATCTTTATTCCAATGGAACGAGACGGACGTGAATACGTATTGATTGATACGGCCGGTGTTCGTAAACGTAAAAAAGTATCTGATGCCGTAGAAAAATTCTCCATCATTAAAACCTTACAAGCCATTGAAGAAGCGAATGTTGTTTTGTTATGCATTGACGCTAGAGAAGGTATAGCGGATCAAGATTTGAGTTTACTCGGTTTTGTTCTTAATGCCGGACGCTCTTTGGTCATAGCTGTTAATAAATGGGACGGTTTATCAAAAGATATCAAAGAAGATATTAAACGAGAGCTAGACCGTCGCTTAGGTTTTGTTGATTTCGCTAGAATTCACTTTATCTCGGCATTGCATGGAACCGGAGTAGGGCATTTGTTTGAATCTGTGCAAGAAGCGTATGCTTCTGCTACTAAACGAATCAACACCTCCATGCTCACTCGAATCATGGAAATGGCTCAAGAAGACCATCAACCGCCGATGGTACGTGGTCGAAGAGTTAAAATGAAATATGCTCATGCTGGAGGATATAATCCGCCGGTCATCATTATTCATGGAAACCAAGTAGAAGACTTACCTTCAGCTTATAAGCGTTATATGATGAACTACTATCGTAAGTCATTACAAACTATGGGAACGCCAATACGAGTCGAGTTTAAAGAAGGGGCTAACCCATTCGAAGGCAAGACCAACAAGCTTACGTTATCACAACAGCGTAAACGCAAGCGTTTAATGACCCATCATAAAAAGCCCTAACTAGAGCTAACCTAGTGGACACTGGCA
This sequence comes from Alteromonas sp. M12, assembly GCF_037478005.1. NCBI lineage: Bacteria > Pseudomonadati > Pseudomonadota > Gammaproteobacteria > Alteromonadales > Alteromonadaceae > Alteromonas > Alteromonas sp. M12. Next base: position 3,301,925 of record NZ_CP144164.1, on the reverse strand, counting down.
GTTGCTACAAACTGCCAGCTGTTACACTTTATTTCCCCGTTACTAAGCTATTGACCGAGCCATCATGAAATCGGGTGGTTATCTCATCATCTTGTTTTAACTGACTACTGTTTTTAATGATTTCACTGCCTTTGTAGGTAATGCTATAGCCACGGGATAGGGTCGAAAGCGGGCTTACGCTATCCAGTAATTCAGAGGCCTTGGCAAGCTGAAGTTGTTTACTGACTATAAAGTTTGTTGTCGATTTATTCAGTTGATTAATCAGAATTTTATTATTTTCCATTAATCTTTCTAGCCTATTGATTGGCGAGCGATTATGTAGTCGCTGTGTTATCCGTTGCACTTTATTCGCACTGTCTTGGAATTTGCGCTTAAATCTATGCTCTAACAACATCTGCATTTGATCCAAATGTTGGCTTTGTTGTTTGATTCGATTTTCCGGGTGGAGCGTCTTTAATTGTTGGCTAGAAATTTGCGATCTGTGTTTATGAAATTGAGTTTGACCGACCATGCTGCGGTGTAATCGCGACTTTAAATTTTGTAAGCTTTGTAGCACTTCTAAAATATCTGAACTGACTAACTCTGCAGCTGCAGAAGGAGTAGGGGCGCGCACATCTGCCACAAAATCAGCAATGGTGACGTCAACTTCATGGCCAACAGCGCTGATGGTTGGAATGACACAGGAAAATATCTTTCTAGCTAGGCTTTCATCGTTAAAGCACCATAAATCCTCAAGAGAACCGCCGCCTCGACCAATAATAAGAACGTCTACTTCATTTCGTTGTACCGCTTTATCTATTGCTTGGCAAAGCTGCATAGGAGCTAATTTGCCTTGTACTTGAGATGGGTACACAATGACAGAAATGAGTGGGTTTCTGCGTTTTAATACCGTTAAAATGTCGTGCAATGCGGCACCGGTTGCTGATGTAATTACGCCCACTCGCTGAATTGTCTCAGGCAGTGATTTTTTGTGTGATGTGGCGAATAGCCCTTCTTCAGCGAGTTTGATTTTTAACATTTCAAATTGCTGTTTTAATTGACCCTCACCTTCTGGTTCCATGAAATCGACAACAATTTGATAATCACCACGGGCTTCGTAAAGACCCACTGACGCACGAACTAATATCTTGTCACCTTCTTTGGGACGCACTTTTATACGAGAGTTTGCACCACGAAACATGGCCGCTTTAACTTGGGCGCGGGCATCCTTGAGGGTAAAATACCAATGCCCAGAAGCAGCCGCGACAAAATTAGAAATCTCTGCAGATAACCAAATTTGACCAATTTCTGACTCCAACACCGAACGGGCGAGTCGATTTAATTGGCTAACAGTAAATATATTTTTTGAAGAGTTAGATTGGTTTGGCATAAATTCCTTGAATATTGAACTGTTTCCCCTAATTCCTCCAAAAATGTTGGCCTTCAAAGGAACGTTAAAAGGCAATATTTTTAGCAAAATGGAGAATAATGCAAATAAATGTATACGGTAAATTGATTAACACCAAAAACTTTTGAAATTTTACTACAAATTCAGTTTACCTGATAACGCAAAACCGCTACAATCACGCCGCAATTAAAACCCGCTAAATATAGGTGTAATTGCATGTTGAGGATTGCTAAAGAAGCCCTGACTTTTGATGATGTACTCTTAGTTCCTGGGCACTCCACTGTGTTACCTCACACTGCCGATCTGCGCACCAGATTAACCCGCAGTGTATCATTGAATATCCCATTAATCTCTGCCGCCATGGATACTGTTTCTGAGGCACGGTTAGCTATTGCCCTTGCACAAGAAGGCGGAATGGGATTCATCCATAAAAATATGGCTATTGAAGAACAAGCTAATCACGTTCGTGCTGTTAAAAAATACGAAAGTGGAGTGGTATCGGATCCCGTAACCGTAAGTTCTCAAGCCACCTTGGGCGAGATCAATGCCCTTAGTAAATATCATGGTTTCTCAGGTTTTCCTGTCGTTGATGATGATAATAATCTAATCGGAATTGTAACTGGCCGTGATTTGCGTTTTGAAAATAAACTCGATCAACCTGTGTCTAGCGTGATGACGCCCAAAGAACGATTGGTTACCGTGCCCGAAGGCGCAGCCTCTGACGAAGTGCTAGAACTGATGCATGAACACCGCGTTGAAAAAATTCTAGTGGTCGATGATGCGTTCAAACTCAAAGGCATGATAACGGTTAAAGATTTCCAGAAAGCCGAAAATAAACCTAATGCTTGTAAAGATGAATTAGGTCGTTTGCGTGTTGGCGCAGCTGTCGGTGTCGGTCCTGGAACAGAAGAACGTATTCAAGCCTTAGTTGAAGCTGGAGTAGATGTTTTATTAATAGACACCTCCCATGGTCATTCTCAAGGCGTTTTAGACCGCGTAGCTGCAACCCGTAAGGCATTTCCTGATATTCAAATTATTGCAGGTAATGTTGCCACAGCTGAGGGGGCTTTAGCCCTTGCTGATGCCGGTGTTGATGCCGTGAAAGTTGGGATCGGCCCAGGTTCAATTTGTACAACTCGTATTGTGACAGGTTGTGGAGTACCGCAAATAACCGCAGTAGCAGATGCAGTAGAGGCCCTTGAAGGTCGAGATATTCCTGTGATCGCTGACGGTGGTATTCGTTTCTCCGGCGATATTGCCAAAGCCTTAGTGGCAGGTGCAAGTTGTGTCATGGTCGGTAGTATGCTGGCCGGAACCGAAGAAGCACCAGGTGAAGTTGAGTTATATCAAGGTCGTTATTATAAGTCTTATCGTGGTATGGGGTCACTTGGCGCTATGAATCAAAGCCATGGCTCTTCAGATCGTTATTTCCAAGATACTAAATCAGAAGAAAAAATGGTGCCTGAAGGGATTGAAGGCCGGGTTGCTTACAAAGGTCCAATTTCTAACATTATCCATCAACAAATGGGTGGGTTACGCTCAGCAATGGGACTAACCGGAAGCGCTACGATTGATATTTTACGTACCAAACCACAATTTGTAAAAGTGACGGCAGCAGGTATGGGAGAATCCCATGTACATGATGTCAGCATCACCAAAGAAGCGCCTAATTACCGTTTAGGCTAATGTAGCTAGTTGTTCAATCTTAGGTATTGGCGTTGATGCCAATACCTGCTTTTATACTATTAACACGAGATTTTCCATGACCACTAATATTCATGATCAACGTATTTTAATTCTTGATTTTGGTTCTCAATATACCCAACTTATAGCCCGTCGCGTACGAGAAATTGGCGTTTATTGTGAGCTTTGGGCATGGGATGTAAGTGAAGAGCAAATTAAACAGTTTAATCCAAATGGGATTATTCTTTCTGGCGGTCCCGAATCAGTAACTGAAGCTAATTCACCACGAGCGCCTGAATACGTATTTAATGCTGGGGTTCCAGTATTTGGTATTTGTTACGGTATGCAAACTATGGCGGCCCAGTTGGGCGGAAAAGTTTTAGGTTCTGATAAGCGCGAGTTTGGTTACGCACAAGTTGAAGTGATCGAAAATATTCCATTGTTAGCAAACATTGAAGACCATATTGGTAGCAACGGAAATGGCTTGTTAGATGTGTGGATGAGTCATGGCGACAAAGTTTTAGAAATACCGGAAGGCTTTGTTACTGGTGCACAAACTGCAAGTTGTCCTCATGCCGCAATGTTTGACGTGTCTCGCCAATTTTATGGTGTTCAATTTCATCCAGAAGTCACTCATACCCGTCAAGGAATGCGCATCTTGTCTCATTTTGTGATGGATATTTGTGGGTGTCAGAAATTGTGGACGGCAGCGAGTATTATTGAAGATGCAGTTGAGCGAATTAAGCGAAAAGTCGGTGACGATCAAGTTATTCTAGGATTATCTGGCGGCGTTGATTCCTCAGTAACCGCAATGTTGCTACATCAAGCAATTGGTAAAAACCTCACCTGTGTATTTGTTGACAATGGCTTGCTGCGACTCAATGAAGGTGAACAGGTCATGGAAATGTTCGGTGATCATTTTGGTCTCAACATTATAAAAATTGACGCTGAACCACGCTTTTTAGCCGCCCTTGAAGGGGAAGAAGACCCAGAAGCTAAACGCAAAATAATCGGTCGTGAATTTGTTGGTGTGTTTGATGAAGAATCGAGAAAGTTAAAAAATGCCAAGTGGCTTGCGCAAGGCACTATTTATCCAGACGTCATTGAGTCAGCAGGTTCAGCAACCGGTAAAGCCCACGTTATCAAATCACATCACAATGTGGGGGGGTTACCCGATGATATGGAAATGGGACTAGTTGAACCATTGCGCGAACTGTTTAAAGATGAGGTACGCAAAATTGGTTTAGAATTAGGCTTACCTTACGACATGCTTTATCGTCACCCTTTCCCGGGACCTGGTTTAGGGGTTCGCGTATTAGGAGAGGTGAAAAAAGAATACTGTGATTTACTGCGTCGAGCCGATGCAATCTTCATCGAAGAATTACATAATGCTGATTTGTACCACAAAGTGAGTCAAGCTTTTACCGTATTTCTACCTGTGCGCTCAGTTGGTGTGATGGGCGATGCGAGAAAGTATGATTGGGTGGTTTCCCTACGTGCAGTAGAAACCATTGATTTTATGACCGCTCACTGGGCACATTTACCTTATGACTTTTTAGGTAAAGTATCTAATCGCATCATTAATGAAATTGATGGCATTTCTCGCGTGGTTTATGACATCTCTGGTAAACCACCTGCTACCATTGAGTGGGAATAATAGCTTCCAACAAACTACATCTGGCAATATTTAGCCATATCAAAATAAATCTCAAAGCCCAGCGTTCGCGCTGGGCTTTTGGGTTGTGTAGCAGAACAAACCTAATTATTGAGCTTGGTTAGGCAGGTGTAACCTTAGTAGAGGTAGCAGGCCAATACGCCCAGACAAGAGAATAGGCTACAAGCAGGCGCACACTTGTAGGAGGTATTGCACATTATCCTTGCCGATCTAGCCTGCGCATCGCCCAAAGCCCTAAAATTGGCCCTGGAAGTAACCACCATACTACCCAAACCCCTTGCCATTGCCACAGCGCTGTGGTCAACGCAATTGATGGAATGGTCAAAGCAAAGCCTATAGCATTTAACATGGCCAAGGTTGAACCGATACGTTCTCTTGGAGCTGTTTGAGCAGCCAGAGCCGATAGCTGAGGCGAATCCGCAATAACTGTCAGGCCCCAAATACAGAGTAAAACTAACATCACTTTTGGCGGCAAAAAGGCAACCAATGGATAAATCATACAGATAAGTCCGGAGGACCCAAGAGCCAAGCGCGCCACAGACAGACTCCCTATACTTCTGCTCAGTGCTCCACCACCCACACAGCCCACCAGACCTAGCGCGATGATGGAAAACGATATCAATGGGTTCGATAAACTCTGAATGTCGAGACGTCCCATTTCACGAGACACCATAAATGGAATAAGGGTCCACATTGCATAAAGCTCCCAGCTGTGGCCAAAGTAGCCGATTGCCACTGCGCGGAAACGCCTTTCAGTTAAGGCTGCTAGCCCATCTCGTAGTCGTACTTTATTACTTGAAGACGGTAGGTGTGGGCCATCACCTAGAGCAAAGATAGCCACGCCACCTAGCAAAGCCAACCCAGAAGCGCCCAGAAGTGTCCATTCCCAAGGTAACCCGAAAGTCGCGCCACGCAATAGATGAGGTAGAGCAGTGCCTAGTGTTAACATTCCTACTAGCCATGCTAGAGCGGCCCCGACATATTTAGGTGTCCATCCAATCACTAGCTTCATACCAAGAGGGTAGATACCGGCTAAGCACAGACCGGTAAAAAAACGTAATAGCAGATCAAATGGTGGATGGGCTGCCACCAACACAAAGCTGGCATTTGCTAACGCACCAGCTAAAGAGGAAAGGGCGAAAATGCGGCTGGCGCGTAATCGATCAGCCAGACCTGTGGTGGCAATAAATAGGGTACCAGTAATGAAACCAGCCTGAACAGTGAGAGTTAACCATCCAAGATCTTTCTCTGTTAGCCCAACATCATGAATGAGAGCCAAGCCCACCCCATTAACCGAGAACCAAAGCGAAGTTCCACATAGCTGAGCGAGCACGACAATGAATAGCGGATGACTTCGAATAAAGTAGGTCATTTCTCTCACCATATTCAACAAAAGAAAAATGCCCCCAATTCAGCCTAAGCCTATTAACAAAGCTAGGATTAGAGGGCGAGACTTTTATGCTGAGCAACTTCGATTGAGGGCAACGTCATCACAAGAAAAGGAGCGATTCGCAACAGGATCATCATCGATTACCTGATTCGCTAATTTAGACGTGACTGACTTAACCTGTTTATAGCCCGTTTTTAGCAGAAATGTTGGTGCACGGCCGTAGCTTTTAATACCAACAACATAAAGACCGGTTTCTGGGTGAGAAAGCTCAGCGGCGCCATGCTCAGGAACTGAACCACAACTATGAAGATTAGGATCAATAAGTGGACCGAGATTAACCGGACTTTGCGTAGCAGGATCAATGGAGGTACGCAATTCAGATAGCAACTGAAGGTTAGGGCGAAACCCAGTAGCTGCAATGATTTTATCTACTGGCGGTAGTTGAGATGAATGGCTTTTTACGATCAGTTTGTCATTTTCACAGTTGATTTTTTCTATTGCTATATTAGTAAATACCTCGATTTTTCCTTCATCCAGTAATTTTTGGATATGAACTTCGAGGCTTCTACGTTCTTGCAGCTCATCATTTTTTGGTGAGCGCACAATGTTATCGACGGAGGAGCCGCGTATTCCCCATAGAACCCGCATGCCATCAGTTTGATCAGAGAGTTTGACTAAATCCTGTAATGCGTTAAATGCCGAATGGCCGCCACCGATGACGAGTACGGACTTGCCTGCGTACTGTTTATTGCAAGAACCGAGAATATCAGGCACACCGTAAGTAATTGATTGCGAAGCCGTAAGCTCACCAATAGCTGGAATACCATGAGCGCCAAGCCAGTTGGGTGTCTGATAGGTACCAGAGGCATCGATTACGGCCTGGACAAGGATATCGCGATCACCTTCGGGGTTTGAAACACGCACCACGAATGGCGCGCGCTCCCGCATTTCATTGCGTAAAATATCGTGATATTGGCGGCTGACGTTAACAACACGGGTATTCAAATGTAGGTGAGGGGCAACCTTCTCGTGGGATGCTAAAGGCAACACATAGCATTCAAGCAGTTCGCTTCCGGTCGGAAATGCGCTCAGCTCCGGTTCGTCCCAGCCCTGTTTCTTAAGTAGAGAAACGGCTTTGGGATCCATGTTGTATGACCAAGGCGAAAACATACGCACATGACCCCAACTTGCTAGGTTGGAACCGGCACAATCACCTGATTCAAAAATAATGGGTGTAAGCCCTGCGTCGAGCAAGTTAACTGCTGAACTTAAACCGATAGGACCGGCGCCAATAACGGCGATAGGCAAGTTTTCGTTATTGTAATTCATAGATAAACCTCTGAAAAATGTTGTTACTAACAACAATGTAGTTAAAAAAATAGTTTAAGTGCCGAGTCGGGCCCGCGCTGCTACGGTAAGCTTTTCCAACAGTACAATAGCTGCATCGACCACTTCATCAGAGATGTCAGATATCATGGATGCTTCTTCTGCAATCAGACTTTTATGTATGGTGGAATAAAGCGCATGGCCATCAGGACTCAACGAAAGCTGAACTGCGCGCTGATCAAGGGGATCTAAGTTCTTGAGTGCATAACCTTTACGCAGCAGTGAATCAACTACGCGACTTGCAGTACTTTTATCAAGGCACATATCTTCAGCTAACGCTTTAAGCCTTAAAGGACCACGTTTTACAAGCGTTTCGAGGGCGTAGCACTGAGCGACCGACACGTTATGACAGCATATGCTTTCACGATCACGGAACTGATGTACACGGATTAACTGGTTAACTGCTTCGTAAAGCGCTTCTGCGCGCTTAAGCTTTGAGTCCATCGGAAAGTCTCTAATTTATGTTGTTAGTGACAACAATATCCTAGCGGTAAATTTTCTGCAAGCCCTGGAGCTTGTTCAATCACAATGGCGAACGCTCGGCGCGGTCCAATCAAATGAAATATCGGGTTACTCAAGCCGCAAACAATAAAAAATCTGAGCATGGCATTAATAACTGATATTTTTAATGAATGATTGAATACGATAGGAGCATAATATCCGACTATGTTTAGGTCTCAGCTAAGGAACTTATTGATATTGTGAAGGGAATTAGAAATTGTAGACTTAACTGTCCCGTTTAAACCAACAGCAGAGCATTTTGCTTCGATATTCCAATAATTTGCGTCCTGGTCGGGCGGTAACCAGCAAGCTATTTTATTCTCGTTGATTTTAAACTGGGAATCGTAACGAGTCTGTAGGGTACAATAAAGGCGATATTACTATCGCCTTTTTATGGGGGTTACGCCGCTTTATTGCGCTCTAAATTATCAAATTCCCGTTTAAGCACATACTTTTCATCGGTAACAATGGCTTCAAGTACCGCAATTCGTTCCTGCATCACCGTGAGCTGTTGTTTTAATTCGTCGTTTTCTTGCTGAGGTTGGGTCACCTGTTTGACTTCTTTTTTATCTTTACCGGTTAATTTAATAATGGTCCAGCATATGATTGCAATAATTGCGATGGCGGTTAAATTCATAGCATCGTCTCCTTTGACTGACGTAGTGTAATCGTATTAGTATGTTTTGCCGTTATAAACTTGTTTTGCATATTTTTAACCAACTTTTATTTCTTATTAATATCAATGGTTTACGTTTTATAGTGGACTTCACTTGATATGTTAATTAGTTAAATAACCAACTTTTTGAGCAAATTAACCAATGTTTTTAGTATTATTAGAATGACAATCCTAAATCCCCCAGATGAAATTCACATGCAAGATGAGTATTGGATGAACTATGCTCTATCGTTGGCAGATAATGCGTGGAAAATTGGCGAAGTACCGGTTGGTGCAGTGTTGATCAAGGATAATAAGTTGGTTTCCCAAGGCTGGAACCAGTCGATCAATTTACATGATCCATCTGCTCACGCAGAAATGATAGCCATTCGAGAAGGAGGGAAAGTCCTAAATAACTATCGCATGGTGGATTGTACTCTCTATGTTACGTTAGAGCCTTGTCCCATGTGTGCAGGGTTGCTTGTTCATTCTCGAATAAAACGTTTAGTATTTGGCGCAAAAGATTATAAAACGGGGTTTGCTGGTAGTTTGATGAACTTACTCAACGATGAAAGATTGAACCATCAAATCGAAGTACAAGGTGATGTTCTAGCTGCTCAGTGTGCAACTAAAATATCAGACTTTTTTAAGATGCGTCGAGAGCAGAAAAAAGCCCAAAAGCAATTAGCTAAAATTCAAAATGGGACAAACTGACGAACCACAAATTTTAAAATTTTGCTTAGAAGCATTGTTTTCAAATGATACAGGTGATTTGGTATTTTACGCTGTAGGTATTGTGGTAAGCAAAGAGGATGTTTGAACTTAAAGGCAGTTTGAAAGCACAGACAATATGAAAAACAAAATTGCCCTTGGCGCTTTCTAGCTGAAGCTTATTTTAGCTCGCTTCAGCAAAGGTTTCTTGTAAATCAAATTGTTGAAAATTTTGACGCCTAACTAATACTTTCTGGTGTACTTTTTTCAACATTAGTCTTCTTCGGCTACTATTGCCGGGTTTCATTTTTCTGTTTAGTGTATTTCTTTTTCTCATGGTAACTCCTGTGAGGATTATTCTCCTATTTTGTTTAAATAAAACGCGTTAATTACTATAGACAGTTAAATTTCCCATTAGTTTCATAAATATTTAAATTGAAACAAATGAATCATTTAGTTGTTATTAGCTTGGCATGCAAATGTGACTGCTATATGACAAGTCAATAAACAGCGTAAATTTTGGATGGTTTAGTTTTCTTGAGCTTGAGCTGCGTCTTCAGCTTCATCGAGGGTTTCGGCATCCTGCCCGTCTAGCCACATTAATGTATCATAGTACCGCCGTATGTTGTCAACATAAGTAACAGCTTCATCCCCTCGTGCATATCCATAACGGGTGGTTTTGTAGTATTTTTTCTGACGTAATTGAGGTAAACGTTTTTTAACGTCTATCCACATATCGGGGTTGCCACCTTGTCTTTGGGTCAGTACCCGCGCATCTTCTAAATGGCCTAGTCCTATATTGTAAGACGCCAAGGCAAACCAAATTCGATCAGGCTCTTGAATGCGTGCAGGAATTCGACTTAATAAATTGGCAAAGTATTCTGCTCCGCCACGAATGCTTTGTTCCGGGTCTAATCGAGACTCAATTCCTAAATCTTCTGCTGTAGCTAAGGTTAACATCATCATCCCGCGGACACCGGTTGGGGATTTTGCTTTCGGATTCCAGTGACTTTCCTGATAGCTCATCGCTGCTAATAGACGCCAATCTAAATTTTGCGCATGTTGCTCAAACCACTGTCTAAAGTTGGGTAAATTAGTTCTTGCTGAGCGAATAAATTCGCGGGTATCAACATAGTTAAATTGTCTTACATGACCAAAGTACTTATCTTCTAACGCGGCAAGGGTGCCATTTGATTGAATTAGGCCAAAGTATTCGATAAGGGCCGCTAATAAAGAATCATCTTGGCTCTTATCTAAGGCCCATGCCACGCCTTGTTCTTTGCTAATGGTGAATCCAATACTGAGTTCAGGGTGTCTTCTGCGTAGCACTGCTAATATATTAGAATCTACTATGGTGTAGGCAAGTTCATCGTTTAACACCATTTCCATTAGTTCTTCTGCGTCTTTGTCATCTGTTTCTTGCCAGCTCAGCTGTGGATGAAAAGGTTTAAATTCCCGTAATGTTTCTGCATGGCTGCTACCGGCAATGACTAACATTTCTTCGGTTAGATCTGTGGCACTCCTAGGGCGTTCATTACCTTGTTTGAACACCACTTTTTGGCTGATATTTTGATACGCAGGACCAAAGCGGAATAATTCTGCTCGTTCATTGGTTACGCTAATCCCTGCAGCAATTAAATCTAGGTGATGATTAGCAAGTTGCGGAAATAGTTCGTTTAGAGTGTAGTAAGGGAAAACTTCCAGCCGCACGCCTAGATAGCTAGCGAAGCCGCTGGCTAGTTCATATTCAAATCCCTCTGGTCCAACTGGGCCATTGAAATACGTCGTTAAACCATAATTGGTTCCAACTTTGAGTACACCTTGATCTAAGATGCGTGCCAATGTACTGGATTGTTGCGGTTTTTCGCATGCACTGAGCACGAGCACTAAGTTCAGTAGTAAAAACCGTAAAACTGTTTTCTTCACAGATTCCCTTTTAAAACAGGTTAATTCCCTCATTGTGACGAAATTGTTTGAATTCATCTAGGGGAATAATGCAATTGAACACTAAAAACTTTCAAATCAGACCGATTGATGCTTATCAATAGATTGATTTTACACTATAATTCGCGCCTCAAAACTTCCTGAAATCGTGAACTTTGGCAGACTAAATGGTCAAGTTCCAGTAACTTTGGTAATAGCCTATGCTAGTCCTTCGTGGTGCCCCTGCGCTATCTGATTTTCGTGTTGAAAAATTACTTCAACGTTTTACTTCTGCTCAACTTCCCATTGCTGAAATTTATGCTGAGTTTGTGCATTTTGCACAAATTGAGTCGGACATAACCTCAGAGCAGACACAAGTTTTAACTCAATTACTCACCTATGGTCCAGCTATTCCAGCTCATGATCCAGAAGGAGAGCTAATATTAGTGGTGCCAAGACCTGGGACTATTTCTCCATGGTCTTCTAAAGCGACTGATATTGCACACAATTGTGGACTCAAAGAAGTTAAACGAATAGAGCGAGGCTGCGCATACTATTTAAAATTTGCTGCTGAGTTAAGCGCAGAACAACACGCAGAATTGCAACAAATATTACATGACCGTATGACAGAAGCGGTAATGTCTGATTTTGACCAAGTTGAAATGTTATTTGTAGAGGATTCGCCGAAACCTTATAGCAGCGTGGATGTGATTGCAGGTGGCCGAGAAGCCTTAAGCGCAGCCAATGTTGAAATGGGTCTTGCCCTTGCCGATGACGAGATTGACTACTTAGTTGAAAATTTCCAGCGTCTAGGTCGTAATCCAAACGACATTGAACTTTACATGTTTGCCCAAGCCAACTCTGAGCACTGTCGACATAAAATTTTCAATGCCGATTGGACGATTGATGGCGCTAAACAGTCTAAATCGCTGTTCAAAATGATTAAAAATACCTTTGAGTTGAATCCTGATTTTGTGCATTCAGCATACAGTGATAACGCAGCGGTAATGGAAGGATGGAAAGCGGGTCGCTTTTTCCCTGACCCAGAATCCCATGAGTACGAATATCATCATGAAAATATTGATATTTTGATGAAAGTGGAAACCCATAACCACCCTACCGCTATTTCTCCTTTTTCAGGCGCAGCTACAGGTTCTGGCGGTGAGATTCGTGATGAAGGTGCCACTGGAAGAGGTTCTAAGCCGAAAGCTGGGTTAGTGGGGTTCAGTGTCTCAAACCTAAATATTCCTGGATATGCGCTGCCTTGGGAAACGGCTTATGGTAAACCTGAGCGAATTGTTAATGCATTGGAAATTATGCAGCAAGGACCTTTAGGTGGTGCTGCGTTTAATAACGAATTTGGTCGCCCGAATATTCTTGGTTATTTCCGTACTTATGAACAGCAGGTAAATAGTTTCAATGGTGTGGAAGTACGTGGTTATCATAAACCAATTATGTTGGCTGGTGGATTAGGAAATATTCGTCAATCGCATACTCAAAAAGGCGAAATCACCGTTGGAGCAAAGTTAATTGCGCTAGGTGGACCGGCCATGAACATTGGACTAGGGGGAGGCGCTGCTTCTTCCATGACATCTGGTGAATCTAATGAGGATTTGGATTTTGCATCTGTGCAACGGGGTAACCCAGAAATGGAGCGACGTTGTCAGGAAGTTATCGATCGTTGTTGGCAGTTAGGTGACAATAATCCTATTCAGTTTATTCATGATGTTGGCGCTGGTGGTTTATCAAATGCCTTCCCTGAATTGGTGAATGACGGTGGTCGCGGTGGTAAATTTGAACTCAGAAATGTGCCCAATGACGAACCCGGTATGGCTCCCCATGAAATTTGGTGTAACGAATCACAGGAACGCTACGTATTATCCGTGGCCCCTGACAAGCTGCCATTATTTGAATCTATTTGTCGTCGTGAAAGAGCTCCTTTTGCGGTTGTTGGCGAAGCCACACAAGAGCCTCATTTGGCATTGCATGATGACCACTTCAATGACTTACCAATTGATTTGCCATTAGACGTATTGTTGGGTAAACCACCGAAAATGCATCGTGATGTGACCTCTAAAAAAGCCGCAGGGGATGACTTTAAAGCCGAATCTGTAGACATAAATGAAGCAGCGGAACGTCTTTTACGTTTGCCTACTGTGGCAGAAAAAACCTTCTTAATCACTATTGGTGACCGCAGCGTCACGGGATTAGTGAGTCGTGATCAAATGGTCGGCCCTTGGCAAATTCCGGTGGCTGACGTCGCAGTGACAGCGTCTTCATTTGATAGCTATCAAGGTGAAGCAATGTCGGTTGGTGAACGCACACCTATTGCACTATTGAATCACGGAGCGTCAGCACGAATGGCAGTTGGTGAATCTTTAACTAACATTGCTGCAGCAGATATTGGCTCATTGAATCGCATCAAACTGTCTGCCAATTGGATGGCAGCAGCCGGACACCCGGGTGAAGATGCAGGTTTATATGAAGCTGTGAAGGCCGTTGGTGAAGAGCTATGTCCTGAACTGGGCTTAACTATTCCGGTTGGAAAAGATTCAATGTCAATGAAATCCCAATGGCAAGAAGAGCAGCCAGATGGGCAACAAGACAAGGCGGTAACTTCACCATTGTCATTAATTATCACCGCCTTTGGTGCGGTCCGAGATATCCGTAATACGCTAACTCCGCAGCTAAGAACCGATAAGGGTGATACGCTTTTATTATGTTTAGATTTGGGTGAAGGACGCAATCGTATCGGTGGTTCTTGTTTGGCTCAGGTATACAGTCAGTTAGGTAATCAAGCTCCTGATGTCACTAAGCCTAAATTACTAAAATCTTTCTTTGAAGCAATGCAAACTTTGGTGCATCAAGAGTTATTGTTGGCATATCACGATAGATCTGATGGTGGTTTGTTCACTACTTTGGTTGAAATGGCTTTTGCTGGACATACAGGCATTGACGTTCAATTAGATAGTTTCAAGGGGGATGCGCAGTCAGTATTGTTTAACGAAGAATTAGGCGCAGTGGTTCAGGTGACGAAATCCAACTTAGATAAAGTCAACCAAGTGCTAAGTCAACATAATCTTACTGAAGTCACCCATGTAGTTGGAAGTCTAAACAATTCAGACAGAATTGAAATTAGTCATAAACAACAAAAAGTCATATCACAAGAGCGCGGCTACTATCGTCTGATTTGGGCAGAAACCACAGACAAGATGCAACGCTTAAGAGATAACCCTGAATGTGTGGACCAAGAGTGGCAAGCCAAAGGGAATGCGCAGGATCCAGGTTTACATTGTGAGCTAAGCTACGACATCAATGAAGATGTTGCTGCACCTTATATTTCGAAAGGTATTAAACCTAAAATCGCTATTTTACGTGAGCAAGGTGTTAACTCTCAAAACGAAATGGCCGCTGCATTCAATCGCGCAGGTTTTAACGCAATTGATGTGCATATGAGTGATGTTATTGGTCAGAACGTCGCGTTAGATCAGTTTGCTGGTTTGGTTGCCTGTGGTGGTTTCTCATATGGTGATGTGCTGGGAGCAGGGGAAGGATGGGCTAAGTCCATTTTGTTTAATAACTATGCCCGCGATCAATTTGAACAGTTCTTCCATCGGCAAGATTCGTTTAGCTTAGGCGTATGTAATGGTTGTCAAATGCTTTCAAATTTGAAATCTCTGATTCCTGGTGCTGATTTATGGCCGCATTTTGTAACGAACCAATCGGAACGATTTGAGGCGCGAGTGTCGATGTTGGAAGTTCAAGAGAGTAAATCAATATTCTTTGCTGGCATGCAGGGTTCACGTCTACCCATAGCTGTTTCACATGGCGAGGGAAGAGCAGAATTTAAACATACTGGTCATCTTCGACAAGTTCAAAATAATCAACATGTTGCGTTGAAATATGTGGATAATTGGGGAAATGTCACAGAACAGTATCCAGCCAACCCGAATGGTTCTCCGGACGGGATTTCAGGACTCACCTCCAGTGATGGTCGTGCCACTATTATGATGCCGCATCCTGAGCGAGTGTTTAGAGCCGTGGCAAATTCGTGGCAAGCAGACGAGTGGCAAGAAGATGGTCCTTGGATGAGAATGTTTAGAAATGCACGAGTCTTTGCTGGCTAACCACAAAGAAAGCGATTTACTACAATTACGAATCTAAAAAATCTAAAAGCGCCTAATTTTTTAGGCGCTTTTTTAATGAATTATAGTTGTACGTTAGATCGTTGATTTAATTAAATAATCCCTTGTCAATTGGGAAAAACGGGTTTAGACTAAAGTCTAATCTAGGTGTAGTTATCAGAGATGATATTTTTACCAAATGGACTTGCATAAACTTACCGACAACAATTACTATTTTAAAATAATAATAAGAGAAATAAAATGAATCGTTCGTCAAAAGGGTTTGGTTTAACGGGTGTTTTTGCCACTGTACTTTTCCTAGTTGTTTTAGCCGTTGTTAGCACTCCCGCAAGCTCTCAAACCACTTCTACTGATATTGAAAATACTCGAAATTAGAAGTTTTTAACATTCTACTTTTATAGAACCTTCTACTCCGGCTCTAACTTTTCCGTTTTCGATGTAAAACGCTATAAAATTACCTCTTCAATATTGCTAGAAACTGCTGGCTTTTACCACTATTCCACGTTTTAACCTTCATCTTTTCATACCTCGTTCTGGCTTTGTTTTTTGTTCTTGCAGCGCATTTGTCTAGCTTGTTTAAATTTATACTGCATAGAGCAGTGTCTCAGGCACTACTTTTTAGTTTAATGACTACAGGGCAAGGTATTCGGCTATAGATTTGTTTGCTAGTTAAGTGAAGGAGCAGTGAAACCGAGAAGGTTAGATACAATTCTAAAAAACAGCTTTGGTGATTGCGGATAGAAGATGAATCCAACGACTTAAATCTCACAGTGTAGACGAATATAAGTCGTTGGCTAATGATAAGTTTATTAGGTAGGTTTAAGGCTGCTTGTAATCAACTACAAGCTGCTCTTGTGTACCAAGACGTTCAATGCCTAGCGAGATTTTATCACCAGCGTTTAAATATACCGGTGGTTTTTGGCCTAAACCAACGCCCGGTGGTGTGCCAGTAGAAATGATATCGCCAGGTTGTAAACTCATAAATTGACTTAAATAACTTACAATAAATGCAGGTTTAAATACCATGGTACGGCTGTTGCCGTTTTGGTAGCGATGGCCATTTACTTCTAGCCACATATCTAACTCGTTGGGGTTTCCAACTTCATCACTGGTTACCAACCAAGGGCCTATTGGACCGAAAGTGTCACAGCCTTTTCCTTTGTCCCATTGGTTTCCACGTTCTAGTTGGAAGCTTCGCTCAGATACGTCATTACATACACAGTAGCCAGCTATATGCGATGGTGCTTCTTCTTCAGTAACGTAGCTTGCCTCTTTGCCAATGACTAACGCTAATTCTACTTCCCAATCCAGCTTGGTGCTATTTTTAGGTTTGATGATGTTGTCATCAGGACCACAAATAGCGCTGGTGGCTTTTGTAAATACTTCAGGTTCTACCGGCAATGCCATGCCTGATTCAGCAGCATGGTCACTATAGTTGAGACCAATACATATAAACTTGCCAACTTTGCCTACACAGGGGCCGATACGAACGTTTTCAGGGGCTAAGGGTAGGGTGCTAAGGTCTAGATCTCTTAGTTTATCTAAACTTGCAGCGCTGAGAGTGTGTCCATCAATGTCTTCTACTATGCCTTCAAGGCTTCGAATTTGATCGTTTGAGTCTACAATTCCTGGCTTTTCATGCCCATTTTTGCCGAAGCGTACTAATTTCATTTGTTACTCCAATTCATATTTAACTTGTTTAAATTCTTTCTTCGCACAATTTCTGTTTAATTATTTAAGGTTACGAAACCACCATCGATGGGGAAATTAGAGCCGGTGATAAACGCCGCTTCATCAGAGCATAAATAATTAATCAAACCTGCAATTTCTTCTGCATTACCCATACGTCCAATAGGTTGGCTCTTAGATAGTTTTTCGAACATTTCATCGCGATTATCGGGATAGTTTTTATCTAAGAAATTATCCACAAATGGTGTGTGTACTCGTCCTGGGGCTATACAGTTACAACGGATTCCATCATTAATGTAATCCTTAGCTACGGAATACGTCATCGTCAAAACCGCGCCTTTCGTCATCGAATACGCAAATCTATCTGCGATCCCAACGGACGATGCTACCGATGCTAAGTTGATGATCACGCCATATTTTCTGGCTTTCATAGCGGGAACCGTAGCCGACATAGCGTTGTAAACACCTTTAACGTTAACTTGATATAGTCTGTCTAAGTCTGCTTCACTGGTGTTTTCAAGATTGCCTACATGAGCAATACCTGCGTTGTTGATCAAAATATCGATAGATTGCTTATCTAGGATATCGCTAATCACTTGTTGTACGTCGGCATGATCAGCAACGTTGCATTTGTGCGCACTTGCAAAACCATTTTCCGTTTCGATTAGGTTGACGGTTTCTTGGGCTGCTTGTTCGTCTAAGTCGAGTACAAATATATGCGCGCCAGCGGCAGCTAATCGTAGACACACACTTCTACCTATGCCGCTTCCACCGCCAGTCACCAATGCTGTTTTACCGGATAAATTCTTGTTCATAGTTTTGCCCTTTACAATCTCAATAGTGTCAGCAGTACCTAATCTAGATATTGCAAACGATAAAATTTACTGGCCGTTTTTGACCAAATTTGTACTTGCTGTTCGTTCGTCAGCGTGGCCAAAAAGGCTTCTGTTAAAGCTACCCATTCGGTATAGTCTGTGGCTAGATTCAGCACCGGCCAATCACTACCCCACATCAATCGTGAAGCACCAAAACACTCGAATAGGTGGCGCATGTATGGAACCAAAATATCAAAATTTGGGTTGTTTCCCGCTTCGGTCACTAAACCAGATAATTTGCAATATACATTTGGTCTTTTCGCTAATTCTTTAATGTCCGCTGCCCATTGTGAAAATTGTGCTTCGGCAATATTCGGCTTCGCGGCATGATCAATGGCGATTTTTAAATTGGGATAACGATCGACCAAGGTTAATAATTGCTTTAAGTGTCTTGGTTTGACTAACGCATCAAAACTCAAGTTTAGTTTCATCAGCGCAACAAAGGCCGGATTGAGTTCGGGTTTGAGCATCCAATCATCATCGACAATATCTTGGATCATAGGTCTTATCCCTTTAAAATAGGGATCTTTCGATAGTCTGGCGATATGGTATGGCGCATCTACATGTTGCATATCAACCCAGCCAACAACGCCTGCTATAAAATCGGTACTGTGGGCCAGAGATAACATGTATTTCGTTTCGTCCATATCTGGTGCAGCTTGTATCAACACTGTCTTATCAATACCTGATTTTTTCAGATGTGGACGCAGATCTTCAGGTAAGAAATCTCGATAAATAGCACCCAAATCTTCAGTCAACCAGTTGTAATGCCCCAGCTCACGCTGCCAAAAGTGTTGATGGCTATCAATTCGCATGAGAAGCAACATCCGTTGTTTGATTTGTAGGCACAGGAGCTTGCTTATCTAACAAACCGTTCGCCTTCAAGCTCTGCCAAAACTCGCTGGGTATGGTTTGTTTGAATAAACTTATTGTCTTATCTATTCTGTTGATGTTGCCAAGCCCTGGAATGACAGAGACAACACTTGGATGTGCCAGTGGAAACTGCAGAGCCGCAGCAGCCAAGGTTACATTGTATTGTTCGCACAATTCTTCTATTTTGCTGACCCGTTCAACTATTTCTGCTGGGGCAGGGGCGTAATTATAATATGCAGTCCTGTTACCTTTAACTCCAGTCGCTAAAATTCCTGAGTTGTAAGGGCCACCAATAATAATTGAGGTGTTTCGTGCCTGACATTTAGGCAAAAATGTCTGCAACGACTGCTGTTCAAGTAGACTGTAACGCCCAGCAAGTAAAAAACAATCCCAGTCACCGTGATCCATTGCTTGTTCGCAGACCTGGTATTCATTCACACCCAAGCCTATTGCTTTTACCAGCCCTTCGCTGCGTAACTGATCCATGGCTTTATAGCCACCTTGCATTGCGATCGGAAAATGTTTGTCGTTTTCATCACCATGGGTGTCACGACCAATATCATGCATATACAGAATATCAATTCTGTCTAAACCCAAACGCTGTAGGCTGTCTTCAAATGACCGCATTATGCCGTCATAGCTGTAATCATATTGAATATCGAAAGGCATGGGAGACATAAAGCCATGTCGTTCTTTAGCGTAGCCTGCTGGCTTGAGCAAACGCCCAACTTTAGTAGAAAGTACGTAGTCTTTGCCTTGCAAGGGACGTAAAAGATCACCTGTGCGTCTTTCACTCAGACCTTGGCCATAATGAGGTGCAGTATCATAGTGACGGAAGCCTGCCTGCCAAGCGGCAGTTAATACCGCTTTAGAGTCATCATCACTAATTGGCTGATACAGATTGCCCATAGGAGCACAGCCGAAACCTAATGTATCTACCTCGAGATCAGTGTTGCCAATTTGTCTTTTGGGTATAACAGGGGAATTGTGCATTGTACTCATCCGCTTAGTCCTTCACTAAAAACTTCGAAAGATCTGCGACATTAGCGCAGCCCAGTTGATTCATCACTTGTTCAAGTTGAATTTTAAGACAGTTGATGGTGTGTACTCCGCCCTTGTTACCAATGGCGCCAACACCATACACAAAAGGCCGTCCTAAAAAGGTAAAATCAGCTCCACATGCTAAAGCAGACGCTATATTGGTACCTGAACGCAAACCGCTGTCCATAAATATTTTGATGTTTTTAGCATATTTCGCCGCTGCTTTTTGTAACGGAGTTACGGGAGATTCACCCACATCTAGTTGACGAGCACCGTGATTAGACATCACTACAGCATCTGCGCCAAGCTCGATGGCAGCTGCTACATCATCTTGATTAATTAAACCTTTAATCACTAGCGGACCCTGCCAAAAATCTCGAATCGGTTTAAGCCCTTCGATATCGACTCTGCCCATTACTGTTTTGTTCATAAATGCCGCCAATTGGTCGGTTGGCATATTTTTGGGCATATAAGGTTTAAGTGTTTGCATCTCTGGTTTGCCGGCCAAAGCAGTTGCCATTAACCAACTTGGGCAAGATAACATTTGCACAATATTGGACAAGGTCATTTTGGGCGGCATGGCTAAACCATTTTTCATATCCCGTGGTCTATAACCAAAGGTCGGCACATCCACTGTTACCACTAACACTTTGTAACCAGCTTGTTTGATTCTACTTAATAAATCCTCACGAATTTTCTTATCCGTGGGATTATAAAGTTGGTACCATGCTTTGCCTTCAGATATCTCTGCAATGTTCTCCAGGCTTGCTGAAGAAACGGTGCTTAATATGTAAGGCACATTCAAATCGGCAGCGGCCTTGGCCAAAATTTCTGGTGCTTTGGGCCACATTAACCCTTGCAAACCAATGGGCGCAATACCAAATGGTGCATCGTATTTGTGGCCAAAAAGCTCAACCGACATGTCTGATTTATCAAATTTTTGCAACAATCGGCTGCGTAACTGTACCGCTTGAATATCGCTACGGTTGCGTTGTAAGCCAATTTCTTCGTGACAACCGCCTTCCAGGTAATCAAAAGCAAATTTGGGTATTCGAGTCTTAGCTCGCGCTTTTAACGTTGCAACATCAGGCAAAGTGGGATCAAAAAAATCGTTCATTACGAAGCCTGTTTTATAGTCTTATTGTTTAAACGTTTTTGCCACTGTGCGCCTGTAGGGTAGGTGTAGTCATCGATACTTTCCTGAAACATTTCGATACTATATCCTGGTGCAGTTGGTGCAACATACGCCCCGTTTTTAATCACACAAGGATCAATGAAATGTTCGTGTAAATGGTCGACGAACTCTACAACTCTATCAGTTAAATCTGCAGAAATATGTACATAGTCAATCATTGATAAGTGCTGAACGTATTCACATAAACCTACGCCTCCAGCATGTGGACAAACTGGTTTGCCATATTTCGCTGCTAGCAAATAAACGGCTAAAATTTCATTAACACTGGCTAAACGACAGGAGTCAATTTGCACTATATCAATGGCGTCATTGGCGATAAATTGTTTGAACATAATTCGGTTATGGCAGTGCTCACCAGTAGCAACTTGAACATCACCGATGTTTTCTTTAATTTTCTTGTGGCCGAATACATCGTCTGGACTAGTTGGTTCTTCAATAAACCAAGGGGATACATGGGCTAATTCATTTACCCAGTCAATGGCTTGATCAACTTCCCATATTTGATTGGCATCTATCATTAACTTAACGTCATCGCCGATTACGTCGCGGGCGATTTGACAGCGTCTAATATCGCTATTTAAATCTTGTCCAACTTTTAGTTTTATGTGTTTAAAACCCTGATCCAATGCTTCTCGGCATAGTCTTTTTAATTTTTCGTCACTGTAGCCAAGCCATCCAGCTGAAGTGGTATAAGAAGGATAACCATTTTCTTCTAAATACTGAATTCGTTCAGCTTTTGAGTCTGCATTTGCACGCACTATATCCAGAGCTTCATCTCGAGTCAGAGCGTCTGAAAGATATCTGAAATCGATACAATTAATAAACTCTTCTGGGCTCATGTCAGCCAATAAACGCCACAAAGGTTTGTTGGCGTGTTTTGCCCACATATCCCAGATTGCATTCATCACACCACCAATGGCCATATGAATAACGCCTTTTTCGGGGCCTAACCAGCGCAACTGACTGTCAGAACGTAGAGTGTCATAAAACTCACCAATATTTTGAATGATTTTATTAAAGTCTTTACCAACTACAAGATGTTCTAGTGCTTCTATTGCTTTACAGCAAATATCGTTTCCGCGACCAATGGTAAAAATTAATCCATGGCCTTTATTACCTTTATCTGTGCTGATAGTTAAGTATGCAGCAGAGTAATCAGGATCTTTATTAATGGCATCAGAGCCATCTAGGGATTCAGATGTTGGGAAACGAATATCGTGGGTTTCCAACGCTATTATCGTATTGGCAGATGGGGTGATTTCGCTCATAATTTCCTCGTGTTTTAAATATGAAATATTAGTTTATAAGTAAAATATAATGGCGACTGTTCGTATTGTCAATCATTTGTTAACAAAATAAATACAGAAATAACGTATACGTTGTCTCAATTTATCGATAACGTTCAAATTCACAAACCCTTACCAATGTGACTTTTTATCCAAGTCAATTAGGCAATCTTCACCTTTATGCCACTAACCGCTTTCTACCTATTAAGGTTCTCTCAAGCCTTTTCAGGGTTAACCTAATTATACACCAATGCTATATATGAAATCTAATTGTATATTTAAAACATCTTGAACATGTTAAAATTTTGTGTGATTATTTTTGTCGTTTTGTTGGTGAAAGGTTGTTTATTAAGTGAAACGATTACCAATAAGAACAATAAATTTTCATAAAACAGGCACAGAAAATGAAAACACAAAACGATTTAAAAACCTTCGCTACAAACAAAATAACTACCGTTTTCCGTAGTTCTTTGTGCAATATTGCTGCTACTTTACTATTACTACCTTGCGCTAATGCTGCTATTGCCCAAAACAACTCAGTAGACAAACAAAACGACGATACCGAGGTAATTAGTGTCGTTGGTGTTCGTTCAAGTTTGGAAGCTGCACAACAAATAAAACGGGTTTCTAATACCGTAGTCGAAGCAATTACCGCAGAAGATATTGGTCAGTTTTCTGATGACAGTATTGCTGGCGCGTTGCAGCGTATGCCGGGTATTCAAATAGAGCGCGATGATGCGGGAACTGATGGAGATAGAGTTTCTATCCGCGGGTTAGGTCCTGAATTTGTTAACTCGACGATCAACGGTCGCCGAATTTTATCGTCAGGTAATGAAGCCCGTGGCCTGCGTAAAATGAATTTTAATGTATTTCCATCCAACATCTTAAGTGGCGTCAGGGTGGCTAAGGGCCAGACTGCTGCGCGGCCTGAGAGTGGCTTAGCTGGACAGGTCAACCTGCTGACATTAAGACCCTTAGATATGAAACAATTAAATGCCAAAGAAACCTTTGGACTTGTTTCAGTCTCTGGTGATTATAATGATTTAGCCGGTGAGACTGGTAATAAAGTAAATCTATTTGGTGCTTGGAGAAATGAACAGAGTGACTTAGGCGCTTTTATTTCCCTTGTTACAGGTGAAAGTAATACTTCTAGAGATCAAGTCAATCTGAACTACGTTACCAGTAATATTAGAGTCAACAATGATAACGTAGCCGGTGAAGATGAGCTTATAACTGGGGTTTCCGTTCCTAATGCCGTAACTTACGTGCCAAACAGAAGTGCTGCTGATAGAACTGCAATTTCGACTGGCATTCAATGGCTGCCATCTGACAATATAGAGGTTGTTTGGGATCTCACATATGCGGAATTTGATAACAAATCGCAAAGACACAACGGGCAGTTTTTGTTCGGCGGAATGTGGGCCAACACTGTATTTGATGAGTCAGGAATAGAGATTGACGAAAATAATGTGCTGCAATCTGCAGATTTTGGCCAAGCACAACTTGCAGGTGCTATTAACTACAGAATGCAAGATCAGACGTTTAACAATGTCACTGAGAATTTAGTTACTGGGCTAAACCTAGAGTGGGTGACGGGTAAGCTAACTTCTTCTTTCGATGTGTTTATGTCATCTGTTGATTATAAACAAGACCTTAGGTTTCCCATATTTCAAATCGGTGCTGATGAATCTTTAGTTTCATTTGATATGAGAAGTGGTTTACCTAATATTGGGTTTGGTTCTGAATTATTAAGCCCAGATGCTGCGACTTACATTTTTAGTATTGTGCGAGAAATCGAACTTGATGCTGACAATCATGGCGTTAGTCTAGATTTCAGTTATGATCTCGATACTGAGCATTTTTCAGCAGTGGAATTTGGGGTTAACTATGATAAGACTTCTATTTTGTCTATTCGCACCGCAGCTGTGCAGTTTGTTCCTTCTGCATTGTCACCCAATCCGGCTGCAGAGATTGCTGACGCAGGGGTTACGGGGCAAATATTATCTGATGAATTACTTACCTCAGCAATGATTGCACCAAGAACTTATCAGATTTCGGATTTCTCAGCTGTGGCGGCAATTGACGGTCGTGTATTAACAACTGGCGTAAATGAGCTTGGTATCGACCCCGCTGCGTCACATGACAGCGAAGAAACAATAACAGCTTTATACACACAAATTAACCTCGATTCAGAATTGGCGGATGTTCCGGTTAACGGTAACTTTGGGGTTCGTGCTGTTTTCACTGAAAATACCGCTAGTGCGGAAGCAAGAGTGGTTGATACAGACGGTAATGTTAGTTTAGTACCAATAACTACAGGTGGTGACTATTGGGAAGTATTACCTAGTTTAAACCTTAACTTTTCCTTGCAAAGTGATTTGGCCTTGCGCTTCGGTGTGTCAAAAACCCTTTCAAGACCTGATTACGAAGAAATTGCGCCAATAATGGCGATTACAGTACCAGAAGATCCAACGGTGCCTGGTAATGCGGTAGCGGGAAACCCAGATCTCGATCCTATGACTGCGTGGAATTATGATATTACATTGGAAAAATATACCGGTAAAAAAGGCGCATTTATAGCCAGTATATTTTATAAAGACGTTAGAGATTTCATCATTGATCAAGTGGTTCTTGGACAAACCATACCGGGTCAAGGCGATGCTTTATTTAACTCCACTATACCTATTAACTTCTCAGATGGTGAAGTCAAAGGTCTGGAACTTGGCTTTTATTTGCCTTTAGAGGAGCTACTACCCGAACTAGAAGGGTTTGGCGTATCGGCTAATTACACTTACGTTGATAGTTCTTTTGATAAAGATGTGGGAGATGCCGGTTTTGGTTTCCCAGGTTCATCGAAGAATAACTATAACTTTATGGCATTTTACGAAACAAGCTTGTTTACCGCTCGATTGTCTTATGTCACTCGTTCAGAATTTTTCCGAACTCTTGCTGGCGCTGGTTCACAGACCGCAACGGCACGTTTTACTGGAACAACTGAAGATTTAAGTTTCAATTTTAATGTACGTCCTACTGCTAATTTATCTTTCGCATTTAACGCGTCAAACCTAACTGATGATGTGAGAAGGGATTATGTCGGTGCTGAATCAACATTCTTAAGTGTGTATGCTGCAGGGCGTTCTTATTCATTAACTGCAACCTACAAATTCTAAATATAGTTTTGTTAGGAACACAACGAAGTGTTCCTAACCTTTTTAAAAGTGAGTCTCTTTAATGAACATTCGATATTTTACAAAAGGTCTGTTTTTTCTGGCAATCGGTGTTGGGTTACAAGCATGTGGCGCTGACAAAACTCCGATGTCAGAATCAAGCAATGATCAGACTGCTGCTGAGCAACAATCAAAAGCACCCAACATTGTGCTGGTGATGACAGATGATCAAGGTTTTGGCGATTTGAGTCTTAATCACAACCCAGTGATACAAACCCCGAATATTCAAACTTTGGCTAATCAGTCAGTTAGTTTTGAAAACTTTCATGTTGACCCAACCTGTTCCCCAACTCGCTCCGCATTGTTGACTGGCAAACACTCGATGAGAGCTGGTGTTTGGCATACCGTGATGGGACGTTCATTTTTAGCATCAGAACATGTAACGATTGCAGAGATACTGGCTGATAACGGTTATGATACCGCGTTGTTTGGCAAGTGGCATTTAGGTGATAGCTATCCTTTTAGACCACAAGACCAAGGCTTTCAAACAAGCTTAATCCACGGTGGAGGCGGCGTAGGCCAATCGGGAGATTATTGGGGCAATACCCAATTCGATGATTTCTATTTACGCAATGGTAAAGTTGAAAAATTCGATGGTTATGCCACTGATATTTGGTTTGACGAAGCAGAACAGTTTATTCGTCAAAGCAGCCAGTCAGACAAGCCTTTCTTTGCTTACATAGCGACCAATGCACCGCATTCTCCTTACAGAGCCAAAGACAAAGATATTCAAGTTTACAGAGACTTAGGTTTACCGGAAGAAATAGCTCGTTTCTACGCAATGATTTCGGTTATCGATACCGGCGTAGGTAAAATTAGAAACCTATTAGATGAGCTAAACATTACAGACAATACTATTTTTATTTTTATGACCGACAACGGAAGTTCGTTCACGCCAGCTCGTATCGGCAAGAATAATAAAACTATCCATGCTCTAACCGATGAAATTAGTCAGCAAGTTGGTCAAGAATGGGTATTCAATGGTGGTTTACGCGGTTATAAGTCTGAGGTTTATGAAGGCGGTCACAAAGTCCCATTTTACATTCATTATCCCAATGGCGGAATTGATGAAGCTCGAAAAGTTGATACGCTAGCTGCGCATTTCGACTTGATGCCAACCCTTATGGAGCTGGCCGGTATTGATGCCTCAGAAGCATCTGAAATTGACGGTGTAAGTCTGGTTCCCGTGCTAGTAGATGATGGAGCACTTGAATCACGTAAAATAGTAGTAACCAACCAACGGGTTGATCAACCTAGAATCGGACGTCCGTCTGTGGTCATGGATGGTAATTGGCGTTTTGTTTCAGAGCTAGATAAAAACACTGAAGAGTTATATGACTTAGCATCTGATCCGTCTCAGCAAGTGAATTTAATTAATGATAACCCGCAAAAAGCTGAAGAGCTTCGTCAAGCTTTACGGGATTGGTGGCAAGATGTATCAAAAGATGTAGGCCCGAGAGTAAGACCCATTGTTGGTAACCCAATCGAAAACCCGGTAAGGCTTAATGCCAACGACTGGATGGAAGCTGAGTCTACTAACGTTATTGCATGGTATCCTGGCTTTAAAACCTTGTTCTTAAAAGAAAAGAAAGAAGGTTGGATTACCCAAGTTGAAAAATTCAAAAGTTTACCTTGGCACGTTGAGGTAGATAATACAGGTACTTATCAAATCTCTTTGTACTTTCATGACAAACCTGCTCAACAGCCGGTAAATCGGAAAAAAGCATTTTTGAAATTAGATGGTGTAGTTTATGAGACCGAATTGGATAAAGGCGCTGCTGGTGCTCAGTTCACACTACCTTTAGAAAAAGGTCCTAAAGCTATTGAAGGCTGGTTTGCTGATGGCAAAGACGATCTCGAAAGTCACGTACCTGCTTTCTACGCCTATATCGAAATTCTATAGTTGAGACGTTAAATTGCTTCAGTTCACCATGAATTGGAGCAATTTAACGGTAATTGTAATCTTTGAATTTAAGCGATGTTGAGGGCTAGGAAACCATGGTGTTTAACAAGCTTATTCAAAGGTTAACCTTTCTTACATTCTGCTTTCCATATACATGCACTTTCGCTCAACAAGCGTTTCAAGAAAGCTTGCAAGTTGGGTCAATTTTCCAACCTCATATGGTATTACAGCGCGATTTACCTGTAACAATCTGGGGGCAAGCAACAGCCGGTAGTCAAATAACGGTATCTTTTGCAAATCAAATCCAAACCACTATTACCAACGAACAGGGGAGCTGGAGCCTACAACTTGCCCCCCTTAAAGGCAGCTACTCGCCTAAGAATATGACGATTTTGTCGAGTAATAACCAGAAAATAGTGCTTGCTGATATTTTGGTAGGTGAGGTATGGATTTGTGCAGGCCAATCTAATATGGATATGGCCATTGGGAGGGTTAAGGATATACAAGTTCTCTCCAAATCGGCGAAGCACATTCGTAGTTTGACCGTTGTTCACAACGTCGCCTTAACTGAACAGAAAAGCATGCAGGCTAATTGGCAAACAAGCTTACCTGATAGTGCTGTCGCATTTTCTTTTGCTTATTATTTGCAGCAGCGTGCAGATGTTCCGGTAGGCATTATTTTAAGTGCATGGGGCAGTTCATCTATAGAAGCTTGGATGCCTCGTGATCTAACCAAGGAATTAGCATATTTCAACACGATTATGCAGGAGTTTGATGCCGATGCAGACCGCATCGCGAAAATTAACCGAATATTATCGGGACCATTACCTTGGACACGAATAGATGATGTTTATTTACGTCGTCAACCCAACATATTGTTTAATGCAATGATGAATCCTCTTGTGCCCTATACGGTACGAGGTCTCGTCTGGTATCAAGGTGAACGAAACACTCAAAGCATGCACGGTTTGGTAAAAGACCCTTGGTATAAAAACAATTCTGGTATGTTGAAATATAAAGACGCCTTACAAGCTTGGATAAAACGCTATCGTCAACAATGGGATAATAGCGACATGCATTTTATGCTGGTCATGTTGCCTCGATTTAATGCTTTGCTGAACACTAGCCCCACTAAAGAGGCGAGACATCCAAATGCACACTCATGGGCGTGGATGCGAGAAGCCCAATTAGCGGTGCAAAGTATGAAAAATGTGGCGGTTATTAATACAATTGATCTTGGGCATCCCACGAATATTCATCCACTGGACAAATTACCCATAGGCCAGCGTTTAGCAAATGCAGCGGCGCGAAACACCTTGCATCAAACCGTTGAGGCACAAGGACCAGTTTTGGTAAAGGCTGTGATTTCTGGCTCAAATGTTAGATTGTTTTTCGAACACGCTGAAGGGTTGCGCACCGTAAATTCAAAGGCTCCGGATGAATTTTGGTTGGCAAACGATAGCCAAAAGTGGGTAAAGGATGATGCTAAAATCCGTCAAAATACCGTGCTTCTGAGCAGCCCAAGTCTCCAAAACCCGCTTTATGTTCGTTACGCATTTTCAGGCTTTCCTCAGGTTAATTTGATTAACGCTGCGGGTCTGCCTGCTCAACCTTTTCGTACCGATCACTTTGAACCTTAAATTCGCTTATAATGACTATCTCACAAGCACCTAAGAGTAAAGTGTTGTGAGATAGTGGAGTCACTGGTTTATTTATTCAGGCGAGGGGCAGACCAGCCTTGGCTTTTTATTTGTTCTAAAAGCTGTCGCATCTGACGGGCTTTTTCTGGGTGTTTTTCAATCAAGTTGAAACGTTGCTCACGGTCATTTTTCATATCGAATAATTGACCCTTTTGGTTGTCATCAGTTTGATAACCATGTCTGTTTTGCCAATCTGCATAATTGAACCTTGTCAAATTACCATTTTGATTGCCCGAAGGAGCATCAATTAAAGTCCAATCATCGCTACGAATAGCAAATTTACCAGCAGTTGTGTTGTGAACCATAGCACGGCGAGGGCTGTTTGAAGATTCACCCGTCCAAAGTTCCAATATGTTGAAAGAGTCGTGTGCAGCATCATTTGGTAATTTAAATTCGATTATTTCAGCAATGGTTGCCATTAAATCAATTTGCGACACTAACTCATCAGTTTGACTGTTTGCCTGCACATGGTTTGGCCAGCGCACAATCATAGGTACTCTATGTCCGCCTTCATAAGTATCTCGTTTGAGACCGCGAAAAGGGTAGGAGGACCAATGTTTAAACTTTTGGTCTCTAAGGTAAGCATAATTTTCAGGTCCGTTGTCGGAGCTAAAAATGATGATGGTGTTGTCCGCAATACCAGCCTGGTCAATTGCAGCGAGAAGTTTACCAATTGAGTCATCTGTTTCTACTATTAGATCACCGTAAGGTCCCGCCTTTGATGTATTATCAAATTCGTCATTAGGAATGATCGGCGCATGGGGAGAAGGGTATGCAAAGTATAAAAAGAAGGGTTGTTCCTGTTTAGATTTTTGAGTAATAAAATCGATGCCTTTTTGGGTCGTCGTGGGGATGTTCTCGTAAGGATTCCACCCCGTCACCATCGGACCTTCTCGATAACGCATTGTGCCTTCTTTATTTTTCCATAGCGTACCATCCACCATTGTGTCAGGTATTTGTGTTACGCGATCATTTTCGATCCAAACATAAGGCGGAAAGTTAATAACGTTGTCACCAAAATAATAGTCGAAGCCATGAGCTGTTGGCCCATTCTCGATAGCTTTATTCCAATCAAAGTCGTTAGGTCCCACTGCGCCCGACGGCGCATCTTGTTTTCTTATAGAGTCCCAATCCCAACCTAGATGCCATTTTCCTATTGCGGCTGTTGTATATCCTTTTTGTTGCAGCATTTCTGGCAGAGTAAGTTGTTCCGCTTCAAAAACTGAATCTCCAAATGCCTTTACAATATCGTGGAATTTACGCCAATGGTATTGTCCTGTAAGCAATGCATATCGAGAAGGAGAACATATACCTGATGAGGAATGAGCATCAGTAAAACTTAGCCCCTGCGAAGCTAATTTATCTAAATTAGGTGTGGGTATTTTAGATCTTGAACTAAAACTGCCCAAATCGCCGGCGCCCAGATCATCTGCATATAAAATAACAATATTGGGTAATTGCTTAGCAGCAGGCTTTTTCTCGATTGTACTGTTACTCTGTGAGCATGCTGTGGTTAATGCGACAGCGAGCATGAGTAGTACCTTCACTACAAACCGCCCATGTACTTTCCTATTCTTGCATTTAAAAATCATATTAAGAGAGTCCTGCATGTTTACATTTTAAATTTATATTTAAATGTAAATTTTATTGATGAACAAAAAGATAGCATCTTTAGTCGTTTTTAACAAAGATTCAACAGCTACAAACCTCACCAGATTATCAATTTATGAATAGCATAAAAATACGTTATTCCTAATGAATACTGGTTGAATCTGAGCGTTCTACCTAAAACTTCAATATCTTTATTGCATTTATATATAAAATAAGTTTTTACATGCGAGATTTTATTGTGTTAATCTAATGTTATCAAAACTTTTCTAGCTTTAATGCAAGAAGTTGTTGCAAGAGAAGTCGAAAGTGAAATATAAGAATTTATATATTCGCATATTTGACCTTTGAATCTACGTTGAGCTTGGCAGTTTAGATGTACTTAAGAAGTTATATGGTGACAGGTGAATTGTCACCAATTTGAAGGTTCCACTAAAAAGTTAATTAAAGAGGATGTCACCATGAAAAATGTTTTAAGAACAGCGTTATCAAGCGTACTTGTAACGGCACTATTATTTGCTATTTCTACAGAGTCACACGCTAAAAAAAGTAGGTTTAGTAAGATCGATGCTAATTCTGACGGTAAATTGTCAGTAGAAGAGTACTCGGCGAATATCAAGAAACCTAAAAATGGACCTAAGCGTTTTGCACGATTAGACATTGATGAAGATGGGTTCCTAAGCTCAGAAGAGTTTGCAGCGCAATCGAAGAAAAAGAAAAAGAATAAAAATAAGTAGTAAATAGCGGTATCTGAATAAATAAGGCCATTGTTGAAATCAATGGCCTTATTTTAACAACTCATCTAGCTAAAGTGGTGTAGGGGAATAATTAGTGATATTTAATAAAATAAAACTCTTAGTTGCGGTTGTTGGGACCTGTATCGCATCAGCATCTTTTGCTGCTAATAGCATGGAATCGGCGACTCAGGCCGAAAAACCAAATATTATTTTTATTTTCGCAGATGATTTAGGTTGGGGGGATATCAGCAAACATGGGCATCCAGACATTCGTACACCAAATATCGATCGATTAGCCAATGAAGGTTCTGAGTTTTATCAATTTAGTGTGTCTAATCCTGTCTGTTCTCCTAGTCGAGCCGCGGTTTTAACCGGTCAATATCCTGCAAGAAACAGCGTACATCGTCACTTTGCTACCTTCGAACACCACGATAATTTTGCGATGCCTGATTGGCTTGATAAAAGCGTAGTCACTATGCCTAGAGTTCTGCAACAGGCGGGCTATAAAACTGCGCACTTCGGTAAGTGGCATTTGACCAATCGTAATATTAAAGATGCACCACTACCTACTGAGTATGGATACGACGAAGCAGCCGTATTTAATGGTCCAGGCCCACAAACCGATACTTTTAAATTATATGATGATGCGACGGATTTCATTAAGCGCAATAAAGACGTACCTTTCTTTATTAATTTATGGATCCATGAAACACATACGCCTCATTATCCGCCACATGATTCAATGGCAAAATACACCCATTTGAACGAGCAAGATCAAGTTTATGCAGCTGTCGTTGATGGCGCTGACCAGCGTATTGGAAAAATACTGAACTTGTTAGACGAATTAGATTTAGCAGAAAATACATTAATAGTATTTTCTAGTGATAATGGCCCAGAAGTTACTGGGTCGAAGAGTAAACACTTTCACCATATAGATCCCGACGGAAAAGTAGAAGGTATTGATCCCTTAGGCACCTATTTCAGTGTTGGTAAAACCGCAGGTTTGCGCGGACAAAAGCGCGACACTTATGAAGGCGGTTTACGCGTACCATTCTTAGTACGCTGGCCCGCTAACGTGCCCGCAGGGCGAGTCGATACTGAAACTGTCGTAACTGCTGTTGACTTATTGCCCACTTTTGCAGAAGTTGCCGGTGCAAAATTACCTCGAGGTTACCAACCCGATGGACAGAGCATTCTGCCACTTCTAAAAGGTGCTACCTTGACCCGTGAAAAACCTTTGTACTGGCAGTGGCAATATGGCAAAAAATCAGGCAAAAAACCAATGCTAGCAGTGCGTGAAGGTCCTTGGAAGTTATTCTATTTTCAACATGAAAGCCGTGTCGAATTATACAATGTTATGAGAGATCGCGCTGAAACGATGAATGTTGCAAATCAATATCCGGAAATCGTTAAAAAATTAAAAGGCCTGGCAATAGCGTGGAATGAAACATTGCCAGTATCGCCTAATCCGTCGACATTCTCGGCACTAAGACAGTAAATTATTCACAATTAAATCGGTTGTTTCGAACCAGTAGGACAAAACTAAACTCATAACTTTTAGTTCAGGTAAAAATAGTTTAGGGACCTAAGAAACAGCAAGTAACAAATATATAAATTATAGGAATCGCAATGAAATTAATTAGACAAAAGCTCGCAGTTTCAATCGCCAGCGCATTACTTCTTTCTAGCGTGATGTCGGTCTCAGTTTATGCACAAGACAACAACGTTGAAGCTAATCAATCCATGGATGAATTGTGGGGCGACAGTGCAATCGACAAGGCTAAACATGCCAATGCTGAGCGCGGTGAATGGTTCGCACAAGACAAATATTCTATGTTTATTCACTGGGGATTATTTTCAATTCCAGCGGGTGAGTGGAAAGGAAAAACCTACTATGGAATTTCTGAATGGCTTATGTCGGGCCGAGTTGCTGATATTCCTAAAGAAGAATATAAAGAATTAGCAAAACAATTTAATCCCACTGAGTTCGACGCAAAAGCGATTGTCCAGCTTGCAGTTGATGCTGGCATGAAAAACATTGTGATTACCGCTAAGCATCATGAAGGCTTTGCAATGTATCACTCTAAAAGCAGCACTTATGATATTGAAGATGCAAGTCCGTATAAACGCGATCCTTTAAAAGAATTGGCTGACGCTTGTGCAGAAGCTGGTATAGGTTTGGGCTTTTATTATTCGCAAATGCAGGATTGGTACGAACAAGGTAGCGCGAGTATTCCTTGGTCATCGGAAAAGCAAGAAGGCGATTTCACAGAGTATTTTGAGCGTAAAGTCATTCCTCAAGTAACTGAATTATTGACTGAATACGGTCCCATTCGGACAGTTTGGTTCGACACCCCTGGCGATATGACGAAGGAGCAATCTCAAAAACTAGTTGATTTAACACGCAGTTTGCAACCCAAGGCAATGATAAACAGCCGCATAGGTAATGGTGTAGGCGACTTTTCTACACTAGGTGATCACAGTTTGTCTCAGGTAAATCACCCTGGTCTTTGGGAAACCATTGATACAACCAACAACAGTTGGGGGGATGCTTGGTACGACAAAAACTGGAAGTCGGGTACAGAAATTTTACACCGCTTAATTTCAACAGTCGCCCGTGGTGGTAATTATATGTTGAATATTGGGCCTAAAGGTAATGGCGAAGTACCAGAAATGGCAGCTAAAGGCCTACGTAGAGCAGGAAAATGGTTGGAGCATAGTGGTGAAACGATTTATGGCGCTAAAGGTTCTCCGTGGGGCAGAGCACAAGCTTGGGGAGATATTACAGTTAAAGGCAACAAGCTATATTTGCATGTTTTTGACTGGCCTGAAAATGATCAAATCCACTTAGCTGGATTAAAAAACCAAATTACTTCGGCTCGCTTATTAAATGCTGAAGAACCTGGATTTATGGCAGGCTTATTCGGTAGCGATGAAGGTGAGGTAACCTATTCTAAGCAGGATAATGGTTGGACAAGCTTCACATTAGCAATGGATAAACCGGATTCTCTCGTTCCTGTTATTGTTGTTGAATTAGACGGTGAACCTGAAGTCGATACCACTATTGGTATCGATCCAAGCATCAAAACCACTATTAATTCGGTTTTTGCTAACTGTGAAGGTTGTGTGAAAAAAGAAATTCGCTGGATGCAGAAGTTTGGTGATTGGAATTATGCAAACAACTTATTGAATTGGACAGATAATGGCAAAGGTGAGTGGAAAGTTGATGTGGCTGAGCCGGGCGATTACTTTATAGAGGTTGAGTATTCAGCCGATGACGTAGTTGATTTTAGTGAATGGGTATTTTCATTTAACGGTGAAATTTTGATGATGCAAGCACTTGATACTGGTGAGCGTAAAAACTCTAAACGTCAAGGAAAAGGCAAAACATTATATCGCTACCGCACGGACGAAGTGGGCGTAGTAACGCTTCAACAAGGTAAACAATCAATTACTGTTACACCTAAAGGTAAGGTTATTGGTGGTGGCATTAACCTTCGAGCTATTCATTTAACTCCAATTGTAGAATAAGGCTTCATAATGAAAAAAATCATTCTTGCTTCTTTTGGTTTTTCAATGCTGATGAGTTTATCGTCGTGTTCTTCAGTGGAAACGGCTATTGATGAGAAATCTGAGCTGATAAAACCCAATATTATTGTTTTTTACGTGGATGATTTGGGTTGGCAAGATAGCCAGCTCAATGATATCGATGAACCAACGCCTTGGGAGACACCCAATATGTTGGCGCTAGCGAAAAAAGGTATGAATTTTACGCAAGCCTATTCTTCGGCACCAACTTGTGCACCGTCTAGAGGAGGTTTGTTATCCGGTCAGCATCCTGCAAAAACCAACCTTACTCACGTTTTAGGTGCAGGAATTCCAACACCTCAAAATAGACGCAGTCAACTGATCGAACCTTATTTTAACGATCACCTTGCGGATGATGTTTTAACATTGGCGGATGCGTTAAAAGCAAACGGTTATAAAACAGGCCATGTAGGCAAGTGGCACTTAGGGCATTATGCGAGTAATGCACCTACAACAGCGGGCTTTGATTTTTCATTTGACAAAAGAGGCGTCCACTCCAACAGTAAACAGCGTCATAAAGATTTTGATAATGCACAATTTCCGCTTAGCGAAGAGAAATATCCTCCGTACAGCGAAAAGCATCCTGACGGTATTTCTTACCCACTGGATTTAGTGACAGAAAACGCATTGAACTTTGTCCAAGAAAATAAAGATGAGCCGTTTTTTCTTTATTTAGCGCATTGGATGGTGCACACACCAATTGTTACCAAGAATAAAGCTTTGCTTGAGTACTACACTGACAAACTGGGGATACCATTTCCAACTACTCCAGATCCGGTAACAACAGCAGGTCAAACTAATCCGTATTATGGTGCAATGGTGACAACCGTTGACTGGAGTTTAGGTCGTTTGGTGTCCTTACTCGAACAAACTGATGACCCTCGTAATCCAGGTAAAAAGTTAATCGAGACAACCTATATTTTCCTATCCTCTGATAACGGCGGAGCAGAGAAGTCTGGACCTGAAATTATCACCGACAACTTGCCGTTAGATATGGGTAAAAAGCATACAGAGGAAGGCGGTATAAGAGTTCCTATGGTCGTGACCGGACCCACAGTTAAAAAGAATGTAAATCATCATGGGATTGTAAATCAGCTTGATTATTATCCAACAATTCTAGCCTTAACTAATTCAACCATTCCTAAAATGGAAAAAGAAAAGTTAAGTGGACTTAATTTATCGCCTGTACTTCAAGACGAAAATAAGCAAGCAACTTTTGATAATGGTGAAGTACGCAAAAACTTGTTTTGGCATTTCCCTCACAATAGTGATGACACCATGCAAAGTGCCATTCGTGAGGGTGATTTTAAGCTAACTTTACATCACTTAGATAATTCATATTCGTTGTATCGCTTATACAAAGACGGTAAGCGTTTTGATATCGAAGAGAAGAACAACCTCATACAATCTCCTGAATATGCGGATGTAGTGAAAGAACTATCACAAAACTTGGACCAATTATTAACAGAAAATAATGCAATTTTTCCAAAATTAAATCCCGCTCATGAGGCCAACGGACCAACTCGATTATTGGTGCCTGAGGTAGCTTCAAGTAATTTCAATAAGAAAAGTCGAGTTGCTACGGTTAAATTAGTGACGGGTAAAACTAAGGTAAAAGAAGCTTATTTACTGTTAGAAATCGCTAAGACAAAAGGTAATAAAAAAAGGGGTAAGAAATTTATTACTTATAAAAAAGTACCGGTAGAAATTAATCAACAAGAATTGATGATTTCAGGAGGCATTCCTGAAGAGTATGATGCTTATTTATTTGTACTCATCGACGATAACAATTTCTTAGTCACAACGGATAAGTATAAATCATAATTGTTATTTCAATATGGGGCATATGGTTTGACCAATAATCTATGCTCCATACTCTCAAACTAAATTAAGATCCCCATGCTATTTACTTCCTCAGGTTTCCTTAACGCAACCAAGTAAAAAGCAAGCAAGGGCTAACTAAAATAAAGGAAAGCGAATGAATCGGAACCCATTGATATATTTTGGTATTTCCTTAGCGCTAGGGATTGCAGGATGCAGCTCAAATAGCGATAGCGAAAATACCCTAAACAAAGATGTCGATTTTCAAGCTGCAACAAAACCAAATGTTATTGTCATTTTAGCTGATGATATGCGGGCTGGTGTAACTGGATATGAAGGCCATCCCGTTATACAAACGCCTAATATTGATAACTTAGCTGAAAATGGCACTGTGTTTTCCAAGAGTTTTGCGACCAGCGCAGTTTGCACCCCAAGCCGCACGAGTTTATTAACTGGGTTATACGAACGTCGTCATGGTATTAACTTCAATTCTAAAAGCAGTATGACAGAAGAAGCGTGGTCGCAAACTTATCCAATGCTTTTGAAAGAAGCGGGTTACTTTGTTGGTTGGATTGGCAAAAACCATACACCAGTAGGAAAAAACGAGGCTGGTAAAATTGGCTATGATAGCGGTGTAATGGATAAAAGCTTTGATTATTGGTATGCCAGTCATGGGCACTTAGGTTTTTATCCAAAAGAGCGAAAAAAACACGCTATTTTTAAAAATGCCCAAGCGGACACACAAGTTGAGATTTTGGAAGAAGGTTTAGATAACTTCATGGAGCCCAATGAAGCATTCAAAGCAGGCTACAGTTTCCTTGATAGTAGGCCAACGGACAAACCATTTGCGTTGATGATTAATTTTAATGTTCCCCATGGTAACAGTACATCTAGAATGGAGTTGCGAGAGACTGATTTAGATCTTTATAAAACCGCTTACAGAGATCAAATAGATGAAATAAAGCTGCCTGAAACCTATGTTGCACAAAAAGACATAAGATCCCCTAAAATTCCTAAAAATGTATACAACGGCAAATTTAATCGAGGTTACGACTACGTTAAAACGCCAAAAGCATTAAAAGAGCGGAAAATAAGAGAAATGCAGGCCATTTCTGGTATTGATAAGTTAATTGGCAAGTTGTTGGTCCACCTTGATGAACAAGGAATAGCGGATAACACTATTATTGTCTTTACCTCTGATCACGGTCTTATGCATGGCCAATTTGGTTTAGGCGGAAAAGTGCATTTATACGAACCGTCTGTAAGAGTGCCGTTAGTGGTTTATGACCCAAGAATTAAGCATAAAAAAGCAAATGAAAGCAATGAGTTGGTAGCACTTGTAGATATCGCTCCTACATTGCTGGATTTAACCAATAATGAAATCCCAAGTGAAATGCAAGGACAGAGTCTAAAGCCCCTTATGCTGGAAAATAGCGCTATAAAAGCCCATAAATATTGGCGTCAAGAACTGTTCCTTGAAAATATGATGACAATTCAAAATTACCCGCGCATGGAAGGGGTTCGCACTCAGAAGTGGAAATACATTCGCTATTTTGACAAGAAAAAAGATCAGTCGTATGCCAATATGAGCGTTGCTTCCATAAATGGCGAAAAGCCTATTTATGAAGAGTTATTTGATTTAGAGAATGATCCTAATGAAAGTAACAATGTTATAGCTGCGCCTGAGAATGCAGAGGTAGTTGCGCTTTTACGCGCTAAAAATGCAACTTTAGTTAAGGATTTGCGCGGTGACAAACCACTAGCAACCCATGTCAGTAAAAAAAGAAACAAGCATTAGAGTTTGAATGCTTGTTAATGACTTAGAAGGACACATTGCAAAATCCCCAATAGGTTGTTAAGTAGACACAATTGCTTTCTATCGCGGCTATATTAATCCGTGTAGCAGCATTCACTGGTAAAAGGCGAGGAAACATTAAGTTTCCTCGCCTTTTTCGTTTGTGCTGCGTTTTTAGCCTGTCATCCTACTCAAAGCTTATATTGTTAAGCTTGTTTAAAAGGCAGGGCGGACGTATAGGCGCTATTAAAGCCCCGCAATAGCATTTCATAGCATAAAGCGCATGCAGGATGATATTCTCATTTCTGCACCATTTTTAGCCCGTAGTAGCCTATTCAGTAGATAGTTAAAGTGAGTGATACTAAGTAAAACTCGCTACTAATGTTGCGAACCAGGAATTGCCAACCTGAGATTGCCAACCAGAGACTGCCAATCAGAGATTTAGGGCTAGATAGTGCTAATCTTAACAAGTTAAAGGTGACATATGCCTTGGCTTGTATTTATGTCAGGGGCTAGGGTTCGTTCAATTTACTCAATTAATGGGTAAGGGGGCAATGTGCAGATGTAAGGGATATAGATTACTAGGCCGGGGTAGAAAGTTAAGTGCTAGCTTATTGGTTTATATTGAGGTTGAAATGCTCAACCTCAATGGTTAGATATGATTATCGTTTGGTTGCAAATTTGCGGGTTGTGATAGCAAGTAAACATAGGGTAACTATAAGAAGTGTTGAAGGTTCAGGCACTGAAACTACTGGAGCGGCAAATCGTTCGTATCGAATACTATCCCAGTAAGCTCTGTTGTTTTCACCGAATGCGATAAACTCTACGGAAACCAAGTTATCCCACATGGCAGATAGATTAATCTTTCCTAACGACGAGAAGCTTTCTGATATGCTTGAACCGTCTGAAAAAAGACCGTTTAGTGTTAAAGATGATACTGCGAAGGAATCATCTAAGTAACCATTTCCAGATTGAAATGATTCTAGCGAAAACAAGTCACCGTTGTCAGTTTTTAATGTAAAGCCAGACTGAAAACCCGAATTTGTCCAAGTCAATAAACTATAGTTTTTCCCTCTAAATATTGGATTCAATACGTCAGTTCCAATTCTGTCAGGCGCTAAATATCCTAAACCATCTGAGATCCCTGTAACGATAAAATTTTTCGTTACTAATTCATCAATAGTAAAGTCACTTTTTGCTCCACCGTTGAAGTTAATAATTGCTGCAGAAGCCGCACCAGCATTAAGTAGTAGACCAAAAACTAAGGTTTTAAATAATTTGCTTTTCATGAGTATTTCCTATCAAGTTTAATTTTTGTAAAAATATTTTGTTGATGGTTTGATTTCTCATTAAATATGGATTCTGAAGAGAAATTAGAACCGTACATCAGTAATTTATTGAAGACCGGCCATGGCTTTTATTTCGAACAACTTTAAGGGCCGTTGGTGGATTAACACATCATCCATTTCACCGATAAAATCTGCTCCAATTTCAACATTCATACTTTTTGATTTAACAGTATATGTGTTAATTGTTGAATGAGTGCCTGCAAAGCTTGTGGGTTCTAATACGCCATCAATGTATAGCTTTGTATTGGTTAGTTGCTCGTCTGGCGAAACAATTGCAATATGATGCCATTCGCTATCATTAAGCTTGGTTGTGCCGGTTAGTCTTCCGCCAGTAATACTGACTCTCAAGGCATCATTTTTCAGACGAATAACATACTGCTCGCCTTTGACAACGTCTGTATTGCCCCATTTAATAATGGTTCCATTCCCGTTTGTTGTTTTTATCCATGCCATAACGGTGCGAGGGTCGGCTTCATTGACACCATTGTACCGGTCGGCAACAACAGTAGAGTTTCCATCAAACGAATACACTTCACTGTCACGGCTGTTGTCATATACACCAACCAAAGCGCCATTGTTAGTTGAAGTTCTTTCATAAATTGAATGGTCGGTAACAGTATTACCCGATAGTTCATTAAAACGAAGATCGTAAGCCACTTCTAAATCGATATCTGCATCTACTGAGTTTGCAAGGTAATCTACTTCAGTTTCAACTAAAGCACGGTCATGAATAACGACTTTGTCTATAAGTCCGGTATATGATCCGCCTATTTGAACATCACTATTTGCCACGGTATTAACGGTAGAGGTATTGCCGTTTACCGAAGTGTTTTCTAGGATTCCGTTTACATATATTTTAATATTGTCAACCGCATTATCGGGTGCGACAACTGCAATGTGGTGCCATTGATCGTTATTCAGGGATGTAGTGCCAATAACAGTCGTATCACCCAAAATTAATCTAAGTTTTCCACTAACTAAGCGTAATCTCCATTGCTCACCTGGGGCAGCGTTACCCCATTGGATAATATCGCCTTTATTGTCTGTTGTTTTTATCCACGCCGTTGTTGTACGAGCGCTATCACCTAAAACACCGGTGTAGCTATCTATCGTTAGGTTGTTCCCTTCAGTAAAACTCGCAACTGTGCCTCTTGAAGTATCATCAACAAATGTTGCTCCATTCACCGTCGCCGAGTATTGGTTCACTGAATCATCATAGGCAGTTGAACCATCAGCACCTTTTAAGTTCAGGTGTAACTGTTTCCCTCTGTTGATTTGAATGCGTGTCATTAGTTTTACTTGAGGCTGCGAAATTAATAGAGGTTCTCCACCTGAGATTGACCCTTCATGGCTTAAGGCCCAGCTATACGCGCCCTTAGCGTTTAAAGCTCTGTTTAACCAATCTGAACCTTTCGCTTCAGAGAACACTACTGTACCGCCATTCCATGATTGCTGAAGTGGCATAAACATGTGACCTACCGCATCAACATCATCACCGACCGCAGGAAAATAGCCATTTTCAGTGGCTTCAATCGCTGTCAACATCGGTAAATTCGTATCAGAAGACGAAATTGTTCGGGTTAAGGGAGTAGGATGTCCACCCGTGTAGTCCTCTTGGACTTCAGGATTATTTTCCAGATGGACGTCTTCAGCTAAGCCTAATGCAACAACTGCATCACTATTACCGGCTCTTGCTGCATCGGGCAATAACGCGTAGTCGCCATATGTGGCGTGATCAAACCACCAGCCATCAATAAGAGTGCCATAGCGCAGTGACAATGTTTCGACTATATTAACTAAGGCTAATTGAAAGCTGTGATGAAGGCTAGTTGATGGGTAATTAACTAAGACATAATCTCTCCATCGATTCATACTCGCCGAGCAATATACTTGCGTATCAGCATCTTTTTTGTTGGGTTTAGTTGATTTACAGGCACTACCGTCTGTCTCATCAATAATTGAGGGATCGTAATCCATCGATTTTTCAGCACCATGTTTCAGCATACCTGGCCCCTGTGTGGCAATATAAACAACCACTTTGATGCCTTTCGCTTGTAATCCGAGTGCGATTTGTTCAAAAAGATCTCTTCCTGGTAGGGTAGGATCATATAAATCATTAATGCTATTCGGCGCAGCATTCGGGTTAATTGCTTCAACTTCTGGCACCGGTACAATAAAGCGGTCACCAAAAGCACCATTGGTTAGATTGACTTGTAGCCAAGTTAAACCTGGAATTGAAGCTATTTGTTCAACAGCTGGCCTTACTTGATATTCATTTACATGACTTTCTTGCTGACTAACATCGCCACCCGATATTCTAAAACTAATCCCCCAATTACCTTGCATCCACTCAGCTTTTGGTTCCGCATTGCTATTACAAGACAATAATCCCAATGTTAATGCGGCGTAACAAGTCGTTCTAAACTTCATATCAGATCCTCTCGCTAGGGTTCTAGAAACTCAATTAATAATTTGAATGTTGATTTAAATGCAAAACAATATTTCATATATAGTATGCCAGTGTTTTTAAATTGTCTATTAATTGTTAAAAGTTTATTAATGAAAAGTGTTGGTGTTGATATGAAAGGAAGGGAAATCTTGAAAGAAGGTGCGCTATTTAAAAGCCTTAAATTGCTTTTAAAATCTCTTATTTGAATCGATCTGCTAGCATCGTTAAGCAATTTCATTTGCATCTATGACTACAGTTCCACACGAAAATATGCCTGATTCGATAATCAAACAAAATAAAAATCCTTAGAACTACGAGATCTATTTTTTGTATATGAAGTTAATTTTTATATTCTAAGTTGCTGGTGGAAGCTCTGTTGATTAGCTTTCGGTTTTATGGATCCTCTTTAAATAAAAGGGTTTACCATAGAGGGAGTAAATAGAGTGCGCTTTGATAATAGCTAGAAAGAATACTAGCAAAGTACTAGCAACAGAAGATACGGAAATACACTATCTCTATTTAGCAAACAGAGTTGCACAAATACGTTCACATTAGACTATGGGATTTGTGCTAATTAGCACAATTTCTTGCCGTTTGAGATGGTTAAAAATAGGCTGGATATTTGCCTTATTAAGAAAGCACAGAGTTACTCTGAGCTTCTTTTTGACATCAAAAGTACAAATATCCATGCCATTTTCTTATTACTTCTTTTTCTTCTTACTTTTAACTTTGCTTTTTTTGTATATGGTAACAGGGACGTCGTTACTGCCAGTCTTTCCGTCTACGCTGTAACCATTATTAACCACTTGTTCTAACTGCTGCTTTAATTGCGCTACAATTTCAGGCTTTTGTTTGTATAAATTGGTAGTTTCTGCGCGATCTGTTTTCATGTTGTACAACTGCATTGGGATGTCGTTTTCGCCACCTTCACTCCAGCCACAAGAACCTTTACATGCTGCGAGTTTCCAATCACCAACGCGCACAGCAAAGTGACCTGAAACTGATGCATGAATCGCGATGGGGTGGGTTTCCACTTGCGAACCTTTTAAGGCGGGTAATATTGAGAAACTATCCACCGCAACATCATTTGGTAACTCTACCTTTAATATCTCCGCGCTTGTTGCAAATAAACTGTTATGAACCACCGTTTTATCGTATGTCGTTCCGGGTTTGACGTGACCCGGCCAGCGCACAATATAAGGTACTCTGTGTCCACCTTCCCACAAGTCCGCTTTCACGCCGCGCAAGTCCGCGGTTGGCTGATGACCCGCAGCTAGTAGCTCCTCGATTCTTGCACTGGGAGATGTGCCATTGTCTGTTGTAAAAATAACAATGGTGTTGTCTGTAAGTTCCGCTTTGTCTAAGGCCTGTAATATACGTTCAACGGAGTTGTTGGTTTCCATCACAAAGTCAGCGTATTTATTAATTCCGCTTTTGCCAACCCAGTTCTTACTGGGTACAACAGGACTATGGGGAGCACTAAAGGGTACATATAAGAAGAAAGGGGCCTTTTTTCTTGCTGGATCAGATACGTAGTCCACTGCTTTTTCGGTGATGCGATTTAACATTTCATCGGTATTTTCTAAATTATAGGTTACCTCATCTTGTTCGATCCAAGTGCCCATTTGGCGGGCATGATGAAAGCCCCAATATTTGTCAAACCCTCGTTCAATCGGGCCATCAATTATTTTAGTTCCAACAGGAACGGCATCGTAAAATTTACCGCGACTCTTATCAATTTCAGAACCTTTAGGTAGGATATACTTAAAACCAAGGTGCCATTTTCCAGTCATGGCTGTATCGTAGCCTTGGCTTTTTAAAAATTGCGCCACTGTTAGGGTTTTTTCATCTATTAGCGGCTCATCACCCACACTAATACTGCCATCTGCAAGTACGCTGGTTTTGGCACTTAATACGCCCTTTTGTAAACGAGTTCGCCAAGGATATCGACCTGTTAAAACGCCATATCGTGTGGGTGTACAAACTGCAGAGGCACTGTGAGCATCGGTAAACATCATGCCTTCTTGAGCCAAGCGATCAATCGCCGGTGTATCGATTTTACTGTTGGGGTTAAACGCAGATACATCACCGTAACCCTGATCGTCACTCATTATAAATATAATGTTTGGCTTGTTTTCATCAGCATAGGAAAAAGTTGGGGTTATTACTGCGCTGGCAGAAAAAATGAATATACAAAGGACTTTTGTAAACTTGGTTGTTAAGGAGTTGGTCAATTTGTTTAAACCTAAATGATATTTTTTAGTAGCCAAAGTATTGTTTGCGAACAA
This sequence comes from Alteromonas sp. M12, assembly GCF_037478005.1. Lineage (NCBI taxonomy): Bacteria > Pseudomonadati > Pseudomonadota > Gammaproteobacteria > Alteromonadales > Alteromonadaceae > Alteromonas > Alteromonas sp. M12. The sequence goes on along the minus strand of NZ_CP144164.1, from coordinate 3,257,045 downwards.
ACCCGCTCGAGCACAGAGTATTGGATTCATTGTGTGTTTACCTAATTTCATTGTAATATTATTTCCTAAATGGCGCATTTGTCATTGAAAATAATTTAGTCTCTACACCGTGTTTTAGTTGGTGTCACTTTTTCATATTTACAAATAAAAATGCTGCTTAAATCACCGAACAATTCTACCTTTGTTCAGTAAGTCTGTTTGTGAGTCGCAAACCGCAAAACCTGTCTATGGATTCATTATTAACCAGGCAAGCCTTTAACTCATTGGCAATTTTGGTCGGTCAGTTTTCGTCTGTTCTGGCAATGTTTTTTACAACCAAACACTTTGATAATTGTTAATCAAATGCTGCTTTTTTGTTTCCTCATTGCTTATTTTTAATATAGAATATTGTTTCAAATATAAAACAGTGATTTGAGTTTGTCTAATCATTTAATGGTTTTAGGCAGCTAGCAAGGTGAGGAACAAGAATGAAAAACGTACATTTTTTGGGAGTGGTTTTGTGGGTTTGCCTGTTTCTAGCTCTGATAAGTACTCATGTTTCTGCTACATCAAAACCGAATATTATTGTCGTAATGGCCGATGATATGGGTTGGGGCGATTCAGCTACTTATGGTCATGAAACCATAAAAACCCCTAGCTTGGATAAATTAGCTGCCCAAGGGGTTAAATTTACCCAGGGTTACTCATCAGCAGGGGTTTGTTCACCTGCACGTTCATCAATTTTAACCGGCAGAACTCCCTATCGTAATGGTGTTTGGCGGCATCTTTCCGGAAGACATGAAGCGCATTTACGGGCTAGTGAAATTACCTATCCTAGTTTATTTCAACAAGCCGGATATAGCACCGGCCACTTTGGGAAATGGCATCTACTGTCCAAGCATCAATTCAATAATGAGGGTTATCCTCATCCCAATGATCATGGTTTCGACTATTGGTTTGCCACTCAAAATAATGCAGAACCAAGCCATAAAAATCCAAATAACTTTATACGTAACCATAAAGCCGTGGGGGAAATGAAAGGCTATTCCGCGCCTTTAGTGGCAGACGAAGCCATTCGATGGATTGAAACAGGGCGAGACGCAAGCAAGCCGTTTATGATGTCCGTTTGGTTTCATGAACCCCATAAGCCAATAGCTACTGATATTAAGTTTTCTGCACTTTACCCCAATGAAAACCCTGTGAATAAGAAGTACTTCGGGAACATAACGCAAATGGATTATGCCTTGGGTAAAATAATGGAGGTACTTGATGAGCAAGGGCTTAGTGACAATACCTTTGTTATCTTTTTGTCTGATAATGGTCCAGTGGTGGGAGTGGGCGGCAATAGTGGCGGTTTAAGAGGCTTGAAACGAAATGATTTTGAAGGCGGTATTCGGGTTCCTTTTGTTGTGCGCTGGCCAGGACATATTCAACCAGGCACGGTGAATGATACACCTATTATAGGATCCGATATTTTTAGTACCGTTTTAGCTATTGCAGATATTCCAGCACCAAGAGATCGCAAAATTGATGGGGTGAACTTTCTACCTGCCTTAGCTGGCAAAGAGCTTCAGCGCAGCACTCCATTATTTTGGCGAACACATGTTTCACCGGCGGAGGATCGTGTGGCCATGCGCATTGGCGATTGGAAGATAGTGGGTAACGATACACTAACTGAATTTATGCTGTTTAACGTGCAAACAGATTGGCAGGAAAAAAATAATCTCGCGTCTAAAATGCCAGAAAAACTAACGGTAATGAAAGCTAGATTACTAGAGACTTGGGAAGACATAAAAACAGACGGACCAAATCAATGGTGGGAAAATGAAACCAATCCGCCTAGAAAAGGGGCTACGCTCAACTATTAAAAGCAGCACGAGTCTTAGAATAAAAACATCTTATAGATTGTTGACCTTTATATAACTTCTGTCATTGGTTTTTTCTGTTACTTTTCAGTGGTGTTTTTAATTAACCGCAGTGGTTATCAGAAAGGGGCGTAATCAAAGGTTAATAACCATGACTGTCAAATTATTATGGTTAGGCTATTGTGATTGTGTGGGTCTCAAATAGCAGTATTTTAGAATCACTGTCATTGCAGCCCTACGGCTTAAGTAAACTCCAACCATACTCAATCAAATTTTTAATATAAAAGATATTTTTACCTGTAATTTACAATATTTTTAATATAGAATAACATTTCGAATATAAAACGATGTATCGTATATGGTTTATTTTGTTGGTTCACGACCGCGAACTATGTTCACTTTTTAGAAGCCGAATATGCGGAAACACTTAACATTGAAGACAGTCGATTATTAAAAAGTCTATGGCAAACAAGGGCTGTAAGATTAAGCGTTCATCAATAGTAGGTGTTTGACGGGGCGTAACGGACGGTTCTTTTTATTTAAGGTCGATTGAATAGATAGTTGTTCAGTTAAACCTCTAGGCTGATAAAGCTTAGCTTTACGAGTCAAATGCATTAATTCGTTTAGAATAATTTTATCAGTCATTATTTTATGTAGGGTATGTTATGTACAAATTGTTAGGGCTTATAGTCATCACTATTTTGGGACAAAGTGTACAAGCGAATGAGGCGATTGGGACCCTCGAAAAGCCCAATATCATTATTTTTTACGTTGACGATTTAGGTTGGCAAGACACCCAATTGAATGATATCGACGAACCTTCGCCTTGGGAAACGCCAAATATGTTAGCCTTGGCAAATCGAGGAATGAATTTTAGCCAAGCTTATTCACCAGCACCTACATGTGCGCCCTCAAGAGGTGGTTTATTATCGGGACAGCATCCGGCAAAAACTAACTTTACCCATGTGAGCGGGGCGGGGATCCCTTCGCCGATGAATAAAGACGCTCGGGGAATTCCACCTTATTATAATGATCATTTATCAACTGATACCTTAACGTTGGCAAAAGCACTTAAAGCCAATGGATATAAAACCGGACATGTTGGAAAGTGGCATTTAGGCCACTATGCTAGTAATTCACCCACAACCTATGGCTTTGACTTTACTTTTGGGGGCAGGGGAGCACACCGGAATTCTAAAAACCGTGCAAAAATATTTGACGATGAAACCTACCCGTTGAGTAAAGAAAAATATCCGCCTTTTAGTGACAAGAATCCACAAGGAATCCCTTATCCACTGGACCTAGTGACAGAAAATGCACTGGGTTTTGTTAAAGACAACAAAGACGAGCCCTTTTTTCTCTATCTTGCGCACTGGATGGTGCATGTACCTATTATTACTAAAAACCGAGCGCTACTAGAGCATTATACCGATAAATTAGGTATACCTTTTCCTCAGACACCTGATCCAATCACCACTACTGGTCAAACAAATCCATACTATGGTGCCATGGTCACCACTGTTGATTGGAGTTTAGGACGCTTAATCTCATTACTGGAGGCAACCGATGATCCTCGCAATCCAGGTAAAAAATTGATCGACACCACCTATATTTTCTTTTCCTCGGACAATGGTGGCGCAGAAACAAAAACCACGGAAATCATTACTGACAATTACCCTCTGGATAAAGGTAAAAAGCATACAGAGGAAGGCGGCGTAAGGGTGCCTATGGTAGTTGCTGGCCCAACGGTGAAAAGCAATGTTTTATATGATGGAATGGTGAACCAGTTAGACTACTTTCCAACCATTCTTGAGTTAACCGGATCTACCATCGATAAGCAGCATAAAAGTAAACTCAGTGGCTTGGATTTATCTCCTGTGCTGCAAGGAAATAGCGACATAGTTGTTGATGAAAATGGCGAGCCTAGAAAAAACTTGTTCTGGCATTTCCCCCATTATGGTGATGATTCAATGCGCGGTGCTATTCGAGAAGGTGACTTTAAACTGTATAAGTATTATACAGAAAATCGCTACTCGTTATATCGACTTTATAAAGATGGCGAACGATTTGACCTTGAAGAAGCCAATGATTTAGCTGCTGATCCTCAATACGCTGATGTCGTTAAAACCTTGTCGACTAATTTGGAACAACTTCTCAACGAAAATAATGCCATTTATCCCTATTTGAATCCGGATAATAAGAACAATTCGGCAGCTAGAGTTTTGGTTCCTAAAGTCTCTTCAAACAGGTTTGATAAGGCAAAACGTCAAGCTCAAATTAGCTTAGTTGCCGGTAAGAGCGCAGTTAAAGAGGCATATTTACTGGCCGAAATTGCAAAACCGAAGGATGGGAAAAAGCGTGGTAAATTATTCATCACTTACAAGAAATTACCGGTAACAATTGAGCCAGAAAAAAACACGATAACGGCTTATGTACCTGCAGAACACAATGCTTATGTATTTGTATTAATTGATGAAAATAACTATTTAGTCACCAGCGATAAATACAAGTCGTTGTAAATCACTGTTATTAAAATGCTCGAGGTGTTTCAAAAAATCTTGGGTTAGTTAATCAAATATCATTCTAAGGTATATCAGGAAAATACTATGTCTAAAATAATTTGGTTCTCTGTTCTTTGTTGCCTAAACGTATCATATGCGTTGGCAACTGAAAGGCCACATAAACCCAATGTACTGTTAATATTAGCGGATGATCTAGGCTGGCAAGACGTAAAAAGTTACGATATTGACGAGCCTTCTCCATTTGAAACTCCCAATATAGATAAACTTGCAAAAGAGGGGGTACTTTTCTGGCAAGGTTACTCGGCAGCAACGACATGTGCGCCTTCAAGAGGTTCGATACTATCGGGCAAACATCCAGTTCGAATCAAAAGAACGGCGGTTAGAGGTGGGCATCCTCCTATGCCGTATAACAACTCATCGTCTTTAATCAGTCCATGGCAAGCGGGTCATTTACCGACTTCAGAAGTCACGATAGCTGAATTGTTACAATCCAACGGATATAGAACAGGTCACTCAGGTAAGTGGCATGTGGGCGTTCCTGGCACAGATATTCCTTTGCCTACTTCGCAAGGATTTGAATTTTCTAAGCATGGTTTTGGTGCACACCAAAAAATGAAAAATCGTACAAAAGGGTTTGCAACAACGTCTGCTGACGACCCTTATCGATTAGATGCAAATGGTTTTCCTTTTGATGATATCACTCAGGATGGTCTTGATTTTATGGAGCAATACAAACAAGACCCATTTTTTCTTTTTTACTCAACTCGATTAGTACATACGCCTATACACACAAGAAGTGAAGAGTTACTGCGTAAATATTATAAAAAGCTAGGCGTGGCTTATCCTAAGGAAGGAGATGAATGGAGCGAAGGAGGTCAAAGAAATGCCTATTATGCGGCGATGGTCGAAATGTTCGATTATTATACTGGTTTACTTATCACGTATCTTGAACAAACTGATGATCCAAGATGGCCTGGTCACAAACTGATTGAAAATACTTATATCATTTTTACTTCAGATAACGGCGGTATGGAGAGCCTTAGAGGGGAAGTTATTACCGACAACTACCCTTTAGATAAGGGTAAAATAAATGCAAAAGAAGGCGGGGTTCGAGTACCCTTTATTATTAAAGGACCAAAAGTTGCTGCTAACAAAGAGTCTGACGTTATGGTTAACGGTGTGGATTTTTACCCGACCATTCTTAGTTGGACTGATACAAAATTACCTGAAGGCCAAATACTCGACGGTGCTGATTTATCAATTCTGTTAGAAACAGCGCCAAACGATCCTACATTGGTTACCGACCCGTGGACAGGAAAGACACGTGATACTATGTTTTGGCATTTCCCCAACAGTTCTATGCAATCTACGATTCGTATTGGAGATTACAAACTAGTCCGACAATACACTCCAACCGAGGAAAAAGCATCATTAGAGCTTTATCAACTGTACGAAAATGGTTCGGAACGTGTGGATATAGAAGAGTCGCAGAACCTAGTCAAAAAAATGCCTGAGAAAGCACAAAAAATGAATCGGATATTAGAACAGCGTTTACAAAAACTAAACGGCCGTTTTCCTTTCTCAAACCCTAAAGCTAAGTTCCCTTTACCGAACCAAAATAAAGTAGCTAGTGTTAAAGAGCATGGGCTTGATAACAATACTGTCTGGTTAACATACAAAAACAATGGCGCTAATATTGTAAATGCGGAATTACTGTACACAAAAAATGGCGGTACACGAGGTGAAGTTTGGGTACCCCTAACTATGCAGGTTAACGGTGATAAAGTGTCTGTAAACTTGCCTAAAGGAACAACCCATTATGTGTTTAATTTGATGGATGAAAATAATTTTTTAGTAAGTTACCCAGATTTAGGTTACTTAAAAGAAACAAAAATATTTTCGCCAAAAGCTATTGCAGTTAAGTAATCTCGACTTGTTACATAAGTGCAGGTGGTTGAATTGAACTAGAGAATAGTTTTGATGGGATGAGTCTGGCATGAAAGGTGTGTTGCATAGATTCATCGAAGTGATAAAAACGAACCTTTCAGGTTCGTTTTTTATTTCATATCGCCAGAATAAATTTAATGTGGATGGTTGCGCAAAAGGCTTTGTGCCCCTTAATGGCGTTTAAGTGGGTCTTACCCATGTATAACAAGGGATATGCCCTTGACCATTGGATACAGCAAGTTCCTTATGAAAATCGAATACCTTAATGGAGTTCAAATGACGTATTGTAAAGTTGTACGCAAAGTAGCTTACTTAGGCATCACTGTGTTCTGCTGTTTTAGTGCCTTAAGTGGTTGCACTCAACAGCTAAACGAAAAACCAACTATTTCTCCCAAAGAGAATAAGGCAATTGCACCTAATTGGCAGTCGATGGCTGAGAACTATCAAGTACCAGAATGGTTTGTGGATGGCAAAATAGGTATCTGGACACATTGGGGTATCCCTTCTTCAATAGATGAAAATAGACCCCATGATGGTTCTCATTATGGTAGAAGAATGTACGGTACTGAGGGGTTTATTACTCCTTCTAAAAACCCCGAACGAGATAAGCAAACCACAGCTAAGTTAACTCAATGGCATACCGAACGTTATGGACACCCATCTGAGTTCGGTTATGAAAAATTAATACCGTCTTTTAAAGCGGAAAATTGGGACCCTGATGGTCTGGTTAAATTCTTTAAAGAAAATGGTGCTCGTTTTATTATGCCGGTGGCCACTCATCATGATAATTTCGATATGTACGACTCATCTCATCCATGGAACGCAGTGGATATGGGACCAAGACGAGATACTATTCAAGAATGGAAAAATGCAGCCACTAAATACGGTCTTAAATTTGGCGTATCGACACATTTGTATTGGGCTCCACGTTTTTTTAATGCTGCTCGACAATATCAAAAACCCAATACATTAGAGTGGCAACTTTTTGCAATGGACTACCATCCCACTGAATTTGCATCCCAGAAATCCTGGAACAAACACTGGTTTGAACGCAGTTGGGAGTTAATAGAAAAATACGATCCAGATATGTTTAATAACGACTCACCATACCCTGATGATGAATTTGCAGAGGTCTCGGGAGCGGCATTGTTTTCTGATTTTCTGAATCGTGACTTACGGGAAAATAATGGTACTCAAACCACGGTTCTTTCATTCAAAAATGCAAATATGGATAAAGCCGCTTTTACCTACAACCTTGAGCGAGGCATGTTTGGCGAAATTCAACCTCATCCTTGGATGTGGGCCACAGATATCTCTGGTAACTGGTTTTATCGAAAAAACTTAATGACCAAGATGAGTATACCTGTGTTGCTTGGGAATGCCGTAGATGCCATAAGTAAAAATGGAGTGGTCATGATGAATGTAGCATTGCGTGGCGACGGCACCTTGCCAGAAGAGCAGGCCGCTTATATTCGTGCATTTGGTGACTGGATTAAAATCAATGGAGAAGGCATTTATGGCACCCGACCTTGGAAAGTCTTTGGAGAAGGTCCTTTAAAGATAGTGTCAAAACGGACGGGAGAAAACTTAAGCGCGTTTTCTGCACAAGACATTCGCTTTACCCATAAAAACAATAGTCTATTTGCCTTTGTATTGGCACCGCCTAATAAACTTATTCACATTAAAACACTGAAGACTGATGGGGTACTGAGTAGGAATATTCGGCGCATATCTATACTTGGTGCCAACGAGAGTGTGAATTGGTCTCGAAGTGAAGAGGGTTTAACTATTTGGTTGCCTAAAACATTACCGGAACAACCTGTGATTGGATTTAAGATTTTACTGAATTAAGGTAATGACATATGTTTGGCACGTTAGTTTAAAACGCGCCAAACAAATACTGACTAAAACCCGCTATAGGTTTGCGCCAATTCAGAAAGTTCAGCTGCTGCTTCTCGCACATAAGATTCGGTTTCTGAAAGGCTTAAGGAAATACCTTTTTCTACAATATAAGGTACCGTTATACAGGCAATCACTTCTTTACTTTTTCCAAGAAAGATCGGAAAAGACAAATCGATTAAGCCTGAAACGATTGGACTTTTCGACCTAGCATGGCCTTTACTTAATATCCGCTCAATTAATTCTTCACATTCTTCTCTGTTAAAGTCGTTATCCGTTTTTTCAAATATACTGAGGGATTCTTCTCTTGCTTTCTCAGGCATATAGGATAAAAGAACTCTACCTGAGCCGGTTTTATATAGGTCAAGATGATGTCCCACTCGAACCGATAAACCTACAATAGCTGGGCTCTGTACTCTTGCTATAACCACCATATGTTGTTGGTTGGCAACCGCGATATGGCAAGATTGTTTAATATCCCCGGATAGCTTGTGCATCACTGGAAACGCAGCCTCCACTAAGGTACCAACGGGAGGCACTTTCATACCTAAATCAAATAATTTATTTGTTATATGAAACGAGTCGCTTCCTTCGTTTCTGGATAAGTAGCCTCTATGTTCTAGTGCCGAAATCATTCTATATATTTCGCTTTTAGAGCGCTCTAATGTTGTTGAGATTTTGGCAAGTGACATCGGCTCTTTCACTTCCGCCAAAAGTTCTAGTATTTCGAAACCTTTTTCTAGGGCGGGAGCAGAATAACTGCGTTTCTTTTTCTCTTTCTCTTCCATTTGAAGAACAACCTCTAATTTATTTTGTATATAATATATTGTTTCATATTCCGTTAATGGTCAACTATCATTGTCATTTCTCAGTCTAAATTGTTAACGAAAGATTAACTACTTTGCCAAAATTCGAATCATAGATCTGTTATCAAAAAGCGTATTTCAATTATTTAAGGTGTAAAAATCCATTATTTGTTAAATAAATGCTTCTCTAAACCCCTTTCTAACGTGTTGTTAATTAAATGTTTTATTTTTATTGCTGAATTATCTAAAAAAAATAACAAAAAAGGCTGTTTTAAATGTGAAACATTGTTTACCATGTAAACATTAGGTAAATGAATGAACAAAGTTTATACAGGGGAAAGCATAATGTCTTTGAATTTTCATAATAAGAATAAGCTAGCAATTGCCATATCAATGGCTGTTTTTTCAACAGGCGTGTTGAATACAAGCCTCGCTGCAGCTCAAGAGTCTCAAAAAAATGATGATCAGCCAAGTGAAGTTGAAGTAATTGAAGTCCAGGGAATCTATGGTAGTTTAAAAGATGCTGCCCAAATAAAACGTTACGCGGATACCGTTGTTGATGCAGTTACGTCTGAAGATATTGGTGAGTTTTCTGACGACTCTATTGCTGGCGCTATTCAACGAATCCCAGGTGTTCAAATTGAAACCGATGATGCAGGTACGGATGGAGACCGGGTTTCGATTCGTGGTCTAGGACCAGAGTTCGTAAACTCGACTATTAACGGCCGCCGATTATTATCATCAGGTAACGAAGGTAAAAATTTACGTAAAATGAATTTTAATGCCTTTCCACCAAGTGTCCTATCAGGCGTTAGAGTGGTTAAAGGTTCTACTGCTAGTCGTCCTGAAAGCGGTTTAGCAGGCCAAGTCGATTTACAAACGATGAAACCTTTGGATCTTAGAAAATTAAGAAAAAAGGATATGTTTACGTCGGTTGGTGTTCGTACAGATATAAATGATATTGATGAAGAACCAGGAATTCGTTTTAACGTAATTAGTGCATTTCGCAATGACGACAGTGATTTAGGCGGATACGTAGCCCTAGAAGCTAGTGATGAGCATAAGTCGCGAGACCAAATGAGAATAAATTGGGGTGACAATTACTCAATTACTCAGGAAATAAACGGTGAAAGTGAAACGGAAACAGCTAGAGCACCCAAAAATGTAACCTTCAATCCCATTCGTGAAACGCCAAGTCGTTTAGCGATTGCCACAGGTATTCAATATCAGCCAAATGCAGATATAGATATCAATTGGGATTTCATGTACTCCAACTACAATAACGAATCAACTCGTAATCAGTTTCAAATTAATATGAATCAAAATAGAGTGTGGAAAAACCCTGTATATGACCAATCTGAAGCAGGTAATCCTGGGATCGTTATAGATGAGAATGGCACGGTTCGTTACGCTAATCTTGCTCAGTCAAATGTAGGTGCGGATGGCGTGGCCGCTAGGACCACGGCAACCAAATACGATAATGAAACAACAAATTTAGTTACCGGTATCAATGTTGATTGGATATTTAGTTATGCTTTAAAAGGTAATTTTGACGCTTATTTATCGACACTCGATTACGAACAAGATCTACGTTTTGTTCGATTTGAGAAAGATTTAGACCCTAGTACGTTTATTTATGACGGAACAGGTAACATACCTTCGATAACGGCGCCAGATGCAGATATTCTTGAAGGTTATGAATACTCCAGAGCAAGTATCAGACAGATTGCCACTGAAGGTGAAAACTTTGGATTAACAGCAGATTTTGAATACGCATTTGACAATAATGACTTACTCTCATCGGTCTTTTTTGGGGCTCACTTTGATAGAACAGATATCGATTCAAAGCGTTCCAATTCTGGCACTTTAGACGATTTTCCTGATGAGATGTTAGGTGCTGCATTGATTGGCGATCGCTTACCTGAAGAGTTCATAGATGGTGAAAATATTTCACCCTCACGTTATCTGGTTCCACTTTATTCATCAGCCGTCACTATTGACCCAAGAATTGAAAGTTATAGTTGGGACGAGATTGGAGTTGATCCGGATCAGTCTTATGAAATGACAGAAGATATTTTTGCAATTTATGGCCAAGCCAATTTATACACAGAAGTATTTGGTTTGCCGTTAACCGGTAACGTGGGTATGCGTGCTGTTTTTACAGATAATGAAGCAACTGCCCTACAGGAAATAGAAACTGTAAGTGGTGAAGTTACAGAAAGCTTAGTTACGACTCAAACCGATTATTGGGAATATCTACCTAGTCTGAATTTAAATCTTGCTTTAAACGATGATATGTCATTACGTTTTGGACTATCAAGAACAATGTCGCGTCCTGATTATCAAGATATCGCACCGATTAATAGAATCAAACTTGATATTGATGGAGATGATAATTCTGCAGTTATTGGCAACCCATCTTTGAACCCTATGACATCAGAGAATCTTGATGTTACGTTTGAATACTATTCGAAATATGATAGTGCATTCATATTAAGTGGCTTTTACAAAGAAATTGATGATTTCATCATCAGAGATACCTTGGTGGATCAACCTTTAGCGGGTTATGACGGCCTTTGGGAACTAACAACCAATATCAACTTTTCAGATGGTACAGCCGAAGGGGTTGAGATCGGGTTATTGCAACCACTTGAAAAATTAGTGCCTGCATTGGCTGGCTTTGGTTTTTCTGTGAACTACACCTATGTTGATTCTAAGTTTGATAGAGAAAACGTGGGTGATGCTGGCTTTGGTTTTCCAGGTTCGTCCAAAGATAACTTTAACTTTGTTGGCTTTTACGAAGCCGATTGGTACAAAATTAGAGTTGCCTACACCTATCGCGGATCGTTCTTTCGCTCTTTGGGAGGAACAGGTTCACAATCAAGCACTTCACGCTTTAGTGGCGAACAAGAAAAGCTAAACGTTAATGTTAGCTTTAAACCGACAAGAAATTTGTCAATTAAGTTAAGTGCAAATAACGTAACTGATGATAAACGTCGTGATTTTTATGGCGATGAATCAACTTTCCTAGATTATTTTGATCGAGGAAGAACCTACTCTGCTTCATTAAAATATAATTTTTAGTGTTTTCTCAAGGTCTTTTATAAAACAAAATTATAATTAAAAAACAATAGTTTAGGGTAAGAAATGAAAAATTTGAAAAATATTTTTACGGTATCTGCACTTGCTTTAGCATTAACTGCCTGTGGTTCAGACTCTGACCACCAACTCAATGTAGAAGGTGGAGTCTCCATATCAGGTGAGACGACTTCGGGTCAAACCTTAACCGCACAAGTACGTGATGTGAACGGTGTTGATGAATCTACAGTATCCTATCAATGGTTATCAGCTGGTGTGGCAATACCAGGGGCTACATCCAGTAGCTATGTGTTGGCTGATAGTGATATTGATAGCACTATCACAGTCACTGCGAACTATACCGATAATGATAGTTTTGATGAATCCGTTGTGTCAGCAGCCACTGAGGTGATCAAACCAATTATCTTAAATGTTGAAGGTGTTGTTGAAATTACCGGTACTGTGGAGTCTGGACAGGAGTTAACTGCTGTTATCACTGATGATAACGGCTTGTCACTACAAGGTGTCAGTTACGCTTGGTTAGCAGGCACAGATTCTATCGGCACCGATGCGCCGACAGTTACGCTAACTAACGATGAGGTGGGTAAAACGGTTACTGTGACGGTTACCTATGTTGATAATGACGGATTCGCGGAGGATGTAACCTCTGAAGCTACGACCAGCGTAGCGCCACTTCCACCTACAGATGCTGAGTTTTCAGGTGCTTTGAGTGCTACAGTCACCTCTAGTGAGGCTGAACCTGTTACCGGTACGGCGATTGTTACAGACCTTAATGAAGGGGAGAGTTCGTTCGAAGAGTTGAGTGATATAACAACAACTTACGGTATGTTTAGCATTACATCCAGCGGTGCTTGGAATTATACTTTAGATACCAGCAATGCAACGGTTGCAGGGCTAACGAGTACGGATGATGATCTAGTAGATACGATTATGCTCAGTTCCTTTGATGGGACGGTAACTCCACTACTTATCACTATTACCGGTGCAGAACTAGTTGCAGATAATGTCGTCAAAATGACGGATAGCAATATAGATACAAGTACAGGCGATATAGGTAAATACTTTGGCCAAATAAATCCTATAGTTGCTGGCACACCACTCCAAAATGGAAAAATGACGTTTTCATTCAAAGTTGAGAAAAGTGCAACTAATTTCGACGATAACCCATCTTTCGCGGGACTTCAAAGCTCACGTGTAACCTTGTCTGGTGATGGTAATGCTAGATCATCATTACTTGAATTATATTTTGATGTGCTTGGTACCAGTAATGACAGTACCGAAGGTGTGATTGGTCTTCGTAACGATAATAAAACTTTGTTGCTTGACCAAACCTTTACTGTTGGTGATTGGGTTGATGTTGCAATAACATGGACTGGTGATGGTACAGTTACACCTACTCTAAATATATCAATCGATGGCGAAGTTGTGACTACTTCAGATGCATCGTTAACAATTACAGATGGTTCATTTACTTCGCTTAGTCAATTTTCTGATAACGTATTAGGTGGTATGTACGGTGCTTCATTGAAATTAAGTGCAGGTGCTAATCCTGTCGTTGGTGCTGCTTTTTATGTTGATGACGTAAACATATATTCTGATGTAGCCGGCACTGTGTCAGTGTTCAGCGAAGACTTTGAAGGTTACGCTGAAGGAACTTATATTGATGGTGATGATGTTACTTACACAACTAATTCAAATGAAGCGCTTATAGTTACTGAGCTAGTTCAGCCGTAGTGTAAGTAGGTCCAATATTAGATTTTGTAACGTTTAATAAGAATTAAATAGCGCTATTTTTTATAGCGCTATTTTTATTTTAAATCTGATTATTTCTATAGCGTTTATGGAAAATATACAATGAAAACAAACAAAGTGCTCTTAACCCTTATTTCACTAACATTTTTTACCTCTAACCACGCAAGTAGTAATGAAAATAGTGATTTAATAAAGCCTAATGTCGTTATATTTTATGCAGATGACTTAGGTTGGCAGGATACAACATTAAATGATTTGGATGACCCAGTTGTTTGGGAAACTCCTAATATTGCAGCATTAGCAAAAGATGCGATTAATTTCACTAACGCGTATTCTCCTGCTCCAACTTGTGCTCCCTCACGAGCAGCACTTCTAAGCGGCTTACATCCTGCTAAAACCGGCATAACCAATGTAGTGGGTGGACAAATTCCAGCTCCCCATAAATCGGAAAAATACATTAGTGCATATTTTCCCGAAGGATTAAGCCCAGAGCATTTAACCATCGCTGAAGCATTAAAAATGAATGGTTACAAAACCGGCCACGTAGGCAAATGGCACGCGGGACATCTTCAGATTCAAAGCTCAAAGAATCAAGGTTTTGATTTTGTGAATGAGTCTAGAGGCGCGCACCAAGGGCCGAAAGGGAAGAACAATCGAGTTAATTATTTTGCAACACACAGCAAAAAAGACCCATATCGTTTAAGTGACGAAAAGTACTATCCTTTTACAAAAGACTCACCCAATGGGATCTCATATCCAACCGATGAGGTTACTGAAAGTGCACTTGAATTTATGGACAAAAACAAGCAAGAACCTTTCTTTTTATATTTAGCTCATTGGATGGTGCATTACCCAATTCACACGAAAAACCGTGAATTATTGCAATATTATACTGATAAATTAGGCATGGAGTTCCCTACCAAAGATATTCCAATAACGACGGGCGGACAAACCAACCCTTACTTTGGCGCTATGGTAACCACTTTAGATTGGAGCCTTGGGCGTGTTGTCGATTATTTAAAGAAAACCGACGATCCTAGAAATCCTGGTAAAAAATTGTACGAAACAACCTACATCTTTTTCTCTTCTGATAATGGCGGAGCGGAGCAACGCAGAGACGAAATTATGTCGGATAATGCACCTTTAGATAAGGGTAAAAAGTATACTCAGGAAGGCGGTATTAGAGTACCAATGCTGATTTCCGGCCCTAATATTGTTAAAGGAAAAACAAAGGATGTTTTAATCAACCAATTAGATTTTTTCCCAACTGTATTAAGTCTGACAAACAGTGAAATTCCTGAAAAATATCGTGCGGAATTAGACGGTTTAGATATTTCAAACGTACTAATAGATGATGAAAATGACGTTAAATATGAAAATGGAAAACCTAGAGAAGAGTTGTGGTGGCATTACCCATTTGGTCTCAAATCAACGCAACAGTCAGCCATAAGATTTGGAGACTTTAAGTTATATAAAAACTATTTGAGCGGTGATTACCTGCTTTATCGGCTTTATAAAAATGGTAAACGAAACGACCTAGAAGAAATGCATAATATCGCTAAACAAGAACCTGAAGTTGTTAAAGACTTATCTCAACGATTAGAGAAATATCTAAAAGATTATGATGCAAAATACCCTTATAAAGATCCTACTAGATTCAATGATAAAGAGCATAAACAACAAGTAGCCCTTATTCCGAGTATTGTTAATGATAATTTTGATGCTAAATCTCGCCAGGTTTCAGTGACATTAGCTAAGGGTAACACTGATGTTGTTGAGAGCTATGCCCTTATTAAAATATCTGACGAGGCTAAAGCAGATAAAAAAGCGAAGAAAAACAAAAAAGGTAAAAAAGGTAAGAAAAGTAAAGTTGCTTCCACGTATGTAAAAGTACCGGTAACTGTTACTGAGAATAAATTAGGTTACACCTATACGGTACCTAAAGAAGCAAAAGAATACGGTATCATTTTAATTGATGAAAATCGTTTTATGGTAAAAAGTAAATTTCATCAATTAAATTAACTTGAATGTGTGATTCGGCCTCCCAAAAACCACTGCTTAGCAGTGGTTTTTTTTTGGTAAATCAGAATAGCTGATAAGTATTTATTATTTAATAAAAACAATGCTTCGGGCGCTGAGTGGCAAGGTGTAGTGGTTATTTATAGTCAGAACCTATGACTTAGTTAATGCTAGGTGTAAATGACTCCATGTGGGTTTTGGCGTAGCCAATATGATGACTTTCTCAATATCTAGCCTTCAGGTGAATTATCAAATATAAAATATTATTTTAAATATGATTTGATTATGTTAATCTTTTGTTATTAATCTCTCCCTAATGATTTGGGTGAAATCTTCCCAAAGAGAAGTCAATAATGGATAAATTTAACCTTACTAAACGAGTAATTAGTCACAGCCAAAAAAACAGTGTGGCCTTTAAGCTATTGAGGTCCGTGAGAGTTTTTGGGGCTGTTAGCTTCATCAGCTTTGGTCTGGCTGCTTGTGGTGTCACGAACACTTCAAGTCATGGAACTGATTCGTCAGAGGCCGTGTTAGTAAAGCAACCTAACATCATTTATATCTTTGCAGATGATTGGGGATGGGGAGATCTAAGTGTTCATGGAAATAAACAGGTCAAGACTCCCAATATTGATAAATTAGCTGCAGAAGGAACGGATTTTTATCAGTTTTCAGTGAGCAGCCCAGTGTGCTCTCCAAGCCGCGCAGCAGTTATGACGGGGCAGTTTCCGTCAAGAAATAACGTCAATCAACATTTTGCAACCATTGATCATCACCAGCGTGCTGGCATGCCTGATTGGCTTGACCCAACAGTTGAAATGCTGCCGCGCACTCTCAAAAATGCGGGCTATGCCACTGGCCATTTCGGTAAATGGCATTTAACTAATGTTCAAATTGAAGATGCGCCATTGCCAAACGAATATGGTTATGACGAATACGCTGCTTTTAATTTACCTGGCTACAATATGCCGCCTTCCGAGACAGCCACACGGGCCATTGATTTTATTAAACGCCATAAAGATCAGCCATTTTTTGTCAACCTGTGGATACATGAGACTCACACGCCCCATTACCCAGAGCCTGCGTTAATGAAAGAATACGGGCACTTAAATGAACAAGACATGTTGTACTCAGCCATTATTGCTGCTGGAGACCGTGATGTCGGGAGAATCATGGCGCTACTTAAAGAGCTGGGTATTGATGATAATACCTTGGTTATCTTTAGCTCAGATAACGGTCCGGAAGTTACCGGAGAAAGAAAATTCATGGATGATGATTCAACTGGTCCAGGCTTTGGTACCTTCTATTCAGTGGGTAAAACACTAGGATTAAAAGGCGCTAAACGTTCACTATATGCTGGTGGAGTGCGGGTTCCTTTCATTGCCCGTTGGCCAGGTGTTGTGCTTGCTGGCGCTATCGATAAAACCTCGGTGTTAAATGCGGTTGATTTACTTCCTACCTTTGCTGCCCTTGCAGGTGCTGAATTACCCGCAGAGTTTGTGTCTGATGGAGAAAACATTCGTTTGGCCCTAGAAGGAGAAACCTTCGAACGAAGTAAAACCTTATATTGGGTTTGGCCGCCGGGCAAAGCGAGTAAGAGCACTGCCACTGCTAACTGGCCAAATTACGGTATACAAAAAGGGGATTGGAAACTGTTAGTTAATGACAGTCTTGGTGTTGAGGAGTTATACCAAGTAAAACAAGACTGGTATGAAAAAACCAATGTTGCTGCTTTACACCCTAAGGTGGTAGCAGAGCTTCGTGCTGAAATGCTGCGCTTACAACAACAGTTTCCGGAAACTGTCCCAGCCCATGTTAAATCGACAATGCGTGGTCAACAATAATCATGGCTATGAATAAATTACCCTTGAATACAGCTGGTAGTCAGTGGATTACCCTTGTTGTCACTATGATGCTTGCACTTGTGTACGGTGACGCATTTGCTAATAGCTTAGCAACACAGGCCAAAACACAACCTAATATCGTGATCATCTTTGCTGATGATATGGGATATGGCGATATCCAGGCTTATAATCCTGAAAGTAAAATTGCCACACCTAATCTTAATAAAATGGCTGAACAAGGCGTGTCATTTACCGACGCACATTCATCCTCTGCAGTGTGTACCCCTTCTAGATATTCGTTGTTAACAGGTCGATACGCATGGCGAACGCATTTAAAACGTGGCGTGTTAAGAGGACACTCACCGGCTCTAATTGAATCCGACAGAACCACCATAGCCTCTATGTTAAAGTCGCAAGGGTATAAAACGCTAGCGGTGGGGAAATGGCATCTGGGCATCGGCTATGCCGAGACTGACTATTGGAGTCAGTTGACTCGAGGTCCCAATTCAGTGGGTTTTGACTATTTTTATGGAATACCGGCCTCTTTGGATATGGAACCCTATGTGTTTATCGAAAATGAGACCTTAGCGACACCATTAACTGGAAAAATTGTGGAGGCGAGTCAATTTCGTCGAAATGACGGTGCGGGGTTTTGGCGCAAAGGATTGATTGGCGAAGGTTTTGATCATCAAAACGTTTTGCCAACCCTTACCCAAAAAGCCATAGAACAAATTCAATTAGCGTCGAAATCAGCCGACAACAAACCTTTCTTTTTATACTATGCGCTACCTGCACCACACACACCTTGGTTGCCAAGTAAAGCCTCCCAAGGGAAGTCTGGCGCTGGCCATTACGGAGATTTTGTAATGGATGTGGATAATCTGGTAGGGCAGATTAATGCTGAACTGGATCATCTAGGCATTGCCGAAAATACCATTGTTATTTATTCCTCAGATAACGGTGCCCATTGGACTGAAACTGACAAGCAAAAATATCAACACTACGCCAATGGTAAATTACGTGGTCAAAAAGCGGATATTCATGAAGGTGGACACAGAGTGCCTTTAATCATTAATTGGCCGAATAAATTTGTGGCAGGCAAAGTCAGTTCATCTTTAGTGGTGCTAAATGATTTGTTAGCAACGGTGGCTTCTATTACAGGCACAGAGATTGAACAGTTTAATCACTTAGACAGTGTCGACTTTTCTTCAGAATTAACGGCTACGCAAACCACAAGTTATGACCGAGGAGCGGTGATTCATCATTCCCATAGAGGTTTATTCGCCATTCGTAAAGGCGATTGGAAACTTGTTGAAGGTGAGGGCAGTGGCGGTTTCACTCGGGTTAAACCAGACGGGCAAAAAATGCAGCTATATAACCTCAAAGAGGACCCCGCTGAAAGCACTAATTTATTCGAACATCGTCCTGAAATTGCGAATCAATTAATCAATGAGCTTGAACAGATCCGCAATGGGAATTAACGGTTTCTATGCCTATGCATTCAGTGTTTGAGTTGTTAACCAAGACGCTGTGAGAGTCAATAAAGCAAGCTAACTTGTAAAGTAAATGTACGGATAAACAATGACAATAAACCAAAGAAATTTAGCACTTAAATCCATTATACTTGTGTGTGTGGTATGGCTATTGTCGCCGTCAGTATTCGCTGACACTAGCAAACCCAATATTGTTTACATTTTAGCTGACGATATGGGTTACGGTGACATTCAGGCTATCGCACCGCAAGGGAAAATACCCACTAAGAATCTTGATCGAATCGCTGAACAAGGCATTGCCTTTACCCAAGCTTATACGGGCTCGTCTATTTGTACACCTACACGATATGGCCTTATGACGGGACGGTATCCATGGCGTGAAAAAGTCGGACTTGCCGCAAATTATGGTTCTCGCATAATGTCAAAGGGGCAAGAAACCGTAGCTAGTTTTTTGCGTAACCAAGGTTATAAAACCTTGATGGTAGGAAAGTGGCATTTAGGCACCAGTTGGACCATGAAAGACGGTTCAGTGATGGAGTCGCGAACCAGCATGAGTCATAAAGCCACCCTAACCCAAGATCAGCAAATAGACTTTAACGTACCTTTTTATGGTGGACCAACAGATCATGGATTCGATACTTGGTTTGGTATTGCCGGTAGCTTAGATTTTGCACCTTATGTTTATCTTATCAATAACAAAGCCAGTAAAATACCAACTGAACGTTTAATTGGTAAGAATCGCTTCGGTCACCGCACTGGTTTTGCTGATCCTGAGCTTCAACCCACTCAAGTATTGGGAGAATTTACAAAACGTGCCGTCGCGTTAATTGAACAGCAAAATAAAGATGAACCTTTCTTTTTATATATGCCACTTAATGCACCCCACTCTCCAGTTGTGCCATCTAAAGCATTTCAGGGATTGAGTAAACTAGGCCCCAATGCTGATTTTCGAATGGAAATTGACTGGACCGTTGGACAAGTACTTGATGCATTAGCAAAACAAGGATTGTCAGAGAATACCATGGTCATATTCACGGCCGATAATGGTTCTTATCCAGGTGCCACAATTGAGCTTAACAAAGTAGGTCATGATACTCACGACGGGCGACGGGGCGAAAAAGCCACTTTGTTTGAAGGTGGTCATCGTGTGCCATTTTTAGTCAAATGGCCTAAAGGTATTAAGGGTAAGTTAAACCGTCGAGAACACGCTAATATTACCCTTGAAGATTTTGTTGCCACGACAGCGGATATTCTAGGTCAACCAACACCGAGTTACGCCGTTGATAGCGTTAGTTTTTTAGCGCAATTACAAAATAAACAAGCGCCGGCTAAACAACGAGAGGTTATTATTAGTAGTTTACATAATATTTTAATTGCCCGAGATAACGAGTGGAAATTGATCTATAAGTCTTTACCTGAAATGGCCGAGATTAGACAAGGTAATCAAAAAAATATTAAAAAACTTAGAGAAGGTTATTTCACCCCTAAAAGTACCGAACCATGGTATCAACATGTCACTCTTTTTAATCTAAAGGAAGACCAAAGTGAGAGGGTTAATGTCGCCCAGCAAAACCCTGATGTGGTTGTTCGTTTGCATGCAGCTGTGCAAAAATCCATAAGGGATCAGCGCTCAAACAAAGGGGCACCAAAACCCCAAATTAACTGGAAAGTTAACCACGGCATAGACGCAGATCAACAACGTCGTTTAATGATACTTGATAACTTATTATCTTGGCAGATAAACAACAGTTGATAGTATTTATTAAACCACACTGATGACATACGCCCATGGTCGCAACTAGGGAACCATGGGTTGCAATAAATCTGCGGCTTATATCCATCATTTCATGCTTTTTGTGCTGACCTTAATTTGTGGCATTAACCTTAGTAAGTAATTTTTAAATAAATCGTTTCATATGTTAAACAATGTTTGAAATATTGTTATTGCTGCTATAATATCCGTATGTAAAATAATCATTCATTTTTAATTATTTAATCGAATGAATAAGTGAGTGGAACTAGCAAGTAGGGAAGTACCTTGGTTAATTATCAGTCTATAAAAAATAAAATGAAAATCATTAAAACTGCGCATGTTAAATCGATTATGTTGTTAGTAGGCGGTGTGTTTTTAGCATCTTGCTCAAACAATGGTGAAGAGGTTACTGCCACTCAAATGGCTACACCCAAAGTTGCAGTGAACATTGATTACCAATCTTTTTTGTCGCAACAGGATCTTATTTGGGATCGCATTCCAAATAAATGGACTGTGGCGCCTTATACTGGCAACGGTAACGTCGGTTTTTTATTCTATCAAGCTGAAAATGAGGCCAAAAATGTCATTTCTATACATACAGGTAGACATGATTATTACGACCATCGCTTACCTTATAAAGGTGAGGAAATGCTATGGATCTACCGAGGTAGACTGCCCTTAGGACATTTTAATCTTACCTCCAAAGGTGATATTGAAAAAGTAGATCTTAGACTTGGATTATATGACGCAGAGCTAACCGGTGAAATCACCACAAGCCTTGGTTCATATGCAATTAAAGGCATCACGCATAGTGAAGAAGATATCATTTATTTTGAAACTGATGCTAAAGACGGAGAGTCAATCACTATAAGTTGGCATCCGGATGAACCTTATCCCCCTGTAAAAGGCTTTTTTGATCGTGGCAGAGGACCAAAATCTGCCCTTTGGGATCGCATGCGTAATGCGCCTATGCCTATGCCGCCCAAAGCGACATTGTTCAAAGAAGATGAAATGAATTTTAGTTTTCAACCTTTATACCAACACCGAGGTGAAACCACAGTGGGTTGGGAAGTGCTAGGAAAAGAGTCGGGCAAACAATATTTATCCGCCAGTATTCATCATAGTTTTCCTGAAAAAAACAGTCATGAAATAGTCAAAGAAAATCTAAACTCAGCTCGTAAAATGTTGCAGGAAAATACCTTTTTCGAGAGCCATCAACAGTGGTGGCATAATTATTATCCACAAAGCTTTTTAACTATAGGTGAGCCCGAGAAAGAAGCTTTTTATTGGATTCAAATGTATAAGTTGGCGTCGGCCAGTCGTGGTGATGGTCCTATCCTTGACCTGATGGGACCTTGGTACAACGATACTTTTTGGCCAATGGTGTGGGGTGATCTAAATGTTCAGCTAATCTATTGGACACACTTAACCGCAAATCGCATGGAGTTAGGTGAATCCTTAGTTAACAATATAGATAAGTATCACGATAATTTAACGGGTAATGTGCCAAAACATTGGAAAGACAGCGCCGCTGTTGGTGCCTTATTTCCTCAAGACATGGTGTCAACCAATGGCGGTAAAGTCCCTGACATGTTGGCGTGGTTGTTACACGACTATTGGTTGCACTACACTTATTTAGGTGATGCACAAAAGTTACGTGATGGTTTATTTCCAATCTTACGAAAAACCGGTAACAGTTATCTAAATTATTTAAAAGACAATGCGTTAGTGTCTGAGGATGGCACTATTCATATCAAACATAGTTGGTCACCTGAGTATAAACCAGGTCGTGGCCAGGATATTAACTTCACAATTGGCTTGTTGCGCTGGACATTCGAGACCTTAATTGAGCTGGATGAAGCTAACAATTTAAATGATCCTTTAGCTGCTAAATGGAAACACGTGCTAGACAATTTGGTACCTTTTCAGGTAGACGAAAATGGCTTGCGAATAGGTAAAGATATTCCATTTGATAAACCCCATCGTCATTATTCTCACTTACTTCCTATTTACCCTCTAGGACAATTGAATGTGGAAAATAAAGATGATGCTAAGTTAGCTCGAACCTCTGTTGATCATTGGTTAGATGTGACTATGTATAGCAACAAAAAAGCCGATGCTATGAAAGTGACAGGGTATACAGCAACTGGCGCAAGTTCGATTTACGCTACCCTTGGTGACGGTGAAAAAGCTTATAAATATTTAGACTTTTTCATTAATCATAAAAATGTTTCACCCACAACTATGTACGCTGAGGTGAAAACGCAACCGGTAATTGAAAGCCCGCTATCTTATGCAACTTCAGTTCACGATATGTTGTTACAGAGTTGGGGTGGCAAAATAAGAGTGTTTCCTGCGGTGCCTAAACACTGGGAAGACATGGCGTTTCATCAACTGCGAACCCAAGGTGCATTTTTGGTGACAGCTAAAAAGTCTGAAGGTAAAACACAGTTT
This sequence comes from Alteromonas sp. M12, assembly GCF_037478005.1. Classification (NCBI taxonomy): domain Bacteria; kingdom Pseudomonadati; phylum Pseudomonadota; class Gammaproteobacteria; order Alteromonadales; family Alteromonadaceae; genus Alteromonas; species Alteromonas sp. M12. The sequence goes on along the minus strand of NZ_CP144164.1, from coordinate 3,233,616 downwards.
GTAGAGTTGCAAAGTTTGGTTGGCACCCCGTTAGTGATTAACCCTGATATTACTAATCCAATTATTTACATTGATGGTAAGTTGGCTGATAACAGCCTTGTTAGACAAGGTGAAAATGGCTTTCTTCATATTGAACTTGCTAAGGGCGAACGTGTGCTATTGATGTCGCCACACATATCGCAAACAGATTTGTTTATTCGTTCTGAAGATATTGAAAAGTCTCAGCAAAATCTATTTGGTTTAAACCAAAAGACAACACGTTTACCGTCTCATACATTTTATTATGGGAATAAATAACCTGCAGCTAAGCAAGTTGTTGCAACAACTGGTTTGAACCAAGCGCTATTGTTTTAGCGCTTGGTTCTATTTTACTGACTGTTTCAGGAATAACCAATGAAACTTTTGTTTACCTTTTTTTTGTGTCTAATGTTAGTTGCGTGCATTGGTGCAAATCAAAGTAATATCAGCTCACAACAATTAGATGTTTCTTTGGATCCGGTTACACCAGATAGTAGTGCATATCCAGCTGCATTAATGTGGAAAAATGGTGTGCCGTATCTTAATGTCTCTCGTCCAGAAGACAGCTATTTACGAGGGTTTAATGCAGAAAAAACAAAGTTAGTTTGGCAAGCTGGTAAGAACCAAATTGAAGTGAACCCTGTTCAAATGCAATTCCACTTCGCTAACACAGATAAAGGGGAAACAGGGATATTATCGTTTTTTGTGTTGACCACATCAGGCCAGAAATACTCATTAAGATTACAATTACCACCTCAACTTAATCATGCTTTTCCTATTCGTTTAGTTGAGACAGGCAACTGGTTTCAACATCTAACATTTCATGAATTTTCGTTAGTGCCGAATAATAACGTCGATAAAATTGTTAATATTCAAGGTCAGTTAGATTGGAAAGCTTGGCACAATTCTGGCTCTATATCCTTAACACTTAAACCCACTGAACAGATTGAAATTAGCACTATAAAACCAATGTGGTATAACAATATCCAAGCTAAAGATACTGTTATTACACATAAAAACCAGAAAGTCTTGAACTTAGTAATGGCTTATAACTTGACTGTAAATCAACAGGTGCAGTGGTTTAATTTAGACGAAAAGCCAATTAACGATATCGAAGTTATCTCAAAATTATCAACGGTCTCATTTGCAGCGGCCAATAATGCATGGGAGATAAAGCTACCTGAAATAGGTGGAAGAAAGCATGGAAGTAAAACCTCAACTGAAGCTTTAAATAAAAGAACAATAAACGATTTTTCACTTATCAATGATAGTGCCATTGAACAAACGGTAAATTTACGATTTATACACCCTAACCATGCAAAAATCGGTTTTGTGCCTATTTTGCGTGACACAAATGGCATTCAAACAGGTTGGCCCATTCAGGTAAGTAAAAACTGGCATGTTCGTGCTGGCCAACCTCGAATAGAGAATGATGGTGCTTGGATCCATTCATCTATTAGCTTAAAAGTACCAGCAAATAGTCGCCATGAATTCACCTATGAAATAGTGCATGCTAATTGGAATGGCGTACCTGCAGCATCTGTGGCACAACTTAGTCTAATAGGCTGGGGTGGCAATGGTTTTTGGTTACAATCAGCCTTAGGTAATTGGAGTGAACACTTTTGTTTTCAACCAGGACGAGCGCTGCGTCGTTCGATGATCACCGATATCAGGCCACTTTTCCAAAAAGGGATGAAAAACAAAAGTAAGAATCATGGTTATGACTGGACCAGCAATATTGGCGGTGGTGACATAGGTTTATTGCATGACGAAAACGGACGTTATATTCAATGGAAACAAGCAAAAACAGAATTTCATTCCTTGGGGCCTATTTTATCTGAAGTATCAGTAACCGAAATCACTGCTGATGATTCAGCAACACTACGCAGTACTTTTATGATGCCTCGCAGCGATGATTTAAATCGTAATTATATTAAGCTTGAATTTGAAGTGCTCAAGCCATTAGCTATTTCGCGTTTTGCATTATTTCAATTTGGTAATGATTATTATGCATCAGGGCGTTCTACCTCTGTGATCTACGGGCGTGGTAATAAAGTCAACGAACCTTCACAAATGTTAAGTCCTTTGCAAAGTACGCAAATAGTCAAAAGTGCTTCCGTCCCTTGGCTTGGAAATGCGCCTTGGGCCATGTTGCCAGCTAAGCTCAATCCTAATGATTTACGTATAGGCTATGGTAATCGAGCGGTGGTTCTTCGTGATTTTAGCGCCACCATTAATGGTGAGAAGCTAAATAATGCCTGGCTACACTCTTTCGAAGTTAGTGACAATAACTCTGCAGGCAATGTGAATATTGAATTAGGAATTGATCCACAAATAACACAATTAATGCCGGGGGATATTATCAATGCCACGGTTGAAGTCCTAGCGTTACCAGCTAGTGCTAACTTTTACGTTGGAAAAGATGCCAACATCAAAGAAATTATAAAGGGTACAAATGGAATACAAGCCTTAACCATCAATGAGGCGGTTAAGAACCAAGTTACCATTATCAGAGCTGATGGAACGAATGTGGAGTCAACACTACCTGAAATAACTTACGCCGAAGCGATACAAGGATTTAGTGTTTCAGGTGGGCAAGGATGGTACCCCATTAAAGTGATTGGATTGCCGCGGCCTGCAAGCGTTTACTGGGCCGAAAAGGTTAATACTGGTTATGAGCCACTGGGGAGCAGCTTCGACGAAGAAAAAGAAGCTCAGTGGAATTGGCAAGCTGATAACAATACTTGGAACAGCGTATTAAGCCTGCGTTCGTTAAAAAAACATGAACAAATTCGACGTTTTAAATTAATACCAAGACCCGCATTAGAAGATGAAGAAACGATACTTTTATCAAAATAAACTGATTTGAGAATACTATTATGATAACCATTAAAAAAATCGCACTTTTCAGTGCAGTCTTAATTTCAGGTTGCACCACCGTGCATGAAGAGGTTGTGCATCAGCGCCCTGAAAAACCCAATATAATTTTACTGCTAACTGACGATCTTGGTTGGCAGGATGTGAAAATTTATGACATTGATGAGCCGTCGCCATTCGAAACACCAAACATCGATGCACTAGCAGGTAAGGGGACTATGTTTTGGCAGGGTTATTCGCCAGCACCGTCTTGCGCACCTAGTCGTGGTGCCATTATGACAGGGGCGCATCCAGCCCGCACTCAATACACCCATGTTATCGGTGGCACACCGCCAGCGCCGTTTCATAAAACTGCTCATCGCATGATGCCACCTTGGTATAGCGGACGTGTATCAACAGATTATGTTTCGCTGCCGCAAGCACTTAAAAACAACGGCTACACTACAGGGCATAGTGGTAAGTGGCACATGGCTAGAACTTATCCTGAACCAGAGGATCTTGGCTTTGATTGGACGCGGACTAATCAAGGCACTACTAGACGGATGAAGCCACATAGATTAACGGGGTTTGCGACGAACAATCCCAAAGATCCGTATCGTCTTGATGAAAACGGATTTGCTACCCACCAACTGAGTGAAGATGCATTAACCTTTGTGCGCGAAAATAAAACTGACCCATTTTTTCTTTATTATGCCACTAAGCTAGTGCATGCGCCTATTCATACACGCAGCGAACGTTTGCTTAACAAATATGTGAAAAAAATGGGTGTTGAATTACCGGAAAACCCGCAAGAATGGAAAGGTGAGGGACAAACAAACCCTTTTTATGCTGCTATGGTTGAGGAGCTTGATTATTACGTTGGACAAATGTTCGACTATTTAGATAATACAGAAGATCCCCGTTGGCCTGGACATAAGTTGAGTGAAAACACCTATATTATCTTTACTTCGGATAACGGTGGTATGGAAAACATGCCGGGTGAAAAGATCGCCGAAAATTACCCATTGGATCGTGGTAAAATTTCTGCCATGGAAGGGGGGACACGAGTGCCTCTGATTATTGTTGGTCCTGGAATTAAAGCTGGTGTGCAAACCGATGTTATGGCCTCCGGTCTCGATTTTTATCCGACTATTCTTTCTTGGACGAATACACCGAAGCCGACAGGTAGTCAGTTTGACGGTAGTGACCTTTCCAAACTTCTCGCCACAGATGCTACCGACCCGCAATTGGTGAAACAACAAGATGGGCAGGTACGCGACACTCTTTTGTGGCACTTTCCGAACGCTTTGGCGCTGGAGAGTACGATTCGAATCGGCGACTATAAGTTGGTGCGTAACTATGATCATCTAGATCCTAAAAATGACGAGTTAGAGCTGTATCAACTTTATAAAACTGAGGGTGGAAAGCAAATTCGTGTGGACATCGAAGAAGCCAATAATTTAGCCACCAAGATGCCTGATAAGGCGCAGGCGATGAATGCGAAGTTGACCGAGAAGTTAGAAGCCATGGATGCGAGTTACCCTTATTATAATCCGCATTATAGTGACTCACTCCCAAATAAAGAAGCAGTACCAACGGTATTGTCTCACCAAAGAAATGGCAATGTGGTTGAATATCGTTATCAAGAAAATGGTGCGAAGCTGGCACGTGCGCAATTGATGTATACACTTAATGGAGGCGCTAAGAAGGAGGAATGGTTCCGCATGCCTGCTCAGGTCTTACCTGGCAATAAAGTGACTGCCACCTTGCCCGAAGGGACAACCCACTATCTGATCAACTTAATCGATGAGAACAATTTCCTCGTGAGCTATCCATACGTGAAAAAATCATCACGGGGTAATAACTTGCCGTCGAAAGTGGCGCCGTCTGTTGAGGAAAACTTGAAAAAGAAGAAAAAGAAATAACTTAAAGGAATAAATGTTTAAAAGCCTATTGAAAAATAGGCTTTTTTATTTGAATGCTGTTTTGAACAGTAATAGCGTAATTTTATTACGCCCCATCACTCACATGGCTGGTATTTGGCTCATCATTACCGTTCTAGTAGAGCTGCGCCGTAATATGAGCGTGGTGTTACAAGAAAGCATGCTTTTTTCTGGCACCAGTAAAGACAATAATTTCCCAGAGCCTACCACAAGTTTACGAGCAAACCACGTTACAAGCAGCAGAGCTTGCAGGTGTTACTGCCTTTACTAGCGAATTACCAGAGGGGTATTACACTCAAGTGGGTGAGCGTGGCAGCGGTTTGTCGGGTGGTCAAAGGCAACGGGTGGCATTAGCAAGAGCACTCATCACCAACCCTAAAATTCTTATTTTATACGAAGCCACGAGCGCCTTTGATTATGAATCAGAAGCGGCAATTATGGTTTATCTTGGGGGATTATTAGCTGGCAATTCTGGTTGCCACTAATAATACCGGCAAAATATATAAAAGTTGAAACAGGCCAGCTTATGGCAAGGATGGTGATTAACGATATTAAATTATATCGTTCATTTTATAAAGGAAGAACAGCATGACATGTGAACATAATACGAAAGAAAATAAAAAGGAAATTTGTGGTGTTTTTCGTGAAATCACCGTCGTTAGTCAGCGTCATAGTTAATCGTAGTTTTAATATAAATTATTGTGTTATACGCGGTAGCGCCAGAGTCGAGCATCCTCCTTGCTATACAAGAAGTTACACTCATTCAATTCAAATATAAAATGTATTTTTACATACACCTTGGTTTTATGTTAACCTGATGTTACTAATTTGCAATGTCGCTGTAGAACGTTATTCGTTTAGTACTTGAAAAGTGAAAGGAAGAGTTTTTCGAGTTTCATCTGAGTTGCTTAATGCGCACATTGTGAATGGATCGTTAAATGTTAAACGAAGAAGTTTATGGCAACTATTGGATTGACGCTGACAAATAAACTTCCATAAAAAAAGAGGTGTAATTTTGAAAAATTTATTAAAAACAGTGGTTGCTACAGCATTTGTAACAACATTATTTGCATGTTCAACAACTTCAACAACCTCAAATACTAAGCAAGACCGATTTAGCAAAGTAGATGCTAATTCTGATGGTCGCGTAACCGTCGAGGAATTTTCGTCTAGTATTAAAAAGCCTAAAAATGGACCAAAGCGCTTTGGCCTACTCGATGTTGATAAAAACGGCTACCTTAATAGAACCGAACTTGAGGCCGAAAGAAAGAACAAGAAAAACAAGAAAAAAAAGAAAGAAAATTAATTGAATCATTTGGTAAAAATGCCGTGATATCAACAGACAATATTGTGATGACTGATAAAATTATTATTTACATTAGGGCTGAAATGGAAAAAGAATTATGATGTTTTTAATTAAGCTAATAAGCATTATAACAACCCTATGTTGTTTCTCTTCATCGCTTGTCTTTGCCCATGATATTTTTAAGGCCGATGAATATTATACTGCGAAAAATTTTAAACTCGCAAAAGTTAGCTATTCGGATGCGGCAAAAGTAGGTAACCCTTATGCATACTATCGGCTTGCTACTATGTATTTCAAAGGCTTAGGGACTGATAAAGATGCGTTCAAAGCACTTATATATCTTTCATTCGCGGCCGAATACGACTTTCATGATTCAAAATCGTTAGTAGAGAAAATATTAAGTAACATGGCTACTCAAGAAAGGCTAAACATTCAAAAATTTCTGAATAAGTTACTAAGCGAAAAAGGTAAAAAATACATCAGTAAAAAATATTTGCCTGAACTTGCTGTAAACAAATTGGCAAACAAGATTACCTTTGACGGAAAGGCGCAATTAGAATTAGACGATTTTGAATTAGAGTTTGCTGACAATGACTTGCTAGATGATTCTGATTCTGATTACGATATGGGCGGTGACAGTGAAGACTCGTTCGATATGGATTTCAGTTTCACGACGACGTCTAGCGAGCCCTTTGTCATTATCGATTTTGACCTTGCGTCTGACGGCTCTGTTCGAAATATTGTAGAAGTGCAGCGCGATGGGCGTGCCACTACTTTGCTCGATCAATTCTCTCGGTATTCTTTAGCTAAGCCTACAATACAACACGAAACCGTTGAGTTTGTTGCTAGAGTCAATTTAGGTATTGCTAGTTACGATAAACTCACTTTGCGTAGAAAAAACGCGCAAATGTACCTATCGCTGCTTCGCCAGAGTGAAAAACTCAAGGCGAGTTCTAGCTTAACAGACCGTTTTCAATATGCGCAGCTATTGCAATATTTTAGTTGGTTAGAGCAGTATGAAGGAGAAGCAAACGAACGCCTTAAAAGCTTGGCCGAAGAGGGCCTTCCTGACGCTATGTATGAATACGGCCTTAAGCTTTATCGAGAACAGGATGATATTGAACAAGCCATTGATTGGATTGCGCAAGCCAGTACTTATGGTTTGGCGAAAGCAGAATCTCGCTTAGGTAAATTATTAATTAGTAGCCCTTGGGTGCAGAAAGACGAAACGAAAGCCTTGTTTTGGTTAGAATCTGCAGCGAAGAAAGATGATATTTCGGCTACCTTAAAGGCTGCAGAATTGAGACTATTTGCTCAAGATAAAGCATTACGCAACTTTTCTTTGGCATTAGAATATCTAACAAAAATAGGCGAGCAACAAAAATGGAATCCTGAATACTACTATTTACTTTCACAAGCATATCGTTTTGGTGAACAGCGTAATTTTCAACAAGTTATTCAATATCTAAAACGGGCAATAAGCATGGGAGAAAGAGTCAACTGGGACATTGAGCCATGGCAAACGCTGTTAGCACAACTCACCATTGGGAAAGTGTTTATTAGTGAAGAAAGTTAAGAAAATTTCAATACAATATCAAGCTGTTATTTTGGCACTGTAGTTGTCGCCGAGCATCTGTAACTGTGCGATAATTTTTCGCAAGAAAATATTAAAATATAGGCGGGTTATCGCTACTCATCTCATATTCCAGACGATTTTGGCGAAGTTAGCTCCCCGTGTGCTAGCCATTGTTCTTCTATAGATTTCCGTAATTGCGGTTTGGAACAAACACATAGGGCGTAGTAAACACAACATGATGATCCATATAGGTGCGTCAAATGGGGGAGGTAACACGCTGACAAATCATAAGTCGCCAACATTTCCTTGATACTCGGTCATAATAGATTTTAAGTTGCACCTGTGCCACGTTGGTAAATAGAACAGACCATATGATAGGTATGACAAGAGTTAATTTCATTTATTGAAGGTGCTTCTTTTTAGGCTTGATACACTTTTCAACTGCAGATCTTTATCCATTTGGAGCATCAATTCGATGACTTCCTGATTGCGCACCAATTTAAGGTTGAGTAGATCCGCAGGCGTACGTTTCAAGGTTTGATTTAATTGACGTAACTTAGAAACTGATTGGCCATTAACATTCTGAATAACATCGCCTGCTAATAACCCCGCCTTAGAAGCTTTGCTATCTTTTGGTACTGTTTTTATCACAACTCCACCTGCTTGTTTACTGACGCCAAAAGCAGAAAAGTCATTACCGGAAAGGTTTACTAAACTGGCCCCCATCCAAGTACCTGTAAACGATGGTTGTGCTTTACGTTTGGTTTTTACCGGAGCGCTAAGGTTCGGGGTTCGAGCGATAGCACGTAAAGATGCTTTTTTGACACCAAATTGATCCATCGGAAAATTCTTAAAACCGATCTTCAACGCAGGGGAGTTAGGCTTCACACGGAAGTCTCCGTTTTTCGGGTCGACAAACATCGGATCGCCAAAGGCTGAGTTTTTATCCCAACTTAGGTTGTCGGAAACCGACATTACTTTTTCTTTGCTTTCGCCATAGAAGTTTTTATCTACCATAACTTGATCAACAAAGGGATGAGTCATTCGAGCAGGCTTGTGCCGAGACATGAAAATGTTGTTATAAACTTTATCACCACTTTCCTTATACCAAACATGTGGGTGCAAACCACTGTGAACTGCAATGTTATTCCAGGCGTGGCGGCGAAAACCTTCACGCAATTTTAACCCTCCAGCTAACATCAGGTTATTATAAATATCGTAATTAGTAGAGCCGTCATCTAAGTCAATATCCCAGCCGTGATCACTGCGCCAGCGACTATTACGGATGGTGGTCGTTTCGACTGCATCCAAAAATGGTAAGTCGGGAGCCTCATCAATCGCTTGTTGTGATGTGGCTTGGTCACTTCGCCAGTAACGATCTCGTCCCCAAGAATTGAACGAGCCGTGGTCATGTGTTTCTAGCACGGTGTCAAACACATCAACGCGCTCAATTAAATGGCCACCCCACGTACCGTCACCAATATTAATTCCCGCTCTAGCTGTATCGTAAATTGAAACATCGCGAACCGTGATACCTTTTGCCATAGAAATCTGCACACCAGCAGGCTGACGTTCTACACTGCCTATTTTGTGGATAAGACAATCTTCCACAGTTGAATTAGCTGGATAGTTATTCGTTTTTGGCCCTGGAGTCCGGTCAATTTTAGACAAGTCATTTGTTTGCTTATATTCAAATAAAGGATTACGCACGGCATCAGGATCACCAACAAAGGCTACACCACTGGCACCCGTATCATGAATATGACACCCTTTAATCAATACGTTACGATTATAGTTGTTGACGAAAATAGCATTGCCACCGACCTGATCGAATTCGGTATCTAAAATATGAATGTTTTCAGTGCCCGTAAGAAGGAATGCGCCTCCGCGATAGATTGTCCAATCTGAACGTAGCAAAGGCTCCTTAGTTTTCATGAAAGTGCGAGATGCATGACGTACAACAAAACCTTGTAGGGTAATGTGTTTTACTGGGTTTAATTCAGTGCCCTTAAACTCTACAAGATGACCCAGGCGTACCACTTCTACCTTAGCTGTATTTAGATTTATCCCTTTGGCTGGTTTAAAATAAAGTTTATTTTTTGGGGCGTCATGAAACCATTCGCCTGGTGCATCAAGTTCTTCGAATATATTTTCAACCATTCGAAAGTCTTTATGCATGCCCAGTTGACGGTTATTTTGCCAACCACCTTCATAAGTTATTTCGTTATTGCTTTTCTTGCCAGTGATTTGATAATGGTATCCGCCCCATTGTGAACGATGCATTGCATGAATATAACCACCCCTAGGATCGCCCCAGTTTGCCGCTCGTTCTGCAGAAAAAGCATCGGCCGCATACCCTTGATAGGCTGCTGTTTTTTTGCTCGAATCATAATTGGGGTATCGTGCCATACGCTGATTTTGACCATCAATAAAAAGTTGATCAATGTGTAAACCTACAGGTGTATCGGTTTGGAAAATACCATTTTTATAAGCAGACCAAGTAAGCTTCAATTTTGTACCACCACTTAACACCGCTAGCCCTTCATGCTCTGCTTTGTAAATAATGGGATATCGCTCACTACCAGAGTCCGCCGGTTCAAAAATCAATGTCTCGGGCAAATAATAAACGCCATCAGCAACATGTACTGTTACCGCTTCTTTTCCTGCAAAAGACTGAGCGAGTTGTTTGGCTTTAGCTACTGACGCAAGCGGTTTCCCTTGTCGCCCGCTGTTGTTATCCGTTCCTGTTGGTGCGACATAGATCTCAGCAGCGTGGACACTAGACATGCAACTAAAAATACATAGTATTATTGGTGCTATAGCAGATTTATAAACTGCGCTTTTGTGAGTGTTAAAGGGGTTTATCAAGTATTTAGTAGGCATTAAACGTTCCTATCAATATATTTTGCAATTGGTGTCTACTCGCTGCATTACTGAAGAGCTTGTGCATAAAGTTGTGCCGTCTTTTTCCGCATTTCTGCTAAAGTCGATTTGTAATTTGGATCAGATACGAGGTTGTTTTGCTCATCAGGGTCATTTGCTAGCTCGTAAAGCTCCTCAATTACTGGCGAATGTTCGAAATACTCAAAATACTGATACTGTTTTGTTCGTATCCCACGGCTACGATAAGAGCGATTATTTTTTATAACTTCATTATTCTTGGCTTCAACCTGCTTTCCTTTGGTTCTTAACAGCTCCTGAATAAAAAAGTTCTCTGTCAAAACGCCTTCCCGCCATTTTGTCATGTCTTGCTTACCCTCCATGAGTGGACTTAAGTCATGACCTTTCATTACCGGCGGTATGTCTAAACCTGCCAAAGACAAAATCGTGGGGGCAATATCTGCAGACGAAACCATGGCATCAATCCTACGACCATGGTTTTCTTTAGAGGCTCTTCCATCAAATACAATCAGTGGTTGTTTAATGGCTTCATCGTATTGAATCGCTTTGTCGTAAAGCCCACGTGAACCGTGGTAACGTCCGTTGTCACTGGTGTAAATGATGATTGTGTTATCTAGTAGGTCAAGCTCTTCTAATTTAGCGACTAAACGACGAACTTGCTCATCTACACTATAACTCTGCACTGCAAAGCGTCAAGCAAGTGTTTGGTAAAGTTCAGGCGTGGATGTCCGTTGCATGTGAAGGTAGGTGCTGCGGCTATAATCCAATACTTTAGGCAACTGGTCATTTTTGCCTTCTACCCAATTAGCAGGTACCTGCATTTTCTTGTCTTTAAACAGTTCAACATGTGGACCATACATGTCAGTATCACGGTCATTCTTGACCGCATCGAAACTGACTGAAAGGCTAAAAGATTGACCCTTCGGCTGCGTTTCTAAAAACCGGATCATTGCATCCCCTTTAATCAACGTTCGCTCTTTAGGGTTACGATCCTTACGATAGATATGAGCTAGCTTTTTATCACTTTTAGGAAAGTGAGGGCCTTTTTTACTTGTTGTTGAAATACCTGCATAAAAGTCAAAGTGGTCGGCAACGGTTTCGGGTAATGCTTCTAAGCTAACGCCAAACTTACCAACAAACCCTGTGCGATAGCCTGCTGCTTTCATCAGCGCTGGATAGCTTTGGGCAAACTCTGTTGCAGGTAATGTGCGATTATAAGGGTAGGTGAAACCTACACGATGATCTGAAAAATAACGTCCGGTGAAAATCGTCGTTCTACTTGGCATGCAAATAGCTACAGCATGATAGGCATTGTCAAAACTAACTCCTTGAGCGGCAAGCTTATCAATATTGGGAGTAATTGCATCTTTACTACCATAGCTACCTATAGTGTCCCAACGCTGATCGTCCGTCATTAAAAACACAATATTAGGAGGAAGGTCTGTTTTAGTTGATGGGGTAGCAGTAACTGCCAATAAAGCTGTTGATTGCGAAAAAAATAATATCAAAAATGAAATATTGAAGAAATTAAATTTTTTCAAAATGAAAGCTCCTTACGTTCGTATATGTCACTACGAGATAACGCTTTTTCATTTGTTATCAGCTCAATTGTTGATCTATGTTTTCTGTCTAAAAACAAAGGCGTTAATTAAACACATCTTGTCGATGTGTAGGCCAATTAGGGTTATTTGAAAATGATCTCTACAGCAAATCCATTTTCAGCCTTTTGCCAATCACGGGCATCGATAACAAGGGCGTGATCAGTTTGTTTCCAAGATAGTTTTTGAGTACTGCCGAGTAATCTAACCGCGTCTATATGTCCGCTGCCTTTGCCCAAAGAAAGTATTTCTATGCTGTCCTGCGGCGGCATTAACGACATTGCATATACTTTGTTTTGTTTTGCCGTAAACCAAAAGTCTTTATGGGTGAATTGACGGTTAAAGCCTGATTTTGCGCGATGACCGGTTCCCGATAATAAGGTTTCGTTAGCGCCTTCATAACTGATGTCCCAGCGTGTTGTGCCAAATATGGCATCGCTATTGGTTCCTATCCACTGACCCATCTCCGTTAGACGTTGGGCACTTTGCTGGGGAATTTTGCCCTCTCCATCTGGCCCAATATTGAGCAAATAATTACCGCCTTTGGATAGAATATCGATAAAATAATAAAGCAATTCTTTGGTGCTTTTCCAATCGTCGTCATAAGCTTTAAAGCCCCAAGAGTTGTTGGTGGTGCCAACCGTTTCCCACTGTTTTTCCATCTTTTCGGATGCGGAGGGAATGACATTATCGCCAGCATCAAGGTAGTCACCAAATTGATAACCAACACGACGACTCACTAACACATTGGGATTGTTATCGTAGACTAATTTGTAAAACTCAAAAGCTTGCTTTTCGGTAATGAAACCATCGCCATCAAACCAAATTAACCGTAGTTTAGGCAATAAGGTGAGTAATTCTTTAATTTGCGGGTAAGCTTTGTTGCTTAAGTACTCTGCATGGGTATTCGAACTAGGATCCCATAGGTTCTTACCTTGTGCATGGGTATAAATTCCTAATTTGTCGTTTTGTTTTTTAACGTTTGCGTAGTTGCCATCTGTCCCGTCAAACCAATCGTTGCCATGGGAATAGTAAACACCAAACTCTATTCCTTCAGCTAAGCATGCCTGATACAGCTCTTTGATTAGATCGCCTTGATAGGGCGTTGCATCAACAATATCGTAATCGGACACTGCTGAGTCGTAAAGGGCAAAGCCATCGTGATGCTTAGAGGTAATAACGAGGTATTTCATGCCAGCTTTCTTGGCCAGTTGTGCAAAATTTTGCGCAAAGGATTTGTCAGGGTTAAAAGTACTCGCCAGCTGTTGATATTCTGCGCGAGGTATTCTGAAGGGCGACATTAGCCACTCTGCAACACGAGGACCTGGATAGGGAGAGTCTTCTATCTGCGTGCCTTTCCAAATGCCACCGGCTTGTGAATACAACCCCCAATGAATAAACATGCCAAAGCGCGCTTCTTTAAACCAACGCAATGCCTGTTGTTTTTCCGGTGACTGGTGCATATTCAGCCATTGATTGTAGTACTTTCCGGTACCTATTGGGTTGGAGCGGTGGGGAACAATTCTAATTTGTTTGACGTTAATTGAAGTGGATAGTGATAGTGTGTAGTGGGTTTGAGCCTGCAAGGTTATTGGATCGCTAAACTCATAAACATAGCCAGATTCTATGGTGTATTTTAGCTGCAACTTTTCGTGCAGTTTTTGGCCGTTAACCTCTATATTGCTGACAGCCGCTTCTACAATATCATTGCTTACTAATTGCAGTACAAATTTACCTTTGTGCTTAGCAAGGAAGGATAAATCATCAAGATTTTTAGTTGAATTAATGTGGAGCACAACCCAATTTTGTTGCGGATAATTACGCTCTTGTTTACCCGAAACACTGCAACCAACGCACCCTAAAATTATGCTACTGAGCAAAATACAACGAAATATCCTATTGATAATTAACATTTCAACTTCTTATTGGCCGACTAAATACTGGTGAAGGTGTATATGCATTCTTAGTAAAGTTCTTTTACCAATGTTTGAGCTCGATCTCGATAGTATTCAAGCTCTTTTGCATATTTAGGATCATTAGCAAGGTTAGTTAGTTCGTTAGGATCCGAAACGATATCAAACAACTCTTCATAAATGGGTTCTTCATTGGTAGTAAAAGACCGCGCCGGTAAATATTTCATTCTGTCTTGTTTTTTACTAAACGAGCGAATGTATTTAAATTTCTTATCACGCACACCCTCTTGTCGTGGGTAGCCTTGGTCGGTAAACAAGTTTTCAAGAAAAACATCTTGTCTCCATGGCGATTCTGTTTTTGTTCCTTCTATCAATGGAACTAGACTTTCACCTTGATAAGAAGAAGGGACATTTGCACCAGCCATATCTAAAAGCGTTGCCACGATATCTTGCCCAACGACTAATTCATCGATGTGCTTACCTTGAGTATTAGTGTCAAAAAACGGAGAGTAGATAATAAGAGGAACGTGCACAGACTCGTCATACAAAATGGTTTTTCCACCTAGCCCATGCTCGCCAAGTAACAAGCCATTATCTGAAGCAAAAACGATGATGGTATTTTGATCTTCACCCATTCTCTTTAACTGTTGACGCAGTTCACCGACAAATAGGTCCATGGCATATACCGCACGCGCCATTTTTAATTTGTCGTTTAACAATTTTTTCTTATTACTAGTGACATAATATTTCATTAAGTCACGGGTACCATATACCTCTTTCGGCAAACTAATAGGCACAGGATAGCCAGCAGGTAGCTCTATTTCATCGATTTTATCTTGAAATAGGGTTTTATAAATTAATGGATCACTCTCTAGGCTACCCATGGTGCCGATGCTGGATGCATGGGGTAGATTAAAGTTAATCCATGCGGCAAAAGGCTTTTTAGGATCCCTAGGTTGAATGCTATTTTTAATTGAAGGATGGGCATTTTCATAAAAGTAGTCAAAGTCTTTGTTTTGAGATAAATAAGCTTTAGTGGCCTCCATTAAGCCTTCAACTTGTGTTTTGTTTTTTAAGTTTGAGAAGGCTTTAAACTTAGGTTTGAAGTGAAAGCCCAAATGGCCATTCCCAAAGTATGCAAAATCGATATTTTCACGTAAAGGCGTGTCGTTTTTATCTGCTATTTTCGTATGATGCTTGCCAATAAAAGCAGTGGAGTAACCTTGCTTTTTAAGCTGCATTAACCAACTGTTATCAAAAACCTCTTTTGTAATAACGTTATGAGATCGAGTGTGAAAACCAATTTTGTTTTTACGTTCCCATTGACCAGTGAACATGTTTGCTCTGCTTGGTCCACAAATAGGGCTGGTAATGAAGGCGTTATCGAAGAAAACCCCTTCTTTAGCCAATTGGTCAATATGTTCGGTTGGCGATAGAGGATCGCCAGTCATGGTCAGTGAATTAAAGCGTTGGTCATCGGTAAAAATGAAAATAATATTTGGTTGTTTGTTTGCAGTATCCACCGTTTGCAATCCATCTGGTTGCGAGGATAGGGCATACGCCGATGTATTAACTGTAAGTAGTGACACAAAAGATAAACACTTTAATAGCTGGACAGTGTTTAGACGCATTGTAATTACCTCTTGCATATTAGTGATGTTCAGGCAGGTTTGGGTTGTCATTCTTATTATCATTGAAAGCTAAAAGTATCTGCTATGCCCAATGGAAAGGATTGACTCTCTCAGATAAATTCTATTTAGATTCTAAAACGTCGCTATATTTTAAATATAAAACAATAAATTGTATTTAAAATATATTCTAATGTTATTTTTTTGTCAATTATTTGTTTTATTTCTCCATTTTTAAATCATTAGTTTGCTCATGGATTTTATATACTTAATTAATTTTCAAATATGAAATTAAATTGAGTATATGAAATATATCGTGTATGTTAATTTTTTGTATAACAGACTAGCCAATAAGTAGGTTTGTCAGAGCGGCTACTGTTAATAGTCGTTTAATAAATGTTATCTACCTAGCATATTTGTATACCACTTCATCAGGTATTCATAGCAAACGAGTTATGCGCATTGGTTTCTAAATATAGGTCACAAATGAACACTAAAATATCAACTTTAATCGGCCTTGTGTTGACAGCAACATTGTTAACTAGCCTGGCTCCTGAAGGAATTGCTGCTAATTTATCGGACAAGAGTCCACCGTCGCAGGTTAATAGCGCTTATCCCGAATTTAATTGGGACAGGGTTCCTGTTTATGCTCATTTTGGACGCACTAATGGCGAACTCAGTCACCAAGAAAACCAGTTTATTGCTAGTCATTACGACTTTGTCACACTAGAAAAAGGCCATGCAATAAAGAAATATGGTAGTTCCGAAAAAGGTATTATTGCTGGAGCGAAAGCACTAAAACAGCTCAACCCTAATATGAAAGTACTTTTTTATTGGAATGGTTTACTTGATTATTCTTTATACGATGCCCATGAGACTTTTTCAAAAATTAAAGACGGTGCTATTAAAAACAAAGACGGTGAACTAGATCTTAAACGCGATTATTTGAAAAAGTACGATTTATCTAACCCACAGGTACGTAATTGGTGGGTAAATGTTGCCAACGATGCCATTGAAGAGGGTGACTTAGATGGCGTGTTTATTGACGCTTTACCACAAATTTCAATTCGCCCCGAGGCAACTGCGAAACGCCTTGGGGAGGAACGTTTTAAGGCAATCGAAGCAGGTGTCATCACCTTGTTAGATCAAACCACTGCTAAACTTGGAGCGGATAAGCTTCTTATCTATAACGGCATCCGTTCGATTCCCCAAGGCTGGGAAGATGGTGGTTTACGTTACCTTCCCCATACCAACGGAGTCATTACCGAACACTTTGATCAATTCCAAAGTCGTTCAAAGGAAATGATCCAATTGGATATGGAGCGCATGATGGAAGCCGCAAATGCAGGCAAAATTGTTATTTTTAAAGCTTGGCCTGGATTTAACTTTACTGAGCGTCAGATGATGAAAAAGTCAGAAGAAGAGTTATATGAATTAGCTAAAAAAGCCATTGATTTCCCTCTGGCGTGCTTTTTAGTGGTTGCTCAGCGCTACTCATACTTTAATTACACTTGGGGTTACCGAGCCCACCATGGTGCACTTAAGTGGTACCCAGAATTTGATCGTAAGCTAGGTGCGCCATTAAACGATGGGAAAAAAATCGGCTGGACTTATTCTCGGGAATTCGAACATGCTTCGGTAACTGTGAATATAGAAACGAAAGAAAGCACGATTAAATGGCATTAATTTGATATCTGTTGAGCTATGAATAAATTTACATTTTTACCCATTATAATTTTATCTATCGGCCTGCTAAACGGGTGTGCGTTGCCCGTTTCCGAGGAGGTTACAACTAAGCCAGTCAAATCTAAACCGCTCAAAACAAGGCAGCAAATAGAGGCGCACTTTTCTCAGTTAGCAGCTGACAATGAGGTGAAAGTGCTATCTTCGGAACGTCGAGAAGATGGGATGACCGAACTATATATAGCAGGAGAGCCAATTACCACTGCAAGTGGCGTTACTCAGCCGACTCAGATTTTTGCTCTTTATAATCTACCCAAAGTTCCGTTATTTACCGCAACGGGTAAAATTCCTGCCATGGTTTTAGTTCATGGCGGCGGAGGCACGGCATTTAAAGAATGGGTTGAAAAGTGGAATGAAGCTGGGTTTGCGGCAATTTCCATTGCCGTGGAAGGACAAACTGACATTCCAGTAGATGACCTTAAAAGCGCAAAAGTCAACGACACCTTGAGGTGGCAGAAACATCAAAGTTCGGGCCCCTCCAGACAAGGTATTTATGCTGATTTTGATAAACCACTGCAAGATCAATGGATGTTTCATGCTGTGTCGGCGGTAATTCGAGCTAAACACTTTTTGACCGCACAAGCGGATATTGATAAGCAACATATTGGCCTGACCGGAATATCTTGGGGCGGGGTCATTACTTCAACCGTCATGGGATTTGACGGTAGCTTCGACTTTTCTATCCCCATATATGGTTGCGGTTTTCTTGATGGGATGCAGAATCAATATCAGCAAGCCTTAATGGGAAATTCTGCATACCAAAATACATGGGAGCCCGGACATCGCATAAGCAATTATCGTCAACCTTCTCTTTGGTTGACATGGCGTGACGACAAACATTTTGCACTCGATGCGCAGGCGAGTACATATCAGCAACTAAGCGGTGATTATTCAGTGAGTATCAAGCCGGGAATTAGGCATGGACACAAGCTTGGTTGGGATCAGCCTGAATCCTATCTTTTTGCTAGACAGATTGTGCGTCAAGGCACAGTCTGGGCTAAATCGCTTTCAGTTAAACAGCTCAACTCTGGCAAAGCTCAAGCTGAATTTTCGATCAATTTAGATAACAAAGATTATCAAGTCGCTAAAGCGACAATTCACTATACAGCAGACCAAGGACATACAGGTAACGCCTCATGGACTCAAGCTGACACTAACTTAGTGACGCCTAGTTCGATACCCGGGCAATATATTGCAACCTTTGATGCACTTCCTTTGGATGTCCGTCACTGGTTTGTTAATTTGCAGGTGTTGGTCACTGATGAAAATCATAAGGAAAATCAGACATACACAGTAAGCAGTGAACTATTTTCAAATTAACTCAAAGTTGATTTTGTTTTAAAAGGTCAGACTCTACTGGTTTTGAAATCTACTCTATTCAACAAAATTGATAGTTTATAATCAAAGGGAATGTAGCTATTAATCTAACGAGTCTGACGTCTAGTTAGTTAAATAAGCAATAATAACGTTTGCAAAAAACAGACTTGTTCTTACAAAAAATGTAAAGCATTATGCTGCAGAACAAATATTACCAAGGGTTAAACAGGGAACAAAAATGACAAAAGCGACTGACAAATCAGAAAACTCTAAACGCAAAACTTACAGTGCCCCAGCACTTGAGAAAGGGTTAGATATTCTGGAGCTGCTAGCCAATCAAGCTGAAGGCATGAACATTGGTGAGATTACCAAAACGCTAAATAGATCAGTCGGTGAGTTATTTAGGATGTTAGTGGTGTTGGAACAACGTGGTTATGTTTCACTTCAACCGGGCAGTGACAGGTACATGCTAACCTTAAAAATGTTTGGTTTAGCCCATCGCTTCCCGCCCGTTAAACGCTTGACCAGTGTTGCGACTCCGGTGTTACAACGCTTGTCCTACGCGATAGAGCAATCTTGCCATTTAGTCATATATTATGAAGGTAAAGGGCATGTAGTCGTACAGCAGGATTCACCATCAGAAAGGGTATTTAGTGTGCGTTTGGGCGCTGAAGCACCTTTAATGAACACCTGTTCAGGACACTTGTTGTTGGCATTTGCAGACCAACATACTCGCGAACAAATGTTAAGTCGTATTCCTGCACATCACTCTACTGATCTTGACTTTAATTTGGATAAAATGGTTAGAAAAGTTCTGAGTCAAGGTTACGAATGTATCCATAGTGCGCAAGCACAGGGGATTCAAGATATCGGTTATCCAGTTTTTGATTATCAAGATCAAGCAGTAGCCGCGTTAATTGTCCCTTTCTTTGAGTATCTGGATGGGTCACATCAAACTAATATCGACGACGCCCATAAATTGATCAAACAGGCAGCGCTTGAGATATCCACCGCGTTAGGATTTGATGCTTCCTAACTATTTGCGAAGCACCTAATTGGCTTTTGTCATTATAAATTTATTCGAAAGTACAACTGCAAACTAAGTTTGCATATGAAATTATGTTTTAAATGTAAAATAATTCTTGCCCTTGTTATCGCTTTGTGAGAATCTTTGATTGATTTTGTAAAAGCGTGAATTCGCTTTTGCTTACAAAAAGATTTGTCTTGGGTTAGATGCAAAACCAATAATTTGCATCACCTGAGTCGATGAATTTTAGAGGCAACTCAATCACTGTCTGTCATTTAAATTAATTAAGTTGGAAAGAATATGACATTGCAAGTCGAAGCAGTTAGTGCACAACAGGCGTCAAAACAGAAATCCACATCTCATCCGCGCATAATCGGTGAAGGCATGTTAGTGCCTTTTATCCTTGTAGCGATGCTTTTCCCATTATGGGGCTTTGCCAATGACGTAACCAATCCGCTTGTAAAAGCTTTTAAAGATATTTTTCTAATCACCAATGCACAAAGTAGTATGGTGCAATTTGCCTTTTACCTTGGCTACGGCATCATGGCTGTTCCGGCTGCGATATTTATTCGTAAATATTCTTATAAATCAGGTATTTTGTTGGGGCTTGCGCTTTACGCCGTGGGCGCTCTATTATTTATTCCCGCCAGTGTCCAGCAAGAATTCAATTTCTTTCTTGCAGCACTATGTATTTTGACTTGTGGTTTAGCGTTGTTAGAAACCACTGCAAATCCCTATATTTTGTCTATGGGTGATCCGGCAACAGCTACTCGTCGACTGAATTTAGCCCAAGCATTTAATCCAATTGGTTCTTTAACCGGCATGTTTGTAGCTTCTACTGTTATTTTAAACAAACTACAGGTGGAAGAGTTTCGAGCCGCTGAGCGTGCGGTTCATCCTGAATATGCTGAGATGCTGCCTAGCGTTGTTGACGGCAAATTGACTGCCGCGTTAAGTGAATTTGCGCAAAACCAACCTGTCGCCCATCAAGCAATGCAATCGGCTGATTTGATCACCGTAAGAGGCCCTTACATCGCTATAGCTGTGGTGGTAGGAATTTTGTTTTTAGTGTTTCTATTTAGCAAATTACCACGCACGATTTCCCATGATAAACCATTAACTCTAAAAGAATTAGGCGCAACCTTTGGGCGCTTATTCACTAATGGTCGTTACATTGAGGGAGTGATAGCACAGGCCTTTTATGTGGGGGCACAAATCATGTGTTGGACATTTATTATCCACTATGGCATGACCGCTGTAGGCCTCACTGCATCGGAGGCGCAAGGTTACAACATTGTGGCAATGTCACTGTTTCTAATTAGTCGTTTTGTATGTACTTTTTTATTAGGGTTTATTCGTCCTGGTCCGCTGCTGATGTTGTTAGCATTAGGCGGTATTACATTGTCTTTGGGTACGATATTTTTAGGCGGAATGTTAGGGTTATGGTGCTTGATTGGTATTTCAGTTTGTATGTCACTGATGTTCCCCACGATTTACGGTATTGCTCTAAAAGATTTAGGCGATGATGCCAGTTTGGGTTCTGCTGGTTTAGTTATGGCCATTGTTGGCGGTGCATTAATGCCTCCTTTGCAAGCAGCGATGATTGATGCAGCGCCTATTATTGGTGACATTCCGTCAGTAAAAACCTCCTTTTTATTACCTTTGCTATGTTTTGTGGTGATTAGCCTATTTGGTTATCGCGCACATCACGTATACAAAGTTTAAAAGATAAAAAACATTTATAGCCATTATGCGAAAGGGGAACCGACCTATGGATAATCAGCGTTATTGTCTTCGTCTTGAATTACAGGATGATGATGAATTAATTCGCTTATATGAAGAGTACCATCAACCAGGTGCAGTGTGGCCAGAGGTACTTGAGAGTATCCGCGCTTCTGGCATTGAAAATATGCAAATATTTCGACTAGATACACAATTGGTGATGGTGTTAGACGTCAAGCCTGGCTTTAGTTTTGAAGCTAAAGCCAAGTTAGATAGCGAAAATCCCAAAGTGCAAGAATGGGAAAGGCTGATGGAACGTTTTCAGAAAGTGGACAGCCAACAGCAAAACGCTAAATGGCAACCTATGCAAACCATATTTGATCTGCAAAAAAATGGCTGATTAATTGTGACCTTACTCAGCTAAGGTAGCCTTTGCCTACCTTAGCTTTACTACTGTACCTTGTATACACTCTTCGCAAAACATCATCAAACTCGGCTTGTTAACCTGTTATTTCTTTCGATGTAACTCTCGATTTAAAGCTTTGTCTGTTTCACTTTTTTTCAGTAAAACATACACAGAGGCAACTCCGCCATGGTGTTTTTGCGCCGTATGAAAGGCCAAAACTTGCGGCATTTGCTGTAACCATTTGTACACATAACTTTTTAGAAATGCAGGGAAAGGCTGACTATTCAAACCTATTCCATGTTTTACTAATAACGTTCTAATACCCTTTTGTTGGGATTGCAGAACTGTTTCAAACAGTGCTTGTCTAGCTTGTTCAAATTTATACTGCTGCATATTAAGGGTCGCGTCGATCTTGTATTTGCCTAAACGTAAATTTTTAAATACACCTTCTTGAACTCCCGACTTTTTGTAAATAAGGTGATCGTAGGGGTCTAAAGGTTCTACGTACTCGGTACTTAAATGATTTTGCGCTAAATTTAACTCTCTTTGCAAAGCCTCTCGTTTTAAGCTTTGTGCGAGGGTTGGCTTGGTTTTCAAGGTGGTTACTGTATCTTGTTTAGGGAGGGGCTTAACATCTTGCATCGCATCCAAAAACGTCGAAATATCTTGTTCATTTTGTTTAGCCATAACACCCCCTGTCGACAATTAATGTTTCACTTAACCTAGCTTTAAATTAACGGCTATGCTTTCGGTTCTAACTAGTTTTATGTCACAATTAGCTAAAAAGTTCACTAGGAAAATAAATGAAAAGTATTCGTTATCTTGCATTTTTATGGATATCTACTTTGCTGGCATGTTCAAATCCTGAACAACCCGCTGAAATCAAAGCACCACAAACACCACAGAAAACACCACAGCAAACATCAAAACAAACGCAAATAGACCATGCTAAAGATTATCATTCTTTTGCTAACCCGGATGTTGTGAAAGTTTCACACATCGATTTAGATTTGACCGCAGATTTTGACAAAAAACAATTGATAGGCACGGCAACGCTTACTTATCAAAAAGTTGATGAGCAAGGGAAAACCCTGATTTTGGATACTCGGGGATTAACCATTTTGGAGGTGACTTCAGGAAATACACCGGTTGCCTTTGAGCTTCAAAAAGAAGTTCCAAATCTGGGCTCAGCGCTGCACATTACGTTGCCCGAACAAGGTAATCAAGTCAGCATAAGTTACCACACCTCAAAAGATGCGTCAGGCGCTCAGTGGTTAACACCAGAACAAACTGCCGGTAAACAGTATCCATTTCTATTTACCCAAGCACAGGCTGTTCATGCTCGTAGTTTCATTCCATTACAAGACTCACCACAGGTGAGAGTGACCTATACAGCCACTATTCGCACGCCTAAAGAATTGCTCGCGGTAATGAGTGCTGCAAATGATCCTGTTACACCCCGAGACGGCGTTTATGAATTTAATATGCCGCAACCTATACCGTCTTATTTAATCGCATTGGCAATAGGTGACCTTCATTTCAAAGCCATGGGCGAGCGCACAGGTGTTTACGCCGAGCCATCAATCCTTGATGCCGCGGCGAGTGAGTTCGAAGACACCGAAAGTATGTTAGAAGCGACTGAAAAGACCTATGGGCCCTATAGTTGGGATCGTTACGATTTATTGATTTTACCGCCGTCATTTCCTTTTGGTGGAATGGAGAATCCGCGTTTATCCTTTATAACACCGACAGTTATTGCTGGAGACAAAAGTCTAGTGTCTCTAATTGCTCATGAACTTGCTCACAGTTGGTCTGGCAATACAGTGACGAATGCGACTTGGCGGGATCTATGGTTAAACGAAGGTTTTACGACTTATTTAACCTATCGGATTATGGAAATGATCTACGGAACAGACCGCTACAATATGGAAGCGGTTTTGGGATACCAAGACTTACAAGCCGATATTGCTGCGTTACCTGAAAATGATGAAATTCTGGCGATTGATTTACGAGGACGTAATCCCGATGACGTATTTTCAAATATTCCTTACGAAAAGGGCGCTTTATTTCTTCGCGAAATCGAACAAAAAGTAGGGCGAGATAATTTCGATAAGTTTCTACTTGAATATTTTAATCATTTTGCGTTCAAAAGTATTACAACCGATCAATTTGTGAGCTATTTGGATCAAACGTTACTGACTACTTACGCAGATGTTTTAGACAAAGAGCGTATTCATCAATGGATTTTTGAACCGGGTATTCCAGATGGAGCACCCATGCCAGAATCAGATGCATTTAGTAAAGTTGATACAGTACGTGATGCTTGGTTAGAGGGAAGTTTAAGCGCTAAACAGATTAATACTCAAGATTGGACTGTTCATCAATGGCTGTACTTTTTAAATAATATGCCACAGAAGCTAAAGGATATGCAGTTGGTTGAACTTGATAGTACCTTCCAATTAACGGCGAGTAAGAACAATGAAATTGCTCACAGCTGGTTATTAATCGCAGTGAAAAATGAATATAAACCTGCCTATGAGAGACTCTATAGTTATTTGGTCGGAATTGGTCGCAATAAGTTAGTCAAACCTTTGTATCGAGAGTTAGCTAAAACTGTAGAAGGTAAAGCATTTGCCAAACGCGCATTTGAAGAGGCTAAGCCTGGTTATCATCCATTGACAGTGCATGTTAATCAGGGATTTGTTGAATAACAAAGGGCAGCAGTGAAGTTGTTTTAAATAAAAAGGGAGCTGATAAGGCTCCCTTTTTGATCTTTATTTAGTTACTTAAGAGAAACTACTAATCCACTTCTCAATAGATAATGCTTCAATCACAAACTCAACTGAAAGTGCGGCTAAAATCATCCCCATAATGCGGGTAAGAATAGAGGCTCCACCAGAGCCGATAATGCGTATGATTTTTCCAGACAGCAGCAACAATACAAGGGTGATAAGCAATACACTTAACATCACCAAAGCGGTAGTAATTTGTTCTTCAATAGGATGAGTATAATTATCGGTTAATAGGATAACTGCTAAAATTGCTCCTGGAGAGGCAGTAGCTGGAATCGCCAAAGGGAACACGGCCATATCATGATCTTTATCCATTTCTTTACGGCTTGAATTATCATCAAAAATCATTTTAATTCCAAACAGAAATAAAATGATGCCGCCGGCCACTTTAAAAGACAACAGACTAATTCCCATTGCCGTTAGGATGATTTGACCAACTACAATTGCTCCCAAAAGTACCAAGCTGGAATAAATTATTGTTTTGAATGCTGTTTTACGGCGCTCTGCTGGCGTAAGGCTACTGGTTAACCCAGCAAAAAGCGCCATAGTGCCTATTGGGTCAACAGTTGCCCAAATAATTAAAAAGTCATTTATTGTTTGTTCCATCATGCTGTATTTACTTCTCGGTCAAAATATCGAATGTTGATCGCATCAAACCTGATAGTTTGATCATCGGTTAAAAAATGGGGTCAAAAAGGCTATTTCAAGGCAGGTATTATGCTTGAGATCTTGATAGCAAAATCTTACAAACTAATTTCCAACTAGAACTTAAGCGCAATTGTAAACTTTTTTGCCTCACTTTTCGTAAATTAATTGGTCATCGGTTGGATTGTATCGAAGCTGAGTAACCTGTATAAATGCTACTTACCATTTGTTATTGTTTAAATGGGATTTGTTGATTCATTTACAACTATAGCTGTTCGTCATTTAGTTAAAAAATGCTTAATACTGGCATTAAAAGCTATTAAGAAAATTATTGGAAAGTTTAACTGAGATATTAAGGAAAGTACTTGATTGATATTACTGCTGGACTGGTTTTGGTTGGATTGTTATCCATTTTTTGTCAATATTTTGCCTATCGCATAAAACTACCCGCAATCTTACCTCTGTTAATTGTTGGGATTATAGTTGGCCCCGTTACCGGTGTGATTAATGCCGATCAAATCTTTGGTGACTTATTGTTTCCTGTGGTGTCGTTGTCTGTCGCGATTATTCTCTTTGAAGGTGCGTTAACACTAAGGTTTGAAGATTTACGCGGACACGGTTCGATGGTTCGAAATTTGTGTACATCAGGAGCGGTTTTGACCTGGTGTTTAGTGGCTGTGATCACTCATCTAGTTTTAGATATGTCTTGGGAAATGGCATTTCTATTTGGTGCAATTGTTACCGTGACTGGACCAACCGTTATTGTTCCCATGCTGCGTACCGTCAGACCAAGCAATAAATTAGCAAATATTCTGCGCTGGGAAGGGATTATTATTGATCCTATAGGCGCCTTGTTAGCAGTGTTGGTATACGAATATATTATTTCTACGCAGGATGCGCTGAGTCACACTCTATGGGCATTTAGCATAACAGTAGGGATAGGTCTTGGTGTTGGTGCTGTAATGGGGTATTTGCTCGGACTTGCCCTGAGACGAAATCTCATTCCTCATTATTTACGCAATACCGCTGTGCTTACCTTGATGTTAGGCGCATTTGCCGGTTCAAACATGATGGCTCACGAGTCTGGATTACTCACTGTGACAATTATGGGGATGTGGTTGGCTAATATGCGCGATGTTGATGTCGATGACATACTAGAATTTAAAGAAACCTTAAGTGTACTGTTAATTTCTGGCTTGTTTATCTTATTGGCCTCGAGGATTCAGTTGGATTCCATTCTCAATGTAGGCTGGGGCGCGATCATTGTTTTATTGGCAATAATGTTTGTTGTCAGGCCAATTTCGGTGATGGTTTCTTCCCTGAAAACAGGTTTAAATTGGCGCGAGCAAGCATTCTTAAGTTGGGTTGCACCCAGAGGAATTGTTGCTGCGGCAGTATCTGCTTTGTTTTCATTGAAGTTAGAGGCGCTTAATTATGCGCAAATTGAAGTACTAGTACCTTTAGTTTTTCTCGTGATCATTTCTACCGTTGTGGTGCAGAGTTTAACCGCCGTTCACGTGGCCCAATGGCTTGGCATTCGTGCCCCTAAACCAAATGGGTATTTGATCTTTGGAGGGGGTGAATTTTGTAGAATGTTTGCCAAAGAACTGATGGATAATGATGTAAATGTGTGTGTAGCCGATACAAACTGGGACTCTATTCGGTCCGCTAGAATGCTGAATATTCCCACTTACTTTGGTAATCCAATGTCTGAACATGCTTCACGGACCTTGGATTTCACCCTATTTGGCAGAGTGCTGGTCATGTCGCCTTACCGCCAATTAAATCCTATGGTGACCTTTCATTTCGAAGATGAAATGGGGAAAGGAACTGTATTAGGTTTAAGTAATAATGAGCAACAACAAAGACCTAGCCATCAAGTATCAGAATCCTATGCGAAAAAATTGGGATTATTCGCGGACGGAATTACCTATGGAAAGTTAGCAAGTTGGGTGGCCAAAGGTGCCAAAATCAAAACAACTCGGTTAACGGAAAGTTTTTCCATGGAAGATTATTTGCAAGAATACGAAGGTAATTTATTGCTTTTGTGCGCATTTGATAGTCACAATAAATTACGGATGATTACGAACAAAAAATCGTTAGAACCTAAAGCGGGGTGGCGAATAATGAGCTTAGTGATCCCCAAACAAATAGAATCAGAAACGGCTGTTAAATCTAAGGATGATAAGTCATAAAGATGGTGAGAAATTTATATATTACCTTGAAAAATTCCATCATTTTGCTAGTTACCTACTCATATAATGAATAACCGAATTAATAACCCAAGTATGGATATTGGTGTATTTGTAAAAACTGAAACAGCGGAACTTCATCGTTCAGTAGAAAGTGATTTGTCTAGGTTTCTATTTCATAGAAACCTGAGCTGCAATACCTATTTGCAAATTCTACAGGCATTTTATGCAAGTTATGTGGCAATGGAAAATGTGCTTCGTGACTACCCAGAGACTAACGAGTTAATCGCGGGCAGAAGCAAGTTGCAATGGTTACAAAATGATATTGAATATTTGTCGTCACAGTTGCAAACCATTCCCGCCATTGTTAATCAAAACATCGAAATTGTTGCCTCCAGCAGTGCTGAGGCGATGGGAATGTTATATGTCATGGAAGGAGCTACTTTGGGAGGAGCGCATATTGAACTGCGGTTGAATAAACATGATTGGCTTAGTGAATCTGCAGGTCTGTCATTTTTCAAAAGTTACGGTGATTTTCGTTTAGCAAAGTGGCGCGAGTTTAGCGAAGCGCTCAAAATGTTCCATCAACAAAATGTTTTGAGTGAGTTGGATATTCAAAAAGGTGCGCAAAAAGCGTTTCATTGTATCCAAAGCTGCTTAAGGGGAGCGCTTAATGAATGAGCAATTCGATGTAACCATAGATAATTGTCATAAAGAACCAATTCATATACCTGGCTCAATACAGCCTCATGGTTACCTGCTAGTGGTTCATCCTGAGACTTTTCGTGTGCATTACGTTAGTGAAAATATGGCAGAGTTGACAGCTATTCCGTTGACCGAATTGGTTTCAATACCACTAGATAAGTTGCTGGACAACGACTTTGTAGAGCTTCTAAAGAAACTGGAGTTCGAGCATGGATTCAGTGAGATCAATCCTCAACGTGTAAGCCTTCTTACTCAACAATCTAGCGCGCAAAAATTTAATGCGGTGATGAGCATTAATGAGCGGTTTCTAATTATTGAATTAGAACCTAAAATTAATGAGGATGCTGTCTCGTTTAATCCAGTAAAGAACTTGATTAATTTGTCACTCAATAACTTGATGGTAACCCACGATATTGAGAGTGTATTCGAGCATGCAGTCGATCAAATACGAGATATCACAGGTTTTGATAGAGTGATGCTGTATAAGTTTGATCAAGATTATAACGGTGAAGTGGTTGCAGAATCCAAAGTAGACTCGTTAAATTCATTTTTAAAACAACATTTCCCTGAATCTGACATCCCTAAACAGGCTAGAGAACTTTATATAAAAAATCCAATTCGTTTACTTGCAGATGTGGATGCGATTCAATCGCCGCTCTATCCTCAAGACCAACCTGTGGATCTTGGGCAAGTGGTGCTAAGAAGTGTTTCTCCGATACATTGTCAGTATCTTCGTAATATGGGCGTAAAGTCGTCGATGTCCATTAGCCTAATTGTTTCTGGCAAGTTATGGGGGCTAATCGCATGTCATCACTATTCACCTCACGTTGTTAATTTTGAAACCCGCGAAGTGGCGCTGTATTTTGGTTTAATGCTGTCATATATCATTTCCTTAAAAGTGCAGGCGGACGCCGAGCATCGAGATTCAGTCGTACGTTCGCTAAACGCCTCAATTACTGAAAAAATGGCGGAACATATTTTCTTTACGGACGGGTTGCGTGAAGAGTCAAAAAATTTAAAACGGATGATGAATTCAACCGGTGTAGCTTGGCGTTTAGAAGATAAAACCGAGTGTTTCGGGGTAACACCTCCTACTGAGCGTATTGAAGCACTTTATGAGTGGGCGACGTCTAATAAATTAATCAACGATACCATTTATTACACTAACACATTGAGTAAAGACTACCCCGAATTTGCAGATATCAGCGATATTGCCAGCGGTGTTTTTATTCTGTCAGTTTCCTCAGTCAGTAATCTATTTATTATTTGGTTTAGAAAAGAAGTAGAACAAACCAAAGATTGGGGAGGAAAACCAGAAAAAATGATTGAATTTCTTGATGACGGTAGTCACCGTCTGATGCCACGCAGTTCATTTAGGTTGTGGCGCGAGAATGTGAAAAATCAAGCGCTGGCATGGGAACCCATAGAGTTGTCTTGTGCGCTAAAATTTAGAAATACTGTGGTTAATTATGTGCTGTCTAAATCGGAACGTTTAGAGCAAATAAACGAAACCTTGGAACAGAAAGTGGCGGCGCGGACAGAGCAGCTCAGAATAGAAATTGCAAACAAAGAGCGAGCTCAACTCGAACTTGTGGAAGCACTCTCGAAATCTGAAGAATCTAACCGAGAACTAGAGCGTTTCGCTTTTGTTGCTTCCCATGACTTACAAGAACCTTTGCGAAAGATTCAATCATTTGGTGGACGAATTGAATATTCGGAGTCAACATTAAGTGATAAAGGCAAAGTTTATCTCGAAAAAATGATGAGTTCAGCGCAAAGAATGCAAACGTTGATAAAAGGTATTCTGAGCTTTTCGCGCATTCATCGTGCCAATGATGGATTCATTAATTTGAGTTTTGATCAGTTAATTCAAGACGTTATTCTTGATTTGGAAATGTTAATCGCGGAAAAAGACGTGATTATCAATACCGCTCACATTGGCGAAGTTTATGGTGACCAAAATCAATTACGTCGTGTGGTACAAAACATAATTCAAAACTCCATCAAATTTACTTCACAAGGAACACAGCCAAAAATTGATATTGATGTCACCCATAAAGATGAAAAATTTGTGACTATTGCGTTCAAAGATAATGGGGTAGGTTTCGATGGTATTCATATGCAAAAGATATTCGGTTTGTTTGAACGGCTTCATGGTAAGTCAGAGTATGAAGGCACAGGCTTGGGATTAGCTATCTGTAAAAAGATATTGAGCCGTCATGGCGGTAAAATTTGGGCAGATTCAGAACTTGGAAAAGGCGCTACATTTTTCATAACCGTGCCTCTTATTGACCCTAAAATTAACTAGTGTACGTTATCGTTATTAACAATCAGAACCTTGTGATATATTCGCGATTAAAAATAATAACAAAGACCTTTGTAAGGGAAAACAGGTTCCAGTCATGAATAATATAAGTTCAGTAGCGACAAAACTTAGAGCGGTCAGTTACATTTTAGTGGCGGAAGATGATTTGGATGATCAAGAGCTGATCCGTGACGCGCTAACTGAAAATAATCTGACATTGGATAAAATTAAGTTTGCGCAAGATGGCGAAGAGCTAATATCGGTGCTTAATAGCGCTGAAGTGCTGCCAAACTTGATACTGCTAGATTTAAATATGCCGCGTAAATCGGGGAGAGAAGCGCTGGCAGAAATTAAGCAAGATCCAAGACTCAAACATATACCGGTTATAATTTTCACAACGTCTGATTCTGAAATTGATATCAAAGAGTGTTATTTTCTGGGCAGTAACGCCTATTTAACCAAACCAAACAACTACTTTGATCTGGTCGCATTAATGAAAGACCTAATTAACTTCTGGTTTTGCCAAGCGCAAATGGTTATCGATTGACGTTAACAAACTCCCCCTTTATAAACATTCTAATCAAATGGCGTCCCCTAGAGGATTCGAACCTCTGGCCTACCCCTTAGGAGGGGGTCGCTCTATCCAGCTGAGCTAAGGGGACATGTTCCAACATCAGAGCGGGCAAGACTATACTAAATTTGGCAGTATTAAGACAAGTCTGGGTTTACTGGTTTTTAATGAGAAATCGAATAGCAATTTCGATGTGCTTAAAAGGACATCAATAATCTAATCGCAAGCCCCCTAATTTATTGTTTGGAAACAAAATCATTGGCTTGAATATTGGCCAGTAAAGTACCGTCTTTTGATACCGCAACCGCAGTCCCTGGCGAAACACTCACAACTCGCACTGGGGTAGGGTGTAGATTAAACTGAGTAAAGGTTTGGCCCTGAGGGTTGTGTTTCTGTTGCAGCTGAAATAGGGTGAATTCATCACCGTTTTGAATGCCTTGGTTGCTACCAATATTGAGGGTTAGTTGATCACCTCTTACTTGTATTATGCGTCCGTACGTAGGCGAACAAGCTAACTTTTCGTCAACGTTAATCGCAATATCCTGCATGATTGAGGAAATTGCCACACCGTAAGCACTTTGCCACAAGAGGCCGCTATTTATGTCGACACTCTGATGAGTATCGAAGTCCCATGGCGCGTTTGAAGAATATAATTTCTGCCACATCAAGGTACCAGTGTAACCGTCATAAAGGGTAACTTGATAACTGAAATTTCTTATTGGTGTAGGGTTATTCCAAAATTGCCATTTAGACTGGTTAACATTGTTTAAACTTAGATCTTTAACGGTGGCAGTTAGCACATATTGAGAGCTTGATTGTTTGGCTAGTGCCATTGCATCGTTGATCATTGAAAGCGGTTGTTGCGCATAGTAGAAAGGTAATATGGTTTGAATACTCGATTGCTGTGCGAAGTCTTCGAAGTTTTGTTGAAGTACTTCTGGCAACCTAGTACCTATTTCAAATAGATTGCCGGTAGTGGCTTGCTCTCGGTTGTCTATTGGGTGCCAAGTGGTAACTATACTTTTAGGGTATTCTGATGATTGACATGTGTTTTTTTGAGGGAAAATATCTGCCCGCAAGGAAACTGTGAGGTAGCCATCTCTAAAAACTTCATCTATTAATTCAATACTATTGACTTCGCCACTGGCGCGAATCGTTAAGTCATCATTTTGCAATACGCCGTTTGCCATTTTTTGCACACTGTGTACCGAAGCTCCGGCAAATAACAATACTTGCTTAATTGCTTCTTGGGTCGCATTTTGCCGCGCTAACTCAATATTGCCGTTTCTTATTGCCGCTTGACCACTGGACTCGAACCAAGCTGCCAACGACTGCGCTGAAAAGAGCGCTGCGCAAAAGGCACAGAACAAAGTGATTAACTTAACAGAAAAAATTTGGCAGTTTACGGGCTTCATTTCAAAAAATATCCAATTAACGCTTAAATTCAAAACAGCTTTAACGTGTGCATTTGCATGCGTAGCCACTTTTTACGTATTTAGTTACTATAGATAGTAAATCAGGTAATGCATCTTTTGTACCTGTTTTCAGATGGCGGTTAATCAGTAACCAATTTTCTTCTATCACAGTTGGTCTACATACTTGGGTCTCAATTTTTTTGTGATAAGGAACAAATATTGCAGTGAAAAATCTTGAAGACAGTTTGAAATGGTTTTGAATTATCAATTGAAGCCTAATGCAGCTTAACAATGCGCTGTAAAGATACTACTGAGAAAAATATGAAACTAATTTATACCTTTGTGATTGCGGGATGTCTAGCCGGATTAATCGGTTGTCAAAACATCATAGACAAACAAGTAGAGTGGGAAACCATCGAACCTGATTCTTATCCTGTTATTCGCTCTATCGGCTATGCGCCAATAGATGCTCAACGGGGAAGTAACCGTTCAGCGAAAGTACTAATGGCAGTGAAAGCATCGAAACTGGATGCTTACCGTGAACTAACTGAGCAGGTTTATGGACAAAAAATTGACGGTGAACAGTCTTTGGCTAATCTTGTGCTCACTGATACTCAACTAATGGCCAGTGTTCAAGGTGTGATCCGCGGTGCACGAGTAGTAAAAAGCTACCCCATTGGCAATGACTCTTATGCCACAGAGTTGGAGTTGGATTTTAGCCTAGTGCATGATTTATATCTGAGTACTGCCAAGCCGAAACAAGTGAAGAAAGTTCGTTATTATTAAACTCTATTCCTTTGAGAACGAACTTTTAAACGGTCACACTCTTGCCTGAAGAACCACCTTTAGGTTTGCCGCTTTTATCGTAAGTCATGGTTTCTTTAGCTCGGGATTCTAACAGCAAAGTGCGAAGATGTTGCAAGCGCAACTGACCTTGTTCTACCGCTTTTTGATTGATCTCGGTTCTGAATTTACATTGGGACAAAGATTGATTAATTTGATCAAATAAGTCTGTTACAGCTTGCTCTGATGTTGCTTCAGGTTGTTTCTCAACTTCCTGCTCAACGCTTTTGTCAGTGCTGGCAATCGATTCTAACAATTCCGATTTTTCATTGATAACGGAAGTGAGTGATTCAGCGTCTCGCGTACTGATTAAATGCAGCTCAGACTCAAGCAATAAAATAAGTGAATCAAGTTGTTGTTTCTGTTTTTGGAGGAGGGCAATTAGGTTTTTCATTTAGCTTTGCTTTTATTTTGAGAAGCTAAACCAATCTGGCATCAAATTCTAATCTTCAATGCCAAATACTTGAGCTTCGAGTTTGCTAATTTTTTGCGCCAATACTTCAGGGTTAACGCGATATTCTCCATTCTGTATGGCTTTTTTCAATTTGTCGACCTTTTCCTGATTGACAGGTGTATCACTAGATTTCTTTTGAACCTGGCTAAGCTGCTGAGCAGATTGCGTGAGTGATACTGAATCTTGACGTGGCGCTTCTGCAGACTTAGATTGCTGAGCAGCAGATTGCGCAGTCGCTTGACTCTGAGATTGCTGTTGATTCAGCCTCTGATTCTCAAGTTGTGGCTTTTGATTTCCACTATTTATATTGTTAATTGCCATAATGACCTCGAATACCTAATTTGCCTCACTTATCTTATCGGCCGGAACTTAAAGACCTTTAGCTAAATGTAGAAAAAATTAAATATTATTTAGATAAGCTCAAATCTGCGCTAACCAGATGTAATAACCCATAGTTTACGCTAATTATATTAAATCTGCACCACTACTTGATGGGTATTCACCACCTGTGCATGCACCACTCTATTCGACTTGCTGTTTTTCACCGCAATCGTATCGCCAAGGTTACCATCCTGTTGGGCTATACCTTTGGTTTTAATGCTTACCCCACCAGTATCAGCGGTAATCAGAATACTGTCTCCTTTACATACAAAACAAAGTTGGCCGGGGACTACGGGTTGGCCAGGTCGACTTCTTTTTTTCATTCGAGCGCCTACCACAGTGCTGATATCGGCAAAGGTACTCGTTCTTATTAGGTTTTTATCAAGCATCACAACTTTAACATCATTCTCATTTAAAACAGTGCCAGGACTGACCGAGGTGGTGAGCACGACTACGGGTTGCACGCGAGTGGCTTTTACCATCATATATAAATACCAATTCGTTTGTTCACAACTGGTTCTCACCGTTATGTTACTTTGCGCTAGCGCTTCTTTACTAGCCGATATGGTAAATGGAGTAGGGCAATCAGGAATGACTATCCTTTCGTCTAATGGCATCGCTTTTACTAGCAAGTTATCATCACTTGCTGCAGCTATATGCCTCAGCTGCGTATTAACGTAATTTTCTACTGCTTGACTAAGTTGTTGGTGAGCAGGGTTAGTGTCGCTGGACGCCGCAGCGAAACCACTGTTGAGAGTTAAACAGGCGCTGAAGAAAACACTTAATAACTTACCAGTTGTACGAATTAACGATATTTTCATGTTCAGGTGCCGCCGTTTTGTCTATGCTTATTAAATCGTTAAGCAAACAAAGATAAACGTCAAAATTCAGTCACAAATACGATTTTTGGCGCTAAAATTAGTTAAACTTGGTTTTCTAATAGGGACAACGCAACAATTGTGCCTACTTTAAATTTAATTGGGGTGGTATATGTCGGGAGTTCTTGACTCAGTTAATCAACGCACACAACTTGTTGGTCAAAACCGACTTGAATTGCTGCTATTTAGATTGAATGGCAGACAGCGATTTGGCATCAATGTATTTAAAGTGCGTGAAGTATTGCAGTGCCCCCAGTTAACCTCAATACCTAAGCAAAATAAGTTAATTCGAGGTGTTGCTCATATTCGTGGCCAAACGATCTCAGTAATTGACTTGAGTATGGCAACCGGCGGCAGAAAAATAGAAGACGTTCGCAACGCATTTATTATAATTGCTGAGTACAACCGTTCAGTGCAGGGTTTTTTAGTCGGCTCAGTTGAACGTATCATCAATACCAATTGGGATGCAATTATGCCTCCTCCTCAAGGTACCGGGAAAGCAAGTTATTTGACTGCAGTGACGGAAGTTGATGATGAGTTGATTGAAATTCTTGATGTGGAAAAGATTCTAAATGAAATCTCACCATTAAAAACTGAAGTCAGTGAAGATTTAGCAGCGGATTTAAATATGTCAGAATCTCCTGCAAATGATAAAATTATCTTTATCGCTGATGATTCATCAGTGGCAAGAAGCCAAGTTAAAAAAGCACTTGCTGCGTTGGGATTAAACATTGAAGTGGCTAAAAATGGACTTGAAGCGCTTAATCGTTTAAAAGAAATTGCCGCAGAAACTGGCGACGTCACCGATAAAGTTGGTGTGTTGGTGTCTGACATAGAAATGCCGGAAATGGATGGCTATACACTTACTGCAGAGATCAAAAACACACCGGAGCTAAGCAAACTCAAAGTAGTATTGCATACTTCTTTAAGCGGTGTATTTAATCAAGCAATGGTACAAAAAGTTGGAGCAGACGACTTTATTGCTAAATTTCACCCAGATGAGCTAGCGTCAGCTGTGCAAAAATGGTTTAACAAATAAAGCTCTACTTTACCTACGGAAATTAATGTTTGAAATTAGATCAATTAGCGCCGCACGAATTCTTAGAGTTTACGCATTTTTTAGAGCGTCAGTGCGGTATTGTACTAAATGAGAAAAAAAGCTATTTAGTTTATAGTCGCCTAGGACCCTTGGTTCGCCAAGAAAACTTGGCAAGTATTTCTGAGTTACTGAAGATCGCGTATAGCGGCCATTCCCCCAAGATGCGGGAAAAAGTCGTTGATGCTATGACTACTAATGAAACCTTGTGGTTCCGTGACAAATACCCCTTCGAAATTCTATCTAATAGATTGTTATCTGAGCTTTCTAAAGCAAAGCGTAAAGTGAGAATTTGGAGCGCAGCTTGTTCGTCCGGGCAAGAACCATTTTCCATTGCAATGTGTATTCAAGAATATAAAAGAGCTAATTCTAGAGCCTTCCCGTTAGGCGTGGAGATTGTTGCTACCGATATCTCAACTGATATGCTTCAGCGGGCTAAAACCGGCAAGTTTGATAGTATTTCGATTAGCAGAGGTTTGTCGGAGGAACGTAAAGAGCGTTTTTTTAAAGCGGTCGATAACAACCACATGCAATTGGATAAAGAAATCGTCTCTATGGTGAATTTTAAACCTCAGAACTTACTAAATAGTTATTCTGGGCTAGGCCGATTTGACGTGGTTTTTTGTCGAAATGTGCTGATTTATTTTTCTGTAAACAATAAGCGGAAAATACTGCAACAAATTGCCGCTTGCCTGCAAAACGATGGGGCTTTATTTCTTGGCGCATCTGAATCTATCGCTGAATTGAATCAATTATTTACTTTGGTGCGCAATAATCCCGGTCTATTTTATATTAAAAAAGCTAACTAATACATACTGTTATGTAATATCCACGGTTCATCCGTATCCACCTCCCTATGTCTTGGCATAACCCTTGCTAAATTTCTCACAAGCGAGTTTTTAAGATGAGAACAACATGGCAATCAGTCTTGATAAATTAACCGGACTTCACGACCGAGCAATGCAGGTTAGAACCGAAACTATGGAAGTTATTTCTGGAAATTTGGCAAATGCTAATACACCAGGATACAAAGCCCGTGGTGTAGATTTTCAGAAAGCCATGCAATCAGCAAATCAAGATCGTCAGCAAAATATGACACGTACCCATGAAAAGCACTTTGAAGGTTCAATGCAATCTCAAGCAAGTATTGAATTTCGAATTCCATTACAACCTGATACTGGTGATGGTAATACGGTAGAGGTGCAAGCTGAACGTAATGCCTTTTTGGAAAATGGAATGCGCTATCAGGCAAGCATCCAATTTTTGACTGGCAAGATTAAAGGTATGAAAAAAGCACTAGCTGGAGGGCAAGGCGCATGAGTTTATTTAGAGTTATGGATATTGCAAGCACTGGCATGTCTGCAGAGAGTGTTCGATTGAATACAACGGCCAGTAACATTGCCAATGCAAATAGCGTCAGTAGTAGTTATGACGCCACATACAAGGCTCGCCATCCTGTTTTTGCTGCCGAAATGCAACGTGCAACAGAGTCACAATCTCAAGGCGCAGGTGTACAAGTATTAGGTATTGTTGAAAGCCAAAAGCCACTGCAAATCGAATACAGCCCAGGTCACCCAATGGCAGACAGTAATGGCTATATCTACAAGCCAAATGTGAATGTGGTTGAGGAAATGGCAGACATGATGTCAGCGTCAAAATCTTATGAAACCAATGTTCAGTTGGCAGACACTACAAAACGTATATTCAGACGTGTGTTGCAACTTGGTCAGGGTCAATAAATCACTGATTTAGTGAGGAAAGTAACGTGGAAATATCAAAATCGACAGGATTAGATTCTAACCTGTATGTACAAGAAGAAACCGTGCCTATTGATGATGGCAGTAATGAAAGGTTAAGTCAGGAAGACTTTTTCTCTTTGCTAACTGAGCAATTAGCTAATCAAGATCCTACCAAACCTGTAGATAACGATCAGATGGTATCACAAATGACCAGCTTCAGTATTTCTGAAGGTATTGATTCACTGAATACTAAATTTTCTGAATTTGCTTCTAGCATGACCTCAAACCAAGCATTACAGGCTTCCAGCCTTATTGGTCAAGATGTCTTATTACAAGGTAACGTTGGATATTTAAGCGATACTAGTAACGGCGTAACCGGGGTGGTTATTTCCGATCAAACCACTCAAGATTTACAAATTACCATTGAGTCTGAAGCCGGCGAATTAATTAAAACCATTGATGCTGGTACACAGTCGGCAGGTAATATTGAATTTAGTTGGGATGGTAAAGATGCTAACGGCAATCCTTTGCCAGCCGGCAATTATGCAGTTTATGCACAAGGTACACAAAACGGCGAGTCAACAACCTTACCCACAGCGGTCAATAGGCATGTGGATAGCGTTAGTTTTGCGAGTAACAATCAAGGTGTCATTTTAAATTTGGATGGCGAAACAAGTGTCAATTTGAGTGATGTCATTCAAATCGGTGGTTAATTAAAAAATGTTAGCCCTTTAGTTTAGGAGAGAATAAACGATGTCTTTTAACATAGCATTAAGCGGTGTTTCAGCTGCTCAAAAAGATCTAGATGTCACTGCAAATAACATTGCAAATGTAAATACTGTCGGTTTTAAAGAATCTCGTGCCGAATTCGGTGACGTTTATGCTTCGTCGCTATTGGCAGCCGGTAATACAAAAGTTGGCGACGGTGTCTTAACCCAAGATGTTGCTCAGCAATTTTCTCAAGGTAGTCTTCAGTTTACCAATACAGCACTGGATTTGGCGATTACTGGAAATGGTTTTTTTGCCACGACTCCTGAAATAACCTCTCGTGATTTTTCATTTACTCGAGCAGGGCAGTTTAAGCTTGATCAAGATAACTTTGTGGTTAATTCCAACGGTGATAACTTAATGGGCTTCCCGGTCAACGCTGATGGTACCTCTTCATCTGTGGCTTTGAGCACAACTATTCCGGTGAGAATTCCAGACTCTTCAGGCTCACCACAACAAACCACCGAAGTTGCACCTCGCTTTAATTTGCCAGCAGGTGATGATGCTAAAGATATAACACTTTTTGATCCTAACGATCCACTTACCTATAACGCAGCTACATCTATTACCGTTTATGATTCGTTGGGTGATAGTCATGTGATGACCTATTACTTTATGAAAGATTCTGCAGCAACCAATGAATGGGTAGTAGTTAATTATGTTGATGACACTGCTATTGATATCGCAGGTGACACTGAAAACGTTGCTGGTACAGATCCTAATAACATTGCAGGTTCAGTATCCTTAGGAGCTGATGCGGTCTCTGGGTTTAGAATGCAGTTTAGTAGCGGCGGTGATTTTATTGGTATTCAAAATGGTGATGGTACCCCTGTTGCCACTGGCGATGTGACGACTGTTCAGTTAGGTAACCCGCCGTTGATAAACGGTTCTGATGCAACTCAGACGATTA
The DNA here is from genome assembly GCF_037478005.1 of Alteromonas sp. M12. NCBI lineage: Bacteria > Pseudomonadati > Pseudomonadota > Gammaproteobacteria > Alteromonadales > Alteromonadaceae > Alteromonas > Alteromonas sp. M12. Next base: position 3,193,968 of record NZ_CP144164.1, on the reverse strand, counting down.
CAACCAACTTCGCACTTGAAGTTGGTAGTGCAACGGCAGATGAGCCGACTCAGTTTGCCTCTTCGTTCGAAGTTACGTCATTAGAACAAGATGGTCTAGCCGTTGGAAGACTTACAGGTATTGACATAGGTCCGGATGGTTTAGTGCGCGCTACTTTTTCAAATGGTACATCTGAACCTGTAGTTCGTGTTGCCCTAGCTCGTTTTGCAAATGAACAAGGCTTAACCCAACAAAGTAGTACACAGTGGAAAGAAAGTATTTTGTCTGGCGAAGCGCTAGCAGGGGAAGCGACCACCGGTACCTTCGGTGATGTTAACTCTTCAGCGCTTGAACAAGCGAACGTGAATTTAACCACGGAGTTAATCGATATGATTATCGCCCAGCGTAACTTCCAAGCGAATTCACGGGCACTTGAGGTGAATAACCAACTTAACCAAACTATCTTAAATATTCGATAATCTGCCATCAATTTAACAATGCCGCTCTAATCACGAGCGGTATTTTTTTGTTAAATTTCAAAGGAATACAGAAACTTCATCAAGCCTTCTGCATTTACACGCTTTTAATTCTGTTTTTATGTGCCAATGGCATCTTTATTGCAATCTTTTAGGTTACGTTAACCAGAGTCAATAAGTTGTCATGGATAAATTACTCTATATATCAGCCAGCGGAGCCAGCCAAGACCTATTGGGCACGGCTGTGCGAGCGAACAATTTAGCAAATGCACAAACCAATGGCTTCAAGGCCATGTTGGAAAACGCTAGAGCGATGCCGGCATACGGCGAAGGTTTGCCGACTCGGGTCTTTTCCATGACTGAATCCCCGTTTAATAATTACGCTGGTGGCGCAATGATCCAAACTGATCGTGAGTTGGATGTTGCTATCCAAGGGGACGGCTGGTTTAGCGTGTTGGATGCACAAGGAAACGAAGCTTATACCCGCGCTGGAAATTTGCAATTAGGCGCTGATGGTGGTCTCGAAGATGCCCACGGGAATTCGGTTATAGGCGATGCCGGAGGCATATTTTTGCCGATTCCTTTATCCAACATCAATATTGCTAACGACGGAACAATTTCAGTGCGACCACAAGGCGCGCCTGAAACCGTTTTAGAAGAAGTTGGCAGATTAAAAATGGTCAATCCGAATGTCGCAGATATGGAGCGCGGTGAAGACGGTTTATTTCGACTTAAAAATGGTCAAGAAGCAAATGAAGATATCAACGTTAGACTTCGTACCGGCATGGTGGAAGGGAGTAACGTAAATGCGATTGACGAAATGGTAAATATGATCAGCTTGCAACGTCACTACGAACTGCAAGTCAAGATGATGAAAAAGGCCGATACGCTAGATATGCGCGGCAATCAACTACTCAGAATTATTTAGTACTAAAACTTAAAATAGCGGAGGTGAATTATGCACCCAGCACTTTGGATAAGTAAAACAGGACTCGATGCAGCCCAAACAGATGTATCGGTTATCTCAAATAACTTGGCTAACGCCAGCACAGTGGGTTTCAAAAAAGATAGAGCGATATTTGAAGATTTACTCTATCAAAACATCAACCAACCAGGTGGACGTTCATCTGCTGACACTGAACTACCCTCGGGACTAATGTTAGGTGCCGGTAGTAAGGTGGTTGCGACCCAAAAATCCCACACCCAAGGGAATATGTTGACCACTGATAATGCACTCGATATGTCGATTCAAGGACGCGGTTTTTTCGAAATACTGCAGCCTGATGGCACCATAGCTTATACCCGAAATGGTCAATTTACGTTGGACGATCAAGGGCAAATTGTGACACCCGGTGCCGGTTTTTTATTGCAACCGAACATCACAATTCCTGAAGACGCGCAACAGATAACTATTTCACAAGATGGTGAAGTCTCAGCTTCTATTCGTGGACAGGCGGATCCTACTGTTTTAGGACAAATCAGTTTATCGGATTTTATCAATCCAACTGGCTTACAGCCTATCGGCCAAAATTTGTATGTTGAATCTGCGGTAAGCGGAGCACCGATACAAGGCGTACCTGGCTTGGAAGGTTTGGGCACCATCGTTCAAGGGGCATTAGAGACTTCAAATGTCAACGTTACCGAGGAATTGGTTAACCTAATTGAAAGTCAAAGACTGTATGAAATGAACTCGAAAGTGATCTCTTCAGTTGACCAAATGTTGGGTCAGGTAATTCAGCAACTATAGTGAGCTTAATTATGGCTAAGTTAACTTATTTTCTGACTACATTAACTCTATTCGTGCTGACTGGGTGTGTAAGTTCACCTATGGTTGGCCCTTTGCCAAATGATCCAAGTTATGCGCCAGTTATACCTGACATGCCTCGCCAAAAGTTAACTCAGGATGGGGCAATTTTTCAGGCAGACATGGCAAACAGCATTTATTCAGATGTAAAGGCTAGACGCATCGGCGATATTATCACCGTGAATTTGCAGGAAAACACCAGCGCTACCAAGTCGGCAGGTACTTCAACCTCAAAAGAAACGGATGTTAACGTTGATACGATCATTGGTTTGGGCGGTGAAGCGTTGAATATTGGTGGTAAAAGCATTCAATTGGGTGTTGGCGCCGACAATGAGTTTACTGGCGATGCTCAGGCCAACCAAAGCAATAACTTGAGTGGCAATATCTCTGTCACTGTTATTCAGGTTCTGCCGAATCAAAATTTAGTGGTGCGCGGAGAAAAGTGGCTGACCTTAAATAATGGCGATGAATACATCCGCTTAACGGGCGTCGTTCGTCCAGCTGATATTAGTCCTACTAATGAAATTGTTTCTACAAAAATTGCCAATGCCCGTATTCAATACAGTGGTACAGGAACCTTTGCCAATGCCCAAAAACAAGGCTGGTTAAATAAATTCTTTTCCTCTGAGTGGTGGCCATTTTAATGAAAAATTCAACTTTACGTTCATCGCTCATTTATTTGCTGATGGTGGTTCTGGTCACGCCTTTTGCCCATGCACAGCGGATCAAAGATCTTGCTTCCATACAAGGGGTACGTAGTAACCAATTGGTAGGTTATGGCTTAGTAGTTGGTCTGCCAGGAACGGGTGAACAGAGTCCATTCACTGAACAGAGTTTCCGTACCATGTTGAGCAATTTTGGGATTAGCTTATCGTCGAGTGTGAAACCAAAGATAAAAAATGTAGCGGCTGTCGCCGTGCATGCCGAATTGCCCGCTTTTATGAAACCTGGCCAAACAATCGATGTCACCGTTTCTTCTGTAGGTGAGGCTGCCAGTTTGCGCGGTGGAACCTTATTGCAAACCTTTCTTAAAGGGTTAGATGGCAAAGTGTATGCCGTAGCCCAAGGGAGCTTGGTGGTAAGTGGATTTGGTGCTGAAGGCGCTGATGGTTCTAAAATCGTTTCTAATACACCCACGGTTGGACGCATTGTTAATGGTGCTTTAGTTGAAAGAGCGGTTCCCAGTGGACTTATGCAAAATGACTTTTTAACTCTGAACTTGAATTATCCGGATTTTTCCACCGCCAAATCTTTGGCGGATACAATTAACCAACGTTTGGGAGCAGATCCTGAAATGGGTTATTTGATAGCCACGCCTATTGATGCCGCGTCGGTGCGAGTGTCAGCGCCAAGGGACGTAGGGCAACGGGTTAACTTTGTGGCTACCCTAGAAAACTTCACTTTTACCCCAGCTGATGCACCGGCAAAAGTCATTATTAATAGTCGTACCGGCACTATTGTTATCGGTAAAGATGTGCGTTTATTGCCTGCTGCCATTACCCATGGTGGACTCACGGTCACAATTTCGGAATATCAAACCGTTTCTCAACCTAATGCTCTTGCCCAAGGACAAACTGCGGTCACCAATCAGTCGATTGTTGACGTGAGTTTGGATGATAGCCGTATGTTTAAATTTGATCCTGGAGTGAGTTTAGATGAGCTGGTTCGTGCTGTGAATGAAGTCGGCGCGGCTCCTGGAGATTTAATGGCCATTCTTGAAGCCTTACAACAAGCGGGCGCCTTGCAAGGCGAACTCATCGTTATTTAATTGTTTGTGAATCAGTGAATTTATTATGGAAATGAACAACCACATTGATCAACAACTTGAATTATCGCGCAATGTCCACGATTTAAAGGGCATCGATAATTTGCGTCAGGCTGCCCAGCGTGGTGATAAACAAGCATTAGACGAAGCGGCTAAACAATTTGAAGCGATATTTGTGCAGATGATGCTCAAATCAATGCGTAAAGCCCAAGATGCATTGGCTGACAAAGACAGCCCGTTCAATTCTCAACAAGTTAAATTTTACCGAGATATGCACGATCAACAATTGGCTGTTGATTTATCGTCAAGAGGCGGAGTGGGGATTGCGGATTTGATCGTTCAACAACTCAGCCCTGGCGAAAACGGATTCATGCCGGCCAGTGCGGTTCGTGAAAATGCCAATTTGCATAATATGGTTCGTCAAGCAAGTATGGAGTACTCAAGCACTCAGAACGACAGTGCTGCTGTACAACCAAGCCAAAATGCGACTAAACAAAGCGCCTTCGCTTCTCCGTCTGAATTTATGCAAACATTGTTGCCCCATGCGCAAGAAATAGCACAAAAAATAGGTATTGATCCTAAGGCTTTATTAGCTCAAGCAGCCGTTGAGACAGGCTGGGGACAATATATGATCCATACCGGAAGTGGTCAAAATACACATAATTTATTTGGCATCAAAGCTGATAATCGCTGGCAAGGAGAGACAACCGCAATCAACACTGTTGAGTTTGAACAAGGTGTGGCTAAGCAACAAAAAGCGCAGTTTAGAACCTATGATTCTTTTGCCGATGGCTTAAATGATTATGTGTCTTTTGTGGCCGATAATCCAAGATATCAACAAGCGTTGGAAAACGTTAAAGATCCTCAAGCCTATTTTAGTGCTTTGCAATCCGCTGGTTATGCTACTGATCCTCAATACGCGAACAAAATTCTGTCGGTATTAAACAGTGATACGTTCAAATCAGCGTTGTCCACATTAGCGTTTGGAAAGCAAAATGCTGAATAACGGATTTCAGTGGGAGTCACACAGATGATCAGAGCTGCCGATCTATACACGATAGCAACCAGTGGTGTGCGCGCCAGTAATCAGCTGCTTGCCACTACCAGTAACAACATAGCGAACGTTAACTCCGAGGGCTATGTTAGAGAGCGCACAACCTTTGAAAGCCAATTAGTGGGCGGAGTTGGTCGTGGCACCACCGAACGTGTTTTAGACACCTTTGCACAAAATCAACTGCGCCGAGATACGACACAAGTTGGCGAATTCGAAACCTATTTCCAGCGCTCTAGTGTGTTAGATAATATCTTTGCTAGCGAAGCAAATAGCATATCAAGCAGCATGAGTCGATTTTTCAGTTCATTGCAAACAGCGACTGATGAGCCCACAAACATGGCGGCTCGACAGCTCGTTTTAGGTGAAGCAAATGCCTTAGTCGGCCAAGTGAGTACTTTGTCTAAGTTTATGGACGATAAAGAAAAAGAACTTAACTTAGAATTAGATGCAACAATCAACCAAGCGAATAAACTGATTGAGACCATTGCCGAGCTTAATGCGAATATTCGGATTGCAGAGGGCAACAATATATTTGACGAGCCTGGCGTGCTGAAAAATCAGCGCGATAATGCGATTTTGGAATTGGCTGAGATAATGTCGATTGAAACCCGCGACAATGGCAATGATGACGGTTCATTAATGGTGAATCTCACATCTGGAGAATCACTGGTTTTGGAAGACGGATCGTTTAATCTGTTTCAGCTAAGTGGTGATCCAGATCCCGATTATCGAAACCTGTATTTAGCCAGCACCGGTAAACCAACCACATTGAGATTACCTGAGCAAAATTTAGGTGGCCAAATGGGCGGATTATTCCGCTATCGAGATGAGGTTTTGGCGGAAGGCCAGCGAGAACTTGGACAAATATCCATTGCATTGACCAGTGCTGTAAATCAACAAAATCGTCTGGGAATGGATTTTGACCAGCAACTTGGTGGTAATATCTTTTCGAACCCTGAATTTCAGGGATTAAATTATTCTGCCAATTCTGATTTGTCGTTAACAATGAACGGTAGAGTGGCTGAAGATGGCGCGAATAAAATCACCGCGGCTGATTATTTAGTTGAAATTACCGGGACTTCACCAGGTACACCCGATACCGTTGATATAAGCGTGACCTTAGTCAACCCCGATGGTTCCTACGTCACCGATGTTGATGGCAACACACTTACGCAGTCTTACTCAGGTTTAGAAGCACAAGCCGATACATTTACCGAAGTGCTCGGTGGTCTTGAGTTGGAATTTCCCAATGGAGATAGTTACGCTGTGGGAGATCGGTATTTATTTCAGCCAACCAAAAGCACAGCGCAAGCAATAGATGTGGTGATGACCCGACCCGAAGACATCGCGTTAGCTTCGCCATTTCGAGTCGATAGTAATTTGGATAATTTGGGGGATGCTCGATTAACCGCATCTACTGTTACCAATACCTTTGTCGATACTACATTGACCGATGCTAGAGCCTCCACCTTCGATGGTAGTGGCGGATTTGTCGCAGGTAGTCCAGCAAGTATTGTGTTTAATAGTGAATCTGAATTTGAAATTTTTGACGAAGCCAATAATTCATTGTTAGTGGTGTCAGGGGTTACTGACTACAATAATTTAATGCAACAAGCCGCAAGTGATGGCAGTTGGCCATTCTCAGCTTTAGCGGATTTTCCCGGCTATGACTTTAGTTTACAAGGCACACCAGTTGCTGGGGATCAGTTTACAATTAGTTATAACACCGATGGTGTAGATGATAACCGTAATGGCTTAGAGTTGGCTGGTTTGCAAGACCAAGATATCATGCAACAAAACAACAACGGTGGCAGTAATTTGGTTACTTTCCATGAATCTTACGCCAATATTGTAAGTGCTATCGGTGCAAAGACTGCCTCTGCAAATATTTCGTTGCAAGCGGCTGAAGCCATGCAAACTCAATCCAGTGATTGGTTTCAATCGGTATCTGGGGTGAATTTAGATGAGGAAGCAGCAAACTTGATTCGTTTTCAACAAACTTATGCGGCGGCAGCAAGAATTTTAACTACCGCAAACGAATTGTTTGACACCATTTATAGTGCTACAAGGTAAATTGTACTATGGCCAGAATATCCACTAATCAGTTGTATGACAGAAGCATTAACACTATTACGCAGAATCAGGGGGCCTTGTCTGATGTGCAGCAACAATTGTCTTCAGGGAAAAAACTATTACGACCTTCTGATGATCCAGTTGGCGCCGCTCAAGTTGTTCGATTAACCGAAGACCTGGACAAAATCACCCAATTCAAACGAAATAATGATTTGCTGACCAATTCATTGCAGCAGGAAGAAGTTGTCCTAAGGAATATTAATACTGCTTTGGATAAAGCAAGGCAATTAATGGTTCAATCAGGCAATGGAGTTTACGACGAATCTGATTTACAAGCGATTGGAATTGAAATTGGTGCGATTCGAGACGAAGTATTTAGTTTGATGAATACCCAAAATTCCAATGGTGAATTTATTTTCGCCGGTTATCAATCTCAAACCGAAGCGTTTACTTATAATCCTTCAGCGGTCGGTGAAAAGTATACGTTTTCTGGGGATGATGGAGTGAAAAAAATCCAAGTCTCTGACGCGCTGAGTATTCAGTCTAATAGCTCTGGAAAATCTGTTTTTGAAAATGTACAAGCAAGGCTTAATTTTAGTGTCACCGGAGACGTTGGTATATCGTCAATTTCCTCTGTTATTACTGAGCAAGCTGCTTTCGATAAATTTCATAAAAATAATTACGATGCTGTGACCCCAGCGAACAACCAGTTTCAAGCGACTATACTAGCGGGCAATCAACTGCAAATTGATAACTTGGGTAGCGGCGATACAATTGCCACGGTTAATTTTATTTCTGGGGAACCCCTAGTGTTTAATGGCATTGAATTTAATGTTGAAGGAAGTGTCGGTAATACCTTTGACTTTGAATTAGATAAGCCAGAAAAGAAAAATATAGCCGAAACATTAAACAACTTTTATCTGGCGCTGAATAATGGCGATTTGACTGATAAAGGACTTAATGAAGCCATAGCCGATGCACTGGTGGGTATTGATAATGGTTCAAAGGCGTTAGCTAATGCAACTTCATCCTTAGGTGGCCGCATGAATGTTGCCGAGTCGGTTTATGAATCGAATTTGGATCTTGAAATCGCCAATAAAACAGCCCGTGCGAATATCGAAGATGTGGATTATGCAGAGGCCGTTTCTGAATTGAGTAAACAAGAAACCGCATTGCAAGCAGCTCAAGCAACTTTTTCGCGCGTAACTGGACTAACGTTATTTGACTATATTTAATTTTAGATCAAAGGTTTAGCTGCGCTAAATAGATGTGACTTTGATTGTCGATATGACTTGAATAATAGCTAACGTATATTTTTTCATTATAGCGCACCATGCCCGCATAACTGCAGTCGCCACCTGAGGGTAGAACAACCTTTAGGATCAACTTTTTAGTTTCAATGTTCATTTGCCAAAGCGCAGTTTTAAATTTTCCATTCAACCAAGCCCTACCACAAATCAATATATTTTCCGGACCATGTGAAATGATAACAGGCGCACCAATATATTGTTGCAAATCAAACCACTGCCAACGGTTATAGGGAGGTTTTGAAAAGCCACATTGCGCAGTAAACGAGTCAGCATCTCTGCGAACCACGGCATAAGCCTCGCCATTTTGCATAAAACACAAATCACTTTCATTTGGATAACCAAGTCCGTGACTGGCTAGACTAAGCACATTAGGTTTTACACAATCAAAGGTGCGTAATGGATTACCTTTATAAAGGTTCAGTTGTTGTTGAGCACGTTTGTAAGCAAATCCATAGGCTTGTTCTCCTTGCCAGCGTATTCGCCAAACCCACCAATTTTTTTCAGCAAACCAATGTTGACTCGACCAACTTAATCCATCTTGAGAAAACCAACACAACGAACGACTATGCCGCCACTTGCCAGTTTCATCATAACAACGAGCGTAGGCAGTCATCAGTAATTTGCCATCGGGCATGACCGTTAACTTAGGATCTCGCAAATCACAATTTGCCATTTTAAGGGTGGTGCTGTTAATTTTTTTACCAAATAGGTCGCAAGTAACGATGCGTATGTCACCATCTTGGCTCATGTGATCTGACGCTTCTCTAAAACTAACAAATAGTTTGTCAGCAAACTCACAAAGATCGGTAAAAGCGCTGTGTTTAGATGTTTTCCAAATCGAATTAGTCCAATTAATCATCATTTTTAAAATTTATTTTTATCTAAAAAGCTATTGAATCTCAATTAATTACAATTTGCAAAGCGGAAATTTTTTGCCGTTTTTATAAAAAACGGCAAAATTTAGTTAAAGGGATTTTTTAACCCGTCGATACCCTATCTGAGAGAGCCAGTAACACCGATCTAGTTTTGACTAAGATTGATGTTCTTGAATGTGTTTTTTAACCACCGATTTTTATCGGTTGCCAGCGAAACGCTGGACTGAGAGTGTAGGAGATATCCCATGGGATTATACGTTAACACCAACGTTTCGTCTTTGAATGCGCAACGTCAATTATTTGATTCATCTAACCGTTTAGGCACGTCTTTTGAGCGTTTGTCTTCTGGTTTCCGTATAAACCGTGCAGCGGATGATGCTGCTGGTTTGCAAATTACCGACCGTTTAACCACCCAGGTTCAAGGTCTTAACCAAGCTGTAAGAAATGCCAATGATGCGATTTCTTTAGCACAAACTGCTGAGGGCGCGTTAGGAGAAGTTACAAACTCACTTCAACGTATCCGTACTCTTGCAGTCCAATCACAAAATGGTATTAATACCTCCGCTGACCGTTTAGCACTACAAAAAGAAGTTTCAGCACTTAAAACTGAAATTTCACGTATTGCTCAAACTTCACAGTTTGCCGGTGTCGACATCCTTGATGGGGCATTTTCAGCTGCATTCCTAGTGGGTGCAAACGGTGGTCAAACTATTTCTGTTAATTTGTCTAGAACTAGTGGTTTTGGGGCTTCTGGCCTAGGTATCGCTGCTACGTCAGTTGCGAGTATTGAATCTGCATCTGCAGCGTTAACAGAGATTACTGCTGCAATTTCAACTGTAGGAGCTGTACGTGCCGATTTAGGTGCTCTGCAAAACCGTTTCCAATCAACTATCAGAAACTTAAGTAATATATCTGAAAATGTTGCTGGAGCTCGTTCACGTATTCGTGATACAGATTTTGCTACAGAAACTGCTGAATTGACACGTAATCAGATTATCCAACAGGCAAGTTTAACTGTTTTGTCTCAGGCTAATCAGCGTCCACAATCAGCGCTTCAGCTTCTAGGTTAATAGAATACGATTGGGAAATTAAAGCCAGGGGGTAGTGATTCTGCTTTTAATGGCCCATAACGTAGAGAGTGCGCTCTTTCCCTCCTAACGTGAGAGCGCTTCGCCGACTAATTTAGTCGGCTTTTTTCTCAACCTAACTAATTGATATTAATAGGGATAATAATTTAGCTTAAATTTATGCTAAAGGATTTTTCGATCCTGTTCGATAAAGATTCCAAGAGCGATGTACAAAATAAAAAAATAATAAGTACACGCCTAAATAAGTGACGTAATAAAACTAATAATAGCGCACTTAGAATCACCGCAAAAACCACTAATAATAATAATAGGTTTGGCGGATTGCTTAAATCGTTAGGAGAAAAAAATGTCTTTATACGTCAACACAAATGTGTCGTCGTTGAATGCGAGTCGTCAGCTATTCACGTCGAACAATAATTTAAGTACAGCGTTTGAACGCTTATCTTCAGGTTTGCGCATAAACAATGCGAAAGATGATGCCGCCGGTCTGCAAATCTCCAATCGACTTACCACGCAAATTCTGGGCCTTAATATGGCTGTAAGAAATGCAAATGATGGTATTTCGCTTGCGCAAACTGCAGAAGGTGCATTGGCCGAAACTACATCTGCATTGCAACGCATACGTGTATTAGCGGTGCAATCTCAAAATGGTATTAATGGATCGGCAGATCGATTAGCACTACAAAAAGAAGTAGATGCTTTAAAACAAGAAATAAGTCGAATTGCCGCAACTTCGCAATTCGGTGGCGTTAATATTCTTGGTGGTGCCTATTCGTCCGCCTTTTTGGTGGGTGCTAATCCAGGTCAAACTATCAGTGTCAATATCTCTAGAGCAGGTGGATACGGGACTTCCGGCTTATTCGGTTCTCAGAGTATTGAAGCAAATTTAATATCTGTTGCTACTGAGGCCGATGCGTCTCGTGCTATGACTGCTGTATTAGGTGCAATTTCTATTATCGATGCTAAACGCGCTGATTTAGGTGCGATTCAAAATAGATTTCAATCAACTATCAGAAACTTAAGCAACATTTCAGAAAATGTTTCAGCGGCGAGATCTCGTATCCGCGATACAGACTTTGCGGCTGAAACCGCTGAACTAACCCGCTGGCAGATAATTCAACAGGCCAGTATTACAGTGTTGGGACAAGCGAATCAACGTCCTCAAGCTGCATTGCAACTGTTGCAATAATATAAGTAGAGAAAAATCATGAAATATGATGCTGAGCAAGCAAAAGGGGCAGGCTGCAACATTGAAGATTGATTGAACAAAAGAAAACGGTCGGATTGCAAATTGTGGGGGCAGGCTGCAACCGACCGAAGAAGGAACGTTTTACTAGAACAATTAGATAACTCACGCTATGCAAAGGCGCGGGCGAATTCTCACTCCATAATAAAGCCTTAGGCTTTTTTAATGGGCAGTCGACTGGGCAGAAAAGAAGCCAGGAGGTAGTGAGGGGTATTGAGGTATAGGCCATCAATCCCGCCCGTCGACTTGAGCTTTCGCTCATGCTTTTTGTACAGCTTCGTCAAACGTAATTGTTTGGCAAAACTGTCAGCCATGGTAATGACTGACAATATGGATTTAGCATTATGTGTGCCAAATTTATATTTAGCTGAGTTGTCTACACTTATTCTATTATAAAACTTTTGATAAACAGTAAGTTAGTTAAAGTTTAGGAGTGTGGATAATGACATTGTTTGTGAATACAAATATTTCATCAATTAATGCCAAGCGGCAATTAATTACCACCAATAATGAGTTAAGTACCGCTTTTGAACGTTTATCGTCTGGCTTTAGAATTAATGGCGCTAAAGATGATGCAGCCGGTCTGCAAATATCTAATCGACTAACCACACAAATTTTAGGCTTGGATATGGCTGTCAGAAATGCAAATGATGGCATTTCCTTAGCCCAGACTGCAGAAGGAGCGTTAGCAGAAAGCACGGTAGCGCTTCAACGTATAAGAGTTTTAGCCGTACAATCTCAAAATGGGATTAATAATTCAGCGGATCGCTTAGCCCTGCAAAAAGAAGTGTCGGCATTAAAAACTGAAATAAGCCGTATTGCCAGCTACAGTCAGTTCGGCGGAGTAAACTTACTCGATGGATTTTATTCTTCAAAATTTCTAGTCGGGGCCAATGCTGGTCAAACGATTAGTGTCAATATATCCCGAGAGGGTGGATATGGTATTTCGGGTTTATTTGCCGGATTTAATCTTTCGGTTGCAACAGAAGCTCAAGCTTCAGCGGCGTTAACCAGAGTAAGCGAGGCTATATCTATAATTGATGCTAAACGTGCCGATTTAGGGGCGATTCAAAATCGCTTTCAATCCACTATTCGTAATTTAAGTAATATATCTGAGAACGTATCAGCGGCAAGATCGCGTATTCAAGATACAGATTTTGCCACAGAAACGGCAAGTCTTACCCGCGCACAAATTTTACAGCAAGCCAATTTAACTGTTTTGTCCCAGGCTAATCAACGGCCTCAGGCTGCATTACAGTTGCTCGGGTAATATAGAGATAATCAAATTTCTGAGGGTAGGAAATGAGAGGCCAACCCAGAGGCACATTGGAAATGTGTCTAGATAGGCCAGGGATGGCGGTGGTGTCGGCACCACCTAAATAAAAAGCCGACTAACAGGACTGAGAGTGTAGAAGTTTGGTTGAGAGGCCAGTATTCATTCTCTAACCCTGCCAGCCGGACAGAAACAGTATTTGCTCGTACTCCTAACGTGAGCAAGTTGGCCAGGTCATTTGATCTGGCCTTTTTTTATTCTTATGCCAAAAAAATGGCTTTTCTATTTTGTCTCACGTTTATACTTGCATAACTTAGCAATCGCTGTGCCAAAACTCGCTCAAGTCTAAAAGTGAAATATTCAAAGTAACAAACACATTTAAATTACAACAAAGTAATATTGCTCAGTTGGCGGTCACCTACGTTAACCAAATCGCATTTAACTTTGCTTCCTTGAGGTGACTCTGACTCAATGCGCAATATTTAGTTCAAACCAATTAAATGGGCGTTGAAAAATAAACATTGGGCTTCCTACATAAAACCAGCCTAAACACCTTTTTATCTCCTGCTATTCACTTATCTTTTTAAAATAAATATTCATTATTTTTCATCTTTATATAAAAGTTGTTATTTTTCAATTATTTACATTTAACGAAAAAATAATAAAAAAACTAAAGATCTTCAAGTAGCGGTCGATAACATTAGTTGAGGGGAATTCTTTTTAAAGAATTTTATGTTGAGAATCGGTAGAGGTGCTGATTCTTAAACAAAGAGAGGAGGCTTACAAGATTTATTTCTTGGAAGTCAAAATTGAGGCGAATTACCTTATCAGTTAATAGGTAGTTCTCAGGAGGTAAATATGGGTTTATATGTAAACACCAATGTGTCGTCTTTGAATGCGCAGCGACAGTTGTTTGATTCAGGACAGGCACTTAGCACATCATTTGAAAGATTGTCGTCAGGCTTTCGTATCAACCGAGCAGCAGATGATGCGGCCGGTTTACAAATCTCAGATCGTCTTACTACTCAGGTACAAGGTCTAAACCAAGCGGTACGTAATGCAAACGATGCTATTTCACTAGCACAAACAGCTGAAGGTGCATTAGGTGAGGTTACATCATCATTGCAACGTATTCGTACCCTGGCGGTACAATCTCAAAACGGGATTAATACATCTGCTGACCGTTTAGCACTGCAAAAAGAAGTTTCTGCATTGAAAACGGAAATCTCACGTATCTCAACCGATTCACAATTCGCCGGTGTTGATATTTTGAAGGGATCTTTCTCGGCAGCTTTCTTAGTTGGAGCAAATGGCGGACAAACCATATCCGTGAACTTATCTCGCTCTGGCGGTTACGGTTCTTCTGGTTTGAATATAGGTTCTCTTTCAGTTGCCACTATCGCAGGTGCATCTGGTGCACTAACTTCGATTGATAATGCAATATCAACAGTGGGTGCTGTGCGAGCCGATTTAGGTGCGTTGCAAAACCGTTTCCAATCAACCATTCGTAACCTTAGCAATATTTCAGAAAACATTGCCGGTGCACGTTCACGTATTCGTGATACAGACTTTGCAACGGAAACAGCTGAACTAACCCGTAATCAAATTGTTCAACAGGCCTCTTTGTCTGTGCTTAGTCAAGCAAATCAGCGACCTCAGTCGGCGTTGTCTTTGCTAGGATAATTTGATTAGCTTTTTTAAGGTTAGTCTAACAATGATAATGCCACTATACTCTATACAGTTAGTGGCAAATTGCTTTTAAGTGGAGGTGGAAGATGGATGTCAATTTTTCACAGTATGGCCAGAATTTTGCACAGCAAGAGGTATCAACACCTGTTTCTGTAAACGTATCTGAACAAAATCAACTCAGAAACGAACAGAAAGCGGTCGCCGAGTCTGCGCAAAATGGTCAAGAAAAAGAAAGGCAGGCCGATAACAACGCATCGAACAATGAAAGTTCTTTGAACATTGAAAGTGCGGTTAGTGAAATAAGTGATTTTCTACAGGCAACTAATCGTCAACTGTCGTTTTCTGTTGATGAAAAGAGTGAACGACAAGTGGTTAAAGTAACCGACTCAGAGTCTGGGGAAGTGATTAGACAAATCCCCTCTGAAGAAGTACTTGCTTTGTCTGAGAGAATCAAAGATCTCCAGTCTGACGTTGGCAGCGCAGTAGGGGTATTATTAAACAAACAAGCTTAGTTTTTAAAAGAGGTTCGTTATGACTATTCAATCGTTAGGTGTAGGTTCTGGGCTGGCGTTAGATGATTTAGTCACTCAGCTAATTGCGGCTGAGCGAGCACCAAAACAGACTCGTTTAGACGACAAAGAAGAGGCCTTAGACGCGGAAATTTCTGGTATTGGCCAGCTAAAATCCAAAATGAGTGACTTTTTAGACACCGTAGATGAATTGCGCAGCGATAATAATTTGCAAGGGCGTGAGCCTAAGATTACCAACCCAGATGATAGCATCGAGCCTTTTACTGCTGAAGCTGCCAATAGTGCTGTTAAAGGCGAATATCAAGTAGCTATTACTCAATTAGCTAGTGGTAGCCGGTTAGAAACTGCGGATGCAAGTGATGGCGGCTTTGCAAGCAAAAGCGACTCTGTTTTATCCTCAGGTAGCGGTAGTCTTACATTTAAAGTTGATAGCAGCGGCGATAGTTTCGATATTAATGTTACTGCAGGTCAAACCCTCCAACAACTTGCCAATGCAATCAATAGCTCAGATGATAATTTCGGTATTAACGCCAGTATTATTGATACTGGTACTGCATCTGGTGGCGCTAAGCTGGTTTTAACTTCATCAACTACAGGTGAAGGAAATGATTTAGTCATTGTCAATAATGATAATTTGGCCGATTTGGATAGAGTTTCCACCACAGATTCTACTGAAGTTGCAACCTATCTAGAGCCCGTGGTGAGTGCACAAAATGCGAAAGCGACGATCGACGGCATTGCGGTGGAATCCACTACTAACGAGTTTGAAAATACTATTTCAAGTGTTTCGTTTGAAGCTTCAACGCTCTCCACTAAAGATTCTTTAGGGGAATTTCAGACTTCCACACTAAAAATTGGTTACGACACTGAAGGTTTAGATAAAAAAATTCGAGATTTTGTCGATAACTTTAATGCACTTGCCAAAGAGATCGATACGCTCACTAAATATGGTACCTCTGAACTAGAAGACGACGGCGTGTTGGCCGGTGATTTTATGGCGCGAAGCATTACTTCTGGCTTAACGAGTATTATCGGCTCTAGTGTGGAATCATCTGCTTTGGGGGGTTTATTCGCAATTGGAGTAGAGCTTAATTCTGAAGGTAAATTGGAAATTAGTTCATATGATGAGTTTGGACTAGGTAGCGGTGAAGATCGTCTGGCTGAAGCATTGGAAGATAATTTTGATGATATCGCAGCACTGTTTACAGATGATGAGGATGGTATAGCCGCTAGATTGTACGATTATACTAAAGAATACACTACTTTTAGTGGGCTGTTAGCTACTCGAGAGCGCTCAGCAAAAGATGAAAAAGATCTGTTGTCTGATGAGCGAGAACAATTCGAGCTTCGCATGCTCGGCTTTGAAGAAATTTTACGTGATAAATATTTAAATCTTGACCAAACTGTAACTAAACTGAACCAAACCGGTAGTGCGCTATTGGCATCGCTAGGTCAAGCATAAGGAGTTGTAATTTATGGCGCTTAAAGGCATCAATGCTTATAAAAAAGGCAATTTAAAACAAGATGTGGCATCTGCGGATCCTCACAAAATTACCCTGATGTTGATGCAGGGCGCTTTAGACCGCATGGCCTATGGTAAGGGCTGCATTGAGCGCAGAGATTTTGAAGGTAAGTCAGAGCACTTATCTCGAGTCTCCGCTATTTTAATGAATCTTCGGGATACCTTAGATTTAGAAATCGGCAGTGAAGTGAGTCAGAATTTATTTAATTTGTATGACTACATGATCCAGCGCGTAACTGACGCTAATATTCAGAATGACTTGAAGATCATGGATGAAGTGATTAATCTGTTGTTACCTATTAAGAATGCCTGGGCGAGTATCCCCGAAGATGCGAAACAAGAAGCTTATGAAGCGCAAAGGCAAAAACGTACTGCAGTCGTGTGAGTAAACTAACCTTAAATCATCGATTTACACCAGATAACCTTAAAGATATCAATGGCCAAATTGAAGCTGTTTTAGACGCTAAAGAACTTGATAATGAGTTGCTCAAGCAACTAATTATCAAACGCGATGATGTGGTCACAAATCACCTTAAATCCCTAGAGCGAGACAATGAAAAAGTTTTTGCTGAGCATGAAATAATAGTTAACAATACGCTTTCAACGATAGTAGAAAGCCAACTTAAAGAATCTTTAACACAATTAAGTGGATTAATTAGAGGCAAGAAAATAGTCAATAAATACAAATAATTCACTAATATCAATGTTCTTTACTGTCCAAATAGCGTTAAAAATTCAGCCTGCAAAGTTAGTCAATTACGAAACCTTTCGTTATTAATAATCTCCGATGCATTTTAGTTATGCCGTAATTCTCATAAGCTAATATATTACTTATACTGGCTTTTTGAACGCAGTATTAGATAATCATTTTTGATAATTGATAGCTCTGAGTTTAGGTTGTGTCACTTAAACCAATAGGAATGGAAATTGCTTGTTATGGCTATATAGAGGTATAGTTTCAAAAGTTTGACGTTACTTATTGGATTTGAATTGCAAACTACCAAATAGTGATTACATTTAAATCAATTAAGTCGTTGCTGCGTTTATTAGCGGTTGAAAAACTAAATAGACATATAGCTAGAAACACATATAAGCCAACATAAAATTACAAGCAAAAACGCAGTTACATCTTTTCGCGTTTCAACAGTGTTAGGTAGACAAGATAAATGTTTGAAAATAAAATTATATTGATAACCGGTGGAACAGGTTCGTTTGGAAAGCGTTTTGTTTCACATCTATTGAAAAACGAAAAGCCTAAAAAAATCATAATTTATTCCCGCGATGAATTAAAGCAATTTGAAATGCAGCAGCAATTTGATGCTCCTTGTATGCGTTATTTTATTGGTGACGTAAGAGATAAGCACCGCTTAAAATCAGCGATGAAAGATGTGGATTACGTTATTCATGCTGCTGCTTTAAAACAAGTTCCTGCGGCAGAATATAATCCCAATGAATGTATTAAAACCAATATTTATGGTGCGCAAAATGTAATTGATGCCGCCATTGAGACTGATGTTCGCCGAGTTATTGCCTTGTCTACAGATAAAGCCGCCAATCCAGTTAACTTATATGGCGCCACCAAGTTAGCGTCTGATAAATTATTTGTTGCCGCAAATAATATCTCCGGTGCAACTGGGCCGCGATTTGCTGTAGTACGTTACGGTAATGTTGTGGGCTCCCGAGGTTCGGTCGTTCCATTTTATCGTAAGTTGCTCGCCGAAGGTAATACCAAGCTACCAGTAACCCATGATGAAATGACGCGATTTTGGATAACCCTAGATGAAGGCGTTCAATTTGTTATTACCAACTTCCAGCGTATGCAGGGTGGCGAAATTTTTGTGCCTAAGATCCCTTCGATTCGCATTTTGGATCTTGTCGAAGCCATGAGTGGAGGTCGTGATTACGAAACCATCGGTATTCGGCCTGGAGAAAAGCTGCATGAAGTTATGGTGCCTGAAGAAATGGCCCATCATTCCCTTGAATTTGACGATCATTATGTGATTACACCTGCAATTAAGTTTTTTGATAAAACCGTCGATTATCGTTTAAACAAATTGGGTGAAAAAGGGCAGCCAGTACAAGATAAATTTGAATATCACTCTGGTACCAACCCACACTTTTTAACCGTTAAAGAACTTGAAGCCTTAGATAAGTTAACTTTAGATTAAGGCCCAATATTGAATAATCCAAATGATTTGATTCCTTACGGTAAGCACTTTGTTGATGACGACGATGTTGCTGCTGTAATTGATGTCCTGCAAAACCAATTCCTAACCCAAGGCTGTGTTGTTCCTAAATTCGAGCGAGCATTAACCGATTATACTAATGCCAAATATGCCACTGCAGTGAATAGTGGTACATCTGGACTGCATGTGGCGTGTTTAGCGCTTGGCGTTGGAAAAGGAGATGTTGTTTGGACTTCTCCCATTTCCTTTGTTGCCAGTGCAAATTGTGCTTTGTACTGTGGTGCATCAATTGATTTTGTGGACATTGATAGTGCGACGCGAAACATCAGCGTTGAAGCCCTTGAAAACAAATTAGCAGAAGCTGCAAACGTTAATCGATTACCCAAAGCTATTGTCGTCGTACACTTTTCTGGCGCGAGTGGCCCGATGCAAGAAATTGCAAAACTTTGTAGGCAATACAAAGTGCAGATTATTGAAGATGCGGCGCATGGTTTTGGGGGAAGTTATCAGAATTACAAAATCGGCAGTTGCCAATACTCTGATTTGGCGGTTTTGAGCTTCCATCCGGTTAAATCTATTACCACCGCTGAAGGCGGTGCTGTGCTGACAAATAATGAAGAATTGCATGAGCGCGCTAAACTGTTCGCTAAGCATGGGGTAACTCGGGATCCGAAACAAATGCAAGGGCCATCTGATGGACCTTGGTATTATCAACAAGTAGAACTCGGGTATAACTACCGCTTGAGTGATCTACACGCAGCTTTAGGCTTATCGCAACTCAAAAAATTAGACGGTTTTATTACAAAACGTCAGAATCTAGCCCATCGTTATCAAGACTTGTTGAAACATTTACCACTAAAATTACCAGACATGGATAATGCCGATAATGGTGCCTGGCATGTTTATATGATTGAAGTTAAACAGCACGACCGAAGTGCAGTTTATAATGGGTTAATTGCACGGGGAATCGGCGTTAATGTGCATTATATCCCAATACATCTGCAGCCTTATTATCAAAAGCTTGGTTTTTCTGAGGGGGATTTCCCTAATGCAGAAGTTTATTATCAAAATGCGTTAACTTTACCTTTATTTCCTAGCATGACAGCCGATGATCAAGACAGAGTTGTGCAAGCATTAAATGAGGTATTAGCTTGAATCTAGCTATCATTCCCGCACGAGGCGGAAGTAAACGTATACCGGCAAAAAATATTCGTGATTTTGCGGGCAAGCCGCTTATTGCCTATTCTATTCAAGCAGCTCAGGAAGCAAACTTGTTTGATAAAATTTGGGTATCTACAGATTCTCAAGAAGTGGCTGATATTGCGATAAAATACGGTGCAGAGGTACCTTTTCTGCGACCAGAAAATTTATCCAATGATGTCATTGGAACGCGTCCAGTGACTAATCATGGGATACAATATTGTATCGATAATTTTGAAAAACCAGAATTTTGTTGCTGTATCTATGCTACAGCGCCTTTTTTGCAAGCTGAGTATTTGCAAAAAGGTTTAGTGTCTTTGCAGCAAGATAAAGATAAATCTTTTTCTTTTGCAGTCACCAGTTTTGCATTTCCTATTCAAAGAGCTATCAGTGTTCAACAAGGTATTGTTGAACCAATGTTCAAGCAAGATATATTTAAGCGTTCACAAGATTTAGAAGAAGCTTATCACGATGCTGGACAATTTTATTGGGGCCGAACCGATGACTATTTGTCTAAAAAAGGCATATTTTCGCAACACAGTGTGCCCATTGTTCTTCCTCGTCATTTGGTTCAAGACATTGACACCCCCGAAGATTGGCAACGTGCAGAATTGATGTATCAAGCCTACGTCAAAGGAATTTAACATGAGTAAAGTTTTAGTAATCCGTATGCTAGAAATGGGCGATGTCGCTAGCATTGCTGTACCCACTATTCGTCAGCTTCAGCAGCAAAATCCAGATACTGAAGTCTACTGTTTGACCCATGGCGGTGGTGTAGATGTACTGCGACTTGCTGTCCCTAATGCGAAAATATTGAGTTTACCTGACCAGCATTGGCCAGATAATATTCTGCATGCTTTAGAAGCTTTTATTGGTTTAGCCGAGCAAATTATTGAGCTTGGCTTTGAACAAATTCTAAACTTAGATACTGCATTCATGCCTTGTATTTTGGCTCGATTTCTTAAAGATGCCGGTGAACCTGTGCAGGGTAATTATTTGAGTATACCTCTGCAAAGCCTTCTCGAACAGATTCAAAATCAAAGTTTGAAACCTGAATACGTGAATAACGCGGGTGAGTACATGCAGAGTACGTTTATGGGGATGAGCCGCTGGCATAGTCAATGGTGGACAAGTGATAATCTGCCTGATGGGGGCTACCCTGAATTTTATCTGACTCGTTGTTGTGGTTTTAAAAATATGTCTATGGATTGGCATATTGAGGTTAAACCAGCTCAAAAATATCAAGATGTTAGTCAGCGCATTATTTATTTGGCACTGAATGATATACAGCATCCTTACCCACAGTTACATGAACTGGAAACAATACTAAAAAATAACGGATACCTAGTCATACTAGACGACGAACAAGAGACTTTGGGGTTGCGTCTACAAGGCTTGAAAGCGAGTGATCTTTTAGTTTGCTTACCTAATGCAATGTTCTCTTTAGCCAGTTGTGTTGAGACACCAACTTTATTAATACCAGGGCAACTTGATCCTCGCATTTTGATGCCTGATTATGCAACAGATCAAAACAGTGAGTTTCCTCAGGCTAATGAACTTGCGCAGAGTATTACGTCAATATTTGAGGCCCAAGAAAATGCATGATATCGCCATTGGAGAGCGATTAATTGGTCCTTCACATCCGCCTTTCATTATTGCAGAACTAAGCGGTAACCATAGTCAAGATTTTGAACTTGCCGTTGCTATGGTTGAAGCTGCCGCAAAGGCCGGTGCTCACGCAATAAAATTACAAACTTACACTGCCGATAGCATGACATTAAACGTCGATTCGGTTGATTTTGTGATTCAAGAAAAAGACAGTTTATGGCACGGTGAAGCGCTACATAGTTTATATGCAAAAGCATCTACACCTTATGAGTGGCATAGTCGGTTATTTGCGCGTGCAAAAGCCCTTGGAATGGAAGCTTTTAGCTCGCCATTTGATGAGGCTGCGGTGGATTTTTTGGAAATCTTAGACGTCCCTTGTTATAAAATTGCCTCTTTTGAATTAACTGATATTCCGTTGATACGCAAAGCTGCGGCAACTGGAAAACCGTTAATTATGTCAACGGGCATGGCAACTTTAGCTGAAATAGAACAAGCCGTAGATTGTGCTAAAAAAGCAGGATGCGAAGATATTATACTGCTCAAATGCACTAGCACTTATCCAGCACAACCGAGCAATACCAACTTAGTGACTATTCCTCACTTACGAGATTCATTTAATCAACAAGTAGGCCTATCTGATCACACTGCTGGTATCGGAGTCTCGGTGGCAGCAGTCGCACTAGGTGCAACTGTGATTGAAAAACATTTTGTTCTCGATCGAAATGCTGGGGGGGTAGATGCCGCATTTTCATTAGAGCCTGCGGAATTGAAATCGCTGGTAGAGGAGAGTGCGCGAGCCTTCGATGCTATGGGTAAAGTGACCTATGGGGGAAGTGCGGCAGAAGAAAAGTCAAAGCATTATCGACGTTCTATTTTTGTCAGTGTCGATGTGAAAAAAGGCCAAACTTTAAGCCGTGAAAATCTAAGAATTGTACGTCCTGCAAGTGGTCTTGCGCCAAAACATTGGGATAGTGTGTTGGGTAAAAAGGCGAAAACTAACTTGCCTGCTGGCACAGCCCTTGATTGGGACTTATTTGAATGAACACCGTCATCATAACCTTCTAATTACTTTATGAAGCATATTTTATTCAGAGTGAATGCCGGGGTGTCCTCTGGTTTAGGACATTTGATGCGTTGTTTGGCGTTGGCTCAAGCTGCAGCAAAAAATCAACTCACTCCTGTATTTATGCTTAACGCTGAAGCGTCAAAAATTAGCAATGCTCGTCAGGATTGGGTTGGGCAAACCATTGTGATACCCGAAACCACAGAGGATGCTCAAGAGATAGACCTTATTGCTCAGTTTTGCCGACTCAATTCGGTTGTGGCAATCGTGATTGATGGCTATCATTTTACGTCTCAGTATCGCCAGCGGTTAGCGCAATTAGATTACCCAATAATATGCTTTGATGATATGAATAATTCAGGAAACCTGTATGCCGATCTCATCATCAATGGTTCTGGTAGTGCACATCAGTTGAAATATGACGTCAACCAGCCAAACACGCATTTGTGCATAGGTGAGTCTTATCGGGTTTTACGCCAAGAATTTTGCGAGTTCAAACAACAAACATTTGAGCAGCGAGAATATTTTACTATTATTATGGGCGGAAGTGACCCAAATAATTTGACTCTGCCTTTGTTGCAATGCATTGAACAAAAAGGCTTTGATGGGAAGCTCAAAGTGATTACTGGCGCAGCTTACCCTTATTTACAAGAACTCAATAAATGTATTCAGGTCAGTGAGCTGGACATTCAACATTTACACGATTGTCAGCAAATAGCTAAATCATTTTTGCAAACACGCTTGGCCATTTCCGCTGCCGGAGGCAGTCAATTCGAATTACATGCTACTGCGACACCCAGTTGTTTAGTCACTGTGGCTGACAATCAACTTAATGCTACTCAAGCAGCTGTAAAACAAGGTTGGTGTATTGCTGAGGATTTCAGCAAAATGCAAAGTGACAACGAAAAGCTGGGTCTTATTGAAGACGTTACGGCGCGTTTATTGGTCTTATGGTCTGATGATACTAGATTGCTTCAAATGCATAATAGGGCGTTAGGAAGCAGTGACACCAACGGTTCTCAACGGATCATCGAAAAAGTTAAGCAGTTATGTTTTGATGGAGAATAGTATTATTATGGACGAAAATCAGGTGCTTAGAGGTTATCAGGTCAGTTTACGTGAAGTGCAGGAAAGTGATCTGCCACTACTGCGAGCTTGGCGAAATGACCCAGAGGTTAGTCAGTTTATGATTTCCCAAGCAGAAATCAGCGAAGAACAGCAATCTGCTTGGTTCCGCAAAGTGAGCCGTGACCCTAGCCAGCAGCATTTTATGATTGTCTACAAAGATCAGGACATAGGTAGTTTAAATATTAAATCGAGAGTATTGGGTAAACCGCTTACTCAGGCACACACTATTGAGCCAGGATTGTATATTGGCGCAGCAAAATATCGCAATAACATAATCGCGTTTTCTCCCACGTTATTAATTAATGATTATTGTTTTGAATCCTTAAAGTGTAAAAAGCTAGTAGCAAGAGTAAAGTCAGATAATCAGGCAGCGCTTAATTACAATCTAAAATTAGGTTATCAAATAGTCAATCAAGGTGATTTAATTGAAATTAGTTTGAATTTCGAGGATTATCAACGGGATAGCAAAACACTAAAAGCCTTACTTTCTCGTACTCCTAGGAAGAACAGGGAGTCATAAAGGAAATTTACATGAATAACCAACAACTCGTAAAACAAGCATTTGCTGACAGTTTAGCTATACCCTTGGAAAAGGTGAGTGACGACTTAGCCTATAACAGTATTCCAGAGTGGGATTCCACCGCCCACATGATTTTAATTGCTGAATTGGAAAACCAATTTAACGTAATGTTGGATACCGACGATATAATAGATATGAGTTCAGTAGCTAAGGCAAAAGAAATTCTCGCTAAATATGAAATCGAGTTTGATGCTTAATCAAAAAACACTATTGATTACGGGGGCTAGCGGCGGTATTGGTCGGGCAACTGCAATTGAATGCGCCAATCAAGGCGCATTTGTGTATCTGGCTGGGCGTGATAAAGAACAACTGCAAGCCTTGTCGAGTCAGTTAGTTAACAGCAAAGTGCTCGCCTATGATGTCACCGATGAAAGTGCCGTTAAACAAGGGTTTTCAAGCATCATGAAAGAGTCGGGGCAATTACACGGCTTAGTGAACTGCGCTGGAAGTATGTTGGATAGTGGGTTTATGCTAACTCGGTCAGCTGAGCTGCAAACGCAATTTGCCGTCAATAGTGTTTCAGCGTTTACCCACAGCCAGTTGGCGATGCGACTGATGACAAAGAATCGCAGTGGAAGCATTGTTAACCTTTGTTCAATCGTCGGTGAAAACGGCAGCGCGGGGCAGGCAGCCTACGCGATGAGTAAAGCAGCATTATCAGGTTTAACCAAATCATTATCAAAAGAGTTGGGGGCTTTAGGTATTCGTGTGAACGGTGTTGCTCCAGGGTTTATTGATACGGCCATGACTGCTTCTTATGGGGGGCAAAAACGCCAAGAGTTAATTGCCGCTAGTTCATTGCAACGAGCCGGTACAGCTGAAGATGTGGCCAAATTAATTAGATTTTTATTGTCAGATGATGCCTCATTTATTACCGGTCAAATTATCGGTATTGATGGCGGCTTGAGCTTATAAACCATGTTTTTTGATGCGCTTTCCCAATATTCTGCAAAGACAGCTGCAATCGAAGGACAACAGCGACTTAGCTATGCTGAATTAGAACAAGCTTGTTTACGTTTAGAGTTGGACTTAAGTCATCATTTAGGACGCCGTAAAGGTGTGATTTTTATTATGGCCTTTAATGGTTTGTCTACCTTAGTGGCTTATTTAAGCGCGCTTAGACAGGGCCATTGTGCAATGTTATTAAGTCCAGATACAGCAGCCTCAGATTTGCAGAATTTGTATGAGCAGTTTGCTCCAACGGTGACCATAAGCTGTGAAGCCAAGCAACAAACTACTATTCAATATCATCAATCTAGAACCTCGCTGACCCATTGTATGGCGAACTTACTATTGTCTACCTCTGGTTCAACCGGCACGGCTAAACAAGTTGCACTGAGTGCGGATAATTTACAATCTAACGTTGATGCTATTTGTGACTATTTACCGATAAAATCATCTGATAAAACATTATGTTCGCTGCCATTTTTCTATTCTTATGGTTTGTCTATCATCAATTCCCATTTAAACAAGGGCGCTTGCTGTGTTTTTACGGATGCAAGCCCTGTTAGTCGTGATTATTGGCAGTTATTTGAAGAGCATCAAATCAGCAGTTTTGCGGGCGTTCCTTTTACTTATGAGATGCTTCTCAGATTGCGCTTCCATCAGAAAAAGTTGCCTCATTTACGTTATTTTACCCAAGCAGGTGGCAAGCTTAATGTTGATGCAGTCAAAGCCTTAGGTGAGTTTGCTGAAAATAATCAAAGTCAGTTTTTCGTGATGTATGGTCAGACAGAAGCAAGCCCTCGAATGGCTTTTTTACATCCAGATCTGGTCCTACAAAAACCTGAATCAATCGGTTGTGCTATTCCAGGTGGACGATTTAAATTAGTCGATGAGCAAAATCAAATAATCGAGCAGGCCAATAGCGTTGGTGAACTGTTTTACACAGGACCGAATGTAATGCTTGGTTATGTGTGTAATATTACCGATTTGAATGCATTATCCGCTGATTCAAGCCAATCTAAAAATGCATGGCTAGCCACTGGCGATTTAGCGTATTTTGATGAAGATGGTGATTATTTTATTGCAGGCAGAAAATCCCGCTTTCTAAAATTATTTGGATTACGAATTGATCTCGATGAAGTTGAAAGAAAGTTATTAGAACTGGGTATTACAGGGTTAACTACAGGTAACGATAATTATCTGGTGATTGGCACAACCGCTTTGAGTATTGAACAATCTGCAAATGATGTAAAAGGGCGGATAAGCCAACTATTGGATCTACACCCGAGTGTTATAAAAGTGATTCACCTTGATGTTTTGCCGCTGACTGAAAATGGTAAAAAAGATTATCAAGCAGTGCTTAAATTGGGGTTGCAAAAATTCTCATGAAAAATACTGATAATCCAATCCTTGTAGAGTACCTAAGGTTGTTCGAAGACCTGCTAAGCGCCGGTGTATATTCCCTTGAACAAGATAAAAAAGAAGCGCTTTTGTTACCGGTTTTAAATCAATTGCATCAGCTTCACCAATTACAAAACGACGAATACAGGAACATTGTTAAACAGCACAGTGCTGATGCTAAACGTATTGAAGAACTTCCTTATTTAGCGGTGCGTTTGTTTAAACACTTGAACTTAAAAAGTATTAACGAAAAAGAAGTCTTTAAAACCCTACAATCCTCTGGCACAACGAGTCAAACCCCAGCGACTATTTATTTAGATAAACAAACCAGTGCTCGACAAAGTAAGGTGCTAGTGAAAATTCTCCAGCAGACTATAGGTAAACAGCGTTTGCCCATGCTGATAATTGATTCCCCCGATATTTTAAAAAAACCGGAATTTAGCGCTCGAGCTGCGGGCATTCAAGGTTTGGCATTTTTTGGCCGTGATCATACCTATGCGTTAGACCAAAACATGCAGCCTAACTGGCCAGTGATTGAGGCATTTTGTGAAAAATACGCTCAGCAACCGATATTGATTTTTGGTTTTACCTTTATGGTATGGCTCTATTTTTTAAAAACGTTACAACAAAGTGATAAACGGATTTCTTTG
Source organism: Alteromonas sp. M12 (assembly GCF_037478005.1). Taxonomy (NCBI): domain Bacteria; kingdom Pseudomonadati; phylum Pseudomonadota; class Gammaproteobacteria; order Alteromonadales; family Alteromonadaceae; genus Alteromonas; species Alteromonas sp. M12. Next base: position 3,166,523 of record NZ_CP144164.1, on the reverse strand, counting down.
CCCAAAGGCGTGTTAATTCATAGCGGTGGATGGAAAAAGCTGATTGATCAACAAGTTGATAACGACACTTTTAAACAAAGCTTATTCGCTACTACAGGTATTTCACGCTGTTTCAATTTCTACGGCATGGCGGAGCAGGTCGGATCAATCTTTGTGGAATGTGAAAAAGGGCATTTACATGCCCCTGTCTTTGCCGATGTGTTGATCCGCGATCCCTTTACATTAAAACAATGCAATATTGGCGAACAAGGTTTAGTGCAAGTCTTATCTGCACTGCCAAGTAGTTATCCAGGACACAGTTTATTGACCGAAGATCTCGGTGTTTTGAAGGGCGTCGATAACTGTTCTTGCGGCGCTAAAGGGAAATACTTTGCAATTAATGGCCGCTTGCCTAAAACCGAAGTGCGCGGGTGCAGCGATACACATGGAGCGCAGTTATGATGTCGCCATTAAATATGTTGGCTCCAGTGAATGGCAGTTTAGATGTGATAAACGACAATATTCCCTATTTTCGATGTTTTGATGAAAACGTTTTAGCGTTTATCGAATCTTTGTCTAATGAGTTATTAAAAAATAGCGAAGCGAAAACCTACCCTGAGCTGGTGGCGTTAGGGTTTTGGTTGCGAAAATCCAACCTGAAAAAGATGCAAAGCCTTTCGCCTACTGGGGTGATAAAACCTCTTGGTTGGGTAGTGCATTTTACCCCTTCAAACGTTGATACCATGTTCATTTACAGCTGGATTTGTTCTTTGTTGATGGGCAATAACAACGTTATCCGAGTCGCAACAAAAAGCAGTGATATAAAAGATTGCTTGCTGAATATTCTCAACCTCCTTTTTGCTAAACCAGAATTTGTGCAAATTGGCCAACACAATCTTTTTGTGCATTATGATAAACACTCAGCGTACTCTGCTGAATTAAGTCTTATCTGCGACGTTCGAGTGATTTGGGGTGGCGATGACAGTGTGAATGCTATTCGTAACTTGCCATGCAAACCCCGTTGCCGAGATATTAGTTTTGCTGACAGGTATTCAGCCTGTGTGATCAATGGGCAGCAATTAACCACTGAAAATATTCCTCAATTGGCCGAGTCACTTTGGCAAGATACCCAGCCCCATGGCCAATTGGCTTGTTCTTCACCGAGGTTGGTTTATTGGTTAGGTGATTCTATTTTGCAGCTCGAATTATTCCGCCAGTTAAATCAAGTTGCAAAACAAAGTGGACATAAAATTAATAGTTTGAATGATCACTTAGTCACCAGTCAGTTATTAAAAAGCACTGCAAAAGCTGATGCTCCAATCATCCAAAGCGCCATCGGTGTTATTCCAGTCACCGAGTTTGATGAAAATTGGCTAGATTGGCATTTGGGAGGAGGTTACTTTTTACTTTTACCAATCAACAGCTTGGAAGATATTGCTTTATTGAGCAGTAATAAATTACAAACCTTGAGTTATTGGGGCCTTGAGCAAGACGCCTTAATCAAGTTTGCTCAAAATCCGTCGATACAAGGAATTGATAGGGTTGTACCTGCAGGACGCGCCCTCGATTTTTCTAGCCGTTGGGATGGTTACAATCTATTTGAACAACTTTCACGTTCAGTTGAATTTAGTTGAATTAGCAGTTGAGGCGAGTATTTTGAAGCAGAAAGTTATTATTTTTGGGGCAGGGCAAGCAGGAATTGCTGCAAAACAAAATCTGCAGTCCAAATTCTGTATTCTGGCTTTTTGTGATAACGACGTAAGTAAAGTTGGTTGCGTTTTAGATGGACTTCCAATCATTTCAGTTAATCAATTACATTGCCTTGAATATGATCTCATTATGATCGCCAGCGAGTATTTTGAACAAATTAATCAGCAGTTAAAGCAGCAAGAAAATATTCCCGCAGATAAGATTAATATTCTTCACGCGACACAAATAAAACGCTTTCATTTTGGCGACAGTGAAGATATTCAACAGAGTTCAGAACAATTATTATTGGCATTATGTGAGGCGTTAACGCAATGTGATATCCACTATCACGTGGATGCCGGCACATTGTTAGGTATATATCGCGATGATGCTTTTATTCCTTGGGATGACGATTTTGATTTTGCAGTATTGAGTGACGATATTGAAACCATCAAGCAGCAGCAAAAAACATTATTAACTGCATTGGAGAAGGTTTCAAAACAACCTTGGGGAATAACTGAATACTTTGCTGAGAAGCCATTCGGTTTAGTAAAAGTGGGGGCAACTAGAAGTTTTAAACTTGCACCTTTGAACAATTCTAGTCGGCTTCCATTTATCGACTTTTTCGTTAAGTATTTAGATCAAGAAGTGATGGACTATGCTATTGCATCGCGCGGCTTTTCGATGCCAAGTCGCCACATGCGAAAGGTTGTTCCATTTACCTTCCGAGGTAAGTCAATTTTTATTCCAAATGATGTCGAAGGATATTTGAGTCGCCATTATGGTGATTGGCAAACCCCGAAATCAGATTGGACCTTGGATGATATTAAATCATCTACCGTTTATTAAGGGTATTTACGGTGAAAACAATTCTAACTTATGGCACCTTTGACCTCCTTCATATAGGTCATGTAAATATGTTGGAGCGCCTTAAAGAACTTGGCAATAAGCTCATCGTCGGGGTATCTACCGATGAATTTAATCTGCTTAAAGGTAAACAATGTATTTATGGGTATGCAGAAAGAGCAAAAATAGTCGGTGCATTACGTTGCGTTGACTTAGTGATACCTGAAAATGACTGGGCACAAAAAGCCGTGGATATCAAAGAGCACGATGTCGATGTGTTTGGTATTGGTGCTGACTGGGAAGGTAAATTTGATGAGCTTCAGGCCCTGTGTGAAGTGATTTATTTGCCTCGTACTCCAAGTATTTCAACAACCGACCTAAAAAAAGTACTGTCACAAATTGATAGCGCTGCTATTCAAAAAATTAAACAAGGGTTGGATGGCGTATTGGATATTGTAAAAGCGCTAGAATAGCCATTGTAAGTGTGTTGGGGAGTAAATAGTTTTGGATAAAGTATGTCATTAGAAATAGAACAGCTGGGCCTTGTCTCTGGGCAATCTGTTTACATTACTCCGTTTACCCCAATGTCAGAAAAGCTTAAACGGTCCCTTGTTCAACATTTGGATGTGAATATTTTAGGCTTTGTGGACAAAACAAAACAAGGGAAGGATATCCTCCATCCAGATGAGCTAATAAACAAGGAGTTTGATAAAGTTTTAATTATCTCACCTAACTATGGTCTGGAAATATACAAAGGGTTAGGTGGCGTAGGCGTAGCGAAATCAAAACGTCAATTGGTTATTTATAATGGTGTTTTTAGCAAAATTTCAGCGTTCAAGCTTTGGTGGGATAAGACAAAGAATAATGTTTTACCGCAAATACACTTAGTATTGCAGCGGTACCTTAAAAAATATCTGCAACATGATAATAGTGTGCTGTTTCTTAGTCAGGATTTTATCGATCTAAATATCAAACAGCTTTATTTGTATTTTTCTGCCCAACCTAAAATACGAGCAACTATTGCTACCGATAATAAAGCACAAATAGTACTGCTTAAACCCCTAGGTTTTAACGTCATCGATATACATTCATGGCAATTTATATTCTGTAGCCTTAGAGCCAAGCTCACTATTTTAGATCATACACCTATCACTAAAGATCTTCGGTGTGCTATTAGTGGCTCCAAAACCATTCAACTATGGCATGGCATTCCGCTAAAAAAAATTGGTCATATGGCTGACTACAAAGTCGTAGAATACGATTTAATGATATCGACTTCTGACTTTGTCACTGAATATGCTTTTTCTGAAATTTTTAATTATAAAAAAATTATTAATTCTGGTTATCCTAGAAATGATGTTTTATTTCAAAAAAATAGTGATAAAAAAAATCTGGGTATGGTGGAAAAACGCATTTTTGAATGGGCAAAAACATCAAGCAACAAACTGGTTATCTACATGCCGACTTGGCGCGGAGATTCATTTGAAAATAATCCGATTAATTTAGATGAATTGAATTCGTTTGCTCAGCAAAATAATTTGAATATAGTGTTGAAAATGCATCCGTTCATCCGGCCTGAATCATTTTTTGATTCAATGGAAAACGATGATTATCAATTTACTTCGAACTATCAACACAATATTGTTTTTTATCCCAGTACGAATGATATTTATCCGCTCCTAGCCATGTCATCATTACTAATTACAGATTATTCATCGATCTATTTTGACTATCTGCTTTTAGATAAACCAATCGTATTTTTTGTTTATGACAAATTAGAATACGTAAAACGTCACGGTGATTTTATGTTAGATTTTGATGAAAATACCCCCGGCATGAAACCTACAGATATTCAAAGTTTATATGCAAGTATCATAGATTCATTAAATCAAGATCAATATGGAGAGCAAAGGCAGAACCTGCTTGGAAAACTCTATGAGCCTAAAAATATTGGAAATAGTTCAGCCGTTATTTTTGAAGAAGCATCAAAGTTATTGGCCGAGCAATGTTGATATTTAACTCTGATTTTTATTATTCACACTACTTCAAAGAGGCAGTTTATGTCTGTATTAATCTTTAACATTAAGTCTCATATCAAACAACATGATATTAAAGTAGTGTCTTTTGATTTGTTTGATACGTTAATTTATCGAAAGGTATCTAAACCTTCTGACATCTTTGCATTGAGCTATGCAAAAGTTAACGACAGTATTGGATTAGCGTTAAGTAAAAATGAGTTTGAAGAGTTAAGGATCTCTGCAGAAAAAGAAGCGAAATACAACGCTCCTGGTAAAGAAGTCTCACTAGAAGAAATATATGATTACATGCCTTTTTCGCAATCAATTAAAGCGGCATTACTGAAAAGTGAATTAGAGACTGAAACTCTATACGGTTTTTTATTTGAGCCCCTGTTGAATCTAATAACTGAGTTAAAAGCCCAAGGGATTCAGGTTTTATTTTTGTCTGATATGTATCTTAGTAAAGAGCAGATTCATACAACATTTTTTGATCAAAACAAGTGGATTTGCGATATCCCACTATACGTATCATCAGAATATAAAAAAAATAAAGCATCAGGGCAATTGTTTCATTACGTAAAAGAGCAACTTAGTTTGGAGTATTCTGAATGGTTACATGTAGGGGACAATCTAAAGTCGGATTTTGAAGTACCTCATAAAATTGGAGGACGGGCTATTCATGTGGCAGGCGCTCTAAATAGCAAACAGATTTTTGATACCGAACAATTATGTTCACCCGGTTCATTAGATTTTAATGCGGCTCGACATTTATCTATTACAAACCATTGTGGAAATAAATATGTACTGGCAGAACCTGTTGCTTTTGACATTGGCGCGTTTGTTTGGGGGCCTGCTCTTTTAGCCTTTTCAGATTGGGTCATTGATAAAACCATTAGTGCGAATAGTCATACTATCCTTTGTTTGATGCGCGAAGCAGAAGTATATGTTCCTTTAATTGAACAAAGGTTGTCGCAACGAAACATCAGCCATATAACTGTCAAAAAACTGTTTGCATCACGTAAATCAACATTTTGGCCCTCTATAGACGTTACATCAAAGAACTGGTTAGTCGATCTTATTAATCTACTTATAATTCCTAGGGGTTATACGGTTGCAGATTTTTATTGTGATTTTCATCTTAAACCGGATGATATTTACTCCAAATTCCATAATAGTTTAGTAAAAAGATCTGATGGGCTGTTTTATAATGGTCGAAGTGTACTCAAATGTCTTACCGAATTAGCCGCTAGTAATATAAAGAAAATAAAGAATTATATAAGCGCTCAAAAATCGAATTTTATCAACTATTATGAGACAAACATTGTTACTCCCTATGAGAAGTGCACAGTAGTAGATTTAGGTAATGGTGGGACAATTCAATATCAAATTCAGCAAATATTTGGACGACCTTGTTCTGCCAATTTATTGTTCTATGCATCTAAAAGAATATATCGATACACATCAACAACAACATACTCAAGCTTTATTAACACTTTTACCGAAACAAATCAGGCCGCGAAGTTATTAGCGCGAACACCTGAATGCGTAGAGGCTTTTCTAGTTGGGGATTGTGGTACTACATTGGCATATAGTGATGATGGTAAGCTTATGTTAGCACCTAAGCTAGATGGTAATTCAACTATCGTAAAAGCTTTTATGCAAGGTGCGCATGAATATTTTAATCAGCACCATGAATTGGGCTTTGGAGACATTAATTTAGCCGATGTAAATTGCATATTATTACGGTATGTTCAATTTCCAACTATAGAAGAAGCAAAGCTTTTTACACGAGTGTATCATCAAGATAATTTTGGTTCAGACTTCACTTATACAGTTATTTGTGAAAATCAACTCGAACAAGTGCAAGATTTTGGTTTTGAAAATACCTTTTTAGAATTTACTCGTTACACGAGATGGAAAATTGGAAAAATTCATTGGCCACAAGCAATATTGAATTTGTTGTCAGACAAGTTTATGCAAAAGCAGTATGGCTTAATGGCAAAGAATACTGACAACGACGTCGCAGAATTATATGAACTAATCAATCAAAACCAGTGGCAAAGCTTTAGTATATACGGTGCAGGAGAATTTTTTGAAAAATTGCATCACTATATAGATAAACATTCACTAAATGTTGAGATGGTAATTGATCGAAAAGCAGAAGTATCGGGAAGTTATGAATTTCTTGGATACCCAGTGATATCGCTAGAGCAAGCTATAAAATCAAACTGTCAAAATATTGTAATTTGTTCAATGAGATTTAAAGATGAAATTGCGAAAAACATATTTAAGCTATCGCAAAAATATAACAGCGATTCGATCAATATTTTAAGTCTGTAGAGGCTTTTATGAGAATAGCTATAATTTCTAAAGCCGCTAACCTCGGCGGAGGTGGTAGTAAAGTTGCGACTACTTTAGCTAATTTGTTGAGACAAAATGGACATTTCTGCCATCACTTTCGAAGAGATAGTGAACATGGTTATGAGACTAATCAAAGTAATTTATTTGGTCCCCATGAAAAGCTCTTTAAATGGCTTAAATATAGATTTCAAAGTGTTGGTCTTCAAGAAAGCGTTCCGTTGGAATATCTTTATCTTAAATCTGAATTGACGCGTTTAGAAATAGATATAGTTCATATTCATGATACGACAACAGCACTTTCGCCAATTAGTATAGGGCTTCTTACTAACCATTTCCCTGTTGTTTGGACAATGCATGATTTTTCTCCTTTTACCGGTGGTTGTGTATATCCTTTAGGTTGTGTTCGTTTTCAATCGGATTGTGGAAACTGCCCACAACATTCGGTTTGGCCATTAGAGGGAAAGTATGATTTAACCAGTTTTCACTTAACACTAAAACGTTGGTTACACAGCAAAAAAATACACATCATTTCTCCCTCGGAGTATTTGAAAAATCAAGCCCACGAGAGCGTAATTGATACAGATAAAATCGTCGTAATTAATAATGGCGTTGATACTAAAAGCTTTTATCCTATGGATAAACATGAAGTTAAAAAATCATTAGGCTTAGATCCGCATAAGTTAACACTGTTAATTATCGCGTTCCAAATTAATAGTCCAATCAAAGGTACTGATGACGCATTAAAAATTTTACATAGCTTAGGAGAAAATATTCAAGTTATTGTTGTTGGTAAAGTTACAAAAAAGGACAAACATCATTTTGATGGTTTAAATTGTACTTTCGCTGGTTATGAAAAAAAGGTTGAGCAACTAAATAAATACTATAATGCAGCAGATATTTTTTTGAATTGCAGTAAGGCTGACAACTTTCCACTGGTTGTTTTGGAGTCCTTAGCAGCAGGAACTCCAGTGTACGGTTATGCTACTGGGGGTATTGTAGAGATGATAACCAATGGATGTAATGGTCATTTGGTTAAGACGGGAAATTGGCAGGAGTTATATAATGTTATTACCCATCTTAGTTTCGAAGGTTTAGAGAAAGAAAGTAATAAAAGCAGAAATGTTGCCTTAGAGTCTTTCTCCAATGAGGATTTTGTAATGAAGACAATTTCATTTTATGAAAAATTGCTGAGGGAAAAAAATTGTATAAATTAATACCTTATTTTAATGACAGCACTTGCACAAGGACATGAGTTTGCTTTGTTAATTCATGCTGAAAAATAATTTATGTCAGTTCCTATTTCTGTTCTAATCCCTTGTTTTAATGTCGAAAACTATTTAACTGAAGCGCTTGAGTCCATTTTGACGCAGAGCTATCTAAATTTAATTGTTTTAGTTTTGGATGACGGTTCCAAGGATAACACATTAGATATTGCAAGGCAGTTTTCAGCAAAAGATAACAGAGTACAGGTGCATTGTAACCCTACGAATTTAGGTATCATTGCAAGCCGAAATAAATTACTTCAACTTTGCGAAACAGATCTTGCAGCTTGGATGGATGCTGATGATATAGCAGAACCTATGCGCATTGCGCAGCAACTAAAGTTTTTAGATACCCACCCTGAGTATGTTAATTGTACCTGTCACTTTTATAAGCAAAGTAGTCAAAATAGAAAGCTTATTGCAGTTCCTAAGCATTACTTGAATCCAGAGTATTTATTGTTTTATAACCACATCTTAAATCCAGGCAGTATGTTTAGGGCTGATATTTGTCGTAAAAATAATATTAAGTTTCGAACTTGGATATCAGGTGCTAGCGATTACCTTTTTTGGGTAGAGTTGTCAAAATTTGGAAAAATCGGGTTAGTTGAGGAACCATTGATGACATACCGTGAGCATAGTGGTCAAGAGACTATCGCTCAAAAATACCGTCAAAATCAGGGATGTTTAGAAATTGTTCAATATCAATTAACGGTCTTTGATTGCAAAGCAGAAACCGCAGATATTGCAAGAATGTTAGTATATCCGGCTGAGACATTAAATCTCGATTTTAATTTAACCTACTTAAAACGTTCTGCAACTATTATGCAAACGATTTTGAGAGCATTACCTAACTCTAGATACAACCAACAACAGGTAGAATGGTTATTATTAGATATGTTTCGTCGGCAAGCTTGGCGAAATGGACTTCTGGGAGTAATGCTGTTTGTAAAGTTATTTGGAGTTGATGGGTTGAAAAAAAGCCGCAATTTCGGATTTGATCTGTTGAAGCAAGCAATCGCCTTTGACTTTAGACGTGTCATACATTTTTTTAGAAAATAGTGAATTCAATTTATTTTTTAGCTGAACATATAAATTAACTGATTTAACAAATTGGTCGATAAGTTGTTTATAAACAAAGTTTATTCTAAAAAGAATGGGCATTTTGAGGGAAAGTAGTGGAATTCGCGAGGTTAATAAGGCGTTTAAAACGCTGGAAAGAAGTGAGTGGTTTTAAACATAAATGTCCCATGTGTAATTTTTATATGGGTAGTTTTAAGCCCTATGGCTTCGATTTGCCAGTCATGTATGAAAAGCAAGTTGTTGGCGGTGGTAGAAGAGATAATGCGCGATGTTTTATCTGCGGTTGTCTAGATAGAGAAAGATTAATTTATATGTTTTTAAAGCTTCAGCCATCTCTTTTAAGTGACAATATAAAGGTTCTTCACTTTGCACCAGAAACCGTATTAAGGCGTAAATTAAAGAGTATATTTTCAAATTACATAACAGCTGATTTAAACGCAAAAAATGTTGATATGACAATTGATATGACTGACATTCCTTTCCCAGATGAACATTTTGATTTGATTATCGCGAATCATATATTAGAGCATATTCCTGATGATAAAAAAGCGTTAAATGAACTTAAGCGTGTATTAAAAAATAACACTGGCGCTGCAATTCTCCAGGTACCTATTTCACTAAACAGCGAACACACATACGAAGATCTGAGTATAAATACCGAAGAGGGGCGTTTACATGCTTTTGGACAGGAAGACCATGTAAGATTATATGGGCAAGATTACCCAAATAAATTGCGAGAGGCAGGTTTTGATGTTCAAGTTTTCGACTGGAAGTCTAGTGATAGATTATATCCTCAGAAAAAAAACAAATTCGGTTTTATTGAAGAAGAGAAAATTTTTATGGTTAGAAGCTTAGATAGTTAAGTTAGTGTGTGAGATTTTCCCAAATGTTCATTTGTAATGAAAATGTTTTTTTAATTAACGTAAATAAGAAAGTAACATGAGAATTGCACACCTTGCTGTTAACCATAAACACATCGACAATGTTATCAACTTATTTAATGAGGTTGAATTGGATGAACATATTTTTTTTCTTGAAAAGCAAGATGAAAAAATGGCTGAAATCCCTATTTGTAACTCGAGTTTAAATAAGTACATTAATTTTGAAGTTAGTGAACAATTAACTGTCGCCAGAAAGTTAGAAGCTTTTGATTTACTTGTCGTGCATTGTTTAACTCCTTTGCATGCCAACATAATAAATTTAATGACACAAGGATCTACAGTCATTATGTGGAAAGGCTGGGGGTTTGATTATTTAGACTTAATGTATGATGACTTTTCTGATCTACTTGAAACAAAGTCCAAACAATTATATTCGAAATTACGGCTAGTCGATGGTAACCCTTCAAATAAGTACACAGTTTCAAACAATAAAATTCAAGCTATTTTAAAAATTAATTTGTTTTGTCCAGTTTTTGAAGAGGAATTCGAAATAATTCAAGCTAAGCACTCGTTTACTCAGCATCTTCAATATATCGAATGGCGCTACGGATTTGATTATCCAATGAAAAAAGTAGTTAAAGCCAAAGATTGTATAGTTAAAACTGATAGCCTTTGGTTAGGAAATAGTTCTACTATCACTAATAATCACCTAGATTATTTATCTATTGCTACTAAAAACAAATCTCTAAGAAGCCTCGTTCATTATATTCCTATGTCTTATGGGTTCGATAATTATAAAAATGAAATAAAAGATGCAGCTGAAACAGTGCTCGCTAATAACTTTGAAATCATTGATGAGTTTTTTGAGTTTGGCCAATACGTTAATTTAATTGCACGATCTAAGTACATGGTAATGAATCACATCAGACAGCAAGCTATGGGGAATATTTGGATTGGACTTTTAACTGGTTGTACTGTTTTTTTAAACGAAAAATGTCCTGCATTTAACTTTTTCAAACATAGAGGATACGTATTTTATTCTATTAATGATTTGAATTCAGGCTCTAATATAGGTGAGTTTCAATTAACTGAGAAGCAGGCGAATACGAATGCAGAAAAAGCATTAAATATGTTTAGTTATCAACAAACTAGCATTAGAACTTATAAACTTATTCAATTGGTCAAGTCATACTTTTAATGCAGTTAATTTGAGATCTAAATGACTCTTTCGCAACTTTAGAATTTTTGATAGGAAACGTAATGAAAGTAATCATCTATGGAACAGGTTCAAAAGCACTCGAAAATGTAACTGCTATAGCATTAAATTTTAATTTGATTGGATTTTGTGAATCTCATGCCCTCCCTGGGCAAAAGCAATTTTTGGGTAAAGAAATATTTTCTATAAAAGAGTTACACAGTTTACAGGCTGACTTGATCATTATATGTAGTTCTTTTTTGCTGGAAATTACTGATGTATTAAACCAAGTCGGTATAAAAAATTATGTTTCTGTTGATGATTTGTCTCAAGTAGCCGAAACCCTTGATGAATTGAAACAAAGTTACGAAGTTGCAGAAACTCAAAAATTAGCGCAAATGAAGCTTGAAAGGCTGAAAACTGAACATGTTAAAAATGCTAGTTTGTTGGCTAATCGACAATTGTTGCTCGAAAAACTTTCAAAAAATACGATTGGGGCTGAAATAGGTGTAGCTGCTGGTAAATTTACAAAAGATATTCTCAATATTGTTACACCAAAAAAATTACATTTAATTGATATTTGGGGAAGTGATAGATATAGCGAGAAGCTGTTAACGATTATTCAAGGAAAATATGAAACGCAATTAAGAGAAGAAAAAATTTATATACATCGAAAACTATCTATTGAAGCGGCTGAAGACTTTGAGAATGAGTACTTTGATTGGGTCTATATAGACACCGATCATAGTTATCATACGACCTATCAGGAGTTGAATTTGTACAGTAAAAAAATCAAACGAGACGGTTGGATTTTAGGTCATGATTATTGTATGGGGAATTGGTCGAAAAGATATAAATATGGAGTGATTGAGGCTGTACATCGCTTTTGTGTCGAAAATGACTATGAAATTGTTTATCTCACTATGGAGATATCGCAGAGCTTTGCGTTGCGAAAAATAATTCAATAGTTTTACATCCAATCAACCTTGTAAGATAAATAAGAAAATAATATTTATGACTATCGCAATAATGCAACCTTACATATTTCCTTATGTAGGCTATTTTCAGCTTATTATGGCTGTTGATAAGTTTATTTTTTATGATGATGTTGATTTCATCAAAAGAGGTTGGATTAATAGAAATCGTATTTTATTAGGTGAAAACGAATATCTTTTTACTATTCCTTGTGTCAAACCGACCTATCAAAAGAAGATTTGCAACATTAAAGTGAACCGTGATTGCAATGATACCGAAAAATTATTGAAAACCTTATATCATGCATATAGTAAAGCTCCTTTTTTTAAAGATGTTTATCCATTACTTGAAGAGCAGTTTACTAATTGTTCTCAAAGTATTAGCGCCTTAGCTGTTCAGTCAATAAAAATGGTTATTGATTACCTAGGAATAGAAAAGAATTTTAAACTGTCATCTGAACAACATTATTGCAATAATCATTTGAACAAGGCCGATCGTTTAATTGAAATTACGAAAAAAGAAGGTGAGGTAGTTTACATTAACCCTAAGGGAGGGGAAGCTCTTTACGATAAACCTTACTTTGACGCGCAAGGTGTCGAGCTGAGATTTCTTCAATCTGTTTTACCTGAATACAGTCAAAGTTCTCCACATTTTGTCGCTGGATTGTCGATAATTGATGTGCTAATGAATTGTGATAAAGAGCAAGTATTTAATATGTTAGATAATTATCAATTGCGATAATTGCTTTCTATTTTTCACCTCCAACTTAGGATAATTTATGAGCCATTCAAAAGTCGTTATATTTGGAATTCTTGATACGGCCGAATTAGCCCACTTTTATTTAACTCACGACTCAGATTTTGAGGTAGTGGCGTTTACTCTGCATTCAGAGTTTATTGAACAAAATCAGTTCAAAGGTTTACCAATAGTCCCTTTCGAGAATTTGGAAAACGTTTATCCGCCTTCTGATTATGGCTTGTTTGCTCCTATGACAGGGAAAAATATGAATCGAAATCGTGAAAAAATTTACTTAGAAGGTAAAAAAAAGGGGTATCAATTCATATCCTATATCAGTTCGAAAGCCACTGTATTTCCAGAAACACGTATTGGTGACAATTGTTTTATATTGGAAGACAACACAATCCAGCCTTTTACAAGTATCGGCAATAATGTGGTTTTATGGAGTGGTAATCATATTGGTCATCATGGTGAAATCATGGACAATGTGTTTTTTACTTCACATGTTGTTATGTCAGGGCATTGTAAAATAAAGCCATATTGTTTTTTAGGTGTTAATGCGACTATTAGGGACTATATAAATTTAGCCGAAGGCACTTTAGTTGCAATGTCTGCTTCTATTACTAAAGATACTGAAGCTTGGGGGGTCTACATTGGTAATCCCGCTCGTAAAGGTCCTAAACCTAGCCATGAAGTATATTAATGAGGTTGGAATATAATGTTATGGAAAAAAAAAGGATTAATTTATAAACCTTCAGGTGAAAAGAAGTGGAGTTGCAGCCATGCACAGGTACCCGTAGCCGAATTTATTGCCGAGCAGGATAAAATCCGAATCTACTTTTCAACTCGAGATTCATTAGGGCGCAGTTTGCCTGATTATTTGGACGTTTCAGCCTTTGATCCCCAGAGAATAATATATAAAAATCAATCGCCTATCCTTGATTTAGGTGAAAATGGAACTTTTGATGACTGTGGGGTTATGCCCTCTTGTGTTGTTAATTCTAATGGTAAAAAGTATCTCTATTATATTGGGTGGAATGTAAGAAATACTATTCCGTACCATAATGCTGTCGGTCTAGCGATTAGTGAAGATGATGGAAATACATTTAAAAAGTTTTCGGAAGGCCCTCTGTGGGATAGAGACTATAAAGAACCACATTACTCGGGAAGTACATGTGTTTTAATTGATGACAATAATGTTTGGCGTAATTGGTATCTTTCTTGCACTGAATGGAGGCGTGTAAATGGGAAGATGGAACCTCGTTATCATATTAAATATGCAGAATCTAATGACGGTATCGATTGGAAAAGAGAGGGGATCATTTCGATAGATTATGCCGATTCAAATGAAGCCGGTATTGTCAAAGCTAGTGTAATTAAAAAAGCCGGGAAATACTGCATGTGGTATTCCTATCGAAATTTCAGTAACTATCGCGTCGATCCAAAAAATAGTTATCGAATTGGATATGCTGAGTCATCAGATGGAATACATTTTAAGCGAATGGATAGTTTGAGTGGTATTGATATCAGTTCAAATGGGTGGGACGACTTGATGATATGTTATCCCCATGTGGTTGATGTGAAGGATAAACGTTTGATGTTTTACAATGGCAACGGGTTTGGTCAATCAGGATTCGGATATGCAGAGTTAGTAAGTACGTAGTAAAAAATTTAGGGTAAGCATTTTCAGTATGTGCTTTTTAGATCGCAGTAATTGGTTGTTTTGGAAGTAGGTGAATGCAAAATAGTTTTATCGTTACATCACATGGATGGAGTGCAAGTAATTGGTTAGCACACTCATTCAATTTAAATAGCAACATTGTTTGTACTCACAGTGCGCGTAATGTTTTGGCCAATGATACTGAATTACACAGCAATAGTAACTTAGTTAAAAATATTCACAATTTTCATCGAGGTTATGTAGGGCGACAAGTCTTATCGTTGGATACGTTATATGACGATATACAACAGCTTGGTAGTGCAAAATATTATGGTTCAGTCCATGTTCTTAGGCTTCGTGACATACCTATTTTACTGAAGAAGTATGGGAGCCCACAAAAAAGCTTCAAAGTCGCTAACTTTGTTCGTAATCCTGTAGATTTGGTATGGAGCGGTTACGGCCAATTACAAGATTTATTCACTTTTGATATCAATGAGTTGTACTGGACGTTAGATAAAATTCTCAATGAAGGTAAAGATTTTAGTTATAGTTTGATTGAAAAATATCAGATAAATATAGGTGAATATAAATATCTAGCCTTTATAGGTGCTTGTGCAATCTTAAGCAGTATTAAAAAAGACTGTGATGTTTATGAAGTAGTTGTTGGAACTAATAAAAATATTGATTTTATTGGTACATTTACGATGGAATCTATTACCCAAGATCGTGAAAAATTTAGACAAATGTTATTCCTACTCACTGATAATTCGGATTTAGCCACGGAAGATTATTTAGATAAAGTGTTTGACGAGGGGGTTATTAATAGACACAAAAAAGATAAGAAGAAAATGACGTCTGCAGAGCGTTATATGTCTTTTGAACCTTGGCAAAAAGAGACGTTCGATTATTTTTTCGGCAAGTTTGAACTGAGGTTGCCCTATGAATCATTTGGTTATGACTTTTCGTATATGGATGTTTGAAATTAACTTTACAACTTATACTAAGGTCAAAAGCTGTTTAGTGGCTTGTCTAAATAATTGCATAAAGGAGTTAAAATGATTACTGTGACTCGCCCTTGGCTACCTGATAGGGAACGCTTGGATTCATATATTGATCAAGTTTATAAATCAGGACATTTGACAAATAATGGCCCACTTGTACGTTTGCTCGAAGAGAGACTGCAAACTTATTTAGGTGTAAAACATCTCATACTTGTAAGTAATGGAACACTAGCATTACAAATCGCTTATAGAGCCTTAGGCGTTACGGGGGAGGTTATAACTACTCCTTTTAGTTTTATCGCCACAAGCAGCAGTCTAGCATGGCAAAATTGTAAGCCCGTTTTTGCAGATATTGATCCGTTAACTTTAAATATAGATGTTGATAATGTGACGTCTAAAATCACTTCAAAAACTAGTGCTTTGGTACCTGTTCACGTTTTCGGCAATCCTTGCAATGTTGAGCGCTTGAACGAAATCGCAAGTAAACATAATTTGAAAATCGTATATGATGCGTCTCATGCTTTCGGAGTAAATTACCATGGGGAAAGTATTCTTTCACAGGGGGATATTAGTACTATAAGTTTTCATGCAACTAAATTATTTCATACGATTGAAGGGGGCGCTCTTGTTACTAATGACAGTTCCTTGGCTAAAAAAATTCGTTTGATGATAAAATGTGGCATTGTTGATGAGGAAAATATAGCGTTGTGCGGAATCAATGCAAAAATGCATGAATTATCCGCTGCAATGGGACTGTCTGTTTTAGATGATATAGATACTATTAAAAAAAATAGAGCGCAAATTTGGCAACAATATAAAATTCACTTATCAGACTATTTGAAATTTCAGAAATGGAATGAAAATGCGACAAACAATTGTGCATATGTACCAGTACTGTTTTCTAACGAACAGGAATTGCTTAAAGTTAAAAACACTTTAAATAATTTCGATATTTTTCCTCGCAGATATTTTTATCCTAGCCTTGACCAAATTAATTTTTTATTAAATAACAATAAATGTCTTGTTGCAGACGACGTTTCGAAACGTATATTGTGCTTACCAATCTATCCTAACTTGAAGAAGCAGCAGCAGCGCCAAGTTATTGAACTAATCAAAAATGTGTTGAAACTAGTATGAAGATAGTGCTCATTATTTTTGAGACGGTATTTCTTTATTCAAAACAATGAGTTCACTTTTAGAGTAATTGGTGTCGTTATATAAATTTGGGTCATTTCTTAGGTAGCTGCCTTTAAGATTGTTGAAAAGTTCAGCTGTAACTCGTTTTATTAATAAATCCTCATTAATTTGGGAATTTTTTAAATAAGTTCCCCTAGTTCCTGTATTACAGGTCGCTAATCTTGGTATATATGTATCCTTATAGGCGACAGTATATAGCGGAAAGTCAAAAAGGTAGTATTTAAGTGTACTAGGATATCGTGATTTAATATTTAGATCTTCTGGGGAAGTTCCTTTTTCGGGAATTATATACCGTGGATAAATTACATGCGCGTGGTGCTTTTCTAAACAAGCACGCACACTTATTTTAGCCAAATAAAGTAAGTTTGATATAACTGAAGAGTTCTTGTTACTTGGGTTGATTAATGTGGGGAGAAGAGTGACTTTTTTACTATTAGTTGCTAATTCAAGGGATTGTATGAAACTGCAGTTCATAATAACTAAAGTACTTCGATCTCCTAGAATTTTAAAGTTGCTTGAAACGTTATTAAAGGTGATACGGCTCAGTTTTTCATCTACATAATAAATTACGTAGTCAAACTGTTCGTTTTTAAATTCATTTATATTTTCATTATTACAAATTGTTAAAGATTCGAGTTCGGGATAATTATTTATTACGTTCCTTTTAACTGCACCGGAAAATACAGATGAGTTTGTTACGACTAATAGTTTGTTCTGCTTTATTTGATGTGAAAACAGCAAGTTTTCACGATGTGCTTTTCTGTATTCTGACGTATCAAACTCTACAATATCCGAACTAACATGAGTCTTTATTCCATTTATGGTTTTCCGCCACTCTTGCATACACTTGTCTACACTGTCCGAAAGTTGATTTTTATTCGAGTAACTTAATGATAGTTTCAAAAGCAATGCGTTGGCATAATTGACCGTGCCGTACAGATAATAAAATAACAAGGATTTTCCACTACGGTAAGAGTGGAATAACATGGCTTTTTGCTGCGCGATTATCTGGTTTACTTGTTCTTGTGTGTCCATTTCTTGACTGAGAAGTTTTTCCATTGCGGTGATTTCTCTAATCAGATTAGATTGTAAAAAAGTACTTTCGAACTTCTCAGTAAAACCTTCTATATGGTCAGTTGAGAATGCTTTTTCTCGTATGTGTTTGAGAGCTGTTTGTTTTTGCTCTTCAGTTGCGATTATAAGCAACTCTTCTATATGAAGTGGAGTGGTGTTGTGAATTTTAGCGCCATCACTACAATTATAAAATGTTTGGTACTGGGACTTTATTGCGGTGACTTGTTCGATGATTTGACGTGATACTTTGAATTCATGTTTAGTGTTAACGGTCGCTCTAAAATTCCCTGGAACTACTATAGATGTGTTGTTTTTTTCTGCATAGTCATAGGTTTCTTCTCCGTCTTCTAAGTAGTAACCTGAATCTTTTGAATGGTGATGTTTTACATCTACAAAACCTAAGTCTACGCCCATAAAATAGACACTGGTAAAGCCCAATGAATTGATAATATTACACACAAAATTACTTACCGTGGGAAAGGCATGTTTAAGCACTTCGAAGTGCTTTTCTCCGAGTACGTGTAATGCAGAAACTGTAGATGATTCCCCTTCTTTAAAGGCGATCAAAACATCTTTATATAAATCGCAAGTATCTGGATGAACTCCATTGCACGATATCAACGTGATCTTTTTTAAAAAATCTAAACTACCAATCAACGTTGCCCAGTCATAGGTACTTCTATTTTGTTCTATTTCAGCGTGGAAATCGGGTACAATTCCATTTTTGTACATCACTTGTAATGCAGTGCCACAACTTACAACAATTGCTTTGTCTTGCCATTCTTTAATCGCTTCTATCGAGCTATCCAATGATGGACCATTTCCAACGATAAATATTGGCACTTCTTTGTCATCGTAACTTAGCTTTTCAGATGGGTTATTGGTTAGTACTGGGATCTTTCGTCTCATTCCTTCTTTGGTATGAGCGATGCCATAATAAGCATGATCAAAATATTCGCCCATGGATATTACCACTTGCAACTGCTCGCGGAGTTGGCCAATTGCGCTGTTCAATGCGGAGTTATAGTAGCTTTGATAAAAGTAGGTATTGTTTAGAATATAAGGGCCTATTGAGTGGAACTGACTCAATAAATCTCTAAACAAATGAGATCCGTCATCACCGATATTTAAATAAATTCGTGCATTAGTCTTTTCAATTTTTTCGAAAATTGCGGTCCAATCAATAGCAAATAATGAGGCATAGAAAAAATCTGAGTTAGGTTCACAAATAAATAGCTTTTCTACTTTGTGATTAGCTAGTAAGTGCTCTAATTGATAGCCGCCCCCTAATCCAAACATAATGATAGAGGCTACTGTACTGGGTAATTCCCCAATTTCATCTTCGGCTCGCTTTAACAGCTCTTCGGTTTTCTTTACGAATTTATAGTGTTCATAATGCGCCAGCTTTTTACCTGAGTAGCCTAAAACTAATCCATCTTTATTGGGCTGGGAATAGAAGTTTTTGAAGTTTAATTCACAATCATGGATAGGTGATTCACCATACCAGGTAGTGAGGTTCTCACGATTTAACAAATTAACTTCTGAGTCTTGAGTGTGGATTGGAAGCCAATTTTGTGGGGTATAGGATTTGAATTGTTTATATATTGCTGGATAATATTTTTCGAAGGCTTTTAAGTTTTGTGTGAATCTTGATTGGCTCTCAGACACAGATTTACATTGCTGAAGATCGATTTCCGGTGTCCAACTAGGTACATAGGTCAAATAGTTTTCTGTGGTACTGACTTTAAATCCATTCTTTTTGATGTCTGCCCAAGGCCGATGTGATAATTCTTTGAAAATAGCGTCGAAAATAGGGTGATTATAGTGTTTGAAAATACGGAATTCGGTGATGCCTTCATGTTCTTGTAATTGCTGAATATCGTCAACAATATTACGGCCGTCTTTTTCAATTTGTAGGAAAATACCTGTACCATTACTTTTCGCTAGCGCGAATATTTCAGACCAATCTATTGCCAAGGTCGAGCATTGAAAGTACTGGATTTGCGGTTCGTAAACGATGAGGTATTTAATTCGATGCTGACGTAATAACTGTTCTAAGTGCAAACCTAAACCACAACCTAATACCACTAGGCATTCTATCTCTTCAGGTAACGATGGCTGTTTTTGTCTAATTTGGTATGCGTCAAGTTCTTGGAAGTCAAGGGAGCATGACGTTGATTCTTCCGTTTTGGATGTCTCTGTACTGATCTCAGATAAGGTTATTTTCGGACTATGTTGTTCAAAGCGCTGAACTTGTTGCGTCACCTCATCTAAAGGATGAAAACCATACAATGTCCGTCCAATACCGTAATCGACGATATTTATTTCACCATACTTATTGCTAAACAATGAATGATTTTGCAAAGACGTAGATTTAAGTGTCGGCACTAAAGAGGGAATATTACGGGTAAAGCTATTAATATTTTTATGCTGCATGTCTACAATAGTTGCAGCTAGCTTCTGATCTAATTTTTCCTGTTTTTCTTCATCTTTTTCAATGTGTAGTCGTATATTTTTAAGCATGATTTCTTATTTGTTTGCGCCAGAAGTTAACTCATTCAAACCTAACAACGAGTCTAAAGTGTTATTTAGCATTGTTATATCGATAATTTTATTTTCTTTTTATGTACTAAAATGATTGTGACCGTTGATAGGTATCCGAGTCAATCGTGTTTATTGGTTTCGTATTATTTTGCTAAACAATAAGATGAATAAATATACATAGTTATGAAAAACGATACCTAGTTCAGGTCCTTTGTGTCGCCACTTGCTTACTTTATCGGCAATATTTTGCTATCCTCAAGGGGAGGTGTTAGAGGATAAATTTATGATTAATATTGATTCAAGCAACAATTCATCAATTTTACAGCAGTTACAGCAGAAACAAGAAACCTTGTTTGAAAAGCTGGCTTCCGGTAAGCGAGTGAATAGTGCTGCCGATGATTCTGCTGCGCAACAGATTATTGATCGATTAACTACTCAAGTAGAGGGGAATCGACAAGCTATCTCCAATGCCTATGATGGTGTTTCCTTATCTCAAGTTGCCGAAGGCGGCTTGTCGGGGATTAACACTGATGTAAATCGAATCCGTGAATTGTCTGTTCAGGCTGGTAATGGCATTTTGAGTGACTCAGATAGAGAAGCGCTGCAATCCGAAATTTCTCAATTACAAAGCAACATAACCCAAACCATTGAGCAAACCAATTTTGGTGGAAAGCCTTTGTTGTCAGAAGAAGGTAATATTGATTTTCAAGTGGGGGCTAATTCAGGCCAGCGTATTGGTGTTGGAACTCAAGATGTTGCCGCACAACTTGATGATGTATTGAATATCGATGTATCCACGTCTGCTGGAGCTGAAGAGGCTTTAGAAATTGCGGATAATGCATTGGAGTTTGTTGGTGGTGCTAGAGCGGATTTAGGTGCGACGCAAAATCAATTTGCAAGTGCGGCTCGAAACTTAAGCCAAGCCGATGTCAACGTTTCAGCTGCTAGAAGTCGACTTCAAGATACCGATTATGCCCAAGCGACAGCAGATAGTATTGCCACTGGAATTCAAAGTCAGGCCTCGTTATCTGTTCAATCTCAAGCTAATCAGCAACAAGGTCAGGTGTTGTCTCTTTTGAGTTAATTCAGGTAAAAATGGTTTTGTTTATTTGAAAACCGCAATAACCACATTAAAGCAGCTTAGGCTGCTTTTATTTTGTTCAATTAACTGATTTTATTCATAAACATAAAAATTGATTGTTGCTATCCGACAACGAATGTTTAAAATCAAGTGAACATTTATAAGTGAGTTTAAGTTTCATTTTATGCTTTGCTGACACGAGTAAAAATATACGCTAATCTTTGATTAGACAGAATGTTCAATATAGTTATCTTCGGATGCTTATTTTGAATAGAAAAGCTTGGCAAACATTTACTTGGAATTGACACGCGCTTGAATAAAAACAATAAAAATAACAAAGTTGGGGAAAGGATGAGCACTATTCTGATTATCAGCGAGCAAATGACGCGCGCCAATAATCTCAAAACTATCTTGTCTTTCTTAGGCGAGCATTGTGCGATAGTACCGTTTTCCCAAGCTATCACTTCGTTGAAAAAACAAGACAGTTTTGAAGCTGTCATCATCGACTTTGAGTCCCCAGAACTTACTGATGACGTAGTCAGTAAATTTCCAGCCCAGCCCTTCATTGTTATTGGCAATTCAGCCGTTGATGGTGATGCAGAGTTCCGAGCTAATATCGTCGGACAGTTAGTTGAGCCCGTAACATATCCCGTTTTGACTCAGATGTTACATCGTTGTCAGGAATACTTGCGCAAAAGACCTGCAAAGACCGCAAATACAAGTAAAACTAAATTATTTCGCAGCTTGGTTGGCAAAAGTGATGAAATTCAAAATGTACGTCACTTAATCGAGCAAGTATCAAGCTCTGATGCGAATGTGCTGGTGTTAGGTGAATCCGGAACTGGCAAAGAAGTTATCGCCCGTAATCTACATTTTATGTCGAATAGAAATAATGGGCCTTTTATACCTGTCAATTGCGGAGCGATTCCTGCTGAACTTTTAGAAAGTGAGTTGTTTGGCCATGAAAAAGGCGCGTTCACTGGCGCTATCAACTCTCGCAAAGGTCGTTTTGAACTTGCCGAAGGTGGCACTTTATTTTTAGATGAAATTGGTGATATGCCTTTGCAAATGCAAGTTAAATTGTTACGTGTTTTGCAAGAACGACAATATGAACGAGTAGGGGGAAATAAACCCATAAAATGTGATGTTCGCATTGTTGCTGCTACCCACCGAGAGCTAGAAACTATGATCGCTGAAGGCTCTTTTCGAGAAGATTTATATTATCGTTTAAATGTTTTCCCTATCGAAAGCCCGGCATTAAGAGAGCGCAAAGAAGATATTCCATTATTATTGCAAGAACTGGTCTCGCGATTGGAACAAGAAAATGAGAAATCACTGCGTTTTACCGAAAGTGCAATCAATTCACTGGTAGAGCACCTTTGGCCTGGAAACGTCCGTGAGCTTTCCAATTTAGTGGAAAGACTGCTCATTTTGTTCCCCAATCAAGTGGTTGATGTCACCGATTTACCAACGAAATATCAGTATACAGATGGTGATAACTTCGAACCTGACTACCCTGAAGAGTTGTTAGAACGTGAAGCTATAATCGCATTATTTAACGATACAAATGACAGCGATGATGAATTGGTTGATTCCGATGATAATAGCGAACAAGTTCAAAATGGTGAGTTACATACCAATTCAGCTTTGCCATCAGATGGTATGAACCTCAAAGAGTATTTATCTGAATTGGAAATCAGTATGATAAATCAAGCGCTTGATCAGCAAGATGGTGTTGTTGCAAGAGCCGCTGAAGTCTTGGGGATGCGCCGTACAACTCTGGTTGAGAAAATGCGTAAATACGGAATTGTTCGCGACTAACGCGATGTTTTAATTGATACATTGATTGCGCTATTTTTTGATAAAACTCCCTCCCGTCATTTTGTTGACGTTTAATATTTCTTCTAAAATCATTTAACTCGTTGATATTACGAGTAAAATAATTGGCATGCGATATGCTAAATACTCACTATATGTAATATTTTTGACGTGAGGACATTATGGCGCTAAGCAGTGCATTCAACATATCGTATGAAGACGACCAGAACCAAGTTCGCAGTACATCATCGTCTCATTCACGTGAGCTTGACCCTTGTTTAGCTGCACCTCAACCGCTGAATTTATCTACTACTGAAGTGTCGAAACAAGAATTCGAACAGTTGAAAAGCCAAGCCACTCGGCTTGAACACCTTTTACAGGTAATGCCGGCTGGCGTTGTCGTAATTAATGGACAAGGTCAGGTAAAACAAGCTAATGCCTTAGCCAAAGCGTTGTTAGGAGAGCCTTTAGAAGGGCAAGCTTGGCGAAAAATTATTGCCCGCTCGTTTAAACCTCAAGCCGACGATGGTCATGAAGTTTCATTACATGATGGTAGAAAGGTTAAATTATCAATCACGCCATTAACAGCCGAACCTGGACAGCTCATTGTTTTAACCGATTTGACTGAAACCAGACAGTTGCAGCAGCGCATTAGCCATATGCAACGCTTATCTTCGTTGGGCAAAACCGTGGCTTCGATCGTGCATCAAATACGTACACCTCTGTCGGCAGCCATTTTATACGCTTCTAATTTAGCAAGTAACCAACTTAGTGATAGTGCGCGAGAGCGTTTTAGTGAAAAGTTAATGCTCAGGTTGAAAGACTTAGAAGGTCAGGTAAATGACATGTTGTTGTTTGCTAAAAGTGGCGAAGAGCAAGTCGTTCAAAACATTTCTGTTGCAGAATTGATGTCTGAATTATTGGTTTCATCAGAAAACATGGTTCAGCAAGCAAACGCACAGTTGAGCGTGAAAGATATCGATCCACAATTAACAATTTTAGGTAACAAGCCCGCACTTATAGGTGCGCTACAAAATATTGTACACAATGCGATTCAAGAACAGCCTGAAGATTGCCAGATAACTATTAGCTGTTTGAGCGATAGTCAGCAAGTGAGTTTACAAATCCAAGATAACGGCCCCGGCATAAATCCACAAAGTCTAAATCGAGTTTTTGAACCTTTTTATACGTCAAAAAGCCATGGCACAGGTTTGGGACTTTCGGTAGTTGCCACAGTGGCTAAATCCCACGGTGGTTCGGTGACTGTTTCAAATATGCCAGGCGCAGGAGCATGTTTTAGTCTCATGCTTCCAATCATTAAATCAAGCCAGACAACTAAACAGGCTTTGGGAGAGAAATCGTGAGTCAAACCAGCATATTAATTGTAGAAGATGATGCCGGGTTAAGAGAGGCATTAGTCGACACCTTATTACTTGGCGGTTATGAAGTGATAGAGGCAAACTCGGCTGAACAAGCGATGGTCAAACTCAGCTCACATAAAGTTGACTTAGTGGTTAGCGATATTCAAATGGGTGAGATGAGTGGTCTTTCATTACTGCGCAGTATTAAAAACAAGTTTCCCAGTTTACCTACTTTGCTTATGACAGCATACGCCACTATTGATGATGCGGTTCAAGCCATGCGTGATGGCGCTACCGATTATTTATCAAAACCATTTAGTCCTGAAGTGTTGCTAAATTTGGTTGGGCGATATGCACCTGCTCAGCAGGTGGAGTCTCGCGATCCTATTGCTGCTGATCCACTAAGTATTAACTTGCTTAATCTTGCTAAGAAAGTCGCTACCTCTGACGCCACTGTAATGGTATTGGGACCGAGTGGATCAGGTAAGGAAGTATTGGCTCGTTATATCCATGATCAATCTAGTCGCAAAGACCAGCCGTTTGTAGCAATTAATTGTGCTGCGATACCAGAGAATATGTTGGAAGCGACTTTATTTGGTTATGAAAAAGGTGCCTTTACCGGTGCATTTCAAGCCTCGCCAGGTAAGTTTGAACTGGCCCAAGGTGGTAGTATTTTATTAGATGAAATCACCGAAATGGATTTAGCACTACAAGCGAAGCTATTGCGTGTATTGCAGGAAAAAGAAGTTGAGAGACTAGGTGGCCGTAAAACCATTGCATTGGATGTACGCGTAATTGCCACTAGTAACCGCGATTTAAAACAAGTGGTTAGTGACGGAAAATTTAGAGAAGATTTGTACTATCGATTAAATGTTTTTCCATTGATGTGGCACCCGTTGGATAAGCGAGCAGGGGACATAGTGCCTTTGGCCGAGCACATGATAGAACGACACTATAATGGTAAACAGGCTGCTCCTAGTTTAACCGCTTCTGCGCGAAGTAAGTTGATGCAGCATGCATGGCCTGGCAACGTGAGAGAATTAGAGAACGTAATTCAGCGCGCACTTATCTTATCCGATGGAGAAACAATTGATGCTAATGACTTGATGATTGAAATCGAGACAGGCCAAACACTTGTTAGTGACCAATCAAGTCAAAATGAAGTTGATGATAGTAAATTAGGTAGTGAACTGCGTCATCAAGAACACCAAATCATTTTAGACACTTTGCAATCCTGCAACGGTCGTCGTAAAGATGTAGCTGAAAGATTGGGTATTAGTCCCAGAACCTTGCGATATAAATTGGCGCGTATGCGCGAGGTAGGAATCGAGCTACCCGCTTAATTATCCCACGTTTTCACAATAGCCGTTTCTCCAACGGCTATTTTTTATGGTTTTTACGGGGGGGATTCCGCATGACTTCCATCCTACCCCCATCACACTTAAAGCAAGTGGCTCCGTCAATAAAATGACAAAACTTGTAACTCATTGATATTTATTGTAAATAAAGGTTGGCATTGAGATTGCTTAGTTATGCTATACGTTTAAAAAACTATCGCTTTGCCGCATTTTTTTGACTCTCGCAAAGCCTATTGATTATACCACTGGAGCGACACATGGAAATCAAAGCACAATCTTTATATCAAGAAATGCAGGCAATGGCGTCAAATGCACAAATGGATGTTGCCCAGCTTCCTGGCACCAATCCTTCCTCCCATAATTTTGCCGAGATGCTAGGTCAGGCTATTAACACAGTTAATGATATGCAACTCGATGCCAAAGGCAAACAAGAGGCATTTGAGATGGGTGATCCGAATATGAGTTTAGCTGACGTCATGTTGACTAAAGAAAAATCCAGTATTGCTTTTGAAGCTACAGTACAAGTACGAAACAAAGTGCTAGAAGCTTACAAGCAAATCATGAACATGCCAGTTTAACATAGCAAGAGGATAACTCGTGGCCGAGGCAACTAGCACTGAGCTTGCACTTAGTGACAATGATAATTATTCAGACTCCACAGAACTAGAGCATAAATCTGGTTTCATGGACGCATTAGGTAGCGTAGATTTAATGCGCCAAGTAACCATAGTGATTGCTCTGGTAATTTGTATCGCCATTGCTATTTTTATTGTCATTTGGGCGCAAGAACCTACATACCGCCCATTGGGCAAAATGGACACCCAAGAGCTTATCGAGACCCTTGATTATCTTGATCAAAATTATCCAGATTATATTCTTGAGGGTAATGTCGTTAAAGTTTTAGAAAGCGATTACAAAAATATAAAACTAAATATGACTCGTCAGGGGCTTTCTTCTTCTTCTTCTGAAAACTCTGGTGCAGACATTATCATGCAAGACATGGGATTTGGGGTTTCACAACGGGTTGAAAAAGAACGTTTAAAACACGCCAGAGAACAACAAATAGCGCGAACTATTGAGGAAATAAATGGGGTTAAACGGGCAAAAGTGTTACTAGCTTTACCGGTTGAAAACGTTTTTGCGCGGCGTGAGAAAAAAGCCAGTGCAACTGTTGTTGTTACCTCTGGGCGAGGCTCTAGTTTATCAAATGAAGAAGTCGACGCGATTATTGATATTGTTGGTTCAGCCGTTCAAGGTATGGAACCAAGCCGAGTTACGGTCACAGATAGTAATGGCCGATTACTCAACTCCGGTTCTCAAGATGCAGCATCTGCGCGCTCAAGAAAAGAATATGAGTTAGAGAAACAGCGCGAGAATGCCTATTTAGAAAAAATTGATTCTATCTTGATCCCAGTATTGGGCTTAGGAAATTACACAGCGCAAGCTGACGTAACCATGGACTTCACCGCTGTTGAACAGACCCAGCGCCGATATAACCCAGATTTGCCGGCAATACGCAGTGAAATGCTGGTGGAAGAGAACAGCATAGGCGGAGCAATCGCAGGTATACCTGGAGCATTAACGAACCAACCGCCTTTAGATTCGACAATTCCTGAAAATGCCACTGGTAGTAATTCGCAAACGACATTACCGGGTAGAAATTCTAAGGAAGAAACGCGAAATTACGAGTTAGATACTACAATTAGTCATACCAAGCAGCAGACTGGTTTTATTAAACGATTGAGTGTTTCGGTTGCAGTGGATTATATTACTGAAGTGGCAGAAGATGGCACTGAGTCAATCTCACCTAGAGCACAACAGGAATTACTTAATATTCGCCGTTTATTACAAGGTGGAATTGGATTTGATGTTACCCGTGGTGATTCGTTGGAAGTGGTGAGTATCCCCTTTAGTAGAGACGACGATTATGTGCCAGTTGAGGTTCCTTATTACAAAGAGGAATGGTTTGCGCAAACGGTAAAAGTAGCTGCCGGAGCGCTAATTATCATCGTCTTGATATTTGCCTTAGTTAGACCGATGTTAAGTCGTTTAATTAATCCTCAAGACACCACTGAAAGCGAAGACTTTGATGTTGATAGCGCGCTAGACTTAGGTGATGAAACCATTAGTATGTTATCTCAGGAATTTGATGAGGGGCAGGTTGGTTTTGCTGCAGACGGTTCTTTGATGTTGCCTGATTTACACAAAGATGAAGACGTATTAAAAGCGGTTCGCGCCTTAGTTGCCAATGAACCGGAATTATCAGCTCAGGTAGTAAAAGGCTGGTTGATGCAAGATGAGTAGGATTGAACATGCCTGATGAAGAGTTGACTGAATCCAGCGGATATGACGTTGGAAAATTAGAAGGTGTAGATAAAGCTGCAATTTTACTTTTGAGTTTATCAGAAGAGGATGCCGCACAAATTCTTAAACATTTAGAGCCCAAACAAGTACAGCGTTTGGGTCAAGCAATGGCGCAAATCGATGATATGACGCAGCCTAAAATCACGGCCGTGCATAAACATTTTATCGAAGAGATTCAAAATTACAGCACTATCGGTTTCCAAAGCCAAGACTTTGTGAAACGTGCGTTGACTGCTGCGCTAGGTGAAGATAAAGCGGCTAATCTTATTGATCAGATTCTGATGGGAAGTGGCGCGAAAGGTCTCGACTCCCTTAAGTGGATGGATTCTAAGCAAGTTGCCAGTATCATCCGAAATGAACATCCTCAAATTCAAACCATCGTCATGTCTTACTTAGATGCGGAACAATCCGCAGAGATATTGTCGCAATTCCCAGAAAAAGTACGTTTAGATCTGATGATGCGGGTGGCCAATCTTGAAGAAGTGCAACCAGCAGCCTTGCAAGAATTAAATGAAATTATGGAAAAACAATTTGCCGGTCAAGCGGGTACGCAAGCGGCTAAAATGGGCGGCTTGAAATCTGCAGCAGATATCATGAATTACCTTGATACCAATATCGAAGGTCAGTTGATGGACGCAATACGCGAGCAAGATGAGGAAATGAGTCAGCAAATCCAAGACTTAATGTTTGTCTTTGATAACTTAGCTGATGTGGATGATCGCGCAATTCAGGCAATACTGCGTGAAGTGCAACAAGATTCATTGCTCAAAGCGATTAAAGGCGCCGATGAAGAACTGAAAAATAAAATCACTAAGAATATGTCCAAACGAGCTGCAGAAATGCTGATTGATGATTTAGAAGCGCTTGGTCCTGTTCGTATTAGTGAAGTAGAGACAGCGCAAAAAGAAATTTTATCGGTGGCCAGAAGATTGGCTGATTCCGGAGAAATTATGCTTGGCGGTGGCGGCGGGGAAGAATTCCTATAATGGCACCTATTATTAAACGAGCTTTTTTGTGACGGATAAAAATGTGACTGAAAAAGATAACAGTGATAAAGACTTAAGTGATGACGACATTGCCGCTTGGGAATTGCCTGTCTTAGAAGAAACATTTGATGCCAATCCCAGCAAAACCAACGTATTTAATCGACAGTCAACCTGGAAATATGAACCTCCGGAGGTGGAAGAAGATGTCTTGCCGCCTACGGCCCAAGAAATCGAGCAAATCCGCGAATCTGCTTATCAAGAAGGTTTTGAACAAGGGAAAAAAGAAGGTCATCAAGCAGGTTATAATGATGGTAAAGAGTTAGGCCTGCAAGAAGGTAAAGAACAAGGTCTGCAAGAAGGTAAAGAGCAAGGTCTGGTCGAAGGAAAAGAACAAGTTGAGTCGCAAATAGAGTCTTGGCATGGGTTGATGGAACAGTTACATCAACCGGTATCCCAAGTTGAAGAGGTGTTACAGTCTGAGTTAGTCAAACTGGCCGTTTCCTTGGCAAAATCAGTTATTCGCACAGAAGTACAAACTAATCCAGAAATTCTATTTAACGCTTTAAACGAAGGCTTAAAAGCACTTCCTATCCATGAATCTCAATATCAAATTCACATGCATCCTGACGATATCGAGCTGGTCAAAGAACGCTATACTCCTGAACAAATAGAAAAAAATGCTTGGGTATTTGTGGAAAACCAGAATATGTCGAGAGGAGGCTGTGATATCAGCACACAAAATAACGCAGTTGATGCTTCAATTGAACGAAGAGTGAAGGACGTGCTGAATAAATTTTTGCTTGAGCAGGGACTTAGCGATATTGAAAGTGAGTCCTAAACCATGTCACAACAGCTGCTTGATCGAATTAAATCACTGCAAAGCCAAATCCCTGAAGCGCATACTGTTGCATCTGGTAAATTAGTCAGAGGCATAGGCTTAACGCTAGAAGCGGTTGGCTGTCAAATGCCAGTGGGAAGTCAATGTTTAGTTAAAACAGTAGACGGACAGATTGAAGCTGAAGTCGTCGGGTTTGCGGAACATATCACTTATCTTATGCCTACCGAAGCGGTTAAAGGGATAGTGCCTGGTTCCCGTGTAGAACCACTCAATCGCGAGCCTGGTTTGCCTGTTGGCATGACTTTGTTAGGACGTGTAGTTGATGGTAATGGTCAACCATTAGACGGCCTTGGTGCGATTAAAGCAGAAAAACGAGTTCCACTGAGCAAACCACCCATCAACCCCTTATCCCGTAAACCTATCACTAACCCTTTGGATGTTGGCGTTCGCGCGATTAACTCAATGATTACCGTTGGTGAAGGCCAAAGAATGGGATTGTTTGCAGGTAGTGGTGTAGGCAAAAGTGTGTTGTTGGGGATGATGACTCGCGGCACCTCAGCCGATGTTGTGGTAGTTGGGTTAGTGGGTGAACGTGGCCGCGAAGTAAAAGAATTTATTCAAGATATTTTAGGTGATCAAGAAAGGCAAAAGTCAGTGGTTGTGGCGTCTCCTGCAGACACTTCACCATTAATGCGACTTAAAGGTTGCGAAACCGCGGTGGCTATCGCTGAATATTTTCAAGATAAAGGCCTTAATGTGCTGCTGCTAATCGATTCATTAACCCGATACGCCATGGCGCAACGTGAAATTGCCTTAGCGGTTGGTGAGCCGCCAGCAACCAAAGGGTATCCACCCTCAGTATTTGCCAGGTTGCCTGCATTAGTGGAAAGGGCCGGAAACGGTAAAGAAGGTCAGGGATCTATTACTGCGTTTTACACTGTGTTGACCGAAGGTGATGATTTACAAGATCCCATTGCAGATTCAGCGCGAGCGATTCTTGATGGTCATATCGTACTATCAAGAAATCTAGCCGAAGCGGGTCACTATCCGGCAATCGATATTGAAGCTTCTATCAGTCGTGTTATGCCAATGGTTGTGAGTGAAGAACACCTAATGGCGAGTCGTCGGATTAAACAGGTATATTCAAATTATCAACAGAACAAAGATCTAATCAATATCGGTGCTTATACAAAAGGAACCGACCCGAGAATGGATTTAGCCATAGCGGCTGAACCTGTAATTAACACGTTCTTGCAGCAAGGCATGAAACAAATATTGCCCTATGATGAATGTCTAGAAGGGATGATGTCTTTGACAAAAGGTTTGGGTAACGGCTAATGGCGCAGCGGCAGTTAGAATTAGTAGCAAGATGGGAAAAAGACAAAGAAGATCGTCTTGCTCAGGATTTTCAGTTGGCTCAACAACATGCCGAGTTAAACAAGCAAAAGCTGTCGAGCTTAGAAGGCTATCGCCTTGATTATTTGCGTCAGACGCAGATGAAGGGAGCAGGAGCGCTCAATATTGATAAATTTAATAAGTTACATTCATTTATTGGCAAATTAGATAGAGCCTGTCAGCAACAAATGCAAGTGCATAATCAATCTGTTTTAGTTGCTGAACAACGCAAAAATCTTTGGTTAGCGCAACAGCGTAAACGCAAAGCTGTGGAGATGCTGTTAGAGAAAAAACGTCAAGCGCAAGAAGTGAGGAATAATAAACTTGAACAGCTGTTTATGGACGAGCTTTCAACCCAACGCTTTATCCGCAATCAGTAATTTGTTCTTTCTAGCCCTTATTTGACAGGTTGGAACACTCTTTGCTGTATCCAGTTAAGATGATTGATTTAAGCCATAAATCAATGCTGAAACGGGAATTAGAGATGCAAGATATTGCCACCACTAAATCAGAAATTGCCGCCTTGGTAACCAAGGTGAATGATTATTCTGGCAACAATTTTAATCAACAGCAAGAGTTTGGTTCGTATTTGAAACAAGCCGATAGAGTATATGGCTATCCTGATGAGCCTCGTAAAAATCATACTGCTCAGGAAAATATAAAGCCCGTTGATGAAAATCAAAAAAATGCGCTGCGCGAAAAAAGCAAAGATGATTCGCGAGAATACGCTAAGCCTGTTGAGCAAAAATCTTCCAATCATGCACCTCAGAGCTCGCATACAGATAATCCTCAAACCTCAGGCTCTAAAGACAGTCTTGATTCAACAGTACAAGACGTCCAAGAACAAGTTAGTGTAAGTGGCCAAACCAAAGGGCTTAATTCAAAGCATCATTCGGAACAAGCTAACGGCGTTGAAGAGTCAAAATTGAACAAAGCAGGAGATGAAAGTGAGCTTATCTCTGCTGAACAAAAAGATCTGGAAAATACGGTTTCAACGTCTCTTGAACAGGATAGTCGTAATCTTGATGAATCTGTTTCCGAACAAGGAATGGTTGACGAAGCTAGCCTAATAGATTGGTTATCATTGTTGGAAAAAAGCATTGCCAAAGCGACTGATGGTGGCGAACCGCAAGTAAAAGAAGAAGGGGAGTTGCTAGACCCTTCGATAGCCGAAAAACTCTCAACTGATCAATCTGCATTGGAGTCAGATGAAGGTATCGATTTAGTGGCGTTTAATGCTTTACTACCAACTGAAAATTCTGAATTGGTAAATGATGATGTTCAATCTGAAGTTAACATCACAAATAGTGAACTGGAAACGAGCAGTCAAGAAACGATTTTGGCGAGTGTCGATAATGTGTCAAACGATGAGTCAAACAAAGTGGAAAGGGACGATATTTCACTAGAGCAAGAAACCAAGTCAACATTGGAAACATTGACGACCTTAATCACTGAATTACAAGCTGCGTTTAAAGCATCCCAGCAAAACACGGAAAGTGGTGAAGCAGAATCCTTAGATCAACTGTTAACTCGCATTAGCGAATTTGTCGAACAGATTGATCCCAAGGTCATGGAAAAATTACAGCAAAGTTTAACACTTGAGTCAGAAGCGGGGGCGGTGTCAAATAACATGCTGGCGGACACAGAAATGCCCACGGATAACGCTATCACTGAAGATATGCAGTTACTGTTAGATTTACTGGCCGTTTCAAACGTCACAGATGCAACCACTAAGATGCAGGCTAATAGCGATACTCAGCCCAGTGACGAGCAAACAATAACATCGCAAGCGCAAAATATTACAACTATTGCAAACCAAGAATTAACAGCCTCGGGTAAACAACTGGATAAAAGTGTTCGTGCATTACTCGATATACCTTCTGACAAACTTGACGCGGCCTTAGCAAATCTGGCTCAGCGGTTAGACGTTAAACCGTCTACTGACCAAGCTGACACCTCTGGCACTAGCATTAAAACTGATTTTATCAGTGCTCTTAAAAGTGGGGTTGAAGAGGTAAAAGCGCAAATTAAGCAAGGTCATCAACCGGCAATAGATTTATCTACATTGGTAACTGATGCTGCAACTAAAGTCGGTGCAATGCCAATTGTGCCAGAAGTGTTGGATCAATCGGTGACTCGATTTAACCAAAGCTTAGAATTGGCGAGTCAATTAAATGCCAAAATAGAACAGTTGCAGCATCATTTTGTATCTGAAAAAACATTAGTGAAAGAAAATATAAATCAGGCGCAACATTTGCAAACTAAACAAGGTCAGCAGTTAGCGCAATTTGATAAAGCGGTGAATATCACTCGCAATGAAGGTTTGCAGCAGTTAACTGAAAAAGTGCGCTGGATGGCGAATCAAAACAATTTGCAAGCCGAGATTCGTTTAGATCCGCCGGACTTGGGAGCCATGAAAGTGCGTCTGAACATGTCTGGTGACACCGCGAGCGTCAATATTGTGGTGCAATCGCAACAGGCCCGCGATGTGCTTGAGCAGGCAACACCAAGACTAAAAGAACTACTTGAACAGCAAGGTATTGAACTTGGGCAGTCTTCAGTACAACAGGAACAAAATGATAAGGGGCAACAAGATTCAGAATATGTTGGCACTCATCAAGCAGAAGAGAATATGCAAGGGGAAGAGTCACAGGTTATTGAACAGCGAATTTCCCATGGCAGATTAGGTGGAATAGACTACTTTGTGTAATAGATGCGTGATTGTTTGATTTGAATCGATCCGTCAAAGCAATTTATTGATACAATCCACCTAATAGTCACAACAAATTTAACTGAGAAGACAATGGCAGAAGAAGAGTTACAAATGGAAGAGGGCGGTAAAGGCAAAATGATGATTATTATCATCATCGCTGTAGTCTTGATTGGCGGTGGTGCCGCAGCCTATTTTTTACTTGGTAGTTCAGATGAGCCAGATATGGCAGTTAATTCTGAAATGACAGCAGAGTCAGGTGACGATGGCGCTGCGATGTCCTCTGCTAATAAAGGAACGGCTCTGTATGTGGCGATGCCACGTCCATTTGTGTTTAATGTCCCTGGACAAGGTAAAGACCGTTTAGCACAAATAAAAGTGCAATTGATGGTGCGCGGAACCGATAATGAAGAATTGGCGAAAATGCACGTCCCTTTAATTGAAGGCACCTTGTTAAAAGTATTCAGTAGTTCAAATGCAGATGATTTAGTCACTGAGGCCGGTAAAGTTTCATTAAGAGACCAAGCAGGCAGAGAAGTACAAAAAGTATTAAAAGAAACAGTCGGTAATGAAGTAGTTGAACAAGTACTATTCACTGGCTTTGTAATGCAATAATCGGTAAATGTTGATTTAAGCGAGCAAAACTTTGAGCGATTTATTATCACAAGACGAAATTGACGCGCTACTCCACGGTGTTGATGACGTTGAAGAAGACGATACAGAGGATCTCGAATCTGATGGTTCGATGATTGAGTACGACTTTTCTTCACAAGACCGCATTGTGCGTGGCCGTATGCCCACGCTGGAAATTGTGAATGAGCGATTTGCAAGACACATGCGTGTGAGCTTGTTCAACATGATGCGTCGCTCTGCAGAGGTATCAATCAACGGTATTCAGATGATTAAGTTTGGTGAATATATTCATACGTTGTTTGTGCCTACAAGTTTAAATATGGTTCGTTTTAGACCACTCAAAGGTACTGGTTTAATTACCATGGAAGCGCGTTTGGTTTTCATTTTAGTTGACAACTTTTTTGGTGGTGACGGTCGCTATCATGCAAAAATTGAAGGCCGTGAGTTCACACCAACTGAACGTCGCATAACCCAAATGTTACTTAAGTTAATTTTCGAAGATTACAAAGAAGCATGGGCGCCTGTGATGGATGTTTCTTTTGAATATTTAGATTCAGAAGTGAATCCGGCAATGGCTAATATCGTCAGCCCCACAGAAGTGGTCGTGATCAGTTCGTTTCATATTGAGCTAGATGGGGGAGGTGGTGATTTTCACGTCTCGTTACCTTACTCTATGTTAGAGCCGATTCGAGAATTATTGGATGCCGGCGTGCAAAGTGATAAAGAAGACACTGATTTACGCTGGAGTAAAGCGCTTCGAGATGAAATCCTCGATGTGACAGTGGCTGTATCAACCCATATGTTAGATGTGGATATCTCCCTACAAAGGTTAATGGATTTTGAACCTGGCGATATTATTCCGATTGAAATGCCTGAAACAATAACCGTATTGATTGAGGAGTTACCCACGTTTAGGGCCAAACTAGGCCGCTCACGAGACAATATAGCGGTAAAAATTACGGAAAAGATTCCACGACCCACTTCAGTTAAATCTGAATTGCAATTATTAACGAAAGGCGGACGCCGAATAGACAGTGATGCTGAACTTTCTATACTTGAGGAAGATTTATGAGCGTCTGCAAAAACGAGGTAAAGAACAATGAGTGAAGATGATGCAATGGACGACTGGGCTGCAGCCATGGCTGAACAAGCTGAAGAAGAAGGTGCAGATAAAAACGCCGATCAAGACGCTGAAGTATCGGTAGCTGAATTAGACGAATTGTCTGAAGATGCGCCTATAACTCAAAAAGAAAAGAAAAAGCTCGATACGATTTTGGATATACCTGTAACCATTTCTATGGAAGTGGGACGCAGTCATATTAGCATCCGTAATTTATTGCAATTGAACCAAGGATCGGTGGTTGAATTAGACCGAGTCGCAGGCGAACCTCTTGATGTGTTAGTAAATGGCACGTTGATTGCTCATGGAGAGGTAGTAGTCGTCAACGATAAATTTGGGATTCGGTTAACGGATGTTATTAGTCAAATCGAGAGAATTAAAAAGCTTAGGTAGTAAAAACTCATATAAAACATGGGCTTGGATTGCGCTGAGCCCACTTTTCATCCTTTCTAAAAGTGCTTTCGCGCAAGTCGAAAGCCTTTCAAACCCCACTTCTGTAGTGTCAATTTTTCTATCATTATTGCTGGTTATCGTGATAGTTGTTGCGTTGGCGTTGTTAATGCGACGGTTTAATGTCACTGCAACCGGAAATGGTCAGTTGCATGTCGTAGCATCTATGGTGGCAGGCACTCGAGAACGAATTATGGTCATCGAAGTTGGTGACGAGCAGCATTTAATTGGGGTAACGGCGACTAATATTAACCATTTAGCAAAGCTCGAAAAGCCTCTGGAAAAACCGACCAATTCATCAGCCGATAGCTTTAAAGACAAATTAACTCAAGCACTTGCCGGTAAAATCAATCCTGGCTTTGACAAACAGAATGGGCAAAACAATGATTAGATTTTTACTGGTATTGTTGGGCGCCATTTTATTGGCTCCTACGGATGCGCTAGCGGCTCCTGGTGTTGATGCATTAACAATTACTACCAATCCAGACGGTACACAAGATTACACCATGACGTTGCAAGTGCTGGCAATAATGACTGCACTGAGCTTGTTGCCTGCGTTTGTTATGATGATGACGTCGTTTACGCGAATTATTATTGTACTGTCAATTTTGCGTCAAGCTATTGGTCTTCAGCAATCGCCTTCAAATCAAATATTGATTGGCGTCAGTTTATTTCTTTCTATGTTTATTATGGCGCCAGTTTTTGAACAAATTAACGAAAATGCCTTGCAGCCATATCTGAATGAAGAAATGACCTCTCTTGAGGCTTATGAACAGGCGAAGATTCCCATGCGCGCTTTTATGCTTTCGCAAACACGTATCAAAGATTTAGAAACCTTTGTGCAGTTGGGCGATATGCAAGGGCAGTTTGATGATCCTTCAGAAGTGCCGATGAATGTATTAATCCCTGCGTTTGTGACCAGTGAGCTGAAAACGGCCTTTCAAATTGGCTTTATGTTGTTTATTCCTTTTCTCATTTTAGATCTAGTGGTGGCATCAATCCTGATGGCAATGGGGATGATGATGTTATCTCCTATGATCGTTTCGCTGCCATTCAAACTTATGTTGTTTGTGTTAGTGGATGGCTGGAATCTTATTTTTGGCACCTTGGCCACAAGCTTTGGTTTAGGGTAGGGAGATACTGCTATGGCACCAGAAGTCTTTGTCGAAATACTAAAAGAAGCCTTACAAATGGTCATTTTGTTGGTTTCGGCGATTATTTTACCCAGTTTATTCGTCGGTCTAATAGTGGCAGTTTTCCAAGCTGCCACCTCTATCAACGAACAAACCATGAGTTTTTTACCCCGTTTAATTGTGACTTTATTAGTGTTGAGTTGGGGAGGCCATTGGTTAGTGCAGAAGTTAATGGATTTCACTTTCACCATGGTTGAACGCATACCTGAAGTTGTAGGTTAACCTTTTGGAATTTGCTGCGTCCACCATCACCGATTATATGGCAGATATGTTACTGCCATTTATGCGTATCTCTGGTTTGTTTGCAGCTATGGTGGGTATTAGTGCGAAAACGGTTCCCACTCCAATTCGTACTCTACTTACGCTTTTTCTTACCTTACTTATTATGCCAGTCGTGCCGCCTGTGGATATATCAGAGATATTTTCAGTCAGCACTTTTGTGTTAATTATTCAGCAATTAATTATCGGTTTGGCGATTGGATTTATTTCAGCAATGATGCTGGATACATTCGTTATTGCTGGGCAAGTTGTTGCGATGCAAACCGGTCTAGGTTTTGCCTCAATTGTTGACCCTGTTAATGGCATTAACGTACCAGCCGTAGGTCAGTTTTACCTAATATTAGCCACGTTGCTTTTTTGGGCTCTGGATGGCCATTTAGCGATGATTAGTATGGTTGTTATGAGTTTTGAGGCGTTCCCAATTGGTGAAGCTTGGTTTCAACCTGAGCAATTTAGAGAAATTGCCCATTGGGCAAGTTGGATGTTTGTTGCTGCGGTAACACTCTCTCTTGCACCTATTGTTTCGCTTTTACTGGTTAACTTAGCCTTTGGTGTTATGACAAAAGCCGCGCCACAACTGAATATTTTCAGTATTGGCTTTGCAATAGCACAAATCATGGGACTACTCATTATTTGGTTAACCATGGATAACTTCACCCACCATTTCGAATTGCAATGGCAAAGAGCCCAGCAGTTGATGTGTAATTTATTGCAAGTTTGCGCGAATTGAGGACGGCATAGATGGCTGATTCAAGCGAAAAAACAGAAGACCCCACGGCAAAAAAGAAGGGTGATACCCGAAAGAAAGGGCAGATTGCCCGCTCCCGTGAGTTATCAACTACCCTAGTGTTAGTGGGAAGTGCCATTGCATTTTTGTTAATTGGCGAAGGAATCGCCACCGCATTATTCCAAGTTATGCAAAGAACTTTCACACTCTCCAGAGATGAAAGCTATGATTTTATTCATATGTTTCAAGCTTGGGGATACGCCTTTGAAACTATCAGTATCCCCGTATTGTTTTTCCTGTTAATTGCTATGATTGCTGGTATTTATGGCAGCATAGCCTTGGGGGGATACAACTTCACTTGGCAATCCACTAAACCTAAAGCGAGTAAAATTAATCCCTTAGCCGGTTTCAAACGCATGTTTGGAGTCAATGGTTTAGTCGAGTTATTAAAAGCAATTGCTAAATTTGTGGTAGTGGCTTGCGCCGCATACATCGCGTTTATTGTTTTTCAAGACGAAGCCTTGCATTTAGATATGGAAATATATCCTCGTAATCTTTTCCACGCCATGGAGCTATTGGCATGGGCCTTTTTGTTTTTGTGTTGTGCCTTGATACCGATCGCAGCCTTTGATGTGCCCTATCAGACTTGGAAACATGACAAAGAAATGAAAATGACTAAACAAGAAGTGAAAGATGAGCGCAAAAACTCTGAAGGTGATCCACTGGTTAAAAGTCGAATTCGAAAACTACAATATCAAGCGGCAGCAAAACGCATGATGCAA
The DNA here is from genome assembly GCF_037478005.1 of Alteromonas sp. M12. Taxonomy (NCBI): domain Bacteria; kingdom Pseudomonadati; phylum Pseudomonadota; class Gammaproteobacteria; order Alteromonadales; family Alteromonadaceae; genus Alteromonas; species Alteromonas sp. M12. Next base: position 3,126,928 of record NZ_CP144164.1, on the reverse strand, counting down.
GAAGTGCCAAAAGCTGATGTGGTGGTGACTAACCCAACTCACTTCTCAGTAGCCTTGAAATACGATAAAAATGGCGCTACAGCGCCTATTCTGGTGGCCAAAGGGGCAGATGAACTAGCCATGCACATACGTAAGATAGCTGGCGCGCACGGAATTCCTATTATCTCTTCGCCGCCATTAGCCCGTGCAATATTCCACACCACAGAAGCAAATAGCGAAATTCCTGAAAAATTGTTCATGGCAGTGGCTCAAGTATTAGCTTATGTATATCAGGTTAAATCGTTCAAGAGCGGCAAAGGAAAACGTCCAGCACCACTGAACAAGAATCTTCCGATACCAGAGGATATGCGTTATTAAGTCCTGAGTGAGAAACGCGTACAGAAGCGTCAAAACATCAAAAATGACAATGCTGGGTTATTCGTCACTGTCAGCGGCACGAATGCGCGCTAATCTTTCTTCTTCTTCGGCAAATGCGGCTTTTATTTCTTCTAAAACGTTGTCGACATCGGCGGCACTTTCATCAAACTCAAACTGCCCAGTTAGCACAGATTCAGGGGTTAATTCACCGGCTTCAAACAATGCCCACATTTCCTCAGCATAATGAGTGTGACGTAATTCTGGCGCGAATTCCGCGTAATAATCGGTCATGTTGCGCACATCACGCTGTAACATGCTAAAAGCATTATTATTCGCCGCTGCATTAACTGCCTGCGGCAAATCAATAATTACTGGGCCGTAATCATCAACTAAGACATTAAATTCCGATAAATCGCCATGTACTAAGCCACAACACAACATCAACATTACGTAGAACATGACTTGGGCATGATCTTCTAAGGCTTGTTCTTTTGACATGGACACATCATTCAAACGTGGGGCAACATCACCATTTTCAACAGTGACAAGCTCCATCAGCAACACCCCATCATAACAACCAAAAGGCTGTGGCACTCTAACCCCCGCTTTAGAAAGGGTAAAAAGCGCGTCTACTTCGGCATTTTGCCATGCGTCTTCTTGTTGTTTGCGGCCAAATTTAGAACCTTTTTCCATGGCTCTTGCGCGCCGACTATTTTTAACTTTTCGACCCTCTTGATACTGTGCGGCTTTTTTAAAACTGCGTTTCATTGCCTCTTTGTAGACTTTGGCGCAGCGGATCTCTCCTTGGCTTTTCACCACAAACACAGTGGCTTCTTTACCGCTCATAAGTTGGTAAAGTACTTCGTCGATTAGTCCGTCTTCGACTAAAGGTTGTAAACGTTTTGGAATTTTCATGGCGCGTTTATACAGCACTCACTGGTGTTTTTAAATAGCTGGTGGGTGAATTATGTTGTTTATGTACAAGCAAAAAAAACATATTAGCGATTCTTTTAAGACAAAATCTGTTTCACTCTGCCGACTTGACCATCATCAAGTCGCACTTTTATACCGTGGGGATGGTTGCTAGATTTAGTCAGGATCGTCGAAACGACACCTTGTGTAAGATTACCGCTGCGCTGATCTTGCTTCAAAACAATTGCTACCTTTGAACCAATTTTAATATTTTCGCGTTTACTGCCGTCCATTCATTTTTCCTTTTAACCTAGCCCTATTTTTGGTAGTGAGCTAATACATGGTCAATAAAGCCTAACCAAATTTCATTTGGCTGCCATATCGCTAACATTTCTTGTTTCGCAGTTTCTTCTGGTACTTGTAATTGCGTGACTTGATATAAATATGTGAAAACAGAACCTCGCCAGTTCAAACGGCAATGAGTGAGCGTAACCCCATCGTGTTCATTGAGATTTTGCATAATTGAAACGTACTCTTGGAAATTTGCTAGGGTGGGGTTTTCCCATTCAACAGCAATATTATGATACCCCAATGCTAAGCTGCTTATTAATTGTTGGTGTTCAGTCCGATCCCCTGGAATCAAATCCACAACCTGGTTTAAACCAATCTTCTGCAACATCTCAAGGTGTGGTTTAGTGGGTAAACCTGAACTCACCATTTTTTCGTTGTTAACTTGATAGTTCTTTAACTCAGGAATGGATATATCAAGGATATTTTCCGCTGCATGGGCGTTAAACACAAGAAGGCAGCTTGCAAATAAGACGAATGCGATATTCTTCACGTGGTTTTCCCTTAGCAATATATTGAAAAGTAGTTTATTGGCTCACAGTATAAAATACTTTTTAGTTAAGGTAGTAACTTAGTTACAATTGAATACATCAAATATCTTAAAAAGTTGTACTCAGATAATTATGCATCTCATAGACATTAACAAAGCACGTTATCGCAAGCGCCTAAATCGTATTATTTTGTCTTGTGTCATCATTTTTGCGTTAGGCAGTTTAGCCATCTCGCAACTGTTGATCTGGTTATTTCCAGATCCAAGCGGTAGCCATTTTCATTGGAATTTTCTAGGAGTGTTAATAACTGCCATAACCATTGGATGGTTATTAAATAAGTACCGGTCGAACGAATTTATGACTGAGGTGGTTTATGTATGGGAACTTAAAAAAGCGCTGAATAAAATTAATCGTAAAATGACCCAAATTAAGGCTGCAGGACAAAAGGGGAACATCGACGCTTTGATTACCTTACAGTATAGCTACGCTGGCTCAAGGCAACTTTGGCAGTTAGACGATAATACGATTACGATGGATGAATTAGCCATTCATCAAGCTGAACTTGACGCTATTGCCTCGCAATACAACTTAACCTTGGATGCAAATGATTACAACGAAGAGATGTTAAAGCAGTTTTAAATCAGATCAGAGAGTTGTTAACTTAGCGCTGATGATAGTGGGATAGTTACAAGCCACTATCATCAGTTGATGAGAAAGAATTAACCTTTCTAGCTATAATAATTAAGCACTAAAGCGTAATGTTTTTTGCAGTTTTTCTTTCATTTTTCCAACAGACTTTCCATGCTCACCAACAACGATTACGTTGGCTTGATGGCTACTAAACATTTGCCCTTTTAAGTGGTTACCTGAAAAGTTTTCATCGCTGTGCATATCATTTGATTGAGGAACTACAAAGACGGTTATCTTTTCACCCTCTTCAGATTCCAACACCATATGGAAACTGCGAACGTTATCGAATACACAAAAATTAGCAAAATAAATGCGTCCTACTTTTTGGGTGAACTCCGCACCAAGGTTCGCTAACTGAACATTGACGTTATCTAAGGAAAAATCACCATCAACTTGCAGTGCATAACCATTACCTTCTTGAGTAACGTGGGCTAACGCATGTTCGCCTAAATCGATACCTGGTGGTTGTTGAAATAGGCTAAAACTAATACCAATAACAAAGGCCACTGATGCTGCAACGGCTAAATGTATGCGACTTTTGGTTCGCTGTGTTCTAACTACTTCTGTTGATTGTCTTAAAATTAATTTTTCAGCAAGGTTTTCAGGAACAGAAATACTGGCTGCCTTAGCAATAGATTCATCTAATTGCTTAATTTCGTCCCAAAACTCTTGTTTTTTAGCATCTTCTTTAGCTGCTTGTATTACGTCGTCTTCAGCACAGTTTGGGTCTGCGTAAATGGTACGACGGAATGTTAAATCATCCATTTTTATAACCTCTGCTGTTATTTGATTTCTCTAAAGCTTCTTTTAACTGACTGCGCGCTCTAAATAACCTGGTCATTACCGTATTCTTATTGAGATCCAATTGCTGAGCAATTTCGTCTCCGCTATATCCGTACATAACTTGAAGTATAAGGGGTTCTCGATACTCTTCGTTTAAACCTGCCATTAGCAATCTGAGCTCTTGATACTCAATTTCTAATTCGTTTGACAAATTATCACCTTCTAAAGACACATCGTCCATATCGACTAAATCAAACTGTTTACGTTCAAATCGCCGAGCGTTTTCGCGACGAAGAATGGTGATTAGCCAAGACTTCGCAGCTTTTTCATCTTTTAACGAATCTAATGATTTCCAAGCACGTAAAAAGGTCTCTTGAACAATATCCTCAGCCACTGCTTTATCTTTTACTAACCAGTAGGCGTACCTAAATATGTCGGCATGTAGGCTATGTACTAACGCCTCATACCGTTTTTGTTTTGCTACCACATCATCAGAGACCGAGTCATTGGCAGATTGCTTTCGAAAAAACATAGGTTCTTAAGCCTTTTTTATTAAGTTTATGATTAGTATAAGAATTTATTTTTAAGTTTATGACAATAAATTTAGCCTATGGAGCTAACTATTGACAGGGTTTAGGGCATTAAAAATCCGGTATTACCCGGATTTTTAATGTCACAGCTAATTTAGCTTCATTTATTGTTGGCTTTGAACCCACACTTTAATCTTATCTTCTAATATATTAAGCGGCACGGGACCGTCTTTTAACACTTCATCATGAAATCCACGAATATCGAATTTTTCGCCAAGGGTCTGCTCTGCATAGGCGCGTAGTTCCATGATTTTTAATTTACCAATCATATACGCCGTGGCTTGGCCAGGCATTGCAATGTAGCGTTCAATCGCTTTGACTGAATCTCCCTCGGGGTTCGGCGTATTCTCAACGAGGTATTGAATGGCTTGTTCACGGCTCCATTTTTGCGAATGAATCCCTGTATCTACCACCAAACGACATGCTCTCCAAAGCTCCATTGCTAAACGTCCAAAATCAGAGTAGGGGTCTTGATAAAATCCCATATCTTTGGCGAGTTCTTCAGAGTATAAACCCCAGCCTTCGGTGTAAGCCGTAAAAGATACATATTTTTGAAACTCTGGTATGCCTTCTAATTCCTGCGCAATCGCTCGTTGCATATGATGTCCAGGGATCCCTTCATGATAAGCTAGTGCTTCCATTTGATAGGTTGGCATATCTTTCATGTTGTACAGATTCGCGTAGTAACTGCCTGGTCGTGAACCGTCTTTTGACGGGCTTTGATAAAAGGCTTTGCCGGCAGATTGTTCTCTGAATGGTTCGACACGCTTAACAATCATTTCTGCTTGTGGCATTAATCCAAAATATTCAGGGATCTTGCTTTTCATTTCGTTGATGAGTGCGGTTGCATCAGCTAAGTACTGATCACGGCCAGTATCATCATTCGCATAATAAAACTGATCACTAGTGCGCATAAAGACAAAGAAGTCCTGAAGAGAACCTTCAAAATTGACTTTCTCCATAATTTCAAGCATCAAGTCGTGAATACGTTCTACTTGTTTAAGACCTATCTCGTGAACTTCCTGGGCGCTCAAATCGGTGGTTGTAAACCAGGCTAGTCGGTTGTCATACCATTTGTCTCCATCAGGTAAGCGCCAAACACCATCACCTTCAGGGGAGAGCTCACGCTGTATTTCTAGCTCTGCAATGAGTGCTTGGTAGGCAGGTAAAACAGACTCTTGAAGTGCATCTCTTGCTTGTTTCATCATGCCAGTCTTTTCGGCATTAGAAATATCTAATGCATTCAGTTTGTCTTGGAAATCCTTCCAAATGGTGGAATCTTCAGCTGACTCGATAAAAGGGTTACCACTGATGACGTTATGCGACGCTTGGATCATTTGGTCGTATGACCATTTAGGTGGGAAAACGCCTAGTTCTTGTCTGATTTTTAATTGCTCTATCACTTGCCCAAAAAGGTCATCGACTTTTTCCAATCGTGATATATACGCTTGCGCATCTTCAACGTCATTTACTCTATGGATATTCACTAAAAAGCTTGGCACAACTGTATGAAAAGCGCGGAATTGGTCCATGATGTAAGTGTGATGTCTAAACTTGTCATTTGCCAATCGACGTTGAATATCAACTTTGGCAATTTCTAGGCTCATTTTTTCTTGCTGATTTAATTGCGCTGGATCGAACTCGTTTAAAGCTTTTAGACGTTGTTGTAAAATCGTAATGTCTTGGTCTGCGGCGTTATCTGAAATATCATCCCATTTATCGTAATCCCACTTATAACCAAGATAACTTTGGGACATAGGGGAGCGTTTCAAATCTTCTTCAAACATGTCAGCGAAAAAGGCAGCTAATCTTTCTGATTCACTAAGCTTAACTTGCTGGCTTTGTTGTTCTTGCAGTTGAGCTTGTGTATCCGAATTTGTGTTTTGAGCCGGTTCGGAGCACGCCATTAGCGCAAGTGAGATAAGGCTTAGCGGAACAAATGATTTCAATGTCTTCATGGTGTAATTTTCCTGACGTTAGTGCGCAACCCGTTGGGATGCATATAAAGGTTGCAACGAAGGCGACTTATTTTTATTTTTTATTATATCTTGACGTAAACGTGCTAATACATTTAATAGGGTATCACTTTTCCAATTTTTGTCACCTTGCGCGTATTGGCTGGCAAACATTGATTTCAGTTCATCTTGTAATTCTGAGTCTGAAATATCATTTTCATCTAATAATTTGGCGCCACCATATACTGCTAAGCTTGTTTGCCATTTAAGTAATGCAGGATAAATTTCGCCGATTTTATGACTCTTTAACGCCGTTTTTAGCAATTTCCAGTTTTCAGACTCTAGGTTATTAGTATTCAATTCCTGTTTGGCCAAGGGCGGAGCGTTTTTCGAATGACTTGAAAACCACCAAATCAGTAATGTAAGCAACCATAAAGCTAATAAAACCCAGCTACTAATACTCCACAATGATGTTACTGTGACTGTCTGCACCGTTGGCGTTAATGGGCCTGGAGTCTGGGAATCTACACTAGTAGGTGCCTGTGTTTCTAATAGCGGATTTGGGGTAGTAGGGGGTAAACCAGTTTGATTAGAAGATGCGGCTGCGGCCACTTCAATACTTCGAGCGGGTAATTCTGCATATTCAGTTTGCTTAGTTAACGTATTAAACCACGCTACTTTCACCGGAGGCAAAACAAATTGTCCCGCTCGATTGGGAATAATAGCTATATTTTCAACACGTTGCGCAATAATGTTGTCTTCACGAGTAACGGATGCTGTAGTCGCTTGATCGGGATAGATTTTAAAATCAGGTGGGTATATTCCAGTCATTTCCGGTAATTGTTGTTCGGATACACCCAGTGCCGATAATGTCAGCGTTCGAGTAATAGGTTCGCCCACCTTTATTTGTGACAAGTCAGGCTGCCATTCTTCATTCAACTGCACAAATTCACTGGGTAACCAATGCTCATTAAAATCAGCTGGAATAGGCTGAACATCCAGAACCACGTCGGGCGCAACTCGATTGATAGGGCGCGTCTGATTAAAGTAACTAAAGCTATTTTGAGTTCGATCAATAACCTCAGCTTCAAACAGCGGTCCCTTTATTTTAACTTGACCACTTGCCTGAGGAATAATTGCGTAATTGCGTTCAATTATCCGGTAACGTTGACCATCGACAATTTCTGAATAATCTTTGTCTTTACCAATTAGGCTGATGTCTGCGTTTTCCAAAGAAGGCTCAGACAAACTGCCTCGTTGTAAACTGGTAGCAAGATGAATTTTGACTTTATATTTCACCATTTGTTGTACAAATGGTTGGCCTACATCGACTTCTGCGGTAATAAAAGCTTCTCGTGCTTTACTGTTACTGGCAGCTGAAACAGGTAGTATTCTAACCGTTATCGGTTGAGTTTTTTTGCCTCCCACATCGAAGGATGGGATTGTAAACGTTCCTTGCTGGCGTGGAATTAAAATTGTCGTCCAGGTGGTAGAGCGAGTCGTATCAAAATTGATTACTCTCGTTTGCGTGCTCACTGACGTTCGACCCACAACGAAGTCATCTTCTAACACGCTAGGGTCAAAGGCATCATTATTTGGGTTACCAAAAGCGACGACAGACAGCACGATAGATTCATCTGCCATGGCTGGATTTTTATCGACACTTGCCGTCACACTTTCAACTTGTGCATACACATTGGTAATACTCAGTAAGCTGAAAAACAATAAAGTTAACAATAAGGTTTTGCGGGTTAACAATTTAACTAACATATTACCAATTCCTCTTCGACTGGCTTGGCGTACGTTGACGACGTCGTTGTTGATTTTCCAGCAGCATTTTGCGCTTGAGTAAATAAGACGGATCATCGGGGACGCGATTGAGCAAATTTTGCATTCTTTGCATTTCTTCACGCTCCTCATCCGTCATTGATTCTTCTGCTTCTTGCACCTGCTGTGCAGCTTGCTGTTCTTGTTCAGTCTGTTGCTCTTGTTGTGACGGGTCCTGCTGTTGCTCTGACTCGTTTTGTTGTTCAGATTCGTCTTGTTGTTCGGAATCATCTTGTTGGTTTTGTTCAGCATCTTGTTCATTTTGAGACTGATCTTGCTGTTCTTGTTCAGTCTGTTGCTCTTGCTGAGACTCTTGATTTTGCTGGTCTTGGTTCTGTTGATCTTGCTGCGACTGCTGATCTTGCGAGTCTTGTTGTTGCTGCGACTGTTGATCTTCAGATTGCTGCTCTTCAGAGTCGTCACCTTGTTGATCTTGCTGTTGGTTTTGTTGTTCTTGCTCTTGCTGTTCTTTTAGTTGTTCGAGTATCTCTTTGTTTTTCAACGCATCTGCATGATCAGGTTGTTGCGCAAGAGCTTCATCATACCTTTTTATGGCCTCATCTAATTCGCCCAACTGTGCCAATGCATTGCCTTGATTGTATAGTGCTTGTGGGCCTTCAGCTTTTGAAAATGCATCCAACGCGGCTTGATAATTACCTTGTTTGTAAAGCGCTGCGCCTTGCCACATAGGACTTTCAAACTCGTTTGCTGCTTGCTCATAATCTTGCTTTTGCAGAGACTCTAAACCGCGTTGATCTCTGTTTTTAAACCAGTCTTGCCAGGTATTTGCAAAGGCGGGTTGGGGCGCCAATGAACTGGTTACCAAGGTAACTAAAAATATCGCAACATAACCTCTTCGAAAAGCCAAAGCGGCTAGCGGTAACAACAGCAAAAGCAGATAAGGGCCGGCTTCTTGCCATTCATCACCAAACTGTTCATTGTCATCTTTGTTTGAAATTGTTTCGTGATTTATTAAGCTTTGCTCAGTTAAATATTTAATATCACTGTCATTTGCTGTAATCGCATAAAACTTTCCACCGCTTTTGCGGGCTAAACCTGACAATATTTGTGCATCCATTTTAGGGATAACTATGGCGCCTCTATTGTCTTTCAAAAAGTCACCATCAAGCAATTGAATAGGAGCACCTTCAGCTGTGCCCACTCCCAAAATGGAAATACGATAGGGAAGGCTTTCAATATAAGTATTCAATTCGGCTAATTGTGAAACTTCCACACCGTCGGTTATCCAAAATATATCGCCCTCTAAAAAACCAGCATTTTTGAGTAATTCGGCCGCCATTTTGAGACCTAGATAGGGTTCACTGCCTGATACCGGCATAATTTCTGGCGTTAGGCTTGGTAGTAAAGCTGTTAGGTTCTGCGCATCTGAACTTAACGGACTAATGGTAAAAGCATCGCCCGCATAGGCGACTAATCCAACATCACCTTCAGAAATTTCATTAATTAAATCAATAGCTTTGTATTTTGCACGGGTCAATCTGTCTGGCGTTAAGTCTGTGGAGCGCATCGACATGGACATGTCTAGCACTACTGCTTTGCCAGCATTGAGTTGAAAAACCGGCTGAGGGAGCCTTTCCCAGCTTGGTCCAGCCAACGCGGTAACGGCAATTATCCAGCCTAAAGCCACTAAGCTTAATGGTGGACGCCTTTGGCTGTTGCCTTTTTCAGATATAAGGTGCTGATAAAGGTGACTTGCTACAACTGACTGCCAACCAGATTGACGTCTGTGTATGTTCATCAATAAAATCAGTAATAACAGCAGTGGGATTAATGCAAAAAACCATTCAGGTCGTAAAAAATGGAAGCTGTCTAAATTAATCATTGTAGCCTCCCCAAAAATCGTTGTTTTATCCATCCTAGAGAACTATTTAAGGCAATTAAAAAACTGAAAATAAGTGCCAATGCTAGCGGATAAAAATATAACGCTTGCAACGGGCGCATCTGGCGGTTTTCTCGTTCAATGGGCTCTAGAGCATCCAAAATAGAATAAATTTGCTGTAAAGACTGGGTATCTTTGGCTCTGAAGTATTGGCCGCCCGTGGACTCGGCAAGTTCAGTTAGCATTTTTTCATCCAAATCTCTCGATGGGTTCGTTCGACGCTGCCCAAAAAAACCTTGGGTTATCATAGAATCTGCGCCAACCCCTATCGTGTATACGGTTACATCATTGTTTATGGCCAGTTCGTTGGCTTGTGCCGGAGTAATATTGCCCGCAGTGTTTTGTCCGTCGGTCAATAAAATGATCACTTTGTTTGATTCTTCTCGGTTGGCAAAACGTTTTATAGACAATCCAATTGCATCGCCAATTGCCGTTTGTTCGCCAACTAAGCCAATCTGACTTTCAAGTAGCAGTTGCTCAACCGTTTTTCTGTCATAGGTTAGTGGAGCTTGTAAATAAGCTGTGTCGGCAAATAATATTAAACCTAACCTGTCACCAACCCGTCTTTCGATAAAATCACTGAGTACGCTTTTAATCATGATTAAGCGATTTACTCGACGGCCATTCACCACCATATCTTCTTGATTCATACTGCCGGATAAATCTACCGCTAGCATTAAATCCCGTCCTTCAGATGGAATGTTAACAGGCTCGCCTAACCATTGTGGACGAGCGGCTGCGATAACTAATGCTATCCAGGCCAAAATGGCGATTATCAAATTGATTCGATTCGGGCCGGTTTTTTTGTTATTGGTTGCCAAATTTGCCGTTAACGCTGGGACGCGTAAAGCAGCTCCTTGCTGTCTTTCCTTTTTGGGCAGTAACAATGCAAGCAACGGCAACGGTAATGCGAACAATGCCCACCACCAAGCAAACTCAAACATTAGGAGCCTCCTCAATCAGCACCGTGCGATTGGATTTTCGTTTAGGTGGTAATGCCGATTGCAACCACGTTTTAGCCGTTAGGGCCGCTTTATTAACATCTTTGTTAGGCGCATCTCGATACAGTAAATCAACAAATTCTTGAATTTCATGTTGAAAACTCTGTTGTTGTTTTACAGATAATTGACTGCTTAAAAATGCGCTCCATTGTTGCCCGTGAAGCGAGGCTATTTGCTCTTGAGGAAAATAACTTAAGGCCGCTCGTTTTAGCACAATATTGATTTGCGAAATCGCATTTTGTTGGTTTAAATCGATAGCTGATAGCGCCAAAAGTGCTGCTTTTTTGGCTCGACGATGAAGTATGTAGTGTCGAACGCCATAAATAATGCTAACTAAGATTAACAAAACCAAAATAGCTGATACCCACCATCCCCAGGCTAAAGGCCAGATACTGACCTCTTGGGGAAGTTGAATGTCGGCTAACTGATCTAGCGGATTCATGCAATTTCTCCACGCTTTTCAACTAGCTGTTGTTCGATAGGAACCGCAGCACTAACATTTAATAACTGGGTTTTGCATTGCTGCAAGGTGCGTGATATTTGTTCAAATTGACGTTGATGAGAACGATGATATTGTTGAGAAACGGTTTTTTCTCCTAACACTAACGTTTGCTGATCAACGCCATCGGTAACTTCAACTGTTTGTGAATTTGATACTTTGGGCAAATCATGTTCAAAGGGGTCGGTGATGGAATAAGCCACTACTTCACTGTGCCTTGATATACGACTCAGGTGCTGTTTCGCTGCTTCGTTGAGATTTTGAAAATCACTTAGTACAAAGACTAAGCTACCAGGGTGAACTAGTCTTCTCAAGCGTGCACAAGCATCAGAAAATTGGAAGTTTCCAGGTTGTAAATCATCAGGTTGATGAACCTCTACTAATCCGTGTAGTAATCCTAGAACAGCCTTTTTCCTAGTCAGTGGTTTGAATTCTCGGTGTTGGTGTTGATTAAACACCAGGCCACCAATTCGATCGCCACGATTTGTCGCAGACCATGCAATCAATGCCGCTAAATGAGCAACTTGCACCGACTTATAGAGTAATTGAGTGCCAAAGTGCATGTTAGGCGATAGATCTGCCAAAATAAAAATGGGGCGTTCTTTTTCTTCCCTATATAGCTTTGTATGGGTTTTTCCAGAACGGGCAGTGACTCGCCAATCAATGGCTCGTATATCGTCACCAGGTTGATAATGTCGCGCTTCATCAAACTCCATTCCCCGGCCTTTGGTTTTCGCCAAATAACTTCCCGCCAACTTTGATTGGATGGTTTTACGGGGCGCCAAGTTGAGTAGGCTAGTCTTTTTTTGGTAATACAGTAGCTGTTTGATGTTTAAACTAACACCATCAGCATTTAACCGGGTCAACCAGTTTGATACATCTTGCATAGGATAAGGTCTATGGTACTGGAACAAGCGTTAAAATACGGTCTAATAGCTGATTAGCATCGACGCCTTCAGCCTCGGCTTCATAGCTTAGTAATAACCTGTGGCGTAATACATTGTGGAATACTGCACGAATATTATCGGGCCCCACAAAGTCTCTCCCCATTAACCAAGCATGTGCTCTTGCGCACTTATCTAACGCAATGGTTGCCCGTGGACTGGCCCCAAATTCAATCCAATTAGCCAGTTGTGGATCATATTTTTCCGGTGTCCGAGTGGCAATGATGAGCTCTACAAGATACTTTTCTAAAGATTCTGCTAAATGAATCTGCAATACTTCTTTACGTGCCGCAAAAATAACCGCTTGATTCATAATATCAGAATTGATTTTTTGACTGCCAATGGCTTCATCCCGCGTTAAACGCAAAATCTCTAACTCTGTCTCGGCCCCAGGATAATCAATTTCTAAGTGCATTAAAAAGCGGTCTAGCTGAGCTTCAGGTAATGGATAGGTACCTTCTTGTTCAATCGGGTTCTGAGTTGCCATTACCAAAAATAAATCTGAAAGAGGGTAGGTCTTATTACCCACGGTGATTTGTTTTTCTGCCATGGCTTCAAGTAATGCTGATTGAACCTTAGCCGGTGCTCGGTTGATTTCGTCAGCAAGTACTAAGTTATGGAACAAAGGACCTTTCTGAAAAACGAACTCTCCGGTTTCAGGGCGATAAATATCAGTCCCGGTCAAATCGGCAGGAAGCAAGTCGGGCGTAAATTGAACACGGTGAAAATCACCTTCAATCCCCTGCGCTAAAGCATTTACCGCTCGTGTTTTAGCCAAACCTGGAGGGCCTTCAACCAACAAATGCCCATTTGCCAACAAGGCGATCATAATGTTGTGGGTTAGGTTGTTTTGTCCGATCACCTGCGAATCAAGATACGCTTGTAATCGCTTGAATTGTTCAACTGCCATTAATTTGTCCTAACTACGATGAAAAAGGGTGTACATCAGATAAATGCGATGTGCATTTGGTGCTACATAGTGACACATCCTTTTATATAAGGTTCCCTTTTCGAAATACAATGTTACAAATTGCCAAATTAATCGGGAATCTATGCGAAAAGCTAATTTGTTAACTAGAATTTGAATTTTATCTAACACTCTGTACAATTGGCTCATACATTACAGGTCAGACCACTCTGGCCGGCAAAAATACGAGGACAAATAATGTCAGCAAAACAAACAGTTACTACTCGCAGTGGCGATAGGATCGCTATAGTGGCGGGTCTACGGACTCCTTTTGCGAAAATGGCGACTTATTTTCATGGCGTACCCGCTGTTGATTTGGGGAAATTAGTCGTCAACGAGATGATTACACGCAATAATTTGGATCCCAATTTAGTGGAGCAACTTGTTTATGGCCAAGTTGTGCAAATGCCTGAAGCGCCAAACATTGCTAGAGAAATTGTACTTGGCACTGGCATGAACGTGCATACTGATGCGTATTCCGTTTCCAGAGCTTGTGCGACTAGTTTTCAAGCCACAGTCAATATTGCTGAATCTATGATGGCAGGAAACATCGCCGTTGGTATTGCTGGCGGAGCTGACTCAACTTCAGTGTCGCCTATTGGGGTTTCAAAACCTCTTGCTAGAGCGCTTACCGATCTGCAAAAAACCAAAACACTTGGTCAGAAGTGGAATGTGTTTAAAAAGCTTGGATTCAAAGATTTATTGCCTGTTCCGCCCGCAGTAGCTGAATATTCCACTGGTTTATCAATGGGACAGACAGCCGAGCAAATGGCTAAAACCCATAACATTTCACGACAGGAACAAGATGCCTTAGCTCATCGTTCTCATTCCTTGGCAGCTAAGAGCTGGAATGAAGGCTTTTTAGACGATGAAGTCATGACAGCTTACGCCGAACCATACAAAGGGGCATTGGAAAAAGATAACAATGTGCGCTTCGATTCAACGTTAGAAGGCTATGCCAAGCTTCGCCCTGTTTTTGATAAAAAACACGGTACAGTAACCGCTGCCAATGCAACACCATTAACCGATGGCGCATCTGCAATCGTGATGATGACGGAAAGCCGCGCAAAAGAATTAGGCTATAAACCGTTAGGGTACATTCGTAGTTATGCGTTTGCTGCCATAGACGTTTGGGAAGATATGTTGATGGGACCATCTTATGCGTCACCAATTGCATTGGACAGAGCAGGGATGACCTTAAACGACCTAACATTAATAGAAATGCATGAAGCGTTCGCTGCGCAAACACTGGCAAATATCAAAATGTTTGCAAGCGACAAATTTGCACAAGAAAAGCTAGGGCGAAGTAAAGCCACTGGTGAAATAGATATGGACAAGTTCAATCAAATGGGAAGTTCAATTGCTTACGGACACCCATTTGCAGCAACCGGTACGCGGATGATCACTCAAATGCTAAATGATCTTAACCGCAAAGGCGGTGGTGCAGGTTTAGTGACTGCGTGTGCTGCAGGTGGCCTTGGTGCTGCAATGATTGTTGAAACAGAGTAAGGGGAATTACGTGGATAATGCGAATAAAGAAACTGAACTAACTCAAGCGGGCCAAGTATCTGAAGAGACTAAAGTATCTCAGCAAAATAGCGCCTTTACTCTAGATCTACAAGACAATGGCGTTGCTATATTAACTATTGATGTGCCTGGCGAGTCGATGAACACGCTAAAAATGGAATTTGCAGATCAAATTTCAGTAATGCTAGATGAAATCGAAAGCAATAGTAAAATTAAGGGGGTGGTGGTTGTCAGTGGCAAAGAAAACTCCTTTATAGCGGGTGCTGATATTAGTATGTTAGCCTCTTGTGAGACTGCTCAGGATGTCGAGACGATTGCCACAGGCGGACAACAAATCTTTCAGCGTATAGAAGACATGCGAGTGCATTTTGTCGCTGCAATTC
The DNA here is from genome assembly GCF_037478005.1 of Alteromonas sp. M12. NCBI lineage: Bacteria > Pseudomonadati > Pseudomonadota > Gammaproteobacteria > Alteromonadales > Alteromonadaceae > Alteromonas > Alteromonas sp. M12. The sequence continues at coordinate 3,111,754 of NZ_CP144164.1, read as the reverse complement.
ATGGTCCGGCACTAGGTGGCGGTCTTGAGTTGGCCTTAGCTTGTCATTCAAGAGTATGTACTGACGATAAAATAACCCAAATGGGCTTGCCTGAGGTGCAACTTGGGTTGCTTCCAGGAAGCGGCGGCACGCAACGTTTGCCGCGATTAATTGGTATCCAGCAAGCGATGAAAATGATGCTCACTGGTGCTGCAGTACGAGCTAAGCAAGGACTAAAATACGGTATTGTTGATGATATGGTTCCACGTTCGATTCTGCTCGAGGTGGCCACAGAAATGGCGTTGAAGTCAAAACCGCAACGCACACCCGTTAAAATGAATTTAGCGAGCCAATTCTTAGAAAAAACGTCAATTGGACGCAATACTCTTTTCAAACAAGCAAGAAAACAAACCATAAGTAAAACTAAGGGCAATTATCCCGCTCCTGAATTAATTATTGATTGTATTGAAACAGGCTTTGATAAGGGCATACAGGAAGGGATGGCGGTAGAAGCTAAGAACTTTGCTTATTTGGTTATGACCCCTGAATCTGAACAACTGCGTAATATCTTTTTCGCTACTACGGAAATGAAAAAAGAAACAGGTGTTAGCGGTGTTGAGCCTGGACAGTTGAAAAAAGTGGGTATCTTAGGTGGTGGATTGATGGGCGGTGGTATTGCGTTTGTTACCGCTACTAAAGCAGGGTTACCCGCCAGAATTAAAGATATCCGGTCTGAGGGAGTCGCTAATGCGATGAAATACTCCTTTGATCTTTTAAATAAAAAGGTTAAACGCCGGTTTATGCGAAAGTCTGAAATGCAGCAGCAAATGTCTTTATTGACTGGGAGTGTTGACTACGCAGGATTTAAAGATACCGATGTAGTGATTGAGGCCGTTTTTGAAGACTTAGCGTTAAAACAGTCCATGGTCAATGATGTAGAGGCTAATTGTAATGAAAATACGATATTTGCCACTAACACATCGTCAATTCCCATTGCTCAAATAGCTGAAAAGGCTGCTCGACCAGAACAAGTTATTGGATTGCATTACTTTTCACCGGTAGACAAGATGCCGCTTGCTGAAGTTATTGCCCATGATAAAACCTCAGATAAAACCATTTCAACTACGGTGGAGCTGGCTCGTAAACAGGGTAAAACACCTATTGTGGTTAAAGATGGAGCTGGCTTTTACGTCAACCGTATTCTAGCTCCTCATATGAATGAAGCGGCAAATATACTCTTATCCGGTGAGCCAATTGAGCATATTGATAAATCCTTAGTTAAATTCGGTTTCCCAGTGGGGCCTGTTAAGTTGTTAGATGAAGTTGGTATAGATGTAGGCACGAAAATAATACCTATTTTAATGGCTCAATTTGGTGACCGATTTAAGTCAGCAGATGCATTCGATAAGGTGCTTGCTGATGATCGTAAAGGCAAAAAGAACAAACGTGGTTTTTACGCTTATTCCGGAAAGAATTCGGGAAAAGAAGTTGATGAAAGTGTCTATGAGCTTTTGGGTATAAAACCAGAACAACGCATGAGCGGAGTTGAAATATCTGAACGTTGCGTAATGTTAATGCTAAATGAAGCGGCAATGTGTTTGCATGAAGGTGTGATTCGTAATCCACGAGATGGTGACATTGGCGCTATTTTTGGTATTGGTTTTCCGCCATTTCTTGGTGGTCCTTTCCATTACATGGATAAGCTTGGCGCAAAATTTGTTGTCGAGCGTTTACAATATTACAGCAGTAAATTCGGTGATAGATATCTTCCAGCAACCAAACTGGTTGAGATGGCGGATAATGATGAAACCTTCTATTGAGCTGCTGAATCTATTGATGGAATGTAAATTACTGGTAAATGAATTGTCTATTTAAAGGGTTTGTTTTTGTAATTAAATTGTTAAAAGTCGGGCTTTGCTCGGCTTTTTTAGTTGAAACCTCTAAAACTACTAGTTTTGTAAGTTTGCTTGAGTATAATTTGCGCGATTGAAACTATGCATAGGCGGGCGAAAATGATTTTAGCGATAATAAGTTGTTTAGTGTTTAGCGTATATTACTATGTTGAAGCTTTCAAAAGTGCGTTACCAGCTAAAAAGTGGGCGTTAGCAGGGCTTATGTTTGGTCCCATGATCTTACCAATGTTTTCAATTTCTCAACGAGTCGCTTTGCGTCAATCTCGTGGTTTTAATAATTCTCTGCTAAGAGTGTAGGGCATAAAAAAAAGAGAGGATAACCTCTCTTTTTTCAAATACTGTCCTTGTCATATTCTAAAATCCAATGCATTAGCACTTAAAAACCAATACCGCCACCAGGCTTAAGAACCTTATTATTATCGAATCCGATACCGCCACCAGGCTTAAGAACCTTGTTAGTGTCGAATCCAATACCGCCACCAGGCTTAAGGACTTTGTTTGAACTAGTCGATACAGTTTTTTGCTGTTCGGTTATATTGGCACCATCTAAGTTTGCGCTTGTAGGTGTCGTAGTTAGCATTAGTGCTACAGCATAAGCTTTTAACATCTTTCGGTTCCTCTTTGATACTTCTGTATTATTTTAATTTTATAACTGACAATTTTTTGTCAATCATTTATATATCTGCGAGGAATATGCCAACTTTAACTTTTGCTGAAATATTTTACCGATTAGAGCGTTGAAATCCTCACATTCAGATAAATTAACCCTATAATTCAATGGTTTGGGATTTTTGTTGTTTTTGCAGGATTTTTTAAAAATTAAGAGTTCATCATTGGACGTCAATTCCACAACTAATATCAAAAGTCGATATTCTGGCGTTGGAATTTTGACTGTTAGTCAGCAAGCGAGCGGGTTGGTGATACCTAGAAGATAACGAATTAACCGGAGTGTAGGTTAATTCGTGCCGATTAATTGGCTAATGTGGACATTTTCGGCCAACAGTTTTTCAAACTTTTTGGCATTTAAGGGTTTACTATATAAGTAGCCCTGCAACATTTCACAATCATAAAGGCTCAGAATTTCGAGCTGTTTCTCTTGTTCTACGCCCTCAGCAACTACTTTTAACCCTAGATTGTGGGCTATATTAATTATTGCTGCGGTCATATGTTTGTCTACGCTACTAATAGCGATGTCATCAATAAAAGCTTTATCTATTTTCAGCGTATTGAGCGGGAACTTCTTCAAATATGCTAAAGATGAATAGCCGGTGCCAAAGTCGTCTAACGCGAGGTGTATGCCCTTCTCACGCAATCTTTGCATCATTTGCAAGGCTTGCTCTGGATTTTGCATTAGCGTGCCTTCCGTTATCTCACACTCTAAATGGAGCGGTGATAAGCCTACTTTTTGTAATATACGGGAAATACGATCATCAAGATCCGGCAATTCAAATTGTCGAGCCGAGATATTCACTGCTACACGCCCAGTGAATAACCCTTGTGAAACCCAACGTTTAGTATCTTCACAGGCTTTGCGAAGTACTTGCTCGCCAATGTCAATGATTTGACCCGTTTCTTCTGCTAAGGGAATAAATTGAGCTGGGCTGACAATACCTTTGTCGGGGTGTTCAAAACGCACTAAGGCTTCCATGCTTACAAGTCTGCCGGTGGCGATATCAACTTTAGGTTGATAGAAAACAGTGAACAAGTCATCTTTCAAGCCATAGCGGATAAGGTTTTCGATTTGTAATTGGCGAACTGCATTTTGGTTCATTTCACCGCTGAAGAATTGGTATTTGTTGCCGCCAGCATTTTTGGCAAAATACATCGCAGTATCAGAATTTTTTAACAGCTCTTGAGTTGAAGTACCATCTTCAGGATAGAAAGCGATACCAACACTTGCCCCTAAAACAAATTCTTGTTTGTTAATCAAAAACGGGTGGGCCATCTGATCTAAAATACGCTGGGCATAATGGTTAATGCGCTGCATATCTTCTTCGCGGTCGACTAGAATACTGAATTCATCGCCGCCTAAGCGGTAACATGTTGCATTGGTGCCGGTAATTTTTTGCAGCCTTTTACCAATTTGCTTAATCAAAATGTCACCGGTTTGGTGACCTAAAGAGTCATTGATTTTTTTGAAGTTGTCCATGTCTAAACACACTAACGCATGGGGCACATCTTTACGCACTAGGTTGTGATGGCTAGCTTGGAAAAAAGATCGATTGGGCATTTCTGTTAGTGGGTCAGTATTGGCCAATTTCAACAATTCTTTTTCGGTGCTTTTACGAGAAGTGATATCCGAAAATACACCCACATAATGAGTTGTTTTGCCATCTTCTCCATGGATCGCATCGACATTCAATTCCATTTCATAGCGTTCGCCATTGGCGCGTCTAGATTCAACTTCGCCATTCCAATTGCCTTTTTGACGCAGTGCTTTTTTCACTTCCTCGGTGAAAGCTTCCGGGTATTGATTGAATTTAAGATAGCTAGCTAAACCCTGCTCACGGGTTTCACCGGTGTAATTACAATAAGACTGATTAACTGAAATAAAGCGGAAGGTTGTATCGGCAATAAACACACCGTCAGAAATGGTTTCAATTGAACGTTCGTAAAGTTTAAGCTGTTCTTCAGCTTGTTTTAAATGACTGATATTCTTAAGAGTACCAGTCATCCTAATCGGCTGATCATTATTATCCCGCTTGACAATCATCCCTCTATCTAAAATCCAAACCCAATCACCTTTAAATGTGCGAGCTCGATAGGTAACTTGGAAATAGTCCGATTTTTTATCGATGTGGGTCTTTAGCGCTTCTTGAACCCGTAACATATCATTGGGATGGATATTGGCTTGATAGGAACTGTTCGAACGAATGTCGTCTTGCGGAAAATCCATCGTTCCCCATGTATTGGCACGATATACCTGCCCTCGGTAAACATCCCAATCCCAGAGTTCATCTCCACTGCTCCAAAGGGTAAGCTTTAGACGTTCTTCACTTTCTTTAATGGCATTTTGTACCGCCAGTTTACGCCTGTATTGCCGTAACATCAGCAATAATACAAGAATGGCGGACAATCCATACAACGCCATGGCTGGTGTATCTAGCCAAAGCGGCGGTGAAATCATTATGTTAAGTCTTGCGGTCTTGGACCAAGGCCCATCACCAATACGTCCTTGGACTTCAAAAACATGGTTTCCATAGGTTTCAATGGAAAAGGAAGCAAACCTTCCATTATTGCCGGTTTCAATCCAGGTATCTCGCCAACCCAGTAATCGATAACGATAGTTCAACTCATTTTGATACAACGAATTAATATGATCGAAATACAAAGTAAATGGAATGTTTTCGTAAGACAAAGAGATAGAACTAGTTAAACTCAAGGGTTTAGTTAATGGCGAGCCTTCAACACCGATAGCTACAGGTTTATTGTGAATCCATAATTCAGTGATTTTGGGCGGACTTAAGGTTGGTAAGGGGGATGCTGTTCCGCTATTTCCCAGCGTTAAATCTGTGAGTTTTTGGGGATTAAAAACATGGAAGCCATCTGTGCCACCAAAAAACAACATACCTTCTGCTGTCATCAAGGTGGCGCCTTGGTTCAAATCATTGTAATCCAAAGTTTGTCGAGGAATTAACTGTAATATCTCACCTGTTTCCAATGAAATTTGCCAAATTTCTGATTGACTACATTGCCATACCGATGTTTGATTTTGGGTATCTAGTACGGAATTTACGACAATGCCTCTCACGTTATATCCACGGGGGTGGATCTGTTCTATCGGGGCATATGTTTTTTTATCAAGTTTGAAAATTCCGTGTTTTCCTGTGGACGCCCAAAACGCATCAGCCGTTTCATGAACGTTATAAACCACGGGTTGGTCTTCGTCTAAATTGTTTTGTAATAAGATACGAGTAGAGTTTGCGTAGTTTTGATCGGTAACAACAATGCCTGCATCAGTTTTTAGCCATATATTGTTTTGGCTATCTAAAAGCAGTTGGGCTATCACTCCACTATTCAAGCCTTTATAAGATATTTCTGTTGGTGTTTTGGCTAGGTCTTTAGCATCGACTAAAAAAGAATGCTCCTTAATGTCTTTTACCCAGAACTGCTCTTGCATCGGCTCTAATTCGGTTATCGGTGTTCCTGAAAATAACGTTTTTACATGATTTAAATTGTCATCTTTGAATTCATAAACATGAATACCGGTATCAGTGGCCAGCCACAAGCGTTTTTCTGCATCAACCTCCACATCCCAGACGAGAGTAGTGGATTCTTGCAAAAAGCGTCTAAATTCACCTGTTTGGATATTATATAAACTGACTCCTCCACTTAACGGAGCTATCCATATAGTTTTATCACCGTTATCTGCAAACCCCCAGACACTATTACTAATGCCCGGCAAATTATCATTAACTATTTTGAAATGTTTAATCGCGGAAAACAATTTATGATATTGGAAAAGACCTGCCGCATGTGTACCAAACCAAATTGAATTATTACTACTTTTATAAGCTTTAATAATGATTGTGTTAATTAACCCTATGTATTTTCCATTATCTCGGTCAATGGAAAATACTGACTGCTCTCTACTATCATAAATACTGATACCATCTGTGGTACCTAACCAAACGTTGCCATCATCGCTTTGTACTATGGTACGAACAGTGTTGTTAATAATTTTCAGTTGATCATTTCGCAAGGCATCCAGTTGTAACTCTATCTGGTAATCTTCTGATAAAACAATAGCGCCAACCGAAGTACCTAACCAATACTGGTTATCAATTTTTACTATATCAAACAGGGTTTTCGCATTTAACTGAATATTCCAGGGGTTTTTCTCTTGTAAATTGTATAAATAGTTAGTTTTTGGGTCGATAGCATAAATGCCGCTTTTTTCAGTACCTAACCAAATAATATCGTCTTCAGCGTAAATAGTTCTTACTGAGTCATTTAATTTAGCACCGTTACTAAATTCAACGTCAGTAAAGTCATCTAATTCTGGGTTATATTCGTAAAGTGATGTTTCACCTGAAAAAAGTAATTTACCTTGTTTGGTTTCACCAATAGCCCAAAATATATTGGATTTTAAATTAGAGTTCTTTCGGCCATACACTTGGAAATCATCTTTTTCCGGTAGGTACCTGGCAATTGCCCCCATACTTGAAAACCATAGGTTATTGTTGGAATCGATAAATAATTTTCGAATCACTTCAATGGGAAACTGTTTTTCGTCTGGTAATTTAGGGGTATATTGTTTGAAATATGTGCCGTCAAAACGGTTCAAGCCATCGACTGTGGCGAACCAAATGTATCCATCTTTATCTTCAATAATATCTAAAACGGTTCTTTGAGACAGGCCTTGTTGCACCGAGAAATTACGAAGCTGAATATCTGCTACATTGGCGTAGGATTTAGAATAGGATAAGGACAAAAGCATGATTAATGCGATTAGCCCAGTAGACTGAAATAATCGTCTCAAATCGATGTTTCACCTATCTCAAATGCATTTTGTTTTTTTATTATTATTATTTTCATAAAAAGCAATGACAATGTGACGAACTAAGGTAGCTAATATGCCCAATTTAAGTGCACTGTACAAGTTCTGAGTGACTTCTTTACCGTTTAAATAACAAATATTTACATTTTCGTTTAAAAACCGTTCTAAAATACTGGTTTAAAAAGTCAGGAACATGCAAATTGGAAGTGATGGTAGTTAAGCGCCATGTCACTTTGCGCAACCTCAAAATTTAGATAATGTAACTTGCTTGATGTTTAAACGCCGTTAAATCATCGATCTCTTTGCCATCTGCTGGAATATCTTCCGGCTTATTTTTATCTCCACAACAATATAGTACGAGGGTCCCAACATTTGCAGGCGCTATCAGTAGTTGACAGAAGGTCTTGATGTCGTCAAAGGTTAATGAAAAAAGGGCTTTTGCTATTGCTGTCTGTAAATTAAACTCAAGGTCTTGGTTACCAATGGCAAGCCATAACCTTTGTGCTTTAGCGGTTAGATTGGTGTCATTACCTTGCAACTGTTTAGACACGCTGGTTCTAACGTGCGACCAAACTTCTTCATAGTCATCTATGCTTGCAGTGATTTGTGCAAGGAAACTCTGTATTTCAATCAAAATTTGTTTCGCGCTGAAATTAGGTGATTGTGCATAAAAAACCATGCCGGGGTGTTGATTAAGGGGTAAATAACCACTGCCAACCAAGTAACCTAATTGTTTTTCATTTCGAATTTCATGAAAAAAGGGTGAGGCCAATAACTGTTCCACTAAAATGGTTAACGCAACATCTTTAATTGAGGCTGTAGGTGTTTGTAAATAAAGCACTACTGCAGAATCTGGGTGTTGACTCATTACCTGATTTTTATAGTGAATAGTATGCTTTAAATCAACTACTTCACGCTTTATTTGACTTCCCGTTTGACTAGGTTTAGGCATATCTTTCAATCTACTTGCAAACTGCTTAGATTGTTGCATTGTCCAATTGCCAAACACAAACGCCTCAACCGAGTAATTTTTAAATAATTGCTCTTTGAGCCAGTAGATATCTTCTATTGTGGCATTTTCAACCAGTGGTAATAATTCTAGTGGCGCATAAGTAAAGCGCTGAATTAAGCCTGAAAGCCGCGAAAACAAACGGTTAATCGGTTTATTTAATAGTGAATTTTGTAAGTTTTGAAGTTGTTTGTGTTTTACCTGTTCAAACAGCGGTTTTAGATCAACGTCGGCCATCACTTGATTTAAAATATTTATACTGAGTTCAAGTTGGTTGTGCGAAAAACCATTTGTGTGAATAGAAAAACCACCTTGATGCGCATACAAATGATAATGCAACCCTGCAACACCGGCATGGTAAAATTGGTCATTTAAATGCTCCACCATCAATGCAACCCATAAACGCTTGTAGGCCGAAATTTTGGCCCCTTGGGTAACCGCCTCGCAATCAAACGAAATAAAGCAATCTCCTTTGGGTTGACTAAATAGTGAATCCTGCGCAAACCATACCTGTAAGTTTTGCTCATGCAAAATTCTGCTAGGTAAGAGATATTTGTCATCCACGTCTACCAGTTCACAGGATTCTGTTATGTATGGATTGGGGGGAGGCAAATGAACGTCATCGAGGTCGCTAGGTGTCGACAGTGCTTTTAATAAATTCCCATCTATAGATTCAATCGCATAAGGGGTTTCGTACCAACGTGCAACTTTGTTTGTTTGCACGTCTTTACTGATTAACTTCAAGCGCATATTCTCTGGACTCATGAAAGTTAAGCAAGTCTCAATTGGTTGCACTGAAAAATCGGTAATTAAATAATCACCTGTTAAAATATCGGCTTCAGGGTAGTGAAACATTAAATTGGAAAATTGTACTGCGTCATCTAAGGGCTTTGCATTTTCGATGTGGTCAAAAGCCAATTTTCCTAAAATGGCTTTCTCTTTAATGCGCCATTCGTCAAGTGCATTATTGCGAATGAGCTTGAGGTAATAAAATAGACTATTTAGCACTTCTGAAATATTGTCTTTGCCGACTTCAGTAAGTTGTAAATTGACATTAAAATCTTTGAAGCCAGTTCCATTGATGCCGCCTCCAGCACTTAGGTTAGTCGCCCAATTCATGCGCTTATAATGCGTCAGTAGACTACCTTTACCCTCATCCCCTAATAAATGACTAATAAATTCCAGTGGTTTTGAATCACAATAATGTTGCATGTCTGGTAATGCGAAACTAATTATTAAGCGGCGCGCATCTTTGATCGGTTTAATACTTATTTTGACACCCAACTGGTTTGGCAAATACAAAGGTGGTGGCGTGGGGCGCTCAAAATCACTACCAGATTTGATTGTGCCAAACCTGTCTTCTACACATTTTTGTTGTTCTTCTAAAGACATGTTACTGACAATACATAAGGTCATATTGTTGGGTATATAGTGCTTTTTATGCAGCTCAATTAGCGCACTTTGAATTTTTTCTATGGAGTGCGCGCAGAACGTTTCTCCGTTACCCACTGAAAATTTACTAAATGGGTGATTTGGATTGCATGTTTCTTTGTGTACTTGGTAGAGGCGTCGCAAATCGTCATGTATTTTTAAGTTGAACTCAGCATCAATGGCTTTTATTTCTTTGTCGATTGCCTTTTTGCTAAATAGCGGGTTAAACAGCATGTCAGCAAATCGCTGCAGCCCCTCTGGCAAATATGTATGTGATACATCGAAATGGTAATTCGAAAATTCCGTGCCGGTATAAGCGTTAACACTGCCGCTATGGGGCGAAAGGAATTTATCTAAGTTGTCTGCATCTTGAAACATCTCACTGCCATTAAATAGCATATGTTCAAGTAAATGGGCTAGGCCATGAATATCAGCCGGATCATCAAAATGTCCGGCTTGAACGCACACTGCTGCTGCAGATTTTCGACAATCAGCATCATTCACTAATAATACTCGCAGGCCATTGGCAAGTGTAACCTGTAGATAGGCCCGTTTGTCGTTTATACTTAGCTGCAACTAGATCACCTTCTTGGAAGTTTGATAACAAGCATAACTCAATAAAAATTTTTTTAAATAAACTGGCTGAATTTGTTTATTAAAAAATGACGAATTGGAAAAATGAAAAAGTAGAAACGAATTGAACCTGTTTATTTTTCGTGCTTAATTATTCATATCGACTTTAAATCTCAATAAATGAGTAGTTAACTTACCCTTAACAGCTATTTTGTCTAAATTAAAAAATAAACCTCTAAAACATATCGTTTTTATTGCATTTCGACTCTACTATATGAAATTGAATTCAGGCAATATTGATATTCATAACAATCTGCACAATAGTTTGTGTTGAAAGCTCTCGTAATATGGACCAATTATGTACATTTTTGTGATGCGCCATGGTGAAGCCAAACCATCTTTGCAAAATGATCAATTAAGACCGTTAAATGACTATGGTATTTCTCAGGCTAAGCAAAGTGGGAATTGGCTGCAATCGTTTGCAGAAGAGTCAAAGGTACCACTAAGCCACGCCATGGTGAGCCCATTTGTAAGGGCGCAACAAACATTTCAGCAAGTAAACCTTGCGACAAAGATTGTTGATATACGCTCTAATTCAGATTTAGTGCCTAGCGGCAATTGTCAGGCATTACATTATTCTATTGACCAATTTGCTGAACAACACCCAAATGTTACTGGATTGCTTTTAGTTAGCCATATGCCATTTGTCAGTTATCTGGTTGATGAGATGTGTGAAATAGATGAATTGAGAATGTTTTCTACCGGTACAATTGTTTGTATTGACTATAATGTTGAAGAGTCGAAAGGTCACATCGTTAAAACATACACCCCTAAATAATATATCTGCTAAATTCCGCTTCAATACCCTACAGTTTTTGCGTTTTATTCCGATAAAAATCTGAGGGGAGGCCTATGTCTAGTAAAAGTTTACCTGCTTACTTACAGCAGGCATTGCAGCAGCACGTGGAACAATCGCAACTAACTCATGATGATGAGTTGGAGAATATTTACGTGCGCTTAGCAAAACTTAACGAAAACGTAGAGAAAATGAAGCAAGCCATCCTACTCAAGCGTGCACAAAAACAATCTTAATACGGAAAGTAATTTTACGCGCTAGGAAAATTTACGGTTAATTCGTGTCTTCTTCAGGTGGCATGCTGTAATAAGCTGGTAATACTCTCACGGTTTTCACCATGTTATCTTTAATTTCAATAACCTCTATAGGATAACCATAAAGACGAACACTGATGTTTGCGTCAGGAATGTCTTCTAAGTGCTCTAATATAAGTCCATTTAGTGTTTTTGGACCTTCGGTCGGAAAATGCCAATCCATTTCTTTATTCAATTCTCTAAGGTTAGCACTGCCATCAACTAAGACACTGCCATCTTGTTGAATATTTGCTTCTTTGGAATGATCTGGCGCAATACTAGTGGTGAAATCACCAATAATTTCTTCTAGGATATCTTCAAGTGTGACTAAGCCTTGTATATCGCCGTATTCATCAACGACTAAACCAATTCGTTCTTTGGCCGCTTGAAATTGATACATTAAGGTGTGCAGAGGTGTTGATTCTGGAGTGAAGTAAATTTCTCGCACTGCACGCAACAGGCTCGCCTTTGTAAATTGATCTTTAGACAACAATCTTAATGCGTCACGCATGTGAACAAAGCCAACTGCATCGTCAATACTGTCTCGATACAACAGCACACGAGTGTGTTGTGCGTTGACTAATTGGCGCTGAATATCCTTCCATTCGTCATTAATATCAATCGATACAATTTCACTACGTGGGATCATAATGTCTTCAGCGGTAACTTTTTCTAAATCTAAAATACCGACTAGCATTTCTTGGTGCTTCTGAGGGATCAAGGCACCGGCTTCATGCACAACTGTGCGTAGCTCTTCTCGACTTAAATTTTTACCATCATTGTTGACCGGATTAACCCGCAACAACATTAATAATCCATTACAAATTCCGTTGATAAGGTATACCAAGGGATATAACAGGAACATTAGGGGTAATAGAATAATCGAACTAGGGAAGGCAATTTTCTCAGGATACAGAGCGGCCACGGTTTTTGGTGTGACTTCAGCAAAAATCAGAATCACAAAGGTTAAACCGAAGTTGGCGATGGCTAAACCCCAAACATCACCGAACAAACGCAAGCATAAAATGGTTGCTACAGATGCAGCAGCAATATTAACTAGGTTATTGCCAATCAGGATCAGGCCAATTAATCTATCCGGTCGCGATAGTAACTTGGTTACACGAAGCGCACCTTTGTGGCCTTCATTTTCAAGGTGTTTCAGGCGATATCGGTTAATAGACATCATTCCTGTTTCAGAACTTGAGAAATATGCAGAAAGAAATATCAGAATGCCGAGCAGAGTTATTAACGTACTCGTCGAGATGTCGTCCAACTAAATTGTTCCTATATTAAGGTTCAGGTATGAATGTATGTTTATCTTCATCAGTATTCAAGCTGAATATTTAAATACTTCACGAGCCAAGTATAACTTCTTTCACAAAACGACTACCAAAATAAGCCAATGTTAGTAAGAATGCGCCAACTAAGGTTGCCGATATAACCGGTTTTCCGCGCCATCCCCACTTGTGATGACCTATTGCAGTAACTGAAAATATTATCCACGCGATTACTGACAATATGGTTTTATGCGCTTGTTCTTTTGCCCACATATTATCAAGAAATACGAAACCGCTGATCAATGATAAGGTCAAAAGTATGGTTCCAGCTAACAATAATTTAAAAAATATTGTCTCAACTGTCATCAAAGGAGGTAGCGAAGAATGCAAAAGAGATGTTTTTTTCTGTTTTAGACGTTCATTTATATAAGCCAATTGAAGGGCATATAAAACCGCAATAATTAGACAGCCATAAGCCAGAAGAGCCAAGGTAATATGAATCACCAAGTCCGGTTGCAGTTGAATTTGCATGATATGTACTTCTGGGATCAACGCGCCAAGCAATACTATTAAGGCGGAAAAACCGAATACAACAGGCATTAAAATCGCGGTAGCCAAAGCAAATGATGCGACCGTCATAGTTACTGTTACTAACCAAGCAATCAATGACGCTACATTGAGCATGCTCATATTCGCACCTGGAGCTTGATTGAGGGCTTCAATTAACAGATATAGATGCGTTGTTAAGGCTAAAAAAGCCGGTATTATCATCAGTTTAGGGTTCGGACCTTGGTGATGAAATAAGCGAGACGTTACCCAGCCTGCGGCGAACAGATAAAAAACGATGCAGACAATTTGTATTAACACTTTTAAAAGCCCTATGGTAAGTAGTAGTAATTCAAACAGTTAGAGTTAGAAAACGGGACAAGTTTACCGTATATATTAGATCAGCCCAAATAAATCTTCTTAATAGTAAGGTTCTTATATTCAAATACATTAGGTATAATCCTGACTATCAGAAATAGGAAATAATAGAATTATGTTTGAGAACCTCACAGAACGTTTAGGTAAAACGCTTAGAGACATTAGCGGTAAAGGCCGATTAACCGAAGATAATATCAAAGAAACTTTGCGTGAAGTCAGAATGGCTTTACTTGAAGCTGACGTAGCTTTACCCGTAGTGCGTGATTTTGTTGCGCAGGTTAAAGAGCGCGCAGTGGGTACTGAGGTTACTAAAAGTCTTAAGCCTGGACAGGTTTTCATCAAAATTGTCCAATCTGAACTTGAATCAGTTATGGGGGCCGCTAACGAAAGCCTCAATCTAGCGGCGCAGCCTCCAGCGGTTATTTTGATGGCCGGTCTTCAAGGTGCGGGTAAAACCACCAGTGTCGGTAAGCTTGCAAAATACCTAAAAGAACGTGAAAAGAAAAAAGTCTTGGTGGTCAGTGCCGATGTTTACCGTCCAGCGGCGATTAAGCAACTGCAAACCCTTGCCGAAGATTTAGATGTGGGCTTTTTCCCATCCAGTTCACTGCAACGTCCTATCGATATTGCCAATGCCGCAATTGATCACGCTAAAAAGCAATTTTTTGATGTATTGATTGTCGATACCGCGGGTCGCTTACACGTTGATAATGAAATGATGGGGGAAATCAAAAACCTCCACGAAGCGGTAAAACCAGTCGAAACCTTGTTTGTGGTAGACGCCATGACGGGACAAGATGCAGCCAATACGGCTAAAGCTTTTAATGAAGCGATACCGTTAACTGGGGTGATTCTGACCAAGGCTGATGGTGATGCTCGCGGTGGTGCAGCATTATCGGTTCGTCATATTACCGGTAAACCAATTAAATTTATTGGTATGGGCGAAAAGCTCGATGCCTTAGAACCTTTCCACCCTGAGCGAATTGCTTCTCGCATATTAGGGATGGGGGATGTACTGAGCCTTATTGAAGAAGTTGAGCGCAAAGTTGACAAAGACAAAGCGCAAAAACTGGCCAAGAAGGTTCAAAAAGGAAAAGGCTTCGATCTGCAAGATTTTAAAGAGCAGTTAGAACAAATGCGCAACATGGGTGGCATGATGGGCATGATGGATAAATTGCCTGGCATGGGTAACATGACTGCGCAAATGAAAGAAAAAGCCAACGACAAGCAGTTCACGCAAATGGAAGCCATTATTAATTCCATGACTCCTGGTGAACGTCAGCGTCCGGATATTATTAAAGGATCACGTAAACGTCGCATAGCCCAAGGCTCTGGAACGCAAATTCAAGACGTCAATCGCTTGCTCAAGCAGTTTATGCAAATGCAAAAGATGATGAAAAAAATGTCCGGTGGCGGCATGAAAAAAATGATGCGTAGCATGAAGGGCATGATGCCACCAGGTGGTGGAATGGGTGGACCTGGTCCTGGCGGTATGGGCGGAATGTTCCCACCCAAGCGTTAATTACCTTTCGTTTTTAAGCTGGAGGAATATCCTCCAGCAATCTGTGTGAATATCAGCAACAACAATTAACTCTTATCACAGCTGTTAAATATTCATTTCGCGCTAATTTCATATCTAGCCTTTTTTCACCGAAAAATACTGTTTGATGCTTTAAATCCCCGTTTACATTTTGCTTCGTTTAGCGGCCTAATAAACCTTAAAACTGTCACCCTTTTTAACACTTTGCTAATTGATGATTTGCAACCTACTAATAACGAAGGTAAAAAAAATTGGCTGATTAATTGCTTGTTTTTTAATCACCATTTAACCCAGGATAATATTATGAAAATTAAATTCATGATAAAGATCTCTTACGTGCTACTTCTTTCTACTTTCTCTTATTTAGCCAATGCTAGTTTCATGTTTTCAGCAACCTTGGAAGGGGAGCAGGAAGTTCCATCCATTGTAACCACAGCCTCTGGCATGGCGATGGGGGAGCTTAGTGGAATGTCAGGTTCCTATGTATTTAACTATCAAATAGATTATATGGATTTAAGCTCGCCAATTATTGATATAGCTGGTGGTGGACATTTTCACAACGCACCTATGGGGGCAAATGGAGGAGTGATTCACCTCTTTGACACTGACACTTTTACTTTTCTCGGGACAACCTCAGGCTCAATTATGGGCGACTGGCGTTTCGATGATGTCACCAACCCGCTTACCGATGCTCTAGCTGAGCAACTCATGGCTGGTAATGTCTACATTAACTTACATACTCAAAACTTTAATGGCGGTGAATTGCGCGGCCAATTAACCGTAATGCCTGAGCCGGCAACGTGGTTTTTATTCGTGACGGGTATGTTATTTGTAATGAGTCGCAATAAAAGGGGTTGTTAGCTAACTGTGTTGATGTACAAAATTAGCTAAATTATTAAAAGATGGGGGGGAACCTCCATCTGTAGTTTTTTAGCTGCTTAGATTCAAAACACCTAAGTTTAACCATTTTCACCACTAATTTATTCGGCAAATTGTATTCTGGTATTACGACTAAATTTCGTCTCAAATAGCAATTTAATCCACAACGGAATAAATACATAAGATGAGGTCACGTCTATTGCTGGTTTTTGCAGAACAGCAATGTTAATTTTTTTCGCTTTAGTTGGCATCCTGTCTGCAGATTGAATCTACTTCTATTGTTTGTACAATTGAGCACCGCGTAACAGATTTCCTCTTATATTGTTATGGTGCCGCTGAAGATTACTTAAAAAGGAGGAGTTACTATTTCATGTTAAATTTAATCGGTATTACCAATAGTTTTCGGATCAGTGGTTTAGTTGAAGATGCCAAACAGATTGATGCTCAACTGCATGGGGTTTTCACTGCATGGGGTAAACTCAACTTTTATTCCACCACCAGAGACGCCTATTATGCCATTTTGTTGGCAGAACAGGGGGAAATAGCCTGGCCAATGAGTTATTAGAAACTGTCGAGGTGAAGGATTATTATTTGATGGAAAGTTTAAAGTATTTGCCTAGTCGTTACCAAATTACCCAGACATCTGCTTATCAAGAAAAGATGAATACGTATGAACAATTACTTGAAATAGAGCGAACTGAGTTTAAACAGCGCTGGCAAGAGCTTGGGTTAGACGTGTTTTCCGAGGCTAATTAAACTGCGTTTTAATCACTCTTATTTCATGTTTATTCTGACAGTTTTTAATATTCACGGTTAATTGTTTAAATATTAGCATTTTTAAGCCTCTCTTAGTTGCATTCCTAAGCCATATCAGTATAATTCGGCGGCCTTGATTTTCGGTGTCTTTGACATTAAAGAGCAGGGCAAACAAGTTAACAGTAACGCTATTACGAGTTTGAGGCATTTATATGGTTACTATTCGTTTACAGCGTGGTGGCGCTAAAAAGCGTCCATTTTATCAAGTAGTGGTTGCAGACAGTCGTCGTGCACGTAACGGCAAGTTCATTGAGAACATTGGCTTTTTCAACCCAACTGCACAAGGTCGAGCAGAACGTCTGCGTTTAGATCTTGAGCGTGTTGAGCATTGGGTAGGACATGGTGCAACTTTGTCTGACCGCGTAGCTCGCTTGGTAAAAGATGCAAAAGTCGTAGCTGCGTAAGCACTACAGAAATTGAGGTATAGATGAGTCTAGCGTCTGACACAATAGTGATTGGCAAAATCGGTGCACCTTATGGTGTGAAAGGTTGGGTTAAAATCACTACCTATACTGATGAAACACAGGGTGTATTTGATTATTCACCATGGCTTTTGGGCGATGGTAAAAAAGAATATATCGTTGACCTCTGGCGAACGCACAATAAAGGCGTTGTCGCGAAACTGGTTGGGGTGGAATCTCGGGATGATGCTGAAAGTATCAAAAATTTGGAGATTTTCATTAAAGCTGAACAGCTACCTGAACTGGCCGATGACGACTATTACTGGCGAGACCTAGTCGGCATGCAAGTGGTAACTGAAAGTGGTTATGATTTGGGTGTAGTGAAAGAACTGTTTGAAACTGGTGCTAACGATGTGATGTTAGTAAAAGCCAATTCAAATGATGCTTTTGGTCAAAAAGAACGCATGTTGCCATTCTTGCGGGAGCAGGTTATTAAAGTGGTTGATATGCAGGCGAAAACAATCAAGGTTGATTGGGATCCTGGGTTTTAAATGAACCCACTAATGATAGATCAAGAGCCGAGCTCTTGTGAACTTCGTTGGTTTGGTGTGGTAAGTCTGTTTCCAGAGATGTTTAACAGTTTTACACAACAAGGAGTGACAGGTCGAGCGGTGAAAAACCGGTTGTTAGCAGTAGAATTCTTTAATCCAAGGGATTTTACTCACGACAAACATCGAACTGTTGATGACCGTCCTTACGGCGGTGGTCCTGGCATGCTAATGATGGTTCAGCCATTAACAGACGCAATACACGCTGCCAAGAAAGCAGCGGGTAAACAAACTAAGGTGATTTACCTTTCACCTCAGGGAAAGAAGTTAGACCAAGCCGGCGTGAAGGCATTGTCTGAAAATGACAGTCTGATATTTGTAGCCGGTCGTTATGAAGGTATCGACGAACGAGTCATACAGTCACAAGTCGACGAAGAATGGTCGATTGGTGATTATGTGCTTAGTGGTGGAGAACTTCCAGCGATGGTGCTAATGGATGCGATATCGCGATTTGTGCCAGGTGTGTTAGGGCATGAACAGTCAGCAGAACAAGATTCGTTCACTGACGGTTTATTAGATTGTCCTCATTACACTCGGCCAGAAAGTTTAGATGGTCGTAATGTTCCTGAAGTGTTATTAAGTGGAAATCATCAAAAAATCAGGCAGTGGCGGTTACAACAGTCGCTAGGGAGAACCTGGCTACGACGCCCTGAATTGTTAAATGACCTAGCTCTGACTGAGGAGCAAAAACGACTATTGGATGCATTTCAAAAATCGTTTTCGCAGCAAGATGACAGTTAATCTAGGATGAGAGGATATGATGAGCAAAATCAGTCAAGATATCATCAAGAAAATTGAACAAGAACAGTTAAAAACTGATCTTCCGTCTTTCGGGCCGGGTGACACAGTTGTTGTTAAAGTACGAGTTAAAGAAGGCGACAAAGAGCGTCTTCAGGCTTACGAAGGCGTTGTAATCGCTAAGCGTAACCGTGGCCTACACTCTGCATTCACTGTACGTAAGATCTCTAACGGCGAAGGCGTTGAACGTGTTTTTCAAACACACAGCCCTGCAGTTTCTTCTATTGAAGTTAAACGTCGTGGTGCGGTACGTCGAGCTAAGCTTTATTATCTTCGTGAGCGTTCAGGTAAATCTGCACGTATCAGAGAAAAGCTTAACTAAGATTTTAATTAATGCGTTATTGTTAACTTGTGAAAACCCGCGAAAGCGGGTTTTTTTATGGCTGCTTGTTATTCTTGGAGCAACTTATTCAACCTTAACATTTTATTCATAATTTCAAATCACAGTGTAAAAGATTCTCAAGCAGGCCAAAGATTTTGTTCAGCCAAGCTTCAGTTTTTTCAAGTTATTATTCTAATTGTATGATTTACGTCAACATTTGAAAAAAGAAGCTAACTTATAATGACATTGGTATAGATTCTGCTTTTTAACCTCATAGTTGATTATTTATATGTAAGTTATTGGCAATAAAGTTGAAAAATTATTTAGTATTTTCACTAACGGAGACCAGAATGAAAAAAACACTTCTAGCAATTACCCTTTCAAGTTTGATTATCAGCGGATGTGCTTCTAATGCCAACAATGCTCAGAAGGGCGCGGGAATAGGGGCTGTGCTAGGTGCGCTAGCCGGAAAAGGTACTGGCGACAATGATAAAAGCCGATACGTATGGGGAGCAGCTTTAGGCGCTTTAGCAGGGGGCGCTATTGGTAACTACATGGATAATCAGGAAGAAGAGTTCCGTGATGAGTTGGCACAAAGTGGGGTTGAAGTGTATCGAGAAGGCGACAGTATACGTCTTGCCATACCAGGTAATATCACGTTTGAAACAGGCAAAGCGTCAATTGTTACCAATTTCTATCCGGTCTTGAATGATGTCGCTAAAGTTATCAATCGCTATGAAAAAACGCGTTTGAGCGTTGAGGGGCATACTGACTCAGTGGGCGATGCCGCTTACAATCAACAATTATCGATCCAAAGAGCCAATAGTGTCGCAGCATACTTAGAATCAAATGGCGTAGCTACCAGTCGTTTGCAAACCTTAGGTTTTGGCGAGTCTCAACCCATAGCCACCAACGACACGGCAAGCGGTCGCCAACAAAATCGTCGAGTGGAATTACGGATTATACCTGTGCAATAATAGAGGTACCTCCATAAGCGTGTAGATTTACGCTTTTATCTGTCTGTATAAATCTTTTAAACGGTTTCTTTTGAAACCGTTTTTGTATTTGCAATAAACTCACGCAGACTTATACCAATGAAACGATTACCACAAAAATGATGTATTTAGATAAAGATTGGAGAGTACTGACCGTTGGTGATGGTGATTTATCTTTTTCCTGGTCTATTTTCAAAGATTTAGCGATTAAAAATGTGACAGCGTCTGTTTTAGACGACAAGGACACTTTAACCAGCAAATATAGTAAAAACCAATTAGCTAATTTACACGCTCATGGAGTGAAGGTTTTGCATGAGTTGGATATCTGTAACCAGAGTAGTTTTTCGAGCAGTCTACATCACGCTTTCGACCTGATTATATTTCAATTTCCGTTAATCCCCGCTTTTTCTAATAAAGCCGAATTCGATACCAAGGGAAAGTTACATAAAAACACCTTAAATAGATTACTTATCTGGCGCTTTTTACAACATAGTTTTGATTACTTTCTTGATCCAAAAGGAAGGCAGTTAGCTTACATCACTTCCAAAGATGTAAAGCCGTATTCCCATTGGAATATTGAAAACTTAAACCCAGTGCCGGAACAAATCAATTTTTTAGGGTACATGACATTTCAGCCAGCTGATTTTCCCCGCTATCAACTACGCAATGTCGATCGCGATAAAATCCTCAAGTCTACCGCTAGCAAAACCTATGTTTGGGGAAGTAAAAACATTGATTACTCTGAGCTTAATTTAACCCCAAGTTCAAAACATCAAGCGAATTGTTGTTCTTTATGCGGTAAAGGGCCATTTTCTGCTGATAAAGATTGGCAAGAGCATTGTTCATCTTCATTCCACCTTCGTTTAGCTGGTTATGAACAGCTTTGGCAATCATATCTTAATCACAAAGAGCAAACACAAGGTTAGATTTGAAAGGCCGTGTAAGCGAATAGGGTGGGTGGTTTATGCTTAGTTATCATTGCCAATGATTCGAAAAAATGGGTGCCATCATATAGAGTGCTTACCAGTATAGAGGAAGTCGTGCGTAATGAATGATTTGAGCGAAAAACAGAAAAGGTTAGCCGGGTTGGAATATTTCCCCAGTAACAAAGAAATGCACGCTGAGCGGATGCACGCTAAAACCCAATGTCATTTGTTCAATCAACTAGAACCCAAAGACTATAAACAGGGAATGAAGTTGCTCAAAGCGTTATTTGGAAGCTGTCATAACTTCTGGATAGAGCCGCAATTTTATTGTGATTATGGCTACAATATCCATATTGGTAAGAATTTCTATGCCAATCATAATGTCGTCATTTTAGATGCGGCCCCTGTGACTTTTGGCGACGATGTTTTACTTGCTCCTAGCGTATTAATTTCTACCGCTACTCATCCTAAAGATCCGCAAAAGCGCAAAAAAGGAATGGAAACAGCCAGCCCTATTACCATTGGTAACGGAGTGTGGATAGGCATGGGCGCTAAAATTTTGCCTGGAGTAAACATCGGCGAAAATGCCATTATTGGCGCTGGCGCAGTTGTAACTAAAGATGTTGCAGAAAATACCACTGTGGCTGGCGTGCCGGCTACAGTTATTGATAATAAAAACAATCAACGCGATTAATTAACTAAAAATTCGTTACTAAACAGCGAGAGAGAGCTAAATGCAAGAAATCATCACAACACTCGAAAATAATGTTTTAACCATGACCTTTAATCGCCCAGCGCAAAAAAATGCTATCAATCAGCAAATGTATGCTGAGTTGGCAAAAGGGTTAGAAAGAAGCTTAACCGATGATGAGATTCATTGTGTTTTGATAAGTGCTGAAGGTAACACTTTTACTGCAGGAAACGATTTAAAAGACTTTTTGCAGATGGAAATGACTGATGCCACACCAGTACAGTTGTTTTTGCGCGGCCTAGCGAAGATGAATAAACCATTGATCGCTGCAGTAAATGGACAAGCCATAGGTATCGGTTTAACCATGTTATTGCATTGCGATATTGTTTTGGCTTCAGAATCCGCTTCTTTTACAGCCCCTTTTACCAAGTTAGGGTTAGTGCCTGAAGCAGCATCATCCATTTTGCTGCCAAGTATTGTTGGCCATGCAGTTGCGAATGACATTTTACTGGCAGGTCGAACTCTCAGTAGCGCTGAAGCACTGAATTTTGGTCTAGTTTCTAGAGTGACTACAGATGATAATTTGGCGACTCTTGCTGCCGAGTTAAGTCAGCATATAGCTAGCTTACCTATTAAGTCGGTGATGAAAAGTAAAGCACTAATCCGAGATCCCCAAAGAGAAATCATCAACGACCAGATGAGCAAAGAAAATATCGAATTTGCTAATCAATTAGGTTCTGATGAATTTAAACAAGCGGTAGCGCCTTATTTTAAGAAGAAATAGGGCAAAATCGTCATTATTGGGGCGCACAAAGTTGGTAGGCTAAATATAGTTGAGAATCAATTTTTTGCGGTGTTAAATGGCATAGAATTCGTGTTTTATTCCATCATCAAGTGAACGAATATTTTGTGGCAAAATCAACAACTGCTGGATACACTCGAAGATTTATTGCTTGCTCGTAAGCGCGCTATTAGCGAGTACGATATTATAACTTTGCTTCAGCGTCCTCCCTATTCAATATTTGACAAAGAGGCTCTCAGGGAGCCTCTAACGCTCTTTCGTTGTCATTTTGTATTGTTCCATCACTTATACTTGTTGCAAGAGCGCTGGTTGAGACAGGGGCATGGAATGTTGCGAATTAATGTAAGTACAATAGTGCTATCCCCATTGGAAAATACGAGTTTATCGATTGAAAAGCTTGATCCCCTAAAAGACTATTATTTGGATTGGCAAAACTTTGATTCAACCTCAGAAAATGATGTGCAAGAGATGTTGGCATCATTTTGGAGGCAGATGAAGGTTAGCTTCGCGCAGGTTAATCGCAAAGATAAACAGGCGGCATTAACATTGTTAGGGCTGGAGGCTAACTATGATATCGCTAAGTTAAAATTTAACTATCGAAAAATGCTCCATAAACATCATCCCGATAAAGGCGGGGATGTGGAAATATGCAAAAAAATAGAGTGGGCATACAAGATACTTAAATAACCTAAAATCACAAATAGGCAGTACTGCAATTCTGTTTAGTTGATTGTCAGTATTACCGTCAACTCGCTAGGAATATCAACATCAGTTCCGAAATAGCCCAAAGAACCTTCGTTATTTTTTAGATATTCTAAAAGTTCGGCTTCGGAACCGACTTCTTTAGGTTCTTTTTTACGACCGGTAAAGCGCATCTGCGCCCAAAAAGACTGAATTCGGGACTCAGTAAGGCCGATCACTTTTGTATTAAATATAAGTCGAGTCTCATTGTCAGGAGAAAGGGCAATGGCGTGCAAATCATAGGGAATTGCGCCACCCATAAATAAATTTCTAATTTGCTGACGATTGAGTTGAATGGATTTATCAGCGGTATTGGCGACAACAATAATCGCTTCAGCCGAAGCCTTGTGCGCGCAACTAAACAACGTGAGCAGAATAAGAATGAGGTAAGGTTTCATTAAAATACCCACTCAATACCCAGTTGGTACAAAAGCCCATGGCCATCAAATCCACCTAAATCTTTAACTGCATAATCATTGCTGATATTGTCTTCAGCTTCCACAAAGGTCATTTCTGCTTTGAAGGCTAAATTGGGGTGATAATCCCAGCGAATTCCCACTTTAGTACCTTCTGCCTTGTCATCAGGAAAGGCCGCTAAAACGGCTAAATAAGTGGCCGCAAGTGTATCTAAGTCTGGTGATATACCAAATGGAATTTCGTTGTCTGGGTGGTCAAAGTGCAAGTTCTTTTTACTGTAAGATATGTACGCTGTGTAAGGATAGAAATTATAACCAACAGAGATATAAAAACTATCGATGTCTGCCACTAGGCCACTTTTACCGTTAAATCTAGATATTTCACTGCGTATAAAATAATCTACATTCTCATAATTGGCACTAAAATGATAAAGTTGGATAATACCGCTAGCGTTCAACCAATCAGCACTGTTGCTGAATCCTAACTGGCGTAACAGATGGCTAAATTCACTAGCTTCTGATTGTTCAATATTGACATCACCCTGGTTGAAGGATGCTCGCACGGTGAAATTGTTGTAATACACGCTTGCATTGACACCAAAAAGACCAATTACCTTGGTATTGATTTCTTGGCTATTTAAATAAATTTTGTCGTCGAATCGCCCCCAGTAACCTTCGTAACTAATTAACCAGTCTTTTAAGGTAAATTCATAGTTAGCTAGCAGACCATCGAAAGTTGAAAAGAAAGCCGTGTCGTAAAATTGTTGTGGTAAGGTCAACCAAGGATAAGCAAAGCCCACATCTAAACTGTCACTATAATTAAAAAACGGAATACGTTGTCTGCCAAGTTTGACTTGTAATGCATTGCTGGGGGCATAGGTGAGATAAAGCCATTCTAAACCTGAGTTACGCTGTTCATCGGTAAAACCGACAACTTGTCCTGTAAAGGATATTTCATCATTTAATAAGTAATCGGCCTGAATGCCTAATAAAGATTGTTTATCCAAACTAACACTGTTGTCGTAACCGACGTATTCAGCGTTTTCATCATCAAGGTAGCCTAAAATTACTCGTGCAAACCCGGAAAATTGGAGTTTTTCATTGCTTTGGGAAAGGGCAGGCGAACTAAAACCGAATAACATGGTGACGATACAAAGTGTGATTTTTACAGTTGGGACTTTCAAGTTAAGAAACATTCTGAATAGGAAATATAGTTACCTATAAAATACCCTGCTATTAGCCAGAGTCAATAACATAACCACTTAAATTCTAATAAAAATATTAAATTCGGCATTTGAGCTCTGAACAGCAACAAATTAGTATTTTTTCTTGAGTTTTGCTATTCCTCTAAGAAATTAAGAGAGCAACTTATTAGAGTGTAAAAAGTGGCTAAAGTAGCTTTCATCTAGAGGTTTACTTAACCAATATCCTTGTATTTCATCACAGCCCATCTGGGTTAATAGATCAACTTGTTCACTCTCTTCTACACCTTCTGCTATTAGTGTCACCCCCAATTCATTGCCAAGCTCTATAACACTTCTCACAATTGACTTGTCTGCTTTATTAAGGTGCATATTACGCACGAATGACTGATCTATTTTGAGTTTGGTTACGGGGAAAACCTGTAAGTAACTTAAACTTGAGTAACCGGTTCCAAAATCATCGATAGCTAATTTAATGCCCATTTGGTGCAGCTGATTTAACGTGTTTATGGTATCGGCTTCTTTTGTAAACAATACCCCTTCAGTTATCTCCAATTCAAGATTTTTGGCGGCCAAGCCACTGCTTAACAACGCGCGTTTAACCATTTTTACAAAGTTTGGTGCGGAAAATTGTTTGGGTGATATATTCACCGCAATAACAATATCTTCAAATCCCATTGCGACTATGTGTTGGGCTTTTTGACACACACTCGTCAGAATCCAATCACCTAAAGGTAAAATCAAACCGGAATGTTCAGCTAAGGGAATAAATTCAGAGGGCGAAATCCATTGTTCATTTAATTGCCATCGAATTAATACCTCAGCCCCAATGATTCTTTTTTCTTTTAGAGAATATTGAGGTTGAAAAAACAATTGGAAATGATTGTCTACTATGGCTGAACGCATTGCATCTTGAAGGCTGTTTTGTCGCTCTACTGATTTACCTAGCTCATTACTGAACATCATATAATCGGTAAATTCCTGACTTGCAGAGTTTTCTAGTGCAATACGAGTATTGCGGATAATTTCGTCTGCGCTTTTTCCATCTGATGGAAAACTAGTAAAACCATAATCAAGCTTGACTGAGTGCTGTCCTGAAAATAGCTGGTTTTTCACCTGATTATTTATCATTGCAACAATTTGTTTGACTGTTTCGTGGCAATCGCTTTTTTGAAAAACTAGCCCAAAACTCTTTTCAGTTAATTGGAATAAACGCACATTTTGATGTTTTTCTACACAGGTGCCTTGGAGTAAATCAGATAGCTCTTTCATTACTTTGCGGCTGGTTTCAAAATCATTGTCAGCCAACAATTTGGAGTATGAGCGAATCTCTATTTGACCCACGGTAAAAGTTAATCTTTGATCCACCATTTGCTCAATAACTTGCTTAAAAACATAATGGTTATCCAAGCCTGTATCGGGGTTAATTTGGGCTTGTGAATCGCGTTTTTGTTCCTCAAGTTTACGACTAGAAATATTAACCATATTAATATTCCATTGCTTTGCATTAGCGTGCCACAATAATTCGCAGTCAAATGTATGTTGATTAATTTTGAATTCAAAGTGTTGTTGTTTTTCGTCTGCTAAGGCGCTGTTTTGATAATCAACTAAGTTCTTCGGTAGCAGCGACGTAGGATCATTGCCTGGATACCCTAGTTCTTTTATAAATCCCGTTGCAGTGGTGTTCATAAAAACAACTTGGTTGTTTTTATCTAGAATGATAAATAAATTTGAGGAGTGTAGCGGATATAAAGCGAGGCCCTTGTTTAGTTTAGCTTTACGTATCCAAGGTAATAATATCTTCGCCAAAATTACAACTGCTACTACGCCTAAACTAACGAACAGTAGCGAATTGATTAACACGTTGGCCTTCCACAATACCCTGTTAATGGAAGCTGAATTATAAGCGAAATTGAATTTGCCATTTAAAAGTCCTTTTTATTTGCTGTGAAAAATCTTCACCTGAAACGAATCAATAGGTTTCATTATTAAAGGTAAACGATCAGACCTCAAAGATCGAGACTTGAAGTGGAATTAATCTTCACAAAGTGGGTAAAATTACTACCTTATGTTTATTTTCTGTAAATTACTTAAGCCCTAGTTTTGATCCTGTAAACCGTAAATTTTTGTATTATTTTAAAATCCAATTAAGTGCCTATTAACTCCCTTTTTTAGCGTATTCGCACAGCAATCAACCGAAATCACTGGTTTTAGTAAATTCTGGTTGCACTACCGTATAAAGGCTGGTAAAAAGTCAAGCCTGTTTTGAAAATTGATGTAAATATTGCTGTATTGAAAAGTTTACATGGGTTTTCTGGTTAAGTTTTTGCGTTTTTAGATGTAGGTAATCAAAGATAGTTATGTATAAAGATTTAGTAAATAATGTACACGTTAGCGCCGAAGACGTGCTAGTGACACCTGAGCAGTTAGCTCAACAGCTTCCAGTGAGCGCCAAGGCCCTTAAAGCAATCGAAGATTCCCGAGCGATTATCAGCGACATCATTCATCGTAAAGATCATCGCCTTTTAGTTATTTCCGGTCCCTGTTCAATTCATGACATTGAATCCGCTAAAGAGTATGCACTCAAGCTCAAAGAACTGCATGAGTCATGCAAAGACACACTATTTATTGTGATGCGTGTTTATTTTGAAAAGCCTAGAACTACGGTTGGTTGGAAAGGCATGATTAATGATCCGGCACTAGACGGCACATTTAATATCGAAGCCGGTTTGCGCAAAGCCCGTGAACTGCTGATTTGGTTGGCTGATTTGGAAATTCCACTTGCCACTGAAGCATTAGATCCCATTAGCCCACAATACTTAGCTGAGTTATTTAGTTGGTCGGCAATTGGGGCGAGAACATCTGAATCTCAAACTCACAGAGAAATGGCCAGTGGCTTGTCTATGCCGGTTGGCTTTAAAAATGGTACTGACGGTAGTTTAGGAATCGCGATTAATGCGCTGCAATCTGCTGCTTCAGGTCATAGTTTTATGGGCATCAATAAGCAAGGACAAGTCAGTGTAATTAAAACCCAGGGTAACCCTGATGGTCACATTATATTGCGCGGTGGTAAGCAGCCTAATTACGACTCTGTGTGTGTATCCGAATGTGAAATCGAATTGAAAAAGTCCAATTTACACGCTGGTCTAGTTGTTGATTGTAGTCATGCTAATTCAAGTAAAGATTATCGTCGTCAGCCGTTGGTAGCGCAAAATGTGGTTAACCAGATTTTGGAAGGCAATCAATCAATTATTGGTATCATGTTGGAAAGTCATTTACGTGCTGGCAATCAAAAAAGTGACGGCAAGCTACCGGGTGAGCTAGAATACGGCATCTCCATAACTGATGGTTGCATCGGTTGGGAAGATACTGAAGATTTGATTAATCGGTCTAGAGAAAAACTCATTACGGTATTGCCAATGAGATTAAATAAATTTAAAGATTCTGCTTAAGGTAAAACTAGCATGCCAGACAAACCCATTTCGCTGGATGAATTACGCGTCAAAATTGACAAATTAGATAGCCAATTGGTCGATATACTGGCTCAACGAGCCAGTTTGACCACTCAAGTTGGCGAGTTTAAGAGTCGCACTGGTATGCCTATTTATGTTCCTACGCGGGAAGCTGAACTGATTGCAAAACGCCGAGACGAAGCACAAGACAAAGGCGTTCCGCCGAATTTAATCGAAGATTTGCTACGCAGAATAATGCGAGAGTCATACCAAACTCAGAATAACCAATATCTGTGTAAAGCCCCTGAAATTAAAAAAATTGTGGTAGTCGGTGGAGCAGGGGCTTTGGGACGTATTTTTGTGGATATGTTTACCCGAAGTGGCTATGCAGTGACCGTGCTAGAACAAAGCGATTGGCCAAATGCTGCGGATATACTCGCTAACAGTGAGTTAGTGTTGGTAGCCGTGCCTATCAAAATAACTGAATCTATTATTCAAAAACTAGGTCCATTATTGCCGGAAAATTGTATTTTAGCCGATGTGACTAGTACTAAGCTTAACCCGCTCAAAGCTATGATGGACTGCCACAAAGGGCCTGTTGTTGGCTTACACCCTATGTTTGGTCCAGATGTACAAAGCTTGGTAAAACAAGTGGTTGTGGTGTGCGATGGAAGACAACCTGAAACATATCAATGGTTGGTTGAACAAATCAAAATCTGGGGTGCTATCGTGCATGAAAGCACGGCAAAAGAGCACGATGATGCCATGGCATTTATTCAGGTAATGCGCCATTTCAGTAGTTTTGTGTATGGCGCTCACTTAGCCGGTGAAGATCCTGATCTGAATCAGTTAGTTGCCTTTAGTTCGCCTATTTACCGCCTAGAGTTGGCAATGGTTGGCCGATTATTCGCGCAAGATCCCGAGTTATACGCAGATATCATTTTCACCAATGCTGAAAGTATAGGTTTGCTTAAACGTTTCCGTGATCGTTTCGATGATGCTTTAAAACTATTAGAAGAAGGTGACAAAGGTGAATTTGTTAAACAATTCTTTAGTATCGGACATTGGTTTGGACCTTACGCCAAGCAATGTTTGGTTAGCAGTAAAAAGCTATTATTGAAGGCCGACGATGACAGAGTTATGGATGTTAATTCCTAACATTAGGTAGATGTTACAGTTTTTGCGTTAACAAAAAAATGCCCCTATTAGGGGCATTTTTTATGCCTAGCAGTGCTAAGCCGTTAAGGCGTTTACTGCGGCGACTTTAGTCGCATTTATTTCTTCATTAGGGTAACAGCCAAGCACCTTAAAGTATCGGGTCGTTGCTGCTAATTCTTCTAGGGTTTTTTGCATCGGCCCATCTTGTACATTACCTTCTACATCAATATAAAACATCTCTTCCCATGGGTTGCCCGTGATTGGTCGAGATTCTAATTTGGTCATATTGATTTGATTATTTTTAATAATCAATAAAGCATCAACTAGGGCCCCTGGTTTTTGCACTGTTGACATAACTAACGTCGTTTTAGCAGGCACTTGTAATGGTACTTTCACTGCATTTCTAGCGACAACAATAAAGCGGCTATGATTTTCTTTTTGATTAGCCAGATTCGACTTTATTGCAGCTAAGCCGTAAAGCTTACCTCCCGCCTCACTGCCAATTGCTGCCACAGATTCACTATTAAGTTGATTAACCATTAACATTGCTGCCGAGGTACTGGCACAGGGTTTAACTTCTACATTCCCTAATTCTGCTAAAAAATAACTGCACTGAGCAAAGACTTGAGGGTGGGCATACAGTGTTTTTATTTTGCTAATATCCGTATCTGTTGATGCTAACAATGAATGATTTATCGGATGAGTTAGCTCACCAACAATTGACAAGCTAGTATGCTGCAGTAAATCGTAAACTTCGTTGATACTGCCCGATGTTGTGTTTTCGATAGGTAGTACCGCATAGTCAGCTTGATTAGATTCCACTTTTTCGACAATTTCTGCAAAACTAGAACAGCCAATTTCTAACAATTCGCCAGCTCTTCTAGAAAAGTATTTTTGTGTCGCTAAATAACTGTACGACCCTTTATCACCTAAAAATGCAACACGGCTCAATGGCAGACGACTACCTGGATTGGCTCGTTCCGCTAACAGTGCCTGTTGGTTGAGTACTGAGTCTTCAATCACTACGTGGAATATTTGCGTGACGTAATGTGGATCTAGGCCATACTCTTGTCCTTTTTTGATCAACCTGATCAAAAGCTCCTCTTCTCGTACATGATCTCTAACCGGAATTTGATTGCGAATTTTTGTTTCCGCAACACTGTTGGTATATTGTTGACGTTTTGCCAACATCTCCAGTAACTCGGAGTCAAGAGCGGTAATTTGTTCTCGTAATTTTTGTAGTTCTGAGGTCGACATAAAATTCACTTTATTTAAACTATAAATGCAAAGCCTCCAACTATGGAGGCTTTGCAGAAAACTAGTGGATTATCATATTTTCCCATTGGCCGTGGATAAAAGTAATGAAACCGGTTTTGAGCGCCTTTTTCAGGTAAATATAATAACTATCTGTAAGTTCTTCAAAGGAGTAAAGAAACCAGTTGCAAGCTAGCTTCATCACTGGATTTGATAGTGGTGAGCAGAATCTATTAATTCAACGCCATATTGTCAATCGCAAGATGATATTAGTTATTGCTAATTTCAATGTAACTTCGTTGAATTAACCGTTAACTACCTAACAAAGTGGCAAGAATTTTACGTACCTCTTGTGCTTCAAAGGGTTTGTCACATAACGCGTTAACACCGGTATGTTGGATATTCGCCATGTGAGCACTATTGGTGGCTTCTGAGGTTACCATAATGATTGGAATATGCGAGGTGTCCGGATTAAATCGGATATACTCAGATAATTCACGACCATCCATTTCTGGCATATTGTAGTCAGTGACAACCAAGTCGAAAATATTATCTTTGAGCAGAGTCAGTGCTGTTGCGCCATTTTCAGCTTCTTTAATATTGCTTAATCCCATGCCCTCCAATACGCGGTGAATATGATTTCTCGCCAAACGACTGTCATCCACTAATAGCACTCGCACATCCTTAATATCGTACAATTCTAAATCCAATTCTTCAGAATTAATTAAGTCTAGAGTGGCATTTAATGCTCTTGCTAGATGCAAGGGTTCAAAAGGCTTAGGTAAAATGGCTGCGACACCGGCCTGTTTAAATTCTTCTAATTTGGCGACGCGATTTTCACTACTCACTAACATAAAAGGAATTGAGGCTGTTTCCACGTTACCTTTAATGTGTTTTATTAAATCTAAACCTGTTCCATCTTCAAAATACATAGCACTTACCACCACATCACTACCGTGAGATCTTAGTACGCTTTTAGCTTCTGCAAGAGTGGAGACAGAATCTACGGAGCCGACATTTTCTTTGATTAACAAAGATGAAATGATTTTTCTTTGGGTGTCAGATGGCTCAATTAGTAGAATATTGACGTCGCTCAACGAAATATGGTTCATAAAAATCCTGAAGTGATGTTGTAAAGGTTAACCGCCTGCAAGTTTGACTGTTAGACCTTTTTTCTCTAGAAGCAGTTTAATTTTATCGCGATTATCACCTTGGATTTCGATCACGCCGTTTTTAATAGCACCGCCTGTTCCACAGCTTTTCTTTAACTCAGAACATAGATTTTTTAAAGCCTCTGCTGGTAAGTCAACGCCATCTATGGTGGTCACACCTTTACCTTTCCGGCCTTTGGTTTCGCGGCGAATCCTGACTATCCCATCAGTGTTTTTTGATTTCGGTTGTTCTTTTACTTGAGGTTCTAATCTACCGATGCCGGTGCTGTATACAAGATTATTTTGTGACATATGTGAAATAATTGAATCTAAGGATATCTCCAGTTTAGACAAAAAATGCACCTATTAAAACCACATCAGAATGATCAATGCATTTAACTGGTACAAACTAACTCGCTGAAACATATTTATCTTGGCTATACAAAAAAGAGTTGCCAAATAGAATCTGTGTGCGAAAGTAGGGGCAATTTAGCAAGAAGTAAAAAATGGAGTCACAAATGAGCTTGGAGACCCGCCCCGGTGACGGAGGAAAAGAGCTAATAATCTACATGGAAGAAAAATTCGATTTTGGCAAAGTACAAGAATTTAGAGACGCTTATTTATCCGCTTCAAATGATGTTGAAACAATCATAGTAGACCTGTCGAATACAGAATACATGGACAGTTCCGCATTAGGTATGTTGTTGAATATGCAAAAAGCGATGGAGGATAAAGTTACCACCTTTAAAATTGCTAACAGTCGTCCACAAGTGGCTAAAATTTTAAAGATTTCACGTTTTGATAAAAAGTTCGATATGACCTAGATGAGTCAATACCTTTGCGTATATTAATAGTTGATGATGAATCCCTGAATCGCTTCATGCTGGTTCATATGTTAGAAGAGGCTGGATATTTAGATTGCTTCGAAGCTGAGTCGGGTAGAGAAGCGCTGCAATTAGCTAAAAAGATTCGTCCAGACCTTGTGTTACTTGATGTGGTTATGCCTGATATGGACGGGTATGAAGTGGCCCCGCTTCTTAAAAAAATGGCAGGTGATATCTACCTACCAGTGATATTTATTACCGCCATGGATGATCAGCCTGCGTTAGCTCGATGTCTTGAAGTGGGCGGTGATGATTTTGCTACCAAACCTTTTGACCGAACTATTTTAACCGCAAAAATAAGAGCCCATGCCCGTACTCGACTATTGAGTATTCGCACCAATAAGCAAAATGCCGAATTAAATTATTTTCGCAGGGGCGTAGAACGAGAGCACGCCATTGTTGAACATATTTTTGCGAATGCCTTAACTATCAATCAAGCCACCACGAAATATTTTGACTATCGCTTAGCCCCGGCCAGTACATTTAATGGTGATGTGTTTTTAACTGAACCTAGTCCCTCTGGAGGCATGTACTTTTTAATGGGTGACTTTACCGGTCATGGTTTAGCATCAGCTATTGGTGCGCTTCCTGTGGCTAGAGCATTTCAAGCGATGTCTAGAAAAGGCGTTTCAGTTTCTGAAATCTCACAAACCCTCAATCAAATTCTTTTAGCATTGCTGCCCTCAGATATGTTTTTTGCGGCAGTTGTCGTTGAAATTTCAGCGTCAGGTCATCAGTTTTCTGTTTGGAATGGAGGCATGCCAGACCTCACCGTTATGACGCCTGAGGGGCGCATATCAAAACGATTTATTTCGTCGCATATGGCAATGGGGATTCTTGAAGTCGATGAGTTTGAGGAAAATGTTGAGTACTTTAATGCAAAAATCGGTGACAGATTAATAGGATATTCCGATGGCGTTATTGAGCTTACCAACGCTGAAGAACAAATGTTGGGGGAAGAGGTGGTAATGAGTTGGTTGGCATCCAATCCTTTGATGACTGTAGAACAAATTATCCAGCGAACTGATAAATATAGAGGAAAAGCCGAGCAACTAGACGACATAACCTTCGTGAGTTATACCTGCCAAAATCTTGATGATTTAAAAGCTGAAATCGAAATTACGCGATTACCCTTTAACATTAGTGTTGATATGAAAGTCGAACAGTTAACCCAATTTACGCCAATATATGATGTTGTGGTGATGGTGTGTAGCCAGTTGGGGATGCAAAAAGTGCGTTCTGATTTATCTACTGTGATTAGCGAATTGTTTATGAATTCTTTAGATCACGGTATATTGAAATTAAGTTCAGATATTAAAAAGTCCACTGAAGGGTTCTTCGAATATTTTAAACTGCGTAATCAACGATTAGCGAAATTGACTCAAGGCGAAATCAAAATCGCAATTAGTTTTGCCCCTAATACCAATATTTTAACGATTAATTTATCGGACTCGGGGGAGGGGTTTGACTTTCAAAAAATTCAGGCAAGCCAAGACTCGGATACCTATGGTAGGGGAATTCCTCTAATTAAAACATTATGTCAAAGCGTTCAATATTCCGATCAAGGACGCTCTGTATCAGCGACAATTAAGGTGTAAATGGTGATAACAATACGACAAGCTTCAAAAGCCGATATCCAAGCGCTAGTGGATTTTAATCAAGCAATGGCTTGGGAAACTGAACAAAAAAAACTGCAAGGTGATGTATTAAGCGCCGGCGTCAGCGCACTTATTAAAGACAGAGCAAAGGGTTTTTATTTAGTTGCCGAGCAAGATGATGGTGCTATTGCTGGAAGTTTAATGGTGACCTCGGAATGGAGTGATTGGCGAAATAGCCAGTTTTGGTGGATTCAAAGTGTGTATGTTCGTCCTGAAAACAGACGCACAGGCGTATATTCAATGCTATATCAAAAAGTAAAAGAATTAGCTGAACAATCCCAAGGGGTTTGTGGCTTTCGATTATATGTTGAGCACGATAATTTGGTGGCTCAAGAAACCTATAAAAAACTTGGCATGAAAGCGAGTCATTATTATATGTTTGAGACTGAAAACTAAATACGATTAAAGGTTAGGGTGGAATTTTGAATACCACCCTTAAATTGGGTCAGCAAACGTAAATGTTAGTCCATTCAGCCCAAACCTCTTGTTTTGCGTTTAGTAGCGGTATTATTTTTACATTTCGCTTTAAAAATGTAGGAGTTTTTATGTTTAAAGCATTAGGTGATTGGTTTGAGCAACAATTACAACAAAATGAACCTGTGTCAGAAAAGCACACCGTTGAATTAGCCACAGCCGTACTTTTGTATGAGATCATGCGGGCTGACGGCAAGTTTGAAGAGTCGGAACAACTAGCTTATCAAACATTACTTAAACAGCATTTTGATTTATCAGCCAATGAACTAGACAGTTTAATCAAGTTGTCCTCAGATAAAGCAGGTCAAGCGGTGGATTACCACCAGTTTACCAGAACTATCAACCAACACTGTGATGTGCCAGAAAAGCTGCAAATTTTAGAATCATTGTGGCGGGTGGCTTATGCCGATAAACACCTTGATGTGCACGAAATTCACCTAATCCGTCGTATCTCAGATCTATTGCATATACCCCACAGTCAATTCATACAAAGTAAACTCAAAGTGACAGATAGTACCTCTTAACCCCAGTGAAAATGCCAATTGTCATTGATTGAAGACATGCTAACCAATTGAATTGTAAAGATAATATTAATCTTGAACGGTTGGTGTTGCGAAAAAGTAACGGTAGCACTTGGGTTCACTGTTTTTTCTATCGAGAACTAATTATAAGTGATTGAATTTATTGCATAATTTAAGTCTGGCATAAAACATGTTATAGCCCCTAGGTGTAACTGTGTTAGCTGTACTGGTTCCTACGGCTTTTCAAGGAAGAACACAGCGAAGGTGACTTATAAATAACGGTTTTGTTATTGGCTGCGATGGCGTTTGCAACTTACTTTAAGTCATTCTGAATGCGTTTAATCGCATTGCATGGCAAGGATGCCTCTTCCTTTTCGCTAAGCAGTTCAAATGGAGATTGTTGTATGAAAAAGTTTATTTTTACGGGCTTAATGTTTGCGGGCATGATGATGCTGCAACCGGTAGTTAGCAGTGTAGCCCATGCCCAATCCGATCTTATTGCCGAAATGGACTTAGATGAAGACGGTATGATCAGTATTAGAGAAGCGGTCGCGGATCCTAATTTGTTGGCAGCGTTTGGCAAAATTGACACTAATGGTGATGGAAAGATCAGTGCCGAAGAGTTGTCCGAATCAAATATAATTAAACAAATTAACAAAAAAGCTTAGCTAAGCAGCGAGTTCGTTAATTTTTGACGCTTAACCTTTTTACCTCAACATTCTGGTTTTTTCGGCTCTGAAACCGTGTTACTTCCCTAAAAAACCTTATGTTGAGGTTCTTTATGAAAAACTCATTATTTGTTTGGTTTCATTTACGTCTCTGACATAGGATACTCCAATTTGTACGAAGTAGTTTAAGGTATGAAAATGCAAATTGGATCGTTACGACAACTCACATTAATCAGTTTTCTTATCGCGCTGATTCCTCTTGCTGTGTTGCTATGGCATAGCCAAAGTACGTTGACTAAAATGGCGCAAATTGCGGCCAGTGAAGCTCAGTTTTCAGTAACCATGGCACGACAAATCGGTGATATGGAGAATATCGCCATTGATGTGGAAAGATTGATCCGCCAATATCACGTATTAAAAAAGCCTGAATTAAAGCAACTGACTGATAATTCAATCAGTCGGCTTGAAACCAAGCTAGTTAACGTGTGTGCTGAATTACCCAGTGAATACGTCTGCTCTGCTTTACAAAAACGCATAGCATGGTTTGAAAATAACGGCCAAATCGAAGATAAACTCTTACTCGATGCGCAATTAGCGGAATTTCGTCGCTCTATTGAAGAGTTACAGCAACAAGTTGATTCGTTACTCGATGAACGCATTAAACAACAACAAGACTACGTAAATTCGGTGCAACAAACTCAAGCCTGGTCTACGGCTCTACTGGTCACTTTTTCATTGTTGTTAATCATTTTTGCGAGCCAATTGATTCTTTCGCCGGTGACAAAAATTGAACGCATTATCAGTGAAATTGCCAAACAATCAGAAACCTTGCCTAAAGTCTCTACCTCCGGTCCTAAAGAATTGATCGAAGTGGAGCACAAATTACACTGGTTAGCCGATCGCTTAAATCAACTTGAACATTTGCGTCATGCGCTTCTACGGCATGCCTCCCACGAGCTTAAAACTCCCTTAGCAAGTATCAAAGAAGGTTGTTCATTACTCTCTGAAAGTGTTGTTGGTCCGCTAAATGATCAACAAAAAGAAGTGGTTAGTTTATTAACCAGTAGTACAGAGCGATTGAATTTACTCATTGAACAATTACTTGACTACAACTTACTATTGCAACAGGCTAAGCCTGTGTATGAAAAAACAGACACTAAAAGTTTGCTAGAAGCAGCATTAATCGATAACGCTTTAGCAATACAACAGCATAAAAATGAAGTGAATGTTGATAACAAAGTGATAGATATGACTGTAGATCCCAATTTATATAGACGAATAATTGATAACCTTTTGTCGAATGCTTTAGCCCATGGCACGGCAGGTCGTCCTATAGATATTAAGCTTTATAAACAAAAGGATACCTTAATTTTGGATGTGGCTAACCGTGGGCGGAAAATTCCAATGGAACAGCGTAAATCACTATTTGAACCTTTCAAACGTGGTGAACATAGACGTAACGATAGAGTGATAGGATCGGGGCTAGGTTTATCTATAGTTGCAGATTGTGCACGAATGATGCATGGCACTGTTGAAATTGTTGATGTTGACTACGCAGACGTATGCATGCGAGTAAGTTTGCCACAAGACGAGGTGGCGGCATGAAAAAGTTAACATTATTGCTTTTAGGCTGTTTTATTGGGTTGGCTGGATGTGAAATCACACCTAAAGAAGCCGTACCGGTAACACAGGTTATTTTACCAGAGCAGAATAAATTTTGTTTGTTTGTGGCTGATTCAGCGGTTGAACATAATTGTGAACTGACATATTGGCTAGATTTCTGGGTTGAACACGACACTCTTTCTTGGACACAACGAAAAGAGTTAATAAATCAGCTAGGAGATTCAACGGGCGAGTTAATGAAAAAAGTCCTGTTAAGCCAAGGCAAAGGTACGCCGTATCAAAATAGATTAAGAGCGCAAGGTTGGGCTGATGACTTGATTCCTTCGCTTACCGAACAAATGAAACAGCTGTTATTTGTGTTGGTTTATCGGCCAAGTCAGGAATTATTAGAGTTTGAATCTGCTTTGACGATTCTCACTCGGATGAATACCAATCAATCGAAAGAACTAGATGTTCAACAACAAAGATTGTTTGAACAGCAACAGCAAATCGACCAATTATTAAAAATTGAGGCATCTATGATGGAGAAAAAAGAGGGGATAAGCCAATGAGCAAATCTGAAACAAACGCATTACCACGTATATTGTTAGTGGATGACGATGAAAATTTGTTGCGTTTGATGACTATCAGATTGCAAGGAGAGGGTTATCAAGTTGCTACAGCTGAAGGTGGTAAAGAGGCACTAAGATTGCTCAATACCCAGAGTTTTGATGTTGTTCTTAGTGATTTACGTATGCCCGGCTTAGACGGCCTTAGCTTATTTGAAGAAATTGTATCCCTTCGCCGCGATATTCCAGTCATTTTAATGACTGCCCATGGCACTATTCAAGATGCCGTTGAAGCAACGCAAAGAGGGGTTTTTGGTTTTCTCACCAAACCGATTGATCATGAAGCGTTGCGAGAGTTATTAGTCAAAGCAGTGAGTCAAAGTCAAAGTGCTCAAAATGGAACTTGGAGTGAAGAAATCATCACCCGCTCGATGCAGATGGAGCAACTGCTTGACCAAGCATTCAGAGTTGCCAAGCGCGACGTCAGTGTATTGATAAGTGGCGCAAGTGGTACCGGTAAAGAGTTGCTTGCCAAAGCATTACACAAAGCCAGTACTCGGGGGAACAAACCATTCGTAGCCATTAACTGTGGTGCATTGCCAGAAAATTTGTTGGAGTCTGAATTATTTGGTCATGCAAAAGGCGCTTTCACAGGAGCGGTCAACGAGCATCAAGGTCTTTTTCGTGAAGCTGACGGCGGAACGCTTTTCTTGGATGAGATCGGTGATATGCCGGTACCTTTGCAGGTTAAGTTACTAAGGGCTTTGCAAGAACAGCAAATTCGTCCTGTGGGCAGCAGTAAACAGATCCCAATTAACGTAAGAGTGATATCTGCTACTCATAAAGATCTTACCAAAGAAATGCAAGAGCAAAACTTCCGTGAAGATTTGTACTACCGCTTAAACGTGGTGAATTTAACCTTGCCATCTTTACGGGAACGTTCAGAAGATATTCCATTATTAACGCGCTATCTGTTAGCCAAAAGTGCAGAACGCCATGGCGTTAATGTCAGCCGTTTTTCTGATGATGCAATGCAGCTTTTAGCTACTGCACCTTGGCCTGGTAACGTCAGACAATTGGTTAACGTGGTAGAACAATGTGTAGCGTTAACACAAACATCGGTTATTGCCTCGCATTTAGTCGAGCAAGCACTGTCGGCTTCAGAGCAAAAATGGCCAACATTAACTGAAGCCAGAGACGCGTTTGAACAAAACTATTTGTTAAAATTGCTGAAAATGACGGATGGTAATGTGACTCGTGCGGCGGAATTAGCTGGGCGAAATCGAACCGATATGCACAAATTAATGAAAAAACACGATTTACATTCAAGTGACTTTAAACCTGAAGTCGCCTAATCCGCAATAAGCACTATATTCGCTCTTTCAAATAATAATTTGAGGGAGCGAATCTAGCCTTCAAGGTGTTTGGTTTACAGCACACAAGATTAATTTAGTTAAATTTTCTGCCACTACTGAGGATTTTTCATCGGTTGAAGTAAAATCCCCCATAAATGTTACTCTCAAGACTGTGCTTTGGCGCGGATTTGTTTATACTATGCGGCTTTTCAATCCTTTCGGATTTTATCCATAATTTTTTAGTTACATGACATAATTTATAAAATTATTGGTTATGTACTGGCAACAGAGGCTTTTCATGCGCACAGATTATTGCGGAAACATAAACGCAAGTTATATAGGTCAAGAAGTCACATTATGTGGCTGGGTAAATAAACGTCGTGATTTGGGCGGTGTTATCTTTCTCGATTTACGTGATCGCGAAGGTATCGTACAAGTAGTTTATGATCCTGATTTGGAAGATGTATTTGCCACTGCGAATAGTCTGCGTAATGAATTTTGTGTGCAAATCAGTGGTTTGGTTCGTAGTCGTCCTGAAGGCCAGATTAATAAAGATATGTCCACTGGCGAGATTGAAATATTAGGTAAGGCACTGACTATACTTAATAAATCTGCCGCTTTGCCATTAGATTGGAACCAAGAAAACTCAGAGGAACAGCGTCTAAAGTACCGTTATTTAGACTTACGTCGCCCAATTATGAGCGATCGTTTAAAATTTCGCGCTAAAGTAACCAGTGCGGTAAGAAGTTACCTCGAAGGTGAGGGTTTCCTAGACATTGAAACGCCAATTCTAACCAAAGCGACACCTGAAGGTGCCCGTGACTATCTAGTGCCAAGTCGCACTCACAAAGGTGAGTTTTTCGCACTACCGCAATCTCCTCAGCTGTTCAAACAGTTGTTGATGATGTCAGGAATGGATCGTTATTATCAAATTGTTAAGTGTTTCCGCGATGAAGATTTGCGTGCTGATCGCCAGCCTGAATTTACCCAAATTGATATTGAAACAACCTTCCTAGATGCCGCAGGTGTGATGTCTATAACCGAAGGTTTAATTAAACAGCTATTCCAAAAAATGTTAAATGTTGATCTTGGTGAATTTCCTCACATGACCTTTGCCGATGCAATGCGTCGTTTTGGTAGTGATAAACCTGATTTACGTAACCCTCTTGAGTTAGTTGACGTAGCTGACTTACTTAAAGATGTTGAATTTAAAGTGTTTGCTGGACCAGCCAACGATCCTAAAGGCAGAGTTGCCGTGATCCGTGTTCCTGGTGGCGCAGCTTTATCTCGTAAAAACATCGATAATTACGGCAGTTTTGTCGGCATCTACGGTGCTAAAGGCTTAGCGTGGATGAAGGTCAATGATCTTTCCGCAGGCATGGATGGTTTGCAGTCACCAATATTGAAGTTCTTGAGCGAAGATGTTGCCATGGGGATTGTTAAGCGTTGTGGCGCTGTTGATGGCGATATTATTTTGTTTGGTGCAGATAGTGCCAATGTGGTTACTGAAGCTTTGGGAGCTCTGCGTTTGAAGTTGGGTGAAGATCTTGACCTACTTGAAGGTGAGTGGAAGCCTCTTTGGGTTGTTGACTTCCCAATGTTTGAAGAGGTAGATGGAGACTTCCATGCGCTACATCACCCATTCACAGCCCCCCGTGATATGACACCTTCTCAGCTAGCACAGAACCCTGCTACCGCCATTTCTAATGCTTACGATATGGTACTTAATGGTGTCGAACTAGGCGGTGGTTCAGTTCGTATCCACGACCAAGCTATGCAATCTGAAGTATTCCGTTTGTTGGGAATTAGTGAAGAAGAAGCTGAATTGAAATTTGGTTTCTTATTAGAAGCCCTTAAATTTGGCGCGCCTCCTCACGCTGGTCTTGCGTTTGGTTTAGACCGCTTAGTGATGTTAATGACTGGTGCAACTTCAATTAGAGACGTGATGGCATTCCCGAAAACAACCACTGCTGCATGTCCTTTAACTGATGCACCATCTGAAGCTAACCCTTTGCAGTTGAAAGAGCTATCCATTGCAACAGTCATAGAGAAAAAAGCCGAATAGTATGGCGTTTAAGCGTCCGGAATCTGCTTTAGTTGTCATTTTTGACGGGGCAGCAAATGTACTCGTCATGCAGCGTCAAGATGATCCTAATTTTTGGCAAAGCGTGACAGGTACACTCGAACCGGGGGAGTTGCCGTTACAAACTGCAATTCGTGAAGTGGAAGAAGAAACAGGTATAAATGTAGCGCTAAATAAGCTTCAGCTTGTGGACTGTCGAAGTGTCAATCAGTATCCCATTCGCGATATATGGCAACATCGATATCCTCCCGACTGCCGATTCAACACTGAACATGTGTTTGCTTTGCAAGTGCGTGGGGATGAAAACATTAAGTTAACCGAACATTTATCCTATCAATGGTTGCCTAAAGAATTGGCAATCGAAAAAGTCTGGTCACCAACCAACAAGGTGGCAATTGAAAAATTCGTACCCAATTCTGCGCTAACAGTTGCTGTGGAAAAAGCATGTCGATAATCCTCGGTATCGATCCCGGTTCACGGATAACAGGCTACGGTGTTATTAAACAAACAGGCAATACCTTTAGTTATCTTGGCAGCGGATGTATCCGTGTTCAAGGTGATGAGTTGGCCCCAAGATTGAATCAAATTTACAAAGGTGTGACTGAAATAATTTGCCAGTTTCAACCGCAGTTCTTTGCTATAGAACAGGTTTTCATGGCGAAAAACCCCGATTCTGCATTAAAACTCGGTCAGGCGCGGGGCGCTGCTATTGTGGCAGCGACTAACGCTGATTTACCGGTAGCTGAATATTCGGCACGCCAAATTAAACAAAGTGTCGTCGGCAAGGGTAGCGCTGAAAAAAACCAAGTTCAGCACATGGTCACCTACTTACTCAAGTTAACCAAAAAACCACAAGCAGATGCGGCGGATGCACTTGCTGTGGCATTGTGCCATGGACATAGTTACCAAACTTTAATTAAGCTTGCTGGTCAAGCTAGCAAGACCGTGCGTGGTAGATTGAGGAAATAACCATTCCTAAATACCCAATTACATTACCCAGCATAATAGGACGTGTTTATGATCGGCTTAATTCGAGGCCAACTATTAGAAAAGCAACCCCCTGAAATTCTGATTGAAGCGGGTGGCATAGGTTATGAAGTGCAACTCCCCATGACCAGCTTTTATCAGTTGCCAGAAATTGGCCATGAAGCCACAGTTTATATTCATTTTGTGGTCCGCGAAGATGCACAATTATTGTTTGGGTTTGCAGATAAATCTGAACGAGCCTTGTTCCGAGAGTTGATCAAAGTAAATGGTGTAGGTCCCAAATTAGCCTTAACAATTTTGTCAGGTATGTCGGCATCGCAGTTTATTCAGTGTGTTAGTCATGATGATTATTCTGGGTTAGTGAAATTACCGGGCGTCGGTAAAAAGACTGCCGAGAGACTTGTGGTTGAAATGCGCGATCGCCTTAAAAAGCTAGAAGAGCAAGGCGACGGAAAACACCATCTACCACCGATGCAATTAGAAGCGCCTCAAGATAGCCTAATCAAGCCAACCGACGTAAAAGAGGATGCGCTAAGTGCGATGGTTGCATTGGGTTATAAACCTGCGCAAGCGGCGAAAACGATTAACTCAGTGTATCGAGAAGGCATTAGTAGCGAAGAATTGATCCGTGAAGCATTGCGTTCGATGGTGTAACCTTCGCAACATAATCTAGACTGTACAGATATTACAATTTACTGTATAAAAAAACACTATTGTTTAGTGTCGTTTGTGAACTTGCAATAAATGAACTAAAGCGCGTCAAAAATTGCTTTTACCCTATGCGAAATATTAACCAGAAGATACATTCATGATTGAAGCTGATCGATTAATCCACCCCACGGCAGACACCGAAGACGAAGCGGTGGACCGTGCAATCCGACCTAAATTACTGGCCGACTACACTGGGCAAGATCATGTCTGTAAACAAATGGATATTTTTATTCAAGCCGCCAGAAATCGCAGTGACGCACTAGATCACTTACTTATATTTGGTCCTCCAGGGTTAGGTAAAACCACACTTGCGAATATTGTTGCTAACGAAATGGGGGTTAATATTAAAACCACCTCTGGACCCGTTTTAGAAAAGGCAGGAGATCTAGCCGCTTTATTAACTAATCTAGAAGAACATGATGTGTTATTCATTGATGAAATACATCGTTTGAGCCCG
Organism: Alteromonas sp. M12; assembly: GCF_037478005.1. Classification (NCBI taxonomy): domain Bacteria; kingdom Pseudomonadati; phylum Pseudomonadota; class Gammaproteobacteria; order Alteromonadales; family Alteromonadaceae; genus Alteromonas; species Alteromonas sp. M12. The sequence continues at coordinate 3,067,878 of NZ_CP144164.1, read as the reverse complement.
GTTGTTGAAGAAGTCCTGTACCCAGCAATGGAAGATTATCAGTTAGACATAATGATAGGTGAGGGACCAGCCGCTCGCTCAATTAAGTTAGAGCTTCCCCCTTTTACATTAATTGGTGCTACTACCCGTGCAGGCTCTCTTACTTCTCCCTTACGTGATCGATTTGGTATTGTTCAGCGTTTGGAGTTTTATAATCTCAAAGATCTCACGCAAATAGTTAAACGCTCAGCAAAATACTTAAACCTTAGCATCAACGAACAGGGGGCTTTAGAAATAGCAAGGCGTTCTAGAGGTACTCCTCGGATTTCTAATCGTTTACTGCGCAGGGTGCGAGATTTTGCAGAAGTCAAAGCTGACGGTGATATATCTGAAAATATCGCCGCCCAAGCACTGGATATGCTTGACGTTGATAAAGAAGGTTTTGATTACATGGACCGCAAGCTGTTACTTACCATTATCGACAAATTTATGGGCGGGCCAGTGGGATTGGATAACTTGGCAGCTGCTATTGGTGAAGAAAAAGAAACCATCGAAGATGTAATAGAGCCTTTTCTTATTCAACAGGGATTTTTACAAAGAACCCCTCGAGGACGAATAGTGTCACAGCGCGCTTTCTTGCATTTTGGTAAAGACTACAAACCACAAAATTAATCTACAGGCAAAAAAAAGCCCGCGAAGATCGCGGGCAAAGCAACAAGTATTTGGAAAGGAAAATTCCAGGGAACACATCTATCAACAAAAATTGACACATTTTCTGACTACCGCTTCGAAAATTCGTTGCGTTAGTCAAGAGAACGACGCGCATTCTATACGTTAGGAAAAAATCCACAATTGAAAAAAATTGTATTTTCGGATTAGAAAAAATAATGCTTAATATTTTTAATTGTTTGATTAAATTCTTTGTATCTCACGCTTTAGCTGTTCTAAGCTGATTCTCGCTATTGTTTGATAACTCAATTGAAGTAAAATTGGATTAACAAAACTAGTGTAAAAGTTGAATTTTATGCTGAACTTATGCATGCTTATTAAAAAGCAAAACACACTATTATCTAGTTACAGGCTTAAATTTACTGGTTATCATTAAAATTATGATTTTAACTCATACATAATTATGCGATTTGTCGTATTAAAATTGAATTATTTTAAAGTCCGCTGGACTAACCATAAGCGTTATTTAAAGAGGTAGAAAATTCGATGCAATTTCCTGTTCATGAATTTAAATTGCGAGTCTATTACGAAGATACAGACGCAGGTGGTATTGTATATTATGCTAATTATTTAAAATTTTTAGAGCGTGCTAGAACGGAGTGGTTAAGAAGTTTTGGCATAGAACAACATAGTCTTTTGGAACAATTCATCGGTTTTGTCGTCAAACGGGTGGAAATGGACAATATTGCAGCAGCAAGATTCGATGATTTATTGCAAGTCAATACGCAAATAATTGAATTAAAACGTGCTAGCATGTTGTTCCAACAACAAATAACAAATTCAAACAATTTAAGTTTGGTAAGTGCGAAAATTAGGGTTGCATGTGTTGATCTGAAGAAGATGAAACCTATTGCAATACCTGCATTCATTTTAGGGGAAATTTCAAGTGTCATCTAATTTGTCATTCTTTGACCTGTTTTTGCAGGCAAGTCTTTTGGTTCAATTGGTAATGCTGTTACTACTAGCAACGTCAGTTGTTTCTTGGGCATTCATTTTTCAACGTGTCAAAGTGTTAAAACTGGCAAAAACTGAAACCAAAAAGTTCGAAGATAAGTTTTGGTCTGGGGTTGACCTGAATAAACTGTATCAAGAACTTTCTGCCCGTCAATCTGTGCAGGGAATGGGCAGTTTGTTTTGTGCTGGGTTCAAAGAATTTGTGCGTTTGCGTAAAGCCACAGGCAGTTCAACCGAAACCACTATGGAAGGAACCTACAGAGCTATGCGCGTCTCGCTATCACGAGAAGTCGATCACCTCGAAGCTAACTTATCCTTTCTTGCTACTGCTGGTTCTATTAGTCCTTACATTGGTTTATTTGGAACTGTTTGGGGGATTATGAATTCGTTTATTGCGCTAGGTGAGGTTCAACAAGCCACCTTAGCTATGGTTGCTCCTGGTATTGCTGAAGCACTTATTGCTACCGCCATGGGCTTATTTGCAGCGATTCCATCGGTTATTGCTTACAACCGTTTTAGTAATCAAGTTGAAAAGCTAGAAAATAGTTATGGTAATTTCATGGAAGAGTTTTCCAGTATTCTGCATCGTCAGATATTGTCTCAACGAGTTGAGAGCGTTTAACCATGGTTGTGTATGAGCGTAAACGGCGACGTCCAGTTTCGGAAATTAACGTTGTTCCTTACATCGATGTCATGCTGGTACTACTGATCATCTTTATGGTGACCGCACCTTTGGTAACCCAAGGGGTAAAAGTGGATCTACCAAAAGCAGAAGCTGAAGCGCTACAAGATGATTCTAAACCACCTATTATTGCTTCGGTTAATGCCGCAGGTGAATACTTTATTAACGTTGGTGATAAGCAAGAGGATCCTATGTCAGCCACAGATTTGGCAGTCATAGTCGCACAGCAAATTAAGAAAGAACCGAATACTCCTGTTGTTGTAAAAGGAGACGGTGCGGTTCCATATGCTAACGTAGTGCAGTTAATGGTCCTATTGCAGCGCGCTGGGGTACCATCTGTTGGTTTAATGACCGAGTCTCCTGAACAATAGGCTTTGCATGTATAAGTTTAGCCCTATTTTCATTTCAATTGCTTTACACATTATCTTAGGCGGATTGCTGGCGCTAAGTGTCGACTTTCATTCGCCCCCCAAGCAGATTGAATTAAATACTGCCAATTTCACGCCAATTGAAGCGACTGTGGTTGACCAAAAGGCTGTGAATGACCAGCTAAAACGTATTGAGCAGAAAAAACAAGCCGAAAAGCAAAAAGAGCTGCAAAAAATACGGGATGAGCAAAGGCGTAAGGCGGAAGCTGAGCAGCGTAAACGAGATATTGCGGCGAAAGAAAAAAAGCGTAAAGAAGACGCAAAGCGTCAAAAACAAGCTGCGGCGGAGGCTAAAGAAAAGAAACGTTTAGCTGAAGAAAAAGCCCGTGTAGAAGAGCAGCAAAAAAAGCAACGTGAATTAGAGCGCAGAGCTGCTGAAGAAAGAGAGCGCAAGGCCAGAGAAAAACGCGCAAATGAAGAGCGGGCGAAAAAAGAAGCCGAGCGTAAAAAACGAGAAGAATCTGAATTGCGAGAACAGGAACGGTTAATGCAAGAACAGTTGGAAATGGAACAATCTTCACGTAATCAGCAAAGGCAGCGTCAAGTTCTCTCCGAGACTGAAAAGTATACTGCGTTAATTAACGCGAAGATTGACCAAAACACCTATAAAGATGATTCGATGAAAGGAAAATCATGCAGAATTAATATTCGTTTGTCATCATCTGGATTTGTTATTCAGATTCGTACCCTTGGCGGAGATAAAGTTGTATGTGTGGCGGGTGAACAGGCAATTCGCAGAGCAGGTGAATTGCCGATGTCCTCGGACCCACAGGTGTACAACAATCTAAAAGATATAACTATTAACTTTGGTTTTTAATGAATGAATAAAATAAACACTATTTTGCTAACCTTTTTACTTCTTTGCTTCTCATTGGAGTCACGTGCCACTTTAGAAATCTATATTACGGAAGGGGTCAATAATGCCCGTCCAATCGGTATTGTTCCGTTCCACGTCTCTGCAGGGACTCAGCCTCCAAGCAGCATTGACGAAGTGGTTGCTGCTGATTTAACTCGCAGTGGCAAATTTTTCGCGTTAAGTCGCGACAAAATGCCACAGTTACCAAAATCAGACAGCGAGGTGGATTATAGTGAATGGGCTGCAGCCGGTGCAGAAGCAGTGCTTATTGGTCATATTCAACAACAAGCAGCGGATGAATTTAAAATTACGTTGCAACTTCTAGACGTTATACGTGGCCAAATTACCGGTGGTCAAACACAAATGATGAGCAATGGCCAGATGGTAACTAATCGTGACCATATACTTGACGAGTGGAGCTGGGTTATCCGCGGTGAAGAGTTTCGTCAGTATGCCCACCGTATTAGTGACATAGTGTACGAAAAACTAACCGGTGAAAAAGGCGCATTTCTGACGCAAATTGCATACGTTATTGTTCGAGATTCTGCAACAGAAGCCAAACCCTTTCAATTAATCGTGGCTGATTATGACGGCCAAAATGAAAATATATTATTGCGTTCAAATGAACCACTAATGTCACCATCATGGTCGCCTGATGGCAGAAAGCTAGTCTATGTGTCGTTTGAGAATAAAAAGCCACAAATTTTTATGCAGGATATCTATACAGGCAGCCGAACTATGCTTACCGACTTTCCTGGCATAAATGGTGCACCTACTTTTTCACCAGACGGAAATCAATTAGCGATGGTGTTGTCTAAAGACGGAAATCCAGAAATTTATGTGATGGATATCGCGTCGAAGCGTTTGCGTCAGATTACTCGTAATCGCGCAATTGATACTGAACCAAGTTGGTCACCAGATGGTAAACATTTGATTTTTAGTTCAGAACGGGGTGGTAAACCTCAGATTTATCGAGTAAATTTAGCTACAGGTAAGACTCGGCGGGTCACATTCGAGGGTGATATGAACCTTGGCGGAACGTTTACACCAGATGGTACTCAAATGGTCATGGTTAATCGTACCCGCGGAAACTACCATATTGCTAAGCAAGGCGTAGACTCAGGCGATATGTTGGTGTTAACTAAAACATTTTTAGATGAATCACCAAGTCTTGCACCGAATGGCAGTATGATAATCTACAGTACTTTGCACGAAGGAAGACAGGTATTATCATTGGTGTCACTTGATGGACGATTTAAGGCAAGGTTGCCGGTGTCAGAAGGGCAGGTTAAGTCACCTAGCTGGTCACCATTTTTGTAACATAAACTAAAAACTGTTAGAAATTTCGAAAACGAGAAGGAATAACGAAATGCAACTTAAAAAAGTATTTAAAGGTTTGGTGATTGCACTGCCATTGGTGACCGTGATGGCGTGTACTACAACAGATAATGGTGTAGACGAAGCAGCAGCCAAAGAAGCAGCAGCGGCACAAGCAGCGGCTGACCAAGCTGCAAGACAAGCTGAAGCTGAAAAAGCAGAAGTAATGGCGATGCAGCAACGTGAAAAAATGGAAGCTGAACAGCGTGCTAGAGATTTAGCAAGTTTAGAGCAGGATCAAGTGGTTTACTTCGACTTTGATACGTCGAATCTAACTTCATCTGCACGAGCTATTTTATCTAAGCATGCAGCGTTTTTGGCAGCAAACCCAAATCAATCTGTCGTAATTGAAGGTCACTGTGACCGTCGTGGTACTCCTGAGTACAACATTGCATTGGGTGAAAGACGTGCTAAATCAGTACAAACATATCTGTTAAATGCTAACGTAAATTCATCACAGATTTCTGTGGTTTCTTATGGCGAAGAAAAACCTGCAGCAAATGGCACGTCTGAATCTGCATTTGCGCAAAATCGTCGTGGTGTTTTGGTATATCAATAAGATTGAGTCATTATGATTAAACGCATGAAAGCGATTAGTCTTTTACTTGTATACGGAGCCGCAGTTAATGCGGCTCCTGCGCCTGTAACAGACTTAAACGATGGATCCCTAACTAAACGTGTCGAAGTGTTAGAGCGTATCTTAGATTCACGCACAGAGATGCAGCATCGGATTCAACAACAGTTAGATGAAATGCAAAACGAAGTAAGCGAAATGCGCGGAACGTTAGAATTGCATAATCATCAGCTTGAAAAGATTTTAGAAAGACAACGTGAGTTGTATTTAGAAATTGATAAACGTATTGCTGCTGTTAATACTCAGAGTAGTCAGCAACAGTCGAGCGCTAATTCTAGCTCCAATAATCCTGCACAGATTTCGCAAGTAGAAGTGCCTGATTCTAGCAATGTAAGTGAAAGTGATGCGTATGATCGCGCTGTTAATTTAATCTTACGGGATAAACAATACGATTTAGCGATTCCAGAATTTCAATCGTTCATAAAAACCTACCCAAATTCCAGTTATGCGGCAAATGCACATTATTGGTTGGGGCAACTGTTGTTTAATAAACAACAGTGGGAAAGTGCAGCAGAACAATTCCAAATATTGGTGAGTGGTTACCCTGATTCATCAAAACGTGCTGATGCATTATTCAAATTAGGTGTGGTTGAACAGCGTAGAGATAATTTAGCCAGAGCAAAACAACTGTTCGAACAGGTTTTATCTGAATATCCAGATTCTGCATCGAGTCGTCTCGCAAATTCACGTTTAAGTGCGATGAATTAATTCAAAAATTAATAATTTTTTAAATTAGTTTGAATTAATTTTAGGATTAAAAACGGTATAAATCATATTTTAGTGCACATAATTTATACCGTTTTCGCCTTACTTGCTTAGTTTTTCAACGAAAAGACAAATAATTTAAAATAACCTCAGTTTTAGGTTGCACCACGAAGATATTTGAGTATTATATGCCGCCGTTGCAGGAGGTCTGTAACAAAACTGAAAAAGGGTCGTTAGCTCAGTTGGTAGAGCAGTTGACTTTTAATCAATTGGTCGCTGGTTCGAATCCAGCACGACCCACCAATTTCAGTTTAGAGTAAACATCCCTTCGGGGAGGACAGGATGTCCAAAATAATTCAGTACAACATTTACTGAATTAGTAAGAAGCTTCAATAGATGGGTCGTTAGCTCAGTTGGTAGAGCAGTTGACTTTTAATCAATTGGTCGCTGGTTCGAATCCAGCACGACCCACCATCTTATCAATATCCTTGTAATACAAATTCCAAAACCTTAAATTCCAAACATCATGCAATTCGTGCAGGATGAGAACCAGCCCGTTCGACAAATTGTCGGGAACAATTTGTACAGCCGCAGGCTGCCCGAAGGGTGAAAGGCAGGATGCCTGGAATAAATCCAGCACGACCCACCATCTTAGAAAATTTCTCAATATAAAAATTAAACAATCAATCCACAAAATATCATGCAATTCGTGCAGGGTGAGAACCAGCCCGTTCGACAAATTGTCGGGAACAATTCTGTAGGCGGGTGCTTTAGCCCCGCGAAGGTTGATGCATTGTCTATGGCCATGGCCTAAAGGCCGTGCTACAGGATGTGTAGGCGGGTGCTTTAGCCCGGTGATGGTTGATGCATTGTCTATGGCCACGGCCTAAAGGCCGAGCTACAGGATGTGTAGGCGGGTGCTTTAGCCCGGTGATGGTTGATGCATTGCCTATGGCCACGGCCTAAAGGCCGAGCTACAAGGTGTGTAGGCGGGTGCTTTAGCCCCGTGATGGTTGATGCATTGTCTATGGCCACGGCCTAAAGGCCGAGCTACAAGGTGTGTAGGCGGGTGCTTTAGCCCCGTGATGGTTGATGCATTGTCTATGGCCATGGCCTAAAGGCCGTGCTACAGGGTGTGTAGGCGGGTGTATTAGCCCCGTGATGGTTGATGCATTGTCTATGGCCACGGCCTAAAGGCCGTGCTACAGGGGGTGTAGGCGGGTGCTTTAGCCCCGTGATGGTTGATGCATTGTCTATGGCCACGGCCTAAAGGCCGTGCTACAGGATGTGTAGGCGTGTTTTAGCCCCGCGATGGTTGATGCATTGTCTATGGCCACGGCCTAAAGGCCGAGCTACAAGGTGAGGGCGCTTCAGAGGCTCTTGTTGGCTAGCCGGCGAGGAAAATACATCTTACTCTGGATTTGCGGCTAAACGCCCTTAGATTCGTGCTCAAGCTGCCTAGGATAGGTTGGCATCGACAGCTTGGTTGCAAAGTTAATAAGCAATAACGTTATTACTTGTTGATCTGCGTCGTTATGCGCAGCCTTCAATGTATAAAATGGCTGGGTAGCTACCCAGTCTGAAACTGGTCACTTTATCGCGGTAAGTTTCAAAAATAAGACCGTTGCCATTGTTTAACTTAACTTCTAAATACTCGCCTTCTTCTCCGAGGTAAGGGTGCACAGACACTTTTACGTCGTTATAAGTTTTAATCACATCGGCTTTAGATGAATCTATGCCTAATCCTTCTTGAGTTTGTATTTGCGAGAGTTGCTCATCAATATCGAAACGCACAACAATACCATCCATTACCATGATATAGGGTCCATCAGCGTGGGTTTTAGGCTCTAGGTAAAAACAAGATTGCGGTTCATCATAAAAGACCTCCTGTGACTGATAATTTTTAAGTAGCTTAATGGCGCTATCAGCTTGCGAACCTATTTTGATTCCAGCATATTCATCATCTTTGAGATTGTTGGCCAGCACGGATTGAGTCAGTAGTAGGGTAGCTAGTAGTGTAATGCGCATATCGTTCTCTTCAGTAATATGAGGTTATTTTTAAGTCTTTAGGCGTTACCTGCGCTATTTGCCTGTATAACGTGGCAAGTACGGCGGTATTTTTTAATGAGCGGCATTTTACCTTTGCTAGTCAAGGTTAACTCAGCTTTATTTTTAAATCGTCTTTGTAACGTCGCGATAGATTTAAGGTGTTACCCGCCTTTAAGGTTATTTTACCGTCGCCACTGGGCTGATACTGTATATTGTCTATGGCCGCTAAGTTCACGGCAAAGCTGCGGTGAACTCGACTAAAACCTTTATCACTCAGTCGGGCTATGGTGTCGTTTAACGTGCCTCGCAAAGGATAGATGCGTCCTTGTTTGTGTAAATTCACATAGTTTCCGGCTGATTCTAACCATTCAATTTCATCGATTTTCACTAAAAACTCTTTATCTAGCTTTTTGACTAATAAAAAAATCCGGTGACGGAGCGGGCGAGGGCGCAGACATTGAGTCGGGTTTTGCACAAACCGCTTCTTCTTGGTCATTGACTAAACTCGCTTCTCCTTTAAGTCGTGCATAAAGCGACTGCATAACTTGATACAGAATTAACCAGAATACATATCCCCATGCATCTTTGCGGTATTCGTACCAAAATTCCCTCAGCCAAGGGGAGAAATCGTAATTTCCACCGTCTAACATGTAGACCCATTCTCGAAACATCACCATTAAGCCGACATGGGCCGCTGAATATAAAATAGTGATCAAAAAATGGATAAAAAGCTGTCGACCTAGATTGGCAAAACGCAGTGGCATGCGAGCAAATAATGCGAAAATAAACGGCAACAAAATGAGTGTGCTTAATGCACTAGAATATTCCCAAACATAGGGTTCCCACATCTGAATTTGAACATCATTAGAGCGATTATGTTCCATCCAAACACTGGAGGCATTAATACTGTTATTAATAAGTAGATAAGCTGCAATCAGCAAATAGCTATACAGATATTTATGTTGATCGAATTTTTCAAACCAAGTTGATTTTTGTTTATCCCGCATATCCACCGCTTATCCCTTTTGCCTTTCGATTGGTCATTGCGCTCTGTTTTTATTGTGTTTTGAGGCGGATGCTAAATCAACACATTTCTTTTACAAGCGGTGGGAATTAAACATGACACTATCATCTAATCAACGTCGTTATGATATTGATTGGCTAAGAAACTTAGCCTTTTTGATCCTGATTTTCTATCACATTGGAATGTACTATGTGTTTGATTGGGGCTGGCATATTAAGAGCGCAGAAACGTTTCGTTGGTTACAAGAAGTGATGATTTTAACCAATACATGGCGCATGTCGTTGTTATTTTTTATCAGCGCTATGGCATTGTCATTAATTGAAAAACGCTACTCCATTTGGAGTTTAATGGGACTTAGAACCAACCGCTTATTTGTGCCTTTGATATTTGGCATGTTTGTCATAGTCGCACCTCAAGTATATATCGAGGCACGGGCTCAAAACTTAATTCCAGAAGGATTTTGGTCATTTTGGGTGGAATATATCAATCCCAATACGGATTTACTAAAAGAACATCAGTCGATTATCGGTTTGCTTACCTGGAATCATCTTTGGTTTTTACCCTATTTGTGGATTTACAGTTTAATTGTATTGGTGATTAGGCCATTGTTGGCCAACGTTATTGGCAGCAGGTTTTTTCAAAATATTCCCTTTGTGGTGGCTTTTATTTGCATAGTCGCAGGGCTGTTACTGGTGTACTTAACCTTGCGTCTTGCTTATCCCACTACCCACGATCTAACCAATGATTGGTATAATCATGCTAAGTCTTTTCTAATTTTTGTATTTGGCTATACTTTTGCCCAACAAATGCGCTGGTGGAATACTGTTATTGCTAAGCGTCGTTGGTTTTTATATCTGGCCATTTTAGGCTATTTGTTTATTGTTGCTGACAGAAACGGCGCTTTTACCTGGCTGGCCGAGCAATATGAGGGTTCGATTGCAGTGCGAGGCCTGTACGGCACGATTTTTATCATTAACCTTTGGGCGTGGATATTTAGCTTAGTGGGCTACGCAGGCCAATATTTAAATCGTCCAGCAAAATTTGTTAGCTATGCAAATAAAGCCGTATTGCCTTGGTATATGTTTCACCAAACCCTTATTGTGGTGCTAGCTTGGTATCTAAAGCCTTATAACTTACCTACATTTTTTGATTTTCTTTTGATATTGTCCGGCACCGTCATTGGATGTCTAATCGGCTATGAAATTGTCAAACGTACTGCAATCACGAGGTGGTTGTTTGGTCTGAAACACAGCTAATAGTAAAAATAATACCCACAAAAATACTGGGTTTTTCATTCGTTTGTAATAATTGTATAATACGCAAACATGTTAACCCTGTTTACAAGAGACCATGATGACGCAGGTGAATCGCATCGATTCTATTGACTACCCATTTCCGGCAAAACCAGAAGTACTCAACGCAGCACAAAACGCTTTTTATACTGATGAAATTAAACGTTTATTGGTTGAAAAAAACGCAGTTTTAGTTGCCCACTATTACACCGATCCTGAAATTCAGGCACTGGCCGAGGCTACCGGTGGCTTTATCTCTGATTCATTAGAGATGGCAAGATACGGCCGCGATAGTGATGCACAAACGCTGATTGTTGCAGGCGTGAAATTTATGGGCGAGACCTCAAAAATATTGAGCCCCCAAAAGACGGTGCTAATGCCAACTTTAGAGGCTACTTGTTCGTTGGACTTAGGCTGTCCAATTGATGAGTTTAGTGCGTTTTGTGATGCCCATCCAGATCACACCGTAGTAGTGTATGCGAATACCTCCGCAGCGGTGAAAGCGCGAGCAGATTGGGTAGTGACATCCAGTATTGCCCTAGAAATCGTCGAACATTTGGACGCCATGGGTGAAAAAATTCTGTGGGGACCTGATCGACACTTAGGTGCATACATCGCCAAACAAACCGGTGCCGACATGTTGATGTGGCAAGGTGAGTGTATTGTGCACGACGAGTTCTCGGCAAAAGCGCTGCAAAACATGAAGCACCTGCATCCTGAAGCAGCAGTATTAGTGCATCCTGAGTCACCAGCCAGTGTAGTTGAAATGGCCGACGCGGTGGGCTCTACTACTCAATTAATCAAAGCATCTCAGACCTTAAGTAATGAAAAGTTCATTGTCGCTACTGACCGCGGTATTTTTTATAAAATGCAGCAATTAGCGCCCCACAAAACGTTTTATGAAGCCCCAACTGGCGGCAACGGTGCAACCTGTAAAAGCTGCGCTCACTGTCCATGGATGGCGATGAATGGCTTAAAAGCGATTTACGATTCATTGATGGATAATAGCGGACATGAAATTTTTGTAGACGAGGCACTTAGACAAAAAGCCTTAGTTCCGCTAAATCGTATGCTCGATTTTGCCGCTGAACTAAAAATGAAACTAGTCGGCAACGCCTAGTTTATCAATATCACCAGTGGTTAATTTGAAATGCCAGCCATGCTGGCATTTTCATTTTTGCTTCACCTAAACCCTATAAAGTTACACCACCCAACAAACCACATAGGATTATGCCATGTTAGATTTGAGTAAATACAAAGGGATTGTTTTTGACATGGATGGCACCTTGATAGATTCAATGGGGTCACATGCAACCGCTTGGCAACAAACCTGTGAGAGTTTCGGAATTCCTTACGATAGAGAATATATTCACTCTCTTGGCGGCGTACCTACCAGAGAAATTGCCAAACTACTGAATGAAAAGTATGGTCTAAACTGCGATTTAGATGGTGTCGCTAAGAAAAAGCGCGATGCATGGCTTGCTCTTGATGATAACCTGACAATCATTCCGGACACTTTTGAAGTTATGCAGAGGTATCAAGGCAAGTTAAAAATGGGCGTTGGTACAGGTTCAGAGCGGACTAACGCGATTCGCATGTTAACTGAAACCGGATTGTTAGACAGATTAGAGACGGTTGTTACTTCATCCGATGTTACGCAGGGTAAGCCCCATGGCGAAACATTTTTATCGGTGGCTAAAAATATGGGATTAACCGCTAATGAATGTGTCGTGTTTGAAGACACCAAAATAGGTAAACAAGCAGCCGAAAATGCAGGGATGGACTGCATCATGGTAATAAATGGAAAAATCCAACTTCCTTAACTTTTTGAACAAGTATTAATCACTATTATTAAACCTTAGCAAATAATGCTAAATAATAATCCTACAAACGCCAGTTTATTGGTTTTTCTACTTGCTTACGGGCGCGTATTTCCCTAACATACGCACCCGTCTGAAAGTGACGGCAAGTAACATACTTGAGTAACGCGCACGCCGAGCGCCGATTTTAATGTTTACATTTTATATCGAAACGGGGAAGAATTTGGAGAGGTGGGTGAAGCCGGCCTCTTTAGGTGCGCAGCACCGCCCGGCTGAACGGCCGGACATGGATGTACGGACTGGGTGCCGATCATCATGGATGTGTTAGCTCTGAGATAATTTCGAAGAGCAAGTGAAACAATTTGGAGAGGTGGGTGAAGCCGGCCTCTTTAGGTGCGCAGCACCGCCCGGCTGAACGGCCGGACATGGATGTACGGACTGGGTGCCGATCATCATGGATGTGTTAGCTCTGAGATAATTTCGAAGAGCAAGTGAAACAATTTGGAGAGGTGGGTGAAGCCGGCCTCTTTAGGTGCACAGCACCGCCCGGCTGAACGGCCGGACATGGATGTACGGACTGGGTGCCGATCATCATGGATGTGTTAGCTCTGAGATAATTTCGAAGAGCAAGTGAAACAATTTGGAGAGGTGGCTGAGTGGCTGAAGGCGCACGCCTGGAAAGTGTGTTTAGGGTTAAACCTAACGAGGGTTCGAATCCCTCTCTCTCCGCCAAATTTATCAAAAAACCAGCAACTTAGTTGCTGGTTTTTTTGTTTGGGATCAGTTCCACTAAGTTCAGATATGTTTATTCCATTGTTTTCACTATGCAATAAAGTCATGGACAGGCATAAACTCATGGACAGGCATATTTTAAGATAGTAGGAATTGTTGAAATCAAAACCTTCGGGGTCAGCTCCCTTTGATTTCAGAGTAAATGATTTCCATCATTCTCAAAACCTGTGGGATCTGGCCCGCTTATTTCGTAGACGCAGGGGGCTTTTGCCAGTATCTAAGCCCACGTATTTTATAAAATCCAACTTTTCAGCAACAAACAATGACCCGGTTAGCAAAAATAATGCTTTTTACTTTAGTGTGATTAGTCGGCTAATTTTGGGGTTGACTTTAATGAGTATCGAGTGAAATTAAACAGTAAAAATAAAGAGAATAAAATGTTCGCAGGTTTAGATTTTGGTACGTCTAATTGTTCCATTGGTATAATAGAACAAAATGAACCTGTTCTTATTCCTCTTGAAGATGGCGAAACCACGATTCCTTCTTGTGTATTTTTAGAGCATGGAGTTATTAAACCAGAAAAAGTATCGGAGACAGATTTATTAGCTCGTGTGAAAGCAGAAAAAGCGGTACAAACCAAAAGAGCTAAAAGTGAAACAGACGCGCGGGTTTTCACCGATGCTGAACTAATTAATATTTTTCGCAAAATAATCAGAGCTGAAAATCGCGAAGATGCTAAAACTGATCAACGTATGAAAACCGTAATGGAAGCGCTGGAGTTGAGCGACGATATTATTATTGGTCGAGAAGCGGAATTAGCGCACATTACAAATCCTGAAAATGGCTTTTACATTAAGTCGCCCAAATCTTTTTTAGGTGCAAAAATCACCAAAGCTCAACAAGCCATATTTGCATCTGTTATTGAGAAAATGCTGGCGTTTATAAAAGAAGAATCTGAATATATAAAGGGCATTGAGCTGGAGAGTGTTGTTATTGGCAGGCCCGTTAATTTTCATGGTTTACAAGAAAAAGATGGAAATAGTCAAGCCCTTAGTATTCTTACCTCAGCGGCAAAAAAAGTGGGTTTTAGAGATATTGAATTTTTAATGGAGCCACTTGCAGCAGCATACGATTATGAAAGACAGTTAAGTCAAGATAAGGTGGTGCTTATTATTGATTTAGGTGGCGGTACAACAGACTGTTCGGTGGTTAAACTTGGACCCAGTTATATCAACAGCGATATTCGAGAGAGTAATATTCTTGGTTGCTCAGGAAAACGGATAGGGGGCATTGATATTGACAACAAACTAGCGCTAATGGGGATAATGCCGAACTTTGGTAAAGATATTATATTAACTAACGACCTGCCGATTCCTCCCACATTATTCAGGCAGGCTGTGTGTGTTAATGATGTCGCTGCGCAGCGTGAGTTTAATTCAAATAGAACCGGTGTGGAATTGCAACGATATTGTTTTATGTCTTTGGATAATAGAATCGAGCGATTAAAAAAGTTGCGTGACGACAAACTAGGGCTCAAATTAAATAAGAGTTCTGAATTAACCAAAATAGCACTTTCAACCAACAATTTGACCGAGGTTAATCTCGATTATATTGAATCAAATTTACAAATCTCGGTTAGCCGAGATCAACTAGGTGATGCCATCAGTGGCGAATTAAAGCAAATTGAGTCTATCGTGAATGAGTCTTTACTGCAGTCAGGCGCTAAACCCGACACCATTTTTGTAACCGGCGGTACTGCAATTTCACCCGTCATCAAACAATGGATAAGCGCTATGTTCCCCGATACTGAGATTGTCATTGGGAACCATTTTGGTAGCGTTACAACTGGCCTAATTACCCATGCCCAACGCATATTTGGGAACTAAATCAGTAAATCATGGACAGGCATTTTTAAAGGTAGTGAAAAAAGAGGCCTATAACTTTTACTGGAGTCTGATGAAAAGTATGAATGCGTTCGTAATTTAGGTAAATACCTATGCAATCATCGATTTCTGACTAATAAAAGCCATTTGAGGGAATTTAGGGCAGGGTTAGGCTTACTGCTTGTGCAAAGAAACAATTGAAATGAAAAGGACTTCAAGGGGAGAGGTTAACCTACAGAATTCTTTAGCCGACGTTTTCGCTTATAGCGTTTCAAGGTGTCTGATTGCCCTGCAGCCACGCTAAAATTGGTTTCAAAGGTCAAAAACATATCTTGCCAGGTGTGTTCATCCAACCCTAAACGTTGCAATATGGGTGATTCACTCATATCAATTGCCCCTCTTTTATTGGGATTAAGACTGCGACCAGATAGGTCAACCAACTTAAGATATTCGACTAAATGGAACGTTAGTCCCTGCGGTTGTGGTTGTTTTGGATTACCAACAAAAGGCATTAACGTAGAGGGCTGATAACCTTTCTTAAAATCATGAATACGACGCTTAATACTGGTGTGGTTAGATGACTCTGGGGTTGTTGCCATTTTTGCCCGGATAGGGTTTAAGTCTACGTACACCATACAGGCTGCTAAGGCATGTTCATCTAACAGTGCTTGTGATTTGAATCGCCCTTCCCAAAAGTGACCGGTACAGTCATCCTCTTGATTAGCTTGTCGAGCAATCGGCTCATTCAATTCTCGCATAAACCAGCTAATGTCGGTCAACCGATTACGATAAACGGACAAAGTTGACTGGAGTGTGATTTGTTCAGCGTCTGTGAACACGGGAGCTTCTTTTGAGGTTAACCTCTGTGAGAGCAAGGTTCCTTTGTGAAGCTTGTGCCAGCGCTGAGCAATCTCTGTATCCGTCCAATGTTTAGCTTTGTCAGCATTCACATGTAAAACCACATGGGTGTGATTGCTCATCACTGCATAGGCACAAACTTCGATGGCAAATACGGTGGTTAAAAACAACAACCTGTCTTCTACCCACTGGCGACGATGTTCATAGCTTTTCCCTGTCAGTTCATCTTCACCACACAAAAAGGCACGCCGGACACATCGGGATACACAATGATAATAAGGGGTATCTGAAAGATTGATTTGTCGCTTCCTTGCCAGTGGCATCACTCACTCCTTGAATTAAACATACTAAAGCATAGTTGATTCTATTTTCCTAAGAGTCTAGTTCTAGTCTAGTTTGTGGCTGTCCATGTTGGCTGTTTGTTGGCTCACAAAGATATATGGCTGTCCATGTTTGCACATGTATATGTGGCTGTCCATGTTTGCACATGTTTGCAAATTAGTGTGTTGATGTGTATTTATCTCATTGTTTTAGTTCTAGTTATTGTTGGTATTGCATTCACGAGGTTTCGAATCCCTCTCTCTTCGCCAAATACTAAAACCTGCGAATCGAAAGGTTCGCGGTTTTTTTGTAATTGGCGGTAGGAACTACTTAATATTTTCCTGCGTTAACACCCCTTTATTAATCAGTTGCGCAAAAACCTCTGCGCACTTTATTCTGAAATGTTCTCTGAGCAATCGCACGGCTGGAGTAATTGTTTGTCTGCTTGGACAGATCAGCCATAGTTCCGTCGGTTTGGGGGCAAATTCCTTTAATATCGGCACAACTTTGTCGTTAAGTAGGTCGTTCGACATATCTAAGCTAGACTTTGTCGCTATGCCTTTTCCATTTACACACCAACGCCTAACCAACTCGGCGTCGTTTGAAGCTCGATTACTTTGTACTTTTACTTTTATCGATTTTTCATTGTGATCGAATTCCCAAACGTCGTGAATAATGTCATGAAGTTGATATAAAAGGCCGTTATGGGTGGTTAAATCATTGGGATGTTGTGGTAACCCGTTGTTTTTCAAATATTCGGTTGTTGCACAAATTACACGGGGAACCTTGCAAATTTTAAAACCATATAAGTTTGCATCATTCGGTGTGCCATAGCGTAAAGCGATATCAACAGGATCTCGATAGAAGTCAATATTACTGTCACTAATATGTAGCTTGACGCTAACGCCTGCGTGCTCATGTATAAACTCATCAAGCCAAGGTAGAATTAAATTGCGACCTAAATCTGAAGGTACCGAAATTCTTAATTCACCATCAATGACATCTAAATCCTCTTTCACATTTTGCTTAGCGAAATTGAGTAATTGTAATGCTTGTTCACAGTTGGGAATGTATTTTTCACCGGCAACGGAGAGCCTCAAATGTCGAGTGGTTCGGATAAATAACTCAACCCCTAACGCACGTTCAACTCGCTTTATAGCAGCGCTTGCTGTTGCTGTGCGCATATCTAAACTTTCTGCCGCCGCTGTAATATTGCGAAATTCAGCCACTTTTAAAATTACGTTAAGGTCTTCTAGTAACATGATTGTCAAAAATTATTTGATAAAGATTCAATCATTATGCTGTTTTTGTTTCGTTAAGCAAGCTCTATAATTTCTCCCAAGTTGATTAACAACGTCAAAACACAGGAATATAATTATGAAAGCAATTGGCTACAAACAAGCGTTACCTATTAATAACCCTGAATCTCTTATTGATATCGAACTGCCACAACCTACTGCATCAGGACATGACTTATTAGTTAGCGTCAAGTCGATTGCGGTTAACCCTGTTGATTACAAAATTCGCCAAAATGTTACCCCTGAGGCTGATGCATACAAAGTGCTAGGTTGGGATGCAGTTGGTGAAGTTGTGGCTATCGGCGATTTAGTTACCCAATTTAAACCAGGTGACAAGGTGTTTTATGCTGGTGATTTGAATCGTCAGGGCGGTAACGCGGAATTTCAGTTAGTGGATGAACGTATTGTTGGTCACAAACCAAAGAGCTTGTCTGACAGTGAAGCAGCGGCATTACCGTTGACAGCAATCACCGCGTGGGAACTGTTGTTCGAACGTTTAGCCATTAAACAACAGCTCCCAGATACAAAAGAGCAGTCAAAGGATATCATTTTGATTATTGGCGCTGCAGGCGGCGTTGGCTCGATATTAGTTCAATTAGCCAGTGCTTTAACAGGTGCAACTGTTATCGCGACCGCTTCTCGTGAAAGCTCAGCAAACTGGGTAAAAAAATTGGGAGCGGATTATGTTATTGATCATTCTAAGCCTCTGGTTGCGCAAATTGAACAATTAAACATCGGGCAAGTGACCCATGTTGCGAGTTTAACCCATACAGATTCATACCTTGATAGCTATGTAGAATTGTTAGCACCAATGGGAAAAATTGCCTTAATTGATGATCCTGAATCCCTTGATATCAGCAAGCTGAAAGCTAAAAGTTTATCGCTGCACTGGGAGTTTATGTTTACTCGCTCAATGTTTACGGCCGATGATATGATTGAGCAGCATCACATACTGAATAAAGTAAGTGATTTGATTGACCAAGGTTATATCCAAACCACTGTAGGTAAACATCTTGGGACAATTAATGCGGCGAATCTAAGAGCCGCTCATGAAGAACTTGAATCAGGCAAATCGATCGGAAAAATCGTGTTGGAAGGCTTTTAAGCAACCAACTTAGCAGATCAAACTGAACAATATTAATTGGGAAATTAGCATGACTCAATTAACCATAGTGGCCAATATTAAAGCCGCTCCAGGCAAAGTAGATTTAGTCAAAGCGGAGCTGTTAAAGCTTATCGAGACTACCCGCAATGAAGCTGGATGCATCAACTACGACTTACATCAAGATAACGAAAATCCAGCGCATTTTATGTTTTATGAAAACTGGCAGACACGTGAACTTTGGCAAACCCACATGGGCAACCAGCACTTAGCGGATTATATGGCTGCCACTGAAGGTTGCGTTGAAGAATTTATTTTAAATGAAATGACGGTAATTAGCGCATAGATTAATGTTAATGGCATGAACAAAACGTATTTCACCAACTAGCTGGTTAGCGATGTGCACATCGAGCTAAAACGGTGGTTACGTTTTGTTCTATCTATTGCAGGGTAATAGTTGTTAATTGTAACTGCGAAGATAAACGGCTAATCAATGGTATAAACAACTAATAAATCATCGGGAATCGAGGTACTGCCTCGCAAATACCCCAGAGTTCCTTCATTGTCGATTAGATACTCAAGCAAAGTACGCTCATTGGCGAATTCTTTCGGTGCTTTTTTACGCCCAGTAAAGCGCATTTGCGCCCAATATGATTGGATTCGCGACTCTGTTAACCCCACCACTTTTGTATTGAATATCACGCGGGTTACGTTATCTGGTGATAATGCGATTACGTTCAGATCATTAGGCATCATACCGCCCATATATAAATTACGTATTTGTTGCCGGTTAAGCTGAATTGATTTATCTGAAATGTTGGCAACCACCACTATAGTTTCATTTGCCCTAGCAACTTGAAAAAAACAAAGTGATGCGAGCAGCAGCAAAATGCCCCATTTTTTCATAGAAATATCCATTCAATTCCTAGTTGATACAAGACCCCATGGCCATCGAATCCTCCTAAATCTTTGATCGCAAAATCGTTACTTACTTTTTCAGCGTCAACGTAGGTGACTTCTGCTTTAAACGCCACGTTATATCGCCAGTCCCACCTAAGGCCAATTTTAGTGCCTTTGCTCTTATCGTCAGGAAAACCGCTGAGTACGGATTCGTAGGTTGCCGCTAGAAAGTCAAGTTCATCTGAAATACCGTAGGGGATTTCATTAGGTCCGTGATCGTAATGCACATATCGAGCGCCGTAGGAAATATATAAAGTGTATGGATGAAAGTTGTAACCTGCGGAAATGTAGAAGCTATCTATGTCGGGAACTGGACCACTTTCACCCACCATTCTCGCAACTTCGCTACGTACAAAATAATCTAGGTTCTCATAATTAGCACTTAGTTGATAAAAATGAATGAGACCATCCGGATTAAGTGATGCTGCATTTTGACTAAACCCATACTGATTGAGCAATTCAGCAAACTGTGTTGCAGCAGGAAGTTGCAGTTTAGCGTTTCCTTGGTTGTAGGCTGCCCGAAACGTTAACCCATTATAGGATGCACTGGTATTAACTCCGAAAAGCCCTGTTACCTTGGTATCGATTTCGCCGCTAGCTAAATAAATTTTATCGTCGTAATAACCCCAATATCCTTCAAAGTTCATCACCCAATCGTGATAAATATATTGGTAATTAGCCAACACCCCTTCAAAGGTTGAAAAGAATGCCGTGTCATAAAATTGCTGGGGTAGCGTTAACCATGGGTAAGCAAAACCGACATCGACGCTGTCACTGTAATTGAAAAATGGTATGCGCTGCTTGCCAAGTTTAAACTGAAGTGCGGTATTGGACGGGGTATAGGTTAAATAAAGCCATTCCAATCCTGAAGAACGTAGCTCACTTGTGTGACCTATCAACTGGCCGGTTAAAGAAAGCTGATCACTTAAAGTGTAATCTGCTTGCAGCCCAAGAAGGGATTGCTGGTCGAAACTTATGCTGTTGTCATAGCCCACGTACTCAGCATTTTCATCATCTAAATGACCCATAACCACACGAGCAAATCCGGAAAACTGCAATTTTTCATCAGCTTCTTCGGCGTAAAGTGTCGGCGCCCAGTAAAGCAGCATTAAACAGCATGTGGAAAATGCAATAGATAGTCGGCACTTCATATTTTAAGTTTACAATCTTTTTGGCTAGGTAAAATAACTATAGTTCAAAATACTTGAGCCAGTTGTGGTGTCAAACGTTTTAGCATTGTAACTAATCCTAGTTGGCAAAAATGTACTGTGAGCTTTACCTATACTGCAACAAATTTGAAACTGCATGGATTATTGAAACGATTTTTTTAAACGATTAAATTTGAGCTATGCTTGGGTTTTGAGGTACAAATGTTTAGCAGCAATTACGTTAAGTTTTAGTCGGGCGGTCTAAAAAAAAGTTAATATGTATTGAGTCTGCTCATATTTTTGAGATGATTATAAATTGCATTCTGGGCACACAACTTTTCCTACAATCTTTCGTGAAGTGCCAATAACTTGAGGACGCGATCTCTTGGTTGTTTATATAATTTTTATCATTCTGTTAATCTCGGTCCTTTTCGTTGGCCTACAACTGATGAAATATCGCAGTGAAGTTATTCAATTAAGACACAATCGAGACAGATACAAAACTATTGGTCAAATTGTTAAAAGTATTAATGCCGGCATGTCTTCAGAGAGAATTATTCAAATTGCGTTAGAAGAATTAGCCAAAAGATACCCGTTGTATCGCGTGTCCTATTCAACTGTTTCTGAGCAAGGTATTCTCAAAATTTGGCGTTGTTCTACTCCAAAACATATGCCTAACATCGAGGGGCTAGAAAGTGACCTTAATATAGCGCCAGATTATTTGAAAGAACTAAACCAGTTCAAACTATTAGCCGTTTCCGACGTATTAACTGACCACCGTTTTTTACCATTACAGGAGCCAATGACAAAGGGCAATACTCGCGCAGTTTTAGACGTTCCGGTTAGTCATAACAAAGGGGTAGTAGGCTTGTTTTGTTTGGACTCAAGCGAAAAGCATGAGTGGACTGTCGAAGAGATTAAAATGGTGTCCGAAATAGCTGAGTTTATGGAAATAGCAATTAAACAAGCTGACTACCTTAAGCACAAAGAAGATATGGCTATTCAATTAGAAGATTATAATAAGCGCTTGGAAATAGAAGTTAGAGAACAAACCAAAGAACTACAATACGCCAAACAAACAGCAGAGCAACTTGCCATGACTGACGAGTTGACCCAATTACCTAACAGACGCGCTTTTTTCTCAGCCGGTGAACAACTTTATTTACAAGCCAAACGACATGCTAGCTCGTTTTGTGTGGTCACCTTTGATATCGATAAGTTTAAAGACATCAATGACAACTACGGCCATGAAATAGGTGATATCGCGCTAAAAGAGATGGGCGAGGTGTTAACCTCAATATCACGCTCCTCCGACATCATCGGCCGTATTGGCGGTGAAGAGTTTGCGATGATATTAGCTGATACAGAAATCGCTGGGGCTATTCAATTTGCTGAACGCTTGCGGGTACTTACCCAGCAAAATACTATGAACACTTCTAAGGGCGAAATTCAATTCACTATTTCAACAGGCGTTGCACAATTTAGTGAGCAAGACGACTCATTGAAATCAGTCATAGCTAGAGCCGATACCGCGCTTTTTGTGGCAAAAGAACGAGGCCGAAATTTAGTAATATCAGAACTCCAGGTTAAACGTTAATTTTCATAATAAGTTTAAAACTCGCCTCTTAGATGTTTTAGTTTTGCGAGCTTGCTTATATTTCATCATTGATTTAAACCACTGAGGCGGGCAGTTCAGATACCATCCAACCTATTGTTGTTACAGCCCCTGAATACATCAATATGCCGGCATAATTGCTCATGATTATTAGCGGAATAAATGGCAGAGCTAAACTCCACGCAAGAAATTTTCTGTGCATAGGTGATAAGGTTAAGCTGCGGGACGTTTTGTTGTTGGTTTTGTTGGACAGTTGCTTGCGCCTTGGGTCGGAGAGGGCAAGCAAAAAAATAACCAGTAAGCTGAACGCGATAAAAGGCAGGGTCATAATTAAATGGTTCATTTTCTCACCTCTACATCAGATATGGTTGGAGTCCAAACATCACTTTCTTGGCTTTCCTGTTGACATTTTTTATGCAGGGCGAAAAAGCACCAAAGAGCGCAGGTAAACAGTGCAAAGTCGATAAACAACATGTCCATCATGTTGAATTTCAAGGCCTCTAACCAACCTACATGTGAGCTGCTAAAGCGTAATACCGGTAATATTAAACAGAAGATCCCATTTCCTGCCAGCAATAAAATTTTGAGTTGTTTGAGGTTTTTCATCGACAAGCTAACTAAACTAATTAATGCGGCGGCAATCACGAACGAATATTGGGTCCATAAGCTTTGACTCGCCCCCATATTGCCACTAACAAAAAAGCCAAAGGCACTGACTAGTGAACACAGGGGAAGGCCATAAAAACCCCACACGCACATTCGGCTAAACCAGCGCCAACTGGTTTGGCTTTTTTCATTTCTATGAGCATAAAGTTGTAGACCTGTGATAGTCACGTAACAAGCGGCTACGCCTAGACTTATCCACACAATTTTCGACATTAGCCCGGCAAAGGTGCCAAAGTGAATGGGATAAATTAATGACAAAATATCACTTGATACTGAGGGTACAGTACCGACTAAGGGTTTGTGTTCAATGAAATCACCATTAGTGCCATCATAAACTAATTGTTCGTATCCAACCTTGCCTTCATTTGGCATAAAGAAAGCCAGTAAACTGGCCGACTCTGTGCCCATATGAGAGATGGACAAATAAGAGGGGACTGATGATTGTCGTGCTGCTGCATCTCTGACCATAGTTGTAAAATTAGCAGAAGTCATTGGTGCTTCACTTTTATGTTGTTGCTCACCCACCAAAGCATGCATCAATGCTTCTTGATCACCGCCAAATGCCACCATTCCCATGGCTGGCAAACCAAACGCAGTGGAAAAACTGAAAAAACTGCCGGTGAACGCCAATAAAACAGCGAACGGAATACTCCAGGTGCCAGCCACTGTATGAGAGTCACGTTTGAGGGGCTGGCCGTCACGTTGCTTGCGAATCGAAAACATATCGGTAAACAAATGACGGTGCATCATAAATCCAGACACAGAAGCAATTAACATTGCCAGCCCTAAAATCCCGGTGAGTATTAGCCCCCACGGAGCCGGAATATGCAATTCAGTATGTATGGAAACTAAAAATCGACTTAAGGCATAGGTATCGTCTTGGGCGAATATCTCGCTACCAAAACCGGTTTCTTTTGAGATGGTTTGACCCTGAGAATTAACTAAATACTGAACGCCATACTCGTCCATATCACCCGATGGATTTTGCTTGTGGGTGTGGAAGAAATACACCAATTGTTGCCTATCGTTTTCATAAGCAGAAATTTCATCTAAATACTCTACAGGGGTTTGGTCAGCTAAACGAGAAACCGTTGCATGGACATCAGAGGCAACTAACAGATTTTTATGATAATTACTGTTTGACCATTCGCCAATTTCATCGGCAACCACCGCTACTGTACCAGTAAATATAACCGCATAAAGTAACATTCCTAATACAATGCCAGACCAAGAATGAAGGCTAAGTAAAGCCTTAGCTTTAGAACGCAAGGGTGGAGTATTGTCAGTCATAAAGGTTAACCTAAAAATTGAAATGCAAGAATGGCACTGTTGGCAACAAATAATGTGGCAAGCAGCCATTGGGCTTTTTGCAGGTTTGTTGTCAGGTAAGTGTAAAAAAACAAAATCGCCCAAATGAGCGGAAACATAAACATAGGCATCATGATGTTATTCACATGGCCTGCTCCAGGTGGGAACCAGACAGCCATGGCGAGCATAAATAGCAAAGAGACCACAAGAGTAGCGGGCCCGCTTAGCCAAAAACGTCTGTTTTTAAGAAATTTCAAAGATGATGTACTCATGATTTGTTTCCAATTTTAGCTAATATGAAACACGCTTTTTGTGCCCAATTAGGAACGAAAAAAGAAGCCTATTGGTTACATAAGCTTCTTTTTGTAGCGCTATTAAAAGCCCCAACGCAAGGTTAGGCTATAGTCAGTTGGTGAACCATAAAACGCTTGGTCGGTTCGAACAGAGCTAAGGTATTTTTCATCTGTAATGTTGTCTAGGTTCAGACTAAGTGACACTTGCTCGTTGAATCGGTACTGCACATAGCCACCAATAAGCGCATAGGCGTCTTGAGTAATGCGTCCGAAACCTGTTTGGTAATACATTTCGCTTTGCCAACGAACAGAAATACCGGCATTGAGTTTTTCTTGCCAAGTCGGTGAGTAGTCAGCCATTAACTTCAAGGTTCTGCGCGGAATAAATGTGCGAGCTTCATCACCGTTTTCATCGTCCATGGTTAACGCGGTAAAGCCACCTTGGAGTGTCCACTCCTCTGAAACCTGACCTGACACTTCTAACTCAAAACCATTAGAGTCGACGTTTACACCGCGATACAGTGAATAATCAAAGTCATCTGAATAATCATCATCGTCAACGCCGTCACCGTCGCCATATTCGATAAATTCATACAGGTTTTCCTGTTCGGTGCGAAAAACGGCTAAACTGACTAATAAGTTGTGTTCAAAACGTTTTTTAATGCCCATTTCATAACTACGACCTTCAGCAGAGCCTAGGGGCTCAAGATCTTCGTTTAGATAATACTGAGGTTGATAAATGTCGCTGTAACTGCCATAAACATTTAGACCTTCCATCGCTTCCCAAGTAAAACCAATATATGGGCTGGTGCCATCTTCAGTGGTAGAAGTGGATGCGCCCCAAGATTCCCCTTCGTTTTCATAATCAACAAAACTTGCGCCTAACACAAAATCGAAATTCTCTGTAACGGCTAGTTGAATTGAGCCGTAAAAACGATTTAAGGTGACGTCTGTATAGCCAGCTTGATAAGGTTCTGCCCAGTCAGGTCTTGCCACTTCGGTTCCCGTCCAGCCGGGTAGGGCAGGCATAACGTCGAAACCGCTCAGTGCGCCGGAATCTAAATCGAGAGTTTCAGAGTCGGCGAGGCTAACCCCTAGATTGAACGAATGTTCCATCCCCCAAGCTTGAAACGTGCCTTGTAAGGTATTGTCCCAAATTAAGATATCGTCTTCTGCGTAAAACTTGCCGGGGTAACCCAACATGCCTAAACCTGTTTCGTGATCTAAGCCAGTATTGGAATAAGCATAAAATAGCTCAGAGTTATCTTCGTATTTGGTGTAGTTCAGCTTACTGGTGAAATTGAGATCATCAGTGATGTACCAACTTAATTCTGCAAACGCAGTTTCATTCAAGGTATCCCAATACGTCCAGTTCATGCTGGTGGACTCAGAAACCGCAAAATCAGTTTGGGTACCATCTGAATAAATCATTGGAACCGCACCCCAAGTCACGCCATCACTGTTGTTATCTTGATAGGTGTAGCCAAAAGTAAGAGTGACATCATCGTTAATTTGACCATCAACAACACCGTATACAACTGTGCGGTTATTCTCGTAGCGATCCAACCAGCTTTGTTTGTCTTGATGAACGACAACTGCGCGGGCGGCCCAGCTTCCTGATTCAGTTAATGGCGTTGATACATCCACAACTGCGCGCATATTTGACCAACGGCCTAGGGTAACGGCAACACTTGCTTGGGGATCATTACTTGGGCGTTTTCTAACGTAGTTTACCGTACCTGACGGGTTGCCTAAGCCGGTTATCAGCCCGTTAGAGCCGCGAATAAACTCCACCTTTTCATAAATAGCGGTATCAAGATCGCCCACGAAAATATCACCAAAAGGGATTCCCGAGCCGTCTACATGCATACTGGTTATGTCAAAACCGCGGGCGTTAAAATAGGTGCGGTCTGTTTCTGTTTGGTCAATGTTGATACCCGTAACTTGTCTAAACAAGCTATTGATATCACTCAAGTTGTATTTCGAAATGGTGTCATTTTCGATGATTGACAGAGATTGAGGGGTGTCAAAACTATCTAGACCTAAACCTGTTGCCCCAGAACTAATTCGTTGAATGCGGCTTTCAACAATACGAATAACCTCAATGTCGTTTTCGGCTGTGTTATTCGTGTCTTCATTGTTTAAATCTGCTGCTTGCGCATGCATGCCTAACGCCAACATCAACGGTGATAATGCAAAAGTGTGCCTTTTATTCATAGTGCTCTCTGAATGTGAAGTGTGATTAATAAAGCGGGGTCATTATAGCCATTGATAAACGTATTGCAAATGATAATCATTGTTATTAGTATGCGATGTTAGTGTTGTGCTCGCAGTAATGAAGGTACTGAGTTGGAAGTGATGTTTGCTGTGCGGTTAGATTAATTCCCTAAGTAAAAAATGGCGGCCAACTAGGATAGATAAACCGCTCGCTCAACGAAAAAATCGACAGGGGAGGTACCGATGAAAAACTTAACGGCTCAGGTAATCTAGTAAAAGTGATCTAGCAAAAGTGCTCTATCAAAAGTAAATTTGGAATGGCGTCGTCTTCAATCCAGATCAGCGCATTCTGACCCCATTGTTTAGCTATATTCATGGCCTGGTGTTTATCAATATTGAGTACTAGCAGGCTTTTTTCAGCAGGCCAATGTCCTTTTGGATCCTGTCCTTGGCCGTTGATGAATTTGAAACCCAATTGCTGTATTTGGTTTTTTAAGTGGGTGTGTGCATTGCGGTTTTGGGACTCTGGGAGTAAGTGGCTACGAGGATTGTATGCGGTGATGAACGCCGCTTGTTTGCAGTCTTTTTGATACATTAATCGTTGTAAGGCGTCACAGTATTTATCGACCAACATAACAAACTGGTTATCTGCTAATCCATCAGCAAAAACAACATATTCAGCATTTTTGTAAGCGGTTAATAAATCATTATCCATGTTCAACCACCTCCGTCGCCTCCGCCCCCATCTCCGCCGCCATCACCTTCGCTTCCCCCTTCGCCATCGCCCTCTCCATTGCCGTCTCCACCTGCTGAAGCGGAAAATTGTTTAATGAATAAATCCGCCTCTTGTAAAATGGAATAATGTTGTAGGTGGCCTACTGGATTTAGATTAAATACTAAACCTTTAAACATATGTTGTGGAATATTAAGGCCAATAGGTTGAAAAGCAGCATAGGCTCGTTGCCACAATTCAGAGTACTTTGCGGATTGTAATTGAATTTCTGGCAGCATCACAAAGGTGGTTTTAAACAGTAGTTGATGCTTTTTAAGTTCTGCAGCTTCCCATAAAGTACCCGGTCGGTCAGAGGGAAGCATTAAAATGTGTGTAGCCCTGTGCATTAAATCTAAGACGTTAGACTGCCATTTTTCTTCTGTACTTTGCACTCTAGCTGCCCCTGCAAATTCACCAGGTACGCCAAAGGTAACGACCAAAATATGCGGGGACAAAAAATGCGTAATAGCGGTTTCGAAATCTGTGTCACCTACCTTTAATGCACCAGTGGTTTCAAACGCTCTTAAGTACAAAATAAATTCTTTTGGGGGGACGTCATCTCTTTTTTGCTGAGTCAACAACATATCACTTGCCGCTTTGTCTAACTTTTTATGGATACACATAAGCGCTTGTTTTCTTCTTTTGTATTCAAAATAAATACCCAATAAACATATAAACAGAGCGGCTAAAGCGCAATCAACTAGAAAGTCATAATAGTCAAACGCCATCATTACGCCATTGAGTATTGCCAGCAGCAGCACAGCACTGGGAAACAGCATGTTTAATTGCGCTAAGCGGATAACGGATGAATCAGTAATATGGGTAAATTTGTTAGTCAGGCTGTGAAAACCAAAATCCAATAGCGTTTGAATATATTCTGTATTACTTGCATATTGATGAGCGGACGGTAGGGGATTGTTCAGTCTGTTATTTGATGCATCTGAAGGTTTAAATTTAATAATTTTGTAGGCAGGAAAGAAATAATAGAGCATAAAAATAAGATGTAAAAAAGGCAAGATTACAAAAATTGAACTCAGGTATTTAGTGTTTACTTCGCTTAAAAACACAATACTTTTACTGTCGAAATTCATGCTGAACATAACAAAACTATGAATCATGATGAAAACGCCAATATCGAGTCCTATATTATTTTTAGCATGTTTGCCGATTAATTCAGCGAAGGATAGCGCTGGTTTGGTCTTTTTGGTCTTGGTTTTTTGATAAAATCCAGGCGCGTTGCTAATAATCTTGATTATTTTATAGGACTTTAATTTACCTATTTTTTGGCTACCAACGTAATCTATTACCCTACGACCGTTGCTGTCAGTTTGATTAGCGTTCGCACCATTTTCAAGGAGCAGTTTTACAGTCTCGATTTCACCTTTAGCACAAGATAACATGAGCGCTGTTCTGCCTAACAAGTTAGCTGTGTTCGGTTTAGCTCCTGCTGCCAATAGTCTTTTTACGATATCTATCTGTTTGTGTTTGCAAGCGGTCATTAGTGGTGTAAACCCGAAAAAGTCTTGTTCTTCAATATCGTGTTCAATTGTTAATAGAATATCCAGCGCTTGTTGATTGCCCCGTTCACACGCAAATATCAAGGGGCTTTGACCTGTCACATTTTTTACTGATATTGCTGTTGGGTCTGAGATTAAATCTTTAAGTTCAACGAGGTTATTTTGTGTTATTGCACAGAATATGGGGGCGTGATTTTGATCCATCTGTTCTTCATCTTTTTTTGTTTTAAACAGAAGATCAAACATATAGTTAGCTGTTTAGAAACGTATTTAAGTTAAAAAAAGCAACCAATAAATGTAGCACCATAAAAATAATAGGTACTTGAGACTCAATGGACGTGAAAGGTTTGTATTTCTGTTTATTTTGCCCCTCTTCTAAGGCTTGCCACTCGGCTGTATAAGGTGCTAAAGGCAGTTGCTTTTCTATTTCCAGTATTACTAAAAATTTTGCAGAATTAAGTGCTTTATATAATAGGATCAACTGACGCCACATGAAACTTGCGATTATGCCAGCAATTGACAGTATGACTAAGGAAATGACTTTATCGTCACCTTGAAAGTTGAAGTAGCTTACAAACGAAACAATGATGGTGTTAATGCTAATAAAAAAACTATTTGTTGTTTGTCGACGATTACTAATATTCTCCGTAGCCGAAACACACATTTTATATTGTTCAAGGATGCTTTCCTGACATGTCTTGTCGCCAACAATGGATGAATTGAATAATGTCTCTTTGATAGAATGTTGCGTCATGGCTAAATTTATATCCTTTTTGATTTAGTATCGTGCGCTTAATTTTTATACTATTCCATTTTTAAAGTCTAAGGTAGCCTAGGCTGCTTTAATTTTTATCTTAGACAAGAAATAATCGGCAAGAAATAGCTAGGCTATTGAGGGAGGTTTATCGCTTTCGTCAAGGTGATCTTATTTTTCGCCGTGATGGGTTATGCGAATGGGCATCTCACAGGGATGCCCTCTGACTTATTTGTTTTTGCGTTGTGCAAATGCTTTTTTATTGATCTCTGCAATCTCAAAAAATGCTTCATTGGCTACCAACACGCTCATGGAGTAATGTGCAATTTTCCAATTGTCAGCTTGTTTAATCACCACACCAGTGCCGCGGAATCTTCCCCACTTTGGTGAGACTATTATTTCGTCGAACCATGCGGTGTTGCCACTGTCTGCAAAATTTATATGACGTTCAACTGACTTATACGTCCATCCTGTGCCGCCCTTAAAACGTTCTTTAACGTAGGCATCCAAAGTAGTGGGACGACTCCATCGTTCCCAATCATCAGTTCCCATAAAAACGCCGTTTTGAGTGAAAGCACCAAGGTATGCATTCAGATCCGCTTGGCTTGCTGAGTAATGAAGACCGTCCATCAGTTTGTTAATCGACTCAGTGTTGTCTGTTATTGCTGATGGCTGCGGACCAGCAAAACTGACACTACTGAAAGACCAAAAAGCTATCATCACAATAGCGGCAAATCGTTTCATCATTATTATCCTGTTAAATGGCGGACAACTGCACGAGCTAGTTTTTAATGCTAAGTGCTATTGTCCGATTATTCGCTTATCAGCCTGCTTTGAACAAGCAGGCCAAATAAGCGATTTTTAATTGCGCTAGCCTGTTAATAGTTACCGCGGAAGGTTAACCCAACAGTACGTGGCGTAACACGAATGGTAGCAGGCTGATCAAAAGGCGGTCTGCCTATCGCTCGCACTACACCATCATCGTCGAACAAGTTATTTGCAAACAAC
Source organism: Alteromonas sp. M12 (assembly GCF_037478005.1). Taxonomy (NCBI): domain Bacteria; kingdom Pseudomonadati; phylum Pseudomonadota; class Gammaproteobacteria; order Alteromonadales; family Alteromonadaceae; genus Alteromonas; species Alteromonas sp. M12. Next base: position 3,036,897 of record NZ_CP144164.1, on the reverse strand, counting down.
GACACTTCAAATTCATCAAAGCGCACACCTAAGCGTAAATTGGCCACTGTATAGGCATCCATTTTACGATAGTTGGCAGCCTCTTCGTTAAACTCAGTAGCACGGTCTCCTGTGTACTGCACATTAAAATACGCGAAGCCCATGTAGTTTTGGCTTAACGCGCGCTCATAATCTGCACTAGCATTAAAGGTCGTTTCTGGTACGAACGGAGCTGAATCACCTTTTAACGCAGATAAATTAGGCACATCTGCATCCAAAGTACTGTTGATGTATGCACCACCTAAAGACAACGTCAAGGCGTTAACGGGTTTCATACTAAGTTCAAATTCTATCCCTTGGCTGGTGGCTTCGCCGACATTTTCACGGAAACCAAAACCACACTCAAAGGAGCGGCTGGTTTGCATATCGCTCCAATCAATGTGGAAAACAGTTGCGTTATAACTAAACATACCATCACTGGACACGCCTTTTATACCTGCCTCGTAATTCCAAATTTCATCTGGTTTAAAGAAGCGTGTATCGCCGCCTTCACGTTCAACTTGAGCCAATTCTTCAGAACAAACTGATTCAGGAATCGCGCCGTTGATGCCACCGTAACGGAAGCCTTTCGCAGCTTGAGCATAAACCAAAACTTCGTCATTTAAACGATATGACACGTTCAGTTTCGGATTGACGCCATCAGTGGTACTTTCAGGTCGAATATCACCGTTTGATTCACCGTTGAACAAACCAGACTGGTAGAACTCGATATTTTGTTTCCAGTTGAAATAACGTAAACCGGCTGTGATAGAAAGATCACCAATGTCGTAATATGCTTCACCGAATAACGCATAGGTCTCTACGGTTAGATCGTCAAAACCGTAGTACAAGTGGTCCTCTGGTGCGCCAAAGGCCGAAGAAGGCACGCCCAATATTGCGTCCGCTCCTGGAACAGGAAAGGTGTTTTCATAAAACACATCTTTTTTGTCAGCATAAGCACCCACAGTCCACTGCAACTTATCATCGGTGGTTGAGGCTAAGCGTAGTTCTTGCACCCAGACTTCAGAGTCAGTGAAATCGATGAGTTCGTGTGGCGTGACCTCGGGAGGAAGCGCCGACTCAAATAATAAATCTAACGAACGTCTGTTAATGATCGAGCGATCAAAATACGAAGTAGAACTGACCAATTCAGCCCACTCTAGGTCATATTTCAAGGTTAGATTGGCAATATTTACTTCATCATCAAAGCCATCGAAAGACGTATAGTTTCTGGTTAAAAACGGAGTAGAGTCGATGTCTTGTGGATAGCCATTATCTGAATAGTTATGGTGAAGTAGGGTTAATTCCGCACGCAAATTGTCGGTAGGGAAGTACAAAGTCGAGATTTTAGCACCTTTCGATATGCCATCGTTAAGATCTTTTTCGCCAGTGACTTCATTATCAATATAACCACCGTTGTCCATGTAATAGCCACTTGCACGAAAGGCCAACTGGTTTTCGATGACCGGGGCATTGATCAGACCTTTCACCGAATAGTTTTGTGAACCATGGCTGATAGAAGATGCAGTGGCTTCATAGCGACCACCAAATTCGTTAAGATCAGGCTCGTTTGAAACTAGTCGAACCGTACCTGTCATTGAACCTGCGCCAAATAGAGTCCCTTGAGGGCCGCGCAATACTTCTACACGTTTCAAATCAAACAATGCAAACTCTGGGTTCATGCCGCCCATGGAAATTGGAATTTCATCCATATAAATGCCGACAGTTTCTTGGTTTTGTGTATCGTTGTCATTACCGCCACCATTAGCCACGCCACGAATAGATAAGCGGGTTCTTCCTGGGCCATTTTGATAAGAGGTTAAGCTTGGCACTACGCCTAATAAATCGGTAAAGTCGGCAGCGCCTAAGTTATCAATTAGTTCGTCAGTTACCACGTTAATGCTAATTGGCACATCGTTCATATCTTCTGAACGTTTACGAGAGGTCACTAGCACACGCTCGACCTCAGCATCATTTGCTCCAGTTGCGTTAGATTGTGCGTACAGACTCATTGGTGATAAACAGGTAGCGACGGCTATAGCCACTAGGGTTTTGCTCTTTAAAGAAGGAGCAATAGAAAAAGGTGTAGTTGTTTTTTGATGTGTCACTGTTGTGAATCCCTTGTGTTTAGGTTCATATAATTAGTCTTTGGGAAATGCATGTGCATTGACGTATATATCATTATCTCTGTTATGTATGATTGGTGTGTTTATTTAAGTGTTGTTAATCTATAACTAAGCGTTACTAGCGACGAGCTAATAACTAAAAGCTAAGTGATGCCACTTATTAAAGCAAAAGATAAAACTGCACTGGAAAAGTTTATCAGTAAAAATGTGCTAAGCAAACCTCTCCAAGTGCCTGAATGTCTTAAGTTTTTTTTAAAAACTCAAATTGGAAAATATATTTCCCTAGATGTGCCTTGTAATCTTAGTCTTAAAACGGTTTTTCGCTTTGATTGAGCTGATTTATTAATCAATGAGAGTGATTTTACTGACAACCACTTGCTCAGTTAATAATTGTCCTTCCACATAGGGATTGTCGTGAACTCGATTCGCAGGCATTGCCGCAATTTTGTCTACCACGTCCATTCCCCCAATCACTTTGCCAAATACCGCAAAACCTTGTTTATCAGGGTGGCGTAATCCGCCCGCATCTAAATGCGGGTTATCTAAGGTAGAGATAAAAAATTCTGATTGCGCTGTTCCTAAATCACCACGGGCAAAAGAAACCGCGCCTCTTGTGTGGGGGAGGGTGGTTTGTGCCGTTGATTCGTGAGTGATTGCTGGTAGCGGAGCATCGAAAGGCTCATCAAGTGCCGCGTTTAAGCCACCTTGTAGAACCGCGATTTTCAGAGGGTGGTTATCATTGCTGTGGTCAACAGTACGATAGAAGGTCAAGGTTTTAAAATGCCCGCCTTTTATGTAAGCAATGAAATTGTTCGCGCTTATTGGCGCGTTATTTGTGTCTAACTCAATTTCAATATTGCCATATTCAGTGGTCAACACAGCAACCGGAAGCTGAGCTTTTTTGGACGTCGCACAAGCGCCGAGTAACAAGATGCAAATGGTGAAGGTTAGAAAATACGAAGAAAACGTTTTAATTTGGTATGTCATTGATACATGTCAGTTTCGTTATTTGCCCTAGCTTAGCAAATATCACTAAACCTGAAAACCTGAGGAAACCCGTAGGTTTGTTGTGACCCCGCAGTGTCGCAGTTCTTTAGTCATAGCTCGCTAAAAACGTTGATTTAGCCAATTAAGGCTAAATTTGCGTTTTTAGCCTATTTGGGCTAAATTAATGCTGAAGCTCAAAAGAAGGAATTAGTGTGGAATACAATCAAAAACCCATCGCCGTGATTAGTGGGGATGTGGTTAACTCGACCCAATTAACTGCAAAACAGTTTGACCAACTACTGCAACGCATTAAAGACATCCAACAATGGATCAGTGAGGTAAATAATTTAAACACACATAGTATTAAACGTGGTGATGAATTTCAGACCTTGATCCATGATATCTCAAACGTATTGAGATATACCATTGTCTACAGAGTTGGCATAAAAGCCCTTGGTAAAGATTTTGATAGCAGGATTAGTTTTGCCATTGCTTCAAATGCACAATTGCGTGAATCAGTCTCTGAATCCATGGGGGAAGCATTTGTGCTTTCTGGTCGCGGTTTAAAGGCGTTAAAAAGTGATAGGTTGCTGTTTAGTTCTGATCGTCCTGAACTCACGGATCACTTTGATTTATTATTTAAATACCTTGATCGACAACTTACCGACCTGACACCACGCCAATGTGAAGTGATGCTTCCTATGCTTCAAACCAATCAAGAGTTATCCGTTAGCGATCTAGCAGGTAAATTAAATGTTGCTATTGCTACCGTTAGCAAGTCACTCAAAGCCTCTGGGTGGCCATTAATTGAAGCGTTAAATTATCGATTTGAACAACAATTAAAGGTAATTGAAGATGTCTGAATTTTTTAGTCTGCTGATTTCATTCTTATTGGTTCACATTATTTGTGACTTTTACCTGCAGCCAGCCCGCTGGGTAGAAGCCAAAAAGCAGCGCACCTATCGTAGTGTAGAGTTGTACTGTCATGCACTGCTGCATGGAGTCGTATTGATCTTGCCAGCATTGGTGTTAGACATTCATTGGCATTTGACCGCATACCTAGTGGTGTGGGTAACAGTGACTCACTTTGCTATCGATCTGTGGAAAGTGACTAGCGCGAATGGTGATAAGCTGTCTCACTTTATAATCGATCAAACATTACATGTCACTGTACTCGCGGTAAGTGCTTTCTACCTTGTTGACGGCATCACTATTAATGCAGTGTTAAAACATGAAAAGCTCTCAGCATGCGTTCAAGTGATTTTTGCGTATTTGCTGATTCTCAAGCCAACTTCCATTGTGATTAGTCAGGTCCTGCAAAAATATACCCTATCCGGTTTTAATCCAGACGAATCAACACCACAAGACCAACCATTGAGCAAGCAAAGTAAACCTGAGATCACAGGCCTTGTTGCTGGTGGTGAGTTAATTGGTTATTTAGAGCGAGTATTAATATTGACCTTCACCCTTGTGGGGAGTTACGCAGCCGTTGGGTTTGTATTGGCCGCTAAATCCATATTTAGATTTGGTGAATTGAACAAAGCGAATGGTAGAAGTATGACCGAATATGTACTAATTGGCTCTTTACTCTCCGTTGTGATCACAACCTTGGTAGGTGCTATCGTCTCGTTAAGCCTGGGGGTGAAAATTAACTAAAAAATCAAACAAATCAAAGGGGTCAGATCCCACTGGTTTTAACTCAAAGTAAGAAAATCAAAGGCTCTGACCTCACTGATTTGCCTTCGCAGATTCCGCAGATTCTCGGCAACGCTTCAGATGAAATAATCCTATTATGTGCAGATATTTATCGACAGGTGGGAGATTTTAGAAACTCGTTACACTTATACAAAAGATTAGACAATAAAGCTTTCAGTCAAATTGTCGAACCAGCAAAAAGTTGGTGTAAACAGCACATCACCAGCTCAATGGAAATCGGTGCCACAAAGGTGCAAATGCAGTCGTATTTTAGTAGTAGAGACGCAATATGAAAAAGCAACATCAAGAATTGCTAGTTAGTCCATCACATATAGTTTCATACGTACCATCACCATTCGCCTCATGGATGCAGGGCTTGTGTGTGAATCAGCCTCAAAGCCAACCCCTTAGAAACCACGCCCAACCGCCATTTACCTGTTTAGCTGAACGTAAAGTAAGTACTAAAAATATGCAGCTGTTTAGTGTATTAAAGCAGTTCACGGCGACTATTTTTCAGTGGCTTCTCAAGAGCAATGCGACCAATGCATTTTCTACTGAAACGCAAAGGCATGTTCTTCGAATATTTCTCTTAGATAAGAAAAGTTAGTTGAAAATACTTGGGGCAGTTAGCAGCCGCGAAACAAAACATTTTCTAATAATTGAGCACAAAAATTGAGAAGTAATCATGGACCCAAATCTTCTGTACATAACGATGCAAATAAGTCGCGAAAATTCAATTATTGAAAAAGCCGGAAAATCAGCGGACTTTACAAAACTAATTAAATTAGTCAAAGCCCATATTGTGTTAAGTGAAGAATTAAACTCCACAAGCATTTTTGCGGACAACTTGCATAACCTCGAAAAATTACAAGCAAAGTTAAACCGTTGTGAAATCACAGGTGACCTGTGCAAGGACTATCAATGTAACCAAAATATGCGATAAATAAAAAGCTCGCAACCACGCACGGCGGTGAACAAATACATTTTCGGTAAAAGCGCAAACGCGCATTATAGTAGTAGAGACGTAGTATGAAAAAACAACATCTAAAATTGCTATTTAGTCCATCAGACTTAGTTCGGTACGTACAATCACCGTTCGCCTCATGGATGCAGCGCTTGTGTTTGGAAGTGCCTGAAAAACAATTGCTCAAAAATTCACTTTTAATTAAGTTTTTATATTGTTTTGATTTTAGTTCGTTAATAAAAACTTTAAATAGCCCTCAGTCACGGAAAACCTTCCATAGATTTCAAAAAAGGACTACTCAATGAAAGACTTTTCGCCATCAGACCTGAAAACTATTCTGCATTCAAAACGGGCAAATCTCTATTACTTAGAATATTGTAGGGTGATGCAGAAAGATGGTCGAGTGTTGTATCTAACCGAGGCCAATAAAGAAAACCAGTATTTTAATATTCCCATAGCTAATACGACTGTTTTGTTATTAGGTAATGGTACATCTATAACTCAAGCCGCTATGCGTATGTTAGCTCAAGCTGGCGTATTAGTTGGATTTGCAGGCGGTGGTGGTACGCCTTTATACATGGCAAATGATATTGAGTGGATGACGCCACAAAGTGAATATAGACCAACAGAATATATTCAAGGTTGGTTATCTTTTTGGTTTGACGAAAAAAAACGTTTATATGCAGCCAAACAATTTCAAAACGCACGTATTGAATATTTAAGTAAAGTTTGGAAAAACGACCAAGATTTAAAAACAGAAGGTTTTACTACTCAAGACCCTAATCTAAATTCGGCATTTGAGCGTTTTGAAACTCGTACTCTTGAGGCAACCAAATCATCAGAGTTACTACTTACTGAAGCGCAATTAACCAAGGTTTTGTATAAGTTTGCGGCCAATAATACCAGCATCCAAGACTTTAGTCGTCAACATCAAGGATCATCAAAGCAGCATACCGATAAAGCCAACGACTTTTTAAATCATGGTAACTATTTAGCTTATGGTCTAGCCGCCTGTACGCTGTGGGTGTTAGGTATTCCTCATGGCTTTGCTGTTATGCATGGTAAAACTCGCCGTGGCGCTTTGGTATTTGATATTGCCGACTTAATCAAAGACGCTATAGTTTTACCTTGGGCCTTCATCTGCGCTAAAGAAAACGCCACAGAGCAAGAATTTCGCCAGCAAGTATTACAAAAATTTACCGACCACAAAGCCCTAGATTTTATGTTTGAGCAAGTTAAATCTGTAGCTTTACACAGTGAAAATGGGTCAGAGGTGAACGACTGATGATGGTGACTTTTGTCAGCCAGTGCGAAAAAAACGCCCTTAAGAAAACAAGGCGAGTACTCGACGCATTCGCCAATCGCATTGGCGATAACACCTGGCAAACGGTAATAACAGAAGATGGCTTAATCACAGTCAAAAAAATGCTACGCCAAACCGCCAGTAGAAACACAGCTGTTAGCTGCCACTGGATACGTTCACGTTCAAGGAGCCAATTATTGTGGATAGTGGGGAACAGGCATAAATTTAATAGCGAAGGGATAGTGGCGGTTAATTATACCAAGTTAGATCTTGAGCATAAAGAATGGGAGAACGGTTGGGAATTAAATGAAGCTATTATGTTGGCGTCGAGTATTGCTGGTTTATTTCATGATTTTGGAAAAGCTAATGATTTATTTCAACAAAAGTTAGCCGGCACTACGAAATCAAAATCTGAACCATATCGTCATGAATGGGTATCGTTAAGATTATTTGAAGCCTTCATTAAAAATTTAACCGACCAAGAATGGTTAACAAAACTGGTAGAAATTAATCAGCAATCAAATGCTTCTCAAGCTGAAAATGAAATACACAAAATATTATTTAAGGATAACGGAAAACATCAAAACCCGTTTAACTCGTTTAGTGACAATACTCAGTTTGGAAAGTTAGTTGCTTGGTTGATTGTATCGCACCATCGTTTACCTTATCCGCAAATCAACCCTGTTAGATTAGATGAAGCTGAACATTGGTTAACAAAATGTTTTGATTGTCATTGGAATTCTAAAAATGCAGAAAATTTGGCTGATATAGAATCATCAGTAATTAACGCGAATTGGAATTTTGCTCATGGAACACCATTGTTGAGTAAAACATGGCAAAACAAAGCGAGTGAAATTTCCAAACGAGCATTGAGTTATCATAAATTGTCTGAAAAAACAGATTGGCTAAATCAACGTTTCGTTAGCCACTTGTCAAGATTGTCACTCATGTTGGCTGATCATTATTATTCATCTCTTGAGTTAAAAGATTCAAAGATGAAATGGCGTGATAATAGCTATCAAGCGAACGCCAATACGGATAGAAAAACAAATCAGTTAAAACAAAAATTAGATGAACATAATATTGGTGTTGCACATAACGCTTTTCTATTTGCTAAAAACCTTCCCGCTTTAAAATACACATTGCCAGCATTGGCGCAGCATAGGCTTTTTTCACAAAGCGCGAAAGACCGCAAATACCAATGGCAAGACAAAGCGTTTAAAGCGTCAAAAGAGTTTGCTAAAACCAGTGAAAAACACGGTTTTTTTGGTATTAACATGGCATCAACAGGCTGTGGTAAAACCATGGCAAATGCACGAATTATGTATGCCTTAGCGGATGAACGCGAAGGTTGTCGATTCTCAGTTGCTTTAGGTTTACGTACTTTAACCTTGCAAACTGGTGATGCCTATCGAGATCTACTTAAATTAGGTGATGATGAACTTGCCGTTTTAATTGGTTCTAATGCCGTTAAATTACTACATCAGTTAAATAAAGATGACGAAATATCAGTAAAACCTGATCATGGTAGTGAGTCTGCGCAAGATTTTTTTGAACAATTATATGTCAGTTACGAAGGGCAAATTTACGACGGACGTTTAAAGCATTGGCTTAAAGGCAATCCTAAATTAGAGCAATTAATCAGTGCGCCTATTTTGGTTAGTACAATTGATCATTTAATGCCAGCTACAGAAAGTAAACGAGGGGGTAAACAAATTGCGCCTATGTTGCGGTTATTAACATCAGACTTAATTTTAGATGAACCCGATGATTTTGGTTTAGAAGACCTACCCGCATTATGCCGATTAGTTAATTGGGCAGGTATGTTAGGTTCACGGGTTTTATTATCATCGGCAACGTTACCACCGGCGCTTATAAGTGCTTTATACGACGCTTATGTTGCAGGTCGGAACCATTACAACCAAGCTAATTTTCCACACAATAACAATCTAGGTGTTGTTTGCGCTTGGTTTGATGAAAACAAAAGTGAAGTCGAATTAATAAAAAATAAAGAGGACTTCAAACAAAAAAACAACAGGTTTGTCGAGTCACGTTTAAAAAAATTAACGGCTAACAGTAAAGTACTACGTAAAGGTAAAATTGTTAATATAGAGTTGCCTATCACTGAAAATAGCGATTTAGCAGGTCAAAATATTGATGAGAAAAATCAGCAAGTTTATCAATGTGTGGCAGATACCATTCACCAACAAATTTATGAATTACATAACCAACACCATGTAACGCATAGCAGCGGCAAAAAAGTATCTATTGGTGTGGTTAGAATGGCTAACATTAATCCGATGATCTCTGTTGCTAAAATACTATTAGCTATGTCTCCAAGAGCCAACTATCAATTTAATTTTTGTATTTATCATTCGCAGTTTCCCTTAGCGCTACGTTCTTACAAAGAATCTCGCTTAGATAAAACCTTAAATCGCTATGATGAACAAGCGATTTGGCAACAACCAGAAATTGCCAAGGCATTAAAAGCTGACGACCTAAATAAAGTACCGGTAGACAATCATGTGTTTATTGTATTAGGCACATCAGTCGTGGAAGTTGGGCGCGATCATGATTACGATTGGGCAATTGCAGAGCCTAGTTCACTACGTTCAATTATACAGTTAGCGGGGCGTATACAACGGCATAGGCAAGCTCCACCTACCACCGCAAATTTGGTGGTGCTTAACCAAAATATACGAGCATTAAAAGGTGAAAAAGTGGCTTATTGTAAGCCGGGTTTTGAAACCCCTGAGCTCCCCCTTAACAGTAAAGACCTGAATGAACTATTAACAACAGAGTTAGACAATATTTCTGCAATACCAAGAATCGTTGAGCCGAAAGAGATAAAAGCCGACGATTTTAAAAAATCACCAAAAGATAAGTATATTGCTAACGCTGCTAATTTATTTTCAATACAAGAACATAGGTCGCTACGAATAACATTAGATGTGATGGGAGCCGATTTAAAACACAAGGACTTTTATAACTCAATCAAACCTGCATCACTTTGGTGGAATGAAAGCCCTGCAATCGATTGGAGTGCTGAATTTATTCGTCAAACCGAATTTAGAAAATCACAAGCACAAGAAGAGTTTATTTTACGGTTAGAAGAAGGTGAAACATTAGCGTGGAGCCAAATTGACGATACCCGCTATCCACCTGTGTATTTAGAACAAACCAATCGCTTTATGGATGAAAATAAAACGACTGAATTGGCCCAGGGTAATCATTGGTGGTTTCACTTAAGCGTTGAAGAAACATATCAAATTTTTGCAGATAAGTTAGATGAGAGCTTACAACAGGTAAGTGAAACCTTTGGTGTTATTGGTTTAAGAGAGCCAAGTAAAGATCAAGAATTAAATTGGCACTGGCACGAGCAGCTAGGTGTCTTTGATAATAAGTAAAAGGAAAAACGATGGAAGCAACATTAACTCAAGCGCTAGCTGATTATATAGAGCAGCGCAAACAAGCTAAGTTGGAACCTTTTCAAAAAGCACTGAATAAGGTGTTAGAAAAAAGTGAAAACGAAATAGAGATAGCGACAGCTAAAGCCGAATACGCAGAAAAATCGGCATCTATTGAAGAAAGTTATAAACCTGTAGTGTGGCTAACCGATGCAGCAAAAAAAGCGAAATATATTAAGTTAGCTACTCATGCTATTAAGTTTACCCATAGTGATGCTAAAGCAAGTAGTATTTTATTTAGTAAAACAGATATGGAGAATCAAAGTTTTTTAGCCACAATATCTTTGAAAGAAAAGTATATTGATGCTGTTTGTTCGGCAGGGTTCCTAGGTATAGCCAAGTTTTTAAAAATAGAAGTTAATGGTGAAAGCCTGATCACGCAATTGCAACAAAATCATGCACAAGCGTTGAGTGCTTTTACTGATAATGCCGAATTATTACAAACTTGGGTAGATGATTTTAAGTTAGCGCTGGTCGATGAAAAGTTAAGCTCACATAATTTAAGTAAGCAGATTTATTTTCCGATTAAGTCAGAAAGTAATGACGTTGAGTATCATTTATTGTGTCCGCTATTTTCATCGGCATTGGCGCATAATTTACATAAAAAAGTCACGGGCACGCGTTTTGGTGATTCCAAAGACATTCGTGATGCCCGCAGAGCCAATAAGTACGATGAACGAATCGATGTAAGTTTTCCAGATACAGCCGTACAAACTTTTGGGGGAGCCCACCCTAAGAATATTTCGGAATTAAATCAGGAAAGGCAAGGAAATAACTTTTTACTTAGTTGTAAGCCTCCTACTTTTCAGGCACAAGTTAAGCCGCCTATCAATAATACCAGTTTATTTAACCGACAACTGACATTCAAAGTATCGGGGTACTTGCGTGATTTTAAAGCCTTTTTAAGCAATTTAAAGCCTGAAGAAAATAACTTTAAAGTTCGTTACAAGCGCGATTATCACTTTATTTTACCCATACTCGATCAACTAATGATCCACGCGGCCAATATTCAAACATTACCAACTGGCTGGGCAACTGAATCACATTGCAAACTAAAACAGGCCCATGCTTTATGGCTCGATGTTTATAACCCACATGAAAGTTTTCAACGTGAACGTGAAAAGCTTGATTGGCAACCTGTGATAGCTGCTGATTTTGCCAGTTGGTTAATGAAACAATTAAAAAATGATGAGAAATATCGCTTGGGTGATATCGAACACGCTTATTTTTCTAAAGTTTGTTTGCACCAGTTAAAACGTTTTGAACACAACACACCAAAATTAGCGGAGGCACAACCATGAGCCAATATTTATTACTTAAAAAAGTATCGGTCCAAAATGCCAATGCTATTGCTGGCTTAACTTATGGTTTTCCTGCTATAACCAATTTTTTGGGTTTTGCCCATGCATTATCACGTAAATTACCTGAAACGCTAGCCGTTAATTTAGGTGGTGTTGCAGTCATAAGTCATAAAAATACGGTACACGCAAGACAACCTAGAGGTTGGGGCGATTATGTTTTTGCATTATCCCGCAACCCGTTAACGCAACAAGGCAAGACGGCACCCATTAATGAAGAAGGGCGCATGCATATGCAAGTATCTTTGTTGATTGAAGTAAATGGCTTGATTGCGGGCGATACAGAAACTAAAGAACAATTAATTGAGTATGTAAAACAAAACGTGCCAGAGTTGCGTTTAGCAGGTGGTCAAATTACGCATATAGAAAGTATTGAGTTAACCCCTTTAAATGAAGAACAAAAAACATTACGAAAATTAATGCCGGGTTTTGCCTTGATTGATCGCAGTGATTATTTAGCTGAGCATTTTCAACAGCAAAAAGCGATAAATGATAATGCTTGTTTATTTGATGCATGGTGTGATTTTGCCCAGCTTAAATTTAAAGCTGAAAAAATAACAAGTGAAGATGAACAAGAAACCGAAGCTCTTGAAAGCGTAAATCAAAAAGCCAATTGGCATTATGTAGCAAAACCTCAAAGTGGCTATTTAGTGCCGATTAATGCGGGGTATTGTGCAATCTCTCCAATTTATGAAGCTGGCGAAGTAAGCAATGTAAGAGATTCAACAGTCCCTACTGTCTTTGCTGAAAGTGCTTATAGCGTCGGTGAATGGAAAAGTCTACATAACATCAAAAATATTGAAATAACCCTTTGGCGTTATGAGCATCAATATCCTTGGTATGTCGCTAAAACAATCCCTTTCGAAGACGAAATTATTGAACCTGGTAGTTCTGAAGCAATGCCTTATTAATTAATGTGTAACAAGAAAATTAACAAAAATATTTTATCAATGGAGTAATAAAAATGGCCGAAATTAAATTAAAAACACCATCAGTATTAGCATTTGAAGCTAAATTAGTACCATCAGACGCACTCATGTTTGCAGGCAACTGGGAGCAGCAAGTATGGCAACCGATACAAGTGGGTGAAAAAGCAGTACGTGGCACAATTTCAAACCGTTTAAAAGCTGCAACGGCAAATGATCCAACAAAATTAGATGCAGAAGTATCTAAAGCCAATTTACAAACAGTTGATATTGCCGCCTTAGCGCATAAAACAAATACTTTAAAAGTTGTTTTTACCTTACGAGTATTAAGTGATTTGGCAACTCCATCAACCTGTAATAATCCTGATTATCAATCTGAACTGGCTAATAAAATAAAACAATACCAAGCAGATGTAAGTTTTGAGGAATTGTCAAAACGTTACGCTTTCAACATTGCCAGCGCTCGTTTTTTATGGCGTAACCGTGTAGGTGCCGAAAATGTAAAAGTTGTTGTAACCGTGGCAAATGAAACCATTGAATTTAATAGTCAAGACTATTCGTTACGTGAATTTTCAAGTGACGCAAAAATCACTCAACTTGCAAAATTTATTCAACAGGGCTTAACCGATAATCATGTATTGATAAAAGTAGAAGCTTATAGTCAATTAGGTGAAGGACAAGCGGTGTATCCATCACAAGAATTAGTGATGGGTGGTGGTAAAGGTGATAAAAGTAAATTTTTATATCAGCTTGATGGCCAAGCAGCCATGCACTCTCAAAAAATCGGTAATGCATTACGCACAATAGATACTTGGCATCCAGCCGTCGACGAAGTGGGCCCAATTGCTGTTGAACCTTATGGTTCGGTAACAAACCGCGGAGCGGCTTACCGTCAACCAAAAGAAAAAACAGACTTTTATAACCTACTCGATGCTTGGATGATTAAAGGCAAAGAGCCTGCGGTTGAACAACAACACTATATTATGGCGATGTTAATTCGTGGTGGCGTATTTGGGGAATAAACTAATATGAAACACTATATCGATATCACCATTTTACCGAGTGACGATATTGGTGTTCATTTTTTGTGGTCTAAGCTAATGATGCAAGTCCATTTAGCTTTAGTGGAAATACAAGACAGTAATAAGCAGGTGCCTATTGCCGTGAGTTTTCCTAACTACAGAATGAACACCGACAAACCGGGCTTTTTAGGTAATAAATTGCGTATGTTCTCTGTAAACAAAGCAGATTTAGAACGATTAAACATTCATAAATGGTTAAGCCGTTTAACGGATTACCTGCATATTAAAAATATTGCGGATGTTCCGGCTGATGTTGATTCATTTGAAAACTTTAATCGTCGACAAAAAGCTGGGAGTCCAGATAAACATATTCGGCGAAGAATGAAACGGCATAATGAAACATTTGAGCAGGCGAGTCAGCACTTTGTTGATTATGAAATGTCGGAGGAAGATAAAGCTCTGCCATTCATAAAAATGAAAAGTCTTGGTAGTGATAATGACTTTAATATGAGTATTATTAGAAAAACGGTGGTACTAAATAATGCTCCAGTCATGTTCAATACTTATGGGTTAAGTAAGCAAGGATGTTTACCTAAGTTTTAATCTTTAATTTTCGCTCTTTAAAAAATCATAATTAAATCAATAAGTTACAATATGTAGGTAAATATAAGGTAAAAATTAGAATTTTTATCTAACTACATGTTGTAACTTATTTTTTTGTCATTATTCTATTGTTAGCTGCCGCACACGCAGCTTAGAAAATATAGCCAAATCGCACCCGCATTGTCAGCTGGTTAGCTGCCGCACACGCAGCTTAGAAAATCAACGTTTTCAAATTCGCGAAGTACAATTTGTTAGCTGCCGCACACGCAGCTTAGAAAAGCACTGTTGTAGAGAACCAAGCGGATTTTGAGTTAGCTGCCGCACACGCAGCTTAGAAACATATTAATGAGTTAGACACATCACCTAAATTGTTAGCTGCCGCACACGCAGCTTAGAAAATTCAGCAATTGTACAAGAATGACTATTCAATGTTAGCTGCCGCACACGCAGCTTAGAAATGATGATTCTAGCGCTATATCATCAAAGTACCGTTAGCTGCCGCACACGCAGCTTAGAAAACAGAGCTACCAGACCAACAACCAGCCGAACCGTTAGCTGCCGCACACGCAGCTTAGAAATTATAGCCGCAGCACTTTACCTTGTTTCAATCGTTAGCTGCCGCACACGCAGCTTAGAAATAAACAGCCCTAACACCGAAGATGCGACAGCTGTTAGCTGCCGCACACGCAGCTTAGAAATTTAGGAGTAACGCTATGAAAAATGCAGATAAGTTAGCTGCCGCACACGCAGCTTAGAAATGAGAAGAAAGAAGAAACCAAGCCAGTTGACAGTTAGCTGCCGCACACGCAGCTTAGAAAAACTTGGAGAGTTGAGTATTTAGGTATCCGTAGTTAGCTGCCGCACACGCAGCTTAGAAAAAAAACGGAGAGTGAATGATGACCATTAAAGAGTTAGCTGCCGCACACGCAGCTTAGAAATCGAAAGAGGGCGGTTTAATTTGGTAGTTTTCGTTAGCTGCCGCACACGCAGCTTAGAAATATATTGCCAAAGGGAAATAGAAACCATTAAAGTTAGCTGCCGCACACGCAGCTTAGAAATATAGTTTGATTATCAAGTCTGTACGATTCAAGTTAGCTGCCGCACACGCAGCTTAGAAACTTGAGTCTTACTTCTGAGTGTATCAACTTTTGTTAGCTGCCGCACACGCAGCTTAGAAATTTTCCGGTGAACCGAATCTATTGGTTGATATGTTAGCTGCCGCACACGCAGCTTAGAAAGAAAAGAAATGGTACGCATTCGCTTGCGAGCTGTTAGCTGCCGCACACGCAGCTTAGAAAAAACTGTATGCGGGGTGGTGGTTGCCCTCGAAGTTAGCTGCCGCACACGCAGCTTAGAAAGTCTTGCGTAATTGAAGAGCAGTAACTATTTGGTTAGCTGCCGCACACGCAGCTTAGAAATTTTTCGTTTTGAGTGACAAATGCAATTTAGTGTTAGCTGCCGCACACGCAGCTTAGAAAACAAAAAAGTGGACTGGATCACGTCAACACAAGTTAGCTGCCGCACACGCAGCTTAGAAATGTTGGAAAAGTGTTTAGCATTAACGTCTCAAGTTAGCTGCCGCACACGCAGCTTAGAAACATGGTTATGTGTAGTTGATACCGATGGGAATGTTAGCTGCCGCACACGCAGCTTAGAAAGTCAGGTATTTTGATATATGCGATTTATATAAGTTAGCTGCCGCACACGCAGCTTAGAAAGAATAGATTTCAACTGCTCAAGCTCTGTTTTGGTTAGCTGCCGCACACGCAGCTTAGAAATTAAACTTTTACAGGGCTTACCGTCTTTGTCAGTTAGCTGCCGCACACGCAGCTTAGAAAACCCCTATAAGCACAAGCGCGGCCCATACCGCGTTAGCTGCCGCACACGCAGCTTAGAAATGATGGAGCGCTACCCGCTATACCGCCTTCTTGTTAGCTGCCGCACACGCAGCTTAGAAAAATAGCCGCGGGAGCTGGTTTAAAGAATAAATGTTAGCTGCCGCACACGCAGCTTAGAAAACGAAGTAAACGTAACCAAATCATTCTATGAGGTTAGCTGCCGCACACGCAGCTTAGAAAGCACCATAAAACGTACTATCAACGGTTGCTGCGTTAGCTGCCGCACACGCAGCTTAGAAAACCACGACCACCATTGGCAACGGCAAAGGTATGTTAGCTGCCGCACACGCAGCTTAGAAATAACCGCGTTTTTAGAAAGCGGAAGCGATAAAGTTAGCTGCCGCACACGCAGCTTAGAAATTAACCTTCGGCCCTTTGTGATATCCTAACTCGTTAGCTGCCGCACACGCAGCTTAGAAAAAACTGTATGCGGGGTGGTGGTTGCCCTCGAAGTTAGCTGCCGCACACGCAGCTTAGAAAGTCTTGCGTAATTGAAGAGCAGTAACTATTTGGTTAGCTGCCGCACACGCAGCTTAGAAATTTTTCGTTTTGAGTGACAAATGCAATTTAGTGTTAGCTGCCGCACACGCAGCTTAGAAAACAAAAAAGTGGACTGGATCACGTCAACACAAGTTAGCTGCCGCACACGCAGCTTAGAAATGTTGGAAAAGTGTTTAGCATTAACGTCTCAAGTTAGCTGCCGCACACGCAGCTTAGAAACATGGTTATGTGTAGTTGATACCGATGGGAATGTTAGCTGCCGCACACGCAGCTTAGAAAGTCAGGTATTTTGATATATGCGATTTATATAAGTTAGCTGCCGCACACGCAGCTTAGAAAGAATAGATTTCAACTGCTCAAGCTCTGTTTTGGTTAGCTGCCGCACACGCAGCTTAGAAATTAAACTTTTACAGGGCTTACCGTCTTTGTCATTAGCTGCCGCACACGCAGCTTAGAAAACCCCTATAAGCACAAGCGCGGCCCATACCGCGTTAGCTGCCGCACACGCAGCTTAGAAATGATGGAGCGCTACCCGCTATACCGCCTTCTTGTTAGCTGCCGCACACGCAGCTTAGAAAAATAGCCGCGGGAGCTGGTTTAAAGAATAAATGTTAGCTGCCGCACACGCAGCTTAGAAAACGAAGTAAACGTAACCAAATCATTCTATGAGGTTAGCTGCCGCACACGCAGCTTAGAAAGCACCATAAAACGTACTATCAACGGTTGCTGCGTTAGCTGCCGCACACGCAGCTTAGAAAACCACGACCACCATTGGCAACGGCAAAGGTATGTTAGCTGCCGCACACGCAGCTTAGAAATAACCGCGTTTTTAGAAAGCGGAAGCGATAAAGTTAGCTGCCGCACACGCAGCTTAGAAATTAACCTTCGGCCCTTTGTGATATCCTAACTCGTTAGCTGCCGCACACGCAGCTTAGAAAAAACTGTATGCGGGGTGGTGGTTGCCCTCGAAGTTAGCTGCCGCACACGCAGCTTAGAAAGTCTTGCGTAATTGAAGAGCAGTAACTATTTGGTTAGCTGCCGCACACGCAGCTTAGAAAAGCTCGAAAACGTGTCATTGCTGCGGTCATAAGTTAGCTGCCGCACACGCAGCTTAAGAATAAAAATTTAAGTTTAATTTAAACGATAAAAGCTAAATGGTCGGAATTTTGTGTCAACTCTGGCAGTGTAAGGTTCTCTCAGTGAATCTCAATTTGATATCTGTAGCCCTATTATTAATATGAAGTTATGATAAAGATCTACATGTTTTTTATGTTGAATAATGAATAAATATCCCTTTAAGGATTAATGTGTCTTCTGATTATTACAACAACAAAATAGAAGAAATAGCCCCTCAGTATTTGTCGCTGTCTTTCCTCGATGTACATAACAATTGGGCGCATCATTTAACTCCATTGTTTGAGCAATCTAACGTCTCCATTTTAGATGTGGGGGCAGGGGTGGGGAGGGATGTTAGTTACATCGCGGATTTAGCTGAACAAAAATTGAAAAGTGACCAAAGTTATCAGATTTATGCTGTTGAACCTGCCTTGGAAATGTTGAAAGTAGGTAAGGTAACCACGGGAAATAAAAAGGTTCACTGGATTCAAGATGCTTTGCCTGCTCTTGATAAAACCACAAAATTAGAAGTTAACTTCGATTTGATTTTGTTAAGTGCGGTATGGATGCATGTTCCTCCAAGTCAACGGGCGAGAGCCATTCGTAAACTGGCTAATTTACTTAAACCTGGTGGAAAAATCGTTATTTCACTTAAGCTTGGAATGACCAAAGAAGAACAGCAAAGTCGTCAAATGTTCGATGTAAGTGTTGAAGAAGTCGAACATTTAGCACAAAACTATGGTTTGTTTTCCAAATTCGAAGCGCAAAATGAAACCGATAAACTCGGACGAGAAGGGGTTTATTGGCAGACATTAATTTTGCAGTTGCCAGACGATGGAACGGGCGCATTTCCTTTTATTCGCCATGTTGCTATCAATGATGGCAAATCAGCAACTCATAAACTTGCTTTACTCAGAGTGTTATTGCGAATAGCTGATGGTCACCCTGGTGCTGTCATACGAAGAGAGTCTTTAGCTAGCGGTGACAGAGTTATTTTACCCTTGGGGTTAGTTGCGTTGTATTGGATACATCAATACAAAGACTTAATTGACCATCATCAACTATTCCAAGTACCAAACGCGAAACCGAACATGGGATTTATGAAACCTGACGGTTGGCATAAATTACGACATAGAACAGCGTCAGATTACCGAATTGGAAACATGTTTACCGGTGAAGATGCCATTGCACTGCATAAAACCCTAAGCGCCAGTGCCTCGAATATCAAAGAAATGCCTTGTCAGTACATTACTCTGCCTAATCAAAAAACACAGGTTTTTGAAGCGACAACTAAATCTGTTAGGGCTAAAGATAGTATTTTCCTAGATTTACCCACATTACAAAAATGGGGCGAATTTTCATTACCTGAAACCACATGGCTGGCGCTGAGTCGCTATGCTTGTTGGATTGAACCCGTTTTAGTTAATGAGTGGGTGAAAACGATGGCGGCGTATAAAGGCAATTCGGATTATGCCAAGCCTGAAAAACAAGTTTACCTTTATCAAGCGCTCAAGTGGTTGGATCCACAGCGAACGACGTCTGAAGTTCGCAGTCGTTTTGAGACATTAGCTAAGTCGCAATCAATACAATGTGTTTGGTCTGCAAAGCGTTTAAACCAAAAATATGACATTGATCACAGCATGCCTTTTGCTCGTTGGCCTAATAATGATCTTTGGAATTTAGTTCCAAGTGATTGCAAAGTGAATAATATCAAACGAGATCGATTGCCCTCTGAGCATAAATTAAAGGAAGCAAAAGAACGTATGCAAGACTGGTGGTTATCTGCTTGGTTAGAAGATGATCTTACCAATCAGAAACAACGCTTTTTTGCTGAAGCGAATATAGCATTGCCAGGGTTAACGCCACAAAATGACTCGATAGATGACTTATTTGAAGCTCTGCTGCTCCAACGAGGTAGATTAAAGGATATGCAGCAACTCAATGAATGGTAATTTCAGGTATTCGCTTGTTGCATTAATTTTCACATCTTTAGTGAGTTAGAAAAAAGTCACCGTTATTTAGCTAATAACGTATCCCCACTCATACTTTCACATCTTAAAAATAATTGATTCATTGCTGTTGGCGTTCCATTATGTTTCTTAGATTAAAAGGGGCTGAAAAAGGAATTTTAAAGGATGAAAGAACAGGACAAAATCGCTTTATTTATTGATGCAGACAATGCGCCTGCTGCAAAAATTGGCATAATTCTGTCAGAATTGGCGCGTTATGGTGTAGTCAATATTCGCAAAGCTTACGGCAATTGGAAAAGCCCTAATATTAAGCCATGGGAAGATGTGCTGCATGAATTCGCTATCCAACCTATCCAGCAATTTGATTTAACCAAAGGCAAAAATGCCACTGATATTGCATTGGTAATCGACGCAATGGATATTCTGTATACCAAAGATGTTGATACAATATGTCTAGTCTCATCTGATTGCGATTTTACACCTCTAGTTACCCGAGCTTTGGCTGATGGTAAATTTGTGATTGGTTTCGGAGAACGTAAAGCACCTACTGCATTTGTGAATAGTTGTTCGAAATTTCTTTATCTCGATGAAGAACCTGTAGACGAAAAACCAATAACCCATCGAAAGCCTAGTATCAAAAGCGATACGAAATTAATGAATATGTTGCGCCAAGCAATTGAAGCCTCTGAAGATGATGACGGCTGGGCTAACTTGGGGGCGATAGGGACGCATATTGCGAATCATGCATCTTTTGATCAACGAAATTTTGGGTTTAAAAAACTCAGTGATTTATTTGCTGCCATCGATTTATTTGAAGTGAAGCGAAAAAACGGTTCAGGTACTTATGTACGTGATTTACGCAAAATGAAAACACACTGATTGATGTTTGCTACTAATAAAGATTAGTAGCAAATATAAAAATCAAAATTATCGCAGTTCACTTTATTAAATCTCATTGCTCGTATAGACTAATATTTGACCAGATCAAAGGACTGTTATTATGCGAAATGTATATTTCTACCCGGTTATTTTCTTTTTTGCATTTAGTTTATCTGCCTGTGTTGCTGATACTCAAAGTGTTAAAACTTCCGAACTTTCTGAATCAGTTGATCAGGCTTTAGGAGCTGATGATTGGTTAGGGGCATCCTATGATGCGCCGGAAAATTGGACTGAAGACAAAGGCACTGAGTTAATTAAATACACTGCACCTGAAGATGATAGCTTCATGGTAATCACAGTGGTGAAAGGTGCCGATGATGCTGCTAAGGCGGCCATGCAAGCTTGGCAAAAATTTTCTCCTGGCTTTGCCCGTGAAGTGCGTTTCATTAACGATGAAGTAGCTAACAATGGTTGGCAACAGCAAACCTTTATTGAATATGAAAGCGCGATTTCTGAAGAGCGGGGGTTTTATGCCGTTGTTTTGCGTAACGCTAACGACTGGCATGTGGTGCTGGTTGATTCTAGCTTTGCCGTGTTGGGTAAACGCGGCTCTCAGTTAAACACCTTACTACAAAGTTATACCGTGCTTGGCTATGACGGTGAGAACTTCGCTAGTGCGTCTGCCCACAAACTTGATCCACAAAAAGTAGAGGCGTTGCTCAGTTTTGTAAATGAGTCTGCCAAGAAGTTGAAAATACCCGGTGCTGGGATTGCGGTGATGCAAGATGGTAATGTGGTATATGAAGGCGGAGTCGGGGTGAAAAATATCGCCAATGGCGAGCCTGTAGATAAAGATACTTTGTTTATGGTGGCTTCGAATACCAAAGGAATGACCACTTTATTGTTGGCTAAACTTGTTGAGATGGGCAAGCTCGATTGGGATGATAAAGTTACCGATCACTATCCTGAATTTAAACTAGGTAGCCAAGAAACCACAGATAAAGTGCTTATTCGCCACCTCGTCTGTGCGTGTACAGGTTTACCTCGTAAAGATTTGACATGGGTATTTAATAGTGGTCCAGATGCGCCAGCGTTAATGGCTGTAGAAGATTTAGCCAATGTAGAGCCTACCAGTGATTTTGGTGAGTTATATCAATACAATAATCAAATGCCGGCAGTGGCCGGTTTAATAGCAGGTCATATTCTCTATCCTGACATGGAAATAGGCGCCGCTTACGACAAAGCAATGCAAGAATTTATCTTTGATCCTTTGCAAATGAATAACACCACTTTTTCTTTTGAAACGGCCTTAGCGGGCAATGTTGCAACACCTTATGCAATCAATTTTGAATCTGAGATTGAGGAAGTTGAACAGACCAGTGATCAAGGATTTAATCTGACGATATTGCCTTATCGTCCTTCTGGCGGTGCGTTTTCTTCCGCCTCGGATATGCTCAAGTATCTTGCTAATGAGTTGACGCTAGGTGTCAGCCCACAAGGTAAAAGACTCTTTGCACAAACGCCCTTATTGGAAAGACGTATACCGGGTGTGTCTTCTGGTAAAGACGAATATTACGGCATGGGGCTGTCGACCAAGAAAATCGCAGGGGTAGAGATTATTGAACATGGCGGCAGTATGGCTGGCTATAAATCGCAATTTATTGTGATACCCAATGCCAATGTCGCCGCGGTTATTTTGACCAACTCCGATGAAGGCTATTACTTAACTTCTGCATTTCAGCGCAAATTAATAGAGTTGCTCTATGATGCCGAGTCTAAAGCGGCTGACGAAGTGGATGTATTTGCCCTTGAACAACAAAAAATCAATGCATCGCGTTTAGATGAAATGGATTTGCCTGGCGATGCTGCGATTTTAGCTAATTTAGCCACTCACTACGAAAATGATATTTTGGGCGAAGTGTCAATTTCAACGTTAGCGGGAGAAACCATCTTCGATCCTGGCGTTTGGAAAAGCCCGTTAACCACTAAAACCAGTTCAGATGGCTCAAATTCTATTGTGATGCTTAACCCAATCTTGTTTGGAGTGGAGTTGGTTATTGGACAAAACGAATCCGGTAAACGGACTTTAAAATTGATCGATAGCCAACATTCTTATGTGTTTACCGAAGTGAGTGCTAAGTAAGCTATTTACTGATTTAATTCATCGATTGTTTGCTAGGTGGTCAGTCTGCCTAGCAAACGTCTGAATTGTGTATTTATTCTTCTTCTGCCTGTCTGTTACGTCTTTTGGTTAAATCTGCTCAAGGCTATTCGTTGTTTATTTCTTAGTGCATTGTTTGTATGCCCCTGCACCATAACAGCCATTTAGTCTTTTAAAAAAATAACATTTGAAAAAAAAGGTTTAACAGTAATTATGCTAAATCTTCCTCACTGTTTTTGCTACTAGTATCCAATAATCAATAAGTTAACTCAGTCTGAATGTTTGCTTGTACCTCGTTTATACGTAATTATACGCCCACGGTATGAAAATTGCTGACCAGATGGTCAACTTTTAAGTGTAATCTCAGTGGAGAAGTATAAATATGTCATTTTTGAAATACGCTAAGCCCGCCATGTTGGTTTTGCTCGCAGCTAACACAGTCGCCTGTGGTAATACCGAAACGCCTAAAACACAAGTTGAGCCTGTCAGTACGCTAAAAGTAGCCCAACAAACCCGTGCAATTAAAGCGGTAGTGGTGACCATGTACGAGTCTGGCGAGGCAATGGGAGATGAGGCGGGTGAGCTGCAACTCTGGTTGGAGCGGGGTGATTTCTCTGAGCAATTAGACTTCCCACTCGGTGAATACGATTTATATCTTAATAAAGATGGCGTCTTGGTGATTTGTGTGGGCGGCGGTATTCCCAATGCAACGGCATCGATTATGGCATTGGGCTTAGATCCACGCTTTGATCTAAGCAAAGCATATTGGGTAGTTGCAGGGATTGCCGGTGGTGATCCACAAGACTTGTCGTTGGGCTCGGCTGCATGGGCCAAGCATGTTGTTGATGGCGATCTTATTTATCAAATAGACGCCCGAGAAATACCTGAATCATGGCCATA
Organism: Alteromonas sp. M12; assembly: GCF_037478005.1. Lineage (NCBI taxonomy): Bacteria > Pseudomonadati > Pseudomonadota > Gammaproteobacteria > Alteromonadales > Alteromonadaceae > Alteromonas > Alteromonas sp. M12. Next base: position 3,013,003 of record NZ_CP144164.1, on the reverse strand, counting down.
TGGGATTATTCCATTAGGTGCCACCGAGCCTGCCCAAGAGCCAGAAGACATTTCTACCGGATGGACACTAGATACAGTTTCTTTCGATCTAAACAGTCAGTTAGCCGATTGGGCTTACACTCAAACCAAAGACATTGAATTGGCAGATAGTGAAGGGATTAAAGAGTTTAGAGCGTTATTTAAAACCATGCCGAACGCGCAGAAGCCGCCTTTTGTGACCATAGGTGACACATTAAGTGCGAGTAAATACTGGCATGGTAAGCACCTAAATGAGTGGGCCAACGATTGGTTGAAGTTATACGGCGGTGATGATGCAAACTTTATGACCAGTAATATGGAAGACTCAGGCACCTTAACCTCACTTTTACGCTTGGCTCGAATTGGTAAAGTGGATCCGCAAAGAGTGATGGTTTTACGAACGGTAAGTAATTACACAATGGCGCCTGCCGACAAGTTAAGCAGTTGGAGTGTCACAGCGCCGTATCCTGATGGTGGTTATCCTGCTAAAGATGCGGCTTATGTAGTGGGGAATACAGTTGTTCAGGAAATTGTGAAAAACTGGGGTACTTATGAGAATACGTTACCTTACCAAGTGAAATAACAGGCATTAATTTGGTTTTGTTCAACTAGCAGGTTAAATTAACTTGCTAAAAACCAATCAATCTTAAAATAAACCATTCCCTTTTGGAGCCATTACAATGAAATTGGTGTGTTTACTCTCTATCTTTTGTATGAGCCTTGTGTGTAATACCTTTGCCGCAACCTTTGATAAAGAGTTTGAATCTTTTAAAAAAACGGCCTCGGCTGATGAGCTTTATCGGTTTTTATATGCGATGCCCAAAGGGGGCGACTTACACAATCATTCCACCGGTTCGAATCTGTCAAAATGGTGGTTTGATGAAGCCATAAAACAGCAGCAAAACGGTTATATTTACTATACGAAAGTGAAAATAAACAATTGCAAAGCCTATGCAGCAAGGCAAAATTCAAGCCCACCTTATCTAATGTTGTTTGTGAATATTCAGGAGTTTGAATACAAAAAACTCGATAGCTGTGAACAATCTGAATATAAACGCTTGCAAGATCTTAACCCAGAACAAAAACAAGCTTGGATGAATAGCATTCGTTTAGATAAGCCCACTGAGGGACGTGATGAGTTTTTTGAAACCCATTGGGCGCGACTTAATTCGTTGATGTTCAACCCCTATATGCAAGCCAATTTAATTGTCAAAAACATGCAAGCCTTTGGCGCTGAAGGTTTATCTTATTTAGAAACCGATGCTGGAGTGCGTGGTTTTGTGCATCCAGATGGCAGCAGTTTTGGGCATGAAGAAGTGTATCAAATTTACCTAAAGCGCTTTGCGCAAAAAGATGCCATCGACACGGGTGTCACGGTTCGTCTGCAATACGCGTTATTGCGGTTTTCTTCGCAGGCCTTAGACGGCCTAGAGTGGATGTATAAGTTTGTGTCTGAACATCCAGAGCTTTATGTCGCCGTTGATATGGTTGGCCGTGAAGACAACGACAAAGGCCATCCGTTGCGCTTTTTACCCACGATGAGAAAACTCAGACATCAGTATCACGGCGTTAACTTATCCATTCATGCTGGTGAAACTGATGAGCCTAATCAGCATATTCGCGATACCCTGTTACTCGGTGCCACTCGCATCGGTCATGGATTTAATTTAATCGACGATGCCGATACCTTATTGTTGATGCGCTACAACCAATACCTGATTGAAATTAACCTCATCAGTAATCTTTTATTGGAATATGTAGATGATTATTCACAACATCCGTTTCCTGAATATTTACGCTTAGGAGTGCCGGTAGCATTATCCACGGATGACCGGGGCATGTGGGACTCAAACATGACCGATGAGTATTATACTGCAGTGACAAACTTTAATATGTCGTGGTCGGAATTAGTCAAAACAGGTGCAAACTCTCTGGCATTTTCGTTTGTCGACGAGCAAACAAAACAACAACTTTTAGACGATTACTACCAACGTATCACTGAATTTGAAAAAGCCTTTAAAGCCAAAAAGATGACCGCGCTTCGTCAGGTGAAACCGGTTAGTTATTCCTACGCGTGTAAGGTATTTAAAGTCTGCGGTTCTTGATCTTAAAAGCACGGCTACATCTTATACGCGCAGCTTAGCCTAAGTTTAATCGAGCCGCAGTTTTCATTCTTAGATTTCTCGCGGCTGGGGCTGGTATCTTATAACCTAAACAATCCTTTGAACTCGACACTCTGGCGGCGCGATACCGTGACCTTAGTACCGTTTTTTAAGGTTAATTCTAAACTCTCATTCAGTAGTGGTGAAACCTGATCAATTTCGTTTAGATTTACCAACTGCTGCCGATTTGCTCTGAAGAATAAACCAGGTTGTAAGCGCGCTTGAATTTTACTCAGAGCTTTGTAAATCATCGGTCTATTGCGCTCAAAGTAAAGACGGCTATAGTTGCCCACAGATTCAATTAGATGCACATCCGCTATTTTCACTAACCAGCATTGTTCGCCATCTTTTACAAAAAACTGGCTATCAGCTGTAAGCAAGTCCGCTTTATCGGAGGACGGGCTATGGGGGCGGAGTTTATCCCTTACTTTTTCCAACGCTTGGTTGAGACGTTGTGCAGTGACCGGCTTCAAAATATAGTCTAAGGCGTTGAAGTCAAATGACTTAATGGCATATTGATCATAAGCCGTGGTGAAGATTACTTGGGGAACAGAGTCTAGTTCGGTGAGCAGATCAAAGCCGTCTTTTTCTGGCATATTAATATCCAGCAATATCAAATCTGGATTGGTCTCATCAATTAGATCAAGAGCCTCGTCAACATCTTGGGCTTCGCCCACCACCTCTACATCATTAACCTGTTCTAACAAGTTAATTAGCTCTAATCGTGCTAGTCGCGAATCATCAACTATTACTGCGCGTATCATCGCTGGTACTCCATGGAAGTAGTATATTGACCACAACCTGTTCATCTTGTTCGGTCATGGTAATAGTCGCGTTGTCGGCATAAAGCAGAGCCAAACGCTGTTGGATATTGTTTAAACCCATACCCGTGCTGTCTTGCGCACTTTTTTGGATCTTACCGCTGTTGCGTACTTGCAAAAATAAACTGTGTTCTTGGCGTTTTGCCACTAGACATAATTGGCCACCTTGTTTTTTGTTAGCAATGCCGTACTTAATCGCATTTTCAACTAACAATTGCAGCATCATGCGAGGAATAAATGCCTCTCGGGTATCCCTTTGAATGTCGAACTCGGTTTGCAAACGGCCTCCAAGTTGAATGTCCATTAAGGCTAAATAGTCTTCAATCATGGTTAATTCGTCGGCCAAGGTAACCAAGTGATTGTTATTGGAATTGAGTGTGTAGCGATACATATCAGCTAAGTGACTTAGCATGTCTCTGGCTCTGTTGGCATCTTCCAAAATCAGGGCGCGAATATTGTTAATGGTGTTGAACATGAAGTGGGGGTTTAGTTGGTTAATTAACGCCTCTAAACTGACTTGTTTGAGGGTATCATCGAGTTGTTGTTTCTCTGCCTTGATTTGTTCAAATCTATGATAGCGTTTAATGGCAAAGTAAAGTGCTGACCAAATCAACATCACTAAACTCAAGTTAATGATATTTGACACAAATTGCATCAAGGTGAACAGCGTAGGGGTGTTATACAAAGCCTCAGCAAAGGGTTCAAAAATGATAAACACAAATAAGGTAATGCATATGCCTGCGATGATACTAGCGCCAAACGCAGTTAAGGTTAACATCGGTGGTGGCAACGATAGTACTTTAGACAAGTGATAAAAACGTCGTAAGACCGATGAAACGAACAAACCAACAAGCACTAATACGCTAGTGGAGATGAACTCTGCCCAAGAACCGCCTTGCAACAAGGCTCGGCTAAAAAAGTTGATTGCGCCAAACAGCAACCAACCTATTAATTGAAGTAATATAAACGAACGTGACATCATATTAAATTCTAGCGTTAATCCATTCAGCCATTAAAACAAGCACATGGGTATCCATAGTTTGTTCGATACTAGCATACTCGTTAGGTAATCCTGTGTCTGCATTTTGAAATAAGTGATTTAGATTGGGCAGCGATTTAATCGTGAAATCTGCATGATTGTTCGCTGTTAATAGGGTGTTTAGCGCTGCTAAATTGGTCTGAGCTGCTACTTGCAAATCTTTAGCGCCGTTGATGGCTAGGATAGGGCAGCTAACCTTATCTAAATATTGTTTAGGTTGGTAGCCTAGAAAAAAGCGCATCCACGGTGAACCAAGTTGCTGAGCTTTGCCCGTTGCAGCGGCTTCAGTTGCACCTTTTTGAATGAAATAGTCACGAATCTCCTCGCTGCTCATGCCGTTAACAATGCGTTTATAAAGCTGTGTATCTTGTTGACGTTGTGCTTTTAGGGCAGCTTCTTCCACGCCCATTAACTTTTGGATATCAAAAGATTGTTGGGTGACTAAACTCACGCCATCAACCCCTAAGCCAGCCATCATCACCACAAAGGCAATGTCTTGGTTTTTACTGGCAAGCATGGGCGCAATCATTCCACCTTCACTGTGACCAATAAGGCCGATTTTATGTTGTTTTATATCAGAGCGCGCGGCCAAAAATTCAAATGCGGCTTGCACATCTTCGACGAAATCTTCGCTGGTGGCGGTGGCAAAATCACCACCAGACTGCGCGGTTCCGCGGTCGTCAAAGCGTAAAACTGCCAAGCCTTGTGTGGTTAAATAGTCTGCAATTACTGCAAAGGGCTTGTGTCCAAACAGCGTTTCATCACGGTCTTGTGGACCTGATCCTGAAATTAAAATGACTGCGGCAAAATCGCCTTCACCTTTAGGTTTAGTCAAGGTACCGGCCAAGTTGATATTTGCTTTGCTACTCTTAAATACAACGTCCTCAATCACATAATCAAAGGGAGCCTCTGGGGTTTGTGGACGCTCTGGCGCTTTTACTATTTCAATGCTGCGGTTGAGCACCAGTGGCAGTTTTGCACTACCTTGAGTAAAGGTGCCGGTTATGGTGTCTGGATTGCTGAAGCTTCCTGTAAAGCGCATGCCAATTGCATTTACTTTAAAGCTGACTTCTGGCAGCGCTACTAGCACGTCGTTAATGGGGATGCCGGTTGCACCTTGTGCTGGGCTATCTAAGGTTGCGGTGATTTGGTCACTTTCTTGAGAAAAATGCACGATCATCGGTAAACTGGTGTTTTCATTCACCTTTAACTCACCTTGCCAACTGCCAATCACATTTGCCAAAGCGCTAAACGCGGGTAGCAAGCCCCAAAAAATAATGATGAAAGAGATTAACGGTTTTGTTTTGAACATTTTTTATTTCCTCTAGTTAGTTAGTTAGTGACACAAAGCTTAACTATCTGGATTGCTCATTTGCGGATTATATGACTAGCGGTAAATGGCGAGGATGACTGGTAAAAAAGCATGTTTAGCAAATCTAATATGCTTTCAGAGTATATTAACCACTAACGGGTTTGCTATGATACAGGTTATCAAGATGCTGATATCTTTTTCATGCATTCAATATGGACTTATCAAAGTACAAGGATTCAGAGTGACTTTAAGAAAGATAGCAGTAGATGCAAACCGGTAATTTATCATCCCAAGTTGATGAACTGAGTATTAAACAAAAAGGCCTACATTTTTTACAAAACTCAGCTGGCGCGAGAGCCGCTTTACTGCTGTTTAGTTGGATTTTGGTTTGGTTCAGTGGCGCTTTGGTTGAATTTTCTCACCATGCCAGTGTTTGGTTTCCGCCTGCGGGGTTGACCTTTGCTGTGTTTTTCGTGGTGGGCGCTCGTGCTATCCCAATCGTCATGTTGGCGGCGATTTTGGTCACTTTGTTTACTAACAAAGACTACCAAATTGAACTGCAAAGCGTCGAAGCCATAGAAGGGGGCGTGCTGTTTGGCGTTGCCCATATCCTTCCTTATTATGCCGCTAGTCAATTATTGCGTTGGTTAACGCAAACAAAGCAACTTACCTTACCACTATCTATTATCAGCTTTTTGCTAATTGCTGCGGTTGCATCATTAATCGCGACTTTTTTAGTTTTAAATTCGCTGGTCTTCTCCGATATGATGCAATTGCAAGAGATTATGTCTACTTGGTTACCGTTTTGGATAGGGGATATGGCTGGTATTGTTGTGCTCAGCCCATTATTTTTTAGCATCATGCATGTTATTTATCCGAAAAAATTCTTTATGTTACTTGAGCATATTGAAGGCCAGTTAAGCACCTCAACCCCGCAGTATAAGTACAAGTTGTTGGTTTCAATAGCATTAATTGTAATAGCTATGTTGCTGGCCAAATTCACTCAATCTATGGATAGCTCGTTTGCAATCTTCTTCTTGGTCATACCGCATATGTGGATTGCCTGCACTGAAAATGCCTTTTTCAATATTTTGAGTTTGGCCGTGAGTAGTTTGCTGGTGGTATTTTTAGTCGATGCGTTAGAGCTGATGGAGTTTGTTATGGTCTATCAATATGCGATTAACGTGGTAGCGACTAATGCGATGTTTGCCATTGCTGTGCCTGCATTAACTGCACACAATCACCAACTTAAAAGCAAAGTTTTTACCGATAATTTGACCCAAACGGCATCCAGAGAATACCTAATACAGCGCGCAATTTCTGAATTACGTCATGCTCAATGGGAAAACAAAGATTTATGTTTGTTGGTTTATGATATTGATCACTTTAAAAAGATAAACGACTCCCACGGCCACAATGCGGGAGATAAGGCTTTAAAAATACTCAGTGAAAGCGTTAAACAATTATTACGTCCAAATGACTTATTGGGGCGCTTTGGTGGCGATGAATTTATTGTTGTGCTGCCTGATACCAATCAGCAAACGGCAATGATGGTTGGAAATCGTTTATTGGCGCATATCAATGGTATGCAACTGAATGATGGTGAACCTCTTTCTATCAGCATCGGGATAACCGAAATGCAAGCTGATGATGATTTTGAAAGCCTCTTCAAACGTGCAGATAGTGCTTTGTATGAGGCCAAACGTTCTGGAAGAAATTGTATTTATCAACATTAGCCAAAGCCCGGTTGAGTTCAGTTTATTCAACTGCACACAGCTGCTTTACTTAAGTCGTACATAAATCTCTGCTTAATTTAGATGACGCTTTGTTGCTATTTATCAAAAGCGCTTCAAAAAGTCAGTGAATAACCTTGTAACTTGATCCATTGACGAGTTAAGTCGGTGATCTCCAGTAATCAAATGTAATTCACAAGCAGATTGGGCAGCGTATTTTTCTGAGTGTTGATAGGGTATCACCTCATCTTCTTTACCATGCACGATGCAAATCGGTTGCTTGCCTGATGAGTAACTTTGTTTGTCATAACCTGGCATGAATAGGGCAGGTGCTAATAAGAATACACCTGCGCATGGATGACGCTCGCAGGCTACCAGTGAAACATAGCCGCCCATTGATGAACCCACCAGTAATACAGGCTCAGTAACCTCGGCTAAACGCCCAATTAACTTTTCTACCCGTGCATCTGGATTGGCAATGGCTGAATAATCGAGGCTATCTACCTGATGACCATGGTGTTGCGCAATCTTTGCCAAGGTAGTTATTTTAGAGCCCCAAGGACCACTTTCTTTTCCGTGAGAGAAAATCACCTGCATAATTTTTCCATTAGTAAATTGTCATTTTATTGTTTAAGGCAGTGTATCAAATTGCCCGTGGTTTGCTGTTGAATACAAATGATTTTTTAGCTGATTTATAAAGTACTTGTAGCAACAACGATGTGCTAAAAATGAGTGAAAGTAGACTCATTGAAAAAATATAAATCTTTTATCTTTCATAAATCTGTCATTAATCCTGTTGTTTTATGAAGCTTTTATCACATTTTTTTTATGTAATAGAACTGTCTTTTTTATCTGCTAGTTTTTTTCTGCACTATTTATTCCTCAAAAAATATTCACGTGAAATGCAATATTTCTCGGGTTTTTTGTGCTGATTTTTAGTGGTTTGTCTTGGCTTTCTCAAAGTTAAAAAAGTACCGATTAGGCGCGTTTTACTTTGTGTGGAATTGAAAAATCAACTCATATTTGATGGGAAAATTATAATGAAAACTAAGTTTGCGAACGCTCGTTCGTTAGGTTTGCTGTGTCTTGCTGCCACACTTGCTGCCTGTGACGACGATAAAATTGTAGAAATTGAAGTGCCTGTAGAAGTACCAGTTGAAATACCTGTGATGGTTAACGCAGAGCATGCAATGTTAACCGACCCATTCTTACAATTACCTACTGAGAATTCCGTCAGTGTGGTGTGGTTTACCAATTTCGAGGGTACTGAGCATACTTTGCAGTACGGTGAAACCACCACCACTAATGTTGTTACAACCTCATTAACTCGTATGATGGAAGATGCGTCATCTCAACAATTTGGTAAAACCTATGATGCAGTGAGTTATCGCTCTGTGTTTCGTCACGAGGCGGTGGCAGAGGGCTTAACGCAAGGTGAGCGTGTAGAATATTCAGTTTCCAGTAAAGATGAAGATGGGTTTGTATTTGCCAGCGATACTTTCACTTTAGCGCCATCTCCTGCTAAAGATGCTCCTTTGAAGATATTACTTACATCAGACTTACAGTCGAAAAAGAATGTTGTCGCTAACTATCAAAAAGTAGTCGAAACCGTCGGTGTCCCTGATGCAGTATTGTTTGCTGGTGACTTTGTTAATGTACCGGATCGTGCATCTGAATGGTTTGATCAGGCAAAAGATAATGCGCCAGGTTTTTTCCCTGCACTACAAGGACATTATCAAAAGTATCTACCGGGATTCCCATACAATGGTGGAGAAATACTGCAACATTCACCTCTATTTGGGACCATTGGTAATCATGAAGTGATGGGGCGTTATCGTCCTACTGAAGATGATTACTCCCTTAATGGTGGCTTTAATGATCCGCAACCAGCTTGGTATGCGGAAGCCGCTTATGAGCAAGTAAAAGCCGACGTAAACCCGACTGATGATGCTCAGATTAAAGCCCAATGGATTGCTGATCAATCACATAATCAAAACAGCTTCTTAGATATTTTCTCTTTCCCTGATGATGGCCAAGGTGGTGAAGAATATTATGCAACTGTATTTGGTGATGTGTTTATTATTTCAATGAACGTGTCGAGAATCTGGCGTTCGTGGAGTGTCTCTGGTGCTAGTAAGTCTAAATTTGTGGAAAGCTTAAGCACCTTAGAAGATCCTTCACAATGGGGATTTGGTGAGTTTTTGTTTGAACGTTTTGACAAAGATTCCGAGCAGTACGCATGGTTAGAATCGGTTATGCAAACTGATGCTTTCAAAAATGCCAAATATAAAGTGGTAATGGCTCACCAAGGGGTATTTGGCTTAGGTGATAATACCGTGCCGGTGTTGTCACAACCGGTTATGCAACTTGTTGAAACGGATGCGCAAGGACTTGAAACTATCACTGAGTTCACCTTTCCGTTGAGCACTGAGACCTGGACCAATGACGTTGAACCAATGCTCAATAATATCACTGAAGTGCGTTATCAATATCCGTTAGCTCAAGACGTATGGCTCAACGATATTGAACCACTACTGTTGGAAAATGGGGTGGATTTGGTGCACATAGGACACTCACATTTGTGGAATCGAGCGCAAGTGGAAGACCTCCATTATTTAGAAAGCTCAAATGTGGGCAATTCTTATGGTGCTTATTATGTTGATAGCAGCGGTGTGTATACCAAAGATGTGCGCTCTAGTTATGCCGATTTTTGGGCCGATGTAAATTCGGAAAATCCACGCTGGGCAATTGAAGATTATCCACCAAATGGCGATCCGCAAGGCCGCGCAATGAGTTTTCCAACGGTGTTTAGCCCGATGAGTTTAGAAAATGACGCTTATCCAAACTTGCCTTTTGTAACCAGTAATACCTTGTCAGTCTTTTCGATCTTAGATACTGGAACGGGCACAGTACAAAGTTATGTGTTTGATCCGACTAATCTTAATTCTGAAGTACAGTTATTCGATGAGTTTTCAATAGAGTAATTGCTGAAGTTCTATATTGGCTAATATTTGCGGCTAATATTCGCGGCTAATAGCGCATAGTGCGCTATTAGCCGATTTTTTAATGGTTTTACCTTTCGCTAAAGTTAACCGTTTGGGTGCTTTAATCTGGTTTGTACTGGCGGTGCAAATTTAGCGAAACGCAATATTCAGCTGTGAGCGTTAGTTTAAATCACGCCGCTAGCGTATTCACTTCATTTATCTGTGGCAACATCTAACTGTTGTATATGCAATTGAATCTCTATCTCCGAATCTGTGGCATCTTTAGAAAAGTAGTGCCCTTGAATAGGAGCAATCACTTCGGGACTATGGCTCACCGCGGTGGGAATAAAAAAACTGTTAGCCAATATGCCGTTAGTGGGATCAAATCCCTTCCAGCCAGCCCCCGGTAAATAAACCTCAGCCCAAGCGTGCATAGAACCAACCGCCCGATTGAAAGTATACTCAGCACCATTTTCGGCCGGAGGATCATACAAGTAACCACTAACAAATCGAGCGGCTAGGCCAAGTTGACGAACCACAGAGATAAACAAAACGGCCATATCTCGACAGGAGCCTGAGCCTAACGAAAGAGTGTCATTTGGCAGTTGTATGCCTTCTTCATCTCTACGTATATAACGAATGTCTCGACGAATCGCTTGGTTTATATCCATTAAAAATTGAATAATATCCGGATGTTTCGAAGGCGAGGGAACCGCTTGCTGATACCAATCGAGAACTTGCGATTGGTTCTGTTGTTGCGGATCTAAAATATAGGGAGTGAGCGCTTTTACGTCAGCACCACGATATTCAAATGGATATTCAAGGGCGTAAGATTCAAGTAAAAAGTCGTAGGGGTTGTCATCATCAATCTCAACATCGATTACCGTCAAAAATTCCAAAATTTCTGACTCTGTCAGTCCGAAGTTACATTTGAGTAGTGAGTTACCTTCAACATCGCGCACAAAACTTTGTTGTGAAGGGGGAATGGTCTCAACATCAAAACGATGGACACGTCTTAAGTGACCTTCGATTGGACGCAGATATAAACTATGTCCTGAAAAACTAACAGGCCCAGTGTAAGTATGACGGGTTAAATGCTCGATGCGTAATTTCATAAAATTAACAATGCCATGCTTAACTATTCAAGTTAGTTGAGGTTATACGCTATATAGTGGCTATGCAATCAACCTAGCTATTTGTTGGGCAACTTTTTACTGGTTCAATTATGATTAACACACTTTCCATGGGTAAATATCACCCCAAAGAATAATAGTCGCTAGTATGGCTTTAAACTCAAATTCGAGCTTTAATTTAAGGCAACCCCACCGTCATTTTTTGTAACTTATCATAACCAGCGAGAAACTGATTATTGAGTAGAATGGATAGCTATTTAAGTGACTGTTTACTTGTCATTAACTTGCAACTTAAAACTCAGTAATGTTTTTTCTACTCCGGTTGATTTGCTCTCCAGTTACGTAAAATACCATTATCATCATCAAAAGATGCAGTAATCGTTATCAATAGAACTGCACCAATAATTTCTGAATAATGCCAAATAAAACCTTTTTAAACCTCCAATTTATGGGCTTGTTTGGTATCTGCAATAATCGCAATTTAAGATCTATTAAGATCGATTTTGTATTTTAAACGCCCCGAATTATCAATTTTATTTGTCGTTATTGTTAGATTAAGAATATCAGGAATACAATTTATTAACATATAAGCTTGCGTAATCATACTTACGTGTGTGATGATGGTCTTATAATAAAAGTAAGGCGAGTTACACCGCGTTTAGCTAAGTATCCGATTATGTCGGAGAAGCAGGAGATAATAAAATGGCTTATATTTTTGATGCGGTACGAACTCCGCGGGGCAAGGGGAAAGAGGGCGGTGCGCTCGCAGCAATGAAGCCTGACGAGTTGGTGTCTAAGCTCATTGGAGCGTTACAACAACGTACCAATTATGAAATGAAACCAGATGCTTTGATATTAGGCGCTGTAGGTCAAGTTGGTTCTCAAGGTGGCAATATTGCCTTGGTTTCAAAATTTAGAGCGAAATTACCGGATTCTACAACGGCTTTTTCACTCAACAATTTTTGTGTATCTGGACTTACTGCTATCTCCCAAGCAGCCGCAATGATTGAGGCTGGACAAGGAGAAATTGTCCTCGCCGGAGGCGTTGAGATGATGTCTAGTGTGCCATTTATGGCAGATAACGCAGATTTTTACACGGACAGAACATTACCCGTTCGTAGTCGTTATTTATTGGTTGCTCTAGCCGCTGATCGCTTGGCTGAAGAGCAGGGTATTAGTAGACAAGAACTTGACCAAGCTGCGTTATCTTCTCAGCAATTAACTCAGGCTGGTGAAGGGACGGGCCTAGTTGCATCACGAATTGCTGTAAACGGTTTAGACCGTGAAGAGTGTCTGCATGTTGGTAGCATAGAGTCGTTAGCATCGCTCAAGCCTGCGTTTGGCGGCGCGGCTAAATACTACAAAGACATCCTTGGTCGAGAAATTGACCATCGCCACACTATCGCCCATGCACCACCCATTTCAGATGGCGCTGGTTTGGCGTTAATTGGCGCAAAAGATGCCATTGATGCCAAACCTCGGGCACGAATAGTGGCCTGTGCTGAAGTCGGTGGTGATCCTGCAGAGTCTTTAACTGCCGGTATTGCAGCGATGGAAAAGGTATTTGAGCGCTCTGGTTTGTCATTGGCTGACATGGACAGGATTGAATACATGGAAGCGTTTGCGGTAAGTATTGTCAAATTTATCCGTGATTTTGATGTTGCGCCCGAAAAAGTTAACGTTGCGGGGGGACATTTAGCCAAAGGCCATCCTTTAGGCGCATCAGGTGCAATATTGTTATCAACCTTATTGGATACCTTAGACGTTGCGAACGGACGTTATGGTCTTGTGGTCGCAGCGGGAGCCTCGGGTATAGGCAGTGCCATGATAGTTGAGAGATTAGGGGAATAGAATGAGTGAGCAGCAAAAAACAATCGATATTGTCGCTAAGCATAAAATAACCCTCGAGCAGGCCATAGATGCCGTTAAAAGTAGGAAAAACTGGAGTCCTTTTAAAGACTCACCATCTACTAAAATACACGGCCCTGAAAAGCCAATTTTGGGTAAAGCTGCATTTGAAGCGCATTTGAATCAACCTTTTAAACTTGATTTACCGGGCATTAAAGCTTGGGCGGGGGCTGAAGTTTCGCCTTTTACCCAAGCAGCACTTGGCATAACGTATCCTCTTTGTGATCCTGAGATTAGCATTGCTGCTGCGAAAAAAAGCATGCCGGATTGGGCAAAAGCTACGCCTGATTTAAGGATTGCACTTTGCCTAGAAATGGCTGAGCGCCTGTACGATAGAAATTTTGAAATGGCCCACTCAGTTATGCATGTTGCTGGGCAAAGCTATACCCAAGCGTTTAGTGGCTCTGGTCCCAATGCCTTAGATCGTGGCATTGAAGCATTAGCTTATGCATCTATTGCCATGGACAATGTGGTTCCAAAAGCGCAATACCAGCGCACATTTGGTCGGGAACAAGTAAACCTTGAGAAAACTTACACACTTGTACCTAAAGGCGTTGGCTTGGTAATTTGCTGTGCGTCATTTCCTACGTGGAACGCATATCCGGCAATGTTTGCAAGCTTAGCCACAGGTAACCCGGTTGTGGTGAAACCTCATCCTATCGCTATTCTGCCCATGGCTATTGTAGTTGAAACCTGTCGTGCGACTTTGGCAGAGTTTGGATTCGATCCCAATTTGGTGACCTTGGCTGCCGATACTATTGCTGAGCCAATTGCTAAGCAATACATTGATCATCCTGATGTGCAGATTATCGACTTTACTGGTAGCCCTCGTTTTGGCAGTTATTTGGAAAATACTGTTACTCGTAAGTTGCTATATACCGAAACTGCAGGGGTAAATAGCGTTGTTGTTGAGTCGGTAGACAACCTAGCCGAATCGATGCGCGCCATTGCTCGGGCGACGAGTTTATTTTCGGCGCAGATGTGCACCAGCCCGCAAGTTGTATATGTTCCAAAGGATGGGATAAAAACCGCCAATGGACAGGTTAGTTTTGAGCAAGTAGCGCAAACAATCGTGAATGAAATTGATGCCATTGCTGAGGATCCCAAAGTCGCGGCGGGTATTATGGGGGCGATTCAGGGGCAAGTTAGCCTTGATGTTGTGGAAGCTGCCACTGCTATGGCTAATCAAAAAGGATTAGCCATTTTACGACAAGCCACAGCTTACCCACATCCAGATTTCCCCAATGCACGAACACGCACACCACTTGTGATCTCGGCCAAATCTGAACATAAACAAATGTATTCAGAAGAACGTTTTGGTCCGGTGCTATTTATTGTAGCGGCACAAAGTGCCGATGCGGCGGCTGCTGAAGCCACAGAATTGGCGAAAACTCGGGGGACAATTTCGTGTTATATGTATTCAACCAATGAAGATTACATCGATCGCTGGGTTGATGAATACGCTCAAGCAGGGGCAAACCTTACAATTAATCTGACTGGGGCCATGTGGATTAATTTTGCTGCGGCATACAGTGATTATCACGTTACAGGATTGAACCCCGCAGGTAATGCCTGTTTAGCCGATCTGTCCTTTGTGGCTTCTCGTTTTCGCATAGCTCAACGACGTAGACCTATTAGCAAGGGCGTAGCATGAGTCAGAATGTGTATATTGTCGGCGCAGCAATGACGCCCTTTGGCAAACGATTAGAAGATACAGTCAAGTCATTAACGACTCAATCAGTTGAAGCAGCATTGCAAGATGCAGGGGTAGAGAAACGCGCCGTGCAAGGGGCGTGGTTTTCGAATACTCGTCAACAAATGCTCGAAGGTCAAAATACCATACGTGGGCAAATTGCGTTGCGAGCTGCTGGGATTGAAGGTATTCCAATTATCAATGTAGAAAATGCCTGCGCATCAGGCTCTACTGCGGTCCATCAGGCGATGACTGCAATAAGAGCCGGCATGGTGGATATTGCTTTGGTGGTTGGCTCTGAGAAAATGGTTTACAAAGATAGACCAGAGAAAGTTGCCGCTGCATTTGCTGGTGGCACTGATATTCACGATCAGCAAAGTGTTCTTGATTATATTGTTTCTATTGGTGGCGAAAAACCCGGTCCTGATCGCAGTTTGTTTATGGATTTGTATGCCGCTCAAGCTCGCGTACATATGGATAGCTTTGGCACCACTCAAGAAGATTTCGCCCGTATTGCTGCCAATACTCATTGTCATGGGCAACATAACCCTAATGCCCAGTACCGCACACCTTTTACGGTTGAGCAGGTATTGGCGGATAAAAGCATCGTCTATCCATTTACCCGCGCTATGTGCGCACCTGTAAGTGATGGCTCTTCAGCTTTAATTCTTTGCAGCGACAACGCGCTTAAAAAAATTGGTCGCTCACGAGCGGTGCGTCTTTGTTCTGTCGCCTTGTTAAGCACTATTAGCCGCGACAAGTTCGATTACACCCGTCACATTAGTCGTCGCGCAGCACAAGCTGCCTATGCCGAAGCTGGCATTGAAGCTAAAGATATAGACGTCATTGAAGTACATGATGCAACGGCTTTTTCTACGTTAGTGCAAATTGAAAATTTAGGTTTGTGTCAACCAGGGGAGGTGGGAGCAGGCCTCAAAAAAGGAGACTTCAAAATTGGTGGCAGAGCACCGGTTAACCCTTCAGGAGGCTTACTTGCTAAGGGGCATCCTGTTGGTGCAACCGGAATCGCACAAATGTACGAGTTAACTGCACAATTGCGTGGTGAAGCTGGCGCTAGACAGGTGCAAGGTGCCCGCATAGCGGTCGCTGAAAATGGCGGTGGATTCCTTGGCGTGGAAGAGGGAGTAACCACAGTGGCGGTATTGGAAAAAGCCTGATTTAGGACGAATTTAATTCGCTATCTATCTTCAACCTTATTTACCAAGCCTGTTCCATGCCCGTGCTTGGCGACGAATAATTTAGATAATACAGCCAATGAGAGTGGTACAGATGAATGAGCCTATAGCGTTAAAACTAAGACTGCCGGTGTTTTGTGCACCGATGTTTTTAGTTTCTGGTCCGGAATTAGTGATCGCTGCTTGTAAAGCAGGTATCTCTGGTTCGTTTCCCTCGACCAACACCCGCACGATTGAAGAGTTAGATGAGTGGATGAACAAAATTTCCAGTGCATTAACCACAAATGATGCGCCTTGGATTATGAATCTGATCACGCATTCAACCTACACGCGCTTAGAGCAAGAATTAGAACTTGTGGCCAAGTATAAACCCGCAGTTGTGATCACCGCACTTGGTTCACCAAAGCCGGTTATGGAAACCGTAAAATCCTACGGCGGAATGGTATTCGCCGACGTTGTGGACTTAAAACTTGCTAAAAAAGCAGCAGAAGCTGGGGTTGATGGCTTAGCTTGTATTAGTGCCGGTGCGGGTGGACATACCGGTCAACTTTCTCCTTTTGCTTTTATATCCGCGGTGCGCGAGTTTTTTGACGGTTATATCGCGGTGGGCGGCGGAATTTCAGACGGTGCAAGTGTGGCAGGTGCGATAGCCGCCGGGGCTGATTTTGTCTACATGGGAACGCGTTTTTTGCCGGCTAAAGAAAGTATGGCGCAAGCGGAATATAAAGACATGGTAGTGGCAGCGAACGCTGATGATCTGATTGTGTCAGCCGCAATTACAGGCACAAAAGCATCATGGTTGAAACCGAGTTTGCAAAAAGCTGGAGTCGACCTCGACTCGCTAGCCGATAGTGCGAACAGAGATTATTCTGGTGGCGGAGACAATAAACGCTGGAAAGATATATGGGCGGCTGGACAAGGCGTTGGCCGCAGTCGTGCAATTGAAGCCGTTGCCGATATCGTTTTTGATCTAGAGCGAGAATATGCTGCTGCGATAGAACGGCTTAACACGAGAACAATAAAAAGATCAGTTTGAAATTAAGCCGTTAACGACAGTGAATCTTTCTTGAGTAAGTAAAACAAGGTGCTAGTAGTATGAACAACATATTGGATGGAGTGCGTGTTTTAGATTTTGGTCGTTACATTGCGGGTCCTTTTTGCGCCACACTGCTTGCCGATTTAGGTGCAGATGTGATTCGCATCGAAAAACCTGCAGGCGGCGAAGATCGTTTCACTGTGCCGATTAATGACGCAGGAGAAGGCGCATATTACATGCAGATTGGCCGTAACAAACGCGGTATAACCTTAAATCCAGCTTCACAAGAAGGGCGTGAAGTGGTGCGTCGTTTGGTAAAAACCGCTGATGTCGTCGTGGCGAACTTGCCTTATCCTGCGCTTAAAAAATTAGGCCTAGATTATGAAACTCTGGTGAGTATCAAGCCGGATATTATTCTTACAACTGGTTCTGCATTTGGTTCTACCGGCCCTTATGCCACGCGAGGTGGTTTTGATACTGTCGCTCAGGCTATGTCTGGCAGTATGTATTTAAGTGGTAGTTCAGATGAACCAGCAAAGTCTTTTGCACCTTATAGCGATTTTGGAACCGCATCATTGAGTGCATTTGGTACTTTGGCGGCGCTTATCCATCGCTCAAAAACAGGGGAAGGGCAAATTGTAGAAGGCACATTGTTAGGCACCGCGTTAACTTTCAATAATGCCGCGTTAATGGAAGCCGCTGTTACTGGTCTAGAACGAACAGGTAGTGCCACTCGAGGCCAGTACAATGCTCCAACCGATTCGTTTCGTACCCTCGACGGTTATGTCACTGTGCAAGTGGTCGGCGCTGGCATATTTAAACGTTGGGCTAATTTAATGGCAGAGAAAAAGTGGTTAGATGATCCAAGATTCAGCTCCGATCAATCTCGCGGCGATCACGCAGATATCATTTGTCAGCGCATGTCAAAGTGGTGTGAGCAACGAACAAACAGCGAAGTACTAACCGAGTTAGCCCAAGCGGGTATTCCATGTGGAGAAATGTTGCGTCCTGGTGAAGTCGTTAGTAATGAGCATATCGTGGCAGCAAATATGTTCCAGTATTGCGAATATCCTGGAGTAGCAAAAACAGCACCTATTGCTGATCATCCAATCCGTTATTCGAAAACCAAGGTAGAAGACTTCAAGCGAGCACCAACCTTGGGAGAACACACAACTGATATACTTAATGAGATTGGTTTTAGCGCGGAAGATATTAAAGGATTTAAAGCAAACGGCGTTATTTAAGGTGGTTAATCATCCTGCTTATTGAGCTTTCCACGACTGTTGCTTATTTGCAGCGTGTAAGTAGTGTCAGTAGGAAGGACTTCTTGATGACAAGACGAGCAAGCCATTTCAAGCCTCAGTGGGTTCCCACATATTTTATGGGTGAGTAGAAGCGGTGGACCTTCTGGAGACGGAAGCCATTTGTCCCCCCACTGCAACAAGGTCAGTATGATAGGGTATATACCGATTCCTTTTTTGGTCAGTTTATATTGAATCCGACGCGAATCGCCCGGCACTTCTGTGGTGGTGAGGAATCCGTCTTCACATAGCTCGGAAAGACGATTGGATAATATATTAGTGGCGATATAAGTGGCTTTAAGAATTTCTTGGAACTGATTGATGCCACTGAATAATGAGCGAAATATTAACATTCCCCAACGGTCGCCGATGATTTGAATACTGTCATCGAGTAAAGTTGTGCTACTGCCTGCTTTTGATGATTGTCGCCGTCTAGCGCTGTACTTAGCTTCCATTTCTCCGGCACCAGGACCGGTTTCCCAGCTCACATCTAGCGGACTAATTTCAGTACCGCATGACGCACAGGCAGGAAAAGGTTCGGTGGTGTTACCACAGGATTTATGGGTTAGAACAATCTCGAGTTTACCGGATTTTTGCCCCCATTGACGTTCCCAATGGAGCATTGCTAATGCAACAGGGTAGAGATCGACAAATTTTTCAGTGGCCTTGTATTCATATCGTTTTGGTCTTTCACTGTAAGCAACTTTAACCATACAACCTTTATCGATTAGTCGTTTAAGCCTATTGCTTACTACCGGTTTTAAGAGTTTTGTTTGTTGACAAAATTCATCGAAGCGACGGGCTCCAAGCCAATAACTTTCCATTATTAGCAAAACAGGGCTATCACCTATAATCTCAAGTGCACGCCAAATTGAACAAGTTTGAATGAGTTTTACATCTGCCGAAGTACTCTTCAAATTAGTCGATTCATTATTTTTTACCACTT
Organism: Alteromonas sp. M12; assembly: GCF_037478005.1. NCBI lineage: Bacteria > Pseudomonadati > Pseudomonadota > Gammaproteobacteria > Alteromonadales > Alteromonadaceae > Alteromonas > Alteromonas sp. M12. The sequence continues at coordinate 2,993,721 of NZ_CP144164.1, read as the reverse complement.
CTGACAGTTTCCAATTTTACTATTTTCGATATTTATAAGGGTGTGATTATGAAAGTTAACGACAGCGATTATCGTTTGTGATTCTCTATACTATAACCCACAATTTCGAAAGCGTAACCTTAAAATTATGCACAAAAAGCTTAAGCGCTAATTGGTTTTTTAATGAAAGTAATAAATATGCTCAATGGTTAAGTTGAGCACTAAATTCTTGCCAATCTATGCTAATTACATACTTTAGTCTCTTGTGAATTAGTGATTATCGGTGCCAACAATAAAAGAGGCACAAGTTGTTGCACTGCCTCCAAGGTTAAAAATTCCGACGTTATTGGCGTTTTTAATTTGATAATCAGCACATTGATTGGTTGTTTGCTTATACGCATCTAACATCATTCTGACGCCAGTAGCGCCAACTGGGTGGCCAAGACCAATGAGTCCTCCGCTGGGGTTGATAGGCAAGTCACCGTCAAAGTTGATGATGTTGTTTTCAATGGCTTTCCAAGATTCGCCAGGGGCGGTTAAGCCGAGATGGTCAATCAGCATGTACTCGGTCATTGAGAAACAATCGTGCACTTCTAATAAATCTAAACTATGCACACTTTCCAAACCTGCGCGCAATAATGCATCGTCAAAGGTGCGTTTAACATGGGGAAATATCAAGCCATTATGTTCGCTCAACTCTAACTTACGATTCATCAATAAAGGCGCACTGCGATGTCCCCAGCCTTTTATCCTAGGGATTGAAGATAATGAAATGTTGTTTTTTGCCGCATATTCTGCCGCGTATTTTTGATTTGCTAGAAATACAACTGCTGCGCCATCGGTTATCTGTCCGCAATCTTGTTTTCGCAATCGGCCTTCGACAATGGGATTAAATTCATTATCATCGGTAAAGCTTTGTGCATAAAATTGCCAATTTCGGGTTTGAGAATTGGGGTTGCGTTTGGCATTTGCAAAGTTAAGTTCCGCTATTTTTGATAAATGACGGGTATCGAGGCCATACTTTTGCTGATAATGCTCCAGCAAGTCAGCAAACATTTTAGGCCAAACGTAACGACAACCTTCGGTTTCTTTCCCCACCCAAGCGGCCGATCCTAAATACTCAGCCCCCAGCGCAGAGTTGACATTGCGCATTAGTTCTATGCCCATCACACAAGCTACTTGGTAATGGCCAGATTCTAAATCGCGCATGGCACTTAATAAGGCCATTGAGCCAGAAGCACATGCAGCTTCGTGTCTTGACGTTGGAATGTCACCAAACTCCGGTGCTGCGTGGGCAAAAAAACCGTTTAGTTGCGCTTGTCCGGTGAATAGATCTGAAACAAAGTTGCCTACATGAGCAACATCCACATCTTCTGCGTCAAGCTTAGAGTCGATTAAACCTTGTTGCAAACAACTTTCAAATAAGTCGTAAATACCTTTGTCTTCTCGAGCCCAATTGCGACTGAAATCAGTCTGATGACCACCTAAAATGTAAATGTTTTGCTCATTCATAGCGTTCTCTTTTAATTACTAAAACTTTTATAACCCGACAGCTTTTTCGCCGTTTACCCAGCATGTGTGGAATCCAACAGGCACGCGACTGGGTATTTTTAGTCGACAAATCGGCCCCGCATCCACTTTTTTTGCATCTAGAATGATGGCTTCACTTTCACCAGTGTCAGCATAGGTGAGAAAACTAATGAGATATCCATCATCTTCATTTACCGCATTATCTGCTGGTGCAAAAGGTGTTTCAGAGCCACAAGAACCTTCTGGGAAGGTATATACTTGCTTTTCTCGAGTTTGGTGATCAAATTTAAACACGCCACTAAAATTAATTAACGAATCCGTTGGCATGAGTGTGGAATAACTATATCGATACTTTTTACCTGTGTAGAAGTCGGCATTGATCATGGGAAACTCAACATTGGCATCGTCAAGTTGCTCTTCTTGGGTTTCTCCGGTGCTTAAATCAAATGTCCAACGATACAGTTTTACATCTTTCCAGGTGCCTGCAGACTCCATTCTTTCTATTACCCCATCTCCAGGTTTGCGCGGTGAAATAGGCTCAGGTTGGCGGCATCCATCCATGATGATTTTGCCATCTTCTTCATAGGCGTTAACCGTGTGGTACATATAACATGCGCTAGCATCAAACCACTTAATGTCTGCTTGATCTCCATGTCTGGGGATGACGGCGAAACGACTTGGGCGGTCTTTGAAAAAGTGTAAACCGTGGCTACCTTTATTCCAATGCAACGGTAAGTCCATCAAGATTGAATAGTTTTCAGTAATCGCCATGTCGTGAGGAAGCCTTGCCCCAGGTAAAGGTATTTCAACATAGTTTGTCAGCTGTCCGTTTTTATCCACTACACCGTATGTCATATATGGTTCTTCCATGTTGTAATCGAAGAACATCAATTCACCTGTGGCGTCATCAACTTTACAATGGGCGGACATCTGTCTTGGCAGTTTACTATTAAAGGTTTCCTGTCCTTCCGTTTCCAGTGTCACAGGGTTTACTCTGTAAGGAATGCCGGTTTGATAAAAGGTGGTTAGAAGAGCACCGTTATGCCAAACCACATCTGTATTTGAGGCATCCTTGATGGAAAAGTCACTGCCACTGCCTGGAGGAGAGTTAGGATCAGGGCGAGGCATCGCATATCCTGGCCACAATATTTTTTGCGCTTCACTTTCCATATTAAAGTGTTTGGTTCGGATCCAGCGATTTTTATAACTTGCTTTACCATCTTTAAACGAGAGGGTGTGTAACATGCCGTCTCCATCAAACCAATGATGTGGACCTTTACTGGCAAAGCGCGGGTTAGCACCGTTTCTCACATAAATGCCAGTGAGATCTGCGGGTACTTGACCTTCTAAAACCTCCAGTTCTTGTTCGCTGTGCTCGAACTTTGTTGGACCTAATGCTCCGTGTAAATAGGGGTTAACATTGTGATAGTGATCTTCGGAAGCGGTCCATTCAGGTGTATCTTGTTGCTCATACTCTTTAATCAAATTACTTTTCATGGGGTTTCCTTATAGTACTCAATTTCTGCTGTAAATCGTGTTTAATCGGTTATTTACGATGCTATGGAGAGCTTATGACGCATAACCTTACCTAATGGATTACGAGGTATTTCATTCACTAGAATGAGTTTCTCTGGGAGCTTGAATGATGCGATATTTTGTTGTTTTAAGTAGTTAACAACATCAGCCAAAGTGAGGTGTTTTTCTGGTTTTAAGGTGGCGAATACGGCGATACGTTCACCCAATATTTCACAAGGGTAGGGGGCTACCGCAACATCTAGAATATCGTCATGGGCATTTAAAAGGTTATCTAGTTCAGCGGGCGCGATATTCATTCCGCCACGAATAATTAAGTCCTTGCATCGACCAATAAAGGTATAAAAATCTGGATCTTCAGAGGAGATTTGAAACAAATCACCAGTTTTGAAAAATCCGTCATCGGTAAAGCAACTTTCGGTTTTTTCAGGAGATTTATAATATCCATCAAATACACCAGCACCTTTAATTTGCAGTTCACCAGACTTATCGTGAGCCGATACTTGCTGATTAGTTTCAACGTCAATTAATCGAGTCTCTAGCAGGCTACTTGCGCGGGGAAACAATCTTGCTCGTTTCTCTGGACGATCAGTTTCATTTGGGCCACACAACAAACTCATCCCTTCGTTTGAACCAAAGTGATTAACTATTTCGATATCGAAAAGTTCTTTGTAGCCTTCAACCATCCACACATCTAGCGGCGCTGAACCTGAGCCTATAGCTCTAATAGTTGAAAAATCGACGGCATTTTTTAGCTTTTCATCTTTGAGTATCGTGTTTAGCAACGCGGGAGGTGCAAGTGTGTAATTGACTTTTTCAGTCACTATTTGTTGTAAAAAAACCGGTAAATTCAAAGGGTGGTGTAATACCAGTTTGCCACCGCTGTATAACCAACTTAAAAACATTCCACCGATAGATGCCATGTTGATCAACGGAAAAGGATTAAGCAATGTCTCGTTATCTTGAATTTGATTTCCTAAGTAGGTGGCTTTACCAATCGCCAACCATTGGTTGTGACTACGAGGAACGCCTTTCGGGGTGCCTTCGGTGCCTGATGTCCAACAAATTGTAATGAGATCATCGGCACTAATGTTGTGCTTCTGGCGGTAATCATTGTATAAAGATGCTTGTAAGGATTGGGTCATCTGTAACGACAAATTAGATACAGTACCGCCTTCACCCCAGCTCAGTATTTTGGGTGGCTGAGTTTGTAGCTCCGCTAATTGAATACTGCGCTGCATGCGTTCTAATAATGAGGTTTGTTTAAATTCTGGGTTTAAAACAATTGCTTTGGGTTGCAGTACGTTAAGGATGGTTGATAGTTCGCTTTCCTGATATTGCACAGGCACTGGGCTTAAAATAATGCCTAAACGTGAGGCAGCAAGGTAGGTAAATATTAATTCCACTACATTCGGCATTTGCACCAGAATAATGTCATCTTTACCTAAACCATTGTTCAATAAAACCTTGGTTAACTGATCTACTTTATCTTTTAGCTGGTTATAGGTTAACCGTTGAGGCTCGCTGCCGACTAAATCTTGTTTATCTAGTGGGTCAACTAAGGCATCACGTTCAGGGAAACGAGCGGCAGTTGCTTCAAATAAGTCATGAAGTCTTTGTGTGCCCCATTCTCCAGAGTTGTGGTACTGGGTGAGTCTATCTTGTTTCGAAATTATCATACTAAATACCCTAATTGACCTGATAAATGTGTTTGCTTTCAGACTTATGGCTAAATTTTGACTTTCCTAACGATTGAGTTCGGGGAGTCGGCATAAGGTGATGGCTGAACTGCATTACAAAGGTCATAAATCGTAATCCTCTATTAGAGTGACGCTAAATCACCGCCTAGTTAGGCGGTGTGAATTAACAACTTAAATTTTAGAAGTTATAGGTTAGTTCCAAGGCAATACTTCTAGGGCGATCGTATATGCCGTAATAGGCAACACCTGTTCCGCCGGTTAGGGTGGTTGAAAATGGTAATGAGTTCGATAGCGTCATTACTCTTTCATCGGTGATGTTGTTAGCAATCAGCGCCACTTTCCATTGGTCGTCGTAATCGGCTAAGGCTACCCGTACTCCCCATCTAGTATAGGCATCTTGTTCGGTATTCGGATCTATAGTGACACCCGCGTTGTACTTGTCGCTATATTCCATATTTAATCCATAAGTCAGATAGGCCCAATCGCCGAGATCTTGCTGGTATTGCAGTCGCAGACTTCCAGTAAGCTCAGGTGTATAAATCGCGCTTTCACCAGCAAGGTTACATAATCCATCTACGCTAGAGCTTAATACCTGATCAGGTAAAACCAGATCTGGAGCACATTGCGCCACATCAAAATCAAGGTATTCAAAATTCAAGTAAGCCAATGAAGCGTTGAGTACCAAAGACTCGGAAAGCAGCCAGCGACCGTCTAATTCGATACCTTTGGTTTCTGCTTCGGCTGCATTTTGTACGTTAAAACCGACAGTGCCATCAAATTGAGTGACTTGCAGATCTTCGTAATGCGTGAAGAAGGTAGCGGCATTGATTTCAATATAACCAAAACCAAATTTACCGCCTATTTCATAACTTGTAGCCTGTTCATCTTCAAATTCGAAAGAGCCTGGATTAACGGGATTATCAGGATAACTATTTGAGCGAATATCAAAGCCTCCGCCCTTACTACCTTGGGTATAAGAGGCGTAAAACATGGTATCGTCATCCAATTCGTATTGAATATTCAGTAATGGATCGAGTTGAGATTCTTTTCGAGTACCCTCTAAATCATGGGCATATATTTTTATCGCACCCATCATAACTTCGAAGCCGGCTTGGGGGCCAAATGCAGGAGAGCCTGGGAACAATGCATCGGCTGGTATACCACTGGTATTTTCGCCGGGTAAGTTCAGTACTCGATGTGCATCTTTTTCTTCTTTGCTATACCTTGCGCCAGCTGTCAAAGACAGCTTGTCGGTTATCCGCCAATTTAACTGAGCAAAGGCTGAGAATACTTGGGAGTCTTGTGAAAAATCTCTGTCCCAGCTACCGTTAACAATAGGTACGAAAGCAGGGTTTGCCGCAAACGTAGAGCCAAATAAAACGTTATCGTAGGTAATTAACTCATTGTCTTGTAAATAAATTCCGGCAATGTAGTCAATATCACCATCGGTTGGCGAGGCAACTCGTAGTTCTTGGCTCCATTGTTTGAAACGTTCCCCTTGAACTGAGCCGTTGAACAGATCTAGTCCAGTATAATCCACGTCAATGAGTTCATCGGTGTCATACTTTAAGTATGCTGAGGTTGAAGTGAGCGTAAAGTCATTTACCTCGTACTCCACTTTTAGCATTACGTTTTCTACTTTGTTGTCGCTTTCTTGGCCGTTATTTTGCGACTTGTAATCTTCATCAGTTTCAACGTAGAGTGCGCCACTAAAAATGCTTGAATAAGTACCAATAGGAGAGTGGTTTTCAATGGCTCTTCCGGCGGTATCAAAATTAGCGGTTTCGGCTTTCAGTAAAATGTTAAGGTCGTCATAATCCCATTCAAGCATACCGCGTAAATAAAGCTGCTCGGTATTGGGTTCAGTGCGCTCTAATGTTGTATTTTCTATCCAACCATCCATTTCGCGGTATGAGGCAACAAAACGCCCTTTTAGATTTTCGGTTAGCGGGCCGGAAATAATGCCGACTGTTTTAAATTCTTCCTGTTCGAATTCATATAGGGTAGAAATGGACGCTTCAAATTCATCTGTAGGTCGAGCAGACGATAGGCTAATAGCCCCAGCAATGGCGTTTTTACCAAATAAGATTGGCTGTGGTCCACGTAAAATTTCAACTCGTTCTAAATCAACTAGCGGTAACTGAATGAGTTGATCGCGACCGTAATACACTTCATCAACATACATAGCTACAGATTGTTCGAAACCTTTATTCCCGCCCGATGAAATACCGCGTATGCCTATTTGATTGGTTATGCCTGATTTGGTAATCGTAAGATTAGGAACAGAACTAGACATATCAGTTAATGAATTAATATTGGTGTTTTTTAACATGTCGCCAGATATTGCGCTGATGGAGATAGGAACATCCTGTAATCCTTGGGATCTTTTTTGTGCTGTTACCTCTATCACTTCTAGCGATAATTCTGAATTTGTGTCCTTGGTCTCTTGCGCTATTGAGTTAACACTGTAGCCCATTAAAAGTGCTGAAATGTATATAGCTATAGGCTTTTTTCTGTATTTAATTTGCATCGTTTGCTCCTAAATGCTTCAAACCGTGAATTATGTTTATTGAATAAATTTGTTGGTCTAATAACGCAAGTGATGTGACAATATACTTGTGGGTTTCTTAATGCAAGCTTTATTGTTAATTAAATGTGTATTTATTTAATAATATGTAACTATAAGCGGGGCGGAAGTTTGATAATTTATTTGATTTCCACAACTTGTGGTTAAATATCAGCGTATTAACGATTTATGATTAGAAAATGAATGTTGTTATTGTTAACCCCTTGCTTTGTTTTAATGATTGAATGGGATAGAGTTTATGTATGAATATTGAAACTCAAATAATCACCAACCCTGTGGCCAGAGCACTAAAAATCGTCGGCGATCGCTGGACTATACTGATTTTGCGAGATGCATTTTTAGGACGGCATAGATTTAGCGAATTCAGAGAATATAGTAAAATTGCCAGAGGAACATTGACCAATCGTTTAGAGTTTTTGCTTGAACAAGAGGTTTTACAAAAAGTACTTTATAGCCAAACTCCGCCTCGTTATGAATACAAACTCACCACTAAAGGTCTTGCATTATATCCTTGGGCGTTAATGGTTTGGGAGTGGGAAACCCATTGGGTGAATCAACCAAATGCTAAGTTGCCCTTGGTATTACAACACAATGTAGATAGCCAACATGAGTTAAAGCCAATCTGTGTATGCCGGAATTGCCGCTTAGAGGTTACCTATAAAGATGTGACAAGAGTAGAGAACAAAAGTATTGGTATAGTTCACACTGGCAATGTTGTAGATAGTATGAATACCCAAAGGCGCTCAAGAGGTTCCACTGTATCCGATGCGGATCATCGACTTGGACATATTATCGAAATTATTGGTGATCGCTGGAGTAGTCTGATTATAGCGAGTGTCTTTTTGGGGTTAAGCCGTTATGACGATTTTCAGCACAGCCTAGGTATTGCTACAAATATATTGGCAGATAGACTTAAGCAAATGGTCGACTTAGGGGTGCTAAAAAGGAATTTGTACCAACAGTCACCATCCCGTTATGAATATAAACTCACCGAAAAAGGAGAGTCCTTGTACGGTATGACGCTAGCATTGAGGCAATGGGTTTTAGATTATTTTACACCTATGGAACGACCTTATAAACTTATTCATAAAGCCTGCGGACATGATCTTGATGTGGATGTGATTTGTGCAGTTTGTTTAAGCAAACCCCAACCAGATAAAGTGGGGTTTACTGTTATCAAATAGTTTAACTTACTATTTTAAAGCTAATTCTCAGTGTGTTTTAAGCATGCGTTTCAACACTTTACCGACAGGCGATTTAGGTAATTCATTAATCACTTTTATCACTTTGGGAATTTTGTAAGCAGCTAAGTTTTTACGACAATGTTCAATAATAGTGGCTTCAGAAATGACATTTTCTTTTAGCACAACAAACAGTTGGACAGCCTCACCGGTATCCTCTGACTCTATTCCTACCGCAGCACATTCCTGAACATCGGAAAGTCGGTTAACCACTTGCTCTATTTCTGCTGGGTAAACATTGAATCCTGAGACAATAATCACATCTTTTATGCGATCAACAATATAGACAAAACCTTCCTCGTCGATTAACGCTATGTCACCTGTTGCTAACCAGCCGTCTTGTAATATTGCAGTTGTGGCACTTGGATTGTGCCAATATTCCTTCATGATTTGCTTACCCTTTATAAACAACTCACCTTTTTCGCCGGCCGCTAATCTTTGTCCTTTATCTCCAATAACCTTAATTTCTACTCCTTGCATTGGTTTGCCAACGGAGCCTAATCGACGATCATGTTCGCCGCGATTAATAATGACCCCAGCCGATGATTCTGTTAACCCGTAACCTTCATTAATCTGACAGTGTGTTAGTTCTTCCCAACGTAAAGCAACACGCTGGTTAAGAGCCATTCCTCCAGACAAGGTGAATTTTAAGCCTGAGAAATCAAGGGTTCTAAATAACGGATCTTGGCATAACATGTTAAATAGCGTGTTGATGCCAACAAAAAGACTAAACTTGCTGTCTTTTAACGCATTATGCAGCGCAGGTATATCTCGTGGGTTGGTAATTAAAATGCTGGTTACACCATATATTACGCCCACCACAATATGACCTACAAAAGCATAAACATGATACAAGGGTAAAGGTGCGGCGAAAATTTCATTACCAGCTTCAAATACCCCGGTGGTATCCCAAAAGCTGCGAGCGGCACTAACCAAATTTGCATGGGTTAATACCGCTGCCTTGGCTAATCCTGTTGTACCTCCAGTGTATTGTAACAAGGCTGTGTCGTCTGGAGAGGCGTAGACTGGCGTAAATTTGCAATTGCTGCCTTGGGTTAAACAATCCGTATATTCAATTGTATCAACTGTTAAGTTGTTAAGTTCTGCGGTTGCATTATTGATGTAAAACAAAACTGAGATATCAGACTCGTTAACTAAATTGCTGACCATTTCTATAGATGAACTTAATACAATTAGCGCTTTAGCTCCTGAGTCTTGATACATATGGGCCAGTTCATTTTCTGTGTATAACGGGTTAACGTTGACTATCACTAACCCCGCCCGCAAAGCACCCCAAGCTATTACGGCATAGGCAATACAATTAGGTAACTGAAGGGCAATCCTATCACCTGGTTGCAATTCGGTATTCTCTTGTAAATAGGCAGCGAAACTTTTTGATTGATGGTCCAACTCCATATAACTAATACTTTGTGAGCCACATTTAAAAGCGTTGTTTTGACTATATTGTTGACAGCCTTTGTCAAAAATAGACTGCAAGGAGACGGTTTCCGGTAATGCTAAGTTGTTATTAGTATTCATAAATAACTCAAAATATTGGTTAATTGCCAAAAATTATTGGGCACTAAAATGTGTATAGCTATGGCCATTTAAAAGTGCTCCGAATTGATTTCCATTAAGTTTTTTGCACCAGATTGAATAGTTAACTTTAAGGTCGCAGTGCGCGGTAATATGCGTTGAAAGTAGAAGCGGGCGGTATTGACTTTGCTGGTATAAAGATTTTTGTCTTCTGTTTCAGTATCTAGTTTTTGAATTGAAACTAGCGCCATTCGTGCCCAAAAGTAAGCCAATATGGTGTAGCCAGAAAACATTAAAAAGTCCACTGATGCGGCACCTAACTCATCGGCATCTGAAGCCGCAGATTTGCCAATTGTATTGGCTAATTCCAACCAGTCATTGGTTGATTGCTTAAGTGGTTCGATAAATTCTTGCATATTGGGGGTAGATTGATGGGTTTGACAAAACCTCACAATGATGTCGGTAAAGTTGGTTAATAAACTGCCCTTAGAGCCCATCACTTTTCTGCCGATCAGATCTAAGGCTTGAATACCTGTGGTACCTTCATACAAAGTAGAGATACGACTATCACGTTGGTTTTGTTCCATACCCCATTCTTTAATGTAGCCGTGACCGCCATAAACTTGCACACCGTGATGGGCTGCTTCACAACCTAGTTCCGTCATAAATCCCTTGCAGATAGGAGTTAGCAGCGCTAGTAAATGTTTGGCATGGATTTTTTCTTCAACTGACTGTCCATGTTCGGCAATATCGAGCTGTTGGGCAACATAATAAGCGAATGCTCTAAACCCTTCTGCAAATGACTTAATGGTTAGTAGCATACGGCGGACGTCAGGGTGAACTATGATGGGGTCGGCAGGGCCATCTGGATTTTTCACTCCACTTAGTGAACGCATTGCTAATCTTTCTTTGGCGTAGGGGACAGCGCCTTGATAGGCCACTTCTGAATGGACTAAGCCCTGCAAAGCGGTGGTTAACCGAGCTGAGTTCATAAAAGTAAACATGGCTTCAAGGCCTTTATTTGGTTGTCCAAGTAAGTAACCCTTGGCACCATCAAAGTTCATTACACAGGTGACAAAACCATGGACACCCATTTTATGTTCGATGGAACCACAGTTAACCTTGTTTCTGGCAGCTAATTTTCCGTTTTCTACCAAAAACTTTGGCACCACAAAAAGCGAAATACCTGCACTGCCAGCTGGTGCATCGGGTAAACGAGCTAACACAATATGAATGATGTTTTCGGCCATATCGTGTTCACCACATGATATGAATATTTTTGTTCCGGTAAGGGTAAACTCGGTATCAGATATAGGCGTAGCTTTGGTTTTTAATTGGCCTAAATCCGTTCCACAATGAGATTCGGTTAGACACATTGTTCCTGTCCATTTACCGCTGACTAAATTTGGTAGAAAGGTATTTTTAAGCGTTTCACTGCCATAACTAACCAGTGTTTTTATCGCGCCTTCACGTAAACCTGGGTAACCCGACCACGCAACGCTGCCACTGCATACCAATTCATTGACAATGATGTTCATAGATTCCGGCAGGCCTTGTCCGCCGTATTGTTCGGGCATTGCCAATGATGGCCAACCACCTTTACAATATTGTTGATAAGCGGCTTTAAAGCCAGTTGGTGTGGTAACGCCATCTGCACTCCACTTACACCCCACTTGATCACCAACCGCATTTAGTGGAGAAATTACATTTTCAGAAAATTTAGCCGCTTCTTCAATGATTGCCGTTTGAGTTTGACGATCTATCTCAACATCAATATTCAATTGTTGATAATGGTTGGAAAAGTTAAGCAGATCATCCATAACAAATTGAATATCGCGAAGTGGTGCTTTGTAAGCGGGCATAAAATGTTCTCCAAAGTAATGCGTTTTATGGGAGATTGTCGAGCAAATAGCTGAGTCTTCGACCGACAAATAAACGCAGTGAGTTCTTTAATGCAAGTTATGTTATGTTTTAGAGTCTCGTAAAGCAAGTAGGTTTGTTAATAAGTGAACATTTAATTTACATTTATGTAATAAAAGTGATGTTACACAGGGTTTTAACGAGCAATCTATTTGCAATATCAGACTATTGAAAAACTATATTGATAGGTGAAATGCTAGATTGATTAATGCTTATGATGGTTTATTTAAATAAGTTATATCAGGTTAGTTAGAGCCTGACGTTGAGTTTTTATGCTGTTGGAGTTACTCAACCTTTGAGCTGAAAATGTCATCCCATTCACGATCCAGTTGGGTCTGGGCGGCTTGTATCGATATGGCGCTATACATATTATTTTGTTTGTTAACTATGCCAAATCGAAGCAATTTATTTAACGCATCTTCAATTTCGAAATCTATTTCAAAATCGAATCGGCTGGCAAACCAATCTTCAATCTGCTGATCTAGTTGTTCACTGCTGATAGGCTGTTTAAATGTCAGTAAAAAATAATAGGCTAGTATCGCTTCTTTACATTCTTCTTCTTCCGCAGCATCAATTAGATGGTGAAAAACCCCAGCATTGTTGTCGAGATTTTTAAAATAGAGGTTATCAGCCAGTGCTTTCATAAATTTCAATTTACGATTTTTAAACTTACTCCATTCTTTGAATATAAACCCGCCAATTACCCCAGCTCCTGCGCAAAGAGCGATGAGTTCTTGAGTGCCAATTGTCACTGCTTTATCTGACAGACCAATCCAATAACTGATAATGCCTGCCATCAATAATAAAGACGCGCCTAGTTTTGTCACTAACACCACGGTTCCGCCAACTAACGCAGAGCCGCCGATAATGGCTTTGTCTAAGGTGCGCATGCGCACTTCGCTGTTGGGGAACAGCATTTCTAAATCCGCTTTTGGTACATTTTGGAATAACTTGATGATGGTTGAGTCAGGTTCAAAATTAACCGATTTCATTTTCTTTGAGGCAAAGTATTCAGCGTTTTTAAACTTTATATAAACTGCTACTTTGTCATAGTTGGTGAAGCTTACCTGCTGTTTCTTCAGACCCCAAAACTTGCTCAGTGTTTCGGTTTTCTGGTATTCGCCACGGCGATAAAATACCACTTCGGCGAAATCTTCAAATTCCACTTCCAGCCTAACTTTAAATAAAGACGCTTCATGCAACGCCTCTTGTAAATCCTGCTCGGTAACCTTTTCAAAGTTTGCGGCATTTAACACCTGAGCAAAGGTTTGCGCGAAAACCTGTTGTTTGTTATCTAAGGAATCTTTAGAGGTTGAATGAACGGGCAGGGTGTCTGAGTTAGGATCAAAGGGGGCGTAACTATCTTTTAATATTTCAAGAGTCTGATGATATTCAAAATGTAAGGTGCTCACCAGAATATGGCACAAGTCTATGAACGCATTTTTATCCTTTTCATTGAGCTGGCCTTGTTGCAAACAGGCGTTGATAAGATCCGTTTTTCGTAACGGAATAAACCGATCTTTCTTAATACTTTGCTGCATAAAGGTTTATTAGCCTGTTTGGTTGCGTTTATTCAGGTTTTTCGTCTATGCCCACTATGGCCAACGCCACAGCTTCGGCTACGCGAATACCATCAATTCCGGCCGACCAAATGCCGCCAGCATAACCTGCTCCTTCGCCAGCGGGATACAAGCCTGCTACGTTGACACTTTGGTAATCTTTACCGCGTTTAATACAAATCGGTGAAGAGGTGCGGGTTTCAACGCCAGTGAGTAAACCATCCGCTTTGGCAAATCCTTTGATCTGACGATTGAACGCTGGAATGGCTTCGCGAATGGATTCGGTTACGAAATCAGGTACCACTTTGGATAAATCAGTTAGGGTGATACCTGGGGTATATGAAGGTTTTACATCACCTAATTCTGCACTGGCTTTACCTGCTAGGAAGTCTCCAATTAATTGCGCCGGTGCGTGATAGTTTTCACCTCCAACTGCAAAGGCCAGATCTTCTAAACTACGTTGTAATTCGATACCTGCCAAAGGATGACCTGGATAATCTTGTTCTGGGGTAATGCCAACGACTATGGCACTGTTGGCGTTACGTTCGTGGCGAGAATATTGGCTCATGCCATTGGTAACGACTCTTCCTGGTTCTGATGCTGCCGCGACTACCGTGCCGCCTGGACACATACAAAAACTATAGACGGTGCGTCCATTTTTACAGTGGTGGACTAGTTTGTAGTCAGCTGCACCCAAAATAGGGTTGCCGGCATTGTCGCCGAAGCGACATTTGTCGATCATGCTTTGTTCGTGTTCGATTCGAAAGCCTACTGAAAATGGCTTAGCTTCAATATACACGCCTTGCTCATACAGTGCGGTGAAGGTGTCCCTTGCACTGTGACCCACTGCTAATATTACGTGTTTGCAGCTAAGGTAATCCCCATCAGCTAAATGTAAGCCTTTTATTTTATAGCCGTCATTTTGCGGTTCTAAATCGAGTTTTTCTACTCTTGTACTGAAGCGAAATTCACCCCCTAAAGATATGATTTTTTCACGCATTTTTTCGACCATATTGACCAATTTAAAGGTCCCAATATGGGGTTTACTTACGTACATGATTTCTTCAGGTGCGCCTGCAGCGACAAATTCATGTAGCACTTTGCGCCCGTAATGTTTGCGATCCTTTACCTGACTATAAAGTTTGCCATCGGAAAATGTACCAGCACCACCTTCACCAAATTGCACATTTGATTCAGGATTAAGCGGTTTTTTACGCCAAAAACCAAAGGTGTCTTTGGTCCGTTCTCGAACTTCTTTGCCCCGTTCCAATATTATCGGCTTAAACCCCATTTGGGCCAAAATTAATGCGGCAAATAAACCACATGGTCCTAGTCCAACCACTACTGGTCGCTCGGTTAATTCATTTGGTGCTTGGGTGACAAATTTATATTGCATGTCAGGCGTGATGCGAACTTGTGGATCCCGCTCAAACTGTTCGAGCAGTTCAGATTGGTTTTTGACTTCCACATCAAGGGTGTAAATGAGTTGAATGTCTCTATTATTGCGAGCGTCATAGCCTCGTTTGAACATATTGAAGGATATTAACTGGCTTGGGGTGATTTTGAGTTTGCTAAGTATTGCTTGCTCAATAGCCTGTTCTTGATGATTTAGGGGTAATTTAATATCCGTCAAACGTAACATAATACACACTCTTTAAACGCCGGACAGCCTTTCTGTCAGGGCGCGATATTTTAAATCAGCTAGTCTGTGATAGATAGCCCTGTTAAATTCTATTTAGGTTGAAAACATCTGGTTATTGTTAACCACAACAAAATTTCAAAGAAACTTGTGTTTTTATCGTGCTTCTTTAAACTTGTCGGCATATTTTCAGCCTAACCAAAATAGCTTTCAATGACCTTTGTAGTGACCGACAATTGCATTAAATGTAAATATACCGACTGTGTTGCCGTATGCCCTGTAGATGCGTTTTTTGAAGGGCCTAATTTTTTGGCGATCGATCCAGTAATTTGCATAGACTGTGCGTTATGTGTCCCAGAGTGTCCGGCAGATGCGATTTTTCAAGATACCGAACTGCCAGCCGATCAACTCCAGTACTTAGCGCTAAATGAACAATTGAGCCAAGAATGGCCGAATATCACTGAACTAAAAGCCCCTCCAGAAGATGCCGACAAATGGAACGGTGTTGTCGACAAGTTGCCGTTGTTAGAGCGATAGTCATTATTTAGATCTTGCGTTAGCCTTTGAATCCTTTTGCGACTATGTACACTTCGCGAGAGCGTGGGCGAGAGGCATCAGGTTTACGGATCACCACTTTATTAAAAGAACTACGAACGTCTTTCAAATATTCTTCATAGCCAACACCTTGAAACACTTTTGCACAAAAACTGCCGCCAGGCTTTAATACATTGCGGGCCATATCTAGTGCTAACTCGACAAGGTACATTGAGCTGTATTGGTCAGTGGCATTGACACCACTGATGTTCGGCGCCATGTCAGACACCACCACATCAACTTGTTCGTTGTCTAAGGTTGCCACAATTTGATCGTAAACCGCTTCTTCGGTGAAATCACCTTGGATAAAAGTTACATCCAATATCGAATCCATTGGCAAAATATCTGAGGCTATCACTCGGCCTTTTTTACCTACTAGGGGAGCGACTATTTGTGACCAACCACCAGGAGTTGAACCTAGATCCATGACAATACTACCGGGGCGAATTAACTTATCTTTTTCATTAATTTCGATAAGTTTATAACTAGCACGGGAACGATATCCGTCAATTTGTGCTTTTTTTACGTAGGGATCGTTAACGTGTTCGTCCAGCCATTTTTTACTGGTTTTAGAGCGTGCCATAAAGTGAGTCTGCTATTTTTGATGGTTTAAACGGCGCTTATTGTAAGCTGGCACGGCAAATTTGCAAATTACCTAGGCGAAAATAGCGTTTTTAACGGTAATTTATTTGCTTTAACTTGTTTTCCCTGACTTGATTTGAGCAAAGCGTTACAATTATCAACCTTGAGTATTTATTATTTCGTTTAGCCAATCTACAGACTAGGATTTTACATGACCGAACTTGCAGTATTTAACTTGTGCCATGCTGCACCAATTTATAAAGGCAAGTTAATATGAAATTTGATGATGTAAAAAAGCTCCACCAAAAGAAATATCGTTCGCAGTTTGGTTTTTACCTTGTGGAAGGTGAACATCTGGTTTTAGAGCTTCAAAAAGCAGAACATGGATTAGATGATATTACCTTGTATGTCACTGAAGAATATCAAGATTGGGGCAAACGATTTACTCATCAATGTGCTTTAGTTGTGTTGAATAAAAAGCAAATGGCACAGCTCAGTGACACCAAAACCCCGCAGGGCATTATTGCTTGTGTGCCATTGCCAAAGGCCGCTAAATTGCAGCAAGCGAACCTGCAGGGTGAACGCTGTATCTATCTTCATGAAGTACAAGATCCCGGTAACTTAGGAACCATTTTACGAACCTTAGCTTGGTTTGGTGGTTTTCGCTTATTGCTCAGTCCCAACAGTGTCGATCCGTTTAACTCCAAAGTGGTAAGGGCCAGTATGGGCGCGATATTTCATGTGCCCATTGAGTTGGAGGTTGAATTGGTTGATCTACAAACACGCTTTAAGCGCTTTGCCTATTTAGATATGCAAGGCAAACAAATTCAAAGTACAGATTTTACCAAATACCAGTGTTATTTGTTTGGCAACGAAGCGCGTGGCGTGCCTACTAATGCCTTATCGGCCTGTGATGCCGACGCCTTTACTATTGCTGGAAGTGGAAAAATTGATTCACTTAATTTAGCCAGTGCAGTGAATATTTGCGTGTATCAGTTGTCGAGCTAAGTAATTTTCAGTTATTAGCACGATTAAAGTGATGTTATTCGATACGTGGAAATGCTGCTTTAACCATAGTGATAAGCGATTAAAGTGATGGGCAATCGCTTGTCTTAAGTAAAACACTATAGATTAGCTAAAATCTATGTTTAGTGGTCACTCTAAATTCAACACTGTTTACATTCGGATCTGAACTAATCGGCTTAATAACATCAATATGAATTACCCGTGCTTCACTGGTACGGGTGGAATAAAATCGAGCTCCAAGGCCAACGGATGTCATTAATGACGATTGCTTTTCTGATGACTCTGATTGGTCAAATACTTTACCGGAATCTATAAATGCAGCGCCACCTAACTCCAATAATTTGTAGATATTAATCTGCGGATAATAGCGGGCCTCAGCGGTAAATTGTGTGCTCTTTGTGGCGTGCTGATATTGCAATGGGTAACCTCGTACACCAGTTTCACCACCTAAAACCACAGGTGAGTCTAAATATTGATTGTCACTTATTACATTGGCATTTTTAAAATATGCCCCCCAATGCTGATTGAACTTGTAGAAATACTCAGCACTGGTTTTGAGTAGGACTCTGTCTTGTTGTTGCGAATTGTTGTATTGCTCGCCTTCAAGTGAGACATCAAAATACACTAACGCATTTTCAGATAGTTCGATTCCTTTAGATAAGTTGGATTGCCAGATTAGGCTAGGGGCGTTATCTCTATCTGAAAAATCAGTACCGATACTAGCACTGACATGCCAGCCTAAATTGTAATCTTCGATATGGTTGATTAAGTGCAGATTGGTTAATTTCCTAAAATCTTTCTGCAAATACTCGATGGAAACAAAGGGATAATTAAACTCTCTGTCGTTGGGCAAAAGGTTAGTCTCGTTGAGTGCATTTTTGATTAAATCTGAAAAACGATGTGATTCCCGCGTGTAACCGACACCAAAGCGTAACGTATCTGTGGATGAATTTGTTTGCAGCCATTGCCACGCAATAGTGGAGAATCTTTGTTCATGGCTAAAGCGGTTAGATTGCTGGCCCAATTCGAATTGTGTGTCTATTTGACTGAAATTATCAAACCCTATTTGATATGCATATTGGGTATCGAAACTCACAAATTGCTTATTAATAAATGCAGCCTTTGAGCTGCCATCATCGTTGCTCGTTAGCGTGATAGAGGCATTAATATTGTTTTTTAGATAAAGGGGGAATTGGGTATCAAGTCTATAACCCGTGCGCTGTTCATTACTGAAATATTCTATTTCTGCACCTATTCCCAAACCAAGCAAATTACGATCTCTTATACCAATAGCAAACTTATTTTTACCGCCTTTACGACTGAAATCTATGGTTGGCAACAACGTCCAGTTGTCCCAAGTTTCTACCGAAACTAAATTATTCTCATCATATTTTACTTTCGCGTCTCTTATGTATTTTTGATTGCGTAGATGTCGTTCCAGTTCGAGTAAATCATCGTAGTTAACCTCACATTTTTTGAGGAAAAAAGCAGCTTCATTTTCGAGAGTATCTTGCTTGGTTTTGATATGTAGAAAGTTGGCCCAATCGTGTATGAAAATACTGTCATCATCTTCTAAGTTGAATATATCGTTGGGTTTAAAGTGAACCTTGTCAGTTTGACTACACTCCTTTTCTTGCTGAGCGAGCAGCTTAGACGGCAAAAATAAAGTCGCGCAAATTATAATAAAAACAGTGAAAAGGTTTAAGTTCATACAACCACCAATAAATGTATGTATGAACTTTATATTGTTAACCTTAAGAACGGCTTAACAAAAAACCTTTAAAACTCTTAAGTTTACATTTTACGAGAGCTTTTTCATTTTTCTGAGCTCGCCGCGGCACAGTCAGCAAAAGTCTAAATAGGTTAAACAGCTTGTAAAACTACAATTTAAAGCGATTAACTACAGTATGCACTTTATCACTGAGGGCTTTTAGCGCCTGACTAGCTTGGTTTAAGGTGGCTGCCGTTGTGACAGATTGTTCTGAGGCATCGTTTAAATCATTAAGTCGCAAGTTAATGGCTTGCGCGGCTTGAGTTTGTTGCTCTGTCGCTTGGGCTATCTGGCTGTTCATTTGCGACATTTGGCCCATTAATCTTGCAACTTCTTGCAGTGTTTCATTCGCTTCGTTTATGTTTCCTACCGTTTTTTGAGAAGTGTCTTGGCTGGTTTTTACTGCTTCCACTGCGGCTTTAGCATCGCTTTGTAATTTCTCAATCATGGTTTGAATTTCGTCAGTACTATGTCCGGTGCGGCTGGCTAAGGTACGGACTTCATCGGCAACGACAGCAAATCCTCGGCCTTGCTCTCCTGCGCGAGCCGCTTCGATCGCCGCGTTTAATGCTAACAGGTTGGTTTGTTCTGCAATCGCTCGTATCACATCGAGTACGCTACCAATGTTTTCGCTTTGTTTGGCCAGTTGAGATACAACCGAATTAACCTGATCGATGTTACTGGTTAATGATTGAATATCCTCTACGGTGCGATTCACCGCTACGGCTCCCGATTGGGCATTGGTTTTAGCATCAGTTGTGGTGTTTTCAGCATTCAATGCACTGCTACTAACTTCGCTAATTTGTTTCGTCATTTGATCAATAGCATCTGCTACTTGTAAGGTGGCGTCACTTTGCTGTTGGGCAAAGGTGTTACTGCTTTGACTAACACTGGCAACCGAATTGGATTGTTCTATTAACTCTTCAACGATTGTGCGCACTTGCAGAAGAGATTCTCGTATTTTGGAGGTAAATTGATTAAAAAACTGGTTTAGCTGGGTTATTTCATCATTTCCTTTTACCGGCAATTGACGGGTCAAGTCTCCCTCACCTTGAGCAATGTCACGCATTCGTTCACTTGCTTCTTGAATCGGCGCAGTAATACTCCTGCTAATTAACCAAGTAGCGCCAAGAATAACAAGCAATCCGATAAAAGCTTCGAGGATATATGAATTACGCAGTTTGGCGTAAAAGGCGTCAAGTTTATCTAAGTAAATTCCCGAGCCTATAGTCCATCCCCACGGCCGGAATTCTTTGACGTAGGATATTTTCGAGGTTGGTTCTTCCTCACCTGGTAGTGGCCAAATATAGGTCACAAAACCACTGCCTTGTTTTTTGACTAATTGCGACATTTCTCGGAAAAACGTCTTCCCATTGGCGTCAGTGCTGTTGTATAGAGACTCTCCATTTAACGCCGGTTTGAAGGGATGCATAATCATATTGGGGGTTGCATCTTGTAACCAAAAATAATTATTGTCGTCGTATCTAAGCTCACTCACAGTTGCAATCGCCATTGATTTTGCATCGTCTTCACTGAGTTGTTGGGTACTGGCTAATTGATGGAAGTGTTCAATTACGCTGTATGCGACATCCACAACGCTTTTGTTTTCTTTGTAGGCTTGTTGTTCCAGTGCTTCATAATGATGGTTCAACACACTGAAGCTCAGAAGTACCAGTACGAGCACCATTAAAATGACAATAAAACTTAATCGGTATATCAATGAAAAATTGCGTAAAAATATCATTGCTAATTCCTCGACTATTGCAGCCCAACTTTTAGGCGACGCTTGCTGCCGCGTTATGCTTTTTCTTTCAGTCTAGTCTATTTTTGTTGATTCAAAACTTAATCACTTAAAATAGTCTTTAATTGCTGACAAATCATAACCTTTTGAGGAACATAGTTGTTGTAACTGTTGGAAGCTGGCCTGTTGTTTTTGACTCAACGCCCAAAGGTGCACTGCACGAGTGCCACTTCTGCAAAAACAATGTACTAAGCCCTTATGTTGTTCAAGCAAGCGTTTAAATAACGCAATTTGTTGATTTGAGTAAATACCCGATTTAACCGGAATATGCTGATACTCAATTCGAAGTGAACGACATATCTGTTGCCATTGGTGACTATTTATTTGAGTGGCAGACTCATTATCGGGGCGAACATTAATTAGCATGGTTAAGCCATTTTCAACTAACTGTGAGAGTAATTCATTATCGAGCTCACCAGATATTGAAAAGTGGTCGTTTAGGTTGATGATAGGCATGGCAAATCCTGGTTTAAACGTTGGTCATAAAGGTGTAGGCCGATAGCGCAATTAGCCCAGCACCGAATAGGCGCTTTATCACCAATTGGGGAAGTTTATCTGCGATTCGCAACCCGACTAATATTCCGCCTATTGCACAACTGCTGACCAGCGAGATTAACGGCCAATTTAAGCTGATATCAGCATTTTGAAATACTTTTAAGTACTGGGAAAAGCCACTAATACTCTGCATTACAATAATGACTAAACTGGTACCCACTGCCTGCTTGATGGGAATTTTGGCAATAAACATAAGTGCCGGCACTATCAGGAAACCACCACCTACACCAATTAAGCCGGCTAAGCAGCCCACCAACAAGCTCGCAGGAATTAGCCAAAACCCTGATTGCGGACTGGTTGTTTGGGTGAGGTTAGGGGCGAGCGGTTTGAGCATAAAAAAACTCGCTAAAAGCATTATTACTGCAAAAGTAAGCAGTTGTAATTTTGCGCTGACAAACTGCGCTAAATAAGCGCCTCCATATGCCGCAAACATACTAGGAATGCCAAAATACAATACCAATTTGTAGATGATATTACCTTTTAGATAGTGGGATATAGTGCCAACTAACGCCACTATTCCTACAATAAGTAGAGATTCTGCAATGGCTAACTTTTCAGGTTCTTTGGCAATAAAAATCAGTAAGGGTAAGGTCAATATACTGCCACCGGAGCCCAGTAGCCCAAGACTCAATCCCATAGCAATTGCACCTAACCAAATCATTGGATCGTTCATGGTTTAAGCCAATTTTGTGGTTAACGGAATTTTGAGATACGCAACACCGTTATCCTCGCTATCTGGCAGCAGTCCAGCGCGAATATTAAGTTGAATTGATGGCAGCAGAAGTCTTGGCGCGGCTAATGTTTTGTCACGTTGATTGCGCATATTGACAAAATCCTCTTCAGTGGTGCCATTTTTTACATGGATATTGTTGCGTTTTTGCTGAAATACCGTGGTTTCCCACGCATATTCGTCACGACCTTCGGCTTTATAATCATGAGCGACAAAAATACGGGTTTCGTCAGGTAGTGAAAGTATTTTCTGGATGGACTGGTACAAGGCTTTGGCACTGCCATTGGGGAAGTCTGCTCGCGCGGTACCATAGTCGGGCATAAACAGTGTGTCACCAACAAACACAGTGTCTTCAATCAAGTAGCTAATGCAGGCAGGTGTATGACCTGGGGTATTCATTATTTGAATGTTTAGATGGCCTAAATTGATCATTTCACCGTCACTAAAAAGGTGATCAAATTGACTCCCGTCACAAGCAAAGTCTGGTTGTAAATTAAAGATTTTTTTAAAGGTCGATTGGACTTTGCGTATATGCTCGCCTATGCCGATTTCGCCACCACGTTTTTCCTTAATATATTGAGACGCAGTAATATGATCAGCGTGAGCATGAGTTTCCAGTATCCATTCCAAGGATAAATTATTGTCATCTAAATACTTGATCACTTTATCGGCACTGGTGGAGGAAAGCGTGCCGGAATTTGGATCGAAATCTAATACTGGGTCAATAATCGCGGATAGGTTACATGTTTTGTCAGTTACCACATATGTGACAGTATTGGTTGTTTCATCCAAAAATGGTTGAATGATGAGTTTATTCATAATGAATGGCACCTTCTTTGTTTAATTCCGAATGCAATGGAGGATCAAGAGATATTTGCTGATCGATTTTCAGTTGACGTGGAATAATATGAGAGGCAACCAACACGATTTTATGTTGGGCCAATGTGTTGAGTTGGCGGCAGGCAATTTCAATATTGGTTTCATCTAAGGCTTCAAATGGTTCGTCAATCAAAATTAAATTTGCTTTACTTAATAGTGCTCGAGCCAAGCCCAAACGTTTTTTCTCACCGCCAGAAAAACGTCTACCGTTTTCTCCAATCCATTGATTAATATCGCTCATGTAGCCCAAACCAACATCATTCAGGGCTTCAATTAAACATCTATCGGACGCCTCTGGATTGGCAATAAGTAAATTACTTTTTAAGGTATCTGATAAACAAAATGGAAATTGTTCTATGTATAAGCTGTCATTAAGTAACCCTTCAGGCATATCGCTATGGTTGATCAAACGTTTACCTTGGTTGGGGATAAGGCCTGCGACAGCCTGTAAAAAACGACTTTTCCCAGAGCCAGAGCTTCCCACCAGTAAGCTCAAACTTGCTATGTTGAATGTGCCAAACACTTCCGGCATTACTGTATTTTGAGCTTTAAAGTTCGAAACTTCGACATTCTTAACATGGGGATTAAGTCGCGAAATTGGCACTGACTCTTTTACTAGTTGAGCAATGTTGTTATTGGCAACCTGATAACTTGCCAGCTTGTTTTGAGATTCGATTGAGCGACCCAACCAATCATTTACACTCAGTAACGCCATAGGAATAATCACAAACAAACTGTTTCCTAAGTGAGTACTAGCGTGACTTACTAAAATAAAACACAAGGTTGAGATACTGGTTATAGAGGTCAACAAAGCAGCTAATCTTGTGTGTTGTTGGATTCGGTTTTGTATTTTTCTAATGCTATTTAGTTGTGGTGGTTGCAGTTGATTTTGCATATGCCAGATAGGCGCACTTTCAATATGCTGAATTAAGCGTAATTGCGTCGCTTTTTGATATTTGGCTAAGCGCTTAGCGTTGTGCAAAGTTGTGAGTACTAAAGTGGCGTAAATGAGACTAAATACGCTAAAGAAAACGATTAATGGCCAACTTAATGTCGGTGTGAATACAACAGCACAAAACATAAGTGCGCTGATGGATAATAACACACCTGCATTTTGCCCCACCCAAGCAATCCAAATAGAAGCCACTTCTTCACTTTGATAAGCAAGTGCGTTTAAGGATACATCTCTTGCCGTGATATTATTGTCGGCGAGGGACTTGAACACCGATAAACGAATGTCTGCCAAAGAGCCAAGCAAGTGCTGATGGCCAAACAACATACTGAAATAGCCAGACGCAATCCGCAATATAGCAAGGGCGCGGATGATGACAGCCGGTAACATGTAATTGAAGCCTATGCCAGCAATGGCTGAGGCGGCAATAAACCAAGAAGACACCAGTAAAATAGTGAATCCCACCAGAAAGTGCACTATGGCCAGAAACAAACTGACGGCTAATAGCTTTTTATGCTTCATTTGGGATCCTCAATACACCATTTTCAAGTTGCCAATGTTGTGTAAACCAGTGATCTGGAATGGACTTGTGTGATGCCCAAATTACAGTCTTGTGTTGCAAGCGTTGACGCAGCAGTAAACTTAGGATTCTATGCTGTTCCTGAGTCAGGTGAGCAGTGGGTTCGTCGAGAAAAACCACTTCGGGGTTAATCAGTAAGATGCGCGCAAGGGCTAAACGCTGGGCTTCACCGCCGGAAAGTGGAGGGTAGTCACCTAAAGGTGTATCTAATTGCTGTTCAAGTTTGATCGCCCAGTCATTCAGTTCTACGTCGACTAACACCTCCCAAAGCATGTGATCGGCGAAATCGCGCCCTAGGGTGAGGTTATATCTCAGCGTATTATCTAGCACTACGGTATCTTGAGTTAACAAGTAACTTAGCGCAGGGAATTGATGTGAAGCTTCCCTAAAACCCATCAATGCCTCTAGCAAAACGGTTTTGCCTGCGCCGGATTGACCCTCGAGAAATATCCATTCACTGGGCTGGATGGAAATCTTTTTTGCGCAAATATTTGGTTGTTTAACTTGAAAATTAAGCCAATCAATTCCGCTGAAGTTTTGTTGGATGACGTTAGGTTTAACCTCTTGATATATCTCTGCAAACCTTTCCGCACTCGCTTCGGCTTTGGATTTTTGGTGGTAATATCGGCCTAATGTTTTTAATTCGGCAAATAATAACGGTGCAACCAGTAACATAAACAGACCAGTGTGTAGATTCATTGACGGTCCAAATTCAAATTCACCAATTAGACTGAAACCGATAAATACGGCCACCAGTGCAATTGATAAGGTCGAGAAAAAATCTAGAACCGTGGTAGACAAAAAAGCCACAGATACCACTTTCATGGTTTTTGAATTTACAATATTGCTGGCATGACTTAAGCGCATCTGTTGCTCATGATGCTGATTAGCGCTGGTAATCAGCGGCAAGGCTTTTAATCTATCTGAGAACATCGCGCCTAAACGTTCTAAAGCGATAAAATGTTTACGATGCAGTGCCGCAGCGCCTTTGCCGACGATAATCATAAACAAAGGAACCACTGGCATACAAAGCAGTAGAGAAACTGCTACCACG
Source organism: Alteromonas sp. M12 (assembly GCF_037478005.1). Lineage (NCBI taxonomy): Bacteria > Pseudomonadati > Pseudomonadota > Gammaproteobacteria > Alteromonadales > Alteromonadaceae > Alteromonas > Alteromonas sp. M12. Next base: position 2,967,973 of record NZ_CP144164.1, on the reverse strand, counting down.
TAATTGATGGGGGCGATCACCATTAAGATAACCAGTGGCGTTATCCCGGCCATCCATTTTTGGACACAGTACTGACTGACGTAATTTCCTACATCAGCAATGTGATCAAAGATTAATTGTTGCCAATAAGCCGACGAGTATCGGCGTATTAATGCAGTTTGTTGTTGTTGCCAAATTGCATGGATATCCGATTCAATTTGGCTTTCAATTTTATTTTTGCAGATAGCCGATAAGCTATCTGCAACGTATACACTGACCAACCAAATACATGATGCGACCGCTAAGTATAAAACCTTGCGCCCATCAAATGCTTGTTGCTCAACAACAATCGACATCATCATTTCGGCAAATAACCAGAATGTGAAGATTTGAGCAATAAACTGTATTAGCCTGACCAAAAACACCTTCATTTGCGGCACACGAAAATCCATGCTTTGCCGCTTTAACCATTGTATAGCTTGAGGTGTTATTTGATTTTCCATTATGATTCGTCCGTACGATCCATATCTTCTGTTGACTCAAGCCACATGGCGTTAATGATGCCAAATGAGCAAGCCAATAAAACGCCTAAAATCCACGTGAAATACCACATAATCTTTTTCCTTTTACATTAATAAATTGCGTGTGACTTACTTAAGTCCGCTTGTTTTACTCGACCTCTCATGACCCAAAAACCATATGCGGTGTAAAACAGCACTATAGGTACAAAAACACAGGCCACAATAAACATAGTTTGCAGGGTTAAAAATGAAGACGTTGCGTCCCACACAGTCAAACTTGCATCAGGCATGATGCTGCTTGGTAGTAGAAACGGAAACATCGAAAACCCAGCGGTTAAAATGATGCCAGCAATACTTAAGCCACTTGCAGTAAACGCCCAACCACTTTTTCCTTTACTTGAAAACAAGGCAGAGGCGAGTGCTGCAACGATACCTAGAACAGGAGCGACTACCATCCATGGATAAATGCTGTAGTTTTGCAACCATGCACCACTAACAACCGATACGGTTTTATGTAATGGATTACTCGTAGCGGCAACATCTATGGTTGAGGTGATTTGATAACCATCGACTCCCAGGGCTAAATAAACACCTGCTAAAGCGAAAAGCGCCGCACTTGTACAAGCCAATATCACCGCAACAGAGCGCGCTCGTTGATACAGGTCACCATCAGACTTAAGTTGTAACCAAGTTGCGCCATGATTTAGCAGCATGGCAACCGAAACTAGGCCAGTAAGCAAAGCAAAAGGGGTGAGTAAACCAAAGAATGAGCCTGTATAGGTTGATTTCAACGTCTCATCTAACTCAAATGGGATACCCAGTAGCAAATTACCAAATGCCACACCAAATATTAGGGCAGGGATGAATCCGCCAGCAAATAGTGCCCAATCCCACATCATTCGCCACTTTTTATTGGTTAGTTTGCTGCGATAGTCAAACCCAAGTGGACGCATCCAAAGTGCGATTAAGGTTAAGGCTAACGCTAAGTATAGACCGGAAAAAGCAGTCGCATAAATCATTGGCCAAGCCGCAAAAATGGCACCACCGGCAGTGATAAACCATACTTGGTTTCCATCCCAATGGGGACCAATTGTGTTGATCATAACTCGTCGTTCTTGATCGGTTTTGCCAATCAGCGTTAACAATGCGCCTACGCCTAAATCAAAACCGTCGGTAACAGCAAAGCCTATGAGTAATACACCAATTAACACCCACCAGATAACGCGCAGCGTTTCATAGTCAATCATGAGTTTGCTCCTTGAGGTTGTTCATTATTCAGTAATTGAGCGGCTTCTTCTAATTCACGCTCGGCGTCAGCGAAGGTCTCGCTAGGTCCTTTTTTGGCGTACTTTTGCATGAGATAGAAGGCTGCAATAAACATAATTGCGTAGAAAAATGTGTAGGCAATTATTGTAATGACGACATCAGTCACAGATAAATTTGATACCGATGCATGTACGGGTAGTATTTCTGCAATCGACCAAGGTTGACGGCCATATTCTGCTACAAACCATCCGGCTTCAGAGGCAATCCAAGGAAGCGGCAGGCTGTAAAGTGCAAATTTCAACAACCAACGAGGCTTGGTAATCTGATGCTTAGTGGAATAGTAAAACGCAAGGGCGAACAGCACTAACATCGCAAACCCAGATGCAACCATCAGCCTGAAACTCCAAAATAACGGCGCAACTTTAGGGATGCTGTAGTCTACTGCTTGTTGAATAGCTTGTTCTGACGGGTTGCTGACATCTTCGGTAAATGGTTGCAACAACATGGCAAAGCCTAAATTGTCTTTATGTTGTTCAAAATCAGCGCGCTCATTGACAGTCGCTTCTCCATTCCTGACTTTATCTAGTAAGTCGTAGGCTATAATTCCAGATAAAATTCGTTCTCTGTGACGCTCTTTATGCTCTTTTAATCCGACCACTTCTTCGTCTAGAGAACGAGTGGCAATAATACCCATGGCATAGGGAATTTGAATTGCATAATCGACTGTTTGGGTCTCATCGTTGGGTATCCCAAATAGGGTAAATGCCGCTGGAGCAGGTTGTGTCTCATATTCTGCTTCTACTGCCGCTAATTTTACCTTTTGAACATCACCCAATTCGTAGCCACTTTCATCACCCAATATAATGACCGAAATCACCGAGGCCAAACCAAAACTGGCGGCAATGGCAAAAGAACGTCTAGCAAAAGCAACGTCTTTATTTTTCAGTAGATAATATGACGAAATCGCTAATACAAAAATAGCGCCTGTGACGTATCCTGCAGAAACGGTATGTACAAATTTAACCTGTGCAACGGGGTTGAAAATTACCTCTGCAAAACTGGTCATTTCCATCCGCATGGATTCAAAGTTGAATTCAGCTCCTACTGGAAACTGCATCCAACCATTTGCAATTAAAATCCAAAGTGCTGAGAAGTTAGAGCCAATTGCAACCAGCCAAGTAGTCATTAAGTGTTTTACCTTGGTCATTTTGTCCCAACCAAAGAAAAACAAACCAACGAATGTAGACTCTAAAAAGAACGCCATGAGCCCTTCAATTGCCAAAGGTGCGCCGAAAATATCACCGACATAATGGGAATAATAAGACCAGTTCATACCGAACTGAAATTCCATGGTTAAGCCTGTGGCAACGCCAATGGCAAAGTTGATCCCAAACAACTTACCCCAAAACTTGGTCATTTGTTTGTAGATTTCTTTGCCAGTCAAAACATAAACTGATTCCATTATGGCAAGCATAAAGCTCAGCCCTAAGGTTAATGGAACAAATATGAAATGAAACATGACGGTAGAGGCAAATTGCCAACGAGATAACTCGATAAGAGTCTCGTTCATACTGTTTCTCCTAGTGATTAAAAATGTGTTTGCGCATAAAGAGTTAGCGAAATTTATTATATTCCGAAGATTTCTAACTCGGAGTTGATCTTAATCAACAGAATTGCATTCAACGTGCCAAATTTTGAAATTCATGTAACCATATGAAATTATGAGGGTTTTATTTTTACCATGGCTCTATAGAGGGGGGTGGTTGTCACTTATGACAGAGGTTCTGTCATAAGTGACAATATGTGATTTAATCACAAGTAGATTATTGACCTATAGGCGCTGTGACACTAAAAGCACCGCGAATATCCTTTAAAGAGAAGTTGATTGCTGTGTCTTGTGGGTAGTGCTGGTTAATTTTGTTGGATAATTCAGGTGAAATATTTGTGCCGTGGCAGGCGATACATAGCTGGCCAGTAGGAATCGCTTTCATCATCCTAAATTGACCGTTTACGGTATCGCTGAATACTAATTTATCTATCGGTTTTCCATTTTGAGCTTGTTGTTCAAACTCAAGTAATACAGGCTTTTGCCATTCATTTGGCAGATTAAGAGGGTTACGAGTTTTTAAGCTAGTGCGACTTAATTGCCAGCCATCAGTGGATAGTTCAGCAGCTATTTTCGGTGCTTCATTCTGACAAACTTCCACTGCATTTTCAAAACCGCCAGTAGCAATTGCGTCCAATAATGCACTTTTGAGTTGCTTTCCAAATTGCGCCATTTTTTCCTTGGCGATTTGTTTATACGCTGCATTATCTTGTTGATTTTCAACTTTATTGTTGGCCAATGGTATATTTGATTTTGTTATTTCATTTGCATTGGCTAGCGTCATATATAACCCAAAACCGGATATGATCGATAAGCTAACTGTCGTTGAATATATTGCCAAAATCTTGTTCATAATTATTCCTACTCTAAACGTTCTATTCCAAGTGCTTTTAACACATACTTTTCGTAAACAGGCTCACTGGTGCCGGTGCGCATTTTGCGCATAAAATACTTTTCAAATGCGATTTTGGCTAAATGCACCCATTTGCCCTTTTTAAACCAAGCGACATTGCGGGGAGGAATTTGCGGCATTGCCACAAATGCTGCCCCAGTATTTCCCATGTCGGCTAGGCAAATTGCGTGCATAGTACCTTTGGTTTGCGGTGGTTGATTGTCAATAATGAGAGCTTTTAGATTGTGCGCAATAGCTGTCATCATTGTTTCTATCATGTAACCGGTTTTAGGCGTCCCTGTGGGCACTGGTGTTGTCTCAACTGGTGGAATAGCAACACAAACACCGCCCGAAAAAATAGTTGGATAAGTTGGATTACGATGGAATTCATCGGTAACAACAAATCCCTTTGGATTGCACAAGCCGTCAACATTTGCGACTGCATCCACGCCACTAAAAGGCGGTATTAACATGGCGTGATGAAAAGGCAGCTGATGTTCAAATTCCACTTCTCCTTTACGGTTTAATTCGGATACATGCATCATATTTTCACAGACTTCATCTACAGTACCATTGCATGTCCATTTTATATCTCGAGATCTGAGTTCCGACTCCAACATGGATTTGGAATCTCCAACGCCACCTAATCCCATGTGTCCGATGTAGGGTTCACTGGTAACAAAATGGATTGGAACTTTATGGCGGATTTTGGCATCGCGAAGAGCTTTATCTAATATAAACGCATATTCGTAAGCTGGCCCAAAACAACTTGCGCCTTGAAACGCACCAACCACAACTGGACCGGGGTTTTTCAGCAGTTTTTCGAAATCTAGATAACATTGTTTGGCATGATCTAAGGTACATATGGATTGGGTATAATAATCTGGGCCAGCTCCTTTAATATTACTAAACGCGAGTTTTGGACCTGTAGCGATTATCAAATAATCGTAACTTATGCTTTCATTTTCATGGGTTAAAATAACCTTGTTTGCGGCATCAATTTTGTCCACTTTTGCACAAATGAACTCTATGCCTTTTTTGTTCAGATATTTTTCAATCGGCATTGTTATGGCGTCAGGTTCCCGCCAGCCAACTGCTACCCAAGGGTTCGATGGCACAAAACGGAACTCTGGTCGTTCATTGACGACAACGACTTGATGTTCTTTACCGAGTATTTCCTTTGTTTCATAAGCCGCTGGCATGCCACCGGTTCCTGCACCTAAGATCACTACTTTAGCCATTTTAGTTCCTCACTTATCTTATCGTTGTTAATAGTTACGATATGTGAACATTATGTAAGCAAGAGGCGTGCTATAAATTCAAAAAATTTAACATGTTGAAAAGTATGCAGTTTATTAAGTATTGATGAACTAGCTTAGATAAACCTTGATTCCTTTGTCATTTTTGTCACAGAATGAGTCAATATTGACTTACTGGCGAGCTATCTGGATATGAATATTGGTGTAGTGCAATCGATGATCGATGCCATGGAAAAACCGGCAATTTTTATCGATCTTGAATATCGTATTTTAGCGGTAAATTCCGCCTATCGAGATACTTACGAAAATGAAGTCATTGTTGGTAAAAGCAGTTGTTTTGAAATTTCTCACGGTAATTCATCTCCTTGCGATAAACACGGCGAAGACTGTCCTATGGAGCAATGTAAAAAAACCAATAGAACCAGCAGTGTCATTCACATTCACGATACGCCTTATGGTAAAACCTATTGCGATATTTTGATGAAACCGATTAAAGATGAAAATGGTATAACCACAGGTTTTCTAGAAGTGCTTGAGCGCATAAGGTTTGCCTCTAATGAGTCTAATGCACAGCTGATGATAGGTGCATCAGAGCCGTTTAAAACCATGTTGAATAAAATTAACCGCTCTGCTAAGGCCGATATCGCGGTATTACTGCATGGTGAAACCGGCACAGGAAAAGAGCTAGTTGCTAAAGCGGTTCACGAGTCGAGCGCTCGGGCACAAAAGCCTTTCGTTATAATTGAATGTACTGGCCTTAATGAAAACTTATTCGAATCTGAATTATTTGGTCATGAAAAGGGGGCTTTTACTGGTGCAACCCATGCCAAAAAGGGACTGATAGAAATGGCCAATGGTGGTACCGTTTTTTTTGATGAAATCGCCGATGTGCCATTAGCAATGCAAGTGAAATTGTTACGTCTTCTTGAAACCCATTGTTATCGAACCGTTGGCGGAATTAAGCAGAAAAAGGCAGATTTTAGGCTGATTTGTGCAAGCCATAAAAACCTGCTTGATTTGGTAGCGTCAGGCGAGTTTAGGAAAGATTTGTATTATCGCATTGCTGGCTTTCCAATAATGTTGCCGTCTTTAGCTCAGCGACGCTCTGATATCCCGATTTTGGCAGAACACTTTTTAAAACAATCTGAGATGCATCGCAAAAAGTTTAGTGAAAAAGCGCTGCTTGCGCTGTGTCAATATGATTTCCCCGGTAATATTCGTGAACTAAGAAGTATTGTTGAACATTCAGCATTGCTCGCAAATGAAGATATTATTGAAGTGGAGGACTTGCCGGAACTCGTGATTAACACCGGTGGTTTTGAAGCCAAAGAAGTGAATCAAATTATTTCCTTGGACGATATGGAAAAACAATATCTATCGCAATTGTGTTTTGCAAGCACTTTACCGGTAGATGAACTGGCTCAGAAATTGGGCGTCAGCCCTCGAACGTTTTACCGTAAACTTCAGAGATATGGCTTAAAATACGAGGGCGTCTGACTTGAGATAGTGCGCTTAAATCTCGCCTCAGACTGATATAAGATTTTGATATTTAATAATAAAGTATACGATTCATTGACCGTTAGCTAATTCCTTTTCAGTTTTGAAACCAAATACTTTGCGAATAACAAAGGTTGCAGGACAAAGGCCAGTAAAACTTTGTTGAAACAAGTTGGCACCAATGAACACCGTAAACCATACAAAGTTTGGATGAACCCAAACGGTTAATGCAACGGATACTAACACCATAAAACCAGCAAATGCGGTTAACGCTCTTTCTGCAGACATAAACATCCTCTTTTCTATCGGATAGCCATAGTTAATAAAAGTATCTGAAACTAGCATAAAGGTTACTAGCATCTTCGAATTGATTGTAAAAGGTGTATTGCTCTTCACCGTAAAATAGATTCATTCCAGCAGACAGTCGCCACTCATCTACAGGGCTGTAATCGGCACGCAGTTTCAAAAATCCGTCTTGATCACTGGTAGAGTAAAAGTTAAATGCATTAATGGTTAAGGTTTGCTGCATTAACCGGTACACCAGTTGCTGCGTAACGACGATACGACTGCGGTTAGGATCATATTGTGGCGTAAGTGAATTTAAACGCAGTGCTGAATAATCATGAGTGCGCTCCATATACCACTGTAAACTCCCCGATAAATCTTTTATTAGTTCTTGTTCATAACCAATTAACACTCTACTTTGATCGTTAGGGATCAATGCTTCAGTACCCTGGCTATCATCACCAGAGGCATAATAGGCGACTTCAGCTTTGATTAAACCTGCAAAAGCAGGGCTGACTACACTGGCGCCATAAACGTTGAGTTTAGCAAAATAAGGCTGGCCTTCTGCCGTTTGACTGCTAGGCGATTTATGAAATCCATGGTAACCGTATACAGCAATTTCAGATGATCCTAAGGTTTTGTAATAACGCAGTGCATATTCTGGCGACTCCGGTCGGTAGGGTGGGCTCACGTCAAAACCAGGCGCAATGTTTTTAGCAAATTGTGGTGAGAAAAAGGAAAAATAATCGCCGTTAATATAGTTGTCAGGTGCAAATTCAGGGGTAATAACCAAGTCGATATTACCCCAATCAAAAAATCCAGATAACTTTGCAGATAGGGAAGGGGCCTTAAGATAATCATCATTACGACCTGCAAAAAATGATTGATAATCTTTTGGGAAAAGGTCATTTAGAAATAAATAATCTCCCGTTCCCCAGGTCAGCACTTGTTGACCTAATTTCAGATCAAAATATTTTCCCCATTCGCCTAAGGAGTCCAATCTTCCTTGCCAAGCAAACTCCCTAATATCTACTTTTACCTCATCGAGTATACCGTCATAATATAAGTCGCTAGTAATAGTTACGCTAGAATGGCTGAGCAGTTTTTCCCATTGTACTTGTAAACGAATATCTCTGAGGGTTTTGGCTTGATCAATTTCAGGATCAGAGGATATTCTGTTGCCAGCACTAAAGTCGACAAAGCCGGTAAATAGCGGCTTTGCCACTTCTTCTTCTGACCAATCGCCCATATCCCATTCATCTTCTGAAGTTTGCGCTACAGCATTGAATGTGAAGAGCATTACAGTTATGTATAAACCGCTGGCGAGGGATGAAATTTTTTTCATTAGTCTAGCCATTGACGTGGAGGCGTGCGTAAACTGCGTTCCGAAAATACATCGTCCGGAAGTCCTAAATCGTAACTGATATTTCTAAATTCCATTAATGTATAACCGCCGTTCATCAAATCACTTACTTTCGAGCGGACAACGGTAGGGAAACCTTGAATATCTTCGATTTTAATCGCTTCAACACGTCGGTAATTAACCCCATCTTCATTGAAAAAATCAATATTCACAGGTAGCTTTGATTGTTTATCGATACTGACTTGATAGTAGCTAAATTCAACGCTATTTGCTGACTTCGGGGTTGCTTTTAAGATGTAGTGTTCAGCGGTTTCATTCAGTAATTCAAAGTTATCCTCTGATACGGCACGGCCTGACACATCTTCATAGAAAAAATGCGATCCCACAAAGGACGTGCGTTTATCGCCAGCCGAAATGCGCTTAACCAAATCCAGCGCAGGTAAGTACAGCCAACGGTCATCGTCTATTGCAATATCTGCATGTTTTTCCACTCTAAATACAGTGTCTTTTACATCTGTTGGACGACTGAAAAATACCATCATCTGTTGATCACCATTGTCTTCAACATCTCGTCTGAGAATGGTGAATTGACGCATTTGTTTGCGTCCCTGAGAATCGACAATCATCATACGTGCATCTGAGCGACCGTCTTCTCCACTGTAATAAGCCACTTTTTCAGCGCTGCTAATTAATTCGGCAACATCAATAGCAGCAAGGGTCGGTAACGACATAAATAACGATAAAGTAAATAATGTAAATCTAGACATTCTAAAACTCCTAATCATCTAGTTTTTAAAAACCAATTGTTTTGCTAACGACATCACAGCGGGCAAGATAAGTAGCGTCACCAAGGCCGAAATTGCCATTATGCTAGCTAAAAATACTCCCACGGTGATATAGGGAACAAGTGGAGCAAAGAGCAAGGGGGTAAATCCTAGGGCGATAACTAACGCGTTACGAGTGATTGCGGTAGCCGGTTCTTGAAACATCAAGGCCAATGTTTGTTTCACATCCTTGGTTTGTTTAAATAAGGCGCGGGCCCTTTCTAAAAAGTGGATCGCAAAATCAACTGACAAACCAAGTGTTAATGCAGACAACACTGCGATTGGCATATCGTAATCTTTGCCAATAATACCAATCAATCCATAAATGAAGGTGATGGTAATTGTTAGCGGCAGCATCGCAAGCACACCATATACTAAGGATCTGAACAAAATTACCATCATCACAAATACAATAATAAATGCGCTTATTAAACTATCGAGCATGCCTGCAACCATATTTTCTTGCCAAATGACATTAATATAGGCTTTGCCTGCCCAGCCTAGTTCAATATTCGCTGGCAGTGGGTTGTTGGCTACATAATCGTCTACTAACTGGATTACCTCAGTCATATCTTGGTTATCGCCACTGCTTAATTGCAACCAAACCAGAGTTTGTTGGTAATCGGGCGTGACAAAATGCCACAAGTCATTAGGACGATGAGAAGATTGATATTGCATTAGGGTTTGCGCCACAGCTTGCGGTGAATTCGGGATCTGGTAATCCTTGGCTTCGCCAGATCTGAGTTCGCGATTCACCACTTTAGTCACATCGGCTAGGGAATTAGATTTACCGACCAAGCCTGATGCCTGCAAAGCTGTTTGTAAAGACTCTATGTAGGCAAGTAATTGCGGAGACTGAAAAGCTTTTGACTGGCTCAGGGCTTTCTCTGTCAGGTTTAACAAGTCGTTTAAAAATTGTTCTTCTTGTGAGCTTAAATCAGTAAACATCTTATCTTCTATTTCAATGATAAGTTGCTGATATTGTTCATTTAGCGGCTCATCTCTAAGCTTTTCTAAAGTTGCCTGTTGCCAATTGGTTAAGCTTGCGGGGAGATTTTTTGATAATAAGTTCTCTACAGGCACCAAAGATGAATGCTGACTTAGCACTATGTAGGCATCGTAAGTACCTGCAAAATTTTCGTTTAAGACTTTATCGGCTATGCGAATTTCATGATCAGGTTTGAACCATCGCACCGGGTTATCGTTTATTTGAATTTGGGTAATTCCCCACACGGAGATGGCGAACACCACTGAAAAACTCAATATCAATGCGCCTTTGAAGTTCATTGCAATCTTACCCAAAGCGCCTGCAAGTTTTGCAATTCTAGTACCGCCACTTTGCTGGCTATGCATCACATCCTGTAAACTTTGTAGCGACTTTTCACTCATTCTCGACAGATAAGCAGGCATAAAGGTAATGGTAATTAAAAACGCGAGTAGGATACCTGAACCTACAAAAGCACCAAATATTTGTACCGGAGGAATAGGAGTTAACATTAATGAATAGAACCCTACGGAAGAGGTTATTGAGGTGTACAGCATGGGCGTAAATAAATGTCCTACCACTTCCTCAATCGTGGCCTGAAGATCTTCTCCTGGTTTATGACGGTCACTGAATTCCGATAAAATATGTACTGAATCTACCACCGCAATCGGCATTAGAAAAATCGCAATCATGGATGACATGATATGAACAGTGAATCCCATTCCTATTAATGCCCCCATGGTAATAATGACGGTTGCCATCGCCACTATCATAGGCGCGATAATTAACGGAATATTGCGGAAGAAAATAAACAATAGAATGAATATAGTTAAGCCTGCTAGGGGCGCTGAAATTCCCATTTGCACAAACATCTCGAAACCAAATTGGTCTTCGGCAACAGGCAACCCAGTAATATACCACTGTGCGCTGCTATCACGTTTTTCGATTGCGCCGCGAATTTGTTCAGCAATATTAAAACTTTCGTTTTTATCTAAAATAGGTACGTAAATCGCAGCGGCTTTACCGTTGTTTGATGCCAAAGTGTCTTGTAACAAGGGCAGACGGGACAAGTTGTGTTGTATCTGTTGACTAACTGCAATGGTTTCCGGTGGGGTGGGCATCATCCATTCAAAACGAATCGCCCCTGTTCCTTCCTGACTGATATTGTCAACTGTTGAAATTGACATGACATCAGCGGAAACAACCCCGTCCAATGACATAATTGTCTTTGTAATGTCAAAAATGTCAGAAAGCACATCAGGCTTAAACACACCGTTTTCATCTTGTGTATTAACCACCCCAACAACTATTGCATCGTGCATACTAAATGTTTGCTTAATTTGATTATGAAACACTCGTGCAGGGTGCTCTGCATCCAGCATGTTTTCTGGATCTGTATCTATTTGAATTCGAGGGATCTGGGCCGCTAATAACACCACAAAAAGCAACAATATTGCATATACAGATTTAGGTTTGTGAGTGCATAAATGCACTAAATTATCGGCTATATTTTTCATGAAACCCAACAGATTTTTTATAATATGTATCAGTATAGCAATAAAAGTGCCATATCTAGTTTAGATAGCATTGATGCATATTGTTGAGACAGCTTTTCGTCGTTTGAAAATCTTGCAGTGGTTCAAAAATGTGTTTAGTTAAACTGCTAGGGCCTTTTTATGATGGTCTAGAAAGAAGTGGCTTAATCTGCATGGGTGTGGACGACTTTAGGCATGGTGCGGTTACGTCCTTCTTCTTTGGCTTGATACAAAAACTTATCCGCAGCTGTGATAGCTTTATCTACGCTTATATTCTTGGTTACTTCTTTAACACCGATACTCAAGGTAATACTAAATTCTTTGCCAGCATATTTGAAAATATGATTAGCCACTTTCTTGCGTATTTTTTCTGCTAAAAAGTGTGCGTCAGATTCGCTGGTTTCTGGCAAAAGGAATAAAAACTCTTCTCCTCCCCATCGAGATATCTTGTCTTGTTTACGCAACGTTGAGGTAAATAGCGCCGATAAGTTTTGTAGTACGTAATCTCCACCGTCGTGGCCGTGGAGGTCATTTACATTTTTAAAGTGATCAATGTCGCACAGTAATAACGACATATTGACTTTACTGCGCTGTGCACGATTGTATTCGTGTTCTAAATAATCTTTCATGGCCCTGCGGTTTGGTAACAACGTAAGGGGATCTTGCATTGCTTGTTGTTCGAATTGGTCACTTAATTTTTGCATAAAAGTAATGAATTTTTGCCGTGAAAATTCGTAGAAGCCAAATAATAAAGTAACCGTTAAAAAGGAATAAATTAAACGTGACTTAAATTCGTGGGTGTAGGATGTATTTAATAAAACTTCGCCTGGATAGAACAACATGATGCTAATCAAAATAACAAATAGGCCAATGTTGGCTAAGCCTTTACGCAAACCGCCAAAAAAGAAAGCTACAGGAGGCAGAATATAAATCCATAATGGTCCAGTGTTGGCATGGCCACCGGTGTAAACTAAATAAAGCATTAAAAATAACAAACATGTGAAAATAATGCGTGTAGATATTTTGTAGGTATTTTTAATTTGTTTAAATCGATGGATTTGGTGACTTAAAAAGAATAAAAAACAGGCTGAAAAAAGAGAGATGGATAACACCATTTCGCCACCGAAAGCGGCGGAAATACCTAAAACAAGAGTGAGACTATAGCCAATGCAGGAAAAAAGATTGGAGACAAATATTTGTTGATTAGATTCGCTATTTCTATCGCCAACAACACCCAAATAAAGATAAGCCAGCATCCACTTGGTCATTTTTCTGATCATTAGATTTCAACGTTTTCCATGTTTATTACGATATCTTTGCTTAACTGTTCTAGTAAATTTCGTAGTTTGCCCACCGCATGTCCATAACCATTTTCTGCCAGTGGTAGTTCGTACTTAAAGTTATATATTGAGTCAGTTAAATTTCTGTTGCTTTGATCATTATATATCCAATACTGTCCAGCTAACACCACTTTTGATTCATATGTAGGCAGAAAGTGGTTTATTTTTAACCCTAATATTAAGTCTGCTTGTTTGAAATTAACTAATTGTGGATCAACAAAGTAGGCTGTTTTCGACGTTTTATTGAGATCATTTAGTAATGAATTACGAATGCTCGTTTGTAATGGTTGCGCCCAATAATGTTGTTTAGAGTAGAACACTTGATGATTATCCATTTGCATATTCAAACTGGCTTGTTTGAGGTAGTCGGCCAACTCAATAGTCTGAATTGCTACTGTAGTAGGGCGCTGTGCAATATCATCGGGCATTGAAATAGAGGCTGCGTTATCGAGTACATAATAGTGCACATTTGTGTTCACTTCACTCGCACAACCCGCTAGCAGCAGAGTCAGCCCGAATAGGTAAAAGGTTGGCTTAGTCATTGTCGGTTTCCTGATTTAAAGATTGCGCTTTGGGTTCAACTTCTGGCTGCGTAGCGTCGCTGAATATTAAACTATTCGGTTTTTGGTTGAGTTGTTGCAATAATGGAGTGAGTTGCTGCAAGGTCGTTTGAAACCTTTGCATTGTCGAAATTAATTCTTGATTAGTTCTAGACCCTGCAGAGTAATCTTTGAGTAAGCTAGTTAGCGATTCGGCAGCTTGATTAATATTCTGACTTGTTTGTTGGTCCTTCACGTCAACCAGCAGGCTATCGAGGGTGTCAACGGTCTCTTTTAATGCCTCAGCTGTGGCATTAAAGGTTTGCATTAGTTGACTCGCATCTTCAGACATTTGGGCAAAAGGAATGGCATTTATATTGTCTAAAACACCACTTACTTTTTGAGTGATTTGCGCAAATTCCCCTGATGTTGTAGGAATCACATTGTAGCCAAGAAACTTACTCAGAGGTTCCGGTTCAGCATCCTCATAATGCTGTAAATCAACGTACAAGCCGCCGGTCACAATATTACCAATTTTAAGGGATGCTCTAAGACCTTGTTCTATTCCACGTAATGTTTGTGTTCTAACAATCTCTACACCCGTGTGGTCATCGGGTTGCTGCATTCTGCTTGGCTGGATGTTGATCAGGACTGGAATCGCAAATTCATCATCAAGTAATTTACTCTGCGCTGCGCCTGGTAGGTTAATTTCAATCACTTTACCAATTTGCAAACCTCGGTATTCTACAGGTGCGCCGACAGTTAATCCGCGAATACTATCTTTGATCATCAATACAAAATTAACCCCCAGTTTATATCTTTTGTTTGAAGCGCTTTTATAGTCTTTATATATTTCAAATGACGCTTGTGTTGTGACTAGCTTGCCCGTTGACATACCCTCAGGAATGCCAAATGTGACACCGTTAGTGAGAATGGTTTCGATACTTCCTGTTTTTATTTCTATCCCATTGGCGGCAAGATCAAGACTCATTCCGCTGGCATTCCAAAACTTGGTATTTTCAGTGATAAGTTTGTGGTAAGGCGCTTGGATAAAGGCATTGTAAGAAACGATGCGCCTATCTACATCAAAATGCATGTCTTCAAATTCACCGACTTTCAATCCTTTATAAATAATCGGATCACCGGCTTTAAAGGATAGTTCTTCGTCACTATTTAAGGTTATCTGTAATCCTGGTGTGCCAGCTGCTGTGGCAGGGGGATTTTCAAATGCGATAAATTCAGTAGACAGTTCGCCCTCGGTGCTCGGTTCCAAAGTAATATAAGGGCCGGAAAATAGGGTGGTTAATCCAGATACACCATTAAGAGAGACACGGGGCCTCACCAGCCAAAACTTACTATCTTTTCCAAGCAGCATTTCGGCACTTGGGCTCATTCTTGCGGTTACAATTACGCCACTTAAATCGGGTTTTAGTTCTACCTTTTTAACCACACCAATTTCGACATCTTTGGTTTTTATCTTTGTTTGATCTGCTTCAATACCAGAGGCTGAAACAAACTCAATGTTAATTAACGGGCCTTGATTTGCCCACTGGTGATACACCATCCACATTCCAATAGACAGGGCGACTAATGGAATCAGCCAAAATTTTGAGATTATTCGACTAGACTCTACATCTGCTTCTTGCGCGCTTACTTGTTGGTTTTTATTGTCTATCATCTTGTGCGTCCGAATTGCTCCAAATTAATCTAGGATCGAAAGTCATCGCTGCTAGCATTGTTAGTATCACCACACCACAAAATGCCATTGCAGCAGGACCAGGAAATACACTCATGGTATTGCCTAGTTGAATGAGACTAACCAAAATCGCAACGGCGAATATATCAACCATTGACCACCGACCTATAAACTCTGTCAATCGGTACCAAAATATACGGGTGTTTTGTTTTTTGATTGTACCGTTTTGCGCACAATAGTTAAGCCAGATTAATATTACCAACTTACCTATGGGCACAACTATACTGGCAATAAAAATGACCAACGCAATTGGATACGACTTGTTCTGCCACATGGAGATGACCCCACCCAGTATGGTGCTGGGTTCATCGGTACCTATAAATACCGTGTGCATAATAGGTAAAGTGTTAGCTGGAATATATAACAATATCGAGGTCAGCAATAACGCCCAAGTACGCTGTATACTTTCGGACTTCGGAAGTCTTTTACGGCGGTGTTGGGTTTGGGTGGCGTTGATATAAAGTTGGTGTTTATCCATGGATAACAATGTGGCTACCATGCATAAGGTGAAACCGATGTAAGCATAAAATGATAGGCCAATACTGATATCTGCAAAAGAACTGATTTTGATTAAACTTACGAGTACTCCAATCAAAAATATCTCTGCCATGCTCCATGGAATGAGGGCGTAAACGATATTTAAGATAGTCTTTGAAGTGGCTGGATTTTTATTTACAGGCAATGGCACAACGACTAGCAGTAAACCCAGCAATACTATGGCGGGGACGATGATAATAGACAGCAATTGGATCACCGCTAAAAACATATAATCATTGACGATTAATACGTCTAAGCCGGAAATGATCCCAATTGCATGATTTTGCCCGTTGCTGCTAAATCCAAGAAAGTTAAATGGCATTGATAACAGTAAAAAAATTAAAGCGCTAAGGGCGAACATGATTATTCTTTGATTGGCCCTTGCGAGGTGTTGCGTCAATACGTGCCCACAACATGGGCATTTTGCTTTCTGGCGATGAGCTAAACGAGGTATTTCTACTGATGTATCACATTGTTGGCAGACCGTTTGCCCGCTGTGGATAGGATCGGATAAGTGTTGACTCATTTATAAACACCGTTAGCCAGTTGTATGTGTTTATCCAAACATTCAGAAAATACCGCGATACTTTTATCTATTTCAGTCTCTGTGGTTGCCCAAGAGCATATACTAATTCTAATCACCTTTCGGCCCATCCATGTCGCGCCACCACACCAGGTTACACCAGAGTTTTGAATTGCTTTGAGTGTATTAACCGTAATTTCATCTGAGTCAGCGCAGATTATAACTTGATTAAATACAACATCGTTAAGTACTTTAAAACCCGCAATTCGGATATTTTTGGCGAAGTAGACGGCATGTTGATGTAATAACTCAACAAGTTCTGCAATACCGTTTTTACCCAAATAAGCCAAACATGCCCATAATTCTATTCCACGGGCACGCCTAGACATGTCAGGTGTAAAAATCATATTGTCGCGGTTTTCACTGGTTTGTATATAGGAACCTTGTTGATGCAGAGCCTGCGTTAACGCTTTGGGATCTGCACATAAAATAATTCCACAATCGTAGGGCGCATTTAAGGTTTTGTGACCATCAACAGACCATGAATTCGCCAGATTAACGCCTTTGGTTAGTTCATTAAACTTTGCGGATGCTGCCGCCCATAAACCGAAAGCGCCATCAACATGCACCCAGGCTTTAGCGGCTTGGGCTTTAGGAATGATGGTTTGGAAGTCATCGAAAGCCCCGCTACAAACGTTTCCAGCCTGTAAAACGAGAATACAACTATGATCAAGCGGAGGAATCGCATCAACGCGCATGCGACCTTGTTCATCACATTCAACCCATTCAATTTGCTGTTGACCAAATCCTAATAGATTCAACATTTTCACCACAGTTCCGTGGGTTTGTTTAGCTAAAATGATGCGAAGGGCAGGCGCTGCAAAAAGTCCGTGTTGTGCAATGTCCCATCCTAAATGCGTTAATTGACGATAACGGGCAGCCGCCAAACCGCATAAACTGGCAACTGAAGTCCCTCCAACTAGCCCTGCCACAGTATTTTCTGTTAGTTGAAATAGTTGTTGTAACCATTGTTGGCAAACGCTCTCTAATTTTGCCGCTATTGGTGACATGACAAATAGCGCTGCATTTTGATCCCAAACATCAGCTAACCATTTTGCCGCCAAACCTATGGGCAGTGCCGAACCATTAACAAAGCCATAATAACGACCATTTGAGTAACGTACGGTATTTTGTGCCCCTTGATTGGCGAGTAAATTTAACAGCGCGTTTGCGTCGCCAATATTTTCCGGTAAGTCGCCATCAAATGCGCTGAGCAGATCCAAATCCTTATTGCTTGGATAGATTGCTTTTTCATCTGTATCTGTCTGGTATTCAAGTGCACTTTTGCAGGCTTGTTTTAACAGAACAGAAGTACGAACTTGCTCGAACATGTGTTTTTGTATTTTTGACATAGTCGTACTTCTTAGTTGTGGGTAAGGCTAACGTTATCACTAAATGTAGTTGTTTTTTAGGAAAAATAAGTAAAAAAAAGCCATCTTTAAGATGGCTTTTGTCTGCGAGAAAAGTAAATAAACTTTATCGATTAATAATTTGCATTACCTGGCGAGCGAGGGAAGGGAATTACGTCACGAATATTCTGCATACCTGTGACATAAGCAACTAGGCGTTCGAAGCCTAAGCCGAATCCAGAATGTGGAACTGTGCCATAGCGACGCAAGTCTCGGTACCAAGCGTAGTCTTCTTTATCCAGTCCCATTTCTTCAAGTCGTTGGTCAAATACGTCTAGGCGTTCTTCACGCTGAGAGCCTCCGATGATTTCACCAATACCCGGGGCCAATACATCCATTGCTGCCACTGTTTTGCCATCGTCATTAATGCGCATATAAAATGCTTTAATATCTTTTGGATAGTTCTGCATAATAATCGGCGCACCTACATGCTCTTCTGCAAGGTAACGCTCATGTTCTGACGACAAGTCCACACCCCAATCAACTGGGAATTCGAATTTTTTACCGCAGTTTTTGAGTATTTCAATGGCATCGGTGTAATCCATTCTGACGAAATCTTGGGCGATCACTTTTTCCATTCTATCTTTAACGTCTTTATTGATATGTTGCGCAAAGAAAGCCATATCATCGGCACGTTCTTCCAATACCGCTTTAAACACATATTTTAAAAGATCTTCGGCAAGTTGCGCTACGTCAGACAATTCTGCGAAGGCGACTTCTGGTTCGATCATCCAAAATTCCGCTAAGTGGCGGCTTGTGTTTGAATTCTCAGCTCTAAAGGTCGGCCCAAAAGTGTACACTTTGGACATTGCTGTACAGTAGGTTTCAACGTTCAATTGACCTGATACTGTTAAGTAGGTTTCTTTTCCGAAAAAATCTTGGGAATAATCGACTTCACCTTGTTCGGTTTTAGGGATGTTCATCATATCTAAGGTCGAAACCCTGAACATCTCACCAGCCCCTTCAGTATCACTGGCAGTCAATATGGGAGTGCTGATCCAAAAATAGCCTTGTTCGTGGAAAAAGCGATGGATAGCTTGAGATAAACAATTGCGAACACGGGTTACCGCACCAATGACATTGGTTCTAGCACGCAAGTGCGCATGTTCCCGAAGGTATTCAATACTGTGGCGTTTTGCTGACATTGGGTAAGTGTCTGGGTTTTCAACCCAACCTAAGATGTCAACTTGGGTCGCTTCTATTTCTAACGACTGACCTTTACCTTGTGATTCTTTCACTTCGCCAGTAACTGCAACTGAGCAACCTGTAGTGAGACGCTGGATATCGCTGTAATTTTGCATTGTATTCAGTGCAATAACCTGAATAGCGTCAAAGCAACTTCCATCATGCAAATTGATAAAAGATAATCCTGCTTTAGAATCTCTGCGGGTTCTCACCCATCCCTTTAAAACTACTTGTTCCCCGATTGGGTACTTGCCAGTTAACACGTCAACCACTGGGGCATGCGCCATTGATATTCTCCACTACAGCAGGGTTAACCTGCAAATTTTTGATTACAAACTAAAATAAGACAAACGACTAGGATAAACAATAACCTAGATGAAACCAAATTAATGCTCTACAGTAACTAAAGCTGGATAATTAAAATGTCACTAGAATCTGTCGCATAAATAAGGTGTGTAATCTTACTTAGCTAAATGACAGACTCAAGTAAAAATAGGCGCTAAATAGAGAATATGTCTGAACAATTCCCTTGGCAGGGCGAAAACCGCCGAAAAACGCCTCGAAGCCGCGATAAATTTTACCAAATTGTATTGGGATTGAATATTGTTGCTTGGGTGATATTTGTCGCTTCTTTGATAGTTTTCCATTATGCACGGCCAGAATTGATATCTGGCGTGCAAGAATATTGGGGAGTATCTGGTCGACAAGATTGGGCTATGTCTCTTAGTCTTTATCTAATTATGTTACTTTGCCTATGCACATTCATGAGTCTGTTTGTACTTTTCATGCGGCGATATAGAACTCGCCGCCGAAATGACTATTTTGGTATAAACGTAGTTATTTTATTGGCAATCAGCGTAGTGGTATTAGTTTGGATCTTATCTGATCTTTGAAATATCACTAATTGAGTGTCTGTAAACTGATCGCAATAGCGGCGGTCAGTTGAGTCAGTTGTTGCTGATTAATAATAAACGGCGGCATAATGTAAATGAGTTTTCCAAATGGCCGGATCCAAACGCCGTTATCGACAAAAACACGTTGTAACTCAGCAACATTAACCGCCTTTTTACATTCAACGACACCAATTGCGCCCAATACTCTGACGTCTTCTACAGCAACATGGTCTTTTAAGGGGAACAACTGATGTTGCAGTTGTTTTTCAATTCTTTCGACCTGTTCTTGCCACTTATTCTGTGCCAACAAAGCCAAACTGGCATTAGCTACCGCGCAAGCTAACGGATTACCCATGTACGTAGGGCCGTGCATAAACACGCCCGGTTCAGACGCACAGACCCCTAATGCAACATCTTCTGTGCAAAGCGTTGCTGCAAGTGTCATATAACCACCGGTTAACGCTTTGCCTACGCACATGATATCTGGACTTATACCAGCATGTTCGCACGCAAACAGTTTACCTGTTCTACCAAACCCTGTAGCAATCTCATCACAAATTAACAAAATGTTGTGTTCGTCACATAACTGTCGACAACGATGAAGATATTCTGGGTGGTATATGCGCATACCTCCGGCTCCTTGCACTATTGGTTCGATAATAAGTGCTGCGACTTCGTTTTTGTGGGTAAGAATCAAATCCTCAAGGGGTCCGATATCATCTTCATTCCAAGTTTGATCAAATTGAGTTTGTGGTGCTGGGGCAAATATTTGTGAAGATAACACTTGGTTAAATAAACTGTGCATACCGTTTACCGGGTCACATACCGACATAGCCGCAAAGGTATCACCATGGTAACCATTGCGAGGGGATATAAAACGGTGTTTCTCTGGAGCACCTTGGCACGCCCAATATTGCAATGCCATTTTCATTGCGACTTCTACCGAAACTGAGCCAGAATCAGCTAAAAACACGCGCTCCAAGCCTTCAGGTGTAATATCCACTAGGCTTCTACAAAGATCGATAGCGGGTTTATGAGTGATTCCGCCAAACATCACATGAGACATTTTTTCTAACTGTTTATTGGCCGCTTTATTTAGTTCTGGATGATTGTAGCCATGAATGGTTGCCCACCAAGATGACATGCCATCGACTAAACGTTCGCCATCTTTCAGTTTCAGGAAAACCCCTTCTGCTGATTCAACTTCATAACAAGGAAGAGGGTTAATCGCAGATGTGTATGGATGCCAAATATGTTTTTGGTCAAATTCGATATCAGTTAGGTTAGATTTGTTCAAATAATGCTCACTTGTAAATCAAAGTATCTGGTAAGAGTTGACAATGTTTAAGTCGGCCTTAGACTAAGCCAACATAATTCGATAGTAAAGGACCAAATATGGCGTTCCCAGCAGATTTTTCAGGTGCAGCACAGATAAGACACGACTGGACATTAGACGAAGTGAATGCATTATTCGCTATGCCTTTTAATGATTTGCTTTTCCAGGCCCAATGTATTCATCGCCAACATTTTGATCCTAATTATGTGCAGGTCAGCACATTATTGTCGATTAAAACTGGGGCTTGTCCGGAAGACTGCAAATATTGCCCGCAAAGTGCGCGTTACGATACTGGCCTAGAAAAAGAACGCCTTTTGGAAATTGAAAAAGTTATTCAGCGCGCCAAAGAGGCTGTGGCAACAGGGTCAACGCGTTTTTGTATGGGGGCGGCTTGGAGAAATCCAAAAGAGCGTGATATGCCATATGTTTTGGAAATGGTCAAAGAAGTTAAAAAGCTTGGCCTAGAGACTTGTATGACCTTGGGTATGTTAACCCGTGATCAGGCGATAGCACTAAAGCAAGCTGGATTAGATTATTACAATCACAACTTGGATACGTCACCCGAATATTATGGTGATATCATTACAACCCGTACCTATCAAGATCGTTTAGATACACTGCAAAATGTGCGTGATGCCGGTATGCATGTCTGTTCTGGTGGTATCGTCGGCATGGGTGAAGAGGCCGATGACCGCTCTGGTTTGTTGATGCAATTGGCCAATTTAGAACATCACCCAGAAAGTGTGCCGATCAATATGTTGGTGAAAGTAAAAGGTACACCATTGGATGATGTGGAAGATTTAGATTCTTTCGAATTTATTCGTACTATTGCTGTAGCCCGTATTTTAATGCCTAAGTCTTTTGTTCGTTTGTCGGCGGGGCGTGAGGCGATGAATGAACAAATGCAAGCCATGTGTTTTATGGCTGGCGCAAATTCAATTTTTTACGGTTGTAAATTGTTAACCACCTCTAATCCAGAGACCCATGAAGATGTCATGCTATTCAAAAAATTGGGAATCAACTCTAAACAAACCCGTGAGTATTCTGATGAAGCCCATGAAGCCGCTTTAATGGAAGAGATTCAGGCGGGTGAGTCAGAGCAAGCTGGAAATGAATTATTCTACGATGCCAGTAAACCTGTCGTCGCTGTGCCTGAGACGACTAATTAGTCAGTGGCTTTTGCTTATTTACAAGCGGCTCTGAATGCACGTAAACGTGAAGGTTTGTTGCGTCAACGGCGGATAATCGATTCTTCTGCTGGCGCAATGATTGAGGTTGATGGGCAGCACTTTTTGAGTTTCTCCGGCAATGACTATCTAGGACAACGTCAAGATATTGCTGTTATGCAGGCTTGGGTGGAAGGCATTTCCAGCTATGGTGTGGGCAGTGGGGCTTCGCCACTTGTTACCGGCCATACTCGTGCGCATCAGCAATTGGAAGAGTTTTTGGCCAGTGGTTTAAAGCGTGAAGCCGCTTTATTATTTAATTCTGGCTTTGCCGCCAACCAAGCTATTTGTCAGGCATTAGCAAACCCGAATTTGTGTATTTTGTCGGATAAGTTAATGCATGCATCATTTGTGGAAGCGGCAAAACATTGTGACGGCACATACAAGCGCTTTCGGCATAATGATATTGATCATCTGACAACGTTATTCGCTTCGAGTAACCGACAAGCACCGCAACAGTCTCAAGCTAACATTCAGGATTACCTTATTGCCACCGAAGGGGTATTTAGTATGGACGGTGATTTGGGACGTTTAGATGAATTGCACAAAGTGGCTCAGCAATATGATGCTTGGTTAATGGTAGATGATGCGCATGGCATGGGAGTATTGGGTAAAACCGGCTTAGGCAGCGCTGAACAATTGAATCTAAGTCAATCTCAGGTGCCGATATTAATGGGGACTTTTGGCAAAGGAATTGGCACCTCTGGTGCTTTTGTCGCAGGCTCGCAAGTGCTTATCGACTACTTGGTGAACTTTGCCAAGCATTATGTATATAGCACCGCAATGCCTCCTGCTATGGCGATGGCAACCTATGCGAGTTTTCAATCGTTAGCTGATGGTGTCAAGCAGCAAACGTTAACCCAACGAATTGCTCAGTTTAGACAGTTATGCATGCAAACGGGGGTGCCGATAACTGATTCACAAACTGCCATCCAACCTATTGTTATTGGCGACCCAGTTAAGTGTGTGAAAATTAGTGAGGATTTGAAGCAGCTTGGACTGTGGGTCACAGCCATACGTTATCCCACTGTTCCTAAGGGAACTGACAGGCTACGAATTACCTTATCAGCCAGTCATAAACACACTGACATAGATGCATTTGTTGATGCTTTAGTAATAGTGCTTAAGCGTTATCAGGTATTAACCCATGATTGACACCGTTGTGGATAAAAAGCGCAGAATAGCCTACCAGTTTAGTCAATCAGCATATCGTTATGATGATGTCGCACAAGTGCAATTGGATATTGGTTTTGATGCAATTCAGTTGGTGCAAGCTAATACACTCGGAAAATTGTTGGATATTGGTTGTGGGACCGCTCGTTTAACCCGAATGCTGGTGGACAAATTTCAACATGTCTGCGGCATAGACTTAGCAGCGGGCATGATTGAGCAGGCGAAAAAACTTAATCCAACTGACGACATTAAAGGATTCATTGACTTCCACATAGCAGACGCGGAATCTTTGCCATTTCCAGATAAGTCCTTTGATTCGATTTTTTCTTGTATGGCATTACAGTGGTGTACGCCAATTCAGCAGAGTTTAGCGGAGGCGAATCGGGTCTTAACCGATGATGGCCGCGCCGTCTTAGCGCTGCTTAGCGAAGGTTCGATGTCAGAATTACAGGCAACTTGGGGGGAAATCGATTCAGTCCCTAGAGTCAACCAATTCATTCCCCATCGCGAATTGGTAAAAGCAGCACAACAGTGCGGGTTTAAAGTGCTTGAGCAGCAAAAAACCTATACTACCTGGCACCCTAACGCGATTAGCGTGTTGAATAGTATTCGCCATATTGGCGCAAATGTTGTGCCTCAAACTGGTAACCACTCGAAACTGAGTCGACAGTCTTTAGCTGAATTTGAACGGATTTATAAGCAACGTTTTGCCGTTGAAGACCAGTTACCCTTGTCTTACCAAGTTAGTTTTTTGATTTTGAGCAAAGATATATGATCAACTCTATTTTTATTGCAGGTACTGATACCGATGCAGGAAAAACCGTTATTGGCTCAGCCATTTTGCAGCTTGCGGCAAAAAGAGGGCTTTCCACCATAGGTTTTAAACCGGTTTCTGCCGGCTGTTTTGAAACTGCGGAAGGTCTTAGAAACGATGATGCAGTGGCCCTGCAGCGTGTTAGCACATTGCAATTACCCTATGAAAAAATTAATCCCATCGCGTTTGCTGATCCTGTCGCACCCCATTTAGCCGCTCAGCGCATGGGAGTGACCCTCGATTTACAACAAATAACCTCAGCCTATACAGATTTACTCTCTGCAAATGCTGATTTACTGCTAACCGAAGGAGCGGGTGGGTGGCGTTTGCCATTAGGCGAAGGGGCATTCTTATCAGATTTTGCGATCCAACAAAAAATACCTGTGGTGTTGGTGGTTGGTATGAAGTTGGGCTGTTTGAATCACGCATTACTCACCTATCAAGCTATCTGCGCTGATGGTCTAGAGGTTATCGGTTGGGTAGCTAATCAGATTGATGAGCAGATGTTGTATTTACAGGACAATATTGAGAGTTTAAAGCAATTAATCCCCGCACCTTGTCTCGGTGTTGTGCCTAAGCTAAAAAACACCGAACAAGCTGCAGAGTATTTGTCGTTTGATAGGTTATTTCAATAAGTTATTTAGAGCTGTATTAGCAGCTATGGTTTGTTGTTGATTCCCTTTAAAGATAACACCGTCGAGTTCACCAATTAGTGTAAATGTATCGCCCTGGAGCAGCAAACCACTTCCTTCTCTTATCCCAATTACATGGGTGTCTGGGTTCAATACACAAAATTCAGCAATCCGTTGAGCCCTTGTTTCACCATTGTGACCAGGTGGCTGATAATCGCTATAATGGGGATTAATTTGTACCGGAACAAAGGCTAAAGCAGAAAATGATTCAGGCTGAATGATTGGCATGTCGTTCGTGGTTTTAATACTCAAACCACAAATATTTGAACCTGCACTCCAACCGATATAAGGGGTACCAGAATTCACTTTATTTTGGATACTTTTTATTATGTCATTGCTCTGCAATTGATAAAGCAAGTTAAAGGTATTGCCTCCACCGACAATAATTGCTTGGGCGTTATTGATTGCATCGGCTGCATTTGGCAATGTGTGGATACCAGTAATACGTATCTCTGGTAACGCCTGTTGCACTTTTTCAGTGTAGTCATCCCATGACATAGTGACGCCTGCATAGGGGATGAAAATCGCAGTTTTAACCTTATCTAAAAACGGCAATATCATTTTTCTGGGGTTAGCTAGGTATTCTTCATTGCCAACTTTTGAACTGCTCAACATGAGTACACGTTTTTCTGACATTTTTTTCCTTTGAAATGAATTTAACGCTAGACGCGCTTTTTTAGCTAGATAGAATAGACTCTTAAGCATAAGAGAATCAGGAATAGGAAACAACTCGAATGGCTGTAACAATTCGCTCTGTATTGTTTGTATGTTTGGGCAATATTTGTCGTTCTCCTAGCGCAGAAGCAGTATTTAGGAAAAAAGCCCATGAAAAAGGTTTGCTGTTGAAAATAGATTCAGCGGGAACCCAAGGATATCATACTGGCGCGGAACCCGATGAGCGTTCTGTTGCCGTGGGGGAAGCCCGAGGTTATGATTTTTCAGGGATAAATTGTCGCAAAATCACCAAACAAGATTTTAGTGACTTCGATATTCTGATCGCCATGGATGAAATGAATCTTCGTGGTTTGCAAAGTGAATGCCCAGAAGAGTATCAAGATAAAATAAAGTTGTTTATGTCTTTTTCTGGGTTAGAGGAACAGGAAATCCCAGATCCTTATTATGGCGGTAAGAAAGGCTTTGAGTATGTTCTTGATTTAATCGAGGCATCAGCTGATGGTCTTATCGAGCATATATCTGCTCTGATTGTTCTAGATGATTAACAATCGTAAGTACGTTTGAATTTATTCCCATCTCATTGTCTATATTGTCTATGACAATTTAAATCGATGTTATAGTCCATAGTTGAATAGATTAGCGCGTATTGACATTGTACTATAAAGGCGTTTTAGGGTAATTTCCCCGTAATTTTTATTTAGCAGGTATAGCCTGCTTTTTTTGACTGTATTTAAGGAATGCGTGTGAGCCAATGGCAACCGGATAGCTGGAGATCTAAACCTATCCAGCAACAACCTACTTATCAAGATCAAGCTTTATTAAAAGAAGTAGAGAGCAAACTTCATAGTTATCCTCCGCTGGTTTTTGCTGAAGAAACAAGGCAACTATACAAACAACTTGGTGATGTAGCCGAAGGCAAAGGTTTCTTACTACAGGGTGGTGATTGTGCGGAATCTTTCGACGAATTTAATGCGCCTAAAATAAGAGATACCTTTAAAGTTATTCTGCAAATGGCAATTGTTTTAACCTTTGCTGGAAAATGCCCAGTAACAAAAGTTGCGAGAATGGCAGGGCAGTATGCAAAGCCACGCTCCTCTGATTTAGAAACGATTAATGGTGTTTCTTTACCGAGTTATCGTGGTGATATCATCAATAGCTTTGAATTTACTGAGCAGTCTAGAATGCCTGATCCTAATCGGATGTTAGAGGCATACCATAGAGGCGCTTCAACCTTAAACTTATTGCGCGCATTTGCCCAAGGTGGTTTAGCGGATTTGCATCAGGTGAATCGTTGGAATATGACCTTTCTTGAGAACAATCCGTTACGTGATCGTTATCAAGACGTCACCAACCGCTTGCAAGATGCATTGGAATTTATGGATGTGATTGGTATTAATCATGTGAATAACGCAACTTTGCATGAAACTAATTTATTTACTTCCCATGAAGCCTTGCTACTAAATTACGAACAAGCGTTAACCCGCATTGATACATTGACAGGTAAACCTTACAACTGCTCTGCACACATGGTGTGGATTGGTGAGCGTACCCGTCAATTGGATCACGCCCATATTGAGTTCTTCCGCGGCATACATAATCCTATTGGGGTTAAAATTGGTCCAACAATTCAAGAAGATGAATTGATGAGATTAATCGACACCTTGAACCCAGATAATAGCGCTGGTCGTTTGACGTTCATTACGCGCATGGGGGCAGATAAGCTTGAGCAAAATTTGCCAAAATTACTGCGCCGAGTAAAAGCGGAAGGACGAAAAGTCGTGTGGAGTTCAGATCCAATGCATGGCAATACCAAAAAAGCATCTAGTGGTTATAAAACTAGAAACTTTGATGACATCTTAAGCGAAATTCAGCAGTTCTTTGCTGCTCACCGTGCTGAAGGTACACATCCAGGTGGTATTCATTTAGAAATGACTGGCCAGCATGTGACGGAATGTACTGGTGGCGCGTATCAAATCAGTGATGACGATCTTGCCCAGGCTTATAAAACCCAATGTGATCCGCGTTTGAATGCCGATCAAGTACTGGAAATGGCATTTTTAGTAGCGGATCATTTAAAAAGCGGAAAATAACGCTATAGCTTGATCTCATTCTTGTTTCACATTTAAAGCCAGTTGCTAATCCAACTGGCTTTTTTATACCTGATTGCTTTTAATTTAGTTGCAAAAAGTGCATATTATTTAAAATATTACAGGTTTAAATCACGTAACAGTGTAATAAATGGAATTGACGATAAATGAGTAAATTAATCGACCTTAGTCATACAGTGGAAGATGGCTTAGTGACCTACAAAGGCCTACCAGCTCCAATCATTTGCGACTACTTGAGCCGAGAAGCATCAAAATCGCACTATGAAGAAGGGACTTCATTTCAAATTGGTAAAATTGAAATGTGCTCCAATACTGGTACTTATATCGATTCCCCATTTCATCGCTATGTTGATGGCAATGATCTTTCTGAACTTCCACTTGAATCAGTAGCCCATCTTGATGGGGTTAAAATAACGATTCCGGACGCTATCCTAGCAATTGATGACAGCTATTTTTTTAATTTGGAGCTAACTGACAAAGCTGTGCTTATCGAAACCAACTGGTCACGTCACTGGAATACTGATTTGTATTATGAACATCATCCTTACCTAACAGAAAGTGCAGCCACGTATTTGAAAAGCAAAGGCGTATCATTAGTGGGTATAGATAGCCATAACATCGATGATACTCGCGGTGGTGCAAGACCAGTACATAGCACATTATTGGGGGCTGATATTTTAATTGTTGAACACATGTGCAATTTACAATCGCTACCAGATAAAGGGTTTTATTTTTATGCGGTGCCGGTAAAAATCAAAGGTTTTGGTACCTTTCCGGTGCGCACATTTGCACAATTAACAGAACAAAAAAACTAAACCGAAAGATCTCACCATAAGCAATGTCTTGTAAGACAATGAAGGACGAGTATGAAAACTGCAATAAAATGGATATTTAGTACATTCTTAGTAATTTTAAGCATTGCTATCATCGGCGGCTGGTGGATCGGACCAGCTTGGCGCGCCTTGCTACTTGACCCACCTAAAAATACTGACATTCTTTTTTGGAAAACAAGTCAGCGAGATGCTGGTTTTAAAGTGTTGGATCAGGCTCCATTTCTGGTGAAGTCCCGGGAAATTACACCAGCAGATAATATTAGGGTGTTGCCTAAAGGCGAGGCACTCGTTGTTAATGAAGATATTGATAGGTTTTTTGACGAGCAGCGTTTGGCTGGTGGCTTAATCCTGCATAAAGGCAAAATTAGGTTTGAAAAATACGCACTTGGACATTCACAACAAGGACGTTGGACGAGTTTTTCAGTGGCTAAATCATTCACTTCAAGTCTAGTCGGTATTGCTTTAAAAGAAGGTCATATAAGCAGTCTTAACGATAATGTTTCAGATTACATTTTGGGCTTAAAAGGGTCAGTTTACGATAATGTGAGCATTGAACAATTGCTTACCATGACATCAGGAGTGGCATGGAATGAGGATTATTCTGATCCAAATTCAGACGTTGCTTTGTTTAACAGTCACAAAGCCGTAGATGGTTTGCCGACAATCGTTAGCTATATGCGCAGATTATCAAGAGCCAATCCACCTGGCGAAACTTGGCATTATTCCAGTGGCGAGACAAATCTAATTGGCATTTTGGTTGAACAAGCCACAGGCCAAACACCTGCCGATTATTTAACGGAGAAAATTTGGCAACCTTTTGGTATGGCTGACAAAGCAACTTGGATTTTAGGTCCTGATGGCAATGAAATATCCGGTTGTTGCATTCAAGCAAGCCTGCGTGATTTTGCGCGTTACGGTTTATTTATGTTAGAGGCGGGTCACATACATGGAGAGTCCGTATTCCCACAAGATTGGGTAAGCAAAGCGACGACTAAACGAGTAGAAACTTCTCCAACATCGAAAAGAGGTTATGGCTATCAATGGTGGACGTTTGAAGATGGCAGTTATACTGCTCGAGGTATATTTGGTCAAACAATATTTATTGATCCCAATAGAGACCTAGTGATTGCCTTTAATGGCAATTGGCCAACTGCCACTGATGCTAATCTATATCAGAAACGTTTGGAGTTTATTGATAGTGTTAAAGCAACGATTGATCAGGAATAAAACCAATTTGTAATTGCATGCTGCAAACCACAATATTCAGTCGTTATTTTGGCGTTCTAAGTCGATTGGATTTGCTGTCATCGTTGCGTTTGGTCGCCGTCACTTCAATTACTATTTTTGGGCTGAGAGTTTTTAGCTGAGTATGTTTAATTAAGTATTACCAACTGAGTAAAAGAGTGCCTTTGATATTTTACCAAAGGCCTATTATCCGATTTAATCAGTGTAACTAAAAAGCAAGAAGGGCTTCGCTAAATCGTGCACAGTTGCTCAATACTTGGTATTGAAATAAGAAGTTAAATTATTGCTTAGGCTTTCTTCTTATCCATTTTTACCACTTCTGCTTTTTCTTGCTCTAAAATTGAATCTGCATCTGTACCTTTAAACAACTTACTAATCACATCTTTGTTTTTAGACAGTAAAATAGTCAGCTCTTCAGATACATCATTAGGTAATTTAATACCTTTAGCCTGAATGTAGGTACTTAGGTTATCCGCTACATCAAGCATTTTGTCATATTGGTCAGCGGCTTTTTTGTCTGAAGTCACAAGTTTCTCTTCTCCATTTCGCTCAACAACATATTTCACAATAATCGCCATAATATATCCTCAAATTTCAGTAGGTTTTGTGCCGTCGAAATTAAATATAGCAAACTACTGTATGTTTGGACAGTATTAATTGTGATTGATGTTTATTTATTTGAGTAACGGAGAATTAGCCTCAATTGAATGATACACATCGACACAATCACTCAATGTTTTGGCGGTTAATTTAGGCACGCTATAAACCTGTGTAGAAACGCCAAACTTAGTTTTAATGTAGCCCATCAGTACCGCGAAATCGCCATCCCCACTGAGTAAAATAACTTCGTCTAAATGCGCTGACTGGTCGATCATATCAACGGTAATACCGACGTCCCAATCACCTTTGGCGGTACCATCACTGCGTTGAATAAAGGGTTTTAGTTTAACCTCAAAACCAATATGCCGAAGGGCATCTTGGAATTTAATTTGTTGGTCATCTTGGCGGGCTATCGCATAAGCGTTGGCTACAACTATATTGCCGTGTTCTGAAAGTTGTTGCCAAAGCTGGCGATAATTAAACTGTTTTTGATAAGCCTGTCGGCAGGTGTAGTAAACATTTTGCACATCAACAAAAACGCCGATGTTTTTAGCTTTATTTTGCATACTGATACCGCCCACAGGTTATTTAAGTTAGTTTGTTTAAACGAGCTTTTTACTGCTTAGATAATCTTCGTAGTTGCCTTTGAAGTCGATTATCCCATCTTCAGTAATCTCTAAAATCCGGGTTGCCAATGAAGATACAAATTCACGGTCATGGCTAACAAACAACAGTGTGCCCGGGTAGTTTTCAAGGGCTAAGTTTAACGATTCTATGGACTCCATATCTAAGTGATTGGTTGGTTCGTC
This sequence comes from Alteromonas sp. M12, assembly GCF_037478005.1. Lineage (NCBI taxonomy): Bacteria > Pseudomonadati > Pseudomonadota > Gammaproteobacteria > Alteromonadales > Alteromonadaceae > Alteromonas > Alteromonas sp. M12. Next base: position 2,936,208 of record NZ_CP144164.1, on the reverse strand, counting down.
CATTAGTAATACGTTATTTTTCTGCAAAATAAGCTTGCCGAAAATCATTCGACCTTGCTCACCACCAGATATGACTTTAACTGATTTATCAATTTCTTTTTGAGAAAACAATAGTCTGCCTAGTGTTCCTCTAATAACCTGTTCATCATCGCCTTCTTTACCCCACTGATACATCCAGTCTAGTAAAGTTTTGTCTTCTTCGAAGTCATGGGCGTGGTCTTGCGCGTAATAGCCTATAGATGCGTTTTCAGACCATTTTACATTCCCACTGTCGGCTGCAATGTCTCCATATAAACAACGCATTAAGGTTGTTTTACCCGCACCATTAGGACCAATGATGGCAACTCTTTCGCCGACCTCGATCATTAAATCCAGATCAGAGAATAGGGGAGTTTCAAAGGATTTACTCAAACCTTCTACTTCTAGGGCTAATCGATGCAGCTTTTTATCTTGTTCAAAACGAATAAATGGATTTTGACGACTAGAAGGTTTTACTTCATCCAGTTGGATTTTGTCTATTTGCTTGGCACGAGATGTAGCTTGCTTCGATTTTGACGCATTAGCTGAGAAGCGACTGACAAAGGTTTTTAGCTCTGCAATTTGTGCTTTTTTCTTGGCGTTGTCAGACAGTAAACGTTCTCTGGATTGAGTAGCAGCGGTCATGTACTCATCATAGTTGCCAGGGAAAAGTCGTAACTCACCATAATCGAGGTCAGCCATATGGGTGCAAACACTGTTTAAGAAGTGACGATCGTGAGAAATAATAATCATCGTACAGTTACGTGAATTAAGTGTATCTTCCAACCAACGAATAGTATCAATATCCAAGTTGTTGGTGGGTTCGTCTAACAGCATAATATCCGGGTCTGCGAATAAAACTTGGGTTAACAACACCCGTAATTTCCAACCTGGTGCTACTTCGCTCATTGGACCGTAATGTAAAGCTTCTTCTATTCCCACACCGGTAAGCAATTCAGCCGCGCGAGACTCAGCAGTGTATCCATCCATTTCGGCAAATTCAGATTCCAGTTCGGCTGCTCTGATACCATCTTCTTCTGTCATTTCCGGATTAGCATAAATCGCATCTCGTTCTTCTTTGACTTTCCACAGCTCTTCATGGCCCATAATAACAGTATCGATTACTGAATATTTTTCAAAGGCGAATTGATCTTGTTTAAGCTTACCAATTCTTTCATTAGGATCTTTTGTAACGTTACCTGAAGATGGCTCTAAATCATTACCTAGAATTTTCATGAACGTGGATTTACCGCAACCGTTAGCTCCGATAAGACCGTAACGATTTCCCTCTCCAAATTTGACGGACACATTTTCAAAAAGAGGCTTGGCACCAAATTGGATGGTGATATTGGCAGTAGCTAACACGTTGGCAATTCCTATAGATTAAAGACATATAAATTTTGCGCAGGATTATGCCACAAATAACTTTATTTTGATGGGGTTTGTTGATTTAAATCGCGAAGCACCGTTTTAACCCGTTAATCGCGTTTTGGGCTAGGGTAATGGTGGGATTTTATGAATTATCAATAAGATAGGTTAACTAACAATTAGATTGCAGCACAGTGATGGCAGAAATCATCGATTTTCCCACCTTCCATTAAATATGTCAGGCGGGGAAAAGATTCGATAAATTAGAGAAGAACTATTGATCTAGCGGTGTATTAAAATCTTCGGAAAGCTCAAAGTCACCAGTTACGCTAGCCACTTTTTCATCTTCAAAATGAATGATTAATTCTTTGCGAAAGTCTTCACCTCGCTTGCTCATACCGCGCTTCATCTCGTATATGTAATACCAAGTATCGTGGTCGAAAGAATCCTGAACTACTGGACGTCCTAGTACATAAATAACCTGTTCTTTGGTCATTTCAACGCGCAGTTGTTTAACGCTTTTTTCCTGTAGGAAATTCCCTTGGGGAACGTCAATACGGTATATCCAATCTGTGCAGCCAGACAAAAATAATGTTGTTACAACAGCCGCTATTATACTTTTATACTTCATTCATTCTTTCATTTAAGTTAAATAATTAATCTAGCTTAGCCCAATGAGCCAGCTTATTTCTGGACACGCATGCTAACTCAGCATTAGGTCTGCAATCAATAATTAATCGAGACTAATGATAACTGCTGAGTAATTCTTTTGCATTAGCAATAGCTGAATTGGTCAAAGTGTCCCCAGCTAGTAGGCGAGCTAATTCCTCAATTCGTTCATTTTCTTGTAAACAAATCATGTGTGTTTCAGTGGTTTTTTTATCTGAAAACTTAGTCACAAACATTTGCTGATGACCACTTGCTGCTACTTGCGGTAAATGGGTTACACAAATGACTTGGCTTGTTTGACCGAGTTTCCGCAATAACTTTCCAACTACAGATGCCGTGGGTCCACTGATACCTGTATCCACTTCGTCAAAAATCATAGTTGGAATTAAGTTACCTTTGGCACTAATCACTTGTAAGGCAAGACCAACTCTAGAAAGTTCACCACCGGAGACTACTTTTTCTAAAGTATCCGCTTTAATGCCTAAGTTTGTGGAAATTAAAAACTTCACTTTGTCTAAACCTGAGGGGGAGGGAGCAAGTTCGGCATCAAATTCTACGCACACAGAAAATTTTGCCTGCGACATATTCATCTCTTGAATATGTTGTTCGACCAATTTTGCTAATTTATTGCCTGCCTTGCTTCTACTGGCGCTTAGTTTTTCTGCTGCACTGATATAATTTTGTTGTAATACCGTGAGTTTGCCCTGTAATTCCTCCAGAGACTCGTCTTGATTATCTAATTCGGCTAACTCAGTAGACAATTGTTGATGATGCTCAAACAGTCCTTCAGGACGCACACCGTGCTTTCTAGCCAAATCTAACGCTTGAGAGTAACGTTGTTCAATTTGTTGCATCCTCATGGGATCAATTTCTAAGCGGTCAGTATAGGCGCGCAATTGGCTAGAGGCTTCATCAATATTAATGAGTGCTTCGTTTAATATGGTAACGATAGGCGCTAATTCAGGATCATGCTCTTGCAATTCTCCGAGCATATCAATACTACTTTGCACTGCATTTAAAGCGCTGCCTTCATCAGCATCATATAGTTGATAAAAGCTCTTCTGTGATTGTTCTAACAAAGCTTGGCTGTTACTTAATTTTTTATGCTCTAATTCCAGTTCAATAAATTCATTTTCAGCGATATTGAATTCGTCTAATTCTTGCACTTGATATTGCAGTAAATTTCGACGATCTGAACGTTTTTGCGTACCAGCCAATAGCACGGCCATTTGCTTCTGAGCAGTGTTAAGTAATTCATATTGCTGCTTAACGTCACTGACTAAATTGCCATGTTCTGCAAAATTATCGACCAATTGCTTCTGAATTTCAGATTTAAGCAATAATTGATGGGCATGTTGACCATGAATGCTAATTAATTGTAAGCCTAAACTTCTGAGTTGTTGTGCCGGAACGGGATAACCATTTACATAGGCTTTTGAACGGCCTTCAGAGGAAACTACGCGCCGAATCATTAGCTCTTGATGTTCGTTTTCCGATGTTTCTTGCTCACTTAAGTCATTCTCATTTAGCCAAGATTTAACTTTTGGAAGATTTGTTATATCAAAGGTTGCACAAACATCCGCTTTGTCGCAACTAGGTCGCACCATACCAGCATCGGCACGATTACCTAAACATAACCCAAGGGCATCAATAGCAATAGACTTACCAGCCCCGGTTTCACCGGTAATAACGCTAAGTCCTTGCTTAAAATCGACGTCTAATGACTTTACGACTGCTAAATTTTGTACAGATAAGTGAATTAACATAAAAACAAACACATGGTTATACATACAGTAACTGTAAATATATACATAAATTTCTAGTTGTAAAGTAGAATTGCTATTTGCACGCTAAAAGTTAATAGAGTTTCGAACCCCAGCCTAGTTTGGTGCGAAGAACGTTGAAGTAGTTATAATCTTTTGGATGGATCAGAGACAATCTGTCTTGATTTTTTTTGATATGGATTTCATCACCAGGAAACACAGTGAGTGCAATGTGACTGTCACAACTTACTTGTAGATTATCGGTGTTATCATTAGACACTTTCATTCTCACTACACTGTTGGCATCTACCACTATTGGTCTACTACTCAAGGTGTGGGGAAACATTGGCACCAATGTTAAGGCATCTAAGTTAGGCGTTAGAATCGGGCCACCACCAGACAGGGAGTATGCTGTGGAACCTGTGGGTGTGGCCACAATGAGTCCGTCGGAGCGCTGACTAAAAACGAAGTTATCGTCAATATATACTTCGAATTCCATCATATGGGCTACTTTTCCGTGATGCAGCACCACTTCATTAATAGCCGAATTGGAGCTTTGTTGTATACCTTCACGAAATACATCAACTTGCAGAATAAAGCGCTGTTCTCTGACAAACTCACCATTGAACAAACAGGTTAACTGACGATCTATATCGTCTGGGTGGATATCTGTTAAGAAACCAAGGTTGCCACGGTTGACACCCACCACTGCTACGTCGTGTTTAGCCAGTATTCTGGCAGCCCCTAACATGTTGCCATCACCACCCACAACAATGGCTAGGTCTGCTTGTAAGCCGATGTTTTCTAACTCAGCCGTTTCAAAACCATTTCCTTGTAGCATGCCAGAAACCTTTGTTTCGACAAGAATTCGACATCCTTTTCGTTTAAGGAATTGCAATATAGCGTTAAGGCTCTTGTTTGCACCTTCATGTGCAGGCTTTCCAATCAGACCAATAGTTTTAAAAGGCATAACTTTCTATTTAAATTCAAAAACTCAGTATAACCATGCTTAGTAATGAAAACCAAGCATGATAGTTAACACTGTCTCAATAAATGTTTACCGAGCGGTCCAACCTCCATCAATTACTAGCGCTTGAGCGGTCATATTTTTAGCGGCATCACTGATTAGAAAAGCCGCTGTGCTGGCCAGTTCTTCAATTTCTATAAAGGCTTTTTTAGGCATAGGCTCAAGCATGATTTTATTGATAACATCTTCTTCACTGATACCATTTTCTATTGCTTGGGCGGCAATTTGTTGCTCGACCAACGGGGTTTTAACGTAGCCTGGACATAAGGTGTTGATCGTCACGTCACAATCACCTGTTTCTAGCGCTAAGGTTTTAGCAAATCCCAATAACCCGTGTTTGGCAGCGACATAAGCGGATTTGTAGGGGGAGGCGACCACCGAATGTAAAGAGCCAACATTGATAATACGTCCGTAATTTTGTTCGCGCATATGGGGCAAAAACGCTTTGCTTAATAGTGCGGGGCCAACAAGCATGATATTGATTAGTTGTTGCCATTTTTGTGCGGGAAAATCTTCTAAACGAGATACATGTTGGATGCCAGCGTTGTTGATCAGCACATCGACAGTATCTGGCAACAGTTTTTCCGGTAACGCTTCTATCTGGGCGGCGTCACTCACATCTAATTCAACAGACTGAGCATTAATATTCTCTGCAACTAATTTATCAACTGCATTTTGAGCAGCTTGGGCATTAATATCGGCAACAATGATCTTATGTCCCATTTTTCCTAAATATTGGCCTATACCAAAGCCAATCCCACTTGCAGCGCCGGTGATTAATATGGTTTTATTTTGCATTTTTTATCCTTTAGATTTCGATTGAACGGCAAGTGATTTCACGATATTTTTTACAGCTTGGAGTTGTTTTCCTTGGGCTGTAGCATAATTTTTGTCAGTGTACCCCCACCAATCCCAACATCCTTGAGGGTTCATTGGAAGCATCATTGATGTAGTGGTTTGAGGATATAAAATGATTAACTGATTATTATCAGCCCAACGGTTCAAACCGTTGTTTTTGATATAATCTTGACCAATAGTTTGAGCATTTTGATTGCATCCGTGAAAGTTCACATGCACTTGACACTCTTCACCTTGTGCACAGCTCTTAGGCACATATACAAAACCTTTCTCGGCCATACTTTCGGCAGGATCTCCGCCTAATTCATGTTGGTCAATTTGTTTGATCTGGCCACTAGATGCAGCTGAAGGTGCCGTTAAATCTGGGTATAAAAAATTAAGCAACTCACCCGCTGCATCGTAGTTACAATTTCCTAAAAAGGGCGATTCTGAGGTATCACAAGAAGATCCCGTTGCCAGGGTAGGGAAGTGATGGGCAAAAGGTTTATCTTTTATATAAGTTAGGTTTTCGTCTTTAACTAACCCTTGATATTGCTGATAAAGGGCATTGGCTACTGGGGGCGAGATTTTTGCGTCTAATTTGCCATGTAGTAACCAAACTTTACTGTCTTGTAAATGAGATAACGGGGCAATTAATCCTTGTTCTGCATATTGGCTTAGTTGGTTTGTTAATACATCCAGCGAGAATTCTGCGGATTGTTTGTTAACACATTCAGATAGCGCGGTAGTGATACTTCCTTGAGCGCAATAATAGGGGCCAGCTGCAATAATGGCGGCACCTTTTACCCAATCAGAATAAGCAATGTGAAACTGATTTGCCATATAACCACCGCTAGATAGCCCTGACACAGTGATCTTGTCAATATCTAAATCCAATTCTACAGTCTCGGCATTAACAACGGCGTTAATGGACAGGCTAGTGGTTAATCCCATACAGATAGCCAAATTACGTAATTTTCTCATATGCTTGTTAACCTAGTTATTTAAAAAAGATTGGATTAGCGCGGCGTGATTAGTAATACCTGTGACACCTTCTAAGTGCCCTAAGGTTCCCGGCAAAATCGATAACTGACTGTCTTTACCATTATCCAATAGCATTTGATGTGTAGCCTGCAAATTATATGGCATCAATAAAAGATCTGTGGCTGCCGGTAAAAATAAGGTTTTTGCCTTAACTTTTTTTAGCGCATTGTTTAAATCACCTTGGTGGCCAGCAATGTACAACTGACAGGCTCGAACTAAATACAATAGGTGGTTTGCATCCATCGCCTCCGCCCGTGCCTCAGCCCTTGCTCGCAACCAATTAACGATGCTTGGTGATTGTCGAATATCTTCAAGTGGCGCTACTTCGGATGGGGAAAAATCAATAGATTGTCCAACTTGATTAAAAAAATCAGGGTAGAGTGCATCTTGGGTTATTAGCATTAAAGAGGCCACTAATCCGTCTGTTGGCGGCAGGCCAGAATAATAATTTCCCTGCTGCCAGTTTTTATCCAATTTGATGGGTGTCGACCAATGTTCGAGTTTAGCCGATGTCCATGCGTCTGCTTCACCTGAACCGATAACCGATATCATTCGTTCTACCCAGTCAGGATAAGCAACTGCCCAATCCAGAGCTTGCATTGAGCCCATAGAGGGACCTACTACGGCATATAATTTTGAAATTCCCAACGACGTTAGCAATTGTTTCTGGACGTTTACAAAATCACGAATGGTTACTACCGGGAAATCAAGACCGTATGGCTGACCTGTTTTTGGATTCATTGAGGCCGGGCCGGTTGTGATCACATTGGGATCATGGGCACCTAAATTGGCTAGGCTATCTACACTTACAACATAAAAACGATTGGTATCAATGGCTTTACCTGGGCCAATGATGGCGTCCCAATATCCCGCTGCGCTATCACTGTGTTGATACTTTCCGGCAGCATGGGAGTTGCCGGTAAAATAGTGAGTTATTAATATTACGTTGTCTTTGTTGGCGTTCAGGCGGCCATAACTTTCCCAACCTACAGTGACCGTTTCAATACTTTTTCCGCCAAATGTCTGGAAGTTTTTAGTCGTAAATGACTTTTTTTGAACCAAAGGTAAAGGTTCAACCTCAGCAGAACTGACCACATTGGCTGCGCTACTTTGGGTATTCGCACAAGCCGATTGCATGCTTAAACATACCAGCAAAAAACAGACTTTTAGCCAGATGGTAGGATGTAATCTCAACTCTATTCTCCTCATATCCACTTACAAATTTAAAAGAAAGTAAACAGTGCGATGGCTAAACTTAATCCAATTAGTGGAATAACCACCGTCAATGCACCTACTGCCCAATAAGCACGTTGATGTGTTTCATGACAAATGCCTCGAATGGTTGTTACAACATAACCGTTATGGGGCAGTGAATCCAACGCACCAGAAGAGATTGAAACGATTCTATGTAACTGCTCAGGATCGACACCTTGATCCATGTAGTGTGGCCCAACTAAAGGTAACGCTATTGCTTGTCCTCCTGAAGCCGAACCGGTTAAGCCTGCGATAACACTAACCGCAATCGCTGCGCCTATTAATTCGTTTCCTGGAATTTGAGTCATGACTTCCACTGCTGTTTGAAACGCTTGTGTGGATTTAGCAATAGTGCCGAAACCAACCACTGCTGCGGTGTTACCAATGGCGATAAGCGCACCTGTTGTACCCACACCAACTGCTGCGGTTAGGTTATGGAAGTATTTGAAATTGATTATCATCAAGGTTAATACTCCGCCACCTAACGCAACGATCAGCGCCATTTGTTGTAACGATTCATGGAAGGTATAGGATAAAACCAGTACCACCAACAAGGGGATTAAACCTGTGACCCAATGAGGGTAATCTCGTTCTGAAATTTTAGGGTCGTGATCTTTGCTTTCAAATCGTTCACCGGCGGCTAACGCTTTGTTCATCATTCTTCTGATCCACCAGAATCCCAATGTCGCCATGAAAATTGCCACCACTAAACTGACTTCCCATGCAGCAAAAGGGGATGTACCTAAATATTTTATCGGGATCCAATTTTGTATTTCAGGTGAGCCTGCTGATGTCATAGTGAACGTAACAGAGCCAAAAGCCAGTGCCGCAGGAATGAATCGTCTTGGTAAGTTGGCGTCTTTAAACAGACTCAAAGCCATGGGGTAAACAGAGAATGCCACGACAAAAACGCTCACCCCACCATAGGTTAGGATTGCACAGGCAATGACCACTGCGGCTACCGCATGTTGTTTACCCAAGCGCCCAATAATTGCCTTTGCCACAGCATCAGCTGCGCCAGTATCTTCCATGAATTTACCGAACAGGCTTCCCAATAAGAACATGAAGAACCAGTTTGCTACGAATCCAGAAAAACCCGACATATAGGTTTCTACAAAATTGGTATCGCCGATAAAGACAGGTAAACCACTCGTTAACGCAACAATTAGAGCACATAGAGGGGCTGCAATAAAAAGATTCATGCCTCTGATAGTCAAGACTATGAGCAAAAATAAGCCGCCGATTAAGCCAATTAGACTCAGCATTTTTATTCCCTTTTTTTTAATGATACAAAAATCTGTGACCGCAGAGAGTCATATCATTTCGCTCTTTCGTGTATCTAAATACAGTTTTGAGCGCGGTATATAGTGTTAATCTTTTTTACCTTTTGGGACATAGTACTATGGTACTAAGGTAAAATATTTTGAAGTAGATTAGAGTAATCACACTGTCACTGTGACCGCAGCGAATCGAATAATTGTATAAAAAGAAACTGTGTAAGAAGGACACTCTATGAAACACACACACACACAATCTATCGTTCAAAAGGGAAAGTTTTTAAAACTTTCGACACTCGCATCAGCTGTTGCTTTATCTTGTCTTTCAGGGCAAGTAGCGGCACAAGAAGAATCTAAAGGTGGTTTAGAAAGAATAGAAGTTACTGCTCGTAAAACGGTTGAAAGTCTACAAGAAGTCCCTGTTTCTGTTACCTCATTAGGTGCCACAGAATTAATGGAAAAAGGGATGTCAGTGATGACTGAGATCCAACAGCAATCACCCAATACAACTTTACAAGTGAGTCGCGGAACGAACTCTACATTAACTGCATTTATTCGTGGTGTGGGGCAACAAGATCCTGTTTGGGGTTTTGAACCAGGTGTTGGTGTTTACGTAGATGATGTCTACATTTCTAGACCCCAAGGCGCAGTTTTAGACTTGTTCGATTTGGAACGAGTGGAAGTTCTTCGTGGGCCTCAAGGTACTTTATACGGAAAAAATACAATTGGTGGCGCGATTAAATACGTTACCAAGAAAATGACCGGCGATACTGAACTGTCCGTGAATGCGACTGTGGGAAGTTACTCACAAAAAGACTTAAAAGTAATGGGGCAAATCCCTATCACTGACAACTTATTCTTTGGTTTTGCGGTTGCAACGTTAAATCGTGATGGTTTTGGTGAATTTCTTGTTGCGCCAGAAGGTCAAGATACTGAAAACTATAATAAAGATGTTCAGGCTGCACGTTTTACCTTGGAGTACCAAGCAAACGAGGACGTATTTGTTCGCTTTAACTATGACAAGACCAAAGACGAGTCAAATGCCAAAGGTGGTTACAGATTGTCAGATAGTATCCTAACGGATGCTCCGCAACCTGATAGTGTTTACGATTCATATTCAAGTTTGCCTACCTGGAACAAAGTTGAAACCGAAGGCATGAGCTTAACGGTTGAGTGGGACATCAACGATAGTTGGGCATTTAAATCGGTTACTGCTAGTCGTGAAGGTGACTCGCCAACCAATATCGATTTTGACAGCACGCCGCTAGGTATTTTTGATACGCCAGCAACTTATACCGATGAACAGATCTCCCAAGAATTCCAACTTAACTATGTTGGTGATGACATTACCTTCGTATCTGGCGCTTATTATTATGATGCAGAAGCTTGTGGAATATACGATGCTTACTTAATGGCATTTGGAATTTCAATCGAGCAAAGTGGTTGTACAGATACCAAAAGCTTAGCTTTGTACGGACAAATGTCTTACGACATAACCGATAAACTATCTACCACAGTAGGGCTTCGTTACACCAAAGACGAAAAACACGGTGTAGTGGAAGCGGGCACAAGACTGGGCCAAGCTTATCCAAACTCTGATTGGGTTGATGGCTATGTCAGACCTGATTATGCGCCGAATGTGGTGATTGATGATACTGAAACTTGGTCTCGTTTAACCCCCAGACTTGGTTTGGAATATGCCTTGACTGACTCAACCATGTTCTTTGGAAGTTACTCGCAAGGTTTCAAATCTGGAATGTACAACCCTCGCGCGACTTTCTTCCAACCAGCAGCTGCGCCTGAGATAGTCGATTCTTATGAAATCGGTATGAAAAGTGACGTAACCGATTCATTTAGACTTAACGCTACTTTATTTAGATTGGATTACACCGACAGACAGTATGTTGTAAATGTACCTTCGGACGATTTAGCGGAGCCTACACAACGAATCGCTAACGTAGGGGAGTCTGATGCGAATGGTCTTGAAATTGAACTTACTTATATTGTCACCGAAGGGCTAACCTTCACCAGTGCATTAGGTACAATTGATGCAGAATTCACCGAAGTATTCTCGGTAGATGCAGCGGGTAACCCCATTGATTTATCTGATAATTTTGTGATTTCAAATACTCCTGACTTTACCTTTAATGCTGGTGTGAAATACGAGTTTACCACTGATATGGGCGACTTCGTTTTCAATGGTAACTATTACTATCGCGATGATTACGAACTATTCGAATCACCTGATGAATTGTTACGTCAAGAAGGTTATGGATTAGTTAACTTAAGCTTAAATTGGTATAGCGATGATGGTCAATGGACTGCTGGATTGCATGCCAAGAACCTGACTGACGAAGAATATCGAGTGGGTGGTTACAACTTTACCGGTGGCCGAACTGCCGATGGTGAATTATTGCCTGGCTTAGGTGGTGATACAACGTTGATCGGTTATTACGGCGATCCCCGTACTGTTCACCTAACAGTAGGTTACACTTTCTAACGGCACTTTGTGTTGTTCCCAAGGGGCGACTTGGTCGCCCTTTTTTTGTTTTTATTATTAATATAACTTGAGCTTGGCAGTAACCTTTCATATGCTGCCAGTCATAGTAGTCTTGTAAAATAATTCATTATGTCAGTTAAAGCGCTTATCGCCGATGATCATCCGTTATTTCGCATTGCCCTTAAGCAGGCTGTGAGTGCGCTATTGGATGACGACATCACTGAAACCTCAACCTTGCAAGAAACCTTGTCAGCATTAAATCACGATCCTCAAATTGAATTGGTATTTTTGGATTTGAATATGCCTGGCAATGACGGTTTATTTGGATTGAGCCAAATCCGCTTGTTGCATCCTGATGTGTTAGTGGTGATTGTTTCAGGTGAGGAAAAACCACTTATTATCCAAAAAGCGATTAATTTGGGAGCCAGTGGGTTTATTCCAAAATCCAGTTCATTGTCTGAAATTGCGAATGCCATCGAACAAGTATTGGATGGCCTGCAATGGTTGCCAGAACATCTGATTGCTCAGGTTGAAGCAAAGTTACCCGCCGAAGAGTCTGAATTTGCGAAAAATTTAGAACAATTAACACCACAACAATTTGTGGTACTTAAAATGATGGCTGATGGCCTGTTAAATAAACAGATAGCTTATGAACTAGGCATTAAAGAAACCACCATAAAACAGCATGGTTCAGCCATTCTTAAAAAGCTAAAGCTAAATAATCGAACTCAAGCAGGGGTGTTATTTAAACAGCTTATGAATCAAGTGTGATATTTTCTTTGATTGCCGAAGATTAACTGGCTGTTGAGCATTATTTTAAACGGTGAACCTAAACAATCAATATGAATTACGACGAGTTTAATCATTTTTGTGGCGCACTCAAAGCAACGACCTATGTTATGCAATGGGGCAATTCACATGTGTGGAAAGTTGGCGGAAAAGTATTTGCTATTGGTGGCTGGAGTAAAGATAAAAAACCTGCGTTTACCTTCAAAACTTCTGAACAAAACTATTATTTTTTGTGCGAACGGCAAGGATACATTCCAGCCCCTTATTTCGCCAATCGAGGTATGAAGTGGATTCAACAAATTGAATCCGACTCACACAGTAACGAAGAGTTAGAGTATTACCTAATTGAATCTTATCGCTTAGTCTCGCAAGGGTTAAGTAAAGCAAAACAACAAGAACTTGGTTTACATCAACAGGTAATCAACTGAATCATTTGCTAATAGGCACTAGCCAAGGTTAACCAAATGGGGGATCGGGGCAGAATATCTTCCTAAAATAAGTTATTTGTAGTTGCTAAGACTCGATCTGGTGTTTATGGTCAAATGCTTAAGACTTAATCTAGCAGTCAGGAATGTGCCAAAGGCTGCAGTTCGGGGTCTGGCACTTAACAGCAGCAATGTACGTATTCCGGACCATCAGACATTCAATATGATAGGTAGCAAATCGTGCGAACAATGTTGGTACTTAAATGCGTCAAATTGGTCAATAACGCTAATATCTGAGTAAACGTACAGCGCTGGAAACATACCTTTGTTGTAATTAATTGATTTTATTTGTTTTTATTTATGGTGCGGCGATTGCAGCCTCTATCACATTCTGTGACCGATTGAGAGAAAAAATGAAATGGAAGAGAAGCAATTTAATAAAATAAGAAATGGCATGTTACTGGCAGTAGTACTTTTCGCAGTGTGTCATTTAACATGGGAATACTTTAATGGCGGCGTAGTTACTCATTATCTTTTCATGCGGGCTGATCTCCCTGGATTGTCGAATTGGTGGGGACTTTTGATTTTGCCTCTTCTTGTGTTGCTATCCTCTACAGCAATCAAAAAAAGAATATCTACTAAGCCGGACGCAAAAACACTTCCCTGGTCTGTATTACTAGGATTCTTTGGCATGCTGCTGGTAAGCACAGTTCAATCAATCGTCTTTGTTATTGGCCTTCCGAACGTAACAATGTACCTGGCTCTAGGTGTTATAATTTCAGCTTTATTTTTACCGCTTTACAGAATGGAATGTATTCTTGGGCATGTTATTGGCTCAACATTTGTGTTTGGTCCTGCTATCCCATTTGTCGGTGTATTGATGTTTGCCCCTCTTTCGTTGTTGTCTCACAAGTGCATTAAACCTCTGTTGCTGCGCTTCAAAAAGGGCGAAACGGCTGTGACTTAAGGTGATCTGATCGTGGATGACAATATGATCTGGAGAGAAACTCTCTCGTTCAGAAAGTAATAAAACTTACGTCAAATTAGGTTTCTATGAACGGCCGCTTCTTGTCTTTAGCAGATCACCACAACTGATCAGCCCTGTGCCTACTATTCGCTCTTTGGGGACAGTCAGTTCTTGACTAAATCGTATTTAAAAAATGTCAGATTAGGCAAGGACTAAATCAAGTTATTTTATTCGATTTTAGCCCAGCCAATTTTTCGTAACATTCGTTTTAACGCGGCACTTTTTAGGGGTTTAGGTAAAAACATAAGGTCCGCTTTTTGCGCATTTTCTCGCATAATGTCACTGCGATCGGAAGAGTTTAGGATGCCTGGGATATTGTATTGCAGTTTATTCCTAAGGCTGTTGGCGATGTCTAACCCTGTTAACTGGTTATCTAAGTGAAAATCTAACAGCATGAGGTCTATGTTTTGCTCTATTTTTTCAACATCCTCTAGGCTCTCAACACTGACGACGTTAGCTTCCCAGCTCTCTAATAACTGAACGACAGCCTCGCGAGTTTGCGGATCGTTTTCGGCCAACAATACGGTTCTACCATGCAAAATCTCGGTTTTTGCCAACCCAGTATCGGTAGATTTAACTCGGCTTTTTCGTTGTTTGCTAAGTGGTAAAGAGACAGAAAAGTTACTGCCTCTGCCAATCTGCGATTGCAGTTGAATAGGGTGATTCAGCAGTGACGAAATACGATCGACTATTGTCAGTCCTAACCCTAAGCCTTGCTGAATATTGGTTTTATCTAACTGTTTAAATTCTTCAAAAATATAACCTTGGTCAGTGCTGGAAATACCTGGTCCGGTGTCCAATACGCACACTTTAATCTGGTTTTTGCTGCGACGGCATCCGATCAGAATTTTTCCCGCTTGGGTATATCGGATTGCGTTAGATAATAGGTTTTGAATAATACGCTTAAGTAGTTTTTTATCTGAAATTACAACAGCGCTGCTGTGCACGTAAATCAAATTCAAGTTTTTTCGTTGTGCGATCAGATTAAAATCGTTGAATAAAGGCGATAAAACATCATCAATGGGGAACTCTTGAATATGGGATTCAAGTACCCCAGATTCTAGTTTTGTCATGTCTAAAAGCAATGAAAGTAGCTCTTCTGCATTGTTAATAGAATCATTTAATGATTGGCTTAATAGTTTTATTTCCGGTTCGTTAGATTTTTGCTGTATTAGCTCACCAAATAAACTTGCCGCATTGAAAGGTTGCATTAAGTCATGTCCTGCAGCAGCTAAGAACTTCGTTTTACTTTCATTTGCTCTTTCGGCAAGCAGCTTGGCTTTGGTTAACGCTAGATTGGAATGTTTCAGTTCTTCAGTGCGCAGATCCACTCGCTTTTCCAATTGCGATTTGGCTAATTCTAATTGCTGTTGAATTTCCATATATTCTGTAATATCGCTGTAGGTGGTAACAAATCCACCTCCAGGAAGTGGGCCACCATTGAGTTCAATCACCTGACCATTGGGTTGTTTACGAACATATTTATAAATACTGCCTTGTTTAATATATTCGATCCTTTTGTCTATTTCCTGCTGCGGATTGTCTAAACTACCAAACAATCCCCGCTGGGCATTAAACGCCAGAATTTTGCGCATTGAGATACCGGCATGTATGTAACCTTCAGGGTAGTCGAACATTTGTATATATCGTTGATTCCACGCTATCAATTTCAGATCTGGGTCGATAACACTGATACCTTGCTGGATATGCTCAACACTGGATTGTAGAATCTCGTGATTAAATTGAAAGGTTTGCGCGGCTTCTTCCACCCATTCGACTAATTCTGTCAGAGGAACTTCATCTTTTTCTGCTATGGCTGAAATTAATATTCTTGAACTTGCGCCGCCTATTTTGGCCGCCAACATACTTTCCACCGATTCGACAATATTGATACTGGCATAACTGCTTTGTGCCGCATCACCTAGTTTATTTTTGATTCCATCAAGTTCATCTTGATTGAGCACATTTTGTGTCAGTGCTAGTAACTTAGACAATTTAATCGGTTGTTTCTGTGGGAAACTATTCTTAGGACTATTTTGTTGACTCTGTGGGGCAGAGGGGAAAAACCAAGTGATCAGCCCAAAGCAAATGCCATTGGCTAATAAACTAAATATAAATCCTCGTCCTAATTCCAAATCTGTTGGCGTAGGATCAAAATAGTAACTTGAGGTAATACTGGGCCAAAGCAACCAATAAAACCAACCTGCAGCGCCAACTAAAAGCCCAACATAGGCAGCTAATTTACTCGATTTTTGCCAATAAAGGCTCAGAATCATCAACGGAAATGTTTGCGCCAATAGTGCCATGGCAATTATGCCGCTGTTGACCAGCGGGGAGCCTGAACTCACATCTTTATGATAAAAGTAGGAGACGGCTAATACCGAAGCGATAGTTAGCCGTCGAATAAACAAAATGATGGCGGGACTTAAATTATTCTGTTTGTGATTAATTAATTTGAATTTGACCCAAGCAGGCGTAATTAGGTTGTTAGAAATCATTATCCCAACAGCTAAGGTGGCTACGACCACCATACTGGTTGCGGCGGCTAACCCGCCAATAAAACTCACCAATGTTGTAATCGCGCTATTTGAATTCAGTGGCAGTGCCAGCGCATAGATATCTGTGGAAATATCTTGTTGATCAAAAATTATGTGGCCTGCTAGGCCGATAGGCATTACAAACAATCCCATCCCCACTAAAAACAATGGGAATAACCACCTGGCAGTATTGAGCTCATTTTTTGATTTGTATTCCACAAAGTTCACATGAAATTGCCTCGGCAGACAAAACATCGCGCATATGCCTAATAGAACATGACTGACATACACCCAACCCCCTGAGTTGGTATGTAAAACCTGTTGGGCTTCAGTCGATAACTGAGCTTTACCCATTAAGTCGAATACGCCGTTAAATAACTCATAACAAACGAAAATTCCAACAAAACTCAGAGCAATAAGTTTCAAAGATGAGGCAAACGCCACGGTTAGCATTAATCCGGGCTTTTTATCGGTTAAGTCAAACGAGCGAGCCCCTAAAAAAATAGCTAATATGGCAAGCACTATTGCGACATACAATCCCATACTGGTGGATGATTCATTAGTTAATAGTGTCAAGCTGTCAACTACCGAATCGAGCTGCAAAGCCACGTAGGGCACCACACCAATAAAACACAGTAACGACACTGTTGCGGCTAGCAAATTTGCGCTGTTGTATTGCATACCAATAAAATCGGCAAGTGAACTAATATTATTCCGTTGGCATATTTCTGCTATTTTCTGTAACGCACCAAAACCAAAAAGCATCACTAATATAATGCCTAAATAAGTTGGTACAAACGCCCATCCGTATTGTGTTGCTTGGGTTGTTGTACCAAAAAACGCCCATGATGAGCAGTGAACGCCCAAGGCTAAACTATAAATTATCGGATGTTGTCGTCCCTGCCGTAAATATTTATCGCCCAAATAACCAACCAAAAACAAGGCGATCAAATACATGAAGATGACAGTCGACATGGAAACAAGGCTAAACATGGATTAGTACATATCCTTTTGCAGCGGCTATTAGTTGAAATTTAATTAGTTTTTTCAGCCAAACTCACTATAAAACCGATTGCTTTTAATTCCAATTGGAAATGTTTTTTCTATTTCATTAAAAAAACTGGGGTCTTTGCCCTTGAAGCCGTTTAAACAAACCCCATTAATAACGCAACTCGAAGTTAATCCGATTAAGTTAAGTGAAAAAGGCGATGGAGTAAGGCATGAGCAAAGAGCAACAGCCAACAGATGATAATCAACAGGAACAACCTGAATTCAACCAAGCGGAACAAGCTGAAGTTGAGCAAGCGGCTGAAAATGCCGATGCCGGTGATTCCGAACAAACAATTGCAAAGTTACAAGAAGCATTAGCTAAAGCAGAAAAGACTGTAAACGAGCAAAGAGATTCGGTTTTGCGCGCTAAAGCTGAAATGGAAAATGCTCGTCGCCGCGCAGAAGGCGAAGTAGAAAAAGCGCGTAAATTCGCTTTAGAGCGTTTTGCAGGAGAGCTTTTACCTGTAGCAGACAATTTGGAGCGAGCTATTCAGTTGGCTGATCCGGATAACGAATCGCTTAAACCTATGATTGAAGGTGTGGATATCACCCTTAAGTCATTCGTAAGCACAGTAGAAAAATTTGGTTTGAAAGTGATTGACCCGCAGGGTGAACCCTTCAATCCAGAATTGCATCAGGCAATGTCGATGCAAGAAAATGCAGAGCTACCTCCTAATACGGTGATGGCTGTCATGCAAAAAGGCTATGAAATTAACGGTCGGTTGCTACGTCCTGCGATGGTAATGGTTTCTAGAGCCGCTGAAGGTGGCGTTGACATCGAAGCATAAGAGTTTTTGTGGAGATTTTTTTACATTTAACATTGAAAAAAATCAGAATAACCCCACAAATGATAAGACTTAGTTTTAATAATTTTTTAATGGAGACACGCTAATGGGTAAGATCATTGGTATCGACTTAGGTACAACAAATTCATGTGTCGCAGTTTTAGAAGGCGACAAAGTTAAAATTCTTGAGAATGCGGAAGGTGATCGCACAACGCCATCTATCATCGCATACAGTAACGACGGCGAAACTTTGGTAGGCGCACCTGCTAAACGTCAAGCAGTGACTAACCCACAAAACACTTTATACGCAATTAAGCGTCTTATAGGTCGTCGTTGGGAAGATAAAGAAGTACAACGTGACATCGACATCATGCCATTTACTATCACTAAAGCTGATAATGGTGATGCATGGGTTGAAGTTAAGGGTGAGAAATTGGCTCCGCCACAAATCTCAGCTGAAGTACTGAAAAAAATGAAAAAGACAGCAGAAGATTACTTGGGTGAAAAAGTCACCGAAGCGGTTATCACTGTTCCTGCTTATTTTAATGATTCACAACGTCAAGCAACTAAAGATGCAGGTAAAATTGCCGGTCTAGAAGTTAAACGTATCATCAACGAGCCAACTGCCGCTGCTCTAGCATACGGTATGGACAAGAAAAAAGGTGATAACGTCGTTGCTGTTTATGACCTTGGTGGTGGTACTTTCGATATCTCAATCATTGAGATTGATGAAGTTGAAGGCGAGCACACATTTGAAGTACTAGCGACTAACGGTGATACTCACCTAGGTGGTGAAGATTTCGATAACCGTGTAATCAACTACCTAGTTGACGAATTCAAGAAAGATCAAGGCGTAGATTTACGTAAAGATCCACTTGCAATGCAACGTCTAAAAGAAGCCGGTGAAAAAGCTAAAATTGAATTATCTTCTGCACAACAAACAGAAGTTAACTTGCCATACATCACTGCTGATGCGTCTGGTCCTAAGCACCTTACTATTAAAGTAACGCGTGCTAAGTTAGAGTCATTGGTTGAAGATATGGTAAAAGCTTCTCTTGAACCAGTGAAGCAGGCTTTGGCCGATGCTGATTTATCCGTTAGCGATATCAACGACATTATTTTAGTTGGTGGTCAGACTCGTATGCCACTAGTACAAAAATATGTAACTGAATTCTTCGGTAAAGAGCCGCGTAAAGATGTTAACCCTGATGAAGCTGTTGCCGCAGGTGCTGCGATTCAAGGTGGTGTTTTAGCCGGTGATGTTACAGATGTATTGTTGCTAGATGTTACACCATTGTCTCTTGGTATCGAAACAATGGGCGGTGTTATGACTGCATTGATTGAGAAAAACTCTACGATTCCTACTAAGAAATCTCAGACTTTCTCAACTGCAGAAGATAATCAGTCTGCTGTAACTGTACACGTATTACAGGGTGAGCGTAAGCAAGCGTCTGGCAATAAATCTCTAGGTCAATTTAACCTAGAAGGTATTCGTCCAGCACAACGTGGCGCTCCTCAAATTGAAGTAACTTTCGATATTGATGCTGATGGTATTTTACATGTATCTGCCAAAGATAAAGATACCGGTAAAGAGCAGAAAATCACTATCCAAGCTTCTTCTGGTTTGAGTGAATCTGAAGTTGAAAAAATGGTAGCTGACGCAGAAGCAAATAAAGATGCTGATGCGAAATTTGAAGAAATGGTACAAACACGTAATCAAGCTGATGCAATGATCCACGGTACCAAAAAGCAAATTGAAGAAGCCGGTGACGACTTACCAGCGGAAGACAAAGCAACCATCGAAACTGCAATTGAAGCACTTGAAGCAGCTGTTAAGAGTGAAGACAAAGCGGAAATTGAAGCCAAGACTCAAGAATTGATTCAAGCTTCTGCTAAGTTGATGGAAATTGCTCAAGCTAAAGCTGCTGCTGAAGGCGCTGCTGCTGGTGCAGAACAACCGCAAACAGAAAATGCGACAGCTGAAGACGATGTTGTTGATGCTGAGTTCGAAGAAGTGAAAGACGATAAGAAATAAGCGTCTTAACCTGTCGTAATTGGCAGGTAATTGATAAAAATAGGCGCAGAAATAACCTTTCTGCGCCTTTTAAGTGTTATCCCCTTGTTACTTAATAGCGCGTTTAGGTGACAAGGGGATAAAGCCCGAATTAACAGGGCATCTAACGTTGCTCAAGTTCAAACACGGTAAATTGTGTTTGTCATCAAAAAGGATAAACAAGCGATATGTCGAAGCGAGACTATTATGAAGTGCTTGGTGTTAGCAAAAGTGCTGACGAGCGCGAAATTAAAAAGGCATACAAACGCCTCGCCATGAAATTTCACCCTGATAGAACCAAGGGTGATAAAGGCATGGAAGAAAAATTTAAAGAGGTGCAAGAGGCCCACGAAATCCTAACCGATTCGCAAAAACGTGCTGCTTATGATCAGTATGGTCACGCTGGTGTTGATCCTAACCGAGGTGGCGCTGGCTTCGGTGGCGGCGCTGATTTTGGCGATATTTTTGGTGATGTATTCGGCGATATATTTGGTGGCGGCGGCCGTGGAGGGCGTCAGTCAAGAGCGCGTCAAGGTTCCGACTTACGATATAATTTGGAACTTAGCCTTGAAGAAGCGGTTCGCGGTAAGAGTGTCGAGATAAAAGTACCTACCTTGGTTGCCTGTGAGCCTTGTGATGGCACTGGTGCGAAAAAAGGCACTAAACCAACGACTTGCCCTACCTGTCATGGTAATGGACAAGTGCAAATGCGGCAGGGCTTTTTTGCTGTGCAGCAAACCTGTCCTACCTGTTCTGGTCGTGGCCAAATTATTTCCGATCCTTGTCGTGAATGTCATGGTCATGGTCGCACGGAGAAAACGAAAACCTTATCGGTTAAAGTACCAGCGGGCGTTGATACCGGAGATCGTATTCGTTTAACTGGTGAAGGTGAAGCGGGAGAAAGCGGTGCACCTCCTGGTGATTTATATGTTCAGGTGCATGTTCGTGAACACAATATCTTTACCAGAGATAGCAATAACCTGTACTGTGAAGTGCCGCTAAGCTTTACTGTTGCAGCCCTTGGTGGTGACATTGAAGTGCCCACTTTGGATGGCAAGGTTAAGCTGAAAATCACGCCTGAAACGCAAACCGGTAAGCTTTTCCGTTTACGTGGTAAAGGGGTGAAGTCGGTACGAAGCGGTAGTGTTGGTGACTTGATGTGCCGCGTAGTTGTGGAAACACCGGTGAACCTGAACAGCAAACAAAAAGAATTGTTGCAGGAATTAAATAATTCCATGGGTAAAGGCGACGAAGCAGCTAAATACCGTCCCAAAGAGAAAGGTTTTTTCGATGGTGTGAAGAAATTCTTCGATGACTTAACCAGTTAATTGAAAAATAAGTGATATGATAAAGACGTCATTTTTATGGCGTCTTTTTTTATACCTAAGATTTATGCTTTAATTTACGAAGTGGTTACTGATGGTAAGCAGCTTATTTTAAATAAATGTTTAACTAATTAGTTATTGATTTCTAATGATATAACAATGTAAATTGCTGTTTGTACGTCGAATCTAAGTCTATGAATCCAAAAACTATCCATTTAATCGAGGTCAATATGAAAAACATTATCGCTCCTGCGATGTTAGGTATTACATTGTTAACTGCAAGTTTCGCATCAGTCGCAGTTACGCCAGCTAAATCTGAAAAGCATGCCGGTGATGCAATAGAATATCGTCAAGCTATATTGCAATTAGTTAAAAGTAACGTTGGAATTATGGGCGCTATGGCGAAAGGACAAGTTCCTTTGAGTGCTGAAACATTAGAAAAGAATGCAAGCCGCATTGAACAATTATCCTTGATGATGGACGATTACTTTTCAGTCGACACAAGTAAGTTCAGTGTTGAAACTGAAGCTTTACCGGCGATTTGGAAAGACTATTCTGACTTCCAAACTAAAATTACGGCATTAACAGAAGCGGCAAGTAATCTGAAAATGGCCGCAGCAAGTGGCGATGAAGGCCAGCTAAAAGCAAACATTGGCGCAATCTTTAAATCTTGTAAAGGTTGTCATGATTCTTACAAGGCTGAATAACACCTTGTAAGAAGTCATTTGTAATTAAAAATAATAGTCTACTTCTGGCACTGGTGCTGCGATAGCAATTAACCAATACAAGAAGGCGGCAATGACAATTGCAAGAATAACCGCTAATAATAATCTAGATGAACCGATACCGTTTTGCGCGGCATCGGTTTTTTTTCCAGTAATCATAGCCCCGATTAAGGGAATTTTGCGTCCAAATTGATACCAAAGGATGGCCAGGATATGAATCCCAGCTATGCCTAAAATAACGTTGAATATTTGATGGTGTAAACCGTCCAACCAACTCTGTGTATCGCTGCTTACCGCTGACATATAAGGTCCAGAAGCAAGCACATCATCACTTGCAAATAAACCTGTGATGGCTTGAGCTCCCACAATTAAGATGACTGCTGGAACGATTAAACCACCCAAAGGATTGTGACCAGTGAAATGAGGGTTTTTGGCTTTCAAAAAAGCTACCAAATACTGCCAGATAGCCTTCGGAGGATAGATGAAATTACTAAATCTTGCGTATTTTGGACCAACTAACCCCCAGATTAAACGGAAGATAATGAGTCCTAGAGTGAAGTATCCAATATAAAAATGAATATCCATATACTCGCTACCTAATTCAGCCGTTATCCACTGGGATACCAAAGCTAAAACCAATAACCAGTGAAAAAGCCTAAGCGGAATATCCCAAATTAATTTCTTTTGCATTTTGATTTTTCTCCAAAGAGGTACCAATATCCTCACATTATCTAAGATCAGTTATACTCTTTTTATATTACATCCAAGAACGTTTTAGCTTAGAGACAATAAACAAGGCATTGCCTAAAATTCGTTTCGCATCATTTTGATTGATAAAAGGAATACTCAGAGCGCCGGATGCCATAATGATATTAATAGTGGCTATTTCATGCCTTCTCATCATACGGCTTTGTATAAATTGTGTTTGTTGTACTTTATATTTTGGGAAACTGTAAAAATCGACTCCAAATAATCCTTTTCTAAGATAAATATATTCGTCATCATCAGCGTAACCCCAGCGTTTCCATCGACAATATATCAAAAATACGATAAATCCACTTAGCAACTGGATTATTAAAATACCTAAAATCCCTGATTTTGAAAAAGTTATTGCGCTTACGAGCAGATTAAAAGGGATTAACCACAAAAGCTGTCTAAAAATAAATCGTTTACTGATAGCAAGAAAGCTAATGTCATGTAATTTATTATTCGGTAACGCATCCTTGACGATGCTATGCGCTTCATCTTGCGTCACTGAAGGTACTAATATTCTGTTACTATTGGCCTGCAATTGGTTAGAATTTTGCTCTGTGCTGCTATTCTGTTTTAATTCCAAATTGACCCTGCCGAGAATCACATCTAACCAATCTTGTTTTAACGCTATTACTTGAAGGCGCGAACGTTTCATGGTGACTTCTTGTTTAGTGAATAAGCCACTTCGACGAATATATCTGTCTGTGGTTTTCGCCAACGAATAATCGTAAAATAAAACGATTGAGCCAACTACGGATATCAAAGTAATAATCAAAGTTGCAAAAAGAACTAGCGAAAAAAATGCTAACCCTAACTGCCAAATTGCCTGTGACTGTGCGTCAAAATAACGTTCATAATCAAAACCTAATTGCTCTGCCAATGAGGCTAAATAGGCGGCTAAGTTGTCATAAAATGGTGCTAGTGCACCAATAATAATCCACACTCGATTGTTAGTAATACCGTGTAAAATCAGATCTTTAATTGAACGTGTATTGAGAATTTGTTCGCTTTCAATTCCCACATTAGGTTGCTCTAAAAGAGTCTTGTCTTCATCTGCTTGTCGTTCGGTTGGCGTATTGTGTGTTTTACCCTTTGCAAGGATGGATTGTTTTAACTTTTCAGCAAAATCCACAGGTAATGCAACTATTTTTGCCTCTTGTTTCGTCGAGCCAGCTGTATCGAGTTGCAAACAACAGGTATGGGTTAGCCGGTAGTAAAGCGGCCTTTCAATGGTGACGTTTTGAATTCTAGAAAAAGGCAAATCAATATGGGTTTTAGAGAACACACCAGAGCGGATTTCAACCGTTTCATCAATCAATCGAAATGAATAAAAGAAGTATTGCAGCCAAGATGAAACACTGATTAAAGCTAAAATTCCCACAATGATTGGGATCCAGATTTGCGGGTTCTCTTGCACCGTAGAGTAGCTTATGGCAATGGCTGGCAGCAAATAGATAACATTATTGGCCGCTAATTTAATCCCACTTGCAATAAAATATAACACCGCAATGGGGGACAGTTTCTGCCAACGGTGAGTATTGAGTGTGGCATTTTCTCCCTCATTATCCATCACTTTGAACACCTTTATGATCCAAGATGAATTGCCTGATTTTTTGTGCATCATCAAGACTTAAACCAGGTATTTCAAACGTGTGCATTGCGCCCCCAGCACTAAAAACCTGTAATGAAGCCAATTTAAAGGTTCTCTCCAGTGGGCCTCGTTTTAACTCAACGTGTTGTATCCGTAGTATCGGCTGACTATAAATTTTACGAAATATTACCCCGCAGGCGAAATGTAAATCAGTGTCTGTTAAACAATATTGTTTGCATGGAATAGCTACATATAAATAGAGGCTAATTAGAATTGCGACTAAAAACGCAATACCAAGTCCCAGCGGATAGACTGCGATTAGCTCGGGGTGAATATCAATAAACGGCTGCCATCGGGTTAACGACATAACTAACATAAACATCAAACAAAACAGCCAAGTAGAGCAGATAGCCATGGGTCTATAACGGCTATTTAGAGGTTCAAAATCAATTTCTAATGGATCGGGTAAAGTGGATGTTTCTATTAGTTGATAAGACACAATCATACGGCAACATTAATTTAATTTACCCTAATGTAGCGGAATCAGAGTTTGAATCAATATATATCAGGTTACAAAATCTTAATCAGCTTAAAAACTGCTATGAAGATTTCCAATCAAATATAACTTATCGCTTTTTTACTGCTGCAAATTAGGTGTTTATATTGCACAATATTCAATAGTATTTATCTAATTGAAATGAGTAGAAAATGACAGGAATTGGTATTTTGGGAGCCAATGGCCGAATGGGCCGTGTATTAATAGATGCCGCCCATTTAGATGATAACGTGAATTTGGCCGCAGCTTCTGTACGAGAAGGTTCGCAATGGATTGGAATGGACGCTGGCGAGTTAGCCGGTATTGGTAAACAAAATCTTAGCATTACAGCAAGTTTAGACCAACAAGCACCTGAGATAGACGTCGTCATCGATTTTACGCTGCCCGATGTGCTTGAACAAAATTTAGCTTGGTGCGTGGCAAATAATAAAGCCATTGTGATTGGCACCACTGGACTGAACGATAATCAAAAAGCGCTGTTGCAAAATGCGGCTACTAAGATTCCAGTTGTGTTTGCGGCGAACTACAGTGTAGGCGTTAATCTTATGTTGAATTTGGTTCGTCAGGCGGCAAAAACAATGGGCGATACAGCAGACATCGAAATTCTTGAAGCCCATCATCGTTTTAAAAAAGATGCGCCATCTGGAACTGCTATGGCAATTGGAGAGGCTATCGCTGACGAAATTGGCCGTGATTTAAAGCAATGTGCCGTGTACGGAAGGGAAGGTGACACTGGTGAGCGCAAACATGAAACAATTGGATTTGCTACCGTCAGAGCGGGCGACGTGGTTGGTGAACACACAGCGTTATTCGCAGATATTGGTGAGCGACTAGAGATCACTCACAAAGCTTCTAGTCGATTGACCTTTGCTAAAGGTGCGATAACCGCTGCTAAATGGCTGGTTGGCAAACCTGCCGGACTATATTCTATGCAGGATGTGCTGGGGTTTAATTAATCTGAACTAAAATAGTGGGTAAAAATTAAGTGGCGTTTACCGGTTGCTTAATTTGACGTTTTAATGACTTACCTACGAATTTTGAATCAAATGCTCATTTTAGTAATTTTTCTACATTCTAATGGATCAAATAAAACCATTAGTGTATGATCTCGGGAATTTGCCAAATTTTCGGATGAGATGTGCTTAATCTCCCGAAAATACTAGCGGTGATGAGGTAAACGGGATGTAAATTAATAATTTCAACCCGTTTTTTATAGGGTTTTGATGCTTAGCTTGCAAAAAAACCTTGGGTTGTCCTTAATTAGGAGGTTGACTTGGCTATTTCTGCTCTTTTGGTGCTAGAAGACGGTTCTGTTTTCAAAGGCACATCAATTGGAGCTTCTGGTGTTTCTGTCGGTGAAGTGGTGTTTAATACATCAATGACAGGCTATCAGGAGATTTTGACTGACCCTTCATATGCTGAACAAATTATTACCTTAACTTATCCTCATATAGGTAATACTGGTACTAATGAAGAAGATGTTGAATCCACAAAAATTTGGGCTAAAGGCCTAATTATTCGAGACCTTCCTTTATTAGCTAGTAACTTCCGTAATCAATCTTCTCTTTCTGACTATTTGAAACATAACAATATTTTAGGCATTGCCGATATTGATACTCGTCGATTGACACGCATCCTTCGAGACAAAGGCGCGCTTAAAGGTTGCATTGTCACTGTTGATGATTTTAATCAAGATGATGTTTCTGAAGCCTTAAGTGCTGCTCAAGCGTTTCCGGGTTTGAAAGGAATGGATCTAGCGAAAGTGGTGACTACAGATAAAGCATATCCATGGCAAGATGGTGTGTGGTCTTTAGAAACCGGATATGCGAAAAATGTAGAAGATTGTAAGTTTCATGTAGTTGCTTATGATTTTGGTGCGAAACACAATATATTGCGCATGTTAGTAGATAGAAGTTGCCGCTTAACTGTGGTGCCAGCTACAACACCTGCCGAAGAAGTGTTAGCAATGCAGCCAGATGGAATATTTTTATCCAATGGCCCTGGTGATCCTGAACCTTGTGATTACGCTATTGCCGCTATCAAAACTTTCTTGGAAACCGAGATTCCTATTTTTGGTATTTGTTTAGGTCACCAATTGTTGGCGTTAGCCAGTGGTGCAAAAACAGAAAAAATGAAGTTTGGTCATCATGGCGCAAATCATCCGGTTAAAGACTTAAAGCGTGATGTGGTAATGATTACCAGCCAAAACCACGGTTTTGCAGTGGACGAGTCTTCTTTGCCAGATAATTTGGATGTGACACACGTATCTTTGTTTGATAAGTCGTTGCAAGGCATACACAGAAATGACAAACCGGCATTTAGCTTTCAAGGGCATCCTGAAGCAAGTCCAGGTCCCCATGATGCAGCTCCCTTGTTTGATCATTTTATTGAGCTGATAGAAAAATCAAAATCAGCAACTACTTCAATTTCAGCTTGATACTTAGAGAAAGAATACTATGCCAAAACGTACTGATTTAAAAAGCATTCTGATTCTGGGCGCGGGTCCAATTGTAATTGGCCAGGCATGCGAATTTGATTATTCAGGAGCTCAAGCCTGTAAAGCCCTACGTGAAGAAGGGTATAGAGTTATTCTAGTCAATTCCAATCCTGCTACCATTATGACAGACCCGGAAATGGCTGATGCGACTTACATTGAACCCATCCACTGGGAAGTGGTAAAACGCATAATTGAAAAAGAACGCCCAGACGCAATTTTACCTACTATGGGTGGTCAAACGGCACTTAACTGCGCCCTTGATTTGAACAAACATGGTGTATTGGAAGAGTACTCTGTTGAGATGATTGGCGCGACAGCCGATGCAATTGATAAAGCAGAAGACCGTGAGCGTTTTGATAAGGCGATGAAATCAATTGGTTTGGCTTGTCCAAGAGCTGAAATCGCACATACCATCGAACAAGCTCATGATGTGCTGAGTCGTATTGGTTTTCCTTGTATAATCAGACCTTCGTTCACTATGGGCGGCTCCGGTGGCGGTATCGCCTATAACGTTGATGAGTTTGATGAGATTTGTCGCCGCGGGTTAGACCTTTCACCAACCAGTGAGTTACTCATTGATGAATCGCTAATTGGTTGGAAAGAATACGAAATGGAAGTGGTACGAGATAAAAGCGATAATTGTATTATTGTTTGTACCATCGAAAACTTCGATCCAATGGGTGTTCATACTGGTGATTCAATAACGGTTGCACCAGCGCAAACCCTGACAGATAAAGAATTTCAAATTATGCGTAATGCAGCAATGGCAGTATTGCGTGAGATTGGTGTTGAAACTGGCGGTTCAAACGTACAGTTTGGTGTTGACCCAAAAACTGGCCGCATGGTTATCATAGAAATGAATCCTCGGGTGTCTAGATCTTCTGCACTAGCGTCGAAGGCCACAGGTTTTCCAATTGCGAAAGTTGCGGCTAAATTAGCGGTTGGCTACACCTTAGATGAACTGGCAAATGATATTACTGGTGGTTTAACCCCAGCATCGTTTGAGCCTGCGATTGACTATGTTGTCACTAAAATCCCTCGTTTTAACTTCGAAAAATTCGCTGGTGCTAATGATCGCTTAACCACACAGATGAAATCTGTCGGTGAAGTGATGGCAATTGGCCGTAATCAGCAAGAGTCTTTGCAAAAAGCGTTACGAGGCCTAGAAGTTGGCGTTAATGGCTTAAACCCGATTATCGATATTGAAGATCCGGAAAGTGAAGCGATTATTATCCGCGAGCTCAGAGAACCAGGCGCAGAGCGCATTTGGTATATTGCTGATGCAATGAGAATGGGCATGTCAGTTGAGCAAGTTTTCTCACTGACCAACATTGATCGTTGGTATTTGGTTCAGATTGAAGACCTTGTGAACCTTGAAAAACAGGTGGCTGAAATTGGCCTATCCGGGATCGATTATGACTTGATGCGCACCTTAAAACGCAAAGGGTTTGCTGATTCTCGTTTGGCTGAGTTAACTAATGTCGCCGAAAGTGACGTGCGTGAACTTAGACACTCGATGGAAATCACACCTGTTTATAAGCGCGTAGATACCTGTGCAGCGGAGTTTTCGACTAGTACAGCTTACATGTATTCAACTTATGATGAAGAATGTGAAGCTAATCCATCGGATAAAGATAAGATTATGGTGTTGGGCGGCGGTCCTAACCGAATAGGTCAAGGTATCGAATTTGACTACTGTTGTGTTCATGCAGCGCTAGCAATGCGTGAAGATGGCTATGAAACTATCATGGTTAACTGTAACCCAGAAACCGTTTCTACTGATTATGATACGTCTGACCGGTTATACTTTGAATCCGTTACCTTAGAAGATGTGCTCGAAATTGTACGTATCGAAAAGCCTAAGGGCGTCATAGTGCAGTATGGTGGCCAAACACCATTGAAACTCGCTCGCGAGTTAGAAGCTGCCGGCGTGCCAATTATTGGTACATCTCCTGATGCTATCGATAGAGCTGAAGATCGTGAACGCTTCCAACATATGGTCAATAAATTAAACCTAAAACAACCCGCAAATAGCACCGTTAGCAACATGGAGCAGGCGTTGGTTGAAGCTGAAAAAATTGGTTTTCCATTAGTTGTTCGTCCGTCTTATGTTCTAGGTGGTCGTGCAATGGAAATTGTTTACGACTTAAAAGATTTAAAACGATACTTGAATGAAGCTGTGAAAGTTTCAAATGACTCTCCAGTGTTACTTGACCGTTTCCTTGATGATGCCATTGAAGTTGATATCGACGCCATGTGTGATGGTGAAAACGTGGTAATCGGCGGAATTATGGAGCATATAGAACAAGCTGGAGTTCACTCTGGTGATTCTGCCTGTTCCTTACCGCCATACTCATTGAGTCAAGAAATCCAAGACGTAATGCGTAAGCAAGTTAAAGATATGGCCCTAGAACTAGGTGTCGTGGGTTTGATGAATACACAATTTGCCGTGAAAAATGGTGAAGTGTACTTAATTGAAGTAAACCCGCGCGCTGCTCGTACTGTTCCGTTTGTATCTAAAGCAACAGGAATGGCGCTTGCAAAAATAGGCGCTCGTGCAATGGTTGGTCAATCACTTCCTTCACAAGGGGTGACGGAGGAAATTATCCCGCCGTTTTATTCTGTCAAAGAAGTTGTTCTGCCGTTTGCTAAGTTTCAAGGTGTTGATCCTTTGTTGGGCCCAGAAATGCGTTCAACAGGTGAAGTGATGGGAGTAGGGGATACCTTTGAAGAAGCCTATGCCAAAGCTAACTTAGGCGCTGGTGCGCCCATTCCGCAGAAAGGTAAAGCGCTGATTTCAGTTCGTCACAATGACAAAAAACGCGTTGTTGAACTTGCCCGTAAAATGATTGAGAAAGGCTTCAGTTTAGAGGCTACCTCGGGTACTGCAAAAGAGTTAAACGATGTTGGAATTGCCTGTAGTGTGGTTAATAAACTTACAGAAGGTCGTCCAAACATTGTTGACGCCATTAAAAATGGCGAATATTGTTATATTGTGAATACTACTGAGGGACGCAAAGCGATAAATGATTCTGTGTATATTCGTCGTGAAGCATTGCTCAATAAAATCACCTATACCACAACTTTGAATGCAGCATTTGCGACAGTAAATGCCCAAACTGCAGATGATCGCGCGAAAGTAAACTCGGTCCAATCTTTACACCAGAGAGTTAACGAACGCTAAACTTGTGGTAAACTAAGCAAAATTTCTAGTAATAAAAGTGCGCATTCACTGCGCACTTTTTAATTAACCTCAACATAAACAAAAGCACATATAAGTGAGCGTTGATCAATGAATCAATATCCAATGACAGCAAAAGGCGCAGAAATGTTGCGCGCAGAGCTTAATGAACTTAAATCTGTTAAGCGTCCACAAATCATTCAATCCATAGCAGAAGCTAGGGAGCATGGTGATTTAAAAGAAAATGCCGAATATCATGCAGCCCGCGAACAACAGAGTTTTTGTGAAGGCCGCATTCAGGATATCGAAGGTAAGTTATCTAATGCACAAATTATTGATGTAACTAAAATAACAAACAATGGAAAAGTTATTTTTGGGGCAACAGTCACTATCATCAATGTTGAATCTGATGAAGAAACAACCTATAAAATCGTAGGTGATGATGAGGCAGACATTAAAAATAATCTAATCTCTGTGAATTCACCTATCGCCCGTGGTTTGATAGGTAAAGAAGAAGACGACATTGTTACAATTCAAACTCCTGCAGGCACTGTAGAATATGAAGTGTGTCAGGTCGAATATATTTAAGTTTGAATTCTCAGGCGGCGGCAATTTAAGCTAAAGTTTGATTTAATTTGAATATTCAGTGCTGCGGCTGGTTTTTGCTTCCACACTACCAGCCAAAGTGCCTTGCTTAGTAGGCAAAACCTCAAATTTTAAAACGCTATCAATTAAAACCTTATCAATTAAAATACTATCAATCTGTGCGTTTAGTGTAGTCTCTCCAAGCCCATCCCAAAGCGATCAAGCTCAAAATCCATAGCGGCAAGTCTTGCCACTTTCTGTAGGGTGTGAAGCCTGTTGTACTGGCTATTTCAGCCGATAATACACCCGCCTTAAATTGCGGAAGTCGACTAATTATTGTTCCGTCGTAACCGATGAAGGCAGTAATACCATTGTTCGTTGCCCGTAAAACTGGAATGCCAAACTCTTTTGCTCTGACTTGGGCAATTTCAAGGTGCTGATCGGGACCATGGGAATGACCAAACCAAGCATCATTACTCACAGTGATGATGAAATCGGTTTCAGTTGTTAAATTTGCAGCGATTTGCCTAGGAAATGCAATCTCAAAACAAATCGCAGGAGCCAAATTGATGCCATTTGAGACCAGATTCGATTGCAAATAATCACCTCTGGTAAAGGATGACATCGGTAAATCAAAAATCGGTGCAAGTTGTCTTAGCCAACTTTCAAACGGAATAAATTCGCCAAATGGCAGCAAATGATGCTTATCGTATCTGTTTGAGTGCAAATAATGATATTGTCCCTGCGTATCCTCAGGCAGCTTTTTACCTATGGCAATGAGGTTATTAAACGCTTGTCGTGAGTCATAATCGTAGTTGACTATACCGGTGATTAACCCTGTATCCTGCTCGGTTGCTTGGCTATCTAATTGACGCAAAAAGGATTCCGCAGTTGATTCTAATTGGGGAATAGCCGCTTCAGGCCAAATAATGAGTTGATTCTGCCAATGACCTTCGGTCAATTTGCGGTATTTTTCCATGGTCGGAGCTTCTTCTTCTGGAGCCCAGCGCATTTCTTGTTTTATATTGCCTTGCACCATTGCAATGGAGACTGTGCTTGCCTTGGGCGTCACCCAATTAACTGAGTTTAATGCCCATCCGCCTATAAATATGATTGAAGCTAAGGCAATGGTAGGAATATAAACCTTTTGTTTTACACTTAATGCGCATGAGACTGCTAAAGCGATTAAAATAACACTCAGACCCGTCTCACCGAAAACCGGTATCCAGCCGGAAAGGGGACCAAGAAGTTGACTGTAACCAATAGATAACCAAGGAAATCCAGTAAATAACCAACTTCGAATAAATTCGCTTATAAACCAAATAAAAGGTGCCAACAATGGCCAGTAACGCAGTTTGCAATATCGTTTGAGGACAAACGCGAACAATCCCGGATACAAGGCTAAAAAACTGCAGAGCAGAACCATAAGCCCTACTGAGCCAATCAAGGGGAGTCCACCAAAGTCTGCAATACTTACGTGAACCCACGAAATACCGGCACCAAACCAACCTAAACCAAATGCAAAGCCGGTTTTAAATCCTGATTTACTGACTAATAAGCGATAAAAGAACCCAGTTAATAAAATGGGCGTTAAAAACCAAAGTGAAAAAGGTGCATAACTGAACGTCATTAATGCACCCAATAAAATAACACCAATATAATGCAGCATGGTTTTTTACACTTAGTCTTCTTTGTTGGGTAAGGTCACTTTCAGTTGTAACAATCGACGTTTATCTGAATTAGTAATTTTAAATATCAGACCTTCAATTTCAATCTCGTCATCCGTCATTGGCATATGCCCAAATGCTTTCAAAACTATGCCACCAATGGTATCGGCTTGTTCAACATCATAGTGGGTTTCAAAGAATTGATTGAAATCTTCGATTGGTGTGAGTGCTTTAACAGAGTATGTGTAAGTATTTAGAGGACGAATATCGTCAGAATCATTTTCTTCGATATCATGTTCGTCTTCTATCTCGCCTACAATCAACTCTAGAATATCTTCTATCGTAACAAGACCTGACACGCCACCGTATTCATCTACCACTATCGCCATATGATAACGTTGCTGCCTGAACTCTTTGAGCAAAACGTCAACACGTTTACTTTCAGGTACAATAACAGCTGGTCGTAATACGTCTTTTAGGTGAAATTCCTTTCCAGGGATGAATGCATAAGCAAGTAGGTCTTTGGCTAATAGAATTCCTTCAATGTGATCTTTGTCTTCGTTGATTACTGGGAATCGAGAGTGAGCAGACTCCAGCATCACCGGTAGAAATTCTTCTACTGACTCGTCAACATTAATGGTCATCATTTGCGCTCTAGGGATCATGATGTCCCTTACACGCATTTCATTGACGCCCATCACACCTTCAATCATCTCTCTGGTCTGCGGGTCAATTACTTCTCGTTGCTCTGCATCGGATATAATATCAACCAATGCTTCTTTACTTTTCGGTTCTGCGTTAAAAGTTTGTACTAGTTTATCTAGCCAGCTTTTATTCGTAGAACCGCTAGTAGAGTGGGGGTTGTCTTCGCTCATAATATCTTTTTTAGGTTCCTTGGATCACTATATTTAATGATCTTGATAGGGGTCGTCAATGCCTAATTTTGTTAAAATTTGCACTTCTAGACTTTCCATTATTTCTGCATCCTGATCATCTACATGGTCAAACCCAAGTAAATGGAGGCTTCCATGGACAATCATATGTGCCCAGTGATCGGATAATAGTTTATTTTGTTGCTCAGCTTCTTTTTCAACTATGTCTGCGCAAACGACTAAATCGCCTAATAAATTAAGTTCTATTTCAGCCGGGGCCTCAAACGGAAAGGATAATATATTGGTGGGTTTGTCTTTTTCACGGTATGTCGCGTTTAAATTTTGGCTTTCTTCAGGTGTCACGATTCTAATCGTTAACTCTGTTTCATCGATTTGTTGATCGGCTAACGCGAATTTAACCCACTGCTCGAATTGTTGAGCTGTTGGGAGATTGTTATTTTCGCAAGCAATTTGGATATCTAGGTCAATATTCACTTAATCGGCTTCTCATTTTCACCTTTAGCGCTTTGCTCTGCTTGTTTTTGCAATTTAGCTTTTTCTTGAGCAGACTCAAATTCTTCATATGCTCGAACGATTCGCGCGACCACGGGGTGCCGAACTACATCGTTAGCAGTGAAAAAGTTAAAGGAAATATCTTGAACGTCCTTTAATACGTCTATGGTGTGACGCAATCCAGAGCGTACCCCTCTTGGTAAGTCTATTTGCGTAATGTCACCGGTAATCACCGCACGTGAATTGAAACCAATACGAGTTAAGAACATTTTCATTTGTTCTACAGTGGTGTTTTGACTTTCATCTAAGATGATAAAAGCGTCATTTAATGTTCGGCCACGCATGTAAGCTAAAGGCGCTACTTCGATAACATTACGTTCGATAAGTTTTTCAACTTTTTCAAATCCTAACATTTCGAAAAGGGCGTCATACAGAGGGCGAAGATAAGGATCAACTTTTTGAGATAGATCACCGGGTAAAAACCCGAGTTTTTCACCCGCTTCAACTGCTGGTCGAGTTAGCAGGATTCGGCGGATTTCTTGGCGTTCCAATGCATCAACAGCACAAGCAACCGCTAAATAGGTTTTACCTGTACCAGCTGGGCCCACACCGAAACTGATGTCATGGTTTAATATATTAGACACATATTGGCTCTGATTGGGGTTTCTTGGTTTGATCACGCCCCTACGAGTTTTAATATGTACTTCTTTGCCGTAATGTCCCGCTTCCGCTCTTTCAAGGCATTTTGCTTCTTGAATGGCTAAGTGAACCTGATCAGATTCCAACATTGGAATCTTACCTTTAATAGGTTGAGTTTCGATATAAAGCAATTTAAGTAATTCGGCCGCACCGTTACTTTGTAAAGGATCGCCTATCACTTTAAATTCATTATTGCGATATGTGATTTCAACCCCTAAACGGCGTTCTATTTGCTTTATGTTGTCATCTAATGGTCCGCACAAACTTGATAGACGTTTGTGATCGGCTGGTTCTAAAAACACTTCGCTGCTGACAATAGTACTCAAAATTGAATTTTACCTTTTTGACTAGTTTAATGTGATGTTGGCGAAAATTTCTGTACACCTAATGCATCTTCTTGAACTGTCTGTTTTGACAAGATAGATTTAGGTGCAACACTGACTCTCAAGCCCATATCTTTTTCACGTCTGACAACGTCTCCTCGCAATGAGTTCGCGAACACGTCAGTAATTTTGACATCGATGAATTCACCAATCATGTCTGGTGTACCTTCGAAGTTTACAACACGATTATTTTCAGTACGGCCAGACAACTCCATTGGATTCTTTTTCGATGGGCCTTCAACTAATATACGTTGTTCCGTGT
This sequence comes from Alteromonas sp. M12, assembly GCF_037478005.1. Lineage (NCBI taxonomy): Bacteria > Pseudomonadati > Pseudomonadota > Gammaproteobacteria > Alteromonadales > Alteromonadaceae > Alteromonas > Alteromonas sp. M12. The sequence continues at coordinate 2,900,176 of NZ_CP144164.1, read as the reverse complement.
GAAGCATATTTCTGGCTATTCGCAAGGCCTGTTGATTAATTCTACTTTGTAAAATTTGCAGACGTTGTTTTTTGGTTTCTTCGCTGACGTCATCTGGCAAGTCGGCCGCAGGCGTACCTGGTCGTGCGCTATAGATGAAACTAAAACTCATATCAAAATCTATTGCTTGGATTAAATCCATTGTCGCTTGAAAGTCTTCATCTGTTTCTCCGGGGAAACCAATAATAAAGTCTGAGGACATACAAAGATTAGGGCGAATTTTTTTAAGTCGACGAATTTTTGATTTAAATTCGATAGCTGTATGGCCACGTTTCATCAAATTTAAAATTCGGTCTGCGCCGCTTTGCACAGGAAGATGCAGGTGATCAACCAATTCTGGAATCGACGCGTAGGCTTCAATCAAATCATCAGTAAACTCAACCGGATGAGACGTTGTATAACGAATTCTATCGATGCCATCGATGGAGGCAATTAATTCAAGTAATTCGGCAAAGTTGCAAATGCTTTCATCGAAATGAGGTCCTCTAAATGCATTTACATTTTGACCAAGTAGATTTACCTCGCGAACACCTTGTTCAGCTAGTTGCGCTACTTCGAGTAACACATCATCAACCGGACGGCTTACTTCTTCGCCTCGTGTATAAGGTACAACGCAAAAACTGCAGTATTTGGAACATCCTTCCATAATAGAAACAAATGCGCTTGGACCATCTGCCCGTGGTTCCGGTAGACGGTCAAATTTTTCAATCTCAGGGAAACTGACATCAATAACTGATTTTGAGCCACCTTTTATCTGGTTGATCATCTCTGGCAATCGATGCAATGTTTGCGGACCAAAAATCAAATCCACAAAAGGTGCTCGTTGTCTTATCGTGGTGCCTTCTTGTGAGGCAACACAACCACCCACACCGATAATCAATTCAGGCTTGTGTTTTTTTAAGTTTTTCCAGCGCCCCAATTGATGGAATACTTTTTCTTGGGCTTTTTCGCGAATAGAGCAGGTGTTCAACAAGATAACATCAGCATCTTCTGCTTCGTCAGCAAGCTCATAACCATGAGTAGCATCAAGTAGATCGGCCATTTTTTCCGAATCATACTCGTTCATTTGACAGCCCCACGTTTTAATGTATAACTTTTTGCTCATATTGCGTTTTTAAACCCTAATTTTTATATGCCATTTAGACGCCACCATCGACTGACTATGCTAGACAAATTTGTTACAAACTGGCTAAACCGAACCGCTTATTTTAACGTTATTTGTTGATTGGATCTAGCTTTCATCTGTTATTTAACTGCGGCGCGATCATGTCCCCTAATTTATTTAATTTTTTACTGATTAAACTGGATTTATTTCAGTATGATATAGCCATCAAAAGTAATTCAGCGTGATTAAAAAATATGTTTGATGTAGGTATTGTTGGTGGAGGAATGGTGGGTGCTGCAACTGCTGTAGGACTTGCTCAGCAGGGGCTCGATGTTGTTATATTTGAAGCGAAATTACCCGAAGCGTACTCTCCTGAACAGCCGCCAGATATGCGAGTATCCGCCATTAACATTAATGCTTATTCATTGTTGAATTCTTTGGGAGCCTGGCAAGATGTTCAATCCATGCGCTTTTGCCCATTTAAAAAAATGTTAGTGTGGGAAAGCGACAAGGGCGCGACGCAATTTGATTGTAATGAAATAAATCAGCAGCAACTGGGTTTCATTATTGAGAATAGATTAATTCAGTTGGCATTGCTAAATCGTATTCATTCCTTGCCAAATATTACCTTGGTAAGTGGGGCAACGATTAAAGAAATTCAAAACGGTGTACCCAATATCATTAATACCGCTGATAATTCATCTTACCAATGTACTATTTTAATCGGGGCGGATGGGGCAAATTCGCAGGTGAGAAGTAGCTTGAATATTGGTCAACAAGGCTGGCAGTATGAGCAACATGCGATGGGCATCAACATCAAATTGGCGGACGCTAAACAGCAAGAAATAACCTGGCAGAAATTTAAACCCTCAGGCCCTTTGGCATTCCTACCGTTGTATGATGGTTTTGCTTCATTGGTTTGGTATGACTCAGCGGATAAAATTGCAGAGTTAAAACGTCTGAATCTAAGTAATTTGAAAACCCAAATTATGGCGAATTTTCCTAAAAAACTTGGTGATTTTGAGATACTTCAAAGCGCCAGTTTTCCATTAACACGGATGCATGCAAATCAATATTGCAAAGGTAATTCAGTATTAATCGGCGACGCAGCGCACACCATTAATCCATTAGCAGGACAAGGCGTGAATTTAGGTTTTCGTGATGTGTCTGCACTTTTAGAATGTTTGAGTAACTGGGATAAACAAGCAACCTCAGTGCTGCCATTATTAAAACAATATGAAAATAAACGAAAATCATCGAATTTATTAATGATGTCGACTATGGATGCAATTTACGCGGCATTTAGCAATGATAACTTGCCTTTGAAACTACTCAGAAACCTTGGTTTGAGTTTGGCTGACAATGCCGGACCAATTAAAAAACAAGTTATGAAGGTAGCATTAGGATTGACCTAAACCAGCGCCAATCCTGTAGGGAAGGGGGTTATTTCCCCCAGATTCCTTTTTCAGTTTCGCCTTGGATCTCACAGTCACCATTTAAGTATTCTGGTTTTTGACCTTTCTTACGTTTTTCAAAGTAATCCTGGCTGATTGAAACTATCGTGGGAGTCATTAACACTATGGCGATAATATTAATAAATGTCATCAAGCCTAACGCCATATCGGCCATTGCCCAGACTTTTGGTAATGAGGCCATTGAACCCCAAAAAATCATCAAAAGATAACCGCCCGTGTATACCCAGCGTCCGACTTTATTGTCTAATTTAAACATGTGGAGATTACTTTCTCCATACGCATAATTGGCAACCACAGACGTAAATGCGAATAAACTAATGGCTGCCGCAACAAAATCACCGCCAAATTCACCTAAGTGACTGCCCATCGCATCTTGGGTTAAACGTATACCTTCCATCTGCTCACTACTTGAACCACCTGCTAACAATATGACAATGGCTGTGCAAGTACATAAGATCATTGTATCTATAAAGACACCGAGCATTTGTACATAACCCTGTGAAACAGGGTGGTTAGGATTCGGTGATGCTCCAGCTGCTGCATGGGGTACACTTCCAGATCCGGCTTCGTTCGAATAAAGCCCTCGTTGTATACCATTCTTAATTGCTGCACCTAAGGCCCCAGCCGCAGCTTCGTGTAAACCGAAGGCTGATGAAATTATGTCTGAAAGCATAGCAGGGACAAGTTCGTAATTAGCGATGGCAATTCCCAAGGTTACCAAAACATATGTAATGGCCATAAAAGGCACTATCCATTCGGCGAATCTGGCAATAGCGCGAAGGCCGCCAACGACTATCATACCGGCCATTAGGATAATCACTAGACCTGAATAATGGGTCGGAATTTCATAGGCGTGATTTAAAGCGTCAGTAATAGTGTTTGCTTGTACGGCGCTAAAAATAAATCCATATCCCAAAAACAGGAATAATGAAAATAGCACCGCTAACCAGCGTTTATTGAGACCTTGTTGAATGTAGTAGGCGGGACCGCCTCGGAATTCACCATTTATATCTCGGACTTTATAAAGTTGGCCCAAAACGCTTTCTGCGAAGCCTGTTGCCATACCAAGCAAGGCAATCATCCACATCCAGAAAATCGAACCTGAGCCACCGAGTGAAATGGCAACCGCGACGCCAGCCAAATTTCCGGTGCCTACTCGAGCGGATAGGCTGGTACACAATGCTTGAAATGAACTAATTCCTGAGGCATCACTTTGGGTACTGTTTTTCATGATGCTAAACATGTGCCCGAAATGTCGGAATTGTAAAAAACCTAACCTGACAGTGAACCATACTCCAGCAAATACCAACATGACTGCAAGTATAGGAAAGTAAAAATTAGATTGCTCCCCTTCGGTTTCCCATAAAACACTTAACCCTCTGTTCCATAATAGATCGTTTATGAAACTTACAATGTCGTTTATCACTCGAATCCTTGCCCATTTATAATTTTTATAGCTGCAGTTTGAAGTGATCTAGTTCTTATGTAAAGAGAAGGAGGGCTATCATTTGACAACAAATAAAAAAGCCCAAGACAAAATCTTGGGCTTAAATATGGCTGGGGTAGCTGGATTTGAACCAACGAATGGCGGGATCAAAACCCGCTGCCTTACCGCTTGGCTATACCCCAAATGGCAGCAAGTGCAAATGCACTTGCTACGCAAAAGATGGCTGGGGTAGCTGGATTTGAACCAACGAATGGCGGGATCAAAACCCGCTGCCTTACCGCTTGGCTATACCCCAACAAAGATGGTGCGGAAGGAGAGACTTGAACTCTCACGCCGTGAAGCACTGGAACCTAAATCCAGCGTGTCTACCAATTCCACCACTTCCGCACATGCTTGTTCTAAAACAAGACTTGGTGGCTACGGCGGGACTCGAACCTGCGACCCCATCATTATGAGTGATGTGCTCTAACCAGCTGAGCTACGTAGCCATCTATCTTTGGGTACTCCGCTTTGGAGTGGCGCGTATTATGCTGATAAGGCATAAGGTCGTCAACCCTTTTTTTAACAGAATTGTTTGATTGCTCGATATCTAAGCAAAGCCAGTTAAAAAATCTACAACATGACACTTATTTGTACAAATGTATTGAATCTTTTTTAAATTAGTACTGTTTAATTCGATTTTTGAAGGATAGAAACTTTGCATTAAATTGAAAATAAAAACATAAAAAACGTTATTTTTAGATTGATTGCATGTTTTAGCAGTCATTTGTCGCACTGCTATACGCATTTTAGCTGTGATTTGGCAGATGCAACGGTCATTAGGTGAACAAATGATAATTGCCCTTTGCCTGACAACCAATTAACAGCTAGGTATATAAACCAAATGAAGTGTTATCGATTAAGAATATCGTCTTGTCATAAAACTCCTATATAAAGAATGGCAGACTAAAAATAGTTATCAATTGAAAAGACCGATAGAGAAGTTGCTTTTTGTATATTGTGTACAGCGATAAAAAAACCGAGCACTAATGGCTCGGTTTTTTAAAATTGATCGCCTGTTTAGACGAAACTAGCTATGTTAATACCGATTAAGCTTGGGTATTAATAACTGAGCCCACACGTGAGTCAGGTGTAGGACTGTTTTGAGTCGAAGATGATTGAGACGGTGATTCAAGCTCGGCTTGCCGTTGTTGAGTTTCAACCTGACGAGCTTGTTGCTGCGGAGCTGCTTGGGCAGCTGTACTGCTAGATGAAGAACCTACTTCCATTTTAATAATCCTCGTTGCTGATAACTATTGGTAAATATAGTACAAAAAATAACAGCATGCACTATTGTGAAATAAACAACTCTGTCAATCGCACAGCGTCTATAACAAGCTAATATGCTTACATTTAGTCAATCCATTGTTCTAATTGTTGTTGCATAAAATTCGCGATCATCGGTTGCGCTTGCAAATTAGGGTGGATGCCATCTTTTTGCATTAGTGATTTGTCTAAGGCAATTTCCTGTAAAAAGAACGGGATTAAAGGAATCTCATTTTCAACGGATAGCTCAGTGAACATGCCGGTGAACATTTGGTTATATCTGCGACCGTAATTAGTGGGTATCTGCATTTGCTGTAAAATTACCGAAAGCCCTTGCTGTTGAGCCATATCAATCATCTGTTGAATGTTGGCCTGCATTTTTTTCACTGGGTGACCTTGCAATCCGTCATTACCACCCAATTCAATGTATAAATGGGTAGGGGAGTGTTGATCGAGTAATCTGGGAAGCCGAGCTAAAGCACCGTCTGTCGTTTCACCGCTTATTGCGGCGTTTACAACGTTTATGCCTTGGTTTTGCCATGCATTTTGTAACAAACTAACCCAACCTTGTTCTTGCGTTAGCCCATAAGCAGCGCTTAAGCTATCTCCTAGAATCAGTATTTTTACCGATTGTGGATCGTCAGCTTGTTGAGCTTGCAAGTGATCTGAAATACTCAGTAAAAGTATAACTATTAACCCAACAATAAACAGACGATTTCTGTCTCTTTTAAACCATAAGTGCACTATGACAACAACTCCAAATGTAATGATAGAAACTAAACAAATCACCAAAGTAGTAAGTACGAGCGAAGGTGAACTTCAGATCCTTCAACCAATTAGTTTTAAAGTCAAGGCTGGTGAGTCGGTTGCCATTATTGGTGCGTCGGGTTCCGGTAAGTCTACACTGCTGAGTTTGTTAGCGGGTCTGGATCAGGTAACCGAAGGTGAGATCTTCTTGGCTGGTGCGCCTTTGCATTCTATGGATGAAGAACAGCGTGCTAGGCTACGGGGCGAAAAAGTTGGATTTATATTTCAAAGTTTTATGTTGGTGCAAAGCTTAACCGCATTGGAAAATATTATGCTTCCGGCTGAAATAGCGGGTTTAGATAATGCCAAACAGCTTGGTCAACAAATTCTTGAACAGGTCGGCTTGGGACATCGTGGCAATCACTATCCCAATCAATTGTCAGGCGGTGAGCAACAACGTGTAGCGATAGCACGTGCCTTTATCACTAAGCCTAAAATTTTATTTGCGGATGAACCAACCGGTAATTTGGATGCCGCTAATAGTGAAAAAGTAGAGTCTTTGTTGTTCGAGTTAAATAGAGACTCAGATACTACTTTAGTGCTTGTTACCCATGATCCCGTATTGGCGAAACAGTGTCAGCGTCAGTTGAGTATGCAAGCGGGTGTGTTAACTGAGGTTACCTCATCCGATTCACAATCAGACCAACAACAGCAGGCTAGTTAAACATGAAATATGGTTTTAATTTGGCTTGGCGTTTATTCAAGCACGAAGCTAAACGTGGCGAACTTACGATTATTTTGTTTGCGATTGTTTTGTCTGTGGCAGCGGTTTTGTCACTCTCATTATTCAGTGAACGACTTCAAGGTGCTCTGACGGCTAAATCTGCCGAGTTTATTGCCGCTGACAGGCTGTTAGAGTCAGATAAACCCGTTGATCCTAACTGGATTGCAAAAGCAAAAGAATTAGGCTTGCAAACCACCCAGCAAGTGTATGCCCGCTCCATGGTATTTGGTAACGAGCAAATGACTTTAACCAGCTTACGCGCTGCAGATGACGGTTATCCCTTAAAAGGTGAGTTAAAAACCTCAACAGAGCCCTTTGGTTTGGGTCAGGTGACTAAAAATTTACCGGCTTCTGGCGAAGCTTGGGCGGAGTCACTGTTGTTACAGAAACTCGGTTTAAAGCTTGGTGATAAAATTGAGGTGGGAGATAAGGAGTTCACTTTAACCCGAGTCATTACGGATGTGCCGGATTCTGGGTTTAGTGTGTTTGGTGGTAATCCGAAGGTATTGATAAGCCTTAACGATTTGGCTGCAACTCATATTACTGGCCCAGGTAGTCGAATTGACTACACCTATTTTTTCGTTGGGGATAGCGGTGATTTAGATGATTATTATGATTGGCTGCGACCTCAGTTAAATCGAGAAATTCACTCTTGGCAATCGGTAGAAGATGACGACTCGCAACTTGGGCGTTCTGTAGGCAGAGCTGAGCAATACTTTTTACTTGCCAGTCTGTTAGCAATTGTATTGGCGGCAGTGTCTATTGCCGTTGCTGCTCAACGTTATAGCCAACGTCATTATGATCCCGTTGCGATCATGAAAACCCTGGGTGCGAGTAAACAATTAGTACAACGGGTTTATTTATATCAAATATCTTTTATCACCTTGTTGGGTATCTTAGTGGGGACGGTCGTCGGTTTTATCATTCAACAATTGGTCATTTTGGCGATTGCCGATAAAGTCAGTGTTTCCATCGACGTATGGCATTGGCGTCCATTGGTCATTGCTGTTTTTACCGGAATGATTTGTGCGGTTCTGTTTTCACTTTATCCCTTGTTAAAATTATTCTCGGTTCCGCCTTTACGTGTACTCAGACGTGATTTAGGAGCTGGGATGAGTTCCAGAGTTCTGCAGTTTGCGGCCACGGGTTCAGCCATATTGATATTGATGTGGGCCTATAGCCAAAACTTGCAAATTAGCTTAATCCTGTTTGTTTCCGGTATCGTTTTAGTCTGTGCGTTGTTGGCCATCACTTATGGTTTGATCGCGGTTGGCAGAAAGTTAGGTCAAGGTAAAATGGGGGCGTGGCAGTTAGCTTGGGCGAGAATCAAAAGACGGGCTATGGATAACAGTGTGCAGCTGATTAGTTTTTCGGTCACTATTATGTTGTTACTTGTGGTTTTGGTTATGCGTAACGACATGGTCTCGCAGTGGCGCGACCAGCTACCGCAAGGCACTCCTAACTATTTCATGTCAAATATTACTGAGCAGCAACGTCCTGCATTAAATCAACATTTCGAACAGTTAGGTGTTAAAACCGATGTGTTTTATCCGGTTGTTAGGGCTAGGTTTGTGTCGATTAACGACGAAAAAATACGAACTGAGATCACTAAAGAAGATGAAGATAAACAAGATAGTGGCCGCAACGGACTAGGGCGAGAGGCTAATTTAACTTGGAGTAATCAACTCCAAAATGAAAACAAAATTGTTGCTGGAAAGTGGTTAGACGAATGGCAAACCGGAGATGAATACGGGGTTTCTGTAGAGCAGAGGTTAGCGTCAAGATTAAATATTAAGTTAGATGACAAACTAACATTTAATATTGGTAGTGAAGTGATTAGCGTGAAAGTGACCAGTCTTCGCAGTGTCAATTGGCAGACCATGCAACCCAATTTCTTTTTTGTATTGCAGCCTGAAGCCATGCAGGCATTTCTACCCACTTACATCACTAGCTTTCATGTTCCAACAGAGCAAAAATCGAAAATAGCGCAGCTAATGCAGCCATTTTCCAGTGTCACCTTATTTGATGTAGACGCAAGAATTAATCAATTAAGAGCCATTGTTGATCAAGTCTCTGTGGCGGTTGAGTTTATTCTAGTGTTAGTGTTGATTGCCGGTTCTTTGGTGTTAATTGCGCAAGTTCAGGCGAGCATGGATGAGCGCCAGCAAGAGTTGGCCATTTTACGTACGCTAGGGGCCAAAGGCAGCTTGATCCGCGCCAGTGTTATTTATGAGTTTTTAATTATTGGTGCAGTGGCGGGGTTGATGGCAGCCTTTGCCAATGAACTCACCTTATATTTATTGCAGTCACAAATTTTTGAAATGCAGGGAAAACTACATTTCGAATATTGGATTATTGCTCCAGTTGTTGGTGCGGCCACTGTTGGCTTGTTAGGTGCTGCAGGATGCTGGAGGTTATTAACCTTAAATACCAGTCAGTTATTGCGGAAAATGGTGTAGACAATTAAAGCTATTCAAAATAATCATTAAAAAGGGCGATTCGCCCTTTTTCTGATTTTATTTGCTTCAATCTGGAGTGAACAGAATTACCCTTTAGTACATGATAGGCACAGTGATACTGAGTCTGAGAAACGTAGTGCATGGGGCTTATCTACTTCGGCTTCAGCATAAATTACCCAAGGATGTTCTGCGGCAATTTCCAATACGTCTGATGTTAGCTTTTCCAGCAGTGAAAAACGGTTGTCTTCTACCAGTTTGATAATTCGTTTGGTAATGATTTTATAATTTAATGCATCTTCCATATCATCTGAGTCTGTTGCTTGCTCGGCGTTGTAATGAATTTTCACATTAACGATAACGTCTTGTTTGTTCACTATTTCATCTTCATTAATACCAATGTAAGTGCGTAACCTGAGGTTTTTAATTCTGATAGTGGCTGGATTCAGCTTCATTTATTGTCACTTCCTTAAAATTCGCGAAATGTTGTTTAATCGTTGTGTTTTCAATAGGTCTATTATCTGCTAGTTTGTGGACCAACATCAAATAATCCAATGTGAATCTATATGGAAACTAAGTCGCCCACTGCGATTAAAGCAATATTAGTGTTAGCCTGTATTGTTATTATATTAGCTGGTATTAAAGCAGCCAGTACAATCGTAGTTCCTTTTCTTTTATCTATTTTTATAGCGATGGCGTGTCATCCAATAATCCATTGGGCTTCTAAATACAAGGTTCCTCGTTGGTTATCAGTGATACTAGTTATACTGTTAATTGTGATATTTGGATTTATGTTAGCAGGTTTAGTGGGTAACTCCATGGCCGAATTTCGTGAAAATATTCCCCAATACAAACAACAATTAAGTGATGAGCTAGTATGGATAACCAGCAAGCTTGAAACTCTGTTTAATATTGAAGTAAACAGTGATTTGCTCGTGTCTTATTTAGATCCCGGCATCGCCATGAGTATGGCCACTAATATACTCACCAGTTTTGGCAGTGTACTGACTAACTTTTTATTAATTATTTTAACTGTCGTGTTTATGCTTTTTGAAGCTGATTCGGTGCCTAAGAAAGTGCACATTGCGCTGGATGATCCATCCATGAAGATTCAGCAAATAGATAAGTTTTTAGTGTCGGTTAAAAATTATTTAGTAATAAAAACCATCGTCAGCATAGGCACTGGCGTGGTGATTGGCCTTTGGTTATATTTCTTAGGCCTAGATCACTTTATGTTATGGGCGGTGTTAGCGTTTCTATTGAATTACATTCCAAACATTGGGTCGATTATTGCGGCTGTCCCAGCGGTATTGCTGGCATTTGTACAATTGGGCCCTGGTGTGGCTGGACTCACCGCCATTGGATATGTGGTCACCAACACTGTTATGGGTAATGTAGTTGAACCGAAATTTTTAGGCAGAGGCTTAGGCTTATCCACTTTAGTGGTGTTTTTATCGTTAATTTTCTGGGGATGGTTATTAGGCACTGTGGGCATGCTGTTATCGGTGCCTTTGACTATGATCGTAAAAATAGCATTAGAGTCCAATCAAGATAGTCAGTGGATAGCGGTCTTGCTCGATAGTGAAGATATTCCAGATGAAAAAGAAGATGAAGCTGAGCTCAATCAGGCATCCGAGTAAAGGTCATTTCAATTTTGGCTCCACCTAGTGTGGAGTCAGTAATTTCCATTTTACCGTGGTAAGCAGAGATTAAATCGGTGACCACCGCCATACCAATACCTTGACCTTCTTGATAACTGTCTAAGCGTTTTCCTCGGTGCAATAATTCTTGGCGATGTTGCGGCTCAATGCCGTTGCCGTCATCTTCCACTGTAATGCGCAACACTGTATTGGTTTGTTGTGCAGACACTTTGACTTTAGACTTTGCCGCTTTACAGGCGTTATCCATTAAATTTCCGAGTAATTCCATTAAATCAGTTTGGTCACCTTTGAACTGGCAATTCTCTGCTATTTGTAAGCTAATCGATAAATCTTTATCAGCATGCACTTTAGCCATTGCTGATTGTAGTTTTTGAACAATCGGCAATACCGAAACTGCCTGATCCCAGCCACTGCCAGCACCGGCAACGGCACGTTTTAATTGGCGTTGAATAATATTATTTATTTGTGATAAAGGTTCATTGGCTGAGCTGGGCAGATTCGGGTTACCGGCAAGCACAGCTAAAGGGGTTTTTAAGCTATGGGCTAGATCGCTAAGACTATTTTTATAGCGACTACGTTGCTGCTGTTCGGTATCGAGCAGGTGATTGATACTGCGTTTTAGTTTTTCCAATTCAGGCGGGTAGGTTTGTTGTAAGCGTTCTATATCACCTTCCTCGGTCTTTTTGATTTGACCAATCAATGTGTTTATTGGGCTCAAGGCCATATTTAAACTGGCTATTAATACGATCAAAAGTAACAAGGCTAAAAAGCCCAGCCAATACCAAAGGGTATTGGAAAAGGCATCCCGCTCTTTTTCAAAGGTGAGTTTATCTTGCACAATAAAAAAGCTGACGGGCTCAAAATCTACATTACCTTCAAACTCAGCGGTATAGGAATACAGGAAATAATCAGCGTCCAAACTAAATTCAGCTAAAAATATTTCTTTACCAATAATTGGGGCGTCTAACTGAGGTTGTTCTGACCAGTTTAAAGTGGATAAAGACTGCCACACAACATCATCGTTTATTTTAATAAATGCATACAATCCAGAGCCAGGAATGTTGAGCTTGTCGTTAAACAGTTGTTCAGGCATTTCAGGCTCACCGTCTACCATTTCAAATTCAGAAATAAGGGTGAGACTTTGCACCCGCAATTGTTCGAGCATAGATTGACTGAGACTATCCGTGTAGGCTTGTTCTAAGGTCATTGCGCCTAAAGGAATGAAAAGTAGCAGTGCCAGCAAGGCGGCCGCAAAACTTCTGAGGCGCAACGATAACCTGATCATAATTCTCGATTGATTCGGTAGCCGCGTCCGCGCAGGGTTTCAATTGGTTTATAATTATTTTCTGGATCTAGTTTCTTACGTAAACGCCCGACAAACACTTCTATCACGTTACTGTCTAAATCAAAATCTTGATCATATATGTGTTCAGTCAATTCCGTTTTAGAAACTATTTTTTGTGGATTGAGCAAAAGGTACTCCAACACTTTGTATTCATAAGCCGTGAGCTCTAAGGATTGCCCGTTTACAGCGACTTCTTCGGCTGTGGTGTCGAGTGTTATAGGACCTTTTTCAATAAGCGGATTGGCTTGTCCTGAGGATCTACGAATCAGCGCTTTTGCTCGGGCGAGTAGTTCTTCATTGTGAAAAGGTTTAGTAAGATAATCATCTGCTCCAGCATCTAAACCTTCTACTTTTTCCTGCCAACGATCCCGCGCTGTCAAAATCAGAATAGGGCAGGTGACATCGTTTTTACGCGCATTTTTTATAACATCAAATCCGTCAATTACAGGTAGACCTATATCGACTATGGCCAAATCGTATGGGTGTTCAGCTAACAAATAGCTTGCTTTGGCACCATCATCGGCTAAATCGACACTATAACCATGTTGTTGTAATAACTGATCTAATTGGGTTAACAGTCTACTGTCATCTTCCACCACAAGAATACGCATTATTTATCTCTACTACGTTGTTTGGTTATCTTACCTGAACGTTTATCGACATCTACAGTGACCACTCGCCCATTTTTCTGTAAAACTTTGACCTTATAGGTATTTTTACTTTGGTTAACACGCAATACTCGACCGTTAACCTTTTGCAGCACTCTATTTGCAGCTTGGGCTTTATCAATGTTGTCTTTTGATGTTTCTTGGGCTGACACTTGCCCGCCGAAGCAAAGAGCAAGGGTCATTAATAAGAAAATCAATTTACCTCTGATGTGCACAATCAAAATGGGTTCCTGATTTGTTGGCGTTTTTATGATTACAAATAGTTTAATGTCTTACTGGTGATACCTTCACTTTTACTTTCACTGTATTACCTGGGCGCGAATGCATAAAGGTTTCATAGGCTGCACCTTGATAACGATATTTTACGTTATAACCTTTGATTTTTCTTACTTTTTTTGCAGGCTCATATACGGTCTCACAATGTTGGGTCACTCGAGTGCTGTATTGCGGCCCTTGCACGCTATTACCAATTGCGCCGCCGATAATGGCGCCTGTTACTGTGCTCCTGCGGTTGTCGCCAATCACATTTCCAATCACACCACCAATTACTGCGCCGGCAATTGTTGAGTTTGTGCGCTGACGATGATCGTTGCTGTAGCGAACTGTTCGTTCAACAGGGTAACACTGCTGTATGGGGTGTTTTACCGTCGAGTATTGATATACCGGATCGACCCGAACTACTTTTGCATAATCATAACGGGTATCGGCTAACGCTTGACCAGCAGAAAAACCGAAAAGTAATGTGGCAATTGAGATGTTTTTTAGATTTAACATTTTGTCTCTCCTTTGAAATCTTAGGTTCATAATAGGAGAGACTAACTGAACTATAACTGAACTAAACCTTATCGGTTAGTTAAGCATTGGGGTTTAAACGGATTGTAGGTTTCTGTTGTGCAATGGGTTAACGCAGGTAGCTGAAATCGTACTGTTTCTATTGTTAGTGTAGATGTGTATTTCCAAATCTATGTTTTTCAATTTGTACCAAAGGTCTAAGTTATCAGCGCTAGGGCAAATAATTCGTTGTATATACTGTTCTTGAACGCCTTTGGCTAAATCTAGTTTTTGGGGAATTTTGATGAACGCTCTGACTTCTCCAAAAGACGCATTCGAACCTTGATAGTCCCAGTCTCCTAAATGCAAAGCGGTGTAAAACGTTCTATCCACACTTTCCAACGTTTTTGGGTCAGCTTGATAGCTGTCTTTATCGGCGAATCGAACAATTTTCATTGAGAAGAGTTGATTACAAGCAGAAATACTCAACATGATCACAGCCAGCAAAAAAGCTCTTTTGATCAATTTAATCGTAAACTTATGTGTGTTTTTCATTCACCACCCCTTCGTTACTCAGGGTATCGGCTAGTAATTCATAAGCTTGAGTGCTGCGATGTAGCCAAGTGTCTAATCCTTTTTCACATAACAGCTTTCATAATGGCCGCAGTTAAGTAGATAAGAAAGAGGTTGGCTAAGAATTGGAACGCAGGCTTTTATCGTTAATCGAAGTCGACTTTTTTTCGCAGAGATTTGGTTTTTCCGGCTTTTTTCTTACTTTCTACTCGGCGAACTTGGGATGACTTTGTGGGTTTAGTCGCCCGTCTAGGTTTGGGTTTTTCGCCGGCTTTTTTAATAATTTCTATTAAACGAGTAACGGCATCTTCGCGGTTTTGTTCCTGCGTGCGGTAGTTTTGAGCTTTTATCACCAAAATGCCGTCATTGGTTATCCGGCTGTCGTTACTATTGAGCAAACTTGTTTTGTAAAACTCAGGCAAAGTAGAGGCGTTAACATCAAAACGAAGGTGGATTGCGCTGGAGACTTTATTCACATTTTGTCCGCCAGCGCCTTGGGCACGAATAGCATTCATTTCAAACTGATCGTCAGATATGCTGAGGTGTTCGGTTATGCTTATTAGTGCCATGATTATCTGCCTAAGGTAAGGTTTGTGAAAATGGTTTCACGACTACACTTTTGAAAACTCCGGCCCCAATGTACGGATCGCTATCTGCCCATTGTTGAGCATCAGACAAACTATCAAACTCAGCAATGATCACCGAACCGGTAAATCCTGCTTCACCAGGAGTTGGGCTATCAATTGCCGGACAAGGACCGGCAATGACCAAACGTCCTTGTTGTTTAAGTGACTCCAATCTTTCTAGGTGAGCAGGGCGCACACTCAGTCTTAAAGGTAGACTATTGGCTACGTCCTCTGCGTAAATGACATACAACATTGAATTATCCTTCTTATCAAATTAGTTATTTATGGGTAGCCGCTTTCATCTCACAGACAAAGCTTGCAAGTTGTTCTAGCATTTTACTCGGATTATCGAGGTTTTGTTCGATAATGTTCACCGTAGCTGAACCGGAAATGGCGCCTGCTGCGCCTGCCGTTATCGCTTCAGTTACTTGTGCTGGTTTTGATATTCCAAAACCTAACAAGGGAGGAGCGACTTGGTATTGAGTTAGTTTAGCAATTAATTCGTCGGCGGGAATAGTCGCGGCTGTCTCTGCACCCGTTACACCAGCTCTACCAAGTAAATAAGTATAGCCAGACGACTTACGACCAATTTCGGCTAAGGTTTCGTCACTCGCATTTGGCGGCGCGATGAGAATTTGATTGATATTATTGCTTTCCGCTACGTCTATAAATCGCTGTGCTTCGCGCAGGGGAACATCGGCAATTAGAATCGAATCTACTCCAGCAGCGTTAGCCGCCTGATAAAACTCAGTTAAGCCTTTTTTAATGACAAGGTTGCTATACAGCAGCAGTCCAATTGGCACCTCTGGAAAAATATCGCGAATTTGTTTAATCACATCAAAACAATCTGATGGCGTTATTTTATTCTCCAAGGCGCGAATACTGGCTTTTTGAATCGTAGGGCCATCTGCGATGGGATCTGAATAGGGAATACCTAATTCCAACGCATCGGCACCGCTTTCTACTAGTGTTTTAATGATATTAAATGAGGTTTGTTTATCTGGATCCCCAAGCATTACGAAGGGGACAAATGCGCCTTGGTTAGCTTTATTCAGGCGTTCAAACATGTTGTCGTAACGGCTCATTTTTGTTCTCCCAAAATATTGTAAACGTGGGCTAAGTCTTTATCACCTCGACCAGATAGATTCACCACTATGATAGTTTCCTCTTCTGCTTCATCTGCCATATTGAGGGCATGGGCAAGGGCGTGTGAAGACTCAAGCGCCGGAATAATCCCTTCTTTGCGAGCAAGTAATTGGAACGCGTTTAATGCTTCGTCATCGGTAACTGCCGCATACTGTGCTCGACCTATGTCGTGTAAATAAGCATGCTGAGGACCCACTGCAGGGTAATCTAAACCAGCAGAAACTGAATAGGATTCTTCAATCTGGCCGTCGTTATCTTGCATAATGTAACTGTATGCACCATGTAACACACCTTTACTACCTGTGCAGATAGCGGCACCGTGATCCGGTGTGTGAATGCCTTTACCCGCAGGCTCTACACCAATTAAACTCACACTAGGTTCATCAATGAAATCAGCAAACATACCTATGGCATTTGAACCACCACCTACGCAAGCCACAACGGCATCGGGTAAGCGTCCTTCTTTTTCCATGATCTGCGCACGGGTTTCTTCACCAATCATTCGATGAAATTCACGTACGATAGTCGGGAAAGGATGAGGTCCGGCAGCCGTACCAAGTAGATAGTGGGCCTTGTCATAGGTGGCTGACCAATCACGCATCGCTTCATTTACCGCATCTTTAAGAGTACCTGAACCGGCATTGACGGGGATGACTTCGGCACCCATTAGGCGCATACGAAACACATTTGGTGCTTGACGCTCTACGTCTTTGGCACCCATATAAATACGTGCTTTTAAGCCCATAAGCGCGCAGGCTAAAGCTGTTGCCACACCGTGTTGGCCAGCACCCGTCTCAGCGATTACTTCGGTTTTGCCCATACGTTTGGTTAATATTGCCTGTCCCAAAACTTGATTGGTTTTATGGGCTCCACCGTGTAATAAGTCTTCGCGTTTTAAATACAGTTTTACTTTCGGGTTACTCACTAGATTTTTAGTAAGAGTCATCGCTGTTGGGCGGCCCGCGTAGTCTTTTAATAAGCCGTTAAATTCTTCCACAAAGCTGGGATCATTTTGCGCATCTATAAAGGCTTGTTCAAGTTGATCTAAAGCGGGAATAAGTAACTCTGGTACATACATACCACCGTATTCGCCAAATTTACTGTCTAAGTGATTCATGTTGCTCTCTTATGTCTATATTTGTTTTAACGTTATTATTTGTCTGTAAGCTATTAGCAATCGTTGCATGATTAAACTTCAGTAGCGTCGTAACAGATCAAATAATTGTGCAATTTTTTGTTGATCTTTAATGCCTGGGGCGGATTCCACCCCCGAATTTGCATCTAGCCCTAGTACGTTAGTTGCTCTGGCATCTTGAATGTTTTGAGGAGTCAGCCCGCCAGCTAATATGACATTATTGTTATCTGGCAATTGGGATAACAACTGCCAATCAAATTGTTGTCCTGTGCCGCCGGATTGCTCGCCGACTTTGCAATCTAACAAAATCCTATCGACGTTCTCTAAATCCATAACCGGTAGGCTATTTGTGACCCCAAATGCTTTCCAAATTTCACAATTGGGCTGTAATTGAGTACGCAACGCATCAATAAAAGTTTGATCTTCTTGTCCGTGCAATTGTACCGCAGTTAAATTTAATTGATTGGCATATTCGACAATGGTGTCGATAGTGTTGTTAACAAAAACGCCCACATAATGAAATGGTACCGAATCGACAATTTGTTTTGCGCTTTGCAGAGTAATTGCGCGCGGCGACTTTTCAGCGAAAATTAAGCCGCCATAGATTGCGCCACAGCTGGCAATAACTTGGGCATCTTCGACTCTAGTGATGCCGCAAATTTTAACCTCACCGAAAAGTAGTTTTTTAACTGCACTGATAACGTCGAGTTCTTGCATCACTGAACTGCCGACCAAAAATCCGTCTACTAATGGGGCCAGTCGGCGCACATCTTTATTGGTATAAATACCGGATTCAGATATCACTACACATTCGTGCTTACTTTGTTTTATTAGAGGAACTAGTTTTTCGGTAGTGGCTAAGTCAGTACTTAAATCACGTAAATTACGGTTATTGATACCAATAATTTTAGCCCCCAAAGCCAAGGCTCTATGAGCCTCTTCTTCGTTACTGACTTCCGTCAATACATCAAGTTGATATTGCTCAGCTAGCTCAGCAAGTTGAGCATATTCTTCATCGTTGAGTACCGACAGCATAAGCAGTACAGCATCGGCATTGTGATGACGGGCCAAATATATTTGATAAGGGTCTACAAAAAAATCTTTATTTAAAACCGGCTGGCTAACGCGTTGGCGCACATATTCTAGGTATTCAAATTTACCTTGAAAGTACTTTTCATCGGTTAATACTGAAATGCACGCAGCATATGGACCATAGGCTGCAATAATCTCATCGAGATTAAAATCATCGCGAATCAAACCTTTCGATGGTGAAGCCTTTTTACATTCGAGCACATAGCCTGCATTTGGTTTAGATAACGCTTGATAAAAACTGCGATCTGAAGGAGTCAAATTATCTTTAAATGATGAAAGCGGCAGATCTAATTTACGTTGCACCAATTCTTCACGTTTATTGGCGACTATTTTTTCTAATACATTTGCCACTTATTGTGCTCCTTGTTGACTAGTGTTGGCGGCAGATAAAATGGTCTCTAATGCTTGTTTGGATTGCATGGCCTCAACCGCTATTTGCGCACCTTGTTCATACGTGGATGCGATACCTGTCAACTTCAACAAAGCGCCGGCGTTCATCGCGACCGCGGATTGGTGGGCAAGCTGTCCTTTACCGGTTAATACCGCCTCTATTAGTGCTTTATTCTCTTCAGGCTCTCCACCTTTTATACTTTCAAGTGAGTGCTCTTGTAGACTAAAATCAGCAGGCGTTAATGTGTATTCGTTAATCTCGCCATTTTTTAATTCAGCCACTTGAGATGGACCGTGCAAGGCTAATTCATCTAAGCCACTACCATGCACTACCAGCGCATGCTCATAGCCCAACAATTTTAGGGTTTTGGCAAATGGCATGACCCATTCAGGAGCGTATACCCCGATCATCATATGTGTCGGCTTGCCTGGGTTGGCCAACGGGCCGAGTAAGTTAAACAGGGTGCGGGTTTTTAAGGTGGTTCTGACTGGCATCGCAAACTTAATTCCTGCATGATAATTTGGTGCAAACAAGAAACATAAATTTGCATCATCTAAGCAGTTTCTCGCAGTCTGCGCACTCATACTAAGATCCATGCCGAATTCTCGAAATAGATCCGCGGAACCGGATTTACTGGAAACACTGCGATTGCCATGTTTTGCCACTTTTACACCACAGCTAGCGGCCACAATTGCGGCGGCTGAGGAAATGTTGATGGTGTTGTGACCATCGCCTCCGGTTCCTACAATATCTGCAAAGGGATAATCGGGACGAGGGAAGGGCGCTGCATTATTGATTAACGCTGCCGCTGCACCAGCAATTTCTGCTGGCTTTTCACCCTTTATTTTAAGGGCGGTTAACATCGATGAAATCACGATGTCATTTAACTCGCCTTTCACTACCATTGAAAATAAGGCTTCGCAATCTTGCTGTGATAAATCCTGACCTAGGTATAACGATTCCAAATGGGAAAGAGTATTGATAGTCATATTTATGCCTTTTGCGTTAAATAACGAATACTTTGTTCAAGTAGTTGACTTCCATGAGAGGTCAAAATCGACTCAGGGTGAAATTGGAAGCCCAACATTCTGTCGGCAGGATGATACACACACATGGGAATACCTTCAAAGTTAGCTATTACATTTAGTTCTTTTGGAATGTCACTGACTACCAATGAATGATATCGTGCCACTGGCAGTGGATTTGCTAGGCCACAGAAGAGTGCGCTGTTGTCATGCTGGATGTATGACGCTTTGCCGTGCATAACTTGTTCAGCTCTAATCACTTTTCCACCGTATGATTTAACAATCGCTTGATGGCCTAAACAAATTCCTAGTACTGGAAATTGACCTTTAACAAGCTCGATGAGTTCGAGTAAACAACCGGCTTGTGATGGCTCTCCTGGTCCGGGTGATAACAATAATAATACTTCTGAATTTTCTGCTTTTTGTTGCATTTGAGAATAGATCATTTGAGCAGAAACTGAATTTCGATAAATAATCAGCTCCATTCCCATACCACGTAACTCATCTACTAGGTTGTAGGTAAAGGAATCATAATTATCCAGCAGAAACACACTAATTGGACGGCTCATAAATTATTCTCCTTAGCATGGGCACTGACAATCGCGGTAATAACCGCTTGTGCTTTGCCTCTGGTTTCGTCTGCTTCAGATTGTGGATCTGAGTCGTACACCACGCCTGCGCCAGCCTGGATATAAGCAATATTGTGTTTGACAAATGCGGAGCGAATTACGATACAAGTATCCATGTCGCCATTGCCATTGATATAACCCACTGCACCGCCATAACTTCCTCTGCGTTTTTTCTCTACTTCACGGATAAGCGATGCTGCACTGACTTTAGGGGCACCTACTAGCGTCCCCATATTCATGCAGGCGGCGTAAGCATGCAGTGCATCTAAGTCATCTCGTAATTGACCGACTACACGACTGACTAAATGCATTACATGGGAATATCTATCTACTTTTAAAAGATCTTTTACGAAGCGGGTACCGGGTTGGGAAACTTTTGCTACGTCATTTCGGGCTAAATCAACAAGCATTAGGTGTTCGGCTTTTTCTTTTTGGTCTTCACGTAGATTAAGCTCAATTCGACTATCCAAATCTACATTGATACTGCCATCAGCATGTTTTCCTCTGGGGCGAGTACCTGCAATCGGATATATCTCAATTTGATTACTCTGTTTATCGTATTTGAGTGCCGACTCGGGGGAGGCGCCAAACATACAAAAATCGTCATCTTGTAGAAAGAACATGTATGGACTTGGATTTTGTTTCTTTAGATTGGCATAAGCTGCATAGGGAGAAGGACAAGGTAATTTAAACGTGCGCGAAGGAACAACTTGGAAAATATCGCCAGCCAAAATATGTTCTTTAAGATTTAACACATCCTGTTTGTATTCGTCATCTGACTTATCCACCTCTAACTTCATCTCAATACCGACCGGCGTTGATTGCATGGGTTGTTGTTTGAGTTGTTTTAATTGGCTGATGATTTCTTCTAGTTGTTGACTGACTGAAAAGTAACTACTGCTTACATTTTTGCCACTAAATACTGTGCTAATGACTTCAGTGGTTTGTAATTGATGGTCTATCACGAGCAATGATTGGGCTAGGTAAAAAACAAAATCAGGGCAGGTATTTTCGCTGTCGGGCACCTCGGGTAGGGATTCAAAACTGGCTAAAAGGTCGTAAGCGAATGCGCCGCCTAAAAATAAGTTTTGAGGATGTTCACGCAAGCAATGAATATTTTTGACAATTAATCGCAATGCATCAAATACGGCCGGTGCTTTTAATCGAGTGTCTTCGTCAAGATTCGAATCGGGTATCGAAAACGTTAATTTCAGGGAGGTGTTATTCGAGTCTACTTCAACTTCAACGCCTGCAGGTATGTGCTGTTCAAATAACGGTAACACAGAGGCACCATTTTCATTTAACCCTTGAATGAGCACGGTGTGACCATGGCAAGTTAATTTTAATGCGGCATCCAACAAGATTAAACTCTTTAAGTTATCCTTACTGTCAATCTCCGCCGACTCAAGCAATAACGTATTGGTTTTGCTTTTGCACAACTGTTGATAGGCGCTGAGAGGGTCAGCAACATAGGGACCATGTTTAACAATGGTTTCGGCTATTCCGGGTTTTTCACTTAATTGAGTTAAACTCATGTTTTACTTCTCAAGTTTGATTTTAATTTTAGCGCGTTGCGGGCAGATACGAAAAAGGCCCGATAAACGGGCCTCTTAATAATTATTTGCTACACACACAAACACTCACAGCCCGCTAGTTAGGGATGTGCCACCACCAGATTTTGCTATTTGTGGAATGAATTGTATTTGTCATGTGTTTAAATTCACTTTGTAAACTGTAATTAAACCTTAAAATAAGGCTGTCTATTGACTTTTTTTGAGAATTTATCCAACTCCCAAGGCATTTAACCTGAATATTTTGTGGCGTTTAACATATAATAACGCTATCACCCTTATAGAAGAAAACAATTCGCTCGTTGTGTCAATACATTGGACGATAAAAAGTTTAAAATTGCCTAATTAAAGCGTTATATGATAGAAGCCATGAAAATAGATTTGCATTGCCATAGTAGTTATTCAGACGGTCGATTGACTCCCCAGGAGCTGTTAGATCGTGCTCACAATATGCAAGTAGATGTACTGGCATTAACTGATCATGACACTGTTGATGGGGTTCAAGAACTTAAAGATCATCAACAACAGTGTAAACGTAAATTAGCCGTGATTGCTGGTGTTGAATTGTCAACAAGCTGGCATGGATTTGATATTCATATTGTTGGTCTTAACGTGGATCACAACGACCCAGTATTTTTATCTCGACTTGCACAGCAGAGTCAAAGTAGACAAGAACGGGCGCTAAAAATAGCCAATAAATTAGAAAAAGCGGGTGTACCTGATGTGTATGAAACCGCAAAAAGCTTTGCTGGCGTTGGACAAATAACCCGTGCTCATTTTGCTAGAGCATTGGTAAAACTTAATGCTGTCAGCAGCCTAGAAAATGCTTTTAAAAAGTATTTAGGGAAAGGTAAAAAGGCCCACGTAAAACCTGAGTGGATAAGCATCGAAGAAGCGGTGACTTGGATTCAGGATGCCGGCGGACAAGCAGTTTTAGCCCACCCAGGACATTACGACATGACCGCAAAGTGGTTGCGTCGATTGGTGGCTGAGTTTGCCCTATCAGGCGGCGATGGGATCGAGGCTAATCACATGCATTTAGCTGCAAGCAAAAGGGAATTGCTGGTGGAATTAGCCATCGAACATCAGCTGCTGGCCTCTACAGGGTCGGATTTTCATTATCCGAGTCGCTGGACGGAGCTAGGGAAAAGTTTAGCCATATCAGAGCGTTTAACGCCTGTGTGGCATGATTGGAAAAACCTCTCAGAACTAAACAATAGAATAGGAAATTAGCGAAAACTTATGAGTCAGTATTTTTATGTTCATCCTGATAATCCTCAGCAACGGTTATTGCGCCAAGCCTGTGAAATTATTCGAGCTGGTGGCGTGATTGTTTATCCCACAGATTCTGGCTACGCAATTGGGTGCCAAATGGAAGACAAGTCTGCCCTTGAACAAATTTGCAGGATACGACAGATTGGCAAAGATCATAACTTTACTTTGATGTGCCGTGATATGTCTGAATTGTCGAACTACGCTAGGGTTGATAATACCGCCTTTCGTTTGATTAAGAATAATACGCCAGGGCCATATACTTTTATTCTAAAAGCCACTAAAGAGGTACCAAAGCGGTTGCAGAACCCAAAACGTAAAACAATAGGTATTCGAGTGCCCGATAACATCATAGCGCTGCAATTGTTAGAAGAATTAAACGAACCCTTAATGTCCACGACCTTGATTTTACCCGGTGAAACTCAGGCCGAATTTGATCCTGAAGATATTAGAGACAAATTAGAACGTCAGGTCGATTTGATTATTAATGGTGGGTACTTAGGTGAGCAACCCACCAGTGTGATCGACATGTCTGAGGGGGGGATTGATATCATCCGCGAAGGCAGTGGCGACACTAGCGTATTTGGTTGAGGCGAATTAGCCAATGACCCAAGAGTCAGCGCCGAATAAAGCACCTATTCAACAGCCATTGCCCCTTGCATTCGTCAATGGCGAGGCAATGATTGATAAACCGGAAGATTTATATATTCCGCCGGATGCTTTAGAAGTTATTTTAGAAGCGTTTGAAGGGCCATTGGATTTACTTTTATATCTAATTCGCAAACAAAAATTCGATATAGTGAATTTGCCAGTGCTACAAATTACCCAACAATACATGGAATATGTTGAGGTAATGAAAGAAATAAAGTTGGAGTTAGCCGCTGAATATTTGCTGATGGCAGCGATTTTAGCCGAAGTCAAATCGCGACTCTTATTGCCTAAACGACCAGACGCCGAAGAAGATGAAGATGATCCTCGCGCTGAATTGATTCGTCGTTTGCAAGAATACGAAGCGATAAAGTTAGCAGCCCAAGAAATTGATGGGCTACCTCGAATGGAAAGAGATCTGTTCAGCGCCAGTGCTACACCGAACGAGCATGTCGCACCAATAAAAATACAACCTGAAGTGAACTTACAAGAACTCGTATTAGCGTTTCAATCGGTGATGAAAAAAGCCAAAGCCTTTGAGCATCATCAAATTGAAAGGGAAGTCTTGTCGACTCGAGAACGAATGAGCAAGATTTTAGAATTATTAGATGAAAAAGACTATCTTGGTTTTGAGACCTTATTTTTTGTATCGGAAGGAAAAGCTGGAGTAGTAGTGACTTTCTTAGCAATATTGGAGTTGGTAAAAGAGAGTTTGGTAGAATTGGTACAAGCTCAACCTTTCAGTCAAATACATCTGAAACTGCGTAATCGAGAAGAGGGTGTATGGCAAGATTAACCGATGAACAGTTAAAACAACTTGTTGAAGCGGCCATTTTTGTTGCCGATGAGCCATTGAGCAAAGATAAATTACAGACCACAGTGTTAGAAGGCCTCAGGGTGTCGAATAAAAAGCTTGATGCCGCGTTAGCTGAGCTGAAATTAGACTATGCCCCGCGAGGGATTCAACTGATTGAGGTCTCATCTGGCTTTCGGTTTCAATCGGTGGATAGCTTGAGCCCTTGGTTAAGCAAATTGTGGCAAGAACAAGCGCCGCGCTATTCTCGGGCGCTATTAGAGACTTTATCTTTGATAGCTTATCGTCAACCGATAACCCGAGGAGAGATAGAAGACGTGCGAGGGGTTTCAGTCAGTAGTCACATTATGAAAACCCTAACGGAAAGAGAATGGGTGAAAGTGGTTGGTCACAAAGAAGTGCCAGGGCGACCTTCGTTATATGCAACAACTAAAGGGTTTTTGGATTACTTTGGGATTAAAAGTTTAGCTGATCTACCGCCCATGCAAACAATTGAAGTGCTTCCTGAGTTGGAGCAAAAAGAACAAGACGAACAGCGACTAAAAACAGTGGCTGAACATATGACATCAGACACAGCGTCCCAAGAAACAGCGATAAATTTGGCTGAACTAGGACCAAATAAAGAGCAAATACATTAATGAGTGAAAAACTGCAAAAAGTACTGGCAAACGCTGGTCAAGGATCCCGTCGTGAGATGGAAAAGTGGATAGAGCAGGGACGTATATCGGTAAACGGTAATGTCGCTACTTTGGGAGACCGAGTAGAAAATACCGATCAAATACGAGTGGATGGTCAGTTGTTAGCCTTGGCCCAAGAAAAGCCGGTGTGCCGCGTGCTGATGTACAACAAACCCGAGGGAGAATTGTGTAGTCGCAAAGATCCTGAAGGTCGCCCCACAGTGTTTGACCGCTTACCTAAAATTCAGAATGGTCGCTGGATTGCGGTAGGTCGCTTGGATATTAACACCAGCGGACTACTATTATTTACTAACGATGGTGAACTGGCTAATCGATTAATGCATCCTAAGCATGAAATCCAAAGAGAGTACGCCGTTCGCGTGTTTGGTGAAGTTGATAGTAAGATGATAGCGCTATTGAAAAAAGGGGTAGAGTTGGATGATGGTATGGCTAAATTTACTACCATATCTCGTCGTCCTGGGGATGATGAAAGCCTAAACTCTTGGTTCAATGTTACCTTATCTGAAGGACGTAATAGAGAAGTTCGTCGTCTATGGGAGTCGCAAGGCGTGCAGGTCAGTCGCCTGATTCGGGTTAACTACGGTGGTTTAGAGTTGCAAAAGCGCTTACCTCAAGGTGGCTGGATAGAATTAACCTTAGATGAGCTTAATCCGTTGCGTAAATCTGTACAATTACCCAATGAAACTGAAAGTTTGATCAATGAAAAGCGTAACAAGCTTGATCACGTTAGGATTAGTCGCATGCGACGCTCAGTCAAAAAGCATAAATTGAATAAGAATTTAAAAAGAAGAAAATAACAATTTAAAAAATGCGAAAAAAGCACCTTTTGATTAAATTCGAAGGTGCTTTTTTTATGCTCTTAAGTGAGTTACAAGGAAATAATGAGTAAACCAATTGAACAGGCCAAGCCTACTGACCACACCAAACTTCTCAGTACGTGGATATCTAACCAATAACAAATAGCATAAATTAAACGTGAGATAACAAATCCAATCGCTAGGTATTGAGCGATATCACCCACGTTTTGCGTAATTAGCGCCGTTAATGCACCGGGTATAAACATGATTAGTGCTTCAAAACTATTTTCGTGAACGGCTTTGGCTCGCGCACCAAAACCGGTGAGTTTACTCTGTTGCGCACGAGGGTTTCGATTGTCATAACCTCCCTGCTTATTCTGCGCAATGGCTAAAGGTGCTTTGAATACAATTGGCATAATAGTGGCAATGATTAAACAGATGATAATAGTCGTCATGAGATACTCACAATGTGAACCTGATTGTCTAAGTATAACGTTAACATCTAAATATTTGTTTAAACAAATACCTTTTTAATTATCACCGATTTATGTGTGCTGGGAAATGTAAAAAATGGCCGTCTACATAAGAGTTATGAAAGACGGCCGAATAGTCGGGAATGACATTTGGTACAGTTAAATAAAGGTATTTACATATTGCTGTCGAATTGAAATTCAACTTTATTCAGTAATTGCGCATCATCAATGTTTAGCTCGACTTCACGATAAAGAATGATTTGACCTGCAACAGTTGCCCCTTGTTTTATACTCAAAGTAGGCACTGAATGATCGTTATTGTTACGATTATTTTTGTGGAAAATGATATCGCCCAGCACTTGCGTGTTGTTGGTTAGCAAAATATCTCCGTTGTGAGTGTGCACAGAACCTTCGACTACAACACCATTTAACTTAATCTCACCATTGATGGTTTCGACCTCTTGAGCAACTTTCGAAGAATGCTGCAAACTGATATCACCGTTGACGGTTTTGACAAAACCTGCACTGCTAAAATGGTGACCCGCTTCAATGTCACCATTTACGGTTGACGCATTTTCGACTGTGACATAATCACCCATTTCGATACTGCCATTGACCGTATCGACAGTTCGAGCAGTCACATCATCGTGTAACTCAATGCTGCCATTTACTGAGCTGACGTTAGAGACGTGTTTACCTTGAGATACTTCTAATCCACCAAAAACACTACTCACGCTATTACCGTCCGATGTGTCGTTACTACCGCCTCCAACATGGATGATGCAACCAGATAAAACGAGCATAGTAGAGGTGGCGATGATTGCTCGTGAAATAGTTTTTAGTGAGTTAGCGCTTAACATAAAATTCCTAAGTATGTGTGATAATTGTAATTTGAGTTGTATTTTTATAAGAAGTTGCAGAACTCAGGCCATATTTTTAACTGTATGATTTTAATGTGTTTTTTATTTTATGAGAATGAAATAATTAATTTTTTTAGGCAGAATAACAAAATATTAGTCAATTATGCTGAGTGTTTAGCGATTTTCACAGCGCCTTGTTTAGAGAGTAAATGAAGTCGGGTAGGTCACTCAAATAACGGGATTTAAGCTATTTGGTATTCCCACAAGCGCCGCCTTTCAACGACGCTTTTGAGGGGTAAATTGGGTTTACTTATTTACTTTTTTTCTAAAAGGGTGATTAAACTGGACGTGTCGAATCTACCCCCTCCATTGGCCTGAACTTGGCTATAAAATTGATCTACTAGAGCCGTTAACGGTAAATGTGCCTTCGATACTCTCGCTTGGTCCAATACTATACCGAGATCTTTGCGCATCCAATCGACGGCAAACCCAAAGTTAAACTCATTATCTAACATAGTGCTGGCACGATTATCCATCTGCCAAGATTGTGCAGCGCCTTTAGAAATAACCTCAACAACTGCCTCAGCATCTAAGCCATTTTGTTTGGCAAAGTGTAATGCTTCAGATAAACCTTGTACTACACCGGCAATGCAGATTTGATTCACCATTTTGGCCATTTGACCACTACCAACCGGACCTAACAGCTTTTGCATTTTGGCGTAACAGCGAATTAGCGATTCTATTTTTTGATAGTCCCTTGGCTCAGCTCCAACCATCACGGTAAGGGCACCGCTTTGTGCTCCCGCTTGGCCGCCAGAAACGGGGGCATCTGCATAGCCGATATTTTTGGATTGAGCTATTTGCGCTAGTTCTTGTGCCACTAAAGCCGATGTCGTTGTATGATCAACAAAAATACTGCCTTCTTTCATTGTATTAAATGCGCCTTTATCACCTACTGTTACTTCCCGTAGGTCGTCATCGTTACCCACGCAGGCAAAGACAACATCTTTACCTTTTGCTGCTTCAGCGGGGGTTGCAGCTTTTGCACCCTTATACTCCTTTAACCAAAGCTCAGCTTTGCTATCAGTGCGATTATAAACGGTCACTTTATGGCCTGCATTGGCTAAATAGCCCGCCATAGGAAAACCCATGACCCCTAGGCCAATAAACGCGATATTCAGAGAATGATTTTGATTCGACATAGGAATTCCTTTTAAAATTATGCGCGTTGAGCGCTAGTCTGCTGTTCGTCAGTGGTTTTGGTTTTTAAGCCACTACTGGATTCTAAAACATAGGTTTTTGGCATAAAGCAATCTACCGAAGACTCCTGCATTTCTTTGTTAAACTGTTCAGGATAATCATCTGTCAGTAAACAGCCAGCTTCAAGGCTAGGGTATATTTCATCATAACGCTTTATTTCTGTTTGGCTTATGCGCCGATAAATATGCCCTCTGTTGATTGAGCTATGGTCAGTCAGGCCTGCTGAAGAGACTATATCTAAAGTGGCATGTACTGTTTCTTGGTGATACCTGGCCACTCGTTGGGCTTTGTCTTCGACCACGATGCCTTTGGCTAAATTCTTATCTTGTGTGGCAATCCCGGTGGGGCATTGGTTAGTATTGCACACTAAAGACTGCACGCATCCCAGTGCCATCATCATACCGCGAGCGCTATTACAAATGTCTGCACCTACCGCAATATTTCGCACTACGTGAAAGCCGGTAAACGTTTTGCCACTTGCAATGACTTTGATGTCTTTTTTAAGATCGAAACCTTGTAAAATATCGCAAACATACACAAGTGCTTCTCGAAGAGGCATGCCCACTGAGTTAGAGTATTCTAATGGCGCTGCACCTGTGCCACCTTCACCACCGTCTACAGTGATGAAATCAGGTTTTATGCCGGTTTGAATCATGGCTTTACACATCGCCACAAATTCACTTTTTTGACCTATACAAAGTTTGAAACCAATGGGTTTTCCGGCTGATAAATCCCGCAATTGTTGAATAAAATCCATCATTTCAAGAGGCGTTGAGAATGCACTGTGTCCGGGAGGTGAGTCGACGCGGGTACCTGGTTCGACTAATCTTATTCGTGCTATTTCAGCGGTATTTTTATCCGCAGGAAGAATACCACCATGACCTGGTTTAGCGCCTTGTGATAATTTGATTTCAATCATCTTTATCGATTCTTTTTGGGCCACTTGCTTAAACGCTTCAGGATCAAAATTTCCCTGATTATCACGGCAACCAAAGTACCCCGTACCGACTTGCCATACGATATCGCCGCCATTCTCAAGGTGATAAGGGCTAACGCTGCCTTCTCCAGTATTGTGATAAAAGTTACCTAGCTTTGCGCCTTTGTTTAAGGCGCGAATGGCGTTTGCACTTAACGACCCGAAACTCATAGCTGATATATTAAATACACTGGCTTCGTATGGTTGTTTGCAATCTGGACCACCAACCTTAACTCTTGGTTCAGGCTGCTTTTCGTCGTAATGTATCGCGCCTACTGAATGGCTTATCCATTCATAGCCAACATTTTGTGTTTGTAGTTTTGTTCCATAGGGCAGGGAGTCTAATTGACCCTTTGCGCGTTGGTATATAACCGAACGAAACATACGATTAACAGGCACTCCATCAGTTTCTGATTCAAAAAGATACTGGCGCAGAAAGGGTCTTATATCTTCCATTAACCATCGCCCGTGACCGACTATGGGGAAATTTCGTAACAGTGCATGTTTGGTTTGAAATATATCGTAAAAACCAACAACGGTTAGGGGGATAAGAATAATGAGTCCCCATGTAGACGCTGACCATAAAACGCTGGCAAGGATTAACAGCCCCCAACTTAAAAAACAAAATACATAAAATGCTAAACGCATGATTTTCCCCATTCAACACTAAACCACTATTTTGATTAGGATAATGTTCAGTGAACTAGTTTATAACGTCAACCTGAGATTAGATTGAACTTCTTCGATAAGTGTCTTGGGAACATGGTGTTCTTTGGCTAACGTTTGCCATTGTGACACCTGTTCTACGACCTCATCTATGATGCGATCAATTTTTCGTTTATTAAAAATTGGACTTAACTGAGAAAAGGAATATAAATCCTTTCTATCAAAGTTATCACGCTTGCCATTTATAGACATCCAATGACTGTTGACCCATCTACTGCCTGGTTTGTAACTGTACGCTAAGTCATAGGCAGGGGCTAACGTCCATTGTTGCTGTTGATCAAACATAAACGAAATATTTTTTGCATGATCATCGTGATTTTTGGCCACCACATTGAATACCATTCTTCTGAATATTTGTTCGGCTTCTTTAGCAGATAACTTTAAGCTTCGGGCAACGTCAAATAACTCTGCATAAGAATAGATTCCCACTTGCTTAAAACTAACGTGAGCAAGTCCATTTAATGTTTGGACGTGGACTTTGTCATTGCCGATACGATCAAATCTTTGGGTGATAAAGTGTCGTCGTTTACCTTCGTTGAGCAAATAACAGGGCATCATATCTATTTGACTGGCCGTGGCCATTAAATAGTAAACGTATTCCATTGCCCCATAACCGGTGGGATCACCAAATGTTTCCTGGTTCTTATTGTGTTCACTTACCCCATCAAATTTCATTAAATAATGGCTGAACCCGTCTGGCGCATTAGTTTGTCCAGAACGCACTTGGGTAAAATCTGAATTAAATGCTAAAACCGCTTTCGGCCTTGCGCCACCAGCACTCATACCAACCGACATTAGCGCCATCATCGCTTCTTTGTCCTCATAACCTTGTTGATTCAAAGATACATTAAATTTGGACCTTTGATTGACAATGTCTTGGGCAACTTCCACGAGGTTTTCAACCTCAAGTTGCTGTGATGAGTTAAGATTTTTATGCCGGGTCGCTGGGGCAAAAGTTAGTGCGCCCATGCCGCGAGTACCTGCGTATTTTAAGCGTTGAAGAGGGGATATATCCTTTGCTGATTTCCCCTGCGAAGCAACCCATGCATTGATGACGGCATTACCAAAATCATCGGGTAGGGAGTCAGCAACCAATCCGGGGAGGCCTTTAAATGCGGCAAAGTCGGTTTCAGGGAAAGTATAAATCTGTTTTGATAAAGGCATTTTTAACGGTGACAATTGAATACCGGTTTTGATGAATGCTGGAGTGTACTCGAACGCGCCCAGCTGTTTATCAGGATCATAGCTAACCGCACCAACTTGGTGATCCTGGTAATTCACTATGACTACCTCTTTTACCATGCCGGATCACCTTTTTTACTTGCTGGATTATTACCTGATGCTCGTTGTCTTTGTTGGCCTTGCCGTTTGGCTAACTGAATGGGGGACTCGGTTGGAATAGGAATAAACAGATCCAGTTGTTTGCTCAATCCCAAAGCGACTAAAATAGCTACCACTGTTTCTAATTGAGCATGACCTTTTTCCGCGCGCATAACCACCTTTCTGGAAAGGCCTGTTTTATCTGCGATGTCTTGTTGCGTTAAATCAGCATTCAGGCGGGCTTGTTTCAAACGTTCACCTAAATCGGCTACAATCTCTTTTGTTTGCATAACTACCTAAAGTGATAAAAAGGACACATTAATAAACAATATACCAATAATGTCCCAATTTAATGACTTTATCAACATCTATCTTAGTGTGCTTATTTTGGGACTTAACATGAATTATGTTTGTTAAAGTCCTATTTTTGGGACTTTATTCTTGGCGGGTTATAATCGGTTTTGATTAAAGAATTGGGTAATTGCGTTAGCATCTATATCAACACCATGTTTTTCAAGCCAATGGATCGCATCTACCAGTGAAGAGAAAAACTGATAATTAACCTCGGCAGCTTGATAACCAGTAGATAATTGTTGCTTGATTGTATTACTGATATCAGAATCTAGAATCACTACTGCCACCGCTGTAATCCCCAGCTGCTTGCGTAAAAAGGTCTGCTTTTTAAACAAGTTATAAGTTGAAGGTGGAAATAAACTTTCTCCATATAAACAACTTAATTGCGCCCATGGACGGTTTTTATCAACCGTGTGGAAATTGTCAATCGTTTGCTGCAGTGAACCCTCTAATGCTTCATCATTCCATGGGCCTCGCCCACTAAAAAGTAACACTTGGCCACATTTTCCTATGACATGCTCACCATGTTCTTGCAAAATAACTGTACCTTTAAATGCTTGTCTGACTAAGTTAAAACTATAGACTGGAAAAAGTAAAATTGTTATAAAAAATAACGCGAAATGTCACGAATAAATCTAATTATTGTTTTAAATATCAGTGGCTATTGCAATCTATCAAAAAGATAAACAAAAAATCTTGTTATCGTTTAAAAAAATAAAATGCAGGGATTGCAGTAACCCCTTTTTCTAAAATATCGTTACCATCCGCTATATGGATTTTAGGAGTTGGAGCGAAAACATCTCCATAGGAAGCACCAGTAACAACGACTTTTTCAGATAGCGATTTCTGTAACTCAATTGGTAATCTGCCGGTAAAAACAATTGCTTCTGGATCAAGTAGACTTTGGATGGCTTTGAGTGGGAACTTCATAGTTTCAACACATGCTGTTACCCAAGATTTGATGTTAGTGTCTTGATTGGCAATCGCTGCCTGAATTTTCTCAGGAGTGGCCTCTTCCCCCCAAACAGCACTCAAATGTTTGTAAAGTGATCCCAAGTTGGGCCTTAGTTGCGATTTATCGCTACTAAATAAGGTAGAAATTTCGCCAGCATTTCCAAAAGCACCATCGACAACCTCACCTTCAAAAACAAAACCACCACCTATATCTAGAGTAAACAGCATGAGATAGAAACTTTGCAGCGTAGCTCCTTTTTTAGTTAACGAAAAACCAATAGAGGCAGCGTTTCCGTCATTTTCTACAAAACAGTGTTGTTTGTATCGTTTTGCAAAGGTTTCTTGAAAATTAACAACAGACCAACCTTGCGGATCTTGTTGGGAACAAATACGGCCTTCTTCGTTAGTAAAAAATCCAGAAATAGATATACCTATCCCTAAAATATTAATTGAGGGATCTAACTCTGAAAATAATTGGTCGAGCATAGATAAGGCTGCTTTAATTGCTAGTTCTGCCGATAAGAATGTCCCATCTTTACAAAATCTAACGATGTTTGTGCGGTCGAGATCATCTAATAGAACTACCACTCTATCGTGTTCGAAAACCACCCCAACACTAGCAAAAACTCCGGGGATTAACGTCAAGTAAGTAGCTGGTTGTCCTCGCTGCCCAGCGATTTTTGAGTGCTCTTCAACTATGCCAAGGGATATTAAGTGCTTAGTCAGTCTCGTTAAAGTTTGATTAGATAATCCCGTTGCCTTGGCTATTTCCGCACGAGTTGCTTTGCGGTTTCTACGAATATTTTCAATTACTTTTTTATGGCTACTATTTAGCTGTTTTTCGATGTGCGAAATGGATGTTATTTGCTGTAGCGTTTGCAATGTAAACCCCTTGAAGGAAGTAAATGACGAAAACCAAGAACAATTAGAAATCTAGCCACTGTATAGAATAACAATTAGGTAACTTAATTACCACCTTGATAATTAAGTTAATTGGCAGGTAAATAATACAAAACTCCAAATTAGTTATAACCTTTTGAATATTATTATTATTTTTGTAAATCCAAAATTATTTTTGAAATATTAAGTATTGACGTGGTAATTAATGGTTGACAATTTATTCTTGCGTGGCTAGTTTAAATACCAGAGTGGTAATTAATAATAAAAACACACTGTCAACATCGAGGAAAATTAATGAGCAGAACAAATGTTACTCCCAGAGCAAGTAAATTCAGCAAGGTCTCGACTGCGGTAATCTTAGGATTGTTAAGTAGCGCGTCTGCTAACCTTTATGCCCAAGAGTCAAGTGAAGGTGACGTTGAAGCCATTACGATTAAAGGTGTAAGAGGTAGCCTTTTAAAATCTCTTAATCAAAAACGATTTGCAAATAAAGTGGTCGATGTCATTACCGCCGAAGATATAGGTAAGTTTCCAGAAGCTAACTTGTCTGAAGCGATTCAACGTGTACCGGGTGTCACCTTAAATCGAAACCCTACAGGTGAGGGGACTGCAATTAACTTACGTGGTCTTGGTCCTGAATTCACCTCTACTGAAGTTAATGGAATGTTAGCGGGGGGGAGTGATGGTACTCGTGGCTTCTCATTCGAAATTTTTCCAGCTGAATTATTTAACAGTGTAGAAATATCCAAGTCAGTGACTGCAGATCAAGTGGAAGGCGGCATTGCTGGAAGCGTTTCTCTGTATACGCCAGATCCGCTAGCAACCAAAGATCAAGTGCTCAATGTTTCTGTTTACAATAACTACAGTGATAATACTGGCACAAACAGCCCAAAAGCGTCAGTAGTATTTAATCAAAACTGGGATGACACTTTTGGTATCAATGCCGCATTGGTGTATTCAGATACTGATATGCAGAATAATGAAGTACGTGGCAGTAGCCATAGTCCTTTATCAGCCGTTTGGACTGGACCTGACGTGGGCGAAGAAGGTGGCCCTACCCAAGAGCAACTTGATGCTTTGTATCCTCGTATTGAGAGTTTTGGTTATACTTCAGAGGAACGTGAAACCCTCGGCGCTGTATTAGGTCTGCAGTGGCGCCCTAATGATGATCTTGATATTAAAGCACGGGCACTTGTTGGCAAGATTGATGCTGATCGTGTAGAAACAATTTTAGATGCACCCTCTGAGAGTAATATTACCGCTGTTAGTAACACTGTGATTGAAAACGGTATAGCAACTCAAGCCACATTAACTGGTGTGCAACAACGTGTTGGTGCAAGACAAGAAGCGATTGATGAAGAGGTAAACCAGTTCACTTTAAGTGCAGATTGGCACATCTCTGATAGCTTGAAATTTTCACCCTATATTGGCCACTTTAGTCGCGAAAAGATCAACAGTAATGACTTGTTTTCATTTCGCAGAATGGAAGAAGACGGCAATTTCTATCCAGCTGATGTAAGTTACATTATGCGCGACAACTACTTAGAGTGGTCTACCCCTGATACTGATTTTGCAAGCAACCCTGAAGAATTTGTTGTTAACGTGTTCATTCGTCGTCCTCTTGAAACCAAGGACTCAAACAATACCTTGAAGTTGGATTTTGAATACGATAACGGCGACTTGATGAAAGTTGACTTTGGTTTGCGATTTACCGACAGAGAATTGGAACAACATCAAACCAGATCTGATATCAGGGCAGAAAGCTTCTTAGCTGATGGGGTAACCCCATTAAATCGTCGCACTGATTTACCTACTTTAGCGGATGTATATACTCCACTAGACCGTTTTAATGTAGATGGTGCAGGCTTTGCGCCATCGACGTTAATTGGTGGTGATCCTGCGCAAATTCTATCAACTTTCTTTAATGCAGATGGTTCGCCCATCGATGGTTTATACGAAGATGTAAACGAACCTTTTGAACTAATCAACAGCTTTGAATTGCAAGAACAAACCATTGCAGCCTATGCTCAAGCAAATATAGAAGTAAGTGAAAGTGTTACCTTAAGTACTGGCTTACGTTTTGTTCGAACCATTCAAACCATTGATTCGCAAGTGACTACGGATTCTTCTGATGTAAATGCGTTCAGCCCAGTTACCTTGAAAAGCGATTATCAAGAGATTTTACCGAACATGAACGTACGTTATGCTCTTAATGACGATATGGTGGTACGTGCGGCTTACTTTAAGAGCTTAACACGACCTGCGCTAGGTGAATTAGCTGCGTTTGAAAGCTTTAACGGCATCGATGAAGGCGGCGGTCTTGGTTCACGTGGTAACCCTGATCTGCAACCGTTTACAGCAGATAACTATGACATAGGTTTTGAGTGGTACTTTACTAGTGAAGCTGTAGCTGCGATCAATATTTTCTATAAAGATTTAGATGGTTTCATTGATACCTCATCTACGACTGAAATTAGAGAGTTTCCTAGACAAAGTGATGGTGTAATTGTAAGTGGACCTATTATCTTTACCCAACCTGCAAATGGCGTTGGTGCAACCATTACCGGTATTGAGTTAGCTTATCAATCTAGACTCGGATTCATCAGCGAATCCTTAGACGATTTTGGTCTGTTGGCAAACTACACAATGATTGATAGTGCCGCGCAATATTCAGACGAAGGTGACGTGCGTAATTCTGGTTTACCTGGATTGTCAGAAAGTAGTTACAACTTGGCCTTGTACTATGATGTCCCTAGCTTTAATGCGAGATTGTCTTATACATGGCGAGATGAATATTTGGTGGAATTTGCTTCAACCGCGGGTATTCCACAATGGCAAGAAGAGTATGGACAGCTTGACTTTTCCGCCAGTTACAATGTGACTGATGCACTGCAAATACAAGTGCAAGGGTTAAATCTGTTAACTGAGCAAGAAGTGAATCGTTCGGTTCAAAATACCCCGTACGATCTTGCACAAATCGATAGAAGATTTGTTATTGGTGCCAGATACTCGTTTTAATAACGAAAATTAGGTTAAGGAGCATCATAAGATGCTCCTTATTTAAGCCTACCAATCTAAACTATCAACTCTAAGCCAATATTTCTTACCGAGTGAATTATCATGCCAGTGTTCGGTTTTTCAATAAGATGCTTTGTCATTGTTTGCGCATTATTGGTAAATGCGTGTTCCACTCCAGTGCAGACTAAAACTGGCTTGCCAGTAGCATTTACTGATGCAACTCAAACAGTCATTTCGCCTGGACTAAGCTACTTTAAGGTGGATAGAGGTGAGCTTTCTGGATATTTTGAATTGACCAGTTCAGTGATGTCTGTAACCGACGCTAACGCCTTAGTAGATGCATTGAACAAACATGTATCGAGACTAACGATAAATTCAAGAAGTCACAATTTAAAACCTAAAATGATTGATCTGGTTGAACAGGCACCTGATGGCAGTGATTTAGGAAAGTTAGTTACAATTGGTCAGTTTAATACCTTAGCTGATGCACAAATTATGCAACAACAACTTGCGGCAATTGGTTTACAAATGCGTTCTTCACACAGTACCCAACGAAGTGGCGGTATGGGTAAACAAGAAATCAGTATTCTTAAATTAGTGCCTTCTCAATACACAGGCACTCTGACGTCGTCTTTAGCTAAGCAACAAATAACAGGTGTTGAAAAAGTATCGGAAATAGCTAAAAAAAATCTAGCGGTAGCTGCCGTCAATGGTGGTTTTTTTGCATTTAATTCAAGCCAAGGGATCATTGGCGATGTGGCAGGCTTAGCAGTAATTGACGGCATATTAGTTAGTGAAGCTGTGGCCGGCAGACCTGCTTTATTAATCAACAATCAACCCTCATTATCGGTTGAAATTTTAAATAATGTGCAATCTCAAATTAGTTTAACTGTTGAGGATAAAAACTTTTATGTAGATGGCATTAATCGTCTATCGGGTAAAATATTTAACTGTGGTTTCGGTCATCCTAAAGTTGTGGCAATACACGATTTTGTTTGTCACAAATCTAATGAAATCATTGTTTACAATCATTATTTTGGCAATCTTCATCCGGTGTTAAGCAACAGCGAGTTTCACTTTTTCGTGGATGAAAACAATTCTGTTTATTTTAATCGTCTGGATATGTCAACTTCTTTACCTGTTGGCCATCGTCTTGTTGTTGCTTCTGGTGATTCAGTCTCACAACTCGAAAAGTTTGTATCAACAAAAACAAAGGTAGTTATTAATCAGCAGGTAACTAGTGATTCAGGTGAACTGACTTTGCGCAAAGGTATGTATGTGATTAATGGTGGACCAACACTATTAGTTGATGGCAAACAACCTATTTCTCAACGACGCTCGCAAGGGTGGGGAGTGACCCCTGTTAAAGGTGGTACCGCTGCTATTGATCATCGAGACGATATTTCTGAAGCGTTGCCAGAGAACAATCGAATCAACTTTTACCAAAATTGGGTTTTAAAGCGCCATCCTCGTACAGCGGTGGGCGTTACTAATACAGGCGATGTATATGTAGTAGTGGTTTATGGAAGAGATCCGTTTAAAAGCATAGGGGCATCTATTACTGAAATGTCAGAGCTTATGTTGGAGTTAGGTGTTCAAAAGGCGATCAATCTTGATGGTGGCGGTTCTAGTGTAATGGTTGTTAATGGCCAGATAACAGGAAAACCATCGGATAGTAATGGGGAAAGGGCAGTCGCTGAAGCGTTGCTATTTACGGCGAAATAAAAGGTTTAGAAGTGGTAACGGGAATAACAAATACATTGAAAAAGAACTCAACACCAGGTGAATCCCTCATTTTAGGAATTGATGGTGGTGGTACTAAATGCAAAGCCGTTTTGATGTCACCAGATAATGTGGTTTTAGGTGAAGGTACTGCAGGGCCTGGAAACCCTGTTTATGGTATCGAGCAGGCTAAAGACTCTATTAAAAACAGTGCGCTCATGGCATTAAAACAAGCGGGTATCAGTCCAAGTGAATTGACTAAAATTCCGGTAGGGTTAGGTCTTGCAGGCGTAAACCTACCTAAGCATTACGACACCATTATGAAATGGCAGCATCCGTTCAGACAAATATTTTTAGCCACGGATTTATTGATTGCCAGTTTAGGTGCTCATAACGGGGGGGATGGCGCTGTCATAGTGACAGGCACGGGATCGTGTGGGTTTTCCTATGTGAATCAAAAGTCAACGATATTAGGCGGGCATGGATTTCCCCAAGGAGACAAAGGCAGTGGGGCTTGGTTTGGTTTAAGGGCGGCAGAACAGGTTTTACTGTCACTTGATGGATTAGGCCATCCAACCAAACTCGTTAACGTTATGCTGGAACAACTTAATGTGAAAAACAGCGAAGAGCTGACAGAAAAAGTTGCAGGTAAACCAGCATCATTTTTTGCTCAATTGGCTAATTGCGTTTTTATTGCGGCAAGTTCAAAAGATGAAATAGCAATTTCCATTGTTCAAGAGGGAGCAGGTTACATTAACGGCATGGCTGAAAAGTTAATGAATACCCATCCTCCCAGAATATCCCTTATTGGTGGTTTAGGAACCTCATTGTTCCCATGGCTAAACAAAGCAATCCAAAATGCACTATCTGCTCCCTTGTCGCCACCGGAAGTAGGGGCTGTCTATTTTGCTAGACAAAATATGAATGGCTTCCCATCAGATAAATCAATTTCAATAGCTACATAAATAAGAGTTTTACATGACACAAACAATAATGGAAAAAGAAGCGCGACAAACCCCTAAAGTTATTCGCGAACAAATTCAGAAAAATCAAAAAACAGTCACAAACATTGCCAATAAGTTGCACCAATTCAAACCTAAAATGGTGATGATTATTGGTCGAGGGTCGTCAGATCATGCTGGTGTGTTTGCTAAATATTTAATTGAAATTGAAGCTCAAATTCCGACCTTTGCTGCTGCACCTTCAGTTTCAAGTGTGTACAACAAACAACTGGTCTTGGATAATGCTTTAGTGATTGTTATTTCGCAGTCTGGACGCAGTCCCGATATATTAGCTCAGGCAAAGATGGCTAAAAAAGGCGGAGCATATTGCATTGCTTTGGTGAATGATGAAAGCTCGCCATTGAAAGATATTGTAGATGATGTTTTGCCTTTAAACGCGGGCAAAGAAGAGTCTGTTGCGGCAACTAAGAGCTACCTCTCAACTCTTTCCGCTCTTCTGCATTTAGTCGCAACGTGGACAAACAATCAAGGTTTACTCGATTCCCTGAATCAATTGCCTAGTTTACTTGAAGCAATCATTGATTCACCTTCACAATTAGCGCCCACAGATGTTGATAACGTCAATAACCTAGTTGTATTGGGACGGGGATTGGGTTTTGCGGTTTCTAAAGAAATAGCGTTAAAACTAAAAGAAGTCTGCAGTATTCATGCTGAGGCTTTCAGTAGCGCTGAATTTTTGCATGGCCCCATTACTTTGATAGAGCAAGGCCTAGCAATATTAGACTGTCTGGTTCTGGACGAAAGTGAAGCTTCTCATATTGAACAAATAAACGAAGTTAAACGACGAGGGGCCCAGGTTCTGCATTTACACCAGAGTAAACTAGCTGCGCATCCGCGAATAGCTCCTCTGTTAGTCTTACAACGTTTCTATATTGATGTTGCTAAGCTTTCAACCCATCGCGGCCTAAACCCTGACGTGCCTTTGGGCTTGAATAAAGTAACCAAAACATTATGACGCAACAAATGAGATTACATGCCCAAAGATTATTTGATGGACAGGCATATCATACTGATCAAGTGCTTGTGATTGAAGGCGAAGAAATCATTGCAATCGATCAGGATATTTCACAGGTTGATACGGTGCTGAGCGGGCTAGTTGCCCCAGGATTTGTAGATTTACAAGTAAACGGCGGAGGCGGGGTATTATTCAATGCTCAGCCAACCCTAGACTCGTTAAAGACCATCTTCGCCGCTCACGCCCGTTACGGTACAACAGGACTATTACCCACGGTAATTACTGATGATATCGACGTAATGAATAGGGCGGCTGACGCAGTTGCGCAAGGGATTCGTCAAAATGAGCCAGGTATCTTGGGAATTCATTTTGAAGGTCCACATATTTCCACGATTAAAAAAGGTGCCCATAGTCAACAACATATTCGTCCGATTACAGAACAAGAGTGGACTCTGTTTAAACGTCAGGATTTAGGTAATATAGTTGTGACCTTAGCGCCAGAAGTGGTACCTGAGGGGCAAATTAAAGAGTTAGTCAGCTTAGGTGTGAAAGTTTGTATCGGGCATAGTAACGCTGACGGAATTACCACAAGCAAAGCAATACAATGTGGTGCCTCTGGATTTACCCATTTGTTTAATGCCATGTCGCCTATTTCTGCTAGAGAGCCTGGTGTAACAGGCGTTGCTTTAACATCTGAAACGACGCGTTGCGGACTAATAGTAGATGGACATCACGTGGATGATTTAAATATTCAATTAGCGCTCAAGACGAAACCTAAAGGTGGAATCTTTTTGGTAACCGATGCGATGCCTCCAGTTGGTTCAGATGCGACGGAATTTGATTTTTTCGACCGGCAAGTAACGGTAAGAGATGGACGATTAATATCTACTACCGGAGAGTTAGCTGGTGCTGCCATCGATATGGCATCATCGGTAAGATACTGTCATTTTAATTTGGGTATCTCTGTGGATGAGTCCATTCGCTTAGCAAGCCAATATCCTAAAGATTATTTGTCAGGCTCACCTATGCAAACCAATCCGAAAGTACAGCTTGCGCCAGGTAAAATCGCCAATTTCATTCAATTGGATGAGAAACTCGTTGTGCAGTCAACTTGGGTAAATGGAAATAAGGTGTTTTTTCAAGAAACAATGGCTAATGAGGTCTAACAATATGCAAACTATAACAACAAATAAAACCAGTACCCTTGTTCCAATGATCGTTGTTGGCATCTTATTTTTTATTTTTGGTTTCGTCACTTGGCTCAATGGCTCATTGATTCCATTTCTTCAATTAGTATGTGAATTAAATGAGTTTGAAGCTTTGTTCGTGACCTTTTCATTTTATATTGCGTACACAGTGATGGCCTTGCCGATGTCCATTATTCTTAAAAAAACCGGTTATCGAAACGGCATGGCGTTAGGGCTTGGGATCATGGCTGTTGGCGCACTGTTACATATACCAGCCGCTATTACTGCAAATTATGCTTTTTTCTTAGTCGCTTTGTTTGTGTTAGCTGCGGGGTTAACGATATTACAAACCGCATCTAACCCTTATATAGTTTATTTAGGACCTGTTGAAAGTGCAGCTATGCGCATTAGCATCATGGGACTGATAAACAAAAGTGCGGGTGTATTGGTGCCAATT
Source organism: Alteromonas sp. M12 (assembly GCF_037478005.1). NCBI lineage: Bacteria > Pseudomonadati > Pseudomonadota > Gammaproteobacteria > Alteromonadales > Alteromonadaceae > Alteromonas > Alteromonas sp. M12. The sequence continues at coordinate 2,857,772 of NZ_CP144164.1, read as the reverse complement.
CTGTTTACCTCTTTGATATTGTCTGACATGGGAGACTTTTCAGAACAAGCGCTTAGTGGATTGTCAGAGGTAGCCAAAGATCAGCGCCTAATGGAATTATCACATAACTTAATCGTGCCATATGTTTTAATGGCAATTGCACTCACAATATTAATCGCTCTGGTTAAATTTTCTTCATTGCCTGAAATTTCATCAAGCAATACTGAAACAGAAGAAAGCGTGAGTAAATCATCCATATTTCATTTCCCACACACAGTGTTGGGTGCAATTGCGTTATTTTTCTACGTAGGTGTAGAGGTGATTGCCGCAGATACGATTGGCCTCTATGGTTCCTCATTGGGTGTAAGCAACTTTGCTGCTTTAACCTCATTCACTATGGTCTTTATGGTATTCGGTTATTTAATCGGTGTTAGCTGTATTCCGCGCTTTATCTCCCAAGAGCGCGCTTTACTCGGCTCAGGGATTGCTGGCTGTTTGTGTATTTTGGGTATCGTCTTGTCTTCTACACAATCCACCAGTATTGCAGATGTATTGTGGGGATGGACAGGTATTCCGGTAATTCCTAACACTATTACGTTTGTGGCGTTAATGGGGCTGGCTCACGCGTTAGTGTGGCCATCTGTATGGCCTCTAGCATTAAAAGGACTCGGGAACTACTCGGCGCAAGGCTCAGCTCTACTGATTATGGGTATCTCTGGTGGTGCAATTTTACCTTTGTTATTTGGCAAAATCTCCCACGAAATAGGCGATCTACAGTCTGCTTACTGGATAGGTTTGCCATGTTATTTATATATTTTCTTTTACGCGATTCGTGGACACGCTATCCGCTCATGGAAGTAGCACGTTAAACCTTAACTATCATTAAAAAATAGGCTCAGTATGAAATGTAAAATAGGATTGCTCTCATTGTCGCTAATGCTTTTTGGCTGCAATGATCAACAACAGACAAATCAAACCATTGTGGTACCTGAAAAACCAAAAAATATCATTATGGTTGTGGGTGATGGCATGGGCCCCGCATATATTAGTGCGTATCGATATTTTCACGATGACCCCAATACAGCAGAAATTGAGCAAACAGTTTTTGACCGCACTTTGGTGGGAATGAGTAGTACGTATCCGGCTCCTATTTCCGGATACGTGACAGACTCTGCAGCCGGTGCAACAGCGTTGTCAGCTGGGGTGAAAACCTACAACGGTGCCATTGCTATGGATGTGAACAAGCAACCGGTAACCACGGTTTTAGAAGTATCCAAACGTTTGGGAAAGAAAACTGGAGTCGTCGTCACCAGCCAAATTAATCATGCCACTCCTGCCAGCTTTATGTCCCATAATGAAGCTCGTGGTAATTACGATGAAATAGCTGATAGTTACGTAGATAATTACCAAATGTATGATGTTGTACTCGGTGGTGGCTGGAAATTCTTTTTGCGTGATGATAGAGACTTAGTCAGCGAGTTTACGGAACTGGGTTATCAATATGTTGATGACTATGCAGCCCTAAACAAAGTTGCAAAAGATAAACCGCTTTTGGGCTTGTTTGCTGATGTTGGCTTACCCTGGGCCTTAGATGACACTGATGCTAATCGTTTGAAAACCATGACATCGACAGCCTTGGAGCAGCTAGAAAATGATAACGGATTTTTTATGTTGATAGAAGCGAGTCAAGTTGATTGGGGTGGGCACAGCAATGATATAGCCGCTGCCATGGGTGAAATGCAAGATCTCGCCAATACATTAGAAATGCTTGAAGAGTATGTAGCTCAGCATCCTGATACCTTGGTGGTGGTAACTGCTGATCACAGTACTGGTGGTATGACATTAGGTGCTAATGGAAAGTATGAATGGAAACCTGAAGTTTTACGTACAATGAAGCATTCTCCAAGTTACATTGCTGAGCAGTTGTTACAAACTGATATTACTCAACAGTCAACTTCTGATTTGCTCAATTTTACTTTGACAGAATCTGAACTTGCCTTGTTAAAAAGCAGCAAAAACATCGGTGAAGATAATCAGCCGTTATCCAGCGAGGGTAATCCCTACGCAGATGTATCCGCTGATGCGGTTAAAAAAGCGCTTTACGTCAATATTAAACACATTATTGATGCAAGAACTCTCACCGGTTGGACGACAGGCGCTCATACAGCCGTAGATGTTCCAGTATTCGCGTTTGGTAGCCACAGTGAATCGTTTGTAGGGCTAAACAACAATACTGATATTGCGAATACGGTTTTTTCATTACTTGAACACAAATAATCTAGTGGAAAGGATACCTTTTGGTATCCTTTTTTATATTGAAAGGGCAGGGCGTGAGAGTAAACGCCCTTTTTACTGGCGAATTTAGGGTTTCTTTGTTTTAGAGCTCAGCTTCACTCACTCTCATCTAAGTTCAGAGCCAATACCTCACAATTGAGTTCTGCCAAAATGGATTCAGCAGTATTCCCCAGAAATGCAGCGGAAATGCCTTTACGTGCGACTGTGCCTAAAATCACTAGCTGCGCATCAATTTGCTTGACCACATTTGGAATCACTTTTTCTGGCAAGCCTGCAACAACATGTTTTTTTGCCATACTTATTTCATGTTCTTTTTCCATCCCATCGAGTTTTTCACTATGAAATTGGGCACTATTGGCGCTGAGCTTTTCAAAATTGATAGTAGGAAAGTCAATCGACGCACTCATGTTATGCACTAAATAGGCGCTAACAGTATGTATTTCACTGCCGCCTAATTTGGCAAAAAGTCTAGCGGCTTCTAGTATGTCTTTATTTAATGCTACATGATTATCGTCTTTGGCCAACACATCTACCGCTGCCAAAATCGGCGAGTTTGTCCAAGTCTGGTGTTTCACAAGCAATAGCGGCGCTTTGCAATATCGCAGCAAATGCCGATCTAATGGTAACGCAAAGGGATTAATGCTCATGGCATCTGCAGAAATACGTTTTATAACCAGATCAGGTTGAATTTTGTCTACGGCGTCTTCTATCCCTTCATAAACTTCGCGACACCATTCAACATGGGTGGTGCACTTTATGTTCTTTTTCTCGAGATCTTCAGCAATGCTATTCATATAGAGATAGCGATCTGCAAGATATTCTTTTTTCATTTCTTTACGGTGGTCACTAGATAGAATATCGGTCAATTCTAAAATAGGTTCATAAATGACATTGAGAAGATGAATGTGCACTTCATTGAGCTCTGCAAATTTCAAGGCTCGAAGCAATGCATCATGCTGCTTGCGCTTACCACTGATCACAACTAGAATTTTTTGCGGGGTTTTCATAGTAATCTCCATTAATGAATCAAACTTATACATTCCGACCATACACCGATTACCCAAGCAAAACTTGATGTCGATCAAACTTGATGAATAAACAGTTTAGTTCAATATTTCAGAACTAAATTTTAATTTTTCTGTTCTGCTTCGTTTTTATTCAGCCGAAGGGCTGAGGGCTTCAAAACCATTGACTAAGTCAGAAAGCTCTTCATCAATTGCACTTTGTCTGAGTTTGTTAAATGTCTTTTGCATCTGCTCTTGTAACTCCTCGATATTTTTTTCAGCCCGCTGCATGGCGATTAACCGACTGGCATTTTCGCTCGCGAGTGACTCAATGCAACCTTTGAAAAGTGATGTGAAAATGTATTCTTTTATCAGCGTGCTAATGGTGAGCGTATTATTGACTAACAATTGTGGCAGACATTGATTAGGCCAAGGTAGAGAAACAAATTCGTGTTTCCACTTTTGGTCAATGGGTAATATTCGCTGAAAACAGGGGGCATAGTTAGGTTTATCTAGGGTACGATTGAAAAACAGATAGACCTCTTTGAGCTGATTGGTTTTTTGTTGGTGTTCAATTTCCAACAAAATTTCAGATACAAAAGAAGTAATGCTTTCTATTGAATTAGGCAGTGAAAACTGTTTTCCAAGTGGTGCATTTACGCCTTCTAGCAAAGATTGAATTCGTTCACCGGCGGTCCAAATAACTTGCGCTGCGCCAAAGTCTTTCCGTTTTGAATTTAAAAAGTCTACTAAAATATCATTAAATTGCCCCACTAATCCTTGATCTGAGCCAATTACAATTATGCCTATTTGGGTTTTATGATCTGATGGTTTAGATACTTTATCTGTTGTTGGGTAGTCACTTTTGTCGGTATTTAGAAAATAAGCCACTAGTCCTAATTGCACAGTTCGATAATAGTCATCAAGTGAAAGCACGGCGTTTTCATATTGGTTGATATTGGCGGCAGCCATAGCTTTCATTGTTCTAACAACTGATTTTAAATCAGTTGCACTTACAATTTTACGTTGTAAATCGCTATTCGATTCACTCATATTAAGCTTCGCCAGTGACAGTGCTTTGGTCAATAGCAGCGTCAGTATTTGTATGGAAAGGTTCAAGCACCTCTTTAAACATTGCAAAGATGAGGTTTTGTTCATCTTTATTAAGGTCGTTGCTTAATTCTAAGTTGTTCAGAATATCCTGACTGAGGGTATTTATTCCTTTCACTACCGCATCTTGTGCCTCTTGGATATGTTCTAACGAAATGGTGTCAAAGAAATGATTTGTCAGGGCTAAGAGCACAACAATTTGTGCCGACACTGCTAGCGGTGACGATTCAGGTTGTTTAAGACAGGCACGAATGCGTTTTCCGTGCTCAATAGTCGCCAAACTATTTTCGTCTAGGCGTGCACCAAAACGGGCAAATGATTCCAACTCTTCAAATTGTGCATACTCTAATTTTAACGTACCTGAAACGGCTTTGAATCCAGCGCGTTGGGCTTTTCCGCCTACTCTGGAAACTGATTTTCCTACATCTACTGCCGGTAAAACCCCTAAATCAAATAATTTAGGAGATAAGTAAATTTGTCCGTCGGTGATTGAAATTAGGTTTGTGGGGATATAAGCCGACATATTTTGTTCTTCGGTTTCGATTATGGGTAAAGCGGTAAGAGAGCCGCCTCCATTTTCTTGATTTAAATGGGTAGAGCGTTCAAGTAATCTTGAGTGCAGATAAAAAATGTCGCCTGGAAATGCCTCTCTTCCTGGTGGTCTGCGTAGCAATAAAGACAACTCCCGATAGGAACGAGCATGTCGAGTTAAATCATCATAAACAATTAATACGTCTTTACCCGCATGCATGAAGTACTCGCCAATACTGGTTGCAGCATAGGGCGCGATATAATCTAAGCCTGGTGGATCATTACCCTCAGTGACCATTACAACCGTATAATCGAGGGCATTATGCTGTTTTAATGTGGCGATAGTTTTTGCAATCGAAGATGACTTTTGGGCGATTGCACAGTAGATACATATTACATTTTTGTCTTGCTGATTTAATATGGTATCAATGGCGATGGAGGTTTTTCCGGTTTGCCGATCGCCCATAATTAATTCCCTTTGCCCGCGTCCTACGGGGAGTAGGGCATCGAGCACCTTAATTCCGGTTTGTAATGGTTCTGTAACTGGTAAGCGTGACATGATCTCAGGTGCTGGACGCTCAATAGGTAAGCGTGGCGTTTGTGCAAGTTGACCTTTGCCATCTACGGCATGACCTAGAGGATTAATGACACGCCCCAATAGGTGTTCGCCCACTACAATGTCCATTACCCGGCCAGTTCGCTGTACTTGGTCGCCTACGCTTAATTGACAATAGTCACCTAACAATACGACGCCAACCTCATTTTCATCTAGATTAAACGCAATGCCGAAGATATTATTTGGAAAAAGTACTAATTCCTCAAAGCCAACACCTGGTAGGCCAGTAACCGATGCGATACCTTGGGACACACTTTCAACAATGCCTATTTCCTGAAGCACACAATTGATATTCGCATCACCATTGGATTGTTTTAGTTGTGCAAACAGTGAGTCATAGTTTTGCTTTAAACTAGGCTGAGGATCCGGCTTCATTTTGTCTCCGCACTTATTTAATTTCATCTGTGTTTGGGCTCTTACTGGCGTCAAACTTGGTCTCGTCATCTGCTAGGTCATCTGTTAAGTCAAGTGAACTTGTTTTAGGTATCTGATGATTGATACTCTCTTTTAATAGATTTAAATAATTGTGTGCACTCCAGGGTATTTTCCAACCATCAAAAATAACCTCTATGCCACAAATTAGCTCAGGGTTGAGTGTGTAAATAAATTTGATTGCTTCAGCGTTATCTTTCGAATAGGTTTTAATGAACCATTGCTGTAAGGCGTTTTTTTGCGCCGCGCTTAACGCAAAGGTACTGTGAATAGAAATGTGTAAATTTGAGTTAATAGCTTTATCTATTTCAGCGTGTTGTTTGCTGTCCATAATGGTGAGTTGTAGTAATAATTTGTCGAACATCAAATTTTGAACGTCACTATCAGCAAGATCCCGCAGTACTTTTCTACAGGTGGCATATACTTCCTGCATACTTTTTGTTACAACTTCTTGTTGCAAACTTTGCATATCTTGCTCTATTCCTTGCAGCCGATTAGCAAGAATATCCGCGGCCTCTTGTTGTGCCAAGGCAAGTAATTTTTGTCGTTCGTCTTTGGCCTCTTGATTGGATTGACGAATAATCTCGCTGCGCTGTTTTTCTATTTGGCTTAGTTTTAATTGATACTCAGCTTGAAGTGCTTCTGCTTGCTGGTTTTTATCATTTGCGGCACTTAAAATCTGCGCAATTTCGGTTTCTCGTTTATTCAGACCGTTGATAATGGGGTGATATAAAAAGCGTTTTAATAACCACAATAATATTAAAAAATTGACGGTTTGAGCGATTACGGTAAACCAATCGATAGGCATTATTTAGTTCCCAATTTTATCTACAAAATAGTTCCAAAAGGGATTACTAAAAAGCACGATCATCGAAACTACAAAACAATAAATGGCCGTAGACTCAATCATGGCTAAGCCCACAAATAGCGTTCGAGTTATGGTTGATGACGCATCTGGTTGTTGTGCGAGTGCTTTTAATGCATTGGCTATCGCTGTCCCTTCAGCTAAAGAAGGGCCTAATACTCCGATGCCAATTGTCAGCCCCGCAGTGATGATCGAACAAATAGCAATTAGGGTGAGGTTATCCATTAGTTTTCTCCTGTGTCGAAACGGATATTGATGTAAATTTGGGGGTGCTTTGCTGATCCTGCGCAGTGGCTGCAGCGATATACACAGCTGCGAGAATAAAGAATATGTAGGCTTGTACCATTCCGGTTAATAGACCTAACAAAGACATAATAATGGGGAATACAAATGGGGAGATAATCAGCAAAATAGCGATAATCATGGCTCCGCTCATCATATTTCCAAATAAGCGTACCGACAACGCTAAGGTACGAGAGAGCTCACCTATGATATTAAACGGCAGCATAAAGACATTAGGTTGAGCGTAAGACTGCAAATATTTTAATACTCCCTTTTGTTTTATTCCGTAATAGGGGACAGAAATAAACACACAGAATGACAATGCGATTGTGGTAGACAAAGAACCTGTTGGTGGCTCAAAGCGAGGAAATATAGTGAGCAAATTAGCCGTTGCAATAAACAAAAATAGGGTGCCTAGAAAGCCAATGTATTTAGCCGGCTTACGCAAACCTGCTTCGCTTATTTGCTGCAAAATAGTCACTACTAATACTTCTAAACCATTTTGCCAGCGAGTAGGCTGCAATTGATCATTCAATTTACGGGTAATCAGATACGCACTTAGTACTAAAATAGCCATTATCAACCAAGTGAAAACGATAGTGGCATTTAGCTTTAAAAAGCCAAACTGCCAAAAGATGATTTCATCGGGCGTAATATGCATGGTTGTGAACCTTCTCTGTTATTTCTGAATTACCAATAAGTGAAACCATGTGCTTCTCATTTAGTTGTTAAACTGGATTGGGTTTTGCACTAATTGACAACATTCTATTAGTTACGACTCGACCAATTAGAAAACCGATCAAGCATGAAATAAGTAGCCAAAATTGCTGATTTGAAATTAAATAGAAGGCAATTAAGCTCAACCCCATGCGCAATATAAAACCACCGATAAACCAATAAACCGGTTGTGCTGATCGCAGTCCTTTTTGCACCGTAATCCATAAGCTATAGAAAAAGCTAATGCCTAAAACAACACCCGCAACCAACGCAAATAGCATATTTAATGGTTCGATCATGGTTAGTCTTCCTCGTCTGTTGAGTTGTTATCATTCTGGTTGTGAATCGCTTGATGCTCTTTGGTGACCCAGCCCCATGCAGTGAAGCAACCAATAGCTAAGCCGGCCAATAATAACGCTAAAGTCCAAGAGCGTTGTCCATCGTAATTTTTGTCTATCCAAATGCCTAAACTGACACCCAAAAAAGTCGGTACCGCCACTGACCAACCTATGACTCCCATCATGCCTAACCCAAACCATACACCGGGATTTTTGTGGCGTTTCGCTTTTAGTTTTAATTGCGCTTTTGTTTCTACTTGCTTCACCAAAGAATGCGTTGTGTGTTTTTCGGGTTGTGACTTGCCATCTTTGCTAGACATTAGGCATCAATCTCTAGACATTGATGAAAACTGCTTTAAAAAAGTCGTTTCTAATTTGGCTAACACACTGCGCAATTCCAATTGTTGTTGATCTAATTTTAGAAATTCTTGCTCGACAGTTTCGTGCAACTGCTCTAAAGAACTACCAATTACGGCTCTGCGTACAGAGATCAGCAACTGCTTTCCTGTTTTAACCAGCATACCTTCATCAATCGCAATATAAGCATACTCATTAGCAGATACCTGATAGGTTAAAATACCAGGCACCACAGGTGTCACGCAGTCCAGTCGATTGGGTAAAATCCCAAAACTACCTTCGGGGGTTTCGACTACAACACTGATGACATCCTTTATTTCCAAAAATATTTGATGGGGAAGTAAAATTTTAACTTGCATGTTGGTTGTCCTGTTGGCCTGCCTCTGCACTATCACTTTTTGATTTCAAGGCTTCACTAACGTCACCAATCATGTATAACGCACTTTCAGGATAGTCATCAAAATCACCCTGCAGAATTTGCTCACATCCGCTTAGGGCACTTTCCAAACTAACAAATTTTCCTTGCATGCCAGTGAATTGTTCCGTAGTGAAAAAAGGCTGTGTAAAGAAGCGCTCCAAACGACGGGCACGAGTAACTATTTTACGGTCTTTATTAGAAAGCTGCTCTAATCCAAGCATCGCGATAATGTCTTTTAATTCATCATATTGAGCGAGTATTTGTCTGACTTGTTGAGCTAATTTGTAATGCCGCTCACCGACGATATTTGCTGTTGCTAAACTTGAACTGGATTGCAGCGGGTCGATGGATGGATATAGGCCTTCACTGGCACGTTTTCGGGAAAGTACCAATGTTGCCGAAAGGTGTGAAAAAGTATGGGTTGCGGCAGGATCGGTGAAGTCATCGGCAGGCACATACACAGCTTGTATCGATGTTATCGCACCATTTTGCGTGTTCGCTATGCGCTCTTCCAAACCGGATAACTCGGTACCCAATGTTGGCTGATAACCCATCCTCGAAGGCATTTGTCCCATCAGGCCAGATACCTCAGAGCCGGCCTGAATAAACCGAAAAATATTGTCAATTAATAGCAAAACATCTTTGTGTTCATCGTCACGAAAATACTCCGCCATAGTGAGGGCGGCATGACCAATTCGAAAGCGGCTACCGGGCGGCTCGTTCATTTGTCCGAATAGCATAACCATATTATCCAGCACGCCAGCCTGCTTCATTTCCCGATAAAGCTCTTCACCTTCACGGCAACGCTCGCCAATACCACAAAAGATACTCACTCCTTTTTGATGGCTAACCATGTTGTGGATCATTTCTGTTAACAGTACCGTTTTACCCACACCAGCACCGCCAAATAAACCCGCCTTGCCACCACGTTCAAGTGGGCATAACACATCGACAATTTTGATTCCGGTCTCGAAAATTTGTAATTGACTGGATAATTTAGATAACGGCGGGGGATTTTGATGCACACTGCGACGTTCACAGTTTTGGTCAAAACCTTTGCCGTCAATAGGGTTGCCGAACACGTTAAACATACGCGATATGATTTGTTTGCCGATAGGCACGGTAAGAGGCTGGCCAGAGTCTTCAGCTTGCATACCTCTGGCTAAACCCTGAGTAGGGGTCAGTGCAATGGTACGTACTTTATTGTTAGGTAATTGGGTAAGCACTTCTAACGCGATAGTGCGATTTTTAGCATAGACAATATTGTGAATAGCAGGCGGTTTGTGATCGAACTTAATTTCGACAATGCTACCGCGCACGGCACTGACTACACCGACTTGACTAGGTGCGTGTTGCCCATCTTCTATTAATGAATCAGAGGATTCTATACTCGACATTTACGATGCACCTTAGTTGACATGATCATTATAAATTTCATTGCTGCTTGCGAATTGATCTCGATCAAACTCACAAATGATAATGGTTTATAAATTAAGTAAAGGTTATCGCTAATTTATTTATATTTATTGGGTTTTAAGAGTTAGACGTATCTTCTAGCTTAGCAACCCCAAAACTTATCCCTAACGAGATGGCGCTTTGTAGGGTTAGGTCGTCCTTTGAAACCCCTTTGGTTTGATTTGCGACTTGTTCTAAAGGGACGCTGGTTAATTGGTTATTTTGTTGTACAACAACCCGTCCGAATTGTTTTTCAGTAACCAGTTTTGCTGCAAAGGTACCCACGTTTGTAGCAAAAATACGGTCATTTGCTGTGGGCGAACCGCCGCGCTGAATATGTCCTAAAGAGGTTGCTCTTACTTCAATACTTAAGCGTTTTTCCAGCTGACTTTTAAGTACATTTGAAATACCGCCTAAACGTATCGGATCTGGGCTGTCAGAAATCGTTTGTTGCACGGCCATAGATCCATTTTCAGGTTTTGCGCCCTCTGCAATCACAATAATAGAATAGTGCTGATCACTGGCTCTTAATTCGCATGCTGAGACGATTTCATCCAGATTATAAGGAAATTCTGGAATCAGAATGACATCTGCTCCCCCTGCAACGCCTGCATGTAGCGCAATCCATCCGGCGTAACGTCCCATGGTTTCAAGGATCATAATTCGTTTGTGTGAATGGCCGGTGGTACGCAATCTATCAATTGCTTCGGTTACAATTGATACCGCCGTTTCAAAACCAAATGTGCGTTCGGTGCACATCAAGTCGTTATCAATTGTTTTCGGAACCCCAACAATATTCATACCTAGTTTTGTTAGTTCATAGGCTATTGACATAGTGCCATCACCGCCAATCATCACTATGGCATCAAGACCGAGCTCTTGATAATAAGACTTCACATCTTGTGAGCAGTCTTTACCTTGGTAATCAAAAGGATTTGCCTTATTACTGGTACCTAAAATGGTACCGCCTAAGGGTAAGATCCCACTGCAGTCAGCATAACTTAATTGACGTACTTTACGTTTTAGTAGGCCATCAAAACCATCTTCGATACCTATAATTTCGGCATTGTTGTTTAACATTAACGATTTTGCTACAGCGCGTATTGCTGCATTTAAACCCTGACAATCACCACCGCCAGTCAGAATGCCTATCCGCATTTTTTAAACTTCCTACGTATTCTAATAATTGATATTGGTCATCTATTTATATCGGGGAGTATCACCCAACGACTTTACCACTGTCTGGTGATTGCGCTATTAGTAATAACCCTTACTTTGTATATCAAAATAGCAGAAGAAGAGGCGAGTTTGTTCCATCTCGCAAAGCAAATATGCGGGTATGTCGTCAGTTAATCTCTCATTTTAAACCGACTATAACCACTTTCGTTTTTTGAAAAATAGCAACATGCCACAAACCATGCTTAAAATAATTAACCAAACTACCAGGTAACCGTAGGGTGACAATAATTCAGGCATACTCAGAGGGCCGGCGCTGGGATTGAAATTCATGCCATAAATACCCACCACAAAAGTAGGTGGTATAAATAGTGTGGCAATGATGGTCAATACCCGCATGACTTCATTTAATTTCAAACTAACTAAACTCATGTACAGCTCCATCAAACCATTTGTCATTTCATGGTAGGTTTCGATTAATTCAAGTAACGAAATACTATGGTCGTAACAATCCCTTAAAAAAACTTTAGTTTTTGCGCTTATTAGGCTTTGCGTGTCGTCTCTGATGAGTTGGTTAAGCAGCTCTCGTTGTGGCCAAATTTGCCTTCTTAGTAAAACCACATCGCGGCGTAATTGATGAATTTTCTGTAAGATTTCTTTATCGTGATTTTTTAATAATAGCTCTTCTGTTGAATCAATCAGCTGCGCATAAGTTTCCAGTACCGGAAAGCACCAATCAACCACGGAATCAATTAAACTGTAAAACAAGTAGTCAGCTTTATGGGTTCGCATCTTGCCGCTAGCAAGGTTTAATCTGGTTTTGACGCCAGAGAACGGGTTGAATTGACCACTGCAAAAAGAAACCACAGTGCCCTTCATTAAAAATAAGCTAACTTGTTGCAGATAAATATTCGATTCGCTTTGCACAGGTAGCGAAAAAATAGAGAAAATTTGACCATCGTGGGTTTCTATTTTAGGCCGTTCGGCTCGGTTGGCAACGTCCTCAATATATAACTCGTGTATTCCAAAATTCGTTGCCAAATGACTCAATAATGCTTTGTCAGGATTACCCTGAACGTGCACCCAAGTAATATTGTCTTTATTGACGTATTCCATGCATTGTTCGACCGTAATACCACTTTGTTCAACCACTTGATGTTCATTGTAGTTAAACAAAGTAATGTTAACCGCCCCATCAACAGATGCATCAATAAGCCCTGGTTGCGCCCCTGGCTGACCATATTGTTTGCGGAATAGTTTCATAATTGTCCTTATATGATGGCTTAGATAACACCACTAACTCTAGGCTATATTTCGTTGCTAATTTAGCACTACAGGAAAAGATGTAACATCATCATTAAACTAGAAAAGGATTTAATTAACCACATAATTGGTCGTTCACCCCGAATACTCGTGAAGCAATACAGACATTTTAATTATCGACGCAGCAAGCACCATTTTAAAGGGGAGGGCTGTTTTCCCTCCTTTGTTGGGGGGAACCTTTATTTGCGATATGTTTTGAGGATGGAGTAATAATTTGATACTAATAACTGTAAAAGTTATTCAACAGAGGTCGGTATGTGTTCGAAAGCACTACATGGTTCTTCAACTATCAAATTCATGTTAACGCTAGTTAAGTGTTTATACTCTTGCCAACCAATTATCAAATTCACGCTGTAATACTGACAATTTTTGAGATGATATGCGTTCCATATCGCTGATGTTGACAACATTGCATCCGTTAATATTCTCTTCCTGCAATAAGCGAGATAGTGTTTTATGATACTTATCCATCAAAAATGCTACGAACGCCCAGCTTGTAGCATACATTTCGGTTCTTTGAGTGTCCCAGTGGTGCTGATTTGCATTAAATAAGGTTACCAGTGGAATAGCGCCAAATTTACGGATATGAGTTACCCAATGGTTATACAAAGGGTTATCAGTGTGACTTGTTTCGGCATATTCAGCGATCCCCTCATTTAGCCATCTATTTATGTGTCCAAACCAATGACGATTAATCGAGTGCATTGCTTCATGGACCGCTGTATTAACACTCTGTTCATCATTATTCATCATAACAACTGACTCATTTATACTGCTTGCGTAAAATCCGATTGCTGACTTAACAGAGGGGGCTATACGTTTCTGATAAGTGCTGTAATTATTTACATCTGTGAATAATCTAAAATTGATGGTTATCGGCTTTACTAATTGTTTTGGAGTGATCTGAGCAAATAATGCTTTGTTTGCCATAACCCGCGATTCAATTTTATGTTGGAGACTAAATGGCGGGTGAGTGCCAGTGTAGTTAATAGATAGTTCTTCGGGGCGAATTGTTCCTATCACTGAAACCGGAGTGGCACTGTCAATCTTACGTGGCTTATCGCTAAGGTGGCGAGTGCCGCTATCATCTATCCATGTGTATATTTGCTTGCTCGCAGATTTAGGCCGCTTATCAGAGCATACTGCGTCGCTGGCAGATAACTCAGTATGATTAATTAAATTGGCATTTGCAGTTTTTTTACTGGCTTGTTTAGAACTAACACGTGGTTCTACATTTTGTTGTTTTTTAGAGTTTTCGAAAGTTAAATTTTGCTGGGAAATGCGTTCGTTTTTGTGGTCAATCAACCCATCGATATAAGATATGGGGTGTGAAAACCATTCTGGCAAAGGAAAGCGATCTCTACCGATATAAAGCACAACAATAGAGTTAACAACGATAAGCGATAAAGCTACTCCAAGCTTTAATACACGATTTATGTTTATGAACATAAATGTCCTTATAAAATGCCTATAATTCAAAGAAATATTTTAAATTTAAATGTATATCAGCAGATTTTAAAATGATTAACTAGACTCTAAATAGAGCCAAGTTATCTAGAATAATACGTAATTTAAGCTTAATTAACGGTTTTGTTTTATCTGTATCAAGATGCTTAGACACTAAGATTAGTGAGTGAAGTTTTAGAGGTGTCCATTACTAGCAAGTTGCTAATTCCTCAGGTTTCCATACAAACAGATAAACTGGTGATAATCATTGGCAAATTCGTCATTCGTCTTCTTACTTTAATTGAAAAATTATTGCCATTTAAATAATAGAGAATCATACGGTTTTTCTGAATGTTATTGATAAGAGGTCATCTCAAATAACATGGTGGACATTGTTTGAAAAGGTAATAAATATTGCAGCACTTAAGGCATATAGAAGTATTCAAATACCCAATATTTAGTTAGACCCGATTATCTAAATTGATCTTAAGTACAAGGATCATATTTAGTTAATAAATTCCCATTGTTGCCGTACAAGGATCGATAAATACTCAATACACTCTGCCTTGCATTTTCTTCTTCAGCAATTTTAACGGTTCTAATTTGATGTTTCCTGTATTCGATTGCGGCTCTATTAATGAGGGGGAATGTTAAGGGCTTGAATTTTTCAGTGTATAGTCCTTTCACTAGACCAACGAATAGGTCAACATCATTTTCCATCTCGGCTTTAATAATTGCGTAACCTAGGGTTCCCATGTCAGCAATTATATAATAATGCTCTCTCATCTTTTTATATGGTGTCATCTTAGGAGAGTTAGCATTAGTGGCAATTAACTTATTTAAATTGTCTATTACCTGTTCTGCATTTTCTTTATATTGTTTGACTAATTCCAAGACGTTGTTGCTGTTAATGCTTGTAGAATGATCAGCATAATTAAACTGCATGTCTCGGGACAAACTTTTTGCGTAGAGTCCATAATAAATATTACAAACTGGGTTTGAATTCGCATTATTGGCGTAAAAAAGCGTTACTAATAAGAATAAACAACTAAAAAAGCGGTTGAGCGTTAGTATATTTACCATTGGATCCTTCCTTGCGCTTAAATCGTGTTAGGGTAATTTAATTCTGCCATTAAGTATTTTATTGGTCAATATTTGAACAGTGCGTTTTAGGGGGGCGACTTTTCTATTGGCATTTAGAGCATATTTTAACGGGTTAGTTGAACACGAATTGATTGTTAAAGTTATTTATTTGAAATTTGTGAAAGAGTCTCCTAATTTAATGTAATATATTTGCCTTAAATGGAATTAAAATGTCAAATAATGACTTAGGTACACTCGCTTCCTCAAAACGTGAACTCACTTTCATCCGGTACCTCGCGGCGTTAGGCCTATTGTTGGTGGAAATATTGGATATGAATTCTATTTAGGTAGTGGCGACACACTTCCAATCTTAGCGGGAGTGTTAATTGGCGCAATAGCAGGCGCACTGTGCGCAAAAGCGCTGAGCATCGCCATTCAAATCGCTGTAATGGCACTCATTGTTTTATATTACGCAAATCGAATTTTCAATATCTGGGCTTTGATAACCTCATAACCCATATATCTGTGGGGTCACCCATAAGTCAGCCGTTGAAATATATCCAGTGGATTTACATCCTGAGTTGGCTGTTCTGCATAGAGAAGTTCATAGCGGTAGATACACTAATTTGTACCCCTAAATGTCCCCCTAAAAATCAAACTATCAACGGTCATTAGCGAACCTTATCCGATCAAAAACCCATAAAAAACCCTGTTAATCACCGTTTTTAGCGGCTTTGGCAGGGTTTTCGTCGTTCGTCGAACGTAAATTTGGTGGAGCTGGCGGGACTTGAACCCGCGTCCAGAAAGCTTCAACCGTCGGTACTACATGCTTATTTTGTCTTTTATTTAACTATTTTGGACTCCGACAAACAGGATTCCTAGTAGCTGTTCCGATACTATTTCGCGGTTCAACCTCGGACAAGTTTCCCTCGCTATTCTATTAGTATGACCTTCCAAACCTTCACGAATAGAAGACGGCTGAAGTGGAAGGGCCTATACAGGTTATTAAGCTGCTAGTGCGTAGTTTTCGTCGTTTGCGACTATTTTTTTGCGGCTGTTTAAAGAGGCAAACCGCACCTCTGCATGCACCTAAGGCATCCCGATTCCTGTCGAATCCAAAATCAGCCCCGATGTAGTACTTTTTCAAGTAGCAGATAGGATAACACATCCTTCTCTAAAACAATATGTGGGGACAATAAATTTTACTTCAAGTGCTTGGGTTTTAATCGTTTTTTTATAGTTTGCGTTTTTGAGTATTATTTTTGTTCAATTGTTCTGATTAAAACGCGGCGGATTAGACCTTATTTAATCTCAATGGGGCTGGCATTAGCATTTTGACAACCTAGGGCATAGAGATGATAAGATTTTGCGAGTGAGTTATATGTAAGCTTTAAATCATATTTTTAAGATATCTAAACATTGGGTGGTTGCTGAATTACGGCTATTTTTGTTTTGATAGCATAATCAGTAGTTTTTTCCATCATAAGAAGGGTGTATGTCTTCAGATATATTTGCAGAATTTTCGTTACCTTGCGGTAAAACATTAAAAAACCGTTTGGTCAAAGGGGCAATGGAAGAAAACCTAGCCAATGCCAAACAATTACCCGATGAAACCTTGTTCAATTTGTATCAAAAGTGGGCGCAGGGCGGAGTAGGCTTAATTATTACTGGTAACGTAATGGTTGATCATATGGCCATGACTGGTCCTGGAGGCATGGCATTAGAACAAGATACCGATTTAGTACCCTTTCAAACATTGGCGCAAAAAGCCAAACAAAATAATACACAGGTGTGGATGCAAATTAATCATCCTGGACGACAGGTATTTAAGAAAATGGGCGGTAAAGTGCTGTCAGCATCTGATGTGGCACTGGATCTTGGTAAACACTCTAAACTGTTTAGCCAACCTAAAGCAATGTCGGAAGAGGAAATTGAAGACGTTATTCAACGATTTAAACGCACCGCATTATTGGCAGAAAAAGCGGGGTTTGACGGCGTTGAGGTGCATGCCGCGCATGGTTATTTACTGGCTCAATTTTTATCGCCTTTAGTGAATAAACGTAGCGATCGCTGGGGAGGAAGTTTAGAAAATCGAGCTCGCTTACTATTGGAAATTGTTAGCCAAATAAGGGCTGCTTGTGCTGCCGATTTTGCTGTTGCAGTAAAGTTAAACTCTGCTGATTTTCAACGTGGAGGTTTTGATGTCGAGGATGCCTTAGCGGTAGTTAAAATGCTTGAATCATTAAACGTCGATGTAATTGAGCTTTCAGGTGGTAGCTACGAAGCTCCTGCCATGCAAGGGCGTACAGCGGATGATCGAACACTTGCAAGAGAAGCGTATTTTCTTGAGTTTGCAAGTCAAATTGCCCAACAAAGCCAGATACCAATTATGACTACTGGTGGCATCAAACGTTTTCCGGTGGCCCAAAAAGTACTCGACTCTGGTGTTGATTTAGTAGGAATGGCCACTGCGCTTGCCTACAATCCTGATTTACCTAATCATTGGCAACAGGTGCCTGGAATGGTCAGCATGACACCGAAGGTTGAATGGAAAAATAAAACCTTAAGTGGAATGGCAAATATGGCCCTTGTAAAACGCCAATTGCGTCGCATTGGCACGGGAAAACCTGCAAAAATTGATGCTTCAGCCATATATACATTAATCTTGGAGCAAATTTTGTCTGCTAAGTTAACCAAGCGTTATCGTCGTAATGTGAAACTTGGTGCTGAATAGTATTTTTGTATTTTGCATAAAAGAACCTAACCAACAGGGTTTGATTAGGCTCATTGCCTGATAATTGTAATCAGGCGCTATGTTTCATCATGCGTTCTTTTTGACGTGCCCAATCACGATCTTTAACCGTATCCCGTTTGTCATGGGCGTCTTTACCTTTGGCTAAGTGTATTTCTACTTTCACCCAGCATTGTTTCCAGTACATTGCCGTAGCAATAATCGAATAACCTTGGCGTTCGCGCGCGCCCATTAGCCGGTCAATTTCGCGGCGGTGAATAAGCAGTTTTTTTTGTCGATCAGGATCACACACAACATGGCTTGATGCTTGGTTTAAAGGTGTGATTTTACATCCTTGTAAGTAGGCTTCGCCGTTGTGAATGTTCACAAAACTATCTGTTAAGTTAACTTTGCCTGCACGAATGCCTTTTACTTCCCAGCCTTGTAATTCTATACCTGCTTCGATTTTATCTTGCAGGTGATAATCATGACGGGCTTTTTTGTTTAAAGCTATCGTGTTGCTTTGATTTGATTTAGCGTTCTTTTTCTTCATAGTGGCGAATTATATCAGGACCAATTAATTTGTCTGTAGAAGAGTTAAAAAATAGTTGTATTTACATGGATGAACTATGAAATATGATATTTCGTGGTAAACTTCAACGAGAAATTGCAAGGTTACATAGAGGAAAATGAATGGCAAGTGTTCATCGCAGTGCGCTAGTAGCATTTAGTGCCGAATCGATGTTTGATTTAGTCAATGACGTAGCTTCTTATCCTGAATTTTTGCCTGGCTGCGCACAAACTAAAGTACTAGAACATAACAAAGATTCGATGAAAGCGGCTGTGCTCATTGCCAAAGCGGGTGTTAAACAATGGTTCACTACGCTAAATGCGTTAGATAGAGGCAAAACCATTGAAATGAATTTAGTTGAAGGGCCTTTCTCGCATTTAAGTGGTGGCTGGTCTTTTACTGCATTAGCTGATGATGCCTGTAAAATTGAATTGAAACTGGATTTTGCGTTCTCCAGTCGATTGGCTGAAATGGCCTTTGGAAAAGTGTTTAACACAGTCGCAACTAATATGGTGAATGCCTTTACCGCCAGAGCAAAAGAGGTATACCTATGACCGACTCGCAAATCACTGTTGAAGTAGTGTACGGCTTGCCTAAAGAACAGGCGCTTATCAGTGTAACAATAGAGAAGGGCAAGACAGCAGAAGAAGCAATTCAAGCATCTGGTATTTTACGTCGTTTTCCTGAGATAGATTTATCGGTGTTGAAAATAGGTAATTGGAATCGGACATGTAAACTTACCGACATACCTAATGACGGCGATAGAATAGAGATATATCGTCCGCTAATTGCTGACCCTAAAGAAGTACGTCGAATACGCGCTGAAAAGGCCAAAGTAGAAGGGCGGGCAGATAAAGTCACAGGTGGCCGAGTAAAGTCGTAAATTAGCAGGTGCTTTAGGTAAATAGAACGGTTTTTTTGCATATGTTTAGTTAGATTGACCTTAATCCCTTGCACTGAAATTGCGCTCAAGCACGTCATTCATGGCTAAACGCCCATGGGCCCACTATCGTTCGGTAATAGTGGAAATCATAACTAATTAAGTAACTAAAAAAGAATTTTAAAATGGCGATTCAGTGGTATCCCGGGCACATGCATAAGGCCCAAAAAGAGATAAAAGATGTGCTACCTAGCGTGGATCTGGTCATCGAAGTGCTAGATGCACGGATACCATATTCCAGTGAAAATCCTGCGATTAAACACTTAAGAGGTGAGAAACCTTGCATCAAAGTGCTGAGTAAAACAGATTTGGCTGATCCTGAACTCACCCTTAAATGGCAAGATTATTTAGAGCAAGAAAAAGGCGTTAAAACCTTTCCCACCACCACAGAACAACCGGCCAAAATTAAACAAATAGTTGATTTGTGTCGCAAAATGTTACCCGAAAAAGACGCAGGCATTAAATCTATTAATACCATGATTGTGGGTATTCCTAATGTCGGGAAATCGACACTGATTAATACCTTAGCTGACAGAGTTATTGCGCAAACTGGGAATGTTCCAGCGGTTACTAAAACTCAGCAACGGATTAATTTGGGCAGCGGCATTGTGTTATTTGATACTCCAGGTATTTTGTGGCCCAAAATTGAAAATGAAAACAGTAGTTATCGTTTGGCAGCGTCTGGCGCGATTAAAGATACGGCGATGGATTACGAAGATGTTGGATTTTATGCGGCGGATTACCTGATTAAAGCCTATCCTGAGTTAATGAAAGAGCGATTTGCTTTAGAATCCATACCTGAAACTGAAATTGAATTTTTAGAAGCTGCGGCAAGCAAACGAGGTGCCTTACGTGCAGGAGGGAGGGTTAATTTACATAAAATTTGTGAACTACTGATTAATGAACTTCGTTCCGGTAAATTGGGCCGTATCACCTTAGAAACGCCAGATATGGTGATTAAAGAAGAAAAACTTGTGGCGGAATTAGCAGCTCAAAAAATAGCTGAAAAAGAAGCCAAAAAACAACGTTTCAAGGACGGTTCTGCAACCCCAAATAAGCGTGATGCTAAAGCCATAAAAATGGAGGGAAAAACTAAAAATAAACGACGTAAACGTTGAAGTGGGTAGCCTAATTTTACTGAATATTTAAATGTATAGGTAAAAAAACTATCGCTAAATTGATGTTTCCAAGTAATTAGACGGAACGGGTTATTGCTCTATACTTAATAAGTATTCATTTTGTAGATGATCTTGATGACTGACTTTATTGAGCTAAATACCAAGAAGCTTCTCGAAAACGCCCACATTGGCGTCGTTATCCATCGCTGGGATACTTCCATTATATACGCAAACCCAACGTCATTACGTTTATTAAGATTGAGCTATAAACAAATAATCGGTAAAAGTTCCATCGATCCTCAGTGGCGATTTTTAGATGAGTCAGGCAAAAAACTGCTGATTGAAGATTATCCTGTCAATAAAGTAAAACGAACCCGTGAACGCCTCAAAAACGAGGTGCTTGGTGTGTTAGATAGCTCTGTGGATACTATTAGTTGGTTTTTTATTAACGCCTATTTTGAAGGGGAACCTGGCAGCCCAGAAGCCTTCATTGTGGTGACCTTTACTGATATTTCAGATTCTAAACAATTGTTTTCCTTTAAAGCCATTGTTGAAAACACCCAAGACATGGTAATCGTTACAGACGCGACAGATATTAACTACCCACTTAGTCCCAAAATTATTTACGTCAATAAAGCCTTCGAGAAAATGACCGGTTACAGTAAGGACAGTGTAATTGGTGAAACGCCGAGAATTTTACAAGGCCCTTTAACAGATAAAGAAACTACTAATCGTATTCATCGTGCGCTGAAAAATTGTCAGGAAGTCAGTGAAACCTTATTAAACTATGATGCCAATGGCAGACCCTACTGGGTTGATATGAACATCATTCCCCTCAAAAATAAATATGATGAAGTAACGCATTTTGCTGCCATAGAGCGTGACATTTCAGAGCGTATATTTTATCTCGAGCAATTAAAAAACAAAAACAATGAATTCAAAAAGTTGAAGACGGAACTAGAAAACTTAATTGATGAAAGAACCAAAGAGCTTCGTCAAGCCAATGCTAAACTAGAAAAAATAGCCTACTACGATCCTTTAACCAATATCCCCAATCGACGTTTTTTTATTGATCATGCCCACCGGTTAATTAAGTCGTGTAACAGGCGAGGGGCGTTGGTTGCTTTTGGTTTATTAGATATTGATGATTTTAAGGTGTTTAATGATAGCTTTGGTCATGATGCTGGTGATATTGTCCTAGTTGAGATCGCTAAATTCTTAAATGGTTTCTTTCGAGTAGATGACGCTTTTTGTCGATACGGAGGAGAAGAGTTCGCCTTTGTTGCAGCAATTAAAGAAGCCGATGATGCAACTAGTTTGGCGGATCGCCTGTTGGACGGAATTCGTAACCTTAAAATAGATATTAACGCTACCACGCAGATGTCGGTAACTGTGAGTATGGGGATGCAAGTGTCTATGCCCTCGGAAGAACTTGATTTAGAAAAAGGTTTAAAAGATGCCGACGTCACACTTTATCAATCAAAAGGAGAGGGCAAGAATCAAGTTAAAATCACCTTCGAACATAGATGATAAGTGACATATTTTGCTCCCGCTCCCTTTACCTAAAAATAAGTCACCTTTAAAAAGCCATCTTTAAAAAAGTAAAATGTTGACGCTAAAAATATTTACCTATGAGTGCTAACCCTTAAATGCGCGTATTAGCTTAAAGTGGAATATAAAAATGTTACACATCTGTTTATAATTCAGAGTTAAAAGATTACTATTAAATTATACGCTTGTTGCATTTTTAGGAAGCCTGTGGAAGAGACTATTTTATTTGCTAGACAACCTATTTTTGATAGAAATTGTAAAATGGTCGCCAGTGAGATTCTTTATCGAGGAGATATATTCAACTCTGATAGTGATGCCAAAAATCTGATCGCCACACGCGACCTGCTAGTTAATGTTTGCACTTCAGTTTTCAATAGTAATGTAAACCTAGATCTTCCCATGTTAGTTAACGTTGATATGGATTTTTTAGACTCAGATTATTTTTTCCCTCTACCACCTCATAATCTTATTTTTGAAATATTAGAAACCGTTGAACCTAGTGAAAAAGTGTTAAAAAGAATCGCTGAATTAAGGCGTCTTGGTTACGAATTTGCTTTAGATGACTACATTCTTGAACCCTCTAAATTTCCTTTTTTCAAACATATTAAAATATTAAAAATTGATATCCTTGATATTAATTTCAATAAATTAAAAGCTGTTTTTCCGAAATTAAAAAAAATTGGTTTTCAGTTATTGGCAGAAAAAGTTGAAGACCAAGCAAGTTTTGATGAATGCATGGAATTGGGTTTCGACTTATTCCAAGGTTATTTTTTGGAAAAACCGTCAATAATTACCGGTCAAAAAATTGATGCCAACAAAAATTCAGCATTGCAATTGGTTTCCCAGTTAAGTCGGACAGATATTGAAGCTGCAGAAGTTGCGGAGTTGATATCGCGCGATCCTGTACTCACTGTAAAAATATTAGCTCTTATAAATTGTCCAATTTATCAATTGGTTAGAGAGGTTAAGTCGGTTAAAGATGCGGTTGTTAGGCTTGGCTTAAACGTGGTCAAACAGTGGGCCATGATCTTAACTCTCGCATCAGAGTCGTCACAACCTTCAGAGTTATTTAGAACCTTATTAATCAGAGCTAAAACCTTGGCGTTATTTTCTGATAGCCCAATCACAGGTGGTGTAAAAACTGATTCGTCAGAGAGTTTTCTGGTGGGATTGTTATCTGGCATTGATGCTGTTTTTCAGGTTGAGATTAAAGATATTCTAGATAGTTTAACCCTCAGTGAATCTATTAAATCAGCATTGTTATCCCATGATAATGATCTTGGGAAGTTACTGAAAAATACCATAGGTATTGAACGCTTAGACGATCAGGTATTCGAACGCCTGTCGAAACAGGAACTCGAATTATTTAAAAAGTGCTATTCACAAGCACTGAAATGGACTGACGAAGTGATGACCTATATTGATTAAGTTTTTGTTACTCAACTTTAGTTAGAATCACTACTGAGCCCTGAAAACTCACTAGTTTTTGAAAAGGCGACTTACAGTCTGAAGTCAAATCGTTAAAATCGCAAAGCCAGTGCATCACATAAAAACTTTTGAAAAGGCTGGGCTCTGCCATAGCGTCTAGCGACTTCTTCACATAGATTACCAGCAAATAAGAAATCTTCGGCAAGCGGACATATTGCGATAAAGTCTTTGCGCTTAATTTCTTCGATTAATTTGTGATCAGCATTAAATCCTTTAGGCGGTCGTTTTAACTTCTCACCTGAGAGGGCATAAATTTCGGTAAACGGTGCGTGTTGTATCGCGTCTTCGTATGAATCAGGTTTGAGAGCAATATAGTCACGAATTGATTTCAATGCGTCAGGTTCTGGACGCCAAGTTCCGACCCCTAAAAATACATTGTCCGGCTCGATATGCAGGTAGAAACCTGGGGCGTGGACGTTTTTGCCAATTTCATGGCGGAACTGAATCCCAACGTTGGTTTTGTATGGAGATTTGTCTTTGGAAAAGCGCACATCTCGGTAGGGCCGCATCATAGAGCCACCTACTTTTTTTGGGATGGCTTCGTAATGGGGAGAAATCATTTTAATCCAAGTGTCCATACCCTCAATAAATTCTAGGGTAGGGGTGCGAACCTTATCTTCATACTCTTGTT
This sequence comes from Alteromonas sp. M12, assembly GCF_037478005.1. Taxonomy (NCBI): domain Bacteria; kingdom Pseudomonadati; phylum Pseudomonadota; class Gammaproteobacteria; order Alteromonadales; family Alteromonadaceae; genus Alteromonas; species Alteromonas sp. M12. The sequence continues at coordinate 2,833,315 of NZ_CP144164.1, read as the reverse complement.
TATGATCTGCAAACCAATTTTTATCATTGTTATTAGCCAACTGCCTCAGGAAAGTCATCAAGCTTGGGTCGAAATGGGTAAACATACGATAACTTCCTAATATTTGCGTCTTTGAATACCTGTTTCAGCTAAAATTTTAGCTGACATCTCTTCTATGGAAAACTTGGTGCTGTTCAAAAATGGGATTTTTTCTTTACGATATAGATTTTCAACTTCTCTCAATTCCATTCGACACTGCTTCATTGACGCATAACGGCTATTGGCCCTTCTTTCAGAGCGTATTGAATGCAATCTTTCCGGTGCAATGGTTAATCCAAATAGCTTATCTTTAAAGCGCCTTAGTGCTGGGGGGAGTTTTAAAATATCGCCCATATCTTCTTCAGTGAAAGGGTAATTTGCTGCTTTAATACCAAATTGCAGAGCTAAATATAAACTGGTTGGAGTTTTACCCGAACGAGATACACCACACAAAATAATATCCGCTTCGTTATAGTCTTTAACATTAGAACCGTCATCATTTGCAAGGGCATAATTAACCGCATCAATTCTGTTGTCGTAAGTTTTTTCATGGATGCTGTGGGTACGATGTTTTTCCGGCATCGAAGGGACGCCTAATGCTTTTTCCAGAGGCGCAACAAATTGGTCAAGAAAGTTATAATTAATGCCTACTGACTTAGCGACCATTTTTCTAACTTCGGTATTCACGATGGTATAAAATACTAAAGGACGCAAACCAGTCTCTTTGAATTCCTCTGAAATTTTATTTAAGACTTTTTGGGCTTGTTGTTCAGTTTCTACGAATGGTTCTGTGTAATGTTTAAATTCGACGGTAAAAAGTGACAGCAATGCATGCCCAAACACTTCCGCAGTAATGGCTGTGCCATCAGATATGTAAAAAGCTGATCTCACTACAATTCCTTAACAATGTTGTAATTTTATTACAGAAAAAAATTAAATTTTACTTTCTTCTTTACACCATTCTAAAATCCCTGACGCAAAAAGCCAGAAGGTGAACAAAATAAATTCATAAGCACCATTCTGACAACTTTATTGCATTAAAACTTATTTCGTTTGCGCCTTAGCAATCGGGCCCAGGACAAAAAAACTTTGAGGTGTTAGCAGTGCAAGAATATGTACTTTGGTATGAGCAGTTGGGAATGAATGATGTTAATCGCGTTGGCGGTAAAAACGCATCATTGGGTGAAATGATTTCAAACCTGTCTAATGCAGGTGTTCAAGTTCCGGGGGGCTTTGCTACAACCGCATACGCATTTAACGAATTTTTAGAACAAAGTGGACTCGAAGAGCGTATCCATGACGTGCTGAATAGTTTAGATGTTGACGATGTTGAAGCACTAGCTAAAGCCGGTGAAAATATTCGTAACTGGGTGATTGAAACCCCGTTTTTGCCAAAACTTGAAGAAGAAATTAAAACCGCATTTGAAAAGCTACAGGGTGACGCTGGTGATGAAGCTTCATTTGCTGTGCGTTCTTCAGCCACTGCTGAAGATATGCCAGATGCTTCTTTTGCTGGTCAGCAAGAGACTTTTTTGAATGTAAAAGGTTATGACTCTGTGCTTGTAGCCATTAAGCATGTTTTTGCATCATTGTTTAATGACCGAGCTATTTCTTATCGTGTTCACCAAGGTTATGACCACAAGGGCGTTGCATTGTCTGCTGGGATACAGCGGATGGTTAGAAGTGACGTGAGTTCTTCTGGTGTTATGTTCACCATCGATACTGAATCAGGTTTTGAAGACGTGGTATTTATTACTTCTTCTTATGGTTTGGGTGAAATGGTTGTTCAAGGTGCTGTAAACCCTGATGAGTTTTACGTACACAAGCCTACCCTAGACAAAGGCTTGCCAGCTATTGTCCGTCGCAACATGGGCAGCAAATTAATCAAAATGATCTACTCTCCAGATTTGGCCCATGGTAAACAAGTCGAAATTGTGGATGTCGACAAATCTCAAAGTTTAGAATTTTCTATTACTGACCAAGAAGTAATGGAATTGGCCAAACAAGCGCAAATTATTGAAAAGCACTATAAGCGTCCTATGGACATCGAATGGGCTAAAGATGGTACTGACGGTAAACTGTATATCGTTCAAGCCCGTCCTGAAACAGTGCGTTCGCGAGAAGACATTCAAGTTATTGAAAACTTCCAATTAAAAGGCAAAGCGAAAATTGTCACCGAAGGTCGTGCAATCGGTCATAAAATTGGTGCAGGTGAAGCCAAAGTACTTAGTTCAATTGATGAAATGGGTAAAATTCAGCCAGGCGATGTACTAGTAACAGATATGACGGATCCCGATTGGGAGCCGATTATGAAAAAGGCCTCAGCAATCGTAACGAATCGCGGTGGTAGAACTTGTCATGCGGCTATCATCGCCCGTGAATTAGGTATACCAGCTGTTGTAGGTTGCGGAAATGCAACTGACTCAATCGAAACTGGCGATAAAATTACAGTATCTTGCGCCGAAGGTGATACTGGTTATGTTTATGATGCTGAACTTGAATTTGATGTAGTGACATCTCGAATCGATTCAATGCCTGATATTCCACTCAAAGTTATGATGAATGTGGGTAATCCAGACCGAGCTTTTGATTTCGCTAGATTACCTCACAAAGGGGTTGGCCTAGCTCGTCTAGAGTTCATTATCAACCGCATGATTGGTGTGCATCCAAAAGCCCTTTTGGACTTTGATAACCAGCCAGAAGAGTTGAAAGAAGAAATTTCGGAAATGATGGCCGGTTATGAATCGCCAGTAGAGTTTTATATTCAAAAATTGGTTGAAGGTGTGTCTACCATTGCCGCAGCTTTCTCTCCTGAGAAAGTTATCGTGCGTATGTCAGATTTTAAATCAAATGAGTACTTCAACTTGGTTGGCGGTTATCAGTATGAACCTGATGAAGAAAACCCAATGCTTGGTTTCCGCGGTGCAAGCCGTTACATCTCTGAAGAGTTCCGCGATTGTTTCGCGCTAGAGTGTGAAGCAATTAAGCGCGTTCGTAACACCATGGGTCTTACCAATGTGGAAGTGATGATCCCATTTGTTCGCACCGTAGGTGAAGGTAAAAAAGTAATCGAGTTATTAGCTGAACAAGGTTTGGTGCAAGGTGAAAATGGTTTACGCGTGATTATGATGTGTGAATTACCTTCAAATGCATTGCTTGCCGATCAATTCTTAGACATCTTTGATGGATTCTCAATTGGTTCGAATGACTTAACTCAATTAACCCTTGGATTGGATCGTGACTCTGGCGTAATTGCGCATTTGTTCGACGAACGGGATGAAGCGGTGAAAATTCTATTGAGTATGGCAATCAAAGCGGCCAAAAAACGTGGTAAATACGTGGGTATTTGTGGCCAAGGTCCTTCAGACCATGAAGACCTTGCAGCTTGGTTGGTGGAACAAGGAATCGATAGTGTTTCTTTGAATCCTGATACCGTAGTTGAAACTTGGTTATACCTAGGCGAAAAAAACGCGTAATAGTTTATCGTCATTAAACTAATTTATAGTTAAAACAACAAAGGCAGGTTCATCCTGCCTTTTTTTGTATTTAAATTGCGCTTAGTTATCTAACGATACTTTCGGTTAAGCAGGTATCTGTCTAATCGTCGAGCAGTGACACTCATAGAGTTTTGACATTTTTGCAAGCATTTCCGAGCCAGTGGTATGTCGTAACTCAAGAGCATTAACCCGCTGATCAAAAATAGAATTGAACCTGGTAAGATCGCGAAAACAATCCCCACAGCGGATAGCACTGCGCCTATCGTAATTCGAATTGCCTTTTTCATATGCTTCTCTTTTATCCGTTGCTACTGACGTTATTGAGTTATGGCATAACCCACTGCATTTCTGTTGTGCGTAAAAAACCACAGATTAGGATCACAGTGTAGTGTTTAATTCGATTTAAATGTGTTTCGGCTTGTAACAAGTTGTGTTGAATTATTTCCAACTCATAGGTTCTAGCTCATATTGCTCACAGATGACGGCGCATGATGAATATTTTTGGATTTGCCATGGCGTTTTGAAATGCACTTTTTCATCACTTGCCAATAATTGTTTGCTACACAATCGAAACCGTCGTACATGCCTTTTTGTTTGAATAACTGATGGGCCTTTTTCAAATTTTGTGCTGGTATTTTTTGATGGATATGATGTTCCAAGTGATAATTCACATCATTCGGACAAATTAATAAAGCGACAATTGGATTTGCCAATGTGGTACGGGTGTTTAAGCGTGGATCTAATGCGTCTATATCGGTAACTGCGCCGTGTTCGCCGATGATCCTAATTCTGCTCAGAGCAGGATATATGAATAGGTAACCTACCCAAAACGCAGCGTATGCCCATAGTACGTCAAAAAATATCAAACTAGCGATGAAAATCCCATGAACAACGATGTTGGGTAAGCGTTTTTGCCAAGTAGATACTTTAATCTGGTAGACAATTTCTTTGAATCCATTCACTCCGCTAAAATCTCGGAGAAGCTTACGGGCCATACTGGCGGGCGTTGCAGGATAGTTTGCAACAAATATTTTGTCTGGATCTTTACCTGTGCCTGCATAACGATGGTGTTGTGCATGACCGTTTTTAAAGGCTTGATAATCAACCAGTACTAAACCACCAAGTAGCCAACGGCCGACGTAGTGGTTAAGGCTGGGAGTGCGAAATAAAGTGTTATGTCCAGCGTCGTGATTAAGGATAGCGATACCCAAAATTCGCCCTCCGATAATCCAACTGCAACAAATAAATGTGTACCAATATGGAAAGCTCAGCAAAACTATTATTGCAATGGAAATCAATGCATAGTTTATAAAAACACGATACCATCCCACCAAATCAGAAGTTTGGCATAGGGCTTTCAATTCGTCAGAAGAAATATAATCTGATAGTTTTAGCAAAGTCTTAAATCCAAGTAGAGAGACCTTTTATAGGTATAACAAAAAATAGGGATATTGCAAATTATTTGTTATGAAGTTAAATTATCAAGTTGCTATTGAACGACTCGCTGCAGACAGCGCAGATAAAAAAGTTTTAGAATTATTAAGTGCCATCAAGGGATTTCAAATATCTGAGCTTACAAGCCTATCGGCAAAACAATTGCTGGTGATTGCCGATAAGCTAGAGATAAGTGAAGCATCCTTGCGTATGGCCTTATCTCGACAAACTAAACAAGGTAAGTTAATCCGCGAAAACGGTAAATATTCACTGGCAAAAAGTCGAAAACCTTTTGTACTGCCTCGATTCTGGTTAGATATGCAGCAGCGCAGCGCGAATTGGGATGGTGAATGGCTGTTGGTGAATCAACTGCAGCATAAGTTTAGCCCAACGATAATGCGGCGGTTAAACAATAAAGCTGATTTGCTTGGTTTTAAATCCTTTCCATCCTTGGGGTGGTTGAGACCTAATAACCTAATAGATTTAAGAGAAGAAACACTTTTTCACTTTCATTCGGTTGTTGAGGAGCCTCAATTTTTAACCTGCTGTTTGACCGATATCGATGAAGCATCTATTGGTTTATTCACGCAAAGTTGGCCGTTGGATAAATTAAATCAGTTTTATCATAAAGCTTACGAATTGATTTTCAGTGAAAGTGAATTGTTGGAAACGTTATCAGATAAAGATATTCTCATTCGTAGCTTTGCTATAGGGCGTTTAGTTGTCGAATACTTATCCAAAGATCCTTGGTTACCGGAAGATTTAATTGACTTGCCAGCACGAACTAGGCTTTTCGAGCAAACTGTTGAATACTATCAGAAAATTACGCCATTATGGTTAAACGTAATGATCCAAGAGTGAAACCGTTAGAATTTTTAGTGCCATAGAAATCAAATAGATAGTTGAATGGCTATGATAAATTTAGCATATAAATTATATTCAATGAATGTAGGTAAAGAACTAGGCATAACGCTATAATATGCCCATCTTATTTGGACGTTTAAAACAGTGACAATGTTACCGAGTATTGATCCTCAATCCGCTTTAGAAAATCACTATCAAATGTATTTGGAAGATTTAAAGTCTTCTGGCTTTACTGGTGATATTGAATACAGTTACGCTAGCCGTCTGGCTGTTGCCACTGATAACTCTATTTATCAAAAATTACCTCAAGCTGTTGTGTTTCCTAAAACGACAGCCGATCTGACCCTGATTGGTAAAACTTCAAATCAATACGATGGCGTCAAATTTAGCGCTAGGGGAGGCGGCACTGGGACTAATGGTCAGTCTCTCACAAGTGGCATTATTGTCGATGTTTCCCGGCACATGAATCAGATACTTGAAATCAATGCGCAGCAAAGTTGGGTTAGGGTGCAAGCTGGGGTAGTGAAAGATCAGTTAAATGATGCGCTCCGTCCCCTGGGCTTTTTCTTTGCGCCTGATTTGTCCACTAGTAACCGCGCCACTATTGGCGGGATGATTAGCACTGATGCATCAGGGCAAGGATCTTTAGTATATGGGAAAACCAGTGATCATGTGCTTGGGCTAACATCGGTACTGGTTGATGGTACGGTTTTAGAAACGGCACCAACGGCAATCGAAAATGTCAAAAATGACCCATCTCAACCGAGCCGTTTAACGAGTATCACATCACAATTAATTGCTACTTGCGTTGATAAACGTCAGCAAATTCTGGCTAAATTTCCGCGAATGAATCGCTTTTTGACGGGATACGATCTTGAACACACTGTATCCGATGATTTAACTCAGTTGGATATCAGCCGTGTTATAACCGGCTCTGAGGGATCCTTAGTCTTTGTGGCTGAGGCAAAACTGAATATTACCCCTATTGCTAAATGCAAAGCCTTGGTTAATATCAAATACGATTCATTTGAATCGGCTTTGCGTCATGCTCCTCATATGGTTGCCGCAAATGCGACTTCGGTGGAAACGGTCGATAGCAAAGTACTCAATTTGGCGAAACAAGATATTGTTTGGCACTCTGTTAAAGATCTTATTCAAGATGTGCCCGGCAAAGAAGTGCTCGGATTAAATATGGTCGAGTACAACAGCGAAGATAAAGCCGAAATAGAAGCTAAAATAGCGCAGCTAAGTGAAACCTTAGACAATGCTCAAAAACATGGATTAGACGGCATAATTGGTTATCAATTAACCTATGATGTGGCCGATATTAATCGCATTTATGCAATGCGTAAAAAGTCTGTCGGTTTGTTGGGGAAAGCGGATGGCTGGAAAAAACCCATTCCATTCACTGAAGATACAGCGGTACCACCGGAAAATTTAGCTGATTTTATTATGGAGTTCAGAGCTCTTTTAGATAGCAAAGGACTTGCTTATGGCATGTTTGGTCATGTTGATGCGGGTGTACTGCATGTGCGGCCAGCCCTTGATATGTGCGATCCTAATCAACAGCAAATCATGCAAGAAATTTCTGATGAAGTAGTCGCTTTAGTCTCTAAATATGGCGGTTTGATGTGGGGCGAGCATGGTAAGGGCTACCGCAGTGAATATGGCCCTGAATTTTTTGGTGAAGAGCTTTTTCTAGAGTTACGTAAAATTAAAAGTGTATTTGATCCCTTGAATAAGATGAATCCGGGGAAAATTTGCACGCCTATCGATTCCACTGAAGAACTGGTTAAAGTCTCCGATTTGAAAAGGGGAGACTTAGACAGCCAAATACCTATTGCGGTTCGCGACTCGTTTGAGGTGGCAATGAGCTGTAATGGCAATGCGCTTTGTTATAACTACGACACCAAATCAACCATGTGTCCTTCCAGTAAAATCACTCGTGATCGCCGTCATACGCCTAAAGGTCGCGCAGGCATGATCAGAGAATGGTTACGCTTGCTTAGTCAAAATAACGTTAACGTGATTGAATTAGAAAAAGGCGAAGAAACGCCATCTTGGTTTGAACGTCTACAAAATACTCGCTACAAATCGAAAAACACCGACTTTTCACACGAAGTATTAGAGGTGATGGAAGGTTGTCTAGCCTGTAAAGCCTGTGCCAGCCAATGTCCGGTGAATGTTGATGTGCCGTCTTTCCGTTCACGATTTTTAGCCATGTATTATCAGCGCTACTTGCGGCCGGCTAAAGATGTGTTAACTGCGAACATTGAATCTATGGCTCCATGGATGGCAAAAGCGCCTGCAATGATTAACTTTTTCCAGCGTCAACCTTTGCTCAAAGAAGCAATCAAACGATATATAGGTTACGTTGATGCGCCATTATTGTCTGAGCCTTCGCTGGATAAGCGACTTGAACAAAATCAAATCATGCCCTTCGATTTACAGGCTCTATCCGCATTAGATGAGGAACAAAAATTAAAAACAGTGTTGATAGTACAAGACCCTTTCACTAGCTTTTATGAAGCTGAAGTGGTGGATGAGTTGATTCAATTATTGCAAAAACTGCATTTTAATCCTGTTATTTTGCCGTTTAAGCCGAATGGGAAACCTCAGCATGTGAAAGGCTTTTTAGCTAAATTTGCTAAAACAGCGCAAAACACAGCAGATTTTTTAAATCAGGTTTGTGAACTGAATTTACCTATGATCGGTATCGATGGTTCTTTAGTACTATGTTATCGAGATGAATATCGTCGTATTCTAGGCAACCAACGCGGTAATTTTCAGGTTCAACTAGTGAACGAATGGCTTGCTAGTCAGTCTTTAGAAAGAGAGCTACTAGAAAGAATGCAAGTTCGTAACCCAGATGGTCTTGAATTTAAGCTCATTTCTCACTGTACCGAAAAAACCAGTATTGCCGGTAACGATGAGCAATGGCGCACAATATTCTCTTGGTTCGGTTTAGAGTTAACATCGATTGCCACTGGGTGCTGTGGGATGGCAGGCTCTTTTGGTCATGAGTTAATTCATCAACAAGAATCAAAAGGAATTTATGATTTAAGCTGGAAGCAAGCTGTAGATTCAGTTCCTCAGCAAACGCTTTTGGCAACAGGATATTCATGCCGTACTCAGGTGAACAGATACGAAGGTTTCAAGCCTAAGCATCCAGTACAGGCTCTGTTAGCAGTATTACAGAAATAATAATCGATAAGGATAGTTATGACACAACCTCAGGCCATGAGTCAGGAGCAAATGACTCAGTGGGTGCGTTCGCAGTTTCAGCGAGCCAATAAACATTTAGCAGAAAATGGTGTTATTTTTGATTCGGTGGTGACCGAAGAATGTCGTTACCTAGCACCTTATGTAGCAGTTTGGAAAATCAAAGCACTAGACAAGAAATTTTATTGGGTAATCAGTGGCGATCTACCTTGTGATTTTATGCCATATGAAAGTGAAAAAAACGCGAGAGATGTGCTTCGTCGATTTTCTTTTCAATGGCAATTGAAAGCACAAGATATTGAAGAAAGCGGAAATATTGATAAAACCCAAAAACAGTTTGCAGAGATGTTAGTTACCCGAGCGGAAGGCTTGTATGCTTTGTATAATCAAGAAGATTTGTGGAAAGAAATCAAGGGCGGCAAAGCATAGATTTTCAATCAAAAGCTATGCAAAATAAAACAGCACCTTAGGTGCTGTTTTAATGTGTCAAATCCACTCTGTTGAGTGAAAATTCTGCTGTGGAACATGCCATTTTTTGTCTGGCTATTCCTGCGTCCATATAGACTGGACCGACTGGGTTGAATCCCTGGTTTTGATAATATTCTACACCTTCCAAATCACACTGAACGTATACTTGTTGCAAACCTAGACGATGTGCATTCTCTAGTAGTGCAGCAAACAGTATGCGGTAGACTTCAGGTCCACGAAATTTTGGAACAACTGCTACGCGGCCAATTTCCCCTCTGGTGGTTAATCTGCCTGTCGCGATTTCTTGTTTTTCATTGTCTAGCACAAGTACATGGGTTGCATGCACATCTTGCTGATCAAATTCGCATTCTCGAGGAATGCGCCACTCGTAAACAAATACCTTTTCTCTTAACCTACTAAGCGTATGTTTTGCTTTTTCCCAGTCAACGTTTTGTACCGTCAACGTCACTAAAGCGCTCCTTAAAGTATCTTAAATATCAGGGAACCACCCCCCTGCATTAACGAGTTTAGCCAAGATTTGGTTAAAAATTAAGCCGTCAGCGTAATTAATTTTCGTTTGTTTATCTAAAACGCTGGAATTGAGCATTTTAAAAAGCATACTTTCATGTTCAGATTCAACGTTAATTCTGTGTTGATTTATCCATGTAACCATTTGATATTTATTGTTTAATCTTACTTTCTGCTGGATTATTTTGGTGTCCAGTTTGCGCTCAAAGCTTACTCCTGAGTCGAGTAAATTAACAATTTCATTAAGTGAATAATTTTCTGTTAAATCAGCCTCATACATATCTACATCTTTGGTTTCGGTGAAGTAGGTAGCGATAAAATCATCAAAATGTACAGAATTGATCATTTGGTTAAACATATTTTTTAGTTTTTCAATTTCTGACGGCTTAATTTCAAAACGCGAATCTCTTAAGGTTAAGTCTGGATCGCTATAGCGAAGGTTAAATAAATTCTTGGCTTGGGCATAATCGACAAAACCGTCAAGCAATTCTCTTTGTGTCGGCGCACGAAAGCCTACTGAATAATTTAAACAGGATGTTATTGCTACGCCATTATGTGGAAAGCCGGGAGGGATATAAATTAGGTCACCTGGTTCAAGCACTTCATCAATAATGGGGTCAAAGCCGGTTATTTGTTTTAAGTTTTTAGCGGGTTGTATGGAGTCATGGTGCTTATTTGCGCCAACTTGCCATCTTCTAGAGCCACGTCCTTGAATAATAAATACGTCATATTGATCAACATGAGGGCCAACACCTCCATTGGCTTCTGAATAACTGACCATTAGATCATCGACCCGCCAATTAGGAATAAAGTCAAAACTATCTAACAACATTTTTGCCTCGGGGATATAGTGGTCGACAGACTGCACTAACAAAGACCAATCACCTATGCAATAAGGGGTAAAGTCTGAAAATGGGCCAGGGGAGTTGGACCATTTTCCCTGTTTTTTAGAAATGATACGAGAATCTACTTCCTCTTCTTGAGCAAGGCCTGCCAGTTCATGTTCGTCTAGAGGATCAACAAAGTCAGAAAAAGCCTTACGAATGACAAGCGGTTTTTTCTGCCAATATTCGGTCAGAAAATGTTGTTTATTGGGAATGTTTAATTTGTACATTAACGTTAACTTTTCCTTTGCTGTGCGTATTGAGACTCACTTATAAAATAAGCGGTAAGTGTACCAAGTCCTTTTAGGTATAGCTTGTCTACACTCTCAAATTTAATTTGCTCTCGAGAATGTAAATAGGTGTTTTGACAAACTAGTACTTTGCTTGCTTGGCCATGACTTTCTAAGCGAGAGGCTAAATTAACCGTTTCTCCCCACACATCAAAAAGCATATTATCTAATCCAACACATCCCGCCGTAAGTGGCCCACTGGCTATGCCGATTCTAATCTGTAAGTTTAATTTTAAGTGATTACACAGATTATTAAAGCTTTCCAACATAGTCCTTGCTGCTAGACATGTCTGCAATGCTGGGTTTAATCGCTTTTCGTAAATTCCGCATACCGCCATATATTGATCGCCATTGGTTTTAATTTTTTGGAGTTGATTTTGTCTACTGATTAAATCAAATTCGCAATAAAATGAATTCAGTAACTGCATGATTTCTTGCTCATTTGTACTGCTACAATGTTGGGTGTACCCCTGAATATCGGCAAATAACACTGAACAAAAATGCTGCTCTAATTGCATGGATGGAGCCGGAGTCGTGAAGTTTGTTAGTAGGTTTTTAATCAACGGCTTAGGTAAGGTTTTCTGTAACAAATGTGATATGCGGGCTTTATCTCGACTCATTCTCAGATGAGCTGTACGGGAATTTTGATAAATCAATAAGCTAGAGGTTATGGCTGCGGCAGAGATTAATAGACAAGTGCCCATTGTCAGCCAAAACTTTTCTAATTCGTTTGCCTGAAAAGTCTGACGAGGAAATTGCCAGAACGCTTCAATACCGCAAAAACAAACGACATAAATCACCAAGTTGGGAATATATTGGCGTTTTTCCCAATCGCGGTATAAAAATGGACTAACAAACAAACCGATTATAAACAGAAAGTGGAATTGTAGATTAATATTCCAAATTACACTTGATATACCAATGTAGGATACAAAACCAAACATCAAAAGTGCTCTGGCAGAGACAAAGTGATGACGCCAGTTGAAACGTAAGATCTGGATGAATATAGCGATGTGTAACACACATAGGATAAGAACTGGAAAGCCGCCATATTGCCAAAATCGAGCAATAAAAGGCAATTGCAAGACTAAAAATATCAACACCATTAATGAAATCGTGTTTACTATTTTTATGTGGCTGAGGTTATCTAAATCCTTTTCATTGATCCCCAGAAATGCAATTTTCCGATAAAGTAATTTTAGCATTGGCAATCCTTGCCATGGTTAGAAATATATCTCTAAATCTAGCAATAAACACAGATTTTTCCCATGCTGTCCAAGTCTAGTTTTCAACTGATTTTGAGTTTATTAGTCCAGTTCGAACGCGAAAGGCAACAATGTACTGATATCTACTGTTTTGACATTATCGCTGGTGTCATACATCAAAATTTCAGTATCTTGATCAGCAAATTCTTTAATTTTTTGTCTGCAACCGCCACAGGGAGGACAGATTTTTTCATTTGGACTAGCGACTAATATCTTAACGATTTTTTTGCCACCATCTAAAATCATCGCTGCGATTGCACCGGCCTCGGCACATTGCCCTAAAGGGTAGGCTGCATTTTCAATATTGCATCCAGCATAGACTTTACCGTTGTCCGCTAAAATGGCTGACCCGACTTTAAAATTTGAGTAAGGAGAATAGGAATTTTGCTGCGCTTGTTTGGCAGCTTGGATTAGTTTTTTAGTATTATTTTCCAACAATTTTATCTTTCATTTTGAAAATGGCCAAACAGTTTGCGACAAAATGCCTGTGCTTGACAAGTATTTATCTAAATTGGCTTATCTTAATGAATTTTGTAAACCGCTAAATTTACCTTGAATTATCGTATTTGTGCTGGGCTAAGCTTTACTTTCGTGTCTAAATAAGCGAGTCTTATCTTGCTCTTTTGAGTGTTATTTTCTTAACCTTTAAATCCGAATTGATTTAATTTCCGTTAGTTTATTGTCCAACTTTCAAGTGCCATAGTCATCAATATGAATAAACACCTTTTACTGTCATTATTTCTAGTAACCTCAGGCCTTGCTGGCTGCAGTATTAACTCGGGCTCTGCACTGCATTCAAAAGTCGAAAGTATTTTAATTCCAGAACCGCAACCACTGAATTTTAGGTCGCAGTTGGCCATCGCTAGATACAACCAAATACTGACGCAAACATCATTAAGCAATGAAGAAAGAGCTGAACTGCTCTTTTTACGTGGAACACATTACGACAGTGTAGGTTTAGCGGGGTTGGCTCAATACGATTTTGGTCGGGCTAAGCAATTAAAGCCTGATATGGCAGAAGCATACAACTCTCTTGGTATTCATTTCACCCAACAGATGGAGTTTAATGAAGCTTATGAATCCTTTGATTCTGCTTTGGATATCAATCCAGAGTTAGATTTTGCGTTATTAAATAGGGGCATTGCACTTTATTATGGGCAGCGAAATGAACTGGCTATGCAGGATCTCATTCGTTTCTATAATAAAGATAAAGAAAATCCGTTCTCTGCTTTGTGGCTCTTTTTGGCCCACAAAGAAATAAATTATGAGGCTGCGCTGACGGAATTAAAAAAGCATCGTGAAAATCTTTCTGATGACAACTGGGGAACAATTATTGTTGATTTTTACTTAGGTAAGGTTAGCCGTAATACCCTGTTGAATGGATTTGTTTTAGGTCCTAAAACGACGGTAGAACTTAATCAACGCATGTGTGAAGTGTATTTTTACATGGGTAAATTTTATGAAAGCCTAGGTGAACGTGGTTTGGCGTTAAATTATTTCAAAATGGTTTTAAGCACTAACATTTATGATTACGTTGAACACCGATATGCACGAATCGAAATAGATATGTTGCGTAAACAAGCGTCTGAAGATTTAAAAAGTTAAGATCTATGTGTAATTAAATGATTTTACGTTTGCTGCTATTCGTCTTTTTTTTCCCCTTATTGCGGGCTGATAGTGCATTATCTCCGAGCTTCTTATTTGATATCGGCATACGTAAACCCGAGCATTACAATTTACTGTATTTGGCGGCACAACAAAATCATCAGGCCGCATTACGACAGCTTTCAAGCACCGCGATACAGCATAATCACATGTATTGGGTAAGCAAAAGTGCCGAAATTGGCTCCGTGGATTCTCTTTTCTTCTTGGCTAACAACACGTCTGAGGTGGCTACAAAAAAACACTATTTATCGCAAGCAGCTCAACTTGGGCACTCTGAGAGTCAATTTCAATTGGCATTATTAACAGCTAGCAGCTCTGCCAAAGAACGTCTGCTCGAAAATGCGGCTTACTCTGGTCATAAAAAAGCGATAGTGTCTTTGTATTATTTATTAAATAAAAAAGGCACTGCTGATCAAGATAACCTTTGGTTTGCTCAAGCGGCAGAAATAGACATTGATTTAACCTCAGCTTATGCTGATTTCCTTTGGTTACAACAAAGTCCTGAGGTCAGTATTGAGTGGCTGAATAAACAAGCCGATAACCCAGTGAACGAGGTTAAATACCAAACTGCAACCTTAGCAGCTGATATTGAGCACACTCGTTGGCGCAAACCTGTAACGACGTTTTTAGATAATAGGACAGAGCAACCCCAATGCGCCATCGATATTCAATTCATAGCTGGATCCTTATTGGCTATAGAACAAATCGCTGAGTTGTCGCACCGCTTCCAAGGCGATCCACGTTTTGCTTCTTTTCCTATCTGTTTCAATCCACCTGTATGGTTATCCCCAGAAGCGTTAGCTTGCAGTAATGCTGTAGATAAAAGGCTAACATGTTCACTGCAGGCAGTCTCTGAACTGGCCAGCATAACTGATTTTACTCACGCTATTGTCGTTGCTGACTCAGGTATTGCAAATGTGCACAATGGTGTCATGTTTCTTGATAAACAAGACGACTATAGGGTGTTTTTACATGAACTTGCGCACTTTGCGGGATTTGTTGATGAATATGAAGTTGATGCACAGATGGCGAACAAACTTTGCACCTCGACTCAAGCTCCCAATTTGGTTTATGCAGAAAATAAACCGGCACTTTCAAACACTGAGTTTGCTCGTTACCAAACTGATTACGAAGACTTAGTATTAACCAAAACATCAACTTGCGAACAAGTCAATTCCAATGCCTATAAACCGGTTCAACAAACGACCTTTATGGAGCACCATGATATTGGCGTGATCCCCAAAGTGTACTTAAACATCTGGAAAGACTCGCTAAATGATAAATTAAGTTTAACCCCTATATACGTCAATTTTGCGCAGTGGTTTGAGTCTAACGGAAATCACAAGCAAGCTGGATACTGGTGGCATAAATATAATAAATACCGCTCGTAAGTCGCTGTGGCTCTAAAAAACACGGCAGCTGAGTGAGATTAGTTGAAATGCTTAACTATAATGAAAAAGATTACAATAAGTGAGATGTTTAAACTATGCCAATTGACATAAAGCAACTGAGTCAAGCCTACCAATATTTGCCGGATGCGACTGGCTTGGTTGATGACACTGGAAATATATTGTTTATCAATCAGGCGTTTGCAGAGCTCATAGACGCAGATACAAGGGTTACAACTCAAGATTCATTAGCGCAAGTTTTTCTATTGCGCAAATCACAGTCTAACGATTGGCAAAGTCTACTAAACACGGCCATAGATCAGTCTTGCACCGTTGAAGTTGTCATTGCCAATAAATCAAACCATCTTGTGTCATGTCGTTTGCATCTTCAATCTATTGTTGATGAAGGTCGCTTCGTTTGTTTTCTCGCTAGATTAAGCAATAAATCGATTAATGCCTCACTAGATGAAAATCTCACTACTTTGGCCTATCGAGATAGCTTAACAGGGCTGGCTAATCGATATTTATTTAGCCAGTTATTTGATCATGAAATTAGTCAGTCGCAACGCTTAAACAAACGTTTTGCGGTGTTGTTCCTTGATTTGGATAAATTCAAAAAAGTGAATGACAGCATGGGGCACGATGCGGGTGACGAAGTACTGTGTGCGGTTGCCGAAAGGTTGCAAAAATCATTACGCAAAAGCGACTTGATTGCCCGTATGGGGGGCGATGAATTTGCAATTATTATGAGTAATATAAAAGACTCAGAGACAGTCTCTAAGGTAAGCGACAAACTGATTCGAGAAATTAAGAAGCCGGTAAAAAGCGGTGCGAATGTAATGGAAGTAGGTTGCAGTATAGGCATAAGCATTTATCCCGATAACGCACTAACCGCAGAGTCTCTGCTCCAGCATGCTGATGCGGCCATGTACCGAGCCAAACACGATGGTGGCAATCGCTACCAATTCTTCAGTGACGCGTTAAATCAAGAGTTAAATGATATTCGTGTTGTTGAGCAAGAATTACAACAAGGACTTATTGATGATCAATTTGTACCTTATTTCCAACCTGTCATCGATCTGCGCAGTAATAGGGTGGTGGGAGTTGAGTGCTTAGCACGTTGGAAGCATCCTAAACGGGGTGTTTTGGCTGCTGTGGAGTTTATAGATGTTGCCGAAAAGAAGGGCTTGATAAAAGATGTTTTTAATCAAGTTTTAACCCAAGCCTTCGAACAAATAGATGATTGGACACTGTCCTTGAATGAACGCATTCCGCTGTCAATCAATATTTCAAATAAGCAATTTTATCAACATAACACCTTCGATTTAATTGACCAGTTAATTGCAAAATATAAGGTGCCATCTGATGCCATTCGTATTGAAGTAACCGAAAGTACCTTGCAGGAAAGTGAAACTGATTTGTTGGAGCATTTGAAGCGGATTAAAACATCAGGCTTCAGTATTACCTTAGATGATTTTGGGACGGGATATTCTTCGTTACGTTATCTGCAACAACTTCCCGTAGATACTCTCAAGATTGATCGATCTTTTGTACGCAATTTAGATAATAATCCACACGATAAAATTATTGTTAAAGCGATTATACAACTCGCTGAAACCCTTGGGATATCAGTGGTTGCGGAGGGCGTTGAAACGGCCTTACAATCTGAATTTTTAGAGCAAAATAAGTGTTTTATTATGCAGGGATACTTTTTTAGTGAGCCCCTTAGCAGCAATGATTTTGAAGCCTTTATCAAGTCAAAACCATCACTTACTAAATAACCTGTTCACAGACGTTAAGCAAAGACCAAGAATGTGAACAGGGATATTCGTTTATCGCTGATTAACGATATTCGGGAACTTTGTCACGTAACTCATTAACCCACATCGAAGTGGCACCACAAATTGCAACTGGCATAACCAAAAAGTTAATAATGGGGATCATCGAAAACACGCTGACCAACACACCAAATGAAAAACAATGTGAGCGACTTTGGTTTAAGGTGGCACGCATGGTTTTAAAGTCAATTTTGTGATTATCAAAAGGATAGTCACAATATTGGATAGCCATCATCCAAGCAGAAAATAAAAACCACAATACTTGTCCGGCTACAGGCAACAGGAAAAACAATATTAGAAAACCAATGGCGCGGGGAATATAGTAACCAAGTTTAGCCATTTCTCGACCCAAGGTGCGAGGAATATCTTTGAATACATCGAGTATTCCACTATCGCCGAGCCCTTTTCCGGTGAGATGCAATTCTACTTTTTCAGCCAGCAATCCGTTGAACGGTGCCGCTATCCAATTGGCTAAGGTTCCAAACAAAAGAGCGAATATCAACAACACTGTTATGACCGCAAGTGGCCACAAAATATAGGCTAAACCTTGTTTTAACCAGCTTAACCATTCCCAATCAGGAATGATATTAACGATATAAAGAATAGAAGACTCAATTTGCCCGACCAAAAAATATAGGGCCACTGAAAAAAGAATCAAATTTACTGCTAATGGAATAAAAACAAAACGTTTTAATCCTTTGGTTTTAATTAACGAAAAGCCCTGAAGAAAATATCCGGCACCACTGTTACTTTGCATTCTTTACTAATTCCTGCAGATTAAACTCAAAAATAGGGGTTAAGTATAACTTTGTGTTGAATCAATACAAATCCTCAATTGTTACACTTGATGACATTTGATACATTCACTACAAACTATAATAAAGATCACCAATCCCTAATGCGCTTAAAAAAAATCCGGTTGGCTGGGTTCAAGTCTTTCGTTGATCCTACCAATATTCCGTTTCCTGATGATATGACAGCAATTGTTGGTCCCAACGGTTGTGGCAAGTCTAATGTCATCGACGCGGTTCGATGGGTTTTAGGGGAAAGTTCCGCTAAAAATTTGCGTGGTGACGCAATGACGGACGTTATTTTTAACGGTTCAAGTGCGCGTAAACCAGTATCTCAGTGCAGTGTTGAATTGGTTTTCGACAACTCTTCTGGTCGAATTCAAGGGGAGTTTGCAAACTACACAGAGCTATCAGTTAAACGAATTGTTACTCGTGAAGCACAATCAACCTATTATTTAAACGCAAGCAAATGTCGACGCCGAGACGTGACAGACTTATTTCTTGGTACGGGATTAGGACCAAGAAGCTACGCGATTATTGAACAAGGCACAATTTCCCGATTAATTGAGTCCAAACCCCAAGAACTGCGGGTTTTCATAGAAGAAGCCGCTGGTATTTCTAAATATAAAGAGCGTCGACGGGAAACTGAAAATCGGATTCGCCATACCAAGGAAAACTTAGAACGATTAGAGGATGTGCGCGCGGAATTAGGACAACAAATTGATAAGCTGCAACGTCAAGCGAGCGCCGCGCGAAAATACAAAGATTTAAAAGCCAAAGAACGCACCTTAAAAGGTGAACTAGCAGCTTTACGCTGGTTGAAACACAGTGAACATATTGCAGGGCTTGAAAGCGAAATTGAGCAACAGCAAAATGAAGTTGAAGCCTTTGTTGCCAAGCAGCGAGGTGACGAACGTGGTATCACTGTCTATCGGGAACAGCAGCATAATCTAAAACAACAGTTAACCGATTTACAAAAAGAAAACTTCCGGCTAGGTACCGACATTACTAAGTTGGAACAAAATCGTCTGCACGCGAAGCAGCGTGCACTGCAAATTGAAAATGAACTTCAAGAAATTAATCAATCAATTGAAGAGTCAGAATTAATCGCGGCTGAAGAAGCGGCAAAACTCGAAAGCCTTGAAATGCAGGTCGCTGAATCAGAGCCAGAGTCTGAGGCACTACAAGCACAATTAGAAAATGCACAAGATACCTTGTTACAACATCAAGAAAAGTTACGTTGGTTAGACAATGATTTTCGTGACCATGAAAAGACTTATCAAAACACCAAACAGCAAGCGCAAAGTTGTCATAGTCAAATACAATCTACGATGAATATGCAGATGCGCACACAACAGCGCATTGGCGAGTTACAACAAGAACAAAATGAATTGCAACAGGATGTCTTAGCCGAACAAATTACAAGTTTGCAAACCCAGGTTGAACAAGCAAAAGAAGACTTTGAAGACGCTAAACAACAGTTACATAGCATCAAAGAAACACTGCTTAATGCGCGAAAGAAAGAAAAAAGTCAACAGCATCAATTATTCGAATTGAAAGGACAAGTGCAGCAATTTGACGCGCAAATATCTGCACTAAATAGTTTGCAAAGCCTATCTGATGAGGACAATTCGTTAGAGCTGCAATTGCAATCTAGCGCCGAACAATTCCAACCTTTATGGCAAGTGTTGCAAGTTGAAGCCGGATGGGAAAAAGCAGTAGAAGCGGTTACCCGCGAGTGGCAACAAGCATTTTGGTTGAGTCACTCCGGTAATATTCAGGATTATTTAGAATCTCAAAACGGTAAGCTCATCTTCGCTGATCAATTGGAACAGTTAAAACCTGAAGGCACTTTGGCGTCCAAAATTTCTAATCCAGATATCCCAGATTGGTTCTGCCAAGTACTAACAGTCGAGACGGCTGAACAGGCATTAGCATTACAACAAACGCTAAAATCAGGGCAAAGTATTGTTAGCAAACAAGGCCAGCGTTTTGGCAAAGGATGGTTGGACTTAGGAGACCCGCAAAACCAAGGGGGAATGATCGAAAGGGCAGCGAAAATAACCGAGTTAACGGCGACGCGTCAGCAACTTATTGATGATAAATTGCTTCAGCTGGAAGATTCGGTTTCTCAAATGGCGCAAGCTAGCGAACACCTTGAATTAAAAATAGAAGAATCTCAGGCTAATTTTAAACAGGCTGAGCAAACCTTAATTCAAAGGCAAAATCAATTAAATTTGATAGAAATGCAGCAACAACAAACTGCATTAAGACAGACAAAGCTTAGTGAAGAACTAGGTCGGCAACTGCAGCTATTAGAAGACGAAAAAATGCAGTCGGAGCAATTAGCCGAGCAAGTCCAAGAATTAGAAGTTGAGCTTGAAGACATGTCGGCTAAACAACTCGACTTCGAACAACAAAAATCTCGATTATTGGAACACGAACAACAAGCTCGACATCAGGTTGAAGCCCTTACCAGCCAATCCCATCAACTTGCGTTGTCATTACAGCAGCTAAAAAGCCAATTTCAAGGCGTCAGTGAGGCGAATCGTCGCACTAAACAGTTATTGGAAAACCTGCAAAATCGTCACAGCATGCTATCTGCAGAGCTTACCGAGCTATCTAAACCTTTCGATGAGCAACAGCAAACTTTGGCTGCGTTGTTAGAACAACGGGTGGAAGTTGAGATTCAACAAACTGAAATTAGTGATCAATTGGCGGAAGTCGAAAATCTGTTATCTGATGCTGAAAAAGGCCAGCAGGGAATTGTTGAAAAAATTCAACAAATGCGCAGCCAGTTGGAGAGTAAAAAACTGGAATGTGAAGGTTATCGGGTACGCGCCAATAGTACCCTTGAAAATTTAGATGAACTCAATCAAAGCTTAAAGAGTATTTTGGAAACGTTACCCGAAGAAGCAGAAGAGACTCAGTGGCAACAACAACTGGAAACGACACTCGCAGCGGTATCGCGTCTTGGTGCGGTGAATTTAGCGGCGGTTGAAGAATATGAAATTCAGTTTGAGAGGAAAAAACATCTAGATGATCAAAATAACGATTTGGTGGCCGCGTTAGAGACACTGGAAAGTGCTATACGTAAAATAGATCGAGAAACACGAACACGTTTTAAAGAGACTTTTGATAAAGTGAATGATGGGCTGAAAGAACTGTTTCCTAAAGTGTTTGGTGGAGGTTCAGCTTATTTGGAACTTACTGGTGAAGATTTACTCGAAACAGGGGTGACAATCATGGCGAGACCACCAGGTAAGAAAAATAGTACAATTCACCTTCTTTCTGGTGGAGAAAAAGCGTTAACCGCTTTATCATTGGTGTTTGCAATTTTTAGATTAAATCCGGCACCGTTTTGTCTTCTTGACGAAGTCGATGCTCCGTTGGACGATGCCAACGTGGGACGTTTTTGTAAGTTGGTGTCTGAAATGTCGAAAAGTGTGCAATTTATATATATCACCCACAATAAAATTGCGATGGAAATGGCTAAACATTTAACCGGTGTCACTATGGCGGAACCAGGGGTTTCTCGTATGGTAGCAGTGGATGTTGAAGAAGCCGTGGCGATTGCTCAAGCATAAAAATAGGGTATTAAGCTCATATGGAAGAATTACGACTAGCATTTTTAGTCATTGGTGCGGTAGCCATCATCGGTATCTTGATGCATGGTATGTGGAGTGTGCGTAAGAACTCACAAGACAAAGGGCACGCGAACCTAGAAACCCAAGATTGGGATGACGATTATGATGATATTGAAGACGTTGATGTCGAGTCTGATTCAGACGTTATCGTGCTCGATCCCGCACTTAAATCAAATAATAAGGTTGAACCTAGTTTAGGTGGCGATAATTTCGACGAGCTCGGCATAGGCGCTGTTCGCGTTGTCAGTCAAGCCCCCAAAAAGCCCAATTCAGATGAAACTGATGAATCTAAGGATATCCCTGAAACTGACTTATCTGACGGTGCCAATGAAGTGGTTAAAGAACAGATAAAAGAATCAGAAGAAACCAAACCTAAGATTTATTCTTCTGTTGTGACTCAGCCCAAGCCTGAATATGCTGCACAGCAAGTTCATGCCATGCGCAGTCGAATGAGTGCAATTGACAATACTGATCCGAGTGATATTCCAGAACCTCCGCCGTTTTTGCTTAGAACGAGTGGCGAAGAATCTACAGACGAGGCGAACACAGCCGATTCAACAATCGATTTTTCGGCGATAGAACAAACCACCCCCAGAGCTGACGTAAAACAAAAGCCAGTTGTGAAAACGCCGCCTTCAGATAAACCAGAAGCGCCGTTGCTAACCGAACCTAAAATAGAACCTGAAATTAAAGCTCAGGCCGCTCCAGAAAGTAAGGTAAGCCTTGCTGACCAAGCCCGTAATTTTGTTAAGCGCAGTAAATCTGAGCCTAAATCACGAAAACGTAAAGAGCCGCAAATTCGTGAAGACCAAATGAAGATCGATTTTGATGATCCAGAGCCTGAGATTGATGGCCACGGTGAACAAAATAAATCGCAAAATGCCACAAACGCGCCAAGTAAAGAAAATAACCAACCACCAGAACAACAGGTGCTCGTGCTTAACGTGCGGGCGAGCGATGATAATCCCATTCAAGGAGCTGCATTGCTGCCTATGTTATTAACCCTTGGTTTTAAATTTGGTGACCAAGATATTTTCCATCGTCACGTGAATAGTAATGGTAAAGGTCCGGTATTATTTAGCTTGGCTAATATGTTCAAACCAGGCGTGTTTGATATTGATAATTTGGAAAACTTTAATACCTTAGGTGTTTCATTATTTATGATGTTGCCGATTGAAGGAGATCCCCATCAAGTCTTCAATATGATGCACAATGCCGCTCGAAAAATTGCCGATGAATTTTCTGCCCAAGTACTTGACGGAAGACGCAGTGCTTTGACGAAACAAAGTTTGCAGCAGTATGTTGAGAAAATCAGAGAGTTCGAAAGAAAGCGAATGATCGCGCGCTAAATTACAATTTATTGGGGCAGTAACTTTACTGTCCCCAGATTAACCTTTCCCATCTATTCCGTTTTGCAGGTAATTACATGAGCCAATCTGCCGACCTTTTGCAGCAGTTAAACGACATTCGCACACAAATTAACGAATATAATTATCAATATTACGTATTGGATGATCCTTCGGTGCCAGACGCCGAATACGATCGTTTAATGGGTGAACTGAATGCTATCGAAAAACAGCACCCTGAATTAATTACCGCTGACTCGCCTAGTCAGAAAGTGGGTGGGGCGGCTTTATCCGCGTTTACTCAGGTTGAACATGAAGTGCCGATGTTGTCGCTAGATAATGCCTTTAATAACGACGAGCTGAGCGCGTTTAACAAACGAATACTTGATAGGCTTAAACAAGATATTACCTTGGAATATAGCTGCGAACCTAAACTAGATGGGCTAGCGGTTAGTATCTTATATGAAAATGGCATTTTGGTAAGGGCCGCCACTCGAGGCGATGGACGAGTAGGGGAAAACATTACCAGCAATGTGAAAACCATTAAAAACGTTCCGTTAATGTTACGTGGCGATAATTTCCCCGCACGTTTGGAAGTTCGAGGCGAGGTGTTCATGCCTAAAAAGGGGTTTGAGCAACTTAATCAAAGGCAACGCAATGCTGATAAAAAGGTATTCGCCAATCCGCGTAATGCCGCTGCCGGAAGTCTTCGGCAACTTGATCCTAAAATAACTGCGAGTCGCCCATTGTTATTCTATGCCTACTCAATGGGCTTGGTGGAACAAGAGGTGCAAGAGCTAGCCAACAAACACAGTGAACGTTTAGCCCAGTTAGTGGCTTGGGGACTGCCTGTTTGTAACGAAATCTCAGTGGCCTTAGGAGATCAAGAGTGCCATGATTATTTTGCTAAAATTGGTCAAATGCGCGATACATTAAGTTATGAAATAGACGGAGTTGTATTCAAAGTTAATGATATTGCGCTTCAACAAGAGTTAGGATTCGTGTCAAGAGCGCCGCGATGGGCCATCGCACAAAAGTTTCCTGCCCAAGAACAAATGACAAAGCTAATTGATGTTGAGTTTCAAGTTGGTCGTACTGGCGCGATTACACCTGTTGCCCGTTTAGAGCCGGTATTTGTTGGTGGTGTAACCGTTTCTAATGCGACTTTACACAATCAGGACGAAATCCAGCGGCTGGGCGTTAAAAAAGGCGATACGGTGATCATTCGCCGAGCTGGCGATGTTATTCCTCAAGTGGTCTCTGTTGTGGCTAAATTGAGGCCAGAGGATGCCACTGAAATCACTTTCCCAACTCAATGTCCGATTTGTGACTCAGCTGTTGAGAAAATAGAAGGTGAAGCTGTTGCTAGATGTAGCGGTGGCCTATTTTGTCCCGCTCAGCGTAAGGAGGCGATGAAACACTTTGCATCTAGAAAAGCACTCGATGTAGACGGTTTAGGCGATAAATTAATTGAACAACTCGTTGATTTGGATTTAGTTAAAAGTCCTGCCGACTTTTTTAAATTAGACTTAGCACAACTGTCCAATATGGAACGTATGGGTGAAAAGTCGGCAG
Source organism: Alteromonas sp. M12 (assembly GCF_037478005.1). NCBI lineage: Bacteria > Pseudomonadati > Pseudomonadota > Gammaproteobacteria > Alteromonadales > Alteromonadaceae > Alteromonas > Alteromonas sp. M12. Next base: position 2,808,595 of record NZ_CP144164.1, on the reverse strand, counting down.
CTAATCTAGTCAATGCATTGTTAGATGCCAAACATACTACATTTCCTAAGTTTTTGTATTCTCTAGGTATTCGAGAAGTAGGTGAAGCAACCGCGGCTAACTTGGCAAACCACTATTGCACTTTAGATGCACTTAAATCAGCGGATCAAGAATCCTTGCAAGAAGTCAGTGATGTTGGTGTGATTGTGGCCGCCCATGTGTTTCATTTTTTGCGTGAACCCCACAATATTCAAGTCATCGATGATTTGCTTGACGCAGGAATAACATGGCCAGAAATCATTCCCAAAACCGCTGATGAGTTACCACTGAAAGAGCAAACGTTCGTTTTGACTGGCACCATGGAAACCATGGGACGTAGTGAAGCTAAAGCGCAATTACAACTTTTGGGAGCTAAGGTATCAGGCAGTGTCTCTGCAAAAACAGATTACTTGGTGGCAGGTGAAAAAGCCGGCTCTAAACTCACTAAGGCACAAGAGCTGGGCGTGGCGGTTCTCACCGAACAAGACTTGATTGACCTACTGGCACAATATTCGTGAATTGTTACTAATATTTACTCAAGGTAACTTGTTTAGGTTATCCATTTACAGCCTATGCAGATAGGCTGTAATGCTCTATCAGTAAATAAGGAATAACTTGTATGGCCACAAACATGAAAACCACAGAAAACGATTCAGAAGTCTTGAGTTTTATTAATAGTGTTGAGAATGCACAACGTCAGCAAGATGCTTTGGTTTTGTTACAAATATATACTGAGATCACAGCTCAAAAAGCAAAAATGTGGGGAAGTTCAATTGTTGGTTTTGGTCGATACGCCTACACGTTGGCAAACGGTAAACAACAACAGTTTATGCGTAGTGGATTTTCCCCGCGAAAACAAAACTTAACGATTTATGTCGGCGCAATGTTGCCTGAAGATCAGAGCTTATTGGCAAATTTAGGTAAACATAAAACCAGTAAAGCATGCTTGTATATCAATAAGTTAGCGGATATTAACCTGGAGATTTTAAAACAAATCATTACTCAAGACTTAACCATTATGGATAATCGTTATCCCCAATAAGCATTAGCTTATAGGCCAATGTAGACACGCTAGGGGTTATTGTGTGGTCGCAATTTACGTTTATTCCAAGCTTTATTTACTGAATATCGCCAAATGGCATCAAGGCTAAAGTAACCCACAATACCGCACACGATTGAGCAAATCCCACAGCCTACTAAAAACGCCGGACCTATGGTTTCCATACTTTGCACAACCCAATCCCAACTGAGTTGAAATTTAAAATGGCGCTCTGGTGTGCCTAACACCTTGGTACCTAAAAGATATGCAAGATAAAACATTGGAGGCATGGTAAATGGGTTAGTTACCCACACTGTTGCCATTGAAAGGGGAAGGTTAACCCGCAAAGGAATGGCAGAAGCAGCTGCTAACCACATTTGAAATGGCACCGGCCACCAGGCGAAAAATAACCCAATACCAAAAGCACCTGAAGCTGATTTTCTATTCAAATGCCACAAATTGGGGTCATGAAGTACAGTTCCGAACATTTTTAACGCTTTATGGTTCTTGATCGTTTGATGATCTGGTAAAAAGCGTTTAATAATCTTTTTAGGCATAGTTAACCGAATTTCATACCACTGTTGAGGCAAAGGAATTGCTAAACACTATACAACGTAATAAACAACTTTGGCTTGTCAGTTTTGTGACAATTGCAGTGTCCAGTATTTTGTGGACGCATCTACCGAGTTCCTATTTGTTGCCAGTATTACTTCTAATTGCCTGGCTGTTCACACGAAATCCCCTAGTTATGCCCTTTTCAAGCGCACTATTTATCTCAGGGGCGCTATTTGCAATTGTGTGGATGGCGAGTGTAGGCCATTGGCGGGTTAATTGGCAACTACCAGAGCAAGATATTCGACAAATTAGACAAGTTACAGGTTCAATCGAAACAATCGTAAGTGCGAAACAAAGCGCAAGATTCAATTTAATAGTCGCAAGCATTAATGGCCAAACTCACTATCGAAAGTCGCGCATTAGACTAACTTGGAAATCACCTACATGGCCGCTAAAGCAAGGACAAGTCGTTGCTTTAAAGATTAAACTTAAACCTATTCATGGACTGGCGAACGAGGGCAGTTTTGTCTATCAGAAATGGTTACTCTCGCAAAACATCGTTGCTACAGGCTATGTTCTTAACAAAGAAGCGCATTTAATCAATGATACTTCGACATTGCGGCAACAGTTAATTGATAAATTTGAGCGACTTAATTTGCAACACAGTGGCTGGATAGCGGCAATTACGTTTGGCGATCGTTCCGGTTTAGAAGCCGATGATTGGCAAATGATTCAAGCTACAGGAGTCGCCCATTTAGTGGCTATTTCTGGTCTACATTTAGGTGTTGTGGCGTGGTTATGTTACTTGCTATTTAATCTCGTTTTACGTTTGTTGTGTTTTTATTCTTCGTTATCTCAACGGATTAATTATCACCACATTTCGCTTCTAACGACATTAATTTGCACGTTTTTTTATGCTTACTTGGCGGGGTTTTCGTTGCCAACGTTAAGAGCATGGATCATGTTATCGGTATGGGCAGTGCTGCTAATAACAGCGCGCTTTATCACATTTAAATGGTTTATCTTAGGCAATATTTTTATCTTTATACTCATTGCTCCTATGAGTTTGTTGAGTGCCAGTTTCTGGTTGAGTTTTGGTGCTATCGCTTTTATTGGTTTAGTCACCTGGCTATGGCCTGCGATTCCACAAGATACGAGCGCTCAAACGTTTTCTTCGAAGATTAAACAAAAGTGCAAAGTGGTTTTACGATTACAACTTATGCTGTGTTTTTTGATGATGCCCATTGTCGCTGTGTATTTTTCTATGATTTCAGTGAGCTCTCCTATTGTTAACCTACTTGCCGTTCCTTTGGTGACCTTATGCATAGTACCCTTGTGTTTAATTGGCTGTTTGCTGCTCTTGTGTTGTGAATATTTGGCCGCATTTGTATTTTCTTGGATTGACTGGATGTTAGATAATAGCCTTGACGGTTTAGCGTTCTTTGCTCAAATGAGTTGGTCTCGTATTGAACTTCCCGGTATTCCAATTTTGGTCTGGGCGTGCGTATTTTTGGTATTGCTGGCGGTATGTATGCCAATTAAAAGCAGGTTTAAAGTGCTGAGTTTTATTGGGATTATTCCGCTAATAAGTTACTTTTTACCAGCAAACACGGACACATGGAAGGTGCATATTCTGGATGTCGGGCAGGGGCTTTCAGTATTGATTGAGCAAGATCAAAAAGCACTGTTATATGACACTGGAGCTGCATATCCTAGTGGATTTAATATGGCACAGGCGGTAGTGCTACCTGTTTTGAAAAGTCAAAATATCACATCGCTTGATTGGGTGATTGTGAGTCATTTTGACAATGATCACGCTGGCAGTTTAGCGCAATTATTTGCGGGGGTTAAGGTCACAGGTTTCATTTCGAATCAAGATGTATGTGATAGTAACCTATTTGTTAAGTGGCATGACTTAACCATAACTGGGCTTTGGCCTTTAGCGGGAAGTAAGGGGATTGGCAATGATCACTCTTGTGTTGTTTTAGTGTCAGATGGTCATCAGAGTATCTTACTGCCTGGAGACATTAGTAAGCAGGTTGAACACAAATTAATGAATAAATACCAAAGTTTGTTAAATGTGGATATTTTAGTCGCCGCTCATCATGGCAGCGACACATCGTCAGTCATGCCTTTTATTAGGGCAACTGCGCCGCAATATGCTATTTTCAGTCAAGGTTATTTAAATCGTTGGGATTTTCCAAAACAGCAGGTGGTAAATCGTTATGTGGAGCAAGATATCCATCTAATTTCTACCGCGGAGTCTGGGCAAATTAGTTTTGAGTTATCTTTGCGCGGTGAACCAATTAAGGTCATTGGTTTTCGTGATAAAGGACTACAAAGCTGGTTTAATCGATATTTATGGCATTAATAGAGTCCATTTGTATCAAAAATAAACAATTAGAGTTGGCATAAATAAATTTTATGCAATCATCATTTTAATCGTAATATCAATTTTTAATAGATTGGAATTACAGCTATAATCAACAAGTTATCTAACGTATAAGTTGCACATAAATGAATTCAACGCTTCCCACACAATCTCTGTTTAAACGTTTTATGGTTTATTTGAAGGAATTCAAATTAGCGTTTTTAATGGCGATTATTGGCATGATCGGATATGCCGCTATTGATTCTTGGATATTTTCTCAATTACAGCCGATTATTGATAATAGTTTGGGCAATCAAAACTTTGAAACATTGCGTATTGCCGCCTATTTCGTGGTACCAATATTTATCGCTCGTGGCTTATTTAATTTCATGGGAACTTACATATTGTCATGGATTGGCAGCCATATTGTCATGAAAATGCGCCAGCAATTATTCGAAAAATACATGTATCTTCCGGTTTCATATCATGATGATAATGCGTCTGGCGGACTGATTTCGAAAGTCATTTATGATACTGAACAAGTTTCAGGTGCAGGCAGTAAAGCGTTATTAACCTTGATTCGCGAGGGCGCATTTGTCATCGGTTTATTAGCGGTTATGTTTTATTATTCATGGCAACTTTCATTGGTCTTTATCTTAATTGGCCCCGTGGTTGCGGTCATAGTGTCAATCGTCAGCAAACGATTCCGTCAGGTCAGTAAAACGATTCAGCAAACGATGGGCAACTTAACCTCGTCAGTTGAGCAAGTTATCAAAGGTCATAAAGTTGTATTGATGTTTGGTGGCCAAAAACAAGAAAAATTAAAATTTACCGAACGTAATAACCACAATCGCCAGCAAAATATGAAATTAGTTGTGGCCCGTGTGTTGAGCGTTTCATCCATCCAGATTTTAGCTTCCATTGCATTGGCAGTGGTTTTGTATATTTCTAGCTTACCTAGCATGGTAGAAGATCTTACTCCTGGAATTTTTACAACCGTTGTGGTTTGTATGACAATGTTGCTCAAACCCCTCAAGCAACTTACCACGGTGAACAGTGAGTTTCAAAAGGGCATGGCTGCCTGTGCCAGTGTGTTTGATGTGCTCGATCAAGAAATTGAATTGGATACTGGCAGCAGACAAATTAGTCGCCTGAAGGGTAAAATTGAATTCGACAATGTCACCTTCACTTATCCTGATACACCCACGCCAGCGTTAAATAACATATCTTTTAAAGTTGAAGTGGGCCAAACCTTTGCTTTAGTCGGTCGTTCTGGCAGTGGCAAATCAACCATCTCTAGTTTATTGACGCGTTTTTATAATATTCAACAGGGGCAAATTCGTTTAGACGATATACCCATTGAAGAAATAAAGTTAACTGATTTACGTAAACAATTTGCATTGGTTTCTCAACACGTTACGCTTTTTAATGACACCATTTTTAACAATATCGCCTATGCGTCTGAGGACATTGACAGCTCCCGTGTGTACGAAGCGGCTAAAATTGCCCATGTGCAGGAATTTGTTGATCAATTACCTGAAGGTTACAACACTATGGTAGGCGAGAACGGTTTGAAGTTATCTGGTGGTCAACGCCAACGAATAGCCATTGCTCGCGCAATTTTGCTTGATGCTCCCATATTAATTTTGGATGAGGCGACCTCGGCACTAGACACTGAATCGGAACGTTTAATTCAAGATGCATTAGATAAATTACAACAAGATAGAACCAGTATTGTTGTTGCTCATCGTTTGTCTACGATTGAGAATGCTGACCAAATAATGGTGATAGAGCAAGGCAAAATAATTGAGCAAGGAGATCACCAAACATTATTGCAACAACAAGGTGCTTATTCTCAGTTACATAGTTTGCAATTTAGTGAAGGGAATAAACAGTAAGTGACTTTTATTGAAAAAGTTTGGTTTGATAATTTACCCCAATATCAATTAGTCAAATGGGTGTTATTGCCACTTACCTGCCTGTTTTGGTTGTTGTCGGGTTTACGGCGAGCTGGATATAAGTTGGGGTGGCTGAAAAGCCATAAAATACCGGTTCCGGTTATTGTGGTGGGCAATATCTCGGTGGGCGGAAACGGTAAAACCCCGTTAGTGGTTTATTTAGCAAAGTGGTTAACTGAGCAAGGTTATAAACCCGGTATTTTGAGCCGAGGTTATGGTGGTAACGCATCTTTATTTCCATCCAGTGTCGACTTTGAAAGCGATGTTAATCGCGTTGGCGATGAACCTTTGCTAATCAAACGGCGCGCCAATTGCCCAGTCGTTATTGATCCTAAACGTCCACGTGGCGCCAAATACTTGGTCGATAAACACCAGTGTAATGTAGTGATTTGTGATGATGGGTTGCAGCACTATGCATTGCAGCGTGATATTGAAATTGTGGTTATTGACGGGGCAAGAAAACACGGTAATGGTTGGTTATTACCAATGGGGCCGTTGAGGGAAAAGCAAAGTAGATTGAAAACGGTCGATTTTGTTATTAATAACAGCGGTTCACCAATACCACCTGAGATACCCATGGAAATTAAATCTGGGGACTTTATTAATGTAAAGGATGGCAATCAGCACAAAGCGGTTGCAGATTTTAACGAGCCCGTTACGGCTATTGCAGCAATTGGCAATCCTCAGCGCTTTTATAATTTGTTAGCGCATTTACAAGTACCGGTAAAACAACATATTTCATTTCTTGATCACTACCAATTTAAACAACTAGACTTTCCTAATGGTACTATCGTCATGACTGAAAAAGATGCGGTAAAATGTCGTGACATAGCCAAAGATAGTTGGTGGTTTTTGCCAATTTATGCAAAATTACCGGAAAGTTTTTCGCAACAACTAAAACAAAAACTAGACTCCATTGATAAGGATACATAAAGCGAATGGCATTTGATAAAAAACTACTGGAAATACTGGCGTGTCCAGTATGTAAAGGTAAGCTGCAATATCAGGCTAAAGATTCTGAGTTGATTTGTCGGTTTGACCGGTTAGCATATTCAATTAAAGATAATATTCCGGTTATGCTTGAAAATGAAGCACGGGAGTTAACATCCACTGATATAGAAAATTTGGATAAAGCGAAACAATGAAATTTACCGTGATTATTCCTGCTCGCTATGCATCTACGCGGTTTCCTGGAAAACCACTAGTTGAAATTGGCGGTAAACCAATGGTTCAACACGTTTATGAGAGAGCGCTGGAAGCAGGGGCTACCCGAGTGATAGTGGCTACCGATGATGCGCGTATAGCAAAAACCGTCACCGATTTTGGTGGTAATTACTGTATGACAGCTGCACATCACGAATCAGGCACGGAAAGGCTGGCAGAAGTGGTGGATGTCGAAGGTTTGTTAGCACACGAATTAGTTGTCAATGTGCAGGGGGACGAACCTTTTATCCCCGCCGAGAATATACGCCAAGTAGCAGAGAATTTATTTCAATATAAAGACGCTGAAATGGCGACCTTGGGAGTCAAGATTACCGATGTTGAAGACGCCTTCAATCCAAACGTGGTAAAAGTCGTAACCGATAAGATGGGCTATGCGTTGTATTTTTCTCGCTCAGCAATACCCTATGACAGATCACGCTTTATGGACGCCGACAGTATTGATGAAATTGGTGATTTTTACCTAAGACATATTGGCATTTATGCCTATCGAGCTGGCTTTATTAAGCAATATGTCAATATGGCGCCATCAGGGCTTGAACAGATAGAATCGTTAGAACAATTGCGTGTTTTATGGCATGGAGAACGCATCCATGTTGATGAAGCGCAAAAAGCGCCACCAACAGGAATTGATACTCCTGAAGATTTAGAAAAGCTGATTCAAACCTTACAAAATGGAGAGTGATAATGCCAAATGCAGTTATAACCGGTGCAAATCGCGGTATTGGGTTGGAATTAACCAAGCAGCTTTTAGCCCAAGGTTGGGACGTGTATGCGTTATGTCGTAACAGTTCGGACGAGTTAGATAAAAGTGGAGCTAAGGTCGTTACAAAAGTCGATGTAGGCAATCCCGACTCACTACCGAGTGCATTAGCCAAAATAAAAGATGTGAAAATTGATTTATTAATCAATAACGCTGGCGTGTTAGGTAGAGATTCAATAAAAGAGTGGGACCCTCATACGATTGAACATCAATTTAGAGTCAATGCCCTAGGCCCGTTACTCGTTACCCAAACCTTGCTAGAGCAGCTTAAAAAAGGCGCTAAAGTAGCTCATATCACCAGTCGAATGGGATCGTTGACCGACAATAGCTCTGGTGGTTATTACGGCTATCGAATGTCTAAAGCTGCCCTTAATGCCGTCGGTGTTTCTATGGCAAACGATCTTAAGGAACGTGGCATAGCTGTTGCGTTATTGCACCCTGGCTATGTTCAAACTGAAATGGTCAGTTATGGTGGAGATATCTCAGCACAAGATGCAGCATCGCGTCTATTGACTCGCATTGAAGAGTTAAATTTAGATAATACTGGTAGCTTTTGGCATTCCAATGGTGAGATTTTACCTTGGTAAAGTATTTCTGTTAAACCCCATGCAAAAACTTAAACAACGCTATACCGGAAAATTAGTTCGAGTGCTGTGTGGGGTACTCTTTCTTTTTTATCTGCACAGTGCAGCGGCGAATCAAGTGATTCATGTGGCGGTTGCAAGTAACTTTTTATCTACGTTAAAACAATTAAAGTCTGAGTTTGAACGCACCCACAATAGCAAAGTTTTAATTAGCGCAGCCTCTACCGGAAAATTGTATGCGCAAATTTCCCACGGCGCGCCATTCGATATATTTTTTTCCGCCGACGATGTACGCCCTCAACAGTTGGAAGCGCTAGGTTTTTCCAAACATCACAAGGCATTTACCTATGCCTATGGGAAGCTGGTAGTGTTTCATCCGAGTATTGAATCAACGCAGTTTTCGTTAAGCCAGTTAGCCAACAATCGTGTTGAACATATTGCGATTGCCAATCCAAAACTGGCACCTTATGGGTTAGCGGCTAAAAATTGGCTACTGAGTAAAGGCATTTGGCAAGCAGTAAGTGATAAAATTGTAATGGGAGAAAATATTAATCAAGCCATGCAATTTGTGAAATCAGGCAATGCGCAAGTTGCCATAGTTGCGTTGAGTATGATGAAGGAAGAGCCTATCAGTGCGTTTTCTGAGTTGCTGACGACAGATTATCAACCCATAAGACAACAAGGAATTTTACTGTCCAATAATAAAAATACTGCCCAATTCGCAGCCTTTTTATTTACTGAACCTGCTCAAACCATCATTCAGCAAAATGGTTACATCTTGCCATGATGTTAAGCGAAACGGATTTAATAGCCTTTTGGCTAACCATTAAATTAGCACTTATATCCACCGTTTTATTATTAGTGATAGGCTTTCCATTAAGCTTTTGGTTAGCTAAATCTAAGTGGCGTTATAAGTTTATATTTGAAGCATTAGTGGCGCTTCCTTTAGTTTTACCTCCTACCGTTCTTGGTTTCTATTTATTAATTTTGATGAGTCCAAATGGGGTGTTGGGAGAAATATCCAATGCGCTAGGAACTGGTAATTTAGCCTTTAGTTTTACCGGCTTGATCATAGGCTCTTGCATCTATTCTTTGCCGTTTGTCATTCAACCCCTGCAAACTGCATTTGTAAATTTGCAACAACGTCCGTTAGATGTAGCTGCAACGTTAGGGGCGTCAAAGTCAGAACGCTTGTTTCGGATTATCATTCCATTGTTAAAACCAGGGATCATCAGTGCTGCAGTCTTAGGGTTTGCTCATACCTTAGGAGAGTTCGGTGTAGTGTTAATGATTGGAGGTAATATTCCTGGTCAAACTCAAGTGGTTTCAATCGCAATATACGAACACGTAGAATCACTTGAGTATCAACAGGCACATTGGTTAGCAGGCACATTGTTGTTGTTTTCGTTTGTTTTGTTGTTAATTGTTTATGCAACCAACAAAGGTTTCAAAGTGGTGAATAAATGAGCCTATTGGTACGTTTCTCGAAACCACTAAAGAGTAGAACGATTGACGTTAAACTAGATGTTAACAGTGCTGGTGTGACGGCCATCTTCGGTCCATCTGGTGCGGGTAAAACAACTTTGCTGAGGGTTATTGCTGGATTAGATAAATATCCGAATGCTGAAGTCACTTTTGATAAAAAAGTTTGGCAGAATGCGAGTACATGGATTGCCCCTGAGAACCGTCATATCGGTATGGTGTTTCAACAACCGAGTTTGTTTGAACATCTAAATGTTGCGCAAAATATTTACTTTTACCAAGGATTAAAAGCCCATAAAGGTCGCAAAAAGCGGTTTGATGTTTCGCAGTTAATTGAATTATTGCAATTAACTCCCTTGTTAAATCGCTTACCTAAAACATTATCAGGTGGCGAGCAGCAAAGAGTCGCTATCGTCAGAGCTTTAGCGACACAACCCGATTTATTATTGATGGATGAGCCGCTGTCTGCTTTAGATGAGCAACTTAAAAGCCAATTTTTAGATTATTTAGAACCTTTACTTGAACAAATTGCGATACCCGTCATCTATGTTACCCATTCTAAGTCTGAATTGGCCCGAGTTGCTAAACAGGTAGTGTTGATGGATAAAACAGGTATTACAGGGCAGGGGGAAAGTACAGAATTACTCACAGATCTCAATCAACCATTGACCTTGGGATCAGATCTTCAAAGTGTATTAAGTGCCAAGGTTGAATTGATTGATGAGCAACAGCATGTCAGCGCTTTAATAACCCAAGCTGGACAGCTTTGGGTAAGTGTTATCAACAAACCAATAGATCAACGAATGAAGGTGGTGATACACGCAAAAGACGTCAGTGTGAGTTTATCCCGGGCTGCAGATACCAGTATCCTTAATGTGCTGCCAGCCGACATAATGGATTTTAAGTTCACTGAAAACGGTAGTGTTATTTTAAAATTGAAAGTAGGCACTAGTGTTATTCTCAGTCAAATTACCCAACGATCCTTTGAGCAATTAAAGTTAGCCAAACATCTTCGAGTGTTCGCACAAATCAAAGGTGTTGTTTTAAAGTAAGTGTATGCAGATGATCAGAAAAGTGTATTAACAATGACTATGCAATGTATATACATTGACTATCATATGGATATCGGTCAATATTGCCTCATCACGAGAGCAAACCTTACTTTTAATTGGCGTTTTGGAGATTATTTTGCAGCATAAAAAATCAAAGAAAAATAGCCAGCTAATTGTTAGGATTAATGATCAGGAACGAGCTGAATTTGTGAAGCTTTGTGACGAGTTAGATACAAGCGCAGCCCGTGAAGTTCGGCGTTTTATTCGTGATTTTTTAACACAACACAAGGATCGAGATTAATCGATTAGTGTTTGTATTTTCATCATTTTTTAAGGAGATGCCAGCATGGCTAAAGTAAAGACTTTGAAAGCAAAAATTAAGACCAGTAAAGCGAAAATCGCAAAGCAAAAAAATAAACTAGCAAAATTGAAAAAGCAGCTTAAAAAAGCGAAATAATTATTGGGCGTTCTGTCCCAATTTTCCTAAGTAGAAGTTGTTTGCGGAAATTCTTTAAAAGAATTTCCGCTTTTTTTTTACGATTTCAGACCGTTCTAGTGGCCAATGCCGGCGGGATATTCGCCGCTTTTTGTGCGGGGCCAAATACCGCTATTTGCCCTACAATCCAAAGTACTAACATACCTGCGGGCACAAAATACCAATCTAGTGCATTCAGGCTAAACATATTCACTAACAACATATTTAAACCAACTGTTAGTACGGCACCTAAGACGACACCTACAGTGCTTATCAAAAAATTCTCAATCATGAAGTAACGCACAATCGACCCTTGACTTGCCCCTAACGCTCTCCGTGTGCCTATTTGTTTTTTACGACGATTAACACTAAAGCTGGCTAAACCAACAATACCTAACCCGGTTACTATGGTAAGGATTACCATAGTGGTTGAAAGTATTTTTATCATCGCGGTATCTCCGCGATAGCTGCGTTCTCGTGTTTCTTGAACGGTACGCATGTTGCGAATAATGCGTTGTTTATTTGATGAGGCTAGCGCTTCTTCAATAATCGGCATTATTGCATCACGTTGTCCTGGTAGAGCGCGGATATAGTAGCGATTGGACTCAAACTCGGTTAACTCCGGTGTAAGAACTGTGTGTTCTAAGTCATCCCAACCCACCCAAGGAGCTTGAATTTTATCGACAATCCCTTTTACGATCATAGGTTCTGTTTGACGAATATAAATGGTTTTACCCACTACATTTTGATAAGGGATATCCGCAAATAAAGACTCCGCAAGGACTTTAGTAATAAGTACATTATCAGGCCAATCGGTCACACTTCGTTGCCGCCACCTCACGTCGTTCGGTAAGAAGTTTTCACCGGCAATTACTTCTAAATCAAGTGCATTGATGGCGTGTTCATCGACCATATAAATCGCAGCGCCTTCGCTTTCTTTTTCTTCGCCTGGTTCAGTTTGAAAACTCATCGACCAGCCACCACCACTCACAGGAATGGCGTTAATTTGGATTGCATCTAGTACCCCAGGCGTAGCGCGGATTAATGCTAAATCATCAATGGCGGTACTTTTAGGATCAAAACTCGTACCAAAACCTGTAGTGGTTAGGTAAAAGCTATTGGCCTCATCGATGCCGCTTTCTCGCTCGATACGTTGCGCACGTTCAAGAATAATAAATATTGAATTGACCACTATTGTCATAGTGACGGCAATTTGTATTGCAATCAAAATGGCACCCACCTTGTTGCGCATTAAAGCACGAAAGATTGGACCAATTTCCCATTGATTAGAGCTCATAGTCTTCTCCTTATTGACTTTTTAATTGGCTGGCTGGGGCGATGTTACAGGCGCGCCAAGTAGGGTACATGCCGGCTAAAATACTCGAAACTAACGCAAGTAAAATCGCACTGGCCATCATGGTAATATCCAGTCCAACTAAATTTTGCACAAACTCACCGTACAAAGATTTAATACCTTCGAGTCCAAGAAAGGCTAAACCCAGTCCCAAAATACCGCCGGCTATGCCAATGCAGGCCGTTTCGACGATATGCTGAATAAACAGGTCTGTTTTAGACGCGCCTACCGCTCTGCGTAAACCTATTTCTGCAGCTTTTCCAGTAAATTTTGCCAGCAACAAACCTATGGTATTAAGCAGGCAAACTAATAAAAACATAAAGGACACCCACATCATGATTTGGGCGTCGTCGGCAACCACTTCTTGGTTTTCCATCCATTCCATGACGTTAGAAAGGCGGTTGTTCAATGGGCGGGCAAAACGTCCTAAGGCTTTTTGTTCGTTGACATAGTTATTTAAAAAATCCATGTACTGGGCTTTTTCATTTGCGTTTCTAAGTTCAACCCACATCTGATAGTTAACACACTCAGATTGTAAAAATGCAGCAAAACCTTCACCTTCTGGGGTTTTCCAACAATTGGTATTGCCGCCATTAGATAATTCTAATTCTTGCTTCATATAAAACGGCATAAAGACTTCTTCGGTTTCATCAAAGGCACCAGTGGTGACATCATAAAACCGTGGAACTAACAGCCAATCGTTTAAAACACCCACCACTCGGAAGTTTTCGCCTACAATCCGAATCGTACGACCAACAGAGTTTTCTCCTCCAAACACACGTTCATTCGTGGCTTTGCTGATCACCACCACATATTCTCTATTGTCATCGCTGCTATCAGGCCAGCCACTGCCAAACAAAAAAGGGGCATCAAACATCGGGAAAAAATCAGAAAAGGCTAAACGAATGCTGGCCATAAAGGGCTTCTCATCTTGACCTTGAGGTTCGACAACACCGCCGGTAGAAGCCATGGCTGTTTGCCGATACGCTTGTTTTGCTTGCATCAAATTGGTGGCTTCAGTCCAGGTGATTTGATCCGGTGGCTCATTCGGCTCGCGGGCAGGTTCAAACTGTGACCAACTGTCTAATTGCACATAGAAAAGTTGTTCACTTTTATGGGGAATGGGATTAGCTGACATCAGATAGTTAACTGTTACCGTAGTCATACTTGCACCAATACCAAGACCAATAGCGGTGATCATCAGTGCACTTAAAATAGGGTTTCGCTTGATGCTTTTTAGGGCCAAACGCAGATAATAAGTAAACATTATTTTTCCTTATCCGTTGGCCGCTTGATTAAGCTCAGCGATAGTGGGCTCAGATGAGTCAGTTAATTCACTGACTTTGCCATCTCGTACGTATATATTGCGTTTGGCTTGGGAAGCCAAATGTTGATCATGGGTCACCATAACGATAGTCGTGCCTTGGTCATTAATTTGTTTGAGTAGCTCCAATACACTTAATGCCATTTTAGTGTCCAAATTTCCGGTTGGTTCATCGGCAAGTAAGAACCGTGGATCACCGGCTAAAGCTCGGGCAATGGCGACACGTTGTTGCTGCCCACCTGAAAGTTGCGAGGGTAAATGCTTCATTCGGTTAGCCAAGCCGACTAATTCGAGACTTTCTTCAATCCGTTTTTTGCGTTCATTACTTTTAAATCCGCGGTAACGAAGGGGCACATCTACATTATCGAACAGGTTTAGGTCAGGGATAAGATTGAAACTTTGAAAAATGAACCCTATTTTTTCATTTCTTAGTTGGCTGCGTTTTTTGTCATTAAGACGACTGACATCTTGACCATCTAGCTGGTAAGTACCACCTTCGAAGGTTTCTAACAAACCTGCAATGTTTAAAAAGGTGGTTTTTCCAGAGCCAGAAGGGCCAGTGACGGCGACAAATTCACCTTCATCTACCTGTAAATTGAAATCACGTAAGGCGTGGGTTTCAACCAAATCAGTACGAAATACTTTTTTTACGTCTGTCATTGTTAACATGTGCTTTCCTTAATTCTTTTTGCTTTTAATGTAGGAGTGATTAATTGGTGATGAGAATTCGCTGCGCACCGTTGAATTGTTCTGTACCGGAAATGATGATGGTGTCTCCGGCATTCAGACCTTGCATTATTTCAACATTGGATAAACTTCTAATTCCGGTGGAAATCGGCGTTTTTTCTGCCATTCCGTCTTTAACCAGATATGCAATGCGGCCACTGCCACTGTCTAAGAACTGTCCTCGTTGCACCATTAACACATCTTCCTTACTTTCCATTAGGATGCGCGTGGTTAGGCGTTGGTTTTGACGCAATCCTTGTGGCTGTTCTAAGGCTTCTCCTGCAGCATTGTGGGAGGCGAAACGCACTCTGCCATTCACTTGATTGTTCTCAATTTCAGGTGAGATAGTGACTAGGGTGGCCAAGTGCGTTTCGCCATTGAAACTAACTTCTGCAAGCATACCAATCGCCAAATCGTCGGCGTAGCTTTCTGGAATATCAACTTCTAACTCGAATTCTGATAAGTCCACCACGCTTAAAATGGGCTGGTTTTGTGTAACTTGGTTTTTTTGCTGTACCGCTAAATTACCGACGATGCCATTGACTGGAGAGCGCATTGTCAATTCGTCCACTTTGCGTGTTAATTCATCAACCTGCAAAGCTTGTCGTTCCAATTGCAGTTGTTTGGTTTGAATTTCAAAGGCTAAACTCTCTTGGTTTAACTGAGCATCGTGCACCGCATGTTGATGAACGAGTTTGGCATTTTGCAGATCGTCTTGGGCTTTTTCATAATCGATCTGGCTTATGGAGTGGGTAGCATAGGCTTTGTCTGCACGGCGTTTTTCTCGATCTGCGGCAGTGAGTGAGACCAATGCAAGATCGACGGCTTTTTGATTTTCCAGTGCTTGTTTTTTCGCTTGTATTTTTTCTCTGTCCAACTCCATTTGCGAACGCTGTAAACTGGACTCTTCTTGTTTTAGTTCATTGGTCAACGCTGGGCTGTCGATCAATGCTAACACTTGATTGATAGTCACCGAATCACCGGCATCCACTTTAAAAGTAATAGTACCTTGGGCTGGGCTATACAGACGGGGACTAATAGAGGCTACAACTCTGCCTTGTACAGACAAATCTCTAACCAGATCACCTTTGTGCACGGTGGCAAGTCGTAAACGCTGAGCTGAAACCGAATGGTCTGAACTTGACCAATTACTAAAAGCCGATGCTAAGCTAAAATAGCAAACGATTAACACTACGCTAATGCCGATAATTATGAACAGTGGTTTTTTATTTTTTTTGCTAGCCAGTACGACATCTTGTCCACTGGTATCTTCAATTTTCATGGTGTTTTCTCTGAAATTATTAGAACAATCACAGAGTAAGTCGCAGCCAGAATAAAAAAGGTTTAAATGATCTTAAAATAAATTTTAAATGGGTGTTACTAAGCGCGGCATGTCATAGGGAATATTGCTTAAAAATAGCGCTCGATAGACACGAGCGCGCTACTTATATAAATTTGTGGGTTAGCGATTACGGCCCATTTTGTCATGGCTGCTTACCCAGTGGCCGGCAATGACGGCGCAAGCTAATGAAATGTCACCGGCTAATACGGTCGCAGCAACGATTTCAGCAAATTTATTGGCTTTGTCTTTGCCCACACAATCTAATAGCTGTAAACATTCATTTTGTGTAGGTAAACCTGTACCGCCACCAAAGGTGGCAACTATTAATGAAGGTAAGGTAACCGCAAGATAAAAATCACCATTGTCTAATAATTCATGGGATAACATACCCGCATGAGACTCAACTACATTCGCTTCATCTTGACCGGTGGCAATATATAAAGACGCGATGCCATTAGCTGAGTGGGGTCCATTATAAGCCGCACCGGCTAATTGCGCGCCATTATTCGCTAGCGTAGTAGCACCTGCTAGCACTTTTGTATCCACATTCATGACACGAGCTAACACTTCTTTTTTCAAGATGATCTCGGCGATCACGCGCTTGCCTCTTGAATGCAGCATATTTAGATGAGAGTGTTTTTTATCGGTATCCATGTTGCCAGAAAGCAAATACATGCAGGGGATGGGGGAGTTTGCTTTAATCCATTCACAGGCGACAAGGGTCGCTTTGCCCACCATATTTTGACCCGCAGCATCACCGGTGGTGTAGTTGAAACGCAAGTATTGTGTTTTCGCCACTGACCATTGTTGAATATGCTCTAATTTGCCAATACTGGTTGTGGTTTCGGATACGGCTTTTATTTGCTCAAAATTTTGTTCTACCCATTGTCCAAAGTCACGGGCTTGTCTGGCATCTTCAAAGATAAACGCTGGAGCACGTTGCATCCAACCTTCAACTACCGTCGTTTTTACCCCGCCACATTCATTTATGACACGCATTCCACGGCTGTAACTGGCCACTAATGTACCTTCAGTGGTGGCAAGTGGGACGTAAAATAAACCTTTGGCATGTTCACCATTAATTTGCACTGGACCGGCAATACCTACTGGCATCTGTACGATTCCAATAAAGTTTTCAATATTGCCTGGTAATACACCTGGATCAATACTGAATTCACCCGTGTATTTTAAATCAGTACCGGTTTTTTGTTTCAGAAACTCCCGTCTGGTTTTCGCCATTTCAACAGTGTGATCATTTTCTGAGTTACGGGGAATCCGAGTATCTTCAGACATAGTAGATTTCCTTATTATCGATAGAGTGCAGGTTTTGCAATAAACGCTGTCTTTCAATTAATACATAATTACACCTACTTAGACAATTTTTTTATCAAAAATATGTAAAATAATTGTTAATTTTGTTGGGCGTTGCTGGTCATTTTCCGTTTAAGTTTATTATTAGTGTCTCGGCTGCTGCGAATGATGTCATCGGAATAAACCGTGTTTTGTTGTTTTGCCATACGGTCGTAGAGCACGACATTCACTGAGGCCGCTAAATTCATACAACCTATGGTAGGGACATACAGTATCTCGTCACACTGATTGAGGATCTGTTGTGGTATGGAGCCATCCTCAGGCCCAAAAACATAAATAGCTTTGTCAGGATGTTGAAAATGAGGCAGTGGTGTCGCGCCCTCTACCAGCTCAAAGGCGATTTTTCGATAACCAGCAGGTAAGTCATCAAATATGTTTTCTTTGCCCGTTAGCGGTATGTGTGCATTTGCATTTTTTGTATCGGTAGCGAAATTTTTCGCGTGCTCATAACGTTTGCCTGTATACACAATTGATTTTGCTGAATAACACCCAGCAGCGCGCAGCGCAGCTCCCACATTGGTAGGGCTTTTAGGATTAATGAGACCGACAATATAATGATTCGATTGATTTTGTTGTTGGGGTTTGTCCATTTTTGATTAGCATGATGTGATAGTTTGGACTAGGATACTTTAGATTGGATTATAAAACACCATGGAGCAATTTGATGAGGTTTACTATATTTATTCAAGCATTGGATTTAGGTCAGTGCAAAGATCAAATTCAACGTCAGGCTTTATTTGATATTGCACTTATGTTTGTGATGATTGATGGCGTCATAGATGAGCAAGAAAGAAGCTATATGCAAGGTTGGTTAGCGCAACTAGAATGGTCTAGTGAAACCGATAAATTGGATTATTACAATACGGTAGAGAGTAAAGTTATTGATGCGATAGCTGAAAATGAAATTGAAAACTTTTTAGCCCATCGCGCGATTTTGTTATCCGACCCTTGGATGAAAGAACAAGCGTTACAGCTGGCCGTAGATATCTCACGTGCCGACGGTCAATTAGATGAATCTGAAAAGGCTGCGATAGAATTTTTAATGGTTAAATTGGCAGATAAACGCTAAGAGCAAAAGCCCTTAGCTTGATACTTGAGCCCTTAGCATACGGCTTGAATTATTAGCGCACTGTTCCTTTTAAGTTCGAATTAACCTCGAGACCAACAGCTTGCTGTCAGCAATCATTTCTATCGTGTTTCGACGCAATTTCAGCAGTAGCAAATAGGTTAGTGGTACTAAAAATAAACTGGTGAGGGTGCTAAACAACAAACCACCGATTATGGCTATCGCCATCGGCGAATAGGAAGGGCCGTCACCGCCAATACTCATGTCGCCAAACGCAAGTGGTAAAAGTCCTAGCACAGTTGTAGAGACGGTCATCAAAATAGGGCGTACTCGGGTGAGACAACCTTCAATAATGGCGTTGTGTACAGTCATTCCTTGATTTACTAATTGATTAATCCGGTCGACCAATACAATACCGTTATTTACCACTATTCCCATTAATATCAGCATCCCAATCATGCCCATTACGGTCATTGGATTGCCTGTAATTAAAAACGCCCAAAATACCCCAGTAAATGAAAAAATCAACGAAGTTAATACCGATGTGGGTAATAATAATGATTCGAAAAGCGCTGCCATAACAATATAAATCATACACACGGCTAGGATCATATTTGTGATCATCACGCCTTCATCTTCGTCTTGACGCTGGAAACTGCCATCTAACGCCCAACTATAACCGCTGGGCAGTTGCACATTTGCCATCATAGATTCAATACGTTCTTGTGCTTCTTCGATGGTGAGTTCACTTTCTAAATTAGCCCCAATACTTAGTGCCGTTTGCCTGCCGTCCCGCTGAATTTGTGACATTCTTGGTTTAATCGTTAAGTCAGCCAACATATCCAAAGTGACATTTTGATCAAGGTTTCTAGACACCGTTAAGTTACGTAATGCGTCTATAGAGGTTTGCAGTGTTTCATCGTAAAGCAAACGAATGTCTATTTCACCATTACTGTCATTTCTAAAGGTTCGCAGATTTGCCCCTCGTAATGCCGTGCTAATAATAGTGGCAACATCATTGGTGTTTAATCCAAAACGAAAGGCTTTGTCTCTATCTACTTTAATTTGTAACTCATAATTTTGACCATCTATATCAGCCTTAACGTCTGTTAAACCATTAACGCTACTCAACACTGGTACAATTTCACTGGCAATTTGCATTAAGGTTTCAGATGACTGTCCAAATAACGATATTTTGACACCGCCACCACTGCCTTCATCCCACTGAAAAGAAGGTTTTGCACGTGCAAATGCAGGGAACTCATCTTTAATTAACTTTTTTAGATCGGCGATTTTCATCGGGATTTCATCTTCTAGAGTTAAGCCAGATACCGCTTCTCCCGCAGTGAAATAGCTATATACCTGTTTGATGTGAAATCTTTCTTTATTGGCGTATAAATAGTCTTCCATTTTAGCCACGGTTTTTTCAACTTCCTTGAGGCTATAGTTGGCCTGAACATTATAGTTCAACCAAATTCGGCCATTATTACCATTGTTTTGTTCGTCGCTCTTTAATAAGTTCATGGGGATCATAGTGCTGATTAATATGAGTACAGCAACAAGCGCGGTTTGTCCTTGATTCTCTAAGGTCCAAGTTAAAATAGAAGCATAAACATTTTTGATCTTTGATGGCTTCACTTGTTTAGGTTTCGCTTTAATTTTTAGCTTAGTGGTTAATAAAGGAATGAGTGTCTGCGCTAAAATTAATGACGCAAACAGTGAAATGCAGATAGATACGGCTACATGTTCAAGAAATACGGTTATCTCTTCTTTGGCGCCAACTATATTGGGTAGAAAAACGATGGCTGTGGTCGCCGTTCCAGCGATAACAGCTAAACTCACCAAAGCAACCCCTTTCTTAGTTGCTTCCACAGGGTCAGGTTCGTCTTCCCGTGCTTGGAAAATGCTTTCAGTAACCACAACAGCATTATCCACCAGCATGCCAACCGCCAACATTAAGCCCATTAAAGACAATATATTGAGGCTATATCCTAAGAAGTACATACAGGCCAAGGTGATACAAATTGCAAATGGCACCGATAGGACCACAACTAGGGTAGTAGCAAGGTTACGTAAGAATAAATACAATACAATGATAGAGAGGATGGCACCGAGCAAGCCCGAATTGAGCAGGTCTTGCAGCGAAGTGGTAACAGAATCCGCCTCATCATCCATGATAAATACGTTAATGCCATTAAACGCGGTGCTGTTTCGAGCTTTTTCAATCTCTTGCATAACCGCGTCGGATACCTCCACTAAGTTAGCACCTGACTCACGAAAGATATTGAGACCAATCGCATGGGTGCGATCTAAGTGGCGTCCTTCTTCTGCTCTAGGGGTTTCATATTTCACACTGGCAATGTCGTTCAAACGTACATTCCGTTGGATAATGAGATCTTCAATTTCCTGTTTGCTACGGTATTCGCCAATTGGATTGACTGTGATTTTTTGGTCCAAATCAAAAAACTGACCAGCCGTCATGGAGAAGTTGGCATCGCGCAGGATTTTGGTTAATTTAGCCGTATCAATGTGCAAAGCTGCAATGCGTTGAGGATCTAAGCGAATCGATATTTGTTTTTTCTGAACACCATATAATTCAACTTTTGAGACACCTTTAATGCGCTCGATCGGCATTTTTAGGTTGCGCTCCAGTAAATCATACGAGTTAGAAATATCACGGTCACTCGACAATCTAAGTTGAAAAACTGGCATATCTTTTAGGTTGAACTTGAAGACTAGAACTCGCTCTACATCATCTGGCAAAAGGTGGCGGATAGCATCGATTTTCTCTCGTGCTTCGATGCTTTTAGCTTTGATATTGGCATCCCAATCAAACTGTATCTGAATTTCTGCATTGTTTTCAGTAGAACGAGAGCGCAGTCGTTTGATGCCCGACATTGTGGCTAATGCTTCTTCCACCGGTTGGGTGATCATTTTATCGATTTCTGCAGGCGTGGCATCTTTATAGGGAACCTGAATAAAAATTTCTGGAAAATCAATGCCCGGAAACTTCTCTAAAGGCAGCATTTTACTGGCCGCTAACCCCATGATTAACAGAGAAAAGAATAACATGGAAATGGTTACTGGACGACGTATGGCAAAGCTTGCCAATGCAGCGCCAGCGTGGGCAAACTTATCCATAAACCACCTCACTGTTTGGCTTGTCGGTTGTGCTTTGGTTCACTTCTGGGATAAATGATTTGCGATCAAATATGCTATACAACACGGGGATCATAAATAGAGTTAGGAAGGTTGCGAACAACAATCCAAAAATTACTGTAATAGCCATAGGTGTGCGAATTTCCGATCCTTCACCTAAACCAATTGCCATTGGAAGGAGGCCTAATATAGTGGTTAAGGTGGTCATTAGGATAGGGCGTAAACGACTGTGCGCAGCTTGTTTAATTGCGCTCATCTTATCTTCGCCTTTTGCACGTAATTGATTAATTCTATCAATTAGCACTATGGCGTTATTTACCACTATTCCAGCGAGCATAATCAAGCCAATGAATACCACCACACTGATATTTGTGCCGGTTAAAAATAAACCATAAATTGAACCTGCGCAGGCCATGGGAACAGTGAATAAAATTAAAAATGGATGCAATAAGGACTCAAACTGCGAGGCCATCACCAGATATACCATAAAAATCGCCAAGGCCAGGGCCATATAAAGGGAATTAAAACTCGACTCCATTTCTTCACTTTGGCCGGTGATCCTAGCTTGTAAACTAACGGGTAAGTTGATTTCATCAATGGCTGAGCGAGCGTCGATTACAGCCGCACCTAAATCACCGTAATTAAGGTTAGCAGTGACCAGTACCACCCGTTGTTGACCCACTCTGGTTATTTCACTTGGACCGACTGACATCTCAATAGAAGCCACAGCGGCTAAGGGGATGACGTTATTGCTATTTGGGTTTACCACTATTTGTGAAATATCTTGGATTGAGTCTCGTTGGGTAACTTGGTTTCTGACTAAAATATCCACTTTACGATCATCGACACTAAATTGACTTGCCACTTCGCCACCAATTTTGGCCGCTATTAACTTTGAAACATCCGGTGCATTGAGTCCTAATTGGGCCAGTTTGGCATGGTCGAACTGCACTTTTAATTCAGGGTTGCCATTTTGCAACGAGCTTTTTATATCGGCAAATCGTCTATTTTTAGAAAGAGCTTGTGCTAGCTTGTCACCGTAACGTTTTAACATCGACAAGTCATATCCTGAAATTTCCACCACCAGTGGAGTCGAAAAACTGAATAGTTCCGGTGTACCGAATTTACTTTCCAGACCTGCTTGATTAATTAGGTATTCACGCATAGCTGTGACAACAGCTTGTTCGTCTTGGGCAGAGGCATCAGTTTTCATCACCACATTTAACTTACCCCAATGATCACCACCTTGGGAGGGGGAAGCATTCATTAAACTGCCAGTACCAGCTAAAGAGTAGGTGCGTGCTACTTGCGGTTTTTTTTGCGTAAAAGTGGCCAGTTTAGCTAATACCTCATCGGTATTTTCTAATCTAGAGCCTGTAGGTAAGGTAATTTCAACATTAAATTCGCCTTGGGCTAACGGTGGAATCAGTTCCAAACCGATTTTAGGTAATAGTAAAAGCGATAGAGCAGAACATGTAACCACAATTGCAATAACTGCAATCCGAGCTTTCATTGCCACATTCAGACTATGGTAATACGCTGATGAAACGACATTGTAGAACTTATCGAACCCCCACAATACCGGTTTGAATAGTATTGATAGCGCTTTAGATAGCCCTCTAAACACAGTTAAAATGATGCTGGTTACCATCACAGGTACAACATAAAAGATTAATTTAACGAGAAGAGTTAATGGTAAAAATAGGTAATATCCAGTTAGTTTTAACTTGCCTGTGGGTTTAGCTTTAACCGGCCTAGGTCCCAAATCCAATTCTTTACTTGGCTGATTAGACTTTTCTCTTGCTGCAAGCATAGGGATGAGGGTTAATGCTACAACTAAGGATGCTGCCAGTGCAAACGTAACGGTAAGGGCCTGATCACTGAATAATTGACCAGCGATACCTTCAACAAACACTAACGGAAAAAATACGGCCATGGTGGTAAGGGTAGACGCCACTATTGCCATTGAGACTTCTTTTGTTCCTTGCGCGGCAGCTTCTAAGGTATTGGCATTGTCTTTTTTATGCCTATCGATGTTTTCCAGCACTACGATACTGTTATCAACTAATAAACCTATGGCCAGCGCAATGCCACCCAGACTCATAATGTTTAAACTGATATCGTAGCTATACATTAAATTAAAAGTCGCGATAATTGATACTGGAATGGAGATGGAAATAATTAATGTGGGCCAGATATTTTTCAGGAAAAAATACAAAATAAACATAGCCAGAATACCACCTATGATGGCCGCAGACTTTACTTCTTCCAATGCGCTGGCGATAAATAATGACTGGTCGTAGACCATTTGTATTTGGTAGTTCTGCGGCAATGACTGCTTCAGTGATTCAAGTCTGGCTTTTACCGCGTTAGCTACATTGACCGTATTAGCGTCACCTTCTTTATAGATTGCTATTTCAACACCTTCGAGTCCGTCAAATCGGGTGACTGAGGTGCGTTCTTTAAAGGCATCTTTGATTTGGGCTACGTCGCTTAAACGAATATGTTTGCCTTCTCGTGTAGCAATATACAAATTACGCATATCGTCTAAGGTTTGAAATTGATTTAGGGTTCTGACTAAATATTCTTGCGAACCGTCTTCCACTCGGCCACCGGACGCATTTACATTTTCGTCTTTCAAGCGTTTAATGATTTCCGCTAAAGGTATATTTAATTGACTAGTACGATGTTGATTAATCAGAACATGGATTTCATTTTCTAGGCCACCGCCGACCCGAACGGAAGCGACACCTTCAACCGACTCCAGTTTGCGTTTTATGTCTTCTTCGGCATAAGTACGAACCTGTTTCATGTTCGCTTCATCCATAGTCGCTTGTGCTACCTTAGAGTCGTTAGCGTCGGGCGAAGCGGCATTGTTTGTTCCTAGTCCGAAGCGCATTACAGGATCTAAACTTGGATTGAATCGCAATAATAAAGGCCGTTTAACATCTAGGGGTAAAAGTAAAACATCGAGTTTTTCGCGAACCTCTAAGCTGGCCATGTCCATTTCGGTGCCCCATTCAAACTCCAGCACTACATCAGACTGTCCAGCTTTAGAAGCTGAAGTGACTTTGCGAACACCTTTGACTATGCCTACTGCTTCCTCAACCGGTTTGGTAACCAATTGTTCTATCTCTCCTGGAGCGGCTCCTACATAGTCAGTGCGAATGGTTAGAGTCGGGTAGGAAAGCTCTGGTAGTAAGTTCAAAGACAAACGTGATAGAGAAACAAATCCGAATAAGAGTACAGCTAAGGTAAACATCCACACTGTCACCGGACGTCTGACCGCAATTTCAATTAAATTCATAATGTACTCCTCAATTAGCTGTGACGATTTCAACAACGGCTTTGTCTTTGAGGTTTTGGTGCCCGGTTACCACCACTTTTTCAGTGCCAGTAAGGCCTTTGATAACTTCAACGAAGTTTCCTTCTTGGTAGCCAACTGTAATCGCAATTTTGTTTGCGATACCGTCTTCGTCTACCACAAATACATTGGTTTTATCGTCAATGGCCAGCAGTGCTTTGCGAGGCAACAAAGTCGCATCAAGGTGGGTGTCATAATTTAAACTGACTTGAGAGAACATGCCTGCTTTCAATAAATTATTTTCGTTTGGTACTCTAAGGGTAACTTTAAAAGTCCCGGTTTTTGAATCAATGACCGGACTGATACGCTCAACATAAGCATTGATTGTTGTATTCGAAAGCGCTGATAAAAGTAAGCTTGCTGGTTGGTCTTTGTGCACCCGAGACAATTCTTTTTCCGGTAAATAGACAATTCCGTAGAGTTGTTTTTGTTGCACAATATGAAACATACGCTCGCGCTGGAACGATTCGGTTAGGTTACCCACTTTAGCGTTTCGTTCGGCGATATAACCGCTGATAGGTGCAACTATGGTTGCTTCTTTCAAATCGAGTTTAGCCAAAGCCAGTGTTGCTTTGGCTGATTCATACTGTGCAGTAAGCTTGTCGTAAGTATCATCACTTATCAGTTTTTTATGATAAACCTTATTGACTTTCGCAAGCTCTTTTTCGATACCTTGTAAATCTGCTGCTGCTCGCAACAAGTTTAGTTCGTAACGTTCGGGATCTAATTTCGCTAAAACTTGACCTTTTTCAACGTAATCACCTTCTTCAACTAATATTTGATCAATTATTCCCGATGCGCGGGCAACAACAAATGCTTCTTCTTTAGCTTCTAATACTGCTGTTGTTGCATAATTGGAGGAAATATTACCGCGCTCTAAATTTTTCACTTCAACAGGAATAGGGATGACTTTTACCTGTTCAGTTTCTTGCTGGTCATTTTTATTGGCTTCTGCCTGTCCACAGGCTGTTAATAAAAAACTTGAGCAAATAAAAGCTGCCAGTGATAACTGCTTTATTGTTGAGCGTGAAATTGAAGCGTGGTTGTTGTAATTATGCGCGTCCATTGTATTTTCCAAATTTAACCAAATATTTTAAGTGAATATCGTCACGACACTGTTTAGTGAGTCGTATTTAATGACCGTTCTATTTACTAGACTAAGCACTCACTGTGCCATTGATTAAAATCCATATAAATCAATTAGATATAGAGATGGATTGTGGTTTTTTGTGAATTTGATTAACTGTATTTGGTGAAATTTACTAAAAATTAGTTGATTTATTACTAGCTGAGAGACGCTGCCATGCAATAAACCGCGCTCTTTATTGAAAAATAAATAACCCCTTTTAAAATTCTATTCGTTGGTACTGATAACTATGTGTAAAAGGAATAAAAATGAACACTATTAAATCAGACAATTCAACGACTACTCGCTCTATCGATTTAACGCTTAAAAACAGATTTAAACTGCGTAGATTTAGCTATTTATTAACCTCTACAGTTATCGCTTTTAGTCTTGCCGCTTGTTCGTCTACAGAAAGCGATAATCAAGTCAAACAGGCGAAGCACAGAGCTGAAGCTGAAGCTGAAGCTGAAGCTGAAAAAATTATGATGACCGCACAACGAGCTGAAGCGCAAGGAAAATTACATAGTCGCCAGCGACATGAATCTCAGCTGTTCGCAATGGCTGACTTATCTGTAGCCACTTCTCCTGGATATTATCCTCCTCAAGTGCCAGCGCCAGGGAACCCTGCTTATACAGAAAACTATCAACATGAAGAAGAAAACCAGGTTTTTACCACCAGTAATAATCCAGTTTCAACATTTTCAATTGATGTGGACACAGGTAGCTACAGCAATGCTAGACGAATGTTAAACCAAGGATGGCTGCCACCGGCAGACGCTGTTCGGATTGAAGAATTCGTAAATTATTTTGATTATCAGTATCCAGTGGCTGAAGAATCCTCTCATCCTTTTGTGATTGATACGCAGGTTTCAAATTCGCCTTGGAATCAAGGCCGTAAGTTGATGCGAATTGGTTTAAAAGCCCATGCTTTAAATGATAAATCCGAAAAGCAACTTGAGGCTAGCAATAAAAACCTAGTGTTCTTATTGGATGTTTCTGGCTCTATGAATTCTGCGAATAAATTACCTTTGGTTAAGCGTGCTCTGATGATGTTAACCAATCAATTGACAGAAAACGATAGTGTAGCCATCGTGGTTTATGCCGGAGCATCTGGTGTAGTACTTGAGCCTACCAAAGCCAATCAGAGTGTAAAAATAGAACAAGCGCTAAACCGCCTATCCGCTGGTGGATCAACCAATGGTGGAGAGGGTATTGAGCTTGCTTATAAATTAGCTAAACAAGCATTTAAGGAAAATGGTGTGAATCGTGTGATTTTAGCTACTGACGGCGATTTTAATGTTGGCAGGGTCAATCATCAGCAATTAATTGAATTAGTTGAAAAACAAAAAGAGCAAGGAATTGAACTCACCACCTTAGGTTTTGGACAAGGTAATTATAATGACCACTTGATGGAGCAATTAGCGGATAAAGGCAATGGCAATTACGCTTATATAGATACGTTGCTTGAAGCGCGAAAAGTATTAGTTGAAGAATTAGATGCTACTTTACAATCGGTTGCCCGAGACGTGAAAATTCAGGTCGAGTTTAATCCTAATACGGTGGCGGAATATCGTTTAATTGGCTATGAAAATCGTCGCTTAAATAAAGACGATTTCAATAATGATAAAGTCGATGCGGGGGAAATCGGAGCTGGCCATACTGTTACAGCATTTTACGAAATCGTATTGCAAGATGGCGCTAAATTTAATGACGATTTACGCTATCAACAGACCCATAAAAATGCCGCAGCTAGTCTGAATAATGAATTGGCCCATGTAAAGTTGCGTTATAAACCTATGGACAACGACACTAGTATCCTAATCGACCAAGTTATTGAAAAACAAAATGTTACTGATTTTGATGCACAATCCATGGATTTTAAATTTGCAACTTCTGTTGTTGGCTTTGCTCAATTGTTGAAAAATAGTAAATACACCCAAAATTTAGATTTTGAAAAGGTGATTGAGCTTGCTAATAACAACAAAGGTAAGGATGATTACGGCTATCGTGCTGAGTTTGTTTCTTTGGTGAGAATGGCAAAAACCTTACAGTCGGAAACTTCTCGTTCGGTTGCCACTCAAGAACAAAAGCAAAACTAAGAAAATAAGGCGCAGACGTCAAGGTTTGCCAAGTCTTATTCATTATTTAAGGAAGATGGACGCGTTTGAATCAAGTAGTAGATGAAGAATTGCTTAAACGATTTGCAGATGGAGATTCGGCATCGTTTGAGCTTTTATATGAACGTCATAGAGGCGGCTTGTATCGCTATATGCTGCGTCAATTAAAAGATCAGCAATTAGCAGAAGATTTATTTCAGGACACCTGGAGTAAAGTGATAGTGAATGCTGAGTCGTTTGAGCCAAACGCTAAATTTTCCACTTGGTTATATACAATGGCACGAAATAGAGTGGTTGACCAAATAAGACATTTGCGCATTGTCGATAAGCTGATTGACGATAGCGCCGATGAGGTAGATAGCCAACTTGGTGCCAATCAAATTGAGCAAAATATACTAGAAAAAACGCTGCAAGCTGATAAGCAAAGCATGTTTTTAAAAGACTGTATGCAAAAGTTACCTGTCAACTTGCTGGAAGTATTTTTACTCAAAGAAGAGTCGACTATGACGGTGAAACAAATTGCAGAAGTAATTGATTCTTCTCATGAAGCAACTAAAAGCCGTTTACGTTATGCCTACGGTCAGTTAAAACAATGTTTATCTAAAAAAATGCCTGATTGGGTAAGTAGTGGTGAAGGTCATGAGTAATAAAAATCAAGCTAAAAATGAGAATATTACTGATCCTGATGTGAGTGTCGTATATCAGGCACAGGAAAAACCAGTACCGACTGCAGCATTGGATAAGCGCATATTGGAACTCGCCAAACAACAAGCAAGTGATAAGGTGGTTGATGTAAAAGCGCCAGTAGCAAAATGGCGAAAATGGCAATGGCCAACTTCCATTGCCGCTTCAGTGATGTTTATTAGCTTAGTGGTATACAATCAATATGATCGTTTTGATCCTATGTTGACAAAAGCGCCGGAGCTAAGGGTTGATACTTATGATATTGCAGACCAAGCTACATTGGACAATGAACAATTGACAAAAAAATCAAAACTAGAAATTCGTGAACTTAGCAGCCCACCAGTTTCATCCAGAATGGCCTCAGAGCCACTGCTAGATAAAAGTGAGTTTGTGCGAGATTCTGTAGAGGAGCCTGAGCGAGCCCAATATGCTGAAAAAGAAGCATTAACTTTAGCTGCAAAAGCTATGGATAATGTTGAGATTGAGCCTTTATCATTTGAGCTTGAAATGCCCCTTGAGGTTGATGTTGAACAACAAATTCCTGCAGATATTGTGTTAACTCAAGAAGCTGCAACTGAACAAGCATTTAAACAAGCAGAGTTGATTGCCAAACAACAAAAATCACAGTTAGCAAAAAGAGAACATCAAGGTCAAACGAGGCTGTCTTTAATTGAATCAAGCTCAATGTTTAACGACAATCAACCCTCAACATCTAAAATGCAGGTTAATACCGAATATCTTGATAGCCTGTTAAAGCAACTTGAAGAACATAGTGCACCGAAAAACAAGAACGCAGATAAAATCCAATCTCTTAGTCAGTTGCAGAATGATATTTTTGATTATCTATCACTACTTAAGATGGCCGATCCATTAGTTGAAATAGACCCAAAATATTTACAAGTGTTAACTGAAGAGCAAAACAAGAAATTAAGTGAGTAGATGTGCATTGGCAACGTTGGATAAGGATATAGGAATTGCTTGAATTGGAGAGATTGAGGCAATTGATAATCTTAGCGACATCTTTTTGGAGAAACAGAACCGCGTTTAATCTCACATCTGTTCGCCACGTCTTGTAAGCGTCAATGGGCGCTCAGTTATGCAATTTTAAGAGCTGTTTTGGGGTGAAATTTAAGTGATTTTTAGCTCAACAGCTTCTATGTTTCCAATCTTTTTCAGATGTTAATGAATAAAATTCTAAAGGTCGTTAAAGGGCTTGATATCTTCTATACTCAGACATGCTGAAGCAGCTGCGCGTTGAATTAATTGTTCGCAGATTGATTTACTCGTGACTCTACTTAATTCTCAATAGGAGCAATGTGATGAGCGACAAAAAATGCCCATATCAACCAACAGACCTAACTACCAATGGTGGAGCACCGGTTGTTGATAATCAAAATAGTCTGACGGCTGGTAAGCGCGGACCTGTGCTAGCCCAAGATCTTTGGTTAAATGAAAAGCTTGCGAATTTTGTGCGTGAAGTTATCCCGGAACGACGCATGCATGCTAAGGGTTCTGGTGCATATGGTACTTTTACGGTTACCCATGATATTAGCCAATATACTCGTGCCAAAATATTTAGTGAGGTAGGTAAAAAAACCGAAATGTTTGCTCGTTTTAGTACAGTAGCGGGTGAGCGTGGAGCTGCCGATGCCGAACGTGATATTCGCGGTTTTGCCTTAAAGTTTTATACCGAAGAAGGGATTTGGGATATGGTTGGTAATAATACCCCTGTATTCTTTTTACGTGATCCTCTCAAATTCCCAGATTTGAATAAAGCGGTTAAACGAGATCCTCGTACCAATATGCGCTCAGCTACTAATAATTGGGATTTTTGGACGTTGCTTCCAGAAGCCTTGCATCAAGTTACTATTGTGATGAGTGATCGCGGTATTCCAGCCTCTTATAGGCACATGCATGGCTTTGGCTCGCATACTTACAGTTTTTGGAATGACGCCGGTGAGCGATATTGGGTCAAATTCCATTTTCGCACTCAACAAGGCATCAAAAACTTAACTGATGCGGAAGCCGCTGAAGTTGTCGCTATGGATCGGGAAAGCAATCAAAAAGATCTTTACGAGTCTATTGAGCGAGGGGATTTCCCTAAGTGGAAGATGTATGTGCAAATTATGCCAGAAATAGAAGCTGATAAAGTTCCTTACCATCCATTTGATCTCACTAAAGTGTGGCCAAAGGGCGATTATCCACTTATTGAGGTCGGTGAATTTGAGTTGAACAAAAATGCTGAAAATTACTTTGCGGATGTTGAACAAGCGGCATTTGCTCCAAGCAATTTAGTGCCAGGTATCAGTGTATCACCTGACCGCATGCTGCAGGCGCGTTTAATCAACTACGCGGATGCTCAGCGTTATCGAGTGGGTGTTAATCATAATCAGATTCCTGTTAACAAACCGCGTTGTCCTGTAAATAGTAATGCCCGTGATGGTGAAGGCCGTGTAGATGGCAACTATGGTGACAAACCACACTATGAACCTAATAGCTTTAATCAATGGCAGGAGCAGCAACAATTTGCTGAGCCACCTCTTAAAATCGATGGTTATGCTAAACGCTATGATTTTCGTGAAGATGATGATGACTATTTTAGTCAGCCACGTTTATTGTTTAATTTGATGAATGACGAACAAAAACAAGCGCTTTTTGAAAACACGGCTAGACAAATGGGGGATATTTTTGATTTTATCAAATATCGTCATATTCGAAACTGTAACCAGTGTCACCCAGCCTATGGAGAGGGCATTGCTAAAGCCCTAGGATTAACGGTAGAGGATGCAATAAAAGCACGAGAAGCGGATCCTGCTCTTCATTTACCTAGCTGTTTATAAATAACTGTTTTTTGCTCAATAACAAACACCGTTTTTAGCGGTGTTTTTTTACAATTGGACAGGCATAATTTATTTTTTACAATTGGACATGCATTTTTTACAAAAAAAATAAATAGACAAAAAAAAATAAAATAAATAGACAGTCATGAAAAATAAATAGACAGTCATTACTAGTCATCTACCGATTTGACGAGATTAATTAACGCTTAGGAGCAATTTAATGGGTGCGAAAATTAGAATTTTTGATAAAAATAGATAAAAACTGGTTTTTACGCTGCTATACCCGATTGAAATTCAGCCGTCGTACCGCATTTCATCTGCGGGGACCTTTAAGCCATAAATTTAGGTTTTTTGAGCTCTTTAAAGCTTCATCCTAACCGTATTTCTGTCGACGTCGGCGTTTATATTTGTTGAGGGTATTGATTTGACCTGCGACCACACTAAACGATGTTTCAAAACTTGAGAATAAACATTGCCAGGATTTTTCATCCAAACCAAGTCGTTGTAAAATGGGGGATTCATCAATATCTATTGAGCCACTTTTGTTGGGATGCAGGCTACGTCCTGATAGGTCGACTAATTTTAGATAGTCGATGAGATTAAATGTCAGTCCAGGTGGTTGAGGTTGTGTAGGATTGCCCACAAAAGGCATTAAAGTTGTTGGCTGTTTTCCTTTTTTGAAATCGCGTATGCGTCGTTTAATACTCGTGTGCTCTGAAGTTTCAGGAGTACTGGCTAACTTGGCACGGATAGGATTTAAGTCCACATAAACCATACACGCCGCTACTGCGTGCTCATCTAATAAAGCTTGAGATTTAAAGCGTCCTTCCCAGAAATGGCCAGTGCATTGTCTTCGTGGTTGGCTTTTCGCGCAATGGGCTCGTTAAGCTCTCGCATAAACCAACTGATATCGGTCAAGCGCTGTCGATAGATGGATAACGTAGCGTGTAAAGTGGTCCGCTGCGCATCGGTGAGCAGCGGCGAATCGGTACTCATGAACTTTTGGGTTAACAATGTTCCCTTGTGGAGTTTATGCCATCTTGAACACACTTGTTTATCAGTCCAGTCATTGGCTTTTTCTACATTCACATGCAATACCACATGGGAATGGTTGCTCATAATCGCAAAGGCACAGACTTCAATAGAAAAGACAGTGGACAAAAACAGTAACCTATCTTCAACCCATTGACGGCGATGCTCGAAACTTTTTCCTGTGAATTTATCTTCCCCGCACAAATATGCTCGGCGTACACAGCGAGAAACGCAGTGGTAGTAGGGGGTATCTGTCAAACAGATTTGACGCTTCCTTGCTAAGGGCATTGTTCTTCCTTATGAACCTTATACCTATAGCTTAGTTGATAGTGTCAAAGTGCTAGTCTAGTTTGTGGCTGTCTAAATACGAGATGTTTTAGATATTGTGGCTGTCTAAATATTAGTGTACTAGTCTAGTTTGTGGCTGTCTAAATATTAGTGGCTGTCTAAATATTAGATATTACTAGTCTACTCCTTTACTGGAATGTCTTGGAGTAACTTTATAATTGCGCTGTTGTTGTTCAGGTTAGCTAAATCTATTAGGTAGCTTTTTTCGAGTTCTTGCATTGGATGTCCACAGATAAGATCTTTTATGGTTTGAACTTCACCATTTACAATTGCGGTTTTAAGGGCTGCAAAGTGGGCAATGCTATTATCATTTTGATTCGATGTGCTAGATGTCATTTGTTGTCCTCCAATTTATATTCAAATATTAACCTAGCATATCAATCTGTGTATTAACAATTTCCTCTTCATGCCTTACGACGCATATTCTCAAACAGAGATGGTTCCCAAGGTCGCATTGCCATCAGTATGCCCATGTGTTGACGCTTCGCTAGCGGTAACGCGGCATCTTCTTGGTTGAGGTCAGATGCTTCTTTCGTGAGTTGGTTTAATTTACGCTGAATTATTTCTATTGATGTTTGTGAATATCTACCACGGATATATAATCTAAAATTCCATTTTTCATCTTTTTTGGGAGCCATAAACTTAACCATGACTTCTTGTTCCATGAACTTTTCCAAAGGTCCACCCGGTATCCATCTGAAGTCTTGAGCGATTAAGGTCTTATAATGGTTATTGGGCAACAAACTGATAATTTTAAGCTTGTCCAATTTCGCTAATAGACGAGTGCATTCGAATTGATCAATATCGTAATGTTCAATTAACTCATTATAAGTCCACGAGTCCCGCACACAAACTGCCACTAACAATAGTTTAGGGTCAGCGAGTAATTGTTTTTCCTGCTCAACTGTTAGCTGACTGAGT
The DNA here is from genome assembly GCF_037478005.1 of Alteromonas sp. M12. Lineage (NCBI taxonomy): Bacteria > Pseudomonadati > Pseudomonadota > Gammaproteobacteria > Alteromonadales > Alteromonadaceae > Alteromonas > Alteromonas sp. M12. Next base: position 2,774,303 of record NZ_CP144164.1, on the reverse strand, counting down.
TTGTCTGTTTGTTGTTGGGCAACAGAAAATAGATCGGATAGTGATATTTGTAGCACATCGCATATTTCTTCTAAACGCTCCAATGTAAAACTGTTGGTTGAAAATATACGTTTTATATTGGCCTCACTCATGGCTAATTTCTGAGCTAGATCGCGATAGGTAACTTGTTGCTGTTTTAAAAGTTGCTTGAGTGTTTTGCTAACTAGTCCAATTTGACTCATGGTTACTCTTTAGTATTGAATTAATAAACTATTGGTTGAGTTTTAGTATACATAAAACAACTTTGTTTACATAGGGTATACCTTTTTACTATTGTTTATCTCGTTCACAACAAACAGGAAAAACAATATGAAACGTTTAACAACTGCATTAATTATTATTTTATCGGCGTCATCGCTAAACGTATATGCAAATGGATCCGCTCACCATAGTGGTCAAGCGAGTAAACATTCTGCATTGGCAGCATCAGAAGGCGTAGCCTCTACAGCGAAAGTGGCAAGCGTTGTGATGGTAACGCCGGTGATTGTCGCCGGTGGCGTGAGCTTAGTCGCTGGAAGTGTTGTTGCCGAAGCCGGAGACGCATTGAGTGATAGCGCAAGAGCTTCACACGCGACTTCTCATCACCAGCATCAACATACGTTGGTTATAACAGAACATACAATCACCGCTGATCCTGCTCCAATCCAGGTGATTAACGAAAAATAAATTAAAACTAGCAATATGAGTCTTGTCATTAAAGTTATTAGGAGAGTAGGGAAATGAAAATTAGCGCATTGTATATATTCATCGTTGTTAGCATTTTTAGTTTTACCGTGCCCAATGCTTTGGCGGGAAGCCAAAGTGATGCACCCAATCAGCATGAGCCAGAAGAAATTGTAAAGTTCGCTAAAGATGTTGAAAAATATGCGGCATCAAAAGGCGCTCGAGCATTTATCATCGCCAGAGTAGGCAGACCAGAGAAAGATTTGCCTAAAGGAATTAAGTTCACGCATACCGCCATTGCCTTGTATTCAAATATCACCTTAGATAGTGGTGAAGTTGTGCAAGGTTATGCAATTCATAACCTTTATCAACAAAACGGAAAAGCGGATAAAAGTGAGCTAGTCGTTGACTATCCCGTAGACTTCTTTTGGGGAGTACATGAGTTATCTGCAGGAATTTTAATTCCTAATATGGAAGTTCAACAGAAATTAATAGACTTGATCGGTTCAGGTAAAGATAAAACCTTGCATAACCCCAACTATTCGGTCATTGCTAATCCGTTCAATTCGATCTTTCAAAATTGCACTGAGTATACACTCGATTTGCTTAACTCGGCTATTTACAACACTCAGGATGTCGCGCAATTAAAGGTCAACGCAAAAGCACACTTTCAAGCACAACGAGTGAGAACCAGTCCATTTAAATTACTATTAGGATCTATGTTTATGGATGATGTCACCACCAAAGATCACAGTGGAAAAGTATATACCACTACGTTTACAACCATTGGTCAGTATCTACGTCAAAATGAACTCGCCAGCGAATTTGTTACTTATTCAGCATCTGGAGACATAAACACATTGTAAAGTATAATATTAATAAACTTTAAGGCTTGAAATAATCAACATTTTATAACTGGGTTTATCATTAGTGTTTTTGAAGGCAAACTGCATTCATACTTTCAGCAACACTCGAAACAAGTGAGAATAATCATGACAACACAAACGTTAAATACTGCATTACAAGCTCCAACTAAATCTTATACTTATGCCGCGGTTGCAGCATTAATCATTGGCATAGGGGCTTACGGTGTGGGACTTTTTAACGCACAAATGTTACTCAATGAAAAAGGCTACTATTTGATAACCTTACTTTATGGTTTGTTTTCAATAGTATCATTGCAAAAAAACGTGCGAGACAAAGCTGAAGGCATTAACACTTCTTCAATTTACGGAAGCCTATCTTGGATATCAACAGGGTTAGCCATAGCACTGTTGGTGATTGGGTTGATTAATGCTGATTTATTATTAAGTGAAAAGGGATTCTACGCTATGGCATATACATTGAGTTTGTTTGCTGCTGTTACGGTTCAGAAAAATGTTCGGGATAAACAAGCTGCGACAAATGAAGGAATTGAAAATACCGTGAAAAATAAACAAACCTCAGAATTAGCCGCAGAATAATCTGCGATCTAGCAAGGTATTAAAGCCTGTTTAGTCACTAAACAGGCTTTTTCAGTTTATAACTCTTCAACTCTATATGACGTGGTAATGTTCACATTGCCTGCTAACATCAACATCACTGAACAATATTTTTCACATGATAGCTGCACCGCGCGAGCTAAATGTTTATCACTTATTTTTTCACCGCTAACCACATATTCGGCATGAATATCTGTAAATACTTTCGGGGCTGATTCGGCGCGAGTGGCTTTGAGTTCACATCGACAACTACGTAAAGGCAGACGAGATTTTTTCATGATCTCCACCACATCAACTGAAGAACAAGCACCTACCGATAATAAGACAGTTTCCATCGGAGTTAATTGCTCGCCATTTCCGTCTAATTGAAGGGTTTTTCCTGAGTCGGTTTCACAATCAAACAGCATATCTTTTTGCCAGGTAACAGTCGCCTGCATTACATGTTCCTTATTCATATCGTAAGAGCTTTACTTTACGAGAGTGATTTTATTTTTGTCGATTAAAATTCGTTTTTGCTTAAACAATGAGCCTAGCGCTTTTTTATAAGCATTTTTACTGGCGCCAAAACGCTGAGTTATTTCATGAGGTGGGCTTTTGTCTGTTAAGGTTGAAAGACCGTCATGGGCAATCAAATCGTCGATGATCAAATCGGTTAACTCTTTTCTGGCGCGCTCACTATGGAATTGAAAACATAAATCTATTTTGCCATCTTCGCGAATGCGTTTCACAAAACCTTTCATCTTTTGGCCAGTACGAATTGGTTTAAAGACCTCATCTTTAAAAATCAAACCGAGATGGGTACCATTAATTACGGCTTTGTAGCCTAAATCAGTGCGGCCACAAATAATTAAATCTGCTTCTACGCCGGCTTTAAGGTCGTGGCCGTCCTCGGTTAAAAAATCACGAAGCTTGGTGGATGCAGCAAGTCGTCCAGTTTCCGGATCCTCAAAAACATATACAACGTATTCGATACCTTCTGACATTGGTCGTTCTTGTTCACTAAACGGCACCAATAGATCTTTTTCCAATCCCCAATCTAAAAATGCGCCAACACGGGTCAGGCTTTTTACTTTTAGTACCGCCACTTCATTTACTTGGGCGAGGGGAATTTTTGAGGTCGCAATAATACGATCTTCGCTGTCATGGTAGATAAACACATCGACCATTTGACCTACTTCACAGCCTTCAGGGGCAGAGCCATTTGGCAATAAAATACGCTCTACTTGCGAACCATCGAGATAAAATCCAAAGGGTAATTTGTCAACCACTTCTAAGTGATTCATTTTTCCAATTTGTAGCATACACCTGACTTTTTTTAAGAATGAAGTAAACTAGCGAATCTCGGTCGTGATCTTGGTGAAAATCTTCATTTGGAATTCGCCTTAGATCATCATTATATCTGAATTTACTAGGAGCAATAAGCGCTTGATCAAACTAAATTGTGACTTAGGCGAAAGTTATGGCGCGTGGCGCATGCCACATGATGATTTGATCATGCCATATGTTGATATGGCAAATATTGCCTGCGGTTTTCATAGTGGCGATCCGCAAGCCATTCAATCAGCCATACAATCCGCTAAAAAACATAATGTAAAAATAGGGGCACACCCTTCCTATCCAGACTTACAGGGTTTTGGCCGTCGGAGTATGGCGCTAACTGAAACTGAGCTTATTCCACTCATGCATTATCAAATAGCGGCATTAGAGGGCATGGCAAAACTACAATCTAAAACCGTTGATTATGTGAAACCTCATGGCGCTTTATACAATGACATGATGGCCAGTAAAGGTTTATTTGAGACAGTTTTAAAAGCCCTGAGCAGTTATTCCGAAAGATTAATATTAGTTATTCAAGCCGTGTCTAATTGGCAATCCTATCAACAATTAGCTGATCAATATAAAATTGAACTTCAATATGAAGCCTTTGCAGATAGGCGTTATGCAGACACGGGCTTACTGTTATCCCGCGCTAAACCTGGCGCAGTGTTGCAGTTAAATGATATGTTTTCGCAAGTGAGAAGAATGGTTGAGCGTCAAGAAGTGGTATCTGCTACTGGACAAATTTTACCATTAAAAATTGATACTCTGTGTGTACATGGTGATAGTGCAGGGGCAGCAGAGGCTGTTAAACACATACGTGAATTATTGTCCTAATGTTTCCGATTGAACCAATCAAAATAGATGTCGCCAGCGAAAATGCGCTTATCGTGTATTTTGCAGGGGCAACATTGAATCGTAAAAATCAACAGGTGAGTATGTTTGTGCATTTATTGGAACAAGCAAATTCGCCTTGGTTGTTAGATGTGATTCCTGCTTACCACTCTGTACTGATTACCTTTGATATTTTGCAAACCGATTATTTTGCAGTAAAAGCTCGAATAATCGAATTGGTGAAAGCTTTAAAAGATGGCCAAACAAAACAAATATTTGCGAACCAAGAGACGAACATTGTGGAGCTGCCCGTTTGTTATGGGTTGAGCGAAGATAACGATTTGCAGCGGATCGCGGACCACAATCAGATCACGGTCGAACAAGTTATTCAGTTTCATCAACAAAATAGTTATCGTGTTTATTGTTTAGGGTTTTCTCCTGGTTTTGCATTTCTAGGAGAAACCGATGCAAAAATCGCAACGCCTAGACTAACCACTCCTCGCAAACAAGTGCCTAAAGGTGCTGTGGCTATCGCTGACAGACAAACTGCTGTTTATCCAAATGTCTCACCGGGTGGATGGAATATCGTCGGTGTGTGTCCATTAGCGTTATTTGTTCCAGAGCGAGCTTCACCATCGCCTTTTAAAGTGGGTGATACGGTTAGATTTAAGGAAATTAGTGAACACAAGTATTACCAGTTGTTGGAGGCAAATAGGTGACTGACTTTGTTGAGGTAATAGCGACCGGATTGCAAAGCATATTAGTGGATTCAGGTCGCAGCGGTTATCAGCACCTTGGAATTACCACAGGCGGTCCAGCAGATCGTCGTAGTTGCTTGTGGGCTAATTGGCTTTGTAACAATCAAAATATAGCCGCCAGCATTGAAGTCATAGGTTGCGGGTTTAGCCTCAAAGCACATTCTTATTGTGAAGTGGCTATTACCGGCGCAGCAACACAGATCACGATTAATGGCCTAAGTTATAGTCCTTGGCGCAGTTTTGCATTAGATGCTGGCGATTCTTTAACGATTAACAAAGCGGATAATGGACTGCGCAGCTATGTTGCAATCCAACAAGGTTTTCGAGTCCCAGAAACATTTGGGAGCTGTACAACAGTCACAAGAGATAGGTTAGGGGGATTAACTCAAGACGGGCAACCTTTGAAACAAGGCGATCGAATTGCATTCTATAGTCAAACTCATGCCATTCACCCCGTAACCGCAAAAATCGCTCCTCTTGAAGCACAAAGAAATGCTATTGTTGACCCTTACAGTGAATTGACCTTGCGTTTAATCGAGGGTTATCAAATTGATGATTTTACACCTACGGCACTTAAACAATTTTATCTTAATCAATATGTTGTAAGCCCTGACTCAAGTCGGATGGCCACCAAATTAACGGGTAATCCTATCAAAGCGCCGAACAAGCCTATGTTATCTGAAGGTATTACCCGAGGGGCTGTGCAAATTCCTCAACAAGGTTTACCAATTATAATGTTGGATGATCGGCAAACTGTGGGTGGCTATTTTAAAGTCGGTAGTGTGTTATCCATTGATTGTGATTTATTGTCACAAGCAACACCTGGTTGCAGAGTCACTTTTTCACCAATTGATATTCATACTGCGCACAACTTGGTTAATTTAGCTGAGGTTAAGCACGCAAATCTGTTCACTCAAATTAATTTTAATTAATACATTTTTGGCCAGAATATGACGGAAACAATTGTATACCTAAACGGTACTTTTATGCCTCAAAGCAAGGCAATGATATCTCCATTAGATCGTGGATTTTTGTTTGGTGATGGGATTTACGAAGTCATACCTGCTTACGATCGCAAAATGGTCGGTTTCACTCCGCACATTGCACGTTTGCAAACGAGTTTATCCGCTATTGGCATTACACTAGATTGGTCTGTCGACAAGTGGCGTACAGTACTGAATGAATTATTGGAGCACAATAGTGGAGATAGCCTAGCGGTTTATATCCAAGTGAGTCGTGGTGTCAGTCCAAAACGTCAGCATGGATTCCCAGATAATGTTAAGCCCACAATGTTTATGATGTGTTATGCCATAAAACCACCGGTTAACTATGATGATTCTGATAACAAAGGATTAGCCTTAGTCAGTCAACAGGATCTGCGTTGGCGTCAATGTCATATTAAGTCTACGTCTCTACTGGGTAACGTTTTGCATTATCAAAGTAGTCAAGATCATAAAGTAGATGAATGTTTACTTTACAATGAAAATAAGCAGATTACTGAAGCATCCTCATGTAATGTTTTTGTGGTGAAAGACAAACAAATTTTCACTCCGCCGTTAGACTCTCAATTATTACCCGGCATTACTCGCGCGATCGTACTAGATTTATTAACCACTCAAACTAACTACCAAGTTTTTGAGCAGAATATTAGTCTACAACAAGCCCGTTCAGCTGATGAAATATGGTTAACCAGCTCGACCAAAAATATCGCTCCAGCAGTGAGTTTAGATGGTGAAGCAATAGCAGATGGAAAAATTGGTGAAATATACAAAGAACTAAACCTGTTATTTAATAAATTTAAATACGATTACTGATTTCTAATTTTAATCGTTAGACATTCCCTTTGCTGTAGGACAGGTATACTTAATGAGTCGCCCCACCGAAATTACTATTGATTTGAACGCGTTAGTGGCTAATTGTAATTATGCAAAATCACTTTCTCCAGACAGTCAGACTGTCGCTGTAGTTAAAGCAGATGCCTATGGTCATGATGCTGTCGAAATCGCTAAAGCGCTGCAACAGCATGTGTCAATGTTTGCCGTTTCTAGCCTTGAAGAAGGTCTCGAATTGAGGCTGCAGGGCATCAAACTACCGATTCTGTTATTGGAGGGCTGTTTTCACCAAGAAGAACTATTTATTGCGTGTAAACAAGGGTTTAGTGTGGTTATGCATAACCAGTTGCAGTTGCAGATGTTACAAAATTTGAATGCTGAAGAAGCGGTTGAAGTGTGGTTGAAAGTTGATACAGGTATGCATCGGCTTGGATTTCAACCTGAAAATGTAACTGCTATTTTTAGCCAGTTAAAAAGCACTAAGCAGGTTAACAACGTGGTGCTTATGACGCACTTGTCAGTGGCTGATGAAATCGATAACCACTTTACCAGCTCTCAACTAAAGAAATTTATTGCTTGTTGTGAACAATTAGAAGGTAAATTTTCAGAGACAATTTATACCAGCATAGCGAATTCGGCTGGGATAAAAGCATGGCCGTTAGCCAGAGGAACATGGAATCGTCCGGGGATTATGTTGTATGGCGTGTCGCCATTTATGTCTAATCACGATATGCAGCAACAACTAATACCAGTTATGACGTTAAAGTCAAAGGTCATTGCACTGCGAAATGTTCCGCAAGGTGAAAGTGTAGGCTATGGCAACACTTGGAAAGCCGAACAAGAGTCTGTAGTGGCAACAATCGCTGTGGGGTATGGTGATGGTTACCCCCGCACAGCTAAGCTTGGAACACCGGTACTGGTGAACGGTCAAAGGGCTAAGCTGTGTGGCAGAGTGTCTATGGATATGATCACGGTTGATGTTACCGGATTGCTAGATATAGAAGTTGATTCTGACGTTGAATTGTGGGGAAAAAGTTTATTGGCTAACGAAGTTGCAAGCTGGGCAGATACCATTGGTTATGAATTGGTAACGCGGATGCCTAAACGAACTCGTCGCCGAATCATTAACCTATAGAAGATTGAATTTCTACTTCAATCTTCTAATTAAGATTACATGTCTTCGTCACAATTCCCATCGGTGCACTCACCATAAAGATACAAGCTGTGATGAGTTAACTTCATTTTGTTCTGACTAGCGACTTCGTCTTGACGTTTTTCAATAATCGGATCTTCAAATTCGATTACTTTGCCGCATTTTAAGCAGACTAAATGATCATGATGTTGTTTGTGGCTAATTTCAAATACAGACTTACCGCCTTCAAAGTGGTGTCTATTCAAAATTCCCGCATCATCAAACTGATTCAAAACACGGTAAACAGTCGCTAAACCTATTTCTTCACCTTGCTCAATCAATAACTTGTATACGTCTTCAGCACTAATATGTTGGTTCGCAGGTTCCTGCAAAACCTCGAGGATTTTAAGTCGTGGCAGGGTAATTTTTAGCCCTGCTTTTTTTAATTCTTTATTTTGATCCATCTGTTTTTCTAAACGATAATTGGTGGGTTCATTATAGGGAAGTAATTCAAATATGAAAGGGATAGCGAACAAACTAATCACTAAAGGGATTAAATATTTCAATTACATCAACATTTTTTTAACATAGCGTGCTTTCTGAACAGATTTACGAATTTAAACTCACAAACTGAGTGCTTGTCCAAATGTTCTATACTGAATTATTTCAAATTGAAAATTACGTCAAATTTAATATCCATTCTTGATTAGAAGGGATAAATCGTTTGGCTAAGTTTAGGATTCGATATGAGACTAAATGTAGTAGGTAAGATTATTGCTGGTTTCGTTTTGGTCGGTTGCGTGATGGTGGTCACCAATATAGTGTCTTATTTTGGATTGGCTGATATTCGTGATTCCGCGCAAAGTGTAGTGCAACAGAAAATGCCGGTGCAAGCCAGCATGTTGCAAGTTCAAACCGGAATTTTGTCACTGGCTACAATATCGACAAATGCTTATTTTGAACAATCCATAAAGCAATTGCAGAGTAATCAACAAACCTTCGATCGGTTGTCCACAGAGTTCACTGTTAACCTCAAAAACCTTAATCAAATAATTGGTGAAACAAATACTGCGTTTCAACTAGGCGCACAGCATGCATCCGCGTATGTTACACAGTCTAAGAATATGTACCAAGCGAGAGTTCAACAGCTGTTATTGACAGCAGAGATCGACCAAAATGCGGCTAATATTATTGCTGTGGCTGACGAAACTAGTGCGCTATTAGGTGACTTAACCTTCTTAGAAGGGGATGCTCCCAATCTCGATATCTTGATTGGTACGGCGATTAATGCAGACAATAAAATTATGCCGTTATTTAGTGCAATAAAAGAGTACATAACAACCAATAACACTGAAATAAGTGAAACGATTAAAGGGGATATTGAATTTACCTTAAGTAATGTAGCAGTCGATATTGACTATTTAAATAGATTATCAGAAACAGTAGACACCCAAGGTTACATTGACGGGCTGAATGCACAATTCTCACAATTACAAAAACTACTGTTACAAGATCCCGGTTTATTCTCAGCTCAACAGGAAAAAATTTCGTTACTTGTTAAAGCAAAAGATTTTAATGTTATTGCCAATCAACATTTAGATAGCGCTAAACAACACTTTTCGACGGTTTTTTCCGAAGTTAACCAAGATACTTTATTAGGGCAAAATGCCATTATCGAAACGGTTAACTCTAACATTTGGAAAGGTCTTATATTTTTATGTATTGCTGTTGCTGCGGCAATAATCTTTGGAAGCATAACGACGCGCAGCATTGCAGCACCCATCGCAAGAATTAATCGTAGTTTAGGACTAATTAGTAGCGGAGATTTAACCCATAAGGCGTATTCAACCAATCAGGACGAATTTGCTATATTGGCAACCAACGTTAATAAAGTCACTGAAAGCTTGCGTGCGGTTGTTGAAAAAATACTATTGCAAGAAGCGTCGTTAGAAAATGCCATGCAAACAACCGCCAATTTGAGTGAACAAACGTTAATTCAAGTTGAGCAGCAAAAACAACAACTCAATTTAACCGCCGCTGAAACCAATTCTATTCGACAAGCGAGCAAATCTAACACGCAACAAATTCAGCATGGTATGCATCAATTGCAACAGGTGAGTAAACAAAGTGCCAATGTGAGTAAATTAGTTTCTTCAACTCATAAGCAAATATCTGAACAAACTCAACAAGCAGAGCAATCCTCTACCATTATTCATCGATTAGACGAAAACAGTAAAAAAATTGGCAGTATATTAGACGTGATTAAAACAATTGCACAGCAGACCAATTTATTAGCATTAAATGCCGCAATTGAAGCTGCAAGGGCAGGTGAGCAAGGGCGTGGTTTTGCAGTCGTAGCAGATGAAGTGCGTACACTAGCAAATCGTACCCAAAACTCGACGGCCGAAATTGAAGCTATGATTGAAAGTTTGCAGCTTGATGCAGAGCAAGCTGTCAAAGCGATTAGCAGTGGTAATGAATTTGCCAAGCAAAGTGAGCAGCAAATTTTTGACGTGGCACAGCAAGTAACACAAATAAATGAAACCATAGATAGTTTACGAAAAATGAATCAAGAAATTGTTAGCTCTACTTTGGAGCAGGATAGCTTGTTTGAGAAAATTGCAATTAAACTGAACAATGTCGTCGATTTGGCTGAGAAAAGTGCGGAATCTACGCATTCTTCAACCGCGGCAAACCAAACATTAACTGATTTGATGGTTGAAATGAAAAAGGCAGTTAGTCAGTTCAAGTTGTAAACGGGGTTGTTTAAACCCCTTGTTGTGCGAGGCACAACAAGGGGTCGACTTTACAAGTACATTCAACACTTTGTTGCTATGTTGATAAAGGGATAAATAATTCGAGTAATTTATGCCAGCTCAGACAAACAAAGCTCTTCGTGAATCTGTTTGCACCAGTCTTTCACTCGCTGCTCGGTTAGCTCTGGTTGACGATCTTCATCGATGCCAAGCCCAACGAAGTGTTCGTCGTCTGCCATGCCTTTAGATGCTTCAAAATCATAACCTTCACACGGCCACTGTCCTACCAAAATCGCACCTTTGGCTTCCACAATATCCCGTATCATACCCATCGCATCTAGAAAGTATTCAGCGTAATCTTCTTGATCGCCACAACCGAAAATAGCGACTAGTTTGTCGTTAAAATCAATTTCTTCCAGCTCAGGAAAAAAATCATCCCAATCACATTGAGCTTCGCCGTAGTACCAGGTAGGGATCCCGAATAAAAGTAAATCGAATTCGGCAATGTCTTCTTTACTGCTTTTAGCAATATCATGAACATCAATGAGATTCTTACCCAGTTCTTTTTGGATCATTTTCGCAACATGTTCTGTGTTGCCTGTATCACTTCCAAAAAATAAACCTACACTTGCCATTCCAACTTTCCTTTACTTAACTAATTCGATGCCTAATTATATTAAATGCCACTGTTTTCCCAAAAGATCTGGATCAAACCTTTAGCAATAAATCCGGCTGCACCTAAAAATAAAACAAGATAAACAACTGCTCGACCAAGGAAGGGCACATTGTTCTTTTTTAATACATCGTGTATCGCAAACCCCATAAGGGCAAATAGCGCGACCAAAGTCAGGTTTAACACGATTGCCTCTATTTGCTCATAATATTCATTTAGCATCGCAAAACCTTCAGAATAAAAAAACGCGCAGAATATACCACACAAAGTGACGCAAGCGAATTACCCACAAGTATCATTTTGCAAAAAATCGCTGACTAAACGATTAAAGATGACTGGTTTTTGTGCATGTAACCAATGTCCAGCTGAACCAATCACTTTTGCACTGCTATTTGGAAACAATGCACTAATGGCAGATTTGTGTTCAGGTAAAATATAGTCTGACTGACCACCTTTAATAAAAAGTACCGGTACCGAGCAAACATTATCACTGCTAATTCCTTCAGAAATTGCGGGGTAATCCCGTTGCAGTAACTGTAAGTTAAAGTCCCAGCGCCAGTTACCATCAACTTGTTTTAAACTTTTTAATAAAAATTGACTTACACCAGGCTCTTTTAAATATTCAGACATCACAGCATCTGCATCACCTCTTGACGTTATACTTTTTAAGTCAACGGCATTTAATGCTTTAAATACATTCTGGTGGCGAGGTGTATAGCTCACAGGAGCAATATCAGCAATGACTAACTTGTCAATTAGTTGCGGGTTATCGAGGGCTATTTTCATGGCTATTTTGCCGCCTAAAGAATGCCCTAAAATGGATACTTTTGTTATGTTCACAGAAGCTATTAACTGTACAATTTTGTTAGCATAGCTAGTGAATGAAAATGCATCAGTAAAAGCCGATTTACCATGGTCAGGTAAATCGATACTCAAAACATTGTGACTGTCCTCAAGTGCTTTTCTTACCATAGACAAATTATCTAGGCTGCCAAATAGGCCATGTAAAAGTACTAAATAAGGTTTTTCAGCTTGATTGCTGCTTAAATGATAATTAATAGATTGCATAAGTGTTTAGATAGGGATAATTGCTCGCTAAAACAAGCAATTTAATTGAATTAATTGCACATAGCCAGAAATTAGCCACATTCTGACTATGTGTTTAACAGATTACTTACATATTAGGGTAATTAGGTCCTCCTGCACCCTCAGGTGTTACCCAAACAATATTTTGCGTAGGATCTTTAATATCACAGGTTTTACAATGCACACAGTTCTGCGCGTTAATTTGCAACTTTTTGTCACCCTCAGGGCTGTCAATAATCTCGTAAACGCCAGCAGGACAGTATCGTTGCGCCGGTTCATCGTATTTCGGTAAGTTTATGACGATGGGAGTTGCCGGATCTTTTAAACGCAAATGGCAAGGCTGATCTTCTTCGTGATTGGTATTCGATAAAAATACTGATGAAAGTTTATCGAAACTAATTACGCCGTCAGGCTTAGGGTATTCGATTTTCGGAAATTCACTGGCTAAGCCTATAGCGCCATGATCAGTAGTCGTATCTTTAAGCTTAAAGAGGACTTTACCACCAAGGATATTTTGCTCAAACGTATTGTAAGCTCCCCCTAAAAAGGTACCAAACTTGTGTAATGCAGCGCCGAAATTCTGTGAACTATAAAGTTCTTTGTACAGCCATGAATTTTCGAATTTTTGTGCATAGTCGGTTAAATCTTGACCCACTTTATCTTGGCTGATTGCCTCAACAATGGTTTCAGCGGCCAGCATGCCCGATTTCATCGCTGTGTGATTTCCCTTTATTTTTGCAAAGTTAAGGGTGCCTGCATCACATCCTACAAGGATCCCCCCTGGAAATGTCATTTTGGGAAGGGAATTATATCCTCCTTTAGCAATTGCTCTGGCACCATAGGAAACCCGCTTACCACCTTCTAAATATTGCTTTAGCACTGGATGCTGTTTAACTTTTTGGAATTCGTCAAAAGGACTCAGGTGTGGATTCTTGTAGTTAAGATCAATAATGATCCCCACTAAAACTTGGTTATTCTCTGCGTGATATAAATAACTTCCACCGGTTTCGCTATTGAGTGGCCAGCCAGCAGTGTGAACCACCAAACCTTCTTGATGTTTGCTTGGGTCGATATCCCAGATCTCTTTAAAGCCAATACCATAATGTTGAGGTGCTTTGTCTTTATCGAGTTCAAACTTAGATATCAGTTGTTTGCCCAAGTGACCACGACACCCCTCGGCGAAAACTGTGTACTTTGCTCGTAATTCCATGCCAGGCATATAGCTGTCTTTGTGTTCGCCAGAAGCACTTATGCCCATATCGCCGGTGATAATTCCGCCCACGCTGCCATCTTCGTTGTATATTATTTCTGAAGCGGCAAAGCCTGGAAAAACCTCTACGCCCAATTGTTCCGCTTGATCGGCTAACCAACGGCATACATTCCCCATACTAACGATATAATTACCTTGGTTGTGCATGGTTTTTGGGGTCATGAAGTTAGGTAATTGCGTCGCTGAGCTTTGATTCTTTAAATAGTAAATGTGGTCCTCAGTGACTTTTGTGGTCAGAGGGGCCCCTCGGTCATTCCAATCAGGAAAAAGTTCGTCCATAGCTTGGGTTTCGAAAACCGCACCAGAGAGAATATGGGCACCAACTTCTGAACCTTTTTCAACTACACATACCATTAACTCTTGTTCATTTTGTTGAGCTAATTGCATAATTTTACAAGCAGTTGATAGTCCGGCTGGCCCAGCACCTACAACTACAACATCAAACTCCATCGATTCACGTTCCACGGGTTTCTCCCCTTATAGATATCTATTAATTAAAGAAATAAACAATTAAGTAACTATCACCCACAGTTACCAAAGTTGATTGATACTATTCATCAAGTATATAGTTTGCATCAACCAAAAAGCAGGTCCTGAAAGTACCTTTTAACCTGTCATTAAAATCAATTAAATCAATATCTTACTTGGCAAATTAATCTTGGTTTTTGGGCGAAATTAAGCTTGAAAAATAGCGCTTTTTATTAACATTAACATAATAAAACTTAAGCTCAAATGGAAATAATGACCTACAATTTATAACCAAAATACGGGAAGCCAGATTTGTAACTTTGATAACACTTAGTTGACGCTTAGGTAAACAGCCAGTAAATTTACGCAACCTTACAAATACGCATAATTTGCGTTATAACTTCTCTACACTTTATATCTGATTAGAGGTAAACATGAAAATTTTAGTGCCGGTTAAACGTGCCATTGATTACAACGTAAAAGTACGCGTTAAAGCCGATAACACAGCGGTTGATTTGACCAACACAAAGATGTCTATTAATCCGTTCTGTGAAATCGCAGTCGAAGAAGCGGTTAGACTAAAAGAAAAGGGTATTGCCACTGAAATCGTGGTGGTTTCAATAGGTGATAAAGCCTGCCAAGAACAAATAAGAACCGCTTTAGCACTAGGTGCAGATCGTGGAATCCAAATTGATACCAGTGAAACGCTAGATTCTTTACAAGTTGCTAAACTTCTATCAAAAGTGGTTGAAGAAGAGCAACCAGGCTTAGTTATTCTAGGTAAACAGTCTATTGATTCGGATAATAATCAAACCGGTCAAATGTTAGCTGCGCTAACAGGTATGCCACAGGGTACTTTTGCATCTGTTGTGGATGTGGATGGTGATAAAGTAAAAGTGACCCGTGAAATTGACGGTGGTTTACAAACTGTTGAATTGAATCTTCCAGCGGTGGTGACTACAGATTTACGACTCAATGAGCCACGTTATGCAACGTTGCCTAATATTATGAAAGCAAAACGCAAACCTATCGATGTTAAAGCGGCTGATAGTTTTGGTGTAACGCTTACGTCGAACGTTAAAACGTTAAAAGTAATGCCGCCAGCACAACGTAAAGGTGGTATTAAAGTAGCTGATGTAGCAGAGCTCGTCGAGAAATTAAAAACAGAAGCGAAGGTGATCTAATGGCTGTTTTAGTATATGCAGAACACGACAATGAACAACTAAAATCTGAAACTCACAAGTTAGTTAATGCGGCCAGTAAAATGGGCGCAGATGTGGTTGTTTTGGTTGCAGGACAAAACTGCACAGGCGTAGCTGAACAAGCAGCTAAGATTGCAGGAGTAAGTAAGGTGCTATTGGCAGATAACGCTGAATACGCTCATCAGTTAGCTGAGAATATTGGCGAGCTGGTCACAGAGTTAGCTGCTGATTATTCTCATGTGATTGCAGCCGCTACCACCACCGGCAAAAACTTTATGCCTCGTGTAGCTGCACTATTAGATGTCGCACAGATATCTGATGTTATTGCTGTTGAAAGCGAAGATACCTTTGTCCGTCCTATTTATGCCGGTAACGCAATTGCTACGGTACAAAGTAGCGACAGCAAAAAAATACTCACAGTTCGAGCTTCAGCATTTGACGCTGCAGAAGAAACAGGCTCAGCTGCTGTCGAAGCAATTGATAATGTGAAGACTTCTGAAAAATCATCATTTGTTAGTGCTGAATTGACCAAATCTGAACGTCCTGAATTAACTGCCGCTGAGGTCATTATTTCAGGTGGTCGCGGAATGCAAAATGGTGAAAACTTCAAGTTACTTGAAGGTATCGCTGATAAATTAGGCGCTGCAATTGGTGCATCTCGTGCTGCTGTAGACGCTGGCTTCGTACCAAATGATATGCAAGTTGGGCAGACGGGTAAAATCGTTGCTCCTCAACTGTATATTGCGGTGGGCATTTCTGGTGCCATTCAACATTTGGCGGGTATGAAAGATTCAAAAGTCATTGTTGCTATCAACAAAGATGAAGAAGCGCCGATCTTCCAAGTTGCCGACTACGGTTTAGTGGGAGATTTGTTTGATGTGTTGCCTGAGCTAGAAGCGGCACTTTAGACTATATAAAAATTATAAAGGCAGTCTGCTGTGAAGCAAAACTGCCTTTTTTATGATTCGTTGTTAGTCGTTTTTTGTGCTGAAGATAGTTAGCAAAAATTACACAGATACGACAGAGTTCTCATCAAAGGAAATTGGTGATGTTACGTAAGCATCGGCGTTCCAATCATTTTCCCATTTTTCATCGTCTAATAAATATCGAAATTGATATTCTGCATCAGCTGGAAGATCTACGGTTGAAGAGAAAGAACCATTTTTCAGTTTCTTCATAGGAGCCGTAGCAGTATCCCAATCATTAAAGTCGCCCACTAAACGCACTGTCTCAGCATTCTTAGCTTCTTCCTTCGATAATTTGAAAGTTACTTTACACACTGGTTTCGATTTAAGATATTGTTTTTTGAAGCTCATAAGCTCCTCCTTTAGGTAATTAAATTACATTAATAGGCTATTAATGCAGCAATATTACAGTTTTAATCTAATTTTGTGAAATATAATTACACCATTTCCCGATTTAATCAGTGCAATCTAAGTGGATACGCCCTCATAAGGTGCGAAATTAAGCTCCCGCTTAAATTTTGTGCACTGATTTGGCGTGAAATCACCTTTTTAAACGGTTTACCTGCTATTTATAAGTTATTAACTCATATATTGTGCCAATTTTCCTTAATCTAGATCAACAAGTATACAATCATCGTTGATTACAAAATTCATTGTCTTGACCAACATAATTTACTGCTTGATGTAACTACCGAAATTCAGATTAAACGATGGGTAATTATAGACTCATATTGTTTGGATTTTGTAGTTTCGAGGGGGAAATTTTTAGTTTAATGATGTGCAAAATGGCAAGTAAAAACAGCTGAAGTCTGTTTCTAATTGGAGATGAAATTATCTGCAGTTTCGCCCTTGCTAAGTATTAAAGCAGATAAAAAAACGATCCTAAAAGGATCGTTTTTATATGTATATGAGGTATTTTTAAATTAATAGAAGCTTATTTTTGCTTCAATACCAAAGATACGTGGTTGGTTCATAATTCCAGTTAGGTTATTGAAATCTATTGCACCTTTTACATTATCTTCATCGGTAATATTTCTACCGAAAAGTGCGATAGTGTAGTTGTTTTGGTAGTTCTCATAACCAATACGCAGTCCACCTTCGTAATTACTATCGGTGGTGAATTCAACTGAATCATATAGGAATAAACTGGTTTCACCTTGGAAGGCCCAATCTGTGAATACAAATAATTCGCCATCATCGCCGATTGGTGTAGCGTATCTTGCGGTGAAGTTGAAAATTGTTTCAGGCGCTTGTGGGAAAGGGTTGCCATCGATGCTTGCGGCATAACCATCAGGACGTGGATCAAATACGGTGCAATTTCCTGTGAATGCAAAATCAGCATTGGCGCCACATGGTAGGATAGTCAAACCACTATCTTGAATTTCTGTGTGGTTATAACTGTAGCCTGCAGTTAATGTTAGATAGTCTGTTACCAAATATTCCACATCAATTTCGAAACCATATCCGACACCTTTGTCAGCATTGATCAGCGCAGTCGTATTTGCACCACCGCCAATTGCACTTAATTGCATGTCGTCAATTTCATAGTAAAAAGCAGCGGCATTGATGCGTAAGGTATTATCTAACAGGTCTTTTTTGATACCCAATTCAGCAGAATTAATGGTTTCTGCTTCTGCAACTGAAGGACTTGCTTCAAATGCAACATCGCGGCCTTGTATGGTTTGCGCTCTAAAACCATTCGCTAGTCGAGCAAACACTGAGGTGTCGTTATCTAGCTTATAATTTGCGCTTAGTTCCCAGCTTAATTGTCCATCATCAACATTGATGTCTTCGTACTCTTGGATTGATGCAGCACCAATTACTAACGCGAAGCCGTCAACATTCTGTTCGCCAACGATCAAAGATTTTTCATCATAGGTATAGCGAAGACCACCAGTTACCTCTAATTTTTGGTTAACTTGATAAGAGGTTTGACCAAAAACAGCCCAAGTCGTGTTTTCATGATAGACGGTGGTCGCGCCGTAAAATCCATCTATACTGGTTACGTTAAAAGATGAATCATAATAAAATGCGCCCACTTGCCAACTCATCGCTTCATCTGTTTCACTGGCTAGGCGAATTTCTTGAGTTAACTGTTCTAAATCATCCAACTTATCTTGTGTAACTGCAGAAAACGCAATGTTACCAGGGAAAGTGGTTTCTTCAGTACCATCACCATTTATATCTGCTGGTTCGTTTAATACTACACCACCATCAATATCACCTAAGCTATAACCTTCAGCTTGTTCGTATGCGGTAATGCTGGTTAAAGACATATTTTCAAGCGCAAATTCTAATTTTAGAGAGGCCCCATAATTGTTGTACTCTTGCGGATTATTGTCAGCACCATTACCATCAATATCGCCATCATAGTAAAGCACGTCACGATCATAATTTTCGTTTAGGTCGTTGCTACCTTTGGTAAATATGTTGGCGCGGAATATAGACGCTGTGCCATCTAACTCTCTGCCGTGAACGTTTAATAAGGCAGAAAAGTCTTCATTTGGTGAGAAGAGTAGTTGTCCACGCCAAGCTTTTTCATCGAAACCACCCATGGCGTCATTTTCGCCAGTATAGGCATTATCAATCCAATCGTCACGATTCTGCGATAAAACTGAAAAACGACCTGAAAGGTTATCGGTTAGACCACCGCCAACAGCACCTTCGAAGTTTAACGTACCTAAATTGCCGACTCCTAATTTCATATAAGCATCGAAGTCTTCAGTGGGCTTCACTGAATCAAATTTTACAATGCCGGCGGTGGTATTTCTACCAAATAGGGTGCCTTGCGGTCCTCGTATTACTTCTACTTGCGAAACATCAAATAATGGGAAGCTTTTTAATATGACGTTTTCTTTTACAACATCATCCATCACAATAGAAACAGGTTGAGATGCGGCTAAATCGAAATCTGAATTCCCCAATCCGCGAATATAAAACCGTGGAGCAACACGACCGTTAGATGTCTCGGCATATAGTCCAGGTACTCTCACTGCTAGTGCAATGATATCTTCACCACCGGAAAAGATACTTTCAAAACGTTCACCGTTTAATGTAGCAATTGAGATTGGAACATCTTGAATACTTTGCGTGCGTTTTTGTGCCGTCACGGTGATTTTTTCCAAACTACGCTCTGCGGCAACGGTATCTTGCTCTTGAGCGAAACTTAATTGGCTAAATAAGGCCGATTGTATGCACAGTGCAATCACTGT
Organism: Alteromonas sp. M12; assembly: GCF_037478005.1. Lineage (NCBI taxonomy): Bacteria > Pseudomonadati > Pseudomonadota > Gammaproteobacteria > Alteromonadales > Alteromonadaceae > Alteromonas > Alteromonas sp. M12. Next base: position 2,754,615 of record NZ_CP144164.1, on the reverse strand, counting down.
TTTATTAAGTGTTTTCATTATATTACCAAGTTGTTAATTTAAATTAGTTGTGTGTTTATCCTTTTGCTTTTTAACCTTGAGAAGAGATAAAAAGCGGATATATTTTTAGAATTGGGTCATGTTTTAAGCTGCAAACATTATTTGGGCGCTAGTGTAATTTTATATTCCAACAGAATCCAATATTTATAGCTCAGATACGACCAATGCTTTAAAGATAGTCATAAATGCCGACATTATTCGGTTATTTTTCAGATTTTTCGTTTGTTATTTAGCGAGTTCGAATTTAACTATAAGTACGAAAGAATTTTTTGCGATATTGACTCGGAGATAAACCGGTTAGTGAGTTGAACAATCGTGTGAAAGAGCGAGGATCTTCATAACCTACTTTTGTCACTATGGCTTCCAACGAAGAGTTCTCGGTTTCTAACAGTTTCTTAGCCGCTTCGACGCGAATGGATTGCAAATATGAAAAAGGAGTTTGCTCTGTGGCAATTTTGAAACGTCGCAAAAAGGTACGATTGGTTAGGCTAACTTGATTCGCCAGTTGGTCTAATGAAATAGGTTGATGATAGTTACTTTCTAACCACTCTTGCGCACGCAAAATCTCAGCATCTTGATGATATTTTTTACTTCTTAATTGCGCGTAAGCGGCTTGATTTCCCCGAGAAATATCCAACACATGGGCTTTAGCTGTATTGGTAGCCACATCATGGCCGCAATATCGCTCAATCAATAGCAGGGCTAGATCGAACCAAGCCATGCCGCCACCGGAACAGTAAATATTACCATCTTGTGTAATGAGTTTGTTCGACAACAAATCAACTTGTGGGTAACGCTTAGCAAATGTCTCAGCATATCCCCAGTGTGTTGTCGCTTTTTTATTATTCAAAATGCCTGCTTCGGCGAGAAAAAAAGCGCCGCTACAATTACTGGCAATATCAGTTCCTTTGCTATTGAAATATTGTAAAAAAGGTAGCAGGTTACGATTTGCTGACAACACCTCTTCGAGTTTTCCGCCTATAGTTGGAATGATTAATATGTCAGTTTGGTCAACATCTTCAATGGCTACTTGGCTCTTTAAAGTGAGGTGGTTGATGCATTCAATATCACGTTTTCCCACTGAAGCTAGCTGAACATTAAAAATTCGTTCAGGGGGTTTGCCTTGCATCCGTTGCCAAGTCACACCCGCTAACGCAAATATATCTAATGCGCCTGTTATTGCACTGGCATAAGCATGTTCATAACCTAAAATGGTGACATTGTGCACGTTAAAATGACTCTATATAAGTTGGGTTTTTAAAAGCTTATCACGATTATGAATGTGTGGCGATATTAGCCATAAAAGAGTCAATAATGACAGTTAGCGTACAGGTCTAAATATGTGATGCTAGGTGCATGATCTAACTAAGGATGCACCTAATGAATGATGAATTAATCCACCCTAAAGAATTACCGTTTCAATTATATGAAGTGCTCGATATTGAATCGTTATTGCAACGTGAACGTTTTGCTGAACACAATAAAGAAACCTTCGATGCCATTTTAGCAACAGCTAACAAAATCGCTTCTGAGAAGTTTGCCACCCATAATGCTATTGCCGATGCAGATGAACCCAAATTTGACGGCACAACAGTGCATATGATCCCACAAGTTAAAGAGGCATTTGATGCTTATAACGAGGCGGGATTCATGGCTGGACGTTATGATTTTGAAGAAGGTGGAATGCAGCTTCCTGAAACCATAATGATGGCAACCTCTGGCTACTTTATGGCGGCTAACCCATCGACTTCAGGGTATGCCTTCTTAACCGTCGCCGCAGCCAATGTGATTGGTAATTTTGCTTCAGAATCGTTAAAGCAACAATTTATGCCAAGAATGCTCAGTGGCGAATTCACCGGCACAATGGCATTAACCGAACCCCACGCGGGTTCTTCACTGGCAGACATACGAACTAGTGCGGTTAAAGCCGAAGATGGTAGTTACCGTATTAAAGGCAGTAAATTATATATCTCTGCCGGTGAACATCAGTTATCTAACAATATTGTACATTTAGTGTTAGCCAAAATTCAGGGCGCTCCTGCTGGCGTTAAAGGTATTTCACTGTTTGTTGTACCTAAATATCGCTTAGATGAAGCGGGCGAGCCAAGTACTAAAAATGACGTTGCATTGGCCGGATTGATTCACAAAATGGGCTATCGCGGCACAACCTCTACCGCATTGAGTTTCGGTGAAAATGGGGATTGTCATGGGTATTTGTTAGGGGAAGCTCATCAAGGGCTTAAGTACATGTTCTTGATGATGAACGAGGCGCGAATCGGTGTTGGTTTTGGGGCCGCTATGATTGGTTATAGTGGCTATCAATATTCTTTAGCTTACGCAAAAGATCGCACTCAAGGCCGTATTCCTCCAAATAATGCACCTACAGATCCGGCGACCGAAATTATTAATCATGGTGACGTCAAACGTATGTTATTGGCCCAAAAAGCCTACGTTGAAGGTGCAATGTCCCTTTGTTTATATGCCGCTAGGTTAGTGGATGATGTGAAAACGTTGGAATCTGCAGAACAAAGAAAAGTGACTGAAGAGCTGTTGGATCTGCTCACGCCTGTGGTTAAAGCATGGCCATCTGAGTTTGGCGTGAAGGCAAATGATTTAGCTATTCAAGTCTTAGGAGGAGCAGGCTATACACGAGAATACCCAGTTGAACAGTGCTGGCGTGACAATCGCCTTAACCCTATCCATGAAGGGACCAATGGTATTCAAGCCTTAGATCTGCTCACACGCAAGTTGTGGCAAGCAAATGGCGCAGGTTTAAACACATTGCAAACCCGCATACTGGCAGATTTTAACACTGCGACGGGAGAGAACTGTGCTCCTTTAGTGAAATTCACTTTGGACTATATGGCAAAAATGCAACCGCTAATTCCGGTGCTTGGAGAAGCATTGCGAAATGAAAAGCTGCCTAATTTATTGGCTAATGCCCAATGTTTCATGAATGTATTTTCGAGCATTGTGATGAGCTGGATTTGGATCCGTCAAGCAAACGTGGCGGAAAAAGCATTGGCAGAGTGCAAAGCTGAAGATAAGTCATATTACCTTGGCAAAATTCAAGCGGCAAAATACTACATCAATTGGGAACTCCCTTTGATAGATAGAGACTTAAAACTACTTCAAGCATTCGACAGTAGTTGCAGCGATATGCAACCCGAATGGTTTTAATCACAAAGAAATGGAAACAACAATTATGAAAAGCAGACAATTTCTTTTAGCTTCACGTCCGGTAGGGACGCCAACGGCAGCAAACTGGGATTTTGTGAGAACAGAATTACCCACACTTGGAGACAATCAGATAAAGGTTAAAGTCCTGTATATTTCTCTCGATCCCGCCATGCGTGGTTGGATGAATGAAGGTAAATCCTACATTCCTCCAGTTGGTATTGGCGAAGTCATGCGAGCCGGTGGTGTCGGTGAAGTGCTCGAATCAACTGATCCTAATTTTAGCGCTGGAGACTTTGTATACGGCGGTTTTGGTGTGACCGATTTCGCCGTTATTTCAACTCAGGGCGTGTATAAAGTTGATCCCAATTTAGCACCGTTAGAGCGCTATTTAGGTGTGCTAGGCATGCCGGGTATGACTGCATATTTTGGTATTTTGGACACCGGTCAGCCTAAAGCTGGCGAAACTGTTGTGGTTTCAGGTGCTGCTGGCGCTGTAGGCACTGTTGTTGGACAAATCGCAAAAATCAAAGGTTGTCGAGTGGTAGGTATTGCCGGCGGTGAAGATAAATGTCGTTATTTGATTGATGAATTAGGGTTTGACGGTGTCGTTGATTATAAAAATTCAGACGTTAAAAAAGCCTTAAAAGAGCAGTGCCCAGATGGTGTTGATGTGTTTTTTGATAACGTCGGTGGCGACATTCTCGATGACGTATTAACTCAGATAAACATGAAAGCCAGAATTGTTATTTGTGGCGCAATCAGTCAATACAACAACACTACAGCAGTTAAAGGCCCTTCAAATTACTTAACATTATTAGTCAATCGAGCTCGTATGGAAGGCATTGTGGTGTTTGATAATATTGAAAATTACGGCAAAGCAGCAGCTGAAATGTCAGGTTGGATCGCTGAAGGTAAACTGATTGCCAAAGAACACGTAGTAGAAGGATTAGAAACTTTTCCTGATACCTTACTGATGCTTTTCAGAGGGGAAAATTTTGGTAAGTTGGTGATTAAAGTGGACCATACATCATGAAAGCTGCAGACGTAGAAAATAAACATATAGTGGTTACAGGCGGGGCATCAGGGATTGGCGCTAAAACTACCGAGTTATTGGCGTCTCGGGGAGCTAAAGTGTTTTTTGGCGATCGTAATGTCGAGGGTGGAAAGGCCCTGAGTGAAGCGCTACAAGCGCAGGGATACGCTGTAGAGTTTTTTGCATTAGATGTTACTCAAAATGATTCTGTTAAAGCCTTTTACGCAGCAGCCATCGCTAAATTTGGACAAATTAATGTGGCCCTCAATAACGCTGGTGTCGACCATACACCGGCACGCATGTTGGATGTTCCAGATGAAGAGTTTCATCGCAATATTGCAATCAATTTGACAGGCGTCTGGTACTGCATGAAACAAGCTATTCAGCATATGCTGGAAGTGGGTGGTGGCCATGTAATTAATTTGGCCTCAGTCGCTGGAGTATCGGGGGCACCGACTATATCCGCTTATGGCGCATCGAAACATGGTGTGATTGGACTGACTAAATCAGTCGCTATTGAGTATGCTCGGGCCAATATTCGGGTTAATGCGGTATGTCCTAGTTTTGTTAAAACTCCCATGGTTGAAACTGTGTTGGCGAATTTTAATGAAAAGCAACAGAACTCTCTGATTGGTGCTAACCCAATGAAACGCCTTGGTGAAGCAGAAGAAATTGCCTATGCAATAGCATGGCTGTGCAGTGATGAATCAAGCTTCATGACAGGCCATTCAATGGTGTTAGATGGCGGATTAACTGCTTAATTAAATTATCCTTAGGCTCTTAGTCGTAAGGGCAATTAATTTCCAGAGCGCTTAAATGCAAAGCTCTTTATTTACAGGAACAAAAAATGAACAAAAATTTATTCGATTTAACTGGGAAAGTGGCATTAGTAACAGGTGCTAGTAGAGGCATCGGAGAGTCGATTGCACGATTACTCGCTGCTTATGGCGCTGAGGTGATTGTTTCAAGCCGTAAAATTGATGGTTGTGAAGCCGTTGCCCAGAGCATTCGCGATAATGGCGGTAAAGCCCATGCTATGGCTTGCCACGTTGGCGAAATAGCACAAATAGATGCTACCTTTGCGCAAATCAAAGAACAGTTTGGTCAACTAGATATTTTGGTGAATAACGCTGCGGCCAATCCCTTTTTCGGACACATTTTAGATACTGATCTTGCCGCCTACGATAAAACTGTAGATGTGAATATTCGCGGTTATTTCTTTATGTCAGTGGCTGCCGGTAAAATGATGAAAGAGCAGGGCGGTGGGGTTATTCTTAATACGGCTTCGGTGAATGCACTTTCGCCAGGCGACATGCAGGGTATTTATTCAATTTCGAAAGCTGCCGTAGTGAGCATGACCAAAGCTTTCGCTAAAGAATGTGGCAGTTTAAATATTCGCGTTAACGCGCTACTTCCAGGTTTAACCGATACTAAGTTTGCATCCGCGTTAACCACTAACGATAAGATCCTAAAACAAGCTCTGCAAATTATTCCATTAGGCCGAGTAGCTGATCCTGATGAAATGGCGGGGACTGTGTTGTACTTGGTATCCGATGCATCAAGTTACACAACCGGCACCACAGTTGTGGTTGATGGTGGTATGATGGCGTAAATACGTCATCAATATAGGTAATTCCATGGTTCATCAGTTAGTGGTTTGTTCGGATATTTTTGGGCAAACGGCGTCCTTCAAACAATGGTGTAACCAAGTTTTACCTGCGGACTGGCAATTAACCATTGTCAGTCCGTATATCTCTTCGGTGAATTTTACTGATGAAGCTTTGGCTTATTCCGCATTTCAACGAGCAGGCGGCATAGAAAAATATGCCATGCGAATTTCAGCCGCTTTAGCAGCCAGCCTTGCCAACAAAACCGTCATAGGCTTTAGTGCCGGGGCAGCTTCACTATATAAGTTGTTGAGTGAAAAAGACTATTCGCAAAGTATCGATAATTTTTATGGTTTTTATCCAGGCCAAATACGTTTTTTTACTAAACTCAAGCCTTCTCTACCAACCCAACTTTATTTTCCCCATAAAGAACCGAATTTCAACATAGATACTGTGATTGACGAATTAGCTATACATGACAATGTGAAGTGCCAAAAGACGGAATTCGAACATGGTTTTATGAACTTGGCATCAAGGGGATACAATAAAGACGCTGAGCTAATTTTTACGCAAGAAATTAAGCAGATATTATCGCTCCAAGCAGGTATTTAACCAACTTGGAACGATAAACATGGTGTAGATGAGGGTTATGCTGTGATTTTTTCAACCAAAGCAATTGCATCGCCAATATAATTTGCGGGTGAAATTTGCTTCAATTCAGTTTTCACATTATTGGGTAAATCTAAATTATCAATAAATTCAGCTATCGCAGCCTGATCGACTTTTTTACCTCGAGTAAGCTCTTTTAACTTCTCATAAGGTTTTTCAATACCATAACGTCGCATTACTGTTTGAATGGGCTCAGCCAACAATTCCCAATTATTGTTAAGCTCGTTAAGCAAACTTTGCTCATTTACCTGTAATTTACTGATCCCTTTCAAAGTAGATTCATATGCAATTACAGAGTAGCCCATACCCACACCGAGATTTCTCAAGACAGTAGAATCAGTTAAATCACGTTGCCATCTTGAGATAGGTAACTTAGTGGCTAAATGATTAAACATTGCATTGGCTAAACCCAGATTACCTTCAGAGTTTTCAAAATCAATAGGGTTGACTTTATGGGGCATGGTTGAAGAACCAATTTCGCCGGCAATGGTTTTTTGTTTAAAGTGACCTAGGGCAATATATCCCCAAATATCTCGATCGAAGTCGATCAAAATAGTGTTGAAACGGGCCATTGCATCATAAAGCTCAGCAATGTAGTCATGGGGTTCAATTTGAGTTGTGTATTGGTTCCAATTTAACCCTAGACTTTCCACAAAAGACTGTGAAAAAGCATTCCAGTCTATATCTGGATAAGCACTTATGTGAGCATTATAGTTACCCACTGCTCCATTGATTTTACCCAAAATAGTGACGTCTTTAATTTGCTCGCGCTGACGTTGTAAACGATGCATGACGTTAGCCATCTCTTTACCCATAGTGGTAGGAGAAGCTGGTTGCCCATGGGTTCTTGCCATCATAGGGATACTTTTATAATCAATGGCTAAGCGTTTAGTCTCAGCAATTAATTTGTCACAGTAAGGCAATATAACTTGTTCTCTTGCTTCACTTAACATTAGTCCATGAGACAAGTTATTGATGTCTTCAGAGGTACAGGCAAAATGAATAAATTCACTGACACTATTTAGCTCTTGGTTATTTTCAACTTTTTCTTTTAAAAAATACTCAACGGCTTTGACATCATGATTGGTTGTTTTTTCAATGGCTTTGATACGCAGGGCATCTTGTTCACAAAAATTATCAACGATATTATTGAGTAAAGTCATCGCTTCCGCTGAAAATGCCGGTACTTCGGTAATTTCGGCGGTGGTAGACAATTTTTGTAACCAGCGTACCTCGACTAGAACACGATATTTTAGCAAACCGTATTCACTGAAATAGTGTCGTAAGGCTGAACTTTTCGAGCCGTAACGGCCATCAACGGGGGAAACTGCAGTTAGTGCAGACAATTCCATGAATTACTCCTATTGAGATTGGTGAATACTGTGTTGTAACGTCAATGCGTTTGCCACAATGCTTTTTCGGTTAAATAAAATTTGTCGTCTTTTACCGCCTAATTGGCGCCATAAAACGGCAGAACGTAGACCACTTAATAAAAGCGCTCGGACTCTATGTTGGTTAGCGTCTTTCTTTAATTGATTAGGGGTGCCGGCTATTTGGATTTTTGCGCCCAAAGGGCTTATTACATCTGAATAAACACTGGCTAAATTACTGATCATTTGTTCATCGAATAAATCTAAATGTAAAGTTTGACGTTGAATTTGCTCTATGCGTTTTGATAGCTCATCTAACTTTTTCGATGATTTTTTGAGTTTGCGCTCTAAGCCTAAGATGCTGGCGATATAACGGGTAATTTCAGCGTCTTTTTGCATAGGTGTATTACCTAACTGGCCAATTAACGTACCCAGTCCAAGCTTTAAGTTTTCGATACTACCATACACTTCAATTGTGCTTTGGGCATCAGTAAGAACTATGCTATTGATACTTGCCTTGAATGCATCGATGTCGGCTTCGCCTTTTCGGGCTACTGACTGCACTAAGGATGCGGCCTGACAAACACCGGCTAAGGCTAAGGTTTTTTCTTTTTCATTGTCTATGTTCAACGCAAATAACTCTCTATAATTCCGCCACCTAGACATTCATCTTGTTGATAAAATACCGCGGATTGCCCAGGTGTCACTGCTTTTTGAGGATCATCAAAAAGCACTTTAATGTGGCCGTTAGGCTGAGGCGTAATAGTACAGGGAATATCTTCCTGACGATAACGTGTTTTTACTGCACAACGTATTTCTTGTTGCGGACCTAAGCGGTCAACCCAATGCAGTTGGTTTGCGATTAAGCCTACAGAGTAAAGGGCTGGGTGATCTGCGCCTTGGCCAACAATTAACACATTACGTTTGACGTCTTTGTCGACGACATACCAAGGTTCATCGCCAAATTCTTTTTTACCACCAATGTGCAAGCCTTTACGCTGACCAAGAGTATGGAACATCAGTCCATCATGTTGACCTATCTCAATACCTTCAGCGGTTTCAATCACGCCAGGTTGAGCAGGTAAATACTGTCCTAAAAAGTCTTTGAACTTTCGTTCACCAATAAAACAAATACCCGTACTGTCTTTTTTATCGTGAGTAATAAGATCTTGCTGCTCAGCAATTCTGCGTACTTCAGGTTTTTCGATATTGCCAACAGGAAAGAGGGTTTTGGCAATATGTTCTTCCCCTAATGTGTACAGGAAGTAACTTTGGTCTTTATTTGAGTCCAAACCACGCAACATTTTCCAGTGACCATTTCTCATTTCACGGCGCACGTAGTGCCCTGTGGCAATATAGTCAGCACCTAAATCTTCAGCTGCAAACTCTAAAAAAGCTTTAAATTTGATTTCCTTGTTACACATAATATCTGGGTTCGGGGTACGCCCAGCCCGATATTCTTCAAGAAAATATTCAAAAACGTTGTCCCAGTATTCGGCAGCAAAATTGATTGTATGTAACTCGATGCCAAGTTTGTCAGCTACTGCTTGCGCATCTGCTAAATCTTCAGCAGCTAAACAATATTCATCACTGTCATCTTCCTCCCAGTTTTTCATAAACAGGCCTTCAACTTGATAACCCTGTTGCTGAAGAAGATAAGCGGCCACAGACGAATCCACACCACCAGACATTCCAACGATGACTTTTATGTTAGCGTTTTGTAAATTTGTGGTCGTGTTCATATTTGACATATTTGCTGGCGAATTCTTGGCTGCTAAATTGGGCGGCAAGTCTAGCAAAATAAAGCCTTTAGATAAATACGCAGGATTACAAAAAAGAACTAATTTATAACCAAATAATTAAACCATAATGGTTTTCTGAACTCCCTATAAAATCCGATATTTTCCGTTCTCTATGCCGTCAATTGTCCACTGCCCAATTTGATAACGAATAAGGCGTAGAGTGGGGAAACCGACGGCTGCAGTCATTCTTCGAACTTGTCGATTACGCCCTTCAGAAATGGTTAACGATATCCAACTGGTTGGAATATTGGCTCTAAATCTTACCGGCGGTACACGTTCCCATACATCTGGAGGTGGAATTTTTTTAACTAGGGCGGGCATCGTTGGACCATCTTTCAATTCGATGCCTTTACTTAATTTACTAATAGCTTCCGGCGTAATATCACCATCTACCTGTGCCCAATAAGTTTTGGCAGTCTTCTGTTTTGGGTTGGCAATTTGATGTTGCAGTCTACCGTCATTGGTTAATACTAATAAACCTTCACTATCCCGATCTAATCGCCCAGCAGCATAAACATCAGGTACATTTATAAAGTTTTTAAGAGTTTTACGATTTTGCTCATCGGTAAATTGGGTAAGCACATCAAAGGGTTTATTAAATAAAAGTACGGTTCTTTTTTGAGCAGTTGGTTTCTTTTTTATGTGTTTTTTTTGATTCATTTTGAATAACTATTCACTTTTTTATGGTTTTCGTGTGCTTGGATCTAGTAAACGGAGTTTAGCCCATATATCATTGTTTGTTAGCATCTATAACCTTTCGTGATGAACTATTTATTGTCGTTGTACACGAAGACTCAATCTAATTTATGCATAAATAATGTAATAAAATACTGGTTATAATAGCTATATTGATTAGAATCTGTGCTCAAATTTTTAAGTTTTTTGATAAATTTTTTAATTATCAGCGCTTTCGTCTGAGTAATTTGGATTAACCAGGCGGTTACGCCGCCACCACTGAGGTATATAATGACTACATCAAAGTCTAAGATTATTTACACAAAAACTGATGAAGCCCCTGCGTTGGCTACATATTCACTTTTACCCATTGTACGTAAATTTGCTACTGCAGCGGATATAGAAGTTGAAGTGAGTGATATATCGTTAGCTGCCAGGATTTTGGCTATCTTCCCTGACTACCTAACCGATGAGCAAAAAGTCCCTGATGCATTATCTATCTTAGGGGATCTTACCCAGTCACCAGAAACAAATATTATTAAACTGCCGAACATCAGTGCTTCAATCCCTCAATTAAAAGCTGCGATTAAAGAGCTACAAGATAATGGTTTCGCGTTACCTGAATTTCCAGAAAATCCGCAAACAGACGAAGAAAAAGAAATTAGAAACCAATACGGTAAAGTGTTAGGTAGTTCAGTAAACCCAGTACTTCGTGAAGGGAACTCTGATCGTAGAGCACCTACAGCGGTTAAAAACTATGCGAAAAAACATCCTCATTCAATGGGGCCATGGAGCCAAGCTTCTCGCACCCACGTTGCCCACATGCATGGTGGTGATTTCTACTCAGGTGAGAAGTCAGTCACGGTAGAGAAGGCGGGTCATGTTCGTATCGAATTCACCGACACTGCTGGTAATAAAACGACGCTAAAGCCGCGTGTTGATTTACTTGCTGGTGAAGTGATTGACGGCATGTGCATGAGCAAAAAAGCATTGTGTAAATTCTTTGAAGAACAAATTCAAGATGCCAAAGAAACGGGTATTTTGTTTTCTTTACACGTTAAAGCAACCATGATGAAAGTGTCTCACCCAATTGTATTTGGACACTGTGTTAAGGTTTTCTACAAAGAATTGTTCGATAAGTACCAAGACTTGTTTGATGAGCTAGGTGTTAATCCTAACAATGGTCTGGGCAGTGTTTACGATAAAATCGCAACCTTACCTGCTTCTCAGCGCGCCGAAATTGAAAAAGATATTAACCGTTGTTATCAAGACCGTCCGCCGCTAGCGATGGTTAATTCAGACAAAGGTATTTCTAACTTGCACGTACCAAGCGATGTTATTGTTGATGCGTCTATGCCTGCAATGATTCGTAGCTCTGGTCAAATGTGGGGTCCAGATGGAAAACCTCAGGATACTAAGGCTGTTATCCCAGAAAGTACTTATGCAACGATTTATCAAGAAGTGATTAACTTCTGTAAAACTCATGGTGCATTTGATCCAACTACTATGGGTACAGTTCCAAACGTCGGTTTGATGGCGCAAAAAGCTGAAGAATACGGTTCTCACGATAAAACATTTGAAATGACCGGTGACGGTAAAGTACAAATAATCGATCAAGATGACAATGTACTTATCGAGCACGCGGTTGAAGAGGGTGATATCTGGCGTATGTGTCAGGCCAAAGATGCGCCTATTCGCGATTGGGTGAAACTTGCGGTTACTCGTGCAAGACTTTCAGGTATGCCAGCAATTTTTTGGTTAGATGATGAACGTGCTCATGATGTTCAACTAATCAACAAAGTAACTGAGTACTTAAAAGAGCATGATACTGAAGGTTTACACATTGAAATAATGGCGCCAGTTCGTGCTATTCGTTACACCATGGAGCGCGCTATTCGTGGTTTGGATACGATTTCTGTTACCGGCAACGTATTGCGTGACTACCTAACTGACTTATTCCCAATTTTGGAACTAGGTACCAGTGCAAAAATGTTGTCTATAGTGCCACTAATGGCCGGTGGCGGATTGTTTGAAACGGGGGCTGGCGGTTCTGCGCCAAAACACGTTCAACAATTTGTTGAAGAAGGGCATTTGCGTTGGGATTCGTTAGGTGAGTTTCTTGCTATCGCCGTATCTCTTGAAGATGTAGCGATTAAAAATGACAATGGTAAAGCTAAGGTATTGGCAGCAGAGTTAGATAAAGCTACTGAAACCCTGCTGAATAATGGTAAGTCACCATTACGTAAAGCGGGACAACTTGATAACCGTGGTAGCCATTTCTACTTGGCTATGTATTGGGCACAAGGGCTTGCTAGCCAAACTGAAGATGCTGAATTGGCAGAGTATTTTGCACCAATTGCAAAAGCATTAAGTGACAATGAAGAAAGTATTGTTGCGGAAATTGATGCAACTCAAGCTAAACCAGCAGATATTGGTGGATATTATTATCCAAATGAAAGCTTAATTACTAAAGCAATGTGTCCAAGTTCTACACTAAATTCAATTATTTCTTAATTGTATTTGGACTTTATCGATCGCATCCATTAGGGGCGGTCGATAAACAAGACACACAAAAAAGCAGGCAATGTATGCCTGCTTTTTTATTTGAAAAGTAGTATTAAGTCTAGCTTAACTATCTTTCAGGTTCGTCGCTTATGCCTATGTTCTCTGCATGTAAGCCTTTTGGGCCTTGCTGAATTTCATAGGTCACTTCTTGACCTGCTTTTAAAGAACGATAACCGTCCATCTTAATCGTGGAGTAATGTGCGAAAATATCTTCTCCACCATCATCAGGGACAATAAAACCGAACCCCTTTGCATTGTTAAACCATTTGACTTTTCCGACCGCCATACATCTGCTTCCTTTTAATCCCTTGAACTGACACTGCTTAATCCCCACTATAAGTATAGTAAAGATAGGGCAAATCGACTGCATAACGTTTTACCCTATTTAAAATGTAGATATTTTAACCTACAAATGTCAAGGTCAAATTAATTTAATCGACAAAAATTGTAAAAAACAGCACAATTTAAGTCAAAACGGCACTATTATTTGAATATGAGCAAAGATAATACGATAAGCATAGATCACAACAAGCACTTAGAAGCGGTTAAAAAGAAAGTTGAACCGCCTCCGATGTACAAAGTTTTGATCAATAACGATGATTACACACCGATGGATTTTGTTATCGAAGTGTTGATGCGCTTTTTTAATATGGACGCAGAAAAGGCCAGTCAGCTAATGTTAACTGTCCATTACCGTGGTCGCGCTGTTTGCGGTGTTTATACAGCTCAGATCGCCGAAACCAAGGTGATGCAGGTCAATCAGTATGCCAGAAAGCATCAGCATCCATTGATGTGCAGTATGGAACAAGCATAAACGAACTTAACTACGGTTAAATGTCTTTAGCTAAAGTTTTTATGCCGCTGATCGCACAAAACATTTGATTTTAACCTTTGAATCAGAGAGTCTGATTACGAAGAAAGATGTGAAAATGGAGGCTTTAACCACTGAAATGTTAGTTTCTAAACAGCGTTTTTGTGGCTAATAAACTGATCAATAAGGTTTTATCCGTATTCCAGATAAAAATCAGCGTCAGTTTACTTCAGGGTTAACTAACCAACCCGATTTTAGGAGGGTATAAGTATGTTGAATAAAGATTTAGAGCAGACCCTTAACGAAGCGTTTATATTTGCCAGAGAGCATCGTCATGAGTTTATGACGGTGGAACATCTGTTACTAGCGCTTTTAGATAACAAAGCCGCCAGAGAAGCTCTCAAAGCTTGTGGAGCAAATATTGAGTCAATAAAAGCTGAGTTGGTCGATTTTGTCAAAGACACGACTCCGCTAATCTTAGAAGATGACACTAGCGACCGTGAAACGCAGCCCACTTTAGGGTTCCAGCGAGTGCTTCAGCGCGCGGTTTTTCATGTGCAGTCATCTGGCAAAGAAGAAGTGACAGGTGCCAATGTTCTGGTAGCGATTTTCAGTGAACAAGAATCTCAAGCGGTTTATATTTTGAAAAAAACCGATGTCACACGCTTGGATGTGGTTAATTTCATATCCCATGGTGTGAGTAAAAATGATGAAGAATCCAGTATTGAAAACCAAGAAGAGACTGTCGAAGGTGAAGAAAATACCTCGGTGCTTGAAAAATATTCTTCCAATTTAAATGTTCTGGCCAAAGCGGGTAAAATTGATCCTCTTATCGGTCGAGATGCTGAATTAGAAAGAACCATTCAAATACTATGTAGACGACGCAAGAATAATCCACTACTAGTGGGCGAAGCTGGCGTCGGTAAAACCGCCATTGCAGAAGGTTTAGCGTATCGCATAGTGAATAACGAAGTGCCTGAAGTAATAGCTTCATCAACAGTCTACTCATTAGATTTAGGTGGATTATTAGCGGGAACTAAATACCGTGGTGACTTCGAAAAACGCTTGAAAGGTATTCTTAAAGAGCTGAGTAAAGATGACGATGCGATATTATTTATCGATGAAATTCATACCATCATAGGTGCAGGTGCCGCATCAGGTGGTGTTATGGATGCATCTAATTTGTTGAAACCTAAGCTTAGCAGTGGCGAGCTGCGCTGCATCGGCTCTACTACTTATCAGGAGTACCAGGGTATTTTTGAAAAGGACAGGGCGCTTGCACGACGTTTCCAAAAAATTGATGTGGCAGAACCCAGTGTGGCTGATACCACAAAAATTCTTATGGGGTTAAAAAGTCGCTATGAGAAACACCATAGTGTGCGCTTTACTAATCAAGCGATTAAAGCGGCCTCAGAGCTCTCTGCTAAGTATATAAACGAGCGTCACTTGCCTGATAAGGCTATTGACGTGATCGATGAAGCAGGGGCTTCACAGCGCTTATTACCCGTATCTAAGCGACGTAAAACTATTGGTGTAGGTGAAATAGAGCACATTATTGCCAAAATGGCCCGTATTCCTGAAAAGTCAGTATCAGCTTCTGACAAAGAAACACTGAAAAATCTGACACGGGATTTGAAATTAGTCGTGTTTGGACAAGACCAAGCCATTGAAACCTTATCTGATGCGATTCGTTTGTCTCGTTCAGGTTTGGGAATTGAAACTAAACCTATTGGTAATTTCATGTTCGCTGGTCCTACAGGTGTCGGTAAAACAGAAGTTACTCAACAATTAGCCAAAATTATGGGTGTAGAGTTGGTCCGCTTTGACATGTCTGAATATATGGAACGCCATGCGGTCAGTCGATTGATTGGTGCTCCCCCAGGCTATGTAGGCTTCGATCAGGGGGGCTTGTTAACGGATGCCGTGATTAAAAATCCTTACTGTGTTGTGTTGCTTGATGAAATTGAAAAAGCCCACAGTGATATTTACAACATTTTGCTACAAGTGATGGATCACGGAACCTTGACCGATAACAACGGACGCAAAGTTGATTTCCGTAACGTGGTTTTAGTTATGACCACGAATGCCGGTGTGCAAGAAACCATTAGAACGTCGATTGGTTTCAAACAGCAAGATCACAGCTTTGATGCAATCAGTGAAATTAATAAAATATTTACGCCGGAATTTAGAAACCGTTTAGATGGGATCATTTGGTTTAATCACCTTGAGTCAGATGTCATTCTTCAAGTGGTGGATAAATTTATTATTGAGCTGCAAGTACAGCTGGATAACAAAGGTGTGTCTATGGAGATTGACGATGCAGCTCGTAATTGGATTGCAGAAAAAGGTTACGACAGAGCAATGGGCGCGCGTCCAATGGCCAGAACTATGCAAGAGTATGTGAAGAAAAATCTAGCTAACGAATTGCTATTTGGTGAGTTGGTGAATGGTGGTAGTGTTAAAATCACCATGAAAGACGATAAGCTTAAGTTTGATTATTCTAATCAAAGCTCTAAACAAGCCAGTAAAGTGTAATCGTTTAAGTTACTAGTTGTTGCTAGTCCAGATAAACAAAAACCCAGCTAGGCTGGGTTTTTTTATGCTCAATTAGCAAAAGGAACGTCTCTTATCTGGCGCGATAAATGATACGGCCTTTTGTTAGGTCGTAAGGAGTCATCTCAACTGTTACTTTGTCGCCAGTTAATATACGTATATAGTTTTTGCGCATCTTTCCTGAGATGTGCGCAGTGACGACGTGTCCGTTTTCTAATTCAACCCGGAACATAGTATTAGGAAGTGTGTCCAATACGGTACCTTCCATTTCAATACAGTCTTCTTTCGCCATGTAAGTTGTTTACCTCAATTAATAAGTGTCAAAAATGCCGCGCAGATTTTGCCCAATATAAGAGCAAGAGTAAAGGACCTAAGTGCTTTTTTTTGTGATTAATTGCCATTTATTGTCAATAAAGCGCTGGTGAGGGTAAAAATTAGCCTTGTAGCTCATTTTTTGACAGGCATCTATCTGATATCCCAAATACAAAAATGTTTTATTATTGAGCTTGGCTTGTTCAATTTGTTTGATAATTGCGTAAGTTCCAATGGACCGATTGGTGAATTCAGGTTTGAAAAATGTATAAAGAGCGGAAAAACCGTCACTCAAAACATCGGTAACAGCAACACCTATTAAAGTGTCATCTAAGTGGAATTCAATAAAAAGAGTGTCTAACCAATCACAGTCGATGAATCCATCATATTGATTTTTGCTTGCAGGAAACATGCTACCGTCGTTATGGCGTTGATTAATATATTGGGCGTAAATTGGATAATACTCAGGTTTATTTTTCGAGCTGGTAAACACTTGAATATCGGAATTCTTATTTATAATTCGCCGTTGGCTTTTCGACGGTAAAAAGTTATTAGCTGGAATTCTAATTGATTGGCATGCGTTACATTGGCGACAATGAGGGCGGTAAATTTGATCACCGCTACGGCGAAAACCCTGCCCAAGTAAATAATTGTATTGGTTATCCAGTTCATCATCAGTGTCTGTCACTAGCACTAGCAACTGTTCTTTCTGCTCGGCTAAATAACTGCATGGAAATTGTTGAGTTAGTCCAAATTTCATGTTCATACCGACAACATCCGAGGAGTCCACGAGTTAGATGTTTGTTTTTCTGCCGCAGAGGATAATAATCTTAAAAAAGTCGCTCTGGGTATCTCTTCACAACCTAAAGTGGCTAAGTGGGGGTTTTGCATTTGGCAATCTATAAGTTCTACACTATTCGTTCTCATCAGATTAACTAAATAGTGAAATGCGACTTTAGAAGCGTTGGTTTGTAGGCTAAACATGGATTCCCCGCAAAAAACATTATTGACGAAAACACCATATAAACCACCAATGAGTTGTTTATTATTCCACACCTCAATAGAGTGGGCGTAACCGGCCTTATGCAGCGCTTTGTATGCGTTTATCATATGCGCTGTTATCCACGTACCACTGTCTTTACGAGGCGCATTGGAGCAAGCATCGATAACATCATTGAAGCGTTCATTAACTGTTACCTTTGGATTGGTCTTGCGGATATGTTTGAGTAAGCTTTTGCTGCTTTTGTATTTTTCAGTGAAAACAACCCCTCTAGGATCTGGGCTCCACCAAAGAATAGGTTCTCCTTCAGAGAACCACGGGAAAATTCCGTGCTGATATGCGCTGACTAAACGTGCAACACTCAGATCCCCTCCAAATGCCAGTAATCCATTAGGATCAGCTAGTGCCTCGTGAGGGGAAGGAAAGGTTACGGAAGCGTCAAGCTTATGCAGCGAAATCATTTACTATATATTCTCATACACAAGCTTGACGTGTTTTCCTTAATTTTCTAATGCATCCAAGAATTTTTCTGCATCTAACGCGGCCATACATCCTGTACCGGCAGATGTAATTGCTTGACGGTAAACATGGTCGCATACGTCTCCAGCGGCAAATACACCTTCAACGCTAGTCTGCGTTGCATTACCTTCAAGACCGCTCTTAATCTTAATGTAGCCATCTTTCATATCCAATTCACCTTCGAATATGTCGGTGTTAGGTTTGTGTCCAATGGCAACGAACAAGCCCATAATATCAATTTCTTCAGTCGCACCAGAATTGACATCTTTGATACGCACGCCGGTTACGCCCATTTCATCACCTAGCACTTCATCAAGGGTTTTGTCGAGATGCATTACTACGTTGCCGTTTTTCGCTTTTTCAAACAAACGATCAGACAATATTTTTTCACTTCTAAATGAATCACGTCTGTGAATAACATGAACTTCTGACGCAATATTAGATAAATATAAAGCTTCTTCAACGGCAGTATTACCACCGCCGATAACCGCTACTTTCTGGTTACGATAAAAGAAACCATCACAAGTAGCACAGGCTGAAACCCCTTTACCCATAAATGCCGTCTCAGATTCCATACCCAAATATTTGGCTGATGCGCCAGTTGCAATAATCAGAGCGTCACAAGTATAAGTGCCGTTATCACCTTGAAGTGTGTAAGGGCGTTTAGACAGGTCAGTTTTATTAATGTGATCGAAAATGATTTCAGTATCAAATTTTTCAGCATGTTTTTGCATTCTAACCATAAGGTCAGGACCGGTTAATCCCTCAGGATCGCCGGGCCAGTTTTCAACTTCTGTTGTAGTGGTAAGTTGTCCGCCTTGCTGAATCCCTGTAAGTAGTACCGGATTTAAGTTTGCTCGTGCAGCATAAACCGCAGCAGAATAACCTGCTGGTCCAGATCCCAAAATCAAAAGACGTACGTGTCTAACATCAGACATATTTAGTTCTCCAAAAGTAGTCAGGATTGAACCAATCCATCTGACCAAAAAATTAAATAAAAAGTGTTTCTAAACATATGGATTTTTTAACTAGATTCAACGGTCAAAAAATTATTTAGATCAAATATTTTAAGTTTTAAGCAAACCTTAATAAAAAGTTCTGATTAATATTCACTTAATGGGCAAATAAATAATCATCGTTTTTATATTATTTATCTATTTTACGTGGTTTTGCCCGTTGTTTTATCCTGAATTCTACTATTTCGTTAATTTATTTTGGTAAAATTAGCGATTAAAGATTATTCTTATAGTTACCAGTAGTTAATCAATCTGCAAGGATTCAAATGTCCCAGAGCATGACCGGAATTTTCAAAGATGGTCAAGAGTATATGAAAACTTGGCCGATGGAAAAGCAGCTGAATGCACTTTTTCCAGAGTATCGTGTGATTAGCGCTACTAAATTGTCGATTACAATTATGCCCCCCATCGCTGTATTGAGTGCGTTTTCTATTATTAATTTTTATGGTGATATTTTCATACCTCAGGGAATCGCCATTGGTGCATTTTTTCTTAGTCTTCCTCTGCAAGGATTAATGTGGCTTGGTCATCGTTCTAACCAAACTCTTCCTCCTGCCTTACGGGCGTGGTATCAAGAAATTCATCATAAGATGCAATTACAAGGGGTGACCGTTAGCCAACAACGGGCTAAACCTCGTTATAAAGAACTGGCGAAATTATTAAAAACTGCCTTTAAAGAACTTGATAAAGTGTTTACAAAGCAGTGGTTTTAGTAGCTTTTGGATTATTAATTTAATTGAAAATCAGGTTATTTCTAGCAACTCTTGTTGGCACTTCCGGCAACAATAAATCTGTTGTTTGTTAACCACCTTGTTATGCCTTCTCAACGTCAGCTTAACTGTCCCGCACTGACACTTATAGTCAAACATTTTACCTTGGGTCTTGGTTGTGTCCATTTTATGTCTTACCGTTGCGGGTAAGTTGAACACATTATTCATAATTGATTGCCATTCAATACCATGGGGTTTCACACGTTTGAATAACTGGAATGTAATGATGTGAGCAACTTCGTGAGGAATCACAGTAACAAGAAACTCGTCAAAATTATCCATCAATAAAGTGCTATTGAGCTTTATCAGGTTTTTTTGTAAGTGAGCCGTTCCTGCTATATTTCCCCGTTGATTAAACATCAGAGTAGGGGCTACAAACTTTCGATGAAAATAAACTTCAGCCATTTGAATACAGTCTAATACTCGCTGCTGAATTATTTTTTGTTGTGCAAAACTGATCATTTAATTGAAATTGTTTTTAGGTGCTTATTTGAGTGTAGAGGTGATGATTAATGGCCTAACTAGACCATTAATCATCGAGAGGATAATAGAGGTTAGTTTATTTCACAAGCTAAACAATGAGCATAAACACCATTAGGATCATTCAATTTTGTGACGGCATCTACCTCTTCAACTAGTTGTTTAACAAAGCCAGCTAGCGCAGAATCTTTTTTGGCGAAGCTGCCATGTCCAATTGTTTGAGAAGCTTGCCCTAAGAATTCTTTCCAGAATTTTTCACTAGGGCTTAAATCTCGTTCGACATATTTGGTTTCGTAGTTTTCCAGTTTCGCTAAATCTGCCGCAGCGGAAACGGCATCATCTAAAAACCCTAGGTTATCAACTAAACCTAATTCTTTCGCCGTTTCCCCAATCCAAACTCTACCTTGGGCAATTTTGTCGACAGCTTCCACCGTCATGTTTCTTTCCTTGGCAACTAAGTTAAGAAATTCTTGATAACCATGATTTATGCTCATTTGAATAACTTGGCCAGCTCTAGGATCAAGTGCTTTAGTCACGTTCAATCCAGAGAAGTCCGTGGTACCCACACCATCAGAGTGAATGCCTAAATAATCAAGGGTATTTTCAAAGGTCATAAACATGCCAAAGATACCAATAGAGCCAGTAACAGTGCTAGGCGCTGCCCAAATCTCATCCGCAGCAGCTGAAATCCAATAGCCACCTGAGGCACCATAAGTACTCATCAAAGCAACGACAGGTTTATTTGCAGTTTTTAGGTTTTCAACTTCTTGGCGGATAATTTCAGAGGCAAATGCGCTGCCCCCAGGGGAGTCTACATACAATACTACTGCTTTGACCGAGTCATCTAATCGGGCTTTACGAAGCAACTCAGCAGTACTGTCACCGCCGATGTCTCCGGCTTTTTGAGTGCCGTTTAAAATCGACCCTTTGGCGACCACGATTGCAACATGATCAACATCAACTTGTGGAAGATGATAAATGGGTTTAATTACTTTTAAGTAATTATTTAGGCTTATTTGACTAAAACTCTTATGGTTTTTGTCTTCGCCGACAATATCAATTATTTCTTGTCTTATAGCTTCACGAGTAGGCAATCCATCTACCCAACCGTTTTCCATTGCGTAGGCTGCAAAATCACCATCAACTTGTTCAAATTTGAGTAAAAATTGATCTAGATCTTCATCAAAAGCGCTAGTTGATAGATTACGTGCTGCAGCAACATCTGCTTTGTATTGATTCCAAAGTACTGTCAACCAAGCTTTATTTGCTTCTTTTGCCGGCTCAGACATGTCATCGCGAATGTAAGGTTCAACAGCCGATTTATATGTGCCTACTTTAAACACATGAGTTGTCACTTTTAACTTTTCTAAGGCTGCTTTGTAATAGGTTGGGTAACGTCCATAACCTTCAAACATCATCGCGCCCATAGGGTTCATGTAAACTTTGTCGGCTTTACTGGCCAGGTAGTACTGACTTTGAGTATAGTAGTCTGCTATGGCATAAACAGGCTTTCCACTTTCTTTAAAATCGTCAATGGCCATTGCCACTTGCTTCATTTTATCCATGCCTACATTGCCCATACCTTGAAGTTGCAGAATCAAGGTTTTAACGCGATTATCATGTTTGGCATTTTCTAACGCGAACAGCACATCCTTTAATAACACTTCTGGATTTTCTGGCTCTTGACCAAAAGCTTCTTCCAAAAATTTGTTCATTGGATCAACATAGCGTTTCTCAATCACGATATCGCCTTCAATATTGAGAACTAATGCTGTACTTTTAGGAACCAACACTTTGCCATCATCTTTCATTAGCATCGCAATGAAACCGATAGCCAAAATAATAAAGATAATATTAAAAAATGCTTTTCGACAGAAATTTAAAACTGTCCAGATTCCAACAAAAAAAGATTTAGTCCAACTACTACCATTTGCCATATAGAAATTCACCTGAAATTGTACAATTTGCTTATCCTAACGAATTTTAATAATTAAGCGACAATACAAATGTAATTTTTTATGAATGAAATGACTTTTGTGGTAATTGTGCTCAATTAAACGGCAAAAGATTCGAAACCTCGGGCGCTAAAGCTTTAACGACAATTAAATTCACAAGGAAATTCAGATTGCAGTTGCAGTAAAACAGTGAAGTTTGCATACTAATATATCAATTCTGATTTAGTCACTGGGTTAATATGCAAGCTATTGAATTATTGTTAAACAGACGCTCTCAACCAAGATTGAAAGGGCCAGCCCCTCAAGGTCAGCAGCTTGAAATAATTATGCAGGCAGCATTGCGCGCGCCTGATCATGCCGGTTTAACACCGTGGAAGTTTGTTGTTTGTCAGGGAAGGGGACTAATTAAGTTAGGTGAGATTTTCGAAGAAGCGGCAATTAATGAAGATCTAGATGAAAACCAGATTAAACGGGCACCACAAATGCCGCTTCGAGCTCCTATGGTTATTGTCGCTATCGCCAAATACTCAGAGCATGAGAAGGTGCCATGGATTGAACAAGTTGCTTCCGCTTCGTGTGCCGTCCATGCAATGCAAATGGCTGCGGTAGCACAAGGTTTTGGCGGTGTATGGAGAACAGGAACATTCGCTCAAAATGAAGATGTTAAATGTGCATTTTTCTTAGAAGAAAAAGATGAAATTGTCGGTTTTCTCTATTTAGGTACGCCTACAACAGAAGCGATGCCAGCCCCGCAGCGCAGCAGCAGTGATTATTTTGAGTTTTGGAATTAGTTACTCAGACCATAATTTTGCCTAAGCGCTAAACGACTGAAAGAAAAAACGCCCCATTTTGAGGTGGCCCTCAGTAATTGGATTGTCCAACTGTTGAGGCCTCGTTAGATTTGGGGCGTTTTAGATGGCTAGATAAAAAGCTATTTATTCGACATTAAATGTCATGCCTGCTTTGTCAATTAATCGGCTGATCAATTTATCTCCCATTGCTGGCGCCGTAGTCCAAATACCACCTTTCACTGTTAGCTCATCCTTAGCAAGGCAAACGGCAGACTCCGAAATCATTTTAGAGGTCGTGCCATAGCCCGGGTCCATGTTGCCTTTTACTGAAACAGTTAACTGATTTTGGTTTTCTTGAGCTGAGAAAATAACATCAAAAAAGCCTGCTTCACGTTCCTCTTTACTTGGCCCTTCACCAGGTTTTGGTCCCTCGTCACTGGCCATGCTTTTGTCTGCAGCAACGTGGTCTGCAATTGCTTTGCCTTTTTCACCAGGGCCGGTAAACATCATTTCGTCGTATACAAAATCCTCGCCATACTGATGGGATAATAAATAATTTGAACGATGTATATTCCGAGTATTGATTGCCGCCATAATAAAAGGAGCAGACCAACTATTAAACTCTTCTTCATAAATAGGTTTATTACCCAAAGGCTGTTCAGGGCCTTTAAACGTCGGCGTTAGTGCAAATGGATTTAATAATACCTGCATTACCGATTTATCTTTTCTCGCGGCCGCCATGGTAGCTTGTAGACTGGCTTTAGTGCCACCAGAAAACGTACCTTTCATACCTCTTACGCGACCTTTAACTCGGCTAAAGGTATGTGAGAATTTTTCTTTTGCTTTTTGCTGAAGAAAATACACACCCAAGTCAAAGGGGATTGAATCGAAACCGCATGAAAATACGATTCTAGCGCCACTTTTTTCCGCGCTATCTTGGTGTGCGGCTATCATGTCATGCATCCATGTAGGCTCACCACACAGATCCACATAGTCGGTACCAGTTTGTGCACACAATGCGACTAAATCATTGCCATATAACTGATATGGCCCTACAGTCGTCAACACTACTTTGGTGCTTTGTACAAGAGATTTCAGGCTGTCTACGTCGTTTGAATCAGCGATTATGCAATCTACATCGGAACTTAGGTTTAAGTTCGATTTTATTTCGTTTAGTTTGCTGAGGTTTCTGCCCGCGATAGCCCAGTTTAGATCTTGTTTGCTTGGGTAAGTTTTTGCTAAATATTCTGCAACGAGTTGACCGGTAAAACCTGTTGCGCCATATACAATCACATCATAAGTTGGTTTCGACATCATAATAGCTACTAATCATTTTCTAATTATAGGAAGCATGATAGTAAACAAAATAGATACAAATTAAGAGTTGATATGATTTATTAGCGACTATTGATATGGAGAATAGTTGATTTAAATAAGGGCTGATTGAAAAAGCCTTGCGGCTAGAAAAAGCAGAAACAAAAGATTGGGGAAGGGCAGATTTAGGAATTAAAAAAGCACCATTGCTAAGGCTAGCAATGGTGCTCATTAAATTAAAACTGAAATTGAAACTTTATTTAGGGAACAGTAACAATCTTAAATGCGTTAGTAGAGCCTATGGTTTCCATTTCATCACCATAAGTCATAACAAAACAATCACCACTTTCAACGATACCTTTGCTTTTTAAAACATCAATAACGTCTTGTTTCAATTTACCCGGCTCACTGCCTCGAGAATCGAAATAAACCTGTTTGACGCCTCTGAAAAGGGCCATAGTATTTAACGTTGATTCGTGTCTTGATAAGGCATAGATAGGCAACGAAGTAGTAATGCGAGACATGATTTTAGATGTGTTACCACTTTCGGTTAACGCTATCAAAGCTTTGATGCTAGCCAAGTGGTTGGCCGCATACACTGCTGAAAGCGCAACAGTCTCACTCACTGATGTGAATTTTTCATCGACGCGGTGTTTAGATATTTTAACGCTTGGGTGAGTTTCTGCACCTTCACATACTCGCGCCATCGCGGCAACGGTTTCGATGGGGAATTCACCGGCTGCGGTTTCGGCAGAAAGCATCACTGCATCTGTGCCATCTAATACCGCATTTGCCACGTCCATTACTTCGGCTCGAGTTGGCATAGGGCTGCTGATCATCGACTCCATCATTTGCGTAGCAGTGATCACTACCTTGTTCATTTGTCTGGAGCGGGAAATCAATTTTTTCTGTACACCAACTAACTCTGCATCACCAATTTCAACACCTAAATCACCACGGGCAACCATTACCGCATCTGATGCTTGGATAATGTCATCTATTGCTTCATCACTGGCGACTGTCTCAGCTCTTTCGACTTTGGCGCAAATAAGCGCTCTACAACCTGCTTCTACCGCAAGTTTACGAGCATAATCTAAATCAGCTCCACATCTAGGAAACGACACGGCAAGATAATCAACGTCCATTTGTGCGGCCGTTTTAATGTCTTGTTTGTCTTTCTCTGTTAACGCTTCTGCAGATAACCCGCCGCCGAGACGGTTGATGCCTTTATTGTTAGACAGCTTTCCACCTACAGTTACTTTGGTGAATACTTTTCTACCTACTACTTTTTCAACTAGCAGTTGAATTCTGCCATCGTCTAATAACAACAAATCATCAGGGTGCACATCATCTGGTAGGGCTTTGTAGTCAATTCCTACAGATTTTTGGTCGCCATCTTCTTTGCCCATTTCAGCGTCAAGAATGAATTCATCACCGATGTTTAATTTAATTGGACCATCTTTGAACCGAGACACTCGAATTTTTGGACCTTGAAGATCACCAAGGATAGCAATGTATTTCCCCAATTTTTTGGCCACATCTCTTACAATTTTGGCTCTATTAATATGGTCTTCTGCAGTTCCGTGAGAGAAATTCATACGCACGACATTTGCGCCTGCCTTGATAATACCTTCTATCATTTCAGGGGTGTCTGTTGCGGGTCCAAGAGTAGCGAGAATTTTAGTACGTCTTAACATAGAGTTTAGTGTCCGACTTGGTTTGTTAAAAAATAACCTGAATTGGCGAATAAAAAGCCGATTTGTGCTTTTTCGGCAAATAATCTGACAGCAAACTCAGGTTTTTGTAATTTTATTACAAAATAGTAGTGCAAAGTTGCGTAAATGTGAATTAATTTAAGTAAATACTTTGATGAATATTAAATGACAGTCACTGTAAGCTACTCGTCTCGCTTTTCAAATCTAGACCCTCTGAGTGTATCTTTTACACGTTTTAGGTTTTCTCTAAACTTACCACCGCGTCTTAAAGTAAAGCCGGTAGCGAGAATATCAATTAGAATTAATTGCGCGATTCTGGATGCCATTGGCATGTACATGTCAGTATCTTCAGGCACCTCGAGTGATAAAACTAAATTACACTCTTTGGCTAATGGGCTATTTTTAGATGTTATCCCAACTACAGTTGCATCGTTTGCTCTGGCAATATGTGCGATCTCCACTAGGCTTTTTGTTCTGCCAGTGTGTGAGATCAATACGACGACGTCATCTTCAGTGCTGTTCATGCAACTCATACGTTGCATCAAAATATCTTCAAAATAGACAACGGGAACGTTGAATCTAAAAAATTTATTAAGGGCATCGTGGGCAACAGAAGCACTTGCCCCTAAACCAAAAAACGATATTTTTTGAGCTTGGGTAAGCAAATCAACGGCACGATTGATTGTATTGATATCGACTGATTGCCTTGCAACTTCTAATGACGCCATGGTTGATTCGAATATTTTTTTAGTATATTCCTCAGGCCCGTCATTTTCCTCGACATGTCGATTGACATAGGGCGTTCCGTTGGCAAGACTTTGGGCAAGATGCAGTTTGAAATCTGGAAATCCCTTAGTGTCTAGGCGACGACAAAACCGATTAACGGTTGGTTCGCTGACATCTGACATTTTAGCAAGTGTAGCTATACTTGAATGTATTGCTGTTTGAGGATTATCTAAAATTATATCCGCTACTTTTCTTTCAGATTTACTAAAAACGGATTTATTTTGTGTTATTTTTTCAAGAATATTCATCGGTGCATAAATCTTATTGTTTTGTTGCGACTTAGTTTAAACGACATTTAACACTACTTTTGTCGGTTTGTTACAGTAATTGTTGTAAGTTTTTACCAAATTAGCCAGCATTTTTTATAAGTTTTGTTAAAATAACCATATTATTTGTAATTAAACAAGAGACGTAATATGTTGTAATATTACAACATATAATGTTAAATTTTAGCTCAATTGTCATAATAAAACGTAATTCATTTGTTGTAATTACATTTTATTAGTGTTCATTCTTCTATATATAGGTCATTAAAATGGTGTTGGAAAATTCTATTGAACCGTGCGACTTTGTCCTTTTTGGTACTAAAGGGGATCTGGCCCGCCGTAAATTATTGCCGGCTTTATATCAGTTAGAAAAAGCAAATTTAGTCCACGCCGATTCACGTATCATCGGTGCGGCTCGTCAAGATATCAGCAACGAAGAATATGTTGAGGATGTTAAAGATAGTATCGTTGAATTTAGTGGCGAAGCCCTATGTGAAGATACTTGGAATCGTTTTTCAGAAAAATTAGATTATGTTTGTGTCGACATGAAAGACATAAATAGTTACCCATCGTTTAAACAGCATGTAGATAGATCGCGGACTATGGTTTGCTACTTAGCAACGCCACCTTCTATCTTTGGTGACATTTGTAAAGGCTTGCACAATGCAGGTGTTATCGATTCGAGTGTACGTGTTGTGCTTGAAAAACCACTTGGTCATGATTTGAAGTCGTCAAAAGTCATCAACGATCAAGTTGCTGAGTTCTTCGACGAAAAACAAATTTATCGAATTGATCACTATTTAGGTAAAGAAACTGTTTTAAACCTTGTTTCATTACGCTTTGCCAATTCAATTTTTGCAACCAATTGGGATCATAACTGTATCGACCATGTGCAAATTTCTGTGGCTGAATCAGTTGGGATTGAAGGCCGTTGGGGATATTTTGATGAAGCTGGTCAAATGCGCGATATGGTGCAAAACCACTTGTTGCAAATCCTAACGTTGATTGCCATGGAACCGCCCGCAGTTTTAGATGCAGACAGTATTCGTGACGAAAAGTTAAAAGTGTTGAAAGCGCTTAGACCTATTACCGCTGCCAATGTACAAACAGATACTGTACGTGGTCAGTATGTAGGTGGTTTTGTAAAAGGCAAAGAAGTACCTGGCTATTTGGATGAAGAAGGCGCTAATACCAAGTCTGAAACAGAAACCTTTGTATCACTCAAAGTTCATCTAGATAACTGGCGTTGGGCAGGGGTTCCGTTTTACCTGCGTACTGGTAAACGTTTGCCAAGCAAAACCAGTGAAGTCGTTATTTACTTTAAACGCCAACCTCACAATTTATTTGGGGAAAGTTTTGCGCAATTACCACCTAATAAATTAACCATTCGTCTGCAACCTGATGAAGGTGTTGAAATTACCGTAATGAACAAAGTACCTGGGCTAACTAGTAGTGGTTCCATGGACTTGCAAAAATCGCGCTTGAACCTAAGTTTTTCTGAAGAGTTCAAAGATGACCGTATTGCCGATGCTTACGAAAAATTACTGTTAGAAGTGATGATCGGTAATCAGGCATTGTTCGTGCGTCGTGATGAAGTTGAACAAGCTTGGACTTGGGTTGACGGAATATTCCGCGCTTGGGGTGCCAACAATGATTTACCTGAACCTTATCAGGCTGGTACTTGGGGTCCAGTAGCATCAATAGCGCTGCTAGCTCGAGATAATCGTGCATGGTATGAATCGCGAATTGGGAAGAAAAAGTAATATGGCGCTAATTGAAACTAAATATTCTTCAGTTGAGCTTTTGAATCAAGATTTTTCAAGTCAAATCGCAGATATCTTGAAACAAGGAATAGCCAAAAACGGTCGAGCTAGTTTAGCCGTTTCAGGTGGACGTACTCCGGCTGCGATGTTTAATCAGCTTTCTAAGCAAGACTTAGAATGGGAAAAGGTAGACGTAACCTTAGTTGATGAACGCTGGGTGGACGAAAGCGATCCGGCGAGCAATGCTGCAATGGTGAAGCGTGAACTATTGATCAATAAAGCCGCAGTGGCGAATTTTTTTGGATTAAAAACATCAGAGGCCGATGCCTGTGATGCCGTGTCTTTTTTAAATACGAATTTAAGCAAGATAAAAACGCCTTTTGATGCGTTAATTCTTGGCATGGGTGAAGATGGTCACACCGCTTCGCTGTTTCCCTGTTCTGAACAATTGGAACAAGGCTTAAATACCAATTTAGATAGCGATTATATTGCGGTTACTCCTACCACTGCGCCAAATCAAAGAATGTCACTAACATTAAAAAGTATACTCAACAGTGAAAATATCTTTTTACATTTAGTGGGTGAATCTAAAAAACGTATTATCGACATTGCTCAGCAAAGTGATGACGCCTTGGAAATGCCTATTCGAGCCGTCTTTAATAATACCGATGTAAAACTTATTTGGGCTGCTTAGGAGAACATATGAATTCTGTGATTCAAGAAGTAACCGAGCGGATTATCGAACGAAGTCGACAATCCAGACAAAATTATCTAGACAAAATTGAAAGCGCACGCTTGCAAGGGCCACATCGTGGTGTTTTATCTTGTGGCAACTTAGCCCATGGTTTTGCTGCCTGTAATACAGAAGATAAAGCTGATTTAACTAGCTTAACTAAATCAAATATTGCCATTGTATCGTCATACAATGACATGCTTTCTGCACACCAACCTTATGAAGCTTATCCGCAAATACTAAAAGATGCTATTCGTGATATCGGTAGTGTTGCCCAGTTTGCCGGTGGTGTTCCGGCTATGTGTGATGGGGTTACTCAAGGTAATCCTGGCATGGATCTGAGCTTGATGAGTCGTGATGTCATTGCTCTTTCTACCGCAGTAGGGCTGTCGCATAATATGTTCGATGGCGCATTGATGCTGGGCATTTGTGACAAAATCGTCCCAGGATTATTAATGGGCGCTTTGAGTTTTGGACATTTACCAACAGTTTTTGTACCTGCGGGTCCAATGCCTTCTGGTTTACCTAATAAAGAAAAAGCGCGCGTACGCCAAATGTTCGCTCAAGGTAAAGTAGGGCGCAAAGAGTTACTTGAATCAGAATCGAAAAGTTATCACTCAGCGGGTACGTGTACCTTTTATGGTACCGCTAACAGTAACCAATTAGTGGTTGAGGTGATGGGACTGCATTTGCCAGGCTCTTCTTTTGTTAATCCAGGTACGGATTTACGGGATGAATTAACTAAAGCCGCTGCCCGTCAAGTGACTCGATTAACCGATTTAGGTGATAATTATACGCCTATTGGTCATATTGTGGATGCCAAAGCATTAGTCAATGGCTTAGTCGCATTACTTGCAACAGGTGGCTCAACTAACCACACCATGCATTTAGTTGCAGTCGCACGCTCTGCGGGTTATGAGATAAATTGGGATGACTTTTCTGACATTTCCAATGCAGTACCTTTGTTAACACGGATTTATCCGAACGGTTCTGCTGATATTAACCACTTTACTGCCGCTGGCGGTATGGCAGTTTTGTTTAAAGAATTGCTAAGCGCCGGTTTATTGCATAACGATGTGAAAACCATTTGTGGCGAAGGGTTAGAACAATATACCAAAGAACCTACATTGAAAGATGGCGAGTTGACTTGGCAAGATGGTCCGGCTGAGTCATTTGATCCTGAAGTGATCTCATCTGTTGCTAAACCATTTAAACCCGATGGCGGTTTATCTGTTTTGCATGGCAATTTGGGCCGTGCGGTGATGAAAACTTCGGCATTACGTGAACCTCATTGCAAAATTAAAGCTCCGGCAGTGGTATTTGAAGATCAGTTCGAATTGGCCGATGCCTTCAAGGCCGGTGATTTAGATAAAGATTGTATTGTTGTCGTTCGTTTCCAAGGTCCGGCAGCGATTGGTATGCCTGAACTGCATAGTTTAACGCCGCCTCTTGGTGTGTTGCAGGACAAAGGCTTTAAAGTTGCTTTAGTCACCGATGGTCGTATGTCTGGTGCATCTGGAAAAGTACCAGCTGCTATCCATGTGACCCCTGAAGCCTATCACGGTGGTTTGTTAGCCAAAGTCGAAAGTGGCGATTTAATCGAGCTCAACACTGAAACCGGTGAGATGTGTTTATTGGTTAGCACTGAAGAATTGGCGAAACGAAAAACTAAAGTGGCACAAACTGACAAACACCAAATTGGTATGGGCCGTGAAATGTTTGCTTCTATGCGCAACTCTCTAACGGGTGCAGAGCAGGGCGCATGTTCTCTATTTGCTGGATCAGGTAATCAACATGACCTCTAAATTCGTAGCCGATGTCGGTGGGACAAATATTCGTATTTGCCAAGTTGAAGGACATAACTTAATCAATATCAAAAAATATTTATGTGTTGATTTTCCTACGATTGAAGATGCGATTAAACATTACTTTAGCGAATTTCCAGAGGTTAAGTTTAGTTTTGGGTGTATCGCAATAGCGTGCCCGGTAATCGGTGATTGGGTAAAAATGACCAATCACACATGGGAGTTTTCCATTGACCAGCTAACCAAAGGTTTATCTTTGGATTGGCTGGGGGTTATTAATGACTTCACTTCTGTGGCGCATTCATTGCCAGTGTTAAAGGATGATCAAAAAGTTCAAATTGGCGCTGGTGCGCCAAAATTGAATGCCAATATTGCTGTTTTTGGACCAGGTACGGGTTTAGGTGTAGAACACCTCACTTTTACGGATAAAGGTTGGAAAGCTCTAGATGGCGAAGGCGGACATGTTGATTTTGCCGCAAATGACGAGAATGAATTCGCTATTTGGCGCTACCTTAAAAAGAAATTAGGGCATGTGTCTGCTGAAGAGGTTTTATCAGGCCGTGGCATCGTACATATCTATGAAGGGTTGGCAGAGAAACATCAGCAAGCAGCTATTTTTGCTGATCCAGCCCAAATTACTGAAAAAGCGCTATCTGAAGAATGTGAAATCTGCGTAGAAACATTGCAGCAGTTTTGCAAAATTATGGGTAGTTTTGCAGGTAACTTAGCGCTTAATTTAGCAACCTATGGCGGCGTATATATCGGTGGTGGTATTGCTTCACGTTTTGTTGACTTTATTAAAAGTAGTAAGTTTCGTGCTCGTTTTGAAGACAAGGGACGATTTAGACATTATGTCTCTAACATCCCAACCTACATCATTACAGAACCTGATCATGGTTTACTGGGCGCAGCTGCCTATTTACAACAGAATCATAAGGAGTAAGCAATATGTCATTTAATTGGAAAATGAGTTCGCAAGAAGTTTTTAGTCAGGGGCCAGTCGTACCTGTATTAGTTATCAAAAATATTGAACATGCAGTACCTGTTGCAAAAGCTTTAATAAAAGGCGGCATTAAAGTACTTGAAGTGACATTACGCACTGAAATCGCTCTTGATGTGATCAAAAAAATCGCCACTGAAGTTCCTGAAGCCATTATTGGTGCTGGTACAGTGACTAACGAAGCGCAGTTAAAGCAAGTTGAAGAAGCAGGCGCTATTTTTGCAATTAGCCCAGGGATGACTACCAGCTTATTGGAAGCAGGCAAACGTTGTTCAATATCTCTAATCCCAGGTATAGCTTCAATATCTGAGCTGATGACTGGATTGGATATCGGTTACACACACTTTAAGTTTTTCCCTGCAGAAGCTTCAGGTGGTATAAAAGCGCTGAAATCTATTGGCGGTCCTTTCCCTGATATCACGTTTTGTCCAACAGGTGGAATCGGTCCGAATAATTATTTAGATTACTTGGCTTTGCCAAACGTTCAGTGTGCTGGCGGTTCTTGGTTGGTGCCAGACGATGCGGTTGAAGCGGGTGATTGGGATCGTATCACTGAGCTTGCTAAAGCGGCGGTTGAAGGTGCTAAAACACTTTCTAAGTAGTGTTTTTTAGCCACTGAAATGAAAAAAGCTTGTATTTATTACAAGCTTTTTTTGTTGGTGAGACAGATGTGTTTAAACCTTTTTTTGAAAGCTCTATTGTCACCGGTTTAGTCTAAAAAACCTTAAGCATTGTCAAACATTTCAGGGTGTAATCTCAATCGTTTTTGAATAACACTCAATCTGAACCCCAACATAATAGCGGCACTTGTTAACCCGCAAATAAAACCGATCCAGAATCCAGATGCACCTAAAGCAGGTACAATAAAATCGGTTAGCGCTAGAATTATTCCGGTTGGCAAACCCACGCCCCAATATGCAAAAAAGCAAATAATGAACATCGCAGTTGTATCTTTGTATCCCCGTAATGCACCTGCGGATATTGCTTGAACAGAATCGGAAAGCTGAAACATTGCAGCTAGGGTCATTAGGCTCATGGCCAGCTCAATCACTTGCCGATTTTCAGTGTAAAGCATGGAAATTTGTTGTTTAGCGACTATGGTTATGATTGCTGTAAAACACGCAATAAAAAGGCCTAAAAGGATTGCCGTTTTGGTTGCCAATGCTGCGCCAACCTGATCTTGTTTACCCCAAAAATGACCTACACGTATAGTTGTTGCCATACCTAAACTCAGTGGAAACATAAACATGGTCGCTGAAAAGTTGAGGGCGATCTGGTGCGATGCAACGGTTAATGGTCCAAGTGGTGACAATAGCAGTGCAACCACACCAAATAAGGTCACTTCAAAAAGTAAGGTCAACGCAATCGGAAGTCCCAACTTTAAAGTAATGTAAATTTGTCTAATATCGGGTTTTGACCAGTTCTGAAATAAATTGCTGTTAATACGCTTAGACAAATGGATATAGAGTGCGGTGCCAATAAACATCGCAAAAAATACTAAGCTTGTTGCCAAACCACATCCAACACCACCCATAGCCGGCAAACCAAATTTACCGTATATCAATATATAGTTTGCTGGAATATTGATGATTAACCCTAATCCCATGATTAACATAGTCGGTTTAGTAAATGACAAACCTTCGCAATAATTACGCAAAATTTGATATCCAGCGAACGCTGGGGCTGATACAACAATGTACTTCATGTAATCAGTAGTGATATCGCGTAATTTGTCTTCGATGTCCATCAACGAAAACCAGTACTCTATAAAGAATACTGAAAGAGCAATACAGATCGATACTGGAATAATCAAATAAAACGCTTGGTGAACCTTTTGCGCTGCTTTTTCCGATTCGCCAGCTCCGTGCAGTTTCGAGACGATTGGCGGAATGGCCATCGCTAGACCTTGTACAAAGCACAAGATGGGAATGGTAATGCTGAACCCAATTGCCACTGCTGCCATATCGGTTGCTGAATAGCGGCCTGCCATGATGGTATCGGACACACCCATTAAGGTTTGGGTAATTTGAGCAATAAGCAGCGGCCAAGCAAGGTTTACTAGCTGCTTTAATTCGGTTTTTAAATTAGTCAAAATAATTCAATCTTAATTTTTGCGCCTGTCGGCAAGTTAGTCTGTTCTTTTTCCAGGAGAATATAACAATTTGCGGATGCTATGGATGACATGATGCCAGAGCCTTGACTACCATTAGGTTTTACCCAATATTCTCCGTGTTCGTCTTGGTATGCTATGCCTCTTTGAAAATCAGCACGCCCAGCTCGCTTAAAAATAGGAGCAGCGCAGGTAGCGTTAATCGTAAACTGGTTAACGCTTTTGCGTCCCATAAGTTTATGTAATAGGGGCGTTACTAGTTTTTCAAAGGTGACATAAGAGGAAACGGGATTTCCAGGTAAACCACAAAATATGGCATCATTAACCATACCAAACGCAAAAGGTTTTCCTGGTTTAATCGCGACTTTCCAAAAATCGATGCGTCCTACTTTTTCTAATACTTGCTTAACATAATCAGCATCGCCTACGGAAACCCCGCCACAGGATAAAATTAGATCCGCCTTACGACTGGCATCTAATAAAACGTCTGCAATTTTATCGGGATCATCTTCTATGATGCCATAATGAATGATATCTACATTCATTTGCTGCAATAAACCCTGTAATGCGAATCTATTACTTTCGTATATTTGACCATTTTTCAACTTATCGCCAGGCACCACTAATTCATCCCCCGTTGCGATAATTGCCACTCTAGGTTTGCGCAATACAGTTACTGAAGGTTCTCCAATCGAGGCTAATAATGCCATATGTGCAGGCGTGAGTTTTTCTCCCGCTGCGATAACTTGCTGTCCTAATTGGATGTCTTCACCGGCAAGGCGAACACTGTTACCTGCCTTTGTAGCTTGATTCAAAACGATGTTATTTTCGTGTATCGCTACGTTTTCTTGCATCATGACGGTATTCGTACCGGCGGGCAGGATTGCGCCTGTGGTTATTCTGATGCAGTGTCCCGCTTTTACCTCATCATCAAAGGGCTGCCCAGCTAAAGCTTGTCCTTGAATGGTTAATGTGGTGCCTTGGGGTAATTCGTGGTCAACCTGAAACGCAAACCCATCCATTGCTGAGTTATTTTTTGGCGGCACTTGCAGTTTTGCAAAAATAGCCTCTGCGGTGATTCGGTTCAATGCATCTATGATTGAAATAGTTTCCTGCTCTACTAAGGTATCGCATTGCTGCAACATTTTATCTAGTGCATTTTCAATTGGCATTAAGTTCGGCATGGTGGAGTCACTATTTTTCATTCAAATTAACACTAAAGCTGGAAGTAAAGGAGGGCGCTAATATAACGTGATTTTAATGGGTTACCAAATCAAAATAATCAAAACTTTGACTATGATTGTATATAGAAAAGAGGTAGTTAGCGCATTGTGATTATACTAACTACCTAGAAACGAAATTAGTATTTTTCGATGCTGTAGCCTTTTTCTTGCATTAATTTAAGTACGCTTTGCTCACCCGCTAAATGTAATGCCCCGACTAAAATTAATTCGTTTTGTTGGTTGTCAAAAAGTTGTTCAATCTTAGGTAGCCAGTTTTTATTACGCTGAACTAATAATTGATCATAAATCTCTGGATAATCACGCTGCATTTCATCAATACCTATTTCTGCTAATTTGTCTAAATCACCGGCACGCCAAGCATTAATCAGTTTTGGCATCATTTCTTTTATTTTTGCTACATCTTTAAGGCTATAGGCAATCATGGCGTCTTCTTCCCCTTTACCCATGTCTGCCAGCATAGCCATTTGTTCTTCAGGCTCTTCAAACCATTTTGCTTGCTTTTGATCGCCCATACCCTTGGTAGAGTAATATACATCTACGCCAGCACTGCTTACCCCCATCATTTGCAGTTCAATCATCGACAAGGTGACGGATAAAAAGCTCGGTTTTAGCATAGAAAATTGTTGCAAAGAGAGATTACGTTGTTGTAAATGAGTTTCAAGATCTTGGTAGGTTTGCTCTGACAAAAAGTCTTTAATGGTCTTACCATCTTGCAATAAAATATACTGTAATGATTGCTGTTGGAATTCGGGACTATTCATTCTGACGATATCGGATTCAAATACTAGCGTATCTGAAGCTTGATAAGCTTTTTCAAACTCTTCAGGCAAAGGATAATCTGTTGCACTTAATACATGGATTGTGCCACCGATAATTACAAAGTCATCTCCTTTACTTATTTTCCATAAGGGTGCGGCTTGCGCATAAAAAGATTGCAAAACCATAAATAATGAAATGAATAAAATTTTGTACATGCTGTAAATTCCTTGACGTATTGCTTACTAATTATCCAAATAAAAGAGGGAGTACTTTAGGTTAATCGTGACAGAACAAGTGATGTTGTTTACTTGACCATTTCGTTCAATTAAACGTCGATAATACTTTTATATGATGTCTGAACCTATTGATAACATATTTTAATTATTAAAAATATGCCTAATTAGGTTATGGCTGGGGAAATAATATAGGCAATTGCGTTAGCGGGAAAAACAAAAAACAACACCAACTCAATGTAGGTGTTGTTTGAATGTTGAATGACTATTCGAAACCTTAGTGTTCGGCTAACTCACTAGGGGTTAGGTAACCATCTTTGTTCATATCTAATTCTGCAAAAACGGCTGACAACGCTGGATCGCTTGCCGCTTCTTCTACACTTATACGACCATCTGCATCTGTATCTAAAATTGATATTTTGTCTTCTTGTGCATAAACAGAACTACTGGCTAAAACGAACGCGCTGATAAGGATAGCTTTTTTCATCTTCATATCTCCACTTGATTTAGATTTTCGTGTTTCGGATTAATACAGGCACTACTCAAATTGCCTCTTAACAAAACAACAATAACGTTTGTTGTATAAGTGGGGTATTACACTTACCGTGCCAGAATGGAGATGTCTTTTAATATCATATGGTTATGATTAATTTGTGTGGGGAGGGTTGAAATGCTGCGAGAAAAGCATGTAAATAACATGTTAATGTGTGTATGTTCGGTCACACTAATCGAAGGGGTAAAATATTTATCAAATAAATCATGGAGATAGGGTGGTGCAAAAAAGTGACAGCAAACTATCCCCATGACTTATAACATAGACTTTACATACTGCGAGTGTTACTTATCCAAACCGTTTGATACGGCGATAAAATAAAATCAGAATGATCTAAAATGATTTCATTTCCAGTGATGAGATCCCACCAACAGTCTGTTCCAATTAAGTTAATATCCGACATAACAACAGTTTGCTGTGTATCAGTGATATTGCTTATACAGAATATGCTTTGTCTTCTATCGATACTTTGTCGCCAAAAGCCAAATAATTTATTCCCTAACTGCAAGGTAAATTGTGTGGCGTTGGGATGAAATGCCTTTTGATTAATTCGAATTGACAGTAAATGATTCATCCGTTGAAGTGCTATGGCATGCTGGCTGTCTTTATTACTCAGTTGATCTTCAAGTTCCGACATATCCCAGCGCCTACGGTTAATGGAGCGATTCTGGCTGGTATTAGTGACCCTTTCATAATCATTCCCGGTGGCCAGTAAACTATGCACATACAACCCAGGTATGCCTTCAAGTGCAAACATAATTTCGTGAGCACAAATGAATCTTTCCATACCTAAATTATCAGGTCCTTTAGTGGTTCCTTTTAACGCATCGAATAAAGCGATATTAATTTCGTAGGGTTTTTGCTTGCCACCGGGTAGGGTACGCCAAGACACCATCCCGCCAAAACTCTGCATAGTGTTAACCAAGGTATTGATTTCTTTTTCATCGAGTAAACCCTCTGCTGGGCGCAGACCTATGCCGTCATGGGAGGCAATAAAGTTAAAATAGGTCGTCCCGTTTTGTGCAGGGGGCATGCTCATTTGCCAGTTCTTTAAATAAGTACAGTCTCCGGTAACCAATGTGTTGACCAACAGCGGTGGCAATGAAAAGTTGTACACCGCATGGGCTTCGTTAGCATTACCAAAATATGTGAGGTTTTCACGATTAGGAATGTTAGTTTCTGTAATAATAATACTGTCGTTTTGCGCATATTCGATTAATGTTCGAAGTAAGCGAATAACTTCATGGGTTTTTTCCAAATTGATGCAGGTAGTGCCTGATTTCTTCCAAAGAAAAGCAACCGCATCTAACCTGAAAATTCTGACACCATGATCCAAGTATTGACGGATTATTGAAACAAAGGCCGCCAAAACCTTAGGATTTTGAAAGTCAAAGTCCACCTGATCATGACTAAAAGTGCACCACACTTTTTTAATTCCGTTCTCGGTTTTGGTTTCCCGTAACAATTCCGATGTGCGCGGTCTTACCACGTTAGAGATATCGTAATCGTCATCAACAGTGAAGAAAAAATCACTGCCAGTGCCTTCACATTTAATAAAATTATCAAACCATACGCTGCGCGAAGAGCAGTGATTAATGACCAAGTCGGACATTAAGCGATAATTGCTGGAAATTGACTTAACGTCTAACCAATTACCCAGAGATTCATTCACACTCGAGTAGTCAATCACCGCGAAGCCATCATCTGAACTATAAGGAAAAAATGGCAATATATGCACCGCATTAATTGTATCTTTCACATATTTGTTCAAAAACTGGTGTAACGTTACCAATGGATTCTGCGTTTCTGACTCTATGCTATCCCCATAGGTAATTAATATAATGTCCTGTTCGTTCCAATGATTTTGATGAGGCACTGGAACCTGTCTATCGCTTACCTCATCTAATCTCATTGTAGTGATAAGAGACTTTGCGATTTCCTCACTACTTTGAGGAATATCAACCCCTTGATAAATGACATCTAAGTGATGTTGTACTTTTTCACACAGCCAGGTATAAGCTTCAGACATTTATGTATCCCCTTACTGTTAATATCGAAACTCTTCGTAGTCCATTTCAACTGCATCTTTGATGCGCTCAAGTATATCTGGAACAGCACTAATAACTCGGTTCCAACTCGGTATGAAGGGGGTTTCCATTGGGTTTTCAAGGAAACTTTGACCTGCTTTCATAATGTTTTCAGCAAACATTTCTACCGCTTTTTCTTCTCTATGGATGTCTAGTTCTAAACCATTCATTACCGCATCGTTGTGGTATGTTTCAACAAAATCTAATGCAATACGAAAATAGGTCGCTTTGAGTGTACGGAAGGACTCATTGGTGAATGTAAACCCTTGCGTTGCCAACTTACGAAATAGTGCTTTGGTAATGTCTATGGACATTTTAGACAAGCCACCTTGATCGTTATGTAAGGATAGATCTTGGTGTTTGTGGTCATAAGTTTCAGCAATGTCTACCTGACACAAACGATTATGGGAGTAGTTTCGGTGCATTTCGGACAACACGCCTATTTCTAATCCCCAATCGCTAGGAATACGAATATCATTTAACACATCACGTCTGAATGAAAATTCGCCCGCCAATGGATATCTAAAACTGTCCATGAATTCTAAGTATTCGTTATTACCTACGGTGCGTTTTAACGCTCGTAACAACGGAGTCACTAATAAGCGGGAAACACGACCGTTAATTTTCCCATCTGCTACACGGGCATAATAACCTTTACAAAATTCATAATTGAACTGTGGATGAGCAACCGGATAAATCAATTTGGCAAGTAAGCTTCGATC
Organism: Alteromonas sp. M12; assembly: GCF_037478005.1. Classification (NCBI taxonomy): domain Bacteria; kingdom Pseudomonadati; phylum Pseudomonadota; class Gammaproteobacteria; order Alteromonadales; family Alteromonadaceae; genus Alteromonas; species Alteromonas sp. M12. The sequence goes on along the minus strand of NZ_CP144164.1, from coordinate 2,714,378 downwards.
ATAGGTTAAAATGTCACAATCGTGCAGCGCGATGGATTCTGCCCGTCCTGTGGCAAGAATATAGCCCATGCAATACCAAACATTGCGGCCTTTACCCATTTCTTTTGGCGCTAAGCCCATGTCGGCTAATTCTTTATCAATGGCTTTTAAACGCGGGCCATCATTCCACAAAATACGATGGTGTTGCGGAAGTTTGTCAAAAAACTTAATAGCGTGCTGATATTGTTCTTTTGAAGCTCTGTCCAAACCAATTACAATTTCATTTAAATAAGGAACTTTGCAAATATGATTGATGATTTCAGGCATTGCTTCGCCCTCAAGTTCAGAAAACAAACTTGGCAATAGCAGCCCTAAAGGACGTTTTTTAGAAAAGGCCAACAATTCAGATTCCATTTCATCAATGGGACGTTTTGAAAGTTGGTGTAATGTTGTGGTTATTCCGTTTTGGTAAAAATCAGCCATTTTCTGGCTCCTTTAACGTTAAATTTAATATTTTTTGAAGACATTCAGTCCAACCCTCAGGTCCTTCGAGTTGGCTATCAAACACATTTTCTGTACGTTGTAATTGCGGGTAGTCGTTAACGGGAGACTTGATGCGCACTGCAATGTCTGCAGCATCAAGCATAGCAGCATCATTTTGACCGTCTCCTAATGCAATTGAAACCCAGTTTATCTCTGGATATTGGCGTTGTAATTCACCGACAAACCAATTTAACGCTGCACCTTTATCTGTTTCTCCTGAAATATGAATAAAGCGTCCGCCTATCAGGGTTTTAGCCCCCAATTGTGTGACGCACTTGATAAATTCTTTCTTTTGTTGTTCGCTTCCAAGCCATAATACTGGTTCACCGTATAACCTATTTGCAGCCCGTTTTGCTTGTTCCGGTTCTAATCCAGTAGCATCACATATCTCGGAAAGTGTCATTTTTGAAAAGTGGGTAAATTGACCGGCAAAATCACTTTCAATTTTCTTTAGTAAACTTAACCAATAACTTTTCTTGGAGGTGAAATTGCGAACCCAATTTTTACCAACCCATTGGGTATGTGCGGGTTTTTTCTTGAAGAAACCATGTGGGATATGGATTGCCGCGCCATTTTCCACAATGAACGGACCTTGTAAGTCTAATTGCTCGGTCAATTCCTGCATTTCATCATAGGTTTTACTGGTATTCGGAATAACTGGAATATTATTTTTTTTCAAAAAAGCGAGCATCTTTTTTGCGGCTTCGTGGCTGTAAGAATGATGATCCAGTAATGTGCCATCCATATCGGTAAAAATGACAAACTGGTCGCTCATTTTATCCCCTTTACGTTGATAATTTTTCGATGTTTATCTAATTCAAATACGACATCACAGGTTTCACTAAGAGTAGCCAAACTCTGATCCGTTAGTCTTTGATAGTGCTGAATAAATCGTTTAATTTCGTTTGCTGACATAATCCCACTGTTAGCTTCAGAATTCGAAGCAGTTGCCAATTTTTGGATAAGTTTTTGTTCTTGCTGCAAGCGCCAATCAAATACACATTCAAAAGAAGGTGCTTTTAACATTACCCAAAAATCCATTAATTGATATAAGTTTTGATATTCAGTTTGCAGTTGTTGATTAACAAAAGTGCGCCAAACGCTATTGCTGTCTTCTTCAGACTCTAAGGTGTTTACCGGAACTGACAGCTGCTCGTTGGTTTGCGCAGTGACTCCCCAGCACCAACCTTCCATCAATATAATATCCACAGGCTCTTCGATGATAGGCCAATCTTCCGTTGGGAAAGGGTCGTCTGTTGCTTTATTAAACCGTGGAATGGCAAACCCAGTTTTGCGTTCCTTTAAACTGAGCAATACTTGTTTTAATAACGCTGTATCGTGGGTCCCTGGTACGCCACGGGTCGCTAATAAAGGATGTATATTTTGCGCTAACTGTTGTCGATAATCTTTTGAAAAATAAAAGTCATCGAGTGAAAGGTTTATCACGCGCAGTTGTTTTATTTCTACTAAATAGGTGAGTACCAGTTCTGTTAGGGTGGATTTACCAGAACCTTGGCAACCATTAATACCAACAAAAATCGGCCCTTCTGCACCGTCATGGTGCATTTTTAGTTTTTCAGCTAAAGGGATGAACCATGTTAGCGCAACGTCGCCAAAGTTCGCATCGAGTTGGTGTTTTTCGATAAAGGCTTCAAGTAGCCTTTTAGATTCTGGGGTTACCTTCAAAATTAGCCTTTATAGAGTAAATAATTAATTGGAATTTTCATTATCATCAAATAGAACTTACAACAAACGTGCCAATATGGTGCTAATTTTATTTATACAATTGTGCAAAATAAGATTCATTGATTTCAAATAAGCTCGATTATCTTCATCAACAATAAACAATTTGCGTTGCACCTCAATAGTGAGGTTAAATGCCATTATCAACAATGCTATACTAACGCTCAGTAAGATCTTAATATAGTAAGTGATAGTAAAAATGAAACTCCGAGCCTCTATTACTAAGTATTGAAATACAATATAGGTAGTTTTGGCCGCAACTATAATGGGTTGCCAGGGTAAATTGGGAAACTAGTTTGCCTCCCGCTACATGTTCAACAATTTGGTTGTTCGTGACTTTGGAAAGGTGTTTAACGTGTTAAAAGATAAATATGGACGTCGCTTCCATTACTTGCGGCTGTCCGTCACAGATGTTTGTAACTTCAGTTGCGACTATTGCCTTCCTGATGGTTACCAATGCGACTCCGATCGTAATTTTTTAAGTTTGTCTGAAATTCGCCAAATATGTGCTGGTTTTGCAGAGCTAGGAACTAAGAAAATTAGGATAACCGGAGGTGAGCCCTCATTACGCAAAGATCTCCCTGAGATTATACAAATTGCCGCCTCAACACCTGGTATTGAACAGGTTGCAATTACCACCAATGGTTATCGTTTAGAACAGCAAATCGACTCTTGGGTAGATGCGGGTCTGAATTCGCTGAATGTCAGCATAGATAGCCTTGATCCTCGCATGTTCGAAAGTATCACCGGACACGATAAACTCGAAACGATTTTGGCAGGTATCAGTCGTGGTATTGAACGTGGCTTAAAAGTCAAAGTAAATGGCGTGCTAATGCGCCAATATAACGGTAACGAACTCAGTGTATTTTTAAACTGGTTAAAACATACACCTATTACCTTTAGACTTATTGAATTGATGGAGACGGGTGAAAACAAAGATTTTTTCAAATTAAATCATTTGTCTGGTGAGCCAATTCAGCAGTATCTAACTGAAAACGGTTGGAGCCCAGTGATCCAAAATAACACCGCCGGGCCCGCTCAAGAATTTTGGCACCCTGATTATCAGGGTAAAATTGGCCTTATCATGCCTTACAGTAAAGACTTTTGCGCGACCTGTAATCGACTTAGAATAAGTGCAACTGGTAAGTTACACCTATGTCTTTTTGCTGATAAAGGTTTGGATATTCGAGAATATTTACAACAACAAGATACACAGCAATTACAGCGACAATTGCAAAAATTGTTAGGTGATAAAGATGCAACGCATTGGTTAGATCAAGGTTTCACGGGTGCCACTAAACACTTGGCAATGTTAGGCGGTTAAAGATGTTGGCTGAACCAGACTGCTTAAGCAAAACCTTGGGACTGATTTTAGCCGGAGGGCGGTCTAGTCGAATGGGGGTTGATAAGTCCACATTGAATCTGGCTGGCGTGTCTTTTTTACAACTTGCCATCAATCGTTTTGAATCCATCGGGATCAAAAATCAGGTGATTAGTTCTAACACCTTAAAAGGTGCGCTTACCGACAGATTGATTGATAAGGGGCCTTTAGCTGCACTGGATGCGGTGTTAAATCTTCCTGAACATCGATTAGCCAATGTCGACAGCTTATTAGTTGTTCCCATTGATATGCCGGTATTCCCAGCAGATAGTCTAAAGCAACTTGCTTTACAGGGGCGAGAACAGCATTCAGCTTGTTATTTCCAATCTCATCCTATGCCGTTTTTTATCATCTTAGATGATAATTTTAAGCAAACACTCAATGGGCAAATTCAATCCAATGATCGATCTATATTTTCGTTGCTGAAAAAACTCGCCGCAACTGAAATTGAATTGTCTGAAGACCAAATTTCACAACATGCTTTTTATAATGTAAATACGCCCGAACAAATGCAACAAGTGAAACAAATGTTTCCATGCTAGATGGGGTTTAGAACAGTTTTATGGAGGACAAATGCCTGCTACCAATAAGTTTATAGCACTGAATATCGCTGTGTTAACTGTGTCGGATACCCGAGATGAGGAAACTGACACATCGGGACGTTACCTAGTTGAGGCGGCAAGCAGTGCTGGGCATCAAGTGGTGGAGAAGCGAATTTGTAAAGATGATAAATATCAACTGCGTAGTATCGTTTCTAATTGGATCTTAGCGGAAAATGTTCAGGTAGTGATCACCACTGGCGGCACAGGCTTTACACCAAGGGATATGACTCCAGAAGCATTAGAAGTACTATTTGATAAGCAAATCGAAGGGTTCGGCGAGCTATTTCGACATATTTCTTATCAACAAATTAGTACTTCTACTGTGCAATCCAGAGCGCTGGCAGGAATGGCAAACGGCACTGCTATATTTTGTTTACCAGGTTCAACTGGTGCATGTAAAACCGGCTGGCAAGATATATTACTGGAACAATTAGATAGTCGTCATAAACCTTGTAATTTTGTGGTTCACCTAAAAAACCTCAATATTGAGCAATGCGAAAGTAGGGGATAAGGTGAGTAATCAGTCAACAGAAAGTGGAAAAAGCCTAAGCCATATCGATCACAAAGGTCGGGCAAATATGGTGGATGTAACCGACAAGGCCGTCACTCAAAGAACGGCCAGAGCGTCTGGATTTGTGCAAATGCAGGCTGATACATTAACTATGATCGCAAATGGACAACACGCTAAAGGTGATGTTTTTGCGGTGGCTCGCATTGCAGGTATACAAGCCGCGAAAAAATGCGCTGATCTAATTCCGCTGTGCCACCCATTAATGCTATCTAAAGTACAAGTGGATTTTAATGTTGATACAACAACAAATCGCGTAAATATTTTGGCTACCTGCAAACTGGCGGGGCAAACTGGCGTTGAAATGGAAGCGCTGACGGCTGTTTCTGTCGCTGCATTGACGCTTTTTGATATGTGCAAAGCGGTTGATCCGCATATGTTGATTGGCGATATTAAAGTTGAGCAAAAAAGTGGTGGAAAGACAGGCAATTGGCACCGCAGCGAATCTCAATCGTGTTAAAGAGGGTTTGATGAAAATACTGTTTTTTGGTCAACTGAGAGAACAACTGGGTGTTGCAGAATTATTGTTAAGCGAAACCCCCGATACTGTGCATGCTTTGCGTGATGTTTTGGCTTCTAAGGGCGAACTTTGGCAACAGTATCTATCAAGCGGTAATATTTTGGTTGCGGTTAACCAGACCATAAGTGACTTTGATACTGTTTTACAAGCAGATGACGAAGTGGCGTTTTTCCCTCCGGTCACTGGAGGCTAATGATGTTTAAAGCAAGCCAGTTAATTAACATTCTCGTACAGCCGCAAGATTTTGAGCATGCTGAAGAATATCAACGACTGAAAAATCATGGTACTCAATATGGTGCCATTGCTACCTTCACTGGTTTAGTTCGGGATATGAATTTAGGTGCAAATGTTAAGGGATTATTCCTCGAACATTATCCCGGAATGACGGAGAAAGTACTCGAAGATTTGGCTCTACAAGCGACCCAAAAGTGGTCATTAGGCGCAATCACTATCATTCATCGAATTGGGCAGTTAGATGTCAATCAACAGATTGTGTTTGTCGGAGTGAGTGCTAAACATAGAAAAGAGGCGTTTGAGGCTTGCCAGTTTTTAATGGATTTTTTAAAAACCCAAGCGCCCTTTTGGAAAAAGGAACTTAGGGACGATGCTGAGTATTGGATTGAAAAAAGACAATCTGATGATCTTGCTGTACAAAAATGGAGCAAGTGATAGGCTTCGACTTTCACTATCCCATAAACTCTTCCTAGACCTAAATAACCGCTAATTTGGAGTTAATTGTAGCCTCATTGGCTATTTATATTGCCGTTTATAGGCGCGTTTTATCCGCAACAAATCATGTGTAAATTAACAAATTTTCTAATTTCATTAACAACTTAGCTTGCCAAGTTAAGAAAATACTATCAACATGGTACAACTGAACAAAATAGTTAATCTAATTAAATGATTTGTTTTATAAAAAAGAGTAAAAGGAACCTCTAATGAAAAGTCTAGTTACTGATTTACCCAGCAAATTTTCCATTTGTCAAAAAGGCCTGATTACCAGTATCGCATTAGCTTTGTCTTCCAACAGTATCGCTCAACAAACACCGCAAGCGGATACTGACAATGAAGAAGAATATGAAGTCGTTGTTGTTACCGCCCAAAAAAGAACCCAACAATTATCTGAAGTCCCCATCGCAATTTCGTCTTTCAGTGCGTCCAGTATTGAGCAAACTGGGATTACCCAATTAACTGAACTTGCTGATTTCATTCCTAATTTATCCATTACTCGCACCACTGACTTTACCTCGGCCATTACGATTCGTGGGGTAGGGGCGAACAGCCGAAATATCGGTTTTGACACGCGAGTAGGGGTTTATTTGGACGGCGTATATCTTGGTCAGTCTCCAGCTCTAAACCAAGAGTTACTTGATTTAGAACGAGTAGAAGTATTACGCGGACCACAAGGTACCCTGTTTGGTAAAAACACGGTAGCTGGTGCAATTAATTTAATATCCAAAAAGCCGTCTGACGAGCTCGAAGGAAAATTGAGTGCTTCTATAGGTAACATGGGCGCTCGGGAAATTCAGGGCCAGATTAACGTACCCATTTCGGATACCAGTGCGGCTAAATTTTCGGTTACTAAGTTGGATCGTGATGGGTATATCAAAAACCTTACGACAGGCAACGATTTAAACGAGCGTGATGCCTTAGCTTATCGCGGTCAGTTTCGCTCACAACTATCTGACAAGTTAGAGCTTAACTTTAGCGTAGATGGACTGAACACCGAACGCCTATCATTTTTAGGGGAAGCGATTTCCGATACCCTAAGCACTATGCTGGATTTGGCTGCTCCTGAGAAAGATGAAGTCGCCACCACTATAGATACCTTTGAGAAGCGCGATATAGTCGGCGGATCATTAGACTTGTCTTATTCTATGGACAATGGCTACGACATAAAATCAATTACAGCATATCGTGATACCGATATTTTTTATCGTAATGATTCGGATTATGCAGCGGCTGATTTATTGGTGATTGAATATTCTGATCAATATGAGCAGTGGTCTCAAGAATTTCAATTCATCTCTCCACAAAATGATTCCGGCCTTGATTACGTCGCTGGATTGTATTTATACCGTCAAGACGCAGATACTCGACGAGATGCAATCAATGGTGTCCATTCATTCTTGTTTGGGAATGTACCAGGTTCAGTCGTAACCAATACCGGCTTTGTGACAACTGACAGTTATGCAGCTTATTTTAACGGTGGTTATGACCTGAGCGAAGACAGCTCGCTTGCTTTGGGATTGCGCTATACGGATGAGACAAAAGATCTTGATTGGTTGCTAGACGGTTCTGCTTCAGGGATTTTTGGTATTGGTAGTACTGACGGTCAACTGGTCGACTCACGTAGCGACAACTATGTATCTTATGCACTGAGCTTTAACCATGCTTTTAATAAAAACCTAAACGGTTATGCTAAATATTCAACTGGTTTTAAAAGCGGCGGTTATAATCTCGACTTCATCACCAATGCCGACCTCGCAGCGGGTATTCAATTTGATAAAGAAACCGTTGGTAGTGCAGAGTTGGGTTTAAAAGGTAACTTTTACCGTAACAGCTTAATTTTAAACTTCGCAGCATTTAGTTCTGAATTTAAAAACTATCAAGTTAATCAATTTATAGACTTGGGTAATGGTGCATCCTCAATTTCAATCCGTAATGCTGCCAAGGCGAATACCCAAGGTATAGAGCTTGAAATGACTTATAGACCTATTAGCAACCTAGAAATTCAAGCAAGTATGGGATTACTGGACACTGAATTTGATAGCTTTCCCGGTGGCCTAACTGGTGGCGGTAATGCCGAAGGAAAAGATCTAATCAATGCACCAGACAGTAATTTTTCGATTGGTGCTCAGTATATAACTGAAATTAGTTCACTTAACGCTGATTTAACGTTGCGCTTTGATGTTACTCACAGTAGTGGATTTTTTACCACAGTTGATAATGTCAAAACTGCAACGTTGGCCGATGGCACTGTTGTCGATTTTGGCCATGTGAACAGCATCACTCTAGTTAACGCGCGCATAGGTCTACTCGGCACTAACAATGGTTGGGAAGCGTACCTTTGGGGCCGTAACTTAGCTGACGTTCGTGATCCGACTGATAATCGTAAAGACTTTTTCGGTACGGTTACTTCAAATTATCAAGAGCCTCGCACTTACGGTGTAGAAGTGGTTTATAGCTTCTAAGGAGAAAACAATGCGAGTATTTTTGTTGTGTTTAGCATTTGTCACATTTGCTAGTTTATCTCAGGAAAAGAGGCAGCCACCAGCGTTGCCTGATTTTCCAGATTATCCGCCAGTAAGTGAAGTAACGGCGCAGACCAATGGCGATGTTTACTTTTCTTCAGTTACCCCTGGAGATTACAAATGGCTTGTCTTAGCGGAACAAAATCTCGCTGAAACTACCGTAAAAGCGCAATTGTTCTTGCCCGAAGGGGCAAGTGCCAGCAATCCAGTTCCTGCAATGGTAATTATTCACGGCAGTGGGGGAATTCTGCCTAGCCGTGAAATTGCCTATGGTCAATGGATGGCTGATCACGGTATTGCTGGTTTAGTGGTTAATTCCTATGGAGCTCGGGGCGTAACTGACGAAACGCCCTATGGGCTGCGAGTGGCCATTGTCAGCGATGCAGATGAAACTGCTGACGCATACGGTGCGCTAAAATTTCTAAACCAACATCCGGCAATTAATCCCGAAAAAATTGGCTTAATGGGCTTTTCCTATGGCGGAATGGCGACCCGTGCCGCTTTGGACAGTCGAATTCATCAAAATATGGCCGCGAAGGTTTTGCCTTTCGCCTTACATCTAGATTATTACGGCCCATGTCATTTTGATTTACAAACCGCTAAAACTACGGGGGCGCCATTATTTAGCTTACGTGGGGCAGAAGACAAATCAAATGACTTGGAGGCCTGTGCACGTCTTGAGAATCGTTTAAGAGACGCAGGTTCCGCAATTGGCAGTACTATCTTTCCAAGTGCTGGACATGGCTGGGAAATGGCTACACCAAGACAATTCATCGCCACCTTAAATCCAGCACCCTGTAATCAAGTTTTGTTGGAAAACGGTGATTGGCAAATAGACGGTAAAACAATTACTGTGCCTGATGAACTAAGTCGCCAAGAAAAGTATCTTTTCCGACTCGGCTTATTAGGACAAATGAAACAGTCTTGTATGTCTGAGGGATATATCATGGGACAAGATAAACAAACCCATGGATTATCTAATTTGCTACTTTCCCAATATACCTCAGCCTATTTATTAAATTAATCTCAGCACAATGGAGTTGCTATGAAATCGTTTTCGACTGTAATCTTTGTTTTATGTAGTTTGCTATTGTTGTTTCCAATTAGCAGTCACGCCAATCCACAATCTAGCAACAGCATAAAACGTCTTAGTTCTGAGCAATTTAAACAGTTAAATTTGCCCTTTTCCCAAGCAGTAGAAGCGAATGGGATCTTATATTTATCAGGCGAGTTAGGTGTGATCCCCGGCCAACTTAAACTAGTGGAAGGGGGCGTGGTAGCCGAAACACATCAAGCTCTGCAAAATATTAAGGCAACCTTAGAGAGATTTGGTTCAGGCATGGACAAAGTGATCAAATGCACCTTGTTCTTAGCTGATATTAACGAATGGGGGGATGTCAACAAAGTCTATATTGAGTATTTCAAAGAGTCTCTACCTGCTCGCAGTGCCGTTGCTGGTAGCGGTCTTGGTTTAGGCGGTAGGGTTGAAATTGAATGTATGGCTTTGGCCGCAGACGCATAAAAATCGGAGCCGGCGGCTGGTTATTTGAAATTTAAGTTTAGCCAGTCGTTGTGTTATTCTCGCCCGCATTCAAACCTGCCAAACAAACATACACTATGATAGAAAGAATCGAAAGCACCCCGCGGATGAGCCGCATTGTTAAACATAACGGCACCATTTACTTATGTGGGCAAGTCTGCAAAGACGCTGAAAAAGATATTACTGAACAAACAACTACTATGTTGGAAAAAGTCGACGAGCTTTTACATAAAGCAGGAAGCGATAAAAATCACATATTGTCAGCAACCATTTATGTCAAAGATATGAGTTACTTTTCTGCGATGAATGCCGTATGGGATGCATGGGTTCCAGAAGGCCACGCACCGGCTCGTGCCTGTGTTGCTGCAAAAATGGCAAGAGAAGCGCTGTTGGTCGAAATATCAGTGGTTGCAGCAGAAAAAAGTTAAGCACAAGTTTTACGCCGCGCGTAATCTATATTTTTGTTAGACTAGCGCGCTATATCGATTATAAATTAGTAAATAATGAAAGATTGTAATCAATGCGGAAAGTGCTGTATTAAATACGGCGGTGGCGATCTTAGCGCGAGTAAAGAAGAAATTGATTTGTGGGAAATATTTAACCCCGAGATATTTGAATACGTTAAGAATAATCAAATATGGTTCGATCCTGAGTCGGGAAACAGATTGAAAACCTGCCCATTCTTGGAAATCGAGCCTCAACAAAACCCGCTTTCCAGCAAAAAGTATAGCTGTAGCATTTACCAAAATAGACCAGAAGATTGTCGCCATTATCCCAGTCTTATTTCAGAAATGATAAGGGATGAATGTGAAATGATTGAAGTTAAAGATTTAACAAATCAAAAGCAGGCGCAAAAGAAACTTGATGTTCTGATGCAAGATAGTCGCCCTGCAAACGGTTAATAAGCTGGCAATCACAAATAGGTGATTGCGCTTAATGAATTCACTCGCTATGTTTGCGCAGAACATGTGTTGCAGTGGCGTTAAGCCTAGCGTTTGTATCTGCAGTTATCCCTAATTACATGCTTAAACCGTTGCCGTGAGCACTGCTCGAATGGGTGCAGGGTAGCCCTCAATCGTTTTTGTATGATCGTTGGGGTCGAGAAAATCAGCTAATGATTGACTGTCCATCCACTCTGTTTTGCGTTGTTCATCTAAACTTGTAGGTCCTACATCAACCACTTTTACATGTTTAAAGCCAACTCGTTGCAACCACACAGTTAGCGCCTTTGTACTGGGCAAAAACCACACATTACGCATTTGTGCATAACGTTCTCCGGCCATTAATACGCTGTGCTCATCCCCCTCAACTACCAGCGTTTCTAGGACCAATTGTCCACCAGGTCGCAGTTGCTGTTTCAGTTGTTGTAAAAAATCAATGGGGCTACGTCTATGATATAAAACACCCATAGAGAAAACCGTATCGAAGGCTTTTAAATCAGGGAGTTGTTCTACGCCAATGGGTAACAAATGAATGTTAGGGTTAGGATTAAAATGTTTAATGACCTGAAATTGCATTAAAAACAATTGCGTTGGGTCTATGCCTACAACAAAGTTTGCATCTTCCCCAAGCATCCGCCACATATGGTATCCACTGCCGCAACCAATATCTAATACTGTCCTGCCTGCGAGGGGTTCAATATGGGGCAGCACACGGTCCCACTTCCAGTCTGAACGCCATTCTGTATCAATAAAAATATCATGAATATAAAATGGACCTTTGCGCCAAGGTTTAAACTGTTTTAACAAACCGGTTATTTGGCGTTTGGTGTATTCATCAATATCGTCTGCAGTACCCATTCTAACCGCTTCTTTCAAATCGGTCTGTGACACATTAGTTTGCGGAAGTTTGCTTAGCAATTTTTGCCATTTGGCATAATCACCATGTAACTGCTGCTTTTCCCAAGCCGAAATTTGCGCGGGCAATACTTCTAGCCAATCACTTAATTGAGTCTGTGCAATAAGCGCATAAAATTGTTTAAACCAGTCATGAGCCATACTTATTTAACCACCAACATTGAAGTGAAATTGAAGCAACAAAACCACATCACAAAATTCTTAAAGCCCGCATTGGCCAACCTATTTTGATGGGTAGGTATGGAATCAATTAGCATGACGTTTTCAATTGCAGAGCGTTTTTGACTTATTTCCAATTCGCTGTATCCGTTATTTCGTTTAAATTCGTGATGTAAATCAATCACTAGTTCATTGGCTAAGCTGTTTTCATGACTAATTTTTTCAGACAGCACAAGAACCCCGCCAGGTTTCATCCCAGAGTAGATTTTTTGGATAAGAAAATCTCGTTGATTCGGAGGGATAAACTGCATAGTGAAATTCAGCACAACTACCGAGGCGTTGCTAATCTCAAAATCAAGAATATCATCACAGTAGACATTTACCGGTATGTCAGATTTAAATGCGTTGAGATGCAGTAGGCATTTATCTACCATTGCCTGAGAGTTATCAACGGCTATGATTTTACAGTCCGATTGTTTAACACTGCGACGCATGGCTAAACTCGCCGCACCTAACGAACAGCCTAAGTCGTATAAATTGCTGTCTTGCTGAGCAAAGCGATTGGCAATTAAACCTATATTATCGATAATGGTGCTGTAACCCGGTACCGAACGTTGGATCATATCTGGAAATACTTGCGCAACCGCTTCATCAAAACAGAAATCGTTTACTTTTGATTTGGGTTGCGAGTATATCGCGTCTTTTTGGCTCATCGTTTATAACTCACAAACACGATTAAAAAAATTTTCGGCAATTCTACCTGTGGCGATCGGTGTAAGCAAATCGAGCTAAAACTTTGAATATTTGAATACAACTGTAAAAACTTAGTTTAAACTTATCAAAATATAGACTAAAGTCTAAGCGTAATTTTGACGATATATTAATAATTAAAAATACAAGGGAAGTTTCATGCCAAAATTTCTAATAGCGGATGACCATCCGTTATTCAGAGAAGCATTAAAAGGTGCTTTGACTCCTTTATATGAGGAAGTGCAATTCGTTGAATCAGATGGGCTTGAAACAACGTTAGAGTCAATCCAAGCTTGTTCGGATATTGATATCATACTGCTTGATTTAAGCATGCCAGGCTGTGAAAAATTTTATGGGGTAATTCGTGTTTGTGGAGATTTCCCTGACATCCCTGTGATTGTTATTTCTGCTAGCGATCATCCCAAGATAATCTCTCAGGCCCTTGGTTACGGCGCAAAGGGCTTTGTTTCAAAATCAGCTGCTGTTGCATCCATTGCAGAGGCAATAGATACCGTTCTTGAAGGTGGTACTTGGGTACCTGAAGATTTGAAAAGTAGTATCGATAGCATATCTGGTGAGCAGCAAGAGATTGCATTGATGGTTGCCGAGTTAACCCCAAAGCAGTTTCAGGTGCTGAATTATTTGCAAGAAGGCTTGCTTAACAAACAAATCGCTTATGATATGGATGTGACTGAAGCAACTGTTAAAGCGCACACTAGTGCCATATTTAAGAAGTTGAAAGTTAACACCAGAACGCAAGCTGTATTGTTAGTTGAAAAGTTGCAGTCTAATATTTAGATATTCCGAAAACTCAAATTTAACTAATTTTTCAAGGTCTTTTTGATGATAGATTATGCTTTGCCATTAGTTGATTTGCATCGGCATTTAGATGGTAATATTCAACCCCATACAATATGGGAACTTGCCCAAAAACATCATATTCAATTACCTGCTAACACGTTGCAAGAAGTGGAACAGTTAACCCAGATTAATGATAAAACCAGTGATCTGTTGGCTTTTCTGGCAAAACTTGATGTGGGTGTGTCAGTTTTGGCTGACTATGATGCTTGTTATAAAGTGGCATATGAGAATATGCGAGATGCTAAGAATAGTCGCTTAGATTACGTTGAATTGCGCTTTTCTCCTTACTACATGGCTAAATCTCACGATTTGAATATGGTTGAGCTGATTGCCGCTGTTATTGATGGGGTCAGAGCCGGCGAAAAAGACTTTGCTGTGAAAGCCAATTTAATTGGCATATTGAGTCGCACCTTTGGTGCACAAACTTGTATGCAAGAACTTGATGCTTTATTGGCTTACCAAGACGACCTAGTTGCACTAGATTTAGCTGGCGATGAATTGGGTTATCCTGCTGAATTATTTATGGATCATTTTGTAAAGGCCAGAGATGCAGACTGGCACATTACCGTCCACGCCGGAGAAGCAGATGGTCCACAAAGTATTTGGAATGCGATATACAAGCTAGGCGCTTCTCGGATTGGTCATGGTGTTACTGCTGTGCAAGATGAAAAGCTGTTGGCGTATATGGCAGATAATAAAATTGCGATTGAGTCTTGCCCAACATCGAACTATCAAACCGCTACTGTAAAAAATTTAAAAAAACATCCGATGGCGACATTTTTAAAGCACAATGTTTTAGTCACTTTAAACACTGATGATCCTGCCGTTTCAAATATTGATATTGCCCATGAATACCAGATTGCGCATGAAGTTTTAGGGATATCAGAGCAGCAATTAAAAACCATCCAACTGAATGGGGTTAAAGCTGCTTTTTTAAGTGACGATGAGAAAAAAGCATTGTTAAATAAAGGCGTATAAGGGGCAGAGCATTCCGCTTAGCGTTAGCTTAAACCCAAGGTTGCGAATAACACAATTCAACAGTAGTAAAATCCCTAAGGTTTGGCATCTGCTAAAACAATCCTAGTTTTATGGCAACTAATGATAGGTTGCCCATGAAAATTTGCATGTAAAATATGACAGGTCCAAGCCTTCTATGAAATCAATTCTATTGTTAAACATCCTCGTTTTTATTGGGTTAATCAGCGGGTGCGCGTCGCAACCAAAGGTTTATATTTACGGCAAATACCTCGATAAACAACAAACTAATGAACTCAATGAAGCGTTAACGGCACGCAATTTTTTAGTTGAGTTTAATGATTTCGATTTTCCCACCTCGATTACCCAAAATACCATCTTGTATTCATTATTATTAGAGGATGCCGAAACGTTAACGGTTGCACAAAACATATTTGAACAATTAGATATAGCTGTCGATAATGTGCAAGGTTTGACGAATGGGAACCATTGGTACACGAAAAACTCGCTAGCTTTATTTGTATTTCCAGCTGAAACAAGTCTTCATAGCGGTGTATTTAAGCAAGATCTTGCACAAACTTATCAGCTTGAAGTAAACGAAGATTGCCAATTGAAGGCTGATTTAGAATTGAAGCCCAATGGCAAATACCGTTTTATTATCGATAATCCCGCTACACAGCTTAACAAATATTTACAGGGCGATTGGCTTTATCGGCAATATCCATATTTAGAACTTCGTCCTGATAAGGAACCTTATAGTTCAGGGTATTTTCAGATTTCTAAAATCTCAGAGCAGGATCAGATCAGTAAAATTGATTTTATCCGTTTAACGGCTATTGAGTCTAAAGTTGTTCCTGCTGGTTGCACGCTAGAATTCGGCCTCCGCTATTAACCATTAGCAATGGGGGAGTTTTAATCTGGTTAATTTGTTAGCGCGAGGATGAACGCAGGTTTGTAGGTTTTAAGCTGACAAAAAAAATCCCACTTAGTAAGTAGGATTTTTAGTTCTAGGCATATTTTCTAGTTCTAGACGGTCTATCCCTATTCAGTTCTAGACAGTCTATTCCTTTTCAGTTCTAGACAGTTTTTCTAGTTGCTAAAAAGTGCTTTAGCTTGCCTTGCTGCGGGGCTTTCTTTTAGGTTTGAGTAGGGTTTTATCAGCCATTAGCTCTTCAGGTGCAAAATCGTCAACGTTGATAGTATCTAATCTGCCTTGTTCAGCCCGTGCCATTAATTCAGACTCTTCTTCGGTTAGCACGCCCAATTCCAATCCTTTTTTGCCTACTTCATTTAGCTGCGTAAATGGATAGCGCTCATCTGCAGCTTTACACACTTTGTCATACAGTGGTTCAGCGGCTAAAATGTCATCTAAAATTTGCTCCAATTTACCCATAGGATTGCCTTCGTCACGACCTAGGTATTGACCTTCAGCTAGACGATTACGGGCCTCACCTGGGGTTTGTAAAAGGGTGGCAATTTTATGATCCAATTCATCACCAGGTTTGGTGAAACTCTTACCAAACGGCATAATAATCGCCCGCAAGAAATAACCTAAAACTTTATTGGGGAAGTTATGCAATAACTCATCAATAGCCGTTTCCAATGAATAAAGGCTGTCTTGCATTGCGCGGTGTAACAGCACTAAGTCTTCTTTTTGACGACCTTGGTCATCAAACTTTTTAAGGGTAGCTGATGCTAAGTAAAGATAGCTTAAAATATCCCCTAAGCGCGCTGAAAGCCTTTCTTTGCGTTTTAACTCGCCGCCAAGAACAGCCATTGCAACATCTGATAATAATGCCATATTGGCACTGTAGCGCTTCATTGCTTTGTAGTATTTACTGGTTTCATCATCAAAAGGCGCATCGGCTGTGATTGCTCCTGTTAACGAATACCACCAACTTCTGAAGAAGTTACTCATTGCAAAACCAATATGACCAAACACTGCATGATCAAATTCTGCTAAGGCTTCACTTTCATCTTCTTTACCTGCGGCATACATTTCTTTTAACACAAATGGATGACAGCGTATTGCGCCTTGGCCATAAATCATCATGTTACGGGTCAAGATGTTTGCACCTTCAACGGTAATTGAAATAGGTGTTCCTTGATAAGCTCTACCCAAATAATTATTTGGACCAAGCATTATGCCTTTGCCGCCGTGAACATCCATGGAATCGTTTACTACTGAACGGATATTTTCGGTTAAGTGATACTTACAAATCGCTGAAATGACAGAGGGTTTTTCGCCTAAATCGACACCTTTTGTGGATAGACTTGTTACAGCATCCATCATATATGCGTTTGAGCCGATACGACCAAGCATTTCTTCGATGCCCTCCATTTTACCCACAGGAATTTTGAATTGGCGACGAATTCGCGCGTAAGCGCCCGTTGCTAGGGCAATTGATTTTGTAGCACCGGCAGCTGTTGAGGGCAGGGTGATACAACGTCCCACCGATAAACACTCAACCAACATACGCCAGCCTTGGCCAGCCATTTCTGCACCACCAATTATGTAGTCTAGTGGAACGAAGATGTCGGTGCCTTTCAAAGGCCCATTTTGGAATGGGATATTTAAAGGAAAGTGTCGATTACCAATTTCTAACCCCTTTGTATCGCGCGGGATTAAAGCGCAGGTAATTCCTAAATCTGACTCACCACCCAACAGACCTTCTGGATCTGTCATCTTGAAAGCTAAGCCAATTACAGTGGCGACGGGAGCTAAGGTAATATAGCGTTTATCAAAGGTAAGCTTCATACCAATGATTTCTTCGCCTTGCCAAGTGCCTTTGCACACTACACCAGTATCTGGAATAGCGCCTGCATCTGAGCCTGCTTCTCTACCGGTTAACGCAAAACAAGGTATTTCTTCCCCAGTAGCGAGACGCGGTAAGTAGTGATCTTGTTGTTCAGTGGTACCATAGTGTTGTAACAGTTCGCCAGGACCTAAAGAGTTGGGTACACCAACGGTAGTAGCCAAAACCGCATTACAACCTGATAACTTTTGTAATACTCTGGATTGCGCATAGGCGGAAAATTCCAAACCACCGTATTTCTTTTTGATGATCATGGCGAAGAATTTGTTGTCTTTAAGAAACTGCCAAGTTTCAGGCGATAAATCGGCACGAGTGTGGTGCACTTCCCAGTCATCAACCATACGACAGGCTTCTTCAACAGGCCCATCTAAAAATGCTTGCTCTTCCGCACTTAAAACTGCTTTTGGAATGGCATGCAATTTTCTCCAATCAGGATTACCGCTGAAGATTTCACCGTCCCACCAAACAGTACCGGCATCAATTGCTTCTTTTTCAGTAGTGGACATTTCCGGCATGATTTTACGATACATATCGAGCATTGGCTGTGTCATGTATTGCTTTCTAACAGATTCCATATTCAACGGAATCGCAATGCCTAAAAACACTAACCAAGTGAAAAAGCCAACATATCCAAAGGTAGTTGCAAGTAGCAACACTAAGCCAACAATTACACAGGCGTTAAGTAACCTCAATCGGAGAAAACTGACTACGCCTACAGCACCGATAACGGTGACTAACCACAATATAATATTCATTCTAAAGACCTTTTTCTGACCAAGAAGTAAAAATATGCCTGTTTTTGATGGAGATCAAATGCATTCATCTTATAGCTAATTATAAGCATGGCTATATTACTGATGTTTTCAAGGCTAATTTGCTATTTAGAGGGGTTCCTTGAGTGAAAAATAAGCATTCAAAAGTAATTGAATGCTATTTATCACGTTTCTTGTACGTTATTGCTAAGGAAATGGATGTTAGTTACTTGCCGCAGCTGTTGTAAAAGCAGAAAGCTGGATGTCGCCTTGTTCTTCGCCATCCTTAAATTGCTTCAATCTTACTAATTGATAGCCGAGTGATGGCGCAAACCATGCGTAGGTTTCGCGAGTGGAATTAGGACGGACTATTTTAACTTTAACACCTTCTAGTAAACCATAAGGAAGAGAAAGCTGCTCAGTTGACATCACAACTAAATTGTATTGTTTTAATTCGCCGCGATAGTTCAGCAGATTGTACTGTAATTCTTTTTTACCGGCAGCAAGCTGCAGTTGTATGTCTAACCGGTAAAGTTGGTTATCGAATTCATCATGCCACTGTACGCTGGATTCATTATTGATTTTGATGGAGTTTTTTTGCCGATCAAATTGAGCGACTAAACTTTTGTCAGAACCGAAACCGGTGCGTTCGTAACTGTATTTGAAGGGAATAATGTTATCGTCATTAAAGCTAAATAAACTCACTTCTGTGCGTTTATCGGATAAAAAGAACATTGAAACCTTAGACTGATAAGATAAACGAAAACGTTGACGACCAAGAGACTCAAGTTTTAAGTTTGCGGTACCTAGTTCTTTACCAAAACGAAATGCTTTGTAATGGGCATCAAATTCGGTTAATTCGGCAGCGTGTACGCTAGCACCCAAGTTGAGGCAGAATAATACTATTCCCCATAACAAGCATTTAATCAGTCGCATATCCGTTTTGTGGAAGTTCCTGTCCATCTAATACTGCCTTATTGTTGATCATCAGTAATCGCTGCTTACAAAACCAGTCTACAACAAGTGGATATATATTTCGCTCTTGTTGCTGGACCCTTTCGGCTAATTCAGCAGCTGTATCATGCTCAAAAACTGGTACTTTGGATTGAATAATCACAGGACCACCATCAAGTTCTGGTGTCACGAAGTGCACGGATGCACCATGTTCCAAGTCTTTTGCATCAATGGCTTTTTGATGGGTATTTAAACCTTTGTATTTAGGTAACAAAGAAGGGTGGATATTGATCATCCTGCCACTGAAGCTAGTTACAAATTGTTCGGTTAAAATACGCATAAAGCCAGCGAGTACCACTAAGTCAGGTGAGTATTTATCTATTGCTGCTTTTAAAGCTTGGTCATATTCAACACG
This sequence comes from Alteromonas sp. M12, assembly GCF_037478005.1. Classification (NCBI taxonomy): domain Bacteria; kingdom Pseudomonadati; phylum Pseudomonadota; class Gammaproteobacteria; order Alteromonadales; family Alteromonadaceae; genus Alteromonas; species Alteromonas sp. M12. Next base: position 2,694,710 of record NZ_CP144164.1, on the reverse strand, counting down.
GCTGTCAAACTCTCGGTGATTAACACAAAGTGCATCGATTCCGGCATTTTCTGCTCGTTGTAAGCCAAACGCAGAGGGTTCATTGGAAATAACCGCTGTGACTTTTGCTAAATCAGTTTTGTCACTGAAATAGTCGATAATGGCCTGTAAATTAGAACCATTACCGGAGACTAATACAACGATTGATTTTGCTGAACGACTCAATTAAACAATCTCAACTTGTTCTTGTTGCTCACCGCATTCAGCGATTTCACCTAGTACCCAAGCATTTTCGCCCAGTTCATTTAGGTAATTTACCGCTGCTTGCGCTTCTGCTTGTGGTAATACAATCATCAGACCAACACCACAGTTAAAAGTTCGGAACATTTCGTGGTCGGTGATATTTCCATTTTCTTGAAGCCAATCAAAAATGGCAGGTCTTGTCCAACTGTTGCGCTGAACTACTGCTTTTGCATTGTCAGGTAATACCCGAGGAATGTTTTCCCAGAAACCACCACCGGTGATATGAGAAATAGCATGAACACTGTGCTTTTCTAACAAAGCTAAGACAGATTTAACGTAAATCCGTGTTGGTTCGAGCAAGTGATCAGCAATAGTACTGTCTGCAAAGGGGGTTTCTGGATCTGTACCACTGACTTCCAGTACTTTTCTGACTAAAGAATAGCCATTTGAATGAGGACCTGAAGAGGCAAGGGCAATGATTGCATCGCCAGGAGCAACTTTACTACCGTCGATTACTTCATCGGCTTCAACAACACCTACACAAAAACCAGCCACATCGTAATCGTTACCGTGGTACATGCCAGGCATTTCAGCGGTTTCGCCACCAATCAGTGCACAGCCAGATAATTCGCAACCTGCACCTATGCCGCTGACCACTTCGGTAGCCGTATCTACATCAAGCTTACCGGTTGCGTAATAGTCTAAAAAGAATAATGGCTCTGCACCTTGAACAATCAAATCGTTAACGCACATAGCAACCAAATCGATGCCGATACCAAAATGACGTTTAAGATCCATCGCTAGTCTTAATTTGGTACCTACACCATCGGTGCCTGATACGAGTAAAGGAGAACGATACTTTTGAGGAATTGAGCACAATGCACCGAAACCTCCCAAGCCGCCTTTCACTTCTGGGCGGTGAGTTTTTTTGGTCACGGACTTGATTCGTTCTACCAGTTGATTTCCTGCATCAATATCGACGCCTGCGTCTTTATAGCTCAGAGATGGGTTAGAATCGCTCACAATATTCCTCAGTAAAAAATTTTTGCGGATTTTATCAGTATGACAAAAGAAAAGGTACTGTAAATCGAGGTATTTTCTATCTAGACAGTAAACATCGTCAATCAAGAGGTTATTTTTATCTGATAAATATTGCCAAATCGCTTGAAAAACGTACGGTAAAGGCAAACAAGCTTTAAACAAATGGTGAAATTTTAATTTAGATCTATGACAATACCGCTTTGAATTTTCAAGAGTGTTTAATACTAATGCGTTGTCTGCTGTTTTTAACATTGTTAATGGTCGCCCAACTTAATTGGGTAAACGCCGCTGTTGTCGAGGGTTTGTACAATGCGTCTGTTGTGGTTTCAGACCAATCTACGAATGCGCAGAAAAAGGCGGTTAAGCAGGCCCTAGCAGAAGTATTGGTTAAAGTTAGCGGCAATCGCGCGTTATTAAATGATCAAGAAATTAAATCGTATTTAAACAATGCACAAAATATTTTGTTGTCGTACGCTTATGAATCAACACCTGAAGGTTTACTTTATAAAGCTGAATTTGATGTCAATAAAGTGGAAAGTGTTCTACGTTCAACAGGATTTTCCATTTGGGGTAAGCATCGACCGCAAACACTTGCATGGATAGCGATTGAAGAAAAAGGCACGAATTCCCGTAAATTATTGACAGACAGCATTCATCAAAACTTGATAGAGATGGCAAAAGAAACAGCTCAACGTCGGGGAATAGAAGTTGCTTTTCCGGTGATGGATTTAACGGATATCCAACAGGTAAGTGTTTACGATGTTTGGTCGAGCTATACCCAAAATTTAGTCCAAGCCAGTGAGCGTTATGACACCGAATATGTGATGTCAGGGCGTTTATTCTATCGCGATGAGCAGCCCGTTGTTAATCAGTTTGAAGGTGATCCTGAAATACAACCAGAACCTAAAAAACTCGACGTTTGGGTTCTCGAATGGATAATAACTCGACGAGGAGCATTTGATTCTGGTGAAGTGGAAGCTAGTTCCCCTGAACTTGCAATGCAAAAAGCGATTGATATGGTGGCCGATGAGCTAGCTGCTAAATATGCTATTGAAGCTGTGGCTGGGAACTCGGTTGAAAACAAAACGGAAATTGTAATCGGCAATATTTCATCTCTAACTACTTATATGGAAGTTCTCAACTTTTTAAACAACTTATCAGTGGTTATCGACGTTAGATTGATTGAACAGCAAGGTAGTTTCTCTACTTTTGAGTTAGAGTTATTTGGTGCCAAAGAAAATCTTGACGAAGCGTTTAGGTTAGACAACAGAATGCAAAGTCCAATGGATGATTTTAGCCAACCTGTAGTCAATAAACCCTATTTTTGGAGACCTTAATTTGGTTGGCGATCAGTTACCAAAACAAATTTCTTTAGATGTTGATTTGCCTGACGAACAGACATTCGACTCTTTGGTCGTTGGCAGTAATTCGTTAATTTATCAACATTGCGGTTTGCTTGTTGAACAAAACGACTCCACTGAATTGCCTTTTCTGACCTATATTTCAGGGGCTGCGGGTACGGGGAAAAGTCATTTGTTAGTGGCGATGTCACACAATGCAGCACAACAACAAAAATCCCACTTTTATTTGGCATTAGATGCCTCTCTTCGCTATCCCCATACTATTTTAGATGGAATGGAAAACATTCAGTTGTTGTGCATAGATAACATTCAACATATTCAGCACAGTGAAGATTGGCAAAGAGCGTTGTTCGATTTAATTAATCGTATTCGTGAAACCCAACACTGTAAACTTGTGGTGAGCTGTGATCGTGGACCTAAACAACTGCAATTTGAGTTAGCTGATTTGGTCTCACGTTTGGCCTGGGGGATTAGCTTTAGCTTAGCGCCACTAGACGATCAAGATGCGTGCGAAGCCTTAAATATTAAGGCCAAGCAGCGCGGGATCAGTATCTCCCGTGAATCACTGCAATTTCTGATCAGTCATGCTAAACGAGATATGCATAGCCTTGTCGCTGCCCTAGATGAATTGCAGTTTCAAGGCATTCAAGAAAAACGTAAAATTAGTATTCCCTTCATTAAACAAGTGCTTGAACTTTAATTGTTCAGTTTATCTTGGCCAATTAGCAACTAAATCATTAATCACTTTTAAACCACTAGCCACTTCTCTGTAAACATCAAATGCTAAGCGGTTTATTTTCCGAATGTGGCTTTTTCTTTAGCCATTTCATCTTTCAATTTTGGAATGCTTAATCCTAATTCTTTACCTCTAAGACGTGCATAAAAGCTGCAACCAATAAACATTCCAACACTTAAAACAATCTCGATTAACGCATAATAACGTTCATTTTCTACCGCGTAAAAGCTGGTGAGGCCATGCATGATATAAAACATGACAATAAAATTGGCCCACGCATGGGTATAAGGTTTGCCCCTTAAAATCCCCGACATTGGTAACAACAATGGGATGGTCCAAACAAAGGTTAGAAAAATTTCAAATTGTTCACTTCTGCCTGTGGGGTTCGCCAACAGGAGATGCCAGATTGGAACCCATATTAACAACAATAGGTAACTTACTAAGGCTAATTTTCGATAAATACTGGTTGGAATTTTCATTTTTGTCCTAGTTTTTGCGCTAACATGGCAAGTCGTTTTCCCTGTGCAATGCACAGTGATTGTTCGTCTTGACTTAATATCGATTTGTTTTGCAAACTAACGTGGGTCACGCCATAGGGGGTTCCGCCGGTTACGGTGGAATGTAACTCGGGTTCAGAATAGGGCAGACCACTTATTAGCATGCCGTGATGCAATAACGGGATCATCATGGTTAATAATGTAGACTCTTGCCCACCGTGCATACTGCTAGAGGAGGTGAACACACATCCTGGCTTACCATTTAGATTGGCTGACAACCACAATGAAGAGGTTGAGTCCCAAAAGTGTTTCATCGCACTACTCATATTGCCAAAACGAGTCGGGCTGCCGAGAGCTAAACCACTGCAGTTCGCAAGTTCGTCCAAGCTCACATAAGGATCACCTGATTCAGGGACGGCCTGCTGGCTAAAATCTATGCCTGTGGCTACCTTAGGCACAGTGCGCACTATCACATCAGCGCCTTGCATCTGAGCACCTAAGGCTATTTTATTGGCTAAATTTCGGGTAGCGCCATGCAGGCTATAATACAAAACTAAAATGGGACCCACTAGAGAATTTCCAGCACAGCTTCTGGTGGGCGTCCGATTTTAGCTTGTGTGTTATTCACCACAATAGGACGCTCAATAAGCTTAGGGTAGGTGGCCATTGCCGCGATTAACTGGGCTTTGGTAACACTGTCTTCACCGAGATTATTATCCGTGTAGTCTTTTTCTTTCACGCGCATCATTTTTCGTGGATCATCGATATTCAATTGCTCCATGAGTTGTTCGATTTGCGAAACCGTTAATGGCGTCTTTAAATATTCAATTATTTCCGGCTGATAACCCTTTTCGGTTAACAACTCTAATGTTTGACGACTCTTGCTACAGCGAGGATTATGATAAATTCGTAAGTTTTGCATAATATGATTACTTTTCATTGCCAATTAAATTGCAGTATTCTAAAGGTTAATGCACAACGGCAACAAATGTTATTTGGATTTGTTCGAATAATTTCATGTTGAGACGAATTAGAAGTATAGGGTAGCGCAAAGTTTATGTTTAAAAAGTTAATCTTCGTGAGTTGCGGTTTAGCTGCGGCTATAGCTGGTTTTTACTTGTCGTTGAGCCTCAAATCTGATTTTACTACTGTGGAAGGGCAAAGTTACCAATGGCAAGATTTTGAAGGACAGTATTTAGTCGTGAATTATTTTGCAGAATGGTGCGCCCCTTGCCTGAAAGAGCTCCCTGAATTAAATCAGTTTGAATCTTTTGCGAAGGAGCAACCCGATGTGTCGTTGCTGGCGGTTAACTTTGATAATTTAGGTGATCCTGAGTTACAAGAGTTAAAACAGAAGTATCAAATTGATTTTAGGGTTATATCCGGATTGCCAGAAAATGCCGTTTTTCACAAGCCGAATTCCCTACCTACTACCTTTATTATTGGCCCTGACGGTGCACTAATTAAGCAGCTACAAGGTGAACAAAATAATGCTAGTTTACAGAATATTATCACTCAACTGCGTCAGCGACACAGCTTAGCGTCAAGTTAAAGGGCTTTAATCTTGTCTATTTGCTCTCTAATTTGATCGATTCTGGCTCTAATTCGTTGTTTCTCTAATTGTCGGTCACCGGCAAAATTATATGCACTGTGCAGCTCATCTATGGCTCTAGGATAAGCTCCAACTAATGCAAATACTTCCGCTTTACTTTGATGCATCTCTAGCATCTGACGATTTTCAAGGTAAGCATCTGTGAGTAACTGCAGGGCCAACAGATTATTCGGATTAACCAATAAGAAGTCTTTTAATAAGCTAGTAGCTCGTTTTATATCACCTTTTTTAACCAGTATATTGGCTAAATTCAATGCAATCACACTGTTATGAGGGGTGTGTTTTGCCTGTTCTGATAGCATCGCAATAGCAGGTTCATAATCCTTTTGCGCGATAGATAAGTCGGCGGCAATATCCAAGTAGAAAAGATTATCTGGATCGCTCTGAATCAGTTGCTGCACGATATTCTGCGCTTCGGCATATTGTTCATTTTCAAAATACGACAATGCTAATCCATACAAGGCGGATTGTTTGAACACATACTTTTGCTTATCAATGATGTCTTTGAAACCAGTAATATTGTCTTTCGGATTTCCATAATAGCGAGCCACGATTCTGGCTTTGGCTAAATGAAAACTGAGTCTTTCGGGAACCTGTCTAACGTTATATGAACTGGCTCTACTGCGGGCATCTGCAATACGAGATTGAGGCAATGGGTGAGTCATCAAATAAGCGAATGGAGTGGATTGAAGGCGGTACTTTTCCGCTAACTTTCCAAAGAATGTGGCTGCCGCATTGGGATCGTAACCACTTTGTGCGAGCACTTGAATGCCAATTCGGTCAGCTTCGCGCTCGTTAGAACGTGTATAGTTAATCGACGCTTGTTGGGCTGCGGCGTTGGTTGCACTTAATGCTGCCATGCCCGCTTCAGGGTTTGCTAAGGCCAACAATACACTACCAAATATTGAGGCTAACTGAAGGGGCGAGGATTTTTGTTGAGACTGCATCTTACGAGCAATATGACGTTGGGTAACGTGGGCAATTTCGTGGGCTAGTACTGATGCCAATTCACTTTCGTTGTCTGAATTGAAAATTAACCCAGTGTGTACACCTATGTGACCACCAAAAAATGCAAATGCATTGATATCGGCACTATTAATTAGAAAAAATTTGAACGGAAATTTTACGTTATCAGCTTGCACAACCAAACGGTTTCCCAAATCTTGCAGGTATTCGTCTAATAAGGGATCGCTCAACAGCGGAGCTTGACCTCGAAGTTGGCGCATTAATATGTCACCAATTTGGATTTCTTTGTCAATGCTGATGGCATCCGACGCCACCACACCTATTTCAGGTAAGGCGTTACGTTGGTGCTGGTCGCTTACCTGCGCTATCGCTGAAGTTGATGAAAAAGCGAAGACTGCAGAAGCTACTGCTATAAAAAGACTCTTGGTCATATTTTTCAAACTAACTTCTCTCAAATTTTTCTATCCACTCTAAATGTATGGGTTAATGCGTCTGTTTGAAACAGCTATAGGCAAATAAGTTCAGTTTTATACGTCAATATTGTGTAAATCTATCGGTAATATATCATTACACTATGTATATAGGAGCAGATATCTTAAATTCTAATTTCACTTAAATTTAATTATTAATCGTGCAAATATAGTGTAAATTATTATGCAGTTATAAAACGAACCTCACAGCAAGTTGCATTACAGTCATTGTAGTGTTCAGGAAACAACCCCACAGAAGTAAAAATAGGCAGGAAATCACATGTTTGAGATGTTAGATCGCTGGTATAAGCGTAAGTTTTCGGATCCGGATTCTCTTATGCTGTTAATGCTATTGATCTTTGTATCGGTATTGTTCGCAATTTGGGGCGATATTTTGATGCCAGTCATTGTTGCAGCTGTTATTGCATATTTACTTGATTGGCCTTTGATGCAGTTAATGAAGTTGGGATTAAGCCGGGTCTATGCCACCGTGATTATTGTGTTGGTGTTTATTGCGGTTTGTATTTTAACCTTTATTGGTTTAGTGCCCGTTATTACTCAACAAAGTGTGAATTTGATTAAGGAAACCCCGCAAATCTGGAATAAAGGTCAAGAGTGGCTGTTAACTTTGCCGGATCTGTACCCCAATTTCATCCAAATTTATCATATTCAAAATGTGTTGCAGGAGATCAATCAAAAGATTGTACAAGTTGGTGAAACACTTATTTCAGCTTCATTTAGCTCGTTGGCAGATTTAGGCGCAATTTTAATCTATTTGATTTTGGTGCCGTTGATGTTGTTCTTTATGCTCAAAGATAAGGACGTATTGATTGCGAATCTGCTGCGGATATTGCCAAACGAGCGACGTTTGATCAAACAAGTGAGCTCAGAAATGAACTTGCAAATTGCCAATTATATTCGTGGAAAAGTAATTGAAATTATCATTGTTGGTGCGGTTTCATCGGTGACATTTGCGTTTATGGATTTACGCTATGCTGTGCTGTTAGGGGTGTTAGTTGGATTTTCTGTGTTAATCCCATACATAGGTGCGGCAGTGGTTACTTTGCCCATCGCCATAGTGGCGTTATTTCAATGGGGTATTACTCCCGACTTTTGGTATCTAATGATTGCCTATGGCATCATTCAAGCGTTAGATGGCAATGTGTTAGTGCCGATCTTATTTTCAGAAGCGGTCAGTTTACATCCTATATATATTATCGTTGCCGTACTGTTTTTCGGTGGTCTGTGGGGCTTTTGGGGCGTGTTTTTTGCGATTCCCTTGGCAACACTGGTTAAAGCGGTGATAAATGCGTGGTCACCCAGTGTAACTTATACCCCTGAAAGCGGAACTTAAGGTAGGCTTTAAACACACAAAAGGGAGCTAATATGCTCCCTTTTTCGTGTTTAGTGTTTGTGCGTATTAGTTGTTGCTTAAATAGTCTAAAACGACTTGGTGGTGGTCTTTGGTTTTGAATTTATCAAATACATGGGAGACAACACCTTGGGGGTCGATCAAAAACGAGATGCGGTGGATACCGTCGTATTCTTTACCCATAAACTTTTTTGGTCCCCACACGCCAAACTGATCTGCCACAGCATGATCTTCGTCTGACAATAATGTGAAGTTTAGTTGTTCTTTGTCGGCAAATTTCGGCAAACGTTTTTGTGCATCTGGGCTAATGCCTAAGGTAACCACATTAAGTTTGTCTAATTGTGCTTTTGAATCTCGTAAACCTTGTGCTTGCACAGTGCAGCCTGGGGTCATTGCTTTCGGGTAAAAATACACTAAAACATTTTTACCTTTAAAATCGGCTAATGAGACGGGATTATCATTTTGGTCTTGTAAGGTAAATAGCGGGGCTTTGTCGCCAGCTTTAAGTCGATTCATGGAAAAATCCTAATCAGTTGAGTTATGTTTAACAATCTATTGGCATCTACGAATTTATCAATTTGTCCAAATTAATGGTTTTCGCTGATTTTGCCTTGCAAATTTAAGCTATCCAGTAGCTCATTGAATTGTTTAGTGAGCCCGACCATATCACCTTCAAGAGGCATACTAGCTACAAATTTAACTTTCATCTTTTCTTTTTGGCTATCTTGGTCGGTAAAAGTGTGTTGACGCAATGCACTAATAGCAGCATCGAAACTGGTTAACAGGGTTGAAACCTTATGAATCACGCCAGGTATATCGTCGCCGCTGATTTGCACGTCGATGAGATGCTCCAAGTTTTGCTTACTGTGGCGCTTTGTACGTTTCATCATAGACAGGAGATCATGGCTCTGGCAGGTTTGTGGTATTTTCAGCTCAGCCTTGGTGATTTCTAATTGCGAACCTTCCAGAATCATAGTTAGGGAAAAGTCTTCGCCATAAATAGCTTGCCGACTATCCAATATATTGCAACCTGTGGCGCTAACGGTATTGGAAATTTCACTTAAAATTCCCACATTATTGCCGCCCATAATGGTAACGATGAGTTGTTGTTTCATTAATTAAAATTAATTCAAAGTAAAAACGATGGGCGCATTATAAAGGAATTTTTAAGCTATTAAAAAACAACTATTTAAGTTTATTGATAAGGAACTAATTTAGCAGCAGAAAATCCAACCCTGCGAATCTTGTCGGTAAACAAAATAGGGCATTACTATTTTATTGATTATGTGCTTGTTTTTAGCGGGCTTGATCATTACCATTAGGCGCTCATTTTTGTGGAGAAAACATGTTTAAAGGTAGTTTTGTAGCGCTTGTGACCCCGATGGACCAAAACGGGGACGTAGATTATGTTGGCCTTAAAAAGCTAGTTGAGTTTCATATTGAAAATGGTACTCATGGTTTAGTGTCTGTAGGCACAACTGGCGAATCAGCAACTTTACCCTTTGAAGAACACATCGAAGTGGTGAAAAAGACGGTTGAATATGCAAATAATGCTATCCCAGTAATTGCGGGCAGTGGTGCGAATTCTACCTCTGAGGCTATTTTCTTAAGTAAACAGTTGGCCAATACCGGTATCGCCGGTTTTTTGAGTGTGGTGCCTTATTACAATAAACCACAACAAAAAGGCATGGTTGCGCATTTCGAAGCTATAGCGGATGCCACCGATTTACCGGTTCTGCTATATAATGTGCCGGGCAGGACGGTCGCGGATATGCTTCCTGAAACGGTTGCGATATTAGCAAAACACAAAAATATCGTAGGTTTAAAAGATGCGACTGGCGATATGCAACGTTTAAAAGAAACCCAAGCTGTAGTACCCGAAGACTTTTTGTTACTTAGCGGTGACGACTTAAGTAGTTGTGAATTTTTATGCAACGGTGGTCACGGTGTGATTTCAGTAACGGCCAATATAGTGCCGGCGGAAATGGCTAAAATGTGTGAATCTGCGGCAGCTCAAGATTTTGAACAAGCAAAAAGAATTAATCAATCGATTGCAGCCTTACACGAGGCGTTATTCATAGAGCCCAACCCAGTGTTGCCTAAGTGGGCTTTATACAAAATGGGCTTGATAGACAGTGCTTTTTTACGATTACCATTAATTCTTCCGGAACTCCAATCCAAAAAAGATATCGAAGAAGTCATGCGTGCAACAGGCATTCACATTAATGGTTAGAAAATACACTAAGGAAAAAAGCATGGCTCGATTGACAATGTTAGCAGTATGTCTAGGTGTAGGCGCGTTAAGCGGTTGCACTAGCCTTGAAGAAAGGCAACGTGCCAATGGTAATTATGATTACGTAGAAGCTGAAGAAAAAGTACCGTATAAAGTACCCAGTGACGTAGATACACCCTATTTAAAGAGTGATTATGACATACCTCCAATAGGAGAAAATGCCCCTAAAGAGTTGGTTGGAGATAAAGTTACGGTGACATCACCTTCTTTAGTCCTGCCTTTAGTGTCTGGCTCACATGTAGAAGAAGGTTTAAAAGAAGCGACGGTTTGGTTTGATCAAATTGATGATTCAGAAGCCTTAGATACTACGATTTGGAATTCGGTTATCAGCTTTTTAGATGATCGGGATATCGGTGTCGTGAATTTTGACAAAGAAGCACAAATATTAGTAACCGATTGGATGATTATTGAGCCTGATAAAGATAATGGCTGGTTTAATTGGACGACGACAGAGCGGAGTATTGGTCGACGCTTTGAATTCAACCTTGATATTAAACCTCATGGTCGAACGGCAAAACTGAAAGTACAATTACGTGATTACCTAGAAACCATTGGTGATGATGTTATTGCCGATATCAATTTCGAACAATCTCGCCGTAACGAAGTAGAAATATTAAACCAAGTTATTAGTCATTACGAAAAGCAAGTGCGCTTGGAAGATGTAAAGAGAATTCGTCAAATTCGTAGTGGGTTTGGTCTGGAAATGGGATTCAACCCAGATGGCAATCCTGCTTATGTAGTTGATGGTCAATATGATTTGGTTTGGCCCCGTCTATTGTTAGTGCTCCGTAAACTGGGCTTTAACGTGAAAGATTTAGATAAATCGACTGGGTTGCTGTTTGTAAATTACGGTGGAGCTGAGAGTTCTTGGTGGGATAACTTATTCTCTAAGAGTGATGGTCAGCTTGATTTAGAAAAAACCGACTACCGTATCCAAGTTAAGAAACAAGGTCCGAAAACGTCATTTACCTTATTGAGTGAAGAAAGCGAACCCTTTGAAGTCAAAAAAGTGACTGATTTGTTCCCTGCGTTTAAAGAAGCGATGGGCACAGAGAACTTAGATATTTAATCGAAACAACTAGCATTTAATTGGAATTTGCAACAAATGAGTTTAGCCAACACGGTTTTAGCGGTAAATGATGACTTACCGATTCGAACCCATGCTCCCGTTCATAGCGGAAAGGTTCGCTCGGTATATTGGTTAACTGAACAAGACAGTCGCCGGCTGATTCAGCAACACAATTATGATGTGGCAGAAGACACGCCTTTAGCAGTGATGGTTATCAGTGACCGTATTTCTGCGTTTGATTGTGTCTGGCGCGCTGAAGGTGGTTTAGACGGGGTACCTGGCAAAGGTGCAGCGTTAAATGCGATATCTAATCATTGGTTTGATTTATTTAAACAACAGGGTTTAGCAGACAGCCACATTCTTGATGTTCCTCATCCACTGGTTTGGATAGTACAGAAAGCCAAACCAGTTCTAATTGAAGCTATTGGACGACAGTACATCACCGGCTCTATGTGGCGAGCATATAGTAAAGGTGACCGTGACTTTTGTGGTATCAAATTACCTGAAGGTCTTGAAAAAGATAGTAAATTACCTGAATTGCTTATCACGCCGTCAACGAAAGGTGTTCTGAAAGGGATACCAGGTGTCCAAGAAGCAGATGATGCCAACATAACAAGGCAGTCTATTGTTGAGCATTTTACCCGTTTTAATTTTAAACAATTAAGCGATGTGGATTTGTACGAAAAGCTGTTAAAGCAAGGTTTTGATGTTATCTCTTCGGCGTTGGCTGAAATTGATCAAATATTTGTTGATACAAAATTCGAGTTTGGTTATGTCAAAGACAGACAAGGTAACGACAAGCTAATATACATGGATGAAGTGGGGACTCCCGATTCGTCACGTATTTGGGATGGTCCTGCATATCGCAATTCACAGGTAATTGAGAATTCTAAAGAGGGCTTTAGACAAATGCTATTGCAGTATTTTCCTGAGCCTGACATTTTGCTTAACAAAGACAGAATGACCGAGCGGTTCGCGTTAGCGCAAAATAATTTACTTCCGCAACAAGCACTTATGGATTTATCTCAAACCTACGTGAATATAGCTGAAAAAATTACCGGTAAACAATTACACCTTAGCGATAATCCTAAACAAGAAATTATCGACGTGCTCAAAGACAATTACGGATTGGTTGATTAATTTAACCAGTCCGATAGCTCAACTCAAAAAAAGTTAGTAGCGCAAAACAAGCATTAACGTGAGTCAAGTTTAGGCTTTTGCAGGGGGGAATATGTCGAATAACTATCATTTTTATCAGCCCAAAGATGGTCATCCGTTAAAACATGATCCATTCAATGCCATTATCGCTCCAAGACCAATTGGTTGGATATCTACAGTCAATCAAGATGGTTCTGCTAACCTAGCGCCATATAGCTTTTTTAACGCATTTAATTACACACCACCGATTATCGGTTTTTCTAGCATCGGTTATAAAGACAGTGCAAGAAATGCGCAACGCAGCGGTGAATTTTGTTGGAATTTGGTTAGCGCTACGTTAGCCGAAGAAATGAACCAAACGAGTGCTATGGTTGATGGCGATGAGTTTGAATTGGCAGGTTTACAAAAGCGAAAATCAACTATTATCAGCCCCCCACACGTAGCCAAATCACCAGTGGTTATGGAATGTAAAACGACACAGGTTATTCAATTAAAAACCGCAGATAACAGCCTCTGTGAGACCTTTTTAGTTTTAGGGGAAGTCGTTGCGGTGCATATTGAAAAGTCGGCAATTGTCGATGGTGTTTACCAAACCGCCTTTAATCAACCCATTATGCGCGGCGGTGGGGTAGGAGACTATTTTTCAGTAGATGAAGCACAAAAATTTGAAATGTTAAGACCTAAATAACTCATTCGAATAAAATGCTAACTCGCTATTTGTTGTTTTTGGATTTCCTCAAACCACATTAACGCTTCATCTTTATTGCTGAAATATTGAATATTTTGATGTTTGAAAGATTTGACTCTGTGCCTAGCGATTTGTGCGATAATCTTGTTTTCTATGAGTAAGGCTTTGCCTATCATATTACGGGTATTTAACCACTGATTAAACTCATCAATAATAGTGTAAGCCTCAGGAGTTGCACCTTCTAACTGCAGCATATCTGCAAAGATTAGAAAATCTTTATTGCCAAACTGTTCAAGCAACTCTCGCGCCTCCTGTGCAAGATGGGTTGTAGTTGCAGCATTAAACATTCCCACGAAACGCATAAATGCAATGTTGCCGTCGATATACAGGTTGTAAGAACCATAAGGCGTTTTCATAATCATTTTCCTCTTGATTAAGTTTGCATAGCCCAGGTTGCAAACGGGTTAAATTATTCCTTGAATAGGTGAATAATAGTCAAGTTGACGATAAAATAAACATAAATAATGCCAATTTAGCCTAAAGTATAAGGCGCATAAAATGCTGTTTTTGCTGGTTTGGTGCGCTTGAAAGTAAGCTGAATCTGAAGTAAATCGGTTTAGTGTTTATAAGCGTGTTTTTTGATAGAGAGAGGTTGCTTAGGTTTGCAATTATCTAATTTGGAATGTCTATTTTATCTGTTTAATCCACTTCACAGCTTCGTTAAAATCATGGAAATATCTTAAGTTCTGTTTTTTTAATTCAGGTACTCTTTCAGACACTATTTTTCCCACAACGTCGTTTGAAACTACGATCGCTTTGGCTGCCAAATTTTGGGTATTCACCCATTGATTAAATTTATCGATCATTTCATATCCCTCAGGAGTAAGGCCCTCCATAGCGCGAATATCGATAAGATTACAAAAGGGTTTACCATCAAATTGGCTAATCATTTTTCTCGTTTCACTCAAATATGCCTGAGCTGTACTGCCACTAAACATACCGGTAAACGTTTGATAAACAACGTTGCCTTCAACACGAAATTGATAAGATCCAAGAGGCGTTTTCATTGAAGCCGTTCACCACCCAATTAATTAATATGACTCGTTTTTAGAGGGGACTCACTATCACCTGATCTAAATATGACATAAGCGTTTAATTTGAGAAAGTATAAAGGGAATTATTTTTCACTGCGAAGAAAAATCATTGTATTGCTTTGCCGAAGCATCAATTTTACTTATTAAGTGAAAACAACGTTAAAAATCATCCTCAACTGGAAAACAATCAATCTCAATAAATGATTTATCCCAAAATAGTGCTTTTTTCCAGATAACAGCGGATTTCAAGAAAATTTCCAGATTCCAATCAAATATCATTATTTAGTTTGCCTATATTTTTATACTGTACAGGGAGTTACCTACTATGCTAAAAAAGATACAATAGATAATTAAGGAAAATTTCGGTGTTATTTCAAGGAATTTTTCTAACTAAGAATATTGTTATGTTGCAATTGACAGTGGAGGTTTGAAAAATTGAAATTGAAGATGCTTACATGCTTATTTATTTTCTTTATTTCTTCAACTCAGGGATCGGAAAAGCAAATTTGGGGTGAGCTAGCGTCCCTAGATACTATTGCAATTGAAAAGAGTTCTATCTCTTTTTTATTAGAACAAATGCCTGATCTAAAAGGCGTTGAAATTAAGCTAGTACAAATAAATGCCCAATATCACAAGAATGGTCCTTCACTTGAATCTTTGTTTATTCATGCAAATTCTTTTAAACCAATCTCTGAAAATAAAACTCTTGGCGTTCAGGATCTAAGCTACGGTATAAGTCATTACATGGAACTTATTAGAGTAGAGTTTTCAACTGGTGGCATACCTGAACGCATCAGTTATAACGAGCCTCTTCTTGGGCAAAATAAGGAAGAATCACTAGAGAGGTTTAAAGAGTTTTATGACTCATACTAATATTTGTAGTGGGCAACATAACAAAACAATCAACATCATTCGCTTCGCTCATTGGGAAAAATCCTCGCTGGCACTTCGTGCCAAAGCATTCGGCTTTTCCCGTTATTGTAAGCGTTATAGCGCTTTGTCTCGTCAAATTATTAGTTGCTCTAAAGGCTGATATTTTCCGTATTTCTTTGAGTTAACTACCGCCTTTTTCCGTAATCGGCCAGTGCTTTAATTAACTAAAAATAATTCCTTCCCAACCAGTTTTATCAAATTCAGTCCAAAGTAACGTTTATCAATAGTTGTAGTTTTCTGGCAGTTTGGTTTAGTCTAGGGTAATAATTTTAATCAATGTTGTTGTGTTACAGGCTTGTGGCGGCAAAGCCGCGAAAGTAAAGTGGGGTGGCGCAATAACAAACAAATGTTGCTGACCCAAACTCGCGGCCATTGTTCGTGCCTCACAAAGTGTAGGCCACCAGTTTGTGCAGCAAATTCGGGCGTTAGGTTTAATAGGTTTCTATGACAATTCTATTTTGTAATATTGGCTGGATGGAAAGATATGAAGGTATCGATGGAGACACTATTGAACGTGGTGGAGCCTATAACGACACGGAAATTGGCCATGAAGTATGTAATTTTTCTAATGTTAATGGATCTGTATTCGGATATGTACAGCCAACTGGGCAAATAAAAATAGAGAGGCTTGGAGCTGATAAAAAGTCTTCATTCATTGAAGGTGTAACCGTTGTTTGGCTAGCAGGACCTGAATCTGGAGGGACAGCAGTGATTGGTTGGTACAAAGACGCTACTGTTTACAGAGAAAAACAGAGATTATTACAACCATCTGACGAACAAAGGCTTAATGGAGTTGAAACATATAGAGTGAAAGCATTATGGAGTAATGCTGTTTTATTACCTATAGAAAAGCGTACATTATTAATTCCTCGGGCAGTAAAAGGAGGCATTGGACAAAGTAATGTTTGGTATGCAGATTCTCCGGATAGCTTGGTTCATGTATCAAAAGTAAATGATTTAATTGGTGGCATTACAGAGAGTGATGACACTCCTGATGTAGACGAAGAAGCTTTTGGAACTGAAGGAAATCCTCGTTTAAGAGCTCATATAGCCCGAGAGCGAAATTCAAGCATTATTAAGAAAAAGCGAAATAAAGTTCTAGCAGAAAAAGGGGGTTTAAAATGTGAAGCTTGTAACTTCGACTTTTTTGAGGTTTACGGAGAATCAGGGAAAGAGTTTTGTGAAATTCATCATTTGGTACCGTTACATAAAAGCGACGGCATAATTAAAACTAAATTATCTGATTTAGCAGTTGTTTGTTCAAATTGTCATCGAATATTACATAGAGCCAAACCAATGCTTTCTGTAGAAAGCCTAAAAAAAGCTATCAAACGTAAAAAATAAACCTAACAAGGTCAATTAAACGGAACTAAAACAGTGGGTTAAGTTTTGCTTCGCTACACATTATAACCCACTATTTTAGTCCGCTTATTGCGGCGTTATGCTCAAAGTAGTTCAGTCAAACTGAGAATGTATGGCCAAAATATTTCCAAACCTTGAAGTCATCAAGAAAAGCAAGCAGAAGCCGACTGAAGGTGAGTTATTTCTTCTGAATGAGTTGTCGCAGAATTTTGATGCGGAAGTGGAGATATACTTTCAGCCATTTTTTAATGGTGAAAGACCTGACATTATTATTATTCACCAGATATTGGGTGTAATCATAATCGAAGTAAAAGACTGGGACTTGTCATTTTATAATTTGGATGAAAACAACAAATGGCATGTAAATAAAAATGGGGCGGTAATACGCTCACCGTTCGCCCAAGTTTTTGGCTACAAGAAGAATATGTTTGAGCTTCATATTAATGGGCTTTTAGAAAAAAACTTAAACAATAAGAATTTTTACAAGGCGATATCTTGTTACGTTTATTTCCATAGCGAGAACAAAGACTCTATTCAAAGATTTTTTTCTCCCAGAATGGACGAATTCAAGAATATGCTCAGAGAGCATAATAATACATATGCTGAAAACCCAATAGACTATGATAAATATGAAAGAAAGAGAGAATGGCTGAACTCAAAAATAAGAAGGTTTGAAAGGGATTTATATAAACATGCTGTCACCAAAGACCAGTTAATGAAGCTCAAGTTTCCATTTTCTAGCAAAAGTGAAATATTTCCATTATCAATCTATGAGACTTTCTTAAGATATTTACAGCCCCCTTTCCATTATCTTAATGATGGGAAAGAAATAGAGTACACAAAGGTTCAAGAAAGGCTTGTAACCAGCGAGCAAGGAAAACGAGAGAAAATTAAAGGTGTTGCAGGATCAGGTAAAACCACTGTACTGGCAAAAAGAGCTGTAAACGCACATGCGAGACATGGAGGTAACGTTCTTATACTCACGTTTAATCTTACTCTTAGGATGTACATTAAAGACAAAATAAATGAAGTGAGAAGTGATTTTTCCTGGGGAGCTTTTGGCATCATTAACTACCATAGATTTATGAGTGCAGCACTCAGTCAATATGGAATAGACGTAAGTGTTCCTGAAGAAATGAAAAATGATAAAGATAAGCTCAGTGCTTACCTAGATTCGAAATACTACTCAAATGAAAATGTTTTTGAAAGTTGCGAAATTGAAGAGAAATTCGACACAATATTAATCGATGAAATTCAAGACTATAAGCCTGAGTGGATAAAAATAATACGTAAATACTTTTTAACTGACCAAGGTGAAATGGTTCTTTTTGGGGACGAGAAGCAGAATATTTACGAAAGGGAAATTGATGAAGAAAATGCCACAAAAGTAGTTCAAGGTTTTGGTCGCTGGAATAAGCTGTCTAAATCTTTTCGTTATAAAGAAGATTCTCACATATTAGATGTTGCAAAAAG
Source organism: Alteromonas sp. M12 (assembly GCF_037478005.1). Classification (NCBI taxonomy): domain Bacteria; kingdom Pseudomonadati; phylum Pseudomonadota; class Gammaproteobacteria; order Alteromonadales; family Alteromonadaceae; genus Alteromonas; species Alteromonas sp. M12. The sequence continues at coordinate 2,676,363 of NZ_CP144164.1, read as the reverse complement.
GTTTCAGGAAGTATTTTTTAGTGGTCGGTACGAACTCGATTTTGCAGAGGCGATGCAACCCGCGTTGTTAGGAGTTGGGGTCAATCAATGTGTATTGATTGACGCAAGCGATATCAATTCAATTGTTAATTATGTTTTTTCTGTCGCAAAACGTGAATCTATTCACCCAAATGACATGGTTATTCTTTCATCCAGCATTTCTCAAATGCGGGAAATCGATTTTTTAATAAGAAAAAATCCAAATTTTAACGAAAAAACTTTGACAACATTTGAAACCAAAGAAGCTTATGAATCTTTACGCATAGGCCGTAGTGAAATTGAAAAAATAAGAAGTAATAAAAAATATGGATTTAACCTGAATAGTGGTGTTTTAAAGATATCGACAATACATAGTTTTAAAGGTTATGAATCACCAACTGTTTTTTTGATTGTTAATGAGCTAGATAACGCGGAGTTGGTTTACGTTGGCCTCACAAGGGCAAAGTTCAACCTGGTTGTTTTTGTCATAAAAAACTCTAAATATTCCAACTTCTTTGAAAGCGCTCTTGAAGTAATTCAATTATCAGGCGCTATAGAAAACGATATGGAAAGAGCATAACAAAGTGCTGCTGTCGGACAATTTTTCCGCTACACTACAAAATTGCCGCAGAGCACGGCGTTGGTATGACTCCCTTTGTCAATAAAAACCGAGTGTCTCCCTGACATTTTTTCGGTCCATAATTAATTATTCTTTCACTCAAATAAATTGAGCTAACGCACCGGATGAGGCAGTAATGTCGTCGGTTGTCATGCTGGTATCCGTAGGTTACTTATTCAGTGAATAAGCAGAGCTGACCTTACTCGTTCCGCCGTGACACCTTCTCATCAGTCTATGCTCGTGGATCAATAACGGTTAAGTTACTGCCATCATAACGCCCTCGTAGGTTGTGCCACATTCCGCGGCCTGATCCGAATGCGTTAACTCAAAACTTGTCATCATGCGGGTACTCGACTTAATCTTAGTTTGGGGTTTACTGGTGTGAGTACCACCTCTTTGGCAATGGCCCAAATGTAGGCTGCCATTTCTCGGGCAATTGCAGTAATGATTAAATTGTAATGTTTGCCTTTTTTATTCATGCGTTGATAGCGTTTACACAATCGAAGTTGTGCTTTCCACGCAATATCGACGATATCTTTGGGTAAGCCTTCCTGTCGTAATTGAATATCCGTCGAGATATTAGCTGGGTATCGATAACTGTGAGCGCCCTCAATGAGTAACCGTCTTGCTCGACCATTACCGCATTTGGTAATGGCCCCTAAATGCCGTTTTCCGCCTGACGAATGTTCACTGGGAACCAGACCGAGGTAAGCCATTAGTTTTCTGGGGTGGTCAAAACGATGTAAGTCTCCGAGTTCAGCGACTACGCCTACTGCAACTAGTAATCTTACTCCCCGCATTGCCTGAATTGCTTTTACCACAGGATAATATCGCCATTGAAATACATGGTGGGTTAACTCATTGTCGAGTCGTTCTAAGCGACGTATTCGTTCTTCAATGGTTTGCAGTTGTTCTTGCAAAACGATGTGCTGAGCTGGGTGGGGCAGTATCAATTCGGTTAACCAGCGCAAGTGTTTCTTTGACCAATTGGCGGAGCCTGCATAACGAATATTATTACGTAGCAACAACGCTTTGAGTTGGTACTTAGCTTCTTTTAAATCTTTCATCGCCGCTTCACGTGCGCGAGATAAATCCCGCACCGCTTCATCTTCTGGCTCGGGTACATAGATAGGCGTGAGATCTTCTGATTTGAGTAATTTGACTAGTTTGAGTGCATCACGTCTGTCCGTTTTAATCCGTTCACCCGGCTTTTTAGGAATGAGGGACGGTGCGACCACATAACAACAGTGGCCTAGGCTGGTGATCAAACGATAAATCCAATAGCCACAAGGTCCTGCTTCATAGACAACATGTAATGTTGCACCTGGATATTTAGACTCGAACTGCCTTATGAGTTTTTTCATGCTGACTTTAGACGACGGTATTCTGCCATAATGCACAGGCTGTGCCCCTCGTTGCTCTTCGCAATAAGCCACTTCGTTAAATTCTTTGTGAGTATCCAATGCTAAAAAAATTATGCTATGTTTGTTCATGCTAGCCTCCAAATGATTTAGTCTTTAGCAAACTAATTATGGTTCCGGCCAGCGCTCTGGTGGCTTTTAGCTAACCCACGAAAATGCGGAGGCTAGCATTATCAAAGGGAGTCATTGTGTCTAGCTGCCATGCAGAATTAAAGTAAGGAGAAAGTTTGAAATCACTGGATAGAGATAAAGTTGCACAAAAACTTAGTGAAAAAGGGGCAACGAAACCTTGCCATAGATGTGGTCAAAATGCATTCACAGTATTAGAAGGGTATACAAATATCCAGCTACAAGATGACTTTACAGGTGGTATTGTTTTTGGCGGTCCGAGTGTCCCTGTAGCTCATATCGCTTGTAATAATTGCGGTGCATTAACTTCCCATGCCCTTGGTGCATTGGATATGCTTCCTAAAGAGGAGGCTACTAATGGAAAACAATGATCAAGTAGCGAGTTTTAGCACAGGTGATGAAAGTCGTTTTGTTAACGAGCGTAGATCAAATGTTAAGTCTGATCTAATCGAAATAACAGAAGATAAACTGGAAAACATCCTTATAAAGCACATTAAGCGAATGGGAACTAGAAAAGGTTGGTTAGCCCCATTAGGTTTATTTATTTCAGTTGTGTTAGCTAATGTATCAGCTACATTCTCTGCAAAATTTGGAATACCAGCAAGTACATGGGAAGCTATTTTTGTTTTGTCTGCAATCGGCTCAGGAGTTTGGCTTTTAGTTAGTCTCATTGCTATGTGGCTTAACTGGAAGGAAAGCTCAACTGATTTTCTTATTTGTAAAATTAAAGATTCAGATGAGAGTTAAGGGCAGCTAACAAGGCATTTAAACGGAACAAAAATTGTTGGTTATGTTTCGTGCCTCAACAAGTTTAACCAACAATTTTTGTTCCGCTTAATGCGGCGTTGGTATGACTCCCTTTGTCAATAAAAACCGAGTGTCTCCCTGACATTTTTTCGGTCCATAATTAGTTATTCATTCACTCAAATAAATTGAGCTAATGCACCGGATGAGGCAGTAATGTCGTCGGTTGTCATGCTGGTATCCGTAGGTTACTTATTCAGTGACTAAGCAGAGCTGACCTTACTCGTTTTGTCCCGCGCCGGTCACCGGTTGCACCTTCTCATCAGTCTATGCTCGTGGATCAATAACGGTTAAGTTACTGCCATCATAACGCCCTCGTAGGTTGTGCCACATTCCGCGGCCTGATCCGAATGCGTTAACTCAAAACTTGTCATCATGCGGGTACTCGACTTAATCTTAGTTTGGGGTTTACTGGTGTGAGTACCACCTCTTTGGCAATGGCCCAAATGTAGGCTGCCATTTCTCGGGCAATTGCAGTAATGATTAAATTGTAATGTTTGCCTTTTTTATTCATGCGTTGATAGCGTTTACACAATCGAAGTTGTGCTTTCCAAGCAATATCGACGATATCTTTGGGTAAGCCTTCCTGTCGTAATTGAATATCCGTCGAGATATTAGCTGGGTATCGATAACTGTGAGCGCCCTCAATGAGTAACCGTCTTGCTCGACCATTACCGCATTTGGTAATGGCCCCTAAATGCCGTTTTCCGCCTGACGAATGTTCACTGGGAACCAGACCGAGGTAAGCCATTAGTTTTCTGGGGTGGTCAAAACGATGTAAGTCTCCGAGTTCAGCGACTACGCCTACTGCAACTAGTAATCTTACTCCCCGCATTGCCTGAATTGCTTTTACCACAGGATAATATCGCCATTGAAATACATGGTGGGTTAACTCATTGTCGAGTCGTTCTAAGCGACGTATTCGTTCTTCAATGGTTTGCAGTTGTTCTTGCAAAACGATGTGCTGAGCTGGGTGGGGCAGTATCAATTCGGTTAACCAGCGCAAGTGTTTCTTTGACCAATTGGCGGAGCCTGCATAACGAATATTATTACGTAGCAACAACGCTTTGAGTTGGTACTTAGCTTCTTTTAAATCTTTCATCGCCGCTTCACGTGCGCGAGATAAATCCCGCACCGCTTCATCTTCTGGCTCGGGTACATAGATAGGCGTGAGATCTTCTGATTTGAGTAATTTGACTAGTTTGAGTGCATCACGTCTGTCCGTTTTAATCCGTTCACCCGGCTTTTTAGGAATGAGGGACGGTGCGACCACATAACAACAGTGGCCTAGGCTGGTGATCAAACGATAAATCCAATAGCCACACGGTCCTGCTTCATAGACAACATGTAATGTTGCACCTGGATATTTAGACTCGAACTGCCTTATGAGTTTTTTCATGCTGACTTTAGACGACGGTATTCTGCCATAATGCACAGGCTGTGCCCCTCGTTGCTCTTCGCAATAAGCCACTTCGTTAAATTCTTTGTGAGTATCCAATGCTAAAAAAATTATGCTATGTTTGTTCATGCTAGCCTCCAAATGATTTAGTCTTTAGCAAACTAATTATGGTTCCGGCCAGCGCTCTGGTGGCTTTTAGCTAACCCACGAAAATGCGGAGGCTAGCATTATCAAAGGGAGTCATTGTGTCTAGATTGCCCATGAAGTTTCTGAAATCTTTAGTTTTACTGTCATTGATTAGTCTGTCCTCGTGTTATCGAATACATCATGAGCCATATGGAACAATGCATTTTTCAGTTTCAGATATGGATAAGGCAGAACTCATTACTGTTCTCGACTCGTTTGCAACTGACAATGCACTAGTTAAAATTCAAGAAGGTGGTGAGAGAATACTTTCCCAGGAAATGAAACAACACGTTCACGCGATATACGAAAATTCAAGTAACTATCAATTTGCAGTTCAAAATTTTCTAAATGAATTCTGCTACTCTTCGTCATCGTACGATTTCGACAAAAATGATCATACATTGGCTGAGGAACTTTCGAAGAAGCTAAAAAGTAGACTTGAATCCGTATTTAACGAAAGAATTACTTTTTACGTTGATCAGTATTGCAAACAGGCAATCTAACAAACGCATAAAAATGGACGCCTAACAGTTGGCTGGCGCTCATTCTTCGCTAAGTTTAGCCAACTGTTATCCGCCATTTATGCGGAGCGTTAGGCATTAAGATGGTGTCGATTAATTTTACACTCGCCATTGGGAAAACAGAAAGATAGAACAAAAACAATAGGTTAAAAACTGGCCCGTTTATTGCTCTTCGTCATTGGGTTTATATTTAACAATTATTAAAAGGGTTTTCTTATGAAAATATCAATGCTTCTGTTTGCGTGTATTTTTGCCAGTACAGCAAACGCAGGGCTGATAACAAGCTCCTCCGACTCTTCAATATCAGGGGCTACTGTAATTGACTTTGAGTCGCAGACTATTGGCTCGTCTTCTAGCTACACTATTGGTGATGTTACATTTTCAAATGCAGGAACAGGCACCTTAGGAATTGCGAATTATACTACCGGTGGAGTATATGGAACTTCCGGGTTGGAGCTTTCAACCAGCGCAGCGGTAGGATCATTCAATATTGACTTCTCTACATCGGTTTCAGCTTTCGGCATGATATGGGGTGCCGCTGATGGGTATTGGAATATGAATATTTTTGATGATTCAAGCACCCTTCTAGAAAGCCTATTTGTTCCTGCTCAAACATCGCCTTACATTGGTTTTATTGGTGCAAACACAACGAATATTTCTCGAGTGGAGTTTGTCGGACAGTATGCCGACTGGGTTAAAATCGATGACTTTAGCTATGTAACCGAGAGCGCTACGTCAGTGCCAGAGCCTACTTCCATTGCTTTGTTAGGTCTTGGGTTGGCTGGCTTGGGTTTTTCTCGTAAAAAAGCAAAAGCCTAACAAGCGCATTAACTCGGACAAGCAAAAAAATGGGGCTTTACTGCCCTATTTTTTTGCTTGCGGGTTATGCGAGCGTTAGCCGTAAATTTGAAACGGCAAACGCGTGTGATACTATAGTGATACATTTGCGCATTTTATAATTGGATTCATCATGAGAGTAGAGCTAGTAACAACATTAAAGCGACAAGCAACCAAGATATTGGCTGAGCTACATTCGTCAAAAGAACCAGTGTTAATAACAGAGCATGGACAACCGTCTGCATATTTAGTTGATGTAGATGACTATGAGTTCATGCAACAACGAATGCAGATACTCGAAGGTGTTGCTCGAGGCGAGCAAGCTATTAGAAATGGCGATACATTCTCTAATGAAGATGCAAAAGAAAAAATGAGTAAATGGCTGAAGTAAAATGGACTGCTCCTGCTTTAAATGACTTAAACGAAATAGTTGAATATATTGCGTTAAGTAATTTACCTGCAGCCAAAAATTTAGCACAAAAGGTGTTTGATAAAGTTACTAGACTAGAGAGACATCCTGAATCGGGGAAAATCCCGCGTGAATTAAAAAACTTAAACTATAGAGAAGTTGTTGTTAATCCATGTCGTATTTTTTATAAAATAGATAATGATCTAGTTTATATACTTCATGTTATGCGGCAAGAGCGTGATCTGAGAAAGTTTATTTTACGCAGCTAAATACGGCTAACAAAAACTTCATGGTTGGAATTTTACTGCTGGTAAAGCGCTCCTAAAATCCCCATATGCAAAGCGTTATATGCCAGTGATGGCGAAGTCTATCGCATCTATCAACAACGCTCTTGACGCTTCTAATGTACCAACAGGGTTTTTAAGCACATCTTCGGGTATAGAGGTAAGCTGCTGGGTCATAAATAAGTAAGTGCTGCTATCAAACTCTATTTCAGGCGTTAATTTTTTCATTAACATGCTGGGTTTAGCGTTTACATTTGTCAATGGCACAACTAAGCGAGTGGCCAATTGATCGATTACCGAATTTTGGACGTCGACTAGATAAGGATAAGCCTCTCTCGTTTTCTTACTTGGATTTTTGTATACATCAAATTGCGGCATTAAAAATCCCTGTACTCATCGCTTAAACTACCGTTCTCGGCGACAAATTCATTGTAGGCCTCTACCGCAGCCTTGTTTTCTTGTTTCCATTTTTCAGCTTCTATAAATTTAAGTTTATTGCTTAATGCTTGCTCTAGGGTTGCAGACAAGTTAATTTTTAAGCTTCTGGCCTTTTCTAACAAATCACTATTGAGGCTTAAATTTGTTGCCTTTTTAGGTGCGGCTAAATCGTAAAGGTCTGCCATTGCTATGCTCCAACTTAATTTTTAATCAGTATACGCATAGTAATGCGCATTTAAAAGCATGGTTGGCATATGACTAACACATCATGCTCATTCGCTGCGCTCATTGGGACGTTAGCCATTCAATTCTCTATTTGATTTTGGTAATCCATTGGATTACGCTCTGTGAATGCAAAATACAATAGCCGAACTACCTGAGTACATCAAACGTACTGATTCTCTTTAAATGAATCAGAGCGCAAGGATGTTATTGACTACTTATCTGAGCATCCCAAAGCGAGGACTCTAATGGAAGGTACTGGTGGTATTCGGAAATTGCGTTGGAGTAAAGGCAATAAGGGTAAGAGCGGAGGCATTCGGGTAATATACTACTATCATGATGAACGTATTCCGCTTTATTTATTAACGATGTTTGGGAAGAATGAACGGGCTAATTTAACGAAAACCGATAGAAACTCTCTTTCGAAACTTGTCAAAATATTGGTAGTAAAAGCTTTGGAGAAACATAATGACTAGTGCATTTGAAAGTATTGCTCAAGGTCTAAAAGAAGCAATAGATCTGAACGATGGCAAAAAAGTAGCAGCCAGAGTTCATAGAGCTCCAGACGTTAATGTGGCTGAAATACGGCAAAATCTTGGACTAACTCAAATGGAGTTTGCTTCGAAATTTTGTATTAGCGTTTCAACTCTACGTCACTGGGAAAGAGGTGATCGTAATCCACATGGCCCAGCACTTGCTTTGTTAAACGTGGTTGCTAAAGAACCTCAAGCGGTTTTGCGAGCACTTGGCTAACAAAAACATGAAGTCGGACGTTCCCGAAGAGCACGGGCCCCCCGCTTATGGTAATTGTTATGAGCCAATAGACTATGACATTTTTTGAATTTTCCGTTCTTTTAATTCCAACCTCTTGTCTAGTGTTCGCCTACCTGTTTTGGGTTCGTGCTAAGGAAAGGCCACGTTATTTTACTGCTCTTTGGTTGGTGTTTCTATGTTTACTATTTATCTTGGGTTGGCATACTTGGGAACCAGAACATGAAATTAGCCAATTCGGCAGTGCTTTATTGGTAAGTGCTAGTATTTGGTTAAATGGTATCCCCATGGTTACTACAATAAAAACTAGTAAGTTAAGATTTTGGGTAATTCCATTATCTGGGCTGCTGGCTGTTTTATCGGTATATTTTTGTTTTTACCTTTTAGCCATCACCAATCAATTATGGGGGCTCTAATGGCACATAACAAAAAAATCATTGTGGGAATTTTACTCGCTGAAAAAGCGCTCCTAAAATCCCATATGTTAAGCGTTATGTGCCAAGGAAATTGAAGTGGGGTTAATTGAATCTATATTGATTGGTTTGCAATTTGACCGATTGCAAAAACCATTGGTGTTTTTCTCAATGCTTATTGGCTTTTTCTTTTTCTCAGTCGCAGGGGGGGGCGTTCTTTATGGCGTATCAGAAGTAGTTTTTAGCGACAAGGAGGGTAAAGATGCAATCATTGGTCCTTTAGTCGGGATGATCGCTTTTTCTCTCCTATTCTTTGGGCTGGCTGCGGTTTGTGGTCATTTTATAAAAAAGTGCGTGAGGTAATGTCACATAAGAATATTGTTAACTGCCTATGAAATTGACCACCGACTTTGACAAACTAGGATTTCATGACGCTTCAATTGAAAAAATTAAGCGTCAGTCTGAATCTGTTATTTTGGATATAAAAGGTGCATTTATTTCAAAAGAACACCCTGGGTCAGGAGGCCAAGACTGGAAGGTCGAAGAAGCTACATTAGAAATTCTCGGTGTAGCTGAAGAGAGAGCCACCTATTGGGATGATGACAAGGCAGCAAAGGATCATCCCGAGCCAAAATTTCCCCTGGATGAAATCATGCATGCATATTTTATGGATGGAGTGTTTTTATTCGAAGGGTTTAAACAAACAGAACCATGGTACGAATGGTTTATAACTGCAAATTCATTTATCTTGGAGGTTAAAAGTGCATCCAAGCTCAGTAGTTAACAAAGTAAGGTTATTACGGCGTTAGGCGCAAGGGAAATTCATGCATACATTAAGATTCAAAAAGATAGATGCTTTTGCCTCCCAATATTCAACAGGGAATCCAGCAGCTGTAGTATATCTTGACTCAGCAGAAAAGCTTTCCAGTGCGGAAATGTTACAACTAGCAAAAGAACTGAAAGGGTTTGTCAGTGAGGTTGGTTATGTCAGTCCAGGGACTGATACTGATTACCACCTTCGATATTTTTCTTCTGAAAGAGAGGTCGCCTTCTGCGGACATGCAACAATAGCTATCCTAAACGACATAGTCGCCAATAGTAAGGCAATGCAAGAAAAGTCAATATTGTCTATCTCGACAATGACTGATCGTTTAATGGTTGAAAACCGTTACAAAAGTGAGAAAAGCGTTTATATATCGGCACCACCCGCTCGGTTCTCCTCAAAAAATATTAGCATAACTGATATTGTCTCAGCATTTAATTGTCACATTAATGACATTGACCAATTACAACCAATCCAAATTGTGAACGGAGGGCTTGAGACTCTTATTGTCCCTATAGCTGGACTAGAGTCCATACTTTCTGTGACGCCAGACCTTCAAACTCTCAACAAATTTTGCATACAAATTGGAGTGGATATTATTATCTTGTATTCGTCAGAAACTGTTGCTCAAGAGTGTAAATATCGGACGAGAGTTTTCGCACCAACATTTGGTTACCTTGAAGATCCAGCAACAGGTTCAGGCAATTCAGCTTTAGGTTATTATCTCTTAAAGCACGGAAAGTGGGATGGCGAGATGATAAAAATAGAGCAAAATAGTTTCCGAGACTCCCCGAATTACGTGCAGATTTTTTCAACAGAAACTGATATTGAAAATTGTCAGGTCTGGTTTGGTGGAGGAGCAGTCTTAAGGATAGATGGGGTATATATTTTATGCTAAAAAAGCTTGCCCAAAATGGCCCAACAAGAAAAGTAAACGGACGGTTTCACCGCCGCTTATTGTGGTGTTACACCCGACTTAGAATTGAGTGAAAACATGTATATAGGAGAAGTTTCGAAGCTAACCGGCGCGTCAAAAAAAGCGATCCATCACTACGAGGAGCTAGGGTTGTTGTCGGAGGTGTCTAGATTAGGAAAGTACCGCATTTATGATAAGCATCATGTAGTTATAATCTCAATGATAAAGCGGGCGCAATCTCTGGGCTTTAAACTTTCAGAAATGCTGCCGATGATGAAGGTTAAGGCGAAAGAGAATCGCTTTCCGATCGAGATTGCTATAGATGCAATAGAGCAAAAGCAGAAGCAAATTAAAATCGCGATCGAACAAGCCAAACAGTTAGATGTTGAGTTAGGATCATTAAAAAAAGAACTGATTGATCAATTTTCGTTTGACCACGCAGACAATTAAAAACGCTTGACTGTTCCCCTAGGGGAAGAGTTTATAGTCTTGTCACTTAATAATCTGATAGGTGAATATAAGATGTCTAATGTGTGTTTAGTAACTGGGGCAAACGGTCATTTAGGGGGGAATTTAGTTAGAGAGCTCATAGCGCAAGGAGAAACGGTAAGAGCAGGTATGCGTGATATTCAAAATGTGGATGATTTTTTTCACTTGAATTGCCAAGTCGTTTATACTGAAATGCAGGATATAGAATCAATGAAAAAAGCCCTGGAAGGTGTTGATATTTTATATCATGTTGCAGCTGTATTTAAGCATTGGGCTAAAGATCCTATTAATGAAATCGTCGAGCCGAATGTGAAAGGGACTGAAATTGTCCTTAAAGCTGCGGCACAAGCCAATGTTAAAAAAGTTGTTTATGTTAGCTCGGTTGCGGCTGTAGGACATGATGGGACTTATCTTGATGAAAATAGTTGGAACGCTTTATCTGACAATGCCTATTACAACTCTAAAATAAAATCAGAGCAAAAAGCATGGGAGCTGGCAAAAAAGTACCAACTTTGGATGGTTTCCGTTCTACCCTCAGCAATGATTGGTCCCCATGCCAATCGACTGACAGACACTATGCAGTTTATTGAAACAATTAGAACCAATAAGCTTTTAGTAGATCCTCATTTTTTCTTTAATTTCGTTGATGTTCGCGATGTGGCAAAAGGCATAGTGGCTGCTACTACGAAAGGTAATTCTGGTAGCCGCTACATATTGGCAAATAACAGAGCTTCGTCACTTCCTGAGATATACAAAGCAGCCCAATCGGCAGGAATTAACCTTAAGGTTCCAGCACGCTTACCAAAATGGTTGATGTATTTTATTGCCTTATGCTCAGAGCTAGGAGCTAAGATGACAGGTAAACCAGCTGAGCTTATTAGAAGCCAAGTGGCCTTATTCTACGGCGTAAGGCAAGAGTATGAGATAGCGAAAGCACGTAACGAACTGGGATACGAACCTCGCTCAGCCTCAGAAGCTTTACTTGGCGTATTTGAGTATCTTAATGGGCGCCAAAGTGAAAGATAGCATAACAAGTCAATGCTCGCGGAGCCAGCGACGTTGCCAATCATTTGTGATGTTGCTACGCTCCGTTATACCACTAAAATGGCTCCACTTCGCTGGGCCGCTGGCAGCACTTGGAAAGGAATCATATGTTTAAGCAAATTGTTCTTTTTGGAATTAGCTTGGCATTCATTACACTACTTTTTTCATTCTATGCCGCGTGGTATGCAGATATTCAGGTTTCGTTGATAAATAACGTTCTCAATAGCCTTATTTTTGCTTTCGTCGCCAGTATCGGTTTTGCTGTAGGTTGCAAAATTACCAACTTCCAATTCAATTTTAAGCAGCTTTCGATTGCAGCTATTGGCGTCTTTTTGTTTAATCACTCTCTACAAAATATACTTGATACAGCTAGCAAGCCTATCTTTATTAAAATATTAGTAATTTTTGCTGTAGCGTTACTTCTTTCCTGGCGCTTACCTGTCATCTTCAACAAACGTGCAGCTAAAAAATGAATTATGATGTTCGTAAATTCACCGAGAATCTTACTCGCAGGCCTTCGGCCAATGGGCTCCTAAAATCCCCATATGTTAAGCGTTACAGCACGTAAGCCTTTTAATTTTCTGTATAGCGAAAAGGCTGATTTCTTCTGTATTTCTCTGACTTAACTAGTGCTTTTTTCCGCTATCGACCAACCGATTTTTTATTTCAAATATTTCCAGCTAAAATGGTTTTCTCAATACCAGTTCAATGTACCACCATCGATAGTTGTAGTTTTCTGGCGGTTTGCTTTAGTCTAGGGTAATTATTTTAATCAAGGTTGTTGTGCTAATTGCTTGTGGCGGCAAAACCGCGATAGTGAAGTGGGGGCGCATTAATAAACAAATATTGCTGACCCAAACCCAATTGCTACTGCTCGTGCCTCGCCAAGTATAGCCAGCAAGTTAGCACTTTTAATACGGAGGTTAAGGCTCTCAAATGGAACCATCTGCACTCGGTAAAAAATACGACAAAATTGCTCAGTGGTGGCATGACCAACACATAGAGTCCTTTTATGGTGTCAGTCAATTTGAACGAGCCATTGGATATGCCTCGAATGGTGGAAAAGCACTTGATGTAGGTTGTGGTGTCGGGGGAAGGTTTGTGAATATATTGCAACATCGCGGCTTTTCGGTTACTGGACTTGATGTTTCCAAAGAAATGGTAAAGCTGGCTAGCAGTAACCACCCAGAACACTATTTTTTACACCAGGATATTTGCTCATGGGATACAGAAGAAAAGTTTGATTTCATCGTTGCGTGGGATAGTATTTTTCACTTACCGCTTGTTATGCAAAAGCCTGTTGTTGCGAAGTTATGCCAGTTTTTAGCCAAAGGGGGGGTATTAATATATACATTTGGCAATGACGAGGGAGAGCATACTGATCAGTGGCACAATGATACTTTTTACTACAGCTCTATTGGTATTAACGAAAATATGAAATTACTTATGAATAATGGACTTTCTATTTTACATCTTGAGCTAGATCAGTATCCTGAAAAACATGTTTATACAATCGCCACTAAGCCTTAATAAATGTATCTATTTGACCGCTTTGGGTAGCAAATTATAGCGGCGTTAGGGCACAAAGGAATCAAGATGCGGAGTGAATTTCAATACTTTATGAATCAAGATGATCATGCAATCTTTGACGATCATCTTCGCAGCATTGATGGAGTGAGCATCAAGCAAGGGAAGGGCTTTGATGAGATTTTACTAGATGATGGCTTCATCCAGTATAAACGAAGCCTCTTAGAAGACGGAATCCTAACTTCCGGTCGCATTGCAATTGCTTCCACTGACTTGGATGGTGCTTACAACTTCTCATCACATCAGGCTGTTGAGTCACTGTACAAAAAATTAAGAAAATGGCTTAAAAATCGTAGCGTCAATTCCTTAGTGTGTTACAACGAGACGTCAGAGAAACCTGCGAAACAAGCTGTTAAAACCTTTTGGCTAGGAACTGGCGCTGAGAAAGCACTCACTGATTCAGCGATTAAGCTAAAGCAATTTAAAATGGGCAAGGCCGTATTCGAGCTTGCATAAAACCCCAACAAAACGCTTCGGCCGACGGGCCAAAGGCGCACGCGGCTGAGCGTAATCGTTGAGGCTGTAGAAAATGGTCGAAGCCAAAAAGCTATCGTGCTCTGCTTTAAATGTAATTGTTGTTCAATAGTGAAAGCTATCTAGGTTTCACATAGCAGTGCATTTTAAAGTCAGATTAGGCTAATTTTTATAGTCAATTTTAAGGTGAGGGTTTTTCTACACCCTAATTATATGTAAAAGGAAGTTATGAGCATCGAATATAAAATTAATCACCCAATAAGTGCGGATCAATTCATAGCGCTGTTGACTGATTCGACATTGGGTGAGCGCCGACCAATTCAAGATCGGGAATGTATTACGGGTATGATCTCGAATAGCAATCTTACGGTTAGTGCCTGGGACTCCGAAAAGTTGGTGGGTATTTCTCGCTGTATGACAGATTTTCATTACGCGTGCTATCTGTCAGATTTAGCCGTATCTGAAAAGTATCAAAAATTGGGCATTGGTAAGCAATTACAAATTCTCACCCAGAATCAGCTTGGGCCACGTTGCAAACTAATCCTTATTGCAGCACCGGCAGCCAATTCATATTATGAGCATATTGGTTTTTCAAATAATCCGCGTTGCTGGGTACTTGAGCGTGATGCAAGTGTTCACAGCTAACAAGGCGATTAAATTCGCTCCCTACAGTCGACGGACGTTCGCTAGCACCGTATATGACAGTGTTAGCAGCCATTCATCATGAATAAATGGCGTATCGAATATAATGCTAACTACACTAAAACTCCCTTGAGCTTTTGGGGGCACAAAGATTTGGATCATGAAGTTTGGGCATATGCGAAAGAATTTGATCCGAAGTTACCAAGGGCGATACCTTGTAGAGGCTTTCCAATGCTCATTGTTGATGTACTTGTTGTTCAATTAATATTTGCATCAGTAGCTGAAGTAGAGCACTTTCTATTTGTAATTGGCCAAAAAAACATGCCTACAACGCAGCAACTGTCTAGGCAACGTATTAACAATTATGGGCCGAATAGACATTGGTTACGCCGTTTACCCTCTAGTATCAAAGCTTGGTCTAAAAGAAAGCGAATTATTCCAATAGTGGAGAAAGGGTTGCATGAATTTCGGGAAGGTAGTGCTTTTTCAACTGCTTAAAAATAATATGCGGTTCTTAGGGGGCGCATTATTTAACTGTTATGCTACAAGGAACATACAGTGTTAAGACTTACCGCTATTATTACTTCGTTGCTGTTTGTGACTTCATGCGCAGCAACTTCACCTCAATTGAATTTAGGTACTCCTGTAAATATTTATGGTGTTTCATCGTTATCACCACAAAATGGAAGTTGGTCTGTTATCACTTCAACTGGTTATCAAGTTGTACTTGGGACAAAGCTAAACGATAACAGTAGTGGCATCATAAATATGTCTCTATATCAATTACCTGAATTTTATTCAGACCAGGAATTCCTGACACACGTGGTTAAGCATAGAGCATCCTCAGCAGATATCGGCAGGTTTGAACTTAAACAAAATACCGAAGAGTTAGTAAAACTAAATGGTGCAACATGCGTAAAGCACACAACCATTTCCCAAGATAACAATGCCAAAATAGACAGCAATAAATCAGCGTCAATGCAGATAGAATATCTTGGCTATAATTGTATACACCCTTTTAAAAAATCTGTAGGTGTTCACACAGAATATTCTTTCCGTCACTTTAAAGACAAAGAGCACCCAGAGCTAACTAAAAACGCGGAAGAGTTTTTTAGTAACATAAAATTTAAAGAGCTTTAGTAGCATAACTAGGTGTTAGGTCTCTATTATTTGATTTTTAACCCTAAATCCCTGGAGAAACCAGTGCAAAATTTGTCAATACTGCGTTTTCTGAGCGCCTTATGCAGGTAATGAAGAGACTGAAAGTGGAACGCGCACTACATTCTTAAAAGGATCTCACAGGGAAATTCAGGTATTACGCAAGAAATTTGTGGGCAAAACTTGGAATATTATGATTGGTGTAAGTGCAATCAATCACGAAGGGGAATATGGTGCTAAATTCTTTTATCCTGATAATGCTATAAATACCGATAAGTCGACATGGCGGACGTTTTCATTTTCCAACGTCAAGGCCGTCAAAAAATGAACCTTCAACCTAACAAGTCTATAAATTGTGATTCGAACTAGCTTGTCAGATTCTATTGCAAACAACGCAATTAAACTGCCAGCTTGTCTTACACATTATTGAGGTGTTATGAAAACGCACATTGAATAAACGCGAGTAAATAACAATCGCATGTTCTGGGTCAAAAAAGCCGTTCTTTGTTTCTCTGATTTTTTAGGCCAGTGATGCGAAGTGTTGATCCGCTAAGAGGAAATTTCAGCAATGGATATAGTGATAGAGATACTTAAAAATACTTCGCTGTGGGAGATATTATTTCTATTTGGCTTAATTTATTTATTCTCCAATCGGGGTTTTAGAGAGCGTATAACCAAAATTAAATTTGGCGATTTTGAACTTGAGCTAATGGAGTTGAAGAAAGAGGTACAGGAGGGCAAAGAAAAGATAGTTGAATTAGAAGCTGAAGTTGAGAATGATCGCAGGTTGTTTGAAGATATTTTGGACAGTTTCGACCCTAGTGCGCCTGTAAGCGAACTAGCGGCGGCAAGAAGAGCAATTAAATCTGAAGCTCAGAATCTTTCGGAAGTTGATTCCTTGAGGAAGTACCTAAGAATGGGCGCACAACCTGAAGAGCTATATGTGGCTGCCGTTAGTATCAGAGAACGACGCCCTGTCACTTTACTTCCTGATTTAATTGGCTTTCTTGATGAGTTGTCTGATGATCGAGAGCTCGGCGGCTTTCGGTTGAATACAGTTTGGACTCTAGTAAGCGCCTTACATTTAACACTTATATCTTCAATTAGAGACGGAGTAGGCTCCAAACTGAATCAAACTAAGCTTAATCAGGCGGAGAAAATGCTCTGCAAACTCGAGAAGCATACAAAGGTTCAGTCTGATAGACCTGACAATCCCTTGAAGGGAATACGTGGACCAGTAAAGCATGCGTTAAACTGGGTAAAAAAGGGAATTAAAGATACGGCCTAACAAGAAAAATGTACACGACCCAATAGTGTTTGGCTCTTTTTATCATAGCCTAGGGCAATCCACAGAATCGGTCGCGTTATTGGCAGCGTTATAAGACATGGAGAGTTCGTAAATGTATGAGAGTCAAATATTTCAGCAATTTTGATTAGTTGGTTTTCAATATTATTAGTTATTTTTGTTGTTTAATTTTGCTTTTAGTTTAACTGCGTGGTTTCAGTGGTGGAAGTATGGGAACAAAAAGTTTTTTCTGAAAACACTTTTTGTTTGGCCTATCAGTTTTTATTATAGGCTTAAATTTGTCGCGTTTGACGATAATGGCAGCTAACAATTTTGGCCACTCAAACACACAAGAAACCCGCGCCAATGCTTTTAAGCGTTGGGTATAAATGTATTTTTAACTACTAGGAACTGTTAATGATAATTAGAGATGCGGTTTTAGGTGATGCCTCAGAAATTGCCGAAATCTACAATTTCTATGTTGTAAATACGTGCATAACTTTTGAAGAGAGAAAAGTTTCAGATGAAGATATGTCTATTAGACTTAGCAAAGTCGCAGACTGTAATTTACCATGGATTGTAGCCGTTTTAGATGAAGCAATTATTGGATATGCCTATGCAACCAAATGGAAGGAAAGAAGTGCTTATCGGTTTTCCGTAGAGTCAACGATCTATCTTTCTAGTGAATATCATGGAAAAGGTTTGGGTGCCGTTTTATATGAATCGCTCCTTAGTAAGCTTAAACCTATCGGGATAAATAATGTAATTGGAGGCATAACTTTGCCTAATCCAGCTAGTGTTGGCTTGCACGAAAAATTGGGAATGGAAAAAGTCGCTCATTTTTCTAAAGTAGGCTTTAAATTTGATAAATGGTTAGATGTTGGGTATTGGCAATTGAGTCTACGTACCTAACGACAAAATTAAGTTCGCCGGCTACGCGCTCTGGGACGCTAATATGTGAAGTGACTCGATTTGCTCTGGTTTTAGTCCACATGCCAGCGCTCCTTATTTAAAAGTTAGGTGCACAAGTATCATGTTTAGAGTTTTTATTTTGTTGATTAATTTTGTTTTAGCTGATTTTAGTTTAGCGACAGAAAAGGTAATTATTTCAAGCTATGCCAAATACCTTGCAAGCAATCAGCTTTTAATAAAGGGCGAAGTTTATACCTTTGATGAGCTAATGGCACATTTGGAAAAGGAGACTTCTCAAGGCAATATTATCGACCTTTCAATTTCTGGAAAACCTTCTGAGCAAGATTTGATATTGGCTTTAGCGGCTAAGATCCAACAAAGACCTGAATATAAAGGTGATGGCGTAGCTGTCTTTATTATTTCGTGGTAATAGCTGCGTGGTAATTTTTAGATGTAAACTTAACAATCACATAACGTTCATTCGTTGCGCTCTTTGAAACGCATTAGGTAGTTGGCTTGGCCATTTTTGCCGTCGGGCTACACCCACATATTTGGACGTTTTATTCTAAGGGTCAGGGCAATAAAGTACTTTTTGTATTTTATTGGTCACTAAGATAGCAATGTCATGTCGTTTTGTGGAAAAGCCTGCTTTGCATTGCCATTTCCATTCCGAGCAGACTGGCTTTCAAATCTTTTCCATACACGTTCGTGAAAATAGAATACAACGGTATTAACCGCAGGCTCTACAAGGGCTACTGCACCACCTATAACGGCACTGCCAGTTAATAAATAAGTTACTGTAAATGCCACTGAAAAGTGCAAACAAGCGAAGGTAATTGTCTTTTTCATAATATTTTACTCAATTAGAATTTAAATCTGATAATGAGAATTATTATCATTAATGGGTTTGAAAGCCAATTGATTTTTACGAACACTGTCATCAAATAAATCAATCGTACAAAGTAGGGCGTATTGTAATTAGCGAAGAAGTGCAATGCGGTCGACTTAAAAAAGCGGCATTTCAAATCATATTTATATACTGATCAGAGCATTTAGAAAAAAAATTTGTAAAGCATTAGCAGCTATTTCTATCATCACCTTTGCTGAATTGAAAGAGACTCAAACTATAGATTTATGGACGCTAACCCAATAGAAAAAAGGTAATTAATGCCGCTATTCAAATACGATAATTTCTAAGTGAAGCTTAAATCTACTACTAATTTATAGCCATATTGTTTGAAGTAAGGGGGTAGAAAATGTGAAGATTTAACGCAGATTGCATTAAATAAGAGACGCTCCTGGTACGGCAAATAAGTTCTTTAACAATCTTAAATATCGACGCCAACCTCATGTTGATGATTTGCTTGTAGTCGTTATAAATGAACAATTGACGGACAGAGCAGGCTCGAGCGCAAATAAAACAGCTAGACACTCATATCAACGGCTTTTTTCGGGGTAAAACTACTGCCGATAGAAGCGACAATAACCAGTGCAATGGCAGCCCATTGTAGCAAACTTAAGTGTTCGCTAAGAATGGCCAAGCCTGCAAGCGCTGCAATGGCTGGCTCTAAACTCATGAGTACGCTAAATGCCTGTGTAGGCATGTTTCTAAGGGCGACCATTTCCAAAGAGTAGGGCAAGGCACTGGATAGCACGCCAACCAATAATCCTAGTGGTAAAACTTCCCAGCTAAATAATGCTAATCCTTGGGTCACTACGCCAACAGGAAAAAGCATGATGGCCGCTACCGTCATACCTAAGGCCACTGTCACGCCACCTGATACTTGTTTGCCTGAGCGAGTGCCAAACAAAATATAACCAGCCCAGCATCCGCCAGCCCCCAACGCCATTAACGCACCAGCTAAGTCTAAACCTTCTGTACTAGTCAAATCAGGCATTAGCAGTACGATCCCTGCTATGGCACAGGCAACCCAAACGAGGTCACTTTTTTGTTTAGAGGAAAACAATGCCACAGCTAAAGGACCTGTGAATTCAAGGGCGACGGCTATACCTAACGGAATACGTTCTATTGCCAAATAGAACAGGATATTCATACCGCCTAAACATAGACCGTAGATAACAATGCTGCGCCAATCACTGCCATGAGGAAGAGTGCGCCACGGACGAAATACTAACCAAAGTATGGCAGCTGCGAATCCTAATCGTAGTGCAGTAGTGCCTTCTGGACCAACTATCGGGAAAAGCTGTTTGGCTAAAGACGCTCCAGACTGAATAGTCACCATTGCCAACAAAACACAGCCTATGGCAGTGAGAAGTACACGATTGATTTGCATCGAGATATTCCCGAAAAATTAATAAATTGAAGTGGCCGCATTTTACATGAAGAAATATGAATTCACACTGCATCTTGCCTATTTCAAGCTGCAATATTGCTGCTGGATATGACGAACTATTTTTGTTGTGTTTGGTGCTTTATTAGAATAGCTCAAAAGAATTAGCATGAAAAAGTGGGCGGGAGCTATTTTTAGCATAATTCGTCATAGTTTGAAGGCTAAATCTAGGCTGTATTTGTAGAGTGGTTGATTGCTTCCTCTATTCCTGATTTTGCAACGTCCATATTCACAATTTGATTCCAGCGCTACTGAGCTTTTATCCGCAGGAACTTTTTTACTAGGGCTATATTTCATCTTTAACGGTATTGTATCTCTTGGGCAGTATTATTTAGTGTTCAAATCTTTATCGGAACCTGAGCTATTTTATTTTTGGCAAGGAATTGTGAGCCTAATATTTGGCCTTACGCTGAGTGTGTTTTCTTTTAGTTTATCAAAGTGCTGGAGACTTATAAGGTTTGCAGGTACATAACAAAGTTAATCAAGTGAGTTCCTTCATCGGCGGACGCATATTCGTTGGCTGGGGCTCAATCTTCGCCAATTTTTGCCGACAAGCTTGCGCTCCATATGTGAAGCGTTAATCTTCTGGGAGATGTCCGATTGAGTATTCGTATCCGAAAAGAACAATCAAGCGATGTTCAAAGTATCCATGATGTTACTGTTGCAGCGTTTCTTGATGTAGCACATACCGATCACACGGAGCAGTTTATTGTTAACGCACTTCGTGAATCTGGTGTGTTATCGATTTCCCTTGTTGCTGAGGATGGAGGCAATATCGTAGGCCATGTGGCGCTTTCTCCTGTAACTATTACTGATGGTGCCAACAGTTGGTATGGTTTGGGCCCTATCTCAGTTCTTCCCAATAATCAGTGTAAAGGTATTGGCTCGAAACTCATGAATGCAGCTATTCAAGTGCTAAAGAATATAAAAGCTAAAGGTTGTGTTGTGCTCGGAGACCCAAGTTACTATCATCGTTTTGGCTTCAAGCCTACAGAGGGCTTGGTGCTACCTGATGTACCACCGGAGTATTTTCAAGCCTTGTTGCTTCAAGGAGATGCATCTCAAGGAGTTGTTACTTATCATGAATCTTTTTCTGCAAAGGGGTGAAAATGAATATGCGGCTAATAGTAACCGCATCATTTAACTGTTATGGCTATAAGGAAATTCCGAATGATTAAATGGATATCGTCGCTCTTTAGTAATAAAGAAGACGAAAATCAAGATGTAAAGAGCCCCTATGCCGCTATAAAGGTTTGTTTTGACGAAAAAAATGCGTGGGTACATTGGCCAGAAAAGGAACCACAGTCTATTGCTTGGAATGAACTTATTGGCGTAGCGGTGGAAACAACTGATGAAGGTCCATTTGTTGAGGATGTGTGGTGGCATTTGGCAACCAAAGACGGAGTTATAACTTATCCTAGCGAGGCCACTGGAGCCGGTGAATTTCTGAGGCGCCTTCAAGATATTCCAACTTTTAATAATGAACGGCTCATAAAATCAATGTCATCTACAGAGAATCAAACCTTTATACTTTGGGATCATGAAGGGCGTCATGAATAAATCGATAACAATCGGCTCAAACCGACCTCCACTACATTGCTCGTTTGTGCTTTTCCGCTACACTCGAAAAAAACTATCAGTCCCGTTCGGCAGCTTAGCCGGACGTCATATTTACTGCATATTATAGGAGTTCAATTGCTAAATTTAGCCAGAATAATAGTGTGTTTATCTAGTTCGCTCTTTCTTTTAGGGTGCGTCAATACAAACAAATCCATTGAAAGAAAAAGTTATTTCCCTTGGGAAAATGAAACTGGCTACTCGCAAGTGGTGAAACATGGCAACACTTTATATGTCTCAGGTATCACAAGTGAAAAGACTACTTTTGATGGGCAAATAGATGACATTTATACTAACATCAAGAAAATGTTGGCTGACTATGGTGTTGGTATGGATGCAATTGTAAAAGAGGTTATCTTCACTACAGATATTGAAGGGTTGAGGGCGGCTATTGCAACGCGAAAGGCTCACTTTAACGGTAAATATCCATCTTCAACTTGGGTTGAGGTTAAAGGACTCTGGAGCAAATCTCACTTGCTAGAAGTTGAGATAGTTGCTGCGTTACCATAATTATAACAATACGAGTCAGTCACACAGTTAACGTTAGTTTTTCAAGGAGGAATTGGATTTGGATGTTATTTTTTCTTACGCAGGGATTATTGCTTCAGTATGGATAGTTATAGGTATTTATATTGCTTCTCGGTTTTATCCAAACTATAGCCATTTAAAGCAATTTTGTAGCGAACTAGGCGCTTTTGATAGTCCTACTCAAAAACTGTCTCCTGCAATTAATAACTATCCATTAGGGGCGTTGCTCGTTGTTTTTGGATATTACTTAATCATTGCATTTCAGGCGCATCTACCAACTGTAGCAATAGGTGTAATGGTTATTGTTCATGGCATTTGTACTTGGGTATGTGGTTTTTTTCCGATGGATGCCGACGCATATACACAGTATCCTTCTAAAAGCTGTAAAATTCACTCATGGTCAGGGCTAATAATGCTCGCTTCATTCATCATTGCTCCGCTAATCGTTGCCTTTTCCAGCTATTATCCGTTGCCACTTCGAGTTTTTTCGGTTGTGTGTGTTTTGGGTTGTTTTTATTTTTCCTATAGATTAGCTAAAGCATTTAAAATAAAAACTGTTCCTGGGCTCCATCAAAGGCTCAGCTACGGCTTTCAGATTCTATGGTTGTTTGTTTATTCTCTCTGCGTGGTAGCTAAAGCCTAACAAAAAAGTGTTAGCAGTTACTGCGTTCAAAAGTTCAGCTATTATCGTTATGATACAAGGAGATTTCGTAAATGTATGAGAGTCAGTCAAATATTTCAGCAATTTTGATTAGTTGGTTTCCGCTATTGTTAGTTATTATCGTTGTTTGGTTGATCCCTTTATTTGTAATAGGAAAGTCAAATAAAGTGGGGAAAAAAGAAAAGCTACTCTGGTTATTTGCTACTTTTTTTGTGAGTTGGGCAAGCTTCATACTCTACTTGATAATTGCACCAATCTTAAAAGATGACGAGTAATCTGCATTATAATAAACCAATCAACTCGGTCTTTCGCAAAAGGCGTGTCAGCCGCTTATTTGAGGGGGGAGGCATTGTGGATAAATTTGCGCACATTTTGAGGATACGATTAATTTTTCCGGCGATACTAGCTGGAATCATTTGTTCTATAGGATTGGTTTGTTTTAATTACACCGCTAATGATTGTTCCGTGTTTACTCGTCTCAGTTGCAATAGCATATATTTATCTTTATCAATTTAAGCTTTGTAGTTTAATCGCCAATAATGGACCTTATCAAAATACTAGAGTCTATTTATTAACTACTATATTGTCTTTGGTATTAGGTATTGTTGCAGTCGGCTATATGTTCCAGTATCTCAATAAAATTGAATTGGTGTTGTTTTATCCAGACATTATATTTACTTTAGCGACTATTCCACATGTGTTTGTTTCTATCATTTTAGCAATTTGTTATTTCAGAAATAAAGCTTAATAAGGCCATTAAAAGCGGGCCGGTAACCGTTTATGGCGGCGTTTATGCAAAAAGGAGTTTTAGAATGCTCTTCGATTGGTTTAGCTCTGCAAAGCCAAATGTATACCTAGGCTCGATAGCAGTGGTAAATGATAGCAATCTTTCCAAAATAGAGTCATTTTTTTCCATAACGGGCAATTCACTACAAGATCATATTCACCAAAAGCTCGAAGAGATTTTTTGTCTTGAGCGTATTTCATCTATCCAAGAACCTAAAAAATCAGATGTTGGTTTGGATGTTGTTATAGTTAGTTTACATGGCGGTGATGCATTTTCCATAAATTTTGGAACCGTTGGTCTACCTATATTTTGGCGTCCCAAAATTAAGTTAGTGTCGCGGCTTTATAATCTTAAGCAAAATAAGACAATTAAAACGTTCAGCGTTTCTAAATCCGTTACATGGGGTGAATTTATAGCTAAACAGTTTAGTCTTAAAGGTCTATTTCGTTGGGGCCCCCTTTACCATAAGGAAGACATGGAAATCTTACTGTATCAGGCATGTTTTGAATTAATAGATAGAATGCGTAAGGCTATTTAACCTGTGGTTATAACAAACAAATTAAATCACTGACTCGCGCTTTTTTCCTCAGTTTATTGGCGCATTAGTCATACGATGAGATTCGCATTACTTTAAATTTCGGAACACTCATTGCGTTTTCCTTTTTCTTCAGGAAATGAGTACCCACCTATCTAGCGTCAAGATAAAGCAGCTGTGCCCTCTACGTGTATTTCGGTAAGGCTGTTTGTTACGTCATTTGCTAAGATAAAGTTGCATATGTGAGTATGGCTGAAAGGACAAATCTGTGGAAAAACGTTCGGGTTTTCCCTGTTTAAAAAGTTAGCTTTTGTTACATATTAAATTCGTTAATAACTATTCTTTTAGGTAAATTCAAATTTTTCTAATCAAGGATAGAGTCGTGAATAAATTACAAAAATTGGCGGGCGTTGCAGCACTTTTTGAGGCTGCTATTTACATATCAGCTTTTATTTTTTATGGCGCGTTTTGGGATTACCCAGTCAGTTCAGATGATACACAGAAGTTTATCTTTCTAACGAATAATCAAGTGGTTTTATCGGTAGTTAATTTAGCTATGTATGTTGTCTTTGGTGTTTTTCTGGCTGTATTAGTTTTAGCAATCCATCAACGGATGCACACTAAAGTCCCTGTTTTATCACAAATAGCCACAGCTTTCGGTATTATTTGGGTTGGCCTTGTCATAGCAAGTGGAATGATTGCAAACGTAGGATTAGGGGCTGTAATTGATTTGTCAGCTAAAAACCCAGAGCAAGCAATGACGCTTTGGGTTGTTATTAATACCGTAGTTGAAGGGTTAGGGGGAGGTAACGAAGTCGTAGGAGGATTATGGGTTCTGTTATTGAGTATTGCAGGTTTAAAAACTGGTGAACTACCTAAATTATTAAATTGCTTTGGTTTATTTATTGGTACTGTTGGTATTCTCACTATTTATCCTGCAGAAGTACTGACAGAAATATTTGGTTTGAGCCAAATATTATGGTTCTCTTGGTTAGGTGTGGCAATGCTTATGCGCTCCAATAGCCCTGCGCAAGTTCGCTAAAATCAATCCCTAAAAATGATAAAGCAGGCGAGTGTAAAATTAACCCCAATTCATATTTATAGAATTGAAAAATCTAGATGTTCAAGGCAAAGTAGATAAAGTTAAAAAATAAACAGAGAAGTAGGAAATGCACAAACAAAATTACCTTTTTTCTACAGGCTCGTTATGTAAATTTTCAACCTATAAAGTATACAAGGAATAATATATGTCTTATGTCGATGGGTTTGTTGCCGCTGTACCAACTGTAAATAAAGAAAAATATATTGAACATGCGAAGTTATCTGCGCTCGTTTTCAAAGATCACGGAGCATTGAAAATTACTGAAAGTTGGGGAGATAACGTTCCTGATGGTGATATTACATCCTTCCCAATTGCAGTGAAGTGTAGCAAAGATGAAACTGTCGTGTTTTCATCTGTTGTATGGCCAACAAAGGAAGTTCGTGATGCCGGTTGGGAAGCAATTATGAACGACCCTAGGATGGACCCAGAGCAAAACCCAATGCCTTTTGATGGCAAGCGTTTAATATATGGCGGCTTCGAAGTTATTTTAGAAGAATAACGTCGAGAAATAGTTAACATAAGAGCAAACTAAGCACGAGGAATGCTGTAACCAGCGCCACTTCTAAAGGAGTGGCGCTGAGTCGTTTTATTATCCAGTTTGAGGAGCGCTTCGCAAAGCACATTAACTAAATGGCAGTTACACAGAATCTGTTACATGCTCAATCTGTTACAAGAGCAATGAATCCTTTAGAACTCGCTAGACTGTTATTTATCTCTTTTTGGGAATGCCAAGTATCTCCAGCGCTTCTTCACTAAGCGCACGTGCCCTTTGAAGATCCTCAAGCCCCCACTTGCTCTTTTGCTCGTCATTTATCATCCATTGCTGTAATCCTGACATAGCTCTTCCAATGGCAATATTTAAACAATTAATCGCTCTTGCTACTTCAGGGCTAGGTGCTTCTAAACACGTAATTTTATTTAAATCATTTCTCACTCGATTTAACTTTTCTAAACTAATATCCATTCTCGTTTTGCGATCGCCCACTTCAGCATAGGCACAAGCACGGTCTATGTAATGAGCAACCGTTTGAAAAGTCGGTGCGGCATTACGTTCTTTGTTTTTATTCGTTTGTTTTTCGCGCAAAATAGAAAATATTATGGGAACGGAAATAGCGGCAACAGCGATAACCGCTGCTATTATCGCCAACCACAGTTGCCATTGTGGCATAGGAGCGCAAAGTGAATCACTCCAAGGAAAACAATAGTTAGTTAAATTTTCAGTTGATGGATGCTGTGTCACTCTAAATACCTTTTAGTGGTAGTTAAGGTTTGGGATTAATTAACCCAGTTTAGTATTAAGTTATTGGTTATGCACACAAACTTCTTGTTTTGGGGCTTCCACAACGAAACATTGCAAGTTACTGGCATATCGTACTAAATGTAATTTTACATAGTTATTTGCTAGTTCTTCGCCAGCGACATAGATAACAGCGTACTCATTAATAGCAAGGATAATTTGATGCCACGTGACAGTGGCAATACCATCACTGCCACTGGGGGCGGCCTTCACTAAAACCTATCTAATCATCTGCGGCTTTGTATGCAAACAGTGATAAACTTGAGATTGAGATAATAAATCCTAACGAGCAAGTATGAGGTTATTTAGTTTTTGGAAAACGATGTGTATTTGTTTTATTCCGCTGGCGATTGTCTATCAATTGCTTTGGACCTTGTTTCTCACAGATATGCCTGCGCAATTCTGGACGAGTAGTACATCTAGTCAGTTTGTATTTTTTAAAGGGGTAGGTGAGTTAATGATGTATTCACTTATGCTCTGGTTTTTAATTTCACGAACAAAAACAGATTCATCCACAAGCAAAACCCTATTTTGTACGTTACTTGGCTGCATTATTTTATACACTAGTTACGCTATGTTAATGAGGTTGCCGTTTAGGTCAATAGTCGCTTTTAATTAATGTAAAAACCATCGATTTCAGGCACATTCGTCCTATAGCGCTTACAAAACTAGCTTGTATGTTTATAAGCAATTTGATTTCTACCATTTTCTTTTGCTTGAAAAAGCAAGGTGTCGGCTTCCTTAATGCAGCGAGTTAAATTGTTGTCGGCTTGCACGACAGCTAAACCACCAGAAAGTGTTATTTGAATTTTTTCAGCTGTGCCGTTGAGGGTGAAATCGGCGACCTGACTTCTTACTCTCTCTGCTATTTTAAAGGCAATTTCAATGTTGTCAGTGTGAATCAATGCAATAAATTCTTCGCCTCCCCAGCGGCCTAGTTTGTCATCAACACCTAACGAGTTTTGAATTTTTTGAGATATCGCAATCAACACTTCATCTCCTACGTCATGGCCATATGTATCATTTATATTTTTGAAAAAATCAATATCGAATAAAACGATACTGAAAACTTTGTTAGCGTTATTTTTACTGTTATTGCTACTTTCATTATATTCAGCCAGTTGCTTTTTGGCTGCGTGGGTAAAGCCTCTGCGATTAAATATATTCGTCAGTGGGTCTAAATCAGATAACTTACGCAATTTGTCGTTAGCCAGGGCTAAATCCCGTGTTTTATTGGTGACTTCATTGGCTAAATGCTGTGAACGCAAATAAAGGCTGTAAGAGCGCCAGCGGGCATATAAATAGATACTCAGAAGTGCCAATATTATCCAAAGTATCAAAGCCACATTTGACAAATACCAAGGTGGTGAAACCTCTATGTCCATGGATACATGATCTGCTAACCATTCTCCGTATCTATTCGTGGCTTTTATTTCAAGTACATAATGACCAGCAGCTAGTGATGTATAGGTTATTGAGCGTTTGTTGCTTTTTAGCTCCTGCCATAGAGAATTAAAACCTATTAATCTATGGGCATATTTTATTTTCTCTGGGGCGACCAATTCAGTTGCAGCAAATTCAAATGTGACGACTATGTCACTATCCTCTAACGCCAAAGACAAATCTTTGAGCGTTGATAAGGGATCGTTAGTTGTATTAATTTTGCGGCTACCTAAATGTTCATTTAAGATATCGATATGTGTAAGATTTAACCTTGGGTTTACTTTAGGCCTGACAATTTCGTCTGGGTGAAAATGGGTTAAACCGTCTGAACCAGCAAAAAAGATACGACCGTTTGAGTTAATCGATTTACCACCAATAAAATAGCCGCCTTTAGCGGTTCCATCAGTACTGTCGTAAAATTCTAAACTAGAATAGTCTGCTGCTATTTTAGCTATCCCTTTGATACTGCTAACCCAAAAATTTTTCTGCTGATCTTTTACAATAGCGGCTATTGAAGCATCTTTTAACGAACTGGTTGGAAACAGCTCAGTAAAGTGCAATTTACCTGTTGTTTCATCTTCGGTCATATTAAACAAACCTTTAGAATTCACAGCCACTAAATACTGGTTGTTAGATTTGCTAGATATCCACGAAATATAATTTCCAGGTAAAGAGTCGCTAGGTAAAGAATTAGGGTTGTTATTATCATGTTTATAATTCAGTTGGGTTTTTTCAAGTGGATTGACTTTTATTAATCCTTTCGGCGTTGCTAACCAAACTTTATCCGGTCCACTAACATGAATACCTAAAACTCTGTCGGCTTCGTAGTGATGAATAATTTCAAAGGTATTAGGGTTATAGTGATACATGCCATTAGATACCGTACCTAAATAAAGATTTCCTTGCTCGTCGTTTTCTATTGAGTAGATAGGGATGCCATTTAAACCAACACTCGATACACCATTTTTACTGTCGTTAAGACGTGCTAATCCTACTCGTGTGCCTATCCATAACATGTCATTTGCAGCTGAATAATGGGTTCCTAATAAAATATTGCTCGTACCTTCATTAATGTCATCTTTTTCAAAATTGACCAACGTACTGGAACTTAAGTTTGCTTCGATCTTCCAAAGACCTTCAGGGGAGGTCGCCCAGAGTGTTCCTTGATTATCTACTTCTGCTGCAAAGATAACTTTATTGTTGTCTATAGCGACTCTTTGAAAGAGTAAAGATTGGGGGGAAACCACACTAAATCCGCTAACTAAAGTGCCATATAGAACTTGATCAGAGGCATCTATGAACAAGCTGTTAATTTTCGATTTACTGTCTGAATCAGCGTTTGAAGTTTGGATTGGAGTAAGTGCTTGTCCATTTTTCACATCTGAAAAAATATTTAGGCCAGAGTTAGTGGCTACCCATACTTCACCTGATTTTGTTTGTTCGATATCGTTAACGATATTATGTGAAAGACCTTGCTCTTTGGAAAAGTGTTGCTTTGTAACCGGTTCATAATTAGCGTCAAAGGTATAATGAAAAAGACCTTTACCATTTGTGCCAACCCAAAGGTTTTGGTTTGAGTCGATAAATACTGACCATACCAAAACATCACTCAGTAGAGTGGGTAGCCATTTTTGCGATCGGGTATCTAGCCTAAATACACCAGCATTAGTAGCGAAATACAGTATATTTTGCTGATCAGATACAATTTCATATATGGTTAACATCGCCGGTGAGTTGGGCATATTAACTTCACTGAAGCTTTCGGATAAATTTGCTTTAGTAAATAGCTTCGAGTCCGCTTCGAGCCATAAATCGTTATTTTGGTCAAAATGTAAAGCTGTGACTCGTTGATAGTCCTCTCCTGGATTGGATGAGAGGAGAATATCTTCCATTTTTCCTAATGCATTATTGAAGCGATGCAATCCACTGGTGGTAGCCAACCATAAATTGCCATTCTCGTGATTAAGTTCAAGATCGTTAATACGAGTAGAAAGTAAGCCATTTTTCGTCGTTGCCGTTTGAGCAAAGTTGACGAAAGAATAACCGTCAAATCTGTCTATTCCTTTTTGAGT
The DNA here is from genome assembly GCF_037478005.1 of Alteromonas sp. M12. Classification (NCBI taxonomy): domain Bacteria; kingdom Pseudomonadati; phylum Pseudomonadota; class Gammaproteobacteria; order Alteromonadales; family Alteromonadaceae; genus Alteromonas; species Alteromonas sp. M12. The sequence goes on along the minus strand of NZ_CP144164.1, from coordinate 2,646,169 downwards.
CGCCAGCCAAATATAGCCATCTAAATCTTGCTCAATATCGTATACGGTTATTTGTGATAAGCCATCTTGGGTACTTAAAGTACGTTTAGATAGCAACGCTTCCTTGGCGCTCGAAGAATAGGCATTTGCTACTATCCCAAAAAAAAGAGCTAGGCTAATCCATAAATGCAAAGTTGATACCTTCCTGTACTTAGTTTTTTTGTTTACATATCATGCTTTTAGGCTAGTTCATTAGCTGCAGATTTTAATATGTAAAGTGAAAGGGCGGTTACTTTAATTAACAATAACACCTGTTTGAACCACTCTGCCAATTGATTCAACGAGACTACCTTATTAAATCATATTGTTAACATACTAAAATAAAACAATGAGTTACAGAAGATATTAGTGATTTTAATGTACGAAGGGCATTTATATTGACGATTATGTTTTTTTTCGGATATGAATAGAGTAACGATTGCCTAAAACTATATTGAATTACAGGAAGTGCTATTAATATTTGGTCGAAAAGTTTGGCATATAGGGTAGGGATGGTATAAAGAAAACAAATAATCAAACATTGTTAATAACAAATGCTTTTTTCTTCATTAGATTTAGATGAATCTCTTACTGATGCTGTTACGGCATTGGGGTATGAGAGTCCAACACCTATTCAAGCACAAGCGATCCCTGTGATTTTGGCCGGCAAAGATGTTATGGCCGGTGCGCAGACTGGGACCGGTAAAACCGCCGCTTTTTCGTTACCTATTTTACAACAGTTGATGCAACACTGCGATGAACCTAGGCCTATCCGCGCTTTGATATTGACTCCGACTCGCGAACTCGCCCAGCAAGTATTTGAAAGTCTCGTTAGCTATGCATTGTATACCCAACTTAGGGTAGCAGTTGCTTACGGCGGGGTCAGTATTAACCCCCAAGTCGCGACGATTGAACAAGGAGTTGACGTTTTAGTGGCCACTCCTGGGCGATTACTAGACCATATTGCCAAAGGTAGTGTTGATGTAGGCCAACTTCAGTTCATTGTCTTTGATGAAGCAGATCGAATGTTAGATTTGGGGTTTAAAGACGAAATCAATCGAATTTTAAAGCGAATTCCAGAACAACGGCAAACCTTACTATTTTCAGCTACTTTTGACGATGCACTATTCAAATTAAGTAAAACCTTACTTAACAACCCTGAATTGATCGAAGTGAGTGAGCGTAACGCCGCTGCCACCCAAGTTGAACAGTTAGTTTACACAGTTGATAAAAATCGTAAACGCGAACTCACCTCTTTTTTGATTGGTTCAAAAAATTGGCAACAAGTGCTTATTTTTACGCGCACTAAACAAACAGCAGATGCTTTAGCTAAAGAAATATGTAAAGACGGCATTAAAACCGAATCTATTCACGGGGATAAATCACAGGGTGCTAGAGAGAGAGCATTATCTGAGTTTAAACAAGGAAAAGTGCGCGCTCTAGTGGCAACCGACGTGGCGGCGCGGGGCATTGATATTATCGATTTGAAATACGTCATCAACTACGAATTACCTTTTGTTGCTGAAGATTACATTCACCGCATTGGTCGTACAGGTCGAGCAGGTAATAGCGGTCTAGCCATATCGCTGATGAGTCCAAACGAACAATATTTATTAGAGGCGGTTGAAAAAGTACTGAACACTGTTTTGTTGTCACAGTGGCTACCAGGATATGAGCCTGATTTGACAAAACAAAACCTGAAAGAGCAACGAAGCAGTAAAGGTAAACAAAAACAACAAGCCAGAAACAAAGCCCTTGGTATTAAAACGGGTAGAAAGCGTAGGTGAATGGGGGGTTTTATGCGCGGGGTTTACTTTTAATTCGCGTCGCTCACCGTAATCCATGACGTTTTTCAAGCCTCATCCATGAGGCTCAATTTACTTTTCTTCAACAGCTAAGAAAAGTAAACAAAAGAAGCCGCGCTCCCGCCAAGTTCTGATACCTGCGCGACTCGCCAATTAAAGGCCGCAATGATTTGTTCCCGACAAGGCATTGCTCAAATGACATCCATGTCATTTATCCTTTATTTGTCTTCGTTGCTCGGTGAACTTGGAGTCGCTGTAAGAGACGTAAGATCAAAAGCATGCACCGAGCTTACTTATAATGCACGGGGTTTGCTTTTAATTCGCGTCGCTCACCGTCATCCATGACGTTTTTCAAGCCTCACCCATGAGGCTCAATTTACTTTTCTTCAACAGCTAAGAAAAGTAAACTAAAGAAGCCAGCCTCTAGCCAAGTTCAATTGCTTAGGTAACTTTCTAAAATGGAGGTCACAGTGAGTTCTTTTAGGTATGAGGTGTAGACGAATTAAAATCATAAGAATGACGAATCTAAATGCAATATACTGTCTTTTATGAATTTGATTTGAAAAAGGGTGCTTGAATTCCATGGCTAAGCGACCAATTACGGATGTTCCAGTAAGTGTAAAGACTCTAGAAGATTTGGCTAAGTTAAGCGACTACTCCTTAGTTGATAATCTTAATTGCGACCCTGATGCCACTCAAACAGGCGATGATTATCAGCCTAGACAAGTGTTTTCTGGGCATTATGTTCCTGTAAAGCCCACACTCATTGATGATCCTCTATATGTTGCCCACAGTGAAGCATTCTTCGCTGAATTAGGTTTTGATGACAGCCTAGCGCACACAGAGGCGTTTACTCGATTATTTTCTGGCGACATATCCGCTGTACCTTCGCCAATGCGTCCAGTTGGCTGGGCCACGGGCTACGCATTGTCAATTTACGGTACTGAATACATTCAGCAATGCCCTTTTCAAACGGGTAACGGTTATGGTGATGGCCGTGCGGTTTCTGTTCTTGAAGCTGTTATTAATGGTAAACGTTGGGAGATGCAGTTAAAAGGTGGGGGACGCACGCCTTATTGCCGCGGTGGTGATGGCCGTGCCGTATTGCGTTCAAGTGTTAGGGAATTTTTAGCGCAAGAACATATGCATGCCTTGGGTGTGCCTACGTCTCGATCTTTATGCCTGTTCGTTTCGCAATCAGAGCAGGTAAGTCGCCCTTGGTATTCGCAAGGTTCGTATTCCACCAACCCAGATATGACAGTCTCTAACCCTGTGGCGATTTCAACCCGGGTAGCTCCTTCGTTTTTACGTGTTGGCCAACTTGAACTCTTTGCTCGTCGAGCGCGGGTTAATCAATATCCAGACGCACTTAAAGAGTTAGAGATGATTGCGGTGCATTTGATTGAGCGAGAATATGCAGATGAGGTCAATCGTGAATTAGCAATTGCAGATCAAATTGTGCAATTAGCCGTAGCATTTCGCGAGCGATTAACTTCGCTGATTTGTCACTGGTTGCGCGTTGGCTACTGCCAAGGAAATTTTAATAGTGATAATTGTGCTTGCGGTGGTTATACACTCGATTATGGTCCTTTTGGCTTTGTTGAGAGGTTTGAACCTTATTACCAACCCTGGACGGGGGGCGGACAACATTTTTCCTTTTTCAATCAGGGGGCCGCAGCACAGACCAATTTCAATATGTTTTGCAAAGCCTTGCAGCCTTTGCTCGTATCATCGGCTTCGGCAATGGCTTCATTGAATCAGGTAAATCTTGAGTTCGCTTCAGTCATGCAAGAAAAAACCAATACGATGTGGGCGTCTAAACTTGGCTTGTCGTCTTTTGACCCTGAATTATTCAATCAACTGATCTCGCTGATGGTACAAACCTCTGTTGACTACACTATCTTTTTTCGGGAGCTTTCAGCTATCCCTGACGATATTTCTAGCTTAAGTAAAAGTTTCTACAATGCTCCATCGGGCGCATTAACAGCACAATGGGAAAAATGGCTGCATAGCTGGCGAAGTTTAATTGATAATGCTGAGGATGGTTTGCAAAAAACAGCGCAAATAATGCAGCAAGTTAATCCTAAATACACATGGCGAGAATGGCTAGTCGTGCCAGCATATCAGCAAGCAAGTGTCGGGAATTTCAAACTTGTTCATGAATTGCAACAGGTATTAACACAACCCTATGCTCAGCAGCCGATTGAAATTGAGAAAAAGTACTACAGCTTAAAGCCACATGTTTATTTTGATGCGGGTGGCGTGTCTCACTACAGCTGTTCTTCTTAACTTTAACACCTTACTGGTTCCGGTGTTTTTAGGTAATTTCAATTTTGCCTTGCGTAATATGAGCACTGTTTTTTTGCTATAGGTCGGGTAACCTATCACGGGATTAAAAGTACAAGGAGTCATTTTGAACGCTAGGCGAATTTCATTTATCTTATTAATATTTTCTGGATTGGCTTGCTTGTCATTTCTTATCTGGCCAATGATGGTGATACTCATTTTGCATGGGGTTAAAGGCTTGACCGCTAGTGATATGGGTATTGCTGTTTTCCTTACGCTGTTCATACTTACATATCCAATTACCGTATCTATTGGCTTTATTATGTCTTTGGAAGGCTATCGTAAAGCAAAGATTAAAAATGGTTTATTGGGTTTATCCGTTTCTTTAGGGCATTTAATGATTGTGTTTATTTTTATGTACTTTAAGGGCGGTAATTAGTACTAGTAAAACATAAGTTACAGCACAAACATCAAGCTTTGTTTTATATCGCCACTGACGAAGTTTTGCGAGTAAGCGAAATTAACCTAATGATTTTTGATTTGTATTAGCTCTATAATCTCAAGCCGATTCGTTAGTGTATCGCTTTAAAGTACGACAAAATGCACTTATCTCAGCAAAAGCAATGTCATTGGATTTTCTTCCAATTGTTATTTTTGTAGTTGATTAGTAATACGCCGAACCTTCCACTGTTTGCAAAAACCTCAGTGATCACCCTAATTTTTGTGATACTGCAACAGACCTTATCTACTTAAAGTTTCATCCAGTCCGCTTCTTACCTTTTCTAATGCAGCAGCAAGGAAGTTAATCACGTTCTCGATCTGCAAAACTCGCTCTTTGAATTCGGCAGTTTTGGCGACTACAACATTTTCAGTCATAGAAGGATCATAACTGTCTAAAAAAGCTTTCATGAGTTCGCTAAGGTCGACGAATGAAATGTCAGTCTTTTTTGCGCTGTTAACAAACACATAATGTCTATTCCCATCGTTTATTGGGGCGCATATTCATTGGCTCGCTCATTCTGTAGTTATTTCAATTAACTATTTTCAATTGTTAATTGAGCGCTAAAAAAATTATGCTATGTTTGTTCATGCTAGCCTCTAAATGATTTAGTCTTTAGCAAGCTAACTCTGGTTCTGGTCGAGGAGGCTGGCCCTTTTTATAGAGGTTCTTGTGAAATCATTCTGTGGATCAATTAATCATCAAAATTAGGGGGGGATATGGACATACCAAATGGCATTACAATAGGCTCGAAAGTGGCAGTAATTCCCGGTTACGCCTCGGGATTTACACATAGTGGAAGTGTGATTGATCTTTTGAATAAACAGAATTACTGTTGGATAAACAGAGGGGATCCAATCGCTGAATTCAAAATTAATGGAAGTTACAATAATAACGTATTGTCTAGGTTAATTGCTTCTAAAGTTCATTCTGTTTATGTTCCTAGTCCTGTTTCTGGACTTCTGTTGAACACCAAGTTAAAGGATGAAACGTTATCCTACCTCGAAGATTGGAATTCATTGAAAGCTCCTCCATTAGTTAACTTTGCTGTGCTATTACCAGATGATGAACCAAAGCCCGAAACGGGGAAATACATGTATAAAAATATGTGTAATCTTGCTCGTCAAATGAGTCATTACTATTATAAAAATTCTCGGTATTGGAGCATGGAAGCTTTTTCCCCTGATATTTTGACACGTTTAATAGATGTACAGTTAAGCGTGAATCCTCTCATATTTGATGTTTTACCCAAATGGGCGGATCATTTAGATGAGGCGCGTATAAATAAGCCGGAATTAAGACCCTATATCAAGCATATTCGTGCTATTGAAAATTAGTAAAAGCATAGCTAGCTAACCCTTAAATTAACGGTTTATATAATTGGGGGTGGGGGCGTAATAGCATTGAGATTAGATAGGCTTTCATCAATCAAAAGATATTTATTCAGGTAGTTGCTACCTAACTATAGTCTGCATCCGCCTGAAGACTTTTAGGAATTCAAGCATGTGTTTGTTTCCGATTGAAACCTGGGTATTGTGCATAAGGTGCAAAAATTGAACAAAACTTATCTTTTTGACTGGGGCGATACATTGATGGTCGACTTTCCAGATCAGCAAGGAAAAATGTGCAACTGGTCAAAGGTGGAAGCTGTGGCAGGGGCATATGAAACATTACAGTCGATCGCAGCCAATTCCACTATTTATGTAGCAACCAATGCGGCAGAATCAACTGCTTTAGACATTGCAGCCGCGTTCGCAAAAGTGGGACTTGCAAAGTTTATCGCTGGCTATTTTGGTCGCTTCAACCTAGGCGTAGCAAAAGGCAGCAGTGAATTCTATGTGAAAATAGCAGCCAATATAAAGCAGCAAACATCCAATATGGTGATGGTTGGTGATAGTCTAGAAAGGGATATTATTCCTGCCATAGAAGCTGGACTAGAGGCGATTTGGCTTAATCATTCTAATCAGCCAATGCCGTCTAATTTAACCTGCCGGCAAATTAAAAGCTTACAGGAACTTTGCACTTAACACCGAGTTTAAGGCATGAGGTGGTGTCAAATATGTTGGATTTTCTAACAAATATTCGGCAAAGAAAAGTGCAATTTTCTACATCAATGTGTGGACGAAGGCCTAATCTTCCCCAGTTCATTTACAACACATTGCGGTTAAAATCAGGCAAGAGAAAGGTGGCAATTTGACATCAAATAATCTTCACAATAAGAGTAAGCGGCTCAGAAAAAAGCTATTTTTAGGTGAGTTTGCCGTTTATGGATTTGAGTTTCATTGCTCCGTCAATTTAGATGCCGACAGTAACATGCTTGAATTTATGGAGCAGATAATTGATTTGGCCGAGAGTCGAAAACTTCGTGTTGGAGGTGGTGGCGATGGGTCTGACTTTACTATGTTTGTGTGTTCAGAATATCGCTACGGCTCTGTTACAAATGCAGACCGTGAAATTTTCAAAGCATGGTTAACTAATCACTCCTTGGTTTCGGGGCTAAAGGTTGGGGAGATTGTTGATGCAAATTACGGCGTTTAACATGGTGTCTAAAACACCATTCAGCCCGTTATTGGGTTTCACTTTATCTTGTTGCTAGCGACATTTAACCACTTAACACGGGGTTATATGATGAAAAAATACTGAAGGAAATGGGTAATGTCAGATGCAAGTTTTAACAGTCGGATATCAGCCTATAAGGCAATATTTTCTAGCGGAGAAATCCAAAAGACATATCAAGATTTAGTGGCTATTGTGCAAAGCCTTAGAACTAGTTTTGCGACAGAATACAAAGACCAATTTTCGGTTGCTAATGTTCTTCACGGTTACATCGACTTCACCTATTTTTATCTACAAAATGAATTCCTTAAAAACCGAAAGCTAAAACTCGCTTTTGTTTTTAATCATCAGAAAATTCAATTTGAAATTTGGCTGCTCGGACAAAAAAAGGACGTGCAATTGGCTTATTGGAAAAAGCTAAAAAGCACAAAATGGGTAAATGAAGAAGTCATGCCTGAGTATGCTATTTTCGAAATTGTGTTATTGAGTAACCCAGATTTTAATAATTTTGATAGTTTATCGGAGTCAATTCATAGTGGGTATCGATCTTTGTCTCGGGAAATTTGTAATACATTGGAGGACTATGAGTAGTGGCACACAATAAAACGCGAAATCTCTGCTTGCTGTTAATGGAATAAAAAATTCGAGATGCTTCACCAAATTCGTCCACCGACACCAATTGAACGCCTAGTACAGTATTGGTAAGGGGTGTCTATCGATTTTTATCTCCATCACGTTGTTAATTCATTTGATGATTCCAAGTTGAAAATAAATTTTTAAATAACTGTTTATATACAGTTTTATTGTGTTTTTAGATGGTGAGGATTAGTTCTGAATAGCTAATAATTGACATTATGTGATTTTATTTGATTGTAATTGATGTTTTGTTGGTTGTATTATTTCTCGTAAGTAGATCAATTGTGCCGAGTAATCCATCGGGGGTAATGTGGAAATAAATAGACGAATATTCTTAGGCTCTATGTTTTATATGGTTTCAGCATCTGTTATTCCCTCTGGCCTAAAGAGTGCATTAAAACTTAAAGTCTTTAAGGCAGACGCCAAATTTTTTAACGCGACCCAAATAACTCTGCTTAATGACATAGCGGATATAATGATACCTGCAACGGACTCTGCAGGAGCTTCGGATTCGCATACTGCACAGGTATTAGATGAGCTCATGGTCTCCTGGGCGACGCTTGATACTCAAACACAGTTTTCCCAGTTCTTGTCTGAATTTCAATCTCGAGCATATACCGTTTACAAAAAAAGTTATCTAAATCTTTCAAAAGCTATACGAGGTGATTTTTTGTTAGAGTTAGACAATAAAGCATTCGAAAATTCAGAAACTGAGTTCTTTACAGCCTACAAGCGAATTAAGGAACTTATATTCCATATTCATTACTCTTCGCCAGAAGCTAATCCACACTTTTTTCTTATTCCTGGTGGTTACAAAGGAGCACTTAATCGTGATGAACTTGCTGAAATCAACAAGAGAAAATATCTATGAATGAGGAATTCGATGTCATTATCGTTGGGTCAGGGATTACAGGCGGGTGGGCCGCGAAGGAATTCTGTGAAAGAGGTTTCAAAACACTGGTATTAGAACGAGGTAGAAATGTAGAACATAGAGGGCCCGAGTACAAAGATTTTCAAGCTCCGTGGGAGTTGCAAAATAGAGGTATGCCAGATGAATCTCTTGCTGCGAATGGGCACTACGCAACGCTTAGAAAGAAAGGACACCTATATAAAACGGATGCACTTCATTTCTTCGTTGACGATAAAGATAATCCATATAGCTATCCGAAAGACAAACCATTTATGTGGACACGCGGGTACCAGCTTGGTGGACGATCTCTAACTTGGGGGCGACAAGTTTTACGCTGGAGCGTCAAAGACTTTCAATCCAACGCAAAAGACGGCCATGGCATACCTTGGCCCATAGAATATCGTGACCTTGCGCCTTGGTATAGTTATGTGGAAAAATTTATTGGTGTATCAGCCAATAAAGATGGCCTTGATAGTGTGCCTGACGGGGAGTTTCAGACGCCATGGGAGATGAGCCACGCAGAAAAGATTATTTCGGAAAATATCGCAAAAAAATACAAAAATAGACACCTTATAATTGGCCGTTCGGCGAATCTAACTTCCCCAACAGAAGAGCAAATTGCTTTAGGCAGGGGAAAGTGCCAAGCTCGCTCGTACTGTCGAAGAGGGTGTTCGTTCGGTGCTTATTTTAGTTCTCAATCTGCCACCTTACCCGCAGCTGAAAAAACGGATAATTTAACTGTTGTGACTGATGCTATTGTCGAAAGTGTCAATTATAACGAGAACGAAAAACGAGCCTCTGGCGTTACTGTAATTGATACTAATACTAGAGAAAAAAGACAGTACAAAGGTAGAGCTATTTTCATGTGTGCTTCAGCATTAGGCACGGTTCAAGTATTGCTAAATTCAAAGTCATCAAGCTTTCCTGACGGTATTGCTAATTCGAGTGGAATGCTTGGTCATTACATTATGGGTCACTTTACAGGAGTTGTTGCAAGCGGTGATATTGTAACAGATGAAGACAAGTATGCGTTTGGTCGTCGGCCTATTGCCACTTATATACCAAACTACCGGCATGACAAACAGAATGATGCTGATTTTGTAAGAGGATTTGGTTTTCAAACTACTGCTCAACATAGAATGTTATCTAAGCCAACTGCTAAAGAAAGAGGTATAGGCATTATTGCGAAGCAAAGGGTAGGGCAAGCAGGTCCATGGCGTTTCAGAGCATTTATGTATGGTGAAATTCTACCTTATTATGACAACGTAGCCACATTACATCCTACTCAAAAAGATCAATGGGGTATGCCCATTCTGCATATTGATGCGGAAATAAAAGAAAATGAAAGAAAGATGATCCGGCAGGCAGCTAAGGACATCCAAGATATTTTAGAAGCGGGTGGATGCTCCAACATTACGGTTAATGCGTCGCCAGTTGATAAACATATCCCTTTAGGAAAACAAGTACATGAAATGGGGGGCGCATGTATGGGAAGTGATCCTAAAAACTCAGTATTAAACGGGTGGGGGCAGTCACATGATGTGCCAAATCTTTTTGTTACTGACGGCGCTTGTATGTCTTCCAGTGCCACCCAAAATCCATCTTTAACTTATATGGCTATAACCGCTCGCGCAGCAGATTATGCTGCTAAATTATTGAGTGAAAATATAATCTAAGATATTTAATCTACTTGCTTCCGACATGATTCAACGTATCGCGATATGCTGTGGCATTGCAAATCAGCACCTGCTCAATCATGCAACGTTAAAGAAAATATAGTTTGTTAGGAGTTTATATTTGATGGCGAAAAACTGTTGGATAGACCACTATTGTTATTAGACATTAATTTGCTGTGAACTACAAAAATGCGTTTCAAACGCAAGGTTGATGTTTGACCAATCATTAAACTTAGGTGAAATATCTCATTTTTAGTTTGTCTGTCTTTTCTTAAATGTCGTTCCAAACTTGCCATGAATCATAAAATTAGGCTAAGTGGAATAATGTCATTTTTGAACGCTACAGATTGAGTAAATTCGTATCTTAAATCAGCGAAGAATCTCTAACGGTTGCCCTGTTGCAAGATCTATTGAAATAGCGTGTTGATGCGGAACCGCTATGTGAATTGTCGATGGTAGGGCATCTATCGACGGTTTCATTCCATAGTAGTTAAGTCCTTTGCGCGCGTTATTGTAATGAGAAAGGATAATAAAGGGCGAAAGGGCAAAGTCATAAAAAGCGACTTCATCAATAATCCCGGAATACGCTTCCCCAGCATGGCCAATCGCATTAGGTGAATTGCCTATGTTTGCTAATCCCGACCCTCCACTTAGTACTTTTGAACCAGCAGGGTACTGAAAAAAGGCTAGCTTTTCTCCGTTGATATAAATTGCCTTTTGACCCGAGTCTACGTCGTACGTGGCGACAACATGATAGAAATCACCATTTTTAAGTTCTTGAAGTGTAGGACGGCCACCTTTCCCATCTAATGGAAGTTTTAACTCGTGATATCCTTGACCCAAAATATATAGCCCAAAACTAAGAGATGCACCAAACTCTCCCGCGGGACGAACGACAGCTTTATCTCTGTCATGCTGAAAGCTGAGCAACATACGGTGATCTTTATCACTTTGATCTTTCCTAAATATTTCATCAATTTCACCATATTGTCCACTTCCAGGGCCCTCTCCAGTGTATTGAGGTATGATTAAAGCTTCTATACTGACACCGTCAGTCACAGAAAATGAACCTGTTGCTGGTGCTGTTCCCCCGCCACTACCTACATTGACACGAGCATCTGCACCGTTATCAAATGACGCTGCACCTCTGCCTATTATTCCTGACACCCTTTGAACACCTTTATCAATTAAACCTACAGCAGTTCCGGCTAAATCAAGCGCTCTATCACTTTCACCATCGAAGGACCAATAGTGTTTAGGACGCCACTTTCTGGGGCTTAGTAAGACCTTTTCGTCGGCAGTTAAAATGGCATTATGTCGTGATGTTTCCAGTGACAGTGCACCGCCGTGGGATTGCAGATCGAACGTTTGAGTATTTATGGTCAGATTAGTATTAGAATTGGGCTTTACTACTAAGTGTCCAGTTCGGAAACTTACTTCATTTGCGTTATACAGTTTTAAAGACGATTGCGGACCAATGACTATCTCATCTTCTGTGGTTAATTCAATCGTCGTAGGAATTATCGTCTTATACGTTCCGGGATGAACATGCGCTCCAGATACGCTTCCGCTACCATCAATCAGTAGTTCACCGGTTTTCACGATTCCAATTGATGTGGTCCCTTGGTTCCAGAAAAATAACGTACTTATACAAATTAAGAGAATGAGTAAAACTAGTCCATAGACAAAATAAAAATAAGACTTTTGAGCGCGTCGATTGTCTTTGTCTATTTGAGAGGTCGCGTCGAGTAAGTGTGGTTGCTGCTCTTTTGCGCTTGCTAAAGGTCTTGCAAAAACTTCGTCGATAAGCGTTTTTCGATGAACCACTTCGAAATTAGGCACTGCATCTGATTTCAGTTGCATATAAAACTCAAGGTATTCAATATAAAAATGTTGAGCCTTTGGATCATTAGAAAGAAGATTTTCAAGTTTGTTCTGCTGCTTCGAGGTGGCCGAACCACTAATAATCGATTCTGCAATATCAACTATTTCTGAGTACTTCTCTGTTCTGTTCAACTAGAAGCCCCTTTCTTATTTTGATCAACGCAATCAAATAATTTTTTACGCAGCAGATGTATGGTTTTGCGAATACCATAGATTGAACGCCCCGTTTTATCTGCTATCGCTTGCGCACTCATATTTTCTACGTAAAAGCCGTAAAATATTTGGTGCGCTGAGCCTGTTAGCTGTGAGATACATTTTTGCAACATATGCCACTTACTCTCTTCGAGTGTATTGCTTTCAACATTTTCAATAAGTTGATCGAAGAGCTCATCACTTATCCCTACTACGAACTTTTTGTTTTGACGTCTATAAGTTCTTACACAGTTAAATACTATTGCATTCGCCCATTTTGAAAAACTGCTACCTATCTCGAACTTATCAAACTCTTGCCAAAGTATGGTACTCGTTTCTTGGAAAATATCGTCTGCTGCTGCTTTATTCAAAACCAAAGCATAGATGTAAGCATATATTCGTTTACGCTCAGCTTCGAAAAGTTCTAAAAAACTAGAAGACGTATTGTGTAAATGAGAGGAACTTTTTTTGGGTAAATGCATAGTTAAAACGAGTATGTCCCAGACTAATCACTTTTAAAATTGATCCATGCCAATAATCATTCTAGTAGAAATGCAATGCATCAATTATTAATGAAAACAAACCGCAAAATTGTTAGTTGTATGGTTCACAATACGTTAACACTAAAGATTCATTATGACCAGTGTTGACGTGTTTTTGTCATTTGCGCGATGATTTTTTCGTAACATGACCGTCAATTAATTACGTTTTAAATTGTTCGACTATCTCTTGTTTGTGCTCTATCGAAGGTTTTTTAAGAAATATCTTTCAAATAGGGTATCAATTGCCAAACGACAGGCCTTTCTTTATATCGCTTGGAATACAAAAACGATAATAAAATGAGGCTTTCATGAAGTTTAGACATCAAATACTAATATTAACAACTGCTTTAAGTATTGGCATTTTAACAGGCTGTGAGAATCGACATAGCGCAATTGATAAAAAGCAAATAGACACCGACAATCAAACGGAAGCTTATGAATTAAGCAAGCCAAAATATGATGCTTTAGTTAAAAACTTTCAGTCACCACCTAGTGAGACCAAACCATATACTTGGTATCACGTGATGAATAGCAACATGTCAGCTGTAGGGATTACCAAAGATTTTGAGAGTATGGCTGAAGCTGGTATCGGGGGAGTACTGTATTTCAATCTTGGGCGAAACATTTCTAAAGGTAAGGTACTTTTTAACTCGGAAAAGCACATAGAATTGATCGGACACATGGCATCTGAAGCTAAGCGTCTTGGTTTAACATTTGGTATTCACAACGCCGATGGCTGGTCTTCAAGTGGTGGCCCATGGAATAAGCCAGAACACAGTATGAAGCAGGTAACTTGGAATGAAACCATAGTTACCAGTAATGCTAGTAACAAGGGAAAAGTGAGCGTCAAACTAGACCAACCTATGACGATGCTAGATTACTATCATGATATCGCTGTATTGGCATATCCATCATTACCTACTGACAAAATTGATGCTGAACTTAAACCTGTGATAACAGCATCAGACCCTAATTTTGATGTCACAGTTGTAGATAATATTGAAGTTGATAATGTCTCGTCAATTGAGTCAAAAAACGGGGAACCCGTATGGTTACAATTTACTTATGAAAAGCCCGTTACCATCCGCTTTGCCAGTGTCGATATAAACTGGGGTAAACACATAAACTATGAACTTCAATATTCACATGACGGAACAAACTTTAAGAAACATACCGATATGCGAATTAATCGCCCAGGGCGTGTGCGTTGGGCACTTGATTCCGCTTTCGAAGGTATAACCGCTAAATACTTTAGAATTGTTGCAGATAAAACCTTAAACATATTTGAAGCAAGACTCGCTTCAACACCTAGAATGGGTAATTATCTAGGTCGAACTTCAGCAACACATACTGAGTATCACCACCTTCCTCCAGTTGGTAATCCAGATAAAGCACACATTATTGATTCAAGTAAAATTATCGACCTGACAAATAAACTAGCGGACGATGGTCGACTAACCGCAACTTTACCAGAAGGTGACTGGACTATTATGCGGTTTGGTTACACTGCAAAAGGAACTACTAACATACCTCCTACCGATGAAGGTCGAGGTCTTGAAGTCGATAAGTTCAGCCGAGCAGCGTTTAAACACCATTACAGTGCTTACGTTACTAATGTTATCAATAAAGTAAAAGAAGTTGCGCCAGGTGTAATGCAATATTTAGAGATTGATAGTTACGAAGTGGGCGGACAAAATTGGACGCAAGGTTACGATCAGCAATTTAAACAAAATAAAGGCTACTCCTTAGTACCGTTCTTACCCTTGTTTGCCGGTAAATTCGTTGATTCTATAGAAACTACTGAGGATGTAACTTGGGACATACGTGATTTCAGCAATAAGTTGATTACTGAAAACTATTACGAGTACTTTACTGAGTTAGCGCATCAAGATGGATTAAAAACCTATACAGAACCTTATGGTCATGGCCCATTTAATGAGTTAGATGCAGGTAGTAAAGTTGATATACCTATGGGGGAATTCTGGCTAAAAAGAAATATTTATATGTTGGCATCTGCTATATCTGTAGGCCACACATACGATCGTAATATCATATCAGCAGAAGCTTTTACCGCCACAGTAGATCACAACTGGAAGTTTAATCCTGCTTATGCGAAATTTGATGGCGACAAAACATGGGCTTTAGGTGTTAACGAGTTTGTATTCCATAGATTTGTCCATCAAGCAAATACGCACGTTGTGCCCGGTATGACCATGGATCGATGGGGCGCGCATATTGATGCTACTCAGCCTTGGTTTAATACGGCTGGGAAAGCCTGGTTTAACTACCTCTCACGCGGTCAGTACATGTTACGTCAAGGACAACCTGTTATCGACCTTTTATGGTATCTAGGTGAAGCGACACCGACAGGTTGCCCAGATAGACGTCAAAAAGAAAGTAAACATATACCCACTTATATCAACTACGATTGTTTAAACACCGAAAAGCTAAACGAGTTGTATTACCAAGATAAGCGTTTTCAATTAAACCACGGTGTAAAATACAAAATATTGATGTTGAGTAACCATGACACATTATCATTTGGTTCAGTGCAAAAGATTTATCAGTTTGCCAAACAAGGTGGAGTGATAATTGGAGAGCCAATAAAACATTTGGTTGGCCGCGATATTAGTCCCGAGCAACAAACCGAATTTGCAAAGATGGTGGATTTTATTTGGTCTCAACCTACCACACATGTTGAAGTTAATACCCCTGAAAACTGGGATAATTTATACAACAAACATGGTTTTAATTACGACTTAAGAATTAAAGATATTGAAGAGCTATTTTACACCCACAGAAAGAGCAAGGATCTTGATATTTACTTTGTCTACAATGATAGCGATAAACGTAAACTGTTCGATGCTAGCTTTGAGGTCAGTGGTAAAATACCTGAGTTGTGGGACGCCAATACTGGCAAAATTAAAAGAATTGCCGCTTTCGACATCCAAGATGGAACCACCAACCTAGCATTCCGTTTAGCCCCAAATGAATCAGCATTTGTTGTTTTTCATAAGAATGCATCTGACAAAGCTAGGTTAAGCCCAGAGGTTATTCGTCAATACGATTTAGAGAGCCTATATAGCGAACATTATGACATTCAACTTGTAGCAACAAAGAATCAAGATGTTATATTAGAACGAGAAGGAGTCAAAAACGTTACTTTTGATGGCGTTGCCAGTGAACAAATATTGGAAGGTAGTTGGAGCGTCTCATTTGAAAAAGAGTATGGCTTAGACCAGAACTTTACGTTTGATACGTTAATTAATTGGAAGGAGTCCACTAATCCTGAAATACGCGCTTATTCTGGGATTGCCACGTACACCAAAACGTTTGTCGTTAATGCGGAATTACTCAACGAACATGAGTATATAGATTTGGATTTAGGTAAGGTTAGTGATAGTGCGCAGGTGTTTATTAATGGTAATGAAGTCGGCACCGCTTGGCTTTCGCCATTTACTTTAGATGTAAAGGCATATCTACAGCAAGGTGAAAATACACTGACGGTTAAGGTCGCAAATTCATGGAGCAATCGTTTAATAACGGACGAAAGCCTCCCTGATAGCTCGCAGTACTGGCAAGCTAATGGTGTACACGTCCCTGTTATGCCTGATTGGTATACGAACAATGAGCCTCTACCTAATGCAGGTAAAAAAGGTCATCGACGTACTTTTACCACTTATAAGTTCGTAAAAGAAGGAGATCCTCTAGTTGATTCTGGATTATTGGGGCCCGTGACTTTGAAGGCAAAAAAGTCTATTGAATTGCGTCTTTAGTAAACTGTTATACAAGCTGAATTTTGAAATGGCGCAAAGAGAATTTCTCTCTTTGCGCCAAAAACATTACGACCGTTGTCTGGGCAATATCATAAAACCTTATCAGTGCAAACATGAACACTAGTAAGAGTGCGCAACACATTATTCAAGTTTGAGCTTGTATAGGCCTACCGCATAATCTGCGGAATTATTATTTCAATAAGTATGCAAAATGTAGAACTCGTTCGAAATCTAGTCTGATTTCCCGTCGCTTTCCTGTTTCAGAGCGTTAGAAATCTTCTTGAGATTGTATGTGGCATTATATTCGGGGTTCAACTGCGTCGGTATATCGGCTTTTACGCTTTGTTGCCAACTTAAAAGCTTAGCTTTCAACTCGTTAAGCTTCTCAGGATAGACGTCTTTTAAATTAGTTGTCTCAGCAATATCATCTTGTAGATTGTATAGCTCAAAGTCATTATTTTCGAAATATTGGATTAGTTTCCAATCTCCACTGCGTATAGCACTTCCAGGGCGAGTTCGAAAAAGGGGATCTTGACCTTGGTCTGTGGGGGCATGATGCGCCTGTAAGTAGATAGGGAAGTGCCAAAACAAATCTCGCGTAACTTGCTGACTTTGACCAAGCAACAAGGGGCTCAAATCGGCACCATCTAATATTTGTGCAGGGCTATCGGCTTCAACAAGTTTTTGTATGGTTGGATAGAAATCAGCATTGATGACTGGGGTATGGTTAATACCAGGCTTTATTTTACCAGACCAACGAAACAACAAAGGAACGCGCAAACCGCCTTCGTAATAAGATCCTTTTCCGGCTCTTAGTGGAGAAGGAAACGAAGACATCCGGTAGCCACCATTGTCTGAAGTCAATATGACTAACGTGTTGTTATCTAAATTTTCTGCTTCTAGCATATTTATTATACGGCCAACGTTTTCGTCCATAATCTCTACCATGGCTGCATATGTTGCTTGCTGCTCACTCTTAATCCCTTTTTTATAGTACTTATCAACCTTGTCAACGACAGCTTGATAGGGGGTGTGAACAGAATAGTAGGGAATGTAGGCAAAAAACGGTGTTTCGTCTTGGGATTTCATCCAACTAATCGCCTCTGTGGTCAAACGCTCAGTTAAATACTCTCCTTCAGGACCGTCTTCTATATTAGGCAAATTATAAGGGCTAAAATAATGAAAAGTCATACCCTGATGACTACCCGCTACATTTACGTCAAATCCTTGTTTATCAGGGTCGGCTCCTAAGTGCCATTTTCCAAAAGTACCTGTTGTATATCCAGCACTTTGTACGGTTTCACCCAATGTTATGACGTCAGTGTTTAAGCCTCGTTTATTTTTAATTGGAATTAGCTTACGAGTTTTAACATCGCCACGATCCGAAGGTGATACGGTGTAGACACCGTGGCGCGGACCATACTGACCAGACATCAAAACAGCCCTACTCGGTGCGCAATTAGCTGCTCCTGCATAGGCATTATCAAAACTTAAGCTTTGTTTTGCGAGCGCATCAATATTTGGGGTTTCGAATAAGTCCGATGATTGATTGTAACCCACATCAGACCATCCCAAATCATCCACCACAATCATCACAACATTTGGTCTTGTTGGCTTCAATCCCAGAAGTGAGTTTGCGTTTAATTCGGATGTTGATTGGGTCGACACACGGCTACAGGAAGCAAGCATGAAGCTTATTGCTATTAATGATAAATACGATTTCATTGCAAATCCTTATAAGTTCAAATTCTACCAATGCTCTATAATCAGGTAGTCTTCTTGCTTTAGAATGTTTTGATGTTTTTGTTCGACGTGGGTTCTTCTTGGCGCTTTGTTTTGATCTAACTTAAATGTAGGTACTTTGAGTAAAGGCACATTTCCCATCCTCTCATCAAGAAAGTCATCTTGTGTTTCCATCCAGGAAAACAATTCTGTCTGCAAACGTTGTTTCACTCCTTGCAGGTGCGCCACATTGATAAGATTAACCTTTTCGAATGGGTCGGTTTCGAGGTCGTATAACTCTTCGAATGCTACACCACTGTGCTTCTGCGCCCCTAAGCGCAAAAACACATTTATATTTTCGTTTTCCGTCAGATTTTCATCCAGAACTTCCTGTGCATTAAAGTTTCGAATGTATTTGTAGCGTTTATCTTGAATCATCCGCGAAGGAAAAACATGGGCGTTAATAATGTTTTGATTTGTACTTACGCCGAATACATATTGATGAATAGGTTTATCTACCCCAAGTAATAAAGGCAATAAGCTTTTTCCATCCATACTTTGATCTGGTTTTCCACCGGCAATGTCAATAAACGTGGGTAACACATCAGTAAAGTGAACCAACTGCGAAGTATGAGAATTAGGTTTGATCACTCCCGGCCATCGCGCTACAAATGGCACTTTTAAGCCAATATCTTTGACGCTGAATTTACCGGAAACGCCGTGGTCAGCACTGTAAATAAACAACGTATTATTACCTAGATAGCTTTCTACCATATCAAGTACATGTTCAAGTTGAACGTTGTCCTCTTGAATGCTTCGATAATATCCGGCTCTTTTTTTGATGTAGTTAGGATTGTTTTTTAGATGTTCATTGTATGGATAAAATTCTAGTGTTTCAGCATTTGGATTAGCAACATCAAAATACTCACCGTGGGGATACTTTGATGCAATAAACATTACAAACGGCTTGGTAGCCGTTGAAAGGTAATTCTCTATATCTTCAAGCGGAATGTAATCACGAGGTACACCTGATTTTGGTACTGGTTGCCATTCTTGATCCCAATCAAAAACATTCGATGGTTTAACGTGGCTTTTTCCCGCTAATACGACTTCATAGCCAAGCTCTCGCATCTTTTTTGTAACCGACTTAATATCTGGTTTAGTCGGAGTATGATTTGCAAATGCACCATTTTTCAGGGGGTATTTTCCAGTAAATAGCTGGGATCTACTAGGGGCGCAAATCGCTTGTCCTGTAAATGCATGGGTAAATAGCATGCCTTCTTTTGCAAGTTGATCGATTGCTGAAGTTTGAACCTTTTCGTTTCCATAAACGCCATAATCCGTGAAATCCTGATCATCGGCGAGATAAAAAATAATATTTGGACGACTCTCTTTTGTAGGAGTTTTGTATGTTGCAGAAGCAGGTACTTCGCGTTGAGCGCAGGCCGCTAATAAATAAGCCAGCAATAACGCAAAAACACACAACAAGTATCGCAGTTTCATGTGACGCTTCCTTAAAATAATCTATGCTTTCATAACGTTTAATTAGTAATGCATTGGCGCGATTCTGTGCAATCTCGCAGCATCACTTTCAATTTAGCCCGTTGATTCTGGTACTCTGGAAGCGCTACTTTATTAACGGTTTCATGTGGGTCTGTGCTTAGATCAAATAACATTTCTTCGTTTTTAGAATTGCCAGATAAGTACGAGGTAAAAATTAACTCCTCAGTGATGACAGAATCGCCCTCTTTAAAACGACTATAAATCTGTTGTTTGTGCGCTAAAGTTGGATTCTTTATGACATCTAAAAAACTCTCCCCATCAATATTGTTTGGTTGTGGAATTTTTGCCAAATCCATCACTGTTGGGAAAATATCGATTAATTCTATCAGCGCATTTGTCTTTTCATTCTTCGCCACCGCCGGGCCGGAAATAATAAGCGGAACTCGCAATGCTGTTTTTAGTAACGTATGTTTAGTCCAGAAATTGTGCTCGCCTAAGTGAAAACCGTGATCGCTGACTAAAATTATGGTGGTTTTTTCGCGCATACCTAACGCTTCCAGCTGATCAACAACATCTCCCACAAGCGCATCAATATAACTTACGGACGCGTAATAACCGCGTTGAGAGGCGGTATGAAATTCGTCGCTGTTGTATGAATAATCTCCAAAACTATAGGTCTTAATTTCCCCTGAACCTCGTAATAAAGCGGGTGAATTACTGGGCTTAGTTCTGTGAAAAAACGGCGTAAACTTCTCCGGAGGATGAAGTTCGTAATATTGTTTTGGCGCATAAAATGGCAAGTGTGGACGTATGAAACCTACACTTAAAAAGAATGGCTGTTGTTTAGCGGCTAGTGACGTCAAAGCTTGTAATGCTTTTTGTTTAACTTTTCCGTCGGGATAGGCTTCATCATCTACATCTGCAATTTCGTACCAAGGAATTCCGCTGGTCTTAGCAGAGGTATATTGATTTTCATGTGCGTGGTTGAAATCATTGAGACTTAGTGAAGTAGTATGAGGCATCCCTGAAGTGTGTACCCCTTCACTCCAACTGACCTCTGCTAGGTCTCCAGAATTGTGAAATATTTTTCCAATTGCCATTGTACTGTAACCAAATTCGCGCAATGTTTGTGGCAAAGACTTAGCGCCAGGTGCGTCTTCTTCAGCCAGCGTTTTGTAATCAATAAACCTATCTTTTGTTGGTCTGAGACCGGTAAGAAAACTGGCTCTTGAAGCTCCACATACAGGAACATTCGCATAAGCATGATTAAAAGTGACACCGCTTAATGCTAACGCATCGATATTCGGAGTGACGGCATTTTCATCTCCGTAAGCACCTAATACTGGACGTAAGTCATCTACAACGATCAGCACAATATTTTGTTGATTCTCTACGGAAGAGTTAGACTGAGAAATTGGTAAGTTGCGAGTATCATGTGATGTGGTACAAGCAACAATCAAGCTTGTTAAAAATACCACTGAAGCACAAACTATTGTTTTTTTCATATTTATTAAACGCCATGAGATTTGACTTTTGATGTGTGACAGTCGGACTTTATAACCAGTGATACGACACATTTATTAACGCTCGACAAAACCGCTAAGGTTTTGCCGAGCTTCTTTGATAGAAGGTAAACCATCAACTTAAAATACAGTTTGTAGTTTGCCTTTTGGTCCGTCGTAATCGTACTTAAACCAATCGACGTCGATATGACCAGCATCCTCGTTCTCATTCCAAGAAAAGAAGCCAAGTCTGTCGCCAGTCCATTTACCAAAACTAATCGTAAATGTTGGGCCAAATGCTCTGAAACTTTTACCATCTGTACTGTATTCGTAAGTGGCTTGATTTCGAGTATTAGAAGTACGAACGTATAACGTGTCGCTGGTTATTACAGGTCCTTGCGTTTTGTTGCTCATACCATCCATATAAAACAAACGCGTTTCACCATTTTCTTGACCTTCAACACCCAATAAATTGAACGTTCCACCGTATCTTACAAATCCAGCCAATTGCCCAGAAGCGATACCACTGATATCAAATTTAGCTACAGCAGTACCTGTTGTAATCCCCATAATACGCTGACTTAGGGTGTTGTTCGCACGCCAAAAGTCACCATCAGAACCGTCATTATTTGTCCATTCGTTAATTTTGGGACCATATTGTGAGCCTTGAGGTAGCACCTTGCTTGCTTTGAGTCGCAGCCAACCTGGGCGCTCTGTCAGTGACCAATGGCTAGCTCTTGGATTGTGATTCCATTCCCATTGCGGACCTAATTTAGCACTTAAAAAGTCGTCATCAGATTTTGGAGAAGAAATTGGATAGCCTTTGATTGGTTTTTCAAAACGTTTTACCGGCTCACCTATTCCATCATTGTCTTCATCGATGCCTATAATAGGCCAATCATCAACCCACGTAACCGGTTCTAAGCATTGAGGGCGGCCTTGAAACGGAATATCATCGTTTTGAATCAACTGATGCATATACCACCAGCTACCATCGGGCGCTTGCATTAGACCGCCTTGACTGGCGCTGCGATCACCAAATTCAGAGCCTTTTTCAAGTACTGTCCGCACTTCATAAGGTCCATAAATACTCTCTTTTGAGCGAAGAACTAGCTGTTTTCTGTCGTTTTTAGGATTCTTAACACCCGGCTTGGTTGAAGTATCGCCCATAGTCCATTGCGCCATAAAGATATACCAGTAGCCATCTTTTTTATAAATTTTGGCGGCTTCTGCACCTAAACCTGTATAAACGAGTTTTCCTTCATCAAGAATTTTAGTTCCATCCCAACTCATGCGGTAAATTCGATTTTCATTACCCTCTATTTTGTTGTTCGCGCCTTTTTGTTTAGTACCAGAATTAACAATTATGTATGCTTCTCGAGTATCTTCGTCCCAGAAAACCGCTGGGTCATCCAAAACATCAGCTTTGGGTAACATCATGATGGGTTCGCTCCACGGACCTTCTATGTTATCCGCAGTCGTCACCATAAGCCCATGTTGATAATCGATTTGATACACATACCATTTTCCTTCATGGTAGGCTATATCTCCAGCCCATACTCCAAACGAATAA
This sequence comes from Alteromonas sp. M12, assembly GCF_037478005.1. Classification (NCBI taxonomy): domain Bacteria; kingdom Pseudomonadati; phylum Pseudomonadota; class Gammaproteobacteria; order Alteromonadales; family Alteromonadaceae; genus Alteromonas; species Alteromonas sp. M12. The sequence continues at coordinate 2,623,089 of NZ_CP144164.1, read as the reverse complement.
CCGTTCATTCTGTCCCAATTGTATTCTGGCGCCCAAGATAAACTGGGAAAGGCGTGACCAACATTTTCCCAATTAACCATATCTTTTGATTTTAAAATTGGCATACCTGGAGACATATGTTGTTTCGAAGTGATCATATAATACGTATCACCTACTTGTTCTATATCTGAATCTGGGTAATCTGCGTTTAATATCGGGTTAATGTATGTACCGTCCCCTTGATCACCAAAACTACCGGTTTTAGCTGTAGTTTGAATAATTTCTTCAGCAACAACCTTGTTGGACGCTTCGAGCTGGCAACCGGTGACTGCGGTAAGCAAAATTGACGAAAGTCCAATGTGTTTATATCTAATATTTCCAAATTTTTTCATATGGCTACCATTAGCAGTTAGTATTTATGCGAGTGCATTCTGAGTTAACAATATTTACATTTTGACATAATTTGATTACATTTGACAAATAATAATCAATTATAATCATATTTGGTTATTTGGAATTTTAGTTTTAAGGAATATTTGTTTACTTGTGAAATGCTCAAACAAAATCGCCTTTTTCTAAAGCTTATTGGTATTGTGTGAACATTCGGCCCAGTTTTAAGTTAAAACTAGAATTGTTAAAGAGTATTATGCTCATTTACGCAATGCTTAGATTTTTGGATGAAATTCCTACAGCTCTCAGGTTTTATTGTGTGGATTTATACTGAGTGAGCTTCTGTAGAGAAAAGCCACCTGATAAAGTTTTGTTTGGTTTAGATGTGCCGAGAGGTTATTGTCCTACGCAATACAAACAACGCTAAAAGTTAAATATAGTATCCATTTAAAAGTTAGTATGCCGTTCTAAGCGTCTTTATCATTTAACGGTCATACCTGGTTTTTAGTTTACGGTCTTCCTCTTATATTGGGTTTTGATTTTTAGTGAAGCCTTTGGTTATTTTACTCCTTTGCATGTAACGAAATTCAATCAATCTGCAGCCTGTTTTTCGACAAATATAGGTGGCAATTTATCTATATCCCCCCCAATATTGCGACTGTAAATCACGGCATTCGCTTTTTTATTGGAAAGTTAAATGAGCTCATTTAAAACACCCAAAAAAAATAAAGTATCTGTATCTTTGTGACTTATTTTAGCCAATAATTATCCGTTTTTTTATCAGCTATTATGGGTTAAAAGCTGGTATGAAAACCCCATCAGCAGATTTAATCTACAACCACATAAAGGTGTATATGAAAATAGACCTTTAAGTCGTGACTGTAATGGTCGTGGCCTGTAATGAAAGACTGCTCAGCTAAATTAAATGTTAATTACCAAGGAGAGTAGTGATGAAGTTATACTGTTTAGGACTGTTTTTTATTATCTTTGTGAGTGGTTGTTCATCTGTCCCGAATGTAAAACTAAAAAAAGAAAATTTCGAGCAATTACAGACTGTAAAACTCGAAGCTAGTCCAAATGACAATTCGATGCTATCCGCGATAAGCACCGTTGAGGTTCAATGGACTGGTGTCAGTTATCATCATTTTGGAATTGCTAGTGATGGTCTCGGAGTAAGAGAGCTTGCGTTACAATTTATGGATGAGCACCAAATAAGTCTTAATGAGATTGTGCAGAACCAATTTATTGAAAAAGTAAACGCAGATAACTTGAAGATTCGATTTGATAGTAACTCGCAAAATAAGTTGGTTATTACACTCAATGTGGTGGTGTTAGGAATGGTTCATGGTTTTTCTGACGAGTTTAATTCTCGTTTCAATATCGCTGCACAGTTATTTGATAGCGCGGGTAACATTATCTGGTCGTATAATGCTATTCCGATTTCTCCCGTTGCACCTGGATATTCAATAAAGTTAAAAACGTTATTTTCATCGAAAGAATCAATGATGAAGTTTTTTAATGCAGCTTCAGAACCTATTGTGCAAAAACTGTATGATGATTTTAAGCGGGATCTAATGTAAACCTAACGAACTTAAAGGTTGGGCTGATTCATGGTGGGGATTTGCGGCTTAAATGTTTAACCAAAATTAAGAAAAATATGTTGCAACTTAACGAACTATTAAAAAAATTTGAAAGCCAATTGAGCGCTGGGAGTCATGATTCACCTGCGAATCAGGCGTTGATCGACGAAGCTAAAGCGTTTATGAATACGAATCCAGAGTCCAGAGTTAAACTTGGTCCTTTGGTTGGAAAATTAAAGTCTATGCCGAAGCAGAACCCTGATTTAAATTTAAATTGGGTCGCACTGTTGAATGGTTGTATTGCTATTGGGCATCGTCCAAAAGTGAAGATGCTTGAGAATATGAAGGCTTGTGGGGCTACTCACATATTCACCTTACTTTCTGAAAAAGAGGGTGCTAAAGATATAGGGCGTGCAACTGTAAAAAACGGTTTAAGCTGGTTGTGGTTGTCACTAGAGTCGGCGGAGCCGCCTGAGCCGAGTAGATTTGAAGAAATAGATGATATTTTTAACCTTTGTGTAAAGGCGCTACAAAATGGCGCTCAAATATATATCCATTGTTCTGCAGGAATTCATCGCACCGGCATGATAGCTTATGCTTTATTCCGATATGTAGGTTTAGATTCTGGCAAGTCCACATCCTTGTTACAACAATTAAGGGATGTAACCAGCGAAAATGTAGGTGAGCACAGAAAAAATTGGGGCGACACCTATGCCAATCAGTTGACAAAAGGTTGAGTCAGGCGTGATTTAATCGACGGTTTTTGAATCCAGCAAAGACGAGTGGTCGCAGTAAAGCAAAATTCTGTTGCATGCACCTCACAAGATCACTTAGCTGTTCTTATCACCTTAGGAATGGGAATTGGGTTATCAAAACGTGTTAATTATGGGGGGGGGGGGGTTAAATAATAGGGAGCCTTTTAGGTGTACAAAAAGTTATTAGTTAGTTTTTATATCGGCATGTGCGCAATTAATGCGGCAGCAAAACAAAGTGATTTTGATGCGGTTTTACAATGTCATACCCATGCTGACACACCAGGAATGGCTGTTAGGTTAGAGCAGTCTGGTAAACATATTTACAGTGGCGCGGCGGGGATCGCAAATATCGAAACAATGGAAGCGCTGCAAATAGACGATATATTTCAGATAGGCTCGGTGACTAAAACATTTACTGCTGCCGCGATTTTAAAATTATCAGAACAGAAAAAACTATCTCTACAAGATACATTAGGCCAGTTTATTGAAGATATTAATCCAGAATATAAGGATTTAACTATTGATCGTGTTTTAAGTCATACTTCTGGCTTACCTGATTATTTAGCTGACCCTTCGGTAACTATGCTTTATGACCATTACGCTGCTATTGAGCAGGTTATTCAAAGCATTAGTAAGCAACCCCTTAGCGAAAAGTCCGGTCTGAAATATCGCTATTCCAATTTAGGCTATGTTTTATTGGGCAAAGTGATTGAAGTCACCTCCGGCATGCCTTATGACCAGTTCATGCTTAAAACCTTCTTTAAACCATTAAAAATGGACGATACTTTTGTTATTACTAGTGGAACATCTGCCGGAAAAGTGAAAGGTTACACCAGTAGCCGTAACCAACCCGAACACTATCTTATTCCAGAAGAAGTGACAGACAGAGCATGGAAAGTAGATCGCAGTTGGATTTATTCTGCTGGTGCTATTGCCTCGACACTCAAAGACATGAGTCTTTGGCAAAACGGATTAAAATCGGGACTGGTTATTTCCGAACAAAGTTATCAATTAATGACCAGTAACGCGCGATTGGATAATAATCAGCCTGTGAATTACGGTTATGGACTAGATGTATTCTCGATAAGTGGATTACAGAGTGTTAGTCATCAAGGTATGGTTCCGGGATTTTTTGCTTGGCATGTCTATTTTCCAAGTGAAGATTTAACCGCTACTGCTTTTACTAATATAGATAGCAAGCATCCAGGTCCAGCGTTGTTAGACATGATAGGGCTTCAATTAAAGCTTTCACCTAAGCCAATTGGTGGGGAACAAGAAGTCGATGATTTAGCGACATCTTTGGTCGGCAATTATCGGGCTCCAGATTCGAAAATTTTAACGATTTCATTCGAACAGGGGACACTTTATTCCCAATATCAAGGCGAGAATAAACGAAAGCTTATCCCACGAGAAAATGATTCATATTCCTATGAGTGCACAGAAAATTACTTTCAGTTAAGAACTGTGGAAGGAAACGCCGAACTTGTTCCGGTTTACCTGTACCAAGGGGAACAAGAAAGCTTGATTAAATTGTCAATTTAAGAAAATGATTAAGTCATTGCTTGAACATCGATGCAGCAGCCGAGTATGGCGGATATGTGGTCTTTAGCTGTAGCAGCGTATATCAATGATCATTGTTTAGGAAATACATGCCAGATTTTTTACTTTCTCAAGTGCTAGTTACATTCACTCTTACGATAGAGTGCTTTGCTATGCAACTTAAGGATAAAAATCGTCTTTTAGCGCTTTTATCCGTTAGCTGTTTGTTTAATGGTTTTCATTATCTGTTACTTGATCAACCGACTGCAGGTTATATTTTCCTGTTTTCTAGTTTTCGGTTTTTACTTTCGATCAAATGGAAATTTCAATGGATGGCAGCCGTGTCACTTGTCGTTAGTTTATTTATTACCGTTTATACGTATATTGGTTTTTTGAGTATTTTAGGATTTGCTGCGACGGTTTTTGTTACCACAGGCTCATTTAGTCATAACGATAAGTTTTTGCGGATTATGATGATATTGGGAGGATCATTATGGCTAATACATAATATTATTTTATGGTCTCCTGTAGGTATATTAGTTGAAATCGTTTTTGTTGGCAGCAGTGCAGTGGGGTTTTATCGCTATTACATTGCCCGTAAATTAAGTAAACCCACAGTATAATCAATCACCAGTATTCAGGCCTTGTGAGATGTATTGAGTGCATTAATGACGATCATGGCGACTTAAAGTGGATTGCTAAAAATCAGAATATAGCAGCTAAAGTTAATAATTAACTTTTGCCTTGATAGTTGACAACCTTTCGGTTCTCAAATAAACAAACAACAGGTTACAAGTATGAGAATTTTAACTGCGTTAACGTTGATTTTTGTTTTCACTCAAAACAGCTTGGCACAAAATTCCATCGACTCTCAAGTTGACCGCTTACATCAATATGTTGGGCATTGGGTAAGTAGCGAGCATGCCGGTACAGAAAGTATCGCCACATTTCCAGCCATTAGAATGCACAATACTTCGACTATGAATAAGCTGTCGATGCAAGTAGAAGTGCTGCAATATCAAGATGGGAAATATCTTCCCATACTGACTGAGCTGATTGGTTATGATGCTAAGAGCAAGAAAATTATTGCGTTAGGACAAAATCAGCATGGCGTTATTTTCAAAGGAATGGGGCGTTTTACATCTGAAACCAAATGGGAAATGCAAGATATGGATATGTTGGGTAACTTTTATTTGCGAGTCGAATTTGACTTTCAAAGTCCAACCAATGTGTTACTAGAAGGTTATGATGAATCCGGTAAAAGTCTTTGGAAAACCCGCTATATTAAATCAAATCCAAAGGATAAAAATATTGGTATTCAATTGGTTTCTGTCCATCAGCAAATGTTGAAAGATCCCGAAAAAACACTGCGTGAGTTGGCTAGAATGGGTTATAGCTATGTGGAAACATTTGTTTATGAAAATGGTACTTTTTATGGCATGCCAGCAACAGAGTTTCGGGATTTAGTCGAAGGCAACGGCATGCAGTTTTGGGGTTCGATGACGTTTCATGATCTCCCTGCTGCTGATGATTGGGAAGACGCGTTGGAATGGTGGTCAAAAACCATAGATGATCACGTGGCAGCAGGAGTAAAGTATTTAACAACGTCCAACAATCAACTTTCATCCATAAAAAACAAAGGTGAACTAAAACGCTATAGCGATTATTACAATGCGATAGGGAAATTATGCCGTGAAAAGGGGATCACTTTCGCTTTCCACAATCACGCTGATGAATTTAAAACTGTTGAAGGCACTCGCATTTATGATTACTTTTTGGAACATACCGATCCCGAATATGTTTATTTTCAAGCTGACATCTATTGGATGCAAGTAGCTGGTGTTGAACCCATCGATTATTTTAAAAAATATTCAGATCGATTTTTAAGTTGGCACATCAAAGATTATAAGGAATTGGGGGCAAGTGGCGAGATTGATTGGATGGCGTTATTTCATCATGCTGACTTTAACCCGCCAAAATACATGGTTGCCGAAGTGGAAGATTATTCCTACCCGCCTATGCACAGTGTGCAGTTGGCTTGGGAATATTTGTACCATAGTGTATTAAAGTAAACTGCATTCCATTGTGCTTACTATTGTAGTGTTAGTGCTGCTTGATTTTATTGAAGAATCGACAGGATGAGTGTTGTGTCCCATGATGAACGAGTCTCAGAACATTATTTACATGGCGATTTGCTAAGTGCCATCGAAGCAGCGCTTTGTGCCCTGGGTAAAACCTCCGAAAATCTAACCTTAGACGATCTAGCTCCAGTCGATGAGTTCCATATCGGTGGACGTTTAGCAACAGATAATCTCATTGACCAACTTAAGTTTTCTAAGCGAAGTCACTTGTTAGATGTTGGTTGTGGTTTAGGGGGCGCTGCACGACACCTAGCTTCTAAACACGAAAGCCGCGTTACCGGTATAGATTTAACATCGGAATATGTCGAAACAGGAAATGCCTTGAGTGGCTGGTTGAATCTTGACGAATATATTAGGCTTTATCACGGAAGTGCTTTATCAATGCCGTTTCAAGATAATATGTTTGATGGCGGTTATATGCTGCATGTTGGAATGAATATAGAGAATAAAACATCGTTATTCTGTGAAATATATCGTGTGTTGAAACCTGGCTCAGCTTTTGGGGTGTATGATGTTATGCGTCAAAACGATGGTGAACTGATCTATCCAGTCCCGTGGGCGACTGAAAGTAGTAACAGTAAATTATCCACTCCAAGCCAATACAAAAAGGCCTTAAGTGATGCTGGCTTTGCGGTTTCAAGTGTAAATAATCGGGGCGATTTTGCCATTGACTTTTTTAGGCAGCTACGAGCAAAAACACAGTCTAGTAGCGATACTTCACCGTTAGGACTACATATTTTGATGCAGGACAACACGGCACTTAAAATGAAAAATATGATTGAAAATATTAATAATGGGCTCGTTGCTCCCGTTGAAATTATTGCTAAAAAGGTTTGAGGTTTATAACAAAAAAGCTGCAAGTAAGAAGTGATCAATCGTTTAAAATTGGTGATTATATATCTGTAGAAACATAATCAGGTCAACGATTTGGGTTTTCAGGTGAAGCCATAACTGTTGTAGGATAATTAAATTGAATGAATTTAAAATTTCATCGAATCCCAACGATTTAGATATAGAGGTGGTTCACTCTTTTATGTCTAAAACTTCGTGGGCTAAAAATATTCCCCTTGAAACCTTTAAAAAGTCGATTACGAATTCGTTAGTATTTGGCGCATATAACCAGTTGGGCGAGCAGGTGGGGTTTGCTCGTGTTATTACCGATAAAGCAACATTTGCGTATCTTGGAGATGTGTTCGTAGCAGAATTATATCGCGGTTTGGGGATCAGCAAATTACTTATGCAAGCTGTAGTGTCACATCCAGACTTGCAATGTTTACGTCGTTTTATGTTAGCAACAAGTGATGCTCATGGTCTGTATTCTCAATTTGGGTTTCAAAGCCTAGAAAACCCCGACATAATTATGCAAATTTGGCAGCCTAATATCTATGATTAGAGTAGGAGCTAAGCCATCGGTTGAGTAACGTTTTTACAACTTATGCTAGGCTTTGCAAATTTAATACGTACGCAGAAGCTAACACCTAGGGTGATAGAGATAGTTTGCAGTAAATCATGCGTAATAGATCAAATTATTATTAGGGATTGAAGGACATGAAAAGATATTTTGGAGGGTTAGTCGTAATTGCTTGTTTAAGCTTTGCGTTGCCAGTTTTCGCTGACAGTACCGTCAAATTTAATAAAGAGTTAGATGGGTTTGAATATCCATTTGACGTACATACTTTTATTTTCAATTCGCAAAATCAAGAACTGAAAATGCGCTATATGGATGTGGGCAACAAAGACGCAGAAAAGGTCATAGTGCTGTTACATGGTAAAAACTTCTCCGGTTACTACTGGGAGAAAGTGGCGAACGATCTGGTGAAGCAGGATTACCGAGTAATTATTCCCGATCAGATTGGTTTTGGTAAGTCATCTAAACCCAATTATTATCAGTATAGTTTTGCTCAACTGGGTTTAAATACTAAGTCGTTGTTGGATAGTTTGAAGATTGGAAAGTATGACATTGTCGGTCATTCTATGGGCGGAATGTTAGCAGTGACCTTTGCTGTAAATTACACTGATTCAGTGAACAAACTCATCCTAATTAATCCTATTGGACTTGAAAATTACAGTGAATACGTAGAATTTAAAGATATAAATTTCTTTTATGCAAGAGAGCTCAAAACGACCTTGGCTGGGGCAATAAATTATCAAAAAAATAATTACTATGACGGCAAATGGTCAACTGAATATGAAAAGTTACTTTTTCCCTTAGCAGGAATGTTAGCCGGTGACGATTGGCAAATTGTTGCTTGGAACAATGCATTGACCTATGGGCCCATATTTTCTGAAAATATTGTCGCTAAGTTTCCTCAAATCCAAAATAAGACCTTTTTGATTATCGGCACACGCGATAAGACGGGGCCTGGTCGAGGTTGGCTAAAATCTGGAGTCACTAGAAAATTAGGTGAATATACTAAACTTGGTAAACAGGCTCACAGCTTAATCAAGGATTCGGTTTTGTTTGAGTTAGAAGGGTTAGGGCACATGCCACATTTTGAAGATTACCCAGCCTTTATTGAGGCGTTTCACAAAGCGCTTGAGCAATAATAGAGAATTAATTTTGATTAACCCTAATCCGCATAAGGGACTAGTGACGAGCGCCTTGTAACGTATCTGCAGCCAAAAAAGAATGAACATTGGCTACATCGCGGCTTATATCTTGGCTTTGCTGCGGCTGATGTTCAACTTTCCCGAAACGTCTGTAAATTAGATAACACTATTAATTTTTGTGCCGAAGGTAGACCAATTACGCCACAATGGGCATGCGCTTACGCGATGACTTATCAGCAATTCGATTTCATTGTTAATACTAGAAAGTTTAAGAAAAATAATCTTTGTGATTATTTAGTCTACGCTTTATAGAACGCAAGAAAACAGGTTAGACGTTTAACTGTAGGTTTGCGGCAGAATGAGTTAATCAGTTTACATAATTAAAATTATGCTGTTGTGTCTAAAAGTCAGTCGGTAACCGTATATTATTACCAATTTGTTATTATTATTTTAAATTTGGTAATGACATATGGTTTTAGATCTCCTACAATGGTTTGATCATTTGGTAATGACATTGCATATGTGATTTTTAAATTTGCTAATTGGTGTGAATGGTAGAGTTTCAAAATTGGCTATAATTAGTCAGGATATTTTTGCAAAAGGCTAACCTTTAATTTACGTATTTATTTATTCGTAATTGTTAGATAAGCAAACATCTATTTGAGTAAATTCCATTTTTTAATCACCGATTGAGTCATTCAAGAACAGCAATATTGATAGCTGTTCTACATTTGCTTAAATTTTAACAGGTGTATATTCTTTTATACTCAACTTTACATACCAAAACTCCAGGAGTTAGAAATGACAAAACCAGTAATCGGTTTCATCGGCCTCGGTCTGATGGGCGGCAATATGGTAGAAAATTTGCAGAAAAAAGGCTACGAGCCAATTGTAATGGATCTGAATAAAGATGCTGTTGCAGCAGTTGTTGCACGAGGCGGAAAAGCCGCAACTTCTGCAGCTGAATTAGCTGCAGCAAGTGATATCATCATGCTTGCCCTTACTACCTCTGAAATTGTCGAGAAAGTTGTTTACGGCGAAGACGGTATCCTTGCAGGCATTAAAGAAGGTGCTGTATTGATTGATTTCGGAACATCGATTCCGGCTTCTACTCGTAAGATTGGTGCTGATCTTGCCAAGAAAGGTGCGGGCATGGTTGATGCTCCTTTAGGTCGTACTCCAGCTCACGCTAAAGACGGTCTTCTAAATATCATGGCTTCTGGAGATAAAGCTACGTTTGACAAAGTTAAACCAGTGCTTGACCAACAAGGCGAAAATGTCTTTTATCTTGGTGCACTAGGTGCCGGTCATACTACTAAACTAATTAACAACTTCATGGGTATGACAACGGTTTGTACTATGTCACAAGCTTTTGCTGTAGCTGATCGTGCAGGTGTTGACCGTCAACAATTGTTCGACATCATGTCTACTGGTCCATCAAATTCACCATTTATGCAATTCTGTAAGAATTACGCTGTTGATGGTGTAAGTGATTTAGGTTTTTCTATTGCTAATGCAAATAAAGATCTAGGTTATTTCCTTAAGATGGTTGAAGATCTTGGTACACGTGCTGAAATTGCTGAAGGTACTTCTCATAACCTTCAAGCTGCATTCGATGAAGGCATGGGTAACGGTAACGTTCCAGAAATCTTCGATTACTTCCTTAAGTTGGAAAAGTAATAAAGATTTAATTGGAGCCAAGCATAACGCTTGGTTCCATTAAATAAGTACCCTCATATTAGCTGCGGTCACTGTGTAATCAGGCTGAGCTAGTATGGTTTGAATCCGATAACTAAATCGTTGAATATGTGTTTGTAGTTTGCTTGTCAGCTCTCACTTTTCATCAGTTTAATTATCGGATTTTTTGTATGTGGCGAACAAAGAATCCAATTGAAGTGAGTGTTGGTATAATTATTAGCAAATGTCTTTGCTATTTTTCATATAAATTTCAACCTCATGTTGTTTGTTTACCTAAAAACGATCCAGAAGTGTTGAGCTTTGCTGCAGAGCTATAAGCCGCAAATGCTTACAATTACCTCTATTGCTGCCTTTTAGATTTAGCCGTAAACTTGCATAACAATGGTAAATTTGAAGGTACATGGTTATCTGGTCTAGTCTGCAAAAACGAGCGATAATAGGACTGTTTTTACTGTCAATTTTAGGACTCTTGCTCTTCGCTTTTTATTGGAATGAAGCCCGTAAAGAGGTGGTTTTTCTGTGTGCTAATTTTAGCCAAGGAGTGAGCAAAACTAGTGTCTTGAGGCAGCTCAAAACAGTTAATCTTTCGAGCTTTACAATGCAGAAAACTACAAGCGGAGATTTAATAGTATTAAGCAGTGTGTTTAATTTTGAAATTTACCAATGTGTTATTGAAATAGATTCAAATGGACAAGTACACAGGGCGCAAATCAAATAGAATATAGTCCTACTTTGTTTTTAATATTCCCGTTTTACCTACATATTCATTAATTAGGACTCAAATTGCTTTCTGACTTAAATTTTTCGTTGCAGATAACCACACCTATATTCTTTATCATTGGCTTGGGCTTTTTATTCAAACGCATTGGTTGGTTGAATGATGATTTTGCCAAAATGGGGTCCGCTTTAGTATTTAAAGTCACCTTACCGTGTTTGCTTTTCACAAAACTATCAATGACTGATTTTACGCAAGGTTTACCCACTGCATTGGTGATTTACGGCTTTATTGCGACCCTAGTTTTGTTTCTGTTTCTGGACGTTTTCGCCACACGATTTATTTCTGAACGAGCGGATAAAGGCGTATTTGTGCAAGGTGCGTTTAGAAGTAACATGGGGATTATTAGTTTAGCTTTTGTGGTCAGCGCATATGGCGAAGACACGCTAGCTATTGCGTCAATCTATTTGGCGGTAATAACCATATTGTTCAACGTCTTGTCAGTGGTGACGTTGTCGCGACACATGCATCAAAATGGCTCAAATGGGTTCGCTTCTATTTTCCTCAATATTGGTAAAAACCCGTTAATTATCTCTATTGTTTTAGGTGTGGCTGTTTCACTGTTGAATGTGCCTGTGCCTGAAATAGCGCTGCATACAGGTGAATACTTCGCTGGTATGACGCTGCCATTGGCTTTGTTATGTGCCGGAGCGTCTATTCGAATCAAGGAATTCCATTCTTCCTCGGTACTTTATTGGTCATCCGCTATGAAGTTAATAGTGCTTCCTTTGGTGATAACACTAGGTGGCGTTCTTATTGGGTTTAGAGGTGAGGAGCTTGGTGTCTTGTACCTTATGTGTGCGTCCCCCACAGCAGCGGCCAGTTATCCAATGGTACAAGCTATGCACGGTAATCATTACTTGGCTGCCGCCATCATTGCGGTGACCAGCATAGGCTCAATGTTAACCACTACTTTAGGTATATTTTTATTGAAAGTATTTGAATTAATTTAGGCGTTAACTGCTGGATTTTAGATGCTCAGCGGCTAATTGAAATTAACATGAGACTAGAGATTGAAGGATGATTTAATGGGTCTAACAACTGATAAACTATACAAGTTTAATTTTTATGTCTCCCAATGCTACCGAACAACAGGGTAGAAATTCGTCATCATCAATGTAGGCTAAAGGATCTGTCGTGTAGTCAATGTCACCATCTATTAGTTTACTTCTGCAAGCACCGCAAAATCCCTCTCGACAATGATAGTGAACTTCGATATTGCGCTTTTCCAAGCTTTCTAAAATAGTGTCTGATTGGTCTGTGAGGATAGGGGGGTGATCACCGTCAATGGTGATCACGTATTGTTTCTTCTCGGACATTAAAGATCGAAGTCGTCAAAGTCACTGGCATTTACTTCAGCGTCAATTTGACCGACCAAGTAAGAGCTTATTTCTGATTCTTGTGGGGCAACTTGTACGTTGTCAGAGTTGAGATAATTATTCATCCAAGGTAACGGATTGCTGGTGATATCAAAAGGTTGACCCATGCCAATAGCCGACATGCGATGATTGGCAATATATTCAACATATTGACACAATATTTCTTCATTCAAGCCAATCATTGAGCCTTGTGCAAATAAATATCCAGCCCATTGTTTTTCTTGTTCAACAGCTTGCATAAATATTTCTTTAGCTTGGTCTTTTAACTCTTCCGCTATTTCTGCCATTTCAGGATCATCTTTGCCTTTTTGCCAAAGATTAAGAATATGCTGCGTCGAGGTTAAATGTAGATTTTCATCTCGTGCAATAAGACGAATAATTTTCGAATTACCTTCCATTAATTCGCGCTCGGCAAATGCAAATGTACAAGCAAAGGAAACATAGAAACGTATGGCTTCTAGGGCATTGACAGAGTTCATACACAAATACAGTTTTTTCTTTAATTCACGCATAGTGATGGTGTAAGCAACTCCATCAATTGTGTGTACACCTTCACCCTGGGTTTGCCAAAGTTGAGTATAGAAAATCAAATCATCATAGTATTTTGATATATCACCTGCTCTTTGCTTGATTTGCTCATTGACAACAATATCATCAAAGATCGCGCTAGGATCGGTAAACAGGTTACGCAAAATGTGTGTGTAAGAACGTGAATGTATGGTTTCGAAAAATGACCATGTTTCTGTCCACGTTTCTAATTCAGGTAACGAAATAATTGGAAGAAATGCAATATTTGGGCTTCTTCCTTGAACCGAATCTAACAAAGTTTGATATTTTAAATTGGAAATAAAGATATGTTTTTCAGAGTCACTTAAAGACTGGAAATCAACCCGGTCTTTACTGACGTCAACTTCTTCTGGACGCCAGAAAAAACTAATTTGTTTTTCAATTAATTTTTCAAAAATACTGTGTTTTTGCTGGTCGTATCGAGCAACATTCACTGGATTGCCGAAAAACATAGGTTCCAATAAAGGATTCGTTGGTTTTTGATTAAAAGTGGTGTATTTCATTTACCGTCAGTACTCTGTGAGGTTTAACACTGGGTGGCGCGCAATACGCCACCAAACTTGGTTTTTGGTTTAGATCTTACATGCACCACCGGCACAATCATCATCTTCTTCCAAGACAACTTCTTGAGCCAAAGGTGTAGCGACTTCTTTTTTCAATTCAAGTTGTGAAGTGTCAGAAGCGCCATCTCGTGTATTGTGGTAATACAAGGTTTTAATACCCAATTTATAAGTGGTTAATAAGTCTTTTAACAACAATTTCATAGGTACTTTTCCGCCTTCGTATTTACCAGGATCGTAACTCGTATTGGCAGAAATCGTTTGATCGATAAATTTTTGCATGATGGCGCATAATTGCAGGTAACCATCGTTGGAATTGATATCCCAAAGCAATTCGTATTGCTCCTTCAATCTATCGTATTCAGGTACCACTTGTTTGAGTACGCCATCTTTTGAGGATTTAATACTAATATGCCCACGAGGTGGCTCTATACCATTTGTCGCATTGGATATCTGTGAAGACGTTTCTGACGGCATTAATGCTGATAACGTACTGTTTCGCAGCCCGTGTTCAACAATTTCTTTACGCAAGGATTCCCAGTCGTAATGAAGTGGCTCGTCACATACCTTATCCAAATCTTTTTTGTAGGTATCAATGGGCAATATACCTTGTGAATAGGTGGTTTCATTGAACTTAGGACAAGCACCTTTTTCTTTAGCTAGGTTATTTGAAGCTTTAAGAAGATAATACTGCATGGCTTCAAAGGTTCTGTGTATTAGCGCATTACCACTTCCATCTGAGTATTTTTTGCCATTTTTAGCCAAGTAGTAAGCAAAGTTAATGACACCTATACCCAAGGTTCTTCTATCAATTGACGCACGGTATGCAGCAGGGACTGGGTAATCTTGATAGTCTAACAAGCTATCCAGAGCGCGTACCGCTAAGTCAGCCATTTCTTCGAATTCGTCAAGGCTTTCAATTGCGCCGAGATTAAATGCAGATAAGGTACAAAGTGCGATTTCGCCATTTTCGTCGTTAATGTGCTGTAAAGGTTTGGTTGGAAGGGCAATCTCCAAACACAAGTTGCTTTGTCTAACCGGTGCAAGTTTCGGATTAAATGGACTGTGAGTATTACAGTGATCAACATTTTGCAGATAAATACGCCCTGTACTTGCACGCTCTTGCATAAATAAACTAAATAACTCTACTGCTCTGATTTTCTTTTTACGAATAGAATCATCTTGTTCGTACTTAACATATAAAGCTTCGAACTCATCTTGATCCGCAAAGAAGGCATCATAAAGCCCTGGTACATCGGAGGGGCTGAACAGCGTGATATGTTGATCCTTGATCATGCGTGTGTACATAAGTTTATTAAACTGAACACCGTAATCGAGATGTCTAACTCGATTTTCTTCAACACCGCGGTTATTTTTAAGTACCAATAAAGATTCTACTTCTAAGTGCCATACCGGATAAAATAAGGTTGCTGCGCCGCCTCGAACACCACCTTGAGAGCAACTTTTCACCGCGGTTTGGAAGTATTTATAAAATGGGATACAACCGGTGTGGTAAGCCTCACCACCGCGAATTTCACTGCCTAGAGCACGAATACGCCCAGCATTTACGCCGATACCAGCTCGTTGACTAACGTATTTTACGATCGCGCTGGCAGTCGCGTTGATCGAATCTAGGCTGTCGCCAGCTTCTATCAATACACAAGAACTAAATTGACGGGTAGGGGTTCTAACGCCCGACATAATTGGCGTAGGCAAAGAAATTTTAAATAATGATGTGGCATCATAGAAACGTTTTACATAATCTAAACGTGTGTCTTTTGGATAGTTAGCGAACAAACACGCTGCCACTAAAATATACAAAAATTGGGCACTTTCGTAGATTTCACCGGTCACGCGATTCTGAACTAAATATTTGCCTTCCAGTTGTTTAACTGCTGCATAACTGAAGTTCATGTCGCGCCAATGATCCATATATTGATCTAGTTCATTCAGCTCTTGCTCTGAGTAGTCTTCTAAAATGTGTTGGTCATATTTTCCCTTAGCAACCATCTCTTTTACGTGAGTAAGCAAAGTAGGTGGTTCAAACTGACCATAGGCTTTTTTACGCAGATGGAAAACGGCTAAACGAGCTGCAAGATATTGATAATCAGGTGTATCAGTAGAAATTAAGTCTGCTGCTGATTTGATCAAGGTCTCATGAATGTCTTCGGTTTTGATACCATCATAAAATTGAATGTGAGCTTTGATTTCAACTTGAGAAACTGAAACATTTTTTAGGCCTTTGGCCGCCCAAGTTATGACTTTGTGAATTTTGTCCAAATTTAAGACTTCACGTTCACCATCGCGTTTCGTGACATTTAGAGAGTTATTCATGTATTTGATAGCCGTATAAGATAATTAGCGCCCCATGCTCTGAAAAATAAAATTTAACGAACACATTGTTTTTGTATATTAACGTTTTAAATTCTAGCCACACTTCATGGAGTAAATTGATCGCATTGAAAAGCGTTTACTTCCGGTTATTTTTTAGAATAGTTAGAAAAAATGTGACGAGCACAAGATAGAGGTGTTTACCTCTATTTGCAACCCAATATGTGGTGGTTTTATCGCCAAAAAAACTCAACCAATTGATATGTTAGTATTGACTAACTTAGAAGCTGCATTAGCGAATGAGTTAAGCCGAATGCAAGCAAATTTTAGATTAAATTAAAAAGTTAAATTATTTTTGAAGGACAAAATCTATTTTTAGAATATCACGATATATAGTGTTTAAAATCTCAACTGTCACTATATCTGGTATTCTTTATGCTTCCCCCTGTTCATTTATGAAATGTGAGAGTGACATAAATTTGATGAATTTTGTGCCTAGGTTAGATCGTGTAACTGACTGAACTGACTTATCTCAAAGTCTGCTTTCCAATTAACCACTTCTTGTTGATCTTTAATGTAACCATAGAGCGCCGCGACACTAACCATATTTGCGTTACGGGCGGCTTCAATATCTCTAAGCGCGTCACCAACATATAAGGTATTTTGTGGATTCAATTCAAGCACTCTGGCGGCTTCTAAAAGCGGCAGAGGATGGGGTTTACGTTTAATATAAGTGTCGCCACTGATGATAATCCCGCAACTTTGCATAATTGGGAAGTGGGTCAGTAATTGCGTGGTTAAAAATCCAGGTTTGTTAGTGACAATCCCCCAAGGAATAGCATTTTGATTCAGAAACTCTAAGCTATCTTCAACCCCTTCAAAGCAGGTTGTATCAACACAAACATTCTGTTCGTAATGGTCAAGAAGCATTTGTCTGCATTTCTGCAACGCTTGCTTTGACAGGGCTTCAAAATCCTCTGCAAACCCCAATTTTAACAAACCAAGGGCACCGTCTGATGCAACACAGCGGTATTCCTGAGGCTGGCAGGCTGGGCGATCATAATGGGCAAGCACATGATTAAGGGCATTACCCAAATCAGCCGCGGTGTCTAACAAGGTGCCATCCAAATCAAATAAAATGCCAGCGTACTTGTCATTAAATAAATTGTTTTTCGAGACCATCTTTACACTTCACTTTTCTGGCAATGCACAATGTAATTTACATCAACGTTTTGTTCAGAAAGGTAATATTGTTTGGAAAAGGGGTTCATATGCAAACCTGTCATGTGTTTAGTGATTAAATCTGTGCTATCGACCCAACTTAATAATTCAGAGGGTTGGATAAACTTCTCATACTCATGGGTGCCCTTAGGAACCAGGTTCAACACTTTTTCTGCGCCAACAATAGCCATCAAATAGGATTTCAGGTTTCGATTCAATGTGGAGAAAAACACATCACCGCCAGGCTTAACTAACGCAGCACAAGCTCGTACAATTGAGGCCGGATCTGGCACATGCTCTAACATCTCAAGACAAGTCACGATGTCAAATTGATTGGCATGCTGCTCAGCCATTTGTTCAGCAGTGATTTGTTGGTAGCTTACTTTTACACCGGATTCTAAACCGTGAAGTCGCGCTACTTCTAAGGATTCAGAAGCCATATCAATACCGGTAACTTGTGCTCCTTGCTTAGCTAAATACTCTGATAAAATACCGCCGCCGCATCCAACATCAATAATGCTTTTGTCGAACACCCCGTTAGTCCGTTGCTGAATGTAATCTGCTCTTAGCGGATTAATTTCATGCAAAGGCTTAAATTCACCTTCTAAATCCCACCACCTAGACGCTAAAGCCGAAAACTTATCTATTTCTGCAGCGTCTACGTTTTGATTGGTCATTGTTCACTCCTTTTTCATCTGTTTGCTATTATAAGCTGTCATTAATTTAGATAACCAGACCTTTATACCCGAAGATATGCTAAATAATTGTTTGATTGCACACTATATAAGCTAATCACGGCTATTTATTTTGTTTTCTCGGTGGTAGAATCTACAGTCGATTTAGAACCCACTATAACTATAAGTGAAGTCGAACTTTTCAAACTGACTTGACCAGTTTCATCAGTAGATTCAGATAATAATTTAGGGACAAGGCTGTATATGACAGACAATGCCAACGAAATTCTCCCCATTAATATAGAGGAAGAACTTAAAAATTCTTACCTCGACTATGCAATGAGTGTCATTGTTGGACGTGCACTACCGGATGTGCGTGATGGGTTAAAACCTGTTCACCGCCGCGTATTGTTCGCCATGAATGAGTTGAAAAACGATTATAATAAACCGTACAAAAAATCCGCTCGTGTAGTAGGTGACGTGATTGGTAAATATCACCCTCACGGTGATACTGCTGTTTACGACACCATTGTTCGTATGGCGCAGCCATTTTCCTTGCGATATATGCTAGTTGACGGCCAAGGTAACTTTGGTTCTGTTGACGGTGACTCCGCAGCTGCGATGCGTTATACCGAAGTGAGAATGGCTAAAATAGCCCATGAACTTCTCGCCGATTTAGAAAAAGAAACCGTTGATTTTGTACCTAACTATGACGGTACAGAACATATTCCAGACGTACTACCCACCCGCGTACCTAACTTATTAGTTAACGGTTCTTCAGGTATTGCGGTAGGTATGGCGACTAATATTCCACCGCATAACTTAACTGAAGTTGTGAATGGCTGTATCGCACTTATCGATAATCCCGATATGACCATCGAAGAAATCATGACTCACATTCCAGGTCCTGATTTCCCAACTGCAGCATTAATCAGTGGTCGTAAAGGCATTGATGATGCGTATCGCACAGGTCGCGGTAAAATCTACATGCGCGCACGCGCTGAGATTGAAACTGAAGATAGCGGTAAAGAAACCATTATCGTGCACGAAATTCCTTACCAAGTTAACAAAGCAAGGTTAATTGAAAAAATTGCTGAACTGGTAAAAGAAAAGAAAATAGAAGGTATATCTGCTTTACGTGACGAGTCTGATAAAGACGGTATGCGTATTGTTGTTGAAGTGAAACGCAATGAATCAGCAGAAGTACTGTTAAACCATTTATATGCTCAAACACAGTTACAAACTGTATTTGGTATTAATATGGTAGCCTTGGATAACAACCAGCCTCGCGTATTTAATCTAAAAGACATTTTAGAAGCCTTTGTTCTGCATCGCAGAGAAGTGGTTACCCGTCGTACGGTTTATGAGTTGAAAAAAGCCCGTGACCGTGCCCATATCCTTGAAGGTTTAGCGATTGCCCTGGTTAATATCGATGAAATCATCGAGTTAATTAAAGCCTCGCAAAGTCCAAGTGACGCTAAAGCATCTTTGGTCGCTCGTGGTTGGGCGTTAGGTGATGTGGCTGAAATGCTAGCTCGCGCTGGTGATGATGCGGCTCGTCCTGATTGGCTTGAACCTCAATTCGGTATTTCCGAAGGCGAATATTTCTTAACTGAGCAGCAAGCTCAGGCAATTTTGGACTTACGTCTACATAAACTAACAGGTTTAGAACACGACAAAATCTTAGCTGAATATAAAGATCTATTAGACGTTATCGCTGAACTATTACGCATTTTGTCTAGTTCAGAACGTTTGATGGAAGTGATCAGAGAAGAGCTTGAGTTAATTCGTGACGAATATGGTGATGAAAGACGCACTGAAATTACCGCCGCTACACACGACATCGACATGGAAGATCTTATCGAACGTGAAGATGTAGTAGTGACACTTTCTCGTGAAGGTTACGTGAAGTATCAGAAACTTTCTGACTACGAAGCGCAGCGACGTGGTGGTAAAGGTAAATCTGCGACTAAAATGAAGAACGAAGACTTCATTGAAAAGTTATTGGTTGCTAATACCCACGACCATATTTTGTGCTTCTCAACCCGTGGCCGCTTATATTGGTTGAAAGTATATCAATTACCATTCGCTAGTCGTAACGCTCGTGGACGTCCAATCGTTAATATTCTTCCACTAGAAGAAGGTGAACGTATTACTGCTATTTTACCAATTCAAGAATTTGAAGAAGGTAAATTTGTATTAATGGCAACTGCAAACGGTACAGTTAAAAAGACCGCACTTTCTCAATATTCACGTCCTCGTTCAAACGGTATCATTGCGGTCAACTTAAACGAAGGTGATGAATTAATTGGCGTTGATATTACAGACGGTGAAAGCGACATTATGTTGTTCTCAGATGCAGGTAAAGTAGTTCGTTTTAACGAAAAACAACGTGATTCTGAAACCGGTGAAGTAAAACGTGACCCTGAAACGGGTGAAGAGTTGTTAGCGCTGCGTCCAATGGGCAGAACGGCCACAGGTGTTCGCGGTATCCGGTTGCAAGAAGGCCAAAAAGTGGTATCACTGATTGTACCTAAAGGTGACGGCGCGATTTTAACCGCAACTGAGAATGGTTTCGGAAAACGTACTCCTATTGCTGACTACCCAGCTAAGAGCCGTGCAACACAAGGTGTTGTATCTATCAAGGTTTCTGAGCGTAATGGTGCAGTGGTTGGTGCAGTGCAAGTGTTCGAAGGTCAAGAAATTATGTTGATCAGTGACCAAGGTACTTTGGTTAGAACACGTGTTGATGAAGTCTCTACCGTGGGCAGAAATACTCAAGGTGTCAGACTAATCCGCACTGGCAAAGACGAACATGTAGTGGGCTTACAGAAGATAGAAGAGATTGAAGCAGAAGATTTAGAGCTATTAGAAGGCGAAGATGCAGTAGAAGCTGAACAAGCTGAAGTTGCAGACGATGACGCTGGACAACCAGACTCTGACGCTACTGAGTAGAATCTTAAACGCTAGTTTTTAATCATACTTAAAACGAGTGGCTTATTCCGCTCGTTTTTTTTCGGGAGAAAATCAAATTATGGCAGTTACTTATAATTTCAGTGCAGGTCCTGCGATGTTACCTACTGATGTTATGTTGCGAGCACAACAAGAGTTTATTAATTGGCAAGATCAAGGGTGCTCGGTGATGGAAATGAGCCATCGCAGCAAAGCTTATATAGAGGTTGCTGAGCGTGCCACTCATAATTTGCGCAAGCTACTGGCAGTTCCTGATGATTATCAAATACTATTTACCCATGGCGGCGGAAGAGGGCAGTTTTCAGCTGTACCCTTGAATCTATCTGCAGTGGGTGACCATGCTGATCATTTGGTCACCGGCTCTTGGTCTAAAGGTGCGGTTAATGAAGCGCAAAACTATTTAACTGCTGATGTCGTGGGTGGCGTAGAAGTGGTAGACGGCATAACGCAAGTGCAATCCCAAAGTAATTGGCAGTTAAACGATAAAGCGGCGTACTTTCATTACTGTCCTAATGAAACAGTCGAAGGTATTGAAATAAACGAAGTGCCTGATACTCAAGGGGTACCTATTGTCGCTGATATGTCGTCGAATATTCTGTCCAAACAAATTGACGTCAATAACTATGCCGTTATATACGGTGGAGCGCAAAAGAACATTGGTCCTTCGGGATTGTCTGTGGTCATTGTGCATAACAGCATGTTAGACAAAGCTCGTGTGGAAACCCCTTCCATTCTTAATTACGGTTTGATCGCAAAACACGACTCTATGTACAACACGCCGCCAACATTTGCTTGGTATTTGGCTGGGTTAGTATTTGAGTGGTTGCTTGATATGGGCGGTGTTGCTGAGATTGAAAAGCGTAATAAACAAAAGTCTGATCTGTTGTATAGCGCGATAGATAGCAACGATTTTTATTCAAACAGCGTGGCTGTACAAAATCGTTCGCGCATGAATGTGCCGTTTCATTTAGCCGATACAAAATTAGATGCTTTATTCTTAGAAGAGTCCGAAGCTGCTGGTTTGAAAGCATTAAAAGGTCACCGAATTGTTGGTGGGATGCGTGCCAGTATATACAACGCGATGCCAATCGAAGGGGTAAAAGCGTTGATAGACTTTATGAATGATTTTGCTAAAAGGAACGGATAAAACATGCAACAACTAAGACTTGAGCCTATTTCCAAAGTACAAGGTACGGTGAATGTTCCAGGCTCAAAGAGTTTATCTAATCGCGCTCTTTTATTGGCAGCTTTAGCAAAAGGTGAAACCACGCTAACTAATTTACTCGATAGCGATGATATCCGGCATATGCTGGATGCATTGAGCCTGTTGGGAGTTGCTTATCAACTTAGTGACGATAAAACTCAGTGTATTGTCCAAGGTAATAATGGTGTCTTCAATACCGATAGTAAGATAGAAATGTTTTTAGGTAATGCAGGCACAGCTATGCGTCCGTTGTGCGCAGCACTAGCTGCCTCAAATGGCGAATACGTTCTTACCGGTGAACCTCGTATGGAGGAGCGTCCAATTGGTGCATTGGTTGATGCGCTATCTCAGGCTGGCGCTGAAATAAGCTACCTAAAAAGTGATGGATATCCACCGTTACATATTAAAGGGAAAGCTCTTTCAGGTGGCAAAATCCAAGTCGATGGCAGTGTGTCTAGTCAGTTTTTAACCGCAGTACTTATGGCTGCACCGTTATTTTCTGATGACAGTCAAATTGATATTATTGGCGAATTGGTCTCTAAACCTTATATTGATATTACCCTAGATACCATGGCCAAGTTTGGGGTTACCGTTGAAAATGACAACTATCAGAGTTTTAAAATAACAGGTAATCAAACTTATCAATCGCCAGGCACATTCTTGGTGGAAGGTGATGCTTCATCAGCGTCTTACTTTTTAGCCGCCGGTGCTATCAAGGGCGGCACGGTAAAAGTGACAGGTGTGGGCGCTAAAAGTATTCAAGGTGATATTAAATTTGCGGATGTGCTTTCCGCTATGGGCGCAAAAGTGACTTGGGGTGATGACTTTATCGAAGTCACAGGAGCACCATTAACAGCCATTGATATGGACATGAATCATATTCCCGATGCCGCTATGACAATCGCGACTACTGCATTGTTTGCCACTGGCACCACCAAAATGACGAATATTTATAATTGGCGGGTTAAAGAGACTGACCGTTTAGCAGCAATGGCTACTGAACTGCGCAAATTAGGTGCAGAAGTAAAAGAAGGTCATGACTTTATTGAGGTTACTGCTCCGGCAAAATTACAAGAAGCGGAAATTGATACTTACAATGACCATCGTGTGGCTATGTGCTTTTCACTCGTTGCTTTAAGCGATACTGCTGTGGTGATAAATGATCCAGGTTGTACGGCTAAAACGTTCCCAGACTACTTTGAACGATTTGCCAGCATTAGTGACTAATATTTTCTAGTAACTAGAATAAGAGATGGCTAATGTCATCTCTTGGTTATCTTTATTATTAAACGAAATGTTAAAATTGTGTTTCAAATCAATGTGTTAATTGCTAATTAGATAGCTTGCATTGCTTATGTTTCGTTAACGAGTATAATTCCGCCCGATTTTTAACTCAGCTCAGGAGAGCACATGCAAGTATCACCAGTCATCACTATCGATGGTCCTAGCGGTGCAGGAAAGGGAACAGTGAGCGCGTTATTGGCCAAAACACTAGGCTGGAACTTCCTTGATAGTGGCGCGATATATCGTGTTTTAGCGATTGCCGCGATCCATCATCAAATTGAACCTGACGATGAAGATGCTCTGCTTCCTCTAGCCAGTAGTCTAGATGTTAACTTCAATACCACTAACAAAGACAGTAAAGTCATCCTTGAAGGCGAAGATGTTACCCATGAAATTCGCACTGAAGAGGTAGGCAGTATTGCTTCTAAAGTAGCTTCTTTACCGCGTATTCGCGAAGCATTATTAAGACGTCAACGTGCTTTTCGAGAAGAGCCAGGTTTAGTTGCCGATGGTCGTGATATGGGAACCGTAGTATTTCCTAACGCAGAAGCCAAAATATTCCTAACGGCTAGCGCAGATGAAAGGGCCCAGAGACGATACAATCAGTTGAAAGATAAGGGGCATGATGTTAATATTGCGCGCCTTTTAACCGATATCAAAGCAAGAGACGAGCGAGATGCTAACCGAAGTGTTGCTCCGTTGGTACCTGCTGATGACGCATTAGTGCTTGATTCTACACACTTAAATGTAGAGCAAGTGCTTGAAAAGGTTAAAGAATTTGTTGGTTCAAAACTTAGTGTCCAATGCGCTCTTTAATTGCTCTACCCGCCAGATAACGGATTAATCTGGTTATGAACAACAACCCCACGTTAATCGGATTTTTCGTGGATACACTTAAAAGTAACTATTAAAGTAATCTATGACTGAAAATTTTGCTGATTTATTTGAAGAAAGTTTAAAAGAACTTGAAACACGTCCTGGTGCCATCGTTAAAGGTACTATCGTATCAATTGATAAAGACATTGTTCTTGTTGATGCAGGTCTTAAATCTGAAAGCGCAATTCCCGTAGAGCAATTCAAAAACGCTGAAGGCGTCCTTGAAGTAGCCATTGGCGACACAGTAGATGTTGCTTTAGACGCGGTTGAAGACGGTTTTGGTGAGACTATTCTATCCAGAGAAAAAGCTAAGCGTCATGAAGCTTGGGTAGAACTTGAAAAAGCTTACGAAGAAAAAGAAACCATCATTGGTGTTATCAATGGCAAAGTCAAAGGTGGCTTTACTGTTGAAGTGAATACAGTGCGCGCATTCTTGCCTGGTTCATTAGTTGATGTTCGCCCAGTTCGCGACACAACTCACCTTGAAGGTAAAGAATTAGAATTTAAAGTTATCAAGTTAGATGCTAAACGTAACAACGTTGTAGTTTCTCGTCGTGCTGTTATCGAAGCTGAAAGCAGTGCAGAACGTGATCAAATACTTGCTAACCTTGAAGAAGGCCATGAAGTTAAAGGTATCGTTAAGAACCTTACTGACTACGGTGCATTCGTTGACCTAGGCGGTGTAGACGGTCTACTTCACATTACTGATATGGCTTGGAAACGCGTTAAGCACCCAAGTGAAATCGTTAACGTTGGTGACGAAATTAACGTTAAAGTATTGAAGTTCGACAAAGAGAAGTCTCGTGTTTCTCTTGGTATGAAACAAATGGGCAGCGATCCTTGGCAAGAAATTGCTAACCGTTACCCTGAAGGTTCTAAATTATCAGGTGCGGTTACTAACCTTACTGACTACGGTTGTTTTGTTGAAATCGAAGACGGTGTTGAAGGTTTGGTTCACGTTTCTGAAATGGATTGGACTAACAAAAACATCCACCCATCTAAGGTTGTTAACCTAGGTGATGTTGTTGAAGTTATGGTTCTTGAAATTGACGAAGAACGTCGTCGTATTTCTCTAGGTCTTAAGCAATGTAAAGCTAACCCTTGGGAAGAATTTGCTAAGTCTCACGAGAAGAACGATAAAGTTAGCGGTAAGATCAAATCTATCACTGACTTCGGTATCTTCATCGGTCTTGACGGCGGCATCGACGGACTAGTTCACTTGTCTGACATTTCTTGGAATAAGACTGGCGAAGACGCTGTTCGTGAATACAAGAAAGGTGATGAAATCTCAGCTGTGGTATTGCAAGTCGACCCAGAGCGCGAGCGTATTTCACTAGGTGTTAAACAGATTGAAGAAGATCCGTTCAATAAGTATCTGACAGATAACAAGAAAGGTGCTATCGTTACTGGTAAGGTTACCGCTGTAGACGCTAAAGGTGTTACGGTTAACTTGGCAGAAGAAGTAGATGGTTACGTTCGTGTTGGTGATTTGACAGTTGAACGTTTAGAAGATGCTTCTGAAGTTGTTAATGTAGGTGATGATCTTGAAGCCAAATTTATGGGCGTAGATCGTAAGAACCGTATCGTTAACTTGTCGGTTAAAGCGAAAGACCAAGCAGACGAGAAAGAAGCTATCGAAAAAGTAAATCAACAGCCAGATGATGCTGGATTTGCTAACGCGATGGCCGAAGCATTCAAAGCTGCTAAAGGCGAAGAATAAAACTTATGCTCAGGCACTTGAACCAAAGTGCCTGATTGTCAGTCTCATCGGTAAAGTATTTTTGATTAACGGAGATTTCTAATGACTAAATCAGAACTTATTGAAAGGCTCGCCGATAAAGCTCGTCACGTTCCTGCTAAGGATGTTGAGTCTGCAATTAAAGAAATGCTAGAGCAAATGGCGCAAACCCTTCAAAAGGGTGATCGCATAGAGATACGTGGCTTTGGTAGTTTTTCGTTGCATTTTCGTGCTCCTCGCGTTGGCCGTAACCCTAAAACCGGTGAAACGGTTAAACTGGAAGGTAAATACGTTCCTCACTTTAAACCTGGTAAGGAATTGCGTGAACGTGTTAACGAAGGTCTGGCACATTAAGATTATTTTATATTAAAAAAACGGCACTCTTTTTAGAGTGCCGTTTTTGTTTGGGTGACAACTAGGTACATAGTTTTGTACTATAAGCTTTGATACCGCTTAATAAGCGTTTTTCCTTAACAATTTGAGGTTTAAGATTGAAAATATTCCTGATCGTTATCATTTTCATTATTATCATGCTGGTAGCATCACTTTTAGGTGCAAAAAATGATCAAGCCGTGATGTTTGATTATTTAATGGGTTCCATGGAAATGCGCCTCTCAATTTTATTAATGTCTTTTTTTGCTGCCGGCGTAATATTTAGCTCGTTAGTTTTCACACTTGTTTGGCTTAAATTAAAATGGCGCATCAATCGGTTACAGAAACGTAATCGCACAACTGACATTGCAAGTAGTTAATCTGGATGCTTGAATTACTTTTTTTATTACTTCCTGTTGCTGCTGGTTATGGTTATGTCATGGGACGCAATAGCGTCCGTCAAGCACAGCGCAAACAATCCAGTATTCTCTCTCGACATTACTTTAAAGGTTTAAACTTTTTATTGTCTGATCAACCAGATAAAGCGGTTGATACATTAATGAAAATGATGAGCTTAGACAGTGATACCGTTGAAACTCATATAGCTATGGGAAATTTCTTCAGACATCGTGGTGAGTTAGATCGTGCTATTCGTGTGCACCAGAATTTGGTTAGTAAACAAGAATTGTCCGAATCGCAAAATAGACAAGCGCTACGAGAGCTTGGTAAAGATTATATGATGGCGGGCTTTTTAGAGCGCGCCGAAAATGCCTTTTTAGAATTATTGGACAGTGATAAACATTTCCTAGACGCCCAACAGCATCTATTTAGCATCTATCAAACTACAAAAGAGTGGGATAGAGCGATAGAGCTTGGTGAGCGTATGATGGATTGTCACGGTGATAGCGATGAATTGTGTATACGTATTTCTCATTTTTATTGTGAACAAGCATTAAAAATGATCAAACAAGAGAAATATGAAACAGCTGAAAAATCGCTACAAAAAGCAATTGCGGCTTATGAACACGGGGTAAGGCCTTGGTTGATTTTAGGCGATCTATCCATTCAACAGGGTGATTATCAAAAAGCCTTCGATTATTTAAAAGAAGTGCCTGTTCGCGACATCAGTTGGTTTAGCGAAGCAGTACCTAAACTAGAACAATGTGCTGAGAAGCTCAATAATGATGCTCAATTAGAAGCGGTTTTAGATTTATATTGGCAGCAATGTGCGACTTCGTATTTAGCAAAAGTGAAATTGTTAGCTAAAAAAGAGAATACTGAGACTGCGGAAACGGTATTGTTCGACCAATTGAAAAAAACGCCAACCATGAAAGGCTTTAAAACCCTGATGGGCTTTTTTATTGAAGACGAAGTCGACGATAAAACCCGTGAGAGTCTGACAATGGTTAAAGGATTGGTAGAAGAACAAATTAAAATGCGGCCAAAGTATCGTTGTTTGAGTTGCGGTTTTTCCGGACGTCAAATACATTGGTTGTGTCCATCATGTAAGAAATGGGGTGTGGTAAAACCAATTAAAGGGTTAGACGGAGAATAGTCGATTTATGAGTGATACAAGAGTCATAGTTGCATTAGATTTTGATAACAGGGCCAAAGCATTAAATTTAGTTAGCCAACTTGATAGTAATTTATGCAAATTAAAGATCGGTAAAGAAATGTTTACCTATTTTGGTCCTGAGTTTGTAAAGGAATTAGTTAACAGGGGGTTTGATGTTTTTCTAGATCTTAAATTCCATGACATTCCAAACACTGTCGGCAAAGCATGTTTGGCAGCGGCCGACTTGGGAGTATGGATGTTAAATGTGCATGCTTCCGGTGGTCCTAAAATGATGGAAAACGCCAAAACTCAACTAGCTACACTAGGGGCGGACCAACCTAAACTGATAGCAGTGACAGTGCTCACCAGTATGGAACAGAGTCAACTTAATGCAATTGGAATACAAGATTCTCCTGAGCAACAGGTTTTAAGACTGGCTAAGTTGACAAAAAATTGTGGGTTAGATGGGGTAGTGTGTTCCGCACAAGAAGCCCCGATTCTGAGAAGCTCCTTAGATAAAGATTTTCTATTGGTTACTCCCGGTATTCGACCTTTAGGGTCTGATAAAGGTGACCAACAGCGAGTGATGACACCTCCTGAAGCAATATTAGCAGGGGTTAATTACATGGTTATTGGCCGACCAATTACTCAGGCTGCCGATCCTCTAAGAGCGTTATTGGATATTAATCTATCAGTTGCTTAGAGTAATTAAATTAGAAACAATAAAAAAGCTGCTTTAAAAGCAGCTTTTTTGTGTGTGACGTGCAATAGTCAATATTACATTTCTATTGCTGCACGTGCGTCCATATATTCTAGATTTAACTCTTTACCTAAGGCGTCAACCACTGCTTTATATGTTACTTTGCCTTTATGGACATTCAATCCATTTAACAAGTGAACATCATCAAGCATTGCTTGTTTTGGTCCTTTATTGGCTAATGCCAAACCGAAAGGTAGTGTTGCATTATTCAATGCCATAGTTGATGTTCTTGCTACGCCACCGGGCATATTAGCAACGCAGTAATGGACAACACCATCAACGATGTAGACAGGATCTTGATGAGTTGTAGCTTTTGAGGTTGCAAAACAGCCACCTTGATCTATTGCCACATCAACCACAACTGAACCCTCTTTCATGTTAGCAATATGTTCTTTGCTAAGTAGTTTAGGTGCTGCCGCTCCTGGAATTAATACTGCTCCAACGACCAAATCGGCTTTTGACGAATAGTAATCTATTGCATCTATGGTTGAATAGACGGTTTTCACTTGGTTAGCAAAAATATCGTCTAATTCGCGTAAACGAGTTAATGAACGATCTAAAATTGTGACATCAGCACCAAGGCCAATTGCCATTTTGGCAGCATTAGTGCCCACAACACCACCACCAATTACTAGTACTTTACCTGGAGCTACGCCTGGAACACCACCAAGTAGTGTGCCGCTACCACCTTGTGCTTTTTCAAGATAATGAGCGCCTGCTTGTACAGACATTCTGCCGGCAACTTCACTCATCGGAGCCAAAAGAGGTAAACCGTTTCTATTGTCTGTAACCGTTTCATAGGCGATACAGGTTGCGCCAGATGCAACTAATAGCTCCGTTTGCGTTGGATCAGGTGCTAGATGCAAGTAAGTATAAAGGGTCTGGCCTTCACGAAGCATTTTACATTCGTTAGGTTGTGGCTCTTTTACTTTCACAATCATTTCTGCACGGGCAAAGATTTCTTCTGCTGTGTCAATAATTACCGCACCAGCAGCAATATACTGATCATTATCAAACCCTATTGAAGCGCCAGCATTGTTTTCTATCAGTACTTCGTGGCCATGTGTGACAAACTCTTTTGTCGCAGCAGGTGTTAATCCAACACGGTACTCATGATTTTTAATTTCCTTAGGAACTCCAATTAGCATTTTTAACCCAACCTTTTGAATTGCAAGAATAGGCACGCAGTATATGCGACATTAAAAAAACTTTTGTTCTGTTTTTATGCTTTATGCAGTATATTATACTGATAAATTAATGATATGCGGTTTTAAATAATGCTGGTAAAAACCCCAAAACACCTCGACAGAATCGATCGTAACATCCTGATTGAATTACAAAAAAATGGAAAAATTTCAAATGTCGATTTGGCTAAATCCGTTGGATTAAGCGCCAGCCCTTGTCTAGAAAGGGTTAAGCGTTTAGAACAACAAGGGTATATCACAGGTTATTACGCACAACTTGATCCACAAAAGTTAGGCGCTGCAATGTTAGTTTTTGTGGAAATTACGTTAAGCAAAACCAGTGTGGATATTTTCGAAGAATTTTCTACGGCGGTGAGAAAACATGATGATATTCAAGAATGCCATCTAGTTTCTGGCAACTTTGATTTTTTACTTAAAGCTAGAGTCGCGGATATGTCTAGTTATCGAAAATTACTTGGGGATACATTATTGCGTTTACCTGGTGTCAGCGAATCACGAACTTATGTGGTTATGGAAGAAGTTAAGCATACTGCTCAAATTAAAATCAATCTGAAGTAAATAGCACTCAATGGGAGAGCATTAACTAGGATTTTGGCACTGTCACTGGTAAGGTATGGGTAGAAAAATAATACCTAGAATTGAATTATAGTTTTATGGCGCGTCTATCTGGAATACAACGAATAATGGAAGTGGGCATGATTTTATCATGTGCCTTCGCATTTTTTATTCTGCTTGCTTTAGCATCTTTTAATAGTGCTGACCCGAGTTGGTCTCAGGCTGGATTTCAAGGAAATATCCATAATTGGGTAGGGCCTATAGGTGCTTGGTTTGCCGATGTGCTATTTTTTAGTTTTGGCCGCTTCGCGTATATTTTGCCGTTTATAATAGCCTTTACTGGCTGGTTTTTATTTCAGCAAGTTAAACGCATTGAACAAATTGATTATTTAACGATTGGCTTACGTATTATTGGCTCAATATTATTTTTAGTGGGTATTTCAGGTATTTTGAGTATCAACTTTGATGATATTTTCCATTTTTCTGCCGGTGGTATGATTGGAGACGTAATCAGTAGTTCGTTAATTCCTTACTTTAGTTTAGTTGGTACTACATTACTGTTACTGTGCTTTTTGTTGACGGGGATAACCTTGGTCACTGGCATTTCCTTAGTGACGGTCGTCGATAAGTTAGGTGAAGTAACTATTTTGTCGGGATTGTTTTTATATCGCACTCCAAAACTAATTCAACAAAGTCCTATTGCAAGGTTAACTTTTAAATCAGCTAGCAATGAAACAAGTGATAATGACGTAGAGATCACTACATTTAAGGCCGCTGAACGAGCCACTCCCATAGAGCCAACGATTACTATTCCTGAAGAAATATTTGAACAACCTAAACCTGAGCCTAAACCCAGTATTTTGTCGGTGTCTGAGCTTAAAAAGAAAATAACCGGTAAAAAAGAAAAACAAAACACCGAGCAACCAGAACCATTTAAGGCAGAGCCCACGGCTGATATTCAAGCTGAAACTATACCTAAACAAACACAAAACACCACAGCACCTCATTTAAATGGCAATGCAAAACCAGTAGGGGAGGTCGATGATTCTTTAGGCCCGTTACCTTCATTTGACTTGTTAGAACGTGCTGACAAAGTTAAAAACCCCATTACCCAAGAAGAATTGGATATAGTTTCCCGCCTAGTGGAAGAAAAATTATTAGATTTTAATATTGAAGCTAAAGTAGTGGGGGTTTTTCCAGGTCCGGTTATTACGCGCTTTGAGTTAGACCTTGCACCTGGCGTGAAAGTAAGTCGAATTACCGCATTATCTAAAGATTTAGCTCGTGCTATGTCGGCAATGTCCGTTCGGGTGGTTGAAGTTATCCCCGGCAAATCAGTTATTGGATTAGAGTTGCCGAACAAAAATAGAGACATGGTACGTTTAAGTGAGGTTATCGCATGCCAAGCTTTCCAAGGCAACGATTCGCCACTGACTATGGTGTTAGGTGCCGATATATCGGGCAAACCTGTGATTGTGGACTTAGCTAAAATGCCACATTTATTAGTTGCAGGTACCACAGGGTCCGGTAAGTCGGTAGGGGTCAACGTGATGATCCTCAGTTTGTTGTACAAATCATCTCCAGAAGATGTGCGTATGATAATGATTGATCCTAAGATGCTAGAGCTCTCGGTCTATGAAGGCATCCCGCATTTGTTGTCTGAAGTGGTAACTGACATGAAAGAAGCGGCGAATGCATTAAGATGGTGTGTAGGCGAGATGGAACGTCGTTATCGATTGATGTCAGCTTTAGGAGTTAGAAATCTTAAAGGCTACAACGCGAAAATTAAACAAGCTATCGAAGACGGACAACCTATCAAAGATCCACTGTGGCGATTCGAAGAAAGTATGGAAACCGTTGCCCCCGATTTAGAAAAATTGCCAGCCATTGTCGTTGTGGTTGATGAATTTGCCGACATGATGATGATTGTTGGGAAAAAAGTGGAAGAACTGATTGCTCGAATCGCGCAAAAGGCGAGGGCAGCAGGAATTCACTTAGTGCTTGCCACACAGCGTCCTTCAGTGGATGTTATTACTGGACTAATTAAAGCCAATATTCCCACCCGTATTGCCTTTCAGGTGTCGTCGAAAATTGATTCTCGTACCATCTTAGATCAACAAGGAGCAGAGTCGTTGTTGGGAATGGGGGATATGTTGTATTTACCTCCTGGCACAGGCGTACCCACACGGGTGCACGGAGCCTTTGTTGATGATCACGAAGTACATGCCGTGGTTGCAGATTGGAAGAAACGGGGCGAACCTAATTATATTGATGAAATACTCAATGGTGAAAGCAGTGCAGAAGTTTTGCTGCCTGGAGAGCAACCAGAGGGAGCCGATCAGGAATTTGATGCGTTTTACGATGAAGCCGTGGCGTTTATTACTGAATCTAGACGGGCATCTGTTTCCAGTGTGCAGCGAAAATTCAGAATTGGTTACAATCGCGCAGCAAGATTAGTTGAACAAATGGAACAAAGTGGCGTCGTAAGTGCTGCGGGTCACAATGGTACTCGTGAAGTTTTAGCACCACCGCCACCAAAGGATTAATCAAAATGAGAAGTAAATTAATCAAGTCATACTGCGTATTTGTTGGAATTTTGATGCTTTCGAGTATCAGCGTCGCTCATGGGAACCAAGGCGATAGTCCAGATGCCAGTGAAAATTTAAAACAGAAATTACTATCGTTAAAAACCTTTACTGCTGCATTCGAACAAAAAGTTACTGATGGACAGGGGGAACTAGTGCAAGAATCCTCCGGTCAAATGACATTGAAACAACCCAACTTAATGATTTGGCAGGTGAATTCTCCTGATGAAAACCTGATGGTCGCTGATGGCACAACACTATGGTATTCAGACCCTTTTGTTGAACAAGTAACAGCGATTAACCAAGCCGATTCTGTGTCCAACAACCCCATCGTATTATTGACCAATCCAAGCAATGAGCAGTGGTCAGAATTTACTATTACTTACGCTGATAATGATGTGTACAGTATTATTGCAATATCGCCAGAATCGCAAATTAGCGAATTAAAATTAAAATTTGAAAATAATCAGCTGAGTCAGTTGAGTTTTATCGATCGCCAACAACAAACCAGCCAGTTAACTTTCTCAGATGTAAAACAGAATATTAATATCGGTGATGAACAATTCGTTTTTACCATTCCCGATGGTTTTGATTTGGACGATCAACGCTAAAAATGGAATTGGATTTTAACGATACTCCCTCATTTGAACCTTTAGCGGCCAAAATGCGGCCCAAAACGGTTGACCAATACGTTGGTCAACAACACATTATCGGTCCGAATAAACCGTTACGAAAATCATTAGAGAACGGCAATTGTCATTCAATGATTCTGTGGGGGCCACCAGGTACCGGTAAGACAACGTTAGCCGAGATTATTGCTAGCCATTGTGACGCTCACATTGAACGCATTTCTGCGGTTACCTCAGGGGTCAAAGACATCCGCAGTGCAATTGAAGTCGCCAAGCAGCATGCCGCGGTAAAAAGCAAACGTACCATATTGTTTGTAGACGAGGTCCATCGTTTCAACAAAGCTCAGCAGGATGCGTTTTTGCCTTTTATTGAAGACGGTACTGTGACATTTATTGGTGCGACCACAGAAAACCCTTCTTTTGAACTAAATAATGCGTTGTTGTCTCGTGCCCGAGTCTATGTTCTACAAGCATTAAGTTATCAAGACCTACAACAGGTTATAGAACAGGCTTTGAAAGACAAAGTGAATGGTTTAGGCAATCAAGCGATTCAAATTGATGCAGTTGCTCAAAAACGCTTAATAGAATTGGCTGGCGGCGACGCTCGTCGATTGCTCAATTATTTAGAACTAAGCGTGGATTTTGCGCAAGAGGGCATTGTTGATATTGAAACCGTCGCTCAAGCTGTGGGAGAAAAAGTCTCACAATTTGATAAAGGAGGAGATCTATTTTATGACATGTTGTCTGCGTTTCATAAATCCGTTCGAGGATCTTCTGCTGATGGTGCTTTGTATTGGTACGCCAGAATATTAACCGCCGGTGGCGACGCATTAGCAGTAGCAAGGCGACTTTTAGCGATATCCACTGAAGATATTGGCAATGCCGATCCCAGGGCCATGCAGGTTTGCCTAAATGCATGGGATATTTACCATAGGGTGGGTGCAGCGGAAGGCGAAAGAGCCATTGCGCAAGCCACTATTTATTGTGCTTGTGCTGCAAAAAGTAACGCCGTTTACACCGCATTTAAAGCGGCCATGGCTGATGTAAAAGACAAGCCTGATTATCCAGTACCGGCACATTTACGGAATGCTCCTACTAAGATAATGGCTGATTTGGGGTACGGCAAAGATTATCGTTATGCCCACAATGAACCCCACGCATATGCTGCCGGTGAAAATTATTTTCCTGAAGAAATGCCCGATACTGAGTATTATCAACCAGTTGAACGTGGACTTGAGACAAAAATTAAGGCTAAATTACGTTTCCTAAAAGATTTAGATGGTAAACAGTAAAAGGGCAATTAATGACGCACAGTATCGCTATTTATAGTTATATCGCTGCAGGTGGGGCAGTTGGTGCGTGCATGCGCTTTTTTCTTTCACAAATGATGCTGCAATGGTTTGGTAAAGGCTTTCCTTTTGGTACACTGCTGGTCAATGTGGTTGGTTCGTTTTTTCTTGGTTTGGTGTACGCGTTAATTGAACACGGCCAAATAGAAATAGTGTTATGGCGAACTGCAATTGGTATCGGTTTACTCGGTGCTTTTACTACCTTCTCAACCTTCTCTGTGGATACTTTGTTGCTTATGCAGCAAGGGCTTTGGTTGAAAGGGATCTTAAATATCTTTTTAAATATAACCTGTTGCTTGATGGCAGCATGGTTAGGAACGCAATTGGTTAAAGGTTAAGAATTAACAAATGTTAGATCCAAAATACTTACGTAACGATATAAACGCAACCGCCGAAAAATTAAAAAGTCGCGGTTTCACCCTTGATGTAGAAGCATTTAATGCATTGGAAGAACGTCGAAAAGCGTTGCAAATGCATACCCAAGAATTGCAAAACGAGCGTAACGTTCGTTCCAAATCTATTGGTAAAGCGAAAGCATCTGGTCAAGATATCGCTCCGCTGTTAGCTGAAGTGGGAAAATTAGGCGACGATCTTGATGCTGCAAAATCTGAGTTAGCTGAATTGCTAGAAGAAATTGCCGCTTGGTCTCAAGGGATTCCAAACCTGCCTGATGAATCCGTTCCTGTCGGAAGCAATGAAGACCAAAATGTGGAAGTCAGTCGTTGGGGAACACCACGAGAGTTCGATTTTGAGGTGAATGATCACGTAGATGTGGCGGAAAAACTGGCTAAAGGCTTAGACTTTGAAACTGGGGTGAAACTTTCTGGTTCGCGTTTTGTTGTGATGCGTGGACAAATAGCTCGCTTAAACCGAGCGTTAACTCAGTTTATGTTAGATTTGCACACTACTGAGCATGGTTATACTGAAATGTATGTACCATACTTAGTTAACGAAGCAAGTATGTTCGGCACCGGACAATTTCCTAAGTTTAAAGAAGATGCATTTCATACTATGCCGGCCACTGAAGAGGGGCAGGGCTTGTCCCTAATTCCTACCGCAGAGGTGCCTTTAACGAACACCGCTCGCGATGAAATCTTCAGTGCCAATGAATTACCTATAAAGTTAACAGCGCATACTCCGTGTTTTCGAAGTGAAGCGGGTTCATATGGTAGAGATACCAAAGGGTTAATTCGAAATCATCAATTCGATAAAGTTGAAATGGTGCAGTTAGTCAAGGCGGAAGATTCATTTGATGCGTTGGAAGAGTTGACAGGTCACGCTGAGAAAGTGCTGCAATTGCTAGAGTTGCCTTATCGTAAAATGTTGCTGTGTACTGGCGATATGGGATTCGGTTCTTGTAAAACCTATGATTTAGAAGTGTGGTTACCAGCACAGAATACCTATCGTGAAATTTCTTCGTGTTCTAATATGTTGGATTTCCAAGCGCGTAGAATGCAGGCCAGATATCGTAATCCTGAAACTAATAAGCCAGAGTTATTGCATACCCTAAATGGTTCTGGTTTAGCCGTAGGACGAACGCTGGTAGCGATTCTAGAGAATTATCAG
Organism: Alteromonas sp. M12; assembly: GCF_037478005.1. Taxonomy (NCBI): domain Bacteria; kingdom Pseudomonadati; phylum Pseudomonadota; class Gammaproteobacteria; order Alteromonadales; family Alteromonadaceae; genus Alteromonas; species Alteromonas sp. M12. The sequence continues at coordinate 2,586,299 of NZ_CP144164.1, read as the reverse complement.
CAGCAAGATGGCTCAGTGACCATTCCTAAAGTGTTAATTCCTTATATGAATGGCGTTGAAGTAATCACCGTTAGCTAATAGTTCAGAATGCAGTATGATTCATGCTGCATTCTCTTTTTAGCCAATTTGATTACAAACACTTTGCTGGTTTTGGCAGCCCAGCAATCTTGGTAGCTTGTTTAGCGGGACCTTTAGGAAATAAACGCTGTAAGTAGCGACTATTGCCTTTTTCAGGACCATATTCGTTGGCCATGGCTTTTACTAATGCGCGAATGGCAGGGCTGGTGTTAAATTCCAAATAAAAGTTCCGCACAAATGTCACTACTTGCCAGCGATTTTCGTCTAATTCGATATTCTCTTTAGCTGCAATGACTTCGGCTAATTCAGGCTCCCAATCATCTACAGATAATAGGTACCCCATTTTATCAGTGGCAATTTTTTTATTGTTAAACTCGATGTAATGTTCCATTTATTCTACTACCAAGATATTAAGTTATCGTAATCAAGTGTTAAGGCGACAAAACCATTATAGTCAATCATGAGAATTGGAAATTCGTTACACTGGATACCTCTAGCTATGCAGTCAGGCTCAAGGGCATACAGATTTTTTGTGCGCTGCGATAGTTGCTCACAGATAGGAGCTGAATTTAATGCATAGACTGCGTCTTGCATCAATAATATGCCGTCATTAGCATCGATACGTGACAGCGCATTTTCTAGATTAGTATTGGAAAATGGACTTACTGAAAATTTATGTAGGATCATGACAAAGTAATTATGTTATCGGATTTTTGAAGCTGGGCATTTAACTCTGAAGGCGTTAATAGCTGACAACTTACATTTAACTGAGCTTTATCAAGCCCCCGTTTTTCTAAACTTTCTTTACACACAAAAATATTTTCAACATCATAAAACTCAAAAGCACCGAAGCTTTTTGCAAAATGCTTATGCTCTAACTCTCCTGGATTTTGATTTGTAAGTAACTGAAACACGCCATCATCAATAAAGAATACGCTGACGAATTGGCCAAAACTTGCTGATGCTAAAACTAAATCCACCGACTCTTGTCCAGCATTGTTGTTCATTGGTCCGGTTTGATTAATGATTGCCAGAGACTTCAAAATTGAATACTCCTGTCACTTTCATTCAGCATGCTAACTAGCTCGCCAATACCCACGGATTGAAAAGGAGGATTAAGATTGAATAGAGCAGGTGTGTCATTTTGTAGCGCGTCTTGTTCACTTAAAATTCCCCGTCGATTGGCTGCTGTTACACACACTTGCAAAGGAATAGCGTGTTTATCTGCTAATTCACACCATTTAGGGTAAATTGCTAATTCATCAGAAAGCATTGTTTGAAATGAATTGGCAAGCTCTACACCTGATTGGTAAAAGAAAACGCCAGAGATACTATGTCCATCTTCGATCGCGGCTTGAACAAAACGATAGGCACTGTAGCAGTCCTGAGATTCAAGTGGGGAAGAAGTAACTATTATGCAGAAGCTAGCCAAATAAATGATCCCATATTAACGGTGACATTAGTTGCCACATAAAAAAACACCCCAGCAAAGCTGAGGTGTTTTAGCATATCAAAAAATATTAATCGTCGCCGCCAAAAGCACCTAGTAAGTGCAAAATTGACGTGAATAAGTTATAGATGTTTAAGTACATTGAAACAGTCGCGCGAATGTAATTCGTTTCACCACCATTAACAATTCTACTTGTATCAAATAAAATTAGTCCAGACATGATGAACACAATGGCTGCGCTAATGGCTAAACTTAGTACTGGTATACCTAAGAAAAGGTTAGCAAGACTCGCTACTACAGCAACGATTAAACCTACCATCAAAAAACCACCCATAAAGGAAAAATCTTTCTTGGTAGTTAATACATAAGCTGATAAACCAAAAAATACTAACGCAGTAGTACCTAAAGCTTGCATTATTAGTGCAGGGCCACCAGGGAATGCTAAATAATAGTTAAGCATTGGCCCTAAAGAGCCACCTAATAAACCAGTAAAAGCAAAAACAAACAAAATTCCACTTGAGCTGTTTTCAACTTTATTTAAGAAAAATATCATTACCAAAGCTGCCAGACTCATAATCATTGCTGCGCCTTGGCCAAGCCCCATGGCCATTGCTGCGCCTGCACAAACTGCACTAAACGCTAATGTCATTGCTAACAACATGTAAGTATTGCGGAGAACCTTATTGGTTTCCAATACTGATGGGCGAGAACCAACCCTGTCTACATGAGCATAACGATCTTGATCCATAAAAAACCTCCAATAGGCATATAAAAGTGAGTGACTTAGCAAATTGCTATAGTATTGTTTAATTAGTCTATTTGTATGGTGTTTGGTTCACTTTTTCAAGTATTATCGTATCAACTCTTTGTAACAAGCCATATATTGTCGAAATAGCGAACAAATCGGACAAAGAAAGAGCGTTTGAATAAAAATTTGCGTTATCCTCTTTACAAGCTGCAAAAAGGTCATTAATATTCGCCCCACTTCGGAAGCGCAGAACAATTTAGCTCTAAAGCAAATAGTTCAATTCGCTAAAGAAGTACAAAATTCGGATAGCTGGCAGAGCTCGGTTTAATGCACCTGACTTGAAATCAGACGTACGGTCAAACGTACCGGGGGTTCGAATCCCTCGCTATCCGCCACATTAAAAAACCCGCACTTGTTGCGGGTTTTTGCTTTTTTGTCCTCGCAGAAATGAAATGCGGGATTAAAGCCACCGCCTACAGCGAACCGTAGCATGGCCTTTAGGCCATGGATGTTAAATTGCTAATCGCCGGATTAAAGCCACCGCCTGCAACACACCGTAGCATGGCCTTTAGGCCATGGATGTTAAATTGGCAATCGCGGGGCTAAAGCCACCGCCTACAACAAACCGTAGCATGGCCTTTAGGCCATGGGTGTTAAATTGCTAATCGCGGGGCTAAAGCCACCGCCTACAACACACCGTAGCATGGCCTTTAGGCCATGGATGTTAAATTGCTAATCGCGGGATTAAAGCCACCGCCTACAACGAACCGTAGCATGGCCTTTAGGCCATGGATGTTAAATTGCTAATCGCGAGGCTAAAGCCACCGCCTACAACACACCGTAGCATGGCCTTTAGGCCATGGGTGTTAAATTGGCAATCGCGGGGCTAAAGCCACCGCCTACAACGAACCGTAGCATGACCTTTAGGCCATGGGTGTTAAATTGCTAATCGCGGGGCTAAAGCCACCGCCTACAGCGAGCAAAAACATATCTCCTACTTATTTTCGTTTTTAAGTTTCAAATTAACCCTATACAGGTTATTTTTAATCCCGCTATAATTGCTCTTTATATGTTTCCTCAAAGGGATTTTAGGATTTAGCTAGAAGTTTGTAATTAATATTTGTCGAACTATGTATCTAAGAAGACAAATATTAATTACAAAGTCTGATGAATATAGTGCTGTAGATTGATTTTGGGGTAAGCTTTGATAAAACTACTTTTAGTAGATGACCACGAATTGGTGAGAACCGGTATCCGTCGCATTCTTGAAGATGTTGCTGATTTTAAAGTTGTTGGTGAAGTCAATAATGGTGAGGAAGCGATTAAATTTTGCCGCAACTCTCCACCTGATATTGTGCTTATGGACATGAATATGCCAGGTATTGGCGGGTTAGAAGCAACGAAGCAAATTATTCATTATGCCCAAGATTCAAAAGTAATAGTGGTTTCTGTGCATACCGAAAACCCGATTCCTGCAAGAGTGATGCAATTAGGCGCATACGGCTACATCACTAAAGGTACTGAACCGCAGGAAATGGTCATTGCTATCCGTAAAGTTTCTTCTGGTCAACGTTATATCGCGCCTGAAATTGCCCAGCAAATTGCCATAGGTCAATTAAACCTTAATGATACTAACCCTTTTGATCAGTTATCTCGTAGGGAACTGGAGATTACTATTATGCTTACCAAAGGGAGCCGAGTGCCAGATATTGCAAACAAATTAAATATTAGTGCCAAAACGGTTAATACTTACCGCTATCGAATGTTTGAAAAATTGAAAGTTGGGTCAGATGTGGAATTAACCCATTTAGCCCTGCGTCATAATTTAATCGATAGTAATCAACTATAAAAAATTGGCATGATGGATAAAGCAGTTCCTTTTGATCACAAAGGCTTTCTAAAAAATCTCACTTCAAAACCCGGTGTCTACCGGATGTATAATGATAAAAACGACGTTATTTATGTTGGTAAAGCGAAAAATTTAAAAAAGCGTGTATCGAGTTATTTTAGAACCAACGTCGACAGTATCAAAACACAGTCGTTGGTCAGGCAAATTGCAGACATGGATGTGACTGTTGTACACAGTGAAACGGAAGCATTCATTCTTGAAAATAACTTCATCAAGAAATATAAACCTCGATACAACGTTGTTTTACGTGATGATAAGTCTTACCCCTTTATTTTCCTCTCCGAACATAGACATCCTCGTTTAGCATTGCATCGCGGATCAAAAAAGTTAAAAGGCTCTTATTTTGGACCATACCCAAGTGCTTGGGCAGTCCGAGAAAGTCTTAGGACTATGCAAAAGCTTTTTCCGATTAGGCAGTGTGAAGACAGCTATTATCGAGCGAGAAGCCGTCCTTGTTTGCAGTATCAATTAAAACGTTGTGCAGGTCCTTGTGTGGAAGGTTTGGTGACGGACGAGGAGTACACTGAACAAATTAATCTTGCGACTATGTTTTTGAAAGGCAAAAATCAGCAAGTTATTGAAAGTCTGGTGAATAAAATGGAGCAAGCCAGTAAAGAGTTGCGTTTTGAATCTGCCGGCCGCTATCGCGATCAAATTAGTGCCTTGAATAAAGTTCAAGAGCAACAGTGGGTGAGTGGCAACGAACAAGAGATGGATGTGTTAGGTTTTGTTTATCGTAACGGAATAGCCAGTATTCAAGGCTTATTTATCCGTGACAATAAGTTGTTAGGTAGTAAAAGCTTTTTTCCAAAAGTACCTAGCCAAACGACAGAAATGGAAATCTTACAATCTTTCGTTTTACAGTTCTATTTAGCTGGCAACAAAACCATCCCCAAACAAATTGTTATGCCAATGGGGTTAGAAGATGAAGACGCGATTACAAAACTGTTAAGTGCTGAAGCTGGATACAAGGTTAAATTTTACAAAGGTGCCAGAGACGAGAAAAAACGTTATTTACAACTGGCCATCACCAACGCTGAGAACGCATTAGAAGCTAAACAGAATCAACAAAAATCTGTGTTTGCTCGTTATTTGGAGTTGGAAAAGGTATTGGAGTTCGAGCAACCGATTCAACGAATGGAATGTTTCGATATCAGCCATACATCTGGCCAGCAAACTGTTGCCTCTTGTGTAGTGTTTAATCGTGACGGACCATTTAAAACAGATTATCGTCGCTATAATATTGAAGGTATCACCCCTGGGGATGACTACGCTGCTATGGCGCAGGCATTGAGCCGACGCTATAAACAACCTACTGACGAATCTAAAATTCCAGATATCGTTTTTATTGATGGTGGTAAAGGCCAATTAGCCCAAGCAGAAGCGCATTTTGAAAATTGGAAAGCCCCTAAAAAACCATTGTTAATTGGTGTGGCTAAAGGAACGAGTCGAAAACCTGGGTTAGAGACGCTTATTCTTGCTGGGAATCATGATACTATACCCTTGTCCGCCGATTCCCCAGCACTACATTTGATTCAACATATTCGAGATGAATCCCATCGTTTTGCTATCACCGGTCACCGACAACAGCGTCAAAAAGCTAAGCGCACCTCCGTATTAGAGTCAGTTCCCGGAGTGGGTGCTAAGCGGCGACAAAGTTTATTAAAGTACATGGGGGGAATCCACGGCGTCTTGCAAGCTAGCCGAGACGAAATATCCCGAGTGCCTGGAATTAGTGAAGAGCTTGCTGATATTATTTATGAGCATCTGCATTCTTAACCAAGACTCAAATACTGGAAAATTAAGCAAAGGTTAGATAGAAGTATGTGGACAATTCCAAATATTATTACCATGTTAAGAGTCGTACTCATCCCTGTATTTGTGGTGGTGTACTATCTCGATTGGGAGTGGGCCAGACAAGCTGGAGCATTTATATTCTGGTTTGCAGCGTTAACTGATTGGTTTGATGGTTACTTAGCACGGAAATTAAAGCAGTCTTCTGCATTTGGGGCATTTTTAGACCCAGTGGCAGATAAACTGATTGTAGCTGCCGCATTGTTAATGATTACCCATAGTTATAATACTGTGTGGATCACTATTCCTGCGATTTTGTTAATGTCGAGGGAAGTGTATATTTCAGCGCTGCGCGAATGGATGGGGCAACATGGTAAAAGTGACATCGTTGCGGTTTCATTTATAGGTAAAGCAAAAACCATGGCGCAAATGCTTGCGTTGATCGGTTTATTGTCTGAAATGGATTATTTCATGGGATTTCCCATCTATTGGGTGAAACTGGGTTACGTATTATTATATATTTCTGCGGTGTTGTCGGCTTGGTCGATGGTTTCTTATACAGTCGCAGCTTGGAAAAGCTTAACCAGTAATGAGCAATCTAGTTTAAAATAAACACGGTTTGCTCGAAATTGATGCGTTTAAGTCATTTTTCGTGCAAACAGTACAAAATCATCATTTTTGTTGTTGACAGTTATCTCTTTGAATGTAAAATGCACGCCATCATTTAGCGAGAGCCAAATGTAATTAACTGAAAAGATTTAGAAGCAGTTAAATGCGGGAATAGCTCAGTTGGTAGAGCACGACCTTGCCAAGGTCGGGGTCGCGAGTTCGAGTCTCGTTTCCCGCTCCAAATTGGCGGAATGGCAGAATGGCTATGCAGCGGATTGCAAATCCGTGGATCTCGGTTCGACTCCGGGTTCCGCCTCCATAACGCCTCCTCATTTAGTATGAGGCTTGGAAAACCCTCTCACAGGTTATGTGAGTTCATCCGATGCCCGGGTGGTGAAATTGGTAGACACAAGGGATTTAAAATCCCTCGATCGTAAGATCGTGCCGGTTCAAGTCCGGCCCCGGGCACCATTCTCTTTTTAGAGAATTCAGCAATACTTCTTCATTTATTTCATACTTCAATATGCGCGGACTTTAACAGTCGCTGTGTATTAAAATTTCCAGTTCAACAGTTAGCCATATCAGTTGGTTTTGTCGGTGGTGGCTTTAGCCCCGCGATTGTTAATTGATGTCCATGGCCTAAAGGCCATGCTATGGTTTTTGTATGCGGTTGCTTTAACCTCGTGATTGTTAATTGATGCCCATGGCCTAAAGGCCATGCTACGGTTTTTGTATGCGGTTGCTTTAACCTCGTGATTGTTAATTGATGCCCATGGCCTAAAGGCCATGCTACGGTTTTTATATGCGGTGGCTTTAGCCCCGTGATTGTTAATTGATGTTTATGGCCTGAAAGCCTTGCTACGGTTTTTGTAGGTGGTAGCTTTAGCCCCGCGATTGTTAATTGATTAGATCAGGGATGTGTTTTACTCTGCTTTCTTTTATTTCAGACGTAACGATAACTGAATAACCTGTTATCTGTTCGACCTCATTAATGGAGTAGGATTACGATGCACTTTGTGCACTATTGGAAAAATATTTTACGGGATACAGGTAAGCTGTGGTTGGATGAAAATGCCTTCAGTTATGCTGGGGCTCTAGCTTTTTACACACTGTTTTCGTTAGCGCCTATTGTCATTATTGCAGTCACTGTGATTGGCCTAGTTTTAGGGGAAGACGCCGCTCAAGGGCAAATAGTCGCTCAGTTTGCTGACATCATGGGCAAAGAGGCTGCTGCTGTAGTTGAACGTGCGGTAAGCCAATCTCGAATAGAAGCTTCAGGAATATTACCAACTTTACTGGGGGTTGGAGCATTGATGTTAGGTGCAACCACGGTATTTGGTCAAATGCAGTATTCTCTAAATTCAATATGGGGGGTAACCGCGAGTCCTGATCGCAACGGTTTGTTTTTGCTAGCCAAAAAACGATTATTTTCATTAATGGTGGTGCTATCAATCGGTTTTGTATTGCTTGTGTCTTTGCTACTTGGTGTAGCTTTGCGAGCCGTGCTTAATTACACCGCTGAGTTTCTACCATTCGTTGAAATGTTACTCGGAAGCGCTGAGTTTATCGTTTCATTGGCGATGATCGCACTGTTGTTTGCGACTATTTTTAAAGTACTGCCAGATGTCAAACTCAGTTGGAAAGATGTTATGGCGGGTGCTCTGGTCACCGCGATATTGTTTTCATTAGGCCGTTATGGGATTGCAGCTTATCTGGCTTATACCGCAACCGCGTCTGCCTATGGTGCGGCTGGTTCAGTGGTGATAATTTTACTTTGGGTTTATTATTCGTCGCTAATCTTGCTATTCGGGGCTGCATTTACCCGTGTTCATTTGGAGGCTAGAGGCAAATCTATAGTGCCGCGTAATACTGCAGTACGAATCGATAAACGAATAATGTCGTAGGTTTTCTGTTTCGTGTAAGCGCAGGAGGAGAGGGCACAGACAGTCGGATTAGGCGGTACAAACAGAACGCCTAAAAATCATATGTACAACGAAACCTTCAAATGGTGTTTTCACAGCGGTTCCCAAGACGGATAAAACCATCTTTTTAGATCTTAAGATGTAATGAGTTGTATAAGTTTAATGCACACAATGTGTGCATTAAACTATTGATAGCGGTTTATCTGAGCCTTATTATATGCTTTACTTAATCGATTTAGTTTGAATTAAGCATGCAAATGACTAACTTAAGCGTAGGCAAATTAGGTTATTTGAAGTTTTGCGCTTAATTGAATTGAAACTTGTATGCTAAATAACTTGTGCAGCTATGATTGGCGTGAACCTTGCTCGCTAACTTTATATTAAGCTAAGTACTGTTATGGCCCTAAGTAGTAAAACAAGTAGTTAAAGACGTAACTCATTTTTGAAATCACGGTGGTAATTTATCGATCGTACTAAAAGCATAATGTGATTAACTTTTTCAAGATGCACATTTTCAGCATCTCTTTTCCACAGTGATAGGAACGACTATGCAAGACATTAACTTAAGAATCAGCCTAGATAAATATTATCAGCAAATTAAGGCGGTCATAATTGACAAACAGCACCCTATATCGGGGTTATTGCCGGCTAGTACTGCGATAACAAATCATGGTAATTATCAAGATGCGTGGGTAAGGGATAATGTTTACAGTATTTTAGCGGTTTGGGGACTAGCGTTAGCATATCGCCAATTGGATGATGATGGAGGGCGTGGATTTGAGCTTCAACAGCGCACGGTAAAATTAATGCGTGGTTTGTTACGGTCAATGATGAGTCAGTCAGCTAAAGTCGAAGCCTTCAAAAAAAGCCGTAGTCCAGATGATTCCCTGCATGCAAAATATGATACCGCGACCGGCGACAATGTAGTGGCAGACCATGAATGGGGACATTTGCAAATTGATGCGACCTCTGTATTTTTGCTGACACTAACGCAAATGATCGCATCTGGATTAGAGTTAATTTGGAGCGATGAAGAAGTTGATTTCATTCAGAACTTGGTGTTCTACATTGAACGCGCTTATCGCACACCAGATTTTGGTATTTGGGAGCGTGGGGCTAAATCTAACAGCGGACATGTTGAGCTAAACGCAAGTTCGTTAGGCATGGCCAAAGCCGCGTTGGAAGCATTATCAGGATTTAATTTATTTGGCGCTAAGGGCTCACAAAATTCTGTTATTCACGTTGTACCGGATAATATCGCTCAAGCCAATATTACGCTAAGTGCTATGTTGCCAAGGGAGTCCATTACCAAAGAAATAGATGCAGCTTTGTTGAGTGTTGTCGGCTTTCCGGCGTTTGCGGTTCCAAATCAAACGCTTTCGGATAAGGTACGGAACGATATCATTGGTAAACTTGAAGGTAGATATGGGTTAAAACGTTTCCTACGTGACGGCCACCAAACCGTGTTAGAAGATGAAGGTCGTCTTCACTATGAAGAACAAGAGCTAAAACAATTTGAAAACATTGAGTCAGAGTGGCCTTTGTTTTATGCCTATTTGTATTTAGACGCCATTTTTAGAGATGACAGAGAGCAAGTGGAGCATTATCGAAATCGTTTAGACTCGGTGATGGTTGAGCAAGAAGGTCATCTACTGCTTCCCGAATTGTATTATGTGCCTTTAGAATCCATTGATAAAGAGCGAGAAACTCCACATTCGCAAGATCGTTTGCCAAACGAGAACGTGCCTCTTGTTTGGGCTCAGAGTTTATTCTTATTAGGCGCGATGTTGGAAGATGGACTGTTACGTCCGGGTGACTTAGATCCGATCGGACGTCGACATGTTAAACCTGTCAAACAACCAGTTGTTCAACTAGTATTTTTGGCTGAAGACGAAGCACTGCAATCTGAATTGGCAGGCAGTGGACTAATGACAGAAACGATCAGCGATATTTCACCGGTTAAGGTTTGTCGACCAGAAGACATTGCAACTATGTATTCGCAAGTCGGTGCGAATCAGTCGTTAGGATTAACTGGGCGCTCTTTTAGGATCCCCAAAAGTTTAACCACAAGCCGAGTGTATGTATTAGGCAAATCACGTTTTGTTTGCTTAACCCCATCTTTTATTCAACAAGCGTTCTTTTTAAGCTATGACATCGATTTTATGGTTCGACGCTTCAAAAGTGAGTTGAGTTATTTGCATCGAAATTGGACGGAAACAGGCAGACCTACCGTGACCGTTATGTTAACTCGTCAAATGTTAGATGCTGACAGAACTTCCTTTTTCGAACTGATAAAAAAGATTGATTCCGGTTACGTAGACGGTATTCCTGTGAAAATGGGCAAAATGGCGCAACTCACTCCTACAGCGGCAATTGAGCGTTTTGATGATTTGAATGGCTATGCGTTACCAAATGAAATATCCATTAGTGTTACGCCATTTAGAACTACATTAATCTCTAGCGGCTCCAATGCACCTTTAACACAAAGTGAAGAAGTTGAAATCTCCTTTATCACTGATACGCAATTGCTAGCAGATAGATTGGCCGCCTCAGATAATTTATTTGAACAAGTCGAAATTTTATCGGTATTGGTAAAACTTCAAGGGTTGGATTCAACCATTACCTACAGTGATACCTGTTATCGATTAACAGACGCGCTTGAAGAGGTTTATAGTGAAGCAGGGCGCTTACGGCTTTGGTCTGTTTTGCGCCATGCAGCAGGCTTATTAGAAAAAGTAGATGGTGATCTTGGCTTAGTGGTAAGCGCAATCCTGGTTGCTCAGAAAAACATTCAAGTTGGGCGTTCTTATACCGACGAATCGCTTATATCTAGGCCTTTAACTGATGACGAGTTATTAGCAAAAATTCATCATTATTGCCGTGATGATGTGCGCGACCAAATTTTAACCCAAGAAGTGTTGTTATGCCTTGGATTGTTAATTAAAGCACGTCCCGAATTATTCAGAGAATTAATGACGATCCGTGTCAGTCACCTAATTATATTGCTTACCAGCCAAATTGCGCGTTCACAGAAGTTAGCTACCGATGAAGCGTACGAAAGTTTGATGGCCATGGCACCGTCGGTCATTCAGGAACGCTTGGAAGCGGTATTAGAAGATTATCAATCACTCTCTGATTTACCGCAAAAAATGGAAAAATTGCATGCTAAAGGTATTTCCGAAAAACTAAACTGGCAGCAAAACTTAGGGCTTGAACAACTTTCTACGCCCAAAGATGGCTGGTTAGTGTGGCGACAACATCAGGGGATTATTGACCGTCGTTCTGCATCTTTCAATCAACAGATTTGGCAAATTTTACACCATACGCCAGGGCTAGTGATTGGTAATAAGATGGACCGCAGGAATCGCATTGATAGCGGTATTGTATTGAGTGATATGACTCCTGGAGAAACAGCCTTTGCGCTGATAACAGAACACCTGTTGAATAATATTCATGCCGCAGAATATCGCCAATTAACCATTGAATCATTAAATGCAATGGCAAGCTTTTTTGAACAAAATTCAAGTTTGAAAATCGATGAGCCGATTATTGTTGATGCTACTATCGGTCACGCTGTCAAACTAGCTTATATCGACAAATATCCCGATAGAGTAGATAGTTATACCGATTATAAGAGTCAGGCATGGGATTATTTTTACACTCTATCACCACAAAAAACCACAGCATTTATTGTGTCTGCTCTGAGTATGTTATTAACGGTTCGCTCTAGTGCGAATGAACAGTTTGAACCACAACAGGATGACAAAAAGAAGGTCAATTCTGAAGCAGACGAATAAAATACGTTTAACAATGACTAAGTTTAAATAAAAACGTATAGCGCAAATTAAAGCTGAGATTACGAATAGATTATTGGTGTTTTTCACGGTAATCTATTCGTTCAGAAAATGATTTAACGGAGTAAAGTTATGTTTAGTCACATTATGTTAGGTGCAAATAGCATAGAAGAGTCGAAAGCGTTTTATGATGCTACTTTCGCTGAGTTAGGTTGCAAACCTGGTGTCATTGACCCTAAAGGTCGCTGTTTTTATATAACTGATACTGGTATTTTCGCAATTACTAAACCAATTAATGGTGAGCCTGCAAGTCATGGTAATGGCAGTACTATTGGTTTTTCAGTAGATAGTCCAGAACAAGGAAATGCTTGGCATGCTGCTGGTTTGGCAAATGGTGGTACTGACTGTGAAGATCCTCCTGGGATCCGCAAATCTCCTTCAGGTGACATGTATTTAGCTTATTTGAAAGATCCAGCAGGAAATAAACTCTGTGCTTTGAAGCGCATGGGCTAAGCGTTACATTATTTATATTTATGTCTGCCGAATAAGGCAGGCATAAATTGTTAACTTGTAATCTTTTTCTTATACCTCTTATTCAGTTTTTTCTGTCACAATTTTCTGTCAAATAAATTTACACATCCACTCCTTTAAGCAACCTGCTTGTTTTTATGTTTTTGTTTTTACAAAGATAAATATTTTGGCCTATGTTATGCTTGCTCATAAAATGAACAAAACTCAAGGAGTAGAGGTATCATTGGGTTTTAAGATAAAACATGTTTACATTTGATAAGGATTAATCTAATGAAAATAAAAAACCTTGGCATTTCGCTATTCTTCGTCTCCTCTTTTAGTGCTAACGCAGGATTGTTAGGACTGGATTTAATTGAAACTGGCGATGACGCTATCTCTGACATTACCAGTTCTTTGGTTGTTTCCGGTGGTGGTGTAAGTGTAATTGCAGGTAGTGAAACCTTTGTAGGGGCAATTGGTGATGGTTTCAGCAGTAACTCTGCCCAGTCTGGTATTTTTTCCGGTGTTAATATTACTGATGGCTCTTCAACTGTCAGTATGGGAGAAGGTGCAGTATTAACCAGTGGTACAGCGAACATACCTAGTCTTAACACAGAAACAAGTTTTGACCCTTTCACTCCAGGAACCGGAGGTGATGCAGACTTAACCGCAATTTTGAATGATGCGGGTGCGCCATCATCAATAACCAATGATGTCAATTATATAGAATTTGATTTCATGTTGGGCGCAGGTTTTAACGCTATATCTCTAGATTTCATATTCGGTAGTGATGAATTCCCAGATCAGGGAGTCACTGATGTGTTCGGTGTATTTGTAGATGGAACCAACTATGCGTTTTTTCCAGATTCAAGTTTAGTGTCGTTTGTTGAAGGAGCTAATGCGAGTAACTTCTTGGATAATACAACAGGATTATTCGATATAGAGTATGATGGATTTAGTCAGAACTTAAATCTAATCGGTCTGGTTGATGAAAGTTTAACTCAGCATACCATTAAAATTGCTATCGCTGATACGTCAGACAGCGTTTATGACAGTGGCGTATTCTTAAGTAACTTAACTGGTATTTATACTGACAACGACGGTGGAGTGAATAATCCACCGACTACCAACGTCGATGAACCTCTAGGCGTTTTTTTATTGCTCAGTGGACTAGGTTTAATGATGCGGTTGAGACGTCGTAGCTAAGTGTATTTGTGAGAATATAAGAGACCAAGTTTAACTTGGTCTTTTTTTTGTCTGTAATCTCACTTTTGCAGTTGAAGCTTATATCATCCCAATGTGCCTAAATTAATGTTGCCTTTTTACAGCAGTTTTAATTGGACGAGATCTGAAAGTGCGTGACTGCGAATGAGAGTTTTTGCATTCTCAATATCAGGTGAAAAATATCTATCTTTATCGTAAAAAGGTACTTTTGAACGCAGTAAACGCTTAACTTTTTCGAGTTGAGTACTGGATGTCAAAGGCGCTCTAAAGTCCACGCCTTGGCTTGCTGCAAGCCACTCAATGGCTAATATTCCCGCCACATTATCATAGATATCTCTTAATCGACGGGCAGCAAAAGTAGCCATGGATACATGATCTTCTTGATTTGCAGAGGTTGGCAGTGAATCTATAGACGCCGGATGAGCATAGGTTTTATTTTCGCTAGCTAGCGCTGCACAGGTGACTTGGGCGATCATAAAGCCGGAATTGACCCCGCCATTTTCAACTAAAAATGGGGGTAAACCGCTAAGATTATTGTCGATCAGTAATGCCATTCTGCGTTCTGCCAAAGATCCTATTTCACACAATGCAATGGCTAACATATCAGCGGTCATAGCAACCGTTTCAGCATGAAAATTGCCGCCAGATAAAATATCTCCGCTATCTGCAAACACCAGTGGGTTGTCTGATACGCCATTCGCTTCAACAAGCAGGGTTTGCGCGGCAAATCGTATTTGCGCTAAACAGGCACCCATTACTTGAGGCTGACAGCGCAAAGAGTAGGGGTCTTGTACTTTGTTACAGCCTTGGTGGGAATTGCCTATAGTGGAAGATGCCAATAGTTGTCTATAAGCCGCTGCGATATCCGTTTGCGCTTGATGTCCACGGACAACATGAATACGTTCGTCAAAAGGCACTCTCGAGCCCAACGCGGCTTCCACGCTTAAACTGCCGATTGCAATGGCACTGTTTAATGCGTTTTCGGCATAAAACAAACCTTGCAGGGCAAAAGCGGTTGACGCTTGTGTTCCGTTTAACAGCGCAAGCCCTTCTTTTGGTGCCAATGCAATCTTCGATAACTTGGCGATTTTTAATGCCTTTTTAGCTGGGTATTTTTGACCTTGAAAAAAGGCTTCACCTTCACCAAGCAGCACTGCACTCATATGTGCTAATGGTGCTAAATCGCCAGACGCTCCAACTGATCCTTTTTCTGGAATGGCTGGATAAACTTGCGCATTAAATAGAGTGATAAGGGCATTAATGACACTTAATCGAATACCTGAAAATCCCCTTGCTAATGAGTTAATTTTTAGAAACATCATTAACCGAACGGTATTATCAGGCATGAAGTTACCTGTACCAGCAGCGTGGGATAAGACAATACTGCGTTGTAATGCCTCTAATTCATGTTGCGGAATTTTGGTGTTTGCAAGTAAGCCGAATCCAGTATTAATACCGTAAACTGTTTTGCCTTTTTCGATGGTATTTAACACTGTTTCTTCAGCGGCATTAATGCCTTCAATGGCAGACTCATGTAACTCCAATGGAACATGCTTGCGATGAATCTTAGCTAATTGTTCAAGACTAACCTGACCTGGTTTTAAGATGATTTTAGCCATGGTTAGCCTCTTCTATCATAGGCAAATCTAAGCCTTTTTGTTTTGCACATTGAATTGCAATATCATAACCGGCATCAGCATGGCGCATGACTCCTGTGGCTGGATCATTAAGCAATACTCTTGCTATGCGCTCATCTGCCTCGGATGTTCCGTCACAGACTATGACTACCCCAGAATGCTGGCTAAATCCCATACCAACGCCGCCGCCATGATGCAAACTTACCCAAGTCGCGCCACTAGCCGTGTTTAACATTGCATTCAATAGGGGCCAATCTGATACTGCGTCTGAACCGTCTAACATACTCTCTGTTTCACGGTTAGGGGATGCGACAGAACCAGAGTCCAAATGATCTCGGCCAATTACAATGGGAGCGGAAAGTTCACCTGAGCGAACCATTTGATTAAAAGCTAGACCAAGTTTTTGTCGTTGTCCTAAACCTACCCAACAAATTCTAGCGGGCAGACCTTGAAATTGAATTCGCTGTTTGGCCATATCTAACCAATTATGTAGGTGAGGATCATCACTGATCAGTTCTTTTACTTTGGTGTCAGTTTTATAAATATCCTCAGGATCACCAGAGAGTGCGACCCACCGAAATGGACCTATACCTTGGCAAAATAGTGGTCGAATATAAGCGGGCACAAAACCTGGGAAATCAAATGCATTATCAACTCCCGTTTCAAATGCCATTTGACGAATATTGTTACCATAATCTAGCGTTGCTGCTCCCTTAGCTTGTAAGCGTAACATTGCGTTGACTTGTACCGCCATTGACTTTTTAGCAGCTAGAACTACTCTATTTTCATCTTTTTTACGTATTTTAGCAGCTTGATCAAGTGTCCAGCCCTGTGGAAGGTAACCGTTTAGAGGATCATGGGCACTGGTTTGATCGGTGACTACATCGGGAATATTGTCTGATTCAGCAATTTCACTAAATACGTCAGCGGCATTTCCCAATAATCCTATTGAGATGGCTTCACCATTTTGTTTCGCTTGCTGAAGTAATGCTAAGCCATGATTCAAATTTTTGGCTTTTTTGTCTAGGTATCCGGTTTTTAAGCGGAAATCTATGCGGCTTTCATCAACGTCTACCGCTAACATTGAAAAGCCTGCCATAGTCGCCGCTAAAGGTTGAGCTCCACCCATTCCTCCTAAACCACCGGTTAAAATCCATTTGCCTGCTGCTTGTCCATTAAAGTGTGCCTTGGCGATACTTACAAATGTTTCATAGGTTCCTTGAACTATGCCTTGTGAACCTATGTAAATCCAAGAACCAGCAGTCATTTGCCCGTACATCATTAGACCTTGTTTATCTAACTCATTGAAATGTTCCCAAGTCGCCCAGTGAGGTACTAAATTTGAGTTGGCGATGAGTACTCTAGGGGCATTTTTATGGGTCGGAAACACGCCTACAGGTTTACCACTTTGCACCAATAGAGTTTCGTCATCGTTAAGCCGTTTTAGCACTTCTACGATTTTATCAAAACACGGCCAGTTTCGTGCTGCGCGACCAATGCCGCCATATACTACTAACTCATGAGGATGTTCTGCGACCTCAGGATCTAAGTTGTTCATTAACATCCGCATTGGTGCTTCAGTTAACCAACTTTTAGCGGTTATATTGCTGCCTGTTGGCGCTTTTACTATGCGTTTGGAGTAACGTTTGTTCATGCTTGAATGTCTCTCAATTAGAGGACTCTTGTTAAAGAGCCTGAAAGTCTAGGTGGCCACCCAATCGATATCGATTGCCTGGATGGTAAAGGCTGGCAAAACTCACTATGCCTTTAGCTGAAAAGGTACGACGTGAAATCAATAAACAAGGTTGTTCTATAGCAACAGATAGTGCCGCTGCAATGTCTGGTGTAGGTAATAAAGCTTCTATTACATGGTCTGCTTCGGTTAGTGGGGCAACCTGATTAAGATAGCGATTAGCCGTTGTATTGTTAAAATCCTGCTCGATGTAATCTTGTGCATAATGAGGATTTACTAAACGGTCTTCTAATTGAATAGGCGTATCGTTTTCTAGGTGAATTATTTTAGTATTGTAAACAAGAGACCCGACAGCCATCCCTAACAAATTTGCTTGATGTGTATTGGCAAATATTTTTTGTTGGCATATCACCTGATTCGAATAACTATGACCCCGTTTTAAAACTTCGTCATCAATACTATTAATTTCTAACATTGAACTCATAGGTCGCTGATCATTCACAAAGGTTCCTAAACCTTGCGAACGTAATAAGATCCCTTCGTTAACTAAATCTGTCAGCGCTCTTCGTGCCGTCATCCGGCTAACACTAAATTGCTCAGCTAGTTTATTTTCAGAAGGAACCTTATCCCCATGCTGCATTGTGCCATTGGCTATTTGTGCCAATAGATGGGATTTTATTTTGACAAAATGTGAGGCCATTAACTTGTTATTTAATTGTAAATAAAATGCATCTTACTTGTATATACAAGTTACCGCAAGTACACTGATTACTCGTGCAACGGTACTATAGAGATCTTATGTCGAATCCCTGCGATTACCTTATTTACAACGTTCAAATAGCTACTATGTTGACTGGCTCTGCCCCCTATGGCGAAATAAAAAATGGCTGCATCGCAATAGACGGCGAGCGCATCGTTTATGTTGGTGAATTGTCTAATTTTTCTGGAAATGCGAAAAGCAAATTTGATGGCGGTGGAAAGTGGATATTACCCGGCTTTATCGATTGTCATACTCATCTAGTGTATGGCGGTGACCGTGCCAATGAATTTGAAAGGCGACTCAACGGTGAAAGTTATCAAAGTATTGCTGCTAAAGGTGGTGGCATAAAAAGTACCGTAAGCGCTACCCGTAAAGCGACAGCAGATGAGTTATTAGCGTCTGCAATATTAAGGGCTACTGCGTTAGTCAATGAAGGTGTCACAACGTTGGAAGTAAAGTCAGGTTACGGTTTGGACTTAGACACTGAAATAAAAATGCTACAAGTTGCGAAAAAATTAAGTGACGAATTACCCGTTAAGATTCTTGCAACTTACTTGGGTGCCCATGCGTTGCCAGCCGAATTCGCTCAGGACGCGGATGCTTATATTGATTTCGTTTGTGAGGAGGTCATGCCTAAAATAAGCGAATTAAAGTTAGCTGACAGTGTGGATGTGTTTTGTGAAAGTATCGGTTTTAGTCCAGCTCAATGTGAGCGAGTATTTAAAGCTGCTCAACAGTTTGGGCTAACGATTAAAGCTCATGTAGAACAACTTAGTGATTTAAAAGGTGCGAAGTTAGCATGTGATTATCATGCTTTATCCGTTGATCACATTGAATATCTGCCTGCATCTGATGTATTTAATTTAAAGCTATCCGATACTGTTGCAGTTTTGCTTCCTGGCGCGTTTTACTTTCTAAATGAAACACAGAAGCCGCCCATTGAAGCATTACGAAAGCAACAAGTACCAATGGCTATAGCCACCGATTTAAACCCCGGAAGTTCTCCTATCGCATCAATTCTCACCTGTGCCAACATGGCTTGTGTGTTATTCGCACTAACCCCTGAAGAAGCATTGCGAGGCATTACCGTAAACGCTGCCAAAGCGTTAGGCTTAAAAGACCGAGGAGAAATAAAAGCTGGGTGCCGAGCCGATTTGTGTTTATGGGATATTTCCCATCCAGCGCAACTCGTTTATACAGTAAATCAATACAAACCCGTTAGTAAATGGTTTGGAGGCAAGCTTGTTTAGTCAAAATTCTCATTTTCATTGGACTGGACGAGTCGACAATGAAGGCGGAATTAACAGCCGTCGCTGGCATCAAGTCATGGAACAAACCACGTCGCAAACGGATATCGCTTTATTGGGATTTAGTTGTGATCTTGGTGTGGCAGTCAATAAAGGCCGAGTAGGGGCGAAAGCCGGTCCTAACGCGATTCGCGCTAGTCTGTGTAGTTTGGCTTGGCATTTAGACAAATCAATTAAAGATCTGGGAAACGTGGACTCCCAGCATAACCTGGAAGAAGCGCAACACAATTATTCTCAACAAATTAATGCTGCGTTAAATTCATCAGCGTTTGTAATTGGTTTGGGCGGCGGACACGAAATTGCCTTGGCCAGTTACTCTGGCTTACGCAAAAATGTGCAGGCTAAAACAAAACCTAAAATAGGCATTATCAATTTCGACGCGCATTTTGACTTGCGCATACCGTCGCCTAATGCAAGTTCTGGTACCGCTTTTTACCAAATAGCGCAAGCTTGTAAACAATACACTGACGCATTTCATTATACCTGTTTGGGCGTTGCTAAACCGGCTAATACGCAAGCATTGTTTCAATGCGCGCAAACACTAAAGGTAGGCTATTTATTAGATGAAGATTGTCAGTTAGATGCGGCGAAATCGTTGCTTACACCTATGCTGCAAGAGGTTGACGAACTTTATGTTACTGTTTGTTTAGACGCTTTTTCTGCGTCCCTTGCTCCTGGTGTTAGCGCGCCAAGCTCTTTCGGTATTTCGCTGCCTTTTGTTATATCCATCATTCGATGGTTGAGCACCCAGCAAGTACAAATGAATTTTAAATGGAGGTTAATGGATATTGCAGAACTGAATCCAGTATTCGATATTGATTCTCGAACCGCTAAGTTAGCGGCTCGTATTTTGTTTGAATCAGTTCATGCAAAAGCAGAGAGTATCGACAATAGCGTTTAATTTAAATTTTGCAGGTACCAATCTGCTACTAGTTTTCGCTCTTCATTTGTCATTTGAGTTTTATTTAAAAAGGGCATATCACGAGTCACGAATACCCGTTGATAAATGACGCTTAATTTGTTTTCCACATCTTTCCAATCATCCATAACTAAGCCCAGTGGAGGCGACGGAAACATGGGGTCTGTTGGTGTTTTTGAATGACAAGAAACGCAGTGGCTATCTAACACTTGTTTCACTTGGCTTTGAGAGACTAATTCCGTGCCTTGCTTAGTTTGTGGCTCTGATGTGGTTAATATATTCGGAGCAGAAACCCAAATTGCAATTGCCAGCATAGCCACAGCACCACTAATTAAGATTGAAGGTTTAAATACACCGAGATGTTTTAAATTGAAAAAGTGTCTTATCCATGCCGAAACCACACATAGTGCTATCAACACTAGCCAGTTCTGCTCGTGTAAATAAGTCATGGGATAATGATTGCTAATCATGATGAACAAGATAGGTAGGGTGAGGTAGTTGTTGTGTACTGAGCGTAACTTAGCTTTCTCTCCCCAGCTTGGGTCGACCTCTTGTTTGTTCTTTACGGCATCAACCATGGCTCTTTGTGACGGCATGATTTGCAAGAAGACGTTTGCCACCATGATAGTTCCAATCAGCGCTCCAATATGTATGTAAGCGCCACGCCCGCTAAACCATTGGGTTGCCAACCAAGCCGCAACCGTTAACAGTATTAATAGAAAGATCGCGAATAACAATGGGCTTTTTGCTAACGGACTGCGGCAAGCTACTTCATATATCAACATGCCGCCAAATATTAACCCTAAACCCATTAATACAGCTTGGCTTTGGGTTAACTCCATAACATTAGGATCGATTAAAAAAGCAGACGCCCCAAAGTAATAAACTAAAATAAGTAAACTAAATCCACTTATCCAAGTGGTATAGGCTTCCCATTTAAACCAATGTAAGGTTTCTGGGATTTTTTCAGGGCCGTATTGATATTTAGCGACTTCGTAAAAGCCACCTCCATGAACCGCCCACAAATCGCCTTTAATGCCTTTGTTCTTTTTCCATTCCGGTGGTTGCTGTAAGTTGTTATCTAACCAAATAAAGTAAAATGATGCGCCAATCCAAGCCACACCCGCGATAACGTGAAACCAACGAATAAACAACGATACCCAGTCCATCCAAACCATTTAATTGCTCCTCGTGGGTTGTTTAAACACCGCTTTTCCGGCGATGTAAGTGGCTTCAGTGGTTCTTTCATCTGCCAACATGCTCAATGCAAATAACACATCAGAGGGTAAGTTGACAGTCCCTTCTGTTATTAAAGAATCTGTTCTTATTTCACTAAGCTGACTAAATTTAGGATCCAGTACGACAAAATCTGCATGACTACCTGGATTTAAATTACCAATACTATGTTCCAGATCTAA
Source organism: Alteromonas sp. M12 (assembly GCF_037478005.1). Lineage (NCBI taxonomy): Bacteria > Pseudomonadati > Pseudomonadota > Gammaproteobacteria > Alteromonadales > Alteromonadaceae > Alteromonas > Alteromonas sp. M12. The sequence continues at coordinate 2,564,527 of NZ_CP144164.1, read as the reverse complement.
TGACGCTGCGGTACCTTGGGTCATCATATAAAGGCCACTTAATGCAGACAGCTTACAATGATTAAGTTGGCAAACTTTATAAGCATCCCCCATGGTCCTTAGCATATTAAACGAAGTGCCGGCACCAACATCGGTCGCCAACGCGACATTTACAGATGATTGCCTTGCTTTGTCTAGGTTAAATAAGCCGCTGCCTAAGAACAAATTAGAAGAGGGGCAAAAGGCAATAGTTGCTTGTGTTTGCGCCAATAAATCCCATTCAGCTTGCTGTAAATGAATACAATGACCAAACACACTGCCTTTTCTGACTAGGTGATGATGATCATATACATCTAAATAGTGTTGATGTTGTGGATAAAGTTCTTTTACCCACGCAATTTCATGCATATTCTCAGATAGGTGAGTTTGAATATATACATCTTGGTATTGTTGCGCTAATTCGCCTAAAGACGCTAACTGCGCTTCAGTGCTTGTTGGTGCGAATCTTGGTGTTAACGCGTATTTAGTGCGATTTTTGTTATGCCATTTTTCAATCAGTTCAGCGCTGTCTTTTTGCGCTGACGTTGGACAGTCTTGTAAATCTTCAGGACAGTTTCGGTCCATGCAGACTTTACCAGCAATCAGCGCCATTTGATGTGCAGTCGCGGCGCTAAAAAGTGCATCCGTAGCTTGCTTATGCACGCTGGAATACACCATTGCAGTAGTGGTTCCGTTACAAAATAACTGGCTTAAAAATAACTCAGCCATGGCATGGGCATAGTCATGGTTCTGAAACTTAGTTTCTGTTGGGAAAGTAAAGTTCTGTAACCATTGCAGTAACTGTTCACCATAGCTAGCTATCATCTCGGTCTGTGGGAAATGTAAATGGCTATCAATGAAGCCTGGAACTAACAACTTACCTCGGTAGTCTTCAACCGCTAAAGACACATACTCGTCGGGCAACGCTGAATAGTGGCCAATTGCTTCGATTTTACCGTTACGCGTAACCAAATAACCGTCCTTATAGAACGCGTAACCCTCATCTGGAGAGCTTGTTGTCAAAGGGAAGTGCAAAATACTACTGCGAAATATTTGTAAATCTGATTTCATATAGTATTAGCTGCCTCGGTAACTACTGAAACCGTACGGCGATATCAATAAAGGGACATGATAATGGCCGCCGTCTTCAGGTAAATTAAAGCTGACATCAACGAATGGGTAGAAACTCTCACCGTGCTTTTCGATTAAATAGGTTTCTACATAAAAGCGCAATTGATATTGACCAGCAATAAAATTAACGTCGCTCCATTGATTACAACGTCCATCATTATCCGTTTGAGCGTCAATAATTTTGCCATCAGGAGTCGTGAGTTGTAGGGCTAAATCTGGCACAGGTTTTCCCGCTGCCGTATCAAGTACGTGACTAGATAAGCTATTCATAGATTTCTTCTCTGTTTAGGCGGTTAAGCCTTTTTTGATTCTTAATAGTGCAATTTTTAGCTGTTGCTCTGCTGCTAACCCAATTTCAGTTTTACGATCGTTATGAATGCGCTTCTGAATCGCAGCTAACATGTTCTCAGCGCTTTGTCCGGTGGCACAAATAATGAAAATAAACTGATTTTTTTCAAGGTACTGCTGATTTAAGCGGTGAAGTTCCTGTAACACTTTTGGATCTGCGCCTATGGTACTGGCTTGTTCTTGTTCCGCTAAAGCGGAAGTATTAGCAAACTTAGCTTCTAAGGTTGCAATATCTCCGATCATTGGATGGGCTTTAAAGGCTTCTAAATAGTCTTCCTCAGTGAGTGAAGGCCATTTATGACTAGCGACCTCGTTAATTTGTTCAATTGATGTGAAAGGTCGAGACTGCACCATGAATGTAGACCAAACAGAGGATTCACAGCAACTTTTAAACCATGTGTAAGCTTCGTGGTCTGGTAATTTATTGAGTTCATCTAAGGTCATAATAATTTCGCTATTTCTTTGGTTTGTAACCAAGCAGCTTGGCTATTTTGCGATTCATTTGATTCATGTTTATTGAGTAAGCCAATGAGTTGACCGGCAATAGAGACGGCAACTTCAATAGGGCGTTTACCTGGAATATCAGTAATACCAACAGGACAGACTAATTTTTCTAGCATTGGGGCGCTAATCCCATGATTAGCTAAGCGTGTTCGAAAACGTTTGGCTTTTGTTGCAGAACCAATCAAACCTAAATATTCGACACTATCGATATTTAACGCTTTGTGGACCAGTTCAAAATCCAATTGGTGATCATGGGTCATAACCAATACGTAATTGACTGGGTATTCATCCAAAGCGTCGGTGCAATCTTCTGCAATTAAGGCGCTTACATTGGTGGGTAACTGAAGTTCTGATTTATCTACTTCATCAAACATCTCTTGGCGTGAATCAACCCAGACAATATTCAAAGGAAGTTGCGATATTATCGGCACTAGCGCCTGAGCGACGTGACCTGCGCCGAAAAGCATTAACTGATTAACGTGCTGGCAGAATACTTCAAATAATACATGAGTCGCACCGCCACAGCATTGGGCTAATTTAGCACCTAAAGGAAAATACTCTACATGTTGACTTTGGCTTTTTAGGGTGAGTAATTCGCGAGCTTTTTTAATCGATAAATGTTCAAGTTGACCACCGCCAATGGTGTCAAAAATCCGATCTTCGGTTACCACCATTTTGGTACCTTGCGCTCGAGGCGTTGATCCTACAGACCCCATTACGGTCAACACAACATAAGCTTTTGCGTTATTTTGGCAGTGCATTACACCATCAAACCACTGGTTCTTCATCATGCTGGAGTGTCCATCGAAGTACGGATGTTTTGACAAGCTTTTAGAATTTTCTCAGGGGTGGCCGGGGTATTTAATTGTGGATCTAATGCATAGTTAGAAACACTGGAAATTGCATCCTTAATTGCACACCAAACGGATATCGCCAACATCAAAGGTGGTTCGCCCACCGCTTTAGAGTTGTATATGGTATTTTCAGTGTTGGCGTGGGGATAAAGTTCGACATTAAATTCCCTAGGGGTATCACCAATTGCTGGAATCTTATAAGTTGCGGGATTATTACTAATTAGTTTACCGGTTTTATCCCACAATAATTCTTCGCTGGTCAACCAACCCATGCCTTGTATAAATCCTCCTTCAATTTGGCCAATGTCGATGGCTGGATTGAGGCTGTTACCGACATCATGGAGAATATCCACACGTTCTACTCGCATTTCACCGGTTAGGGTATCAATTAGCACTTCGCTACACGAGGCGCCGTAAGCAAAATAGAAAAAAGGACGCCCTTTGCCTGTTTCCCGATCGTAATGAATTTTTGGGGTTTGGTAGAAGCCGGTAGTTGAAAGCGATATGCGCTCAAAATAGGCTGCTTGGATCAATTCGGCAAAAGGGATTTTAAAATCCTGAATACAAACATGCTGATCGACAAACTCTACATCATTGACGCTTACAGATTGTTGGTTTGTATTTTGTTGTTGCGCCGATTGTCTTGCGAATAGCGCGAGCATTAATGGCGCTAAACGTTGTTTAATTTCAATACACGCATTTTGCGCGGCTTTACCATTCATATCTGTACCACTAGATGCAGCGGTGGGAGAGGTATTGGGCACTTTATCGGTGCGTGTTGCTGTTACCTCTATTTTATCAATTGGCAAGCCAAACTCGTTCGCTACCACTTGCGCCACTTTAGTATGTAACCCTTGACCCATTTCGGTGCCGCCATGGTTTACTTGAATACTACCGTCAGTGTAAACATGCAGCAGCGCACCCGCTTGATTAAGGTGTTTAGCGGTAAATGAAATACCAAATTTTACCGGAGTTAATGCCAAACCTTTTTTAATAATAGGGCTGGATTGATTGAATTCTTGGATTTGTTTTCTGCGATTCCAATAATCACTGCTGTGTTCCAATTTTTCGAGCAAATCAGGCAGAACATTTTGCCCGATTGGCATTCCATAATGGGTTTCATTTACCCCAACGTTTTGGTACAAGTTGCGTTTTCTAGCAGTGAGCGGGTCTATTTTTCTATGCCGAGCAATCTTATCTAGCATGTCTTCAGCAACTATCATTCCTTGGGGGCCACCAAATCCTCTGAAAGCGGTATGAGATACTTTATTGGTTCTGCATCTATGTCCAACCACTTCGGTTTGACCGAGGTAGTAGCCGTTGTCAACGTGAAACATTGCACGGTCAACTATTGCATCAGATAAATCAGGGGAGTGTCCGCAATCACCATTAATTTCAAATTCACTGGATTGAATGAGTCCGTTTTGATCAATGTTCACTTTATATTTGTTAGTAAATGGGTGACGTTTCCCTGTCACCTGCATATCCTGCATTCTCGGTAGGCGTATTTTTACTGGCACTGATTGACGATGGGCCAAAATCGCGGCTATGCATGCCCATTGTGCTGCTTGTGTCTCTTTACCACCAAATCCGCCACCCATGCGACGCATATCAACGGTGACTTTGTTGATTGATACATCTAGCACTTCAGCAACCAATTTTTGCACTTCGCTTGGATGTTGACTAGATGTATAGATCATCATTCGATCTTCTTCTTGGGGAATAGCAACTGAAACTTGACCTTCGAGGTATAAATGTTCTTGGCCACCTACCTCTAAACAGGATTCAATTTGCTCAATATTGTTGTTCTTAATTTGAGATGGGAGGGTCTGTTGCATTTTGTGCGCAGGACGCACAAATTCCTGTTTTTGATGAGCTTCTTCAGTGCTCAAGGTTGCCGATGATGGGCTATATTCAATCTCGGCGTTTAGAACAGCTTGTCTAGCTAATCGAGTAGATGTGGCTAAAACTGCGAAAATAGCCTGACCATTAAACGAAATTTGATCGCTGGTGAGTATGGGATCGCCTTTAAATACAGGCCCAATGTCTGTGTGCCCTGGAACATCCTCAACTGTAATTACATCGACTACGCCAGGGCTAGCCCAGACTTTTGATAAGTCCAGTTTTTGAATCTGCCCACAAGCGATCTTGCTGGTTCCGATAGCAGCGAATAAGGTATTGGCTGGTAAATTTTTATCATCAACATAAATGGCTTTACCTGTAACGTGACGATTAGCACTATCATGTTTACTGGATGTTCCAATCTTGCCACTAGGTGTTTTGTCGATTGCCAGATCAATTAATTTACGCATGATTTACCACCCGTGTTTCAATTATATTATTTTGTTGGGTGTTCTCTAACCAGAATCGATGCCATAAATTCACCACTAAATCAGAACGATATTGGGCCGAAGCGCGCACATCGTCCATTGGTTTAAATGCATTTTGCAAAAGCTGCTTACCCAATTCTAGGGTTTCAGAGGCGTTCCATGTTGCGCCTTGCATTGCTTGTTCAAATTCGTTCGCAGTCACCGGACTCGCAGCAACACCTCCAAATCCGGTACTTATATTTTCAATTTTATTGTCTTTTATAACAACATGAAAAACGGCGCAAACAGCGGAAATGTCATCCTCCATGCGTTTTGAAACCTTGTAGGCTTTTAAAACTGCGTTTGTTTGCAACAGGGGAAGGTGAACAGAATCAATCCATTCCCCGTTTTGCATCGCTGTTTTACGATAATCTAGAAAAAACGATCTGGCGGGCACTTGTCTGGTGGCATTGCCATTGTCTAACAATATTTGCGCATTTAATGCCAACAGAACCGGCGGCATATCACCAATGGGAGAGGCGTTAGCTACATTTCCACCAAGGGTTGCTTGATTCCGAATAGGCACAGAAGCAAATCGCCACAATAATTCATCTAAGCTTGGGAAGTGACTCAGTAGTGTGGGTTCGATTTGGTTAAATGGTAGTGCTGCCCCAATCTGTAAATGGGTATCTGTGACTGTTAATTTGTTTAGTTCTGGAACAGATTTAAGGTCAATCAAACAGTCCAAATTGTTTAATTGTTGGGTCACCTCTAATGCCAGATCAGTGCTGCCTGCAACATAACGAGCTTCAGGGTAGGTTTTGACCAGGTCCGCTAATGCTTGTCGTGTAGTCGGTACATATAGCCCATCTAATCCCGCATTCTGATTTTTGATGGCCTTTAAACTTTCTATTGTTTGCTGTTCAACCTGATCAAATTTGTCGGAGGTTTTAGATTGGCAACTATTTAGCGCTGCATCGATAATAGGGCGGTATCCTGTGCAACGGCATAGGTTGCCCGATAATGCCAACTCCACATTGTGTCGGCTGTTTGGCTTGTCTTGATGATATAAAGCAAAAAGCGACATCACAAAACCAGGTGTGCAAAAACCACATTGAGAGCCATGCTGTTCTACCATTGCCGATTGCACCGGGTGCAATTGCTTGCCATCAGACAAATGTTCTACAGTGATAAGTTGTTTACCCTGCAAAGCACTGGTAAAAGTAACGCAGCTATTGATTGACTTGTATTCAATACCATCTTGTTGCTCATTCAATTGCGCTAATACTACAGTACAAGCACCGCAATCACCTGAAGCACATCCTTCTTTAGTACCACACAACCCTTGATGTTCACGAAGGTAGTCTAAAACCGTTAAATCTGTTTCCACTGAGTCAATATCAGTCTTCACATTGTTAAGTAAAAATTGAACCATAGTTTTTCCCGACTACCGATTGGTTATCCATTATCTTATATATCAATGTTCTAGATTATTTGAACAAACTAATATTGCGAATTTTTGTTTTGCTTGATTACCTTTATACATATAATATAAAACCTGACCAGCTGGTCAACTTATATTGAATGTAATTGATGATTTTATTTAAAATAGTTTGCATGGCGACTTAGAAATGCCAAGAACTAATGATACATTGTCAAAAGGAAGATAGATGCATGCCTTAAAAGGCTTCAACCTTCAATAACAGAAATAATGGACCATGACTGATAATAAAATCAATAAAGAAGGCCGAATAGGCGCAGCAAACAAACAATTAATATTAAATGCAGCAGAACATGAGTTCGCAAAACATGGATTTAAAGGCACTCGCATTCAGCAAGTTGCTGATAGAGCGCAATTACCTAAAACCAATGTTCTTTATTATTTTAAGAGTAAAGAAAACCTATATCTTGCAGTTTTACAGCAAATCTTAGAATTATGGAACTCGGTTTTTGATGAAGCTACTAAAGATGATGATCCAGCGGAAGTGTTAGCCAGATACATAAAAGATAAAATGGAATTTTCATTAGTTAGACCAGAAGCTTCTCGGATATTCGCATTAGAGATCATCAACGGTGCTCCAAATCTTTACGGTTTTTACAAAGACCAACATGCAGCTTGGATGAAGGGGAGAGTTGAAGTTATTAAGCATTGGATGGATGAAGGTAAAATTCAAGTTTCCAATGCCCATTATTTGCTTTACCACATCTGGGCGTGTTGTCAGCACTATGCAGATTTTGCAGCACAAATTACTCACCTTGAGGGTAAAGAAATGGATAGAGCGGAATTTGAAAATGCGACTAAGTCGATTATAAGTTTAATTTTGAAGGGTTGTAGTTTAGACATACCTGAGCAATATCGATAAGAAGGAATAGAAATATGCAATCCTATCCTCGTGATCTCAAAGGGTACGGGCAATTCCCACCAAAGCCTAAATGGCCTAATAAAGCTAAAATTGCCATTCAGTTTGTGTTGAATTACGAAGAAGGTGGTGAAAACTGCGTATTACATGGAGATGAATTCTCAGAAATATTCCTGTCTGAAATCATAGGTGCCAAAGCCTATGCAGATAGACACCAAAGCATGGAAACCTTATATGAATATGGTAGTCGAGCCGGTTTTTGGCGGATTTATCGTTTACTCAACGAGTTGAATGTCCCGGTAACCGTTTTTGGTGTCACCATGGCGTTGCAGCGAAATCCAGAAGCTGTAGAGGCGATGTTAGCGTCGAATTGGGAAATTGCTAGTCATGCCATGCGTTGGATTGACTATCAAAATATGCCAATTGAAAAGGAGCGTAAGTTGATTGATGCGTCAATCCATTTACACGAGAAAATAACCGGCACTAACCCTAGCGGCTGGTATACCGGCAGAACCAGTCCGAACACCCTTAAGTTAATCGCAGAACGAGATGATATTGTTTACTGTGCAGACAGCTACGCCGATGATTTGCCTTATTACGACCATCACTATAGTAAACCGCTTTTGATTGTTCCTTATACCCTTGATACCAATGACATGCGTTTTGCTACACCCCAAGGGTTTAATAATGGCGAGATGTTCTATCAATATTTAAAAGACGCATTTGATACTTTATATTTGGAAGGGGAACATAGCCCTAAAATGTTGTCGATTGGTTTGCATTGTCGAATTATAGGTCGTCCTGCAAGAATAGCAGCGCTGCGTCGTTTTATTGAATATGTGCAGAGCTTTGAAGATGTGTGGATGTGTACCAGAGAGCAAATAGCCCAGCATTGGCTAACTCACTTTCCCGTGGAACAATCAAAGCGATAATAAAGAGCAGATATGAACAACTTAATTCAACTATTACCAAAAACGGAATTGCATCTTCATATCGAAGGTACTTTAGAGCCTGATTTATTACTTGAGCTGAGTAAAAAACACAAGCTTAAATTACCTTATCAAAGCATCGACGAAATTCATAAGGCGTACAATTTTGAAGATCTACAAAGCTTTTTAGATCTGTATTATTTAGGCGCATCTGTGTTGGTTGACGAAGATGATTTTTATCAGTTGATGTGGCGTTATTTGCTGAAGTGCAAAGAACAAAATATTGTTCACACTGAAATGATGTTCGATCCTCAAACCCATACGCAAAGAGGGATTGCTTTCGAAACGTTTATGTCTGGGTTTATTCGCGCCATTGAGGATGCGAAGCAACAATGGGGTCAATCTAGTTTGTTGATAATGTCATTTTTACGGCATTTAAGTGAGCAAGAAGCCATCGATACTTTACAATCCGCTATTCCTTATTTTGAGCATATCGATGCAGTAGGATTGGATAGTTCAGAATTAGGTAATCCACCTGAAAAATTTGCGCAGGTATTCGAACAAGCCAGAACCCTTGGTTTGCCGTGTGTCGCCCATGCCGGAGAAGAAGGACCGGCGGATTATATTTGGCAAGCCCTCAATTTACTGAAAGTAGATAGAATCGATCACGGCGTTAGAAGCAGTGATGATCCTAAATTGATACAAACACTGGCAGAGTTGCAAATGCCGTTAACTGTGTGTCCTTTATCAAACACTAAACTTTGCGTGTTCGATGATATGTCAGAGCACAATATTCTCGAGCTATTAGAAAAAGATATTCTAGTCACTGTGAATTCAGATGATCCTAGTTATTTTGGTGGCTACTTAAATGAGAACTACCTAGCGTTACACCAGGCGCTCAATTTAAACCAAGAACAACTTATAACCTTAGTTAAAAACGGCTTCACAGGAAGTTTCCTTTCAGCGCAAGAAAAACAGCAATGGGTGCAGGAAATAGACAAACTAATCCAAACCCGAATTTAACATCACTACCGCTAAACTAGTGTTGGCGAGTTAAGCGTTTAATCAGTGTTTTATGCTGTGGAAAATCTTTTATCAATGTTTGTCTTTCAGCTAATTGCATATCTTCATACTCAAATCCAGGAGCTACGGCCTCACCAATCAATCCATATCCGTTTTCACCTGTTACCGAAATGGTTGAGGCTTTCCACACACCGCCTTTTACAACAAACTGGTACTCATGTCCGGCAAGTACGTCAGGACCCAACACTTTCGTTTCTAAACTCCCATCAGGGTGTATAAGATAATAAGTGATTGGATCACCGGCATGAAAATAATGCATGATGTCTGACGTATTGCGATGAAAGTGCCCTATGGGACTATCCGCAGTGAGTAGGTAATATATTGACGTCATCGTCACCCTAGAACCCTTTGGTGTGTTGACTAGAGGTTGACTGTCTGCTTTAAATGTTTGTTTGAAGTATCCACCTTCGACATGTGGTTCCAGAGCTAATTTTTCGACTAATTGTTTAATTGTTGGATTTTGCTTATGTTCTGCCATATTGACTTGCTGAATACTTTGTTGTGCACAAGCACCTAAGGATAACGCTAAAAAACTTGCAGTGAGATAATATATGGGTAACTTCATTAATATGCTTTGAGTCGGTTTAATTAGGTTACTTACTATATCAAGGAGTTTAAGAATGACGCAATTGGCTAAAACACCTTCACCGCCATATTATGCGGTTATTTTTACGTCGTTGCGCACTGAGGTTGACGAGGATTATGCTGCCACGTCAATCAAAATGCTTGGGTTAGCGCAGCAAATTGATGGTTATTTAGGGGTGGAATCAGCGAGGGAAGAATTAGGCATTACGGTATCCTATTGGCGTGATCTAAAATCTATTCAAAATTGGAAGAAACAACAAGACCATCTGGCTGCCCAGGCATTGGGAAAACAAAAATGGTACAGATCGTATTCAGTAAGAATAGCTAAAGTAGAGAGAGATTATGAATTCTGAGCAGAGTCAAACAAATAGGGCGCTTATTAACCCAGAACAATTGCAGTTGTTATTAAACACTGAATCGGTACAAATGCTGTTTACTGATGTTGCCTTTCCGGTGAATTACGTTAGTAAACAAAGTGAAAAGTGTTATATACCTGACTCCAAACTATTCGATTTTGATTCCGTTTTTGTAGATAAAGACAGTGGTTTACCTCATTCACTACCCCCGCCGACATACTTTGCACAGCAGATGTCTAAACTTGGTATTAGTAATAATGCTACTTTGGTTATTTATGATGACCAAGGCAGTTTTAGTGCACCAAGGGCATGGTGGATGTTAAAAATTATGGGGCATAAACGAGTATTTGTTTTGGATGGAGGACTTCAAGCTTGGATTGATGCCGGTTTCAAAGTGCAACCAACACTCCTTCAAAATCCGCAAAAAACCAATTACCAAGTAAAATTCAACTCTGATTTGTTGGTGAATAAACAACACATTATGGACAACTTAAATAACCCTGATTTCACGGTTGTTGATGCTCGAAGTCCTGCTAGATTCAATGGTACAGAGGCTGAACCTAGGAAAGGAGTAAGAAGTGGGCATATACCACATTCACATAATTTGCATTATGCCCAACTACTTAATGACGGTAAGTTCATTGACACAGCGAGTATTAGGCGACTTTTTAAACCTTTTACTAATGCTGCAAATGTCCAGCTTCACTTTTCCTGTGGTTCAGGTGTCACCGCTTGTATACTCGCCCTAGCGGCTTACCAAATAGGCATAGAAAACTGGAGTGTCTATGATGGGTCTTGGAGCGAGTGGGGGGCTGATCCACTTTGTCCCATCGAATAAATATCGAAATTAATGGTGAAATTAGTTTGCTCTAGGCTACAAGCTCGCTACTTTCACCATATTGCTTTGCTAATTGGTCAACATATGACTTTAGCACTAATAAAGTATCATTAACGTCTTCGAAGTTAACTGATTCTGCAGGGTTATGGCTAATCCCTTTCGCGCATCTCACAAATAACATACCAGTAGGACACAGTTCGGCCATTGCCATCGCATCGTGACCAGCTCCCGAACTCAACACAAAGGGTTTTATTCTGTTCATTGCGCAGGCTGATTCAAGCTGCGACATGATGTCTGGGTGGCAGAGTGTCGCATCGGCTTCATGGGTCAGATGTTCGGTTACAGTAAGGCCCCTTATTTGCGCTATATACTCAACTTTTTGTTTGATCTGTTCGATGCATAGGTCACGTTTGCTATTATCTAAACTTCGTACATCTAAGCTAATATCCACTTTACCACTAATTACGTTAACGGCATTTGTTAGCGATTGAATCTGTCCTACAGTGGCAACAACTTCATGCTCAATTGCGGCTTGTTCTATTGCCAAAATCATTTCAGCAGCACCTGCAATCGCGTCTTGACGTAAGGCCATAGGCACGGTTCCCGCATGACCTGCGTGACCCTCTATCTCTATTTTGTAACGTTTTGCGCCAGCAATTCCGCTGACAATTCCCACCGGTAGATTTTGACTTTCAAGTACAGGGCCTTGCTCAATATGCACTTCAACAAAACCCAACAAATTACTTTGCGCTCTGCTCGCATTGTGAATATTGTTAATATTCAGCCCAAAATCTCTCAGTGCGGTAGCTACGGTTAATCCGTCTTTGTCCAGTAAACTGGCCCATCTATCTTGCCAAGTACCAGCCACAGCTCTGCTGCCTAATAAAGTCGTACCGAAACGGGTGCCTTCTTCATCAGCAAAGCCAACAATTTCTAAGTTAAAGGGTAACGTAATGGAATTATCAGCAAACCATTGCACCAATCCTAATGGTAAAAGTACACCAAGGATGCCATCGTATTTACCACTGTTAGGAACAGTGTCTAAATGACTACCTATTATTAACGTTTCGGCATCAGGGTAAGGGCTTTTATAGCATCCCCATTGATTGCCGGCCTCATCTTGCCATGTTTGCATGTTGGCTTGTTCCATCCAACTTGCTACTAATTGATTTGCGAGTTTATGTTCATTCGTCAAATAGCGACGATCTATGTATTCAGGACTTTGACTAATCAAAGCCAATTCGTCACATCGTTTGAGGACAGTTTGAACATAGGAAGTAAACATCTTTAGTTCTCCTCATTAGTGTAAACATCAAACGCCATATCAGTGGCTAGTCCAGACTGCAATTGATGACCAGCACGCCTTAAGGTGTTTTCAAGTGCTTGTAAAGTATGTAAAACCGTGTCTTTTCTGGCGTTATAACCCATGGTTCCAATGCGCCAAATTTTGCCGTGTAACGGGCCGAATGAAGTACCTATCTCAATGTTATATTGGTGTAGAAGTTGTTCACGAATTTGCTCGCCATTCACATTGTCTGGAATATAAACTCCCACAACATTGTTCATTTTATGAGTTAAATCGCCAAAGGGTTTTAAGTTCAAACCTTTAACACCGGCGAGCATAGCGTCACCATGTAATTTGTGCCGCTTAATACTGTTTTCTATGCCTTCGTCCAATAATTGGAGGGCGCACTCTCTGGCTGCGTATAACATTGATGTTGCTTCAGTATGATGATTAAGGCGTTCTTCTCCCCAATAATCCAAAATCATCGGAATATCGAAATAGTTAGAACGAATACGTAAACCTAATCCATCAGCATGTTGTTCGTTTCGAATTCCTGCTTCAACGTGTTGTCTGCGCCTAACCCTTTGCACGTATTTTTCACTTAAGGTTATAGGTGCACTGCCGGACGGGCCGCCAAGACATTTTTGTAACCCGACTGAAACGGCATCTAATTTCCATTCATCAGTTTTAAACGGATTACCACCAATAGATGCTGTGGCATCGCTGTAAAATAACACGTCATACTTTTCACAAATTTCACCAATATTTTCTAATGGCTGAAGCATGGTTGTAGAGGTGTCACCTTGAACTAAAGCCAAGACTTTAGGGCGTATCTTTTTGATTGCTTGTTCAATTTGTTCGGGCTTGAAAACTTCCCCCCAAGGAGCTTCAATAATATGAACCTTTGCACCTGCACGTTCACTAATTTCAGCTAATAAATGCCCAAAACGTCCAAATACGGGTACTAAAACATCGTCGCCGGGTTCAATGCATGAAACCAAAACAGCTTCTATACCCGCTCTGGATGTCCCGTCGATTAACAATGTCGCTTCATTGTCGGTGTTAAAAACACCTCGGTATAACGACATAACTTCGTTCATATAGCCTGTCATAACGGGATCGTATTGACCTACCAACTGGGTCGACATGGCATTCAGTACTCGTGGATAACAATTTATTGGACCAGGCCCCATTAAAAGGCGCGGTGGAGGACTAAGTAAAGACATGATTCTCCTTAAAGTAGAACTTGAGCAAGCATTCGACCGCCCGTAATTAATAGTGCAACAGCAAACACTCTTTTCAGTAAATTGCCATCAAGTTTAGCGCCAAGTGATGCGCCCACTGGAGCAAAAAGTACGGTAAGAGGAACGATGCAAACAAAGCCGACTAAATTGACTAATCCATAGGTAAAAATAGGGGCATCTACCGGTGTTTGACCAAAAATCAACATAGTTAGCGCACCTGGCAACGAGATTAATAATCCAATCGCTGCTGCCGTTCCTACAGCTTTGTGTGCCGGATAATTAAAACTGGTTAAAATTGGCACGGATAGGGTTCCGCCACCGATACCAACCATGGAGCTCAGCATGCCAATGATACTGGCAATTAGGCTTTGGCCCGCTCGGTTAGGAAGTTGGTTAAAAATTGGAGGTTTGGATGCTCTAAATAGCATGTTTAACGCCGCAAGGGTGGCAATAATCGCAAACATCAGCGTTAACCAATAACCATTTACAATGGTCACCAAGAAGCTACCGACTAGGACACCTAGTAACACAAACATCCACCAAAATTTTAATAATTCGAAATCAACATTGCCTTTTTTGCGATGGGAGCGAATCGAACTAACGGATGTAGGTACAATAGTGGCCAATGACGTCGCAGTGGCAATTAACATGGCAGAGCTGGGATCAACACCAAAATGTTGAAACAAGAAATACAGCACTGGCACTATCACGATTCCGCCACCGACACCCAGTAAACCCGCTAATATACCTGCGAACACACCAGTCGCCATCAACGCCAGTATAGTAGGGTAATTTTCGATTATTAAATCCATGTACTTTTACTTCTCTTGTTTAGTAAGGAAATGCTTTACCGTCGCTACGTGGATCGGTAGCTGCGCTCACTTTGCCATCAGGATTATGCACAATCATCCCAGCATGCCCCATCATTTCATTGTTTGGAGGTACTATTGCTATATCATGGCCCTTCGCCTGCAAAGATTCGATCACTAAGGGATCAAGGTCTTCCTCAATTTTCAAATTGTGTGATTGATCCCCCCAAGTTCGACCTAGTAGCCAACGAGGGGATTCAATTGCTTTATCCATGGGCAAGTTTTGAAAAACATGACGACTAAAAATCGCAGCTTGTGTTTGCGGTTGACCTTCGCCACCCATAGTGCCGTAGCTAATTCGTCGACCATCATGTAATTCTGCAAATGCAGGGTTAAGGGTATGAAATGGTTTTAAACCAGGTTTTAAATATTGGTTCGAATTAACATCTAAGCTAAATGATGTACCTCGGTTGTTCCAAACAATCCCTGTAGAATCGGAAACAACGCCACTTCCAAATTCCCAGTATAAACTTTGAATGTAGCTCACCATTCTGCCAGAGCTATCACATGCACCCATCCAAACCGTGTCACCTAGTTTGGCTTCGTTTGGCCAATCTAAGGCTTTAGTTGCGCTGATTTTGGTTGCTAATTCATCAATAATAGATTGTTCAAGCATGTCCGATAATGGGCGTTCTAATCGGCTCTCATCAGTCACAAATTGATTGCGTATTAGGAATGCCTGTTTGGTGCATTCCACTAATAGATGCGGATATTCGTGTTCTCCAGCGGCCAAATGTTTAACCTTGTCAAACAAAGCTAAAATTAATAAAGAGGCTACGCCCTGTGTGGGTGCGCCAAGGTTGTAGAGTTTACCAAGGGAAACATCAACACTAAGTGGGGTAACTAACTTTGCTTGATAGTCAATGAAGTCTTGTTCACGAAGTGGTGACCCTGAGGCCGTTAAATCAGCTGCTAATTTTTGGCCAATTTCTCCACGGTAAAAATCGTCCAAACCTCTTTCAGCTAGTTGAGAAAGGGTTTTTGCCAATTTGGGTAATTTTACTATTTTTCCCTTTTTAAGGGCTTTTCCTTTAATTAAAAATTGCTCAAAAGGCGGGCTTTGATGCAAATCATCAAAGGTCTTAAAACTTGCATCCGTTAAACTTTGAGTAACTTCTAAGCCCCATTCAGCTTGTCCAATTGCGGTGGATAATAGTTCTTCTAAAGGTTTATTAGCTTGCCATTGTTGGCTAATTTCAAGCGCTTTTTGCCAACCCGAAACCGCACCAGCCATTGTCAATGCAGCCTTTCCACCTCTCGATGGTATTTCGCTAAGATCTTGGTAGAACTCTGAGGTCGCAAGGGCCGCAGCACATCCGCTGGCGTCAATGCCGATTGGCGCTTTACCAGGTTCGCTAATTAACCAAAATCCGTCTCCGCCTAAACCATTCATATGTGGGTAAACTACTGCTATAGATGCTGCAGCTGCAACCATGGCTTCAATGGCTGTACCACCTGTGTCTAAAATATGTTGACCGGCCTGAGCTGCTGCATAATGCGGAGCAGTAAACCCT
Organism: Alteromonas sp. M12; assembly: GCF_037478005.1. NCBI lineage: Bacteria > Pseudomonadati > Pseudomonadota > Gammaproteobacteria > Alteromonadales > Alteromonadaceae > Alteromonas > Alteromonas sp. M12. The sequence goes on along the minus strand of NZ_CP144164.1, from coordinate 2,548,300 downwards.
GTTGTGGTCGATGTATGTTCCAGATTTTGTATTTTATGTTTCATTCAGCAGTTTCCATAAGCTTCTGACCTAAACTTAGCAATGCTAAGTCGCTATTTTTAGGACCTAAAATCGACAAACCATAGGCTGTATTATCATTTTTAAATAACGGCATATGTAATTGTGGACAACCCGTTAAACCGGCTATACAGGTGAATTGCATTAGCTTTTTTCGATATTCTGCAATTTCTGATGCGGAGGTATCTAATCTTGGCGCAGGACCCGGTGTAGTGGGTAGTATTAAATACCGGTCTTGTTTTAACAGTGAAGAAATGTCTGTTTGCAATTTTTGCTGTTGCTGAATTGCCGACAATTCATCTTCTTTTGTTAACGTTTCACACCATTCAAAGCGTTGTTGAATATCTTCGGCAAACTTGGGTCGTGAGTTTATTATCCAATCACCATGAGTTTGCCAGATTTCTCTTCCTTGTAAAACTCTAAATGCGTTAGAGGCTTGTTCTACAGTTTCCGCGGATATCTCTTTGTCTTTTATCCAGCAACCATTAAATTTGCTTTCAAGCCAATTAAAAATTTCTTGCCTATGCTGACTAAGTCCCACAAGTTCACTGAGTACAACCGGCGTATTAAGAGATTTACTGTTTTCTTGTTGATCTGGTATCAGACATTTAGCGATAGCTAACGCATCTTGAATCGTATTGGTTATAAAACCAGCGGTATCGAAAGAGGGGGCGAGCGGCACAACCCCTTTTAATGATATTACTCCGTGGGTAGGTCTAAAGCCGACTAAATTATTATAACTCGCTGGTACACGAATAGATCCACCGGTATCTGTGCCTAAACCAATTCGGGCTAGATTACGCCCAACAGCAACAACAGAGCCACTTGATGAACCACCACTAATACGTTCTTCGTCCAAGCAATTAACCAGTTCAGGATAATGTATATTCTGACCGTTAAGACTGTAAGCTAATTCGTCAGTGATAGTTTTACCCACAAATTCGGCACCGGCTTCTAATAAACAGGCGACAGTCTCCGACGTTTGCGTTGGAACCGGATGTGTAGCAGCCCAATCTGGGTTGCCGGCGGTTGTGACAATGCCGTCAATATCAAACAAATCTTTAACCGCCAAAGTCCAACCTTTTAAGGGCTGTGATTTCGAACGATGACTAGTTTTGTTTATATCTAAGTTAACGGGCAGTACAAATGGCGAGTGAAATGAAGACTTCATGAAACCAAACTTAATTAAACATAGCCTTATGAAACAACTGTTTCACCGATTAGTCAAGAGAAACAGTTGATTGAATGGTGGTTTTTACTCTAATTCGTCTAATTGTTTGAATAAATTGGAAATTGCATCAATACGATTTTGTTCAGCGTACCTATCGGAATTGAGAATTTGATTGCATATAACTGAAATTACACTCATAGGAGCAGAGTAGCTGTCTAAGGGTAATTCTTGTCCTAGTTGACATATAAATAATTGGTTTACCTTTTCTTTGTATATTTGTGCCGAGGGGTCGGCCATTAATACAAGTTGTTTTTTAGGGATAAGATCTATCAATTTTTCAACAATTTTGGGGCGTCGACGAAAGGCAATAATAATGACTAATTCGTCGTTAGAGATATCTTCAATTTCTTCACCAAGGGTTTGACCAGGAAGGGGTAAAAGCCTTACTTTTCCTCGTACTTGCAGAAGCTGTTGGCGAAAATGCATCGCCACCGGGTAGCTATTTCTAAAGCCAATTAAGGTTATTCTAGAAGCAAGTGTTATCGACTCTACTAGTTGAGTAATATCTTCAGGTTTTACATTATCCCAAGTTTGTCTTATTCGATCTAATTCTTGAGTGATATAATCGTTGTTCTTATGCACCGTGCCTAACGGCATACCAGCATTACGAGCTTGGCGCATTTGATCTTTTACTTGTTGAAGGTTGTCATAACCTAACTGCCGAAAGAAACGACTTACGGTTGCTTTAGAGGTGAGGGTGATTTGCGCTATTTCAGCTACAGATAAATTTAAAACATCAGTTGGGTTTTGTTGCAGATAATTAGCAATTTTACGCCCATTTGGTGACAGCTGCTGGTAAGATTGAGAGATAAGCGCTACAAATTTTGATTTTGGCAAACCATTTTCCAAGATAATGAGTTAATCCAGATCTAGTGTAACCAAAAGCGCGTCATCTACAAAGTTTAAACGCTTCAAAATCAAGGAATATAGTACAAATCATGTTTAAAGGGTTTACAAAATCATCCAAGGTGGTGGTGTTAACTGGCGCTGGCATTTCCGCCGAGTCAGGTTTGAAAACGTTTAGAGATAATGATGGTTTATGGGAAAAGCACCGTGTTGAAGATGTTGCAACTCCTGAAGCATTTGAACGTAATCCCGACTTGGTCTATCGTTTTTACAATCAGCGCAGAGCGCAATTACAGTCGCCAGAAATCGCCCCTAATAAAGGTCATTTAGCATTGGCTGAATTAGAGGAGTATTTAGCAGACAACTTTCTTTTAATTACCCAGAATGTTGATAATTTGCATGAAAGAGCAGGCTCAAAACGACTTTTACATATGCACGGCGACTTATTAAGTTACCGCTGTTTAGGAAGTCAAAAAGTAACAGAAACTTTTGATTCTTACGATCAAAATAGTCAATGTGATTGTTGCCATCAACCGAATATGGTTCGACCGAATATTGTGTGGTTTGGTGAAATGCCAATGTATATGGACGAAATATCTGAAGCATTAGCAAAAGCCGATCTTTTTATATCTGTAGGGACTTCCGGAAACGTGTATCCTGCTGCTGGGTTTGTTCAACAGGCGAGTCTTTATGGTGCCCATTGTGTTGAGCTAAATTTAGAACCAAGTAACGGTTTTAGTGCGTTTTCAGAGAGTCACTATGGACCTGCTACAGAAGTTATTCCTGATTATATAGAGTCGCTAATAAAGCCATGATTTTTCCTGATTTATCCCCATATTGGTTAGAGTTCGCTGCTATTGCTAGCTTACATTTTTTTGCGGTTGCCAGTCCTGGTCCTGATTTTGCTGTGGTTTTAAAACAAAGTATAAGTAGTGGAAGGCGTTCTGCTATGTATACCAGTGTGGGTGTCGGCGCGGGAATTTTGATCCATGTTACTTACTCTTTATTGGGCATTGGTATCTTAATTAAAACCACACCATGGCTATTTCAAGTATTTGCCTATTTGGCGGCAGCTTACTTGCTGTATTTGGGCTGGGGGGCTGTCCGCAGTGTGCCAAATAGATTAGAAAATGATGTATCATTGCAAGCACAACCAATTGAGAAACAGGTTACTTCTGATAAAAAGTCTTTCTTAATTGGCTTTATGACAAATGGATTAAACCCTAAAGCTACTTTGTTTTTTCTAACCGTATTTGCAGTTGCTGTAGCCCCACAAACTCCAATGCTAATAAAATTTAGCTACGGCATTTATTTAGCTTTTGCGACGGGCATATGGTTTTGTTTTTTGTCGTACATAATGAGTGGCTCTAAAATTCGCTCTTCATTACTGAAAAATGGTTATATTTTTGATCGAATCATGGGCGTTATTCTAATTGTATTAGCCATTAACCTCCTTTTGTCCACTTAATTTAACGAATGAAATATTGATGTTTAAACTCATACAAAAAAACTATTCAGAACTTATTAAACAGAACTTAAATGGTGAATATAACTTTAACTTGAAGAATATATTGGCCAAGGGATTTAAAAATACTACTGGTAGTATTTTAATTTTCTTGCAAATGTTACTGGTGGTTTTTGGACTAAGTTTGTTAATTGCAACGGCATTTTTCAAATTTAATGATATACAGACCATGGAACAAGTAACTCAAAGTCATCTGATGACATTGGATTTAATTATTCAAATGGTTTTAGCGCCTGTCACTGCAGCATTGATGTTACAAGGAGCTCGGTCTCATCTGAAGCGAGTGGGTTCTGTTAAGTTTTTATTCTCAACCATTCCACAAGCAATCCCTATATGTTTGGTAACCGCATTTATAATCATAATAACTAAAGCTGGGATGACGTTATTTATCTTGCCTGGTTTATATTTAATGATCGCTACGAGTTTTGCAGTATTATTGGTAGCAGATAAAAAGTTCACACCAATAGATGCATTATTACTTTCTATTAAGATGGTAAACCGTTATTTATTCCCGTTCACTATTTTATATGTCGTATTTTTATTGTTGTTGCTACTTTCGATAGTTTCTTTTGGGATTGGTTTGCTACTGTTTTTACCCTATTACTATAATATTAATGGTTTATTGTATTGTGAACTTTTTGGTTACGGTAACAGTACAGACAATAACAATTTAAACGATGAGACCCAACAACAAGGGTCTGATGGAGATACTACATTTGATGCATAACGTTGACTTTCCAGGCCCTAGACGGATTCTCTATTTGGGAATAATCTGGGTGTTTGGCGCTGTAGTGTTAAGTTACCCATTTTTATTTCCACCAAAGGAGTTAGATCCTTTTGATGAGCAAAATATCGCTCCTTATGTAGAACAAAAAATGCCTAACTTCGCTAAGATACAATCAATTACGGAACGGAAAAAAGCATTTTTCGACTATTTGTTACCTGCAATTCATCATCACAATAAAGTGATTATTCAAAAACGGGATTTTCTGAATGAAATAAAAAACGCAATTGAACAACAATTGCCTTTTAGTTATTTGCAGCAAAAGAGACTCGATTCACTAGTGAAAGAATATCGCGTTGACCCTGACGACGATTTGAATTCAATCGTGGACCGATTAATGCGTCGAATAGACATTATTCCTGTTGAGTTGGTGCTTATGCAAGCAGCGAACGAGTCAGCTTGGGGAACCTCTCGATTTGCTCAAAAAGGTTATAATTTTTTTGGACTTTGGTGTTTCCGAAAAGGGTGCGGTTTTGTACCAAAACGGCGAAATGAAGATGCCGCTCATGAGGTGGCTAAGTTTAAAAGTTTGGATCACGCAGTGAGTACCTATTTCCGCAATTTAAATCGACATGATGCGTATAAAGAGTTAAGGGCGATTCGTCTATCTTTGCGTGAAAACGACAAACAAATTACAGCAGAAAAGCTAGCCAAAGGGTTGAAAAGTTACTCCCAGCGGGGTGATGAATATATCGAAGAGTTAATCAATATGATACGTTTCAATAGGAAGTTTTTACCAGTATGAAAATCTTAAGTTTTACCTTAGTGTTGTTTAGTTTTTGTGGTTTGGCTTTTGCTGATACACTTTCAGTTGAATACTCAAGTTTTTACAGTCACCTTAAAAAAATCGATAATGAAGAAACACCTGCATTGCAATTTGCATTTGGTTTTAAAAACGTCAGAAATGGCGATTTATGTGAAATTAAAACCGCTAATATAGTCACTCAAAAAGTCACACTACCTGTTACAGTAACGCCTGAAAACCGGTTTTTGTTACCCACCGAAAAAGCATTAAGCCAAGCTAAAGCAATTGTCGAATTTGAACTATTAGAAAATAATAATCAATGTGACATGTCAGTTCAGTTGGAAACTAAACCTTCTTATTTAAAACAGCAATATACACATCAAGAGTTACAAGATTTGTATCAGCAATACACAGTGTTTTTTGATGATATGGGCAGCTTTTTGTCGTTCCTAATGCCGTCAGTTACCGGCTTGCAGTTTTATTTCGATAATGTTGACAGAGACTCTATTCCTGCCGAAATTTATCTCGATGAACATCATGCAGTAATTACCGGAGACTGGCTAGAGCAGGGCAATCAGATCCAGTTTTCTGAAGCCCCATATCGCGTGACAGCAATAACCAAATAACGATATCCGTAGAGTGAATTAGTCGAGACGCAATTGATATTTAATCTGCGCAGCAACACGGTTGACGCTTTGACGCCCCTCTTCAATTAACTCAGCCGCGCGATGAAACTCCATAATGCCAAAGTCGCGTAACTGGGGTTCAATTAGTATATCGGGGGGATCGCCAGCTAATCGCGAGCGGGTGACTCTTGCCTGAAGGATATCTAACGAACTGGACATGACACCTAACATACTAGGGGTATTGTCAGTTAATTTAACATTTGATGATTTTTGCGTCGCCGTTACTTGCTCCGGCGTTTCTACCTGAGTTTCTGAGGTGGTTATTTGCTCTTCACTATTGGCGTCAAAGTCAGAATCCAGTGCCATGTTTTCTAGATCTTCTAAAGATTCAAGCTCATCATCGTCCATATCATTGTCTTTTTTGAACTTGCCACTGAAAAGACGCTGCATAAACGACTGACTTTTATTAAAAAAATCATTGGTTCGTTTTTGATTATTTTCATGTTCCATTTGATATTGAGCTTGAACTTCAGGCCTAAAATCTGCACTTAGATTAACCGCAAAAACAAAGTCAGCACCTAGTTGCCGACAAAGATTTACCGGCACTGGGTTGACCACAGCACCATCCACTAGCCAACGGCCTTTGTGCGCAATGGGTGGAAACAGGGCAGGTATTGCACAGGATGCTCTAACCGCATCCGCAATAGGACCTTGAGTAAATGAAACCTCTTTACCACTATATAAATCGGTCGCCACAACACCTAAGGGTTTGGATAAGTGTTCAAAGTCTCGTTCGCAAAAATTGTCTTCGAGGGCTTTAAACACTTTAATTCCGCTAGCCAGTCCACCTTTACGAAATCCAACCCCTAACAGTCCTAAAACTTGCCACTCAGTTAGAGAGCTTGCCCATTCTGCGAGTGGATCCAGTTTATTGCTTGCATACGCGGCTCCTACATAGGCACCAATGGAACAACCAGCGACCACGTCAACCTTGATGCCTAGTTCTTCTAACGCCTGTATTATACCGATATGCGCCCAACCTCGAGCAGCGCCGCTTCCTAGTGCTAATCCAATTTTCATTTACTAAAATGATCCTTAACTAATATTGATTATTTTGACAGTGTCATCAGCACTTGTTGAAGGTGTAGAAAAATCTTCTTGATCAAATCCAATATCACCGTTAACAAACGGTGTTTGTTGCGTCTCTAAGGTTTTAAAGTCGAAAAGTTCACTATCGGCAAGATGCGAAGGCACGACATTCTGCATTGCCCTAAACATACTTTCAATCCTACCCGGAAAACGCTTGTTCCAGTCTACTAGCATGTTTTTAATAACTTTGCGTTGTAGGTTCTCTTGCGAGCCACATAAATTACAAGGAATAATCGGGAACTCAATTAAATCAGAATATTGTGTAATTTCTTTTTCAGCACAGTAGGCTAGGGGGCGAATGACCATTTGTTTGCCATCATCGCTGACTAACTTGGGAGGCATAGATTTTAAGCGTCCGCCATAAAACATGTTTAAGAATAGTGTTTCTAACATGTCGTCACGGTGGTGCCCCAACGCGATTTTAGTTGCGCCTAGTCGGGTTGCCGTCTTGTAAAGTATCCCTCTGCGTAATCTAGAGCATAGTGAACAAGTTGTTTTTCCCTCTGGAATTTTATCTTTTACAATCGAATAGGTGTCTTCCGTGACGATTTCAAATGGAACTTGCAATTCTTGTAAGTAGTTAGGCAGTATCTCAGCGGGGAAGCCTGGTTGTTTCTGATCTAAATTAACCGCAATAATTTCAAATTTAATTGGCGCAATCTTTTGCAGAAACATTAAAATATCAAGCATGGTGTAACTGTCTTTTCCGCCAGACAGGCAGACCATTACCTTATCGCCATCTTCGATCATATTAAAATCGGCAATTGCTTTGCCTACATTTCGTCTTAGGCGCTTTTGAAGTTTATTAAAACTGTATTTTTTACTCTCAGACAGAGACTCGACCTTACTCATCTTATTCCTAGAAAAACATTGCTATCAGCGCGGATTATACCTGTCCTCATAAAGGACATAAACACCCTAAATTTAAATGTTTGCAGTCATTTTCTAAGAATCACAAGGTTATGTAAGGTTAATGTTTAAGAGGACACTCAAAGCCTTCTGGTTTAATTGCTAAAACGTCACAATTGAGTGAATCTATTGTATGTTCAGCCGTGTTACCGATAAGGGCGGCTGTAATACCGGTGCGACCTACAGTACCGATAACCACTAACTCTGCGTCGATAGCTTTTGCCACTGAAGGAATGACATCCTCAGGCAAACCTTCACTAAGATGCTGATTTTCTTGTGGGATATTGAATTCTTGAGCGTGCTCAAGCATACATTTGGCGTGGTGTTGTTTAACTGACTCTGTATAGCCAACCGGATCGAACTCTGGTATTTCGATGGCAATATTAACCGGTGTACCTGGGTAAGAATTAACCAAGTTTACATGTCCTTCCAGTAAATCAGCCATCAATCCAGCGGTTTTAGTGATTAACTTGTTTAAGCTATGATGTTCTTCATCTTCACTGCCCACATCTACCGCAGCTAAAATATTGCCATTAATAGGCCAATCATGTTCTTTAACAAGTAAAACTGGAACCGGTGATTTACGTAGGATATGCCAATCAGTCGGGGTGAATATCACTGACTTTAGGGTGTCATGCTCGTGGGTTCCTTTGACGATTAAATCATAGCTGTGATCAATCACTTCGAACAATACACTTTCATATGGCCGATTATGCCAGACCACTTTTATATCTACTGAAATAGATGAGTTAGCCGCTAGGGGTTCAACTATATTGGCAAGCCAATCGGTTTTGTCATCCACCACAGCTTGGCGCATCGTTTCTCTTTCATCCACGGTGAGCATAGTGGTCATTTCATAAGAGAAATCATATATGGAGAGAAACGCGGTAATACTAGCGCCGGTTTTTTCTGCCAATAAAAGCGCTCTTCTAAACGCTTTTTGATCTTCTGAAGTTGGGTCTACAACAGCTAGTATTTTGTTAAATACGGACATAAATTAATTCCCTTCAAACGTTTACACTACGTATATTAAGTGTATGGCTACTTTAGCTAGTTTGCCAATTAACAGACTAATTGTTTTGACCTGAATCAATTTAAATTAAAAGACTTAACCGCAGGCTTGTTTATTTAAAACGTGTTCACCAAGTTTCTCTCTAAGTACCGCCAAATTGAGAATTTGTATAAATTTCCCATCAACTTTGATGATATTTTCTTTTTGAAAACGGGTGAGTAAACGACTCACGGTTTCAACAGTTAAACCAAGGTGATTACCAATTTCGTTTCGGGTCATGGTTAAATTAAATTCTAATTCAGAAAAACCGCGAGAGCGAAAACGATCTGATAGATTAATTAGGAAGTGGGCAAGACGTTCTTCTGCTGTGCGCTTGTTTAATAACATCATGAGACTGTGATCTTGGTTTATTTCTGTGCTCATAATTTTAAGCATTTCTTTGCGCAGTGTAGGAAGTTGTGCGCTCATAATATCTAACTTGTCGTAAGGTAACTCACAAACCATGGAGGTTTCCATCGCTTGATTATAACTTTGATATTTTTCAGAAAATAGTCCATCAAAGCCGACAATATCACCGGGAAAATGAAACCCTGTAATTTGTTGTTCGCCATCGGGAGAGGTTATGTAAGATTTAAATGAGCCCGTTCTTACTGCAAACAGCGACGTAAATTTTTGCCCAGGAATAGTTAATTGATCATTTTTATGCAAAGGGCGCTTGCGTTCTATGATTTCGTCCAAACTCTCCATTTCAGTCTGATTCAGAGCCACCGGTATACATAGGTGATTAAAACTGCAGTTTTGACAGCGAATACTGAACTTGTTCGGATCTGACATTAGTTAATTCCAATTAATTCATTAGTTACCAATTATGAATCCCTTGGTAACATAAAATCAAGCCAAATAAGCATAATAAGACTGCAACGCTTCGTTTTACCACTGGTTGGGTCAACCATCCTCTTATTTGGCTGGCGCTGGCTCCCATTGCTAACATGATGGGCAAAGTTCCCAAGCCAAAGCAAAACATGGTGATAGCACCTTGTACCGCACTGCCGGTGGAAACACTCCATGTTAACGTCGAATAAACCAATCCACAGGGCAACCAGCCCCAGATTAGGCCATAGGGTACAGCATAGATTGGGTGTTTAAAGGGAATGAAACGCTTTGATATGGGACTAATTATACGCCAAAAAATAGCGCCAACTTTTTCTACTTTAACCAGTAGTTTTGACCACTGTCCCACATATAATCCAAGCAGAACCATAAATACTCCGCCAAAAAGAGTCAGTGCTTGAGGATTGATAAAGGATTTTGTGGTGACGATCTGACCCAACAGCCCAGCGATTGCGCCAGCGAAACTATAAGATAAAATGCGGCCTGAATTATAGGCAATTAAATACGGCCATTGTGACTTATTCTTTGGTAATGCAAAGGTAAATGAGGTCACAATTCCACCGCACATCCCAGCGCAATGCACACTTCCAGCAAGTCCGATTAATATTGCAGAAAACCAGCTTAAGTCGTTCATTTGTCGTTAGTTTTTGGCTTTTTTACTTGTACTTTTTTATCCACGTCATCATCGAATAGAATGTTGTATCCTTGACGCTCTAAATCTTCAAACTGATTGGATTTGACCGCCCAAAAAAAGATCCCTATGGCTAACAGTACTAGCACAATAGCGATGGGGATTAGCACATAAATGATACTCACTTTAATTTCCTATTAGCGCTGGTTAACGTAGTAAACGAATAGAGTTTGCGACCACAATAATTGAACTTAACGACATGCCAATTACGGCCATCCACGGGCTTAAATATCCGGCTACTGCTAGGGGAAGAATTAACGCGTTATAGCCAATGGCCCAAACCATGTTCTGTTTGATTTTGGTACGCACTTTAATCGCCATACTAACAGCAAACTTAACATTACTTAATTTTGAATTTAATAAAATGATATCGGCAGAACGTTTCGCCATGTCACTGGCGTCACCTACCGCAATTGATACATCAGCAGCGGCCAAAACTGGGGCGTCATTGATGCCATCACCAATCATCAAAACTTTGTGTCCTTTGGCTTGTAAGTTTTGAATGTATGTCAGTTTTTGTATTGGCGTTTGTCTAAAATAAACGTTTGGGATACCTAAAGAATCAGCGACCAAAGACGCGTTTATTTCTGAGTCACCACTTAACATCACCAATTGTTTGCTGCGTAAGTCATCGACGAGTTGTTTTGCGTCTTTTTTAACTACATCTTTTACGCTAAATGCAGCAATTAACTGATTGCCCAATTGCAGATAAACTCGAGAGTCATCCTCAGTGGGTCGTAAACCATCACTGTTATCAAGAATACTTATGTTACCTATCTTAACGACTTGAGATTGGTAGGTTCCTTGTAAACCTTTTCCCGCCACAGTAACTACTTGGGAAACTGCGCAGGGGGTCTGAGATTGAAACGCGTGAGATATCGGATGTTTTGAATAGAGTTCTAATCCAGCAGCTAAATTATAAACAAAAGTTTCATCTGCTGCGTTAAAGAGCTCGACGTCACTTACACTGAAATGTCCATTGGTTAGCGTGCCTGTTTTATCAAAAATCACGGTGTCGACATCAGGCATAACATCGATAATATTTGCTCTTTTAACTAATAAGCCATATTGATTTAATTTTGCTATTGCACTGGTTAAAGCCGTCGGCGTTGCCAAGCTAAGGGCGCAAGGGCAGGTCGCAACTAGGATTGATATGGCAACCCAAAAAGCGCGTTCTGGTTGATAAGCCAGCCAGCCAACGTAACTTATTAAGGTGATACCTAGAACAATTACAATAAAGTACTTGGAGGCAATATCTGCATATACAGCTGCCTTGGGTTTATCTGAAAGAGCTAACTCTTGAAGGCGTAAAATTTTGTTCACCAGGGACAATTTAAGCTCGTTTTCAACTTCAATTTCAAAAGAACCTGATAAATTAATGGTTCCGCCATAGACATGAGCGCCGGTGCTTTTTCTGATTTTTTCTGATTCACCGGTCAACATAGATTCATCCACGTTGCCATTTCCGTTGATTATTACCCCGTCTACTGGAAAAGTTTCTCCAGGACGGACTACTATTTTTTGTCCTTTTTTAAGATGTTTGGCTAATACCGAAGTTTGCTTATTATCGTCATCAATTTGCATCGCCGTTAATGGAATATACTTAAACATATTTGCCGATATTAGGCTGGCCTGATGTCGTGAACGATGTTCCAAAAATCGGCTAATCAGTAATAAAAAGATAAACATACATACGGATTCAAAATAGATTTCCCCCGTATGGGAAATGGTTGCCCAGGCACTAGCCACAAAAGTGCCAATAATTGCGATTGAAACCGAAAAATCCATATTTACAGATCCCATCCGCAGCGAACTAAAAGCACTTTTATAAAAAGTAAATCCAGAATACAGTACAACCGGGGTGGTCAATAAAAAACTAACCCAATGAAGAAACTCTTTGGTCGCATCATCTATTGAACCGAAAATGCCGAAATAAAGACCAATGGCTAACATCATAACTTGCATGCTCATTAAGCCAGCCAATCCAATTCGTTTTAAATAGTTCTTGGATTCTTTCTGATAAGAGGCTTCATGTTCGTCTGCTTGGAAGGGAAGTGCGTGATAGCCGATAGATTCTAGTTGTCCGATGATTTCACTAAGTTTTAGTTCTGAATCTATCCAATTAATCGTTGCTCGACGTGCAGATACGTTGACTGCAATTCGTTTAATTCCGGGCGTTTTTAAAAGTTGTTTTTCAATCAGCCAACCACAGGCAGCGCAGCTTATTCCTTCGATGGTTAATTGTATTTGTTTTTGGCTGCCGTCATCGACCACAAATTCTTGCTGAATCTCTTCATGATCGTATGCTTTTAAGGTATCGAGTGTTTCGGTTAGTAATTCATCTCCCTTGTCGGCAAATTCGGTTCTGAAGCGGTAATAATCTTCTAGTCCGTTGCTGACAATTGCTTCAGCCACAGCTTGGCAGCCAGGGCAACACATTTTGCGAGGCTCACCTAAGATGTCTGCCCAGAAGACTTCTCCATTTATTATTGGAAGCCCACAATGATAGCAATTTTGTGAGTTACTATTTTGCATTAAGGATTAAAGTTGAAAGGGGCTTTTTGTGGTAAACCTGTATCCTGCATTATCTTCCATTGCTCATTCAAAGGTGAAAGAGTTAACTTCCATTTACCAGTAATAGGTTTCTCTGCATTAGCTTTGTAATTGCCATTTGCATCTTGGGTCAACAATAACGAAAAATCATTATCTTGGAGCGTTGCATGATAAAAATGCAGTTTTAACGCTTCACCAGAAGTGGGTTTGCCTGATAAAAACTCAAGTTGTACTCGACTACCATCAATTGTCAAAAGTGTGGTGATACCTTGAGCTTTGGCTTCTTGAATTTTAGTTAGTTCTAAATTGATGCCTTTGCCTTCCTTGTAATAGTCATCTATGACCAGACTATCCTCAGTATTTAAGGCAAGATTTAACATGGTGACACTAAGACATATGGAAACAACGGGTATGGTGATTAAAAACCAAGGCCAAAATTGTTTGTACCAAGGTGTTTTATCTGAGCGATTCATTAATATTTACTTCTTATTTAAGAACACAAAGCCTCGTTAAACGAGGCTTTGTTAGGTAACAACTCAATGTTTATTTATCTTTAGATAAACTATAAACATAGGTAGCCACTAGGTGTATCTTCTTCTCTCCCAAAGTGTTTTTGAAAGAGGGCATAACACCAGCTCGTCCGTAGTTAACAGTTTCAGTGACTACGTCGGTGCTGCCACCATATAACCAAATATTATCTGTTAAGTTCGGAGCGCCTAGCGCTTGATTACCTTTACCATCTGCTCCGTGACAAGCAGAGCATACTGCAAAGCGTACTTTACCTGCTTCTTTTAAGTCAGGGTCAACTTGTCTACCACTTAAACTTAACGCATAAGCAACGACTTCTTTAACACCTTGCTCACCAAAAGAAGGTAACCATGCGGCCATATTGGCTTGGCGACCATTTGTTAAGGTTTCAACAATCTTCTCTGGCGTTCCACCGTATAACCAGTCATGGTCAGTCAGGTTAGGGAAGCCTCGTTGACCACGAGCATCAGAACCGTGACACTGAGAACAGTTTTGCATAAACAAACGCTGACCAATTTTTAGGGCTTCTTCGTTATTAACTAACACTTCAATTGGCTGTTCGGCGTATTGGTTGAAAATTGGCGCAAATTTTTCTTCGGCCTTTTCAAGTTCACGATCATATTCAACACCAACACCACCTAAACCGAAGAGGGCGTTTTTCGCTTCTTCTCGAGACGCTAAAACTGCATCTTTTGATTCTTGCAGGGTTTGAATATCTTGGTTTGAACTTTTCCAACCTAACAAACCTTTCCAATTCCCTAAACCCGGATAAAGTAATAAATACAAAATCCCCCAAATCATGGTCATGTAGAACATGATTGTCCACCATTTAGGTAGAGGGTTATTGATTTCGATAATACCATCAAACGAATGATGCATATCGTCACCTTCTTCAACGCCTGTTTTATTCAACAGACACCAGCGTAAGATTAGGTAACACCCTAGAATTGTTCCCAATGAGATTACTGAGACCCAAATACTCCAAAAGCTACTCATTTATCGAAGACTCCCGCTCTTTTTTTTCTGATTGTTGGGTTGGCTCATCATCAAAAACCAAATTTTCTGCTTCATCAAAGCGTTTTTTAGCGCGGCTGCTAAAAGCCCATACCACTATGCCGATAAAGCAAACAAAAACCACAACTGTAAATATGCTACCCGCTGCACCGTAATCCATACTATTTCAGCGCCGTTCCAAGAGATTGTAGGTAGGCAATTAAAGCCTCCATCTCTGTTTTACCTTGTACTGCTTCTTTTGCGCCAGCGATTTCTTCCTCGCTATAAGGCACTCCAAAGTCTTTAAATACACGAAGTTTTTTCTCAATTAATTTGCCGTCAAGTGTATTTTCAGCTAACCAAGGGAAACCAGGCATATTGGATTCAGGTACTACGTCTCTAGGATTAAGAAGGTGAACGCGGTGCCAATCATCACTGTAACGACCGCCGACTCTTGCCAAGTCAGGACCAGTTCGTTTTGAACCCCATAAAAATGGGTGTTCCCAAACTGATTCACCTGCGACAGAGTAGTGTCCGTAGCGTTCTGTTTCTGCTCTAAATGGACGAATCATCTGGCTATGACAACCAACACAACCCTCGCGAATATAAATATCTCGCCCTTCCATTTGCAAAGCAGTGTAAGGCTTAAGACCTTCTACTTTTTCCATTGTTTGTTGTTGGAACATTAGTGGTGTAATTTCAACCATGGCACCAAAACTAATCGCGATTAGAATAAATATCGCCATCAATCCAATATTCTTCTCAACCAGCTCGTGAACGTTCTTCATCTCAAATCTCCTTATGCTGCTTGAGGTTGAGGTGAGTTTTCAGGATCTTTAGAAAACTCTTCATTAGGTGTACGTACGGTTTTGTAAACGTTGTATGCCATCAATAACATACCGGCTACTACGAACACACCACCAATAAAGCGAACAAAATAGAAAGGCTTAGATGCTTGTAGAGATTCAACAAAACTGTAAGTTAGAGTGCCGTCTGGGTTTACCGCGCGCCACATCAAACCTTGCAATACGCCTGACATCCACATAGCGACTATGTATAACACCACGCCAATTGTTGCTAACCAAAAATGCACGTTAATCCATTTAACGCTATACATAGCAGGTTTATTAAACAACACAGGGATAAGGTGATAAATCGAACCGATTGAAACCATTGCTACCCAGCCTAACGCACCAGAGTGAACATGTCCTATTGTCCAATCCGTATAATGTGATAGGGCATTAACTGTTTTAATAGCCATCATCGGACCTTCGAAAGTCGACATGCCGTAGAATGAAAGGGAAACAATTAAGAAGCGTAAAATTGGGTCGGTACGCAACTTATGCCAAGCGCCTGACAACGTCATAATACCGTTGATCATGCCACCCCAAGAAGGTACAAATAGGATGATTGACATTACCATTCCAAGAGACTGTGTCCAGTCTGGCAATGCTGTGTAGTGTAAGTGGTGAGGACCGGCCCAAATATAAAGTGAGGTAAGTGCCCAGAAGTGAACAACAGACAGACGATAAGAGTATACTGGTCTGCCGGCTTGTTTCGGTACGAAGTAGTACATCATACCCAAGAAACCTGCGGTTAAGAAGAAACCTACGGCGTTATGTCCATACCACCACTGCATCATAGCATCTACAGCACCAGCGTAAATCGAGTAGGATTTAAACAGTGATACTGGTATAGCCATACTGTTACCGATGTGCAATACCGCAACGGTTAACATGAATGCGCCGAAGAACCAGTTAGCTACATATATATGCGAAACTTTTCGGATAACAATAGTACCGAAGAAGTTGATAATGTACGCCACCCAAACCAAAGTGATTAAAATATCGATTGGCCACTCTAATTCTGCGTATTCTTTGGTAGTCGTTAAACCTAGTGGAAGAGTGATTGCCGCTGAAACAATAACCGCTTGCCATCCCCAAAACGTAAATGAGGCCAACTTATCACTGAATATCCTAGCTTGTGATGTTCGCTGCACTACATAATAAGAAGTGGCAAACAGCGCACATCCACCAAATGCAAATATAACTGCATTAGTGTGTAAAGGACGCAATCGAGAAAAGGTGAGGTAAGGAATGTCAAAATTTAAGGCTGGCCAGTAGAGTTGTGCTGCGATAAACACACCTACTGCCATCCCAATAATTCCCCATACGACAGTCATTATGGCAAACTGCCTAACGACTTTATAGTTGTATTCCGGATGTACTTGGCTGGCTACGCTCATATCAATGGATCTTCCACATCATTATTTATGACAAAAATAATTAACTATTTTTGTATTGTTTTGTTATGTGTATGTGACACTATTGTCACGGTTTTTACATTTCATTAACTAAGTCCCTGAATTCACTTCGGAACTTAGATTTTGCAGACGGGATCATAAAGTTTTTGCTTTGAAAAAGATAGCATAAACACCATTAGCTTGATCTTAATCAATAGATTTTCAGCATTTCTTGTTTTTATAGTAGTGATCATTCAAACTGACTTTCAATAAATCTCATAAACAGACAGTTAATAGGCACAACACTCTGATTAAACGCACCTTTCCTATTATAGTTGTGATTTTGATTCTTTCCGTTGTTTATTCATTAAATAATCAAAAAGACTCAATTTTAACTAAAAATCTTTGTTATCTCGAAGCGCAGTCCTGTCGAATTGAATTAGACGATTCAATAATGCAGGTGAGTTTTTCTGACTTTCCTATTCAGATTGAAGAGATGCTTAATTTATCGATAATTTACGATACGCATTACGTGGTTAGGCGAGGGTGGCTTGAAGGTACTAATATGTATATGGGTAAAACCCCATTGTTTTTGAAAACAAGTCGAATAGACAAGTTAAATAATCAAGTGAACTTAGATGCAGAGTTGTTTATTGGTGCTTGTAGTGAGTCGAATATGAGATGGAAATTAACCATAGAGTTGGAAGATATACAAACCACTGATTTAAAAACGGTTTCAGTATTCTTCCAAACCCATGCTTAAGTAGAGATCTAATTACATTTGTGACTGCAAGTAGTTAGATAAGCCAAGACGTTTGATTAGGCCTATTTGTTGTTCTAACCAATGTGCATGATCCATTTCGGTGTCTTCTAATAAGACCATTAGCATATCTCTGGTCACATAATCTTTTTCCGCTTCACACAGGGCGATTGTTTTCTTTAGTTCGTCTGTAACCGTGTATTCAACGCGCAAATCACTTTCCAACATTTCAAGCACGTCTTTACCGACTTTGAATCCTGAACGCACTGTCATGTCGGGAGTGCCTTCTAAAAATAACATACGTTCAATTAGCTTAGTGGCGTGACCCTTTTCATCATCAAATTCATGGGCAATACGCTCATGAAGTTTAGTTAATCCCCAATCGTCATACATTTGAGAATGGATGAAGTATTGATCCATTGCTGCCAATTCATAGGCTAGCAAGCCATTTAATGAATCTATTATTATTTGATTACCTTTCATAACTTAATCTCCCGAGCCCACTTGCGTTTGCAAGTAATTTTCCAAACCTAACGCTGAAATTTGGTATTCTTGTGTTTCCAACCAATCCAAATGCGCTTCTTCATATTCCAATATTTCTTCTAATAAATCGCGAGATACGTAATCTTGTTCAGATTCGCAAAGAGCAATCACATTTTTCAGCTTGGGAATTTGTTCTAATTGAAACTTACTGTCGCACTGCAACATTTCAACGGTTTCTTCACCAATATATAGCTTTCCAAGCATTTGCAAGTTGGGCAGACCTTCTAGAAACAAAATACGTTCAATTAACTCGTCGGCTTGTTTCATGTCTTTTATAGACTTTTTATAACAAACTGAATTCAGTTTTTCTAATCCCCAATTTTTATACATCCTCGCATGCAAAAAATATTGGTTGATAGACGTAAGCTCAGTGGTTAGCACCTCATTCAGAGCTGCTAATATATTGGCTTGACCTTTCATTTCAAAATTCTCCTAAAACAGTATGTGGCAAGTATAGACCAACAATCCGTGAAATGTAATATTTTCCTTAAAAAACAAATGGATACCCAATGCTAACAATTATCATTTTTGATTCCCTTATTACTTACTGGAAAGGGATAACATTTGTAAGCTCTCTTCAGCGAAACCCGTACCTGCCTCTGTGAAGAAGTTGAATACCTTGTCTGCCCCCGCTTTTTGGAGTAATTCGATTTCATCTTCATAGCGCGCAATGGATGCCACTGTTCCTTGATAATCAGCGTTCCTAAGTTGTTGAGTGATATTACTAATATCTTCTACTGATGGGACCGCCAACATGACGATATCGGTTTGACGTAAATCGAAATTTTCCCAAAAATCTACATCTTCACCGTCACCAACAAACACTTGCATGTCTTGTTTTTGCATTTTGCGTATTCGGTTTGGATCAGCGTCCATTCCCCAAACTTGTTCTTTCATAACGCTTTCCAATGCCTTATACGCACCTTTACCGACTCGGCCCATTCCAATGATAAGCACACGTGCATTATCTGGTAAGTTATAAATATCTTCTTTTAAGCGTTGCGGATGTTCATAATTTTTAAGTTTGTGTTTGATTCGGTTGTACTGTTGATGCGAAGAACGATAACCAAAACCGGTGAAAAGGAAAGAGATAGACACCGCCAGAGCCAGTACAACCAACCAGTGCTTTTCGACTAAATTTTCATTTACTAATAAGGCAACAACGATAAGTCCAAATTCACTGTAATTGGCCAATACCAAACTCGCTAAATACGAAGTTCTTGCTCGTAGACGTAAACGAGTAAATATACTGAAGAATAGTCCGAATTTAAGTGGAATGAGGCAGCATAGTAATAATGCAGTAAGCAACATTTCTAATGTGGGTAACGCGGTGAAACCGATTGACAAGAAAAAGCCGATAAGAAAAAGATCTTTGAAACTCATTAGTGATTTAGATAATTCAGAGGCTTTTGCTTGATTAGCTAACAACATACCAAGAATAAGCGCACCAAGATCGCCTTTAAGTCCCACTAATTCAAATAATTCATAACCACCAATTGCAATCAGAAACCCCATTAACGGTAATAACTCACCGTGACCGGCTTTATCTAGTAACAATGACCAAATTGGTTTTGCTAATAATAATAGAAGCAATAACACCGCCCATATTGAAGGGATTTTACCGGTGGCAATTACCAGGAAAATCACCGCAAAAATATCCTGCATAACCAAAATACCAATCGCGACTTTTCCATGCCTTGTCCGAATTTCACCACTTTCTTCTAGTATTTTTACAATACAAACCGTGCTGCTAAAACTAAGTGAAAAAGCAATGAGAGCACCGGTTACAATATTTATATCCGCAAAATATCCAATTCCTAATGCGGTGAGGAAAACAAAACTCGAAGCGACGATGAGTACCCAAAGCATCATGTGTAAACTGCTGCCCATCCATACTTCTGATTTAATCAGATCTCTAATATTGAGTTTAAGACCTATAGTAAACAGCATTAGGGTAATGCCAAGGCTTGCTAATGTATCTAGAGATGCATCAGGTTCATAACCCATAAAATTTAAGCTAAATCCAGCAACCAAAAATCCAATCAATGGCGGTAAACCTATGATTTTCATAATTAAACCGCATAAAAATGCTACTAGGATGAAAGCGAATTCCATAATACTCCGACAATAGATATGTAATAGATAGATTTAATTAAATAATATACTCAGAGATAAAGATGCATTAAATAAATTAATTGTAATAACTTAGACATTGTTCAGATGGGTTATGTTTGTGTTAACCCTTAACTATTTTTATCTCTATCAAATTGGATACATTATTTAGATGGATTTTGTATAAATGTAGTGATCCCAATGTTTATTTTTTTGGGCGAAAAGCTCGTTATACCAGTTGGGCCCAACTATTTGCTATTGTTTGGCATCTTTAGGTGCACGTCATTTAAGTTGAATATATTAGAGCACAAATTTGATTAAGGTGAAATCTTACATTTATTAGAAAGTTTTATAAAAACTTCAATCACTTACCTTAATTAGCGTTATAATGTATTCAAACTAAGCATCTGCTTAGATATACATTTGCACAAATGGTTTACGACTTTTAAGGTAATTATATGAGTGATGATGCAGCCGCTTTTAAAATCACTCCCATGGGAGATATTCTTTTTATTGTTTTAAAAGGGCTTTGGACCGTTCAGGCTGATCTTTCTTATATTAGTGAATTGTCACTATTAACAGGAAAGAAAAAAGGCCGTGATTGGGGGATATGCGTCGACATGACTAATTGGACGATGCCACAAGAAGTGTTTGAATCTCCATTTAAAAGTAAAATATCCTTGAAACGAAGAAATCAAATCGGTGAAAGTTGGGTTACTAAATCTTCAACCCAAGGACAAGAGTTGATGCCCTTTTTCGAAGACGTATCATTTACCCCGCAACGATTTGATGATCTTAACGATGCCTTGTCTTATTTAGAAAATCTTGGGTTGAAAGTGCCTAGTTCTGAATCGGTAAAAAAACACACTTTAATGGATTAGTGATAAAATACAATTTGCTTTACGCTCATTTAAGGCTAAGAAAAATATTCAACACAAGGTATTACAATCAATATATCTAAACGCTAATTTGCATTCCTTTAACTGGTCTCATGCAAGGAGCAATAACAAGTTTTTAAATTTTTACTCGTAAGTGTATTTATAGGCCAATGTTTAAATGGAAAAGAAAATAAACACCAACAAATGGCGTATTAGTTTTTCTCCACAGATCGCTATTCTTATTTATGCGGTTATCGCTGGCGCAGTTACTTCGGCACTAATCGCTTTTCTAATTTTGTACATTGAGACGCAAGAACGTGCTTATATCGACAATGTAACTCAAACTACCGCTAACAAAATTAAAATATTGTTAGAGGAAGATATAAACACACGAATTGTGTCATTGACAGAATTTACTCAACTATCCAAAATATCGAATAATTTATCCGATGTCGATTGGAATTTAATTGCACAAACTTTGTATGATACGCAACAGGGTTATCAAGCAATTAGCTGGGTTGACAGTACTTTTCAAGTAAAAAAAGTGTTGCCCGTTGAACAGAACGAAATAGCATTAAATATTGATTTAAATGCTGTTTCAGCGTCGTTATCTGCAGCCGTGAAAGCTCAAAATAGCACTCATTCAGCATTCACAATTCCTATTTCTTCAGTGGATGGAAAATCCGGTTTCGGAATATACGCACCGGTTTTTAAAGGTCTTGGCAGCACAAAACAATTACAAGGTTTTATCGGCAGCGTGTTTCTTTTTAACACCTATTTTAAAGAAGTATTGCCTTCTTATTTATTGTCTGACCATCAAATACTGTTGACTGTAGATGGTCTGCGTATCTATCCAAATACACTCACTAGTAATTTAATTGATACTCGATGGAATAAACACGCAGCATTTACACTTGAAGGCCAAAATTGGCAAATTAATATTGCACCTACCAATGAGTTTTTAGCCCACAAACATTATCGAATAATCAAAATTTTAACCTTGCTCGGTGTACTGCTCAGCTTTTTTGTGGCACTTGCTTTTTATGCTGTTTTGCTGTCACGCAGAAAAGAAAAATACATAAAGGATGATCGTAAAAAAACTGAGCATTTTTTAAAAATGTTACCAGGGATGGCATATCAATCCTTTAACGAAAAAGGATGGCCAATAATATTGGTAAACGAGGAATGTGAAGAATTAACTGGATATTCTAAAGATGAATTCGCAAGAGATAGCATTATTTGGGGACAAATCATTCATCCCGATGACTATGAACGGATTGTGAAATTAGTCGACAAGGCAGTAAAGCAACAACGACGCTTTGAATTTGAATATCGGATAGTGACAAAAAACAATGAAATTAAGTATGTTTGGGAAAGAGGAGAGCCGGTACGTTCCCATTTAACAGAAGACTTTATATTGGAGGGGTTCATAACCGATATAACTTCTATTAAACAAGCACAAGCTGACTTGATACATAGCCACGCATTTTCTGAGGCAATTGTTAATTCAGTGGTTGAGGCGGTTATTACCATCGACCAAAAGGGCAATATAAAAAGTTTCAATAAAGCTGCCCTCAAGATGTTTGGCTACTCTTTTAAAGAAATCAAAGACAAAAACGTAAAAATTTTAATGCCTCAGCGTCAAAGTGAGCAACATGATCAGTACTTAGCTAAGTACTTAGAAACAAATGAAACTCATATTATTGGAACTGGACGTGTGTTAACGGCCAAGCGCAAAGATGGTTCAATGTTTCCTATTCATTTATCGGTCAGTGAAATTGTTAATCCCGAAGGCAGAGTATTTGTTGGTTTAATTCGAGATATTACCGAGCAAATAGCTTCAGAAGATAAAACTCGTCGATTAACCGAACAATTAGCTCACTTTGATCGCTTAAATGCGTTAGGGGAAATGGCCGTTGCAGTTGCCCATGAAATTAATCAACCACTGACCGCAATAGCATTATTTTCAGCAACTGCTAAAAATATGTGCGAAAAACAAAATTTCGAAATGCTCCCTGAGTTATTAGATAAATTAACTCAACAATCACTTCGTGCTGGCAGTGTTTTGGAGCGTGTGCAAATAATGACTAGAAAAGGCGATAGTCAAAAAGAAGCGGTTGATAGCAATATATTAATCGAAGAGGTCATAAAATTAATTGAACCTATTTCACGCTTACATGAAATATTGATTCAGGTAGAAACGGGTGACCAGCATGTTGCTGTCTTTGTTGACCGAGTACAGATCCAACAAGTGATACTGAATTTATTGCGAAACGCCATGGAATCAATGCAAGCAATTGACTTTAAAAATGGTAATGTATTAACAATTAGAGCGTCTCAAAGCGAAGCAAACACGTTTCAGATTTCGATAGAAGATACAGGTTGTGGTTTATCTCAAAAGTTAAAAGACGAACTTTATACGCCATTTAGCACAACCAAAAAGAATGGAATGGGGATTGGGTTGTCAATTTCCAAATCAATTATTGAAGAACATGGTGGACACTTAATGTTCAAAGATAATAAACCATACGGGACCGTTTTTTATTTTACGCTACCGATTTCAGGAGGAAAAACACATGACTGATCAGCAAACGGTATATATCATCGACGATGACGAAGCTATCCGTGATGGAATGGAAATGTTGCTTGCATCGATTGGACTTAATGCTAAAAGCTTTGTGAATGGCCAGGAGTTTTTGAAAGAGTTCAATGACGACATGAAAGGGTGCATCGTACTCGATATTAGAATGCCGAAAATGAGTGGTTTAGAATTACAATTAAAGCTAAAAGAACTAAATAGTTTGTTACCTATCATTTTTATCACAGGCCATGGTGATATACCGATGGCAGTTGAAGCTATGCGAAACGGTGCTATTGACTTCATCCGAAAACCCTTCAATGATCAAAATTTAATTGACCGAATCAATGAAGCCCTAGCGTTAAACTCCAAACAAAATGCCTGTATTGATAATAAGCAGAAGGAAGTCAGAAAAATCAGTCTTCTGTCTAATCGGGAAAAGGAAGTATTCAATTTAGTTACCGAAGGGGCAATGAATAAAATGATTGCGTCTGAGTTAAATATCAGTGAGCGAACCGTTGAGGTTCATCGCTCCCACGTTATGGAAAAACTTGGCGCAAAAACCTTGGCGCAACTAGTGCGAATAAAAATACTGTCGGAACAGTAAATAAAAAAATGGAGTCCATCTATGGTTGGATGTGATGAACTCCAAAGAGGAACTGAAACCTTTGTTTCAGGTAGTTGCTGTGTATATGTATACACAGGAATAGCTTAACTACTATCGCTTAATCAGAATATTGGGGGTTACCGCTAAATGCGCGAGACTAACCTGTGGAAATCCCTAATAGATATCGTAAAACTAAATCAACTATTTAGCTGTCGTTTTTAATTCCATGATTACATTAGATAAATTCCCAATTGCGCAAATTGTCTTTAATTTTCGGATGTTTTGGCTTTAATAAGCCGTTTTTTGACAAAAAACGGTTGGTAAAAAATAATCCCCACAAAAACATGATTCAAAAGTACGTATTTCCCACAATTAATTACGAGAAATCTCCAATAACCCAATCCTGATGTGAAACGTAAACTTAGTTTTATTGGCGTTACGACACACCCTTAAAAAATTAACACTATATCTTCTACAGATGTTAACAACATTTTTCAAAATCCGAGCGTTAACTATATTTTTAGAAATAAAGGAAGGCAGATGGTAATTTCAAATAGTCGGTATGTAAGTCATTTAACACGGGATACGTTAGCTCTGGTTTTAGCTGGAGGGAAGGGAAGTCGTTTATGTGAATTGACACAACATCAGGCAAAACCGGCTGTTCATTTTGGCGGTAAGTTTAGAATTATAGATTTCCCGTTGTCGAATTGTGTTAATTCAGGAATTAGAAAAATAGGTGTAATGACACAATATAAGGCCTATAGCTTATTACGACATCTGGCCAGAGGTTGGGGACATTTGAATAGAGAGTTGGGGGAATTTGTAGAATTACTTCCTGCGTCTCAACAATACTCATCAAGTTGGTATGCCGGTACCGCTGATGCACTTTATCAAAATATTCGGTTTATCCGTGAAAACGCCCCAAAATATGTGGTTGTATTATCTGGTGATCATATTTACAAAATGGATTACGGAGACATGCTTGCTCAACACGCACAAAGTGGAGCAGATATGACCATATCTTGTATTGAAATGCCAATTGAAGAAGCCGCAGGTAAATTCGGCGTAATGTCCGTTGATCAAAATAGCAGAATTACTGAGTTTCAAGAAAAACCAATTAATCCTTGGGTTATGAAAAATAAACCAGGTTCAACTTTAGCCTCTATGGGAAATTACGTATTTAGCACTGAGTTTTTGATTGAAAAGCTAATTGAAGATGCAAAAAATAACGAGTCTCAGCACGACTTTGGTCATGATATTATACCGAATGTGATAAAAAATAATCACGTAGAAGCGTTTGTATTCCGCTCAGAAAACCCAAATGAGGCAACTTATTGGCGAGATGTGGGCACTTTAGATTCATTTTGGCAGGCAAATATGGATTTAGTTACAGCAACGCCAGATATTGATTTATACGATAAAGATTGGCCAATATGGACTTATCAGAAACAATCTCCCCCTGCTAAATTTATTTACGATGAAGAAAAACAAAGTGGTTATGCCGTTAATTCCAATGTTTCAGGTGGATGCATAATATCGGGCGCTATTGTCAAACAATCTCTATTGTTTTCTGATGTGCACATAGAAAATAACAGCTTTGTGGAAGATTCGGTAATTCTTCCCCATGTGAAAATTGGTAAAAATGTTAAAATTCACCGAGCTGTTATCGACGCAGATTGTGAGATACCTGATGGTTTTGAAATAGGCATTGACACTAAGTTAGACAAAGCCAGAGGATTTCGAATAAGTCAGGGAGGAGTTGTGTTGGTAACAAGTGATATGTTAAGCGAACTTAATAAAGTCGAAATATATGAACAGAATAACCAACACAAAAGGTTAAGAGCTTAAACAACAGAGTGCTGGTTAGCTTGCATATTGTAAATCCATAGAGCCCCGTTTTAGCAGGGCTCTATACTGTATATAACCAGCGCATCATCTTCTGGATCTAATTCCATTTTCATTCCCACACTTTGTGCGAACTTATGCATTTTGGTATTACTGCGTAAATCAATGGAATACAGTCTTTTAATACAATTTGCTCTAGCATGCACATATAGATGATTAAATAACTCAGTGCCTATACCAAGGTGTTGGTATTTATCGGCTACAACGAGCGCCATTTCCCGTTCATTTTTTTGCTTACCATTCACATAGCGACACACACCAATTTCTATTTCATTCCCATCTTCTTCAATGGTGGCAATGTAGGCCATATTATTTACATAGTCGATATCACACATTTTTTTCAACATTGATGGAGATAATTCTCTTATCCCTTCCATGAAACGGTTGTGTTTACTTTGCGCAGAAAGATTTTTAACGAATTCAGCTTCTATGTTTTGATCATCAATCGAAATGGGGCGAATTGTGACATCTAGTTTGCCAATTTTTAAATGGGAATGATCGGTGGTAAGTCTTACTGTCATAATTGATACTCTTTGCTAACAAAACACTCTCCTAATCGATTAGTATAGTATAGACCTCAACAGCAACAATAAGGGAATATGCAAAACATATTGTGGTTACTACTTAATACTTTGCTCAATTACCCCTTAAAAATTTCACTTATTAGCATAAATTACGAGCGTAAATTGATGGTTAACTAAGTAAATACGTGAAGTTTGCATAATTTGTTCTCTTCTATACGTAGTTTCCACATTTTAGTAAGAGGAATCGCTAATTTATAAAGGAGCCATTCAATATTAAAATTCCGTACATTAGACAAATTGTTGTTGATCTTTAACTTTGTTTACAGCTTCAATCTTGAGTAGTATCCACAATTATATTTCGCCTATGCACATTAAAACATGCTCAAGACCGTTTCGATTAAAAGCGTGTGAAATCACTCAATTTTCTCTCAACTTTATTGATTTTAAAAAATGATAAAACCATGACTTAAACGAGTAGAGCATTGGTGACAAAGTGATTGAAGAACATAAACCACCTTGTAACCAATCTATTTTAGCGCTCCCGCTTGTCTAAGAAAAATTTTAAAAAGTAACGTTAAGGACAAACAATGAAGCAAGGTAATAAATTACCTTTTAGCGCAGTATTATTGGTAATCGTAGCGGTCGCGTTTTGGTTGCTTTGGGATTATATCCAACAACCTTCTTTACCTTCTGATTTCGCTTCAGGTAACGGTCGTATTGAAGCTGTACAAGTGGATATTTCAACCAAGATTGCCGGCCGCGTGCAAGAGGTCATCGCATCTGAAGGTGACCTTGTACAACCTCAACAAGCGTTAGCCCGTATCAATACCGATCAATTGCAAGCCCAATTACTGCGTGCCGAAGCCGATGTGGCTGCAGGTGAGAGTCTAATAGCTTCCGCTAAAGCCTCCATCGCACAAGCTAAAGCCCAACAACTTTTAGCTAAACAAGAGTTATCTCGGGCCAGTGATTTAATTAAAAAATCGGCCATTAGCAAAGAAACATACGACACTCGGGTAAGTGCTTTAGCGGTTGCTGATGCGTCAGTGGAGGCTGCTGATGCGATGCTTATTTCTCGCCAAAGAAATGTGGATGCACTTAAAGCTGGAGTGCATGAAATTCAAACGCAAATTGAAGATGCCACTTTAGTATCACCAAGTATTGGACGAGTGCTTTATCGTCTTGCAGAGCCTGGTGAAGTTTTAGGCAGCGGCGGCAAAGTATTGACCATCATTAATTTAGCCGACGTGTATATGGAGATATTCTTGCCTTCTAGTCAAGTACATCGTATTGCTATTGGCGCAGAGGCGCGGGTCAAGCTTGATATTCTCGATTATCCTATTCCAGCCACCGTTAGCTTTGTATCTCCGGAGTCTCAATTCACGCCAAAACAAGTAGAAACGCAAAGTGAGCGAGATAAGCTGATGTTTCGGGTGAAAGTAAGAATTCCTCAAGAATTAGTGTTATCCCATATTGAACAAGTTAAAACTGGCGTTCGTGGGGTTGCCTATGTGCGTCTTGCGCCCACTGATAATGAGTCTCCGTCAGAATGGCCTGAGTATTTACAAAACTTTCCACCCGCTTTGAATTTATCTGAAAAAAGCGGTAACTAATGGAAAGCGCTAAGGCAGACACTCAGTCTACCGTTGCTAAGATTCGGGACGTTAGACATATATATAAAAATACTCTGGCCTTAGATGGTATAGAGTTAGATATTCCATCAGGTGTAGTGATAGGGCTATTAGGCCCTGACGGGGTGGGTAAATCTACCTTGTTAAGTTTAATTGCCGGAGCACGTAAGCTGCAACAAGGACAACTTGAGGTGCTCGGTGGCGATATGGGGTCGCAAGACCATCGCAATAGAGTTGGTCCGCGGATAGCGTTTATGCCTCAAGGATTGGGTAAAAATCTCTATTCAGAACTCAGTATCGAAGAAAATTTAGATTTTTTCGGTAAATTATTTGATTTAAGTGCCGCTCAGCGTAAAAGCCGAATTAAAAAATTAACCCTTGCTACTGGTTTAAATTCTTTTTTAGACAGACCTGCAGGAAAACTATCTGGCGGCATGAAGCAAAAGTTAGGTCTGTGCTGTTCACTAATACATAATCCAGACCTACTCATTTTGGATGAGCCCACCACAGGGGTAGATCCCCTATCACGACGTCAATTTTGGCAACTAATTGCCAATATTCGTCAAGAACGCCCGTCAATGACAGTGGTTGTGTCGACTGCCTATATGGACGAAGCTGAAGGATTTGATTGGCTAGTAGCGATGAATAATGGGGTTATATTAGAAACTGGCACCCCAAACGAACTGAAAACAAAAACCGGTACTGACAATCTTGAAGCCGCATTTGTTAAACTGTTACCAGAAGATATCCAGAAAAAAGACATCGAATTAGTTATTCCACCATTTGAACAATCAGATGCTACGCCGGCTATCGTCGCTGAGAGCTTAACCCGCAAGTTTGGTGATTTTACAGCGGTTAATAAGGTTAGTTTTGATATTCAAGCAGGTGAGATATTTGGTTTTTTAGGTTCAAACGGTTGTGGCAAAACCACCACAATGAAAATGTTAACTGGCTTATTGCCAGCTTCTGAGGGGAAAGCCTTTCTTTTTGGACAAGCTGTAGATGCGTCTGATCTGGAAACCCGTAAACGGGTCGGTTTTATGTCTCAAGGGTTTTCGTTGTATGGCGAACTTAGTATTGAAGAAAACCTCATCCTACACGCCAAATTGTTTCACTTACCTCGTACTAAAATGCGCAACAGAATTGATTC
This sequence comes from Alteromonas sp. M12, assembly GCF_037478005.1. Lineage (NCBI taxonomy): Bacteria > Pseudomonadati > Pseudomonadota > Gammaproteobacteria > Alteromonadales > Alteromonadaceae > Alteromonas > Alteromonas sp. M12. The sequence continues at coordinate 2,518,830 of NZ_CP144164.1, read as the reverse complement.
GTTGCTAAAACGTTTTGCATTGGAAGAGTTTAGAGCTTCACAAGCGTCATCATTGCCACTAGGCATACGACAAAGGCTGTCACTTGCTGTGGCTGTTATTCACGAACCAGAGATTCTTATATTAGATGAACCTACCTCAGGAGTAGATCCAGTTGCTCGCGATGGTTTCTGGGAATTGTTAATCGAATTGTCCCGACGTGACAAAGTTACCATCTTTATTTCCACTCACTTTATGAACGAAGCAATGCGCTGTGATCGTATCTCCTTGATGCATGCTGGCCAGGTATTAGTCTGCGATACGCCACAAAATTTGGTTGCTGAAAAAGCCGCAGATTCGTTGGAAGATGCTTTTATTGAGTATATTCAAGCTGCAATAGGCGAGAGCCAGACTAGCGATAAGAATTCAGAAATGGACGTGAAACTGGATATCGCCAGCGACTTGCCTAGTGAGCAAGAAACCCATGTTCCTCCTAAGAAATTTAGTTTATTTAGGCTATTTGCATATAGTTTTTTAGAAACCAAACAGGTCATACGTGACCCGATAAGATTAGCTTTTGCTTTTTTAGGCAGTGCGATCTTGTTAGTGGTGATTGCCTATGGCATTTCGCTGGATGTTGAAGACTTAACGTTCGCGGTCCTTGATCACGATCAAACCCCACAAAGTCGTCAATATATTAGTAATTTCCAGGGGTCACGCTATTTTATTGAAAAAGACGAATTACACACCCAAGAAGAATTGGAATTGCGCTTAAAATCCAATGACATCACCTTGGCCATCGTTATTCCTCCAGGCTTTGGTAGAGACTTAAAAAAAGGTGAAACCCCTAGCGTATCTGCGTGGATAGATGGCGCGAATACCACACGAGCAGGCACCATTGAAGGCTATGTTGCAGGTGGTCATATTAAATACCTAACGTTGCTGGCCACCGAGGCCGGTATTGATGCCTCAGCTTATTACAATGTTACGTTAGAGTCGCGATATCGCTATAACCCTTCGTTTGAGACTATTTATTCTATAGGACCCAAAACGCCGGCAATGTTATTGCTACTTTTTCCGGCAATTCTGATGGCAGTTAGTATTTCCCGCGAGAAAGAAATAGGTACCATTACTAATTTTTATGTAACGCCCACCAGCACACTGGAATTTTTAATTGGCAAGCAATTACCTTACATTTGCATTGGGCTAATCAATTTTTTCATTCTGACATTGATGGTTGTATTCCTACTTCAAGTGCCACTAAAAGGAAGTTTACTGGGCTTGAGCTTAGGCGCGTTATTTTATGTTTGTGCTTCAACCGGTTTTGGATTGTTAATTTCATCAATGACGAAATCACAAGTGGCTGCTATTTTTGCAACCACAGTACTATCGGTAATGCCCACTATCCAATATTCAGGAATAATACAGCCAACCTCGACCTTAGAAGGGATAGGCCAATTTATTGGTTCACTTTGGCCTGCCACTTATTACATGCATATGAGTGTAGCGGCCTTTACCAAAGGTTTAAGCTTCAATGATTTAGCCCAAGATCTTTTTATTCTGGCTATTTTTGGTCCCTTATTTGTATTGATGGCCTCGGTCATATTGAAGAAACAAGAGGCGTAACCGATGAAATTGTGGTCGAACATTTTCTACCTCGGTACTAAAGAATTACGCACAGTCATGCGAGACTTTGTCGTAGTGGGGCTGGTCATCTATTCATTCAGTCTCGATATATACCTACAATCAACAGCCATCAGTGAGTCGGTCAATAACGCATCAGTGGCAATTGTCGATGAAGATAATTCAGCTCTGTCGAGAAGAATTACCAATGCACTCTATCCACCATACTTTAAACAACCAGAACTGATTAGTGCAGATCAGATTGATGAAGCCATGGATCATGATCGTTTTATTTTTGTCGTTACGATCCCGCCAAACTTTGAAGAAGATGTGCGCGGCCATCGACAACCGACTGTGCAAATCGATGTTGACGCAACAGCAGTTTCGCAAGCTAGCCTTGGAAATAGCTATATTCAGACTATTGTGAATAAAGAAGTTAATCATTACGTAAATCGATCAGACCAAGATACAACATATGCGGTGACGTTAGTCTCTCGACGTGCATTTAACGCAAATGGAACTGGTATGTGGTTTGGTGCAATTAATGCGTTACTGAATCAAATTACGATGCTTACTATCATACTCACAGGGGCAGCACTTTTAAGAGAGCGGGAACATGGAACCATTGAACATTTGTTGGTTATGCCTCTCAACTCTTTTCAGATAGCGATGTCTAAAGTGTGGGCAAATGGTCTTATCATTCTGATCGCGTTCTCTATATCTATGTGGTTGGTTGTAAGTACATTATTGGATGTGCCAATTACTGGTTCCCGATGGTTATTGCTTGCCGGTACTACGGTTTATTTATTTGCAGCAGCAGCCATTGGTATTTTCCTTGGTACTATTGCGCGTACTATGGCTCAGTTTGCATTACTGTTAATGATCGTGATTATCCCGATGATGTTACTGTCAGGTGGATTAACCCCCATAGAGAGCCAACCGGATATCATTCAACCTTTTACTATGCTTTTACCGTCTCGACACTATATGGCGTTCGCACAAGCTGTGGTCTTTCGCGGTGCTGACCTAGTCATTGTTTGGCCACAACTGCTATATATGATTGGGCTGGGTTCTGTTTTCTTCTTTTCAAGCTTGGCATTATTTCGCAGAAGCATTGCCGCAGAGCACTAATTCTTTTTGGTTATAAAATTAACCTTTTTCATTTATTATTAAGGAGCACTAGATAATTAAAAAATATGTAAGTGAAAGCGAATTTTAGTAAATTTAGCCTAATAAAATAGCGTTGTTAGGAAACAATACTTATCTGAAGTTTGGGCTAATTAGGAACATTATGACAATAGATCTCATATACCAAAATATATTTGGCGCGGCTATTCTCGCTTTACTTTGTGTTATTGCGACAGTACTCACTCGTCGCATCGGGGCTCCAATTCTTTTGGTTTTTTTACTGTTAGGCATGCTTGCCGGAGAACAAGGTTTAGGGGGGGTGAAATTTGACGATTTTAGCCTCGCTTTCCTATTTGGAAATGTGGCATTAGCCATTATCATTTTTGACGGTGGTTTAGGTACTCGTAAAGACACTTTTCGTGTAAGCCTCAAGCCAGCGTTATCTTTAGCTACCGTTGGCGTTTTAATTACCGCCGGCATTACCGGTTATGCCGCCCATGCGATTTTAGGATTACCATGGCAAGAAGGTTTACTAATTGGTGCAATTGTTGGTTCTACTGATGCTGCAGCAGTATTCGGCTTATTGAGGAATGCTGGATTAGAACTGAAAGAGCGTACTGGAGCCACCCTCGAAATTGAATCTGGATCAAATGATCCCATGGCCATATTTTTAACCATTACTTTAGTACAAATTATACAACTTAGTGGTGATGGTAGTCAGGGTTGGACAATATTTAATGAGCTTTTCCGTCAAATGGGACTGGGTCTAGCCATAGGTTTTGCAGGCGGTTATGTGCTGTCACAATTGTTAAGACGCGTACCCCTGCCTGTTTCATTGTATCCATTGTTGGCGTTAGCTGGCGGTATTAGCCTGTTCGGTTTGACCACACTTTGGGATGGAAGTGGGTTTCTCGCGATCTTTATTGCTGGGGTAATGATTGGTAATACTTCAATTCCTTATAGCAATGATATCCATAGATTTCATGATGGTATCGCTTGGTTGAGTCAAATTGGTATGTTTTTAATGCTAGGCCTTTTGGTTACGCCGAGTAATCTGGTCCCGATCATAATTCCGGCTATGGCAATTGCTTTTGTACTGATATTTATCGCCAGACCATTGGCAGTATTGATTTCGTTACTGCCTTTTCACTTTCCATGGCGGGAACAAACCTTTATTAGTTGGTGTGGGTTACGTGGTGCGGTTCCAATTATCTTAGCGCTATTCCCATCATTGGCTGGATTAGAGCACACTCAGACCTATTTTGAATTGGTTTTCTTTGTGGTTTTAATTTCTTTAGTGTTACAAGGTTGGACAATGGCTCCAATGGCGAGATGGTTGCAAATTGAATTGCCGCCAACGGCAAAAGAACCTGAATATTTACAGTTAAAGATAAAACACGAACAGGATAAAGAACTCCTTATATATCCTGTTCTAGCCGGGAGTCGCGCGGCTGAGTCGACTATTAAACAATTGCCGTCAGCTGAAGGAAGTCAGATTGTTGGGGTTATTCGCAGAGGTATTCTTGCCGATGTTGAAGAGCACGAAAAATTGTTAGGGGATGATCAAGTGATGATTTTGGCTACCAGTAGCGCAAGACCTGCATTTGGCCGTTTTTTCGCTTCTGCTGCGCATTCGTCCTTCTTAGAATCTGACCGTTTCTTTGGTGAGTTTGTTTTGAATCCAGAGGCTCGCTTAACCGATATAGCTCACGTCTACGGGTTCGACGTCGCCCCGTCTAATGAAGGCATCACTATAGAGCGTTACCTTATCAATCATTTTCACGGTAAGCCCGTGGTTGGAGATCATGTAAAACTAGGTCAAGTTAAGCTAATTGTTCGAGAAGTTAATGGCGATCATATTGTATCTGTAGGTTTAAAGTTAAAAGCGGTTGAAGACAAAATTTGACATGAATAAGCCCTCAACCATTATCAATTTACAAACAAAAGAGATGGTTAAATTTATTCTCAATAATGCGTTAGCTGGTATAATTAAAAGCTATCAATGAAACCTTAACTGACTAAAGTTGTTTCACTGAATTGGACAGTTTCTGCCGCTAAAAGCTGCGCTATTACTGACTGGCATAAATTGCAGATGAAGACTTGATAAAGGGGGGGGTTAGGTTTATTAAACTCCCAATGAGCAGCGGTGGTGCGTTGAACATTAAATGGATAAGTCAGGTTACTATCAATTAAATAATGAATCGACACGACTACAAGGAATAGGAATGCTGTTGTGAACATTTTTGATATTATTTCTCGATCATCTTTCGCAGAAATTGCCGCGCTCTTAGTGTTAGCCGCTTTGCTGGGCTTTATCGGCCTGCTTTTGCGGCAACCTCTTATTGTCAGTTTTATTGCTGTAGGTCTAGTCGCTGGCCCATCGGTTTTAGATATCGTCCATTCTCAAGAACAAATTAAACTCTTATCTGAATTGGGTATAGCGGTACTGTTGTTTCTAGTAGGCATCAAACTCGATGTTAAATTGATTAAATCCATTGGCGGGGTATCGGTTTTAACCGGTCTTGGGCAAGTTGCCTTTACTTCTTTAGTGGGATATTACATTGGTTTAGCCATAGGTTTAGATCAGATTACTAGTGTATATGTAGCTGTTTCGCTCACTTTTTCATCCACCATAATTATTGTAAAACTTCTGTCAGATAAGCGTGAAATCGACTCCTTACACGGTCAAATTGCGTTAGGGTTTTTGATAGTACAAGATTTGGTCGTAGTGTTAGCTATGATCGTTTTGGCCGCCATCGGTATTGGTTCTGGTCATGGTGGTGATTCATCTGTCTTACAGGTAGCCGCTTCAGGAGTTGGCTTGGTTTGCTTTGTGATCGTTTTTGTTCGCTATATTGCCAATCCCCTTACAGAAATATTAGCAAAAGCCCCAGAATTATTGGTTATTTATGCTATAGCACAAGCAGCGTTATTTGCTGCAATTGGAGATCTAGTGGGGTTGGGCATGGAAGTAGGGGGGTTATTAGCAGGCGTTTCTTTAGCCTCTACGCCATATCGTGAAAGTATTGCGGCTAGACTCGCGCCCTTACGTGATTTTTTATTATTGTTCTTTTTTGTTGCGTTAGGTGCTTCGCTAGATCTGACCCTACTGGGTTCTCATTTTCAAGGCGCAATCCTATTTTCATTGTTTGTGCTTATTGGTAATCCTCTAATTGTTATGATTATTATGGGGATATTGGGGTATCGCAAAAGGACCGGATTTCTAGCAGGTTTGACAGTGGCACAAATAAGCGAATTCTCATTGATTTTTATTGCTATGGGTATCAGCTTAGGCCATGTACCCTCAGATATTTTAGGATTAGTGACTTTAGTCGGCATTGTCACTATCGCAGCATCAACTTATATGATCACTTATTCCCATCAATTGTATGGATTTTTTGAACCCTTTATTAGTTGGTTTGAGCGTCCTGGGGCACCTCGAGAAAAAGCCACTGAACACCTTTCCGGTGAAGATTACTCGGTGATTATCTTTGGGCTAGGCCGTTTGGGGACCGCTATTGCCATGCGTTTGAAACAGAAAGGAATCAAAGTGTTAGGCGTCGATTTTAATCCTGCTGCGATAAAACGTTGGAATTATCTGGGTCTAAGTACCGAGTATGGCGACGCAACTGATGCCGAATTTATTCTTGAATTACCCCTCAAACGCGCTAAATGGGTGTTATCAACCATCCCGCATCACCAAACTGGCTTATCAGCAGAAGACACACGAAGAACCATAGTTCAATTAACTCAAGTTGCTGGTTTCACTGGCAAGCTTGGCGCTGTTTCACATAGTAGCGATGATAGCGAAGAGTTAGCCTTACTTGGTGTTGAACTGATTTTAGAACCCTTCCAAGATACCGCAGATCGGGCAGCTAGTGTTTTACTCGATGGACTTTATGTGCAATCAAATGAAAATGTAATAGGAGATACTCAATATGAAAAGGTTTAAGAACTTTCTATACGTAATGAGCAATCACATGAACGAACCTTCACCCGCACTAATGCGAACAGTTTCCCTTGCTAAAAACAACCAAGCAGATTTAACCTTGCTTTATGTGCTTCCTAAACTTTCTCTTCCAAAAAGTACAGGTATTGATAAGCACAAACTCGAAGAAAATATCCTCAATAGTGAACTCGAAAATTTACAACAGTTGATTGCTTCCTTGGATAACGAGGTAAACGCAAAAGCTCAAGTCAGAGTAGGTAAAAGGTATTTAGAAAGTATCCGAGCCGTTCTTTCCCAAAAATATGATTTGGTGGTAAAAGAGGCTGATAAAGTTAGCTGGTTAGATCGCTTAATCGGCAGTGATGATATGCAATTACTACGCAATTGTCCTTGCCCAGTGTGGTTAATGAAGAAAGATGAACAGGCTGAATATAAACACGTTATGGCGGCGGTTGATTTTGATTCAGAAGATGATGAAACCTGTAACGATGAATTAAATGACATGATCATTGAACTCGCAGGGTCAATATCCTTGTCTGAATTTGCCACATTGCACGTAGTAAATGCGTATGACGTGCCTGATGCTGGATTTATTAGCCTTTGGGTCGAACAACCAGAAAAAGTTGAAAGAGAATTGTACGAGTCGGAGTACCGTAATAGAAAATTTAGGATGGATTCTATATTTGATGAGTTAAAACAAAAAATAGGAGAGGAGGCTTTCAATTTCTTATCCCTTCGCTCACACATAAGTAAAGGCAACCCCGGTCAGGAATTGCCTAAAATAGCCGATAGCATTAAAGCCGATTTAGTGGTTATGGGAACCGTTGCACGGACAGGTATTGCAGGACTTGTTATTGGAAATACTGCTGAGACTATTCTTTATCAATTACAAAGTTCAGTGTTAGCGATAAAACCTAAAGGCTTTGTATCTCCGGTTTCGTAAGCATTAAAACGGTTATTTAAATGGTGGCTGTTGTTACTAATCTCCTTTACTAAAAATAGCTCTTATTAGTGCAGGAGATTAGATGAGTCAGTAGTTTAGATAATCGTTGAGTTAGTTGCTATTTTTTACTTTTGTAAACGCTAAACGTAGCTGTTTTTCAATTTCAATAATGGTAAATAGTGCAACCCCAACAGCGACAATTATCAGACCATCCCAAAAAGGAATTGCCACAGTATCAAATACAGATTGAAGTGGTTTTAAGTAAGTGATGGCAAATTGAGCTAGTGTAATGGCTAAAATTACTGACCACACAAATTTCGTGCCGCGAATCGCCTTCCAGGTTAACGATGTGCCATAAATATTACGGATGAAGAAAAGGTGAAAAATTTCCATAACAACCAGCGTATTTAACGCGATAGTGCGAGCCAGTTCAATTGAATAACCTTTTTCAATTGCATATTGATAAATACCGAATACACCGCATAAAAATAACAGCGAGACCAACACCACATGCCAAATTAATCCAGCGTTCAATAGCGGCTCATTGCGGCTTCTTGGCGGTCGCTGCATAGTATCTTCTTCAGTTGGTTCAAAGGCCAATACCACCCCGAGTGTGATTGCCGTGACTAAATTTATCCATAAAATTTGTATTGGGGTGACAGGCAATGTCATTCCCATTAATAAAGCCACAATGATTGTCATGGCTTCACCGGCATTAGTGGGTAACGTCCAGCTAATTACCTTTTTCAAATTATCGTAAACGGTCCGTCCTTCCGCAACAGCTGCGACAATGGAAGAGAAGTTGTCATCAGCTAATACTAGGTCAGCTGCTTCTTTAGCCGCTTCGCTGCCTTTTTGTCCCATCGCAATACCGGCATCCGCGCGCTTAAGGGCAGGGGCATCATTCACCCCATCCCCCGTCATGGCAACTGTCATTCCATGGGATTGTAGGGCCATAACGAGTCGTAGTTTGTGTTCAGGACTTGTACGCGCGAAAATATCACAATCGAGGACGATTTGGCGTAACTGAGTATCATCCAGTTGGTCTAAATCTGCACCAGTAAGGACCTTTTCAAGGTTGTGCAAACCGATTTGTTTGCCAATAGCCGCCGCAGTTTTAGTATGGTCGCCCGTTATCATTTTGACTTGTATACCTGCGCGGTGACATTCAGCTACCGCCTCAATTGCCTCTTGCCTAGGGGGATCGATCATGCCAACTAAACCTAATAAGGTTATACTGCCAGTTATATCCTGATGTTCCAGAACGGAATGCTCTGGCGGCATTGATTTTACCGCGAAAGCTAAAACCCGCTGACCTAAAGCTGCGATAGATTCTGATTGTTGATTCCAGTAGTTTTTATCAAGTGGTTCTGTTGAACCATCCGCGCCTCGTTGATTTTCACACATCGCTAATATTTGTTCAGGCGCTCCTTTGATAAATGCAAAAGCGTGTTGTTCGTGATCATGGTTTAGGGTAGCCATAAATCGATGTTTAGCGTCAAACGGAATAGCGTCTGTGCGTGTCCATAGGGCTTTTTCTTGGCGAATATCTAAATCCATTTTCCCAGCGAATGCTAATAAAGCGCCTTCCATAGGATCACCTTCTACCGTCCAGTTATCCCCAACCTCGCGAAGCGCCGCATCGTTACACAGTGTTGATGCTCGAGCTATTTCTTCGAGCATAGAATGTTCATCCAGAGTGACTGTATTGTCGCCTAATTTTAGTGTGCCCCTAGGCTCGTAGCCGTTTCCGGTTAGGGTAAATAAGTGCTTGTGGGTAAGAACAGACGAAACCATCATTTCATTGCGGGTCAGAGTTCCAGTTTTATCGGTACAAATGACAGACACAGAACCCAATGTTTCAATCGCTGGTAGTCGTCGGACGATGGCATTTCGACGAGCCATAGCTTGTACGCCAATAGCAAGTGTAATCGTTAGTACCGCTGGTAAACCTTCAGGAATTGCCGCAACGGATAGGCCAACTACAGCCATAAACATTTCAGTAAAATCGTAGTTCGCTACAAAAGTACCAAATACAATTAATAAAGCTGCGATCACCAAAATGAACACCGTTAACCATTTTGCAAATATTCCCATTTGCGTAACTAGGGGAGTGGTTAGTGTTTCAACTTTATTCAATAACCCACTGATGCGTCCTATTTCAGTATCCGGCCCAGTAGCAACGACCACGCCTTTGCATTGTCCACTAGTAACTAATGTTCCTGAAAACGCCATACATGAACGATCGCCCAAGGATGAATTTACATCTACCAGTTGAATGTTTTTTTCTACAGGAACCGATTCACCGGTTAAAATGGCTTCTTGGATGTATGCGTTATGCGCGCTGAATAATCTCAAATCGGCAGGGACTTTATCTCCAGCCTCTAAAAGCACGATATCACCAGGCACTAAATTTTCGCCATCAATGGTAATTCGTTCACCGTCGCGAATAACATTCGCCTTAGGTGCTAGCATGTGACGAATAGCATTCATTGCTTGTTCGGCTTTGCCTTCTTGGATATAACCAATAATGGCATTAGCAATCACAACCGTTAATATTACGCCGCTATCTATCCAATGCTCAAGCAACGCAGTAATGATTGCAGAGCCGATTAATACATATATTAATATGTTGTGAAAGTGTGAGAAGAACCGTAGTAAAGGATTTCGCCCTGAAGTTTGCGGAAGTCGGTTAGGTCCATGATTTTTAAGCCTTTCTATGGCATCGCTTTGGGTTACGCCTAACTCATTTGAGTTTAATTTAGCAATAGATTCTTGTGCAGAAATAGTATGCCACAACAACTGAGTCCCAGCGGTTTTTACTTTTTCCATTCTAACCGTCCTTTCCTATTACAAACATCCACACTCTAAGTACAAATCGCTTTTAGGCAATTTTCTTTTAAAATTAGATAGGTGATTTAATGGGGTTAATTTCAGAATGGGGAAGTATAAAGGTTCGAAAAATCAGTCGATATAGGTAATAGTACGTATTATTTTCGTGGTTTTGATCGGGACCTTAAATGTCGAAGTGAGTTGTCTATATAGTTAGGTTTTTTTGCGTTTTAGCTTTCTAACTTGATGCGCAATGAATCTTGGGAGTAAAACAAAATTTAGAAAAATAGAAATAACTAAAATCGTTGCACTGAGAACGATTGTTCCTACCGCAATTATTTCTAATATAAATGGAGGATGATTAAAACCGAACCTCAAAAATTTTGCTAGTGCATAACGGTTAGCCGTGATCAAATCATCAAGCCAAATACCAAGGTAAATTAACCCTAAGCCAGGTAGTAATAGCCACAGGGCGTTGGAGATTACTACCATATAGTTTAATCTAGCATTTACTCTTTGAGCAACGGTTTCCGCGTAAAGAGTCGAGGTATAACTCTTAATTACCAACATTGACCCTAAGCCGACAGTAAAGATCATACACAGTAACCATAAGTGCCGCGTCATCTCTGGTAGTCGATCAGGCTCCCTTGAACTGCTTAAATCCGCAACGTACCAAATAGTAGCTAGATAAATCAGAAAAGCCAAAATAGCGAGTAAAAATATTGGAAAGATCCGTTTATTTTGCTTTTTTCAATAATTGCTGATGTTGTTTATTTTTTTCTTCGAGACGTTTTAATGCATCCATGCATAAATCTCTGTCAGTTTGCTCATTGACCATATTGCGGTCGTGCAAGCTGAGGCTTTTGACAATCAAATGATGATATTTAGATAGTCAAAAACCCCCTGACCATTATTTTTTCACCCAATCACCATCATATTTGATGTAGTGTCCCTTAGCGGTTTTTTCGAAAGCTTTTTTAGCGGCTAATTTTTCAACTTGTGCTAAAGATATATTATTTTTATTTGCCAACTCAATGTATTTCGCTTTGCGTTTAACATTGATCTCACCAACTAATTCCATCACATCAGAGCGGTTTACTACCGCGCCTAAATAGCCGTTGTCTTGTTCGCCGACTAAACCACTTTGTTTAGCATCATCTAACTCTAGAGCAAATACAGCGCTACAAAAGAGTAGGGTACTTAACATTGTTATACGTAAAAATTTCATCATAACTCCTTAAAATAATTCACTGTCATCACTGAAGATATCATCTAATTCTTTGTCAACTTTAACCCTAATTTCATGGTCAACTTTAACGTTAATATTAATTGTAATCGGTTCTTTGGTTTCAACTTGCACTGTGTGCGTACAAGCAATGATAAACATTGCAGGAACCAATATGAGCAGTTTTTTCACAGATTCTTATCCTTATTTGATAATCTTTGTTGAATGCGTTTTTCAATGGAATTTTGAACTGAGTTAGTTATTCGCATTGACTTAAATAACGTGAAAATGTTTTCTTTATGGCTGTAATTAAAGTTTATTTCTTGGTTTTTTTCAGGGTTAATTCCATTTATTCCGATTTTCAAATCTAACCAGCCATCATCCGACAGAGATACTTCACTTGAAAGCTTGCTAAATTCGACATTTTCTAAAAAGGCCAATTGATCTTGCTGTTGTTTGATGGCGTTAAAGGCTTCGTTATTGCTTATTTTTAACTTACCAGGCCCATCGTTTAATAATATACCTTTGTCAATTGTGCTGAATCCGGAGTCCCAATAAATGGGTAGATCTCCAGATACTTCACCGCTAACTTCGATACCTTCTTGATTTTGTAAATCTACCAGTTGCTTTAAATCAATATCATTAATATCCAGCATAAGTAATTGTTTTCGGTTGTCTAGCCAAAAGTCAGAAAGTGTCACTTGTCCGCCAATAATGTGGGCTTGGGCAAAATCTAACTTAGGCACACTATCGTGCATACTTAAACTTGCGTCAATCTGCGTCATGGGGACGCCTACATTAATCTCTTCTACGTTAATTTTGCCATTGTTAAGCTGAATTCCAGATGAATCAAGTATAAATGGAGCGTCAATTTGTGCATTTATTATCTGATAATCTTGGTATTCGGCGCTCAAATTATTCAGCATAGCCTTACCGTTGAAGTCACTTTCGTCATTTGCCTTTGTTAAACTCACCGCTAGTTTTCCGGTTAACAAATTCAGCTCTGGCGCTAACTGTTTCACAATGGAATTAAGATAGGTTACTGACTGTTCAGGCACTAAAACCGATATATTTTGCTCATCGTGAAATAGATTCCCTAATAAACCAGAAGGCAAAGTAAACTCATGGTTCCCAGCTAACTTGTAGGGTTGAATCTGGCCGTTAACTTGATGGTTAAAATCGAAACTACTTATATTGACAGTATTTGCAGTAATGCCTTGTAATTTTGATTTCCCGTTGCCACTGATTTGTTGAAATTCAGCGAAACTAAGGCTGAGATCGTTACTAACCGTTTTCACCGCAAATTTATCATTTTGAATCCCTTGCAGCTTAGTTTTAAGATTAACGGTTAACAGAGCGATTGTGTCTTGCTCAATGTTAAAATCAGTGACCAGAGAACGAATAGTTAAAGCTTTATTTGTTAACTCGTTAGCCTGAATCTGACCATTACCACGTGTTTTCCAAGGGCCATCAGCGCTTTTTAATAAAGAGAAATCGAAGCGAGTATTAACGGATTTAATTGTGCCTAAATCGGTTGTTACATCGCTAATCTGAAAAAGGTTTTTAGTACCGCTAATTCGAGTTTCTTCAGCCTCTTTTAAAATACTCCCAGAGGCCGTGATATTTAGTTTTGCGTCAATAGGTTGAGCACTATCAGCACTTAAAATAGCGGTTGCATTGGAATTTAGTGTCATCTGATAATTTAATTTCACATCGTTTTGACTACTTATTTGAATATCATTCAACTTAATTTTTACTGGATTTTCCACTGCATTAGACATGAGGTTAATTTCTGGCAGCGTAATACCCGATTGAGATACAGTATTAAGTGCAGGGATGTCTATTAACCAAGAATCTAGATTGACTGCAGTGGTAACCGCTGTCGCCGAACTACATTGACTCGTTGTTACTTGAGTGTGTAAAGAGCTAAGGTCTATTTGCAGTTGCAACGATGTCAAAATTAACTGGGTATCAATGACCCCATCAACTTGCAGTGGGATCGCACAATTATCAAATGTAATAACATTGCTGAGGTTAAACTCATGTTGGCTTTGAAGCATTGACCCTGAGTATTGAAAATGGCTTTGAATTGGCATTTCCATCAAACCTTGCCAATCTTTAATATAGCCTTGATAAGGCTGACTCATTATTTCAAGTTGCTGGCTTTGCGATAAAATTAACTTTCCAGACCAATTAAAATCGCCGCTAACATTGCCTTTAGCTATCACCAGATTTGCCTCTATGTCACCTCTAATGGCCAGTTCCGAGCGACTGGGTTGAAAAATGCTAATACTTAAAACGTGTTCAAAAAGATAAGAATCTATATTGATTTGGTCAATTTTAATCAGCGGCAAAAGCTCTGGCAGTGACCATAACTCATTGTTAGCTACTGTTTGCTCAAATGCGACAGGGTTTGCTTCAGGATCAGCGTCTGATGAGTAGGGGATTTGTTGATGGAGTACATCTATACGTTCGATATTGACATTGGCTTGAGTAATAAAATTGCGTTTAGAAAACTCGCTTGAGGCAATAGTATATTCTGCGTTATTGATTTGAATCTCTATACCTTCGGCCTTGAGACATATTGTTTTGATGACTAATAAAGGATCCATACCAACGTCGAAGTCTAAACATTCTATGGAAACATCCTCTGTTAGCCAAAAGGAACTTACCCATTCTACCAACGAGTTTCTAAACACAAACGAAAACAGCAGCGCTAAAATAAGCACCAAACACAAAACGACGAAAGTTCGTATTACTTTACTGATGGTTGATTTCTTTTGTGTCACTTAGGTTATCTTCCTGATTTCTAATGCACTTTGTTAAGTCATTGTGTTAAATCATTATACTCAGTCTTTAGATACGAATTTAAACTGAGTTTAGATAATTGAATATTAACATGGACATTACGCAACATAATTAATTCCTTAAGGTTTTTTTATATCTCCTAGATAGGCGCTTTGTAGGTAAGATATTCATTATTTATCGTCGAAGATGAGTTGCCCAAACAGGTGAACTTGATTTACGGTGTACTTCCTAAAACTTTCTAAATAGAGGTACCTAGTGGATAGGCCAACAAAGGATGAAATAAATCAATTACCGATATTTGTCGGCTTACCTGTAGATAAAGTAGAAGTTGTGACTACTGACAAACGAGCAAAACAAGTTTTACAAATACTAGAAGAGCATGTTGCACTTGGTTTTGATACTGAATCTAAACCTGTATTTGTTAAAGGGGAGGTTTCTGATGGCCCTCATTTAATTCAGTTATCCACGCTTAATAATTCATATTTATTTCAAACGCATTTTTTGGACGCGTTAACTGTAATTTTGCCTATTTTGCAAAATCCAGAGATTAAGAAAGTAGGGTTCGGCTTAACCGTTGATCGAAAGTTGTTGCGTAAAAAATTTGCTGTTGAATTGGTCAATACAGAAGAGTTGTCTAGTTCAGTGATGCAACATCTTAATCTAAAGGACAAGGTTGGGGCGAGATTAGCGGTTGCCATGGTACTGCATCAAAAACTCTCGAAATCTGCACAGAAAAGTAATTGGTCAAATATAACGTTAACAACAAAACAAATACTTTATGCATCCAACGATGCTTACGCGAGTTTATGTGTGTATAACAGGCTACAGCAGCATTAAATAAAAAATAGGGAAGGGTTATGGTTGTTGCATAACGCTAAATGAAAATCCACTAAAGTGCTGTTCTGAGGCGATACCTATGTGCTTTTTAAGACCTCAAGCACAGTATTCTTGAAAATATAACAGCAGCGGGATAACCGCGATACCGAAAGTGATAACCATACCAATAACGCCTGGTTTTAATAAATAGCTTTTAGCGGGTGCTTTAGGGTTATAAATTACATTTACGCTGCCATCTTCATTTTTTTTGATCTTATTTAACTGGGTTTTAAGGATGAATTTAGCATTGTGCGAGGCAATTATAATCCATGGAGACACTCGTTTTCCTTGATACACTTTACCTGAGACCTGATACGCATATAACGAGTTCACTTTATATTCTTGGTCGGATAAAAGAATTTGCGGTACTCCCGATTGTTCAACAGAGGCTGTTAATAAAGTACCTTTTGCTACAGGCCACTGTCGTATTAAAATTTGTTTGATAAAAGAATATAAGCACACTATCAACAGATAGAAGACGACAAAAAAGAGTACACCTTGCTTTTCTCCTTCAGAGGCTAGCCCCCACATTTCTTTTGTATACTCAATCATCTGTTTAATTACCTCAATTGTTGTTTTATATCAGAAACAACAGTTTGATAGTTTCCAAAAATAGTAATACATGCGTCAGCGTTACATATTGAAGTGTAGATACGAAATGCCGAATTGCTGTCCTTTTTAGACAACTCCGATACTTTAAACTGGTTCAATCTATACGAGTTACTGTCTAAACTTAAATCCGCTACCAAGTTTGAAATAATGCTTTGATTAAAATCATTAGCAGTAACAATCACTTCACAAATGTCAGACTTAATATTATTTGCTGAACAATAATAAGATATTTGCGTTTGATTACTTTGTTTTATATTTCGGACACAATTGCTGGGCAATTCAATTTTCCGATCAAAAATAGCTATAACGGGTTTTGAATCAGACGCTTCAACACAAAACCCTAAAAATACCAATAAGCTGAGGTACCGTTGTTTCATAAATACTTTTTCACTACAAAAATCTAAATTATTTAGCTATAGCTAACAATAACTAAATAATTTAGCTAAAGGTTAATAAATTCGCAAAATATAACCATGATTCACTTACCACATTGAGAAAAAGTATTTATTTGCAGCTATTTAAACCCATGTAACACTCTAAACAATCACTTCATTTTAGCTATTGCTAGGCTGTCAATTTTCAAATACCAAAAAAATGACACTCAATTATTCTTTTAAAATACTAATGTTTGAAATGCTAATCACAAAGTACTGAGATCACAGAGATAAACTAGAATAGGTAATCGAGAAATTTTTAAACAAGACTCGATTAACCACTAACTAGTAAGATTTACTAACTGGGCCTTGGTAGCGTTCAATAATTGAAACGTCAGTCGATACTTGTAAGTTTCCGAGAAAGAAAAACACTTTCAATTATTAGCCAAAGAGTAATTTCTAGCTGTTTGTAGAAACAAAAACAAAACATTCAATCAGATCATATTTCAACGATCAGTGTTTAAAAGTATCTAGGGCTTTATAAGAAGTGAACCTATTAAATCATAGTATTCAATAATTGCCATTCAACAAGCCAACTCCAATCAAATTAAACGCAAGAGTTCCTACAAAAATAATTTAATTATTAAATTCAAAGAGGGGTGACAAAATCTCATTTAGCCTCAATACGTCAATTCTGGTGGTGTCGGGCAGCGAGAGTAAGCACTTATTAATAAAACTATATTTAATTTAACATAATATACATTATACGAATATTGGTATTAATGTGGATGAGAGGGCTTCTCGGGCGTTTTTGATAAAATATGGGCTTATTTAACGAGTCTGTGTGCTTCTGCTTTTTGAATTTAACGTACCTAAGTTGTCAGAATTTACGTACGGTGCTGTTACTCTTATTTTTGTTTTGAGCAAACTAGATTCAATTAGAAGATTTGTTTTAGAGGAATTTATTTTCTGTGGCCATTTAATCTTTGTTGGATCATCACTTTAACTTAATAAGCACTCATCCGTTTAAATTGAGTGTTTAGAGGTTCGAACATACTCTTATAAGATTCAGAGTTTTAAGATTTTGGGAATTGAGATTTAGGGTTTACTCAGGAATGATTCAGGAAGTTATTACATGAAGCTTTTGAAATATGGTTAATGATCGTTTCTTAGTACGGTATAAAAAGTGGTCGGTATTTACCGACCACTAGTTTTTTTAAAGTAACGAGAAATTAGCTATTAAGGAATTGATCGACTTGTTTTTCCGCTTCTTCTTTGGATTTTCCATAGGACTGCTGGACCTTACCAACTAACTCTTTACGAGTACCTTCCATTTTATCAAGGTCATCATTGGTAATCTTTCCCCAGTTCTTCTGTACTTTACCTTTTAACTCTTTCCAGTTGCCTTTAATTTGATCATCATTCATAAAATTCTCCGTTTAGTGTTGAAGTTAAATAAGACGTTTGTTGACTGCACTAGGTATGGAGCAAAGACTGGACCATGTGGACGTGGCAACTCGTTTGGTATGCTCAAATTGGCTAAATGCATTGATTTAAAAGAATTATTTTCTTACCTATCTTTTTTATTGGTTCAAAATTGTGTTTTCTAGACTAATCTAATATCTGCATCTGTGAAAATATTACAGTGTCAGGGTTACAAAATTGCATGATTAGAAGAGTTTCAAGCTGGACACATTGTGTCTCAGTAGCATGGATAACTTATGGGCAAATTGAATGACAGATAAATGGACACTATTTGCAGAGATTTTAGGCGGCGTCGGACTTTTCTTGCTTGGCATGATAGTTATGACTGACGGTTTAAAAGATCTCGCAGGTAAATTAATTAGAGTTCGTTTAATGGAATACACTCGCAGCCCCTACTCTGGCGCACTTTGTGGCGCGTTGAGTACAGCCATTTTACAATCCTCTAGTGCAGTAACTGTGGCAACGGTCGGCTTTGTAAGAGCTGGTTTAATGACTTTTAGTCATTCGCTAGGCGTTATATTTGGCGCTAACATAGGAACAACCATTACCGGATGGTTGGTTTTATTGTTTGGGTTTAAACTTAAACTCGGTGTAATTGCGTTTCCGCTTATTTTTAGTGGCGCTCTTCTTCGTCTGTTTGCTAAAACGAACTTAGCCGCATTAGGGCTAACTATTGCGGGTTTTGGACTTATTTTTGTAGGAATAACTGAACTCCAACAAAGTATGTCTAGCCTGCGAGATTTTTTCTCATTCGAAGGTTTGTCGGTTTCCACCTTATTGCAAAAATTAACGGTTTTAGGTTTTGCTATCCTTTTTACCCTCGTTACCCAATCATCAAGCGCCGGTGTCGCCGCTGCATTAACTGCGCTTTATTCCGATTTAATTGATTTTGAAGTAGCAGCAACCCTGGTGATAGGAATGGACATTGGCACTACTGTAACCGCACTAATGGCAACAACGGGGGCATCTATAGCCGCTAAGCGTACTGGCTATTCTCATGTGATTTATAATCTATTTACAGGTGTAACCGCTTTAATGTTTGTTACGCCTTTTGTAGTGGCATGGGAATATCTTACGGCAGAGCCTATCGTTGAACATGCAGAAATAGCGCTAATTACTTTTCATTCGGCGTTTAACTTACTCGGGATCATTATTGTTTTACCCTTTAGCAACGTTTTTGCAAAAGTGATAGAACGCTTAATTCGATCTAATCAAAAAACAAATTCAGATCAGTTAGACGACAGCATTCTTAATCAACCTTCAATTGCACTAGATTTAGCGCTGGATTCGTTAAGAAAACAAATGATTTCGTTATTAAAAACCACGTCAGAAATATTGCAAAAAGACACTTCAATGGCCACTAAACTGGTTGAACTACAGACCGATATTGATGTTTCTCGTGAATTTATAGATTCCATCCCGGTTGAAAACAGCGCGCAACAAGAACGCCTATTAAATATGATTCACACTTTGGATCATATGCAAAGGTTACATGAACGATGCGAAGAATTACCCAGTCAAAGGTTTTCTAATTCCCTACCCACTGAACTCAATGATTGGTCTATTAAACTAAACGAGGCAATAACAACATTAGTCAGCGGAATTGAGCAAAACCAATGGTCAACACCAATGAAAAAAGTGACTGAATTATACAAAAAACTCAATTCTGAACATCGGGAATTTAGGCATAATATACTTACAAGAGTAACCAACGATGAGTTTAACATAGTAGATGCAACTAACATGCTGGATGCTTTTCGCTGGTTAGTCCATGTCGCCCAACACATTGAAAGGTGTGCAAACCACTTGTCAGAGTCAAGGGCTTTGACAAATGGTTAACTCCATTAGATTTATAATTTCTTTCTACGTCTACCTTCGGCATCTGCGGCTTTAATGCAATGCATGACTTTTCTATGGGTTACTTCATAAGGCTCATTATGGATAGTTTCACCCTCAGCACATGCTCGTTTAGCAACTTTCATTAGATCATCTTCCGTGGGATCAATCATTCCAATATCCTCAAGACAAATAGGTAAACCGATTGATTGACAAAAATCGAATACTAAATCAATGGTTTTACTGGGCCTATCAGTGAGAAACATCATTGCTTGAAGTCCAATTGCGACTTTTTCACCATGATAATAATTGTGAGTAGCTGCGATAGTCGTTAATCCGTTGTGGATTGCATGTGCTGCTGCCAAACCGCCACTTTCAAAGCCTAATCCACTTAATAACGTATTGGCCTCAACTACATGTTCAAGTGCGGGCGTTACTATGCTGCTTTCACAAGCGCGTTTTGCATATAGACCATATTCAATCAAGATTTCATGACATAACTTAGCTAAGGCATAAGCACTTAGTGGCCCTACTCTGCCGGTCATGTTTGTGCCGCGTTTTACTCTGCAATCTTCAGCTTCAAACCAAGTGGCAAATGCATCTCCCATGCCTGCCACTAAAAATCTTACCGGAGCGTGGGTTATGACATTAGTGTCGACTAAAACCACCTCAGGGTTATGTGGCAGTACTTCATATCGATTAAATGAACCATCGGAATTGTATATTACGGATAACGCGCTACATGGTGCGTCAGTAGAGGCAATGGTTGGAATTAAGATGATCGGACAATTTTGTTTGTAGCCGACAACTTTAGCTGTATCAAGTGTTTTACCACCGCCAATACCAATAATCACATCACTGGTGTCACCGGAAAACCGTTCACATAGCTTGGTTATTTCTTGGTCGCAACATTCACCACCAAAAAGCTGTAGTTTAGAATCATTTAATTGACCCAAAGCCTCTTTAAACATTCCATTATTACTATCAGTAACAAATTTATCAGCTATGATAAAAGCTCTCTTGCCGTGTCTTGCTACTTCTTCAGGCAGAATGCTTAGTGCTTGGTCACCTTGAACATAACGACCTGGGAATATCGAAGTGGAAATCATCTGAAAGGCCTCGCTGTTGTTTGAAGATGTATATTAATTTAAAGCAATAGCCACGTTTTATGTTGATCTACATCAACAACATTTGCTTCTTAGGGATACAAACTAGTAATACCATTTATATCGCGATCATGAAGGAACTATAATCAGACTGATACATACAAAATATGTATGAGGTCAAAGAATTATTACGCCGAACGATGTAAACATTATGTCGCTCTAACTATCGGGTAAGGAACATGTATGGATTTTAAAGATTACTATCAAGTTTTAGGTGTCAAAGATGACGCTGATTTAAAAGAGATTAAAAAGGCCTATCGTAAACTTGCACTCAAACTTCATCCCGATATGAATGCAGCTCCAGACGCAGAAGAAAAGTTCAGAGAAGTGGCTGAAGCCTACGAAGTATTGAAAAATGAAAACAAACGAGCCGAGTATGATCAATTAAAACGTTACGGTGCTCAAGGAGGAAAAGGGTTTGATGTCCCGCCCGATTGGCAGCCTAGTGGAAACTATGAACATTCACCTGGTTCTGGAAGTGCTGATTTTTCCGACTTTTTTAATTCAATTTTTGGTGGTGCAAATCGTCAACATCGACAATCACGTCAAACAGAGTCTGACTTATTTAAGGGCCAAGATGTTGAATTAGAAGTACCACTGTTTTTGGAAGAATCTGTTAAAGGCATAGTGAAAAGAGTGGAATATACAGTTCCTAATTTAACCGGTAATAGAGTTGAACAGCTGAAGAAGTCACTTGAAGTTAAGATTCCTGAAGGGACCTCTGATGGCGAGCGAATTAGAGTTAAAGGTCAAGGAGTACCAGGAAGTGAAAGCAAATTAAATGGCGATTTATATTTACATATTCGTTTAATACCCCACCCTTTATTTGATGTTCAGGGCCATAACCTATTACTTACCTTACCCTTAGCTCCTTGGGAAGCTGCACTTGGTACTAAACTCGAGGTGCCGACGTTGTACGGGAAAATTAGTCTTAATATTCCAGCTAATAGCCGCTCAGGACAAAAGTTACGTGTGAAAGGTAAAGGGCTTAAGCATAAACAGCAGCAAGGTGATCTTTTTGCCGTGATTAAAATAGATATTCCAAGCAAAACAACTCCTGAAACAGAAAAATTGTGGGCTCAATTAGCTGAAGCCGCTAATTTTGATCCTAGAGCAGATTGGAGCAATTAAGATGTCAGAAATTACACTTCACCTTTCAATTCATGAGTTATGTGAATACGACGAAATTACCCAAGACTCGATTTACGCAGTTGTAGAATACGGGATAGCCATACCCATTGAAGGAAATACTATTTCTGAATGGATTTTTGATTTAGACAGCGCTCACTGGATAAAAAAAGCCGTTCGACTTAATCAGCAATTTCAGATTGATTGGGTTGCTACTGCAATGGTCATTGAGTTAATGCGTCAAAAAGAACAATTAGAGAGAGAAAACGACCAACTAAAAACTAGAATAGAGCGTTTGCTTTAGTGTAAATATTTACGGTTTTAATAAGATAAAGGTCAACTATATTTGTAGTTGACCTTGTCTATTTCAATTAAATTGTATCCTCAAAAACGGCCAGTAAATAGAACAAAAAAGCGTTTTTCTGAAGGCGAATTTGCATCAAAGTCATTTAAATAATGCCACTTTTTAAGCACGTCTACTTGACACAAACTGCCCATTTTTATTTATAACTACTCGTTAAAAACAGCACGATAAAACACACTAACAATACGATTTTGAACAATTTGAATTCTAAAACCTATAATCCTTAAGGTCGAAGCAACTTCGCTTTGAATTGTTAGAACTTTCCATGTAAAGAATATTCAATCTATACTGCTGTTGGCCTGCAAGAGTTACGCATAACCTTGCGTAACTTCACACTATCATCAAAATCAAAATAAGACTGTCTAATTTAGTTAAAAAACACACTGTATAGCCTGATATTTGATCAATTTATTAGGTTTTTTTTAAGGTGTATTTTTTAATTCTCTAAGCCAAATATTTCTGAAACTGACTTTATTTCCGTGGTCTTGTAATTGAATTGGTGCGCAGCCATGAGCCTCATAACTTGGTGCTCCAATCCATTCTGTTTTACCTTTTATTTCGGTGTGGTTTTGTACAACAACTCCGTTATGTAAAACCGTAATAAAAGCAGGAGAAGTTAATCTATCCCCATTAAATTTTGGGGCCTTATAAATGATGTCATACACCTGCCATTGACCTGCAGGTCGCATTGCATTAACCAATGGTATACTTTGTTTATAGACGCTAGCTGCTTGTCCATTTGCATAAGTTTGATTGTTGTATGAATCTAATATTTGAATTTCATATCTTTGCTGCAAAAAAACACCACTGTTGTGGCGTTGTTGTCCCTCAAGCCTCGCTACTTCTGTTGGCGTTTTCCACTCTAAATGCAATTGAATATCGCAAAATTCTTTTACAGTTTTAATGTCTCCTGCTCCAGGATTAACAGTCAAGCTGCCATTTTCAACTATCCATTTAGCATCTTCATTAGATAAAGATCGCCATCTAGACAAATCAGTCCCGTCAAATAATACAATTGCATCGGAAGGTGGACGATTCTCTGGTGCCGAAATAACCTTAGGGACAGGCTTCCAAACCTCGGTTTTTTCAGCTTGTTGCCAAGGTTCAATAGGCGCTTCACCAGCAATACTTTGGCCCCCAGAAAGAGCAAAGCCTATCGCAAGCATTAGGGGGATTTTTGAAAAACAGGAAATGAATAAATATTCTGTTTTTGGGGTTATCTGGCCCATGCTCTATCTCCTTTTTTATAATCCAAATCGCCGTTATAAGATCCTGGGATCGCTACATGGCGTAAGACTTTTGTTGCTGCCAATTCAGAGCTAAAAAAACTAAACAAAACTAATTGTTTGAGCATCGTAAAATAGTGAATAGGAACGGATTTATTCGCTATTTGTTGTTTGTTTTGATGAATATATTGTTTAGCTTCGGTGTCGAGTTTAGTGAGTAACTGCGTTTGCTGATTTGCACTAAGAAGAAGGAAGGCTTGATTAAATTCATCACTAGCTTGTTTTTCAATCTCTATAAGCCCTTTTTTAAATATCTGTTGTTCTTCGGCCGTATAACAATCTGTAATTATTATGGCTATGGTTAGACCTACATTGGCTTGCTTCGCGCCAGGAGTATCAGTTTGCGGAATAATGGTTTCTCCCAATTGGTTGAACAAGATAACGTCTTCTTGATTAAAGCTCGTATCAGTTAAAGATACCTTTGGCCGTAAGTCATAAGCCAGAGATTGACCACCAATAAATGCAGTGCCGGTGGCTGCAGCAATCATTTTTAGTAATTCTCGTCTTTGCATTACAAATTCCCTTTTTTAAGTTCTTCCACTGCAAAAGCGGCAGCTCTAGCGGTCAATGCCATATAGGTTAATGACGGATTGACGCAAGATGCAGAAGTCATACATGCTCCATCAGTTACAAACACGTTTAGTGCGTCCCAAACCTGATTATTTCCATTTAACACCGAGGTTTTGGGATCTCTGCCCATACGCGCAGTTCCCATTTCATGAATTCCCATTCCTGGGTAATAGCCTGCATCAAAGCCTTCAATATTCTTTAACTTTGCAGCATCAAAAAAATCGATTGCATCTTGTTGCATGTCTTTGCGCATTCGATACTCATTTTCCTTAATTTCAACGTCCATGGCTAAAACCGGTAACCCCCATTTGTCTGTTACTTTATGGTTTAAATAGATCCGATTTTTATGGTCAGGTAACATTTCTCCGAACGCAGTCATACCGATCCGCCAAGCTCCAGGTTCACTGATTTGTTCTTTTAAATTCGCTCCAATACCCATTTCCGCAACATCCCGCCCCCAGCCTTGACGGCTAGCACCGCCTTGATAACCAAAGCCTCTTAAGTAGTCTCTGCTATCACTCCCCCAATTTCGGTAGCGAGGAACATAAAAGCCACTGGGTCGGCGTCCGTAATAATATTTATCATCGAAACCTTCAACCTCAGCCGAGGCCCCTGCGCGAAAATGATGGTCCATAACATTGTGACCTAATTCACCACTACTGCTGCCAAGTCCTCCCTGCCAAATGTCAGTAGCAGAATTCATTAATAACCAGGCAGAGTTTAGTGCAGATGCATTAACAAACACGATTTTACTGTTGTATTCGATTGTTTGATTAGTCTGGGCATCTATGATCATTACGCCTGTGGCACGTTTTTTATCTTTGTCGTAGATTATTTCTTTTACAATGGAAAATGGGCGCAAAGTTAAATTGCCGGTTTTAACGGCGGCCGGCAATGTTGAAGACTGAGTACTAAAATAGGCACCAAATGGACACCCGTACCAACATTTATTGCGATATTGGCAGCCTGTCCTACCTTCACTGGGTTTCGCTTCTGTCATATTGGCCGTTCTACCGGGAATTAGATGACGAGTTCCTTTAAAAGCTTTTTTAATTCGCTTGGCGACTTCTTTTTCAACACAATTTAACGCCATGGCAGGTTGATATATCCCGTCAGGTAAAACATCTAAACCGTCACGATTTCCGCTAATTCCTGCAAATCTTTCCACATAGTCATACCAGTCAGAGAGATCTTCATAACGAATCGGCCAATCCACTGCTACGCCCTCTTTTTGATTGGCTTCGAAGTCTTCTGCATTTAATCGATAACTTTGACGTCCCCACAATAAAGAACGCCCTCCCACATGGTATCCACGAAACCAATCAAACCTTTTATCTTCGGTATAGGGGGCATCTTTCTCATTCGCCCACATACCAAAAGTTGACTCATTTAATGGATAATCACGACTAAGCACCGGGTAGTCTTGTTTCATGTCTTGGGTTGCTAAATCTCTATGGGGGAAGTCCCATACTTCTTTGTGAGCGTTTTTATAGTCTTTGATGTGTTCTACGTTTTTACCTCGTTCTAACATCAAAACCTTTAAACCTTTTTCACACAGTTCTTTGGCCGCCCAACCACCACTAATTCCGGAGCCCACGACTATTGCATCATATTCGTTTGTCTTCATAGTTCGTCCTTTTAAGCTGTAGCTTCTTAGAAGGTAAATTTTTACTGCTTCGACGTGACGAATACACGATTACAAAGCATTTACGTATTATTTACTTATTTGTAATGTTAAACGTTTAAGAAAAGTTTGACTAGGGGGGGCAATTCAGAAAATAAACAAGATAGTAAAATTAATAATATTCTTAGTGGTTTTAGTAGTTTTGTTGAAGCAAAAATCGTTTAAGCCAAGCTCCTAATTTAAGAAGCTTGGCCTATTCTTTTTGGGTTTTACAACAGTTTTCTGATCACGAACTGCAGGATTCCGCCATGTTTGAAATATTCAAACTCGTTGGGAGTATCGATGCGAATGTCAGCATCAAAACTAAAGGGTTGTTTATTGGCGCGGTGAACATTGACCACGACACTCTTCTGATCACTGGATATAGCATCAATGTCGTAGGTTTCAGTGCCATCTAGCTTGTAAGTTTCTGCACTTTGTCCTGATTTAAATTGTAATGGTAATATGCCCATTCCAATTAAATTTGATCTATGGATCCGCTCATAACTTTGGGCAATAACGGCTTTGATTCCTAGCATTAAAGGTCCTTTTGCAGCCCAATCTCTAGAGCTTCCAGTTCCATATTCCTTGCCTGCAATAACGATAGTTGGCGTTCCACGACTTTTATAAACTTCAGCGGCTTCAAATACGGTCATTTCCTCAGACTCTGGCTGCAAACGAGTCCATCCACCTTCGGTTCCAGGTGCAAGTTGATTTTTTAAACGCACATTTGCAAAGGTGCCTCGCATCATGACCTCATGATTACCACGTCGTGAACCATAGGAATTAAAATCCGTTTTATTGACGTTTTGTCGCTGTAGATATTTTGCTGCTGGAGTATCTAATCCAATAGTGCCAGCTGGTGAAATATGATCAGTAGTTACACTATCACCTAATTTTAGAAGACACTTAGCACCTTCAATGGGGTCAATATCGGTAGCCTTCGCTGTCATTTTTTCAAAAAATGGCGGGCGTTTTACATAGGTTGATTCTGGCCAATCATAAATATCGGAATCAACCGCTTCGAGGTCATTCCAAATCTCTCCACCGTCATAGATAGCGCCATACTTTTCAGTAAACATGCTTTTATCCACTACTTTTTCGACAATCTCGGCTATTTCCTCATTACTCGGCCATATATCTCTTAAGTAAATAGGTTTTCCATCTTTGCTGGTGCCTAGGGGTTCTGAGGTCAGATCTATATTCATGTTACCTGCAAGCGCATAAGCAACAACAAGAGGTGGAGATGCTAGATAGTTTGTTTTGACTTCTGGGTGAATGCGACCTTCAAAATTACGGTTGCCTGAAAGAACCGAAGAGACTGTGAGATCCCCTGAATTGATCGCTTTCGATATAGGATTCGGAAGAGGACCTGAATTGCCGATACAGGTTGTGCAACCATATCCCACAAGGTTAAAGCCTAGTTGATTCAGCTCTTCAGTTAACTCAGCCTTATCTAAATACTCTGTCACAACTTGTGAACCTGGGGCAAAGCTGGTTTTTACCCAAGGATGAACATGCAAGCCCAATTTATTGGCATTTTTAGCCAATAATCCTGCGGCGACTAACACAGATGGATTCGAGGTATTAGTGCAGCTTGTTATTGCTGCGATGACGATAGCACCATCTTCGATGTCAAAGCTTTCACCATTGTATTGGCATTCGACCTTTTTACTAATGGGCTCTTGCCCCTGCCCGCCTTCATTTTCATAGCGGCCTTCGATGGTATCCTTTGGCGCTATTTTCAGATCAGATTGATCCGACACCCATTTTTTAAAGCTACTGGCAGCATCATTAAGGGCAATTCTATCTTGGGGTCTTTTGGGCCCAGCAATAGATGGAACTATGCTGGATAAGTCTAATTGTAATTTATCATGGTATTGGGCTTCACTTAGGCTATCTGAGCCCCACATTTTTTGCGCTTTGTTATATTGCGTAATGTACTCTATCTGTTCTTCGCTGCGACCGGTTAACCTTAAATAGGTTACCGTTTGTTCATCGATTGGAAACAAACCGCATGTGGCTCCGTATTCGGGCGACATATTTGCAATAGTTGCTCTGTCTGCGACCGTCAAATGTTGAATACCTTCACCGATAAACTCAACAAACTTCCCTACCACCCCAAACTCACGCAACTGCTGAGTAACCGCCAGGACCATATCGGTAGCGGTGACCCCAGGTGCAAGCTTGCCGGTCAATTCCATTGCAACGACTTCAGGAATTAGCATTGTCACTGGCTGTCCTAACATGGCAGCCTCTGCCTCGATGCCGCCTACGCCCCAGCCCATGACGCCAAGTCCATTTATCATAGTGGTATGTGAATCGGTGCCAACTAAAGTGTCTGGAAACAGAACTTTATTACTAACATCGGGATCTTCACTATCTTGTGCAAAGGTGACACGAGCCAAATATTCTAGATTGACTTGGTGAACAATGCCTTTTCCTGGCGGCACAACTTTGAAATTGTTAAAAGCTTTTTGTCCCCATTTTAAAAATTGATAGCGCTCTTTGTTTCTTTTTACTTCAATTGCAGTGTTATGTTTAAACGCATCTTTACTGCCGTACTCATCCACCATAATTGAGTGATCGATCACCAAGTCGACCGGCTTTAACGGATTGATTTTTTTAGGATCCCCTCCTAAATCATTCATAGCATCTCGCATTGCAGCTAAATCTACAACAGCTGGAACACCGGTAAAGTCTTGTAAAATCACTCGGGAAGGGACAAAGGCAATCTCGGTGGATGAGGCGGCGTTATTATCCCATTTTATTAAGGCATCAATATCTTCTGTTTGTACAAAATCGTTATGACTATGCCGGAGTAGATTCTCCAGAAGCAACTTTGCAGTTAATGGAAGGCGTTGAAGTTGTTCAGCTGAAACAGCTTTATTAATGTCGTAAAAAAGGTAATTTTTACCGTCAACAGAAAGAGTAGATTGATACTTTGAAGATGAATCCATGGTGCTTCCTTTTGTGTGCATTTAAAAATGGTACTTTGAAAGACTGAGAATTAAATCTAATAGCTTTTAGAGCGGGTTCCCATCAAAATCGTTCCATTAAATAAAATATTCTTTGTTTATGTTCTTTGAGTAATTCAAAGCAATTTGTTAGCCAATTCGGCAATGGCCATTTGAAGGGGAAGATAGAAAGGAAGAGTGTTTAAAGTGTATAAAAATTTTTCACCCATTGTAAAAATTACATTTTCCACAAAGGGTATATAAGTTGAAGTTAATCAGCGTAATATTGTTCTCTGATTCTTTTAAAATCTCCGTTTTGTTTAGCTGTTCTAATTATTTGTTCAATCTCTGCTTGTCTTTCGGTAAATTTAGAAGATTTACTTAGCCCAAAAAAGTAATTGCGCTGAGCTTCTGGCTGATAGAGTGCAGGTACAATAGTTACTTCACTTTTTACGGTTTCCAATAACTTATTGGTACTGTGAGCAAAATGCACAAAACCGTCTACCCTCCCTTTTTCTAGTAAACCTATTTTTTGTTTTAATGTAGATACTTTTACTGTTTGCGGCCTTTCAGTTAAGCTCAGTTCAGGAAAATAATTCCCGCGAATAGTAACCGCAAAAGTGGATTGTTTAAATTCCTCAAAAGAAGATAATCGATATTTATCTTCTAACTTCACGAATAAGGTGTTTTGAATTGATTCGTAACTCGGTTGCAAAATAATGAAGCCCTGATCCGGCGCAGCATAATGGTGGACTCCAACCACTAAATCTAAATGACCATTCCTGAGTTCAACTAATCGACGACCAAAAGATAATGGTGTTATGACAAGATCGGCATTCAATTTATCCGCCATATAATGTAAATACTGTGCATGCAATCCGTTGGGAAATTCTGGCGAAACGGAAGAGTGTAATATATATTTCGCTGTGCTCTTTGTTGCCATCGTTAAACAGCTAAGCAGGATAAAACAAAACAATTGAAACTTTTTAATAACGAAATCCTTAGTACTCGAAACTACTTTGACTAATTTAAATTTTATTATCCGTTAACTATGCACAGATTTTTAAGTAATTTATGGCTATTTCTGATTAACGCTTATGATCTTTTAGCCATTCATTTAATAATTTAATTTGACCGCATTTATAAGCAGCATAAGTTATCCGCAATGCATTAGACAAAACCTCATTGTCGGTCCATTTGGTTTTATCGCGGATTTCATTGTAACAGCTCATCGCATCTTTGGTTACGTAACCACGAACTTGTTTATGACCCAACTCTTTTTGTCGTTGTCGATAGCGTTTTTGCTTTTCTGCGTTTGCGACTTTTTTCTGGTTTTTTTGCATTTAATATAATATCAATAAAATTTAACGTTAGAATAGCTACAAAATAACAGTTTGTTTGGAAAATTTCACTGTTCAGAGTTGTTTAGCTTACAAGTGTTCGCTAAATTAGACACTTTATAAACTAGAAGAAGCCTAAATGAGTAATTTTAAATCAAGTTTTAGCCGTGAAGATCTCTTAGCATGTAGTCAAGGGGAGCTTTTCGGGCCAGGTAATAGTCAATTACCCGCTCCGAATATGCTTATGATGGACCGTATTGTAACGATAAGCGAAACAGGCGGAAAATACGATAAAGGGTATATTTTAGCCGAGTTAGATATTTCTCCTGATCTTTGGTTTTTCGATTGTCACTTTCCTGGTGATCCAGTTATGCCTGGTTGCTTAGGACTCGATGCAATGTGGCAGTTAGTTGGATTTTTCTTAGGATGGTGTGGCGGACCAGGTAAAGGACGTGCCTTAGGTGTTGGTGAAGTCAAATTTACTGGGCAAATTCTTCCTACAGCCAAAAAAGTTACCTATAAAATTAATATGAAGCGGGTAATAAAACGTAAATTGTATATGGGAATGGCTGACGGTGTTGTTGAGGTGGATGGCAGAGAAATCTACGCTGCTGAAAACCTAAAAGTTGGTTTATTTCAAGACACTAGTAGTTTCTAGTATTTTAAGAACCCACTAAAATACAAAAGCCCCTTTCGGGGCTCATTTTCCTAACGGCTGTTTAAACCAATATTACGGTCTTCGATAGCCTCTCGCCATCCTCCTAACCACTCGGAACGAGATTCAGTTGTTTGAAATGGACAGATTTCTTTAGAACGCCCTGAAATACCTGCTTGATAGCCTTTTGAATGAGCACGGGAAAGTTTGTCGCGTTTTTGTCTTTTCATTGAGTGACCTCTTGTTGAAACAAATACATGTGATTATCTGAACCACAATACTGAGACTATCTTAAACACAAAAGGGTTCAATATGTTGATGCATAAAAATTCCCTATTTATCAATAAATATATGATTAATTTAGGTTTTTATCTTTACACCAATTTTGAATATAGTTTGGTTTTTTAATACCAAATTAATATTACAATTTTGTGACGTCAACAAATGCGCGGTCTAGGTTGAAGTTAATCAAAAATCATAAAAAAGCCCCGAAACAAATGTCGGGGCTCAAAGTTAATTTTTGTTTAGCTCTAAAAGATGATTAGGCTTTAAATTTTTGTCTTAACCGACCACCGAAGACGAACAAAGCAAGTCCCAATAGATAATATAAACTGCCACCTTTACGCTCAACAGTCTCTTTAATTAGATGACAATCATCTATACTACCGCCTGGAATAGGCACTAATTTAACTGCCACAGACATATTCTGGAAAATCGTATTACCACGAGCATCTAGTGCTAACTCGCCATTAATGGCGGTGCGCTCGCGATATATCACTGCTGTTGCGGTAATTTCATCGTTATCGTTAATATCAATGCCTTGCACGATGGTATAAGGGGTATCACAGCTTAATAAATCGTTTATATTGGTAAACTCTTCAGTATTGATATCGTAAAGAAAAGCTTCTTTTCGACGGCTACCGATCAAATCTGTGTCTACCTCACCTTCCCCAACAACTAAACCGTTGTTGTTGATGCCTCTGGCAATACTTGACGAGCTTTCAAAGAAGTCGTCCGGGAAACTAAGAACGTCACCACGATAATCATAAACAAAAAATTTATTACGAGTCGCTGAGGTGATAATTTTATTGGCATAACCAACGACAACGTCATTATCATTTATATCTAAAGCGGTACTTTCTAAATATTCTTCATCACTGATGAATCCATGCACATCGTCTCCATCAAAAACAGCAGCTTTGTTTATCACTACCGTCTGTGAATCCTGATAAAAGTCATTAGAAACGCCTACTGCGATGCCATTATTATTGATGGCATTAGCGCGGCTTTCATAGAACCTAGTATCACCAGGTGCAGGTTCTAATATTGTGCCCAGCTCTCTACTATTTAGAAGTTCTCCGCTTGAACTAAACTCCCAAATGATCGCCCTACGCAAAAATGTTTCGTCAACTGGATCGCGATTACCCAAGGAATTAGCGAGTTTTGACCGCACTCTGCCTTGATATTCATCACGGAGTTGCCTTAAACAGTATTCTTGAGGAATGTCGCCTCTTGCTTCTTTGTCGTCACATAAATCCACAACGTCATCAAAGCCGTCGATAACATCCACAGATCCATATCCAGCGACTTCAAAACTATCATTGATATCATTTGCAACACTTATCCCTCCCAACAGATCTTCAATGGGAGGAACTTCGATTGTGACACCGTTGATATCCATAAAACCACGAACGAGGAAATCTTGAACGTGGTATTTTAGGTTCAAGCCGTTTTCATTTCGGTAGTTGATTTTTTGGAATGGAGCTTCTCCAAAACCTACGATAGCAGAAAAGTTATTAATTCCGGTGGCCAAAGTATCAGCACTTTTTGTTAAACCTTGAAGATCTTGTTCGATGACATCGAAGCCAATTTTTTCTTCTACTTCAGTATTTTCCAATACATAACTTTGCACAGTTGCAATTTGTTGTAGAAAGGGATTGGTTGAATCATTACTTTGTGGGTAAAAGATGTTAGTCGTTGTAGCGTCGGAAGTGATGAAACTATATAAAATCAGTAAGTCATCATCATTAATATTGCCCACAGATGCGCCATCTGCATCTGTTAACGTATTAATTAATGCTTCGCTTTCAAAGTTAATTAAATCAACATCTATTGGCGGATTAAAAGGGTTAGCAATCGATGCTGCGACTTCCCCTCGATCATTAATTGCTCTAGCATAGCTGTTAATCCCTTTATCTCTTAAAGGTAATTCCACAACTGTATATTTTGCTGCTTGCGCTGAACAAATGGTTAGCGCACAAAGGGTTAGCCCAGAGGCCAGCCGATTCATTTTCATTACGTATCCTGTAAATTACTACTTAATTAGCTAATTTCGGTATTTTGATATAGCAAATACATTTGGGTATCTACATACCTTCTAGCTCATCCCATCGTGCATACGCTTTTTCCAGCGAACTTTCACAATCTGCTAGTTCATTGATTGCGGTATTAAATTCATCTTGGGACTGCTTAAAAAATTCCGGATCATTTATTTTACTTTGTAAAGCTTGGACTTCATTTTCCAGCTTTTCTATTTCTAGTGGTAAAGAATCTAGCTCTAATTGATGTTTATAAGACAACTTTTTTGTCTTTTTTATTACCGGTTGAGACTTAGGACTCGCTGATTTTACAGAAGTTTCGTCTTCTGTGGGTTTTTTTTCTGTTTGATACCAAGTTTCGATATCAGTATAACCACCAACAAACTCTTTAAGCTCACCATTGCCCTCAAAAAACAGGCTAGATGTTACGACATTATCAACAAATTCTCTATCATGACTTACTAAAATAACGGTACCTTGGTAACCGGAAATTAAATCTTCAAGTAACTCCAAAGTTTCCACATCTAAATCATTTGTTGGTTCATCTAGAATTAGTATATTTGAGGGCTTTAACAATAGCTTAGCCAACAATAATCTATTTTTTTCTCCGCCAGAAAGTGACCTAACCGGTGCGTTAACTCTATCTGGCGTAAACAAATAGTCCTGTAAATAACTCATAACATGCTTGTATTGGCCATTAACCAACAAATCACGCTTTCCGTCACCCACTACATCAATAACACTTTTATCTAAATCTAAGGCTAATCGGTGTTGGTCAAAATAGGCAACTTCTAGATTAGCTCCTTGTTTTACAGAACCCGACTGGGGTTGCAAACTACCTAATAACAAACGTATCAGGGTACTTTTACCACAGCCGTTGGGGCCGATTAAGGCAAGTTTATCGCCTCTAAATACATTTAATTCTAAATTATTAACAATAACTTTATTGTCAATTTCATAGTGCAAGTCGACGGCTTCAAACACAATCTTGCCGGAAGAGTTACTGGCACTAACGGTAGCTTTCGCTCTGCCTTGCAATTTATTCCTTTGCGAATGCTCTTGGCGCAGTGCTTTAAGTGCTCTTACCCGACCTTCATTACGAGTACGACGTGCTTTTATACCTTGTCTAATCCATTGCTCTTCTTGGGATAATTTTTTATCAAACTCAGCGTTAGCATTTTCTTCGTTTTTAAGATCTTCGGCTTTTTTATCTAAATAGGTTTGATAGTTACCAGGATAACTGGTGAGGTTACCGCGGTCTAAATCGATAATTCTGGATGCCACAGCGCGGATAAATGCTCGGTCGTGACTGACAAAAACTACCGCGCCTTTGTATTCCTTAACAATTCCTTCAAGCCACTTAATCATGTGAATGTCTAAATGGTTAGTTGGCTCATCTAGCAATAATATGTCTGGGTTCCCCACCAAGGCTCTAGCTAGCGCGGCTTTTCGACGCCAACCACCAGATAAATAAGATAATTGCTGATTACCATCCAAATCCAATAAAGTCAGTACCTGACTAATTTGTTGCTCAAATTGCCAAGCATCTTGATGCTCTAACTTATGTTGAAGCTGCTCTAAAACTTGTAGATTTTTATCAGATGGATCGGTAGTCACTAAATTTATTTGGTGGAAATAGGCCTTTAATAACTCACCTGTTTCAGCCATACCTTCAGCGACATAATCAAATAGTGTTGACTCAACACTTTCCGGCGGATCTTGCGGAAGACGAGATATTTTAACGTTAGGTGAAATAATTCGTTGGCCATCATCTAATGGCTGGTCACCTTCTAAGACTTTTAGTAACGTGGACTTACCACAACCATTACGGCCTACTAAACAAATACGTTCGCCAGGGTGAACCACTAATTCGCCTTTGTTTAAAATGGCAGGATGTCCAAACGACAGTTGAGCATTTTTTAATTGTAATAAGCTCAAGCTAAAAACTCCTTCAGTTGCATTAAATCAAATGGCCAGCCTAATTCTTTCTGGTTGTCTTGGCGTTGGATAACCGGAATTCGTGCGCCATATAAATGGTATAACTGATGGTCTGATTTCACGTCAACAGTGGTAACTTCCAAGTCATAACTTGTTGCTACTTCTGCTAACAAAGCATGAGCTAAGTCACACAAATGGCACTGTTTTCCAGAATAGAATTTTAACTGCATGTATCAATTATCTCGTTTATCTAGTCTTGCTTGGTAAATATCCAGCAGTGGTGAATTTTAGGATTACGTTTGAAGTCTTCAGGCAATGTTTTTTGACTTATATTTTCCACCGATAGCCCCAGTGACTTAACGGCACTTTCATCCAATTTAAAACTGCGTAGATTATTAGAAAAAATAATCTCACCCTTTGGATTTAAGCGCTGGTAGGCATGTTCAAGCAGTTGCATATAATCACGCTGAACATCCCAAGTTGAATCCATTCTTTTAGAATTAGAAAATGACGGAGGATCGATAAATATTAAGTCATAAGTTTGCTGATGGTCGGTTAGCCAATTAATACAATCCGCTTGAATAAATTGATTTGCGCAATTGATGTTGTTCAACTGAACGTTTTGTTTCGCCCAGCTAATATAGGTTTTCGACATATCAACTGTGGTCACTGATTTTGCACCACCTAATCCAGCGTGCACAGAGACACTTCCGGTATAGGCAAAAAGATTCAACACATCTTTATTGCTTGATCGTTGTTGCACAATTTGGCGGGTAATTCGATGATCTAAGAACAGTCCCGTATCAAGGTAATCAGACAGGTTAACTAAAAACTTAGCCCCATTTTCGTAAACCTCTAAGGTAACTTTCTTTTCAGCTACCTTTTGATACTGTTCACTGCCTTTTTGCTTTTGGCGTGTTTTCACTACAATTTGCGTTGAATTCACCCCAGTCACTTCGGGCAATGCCAAGAGTACGTCATGCAAACGTTTACGGGTCTTTTGCTCTGGAATATCTTTTGGCGCAGCGTACTCTTGCACAACTAACCAATCAGCGTAACGATCTATTGCTACGTTGTATTCGGGCAAATCGGCATCATACAAACGAAAACAGTTAGTATTTTGTTTGTTGAGCCAACGAGATAGGGACTTAATATTTTTAGCTAAGCGGTTGGCAAAATCTGATTGCGGCTTCACCGACTCTTTAACAATGACATTCTTTTCATCTAAAACGTAATTAACCAACTGACACTCAATAGCCCCGTTCATTAATTTGTAATCTTTATTGGCAACCAATTTCAGCTGTTTAAACAGGTCTCTATTAGCAGTGAGTAAACTTACTCGCCAACCTTGAAAGTGTTGTTTTAAATGTTCGCCCCATGATTGGAACACTGGTAATAGTTCAGTCAGCTCATTTAATCTTTCCCCGTAAGGTGGGTTAGACACTATGTAACCGGCTTCGCAATCAACTTGTAATTTAGTCGCATCAGAATTGAAAAAAGTAATGTGCTCAAGCATTCGGGCTGAATCGGCATTTTGTTTTGCAGTGTTTAAAACTCTTCTATCCAGATCATTAGCATATATTTTTGCCTCAGGCTGTACTTGAGCATCCAGTGCCTCATCAACTAATACTTGCCAAAGTTCAGCTTGATGTAATTTCCAATTGCTGAAGCCCCAATGCTGTCTACCTAAGCCAGGAGCAATATTACATGCCATCAATGCCGCTTCGATGGCAATGGTTCCTGAACCACACATTGGATCAAATAATGGCTTAGAGCGATCATTATTCCATCCACTACGTAATAACATCGCACAGGCTAAATGTTCTTTTAAAGGAGCTTGTCCCGTTTGCTGACGATAGTGACGTTGGTGTAAGCTGCGGCCCGAAATATCCACGTATACCGCAAAATTTTCTCTGCGTACTCGAGCATGAATTCTTATATCTGGCTGAACTTTACTGATCGACGGTCTTTCGCCAAAATGATGGCTAAAGGTATCAACAATTGCGTCTTTAACCTTTAAAGCACCAAACTGGGTGTTATTAATCGTTCTATTGGTACCCACAAAATCAACCACAAAGGTATTTGAAACGCTAAAGTGATCCTGCCACGGCACAGTTGCAACAATATCATACAGCTCTTCGGCAGTATCTATTTTGCCTTCGGCCAATTGCACAAGAACACGATTCGCTAACCGAGACCACAGACAAACTTGGTATACGTCTTTTAGCTCACCACTAAAATACACCTGACCAGGTCGCATTTTTAAACTGCTATTCGGTAATAAAGTCGTTAACTCGTCAAGCAATAGCCCATCGAGTCCCCTTGAGGTTGTAACTAGAATTTCAAACATGTATGTACCAGAAAATAAAATCTCGGCGATTATACGGGATAAAGGCAGAGGGTATAAGGGTTATTATTGAATAGCGGATTATATTTGTATAAAAAATGAAGATTAAAAATAAGAAAAATTGTCTGATTGTTCGTCGCTGTCATCTTCAAGTTGCTCTAAGCTCAACAATCTATCGGACAGCACATTTATTAACGAAAACTGACTATGTACTTTATTATCGGAGGTTGTAAACTCTTCAGATAAATTTAAACATAATACTGAACTACCCTGTTGTTGCAGAGTAAGCATCAGGTAACTTTCACCATTGCAGCTTAACCAAGCCAGTTGCTGCTCCTCACTATGCAAACAACAACTATTTTTTTGGTATAACCAGCTTTTGTTTAAAACCGGTTTATGAAAGCACTTCGCAGCAGTTGCGTTTAATGCAATTTGAGTCTTCACACTATCTTCGAAGGGTACATTGGAGTTATTTACCGCTTCAAGTGATTCAATGAAACATTGAGAATGCTGAATTTCAAAGTACAAATTCTCTGGAATCAGCTTTAACTGAGAATCCAAATAAGCAGTTTGAAACGATAATCCAGCATTTAACTCAATCATCAAAAAATGTGACTGTTTATCTATAAACCATTTCCAATGACCTGATGGCAACAACATAGAATATAAACTTCAGTAAAGGCTATTTTATCTAGTGTGAATTTATCACAATTACAGCCTTATACTAATCCTTTCACTATTTGTTTTATCAGTGGAGGTCCCTGATAAATAAAGCTGGAATATATTTGCACTAAACTGGCTCCCGCACTTAGTCTCTCATTTGCAGTAGCACTAGAATGAATCCCACCTACGCCAATGATAGGCATTGCACCATCTAAGTATTGCGCTAGTTTCTTAGTTATATGCAGGCTCTTATCAGTTAGCACTTCTCCACTTAACCCGCCAGCTTCTTTTGCATAGCGCAAGCCTTCTACAGCAGAACGATCTAGCGTGGTATTGGTGGCTATGACCCCATCAATTCCGGTTTTAACTAAAGATGCAGCAATGCCCTGCACTTCCTCATCGGTTAAATCAGGCGCTATTTTGACCACAAGTGGCACATATTTACCGTGAAATTGGGATAATTGCTGTTGTTCATTTTTTAGGCCCAACAGTAAGTGATCTAATGCTTCACCATATTGCAACGATCTTAACCCTGGCGTATTGGGAGAAGAAATATTAACTGTGACATAATCTGCATAGGCGTAAACTTTTTTCAAACAGATTAAATAATCATCTAGGGCGTTCTTTTCTTCTGTTTGTTTATTTTTACCAATATTAATACCTAAAACCCCATCATATTGGGACTGTTTCACCTGCTCAACTAGATAATCAACACCTTTATTGTTAAATCCCATGCGATTAATGATAGCTTTCGCATCAGGCAATCTGAACATGCGTGGTTTTTCGTTACCAGGCTGTGCTAGAGGGGTTACGGTGCCAACTTCGATAAAGCCAAATCCCATGGCAGAAAATGCATCAATACATTCGCCATTCTTATCTAATCCTGCGGCAAGGCCTAATGGATTTTTGAAGGTTAATCCTAAACATTTAACTGGATGGTCTTCTACCGTCTGCTGATAGGTTAGCTTTAATAAATTATGTTGAGAACGTTTCAAATAGTTTAACGTGAAGTCATGACTCCATTCTGGGTCACATTGAAATAGTGCTTTTTGCACAAGTGGATACATAAAAAGACCTCAACAAAAAGCCCTGATTAGCAGGGCTTTATTATTAAAAACAACTGGATATTAGTATACCAATACCCCATTAACTGCTCGCGTTTATGCTAAGCAACATCAATTCTCTTAGTGCCACAGAGAATTTAGCAAATTCATGAGAATTACTGGTTTTGAATTCTGACATCATATGATACCAGCGTTCCAACAATATGGTATTGTTCTCCATCCATTTATTCAAAATTTCTTCAGGATCATTGTTATCTGGTGCACCAGATAACAATACAGTAGTAAGCGATCGTTGCTGCCAATCTAACTCTTCACGATAAGAGGCTCTGGCGAGTGCTTGCCAATGGTTGCTTACTGTTTGGTTGTTAATTTGATCAAGGAACCAATGTAACTGCAATTTTGAACCTAAATTGAAGTATAAGCTTGCTGCCACATCCAATTTTCGGTTTTCTGATTGGGTCATTTGGGCCAAATCTAAACTGCAGAACATATTGCTCAAACTAGCGACTTTGTAGGCAATATTTTTAGGAACACCTTGCGCCACATAATCTGAAGTGGATTTTTCCAATTGGCTATATTCTGTATCAACTAAGTAGTTTTCTAAGTTTTCACTTAACGCGCTAAAAGTAGAAACGTACAAGTTAACTGACTCGGTGATAGACAGATTTTTTTCACCGTGGCGCAAGAACCAACGTGATGCTCTGCGCATTGTTCTACGCATTAGATCGAGCATTCCCAATTGGGTTTTTGCTGAAACCTTGTTGTCTAAACTTTCTATTTCTTGCCACAATGCATCGATACCAAATACAGCTTTAACAACCGAGTATGCCGTCGCCACTTCTTCCACTGCAGCACCGGTTTCTTCTTGCATCCTAAACACAAAATTAAGCCCCATATCATTAACCATATTGTTGGTTAATTTAGTCGCTATAATCTCAGCTCGCAGCGGATGGAATTCCATCTGCGGTACAAACCTGTCTTGCAGTTTCTGCGGGAAGGCACTAACCAGTAATTGCTCATGGAAAGGATTGTTAGTGATCTGTTCGATATTTAACTTCTGTTTTAAAACCATTTTGCCGTAAGCTATCAATACCGATAGTTCTGGTCGTGTTAAGCCTTTACCCAAAGCTTGTCTATCCGATAATTCATCGTCAGATGGAATAAATTCGAGTTCTCGATTTAACGCCCCTTCTCGTTCTAAACCATGTATGAATCGCAGTTGCTCTTTAAGTAGCGTAGGACCGCCATATTCAGTAATGGATATTGATTGAGTTTGACGATAGCAATCTTGTATCACTAACTCGGCAACATCATCGGTCATAGAGTAAAGTAACTCATTGCGTTGTTTACTGGTTAAATCACCGGCGCGAACCAAAGCATTCAGTAAGATTTTTATGTTCACTTCGTTATCTGAACAATCAACCCCACCTACGTTATCGATAAAGTCGGTATTTACCCTACCGCCTTGAGATGCATATTCGATGCGGCCCATTTGGGTTAACCCTAAGTTACCCCCTTCACCAATAATTTTGGCGCGGACATCTTTACCATTTACGCGAGTATCATCATTGGCGCGGTCCCCAACTTCACTGTGGGTTTCTTTGCTACCTTTGACGTAGGTGCCAATCCCGCCGTTCCAAATCAAATCAACCTGCATTTTTAATGCATTGTGAATAAGTTCATTAGGAGTCATAGCTGCCTGAGTCGTACCTAACCATTTTTTCATTTCATTGGTTAATTTGATCGACTTCGAGGCGCGACTAAAGATACCGCCGCCTTTAGAGATTAGCGATTTATCGTAGTCATCCCAGGTCAGAGATGGATTTTCAAACAAACGTTTTCGTTCTGC
Organism: Alteromonas sp. M12; assembly: GCF_037478005.1. Lineage (NCBI taxonomy): Bacteria > Pseudomonadati > Pseudomonadota > Gammaproteobacteria > Alteromonadales > Alteromonadaceae > Alteromonas > Alteromonas sp. M12. Next base: position 2,477,854 of record NZ_CP144164.1, on the reverse strand, counting down.
ATAACTGTTTGCGGTGTTTGGATCAGGATCAAAGAATATGTGTAAGTGGTTAAACGCACAGATTAAACGTGTGTGTTTTGATAACAACATTCCGTTACCAAACACGTCACCTGCCATATCGCCGATGGCAACACAGGTAAAATCAGTGGTTTGACAATCAATATCAATTTCACGGAAGTGACGTTTTACTGATTCCCATGCACCTCTAGCGGTAATACCCATCTTCTTGTGGTCGTAACCGATACTGCCACCTGAAGCAAAGGCGTCACCAAGCCAAAAATTGTATTCATCGGAAATGCTGTTCGCAATGTCAGAGAAGGTCGCCGTTCCTTTATCTGCCGCCACAACCAAATAAGGGTCATCTTCATCAAGTCTAACCACATTTTTAGGCGGTACGACTTCACCATCAATAATGTTGTCAGTGATATCTAATAGGCTGCGGATAAATATGCGATAGCAAGCCTGCCCTTCTTTTTGAATCGCGTCTCTACCTTGATCCATGGGTAAGTTTTTACAAACAAATCCACCTTTAGCGCCCACGGGTACTATTACCGTATTCTTAACTTGTTGGGCTTTAACCAATCCAAGTACTTCGGTTCTAAAGTCTTCTCTTCTGTCAGACCAGCGCAAACCGCCTCGTGCTACTTTGCCACCGCGTAAATGCACACCTTCAATTCGAGGGGAATACACAAATATTTCATATTTTGGCAAAGGAAGAGGCATGTCTGGAATTAATTCAGGCAGCAACTTAAATGACATATAAGGTTTTTCGTTGCCATCTTCATCAGGTTGATAGAAGTTGGTTCGCAAAGTGGCCAAAATCATGTCTAAATAACGGCGAATAATTCGATCATCATCTAGATTAGATACTTGGTCTAGGCGCTCTTTAATATCACTTAAAATACTGTCGTTTTTCTTTTCACTGCGTTTTTTATTTGGATTGAATCTATTGGCAAATAATTCAATTAGTTTTTTTGCAATACTTGGGTAATTAGCCAGTGTGTTTGCCATGTAAGTCAAACTAAACGAACTTCCGGTTTGACGCATATATTTTGCGTAGGCCCGCAATATAGTGACGTTCCGTCCGGTTAAACCGGCACCTAAAACCAACCTATTAAATGGGTCGTCTTCTAAGGTGTTGTGCCATACTTTGGCAAACGCATCTTGAAACAATGCTTGCGCTGCTTCCATGTCTAAGTTTTGACTATTACTGTGCAGCATTGAAAAGTCCATAATCCAATGCACATCGCCATTTTGGCATTTTATTTTATAGGGACTTTCATCAATTACCCGCAAACCAAAGTGTTCAAGCATTGGCAATACAGCAGACAAATGAATGGGTTCCTTACGGTGAAACAGTTTTAGTTTAACCGCTTTAGAGTCGTGACCTTCTTCTTGAGGTCGATAAAACAACATATCCAGGGTATGAGATTCGGTAAGTTGTTCAAGCTTACTGATATCGACTAATGCAACGCTTGGTAAGTTTTGTTCTGTATAACTGCGAGAAAATGCATTACCGTACATTTGTTCTATGGCTTTACCAGCTGCTTCACCATAGGTTGCGCTAATAGAAGCTGCCAACCTGTCATTCCAACTTTTGGTTAGCTCGATAATATTCTTTTCAATTTCCTTCACATTAAATTCCGCATTGTTATCTTTCACTCGTGCAATGTAGTGAGTACGCGCATAAACAGACTCAGAAAAATAAGTAGTAAACTCTACTTGTTCTGTACTATTAAAAGACTTTTGTAATAATTCTTGGGTCTCTTTACGTAACTGCGTGTTGTAGCGTTCCCGCGGAACATAAACCATACAACTAATAAAACGACCAAATGCATCTTTACGTACGAATAATTTAGATATTCCACGTTCCTGCATTTGAAAAATGCCCAATATTATCTTGCCTAACTCTTCATCATCACCTTGTAGCAACTCGTCACGAGGATAAGTTTCGATAATATTGACGAATGCTTTGTACGCGTGTGAGTTTTTATCAAAACCGGAATGTCCACAAATGCGTTCAATTTTGCGTTGTAAAACAGGCAACTGTGTAGCGCTGCTATTGTAGAATGAAGCTGCATACAATCCTAAGAAGCGGTGTTCGCCAATTACATTACCGGCCTTGTCGAAACATTTAATACCTACATAGTCCATATACGCGGGACGACTTACTCGCGCCCTGCTGTTGGTTTTAGTTAAAATAAGCGGGTTTTTACTTAATGCTTCTTTTTGCGCCGATTGTGGCATATTAGATAAAATTCTATCGCGGTCGCTTATTGAATTTTTCATCAAACCGAGACTGGTTTCGTTTTTAGGCGTCCAACGATGATCACCTTCGATAGCGTTTACGTCATAGTAGCGATAGCCCATTAACGTAAAGTTATGATCATTTAACCAAGTTAAAAACTCCATGGCCTGAGTTTGTTCGTCTTTGCTGACGGGGCAATTTGATGAAGGAAATTCATCAATTATGCTGTTTAATTTGTCGCGCATTGACTCCCAATCTGAAACCGCTAATGATACTTCACCGACCACAGACAGTAGTTCACTGGTTAGTTTATTCAGCGCTTCTCTAGTGACTTGCCTATCAACTTCAATTAAAAAAACAGTTTCACGTATTTTTTGCTTAACTCGGCTTTTGCTAGATAAAAATGTATCTACTTCACCTTTATCATTTCGCTTTAGACTAATAGGACTATGTAACAATAAATGTGAGGTTATATTCAGGCGATTTAGAGTCATCCTGACAGAATCAACTAAAAACGGCATGTCCCTAACAATGATCTCAACGATAGTGTGAGAGGATTGCCAACCGTGTTTAGATATTTCTGGATTAAACACACGAATTTTTGGCTGTTGACCGTCATATTTAACAAACTCATTCCACAGACTTAATGTCGCACCATATAAATCGCTGTCATTGCGATTTTCTAAGTCGTCTATCGAAATGTTCTTAAATAGTAAACGAGAAAATTGCTCCACTAATTCGGCATTGGATTTATCGATTTTTTTATTAATCAGTTTAAATACGTTTTCTAGCAGTACTGAATGTTGGCTATTGGCAACCGTCATTTTATTACCTTGTAATGATAAAAGTGCTAATTTTTCTTAACACAATAAATAGGTTCTTTTTAGATTAGTCAAAATGCTGAGATATATACAGTTTTTGATAATTTAGTTGCTCTATTTTCGCTAAAAATTGAAGCCTTTAAAAGGATTAAATTAACTATAAATTTACAATAAATATAAATATGCAAGGAATCTAATTAAAAAAGGGCCGAATGGCCCTTTCATTGAAGTTTAAGCAAATAATTATGCAAAAATTATTTTTGTTTTCGCCAGAAAACAGCGGCTAAAGCCGGTAAAACTACGATAGCACCCAACATATTTACGACAAACATGAAGGTTAATAGTATACCCATATCCATTTGGAACTTGAGAGAAGAGAATACCCAAGTACTCACACCTACCGCAAGCGTAATACCAGTAAAGAGAACGGCACTACCTCTTTCTTTCAATGCTTCAAAATAAGCCTGTCTAACCGGCATGCCTGATTTAAGCTTAATGTTCATGGTCGATAATATGTAAATACCGTAATCCACACCAATACCTACACCTAAAGCAATGACTGGTAATGTAGACACAGTAAGTCCAATTTCTAAAAATGTCATCAATGCCTGAGCTAATACTGAAACAACATACAGAGGAATAACCACTGACATTGTAGCCCGTAAAGAACGGAAGCTCAGTAGACATAAAATAATCACTGCACCAAACACATACATCATCATTGGATTCTGCGCATCATCGACAGCTTCGTTTTTAGCCGCCATTACGCCAACAGGGCCAGATGCCAAACTAAATTTAAGCTCATCTGTTTCGTAATCCTGTCTGAAGACTTTAACCGCATCAACCACGCGTTTAATGGTTTCTGCTTTGTGATCTTCCATAAACAAGATGATCGGCATAACTGAACAATTAGTATTGAGCAAACCAGAAGACGTTGGGATTTGTGCAATTGCCTGCACCAAGGTTTGCTGATTACGCGGAATAACACGCCATTTAGGATTACCTTCGTTGTAACCTGCGTTGACTAATTTCGCCACCGATGGGAGGCTAACAGTTGATTGTACTCCTTCAATGTTGCCCATTTTCCACTGCAATTCATCAATCGCATTCATTACTTCATAGGAAGTACATGCCTCAGGCGTTGTTTCTACTAAAATGGAAATGTAATCGACACTGATGGCGTATTTATCGGTTATCAAAAATGTATCTTGATTGTAGCGACTACTTTCGTGCAGCGCAGGCGCACCTGCATGCAAGTCACCAATTTTCATTTTTGACGATTGAAGCCAACCAAATACAAACAAAACGGCGGTCACAATTAAGATTAAATATGCCACTTTAGGAGTCGAACAATGAGCAATCGTATTCCAAAATTTATCGGAACGATTTTCTTTGTTCTTAAATTTGTTTTTATATGAATCACTAAATTTCACATAAGACATCAGCACCGGCAATAGGATCAGGTTGGTCAATATAATGACTGCAACACCCAAACTAGCGGTTATTGCTAACTCTCTGATGATACCAATATCGATCACTAACAGGGTCATAAAACCGACGGTATCAGATAGCAACGCAATACCACCAGGAATCAGTAAAGTTCTAAACGCACTTTCAGCTGCAAATAGCGCAGTTCCGCCTTCAACAACACGTTTGCCTACTGCATTAATCATTTGCACACCGTGGCTTACGCCTATGGCAAAGACTAAGAATGGTACTAAAATCGACATAGGATCTAAGCCAAACCCTAGAATGGTTAGCAAACCTAATTGCCAGACAACGGCTATCACTGAACACAGTAAAGGCAATATGGTGAGCATGATTGATTTGGAAAAGAAATAAACCATTACGGCAGTAATTGCTAATGCAATGGCAAAAAACAACAGTACGTCTTTGGCACCATTGGCAACATCGCCAATCATTTTGGCAAAACCAATTATATGAATAGTGGTATTTTCGTTTTCGAATTTACCCCGTAATTGCTCTTCTAATTGATCAGCCAGTACTAGGGTATCTAATTTTTCGCCCGTTGCTGGGTCAATATTAAGCAACTGCGCAGAAACCATGGCACATTTGAAATCATCTGAGACCAATTGCCCAACTATGCCGGCCTTATCGATGTTTTGAGAAACTAAGGCTAACGCGTCTGGGTTTGTTGAATCAAAGTCTGCAGGGATCACTGGACCACCAGAAAACCCACCTTCAACAATTTCAGTAAAACGAGTGGAGGACGAAAATAATGATTTAACTAAAGAACGTTCAACGCCGTTAATGAAAAACAACTGGTCATGTACGTTTTTCAGCGTATCGAAGAATTCGGTGTTAAAAATATCACTATCTTTATCACATACTGATACCAATATACTGTTAGCACCGCCAAAATCTTTAGCATGCTTCATATAGTTGACCATGTATTCATGATTCAACGGTATATTTTTAGTGAAGCCTGCGTCTAATTTAAGTTGCGAAGATTGGTAACCTAAAAACGCAGTGGTTAACGCAAACAGTATTATTACAATAATCCGATTTCGAAAAATTGTGTTTACACAAAAATCAATCAATTTAGTCATAGGTCTTTACTAATTCCTTCGCAAACTGACTCGCCTTCGTTATACAAAACACTTTTAATTCCTTCAGCTGTGGCCAAAAGAATATGGTTTTGAAAAGAAACAGCAGCATTTATCGCTTTGCCATCATCAAAATGTGCATTTGAAACATTTGTATCATCAACACACACAACGTTACCGCTATTACCCATCGCCACAAACTGGGATTGAGAAATAGGCATAATCACATTTAATGAGGAAGTTATCCCTGAGTGGATGGTCATCCAGTTTCCATCATTAGCAGTCATTCTGAAAATGTTGCCACGCAAACCAACTGCAACAATATCGCCATTATTCAACTGCTGTATATCGAAGAACGAACCATAATAGTTTACGTCCATACGCTGCCAAGTGTGTCCTTTGTCTTCGCTTTTAGCCAATAACCCAGACTCCCCAGCAATATAAATGACATCATCAACCACTAATATTTTATTTAGGTGAGGTAAAATAGAGACCAATTCAGATTGATAAAACTCTTCATCTTCTAAGCGAATTTCTTCTAAATAGTCAATATCATCTGGATGGAGGAAACCCTGGTGAACTTCTTTTTTCCAAGTAACTCCGCCATCAACGGTGCGCATGAAAGTGCCGTATGCACCAATGGCTAAACCTTCTTTAACATCTAAAAATGTTACATCTAAAAGTGGTTTCTCCAACTCCGGGGCAAACATTTGAATTTCCCAAGGTTGGCCTTTTTCCGACTGATGTAAAATGACCGCATCATGTCCCACTGCCCATAATTTATTCTCAATGGCAGTCACAGCGGTAAGAGTAGATAAGGTTGGAATTGCTTGCTGTTGCCATTTTTCACCATCCTCTGAAATCAGAACATGGCCACGCTCGCCAACAGCGACAATGCGTTGCGCGGTTTTAGTGACATCTAATAATAGCGATTCTTTTGCTAAAGGAGCCATATAAGACTCTTCAGAAGACGCTGAGAATGCACTTAAAGAACTCACAAACAAAATTGTTAAAATTTTACTTCGATTCATTTTCTTCTTTTCATCTTCAGTTACAAAAACGGCTGGCAGAGCCAACCGTTTTTTTTTGCTAGTTAGCGTATCCCTTCTCGCCTAAGGGCTTGGGCGGTAAACTCTTTCTCACTAGGTCTAACAGAGAAATCGTAGACTTTATCTTCATTATCAAGTCCTAATGCCAAATAACGTCTTGAATTAAGATCATGATATACATCTAGCGTAGACCAATGTGTGGGAACATCGTAGTAATTTAATCCATGAGCAACTGCTACCTTGTACAAATCGCCACGGTTGTCATACATATCCACGACTTGTACTTGCCAACTATCTTCGTCAATGAAAAATACTCGTTTAGAATATACGTGACGGAAACCTTCTTTTAAAGTAGCTTCAACAACCCATACACGGTGTTTTTCATAACGAGTTAAATCAGGATTGATATGTCCAGGTGTTAAAATTTCTTCGTACTTCACTTTATCACTATGCAGCGCATAGCTATTATACGCGACGTACATTTCTTTTTTACCTTTTAATTCCCAGTTATAGCGGTCAGGTGCACCGTTAAACATATCGAAATCGTCGGTTGTACGCAATCCATCTGACGCAGTTCCTGGCGCATCATAAGCAATATTAGGTGCCCGTCTAACACGACGTTGCCCTGTATTGTACGTCCAAGCTTGACGTGGCTCACGCACCTGATCCATGGTTTCATGCACTAACAATGCTGTTCCGGCTAAACGAGCTGGTGAAGTAATCGACTGTTTGAACTTCATTAACATGTTGTTTTCTAACAGTGCTTCAGGTGTTGCATCACGTTTTGCATATTCAACTAATAGTATTTCATCGAATCCTATTACCGTGTAATCACCAGAAGCTGTCGGTGCTGCTTGCCCACCATTTCGTTCAATGCCTTCGCCACGAAAACGTAAAATATGGTTCCAAATTGCTTCTACACCCGTTTGTGGAATTGGAAAAGGTACACCAATAGCGGCATTCTTTATTCCGTTTCCGCCTTGCACTAGCTCCGCCCGTGATGCGTTCGCTTTAGCTGCATCGTAAACATATTGAGGGTTAGAGGCAGTACGACGAGTTTGATATACGGGCATTTCGTATGTTTCTGGGTAAGTTTCAAAAAGTTTGATTTGCCCAGCACTCAAAAAGTCAGCATATTCTTTGTAATTTTTACCCGTAATGGTAAATAAAACCTTGTCTCCTGGAAAAGGGTCAGGATGAAAGTCTCCCGGTGTATAACCTGCAGGAGGTGTTGTAATTCCACCATCCCAAGCTGGAATGCTGCCATCAGCATTACCCGCTTTTTCTCCGCCAAGTGGCGTGAGTTCAGTGCCAAGTTTCGCTGCTTGCTCTTGAGATACTTTCGCATGAGCAAACGAAACACTTAGTGCCAATGCCAAAGCAGAGGTTGTTACTACTAAATTCTTAATCATTTCGTTTTTCTCTTAAATCGAGTATTTAAAGTTGACTGAAACAAAGTCGCGATCTGAAAGTGCGTTCGAATTACCGATTCCACCCCAGAAACTGCTGTACCCTACCGCAGCTGAGAATTTACTCAAATAATCAAACTCGAAAGTTAAATTAGCTGATTTCACATCTTCGGTGAACAGGAACAATGGATCAGGTGTTGTACCCTCTACGTCATGAGAGAATGTCGCCCGTGTTCTGAGGTTTACTCCGGAAAACACGTTATTGAAGTCGGCTACCGCTAAGATCCGATATCCCCAAGCATAATCCGTTGGAAATGGATTTGTTTCAGGACCATTTGACAATCCAATGTGTAGACCTTCTCTGGTAGAAATAATATTACCACTTTCATCCCGTAAAGGCTCTAACGAAGGTGTTCTTGATGTGCCAGGTCCATTTAATCGTATAATGCTTGGATCAGGCATATCTTCAATGCTCACATAGCCTACTTCACCAAGTAATATTAAATTATCGGTTCCAAAGGCTGGCCCAAATACATGGGTTGTAGTTAATTGCATCTGAATAGTATCAGATAACACAAAACCTTCTGCTGTTTCGCCAGGACCAACCGAGCGACCGATATTACCCATTTGCGAGATACCCGCAAAATCTGGGCGTATACCTGCATTTGCCAACTGCTCAGGCATCGCGGTGTAAAGTAGTTCTACATCATCAATTTGTAATGGTTCATCAACACGATAAGCGATTTCACCAGCAACAGCAGTTTCACCAACGTTGGTGTTAAAACTGAAACCATACAACTTAATATCTTCAGGATACATAAATTGGCTTTCTGTGAAGGCGTCTAACGAGGTAATGTTGTCACGTGTGATTTCATTAGCGGCTAAGTAAGCAATATCTTGTGCAATACCTTCGGCAGTAAAATCGGATGTTGTACCGGAAATTAGCGGACGCTGACTATGGTAATTTATATGATAAATACTGAATTCCGTATCATTTAAATCAGCAGAATAGTAAGACATTTTAAAACCGTATTGACCTTGGTCATCGGCGTCGGTATGAGCTGCGTCACTATATCCTCTTACCGCTACTTTAGTAGGATAAGCCAAATAAGCAGCTGCAATTTGAGTCGAATCAGCACCGGCCAATAATGCCGAACGTAATCCATTTAGGCTCTCTAATAAGAAATCTAAATTAATATCTGGGTTACCGCTGAAGCCCAATTGAATATTTTGAGCCTGCCCGCCCTCACCTGCAAAATCATTAGTCGCAAAGTAACTACCTGCTTGCGGTAATCTACTGCGCTCCCACTCATACTGATAATACATCGACATACTTAAGTTTTCGGTTAAACCGAAGGAGGCGAAAACCATGCCGACAGGAATGAAAACTTCTTTTAGCTCTGCACCTGGAGCTTGTGCTCGAGTCACATCCACAGGGTTAGTGGTGTTTATACCGTGTTGGATGAAAGTACTTTCCCCCCAACTAACCACCTGGTTACCAATACGCAAAGTGACAGGTACGTCACCAATATCAAAGTCCGCATAGAAAAATGCGTCTAACAACCTGACATCTTTACATAATTCTTCTGATGCCTGAGATGCAGCACAAGGATCTTGGGTTTGACCGGTAATCGGATCCGCCCAGTCTCTAGAGCTGTCGTTTAAAGCAAAATCGTAAAAATAGAGTCCGCGAGCAAAAAATCCCATATTGTCATAACGGATATCTAATTCATGGGTGCCTTTGAAAACCGTCGAAAAGGCTTCACCTTTATCAAAATTTAAATTTCCCAAGTCACCATTTGTTGAATAAGAGCCATCAGCGCTTGCCCACACATCAGATGATGGATAAATAACATTGGTAGCCGCATTATAACCTGTCCAATCAAAATTAGGGTGATTGCTGTTACCAATCAAAGAAAAGTCCCGCTCTTCAACTCGAATGCTCGTTCCTAGCGAAAAGTTTGAGTCAAAGTTTACTGACCAATCTCCACTCTCCCATGACGCGGCGTAAAGATTTGCGGAAGTCATAACAGAAACGGCGGCTATGCTAAGTGCAAGCGGTGACTTTTTAAACTTCAAAGGTCCACACTTCATATTTTAGTTCTCCCTAGTCGTCAGAAAATACAGACGACGTTTATTTAGTAGCAAATTATTCACAAAATCATTACATCATTTCGACCTGATAGCAAGAAGAAATCGTACCAGTTAACAATTTGTAAAAATCTACCATTTTCAATAGGTTGAAAATCAATCAATCGTTAACAAGGGTAAATTAGCTCACTTTTTCAAATGAAAAGACTTTATTTTCAGGAGTAATTATAAGACGAAAACGCCCATTTAACCCGAGTCGGGTTACAAATGGTCGTAAATTAAAGGTGGGAAGTTGAACACTCTCGCCGTTCTCAGAATAAAGAATAACGGCATTATTAGATGATAGATAAAGCTTCTCACACATTTCGTAAGAAGCTTTTAAATTAAAATAATATGTTCGCATAGTGTCATTGATAGCTAAGGCTTTTGCTCACTTTTTCAAATACGTCTTTACTTAAATTGGGAAGCGCCATTAATCGCGTTAATTGGTACTTCATTAAATCAGCCCGTATATCATCCATTTTACGCCATTGGGTTAAAGGCGTAACAATTCTAGCGGCTACCTGCGGATTTCTTGCATCTAACTTAAGTAAATAATCGGTTATATATTTATAGCCTGAACCGTCAATCGCGTGAAAACCAGTAGCGTTGTAGAACGCAAAAGTACCGATAACTGATCGAACTCGGTTTGGATTATCATGATTAAACTGTTTGTGACTCAATAATAAATCTAGACGCGCTAAAATATCTGGAACCTCACAACTTGCGTGCAACGCAAACCACTTATCCAGAACTAAGGGGTCATCAGACCATTTTTGTTCAAATTTATCCATTAGAATTTCAAAACAAGGAAGCACTGCAGATTGAGCGGCTTTAAGTGCGCCTAGTGTGTCAGTCATATTGTCTGATGATTCAAACTGTTTAGTTACTAGGCTATTACCTTGCTCAGTTTTGGCTAAATAATATAAACACAAATTGCGTAACTTACGCTTATTAACTTGTTCAGATTCATAGTCATAACCAGATTGTTGGGTCGTTTGATAAACAGTTGCAAAATACTCTGAAAACGTTTTGGCGATATAAATTTCCAGTTCTTTTCTAGCCTGATTTAACTCCACCACATAATAACGTGGGACTTGCTGGGCTAACGTTTCGATACTCGGTAGGGTTAACATTTCAGCGATCAACGCTAAGTCAGAGGATGCTTTTATGTCCTTCAGCAATCCATCGACGAGTTTATCGATGGCCTTATAATTAACACTCAATTTAGAACTTGCTGGCGTTTTGCCGTGTAAATATTCACTAAAAAGGGTTTGAGCAGCATCCCAACGAGAAAACCCATCTTGGCTAGATAAGGCGATTTGCAATAAAGCGTCGACTGAATAGTTAAATTCGAGTTTAACTGGGGCGGAGAAATCAGCTAATAATGCAACTGTCGGTTTTTGTTCAAACCCAGACTTAACTAGTGACTGTTGATTGAGTTTAAGATTGAACAGTTCAACCGTTGTTTTCCCGCCTTTAGTAATCAATTCTAAACGGATAGGTATGTGTAAATCTTGTTTGTCTTTTTGATCGGCAGTTGGATTATTGATTTGTTTGAACTCAAGAGCATACTCTCCTTTTTCAGCATCAAAACTCTCAGTAACATTCACAATAGGCGTGCCTGACTGTCCGTACCAACGTTTGAATTGTGACAAATCAACTTGATTAGCGTCTTGCATTGCGCTCACAAAATCATCGCAAGTAACAGCTTGTCCATCATGTCGTTTAAAATACAAGTCAATGCCATTTTTAAACCCTTCCTGACCCAACAAAGTGTGCATCATGCGGATTACTTCAGCACCTTTGTCGTAGACAGTGACAGTATAGAAATTATTCATTTCAATAACTTCGTCAGGTCGAATAGGATGAGACATGGCGCTGGCATCTTCGGCAAATTGATGTTCTCTCATCACTTTGACATTTTTTATCCGATTCACCACTGGAGAACTCATGTCTGCACTAAACTGTTGATCGCGAAAAACCGTTAACCCTTCTTTTAAACTGAGTTGGAACCAATCTCTACAGGTCACACGATTACCTGTCCAATTATGGAAGTATTCGTGGGCTATCACAGACTCAATATTGAAAAAATCTTCATCTGTTGCCGAGGCACTATCGGCTAAAACATATTTACTATTGAATACATTTAAGCCTTTATTTTCCATCGCTCCCATGTTGAAAAAGTCCACGGCAACGATCATATAGATATCAAGATCGTATTCTAAATCAAAAACTTGTTCATCCCATGCCATCGCTTTCTTAAGGGAAGCCAATGCATGATGACCACGACTCGATTTACCTTTATCAACAAAAAGCTGTAATAAAATTTTTCTACCAGAAGCCGTTTTATAATGATCCTCGAGGAGGTCAAAGTCTCCAGCAACCAAAGCAAATAAATAGCAAGGTTTCTTGAATGGGTCATGCCATTTAACCCAATGACGGCCATCTTCAAGCTTACCGCTGTCAACTTTATTACCGTTAGATAATAAGAATGGGTAATTCTTCTGATCGGCATAGATAGTAACTGTATATTCAGCCAAAACGTCAGGTCGATCGATAAAATAGGTTATTTTGCGGAAACCTTCAGCTTCACACTGAGTGCAATAGGCGTTAGCAGTTTTGTACAACCCTTCTAACGAACTATTCGCAGCCGGATTAAGTTCTGTAAATATTTCTAAATAGAAGTCTTCAGGGACATTTTCAATTATCAACGACGTTGATGTTTGCTGATACTTTTCAACGCTTTTACCATTTAATTTAACATCGATCAGTTCTAACTCTTCACCATCCAAAACAAGTGGATGTTGATGTTCACCGTTACGCTTAATACGCAACTGACTCTTAACTTGGGTTTTTGGCTCTTCAAGTTTTACCGATAAATCTACCGTGCTAATGAAAAAATGGGGAGCTTGATAATCTAAACGGCGTTTTGCTTTGATAACACTATTGTCGGACATACTTTGACCTAATTGAAAATATAAAAATACCGAATTGCGCCCAGCAAAAGCTAACTTTTACTGGCAACCGGCTCTGCGTATGCAGGAATTGGTACTCTGAGAATTTTAATCCCTAAATAGGCATACACGATAGCTAAAATAGGATTAATCAGATTAAAAAAGGCATAAATAGCGTAATCTAGCGCACCTACCCCTAAAACACCGCCCATGTAGGCACCACACGTATTCCAAGGTATTAGAGGCGAGGTTAAGGTTCCGCCATCTTCTAAACTACGAGATAGGTTTAATTGATGCAAACCACGCTTTTCATACTCATTCTTATACATGCGCCCAGGCATCACTATAGCCATATACTGATCCGCCGTAATCACGTTAGTAGCAAAGCAGGTCAATATAGTTCTGGAGATCATGTCACCAGCCGATGTAGCACCTTTTAAGATAGCGCTGACAATTCGTTTTAATAGCCCGACTTTCTCCAGTACAGCACCAAAGGTAAGTGCGCACATAATTAGCCATATAGTATTGAGCATGCTAGACATTCCGCCACGACTTAACAAGTCATTCAACACATCACTATCGGTACTAAAATTAACCCCTGCATAAAGCGCTGTCCAAACAACAGTGATACTGGCAACGATTCCTTCGCGTTCATCTGTAGCAAAGCTTTGAACGACTTCCGGTTGAAAGGCAGCAGCCCAAATCCCCCCTAAAATGGCGCCAATAGATACCGCAGGGAAAGCTGGCACTTTTTTCAGTGCTAAAACAAGCAGCACGGCTAACGGGATAAGTAAATGTAATCCCAAGTTAAATTCAGACTCCAGCAGATTTTGCATATCCACAATACCTTGTGCTGATGCCTCTTGACTTGAGTTAAAGCCTAAAACCGTAAATATTATTAAAGTGATTATTATGCTTGGAACAACTGTCCACAGCATATATTGAATGTGTTCAAATAAATTTGTCCCGGCAATTGCTGGCGCTAAGTTAGTGGTTTCCGACAAAGGAGAAATTTTATCGCCAAAATAAGCGCCAGATACCACAGCACCAGCAGTAACAGCTTCCGACATCCCCATGCCATTGGCGACTCCCATCAAGGCAACACCAACAGTAGCGGCAGTTGTCCAACTACTGCCAATACTCATGGCTACAACAGAACAAATCAAACATGTTGCTGCATAGAACAGTGATGGGTTGAGTAGTTCTAATCCATAGTAGATTAAGGTTGGAACTGTACCAGATAACATCCATGAACCAATTAAAGCACCCACGGCCAATAAGATTAAGATCGCACCAAGGGATAATGAAATTCCACTGACAATACCCTTTTCTATTTCCTTCCAGGTATAGCCATTTTTAATCCCTATCATGGAAGCAATGAACATCGCGAATATCAAAGCGATTTGATTGGGACCGAAAGAAGAATCACTGCCGTACCAATAAACCGACGAAAATAACAAACAAATTAAGATTACGATCGGTATTAATGCATCGAGAATTGTCGCTTCTTTTATGACTTTTTTATTATTATTGTTGTCCATTGGATTGATTTCCTTATCCTGTCACTGAACGATAAAACATGATGAAAATGACCACAGGACATATAAATTTCACATACCAAGGCCAAATTTTCCAAAATAACGAATGTTCGACCTCTTCATCCCCTTTGCGAAGCTCAGTTAATATATGATTCCGACGCCATACCCAACCTGCAAATATACATAAAGCGAGACCTAATAGAGGTTGGCTATATTTAGTTGTTAAGCTGATCACCAGACCAAACAAACTTGAGAAATTAAAGATGATAATCGAACTTGCGACAAAAACGCATATCGCTAACAACCAAACCGCTTTGGTGCGCTTAACGCCTTTACTCTCCACGACATAGGCGACGGGCACTTCAAGCATTGAAATGGATGAGGTTAAGGCGGCAATTACCATCAATGCAAAAAATGCGAAAGCCACAAAAATGCCCACTGATCCCATAGTATCAAATAGTGCAGGCAACACGGTAAAGATGAGGCTATCACCTTCAATTAACGCACCGTTTTCAGAAAATATTTGTACACCGTTATGCAAGGCGACATACATAGAAGGGATAATTAGCATCCCAGCAAGTACTGCCACGCCAATGTCGACTAACGCAACTGAGGCGCCAAGTGACGGTAAACGTTCATTTTTACTCACATATGAACCGTAAACTAGCATAGTACCAACACCAAGAGACATAGAGAAAAACGCCTGTCCCATCGCATTAATAAGTAACCCTGGATCCATAATTCGGCTGAAATCAGGAACTAAATAAGCCTTCCAGCCCTCAATCGCACCATCTTGCAATGAAACGTAACCAATGAGTAATACAATAATAATCATTAGCGTTGGCATAAGTCTCACTGACCAACGTTCAATTCCTTTGCTAACACCTCCGGTTACAATAGCGGCAGTGAGAATAAGAAATGCACCAGAAAAGACTAAATTTCGGAAAATGGATTGGCTCGTCAACCAATTTGATAACGTATCTAGAGCGAAGAAATGGGTGACTGTTTCTAGGAAAAAAGCCAACATCCATCCGGCCACAATGGCGTAGAATGCCAGAATTAATGAAACCGTTATAAACCCCCAGACGCCAGTAGCTCGACCTAGTTTACTACCAGATATTTGCCCAAGGGCATCTACCATATTAGCTCTGGTAGCACGACCGATGATTAATTCAGCCATTAAAACCGGATAAGCCAAAAGGAAAGCTAAGACTATGTAAACCAATACAAAAGCGGCTCCCCCATTACTGGCTACTTGGGTAGGAAACCCCCAAATATTACCTAATCCAACAGCTGAACCAGCTGCAGCGAGTATAAATCCAAGTCGAGAAGAAAACTCTCCACGTGCGTTCATTCCGTACCCTTTTATTATTATTGTGTTTAGCTAACTTTTTTAGCCATTTTGGGAATACTATACCGCTATGACCTCAAAATACCCATATTTTGCAATTGATTATCCTACTTAAAAATAGCATTAAATGTCGTGAGTGACGATTTGCATAAATTTAAGTTCAGCTTGCAAGGTCTAATATTTTTTCGTATCGAAAAATAATTTATTGATGTTATAAAAAAAGGGCTATTAAAAATAGCCCTTTAATAGTAACTAAAAATTACTTTTTTGCTGAATGAGAAGCGTACATCCCAGATGATACTAAATCGAATGTGATATTAGCTGCTTCATCTAGGAATGGATCAATTTCATCCATGTCTTCTGGTAAATCATCAAGTTTTTCAACTTTTTCTTTGCCTGCTCTGACCAAGCGTTCATTCGCTCTTTTAAGACGCATAGCTTCTTGTTCGTCTTTTTCTTTTATCCGTTCAGATTCAACCAAAGAAATCGTCTTTTTATCTTTTTCTTTTTGATATCGTTGAATGTCTTCAAATATATAAGCAAATTCAGGATCATTTTGAATACGCTTCAAATGATTCTGTTCCATCACCGTGAGTACATTAGAAGTGTCACCGAAGGTGGAATAATTCACCCGCTCAATACTATCCCAAGGAAGCGCATTTTCTTCTTGGCTTTCGCCCCAATCTTCAGGATTAATTGCTGACGGAAATTTGATATCTGGAACAACACCCATGTTTTGAGTACTGCCACCGTTTATCCGATAAAACTTCGCAATAGTGTATTGAATACTCCCCAATGGATTGCTGTACAAATCGTAAATACGACCAAGTGGACGATGACGTTGCACCGTTCCTTTACCAAAGGTCTGTTCGCCTAGTACGACTGCACGACCGTAATCTTGCATAGCTGCAGCAAATATTTCTGAAGCCGATGCACTGTAGCGATCGACAAGTACGGTTAAAGGACCTTCATAATAGGTAATCCCATCGGTATCTTTCTCAGTTCTTGTGCGCCCTGAAGCATCATGTATCTGAACTACTGGACCTTGATCAAAAAACAATCCAGAAAGTAAGGTTGCCTCAGTTAACGAACCGCCACCATTACCGCGTAAATCGACAACAATTCCTCGTACCCCTTTTTCTTTTAAATCTGCCAACTCTTTCTTAACGTCGGTATGCAGATTGTTGTAGAACGAAGGTATGGTAATGACGCCAAGTTTTTCACCAGCGTGATTACCTGTTTCTGGTACATAAACCTCTGATTTAGCAGCTCTATCTTCTAGCTTAATTTTATCACGGGTCAAACTAACCACTTCTGGCACATTAGACTCAGATGCACCTTTTAACACTTGCAGCTTAACCACACTTCCTTTTGGACCTTTGATTAATTCCACGACTTCATCTAAACGCCAGCCAATAATGTCAACAAAATCATCTTCGTCTTGGGCTACACCGACAATTTTATCTTCTGGCTTTATTTTTTTGGATAATTCAGCTGGACCACCAGGAACAACACTGCGAATAACAGTGTAATCGTCTTCACTTTGCAGCACGGCACCGATCCCTTCAAAAGATAGATTCATTTCCATATCAAAACGATCTGTACTTTGCGGAGATAAATAACTTGTATGTGCATCGACACTGCGAGCAAAAGAATGCATTACAGTTTGGAATACATCTTCGCTTTTAGTTTGTGATAAACGTTTAATTGCACGTTCATAACGTTTGGTTAAAAGATCTTTAATCTCTTCAGCTGTTTTACCTGCTAATTTTAAGTTTAAAGCATCATATTTAACTCTTTGACGCCATAACTCATTCAATTCTGCGGTAGATGCAGCCCAAGGCGCGTCTTCACGATCGAACTCTAATGAATCGCCCTTTTTCTCAAAGTCGAAAGGCTTATCAAGTAGCGTAATCGCATATTTAAAACGCTCTAAGCGGCGGTTTAAATTTATCGAATATACTTTGTACGCGTCATTTAAATTGCCTTGGGCGATAGCCTCATCGAAATTTAAACGATACTTTTCCATCTCTTCAATATCCGACTTCAAAAAGAAATTACGATTGAAGTCTAATGTTCTGATGTATCGATCAAAGGTTTTCGCTGACAAGCTATCATCAATTTTAATTGGCTTATAATGCGAGCGTAACAAGTGGGAGCTTATTCGTTTAGCTGAAGCTGAGTGCTGAGATTCCTGCTCTAGACTAGGAATATTGATCGCTTCACTCGAAGAATTAACCGCGATTGCACCAGCACTCAAACAAAACAATGCGCTACATACAGAAACGCGTACAAATTTATTCATATTACTACCTCTTTGGTCGAGCTAGGCGCAAATTATCTGCTTGCACTTTCACTATCATACCTGTTTGCAGTTGGACGTGAACTTCATCTTTTGAAATATCGGTAATGGTCGCAGGAAGTGGACTCTTTCCAACCTTAACGGTAACTTCGGTCCCTACCACTAAATTTGATTCAGTCAATTTTTCCGGTGGTGGTTGCTTTATTGGTTTATTTTTTGGAACTTTAGTTCCCTTAAATTGCGTTTGATTTGATTTTTCACGCTTTTCTTTGTGATTTTTCTTATCAGCGGCAGTCTTAGACGGATTATTTAGTTTGCGTTTTTCCGCTACCTTGGCCTTACTTTCAGCTAATTGTTTTATCGCATGATCAGCATGCTCTTTTTCAATTGCATCGCCTTGATTGCCATCTAAGTCAATTCGAAAGCTCCCCTCTTTGACACTGTGCAAATAACGCCAGCTATTTGTGTAATGTCTAAGAGATGCGCGTAATAATGTTTTACTAACCCTTTCATCGTCTTTCAAACGCTCGGAAAGCTCTTGAAAAATACCTATTTTTAAAGGTTTCGCTTCACCTTCTAAGGAAAAGCATTTTGGGAAAGTTTGTGCCAAAAAAGTAATGACTTCTTTGCTGTTTGAAAATTTTTGTTGGTTTTCCATTCAATCTACTAATTAATAATTTTGTTCATAATCTTCATCGTGTTCTGCATCATCCCAAGTTGCCAACAGTTGGTCAACCCAGTCGTGCAAATCCGCGTCGTCGATTTCCAAGAGATAACTGTCTTCGTGCCAGTTTACCCATATATGATGTAGTATTTTTTCCAAGCGACTCGTGTCTATGTCTTCATCAGCAAGATCATAAGCCAAATGCAAAATCGTATTTAATCGTTCCGCTGCTTCTTCAGCGTCTTCATCCCAGTTTTCGAGATCCGCTGGCGTAGCCAACACAACATGAACATCTACAAGACTTTTCAAATGATAGTCTCTTGTAAAATATCAACGATCTGTTGTAAACCTAGCCCATCTACAGAATCGAAACGAGCTAATGAGGGACTATCTATATCTAACACACCAACTAAGCGCCTTCCTGATAAAATAGGTATGACTATTTCAGAATTACTCGCTGCATCACAGGCAATATGCCCTTCAAACTGATGCACATCGGTTATGATTTGCGTGGTTCTATTCATAGCTGCCGTTCCGCAGACACCGACTCCCATAGGAATTCGTATACAAGCAGGTTTGCCCTGAAACGGTCCTAACACTAATTCATCGTCTTCAAAAAGATAGAATCCTGCCCAATTAATGTCTTCTAAACTCATAAATAATAGCGCACTCAAATTTGCTAAATTTGCAATTAAGTTACGCTCATCACCTATCAAGGCTTGTGCTTGCTTTGCAAGGCTTTGATAAAAATCAGTTTTTTCTATATCTTTTGACATCTTTACCTTCAGGCTATCGGCTTATTTTTACAACGAGTCGTTATTTAAAGGGATTTTAACCTTCAATCACCAGAATTTCAGCGATTTTTTTAAGCTTTGTGATTTATAAACCATAGATAGCGGCTTGTTGAGAGATTAATTTGCTTAATCTCTCAACAAGCGCGGCGATAAATGTTAGTTAAAATGACGTGGGGATAAGGAGGCTATTTGGCAATACTAAATGACAGTGTCACACTCGCATTTATTTCATTTAATCCTGGTAAATATTGCGCCGCCTCATTAAAAACTGACAGTGAACGAGCAGATGGTTGTGGCGCAGGTTGATAACTCGATGTTTCCTCAACATTCACCACTGAGCCCAATCTGATCTGCAAATTCTTAGCTAAATGTTTGGCGCGCTCGTGACCGTCAGCGATCGCCGCTTCTAACGCATTCAGATAAGCTTGTTGTTGATCTTCTACTTCATAACGAAAGCCATCAATTCTGCTAACTTTCAAGGCAAATAGATCATCTAAAATTGCGGGGTAGTTTTTAAAATTTCGCAACGTAACATTAATATTACGATTGAACACATAGCCTTTTTGAATGTTTGATTGTCTCTCACGCTCATACCAAGGGTATAGACTCAAAGACATTGCTTGGATATCTTGTTCAGCAATTTTGTGTTTAGTTAACACCGACAATATCTTTTGCGTTTTTGAACTGACTAAATCATTTAAAGCCGCAGAATTATCACCTTTCTCCTCTACCGCAATCGTAAATTTTAGAATGTCTGGAGCTTGAAATATGCTGCCCTGCCCTCTAACTGTAATAATGTCACTGCGTGACTCATGGGCGGATATGGCAAAACTAGTTAATAATAAAAAACAAACAACAAATATACGCATTTTATTTTAATCCTTTTTGTGTAATCACAGCGGCTCTATCCATAATGAAGCTGACCTTGATATATTTGTCCTCTTCATTTCCCCATATACATGAGTGTGTGCCAATAACAGCCTCACAGTTATCGGCTTTTCCTAAAATCATTTCTACATCCGATTTTATCATGCCCATTTCAACTCTATCGTAATTTGCATATGTGACTTTTGAGCAACCCGCCAAAAAAACACAGACAATTGAAAACATGATTAGTTTACGTAACATACCTTTACCTTCTATAAAAATGTCTAATACCTAACCGTTAGTTTAACCAAAAAACCAATAGGCCACCAAAATTGCAGTAACAATACCTGCAAAATCAGCAGCAAGGCAGCAAGCAACGGCATAGCGACTATGCTTAATGCCTACAGCCCCTAAATACACGGCTAGAATATAAAACGTGGTTTCTGTTGAACCTTGCAACACCGAAGCAAGTCGCCCCGCAAAAGAGTCAGCTCCATGGTGTTGCATTGTTTCAATCATTAAAGCTCTGGCACCAGAACCGCTTAAAGGTTTCATCAATGCATTAGGTATTGCATCAACAAAACGATTATCGATACCGATGAAGTTTACACCATTGGCAATTATTCCCATCAAGATGTCTAACAAGCCGCTCGCTCTGAGCATTCCTATCGCAAATAACATAGCGATTAAATAAGGAATTAGTGAAATAGCTAATTCAAATCCTTTTTTAGCCCCCTCGACAAACAACTCATAGCAATTGAGCTTTTTATGCGCACCAACACTTAATACTATGACAATAAAAGTTAATAGCAATCCATTTGCAACTATAGAAGATTGCGCAGCCATTTGCTGAGCACCTAAAGAGGAGAAGTACAGAATTACGGCCGCAATTACGGAAATAATAGCAGCGCCATAAAAGAAGATTACACGGTTAAATAAATTAATTTTTTGTACCCAAGATGTGACCAATAAGCCAACCAATGTGGAAGCAAAAGTAGCCAATAAAATAGGGATAAATACATCCGTAGGGTTAAGCGCTCCTTGTTCTGCTCGGTATAGAAACACAGCGATTGGAAACAACGTCACCGAAGAGGTGTTCATCACTAAAAATATTATTTGCGCGTTGGTCAGACGTGATTGCTGAGTATTAAGGCTTTGCATATCTTGCATTGCTTTTATACCAAAAGGCGTCGCAGCGTTATCTAATCCCAAAACGTTAGCGGATATGTTCATAGTAATACTGCCGATGGCAGGATGCCCTTTAGGGATTTCGGGCATTAAGCGGCACAGCAAGGGCTCCAACACTACCGACAACTTAGTGACTAAACCAGAGCGTTCGGCTACTTGAAAAATCCCTAACCAGAAAGCAAGTACACCTATTAACCCAATGGAAATATCAACGCTCAATTTCGCCATCGAATAAACAGCGTCCATCACGTCTTTAAAACTGCCAATGTGATCATTAAAAATAACTTGCCAGAGTGTGGCGATGAATGCTGACAAAATGAACGCTAGCCAAATTCTATGTAACATAAGTAAGTATCGTATTTAGTAATACCAAGTAAATTACCATAGAATCAATAGGCTGTGAGCAAATCCTGTTTATTAGCTTTTAATAAACAGGACTTTTTATTGAGTTTGGGACTGAGAGTTGCGTCTTTTAGCGATTAATCGCTAGCATTAAGAACTGCTCTTAAACTATCGATGCAATAGTTCACGTTTTGTATATTTGAACCATATCCCATCAGACCAATTCGCCAAACTTTTCCAGCCAATGAGCCTAATCCTGCACCAATTTCTAAGTTGTATTCGTTAAGTAAGGTTTCTCTTACTTTGGCGTCATCAACACCATCGGGAATACTCACGGTATTGAGTTGCGGTAAACGATACTTTTCTTCAACAATGAACTTTAAGCCTAACGCTTGCAGTCCATCTCTTAGTTTAATGTGCATTTCTTGATGACGCTTCCAAGCGGCTTCTAGCCCCTCTTGTTGCAATATCAAAAGCGCTTCATGCAATGCATATAAACTGTTTACCGGTGCAGTATGGTGGTAGGCCCGTTTAGCACCTTTACCCCAATACCCCATAACCAACTCCATGTCGAGGAACCAGCTTTGAATCGGCGTTTTTCTAGCTTTAATGGCGTCGATCGCTAGCTGACTGAACGAAACGGGAGACAAGCCTGGCACGCATGACAAGCATTTTTGTGTACCTGAATAAATCGCATCGATTTGCCAATCATCCACTCTAAGTTCACAGCCACCTAGGGAAGTAACGGCATCCACTAAGGTTAAACAATTATACTGTTTCGCAAGTTTACACAACGCTTGGGCATCATTCTTAACCCCTGTTGAGGTCTCAGCATGTACAAATGCGACAATTTTAGTGTCTTTATTTTCTTCCAATGCTTGTTCTAGTTTTTTTATGTCCGTTGGTTTACCCCATTCGTCTTCAACCATTACGGCGATACCACCACAACGAATCACGTTTTCTTTCATACGCCCACCAAAAACCCCATTTTGGCAGACGATCACTTTGTCACCTGGCTCAACTAAATTAGCAAAGCAGGCTTCCATACCAGCAGAACCTGGCGCTGAAACTGGCATAGTTAATTGATTCTTTGTTTGAAATGCATATTGTAGGAGAGATTTAATCTCATCCATTAGATCAATAAATTGCGGATCTAAATGCCCAATAGTCGGTCTAGATAGCGCCGTCAGTATTCTTGGGTCAACATCTGAAGGTCCAGGCCCCATGAGAGTACGAACCGTTGGTATAAATGATGTAGCTAGTGAAGTCATAAATTACATTCTCAAAAGGTTAAAACTGCCTTAGTGTTACAGGTGACTGACTAAACGACAAGATCAGCATAACCACTATTCATAAAAAGAATGTATTTAGCCAACTGTATTCCCCATATTTCTTTTAATTAGCCAAAATATTGTTCAGTTCACACCAATGATCTGTGGATAAGCTGTAGACAAGGACTGTATAAAGTGTGGTTTAGGTGTTGATAAAGGATGGAAGTCATTTGTTTTTGTGATGCAGGACACTGATTTTAAGACGTTTTTAAATTTAGTTTCAAATTTGTTTAATTTTTGTGCAAACTTGTTCTAAAATAAATATTCGAATCAATAATTTTGATTTTGAAGACTTCTCCCTGAAGAAGTTGAGTTAGCGCAAGGCTCTTTCCAAGAGCCATTCCCCTAAGCCCGGAACTAGTGATAGTACCGGGCCTTTTTTATAAGGGGGAAAAAAACCGCCAAAAAAGCAGTGTAAAATGTCTATACTATTCTTCGATCAGCTCACTCATGTAGCGTTTCGCATTATTCACGTAATGTTCGGCAGAGCCTTTTAACATTGCTTGCTGTTGCTCATTTAGGGTCTTAATAATTTTGGCTGGGCTTCCCATTACAAGGGAACCATCTGGTATTTCCATGTTTTCAGTAACCAAGCTATTTGCGCCAATTAAGCAATAACGACCAATCTTTGCCCCATTTAACACAACAGCATTGATGCCAATTAGGCTGTAGTCACCTATTTCACACCCATGCAACATCACTTTGTGTCCTACCGTTACACCTTTGCCTAGAATTAAGGGGATATCGTAATCCGTGTGCAAAACAGAGCCGTCCTGAATATTCGTATCTGGCCCCACTGTTATCTCGTCACAATCACCACGAATAACAACATTAAACCAAACGCTGCTATTTTCTGCCAAATTAACCGAACCAATCACATGACTACCAGGCGCGATAAACGCGCTCTTTGCAACAACGGCTTTGCGTTTTCCGATTGAATAAATCACATTAACTCTCCTTTAGCCTTTAGTCGCTTCACTTTTTAACTTGTCGCATTAGCCCTTCTTGCATGGTTGAAGCCACAAGAACCCCTTTTTGATTAAAGAACTGACCGCGAACTAACCCTCGTACGCCACCAGTAAATGGACTTTCAGCGACATATAATAACCATTCGTCAAATTTGAATGGGTGATGAAACCACATTGCATGATCTATGGTTGCCATTCTAAGTTGTTTATTTCTAACCGAAATTCCATGGGGCTGCAAACAAGTACCCAGAAAATGGTAATCTGATGCATAGGCCAGCATGGCATGATTTAAGTTTAAATTATCCGCTATGATTTCTTGTGCGCGCATCCATATATAACGCTTCGGCTCCGATTTAACCGGTTCCAAGGGATCTATGGTTTGTACAGTCCTGCTATCGATTGGCTTATGATAACTAATTGCTTCTTGCATTCGCTCAGATATTTGATCCAATGTACTTTCAAAAAAAGTTAAATCAGATTTCACTTCCTGCGGTGGCGGAACATCTGGCATATCGGCAAACTGATGCTCTAAGCCTTTCTCGGGTGTTTGAAAAGACGCAGTCAAATAGAATATGTTTTTGCCATTTTGTATTGCTTTTACGCGACGGGTTGAAAAGCTTCTACCATCTCTGACATTTTCCACATCATATAACACTGGATGGTTTGCATCACCGGGTAATAAAAAGTAAGAATGAAAGGAATGAGAAACTCTACCTTCTGGCAAGGTGTTATGGGCTGCGGCTAACGCTTGTCCCATAACCTGTCCGCCAAATAGCGCGCGGAATCCCAGATCCCAGCTTTGTCCTCTGTAGAGCGAATCTTCGATTTTTTCTAACTGCAATAATGACTTTAATGTCACTTCTGCCATGTACTACTCCCCGTATATTTTTAGCGCTTATTTGTTTTTAATTTTTTTGGATGAAACTTCTCTGGTAAACCCGAAGCATGTTCAAAGTAACGAGTGTCTTTATACGGCAATTTCATAAATCCTGAAATCCCCAACCCTTTAATTTCTGAAACTAAGTCGATAATTTTATTTAATAATGCCTTAAATTCACTCTCCATACTGTGATCCAGTAATGTGTAATAACTATGAATTTTAAGATGTGTAGGTAAAGCTTCAAATATAATGCAACCGGTATGATGAATACTATTTAATTGCCGAATAATTACCATCATATTGTCAGGAAGGGCTAATAACTCATCAGGATCTTCGCCATCTTCAAAATAAGAATGGTTACGACTCTGATCTTCTGTAATGGATGTTTGGCTCAATTCGTAAGGTATTTGCATATGGATATTGGGTTGGTAGGGTAAGTTTTCGTCTTCCCGTTCAATGTGTAAGGTATCTCGCGCATTAAACATACAGCTTTTAAACACCCCTACTCTATGAATCGCTCTTGCTAAAGTAACGACATTGTTCACAGAAACATCAAATGAACGTTTTAATGTTGGATTAAAAAGATTCAAACTAGAATCAATATAAACCCCTTCTGGCAGCCACCTAACTACTAATCCGCCAACAACGGGATATTTACCTAATCTACCCACCGCAGATATAAATGCTTTTTCTGTCTCTCCCATACCTTGCATGTAGTTTTTATAATAACGTTCAAACTGAGCGTCATTTACATAATGTAGGTCGGAAGTAATGTCGCTATTTTCTAGTTTTAAGAATGAGCGTCTAGAACTGTAAACTACCGTATCAATTTCTTTTTTCTTGGCAAAACTCCAAGTAGGAATAAGTGCAACATGATCTTCGACGTCTGTTTCACAAAAGACAATATTTTTCATGAATTTCATGTTTTTAATAAAATAGTCGCCACCCAATTTACGTTGTTTAGGATCTTCACTTAACATCGCGCTAAGCACTTCAGATAATTCCTTGGGTAAGCCGAGGGAATTTGGTTTTATAATGTGTCTACCGAAGCGGCTTGACTGACCTGACGCTAATGCATATAAGGTACTTGCCAGCCCTTGTTCATCGAATCTGGGACTGGATAATTCACCATTTAATTGTTCATCTCCGATGAAATAAACGTCCCCAAGGCGTGCATTGGTTTGTTGCAAATCACTCGACATTAAATCCATAACATTGTTAGCGATATATTGGCCTTGGTGATCCATTTGCGCAAAAACACTGGATCCCCAATCGATTAAGCCAATTGATTCAGTTTGCTCGTCGAACACAATATTGGAAGGTTTAATATCGCCGTGCACAATAGGTTTAGTGATACCTTGCTCTTGGTGTTGTCGTAAAAAGATTAAGATGTCACAAAGTTGTGCTGCGATTTTTGTAATTAGCCTCGCCGATAAAGGTCCTTTTTGCAGTGAATATACTTCTAAATCAACGCCCTTGGCTCTTTCCATTACCAAAATGGCTTGTTTTTTAATCCGTTGAAATTCGATTAGTGATGGTACGTAGGGGTGCTCTACCTGACTTAACATATAGGCTTCATCTTCCAATTGCTCTTGCACATGTTGAGGAAGATTGATCCGAGAAAACTTAAACACTAATTGATTCTGACGTGGATCTTTGCCCGCAAAAGCAAAGCCAAAAGCACCTTTCCCAATTAGCTCTATTTCACTGTAGCCCAATAACTCGAGCTGTTCTTTACACAGTTTTATCCAATCTTTTAACTTTTGCGCATCTTTGTGAGACAAAAGATAAATAGATTGTTCATCAGGAATATAAAAATGTTTTAGATCAGCTACAGTCATTTTAGATGGCCTTAGTTAGTCAGGCTTTTTCAACCATTCTACGTAAGCTTTGCCATGTGCATCATCACCGCCAAGATGCGCGACTAATTCAGGTAAAACATTCTCTAGATCAGTATCCAGTTGCCATGGAGCATTAACGATAATTAAACCAGACCCATACATACCCGCATCACCTTCATTTTCAGTAACATGCATTGCTACATTGAGCACGCTTTTACAATCAAGGGCAGCGATTTCACTGATCATTTTTTCACTTAATCCCGCCTTTTGACCTGCACGACTAGATAAAAGTGGATACCAAATTGCAAAAATGCCAACCGACCATTTCTTAATGGCTTTAGCGAGTGTCATCACAACCTGTTGATATTCGTCAGCGACTTCGTACGATGGGTCTATTAGGACTAATCCCCTTGCAGGAATCGGTGGCAATATTGCTAATAGTCCTTCATAGCCATCTCTGTGATGTACACCAACCTTTGCTAAAGATCCAAAATCCGCCAAATTATGGCGTAAATTGTCTATCTCCGTATTGTGCAACTCCATGCATACTATTCTATCCTGCTCACGAAGCATATTAGCAGCAATCAGGGGCGATCCTGGATACTGATTATTTTCAATAAAATCATGTGTAAGTTGTTGATATTCCGCTATATCTTGTTGTTCTGACTGGTATGCTTGCATAGCGGTTATGCCAGTTAAAAATTCTTTGGTTTTTTGCGCCTCTAGTCCTTGCAGTTCATACAAACCCGCACCACTGTGAGTATCAATGTAGACTGCGGGCTTAGCTTTGATTTTAAGCTTTTTGATGATCAACATCTGGGTAATATGCTTTAACACATCAGCATGATTACCTGCATGAAAACTATGACGATAACTTAACATTTGAATGGCTACTTATATAACTGAACATCAGCTAATGATACCCAAATAAGCCAGACTCACCAACGTTTAACCAAGAGGTGCCAGATAAAAATTATATGGCACCCTACAACCTAACTTAAGTCAGTCAGCATACTTATTGGGTTTTCGAGATAAGATTTCCACAAATTACTAAACTTAAGCATAGTTGCGCCGTCAATTATACGGTGATCTCCAGACCAACTTATATGCATTATATTGACCGGAATTACCTTATCATTTAGATCAAAACGAGGTAGTCGTTGAATCTTTCCGAGGGCAACAATTGCACTCTCAGGCTTATTAATTACTGGTGTCGCTGTAGTGCCACCAATCACACCCACATTGGAAATACTAATTGTACCGCCTTTTAAATCGTTACTAGAAAGTTTACCTTGCCTTGCAAGTCCTACTAATCGTTCGACTTCTTGCGCAATTTCAAACAATGAAAGGTTTTCAACTCCCTTGATATTGGGAACAAGCAAGCCTAATTTGGAATCAACAGCAATACCAATATTGTGTTGTTTGAAATAAGTAATTTCAGTGCATTGTTGGTTCACTTGGCTATTTATGATTGGGAACTGTTTTAAAGCCAAAGACAAAGATTTAATGAAAAATGGCATTAAACTTAACTTAGTGCCTTTATTCTCAAACTCCTGTTTAAGGTCGCTACGTACCTTCATTAAGTTATCCATTTCGATCTCGTCACTCACACTAAAGTGCGGAATACTGAACACAGAGTCTGTCATTTGTTTAGCCATTTTCGCTTTAATTCCGCGAATGGTTTCAACCTTATTCTCGTGGCTGTCTTGTGATGCTGCATCCTCATTGGTAACAGCATTTTGTAAAGTTTGTGGTTGATTATTTTTGTTTAGATGGGCGGTTATATCATCTTTCAAAACGCGACCTTTTTTACCGCTTCCTAATACGCAGGTAATATCTAAACTATTTTCTCTAGCTAAACGCCTAACAGCGGGACTAGCTAAGGCTTTACGTTTTGCTGACGTGGTTTGGCCAACTTTAGGCGTAGTGCTTTGTGGTTCTGAAATTTTATTGCTATTTACCGATCTAGGCTGACTAGCTTGAGAACCTTCAGAAGTCACAAGAGAATACAAAGGGTTATGGACTTTTGCTATCTCCCCTTGTTGATAATATAACTGACTTATGACACCGGAATATTTGGCGGGAATTTCCACAAGTGCCTTATCCGTCATCACTTCAACCACAGCTTGATCTTCTGCAACCGTATCACCTTCTTGAACAAGCCATTTTACGATTTCACATTCAATAATACCTTCACCTATGTCAGGTAAGATAAAATCAATCGCTTCAGTAGATTGTGTCTGGATCCCTTGCTCTTGTTTACTTGAAGCATGTGCTGGCTGAATCAATTCCTCACTTTTGTGCTGTTGTTCACTATCACTTTGTATTTTGCCTTGTCCACTCTCGGAACCACCATCTAAAGCGAATAGTGGTTCATGGACTTTTGCTATGTCACCAGCTTTGTAATACAGCTTAGTGACTTTGCCAGAATGCATTGCTGGGATCTGCACGGTTGCCTTGTCAGTCATGACCTCAGCAACAGGCTGATCTTCCTCTATCAGATCACCTTCGCTTACCAACCATTCAAGAAGTTCACATTCTACAATTCCTTCGCCAATATCAGGCAATATAAAGTCATTCATGTTGTTCTCCTGATTAATAATTGACTGAGCGCTTAATGGCTTCGTAGGTTTTTAAATGATCTGGCATGTATTCCTTTTCGTGTGACAACGGATAAGGTGTATCTAAGCCACATACTCGAGCTATAGGTGATTCAAGATTTAAGAAACATTTATCTTGCACTGTGGCTGCAATTTCACTGGCAAAGCCGCCTGTTTGTGGAGCTTCATGGTTAATTAACAAACGTCCGGTTTTCACCACTGACTCGCATACGGTTTCTACATCCCAGGGCAATATGCTGCGTAGATCGATAATTTCACAGGAGATACCGTCATTTTCAGCCATCTCAGCTGATTTTTGCAGTATTTCCACTTGCGCGCCCCACGCAAGTAAGGTTATATCGGTGCCATTTTTGACAAGTTCTGCTTTGCCTAGCGTTAATTCGTAATCTTCCTCTGGTACCTCGCCCACAGACGCTCGATAAAGGCGTTTAGGCTCCATAAACAACACTGGATTGTCGTCTCTAATTGAGGCCAATAACAAGCCTTTAGCTTGATATGGATTGCGAGGAATCACTATTTTCATTCCAGGGATATGTGCGAAAAAAGCTTCTGGAGATTGTGAATGATAATGGCCACCAGCAATCCCACCACCGTATGGCGTTCTAATCGTTAAACTACCGCAGGTAAATTGACCGCCAGAACGATATCTAAACTTGGAGGTTTCATTTACGATTTGATCAAAAGCTGGAAAAATATAATCGGCAAATTGAATCTCTGCTATTGCAGTTGAACCTTGTGATGCTAAGCCGTTGGCGAACCCTATTATCCCTTGCTCGGTCAACGGTGTATTAAAACAGCGCTGCTTACCGAACTTTTCTTGTAAGTTGCTGGTTGCTCTAAAAACGCCTCCAAAATGACCGACGTCCTCGCCAAATACCATCGCCGTTTTATCTGCTTCCATTGCCGTTATTAATGCATTATTCACGGCTTGTAACATGTTCATTTTAGTCATTTTTCATTCTCCCTGAAGTCTTCGGATAGGCATCTGGGTACTGACGAATATGTTGTTTGAGTAGTTGCAGTTGTTCTTTTAAATGCCATGGTGGCGTGTCATAAACATCCTCAATAATATCCTCTATGCTATTAATCGGTTCTTTTTCTACTTGTTTTAAGGTTTGCAAAACTTCTTGACGAGACTCGCTAGCGAAGTCTTTGATTGCTTGTTCATCAAACCATCCTTTACTTTTCATCCACTTTTCAAACCGTAAAATAGGATCTTTTAGTTTCCATTTGGCTTCCTCTTCTTTGGAACGATATCCGGTAGGATCATCAGAAGTTGAATGGGCTGCTAGTCGATACGTCATGGCTTCAATTAATACCGGACATTTTTCTTTTAAAGCAACTTCTCTGGCTTTTTTTGTGGCGGCATAAACAGCTAAAACATCATTGCCGTCAACTCTAATCGTGCGAATACCGTAGCCTATTCCGCGAGAAGCAATACCATCTCCAGCAAATTGTTCTTCTGCTGGTGTAGAGATGGCGTAGCCATTATTCCGACATAAGAAAATAACCGGACAATTTAACACTGCGGCCATATTCAGACCTGCATGAAAATCTCCCTCAGAGGCGGCACCTTCACCAAAATAGCAAATAGTTAAGGCATCCAACCCAGCCATTTTTTGACCGTATGAATAGCCTGATGCTTGTGGAATTTGAGTTCCTAATGGAGATGATATAGTCATGAAATTTAATGTTTTATCCCCATAGTGAATAGGCATTTGACGACCTTTGTTTGGGTCTTTTTGATTACTAAACATTTGATCCATAAACTGCTTAGTCGTATATCCGCGATACGCTAATGAACCTTGTTCACGGTATTGAGACATGATCATATCTTGCGGCTCTAACGCTGCGGCACTGCCTATTGTGGCAGCTTCTTCACCTGTACAGGCCAAATAAAAGCTGATCCTGCCTTGTCGTTGTGCGGCAATCATGCGTTCATCTAGAATCCTAATATAGTGCATCGTTTTTAGGATTCTTTGTGACACTTCTTGGTTTAACTCCGCGCACTCCTCGTGGTTGTGAACCTTGCCTTCGGGCGATAATAACTGCAGCATGGGAATATCGACTAAACCGTTGGTGATCATTTCCACGTTATGGACCATCCCAATATCGGAAAGATGATTTCTGTCTTTCATCTAAAAACCTATTTTTAAGAGTTAAATAAACTGTTATCAATATGTTAATTCTAGTTCACAAATTGCGGAGATGTGTTGCGAAAATGAATTGCAGAAATTGCACAAAGTACAGAAGTATTCTAATAAGCCCAATACAATTAGGATGTTTATCCTAATTGTGAATTTACCTAACCATATCTAGTTTATTTGCCTAACAAAGTAGGATTTAACCAATAAAAAGATGATTCAATCAGGGATATGACGATGCAGTTGTATGCTTGTTCAAAATTGCAGGAAGATTAAATAAAATCGGAAAAAAGGGTCTAAAAATTAGACCCTTTTAAAACTAGTGCAGTTACTCAAACTTACGCTCGCGTTTAGTTTGTATTGTTTCTATGTAGCCATGCCAAGTAGCATAACCAATTAGCGGCATTAACAATACGAATCCAACAAACCCTGTGAGAAAGCCGATTACCACCGCGACAAATATAATCATCGCCCAAACAAACATTGGACCTTTGTTTAACCAAACAGCATTTACAGTAGTTAATACCGCAGTAGCCAAATCTACTTTACGTTCCATCAATATAGGTTGTGTAAAAGCGCTGAGTAAAAATACGATGCCGGTGAAAACGGCTCCTACGCAGGTCCCCAATACTAAGAATGGTAATAACTCTTCTAAGTTATCTCCTAGGTATGAAGGGTACAGTGCGTGGATCATTGAGGCTACGCGTAACCAAAATATCATCAACACCATTAACAATATACCAAATCCCCATTCGTTAACTGCATTGCGTTTCACCGCTTTTATGGCGTGCCATAAAGTGGGCTTATGACCTTTACCAAATTCCCAACTGATATCATACAGGCCTGCTGCCAAAAAAGGCCCTATCAACATAAAACAAACCATCGCTGGCAAAATAACCAAGTGCCAACCTGTGAGTGCAACTAAATAAGTAATTAGCCAAGGAATTAGTGCAAAGAACACACCAAAGAAGACGGTTAAAATAGGTGCTCGTAACAGATCTCTAAATCCTAATGCAAGCCATTTAAATGGATCTGAAAACGCTAATTCATTACAAGGAATAACTCGTGCAATATTACTATCTGTTATTGCATTGTGAGGTTCTTCTTGGAAATGCTGTGACATACTTAACTCCAAAATTTTAAATCGATTCGGTTGGAAACACATCTATAATTCAAATTGGACATATCAATAAGTATAAGCAAGCAAGGGAAGTTTGCCATTTATCCGCTGAAATATTGTTCACCTAGATAATTTCCCAAGGTTTAAGATGTCCTCTATGAATATAGCTACAATTAACATATTTGTAACATTATTCAAATAATATTCGATTGGGAGTCGAAATGCTTAGCGATTAAAATCGGCAGGACGCCAACTCAGTGAGGAATTAAAATAACCAAAAAGTGCATTGTTGAGATCAGAAAAACTGGTGATTAATTCTTCTGAATTAGAAACACACCTCCAAACAAAACGATGGCAATTATTTTTGATCAAATCGTAGTCGCTATAATTGTACAATTTCGAAACGGCAGTTTTTGCGGCATGTGGTGAGATTAGCGCCTCTCCTAAATCGTTACAAACCACATAAATACATTCACCACTTCTTTTAGTTAAGAAACGTTGCGGTGAGATACCGCGTATTAAGCCATTCCCTTTTAATTCAATAATATTGCCATCAACCCAAATTCCGGTATGTTCAAACACACCAAATATCCCACAACACACAATAGCGCCGTCTTGAAGGTGAACGAAGGATTGCTCTTCTCCAGGGTAATGTTTAACGTACTGGCGTTTAATTTTATTTGCTCGATGAACTTTGTCACCAGCGTACAGAGCTGCTATTCCAGCCCCTAACCAAATTAATGGAACAGGCATAATGGTGTATTCCTATAATGAACTGCAATTTCAGAGTGCTAGATCTTAAAAAATAAGACAACAATTAGTTTGTAAACAGATGTTATGCAAAAAACATGAGTCTTATATAAAAAAAATTATTAAATCCCTCTTAACACCAACCCCCAGGCTGTATTATTCTGTGTTATCAAATCAAGGTATGGGCATTCATGAAAATAATTAATAAATCCAACAAATTAGAGGGTGTGTGTTACGACATTCGAGGACCGATCCTGGATGCCGCTAAAAAAATGGAAGACGAGGGGCATAGGATCCTCAAACTTAATATAGGTAACCCTGCCCCATTTGGATTTGCAGCCCCAGAAGATATTCTAAAAGACGTTATTCATAATTTGCCTACCGCGCAAGGGTATTCTGACGCCAGTGGCATATACGCAGCTCGTGTAGCCGTGATGCAGTATTACCAGCAAAAGAACATTAAAAATATCTCGGTTGATGACGTCTTCATTGGAAATGGCGTCAGCGAATTAATCGTAATGGCAATGCAAGCTTTGTTGAACAATGGTGATGAAGTGCTGATTCCAAGCCCAGATTATCCATTGTGGACCGCGGCTGTTAGTTTATCCTCTGGTACCCCAGTACATTATAAATGTGATGAACAAGCCTGTTGGTTTCCAGATATTGACGATATTCGCAGTAAGGTCACCTCCAATACCAAAGCAATTGTACTTATTAATCCAAACAACCCTACCGGTGCGGTATATAGCAAGGCGGTATTGCAGGACATCATTGAATTGGCAAGAGAATTTAATTTGGTTGTTTTCAGTGATGAGATATATGACAAAATCTTATACGACGACGCCGAACATAATTGTATTGCTGCAATGGCTGACGATTTGTTTTTTATTACGTTAAGTGGTCTTTCGAAAAATTATCGAATTGCTGGTTTTAGAGCCGGTTGGTTGCTGGTCAGCGGAAATAAATTGATCGCTAAAAACTATATTGATGGAATTAACATGCTCGCTTCAATGCGAATGTGTGCCAATGTCCCCTGTCAGTATGCGATTCAAACTGCACTTGGTGGATACCAAAGTATTAATGATTTAATTGTTGATGGCGGTCGCTTAAAAATACAGCGAGATATTGCCACTAAAATGTTAAATGACATTGATGGTATCAGTTGCGTAGTACCAAAAGGTGCAATGTACTGTTTCGCCAAAGTTGATGCCGAAAAATTTAATATTACTAACGATGAACAAATGATCTTGGATCTATTAACCAAAGAAAAGATCCTGTTAGTACACGGAAAAGCATTCAACTTTAAAGATGGTTGCTACTTTAGGTTGGTTTTTCTACCCCATAAAGATGAACTGGAAACGGCCATTAATCGTATTGGTAATTTCTTCTCTTACTACAAGCAAGTGTAATTAAGCACAACTTCAAATGAGAGTGTAATTATCTACACTCTCATTTTTAAAACACTTACATTAATAATGTAGTTTGCAATACAAATAGCAGAAAAGTTCAACACTTCGATGTATCATTTACCCCAACTGCTAATTGTTTTCGTAAATAGGTAGATCTAAGCCTATTCCTTCATCAAAAACTCATTTATTACTTGGTAAAATCAAAGGTCGTTATTATGAACCAAAGTACATTTATGGCATGGATAATTAGAATGCCATTACTAGAGCGTTGGGCGTTAATGCATTGCTTTCAATCAGAAAATGTATCTGAGCACTGTCATCAAGTGGCCGTGATTGCGCATTTGTTAACAGTGATTAAAAATAAGCGCTTTAATGGCAAGTTAAATCCAGAAAGAGCCGCTACTTTAGCCTTGTATCACGAAGTTTCAGAAACCAAGCTGCAAGATATCAACACCAATACAAAGTACCATAACCCTGAATTCACTAAAGCATTTAAAATGCTCGAAGACCTAGCTGAAAAAGAATGTTTGTCAACGTTACCTGAAGATTTACGCAGCGAAATGGAACCTTTGTTAGTGCAGTCTGAAGTTGATCCTGAATATAAAGCCATTGTAAAAGCGGCTGATATTTTACAAGCCTATGTGAAAACTATGAATGAGCTACGTTTTCATAACGATGAATTTTTACACGTTAAAGACAAACTAGATAAAACCATACAAGAACTTATCGTTACCATGCCTGAAGTTGAATGTTTTGTAGAAATTTTTTTGGACAGTTGCACTACAACCCTAGATAAGTTGTCTGAAACCTAGCTATAAACAACGCTTCGCTCACAAAATTTAATCTTTAAGTGGCTTAATTCACAGTTTATTGAGTCACTCAAAAGATACGTTCTCCCCATCCGTTGCGCTTAGCTCAAAGAAATAACGTCTTTGACTATTATTTTGTTAGCCTACTTCTGAGCCCTAACTACACCTTAGCTAATGTCAAAAAGAGTCAATTTTTGCGTTGTACTGTGGAACAGGAATTTTTCCTATATGAAGTTCATTTAGCGATGTATAGCATATGTTTTTTGTTAAATAAAAGTGAATAAAAAGCATGACTCTGAAACCAACGCTAATCAGTACGGCGATACTGTCATCGTTATTACTGGCCTCATACCCCACTCAAGCTGTAGATAACATTGCGGACATTGAAAAGCTAACGGTTAATGGTATTTTGCCATCAAGGCTTGAAGCTGTTGCCGGCTCTTTTGATATTCTTGGAGAGGACTATTTACAGGCTCGTCGTCCAATTTCGGTAAATGAGCAGTTAAGAGCACTGCCAGGCATAATGGTTGTCGCAGATGGCAGTATGAGTTTTGATTTAAATATCGGTATCCGAGGACAAAACCCACGGCGCAGTGCGAAAGCGATGGTGATGGAAGATGGTATGCCTCTTCAGTTAGCTCCCTACACGGATCCGGTGAATCACTATGCTACGCCTTCAACATCGGTTACTCGAGTAGAAGTTGTAAAAGGTGCTGGTCAGATTTTATATGGACCTCAAACATTAGCCGGAGCAGTCAATTTTGTGACCAAAGCGGTGCCAAGAAATGGTGAAATTCAAGGTAGCTTTACATCTCGTTTCGGTAATCAAAATTTCCAAGGTTTACATGGAAGTGTTGGTTATGGAAACGACAAAGGTGGCCTTATGTTTGAACTGGCACAAACTAAAGGTGATGGTATTTTTTACAACAGTGACTACGACATCAAAGACTATCGATTTAAGGGCGAATACAACATTACCGATAAGCAAAAAATAGGGCTCAAGGTAGTTCACACAAAAGATCGTCGGAATCAAACGGAAAACTATCTCACTCGCGATGAATATGCAAACGACCCTTACGATCACCCTACGGCGGAGCTAGACAAATGGCAACAAGACCGTGACATTGTACAACTCACCCATACATTTGAGGTTAATAACAAGCTCACCTTGAGCTCTCAGGCTTACTACAGCGATATTTTTCGTAATGGTCTTCGGGGTTCGAATAGCGGCAGAGAGGTTGACGGAGTTTGGGAGTCTCGGCTACGTAATTGTGATGCTATAGGTGATACCAACGGCGACGGTAATATAACGGTTTCCGATATTGCTAACTCTGATATTAATTTATGCGGCGGTCGTCATGCTCCCCGTCAGTATTTTACTTGGGGCGCAGAAAGTCGCGCTGACTTTGCACATAACCTATTCAACCTTGAAAATGATGTGATTGTTGGGGTACGTTTTCATAAGGAAGAAATACATCGTCAACAAGTATATGCAACCACAACTGCACAGCGCTTGGATTACCAATTAGCCTTAGTCGAAGGCGACGATCTCGAAGGGGAGCGTTTCGACGGATACGCAGTGTCTTATTATGCGCAAAATACCACCTATATCGATAATTGGTCTGTTACAGCTGGTTTTCGCTTTGAAGATGTAAGAACCAGAGACAGTGACGATTTCTCCACTAATAGCGTATCTGACGATTATACTAAGTTCCTGCCAAGCTTAAGTATCGCTTGGAATGGCATAAATAACACAACCGTTTTTGCAGGCGTTCACAAAGGCATATCACCAGCTCGAGCAGATCGCGATCTTGATGCTTCTGGAGCACGCGCCGTACCAGAAGAAAGTACCTTATATGAAGTCGGTATGAGGTCGAATTACGCAAAAGGGGTGATGTTTTCTGGCGCAATCTTCCATAACGATATTGAAAATACTATCGTTGATAATGGCGCAACATTTGATAACAGTGGCGAAAGCGAACAGCAAGGTATTGAACTAGCTGGTCGGATTAACTTTGCTGACATTTATGGGCAAACAAATAATGTCTATTTGTCTGGCGCTTATACTAATTTATGGACAGCTAAATACATCAAGGCTTCTGACCCAGATAATGATGGCAATCGAATGCAGTATGCTCCTAAGCAATTGATCAATCTTGATTTTGGTTATGAACATGCCAGTGGCATTGATGCAAGGATTGGGGTTCAGTATGTGGGAGAGCAATTTGTAGATGATGAAAACACCCAAGAAGAAAGTGCCAATGGCATTGAGGGGACAATATCAAGCTACACAATTTGGAATGCAACCGTGAACTACTATATTCCAGATACCCAAGTAACGTTATTTGCTAGCATCGAAAATGTGTTTGATAAAACTTATTTAGTCAGCCGAAATGAGGGCAAGTTAGCAGGTCGTGAACGTTTGTTCTTTGGAGGTATTACCTTTAATTTTTAAGCGGTTTAATTGCTACTCGAAGCAAACTCAAAAGGATGAAGAAGTGCGGTTTACCACTCAGTACTTGTTCATCTTTAAATTTTTTAAAAAGAAGCACAAACATCCAATAATCAGCACACCGATAAATCCCTAAGACTCCTACACTTTATTGGCTACCTATAAACCTCATACTGGCCTCGATTATAAGAAAGCTAAGTATTGCAATAGCTAAAATAAATCTCCCTTTAACAACTCAAAACCAATCTTACCCCACTTTTCCCCCTTAGTTCCAAAGTATGAGAAATTTGAACCCAAGGAACAATGCCTATGGTGCCTGAGATGAGTATGATCAAAAGTACAGAATCAAGAGACGGATATTGGAATTCTACAAAATGAGTATGCGCGCTCTTATCAACTTTAGAATTATTGCCTCAGTCATAGTGATTTTAATTTTCAGTATTATTATTGCGGTATGGCAAGCTAGAGTCTCTGTTGAAAAAGAAGTTCGCTCATCGATTAACCTAGCCGTCCAAATGATTGAATTTGGGTTTGACCATCTGTCTTCCGGAAGCGAACAAAAGCATGCTTGGTTTGAGAAAATTGCCACTATGCAGCCAGCGAGGCACCTGAATATATCCATTGAAAACACCAAAAGCTCAACCGTCAAGGGTGAAAGCCATTATCAAAATCCAGAAGAAAATGCGGCTCCACGCTGGTTTATTAAGTCTGTAATGGCGGATTTTCTAACTCATAATTACGATATGGAAATTGCAGATGGATCAGTAGAAACGATTTTCATTACCGCTGATCCTATGGATGAAATTAACGAAGCCTGGGGAGAAACGAAAGTATTTTTCGGCTCAATAGCACTGATGCTATCGGTAATATTCTTCACCGTAAACCTCGTTTTTAACTCCATGCTAAAAGCCGTTAAAGCGATTCTATCTGGCTTACGTCAAGTTGAAACTGGCCATTTTGATTTGCAATTACCGCATTTTAAAATTAGTGAATTTAATACCATTGCAATGGAAATTAACGGTATGAGTCGGGCGTTAAAAAACGCACAAACAAATAATCAAGCGTTAGCCCTGCACAGCATGAAGATTCAGGAAACTGAACGACAAAATATGTCTCGCGAATTACATGATGAAATGGGCCAATCTTTAACAGCAATCAAAGCGATGGCCGTAACATGCCAACAACCGAAAACCGATGTAAAGGCGATTACCGATTCTATTATTAAAATTTGTGACCATTTATCTGTTGTTGTTCGCTCAATGATGAAAACGCTTCACCCTCTTAGTTTGTCAGAGCTTGGTTTAGGCGCAACCTTGTCGGAATTGGTCACCGAATGGCAGCGACGAAATGAAACATTATGCTTTGATCTTGAATACGACCCGTCATTGGAAAGCTTAAGTGATGAAATTGCGATCCATGTTTATCGAATAGTCCAAGAATGTCTAACTAACGTTGTGCGTCATGCAAACGCGTCAAAAGTAGAGGTTCTTATCAACAAAGACGCTGATCAGGTAAAAATTACAGTAACGGATGATGGTCAAGGTAAACAATTCAATCCAGCCGGGTTTGGTTTATTAGGTATGCGCGAACGGGCTGAAAACCTAGGTGGCCAATTCCATATTGAGTCCATCGAAAACTATGGTGTAAAAGTCACAGTGGAACTGCCTTATTGGGAAGACAAGTAATGCAAACAAATAAATTGAAGGTTTTGTTAGTAGATGATCATATGGTCGTGAGGGCTGGATTTAGAATGTTACTCGCCTCGCAAGATTTTATCGGTGATATTGTTGATATTGAACGTGGTGAATTAGCAACCAAAGAATATCGGCGTTTTAAACCTGATGTGGTTGTTATGGATTTATCGATGCCTGGAATTGGTGGTCTTGAAACCATACGTCGGTTATGCAAATGTTATCACGGTGCGCTCATTTTAGTGTACAGCATTCATAATGAGAAGATTTATGTAGAGCGCGCATTAGATGCAGGAGCAAAAGGTTACGTCACTAAAAACAGTGCTGCAGAAGTCTTAGCTGAAGCGGTTGCGGTTATTGCAAGTGGTAAGGAATATATAGAAAAAGGCTTGTTACCCAACAATACTGAAATACGCTTCAATGGACCGAAAAAGACCAAACATAAACTTAATCTCCTTTCGCCAAGAGAATTTGATGTTTTCAGGCTGTTATCTAAAGGTTTAAACGCTCACAACGTTGCCAATGAGCTTAGTCTGAGTTACAAAACAATTTGTAACTACAATACACAAATTAAAAACAAACTGAATGCTAGCACATCAGCAGAACTGGCGAATATCGCCATGGTTCATAATATTATTTAAATCCAACGAAATGAGAAAATGAGCTTAAATACTTCGCTATCAATATGCTGGTTAACGACTAGGTATTAAGCAATCGCCAAGTTGAAATGCAACTATGTTAAAAATAAACAGCTTATACGGTTGTTTTTCATCCGTTTTATATCCATAACAACCTCTGTAAATACAGAATAATTCTGCCCTGCCCTATAACTAACAGGCAAGTGACTTTGTAGTATAAATAGGTTAATTTAATCTTATAACCTGTGTACAAAAGGCTGAAGGGTTGCGGATGACATTCAACAGGGTAAATCAATAAAACCATGAGTTTGAGTAACAAAAATGAAAACTCGATGTATCAAAACGGATTAAATAAGTAGGATATTTTAGATGTGGACCCAAAGAAGAGAATCAAATCAATCTATTCGCACAGGCGATCATCGAAATCCCTATCAACGAGACAAAGCGAGAATATTACATTCTGCTGCATTTAGACGTTTACAGGCTAAAACCCAAGTTTTAGGTGTGGGCATGAGTGATTTTTATCGAACGCGATTAACTCACTCGCTAGAAGCATCACAAATTGGTCAGGGCATAACAGCACAACTCCGCAATAAATACCCAGAACTTACCCAGCAACTTGATGTAAATGAACAGCTAATCGAAGCACTCTGTTTGGCCCATGACATTGGACACCCACCCTTTGGGCATGGTGGCGAAGTGGCGTTACATTATAAAATGTACAAACATGGTGGTTTTGAAGGCAATGGGCAAACCTTTAGAATTGTCGGAAAATTAGAACCATACACATTAGAACATGGCATGAATCTGAGTCGTCGCACTATGTTAGGTTTAGTTAAGTATCCCAACTTTATCGATAATCTTACCAATCAGCGGATCGAAACAGATCAAGTGCCTCATCGCCAAGTTAAAGCCGATCTATGGCATCCACCCAAGGGTTTATACACTTGTGATACGGAAATGTTTAATTGGCTGTTAGAGCCATTGTCTGAGAACGATAAAAATAAATTTGTAGCCTTTAATCAGTTTGACGATAAACACAGTAAAACACGCTTCAAAACATTTGATTGTTCCATAATGGAATTGGCTGATGATATCGCCTACGGTATTCACGATCTTGAAGATGCTATTGTCATGGGAATCATTCACCGTGAGCAATTCCAACAAGAAGTTACTGCAAAAATTAAAGATTTAACGGATTTCGTTTTATCTGAAAATATAGATTCAATCACTAACAAACTATTTAGTGAATATCACCATCAACGTAAAGACGCCATTGGTGCGTTAGTAAACGCGTTTATCACCTCCATCGAGATCGTTCCCAAAACAGAACACTTTGATGAACCCCTATTAGCGTATGACGCGGCGTTCCCTATCTCTTGTCATAAGGCGTTAGGATTGTTCAAGACATTTGTATTTAACCGCGTTATTCGTAAGCCGGATATTCAATTAATTGAATATAAAGGACAACAGATTGTGATGGAACTGTTTGAGGCCATTCAGTCCGATCCAGCTCGGCTATTACCAGAGAACACAAGAGTTCGATGGCGAGCAGCAGAGTTAGAAAATAATGGAAACCGGGTTATTGCAGATTACATATCTGGCATGACCGATGGTTTTGCATCTAAACTCTACAGCACTTTGTTTTTACCCAAGTCTGGCAGCATTAACGATCAATTTAGCGGTTAAACAATTGTCTTTTTATTAAAAACATTGCAACTTTTTATCCAATTCTTCTTTCTATACGTACAAGCGAAGCGTAGTTTGAATATATTGGATGGTTAATGTTAATAAAAATTCCCAAAAATAGTGATGAATCTGAAAGTCAGGTAACAGCCAAAGCAATTTATCAGCAGCGCAGAAGCATGTTGAAGGCAATGGGATTTTTAGGCACAAGTGCCCTACTTGCTAGCCAACCCGCCCGCGCATTAGGTTGGTTTTCTAATGATCAAGAAGGATTCGAAACCAAGCCCTTGTCATTTACTAAATCGACTCAGTTTAGTACTTCAGAAACACTGACACCATTGGACAAAGTTACCTCTCATAATAATTTTTATGAATTTGGA
Organism: Alteromonas sp. M12; assembly: GCF_037478005.1. Taxonomy (NCBI): domain Bacteria; kingdom Pseudomonadati; phylum Pseudomonadota; class Gammaproteobacteria; order Alteromonadales; family Alteromonadaceae; genus Alteromonas; species Alteromonas sp. M12. Next base: position 2,434,907 of record NZ_CP144164.1, on the reverse strand, counting down.
ACCGCTAAATCGGATCCAAAAGAAAATGCCCAAAAATTCAAAGTTGAACCTTGGACGTTAAGCGTAGATGGCTTGGTCGAAAAGCCAATCACCCTAGATTACGATGCTCTGACTAAACTATTTCCACTGGAAGAACGAATTTACCGCCTTAGGTGCGTTGAAGCTTGGTCAATGGTCATACCGTGGATAGGTTTTCCTTTAGCTAGTTTGATCAAGTTTGCTAATCCCCTTAGTTCTGCTAAATATGTCGCCTTTGAAACCTTAGATGATCCTAAACAAATGCCTGGTCAAAAAAGTCGCTTTATTGGCGGCGGAATTGATTTTCCTTATGTTGAAGGTTTACGAATAGACGAAGCATTACATCCATTAGCGTTATTATCGGTTGGGCTATACGGTGAAACCTTACCCCCACAAAACGGTGCACCAATTAGACTCGTAGTGCCATGGAAATACGGCTTTAAAAGTATCAAATCTATCGTACGAATCAAATTGACCGACAAACAACCGCCAACCACATGGCAAAAGCTAGCGGCCAACGAATACGGGTTTTATGCGAATGTGAATCCAGCCGTTTCTCATCCCCGTTGGAGTCAGGCAAGTGAGCGAAGAATTACTAGTGGTGGTTTATTTAATCAAACCCGTACGCCAACTTTACCATTCAATGGCTATGACGAAGTTAGCCATCTGTATAAAGGTATGGATCTAAGACAGTTCTTTTAAGTGACGTTTAAGTGAAATTAAAATTAACCAATAGACGTATATTTTGGCTAAAAGTGGTAATTCACCTAGCTGCATTAGTGCCTTTATTTTGGGTCTTTTATCAAGGCTTTATTGATCAGCTAGGCGGAGATCCAGTTAAAGAGCTTCTGCATTTTACTGGTATTAGCGCCTTTAATTTGCTGCTGATTTCACTCCTTGTGTCACCCTTAGCAAAACGATTCAGGATAGCTGCATTAATTAGAGTGCGCAGGTTGATCGGGCTTTATGCGTTTGTGTATGCCTTAACGCATTTCCTGAGTTATATACTTTTTGAACTACAACTAGCTTGGCAACTTGTTATTTCGGAAATCATAAAACGCCCCTACATAACAGTTGGGTTTATTGCTTTTGTCATTTTGTTATTACTCACAATGACCTCCACTACATGGGCCCAGCGTAAATTAGGTAAAACATGGCAAACCCTTCACAATTTTGTGTATATCGCAGCAATTTTAATCGCATTCCATTACATTTGGTCGGTCAAGTCAGACATCCTTCAGCCTTTAATTTACTGGGCTTTATTGTTGCTTCTGTTGTTTTTCCGGAAACAAAAATTTATTCAATTGATTAAAAAATGTAAAAAAACACTTGCATGAACATATATACAGTACTACTGTATATACAACCACTGTATATTAATACACTATTGAGGTAGTTCATGGCACAGGTAGATTTAACACAACAACAATGTTTACCCAGCAATAATCAATTGCATTATCAAAACTATATGGCTCATTATGGTCTTAACGAGCTATCTGATGCTAAGTGGATGTATTTAATTTCTGACCGCGTTAGCTTTTCAGGTAAATTTGATAAGGCCATTCGATTAAACAAACCAGCACAAGATACTTTGTTCAATTGGCTAGAGAAAATTGTACTTGCTGGTCAATGTTCAGTTTTATTTGTAGAAAATCTGCCAGTTGATGATATTCGTACAGCTAAAATTAAATCCCTTTGCGAGCAAAACTTTATAACCTTGATTAATTTAACCTTAGACTCCAAGCTACCAGATAATTTAATAATTGGTCCTTGGCATTAATGTTTGTGGCGCACTGAGCTTGCGTCAAGCATTAAAAGTTGAGGGATAATACTAAGAGACTCATTTGCTTACCGCAAATACTCACAGTGTTGTTTTTCGTAAGCTATTGTTTGTTACTCAATACTAGATTAGATTTAAGATGTACCTGAATATCATAGAGTTGTTTAAGCTGTGCTGAATAGTAATCATGAATGCCCCTGTTGTAGTGGCGAGTCCTTTGAAAATTGTTGTAGACCTTTTATTTCAAAAACAAAATACCCTGATACTGCTGAACAATTAATGCGTTCACGGTATAGCGCCTATGCCAAAAATAATTACCAATATATTTTAGATACATACGCTAAAGCCTCCCGCCAAAACCTATCTATTAAAGATCTCCAGCAAAGTGACAATGAGACACAGTGGCTGTCCCTTAAGATTGTTAATTGCCCAAGTGAAAACATTGTAGAATTTAAAGCTTATTCTCGTTCGGACAAGACATTTTATTTACTTCATGAAGTATCTAACTTTATGTTAGAAAATGAACACTGGGTCTATGTTGACGGAGAAATAAAAGACGACACAGGTCAAGTCCAGCTAAATCGAAATGATCAGTGTCTATGTGGAAGCGGAAAAAAGTATAAAAAATGTTGCATGGGGTAACCCAGTGAATTACTCGCTAACGTCATTTAGTCATTAGAATCATTTTATAACAATTTCAATTTAAGACTGACTAACAGCTATTCAAGCAATTATTAAGTCACGCTAAAAATTTCTTTATTTTTATAAAAAATTGCATCTATCGATGCTCAAAATGGCAATGCCACTTTAGTTCTCGTTACATTTACTCTTGTATTATTCCTTTGATTTTATTGGTTAAAAATCAGTCTTTGTCAAATTTTGAGAAAAATACAGATAAAAATCGCTCTGATTTGACGTTTAGTTCAATAAGTATTTGCAGTTAGATTTTAACAGTCTAAGATCATAGACGACCACTGCCACAATAATAATAATTTGAGCCTCAAAATAGAGAATAGATATCAAAAATACAGCGCAGGGTTATTTCATATTAAACATCAGGACATAACATACATGAAAAAAACACCTATATTCAAAACCAAAGAACATTGGTTAAAAGTCGCGTTAATGATGAGTGCTTCGACCGCCATTTTCACTTCCTTACCAGCTCTTTCTCAGCAATCAGCAGAAGCAGATACTGAATCGGTCGAAAAGATCAGTGTCATAGGTTCTCGTCGTCTAGGACGAACAGTGGAAGATAGTCCAGTTCCTATCGATATTATTGGTGGCGATGCCCTCAACACAACCGGTCAAACAGAAACAAATATGATCTTAGGCAGTTTGCTGCCAAGTTTTAACTTTCCTCAGCCTTCATTAACAGATGGCACAGATCACGTTCGCCCTGCACAACTGCGTGGTCTAGCACCTGACCACACGTTGGTTTTGGTTAACGGTAAGCGTCGCCATTCTAACGCTTTGCTTAATTTAAATGGCTCTACAGGACGTGGTTCCTCAGCTGTTGATTTAAATGCAATACCAGCTAATGCGATTGAACGTATTGAAGTATTAAGAGACGGCGCAGCTGCGCAGTACGGCTCCGATGCTATTGCCGGTGTCATCAATATTGTTTTAAAAAGTGCGAGCAGCGGTGGTTCAGCATCAGTGACCTATGGCGCAAACGTAACCACTATGGACGGCGTTCCTGATTTAAACGATGTAGGCATTGGTGAAGACGGTAATTTAAGCTTTACTGAAGGCGGCGATCGCGAATTAACTGATGGGCAAACTACGACGCTAAGAGGTAATATTGGTTTAGAGCTTGGAGATGACGGCTTTATTAATATTTCAGCTGAATTTCGCGACCGCAGTGCAAGTAATCGTTCTGACTACGATACTCGCGAAAACTACGCGCGCTTGGAAGACGGTTCACTCGACCCTCGCGAGCTGACCTGGGATCGCTACAATCATAATTTTGGTAATGGTGACGTAGAAGATATGGCCGTATTTGTGAATGCCGGCCTAACATTGAATGCAGAAGCTGAATTATATGCCTTTGGCTCATACAGTACCCGAGAAGGTGAAGGCGGTGGATTTTATCGTAGAGCACAAGATAGCCGCAATATTGAATCTATTTACCCAGATGGATTTTTACCTATTATCACTTCAGATATAAATGATTATTCATTGGCCACTGGTATAAAAGGTGATTTGAGCGATTGGAATTATGATGTATCAGCAGTTTACGGTGAAGATGAATTTAAATTTGGGGTAATCAATAGCTTAAATACATCTCTTGGGCCAACTAGCCAGACAGAATTTGATGCAGGAACTCTAATTTACGACCAGTTCACTTTAAATATCGACCTAAGTCGAGAAGTTGACGTAGATGGATTAGCCAGTGGGGTTAACGTAGCGTTAGGCGCAGAGTATCGCCACGAAGGTTACGAAATTAAAGCCGGTGAAGAAGCATCCTATATCCAAGGTGAATTCGATGGTGCAGCAGGCTCGCAAGTATTCCCAGGGTTTACTCCTGAATCAGCTGGTGACAACAGCCGCCACAACATCAGTTTGTATGTGGATTTAGAGGCCTATGTAACCGATGACCTGAACGTGACTGTAGCTGCACGTTATGAGGATTATTCTGATTTCGGTTCAACAGTGAATGGTAAAATCGCTACCCGTTATACGCTTACCGAAGACATCGCACTTCGCGCATCTGTATCAACGGGGTTTAGAGCGCCATCTCTACAACAACAGTATTTCACCTCAATCGCGACAGTCTTTGTTGACGGTGAACCAACCGAAACCGGTACTTTCTCACCTAGCAGTGATGTCGCAATAGCCCTTGGTTCGCCGGGTCTAGATGCTGAAGAATCAGTAAACTACGGAGCAGGTATCACCTGGTCTCCTGATTCTAACGTGAGTGTGTCTGTTGATTATTACAACATCAAAATTGACGATCGTATCGTGTTATCTAACAACCTATCAGGTGCGGAAATTGAAGCCTTGTTAGCAGGTACAGGCGCTAACCGTGCACGCTTCTTTTTAAACGCTATTGATAGTGAAACTTCAGGTGTGGATGTAGTGGTTTCATATAACACTGACATTCAAAACTGGGGAGATATCGCCTTTAATGCGGGCTTTAACTACAATAAAAACGAAGTTACCGACATCATAGATCCGCCAGATGTATTAGCCGGTGCAGGCTTTGATCAAGACAACTTATTTTCAGATGTAGAGTTACGTCGTTTTGAAGTTGGCTCGCCTAAAACCAAACTTAACCTAAGTGCAGTTTGGAGTATGGATGAATGGCATGCCACATTGCGAACCACTCGTTATGGGGAAACTCAAGAGCCATCAACAGATCCGGCAACAAATGAAGTATTACCTAACAAATGGGTGACAGACTTGGATGTCAGTTATGACGTATCCGACAATCTAACCCTTACCTTAGGGGCAAATAACTTGTTTGATGTATACCCTGATACTACCCGTGAATTAGTCGATGAAGTAAGCACCTTTTCACGATTGTTCCCATACTCTGGCTTTTCACCGTTTGGTTTCTCAGGCCGTTTTGTCTACGGTAAAGTTTCAGTTACTTTCTAATTTTTTCAATGAGTGACTTTTGCTGAACAGCAAAATGAGATTGAAACGCGAGAGTATAAGTGGATACAGTGAATGCTGTATCCACTTTTTTATGGTTTTTCTGTTTAATCCATTGTGTTTCTGGGCAGACAAAATCATACCGACTTTAATTGACCGAGCTAATCACCCAGTATAGAGGTAAGCAATTTTTCGCCCACACATATCCCGTCAAATCTGAAACTGATTTTCTAAGGGGGCTTTTCTATAAAAGTAACCTTTCTTATTGTTTCGCTTTCGATGGTGTGTGAACAAAGGTGTTTATTTAGAATACCATTGATCATTTCAAGCAAACTGAAATGATCAATGTTCTTCGAGTAGCAATACAAGATTTTAATTCTTGCATATACAAATTTAGATTTTTGAATCTATCCATGCATGTATATTATCTGTCAATACAGTTAAATTAACCGCGCCATGGATAAGTATTTGATCGTTAAATTCTGGCAAAGAAAATTTATCTCCCAATTTTTCTTTAGCCAATTTACGTAATTCAAGAATACGAATTTGCCCCAATTTATAAGAGGTCGCTTGTCCTGGCATGACAGCATAGCGCTCTACTTCTCTGGTTATGGATGCGACACTTTGCCCAGTATTTTTGTACATCCAGTCAATTGCCTGTTCTCTACTCCACTTCTTGTAATGGATTCCCGTGTCTACCACGAGTCGAGCGGACCTAAAAAGATCTGATTGCAATCGACCAATATCACCTAGAGGATCGTCATCGTATAAGCCCAGTTCTTTAGCAAGTAATTCAGCATAAAGCGCCCATCCTTCCCCATACGAACTAAACCACAGCATATTACGAATCATAGGCATATCTTCAATTTCTTGAGCGATACTAACTTGCAGGTGGTGACCTGGACTCGCTTCATGATAAACCAGAGTCGGCAACGACGGGATTGGCCAGTCAGCTGTATCCTTTAAATTGATCCAAAAAATGCCGGGACGAGAACCGTCTAGGTTTGGTGAGGTATAATAACCACCAGGAGAGTTGTCTTGTTCATAAATTGATATACGACGCACTTCAACTTCGGCTTTTGGAATAGTGTTAACAATATTAGGTAGTAATAACTCTACTTCTCGCATTTGTGAGTTAAGATCAGTCAATAACTTGTCTCGCCCTTCATCGGTATTTTGATATAAATTGGCAGGATCTTCTGACAAGCTAATGACTCTTTCGATAACATCGCCTTGCGAGTAACCGACAGACTTTAGGAGTAAATCTAGTTCAGCCTTAATGCGGGCAACTTCGTTTAACCCTAGTTGATGAATTTGTTCGGCGTTCAAATCGCCAGCACCAAAGTTTTGCAGCGCTAAATCATAGCGTTTTTCACCATCGGGCAGCGCCCAAATACCTGGTTCACTTTGTGCTGAGGCTAAAGTGGCAGTAAGTGCTTGGTGAAGTCTGGCATAACCTGGATAGACTTTTTCCAATGTGATTTTTTGAGCACGTTTAACATACTCTGCGCGCTCTGCATCACTAATACCTTCCACCGATTTTAAACGGTTATCTAACACCACTACTAGTGGGTTTTCAGCGGGAATGGAACTCGTCATGCCATTGATCACATTTAACGCACCTTCAATGGCAAATTTAGGTGGGATTACACCGTGTTTGGCATCTAAGCCCACAACATCAGCCATATCTGTAAACGCTTCTTCTAACAAACTCAATCTCGTCAGATAGTTTTCTACATCCGCTTTATTATTTAGAGGCTGTTCAGTTTGAAGGGATCTTGGTAAGTCTATGTGTATACCCGTTAACTGAGTTATTGAATAGGGGGTATAAATTGAAAGTGGATCAAATGCGCCGAATACATAGGGTTCAAATCGTTTTGTCATTGCAATGGCATTAGCTAAAACATCATAAGTCGTTGCCGCAGTTCCAACTAATAGTGAACGGTCAATTTTCAATAATTCAGCTTCCATTGAATCTCGTAAAACTTTTGAATTGGCAATATTTTCAACGGAATAGTCTGCAAGTTTGTGGTTAAAGCCCCCCCCGAAATATTCTTCCGAAACACCTAAGGTTGTCGCCAGTGTTGGTGTGCGCTGCAATAACCCTTTAGTTTGTTTGTCCATCAAGGCTAAAAATGCAGCCGTTTCGTCTTGATTAGTTTGTTGTTGAACTACTAATTTAACGTCTTGCTTACTCTCTGGCATTTGAGGATTACTAAAACAAGCCACTAAGTTAAGTGTCATTGCTGTTGTGATGCATATTTTGAATAATTTCATATTTTCTTCCCTTGCTTTGGGTTTACTTTTGAGAAGTATTTACTTTTCTCTATCCTAAAAAATTAGCTTAATACAGCTATTAGCACTTATTTTTTTCTATATTCGAGAGCTGGAGCACGATCACCAATCATAGACTTATATTTCAACGAGTCTTTTCTTTCAAGGTATTCTTTTTTCGCTGCTTTAAGATTATCAGGATCCGCGAACAAACTGATTGCGGTTTTCGTTAATACATCACTGGCTAAATACATGCCCTTATATCCGATACCTGTACCACTCATTGCTGAAGCTTGCCAAGTATGGGGGGGTGTTCCTCTTACCCAGGTAGCACTTGAGATTCCTACGGTAGGCACCTGCCAACTAACATCACCCACATCGGTAGAAGCTGACCATACAGCAATTTTTTCACTAAATGGAAGCGCCGTGCTGTGCTCATCATCACTAAAAGAATGGTTTAAGGTTTGACTGATTTTTTTAGCAAATTGTTGTTCATCTTTGGATAATTCAATAGGTTTGGCAGCTAAGATAGCTTGGTCGGCTAACCTAGATAAGGCAACGTTAGGAAGCACACTCCATACACCACCGGTAACTTCGACCTCTACTTTGGTTTGGGTACCAAGTGCAGCACCATTTGCCGCATTAGTGACTCTATCCCACAGAGATAATACCACCGCAGGTTCTGGAGAGCGGACGTAGTAATATACTTCGGCAAACTCAGGAACAATATTTGGCGCTGTGCCACCATGGGTAATAACATAGTGAATACGAGTGCCGTCTGGAACATGCTCCCGCATTAAATTTACCATCATGTTCATAGCTTCCACTCCATCTAACGCAGAACGCCCTTTATCAGGTGCCGCGGCAGCATGTGCCGCTACGCCATAGAAACGAAACTTACCGCTTTTGTTGGCCAGTGAAGTATACGGAGCTGCTGTTGTGCTATCCGATGGATGCCAATGTAAGGCAACGTCCACCTCATTGAACAAACCTTCCCTCACCATATACACTTTACCAGAACCGCCCTCCTCAGCTGGCGTGCCAAACACTTTTATCCGACCTTGTTTGGGGTGTTCATCTAAATAATCAGCTAGCGCCAACGCAGATCCAATTACGCCACCTGCAAACAAGTTGTGGCCACAAGCATGTCCATCATGTACATGATCATTACTTACAATCGGCTGTTTATCAGGTGTATTATTGACTCCCATTCCTGGAAGCGCATCCATTTCAGCGAGTAAACCAATTACTGGTCCACTTTCACCGTATTGTGCAACAAAAGCAGTTGGCATTCCTGCGATCCCTGCTTTTACGGTGAATCCGCGTTCAGTCAGTACTTTTTGCATCAGCGCACTACTATTATGCTCAAGAAAGCCTAATTCAGGTGACTCCCACATGGTCTTAGCAATTTGTTTCATTACCGGTTGGTATTTGTTAGTGGACGTTACATCTTCTTGGTTTTGTGCCAGTGCAACATTTGCAAAACTAGTTATTACACACAATAAACTTGCTGCTATTCCCTGGTTAACTATTTTTTTCATGATTATTTCTCGCAGTTAGTTTGTTTGCAGTTATCGATATAAAAAGATTCTGGTGCCGTGGCAATAAGAGTACTGATCAACGTATTGGCAGCATGCCTAGCAACATAGCGGGTTTTTTCATCCGGTTCATTGTCACCCACTTCGTATGTCACACCGTGTACTTTATAAGTGTCGGCAATAAATTGTTTAAAAACCCCTTTTCCAGGAGATGTGCCGGGTTTATCAACCACTTTAAATACACCTTTGGTTTTTTCTTGCAGTGCGGCTAACCAATCTATTACCAAAGATGTAGGAGCAATATTTTCTTCCATCGGAATGCTGTAAAAAACATTGTTATAAGTTGAGTGGAAGTCCATTCCCATCACTATTTTACCGCCGCCTTGGGTGATCTTATCTAAATATGTTTTCACCGCTTTGGTTTCAGGTTGCGAGAAGGTATTCCAATCCCGATTAAGATCTTTATGACCAAGATTATGTCGCCAATGCCCATTCGCAACACCATCAGGATTTAAATTAGGCACAACCAACACATTAAAACGAGATAGAAATGCTTTTTGGCTAGCTGTAGTGGTTAGGAATTCATCTAAAAAAGAAAACATTGCCACCGCCCCAGTTACTTCAGGTGGATGTTGACGGCCAATAAAAACAACCCATTCGGTATTATCTTTATTTTCCAATACGAAAGCTGAAATAGCACGACCTTCAGAAGAGTTGCCTAAACTAAAGGCTTGTATGTTAAATTTATTACCCGCTGATTTGAGCCAAGTTGTGTAAGCATCATTGGGAACGGGTCGTTGAGCTGCAACATAGGTTGGTGTTGAACTAACATCAAGTTCAACTAACATACCCTGCTCATTTGTATCAAATGCTAAACCATTCCAGTTAACTTGATCTTTGCTGACTTTAGGAAGGTACCTGGGTGTATATCCTTCAAAGGTTAATAATATATTTACGGTTTTAGGCACCTTTGTTTGAACACTAAAATAATACCAAGGACTGGGGTTGACGGTCTTATCTTCAGGCATAAAAGTTAGCACGTATTGCCCGCTTTGATTTAATTCGCAATTATCTAAACGTCCTGATTCAAAATTAGCTGAAAAAGACAGCTCCTCAAATTCGCAACCGTTGGCGATAACGGGAGCAAAAGCCAATATAACTAGTAGTATTCGAAACATGAATTCTCCATAAGGTAAACGCAGGTAGGATAATCTAAGCATGGTTATTTTATATTTAGTATTAAAGGTTAAAATTTAATGGCTAATATGGCTCTGTAACGAAAGTGTACAAAAGCCATAATTAGGAAATTTATGGTCAACGATGGTTAATTTAGAGCTTAGGCACATTCGTGCGTAAATTTAAAATGAATACCACATCGATTTTGTGACTAACTAACAATCAAAGTCCCTTGAGGTTTTGAAGTGTTGGTTTGTCTAAAACCTGTATCCATGAACCATAAGTAGGATTGCCTAAAACAAACCATTTCACTCCCCAATTATCTTGGTATTGAGTGACTAATTCTTTTCGCGTAGTTGATGAAATAGCAGATTTCACATTCGGTAAAAAGTCGCCTAGATCATCACCGATCAACATGATGATACGATAGGACTGTGCAACCAATTCACGTCTTGATTGTTTTTCAGAACTCCAAGTTGATTTTTCTTTTTTTAGAAATAATTGCTTAGCATTAACCTGTTTTATGCCTACATTCTTTAGGTTATTTATGGTTTCCTGCTTTTGTGGACAGCTATCTGAAACACTTTTTCTGGCCTTACATTCTCGGTTGGTAATATAAATAATCTCTATACCCATTTGTTGAGCATGGTTGATAAATGCCACTGCTCCTGGAATCTCTGGTGCGGCTTGCATCGCCACCCATTGATCCCATTTTTTTGAGTCATAGGTGTGATTATGCAAAATCATATCAGCTTGAAACTGTGAGTTATCGAGCACTGTTTCATCTATATCTAATACAATAGCTGGTGGTAAATTAGCATAATTATTTTGTTGTTCTACGGCTGAAGTCCAACTTGTATCATTTAACGCATTGGTTAATTGCAGCTCTGCCGCTTTATAGGTTTGTAGCGCGTTTGCTTGGTATTCTGCAGAGGTTTGCATCCACAAAGTACTATTCAAATTGGTTAACTCATTAGTGGTATCGACTGATGATTCCTTATGGATCACCACACAACCGCTAAGACTCACAACCACGGCAAGACTAAAAAGACCTACTAAAAATCGCATCTACAAAAACTCCTAACTATCTTCTATTTACCATCGTAATGGCACCTTTACATTGATGCTGAACAAGCCAAAAGACTTTCGGCACCACCAACCGATTCTACTAACTCTTTGCCAACACTATGTATTTCTTCAATATCTAATGGCCAAGGATATTTTTTCGACGAATATGGGAATAATACGTAAAGAATATTTCCTTTTGGTTTGCCAGCCCCATTTCGTGGATTTACATTCGTTCCACCAAGATTTTCGGCTAAAGCCATAGATATCTCTCCCAAACTGGCGTTCGAAGGACCCACATCTGCCACTACAAAGGCACTACTTTCACCGGATTTGAGGTTAAAAGCCATGCCAATATCACCTAGGCGGCCTGTCCCTTTTTTACTGTAAAATTTACCGGGAAAAACTAAATACGGAATTTTGGTTGCATCAACATATCGAGACACGTCCAACATATCTTTATTTTTATCAAACAAAGACGTTTTGGATATAAAATAGCCCGCAAACTCACCATCTTCTTGAATATAGGGCTTTGTTGGATCATTTGGATCTTGAACTAAAACAGAATTCCACCAACTATGGTTTGGATAGCCTGCATTTAAATAATTATCTAACCCCGTATTATCGGGGTGATAAGCGTTTGGCGCACCGTCAGCGTCTATCGCTTTATGTTCAGTTTGAAAAATAAAGGCTGACTTAGATGAATTAAGTAACAACCTTTCTTGTTGGTAATTTTGCCAAGAATCAAAGTCACACTCTACTGCATGAACTAAAAAAAATGGTATTGATAAACAGACTAGGAACGTTTTTAAACGATTTTTCAACTGAAACGACTCCTAACGCTAAATAATTTAAGTACAAACTATAGTCTAAACTAGCCTTATCAGAGATTATTGTTTATCTACGGGTTATTCCATCAAACAAATCGTAAAAGTTTTGAGTTGTCACCGCTGCTAGTTCTTCAACACTCACGCCTTTAAGTTGAGCGATAAATTCGGCCACTTCGACCACATAACCAGGTTGATTTTGTTTGCCACGATAAGGTATTGGAGCCAACCATGGTGAATCAGTTTCAATTAACAACTTGTTTAATGGCAATGCTTTCACTACTGCTTGCAGCTCTTGAGCAGATTTAAACGTAACTATTCCTGAAATCGAAATATAAAAGCCCATTTCAATAGCAGCTTCCGCCATTTCTAAAGATTCAGTAAAACAGTGCAGAACGCCTTTAGTATGTTCAGCTTTGTGTTCTCGTAACAACGCTAAAGTATCTTCACGGGCATCACGAGTATGAATAATCAGTGGTTTCGATAACTCGTTGGCAACTTTTATATGATCAACAAAAGATACCAGCTGTACCTCTTTGGTGTCGCTACTGTAGAAGTAGTCTAAACCAGTTTCACCCACAGCCACCACCTCGGGTCTTGACGCCATGGCTAATAAGTCAGCATAACTGCATGCATCTTCTTGATGCAGTGGATGAACTCCGCAGGATACAGAAACGTCATCAAGTTCAGTGACTTTAGATAACATTTGTGGGAAGTCTTTTACCGACACAGCCACACATAGAAAGTGTTCAACTCCGCGCTGTTTAGCAAAGTGAATAACCTCTTTAAGTTCTGCGCTTGTTTTGTCTAATTTGTCTAAATGACAATGGGAATCAACAAACAAAAATAACTCCTCTTATAATTTTTTATTGGCTAATTAACCGACGATAATCCGTCAACATATCAGATAATATCAACAAACGATTCACGCCGGGATTTTGCAAAGCAATTGAGGCTTTTATTAATTTATCTTCTAGCTTCCATAACAAGCTATTATGCAGTCCCGTCATTGCTAGTTGTGACAAATCATATTGCAGCCATAAAACCACTTGTTCTGCTTCTTTTTGCCACTTTTCTGCGAGTGCTAAAGTGCTGGTTTGTGCTTTTTTTAACTCATCTAAAGACTGCGTGAAATCAGTAAAAGTAAAACCTTCTTTATTGGCCAGCTGAGAAATGATTTTTAATGGGCATTGACCATAAATACGAATTATATCGTCGTTAACACCTGCAACATTTTGGGAGGCTAACCACTGTTTACACTGCTGAAAACTCGGCGCGTGTAAATTGACTTTTTCGCAACGACTGATAATCGTAGGCAATAAGCGTTCAGGATAAGCGGAAACTAAAAATAAAAATGTATTTTCCGTGGGCTCTTCTAAGGTTTTTAAAAGTGCATTTGCAGCAGACTCAGTCATGCTTTCTGCCTGCTCTATAATTAACGTCTTATTACCCGATAGATGGGCTGTGCTAGTCAGCTTTTGAATCGCAACACGAATCAGATCCACACCAATTTGTTTCTCAGATACAACGCGATGCAAATCAGGGTGCGATTGTGCATCGAAAAGTGTACAAGATTGACAACTCCCACAAGGCTTGTTTGAGAGACTTTTACATAAAATGGATTTAGCTAATTGATTACAGAAATCGGTTTTGCCAATTCCCACCGGTCCCTTAACTAAAAGAGCATGATGCAAACTACTATTTTGCGCACGTTGACTAAGTTGTCGATAGGTTTCATCTAACCAAGGGTACACGATTGATCCTTTAAAAAGGTCGTTAAAGCCGTCTTAATATCTCGATGTACCAATTCGATTTTCTGCATTGTATTGATTGTGAAAATGCTGTCATCTTGCTCACACAATTGTAGATATCGATTTCTGGTCCGCTCAAAAAAAGAAATGTCTTCCAACTCTATTCTATCAAGCTCTCCCCTGCCTCTAGCTCGTTTCAAGCCTTCAGTTGGCTCAACATCCAAATACAACGTAAAGTCAGGTTTAAAGCCATTCAATGATAATTGACTTAAGGTAGTCATCTTTTGGCTTGAAATACCTCGTCCGCCACCTTGATAGGCTTGAGAAGATAAATCGTGACGATCACCAATCACCCAACGCCCTTGGGCTAAATTTGGTTTGATGACATTTTCAAGCAATTGCACACGAGCGGCATACATTAATAACAATTCGGCTTCAATTGTCACTTTTTCCTGCCAAGCATGTTTTACACATTCACGAATAGATTCAGCCATAGGCGTACCACCAGGTTCACGGGTACAAACCACCTCTAATCCCGATAGTTCGAGCTGTTCTTTGACCGTGGCGATTGCGCTGCTTTTACCCGCACCTTCTAGGCCTTCAATAACAATAAATTTACCAGACATTCAATTAGTTACTTTTACTTCTATTTAAGTTGATATTGCCTTACGGCTCGGTTGTGTTCTTTTAAGGTTTCTGAGAAATAATGGGTGCCATCACCTTTGGACACAAAATAGTATTCTTCTGTATACAATGGGTGCAATACGGCATCGATACTTAGTTTGCTTGGCATTGCTATGGGCGTTGGAGGTAATCGCTTAATAACATACGTATTATAAGGAGTAGCTTGTCTCAGATCTTTGCGTCTAATATTACCATCAAATGCATCGCCCATTCCATAGATTACAGTAGGGTCTGTTTGTAAACGCATTCCACGATTGAGCCGATTAACAAAGACCGCAGCGATTCTTGGACGTTCAATTGGCACCCCTGTTTCCTTTTCCACAATCGAAGCCATAATTAATGCCTCGTAAGGATTATTGTAGGGTAAATCCATTTGTCTGGTTTGCCATGCACTGGTTAAGTAGTTTTTTAATGCTACATGGGCCGTTTTTACAATGTCTTCTACTTTGGTGCCATTGGTAAAGTGATATGTATCTGCCAATAGCCATCCTTCTATAGACTGACCCGGTAAATCAGGGGACAACATCTCCAGCCATTGCTCGTCAGTTTTTGTTGATTTGATTAAATGCGGGTGATTGTTTAATTGCACTAACCAATCTTGCCAACGTAGGCCTTCAATTAAGCTTATTTGATAGGTTTTTTCCAATCCTCTGGATAATTTATCAAACATATTGCGCGCGCTCATTCCTAAACTCAACTCATAGGTTCCGGCTTTGATTTGACTTAGTTCTGGTTCGAGTTTTAATGCAGCTTTAATAAGCACCGGATGCTTTAGTATTGAGCGTTCATATAACTTATTTATTACGGAGTGGGCGTATTGTCCTTTTTCGACCACCAAAATTTGACTACCCACTATATTCAACGGGTTGTTAAACGCGGTGTTTATCTGATACACCAATACAATCATGACAGCAAAACTTAACACTATGGTCGCTAATAAAAACTTTAACCACCTACTCATTTAAAACTACCTCGTGTTGATTGGCACTGAACCAATCAGAAAAGACACTTTGAGTGCTATCTAACATTAATTTTTGTCCGTCAATAACGAAGGTTTTGACTTTGATAATTTTCATAAGGCTATTGGATATAAATGCTTCATCGCAATCGAGTAACGACTGCAAAGGATGATTTGATATGGCCAAAGGCACCTTAGATTTCCCCATTACATCAACAATATGGTTACGCATAACGCCGGAAACACCGCAATTATCTAAGTTTGGTGTAAACCACTGTGTTCCTTTGCGCCAAAACAGATTCGCTGCGCTACACTCAATAACATGCGAATCTGTGTCACACACAATAACATCATCAACCTGCATGTTTCGCATTTCGTGTTTAATTAATACTTGTTCTAATCGATTTAAATGTTTAATACCGGCTAATAAAGGTTGTTTAGCCAGTTGGATAGTGCTTAACCCTAGCGTCAAACCTTGTCGACTTAAATCTGCGTAGTGTTTAGGCATGTCAGAAACACTCAAATAGCAGTGTGGCGACGTGACTCCAGCGGTATCATAACCTCGGCCTCCATACCCTCTGGAAATGACTGCCTTTATAACCTGGTTTTCATGAATTAACCCAAACTGTTCAAGCTTACCTTGCAAACTATGCCAATTTGTAAAATCGATTTTTAATCGAGCACACCCCTCTTTTAATCTCGCTATATGTGCATTTAACAGTTCAATTTTATTATTTGTTACACACATGGTCGTAAAACAACCGTCACCATAGGTTGCAATCCTATCGCTGCTTGATATACGGTCATTAGAGGAAAGTTCGATTATCATTTTTTACCAACAAAAAAGCCCAGTAAGAACTGGGCTTAATCTTAAACTATTGAATGTGCTAAGCAATAATTCAATTTAAAATGATACTACATTCTTTTAAATAACAAAGAACCGTTAGTACCACCGAAACCAAACGAATTACACAATGCATATTCCATACTAACTTTTCTTGCCGTATTAGCAACAAAGTCTAAGTCACAACCTTCACCTGGATTATCCAAGTTGATTGTGGGAGGCGCAATCTGATCACGCAAGGCTAACAGCGTAAAGATTCCCTCTACTGAACCGGCCGCACCAAGTAAATGACCTGTCATTGACTTGGTTGAACTGACCAGAACTTTATCTGCAGCAGCACCGAAAATACGTTTTACCGCAGCGACTTCAGCCTTATCACCTGCAGGTGTAGAAGTACCATGAGCATTAATATAACCGATTTCAGTAGCCGGTAGATTGGCATCGTTTAATGCATTTTCCATCGCAGCTGCTGCACCTTCACCATCAGGTGGAGGAGAAGTCATGTGGTAGGCATCACCGCTCATACCAAAACCAACTAACTCGGCATAAATGGTTGCACCTCTAGCCACAGCTTGTTCGTACTCTTCAAGCATAACAACCCCTGCCCCCTCACCCATAACAAAACCATCTCGGTCTTTGTCCCAAGGGCGGCTAGCTTTAGTCGGGTCATCGTTGCGTGTTGATAATGCTCTCGCTGCTGCAAATCCACCTAATCCCAAAGGTGAAATTGAAGACTCGGCACCGCCTGCTAACATTGCATCGGCATCACCATAAGCGATAGTGCGAGCAGCTATACCAATATTGTGTACGCCGGTAGTACAAGCGGTAACAATATTTAAATTTGGGCCTTTCAGTCCTTCAAAAATAGATAAGAAGCCTGAAATCATATTAGTAATAGTGGCAGGAACAAAAAAAGGAGTTAGTTTTCGTGGACCACCGGCTAACATTTTCTTATGGTTTTCTTCGATAAGGCCTAAACCACCGATACCGGAACCAATTGCCACACCTACTCTTTTCGCATTTTCAGCTGTTATTTCTAACTTCGAGTCGGCTAAGGCTTGTTTTCCCGCGGCTATTCCTAATTGAATAAAGCGGTCCATCTTTTTTGTTTCTTTCTTGGGGATATAACTTTCCACATCAAAATCTTGGATCTCACCGGCAAACCGAGTGCTAAAATCAGATGTATCAAATGATGTGATGGGACCTATTCCACTTTTACCTTGTAAAATGCCTTCCCATGTAGTGTTGGTGTCTCCACCTAATGGTGTCAGCATGCCAAGACCAGTTACTACTACGCGACGTTTAGACACATAGGCCTCCGCATAAAATTCATTATTCTAAGTATAAAGAAGAAAACGGCCCAGATTGAGCCGTTTATAGGAGTATCTTACGCGTCTTTATTAGCGTTAACGTAGTCGATTGCAGATTGAACTGTAGTAATTTTCTCAGCTTCTTCATCTGGAATCTCAGTATCAAACTCTTCTTCCAAAGCCATTACCAATTCAACAGTGTCTAATGAATCTGCACCCAAATCATCCACAAATGACGCTTCAGCTTTTACTTCTTCTTCTTTAACGCCCAATTGCTCGACGATGATTTTTTTAACGCGCTCTTCGATGTTACTCATGATTCTAGTTTTCCCTATAAGTAGCTAGAGTTTAAATTTCCGGTAGTTTATTCAGCTAGCCTCTGTCTTGCAAGCAAGACAATTAACTTTTTATCTGGTCAAACCACCGAATCAAATTAGTCTAATAAACAATATATTATCAATCAACCTTAAAAAGCATGACTGTTTAATATGTCTATTAGCCCATATACATACCGCCGTTTACATGGATAGTTTCACCCGTAATGTAAGCAGCATTATCACTTACTAAAAAGCTAACAGCCGCGGCAATCTCTTTTGGCGAACCTAATCTGTTAGCTGGAATATCTTTAAAAATGGCTTCTTTTTGCTCGTCAGTCAATGACTTTGTCATATCTGTATCAATAAAACCTGGCGCGACAACATTTACTGTGATGCCTCGTGAAGCAACTTCACGTGCTGTAGATTTACTAAAACCTATCACACCCGCTTTAGCTGCAGCGTAGTTTGCTTGCCCTGCGTTACCAGTGGTTCCAACAACTGAACCAATATTGACGATTCTACCATTGCGTTTTTTCATCATGCCACGTAAAACCGCTTTAGTCAGTTTAAAAATTGGAGTTAGGTTAGTATTTATAATATCTTCCCATTCCTGATCTTTCATTCGCATCAGCAAATTATCACGTGTCACACCTGCATTATTCACTAAAATATCGATTTCGCCATGATTTTCTTTAATTTTAGCTAATACTTCATCAAGAGATGCCTGATCAGTTACGTTTAACGTTAGACCTTGACCACCGAATTTAGACAGGTATTCAGTAATTGAGTCAGCACCTTTATCAGATGTGGCTGTGCCAATTACCACAGCTCCTTGTTCTGCAAGTGACTCTGCGATAGCACGTCCAATACCTCGACTTGCCCCAGTTACCAGAGCAACTTTTCCGTTTAAATCGTTCATTTTAATACCCTATTACAGTAGATTTTGGACTGATTCGACCGTGTTCAAAGCGTCTGTTTCTATGGATTTATTAATACGTTTTATAAGACCAATAAGTACTTTTCCCGGCCCGACTTCGTATATTTTTTCAACATTTTGACTAGCTAAAGACTCAATAGTCTCTGTCCATCTGACCGGACAATAAAGCTGTCTTACAAGTGCGTCTTTAATGCTATTTGCGTCTTTAGGTGAATTTACAT
Source organism: Alteromonas sp. M12 (assembly GCF_037478005.1). Lineage (NCBI taxonomy): Bacteria > Pseudomonadati > Pseudomonadota > Gammaproteobacteria > Alteromonadales > Alteromonadaceae > Alteromonas > Alteromonas sp. M12. Next base: position 2,415,607 of record NZ_CP144164.1, on the reverse strand, counting down.
CGACATTATTAATGACCGCAACACTCGGTTCTGCAAATGCAATTGACTCAATTAACCCAGCTAACTTTTCAGCTGCCGGCTTCATTAATGCGCAGTGCGAAGGCACACTAACCGATAATGGTAAGGCTCTTTTTGCACCCGCTTCTTTACACAAATTTGCTGCGACTTCTGCAGCTGAGGTAGTTCCGGCGATAACCACTTGTCCAGGTGAATTAAAATTCACCGCTGAAACAACTTCACCAGTTTGTTGTTGCGCCTTTTCACAAGCTTCTAGAATTAAATCATCTGCCAAGCCTATGATGGCATACATAGCCCCTTCACCAGCTGGGACAGCTTGTTGCATGAATTGTCCTCTAGCTTCGACTAATTTGACGGCTTCTTTTAAGCCAATCACATCGGCACACACTAGCGCAGAATATTCACCTAAACTGTGCCCAGCCATATAGTCTGGCTTGGCGTAACCTAAATCCATGAGTAATCTGTAGATTGCCACGCTCGCTGTAAGGAGCGCAGGCTGAGTTATATGGGTTTGATTCAGCTGCTGATTTTCATCATGTTGCACTAAATCCCATAAATCATAACCTAAGGCTTCAGAAGCTTCACTAAAAGTCGTTTGAATTTGTGGATACTTCGCAGCCAGATCGGCTAACATTCCAACTGTTTGAGATCCCTGACCGGGAAACACAAAAGCTTGTTTAGTCATAAATCATACCTTGGGTGTATTTAAACAAAAGTAATTAATATTTTACGAGCGCTGCTGCCCAGGCGAATCCACCACCAAATGCTTCTAACAATAGATTTTGGCCACGTTGTATACGCCCATCTCGTATTGCTTTATCTAGTGCTGTTGGCACTGTTGCAGCAGATGTATTACCGTAATTTTCTAAGGTTAGAACAACTTGGTCCAAAGACATTTCTAACTTTTTGGCCGTTGCTTTAATAATCCGGAAGTTTGCTTGGTGAGGAACCAACCAATCTAAATCCGATTTTTCCATATTATTTGCTTTTAAAGTCAGCTCGACGACTTCACTAAGTTTAGTGACAGCGACTCTAAAGACTTCATTTCCTTTCATGCTACCCCAGTTTTCATGCACAGATTGTTCATTGCCATGTTCAACATGTCCAATTTGTAACAAATCTCCGTAGGAGCCAGCAGCATTAATATGAGTTGACAGAATACCAGGCTCTTCACTGGCTTCAAGCAGTGTTGCGCCAGCAGCATCGCCAAACAAAATCAGCATTGATCGATCTTCGGGATTGATCATTCGAGACAAACAATCCGTCCCAATAACTAAAACCCGTTTAACCATGCCTGTTTTAATGTATTGATCTGCAACACTCAGGGCATAACAATAGCCAGCGCATGCAGCAGCGATATCAAACGCAGGGATGCCGTCAATATCTAATGCTTTTTGTATTTCACAGGCGGTGCTAGGAAGAGCGTATCGTCCGCTTGTCGTGGCACACACAATCATATCTATAGAGCGTTTATCAATACCTGCAGCTTCAATGGCTTTAAGCGATGCCTCATATCCCATTGTTGCAGCAGTTTCATCCGCTCCTATAATTCTTCTTTCTTTTATTCCCGTTCGATCGGTTATCCACTCATCAGTCGTATCTACCATCATCTCGAGATCTGCGTTGGTACGAACTTCTGCAGGGTAATAACTTCCAGTACCTATTATTCTTGAGTACATATTTTAAGAGCGCTCCATTAAAACGGATTCAATTTTATCTTTTATTTTTTTCGGAACTTGCCGTTGTACTTCTTGTTCAGCTTCCTTAATCGCAAACAAGAAAGCATCCGAAGAAGCATTACCATGGCTCTTGACCACAATTCCGCGCAATCCTATCAGACTAGCGCCGTTGTACTGGTCGGGGTTCACCCTTCGATAGATTTTTCTTAACAGTGGAAGGGCTATTTTGGCTAATAATTTTGTCCACCAGTTTTCATTGGATACGCGCTTAGCTTCTTCTAAAACAAGGGTCGCTAAACCTTCACAAGCTTTCAAAGCGATATTGCCAACAAAGCCATCAGTTACCACAACGTCAGCACAATTAGTAAAGATATCATTACCTTCGACAAAACCAGTATAATTTATTCCTGGGGCTTGTTGTAACAACTGGGCAGTAAATTTTACTTGGTCATTGCCTTTAATTTGTTCTTCACCAACATTTAGCAAAGCCACTCTTGGATTATCAACTCCAGCGACTTCCTGTGCTAAAACCGATCCCATAACCGCATATTGAAATAAGGTTTCTGAATCACAATTAACATTAGCCCCTAAATCCAATAGAAACAACTTATGATGATCATCAGTGGGTAATGCAGATACTAAGGCTGGCCGGTCAATACCTGGTAAGGTTTTTAACACATGATAAGCAATAGCCAATAGCGCACCAGTATTACCGGCACTAACGCATGCATCAGCATCACCGCACTCTACTCTTTCCAAAGCACGGCGCATGGACGAATCTTTTTTATTTCGCAGGGCTGAACTTGGTCTTTCATCCATAGCAACATGTTCTGAGCAATGCTGAATTTCAACACGTTCTTGGATTGATCTATTTTGGGTGCTAATAACTTTGGAAATGATTTGTTCATCACCACAAAGTATAAAATGCAAATGGGGAATTTCGTGCAGTGCTTTTAAAGCAGCAGGAAGAGTTACATGGGGGCCGTTGTCGCCCCCCATAATATCTAACGCAATGGTTAGACGGCTAAAAGTCATTGCTAGTCAGCGATAACTTTTTTGCCTTTGTAGTAACCGTCAACAGTCACGTGATGACGAAGATGCGTCTCACCTGAAGTTGAATCTACAGACAAAGTCGCTCCAGTCAAAGAATCGTGTGCACGACGCATACCACGCTTTGAACGAGTTTTCTTGTTCTTTTGTACAGCCATTACATTACTCCTAGTCTCGCTTAAGTTCTTTCAAAACCGCGAAAGGGTTTGGACGTTCATCGGCCGGTTCAATCTTACCAAACTGCATCTCATCCCGCTTTATTTTGCAATCCTCCTCTGCATGAAGGGCGACAATAGGCAAAGACAATATTAGTTCATCCTCGAACAACTGCAGTAGATTGATTTCTCCATGGTCATTGACCTCTACCGGTTCGTAAATGTCCGGCAATTCAACTGCATCATCTGTTTCAACTGCTTTCCGTCTAATCGGACTAAAACAAAATGATGTGTGAATTGAATGAGCAAATTGCTCATTACATCTCTGACAGACAAGCTCCACTGATGTTGATAGTTGTCCTTGAAAAAAATTCAGACCCTGCTCGTCTTTATCGAATCTTACTTCAGCTTCAACAGTATCAGCAGCGGTGGCCACTGCGCTAAGAAAACGCGCCATGTCAGAAGTCATCATCACCCCCTGATAATCAGAGCGTTTTGTAGCACTTTTGACTGGTTCGATAAACTTGGGCAATTTCACTTTCTGCATAGGGCGCGCATAATATAGATTGTAAAGCCGTTAGTCAAAGGAAAATATAGCTAAAAGTACCCTATTCCCTATAATAATTAAGACTTTTTATTAACAGAACGGAAAATTGTGAAAATTGTACTCGCTTCCACTTCGATATATCGTAAAGCGCTCCTTGATAAACTGCAACTCGATTTCACTTGCCACAAACCAAATGTTGTTGAAAGCCGTAAACCTAATGAATCAGCGAAACAGATGTCGTTACGATTAGCGCAAGCAAAAGCTGAAGAAGTGGCTGAGCATTATAATAGCGGACTAATAATAGGTTCGGATCAAACCGCAAGTTTGGATAATGAGATATTAGGAAAACCAGGGAATGCTAAAAACGCTAAAGCACAATTGCAACAATGCAGCGGTAAAGACGTCACATTTTACACCGGTTTAAGTGTTATTGAGGCGGCCAGCAAAAAACAAATATCTATAGTAGAAGAATTCAAAGTAAGTTTTAGAGACTTAACTGACAAGCAAATTGATAGTTACATTGCCAAAGAAGCCCCATTTGACTGTGCCGGTAGTTTTAAATGCGAAGGTTTAGGCATTAGTCTGTTTACCCAATTACAGGGGCGAGATCCGAATTGCTTAGTTGGCCTGCCACTGATTGCCCTATGCGATGTATTAGCTGAATTTAAAATCGATGTGCTTACATTAAACTCGCAAGTTTAGATTATTTCACAACGCAGTGAAATTTAGGCTTCTCGTTTTCTTAATTCTTTGAGCACATTGCTTAATGAACTATCCAGATTAGCCGTGTGACTCATTTGCTTTCCGCTAACTGGGTGCACGTATAATATTCGATGCGCATGTAAAAATAATCTATTCAGACCTAGTTTTGTCATGTAATGATTAAACTCTTCGTCCTTATACTTGCTGTCACAGGCAATTGGATGGCCAGCGTGTTGACAGTGCACGCGTATTTGATGAGTCCGTCCAGTAATCGGTGATGCTTCAACTAATGTGGCTTGGGCAAACGATTCTAAAATACGAAATCGAGTTTCAGACTCTTTGCCTTCTGTAGAGACAGATACTATACGTTCGCCAGATTTTACAATATTTTTAAGTAATGGCGCTTTTACTTTAAAGCGATTTTCAGGCCAGTGCCCTTGAACCAATGCTTGGTATCGCTTATCCACCGTTTTTTCACGTAGTTGTTCGTGTAAGTGTTTTAGCGCAGAACGTTTTTTAGCTATTAATAGACAACCTGATGTATCTCTATCTAGGCGATGCACTAACTCAAGGAACTTAGCCGTAGGACGTAACGCACGTAATGCCTCTATCACTCCAAAACTTAAACCACTGCCACCATGCACTGCCATTCCGGATGGTTTGTTAACTACAATTAACACTTCATCTTCAAATAAAATGTGTGATTCTAAAGTTGCTACTTTATCAAGCTTAGTAGAAGGAGCTTGGTTATTGGATTCAGACACTCTGATGGGAGGTAACCGAATCTCATCTGCGTCAACTAATTTATATTCAGGTTTGACACGTTTTTTATTCACGCGTACTTCGCCTTTACGCAAAATTCGGTAAATCATACTTTTTGGAACGCCTTTTAACAAAGTACGTAAAAAGTTATCAATTCTCTGCCCCTCGTGCTCAGCGTCGATTGCTAAAAATTGTACTTTATCAAAGTTTGAATCCGTCATTTAAGGGCCCGTAGAATTTTGCTATATGAGTTTCGATTTAGCCTAACGCAGTTTGATTGCGACGCTGATTTGACAGCCCAGTGGTCAAACGCTAGCTTTTAGCAATATAGTCCATCAGGCTCAGCGCCTATTCTAACTTAAATATTTAAATTAGGTTTAAAATTTTAATTGCTTGCCAGAGTGTTAGGTTTAATGTGATAATCCGACCGTTTAGCTGGCTTTGCAGTTGCATAGCAGTAAACAATGCGATGAAAATTAGAATTTGTATGGCATCAACGAAATAAAATTCGTAACACATAATGATGCATTGCTGCTGTCGAAGTGAGTATTTTTTCGATTGGTTGAGCAAGCAAATTCACATCTCATCATGCGATATACAATAAAAAAGTACCAATCGCAGAATAGTAAGAATTGAATTTGGCAACAAACTGATGTGTTTTGTTTAACATCACGTCAGTTTGGAAAGATAGACAAAAAATTTATTGGGGTGAGGCGTTTCACCCAAGGGTCTGAAGTTAAAATTACAACTCGTAAAACTTTAGTTTCCCTAATGAAATCATATGCTTAAGGTAACACCTTGGCACATCCAAACGCGCACAAGATCTGTTTTTACAGTCGTGAGACTGAAAGTGATTTCAGCTTGATGCAGCTTGCAAGCCACGTTTTTCAGTTCTAAATTATTCCGCATTCGGTACTAAAACCGAGTCTTATACAATGAAAAGAATGTTAATAAACGCTACTCAACAAGAAGAGTTGCGTGTTGCATTGGTCGATGGACAAAAGCTTTATGATCTTGATATCGAAAGCCCTGGACACGAGCAAAAAAAAGCCAATATCTATAAAGGAACTATCACCCGCGTTGAACCCAGTTTAGAAGCTGCATTTGTTGATTACGGTGCAGATCGACACGGTTTCCTCCCTCTAAAAGAAATAGCAAAAACTTACTTTCCACAAGGTTATAAGTTTGACGGTCGCCCAAGCATCAAAGATGTGATTAAGGAAGGCCAAGAAGTTATCATCCAAATAGATAAAGAAGAGCGCGGACAAAAAGGTGCCGCACTGACAACCTTTATTAGTTTGGCTGGTAGCTATTTAGTATTAATGCCTAATAATCCTCGTGCAGGCGGTATATCTCGTCGTATCGAAGGTGATGAGCGAACCGATTTAAAACAATCGTTGAATAAGCTTGAATTACCTGATGGCATGGGCTTAATCGTTAGAACCGCAGGCGTAGGTAAATCCTTTGAAGAACTCGAGCATGATTTAAATGTGCTAATTCGTCATTGGAATGCCATTTCAGAAGCGTCTGAAACCAAACCTGCCCCTTTCCTTATTCACCAAGAAAGTAACGTTATTGTACGAGCTATTCGTGACTATTTGCGTCGTGATGTAGGTGAAATCTTAATTGATAGCCAAGAAGTGTTTGAAAAAGCACTACAGCACATTCAACTCGTTCGACCCGACTTTGCCAGTCGTGTTAAGCAATATAAAGGTGATGTACCACTTTTTAGTCATTATCAGATAGAAACCCAAATCGAATCAGCTTTCCAACGTGAAGTGCGCTTACCATCAGGTGGCTCAATTGTAATTGACCCAACTGAAGCAATGATTTCAATTGATATCAACTCTGCACGGGCAACAAAAGGCGGCGATATCGAAGAGACAGCGTTCAATACTAACCTTGAAGCTGCTGATGAAATTGCCCGTCAATTAAGATTACGTGATGCCGGTGGCCTTGTGGTTATCGACTTTATCGATATGACACCAGTTCGTCACCAAAGAGAAGTAGAAAATCGTCTTAAAGATGCCGTCAGACATGACCGAGCAAGAATTCAATTGGGCCGAATTTCACGTTTCGGTTTATTAGAAATGTCTCGTCAAAGGTTACGTCCGTCCCTCGGTGAGTCAGCACATATAGTGTGTCCTCGTTGTAGTGGTCACGGTAATATCCGTGGTACTGAATCATTAGCGCTTTCTGTTCTTCGCATCATGGAAGAAGAGAGTATTAAAGACAACACTGGACAAATAGAAGCACAATTGCCCGTCAATGTAGCTACCTACTTGTTAAATGAAAAAAGACGTTCAATTCAATCTATTGAAAAGCGTCATGGTGTAAACTTACTTATTATTCCAAATCCTAATTTGCAAACGCCGCATTATCATGTAGCCCGCAGACGTCCAGACGATACAGTTACTGAGGCGAGTTATAATATTGAGTTAATGGAAACTCAATCTTCAGAGGTTGATAACCCTACACAGGAAATTAAACCTAAAGAGCAACCAGTATTACAAGGTTTAGCCGCGCCTCAACAAGCGCCTGTTACAGCCAAAGCTGAAGAGCCAACATTGATTGCTAAGGTTTCTAAATGGTTGTCAGGTCTATTTGAAAGTGAACCTGAAACAACTACCAAAAAACCAAGTACAAATACGCAAAACAAACGTCCACAGCGCAATAGCCGTAGTCGTAATGAGCGCTCTGGTAACCGCAAACCTAAAGCTTCTGATCGCAAAGACAAGTCAGATCGTAATGACAAACCTCAAGCTGAAAAGCGTGATCAAAAGCCAAAACAACGTCGCGACAATCGTAATAAATCTCAAGAAGCAAAAACAAATGATGCAGCTAAAGAGAACGTAACCAGTCAAAATCAACCGGAACGTAAAAACGAAAAAGTTGCTGAACGTAGAAAAAGACGCGATACCCGTCGAAATGTCCGTGGTGAGAAAACTGAAAATGAAAAAGCAGTAGCTCAGCCGCAAGCAGAAACAGCTAAAAACACGCAGCCTAAAGTAAAAGTTGAAGACGTTAAGAATGATGAACTAATCAATTCAACCCAAGCTGAAGCAAACAATTCTGTTGTGGATGAATCTGTCAATACAGAGACTAAAGACGAAGGGCAAACAGAGCGCAGTAGAAGTAGACGCTCTCCTCGACACATTCGAGCTGCGGGTCAAAAACGCAGAAAAGAAGGTGCAGGAGTTGAAGAAACAAATGATACTGATAACGCCGAAAAGCCTGTTGTTGATGTAGCTCAAGACGAACTTAAGTTTGAGTCCCATGATACACCGTCTGAGCAACCAAACGATGCATCAGAAACAGCTAAAGCGGAAAAACCTAAAGCTAAACCTCGTACCAGAAGACGTCCGAAGAAAGTCGAAGAGAGTAACGCTGAGTCAACTGCTGCTGAGCAAAATAAAGATGAGTCTTCAAAACAGGATGTTGCTGAAGCGAAAGCTGAAACTGCTACTGAACAAGCAAAAGAACCGGTTAAAGCCGCTAAGCCTGTGAAGGAAAAAGCAGCTCAACCCGAGCAAGTGGAAATTCAGTTGGACGCAGATAATTCTGATGCGCCAGTTCAGCAGGCTAAGGAAAAAGTTGAAGAAGCGGCTCCCGCCCCTACCGAAACTATAGCGCCGATTAAAGTTGACGCTGAACAGCAACAAGAGACGCCAAAACCGACTAAAGTTGAAGAAGTAGCAAGCAAACCAAAGCCTGCGAAAAAACCTAAAGTAACGGTGACTAAAGCTCCTGTTTCACATCCAATGGCGAAGCCTAAAGCGATTGACACTGACTTCAATGAAATTGAAATTAAAGCATTAGCTGCAGATAAACGAGCGGGCCTGAAAGTATCAGGAAAAACCGCATCAATGGCTAATACTGCAAACAGCTCTGCTGCTGCAGCAACCAAGCCAGGATCTGTCGCCTAAATAGACACAAGCGTTAAACCTTAAAACGCCGGTGAATTTTCATTCACCGGCGTTTTTTTATGTGTACTAGTTGCCTTGTTTCTAAATTCAGCATTTGCTTAATATTTAACTATCTATAAAACCGGCCAAGTTTACGCAAACTCCAGCAGAACCGTGAAGCAAGGTCTGTTTTAAATTTTGTTTAATTTCTGTCTTTTTATAAGTGCTAGCATCTACCATCACATAAATCACCTCAGCAAGGCATATAGGTTGCCTGCTATCCTGCTGACACATTTCAACATGTAATGTGAAAGAAGTATTCCCCACTTTTGAGACCCAAACACTCATTTCGATCACATCATCAAATTTTGCAGGGCTTTGCCAGCTTAAATTTAAATTAACAACTTGATTATCTAAACCTTGTTCTAGCAGTTTATTAAAGCCACCAATTGCTGCCCGCATAAACTCGGTAGCAGCTAAATCGGCATATTCCGCATATCGACTATTAAACACAACTTGTTGAGCGTCACATTCAGCGTAACGAACTCTTATCAACACTTTCATCGGTATATTGGCAGAATTGGGCATTTAGTCATCCTCTGTTCGTATAGGGTTTGTTTTCTCTTTTCCGGAATCGCTTACATCAGTTGTTAATTCAACTAAATCTTTTTCATCGTCGACGATAGGGTCGGATTGTCGAGCGCTTAACCACTGCTCACCGATTATTGGATCATCGGCATTTTCAGGATCTTCCCATTCGTATCTTTTAATTATCGGTTTAGGGTCAAGTTTTCGCCAAAGTAACGCACTAACTATTCCAGCAACAGCGCCAAATAAATGATATTCAAAAGAGATATTTTCTTGCCGTGGGAAAATGGTCATGGTCATTCCACCGTACATAAAAAATGCAGCCATCATAATGGCGATTGAGCTCTTATCTCGTCTAAATAAGCTAACAACAAATAAGTAGAAAAACACACCGTGGGTTAATCCACTGGCTCCAAGATGATAAGCATTTCTGGCGAAAAGCCATACGCATACGCCAGAAAATAACCAAACAAATAGGATGACTCGCCAGCGTGAACGGGGATATCCGTATATTAGGAATACTCCTAGAATCAGCAAAGACAAGGTATTATTAAATAGATGTTCTACTGATCCATGTACCAAAGGTGCGGTAATTATTCCCAATAAACCTTTTGAAGAATGTGGGTAAACGCCTAACCAACTAAGATCGACATGAAATAATATTTCAAAGGATTTAATGCACCATAAAAAGCCAATAAAAAAGCTGATTGTAATGATACTTGTTTTAAAAGATGGCTTTGTTTTCATTGTTTAATGATATGGGCATTTTGCTTAAACAAAAGATGCCCATACAAAGCCATGATTTTTATACAGACATATAGTTTTTAATTGGTAAGTCTCGAATACGCTTACCACAAGCATGAAATATGGCGTTGGCTACACTTGCGGCTACTGGTGGAGTGCCCGGCTCACCAACCCCGCCAGGAGGCGCATCTGACTCGATTATATAGGTTTCTATTTTGGGACATTGATGCATGCGCAATACCTTATAATCATGGTAGTTAGATTGCTCAACCGCACCATCCTTAGTTGAAATTTCTCCCAACAGCGCCAAAGACAAACCAAAAATCATTGATCCTTCTTGTTGTGCCCGAACACGATCTGGGTTAACCACAGTGCCAGCATCTATACTCGAATGCATCTCTAGTACTGTCACTTTGTTATCCACGACCTTCACTTTTGTTGCAACAGCACAATAACTGACAAAACTACGATGAACACAAATGCCCCACCCTTCGTTTTCCTGTGTCGGCTGATCTGCACCAGACTTTGCGATTACAACGTCAAGTGCGTGTTTTATGCGCTTAATATCGACAGGGAATACATCTTGCGGCTCACCATAGTTTTGATAATCAAAATCATCCGTTTTGGGGTCCACTAAACGGTTTTCGCCGAGTAATTGATGCCACATTTTATACGTCGATATACCGGCTTTTGATGCTAACTCATCGACAAAAGAACCCTGCGCAAAAGAATGTTGAATATTACACACAGAGCGCATCCAACCAATCCTAATATGACCAGTAGCCTTATGGGTTTCGCACGATAAATTGTCTACCGCGAATGGCAAATCACCAAACCCTAAAGACAATTCATTCATTTGCGGCTCATCAACTGTGCCGGTAAACGTCCACATAATACTTGGGAACGCAGTCCGCTGTAGCCACGATGTTATTTGCTTTTTGGCATCCATCGCTGCGGCCATATGTAGCACACTTACCGCATGGTAAAAGCCTTGTTGAATATCATCTTCACGACTCCAAACCACTTTCACCGGACGATTTAGTTGTTTGGCCAATAATGCTGCTTCTATGGAGTAATCTGGTTTAGCTTTTCTTCCAAATGCACCACCTAAAAAGGTGACATTTATAATCACTTTATCAAATTCAATACCTAGCGCTTGAGCCACGTTTTGCTGGGTTACTTGAGGAGATTGTGTACACGCCCAAATTTCACAAATACCGTTTTTAAATACCGCTGTTGCTGCAGGTGGTTCCATTGGTGCTTGTGAAAGGTAAGGGACACTATAAGTAGCACTGTGTGTATCTGTTGCTTGTTCAATATCTGCATAAACGTCGCCTTCTACACGAATCGGTTTGCCTTTACTGACGATACGACTTTTTAGCTCGGCAATATAATCCGCAGAAGTGTGTGCAGCATTTTCACCTAGCTCCCAATCAATATTCAACGCTTTACGACCTTGCAATGCCGCCCAAGTGCTATCGGCAATAACAGCAACCCCATTCATAGGATGAAACATAACCGGTAAAGGTTGCTCAGGCATTTGAATGGTATCGATAACCCCTTTGACTGACTTAGCTGCGTCAGCGTCAAACGACTTCACAGTCGCTCTCAACACTTTTGATCGTTCGATACTGGCATAAACCATCGACTCTAATCTAACATCCTGACCAAATTCAGCTTGACCAGTCACGATTTCAGCAGAATCGATACCAGTAACGGGCTTGCCAATCAGCTTGAAATCTTTTTTCGACTTGTAGGTTAAGGTTTCAGCTTTAGGAGGAGATAACTTACCGGCAGCTTCAGCAATGTATCCAAAACTCACTTTACGCTTTGAATCTTTATGATGTACATAACTATCTTCAGCATAAACACTGTTTACATCTACTTTCCACAAGTCTGCTGCTGCTTGTTCAAGCATCGTCCTAGCAGAAGCCCCCATACGTCTTAAGATCGTATAGAAATTACGAATTGAACGTGAGCCATCGGTGTTTTGACTACCATATTCTTTATTCGCCAATCCTTGTACCACAGATACTAAATTCCAATCTGCACATAGCTCTTCTGCAACTACCTGCGGTATAGAGGTACGAATCCCCTGACCCATTTCACTGCGGTGACATATTATGTTGACGCGATTATCGGATTGAATACTGACAAACAGATTAAGCTCGACATCAGCTTGGCTTGTTTGCGCCCATACAGGCTTGTAACCTGCTAGACTACTAGCGAGTACAAAACTACTGGCACCAATTCCTGAGACTTTTAAAAACTGTCGGCGACTGACATTTTCAATTTTATGGTTCATGCGTCATCTCCCACGTTTTTTGCCAGATCGGCTCCTTTAGCCACACTTTTTATTGCTGCTTTGATTCGAGGGTAAGTACCACATCGACAGATATTACCTTGCATGTAATTATCGATATCCTCATCACTGGGTGAAGCATTTTGTGATAATAAAGCCACAGCACTCATAATTTGTCCTGACTGACAATAACCGCACTGGGGAACGTTGTGCTCGATCCACGCTTTTTGGACAGGATGCTCGCCAGATTTAGATAATCCTTCAATAGTCGTTACCTGCTTTCCCGCTACTGCTGAAATCGGCATAACGCAGGCTCTGACTGGTTGCCCGTCAATGTGTACAGTGCAAGCGCCACATTGCGCCATACCGCACCCAAACTTGCTGCCAGTTAAACCCAAAGCGTCTCTAAGCACCCATAAAAGCGGCATAGTCGGTTCAACATCCACCTGTTGCTGTTTACCATTTACACTGAAATTAATCACATTATTGCTCCTAAATTAGCGGGAGGACAGATTGCACCAACGACGCATATCCTCTGAAGTATCTATATCAAATTGTGCTTCGGGCACCTTAACCCTAATTAAATCTTGCTTATGAGCCTGCAAGATTGATTTAGCACCTTTATGTAAATCTGTATTCGAACTGCCTATATTTAACAAATCAGAGAATCGTTTGGCTGGGAAACAAGCTGGCACACCCACATTTCCCCCATACTCTGATGTAACGATTGAATCTATGTTGTTTAGCGCTTTGCTACATAGTTTAGCAATTTGTGCTGATTGCACAGCAATTTGGTCTGCTAAACCAATGAAAATATGGCTGGCTTGTGGATACCGCTGATTAACGATAAAGTCGACACCAGTGCGAATACTTTCACTCATACCTAACTGCCAATTTTGTGCTACAACGACCTCAACCGATAGATCAATTTGCTGTTTGATCAGATTTGCGTTCGCGCCTAGAACAACAACGATATTATCTAACCCTGCGAGCCTATGTTGTGCAATAACTTTATTCAACATCGGTTGTCCTTGGACAACCGCTAATTGTTTTATGCTCCCAAAGCGTTTTGCTTCGCCGGCGGCGAGTATCAAGCTAATAATGCTCACACAACACCGCTTATTGACTTAGCGTCTTTTTGCGCTAGAAAACTGTGTACTTCAGCAATCATTGACAGTGCTATCGACTCTGGCAATTCGCCACCTAATCGCAATCCGATGGGGTTAGCAAAAGGAATAGCGAATTCTTCTCTAACTAATCCAGCCTGTTCAAACACGCGTTCTGTGCGGTGCAAAGGCCCTAGCATCCCAACGTATTTTGCTGAACTTTTTGATGCCAGTATTAAAGCTTGAGCATCAATAGTGATGTTATGGCTCATAATAATCATTGCATCAGTTTGCGCCAGCCAATTTGATTGTGCAGCTTTTTCGATTGTTGTTGTCATTGGTTGTTTAATTATCGCAAACGCACCCGGGAAATAGCTACTTCTTCCGTGGCTAGTTCGCGGGTCGAGCAACGTAACTCGCCAACCTAATTTAGCCGCAATGTCGACAACAGGACGAGCATCCACTCCCGCACCTACAATACACAAGTTGATCGGCGGACTAAGGATTTGTTTCAGAAAAACCCGTCCATTTCGTTCGTCTCTTTGCACACTCGCTTGTGCAGTTCGAGGTAACTCTGAGAATTCGACATTGGCAACACCACTGGCTATTTCCTGAGAATATAAACAATAGCCATTGTCTGCCAAACGACGGTAAACGTTGTCTAGTTGTAAGTAATGATTATCACTGCTGATAGGCTGCAGTAATATCCTTACTAAACCACCACAACCTATACCGAGCTGCCAAGCAAGATCCTGCTCTTCAGTCATATCGTATTCAACAATTCGGCCTTGGCCATTGTCCCAACATCTGCGAGCTTGGAGCATAATATCTGACTCCAAACAGCCACCACTTAAAAGCCCATAGTACTGACCTAAATCATTAATTAACATGTGCGCGCCGGACTTACGATACGACGAGCCCTGGGTCTCAAAAATAGTGGCTAAGACCCACTTACATTCGTCTTTCTTCGGATACCAAATATCTAGAATGCTAGAAAATGAATTTGCCATTCAAATCGCTTATTGTTTTGCTTTTAATCTAATCACTAAAGTTTCAGAAATCTTGTCTTGAATAGCTTGACGATTTGGATCCCAGTAAACTTGTAAAAAACCAAGCAAACCTGTGGCTAAACCGGCACCATAGCCCCCGTATCGCCCAAAACTTTCCCAAACATTCAAACTACTGCCATCGAGTTTAATCACTTTAATGCCAAATAGCTTTTTGCCAATAGTCTGGCCTTTTAATAACACCATTAATCCAGTGAAATAAACCGCTGCCCAACCAAAGCCTATGCCTAAATCTGAGGCGATACCTTTGAACCATTTTACGATACTGTAATCTTGAATCGATTTAGTCTTTGGTTTTACATCGACTATTGCCTGTTCTTCCTTGGCAACCTTATCGGCTTCTGCCTGCAATGTTTCAAACTGGGCTAATAATTTTGTTTCTAAACTTTGATATTGAACGTCACTTAACTCAGTACGACTTTTTTCAAAAAACTCATCCAACATTTCACTTTTTGCGGATTTGGGTATTGCCAATTCAACCAAGTCTTCAACAAATTCATCACCAATATTTGACCAACAAGTTTCTGCATCTGGACAATCGCCTTGTGCTACTTGTTTTTGAATTAAACTGGTTAACGCTGCGTATGTTCCAGTAAACACCACCACGTCAACGGCTTCTGCAGCATTAACTTCATGCTCATTACTGGACTGTGAATTAGACCAAATCGCGGTATCATTTCGGAATAGACCCAAAATCCCAGCGGCAATTAACAATGTGGCCAAAATCCGCACTAGCAAAATTGCTGATGGTAAACGATTTTCACGTTTTAAACGGCGACTCGTTACCCACAATAAAATCGCAACAAGTATTGCCAATGCGTTACCAGTAACACCAGACAGTATTGCAACCAAGATTAAATCGACAGACAGCGCTAGAGCGCGACGAGTGGGTGTAGCCAGAGGTGTACCAAATAATTCGGGGGACACTTCAAAGGCATAAGGTGTAATGACATCTCGTGTTTCTTGGCGTTGCTGGTGTTTAGAGGTGTGCGCTTGCGTTTCAACGTTTGCTTGTTGTGTTAATGTTTCCTTGGCATCCATATGTTTACCTTTTTGTGAGCGCTTTAATGCCCTCGCTTAGTCCTTCAATCGTTAATGCATACATCTTACCCTGCATTAAATCTTTTAATATTTGTATGGATGCATAGTATTGCCAATGTTTTTCCATTTGCGGATTTAACCAAATAGCGTGAGGAAAGTGATCTGTAAGTCTTTTTAACCAAACAGAACCGGGTTCTTCATTCCAATACTCAACGCTGCCACCGGGATAGGTAATTTCATAAGGTCCCATAGTCGCATCACCGACAAACACTAATTTATAATCGCTGCCATATTTATGAATGATATCAAAAATTGATATGACTTCATTACTACGTCGTTTATTGTCTTTCCAAACACCTTCATACACGCAATTATGGAAATAGAAATACTCTAAGTGTTTAAACTCAGAATGTACTGCGGAAAACAATTCTTCACAAGACCTAATGTGATCATCCATAGAGCCACCGACATCAAAAAACATCAATACTTTTATAGCATTACGACGTTCTGGTACCATATGAATATCTAGCCAACCAGCATTTTTTGCAGTTTTTCCGATTGTGGTCGGTAAATCTAACTCTTCGCTTGCACCAGTGCGCGCAAATTGACGTAGTTTTCGTAACGCTACTTTAATATTACGAGTGCCAAGTTCGACATCACTGGCTAAGTTTTTATATTCTCTTTTTTCCCAGACTTTAACCGCTGAAGATTGACCTTTGCCTTTATTGCCAATGCTGATCCCTTCAGGATTATAGCCATGGGATCCAAATGGTGAGGTGCCTCCCGTACCAACCCATTTATTCCCTCCTTGGTGGCGTTTCTGTTGTTCGTCTAAACGCTTTTTGAGGGTTTCCATTAGCTTATCCAAACCGCCCATGGCTTCTATTTCTGCTTTTTCAGCATCACTAAAATGTCTTTCTAATTGTTTTTTCAACCATTCTTCAGGAATGTCTTTGCCAAACAGATCAATAGTTTGAACACCTTCAAAATAATCAGCAAAGGCCCGATCGAACTTATCAAAATGGCTTTCATCCTTTACCAGACAAAGTCTAGACAAATAATAAAAGCCTTCGGTATCAGCAAAAACAACTTGCTGTTCCAACGCATTTAAAAGATCTAATAATTCTCTTACCGTCGCCGGAACTTGGTATTCTCTAACTTTAAAGAAAAAATCAACTAACATTAGCGTCTAGCCATAAATGCCAATTTTTCGAACAAATGAATGTCTTGTTCGTTTTTAATTAGCGCACCATACAGTGGAGGAATGCTGTTTTTGCCATCTTTGTTCTGCAACGCTTCTGGCGGAATATCTTCTGCAACCAAGAGTTTTAACCAATCGATCAATTCGCTAGTAGATGGCTTTTTCTTTAAGCCAGGCATTTCTCTTAAATCGAAGAAGGATTCGAGTGCTTGCGCAAGGAGATCTTTTTTCAAGTTAGGAAAATGTACATTAACGATTTCTTTCATCTGTTCTTTGTCTGGAAACTGTATGTAATGGAAAAAACAACGACGCAGAAACGCATCAGGCAATTCTTTCTCATTATTGGATGTAATAATTACGATAGGACGTTTGGCGGCTTTTATGGTCTGTTTAGTTTCATAAACAAAAAACTCCATTTTATCCAATTCTAAAAGTAGATCATTTGGAAACTCAATATCTGCTTTATCTATTTCATCAATTAATAAAACTGGGGGCTTTTCGGCATCAAATGCTTGCCATAGTTTTCCTTTGATAATGTAATTGCTGATGTCTTTGACCTTTTCGTCACCAAGCTGAGAGTCACGCAAACGAGATACCGCATCATATTCGTACAACCCCTGTTGAGCTTTAGTTGTTGACTTTATATGCCACTGAATTAATTCAGTTCCTAAACTACTAGCCAATTCTTCTGCCAGCATGGTCTTGCCGGTACCTGGCTCGCCCTTGATCAACAGCGGTCTTTGCAGTGTAATGGCAGCATTAACGGCGAGTTGCAGTTCTTTGCTAGCAATATAATTTCCGGTACTACTAAATGGCATCAATCACCTCAATAATTAAAAAATGTAAATATAAAACTAAGATATAGCAAAAAGCACTTTGAAAATTACTCGTTGAGCACAATCATAACAAGGTACAAAGTTAAGCAAACTTATTGAATTTTGCTATTTTCATGAAAACGAGTGCTTGTTAAGTACAACATTAACAGCCTAAAATAGTTATTCAAATAACAAAAACACATCAAAGGGTATCACTGAAAGTTACCTAAACCTATGCAAGGATATAGTATGCAAGTTTATGATGATAATTCGCTCGCTATTGGCAACACGCCTTTAGTTAAATTAAATCGTGTAGTTTCTACTGGCAACGTTTACGCCAAAATGGAATCACGTAACCCCAGTTTTAGTGTTAAATGCCGTATTGGCGCTAACATGATTTGGGATGCTGAAAAACGCGGTATCCTAACCAAAGACAAAGAATTAGTTGAGCCGACCAGCGGTAATACTGGTATCGCATTAGCATTCGTAGCCGCTTCTAGAGGTTACAAATTAACCTTAACAATGCCAAGTAGTATGAGCTTGGAGCGTCGTAAATTGCTTAAAGCTCTTGGTGCTAATGTGGTGCTTACTGAAGCGCCTAAAGGTATGAAAGGCGCTGTTGCCAAAGCACAGGAAATTGTTGCATCAGACCCTGGCAAATATATCTTACTTCAACAATTTGATAATCCTGCTAACCCTGAAATTCATGAAAAAACCACAGGCCCTGAAATCTGGAAAGATACAGACGGTAAAGTGGATATTTTTGTTGCAGGTGTAGGCACAGGTGGAACTATTACTGGTGTGAGCCGATACCTGAAAAACACCAAAGGTAAAAAAATCCTGACTGTTGCGGTAGAACCAACTGATTCTCCGGTTATCACTCAAGCTAAAGCGGGTGAAGAACTTACTCCTGGTCCACATAAAATCCAAGGTATAGGTGCAGGTTTTATTCCCGGCAACTTAGATTTAGATATTGTTGACCAAGTAGAACAGGTGTCGAATGATGAATCTATAGAAATGGCTCATCGTCTGTTAAAAGAGGAAGGTATATTGGCTGGAATTTCAACAGGTGCAGCTATGGTTGCGGCAAAACGCCTTGCAGAAAAACCAGAAAATGCAGACAAAATGATCGTGGTTATTTTCCCAAGTTCAACTGAACGTTACTTGAGTAGCGCTATGTTTGCTGGCGAATTTACAGACCATGAAGAAGTGCAATAGCACAAACTGCGTTTAGTAGAATAAAAAGAGCAGGCTTTAGGCCTGCTCTTTACTTTTAAACATAGAAAACGCAGACTGTACCTGTGTTCAATTTAACTCTATTTATTCATCATGATTAATCACCAGTAT
Source organism: Alteromonas sp. M12 (assembly GCF_037478005.1). NCBI lineage: Bacteria > Pseudomonadati > Pseudomonadota > Gammaproteobacteria > Alteromonadales > Alteromonadaceae > Alteromonas > Alteromonas sp. M12. Next base: position 2,396,578 of record NZ_CP144164.1, on the reverse strand, counting down.
TTACGTTTTTTAACAATAAGTGTTTTGCTTTTATTCCTTCAAGCTTGTGATACGCAAAGCAAAAAAGGAGCCGGTAAATATGGCATGATGGATACCAACACTCCGGATTACGCTGCTGTAGAATTTTTCCAACATGTGTATAACGATAAAAACCTGAATAAAGCCATTGCTATGAGTTCTAAACGTATGGCGAAATTGCTTAAGTCTTATCGCACCAACCGCAATGTTCAAAGACACGTATTCGACCTTGTTTATGATGAAGTGGATATACAACCTGATACTGGTAACAGTATTGGACGTAACGAATTTGCAGAGTCAGCGGTTGTCACTCTATTTTTCACTGGTACCTTGTACGATGAACGAGTTGAAGATATTCGTGTTGTTGAAATGTTGCGGGTAGATGGCAAATGGTTGGTCGATAAGATTCAACCAGATAAGTACCTATAACAGTTTCATGGAAATGTCTGATAAAGACCACGCTTCCATTTGGCTTTCTCACGTTAAGCGACTCCACGCGATTGCCGAATCAGGTTTAGCATTTTCTCCTGAAGAATTTGACCGCGAAAGATTTACAGAGATTTCTCATATTGCGCAACAAATGATGAGTGATTTGGCGTCTGTACCCGTTAAACAAATTTCAGACTTGGTTACCCCTTTTCATCGTCGGTATGTGACACCACAAGTTGAAGTGCGCGGTGCAGTGATAAAAGACGGCAAAATCCTTTTAGTGCAAGAAAAAAGTGATAAGAAATGGACTCTGCCAGGTGGTTACGCTGATGTTGGCTTGACCGCAGTGCAAAATATCAAGAAAGAGATCGAAGAAGAAGCAAACGTCTATGTCAGTCACGCTCGTTTGATATCGTTACGACACAAAGCCTCAGGAGACTATGATCCTGACATCCGTGATTTTTATAAAATGCTATTTTTATGCGAGCCCATTGAGCCAATTAATCAAACAGCTGGGATGGAAACCTGTGGAGCTGACTTTTTTACTTTGCAACAAATTCCCCCACTCTCTACTGGCAGAACAATAATGCGCGATTTACAGGATGCATTCGACTATCATGCTGACCAGAACAAACTCACCACCATTGAATAATCGTTTAAAATAGTTTTTAAATTAATGGAATAACCTGAGACGTTTATCCCAATTTCCTTGATGGCTCATTGCACACGCTTCTTCGCTATCAAAAAATACATTATGTTTGGGATTCTTCAATAAAATCCCCACTTTTAATAATTGTTTATGGATTAATTTTCGTAAATAGGCATCTTGTTGCTGTGCTTTTGCATCGATAACCTGTTGTTCCGTTAAAAACACGCAAGTAATGACTAAACTAGACGGGAAGTTACTGTAATCGGCTGTGTGAGTTAACCAGTCAAATCCTTGAACAGTTCGTTTCGCTTCTTCGCACACTTTAGTCAGTGCCTTAACGGTATTTTCATCTAACTTTTTTACTGTTGATTTTGCAGAGGACATTTGACACTTAAATTAATTGAAAATTGGACACTTTTTTAAATAAAGTGCCCGTCAGTTTTAACTAAACTTTAGCAAATAAAAACCACTATTTACCGTATGTACAAAGATAAGCAGTATCTACTGTTACTTTTACTTGAAATTTCACATTTGCTTCAATGGTAAAGACCTGATTAGTTGTAAAAGTTTGCCATTCTGTTTGTCCTGGCAACAACACAGTTAACGCACCACTCACCACTGTCATGGTTTCAAATTCGCTAGTACCAAACTCATACTCTCCTGGCGCCATCACCCCAACCGTAGCGGGTAATGTAGCGGTTTGAAACGCCATAGAAGTTACTTTCCCTTCAAAATATTCATTTACTTTAAACATGTTAAGCCTTTATCTAATTATTAATGGCGAATAACTTAGCAGTTTTCATAAAAAAACACACAATCAAAAACAGCTAAATTAGATTACCTAGCTCTAGAACAATAGGATTTTTTATCAACGAGTAGAATATATCAGTGGTAATCGAGGCTAAAGAAAGCGCACAGCGACGCTCAATTTTTCAAGGTTGAATGTTTATAAACAGCGAAGCTAAACAATATTTGTTTAGCTTCGGGCATAACCTGATACAAATAAGCGAACGATAGTGATCTACTACCCCGCCTCGCAAAGGTTCGTTTGTTTCAAATCAATATCGTTATCTTTGGCTTGTTCAATGACATCTACATCTTCTAAAAACAACATATAACCATCTTCTTTGACGGCTTGCAGAAACACATCTACTTCCAAGGATGCAAAGTTATTTAAATTACCAAAACAATTATTCTCAGTGCTGATGGCAAATTCTCCTCGTCCTTTAGCATCTAACGCTTTATATTGCTTGGCTTTAGCCAGTAAATCTTTCATTGCTTGGGCATCGCTATCAGATAACTTAAGAATAGTAACGCGCTCATTATCTTCAATGTCGTCTAACAAAATTTCAGGCATTTCTGAATGTTGATATTGCAGTATTTCCACACTAAAATTATGTTCTTCGTAAAAAGCAGGCAAGCTATCGTTTCCATCAGAACTGTAACTCATGAAAATTTTAGCTGCGCCATTTTTCACCTCGATACTTTTATCGGTGCGCAGTGCAATTCGTATATCCTGAGGCTCCATATCAAAAGGGGAAAATTGTGACATTTTGTACATGGTCGATATAGGCATACTCATGCAACCACTCAATATTACTGTGGCGACCATCGCACCGAACATTTTTAAACTAGACTTCATTATCATTCCTTTGGTTAAGACTTCTACGCCTCAAATTTTTTAAACTATCATTAGCTATTGCTACCGTGGATGCCTTTACATTAAGCATAGGTTTAAACAATGCTTTAATCTCCAACCGCGACACCTTCCCTTCTCGGATCCGCACCACCTATAATTTTTCCGTTTTTAAATTGAATTCCGTGAAGCCCGCTATTTAAATCAATGATCTTAACGTTATGGCCCATAGCACTCAATTTAGCTTCCCACTTCTCTAAAGAAGTGCCTTTTTCTAGCGCAGTATAATCATTTCGATTGGTGATTTTAGGTAAATTAATAGCCTGCTGAATATCCAATCCCCAATCGACTACACCTACAATAGTTTGCGCCACATAACTGACAATTCGACTGCCGCCGGGAGAGCCTATTACCAACATTAGTTGACCGTTTTGGTCAAATACCATAGTAGGACTCATGGCACTACGAGGACGTTTATTAGGTTCGACTCGGTTAAGGGCTGGACGATTATTAGGACTAGGATTCAATGAAAAATCAGTTAGTTGATTATTCAGTAAAAACCCTTCAACCATTAACCCTGAGCCAAAGCCAAATTCAATACTGGTGGTCATGGCAAGAGCGTTACCTTCTTTGTCAACAATGGAAACGTGACTAGTATTAGGTAATTCAAAGGATGTATCCATGCCAATCAAAGAAGCATTGATATAAGGTTCACCGGCTTCAGCCTTGCCCATATCTTTATCTGCTTTGATTAATTCAGCACGTTGCGACAAATAAGTTTGATTAATCAATGCGGCAAAGGGCAATTGCACAAAATCACTGTCCGCAATGTATTTATCCCGATCGGCATAGGCTAATTTGGATGCTTGTGTGAATAAATGAATAGATTCTAATGAGTCTGGATCCATTTTTGACAAGTCATAGTCTTCAAGCATTTTAAGTATTTGTAATACGCTTATGCCACCGGAACTAGGAGGAGCCATGCCGCAAATTTTATATTTACGATAGAATCCACAAATAGGGTCCCGTTCTTTCGCTTGGTAATTTTCAAGATCTTGAACACTTAATTTACCGGGGTTAATTGTTGAATACTGAACGGTTTTCGCGATTTTATCCGCCAATTCACCTTTATACAGATAATCGGCTCCTTGTTCTGATATTTTTTCGAACACTTTAGACAGTTTAACGTTGGTTTTATTTGTCCCTTCTTTGAGTTCTATACCATTTGGATAAAAATAGGTTTTAGGATTTAAAAAGGCTTCTAAGCCAGGATGAAAACGCAATGAAAGAAGCTTCTCTAAACGAGCCGAAACCGTGAAACCTTTCTCTGCTGTATTAATCGCATCAGTAAACAGTGAATTCCAAGGTAATTTGCCAAACTGTTTGTGTGCTTTCTCTAATGCTTTTAACGCGCCTGGTACGCCTACAGAACGCCCACCAACTACGGCATCTCGCCATTTTAAGGGTTTTCCTTCATGCATGAACAAATAAGCATTAGCTTCTGAAGGCGCCGTTTCGCGACCATCAAATGTATGCAGCTTTTTAGCTTTATTATCCCAGTATAAAATGAAATTTCCGCCACCAATACCTGATGATTGCGGCTCAACAAGGGTTAGCATCGCTTGAACAGCAATGGCGGCATCGATAGCACTTCCACCATTACTAATAATATTTTTACCTGCCCATGAAGCATATGGGTTTGCGGACACCACCATATATTCTTCAGCAATCCGTGCTTTTTTCTGACTAACACCAGTGGCGGCTTCTGGCTCGCGATCTTCCCTAGTCGTTTGCTTAGCGTTAACTTGGTTAAACGATATTAAACAGAGTACGCATATTACTTTAAACAATGATTTCACAGACAATCTCAATAAACGGCTTTTGGGATGATGGAAAGATAACGAGCCACAGATTAGGATGCAACACAAAATGTAGTTATTAAAGCATTCTTGTACGAAATCATGGATTTAGTTAAGGTGTTCACCATTATTTATAAATATTATGTTGGCAACTTGTTAAATTTACCCATAAAATTTCAACAAATAACTGGGCCTATTTTTATCGCGCTCTTGTGCTGTTTATTGTGGCTATTTGAACCTACCACTTCGGCTTATTTAGCATTGCAGCGAGAAATGGTGCTAAACGGCGATTGGTGGCAATTTCTCAGTGCTAATTTTGTGCACACCAATAGCAACCACTTATTGCTTAATATTGCAGGCATAGGCTTACTTTGGGCTATTCACGGACAATATTACACCCTTAAAAATTATCTATTAAGCACCTGGCTGCTAAGTTTGTTTGTCACCTTTGGCATATTCTTTTATTCACCTAATCTAGATTGGTACGCAGGCCTTTCAGGTGCTTTACATGGCATCTTTGTTTACGGAGCATATTTAGACATCCGTCATAAAGTAAAATTTGGCTGGATTTTAATGTTAGGAGTTTGGGCAAAAATTATTTACGAACAACTATTTGGCGCAGACCAAATGATCACTGAATTGATTGCTGCAAATGTAGCTGTTGATGCTCATTTATACGGTGCAGTGGGTGGTTTAGGATGTATCTTAGTTTACTGGATAAAAAATAAATATTTGCCTCAGAATACCTGAGGCAAATAGACAATTAATAAGTTTATAAGTTTATAAGTTTTCTTCAAACAATTTAAAGATTCTACGATACTCGTCTAACCAAGAACTCGGTTCAATGAAACCATGAGATTCAACTGGATAAATAGCCGTTTCAAAGTTTTGTTTTTCTAATTCAATCAATCGCTGTACCAAACGCACTGTATCAACAAAAAACACATTTGAGTCAACCATAGGTGCATTGATAAGCAGTGGTTTAGTCAGACCTTCGGCAAAATAAATAGGTGAACTGCGTTCATAGGCAATAGGATCAACGTCGGGAGTATTTAGAATATTGCTTGTGTATGGATGGTTATAATGTGCCCAATCCGAAACAGGACGCAAGGCAGCGCCAGCTTGAAAGAGGTCGGGCTCAGTAAACAGTGCCATAAAGGTCATAAAACCACCGTAAGATCCGCCATAGGTCCCTATTCTATTTCGATCGACATTAACGTTGTTCACCATCCAATCAACACCATCAACCAAATCTTTTATTTCAGGTTTACCCATGTGTCGATAAATAGCCGTGCGCCAATCTCTGCCGTAACCTGCGGATGCACGATAGTCCATGTCTAAAACAACATAACCTTTTTGCACCAGCAGATTATGGAACATGAATTCACGGAAGTAAGCTGACCAACCTAGGTGAGAGTTTTGTAGATACCCTGCTCCATGATTAAATATTACAGCGCGTTTTTTCTCTCCTTCACCTGCATCTTTAGGCGCATATAAACGAGCATAAATGGGTTGTTGAGCATGAGAAGATTTAATCGGAACAATCTCGGGAATCGTCCAGTTGATTTGCTTAAATGCCTCACTAGTCGTGAATGTTACCTGTTGCGCTGGCTCCTCAGAACCTAGTGTTTTCACGAATAGCTCTGGCGGCATGGTTAACTTAGAGTGAGTTAACAATAACTTGTTTTGGGCGTCATTAAGTAAATAGTCAGTGACACCATTTAAGTTAGTTAACTCTTCAATATCACCACTGTTTAAATCAACCCGATAAATTTCGTAAATGCCAGGATGTTTTTTATTTGCTTTGAAATAAATATATTGGTCATTTGCGGTTAAAGTTAACTCATCAACTTCGTACTCACCACTAGTGAGTTGTTTTGCATTACTATTTAAATCTTTTAAATAGAGATGCGCATACCCACTTTTTTCCGATAAAAAGTATAATTTTGATGAGTGATTCAACCATCCAAAACTATTGAAGTTATAATTAATCCAAGCATCATCGTGCAATCGATCCTGGGTCACTAACGTTTGCGTCGCAAAATCTACTGTGGTTAACCAACGATCCTTGTTATCCCAAGCTTCCAACATGATCGCAACATTTTCACCATCCGCTTGCCAAGCAATAGCGCTTTGATTCCATCCCCAATCTACCAATAAACCTATATCTCTGGGCAGTCGATTACTTTGATAGGTTAGTCCTTTGGCTTCTGCATTTTCTCGTTTAACCTGCTCTAAAACGTCTTCGTTATATCCGGGCAAGCTCTTATAGGACAGTTCTTTTTGTGTGCCCGTTTGTAAATCTAACAACCACAAATATTGGCTTTTGGGCTTAGCATCCGCCACCCGGTGCCTAACTTTCTCAGCTTTAATACGGCCATCTTCTTTAATGTAATTGGGCATAATATCGCCTTCATCTCGACTTGGCGTATCTTTTTCGATGGCTAAAATAAGATATCTACCATTAGGAGAAAGACTTGCATCGGCGGTTTTATTATCAACAGGGAAATAAAAAGGTTCAGGGGTGGTTGATTGATTCTGTTCAGAAATTTGCGCATTAAACTCGAACTTGTCTTGTGTGCGCTGCCTACGATCACGCAAAACTTCAATCAAATTCAATTGCTGCTGAGCGATATAATCTTTAGCGGGTTCGTTGGCTTGCGGTGCTTCTTTGAATTCCCAACTCACCAATTGTTCAGTTATACCTGAGGCAACATCGATGGCATAAATTTTGTTATAAACTCGATAACTCAACCTACCATCTTTTAAAAACTGTAAATTAGTTAAATATTGGTCACTGCGGGTAAGCTGCGAAATCTCACCTGAGTTAAGGTCTTGCATAAATACATTTTGTTTAAACACCCATGCAACTTTGTTTCTGCTTTGGTTAAAAACCTTATTTTTATAGGAAACCTGATGGTAATTTGCAATTGGAACTAAATTGGCCGTTTTCGATGATACCGGCTGTTGAAATAAATCTTTGACCACAGATCCTTCACGTTTCTGTGAATAGAAATAACTATTTCCATCTAGTGACCAATATGGAGATTGAGGTTGTCTACCAATCCAATCTGGATCAGCCATTATGTTTTGTAGGGTTAACTCCTCGTTATTATCACTCAGATAAGAGGCTTGTTGTTTAATTGGCTGATAAATTGAAGCAACTTCCCTATCTGTATTAACCAGATTAGATTCAGCGGGGGCTTCAGAAGTTTGAATTCCAGAACAAGCGAGTAAACTTGAGGTGATAGTAGAAATAATGAGCAGTTTAAAGCTTTTTTGCATTTTTGACTCTCTGCTTTTTGTTATAGTCAGTAGAACGTAAAGCACTATTAAAACGCATGAAAGTATTTAGGTAAACAAGTGATCTAAAATTGCTTAATAAAGATAGTAACGTTTAGCTGCCAAATTTTTGTTCTGTCAAAGCAACGGAGTTTTCATGAAAAAATTAGTATTACTATGTAGTTTAGTTGTTACCCCTATGTTTGCCTCTGCAAACGAATGCCCAGATGTTCTAAAATTTATGAAACGTAAATTAAACTCTCAGGAAACTGTAAACATGTGCAGTGAATACCAAGGAAAAACACTGCTTATAGTAAACACCGCTAGTAAGTGCGGTTACACTCCTCAATTTGAAGGACTTGAATCCTTATACAGTGAATATAGAGATCAGGGGCTTGTGGTGTTAGGCTTTCCCTCACATGATTTTAAACAAGAATTTAGTGACGAGAGTAAAACCGCTGAATTGTGCGAACTTACCTATGGTGTGGAATTTCCAATGTTTGAAGTCACACGGGTAAAAGGCGCAAACGCCGATCCGTTATTCCGTAAACTATCCAAACAAAGTGGTATGGAGCCTGGATGGAATTTCTATAAATACTTAGTGGATAAAAATGGCAACGTCGTAAAAGGGTATAAATCCTCAACCAAACCATCTGATAAAGAATTTCGAAAAGATATAAAAGAAGCGATAGCACTCTAACTGTTTTAGTCTTGCTAGCCTTCACTGATATTTAAAATATTAGACAAAAAAAAAGCCCCGATAAACGGGGCAATAAACACACATCACTTGGAACACACAATGAAATGTTTTACTGTTTTAGCAATAAAACATCTTTACAACTAATTATTAGTCAATGATAAAAATAATTAGTTCATAATATTTTGTGAAATTTAAATATTTTCATCCAAGCAATTGAATTTTATAGATTTATTTCGATTAAATAATTAGATCTTAGTAAATGCTTGTTCAAAGTCTGCAACAATATCGTCAATATCTTCGATACCGACCGAAAATCTAATCATATTCTCATTAATCCCCATTTGAGCTCGTTGTTCAGCGCCATTTTCATAAAATATTGTAGAGGCTACCGGCAAACATAAGGTACGAGTGTCACCTAAGTGCGTCGCTATCACTACAGTCTTCAATGAATTAAGAAATTTATGAATATCCAATCCAGGTGACAAATCCATACTAAATACACCACCATAATTACCATTAAACAATTCTCTGGCGATATAGTGTTGTGGATGGTCAGCTAATCCGGGGTAATAAACATTGGCGACTTTACTGTGCCCATGTAAATAAGTAGCAAGTCTTAGCGCGTTTTGACAGGTTCTTTGCAGTCGTAATGCTAAGGTTTCTAAGCCCACAGAAATTTGTTGCGCTGAATGAGGCGATAATGTCGCGCCCAAATCACGCAACCCTTTTTTACGAATTTGCGTCATTCCCCAGGTGGCAGGATCTCCCACTCGGTACAAATCAAAAATATTTGGATACGCTGACCAATCGTAAAAGCCGGTATCAACCACAGCACCACCTAATACATTGCCGTGACCAGCAATATATTTAGTCAATGAAGTAACCGTTAATGATGCTTTCACTGCTTTAGCATCAAATATATACCCTGGTGTCATAGTATTATCGATGATAAAGAGCAGTTTATTTGTTTCACAGAACTCACCAATAGCTTGTAAATCGGCAACCTGAGTAACAGGGTTAGCTATGGTTTCGGTAAATACCATTCTGGTATTTTCTTTAAGCTCTTGAGTTATCAAATTGATATTCGTGGTATCAACATAGCTAACTTGAATGCCTAAACTTTGCAATGTCACCATTAAACTACTGGTATTGCCGAACAAAAACTGGCTGACAATAATATGATCGTCTTTCTTCAATAGCGCCAACAGCATAGAGGAAATTGCCGCCATTCCAGTGGCAAAAGTAACTGCTGCTACGCCTCCTTCTATATCAGCCAACATATTTTGTAAGGCTGCGTTAGAAGAAGAAGAAGATCTCGAATATACATGTCCTATTTTCTTTCCTTGAAAAACGGCAACTAAATCATTGACGTCTTCAAACTCAAAAAGTACAGAATTACTAGTAGGAGAATGAACAGAACCATCTTGGGGCTTGTTTAAAATGCGGTCTGCATGCACAAGCCGTGTTGTAAAACCTTTATTTTTCAATCGAACTCTCCGCGGGAAAGGCTACCTGGGAAGGAAATTTTGCGTGCACTTTAGCATAAAACCCATAAACTTTTTGCATTTCTAAAGAGTTATCTTCTTTAGGATGAAAAACCGGTCCTAAAACGATGGATTTATGACGATAATCTAAGCCAATTAAAAACACCGGAATATTCGCTTGTTTAGCAATATGTAAAAAACCACTTTTCCAAGGATAAATTTTACTGCGGGTGCCTTCAGGGGCAACCGCTAACAGCATTTTATCTTTTTGTTTAATTTTATCAATCATTTGATTCACTACCCCATGGGATTGTGAACGTTCTATTGGAATCCCTCCCCAACGGATTAACAACGATTTAAACGGTGGAATAAAAATACTATGTTTACCAAAAAAGGTGATTTTAAGCTTTAACGCAAACACAGCGGCCATGCCAATTACGAAGTCCCAATTAGAGGTATGAGGCGCTACCGCAATGACCATTTTACTATAGGCAGGAAATTCACCTTCAAATTTCCACCCCAAAACATGCAAGACGGTATCCCCTAAATATTGACTGAATCGATTACCTAAGCGGGGAAGATTTGCAGATAATTTTAGCTTTTTTAATGTTTTAGGCATGTAATAAAATTATTTAGAATATTAATTGCGTTCATATTCTCCTATTATACACTCAAACCAAAGGAATAAAGTTGTTACCCCACTTTGACCTTTTAAATAAATGCTAGTGCGCAACTTTTTGCGACCTACAGGGTCAAGTAAAGTAAGTGAGGGAGAATAGTAACTCCGTTTATTTTAGCAAGAACAAACACCCGAGATTAATCATTGCAGCAATTTTTAATCGGGATCCAAACAATTCCTTGTTTCCATCATCAGTATTTTAATGGGATTTTTAGTGCTAAGAATTATTATTTTTATATCCTTGTTATATAGCCAACATACTTTTAGTCAGCAAACGGCTCAAAACCTGTTTAGCCAATACCGCAATTCACTCTATCAAATTCAGATGATTGATAAGGAGTCTGGTAATAAATCGTCCATCGGTTCTGGATTTCGAGTCAGCGAGGATGGCGATATTATTTCAAACTATCATGTCATTTCTGATTTTGTTTATTTCCCCGATAAATATCGAATTCAATATTTAGATTCAAATGGCAATACTGGCAGTTTGAAACTTAAAAATTTCGATGTAATCAATGACTTGTCGTTGCTGCAAATCGCCCCTGAACAAACAAGTGGTTTGCCGTTTAAGTTAGCTCAAGACCTACCTCTACAAGGTTCAAATATATATTCATTGGGTAACCCCCACGATTTAGGCATGATAGTGGTTCCAGGTACCTACAATGGTTTAAAAAAGAATAGTTTTTATCAACGTATTCACTTTACCGGTTCAATCAATCCAGGAATGAGTGGCGGGCCAGCGGTAAATGGGCTCGGTCAAATCGTTGGCGTCAATGTTGCTACAGCGGGCAATCAAATAGGATTTTTAATTCCGTTACCAAAAGTGAAAGCATTATTTAACTCACAAGAACAAATAGACGTCGAAGATTACAAATCACATATTCAAAAACAACTACAAAAAAACCAAGGGAAGATGATAGCTGAAATATTGTCGACACCTTGGTCTCACTCGCCTCTAGGCAAAGCGAGTGTCCCCGAAAAAATCTCAGACTTCATATCCTGTTGGGGTGGTTCAAACGCCAGTGAAAAAGATGTTAAGTTTTTATCGGTTTCAAGTCGGTGCCGAATCGGAGAAGCGATATTCTTAAACGGTAGATTACAAACCGGAGAAATCGAAATAGAGTTTGAATGGCTCACTAGTGAACAACTCAACACCTTTCAATTTCATAATTTTTTGACCCAAAAAATTGCCTTTACGCGACCAGGAAATCAGGCTGGTAAAAATGATGTGACCAACTATCGTTGTCAGCAAGATATAGTGTCAAATCAACACCAAGTTTCTCAGAAAAGTATTTTGTGTGCTCGAGCTTATAAAGATTTTGACGATTTATATGATGTTTTATTTATCTCCGCCAGCAATGACTACTCAGATGGAAGTTTAATCAGTCACTTTACCCTAGCAGGGGTGAGTGCAGATTCAATGAAACAATTTTCTAATCAATTTATGGATTCCATGTCATGGCAATAGTTGTTGAAGTACTGTCGAAAAACGGCAAGGTGTTAAGTTATCAAACTTTTGGAAAAGAAAAAATTTCGATTGGCAGAGCATACGATAATGATGTCCGCATTGACGACCCTTACGTGTGTCCAGAACATATCGTTATTCAGGCAGAGGATGATACCGAAGCTCTGGTGTTAACTGATGTTGATTCATTAAATGGTGTGAAAATTAACGGTTCTCCAGGTGCTAATGCATTAATTGGCTTTGATGACATAGTCACCATAGGTCGTTCTCGTTTGCGCATCTTTAAAAATACGCAAAAAGTTTCGCCGGCCATTGTTCTAAGTAAATTAGAAGAAAAAATGGAATGGTTATCCATGCGCAGATTATGCGCAGGTTTAGCCATTGTGTTCATTGCGCTTGTGTCTGCTAATTTCTATTTCAACAGCATCGTTGAGGTTAATGTTTCGCAGGTAGTGAAAGTGAGTTTAAGCGCCGCTGCTGCAGCCTGTATATGGCCTTTTTCCTTTGCATTGCTATCAATTTTAGCGAAGAAAGACGCCCATATTGTGAGCCAATTTAATTTACTTTGGCTGTTTTTAATTAGTCATGAACTACTCAGTTATTTGCAAGCCATCTTGCAGTTTAATTTAAGTTCGGTGCAGTTTATTTACTGGTTTATTTTATTGATAAAAGGTGCGCTATTCTTTGCGTTTCTGTGGTTTACGTTATTTATTGCCTTCCACCAGTCGAAGAGAATGCGAAATAGCATCAGCATTACTGGTACAGCTTTACTGGCAATGTACGTGTTGGCTCCGCATTTGTTCAATACCCAAAACTTCGTCGCAGCGCCCCGATACACTTCGCAAGTTCTGTCTCCAATTTTCAGGATTACAGCACCAGAAACCACCGAGAAGTTTGTTGAGCGGTCCGACAAACTAATTGAAGGATTGAAACAAGAAGTTGAAAAGGGAAAAGAGTAAGCAATGTGTATTCTTTTCATCGCAGTTGAGCAACACCCAGAGTACCCGTTAATTATAGCGGCTAACCGTGATGAATTTCATCAACGGCCGACTGTACAATCTGATTTTTGGCAGGATCATCCGAGTTTGCTCGCGGGTCGAGATTTAGAAGCAGGTGGTACATGGATGGGGATGAATAAAAATGGTCGACTTTGCGCATTAACCAATGTCAGAGATCCGCAAAAAATTCTGAACAATGCGATTTCAAGAGGCCACTTGGTTAGTGAATTTTTGATTAACCAAGATTCTCAACAGGATTATTTGACTAAATTGCGTGACAGCAAACAACAATATAATGGCTACAATTTGATGTTTGGCGAATGGAATGACCTATCTGTTTACAACAATCATACCGATAACGTCAGTAAATTGGGGCCGGGTGTATATGGTCTGTCAAACGCTGACTTGAACAGTCCTTGGCCTAAAATAAATCAAGGTGTCACTAAACTGCGCGAGCATTGCCAACAAGCTGTATCGTTAGATACGGACAAATTATTTGAAATACTGCTTGATCAAACCCAAGCAAAAGATGAAATGTTGCCTAAAACTGGCGTTCCTATAGATTGGGAGCGAAAATTATCGTCAATTTTTATTCAATCTCAGGATTATGGAACTCGCTCTTCAACCTTGTTATTAGTGAATAAAAACAAGCATGTAACTTGGTTAGAGCATACATTTGACCCTCAAGGTATTAACCGCAAACAACGTGAGTTTAACTTTTACATTCAATAAGCTCATATATTACTCGAAATCTCTCTAATTACTGGCATAATAGCGGCTTCTTTTTTTGCCTGTTATTTATTGAGGAATTGCTGTGTTAGAAGTGTTACCAAAATTACCCGCTGATCCTATTCTAGGTTTATCTGCTGCATATCGTGAAGATCCGAATCCTAACAAGATAGATTTAGGTGTAGGTGTATATAAAGATGAAAACGGTAATACTCCAATTCTCAGTTCTATTGCGAAAGCTCAAAAAATTCTATTAGCACAAGAGACAACCAAAACTTATATCACTCCACAAGGTGTTCAAGGTTACATTAACGGTATGTTGCAACTACTTTTAGGTAAAGGTCACCCTGCCCTAATTGAAGATCGTGTTGCTGCTGTGCAAGCTCCAGGCGGATGTGGCGCATTGAGAGTTCTTTCGGAATTAATTAAACGTTGTAACTCAGAAACAACCGTTTGGGTAAGTGACCCAACTTGGGCCAATCACATCCCCCTAATCGGTAGTGCTGGATTAAAAATCGAAACCTATCCGTATTTCGATAAAGCAACTGCAAGCATTAAATTTGATGAAATGGCAGATTGTCTTAAGCAAGTTAAAAAAGGCGACGTAGTGTTATTGCACGGTTGCTGCCATAACCCAACGGGCGCAGACTTAAGCAAAGATCAATGGCAATCAGTGTTAGAATTAGCCCAACAACAAGGTTTTGTGCCTTTTATTGATGTGGCTTACCAAGGTTTTGGCGACGGACTAGAAGCTGATGCCTACGGTGTGCGTTTATTAACTGAAAACTTGCCAGAAGTAATTATTGCAGCGTCTTGTTCTAAAAACTTTGGTTTGTATCGTGAGCGTGTTGGTCTTGCAGTGGCTGTGACTAACAGTAATGCGGTTAGACAAAGCATGCAAACTCAAATTCAATCAATCGCTAGAGCGATTTATTCAATGCCTCCTTCATACGGCGGTGCGTTAGTAGATATAGTGCTAAATGATCCTATTCTAAAAACCGAGTGGCAGTCTGAAGTGGAAGATATGCGTGTTCGCATGCAGTCCTTACGTCAACTATTAGTCACTAAATTAGCCGAAAAAGGCGCAACCAAAGACTTTAGTTTTGTGACTCAGCAAAAAGGTATGTTTTCTTATTTATGTATCAGTCCTGAACAAGTTAAAGCAATCAGAGACAAGCATAGTGTATACTTTGTTGATTCAAGTCGAGTCAACGTAGCTGGTATAAGCTTAAAAAATGTCGATGCGTTAGCTACCGCTTTGGTAGATGTTTTATAAACACTCTTCAAAATGCGCTCTTCACTGAGCGCATTTCTTATCTTGTTAGCCAACGTGTTGTCATTTAATTAGCAAATAGCACTTCGGCTCAAATTATTTGTATTTTCTTGCGTTTAATACTTAGATATTAAGCAATGAACATATCACCTGTATTTTACTTAATAGAGAAACTTTAATGAATTTTAATACCCTTGGTTTAGGCCAAAACATTGCCAATGCCCTTATTGAAAAAGGCTACAATGAGCCTACGCCAATTCAAGCACAAGCCATACCTGCAATTTTAGACAATAAAGATGTCATGGCCGCGGCACAAACAGGCACAGGCAAAACAGCCGGCTTTGTACTCCCAATTTTAGAAAAATTAAGCCATCAACCCCGTCCTAAAGCGAATCAAGTAAACGCGTTAGTTTTGACCCCTACACGGGAATTGGCCGCTCAAATTGCGGATAACGTTAAGGCCTATAGCAAAAACTTAAACGTCAGACACACTGTTGTTTTTGGTGGCGTTAGTATTAATCCACAAATGATGGCATTACGTAAGGGTGTAGATATTTTAGTGGCGACACCTGGACGTTTATTAGATTTATATAATCAAAAAGCGGTGAAGTTCGATAATTTACAGATTTTGGTGCTTGATGAAGCTGACAGAATGCTCGATATGGGATTCATTCACGATATTAAACGTGTCATAAAATTGCTGCCACAAAAACGCCAAAACCTTTTATTCTCTGCTACCTTTTCTACCCAAATTCGCGAGTTGGCTAAGAGCATTGTCAATAATCCAGTGCAAATTTCAGTGGCTCCGGCAAATAAAACGGCGGATAAAGTTGAACAATGTATCCACCCTGTTGATAAGAGCAAAAAGTCTGCTTTACTGTCTCACATTATTAAACATCAAAATATGGATCAAGTATTGGTGTTTAGTAGGACTAAACACGGCGCTAATCGCTTAGCTAAGCAATTAACTGCTAAAGGCATCATATCATCAGCGATACATGGCAATAAGAGTCAGGGCGCTCGTACGAAAGCGTTAGCGGAGTTTAAATCGTCAACCATCCAAGTACTTGTCGCTACCGATATAGCAGCTAGAGGTTTAGACATTCACCAACTCCCCTTCGTAATTAACTATGATTTACCCCACGTAGCAGAAGATTATGTGCACAGAATAGGACGCACAGGACGCGCCGGTGCTACTGGGCATGCCATATCGCTAGTTACTGTAGAAGATGTGAAGTTATTAAAAGATATCGAACGTGTAATCGGCGAAAAAATTAATAGAGTTGAAGTCAAAGGCTTTGAGCCAACAGAGAAGTTAACGGAAACGTCTGCCAACCCTCAGCCTAAAAAAGCACCTAGACCTAAAAAACCTCGTAAGCCAAGACCAGCAAGGCAAGCTAGACCCAAAGCAGATTAATTGGGGCGATGGAATTGCGTTAGCATCCGATCTAAGTGATTGGCAAAGTTTTGTCGGTCTGTTTGATTTAGCGCCGGAGGCCCGCCAGTGTTAACACCGCTGGCGCGCATGGTGTCCATAAAGTCACGAATATTTAGTCGGGAACGCACATTTTCCTTGTCCATCAATTCACCTCGAGGACTCAAAGCGTTACACCCCTTTTCAATCACTTCTGCCGCTAAAGGAATATCGCTGGTAATGACTAAATCACCGGCTTCACAACGAGCAACAATCTCATCATCAGCTACATCAAATCCTGAAGAGACTTGCACAGAAGTGATGTTTTTACTTGCTGGTACACGAATAAATTGATTCGCAACCAACGTCATTTCAACGCCAGTTCGTTGCGCTGCTTTAAATAAAATGTCTTTGATAACATTCGGACAGGCATCAGCGTCAACCCAAATTTTCAAATTATCATGCTCCTACAAAATGTTGAAATACAAACTCAGCAAATTATTAGCCGTTTACCACACTAAATCATCAGGGATCTCATAGTCTGCATACCATTCGTCTTCTTCAGCGGTACTGGTAGATTTAGCTTCGGCTTGCTCTGCAGCATCCGCACGATAAACTACCGCGTCTTTGTCACGCAAGGCTATTTTATCTGCAACTGGCATAGGTACAATTTCGTATGCACCATCGAGCACCACTATCGCTAGCTTACCTTGGCTAATTCGATTACGGGTCTGTTGATTCACATACAGACGTTTGATCAAATTATCATGGCTAAAATTACACGGAATATCACCGTTGTCTTTGGGTTGCTTATTCAGCTCTACAAGCTGTTTAATCTGCGCCAATACCGCCTTAGATTCGGCTAAAGCTTTCGCTTCTTGGTTCAGTTTTCGGTCTTTTTCTTGCTTTTCACGAAGCGCTTTTTGAGCCGCAATTTGCGACTCATTTTTATTCACAACTTTATGTTTTTGTTGCTGTTTAACTTGCTTGTGTTTTTCTTTTTTAGCTTGCTTAACTTTGTTTTTATCGGTTAAACCGGCTTTCAATAATTGTTCTTGTAATGACAGTGCCATAATAAAATACTCTTTGAATATTCTAGAAATAAAAACGGCAGTTTTCACTGCCGCTAAAGGTAAATTGTAAACAAGGCTATTTGCCTTTTTTACGCTTATCTTCGACAACCCATTTACCATCTTGATACCAAGCTGACCAACCAGTTGCTTTGCCTTCTGCATTTTCAGACGTTACATATTGTTGTTTAGTTTTACGACTAAATCGAACCATTGTTGGATTGCCATCAGGATCTTTTGCAGGTGCATCAGCCAAATAATAAAACTTGGGTGAAATGCGATCCCTAAACCTGGCTAACTCATGCACCATCGGCGCTCTTGTTTCACGAGATTTGGGGAAATTATGGGCTGCCATAAAAATACCCGCAGCACCATCACGAAGCACAAAATGCGCGTCCGATTTTTCACATTCCAATTCAGGCAAATCAACCGGATCTTCTTTAGGTGGAGCAGCTTCACCATTTCTTAGTAATTTACGGGTGTTTTTACACTCTTCGTTTGTACAACCGAAATATTTACCAAAACGACCATTTTTAAGTTCCATGTTCGAACCACACTTATCACATTCGATAATAGGTCCATCATATCCCTTAATTTTAAAGGTCCCTTTTTCAACATAAGTACCCGGACAGGTCGGTGCATTACCACAAACGTGTAACTTGCGGGTCTCGTCAACCAAATAACTATCCATAGCTGTACCGCAAATATCACATCGACGCTTAGATCTTAATACTTCTGTTTCCAGTTCATCTTCATCATCCACTTTAATGACTTCGTCACCTGGGGTCAGATTTTTAGTACCAGTGCAGCGCTCTTTTGGTGGTAAGTTATATCCTGAACACCCAAGGAACACCCCTGTTGATGCAGTTCTTACATTCATAGGGCGACCGCAAAGATGGCATTCAACATCGGTTTCAATAGCTTGATTAAGGCGCATACCACCTTCTTCAGGCGGTAATTCAGCTTTCAGCAAACGTTGATAGAAGTCTTCATAAAATTCATTTAAGACATCTTTCCAGTCACGAATTCCATTGGCAACATCATCGAGTTGTTGCTCCATGTTGGCAGTGAAATCAAAACTGATTAAATCAGAGAAATTATCCACTAAACGGTCGTTAACGATCTCTCCCATTTTTTCTGCATAGAAACGTTTGTTGTCTAGTTTAACGTAACCACGGTCTTGAATAGTGGAGATAATACTGGCGTAAGTTGATGGACGACCAATTCCTCGTTTTTCCAATTCTTTAACCAATGACGCTTCATTAAACCGTGCAATTGGTTTGGTAAAATGTTGTTTAGGATCCAATGCTTTAAGATCAAGTTTCTGACCTTCTTTTACATCGGGTAAATTAAGATCGTTATCGCCTTTACCTTTAACTTGAGTTTGAACCCGCGTCCAACCATCAAATTTCAATACCCGACCTTTGGCAACTAATTCGTACTCACCGGCCTTCACCTTGATAGTACTAGCATCGTATTTCGCCGGCACCATTTGACATGCCACAAATTGACGCCAAATTAATTCGTACAATCGTTGAGCATCACGCTCTACTTCAGTTAATGACTCAGATTTCACAATCACATTGGAAGGACGTATCGCTTCGTGAGCCTCTTGCGCCCCTTCTTTACTGCCATATGAAATAGGGTTATTGGGTAGATAGTTAGCACCAAATGATTCTTCAATATAACCGCGACAAGCATCCACTGCGTCTTTACTTAAATTGGTCGAATCCGTACGCATATAGGTAATATGCCCAGCTTCATACAGACGCTGTGCCATCATCATGGTTTTCTTAACACCAAAGCCTAAACGAGTACTTGCTGCTTGTTGCAAAGTAGAGGTAATAAAGGGAGCAGACGGTTTACTTTGAGTTGGCTTTGATTCGCGGCTAATGACTTCATAGGAAGCATTTTTTAATGCCTCTAAAGCGGTGTCAGCTTGCGATTTATTGATCGGTTTAAAAGCATTACCTAAGTGTTTAGACACTAACATACGCAAATCGGTTTGCTTGGCATTTAAGTCAGCATGAATATCCCAAAACTCTTCTGGAACAAAGGCTTTAATCTCGCGCTCACGTTCAACCACTAATCGCACAGCAACAGACTGAACGCGGCCAGCAGAAAGTCCACGAGCCACTTTTTTCCACAGCAGTGGTGACACCATGAAACCCACAACACGGTCTAGGAAACGACGTGCTTGTTGCGCATTTACTCGTGCAATATTGAGTTGGCCAGGATCGGCAAAAGCCTCTTGAATGGCGTTTTTAGTAATTTCGTTAAAAACCACTCGTTGATAGGTTTTTCCTTCACTACCTAGCAACTCCTGCAGGTGCCATGCAATGGCTTCCCCTTCTCTATCCAAATCCGTTGCGAGATAAATGGTGTCTGCATCTTTAGCCAGCTTTTTTAATTCATTTACTACTTTTTCTTTGCCCGCGAGAATATCGTAATGGGCTTTCCAATCGTGTTTTGGATCAATTCCCATTCGATCAACCAGCTTTTGGTATTCGAATTCGCGAAGGTAAGTTTCGCGTTTTTTCTCGCTCCACTCTTTTAGCTCTTTAGCTGGTTTTTTAGCCGGAGCTTGACCTAATGCCTTTGTTGGTAAATCTCTAACGTGTCCAACACTAGATTTAACAATAAAATTTTTGCCGAGATATTTATTTATTGTTTTCGCCTTAGCTGGCGACTCGACAATAACCAATGATTTTGCCATAAATTATTCATTAACCTTTGTTTTATATGGGTTTTACGCCATTTTTAGGGAGTTTCGTTAAACTTCCTGTCGCATTTTGCTTTTTTAACATATATCGGCAAAGTGAATAGAAAACAAGTTCTTCTTAATACTTATCTACTTTTTGAACTTTTAGCTGCACCAAATATGCTCAGAATTTATACAGGCGCATTGGCAAGTACATTAAAAGACGTATAATCGCCACCAATAGTAAACAGAGCAAGCCCATTTCGCCTAGTTTTTTATAAATTTATTAACGAAGACGAACGAATAGTGGGCAAGCTTGAGTGCATTTTTATTGCAATGAGGTGAGCGAGTGAAACAAGTTGAAGTCAATTTTGATGGTTTAGTGGGTCCAACCCACAATTATGCAGGTCTTTCGATTGGTAATGTTGCATCCCTAAGTAATGCAAAAGCGTTTAGTAGTCCTAAACAAGCAGCATTACAAGGATTACAAAAAATGAAAGCCTTGCATGATATGGGTATGGTGCAAGGAATATTAGCCCCACAAGCAAGACCTGATATTGATACTCTCAGACGTCTAGGCTTTACAGGCAACGATTCAAGTGTGCTTGAGCAAGCCTCAAAACGTGCTCCTGAGGTTTTCAGGGCTTGTTGCTCCGCTAGTAGCATGTGGACCGCCAATGCCGCTACCGTGTCTCCTAGTGCCGATACGAGTGATGGCAAAATTCACTTTACCCCAGCAAATTTGACCAACAAGTTTCATCGCTCTTTGGAACCTGAAGTCACTGGCAGAATATTGCAAGCAACCTTTTCCAATGACAAATACTTCCAGCATCACACCCACTTGCCAGACAATGAACACTTTGGCGATGAAGGCGCAGCCAACCACACCCGGCTTTGCACCGATTATGGTCATGCTGGTGTTGAGATGTTCGTATACGGTCGGTATGCATTTGACAGCAGCAAGCCCGCACCTAAGATATTTCCAGCTAGACAAACCTTAGAGGCCAGTCAAGCGGTAGCCCGTTTGCATGGTTTGAGTGATGACACTACCGTGTTTGTACAACAAAACCCTGACCTGATTGATCAAGGTGTATTTCACAATGATGTGATTTCAGTGGGTAATCAAAATGTACTGTTTTATCATCAACAGGCGTTTCTTGACACGCAAAATGTGTTAGATGAAATTCAACGCAAATTTGGTGACCAAAAATTGCATTTCATCCAAGTGGATACCAAAACGGTCCCCGTTCAAGATGCCATAAAAACCTATTTATTTAACACCCAAATCATTACTCTGGCAAACGGTGAAATGGCCATCATCGCCCCTACTGAGTGTCAAGAAAATTCCACGGTTGCTAATTATTTAGAGGAGTTGATAACCCTAAATACGCCGATTAAAAAAGTGCACTATTTTGACGTAAAACAAAGTATGCGAAATGGCGGTGGTCCAGCTTGTTTAAGACTAAGAGTAGCAATGACGGGTTCTGAGCTAGAAGCAGTTAATCAACACACTTTGATGTCAGACGCAGTTTTTACACGTCTAAACAAATGGGTTAATAAACACTACCGCGATCAATTAAGTGTTGACGATTTGCGTGATGCGGCTTTACTCGATGAAACCCGCAGTGCTTTAGATGAATTGACCCAAATTTTGAACTTAGGATCGATTTATCCGTTTCAACGACAGTAAATAACCACAATTTAGACATAAAAAAACCTCGTAATTACGAGGTTTTTTTTATGCTTCAGAGGTTAAAGAGCGTCATCACATGAAGAACCGGTTCCAAACGGACTGCTAGGCGGTGGTGAAGCTTCATCATCCAAATCGTCAGCGGCAACTGAAAAAGTGAAATATTGACTTTCAATAGCTTCACTGCCAGAAGATTGGCCAAATACTGCGACTTCAACATCTGCCCAACCGCCATAAGCCCTTGGGTAACGAACTTCTAATTTTGCTTGACCGTTTGAATCAGTTTCATTGTTACCATCGGTAAAACCAATAGTCCCAACAATACCTGGAGTTAATTCTTCATCTCCATTGGTATCTTCACCACTGTCAAGAATCCCATTGCCATTGATATCTTCGTTGGCGCAAGTTGCAGTTACATTCATCACCCACACATCAGTACCGTAAACCCAAAACCCTTTTCGATAAACGCCATCTTCTGTGAATTTAACCGGTGTTAAAGATGCGGTTAAAGAAACATTTTCCACGGCTCGACCAACAGAGTCACTGACAAACACAGAAAACTCTTTTAAATAACTTGAATCATCTGGCGATACCAATAAGTTCCCTGTTCCTAATGAAATATCAAAGGCTCTATCACCCACAGTTAGGGTGGTAAAATCAGTCACAGATTCATCATCAGCAACGTCTGCATAAACAATGACTGCATCTTCACTGCTCACCGCATTAGAAGTATAAACAGTGGAAGCGATTCCGTTACTGTCGGTTGTTGCCGAGTTTGGCGACACAAAACCACCACTGACATCGTCCACTCTGAAGTTTATGACCTTGCCTTTAACAAGATTTCCGGTGATATCACGTACGACAGCGGTAATGGTGGATGTTTGTCCATCTGGTCCGATTAAATCAGGTGAAGCATCAACAATGATAGTCGCCGGCTCAGTAGCAATAAATTCAAATTGCGTTCTGGCACTCACGGTATCCTCGTTTCCATCAGTCCCTAGCGCCGTAATAGAAGCTAATCCAGCATTGCTTGAATGTATCTCAAAAGAAGCAACCCCGTTGCTATCGGTTATCGCTGAAGAAGAAACAAATTCTCCACGCGAAGAACTCAAAGTGACTTCACCACCAACATATGCAATATTGTCTTTTAACCAAGTAACTTCCAACGTTGAGTTGGTATTAAGTGGAACATCTTCGGTTGGCACTGTGGTGAAGCTAAAGCTATCTTCTTGCACAGTAAAGGTTAAACTTCCTTCGGCATTTAACGCACTGGCGGTAATTTCATTTTCACCAGAAGTGGTGGCCACATATTGAATACTTACTTGCCCTTCTGTGTCAGTTGTTGCTGAGGTTGCGATATCCCCTTGTGACGCACTTAGTTGAACACTTTGATTCGCCACCCCGTTGCCATCGGAATCAGCCACTTTAATAGTGACATCTATGGTATCGCCTAGCACCACTGAAATAGGGCCGTCTACATTCACTTCGGTGCCGACAACCTCAATATCGACTGTTTGATTAAAGGTACCCGAAGAAACAGTCGCGGTAATCGTTCTGTTTTCTGGATTATTGCGGCTAGTCAGCGTTGCTCTGGCGGTGCCATCTTCTGTTGAGGTGCCTTGTACAATTTGCAATTCCGCACCATTGTTAGCAGAAAAAGAAACATCTACACCGGATAACAAAATATTTTGTGCATTTTTCACTACGGCAATTAGTTCTATTTCATCAGAACCACTGGATGCCAGTTGAATTGAGCTAGCGTATAACTCAAGAGAAGCCGGTGTCACACCTGATTGCGAAGTACCAGAAGAACTAAAGCCCACTTGCCCTTCTGTCCCGTCTGAAAGCGCGCCAGTAACCAAACCATCACCAGAGCTTGCACCAACCAGCAAACCTATAGTGGCAACACCGTCAGCATTGGTCAACGCAGTGCCCGTATCGTTATCAAAGGTCGCTAGGCCGTCTTGGCTAAAGGTGAATGTCACTAATTGATCTTCTACACTACCACCGGAACTAGTTACTGTCGCAGTCACTATTAATGGTGAAGTGGAAGTCAGTTCGTTCACTGTATTTCCATTTTGATCAGCAATAGTTAATGTAACATCGTAAGTTACTGTAGTGTCGGTTCCGCCAGTGCTTGTACCAGAAGAATCACGCTCTACTGAGCCTCCTCCGCCACATGCTGACAGAGTAAAAATCAATAGAGCTGCGAACAACATCTTCAAACGTGAAGTCATGCAATTTTTCCCACAAATAATGTTTTTCAATTCAAGTACCTGTTCTAAGTCATTTTATAGTTTTGCTGAAGACCTAAACTTGCTACGCTATCCAAAAATCAATAATAACTTTAGGACAAAAAATGCAGCAATCTCCAAAAAAACTTGGTCTCACCGCTAAAATCTTTATCGGCATGATTGCCGGGATAATTACCGGTGTTATTTTAAAATGGTCATTTGATGATAGCGGAGATTTAGCATTTAGTGTATTCGGGTTAACAGTTTCTACGTATGACGTTTTAGTCAATGGTATATTTAATGTAGTTGGCCAGATTTTTATTAACAGTTTAAAAATGCTAATCGTCCCCTTAGTCTTTGTATCTTTAGTCTGTGGGGTTTCTAACTTATCTGAACCAAGCAAGTTAGGACGTCTGGGCGGTAAATCTATTTTGCTGTACATCGGCACCACAGCGGTTGCTATTACCATCGCGATGGTTGCAGCGCTCATTGTTCAACCCGGTGCAGGTGTGCCTATTCCTACTGATGCGGTATTCGCAGCAAAAGAGCCGCCCTCTTTGGCTATGGTGATTATCGATATCTTCCCATCGAATCCTTTTCAAGCATTTACTGAAGGTAAAATGTTGCAAGTCATAACCTTTGCGGTTTTATTTGGCTTAGCCATGGCCATGGTAGGCGATGCTGGTAAACGAGTAGCAGCATTATT
Source organism: Alteromonas sp. M12 (assembly GCF_037478005.1). Lineage (NCBI taxonomy): Bacteria > Pseudomonadati > Pseudomonadota > Gammaproteobacteria > Alteromonadales > Alteromonadaceae > Alteromonas > Alteromonas sp. M12. The sequence continues at coordinate 2,371,562 of NZ_CP144164.1, read as the reverse complement.
TGAAGATTTAAATGCTGTAATTATGAAGCTAGTTACCATATTGATGAACTTAGCCCCCTATGGTGTGTTTGCGCTTTTGGCAAAACTATTCACAACCATCGATGAAGGACGAATTGCTTCTTTGGCCATCTACTTTGTATTGGTATTTGCAGTATTGATATTTCATAGTCTGGTTAACTATTCAATTATTCTTAAACTGTTGACCGGACTGAATCCCAAGTTCTTATTCTTAAAAATGCGTGAAGCCATATTATTTGCTTTCAGTACTGCAAGCAGCAGCGCAACTTTGCCCGTTACCATGGAAACAGCAACTAAAAAATTAGGGGTGAGTAAATCAGTTGCATCTTTTGTAGTTCCGTTAGGTTCAACTATCAACATGGATGGGACCGCAATCATGCAAGGGGTAGCAACCGTATTCATTGCACAGGTTTATGGTATCGACCTTTCAACTGCTGATATGTTAATGGTGGTATTAACCGCTACGCTAGCCTCCGTTGGCACAGCTGGCGTGCCTGGTGTTGGCACATTAATGTTATCTATGGTGCTAGTACAAGTTGGCTTACCTGTTGAAGGCGTAGCCTTGATACTCGGTGTAGACCGCTTGTTGGACATGACGAGAACGGCAGTCAACATCACTGGAGATTGTATGGTTTCTTGTGTTGTCGCGAAGAGCGAAAATGAACTAGACGAAGCTATGTATTACGATATGGATGCAGGTGTAGATTTTGAAAATGTGGACCTCCATGATTTTAAATCCACCGCACCAGAGTCGAAGGATTAATATTCCAGATGAAAAAACACTAAGCAGCAATGTATTCTACTTGAATAACTGCTTAGTGTTGCCCTAGTGCCTCTGCAGGATTTATTTTGGTTGCTTTGAAGGCCGGATAAATAGTTGCCAACAAACTCAAACAAATAGCGATTAACGCGGTAAAAAAGACTTCACTCCAGCGCAACTGTGAAGGTAAAAAATCGATAAAATAAACATCCCCTGAAAGAAATTTAACGCCACTGACGTTTTCAATAAAAATCGCTATCGGGGTTAAGTATTCTGCCAATAACACGCCACATATCACCCCAACCAAAGTTCCAATGATACCGTTTACCGCACCTTGCAATACAAAAACTTGAATAATTAATTTATCCCTTGCGCCCATCGTTTTGAGCATAGCTATCTCCGCTCGCTTTTCACTAACAGCCATAACCAAGGTTGAAATAATATTAAAGCATGCGACACCAATGACTAAAGTGAGCGCCACATAGACGACCGCTCTAACCAATTGAATATCTTGATACAAATGTCCTTGAGTTCGCATCCAATCAGACATAAACACGTGCTGTGTGAATGAAAAACCAAACTCCCGTATGGCACTATTGGCGATGAAAGGATCATCGAAACGAAAACGTAATCCTTGCGCCCCAGTAACAGTGCCGAGAGTATCTGCCGCTAACTTTATGTGCATAAAACCTATTTGGGAGTCTAACTCGCCACCAATGGCAATTTCTCCAGCCACATTCAACCACACTGTTTTCGGAGCTGAAAACGACAAGTCATCGGAAATTTGCGGTAGCACCAATTGCACTTTGTCACCCACATTCACTGCAAGTTGTTGCATAATTGAGCGCCCTAATAACACACTGTTAGGGTCGGCTTTAAAATTTGCCCAATGATTTTTGCCCACTTGCTGTACTAGTCTGTTGTTTTGCGCGTAATGCAAATCAATCCCTACCAACTCAGGCACCGCTTTCATTTTATTGCCTTTTTGCAATAAGCCTGAGGCCTTAATATAAGGTTCAATCGAGGTTATTCTTGGATCGGAAGACAAGCGGTTGAGTTGTTCTTGCCATTTTTCCAGACCAGTGCCTTCATATGCATATATCTCACCGTGAGGGATATAGCTTAAAAGTTGATTTTTCAGCTCTCGTTCAAAGCCATTCATCACCGATAGCAACAATATCAGCACCATACACCCTAAAGCGATACCCAAGGTAGATGATGCGGAAATGAATGAAATAAAACCATTTTGGCGTTTACCTGAACGGAATCGCCAAGCTAATTGTGCCACTAAACTCATACAGCAGCGCCCTGCTCTACGAGTTTTCCATCAGTAATATTGAGGGTCCTATCTAATTTAGAGGCCAACTCGGTATCATGGGTTACCACTATAAAGCTGGTCGCTATTTGCTCGCGCAATTCGTTTAGTAAATGATAGATACTTTGCCCTGTTTTGTGATCCAAATTACCTGTAGGCTCATCCGCTAAAACGAGATCTGGCTGAGTTACAAGCGCCCGCGCAATGGCAGAACGCTGTCGTTCTCCGCCAGACATTTGTGACGGTTTATGGTCTAGTCTGTGGCCTAACCCTACCCGTTTTAGAATATCTTCTGCCTTGTGCTTAGCTAGGTCACTCTTGGTTTTACCAATTAGTAGCGGCATAGCCACATTTTCTAGTGCTGTAAATTCGGGGAGTAAATGGTGAAATTGATATACAAAGCCTAAGCATTTATTGCGAAAATCAGCTTGCTGTTTTTCATTAAATTTAAAGATGTCTTGCCCTTTAAACAAAACGTTACCTGAAGATGGCGTATCCAAAGCACCCAAAATATGCAATAAGGTGCTCTTCCCCGACCCTGAGCTGCCAAGTATGGCTACTTGCTCTGCTTTACCCACCTGAAAATTAACCTTATCTAAGACTTGCACTGAAGAGTCATTTTCTTGATAGGTCTTACTGACATTTTTACAGATTAACAACTGTGACATATTCTCTACTTTATTTTTGTTCTTGCTGTTGGTTAAACAATTCCCGTTCACGCCGTTTCCACATGAGCCTTGCAACTTTTTTCATACTAACGTGCTTATCTTTCTCATCGACAATTTCGAAACCTAAAAGACTCTCAAGCAAATCTTCTAAGGTCAAAATACCATCCATACCACCATACTCATCAACCACTAATAGTATGTGCGAACGTGATTGCAGGAAATGTGGGAAGGTTTCCGCAAGATTTGTGCTACTCAGCAGAGCAACCATGTCTTTGCGATATTCTGAAAGCAATTTAGACCCATTGCCCCGCGCTTGCGCTAATATCAAATCTGATTTGAGCACGAAGCCACTGATTTTTTCAGGCTCTTCGTCTTCATACACAGGAATTCTCGAATACACTTCAGTTGCATGTTTATGATAGAAGGTTTCAACAGTCATATTTTCAGACACTTTAAATACCACAGTCCTGTGGGTCATCGCATCCCGGACTTTTAAGTCATCTAAACTCAGTAAACTCTGCAGTATATTGGCTTCTTGGTGATCCAATAGTCCTTCGTGTTTAGATAATTCGGTCATTGCGTGGAGTTCTCCACGACTCAGTCCTTTCAAAGGACTTTCTTCGGTGAAGCGACTGGTTAACGCATTCGCCATTTTTACAAAGGGGTACAAAATCCAAACCAGATATTTCAGAAAATAAGCTGTAATTGGCGCAAGTTGACGCCAATAAGTCGCTCCTAAAGTCTTAGGAATGATTTCTGAGAACACTAATATCAACAAGGTTAATATTGCCGACGCCGCACCTAGGTACGCATCGCCAAAAACCACTGCGGCTTGGGCTCCGGCTCCAGCGGCCCCCATAGTATGGGCAATGGTATTGAGAGTTAATATCGCCGCTAGCGGTTTATTAATATCGGCGGTTAAATCATGTAAAATCTTCCCTGATTTTTCGCCTTTATTCATGGATACAGATATGTATGCTGAAGAGATACTTAAAATCACCGCTTCAGCTACCGAGCATAAAAAGGAAAATCCCAGTGCAACAACTACGTATATTATTAGTAGCACCATAAAAATTAACTATCGCCCTCTTTTTTCGGTTTATGTTGCTCAAACCACCACAAAATGTATTCTACCTTAGCCATCAAATTACTCGGTTTACGGTAAATACTATGGGAGGCATTTGGAATTCGAACCATCGCACTTTCCACACCTTGAATTTTTAGTGCCTGATAAAACTGCTCTGATTCAGATATGGGGGTTCTATGATCCGACTCGCCAGTTAATAACATAGTTGGTGTAGTCACATTGCCAACATAACTGATAGGTGAATATTTCATGTATTCGTTTAGATTATCCCAAGGTTTTCCACTAAACCAATATTGATAAAAGAATGGATAGAAATCAGCAGTTAACACAAAGCTGTACCAATTAATCACGGGCTTAGCTACTACCGCGGCAGCAAAACGTTGAGTGTGTCCAATTGACCATGCTGTCAGAGTGCCACCACCAGAACCACCGGTAATAAATAGCTGCTCAGTATCGATAAAGCCTTTTTCAATCAGGCTATCAACTCCAGACATCAAATCATCGTAATCTTGACTCGGATAATTTTTATCTATGCTATGAGCAAATTCTTTTCCGTAACTAGAACTACCACGAGGATTGAGATACAAAACAACGTTTCCTGCCGCGGCAAACAATTGTATTTCCATTGAAAAATGCGGTCCATAAGCAGTCACAGGACCACCATGGATCTCCAAGATTAATGGGTATTTTTTGCTCTTATCGAAACCAGGAGGATAAGCTATCCAACCTTGAATATCTTGATCATCTGCACTCGATTTAAACCAAATCTCTTCAATCTGGGCCAAGGTTTTATGGCCTAACGCATCATCATTGAGGTGGGTTAATTGTTTGGTTTGTTTATTATCTACAATGCCTACATCAGCAGGCCGCAAAGGATTGGAGTATGAAATCGCTACTTTGCCATTTTCACTAACTGCAAACTCTGCACCTGTGTAAGGTCGGCCATACGATTGGCCTCCTAATTTATCAGACAAAATGCTACGTTTATCTGCAGATTTTAGGGATTGCATGGCTAAAATTGTTTTGCCTTTGTCATCATATTGGATATACAGATTTCGACTTTTCTGATCCCAGGCGATAGCGTCTATACTGCGATCCAGTCCTTCTGATTGGAAAATAGTTTCACCATCTGAAAGTTGTTTAACATACACTTTAGCATTGTCATAATTTTTACGTTGGTCATCAAAACCAATATATGCAATGTATTTCCCATTCGGTGACACCTTAGGACTAGTGTCAGGACCATCACGATCAGTCACCTGCTTTATCGAACTATCGGTAATTGATAAAGCATAAATTTCACTATTTAGTGGCTCAAATTCGCGATTCTCTGAGCGATTGGCGGAAAAATATATGAATTGACTATCTTTACTCCAGCTTAAGTCACCACCATTATCAAACTCATCATTGGTTAACTGTCTGGGCGTACCACCGTCGGCGGATAAGATAAATAATTCGGTTGTCCCCGGAACGCTGTAGCCCCCACCATCAAATCGGTAATAAACATCATCAATATAAATGGCCTGCTCTGCCCATTTTGCCCCAGGTGGTTTACCAGAAAGGCTAACCGGTGATTTAGGTTTGCCATTTACGAACATACTAAAGGCGATGTATTTTCCGTCAGGAGACCAACTCAAACCGCTAGGAGAAGAAACCAAATTAGTCAGTTTTGCTGTTTTACCGCTTTCTAACCAAGTCACATAAATCTGAGGTTTACCAGTTTGAGTCGAGATATACGCGAGTTTACTGCCATCGGCCGATAAAACCGGGTTGAAATCTAACTGTTCGCCAGTAGTGACCGGAAGCATAACGCCAGTTTTAGTATCTACAGACCAAATATTGCCAAGCTTCCTGTCGCTTTGAATATCCATAAAATGACGGACAAAATATACTGTTTTGCCATCTTGGCTTATGCTTAAGTCTGCCGCATACTCAATATCAAATATATCCTGAGACTTGAGCACCTCTATCTCGGTTTTCGCATTAATTGTTGGAGAGATTAACCCACCAATCAACATAAAAGTGACTATAACTTTTTTCATTTTTATCCCTAACCTTTTTGGGCGAACAAATAGCTTATCGCATTTTCTAAAAAATGCCTTGTAAATACGACATTTAGCTTAAGAAATTTTAACGGTAATGAACGGTAATCAAGACGTTTCTATAGGATTTGCTTAATTATGTATTGATAAGATGAATTCCGACATCTACTCCAAAACGATCAATTTCCCTTCTAATAACGCAGCTTTGACTTGGTCATTAAATAACATTAACCAAGTTGGAGGCATGTTTTTACGCCAAAACCCAGCAGGTTCCGACTCCCCAGGTACTTTAATAATCGGCCAGTCAGTTAATTGATTAATTAAAGATATATCACCACTGAACCGACAAAATCCATTACGTAACAACGATATATATTTATCTTTGTTTAAATCAATAGGTTGGTTTACTTCAAAAGTATTGCCAGGTGCATAGCTAAAGTTATGGGCATTTAATACTTCATAAGCACCTAATTGTTGTAAGTCACCTAATTCACTAATAAGTGCTAGCTTTTGGTGCTGCTGTTTAATCGCCACATCGACACTGAAACTGGCATTTACGGTATCGACGTTCAAGCCCCGTATGATTAGATCGCTCAACCCGTTTTCAATATTAAATGGTAAAGAATTGTAATCGAACTCTAGCACTTTGTTGTATGACTGCTCGGCAATATGATGAATACTATGCAATAAACATAAAAAATTTAAGCGTCTAGCATTTTGTCTATTTGAATCGTTAAAAGTTGCCCCAGATTCGATTAACACACAAGCAATTCCTTGGCTGCAAGCGAGATCACCAAAAGCCCGCTGTGAATAACTATCTTGATACTTTGCAACCTTTGCAAATAATTCATCAGACATATCTGAAAGCATCGCAGCGATTAATTTCATGGCATTACACCTATGTTCAGGGATACTTTCCTGAGCGTCGCCTGCGGGCGCGAGAAACGCCATTTCTACCGGCTTCAAAGTGTCCTCAATACGATAATATTTCGACTGATCGTGGAGGTTGAAAGCAAAAAGTGGCTTAATATTGTCGAACAATGATTTTAATACTTTACCTTCGGGGGTTTGTAACGCTGCAGCATCTCGGTTTATGTCGATGCCTTGTGCATTTTCTCTAGTTTGCTGCTGTGCACCATCTGGATTCAACATTGGCACTATATGCAAGGTAACTTTGTCTAGAATCTCGTTCAACCAAGGACGTATTTTGTTTTGCTGGAAAAACTGAATTAAATCCAACAAAGCCGCGGTTGCCGTTGGCTCATCACCGTGCATTTGTGACCAAAATAAAATCGCTATGTTGCCTTTGCCAACAGTAACCATTTGTATGGGTTGACCTAAATATGAATGCCCCACAACTTGCTTGCTCATAAAATCAGTATCAACAAAAAAGGGGTCGGCAAGGTGTTCCAATACATCTTGGGGAAATACGTGGGGTTTGTCTAATTGAGCAATTCTGGCGCTGCTATAAAGCTGTTCTAATACGTTATTCTCGGGGAACATGCTTACTCCGAACTGTCGTTACTTGTTATGTCTATGTATAGATTAGAACGGTTGACTAGATAATTTAAATAACTTTAGTTGCTAATAAGCATATTCGCAATTAACTAAGTTACCGTCATCAGTAACTTAGTTACAGCCGCCTTTTTGTGCTTGTCTGGCATCAAAAGCCGCTAATTGTTCTGGCGTTGCTTTGGCTTGGTATTTTTCCTTCCACTGTGCGTAAGGAATACCGTATATTTTTTCACGGGCTTGTTCGTAATCGATCTCTATCCCTTTTTCTTGTGCTGCAGCCTTGTACCATTTGCCCAAACAATTACGGCAAAAGTCCGCCAAAATCATCAGATCGATGTTTTGTACATCTTTATTATCATCTAAATGTTTCAACAAACGTCTAAAAGTAGCCGCTTGTATTTCAATTTCTGTTTGTTTATCCATTATAAATCCTGCGATTGATAATCAATTTAGTAAAAATCAAAAAAGGAGCTTAGCGCTCCTTTTTTATGTCATATAAATTTGAAGATTAGTCTTCAGATGGTGCTTCAGCAGCTGGTTTTTCTAACAGCTCTTTGATGCTTAAGCGCACACGGTTCTGACGGTCAATTTCCATTACTTTCACATCGACCATTTGGCCTTCAGAAAGATAATCAGAAACTTTATTCACACGCTCGTGAGCGATTTGTGAAATATGTACAAGACCTTCTTTACCTGGTAACACTTCAACGAATGCACCGAAATCAACAATACGAGTCACTTTACCGTGGTAAGTTTTGCCCGCTTCTACTTCAGCAGTTACTTGCTCAATTTTAGCAATCGCAATTTCTGCTTTAGCTAATTCAGTAGCAAATATCTTAATAGTACCGTCGTCTTCAATTTCAATATTAGTATCTGACTCTTCAGTGATCGCACGGATCATTGCGCCGCCTTTACCAATAACATCGCGGATTTTATCCTGGTCGATTTTAAGAGTATAGATACGCGGGGCGAATTCAGACATTTCATCGCGGTGACCACCAAGCGCTTCATCCATAACACCCAAGATATGTAAGCGAGCTTCTTTAGCTTGCTTAAGGGCTTTTTGCATGATTTCTTGGGTAATACCTTCGATTTTAATGTCCATTTGAAGTGCAGTAATACCATCAGTAGTACCAGCAACTTTAAAGTCCATATCACCTAGGTGATCTTCATCCCCTAGAATGTCAGATAAAACAACGAAGTTTTCGTCACTTTTCACTAAGCCCATAGCAATACCTGCTACAGAAGCTTTAATCGGAACACCCGCATCCATAAGTGCCAAAGATGTACCACATACTGAAGCCATAGAAGAAGAACCGTTTGATTCTGTAATTTCTGACACAACACGAACTACATATGGAAACTCTGCTTCAGACGGCATAACCGCTTGAATACCACGTTTTGCCAAACGACCATGACCAATTTCACGACGCTTAGGAGAACCAACAAAACCAGTCTCGCCTACACAGTATGGAGGGAAGTTATAATGCAACATGAAGCGACTGCTAGCCATGCCACCTAGTTCATCAATCATCTGTGCATCACGTTCTGTACCAAGGGTAGCAGCAACTAATGCTTGAGTTTCACCACGTGTGAAAAGAGCAGAACCATGAGTTCTAGGAAGAATGCCAGTATTGACATGTAACGCTCTGATCATATCTGGTTCGCGACCATCAATACGCGGCTCACCAGCTAGTATACGAGAACGTACAACATCACTTTCAAGATCGTGCAGCATTTCCGACACTTCTTTCGGGTCTTGCTCAGGATCAGCTTCTAAAATAGCGGCTACCGCTTTTTCAGTGACAGCAACAACAGCGTCTTTACGCACCATTTTGTCTGAAATCTGATACGCTTCTGTCATGCCAGCTTCAGCTAATTCTTTGATTTTGCTCTTAAGTTCAGTGTTTTCTTCAACAGCTGACCATTCCCACTTAGGCGTCGCAACTTCTGCAGCAAATTCACGTACAGCATTCACTACAGCTTGGCTTTGCTCGTGTCCGTACATTACAGCACCAAGCATCACTTCTTCAGAAAGAATACTAGCTTCTGATTCAACCATAAGTACTGCACTTTCAGTACCAGCTACAACCAAATCTAATTCGCTTGTTTCAAGTTCTGAAGTTAGGGTATTTAGAATGTACTCACCTTCTTTGTAACCAACACGTGCAGCGCCAACAGGTCCGTTAAATGGAATGCCTGAAATCGCAAGAGCCGCAGAAGTACCAATTAGAGAGATGATATCGGTAGGAATTTCTGGATTAGCAGAAACAACGGTAATGATAATTTGAACTTCGTTCATGAAGCCGTCTGGAAATAGAGGACGGATTGGACGGTCGATCAAACGTGCAATAAGTGTCTCACTTTCAGAGGGACGACCTTCACGTTTAAAAAAGCCACCTGGTATTTTACCAGCAGCGTATGCTTTTTCTTGGTAGTTAACCGTTAATGGGAAGAAGTCTTGCCCAGCTTTGGCATCTTTTTTACCAACAACACTGACTAATACAGAAGTATCGTCCATGCTGGCCATAACCGCAGCGGTTGCTTGACGAGCAATTACACCCGTTTCTAGCGTTACAGTATGTTGTCCATACTGAAATGTTTTAGTAATAGGAGTCACTATTTATCCTTTTTAATATTTTCTTATATCGCTTTCAAATGCGGCGCATAGTATAGCTATATGAAGGGCAAATCGACAGTGAAATTTATATTTAATCTAGGTTAATTTACGTTTTTCGGCATTTTTACTGATTAACTTCGTTCAAATAACAATAAGCAGAGGATCACTAAGCAATAGTTGAGTGATATATTTTAAACCTTGGTCTAAAGTAGTAAGTAAATCTAGGTCGAAACCGCAAATTAGTTTTTGCACTAATAGTTATTTAGATTACACTCTCAGTTAGTCATAAAAACGTAACAAAAATGTAATAATGTCATCAATCAAGCGAACAAAGTTATCATTTAAAATTCTGTTTGTACTTTGTATTAGTTTTAATGCAAATGCGAATAACACCAGCGGTGTGACTGGTCCAATAGTAAAACCCAACGATCAATCCTTCCAATTTCGTGCTGCTTACACACCAAGTGAAGATGGTGAAAGAGAACAAATGGTAGCAAGAATGAACGTTCAAAAATCGATTAGTGATTCTGTGCGATTACGCTTAGTTGGTCAGGTACGAGATACTACAGGAAGCTATGAACTTGACTCTATTTCAGCTGATTTGTTATGGCAATTTCAGCACAAAGAGGATGGAATATGGGACAGTGCCGTTCGATTTGATATAAAAACTCGCAAAGCCCATCGAAGTGAAGGCTTATCGTTCAAATGGACGAATAGGTGGTCATTTGCTCCTAAATGGGCTCTGACCCAAGTACTTTCGTTTAGTTGGGATATAGGTGGTGACAACCCTGCCACTGGAACCTATTTAGAATCGCGCACTGGCATAACCTTTAAAACCGACAAAAACCTCTCATTAGGGCTCAGTTCCTTCAATCAGCTAGGTAAAATTGGTGATTTTGGTAGTACAAATCAATATAGCCACCAAATTGGTCCCTCGATTTCTGGCAAGGTAGAAGGCATTTCATATTCAGTTAGTTATTTAGCCGGCGTTTCCAGTGCCGCCAGAGATAACGTTTTTAGAATATTTATCGGAAAATCCTTTTAATTAATCATCTGTCAATCACTGCAGATTTCAATTGGCAGGGTTATTAATTACCTTCTAACGGTTTTGAATGATTAATAACTAAATCGATTTTACTGGTAATACTTCCTTAACTATCATAAGTTTTCCAAATACTTAAATAAGTAGATCACCTCAACCTTACAGAGAAAAATAATGAAATTAGAGTCAATAGCATTACATGAAGGGTATAAATCAGAAGAAACCACTAAAGCCGCTGCGGTTCCAATATATCAGACCACCTCTTATACGTTTGATGATACACAACATGGCGCAGATTTATTTGACCTTAAAGTTGCAGGAAATATCTACACACGAATAATGAATCCAACAACTGACGTCCTTGAGAAGCGCGTCGCAGCAATGGAAGGTGGTATTGCTGCGGTCTGTGTATCTTCAGGTATGGCAGCCATTACCTACGCGATTCAATGCATCTGTGAAGCCGGCGACAACATTGTAAGCACAAGTCAATTGTATGGCGGTACTTATAATCTATTTGCCCACGCTTTGCCTCGTCAAGGTATCGAAACTCGCATGGTTTCATATGATGATTTTGATAACTTTGAAAAATCCATTGATGATAAAACTAAAGCGATTTTTTGTGAATCCATCGGCAACCCAGCAGGTAACGTGGTTGATATTAAACGCTTGGCAGAGATTGCCGACAAGCATGGTGTACCATTAATTGTTGATAATACAGTTGCCACCCCCTATTTATGCAGACCCTTTGAATTAGGCGCTCATATTGTTGTGCATTCACTCACCAAATACATTGGTGGACACGGAACGTCAGTAGGCGGAGTTATCGTTGATTCCGGTAAATTTGATTGGGTTAAAAACAAACAGCGTTTTGCAATCCTAAATGAACCTGATCCATCTTATCACGGTGTGGTGTATACCGAAGCCCTAGGTCCGGCAGCATACATAGGTCGTTGCCGTGTGGGTCCACTTAGAAATACCGGTGCAGCAATATCTCCTTTAAATTCATTTCAAATACTACAAGGATTAGAAACCCTTGGTTTACGGATGGATCGCCATTGTGAAAATGCAGAAAAGTTAGCGGCTTATTTACTCAAACACGATAAAGTCGAATGGGTGAACTATGCAGCCCTACCTGATAGTCCTTACCATGAGAACTGTAAAAATATCACTTCAGGCAAAGCATCTGGCGTCTTGAGTTTTGGCATCACTGGCGGCCTTGAAGCAGGCACCAAATTTATCGATGCATTAAACATGATCCTACGCCTAGTGAATATTGGAGATGCAAAATCATTGGCTTGCCACCCAGCATCAACGACCCATCGCCAGCTAAACGAAGAAGAACTGGCTGCTGCGGGCGTTAGCACTGATTTAGTCAGAATTTCGGTGGGTATTGAGCACATCGATGACATCATTGCCGATGTTAGCCAAGCTCTAGATAAAGTATAGAAACCTGCAAATACTCTTAGATCCTTACAGCGTTATTTTGGTTAAACTAAAATAGCGCTTTTTAATCCAAGCTAAAATGTTAAGTTTAAGCACAAAAAAAGGCCACAGCAATTACTGTGGCCATTTTTATATTTGGTGCGGATGGAGAGACTCGAACTAATAGTACCTGTTGGTCTAACTCTATGTTGTAAGCCTTTGCCGTCTAACAAGGTGTAATCCTTGTCTTTTGGCTTAGCTTGTTTCACTTCTGTATTAGTGAGTGGATTGATTGTTTTAGCCATTTTGGTAACACCAACTCTATTAATTTATTCTAGTGTTACCTACAGTGTTATCAAAAATGCTGGTTTTTACAACACTTTACTAATTCTCTTTGGCCATAAAAAAACCCGAGAGGCTTATATTTATTAGCCTTTCGGGTCTTTATTGGTTCTAGGTGAACCTTGTATTGGTGCGGATGGGGAGACTCGAACTCCCACGGCCTAAGCCACAGCCCCCTCAAGGCTGCGTGTCTACCAATTCCACCACATCCGCGATGTTTTATTTAATCAAATACTTAGTTAGGGATCTCGTTTGATTCTTTATTATTTTCTTGATTTGGAATATCAGAATCTACTGGCTGTTCAATTACCCCTAGGTTCTCAAATTCATCAACAGATTGGCTTTTATCAGCAGTTTGATTTCCTAAAATCAGACTAATCACGAAAAACAAAGTGGCTAGAATCGCTGTAGTTCTAGTCATAAAATTACCAGAGCCAGTAGAGCCAAAGACGGTATTTGAACCACCGCCACCAAAAGATGCGCCCATATCTGCACCTTTACCTTGTTGTATTAGGACCATACCTATCAACATCAAAGCAACTACTAAGTAAACAACTATCAAAATTTCGTAAAAATACGTCATGTTATGTCTCTAACCTTTTGCCGCTAAGCAAATATTTAAAAATTCCTGTGGTTCCAAACTGGCCCCACCTATCAACCCGCCATCAACATCGGGTTGTGAAAACAATTCATTGGCATTGGCCGCTTTAACACTGCCACCATACAAAATACGCAAACCACCGGCAACACTAGTGTCTAGCTTACTCAAATACTCACGAATAAATGCGTGCACTTCTTGAGCTTGTAAAGGGCTTGCAGTTTTACCAGTGCCTATCGCCCAAACCGGTTCATAAGCAACAACAATATTGTCAAAGTTAGCAATTCCAATCACATCAATTACAGCATCTATCTGCCCTTGAATATGATTAAAAAACTCACCACTTTCACGCACAGCTTCTGGTTCACCTACACACAATACTGGAGTTAAACCATGTTCTAAAGCCACACTCACTTTTTTCGCAACTAGGGCATCACTTTCACCATTATCAGTTCTTCGTTCAGAATGACCGACCAGCACAAAGTCACAATTTAGCGATTTAAGCATTGAACCTGACACTTCACCAGTGTGCGCGCCAGAATTAAATTCGCTTAGATTCTGTCCACCAATTGTTCCGTCAAAGTGTTCAAAAGCGCTTAGAAACGGAAACGGAGGACAAACCAAAACATCGACTTCCTGCAAACTGGCACCATTAAGAGTGTCCATCATCTGCTTGGCAAGTTCGATACTGCCATTCATTTTCCAGTTGCCTGCAACCATAGGGCGACGTTTGTTCTGCACTTTAATCTTCCTTAGCCCAGCGAAAAAGCGGGCGAGATATTAACTAACCCTAGTAAAATATACAAGTAGGCTAGCGTTAATTTATGATGCTAAATAGCTATTTGGTTAATTTACGCACTGCATCTGCAATAAATTCAGCCCAATTAGTCGAATCTTCTTGTTTTTCGGCCTCTACCATTACGCGAATAAGTGGTTCAGTACCACTTTTTCTTAACAACACTCGGCCGGTTTTACCCAAATTTGTTTCAGCTTCGATTACAGCTTCTTTAACTTTAGCGTTTTCTAACGGATTCTCGCCTTCCTCAAATCTAACATTCACCAATGTTTGAGGGTACATATCCATACCTGAGCATAATTCATGGAGACTCATTTGAGAACGCAACATTGCAGTAATAACTTGCAAACCGGCTAATATTCCGTCACCTGTAGAAGTAACATTTAAATTGAGTACATGCCCTGAGTTCTCACCACCAATTGCCCAACCACGTTCTTGCAACAATTCCATTACGTAGCGATCACCGACATTACTTCTTACAAAAGCTACACCTAGTTTGTTTAAGGCAATCTCTAACCCTAAATTACTCATTAACGTGCCAACCACTCCTCCATTCAAACGTCCCGATTTTAATGAATCTCGGGCAATGATATAAATGAGTTGGTCGCCGTCAATAATGTTACCTTTGTGATCCACCATCATAATGCGGTCACCATCACCATCTAAGGCAAAACCTAAATCTGCGTTGTGTTCTAACACGCTTTCCTGAATCGCTTTCATTGAGGTTGCTCCCACCCCTTTATTGATGTTTAAACCATCGGGAGTAGTACCAATTTCAATAACTTCAGCGCCTAGCTCCTCCAGTACATTCGGAGCTATATGGTAGGTCGCACCATGGGCGCAATCGACCACTATTTTTAAACTTTTGAGATTCAGATCAGAGGGGAAGTTACCTTTACAAAACTCGATGTATCGACCTGCAGCATCTTCGATCCGATAAGCCTTACCTAATTTATCAGAGGCAACGCATACCATAGGTTTTTCCATTTCCTTTTCAATAGCTAGTTCTATTTCGTCATCTAATTTATAACCATTAGCGGAAAAAAATTTTATTCCGTTATCGTAAAATGGGTTGTGAGAAGCACTGATTACAATTCCCGCTTCAGAACGAAAAGTTTTGGTTAAGTAGGCTATAGCTGGAGTTGGCATCGGACCGAGTAGCCCAATATTAATGCCCGCAGCGGATAAACCAGCTTCCAAACAAGACTCAAGCATATATCCAGATATCCGTGTATCTTTACCGATCAGTACTTTGTTTGTACCTTGGCCTGCTAGCACCTTTCCAGCCGCCCAACCTAGCTTCATTACAAACTCAGGATTGATCACACTTTCGCCAACTTTGCCGCGAATACCATCTGTACCAAAATATTTTCTTGAGCCCATTACATTAATCCTTATACGCACTCAACGCTAATACTACTTTTACAGCATCAACTGTTTGTTTGACATCGTGCACTCGCAAAATCGATGCACCTTTAGTTAACGCTATTGTCGCAGCTGCTATACTGCCAGCTAATCTTTCGTCAACTTCTCTATCTAATAGATTTCCAATCATCGACTTACGTGAAACGCCAATCAACATTGGTAAATCCAATTCTTTCATTTCTTCAAGTCTATCAAGTATTTGATAATTATGCGGTAATGTTTTACCAAAACCAAATCCAGGATCAATCATTAATAACGATTTGGGGATTCCTGCTCGCAAGCACTGTTCAATTTTTGATTGTAAAAATGCTATAACGTCGTTAACCACATCATCATAAGTTGGTGCCTGTTGCATATTTTTAGGTTGGCCTTGCATATGCATTAAACAGATTGCGGCACCCGTTTTAGCGGCGGCTTTTATTGCCCCTTCTTCGGATAATGCGCGGATATCGTTGATCAGCCCTGCCCCAGCATCAACGGCATGCTTCATAACTTGAGGTTTACTGGTGTCAATCGAAACTACGACATCAAAATTAGCATGGATAGCCTCAATCACTGGAATGGTTCGATCAAGTTCTTGTTGAACACCGACATCTTGAGCACCGGGTCGAGTCGATTCTCCTCCAACATCTATAAAATCAGCGCCTGCTGAGATCATTATTTCTGCTTGAGTTAGCGCATTGTCAAGACCCACATATTTACCGCCATCGGAAAATGAATCTGGAGTAACGTTCAAAATCCCCATCACTCGAGGAATAGTTAAATCAATGTGTTTATCTTTAAACTGCATAACGTAATTTACACACTACAAAAATGGGATAGTAAATACAAAAAAGGTCGAGTCAGCACTTGTCTGAGTCGACCTAATTTTAATAAGTAACGATTTAACTAGTTATATCGCCTGGCTTACCAACGGTTGGAGGAGGAGTACTTTTATCCTCATCCACGCTAACTGTAGCACCACCAGTGGGTTTGTCATCGGAACCTGGGTCACGACTATCCCAATCAGCAGGTGGTCTTACAGGACGACGAGCCATTAAGTCATCAATTTGCTTAGCATCGATGGTTTCATATTTCATCAAAGCATCTTTCATAGCATGCAAAATATCCATATTTTCGTTCAAGATATTCTCTGCACGTTCATAATTACGATCGATGATTGATTTGATTTCAGCGTCAATCGCACGAGCTGTATCATCGGACATATGCTTAGCTTTAGACATGCTACGTCCAAGGAACACTTCGCCTTCTTCTTCAGAATAAAGCATTGGTCCCATCTTGTTAGATAGTCCCCACTGGGTCACCATCTTACGGGCAATATCAGTGGCTCGCTCTATATCATTTGAAGCACCAGTAGTGACACCTTCTTCTCCAAGGGTCAGTGCTTCGGCAATACGACCACCAAATAAACTAGAAATCATACTTTCTAAATGCTGCTTACTGTGACTGTATTTATCTTGTTCAGGTAAATACATTGTCACACCTAAAGCCCGACCACGGGGGATGATAGAGACCTTATAAACCGGATCGTGTTCTGGAACCATGCGACCAACAATCGCATGACCAGCCTCATGATAAGCAGTATTGGTTTTTTCTTCTTCAGACATCACCATAGATTTACGCTCAGCGCCCATCATGATTTTATCTTTGGCCTTATCGAACTCTTCCATGGACACAACACGTTTATCAGAACGTGCCGCAAACAATGCAGCTTCATTAACGAGGTTAGCTAAATCAGCCCCTGAGAAACCAGGTGTGCCTCTTGCAATAAGTGAGGCTTCAACATTGTCACCAATAGGAACTTTACGCATATGTACTTTAAGAATCTGTTCACGTCCGCGAATGTCTGGTAATCCAACCACTACTTGACGGTCAAAACGACCTGGGCGCAATAACGCAGGGTCAAGTACATCTGGGCGGTTAGTTGCCGCGATGACGATAATTCCTTCGTGACCTTCAAATCCATCCATTTCAACCAACATTTGGTTCAATGTTTGTTCACGTTCATCGTGACCACCGCCTAAGCCGGCACCACGTTGGCGACCAACAGCATCTATCTCATCAATAAAGATTATGCACGGCGCTGATTTTTTAGCCTGTTCAAACATGTCACGTACCCGAGAAGCACCAACACCAACAAACATTTCAACAAAATCTGAACCTGAAATAGTAAAGAACGGTACTTTAGCTTCACCTGCAATGGCCTTAGCTAGTAGTGTCTTACCGGTTCCAGGAGGGCCAACCATCAACACACCTTTAGGTATTTTACCGCCCAATTTCTGGAATTTAGTAGGATCTCTTAAGAAATCGACTAACTCAGATACATCCTCTTTTGCTTCATCACAACCAGCTACATCAGCGAAAGTTGTTTTGATTTGGTCTTCACCTAACAAGCGCGCTTTGCTTTTGCCAAAAGACATTGCTCCACGACCACCGCCGCCTTGCATCTGACGCATGAAGAATATCCACACACCTATTAGCAATAACATTGGGAACCAAGAAATAAAAATCTGAGATAGGAATGAAGGCGTTTCAGGCGGCTTGCCTTCAACTACAACACCATTGCTAATCAAATCGTTCATTAAATCAGGGTCTGTGTATGGAATATAAGTTGAAAACGCGTCTCCGCTGGTTGTAGTACCAGTGATCTCGCCTGTTTGTCTGTCTATGGTTGCTTGTCGCACAGTTTTTTGATCTACATTACGTACAAACGTAGTGTAATCAATTTTCGCCTTGCCTGTTTCGCCTGGCGTAAAACTATTAAACACGGACATCAACACAACGGCGATGACCAACCATAGGATTAAATTTTTTGCCATATCGCTCAACGCTTTTAACCTCTAAAAGTAAAATTCTGTCTGTAGGCTCACGCTTAATTCGATTACTTAACAATCAATCAAGTCTTTGCCCGGTTAGCAGTACTTCAAGAGTACTACAGTTTATATCCTGCCGCTACCAGATAAACCTCGTTTGATTTTGCTTGTGCGTAAATCAGTTCACTGGTATTCACTACGCTAAATGCGTCTTTCAACTCACTATAAAACTCATCGAAACCTTCACCTTTATATGCTTTGACTATAAAAACACCGTTTGGTTTTAATATTTGCCTACATAAATCAAATGCAAGTTCCGATAAATAGGTATTACTTGCTTGCGCCGCCGTAGCAGAGCCATTCCCGTTAGTTGTTAAATCAGATAACACTATATCTACGGGTTTACCGCCTATTTTGTTCAAAAGTGTATTAAGTACCGCTTCGTCACGAAAATCACCTTGGATGAAATCAACTTTTTCAATTGGTTTCATATCCAAAATATCACAGCTAAACACTTTACCTGAATCACCAACTAAACTTGCAACATATTGTGACCATCCTCCAGGCGCGGCACCTAGGTCGACAACTCTCATGCCTAATTTGATGAAATTAAACTTCTGTTGGATTTGCTCTAACTTAAAAACATCTTCGAAACAGTCTCCTTGATTTTGTTGCTTTTGAACACTTAGATCATCAAAATGCTCTTTTATCCATAATTTACTGCTTACTGAATACGTCTTTTTTGCCATGCATGTCGTTTCTTATTAGGTATAAAAGCAAGATGGCGTTAGAATAGCTATTTTCAACCGTAAATTATCAATAAAATTGTAAGAAATAATCTAAATGAAGTTATCTAATAAACAGAAACAATATTTAAAAGGCTTGGCCCATCCTTTAAAACCCATAGTACAATTGGGTAATAATGGCCTTACCGAAGGCGTATTAGCTGAAATCGAAAATGCCTTAAGCTTCCATGAACTCATTAAAGTTAAAGTACCTTCTGATGATCGAGAAGAAAAACAACTTATTATGGATGCAATCATTCGTGAAACATCGGCGATTCAGTTGCAGGTAATTGGACACACATTAATTATGTATCGTCAAAGTGAAGAGAAAAAAATCAGTATTCCAAAAGTTTAACTGATTTTTCTGGATTTCATCTATTACCTTTTTGCTAGGTACACTGTGCTGGGATTTATAATTTAGATCCCATGTTAGCCTCCTTGCTCCAGTTCCCCTTCTCATTTCACAGTTTACTGCTTGAATTTTGGGGTATTGGAATTGCCACTAATTACTGTACGTAAAATAGAATGTTTGTGCATATACAAATTCTGTAACAATGTATGTAACTGCTTTGCTAATAAATGGATATGGAAATTCTAAAAACACAGTATCAATCGAAAAGATTTCGATTTAAAACACTCATAAATGAAGATCTAGACCTGTTCTGCGAGCTCTATTGCAACGACATTGTCATGGGTAAAATCATGCCCAAATTGACCCGCCAGCAAGCCAAATCTCTATTTCTAGGCATATTAAAAAAGCAACAACAATGTGCAAATGAATTTTGGCGTATTGAATGTATCGTATCGGGACAATCCATAGGTATCCAAGGTTTTATGGCCGATAAGAGCCAGAGAAAACACAATGATGCAGAATTCGGGATTCTATTAAGTCCTGAGTTTTATGGTAAAAATATCGCAACTGAATCGGTTACCGCGATGTTATTTTACGGTTTTAGACACTTAGCTCTGATGTCTGCCCACGCCTATTATAATGCGGACAATATCGCTATTCAAAAAATTGCACATAAACTTAATTTCAAAATAGAGGCTGACAATAACCAAGCCAACAAAATGCGTTGTTCTATTAGCAAAGATGATTTTTTAAAATCTAATGAGGATACAAATCTTGTTATCAAATAGCCATAGTGAAAAAGCAGGCAGTATCGTATGTGTGGGTCTAGGAATGATTTTAGGGTCGCATATTGCTCCTTTGTCGCAGCAATTTATACAACAAGCTGATGTGGTTTTTATGAGTGTCACCGATCCTTTAACCGAAGCATGGATTCGTAAAATGAACCCTAAATGTCAAAGTCTGCAAATATTTTACGCTGATGGTAAAGATAGACGAAAGAGCTATCAGGAAATGGTCGACACTGTTATGGCTGAAGTTGAATTAGGCAAAAATGTGGTTGCTGCCTTTTATGGCCATCCAGGTGTTTTTGCTTGGGCTCCTCATAAAATAATCGAACTCGCTAAATTAAAAGGGTATCACGGCCACATGGAGCCAGGTATTTCTGCTGAAGATTGTTTGTATGCAGATATGGCAATAGATCCAGGTCGATGGGGGGCGGTACATCTAGAGGCCAGCCAATTTATGCTATATGAACGTAAAGTGGATGAATCGGCTTATTTAATTCTATGGCAGCTAGGCTTTGTAGGTGATCTCAGTATGTCAAAATATGAAACAGACGCTGCCTACCGTCATCTTTTACAAGAATTATTAACTGAATATTATCCACCGACGCATAAAATAGCGATTTATGAGTCACCTACTCTACCTACCGAAACACCAAGAATTGAATGGTTTCCGTTAAATCAACTAAGCCAGATCAGTGTTGAACATTTTTCTACTTTAGTGATTCCACCGTCTATACCCAAAAAAATTGACGCTGAAATGCATCGAAAAATGAAAAACCTCTCGAAAGTACAATAAAAACCTGAAAAATAGCAGATAGTCCCTTCCACAAGTATGCCAAGTGTTTAATAATACGGGCCGTTTAAATTGTTTATTCATCCGATATTTTTTTAATCAAAATAAGGTGCCAATATGTCAGCGTTACAATTATTAGAACAACTAGCTGTTAACCCCGACTTTAAAAGAGAATTGTCTGAACAGGGACAACATCCTCTAGCCTTAAAAGCTAAAAAAGACATAGAAGAAATGCGTCAAAAACAAGGAAAATTTTGGTGTGCGTTGATGCCAGCAAAAGATGATGAGCAAAAAGAAGAGGAGTCTGAAGAGCAGGAAGACGCACCAAAAGAGAGTTGAAAATGCGTTTTGTTGTAATTTCTGTTGTTTTTTTATTGAGCTTATCGACTCCACTTACGTCGCTTGCAGATGTAACGACGCTGTTGCATAAAGCAGATAAAATAAGAAGTTCTGATTTTAATGCTTTTGAAGCGCTAATGGCAGAGTTGGAAGAAACTGATGAACCATTTGAAACCCAGCAAAAGCATTTCTATCACTTGCTTAAAGGTTATCAACTTACTTTCAACGGAAAAGTGGATGAAGCCATCGAGCTGTATAAAAATATAGAAAGTAGTAATGCTTCGGAAACGTTAAAATTGCGAGCGCTAAGCTCTTTAGTTAATAATTACGCAGTTAAACGTGATTTTTACTTTGGGGCGA
The DNA here is from genome assembly GCF_037478005.1 of Alteromonas sp. M12. Taxonomy (NCBI): domain Bacteria; kingdom Pseudomonadati; phylum Pseudomonadota; class Gammaproteobacteria; order Alteromonadales; family Alteromonadaceae; genus Alteromonas; species Alteromonas sp. M12. Next base: position 2,349,685 of record NZ_CP144164.1, on the reverse strand, counting down.
AGGCAATTAACCGTTTGTTCGACCAACGTGAAAAAGTACAGGATGAAGAGGCCTTAAACAGTAGCTTTGGCATTGTTGCAATTTTTTATAATCAAGCCCAGCAATATGAATTGGGATTAAAAGTAGCCAACCAACTTTTAGCAAGAAATACAACTAATCGAACGCAATGTTTTGCGCGGCAAATAAAAGTTGAATCAGAATTTGAACTGGCAAAAGTGCTTACTGATTATCAGTATGCGCAAGAAAGTATTGATTTTTGTAAAAGTAACAATGAATTTTTAGTCGCAAATATCATTATTATGACGGTGGCAGAATCATTAACCAACGAAAGTCGCATCAAAGAATCCCTCAAATTATTGCAAGACGCCGAGAAACAGACTGTAGAGAGTAAATATCCACCACTAATTGGTGTATTTTATAGTTTGATGGCAAATAATTATTTACTTTTAGATCAACCTGATTTAGCTAAAACATATGGTTTAAAAGCCTATGACAGTATTCAAAATTTTGGTTTAACCAAAGGCTTAGTAAGGTCATTGGGGGTGTTATATAAAGCTGCCGAAGCTCAGGGCGACTACCAACAAACCGTTGAATATTTAAAACGATTTAATGAAGCTGAAAAAGCCTATATAGATGACACTAAAGCTCGAGGTCTTGCGTTTCAACAAGCTAAATACGAAAAGTTGGAGCAAGACAATACAATCGTTATTTTAGATAAACAAAATGCACTATTACGCACACAAGCAGAATTAGCCGCCGAACAATCACGTAATAATCGACTTGCCCTTACTTTGGCTGTCTCTCTACTTATTTTGCTATTTGTTTGGTTATATCGCAGCAGAAAAATCCAAATAAAACTGCGAAAGTTGGCAGAGACTGATGAGCTAACGGGGATCAGTAATCGTCACCATTTCAATCATCGAGCGAAAAGAATAATTGACGATGCTGAAAATCAGAAACAGCCTGTTAGCTTTGTGTTGTTTGATTTGGATCACTTTAAAAAAGTGAATGATACTTACGGTCATCAAACCGGAGATTGGGCACTTAAAAAATCAGTAAAAGAAGCAAAATTAGTATGCCGATCAATTGATCTTATTGGCCGCATGGGTGGCGAGGAATTTGGTATTGTATTGCCAGGTTGTAACGTTGATGAAGCTTGTAAAGTTGCTGAAATCTGCCGTGCTGCCATTGCCAGCATCGATACCCACGAAACCGACCATCAATTTAAAATCACCGCTAGTTTTGGTGTTGCTGATGCTTCGACTTGTGGATACAGTTTAGAAAAACTATTTGCTGGTGCAGATACTGCTTTGTACGAATCTAAAGAAAACGGTCGTAATCGGGTTTATCAATTTAACCAATGATAACCCCGCCTCTACCGCAAATCTAAATACGCCTAACTAGGTGCTAACATGTTAAGCACCTAGTTTCTGCCAAGTGGATTTGCCCACAATACCATCTTCTTTCAAACCATTGTCCTTTTGGAACATGATAACGGCTCCTTCCGTGCCCGCACCGAAGTCATTATCAATTGACAGCACATAACCTTTGTCAGCTAGCATCTTTTGTAATTCCCCCACCTTATCACCAAAGGATCCGCGACGAAGAACCACTGCGTTATCGCCATCATTCAGCGCTATCCGGATACCTTCAATACTAGCTAAAGCTCGTTTGGCTTTTTGCAGGTATTTACGCCTATCATCTAGACCGTTAGTGCCACCATTTACAAGCTTTGTAACCCTGATTAGGTCGTCGAGATCAGCGGCAGCATTAATTTTTCTGGAACGCCAATATTCACAGGCAATTTTAAGGGAAATGGCCGGATCAGCAGCAATTTGAGGATCATCCTCCAAGGGCAAGTTGAGTTTTTTACCATACTGTCGATAATTGGCTCTGCCTGTTAATTGCAACAGACCACGACCTTTGTAGCGTTTACCGTCACCAATTTGATCATTCCCCAAATCACTCCTGCCTTCATAGGCTGCACCTGATGCGAACTCTTCGGTGGTTCGAAAACCTGCACACTCATGGGTAACTTGTCCCATGAAATGAGCAATCCGCAGTCTGGTATTAATTTGATAACTGGCTAAGGTTGGCGCGAATATAGCTGAAAGCTGACCAACTATTCGCATTTGTGCTTCTGCTTTGTCACCTGAGAATCGCGGTGCAACCGCCAAGATGAAATCGCCATCCACTGGAATCATGTTAGATGTCCTTATGTAATGAAAACAAAGTGCATTCTAACTGCGATGCATTAATTACCTATCCATGTGAAGTAATGTGTTGTTAAAAAGGATAGGACTTAATTAAGATAGCGTAAATTCGCGAAATCGTTAAATATTTAGCGTAAATTTTTAATTCACGCTAAATATACTTGATGGTCGTTGAAATGAATAACTTCTGTTAGTGATGGTGGCCGCCAACTCCGTGAGCGTGTCCATGAGACAATTCTTCATCAGTGGCATCACGTACATCTTCCACTTTTAAATCGAATTTAAGGGTTTGCCCAGCTAACGGGTGATTAATATCCACAGTAGCCATAAATTTACCCATCTTAACAATGGTCACTTCCCTAGCACCGTTTTCAGTTTGCAAAACAGCTGTCATTCCCGGTTTCCATTTTTTAGCCCCTTGCAAATGCTTAACGGAAACCCGCTGTTCTGCATTTTTAATCACTTCACCAAAGGTTTCTTGGGCTGGAAGTTCAACGCTGAACTCATCTCCAACGCTTTTACCTTCTAGGGATTTTTCGATGCCAACCATCATATTGTTATGACCATGCAAATATGCCGCAGGATCACTAGCAAAACTCGTTTCTAACTCGTTACCTTCAAGATCATTAATTCGATAATGAAACTGAACCACTTTATCTTTACTGATTGTCATATTTTTCTCTTACATTTCATTGTGTTGTTAATCTCCGTCTGCACCGTTGACTATTGAAGCTATGTTATACAAGCGATTTACCGCCAAGTAATTCATAGTGCCTTTCGGATAGCGTCCTCTAGAATTTAGCTCACCGGCTTCTTTACCGGTCAACAAAGACAAAGCTTGGTCTACAGTGGCAACGGTGTAAATGTGAAATACACCTGATCTTACGGCTTCGATTACTTCGCTATTAAGCATTAAATTAATATGATTAGAATGCGGGATAATCACACCTTGAGTGCCATTCAATCCGCGATGTTGACAGAGCTTGAAAAAACCTTCAATTTTTTCATTTACACCGCCAATAGCTTGCACTTCACCATATTGATTTATTGAACCCGTAATGGCTAGGTCTTGTCGTGCTGGCACTTCTGTTAACGCTGAGATCAGCGCGACTAATTCACCTAATGACGCGCTATCTCCATCAATATGCCCATACGATTGCTCAAGGGCTATATTAGCAGACAGTGTTAAAGGGAAATACTGCGCATACTTGTTACCCAAATAGCCGGTAAGTAACATAACCCCTTTGGAATGAATGGGTTGGCCTAACTCGACCTCCCGTTCTATATCAACCACGCCATTTGCACCCGCGTACACGGTTGAGGTGATTCTTGCAGGTGTGCCAAAGACACTGTCACCAATTTCCAGAACCGTCAGGCCATTAACTTGGCCAATAGCGGTTCCTTCGGTCGCAATCAATATCTGACCTTGCTTAATATCTTCCAATAATGCCTGACTTACCCGCCCTGTCCTTTCAATTTTTGCCTTTAAAGCGGTTTCGATATGACTAGTTTGAATTTCACTTGAGTTTTCTAAACTGCAAAAATAATGAGCTTCATTAATTAACTCGATCACATCTGAAAAACGTGCAGACAGGTTCTGCTGATGTTCGGCAAGTCGTAAACTGTACTCGACCAAACGGTACATCGCCGAATCAGAAATACTATTCAAACCAAGTGATATCACATGATTGCGTACCCGGCCGACAAAGTCATAAAGGGTACGTTTATTGAGCGGTATTTCATGATCGAAGTCGACTAATACACGAAATAATTCATCGAATTCTTCGTCATAATCTTGTAGTAAATAATATAAATCTCTGGACCCCAATAACACCACTTTCACGTTCAGCGGAATTTGTTGCGGATTCAACGTCATAGAATTAACCATTCCCACGTCAAGTTGCGGCAACTCCATTTTGAGCTGTCCAAATTTTAATGCGAGTTTTAAGGAATCCCAGACAAACGGTTGGTCAATCATTTTATCTGCATCTAACAAAAGATAGCCGCCATTTGCCTTATGCAATGCGCCACTTCGAATCATTCGATAGCTGGTGTACATCGAACCTTGCACATTTGTGTATTCAATTTTACCAAATAGACTTTGATGGGTGGGATTCGGTTCGTAAACTACCGGAGCCCCATCGTTTAAATGATGAGATACCAAAATATTAGGTAGGTATTGTTCTTCTAAAACATCACGTTTATCGTATTCATCTTGCTTATCATCTTTAATATCGCCAGCAAGTAATTCAACGATGGTATCGACTAAATGGGATTTCAATTGCCTTAAAAATTTTAGAATGGCTAATTCGTTGGCATACTTGTGCTCTAAGTCTTTTAATAGCGGTTTGATGCCTTGCTCAGCGGTATCACGCTTGAGTTTACGTAACTGTTCAGATGATTGACGTTTCCACTTAGGCAACTCCAACAAAGCTTCACTTAAATAATCCTCTAATTTGTCAATTAGTTGATAATAATGCTGACGTTGCTGATCATCTAATTTAGTGAAATCCGCATCTGTGATCGGTTTGTCATCTACAATTGGTGAAAAACTTATGGTGCCATTTTCTTCAAACAAGGCAACGTTTTTAGATTGTGCATACTGTTCTACCTTATCAATAGCCCTGTCATAACGTTGATCGAACTCTCTAGCAATGGCCGCTTTTTTACGTTGGTATCCAGGGTTATCGTAGGCGGCAGGAAAGGTATCTAAGAGCTCGTCAATTAAGCCCTCCATATCTTTATGTAGCAGCTTACTCTCGCCGGGTTTTAAGCGCAGAACGAAAGGTTCCCTTTCTTCTTCAAAGTTATTGATGTAGCACCACTCGTCTGGTGTAGGGACTTTATCTACTGATTTGGCAATATATTCTTGAACTAGGGTAAACCGGCCCGTGGCATGCTCCCCCATAACATAGAGGTTATAACCTTTGGCTTGTATGCCCAAACCAAAAGACAGTGCTTCTCTGGCTCTTTGTTGTCCGATAAATGTAGCCAACAATGCATTATCGTCGCGCAGCGCTTGATTAATCAAACGACGACTAGGGATTGCGGTTAATTGTTCAACACTAAGTGATGTAGGTTGCAGCATATGTCTATTTTGAAGTTAATTTGGCCACAGTGAAACCTTTATGTTGAATTGTGTCAACTGTCAAACCCCTTAGTAATTTCAGTTTCGGCTAATTAATAATCATACTAACCGTTTTTAATTGCTCTAAACTGCATTTCCGGTTGTTTGCATACGGCTAGCTAAGGTATTCTTGAAGGAATAACATTAAGAAGTCCTTTTCGCTTCTTTTAACAGATAAATATACTATTTTTGGAATTCCGTGTTAATGGCTGACAAACAATACGACCCGCAAGAAATTGAATCAAAGGTACAATCCCATTGGGAACAAAATGACATATTCCGAGCTGAAGAAGATGCTAGTAAGGAAAAATTTTATTGTTTGTCGATGTTTCCCTATCCAAGTGGTCGTTTACATATGGGCCATGTTAGAAATTATACCATTGGCGATGTAATCAGCCGTTTTCATCGTATGCAAGGCAAGAACGTATTGCAGCCTATGGGTTGGGATGCATTTGGACTGCCAGCAGAAAACGCAGCGATTAATAATAATACTGCTCCTGCGAAATGGACCTATTCAAATATTGATTACATGAAGCAGCAGCTCAAATCTCTTGGATTTGGCTATGATTGGAACCGTGAATTAGCAACCTGTAAACAAGATTACTACCGTTGGGAACAATGGTTTTTCACTCGATTATATGAAAAAGGCTTAGTTTACAAGAAAAATGCTACAGTAAACTGGGACCCGGTTGATCATACCGTATTAGCTAACGAGCAGGTGATTGATGGTCGCGGTTGGCGCTCAGGAGCCTTGGTTGAACAAAAAGAAATTCCTCAATGGTTTATTAAGATAACCGACTATGCAGAAGAGCTTCTGCAAGATTTGGAACAGTTGGAAGACTGGCCAGAGCAAGTTCGCACTATGCAAAAAAATTGGATTGGGCGTTCTGAAGGGGTAGAAATTAAGTTTGAGCTTGCCCAAGCAATCGATAATATCAGCGAATTTGAAGTTTATACCACCCGTCCTGACACGCTATTGGGTGTGACTTATGTTGGTATTGCGGCGACTCACCCTATTGCCCTAGCAGCAGCAAATAGTAATCCAGAATTGGCCGCATTTATTGAAGAGTGTAAAAACACCAAAGTAGCAGAAGCGGATATGGCCACTATGGAGAAAAAGGGCTGTGCAACAGGTTTGTATGCAGTACACCCTATTTCCGGTATCAAAGTCCCGGTCTGGGCCGCTAACTTTGTGTTAATGGATTACGGCTCAGGTGCGGTTATGGCGGTACCAGGACATGATCAACGAGATTATGAGTTTGCCACAAAATATAAACTGAATATTACCCAAGTAATTGAACCACTTGATAACAGCGGTCTTACCTGTGACTTAAGTGAAGCGGCATTCACTGAAAAAGGTAAATTAGTTAATTCTGGACATTTTGACGGATTAACCTCAGAACAAGCATTTGAAAAAATTAGTCAAGAATTAGAAACTCAAGGTAAAGGTCAGCGTAAGGTTAACTACCGTCTTCGTGACTGGGGTGTTTCGCGCCAACGTTATTGGGGTTCCCCGATTCCTATGCTGAATCTGGAGAATGGCGAATCTGTCCCCGTTCCAGAACAAGATTTGCCAGTTGTCTTACCCGAAGATGTCGTGATGAATGGTGTTGTTTCACCTATTAAGGCGGATCCAGAATGGGCTAAAACCGAATACCAAGGCCAACCTGCGCTACGTGAAACAGATACCTTCGACACCTTTATGGAGTCATCTTGGTATTATGCACGCTATACAAGTGCACAAAATGATCAAGCCATGTTAGATCCAGCACAAGCAAACTATTGGCTGCCAGTAGATCAATATGTAGGCGGTATAGAACATGCCATATTGCATCTATTGTATTCGCGCTTTTTCCATAAGTTATTGCGGGATGAAGGCTTAGTAGAGTCTAGCGAACCATACAAACGGTTGCTTTGCCAAGGTATGGTTTTAGCCGACTCTTTTTATCGCGAAGATGAAAAAGGCAAAAAGCAGTGGTATTCACCGGCAGATGTGGATACTCAAAAAGATGAAAAAGGCCGAATTGTTAGTGCAACATTAGCCAGTGACGGTAAAGAAGTTGAATTTGGCGGCATGACCAAAATGTCAAAGTCGAAAAACAACGGCATCGACCCTCAACAGGTCATTGATGTTTACGGTGCAGATACTATTCGTTTGTTTACTATGTTTGCTGCGCCACCAGAGCAGACGCTTGAATGGATTGATTCTGGAGTAGATGGTTCTAACCGCTTTTTAAGACGTTTTTGGAAATTGGTGCAAGATCATTTAGCCTTAGGACCCGTTGAAAGTTTATCTGTTTCAACCCTTAGCACTGATCAAAAAGCACTACGTCGCCATATTCACAAAACCATTGATAAAGTTAGCGATGACCTAGGTCGTCGTCAAACCTTCAATACAGCGATAGCGGCGATTATGGAACTGCTAAATCACCTACAAAAAGCGCCTCAAGATTCAGCCCAAGATCGTGCGTTGTTAGATGAAGGTTTACAAGCAATGGTACTTATGTTGAATCCTATAACACCGCATATATGCCACGAATTATGGGAACAATTTGGACACACAAGTGAAATTTCTTTTGAAGCATGGCCACAGGCGGATCAGTCAGCCCTTGTTGAAGACGAAAAACTTATCATTGTACAAGTCAACGGTAAGGTTCGAGCTAAAATGACGGTGGCGGCCGACATGCCAGAAGCAGAAGTTAAAGAACTCGCTATTGAGCAACCAAACGTAACCCAATTTACTGATGGTAAAACACTTAGAAAAGTAATTTATGTACCAGGTAAATTAGTTAACATAGTGGCAAACTAATAAGATGAAAACTCTTTCAGCCCGTGCTTTTTTATTATTTCTTTTGATCTTTGGTATACAAGGTTGCGGCTTCAAACTGCGAGGTTCACAGCCTTTGCCAAACGGTATTCAGCAGGTCTACCTGTCTGGCCCTAAGGAATATTCACCTTTAAAACGCGCGGTGAAAGAACACTTCGATTTCTATCAGATAGCCTATGTGGCTAACATTCCTGTGCAACAAAAAGACAGCACTATTGCTATTTATTTGTATCCAGACAGCCTTGATAGAAGGTTACTTTCACTTTTTAGTAGTGGCCAAGTCGCGGAATATGAGTTGGTATTGACCATTAAACTGCAAGTCATTTTTCCTGATAAAGAACCGCAAATTGTAGAATTTGATATTACTCGGGAATACCAAGATGATCCCGATGCTATTTTGGCTAAATCTCGGGAATTAGACTTAGTGCTTAAAGAGATGCGTAATCAAGCCGCAGATCGCATTGTCAGAATGTTACCTAGTTTGGATAGCCGAGAACTTTAATGCAGGTCTATCCAAATCGCTTGGCCCAACATGTTAAACAAAATGACCATAGTTTTTATATGGTTTTTGGTGATGAACCACTGCAAAAAATGCTGAGTATTGAAGCAATACGCAAACAAGCATTACAACAAGGATTTGACGAGCGCCAGCAACTCACAGTAGACAATCAATTTCAGTGGTCCAGCCTAATCGAAGCAACCCAAACTTTATCACTGTTCAGCTCAAAACAGTTTATCGAATTAGAACTACCTACAGGCAAACCGGGAACGGAAGGCAGCAAAGTGCTTTGTGAACTCGCTGCGAATTCTCATGCCGATACTATCGTACTCATACACGGGCAAAAGATTGGACGTGATGTACAAAATGCTAAGTGGTTTAAAGCATTAGACAAACAAGGTATTTATGTTCCCTGTTTTGCCCTAGAAGGCAAGCAACTGCAGCAATGGGTTGCAGGTTATATGAATGAGACAGGCTTAAAAACCGGACCTGAGTCAATCAAACTGCTAAGTGATTATTGTGAAGGAAATTTATTAGCGGCCAAACAGGAAATCGACAAATTACTGTTGTTGTATCCTAACGGCGTGGTCACTGAACAACAAATCATTGAATCCGTGGTTGATCAGTCTCGATTCAACGTATTCCAATTAGTCGATGTCATGCTTTCAGGTGACGCTGATAGAATGGTCAAAATGTTGTATCGATTAGAAGCTGAAGGAGTAGAACCGACTATAGTGTGTTGGGCTTTGACCCGAGAATGGCAAGTTTTAAGCTCCTTACTAGCGGATAAACAAGCAGGTAAAGCGATCAATTGGAACCAACATCGGATATGGAAAAATAGACAAGGGTTCTATATGAGTGCCTTGCAACGGATTTCCTTAGCAACCTTAGACAATATCCAGCAAAAACTGCAAATATTGGATCAACGAATAAAACAATCGCAAGTAATGCGTCCCTATGTTGAGCTGTGTCATTTGTGTTTATTATTTATTCCGTTTGACTTAACTTCTATACCATTAGAATAACTGCAATCGTTACGCGTAACGCTGCAACCCCTTTATAATTGAAGTAATAGATAGCTATGCTAGTTTGTTATTATTTCTGATACAATTCACGTTGAGAAAACGTTTTAAGAGGAACACAATTGGAAAGCGACGAATTCAAAAAATTTGTAATCGATAAAATCGAAGACCTTAAGGCCAGAGACATCGTTGATATTGATGTAAAAGGCAAGTCTACAGTAACCGACACTATGTTGGTTTGCTCGGGGAATTCGAAACGTCATGTGGCGTCAATTGCACAAAATGTAGTTTACGAAACTAAGAAAGCGGGCCATCCGCCTCTCAGCATCGAAGGTCAAGCCGAAGGCGAATGGGTGTTAGTAGATCTTGGTGAAATTGTAGTGCATGTAATGCAAGATCAGACTCGTGATTTCTATCAGTTAGAAAAGCTTTGGGCATAGCGACTAAACTCAATCTAGGAAATTAGTTCTAATGCGCATTCAACTGATAGCAGTAGGCACCAAAATGCCCTCGTGGGTGGAAACAGGTTATCGAGAATATGAGCGCCGTTTTAACGGCGATTTATCGTTAACCTTAACCGAAATTCCTGCAGGGAAACGAGGCAAAAATGCAGATATTAAACGGATTTTGCAAAAAGAAGGGGAACTTACCTTAAATTCAATACCCAAAGGTAACAAAGTTGTCACCCTTGAAGTAACAGGAAAAGCCTTGACCACAACTGATTTGGCGCAAAACCTTGCCGCTTGGCAAATGGATGGCAGAGACGTGAGCTTATTGATCGGTGGTCCTGAAGGACTCGCGCCAGAGTGTATCCAAGCCAGTGAACAAAAGTGGTCGCTATCTGCCCTCACCTTGCCGCACCCTTTGGTTCGTATAATTGTTGCTGAGAGTTTATATCGTGCTTGGTCGGTGAATGCCAATCACCCTTATCACCGAGAATAGTTTTGGCTGTTAATCGCGTAACTATTAAAGACCATTCGGCCGAAGCCAACCTTTTTGCAAGACGCAGCTTCATTGCAATGCTATTGGTTTGCGTGGCGATGGTGTTAATAATAAGCAATTTATATTATCTGCAAGTATCAAAATTTTCCGACTATCAAACACGCTCCAATGGCAACAGAATAAAAGTGCTGCCGGTTGCTCCCAATAGAGGTCTTATTTACGACAGAAACGGGATTCTACTAGCTGAAAATCGACCTGTTTTTTCATTAGAGGTAATTCCCGAAGAGATAGAAGATCTCGATGCAACCCTTACCGAACTAACTAGTTTACTTAATTTAAGTGAAGATGAAATTTCTGACTTTAAAGCCAATATGAAACGAGTAAGACGGTTCAAACCTGTATCCTTACGTAATCGCCTAACGAATACTGATGTGGCTTTATTTTCAGCTAGCCAACATAAATTCCCAGGGGTGTCGATTGAAGCCAGATTAACCCGTCATTATCCTTTTGGTAGCGCACTTACTCACGCGTTGGGCTACGTAGCAAGAATCAATAAAAAAGACTTACAAAAACTCAGCGAAGCCGGGCAAGAAGACAACTATGCTGCTACCCATGATATAGGCAAGCTAGGTATCGAAAAGTACCATGAAGAATTACTCCATGGCGAAGTGGGATATCAAGAAGTAGAAGTGAATAGTAAAGGACGGATTATCCGTACGTTGAACTTTCAACCACCTGAACCAGGTCAAGACTTGATCCTCAATATTGACGTTAAAATGCAGTTAGAAATACAGAACATTTTGGGCGACACTCGAGGTTCAGTGGTTGCACTAGATGCAAAAACCGGTGGTGTTTTAGCGCTTTATAGTAACCCCAGCTATGATCCCAATTATTTTGTGCACGGTATCAGCAGTAAAAACTATTCAAAACTACTTCAATCAACCGATAGACCACTGATTAACCGCGCAACACAAGGTCAATATCCGCCTGCATCAACGGTTAAACCGCACTTAGCGTTAGCAGGCTTAGAAGAAGGTGTTATCGACAGCGAAACTCGTCTTTTCGACAATGGCCGTTATCAACTAAAAAATGTTAGCCATGTATGGCGAGATTGGATTCCTTGGGGTCACGGTTGGGTAGATGTCAAAAAGTCAGTAGAAGTATCCTGTGACTTTTTCTTTTACGATTTAGCCTACCACCTCGGTATAGATCGCATTAACGAAACCATGACAGAGTTTGGTTTTGGTGATTACACCGGAGTTGATATTTATGAAGAATCAGATGGAAATATGCCAAGCCGCGGTTGGAAAAAAGCACGCTATAACGAACCTTGGTACATCGGCGACACCATTTCGGTAGGCATTGGGCAAAGTTATTGGACCGCAACGCCACTGCAATTAGCAAAGTCGGTGAATACGTTGGTAAATAAAGGTAGACGAATTGTTCCTCAAATATTACGAGGAAGAATTGTAGAAAATGAAATGGTTTTAGATCCGCTAAAAGAACTCCAACCCATCCCCATAAAAAACAGTGAAAATTGGGATCTGGTTCTAGCGTCTATGTATGGAGTTATCCATGAACCTCATGGTACAGCGCGGGGCGCTTTTGTAGACGTTAATTATGAGCCTGCTGGCAAGACCGGTACTGCTCAAGTTGTGTCTATTGCACAAGATGCAAAATATGACGCTGAAAAGTTAGCAGAAAAACATAGGGATAACGCGATGTATATCGGTTTTGCGCCTTATGATGATCCGCAAATTAGCATTGCTGTCGCACTTGAAAATGCCGGTGGAGGTAGCTCCCAAGCTGCGCCAATCGCTCGAAAAGTGATGGATTTTTATTTTAAAGATAAACAGCATCAGTTGGTTAAAACTAACGTCGATGAATCTGAAACCGATAATCAGACACAACAATAAGCATTGACTATGTTAAGAACAAAATTAGAACCAAATAAACAATCCATTTTCACCAAAATACACATAGACGTTACTTTGTTGATTGGACTATTAGTTCTAATGGCTGTGGGTTTAGTCACTATATATTCTGCTGGCGGCCAAGATATGGCGTTGATACAACGACAAGTAATTCGACTTGGAGTCGCCCTATTAGTCATGTTCATGTTAGCGCAAATCCCCGTTTTGGCGTATCAACGAATGTCGGTGTATTTTTATATCGCAGGCGTGTTAATGCTGGTTGCAGTATTACTTTTTGGGGTGTCAGGAAAAGGCGCGCAACGCTGGCTAGATTTAGGGGTTGTGCGATTTCAGCCATCAGAAATAATGAAATTGGCCGTTCCGATGATGATTGCTTGGTATATTAGCCGCTACAACCTGCCCCCCAAAATCTGGAACATTTGTATCGGATTTTTATTTGTGGCTGTACCGACATTATTGATCGCCAAACAACCAGATTTAGGTACCTCACTGTTAATCGCCAGTTCAGGCGTATTTGTATTATTTCTAGCGGGCATGAGTTGGAGCCTGATATTAATGGTCACATTTTTGTTGTCGGCCTTTGCGCCAGTTATGTGGTTCTTCCTAATGAAAGAATATCAAAAGCAGAGAGTTTTGACTTTTCTTAATCCTGAGAGTGATCCCTTAGGATCCGGATACCATATAATTCAATCCAAAATAGCAATAGGTTCCGGTGGTGTTAGCGGCAAGGGGTGGTTGCAAGGAACACAGTCCCAATTAGAGTTTCTACCGGAAAGACACACCGACTTCATTTTTGCGGTATTTAGTGAAGAGTTTGGTTTGTTTGGAATATTGGCGCTGTTAGCCATATATTGCTACATCATAGTGGTTGGCTTGATGATCGCCATGCGAGCTCAAGATGCATTCGCTAAACTACTAGCTGGTAGCATCACCTTAACCTTCTTTGTTTACGTATTTGTTAATATGGGAATGGTCTCTGGTTTATTGCCGGTAGTGGGTGTGCCTTTACCACTCGTCAGCTATGGCGGAACATCAATGGTGACTTTATTAGCCGGATTTGGCATTCTAATGGCAATCAGTACCCAAAAACGTCTGCTTTCCAGACAATAATAACTAAATAAACGGCCTAAGCGGGCTGATTTCCAAGCGGAGAGAAAATGCGTGCGCTAACAAAATGTATATTGTTTTCCATTTTATGCCTGAATATGACACAAGGAATGGCTAACCAAGACGTCGATTCAAAAGTTGATGCGCAAATAGAAGAGTTCATTACAATGATGGCTGAAAAGCATCAATTTGATCCCGACTTTATAAAACAAACATTAAACGGGGCTAACAAGAACCAGACTATTTTAGAAGCCATTGCTAAACCTTGGGAAGCCAAACCTTGGCATCAATACTTCCCTATTTTCCTAACTGAAAAGCGTCTTGCCAAAGGACTAGCCTTTTGGCAAGAGCACCAAGAGGATTTGCAACGAGCTGAGCAAGAAACCGGAGTCCCTGCTCAAATCATTGTCGCGATTATTGGAGTTGAGACCTTTTATGGCACGTATAAAGGTAAATATTCGGTATTAGATGCATTGTATACGCTGGGTTTTTACTACCCTCCCCGTGCCACTTTTTTTAAAAGTGAATTAGCGGAATATTTTCTACTCACCCGAGAAGAAGGCTTCGATTTAGCCGATGTTAAAGGTTCTTATGCTGGGGCCATGGGCTGGGGTCAGTTTATCTCTTCTAGCTATCGGCATTATGCAGTAGATTTTGATGGCGACGGCGTTCGCGATCTTTTAAACAATCCCACAGATGCGATTGGCAGCGTGGCTAATTACTTTAAACGTCATGGATGGCAATCAGGCGAACCTATTGCATTTAAAGCAACAGTTGCAACATCCAGTAATAAAGTTGATGATTTAGTCAGTAAAAGCTTAAAATATAAGCACACATGGCAAGAGTTAAGTGACGCGGGCGTAAGACTAGATGACAAAACTTCCTTATCAGCACAACAAAGCGTGAAATTACTCGCATTTGAACAACCTGATAATACTGAGTATTGGGTAGGACTACCTAACTTTTACACGATAACTCGCTATAATCACAGCCCATTATATGCCATGGCAGTATTTCAGTTTAGTCAACAGCTACAACAAGCAATGGAATTAAAATGAGAATAATTGGTTGTTTGATACTTTGTGCGCTAATTGCGTCTTGTAGTAATACAGGTCGTTATAGCCAGCATTCAGATTCAAAACCAAAAACGATTAGTCGAGATATTGATTTTCGTGATGTGCAGCCTAAATACGAACCATATCTTGCCGCATCGATGCGACCGTACACTGTTTTAGGCAAATATTATAAACCTCTTACAACAGGAAAAGGCTACGTTAAACAAGGTATTGCATCTTGGTACGGACAGAAGTTCCACGGCCATTTAACCGCTAACGGCGAAGTCTACAATATGTTTGCCATGAGTGCCGCCCATAAAACCCTACCGCTGCCATCGATCGTCAAAGTGACAAACATAGAAAATGGTAAAATTGCTGTGGTACGAGTCAATGACCGAGGGCCATTCCATCACAATCGTATCATCGATTTATCTTATGCAGCAGCGATGAAAATTGGCGTGTTAGATACCGGAACGGCTCATGTGAAAGTAGAAGTAATGCACGTGGATCAAAATGGCATGCTGACTGTAGGTAATACACCAGCGCCATCAGCGTCTGAAATAGCATCAGCAAAAGCAGATAACCAGCTATTTATCCAAGTTGCGGCTTTACAAGATGCAACAAAAGTACAAGCATTAGCTCAAGGTCTTCAAAGCCAGTATCAAGTATCCGTCAACACACCAAACGAAAATGGTCTATTCAGATTGCATTTAGGTCCTTTGGATGATGAAAATCATGCAGAACAACTTTTGCAACAATTAAAATTAGATGGCTATAACAGTGCCTTTCGCATATACAGCCAAACGACTATGACCCCCTAATGAAGTTGTATACTGAGTTGAAAAACAAGTTAAACTTTTTTTAACTTTTAGTGGTCGTAACATGAGTTGTAATTAAGGGAATTGTGGATATTTAGTGAATACCCATGCGTCTATTGTTGAGCCAAATATGTCGTCCGCCATAAAATCTAAACGATTAAACGAACTTGAAGATATTTTTCACGAAAGTGATTGGCAGAAATGATATATTACGCACCGCTCAAGAAACACTTTTTAAAAGATTAATAATAATGGTAGGTCAATGAACAATATTAAGTCTATTTTTTTCGGGTTGTTTTGCTCAGTAAGCACAGCCGTATTTTCGGTTAGTGCATTTTCAGCTGTAGTCATCCCCCCTCCTCCGACCGTTGCCGCTAAAGGCTTCTTGTTGATCGATCATAATACCGGTCATGTGATTGCAGAACTAAATGCGGATATACAACTTGCTCCAGCAAGTTTAACTAAAATGATGACCAGTTATGTTATCGGTAATGAACTCAAGTTAGGTAATATTTCAGAATCCGATATGGTGACGGTATCTGAAAATGCGTGGGCCAAAAACTTTCCAGATTCATCGAAAATGTTTATTGAAGTCGGTAAGCAAGTTTCAGTACACGATTTAAATCGCGGCATTATCATTCAATCAGGTAACGATGCTTGCGTGGCCATGGCGGAACACATTGCCGGAACAGAGAGTGCATTTGTTAGTTTAATGAATGCCCATGCTGAAAAATTAGGCATGACATCAACCCATTTTGTTAATAGTCATGGTTTGCATGATGCGGATCATTACACGTCTCCCCGTGATATGGCTATTCTTGCCAGTGCACTAATTAATGATGTTCCTGAAGAGTACGCCTTGTATGAAGAGAAAGAATTTACTTACAACGATATAAAACAATATAACCGTAATAGTCTGTTGTGGGACAAAAGCTTAAATGTAGACGGGATCAAAACCGGTCATACTTCTGATGCTGGTTACAGCTTAGTTACATCTGCTACCCAAGGTGATATGCGCTTGGTGGCAGTGGTTATGGGCGCTGATAGTGAAAGAGCCCGTAAAAATGAAAATAAAAAATTATTAAAGTATGGATTCCGTTTCTTTGAAACCGTCACGCCATATAAAGCGGGTGACAGCTTTGTTTCCCACCGTATTTATATGGGTGATAAAGAAACTGTAGACTTGGGAATTAACCAAGACACCCCCATAACTATCCCTAGAGGTCAGGTCAAAAATCTCAAAGCAAACTTTGAACTAGAAAAAAGTTTGGAAGCCCCCATCGCAAAAGGTGAAGTGGTTGGTAAGCTATTTTTGCAACTAGAAGGTGAAGATATTGCTGAATACCCGTTAGTCGCCCTGCATGAAGTGCAAGAAGGCGGATTGTTTGACCGGGCATATGATTATATAAAATTACAACTTGGATTTGGTGACTAGTCAATTCACTAGCATTCAAATCCCTAAATTAGTGAAGAGTAAAAAGTGGATACTAAATTCGATCAATTGTTGGATTTTCCTTGTTTGCAGACATTCAAAGTAATGGGAGTTGCTCATGAGCAGCTTCCTAATGATGTTATTTCTTGTTTGCAGAACCATGCACCAGGTGATTACAGCCCAACAGTAAAACCCAGTTCTAAAGGTACCTACCATTCGCTATCTATTAGCGTAAAGGTGACTAGTAAAGAACATATGGAAACCATTTACACTGAGTTATCTAGCTTAGAATTAGTAAGAGTTGTGCTGTAATGAAATCGGTAGTGGCGTTTGCGTAATATGTCTTTAGTTGTTCGTCAATTAGGTAAACAAAGTTATCAGCCCATCTGGCAGGCAATGCAAGATTTTACCGATTCTCGAGACGCAACTGTTGCAGATGAAATATGGTTAGTTGAACACTTACCTGTGTTTACCCAAGGTCAGGCTGGTAAAGAAGAACACTTATTAGCACCTGGGGATATCCCCGTGGTGAAAGTCGACCGAGGTGGACAGGTTACTTATCACGGTCCAGGTCAGCAAACTATGTATGTTTTGTTGGACATTAAGCGGCGTAAGCTTGGTGTAAGGAACTTGGTAACTGCCCTTGAAAGCTGTGTTGTGAATACTTTGCAGGATTATGCAATCAACGCTTATCCTAAAGCTGACGCTCCTGGGGTATATGTTGACGAAAAGAAAGTCTGCTCAGTTGGGCTACGTATACGTAAAGGCTGCTCATTTCACGGCTTAGCATTGAATGTAAACATGGACTTGTCGCCATTTAATCGTATTAATCCTTGTGGCTATGCTGGCCTTGAGATGATAAATTGCGCAACTATTGGTGGCCCGCAATCTGTAAATGCAGCAGGCACTAAATTGGTTGAGCACTTTTGCAATTTGTTAAATATTGATCACAAAGAATATAAAGAAGGTTTTGATGAGTAACGCACGACCACAAGCTGGAGTAAAACTCCGCGATGATGAGAAAGTAAAACACATTCCCATTACGATTGTTCCCACAGAAAAAGAACAAATGTTGCGTAAGCCTGAGTGGATCAAAATTAAATTACCCCGTACAACGGAAAAAATTGATCACATCAAACAAACCCTGCGCAAAAATAATCTGTATTCTGTATGTGAAGAAGCAAGCTGCCCTAACTTAGCGGAGTGTTTCAACCATGGTACAGCTACCTTTATGATTTTGGGTGATATCTGTACCAGACGTTGTCCATTTTGTGACGTTGCCCACGGAAAGCCTTTACCTCCAAGTGCAGAAGAACCGATTAAACTTGCTAAAACCATTGCTGAGATGGGATTAAAGTACGTGGTCATTACGTCTGTTGACCGTGATGATTTGCGTGATGGCGGTGCTCAACATTTTGTCGATTGTATTAATGCTATTCGTGAACACAGCCCATCGACCAAAATTGAAGTACTGGTACCCGACTTTCGTGGCCGTATGGATCGCGCACTAGAAATATTTAAACAAGGTGTGCCAGACGTGTTTAATCATAACTTGGAAACCATACCTCGTCTTTATCGAGAATGTCGTCCAGGGGCAAACTATCAGTGGTCACTCGATCTTCTCAAAAAATTCAAAGAACAACATCCTGAGATCCCGACTAAATCAGGCTTAATGATGGGAATGGGTGAAGACAAGCAAGAGATAAGCTTAGTGTTAGACGATTTGCGTGCTCACAATGTTGATATGCTTACGTTGGGACAATATCTGCAACCTAGCAAACACCATTACCCTTTAAAACGTTATGTACACCCGTCTGAATTTGACGAATTAGGTGACTATGCTCACAGCATTGGATTTACTCACGCAGCCTGCGGACCTATGGTGCGTTCCAGTTATCATGCTGACAAGCAAGCCGCTGGGGTCGAAGTAAAATAGCCAAAAACCTAATTAAGTTTACGGATTAAACAAAGCCCGTTAATGTAGTCATTAACGGGCTTTTTTATACAAGGAATAACCATGAAACCTTTCACTACACTTTTAATCGTTGTTGCATTCTTTTCTTGTTCAGCTTTGAGTAAAGTCCAAACAGAATGGCGTGCACCTAGATTAGAAAACCAAGTTTATATGCAAACTGACGAAGGATTAGTGATCATCGAGCTTGCACCATTTATTGCGCCTAATCATGTTACGCGGTTTAAAAACTTAGTGAACCAAGGTTATTACGACGGCTTAGACTTTTATCGGGTGATAGACGGTTTTGTTGCCCAAGCAGGTGATCTTGAGGATAAAAAACCAACTCAATTTAATAGTCCATTAAAGGCAGAGTTTACCCGCCCTATTCCCCCCATTAGTGCCTTTCAACTGGAACAAAAAAATGATTTCATGGCACCTGAAACTGGCTATTTACATGAATTTCCTGCCGGTCGAGATTTACAAAGTAAAGAAGAGTGGCTTCTTCACTGCCCAGGTAATGTAGCCATGGCCAGGGATGTAAATAAAGACTCAGCCACTACCCATTTTTATATGGTCATTGGCCAAGCTACTCGACACCTAGATCGAAACATGAGCTCCTTTGGTCAGGTTATCTATGGCATGCCTGCCTTGCAATCCTTAAAACGGGCAAGTGTCAATGAAGCGAGTGGCGTTATCGTACAAGCTGAGCAGCGTAGTAAAATACATTGGATTAAAATGGCAGAAAATATTGCCCCTGAAGAGCGCATTAAAATTGAAATACAAAAACAGGACTCTGACGCCTTCCAAAAGCGTTTACAAAGCGCTCGTGGTTTAGAAAGTGAATTCTTTCACTTTAAGGGTAACGGTAACTTGGACATGTGCTACTACAAGCCCAAAACTTACATAAACGAATAACGGTTTTATCTACACCGAGTGGCTTTGAGCACTCAGAATGTCAAAATAGCCGGGCAATATTGACCTCAGTAATTCTTTACTTGTTGGAGTCAAAGATAGCAAAACTGCCCTTGCATCTTGCTTATCCTTTTTGGAAGACAATAACGAGGCTGCAATAAGCTTCTTTATGGCTCGACTCAATACCGGCTTTGATACATCTAACCTTTCTGTTATTTCATGGGCAAGGAGGTGATCACGATCCGGCTCACGATCAATCACCATCATGACTAAAAATCGTAATTGAGAAAGGTTGTGGCTAGCAAAGTAGTCCTCTAATTTTCGAATCAAAGTGCTGTATTCTCGCAGTCCTTGCAATTTTTTAGCGACATCTTCACTTCGCTCAGGAAAGTAATCTTCACTGTAGCGGTTTATCATTGCTTGAGTCGGTAGCTCTTTTAGAAAAAACATACTTTTAAACTTCTACCATTATTTAAGCAAAGCTATGGTTTTTATCTCAACAGGCTCAGCTAACCAGTCTTGATAAGCAGTAAACACCTGTTTTGTATAATCTTGCTGATAATGTTGTTCAAGGGCACTTTCATCCTGCCATTGTTCATATAAAAATAGCTGTGTTTCACTTTGATTTGTGTGGACGTCAAATTGCAAGCAGCCTTCTTCTTTTCGAGTAGCCCCTAATATTCCAAGGATAGCTTTTTTTGCATATTTAAAATATTGGGGCTTTGGTGTAATGGTGGCAAAGATACAATGCACAGAGCAGTCCTTAATCAAAACAATATAGTTACCATGATAACTATATGCACTAAGTTGTCAAGCAGATATGTTTTTTTGTCTATTTATGCCATGGCTTTTTATATTCAGACTCGTTATGCAGTTAACACCTCAATTTGACTACCCGCTCTGCCTGATTTCACATCAACTCGCAGGGCCATTTGACTTTTTAACTCACTAACATGGGAAATGATCCCAATCATGCGGCCAGTGGATTGCAAATCGATTAAAGTGCGGATGGCTAAATCTAACGACTCAGAGTCTAAACTACCAAACCCTTCATCTATAAATAATGTATCCAGTCGAATACCACCTGAATAGGACTGCACCACATCAGACAAACCCAAGGCTAATGATAAGGCAGCCATAAAGGACTCTCCCCCTGACAGAGTGGCAACAGGACGCGATTTGCCGGTGTAGGCATCATCTACTTCCAGTTCAAGTCCAGATGCTTTGTTGCCTTTCGCACGCTCTTCCTTGCGAATAAGTTGATATCGGCCTTTACTCATTAACGACAATCGCTGTGAAGCCTGTATCAATACATCATCTAACAAGACACTGAGCACAAATCGCTGCAAACTAACTTTATCACCGGTGAGTCCGTTAGATACCTCGTATAAGGTTCCTACGGTTTGATATTGCACTTCAAGTGCTTGGTTCTTTTTATGGGCAGCAATTAACTTGGTTTGCACCGAAAGAAGCTGATTTTTGCGCTCTTCTAATTCCCGCCATATGCGATCTTTTTCATTAAGCACTGAATTAGCCAAAGCAAGTTCGTCTTGGATCACAACAAGGTTAGGTTTGCTTTGGGCGGTTAACTCAGATTTAAGTTGGGAAACCGCTCCGGTTAAATTATCCAGCCTAGTTTTAAACTCTTCAATATTGGTTTGTAACTCAAGTTGTTGTTGATCACTTAGTTGCGCGGCTAAAAAAGCGTCTTCATTAATAAACTCACTTGCCCCTAAAGCGGTTTCCCAATTTTTTTCGGCCTCTCGACTTTCGGTTTCCAACTCAGCTAAATTTGCCTGTAATGCCTGGTTGTTGGCATGACCTTGGTCGAATTGAGATTGGGCGACTTCTTTGTCTTGTCGAGCAGACACTAAGGCCTCATTAAGCTGGCTAATCTTACGTTTTAGACCATCTATATTGGATTCTAGCTCGGAAATATTACGTTGCTGAGAGGGGACTTGTTTTTCAAGTTGCGCAACATTCGCTTCAGCTGTGATCAAACCTTTCTCATCTACCGCTGCTTGGTCTTGCAAACCAGAGAGTTTAGCTTGGTACTCTTTGAGTGTGTTTTTATTGTTTTCTAGGTTTTCAGCTACAGTTGTCAGGTTTTTTTGAACCCTTAATAACTCACTGACTTTGTGCTGCTGAGTGTCGTGCTCAGTTTGCATCTCTTCTATGCTTTTAGATGCAATATCGCCTAACTCTTGGTTTAGGGAATCAATTAAGCTCTGTTTAACGGTTTCCTTGCTGACAGCGTTATCTAATAGTGCTTTTGCCTTATCTCGCGTGTTAGTTGCTTGTTGTTCTAGGGCTCTAACCTCATCGACTTTTTCTTTGCTGGTGAATTCAATAACACCTTGTGTCGTGGCAATATTAGGGTGCTGCAAACTACCACACACAGGACATGCCTCTCCGTCTTCTAACTCTTGGGCCAAAATAGCCGCTTGACTAGCATGCCAAGAAAACTCGGTTTTTTTAACTAAGCGTGAACTGTCTAATAAGCTATTTTGGGCTGAATCATAATCACGTCTGGCCAGAGCACTTTGCTGTTGCAGTTGCTTTAATTCGTCCCGTAATTTCTGTAAATTTTTACCCTTGGTCAAGTTTTGACTTAACTTTTCAAGTAATAGTTGTTGTGCTGCGATGGCGCTTACTTGCTCTGAAAGTTGCTGCCATTGTTGTTCTAAACCCATTATTTGTGAACTGATAGTGTCTATCTGACCTTGTTGCTTATTAAGTTTACTTTTACTCTCCGTCGCCTGTGATTGGGCCTTTTCTTTTAACACTGTGGCGGCGTTTAAGTTTTGCGCCACTTTTAAAAACTGTTCCAGTTGATTGAGTTGTTTTTGCACAGACTCAACTTGTTGCTGCTCAACTTGTGCGGCGCTAAATCTTTCTACTGCTTGTTTTAACTGGGCGTCATATTGGCTTAATGCCGATTGACTGTTAGCTAATTTTTCCTGCCCTTGAGCTAGTTTTGATGCCACGCTCTTTTTGTCTTTAAAAAGAGGTGCTAACTTTTGTGCAACTTGGGCAAGCCTCAGCTGTTGTTTTAGCTTGTCGAACGCGGGAATGGATTCTTTAAGTTGTTCTAACTCATGACTTTTCAACTCAAAGTCGGTGAACTTTTTAACTAATTGATTAGCCGCTTCTAAGGCTTTTTCCGTTTGTTTAACCTGGCTTTGTGCATCTTGTTTTTGAGTAAATGCCAGTACAAGTTCTGGTTTTATCTGCACAATGCTTGTTTCAACCTGCTCTTCTGAGTTGACGTCAGCACTTTGCAATATGCCTTTTATTTGGTTCTGATGTTGCTCCACCGCTTTTTTAATCTCTGCAGCTTGGAGTTTTAAACCATCTTCAATCCTCTTATAGATGGAAGTTTGAAATAACTGGCTAAATATTTTTTCGCGATCTTTAGAGTCCGCTAACAACAATTCTCTAAACTTACCTTGAGGTAACACCATAACCTGACGGAATTGTTCAACATCTAATCCAATAAGACTTCTAATCTGGTTGTCTGCTTCTTTCACGCTAGATGAAACTAGTAGCCGATTGTTCTCGCTACCATCAAGCTCCCAAAGGCTGGCTTTGGAATTTTGCGACGTGGTGCCTTCTCCAACACTCTTAGCCCTCTCTTGCATAGGGATCCGAGAAATACGATAAGCCTTATTGCCCAAGCTAAAATCTAAGGTTACCTCGGTCAGTAAATTTATATCGGCGAAATCACAGCGCATTTGTGAGGCTGAGCGTTCAGCCCCGGTTGTTTGGCCATATAAGGCAAAACAGATGGCATCAAGTATGGAGCTTTTGCCCGCGCCTGTAGGGCCATTTATCAAAAATAAGGGGTTAGATCCCAACTCCGCAAAATCAATACATTCAGTACCAGAAAAAGGGCCAAAAGCATGTACAGTCAGTTTAAGTGGCTTCATGTTAATGTCCCTATTTGGTTAATCGATTAATTAGTTCGGAGACCAATTTATCTTGATCCTCTGACATGGCTTGGCCGGCAATTTGCGAATAGAAATCTCGAAACATATCCAGCTCCCCTTGCTTTAACGACTCTTGATTTAATTGTGTTGAGTTGGTTTCTAGCATGCCAGGTTTTTCAAGGTGCAACACATTGGGGTACACCTCTCTTAACTTACCCATGGGATCTAAGATTGCGTGCTTATCTGTTAGCCTAACCAAAAGATAATCGTCATTGTTGGGGTCGACTTTACCTTGTTCTAAAATAGTGCTTAATTCACCTTCAATAATACGCATGTCTCTGAGTGGCTTAAGCGCTAGGTGTGTCATTGATACTGGCATTTCAGAGTCGAATTCAACCAGAGTTACACCTTTTTTCTGGTGCTGCTCTGAAAAACTATATTTCATGATCGAACCAGAGTAACGGATATGTTCTTTTCCTTTAAACTGCGGACTATGCAGGTGCCCTAAGGCCACGTAATCAAAGTCGATACAAGGTTGATAACTCACTCGGTCTGCACCGCCTATTTGTAATGGTCGTTCAGAGTCAGATTCGCTGGCACCATCAATAAAACAATGGCTGATCAACACATTTTTTTGTTTGTCTGACATCACTTTTTTAATTTCTTCGACCAAGTAACTGTGAGCCTCATCATAACTGCTAACCTCCACATCAAAGGTATTTCTAACCATTGCTGGCTCACAATATGGAATACCGTAAAAAGCAACTTCACCCCCTTTTATATCAATGATAGTTGGCTGTGTAATCTGCTGTAAATCACCGATAATATGCAGGCCAGATTGTTTCATGTGTTTTGCGCCAAACCTGACTCTTTCAGCACTATCATGATTTCCTGGAATCAAAATAGTTGGAATTTTTAAATCTATACAGATAGTTGTAAGGACTTGATCAAGCAACTCTACTGCGTTAGCTGGCGGTAATGCACGATCATATATATCCCCAGCTATAATTAGCGCATCAACTTCTTGTTGTTTAATGTACTCGATCAACTGATTAAGCACATATTGTTGATCTTCAAGTAGAGAAACGTTGTGGAATTGACGGCCAATATGCCAGTCTGAGGTATGTAAAAACTTCACAAAAGTCCTTTAAAATTACGATATTGGAAATTATTAAGGGAAATAAAAAGGCGAGACCTAAGCCTCGCCTATCATACTAACTCATCGAAAGAGCGCTGAAAACGCTGTAAAGCTAGCAAACCTTATGTGTTTAACTTTTTTGACTCTCGATCCAACGGTCAATTTTAGCTTCAAGAATGGGCATAGGTAATGCGCCATCTATTAGCACTTGGGTGTGGAACTTGCGAACGTCGAACTTATCACCCAGTGCGGCAGAGGCTTTATTGCGCAACATACGGATATGTCGTTGACCTATTTTGTAAGCGAGCGCTTGGCCGCCGATTGAAATATAACGTTCAACTTCTGCAACAACATCGCTTTTGGCCATAGATGAATTGGCTAACATGTAGGCGATGGCCTCCTCTCTAGTCCAGCCGAATGCATGTAATCCAGTGTCGACCACTAAACGCATAGCACGCAATTGTTCGTCGCTTAGTCGCCCGTACCACATATAAGGGTCAGTGAAGAGCCCTAACTCTTTACCTAAGCTTTCTGCGTATAACGCCCAACCTTCAGCAAACACAGTGTAACCACCAAATTTACGGAATTTTGGAAGGGATTCTACTTCTTGCTGAATCGCGATTTGGAAATGGTGCCCGGGTGCCGCTTCATGAATACTTAAGGTTTCTAGTGAAAACTTTGGTTGGCCTTTTAGATCACGGGTATTAATATAAAAAATCCCCGGTCTCGAGCCATCCGGTGCCGGAGGCATATAACTGGCTCCTGCTTCAGAAGCTTCCCTGTATGCCTCAACCGGTTTCACCACGTAATCCGCTTTAGGAAATACTTCAAACAGTAATGGTAGTCTTTCATTAATCTTTTCTTTTACTTCTGTATAACCATCAATGATCCCTTGCTTAGAATCGAAGTAAAATTGGTCATCTGTACGCAAAAACTCGAAAAATGCAGGTAAATCCCCTTCAAAGCCGACAGTTTCTTTTACTTTAATCATTTCTGATAAAATGCGAGCCACTTCTTGCTTGCCAAATTCATGTATTTCTTCAGCGGTTAAAGGTAATGTGGTATTCGTTTCGATTCGGTATTCATACCATTTTTTACCGTTAGGAAGTGCCGATAAGCCAACAGTATCACGGCCATTTTGCAGATATTCGCCTGCTACAAATTTTGCCACCTTGGCATATGCAGGAATAATGACTTGCTTAATAACGGCAATATATTCACTTTTTAATTTAGCTTTTTCATCTTCGGATATATTTTCATTATCCTCTAACGCGGCTACTGGGCCGTAAAAAACGCTTTTGCTAACATCATCTACAACATGAGCACTTAATTGCGGTATCAGCTTTTCAATAATTGGCTTGGGATGGACTACACCTTTTTTAATGCCTTCTTGCATAGTCGTAATTACGCTGTCCATGTAAGCAGAAAAGCCAACCGAGCGCTTCATAAAGTTACGATAATCTTGCGCGGTATTAAAAGGCTGTGCACTACTGCCTGAGCCTAACATTGCAAAATAACTATGTACGCCACCGAACTGACTTATTGGCATCAAGTGTTCAGGCAATTCAAACTCTCTGATACCTACTTCAAGATCCCGTTTAAATACTTCATAGCTCAATAAATCCTGACCACTCAATTTACTTGAATCGATAGTATTAACAGCCGCTAAATATTTCTTCTCAAAGGCTAAACGTTTAGCGAAAACAGCTTCCGTTAGCGGTTCATCAAATTGATCGTTATATTTAGTTTCGCCAACAAAAGTAGAATAAATCGGATTAAACGCCATACTTTCATTAAAGTAATTTTCAGTTAATTCTTGGATTTTTTTCGACTCAGTTAATTGAGTCATTTTTTCAGCCGCCACCTGATTACCCGTTGAGTTGTCCGTGCTGTTACCTGCACAACCCGCTAAAGCAATTGATACAGACATAGCGATCAGTGCTTGTTTTATCGCCATCGGCTTAATTCTAATTTTCATATTTTTTTCCTGTGTTAGTGCGTGTTTTTATTGTTAGATGTCAAGCATAACAAAGCACTTCGAGACTAGCTTGATAATATAAATCCTGTAACACTTTTTATTTCTAGAAAGTGTTATAAATCATGCTCTATTTAGGCTGAATTAGGTGGAGTTTTGTTTGCCGGCCATCTAGGTAATGCACTCCGCTACTATCAAAAAATGCATTTTCCTCTAACATAATCCGAATTTCCTTTTTCCATTCTGGAATAAAAGAAGCGGCATTCAATTCGATGGAATAAGCGGTGTTGAGGTGCAAGGGATAATCACCTGTGACCGGCACACCACCTTGAGAATCCCACATCCCAAGAGTGGTTCCAGCTGCATGACCATGATAACCAATTGGGTGAGTATAAATTGAGGGTTTAATACCCTCAGCAATAGCTTGCTCTCTAGACATCTTTAGTACTTCATTTCCAGTTCGTCCTGGTTTGAAGTTATTGGTAAAAATATCTTGTAATCGATTAGCTTTTGTAAATGCCTTTTGCAGATAGTCAGGTGCATCCGTCTCACCTGGTTTTAACACATAAGCATGCTGTTGTTGATCAGAATGTAAACGCAAATAAACCAATCCGAAGTCCACGTGCAAAAGGTCACCCGCTTGAATAACCTGTTCCGCATTGCTAGCTGTAAAAGCTTTTAAATGGTCAAACTTCACTGTACTTGAGCGTTGAATTGAAACGGATGGATGAAACCAATTGGTTAATTTTAGTTCTCTGCTTTTTTCCCTTAACCACCAAACCACATCTTCCGTAGTTGTTTCTCCGGGAGTAATAACCTGATTGGAAAAAGCCTCAGCAATTAAGCGATGACCGATTTTAATTAAGCTTGGATACACTTCCATTTCTTTGCCGCTACGGGTTTCTAACCACGCGATGGCTAAATTTTGTGATGAAACCACTTTGTTGGATAGCTCGGAAGGCAAAGCGTCCATTAACTCTTGGTATTCTGTTGCACTCAGACCATCAGCTAAAGCAAAATGAGCAGATTTATTGAGGGCTATTTTTTGTGGATTTTTTTGTTTTATTAATTCCACAAGGCGTTGCCATTGGTTGGGTTGTTTTTCTTTATCCCATCCTTTTCTAAACATGCTATCGACGTCGTATCGACTTACTGCAAGACGTTCCACAGCTTGTCCATTTCCGGGATTAAACAGCACCAAAATAGTTCTGCGTCTAGCCGATAACCAGGTTGCTGGTAACATGGTTTTTAACACTGGATCTTCGTTATACTCCCTAGATATCAAAATCCACATGTCGATCCCTTCCCGCTCCATCAACTTGGGAAGCGTTCGCTCAAGACGATCTTTGAGTATGTCATCTATTAATGCTGCACGTTCGCGCATACTCAACACTTCTTCTGAGTGGGAAGTCGCTGCGAACAAAGTGCTTACTAGAATTATCGTTAATAAAGTAACTGTCTTTATATTAATCAAAATTTGTCCTTTGCTTTTGAAAAACTACCCACTTTAGATAGTTACCTCGTTATCATCATTTTTGTAAATACTCAGTGAAATTACAACAATATATCGTCAATAAGGGAATATTTCAGGTTAGAATGTCGGCATTGCATTAATAGACATAAAAAATAATGACTCACACTAAAAAACGAATTTACGTGGCCTATACTGGCGGCACAATTGGTATGCGCCCTTCATCCCATGGTTATGTTCCAGTCTCTGGTTTTTTGACCGAGACCCTTAATAATATGCCTGAATTTCATCGCCCTGAGATGCCCGAATTTACGATTCAGGAGTATCAAAGTCTAATCGATTCTTCAGACATGAGCCCCCATGATTGGCAAAACATCGCCGATGATATCAGTGCTAACTATGCCGACTATGATGGTTTTATTATCTTGCATGGTACTGATACGATGGCATATACGGCTTCAGCGCTATCCTTCATGTTAGAAGACTTAGGCAAACCAGTGATTGTGACAGGCTCGCAAATTCCTCTTGCTGAATTGCGTTCAGACGGTCAAGTAAACCTGTTAAATGCCCTTTACATCGCGGCTAACTACCCTATTTCCGAAGTATCATTATATTTCAATAACCGTTTGTTTCGTGGAAATCGTAGTCGCAAAGTTGACGCTGATGGTTTTGACGCTTTTGGCTCACCAAATTATCCAGAACTACTTAGAGCGGGAATCGATATCGAACTTATTGCTGGGAAAATCAGCCAAGACAGCCAAAAAGTAATGAAGGTCAGCCCTGTAAATGCACAACCCATAGGTGTAGTAACCTTGTATCCGGGGATCAGTGCAGAAGTCATTAGAAACACCTTACAGCAACCAGTCAAAGCGTTAATTTTATTGAGTTATGGTGTCGGTAATGCACCGCAAAACCCGGCGTTGTTAGCACAACTCAAAGAAGCCCAGCAGAACAATATTATTGTACTAAATTGCACACAATGTTTTAGTGGTAAAGTGAACATGAGTGGCTATGCAAACGGTCATGTATTGCGTGAAGTTGGAGTGGTGTCTGGACATGATATGACACCAGAAGCAGCATTAGCGAAACTACATTATCTGCTCAGTAAAGAGCTTCCAGTGGAAGAAATAAAACGTCAATTAATAACAAATTTGCGCGGTGAATTAAGTTAATTCACCGGCCAATTTTTGCATTTAATTGATAAAGTGGGATTTTACCCGTTCGAGTAACTGCCGATCTTTATCACTCGCCTCTGCAGCTAATTTCCCTTGTTGAATAAACTGTAATAGTAATGTGTCTTTATCTAGCTGTTCACCGTGTTGTAACTTATCGGTCATCATTTGTAACTGCAGATTTTTACGCAATTGAGAATCCTCTTTTGGACTTTCTTCAGATCCAAGAATCTCCAACAAAACTGCAATTTGGTTACGGTTAAAATCAGTCGCTTTATCACTAAGGTAAGCTTGTCTCCATGCTTGGGGTAACTGCTCTACTAAGTCTTTAGTTTCTTGCTCACTGATTGAGCCGCCTAACAATTTGAATACGTTATCTAACATTCGGCGCTGCTTATCACTAGTCACCGATCGTTTTTTGCTGGCGAGTTGTTTCTCAATTTTGATTAATTTACTGCTAAGCGACTTTAAGACCTGTTCATTATCATCAAGACTGGCTCTAAATTGCTGCAATTGTTCAACTACTTTCTCAATAGCAGATAAACTGTCGGCACCATCTGCTCCTTGTTGAATCCCCTGCAAAGCAACTTCAGCTTCTTCAATGCCTTTTTGCAATGCTTGTTTATTGTTGTTTTGAATGTCATTGCGTTTTGCAAATAACTGGTCATTAACATGTCTAAATTGTTTCCATAATAAAGCGTCTTGTTTGCGACCAGCATTACCGATTTCTTTCCACTGATGTTGCAGCTTTTTGGCTTGCTCAATTGCTTCATTAATATCTTCATGGGTAAGCAACACCTGCGCTTTGCTAATTAGCATTTGCTTAGATTCTGCGTTGTCATGGTGGAATTGCTGAATTTGCGCTTTTAGTGGTTTGAGTGCATTTAAATATGCCTCATTGATTGTATCTAATATCTTATAATCCACTTTACCAATACGCTTCCACTGCTGTCGAATTTGACTGACTTCTTCCGCTATTGCACTGACTGATTTCTCTTCAGTTTGCAATAATTTGCAGCGCTCGATTAATGCTAACTTTTGCAGTTCATTGTCTTTGCGTTGAGACTCCATCTCAGCGAAATGTATGCGGCAAGGTTCAAATGCTTTTTCAATCGCCATATCGAAGGCTTTGTTAAGAATAGTGTCCGCCTCTGAGTCTGTATTGCCGAGACTATTCCAAGCACTTCTTAGGCGTTTAACCTCCGCGACTTGTTGTTCAACAGGCAATGGATGCAAAGCAATAGTTTCGGCTTCTTTGAGCACTGTAGGTTTACGAGGTTGAGCAATGTACTGTTGCCAATCTTTTAGATTTTCAACTTGTTCTTTAATTGCTTGGAGTTGACGGCTAACAAAATGTTGATTGCGTTCAGGAAGTTGCTCATACCAACTTGTGACTTTTTCATACAAGCCCATTGCAGCATTATATTTACCTTGGGAAATCAGTCCGTCGATGGCTCTTAACTTGGCTTTACAGCGATTTTCGTTCTGTTTTACATCATCTAAAAGCTTTTTTAATCCCGCGTTAAACGCTTTACGGCAATCCTGCCACTCAACTTCAAGTTCCTTAGGCCAACCTGAACCGTAAGGCGCAGACAACGCTTTCCAATATGATGTTTGCTCAGTTAAATACTCTTTAGAGGCACTAATCTGGCTTATATCTGTAGGCGGCTTGAGACGTTTAAATTGCTCAATAAACTCTTTACCAAGAGTCACCGCTTTTTTAAATTCAGGCAAACGTTCTAAGGTTGAACGGCATTGAATAATTTGTGAAGAAATAGATTCCCAAATTCGTTTTAGTCCAATATCGTGGGATAGTTCAGGAAATATTATAGTTAATTGTTGCTGACAATCTTGCAAAGCATGTTCATAAGCTTCCACAGCCCCAAGAGTTACCTTTTCCACATCTTGTGACAACTCTTTATTCGCTTCAGCTAAAATTAAATTCACTTTTTGTGCAATTTTTTCTAGCTGTGCATTAAGCGCTTTAAATTGCTCTGCTGCTTCGAACTTGGGTGCTAATTGTTGAATTAAGCTGGTGACTTTGTGGCTAATTTCGTCGAAGCGCGTATTTAATTGCTCTTTTGTTTCGTCATTTAAACAAGCAAATTCTTGTTGCAGAGCAGTAAATGAATCCGTCAGTTCTCGGTTTTGTTGTTTGATTAATGCATAGTCAGATTTATCTTTTAACGCCAATAAACGAGACAGTACTAATTTTGCGTCTTTCTCAATTTCTAAGGGCTTGAGTTTTGCTTCTTCGATTTTTTGAAGCTTACTGGTAATCGCGTCTTTTACTCCACTAAAAGCCGTTCTTTTTAACGCTTTATTTAGAGTAGACTCATCATCTATCAATGCCAATAAACTCAGTTGTACCTTTTCATTATTGCTATTGATAAATTGTTGTTTGGTGACATGGGGCTTATTTAGCTTGTTTAATACCTTGAGCAATAAACCAGACTCATCATTTTTAACCGATGGTAATTGCAGCAGCTTTTCCAACAATGAATTACTTTTGCATTCAGCAATAAATCTTTGTCTTTCCTGGTCGGTGATCAACAAATCACCTTGTTCAAACAAAGCATTTTCCACTGTGATCTGTGCCCGTTTCTTAACCCGTTCAGACTTGGCTGTTTCAGCCATTTTACACCACAGCGCGAAACTATTTAGTCGCGTTAAAGCAGCCAAACTTACATTTGGATCTTCGTCATTAAAGGCGAGCTCGTGTAATTGAGTCTTATGTTGAGATTCTTCTGGGATTAAGTTTGCAATTGCTTGGATTCTAACTTGCGGATTAGGATCCTGATATTTGGGTCGAAAAAAGTGTTTAAAAATCATCCTGCTTGAACCGTGCTATGCTGCTTTGTGGAGCAAACTGCTCTTTAAGTTGTTGACGGCTTTTATGATTAATTTGGCCATCAGCATTTAACGTCATATGTTGATCAAGTTTTAAAACTTTAACCTGATACATCATAACCGCTTGCATGCTGCTCTCTCGTTGGCTTTCTGTCAAGGGCAAACCATCAAGCCATTTTCCCGTTTCCACTGCTTGTAGCAGCTTTTCATAGGTATCTTTTGTCATTGACGACACTAACGCATCTATACTCACTAATTAGCTCGCTTTATAAAAATTAATCGAATTCGATTGACCACGTACCAAACAAAACCAGTAACGGAAACGGCAATCGCCATAGTATGTTGCAGGTCACCGGGTTGCGCCCCACCCCAATACATAAAACCAAAGCCAGCCACAAACATCAACATCGCCAGCAAAGACTGGTTTTGTATACTGTGTTGTTTCTTAAATTTGTTTAAATTCTTTTTTCGTAACAGATCTTCAGCAGATGCATCGCCCACCAGAAAATCACAATGGGAACAAGTATCCGCTTTATCGGAAATTTTCTTATTGCACGAAGGGCAGTCTATCAGTGCCATATTTATACTCCAAATACAAAACGTTGACGGTAGTTTTACCTCCGTCAACGCTACACAAATCGATTATTGCTTATATTTTACTAAATCAGGATTTATTTTCTTTATTAAATCTTTCCCAATAATCCTTAACCGAACTTTTCATCTCTTTACTGAGCATTAAAATACCAAACAAGTTCGGTAAAGTCATGACAACGATAGCGACACTTGCCAATGTCCAAACTAACTCAGTGTCTGAAAATGAAGCCCAAACAAAACCGGCAACATAAACCACTCGGTATGGCATTACTGAGCGCGGCCCGAGTAAATAAGTCATTGCCCTATCACCATAATAAGACCACGCGATGGCAGTCGAAAAGGCAAACAACAATAGTCCAACAGAAACTATGTATTGGCCAAAATCACCGAAAAAGCCTTTAGTAAATGCAATAGTGGTTAAGCGCGCCGAGTGTACCAAAGATTTCCCGGTTAAAATCAAGTTTTCTTTTACAATGCTGCCATCCACTATTTTGACTGAGCCGGTGAATAAATCTTCGTTTCCACCCACGGTAAACATCACATCTTCAGCCAAAGAACGAGCATGAATAATCGTAAAACCACTACTCACCGCTTTGCCAGATACAACTTGAATATCACCATTGTATTTTTCAACGCTTGAACTACCGATATTATTTAAATAGTGGTACAAGTTTTCTCTGTCTTGTGGATCTTCTTCAGAGTAACTACCCGCGACTATTTCTAAACTGGAGCGTTCGAATTGGTTGATATGTTTATCTTTCCAAACACCAGAAGATAAAATAACGAGACCGGTCAAAGTACAAATAACGATAGTATCGATAAACGGCTCTAATATTGAAACCATACCTTCAGACACAGGCTCTTTGGTTTTTGCTGCCGCGTGAGCGATGGGAGCTGAACCTTGACCCGCTTCATTGGAGAATAAACCACGATTCACACCTCGGTTAAATGCATACGCAATAGAAGCGCCTAAGAAGCCTCCCGTTGCTGCTGAACCGGTAAACAAATCTGAGAATATTGACGTAAATGAAGGTCCGATATTTTCTAAATTGGCGAAGATTACGGCTAAAGCTCCGATTAAATAAATCAGCGCCATAAAAGGCACAATTTTAGATGTAACCGCTGCTATACGTTGAATTCCACCTAAGATGACTAACGCAAGTAGAATCCCTAGTACACTACCAACAATCCAAGGTTCAAAGCCGAAGGTCTCTTCAATACTAGTGGCAATACCATTACTTTGCGGTAAATTACCTGTACCGAAAGAACTGATTACCGTTGCAATCGCAAATGCCACCGCTAACCACTTCATATTGAGACGTTTATCCATGTAATACATGGGGCCTCCAGCCATAGTGCCATCTTCGGTTTTTTCGCGATATTTATGAGAAAGGGTCACTTCAACAAATTTGGTAGTCATACCAAAAAATGCAGTCGCCCACATCCAAAACAATGCTGCTGGTCCACCGAGGAAAATAGCAAATGCTACACCACTAATATTTCCGGTACCGACAGTACCGGATAAAGCTGTAGTTAAGGCTCTAAAATGACTGGTATCACCGGGAGAATCATCACTATCAAACTTACCGGTAACCACTTTCCACGCATGCTTAAAATAACGTATTTGCGGAAAACCTAGAAAAATTGTAAAAAACAGACCTGTTCCCAACAAGATAAATGGAAACAGAGCATTGCCCCCTAAAAAACTATCTAATAGCTTTAAAAAATCATGAAAAACTTCCAAACGACTCCCCTTTTTTTATTGTTATATCGTGTTTAATACAAGTTTCTAATTGTGTTTTATTTCACTAACGTAAATCATCAATCACAGCATTCACGGCTACGAGTAAATCTTCACCTAACTGTTTGCATCTTTCTGGAGACCAGCCATAAGCCGCATCTGGCAAAAGCGCATTATCTTTAAATGGCATTTCCAAGGTATAAGCTAAACAATCATATAATTGTCCAACCGCATTAGTCGCCACTGTCATATTACCTTCACCAGGTGCATCTTTGTCGTAACCAAACTCATCTTGGAATTCCGGTGTGACCGTTAAAAAAGCTGACTTAAACGCATTTTCTAACTTTTCGATTCTTTTACTGTAGCCGGGATTTCCTTCAGCACCGGCGACAAAATTATAAGGTAACGATTCGTCTCCATGAATATCTAAAAACAGATCTACCCCTGTCTCACGCATTTTCTGCATAACCAAAAAGACTTCAGGGCTTTTTTCTAAACTAGGAGATTGCCATTCTCTATTCAGGTTTGTGCCAACTGCATTAGTGCGCAAATGACCACGGACGGAACCGTCTGGGTTCATGTTAGGCACAACGTAAAATATTGCTTTGTCTAGCAATCTTCTGGCCACTCCGTCATCAGGATCGAAAAGACGCATTAATAGCCCTTCAATTAACCATTCAGCCATGGTTTCGCCGGGATGTTGTCTTGCTGTTATCCAAACTACGGGTTTTTCTTCTTCGGCTTGCCCTATTTCTAACACTGACATGTCGCGACCATCCAATGTTTCACCTAAATGGTGCAATTGACAATCGTTATTCACTTGGGCGCTAGCTAATAAATCTAAATGTCGTTCGTAACTGTAGGGTGCAAAGTAAGCAAAGTAGGTGTGTTTATGCTCTGGGGTGAAGGAAATAGTTAGATTGTCACCATCAAAGACACTGTCGACTCTAAACCATTCCTGTCGGTCGTAAGACGCTACAGCTTGATAACCTTCCCACCCTTCAGGATAGGCAGATTTAGCCAAGTCACTAATTTTAATCTTATGCTCTAAAAAGGGAGTGGAATCTAATTTAAAATGAAACCATTGATAAAATTCAGACTGGTTGTCATTTCTTATTTGTAATTCGATTTGTTTTGGATTTTCTGCGTTGATTACGACGATATTGCCAGAATCAAAATTGCTGCTTATATTCACATTCAGACTCACTGATATTTTAACCGACATCAATCTACCATAATCTGATAAAAAATGGGTTAGGCTGAACCACTAATTTAGATAAAAAAATCAAATTGGCTCATAAATATAAATAACTAAAAGAGA
Organism: Alteromonas sp. M12; assembly: GCF_037478005.1. Taxonomy (NCBI): domain Bacteria; kingdom Pseudomonadati; phylum Pseudomonadota; class Gammaproteobacteria; order Alteromonadales; family Alteromonadaceae; genus Alteromonas; species Alteromonas sp. M12. Next base: position 2,313,652 of record NZ_CP144164.1, on the reverse strand, counting down.
AGTATTTCGCGCGGGGATATCGAGTAAAACAGCTTGCCGCCCTAATCAAATGGACTTTCTGACCAAAACGGCAAATCTGTGAATTTAATTTTTTAAGCTGGAATTGTTGGGTAAGTTAAACCTGCCATAGCTTGCACTACGCGCATAACCTGACAACTATATCCAAACTCATTATCATACCAAACATATAAGGTAGCACGATTACCTGCAACGATAGTGGCTTGCGAATCAACCACTGATGCTGCTCGTGAACCAACTAAGTCAGTAGATACAATTTCAATAGACGAAGTAAAATCTACCTGGTGTTGCAATGAAGAAAACAATGAAAGGTCGCGCAAGAAATTATTCATTTCCTCTTTATCTGTCGACTTATTCAAATTTAAATTCAAAATAGCTAGAGATACATTTGGCGTTGGTACACGTATCGCGTTGCCAGTTAATTTACCTTCTAACTTCGGATAGGCTTTGGATACGGCTTTTGCTGCGCCTGTTTCCGTAATAACCATATTTAATGCTGCACTGCGACCACGTCGCTCTGCTTTGTGGAAATTATCGATTAGGTTTTGGTCATTGGTAAATGAGTGAACCGTTTCAACATGACCGTTTTCAATACCAAACTGCTCATCTAAGGCTTTTAATACTGGTGTAATAGCGTTAGTTGTACAACTAGCGGCCGACAGAATAGTATCGTCGCTGGTAATATCACTATGGTTTACACCGTAAACAATATTTTTAACGTCGCCTTTTCCTGGTGCGGTCAAAATAGCCTTTTTAGTGCCTTTCGCTTTTAGGTGTAGACCTAAACCGTCGCGGTCACGCCAAATACCCGTATTATCAATGACAATGGCATCTTTTATACCAAATTGAGTGTAATCAACACTGTCTGGGGAGTCTGCGTAAATAACTTGAATAAATGAACCATTCGCTTTTATAGCATTGCGTTCGTGGTCAACTGTTATGCTGCCACTAAATGGACCATGAACAGAATCTCTGCGTAGTAAGCTGGCACGCTTTTCTAAGTCACCGTCTTTTCCGCCACGAACGACAATGGCTTTTAGGCGTAACTTATTGTTTTTACCTTGACGCTCAATAAGCAATCGAGCCAACAGTCTTCCAATTCGACCGAAGCCGTATAAAACCACGTCTTGAACTGGGTGATTATCTTGCTTTCCTGCAATACTAACTAGCTGTTCATCTAAGTAGGACTTGATGTCCATATCTTTAAATTTATCATCGTGATGATATGCGTAAGCTAATTTACCTAAATCAATGTGTGCAGGTGCTAATTGAAGCTTGCTCATTTCTTCTAGAATTGGCCAACTTTCTCTTAGTCGAAGTTTATCACCTGTATGACGTCTAACTTTACGGTGAGATTTTATAATGTCGATAGCGCTGGCACCTAACATAGGTCTTCCAAAAATCGAGATTTCAACAGCGCTGTCACGATATAATTTACCAAGTACAGGCTGCATCAATTCAGCGTATTCTTGACGCTCTTGCCAACTGCCCATGAGTTCCTGTTCAAACTGCTGATTCATTCTTTACTACCCTAATTTGTTAATAGCATCAAAAAACGCGGGTATTCTAAAGGTAGTTATGCATATCACCAAACTGGTATAAAGTTTCAATTTTTAGACAAAATAGTAATGAAAGCAGGTATTGAATGTAATTTTACCTCATAAATTTCCGTTATGAAGGAGAACAACGCCTTATGCAGGAAATTAGCTAGGAATTCCTGTAAAAATATTACAAAAATTATTTCTAACTATTTTAAAAAACTGCGATTTATTCCGCTTTTTCAGGTGAAAACTTAACGGAAATTGAATTGACGCAATAACGTTGGCCTGTAGGTGCTGGGCCATCGGGGAAAACATGTCCTAGGTGAGCTTCACAATTTTTGCACACTATTTCAATTCGTTGCATACCCAATGAATTGTCTTCATGGAACGCCACATTGTCATGTTTAGTGTGTGCGGAAAAAGACGGCCAACCACAACCTGAATCAAATTTATCTTCAGATGAAAAAAGAATACTGCCACAACAAGTACAGGTGTAGTTCCCAGTATCTTTATTATGCAGCAATTCCCCAGTAAAGGGTCTTTCAGTGCCTTTTTGTCGGCATACTCTATATTCTTCTTCGGTTAACTTTTCACGCCATTGCTCATCGGTTAATTTCATCGAAATCTCCAAAGTAGAATTTAATACTGATTAATTACAGCTTCGTTTAAATACAGTAACACTTCGATAGGCTTGCAGGAATACATTCGATATTTTGGTTTTAGGTTGTAACGACGGCTTCTTGTATCGTGTATCAAGTTCTAACGTCCAAATTCCGCTTGGTAGTTGAAAACGAACATCATGATCGTAGGTATTAAAAATTAACAACAAATGTTCGTCTGTATGTTTGGGGCATCCTTTCAATTCAACCGCAAAAGATTGTTTATGGGGATCTTGCCAATCCGAATCCAATTTATTTTCACCATCGGGTCGATACCAATTCACTTCATCAACGTTGTGATGAAGATTGTACTCGTCATCTTTTAAAGACAAGTCGGTTAAAATAATGCTGCTTTTTCGCAATGCAATCACTTGTTTACAGAATGCCAGAAAGTCTTGTTGTGACTCGTTTAATTGCCACTGTGACCAATTTACCTCGTTATCCTGACAGTAGGCATTATTATTCCCTTGTTGTGTTCGACTCAGCTCATCGCCACCTAACACATGGGGAATGCCTTGGGAAAGTATTAAGGTCGCGAATAAATTACGCTTTTGTTTTTCGCGCAATGCATTGATATTTTCGTCCTTCGTTGGCCCCTCAACACCGTAATTAGCAGACAAGTTATGCCCATGACCATCTCGGTTATCTTCTAAATTGGCTTCGTTATGCCGACTCGAATAACAAACTAAATCATGTAACGTAAATCCGTCATGATAAGTCACATTATTCACTGACGAATGAATTGAGCGCCGACCTTTTGGGAATATATCTCTGGATCCTAATAAGCGGGTTGCAAATTCTCCGGTTAAACCGACATCACCACGCCAAAAACCTTTAACCGTATCTCTGAACTTGTCGTTAACTTCTTGCCAGTTAGCAGGAAACTCTCCCAAACGGTAGCCACCATGGCCAATATCCCAAGGTTCTGCTATCAACTTAACGCCAGCCAAAATAGGATCTTGACGCAGTGTCGTTAAAAAGCCTGAAGTGCTTGAAAATTCATAAGGATCTCGCCCTAACCCAGCGGCCAAATCAAATCTAAAGCCATCCACGCCCATATAACTAACCCAATACCGCAATGCATCCATCGCCATCTTCATGACATAAGGTGAAGCCGTATTGACACTATTGCCGCATCCAGAATAATTGACGTAATGCTCGAAATTCCTAAGATCGTGTTCATCTTTCTCAAACAGATAAAAAGACGCATTATCAAATCCCTTAAACGACAATACTTGGCCATCAAAGCCCCCTTCCGCGGTGTGGTTAAATACCACGTCCAAAATAACCTCTAATCCCGCTTCATGGTATTTTTCCACTAAGGTTTTGAATTCAGCAATAGGGTCATCAATGGCATAGCGCATCTCAGGGCAGAAATAATTAATTGGGTTGTAACCCCAATAATTTGTCAGTCCTTTTTCAGTGATATAAGGCTCTGGCATAAACGCCATAACGGGTAAAAATTGTACAGCCGTCACCCCCAACTCTTTTAAATGCTGAATAATTGCTGGTTGGCAAGCACCAAGATACGTGCCTCTGAGGTTTTCAGGAACATCGGGATGGAGTTTTGTCAGGCCCTTAACATGGGCTTCGTATATGATAGTTTCGCTTAACGGAGTGCGAGGTCTTTGATGGTCGTCGGTTAAAGGTGGATTATTTTCAGCGACAACCACGCACTTTGGCATCATTAAAGCGCTATCACCTTCATACTTTTTGCGGTTCCAATGTAGCGCGCGATTTAATTGCTTTGCGTAAGGGTCGATCAATAATTTTTCTGGATGGAAACAGTTACCATTACAGGGTTTGTTCTCGCCTTGGGTGCGATAGCCATATAACTGGCCGGCTGAAACACCTTCAATATGGCCATGCCATACTTCACCAGTTTTTGCTTTCAATTCAAAATATTCTATTGGTTCTTCAGTGTCTTGCTTAAAAAGACAAAGCAACACTTGTTGAGCATTTGGACTGTGGACTGCAAAATTACAGCCCGTTTCTGTTAAAGTCGCACCTAAAGGAAGGCATTCACCTTCGGTTACTGAAAAACCATGTTGTTTTGAATTAGCCAAATTTTCACTCTGTTATTTGTAACATCAATGTAGCCAAAGGAGGCATATTAATACGAATAGAATAAGGTTGATTATTCCATTTTACCGCTTCAGATTGTACATTTTTAAGTACCTTGTAACCACTACCCCAATATTTTTTGTCGTCAGAATTAAGTATTAAATGGTATTCACCTTCTTCAGGAACCCCTACTCTAAATTCATCCCTTGGTACTGGCGTAAAGTTACTAACCGCAATCACCGTTTGCTGTCCATTTTTAGACTTTCTCAATAACGAAAGCATAGATTGCTCAGCATTCCCATGATCGATCCATGCAAACCCATCAGGATCATGATCACTTTCATATAGCGCAGGATAAGTGCGATATATGTTGTTTAGATCTCGATACAAAGATTGAATGCCTTTGTGTTTATCAAAATTAAGCAAATCCCATTGTAATGAAGCGTCATGATTCCATTCAGAACTTTGCCCAATTTCATTGCCCATAAAATTCAATTTTTTACCTGGGTGTGCATACATAAAGCCAGCATAGCATCTCAGATTGGCGGCTTGCTGCCATTCGTCACCAGGCATCTTTCTAAGTAATGCCCCTTTACCATGCACCACTTCATCGTGGGAGATAGGTAGAACAAAGCTCTCACTAAAGGAATAAACCATGCTGAAGGTTATTTCACCATGATGATAACGTCGGTAGGAAGGGTCTTTACTGATGTAATGCAACGAATCGTGCATCCACCCCATGTTCCATTTAAATCCAAAACCTAAACCACCTTCGAATACGGGTTTAGACACTTTAGGAAACGAAGTCGACTCTTCGGCGATGGTCATTGCCCGAGGGAACTTCTCATAAACGGCTTTATTCATCCATTGCAAAAAGCTGATCGCTTCGTAATTTTCGTTTCCGCCATCAACATTGGGGATCCATTCACCATCTTTACGGGAATAATCCAAGTACAACATAGATGCTACAGCATCTACACGCAGTCCATCAATGTGGAAATGTTCTATCCAAAACAATGCGTTGGCCACCAAAAATTGACGCACTGTATCTTTACCAAAGTCATAGATACAAGAGTTCCAATCTGGATGCCAGCCTTTACGCGGATCTTCGTACTCGTAAACATGAGTACCATCGAAACGAGCTAATCCGTGACCATCTTCGGGGAAATGCGCCGGTACCCAATCGATTATAATGCCAATACCATTTTGATGGCATTTATCTACGAAAAATTTAAAGTCGTCGGGATCGCCAAATCGACTAGTGGGTGAAAACAAGCCTACAGGTTGATATCCCCAAGAGCCATCGAACGGAAACTCAGAAATCGGCAATACTTCCAGATGAGTATATCCCATGTCTTTCACATAAGGGATAAGGTCATCGACCAATTCGCGGTAACTTAAATAGGTTTTATCTGGATCAGTTGGTCGCTTCCAGGAACCTAGATGCACCTCATAAATACTCATTGGCTGTAAGTATTTATCTGCTTTTGATTGCTCTATCCATTCAGCGTCATTCCATTGATAATCATTTTGATTAAATATAATTGATGCGTGAGATGGATACTGTTCAGCACTAAAACCCACAGGATCAGCTTTGTGAGGCAGTTGATTGCCATTCGCATCTTTAATTTGATATTTATATCGTTGGCCGGCAGATAAACCTGGAATAATTAAAACCCAATAACCCATTGACGTTTTTTGCATCGGATGGCAACTGCCATTCCAATAGTTAAAATCACCAATAACAGATACAGCCTTAGCGTTAGGCGCAAAGACCGCAAATCGAGTTGCCTCTATTTTTTTATCCAGTCCAACGTCTAAAGATATTAACTGTGCCCCCAATTGCTGATACACATTTTCAGGGGCATGATCAACATAGTGCACCGCATGGAATGCTTGTTCTTGAAACTGATAAGGGTCTATAAGGTCATAGGTAGTTTCTTTAGTTTCCACTTTCAAACCATAAACCAAATCTTCTTTGACCTTTTTAAACTGACCACAAAACAAATCTGTTTTGTTTTTTCGCTTTAGCTTGCCAACGTTTTTTCCAGAATCTAAGTCAAACACACTGACATTTTTTGCTCCGGGTAACCAAACATTAAATTGGGTTATTTCTTCAATGGTTTTTTTACCTAAAAATTCAAATGGTTCAGTACAATTAGCTTGCTTTAATTCTTCTTCTATTAACATTGATTCGCCTTATGGGTTAACGTCAGTTCAAAATATAGAACCTTAACCGTTTAAGTAAAGTATAATTACAGAATTACTTTGCGTTGTCTCTAGCCTTCGTTAGCTTTTTCGCTAAAAGCACAATATCGGGATCAGAGAATATTTGCTCTAAATCCTGATTTAGTTTGCGCTTCCAGTTTGGATATTCTTTGAAAGTACCAGGTATGTTGACAGGTTTATCCATTTGTAACCAGTCTTCAAGTTGCAAACTGAGTAATGCGCTAGACCCAGTTGCCATATGCACCTGCATGTCATAGTTTAACTCTTTGCTCATACCAAGATGATCTACTTGACGATCCATCCATTCGGGAATGGCATGATGTCCATGCAGACTATTCAAGATTTGCTGCTTATTACTGTGTCTACTGGTATACAGCCCCGACAATATTTCCTCAGTAGGATACAACCCCAGTTCTTTGCCAAGTTCTAAATCGTGACAATGCCAATATCCCGACAACGTTGGCATATCATGGGTGGTTAATGTTGACATAGATTGAACCGGATAATCTGATGGAGAATAAAAACCGCCGTCTTTAGCTTGTTCAAAAAAGAACACACGGTAAGAGTAAACACCGTTATCAGCTAATTTACTGCGGATTTCTTCAGGTACGGTTCCTAAGTCCTCACCAATGACTAAACTTTGATGACGCTGGCTTTCAAGGGCTAAGATACCTAATAAATCATCTACAGGATAATAAACATAGCCGCCATCTTTTGCATTGTCACCTTTTGCTACCCACCACAAACGAAGTAACGCCATCACGTGATCAATTCTTAACGCTCCGGCAGACCTCATATTTGAATCAAACAAATCAATAATAGGTTGATATTGCTGATGATAGAGTTTCTCTGGATCCATTGGAGGCAAGCCCCAGTTTTGTCCTAACGGACCAAGCACATCAGGCGGCGCGCCTACGCTAGCATCTGTGCAATACAAATCTTTATTTCCCCATATCTCTGCGCTGCCTTCACTCACACCAACAGCCAAATCACGATAAATACCAATAGACATGTTATTTTGTGTTGCGACTTGATTAGCTGCTTCTAGTTGCAGCGCGGCTTGCCATTGCAAAAACAAGTAAAATTTGACACGTTTTGCATTCTTTTTAACAAATTTAGATACCGCTGGCGACTGAAAATCAGCATATTCTTTGGGAAAAACAGGCCATCCCCAAGAGGGTTTTCCTTGGTTAGCCAAGTGCTCTTGCAAAGCATCATATGTGGCTAACATTTGCAGACTATCCCCCCCCTCTTTCACAAACTGTTTAAAGGCTTTATTCTGCTTAGTATTTTTACTTAAAAAGTGGCTATTTTGATTATCAAATACACGCTCAAGGGCACCTAATTTTAATTGAGTGACCGCTTCGTAATCCACATATTCCAAACTGCGCACATGATCTAGGCGCGATTGAAATTCTGCATTATTCACCAATTCTTGTACATCAGGACAGTTATAACCATCAATAGCTGTCACATCTAGATATATAAAATTAAGCCAACGTCTGGAAGAAGGTCCATAAGGGCTGCACGCATCTGGATTTGCTGGATAAAGTGCATGAATAGGATTCAAACCAATAAACTGTGCACCGTTTTTAGCAGCAGACGCAATCAATTGAGCCAAATCAGAGAAGTCTCCAACGCCCCAGTTATTTTCGCTTCGAAGGCAGTAAAGCTGTACGCTTAACCCCCAGACTTTGCGGCCATCTAGAATCGATTGAGGATGATAACAAGAAGAAGGTGCCATTATCATTCGCATTGCTGCAATCTGATCACCGTCATCCGCCAACAGTTTGAGTTGATGGTAACCTAGTGGTAAAGAATGATTTAGTTTAATTAGGTATTCTTGAAACTCTATATCTTCAATAATAGTCGCGTTGATTAAATCACCATCTATAGGTACAAACTTTTGTTGTAATGTACTTTTGTCTTCACAGTCGATGGCGATGACAAAGTCATCATTAACTAATTCTATTGGAAGCCTAACCGTAATAAATAACTCATCCGTATCACGATTTACTTGAACTGGATTAAGTGGAGACATCCAAATTTGTTGAAACTCTGTTTCTACCTGAGCGATTAACGATTCCTCGTCATCAACTTGGTAACCCATGGCGCTCAATAATTTGCGTTTACTTTGTTGTTTAACTATTTCGGGTTTGCCCCATGCATCAATGTAGTTCGATTCTACACCTTTTATATCTACAAGCTTGTCGATAAGAGGAGAAGTCATGCCGCTTTGTGTCCTATTAATATAGTACTTTGACGAGTTTTAAGAATAGCCTCGTCTCATATAAAACTGAAATTTTACTTAATAAGTGGTAAATGTGCGTTGATATATTGTCAATTTTTTCATTTACTACCTAAGTAGCGAATTTAAAGACTCACCATCATGCTTGATTAAATCCCTATTCATTGATCTTCAAAGACTATTAAATAGAACTTCGTTTCTCAAGTCTATATGAAGTTAACAGACCAACAAGGTACTAATTTTACCCCACAGACTCTGTTATGATGGTGTCTACATTATCCGTCATAATGTTAATAAATCGTTATTGAATACGTTTGCAGTGAATATATCGTAATAAAACAACAAATTTCAGGGTTTTTTTTGCCTTATAGGCAATTATGATCCATAATTTTTGTAATTATCTTACAACCAAATGTGAAATTGAGGAACCTTCATGGCAATCAAAATTGGAATTAATGGCTTTGGCCGAATTGGACGGTTTGTATTTAGAGCTGCATGCGAACGCTCTGATATTGAAGTTGTAGCAATAAATGATCTTCTAGATCCTGATTATATGGCTTATATGCTTCAGTATGATTCTACGCACGGAAAATTTAATGGCACTGTTGAAGTAGTTGACGGTCATCTAGTCGTAAATGGCAATACAGTACGTGTAACTTCAGAGCGTGATCCTGCTGACCTTAAATGGAATGAAGCGGATGTTGATGTGGTAGTGGAATGTACAGGTTTATTCCTTACCGATGAAACTGGACGTAAACATATACAAGCCGGCGCTAAAAAAGTGGTCTTTTCTGCACCGTCTAAAGATGCGACTCCTATGTTTGTTATGGGTGTTAATCATGAGACATACGCAGGTCAGGACATTGTTTCTAACGCCTCTTGTACAACCAATTGTTTAGCGCCATTAGCAAAAGTACTGAATGATAAGTTTGGTATTGTTGACGGTCTAATGACCACTGTTCACGCAACAACAGCTACGCAAAAAACGGTAGACGGTCCATCGCACAAAGATTGGCGTGGCGGACGTGGTGCAAGTCAAAATATTATCCCATCTTCAACTGGTGCTGCTAAAGCAGTGGGGAAAGTAATTCCTGCATTGAACGGTAAATTAACCGGAATGGCATTTAGAGTACCAGTGGCTGATGTTTCAGTAGTTGATTTGACAGTTAATTTAGAAAAGCCAGCTACTTACGATGAAATTTGTGCCGCAATGAAAGAAGCTTCTGAAGGTGAACTAGCCGGAATTTTAGGTTACACCGAAGATGCAGTGGTATCGCAAGACTTTATTGGCGATGTTAGAACATCTATTTTTGATGCTAAAGCCGGTATTGCTCTAACCGACACTTTTGTAAAAGTCGTTTCATGGTACGACAATGAAATTGGCTACTCCAATAAAGTGCTTGATTTAGTGGCTCACATCAGTAAATAAGTTTAATAAAATTTTTAAACGTAATAAAGCGACCTTATGGTCGCTTTTTTTATGTTATTCCAATCTACTTTAGTTAATAATTCTTATAGATCATATTATTACCCATCCCAAGGGTATTAATAATTACAATGTTTAAAATAGGTATTTGAGTATGAACACACCATCTAGTATCTCCACCAGTAAAAGAGGTGAGAACGATATATTGGAAATCAACAATGATTTTGCGAAAGCGACAATTTCTTTATTTGGTGGGCATATTCTAAGTTACATTCCCAAAACAGATAATATAGACAGACTTTGGGTCAGCGACGCTGCGATATTTGATAACAAAACAGCAATACGAGGTGGGATTCCAGTATGCTGGCCTTGGTTTGGCGATGGGCATAAACAAAATAGAGATGACCTGCCCGCTCATGGATTTGTCCGCAACCAAATTTGGTCTTTGGACTCAGCCGAAGAAAATGACCAGGGTACACAATTGGTATTGACGCCCAAATCCACACAAGGGCCTGGATGGGCATTTAAAACCACTTTAAAACTCAAGGTTACTGTGGGTAAAACCTTGGTGCTAGAATTGATTACACGCAACATGGACGCTGAAGATATTCATCTTGGGTGTGCACTACATACGTATTTTAGTGTGGACGATATTGATGGGGTAACGCTAGCCGGATTAAGCGGTCCCTATTTAGACAAAACTCAAAACTATGAACAATTTGAAACACCAGAAACCTACCGAATAAAAGAAGAAACCGATCGTGTCCATTTACATCCAGCGGTATTGGTTGAAATCAACAATGGCCATCATATCAGCGTACGTTCAACAGGACACGACAGTATTGTAGTTTGGAACCCTTGGAAAGATAACTGCCTAAGGATGAAAGACATGCAGCCGGATAGCTATGAAACCATGATTTGTGTTGAAACAGCTATTACACAAGGCAAAATACTTAAAAGCAAAGAAGAAGTTATTATCAAGCAGCAAATAATTTAACTAACAGACTGGTAAGTAATGTTGTTGCTAAAAGGATTTGAGACTAAAACGGATTTAATATTAGAAAGGATTGTTCTTAGATGTGATTGTGCTTAGATGTGATTGTAACTAGATGTCTAGTGTTGTTTTAAATGGCGGAGTGGACGGGACTCGAACCCGCGACCCCCGGCGTGACAGGCCGGTATTCTAACCAACTGAACTACCACTCCGCATTTTAAAACAGAATAAATTTGCTGGCGGAGTGGACGGGACTCGAACCCGCGACCCCCGGCGTGACAGGCCGGTATTCTAACCAACTGAACTACCACTCCATTCGCAAATTTTCTTCAATATGTTGGCGGAGTGGACGGGACTCGAACCCGCGACCCCCGGCGTGACAGGCCGGTATTCTAACCAACTGAACTACCACTCCGCTGACCTATTGAAGCGCTGTTAACTAGTTTTGTATAACCCCCTAGTCAACCGCGGCGCAGATAATAAGGGTTCACTATTGGCGAGTCAACCAGTTTTTTCGTATATCCTAACCTTATCCATCTATTTGTTTTAATTTTGTGCAAAAGTGTCGAAGTTGCTCAATAATTACACGCCATTTATCGACCTACGGCGATAACGCATTTATTGGTTTAATCCTTTTTGGGAATAGAAAGATCGATAATTCCGCTTTCTTCACTATTCTCCTTGTTTGGAGTAATTTCTGGCTGTTGAACGTTTTTCTTCGAAAACTTATTTTTAATTTTATTAAGCATACCGACTTTTTGACTTTCAACTTGGGTGTTTTCTGGGTCTTTCGGTTTTTTAGGCGGTTTTAAATATAACCACAAAGTCACACAGCCAATAACAATGATGATGAAATTAATTCCAATAATTAGCCCCCAGAACATCAATTGTGACATTTGCTGTTCTTCAGGCTCTGGTTGACTAGATGGCGGAGATTGTTCTAACTGTGAGCTTGCATCAATATTATTTTGACCATCAGCCCCAGTCGTTTGCATTTGCGGCTCAATTACCACCTCAGGTTCTTCTACTAAATATGTATACTCTGGTACATCTAAGATGAAGTCCCGACCACTTTTGGTATTGCCATAAGCAGTTAGTTTGATGCGGTAGACGCCAGACTCATAATTAACAATTAAATATTCTCGTGCATTTGGCGTTTGTTCTGTTAATGAAAAGTTTTGTACATCACCATTTGGGAAACGTACTTTGCCATCAATCAACAGCGAATTCATATCTACGTATTCTCGCTCAGCATCAATCACCAATTTGTGATATCCATCCCCTCCTCCATCTTCGATCATACTAATCTTTATTGGATTTGGATAAAGCATCAGCGGCGGATCAACCTGTTCTCTGGTGAGCATGGGGGTATTTACCACAAACACCGGTGTCCACTCACCGTTGGCTACCGATAAATTAAATTGTCCAGTAAAGACTCCGTCTAGCGGCGTTTCATCCATACCGCGACCATTATCTTCAAAGGTCGCAATAGTCGCGACTTCAGCACCAAAATTGTTGTAGTTGGGATTATTTGTACTTACAAATTTGATTTCCAAGGAAACAACATCGCGAAATTCAGTGCTGTCAATAGGTTCACCGCCATTGGTTAAATGCGCGCTTTGCTTTAAGATTTCCCCTGAAAATAGCACATCAGGAAGCGGTTTTGCGTGAAGTTCAATATCGGTTATCACCATCACTCGGCTATCAGGCAATATTTGCCCTACAGCCTGCCATGGACCGGGAGTGGGATTTTTGATGTTGACCAGATCATAAGTCGCCGCGTCATACCAAAAAATATTCTCGCCATCGGCGTCCGCTTCAAATATTTTTGAGCCATCGGGTTTTACAAGAACAACAGGAGCGCTGCCAAATTCACGAAAAAATACCATTGTGATTTCATCTACTTGGTAATCTATCCGGAAGCGATTTTGCAATAGCTTTATACTATTGTGATATTGATCACCTAATTCATGAAGTGGTTGCTGATTTTCTGCCGCAGGGGTTTGGGCATAAATTTGAGTTATGCTAAAAAGTGACAGCAATACAATTGCTGTCCAATGACCGATTAACTTAATTTGGCTGACGCCAGATACAAGAACCACTGCTGTCCTCTACAAGTTTTAAACGTGCTTGATGTTGTTCTAATTCATCGGCAGATGCTTGAATAACCTTGAATGGTTTTCGGTTTGGATCTAGACGTTGAATGATGTTTGCATTGTTATTGTTATTTTCATTTGCTTTATTGCCACTTAAATTTAAATCTGTTTGCCCGCCGGTCATCAACAAATAAACATCAGCCAGAATTTCTGAATCCAGCAAAGCGCCGTGCAATTCACGATGGGAATTATCTATTCCATAGCGCTTACAAAGAGCATCCAAATTATTTTTTTGCCCTGGATGTAACTCTCTGGCCAAGGCTAAAGTATCCAGAACAGTACAGATTTCTCTGCTTTTAATTGGGTTGATAGCATTCATCAACTGAAATTCATGATCCATAAAGCCGATATCAAAAGGCGCATTATGAATAACTAACTGGGCACCACGAATAAAATCAACGAAGCCTTGGCATATTTCTCTAAATTTGGGTTTATCTGCGAGAAATTCATTCGTTATACCGTGAACTTCTATGGCTTCTGCTTCTACAATACGTTCTGGATTTATGTACACATGAAAATGGTTGCCGGTAAGTTTACGGTTAACGAGCTCAACACAACCTATTTCAATTACCCTGTGACCCTGTTTAGGATCGATACCGGTAGTTTCCGTATCTAAAACGATTTGACGCATTTATATCAACTCAAGTGGAATTAGTAGTAGCAATCATTATACTTGCCTGTAACTTTAAATCACGAATATTTCTATGAAGCATATTACAATTTATACAGATGGCTCTTGTCTTGGTAATCCTGGCCCTGGCGGTTACGGTGCAGTTCTTAAGTTTAATCAGCATGATAAAGAAATAAGCCAAGGCTTTAAGCATACAACGAATAACCGTATGGAGCTATTAGCCGCAATCGAAGCCTTGAACACCCTCACAGAGCCTTGTCAAGTGACGCTCACTACCGATAGTCAGTATGTTAAAAACGGCATAAATCAATGGATAAAAAACTGGAAGAAAAATGGCTGGCGCACGTCAGACAAAAAACCAGTTAAAAATGCAGATTTATGGAAGAGACTTGATGAGCAAGCGCAAAAACATACGATAAAGTGGGAATGGGTCAAGGGACACTCAGGACACCCAGAAAACGAACGCTGTGATGTGTTAGCCAGAACCGCTGCCGAATCCTCGAATTTACTGGAAGACAGCGGTTTTCAATAACCTAATGCGAATTGTCTAAGAAGCAGGGGCCGTCCCCTGCTACCAAGTACAAATTAATTTGCCAATAGTGTCATTGTCTTCCATTCGAGTATGCGCCTCAGTAATCTTCTCAACGGCATAAACGGTATCAATTACAGGCTTCAATTTTCCAGTCTTAAATTCGTCTAAAAATCTTTGGCTAAACTCCGTAATTAACTTCGTTTTATACTCATCGCTGCGATTTCTGAGAGTAGACCCTTGGATTTTCGCTCGCTTACCTAATAATAAGCCCATATCCAAGTTATCGCCAAAGCGACCATTTAGCATGGCTAACTGAATAATACAGCCATCCATATTTAGCACTTTCAAACTGCGATTAGTGTATTCAGCGCCGATAAAGTCGATAACCACATCGGCTTTAAACCCCGTAGACGATAGCGCATCGGCAAAGTCTTGCTGCTGATAGTTAACTAATGTACTTGCACCTAAATCAGCGCAGACTTGTAACTTTTCAGGAGAAGACGCAGTTACCGCAATGCTGGCACCGATCAAATTAGCCAGTTGAATTGCAGCAAGTCCTACTCCACTTGCGCCAGCATGGATTAATGCAGACTGACCTTGTTTAAGTTGACCAATATCACAAAGACTTTGATAAGCCGTTAAAAAGACTTCAGCAATGCCCGCCGCTTCAGCACAACTTAAGTTGTCAGGGGTTTTAAACACATGGTCACTCAGAATTTTGGCGTATTGCGCATAACCGCCACCTGCCACTAATCCAAATACCCGCTCACCTTCTTTTACCGTTGTGACATTACTGCCCACGGCCACCACAACACCGGCAATTTCCAAACCTAAAATTTCACTTTCACCTTTAGGCGGTGGATATTTTCCTTGGCGTTGCAAAGTGTCAGCTCTATTTACGCCAAAAGCATTAACTTTAACTAACACTTCGTTTGATTCAATTGTGGGGATAGTAGTGCTATTCATTTTAAGGGACTTCGGTGACTCACCTTTTTCAAAATCCACAAATGTCATGCTCTGTTGACTGTTCAAAAATTACTCCATATGTAAAAAATAGAATCGAATTTAGCTATCATATAGTGACTGCTGTACAATCTCAAAATTAGTCAATTTTGGAATTTTTATGAGTGCATCTGTCATTCTACACCCCGGCCGGGAAAAATCTTTATTACGTAGACATCCGTGGATATTTAACAGTGCTATCAAAGAACACAAAGGCGTTGTTCGTAATGGCGACACCGTAGATATATTCAGTGGTGAAGGTGAATTTCTTGCCAAAGGAGCATGGTCTACTGAGTCGCAGATCCAATTGCGGGTTTGGACATTTGATCGCCAAGAAGTGGTCGACAACGGTTTCTTTTTGCGAAAACTAGATCAAGCGATAGCATTGAGAGAGTCAATTGTATTAAAACACGGTTTAACCGGATATCGAATAGTCGCGGCTGAATCCGACGGTTTGCCGGGTATCACTATCGATAAATATGCCAACGTTATCGTCTGCCAATTACTCTCAGCTGGTGCTGAAAAGCACCGCAAAAAAATAGTTTGGGCATTAAACAAACGCTTTCCTGATTGCAGTATTTTAGAACGCAGTGATGTAGCAGTTAGAGCAAAGGAAGGCTTGCCAGAAATTGTTCAAACCTTACATGGTGATGTACCCGATGAGGTCATTATTGAAGAAAATGGGGTTAAAATCATTGTCGACCTCATTCAAGGACATAAAACTGGGTTTTATCTAGATCAACGAGATAACCGCGCCATTGCCGGAAGTTATGCTGACAATAAGAGTGTATTAAATTGTTTTAGTTATACTGGAACATTTGCCTGTTACGCCCTCAAAGGTGGTGCTAATAGCGTAGTCAATATGGATGTATCTGAAAATGCGTTAGCGACAGCCAAGCGAAATCTTGAAATAAATAAGCTAGATATATCTAAAGCGAGTTTCGTTAAAAAAGACGTGTTTGAAGCCTTGAGGGAATATCGTGACAATGGCACAACCTTCGACATGATCGTGCTTGACCCACCTAAATTTGTTGACTCTAAAGCATCTTTAAATAGAGCCTGTCGAGGATATAAAGACATTAATATGCTGGCAATGAAAATTCTCAATCCGGGCGGCATACTGTTAACCTTCAGCTGTTCAGGACTTTTGTCTTCCGATTTATTTCAAAAAGTGGTGGCAGATGCTGCTTTAGATGCGAATAAAACCGTACATTTTTTGGAAAGATTAGGGCAAGCTCCCGATCATCCAGTTGCCAGTAATTACCCAGAGGGTTTTTATTTAAAAGGGTTGGTTTGCAGAGTAAGTTAACTAAATTTGCAATATAAATAGCTAAAAGACCAAGTACATTATGCTGCTTGGTCGTTTAGCCAAAATGCTTGTTAATTCATTTCGATGATTTCAACACCAATAATACAACTACTATCTGTGCTGCTATCACAGCGAACAACTTTCGCTTTAGCACTTAGAGAAGGTATTTGACTGCTGGTCGATTCAATCGCGACGTCAACAAGTGTTCCTATTTCAACAGACTCTTCCTCAACTTCAAAAGACATGCCTGTGGCACTAATGTCCTTGCAAACTGCAGGCATAGAACGAGTCGATTCGTCATCGTGAACTGTCAACTCACAGGGTGAGTTCAACATCATCCGAAAAAAGTTTCGCTTGTCATCGTATCCCAACATCTTTTACCTCATCCTAACTATAAACACCTATCACTTTTATAGGGTGCATCTGCTATAAAGTCAACGAACATCGTTTAAAATGATAGCAATTGGTTTTCAATGCGCTTCATAGAAATCGGCATCGGTGTACCAAGTTGCTGCGCAAAAAAGGAAATACGCAACTCTTCTATCATCCAGCGAACAAATGCTAAGTCAGCAGGCACGGGTTTACCGTCTGGTATTTTGCTCAATGCGGCATTAAATCGAGATTGCACTTTTTCGATATTAAGCTGGTGCAACCGGTCTTTGTTAGGATCTATCGGTAATTTTTCCAAACGCCTAACAATACCTTTGATATAGCGATTCCAATCGTCAATTTTCTCAATACCAAATTGCGTGATAAAACCAGGGAAAACCAAAGAATTCAAATGTTGTTTTATATCCCCATGGGCACTAATCATATTAAGCGCTACATTACCTTTTAATTTCTTTTGGACCTGATGAGCTTGGGTTAAACCGACTTCCACTTTTTTGGCAATATCCAAGACTACATCATTGATGTCTTTTCTGACGTAATCTCGAGCTTGATTAAACACCTCGGGTGAACGGATTTGCACATTATTATCACTCTCAAAACGCGTTATCAGGTGATCTACTCCGGCCTCGATACAATCGTTAATTAGCGCTTGTATTTGCCCAAAAGGATTAAAGTACAAACCCAACTTAGCTTTATTTGGTAGTTTTTCTTTTAGATAACTTAGCGGCGATGGAATGTTCAACATGATTAAACGTCGAAGACCTTGTCGATGCATGTTTAATGCCTTTTCGGGGCTTTCGAACAACTTAATGGCGACACTCTTTTTATCATCCACTAATGCCGGATAGGCCTTTACTTCGTACCCCTGAGAGTTATCGATATATTCTTCTTCAAGCGCTGTAAAATCCCACTGAGTTAGTCCGCTTTTTTCAATTTCTGGAGAAGCCGCCTGTTTTAAGGTGCTACTTATCTTTTCTTGCAAACCATATTTGAGAACGTGTAAATCACGCCCCTGTTTAAGTAAATTCCCCTTGCCATCGACCACTTTGAAATTGAACTTTAAATGATTAGGCAACGACTGCCATTGCCATTCTTCTTCAGCAACATTCACCCCGGTCATTTTTAGTAGTTTTTTGCTTAACGCGGTCAAAAATGGCAATGGATGGCCTTTATTATCTTTTGACTGCATATCTAACATACAAGCATCGGCAAAATTAGGTGCAGGCACAAAATTACGCCTTAACCGTTTGGGGAGCGATTTAATTAATGTCACAATTAATTCATGGCGAAACCCAGGAATAAGCCAGTCGAAGCCATTTTCTTCAAGCTGATTTAAAATCGGTAATGGAATGATTAAGCTAACACCATCATCAATTTGATTGGGTTCAAAACAATAGGTTAATTTCAGATTTAAATTATTTTGCTGCCAACTATCAGGGAAGTTGAGCTCATTAACTTGTTCCGCTTGGTGTTTTTTTAGTTGCTCAGGATCGTACTTCAAACTTTCTTGAACGCTAGACTCAGCTTTGTTCCACCATTTTTTGAAGCCGCTTTCGCTACACACATGCTTTGGAATAGTTTGTTCGTAAAATGACACCAACTCTTGTTCATCGACTAATACGTCGCGACGGCGGGATTTTTCTTCGAGTAATTGTATGTCCTCGATTAACGATTGGTTATAGTGAATAAAGTTGTAAGACAACTTTGTATCCGCATTCACTAATGCTTCTCTAATAAAAATTTCACGACTGATATCAGGATCTATTTGACTAAAATTAACATGTCGATTGCTTACTATAGTCAAGCCAAACAGTAGCACTTTTTCCAGTGCTTGCACTGCCCCACGTTTTTTCGACCAGACAGGTTCACTATATTGATACTTGGTTAAATGTTTAGCTAGGGGCTCTATCCATTCAGGTTCAATTTTAGCGGCAACACGCCCAAATAATCGGGAGGTTTCCACCAGTTCAGCGACCATTGTCCATTTAGGTGGTTTTTTCGATAAGTTTGAGCCAGGGAAGATTAAAAACTTAGATCCCCTAGCCCCCTCAAATTCTCGTTCTTTATCTTTAAAACCAATATGAGATAAAAGCCCAGAGAGGATAGCTTTATGAACATCATCAAAATCAGCTTCTTGTTTATTTAACCTAAAACCAACTTCGACTATGGATTTTTTAAGTTGGCTGACGACATCTTGCCACTCACGCATTCTAAGATAATTAATAAAATGTGTGCGACACCACTTACGCAATTGATTCGCGGTTAACTCTTTTTGTTGTAATTTGAAGTCTTGCCATAAATTTAACAGAGCAACAAAATCAGACTGCTTATCTGCATACTTCTCATGTTGTTGATCCGCCGCTGCACGTTTATCTTGTGGTCGCTCTCTTGGGTCTTGAATACTCAAGCCTGCAGCAATGATGATTAACTCAGATACACAATTATTGTGACCTGCTTCGACTACCATTCTAGCGTAACGAGGGTCTACTGGTAACTTTGCAATTTGACGCCCAGTCTCGGTCAAACTCAATTTACCGTGACGCTTTTCAACCGCAGTGAGCTCTTCTAAGAGACGAAATCCATCGTTGATAAACCGATTATCTGGAGGCTGAACAAATGGAAAATCTTGTATATCTCCGAGCTTTAACGATAGCATTTGCAAAATGACGGATGCTAGATTGGTTCTAAGAATTTCCGGATCGGTGAACTCCGGACGCCCATTAAAATCGTCTTCTGAATATAAACGAATACAAATCCCTTCGGAGACTCGACCACACCGACCAGCACGTTGATTAGCAGAGGCTTGAGAAATGGCTTCAATTGGTAATCTTTGTACCTTGCTTCGGTAACTGTAGCGAGACAATCTTGCAAATCCGGGATCAATCACATATTTGATACCAGGCACAGTCAACGAGGTTTCAGCCACATTTGTCGCCAGAACTATTCGACGATTGCCATGAGATTGGAATATGCGATTTTGTTCCGCCACCGATAGTCGAGCATAAAGAGGCAGTATTTCTGTGGCTTTGTAATTCTGTTTACTCAGGGCGTCAGCCGTGTCTCGAATTTCTCGCTCACCACTTAGAAAAACCAGGATATCCCCTCGCTTTTCGCGACTTAATTCATCAACGGCTTGGATAATTCCTTGAATTTGATCACTGTCTTCATCATTGTCTTGAAGTGGGTTATAACGTATTTCAACTGGGTAACTACGTCCGCTAACTTGGATAATAGGGGCATTGTTAAAGTGTTTTGAGAAACGCTCAGGGTCGATAGTGGCTGAAGTTATGATTAATTTGAGTTCAGGGCGTTTGGGTAATAATTGTTTCAAATACCCCAAAATAAAATCTATGTTTAGACTGCGCTCATGAGCTTCATCAATGATTAATGTATCGTATTTACTTAAAAACCTATCCGCTTGCATTTCAGCAAGTAAAATACCATCCGTCATTAACTTGATGTAAGTATCATCACCAACCTGATCAGAAAAACGTACTTTAAATCCAACTTTTTCACCGACAGTCGTCCCCAACTCCTCGGCGATACGTCCGGCAACAGTTCTGGCAGCTAAGCGCCTTGGTTGAGTATGACCAATAAGGCCATCTACTCCGCGACCGAGTTGTAGACAAATCTTAGGTATCTGGGTGGTTTTCCCCGACCCTGTTTCGCCAGCAATAATAACAACTTGATGATTAGCAATAGCATCACTAATCGCATCTTTATGTTCGCTCACCGGCAAATCTGGATACTCTATATCCGGAATATTCTGCAATTTGAACTGGCGAACGCGTTTGGACTCCTCAATGGCAGTAGCAATTGCTTGCCACTGAGAGTCATTACTTTTGCCTGAAACTAAACGATTCAATCGTTTTTGAAGTCGAAAAATATCACTACCAAGGCAATCTTGTAACTGCTTTTGCAGCTCCTCGCGATTTGGAACGGCTGTATTTTGATTATTGGACAATATATTCTCAAAAAATTCGATGCTTTAAAACGCAACGGATCCTAGAAGAAACGCCAACAAATTTCCAGCAAAGTGAGCTATAAAACGGTTTTAAGCTCGTTTATATCCATCTCGCAGTTGCACATCGATAGCATAAAGGACATCAGCACGACTTATGGTGCCGATAAAATAACCATCATCGTCAACCACAGGATACAATTTAGTGCCTTCATTCAAAAAGCGTTGCGCCACTTCAATAATCGAATCATAGGATTTCACCGCCAAAACATCGGTTTTCATAATGTCTTTTACACGGGCTACTTGTTCTCGGTAATAACTCGAGGTAATCATACGAGCAATACAGTCTTTTTCCGACAAGAATCCGACTACTTTGTTGCGAGGATTGAGCACTGCCCCACCAGATTGCTTGCCTGTTAAAAGGCGTTCAACCGCCTCAGCGACAGGCATTTCATCGGTGAATGTAACAGGCCGCCGATTCATATAATGATTTACTTTTAATGATTCCACCCTTTCTCCTTAGCTTCGAAAGTGTTTTGTTTAGTTATCAATTTAATGATTAAACCGATCGCCTAATATAAAGATAGTCATAACCAATTAAAAAACATAACTTTTTTAATAATATTTAAATCTTTTTATAGTGAAAAACGAAGTAACTGCATTCTGCATAGCAGAACCTATTGGTTTCTGTATAATTCTTATTTTTCATATCTCGAATTCGACTCAAATAAAAACAGGTTGAAAATACGCCTTGTTTTAACGGTAGTTTCGAGTGAATCAATATTAGAGAGTGAGTACCTTGAACCCATCAATCCTTTGGCACGATTACGAAACATGGGGGGTCAACCCGCAAAAAGACTTTCCTTGTCAGTTTGCTGGGATAAGAACAGACCTTGAGCTAAATATTATCGATAAGCCGGTGAAATGGTACAGTCAAATACCCAATGATTATTTGCCTAATCCTCATGCAGCTTTAGTCACAGGTATTACTCCGCAATTAACCTTAAGAGACGGTTTGGTTGAAGCTGAATTTATCAAAAAAATTCTTCAACAGATGGCCACTCCAGGAACCTGCAGTGCTGGTTATAATAGTATTCGATTTGATGATGAAGTCACACGTTACACCCTGTATCGAAACTTATATGACCCTTACGCGCGAGAATGGCAAAATGGCAATAGCAGATGGGATATCATTGATTTAGTGCGAGCTTGTTATGCGCTAAGACCAGAGGGGATAAATTGGGTATATAAAGAAGATGGCACACCAAGCTTTAAATTGGAAGACCTTACCCAGGCGAATGATATTGCTCACGCAGATGCCCATGATGCCCTATCAGACGTATATGCAACTATTGCCATTGCCAAACTAATTAAACAGGCCCAACCTAAGCTTTATGACTACATTTTCAGTCTGCGCAATAAACGTAAGGTGGCTGAGCATATCAACATTGATGCACAAGTTCCCTTAGTGCATATTTCATCAAAATTACCGGCCAAAAATGGATGCTGTACCTGGGTACTGCCAATTGCTTACCATCCAACAAATAAGAATGCGATTATATGTTTGAATCTTGGGTTAGATCCCAGCCCCCTCTATGATTTAGATATTGAAGAAATAAAAGCTCGATTATACCAACGAACTGCAGATATGCAGGAAGGTCAGCAAAGACTTCCGATAAAGCTTATTCACTTGAATAAGTGTCCCATTATCGCACCAGCTAAAACCCTTACCGAAGAAAATGCAGAGCGCTTGGGCATTGATCGCAATCTGTGTTTGCAAAATTTAGCTAAGTTGAAAAATGAACCCAGTTTATCAACAAAACTTACTGCGGTATTTGATGAAGAACGTCAATCTGATCCAACGATTGATCCGGACTACGCACTCTATACTGGTGGTTTTTTAAGTGATTCGGACCGACAAAAACTCGATCAAATTCATCAAATCGACCCAAGCAATCTAGGTCCAAAAGATTGGCAGTTTAGCGATCCAAGACTTAACACCCTAGTATTCCGTTACAGGGCCAGAAATTATCCTTTAAGCTTAAATGAAGAAGAAGTCATCAAGTGGCAGCGACATAGACAGTACCGCCTGACAGATCCAGACTCGCCGGCGAGTATACAGCTTCCCGAATACCTTGATTTATTAGAGCAACTCACTTTTGAGTATCAGAATAATCCTGAAAAAAGAGCGATAATTAGAGCACTACACCATTACGCTGAAAGTCTGTAGTTATGAAAAACAGAAAACATTTTTTAGCGCCAAATATAAATTTGGCTAATGCGCAGAAAAATCAAAGTAAGCTGACGAACCTAATGGTATATTTTGTCTATAATTAATATATTCATAAATATAGTCGATACAGCAGTAACAAATAGATCGGATTAATTTCAGGTGGTAGTAATGAAAGGCATTAATTTTAGGCTTGATGACAGTGGAACGTTTTTAAGCTTACTCATAAATCCAAGCGAAGTAGCGCCCAATATAGACGTGAAATCCCTTATTAATAGTTTTAATAACAGCAACTATTCAGCTTTGTATTTATCTGATGAAAATGTCATTAATGCCAATGATTTATTGACCAAAGCCCGAAAAGAAGGCAGCTATGAGGTTATTAGCGAAGTTATTGCGGAGAAAAAAGATGCGACAGTGAAATTTCGCATTGAAGACAATGACATGGTGGCTTTTATCTCTGTCACTGCCGCATATGGAGGTCATTCCCCTACGGCTAGTGAATTAGTCAAAATAGCAAATGATAAAGGGGTTGTAAGAGGCCTAAGTGATAAAACCATCAATGAAATTGCAACAAAAGCAAAAGCGGCAAAACCGGGTTCAATCATTGAAGACTTAGTAGCAAAAGGCCTGCCGGTGAAAAATGGCAAAGATTCTAAATTGAACCCATTGGTCCCTAATGCACTAGAAAGAATTCTTAAACCACAGTCAAGTGGCTCTACTCGCGTAGACATGCGTAATTTAGGTGATGTCATTTGTGTCAAAGCCAATACAGAAGTGTTACGACGAATCGCTCCTACTAAAGGCCGCAGTGGATTTACCGTTAAAGGTGGAATAATTGCCCCTAAACCTGGCAATTGGATTAAATTCAAACCAGGTGAAGGTATCAAGAGTAGCGATCAGGATGAAAATTTATATCTAGCTGCTATAACCGGCATGCCAAAGTTTCAAAACGGCAAAATGTGGGTTGATGATACCTTCATTTGTAAAGGTGTAAATGTAGGCACAGGTAATATTAAATACGATGGTGCGGTGCTGGTAAATGGCGATGTTACTGAAAAGATGGAAATTACCGCCAGCGGTGATGTCACGATCAATGGCTTTGTTGAATCAGCAACCATCAAAGCAGGTGGCGATATCATCATAACGGAAGGAGCCATGGGCAAAGTCAATGAACATAGCACCGAATTTAGTACTAAGTTAATAGCCGAGGGCAGCGTCCATGTGCAACATGGTCAAGGTCTTAATGTGCAGTGTAGTGGAAATGTCACCATTGGTCGTCAATTGGCTTACAGTAAAATCAATTGCGGTGGTAGTGTCACTGTTGGTCCTATTGATAAACCAAATGGGAACTTATTCGCCTGTGATATTCAGTGCAAAGGTGCAATAACCGCAGGCACTCTTGGCGCTGTATCTGGAAGCCACCTGAATATTGATTTCAGCCACGGCTTTAATACTCTGCTGGAAAGAAAAGACACTGTTGATGAGCTTTTATTGCAACTGCGCGATAATAACCTTCGCCACAGGGGTAAATTCGAGTTAATGCGCGGCAAAAAAATCCATCCAGAATTACAACGTAAGTTTAAAGAAGCAGAGGAAATGTTCAAAAACGAGTCTCAATTATTGGAATGGTTAGAGGCTAAGTGTGAAAAAATGAAATTGGCAAAAGAATCCTATCAGCAGGATATTAAACTCATTGCCAATAAACGTTTGTACGCTGGTGTAGTGGTTAAACTCAATAACCGCACTTGGCGTGCTGAACGAGAATATGCAAAAGCGAAGGTCCATTATGCGGGACATCAATGGAATTACGAACCTCTTGTGTAATTCACATAAAAAGATGATTTAGGACGTTACCTAAATCATCTTTTAGTACGATAAAAACAGTACAAAATTAAACCTAAATAAAAATGCTCTATTGATCTGCTTCCTATCTATCACCATGATATATTACTTAAACAATGCTAGCTTAATACGCGAAATTTCAACCTAAGTATCCAATCCCTAGCGACATTAAAAATATAAACGAGAAAATTATGCCAAATACGATTTACGACTTTCAAATGCCCATGAATAACGGTGAAATAAAAGAGCTTTCCGATTATAAGGGCAAAGTTCTATTGATAGTCAACACCGCAAGTAAATGTGGCTTCACTCCTCAATATGATGGATTACAATCACTTTACACAAAATACAAGTCACAAGGATTAGAAATTCTTGGATTTCCATGCGATCAATTTGGTCATCAAGAGCCTGGTTCAGACTCTGAAATAGAACAGTTTTGTAGTTTAAATTTTAATGTCGACTTTCCGTTATTTAAAAAGTCAGATGTTAATGGTAAAGACGCATCACCACTTTATGAATTCCTCAAAGCTGAAGCTCCTGGGGTGTTAGGAAGTAAAAGTGTCAAATGGAATTTTACAAAATTTTTGGTCAATAAAGAAGGCAAAGTACTGGCAAGATACGCTCCCAAAACAAAACCCGAAGCGATTCAAAAAGACATCGAAGCATTATTGTAAATCGCTTTTTGTCATCCCAAAATCACAACTTGCGCACAAGGGACTAGCAGAATGAAAACACTTTTTTTCAGTAGTAAATCGCATGATATTAGTTACTTTAACAAACAAAATACGCTGTATAATTTCACCTTAGACTTTCAAGAAGCGAGGTTATCCATTGATACCGTTGCTTTATGTCAGGGATACGAAGCAATATGTGTTTTTGTGAATGACCAAGTTGACAGTCAAGTTATTGAACAGCTAAAAGAAATGGGTATAAAACACATTGCATTGCGCTGTGCTGGTTTCAATAATGTTGATCTACAAAAGGCAAAACAACTTGGAATAAGGGTATCTCGCGTTCCTGCCTATTCTCCTGAAGCTGTGGCTGAACATACTGTTGCGTTAATGATGACGTTAAATAGAAAATTGCATAAAGCTTACAACCGCGTTCGCGAGAACAACTTTAGTCTTAACGGATTAATTGGCTTCAACTTTCATGGCAAAACTGCAGGTATTGTGGGTTACGGAAAAATAGGAAAATGTACTGCTAACATACTTTTGGGACTGGGCTGCAAAGTAATCTGTTATGACCCCATCACGCAAACTAGCGACCAAAAGGACATCACTTTTGTTTCCCTCGACACCCTGCTGTGCGACTCAGATATCATAAGTCTGCATTGCCCGCTAACAAATGAAAGCCAACACATGATAAACGATGATTCAATTAGCAAAATGAAAGATGGTGTTATGCTAATTAATACTTCTCGTGGCGGTTTGGTAGATAGTAAAGCTGTGATCAGGGCTCTAAAGTCGCGAAAAATTGGTCAATTAGGCTTAGATGTATACGAAATGGAATCAGACCTCTTTTTTGAAGATAAATCTTGGGAAATAATGCAAGACGACGTATTTGATAGATTAGTAGGGTTTCCCAATGTTCTAATTACTGGCCATCAAGGTTTTTTCACCGACGAGGCATTACAACAAATTGCGCAAACGACCCTTAACAATATTGCGCTAATGGATAAACAACAATCAGATCCCCACACATTCTTAGTCTAAATCCGATTCATTGAGCATGGATGCTTAACATATGTGTTTTTGTTAAAGCCAACTTTAACAACGAACAATAAGGTGGAAATATTTACCTAACCATTTGTAGGGTTCGGTATGGCCATATTTTATTTCCGCTGCTTTTATATTTTCATATTCGTCTTGCTGTTTCGTTGTATCTTTCAAATAATCATGAAAACACCGAATCCCTGCACTGCTTATAATCTCTACTGGCAAGTTTTGTAAGTGACTTATGACTTTTTTTGGTTCTAACGCATTGTTAGGATTCAATCTCACTGTGTTTTTATTTTTCATGTCAGCAGCAACATAATCAAAATTACCATAAAGGAGATTACCGAAGCGGTGCGCATCTTTATTAAAAAAGCTTAACGACAAAATGCCACCTGGCTTGACTTGAGACACCAATGCGGTAATAGCTTCAAACGGTGAATTCAACCACTCTAAAACAGCGTGGCAAATCACCAAGTCATAGGTTTTGTTAGGTGGTAAGTCATTTAGAGAACCACAAACAAAAGTCACATCATCAAATTCAGCCAAGTTTTCCTTTGCCATTTCAACTGCTTCAGCCGACAAGTCATTAAACGTAAGGGTATGCCCCAACTCTAGCATTACCTTACTCATAATCCCTGTGCCACCACCAACATCGATTATATCGAGCGGTTTATTTGCAAGCTTGATATAATCGTGCAGGTTATTAACTAACAATTCATGGCGCAGTTTACCTTTACTCGAACCATAAATATTGTTGGCAAATTTATCCATCAACGAATCAAAGCTTTGATCTGAATTTTTACTCATAGGATTATAATATTGGGGTGAACGAGTTGCGTTCACTCTTAGTGACTTCATTGGAGATCATTTTACGTGGATTTGTTCTTAATTAAAAAGTTTATCGGTGTATTCTTAATGCCACTTCCGATTATTCTATTGCTTTTGTTAATCGCTATTTTCTATATCTGGCGGAAAAAATACGCTAAAGCCAATGTGTTTTTGAGTGCGGGAGTCATCGGTTTTATATTGGTTTCTTTTGCGCCATTGCCAAATACGCTATTGCATTCCTTAGAACGTCAATATCCACAATACGATCTTGCTAAAAAGGTCGAATATATCGTCGTACTCGGCTGTGGCCATGTCAATGATAGAGCTGTCCCTATTACGTCTCAACTTTCTCCTTGTTCGCTAATAAGAGCGACTGAGGCGATTAGAATATTGCAATATAATCCACAGGCAAAAATAGTGACGTCGGGAAATGTAGGACGCCAAACATTCAGTAACGCCTATATGAATGCACAATTTTTGATTGCAATGGGAGTCCCTTCAAATCGCATTATCGAGGTTTCGTTATCCAAAGATACCGAAGAAGAAGCGGCAAATTTGCGCGCCACCCTAAATAATAAAGCATTTGCCTTAGTCACATCAGCCTCTCACATGAAACGGGCAGTTAATTTGTTTGAACAACAAGGTTTAAAACCTATTGCCGCGCCAACGGAACACCTGGTGCGTGATTCTGAGGATGGCGACAGCGGATACTTGCTACCAAACGCCCAAAACGTATACAAGTTTGAGCGCTGGTGGTATGAATGGATGGGAAATACTTGGGTCAAAGTAAAAAGTTGGTTCTAACCTGTTGGTGACTATACCGGATTATCAATATCCACAAAAGTCACGTCTAAATCAAAGGATTTGGCCAAATACTCGCCTAAGGCTTTGGCTCCATAACGTTCCGTTGCGTGGTGGCCGGCGGCGATAAAATGGATCCCCATCTCCCTGGCGACATGCACCGTTTGTTCAGATATTTCGCCACTGATAAACGCATCTATGCCCTGCTCTGCTGCCATTTCAATATAACTTTGGCCGCCGCCTGTGCACCAACCAATTGATTTTATACTGTGCTCACCAGCACTAATGATTTGTGGTGTACGTTGTAATGACTGCTCAACAGTTTTAGCCAATTGCTGCAAGGTTAATGGTGTTTCGAATTGCCCATGCATGGCGACGCTTTGCGGATTTTGTTGTTCCAAACCTCCGATGACTTCTATATTTAACCTTTTTGCTAATTGCGCGTTATTACCTAATTCTGGGTGAATATCCAGCGGTAAATGATATCCGTAAAGATTAATATCGTGATTAATAAGCTGCTTAATTCTTTGACGTTTCATGCCAACAATACAGGGATTTTCACCACGCCAAAAATAGCCATGGTGAACAAAAATTGCATCTGCGTTCAACTCAACAGCACGGTCAATTAGTGCCTGACAGGCCGTTACCCCAGTAACAATCTTGCTAATTTCAGACACGCCTTCTACTTGTAACCCATTAGGACAATAATCCTTAACTTTTTCTGGTTTTAGCAGCTGATTAAGGTGGCTTAACAACGTTTGATTATTGATGCTCATATTCACTCTTTACAATTTAATAGCATTTTATACACATAAATGTCGAAATTAGACATCTTTCTGAAAACACGGTATAAAAGCATTTCAACAATATCAATTATTTTTAGCAAAAAAGGTGTAGACCCTACGATGAGCAAACTGGACAAAGAACAGGTTATCGAGAAATTTACCGAAGCATATAAATCCGCCCACGGCAAAGCGCCGACAATAGAAGCAAAAGGCGGTTGGTACAGTGTCGACGGCGGTAAAAATGTCCGTTTGTCAGCTCTCGAAGAAATGATTACTGAACTTGAATCAAGTGACTCTAAAGTTGAACCGGTTGAAAACAAAACGGCTAAACAACAAAAGCAACCTGCGGCAAAAGCAAAGGCAACCAAGAAAGCTAAATCAAAAAGCAGTTTCTCTGTTAAACAATATTGGCAAGATCAGATTATGGCGCAAAATCCTGGTTCAAAACTGCCACGTTAATTTGTACAATGCTAGGTGATAAACGATTTAGGCGGCTTATTAGCCGCTTTTTCATTTCTGTTTTTAAAAGGAAAAACACATGACTTTCAAACGCACTCAAAGTGCACTATTTGTTATTGCTGCCTTAGGTTTGGCTGCATGTGGGGATAAACAAGAAGCCTCCTCACAGTCTGAACCTCAAGCTTTAACTAAAAAAGATGCGCAGCAGTTTGTTGAAAAAGCGCAACAAGATCTTGCAGAAATGTTAGTACCTGCAGCTCAGGCTGAGTGGGCCTATCAAACATACATTAACCAAGATACTGCTGCGTTAAGTGCCTATTTTAACGAAAAAGTTACTTCCAAAGCGACCAGTTATGCCAAAGAGGCTGCAAAATTTAATTCTGTTGAAGTTGATGCAGATACACGACGTAAGCTTAATTTAATGTCTAATATCTTGGTGATGCCTGCCCCTGGAGATCCAGAGAAGTCTGCGCGTTTAGCCCAGATAGGGTCTGAGTTAGGAGGCATGTACGGCGCAGGTAAATATTGCCGTACTGAAGATGAATGTTTCAGTCTTCCTGAAATGTCTAACATTATGGCAACTGAGCGTGACCCTAAGCTACTTTTAGAAATGTGGGAAGGTTGGCGCCAAGTGTCTCCACCAATGAAAGCACTTTATGCGGAGCAAACTGAACTTGCGAACTTGGGTGCCCAAGAACTGGGTAAAAAAGATTTAAGCGAACAGTGGCGCGGCAGCTACGACATGGAAGCGGATGCATTTGGCCAAGAGCTTGACCGTTTATGGGGGCAAGTAAAACCATTCTATGAAGCACTTCATTGTCACGTTCGTGCAGAATTAGGCGAGAAATATGGTGAAGACATTGTTCCTCAAAATGAACCTATTCCAGCACATTTATTAGGTAACATGTGGGGGCAATCTTGGGGCAATGTTTATGACATCGTCAAACCCGAGCAAAAAATGGACGTAATTGATATAACCAAAGCCTTGGAAGAGCACAATTACGATGAAATTAAGATGGTTAAACAAGCAGAGTCTTTTTTCTCATCGTTAGGCTTTGATCCCCTACCAGAAACCTTTTGGGAACGCTCTATGTTCAAACAGCCAACTGAAAGAGATGCAGTATGTCATGCTTCGGCTTGGAACTTAGATAACGTAGAAGATCTGCGTATTAAGATGTGTATTCAGAAGAATGGTGAAGATTTCTCAACAATACATCACGAGTTAGGCCATAACTACTATCAACGAGCCTATAATAAGCAACCAGCGCTATACCAAGGGGCTGCCAATGACGGCTTTCATGAAGCAATTGGCGACACAGTTGCTTTATCCATTACCCCAAAATATCTAAAGGAAATCGGTTTAGTGGATACTATTCCAGATGCTTCGAATGATATAGGCATGTTACTTAAACTGGCCTTAGATAAAATAGCATTCGTACCTTTTGGGTTAATGGTTGATCAATGGCGCTGGAAAGTATTCTCAGGAGAAGTCACGCCAGAACAATACAACACAGCTTGGTGGGAACTACGTGAAAAGTATCAAGGTTTGAAGGCACCAGTTGATCGCCCTGCCGATGCATTTGATCCAGGTGCTAAATACCATGTACCAGCCAATACTCCTTATACACGCTATTTCTTAGCTCATATATTACAGTTCCAATTCCACCGAAGCTTGTGTGAAATTGCCGGTGATAAAGGTCCTATTCATCGCTGTTCGATATACGGTAGCAAAGAAGCCGGAGCAGCTTTGAATAATATGTTGGAAATGGGTCAAAGCAAACCTTGGCAAGAAGCCTTGGAAACCCTAACCGGCAAACCTGAAATGGATGCCACCGCCATTCTTGATTACTTTGAGCCTCTTAAAGCTTGGTTAGATGAACAAAACCAAGGTCGACAATGTGGTTGGTAACAGTTAAAAATTAAGCATAAAAAAGAGCGACCTAGGTCGCTCTTTTCATTTCCATCTCTGTACGATTATAATTTTAAGCAACTAGCTCTTATTTAAAAAGGGTCTGGCTTTTTGACCATAGCTTTACAAAGGCGGACTCAATCCCAGTAGATGCGGCTTTACCTAACTTTTCAGCTAGACCCTTTTTCTTACTATACTTAACTGAATAAATATTTCGGCTCTCTAATTTACTCATTAAAAAGTCATCAGAGGTTTGAATTGCATCAACCAAGCCTAGCTCTTTTGCACGACTACCATACCAGTATTCACCAGTAGCCACTTTATCAATGTCTAGCTCAGAGCGATGAGATGATACAAAGTCTTTAAACATCACATGCACTTCTTCAAGTTCTTGCTTAAACTTGTCTCTTCCCTGATCAGTGTTTTCGCCAAACAACGTCAATGTGCGCTTAAAATCCCCTGCGGTATGTTGTTCAAATTCAATATCGTTTTTCTTTAAAATCTTATTAAAGTTCGGTAACTGAGCAATCACACCAATTGAACCTATGATCGCAAATTTAGCACTTAATACGTTATCCGCCACACAGGCCATCATATAACCACCACTTGCCGCCACTTTGTCGACCGCAGCGGTGAGATGAATATTTTTATCTTTTAGACGCTGTAATTGAGATGCTGCCAATCCATAACCATGCACAACTCCACCACCACTTTCCAAACGCACCAACACTTCATCCTTTGGCTGAGCAGCGCATAAAATAGCCGTAATTTCTTCGCGTAAACTATCCACTTCGTGGGCATCCATTGAGCCTTTAAAATCCACTACAAATAAATTCGCCTTTTGGTCAGATTCATCTTTCTTTTTAGCGACTTTATCCGCTTTTTTCTGTTCTTTTTGCTTTTTCTTAAGTTGTTCTTTACTTAAAAGGAGATGTTGAGCATGTTCCTTTAACTCTTCAAACTGCTCAGAAACAGATTTAATTTCTAACTGTCCATTGCCCTGTTTTTGCTTTGAAGCAAGGGCAACGATACCGCCTACTGTCAGTAAAATTGCGACCACAATGGTGACTGCTTTGGCCACAAATAAACCATATTGAAATAAAAACTCCAAGCGTTACTCCTTTATCTTGATACAAGTATCAACTGAATAATATTACTAATTTGGGGATCAGCTCAAAAGCCGATCACAAGGTAATCCATCTATGTGGGGACAAAATGTGAGATTAAAAGCGCTTTATTTCCACATTCAGACACAGACCACGTATTTACAATTATCAGAATATAGCTGAGTTCGCAATTTAAGATAAGAGCAGGCAAAAAAAAAGCCAAGTCATAGACTTGGCTTTTCTAATCACTTTGGCTTAATTGGCAACCACCGATGTGTCAGTGACAACAATAGTCCCGCCGGTTGCAAAAAACGCAGCGGCTTGTTTTTGCATTTCAGTTGTTACATCTGCACTAGGCGAAGGGCTCAATAAACTGGAGTGAACACCAGCAATAAAACGCACCAGTCCATTACCATCTGTGGTAGTTGAAACTCCGCTCAAGCCAGCGAATTTTGCCAATGGCTCAGTTCCCGCAAAGGTCGGTGAATTTACCGTTGAATTAGGAATGACCTGATCTGGCAATGCAGTTGAACCATCATCATTAGTCCCGCCACCAATCACTTCTTGGAACATAAAGTTACTATTAGAAGCAAGTAATGCCGCAAAGTTATTAGGATCCGATGCATCTGTTATCGTTTGTGCTGCAAACACGAAACTCGCAAATGTAGCATTAATCTCAGCTAAACCAGCCTCATCAAGTTGCGCTTCATAAGCAATAAAGGCAGGAATGATAGCTTGCTCTGCTGGTATTTGATTTTCCGTTGCATATTCAACTAAATACCCTTGGAATTCAGCGGATGATGAAGCTAATAAAGAACCTTTAATTAGATTGCTAAAGCTAGGCGACTCGATTAAGAAACCACCAGTGCCACCTCCAGGTACATTGAATACCGCTGTTTCAAATGCATACATAGAATCAAACGCAGCAAGAGGACTGGTTTCCCCAAATGATTTATTTGACGAGGCTACGGATGGAATACCCGTTATAGAACCTAAGCTCTGTCCAATATATGAGACTTTACTGCTATCTAAATCAACGCTACCACCAGTTAAATCTACAACAGCGTTAAGTCCTAAACGCAATCCCATAGCATCTACAATACTCTGACGGTTGTTATCACGTGTGGTTAATAGCGACGCAAGATTCAAATAATCTGTGGTTGAACCACCAAAACCGGTGGAGGTATTCACAATTTGTCCGTCAATGGTAAATCCACGACTACCATGTAATGGATGGTCTATTGCTACTGTTGCGAAACCAGCTAGTGACAAAGCGCCAGTGATAGCTAAGAAGTCTTCTTTCTTAGAAGTGATACCATGCTGTAATATAACAACAGGCCAACCAGATTCCGGCTTACTAATAGCAGTTACACCAGAGTTAGGTAGCGCCGCTAACACAGCAATCACATTGGCATCTGGTACAGTAATCTGCACATCAAGAGTTTCAGTTCCATCGTCGTTAGACCCCTGTCTTGCAGGAATAGGACTGTAACGTGTTACGTGTCTTAAATCGTTCATACCTAAATTACTTAGGTCTAAATCTAATAACTGTCCGCCAGACGCAGCCTGACAAAGCTCATTATTAGGACCAGTGCTAATAGTACCATTGGCTAAAAGCGTGGCAATTTGCTCACTGCCCAAGGTTTGTAGCGCAAGACCATTGGTACAAGCAGCTTCCCATCGACCATTTAAAGGATCAGCCGGATCACTGTAATAAGGAAGGTCAATACTTCCTGTTTTCATGGATGCGGCACAAAACGCCCCTACCTGCGGAAAAACGGCAGCAGCTGTGGAGAATAGCGGAGATGAAGGATCAGAAATAGCAGAAATCATACCATCACAAGTATTTAATCCTACAGCAGTTAATCCCGCCAATTGATCTTCGCCCAAAATACTCGGCGCTAACATATCAAATGCCGTGGACACAGATGCTTCTGTTACTGGAATGACTGGCAAATATGCAGCGGCTTCGGCAGGTGAAAGACCCGCTTGCAGAGCTTGTGCAAAAGGTGCAATTTGCAGTTGTTTAACGGTATCAATAATTTGCGTAGTAGATTGAGTAGTAAAAGTATAGCTGAATATTATCTCGTCTTGACTCAGGCCTGCTTGACTGGTTAACACGGCTTCATAAGAGTTTATAATCCCTTGTAAGCTACGTTGTGAATCTGTTGCTAAAGGTAGCGTTGTCAGATCCTGACGAACCAATTCATAGGTGGTTGAAGGTTTCAACGCCTGTCCACCAGCAGTTAATTTATTTGTTGCCACCACATAGTAAGAAGTTGATTCTTTCAACGGTTTAAGTGGAATAATTGCAACGTCGTTACCACTTGCTTGAGTAATAAAGTCAACACCAAAGGTTAATTCATCGCCCACTTTACAACCGGTTATTGGTGGTGCAGTGGTGCAGTCGGGGTCATTCAAATCACCACCAATTGCGCCTTCAAATATACGCACAGCTCCGGCACTAGCGGCTGAGCTAGCATCTAAACTAACACCTGTAGGGTGTGAAGTAGAAAAAGTAAACGGATGTTGAGTAGACCAACCATCTAACGCGCCTAATGCAGCGGAAGGGTTTCCAAAATCAGGGGTAGCACCATTTGCCTGACCTGCTATCTCATCAGGCATTTCCAATGTGCCATCGTCAGTGATTTCCACTAAAGCGAAAAATAAGTCACTTGGAACATTCAATACACTATTGGCGGGGTCAAACATAATACGTGAAGCGGGAACTGTTTTAGTTGTATCCTGTTGGATTTCTTTCAGTTCGTCGCCACCACCGCAACCAGCGAGCACAAACACTGCAGCGATACTTGTGCTGATTAACAGTTTTTTCATTATTTCTCCCAAATACAGTTATTTCATTGATACACTTATAAAATGTGTTTTTTTTAGTCAACCTTCGTTCAAAGCTTGAACTGTCCACTATCTAACAAGTATGACCAGTTGTCATTGCCCCCATAGTATTGGCTTTGTTAGTTTTTTGCAAATAGGTTTGTTAATATTTTGTTAGGTAATAATTGCGGTGAACATGTAGGTTATAATTTTTGAATATAGGTCACCAAGCTAGAAACCTAGACAATATCGAAATCCCCCAGCCTTTCCCAATGCTATGCAGTTAACTCAAAAATGAATACCTCAAAAAGCCCTTAAATGTTAGAATTCGTTATCTTTGGTTTAACTCAATTTTTAAAATGCTCAATTATTCTGCACCATTAAATGCCTTACAAAATAAAACAATATTAATCACCGGCGCCGGCGCTGGTATCGGTAAAACAGCAGCAATAACGTTTGCCAAACATGGGGCAACTGTCATTCTGTTAGGTCGGACGGTAAAAAAACTGGAATCGGTTTACGATGAAATAGTCAATGCAGGATACCCAGAACCCGCCATAGTGCCCTTAGATATGCAAGGTGCCACTAAAAAACACTACCAAGATATGGCCAATACCATTATTAGTCAGTTTGGAAAGCTTGATGGTGTATTGCAAAACGCCAGCGTGTTAGGGCATTTAGAACCTTTTAAACAGATTGAAGAAGATATTTTCAATCAAGTAATGCAAATTAATTTAAACAGTCAATTTTTGATGACACAAGCATTATTAGAAGTCCTTGAGCTCGCTCCTAAAGCTTCAGTTATTTTTACCAGTTCCAGTGTTGGTAGCCAAGGCAGAGCCTATTGGGGAAGCTATGCAATATCAAAATTTGCAACAGAAGGAATGATGCAAGTCTTAGCTGATGAATACGCAGGCTCAAGTTTACGCTTTAACTGCATTAATCCAGGGGCTACTCGTACTTCAATGCGTTCAAAAGCATTTCCAGGAGAGGATGCAAGTACACTTAAAACGCCGGAAGATATTATGCCATTGTATTTATATTTGATGTCAGATGACAGTCAAGAAGAGAATGGAAAAACCTTTGTAGCCCAACCTAAATCGTAGCAAATTGAACTTATGCTTGGATGAAAATGAGTTTAAGCGAAGGTTCAAAAACAAAAGTGCGGCTAATGAAAGCCGCACTTTTAATACTGACGTTGAAACAAAATCAATCGCCGATTTTAGCCCAAGTATCACGTAAACCCACTGTACGGTTAAATACTAGATTAGATTCATTGCTGTCCTTGTCTTTGCAGAAATACCCCGTACGTTCAAATTGTACGGTTTGATTTATTTCAGCATCTAATAAGCTTGGCTCTACCCATCCATTTTTCACAATTAAAGAATCAGGGTTGATACAATCAACAAAGTTTTCTTCAGCTGCAGGATTAGGCACCGTGAACAAACGATCATAAAGTCGTATTTCAGCCGGTAAGGCTTTACTCGCACTTACCCAATGAATTACTCCTTTTACTTTGCGTCCATCAGCAGGGTCTTTACCTAAGGTATCGGGATCATAACTACAGTAAATCGTTGTGACCTCCCCTGCGTCATTCTTTTCAACTCGCTCAGCTTTAATCACATAGGCATTGCGCAAGCGCACTTCTTTACCCAATACTAAGCGTTTAAATTTCTTATTCGCTTCTTCACGGAAGTCATCGGCTTCGATTAGCACTTCTCGAGTAAACGGAATAGTGCGAGTTCCTTTACTTTCATCATTAGGATGATTAGCTGCGGTAAGTTCTTCAACCTGATCAGAAGGATAATTTTCAATCACGATCTTAACGGGAGCTAATACTGCCATAGCGCGATTGGCATTTTCATTAAGATCTTCACGTATACAGGCTTCAAGCATTCCCATTTCGACCATATTATCCATTTTGGTCACGCCAATACGCTTACAGAATTCACGCACTGAAGCAGGTGTATACCCTCTTCGACGTAATCCAGCGATAGTAGGCATCCGCGGGTCATCCCAACCGTTAACAAAATCTTCTTCAACTAATTGAATCAGTTTACGCTTACTTAAAACCGTATATTCTAGGTTTAAGCGTGAAAATTCGTATTGACGTGGTTGTGATTGAATATCGATATTGTCAATAACCCAATCATACAAACGACGATTATCTTGAAACTCTAGCGTACATAGTGAATGGGTAATCCCTTCAATGGCATCAGATATACAATGGGTAAAATCGTACATTGGATAAACACACCACTTATCACCCGTTTGATGATGATGGGCAAATTTAACGCGATAAATAACCGGATCACGCATACACATGAATGCGGAAGTCATATCAATTTTAGCCCGCAAAACACAATGGCCTTCAGCATATTCTCCGGCTGTCATTTTGCCAAACTCAGCTAAGTTTTGCTCAATTGTGGTGTCACGATAAGGACTATTTTGTCCAGGCTGAGTTAGCGTACCACGCATTTCTCGCATCGCTTCTTGACTAGAAAAGTCTACATATGCCAAGCCTTTTTCTATCAATTGCGTGGCATAAGCATGCAACTGATCAAAATAGTTTGAAGAATAACGGGCATCGCCTTCCCAATGAAACCCCAACCATTGAACATCGTTCTTGATTGAATTGACATAGTCGATGTCTTCTTTATCTGGATTGGTATCATCAAACCTGAGGTTACAGGTGCCTTGATAATCTTGTGCAATGCCAAAATTCAGACATATCGATTTCGCGTGGCCTATATGCAGATAACCATTAGGCTCAGGCGGAAAACGAGTATGTATTTGTTGGTGCAACCCTGCTTGCAAATCTTTATCAATAATTTGACGTATAAAGTTGGTCGGACGAATGTCTGTCTCGGCCATTAATAGTTCCCCTGTAACACATGTATTAGACACGAAAAAAGAAGGCATTATAGCACTTTGATACAAAGGCAAAATCTTTTTAATCAAATAATTTATAAAGCATTCACCTGAAAGCTGGTGTATAAAAGTAACGAATATAAGGTTTTCCATTTACCAGCATCGCTAAAGAATAATAAAAAGTTACCACTATGAAAGTAAAAGCGACCTCTTTTGATATTGCCCACCTCGCCGGCGTATCACAATCTACTGTTTCCAGAGCCCTTCGGGATAGCCCTCTGGTTAACCAACAAACTCGAGATAAAATCAAAGCGATAGCCACTGAGCTAAATTACAAGGTGGATAAAAATGCGAGTAATTTACGCCAACAACAAAGTAGAACCCTAGCCTTATTATTGTTTGAAGATCTGACCACCGATGACTCTCTAATTAATCCGTTCTTTTTATCGATGATAGGCAGTATTACCAAAGCAAGTTCAAATGCAGGTTATGATCTGCTCATATCTTTTCAGAATATGAGTGATGACTGGCACGCCGAATTCGAAGACACGAATAAAGCCGATGGTATCATTTTACTGGGGTACGGCGATTTTGTTGATTATCGAGATAAGTTAACTCAGCTGGAAGAACAACAAACCCATTTCGTCAGATGGGGAGCCGAAGATAAAGCTCACCCTGGACTTTCCATTGGCTGTGACAACTACCAAGGCGGATTTGATGTGACACAACACTTGATTAAGTCTGGACGTAAAACCTTTGGCTTTGTTGGTGGCGCAGATAACCATGCCCCTGAATTTCAGGCCCGTTACTTAGGTCATTGCCAAGCGTTAAAAGATGCCCAGCTGAAAGTAGATAAAAACTACCAAGTTGAAGCATTTTCTACTGAAAACTCTGGGTATGATGCCGCCAAACAACTTTTGACCGCTAGTCCAGAAATAGATGCAATCTGTTGTGCCAGTGATTTAATTGCGATTGGCGTAATGCAAGCCTGTAAAGATTTAGGTAGACACATCCCCAATGATATTGCAGTCGTAGGCTATGATAATATTCCGGTATCACGATTCACTCACCCTGCATTAACTACCGTTTCGCAAAACACGATTCGTGCAGGTGAATTATTAGTCGCCAGTCTATTGTCGCTTATAAACGGCGAAGAACCTAAGACACAATCCATGCAAGTAGAAGTGATTCAGCGTGAATCATGTGGATGTAAGAAGTAGATATAACGGCTTTAACTTGTTGCAGAAAGTAAAAAAACGCGCTAAATAAAGTCTCATATTATAGTAATAAGACGATAGATAGCGCGGCTAGCTGCTCATAAATTTATATAGTGTTATTCCACCGCGGTCACTGTTACCACAGCCGCTTCAGGGTCAGGTCCTGACACCTTAAATTGATACAAACCTGCACTCTCAATTTCTAACATTAAATTACTCGCATTATAAAACAGGCCTAAGGGTGTCCCTAAATCGATTGAAGTACTTTCTTCTGCAGCACCTAAATTAACAGTAGACCAATCAGCAGAAGCCACTTTAAATTCATAGCTTCCAGCTTCAAGGTTAATTTGCACGGAGTATTCTCCAGCACCGTCGTAGCTTAATACATCTACTTCGCCCCACCCATTCATGCTACCTCGAATATAAACAGACGTATCTGCAAAAAACTCCGTAGAAAACACAGAAACAGTGGGTTCCTCAATATTGCTTACATCAAAAACAAAGCTATATTCACCTTCCTGCTCAATCGTTAGCGCTAGATTACTACCACTTTTAGCTAAAAACTTTTGTTGGCCAATTACGATAGAAGTATTTGCCTCGGCACTACCGTAATCAACAGTCGACCAATCAGCTGATGCCACTTTAAACTCGTAATCTCCGGCGGCAATATTCATTGTAGTAGTGTAGATACCGCCAACATCATAAGACATTGGGTTATCTTCACTCCAACCATTCATAGCGCCACGAACAAATACCGTTGTTCCGAAGAAAGGTTCTTCGTGATCAACACTAAATACAGGAGCTTCTGAGTCACTTGCATCAATAACAAATTTCAAGGTAGCGTCTTGGGTTAGTGTCAATTGTAGATTCGAACCGCCTCTTGATAAGGTTTTTTCATCTCCTAACAACACAACTTGATCGGAAGAACCAAAATCAACTGTAGACCAATCGGCAGACGCCACTTTGAATTCATAAGTTCCGGCAGCAACAGCGATAACAGCTTCATAAATACCGTCACCGACATAGTTCATGCTATTACTTTCCCCCCAACCGTTGAATCCACCGCGGACAAACACGGAAGTACTGCCGTAGGGTACAACATCAGGAGCACCTGATGTGGCGTAAGCAGATAAGCCTGTGCCTTGAGCGCCCATTTGTGGTTTAACAAACACAGCAGTGGTTAAGGCTGGCACCGTAAAGGTCCCCTCTCCCTCACCTGCAGTAAAATAAGCGCCGCGAACCACAGGATCTGTAGAAGCCATTTGCACATTGTGCAATTCAAAATCAGTAGCAGTTGGGACAGTGTGGCTTTGCTCTTCGTAGCTGGTGTTAACTACCACCACTAAAGCATCGACCATAGGATCAAGATCAGCTCTGGGCATATCAGGATCGGCAGATACTCCATCATCAATACTCACCACAATCAAACCGTTAGTTTGACGGCGACCTATATTGTGAAACCCAAGACGGTCTATTATCTGTTCGCCAGAGGTTAATCTAAACAAAGGACTGCCCGAGCGTATCATTAACATCTCATCAAATATTGCAGAAGCAAATTCAATTTCAGTCATGCTTGCAGCACGTTCAGGTGCAGCAAAGAAAATTTGCATTTGCTGCCATTTATCTTGATTGTCCTCGGCTAATGGTAGACCAACATTCCAGTTATTCGATTGCATGCTGAAATCTACGTAGTTAAACCAATCTCCAGCATCATAGGTATTGCGGTCCATTGATTTAGAGCGTAGGAAATCACCGCCCATTTGTAAGAACGGGATACCCTGAGACATGAGTGGTAAAGTAGCACCTACATTTTGAGCACGCACACGCTCTGCCAATGTTAAGTCATCAGGCAAGGTATATTGGAAATTATCCCATAAGGTTTCATTATCATGCTTAGATACATAATTGATAATATCAGCAGGATCTGTCGCGTAGCCACCAATGCTGCTAGTGGTAGAAGCAACACCATTAAAATCTTCCAGGACGTAATCAGTTAAGGTGCCTGCCAATGACATTTTAATTCTATCCTGGTCGAGCATCGCGGCATTATCAGCTTCGCGCTTGAAGATGTGACCTTGTCGAACCGCTTCACGTATTCGGTCATTGTATGTACCTATTTCTGTACCAGCCATATTCCCTTGATTCGCTTGCTCGTAACCACGATCTTCACGAGTCCAGCCTTCACCATAGAAATAAGTATCTTCATCCACACTTTTAACCGCTTCAAACAACCGTACCATCGTATCTTTGCTGGCTTGACTCATAATGTCGAAACGGAAAGAATCAAACTTATATTCAGACGCCCACAACGTAAGTGAGTCTTGCATTAATTTTTCCATCATCACATTGCGGGGTTCTGTATCATCGCAACAGGTTTCACGAATAATCGCGCCAGTATCTACTGCATACCTGTGGTAATACCCAGGAACAACTTTATCTAAGACAGATTTTGTGCTGAGTTCTGACGCATTGGTATGGTTGTATACAACATCCAGTGCCACACGCAATCCTAGCCCATGCAATGCCATATTCATTGCGCGCATTTCCTTAATCCGAGCAACCCCTTCAGGGTCAGAGGAATAGCTACCTTCTGGCGCATTAAAGTGAAACGGATCGTACCCCCAATTAAACTGGTCGTGATTACGCATAGCTTGAGTCAACTCTTGGGCTTTTTGCCCTTCCCCAACACCAAAACTTTCAAATAGCTCAGCTAAGGTCATATCTTCACTAATTGAGCCATCTTTACAAATATCGGCACTGGTATTTAAACGACAAAGTTGACCAAAAGTACTGTTTAAATCCACGACTTTAGTTGTGTCTTCCTCGATTGAAGCAATATCGTTAGCGGGTAATAAATGGAAATGAGTGACACCCGCTTCAGCTAACTTGCGTAAATGCTCTACGGGCAAACTGCCGTCTTCAGTAAAGGCTAAGTACTTGCCACGATTAGCTGCCGAAGTACTTTGGTCACGCACACTAAAGTCGCGAATATGCCCTTCATAGATGACCGCCTCTTCAAAATTTTCAATAGTAGGAATCACATGTGAATCCCACCCATCCGGTTTAAGATCATCATCCTGCAAATTCACAAATTGAGAAAAGCGACTATTTGTGGAAAGACTAACCGAATAAGGGTCAGTGACATTTAATACCTGTATGCCGCTTGCCTTTGGATGATAAACAGTCACTTCATATCGGTATAATTGTCGATCTAATTCCGCACCGCCGGTATACGACCAAACACCAGTATCATCATCTACTGACATAGGTATGGTTGACGCCAGTGTTTTGTCCTGGTTATACAGTTTTAATTGTACATTTTGCGCAGTTGGCGCCCATACTGAAGCAGTGATTGTATCGCCATCATAGATTGGACCTAGCGTTGCTTCATCCGCATCCATATCCCCTGACGTATACACCTGATCAATTGCATTGGCCATTTGAATACCCGTTGCAGCAACTATCAGTCCCTCAGCGTTATAACCGGCCAAAACGGCTTGGGTTTTAAATACAGATTTAGCATCCTCTACAGACCAATCACCATAAAACGCGCCTAAATTCGCTAAATGAGGGGCAATGGCTTGCTGTTCATCGGTTAAGTCAGTTGCCGTCAATTCGATAGCAGTACCATTTAAACCAGTCTCTAAAGAAGCGACCAAATCAGCATCAGCCGAATAATGTAACTTCACCACAGCAACCGCGTCACTGGTATCCCAAAGTAAGGTATTAACGTCTAGCCAGTGAGCTTGTTGGCCTTCAATTTTAACTGGTTGAGGACCGAGCGAAACGATCGGATACTCGAATACGGCCTCTTCACCAGAGAACGTAAAATTCATGCGTGCGAATTTGGGATCATCTTGAGACAGCGGCATTCTTTTATCTGAGCCGCCCATTTCTTTACCGGCGTCATCAGTCCCAATATGGATAATGAAGTTTCCACACGCTCCTGCGCTACCCGCGTAGTTTTCAACAAGATCAATAACCCAATATGCACCATAATTAGGATCCACTCCGTCATGCACGCGACCATTAGCCCAATCGGTATCAGAGTCAGCATATGCACTACAAGTATCATTATTCCACGTGTGTAAACGATAGCCTTCATAGGAGGGATCAGTAGAGGAATTATCCGCTCCTACCGCTGCTCGGTTATAATACAAAACCGCCTGATCCGCTTCCGGGGTCACCATAGGTTCAGGAGCAGTTGGGTCAGCTCCCACCACACAGGCATCATTGGTCTCATTAGGTACAGTGGGCGCATCACACTGAATCGGCGGTGGTGCCACGCATGCAGTGCCCGTTGAATTAGGTACATTAGGGACACTACAGGTCAGCAAGTTATTGCTTCCCGATTTAACATCAGCTCCACCACAGCCAGTTAAAATCAGTGCGGTTGCTAGCAGCATCATCTTTATTAATGCGCTTAAATTAGTAAACATAGGTCTATACTCCAATGTTATTTTCTTTTGACAGCGACGATTCGATTTAAAAAGTTTGGTTAGTTTCATAGCGAGTACGTCACCCCAAGGAAGTATTGGGTTCCAAAGTATTGAATAGTGCCGGTTTGAGATTCTCGACCGAAATAACTTTTGGTGGGTGCATCCGTTAGATTATTAATTTGAAACAACACACCTAGATTGTCATTGATGTCGTATGATGCTTGATAGTCAATAATGAGTTCGTCATCGAAGTTAACAATTTGCTCATTTACAGCAACTTGTTTTGAGACAAACGCATCACGCCAGCGCACATTCACGCGAGTTTCGAAGTCTTCGTATTCCCAGAAAAGTGTGCCATTTACTACCGTTTCAGATAATCCGGGTAATTGTTGCGGAACACTTGTCCCACCTAAATTGGTTTGAAATTGAATTTCACTTTCAGTGTAGGAGTAACTCGCACTCACCCCTAAGCCGTCCCAAGGTGCAGGTAAATAGCTATAAACTTGGGTGTAAGCCAATTCGATACCACGAATATAACCGCCTTCTCTATTGTTAACGGCCGTTGTGTAGGGTCCATTCGTGGTTGGAACCGTAATGAA
This sequence comes from Alteromonas sp. M12, assembly GCF_037478005.1. Classification (NCBI taxonomy): domain Bacteria; kingdom Pseudomonadati; phylum Pseudomonadota; class Gammaproteobacteria; order Alteromonadales; family Alteromonadaceae; genus Alteromonas; species Alteromonas sp. M12. The sequence continues at coordinate 2,268,853 of NZ_CP144164.1, read as the reverse complement.
CAATGGCTCACCATTGGCATCTGTGGCTTGCGTTGCTTCGGCGCTTGGATCATCAGAATCTAAGAACACAGGTACTTCAATAGAAGAAGGGGTTTGGAAGCCATTGCCAGCGAAATCAAAGGGGTCGATGGTAAAATCATTAATAAATGACTTAATATCTTTGTAAAATAACGCGACAACAATTGCTCCGTCGGTTTCATCAAAATAATGCTCATAAGAGATATCATATTGATTAGCATAAAATGGACGTAAATAAGGGCTGTTGGTTGAACTACCGGATAGCTCGGCATCACGATCAACGGAAATTTCCCCAGAATCTGGATTCATAGTCGCGTTGACATCAGCTACACGAACATTTGAATTGGCGAATAAGCGATTAATCGGAGGTCTACCCATCACTTTTGCCGCTGCAAATCTAAGTTGGTCTTGCTCGGTCAATTTAAAATTCAAGTTGAACGAAGGTAAATAGTCTGTGTATTTATCAACTAACAACTCTGGACGGTAAAAATTATTGATCAAGCCAACTTCATCGGTGATTAACTGCGCACCTAACTCAGGATCTCCCATAACTACATCAACTAAGATAGTCTCTCCGGTATCAGGATCAGTCCCTTCAATTTGAATACTGCGACTTACATCTTGTAAAAACGTAGATGATTGTTCTGTTTCAACACGACGAATACCAATGTTTCCTGTAATGGGTAAATCACCGACTTCAGTGTCAATATTTGCCATGATGTAGGCAGACAACACTTTTTCATAGACTTCGCCACTTTCTAACACCGACCATGCCGTATTAGTAGTGCCGCCTGGACTGTTGATCACACCAGGATGACCTGCTCCCCAGGTTTGAACTGGCTGTGGTGTTCCTTCGGGGAACCAAGCTGACAATGCGCTATCAAGATCCACAGAGAGATAACTTGGGAAATAACCAAAATCCCCTTCCCAATTGACCACAGAAGCCAACTGATCATTCAACGCCAAAGGTGGTTGACTGGCGGAAAATGAAGAGTCGCTGCCATATTCATATACTGAGCGATCATTAGAGTATTCGCGATCTGAATAACGAACCCCAACCTCAAATGAAGAAATAAATGGATTATCAACTTCATATGTAAGATCTAAACGATATGCAAATAATTCATCTTCATTTTCATAAGGATAGATACCATATTTGGTCACATAGACATTATTTACATCTGAAAAATCATCAAATTGACTAAAGCCGATATCCGGTAAATCCAATCCATTGAGCAAATATGAAATTGAAATATCGGTATCAAATCGAGGCGTTCCACTTTCATCTTCGGCCCCTACTAATGACCACAATAGACCGTTTCTAAATTCACTTTTGGCCTTTGAATATGAAAAATCGGCTTTGATATTCAAATTATCCGTAGCCTGCCAATCTGCATTTAATCCGAAATTCTGAATTTCATCAAAATCCTGATTGTCATCATTCACCAACTCAACACGAGTAAATGAATCTGTACCGCGACTAAATGTGCCGCCGATAACCGTATTATTATCCACAACAGGGTTAGTAATGACTGCGGTACCTGGTTCTAGCTTAACTCGAAAACCACGGGCAAATTCCTCAGAATCGAAACGGGAATAAAATGCATCGGTTTTTAATACAAAATTATCAGTGGGTGCCCATTCGATAGCGGCCATATAGCCATCACGGGTTTCTTCGCCACCTTTGTGCTGCATCTCGAATCCTTCGCTGACGAATTCACATTCGATACATTGCTGATCTTTAGGCACATCAGAGGTAGGGTCATAATTTTCCTCATCACCTTCGAGGAAATCTACATCACGCTCAGTATTGTAGGCCAAACCTATAAACTGAGTAGATACACTAGGCTGAAATAACCTTGCGTAACCTAGCGCCAGCCCTAAAGTGTCATCTAGCATTTTAGTTTGGAAAGAAAAACTAATGCGGTGACCAAATTCTTCTGCATCGGACACTTCACCTGCCCGATCGTTATACATGCCTCGCACATTCATATTGAACTTGTAATCTTCTGAAATAGACAATGGACTAGCTGTTTGCAACTCAACTGTGCCTGCTACTCCACCTTCAATTAAGGATGCTTTGGGAGATTTGTATACCGCTGCAGAGGAAATTAATTCAGACGGGTATTGATCAAATTCGATTGAGCGAGATCCGCTAGTGGATACTTGTTCTCGACCATTTAAAGTTGAAAAAACAAAATCACCAGATAATCCTCGGATATTTATTTCAGCAGCTTGCCCTCCCGTTCTCACCGCTGAAATACCGGGTAAACGCGTCAATGCATCTGCCATAGATACATCTGGTAAACCACCTAAATCATCAGCTGATAATTGCTCTGAAACAGTGTCACTGAAACGCTTTTGGTTAAGGGACTTTATTAGACTTGTTCTGAATCCTTTAACCTCTATTTTTTCGATTTGATCCACCTTTGCATCAGGCTGTTGCAACTCTGTTTCCTGAGCAAGGGCACTTATACTTGTGAGTGTCATACCGCTTGCAAGCAAAGCTGTTGTAATCAAACTGGGTCTGAATTTTTTCATGTGTGTTTCCCGTTCCCGTTTGTGGTTTCTATTTGAAAATTTTATCGACAATCTAAATACGATTGGCCAATAACACCAAAATTTACGATCATACAATGTTACATCTGTGTTAACAGAACACTCAATGCTGTGCATACGTATTCAATGCAGTGATGCATAGATTTTGGCTAAAAATGAAGATCTAATCAGGAAAGTTGGAACGAATGAAATGATCTTAAGCTTCTGTATTTATTTATAATATTTGAACGAGAAGATGGATTACTAGGTAACTAAAACAGATTTACTCTCATATTTAGGCACAATAATAGCAAAGGGAAAGTCAAGATCATGATTAACATTGAGACAACAGGATATTATTTAATAACGAGATTATTGTTAAATATTTGTGTTTTTTAGACGACTTTAAATAGCCATAAAAAGGTCGTTTTTTAGACTAAAATAAATAAAAAAAACCCGCCAAATGACGGGTTTTATCTAGCAAATTAAACGCAGATTACCAACCAGTAATTTCGCGTAGCCCTTTACCAATATCAGCAAGTGAACGAACCGTTTTAACACCGGCATCTTCAAGTGCTTTGAACTTCTCATCAGCTGTACCTTTACCACCGGCGATAATTGCGCCAGCGTGACCCATACGCTTACCAGCAGGTGCAGTAACACCAGCAATGTAAGATACAACAGGCTTAGTAACGTTAGCTTTGATAAATTCAGCAGCTTCTTCTTCTGCAGAACCACCAATTTCACCAATCATAACAATAGCTTCTGTTTCTGGATCTTCTTGGAACAATTTCAGGATGTCGATGAAGTTTGAACCTGGGATAGGGTCACCACCAATACCTACACAAGTAGATTGACCAAAACCTTCATCCGTAGTTTGTTTAACGGCTTCATAAGTCAATGTACCAGAACGAGAAACAATACCTACTTTACCAGGCTTATGGATATGGCCAGGCATGATACCGATTTTACATTCTCCAGGAGTGATCACACCTGGACAGTTAGGACCGATCATACGAACGCCCTTCACGGTCAAGTATTCTTTTACGAACAACATGTCGATTGTTGGAATACCTTCAGTGATACAAATAATCAATTCGATGCCCGCATCAGCAGCTTCGACAATTGAATCTTTACAGAATGCAGCAGGTACATAAATAACAGAAGCAGTTGCGCCAGTTGCTTCAACAGCTTCACGTACTGTGTTAAATACAGGCAAATCTAAGTGAGTTGTACCACCTTTACCAGGAGTTACACCACCAACCATTTGAGTACCGTAAGCAATCGCTTGCTCTGAGTGGAAAGTACCTTGACCACCAGTAAAACCTTGGCAGATAACTTTAGTATGCTTATTAATTAATACAGACATTATTTGCCCTCCGCAGCTTTAACAACTTGCTGAGCTGCGTCAGTTAGACTGCTTGCAGCTATGATATCTAGGCCAGAAGCAGCTAATACTTCACGTCCTAGTTCAGCGTTAGTACCTTCAAGACGTACAACTACAGGTACGTTTACACCTACTTCTTTAACTGCACCAATAATACCTTCAGCGATCATGTCACAACGTACAATTCCACCAAAAATATTAACTAATACTGCACTAACGTTGCTGTCAGAAAGAATAATTTTAAATGCTTCTGCTACACGTTCTTTAGTTGCACCGCCACCAACATCAAGGAAGTTAGCTGGTTTGCCACCGTGAAGGTTAACAATATCCATAGTTCCCATTGCAAGACCGGCACCGTTAACCATACAACCAACGTTTCCGTCTAGTGCTACATAGTTAAGTTCCCATTTAGCGGCTTCAGCTTCACGAGCGTCATCTTGTGATGGATCGTGCATAGCTTTAACTTTAGGCTGACGATATGCTGCGTTACCATCGATAGCAACTTTAGCATCTAGACAATGAATGTCGCCGTCAGCTTTGATTACTAGAGGGTTGATTTCGATCAGGGCAATATCAAGGTCAACAAACATTTTTGCTAAACCTAAGAATATTTGCGTGAACTGTTTAATTTGTACGCCTTTAAGGCCCAATTGAAATGCCATATCACGAGCTTGGTATGGTTGAGCACCAACGATAGGATCGATTTCAGCTTTTAAAATCTTTTCAGGTGTTTCTTCAGCAACAGTTTCAATTTCAACGCCGCCTTCAGTAGACGCCATGAAAACGATACGACGAGAAGTACGGTCTACAACCGCACCTAAATAAAGTTCATCGGCAATATCAGTACAAGATTCAACTAAGATCTTGCTAACTGGTTGGCCGTTTTCGTCTGTTTGAAATGTAACTAGGTTCTTACCTAACCATTTTTCAGCAAAAGCTTTTATTTCGTCTTTAGATTTAACTAATTTAACACCGCCAGCCTTACCTCGGCCACCCGCGTGTACTTGGCACTTAACTACCCATTCGCTTCCGCCAATTTTATCAGCCGCCGCTGCAGCTTCTTCTGGAGAATCTGTTGCAAACCCTTCAGATACTGGCAAGCCATATTCTTTGAATAATTGCTTACCTTGATATTCATGCAAATTCATGGTGTTTCTATCCGTTTAATTTAATATAAAAGCCGCACATCAGCGACTTGATTAAAGGTGTCGATAATATACCGACATTCGGATAGATGATAACTTCCGTTATCATCTATCAATTCGATTTAGACCAAGGTTTTAAACGTCCAATAATAGACGAGTTGGGTCTTCTAGCATTTCTTTTACCGTAACCAAAAAGCCTACGGATTCTTTACCATCAACGATGCGGTGGTCATAAGATAACGCCAAATACATCATAGGTAAAATTTCAACTTTTCCATTTACCGCCATTGGACGATCTTGGATTTTATGCATACCAAGAATCGCACTTTGTGGAGGATTAATAATTGGAGTTGATAACAATGACCCAAAAACACCACCGTTAGTGATAGTAAAGTTACCACCTTGTAGATCATCCATAGCAAGTTTGCCATCACGACCTTTAAGCGCAAGAGATTTAATACCGCTTTCAATCCCTGCCATTCCCAATGCGTCACAATCTCTTAATACTGGCGTTACCAAACCGCGAGGAGTAGAAACCGCAATAGAGATATCAAAATAGTTATGATAAACAATATCATCACCATCGATTGATGCATTTACTTCAGGGAAACGTTTTAACGCTTCAGTTACTGCTTTTACATAAAACGACATGAAACCTAAACGAATACCATGACGCTTTTCGAAGCTTTCTTGGTATTGCTTACGCAAATCCATAATTGGCTTCATGTTGATTTCATTAAATGTTGTCAACATTGCAGTAGAGTTTTTCGCTTCTAACAGACGAGTTGCAATGGTTTTACGCAAACGAGTCATTGGAACACGTTTTTCAGTGCGCTCACCGACTAAAGCAGCAGGCGCAGCTGGTGCGTCTTTGGCTGCAGGTTTAGAAGCACCTTTAAGATGTTTTTCTACATCTTCTTTAGTGATACGTCCGCCTTTACCAGTACCTTTGATGTTAGCCGCGTCTACGCCTTTTTCAGCTAATAAACGTCTAACCGAAGGACTAAGTGCATCATTTTCTTCTGCTGATTCTGCTTCTGCAGACTCTGCAGCAGTTGGGGCTGCAGCACCCGCACCTTCGATGAAATTAGCGATGACTTGTTCACCAGTAACTGTCTCGCCTTCAGGTGCCAATATGTCACTCAAAGAACCGTCTGCTGGAGCAACGACTTCTAACACTACTTTGTCAGTTTCGATATCCACTAGATTCTGATCCCGAGAAACAGCTTCCCCAGGTTGTACATGCCATGTTGCTATTGTTGCGTCAGCTACCGATTCTGGCAGCACAGGAACTTTAATTTCCACTGATTTACCCTTTGTACTTGATGTAGATGGTTGACTAGCGGCTGGAGCTGCAGATGCTTTAGTACTGCTAGCGCCATCGCCTTCTTCTAGTTTTGCAATTATTTGTTCACCAAGGACTGTATCACCCTCAGCATCCATAATTTCTGTGATTATACCCTCTTCTGGGGATACAACTTCTAGCACTACCTTGTCGGTTTCAATATCAACAAGATTTTGATCACGACTGACTTTGTCACCAACTTTGACATGCCATGTGGCAATCGAAGCATCTGCTACTGATTCTGGTAGCACCGGTACTTTAATTTCTATTGTCATACTGGTTCCTAATTATAAAGTAAGTGCATCATCAACCAACGCTTTTTGCTGTTGATTGTGAACCGCGTTATAGCCAACTGCAGGAGAAGCAGATGCAGTTCTACCCGCATAGGTCAATTTTGCGCCTTCTGGGATAGATGCCCAGAAATGATGCTGGCTACAATACCAAGCTCCCTGATTTTGTGGTTCTTCTTGACACCATACCCAATCTTTTACATGTGCGTATTTCTTGGTTATGTTTGCCACCATTTCCTCACTTGGGAATGGGTAAAGTTGCTCAATTCTGACTATAGCCACATCGTGTTGTTCATTTTTACGACGTTGTTCTAACAAATCGTAATATACTTTACCTGAACACATCACAACACGCTTAACGTCAGCTGGCTTAATTTCATCAATTTCGTCAATGACATTATGGAAGATACCATCGGTCAATTCATCAAAACTAGAAACAGCCAAAGGATGACGTAAAAGTGATTTTGGTGACATCACGATTAGAGGTCTACGCATCGGACGAATAGCTTGACGTCTGATCATATTGTAAACCTGTGCAGGTGTAGAAGGCACACAAACTTGCCAATTGTGATCTGCACATAATTGTAGAAAACGTTCTAATCTAGCTGAGCTATGTTCCGGACCTTGTCCTTCATAACCATGTGGCAACAATAATGTTAGACCACATAAACGTCCCCACTTAGCTTCGCCAGAACTTAAAAACTGATCAATAACCACTTGCGCACCGTTGGCAAAATCACCAAATTGTGCTTCCCATATGGTTAATGTGCCAGGTTCAGCGGTTGCATAACCAAATTCAAATGCGACAACTGCGGCTTCAGATAAAACCGAGTCGTAGATTTCCATTTTACCTTGAGATTCATCAATGTTTTGTAGAGGCATAAACTCAGCCCCATCAACTTGATTGTGCAATACAGCATGACGATGGAAGAATGTGCCGCGACCTGAATCTTGCCCTGTTAAACGAATATTCGTACCTTTAGATACTATATCAGCGTAGGCCAAATTTTCTGCCATACCCCAATCTATCAGTTTTTCTTCTTTTAACATGGCTTCACGATCGCCATATAGTTTCTTAACCCGAGATTGTAATTTGAACTCTTCAGGATATTTAACTATTGAGCGACCTAGCTCAAGTAACCTTTCTTTCTCAATTGATGCGTCATATTCAGCAGTCCAATCGTGCCCTAAGTAAGGAGTCCAATCAACAGAGTGCTCGGTCATTGGACGCCATTCAGGCACAACACATGCACCGTGATCTAACGCTGCTCTGTATTCACTGACCAATTTTTCCACTTCATGCGCTTCAATGCTGCCCTCAGTCGTTAATTGATCAGCGTACAATGCGCGTGGCACAGGATGCTTTTTAATTTTTTGGTACATCAACGGCTGAGTTGCATTCGGCTCATCGGCTTCGTTGTGGCCATGACGTCGATAACATACCAAGTCAATCATCACATCACGTTTAAATGTGTTGCGATAATCTAATGCTAATTTTGTCACGAATAAAACCGCTTCAGGATCATCAGAGTTAACGTGAAAAATAGGCGCCTGAACCATCTTCGCAATATCAGTACAATATTGAGTGGAACGAGTATCTTCAGTTTTAGAAGTGGTAAAACCAACTTGGTTATTTATCACTATTCTTACTGTACCACCTACTTTGAATCCCCGTGTCTGAGACATATTAAATGTCTCTTGCACAACGCCTTGTCCAGCAATGGCAGAGTCACCATGAATAGTAATTGGTAGTACGGTAGAACCATCAGCACAGTTGCGGCGATCAAGTCGCGCTCTTACTGAACCGATAACAACTGGGTTTACGATTTCCAAATGTGAAGGGTTAAATGCCAACGCTAAATGAACGTTGCCACCGCCGGTTGCGAAATCAGACGAAAAACCAGCGTGATATTTAACATCACCAGCGCCAAGCGATTCATCGTGTTTACCGGAAAACTCATCAAATAAAACTGATGGATTTTTTCCTAAAACGTTCACAAGTACGTTTAATCGTCCACGGTGAGCCATACCAATAACAACTTCTTTAGCGCCACTTTCACCCGCGTGGTTGATTAACCCTTTGAGCATAGGTACTAAAGCATCGCCGCCTTCTAACGAAAAGCGTTTAGCTCCAGGGAACTTAGCACCTAGGTATTTTTCCATACCATCTGCAGCAACTAAGCCTTTAAGAATATTGATTTTTTCATCACGACTAATTTCAGGTTTTGCCTGTACCGATTCGATACGTTGTTGTAACCAACGTTTTTGTTCGGTATCCGTTATGTGCATATATTCAGAACCAATAGAACCACAATAGGTTCTATTTAAAGAAGTGAATAAATCCTTCAATGTCATCGTTTCTTGACCAATTGCATAAGACCCCACATTAAAATGTGTGTCGAAATCTTTTTCGGTCAAATTATGATGAGATAATTCTAAGTCGCGAACTCTAGGCTGCTTCCATAAATCCAATGGATCTAAATTGGCATGTTGATGCCCTCTAAATCGATAGGCATTAATAAGCTGGAGTACTTTGACTTGCTTATCATCACTTGTTGAAGTTTTTGAAGGTGCACTGCTAGTTGCTCTAGCCGCTGGGCCTAGTGCTGCCAACGCTTTAAATTGTTCTCTAATTAAAGAATGGTTGGTATCTAATTCAACGCCTTCTACTTTAGGCAGGCTTTCGAAAATACTTCGCCACTGCTCTGAAACACTGTTGGGGTCTTCCAAAAATGTTTCGTAGAGTTCTTCTATATAAGCAGCGTTGCCGCCAGCCATGTGTGAAGAATCCCACCATGCTTTCATCACGCTTTGTTGCATTATTGTCCCTTTAAAAAGTAAGGCTAACAACCGGATATCTAGTATGCGTAAATATCCAAAAAATAAAAGTAAATAAACCTAAAAGGTTTGATTTTTTAAGTAAAAAAGCCATCCTGCAAAGGATGGCTATTTAGACTTGCTGTCACGAATAACACCACTGGTGTTAAATGACTAAACTAAACAGCCCGTTGTAGTAGCATCGACTTGATATGGCCGATGGCTTTCGTCGGGTTTAGTCCTTTGGGACAAACACTAACGCAGTTCATTATACCGTGACAACGGAACACGCTAAAAGCGTCGTCCAAATCACTTAGTCTAGCATCAGTTGCTGTGTCACGACTATCAATTAGGAATCGATAAGCATGCAGTAATCCAGCAGGTCCAATGAACTTGTCAGGGTTCCACCAAAATGACGGACATGATGTAGAACAACATGCACATAGAATACATTCATATAAGCCATCCAGCTTAGCACGCTCTTCAGGAAGTTGAAGATGTTCACGGGCTGGCGGATGATTGTCGTCATTGATCAAAAATGGTTTAATTTTTTCATATTGCGTATAGAACTGACTCATGTCAACGACCAGATCACGTACGACTGGTAAACCAGGTAATGGACGAACCACAATTTTACCTTTTCCTAAAGCGGAAAGCGGCGTGATACATGCCAAACCATTTTTACCATTCATATTTACGCCATCAGAACCACAAACACCTTCACGGCATGAGCGACGGAATGACAACGTAGGATCTTGTTCTTTAAGGGCGATAAGCGCATCAAGCACCATCATATCTTGCCCTTCTTCCACTTCAAGCGAGTATTCTTGCATGCGTGGTGCGTTATCAACATCCGGGTTGTAACGATATATTGAGAAAGAAAGATTCATCTTCGTTACTCCAATTAATAAGTTCTAGCTTTAGGTGGAAATGCTTCGCGTAATTTAGGTGTCATGTTCACATCACGTTTAAGCATTGATTCTGACTCTGGTAAATAAACAGAGTGACATAACCACTGTGAATCATCACGGTCAGGATAATCGAATCGGCTATGAGCACCACGACTTTCCGTTCTAAAGTTCGCTGCAACTGCCGTACTAAATGCAGTTTCCATTAAGTTATCTAGTTCAAGACACTCAATACGTTGAGTGTTGAAATCGCTACTCTTGTCATCTAAACGAGCGAATTTCAATCTTTCTCTAATTTCTTTCAATTCAGCAAGACCTTCGGCCATCGCATCACCTTCACGGAATACAGAGAAATTAAGCTGCATACATTGCTGTAAGTCTTTCTTAATTTGTACTGGATCTTCGCCTTTACCAACTTCTGAGCTTTCCCAGCGATTGAAACGAACCAGCGCTTCTTCAACATCAGTTTGCGATGCTTCAGCAAAATCAATCTTATCGATAGCTTCACCAAGGTGAAGACCAGTGGCACGACCGAATACAACCAAGTCTAATAGCGAGTTTCCACCAAGACGGTTTGCACCGTGGACAGATACACATGCAATCTCACCACAGGCAAACAACCCACCAATTGGTTTTTCGTTGCCATCTTTATCGATGCTGATAGCTTGGCCATCAACATTAGTTGGAATACCACCCATCATATAATGACAAGTTGGAATAACTGGAATTGGCTCTTTAACTGGATCCACGTGTGCAAACGTACGAGACAACTCAAGGATACCTGGTAATCTAGATTCTAGAACGTCTTTACCTAGGTGATCTAGTTTAAGTTTAATATGCGTACCCCAAGGACCTTCACATCCGCGACCTTCACGAATCTCAGTCATCATTGAACGGGCAACAACGTCACGACCAGCCAAATCTTTAGCATTTGGTGCATAACGTTCCATGAAACGCTCACCGTCTTTATTAAGGAGGTATCCACCTTCACCACGGCAACCTTCGGTTACTAGCGTACCAGCACCGGCTATACCTGTTGGGTGGAACTGCCACATTTCCATATCTTGAACTGGAACACCAGCTCTTAATGCCATACCAACACCGTCGCCAGTATTAATGTGTGCATTAGTGGTTGAAGCGTATATACGCCCTGCACCACCGGTAGCCAATACTACCGCTTTAGATTTAAAGTAAACGACTTCACCACTTTCAATGTCAATAGCAGTACAACCGACTACATCACCATTTTGGTTTTTGACGAGATCAAGGGCATACCATTCACTGAATACTTTTGTTTTATTTTTAACATTTTGCTGATAAAGCAAGTGCAATAATGCGTGGCCTGTACGGTCAGCCGCTGCAGCTGTACGAGCGCCTTGCTCACCGCCGAAGTTTTGAGATTGACCACCGAAAGGACGTTGATAAATGCGACCGTCTTCAAAACGAGAAAATGGCAAACCCATATTTTCCATTTCAATGATCGCTTCAGGACCAGTCTTACACATATATTCGATAGCGTCTTGGTCACCGATATAATCAGAACCTTTAACCGTATCGTACATGTGCCATTCCCAGTTATCTTCATGGGCGTTTCCTAAGGCTACAGTGATTCCGCCTTGGGCAGACACTGTATGTGAACGTGTTGGAAACACTTTTGAAAGTAACGCACAGGACTTGCCTGATTGAGAAATTTGTAAAGCTGCTCGCATTCCAGCGCCGCCAGCTCCTACTACTACTGCATCGAACTCATGAACCGGAATACTCACTTCACACCCCACAAAACAAATAAACCAACTGCAACATAAACAAAAGCAATAATGTTAAGTACATATTGTAACGTTGCTCTTAAACCTGGAGCCTTGACATAATCGGTTAAAACTTGCCATAGACCAATTCTTACATGGTACATAATTGCGACTAGCGTAATGAAAGTGAAAACTTTCATAAATATGCTAGAGAACAAATCTCTCCATACTTCAAAAGTCACCACAGGAGTGGCGATAAAGAAATATGTCATGTAAAAAGAAAATAAGGTAATGATAAGTGCCGTAGCACGCAGAGTAACAAAATCTTGCACTCCATTACGTTTCAAACTCGCTTGTTCCGTTACCACAATATCACTCCTATAACGATAGTCACTAACACCCACAAACCAATAGTGGCTTGTGCGCTTAAATTACCTGACTGAATTTCTTCCCAATGACCCATGTCCATAATCACGTGACGGATACCGCCAAGGATATGATAGGTCAATGCGGATAAAGTACCGATAGCCACGAATTTACCAAGGGGCCCTGCCATAACTTCTTGCACTGTATTAAACCCATCAAGGGAAGATACAGATACAGCCCAAGCCCAGATTACGAAAATCAGAGCGAAGAACATTGCGACACCGGTTGCCCGATGTAAAATAGAAACTATAGCTGAAGGGGGAAAACTTATCGTATTGAGTTGCAGATTGACTGGTCTTTGTTTTTTCACTTTATGTGCCTGTAATCATTGTTGAGGTTTGACGCATTTATTTAAAGTTATTTTATTGTATAGTGCATAAACGAAAACTGAGTTGAACAAGTTCAACTGTTAACACTTTGTTAATTAACTATTAAACCTTTAACAACTAAGCGTTTTTTTTCATTTAGTGGCACAAAGTATATCCAGCGTTGAGCTTAATTACAATTTTTGTTCTAGATAAAAAAACTGTTTATTCAAAGTTTTCGATATTAATAGGTATTCTGAATACATTATGAGAATAAATATTAAACATTCATGTATTAAAATTGACTTGCAGCAACTTTCTAAGTACAAATAGCACACTTTTTTTCATGGCTGTTATTATTTAAGATATTTATAACAGTTTAAGAACTTAGTCTAAGGAGAACATCTTATGGCAGAAACTAAAGCCATTTTAAAGGTAGGCGACAAAGAGGTAGAACTTCCGGTACTTTCGGGAACTGCTGGGAACGACGTAATAGATGTTCGAGCTTTAGGCTCTAGCGGTTACTTCACTTTTGACCCTGGTTTTATGGCTACTGGTTCTTGCGAATCATCCATCACGTTTATTGATGGAGCTAAAGGCGTATTGCTTCATAGAGGTTATTCAATCGAAGAGCTTGCCAGAGACGCTGATTATATTGAAGTTTGTTATATGTTGTTACACGACAAAACGCCAACTTCAGAAGAATATGCTGATTTCAAAAACACTATTACACGTCACACATTGGTTCACGATCAATTAACAAATTTCTTTAGAGGTTTCCGCAGAGACGCGCATCCTATGGCCATGTTATGTGGAACAGTAGGCGCACTTTCTAGCTTCTATCATGATGATTTAGATATTTCAGATCCTGAACAACGTCTTCGTAGTGCATATCGCTTAATCGCTAAAATGCCTACTTTAGTAGCCATGTGTTACAAATATAATGTTGGTCAACCCTTTGTTTATCCTCGAAATGATCTAAGTTATGCAGAAAACTTCTTAAACATGATGTTTTCTGTACCAGCTGAAGATTACAAAATCAGCCCTGCTGTTGCTAAAGCTATGGATCGTATCTTTACGCTGCATGCTGACCACGAGCAAAATGCATCGACTTCTACAGTAAGACTTGCAGGTTCTTCAGGTGCTAACCCATATGCGTGTATCGCAGCTGGTGTTGCATCTTTATGGGGACCAGCTCACGGTGGAGCTAATGAAGCTTGCTTAAACATGCTGCAAGAAATAGGCAGTGTTGACCGTATTCCAGAGTTTATCGACCGCGCTAAAGACAAGAATGACCCTTTCAGACTAATGGGATTCGGGCACCGTGTTTATAAAAACCACGATCCTCGTGCAACTGTTATGCGTGAAAGCTGTCACGAAGTGCTAGAAGAAATGAATATCGATGATCCTTTGCTAAATGTAGCTATGGAACTTGAAAAAATCGCCTTGAGCGACCCCTATTTCGCAGAGAAGAAACTTTTCCCGAATGTGGATTTTTATTCAGGTATCATTCTTAAAGCAATTGGCATTCCTACTAACATGTTTACTTGTATATTCGCATTAGCAAGAACTGTTGGTTGGGTTTCTCATTGGCATGAAATGCTTAGTCAACCTGGACAAAAAATTGGGCGTCCTCGTCAGCTTTATACTGGTGAGAACTTAAGAAAATACACCCCAATTAAAAAATAACTTTTAGTTATGTTCAAAAATAGCGCCTTTTTTGGCGCTATTTTTTTGTAAACTGAACAATCAATAAACAACTAAACAGGCATTAACTATAAATTTACACAATGTTGCCTAAATGTTTAATGATTGACAGTTTAAATAATCGATTGTTTTTTGAAAAACGATTGAACTAGCTAAGTTAAATTTACGTAAACATCGAATAAAACGAGTATAAGTGATAAAAAATGCTTAAATACCACGCCAAAATATTAGGGTACGCAGGCCTAATTCCATTTATCATGTTGCCTTTTTTCATTCTATGGGAAACCGTTTCTTACTTTGAAGGGGTCGGTTTCTTCATTCAATACTCCGCTATAATACTGTCGTTTTTAGGTGGGGTGTTATGGTTTGACGGAATTAATAACGAACGTTCTATTAGCTTGTTGTATATTGCCATGTTGCCGTCAATTTTAGCCTGGTTAAGTGTTATTTGGTTACCTCCAAAGATAGCCCTGATTGCTTTAGCCTGTGCTTTTACTGTGGTTATTTTCTACGAATTTAAACTTTCCACCTTGGCCGTATGGTATCGATCCTTAAGAATACGCTTGACCTCGATTACCGTTGGTAGCCATTTAATGATGATTTGGTTAATTCAGCAAACGTCTCAATAATTAAAATTCAAAATCCCAAAACAATTTTGAACATAAAAAAATAGCCCTAATGGGCTATTTTTGTTGTTTATATTATCAAAAATAAGAGGTTTTAAGCTCGAATGAGCTCCAATAATTCCGCTGTTTTTTGCTCCATCAAGGCAATATCACCTGAGGATTCAACATTTAGGCGAATAACCGGCTCTGTATTCGATTTACGCAAATTAAATCGCCAGTTGCCAAATTCCAAGCCAACACCATCGGTATCGTCAATAACCTCAGCCAGAGGCTGATATTTTGCGATAACTCTTTGTAAAGCAGCATCAGCGTCTTCAAGCAAGCTATTAATTTCACCCGAAGAAGGAAAAGCAGCTATTCGCTGTTTAACTAATTCAGATAAAGGTTGAGAGCTTGTGCAGATTAACTCAGCAACGAGTAACCATGGGATCATACCTGAATCGCAATATGCAAAGTCTCGAAAATAATGATGCGCACTCATCTCACCGCCATAAACAGCATCTTCTTTTCGCATTCTTTCTTTAATGAACGCATGACCCGTTTTACTCTTTATCGGGGTCCCGCCAGCTGCTTTAACAATATCTTCGGTATTCCAATAAACACGCGGATCATAGATGATTTTACTGTCTGCATTTTTATCTAAAAATGCTTTAGCTAACAAACCTACAATGTAATAACCTTCAACAAAGTCACCTTTTTCATCAAACAAGAAGCAACGGTCAAAGTCGCCATCCCAAGCGATACCCATGTCAGCTTTGTGGGCGATGACGGCATCGGCAGTATCCGCTCGGCTTTCTGGTAATAATGGATTTGGTATACCATTTGGAAAGTCACCATCTGGTTGATGATGAACTTTGATAAATTCAATGGCAACATTTAGCTCTTTGAGTTGTTGTTCAATGGCATCTAACGCTTTTCCTGCCGCACCGTTACCCGCATTTACAACTAGTTTTAAAGGCTTAAAGTTTTTCAAATCAACGTAAGACAACATATGTTCAACATAAGCGGGTAAACAGGTACGTTGAGAATACTTTCCTGAAGTGGCAAGCTTTTCTGTTGAAACACTACCCTGCCCCTTTAAAAATGCGTCGTCGCTACAGCGCTTATCCGAAAAAAAGTTTAAACGCTCATCGACAATGGCCTGCTCATATTGTTCTGCAATATCTTTTATTGCAAATAAGCCAGTATCACCGCTGATTGGACGAGATTCGCTTTTGACTAATTTCATACCATTATAATCAATGGGGTTATGACTGGCGGTAACTTCGATTCCGCCATCCACTTTTAAATGTTTAGTGGCGAAGTAAATTTCTTCGGTCCCTGTCATCCCAAGGTCAATAACGTTTGCCCCGCCATCAACTAAACCGGCGCTAAGTGCTAACTTTAATGGCGCAGAGGTATGACGAACATCTCCACCAACCACCACGTCTTTAGCTTTTAGGTATTCGGCATAAGCTCGACCAATACGATAGGCAACATTTTCGTCCAACTGTTGCAACAACTTGCCGCGAATATCGTACGCTTTAAAACAACTAATTTGCATCTTGATAAATCCTTATTTACTTAGCAGTACGACCATATCTATCGGAAAAGCGAACAATATCATCTTCACCTAAATAACTACCTGATTGCACTTCAATAAGCTCAAGAGGCACTTTGCCTGGATTTTCTAACGCATGAACAATACCAATTGGAATATATGTCGATTCATTTTCAGTAACTAAGAAGGTTTCTTCGCCATTAGTCACTTTTGCGGTACCTGAAACTACAATCCAATGTTCCGCGCGGTGATGATGCATTTGAACTGACAATTTTTCACCAGGATTAACGGTAATTCGTTTCACTTGGAAACGGCCACCATTATCTATGGAGTCATAACTTCCCCAAGGTCTGAATACTTCACGATGAAATTCAAACTCAGGTCGATGCTGTGCTTTAAGTTCGTTAACCACGGTTTTAATGTCTTGAACTTTATTTTTGTTGGCTACCAAAATTGCATCTTTAGTTTCTACAACTACCACATCGTCCAAACCAACCACTGCAATTAAACGCTGCTCTGAATTAATGTAACTATTATTCGTATTGGTTAGCATCACATCGCCCACACAAACATTGCCTTGGGAGTCTTTTGTATCTGAGGTTTCCCACAACGACGACCAACTGCCAACATCATTCCAACCTGCATCAAGTGGAACCATAGCGGCATCGTCAGTTTTTTCCATTACCGCGTAATCCACCGAATCATCTGGACAGGTAGCGAAAATGTCAGCATCGACTCTAACGAAGTCCAAATCTTTAGATTCAGATGAAATCGCGTCTTTACATACTTTAAGCATCTCAGGTGCGAATTTTTCCAGTTCCTGCAAGTAACGACTTGCTTTGAACATAAACATTCCGCTGTTCCAATAGTAATCACCATTAGAAACGTACTTTTTAGCGGTTTCCATATCTGGTTTTTCTACGAATTGAGAAACCGCAAATCCGGTTTCAGAATGGTTTAATTGCTCGCCTCTGCGAATATAACCGTAACCAGTGTGTGCACTGTCTGGAACAATACCAAAGGTGACTAGTTTACCCTGTTCAGCCAATGCATTGGCATGTTGTATCGCTTTGTGGAAGGCTTTATTGTCTTTAATTAAATGGTCTGCAGCCAACACTAATAAAACCGGATCTTGACCTTCGCTACATGCTTGCAACGCAGCTAAAGCAATAGCAGGCGCGGTATTTCGGCCAACAGGTTCAAGTAAAATACCACCATGTTTCCTACCTTGTTGACGTAACTGTTCAGCAACTAAGAAACGATGGGCTTCATTACAAATGTAAATAGCAGGCTCTACTTGCAAACCATCGAGTCGGCTAATCGTATTTTGCAGCATGGTGTTTTCATCGGTTAATGCCAAAAACTGCTTTGGTAATGCAGCTCGAGATTTTGGCCACAATCTACTTCCAGATCCGCCGGCGAGTACAACTGGTTTCATGTATTTTTCCTTTTTTATATTTTAATGATGTCTAGATTAGCAACTCGCTAATATTGGATACTTTGAAGCTCGCCTAATTCTAGAAATCACCCGTTCCACAAACATAGTTAAACGCATGCTATAAAAGCTGCGCTTAGTAATCAACAACTGAATGTCTATTAACTGTAAATCGTCCATTTAAAGCCAATTACAAGCACAATATTAACTTTTGCCTTTCATTTTTTTAACTTCTAAACAGTGTCATAAATTAGCAATATTGATAGTACTTGTTATACTGCGCGGCAATCGAAATATCGCGAACAAATTTCATCTATGCAGGAACAAAAATCTCGCTTTGGCGGCACTGAAAGACTTTATGGTTTAACCGAAACACAGCGTCTAAAAGACGCTCATTTTTGTGTGGTTGGCATTGGTGGTGTGGGAACTTGGGCAGCTGAGGCTTTAGCCCGCACAGCAGTAGGTAATATCACCTTAATCGACCTAGATGATATTTGTACCACTAACACTAATCGCCAAATTCATGCCCTAACCGACACCGTTGGCGAAGCGAAAGTGGAAGTAATGGCTGCACGAATAAAGCAAATTAACCCTGATTGTAATGTAAATTGCATTGAAGATTTTGTCACCCCAGACAACTTAAATGAATATATGAACAATAGATTTGATTATGTCATTGATGCAATTGACAGCGTGCCTGCAAAAGCCGCTTTGATAGCCCATTGTAAACGAAATAAAATTAAGATAATTAGCACCGGAGGGGCTGGCGGTCAAATCGACCCAACCAAAATCACCATCGCAGACTTGTCAAAAACCATTCAAGACCCCCTTGCGGCGAAACTTCGCAATCAGTTAAGGCGCTTTCACAATTTCAGTCAAAATCCCAAACGTCGATTTGCCGTAGAGTGTGTCTATTCCACCGAACAACTGCGCTACCCTCAAGGTGATGGCAGTGTGTCTTGCCAAAAATCTGAGACTCAAAATAGCGCAAGACTGGATTGTAATAGCGGCTTTGGGGCATCCGTTTCAGTGACCGCATGTTTTGGTTTTTTTGCTGCATCACGAGCAATTAATAAGTTTTTATCAAGCTAAACTGCTCATGTTAGCCGGTTGCTCACTCGGGCTTTTTTAATATCTAAAATAATAGCCACGAACAACCAAATTAATACAATCGACACCATTAACCAGGTGCTCTCCGCGACCTGCATTATTTCTTCGCTTAATAGTGCAGTTGAGGTTATCAATATTAAGTAATAGGGTAAATTAAGCAATCCCGCTAACCAAACCACTTTTGACGGTCGTTTGTTAGCGCCTTGATTAAACATAAAAAATGCCAGTGAATTAATATGTACCATGGCCAGTAATAATGAACGTAAATTAGTCGCGGAATCAGACGAACTTGACTTACTATTTAAGCGGCCTAATTGGTAGTTAAGAAAAGAGCCCAATGTTGCGGCTAAAACCATTGCTATGGTCAAATATAGAATATCCTCTAAATTAGGCTTGGATAAAATAACCAACACCACCGCGAAAAATTGACCTGGAAAATAGAACCCCACATAGACAATTGATTCAGCTAAAATAATGAAGAAAATGAGGGTGTAAAAGTACTCTCCAAAAGCTGATTTTAGATTTTCAAGAATGGTAATTCCCGCCGGAATAATATCAAAGTGCACTAGGCTAGCGATTAAACCTAACGCGAATAAAGCGGTTGTTGGCAATATAAAGGCATATTTCATATCAAAGATACGCCATCTAATCATTTTGAGATCAACACAACCACATTTCACCTTGATAAATGTTGGAATTCATTACTATTAAAGAAAAGAAATTAGGCATGTTGCCGATATCTAGATAACCGATGCTTAATTGGATTGGAAAATTAGACAAAAGGCAATTATGTCGCCACAATCAAGGTATTAGTTTAGCGACACGAATAATAATTAAGGATACTTCATGCGTATGACCCAAGACGAACTCAATCAATTAATGGCAGACAGTGCCCAAAACGCGATTGATACAACATTGGATGAATTTAAACTGGTTTTGGATGGCACAGTTGAAAGTATCGCTTTAGTGGACGATGTGATTTTAGCTTGGATTGAAAAATACAAAGATCAAGCATTGGAAAATGATGCTGTATTCACAATATCTAATATTTACGGTGCATATATAGGTGAAATATTTAAACAGCTTGTGGGTGGAAATTGGCGCTATGATGAATCTGACAAAGATGCCCCTTACGTGGTTATGGAATATTCAGGTAAGTCTTATGCATTTGCCGGCATCTGTTATCAAAGATTGGTCAATGACAGCCAAATCAGTGTGCAAGACTACTTTCAACAAGCCGTAGGAAATAGCGTACAATAAAATAATAAAGAAAGTCAGTTTAAGAAGATACGGGCTGGTTATCGGCCCAATCTGCAATCATGTAACGTAAATGACGACTTTTGAAAATCCAATATAACACCACTAAATCAAATAAAAACAAGGTCGCTACCGCCCAAGAAAATTGCCAATGTTGGCTCAAAGAAATTTGTATTTGATGGAGCAAATCCAAAGTCACGGTTAGAATCAAACAAGGTTTAATTAGTCGTCTGATAAATTGCCATTTTGTGTCCCACCACTTTTCTCTATAAGCCACAATAATTATCGCGAGCAGCGCGCCACCACCAATTCCGAAACCAATAAACAGTTCATTCTTTTGCGGGTAAAATATTTCTAATAAGCCATCAGCATCGCGGAAATTACTTAGAGACAAAATAAAAATCACGTAGCTTTTGGCAAGAAATAAACAGCACCACCAAAAGAACCGTGGAGGTCTAATGCGTCCAGCTTCATCGTATTGACTCAAGGGTAATAATAATTTCGACATGTTACCTATCTTTAATGCTAGACACAGGCATCGCAGCCAAATGCAACAACCCTTTATTCATTCTCAGTTTGAATACCCAATGACAGAAGCATGTCATCAAGCACTTCATCTAAATCATCGAAGGTGCCGCTAGATATATATATACTCATACTTGAACGTATACTCACTTGCTGACCTTGTTGATCACCTAAAATTGTGCTTTCCAAAGCGTATCTCATACGTTCAAAAAATGATTTGGCTGAATCTTCCTCTATGTCAGTTAAACACACAATAAATTGTTCAGGTGCAAACCGACCTAAAATATCTCTATCGCGAGTTACCTGACTAAGGGTTGACGAAATTTGTTGTAACGCCAATTCACTATTTGTCGCACCTATTTGACGATTTACATCTCGGAAGTTACCTAAATCAAATAACGCTAAAGCATTAGCGCGGCCAGGCGAAGGTTCAGGTACACGACGAATTTTTGCCAGCGCAGCTTTACTATTTAATAAATTGGTAACCGAATCAAAGGACAAACTATTGAGGTATCTGCGACGTAACCAAAACACAATTGCGATGACCACGATCAAAAGCACACAGACGACTATGACGATTGTTTGAATACGTTCGTTTCTCGATTCTTGTAGACTGGACTCCAAACTTTGTATTTGACTGTGTAAATTAGCCACACCCAATATTTTGCCTGATTCTTGCTGCTCAATAGTCTTATTAATCATCACATCTGAAAATGCTTCAAAGGCTTTTTGCGCGTTTTCAACATCACCTAAAAACAACTGTATTTGCACAATAAATTTTAAGTAATCTTTGTTTCTATTGATGAATATTTTATAGCCATCGCTGGTGTTTTTTTCATCTTCTAAAAACTGTTTTAAGCAATTGATATCTTCATCTTCATAACACACCACAGCACTATACCAACGAAATAAGCTGTTAAATGTTGAGCTGTTAATTGAGTCTAGGTAGATTTTCCACTTCGCCAAACTATAACGTAACTGCTCAATATTATTAGTTCTATAATGATATCCGGCCTCAGCAAAGTGCAACCATACGTTAGAAAGCGCGGTATCCACAGAGATATTTACTCTCTTAAACTCTTGGATTGCTTGTTCGGCTTTTTCAAAATTCCCGCTCGCCATTTGTGAAGAGATCACACTCATGAGAGTGGCCAACAAATTGGAACTGGTGTACGTGCTTAACCCCAATTCATAAGACTTTTGAAACTGTTCAGCGGCTAAAATTTGTTGTCCGAGTGAGGCATATAATAGCCCGATATTATTGTGAATATGCGCTAACGCCGCCTGATCATTCTTTACAGCATAGGTTTCTAATAAGGCATACATTTTACCCAGCTTTACACCTTCATCCATGTCAGCATGACAGACCGTAATCAAGCCTAATTGCGCGCTTAAATGAATGTCCTTAAATTTATTTTTGGAAAGTTGCTCCGCGCGTTCGTAAAGTTCGCATCTCTCCAAGTTTTCTTGGACATCATAGATAAAGCCCAACTGATAAGTAGCGGATGCGTAATAATCCATTTCTTCATTCACATCGGCATTATTAATCAGTTCGATTAACGCTTGTTTGGCTTCCTCATGTTTGCCAACACAAATTTGCCAATGAGTCTTCATAACGGTTAATTGAAAACGTTGTGTGTCGTTTATTTCAGGAAGGTTTAAGTGCTCACCAATAGAAATATTTGCATCGTCTTCAGGACAATCATATGTATTGACTTTTGAGGAAAAAATAAAATCAGCGACTTGTTTATTTTGATCAGCGAAAACGACAGCGGAATTAAGCAGGCCAAACATGAAGAAATAAAAGCACACGGATTTTATAATCAAGATAACGTCCAACCCGCACTCTTTAAGGGAAAAGCAATTTAGCATGATTCAATTATTCTTATTACATTCAACCCTGAATGTTCAGGTGTATGAAATCAATAACGCGAGTTTAAGTCTTTCTAGTTTTAAGCACAAGACAGAATGAATTAGTAAGAAAAAACCAGCCAAACAGAAATACAAAATTGAAACGAAAATGGTTATTAGCAAACCTAAACACTTAGGCACATATACTGGCCTAAAGCTTATAGCGATGATTGAACGCTATCACTATCACGACCAATGACATTCCTGTATAATCCCGCGTATTAAAGTACCGACTCGTCGAGACGACGTTTAGTCAGCTAAACATGAGTTAATCCACCATTTATTAGTCTTAAACCGAAACGTTTAAGCAATACCAGCTATAGCACAAGGCACAAGATGACCGTAGAAATTGTTAACCCCAAGCAAACCACTACCCTAGAAACACCAGTGAAAGTCTTGGAATCAAATACCGTAAATAAAGTGACTTCGGGAACGAAGATAGGGTTTGTTAGCCTGGGCTGCCCCAAAAATTTAGTTGACTCAGAACGTATCTTGACGCAATTACGCACCGAAGGTTACGACGTTGTACCAACCTACAATGACGCTGAATTAGTGATTGTAAATACCTGTGGTTTTATCGATTCAGCTGTACAAGAGTCATTAGATACCATCGGTGAAGCATTAGCTGAAAATGGTAAGGTCATTGTTACCGGTTGTTTAGGCGTCAAAGAAGACGAAATTCGCGAAGTGCATCCTAATGTTTTGGCTATTACCGGTCCCCATGCATACGAAAGTGTGGTGGAACAGGTGCATGCGCATCTGCCAAAACCCCAACACGACCCTTTCATGCAATTAGTGCCAGATCATGGGATTAAATTAACGCCAAAACATTATGCCTATTTGAAAATATCCGAGGGCTGTAATCACAGATGCACCTTTTGCATCATCCCATCCATGCGCGGTGACTTAGTCAGTCGTCCTGTGGGAGAAGTGTTAGATGAAGCCACACGCTTAAAAAATGCAGGTGTAAAAGAGTTATTGGTTATCTCCCAAGATACCAGCGCTTACGGCGTTGACGTTAAGTATCAAACAGGGTTCTGGGATGGTATGCCGGTAAAAACCGACATGTTGGGGTTATGCAAAAAATTAGCTGAAATGGGAATTTGGGTACGATTGCACTATGTATACCCCTATCCTTCTGTTGATAAAGTGATCCCGCTTATGGCTGAAGGCAAAATACTGCCTTATTTAGATATTCCTTTTCAACATGCGACGCCGCGAATTTTAAAGCTGATGAAGCGTCCTGCGGCTGCCGAAAAAACCCTCGAACGGATCAAAGCTTGGCGTGCTATATGTCCACAATTAATTATACGCTCAACCTTTATTGTCGGTTTTCCAGGTGAAACAGAAGAAGAATTTCAACAACTTTTAGACTTCTTAACCGAAGCTCAGCTAGATAGAGTTGGTTGTTTCAAATACTCCGACGTAGAAGGTGCCAAGGCTAACGATTTGCCTGATCCAGTTTCCGAAACAGTTAAACAGGAGCGTTTTGAACGCTTCATGGCGCTTCAGTCGCAAATTAGCGCTGAAAAACTACAACAAAAAATAGGTCTGGAATACCAAATTCTGATTGATGAAGTGACAAGTGAAGGAGCTGTAGGTCGCTGTTTCGCCGATGCTCCAGAAATAGATGGGCAAGTTTATTTAACAGATGAATTTGACGTCAATCCTGGCGATCTAATTTGGGGCCAAATTATTCACGCAGACGAGCACGATATGTGGGCAGTAAAGGTAGAAGACTAACCCTTCGAACGTAGTAACATTCTGATCCCAACAAAATTTTAAAATTAATTTGCGGGCTGTAAATCAGCCCTATCTATTTTTAATATTCATAAAATCTTGCGGTTAACTCAGTCTAATTAAATTCTCGTGATAGTGTTAATACTCGCCCTCCAAGCATATACCAAGTGTCATTATTTCAGCTAGATTGGCAGGCATTGCTTTCGTGATCAGACTCTCAGCAAAGTGCCTTGAGTAACACAGTAAATAGTGGTTTAGGATTATTTATTTTCGCAGACAGTAGCTAAATTAATGTCCCACAACAACATGCAAAAACATTATCAAAATTGCCATTTTGGTGGTTATTCATTATTGTGATTTCGCTACTCTGGATTGAGCGTAAATTCCAGCTGTAAACCTATCGCTAAAGTGCTTTGTTGCAACATTTAGGTTTCGTCTAAATCGTCTTCTGCCTGTTCTACTAATGCTTGATTGAGGCGTTTATTGGTTTGTACTCCAAGATGACGGAACTGTTCGATTTGGCGAACAAGGTTGCCTTTACCAGAGACTAACTTATTGGTTGCTGCATCAACGTGTTTTTGCACAGTCTCTACAGACTTACTAATTTTTTCAATATCGTCCACAAAGCCATGAAACTTGTCGTAAAGCTTACCAGCTTGAGTTGCGATTTTTTGTGCATTTTGGTTTTGGTATTCGTATTGCCAAATGTTATTTATAGTGCGCAGTGCCACCAATAAATTAGTTGGGCTAACTAACATAATATTATTATCCAGTGCCAGTTTTACCAGCTCTGGCGCTTGGTCGATGGCCACTAAAAATGCAGACTCTATGGGGATAAACATCAACACATAATCGAGTGTGCGAATGCCTTTTAAATCTTGATAATCCTTTTTCCCCAGCTCCTTAATATGATTACGAATAGAATTAGTATGAGCTTGCAAAAATTGTTTACGGGCAACCTCATCATCTTGACAATTAAAATAGCGTTCATAATCTGCAAGGGACACTTTAGAATCGACAACAATGTCTTTGTCGTTGGGTAAGTGCACCACTACGTCTGGCTGATACAGTTTTCCCGACTCATTTTTGAGGCTAACTTGGGTATCGAACTCGTGTCCCTCACGTAAACCAGATTCAGTCAAAATGCGCTCTAGAACAACCTCTCCCCAATTACCCTGTTGTTTATTATCGCCCTTCAAGGCCTTGGTCAAAGCTGCTGCTTCTTGGGTAATTTGTTGATTGAGTTCTTTGAGTCCTAAAATCTCAGTTTTAAGGGAAGCTCGCTCTTGCCCTTCTTTTACATACTGATCGGAAACTTGCTTTTTAAAACCTTCGATTTGCTCTTTCAGTGGCGTTAAAAGAGCGTCCAATCCGGCTTTACTTGATTGTGTAAACTTCTCTTGTTTTTGTTCAAATATTTTATTCGCCAAATTTTCAAATTGTTCCTGCAAACGCTTTTCAGCACTGGCAAGTAAATCTAGTTTGTCTTCTAAGGCTATACGTTCTTGAGCAAAGCTAGCCGCTTGAGACTCTAGTTGTGAATAGTACTTATTTGACTTGTCGTTGGCTTTTTGGGCATTTTCCTGCCAAGTAGCAAGCTGTATAGTTAATTGTTCTATTTGCAGGTTTTTTTGTTCGAGCTCACCAAATTTTCGTTGTGCCACAAGTTGTTGTTGGTGGGCCTCATCAATTCTTAACTGCATTTTTTCTAATTCGTCATGCTGTTGCAGTATTTGATTTTCTAGTTGTTGTCGATTTTGATCCTGTTGCAGTTGCTCTTGCTTCTTTTCAGCTAAATGCTTTTGACGATTAATAACATTGGTTATCAATGCCCCTAACAATAACCCTAAAAAAGCGGCACTGATTAACAGTAAAATGGTATTTTGATCTAAATCTAAATTCATATTAATGGATTCTAACTCTAAATGACTGGCTTAAATGACGAAGTTTTTGACAAGGTAGATTAAGTGCATCCTAGACAGGATGCACTTTTGTAGCTTTTATTTAGAGGATTCTAACTTCTTGTTTAAATCTTCTATTTTCACTTTCCAAATTGCAGGACCAGTCTCGTGAGCATTAGCTCCGGTACTATCCACGGCAACGGTTACTGGCATATCTTCAACATCAAATTCGTAAATTGCTTCCATTCCTAAGTCTTCGAAAGCAACAACACGGGATTTTTTGATCGCTTTTGATACCAAATAGGCCGCGCCGCCCACTGCCATTAAATAGACAGCTTTGTGTTTAGCAATACTATCAACAGTAGCAGGTCCTCGTTCGGCTTTACCTATCATCCCCATTAAACCGGTTTTTTCCAGCATCATGTCGGTAAATTTATCCATACGGGTGGCGGTTGTTGGTCCTGCAGGACCAACAGCTTCATCGCCCACAGCATCAACAGGGCCAACGTAATAAATAAAGCGATTAGTTAGATCTACCCCTTCAGGTAAACCTTCACCGTTATCCATCATAGTTTGAATACGCTTATGAGCCGCGTCACGGCCTGTTAACATTTTGCCTGAAAGTAACACGGTTTCACCGACTTTCCAGTCCAAAATATCTTCTTTAGTGACAGTATCCAGATTTACTCGGCGAGTATTTTCACCCACTTCCCAAGTAATATCTGGCCAGTCTTCTAATTTAGGTGGAGTCAACTCCGCAGGGCCGCTTCCGTCTAGATAAAAATGAGCGTGACGAGTAGCTGCACAATTGGGGATCATGGCAACAGGTTTTGATGCGGCGTGGGTAGGTACTGACTTGATTTTGATGTCCACCACTGTGGTCAATCCACCTAAGCCCTGTGCACCAATACCAAGATCGTTAACCTTTTTGAAAATATCCAAACGCAGTTTTTCTTCTGTGGTTTGCGCGCCCCGCTCCATCAATTCTTGAATATCCACGGGATCCATCAGGCTTTCTTTGGCTAAGACAGCAGCCTTTTCAGCAGTACCACCAATACCTATTCCTAACATTCCAGGTGGACACCAACCAGCTCCCATAGTTGGGAGAGTTTTAACCACCCAGTCAGCGATATCATCGCTTGGATTGAGCATAACCATTTTCGATTTGTTTTCAGAGCCGCCGCCTTTGGCCGCTATCATCACTTCAATACCTTCACCTGGCACCATATCGATGTGCACTACAGCGGGTGTATTATCTTTGGTATTTTTACGAGCACCTGCGGGGTCAGATACAATAGAAGCTCTAAGTGGATTATCAGGATTAAGATAAGCACGACGCGTACCTTCATCTACCATTTGCTGTACAGTCATGTCTGTTTTATCCCACTGCACTCCCATTCCAACTTTAACAAAACAGGTGACAATACCTGTATCTTGGCAAAGTGGACGTTTTCCTTCTGCAGACATACGAGAGTTAATCAGTATCTGAGCCATGGCGTCTTTTGCGGCCTGACTTTTTTCTCTGTTATAAGCAGCTTCAACTGCTTTTACGTAGTCTATTGGGTGGTAATAGGAAATAAATTGTAATGCATCTTCAATGCTATCAATTAAATCTTGTTGACGAATGAGTGCCATAGGTGCCTCTAAATCAATTGTAGGGAAGTTTTTTGTGTCTTAAATATCCGCCAATATGATACCCTCTTGGAAACAATTGCTCCATCGCTAAACGCGTATAATTTAAATTTGTTGGTAAAATTTCCATGCAGCATAGCGCTTGTAAAAGCTCTCGTATTCAAACACTTGCTATTCCTCCTTCTACAGACATAACGGAATTGTTTGCGCATTTCTGCCAATCTAAATGGTCGATTTTGCTGGATTCATCGAATAGCACACACAAAAATGCCCGCTTTGATATTTTTGTTGCCAACCCTATAGCGGCGATTACCGCCAAACAGCACTTGTGTGAAATAGAATACTTTTATGACCAAGAAAATGGGTATTCTGCTATTCAAAAAGTACTGAAAATTGAAGGTCAGCCAATTCACATTTTGCGTACTTTGCTAAAATCCACACTCCCCAAAGCGCTACCGATAGAGACTGAAACGCCAATAAGCTTACCTTTCACCAGTGGTGCTGTGGGCTTTTTCGGCTATGATTTAGGCCGATGTTATGAATCTTTGCCTAGCTTAGCGAAAAATAGCTACAGTAATTCTGATATGGCCGTGGGTGTGTACGGTTGGAGTGTTATAAAAGATAATCAAACTGGGCTTTTTTATCTGGCAGATATTCCCGGCTTACCAGCGCCTAGTAAAAGTGAAATAGAAAATCTGCTCAACACCCCAGCCCATCCTGAAACCCAGCAAAAATATAAGTTGGAAACACGCTGGGAAGCAAATATGTCGAAGGCCGAATATGTGACTAAGCTGCAAAGGATTCTGGATTACTTGCGCGCGGGTGATTGTTATCAGGTCAATTTAGCACAACGTTTTAGTGCCCGATTTAGCGGCTCTACTTGGCAAGCATATTTAAAATTAAGAAAATCCAATCAAGCTCCTTTTTCTGCTTACATTCAACTTTTAAACCGCACAGTTTTAAGTATTTCTCCTGAACGATTTTTAAAAGTGAAAGACAATCAGGTCGAAAGCCAACCCATCAAGGGCACTCGGCCTCGGGCAACGGAGTTGAAAACAGATCTACACAATATCGAAGAATTAAGAAACTCCGCCAAAGATCGTGCCGAGAATTTAATGATAGTAGACCTATTGCGAAATGATTTGAGTAAAACCTGTGAAGATCATTCTATTCAAGTACCTGAACTTTTCGCCATCGAAACCTTCGAAGCGGTGCACCATTTAGTCAGTACCGTAACTGGCACTCTAAAAGCAGATAATGATAGCTTGAGTTTATTAGAAGGTGCGTTTCCAGGTGGTTCGATTACCGGAGCCCCGAAAATCCGGGCAATGGAAATCATTGATGAATTAGAGCCAGATAGACGCAATATCTATTGTGGTAGCATTGGTTATATAGATAGAAACGGTGATATGGATACAAG
Organism: Alteromonas sp. M12; assembly: GCF_037478005.1. Taxonomy (NCBI): domain Bacteria; kingdom Pseudomonadati; phylum Pseudomonadota; class Gammaproteobacteria; order Alteromonadales; family Alteromonadaceae; genus Alteromonas; species Alteromonas sp. M12. The sequence goes on along the minus strand of NZ_CP144164.1, from coordinate 2,239,125 downwards.
TATCTGTATTCGCACTTTATTATGTGAAGATTCACAGATATATTGTTGGGCAGGCGGTGGAATTGTACTAGATTCAAATCCTCAAGATGAATATCAGGAAAGTTTAGATAAAGTGTCGAAAATTTTACCTATTTTGGACAACGACCAGTGAACAAAGAAGAGTTTATTCGTCGATTTCAACATATTAGACAAGTCAAACCTGAAGCGGATTTTCCCTTACTGAAAGCCGGTAAACCCGCTGCTGTGCTGATCCCGATTATTGAACGGGCTGATCAGTTAACCGTATTATTTACGCAGCGCGCGATGCACTTAAAGAACCACCCTGGACAAGTTAGCTTTCCCGGCGGAAAGCTAGAAGACAGCGATATTAATTTAGCACATACAGCGCTGCGAGAAACGCAAGAAGAGATAGGACTGACGTCCGATAAAATCACTTTGATTGGCAGCCTTCCCAAATTTCGCACCGTTAGTCGTTTTGAAGTGACGCCCTTTTTGAGCTTTGTTGAGCCTGAGTTCGACCTTGTTTTAGACCGAAACGAAGTAGACAACGTGTTTGAAGTACCGTTGTTGCACCTTATGGATAAACAAAATCATCTTATTCATTGGGTTAAACGTAACAATGCTAAACACCCTATTTATTTCATAACTTGGCAAGACAAGACCATTTGGGGCGCTACAGCTTCATTTGTGAGACTGCTGTCAAATCACATCGACTACTAGCACATTTAGCAAGCTGTATAAGTTTTGTTTACGCCCTCATTAACAATTCTCGGTTAAAAGTTGCCTGTAAACACTTGCCCTCCAGAGTAACTATCAGCATAGTAATATGACATTCATATTAACTAGGAAAATACAGCAATGATCAGCGTTTTTGACATGTTTAGCATTGGTATCGGTCCATCGAGTTCACACACTGTGGGCCCCATGCGTGCAGCAAATGCCTTCTGTCAGCAACTATCTTCAGACAATTTATTAACCAACGTTGATCAAGTCTGTGTGGAATTATTCGGCTCTCTCGGACAAACCGGTAAAGGTCATGGTACTGGAAAAGCGGTTATTTTAGGATTAATGGGGTTTGATCCGGAAACCGTCGACGTATCTAAGGTGGAGGATTGGCTGTCCGAAATTGCGAGCTCACAACAAATAAATTTGAACGCTACTCACAAAGTTAAATTTCCCCGTGAAGGCGCAATTGTTTTTCATCGTCGTAAAACCTTACCCTTGCATTCAAATGGCATGACCATTCATGCCTATCAAAATAAACAACTAGTACTAAGTCAGACTTATTATTCTATTGGTGGCGGGTTCATTGTAAAACAAGAAGACTTTCAATCAGTTAAAAACATGTCCCTTGAAAAAGAACAAAAACCTTTACCTTACCCGTTCGCAAGTTCTTTGGAATTGATTAAACAATGTAAAGATAACGGCCTATCGATAAGCGCATTAATGTTAGAAAACGAGTCGACAGTGCAGCCGAAATCGGAAGTCATTGATAAGCTCTGGAATATTTGGCAGGTTATGTTGGAGTCTGTGCACAACGGAATTCAAACAGAAGGTATTCTGCCAGGAGGCTTGAAAGTGACTCGTCGAGCTCCAGCCCTTTATCGTCGTTTAGAGACAGAACAAACGGCGGATCCGATGCAAGCAATGGATTGGGTTAACCTATTTGCGTTGGCTGTTAATGAAGAAAACGCGGCCGGAGGAAGAGTTGTAACCGCTCCGACCAATGGTGCTGCTGGCATTATTCCTGCGGTTTTATGTTATTTTGACAAGTTTGTTAGGAAAGTAGAAAAACCCACGGCGGCTCGTTATTTACTCACCGCTGCTGCTATCGGCATTTTATATAAGAAGAACGCGTCCATATCAGGAGCTGAAGTTGGATGCCAAGGAGAAGTCGGTGTTGCCTGCTCAATGGCTGCAGGAGCGTTGACGGAAATAATTGGTGGCTCAGTGGATGCGGTTGAAAATGCAGCTGAAATTGGTATGGAGCATAATTTAGGGCTTACCTGTGATCCTGTTGGCGGCTTAGTACAAGTACCTTGTATTGAGCGCAATGCGATGGGAGCCATCAAAGCAATAAATGCGTCAAGGCTGGCCCTAAGAGGCACTGGTCAACACAAAGTATCGTTAGACAAAGTGATTAAAACCATGTGGGACACTGGTAATGACATGAAGTCCAAATACAAAGAAACCGCACGAGGCGGTTTAGCAGTAAATATTATAGAATGCTGAAGTAATTTTCTAGCTTGTAATGCTTTACCCGTTTACTTAACGGGTAAAGTTAGTCCTTTAAACATTTTCTCTACTTCATCGTTATTCTTTTGCATCATCGCACGTTCAACAACATCTTTGGTTAGATGCGGCGCAAAACGTTCGATAAATTCATACATATAGCTACGTAAGAAAGAGCCTTTTCTGAAACCAATTTTGGTTGTGCTATATTCGAATAAGTGGCTGGCGTCTATTTTAACCAAATCACTATCTAATTTGTCATCGACTGCCATAGAGGCAATTACACCAACCCCGACTCCAAGCCTTACGTAGGTTTTAATTACATCGGCATCCGTAGCGGTAAAGACAATCTTCGGCTCTAATCCAGCACGGTCAAAGGCTTGGTCTAATTCAGAACGGCCAGTAAATCCAAAAACATAAGTCACTAAAGAATACTCAGCAATGTCTTGAATGGTGATCGTTGTCTTCTTAGCTAATGGATGATCACGATTGACAATAATACTGCGATTCCAGTGGTAACACGGCAACATCACTAAATCATTGTACAAATGCAGTGCTTCTGTAGCTATGGCAAAGTCAGCCTCACCTTTTGCTGCCAAGTCACTTATTTGTGAAGGTGTACCTTGATGCATATGCAGTGACACTTTTTTGTATTTACCCATAAAGCCTTTTATCACATCAGGCAACGCATAACGTGCTTGAGTATGAGTAGTAGCGATATTCAGTTTACCTTGATCCGGCAAAGTGTGCTCTCTCGCTACCGCTTTTATGCTTTCTACTTTCGCCAAGATTTCACGTGAAATATTGATCACATCTTGGCCAGCATCGGTGACATGAGTTAGATGTTTACCACTACGTCCGAAAATCTGGACGCCGAGTTCATCTTCTAACATGCGAACTTGTTTGCTTATCCCCGGTTGCGAGGTGTATAAATTTTCTGCCGTAGCCGAAACATTCAGATTGTTGTTTAAGACTTCAACAATATATCTTAGTTGCTGTAATTTCATTTTTATTAACCAAGTGCCTTTAAGTACATATGCATATATTCAAAATATATATACTGTAGGTTACATTAATTCCATAAAATTTTAATAAAAATCTGCTTTTTTATTCCAGTAATGCAAAAATTTTGGTAAATATCCCCTAGTTCAGGGATACTTAATTTTTTGTAGCCCAGTTCAACGAGTATTACAGTGACAGCAAAAGAGCAACAATTGATTGACTTTTCGACGGTACTGGCTGCGGCAGTGCACGATATGAAAAGCTCACTAAATCTTTTACAACAATCTATTGATGGTCTTAATAAAACCATCACAGCAGATAATCACTCAGCTCAGCAATTTTTATCGACAGCTCACTATGAATCTTCACGCTTAAATACGGGTTTAGTACAACTTTTGTCTTTATATAGGGCGGAAATGGAAAATCTGCCGATAAATGAAGATGAGTGTTTTATTGACGATTTATTAGAAAATATTTTTATTACCCATGAGCACTACCTGGGACATAGAAATATGACGCTGGAAATCGAACAAACTCCGGGACTAGTGCGTTATTTAGACCAAGATTTAATTACTCTTTTGTTAAATGACATTTTGGTCAATGCTATACGATACGGCAGTAAGAAATTGCGAGTTTCGGCTTATGAACAGGATGATTGGTTATACATCAAAGTCGAAGACGATGGTGAAGGTTATCCTTGTAAAATGTTAGCCAACAATGAACTCAAAATGCAGGATTTTAAAATAAGTAATGGGCGAACAGGTTTAGGATTGTTTTTTGCCAGATTGATAGCTTCTGCTCACCGTCGAGGTGATAAAAAAGGCGAAATAGCGTTATCTAATGGCGGAAATTTAGGCGGCAGTGTATTTACACTTAAGTTGCCTTAACATCCGGTTTTATCATTCAAAAAGTCAGTTGTTACAGGATTTAAAGGCTAAATGATTTTTCCTATCATAATAATATTAATTGTTTCATTAGTTGTGGTTGCAATTGTGGTGAACGCATTGCAACAGCACAAAGAAAAAGTTGAGGCTGAAAAACGGACTGAGATTGCCAAACAAAAATCGGTAATTGATGAGACTGAAGATATTTTAATGACGGTGGATACTATCCCAGTATCGCAACGCTTAGTTGCCGTGCTGCAAAACCGTATTCTTAACGCCTTGAAAGTTATTTATGAATTAAATCCAACCATGCCTGAATTAAAGCAACGGATTAAACAATCCCAAGATCGCTTAAAAATGGTTGATATGGACACACCTCCTCCGTCACACGAAAACTTCGTGTTACCCGATAGCGATAAAATGGTGATTCAGTATATTCAAGCGGTTAAAAAGTTTCGTTCCTTATTGCGCTCAGAACATGCCAAAGGAAAGGTAGATACTCAGTTATACACGTTAGAAGATCGACAACTTTCGGCTCTACAAATTAAAGTAAATGTTGAAACTTTAGCGAAACGAGGAAACTCGGCCTTGCAATCGAATATGTTGGGATCTGCTCGTCAGTATTTTGAAAAAGCCATTGCCGCTCTGGAAGCACAAAATCAGCCTGATCAATACAATATTGAGCGCAAAGCTTCCCTTGAAGAACGATTAAAAGTTATTCAAGACAATCTGCGCAACGCCAATGCAAAAGATAGACAGAAAAAGCAAGAAGAAGAACGAGACGAATTGGACGAATTGTTCGCCCCCAAGAAAAAGTGGTAAATCCCCTTTTATTATTTTTCAACCAGCAGTTGCCACAACGTTTCAGCAGGCACCGACAGGGACTTTCTTGACGCTTTAACCATGCCGATTCGGCGCACTAAGTTTTCTCCTGCAATGGGTAAACAGACAAGTTCGTTGTGGCTAAATTGCTGCTGACAAATTCCCGGCACTACTGATACCCCAAGATCTTGTTTAACACATTCGCCTAAAGTCGCCAGTTGATTCGCTTCAGCCACAATATGTAAATCGATTCCATTGTGTTGGGCAAAGGTTTCAATCCACTTACGCACAGATGATCCCCTGTTCAACACAACAAACGGATATTCACACAACTGCTGCCAAGTCACATCTGCACAACTTGAAAGAGGATGATTCGAGGCGACAACGGCGACAAATTTGTTATTCATCAAAGGATAAAAATCTAAACCATCCAATTGTTCATTTTCAAAGGTAAATCCAATTTCGGCGCGACCTTCTCGCACCGAATCAATCACATCTTCCATTACTACATCACGTATTGTCAGATTAATATCTTTCCACTTTTGGTGAAATGACTTCAAAACCCCAGGTAAAATGCTACTTGCAAAAGACGGCATCGCGGCAATAGTTAGTCGCCCCCGCTGCATAGCAAAGAGGTCTTGCATATCTGCAATGGCCGTTTCCCAATCATGCATTAAGCGCTTAGCCATAGGCACAAACTCGCGACCTTCATGACTTAATTGCACTTTACGTGTTGTTCGTGAAAACAACGCACCCCCTAAAAATGTTTCTAATTTTTTAATCGAGGTTGATAAAGCAGGTTGCGAAAGGTGCACTTTTTCTGCGGCTTCTGCAAAAGTGCTAGATTGGGCTAATGTTATAAAACACTGGAGTTGTTTATAAGACAACATGATTTACACCAATTGATAAATTTAATTTATTAATATGCATATTAAATCAATTTTACTTTAGTTCAAGTTGGATTAATACTAAGTTAAATTTATGTAAAAAAGAGGCTTTTATGAGCGGATTTAATAAAGTTGTTACCAGCTATGAAGACGCATTAGCCGGCTTAAAAGACGGTATGACCGTGATTGCTGGCGGATTTGGTTTGTGTGGTATACCCGAAGGGCTAATCGCACAAATAAAAGCGATGGGAACCAAAGACTTAACTGTTGTTTCCAACAACTGTGGAGTAGACGGTTTTGGTCTTGGATTGTTGCTTGAAGACAAACAGATTAGAAAAATGGTTTCCTCTTATGTTGGAGAAAACGCCCTATTTGAAAAGCAATTATTAGACGGAGAGTTAGAAGTAGAATTGACTCCACAAGGGACGTTAGCTGAAAAGATGCGTGCCGGCGGAGCTGGAATCCCTGCATTTTATACTGCTACCGGCTACGGCACTCCCGTAGGTGAAGGCAAAGAAGTCAAAGAGTTTAATGGGCGTCCTTATATTTTAGAAGAATCTATCACCGGCGACTTTGCCATCGTCAAAGCCTGGAAGGCTGATATTTTTGGTAATTGCATCTATCGTCATACAGCTCAGAATTTTAACCCTATGGCAGCAACAGCGGGAAAGATTACGGTTGTTGAAGTGGAAGAAATCGTTCCACCCGGAGCAATTCCACCCAGCCAAATTCATACTCCCGGTATTTACGTAAACAGAGTAATCCAAGGCAAATTCGAAAAACGAATTGAACGCCGTGTAGTTGCTAAAACCCAAGGAGAAATCTAATGGCTTTATCTCGAGATCAAATAGCTATGCGCGTCGCTCAAGAATTTCAAGACGGAGATTACGTGAATCTTGGTATTGGTATTCCAACACTTGCAGCCAACTATGTGCCTGAAGATATTGCTGTAATGTTGCAATCTGAGAATGGTCTATTAGGAATGGGGCCAAATCCAACTGAAGAGCAATTAGATGCCGACATGATCAATGCAGGCAAAGAAACTGTAACCGCAATTACTGGAGCATCCATTTTCAATTCAGCTGAAAGTTTTGCGATGATCAGAGGCGGTCATGTAGATTTTACGGTATTAGGTGCATTTGAGGTAGATACCAGTGGCAACATTGCTTCTTGGATGATCCCTGGCAAGCTAATAAAAGGCATGGGGGGAGCAATGGATCTTGTAGCGGGAGCGAAAAACATCATCGTCACTATGACCCACGCAGATAAATACGGTAACTCAAAACTGTTGGAAAGCTGCACATTGCCGCTGACTGGAGTGAACTGTATTAATAAAATTATTACTGATTTAGCTGTGGTTGAAGTGAAAGACGGTGCTTTTCATTTATTAGAGCTCGCTCCAGGGGTTTCGGTTGATGAAGTTAAACAGAAAACAGCTGGAAAACTCGTTGTGAGTAACGATGTAAAAGAAATGACATTTTAGTTTAGTTTTAGTGTGTAGTTGAAGGATATGTTCCCTGCCCTCAACTACACAGTTTTATTCGTATGAAACGTTTTTTAGATTTTTATATATCAGCTTTCAAAATTCCAAATAACTTTAAGTCATCACACTGAATGACAATTCCCCAGACTTTTTTAGACTTCACATAAAACTCCCCTTCAGTTGTTTGCATTTGTAGATTGATAGATTAAAATCACTTCAACTTGCTTCTCTATTTGTACAACACTGTTAATCAGAGATTCAAAGTAAAGAATGGCATTTTAAGCGCTGTAAAAATAACTCCGCGAACCGATTAGGATTTATGGTTAGCTTGCAATGACATAATCAAATAGGGTAACTGAGCACGGTAAGCGCATTCGCAAACTCAATACCCTAATTATCATTGAGATAAGTTTTCAGATGAAAATTACATCTGTGTGTTAATATCTCCATTTGATCAATTCCAAGCCCTAAAAGAGAACAAACTTTGCAATTTAATGACTTTCCCCTAGACCATCGAATTTTAAAAGCCCTAGAAATAAAAGGCTTTCAAGAAGTAACTGAAATTCAGGCGAAAGCCATTGGACAAGGCCTGCTTGGCAAAGATTTGCTAGCATCTTCTAAAACGGGTTCGGGGAAAACGCTCGCGTTTTTAATTCCTGCGCTACAACGGGTACTTAAACAACGAGCCCTGAGTCGAAAAGACCCAAGAGTGCTAATTTTAGCGCCGACAAGGGAATTGGCAAAACAAGTATTCATGCAGCTCAAATGGTTAATTGCCAATCAGAATATTTTTGCGACTCTCATTTTAGGTGGTGAAAATTTTAATGATCAAGTTAAGGCGCTAAAACGAAACCCGCAGTTTGTTGTAGGTACAGCTGGCAGAGTAGCTGATCATGTAAAAGGGAAAAGTCTATATTTGAATGGACTAGAGTTACTTATCCTTGATGAAGCAGATCGCATGTTAGATTTAGGTTTTGCGGAGGAATTAAAGTTAATTGACCGTTGTGCTGATCACCGCAAAAGACAGACAATGATGTTCTCTGCCACATTAGATTCAGCAGAATTACATTATCTAACCGAAAGAATGTTGAATGCGCCACAACGAATAAGTGTGGGTGACTCAAGAGAACAACACCTCGATATTGAACAGCAATTTTATTTGGCAGATCATTTAGATCATAAAATTTCATTGCTCAAAAAATTGCTGGAAAATACGGATAACAAACAAGTAATTGTTTTTACCGCAACCAGAGAAGACACTGAGAAACTGTCTCTATTATTAGCGGCAGATGGCATAGATAGCGCAGCTTTGAGCGCTAGTTTAACCCAGTCTCAACGAAGTAACATTATGAATGCCTTTAGTCGTGGTCAACATCAAGTATTGGTCACCACCGACGTAGCCTCACGAGGTTTAGATCTCCGAAAAGTCGAATGGGTAATCAATTTTGACTTGCCCAAATTGGCAGACGAGTACATACATCGCATTGGACGCACTGGACGAGCTGGTAGTAAAGGCAATGCAGCATCTCTTGTTGGTCCTAAAGATTGGCAGAGTTTTATTACCATCAAAGGAATTTTACAACAAAGTATTAGTTTCAGTGAGCTTGAGGGACTTGAAGGCAAATTCAAGGGACTTAAACCGCTTAAACAACGAGCTTTAAAAGGTGCGCCACAGAAAAAAGCCAAAAAAGTCGCGCCGCAAAATGCCCCTAAACCGCAAAAACGGATCCGCGCCCAAGAAGGGGTTGATGTGGGTCATATTCCCATGCGTAAGAAAGCTAGACCCGTAGAACCTGAAGATGAATAAAGCAGGAGCCCTATGCAAGTTGAAGATATCAAAGTATTTATACCCAGTTTAGATTATCAAAAATCGGTCAGTTTTTATAATCAATTGGGATTTACCAGTGAATACGTTACAGATGATCTCACCTTGTGCAAAAATGGCGAATGTGAATTTTTCATACAGCGTTTTTATAATCAACAATTAGCCGAAAATTTGATGTTACAGATATGCGTATCTGATATTGAGGAAGCCTACACTTTAGCCAAAAAGTCACAATACAAAACCAAATTATCAGAGATTCAAGCCGAATCGTGGGCCAAGGTTTTTTATCTGTGGGGCCCCGCTGGAGAATTACTGCACATAACTCAACTGAATCATTAAAGGGAATAGCTTAACCTAAATCAGTCCGTCGAAATTAATGCTCTTTGTCTGTTTTCGCAGCCAGTATCCTGCCAGAAACAGTCTTTCAAACTTAATTATTTATAGCTAGGTTGGTAAAGTTGGAAGAACATAGATCCCTCAAAGCTCCCTTTTGCACTCAAGCGACTGATACAACAATTTATTTCTACTTTGTGGCGTTTATAATTTTTGAAGCTTTGCGTTGCGAAGCTTTTTAGGGAAACCCATAACGTAACTAAAAAGAGCACACGCATATTCCAGCGTGTGCCCTTTGTCACTATCAGACTAACGTTTACTATTTACGGCGTTTAAGCATCAATAAACCGGATGCTAACAGCAATAAAACGCCTGGTTCAGGCACTTGACCTGGGTCCGATGGTGCAGCACCGGCTGGTAAATTCACATGAAAGTGAACAGCGCTCAGTGCATCTTGAAAGCCACTATGGGTCAAGTTAATAGTATTGCTGCCTAATGATAAGAAAGACGTTATATCAATCTCAACTAAATCCCAAAGACCGCCATTACCTACCGATGAGCCAGGTGTAGCGGGAACTGAAGCGCCATCGAAAAGACCTGCGATATCAACGCCATTAATGAAAAATTGGCCATCGTTGCCTATCCCAAAATCTTGTCCATCACTTACCCCCATTACTAGAGAAGCGGTTCCACCAGAATAATTAATACCAGGCAAAGTCACGTCCCATCCATCAGGATCATAAGAGTTTGGGAAATTCGCATCATTGCCATCGAATGTCACTATATCTCTGTTGTTTGTGGTATCACCATCGTCGTAATAAACGACCAAAGATGCTCCATTTGAATTGTCAGGCGAGAATCCTGACAAAGCATAGGTACCATCGCCACTGACTAAGCCAGTCACATCCGCGCGGTAGGCTTGGCTGTTATCCTGTCCCCAGAAATTATCATCAGAAAAACCGATATTAGTGCCTGAAATAGCACTGCCATTGAACATAACGTTAGCATTAAATGTTGAATCGCTTGATGATGTAGGACCATGCCAGTATAGATAGGCTTGACTGACCGTGCCTGACACACCAGATAGTGCAATATCACCTACTCCTGTGCCACGCAATCCCCCTACGCCAGCATAGGCGAAATCGGTTTCACGTTGAGTTTCGAATAGGTTGATTAAATTAGCTGAAGCAGCCGTACTGCAAGCCAATATAGCCCCCCCTATACTGAGTTTAGAGAAACGATTTATCATATTTTTATTCCTTGTTAATTACATAGGCTCACTTAGATCTACTACTTAACATTTGTAAAACTACGTAATTGCTTCAGCATACCTTGTGCCAAATTTTCAACCATGTTGAAAACTAAGCGTTTTAATTCCCCACTAGTTAACAAATTGTAAATTTTGTAAAAAACCCTGACAAAAAGAAGGGAGGAAAATATCTCAAATCTGGACAGCCACCTTTTTTCAAATATCTCAAATCTGGACAGCCACCTTTGAAAGTATTGAAAGATCGTGGCTCATAACTATTAATGGATTTTATCGAAAAGGTTTTAATACGCTCATTATCTAGATAAATACCTATGGAATCATCGGTTTCTGGGAAATGGGCGCTATTGAGCTGAATTTAGTGCAGGGGGAGGCCTGTCTCTTGTGCAAAGAAACAATTGAAATGAAAAGCGGCTTTAGTGGAATCGTTAGCCTACAGAATTCTTTTGCCGACGTTTTCGCTTATAGCGTTTCAAGGTGTCTGATTGCCCTGCAGCCACGCTAAAATTGGTTTCAAAGGTCAAAAACATATCTTGCCAGGTGTGTTCATCCACCCCTAAACGTTGCAATATGGGTGATTCATTCATATCAATTGCACCTCGTTTGTGAGGATTAATACTGCGACCAGATAGGTCAACCAACTTAAGATATTCGACTAAATCGAACATTAGCCCCTGCGGTTTTGGGTTGCCAACAAAGGGCATTAACGTAGAGGGCTGATAACCTTTCTTAAAATCATGAATACGGCGTTTAATACTGGTGTGGTTAGAAGACTCTGGGGTTGTTGCCATTTTTGCCCGGATAGGGTTTAAGTCTACGTACACCATACAGGCTGCTAAGGCATGTTCATCTAACAGTGCTTGTGACTTGAATCGCCCTTCCCAAAAGTGACCGGTACAGTCATCCTCTTGATTAGCTTGTCGAGCAATCGGCTCATTCAATTCTCGCATAAACCAGCTAATGTCGGTTAAGCGATTATGATAAACGGACAAGGTTGACTGGAGTGTGATTTGTTCAGCGTCTGTGAACACGGGAGCTTCTTTTGAGGTTAACCTTTGTGAGAGCAAGGTTCCTTTGTGAAGCTTGTGCCAGCGCTGAGCAATCTCTGTATCCGTCCAATGTTTAGCTTTGTCAGCATTCACATGTAACACCACATGGGTGTGATTGCTCATCACTGCATAGGCACAAACTTCGATGGCAAAGACGGTGGTCAAAAACAATAACCTGTCTTCTACCCACTGGCGACGATGCTCATAGCTTTTCCCTGTCAGTTCATCTTCACCACACAAAAAGGCACGCCGGACACATCGGGATACACAATGATAATAAGGGGTATCTGAAAGATTGATTTGTCGCTTCCTTGCCAGTGGCATAATTCACTCCCTGAATTAATCATACTAAAGCATAGTTGATTCTATTTTCCTAAGAGTCTAGTTCTAGTCTAGTTTGTGGCTGTCCATGTTGGCTCATGCTATATGGCTGTCCATGTTTAAAATATTGGCTCATGCTATATGGCTGTCCATGTTTAAAATAATATGGCTGTCCATGTTTAAAATAGTAAACCAAAAGGGATTTACTGCTGCCTAATCTCTGCGTATTTTGCATTGAGTAAGGTGATGATATCATCAGCAGCCAATTCAATTTCCAAGCCTCGACGGCCTGCACTGACATAGATTGTCGAAAACCTTTGAGCACTATCATCAATAATGGTTTTTAAGCGTTTCTTTTGACCTAAAGGGCTGACACCACCCAATACGTAACCGGTGGCTCGCTCCACATCAGCTTTGTCCGCCATGTTTACCTTTTTTGCACTTAACGCTTTTGCCATCAACTTCATACTCAGGCTAGTATTAACCGGTAAAATGGCCACTGCCAATTCCTTTCCATCAAATTCAACAACCAAGGTTTTAAATACTTGTTGTTGGGCTAATCCCAGCTTCTCTGCAGCCTCTAAGCCAAATGATTTAGTGTCTGAATCATGCTGATATTGATGGACGGTATATTGAATTTTACGTTTTTTGGCTAGATTAATTGCAGGTGTCATTTTTCAATACTCATTAATTAAAAGGTTTAGGTCTCACCATTACCCAGACTGCGTTCTTCCATGTATTCAGCCAATAGCTTAGCAACAGGATCCGCGCTATTATTTAAGCTCGAAAAGACCCCGAGTTGATCCTCATGTTTACGATGTTGGCCAAGTTTTTCTTTTCCCTGAATGTCATCTATTTCCAGTTTGAAACCTACCACGGCCTGACGAAGGCGTTGCTGGTAATCTTCAGGCATTGTGCTGTCATCTTTTAACAAACTAGGCTCATAGTGAGAAATCAATTGGCGCATTCTTAAGGCAGTATCATCTTCATCTAATAACTGCACCACCCCATAACAATGAACAGCCACATAATTCCAAGTAGGGACAGCGGGTTTTGTCGCATACCAGCTAGGAGAAATGTAAGCGTGCGGCCCATTAAAGACAACAAGCGCTCGGTTATTGTCGATAGTTTTCCAGTGAGGGTTGGCTTTGGCCATATGGGCAAACAAACATAGTTTACCATTTTCATCCACATCACAAACAAATGGCAGATGGGTAGAATTCAAATCAGTAGATACAATTAATCCAAAACTATTTTGTGCGATAAAACTTCGCATCGCATCCAAGTCTGATAACTGAAATTTTTTCTCAACATACATGGGCTTCTCCACAAATATCATCTTTGAACATAAAAAAGCCCCTTGCGGGGCTTTCAAAAACTGCAATTTGTAAATGGAATTAATATTCCCACCAAGCCTCTTGCCACCAATCTAGAAATTCTTCGAAGTCGATGAATCCATCATTGTTCTCATCAATCAATGAGAAGCCTTCTTGAACGTGACTCGCTTTTGTTTTTGGCGAAAGGATGGTTAAAAGCTCTATAAACTCAGGTAAATCAATTTGACCATTTTTATCGTGGTCAAAAAAGTCAAACTCTTTGCGAATCTCAGCAATTTTGCTGTCATCCAATGGTGTTTTGTCGGTCATATTTAAGTCTTATAATACTTTCTAATTTAATTCAAACGGCAGTTTAACGCGTTATAAGTGTGTCTGTCTACGCTGACTTACCTGCAGCTAAACGTCTTTCTCTGCGCTCAGCCGCTTTACGTTGTCGACGCAACTTTGTCGCCTTTCGAGCTTCAGATCCCACATGTTCTTCGTTGCGCTCTCTAGCTAAATTCACCTGCTTTTCACGTTCACGAAAACGCGCAATCTGCTCATCTGTGTGTTTACCAAAACATTTAGGACAACTCACGCCTGGTTCATATTCTGGTGTTTGTTTATCTTCTTCAGTTATGGGTAGACGACAAGCATAACAAGCTTCGTAGTGACTTTTTTGTAATTTATGATCAACTGCAACACGGTTATCAAATACAAAACAATCGCCTTTCCACATAGTATTTTGCTCAGGGACTTCTTCCAAATATTTTAAAATCCCCCCTTCTAAGTGATACACCTCTTCAAATCCCTGCTCCTTCATAAATGCAGTGGATTTTTCACAACGAATTCCCCCCGTGCAAAACATCGCTACTTTTTTATGCTTTTTAGGATCGAGATTATCTGCTACATACTGGGGAAACTCCCGAAAAGAGTCAGTTTTAGGGTTGACTGCATTTTCGAAAGTACCAATTTCAATTTCGTAATCATTACGAGTATCAATCAGTAAGACTTCAGGGTCAGATATCAATGCATTCCAGTCCGCAGGCTTCACATATGTGCCTACAGTTCTTTTTGGATCAATACCTTCTACTCCCATAGTGACAATCTCTTTTTTGAGTTTCACCTTGGTACGATAGAATGGCTGCACGTCATCTAGAGACTCTTTACAGGAAATTGGATTGATACGGGGATCACTGTTGAGGTACGCAATTAGACTGTCAATTGCTTCACGGGTCCCAGAGACAGTTCCGTTAATACCTTCACTAGCAAGTAACAAGGTACCTTTAATATTGTGACTTTCTAACACGTCAATGAGTGGCTGACGCATTTCTTTATAGTTTTCAAGCGCAACAAATTTATACATTGCGCAAACAATGAATTTAGACATATTTAACCTTTTTGCGAATTGGAACGTAAAACCAAAGCATTTTTTGCGGCGCGGATTATACCAACTACAGATAATTTTGCAAAAACCGTAAATTAATTAGGGTTAATAATTAGCTAATTAACTCATCTCATTTAAGATATCGTAGAGTTTGGTTTCATCTACATCTATTGTGTTGGCCGAGTGTGCAGCGTGGAATCGTTGTTGGGTATAATAACCACAATTAATTTTCACTTCAGGTTCAATTCGTTTGGCATCATTGAATATGGATAATGGTTGGGGATGCATTCGCTGCCAGAGGATAGCGTCACTCACATTTTGCGCCATTAATTCACTTGTTGTGCGTGCTAATGACCAGTCTTGCTGCTCTGCTTGGAGTGGAGTTTGTGGGTAGTAGTGTTTTGAAATGCTACTGGGAAAATGGCTAGGTTCATCAGCGCCACCGTTTACATTAGGCCGTTGCAGGTAGTCATCTTCCAACATCGCCAATAACAATGCGAATTTATCCCCTTGCTCTAGAGCACGATTAAGGGTTCCCGACCATTCGAGGTCAGAAATGGCCACTTTAGATTGTGGGGATATTTCAGCAGTCAAAGTATTTTCCTTTTAATCTATTTTTATCGTTAATTAAAAAAAAATCTTTAATTCTATTTACACACTGAAATTTCCTGTTAGTATACGCGCCTCTTTGGAGGGGTACCCAAGCGGTCAACGGGAGCAGACTGTAAATCTGCCGGCTCAGCCTTCGCAGGTTCGAATCCTGCCCCCTCCACCACATTTCTTTGAACGACATCCGTTCAAATCTAAACTCAATATAAAATAATCCCTGAAGGGGCTGGACGAGAAGCTGCGATTCGCAGTTCGACTATGTTGTCTGGAACAAAATAGAACATGCGCAGCATGGCCCGAAGGGCGAAGGACAGGATGTCCGAAGTCATCCTGCCCCCTCCACCACATTTCTTTGAACGACATCCGTTCAAATCTAAACTCAATATAAAATAATCCCTGAAGGGGCTGGACGAGAAGCTACGATTCGCAGTTCGACTATGTTGTCTAATAAAGGTAAGTTTTTTATTCGATAGCTTTTTGTACGCCACTCGGTTATGGTTAGTTATCGTGAAGTTTCTGATTGAATTCAATCAGCTGAGAGAACCCCATGCTTAATTCCCATGCCATTCAAAAAATGATTAAAACAGTAGGAACATGTGTTTGTTTCGTTTCACTATCAGCCTGTGTGAGTAACGATAATCCTTGTGAAGAAGTATTAGAAGTCAAACAACAGCATCAAGAATGCGAAAGATTACGTAAGACTATGCTTAAAACGGATTATCCCCAACAAGCACTTACCGCTAAAATCCAGTACGAAGAAGCATGCGTAAATTTGCGGTATTACCGAGATGAATTCGATACTATTTGTAAGAAAAACGAAACACCGATTGGTCAGAAACCCAAACAGAACTAATTAGGATTAGTTGACTATCTGCCAAATCTATCTAACAACGCGATGGTAAGTTAGATAGACCGGCAATTTAGCTCATTTGTGAGTAGCGCTAGCTAGGAATAGTAGTTACCTTCCCATCCATCCCCCATCGACTAATAATATTGAGCCATTCACATAACTAGAGGCATCTGACGCTAAGAATACCGCAGGTCCTTCGAAGTCCTCAGGCGTTCCCCAACGGCCCTGTGGAATGCGTTCTAATATGCTTGCTGCTCGCACAGCATCGTTGCGCAGAGCCTCGGTATTATCGGTATCGACATAACCTGGCGCAATGGCATTGACGTTAACACCTTTGCCTGCCCACTCATTCGACAAGGCTTTTACTAATTGTCCAATTGCACCTTTACTGGCAGCATAACCGGGAACCGTAATTCCACCTTGATAGGTCAATAGTGATGCAGTAAAGATAATTTTGCCTTTACCACGGGCAACCATCTCTTTTCCAATTTCTCGGCTTAGAATGAATTGCGAATTTAAATTAACATCTATGACTTTATCCCAAAGTTCATCACTATGCTCAGCGGCCGGTGCGCGCAATATGGTGCCCGCATTATTAACTAATATATCTATTTTAGGAAAATCTGCTTTGACCTCCTGAATGAATGCATACAAAGCTTTGCGGTCAGAAAAATCACATTGGTAACCTTTAAACTTTTTACCAAGGCCATTTACTTCCTTTTCTACTTCCGAGCCTTGTAATTCTAAGCTCGCTGAAACGCCAATAATGTCTGCCCCAGCAGCCGCAAAACCCAATGCGATTGCTTTACCTATCCCACGTTTGCAGCCGGTAACTAAAGCGACTTTTCCTTCTAAACTAAATTTATCTAACATTTTCTATTCCTAATAATAAGTGTAATCACAGGTAATACTTTCCAGAGATTTTGCTCAAACACCATCGTAACTTGTTGTTTTAACGATTTTTCCGGCCTTATCGCGCAAGATGGATATCCATTTCGATTGAGCATTAATATCACCATACTCGATTTTATTTTCACTGGAATATAAGAAGGTTTCAGCGAACTGCGGTGAGCTAATTTCAACACCTATGCAATTCTCACCTTTAAGGGATTGAACCGAAATATCCTTGCTCTTTTGTGATTGAATTGCGTCTTTAGGCTGAAAAACATTGAGGAAGTAAGTATTTTTCGTTTTTTCAGGATTTTCAATTAACAGTGTTTTTAAACTAATCCGACGAATATCATCTGGCCGTTGCGGGGTCATTATCTCTTCAACTAAGGTTTCATCTATTTTCGTTTGCCGTGCTTCAGGAAACGCGGTAAATACATTAAGTGCGCCGTTACCATTAACAATTTCAAACTGATTTTGACTTATTTTTTTAGCATATTTTTCAGAATGGATGCGCCAAGTATAAGTATGCTCTAAATGACTTTCCAATTCATCTAACAAGATAAAATAGCCACATTCACTATTAATAATATGCCTAGCATTACGGGTTAACTGCATTTCTGGATAGTACATACGACTTGATTCGCCAACCACATAGCAATAACCATCTTGATTAGAGAATGCCTCAACTTGGGCGACCGCACTTTCAGGAACATCGCGCCATACGTTATGAATACCTTTGCAGTTTAGGTCAAATAGTACGGGATCACTTAAGTCTCCCTCGTCCCATATTTTCTCACCAACACAGCCGGTACCATCAACGGTAACCAAATTATGAATTTCCGCTTTAGAAGTTCGGTTATAGCCTTCGTCGATGACCAGTGATGCGCCTTTATGAACAAGGATAAATTGATTAAAGTCTACGTGATAATGAGTAAGACTGCGGGTTTTCCAATCGTTCTTTTTATCCAGCTCCCAGCTCACCTTCCATTGTTTGTGGCCACCAGCAGGACTGCATTTAAATGATAAATGAGTCGCATCTGTATCCCAACTTGAACGCATTACCACTAAGCCAAGATCAGGGAAATATTTGGTGAGGGGTAAATTCTCCGGGGATTGCTGTTGTATTTCAGGGTTATACCAAATTAACTCAAGAAAGGCTTCTGGCAAGATACCTGGAAAAATTTTACTTTGATAGGCTTCTCTAAACAGGAATTTGGTGCGAACCATCTCCCCTAGCCACTGTGCCTGACCGTTGTTATACTCAGATGCTATCTTGTAGTATGCACAAATTGAATGAGAGCTGCGTTTATCGTGTACATCCGCAAAGTTAATGTTCTCTTCCCAATTCGGTGCAGACTGATAAAGTCGATAATCAAACGTATTCTGCATAAAGCCAGTTTTAAAATGATCAGTACCACCATCTTTACGAATCAAGTCTGCAGCAACTAAAAAGAAATTCATCGCAAAGCGCCAATACCCGGTGCCTTCGTAGTTGGAACCATCCTTAGGCAAATAATCAAATACTTTGTCAAAGTTATCTTTAATTTCGTCAATCCATACCTGTGCGCCCTCATGTTCAGAGCGAATCGCATAAGCGGTGGTTAACAGGCCAGAATAATTTATCCAATTATGGTTCTGCCAATAATTAGTAGACCAGCAATGTCCGAGGTTTTGTTGTCCATAGTCAAAAATTTTATTGCCTTGCAGGATCAATTTATTTAGAAACTTAGTGCGTTCATCGTCCGTGAGATCATCTTTGAGCCAGTCGTAAGATAAGCCTAAACCAAATAGCATCCATGAAGCACTGAGATCAACGTCCACCAGAAACCCATACCCCCAAACGTCATAATCAACTGCGGTAAAGATCCAGCGTTTAGCCTCAATCAAATAATGTTCTTGTTCAGTGAGTAGATATGCCAAACTTAAATTTGCCGCGGCCATCCCCATATAAGTAATACTAGTATGTGGATGCTCTTTTGAGAGCACTTCGTCTTCATATAAACGACACTGCTCAATAAGCCGAGTTAAATGCTCTTTGCGGGTGGTTTTAAGCTCCGCTTTAAGCACTTCAAGTTGGTCGTTAATAAGTAAGTAGTTCATGGTTAATCCCTGTATTCAAAAGTCATAATCGTTAATAAATTGCAATTCTTAGAGTAAATGAGTGCCATAATTTGAATTACGGTGTTACTGATTTAATCTCGGCTGCGGGCGGCTTACCGGCTTTTAGCATTAAGACACTGATTGCTCCTATTATTAGCGCAAGTACCAGTATCGATATTCTGCCTTCTATCGGATTAGGAATTATCAACATTAAGGCGATGAATCCTGTTACTGCCGCGCCAAACTGGCCAATAGCGGTTAATTGGCTAAGATCATTCCCCTCACCTATTTCCTTTTCAAAATCGATGGGGGTTTTCATATTTTTAAAGAACCTATCTACCATTTTCCGATGGGCGGAATTCGAAGCTGGTGCAAATAGCATAGATACCAAAAAGCCAAATGTGCCTGTACCTAACACACCAAAAAATTGTTGTTGAAAATTCCATTCAAAGGCATCGCTATAAGACTGCGAAAACCCTAAGTAGCTCAAAGGAACTTCGAAGAAAGCTAAACAAGAAAATAGCAACGCACAGGCGATAGATAAAAGCGCTGCCCACCAAGGTGTTTGCCGTATAAACATGCCCAATAATAGTGGAATCGTAATTGGCATTGACAACAACGTGCCCACTTGCAACATGATTTCGAATATCCCAGAACCATCTTGTTGGGCAAAATAAAGCGCCAAAAGTACAATTAAGAAACCCATAACCCAAGTTAAGGTGCGGCCATAATTTAAAAGCTCTGATTCGCCTTTAGATTGCCAGCGTAATTTGCGTGAGACCTTGGGATAAATATCTTTTATCAAAATCGCCACGTTGGTATTTAAGCCAGTATCCATTGAGCTCATAGTTGCCGCTAAAATAGCGACCACGATCAACCCTACTAGCCCCACAGGTAATAAGCTGATACTGGCAACCGCATAACTCGCTTCAGCGGGCTTAGCTATATCAAATGCCATAACTAGTTCAGGGTATAAAAGTCGTGCGGTGATTGGGGGTAAAAACCAAATTAAGCTACCTAACAACATTAATATTGAGCAGAACAAAGCGGCTTTGCGCGCTTCTCGCCCATCTTTTACCGAAAAGTATCTTGGTGCTGCATTCATGGAATTGAAAACGATGAATTGTTTGGCCATCATTGCGCTCGCCCAGCCCCAAGTATAAGCCCCTCCAAATAAGGTCGCAGAATTGACCATACTGTATTCTTCGGTTAAACCTTGCGCCTCAATCTCAGCAAACAAATTGTTGATTCCACCTAGGGCGTCCAAACACAACCAAGCAACGATTAAAGTTAAAGGAACGAGGATTAATCCTTGCAGAAAGTCAGTGGCCATCACAGCCCAACGTCCGCCGGTAGCAGAATAAAGCAGTACAACGACACCGCAGACTACAATCACATAGTTGATGTCATAACCAAACACTGCGGAACAAAAAATGCCAAGTCCATACAGCGCCATAGCAGAATACAAAATACGAATAGGCACTTCATAATAGGCGTAAAAATCACGGGTTGTTTCACCAAAGCGACTGGCAATGGCCTCAGGAAATGTTGTCACTCTCATTTGCCGTAACCAAGGGCCCATAAACAAAAAGTTTACGAAGAACCCCAGCACGTTACCGAAGAAGATAAACATCGCAGAAAATCCTGATTCGTAAGCAATGCCAGCAGCACCGGTAAAGGTCCACGCACTAAAAGCACTCATGAAGGCACTGCTACCAACAAGCCACCAGGTGCCCTTACAACCGCCTTTAAAATAGTCATCGGTATTAGCTGAGAATTTTTTAAAAACAAAACCAACGATAACAATCAACGCTAAATAGCCAATGATGACTAAGTATTCAATATTAGAAATTTCCACATTTTGCCTCTTGTTAGATTACCTAATATTATCAATAGGATACAAAAACAAAAACGTTTTACTAAAACGGTTTAGTTGATTAAGTTAACATATTGTTGCAGAATGTCAATATTCGACTAATCAGAACCTTTCAAGAAATATTTAAATGGCAAAAACTAAACTCATTGATGTGGCTGAACGAGCTGGGGTGTCAAATAGTACTGTCTCTCAGTACTTAAATGGCCGTTTCGACTACATGTCTGAAAAGACAAAGGAACGGATAAAAATAGCCGTTAGCGAATTGGATTATGTGCCTAACCCTATTGCTCGTAGCCTGAAAATGAATAAGACAAAAACCATTGGGGTGATAGTTAGGGACATAACAGGTTTCTATACGAGCCGTACCATTCGAGGAATTGACGATTTTTGTAAAACCAGTGAGTACAATTTATTAATTTATAACACTGACGTAGATCCAAAAGTTGAAGCGAAATCATTAGAGACATTATACCAACTGCGGGTTGATGGCATTATTATCGCTTCGTCGGGAAAGAATACTGATTTAATCAATAGATACAGTGACGGTGGCTTACCGATCGTGCATTTTCAACTTGAACATGATGGTAATGAAAAAAATATCATTATATCTGATTATCGAAAAGCGGCTTTTGAGGCAACTGAGTACCTAATACAATTAGGCCATAAGCGAATTTGTTTTGTCACTCAAGATTTTAAACATGTTAAATCACGAAAAGATCGTTATTTAGGATATTCTGATGCGCTGCAAAAACATGGTATTCCACTCGATGAACAACTCATTCAGTATTGGCGCCGTGAAACTGGATTTGAACACTCCCCCACCAGCTTACTAGATGCAGATAATCCACCAACTGTGTTTTTCACTCAACATCTGGCGATTACCACAGATATATTAACTGCGTTGAATGCCGAAAATATATCTATTCCCGATGACGTGTCGATTTTAGGTTTTGATGACATTCCTATGGCCGACTTCTTTAAAGTCCCCATCACAGTAATTACTCAAAATCCTTATGAAATAGGTCGACAAGCGACTAAGTTATTGTTGAACAACATCAACAATAAAGAGCCATCGTCAGAGAAGATAATGATCCCCTGCTCGTTGATTAAAAGGTTGTCCTGTAAACAGATTTAGAGTTCGAACTAATTCGACTAATACTGTTTAGTCAAAACCCTTAGTTAAACAACTGGTTTTACAACTTTACGTTTTGCTAAAGCCGTTGTCATGGAACCGCATACAACACAAATAGCCCCAAAAATGACATAACTATCTAGCTCAATTAAGCTAAATTGCTCAGGCAGAAGTTGTTGAGCGATCACCACACTCAAAAATGTAAACAATGGCCCTGTTGCAATCACTGCGCTCACTTTTGCTGCACTCCAAATATTCAATGCTTCGGTGAAACAGCCGTAGGCAATTACAGTATTCAAACAACAGAATAGCAAAGCGTAGTATTGCAGCTGATTTAAATCCGTGATGGCCGATAAGTGGATAAAAGGAGTAAGCGCAAGAATACCAATTAAATAAATCAGTAAGGTTAATTGCTTGGCAGTAAATGAGCGTAACAAGACTTTTTGCATCAGAGCATAGGCGACCCAAGTTACCGCGGCTAGAACAACCAACATGATGCCTGAATTATAAGAATTGATAGATGAAAAGAGTAAATCTAACTTGGGACTAAAAAATAAACCCAAACCCAAAAATAAAATTATCGCTCCGGTGATTTCAAGTCGATTAAGTCGTTCTTTGAAAAAAACGATGCCCCCTAACATCAATAAAATAGGAGCTATTTGCATCACCACTTGAACCGTTTCGGGATTTACATAATCTAGACTTTTTACATTAGAAACATAGTTAACAACCAGCGCTAATGCAGCGACTATTAAAATAAATTGTGCTCTAGGCACTTGTTTCCATATGCTCGGTAACGCATTTGTACTAAGTAGAAAGACAAAAACCACAAGCCCGGCGAATAAAAAACGAATCCATGTGATCGTCATACTATCCAAAGCTTGTAGACATATTTGCAAGAAAACCGGTAGAACACCCCAAAGAACAGCCGTAATTAGAGCTAGGAAAAATCCGTTTAACCTAATTCTCATAATTTTATTACCGTTGGCTATTCTTCGAGTTTCAATTTCACTATTTAACCGTATTATTATGG
Source organism: Alteromonas sp. M12 (assembly GCF_037478005.1). Lineage (NCBI taxonomy): Bacteria > Pseudomonadati > Pseudomonadota > Gammaproteobacteria > Alteromonadales > Alteromonadaceae > Alteromonas > Alteromonas sp. M12. Next base: position 2,215,826 of record NZ_CP144164.1, on the reverse strand, counting down.
AAATTTACAGTTTAATTCTAATTATTAATAGTTTATTGAAAAGTCTATTCCGAAGGTTCTAGGGTCACCAGGATATATGGCTAAATTACCGGTAGTGCCTGATGCAGCGAACTCTTCGTCCAGTGCGTTTTTAGCCCATAATGCAACATTGTACTCTATGTCTGTACCCCACTTGTAAGCTACTCGCGCATTTAAAATGTCCGTTGCTTCGCGCTTAATAAGTTCAGTTGTAGCTAAATCGTTATACTGATCATCTGTATACGCATATTGCACATTGTAAATTAGTTGACCATCACCTACTTCTTTAACATAGTTGAAGTTAACACCATAACTAACTGGTGGCGCTTGTTTTAAATCAAAGTCTTCTTCAACAAAGAATGTTGCTTCTTCAGTAAGTGAAACATACTTAGCTTCTAACAATCCAACAAATGCATCTATGGTTAAATCTTCCGTAGCTTGCCATGTAATATTGGTTTCAATACCGTAAGTTTCTACGTCACCCGCATTAATTCGGGTAAAGCCATTAGCGGTTGAACCACTGGTTTGTAAATCGGTATAATCGTTGAAAAAAGCAGTTACGTTTAAACGAAAAGATTTAGATAAATCGCTTTTCATACCCATTTCATAAGTAATTACCGACTCTTCTTGTACTGGGTCAAAACTATCTGGTGACCAACCACCTGATTTGAAACCAGTGGTTATCGATGCGTAAGTCATCATATCGTCATTTACATCGTATGAAACTACCCCTTTCCATGAGAATTTACCCCATTGATCACTTTGTAGCCCAGCATTTTCTTGACCAAGTGAACTCCAATAATCTGCAGTTGGTGCGGCATCAAAATCTTTTTGTTCCCACGTATAACGAACACCACCAGTCACATGTAACTTGTCAGATACGTTATATGTATATTGACCAAACAAACCAGCCGATTCAGTTAACAAGTCGATATCTGCACCACCGAAAACAAATTCAGTATACTGATCGGCTTCTTCGCGGAATAAATAAACACCTGTAACCCAACTGTAATCTTCAGCGTCTTTAGCAAATCTAAATTCTTGACTCATCTGGTTTTGATGAACATCTTGAAAGAAAGGCAAAGTTACAATGGTTAACATTCTTTGATCTAAACGTCTGTAAGAGGTGATTGAATCAAACGAAATTTCATTGCCAAAAGTACGGTGTGCTTTAAAACTGGTGCCGCTTTGATATAAGTGATTATAATATTCACCCAACTCTGTTTCACCATTAACTAACCCACTTGTTGGAAACTCAGCTTGATTAATGGTGAATATATCACCATCATCGTCTAGCACTAACGAAGAGTAACCAGGTTCTGAGTTATCTCTCATGAAATCTGCTGACCAAGATAAATCCCAAACATCGCCATAGTAAGCAAGCGCTACACGCGCCCCTAGTTTGTCTACATCACCTAGGTATTCGCCGTTATCTGTGTTTTTTATGAATCCACGACGACTTTTACTGAATACTGACACTTGACCGGCTAGCTTGTCTGTTAGACCTTTGTTGACCATTAAATAACCATCGGTTAATTGATCTGAACCCAATGACATTTTTAAAATAGTTCGATCTGAAATACTCGGTTGTTTAGTGGTGACTCTGATTGCACCACCATTGGAGTTTCGACCATATAGTGTTCCTTGAGGGCCACGCAATACTTCTATAGATTCAATATCCGCTAAATCTAACAATGCCCCAGTCTGACGACCAATATAAACACCATCCACATAAATACCTACCGCAGGATCAACCCCCACACGAGATTCGTCTTCTCCGATACCTCGAAGGAATACTTTCATACCACTTGCTGAACCAACATTTTTAGCAATGTAAATATTAGGTACCGCTTCACCAATCGAAAGCGCGTCAGTCATATTACGCAATTCGATTTCTTCTTCATTCAATGCCGTAATCGCAATGGGAACTGTCTGTAAATCTTCTTCTTTGTATTGGGCACTTACTGTGATCCGTTCTAATTCCTGAGCATGAAGCGTTTGGCATGCAAAGATAATTGACGAAGCCAATAGCAATTTACGACCCGTAAAACTAGATTTTTTATTATTGTACTCTCTCATTTTTGAGTTCCCGTTGTTATGTTTTAGTGGAAGGTTTTGGATAGATATATAGATGTAATGTCATACTAATATAACATTGCAACTGCAACATCAAGAACTTTATAAGAAACTGGCTAACCAGTAAGTTAAGAAGAAAATCAGTCAAGGGTATGAAATTTCACCGCTTATTTAACAACTGTATACATTTGAAAAATAAGCAAAAAGACTACTCAAAGCAGTAAAAACACGACCTAAGGATTAAAATAAACACATTTTACTTTCAAAAAGTTAACACTCTAATCTTGAATTAGATCATCAATATCTTCGATTAAATCATTTAATTTATTTTTCATATGTTTCTTTTGTTTTTCAGTTAAGGTCATATTTAAGGCATTTAACAAATTGGCATATTTGATTCGATTATATTCGTTTGCTTGCAGATATTCGGAGCTTTTAAATTGATCTGGATTTTGCATCAACTGATTCAATTTACTCGCATAGTCATCAACTTGATGTCGAGATAACATTAAGGTTTTTGTAACGTTCTGAATTTCCCGTCGATATGACATCCAGTATTCAAAAGTAGGCTTAAAATCACTGACATATTCACTTATTAGCACTTTCTGAGGATTCGACAACTTGCCTAGCCACTCTTTAATTTGCTCTTGAGTATTTTCTATAGAGTCTTCTATGCGCTGCTGCTTAGACATTTTGTTGCGCTTTTTCTCTTGTTTCAGATTATCCTTTTCCAATGCAGCGAACATGTCATCGATTTGTTGGTCATTTAAGTGCAACGACAATTCTGACAACTCAGGGCTAATTTCACCTCTAAAGCGCTTCCAGTGGGCACTTCCTCGGTCGAAATGAGTTAACCACTGCTGAGAACTTAAAACGCCATTTTGTATGTCTGTTTTTAAATCTTCTAAATGTTGCCGATAGCGCAAAAGCTCATCTTGTCGATGCCAAAGCAACCACTTTTCTACTTTTGCGTCTAACATTTGCTTCTGAGACTTATCTAGATCAACATAATCATCCACGTACCAATACAACAACCAATCAATATTGTTATATGCGAATTTTGAAGTACAACCAGTGAGTAATAACACTGCCGCTAAGCAAAAAGTGCAAAATAAACGTTTAAACATAGTAAGTAACATCTCTAGTAGTACTAAGTATCTTTATTCTTATTTGCATCATTGCTTACTAGTGACAGTGAGGCAATAGTGAAACATCAATTCTTACAGTTTTAATAACTATGTCACTTATGACACCTGCTCTGCTAAATCTTTATAGTTTTCAATAAAAAGGCTATGTTTAGCAAAGGTTTAAATTATTAAGTCAGCTAAGGGGTATTATACATGCGTAAAATCGCGCTTCTCACTTCAGGCGGTGATGCACCCGGCATGAATGCTTGTATCCGTGCAATTGTTCTCACCAGTCTACGTTATGGACTAGAGGTTTACGGCTATCGTCATGGATACAATGGGTTGCTAGAGCAAGAATATTTAAACCTAAGAGCCAAAAATGTATTAAATATCATTCAACGAGGCGGCACGATTTTAAACAGCGCAAGGTGTTTAAGCTTTAAATCCAATGATTCTGCTAAAACGGCAGCGAAAAATTTGGATGCGCTTGGAATTGAAGCCTTATTGGTAATTGGTGGTGATGGCTCTTTTCGCGGAGCAAAGCATCTTGCTAAACATTGGTCAGGTCAAGTAATAGGATTACCTGGCACAATAGATAATGATGTAGATGGGACAGACGCCACTATAGGCTATTACACCGCAATCGAAACGGCCTTAGACTCCATCGATAAAGTTAGAGACACAGCCGATGCCTTTGAACGGATTTTTCTCATCGAAGTGATGGGACGTCACGCCGGTTTTATCGGTTTAAATGCCGCCATCGCCTCTGCCGCTGATCATATTATGCTGCCAGAAATATCCCGCAGTTGTGAGGATGAACTAGAAAACCTTATTGCCCATATCGAAGCGGTGAAAAAGCGCAGAGGGAATAGTAGTTATATTGTCGTAATAGCAGAAAACTTGTGGCCAGAGGGGGTAACAAAGTTAGCTGAGATACTGAGCCAAAAAACCCAAATAGAATGTCGCCCAGTGATTCTCGGTTACGTACAACGAGGGGGCTCTCCAGTGTCACAGGATCGAGTTCTAGCTACCAAACTCGGGGCTTTTGCTGTTGAAATGGCACTGGAAGGCAAGACAGGCGTAATGGTGGGCGAAATTAATCAACAGTTGGTATGCAGTGAATTAGAGACGAGTTGGCAACAGAAAAAACCATTAGATCCTTATTTAGTTAAAATTCAACAGGATCTATTCGACATATTAAAGCGACCTTAACTGATAATCGCCGTGTTCGACTTAGCCACATTTCACAATGTGGCTAGCTCTTCCAACTGCTCAGAAAAACGTACTTTCTGACCATCTTTTAGTCTTTCTGCGCCACGCACAACAACTGGCGAAATATGGTTAAGATCACCAAACACTTCAACCCTTTCTCCGACACCAATACCTACAGTTACTGCCACTTGTTTAACTTCATTGTCTCCGGCGATTTGATACACAAACGCCCCTGACTTTCTTAAAACTAACGCATCTCTTGGAACAGTCAATGCTTGATGAAACTCACTATGAGGCAATGCAACACGCACCGCACCACCAATTGCATATTCATCAGGGGTAAGTTGAACTCGAATTTCCATCATCCGCGAACGGGCATTTCCAACAGGTACAATGGCCCGAATTTGATGTGATTTTTCAAACTCTCCGACAACAACCTTCACCGCTAAACCTTGTTGGATAAAAGGAACAGCTGAAAGCGGTGCTTTAATAGAAGCTTCAATATTGCCTGTGTCGACCACTCTAAGTACTGTTTGCCCAGTTGAGATATATTCACCTGGGCTTTGGATTCGTTCCACTACCATTGCTTTGAAGGGGGCTTTGATTTGACTTTGTGTAATCCGATATTGGGTTAATTTTTGATCGACCTTAGCTTGATTTAACTCCTGTCTTGCAACTTCTAGTTCAGACACGATTTCATCAAGTTGATCTTTGGATGTATTCGCCTGTTGCGCCATACTACTGAACCGTTGTTGTTTACGACTCAAAAGATCGACTCGCGACTCCCACTTAGCAACGTTTGCTTGATTTTGCTCTAAATTGAGTTTCAGCATATGATCATCTACTTTCGCTAACACCTCTCCGACCTCAACTAAATCACCCACTTCGGCCATCCAGGTAATTCGTCCAGGTACTTCCGTAGCAATATTTGAGTCACTGCGACTGACCACAGTCCCCGGTACCCAAATTTGTTGTGAGATCATTTCACTATAAACCTCATCAACTTCCACTAAGGTATCTGAATCTTGCTGTGCCAATGTGTGACCGCTAAAAGTGAGTAGTAGCGAGAGCAAAAGCGCTTTATTATTTTTTATTATCATTTTGTTTTCCAATAAAATTGAGTATGGTTAATGACTGACTATCGGCTGTTCATCAGCCATTTTAGGATTGATTAAAAGCCTTTGGCTGCCCTGCCTTAAACACAACAATGTTGGTAATAGTAATAATGTAAATATTGTACTAACACACATGCCCCCTACGATAACGGCAGCAAGGCCTCTGTATATGACACTGCCAGCACCAGGCAGTAACAAAAGGGGCAACATGCCAAAAATACTGGTTAATGTACTCATGAAAATGGGTCGTAAACGCATTAACAAAGCCTGATGCACAGCTTGTTGTCTAGCTAGGCCTTGGCGCTCACCATTACGGGTTTGATGAACTAACAAAATGGCATTATTCACCACCAGACCAAGCAAAATAATAAAACCAATCATAGTGAGCAAATCCATAGGTTGGAAGCTAATCATGTTGAGCAATCGAACCGCTATCACGCCACCCACAGTTGCCAAGGGAATACTCAAAATCACCATTAAGCTATCGATGAGCGACTTAAATAGTCCAGCCATCAATACAAAGAGTAGCGCCATTGCAAATAGAAAATTCTGACTCATCGTTGCGATTGCTTTATTTAAACTATCCGCACTTCCGCCATAATTAATCGCGCCGTCAGAGGGCATCATTGCCATCAATTGAGGTTCTACATCCTGTTTAATTTTTGCCATAGCTTCTTCGAGCGACATACCTTCAGGAGGATTAACCGATAACGTTAGGGTACGACGCCTATCAACACGTTGAATTTGGCTTGGACCAACCGATCTCACTACATTGACCAATTCTCCTAACTGCACCATCTCTCCGCTAGGCGTGATGATTGGGGTAACGGCTAATTGTTCAGGGTTGCCCCAATCTTGGGATTTAAATATGATATTCATCCGTTTGATACCATCAAAATACTCCCCTACATACATACCATCCCCCATAGATCTCACAAGGCTGGCAACGCGTGTTAGATCCATTCCCACTTCCATCATTCTGTGATCGTTAGGGTAAAGCTGGAGCTCAGGCTCTGCTTGCTCAAGACTTGGGTTAGCTCGTACATTCGCATCAGGAAATGCTTCTCGAAGTAGATCTAATCCATGTTGAGCGGCAGCGGTAAGCCCTTCATGGTTAGTTGCTTGTAAGCGCATATCAATACTTCTACCATTACCAAAACCACCGAACAAGTTGCCTTGCATTGTAAAAGGCTCAGTATCCGGCAGATCTTTCAAAATTTCGTCTCTAACTAAACTCTCTAACGCTCTGACATTGTTTTGGTCTTTTGCTCGAATTCCCAATGTTCCGCCATTCGGCCAGGTAATAATGTAGTAATTTTTAAGTGCGGGCTCTTTCTCACCAGCCATATAAGGTTTGAGTCGCTCAACCACAATTGACATCACTTCTTGTTGAATAAAATTGTCACTTGCCCCTGCCGGAAAGTTAAAAAATGAATCAATGGCATCACGCTTAACTGGGGGTAAATAATCTAATTTTGGCATCAACACTAAAGTAAACGTGATTGGTACAACCATTAGTAAGCAAATGGTTATATAGCGCTTCTTAGCCGTTGCATTTAGCATCATGATTTTGTCAGTTATTTTAGCCCACACATTCGTTAATCTATCTGGTGGTAAATCAACCTGCAGCCAGCGGCTCGCAGCAACAGGCAGTACAGTAACTGCAACCACAAAAGAAATTATCACGGCAATGGCAATGGTAAGCGCCAAGTCGGCAAACAACTGGCCTTCTACATCTTGCAAAAAAATAACGGGAATAAAAATTGCGACCGTAGTAGCGGTAGATGCTAACAGCGCGCCAAAGACCTCTTTGGTTGCTCTTTGAGCGGTTTTTACAGCGTGTTCATTTTTCTGTTTGTGTCTAACAATATTTTCTAACACCACTATGGCTGCATCCAACACCATTCCAACGGCAAATGCTAATCCTGCCAATGAAATAACATTTAGCGAACGTCCAGTTAAGTGCAAAACGACAAAAGTACTGAGTAGTGATATAGGAATGGCTAACGCAACTATCAGTGTTCCGCGAACTTGTCCCATAAACCACCATAAAATAGCTATCGATAGCAAAATCCCAATAACTAAGTTACTGGTGACTAAGTTCACTGCGCGGTAGATAAAAACAGAAGCATCAAATGATTGTGCCATTGTTAGTTTTTCATCAATCAAAACCGTTTGATTCAGTTCGTCTACTTTTAATTTCACAGCTTCTAAAGTGGCTAAGACATTCGCTTCATTTTCCCTGTCTATGCGAATTGAAATAGCAGGGTTACCATTTTGCACACTGAAATTTGAAGCTTGCGCTCGTTGAATTTTTATTTCGGCAATATCGCTTAGCTTAATAGGACTGCCATCCCGCCACTCTAAAATCATATCGCCCATTTCTAATGGTGAATATTTACCTCTAAATCGAATGGTATATTTACGTCTGCCAACATCAACAAAACCACCAGAAACATCATTGGACGATCCTAAAATTCTGGAAATATTGGTAATATCCACACCTAACTCGGCGGCTAAATAGGGATCAAATACAATCTGGAACTCTTCATTGCCACCTACCCCACTTTCCATGCGAACTCTAGCCACGCCATTAATGGACTCAAGAGAAGGTCGAATAACATCTTCAAAATAAGTTACATATTGTGAAATTTCACGCTCATTTCCAGGAAGTTTTTGTAAGAAGAAATAAGTAAGTGCGGGAGTCCCACCACCGCCGCCACCCATCATTATATTTGGAGACAGTGCATCCCTAGGTAAAGGTGGAATGCGATTCATACGGCTAATCACTTCTATCAAAGTACGCTGCATGTCAGTTTCTAAACCAAATTCCAAGTTGATCCAAGCATTACCCTGGTTAGCCCATGCACGCATATTTTGTAATCCTGGAATACCTTGCAACACCTCTTCTTGGGGTTCTAGTATCTCAGACTCAATTTCTTGAGGAGAGGCTGCTCGCCAAAATGTTTGGATGGAAATAGTCGGCCGTTCTATATCGGGGAATAACTGAATCGGTAACTTAAATAGACTATAAAGTCCCAGGAACGCGATAATACCCACTAAAATAGCGACACCTGAGGCGTTTTTTAACGCAGATCTGGTTATGTCCATACACAAAACTTTTACATAATTAACGTACCGTTAACTATAAGTCGCTTTGATAGTGTAAAAAGTTTAAATCTGTTAGTAACAGAAAAAATACGACCAACAACAAGGCTAAAAATGAGCTACTTGTCAGTGCGATGAATAGCAGTATATGGGTAAAAAAAGCCTTCACTAAACGATGATTGTTTAGAATAGATTTAAAAATATTTAAAAGTAGTTTAGCCAAAGGTGTTTTTCTAATTGCGATAGCGTCGTGAATGTTAATTTCCGACAAAATATTTTACCCTTTACGAATTGCGACAAACCTTTGAATGATTGTCACTACATTCTATATAAATCATCTTTTACCGGTGGTTTAAAATTTATTAATGTTTTTGGAAAGGTTTAAGCGTATTTCTGGGCAGAGCAGAGTTTTAAAAATAACATAGGCAGCAAGTCTGTGCGCATTTTACTACGCCACTTAACGATAAAGTCAATTACTTATAAAAAGTCCTTTAACGAACTGCCGCTACATAAATTGTGTTTGAAACCAATAGAGCTGACGATTAAGCAAAAAGTGTCGTTATTAAACCCTGATCATTTCCTTCACTTTATCTCTATGACTGCGACTCACTTTTAATTCAGTGTCATTACTCAGTACGAGATGATACTCACCACTAACATGACTGACCATTTTAGTGACATATTGAATATTGACGATTGCTGAACGATGGGCCCTGACAAACTTTCTGGGATCCAATTCTTCCTCTAGTTCCTTCATAGTGCGGCGCATTATGTGAGTACCATCAGAAGCATGGACACACATATAGTCCCCTGCTGCATCAATCCATTGAATATCGTCAACGGCAACTCGCGTCACTTCGGAACCGTCTTTTATGGCTAAAATAGAAGGATAACGCTTGTTATCAATAGTTTCGCCTGATGCCAGACGTTGTAAAATATCTTCACAATCGTCTCCGGTAAATTCAGCGACGAGTTTAGCTAACTTAACTTTTTGTTCACCTTCACTATTTTGTCCAAATACCGCAGATACTTTTTCGATTGCTACCCGCAAGCGTTTTTCATCGATAGGCTTTAAAACATAATCTAAAGCATGAATATCAAAGGCTTTTATGGCGTAACTATCATAGGCGGTAACAAACACAATAATAGGAACCGGTTGCTGCAATTCTCTGAGTTTATTGATCACTTGAAAACCGTTTAAGCCTGGCATTTGGATATCCAAAAATACCAAATCGGGACGAAGTTGAGGTATCACTGAAACAGCTTCGAGGCCGTTTTGGCACTCCCCTAATACTTCAATATTATCAAATTCTTGCAACCTAACTGCCAAGCCTTTTCTTGCTAATGGCTCGTCATCTACAATCAACGCTTTAATTTTGGTTGTCATGTTCATTCACCTCAAAAGGAATTCGAATGCTCACTTTTATACCCGTAGGCTGATTGTGAGATACGACATAAGAAAAGTTATTTGAATACAATGAGTTGAGTCGTTCTTGGATATTCGGTAATCCAACACCATTGCTACGATTTAATTGACCATTTTCAATATTAGCACCTGGGCCATTGTCACTTACTTCGAGCATCAAATCGCGGCCAAACGATTTAGCGACAACTTTTATTTTACCGCCCTTTTCCATTTTAGAAATAGCATATTTAATCGCATTCTCGATGATTGGTTGCAAAATTAAACTGGGAACCAAGGCTTGGTTACAATCTTCAGCGATATCCCATTCAACGTCTAAGCGATCATCAAAACGTACTTTTTCTATCTCTAAATATAGCTCTAAGGCTTGTATTTCATGCTTAAGTGAAATCTTTTTAATCGGATCTTTATCTAGCGAATAACGCAAAAAGTCACTTAACCGGCTGACCATTGCCTCAGCAGTTTTATTGTCTTTAATTAAAATTAACGTGCTGATCGCATTTAAAGTATTAAACAAAAAATGCGGATTCAATTGATACCTGAGCATTTTCAAATGTGCTTGGTGGGCCATTGTTGACGCTTTGAGTGCATTTTGCTTTTCTTTTTGCAGCATTTGGAAGTTCTTAATCCCAAAATACAATCCACTCCAACATACCACCATGATCAATGAATTAATGGTGTTAGTGAAATACATAAACCAAGCTTCAGGTCGATAACCGTGTTTATAAATTTCCCAATAATTAATATTTTTCAGAACGGCCCAGAATAAGGCAATAAAATAAGCACTGACGGCTACAGTAAGTAGCATTTTCCATGCAGTTTGTTGATGAGCCCAACGGTATATGTAGCGCAAAGGTATGGTTAACAACCACCCTGCCATTGCATTTAGTGCAATGACAAAAATCCATATTCCGCGTACATCATGTAAGAATGAACCAATATAATAAACAATCGCGAAACCAGCCCACCCTCCGGTATGCAGGGTCCAGAATAGCCTCTCACGATTTTCGAACAGTTTTTGCCAATTGATCAAAGTAAATCTCAAGTGAACAGATTAAGCGTTTATTATACCCTTGCAGATAATCAAAAACTCGTTGTTAATCCCAACCATAGTTGTGTTTGTCGCAAAGTAAGTAATCCGTCGAACTTCCGCAGTTTTTCAACTTGCGATATTCAGTTAAAGACTAAATACCTGTGATTGAACGCCTCAATCAACTGGCTTTTTAAATGTCTCAAATCGGTGTTTTAATATTGAATATTAAAACGTTTTAACCAATGTACCCACCACCAAGCAGGACCGACTAATAAAAACTGAATATCTTTAAGAAAGGATGGTTTTTTTCCTTCGATTTTATGACCTACAAATTGCAAAATCCACATCACCACAAAAAGCGCTAAGCTAAATTGCCATACGGAAATATCCAAATAAGCTAACAGCCGGATTCCGCCAAAACATAAAATAGTGAACAACGTCATTGCAGCCCCAATTGGGCCAGACAATTTAAAGTAATACCAAAGCACAGGAATAGAAATCACATGGGCCCATGTGATATCGAAATGATTTAAAAATTCAGGGGTGGGAATAGACCAAATTAATGCAAATGTCACAAAATAAATTGCCGGAACGGCAATTCCGTGGATTAAAACATTAGTTTTATTTTGATGACTTTCGCCATATTCATTTAATAACGTTTCGACTCTTCGCATAGATACCTCGTAAATGGAGCAAAAGCTCTGCACATCTTAATTTTATTATTATTAATAGTGATGCCACTCAATTAGGAGTTATCCCCACGACAACGCCCATAATGTCACCCAGTAAAAGGTCAAGCTATCATCAGTTGATGCAACAAACCTTCGACAATTTTTTCTGAAGCCTCGAATTTAACACCTAAGTAAAAACGGGTTTCATCGACTTTTTGATTCATAACTATACCAGTTAATTCGGATATTTTTCCGTCTGGATTTTTAATCGCTAAGGTGATGTGTGTTTTTAGCGCCAATTTTTGTTTCACCAGTTGACGGTCTACTGAGACGCGACAGCCACTTGAAGACAAATCCACTATTAGACCATCAAATAACATCACATCAGATTCAGTTTCTACCACAGTCACAAATACGTGGGCTTGGGCTCGTTGCTCACTTCTCAGTGCATGACACTGAAGTGAAAGCGGAAACGAAGTAAATATATAGTTACCTGGTTTATTCAGTATGACATTAATCTTGACTTTAAATGCGACTACTTCGCCGGCATCTTCTTCGTGAATGTAACGCACGACTAAAACACTATCAGGATATATGACATCCCGTAAATTGCCCCAACGAGCTTCATCAGGAAATTTAATAATTAAACAGCGGCTGCCATCTAAACCAACAAATTCAGTCTTGATTCTTTTAACCCCAGAAGCAGCCATAACTTGAAGATCCAAAGAAAGTCCGGGTCGCATAGCACGCAATTTACGCAAATCCTCCCGCGTTAAGCCTACTTTGTCCTTTAATATTGCCACCTTTTCGAACTCTCCTAAAAGTTACCTTTTGATTGTCATCAAAACCATTAATCCTTACAAGTTGTATGTTTTTTATCATTTAAACTCTGACTCTACAACTTTTAACTGTCATAACTGAGATTAATATCAATGCTTTAACTGCTTTTAACTTAACTCAACAAAGGCTATCGGTTATGCTAAAGATATCTCGTCCCGTCACTTAATAAGTGATTTATCTGGCGGTTGATTAAATCAATAAAACTATAATAGAGCACAACTTTGCAAACATTTGAACAAGTACATTATTCCGTAACTGTTGACTCCATTGCTGGACACACATTCAAAATTATTCAAACCATCAACTTTGCTGATCAAGTTGATATCAAGATAAAGTTACCGGCATGGATCCCTGGAAGTTACATGATCCGAGATTTTGCTAAAAATATAGTATCTCTCAAAGCGTACGACGATAATCAAAACAGTTTAGATATTGAAAAATTAGATAAACAAACTTGGAAAGTAAAAGCTGGCAGTGGCAAGATTCATATCGAGAGTATTGTCTATGCCTTTGATTTGTCAGTAAGAAGCGCCTATATATGCGATGAATATGCTTTTTTTAACGGCACCAGCGTTTTCTTTGAAGTGGAGGGCTACTCTGGCCCTTGCAGCGTTGAGATCAACCTTCCTGCAACAAAGTTGGATACCTGGTCTGTTGCAACAGCAATGTTGGAAACCCAATCAAACAAATTAACCAAGAAATTTAGTGCCGATAATTATCAAACTCTGATTGATCATCCAGTGATAATAGGTGAACTGGATATTACTTATTTCAAGGTGCAGGAGGTTGAATTTGAATTTGTTTTGACCGGCTCTCATCAAGTTGATACCGATAGAATTTGTCGCGACTTGCCAAAAATATGTGAGCATCATTTGGCGCTGTTTAACGAAAACACGCCAATTAATCGTTATGTATTCATAACTTTACTCTGTCAATCTGGGTTTGGTGGTTTAGAGCATAGTCATTCGACTGTTTTACAATTCGCTCGCAATCAGCTTCCAAGCAAAGCACAACAACATAAAATGCCTGACGGTTATCGCACATTTTTAAGCTTATGTAGTCACGAGTTATTCCATACTTGGCACGTTAAACGAACCAAGCCTGCGGAATTTATCGATTTAGATTTAAGTAAAGAAACCTATTCTGAACAACTATGGATTTACGAAGGTTTTACCAGCTACATTGATGATCTCAGCTTGTTGCGCTGTGAATTAATCGATGTGCCTAGCTACTTTGAAGTTATTGGACAAACATTAACCCGACTCAAACGTAATCCTGGTTATCTAAAACAAACGGTTACAGAGTCGAGTTATGACGCTTGGACTCGCTTTTATCAACAAGATGCTAGTGCCGCAAATAATATTGTGAGTTATTACGCTAAAGGTGCAGAAATAGCACTATGCCTAGATTTGTTAATACGCAAAGAGTCAGCCAATCGTTTTACAATTTTCGACCTGTTAAAACGACTTTGGCAGCAATTTGGTTACGTCAATATTGGTACCCAAAACGACTCTATTCAAACGATTTTAAAGCAAAATTTAAACATCAATCTAGATGAATTTTTGGAAACGGCTTTATATACCACAACACCTCTCCCTACTGAGCAATTGTTGGCAGATTTCGGTGTTGATATGCACTACAGAGCAAGAAAAGATGCAAATGATAAAGGCGGAAAACCTGCAGATGAAACCCTCTCTATTGATTTTGGCGCAAGCTTCGAAGCTGCAGCAACGGGCATCTCTATTTTACAAGTTTTAGAAGGTTCACCTGCGTATTTAGCCGGTTTACAGATCAAAGATAACCTAATTGCCATTGAACAATGGCAAGTGAATAAAGATTCTGTATTTACCACGTTAGAAAATTATAGCGAGCAACCAACAGTGAAATTATTTGTGTTCCGTGACGGCAAACTTAAAACGTTTGACATGCCGATTAAAAATGCAGCCAAAGATACAATTTACTTAACGACTTCAAATCTACAAAAACAGGCTTTATGGTTAAACGCTCAGTAAGCCAGTTGTTGTTTGCTCATGTATTAAAAAGAAACACGCCAATTGGCATAACTTCGAATTACCTTAACAAAACGTTTTATGCCACTTGCCAGTGGCTTTAAAACTGCCAACTCTAAACTATTGGCATTTATTTAAACCTGGCTAGGTCGAATGTTCCCAGCAGATTCGCGTAATTGAGATTGAATTACCAATAACCGCCATTTTTATTCACAATTGCCGAAAGCATAAAACCAATAGTGGCACTGCACAAAACCAGACCAATTAAGAAAAATGGCGTAAATTTAGCGATTGCGAATCGTACATTCCGTCTTTCTATGCTGTCGATAACTTCATCTAGATCTGATTCATCGTAGTGATATCGATTAACGATATAGCGAGATGAATCACCTACTTCAGTGAAGTAAAAATGATATTTATCTAATAACTCTCTTAACCGCACGGGATCCATCTTCGTTTGCTTTAATACATCTTCAAAGGCAACGCCGTTTGGTTCAAATCCGTCCAATACTTGATGTATTTTCACCACTTCAGACGCCTTCATGGGTTTGATCCCGATAATCGTACTCATGTCTAAATCGTATTTCATTGCAGAAACCTTTGTTTATGACTCAATACAAAATATATCACCAAAACAAGTTAGCCATGGTACAGTTTTTAGCAAAGATTTTAGTTTATTCAGAAGGTCTTGCAGGGACGAGTAACGCTGGGTCTACTCGTTGATTTTGCCAATTCATTCGCCAATCCAAATGTGCTCCAGTAACTCGGCCAGTGGCACCAATTTCAGCAACCAACTGCCCTTGTTCAACCTGCTCCCCCACTTTCACATGACCTGCATGCAAATGTAAAAAAGTAGAAGAAACACCATGACCATGGTCAATAATCATAGTACCACCCGAATAATACATATCAGGTACCCAGAGTGTCACCACGCCTGCAGCCGGAGCATAAACAGGAGTGCCCGTAGGTGCTGCTACATCGAGTCCAAAGTGCGGTCTTTTGGGTTGTCCGTTTAACACCCGTTGACTGCCATAAACGCCACTAATTGGTCCTTCAGCAGGCCAAATAAACGATTGCATAAAATCGATGCGCGAGTCTCGAAGCGCACGGGCTTTTGCGACCTGTTGGTTATCTAGGCGAATTCTGGCTAACACATCTTCCGGAGGTGTCACCATTTTAGGAGGTAAGCCTTCAATGCGTTGAACATCATATTCACGCTTTTTTAAAATGATATCTTGTTGTTGTTTAGGTTGTTCTGGCGCCTGCCAACTTAGTTCATGCTCAAGGGCGGCATCACGCCCGAAACCAAAAACGAAATATCCTTGTTCCGAAACCTCTAAGCTTTTACCATCCAACCAAACTTGACTGCCTACGGGTGCTTTCCCTCGTATCAGTGCACCTTGCGAAAGCTCCCCTTGCAATTCAATAGCAAAGGCATGAACACTCAATATCAAACCCAAGAAACAACAAAACAACGTTTTAAGCATAAGCGATGGCTCCTTTTCCAACCCCTTCAAATGCGAATACTTTAAAATGACTTTGCGGACTCTGTTGTTTCAGATCCAATGCCATGTATTGGGCTAAACATTCTACCGTAGAGTCGGTGTTAACAATTTCGCATTCAGATTTTGGAATAGCTAATGAAAACTCACCTTGCGAGGATTCATAGGTGAAGAAAAAATGTGTTTCCGTGTTCTCTACTTGTCCAGCTAAAACACTTTGTTGGCCGTCAACAATATCTTCTTCACTCCCTATGTAGATGTCTTGCCATCGTTCAGCCCAATATGCCTGCCACGCTAGATTCAATTTATCATTTTCATAAATCACAACCTTTGAGCGGTGCCCATGAGCAATACGCTGACAGTTACCATCGTGTTTTTTTAGGCCATGAGTGTAGTGATAAAACGGTGTGTCTATTACTTCAGGACGCAAAATTAACTCAATACCATCAACATTGCTTGGCAGATGTGTGGCAATCACTTCTTTTAAATATTGGCCAACAGAATCTATATCTACCTCAGAAGCGTAAACAAAAGCATAAGCTTCTGCAGGACACAACAGATGGATCGACTTACCATTGGGCCGTAAAAAATCTACTTTTACTTCATCGGTATTGGGATCGCGTTTGATCTGGCTAAAAGCATGTTCGGCTGGTACGAGTAATTTGTGATCGACATATTCATCGATAAGAAATTTCAATTCTTTCTTAACTTTTCCGAAGTCTAGCACCATGCTTTCTTCATTAAGTTCACCATCTAAAATCACATCGACAATCCAACTTTCACCAACCATCCCTCTTTGTGCACAAAGATAGGAAAAATCCATTACGGTTAAGTCGTTGACAAAAAGCTGCATAGTGTAAAAAAGTCCTGTTATTTTGATGTTGTAAATATCGTTTTATGATTGCGTCAGTATATCGTATTCAAACTAAATCGGCATGTTTGAACACAACAAAGCTAACTATTATGTCGTGTTAACTGATCTTTCAAATTAGGTGGTACCCCTTTAATCAATAGGGTGTCAGAATTCGCATCGTATTGCACTCGATCGCCATACAAAACTCTATCGAAACTCAGACTAATACCGCCACCTTGACCACTAAACTTGGCAAGGGTTTTTAACGCACTGCGATCGGCCTGAAAGGAAGCTTCCAAAGGCGTTTCTGCTTGTTGGTTAAAATCAACAAAATTGCGACCATCTTCTTGGGGTAGGCTTTGCGACAATTCTTCAATTTGAATATCATCTCCTTGCTCCAATTTAGCTTTATAGTAGTCAGAAACGATTTGCCGTGTTTGCTGCTGCTCTTCTTTGTCTAATTGCTCAGAGGCGATAAACTCGTCTACCGTTTTCAGCAGTTGCTTATTTTGCTGTTTGATATCAACAAGTTCTTCGCAACCGATAAAGTGCATGAAAAAATCAGAGACTTTTCTGCCCATTCGCCCCTTAATAAAACTAATATAACGGTTTTGCTCGGGTTGAGTTTTTAATTGGGTTAAATCGATTCTTACCGCTAATTGCATTTTGGCTAGATCTAGATGATCACTGTAGGTCAATTCTAATCTTTCAGTGATTTCAACGTGCTGTTTAGTATTCAACAACGCAATCATTAAGTATTCGGTGGCTAAAAATTCATAATGGCTGAAGATAACAAAACCGGTTTCCACTGTTGCCATTTCGACCATACTCTTTTTGAGTTTTTCACAACTGGCAACACTAAAATCAATAAAGCTTTCAGGTTCTGCAATCATCGCCAGCAATTCTGAACGAAATTCATCGTTAGCTTTAACCGTATCTTGTTCTGCCGAATCGGTTGACTGAGAAGCTTGATCAATAAAACTACCGACCCCTTTGCCGGGTTTTTGATTGAATACTTGATTAATTTGCTGTGCAAGTGTTTCAATATCTGGAGTGACGTCAAAACAGGTGCTTTTGGGAACAACGGTTAACTCTTGTTGTTCATTAATCCCTAATTGATGTACTACAAAGTGTTGAATAACAGCGCTCATGAAAATCTAACCTTCTAAAAGTTATGGAAAATAAGAAAACCGACTATTGAAAAAACGGCACCTAGTTACTATCTGTTCGAATACTTGTTACTATTCACAAAAATCGGTTTAAAGGTTCAAACATGCCTCAACAATCCAAATATTCAGACGCTCAATTTGAAGCGCTAATGAATGACATCGTATTTGCCCTTGAAAAAAACCAAGCAAATCGAGACTTATCTTTAATGGCGTTGGGTAATGTGATCACCAACATCTTTTTGCATCAAGTAAACGATAACCAGCGCGAAAAAATGGCCGCTCAGTTTACACAAATCTTGATGAAAAGTATCAATGGAAATCAAAAATAAATGATACTCTCAGAAACGCCTCGGCGCATCATGTTAACCAAGCTAGTAGCTTGGGGACATTGGTTTACCCTTTCAAATATTGTCGTTGCTTTGGTGATTGCAGGAATTTACGTTTTTGCATCGCCTTTGCCAGATTCTTTGTTGGGAATAACATTTTTATTAGTCAATTGGGTCAGTCATATTGGCTTTTTAACTTTTTTCGCTTTTGTCATTTTAGTTTTACCTCTGATATATGCTTTCCCTAAGTCTCGGCTTATACGTGGCGCGGCTTCAACGATAGCCGCCATAGGCTTAGCGCTCTTAGCATTTGATGCATTGCTCTACACTAAATATGGATTGCACCTAAATTTCGGCTCTGCGGATCTGATTAAAAGTGAGACTCAACCGGTTATTAATGCATTTGGCTGGCAACAATGGGGGTTTTTACTCCTTTTATTTGTAGTTTGGCTGTCATTTCAACTTATTTTAGCCAATGCTCTGTGGAAAAGAATTGAACGATTACAAAAATTCCGCTTAGGTATGCCCATTAGCAGTGTATTTGTAACCTGTTTTGTATGCAGTCATGCTTTACATATTTGGGCCGATGCAAATCTCTATCAACCTATTGTAAAACAAGATAATTTGTTTCCTTTATCATACCCAGCAACAGCTAAAGCGCTGATGTCAAAATATGGGTTATTGGACATAGAAAATTATAAGCAACGTAAAGCCTTGCAGTTTGATCGAAGTGTCCATGGCATTAATTATCCTGCTAATCCAGTGTATTGCAGTATTAATACCAACAAACAATTTGTTTTACTTATCCAAACTGACGATGCAGATCTGAATCTGCAAAACAGGGCATTAACCGCCTACAACGATCACTATGATTTAAGCTCGAACCACCACTCTTCTCAATTTTCGAGTTTGTTTGGCTTACCGGAAATTTATACGTCGGAGTTAACCAATAAAACCCCACTAATGGTAGAACTTCCTCAAAAGTTAGGATTGCCGGTATTTTTATATTCTGATTTATCTTTAGAAAATTCAAAATTGACTGAGCTAAGCACAAATTTTGAAAGCTTTGTTGCCGCAAGTATTTCCGATAAACCGAAATTAGCCATAGGATTTGTATCCAATGCAAATATTCAACAATTGATAAAATCAGGTGTGTTGAATGGCAACCAAGTGATAATCTCGAAGCTTGCTTCAAATCGAGACGATATTCAGCAAGTGCCGCTATATGCTAATTTCAAACTCGACAAAACCTTATCTAGCCATTTGGACTTCCCTGCTACTGTGTTAGAAAACTTAGGCTGTAAAGCCCTTTCTGATGATTACTCCATCGGACAATCAATGCAGGCACCTCGTCGCAATTGGTTGGTTGGCACTAAAGGCAGTAAAGTCATTGTGATGCAAAACAGCAATCGCATAGAAGTATTGTCTAACGGTAGCTATAAGATTTTTGACCGTGAGACGGGTGAAGAAAGTATTGAGACGCTTAACACCGGACTGTTAAGTCAGGCAATTAAACATTTAATGCATTTTTATTGAGTTACGCAGGGGAAACTCGATTTAAGCTATCAATGCATTCAAATCCAATATTGGTGTCATCAGCGATTTCTGAAGTTGTATAAAGAAAACGCTTGGTGACCCCAGCTCTAGCCGCCGCCAACATGTCCGTCTTGTTATCACCAATCATGAACGACTTTGCCATATCGATATTGTATTTTTGCTTAGCTTGTTCAAACATGCCAGGGTTTGGTTTACGACAATGGCATTGTTGTAAATAATCTCCTTTTGCCTTTAATGGATGATGGGGACAATAGAAAAAATCATCTATCGTGATCCCCCGCGTTGCAAACTCTGACTGCATCCATTTCGATAATAGTAAAAAATCCTCTTCGCTGTAATATCCGCGGCCTATCCCAGATTGATTGGTCACAACCAGAATTAAATAGTCCTGCTGTTGGAAGCGTCTGCACAACGCAAATACATCATCAATAAAGTCGATTTCATCTGGGCGGGATGCATAACCATGGTCAACATTAATGACACCGTCTCTATCTAAAAATAACGCTTTAGATGTCACTATTTTTCCTCAATACTTGAATATCAAATTCCGTTTGACAATCAATCTGGGATTGCAAAAACTGGGCTTTATTTTGTTCACTGGTATGCCAAAAATAAGGCGTCATTTTAAGTAAAGCCAAACGCTGTTCAGGTTGACTAAAACTCAAATCAAAACCAAGTGACTCTCTACTTTGAACCGTGAAATTGTTTGTGTCTACTTGGGTTAGTGTGTGCGGCTTTGATACGTCATAAATGGATTCTTTTAGTTGCTGCAAGTGTTTAGGTCCAGGGTTAACTAGAATCCATAATCCATTTGGCTTTAAAATCCTAGCCACTTCTTGTTCGCTAGAAGGTGCAAAAACTTGAATGACGACATCCAAGCTTTCACTCCCAACAGGAATTTTAAATGTACTAGCAACTGCAAATTGACATGCTTTATGAGTCTTTGCAGCGCGCTGTATCGCCACTTTGGATATATCACACCCTGCTGCAATACATTGATGCTTGGCACTTTCTAATTGTCTGCGTATTTGTTCTAAATAATACCCTTCACCGCAACCTGCATCGAATAAATGTATCTCAGGACTGAGGCATTGGGCTTGAATTAAATCAGCTATACGAGCGATAAGTGGATCGTAAAATCCTTGTTGCAGAAACTCACGACGAGCCAAAATCATATCTTTGTTATCGCCGGGCGCTTTGCTGCTGCGTTCCTGTGCCAACTGCAGGTTTACGTAACCTTCTTTAGCTCTATCATAACTATGTTTAGCTTCACAACGCCAAGTACCACTTTCCAATGACAATGGAAGACGACAAGCTGGACAAATCCACATGTAAAAAGACTACCTTAAATTTTCAGCCAAACTAGATTAAAGCCCAGCGGTTTAGAGAATGGGGGTATTAAACCCTTGTTCCACCATCCAATTCAAGTGTACGCCCGGTAAAATAGTCATTCTCGAATATAAATTTTGCCGCATGGCCCAATTCTTCCACTTCCGCTAGGCGTCCAGCAGGAACGGTAGATAAGAATCGCTCGATCATTTCCGGCCGCATTTGCGCTGCCATGGCGGTGTTCACTAATCCAGGGGCGATACAACCGGTACGAATGTTATAACGAGCTAGCTCTTTGGCCCAAGTCACTGTCATGGTGGCTACCGCTGATTTAGAGGCAGAATAGTTGGTTTGTCCCATGTTGCCACCGCGAGACACTGAAGATAGATTAATGATGACACCAGAGCTGTTGGTTTCAATCATTGTAGAGGCTGCCTCTCGAGCACACAAAAAGGTACCTGTAACATTCACATCAATAACAGATTGAAACTGTTGCTTTGACATTTTATCAACGACTTTTCCATCCTTTATCTTTAACAACATACCGTCACGCATTATACCTGCGCTATTGATTAAGCCATTCAATTGACCAAAGTCATTCTTAATCTGTGAAAACACGTATTCCACATCCGATTCATCGGTAACATTAACAGCGTAGCCTCTAGCGGTTACGCCTAACTCAGAAATTTGTTCAGCTGCAGATTTAACCACAATATCTTGCATATCTAGCATCGCAACATGGGCACCAGCATCGGCGAAGGTTTTAGCCATTGCCAACCCGAGTCCTTGGGCTGCACCTGTAATTGCAATTACTTTATTTTTCAGTTCCATAGTTCACCTTTCAATCTTTATCGTTACAATTAATGACAGTCGAAGAATTTATTACCCCATCACTGTTAAACATTTTTGAGCACTAAGCACAGATTAACAACAATCAATATATTTAACTTGCTAACTGCAAATCATTTAATGGATTCCCATTATTTGGCCACATAGAGGTGAAAAACTGATTAAGTGTTTTTTCATCAACTTCAGCAATATTTGCAAATGCCCATTTTGGCTTACGGTCTTTATCAATTAATAACGCTCTAACCCCTTCTTGAAATTCGCCATAGGTACCGCATCGGCAAGACATAATTAGTTCCATCTGAAAACATTCAGCTAGAGATAAGTCGACTCCTCTGTGAAGTTGTTGAAACACTAAGTGCATCGATATTGGTGAATTGTATGCAATTGCATCTTGTGCTTTTTTGAACCACTTATCATCAGAAATTGAAACTGCTGTTAAAGCATCTATGTAGTCTTGTAAAGTAGTAGTGTCTGCCAAACGTGCTAATAGATCAGCGTGTTTGTGCAAATTACAAACTCCTGAGGTTTGTGCAAATTCAGCACACAGCGCAGTTAAGAGTTGACCATTTTGCGCGAAATTTTCAGTCCAATCAGTAGTTTTGATTTGACGTAAAACCTGCAGTTTATTTTGATGTTGAATAACAAAGTCAGCTAAGTTTGCAAATTTAGCATCGTGACAATTGATTTTCGCCCCTGTGACACCTAAAAACTGCCCCACACCTTTTGGCATTTTATTTAAGAACCAACTACCACCGACATCAGGGTACAAACCGATGGCTGCTTCAGGCATGGCAATCAAGGCATCTTCGGTTACGACTCTATGACTCGCCCCAGCCAACAATCCTAGTCCGCCCCCCATTATGATGCCGTTGCCCCACGCTAAAATAGGTTTCGGATAAGTATGGATTAGATAATCCAAACGGTATTCTTGGCTAAAGAATGTTTCGAGTAATTCAGGAACCATAGCCGGATTATTTTGTTCTGTTTTAGAGTCTTTCATTGCATTGTACATTGAAACCACATCGCCACCGGCGCAAAAAGTGCTATCTCCGCGACTGTCTAGAACCACAATGGCAATGTCGTTATTGTGCTGCCAAGACTGTAATTGTAATAGCAATAAATTAACCATTTCCAAATCTAATGCATTTAACGATTTAGGTCTGTTGAGCGTTGCGATTCCAATAGATTTGCCATTTTTACAAGTCTGAATATCAAAAACTACAGGTAATTCCATAATCTAAACTCCTAAAGGATTTGGCTATCACTGTTTGATAATAAACGTCGACCGATGATGACGCGCATAATTTCATTTGTACCTTCTAAAATTTGATGTACACGCACATCCCGCACATGACGCTCAAGTGGGTACTCTTGAATGTAACCATAACCACCGTGAATTTGTAGCGCTTCATTACAAACTTGAAAACCCACGTCTGTTGCAAATCGTTTAGCCATGGCACAGTAAGTCGTTTTATCTGGGCTTTGGCTATCAATCTTAAACGCAGCCAATCTTACCATTTGACGGGCCGCGACTAATTCGGTCGCCATATCAGCCAATTTAAACTGTAGCGCTTGAAATGCCGCAAGGGGTTTACCAAACTGAGTGCGAGTTTGCATATATTCAGTAGCAGTTTCCAACGCCCGTTGCGCAGTACCAATGGAGCAAGTTGCAATATTTACCCTGCCACCATCGAGTCCCATCATGGCGAATTTAAACCCTTCCCCTTCTTCTCCGAGAAGATTATCAACGGGTATTAAAACATCTTGAAACGTAATCAACCGAGTAGGTTGAGCATTCCAGCCCATTTTTTCTTCTGCTTTACCATAAATGACCCCTTCAGCATCAGCAGGGATCACCACGGCTGAGATACCGCCAGGGCCTTTGTCACCTGTTCTGACCATAACCACCAGAACATCGGTTTCTCCCGCACCAGAGATAAACATCTTAGAGCCATTAATACGGTAATGGTCACCTTCTTTTACCGCAGAGGTGCGCAATGATGCTGCATCTGAGCCAGATCCCGGCTCAGTTAAACAATAGGATGCTAAATGTTCGCCCGTCACTAACGTTGGGCACCAGGCCGACTTGACTGTCTCAGTTCCCCAAGTCGCGATCATCCAAGTGGCCATATTATGAATTGTCATCATTGCTGTGGTGGCAGTGCATCCACTTGCCAATTGTTCAAAAATAAGCGCTGAATCTAAACGACTAAGTTGTAAACCGCCAGCATCTTCAGGGGTGTAAAGAGCACAGAAGCCTAATTCACCGGCTTTTTTAATTACTTCCTTAGGAAAAATATGATGTTTATCCCAATGCGCAGCGTGGGGGGCAAGTTCTTGATCTGCAAATTGTTTCGCTGTATCAACGAAGGCGATTTGATCTTCGGTTAAATCAAAATTCATATGCTAGTTTCCTTTAGAAAACCGATTAAATGGACAGTGTTAATGCTTTGTAAATAAGGTTATCAAAAATCTCACCTTAACGTTAACGTAAATGAAAATCAAATAATCAAATACTGCCAACTTCTGTATACAGTCAACAACATAAACTTGTTAAATGGGGTTATATTGATCATGAATAATCCACTTCTTTACCATTTCAGTAATCCTAGACCAGCCAATATAATGCTGCCAGTTACCGATTTTTCGAACTAATTGGTAAAAAGCCGAGGGATAAATATCTATCCATAGCAATGTACATTGTTATTTTGATACTATGCTTGCTATATTGTCGTAATAAATTGATCAGAAAGAAGAAATTATCGTGGTTGGACCAAAAATCAACATCGCTGTAGTTGAAGATAATGGCATGGCGCGAATTCTTTTACGGAACCATTTGCTAGAAATGGGCTACTCGAATGTCTCCTGTTATATTCACGGCAGAGAACTCAAAAAAGCATTAAAGGTTCGTCAGTTTGATTTGATTTTAATGGACTTTCATCTTGGTGATCATAAAAATGGTGTGGAAGTTATTCAAGAGTTGAATCGTGAAAAGCTGTTAAAAAACACCACCAGTTTAATTTTTGTCACCTCAGACCGGTTACCACTGATTATTGGTCAAATTGTTGATATCCATCCAGATGACTTAGTCATCAAACCCTACACCATCCGTATATTAGAAAAAACCATCGCCAACGTACTAAGAATTCGTAGGCATCTGATGCCAGTGCTAACCCTGATGGATGAAAAGCTTTGGGATGTCGCACTGCAAAAGCTGGAACAAATCGCTAAAAGCAACTCGATACCTAAGTCCCGCACTACCCTGTTAAAGATTCGCGCCAGACTGCTCCTTAAGCTTTCAAGATTTGATGAAGCCACTGCGTTGTATGACAGCGTGTTACAAAGTGCAGAAAATGTTATTTGGGCAAAATGGGGGGTTATACATGCGCAATACTTAGCCGGCAAAATAGAAATCAGTGAAGAATTACTCAAAGACATGCTAGGTGCGCATTTAACCAATGACAAAGCCTGCGAGTGGCTTGCGCGAATTTGTATTGGTAGAAAAGAATATGAAGAAGCCGAAGAGTACATAGACCTAATTAAAGAAAGTGCACTTTCAATGACCGCGGCTAAGCTCAAATCCTATGTTTACCAGTTGCAAAACAAAATGGACAAAGCAATCGATTTGTTGGAACGAAAACGGCTTAACGCAAAAGATATACGTGAAAAATACGCTGAATTATCCTTGGAACTGGCGCGCTGTTACTTATCAATAGCAGAATCTAAACAAGCAAATGAAAGAGCAAACGCGTTGCAAGTAGCCCGATTTTTAATCGGTAATGCAGGACGCAATTATTTAGAAGAAAATCTTGCGATTAAACGTGACTATATGAACATTTTGGTCGCCGTGTTAGAAAATGATCAAGATAAAGCCGTAGCCCTTTTGGAAGAGGCAGACCAAAAAGACTTCACGACCGCAGATGTCCCTACAATGACTGATGCCATAAAGGCATGGTTAGGTGTAGGAGATGAATTGCGAGCGGCTCAAATTCTATTTGATTGTGAAGAAAAAATGTTAGAAACAGAAGATCTAACCGACCAGACCATCTCTTCAATGGTAATTGCACAGCAAGAAGAAGAGTTAGGGGAAAGACGCCCTAGAGCCCTCAAATTTAACAAACAGGGCTTGAACTTACACAATCAGCAACGTTATCAAGAATCCGTAGATTACTTCTACCAAGCCTATCTTCTGTTTCCTAAGGAAGCTGCCTTTGGTTTAAATTTACTGCAAGGGTTATTGGAATCCAATTTAGCGGAATATAAAAAAGCGAAAACATTGCGCCTATTTAATGAGTTAGACAAACGTGAATTAAGCAACAGTAATCGTAAGCGATTGAATGAGATTGGCGGCAGACTCAGCGCTGACAAAGAACGCTTTATCATAAAAGACAACGATAAACTGACCACTCATTCTTAACCCATCATTAAAATTTAAGTAATTAGGCTGTTTAAGTCACCTTACCCTGTTGCTGAAATTCGGCTTTTAAATACTCTTTATTTTGCATGATCTTTTTGAGACTGTGTAATGCTGTGGCAACATTTTCGAAACTAATATACAAGGGCGCAAAACCTAAACGAAGTACCTCAGGTGCACGAAAATCAGCCACAACTTTATGTGCAATAAGTGCCTGACAGATGGCAAATGCGTAGGGATGTGTTAACGCCACTTGGCTGCCTCTCAACTCTGCTGATTGAGGTGAAATACAGGTTAACTCTTGATCTAATTTAAGTGTTTTTAAACCCTGCATAAAAAACGAGGTTAAGGCTTTAGATTTGCTCATTACATCTGACATATCCACTGCCGTAAACACCTCCAATGCAGCGTCCAATATACTCATTGAAATAATTGCAGGTGTACCAGTTAAACATTGTGAAATACTCTTGTCACTTTCAAATGTTGGTGAGAACTGAAAGGGTTGACTATGCCCCATCCAGCCACTCAATGGCTGTTTAAAATGTGATAAATGTCGTTTAGCAACATAAATAAAACCAGGGGCGCCTGGCCCACCATTGAGATATTTATAAGAACAACCCACCGCAAAGTCTACCTGGCAATCGTCAAGTTTTAGATCCAGCACGCCTGCGCTGTGAGCAAGATCCCAAATAACTAAAATTCCTTTAGCATGAGCTAATTTGGTTAACTTTGCCATGTCATGAATGTAGCCCGTCCTATAATTGACTTGGGTTACGAGTAAAACCGCCACCTCCTCGGTAAGTGATTGTTCTATATTATTTGCATTCACCGATTTAAGCTGACAGCGATCTTGACTCAACAAAGACTCAATACCTTGAACCATATATAAGTCTGTTGGAAAGTTATCAACTTGGGATAAAACCGTCGTTCGCCCCGGTTGCTTTGCTAATGCTGCACAGATTAACTTAAACAAATTCACAGAGATGGAGTCACAACATATAGTTTGCCCAACACCTGCGCCTATTAACCGCGCTATTTTTTCTCCTACCGTAATGGGAAGATCAATCCAATGGTGCTTGTTCCAACTGGCAATTAAGTCTCTCCCCCACTGCAATTCAACTGTTTCTAGCGCTCGTTGTTTGGCAATAATAGGCAGTGCGCCGAGTGAATTTCCATCGAGATAAACACCGTTTTCGGGCAATTCAAACTGGCTTTTTAGCGCACTCAATTTATCCGTTGAATCTAATTGTTGAGCTTGCTGATCAATTTGCTTTGCAGGTGAAGATTTAGGACTTGGCATTTATTTACTCAATTTAGAATTGTTTAGTTAAAAGGTTTATCGCATTCAATTTTGATCGTAAAAATCAAACTGTCTAGACTAGAAATACTAGCATTAGTAATAATAAGCATATTTTGCGCAACATCAGTAGTTTACCTTGTTAAAGCTGTTAGCTACTCAGTAAAACTTTTAATGTGAGTCGAAGCTGTTTACCCGACGCTTAACTTTGGCTATTCAGCGGCAAATTAAAGCCCGTTATTTTTGCCCTAAGCTAATCTATTAACCTACCTTCTTGTCATGTTTGCTTTTCATATTTATTCACTCGTTTTAACTGAATAAATAATATCAACTATATTAAATGGGAAATGTTAAAAAGTTGATCTTCTAATTGAGGTAGTTTATTCTCGGCATCAAGTTGACGTATACGTAAACGTAAGCTTTAATTTTAAAACAAACAAAAATATAAACTTGTGACATATACACACTATCGCCGTTTTACACGTTTAGGAATGCGAAATGAATGCTGATAATAAATCTGAGAAACACAGCTCTGGAGTCGAACAAGACGCGCCCACATTCAGTATAGGGGAGTTATCTAAACATTTTGATGTAACACCCCGCTCCATACGTTTTTATGAAGAACAGGGGTTGTTGTCTCCGCAACGTGCGGGGCAAACTCGAATCTACAGTAAAAAAGACAAAGTTAGATTAAAGCTCATTTTGCGTGGTAAACGATTGGGGTTTTCCTTAGCAGAAACGCGCACCCTTTTTAACCTTTACGACAGCCACCAAAATTCAAAAATTCAGCTTCAAGCTATGTTAGAAATGACCACAGAAAAACGCGCCATTTTGATTCAACAACTTGAAGATATAAACGTCCTGATGATCGAGCTAGATGAAGTTGAGTCTCGATGCAAAGACGAACTTGAACAATTAAATAAAGGATAAGTTTGATGAACGCTCCCTACCCTACACTTAATTTTGGATTAGGCGAAGATATCGATATGCTTCGTGATCACGTATACAATTTTGCCCAAGCAGAAATAGCGCCCTTGGCAGAAAAAGCCGATGAAGAAAATGCATTTCCTAATCATCTTTGGCCTAAACTAGGTGAAATGGGTTTATTGGGCGTGACGGTCGCGGAGCAATATGGTGGTTCAGATATGGGGTATCTAGCTCATACTATCGCCATGGAAGAAGTCAGCCGAGCATCTGCTGGGATCGGTTTAAGTTACGGAGCCCATTCAAATCTTTGTGTTAATCAGATTCACAAAAACGGCACTGAAGCGCAAAAACAAAAATACCTTCCAAAGCTAGTATCTGGTGAGCACATTGGTGCGCTCGCGATGAGTGAGCCTAATGCTGGTTCAGATGTCGTGAGTATGAAACTACGAGCCGATAAACAAGGGGATAAATACATCCTCAATGGCAACAAAATGTGGATAACCAATGGCCCTGATGCCCACACCTTTGTCATTTACGCAAAAACAGATGTAAAAGCTGGTTCCAAAGGCATTACCGCTTTTATAGTGGAAAAATCTTTTGCTGGATTTAGCCAAGCTCAAAAACTCGACAAATTAGGTATGCGCTCATCGAATACTTGTGAGCTTGTTTTCCAAGACTGCGAAGTGCCTGCGGAAAACATCCTTGGCGAAGAAGGTGGCGGTGTCCGCGTATTAATGAGTGGACTAGATTATGAAAGATTAGTGCTTTCAGGTGGACCACTTGGGATCATGCAAGCCTGCATGGATCTTGTTGTTCCTTACATTCATGACCGCAAACAATTTGGTCAATCTATTGGTCAGTTCCAATTAGTACAAGGCAAAGTTGCAGATATGTACACCCAGATGAATGCCGCCAGAGCTTACGTTTATGCCGTAGCGCGTTCTTGTGATCGAGGTGAGACCACCCGTAAAGATGCAGCAGGCGCGATACTTTATTCGGCCGAATTAGCAACCAAAATGGCCTTAGATGCTATTCAGTTACTCGGTGGTAACGGTTATATCAATGAGTTTTCAGCAGGTCGTTTGTTGCGTGATGCAAAACTGTATGAAATCGGCGCTGGCACTTCAGAGATACGTCGCATGTTAATTGGTCGCGAATTATTTAACGAAACCTGCTAATTCCCAACTTTTGACATTTAGATGTCATCACAATGGGGTTAAATTTTACTTAACCGGATTAGGAGCGAATGCATGCCCCCTATCGTCAGCAAATTAAACGTTAAAAGCCAAGAGTTTATCGATAACGCTGCCAACATGGCTCGGCAAGTTAACGACTTAAAAGAAGTTATCGCCAAAATTAAATTGGGTGGCGGTGATAAGGCCAATGCACGTCATACCGCAAGGGGGAAATTACTCCCCAGAGACAGAGTAAATGCGCTGTTAGATAGTGGCTCTCCTTTTCTAGAGTTGTCCCAACTTGCTGCATGGAATGTCTATGCAGATTATGTCCCCGCAGCGGGCGTAATAGCTGGGATAGGTCGAGTATCAGGTGTGGAATGTATGATAGTCGCAAATGACGCGACGGTTAAAGGTGGCACCTATTATCCTTTAACCGTTAAAAAGCATTTGCGCGCCCAAACCATAGCCGAGCAAAATAATTTACCTTGTATTTATCTGGTGGACTCAGGTGGTGCGAATCTTCCAAGACAAGATGAAGTCTTTCCAGATCGGGAGCACTTTGGTCGAATTTTTTATAATCAAGCAAATTTGTCTGCGCAAAATATTCCACAAATAGCGGTTGTGATGGGTTCATGCACCGCTGGCGGTGCATATGTGCCTGCCATGGCTGACGAATCCATAATCGTCAAGAACCAAGGTACGATTTTCTTAGGTGGCCCACCTTTAGTGAAAGCCGCCACGGGTGAAGTGGTCACGGCTGAGGAACTAGGTGGTGGTGACGTGCATTGCCGTACATCGGGTGTTGTCGATCATCTAGCTAACAATGACCATCACGCATTGCAACTAGCCAGAAATGCAATTGCCCGTCTAAACCGACCTAAACCCAATTATTTGGACTTAATTGAACCTAAAGAGCCTGCCTACCCCACTAGCGATATTTATGGCGTTATTCCCAAAGACAGTAAACAACCGTTCGACGTCCGTGAAATAATCGCAAGAGTAGTCGATGGCTCAGAGTTCGATGAGTTCAAAGCGCTGTTCGGCACTACTCTAGTTTGCGGTTTTGCACGTATTTACGGTCATCCCGTGGGAATAGTTGCCAACAACGGCATCTTATTTTCAGAGTCTGCACAAAAAGGCGCACACTTCATTGAACTATGTGCACAACGAAAAATTCCATTAGTATTTTTACAAAATATCACCGGTTTTATGGTGGGTAAACAATACGAGTCGGGCGGAATCGCCAAACATGGAGCTAAAATGGTCACCGCAGTAGCCTGTGCCAAAGTGCCTAAATTTACCGTGTTAATTGGCGGTAGTTTCGGCGCTGGCAATTATGGTATGTGCGGCCGAGCTTATGATCCTAGGTTTACGTTTATGTGGCCAAATGCGCGAATTTCGGTGATGGGTGGAGAGCAAGCTGCTGGCGTGCTAGCGCAAGTCAAACGAGATCAAAAACAACGGCACGACGAAAGCTGGAGTGTAGAAGAAGAGAACGCATTTAAACAACCTATTATTGATACCTATGAACAACAAGGCCACCCTTATTATGCCTCCGCGCGACTTTGGGATGATGGTGTAATAGATCCTGCTGATACCCGTTTTGTGCTCGCGCTTTCAATTTCTGCAGCACTCAATAAACCCATTGAAGAAACACGCTTTGGCGTGTTTAGAATGTAAGGTGATTTCCGTTATGAATAATACTCCTAGTACCCTACAAACACATTCAGAAGATGTAATCTACGCCCTTGATTCCCGCGGCGTTGCGACCATTACCTTGAACCGACCAGAAGTTCACAATGCGTTTGACGATAACACTATTGCATTGCTTACCGATTGTTTTAAGCGGGTGGCCAGAGACGACAAAGCGCGCGTACTGGTTTTGCAAGCCAATGGCAAGAGTTTCTGCGCTGGCGCGGATCTCAACTGGATGAAGCGCATGGCTAACTTTAGTTATGAAGAAAATTTAGCGGATGCAAATGCATTAGCGCATATGCTGCATACTCTTTACACCCTGCCCAAACCTACTATTGCAAAAATTCAGGGCGCAGCATTTGGTGGTGCGGTTGGATTAGTTTCTTGTTGTGATATCGCCATTGCCAGCCGCTTAAGCAAATTTTGCTTGAGCGAAGTTAAATTAGGTTTGATACCTGCGACTATTAGCCCTTATGTTATCGATGCGATTGGCGATAGAGTCGCACGCCGCTATTTTATGACTGCGGAAGTTTTCTCTGCTCGCAGAGCACGTCGTTTGGGCTTAGTCAGTGAAGCGGTTACCGAGGAAGAATTAAATTCAACAGTTGATTTATTGGTCACTCAAATAATCAATAACGGGCCTGTCGCAGTAGCTGCTGCCAAGCAATTAGTGTTTGATATTAAAGACGAACAACTGGACGAAGAGCTTATTGAGAAAACCAGTTTACGTATTGCGACAACACGGGTGTCAGCAGAGGGTCAAGAAGGATTAGCTGCGTTTTTGGAAAAAAGACAACCAGCATGGCGGGAAAAATCATGAATGACCTAAAAAACATAGACAAATTGCTTATCGCTAATCGCGGAGAAATTGCTTGTCGAATTATAAAAACCGCCAAATTGTTAGGCATTAAAACCGTTGCAGTTTATTCCGATGCTGATATCAATGCGCAGCATGTAAAAATGGCTGATGAAGCAGTCAGACTTGGCCCCGCGCCAACCCGTGATAGTTATCTAAAAGGCGAGCTGATTATCGCCGCGGCAATTAAACTAAACGTGGATGCGATTCATCCCGGTTACGGTTTTTTATCAGAGAATTCACAGTTCTGTCGTTTATGTGAACAACATAATATTATCTTTGTTGGACCACCTGTTGCGGCAATAGAAGCTATGGGTTCCAAATC
Source organism: Alteromonas sp. M12 (assembly GCF_037478005.1). Classification (NCBI taxonomy): domain Bacteria; kingdom Pseudomonadati; phylum Pseudomonadota; class Gammaproteobacteria; order Alteromonadales; family Alteromonadaceae; genus Alteromonas; species Alteromonas sp. M12. The sequence goes on along the minus strand of NZ_CP144164.1, from coordinate 2,182,917 downwards.
AGCCGCTAAGCATATAATGGAGCAAGCTGGCGTTCCGCTAGTACCGGGTTATCACGGTGATGATCAATCTCCAGAATTGTTAAAAAAACATGCCGATGACATGGGCTATCCGGTTCTGCTAAAAGCGGCTGCCGGCGGTGGTGGTAAAGGCATGCGACAAGTCGCTCATAGCAATGAGTTTTACGACGCATTGGATGCGGCAAAACGTGAAGCCATGTCAGGTTTTGGTGATGACATTATGCTAGTTGAAAAATACTTAGCGCAACCTCGTCACGTAGAAATCCAAGTGTTTTGCGATAGCCATAAAAACGGTGTTTATTTGTTTGAGCGAGACTGCTCAGTGCAACGACGTCATCAAAAAGTCATTGAAGAAGCCCCTGCACCCGGCATGACTTCAGAATTACGCCAGCAAATGGGACAAGCAGCCTTAACTGCGGCTCAAGCAATTGGTTACATCGGCGCAGGCACTGTAGAATTTTTGCTGGAACCCGATGGCCAATTTTTCTTCATGGAAATGAACACTCGATTACAGGTAGAGCACCCAGTAACTGAAATGATCACCGGCCAAGATCTAGTGGAATGGCAACTCCGCGTGGCCAAAGGTGAACCTCTCCCCTTACAACAAGACCAACTAAGTATAAATGGACATGCATTTGAAGCGCGAATTTACGCTGAAGATCCAAATAATCAATTTTTACCTTCTACTGGCTTGTTAAGTCGGTTATCGCCCCCAACAGAAACGGATAACGTTCGAATTGATACAGGTGTGATAGAAGGTGACGAAGTAACACCGTTTTACGATCCTATGATTGCGAAATTAATTGTATGGGATCAAAATCGTGAAAAAGCCCTTAGCAAACTTGCTGACGCCTTAAGTGTGTATCAAGTTGACGGGGTTACTACAAACATCGATTTTCTGTACAACTTGGCAACTCATCCAGCCTTCAAACAAGCACAGTTAACTACTCACTTTATTGAACAACATGAGTCTGAACTTTTTGTTAAAAACGCCCTGCAACATGAACTAATAACCCCAGCGGCAGTAACCTACTTAATATTACAACGGCAGGCTTTAACGTCAGTCTCAGATAATAAAAACTCGCCTTGGCATGCACAGAACCACTGGCGCATGAACGAACGGTTCACAGAAGTGCTAAGCGTTGATATTCAACAGCAGAGTATCGAAGTGACAGTTGAGTATTTACCATGCAACCAATTAGGTTTCACAGTCATTAATGTCAGCACATCTGAAGGTTGTTTTGAATGTGTTGGCAAACTTGATGGCCATCACTTTGACGTCACTATCAATGGTCAAAATCTGCAGATGAAGCTGCAACCCCATCAAGGCTTCACGACCCTATTTACTAAAGAGTTTGCCATCCAATGTAAACTCAATACCGCAGATTTAGGTCTCAGTGACGCAGATGATCACCATGGCGGGTTTGCGGCTCCTATGAATGGCACCATAGTTGCGCAATTAGTAGAGGTTAATCAGGAAGTAGAAAAAGGACAAACGTTAATGGTGATGGAAGCAATGAAAATGGAACACGCCATCAAAGCGCCAAAAGCAGGTGTGGTCAAAGAATTTTATTTTGTCGCCGGTGATCTTGTAGATGGCGGTGCTGTGCTGCTCGACTTTGAAGCCGAGGAGTAAACCTATGACAAGCAGTTATCCAACACAGGTTAAAATCGTCGAAGTAGGTCCCAGAGATGGTCTACAAAATGAAAAACAACTGATTGATTTAGCCAGTAAACTGCAGCTAATTGATGATTTGGCCCTGGCTGGTTTAAAATTTATCGAAGCAGGTAGCTTTGTATCACCTAAGTGGGTGCCACAAATGGCTGATAGTACTCAATTATTTCGAGAGTTAACGCGAATACCGGGTATAACCTATTCAGCGCTCACTCCCAACTTACAAGGTTACACCAATGCCAAATCGGTAAATGTGGATGAGGTGGCTATATTTGGCGCGGCTTCTGAAACCTTTTCACAGAAAAACATAAATTGTTCAATTGCCGAAAGTATAGAGCGCTTTGTTCCCATTGTAGAGCAAGCTAAAAAAGACAACATGCCAGTTCGAGGTTATGTTTCTTGTGTGTTAGGTTGCCCCTATGAAGGCGATATCGCGCCGCAAAAAGTAGCAGAGGTTGCACAACATTTATTGGCTATGGGTTGTTATGAAGTGTCACTTGGCGACACTATTGGCGTGGGCACACCGATTAAAACCAGTAAGATGTTAGAAGCCGTTCAACAGGTTATTCCGAGGGAAAAAATTGCGGTGCATTTTCATGATACCTATGGTCAAGCTTTAGCCAATATTTTGATCGCGTTGCAACAAGGAATTAGTACCATCGATAGCGCGGTGGCAGGTTTAGGCGGTTGCCCTTATGCAAAAGGCGCTTCTGGCAACGTTGCAACTGAAGATGTGGTATTCATGCTAAATGGTATGGGTATACACACCGGTATTGATATTGAAAAACTAGTGAATGCGGGAAACAATATAATGCAAGCGCTCGGCCGGTCTTCCACCTCTAAGGTTGCAAACGCCCTGTTATCTTGAGTATTGTGTCTGATTGTTTTATGACAGAGTCGTTAAACCTGCATTGTGTTTTTTTGTTGGTGCTTTTTCAGTGCCTGTTTAAATATTTTTTTCGCTTCCTCTTTAGCTCGCACAGGATCATTATTCGAATTTCCTATTTTGGCAACAATCTCATTTAATTGTTCTGTATCCATGCAGTCATGCAATATTAGCAGCCGTGCTTCAAGCTCCGGAAATTTTTTCAAAACCGCAGCTGACACTAACGGTTGAGCTAAATAACGAGGAAAAAACTGATCAGTATCTTTTAACATAGTCACTTCGCCTCTTGATACTTGTGGGTCAGATTCGTAACCTACAAACACTTCAGCTTCACCACTTTCTTTGGCTGAATAACGATCGGTAACACTGCAAGGTAAAACAGATTTGAATTTCACACCGTAGTCTAACAAGCCTAATAGGCAATCCTTTCTGTTCATAAATTCAGGATCTGCACTAAACGTCAGTTTACCGCCTTTGGTTTTTAAATCGCTAATACTGATTATTTCTTCAGATTCAGCGTATTCAGGGGTCATAACTAAACAATAATCTTCACTGCAACCTAAATTAGGTAACCATTGAATGCCTAACCCTTGTCCATATTGATTTAACTCCTCAGTGAGCTCATCTGGTGATTTAATTCCGCCGGTTTCGGTTTTATGATGGATATTAAAATATTGCAGGCAGGTACCGGTATAGTCCATGTAAACATCCAGCCATCGGTATTTAAGTTCGGCGAAGTTATGCATGCTATCACCATTTGGATAACGTATTTCGCAGACAATATGTGAATTCTCATGGGTTATAGCCAACGCTAAAAGCTCTGTAAAAAACATCTGAGAGAGGTCATTTTTAGCGCCAATGATGATTTTCGGATTAGGCCCTTCCAGTCGTTTTGACGCCAATACATCTTCTCCAGCCAGTATTGGCCAGAATGACTGCTCCGATGTACTGACTTGTTGCTGCACCCGCCCAATGGTTTGACTAAAATTCGATTCCAATTCATTGAGCTGAACATGAAACTCTTTATCGGAAACCTTCAAGGTGAGTGACTGAATAAAACTCGGCATATTGATAATCACAAATGGCATGATCAACAATGCAAATAAGATCAATACCTGATTAGTAGCCCTTAAATATTCGTCAAGGCCAAAGAGCTTTAACTCAGCAAGAAAGAATAATAGCACCGCTAAACAATATATTGTCAGTAAGTAAGGTGCCGATTTTGATAAAAAACTACTGTTTTTTTTACGTTTCATAGGTTCTCCGTTACAAACTTTATTGTAGTTGCACAGCGGTTGGCTCAAAACAATATAAAGTGGTTTTTGACGCCAATGGACCATTTAACACACTGGCAATGACTTTCTGCTGTGTGAGTATGCGTGCGTTATTTAAGAAAATTTCAGGCCATTGACGCACCAACGCTTTGCTTCCTTTTGGAAAGGTAAATACTTCGGTTGGCGAACAACGATTTGATTGAGGATCATACCGCTGCCCTTCTACAAGGGCACTACCACCAGTTGATACCAATTTCACTGAATCAGCCATATCAATTTCATTTGCAACTTGCGTCAACAAGCTGTCATAGGCCTGCGGATTACTTTTTAGATTATCTAGAACCTGGTTAAACTGATTTCTAAGTGAGAGATTATTCGGATTATTTTTAGAAAACATCACGCTATGCGGCACATAATCAACGTATTTTGCAAAGCCTATTTTTGCCGATAACGTTGGCATCGACTGGGTTAATAAGGTTTCACCGACTTGCTGAGATTCAATGAAAACTTTAGGCTTAGAGGTATAAGCCAGCCATATTAACGCGGTGTTAATCGGCATTTGACAAACTGTGGGCTGATTCGATTTTATTGCTGTTTTAGACGCGACATCAGGGGTAACAATTAGATTACTATTCTTGATTAACTCACTGCCTGAGTGAAATTGCTGTTCACTTGATTGATAAGCATAAAGGGGTTGAGAATGTTGAGGATCTATTTGGTTGTAGTGAAATGGGTTCACTTGTTTAACCTGAAGTACCCTTTCGGTCAGCTTCAACCTTTTTGCTTCTGCGCTACTAGCTACTTCAACCAATTGCCTTTGAGTTAACTTTTTTTCGCTAATCAGTATCCAGTTTTGGTTAGCATCAAGTATTTCAAAGCCCTGAAGCGTATCTTTGAAATTGCAGGTATTGTTAGGAATATACTGTCCCAATCTAGGTGTGTATTCGTAACCTGCCAGGGTGATTACCGCATAATTTTGTAACTCAGACGGTTCGCTAATGTTGGCCGCCTGCGGGGTATGTTTCAGGTGAAAGAAGATCCCGTTAGGAACATCAATGATAGGTTCACTAAAGTAAAAATGATTTTCTCGCTCTGCGGTTTTGATATAAGGGTAAGTCCCTCGAATTTGACTATCCTGCTGCGACAATTCCGCTTTTGATTGGGCAATACTCCAGGGCATAAATTGCAAATCGACTCGATAGCCCATCTGTTCAAATACAGAGGTGACTATGACACTCGCAATTCCCTTTTGCGGTAGAGACTCTCCCGAATACGGAGCCCATTCACCTGAAGATAAATGGATGACCTTTGGTCCTGTGGCGGGCTTAGAACTCGAATACACAATAGCCGCAATTAAAAGTAGCAGTGCGACAATCAAGCTAACCATAATCATAGGGTTACTTTTAGTGCGAGCTGTATTCAAAGTATCAACCTTTCCATTATAAATTGATGGTGTTACCACCACCTTCCCTGTTTAAATTTTATACAATTAATTGGCATTTGTCAGGTTGATAACAATCTTAAGCTAAATAAAAGGAATTATTCATGGCAAGCTAGTGGATAGTCAGCGTAAACCTCTTTCAATCTAGGCTATAAAGCCGTAATTTAGAGTGTATTCGTTTGATGTTACGGTGAATTATTGATGTTTTTAGCTGGAATAAAGCGCGTGAGTTGCGGCTTCTTGCTGTTTACAAGCTTAAATGCTTTTTCTGAGGTTGTGTTAACTGAAAAGTTCGAACACTATTCCATTGCCCCCACGACTCGACAGCAAATAAAAATTGAATTGCGCGCAAACTCCCCCGTAGTGAAAGAAAATCAACTATTTCACGGTCGCACTCAATGGCAGTTAACACCGGTTTTTGGATTACAAACTAGCGGCAACCTATGTCGACTTGTAGGCATCAAAGTGTATTTAGAGGGGCTTTATACCATGCCCGAAATGTCTAACAGAAAAACTGCAGCAGAAAGCTTAAAACAAACCTTTGACGATTATTACACCGCTTTATTGGATCACGAAAAAGGCCATCAGGCTATTTGGATTGAAGCAGGTGAAAGCATTGAACGAAAACTAAAAAGCATGCCTCCCCATTTTCAATGCAACCAATTAAAATCCCAAGCCAGCAAACAAGTCGCCAAACTCGTAAAATTCTACCAACTACAGAATAAACAATACGACCAAGACACCGGACACGGCAAAACCCAAGGTGTGTTTATTTCGGCAAAATAAATGGCGTTTTTTAACTCGTTTTCTTACCTGATTGAATTGCGGCAGAATCAATCGGTGATTAACCCACGAGCATAGACTGATGAGAAGGTCCTACCGGTGACCGGCGCGGGACAAAACGAGTAAGGTCAGCTCTGCTTATTCACTGAATAAGTAACCTACGGATACCAGCATGACAACCGACGACATTATTCACTTGTTAGGTGTTCTGTACATTAGGCCATCCGTTATTGTCTTTTACTACTTTGAACTTAGCATTGAACTTGGAAAAACATCCAGAATTTAAAGAGGAAAAATCAATGTTGCTTCTTGGGGTTTCAAAATACTCAATGACCTGACTACCCTTTGTAGCGATAACAAGAGTGATACCATCCAAAATAGAGATACCACTTTTCTCTTCAACATTAAAATCGAAACCCAACACCTCTTTTGCACCCGCATTATCGGTATAAGGAGTAATGAAGCATACCTTGTCCCAGTTGCCTCCTACCTCAATGGATAAATCTACAACTCCACTAGAAATATCGAAAGTTCGAGTTGGAGCTGTTTCAAATTTAGCACACGATACAATTGCAAAGAGTAAAAGTAGTACGATAAACCGATTCATCCTTTAAACACCTAACACCTAAATCAGCCGCGCGCATTTTGCGTCGGCTGGATTTTATTGTTATGCATTAAGCCATTTCTATTTTCCATACATTAACAGCAGCATCTGCTAATTTTAGCTGGCGATCTTCTATACTTTCTTTATTCCATACGCATACATCTGCGATGCTTTTTGTAAATTTAAACTCTTCTTGAGTTGAAAAAAGCTCTGATTTCTTTTCTTCGAAACCTTTGGCTCCTACTCGCTTGTTCTTTTCTTTTGAAACCAAAGCCATATTCCCCAGAAGGTTTACGTAATAGCTTCTTTCATCACTATTAACACCGGTATAGCTCTCATTCCAATTTTGATTAATCTTTTTCGGCATGACATGCTCTAAGTTCACCTTTTCTGGATCTGAATTGACTACTTTTTCTTCCCCACTGGCGTGATTTTCTATTTCTATAAGTAAATATCTGGCTCGTTTAGTATCTGATAATGATTTTGACAAGAACGAATTTTTAAATTCGTCATCGCTCGGGTAAATTGATTTCAGATGTTTAAAAACGTGCGAGGCCTTTTGGTAATCTCCTGAATTTATTTTTCTTGGTATTTCAGAGTAATAGTTTGACGATACTCCTGTCCTCCCTTCGCAAATCAAATTATACCTTACGGCCATTACGACCATAATCCACGCCAACTTTTGAAACTCCTTAGCATCAAATTTTCCCGAAGCCGCCATCAACACAGGTAAACTTTGCTGTGAATCCAATAGCCTTAACACGAGGATATGCTTTTTAGTTTTCTTCTCATGAGAATCCCAATAACTACTCTCTGGATTTTGAAGAGCAGCGTAGACTCTCGCGGAAGAAGCTAGCTCAGTGGCAAATTTTACAGCGTTAGCTGAACTATCTATTTGATCCCTTATAATTCTAAACAAACCTGTTTTAGAGCTACGGCCATATTTGGAAGACCAGAAATGCGACAAAAATCTATTCTTTGGGTCTATTTCAAAAAGCTTTTCTTTTACTATACTCCATTTCTCTTTGACTTCTGGCAGATAGCTCTTTGATTTTGAAAATAGGTGATTTTTTAATAAGTCCATCGTATCAAGGGTTTTCCCTCGATCATTTAATGTTTCAAAAATGACGTAAGCATCAGCCTCATCCTGGACTGTCAACACAAGGACCTTTACCTTTTCATAAAGAAAATTATGGAGTTCCAATAGCTTTTCATTTTTTGAACCAATATGATTTTCTACCAGCTCCCAAAGCGTCAGTATTGATTGAAGCAATAGATAATTTGAGTTCTTTTTAAGATACTTCTTTTGTTCGTTTTTTATATTTTCTTTGGTTGAGTCGGCTATAACAAAACTTCTAAATGTTTCGTTATTTTCCTCGTTCATGAAAAACTTCTCTGATGTTTTTAAAGTTACAACATCCTGCTTCCCAAAGAATTCATTCCTAAACCAGTCTGCCCTCTCATTATCACCGCTAAACCGAAACACTCTCCTAATAATACTTATCAAAATAAGGGAGGTAGTTAATCTTTGTTGGCCATCAATAACCTCTAACGATTCTTTGTTGTTTTTAACAACAATTGGACCGATGAAGTATTCGTTTTTATTGTTTTCTATTGCTTCAACGACGTCATCCCACAGCTGGGATACTTCATCCTCAGACCATGCATAGCTTCGTTGAAACTCTGGAACCTTGAGTATTTTTGACGTTGCAAGATATTTACTAATCGGCAACATCTCTGTTTCGATAAAATTAGCCATTGTCTATTTTATATCTCTTAAAGTTGGTCTGTGAGAAATCTCTTATTGCATAACTTCCCGCGTAACGGGCAAATATATGTAGGCTAAAATACCAAGCGAAGCGCAGGGAGCCTACATATATTTGTCCCACGCGAGCGAAGCGAGTGTTTATGCGCTTGTTATACCAAACCACCGAATTTAAAAACAACCACAGCAAGAATAAACAAAGGTATATAAGTAACGATATGATACACAAGAACATCTTTGACATAGTGATGAAACTTTATCCAAAAAATATCACTACTTGATAATGAATGGTCTTCGTAATCTGGGTAGTTCGATTTAAATAATTTGAAATCTAGTAGCTCATGATTTTCATGATTTTTTAATACTTGATCATATTTGTCATCTATTTCCTGTAGTTCTTTGTAGAAAGCATCATCTTTATCAAGGTTTTCATATCGAGATTTAAGCCTTCTTAGTTGTTTGTACAAATGAGCAACTTCTAATCCACAGGAATGGAATTTAACAGCTCTAACACCATATGATGCAGAGCTTTCAAGCTGGCTGAAAATTAAGATCAGCAAAGAAAAATTTACATTGAGAAGAAGAATATAGCCACTGTTGTAACCGTCAGTATTGCTAAGAAAAAGAAAATCAAACAATGTGAAAATAATTAAGTATGCAGACAGAAAAGCGATAGCCTTTGAAGATCTACGATCTTTTGACCGCAAACGGCGTGCTGCAATATATCGTGTTCTGGAAGTAGACCAAAGATTGTAATTTAACTGTTTATCAAACGTTCCTTGAGCGTATTTTGGAACGCCCTCAGTGAACTTTTCATTCTTCATACTTTCCATGTTAACAATTCCTTTTTTGTTCTTTGCAGGTATAACAGTATTATTAAGTCGCAAAAGTCCGTGTTTAAACACTGGCTTTTGCCGTATATAAATTTAACCTATTTTAATCACAGAGGGTAACTTATTACAACATATAGGTTTTTTCAGATTTCTACTTTTCCCTCTGTGAAAGTACGGCAATTACCAGTGATCTTGCATAGTTACGGCTTCGAAGCTAAATCTGTATATAATCACAATACTCGGTGTGGCGGTGATATTGATTTACTAAAAGTTTGAATGTCTGCATATGACGACTTAGCCGACCAAAGCATACAACTTAAAAGCGAATAATACAGTCTATTAGCTGGCAACCTGACTTTAGGCAAAAAACGCTCAACTTGTCGTCACCACTACTTCACTCAATTTGGATGTTGAACGCTAATCTTCCATAATACCTTTTAAGTTCTCCAAGCCTTGTTGAAGGTCTGGGCCAATTAACGAGTCCATGGCGAGTGCAAAATAGCGGTTAATAGGGTTTAGCCCAACATCACCAGTACCAATCCAAGTGACTAATGTTTGGCCATTGCTTTCTTGAAAGGTTAATTGCCCTTGGGATGTCATATCAAAGGCAGAAAAGTAGAGTTCATAGGTGACACTTTGGCTTGGCTCTAAAGCAGAAATTGTCATAATACCATCGCCTTCTGACACACTTTGCCAAGAAGATTGCATGCCTATGGATGCACTATCGCCTGAAAACTCTACTTGCATATCGGGATCCCGTTGATACCAGACACCCCAATTGCGCCATTGTTTAAGATCCGCCACTTGCGGATAAATGTTATCCGCCGAGGCGTTAATTGTAATACTCCGTTGAACTCGATACTCAGATGGCAGAAAGTACCCAAATACAATAAACAGAGTAAGTAGTATTAAAATTGCGAATACGATTTTTTTGAGGGCTGCCATGTGAGGTTCTCCTAGATCAACATCTAAATTGTTTTAATATATAGTTTAGAACAGCATCCTTATCGACATTGAATGCCACGTCGATATCAAAGCCCTGCTCTGGATCTCGATATGTTTGCCCAGCATTAGGTTCGCTTGTAGCGACATTTAATTTAACAGATTCAAATTCTATTTCACCGTTTTGCAGGGCTAATACACTGGTTGCTAATACATCCCACATAAAATAGGTAAATTCATAACTAGGAATGGTATTGATAGTGGTTGCCCAAAACTGACAAGCTAAACTCGATATAGGATAGTTTTTTTGTTCGGCTAACTGCCCCAAAAAATCAATATTAACGGGCAAACAATTAGTGGCATCCAAACCGATGAGTTTAATCTTTAAACCTGAAGCGAACAGCTTTTGACTTGCGACAGGATCCCAATAAGCATTCCACTCGGCACTTTTATCGTGGTTGTACATGGCTACATTTCCAGGTACATCCACCGCTCCCCCCATCCAGATAACGTCTTTAATCTTACTCTTTAATTCAGGCTGTTTTTCAAATGCAGCAACTAAGTTGGTACACGGGCCTGTCATTAATACACTTACATTTTGCTGCTCAGTTAAACATTTGTTGATCAACTCTTCTGCGCTCAGATCCGAAATTTGCTTTTTGTCATAAGATTGCGCCAACATGTCCGGTAGCACGTTACATATTTTGGGTTGCGCGCGCCAGTCCGCCGGAAAGGCATTTTCACCGTGTAATTGCCCTTGACCAACAGGCACATCAGAACGATTAAACATAGATAGGATTTTTAACGTTGATAGCGTGGCATCAGATAAATAACAATCTGCTGGGGTCACTGTTACCGCCAACAAATCGATATGATCCATTGTTAATAGCAGCATTAACGATAATAAATCGTCCACTCCTCCATCGTGATCGAATATGACTTTTTGTTTTTCTAAGGGGGTATTTTGTTGATTTTGTAATGGCATTAATTTCTCTTACTAACCTTGATAAAACTGTTGTTGGTACTCGCTTGGGGAAATACCAACAAATTTATGGAAGTTGAATCTTAAAGTAACGGTATTATCAAACCCAACTCGAGAAGCAAGTTCATCCATGGATAGACGATCATGCTCCAATAATTCTTTAGCTAATCTGATTCGCTGTTGATTTAACCATTCTTTTGGCGGCATTCCTACAGACGCTTTAAAATGACGATCAAAGCTGCGACGGGACATATTTGCATGTCGCGCTAAATCATCTACTTTAGAAATAGTATTTAACATTTTAATTGACCACTGTAAGGTTTTCGCAAACCTGTGGTGTTTTTGCGGCATCGGAGTTTCAACAAATTGTGCCTGCCCACCAGCTCGATGAGGAGAGATAACCAGTCGTCTAGCCACTATATTGGCTACCTCATGTCCATAGTCTTGGCGCACAATTTCTAACGATAAATCTAATCCGGCAGCACTTCCTGCCGCGCAGTAGACATTATCTTGCTGGGTATAAAGTACGTTATCCACATACTCAACCATAGGAAATCGTTGTTTAAAAAGTTCAGCATAACGCCAATGAGTGGTGGCTTTACAATGATTAAGCAAACCCAATTGTGCTGGCAAAAAAGCACCAGAACAAAATGTAATTATGCGTTTATTTAAACTGTGGAATGCTACTATTTGTTCTGCCAGTGCCAATTTAATTTTGCGGGAATCGGTATCCCAACCAGGAATCAACAAAATGTCGTAATGCAGTAATTCAGTTACTTCGTTGACCTGCATCAACAATCCGGTAGAAGAAGTTAGCAGTTTGCCGTCAAAACTTATAACATCGCATTTGTACCATGGCGATATTTCTTGTCTAGGCAAACTAAACACTTCCAGTGCACAACCTAATTCAAACACCGGAAAATTGTCGGTGACTAAAATCGCCATATGATGCATTTTCGATTCCTATTCGACGCTGCAACAATTAAAACTGGCTTAATATTAGCGAATAATATCTATTTTGCCACCCTAAGATTGGGTTAATGAAAATATCTTTAATAAAATTTTAACAAATCAAATTGTTTTTGCCGAAAGTACGTGCCAAACTCGTTACATCAAGGTAGCTGTTTGAGCCGTCGTTCGCCTTGATCCAACATTATTATAAATTGTTTGAGGAAGTAATTATATGGAAGGACAGAACCCCCGTTATATTAGTAATTTAACTCGTGATACTTATGCTCTAATTTTAGCTGGCGGCCGCGGTTCTAGGTTGCATGAACTGACTACATGGCGAGCCAAACCTGCCTTGTATTTTGGTGGTAAATTTCGAATTATCGACTTCCCTCTTTCCAATTGTATTAATTCTGGCATACGCCGAGTTGGAGTGGTTACTCAGTATAAATCTCACTCATTAATACGCCACCTGGTTAGAGGTTGGGGACACTTTAAAAAAGAACTGGGTGAATCAGTAGAAATATTGCCAGCATCACAACGTTCTTCTGATAATTGGTACCAAGGAACTGCAGATGCGGTGTTCCAAAATATTGATATTATTCGTAACGAATTACCTAAATATGTAATGGTCTTATCAGGCGATCATATCTATCGCATGGATTATGGTACTTTGCTTGCTCGCCATGCAGAATCTGGTGCAAAAATGACAGTGTGTTGTATGCCAGTTCCTATAGAAGAAGCCGCAGGTCAGTTTGGTGTTATGTCAGTTGACGAATCAATGCGAATTATAGGTTTTGAAGAAAAGCCAGAAAACCCTACGCCTCTTCCAGGTAATCCGGATATGTGTTTAGCCTCTATGGGTAATTACGTATTTGACACCGAGTTTTTATTCGAGCAACTAAAACGTGATTCCGAAAAATCAGAGTCAGATCGTGACTTTGGTAAAGACATAATTCCAGATATCATTAAAGATCAACTGGTTTATGCGTATGCCTTTGATGAAGTCGACCAACGTGAAGTGTATTGGCGTGATGTGGGTACACTAGATTCATTTTGGAATGCTAATATGGAGTTGGTACAACCTGTACCAGCACTAAATTTGTATGATAAGCGCTGGCCGATATGGACTTATCAAGAGCAACTTCCTCCCGCTAAATTTGTTTGGGAAGAAGACAACCGCCGTGGTGCTGCAATCAACTCAGTGGTCTCTGGAGGGTGCATAATATCCGGTGCAACAGTCCGTAAGAGCGTCTGTTTCTCCAATGTTCGTGTTCACTCGTATAGTGTTGTTGATGAGTCGGTTATTTTGCCTGATGTGGAAATAAAACGTCATTGTAGAATACGCCGTGCAATCATTGACAGAGGTTGTATTATTCCTGAAGGAATGGTTATCGGACATAGCCGTCAGGATGACGAAGCACGAGGTTTCCGAGTCACCGAGAAAGGCGTGACCTTGGTTACCCGAGAAATGCTAGGCTTACCAGTCGGATATTAATCTCACTGCATTTAAGTAGTTTGGGTATGTTGTTTTGAATACTTGATACTCAAACTACTTCTGTCATCGACTCCCACTGAGCAATTTTTTGGTTTATCAACCCTGCAACCAAGTTTGGTTGCTCAAGGGGAAACATGTGCCCCCCTTCTTTCACTACTAAGTGTTCAAGTTTATTCTTTTTAATAAAGGGCGCAATTAACCTCTCCTTACACACTTTGGTTTTTTCACCGGTAATAATCATTGCTGGCAAGTTTTCAGGTAATTTGTAACGACCCATATTCAATGGAATTGTTCTAAAAATATTCGCTTCAATACGATGATCAAAATCCAATTTAAACGCGTCCGGCGTTTCTTTAACGGCAGAACTCACGTAATCGGCAATGCATTCTGGATGCATATCTTTAAATAATGCTTTGCCTTTAAAGTAACTCTCAACATCCGTATCTTTAGACCAGGTAGTACATCTATTCATTGCTTGTTTAGCTGGTGATAATCTGTCAGCAAGACCCAATCTACGTACACTTTTAAATAATAGGCTAGTCAAGCCAGTAATTAGCGGAGGGTCAAGTAACACCAGTCCTTTAACCAGTTTCGGATGCTGGCAAGCAGTTAAAAATGACACTACTGCACCAAACGAATGGCCAACTAAATAACAAGGTTCAGCCTGCTTTTCATGCAAAAATTCGACGAGCTCAGCGACCTGGTTTTGCCAACCAAAATCAACCGGAAAATTGGGATTATGGGCCAATTTATCTATCGCAATCACCTGATGTTGGCTACTAAGAGAGTCCAACAAAACACGATAACTTCCAGCGGGAAAGCCATTAGCATGGGCAAAATGTATTTTAGAATTCGTTTTCATTTTTATATTAGCTTTCATTTTAATTTAAGTCGAAATTGCCATTTTGTAGACAACTATCATTTCTGTTTTTCACCACTTTATACTAAGAACTTAGGGTATCACTTTAAATACCTAAGTATTACTAAGCAGATTTATTTGTGCGCTCCACTGTACCAAACTCAACCCACGTTAAAAAACAAACCAAATTAATTGAGGTCAAAATGAAGGCACAAATAAAACTTCTTTTGTTAACCAGCATTGCAAGTTTAGGTATTACCACTTTTGCAAATGCATCAATTAGCGTTTCTATGGAAACGGTTTGTAAACAAGCAAACAATCAGAAATTAGCGGTTAAGGCAACACAATTAACCGCTACGGATAATAGCTCTGCATTATTGTCACAACACTTTGCTGTGACAACCTGTAATGGCAAACAGCTGCTAGAACCCACAAATTTAGAACAAGTTAAAATATTGTCGTCTAAATCAGTCGACAACCAGCTTGCAAGTTCAACTGATTAACCGAATTGGACTATCCAATTTAGAAACTAACCATTTCCTTTGATACTTAGTGGTACTTTCCCATCCCTTGATGGTAATAGCCGCTCCTCCCCGGAGCGGCATTTTTTTATCCGTTTCTTTGCTCGGCATTTTCCCAATCTCTATTGACTCGTCTTGAAGTCCAATAAAATGCCAAAATAGATAAAAGATAAGGGACAACTAACCAACTCAGTGCCAACCTTAAGGATTCCACTTCACCATGTGACTCACTCAACATGTTACTAAGAATACCAATAAACGTTGGTCCTCCGCCTAACGCTATAATATTCAGCACAAAGAAGAATAATGCTGTTGACATTGCCCTTACTCTTACTGGTGCTAATGTTTGCGCTAAGGCAAATGATGGCCCCAGATATGCTCCACTTGTAAACAGTAATACGGTCAATAAAATGAGTGACAAGATTGGACTGCCAACCTGCAATGCCATAAACAATGCGGGCGTTCCAATCAGCAACATGCCAGCGGGCACTAAACCGTAAGCTTTTTTACTTTTCTTACCTAATTTATCAACTAATGCTCCACCAAGCCAAACTCCCGCAGCGTAGGCAGTACCATTACTGATACCCATAAAAATAAGTAAATTAAAGAAACTGAAATCAGGATGTGCGCGAACAAAAAAATCGATTATCCACGTAGAAATTGCGTAATTGCCAAAAGACCCAAAAGAAATACCAATACACATCCCCCACCACGAAGGGATAGTGAGCAAGGTTTTAATAGCCTGTTTAAATGGCACAGTCTCCATATCTGCATTACTGTTATCTCCTCCGCGTACCGGTTCTTTAACCGTAAACTTCAGCAGTAACGCCAATACGACCCCTGGCAAGCCAACACTGATCATAACTAAACGCCAATCCGCACTTCCCCCTTTGATAAGAAAGGCAGTAGCAAAAAACGCCAACATAACACCAAAAGGAATCCCCAATGAATAGAACGCTAGGGCACCTGCACGTTTATCCTTAGGAAATAAATCAGAGATCATAGAGTGTGAAGGAGGACTACCGCCCGCCTCGCCAATTCCAACCCCTATGCGTGCCAATGCAAGTTGAAAGTAACTGGTTGCAAGACCAGACAATGCGGTAAACCCGCTCCAAAGGGTCAAAGAAATTGCAACTATATTCACTCGGCTATATTTATCGGCCAACCATGCAATTGGAATCCCGACAAACGTATACAACAAAGCAAAATAAATTCCTTTCAACCAACCTAACTGCGCATCATCTAATCCCAGATCGGCTTTTATCATCGGAGATAAAATACCGATAATTTGTCTATCGATAAAGTTAAACGCATAAACTAAGGTCAATATGACCAAAACATACATTCTGTATTTGTTGCTGACAGGCTCTTGCGACGCAACTACGTCAGGACCATTTTTAGCGTTATTCGACATGTAAACTCCCAGTTATCATTCAAACTGTATTCATACTAATGACCATTCGTTAAAAATAACAAGCAAACCTGTTAACTATTTGTAAATAAAATAATTATCATCATAGAGATTGATAGATCAGTTGATTCGCGAGCTTCGAACAAGAGAAACTTTAAATCACCTCTGGGTTACATCATGATCGATAAAATGATTCAAAACCCAACTGGACATCCGACCAGCTTACAGTTATAAAAGCATCTCTTTTAGGGGATCAAATATATGACATTAGATGAGTTATTAGCGCAGGCCAAAGAGCACAGCCTAGATGCTAACAAACAACCAACAATGACCATTCCAAAGGAATGGGGTCAAGGACGCACTGTATTTGGAGGATTATCCGCATCTATACTTTATGCAGCGATAAAGGTAAAAATTGACGATGACAGAGTTATGCGCTCCTTTAATTGCAATTTTGTTGGTCCTTTACTTGTGGATACGACTTTCGAAATAGTTGTTGAAATTTTACGTCAGGGTAAAAATGCAACACAAGCATTAGGTCGAATTGTCCAAGATGGAAAAACTTGCGTGACTTGCCAAGTCTGTTTTGGAGTAGCCAGAACCTCAAAAATAGTTGTGAAAAACAACGATACCCACACTATGGAAATTCCCAAAAAAGGCATGTTTTTACCGCAGATTCCTAAGATAACACCTAAGTTTATGCGTTTTTATGATCTGTCAATTGTGGAAGGCAGAATGCCATTTATGGGCAGCAAAAAAAGCGAAATTAGCGGCTGGATGCGATTCAAAAAACCGCCTGTAGAAATAACCGATGCGCACTTAATCAGTTTGATTGATGCGTGGCCGCCGACTATCCTGCAAATGCTCCGGTTACCTGCGCCATCAAGCACAATGAGTTGGAACATTGAATTCATTCATCCACATCAAGATTTTTCACCTGCGGATTGGTTTGCTTTTAAAGCCATCACCAGACAAGCGGCAGACGGTTATGCTCATACTGAAGGGAATGTATGGGATCAAAGCGGCCAGTTAATTGCCATTAGTCGCCAAACAGTGGGTATTTTCGACTAAAGATTTAAGCCGCTCACACAATAGCCGCAGACGCAGGACTAAACATAGCAAGGACGCTAAGACTCTGCATACCCACATGGCTTAAAGCAGCATCTAAGTCACTATCTTCTAAACCTAAGTTTTCATATAACTCAACTTCGAGGTTAGCGTGTCCAGAATAAATTTCTGGATTACAATTATCGAGAGCCAGAATATAGCTTAATTGCATAATTTGCTGTTCAACATCCGAGACTTCATGTTGGCTATAGTGCTGTTTACTGATGGGCGTAACGATCGCATCAGGTATTCCCCACATTCTTACTAGTGTAGAGCCAATATCCGCGTAAGTTGCACCGCCTAATAACTTTAACTGTAGCTCAAGTGGGGTTTCAGTTTCGTTAATTTGCGCGCACTTTTTAGCAATTTCGGGGTTGAATCTGACCATAACCAGCTCACCCACATTATGTAGTAGACCAGAAACAAATAATCTTTCAGACTCTTTCAGTTTTTTACGTTCTGCAAAATACTTACATAACAAAGCGCAACAAACAGCATTTTCCCAAAAACGCTCTAAATCAATTACCGAAGAATCTAACTGTGTAAAGGTTCGGCATATACTGCACGCAACCACTAAGTCATAAACGGAGTTAGTACCAATGACTTGAATGGCTTTAGACACTGTTTCGATTTTATTAGGAAATTTGTAAAGTGCACTATTGGCTATTTTTAAAATTTGTACTGTTAACGCAGGGTCGAAATTTATCACGCTCGCAATGTCATCCATACCACTAGCGTCATCATCGATCAGTCTTTTTATCTGAAGCACTGAATCAGGTAATACAAAAATGTCTTTTGCTTCAGAAGCATAATCCAACGCGTGCATCATTAAAACTCCGTTAAACCTTATGGTAATTAGTGTAGTTAACTTAACAAAATTTGCCTAAAAGGTGGAACTATTATTCACAATTTAGGATAAAAATAATCCCAAAACCAATTTAGCATGATTTCATGGTTGTATTGTACAACTCTACCGCCGACATTGATTCTGTTATCGTTTGTGGATTGTTAGTTAACTGGTAGATCAGTTCTATTACCTTTTTATTCACTGGCGCGGCAATTCCTAATTTGGCCCCTTCCTCAACTATTGCCCCATTTAAATAATCAATTTCCGTTTGCTTTCCATTTGAGATATCCCACCACATTGATGTTCTGACATTTTCATCAATAGCTAACATGCGATTAGCAACTATTTTGAATATAAAATCCGGTAAACTCAAAACAAAGGGAAGAGAATGGGCAGAAACGGAGGTCACTTTAGGTAACACTATCCCTTTTGCATCGGTAACCAAAAGTAATTCACGCATCATTTGCGCTATAACCAATCTATATTTTCGCTGTTGCAACATGTGTTTCACTGGAATATTGGCTAATGCATTGACACTATTCCCTAAATTTAATTGTAACTTGGCCCATAATAACCAAGTCATTTGAGTACACATAGAAAACGCTAAAATCGGCGAATCTATACTGGCAATTAACTGCTCAGTAAAGTTGCGATCATCAATACAGCTTTCAATAGTCAATCTGCCTTCTGAACCTCGATGAAAATGGCCATCGGCTATCTCCACCACATTGAACGGTACCATAGCTCTTAACACTCGGTTATTAGGAAAGGCTGTTTTAATCGCGCTCTCTGATCCCAAGCCATTTTGACAGCAGATAATGGTTGTCTGATGATTAACCAGTAATTGCAATTGCGCTAAAGCGGCCTCCACAGCGGTGCATTTTACGGTTAACCAGATAATATCAAAACTATGCTCTGTTTCTGAACCAGGTAATAAGAATGTAATGTTGTTAACTTCCACCCGGTGCTCTAAATAGTCCGTTAAAATGATTCCTTTAGATAATTTGTTTACGCTGTGTGATCGAGCCAAAAACGTCACATTTTGGTTTTTGTGCAGTAAACTAGCGCCTAAATAGCTGCCAATAAGTCCAGCTCCAAAGACTAAATGTTTCGCCATTATATGTTCCATTATTTAAACTTTAAGCTATCTTAAGTCTTTCCCACTTTACTGCATAGGGTTATCATCCACGACCTCCATTGACATGCCCAAAATTGATACTTAGATGACTCAGCAAGCAGAAAAATTACCTAAACAGCTATTGGCCATTGGTTACGTGTGGCCAGAACCAAACTCTTCTGCTGCAGGAAAACACATGTTGAGCTTATTAAAGTCATTTATAGCTGCCGGTTATCAAGTGTGCTTTGCAAGTCCTGCAATTCAAACTGAACACAAGATCGATCTAACTGAATTGGGGATTGAAGAAGCCAGCATCGAGTTGAATCACAGCTCTTTTGATCAGTTTGTTGCCAACTTAAATCCGCAAATCGTTCTATTTGACCGTTTTATGATGGAAGAACAATTCTCTTGGCGTGTTGCGCAAAATTGTCCCAATGCATTGCGTATTTTGGATACAGAGGATTTACACTTTTTACGTGATGCCCGTCATAAAGCCCATAAACAATCGCGGCAAGTATCTGAATCAGATTTAAAAAGTGATATGGCGATGCGTGAAATTGCCGCGATATATCGATGTGACCTAAGTTTGATTATTTCAGAGTATGAAATGAATGTTTTACAACAGCAATTTAGCGTGCCTTCAGCGTTATTGCATTATTGTCCTTTTATGCTGGATATTAAACAACTGAAGAGATCTCCGGTCGAGTTTAGCCAGCGACAACATTTCGTAAGCATTGGAAATTTTCGTCACGCGCCAAATTGGGATGCGGTTTTATATCTTAAGCAAACAATTTGGCCATTAATTCGCAAACAAATTCCGTCTGCCCAGTTACATGTCTACGGTGCATATCCGCCACCTAAAGCCACTGATTTACACAACCCAAAGAGCGGCTTTTATGTGGATGGATGGGCCGAAGATGCGTTTTCAGTATTGCAACAAAGCAGAGTGTGCATAGCGCCACTGCGTTTCGGTGCGGGTTTGAAAGGCAAGTTAGCTGATGCCATGTGGACAGGCACACCATCAGTGACAACCAGCATTGGGAGTCAAGGGATGAATGACTCATCAATGTGGCCAGGGGCGATTGCAGATGATCCGCAAGAGATAGCGGATCAAGCCGTTGCTTTATATCAAGATGCCAAACAATGGCAACTTGCTTCTGACTATGGATATCAATTACTCGCGCAACGTTTCAATTTGCAAGTGATCCAACAGCAGTTACTAGAAAGAGTCGACTACTGCCTGACACATCTGGCACAACTCAGATTAGATAATTTTACTGGGATGATGTTACAACACCATTCCCATAAAAGTACCCAATATATGTCACAATGGATAGAAGCGAAAAACGCCAATCCAAAGTGACCTATGAACTATAATCGACTGAGTTATTTAACCTGTTTGACGATGCTTTTTTCACCCAACCATTCAATCCGATAAAGGTCTCGTCTTTTATCTAAAAAGTTACGCACTGAGCCGGTATTTTGTAAAATTTGTAATTTATCCAAATCCACGTCAACGATTAACGTCATTTCGGTATTTGGCGTGGTTTCGGCCATCACTGCATCATGGGGGAAGGCAAAGTCAGACGGAGAAAATACCGCTGTTTGTCCGTACTGAATATCCACGTTGTCCACTTTGGGCAAGTTTCCGATACTGCCGGCGATAGCCACATAACATTCATTTTCTATAGCACGTGCTTGCGCACAACGCTTCACTCGCAGATAGCCATTTTTTGTATCTGTCCAAAAGGGTACAAATAGAATCTGCATCTCTTCTTCACTAAGCAAACGTGCAAGTTCCGGAAATTCAACGTCATAGCATATAAGTACACCAATGCGACCAAAATCTGTCTCAAATAAAGTAAGGCGATCTCCGCCTTCCATTGCCCAATCTTTTTTCTCAGAAGGTGTGGGGTGCAATTTATATTGAGACTCTATGGTTCCGTCTCGTTTGCAAATGTAGGCTACGTTGTACAACAAATCCTCTTCAATTAGCGGCATAGAACCGGCAATAATATTAATGTTGTAGCTCACCGCCATATGCGAAACCGCATTCACGATTTCTTCGGTATAGGTAGATAGATGTTTAATTGCTTCGATTGAAGAACTCTGGTCGCCAAGCCCCATAAGCGGAGCATTGAAAAACTCAGGGAACAGAGCAACATCGCAACGGTAATCAGACAACGCATCCACAAAGTACTCAAATTGTTGCAGCAACTCCCCGACACTTTCCATTTCACGCATCTGCCATTGCACACAGCCAATACGAACAGAATCTTTTTGGTGACCAAACAGTTTGCGCTTTTTCGGTTCATAATAAATATTGAACCACTCTAATAGCGTTGCATATCCTTCAGACTCTTTGTCTTCAGGCATGTATCCACGTAGTACGCGCTTAACTTCAAAGTCATTCGACAATTGAAAGGTCAAAATCGGGTCGTAGAGATCTCTGCGCTTTACTGCTTCTATGTATTTTTGTGGCGAAAGTTCATGACTATGATTTTTATAATTGGGAATCCGTCCACCTAATATAATGGCGCGCAGATTCAAACTTTGACACAGCTCCTTGCGAGCCTCGTAAAGCCTTCTGCCCAGTCGCAAGTTGCGGTATTCAGGATCGACAAAAACTTCAATACCGTACAACACATCACCATTGGGATCATGGGTTGTTAAATAGGAATTACCGGTAATTTCGTCATAGGTGTGCTCGTCACCAAATTTATCATAATCAACGATAACTGAAAAAGCGGCGGCAACCACTTTGCCATCATCTTCAATACAGATTTGCCCGTCTCTGAAGATTTTTAACATCGCCAAATAGCGTTTTTTGGTGATGGAGCCGCCCAAATTTGGGTATACCTTGTTCATTATGACTTTGAGTACGTCAAAATCTGATTCAGTTAGATTTCGAGCAAGTAATTTGACTTCATTTTCTTGAGACATATGTTTCCTATCATCAGGCTTTAGAATTGCTAGCCACAACTAAATCGAACATTTACCTATTTTGATTGGCATAATGTTGGATTTTCTCAATTACCGCAGCAAGACCGTTACCGCGGGTTTCACTAAGATGTTTGTCTAACTGTATATCAGACAAATATAATTTGTAATCAAATGCTGAAACAAATTCAGCGGTTTGGTTTTGAATCGGTTCTAAAATAATCGCTAACAAGCCACGGACTATTTTACTGCTGGCATCCACTTCAAATGCTAAGCGATTTGGCGATGTAGTTTTACACAACAACCATACCTGAGACTCACAGCCAAACACTTCAGAATCAGCTGTTTTTTTATCCTCAGCTAAGCGTTTGAGGGACTTCCCCGCCAACATAATTTGCCGAAAAACCTGATCCCATCCCCGTGCCGACTTAATACTATCCGCCAACACCAAATTATGTGTTGGAATGTTCAACACCAGATTATCAACTTGGCGATTGGCAGTATCAGTGGTTTTATCAAAGGCAGCAGATTTTGCTGAACCTGTGAAGCCTAATTGCTGAATAGCGCTGCTTAACTGGGCCACAAAAAAGTCGATTTCAGCAAAGGTATTGTAACAACTTAACGAAACTCTAATGGTTCCTAAGATGTTCAATGCCTTCATCAATGGCATTGCACAATGATGCCCTACTCTAACCGCAATGCCTTTTTCAGCCAGAACAATACCAATGTCCTGACTATCATGACCTTGCACAGTAAAAGACAATGTAGCAATTCGGTTTACAGGGTCGCCATAAATAGTCACCCCGGATAGATTTTGAATTTTGTCGAGCAAATACTTGATTAAAGCGGCTTCGTGTTGAATGATTTGCGCACGGTTAACATCAATAAAATGTAATGCTTCTTTTAACGCGAGTATGCCTTCAATATGCGGTGTGCCAGCCTCAAATTTTAACGGGCTAGCTTGGTAAGTCGCCGTATTGAATTCAACATTTTTAACCATCTCTCCGCCAGTTAAGAATACCGGAAGACTCTCCAGTGCACTCTGTTTGCCATAAAGTACGCCCGTGCCGGTTGGAGCAAACGCCTTATGACCACTAAACACTAAAAAATCACAATCTAAGTTGTTCACGTCAATGGGTAGATGGGCGATGGCTTGTGCAGCATCGACTAAAGAAATGGCGTTTACAGCTTTAGCTTTGCGTAAAAAGGGCTCAACAGGCTGAATGCTACCTAGCGCATTCGAAACTAAAGCCAGCGCCACAATACACGTATTATTGGTAAGCAGTGCCAGGCCCTTTTCGAGCTCCCAAACACCCAACTCATCAATTGGAATAATGTCGATTTGCAAGTTTTTCTTTTTTGCTAAGATTTGCCAAGGAACAATATTGGCGTGATGTTCTGTGGCCGACAGAAGAATCCGTCCACCAGAGGGAAAGTCCCTTTCTGACAATGATTTAGCAACCAAGTTGATACTTTCAGTTGCGCCTTTGGTAAATACTATTTGCTGTTTTTTTTGTGCGCCGATGAACTGCTGAACATAGCCTCTGGCATCCTCAAACTCAGCCGTGGTTTGATTGGCTAAGGAAAATGACGACCTATGTACATTGGCATTTTTAAACAGATAATAATCTTGAATACTGGTCAGCACGTTTTGCGGTTTCTGAGTAGTTGCCGCATTATCAAAATAGACTAAATCCGCATTCGCTGGATGTTGAAAAAATGGAAACAAATGACGTAGAGAAGTATCTTTCATAGGGGCATTTAATCTGTTGATATCTGTAAAATCGACTGGACATCACCTAACTATTTTTTGTGGGTGATGTCCGCAATTGATGCTAGTTGGACAGAAATATATATGTGGCCATTAGCAAATAGGATTATTCCATTAGTTCGGCAAAACACTCTGTCAGTTCTTTTGCTTCAAGCATGATGCCCTCTTCATCCTCACTCAGCGGAAATACCAGTATCAAAGTTCCGTTTTTTTCCATTCCTGGTAACCACTGCTGTAACCAATCATCTAAAAGTATTTGTTTTGGCTTACAGTCAGGAAAATCATTTTTCTCCCACGCTTTAGCGAAGGATTCACTGGGCCAAATTGGCATGCACGCATCTTCTTCAGCTTGCAGCAATAGCCAACCATTTTCCCCGAACAGCCCCCACAACTCTTTGTTTTCTATCATTTTAGACAACGCATAATCGAAACGCGCTTCAGGCTGTAATTTACTAATAGTGATAAATTCATCCGTAGATAGTTCAGGCATCAGGTTTTCCTTTTTACATCGCCAAAATTCATTCACAGCAAGCCAAATGAACAAAATTTAGCCATTTAGCTTGCAAAATACACAGTTTGATAGCTTAATTATCCTATTAGGGAAAAATATTATGCCACTGGAAACTGTGAAATCTACTATTGCCGTCCCCAATAAAAAAACCTGGGTGTACGGTGTTTTGATTCTGCTGATCTTTGCAGCACTGGGTTATTACGCTCTGTTAAATCAAAAAGATCGTACCGCTAATCATGATTATTATAGAGTGCTTTACGAAGCTTCCAATGAATTTAAAGAAAATTTAAATAAACTGGATAGTATGCACCGATTTAAAGAAGGTGTTTCCTCCATCCGGTCCCTACTCCCGAGTTATACCCGAAAAGCCAATTCGGAACAAAACCTTTTGAAAGCGGATGGGTTTAAATATTCAATTGCGGGGCAAACTCTGCTCGTTAGTACTGATCTAGACGCTAATAATCAAAAGTTCGAAGCGGAATTATCTTTTGAAGACATTCTTCCAAATCCGAAAAAAGGATTTAGCAAATATTTATTCGCTGATAAAGAAGGGAAAGTCATTGCTACCGTCGGTGATGAAAGCACAATCTCCATCGTAGAATTACGTAGTATCAATCAACAAATCCAACAAAAAAACAAACAATTCCAATTTAATTTTAGTGAATCTCAAAAATCGGCAGCAAGCGACACTAACCCGCCCCTTCCAAGCTACAGCAATCATGTGGACATGAAAATATCCTATGGTGATTTCCGCGTATTTGTATTTCCATTCGCGCTGGAAATTCCATTAAAAAAACTGTCAGAAACCTCAGAAGACGGTGCACAGAATAAAATGGTAGAACTGGACAAACTATATTTAGTTGGACTGCTACCACAGAGTAAACTTAGCAACCGAGAAAACAATGATTGGAACCTTTCTTTGCTGGTTGTCACGCTGGTCAGTTTATTGTTCATGTGGTGTCTTCTACGTTTATATTTACTGCCCAAAAACCAATCTATTACTCGCTCATACCGCTCATTAACCGTTGTATCGAGTTATGCTTTTTTTATCGTAATTTTAGCCTTAACTTTAGGTTACATGCAGAAGTCTTTATTACAATTAGAAAAAGATCAAATAGCCTCAGAATACGCTAATTATTTAGATCAAAAACTGCGTAAAGATATTAATCATGTGTTCAGCCGCTTAGAACAATACAAAACGTTTTATGGCGAGATGTTAGCGACACTTTCGTTATTTTCCGAAAATTCACAACCTTATGATAATTACAAAAGTGAAGATCTAGAAGCCTTCAACTTATCCATGAAAAAAGCAATTTTAAGTCTTAATGCAACACCCTGTGTTGAAGGCCGCCCAGCATATTGGTTACCAGGTAGTGCAAGTACCCCCAATAAGACTTATCCGATAACGTATAACTGCTCGGTTGCCCCCGAAAACCCCAATTTTCTAAAAGTAACATTCGATGATCACGCGATAAATGTGATGTTGAATGCGTATAGATCTAACAAAGCCGATCATGTCATATTGGATTTCTATTCTAATAATCAACTACTTGACTTAACTGCAGAGAAATCGTTAAACACCTCGGTTACTCCTGATTTTATTCAAGATCAATCGCATACCATATTATCGGCATTCGCGATCAACAAAGAAGGTAACTCAGTGCTTCCTTCTCTGAACTTTCAAGAGAGTAACGCACTACCGGCAACCTTTAATTTGTCGCACCGAAACTATTATAAAAAAGTCAGAGATCAAAAAGGTTGGGATATTGACAGGATCCCCTCTGCGATTAAAAATAATGAGTCCCCAAATCAATCTAATCTTGATATTCAACCCTCAGAAAAAAATGCGCCTTCCGGCCCGTTTAAGAATGTATATATTCAGCGTTTATTAAATGTCACTAATGGCACTCGTGGTACTACAATCTCAATGCCAATTTCGTCTGCTGATAGTGACAAAACCTATGATTACATTTTGGCCGCAGATGTATTATTACCTTCAATGTCACTGGGACAATCTCCCCCATACGATTTTAATTACATGGTGGTAGATCGCAGCACTGGTGACGTTATATTTCATAATGATTCTAGTCGCTCATTAGTGGAAAATTTGTATTTCTCTGGTGATAACCGCTCTGCACTGAGTAAATGGCTCAAAGCTGGCTTAGACCATTATCCTGAATTAGGCAGGGAACTCATTGAAGGTACCTATCACGGACAAAGTGGTCGATTTGCTCTTTCCAGTACGGTGATAGACAAATGGGCAATAGTCGTATTTTATCCAAATGATAGTTTGCAGACTTTCATGACGAACCAATTTCTTTATGTGATGACCACATTTGCAGTCATCATTGGTTTGATGGTGATAGGAATATATTCGGTACGCCATTTTGTTTGGACAAGTACCTTAAAAGAAAAGCTCAAATTACCTGCCAAACTCAATGTTAGGTTAGTCATGTTGGTCAGCTCGGTGCTCTTTAGCACAAGTTATTGTCTTTACTTCTTAGGGCATAATATCGACACGCTGTTCAGCCATGGGAATGGCTTGAATTGGTCACTTTGGTTACCTGTGGTAGGTTTACTGATTGCGACTATCTTGGTATATCGCGGTTGTTACAATCATTTTTGTTTTCCATACAAAGAATTGAACGATTGCACTTTGGATTCAGCGAAACGTGGCTCCAAACGACTCATTATTGCGGTTCTTATCGCGGTAGGGATTCACTTTTTATATCTACAAAAAACGGCTAGCACACCAGAAAAAACGTTAGATTTTCACTATCAACAACTGGCTTGTAATTGGCTTAATTACGAAAGACAGGAAGTCAATTCAATTGGCTTAAGTCGCTACCCCAACTCTATTACTTCAACTCGAATTACGCCCACTAATTTACTGCCCTTAGATCCAAAGTGGCGAGCACGTTTGACCCGTAAAGATGGGGATTGTCAGAATCACTCTGCGCAAATCCACCCAGACGATTACCCTAGTTTGAGTTCTGTTTTTGGCGCCACCTATTTATGGCAATGGATAAATATTTATATTCTCGATAGAGAACTTGCAGCCAGCTATCAACCCGACTCTGATTTTCGAAGCTATTCCCATAAAATGCCGGGCGGGCTGATCAGCTCAATTGTATTTTACACTGCGCTATTTGCTGTGATTATTTGGGCATGGTTTAGATTCAACACCCAATTATTGTGGAATCGTCTGTATTGCCCTGAGCGTTTTTTGCAGCATATCAATAGAATGACAAGTTCAGTGCAGACATTGCATTTTGAACAACGCAGTCACAACTTAAAAATTGAATGTGACACGATAAAATTAAACGGCATTGGCTTGTCACTTCTGTTACGCAGCATGAATCTTAAGTCGGCGGTTGCTGCAAACGACATGCAAGCAAACCATCTTTTAGCAGGATTTGAAAAATTATTTTCGCTCAGTCCCTGTTTACAAAAATTCAGTGAACAAAGTAGCTTTTTACCGAATTTAAAACTGAATATTATCAATCAAGATCCTAAGAAGATCGCGGTTGAAATTTGGGACATTGAAACCTGCTTAGAAAAAGGTGAATTTAGACAATTGTTGCTCGACTTAATCATGGAGATTAAATCACTGACGTTATCCGGTCAATTAGATAGCTTTACCATTTACACTGGTTTTCACAGCTTGCAACGGGTCAAAATGAAAGACCCCTTAATGCTAGAACAAAGCAGCGTATTGGATCATGCCGAATACCTTTCTTGGGCAGAATGTTTAATGGACTTCATTGTGGTAATTCCTGAAAGCTTTAAACAAGGCATTGATTGGCAAATGTTGAAGGAAGAAGTGGATGCATTTCCAGAGTTACAATTTTTACAACAAGAAGTTGAACAATCAGAACAACTAGAATCTTGGGCGCACATATGGAAACGAGATGAACAACTCAACATTGAAAGCCGCTGGAGTACCATCAATTACATATTGCTTAATGCAGAGGCATTATACCGCTTCAAATGGGAATCTTGCTCCAGCGCTGAGAAACTCGCTCTGCTTAATTTGGCTAAACGTCAAAAACTAAACCCTGCAAATACCCAAATGATTGAACATCTTGCCCTTAACGGTCTGATTACTGTGCGCAAAGGCAATATCGATGTTATTAATCGTAGCTTTAGCCATTTCATCTTGCATGCAGAAACTAACGCGACTCTAAACCAATTGGTTAAACACGGTGAAGAAGGTTTGTGGAAAAGCTATCGACTGCCGTTGGGAGTCATTATTATTTTAATTATTGGAGGTATCGCGCTGACCTCAGGCGAATCTATTTACATCATTGCAGCTTCCATGGCTGGCGTACTAGGCACTATTGCCAGTGTCACCAATAGTGCCAATCTGCTTCGTGGTCAAATGAAAGATTAGTCTCTAAGTAGCTAATGATGAGTAACTAATTAAAACGCGGGACAATCGATAAATAAAGGCTAGCGAAATCATTTGTGTGGGCGTTCCATTAACGGCTAGTTTGCGGCATAAGTTAGCGGCATAAGTTAGCGATAAAACACGAAAAACGCGCAAACTCTGCCGACTTCAGTCTACTGTGGATTGCAGCTCTTTATTGGGTGGATTTCTCATCCCGTTCACTTAAATGCGAAATAGGTGCGTCGCCTATCGTTGGTACAGGTGGCTTAGGATAGTCAGTCCAATAAGTGATATGAAGCTCTAGGTTATTTGCCCAACTTTCATCTCCCCCTTCGGGATACTGTCCCTTAATTAATGTTTTCACATTCATATTAGGAAGTTGCAGTTGGGATTTATCAGAATCACTGGTTTCGAGACCTTCAGCTTTGGCAAATTCAGTAAATTGCCCCCAGTAATTGCTATTGTCAGCGTTCTCGCCCTGCGCGCTATCATTTGTAACAGATAATGCAAATTTGCAGGCAACACCATATTGGAACAGGGACATCCAAGGTTTTTCGGGGGCTCCTTGATCGTGCAGCTCTTTTTGCTGAACTGGCGTTCGATATCCTTCAACGAGTGTAATCGGAACATTTTTTTGTGTCAGATGCGTAATCAAATTTTGTACTTTTTGTCGCATTATCGGGTGTAAATTTTTTAAGACGGTATTGAGTGTCATGGTTGTTTTCCTTCTATTCCTTCTTTATCTATTTGTTTTTTAAATAAACGGAAATATTTAGTCGAATACTTATCCAATACTTCAATAAATCACTTTGAACATCATTACTTTACACGTAATCTCTATAGTTGCATATTTTTTAAACAGCTTGGTTTATACTTTGAAAAAACTGTTTTTTTTAAGATCCGCAAGGCATCATCGTTAAGAGGAAACTGAATGAGTAGCTTTATTGCTGAGTTAAGACGACGCAATGTATTCAATGTCATAGCGGGTTACGCTGTCATTGGCTGGTTAGTCATGCAATTAGCCGTGGTGTTGGAAAGCGCATTACACTTACCAACTTGGTTTGACACGATCGCAACAATCCTAGTGATAATTGGCTTTCCTATCGCGGTTTTACTCGCTTGGATTTTTCAATTTACGCCTAAAGGTTTGGTTCGTACCGCAAAAAACCCCGCATTAAGTAAAGCGGCTAATTCTAAAAATACGATTACTATTTTTACATTAACTGGGGTAATTAGCGCTGGACTGATCACGCTGATGTGGATGCATTTAGGAAAAAACACATTAGTCGATGAAAACCGAGAAATCACTCAGCAAACAAGCAACGCAAATGTTGAAGTCGTTACCAGCTCTGCGACTCAGTCGATTGCAGTTTTGCCATTTGATGATTTTTCAGCAAGCAATGATCAGGGTTATTTTGGGCATGGAATTTCTGAGGAATTACTTAACCTATTAAGTCGTATCAAAGGCTTACGAGTTGTATCGCGCACCTCATCTTTTGCCTTTGTGGATACAGATTCGACCGTAAGTGAGATTGCTAAAGAACTGAAAGTCGCACATATTTTAGAAGGAAGTATACGTAAATCTGGCAATACTATTCGCATCACAGCTCAACTGATCAATGCACAAACTGATGAACATATCTGGTCTGAAACCTATGATCGTCCTTTGTCAGCGCAAAATTTATTTGCAGTACAAGACGAAATAGCCAGTAAAATAATCCAACAACTCAAGGGTAAGTTAACCGTAGTGCCGTTAAAAGATTCTGATAAAACCTTGTCTTTAGAAGCCTACGAGCTTTATTTGCAAGCCCGCGAAAATCAGAAATTACGCTCGCCAGAAAGTCTAGCCCTAGCAGTTCAAAAATTTATTAAGGTCATTGATTTAGATCCAAATTTTGCACATGCCTATTCAGGTTTATCAGACACTTATTTGCTGATGGAAGCTTATGCCGGCTTAGATAAACAAGCATCCCGAGACAAAGCATCCCCATTAGTTGCCAGAGCACTTGAGTTAGCGCCTAATTCTGCAGAAGTGCTAGCAAGTGCAGCATACCTAGCAAAAGATAAGAATACTGCCGCGTCCATCAAACAAGCCCAACAATATGCGACACAAGCCATCGAGGCGAATCATAATTATGCTAATGCATACTTTCTTTTAGGCGGTATTTTGTGGGAACAAGGCAAGCTCGATGAAGCAATAGAGCAGTACAAAAAAGCGAGACTACTGGATCCACTTTCTAACAATATTTTAAGTAATCTTGCGCGTATTTATTTATCCGTTGACGATAGAGTGAACAGCAAAATCATTGGCGACGACTTAGTGCGATTGCACCCTACCCAACCTTTTGGTTACAGTGTTTTAGCCGATCTTGCTTTTAAAAGTGGGAATTATTCGCAGGCTCATAGCATGTTGCAAAATGCCTATACCCTTAACCAACAAAGCACGAGTATCAACAGAAACCTGGCTAGGCTATATAATTTAGTCGGCTTATACCAGCATGCGCTTTGGTATAACGCTAGTCCTACTAGCCAAGTCTGGCACGGCATTTACACAGATAATCTAGGATTGGCGGCCGAGCAGTTAGCAAAAGTCACAGACATGACAGATATTGCATGGTTTTTATATTATTTACGTGACTATGAGAAAACCAACCAAATTGTGAACGCTTATATTGAGGCCTATAAGTTGCTCGACAGGCCCATCGAAAGTGCGGCAAGTGCAGACTTTATAATTGCACTTGCGCAAACTCGTCAAGCACTGGGAGAAAATAATGAGCAACTGTTAAGTATGCTAAAAGAATACTTAACTAACAAACCCACTCAACAAGTAAGTAACTTAAATGAAATAAAACAACGTATTTTGTTTGCCACTCTTACCGGCAACCATCAACAGAGTTATAAATGGTTAGAACGGATGAGATCATTGGGCTATATAATGACTTTTATCGATCCTATTTTTGATGAGATAAAAAGTATTGCTGAATTTCAAAACCAACAACAAGATATGCTTGAACTAAGGGATAAGTATCAATCGCAAATTAAAGCACAATTGCGCACACCTAACCCCTTATGGATAGTTCCTCCTAGCGATATTTAGGACAACTTCATCGTGCTAACTCTTAGCCCGAAATAGCACTAAAAAACCTAACTTGACAAGCGTTGCGCCAAGCCACTACTTCTTAAACAGACATTATTTATACAAGCTTGCAGGCTCTCTTTGTGACTGTATAACACAAACTTTTCCCGTGCACGGGTAAGGCCAGTATAAAACAATTCTCGGCTTAATCCTTTGGCTGACGGATTTAAGTTTACGTCGGGCAAGCACAGATATACCTGATTAAATTCAGAACCTTGGCTCTTGTGAATGGTCATGGCATACACAGGTTGATGTTCAGGCAACCGGCTTAACAATACACCTTTGTAACCACCTTCTGCGGTCTTGAACCACGCTTTTTTTAATTCTCGATTTTCAGGATCCGGCATTACTATCCCCACATCACCGTTAAATAATCCTAAATTATGATCGTTACGGGTTAACATTATTGGTCGGCCTATGTAGTCTTTTTCATCCATTGAAATAAAACCCTGACGATCTAATTCCCGAGTAACTTGATAATTGATGTTATCCACTCCCCACTCACCGGATTTATGGGCGCATAAAATTTGTTGATTTAATAAATAGCTGAAACCTTGTTTTAAATCCCCTTGATTTACTGACAAAAAATAGGCTTTTAATTGACTAGCGTATTGCCGCGCGAATACTTGTACATTGCCATCTTGATGCCAAGTTAAGGTGGCTTGTTCGGTATCAGTGAGTATCGATAAAACAGCATGGGCATCACCTTCAATAACTTGTTCCGACAACAAACCGATTCCACTTTCTGACGAGAATCTGTGACTTTTTCGCAATTTAACTAAGCAGTCCGCGATGGGACTAGTTCCACGACTTTCAGGTCGTTGGGGAATATTTTGGTCACATATGCGAATAATCTGTTGCGCGGTATGCAATGAATATTCAGGGTATGCTTTACTCAATAACGCGGAGTGACAAATATCGGATAAAACACTGCCAGTCTCAACCGAAGAGAGTTGATTGTGATCTCCTAACAACACGACTTTTGTGTTGATGGGAATCGCACTAAGCAGCCTATACATCAATGGTAAATCTACCATCGACGCTTCATCAACAATCAATGCATCCACATGCAATAAATTTTCCGCATTGTGCCTAAATTCAATTTGTCCCGGTTGACTTCCTAATAGTCGATGAATTGTACTGGTTTGTAGATTTAATCCCGTTTTGTAGTTATCCGGCAATGATTCTCGCGCTGACACTATAGATTCAGTCAGCCGTGCTGCTGCCTTGCCCGTTGGCGCAACGAGTTGTACTTTGAGCTCTTTTCCGTTGGCGCGTTGAAGGGCAAACAACAAGGCTAATAACTTGGCAACTGTGGTTGTTTTACCTGTGCCGGGCCCTCCGGTTATAAGGCTAAAATTACGTGTCGCTGCAATCCCAACCGCCACTTTCTGCCAATCGATTTCGGTTTGATTTTGCCCCTCAGGAGCACTAAATAATTCATCAACAATAGGTCTTGCGACGTCGCTAGACACTGTCGTTTCTACTGCTAACTTTTGTTGAATGATTTGGGTTAAACCCATCTCATATTGATAGTATCGCTGCAAATAAATGGCATTTTGCGCGAATATTAATGGTTTTCGAGGATCTTCAACAGGGTTCGAAGAAATACAATAACTTGCATGAATAGCCTCAATTACCTCATTAATACTCGAAAATCCGAGTAATTTAATTTGCTTGAAAGTAAGCTCATGTAAATTTAAACAACTGTGTTGCTGACTCAAACGTTGACTCACTAGACCTGAAAGCAGCGCTATGTTTTGGCTAAGATGGCTTTCCTGCTGAAAAATAAAATGCGCAAAAGCACTATCAAGGTTAGAAAGGCCCATAGCGCTAATTTGACGCTCACAATTAGTATAAAAGTGCGTATCGAGAAGACTATTTACCATAAATCCATTTGCTCCTGACTGGTACTTTGTGGCGCAGCAAAAGAGTCTATTTCCTCTCCTTGAAACAACTTATCAAGGGATTCAATTATGACTTTCTCTGGTTTATAGAAGTAAATTCCGCTGCCTGGGTAATGCTCTGACATTCCCCGTAAGAACAAGTAATATGCGCCACCGACATGCTGATCATAATCATAATCAGCTAACTTACTTTTCAAGAATCGATGTAAAGCTAAAACATAGAGCAAAGACTGCAAATGATAATCGTGCTCCACCATGGCTTTTTGCATTTTATCTTCGGCATAGTCAGCATAATCAGGACCTAAGTAATTAGATTTATAATCGGCAACGTAAAAACGGCCATCTAAGCAAAACGTTAAGTCGATATAGCCTTTTAGCATGCCGTGCAATTGGGTAAATTGATATTGCCTTTTACTGGTTTTAAAAACCTTATTAATCAATTGATTAAAAGGTGCTGCTTGCACCGAATTTAAAGGTAGATGGAACTCCATTTCAGGACAAACTTGGTCCTTGGTTAACGATGCCAAGGTAAAAGTCGTGTTAGTATTTTTGCTATGAGTGAGCACAATACTGGTGTTTAGCACGTCTTTTAGCCAGATTTCCACTGTTGCATTCCACTGCTCATCAATACCAAACCAACTGCGTTGCTGTTCAATCACTTGAGAAAGCTGGCTAGGCTGTTGAAAATCAATATTTTCTAACACGCCGTGTAGGAAAGAACCGGCTTGCGCGCCTCGAGTAAACTCAAATCGACTTAAATTATCTTGCGCAGAATCGAGTTCCACTTCCACCTCTTGGGCTGAAAAAGTTGAATCGAGTTGATTTATGGTTTCGCTTTCGTCGGTACCAGGTTGCTCATGCTCAACATGAAATTGATTGCGAGCAATCGCAGAATAGCTCGTTATCCGCCAGTTAGCATCGATTGGCGTTTCAATGATATTGACTGCCAAGGAGGTATCTAAAGTTAATTTATCAGGTCGGTACGGTAATATCTCCGGTTCAATATGCACTGCGGTGTATCCGATATCCCCATACTCTGCCAAGCTCTGAATTCGCTGGCCGATAAAACTATTGGTTGGTTCAATATTTTCTAACGAAAGCAATTTCCCTAAAGCAGTGTGAAATAATCCAGAAACAGATTGGCTTTTTCCCAAAGCAGGATTCCAAATCCCAACAAAACAGTTGTAAACAGCGCGAGTAAGTGCCACATATAACAACCTTGTATCTTCGGCTAAACGTTCAAAATCTGCTTTTTCTAAATTTTCAGGAGTGTTTTCAAAATCCATGGTCAAGTGAAAATCTTGATCATGAAATAGCGCTTCCGATGCGGCTTTATAAGAACACCCGAAAGGCACAAAGACATAGGGAAACTCTAGCCCCTTAGATGCATGAATGGTAATAATTTGAACTAAATTGCCGTCGGTTTCTAAACGTAGTTGATGGGCTTCATTATTATGATCTGGCTGCTGTATTTGTTGCCCCAACCAATACAACAATTGATTATCACCTGGAGTGATAACACTTTGTTGCTGCAACATTTCAACTAAATGCCTTAGATCAGTTAAACGTCGCATGCCATCGCTAAAATGCGTCATTAATCCAGTAAACACGTGAAAATGCTGCATAACTCGATTGAGCGCCATCATAATACCAAAGCGTTGCCAGTGTTGCTGCCAAGTAACAAACAGCTCGACTATTTGCTGCCAAGCTGATTCACTGGTAAATAACTGATCCAACTCTACGCTATTGAAGCACATTAGTTCACTGGTCAATGCTGCTTTAATCCGCCTTTCGTCAGAAGGGTTGACCAATGCATCTAGTACACGATACAAGTCCATGGCTGTTTCCGTGGCGTACACGCTATGGCGAACCAAAAACACACTGTCTACACCTCGAGATGCCAATGCCTGCTTGATTAAGTTTGCTTCATTACGATCTCTAACGAGTACACAGCAATCTTTGGCTACAACGTCGCGTTTTAGTTGCTCTAATTCTGTTTGTACATTTAATTGACCGTGCTGCAATAGGTCAACAATAATATTTGCCGTATGGCCGGCCAAATTAGTCTTTGCATCTTTATTCCCAATAACATCTTTAGCACCATGTAGATGATAGAAATTTAAACTGGCATACCGACTTTCATTCGCTTCCAAAAAAGTGGACTTAGATGCAGCCTCTACGGAAAAAAATGGAATCGCTTGCTCAAACAAAAAGCCCTTATCGCTTTTTGCAAACAATTGGTTTACCGCTTCGACCAAAGATTGCTGTGAGCGCCAGTTTGTCGCTAACGTAAACTGCTTTTCACTGCCGATTTGCTGCTTAGCTTGAATATAGGTGTATATGTCAGCACCACGAAACCCATAAATAGCCTGTTTAGGATCACCAATCATGATTAACGAATAGGATAAATCAGGATTTTCTTGCAGTGGATAAACTTGGCTAAACACATTCAATTGGCAATGATCGGTATCTTGAAACTCATCAATCATTGCGGCTGGATATTGTTTGCGGATCAGATCGGCTAAGGTTTTGCCATTTTCTCCCATCAAGCCATCATTTAAACGAGTTAGCAAATCATTGGGTGACAATTTGCTGGTGCGCGCTTTAAACGCTTCTAGATTTTTCCGTACTTGCAAAAGTGCCGTGTTTTGAACTGCATTACGCAGTGCTGTCACAAATGAATGTCGTAACATCTCTGTTAATTCAAAACGCTTAAAATTTAAATCGCTTAAATCTGGACTGGTTTTAGAACGTGCTTTTTCCACTTTTTCAGGAAAAAAGTCGATCCAACCTTTATCAAACGGGCAGATAACTGAATCACTTTGACAGAAATCATCCATTACCCGGTAGATATCTGGCTTACCCAGTTTAGTATTGCCCTTGAGCTTAGCTTGTTGCAATTGGGCCGACACATTATGCTGCAGCCACCAGCTTTTTAGGCTGTTTGTACTGTCGATTAGTTGTTCTAATAATTGATTCGCATGGCTCAACGTAAGCTGTTTACTGGGAATGAATTCCCGCTCTAAAATCCCCCTCAACGACTTTATTAAAGGTTCGGGGCCTGACCAAATACTACGCACATACTGAACCATAGTTTCCGATAAAGGCACGATTTCACTGCGCCAAAAATCTTCAACTGCTTGTTGTATCCAAGTAGATTGGTCTAACTCTAGCTGTTCGTCAAAAACACTGCCACTGGCAAATGCGTGTTCAGACAACATCCGTTGACTAAAGCCGTGAATAGTAAAAATTGCTGCTTCGTCCATTTGTCGTGAGGCCAACAACAAGGTTTCGCAAGCCAGAGCCATATCAGCCGTATCATCGATTAACTTTTGAATAAAACCATCGCTACTGTGGCCTTGATAAAAGTCCAAATAAGCACTGTGCAAACGTCGTTGAATTCGTTGTTTTAGCTCTGCCGTGGCTGCATTTGTAAAGGTCACAACTAAAATCTGTTCTACTCCCAACCCTTGACGCTGGTCGGATTTAGTTAAATTCAAGCCCTCACTTTGATGCCCAAGCAACAAGCGTAAATACAAATTAACAATGGTATAAGTCTTACCTGTGCCGGCGCTAGCTTCGATTAGCGAAGCGCCTAAAAGTGGGTAGCTGTAGGTATCAAGTTGCTTCATTTAGATACCTTATAATCGAATATTGGCGCAAAAATCATTTCGCTCAATTGTTTAAATTCGGCAAAGTTAGCTGACAAATCAGGGCACACCCGATGAATATTGGTCTCTTGACCTTCTCCTGAGCTAAAAATAGTGCCATTAAACTCAGCTAAGGTTTTATCTATATCTTGAGTTTCCAGCCATTTTTTTGCGCTATTGGCAAAAAACAAAGGGGGTTTATTAAGACCAGAGGCAAATACATCGAATAGAATATTTAAATATTCTATTGCTTGGGCTTGAGGTACAACAGTCAATTCTAATGGTTTCTCAATATTAAGATATCGAGCGACACCACTTTTTCGCTCCGATGATGCGCAATAACATAGCCATTTCAACCATAATTCAATCATATCTTTACCACGTATTTTACCGGCTCGATATAACACTAAATCTGTACCGTAGATCTGTTTTAGCCAACCTTGTATAGAGCCGTTTTCTAGGGCTTGGTCAACCTCT
Source organism: Alteromonas sp. M12 (assembly GCF_037478005.1). NCBI lineage: Bacteria > Pseudomonadati > Pseudomonadota > Gammaproteobacteria > Alteromonadales > Alteromonadaceae > Alteromonas > Alteromonas sp. M12. The sequence continues at coordinate 2,144,624 of NZ_CP144164.1, read as the reverse complement.
ACCAAGCTTGCTTTTTTGGCTTTAATATTCTCTATCAATTGATTACGTAGACTCTCAGATGAGCGCCAAATTTGATTGAAACTTAATGGGCCAGCAGCACCGGTGGGCAACTTGCCTTGTGCCAAATAATCCTGATAGAACTGTTGTTGGAAGGCTTCTTCGTCCATTTGAAGTTTTAACATACTATCTAAAATAGTGTCGTTTAATTGAAACCGAGTTAATGAATCTATATCAAAAGGTTCTTCATCGACTAACTCATTAAAGTAAAGTGACAAACTGGTGCGCCAACGTTGGCGAAAGAAAAATTTGGGCGGATTCTGGAAAAAGGCGATTAAATCGTTCAATTCTACAATGAGTTCATTATCTTCCAGTTGACTTGGCAAGGTTTCAGTAAAAAAATGGGCATCTAGATTTTCAGACATTTGTGCATTCAGTACTTTTAACCAAATTGGTTGATAACTCTGTAAATTGTTGGATTTATCAAAATACTGTTTTGAAAATGGCTGCAGTCCATGGGGTTGCATTAAATGCTTGCTTAGTTGTTGCTGGGTCTGTTCAACCGGCAGGCTTAATGTGTCGGCTACACAAAATACCTGTTGGCAGTAATCCAATAATTCGGTTACTAAAATAGACGGATTACGCTCTGAATTATCACGACTACTATTACCAAGAAAGCTGACATATAACTCTTTACGTGCTGATAAAATGGCTTCTAAAAATAGATAACGATCATCCATTCTGCGGGAGCGATCGCCTCTGCGATTCTGGGTTTCACGCATTAAATCGAAGCCAATTGGCACAGTCTGCCGCGGGTAGTCCTGGTCATTCATCCCCAACAAACAAACTATTTTGAAGGGAATACTACGCATCGGCATTAAAGTACAAAAATTAACTTTACCGGCTAAAAACCGCTGCCCTACTCCTTTGTCTTGCAAGCGCTGTGTCAATTCCGCAACAAATACATCCTGACAAACGTTTTGATTAAACTGGTTTATATGATCTTGCATACTTTCCAATGCTTGACGCAATTGGTTTAAATAGACTTGTTCGTTTTCATCAACTGAATAAATTAATTCTATGAACGACAAACTTTGTTGTACCTTGTTATCTAAGGTGTCGCTTTGTAAGCAAAATTTCAGCACCTTTTGCAGAAGCAAAGCAAATTGGTACAACTTACCTAACGCAATAGCTCTTTGCCCTTCGATATCTTTATAGGGGGCAATTGGAAGATCTTCAGACACTCTACCTGTGAACAAAAATTCACCGCTCATGGCGTAGCCAGATAACAATCGTTCGAGCGCAAAAATTAGCGTATTTTGAGATTCTTCAGGTACTGCCCAACGAGTTTTATCATCGCCGCTTAATCCCCAACGAAAACCAACTTCAATTAACCAATCTCGAATATCTTCGTATTCGCTGGCAGAAATATCAAAGCATTTTTGAATTGCGGGGATTTCTAAAAATACTAATATTTCAGATAGACTTATTCGACTCTGATGTAAATTGAGTAGATTAATAAAGCTTTCAATAATATGTGATTCTTGCGCTGCATTACGGTCTGAAATTCCATAAGGAATAAAGAGTTCCGACTCCGCACTACCAAACACCCCATCGATATAGGGAGCATAGGCTGCGACATCGGGCATCATCACCACTATATCTGACGGCTTTAGTTGTGCATCTTGCGAGAAATGGCTCAGCAAATGATCATGTAACACTTCCAATTCTCTGACTTTCGAGTGACAACTATGAATTTGCACCGATTTGTCATCTTCTGATATCTCTATTTTTGGAAATTCCACACCATTGGTTAACAGTTCATCGGCTGACAACGGCGGTTGAGTATCGCGCATTGTTAACTCATACATTTCATGTTGTAACCAACTTAATAGCGTATCAGGTTGCACCTCGACAAATATATCACTCGATTCTGCACTGCTAGCCAACAGCATTTCCAAGTAATCACGCCCTGGTTTCCCCCAACTCGCCAATAAAGGATTGCCAACGTCGAACAATGCACTGCGCTCAGATTGGGTATCGCCTTCTTTCAATTTATGCCGGCTCAAGGTATTTTCATCCACAATGTCACCCCAGAAGTGTTGACTCGGATTACACCAGAATAAAAATACATCGCGATGCGCAGCCAATGCTTCAAATACGTCTAATTGCTGCTGTGGCAAAGTAGAAATGCCAAACACGTATAGCGGTTTTTGCTCCTTAGCTGGCTCACTTTCTGCTATTTTTTGCAGTAACTGGGCATGCAAGTTCGCTCGATGATAGACAGATTCGCCCAGCTTACGAGTTTGCGCCACCAGCGCTCGCCATAATATTGGTTGCCAAAGATGTGACGTGATGAGTCTACCATCAACGCTATTTTCACCCGTTTCCCAAAGATTAATCCACTCAGGACGATAGACTTGATATTGATCGAACACATCTGCAATTTTTTGACATAGCTGATAGAACTTTAACTCGCGGTCCCCGTTGAGATATAGCTTTATCTCAGTAAATTCAGGCGTGTCTAAAAAGCCCTCGAGAATACTCATTAACTTCCAAACCATATTAGGCTTAGTGAATGCAGAAGTTTCAGGTAAATCATTAAAAAAGTATTTATATTGCTGCCAAATATAGCTTGATGGCAGTGGAAATTCGATGTTGGCTGCTACCCCTAAGGTTTCGGCAATGGCAATTTTAATCCATTGCGCCATTCCTGGGCTTTGCACAATAATAGTTTCTGGGACGAGTAACGCCGACAAATTGCCTTGTGCTTGAGGTGAATTTTGAGAAGGCTTTGGTGATAACTTGTCTAACAAATCAGCCTGTAACACTTCCATTTTATTTGACTGAATTAAATGCAGCACTCAACACCCTCTTCCTTACTTTTTCATGTTTATTAGGATCATGGTAGCGCGTTTAATCCAGTTCCAGCAAACACAAATATCAGCTTTATCGAAACTACTGATTATCTTTATTTTCAACTAAGTAGCTTTGTTTGTTAGAATCACCGGCAAAATTTAGTCGATGAGAAAAACATGAAATTTATATCATTTAATATAAACGGTATTCGAGCGAGGCTGCATCAATTGCAAGCGCTTATCGAAAAACATCAACCAGATGTTATTGGACTACAGGAAATAAAGGTGCATAACGATCAATTTCCTTTAGAGGATGTTGCCGCTATGGGGTATCACGTTTATTTTCACGGACAAAAAGGTCATTACGGTGTGGCAATGTTGTGTAAAGAACAGCCTAGCGACGTGCAGTACGGATTCCCTACAGATGATGAAGAAGCGCAACGACGAATGATTATGGTGACATACCCATTACCCAACGGCGAAAGTGTGCGCGTACTGAATGGATACTTCCCGCAAGGTGAAAATCAAACCCACGAGACCAAATACCCAGCAAAACGTAAATTTTACCAAGATTTAATGGGTTACTTAAATGATAATCACTCACCTGATGAAAATGTCATTGTCATGGGCGATGTGAATATTTCGCATACAGATTTGGATATAGGAATTGGTGAAGAAAACCGTAAACGTTGGTTAAGAACGAAAAAATGTAGCTTCTTACCTGAGGAGCGTGAATGGTTAAATACACTGTTTGACTGGGGTTTCGAGGATGGCTTCAGAACATTAAACCCTGACGGCGGCGAGCAATATAGCTGGTTTGACTATCGTTCTAAGGGATTCAATGATAATCGTGGTTTACGCATAGATTTAATTTTATCCACATCAAAGTTGCACGAAAATCTGAAAGAAGCGGGAATCGACTATGAACTTAGAGGAATTGAAAAGCCTTCTGATCATGCACCTATTTGGGCAACTTACGAGTTTTAAATGTTTGAATTAACCTTCCTTCAAATCTCAGCATGGCTGATCTATTTACTCGGTATAGTGTTTGTTCTAACACGAGTATCTTTTGTGCAATTTAAGCACAATAAAAAGCTCCAACATTTAGTGCTGGGCTCGTCCGTTTCAGTATTCGGTTTATGGCTTTTCCGTGTAGGCGTAGAGCCAGGATTGGATGTACATTTTTTGTGGCTCACAGCAATGACCTTGCTGTTAGGCTTGCGTTGGGCTTTATTAGCAGGGTTTTGTACCCTGCTAGTGTCTACCGTAGCCGGATACGATAGTTGGCAGATGTTTGGAATCAATGGTGTATTGGGGATCAGTATTCCCATTGTCACCAGTTATTTGATTTATAACTTTTCGTTTCACAAATTACCTAGGCACTTTTTTGTCTATGTGTTTGTCTGTTCATTTATTGCTGGCGCGGCGATGATCGCTGTAAAAATGTTGCTACTATCTGGCTATTATTATGTGGATGGCATTTATGACGCAGACACACTTTATGACTCTTACTTACTGTTAATTCCTTTATTACTAATGTCTGAAGGTATGCTCAATGGTTGGACAATGACCATATTGGTTATTTATAAACCAACCTGGGTGTATACTTTTTATGATAAACATTACTTACTAGGTAAATAATTCAGTAGGATTAAAAAAGGGCGGATACATTTATCCGCCCTTTTAAATATAATTTCGACTTATTTGTCGAACAATATGTCGTGAACATTCTTCAAATCAGTTTTGCCTTCAATGATCTCATCAGGAGTCAGTCCTGAGATTTCATGCGGGAAAACCAACCATTCATCACTTTCGTGAATAAAGTAATCAGGTACCATTTGAGTTTTGTTATTTTCCGGTTTGTAATACGGACAAGCAACACGAATATCTTCTGGCATATTCAGCCTAGAAAGCTTTTTAATTTGTTCTATTAGCGCATTTACACTGCGCCCAGAATCAAAAACGTCATCCACAATCAGTAAGCCATCGCTGGCATTAGCATTTTCAATCAAGTAATGCAGTCCATGTACCTTGATTTCTTTAGATTGTTTATCGATTCCATAATATGACGATGTGCGCACCGCAATATGGTCTGTTTCAACTTTTTTATAATCAAAATATTCTTGAACGGCGATACCTATGGGAGCTCCCCCACGCCAAATACCTACAATAAATTGCGGACGAAATCCGTCTTGATACACCTTTGCAGCCAAACGAAAAGAGTCTTCCAACAATTTCTGTGCAGTAATATACGTTTTTTGCATTAATTAACCTTAATTTACAAATACTCAAAAAGCACTTCTGTTAAAACCTATGTGTTTTTGAATATGATTTTTCTATGTTTTGCCAATTATAGCGAAAGCATTCGATAAAGTGTTGAGAAATCCATTTCAATTTATACCTTACTCGTATTTCAGTGCCTCAGCGGGTTGCACCCTTAACGCTTTATATGCCGGATAAAGGGTAGCAACAAAACATAAACCAATGGATAGCAATACCAGAGAAACGATTTGCTGCCATCGAATATCAACTGGCAAACCTTGCCCATCCCCCACAGCTATCGGCATCCCTAAAACATTTAAAATAGTATTTAATTGTGTCACCAACAGGATCCCACAAATCAAACCGATGACCGTACCTTTAACTCCGTTGTACAACCCATTGATCAAAAAGATAGTAATGATGCTAGTTCCGCGCATTCCTTGGGTACGCAAAATAGCGATATCCCCCCTTTTCTCTGTGACCACCATCACAAGTGCTGAAACTATGTTAAATGCAGCCACTGCAATAATTAGCAACAACATCAATGACATCATGTTTTTTTCCATTTTTACGGCGTCAAATAAGGGCCCTTGTCGAACCCTCCAATCAACCGTTGGCAGATCAATTTGTTGCTCAACTTTTTGATATTGAAAAGCATCATCTAGAAATAAACGAGTTTGTTGCAATTTATCCACTGATTTGCGCAATAGTTTGGCATTATCTTGAATATCGATATACACCACTTTATCGTCCAATTGTGAGGCCAAATCAAACAGTCCAACGACACTAAACAACCGCTGACTAGGCATTCTTCCCATTGGAGAATATGAACTTGCTCCTGCCGATATCAAACGTATCTGATCACCAGGGCGAATACTCAATTTGCTGGCTAAAGCTCTGCCCATGATAATATTGTATTGGCCCGTCTTTAATTGACTAAACTGCCCAAAAATCATATTTTCAGCGACAATAGAATGCTGTTGCATAAATTCAGCGTCTACTCCATGCAGCAGCACTCCTTGTATCCCTCGGCGTGATTGCACTATACCTTCACTTTCAATAATAGATGTTATGGACTCAACACCTTCAATTTCAGCCAACTGTTGTATTTCAGTAGGAGTTGACGCACGGGTATCTGCCACTATGTGAGGGGTAATACCTAACATGCGATTTTTCAACTGCAATTCAAAACCGTTCATTACCGAAGACACGGTGATTAGCGCAATTAACCCTAGCGCGATTCCTACCACTGAAAATAAGTTAATGAAGGCAATAAAATGACTACTTTTACTGGCTCTTGCGTATCTAAGGCCGATAAAAGTGGAAACTGGATAAGACATATATGAGTATTAAGCCTTTTGGGGAATTAATTAAACCAATATCTATTGAACACAATAATTACCCTTTGGCTATTCATTGTGGACGATAAACTGGCATAATACGTGTTTGAGATCAGCTAAACAAGAAACAAAATAGCATCACTTTGTTAAACTACAATCAAAGACTTACTGAGTCTTTGTGGTTTAATTGAAAGAATTTAATAATTGCCATAATGGCGTTGAAACCTAATCAAACGGGGAAACCATGGATCCAATTAGTTTGGAACAAAAAATGGCTCAATTTCATGAGTTTTTTACCATAAAGCATCAGCTCAGTGTGAATATGACCCCAGTAAATGACGGATTTCAACTTCCAAGTTTAGATGAATTAGTAAGTCAAATGCCCTATGCGTTTAAAATTGCAGCAGAGATGTCAAATATTGACACCCAAGCGCTTAGACCGCTGCGCAACCTCAGCGAACACGCGAAAGATTTAACTGACTTTCTAAATCATCAAAACAAAAAATTAGATTTGATGATGTCCTATATTCTGCAGCAACAAGATGATCCGCAACACCGCTATGTGTCAGTAGAATTTGGTGGCGGAGGTATTATATTAAAACGCAATGCGCCTTTAGCAGAAGGGACTTTAGTTGAACTTAAAATATTTTTAACCGAAGAATCCGCCGCTGTTTACTGTTATTCAGAAGTAATCAAAGCAGAGCCTGTTGGTGATGATTACCATATTTATCTACTTTTTAGTCGTATCCGCGAAGAAGACCAAGAATTACTGGTTAGAGCTAGTTTACATATGCAGACATTACAGCTTCGCGCCCGCTCGAAACAACAAAACAATGATTCAAATTAATGATAACAAGTATTTTTACCCCTGAGTTACCTCAAAAAGCCGGCAATATTATCCAATGGGGCAATATGCATGGCAGTAGTTTATCCCTAGCAATTGCTAACGGAGCGAAACGAAACCCCGGTTCTACCCTATTGGTGACAGCAGACACTCCTACGGCTTTAAAACTAGAAAAAGAGCTACATTTTTTTCTTGCCGGTGCTGGCGATGATGAATTAGACGTTAAATTACTACCCGATTGGGAAACCTTACCGTACGATAATTTTTCTCCACACCAAGATATTATTTCTCAGCGTTTAGAAACATTGTTTGAACTGACTCAAAATAAACGCTGCATTTTTATTGTGCCGGTGAACACCTTATTGCTCAGAATGCCGCCCGTGGATTTTCTCGGGCGTTATCTATTGATATTAAAAACCGGACAGACCTTAGATATTGACGAGTTTAGACTCAATCTAAATAAATCAGGTTATCAACACGTTAATCAAGTAATGGGGCATGGTGAATTTAGTATTCGCGGCAGCATTATTGACTTGTTTCCCATGGGCAGCAATGAACCCTTTAGAATAGACATGTTCGATGATGAGGTAGATTCGATTCGTCACTTCGATCCGGACAATCAACGCTCTGGCGATAAAGTAGAGGGCATTAATTTATTGCCTGCTAGAGAGTTCCCGACAGATAAAGATGCGTTAAAACGCTTTCGTGAAAATTATTTAGATACCTTTGAAGCAAATAACAGCAAAGATTCAATCTACTATCAAGTAGGCAAAGGCATTATGCCTGGTGGTATTGAATACTATTTACCGTTATTTTTTGATGATACAGCCACGTTATTCGATTACCTGCACCCAAACACCTTAATCATGACTTACGGTGATTTGTCATCTGCTTGCGATTTCTACTGGGCCGACCTTAACGAACGCTATGAACAGCACCGTTACAATCCGGCGCGCCCCTTATTGCCGCCGCAACAGATATTCCAACGCTACGAAGAGCTTTTTGCAGGCTTCAAACAATGGCCACGAATAAATCTTTCAAGACAAAAGTTAGAAGAAAAAGCAGGAAGGATTAATTTAGCCACCGATGATATTGGCGAGATAGCCATTAAGCATCAAAATAAAGTGCCCTGGACGAGCATAAAAGAATCCGTTAAAAACTGGCAAGAAAAAGGACAAAAAGTGCTTTTTTGTGCAGAATCTCAAGGGCGAAGAGAAAGCCTTTTAGATCTTTTACATAAAGCACAAATTCCCGTAAAAGCGTTTGAAAATATTCATGCTTTTTTGGCCAGTCATGAACCTATTGGCATCGCGATAGGTTTGGCAGAACACAGTTTTCAGTTATTGGAAGCTGACGGCGAACTAGCCTTTATCACCGAAACTCAATTGTTAGGGCATAAAGTTAGTCAACGCCGCTTACGTGAAAAACGTCAAGCTACCGATGAAAGTGCGATTATTCGTAACCTTGCTGAATTGACGCAAGGCCAACCTGTGGTTCATTTAGAACACGGTGTAGGACGCTTCTTAGGCTTACAAACCCTTGATGCTGGCGGATTGACCACAGAATATTTGACCATTCAATACGCTAAAGAAGCCAAACTTTATGTGCCTGTGGCTTCATTGCATCTAATCAGTCGCTATAGTGGTGGTGATTTAGACCATGCACCATTGCATAACTTAGGTTCCGATGCGTGGAGTAAAGCACGCAAAAAAGCAGCAGAAAAAGTACGAGATGTGGCAGCGCAGTTATTGGATGTGTATGCGCGAAGGGCCGCTAAACCAGGCTTCGCCTATAAAATTGACTGGCCAGAATACCAATCTTTTGCTGACAGTTTCCCTTTTGAAGAAACAGATGACCAATTGCAAGCCATTAATGCTGTTATTCAAGATATGGGCAGTCCTAACGCAATGGATCGGCTTGTTTGTGGTGATGTCGGCTTTGGTAAAACTGAAGTAGCGATGCGAGCCGCTTTTTTAGCTGCGAATCAAGGCAAACAAGTCGCCATTCTTGTGCCCACAACCTTGTTAGCGCAACAGCATTTTGAGAATTTTAAAGATCGATTTGCTAACTGTCCTTTCAGAATAGAGGTGCTTTCGCGTTTTGTAACCGGTAAAGACCAAAAACAAGTGATTGAAGGCATCGGTAATGGCAAAGTAGATATTGTTGTAGGCACTCATAAGTTATTGCAAGATGATTTGAAGTTTAGTGATTTAGGGTTAGTTATCATCGATGAAGAGCACAGGTTTGGAGTACGTCAGAAAGAGAAATTTAAAGCCTTAAGATCTGACGTGGATATTTTAACTCTCACAGCGACACCAATACCCAGAACATTAAATATGGCATTGAGTGGTATGCGCGATTTATCCATTATTGCCACTCCCCCTGCTAAACGTTTAGCTATCAAAACCTTTGTACATCAGCGTAGTAAAGAATTATTACGAGAAGCAATAATGCGCGAAATTTTGCGCGGTGGTCAGGTCTACTTCCTTCATAACGAAGTGGATACGATTGAAAAAACAGCAGCTGAAATTGCAGAAATAGTACCAGAAGCTCGTATTGCAATTGGTCATGGCCAGATGCGAGAACGTGAACTTGAGCGAGTAATGAGTGAATTTTATCATCAACGCTTCAATGTATTGGTGTGCACCACCATTATTGAAACCGGTATAGATGTGCCATCAGCAAATACGATTATAATGGATAGGGCCGATCATCTAGGATTAGCCCAATTGCATCAATTACGTGGACGTGTGGGCCGCTCCCATCACCAAGCCTATGCATATTTGCTTACTCCACCACCTAAACGTATGACAAAGGACGCTCAAAAGCGCTTAGACGCCATTGCGAATTTAGAAGATCTGGGGGCTGGATTTGCGTTAGCCACCCACGATCTAGAAATTCGCGGCGCAGGCGAGTTATTAGGCGACGATCAGTCTGGACAAATCGCCACTGTTGGATTCTCGTTATATATGGATATGTTAGAACAAGCGGTAGAAGCGCTGAAGGCTGGCAAAGAACCATCCTTAGATGATGCTCTATCAGCTCACACTGAAATAGATTTACGCATCCCCGCATTGTTACCTGAGGATTATATCGGTGACGTAAATACCCGTTTATCCTTGTACAAAAAGCTGGCAGGATGTACAAATCTAACTGAAATAAAAGAATTTCAAATTGAATTAATTGATCGGTTTGGCTTATTACCTGACGCGGCTAAAAATTTAGTCCGAGTCGCAGAATTAAAATTACAAGCTAAATCTGTTGGTATTAACAAAATTGATGCGACAATAAAAGGCGCAGTAATTGAATTTTCAGACTCCACCAAAATCGAACCTGGATACATTATCCGAATGATCCAAACCAAACCCAATAAGTTTAAATTAGAAGGTCCGGATAAATTGAAAGTGATAATTAACAATGATTCGGCCAAAAGCCGAATAGACGTTATCGAAAACCTACTGAATGATTTTAGCCGTCAGGTAAAAGCCGCATGAAAGGTAAACTAAATCTGTTCTCTGTACAAAAGCGTTTTAATCTAGGCAAATCTTCTGGGCGTCTAGTAATCTTAACTTGGCTTTTTATGTCGATGAGTTTTGTCGCCAATAGCCAAGAAAAAGAATGGTGGTTCGACGTTGAAGTCATCATCTATAAACGCAATATAGACCCAGCATCCATTGTTGAAAAATTTCCAGGCAAGTTGCTAAAAGGAACATCTAATCACGGGTTTGAAAACTTGTATGACTATTTATATCCTGATTTAGAAGGAATTTTTACTGGTCTTCCCTTATGCTTCTCTGATTCGCAGCAACAGCAAGAAATTAGTTCAAAAATCATAATGGATGATAGTTTTGGACAATTCGAAGCATTTGATAAAACTCAGTTCACACTTTCCAGCGATGAGACTGCAAATGATACTGTGGTTGATGCAAACCCAGGGTTAGACGGCTCAAATGCCACTGGCTCTTTAGCTTATTTGGATGTTTGGCAATTAGATTTCCAGTTAGAGCCGATACATTTACCAGAAAAACTATTGTGTCGATTGCCTGATGAAAAACCGCTTAAACCTTTTATTGAAAAAGTACCTACCCTAATCAGTAATAGTGAAGATCCCAGTTTACGCCATACCCAATTATTGTCTGCGGACAGTTTTCAATTAAATGAGTTGGCAAGAGACATAAACCGACAGAGAGGATTAACCACTTTGTTGCATATGGGATGGCGGCAACAAACGCTTTTTGGCCAAGATAATGGACTTGCACTTCACCTATTTGCTGGCAAAAATTACGGCAAAGAATATGATCCTTCAACGGGAAATCGACTTCCGGATGAAAATTTAGACGCATCTTCAATCAATATGCTGACATCATCACTAACAGAGCAAGACAGCAATCTAAGCACTGCTGATTTAACCTCCATTGATCTTGCACAAACGAGTCAGCAAGCAGACTTAATTGAACAAATAAAACTAGCGTTAAATAATGAAAATTTTGAATTTAACGAGCCGACTATTGACATCCTCGACGAACCCTCCGTTGAAGATATAAATACGCCAACTAATGTGAACGATATCTGGGAACTAGATGGTACGGTAAAAGTGTTTTTACGCTATATTCAGCGTACTCCGTATCTGCATATCGATAGCAATATAGATTTTCGTGCTCCCGTTTTTGATTCTCCTGCTTACCTTAGAGAACAAGCGGCCGCAAAACAGGTACAGGAATCGTTACCAAAACCGGATCGTTTACAAAGTTATCCGTTTAACCAATTACGTCGTGTGATTAGTAATCAAGTGCACTATTTTGACCATCCAATGTTCGGAATGATTATTCAAATAAGACGTTATGATTTACCCGCTTCTTTTGATAAGCAAAAAACTACAGAGCAATAAACTTGAAAATATATACTAAAACAGGTGACACCGGTAAAACCCAAATTTATGCAGACAAAGTGGTTCGTTTAGATAAGAGTGATGAGGTATTAGAATGTTACGGCACTTTAGATGAGCTGAATGCGCATATAGGGATGTTGATAAGCAACACTATGTGCCCTGTCATCACTGCGCAAACTGAGCTGTTAACGGATATTCAGAAAAACCTGTTTCAAATCGGTTTCGCTATTTCAGCCAATGCAACTTTAACAGATAAAGATGTGCAGGCAATAGAAACCAATATTGACAGTTTGCAAGCTGAACTCCCCCCTCAAACCCACTTTATTTTGCCAGGTGGTCATCCAGTCGCTGCACAAGCTCAAATATGTCGAACGGTAACCAGAAGAGCAGAAAGACGCATGGTTGGGTTACTTTCAAATTACCCCGTACCTGAAGCGTGCTTGCAATATCTGAATCGCTTATCTGACTATTTATTTGTCCTGGCCAGGGCCGTCAACCACCACTATGTAATAGACGAAATAAAGGTTTAGTCAGGTTAACTTAGAAAGTAAAAACAGTTACACCCGTGATGACCAAAGCAGCAATAATATTTAGCATCACTCCTTCTCTGGCCATGGTTTTAATACTGAACTTTCCGGTACCATAAACAATAGCATTGGGAGCTGTGGCCACCGGAAGCATAAATGCGCAACTTGCACTCATTGCAGCTGGCATCATCAATAATGCTGGATCTATGCCTGCAGCTACTCCTGCGGTAGCTAAAATAGGCATCAATAGTGTTGCCGTAGCTGTATTCGAGGTTATCTCGGTTAAAAATGTCACAAAAAGACACACCGACAGAACCAACAATGGAACTGGCAATTGTGACAAACCATTCAACCAGCCGCCCATAACCTCACTCAATCCTGATGCGGAAAATGCTTTAGCAATACAAATCCCGCCAGCAAACAACAGTAACATTCCCCATGGAATATCATTCGCTGTGGGCCAATCCAAAAGCGTTTCTTTTTTACCTTGTTTATCCAAGTTGCCATTAGGAACTAGGAACATTAATACAACGCCAAAAAGGGCAATACTGCTATCGCCAACATAAGGCATATTAAACCAATCTGTCCAATAAGGTCTTAAGACCCAAGCCAGAGCAACAATCGAAAATACAATTAACACGCGTTTTTCGGCTACCTGCCAGCTTCCTACTTTAGGTAAATGGCAATCATCCATGGTCTTAAGGCCTCGAGTTAACCATAAAGCCATCAAGGGTATAGCGATTATTACAACAGGCACCCCAGTCTTCATCCATTGAAGGAAATCAATTTCATGTCCTTGTACTTCTGAATAGACGCTCATGAAAATAATATTAGGGGGTGTACCAATCGGCGTGCCTACCCCTCCCAAACTTGCGGAATAGGCAATTCCCAACAACAAGGCGACAACAATCTTTTGTTGTTTAATATGGGGAACGATGGCTAAAACAATGGGTAACAACATTAAGGTTGTGGCCGTGTTTGAAATCCACATACTTAGAATAGCTGCCGTTAGCATAAAACCAAGAACTAAACGTCGCGGACTTTGACTGCCCGTCATCCTCAACATATACAGTGCAAGTCGGCTATGAACGTTAGATCGCTCTAACGATTTAGACAACATGAATGCTCCCATCAATAATAAAATGACATGGCTGCCCAGAGCAGATGCAGCGTCTTTATGGGTAATCACCCCCGCCATAGGGAAAGCAAAAAAAGGAATAAGTGATGTTGCCGGAATTGGCAGTGCCTCTGATACCCACAAAGTAGCAATGAATAAGGTTATAGATGCAGTAATGGCAATAATGTGGCTTTGTTGTAATGAAAAGTATAAACCCGCATAGACTGCAATAGATACAACAAATGCAGCACCAATAACCGGATAATTAACTTTCATTAAATTGACCTAAGGTTTTTAATGCCATTTGGTATTTCGCCGTTTTTTGTAACTCAGAAAAACCTGGAAAAGGCCCCTTACGCATACTTTTCACTCGCCCTGTTGATTGGTAATCACTGGGTAAACCATCGATGACTTGGGCTGCTTCATTAGGACTGTTACACACCAATGTCATATCACAGCCTGCATTTAAACCGGCTTGCGCACGCTCTACGATTGAGCCCAATTGCACCGCACCTTGCATCGATAAATCATCAGTGAACACTACGCCGTTAAAGCCAAGTTGTTGACGTAAAATTTGCCCAACCCAAATAGGAGAAAAGCCAGCAGGTAAAGCATCTACCGCAGGATAGATAACGTGGGCTGGCATCACCGCATCTAGCAAACCTTGTTGATGTAACTTATCAAAAACAGTCATATCAAGCTGAAATATCTGTTCTTTACTGCGTTTATCTACCGGCATTGCAATATGTGAATCTTCCTTAACATTGCCATGGCCTGGAAAATGTTTTCCAGTGCACTTCATACCAGCACTGTGCATGCCATGAATAAAGGCGCTGGCAAGTGAGACAATATGTGTTGGATCTTGATGAAAACTGCGATTTCCGATGACATCAGATACGCCATGAATATCTAAAACTGGTGCAAAACTAATATCGATATCAAATGCAAGTAACTCAGCAGCCATTAGCCAACCAAAGGTATTTGCTTGTGTCAGCATCAACTCAGAGATCTTGGCGTCAGCCGCACAAAAGCTGCCCATTGCCGGTATCGCACTGAAACCTTCACGAAAGCGTTGTACCCTGCCCCCTTCATGATCAACAGCAATTAACAGGTCGTTACGCGCATTTTTTCGTAGCTCACTAACCAACTCTTTAAGTTGTTTCTGATCATGGTAATTTCGTGAAAATAGTATGATTCCGCCTACCAGCGGATGATCTAAGATGTCTTTTTCTTCGGGTGATATTTCATACCCACTGACATCCAGCATTATTGGTCCCATTGGGCTCTCATTAATAATTCAATTGGATGAACAAAACTATATAAGAATGAATGACATAACTAAAGTGAAAATCACTTTTCTTGTGTTATGCCGCTATTTTGAGTTTTGCATACGTATGTTTCTATCAAAAGCAAACGCTTAGGTTACAATAATGTTAACAGCAGAGTTTTATCTCAAATAATAAAAATAAGAGAATAGTATGCTAGCGGCACAAAAAAATCTTAGTAATGGTTTTTACACCCTCCTTAGTTTACCAGCAAGTGCTATGGGGTTTGCACTATCAGTGCAAATAGCCGCGTTAAGTTGGATATTAACAACCCAGTATGGTTTAGATTTACACGATGTTGGATTTGTCTGGGCAGCAGGGCCAATTGCAGGGATCCTAGGGCAAGTAGTCGTTGGCGCAATTAGCGATAACATATGGTTCTGGGGAGGCCGAAGACGGCCATTTATCATCATTGGTGGTGTACTTGCCTCTTTAAGTTTATTAGCTTTACCCAATATCGGTATTATTTCTGCTGCACTCAATATTGAAGCCATTTTAGGTATTGCCGTTCTTATAGCGTTGACACTAGATTTATCAATCAACATAAGCTTCAACCCTACTCGCTCCATAATCGCGGACGTAACTCCTAAAGGACATGAGCGCACTAAAGGCTATACATGGATGCAAACCGTATCCGGTTCATTCGGTGTTTTGGCCTATGTGATAGGTACATTTTGGAATAATTACGCGCTAATTTATGTGGGCGTTGGCTTAGTATTAGTGATGTCTATTTTGCCACCGCTGTTTGTTACCGAATCCCGTTCTTTACAGCAAACTGAATCAGCCACTCCTCACCCAAAATTAGGCTTTTGGAATGGCTGTAAAGTGATTGAGCCGCTATGGGGGTTTATTCTTTACTCGGTGTACGCGTTTACAGTAAAAATCGCTAATATAGATATTCATCACTATTGGATAGAAGCAATCTGCTTAGTGATAACCTTGGCATTAATTTTAAAAACCCTCATCAGTAAAGAAGTCCAGAATCCCGATGGCACCAGTGAACAGGGATTTAAAAAAGTGTTGGCCGCTCATGCGTTCACATGGCTGGGGGTACAGTCGATGTTTATCTATATTATTGGCTTTATTAAACAGAACCTACCGGAATTAACAGATAACCAAACAGGTCAGGTTATCAGCGCAGGCTTTCTTATTTTAAGTGTGGTTTCAGCAATTTTACCGGCGTTATTGTTAGAGCCATTGGCTAAAAAATTAGGCCGAGTGAAAATACATACTTACTGCATTGCATCGATGTCTTTAGCATATTTTGTGCTGTCTCAAGTTGGCGAAAGCAAATTAAGTATTTATATAATGATGGCGTTTTTAGGGATCGGATGGGCCGCAACTATCAGCCTGCCTTTCGCAATAATGTCGCAAAAAGTACATGCTGCAAAAATGGGCTTGTTCATGGGTTTATTTAATCTATCAGTGGTTCTCCCTCAATTAGTTTCCAGTTTAGGAATAGGAAAATATATAAATCAAGTGGACAACAAAGACTCACTATTTGTGATTTGCGGTGTTTGTCTTCTAATTTCCGCTTTAGCTTGGCTATTTATTAAGGACGATTTACCCCAAGATTTAAAGATAAAGTAAATTAAAAAACCTTAATGGAACTAATGCCCTTGCTCTTGAGAGAGGTATCCTCAATCGCCTGAATCTCAACCTCGCGAACGTGATTTTTCTATCAAGTAGAGTTCGAGAATATCTATTTCCTATCGCTTATGCTAATTTTTATAGAACCAATGTATAATTACTAAAATTTCGATGGCAGTTATAATTGTAAAGAGAATCAATTATTCGTAAACCCTGTCGATTTATTTTTAACTTTATAAATATGCTCACGGACAATATCACTTCGAAATTATTGAGAAAGACTCAAATCAAATTCAAATTGAGCAATCGAAGCCAAAACTATTGTTAAATCGTTATACAGGTCAGCAGAACTAAACAGGCATCTCTTGTTAAAATTGTCTGACTAGGAGTTTGTAACATGACATCGAAAAATAGTAAAAAGGCACCTCCTTTAAGTAAATTTTTTGAAAAACCCAGTGAGATTGAAAAGTATTTTAATGCTGCTTTCAATATCACTGGAGATCCCATTTTCGTTAAAGATGAAGAGTGCAGATTGTTACTTGTGAATGATGCATTTTGTAAAATATTCGGGGTAACAAGAAAAGAAGCTTTGGGTAAAACCCTTGCAGAAAAAGTAACAGCAAAAGAACGCCAACACTTTTTAGCCGTCGACAAAAAAGTATTACTAACTGGGGATGAAATTCTATGCGAAGAAACGTTAACAATATTGGGGGCCGAAGAAAAAACCGTACTGACTAAAAAAAACCGATTTACCGACTCTCAGGGCAAACATTTTTTAGTCGGTATCATTCACGATATCAGTCAACGAAAACAGGCTGAATTGCGGGTCAAGTCAAGTCGTCACGTGTTAGAGCTGATTTCTCGAGGTAAACCTTTAAGCGAAATACTGCACGCTATAGTACAGGTCGTTGAACAAGAAAATCCCAATATGCTTTGTAGTGTTCTGTTATTAGATGAATCACAAAAACATTTAGTTATTGGCACTGCAAATGGCCTACCTCAATTTTACAATGACGCTATTAACGGCATAGAGATAGGTATTGGAGTGGGTTCTTGTGGAACCGCAGCGTTTACCAACAAACGGGTGGTAGTAGATGATATTAATTGCCATCCATATTGGGCTCCCTATAAAGAACTCGCAAAAGAAGCTGGATTAGGCGCATGTTGGTCAGAGCCCATACGTTCAACTACTGGAACAGTGCTAGGTACATTTGCCATTTATCATCATGCTCCACACCAACCGACTGACGCAGATCTTTTGCTGATTGAGCAAACCGCGAGTTTGGCAAGTATCGCCATTGAGAAAAAACAAGCCGAAGAAAAGCTGGAACGAGCAGCCAGCGTATTTACCCATGCCCAAGAAGGCATCATGATCACCGATGCCAATGTTAAAATTATTGAAATTAACGAAGCATTTACGCACATTACCGGATATACACTTCAGGATGTGCAAGGAAAGGAGCCCAGTATTTTGCGCTCTAATCGCCACTCTACGGAGTTTTACGATGAAATGTGGGAAACCATTGAAACTCAAGGTCATTGGCGTGGCGAAATTTGGAGTCAACGTAAAAATGGCGACATATATCCAGAATTAGTGACCATTAGTGCGGTAAAAAACTCCACAGGCAATGTTCAGCATTACGTATCTTTATCCACCGATATTACGCCAATGAAAGCATATCAAGGACAACTAGAACGTATTGCCCACTATGATGCTTTGACGAATCTTCCAAATCGCGTATTACTTGCAGATAGATTGAGCCAAGCGACCATGCAGTGCGAACGACGCAACCAATCGTTAGCCGTAGCATTTATGGATTTAGATGGTTTCAAAGCCATCAATGACACCTACGGACACAATGTAGGAGATGAACTGCTTATCGCCGTTTCCCAACGTATGAAAGAAGCCTTGCGCGAGGGAGATACTCTGGCTCGAATCGGAGGAGATGAATTTATTGCAGTGATGGTTGATTTACAGAAATTTGAAGATACTGAACTGATTTTAAAACGTCTTTTGAAAGCGGCATCAGATCCTGTAAATGTAGGCGATGCGTTGATGCAAGTTTCAGCCAGTATTGGCGTCACCCTTTATCCCCACGACAATGTAGATTCCGATCAACTCATTCGTCATGCCGACCAAGCTATGTATATCGCCAAACAAGCAGGTAAAAATCGATTTCATTTGTTTGATACAGCAGAAGATATTGCACTCAACACACAACGCGAAAGTATTGAAAATGTTCATATCGCTTTGCAAAAAGACGAATTCGTACTGCATTATCAACCAAAGGTCAACATGCGAACCGGTGAGGTTATTGGAGCTGAAGCATTAATACGTTGGCAACACCGAGTGAATGGTTTGATACCGCCTTTAGCATTCTTACCTTTAATAGAAGGTCATGTAATTAGTTTAAAATTGGGGGAATGGGTTATCGACAGCGCTTTGTCGCAAATACACCAATGGCAAAAAATAGGCTTAGATATTCCGATAAGTGTAAACATTAGTGCTTATCAATTACAACAAAATAATTTCACAACTCGTTTAGCTGCATTGTTGAGCGCCCACCCAGAAGTCAATCCAAATCGATTAGAACTGGAGATACTTGAAACCAGCGCTTTACACGATACTAGCCTCGTATCCACAACAATGAATACATGCCAAGAACTAGGCGTCCGATTTGCGATTGACGACTTCGGCACTGGATACTCTTCACTTACCTATCTCAAGCGATTACCAGCATATTTAATCAAAATAGATCAAAGTTTTGTACGAGATATGTTGGAGGACACTGATGACTTAGCGATTGTTCAAGGCGTGGTAGGTTTAGCGAATGCTTTCCAACGAAAAGTGATCGCCGAAGGTGTAGAAAGCATTGAGCATGGAAAGGCCCTTGTAAAACTGGGTTGCGAACTAGCTCAAGGTTACGGTATAGCTAAACCCATGGTAGCTGAAAAGATACCGGATTGGATTTCAAAATGGCAATCAGAAAACGCTTGGCATCTTAAAGTTAACTAGCATTCTTCCATCACGCTAATTAAGCAATGGTTTTCTGCGCTTATTGCCGGGCAATCCACTGTTCTTTAGCCAATTGTAAATACAATTCAACATCCCCACTCTCGCCTGCTAACTGTTCAGCTAATGCATGAATTTGACTATCTCGAGTTTCAATTAGATTATCTGAACGCTCAAACAAGTCTTGCGCTTCTGGGTAATCGAGTTTCAACTGTTGGATATCTTGAAATGAAAGATAATGTTGTTGGAATTTTTTCACAAAAATTTGTCTACTGGCTAAAAACTGCATAAATCGCAATCCATTATCACCAGAGATTAAGGATACTTCAGTTGCAGGCAAATTAGCGGCTACTGCGATTTCAATGGCTTTTTCCTGTAGCGTTTTAGCAAGCTCAATGTCATTATTTTCAACAGCTTGTTGCATCCCCAGTTTAAACTCATCATTGTTTAAAATATCTTTGTATGAGTATTGTTTAATATCTTCCGACTGATTCTGAGATGGATGATTAGGTAAATCAGCCCTTAAAACAGTTTCAGGTTGATTTAACTGCGTTAAGGCGATAACTGCCGCAACAATTAACGCTGCAACCAGTAAGAGTTTTTTGGCCATTTAAATTACTATTTAGATTAAGTGATCAGATTCAGTAAATTCCAGATTTTAACCAGCTTTTTAGGAGGTTTATCCGGTAATGAAACTGTCTCACACCCTTATAAAAATAAGGGTGTGAAATACTCGATTTAAGAGTTTGAAGGTTCCGTATTTTCCACACGACTTTTGAGTTTTTGACCTGGTCTGAAGGTCACTACTCTGCGTGCTTTAATGGGAATATCTTCCCCGGTTTTAGGGTTTCTACCAGGACGTTCATTTTTTTCACGTAAATCAAAGTTACCGAAGCCGGACAATTTTACTTGCTCTCCGTCTTCAAGTGCTTCTCTTACTTCCTCAAAAAATGATTCAACAAGATCTTTAGCATCCCGCTTATTAATTCCCAATTTTTCGAACAAATGCTCAGCCATTTCAGCTTTGGTTAACGCCATAAAGTCAATCCCTCAATGATGCCCCGAACTTTTCTGCTAACTGGGACAGAATGTCTTCAACTACCGCTTGAATATCATTTTCTTCAAGCGTTCTTGTTTGGTCCTGTAGAGTAAGAGAGATTGCCAAGCTTTTATAACCGGCCTCTATTCCCTTGCCTCTGTACACATCGAATAAGTTTAGGCCAACTAGTTGATTTCCGCCAAATTTTTCGATGTAAGAAATTATTTCACCTACAACTTTATCTTCCTCTACAACGATAGCAATGTCACGCCTATTAGCAGGAAATTTTGAAATTTCTTCAGCTAATGGCAGTTTTTTGCCTCCAATTGCATTGAAATCAAGCTCGAAAACGAACGTTTTGCCGTTTAACCCCAATATTTTGGTAAATTTAGGATGCACAGCACCGACATATCCGACCAACTCTTGATCACGATAAATTTGTGCACATTGGCCTGGGTGAAGAGCTGAATGCTGGGCCGCTTTAAAACTAAACTCAGAAAGATTAGCTGTAGTTTGCAACAAAGCTTCTACATCCGCTTTAACATCGTAGAAGTCAACAGCACGGTCTTCCATATTCCAATGTTCATTGTTGCGATTACCACATATCACACCACCAACAACAACTTCTTGTCTTACACCGGTTTTCTCATTCTCATCAGGTACGAATCTCAAACCTGTTTCAAATAATCTGACACGACTTTGTTGACGTTTTTGGTTGTAAGACACAGACTGCAATAGTCCTGTCCACAAACTAACACGCATTGCAGACATATCAGCAGAAATAGGATGAGGCAACTGCATACCTAAGGCGTCAGGGAATAAAGCACTTTGCACTTTAGGATCCACGAATGAATAGGTTATCGCTTCTTGGTAATCTCGCTCTACCAACGTTTGTTTTAGTCTGTCTAAAGTAAGGTTTTGTTCCTTATGGACCGACATTTTTAACTTAGCAGTAGGCGCTATTGTTGGAATACTATTGTATCCATAGACTCTGGCAATCTCTTCAATCAGATCTTCTTCGATGCTGATATCAAATCGATAAGCAGGTACAACAACCGTCCACTTATTATCGGAGAAGCTAACGTCTAAACCTAAACGAGTTAGGATATCGGTCACCTTCGCGTCTTCTACATGGATTCCAAGAATACGCGTCAGACGCGATGCTCGCAGTTGAATAGTCTTTTGTGTTGGAAGATGCTCTTGGCTAACAGACTCAGTTATTGGTCCAGCTTCACCACCAACAATATCCAAAAGAAGTTGGGTCGCTCGCTCCATTGCCACTCTTTGTAGCTGTGGATCTACGCCACGCTCGTAGCGGTGTGATGCATCAGTATGCAAACCGTATTGACGGGCTTTGCCCATAATCGCGTCAGGCGCAAAAAATGCACTTTCTAAAAATATATTCTTAGACTCATTTGTGACACCGGATTCTAAACCACCGAAAATCCCAGCCATTGCTAATGCTTTACGTTGATCAGCAATCACCAGTGTATTGGTTTTTAGCTTAGTTTCGTTGCCATCCAGAAGCGTTAATTTTTCATTTTCACTGGCAAAACGGACAACAATATCACCATCCAATTTATCCAAATCAAACGCGTGCATTGGGTGACCCAGTTCAAGTAAAACGTAATTTGTTACGTCTACCACGGGATCAATACTACGAATACCGCTACGTCTAAGTTTCTCTTGCATCCACAAAGGTGACTTTGCTGCAAGGTTTATGTTTTTTAATACCCGGCCTAAATATCTTGGGCACGCTTCAGGTGCGACAAGTTGGATTTCTCGAGTATCCTCAATTTTACTATCAACGCCTTCTATTTTTGGTGCGTTCACTTCAACCTGATTCAACACACCTACTTCCCGCGCTACCCCTCTGATACCAAGGCAATCCGCTCGGTTAGGTGTTAAATCGACTTCAATAGTGACATCGTCCAATTGTAGATAGTCACGAATATCCTGACCAATTGGCGCATCACTAGGAAGCTCTACAATACCGTCATGATCATCGCTAATACCTAACTCAGAAAAACTACAAAGCATACCAAACGAAGGCTCACCTCGTAATTTCGCCTTTTTAATTTTAAAGTTACCTGGTAGTACGGCGCCAACAGTTGCTACAGCAACTTTGATGCCCTGTCGACAATTCGGTGCACCACAAACGATATCAATTAACTCGTCTTCTCCGATGTTAATTTTTGTCACTCGTAACTTGTCTGCATTAGGGTGTTGTCCACACTCAACAACTTCGCCCACTAATACACCTGAAAACTCGCCTGCAACCGGGTCAACTGCATCAACTTCTAAACCGGCCATACTAAGTTGTTCTGATAATTGTTGTGTTGATATTGCTGGATTAACCCACTCTCTCAACCACTTTTCACTGAATTTCATTTTATCGAGTCCCCTTAATTAAACTGCTTGAGGAAACGAAGATCGTTCTCAAAAAAGGCACGAAGATCGTTCACACCGTAACGCAACATGGTAAGACGTTCGACTCCCATGCCAAAAGCAAATCCAGTGTATTCTTCTGGGTCTATGTTAACCGCTCTAAGTACATTTGGATGAACCATGCCGCAACCCAGTACTTCTAACCATTTGCCGTTTTGTCCCATCACATCAACTTCCGCTGAAGGCTCTGTAAAAGGAAAATAAGAAGGACGGAAACGCACCTGTAAATCGGCTTCAAAGAAATTATTTAAAAAGTCATGAAGTACACCTTTAAGTTCCGCAAAACTGACATTTTTATCCACCATTAACCCTTCCACCTGATGAAACATAGGCGTATGAGTTTGATCGTAATCATTACGATATACACGACCTGGAGAGATAATACGTAGCGGTGGCTTTTCTACTTCCATGGTACGAATTTGCACACCTGATGTTTGCGTACGCAGCATTACATCAGGATTAAAATAGAAGGTATCATGATCAGCACGAGCTGGATGATTAGCGGGTATATTCAAAGCATCAAAATTATGGAAACCGTCTTCCACTTCGGGCCCTGATTTCACGGTGAAACCTAGTTCTCCAAAGAAACTTTCAATTCGGCGTATAGTTCTGCTTACTGGGTGCAGCCCGCCGAGATTTTCAGTTCTGCCTGGTAGAGTGACATCAATTGTTTCACCGGCTAATTTAGCGTTCAGCTCAGCATCTCGCAAGTATTCGCCGCGAACTGAAATAAGCCCTTGAATCTTTTGCTTAGCTAAGTTTATTTTTTGTCCGGCAATTGGACGCTCTTCAGCTGATAACTTACCAAGTCCTTTGAGCAAATCGGTCATATGACCCTTTTTACCCATAAACTCTACTCGCACTGCGTCTAATGTTGCCGCATCTTGTGCATCGTTAATTTTAATTTGTGCCTGTTCAATTATGGCGTCGAGATCCATAGCTTCCTCGAATTGGAATTTTACTTAATAAATTAAAGGCCTATCTTCACAAACCTGCTAATGGTACTTCAAAAAAAGAACCGGCAATTCTACACGAAATCAGCCCCTTATAGCTAGAGTCTGGCTGTGATTGATCAACAAATTTTTATTAATTTTGAAAAATGCTAAGTAAATATGCATCAGAGAAGCCCGTTGGGGCAATGAAAGAGTTTTGAATGGGAAAATGTTACTAATAAGTGACTGGTGATCAGACTCTTTTTTAACTTCTAAACCCCACAAAGATTCACTAAATAAGCGTCACTTTGTGAGGTAATGTAAATTTACAGTTTTAGAAAATGTTATATACGATAAACGCCATCAAATATGCGAGGGCTCCATAACCCACAACTAAACCCCAAGCGATCTTTTGACTGCCAGTTTCGGCTTTAATAGTTGCAACAGTGGCAACACATTGCAGTGCAATAACGTAAAACATTAACAGCCCCATGCCTGCGGCAAAGGTTAGCCCATCGTTTTGGATGTTGGCAGCTAAGCCAGCAATATTCTCATCTGCCCCTTCAATACCAAACAATGTTCCTAAGGTACCAACAAATACTTCACGGGCAAGAAATGACATCAAAATAGCCACGCCATATCGCCAATCGATACCAAGAGGTTCAAATAAAGGCTCAATAAAATGACCTATATGGCCTAAGTATGAATTTTCTAAACCGCCCTCATGAATAGGGAAATACCCCAAAATCCAAATCCCCACCGAAACCATGAAAATCACGGGTGCTGCGCGTCGAATAAAATACTTAGCGCTATTTAGCACGCGATACATCAGTGGTTTCCAGTGCGGCAAACGATAACTTGGTAACTCCAAGATAAAAGGCATTTCGCTTTTATCACTGTCGGCGAAATGCATTTTATCCATCACAAAACTTACGATTAATGCCGTCACTATGCCAGTCATGTAAAGACCAAAGAACACCATCCCTTGAGTATTTACCAATCCGCCAAGATATTGGACTTGCGGGATAAATACTGCGATTAATAAAGCATACACGGGCAAACGAGCTGAACAGGACATTAAAGGAATGGTCATCATCGTAATTAGACGCTTACGTGGTGACTCAATTGTTCGAGCGGCCATTATTGCAGGGATGGCACAGGCATGTCCCGATAAGTAAGGAATAAAACTTCGACCTGATAAACCAAAGAAGCTTAAGGGTTTATGACAAATCAATGCCGCACGGGCTAAATATCCACTGTCTTCTAACAACCCAATAATAAAGGTTAACACCATAATTTGTGGAACAAAAACTAAGAAAGAGCCTACCCCACCAAATATAGCGTCATTTAAGAAGTCATTAAAAATACCTTCAGGCAGCATCTCACTGACAAAACTGGCAAGGATTCCTATACCACTTTCAACCGCGTCCATAAGTGGTGTTGCCCAAGTAAAGATACTTTGGAATAACAAAAACATAATTGCCATGAAAGCAACACCGCCTAACCAATTATGTAATAGAAATTGATCTATCTGGTTCTGTTGTTTCAGCACTACGTTGGCATTCATGCCGAACTTATAAGCTAGCTGACGGCTTCGCTTGATAACGTCATCATGATTATCATTTACTATTTTCGGTATCGTGCTCTGGTGTTTTTCAACTAGTTCAGGTAACGCTTGTTGAAACTCAGACAGTCCAATCAATGTTTTCGCAGATAATGCAAAAACCGGTGAGCCTAGCTCTGTTGATAGACCTTGCACATCGATTTCATGTCCAAAACGCAATGCGTCGTCGATCATGTTGATGACAAATACAAAACCTTTGTTGTGCTTTTTTGCTAAAGCTTGAATTTGCAGTCCAAATACCAAGCTGCGCTCTAGTCTAGAGGCATCTAAGACACACACAATTAAACTAGTTTCATCGCTATCGAGAGCTTTATAAATCGCATCTACTGCCACTTGCTCGTCTTGAGAGAAACTATGTAGTGAATAAGTTCCAGGGAAATCTACAATCGTTAGATCTTTCATCTTACCTGATTTCAGCTCTACTGTGACGCCAGGAAAGTTAGCCACTTTTTGCTGCAATCCCGTTAATTGGTTGAACAGTAAGCTTTTACCGCTATTTGGTCGTCCAATTAAAACAACTTTCTGTTGAGCATTATTAATATTATCTGAAACAGTTGAAGACACTACGGGTACCTGTTTAGTGAGAATTTAGTAAAGTAGAAAATAACGAGCTAACGAGTTAGACGAAATTGAGCTATATTTTAATTTTAATATTTTGCGCTATTTCTTTATCAATTGACAAGATTGCACCACCCAATTCCACAACTTTTGGACCGTTAAATGGACATTGCTTTAAACATACGATTATCTCACCGTCACAAAAGCCCATTTCTTTAAGCCTATTACTCATAGCAACCGAAAGACCACTTTGTAATCCAACGATTTCGGCGTTTTTTTTAGTAGGAAGTTCCCACACTGTATTTTGCAACATGACTTACTGACCACAAATGAGAATTATTTTCATTTATTATCTTATAAAGTACTAGTAAAAGGCAAGGTTTGAATAGCCTGCTTTGAGATTTTTTAAGCGATAAAGTGCATATCTAATTATTAACCCGAATAATCAGTACAATTTATATTCAGCCAAAACGAAAAAAGGCGAACCATCCTGGTTCGCCTTTTCCCGAAAGAACTTAAACTTAATTGTTAAAAATTAAGCCAATGCGCCTTTTGCTGCATCAACCAATGCAGTAAATGCGCCTTTATCATGCACAGCGATGTCAGCAAGGATCTTACGATCGATTTCGACAGACGCTTTCTTCAGACCGTTAATGAAACGGCTGTAAGACATGCCATTTTGACGTGCCGCAGCATTAATACGTGCAATCCATAATTGACGGAATTGACGCTTACGCTGACGACGGTCACGGTATGCATATTGACCTGCTTTTGTTACTGCCTGGACAGCAACGCGATAAACTCGACTACGAGCTCCGTAATAACCTTTGGCTTGCTTTAGTACCTTCTTATGACGGGCACGGGCAACTACACCACGTTTTACTCTTGCCATTTTTTAGTCTCCTGTGCTTTAAACGTAAGGTAACATGCGTTGAATCAACGCAGTGTCAGCTGAATGGGCTAATTTCTTGCCACGCAAGTGACGTTTACGCTTAGAGCTCTTCTTGGTCAAAATGTGACGCAAGTGAGACTGCTTACTTTTGAAACGACCTGAAGCGGTTTTTTTAAAACGCTTGGCTGCTCCACTATTGGATTTCATTTTAGGCATTGCTAAAACTCCGCATTGTTAAGACCACACTTGAGGACATGCATTGCATGACTACTCTGGGGTCGTTGTTTCAACATAGCAGCAAGGTGAACTTAAGGTGCAGATCCGATTTTACGGTCCTTAGTTACTTGTAAACCTTTACTACTTCTTAATTGGGGCGAGCACCATGATCATTTGACGACCTTCCACTCTATGAGGGAAAGATTCGCAATTAGCAATGTCTTCTAAATCCGCGCGCACGCGTTTTAGTTGTTCAATGCCGATCTCTTGGTGGGCCATTTCACGTCCGCGAAAACGAATCGTTACCTTGGCCTTATCACCTCCTTCTAGAAAGCGACGCAGGTTGCGCAGTTTTACCTGGTAGTCGCCTTCATCAGTGCCAGGGCGAAATTTAATCTCCTTGACCTGAATTTGCTTTTGTTTTTTCTTCTGCTCTTTTTGAGCTTTACTCTTCTCGAAAAGGAACTTTCCGTAATCCATTACCTTACATACAGGCGGCTCAGCGTTCGGACTTATCTCTACTAGATCCAAACTAGCTTGGTCGGCGAGAGTTTGAGCTTCTCCTAGAGATACTATCCCTAGCTGTTCACCTTCTTTACCAATTAAGCGAACTTCTGTCGCTGTGATTTCTTCATTGATGTTGGCTTTATCGCCTTGAGCCTTATTATTAGCGCCTTTAATATGTCGTTCCTCCACGAAATTAATCTAATTGCTTAGATGTGACCTGTTGATTAATCAACTCCATAAACCCTTCTATTGAGAATTTACCGAGGTCATCACCCTTGCGAGAGCGCACCGCTACTTCGTTTGCTTCCATTTCTTTGTCGCCTACGACTAATAAAAATGGAACACGTCTAAGAGTGTGCTCGCGGATTTTAAAGCCTATCTTCTCATTTCTCAAGTCCGACTTCGATCTAATTCCATTTTGTTGTAATTTTTTCGCTACATTTGCAGCATATTCACCCTGTTTATCGGTGATATTCATCACCACAACCTGAGTTGGAGCTAACCAAGTCGGATACAAGCCAGCATACTCTTCAGTCAAAATACCGATAAAACGTTCAAGTGAACCTAATGTTGCACGGTGAATCATGACAGGCACTTTACGTTCCCCATCTTCGGCAACATAAGTAGCACCTAAACGACCAGGCATTGAGAAATCAAGTTGCACGGTACCACATTGCCAAGCACGGTCTAAGCAATCATGTAAGGTAAATTCAATTTTGGGGCCGTAAAAAGCACCTTCACCTGGTAAATACTGAAAATCGATATTCTTTGAGGTCAATGCATCGGCAAGCTTTTGTTCGGCTTTATCCCAAACTTCGTCTGAGCCCACGCGTTTTTCAGGACGTGTGGATAATTTCACTACAATTTTATCAAAGCCAAAGACTTTGTAAACTTCGTAAATCATATCAATACAACTTGCCACTTCGGCCTGTATCTGATCTTCGGTGCAGAAAATATGTGCGTCATCTTGGGTGAATCCACGTACGCGCATCAGGCCGTGTAAAGCACCAGATGGTTCGTTACGGTGACAACAACCAAATTCAGCCATACGCAAAGGTAGGTCACGGTATGATTTCAAACCTTGATTAAATATTTGTACGTGTCCCGGGCAGTTCATCGGCTTGATAGCATATTCACGCTTCTCAGACTCTGTGGTAAACATATGCTCAGAGTATTTTTCCCAATGACCAGATTTTTCCCACAAAACGCGGTCCATCATCAGTGGGCCTTTTACTTCACCAAAACCATATTCACGTTGTTTTATGCGAATATATTTTTCTAGCTCAGTGTAAATACTCCAACCATCGTTGTGCCAGAACACCATTCCAGGCGCTTCTTCTTGCCAATGGAACAAATCTAATGCTTTACCAATTTTACGGTGATCACGCTTTTCAGCTTCTTCTAAACGATTGAGGTAAGCTTTCAGTTGTTTTTTATCAGCCCAAGCTGTGCCATAAATGCGCTGCAACATTTTATTGTCACTATTACCACGCCAATAAGCTCCAGCCACTTTCATTAACTTGAAATGTTGACAAAAACGCATGTTAGGTACATGAGGACCGCGACACATATCGACATATTCTTCGTGATGGTATAGTCCTGGACTGTCATCTTTGCTGATGTTTTCATCCAAGATTTCTATTTTATAAGTCTCACCACGAGCTTCAAAGGTATCTCTTGCTTGCTGCCAACTTACTTTCTTCTTAACCACGTCATAACTGGTTTTCGCCAGCTCTAACATACGCTTTTCCAGCTTGACTAGATCGTCATCATTTAATGAATGTTCCATGTCGATATCGTAATAAAAACCGTTATCGATTGTTGGACCTATGGCCATTTTGACGTCAGGATAGAGCTGTTTGATGGCGTGACCAATCAAATGTGCACAAGAGTGACGGATGATTTCTAATCCCTCTTCGTCTCTGGCAGTAATAATCTGTAGACTGGCATCTTCAGTGATCATGTCGACGGCGTCCACCAGCTCGCCATTTATTTTTCCAGCAATAGTAGCTTTCGCTAGCCCTGGTCCAATATCATTGGCTACATCTAATACAGAAACGGAATTTTCGAACTGGCGTTGACTGCCATCAGGAAGAGTAATTGTTAGCATTGAATAATCCTTTACACAGTGGTGACACCTACCAAGCGCCACGTGTGAATTATAAAGTTATTTTTCGGTTCTAAGTGTATAAACAATAAAAAACACCCAGCGGAGGGTGTTTAAACAACTTAAACCGAAAAATGAATAAGTTAATAAAAAATCAACCCTGCTACGATCAGGGAGAAGGAACACATGATACCTAAAATGTTACTGCCGATGCAATCAGTACGGACATATAATGCATGTATAAAATACGCATTACTGTGTTTATCATTGTTGCTGCATGTTCAAACCTTTGCCAAGCCATCAAGGGAAAATTGGTTGTTAGCAAAACAAACAGAGCATATCAAGATTCACACTGTTGAAGATGTCAGCGGTTACGTTTGGCTCAAAGCAACGATTACAGTCAAGGGCGTGCCCGAAGATTTTTTAACACTTCTGGATAATACCGCAATCGCCGCTAGCTGGATTGATAATTGCGAAAAAGTCGAACTTCTTGCCTCCCCCTCGCCTGTAGAGAAAATCGTCAAAACGACTTTCAACGCACCTTGGCCAGCCAAAGACCGTGAAATGATAACCAAGTCATTTACCGAAATTGATTCAGCAACTCACACAATAAGGATTCAAGTACAAGACTACTCTGAATATTATCCGCCCAACAACACACTTGTTCGGATACAAAATGTGCGCGGTAATTGGCGAATAACCGCAACATCAAAAAATACTATGCAAATTGAATACATCGGATATGGTGAACCCTCTGGAAATCTCCCTATCTGGCTAGCAAATAAGTTAGTTGTATCTTCGATGTTTAAAACTTTTCATAATCTGGGGGAAATATTCGGTGCGCCTACAAGGTTTTAACATTACAAAAAGTTATAACGTGTACTTTTTAATAATGAAAAATACCTTCAATTATTTGCAAGTGATCCATACTCAGGTTTTATAGCTAAATTAAGTCAAACTTATGTGGCATTTTGTTAGCGATCAAATTAGTCAAATATTAAATCAAGAATTTATTTGTGACGATATCCGAGAGATCACTGAAGGAGACTCTCATAGCGCTTACCGCATTACAGATGGACACAAACGTTTTTTTGTTAAGCTCAATGATGAGGACAAAATATCGAATTTCAGTGCCGAAGCTGAAGGGCTAGAGCACCTTGCACAAGCCAATATTATTAAGGTGCCGAAAGTCATCTGTTTTGGTGTTTGTGAAAATAAAAGTTATCTGGTTTTAGAGTATCTTCGGTTAGTCGCAGGCAATGAAAAAAACTGGTTCGATTTAGGTTCAAAATTAGCCACCATGCATCAAACTCAAACACAAAAAATGTATGGTTGGCAGGAAGATAACTTTATAGGTTTAACTCCTCAACCGAATCGTTGGTCGAAAAAGTGGGCGCAATTTTTTGCCGAACAACGTATCGGTTATATGCTTCAACTTTTAGCAGAAAACGGTCATCACATTGCAGCCATCGATGATGTGGTTGAATCTGTCGAAAAATTGTTACACGGGCATAATCCTCCAGCCTCTATGCTACACGGCGACCTGTGGATTGGTAACACAGGCTTCCAGCATGATTCACCGGTGGTATTTGACCCAGCGTTCTATTTTGGCGATAGGGAGACAGATATTGCGATGACAGAATTATTTAATAAATTTCCAGTTACCTTTTATCAAGGCTATAACTCGATTTGGCCGCTTACGGAGCATTATGCTTACAGAAAGCAGGTTTACCAGTTGTATCATATTCTCAACCATGCATTGTTGTTTGGGGGAAATTATTTGCAAACCGCAAAATCACTGCTTAGGAATATGCAAGGATGAAGGACTTGCTTAAACTCAGAACTAAAACCGGACTTGTGTCAAAAATCTATCCCAGCTAGTCTTTGTTATCTTCATAAACGATTAAACTAGGTATCATGGAAAACAAAGTAGTATTTATCACTGGCAGTGCCAAACGTCTTGGGGCTTACACGGCTAAATTTCTGCATAATTTAGGCTATCGAATTGTGCTGCATTGCCATCATTCTGTGGAACAAGTTGAAGCATTGTCCAAGCAATTGAATAGCAAACGAGCAGATTCAGTAAAATGGGTACAAGGTAATTTGTGTGAACTGGAAGCGTTAAACAAAATTGCCCAGTCAGCTGTCGACGCTTTTGGTCGCATTGATGTGTTGATTAACAACGCATCCGCCTTCTACCCTACTCCCCTAGGAGACTTTGTAGCACAAGATTGGCAAGCTCTAATGGGCAGTAACGCTCAAGCCCCGCTATTCCTAATTCAAAAATTACAAAAACAACTTGCACAAAATCA
This sequence comes from Alteromonas sp. M12, assembly GCF_037478005.1. Taxonomy (NCBI): domain Bacteria; kingdom Pseudomonadati; phylum Pseudomonadota; class Gammaproteobacteria; order Alteromonadales; family Alteromonadaceae; genus Alteromonas; species Alteromonas sp. M12. The sequence goes on along the minus strand of NZ_CP144164.1, from coordinate 2,112,228 downwards.
AGGTGTTGTGATCAATATGGTGGATATTCATGCACAACGTCCATTGTCAGGCCATACTATATACTGCATGGCGAAAGCGGCTTTGGTGACGCTAACCCAATCACTTGCACAAGAATTAGCACCTGATGTTCGTATTAACGGTGTAGCCCCTGGGGCAATTTTGTGGCCGGACACGGCCCTCCCAGAAAACGAAAAAAATGCGATACTGTCTCAGATCCCATTAGGCCGTTTAGGTTGTGAAAAAGACATTTCTGAAGCAATCGCATTTCTAATTTCGGCTCCTTATATTACAGGCCAGATATTGGCAGTTGACGGAGGTCGAAGTATCGCGAACCCTAGTGTCGCATAGGAGAATGAATGACTACTGAAGTGTTTGAAACTGAACAAACTATTGCTTGTCCAGAGTGCGGTCATCACTTGCATATAAGTGTAGATTACAGCAATGGTGATCAGGACTTCTTTGAAGAGTGCCCCAACTGCTGTCACGAGTTTCACGTTAAGCTCCATATTGATGAGCTTAATCGCAAACTTCAAATCAATATCAATTCAGATGATGAGCAGTTGTATTGACCTCAATTATTAAATTAGGTTGAGGTTTTAATTTTTTAGAGGCCCATCAAATTTGCTGGGCTTAAATATACAAACAAACAGCAAAAGGTGGTTTATTTGTCATCAATACCCTTGCTGCCGCTATTTTGTAGCCTCATTTTGGTAAATGCATGCGGCCAGTCATCGATTCAATCGAGTTTTACTGAATATCAAAACCAAGTTGGCGAAGAGCTCAACATTTCAATTCTATTAAACACTGAAAACCCTAGTCTTCATTATCCATCATCGCAACAGATGAAATTAGATATTCCTGAGACGACAATGAATTTACGAGACTTTTATGCTTTGAAGCATTGTCCTGTATTCACCTTAATTGCACAACGAAACACAGCACTAGGTAAGGTTCAATTGCCATCCCAACGCTTCGCTTACGAAGTTAAATTAATTCAAGGGCTTAATGAATGTCTTCAGCAAACTGATGACGAACAACAACAGCAGCAGTTAACCCAGTGGCTTGAGGACAAATATCAAACACTACCAAAAGTGTGGGCGCAAATGGTCCTTAGCAGTGCTGAAATCAGACGCTCGTTGAGTACCAATTCAACGCTATTTACACAAATAAGTAACGAGCAACTGCGATCATATCAAGCTTCGCTAAGTTTAATAGTTAACTTATACTCCCCTACGATGACAGACATTGATGGATTAGAAGCAGCATTAAATACGCTACGACAACAACCACTGCCTGCACAAATTTGGTATACACAAAATCAACTGAGCTTTTGGCTTAACAATCTGGCTGATAGATTACAAAGTGAGTTTGCTAAGATATCTTGTCAATCCGCTTCCTCTGCTGAACAGATAGCAAATCTGAAGCTAATCTACGAGCAAAACTTCATCGCAGATATCCTCCCCGTTATAGGTCGTTTAGCGGAGGTTCACCACATGTTAGAACCTAACTTCAAGACTTTACGTAATAACCCAGTATTATTGGAGCCTTTCAAAAAATTTTTAATACAAAGAAAATTAGAATCAGAAAATTATCTCAATGCACGGCATAAACACGAGAAAGTCTGGCAAAATTTATTTATCAAATGCAATAGTACCAATCAAAAAGTCTAGCCCAACACAAACAACTGTATATAATCACAGTTATGATGACTCATAATATTCGATACTCAAAACGCACTTGCTTTATTTATAAACAGAATCAGTTGCTTGGTAAAATTCAATTTCAGCGAGATGCAAAAATCGGGATTTGGAGAGTGACTTATTTATCGGCAGATTTACCAGTGAATAGTGATGATCGACCATCTGATATTCATGCCAAACTGTGTAGCTTAGAACTGTCTTGGCGGTGGGGTAAAATTTATCACTGCTACAACCAATTACGATTTTAAGAATTTACCCCAATCAACTACTGGCAGATCATCGTTTTAGACTGAATTTCGATCTCATTTTTCATAATAAGCCTGTGTAAATTATTCCATAGAATAAGAATATTTGGCTAAAAGCAACTCTCCCAACCTAAATAAAATTGAGTAAATGACATTAAATTCAAATACTTACAAATTGGCATTAAACTCGCTTAGTTCAGTATAACGTAGTGCTTTAAATCCCATTTATAGACTTGTTATCAAAACACAGTGAGGCAACATTATGACTTTACAATCAAAAATTAAAATTATTCTTACCTTGACGTTAATGCTAGTGATGCTAACAGGTTGTGCAACTGTTGAAGGTGCAGGCAAAGATATAGAAAGTGCGGGTGATGCCATACAAGAGGCCGCCAATTAAAATTACCGAGACAAACGGCTCAACATTTTATCAATGTTGAGCCGTTTTTAAATCTAACCTTGCAACATCACTAATGCAGTAGTGCTTTAACTTCAATGCTTAAAAATAAGTTTCATCAATTTTGTTATACACATTAATCAAGCCTAATTGCATTTCATCAATAAATTCATGTAATTTATCCTGAATTAACAATTGCGGATTAGCTTCCAATAATTGCTTTTCAACCTTGGATATCATCTCCACACATTGCTCGTAATTAGGTAATTCTCGCAAACAATATTCGACTTGATTTAAGGTATGAATCAAGGCTCTGGGGAAACGATTTTCCAACATCAGGAATTTCAGCACATCAGGTCGTCGAATTTTGAGTCGAACCTCTCGACGATACATTTGATAAGCAGTAAGCGACTTTAATACACTCATCCACTGTAAATTCTCCAGTGCTGATTGCTCAGTTTCCATATCCTGAACTAAAGACGCAGAACGAACATCAATAATTCGAGTGGTCATATCAGCTCGCTCCAAATTACGTCCAATACGTAAAAATTGATATGCCTCATCTCGTGTCATCGTACTAACAAGAATCCCCGTGATCTTTTGATTGGATTCAATTATTTCCGTTAAATACTCATATCGAGAGCGTCGAGCTATGGCTTTTTGACGATTAGCATAGGCGAACAAGTAAAGTTCGTTAATCTGCTCCCAAGCCTCTCTAGGAATAATTTCACGAATCGTTCTTGCATTCTCTCTGGCGGCACTTAACGAGTTTACAATTGAGCCCAAATTTTTGCTATCACCTACCATAAAGTTCAAAACGTTTCGTTCGTTCGCTTCTTGGTACTTTGCGTAAAACTCTTCTCGGTTCGAGACAATATCAACAAGCGGTTCCCAGCCTAAAACAATGCTTTTGGGAAGATCTAAAAGTAGGTTAAAATTAACATTAATTAATCGTGCGGTGTTTTCTGCTCGCTCCAGATAACGCCCCATCCAGCATAAATTACTCGCGACACGTGACAACATATTAATTGCCCTCCATATCAACAATCCATGTATCTTTACTACCACCACCTTGTGATGAGTTCACCACAGTAGAGCCTTTAATCATGGCGACTCTGGTCAAGCCCCCCATGGTTACTTTGATATCTTGCCCACTTAATATAAAGGGTCTTAAATCTAAATGACGTCCTTCAGCTTTGTTATCTATCAAAGTAGGCGCAGTGGATAACAACAGCATTGGCTGAGCTACATAATTACGCGGATCTTTTTTGATTAATTGTCGGAATTTTTGATGCTCTCGTTTAGATGCATGTGGACCAATCAACATACCATATCCACCAGATTCATTGGCCGGTTTTACAACCATTTTTTCAATATTTTCTAACACATATTCACGTTCTTCTGGATTAACGCAACGATAGGTTGGCACATTCGGTAGCAGAGCGTCTTCATTAAGATAATATTTAATAATTTCAGGTACATAACTGTAGACAACTTTATCATCAGCGACCCCTGAACCCGGTGCGTTGGCCAAACCAACATTGCCTTTTTTCCAAGCTCGCATAATCCCAGGAATACCTAACGTTGAGTCAGGATGGAATACTTCTGGGTCAATATACCAGTCGTCAATTCGGCGATATATTACGTCCACACGATTTAATCCATTGATGGTTCGCATGTAGACGCAATCATCTTCTTTCACAACTAAATCATCACCCGTTACCAATTCAGCACCCATTTGTTGCGCCAAATAAGCATGTTCAAAATAGGCTGAATTATATATACCGGGAGTTAACACCACTATTTCCGGCTCTTTCACATCTCGTGGTGACAGACTGGCCAACATGTCATATAAATCTGAAGGGTAATTATCAATGGGAAGAATATTGTATTTTTCGAACATTTCTGGAAAAACGCGCTTCATAACTTGTCGATTTTCCAACATATAGGAAACACCAGAGGGAACACGAAGGTTGTCTTCTAACACATATACGGTTCCGTTGTGATCTCGCACCAGGTCTGAGCCACAAATATGCGCCCAAATGCCCTGCGGTGGCTTCACACCAATACAATCTTTCAAAAAGTTTTTAGATTTTTTTAATAAGTTCGCCGGAAAAACACCGTCTTTGATAATGTTTTGATCATTGTATAAGTCATCAATAAACATATTCAGTGCTTTTACACGTTGTTTAAGGCCTAGTTCAATTTGCTGCCATTCTTTGAGTTCAATTAGGCGAGGTATAATGTCGAAAGGCCATGCGCGGTCTATGGAACCCTCTTCATCGTTATAGATTCTAAACGTTATGCCCATAACCTGAATGGCAGAATCGGATGCGGCTTTATATTCTTTTAGTTCGTTATCAGACAACCCCTTGAGGTAGTCACACAAATCTTTCGCATACTCTCTCGGTTTAGATCGCCCCTGAATCAGCTCGTCATAAAATTGACCTATTGCATAGTTTCCCCATCTAATCGCCATAGATCCTCCAGACTTACTTATTATTGTTGTTTAATCTTAGTTTACTCACATAGTTAAGCTTTTGTCAGGTGTAAATTTAAAATTTTATTGTTTTTAAATTCGCCACAGTTCAAAATAACTGCGCTGCATTATATGAGCAAGTTTTTTCTCAATAACAAGATGTTTTAACGTTAAATAAATCAAAGAGAAGCCAATTGACTTACTGTTTAGCTATTGCCCTGAATAAAGGTTTAGTATTCGCCTCGGACTCCCGTACCAATGCTGGCGTCGATTATGTTGCCACTTACAGTAAGATGTCCAGCTTCGTATTTCCTGACAATCGAACAATCGTACTATTAACTTCAGGTAGCTTAGCCACATCTCAAGCGGTAATAAATGCCATAAAACGTGACTTATCAGATCCCAACGCTGATTTTGATATCAGTCAAGGGAACTACCTCCATGAAGTAGCTCAGTACATTGGAGATTTAAGTCAACAAGAACAAAAACGACATGCTGATGCCATGGAAAAGTCAAAAACCAGTAATGAATCAAGCTTTTTACTCGGTGGTCAAATCAAAGGTAAAAAGAGTGAAATATTTTTGATATATCCCCAAGGCAATTATATTTCGGCATCTGACGAAACCCCCTTTTTACAAATTGGCGAGAATAAATATGGGAAGCCAATATTAGATCGTATTATTACGCCCTCAACATCATTAGAAGATGCCGCTAGATGCGCTATCGTTTCACTAGATTCAACGATTCGCAGTAACATATCCGTTGGACCACCAATTGAATTAGCGATTCATCGAACAGACCAGATAGAAGAGCCTTATCACAACGTATTGACGACAAATAGTAACATGTACAGATCAGTACAAAAGCAGTGGAATGAAGGTTTAAAAAGAGCGTTCGAAAATCTTCCTCGCTTCGACTGGGAAAAATAACCATCAAAAGGCTCAATTAATCTTTCAAGCGAAGGTTAACTGCGTTTAACTAGGCTTTTAACCAACTAAGAGACAGACCACGATTGATTACGCAGCACCCTTGCTCAAACTGGTCATCTCAGAATCTAATACGACTTCATGGATGAAGCGTAATTTATCCAATGCCGAAATGGAAATCACAAAAGGATAAGCATCATCAAGACCCATGCTTCTATTCAAGGCGTTTAATACCTTGGTCAATTGACACCAATCGTTGAAAAGATGGGTGAATGAGGTAGAAGTATAAATTTGATCAATCACGCTATCCATGTTTGGAATTGGACTGGCAATTTTATTGCCAGAAATTGAGAAGTCATAATCGTTAGCGGTTTCTAACGTATCTAGCATATGTAAATAGTGCGCCCATGTTTCAGCCCAATCTTCCCAAGGGTGCATACTTGCATAAGCACTTATCCAAACATTTTGCCAGTTTTCGTTAGGCCCCTTTGCATAATAGGTTTCCATCGACTTCACGTAATCTAGACGTTCATCACCAAATAATCTTCGAAATTCATCTATTTTATCGCTGTCAGATATTAACCTATCCCAATAATAATGGCCTGATTCATGTCGGAAGTGACCAAGCAAAGTGCGATAGCGTTCATTCATTTTTTCACGCATATCAACGCGCGCACTATCATCGGCTTCATTAAGATTAATCGTAATCAAACCATTGGCATGACCTGTAGTAACAAAACTCTTTACGGTTAGTTCATTGCCAAATGAATCTTGAGTTTTATCACGCAAAAACGCAAACCCCAATCCATTTATTGGGTCTTTTGTACGATCAACGAGGGGTAAATTAAGTTTCAGCAAGGTATATAACAAACGCCTTTTTGCGAGCTCCATTTTTGCCCATAGCACTCTATTTTCTACATCATCCAGATCTGGAATCACTTCATTAAGTCGGCATGAAACACAATAATCATGCGAATCTTCAAGGGGAACCATCCAGTTGCAAACATTGTGCTCTGAATAATTTTTACACTTTTTAAATAACAAACCATTACTGGAAGCCTGCAAATTACCATACTGGTTAGTTGTAAAAGCGCTAAGTCTGTTGTCTTGTGGAATAAAACCTAGCATTAACCCGCACGATACGCACTGAACGTTCGCGAAATGCAAAGTATTACCACATTGGCATGTAAATGTTTTCAAAAAAGTGTCCTAGATATAACTTCAACCTAAACTGAATATTCAATTTTAGTACAATATCGATAGCCGAGTATTAGAACCCGCATGAGTCAGAATAGCAATCCCACAGAGCATAATGCAGCAGTCACTATCAATGACAAAAGGATATCCTTTAGAGTTGAAAATCTAGATAAAATTTAAACAAAGCAAAGTGTTATGTAGAATAGAAGAATTGCGTTTTAGTGAATAAAAGTGCCTGCAAAATTCATTGAAAGCACATTATTTATCTTCAACACGTTGAAACCTAAAAGGTTATTAAATTAATGTAATTGAGAAGCTGACATACTTGAAAAATAACTATGATTCTCGACTAAGTTCGAGTTGGCCTCTAATAATGCCGTTTCACAATGTTTGAAAAAGGCCACTTTTGCCCCGTAACCTTCTGCACAAGCAATTGCTCGATTGAGCTTTTGTCGAATTTTACGTAAAAATACACAAGCCTTATCGGTTTCCCCTAAAGCGGAATATGAAGAAGCTAACATAATGGCAATAGCGGTCATTTTTGTAGTCAATTGTGGAGACTCTAATCGGCTATCAAAAATAATTTCCGTTGTTTCTAGGGCTGTGCCTAAAAATGGAATCACGTTCTGATATTGTCCTCGGTGAAATAGACTCTCCGCGTAATCGGTTAATTCATTCACCTTTTGAAACGCTTCTTTAGGATGATCTTCCACCCATATTTGGTGACTCGGACAAACAAATTGGAAATTTGACATACTAAAACCCCTCTGGATTTTGCTTATTTTCGTGATGGATTAAAAGAAAAGATTTGAGAACCACTGGCTTTCGAAATGCTTGGGTCAGTGTTGTGCGTATACTCAATAAAATAATGATAAAGCGTAGAAATATCCGCCATTTTTCGCTGATATTGCTGCTTTTCTAATAATTCGAATAACAAAGGTTTGAGACGTTGGATCATACGAAAACAATATTTACGCCATGCTATGCTTAGCAAAGTATCACAAACCACATTTAATAAAGTATCAACAATGCGTAAATGCGCAGCTTTAGTCTCCTTGCTATCAGACATTGCTTTCGCCCTTTCCAATCCTGCATGAACATATCGATTTATAATTTCAAACTCAGCATCTTCAGAAGGTTTTGTCACTGCCATTTCTAAACACGAAAAAGTAAAACAATACATACCCACAAACCTTATTGATAATCATTATCATTTAGGTTAAGGTATTTATAGGAAGCAGTCAACGTCAATCAGCAAAAAACCAACTTTTCAGTAAGTAAACTCACTTAACAAATTGATTTTTTTTGAGAATAATAATTTTAAAAAATTAAAGGCATAATAAATACATTAGATTTAAAAGTAGTTTCGACTTGTATTTTGAGCCCCTCACTTAGCATCAACAAAGCTCAAAGCTCAGCTAAACAACTCGTTAGTACATGTCATCAGTCAATCATAATTTCTAACCTTTCCGATAACATCAGAAGTAAGTATCGGAATTGCTCACTACCCATCACATCCAGATGTTATAGAAAACTAATTATTAAAGCGGTTTATGCTATGTAAAGCTAAATATCATTTGGGGTGGCAGTAATTAACCAAAATTAATACCGAAGCTTTATATTTGATATTCTAACTAATCCAAAACAGCAGGCCATTGTATGCGCAATTTTGACCTTATCTAAATTGTAAATTTGTAGCTGAAGGAAGTGAAAAAAAACAGGCTAACAGCGTAATCCCGCGCAGATCTAGAAAACGACTAATCGATAAACAACCTCAATTACAAAGGTGCGCCCGCATAGACTCAAACTCCCCCAGCCATATCAAAGGATAATATATTGGGCTCATTGTCTTTGCTAGTCACTGTGAATGGTTAAAATGTAACTAAAAAAAAGAGGAGGATAAGTAAAGGCAAAGCAAATACAAAAGAATTTGAACAGAGCTTGTTTAAATTCTCTCAAAAATTTGAATACGGATGATGGTTATTTGTTTAAATCGTACTTATATCAAAAGTAACAAATAGCAACCAAACAAATAATTATCATAATTTTAGAAAGTTTGTTCGCATATATAAAAAATATTTTCACTTTATGTCATTAACTGTCAAACTAGGTTAACATATGGATATTTAGATACAAAGGTTAACAAAATGCTTGAAAAACAAAGACATCATTTGCTCATTGAATTGCTAGCTGAAATGGGCTACGCATCTGTTCCTGTTCTATCTAGTAAATTAAAAGCCTCTGAAGCAACTATCCGTCGCGATATAACCAAACTTTCAAAAAGAAAAGCATTAACTAAAATCAGAGGTGGTGCTCAGTCGAATAATGTTTCGTCACATTCCCATGAGCGTAGGCACCTTAAGGGCTCTGTATTTCTCGCAGACACTGAGCAAAACAAAGAAATTAAAGCGCTTATTGCTGATAAGGCAGTATCATTGTGTGAAGAAGGTGAATCGATCATAATTAATGGTGGAAGTAGCACCTTCATGATGAAAAATGCGCTTGCTACGCGCCATTTAAATATTCTGACGAACTCTTTTGCTTTAGCTCATGAGTTAGCCGAAAATTCTGACAACCAAGTAACCCTGCCTGGTGGTGAGTTATATAGAAAACAAAGTATCATTTTAAGTTCGTTTGAGAACGATGGAATTTCTAATTATCACGGTAGTAAAATGTTCATGGGTACGCCTGCTATAGGTGAGTTTGGCTTGATGGAAACAGACCCCATGCTAGTGCTTTCAGAACAGAAGCTATTAAAGCAAGCCGATCAACTGATTGTTTTAGCGGATAGTTCTAAGATTGGTAAACGAAGTTCTTTGATTTTATGTTCTCTTGATAAAGTTGATGTTCTTATTACGGATAGCAACGTTGAACCTCGATTCTTAGAGTTATTTGAAAAGCATGAAATTCAAGTAATTACAGTTTCTGTGCCAAAGAACAAATAGTAGCATTTGACTGTTCAAACCAATCCTCTACACGTTGTTTTGATGATTACAGTTTTGATCATCCAAAAGCTTAGTTAACAGCTCTCACCAATAGTGCTTTAAGTAGCACTTTCAAGGATTTAATATCCTCACCACCTCAAATGACACACTTTGCTTTAAATTAATCACATATGACTGTATATTAACAGTATTGACCTAGGTGCAACCGTGTTACTTTGAGATTGAATATTGACTAGCCAATATTAGCTAATTGTAAAAGAGCAACACGAATTTCCACTATTTTAAATGCTTTAAATATACGAGGAGTTGATATGGACTTAAGAGTTTCAGCAGACAATATCAGATATAAACGGATGACTAGTAGTGAACTAAGAAGTAGTTTTTTAGTCGACAACTTATTTAAAATTGATGAAGTCCCAATGACTTACTCAGACATTGACAGAGGTGTTGTGGCATCAGCCGTGCCAGTTAACAAGAAGCTAGAGCTCCCTGTGCATAAAGAGCTGGCGTGCAGCTACTTCACACAAAGAAGAGAGATTGGCGTTTTAAATATTGGTGGTGCAGGAAAAATAATCATCAATGAAAAAGAATATAAACTAGCATTTGAGGATAGTTTATATATTGGTCGAGGGAATGAGAACATCACGTTTGAAAGTGAAGATAGTAGTCAACCTGCAAAATTCTATATTGTCAGTTACCCAGCACACAAGGCTTATCCGACTAAACTTATTACCAAGTCCATGGCAAAAAAAATCGATATGGGATCTCTCGAAGAATCAAATAAACGCACAATTTATCAGGCGATTAGCCCTGACAACGTTGACACTTGCCAAATTGTGATGGGCTTTACGAGTCTGGATCCCGGTAGTGTATGGAATACTATGGCTCCGCACACACACAGAAGAAGAAGCGAATATTACATGTACTATACACTGAGCCCAGAAAGTATCGTTTTCCACTTTATGGGCGAGGCTGATAATGTGCGTCCTTTGGTCATGCGAAACGAGCAAGTAGCTTTATCTCCGAGCTGGTCAATTCATAGTGGTTGTGGAACAAATGCATATACATTTTGTTGGTCGATGGGAGGAGAGAACCAAGAGTTTACCGACATGGATCACCTCACTGTGAATGAAATTTTTTAATTGGAGTTAGTTTGATGAGTAATATGTTTGATTTAAGCGGCAAGGTTGCATTGGTTACTGGAGCTAGTAGAGGTTTAGGACAGGCTATTGCACTTGGCTTAGCAAAAGCCGGTGCTGATATTATTGCGGTAGCCTCAAAAAAAGAAAATGTAGCAGACACATTAGCTGAAATCGAAAAGCTAGGTACCTGCAAAGTCGTTGCATTGGGATGTGAACAAGATAAACCAGAGCAAGTTAAAAAACTTGTAGATGATGCTATCGCTGCTTTTGGTAAAGTTGACATTTTAGTCAATAATGCTGGCACGATAAGACGAGCACCAGCAGAAGATTTTTCAGATGAGGATTGGGATTTGGTAATGGAAGCAAACATTAACGGTGTGTTTAGACTTTCTAGAGGCATAGGCAAACATATGTTGGCAAATGGTAGTGGAAAAATCATCAATATTGCATCTTTACTCAGTTTTTCTGGCGGCATTACGGTCCCGGCATATAGCGCCTCTAAAGGAGCGGTAATGCAACTGACTAAAGCGCTGGCAAATGAATGGGCCGCAAAAGGACTTAACGTGAATGCTATAGCCCCTGGGTATTTTGCAACAGACAATACCTCCGCTTTAAGAGCTGACAAAGAGCGTAATGAAGCAATATCAGCTAGGATCCCTGCAGGACGATGGGGAGAGCCTGAAGATTTAGCAGGTGCAGCAATATTTTTAGCCTCGTCTGCATCGGATTACGTAAATGGTCATACACTGTTAGTCGATGGCGGTTGGATGGCTCGGTAAAAGATCATCTGCTAATGTTTAGCTTTGTATGTTTGTTACCAAAACAAACATACAAAGCGCTATGACCTTCCCTATGTGTTTAAACTTCCCAACCCGTAAACTTAGTTACCTAACCTTAAGTCATTGCGAAATAACCCCTTATGAAGCGGATTGAAAAACTGAACTAATGCACTTTCATATGTAATTAATTCAGTGTCTGTTACCCATCAATGATTAAATAATCAGTTGATTGTTCTAAATTAGGCCAAGAAGTTTAGGTAAGAATTCACTAATGGATGGGAAGATAGTCACAAGCACAAGTGCTGCAATCATAGCCAAATAAAGAGGAATAATAGGCCGTATTATTTCGGTGATGTTCACTTTGGCAATACTACAACCGATAAATAAAACACTACCCACCGGCGGAGAGCATAATCCAATTGATAAGTTTAATATCATCATAATGCCAAAATGCAATGGTGATATCCCGAGGTTTTCAACAACGGGCAGTAAAATAGGTGTGAATATTAGTACCGCAGGAGTCATGTCCATAAAAGTACCAATAACGAGAAGAATTAAGTTAATGATCAACAAAACGATTAAAGGATTATCTGACAAAGTTAACAATAATTGGCTTATATTTTGGGGAATGGATTCATAGGTCATTAACCAAGACATTGCCGACGATGAGCCAATTAGTAGCATGACAATTGAAGTGGTAATTACCGACTTAATCAAAATAGGATATAAATCACTTATCTTTAGTTCCCGATAAATAACCACAGACAAAATCAACGAATATAGAACTGCGACGACACCTGCTTCGGTTGGCGTAAATACCCCTCCAATAATTCCACCAATAATCACAAAAACAAGCAACAAACTGGGCAATGCCCCCATAAAAGATGGCCAAAAAGGATCAATTGCTTCTTTTTCTAATGGCTTAATTTTGTTACGTTTAACATAGAGTGCACACGCCAGCATTAGCAATAAGGCGACAAGTATTCCGGGTAAATATCCGGCGATGAACAAAGCAGCAATTGAAACTCCACCACTGGCTAATGAGTATATAATCAATATATTACTTGGCGGGATTAACATACCCGTGGTGGCCGCAGTAACAGTGACGGCAGCACTAAATGGGCGGTTATAGCCCTCCTTTTCCATTGCCGGGATCATAAAACCTCCTACGGCTGAAGTCGCAGCAACAGAAGATCCCGAAATAGAACCAAATAAGGCACAAGAAATAACGTTTACATAGGCAAGTCCACCAGGCAATCTACCTACTAAGGTTTTGGCAAAGTTAACTAACCTAGCTGCAATCCCCCCCTGCCCCATCAAATATCCGGATAAGATAAAATATGGAATTGCAAGCAATGCAAAACTGTCAATGCCCACAGCCAAACGCTGAGCTATTGTAGTAATGGCGGGTAATGTATCGATTGTAAACAGCATAGTGACGAGCGTCGCAAAAATAATCGCCAGAGCAATCGGTAGATTGATAATAAGTAGAATCGTAAATACTAAGAATAAAATTAAGCTAATCACTTTGGTTTTCCCTAAAAACGATCAAATTATTATTGCGCATCATCAACTTTGGTATCAGTTGGTGCAAAAATAAAAGAGATACTGTAAATAAAAAATATCAGCCCACTGAGAGGGATTGCGACGTAGACATAGGCCATTGGCATGTTCAACACTGGCGATTGCTGACCTAACACCCAAGTCAGCCAAACCAAGTGACTTCCACCACAAATTAAGATCACAACGGAGAATATAGCCACCAAAAAACAGTTAAAGCGAAAAACTCTTAACGCGTTCTTTGCAGATAACTTGCGAACCAGAATATCGAGCCCTAAATGCGCGTGCAGTTTATAGGCATAGGCCGCCCCCAATAAACTGAGCCAAATAAGTAAAAACCTTGCAACCTCTTCGGTAAAAGAACTCGGTTTTGGCAATATAAAACGAGTAATTACCTGCCATGCGACATCGACAACCAATATCACCATAATAAAAGCCAATAACCTGCTTAGTAAATAATCAAGCTTTTCAAGCACAAAATTTACTTGCATCATGGCAGTTCCCCTATCAACTTGATTTCATCTACTAATTTAATTATTTCTACATCTTTTAAGTTATCGTAGATGGGTTTAACACTCTCTTGAAAAGGCTTCTTATCAGCGACAATAATTTCTACCCCAGCATCTTTTACCGCTTTCAACGATTGTTCCGTAGATTCCTTCCATAAAACCCGTTGATAATCCGTTGCTTCACTCATTGCTTGGGACAACCATCCCTGTTGTTGGCTATTTAAGTTATTCCAAATGTGAGTACCAATAATAATTACATCCGGTATGGAGGTATGTTCGTCCAATAAATAGTATTTACTGACTTCGAAATGTTTTGAAAAGTAAAAGCTAGGCGGATTATTTTCTGCACCATCCACAACCCCTTGTTGAAGCGCGGTGTATAATTCACCGAAACTGACCGGAGTTGCCGAACCACCAATCGTATTCACCATATCTACTGCAGATTGACTGTTCATTACTCTAATTTTCATACCATTCAGGTCAGTTGGCGTTTTTATTAATTTATCAGAAGAATAGAAACTCCTGCTTCCAGCATCAAAATATCCCAGGCCTTTAATGCGGAACGCTGTACCTTCATTTAATAAACGTTTGCCTACTTCACTATTTAAAGTATCCCAATAATGTTTATTATCATTAAACAGATACGGTAAGCTAAAAACCTTCATTTTAGGTACAAATGCTTCGAGAGGACTGGCCGATACTTTTGTCATGCCCAAACTTCCAATTTGAACCAACTCAAGTATTTCTCTCTCTGTACCTAATTGGCCGGAAGGAAAAATTTTGAGTTTCATTTCACCTGAAGATAACTCCTGCAACCTTTCATCCATATGGATAAGCGCAAGATGAACTGGATGATTAACATCTAATGTATGAGCAAGAGGAATGACTGTTGTGGAATCGTATAGTTTTGAACACGACGAAATCATCAGCAACACAGGCACCAACAAACTAAAACATTTGTAATTAATTGCCCTTTTTCTAGGCATGTAATACCCCTTCATACAGATAACTCAAATGGTATTGTCTGCAACTTCATATTGATTAGGTTGCAAATCAATCAACTAATTTCATTAAAATCATTGGTCAAAATGATGGTTAATATTAGTTTAATGACAAAATACACGATTGTAAATGACTTGTTACTTCCATATTTGAATTAGTTTGACTATATTTGATTTTAATAGGTGAGATTTTCCTTAACGTTACTGACGGATTACACGTTGTAATTAGACGTTAAGCGCTATTTTTAAACTTAATAATTAACCGATGTTGGGACACAGTGGGATATTAGACGAATGTTAGAAAAACACAGGCAGCAACTCATAAAAGAGGTTTTAGCAAAACAACAATTTGTGAGTGTAAAAAACCTAACGCAACAATTACAGGTTTCAGAGGCAACTATCAGGAGAGATATAAATAAGCTATCTAAAACCGGAGTAGTAAAAAAGATTCAGGGAGGTGTGGAATCCATAGAGCACTTATATGACAAACAAGTATTAGGACCGTCCAGCTTTTCAGCCGCTAAAGAGAAAAGAACCTTAGCAAAAAAACAGATAGCAAAAAAAGCAGCGCAACTGTGTAAAAATGGCGACTCATTAATAATTAGTGGCGGTCTCTCAACACACATGATGGCTGAGTTTCTTATTGATTTGAGACTCAACATATTAACGAATTCATTAGAATTGGCTAATTACCTGACTACAAATAGTGAAAGCCGAATTTCCCTACCAAGTGGGGAAATATATAGAGAGCAAGGAATTTTATTAAGCTCGTACGAGAATGATGGGTCTGAATATTATCACGGCAGTATGATGTTTATGGGTACATCGGGCATAGGAAAATACGGCGTGATGGAATCTGATCCCTTATTAATCAGGTCTGAGCAAAAATTAAAAAAGCGTACTGAAAAGCTCATTGTGCTTGCCGACAGTGATAAAATAGGTAAAAGATCAAAATATATTTTATGCCCATTAACAGAAGTAGATATTTTGATAACAGATTCTGGTATCGATAAAGAACTAATTTCCTTTTTTGAATCCTTTGGAATTGAAGTACTCATTGCTGAAAGCACTAATAAGAACGTAAAAGGTTAGTAACTTCAAATAACCGTAAGCAACAAATGACGACCTAATATGATCTAATTGTATTTAATTTGTTTGTTATTTGTTATTTTTGTGCATATATTTATTGCTCCACCAACGTTAATGCTAAAACGGAGCGAAAAATGGAAGCAAACACGCACAAAAAGAAATTGGGTATTGCACTTGCTGTCGCATCAGCACTATATGGAACGTCGATAACATCGATAGCACAAACTACTGGCACAGAAACAGAAAAATCAGATGACTCAGAGACTGAAATAATAGAAGTTTCTGGTATCAGAAGCGCATTGGCGAGTGCGCTTTACGAGAAAAGAAATGCCGCTAACCTAAAAGAAGTGATTCAGGCTGATGATATAGGCAAACTCCCAGATAATAATCTTGCTGAAGTACTTGAAAATATTACAGGTGTGCAAATTGATAGAACAAATGGTGTTGGTACGGGAGTACAGATACGCGGAACTAACGCAAACCGTGTAGAAATTAATGGCGTATCTACGGTTACTTCAGGCAGTGGACGAACGGGTATTAGTTTTGATGATTTACCTGCCGCACTTATCGCGTCTTTAGAAGTAACTAAAGCGTCAACAGCGAAAACAGTTGAAGGCTCAGTGGGCGGGACTATTAACTTACGCACATTAAGAGGGAACAGCCTAAAAAAACGCTTAATGCAATTTAGAATACAAGCAGAAAATAGTGATTTGGCAGATAGCACGGTACCCAGAATTTCCGGAACATTTGGCAACAATTGGGAGACCGATTTTGGTAAAGTGGGTATTGTTCTAACTGGTAGCTATGCCGAGCAAGATGTTGCTTCCGCAAACCCACGATTTGACCGCGACAGAGTAGTATTATCAGATTCAGGATTAGCAAGTGCTGAATCATTTCCATTTTTAAGAACCCAGTTCCTAGACCAGCCACTTAATGCGGCTGATTATGAAACCAAAAACTTAACCGCATCCTTTGAGCTTGAAAAATCATCTAACTTAAAATTTTATTTTGATGCAACCCTAAACGACCAAGAACGTGCACAAAAGAACTCGCGCGCTTTCTTTTCAGGTACGGGTGGTAATCCAGTTATTAATGCAACTACAAATACTGGTTTCGAGAGTATAGATTTAGGTAGCGTTGATGGCCGTTACGGCACTTTAGATCTTGGTACAGTACAGGTGGTTACCAGTGGGATTTTGGGTGTAGGCTCTGAACAAGTCGGCGGTTTAGAGCGAATAGATCCAAATTTGCGCACGAGTAACCAGAATTCTACTCGTCTTACAGAAAGCACTGTGTTTGCATTGGGAAGTGAGTGGACCGGAGACATGTATACACTTGTCGCAGAAGTATCATATTCAGATTCAGAAACACATAGTCCTTCGCTCAATTCTGAGCTCGATTTTATTAACCCACATAGCACCCAGCCTGGACCTGATACCTTTAACGATAATGGTACACCTGCAATATTTAATATTGCTAACAATACCTTTGAATTCGGCATTGCACCAGGTTTAGCCGAAACGCCTTCAAGCGCCGAACTACTAGATCCTAGTAATTACGCAATACGCAGCATTGGCCAAGGTTTGGGCGGACGTAAAGGAAGTGAAGGGGCTGCTCGAATTGATTTCACTTACGATGTATCTGAAATAAATTCATTTTTTTATGATGTTGATTTGGGAGTTCGCTGGAACAAAACTTCCAACTCGAATAATAGCATATCGTCAAGTAACAGCTTCGGTAACTGGAATCGTCCAAGAGCTGATTTGTTTGCAGATATTGTGCTTCCAGGCGCAAATAACTTTAATGATGCAGATGGTCGAACCCTATTTATACCTGATTACTTAATTATAGATAACGATGTATCGTTTAATAATCCTCAATTAGTACTCGATACTATAAACCAAGCGATTACTGCCAATAACGCATTATATGGTGAGGAAGTTAACCCGCAATTAGCCACACCACAAATACAGATATCGTCATTTTTTGATATAGAGGAAACAACGACAGCTTTATATGCTCAAGGCAACTACAACCTTGAATTAGGTGACACTATTTTAAGAGGGAATGTTGGTTTGCGCTATGTAACTACTGATATTGAATCACGTGGAACAAGTGAAATAAATGGTGAAGTAGTGCCTAGTACTGAATCGACGAGCTACAACTTTCTACTTCCAAGAATAAACCTAGCAGCTGAATTAACTGAGCAACTCGTTGTACGAGCTGGAATAGGTAAAGATATACGTCGACCAGACTTTGATTCATTATCAACATCTACTACTTTTGGCACAAGTGCATCTGGGATTGTTAACGTAGGCAACCCAGCACTGGAGCCTGAACAAATTTGGTCATACGACTTATCTATGGAGTATTATTTTACAAATTCTAGTTTTGTAAGTATTGGTGCATTTCATAAAGAGCGTGAAAACCTAATTACCAGTATTCAAGATCAGCCTGCAGAACCGATAGGGGAAACTGGACAAATTGAACGTGATGTAACTGCTCCTTGTGAAGGAGGCGGAATTTTCAATCCAAACGTACCGGCTGAAAACTATAACGTATTTTCCAGTCGAACCGACACAACCGGTATTTGTGTAATCAAGCG
Source organism: Alteromonas sp. M12 (assembly GCF_037478005.1). NCBI lineage: Bacteria > Pseudomonadati > Pseudomonadota > Gammaproteobacteria > Alteromonadales > Alteromonadaceae > Alteromonas > Alteromonas sp. M12. The sequence continues at coordinate 2,093,653 of NZ_CP144164.1, read as the reverse complement.
TAGCCAAATTAATGCTAGTGGCACAGAGACACAATCTGGAATTGAAATTGCCGGTCAATTTGATTTGAGCGGATATGAAGATGAATTAGGATGGGCTTCGGGTTTTGGTATAATCGCCAACTATACGTATCAGAAATCAGGTGAAGCTCTTGATGAGTTCCGTGATGCAACCAATCCGATCAACCAATTATTAGGTAGAACCGATACCAATAACAGCACTGCAACATTAGCTGATGACGTAGTGACAGAGCGCATTACTTTAGATAATTTATCTGAAAATGCGTACAACATTACAGCATTTTATGACAAATACGGTTTAAATGTACGTATGCGGTATACTTGGAGAGATGCATTTACGCAGTCTGAAAATGTCATGCGATTTAACCTTCCTCCGGTAATAGGTGCTCGAGGTCAACTTAATATGAGTGTCAATTACGATATCAACGAAATGATCTCTGTGGGTGTTGAAGGGGTCAATTTAACTCGCGAGGATCGTACAAAATGGTGTTTTAACGAAGATACCTTATTGTGCGAACAAAGCTTAACCGACCGCCGAGTTACTCTCGGGATGACGGTAAAACTCTAAACACCAACGTTAGATCATCCGTTGTAATAAAAGACTTAATTGCTTAATGGCTCTTAAGTCTTTTTTGTATTTAAAACGACAAATCAATATTAACTTAAAGTGATTTATAAAGTTAACTAAGTAATCAATACGCTAATCTTACTCCACTACCTTAACCACTGTTTATATATTGAGGCTACACAAACGCCATCGCATTTTGCCACTCCAACACCTCCAAAAACAATCAAATTATTGCAAAACAAATCACCTAGAGTTAACATGTTGTACAATTGAATGAGTGATTTCGCTATTAAGTATTACACAATTGTTAAAAATTAATAATTGACCATAAAATCGCTTATATATAACAAGTAAAATAGAAACGGAAAATTGATATGTATTACAGCTTAATTCTCGACATTGGGAAGACAAACGTTAAATTGCACCTTCTCGATGAGAACCGAAAATCCGTATTTAGTGAATCTAGAGCTAATAATATATTGTCAAAAGGTAAGTTTCCGCATGCAGATGTTGATGGTATTTTTGATTGGATGGCGTCAGTTTGTCAGCGATTGACAGCCCAATTCGAAATTACCGCATTCTCAGTCACTACACATGGAGCAACAGCTGCACTGATTGATAGAAATAGCGAGGCATCATCTAATGGTTTAGTTTTACCTGTTCTTGATTACGAATATTCAGGTATTGGTTATGCTGAATACGATGATTTAAGACCTGAATTTTCTGAAAGTTTATCGCCAAAACTCCCTGCAGGTTTAAATCTAGGTAAACAATTATTTTGGCTACAAAAAAGATACCCAGATGCATTTAGCAAATGCACTGATATTTTAATGTATCCACAATATTGGGTTTGGAGATTAACCGGGCAGCGATGCACTGAAGTTACATCCTTGGGTTGCCATACCGATTTATGGGCACCATTAGCCAACGACTATTCAAGTTTAGTGAAAAAAATGAAGTGGCAAACGCTCTTTCCTGAGATTGTTCCAGCCTGGCAAAATATCGGAAAAGTTAGCCCTTCCGCAGCAAAACTAACAGGTCTTAGTACATCCTGTGAAGTTTTCGCAGGTATCCATGATAGTAACGCAAGCTTTTTACGCTACAAAATACGTCAAAACGATAAACCTTTCACGGTTATATCAACCGGCACGTGGACAGTGTTGATGAGCTCAGGAACCTCTACCTCTTGTTTATCCGCAAAACGCGATATGCTTGGTAATGTGGATGCAATGTCGTCCCCTATTCCATGTGCTCGATTTATGGGTGGACGAGAGTTTGAAAAAATCTGCGCCATGTTAGGTGGCGCTTTTGGTGATCCTGTAGAGTCTTCGGTGTTGCAAGAGCTAATCAATAAAGAAGTTATGGCAATTCCTGACTTTAGTGGAGGAAGCGGTCCATTTGGTGGGCATACCCCGGCCTTTATAGGTGAAATTGAACCAAAGCAAGGAACCGAAACGGCTACGTTATATTGTGCACTAATGATCGATTTTCAATTAGACTTATTGCAATCAAAAAGCGATATTTATATTGAAGGAGCCTTTCTACAAAACCCATTGCTGTGCTCGATAATAGCGCAGTTGCGCCCAGGACAACCTGTTTGGCTTTCTGCAGATAACACCGGAACCGTGCAAGGTTGTGCTTCATTAATTGACTGGCAGAAAATATCCAGCAACTCACCGTTAAAAATAGACCTAAAACCGGCAGTTCCAACACGATTGACGAATTTGAAAAACTATAGAGATCTTTGGCGAGAGCGAGTTCAAAATAGTTAACAGACTAACCTTCATTTTAGTAAGTCTACCTTAACCATTTAATAATTATGAGGTAAAGGGTATAAGCAACGTTATACCCTAATCTCCTCAGCGCGTGGTTACTAATTTTTTTATTATTAATATCCATTCATATGTCACAAAACATAAATACATAGTCGTGACGCCTAGTCGGAAAACTGTCTGATAATCGTATTAATAGTATCTTTTGCATCACCAAATATCATACGTGCATTGGATTTGAAGAATAATGGATTATCTACACCAGCAAAACCCGAAGACATTCCTCGTTTCAGGATAAAAACATTTTTTGCTAAATCTGCATTTATTACAGGCATTCCGTAAATAGGGCTCCCTTCCATATCTCTTGCTGCAGGATTAACTACATCATTCGCGCCAATAACAATAGCGACATCAAAGTTTTCCATACGAGCGTTTACTTCATCCATTTCCAATAACACTTCGTAAGGCACATCGGCCTCGGCGAGTAATACATTCATGTGCCCAGGCATGCGTCCGGCAACGGGGTGAATGCCATATACAACTTCAGCATCGTTTTCTTCTAACAATACCTGAAGTTCTTTCATAGCATGTTGAGCTTGAGCAACCGCCATACCATATCCAGGTATAACCAAAATTGACTGTGCAGCCTCCAACACGAAGAATGCATCTTCGGCCACAATGGGGGTCACTTCACCTTCAATTTCAATTTTATTTGATGCGTTGTTTTTAAAACCAGAGAATAAAACATTGCTTAAAGACCTATTCATTGCTTTACACATTATACTTGTCAAAATTATACCACTTGCACCAACCAACGCCCCAGCAACAATGAGTAAGTTGTTATTAATTGCCAATCCAGCTGCACATGCAGCCAACCCTGAATAACTATTGAGTAAAGAAATAACTACTGGCATATCAGCGCCACCAATTGGCAACACCAACATTACTCCGAGTACGAGACAAAGAATTGAAAAGCAGATAACAAACTCAATGTTTTCTGGCGCGACCACAACTACGCCTGCCAATGCACATATACTGACTAAAATAAGAACATTAATAATTGCTTGTCCTTTGAAAACAGTAGCACCACTGCTTACAAGCTTAGGTATTTCACCACTTAGCTTTGCCCAAGCGATAATACTTCCGCTAAAGGTAATACTGCCAATCGCGACTGCTATTAACATAATGGCCAAAATATAGGTTTCTATCTTTTCTCCAGCCCAAAAAACGGCTAATGCGACTAATAAACTAGCCATCCCCCCCACTCCATTGAGTATTGATACCATTTCCGGCATTTTGGTCATTTCAACGCGCTTTGCCATAACTGCACCAATTAAACTTCCTAAAATGAGCGATACTGCTATCCACTCGTAGGAGATAATTTGCTGATCCAATAGAGTCGCAACAATAGCAACTAACATTCCTAAAGCTGACAATGTATTCCCTTTTCTTGCCGACGAAGGATGACTTAATAGTTTTAGGCCAAATACAAATAAGACCACACAAGCAATGTAGATTGCGTTTATCATAAATTCCATACTTTCCACGATGCGTCCTTATTTACCTTTAAACATTGCTAACATACGGTCTGTTACCATATAACCGCCAACAACATTAATTGTTGCCAGCATTACTGATACACACGCGAAAACTTTAGTAACAATCGTAAACTCACCTCCGGCATATGCTAATGCCCCCACTAAAGTAATACCTGAAATTGCGTTAGCGCCTGACATTAAAGGGGTATGTAAAGTTGCTGGAACTTTACGAATAAGCTCAAATCCTAAAAATATGGCGAGTACTAAAATGGTCGATAAATATATAAGTGACATTAGTTGCACTCCTGTGTAAGTAAGGCTTTTATACTTGGATTAATTAATTGGCCTTTATGAGTGATTAGTGCTGTTTGCAGAATCTCATCACTTAAGTCGAGTACTGGCCGTTTTTCCTCCTCGTTCCAGAATTCCATCAATAGCGCTTGTAAGTTATTGGCATACATTTGACTCGCATGGAAGGCTACGTTGCTACTCCAGTTCCCCATACCAATTATAGTAACCCCCTCATAAACAACGTTTTCTCCTGCGACAGTTCCCTCAACGTTTCCGCCAGATTCCGCAGCCATATCAACAATGACACTACCGGCTCTCATTTGACGAATAACGTCTTTTTTAATTAGTAAAGGCGGTTTTCGTCCAAATAGCTGTGCGGTAGTGATAACGACATCGGCGTCTTTAATGCAGTCGGCTTGTGCTTTTTGTTGTAATTCAATCTGCTGTTGGCTTAGGGCATTTGCATAACCTTGTTCGTTCTGGCCAGTTTCACCTAAATCTATTTCTAGAAATTTGGCACCTAATGAACGAACCTGTTCTGCAACAGTTTCACGAGTATCATAAGCAATAACAGACGCACCCAATCTTTTTGCTGTAGCAATGGCTTGTAAGCCTGCAACTCCAGCGCCAATAACAAATACTTTTGTAGGTTTAATCGTGCCTGAGGGTGTCATCATCATAGGAAAGACTTTAGGTAAAGCAAACATTGCTTGGGCAACCATTACATAACCAGCTAAACTGGCTTGTGAGCTCAATGCATCCATTTTCTGACACCGACTACTTCTAGGTATAAGCTCCATACTCAGCGCTGAGCGTCCCGATTTTTGTAGCCAAGTGATATGATCCAAGGCGTTAAAGGGATCTAGAAAGCTAATACAGCATGCACTAGTTTTACTTAGCTCCAACTCTTCCTTCATTAAAGGATGTATCGAAAGTATAAAATCAGCATCGTTAAAAAGCCGTGCTCTATCAGTCTCAACTTTTGCTCCAACCTCAGCGTATTCAGCATCAGAAATATGGAGTTTTTCACCAATTCCGCTCTCAACACAAACATTCATACCGAGCTTTACAAACGCTTTAACATTACTGGGTAAACAACTACATCGCTTCTCGTTATCTACCTGTTCTTTAACAAACACTACCGTGCTCATCGCGTCTCCTTAGTTAACTATTAACTGTAATTTATATGTTTACTCGCTTTACAGGCACGAGCCGACCTCCTGACCGTAGCCAAGATTCTCTGTCGGAGTATTTAGTTGTTAGAAATTTTATTTATTTCTTTTGTTATTAGTCATTGTTAATTTTCAAGCAACTGCTTGCTGAAAACTTTAAGTAAAAGTTGACACTCAAGCTCTACTGTCATCTTTCAAGCATTAGACAATAAACCTAAATGACTCGAAATGCAATATTTTGACTGAATATGATAGATTAACATATTCTAATTTTCTCACTCAGTTTTGGAAATCTATAACAAGAATATTGCTGATAAGTTAATCAAAAAGTAGAGAAGACCATTAGATTTGCATAGAATTTAACGGTTAACTTAGTGGAAAATAAAATTTAATAGGAATAAAGCAGAGAGTTTTTCAAAGTTTGAATTAGTTAAATTAGTCCCTCCCCCCCTTCTTCATACTATTCAAAGCGAATAAAAGATTGTTATTGACTACTATTGACTATAATCTATTGTGAACATTACGTTAACAAGATGTTTATAGATTAATGTTCTCTACTCCTAACTATCTTTCACCAAAAAATATCGCTGCAAAGCAGTTTCATAAGTAGTTGGCAGTACAAGTCCGAAAATGTGAATGTTTTATCGCTTTACTTAATGAATAGGCTGATGAAAAGGAACGATACAATGAAAGTTTATATTAATAAGATTTCGCCAATGATTATGGCGACTGTGTTACTTATCTTTTCAAATATAGTAACCGCTCAGACTATTCCTGAAATATTGAATAACTCTGAACATTTTTTACCTGATTTTTCTTATGCTGGTTATAAATTTGGTATGGAAGAAATTCCAAACACCACACCAGTGGTAATCCATGTTACTGACTATGGAGCGATAGCAGACGACGAATTGGACGATACCCACGCAATAATAAAGGCCATTGAGGCAGCAAATAATATTGAGAGCCCAGTAACCGTGCGGTTCCCTAAAGGAAAATTTATCATCACTGAAATTATCGAAATAACGCGTAGTGACTTTGTATTACAAGGAGCTGGGCGAGGAGATTCTGGAACCATTCTTTATTTTCCAAGACCTCTAAAAATGGTAGATGATGGCGGTAGACTGAATGAAATTCGAGAATACCTTGTCAAAAATAACAAACGTCAAATCGAAAAAAAACATAACCTCAACGTATTATATTCAGAATATTCATGGACAGCTGGCTTCATTTGGGTGGGTGAAAAAAACAGATTAGGATTCAACTATTTAGACGAGTATAGTGAAAAACCACCGGTTTCATTGTCGGCTGGACTTGAAGGACAACAAGGACAACGCGAAATAAGAGTAGAAGACGGTAAACAATTTAAGGTTGGACAACGTATTCAAGTCCTTTGGCATAACCGTCAAGGTAAAGATGGCGCGCTTATTAAGTCTTTATACAAAGATACAAAAGTTAAAATTGGCTCTCGTCATTGGACGAGGTCAGAATATCCGCTGGTACAGCAGCGAACTGTTATCGAACACGTAAATGGAAACTTAATTACTATAGCCGATACCTTGTTACACAATATCAACTCAACATTACCCACAAATATAGCTGCTTGGTCACCACTTGAAAATATTGGGATTGAAGATTTTAAATTTGAATTTCCGAATGCGCCGTATTTTGGCCATCATGTTGAACAAGGATACAACGGCATATATTTAGTAGGGTTAGCTGACAGTTGGGCACGTAATATACGCTTTATTAATGCCGATAGTGCGGTTATAACCTACGATAGTGCTAATTTAACGATCAGTGATATAGTTACTTCAGGAAAGCGCCAAGCTCACTATGCTGTGCATATGGGTAACGTACATAATGTTCTCGCCCAAAACATTCAAATATTTAATCCGGTAACTCACTCGTTAACCTTTAATACGCAATCTACACGTTGTGTATATAAGGATTCTGAGGTATTTGTACAACCAAATTTAGATCAACATGCCGGTGCTAACCACCAGAACTTGTTTGATAATATTACGATGCATATCAATGCTATTCCCGGAGAAAAGCATGCATCATATCCAGTATATGATGGTTCTGGTGCAGGATACTGGCAACCTGGACATGGTAGGTTTAATACCACGTGGAACCTTAAAATTGTGGTTGAAAGTGGTGCGCCTGGCATGCAAACACTGCATGTTGAAGGATTAGAAGAAGGTCCTGATGCTCGAATAGTGGGTCTTTCCGGTAATCGGCCAATTACCCTTGAATATGTGCCAACGCCCTATGTAGAAAGTTTAAATAAACGCATCGACTCTATCCCCTCGCTATATACTTTTCAGCTTACACAGCGAAAAAAGAGAAAGTAACCTCTCAAATATGTAACGATTAGATGTTTCGTAGGCAAGTAAGCCATTATTAAACTTACTTACCTACGTCATCGTTAGAATTAATTAATAAGTGATTTTACGTAGTCAGATAATTCTTGCTTTTTACAGTTCTCGAAAAAGCATTTCTGAAAACGTTCACCCGAAACAGCTGTTTTCATTAATGACTGGTCAATACTTTTAAGTGTTTCTAAAAAGTCAGATTTTAAAACAGCGGCTTTCACTTCTGCTAGAATCCCAGCATTTTTCACTTGCGGTTCTTTTCTTTCTTTTGGATAACCAGCTCCACGTTCACCTGTTAGCGCCTTTTCAAACATATAACGTAAGTTCAGTTCTGCCCCCCAACCAAATCCTTTAGCAAAAGCAAGCGCAAGGGCGTTACCATTATTGATTTGATTAAATAGGAAAGCATCTGATGGATCTAAACAGTAACCGCAATAAACACCTGGATGTAAGTTAAGCGACATCATCGCACCTTGACCGGTGCCACAACCCGCGACTACAAAGTCGACAGCTTTTGAATTAATTAATAGACTTGCCATTATTCCTAAGTGAATATAGGTAAGGTGGTGGTCATTTTCGCTATCCATACCCACGTTGAATACTTCATGCCCCAAAGGATCAGCTACTGTTTTTAACTCGTTTAAAACAACAGGGTTTTTACCTGCTTGACTATTTTCCATCAATAACGCAATTTTCATGTGGATATCCTGAAATTAGTTAGAATAAATATTGATACAGAATACTAACATTGATTAACTTTGAACTAAATTGATTTCTTATGGCAGAAGCCGAGCAAGAATCTACTGTATAGATAATTTCTTAAACTAAATAATCGACAACAGGCCTGAAATTTGAATTTATTGTTAGCAACTGGTTAGTTGTACTTACGCCAAACAATATTGGCGTAAGTCACTGTAATTATGCGAAGCGCTACTTATTTGGTCTCATGAAGCATCAAAACACTTGGAGCTGATATGATTACGTGCGCACGGTCTCTATTTCCTGGCTGACTAATCCAAGACAAATAATAACTTCCGCCAGACGGGCTTCCATCGCCCTTACCTTCAAAAACGTGTTGTTCCAGTGGAAGACTTGTTGAGTTTTCAAGTAAGCGATTAGAAGCTTGGCTAATTCCATCTATCTGAGGTGGATGCATATGCGACTTTTCAACGCGAATAGTATTAAGGGTTTTGCTATCTAAAATAAATCGGAATATATCGTCATTTTTGCGAACTTTCACGGCAAGTAAATTTTCATCTAACACTTCTGCAGCAAAAGGTTCGATTAAGAACTTGCCGAGTGATCCTGAGCCCCCAAACTCCCAACGAAAATCTGTCCAACTGCTTATTTGTTGGCTTTTCCATTCCCTCCCCTGTTTACGTGTTACGTAAATTTGAGTATTACCTTTTTCATCGTATTTATGGTAAGTCACAATAGGGTTTTGGTTCTGGTCAAAACCGATTTTTACGTTTCCGTTGATCATTCCGCCGAATGGTGGAACCGGCGCTATTATTTCGGTCTTATCAAGCGTTATTGGTAATGCTAAGGATTCATCATTTGAATCAGTCCAGCTAATTAAGTCTTTGCTTTTCGCGTAAGATAAACTGTGATTTGTTGCAGCATTAGGTGTATTTCGCCACACCCAAATTAGATGAAAGTCACCGTCTGGTCCTCTAACTGGGCCCTCGAAATAACCGCTCATTTTACCTTCACCATCTAAAAATTGGTTTTGATGAAGCTTTGACCATTTTTTCGATTCAGTATCATATATATTGTAAATTTCGTTACCATTACCACTTCCGCCATCTCGATATTTAACAATTAGTTCGCCTTCCTTGTTTAGCAAAAAAATAGGGTAAGTCATGCGCTCCTCTACAACTCTATCTACCATTACGTTGATACGTTGCAAACTTCTCACTTGAAAAGGTTTTGAGGTTCGAAAATATTCGATTGGGTCACCATGCATATTTCCCATTACATGCAAATGACCCGACTTGTCTAATTCCATCGTAACGTAGTTATGGCTATCCCAACCTAAATAACTATCTACTTTGTAGAATCGCCAGGGTTTCCCGAGCATTCGATGGGCTACCGTCATTTGCCGATTTGCGTCAAAATACGCAACAAATTGATGCTCACCTCGAGTCAATAGAAAGGGTTTAATTCGGTGTGCAGACCATACTGTATCTATGGCTTCAGAATGTATTACCTCATCAGATGCGTGGGATTTAAATGCATTGATTATTAGTAATAGGCAAATCAAAAATGCAGTTCGAAGAGTCTTGAAAGGAATTAATGCGTTCATTTATTTTAATCTCTTAAAAAATTTAGTGATGATTTGTTAAATTGTTAAAACTCATTTACAATCATATTAATTCATTTTAGGTCAGATAAATATCATTTTTATCAATCGGTTTTCTATTAGCCTAAATAAGTGGATTAAAAAGGGCAAAACACTTGGTTTACTGCGCCATGTCCATGCAATTGCGTTAACTAATAGTTAGAAGAGTTAGCATTTAATTTTTTAAGATTGAGAAAAGTATTATGAAACAAATTTTGATGCCTATTATTCTGCTATGCGCATTATTAAGCGTCTCTTGTGGTCAAGCTGACCCTAAGCTTGGTGGTGATTCAAAAGATTTATCTGTAAACCAGTTTGAAAATCAACTTAAAAATATCAATCCTCCGAGTGGCCGTTTAGCCATAGTCATTGATGGCAATTCTCCCGATCCGGACGATATCGGAGCGACTCCCGTTATGTTGGCATTACTTCAGAAAACGGGATTGTCATCTAACTTAGTTCACTTATCTCACTCTTGTGACTTGGACCCCTTTAGAAATAAAGCTCGATTTCAGATTGATTCTAAAAACGAGCTTCGCCGGCAAAATAAGCTAGATGAACTTAGTAAAAAAGGTCTGGAATTATTTGGGCCATTTACAAATTTGCGGAATGTTTATAATTGTCGTCAAGATCAAGTTGGGGCAACCCAAGACCTAGTTGATGCAATCAATTCGTCATCCCAAAATGATCCGCTATGGATCGTTGAAGCAGGAGAACCTGACCTCATTGGCTATGCGCTTGAATCTGCGCAAGCAAGCAAGCGGCAATATGTTCACGTGGTTTCTCACCACCCTGCAAATGATAATAGTGGCGATTATTTTACTTGGCAGCAAATTTTGGATTTTGGCGTCCGCGAGCATCAAATAGGTGATCAAAATGTTGGTTTACAGGGACCTACTACAGACTGGGATTGGGCTAAAAATCATTCAGATGAAGGTATTGATTTTATTTGGGAAATGATGGCCTATGCTGAAAAAGACGGCGTTGTTCCCTTTCAAAGTAATAAATTCGATTGCTCTGATGCAGGAATGATTTATTGGTGGATAACTGGAGCGAACAAAGGCGGCAATAAACACGCCACTCCAGCTGAAATAAAAGACATTCTACAAATAGACACGATGAATAAAGATTAGTAGCACTTAGGTCATTTACTGAAAATGAAATTAAGACTTTTTTACCTATTTATAGTTAATGCTATTTTTGCAACAGGCATCAATGCAGCACAATCTCATCGCGAGCATTCAGGCTTGTTAATTGTGGAAGCAGAAAACTTTGCGTCTCAACACTTAGATAGCAAAAGACGATGGATTGTGTTCTCCAAAAACACTCCAACGCATAACTATTCCGATGCTGACCAAACTCATTATCATGATGCTAGCAATGGTAGTTATATTGAATTGCTCCCTGACACACGGAGTAATCATCACGAAGAACTAATTAGGAACGAAAATTTCACGAACCAAGCCGGCACTATGGCTGTGCTTAGTTATCCAGTTTATTTTGAAACACCCGGAAAATATTATGTTTGGGCAAGAGCATATAGCACAGGTAGCGAAGACAATGGTATACATATCGGTTTAAATGGCTCATGGCCAGAATCGTCACAGCGATTGCAATTATGCCAAGGAAAACATGCTTGGACATGGTCGTCTGCTCAAAGAAGAGACACAAATCATTGCGGTACTCCAAATACAATTATCATCGAAGTACCGCATAAAGGTGTGCATACCCTAATGGTATCTATGCGCGAAGATGGGTTTGAACTCGACAAGCTACTCCTGACACAAGATAAAAACTATCAACCTAATGGCAAAGATAAAGCGGAAACGCTTGCCTTTTACAGCTCATTGCCAGAAAAAACGGAGCTATTGGAGATCAAAGAATATACACGAATTCTGTATGCCAAAGACGACTTCACAATAGAAAACACGGGAGAAATTCCCTACTACCGACATAAGGCAGAAAATGCGTTAGCGATAAATGCGGTTAATGCGGCTTTTCGCAATAAATTCGCTCATGCCGAATATAAGGTGCAAGCTAAAGAGGATGGCAAGTATACACTTACCTTAGTGACACTTGCCGAAACAGACGGAGAATCATCCTATTCTGTTTCAATAAATAATAAAGTAATAGGCCAGTTTACCAACCCCGAAACGGAAGAAGATTATCAAGAAATCTACTTCGATATGGATGGAGTAGAGCTACAAAAAGGCGATACAATAAGAGTATCTTCTAAAGCCGTAACAAATGGAAAAATACCAGAAAATGGCGGTACGGCTTTCGCTAGGGGCAGATGGCGCGCTTTAGTGATAAACAGAGATGATTAGTAAAATATGTTGACCTAGAATGCCCTAATTACAGTAAGCTGAGGTCAAATTATTTTCACATTACTTATCAATTTGTATACTGCGTTTTTACGATATGTTAAAGCGTAAAAAATTCTACAGAAAAATGGTCCGACTACATTATCCCGTCGAACACACTGGTTAATCCCTTCATTAAGGTCATGTGAAATTTGGACACGCATATAGTAGGACAACTAATTGGCGGGATAAGCTTTCTGTTAGCAATCCTTGCTTATTATCAGAAAAAAGATGTTACGTTAAAAGCATTATTAGCGATGTTCTTTTTGGTACATGCTTCCCACTTTTATTTATTGGACGCTACAGTTCCTGCGCTCCTTTGTTTACTGAGCATGGTAAGATCTATTGTTGCAATTTATACCCGCTCTTATACCACTGCATTCGCATTTATTTTTATTACGATAGTCGTTGGTTTATACAACTATCAATCTTATTTGGATTTTCTTGTCATACTAGCTAATGTGATTGGCGTATATTCTTTGTTCTGTTTGCATGGTGTAAATATGCGATTAGGCATCATAGCAGGCGCATCTCTGTGGCTAATCAATAATATGTTGATTGGTAGTATCGGTGGTACCTTGATGGAGGTTTTTGTGATAACAACAAACATTACAACAATACATAGAATCAAAAACTCTAAGCTAGCGTAGTTAAAGTAACCATGTTGTTGTACCTAACGAATCGCACAAAGGTTAATGACTATCGGAACCGAATGATGTTCAATAAAATTTAATCATGAGCGGTTTCTTGCCAGCCTGCTTCTTTGGTCTTCTGGCTAAAATAGTCATTACTTGTATAGGTTGAGTACTTAGTCCACTTTTCATTAACTTTGGGTAATCGTTTGGCAAGTTCGATCTTTACATTTTGATACGCCGGTTCATCAATGACATTACGCCATTCTTCTTTATCTACTTGATGATCATAAAGCTCTTCTGAGCCATCTTCGTAACGAATATAACGAAAACGTTCGGTTTTAATTGCATGGTTATTTTCACCGTAAGTGGTGATTGCGACATGCTGCCACTTTGTATTTGGATTGTTCAGTAAGGGAGTTAAATCATTGCCTTCATTTTGCGGATTAGCTGGCAAGCCACTCATTTTTACTAAAGTTGGATATAAATCTAATAGGCTAACGGGTTTGTTGCTGACTTGTTTACCGATTGATTTTGGCGGCTTAATAATTAGCGGAGTGCGGGTTGCGCGCTCCCATAAAGTCATTTTCGCAAATTTTTCTTTTTCACCTAAATGATAACCATGATCACCCCACAACACGACAGCTGTATTATTGGCATATTGGCTGTTTTCTAAAGCCTCCAAAACAATACCAACCATAGAATCAACAAACGACACACTGGCTAAATAGGCCTGTACAATATTTCGGAATTCGCCATTCTTTAAAGCCCACTTAGTGGTTGGCATCATTGGATGGTCAGTAATTAAGCGAGCTATCTCTGGCGTGTCTAAGAGGTCATCTTTCATATAAGGCGGAAGATATAAGTCTTTTGACGGATGCATATCGAACCATTTTTGAGGCACATGCCAAGGAACATGAGGGCGCAAAAATCCACATGCCATAAAAAAGGGTTTGTTGTGTTGTTCTTTTAGTTTATTAGCGATCCAATGGGCAGAGTCATAATCTGGCATTTGCTCATCACGCTCAGGGAAAGCCCCCCAATCAGTGTTGGTTTTCGGATTATCCCACTTAAAGTTCTTCTCTGGTGATGGCCCAAAGCCTTTGTAGCGTCCACCAAAATCATCGAAGCTGCCATCTGCAATTGCTTCATGAAAGATCTTACCAACCGCGGCCGTGTAATAACCATGCTTTCTAAAATATTCACTTAAAAAAATGGAATGAGCTGTTTTGTCATTCACTTTACGAATATCGTTATCACGTATATGACCGTAAATACCCGTTGTTGAAGGCGCAAGACCACTCATAATACTGGCACGAGATGGACCACATAATGGCGCTGGGGCATGTGCATTGGTAAACAAAGTTCCTTTGTCAGCCAATTTATCTATGTTAGGAGTTTTGGCATTGGGGTGCCCTCCCATCGCGCCAACCCAATCATTTAAATCATCTACAATGAGCATTAAAACATTAGGGTATTCTTTTTTTAATTGGCTACATACATGAAAAGGCGTCATCGTCGCGGTTGAACAGACGGCTGCACCTAGTATAAATTTTCGTCTGTTTATCATAAAACTTTACCAGGTGTCATATATTCAGCCTACATGCAGTGTTAAATAGCGCTTCATTGTTTAAATCAATGGTAAAAATTAATTGTTTTTAGCTTTAGGATCTTCAAATTCAAATATCCCGGGGCTGACCTTTACGTTTATTTCTGCATTATCTTTAGGCCAGGCGAGTACAACCAGTTGCTGTTTACTTTCATCCCAAATAAAGTTGCTTACATCAGTGTTTGACGAAGAGTGATGCACCGTAAATCCAAGTGCAAGAGGACTCTTACTCAAAATCAAATCATCACCTACATGCACCGAAAAACCATCCGGATAATGACGGTCTGCGGCTATAAATATTTTTGAAGCGCCACGTTTATTGTCGGTCCGTATATTTAAATCAAGCGTGCGTGTTGCAAAATGAAACATGAAACTTTGGATATCACCTGCAATTAATTGTGGATAAGGTCTTGCGATTATGTCGGTGATATATTTTCTTTCAACGGTACCTACTGCCTGTTTATCTGAAAAAATGGCCCAGGTAGATTCTCCACCAGGTAAAAAATTCTGATAGCTTCGATTTCCTAGAAACCATGCTTTTATCGCTCCTATTCCCATTTCATCGAAAATTTCCGCCGTTTTAATGTAAAACTCAATATAGTTAAGCTGTTCCTTTACAGAGCCGTCGGTGGTAACAAAAGTAGGGAAGCCCCATTCCCCGACCAAAATTGGCGCTTCTAACATATCCGCCTCTTTATCAAAACGCTGCATAGTCGGGCCGATATAATCGATATTTTCTTGATAGATATGTGGCGCAAATACAATATTTTTACGGTTTATTTTTTGTTTTATTTCGTGATATTGATTACGGTTAATCGCGTCTCCCTTATTCATAAATACAGTTTGAATTAGGAATTTTTTTTGATCACTATAAGGTAATGCAGCGTCTATTATTTTCTCGTAGAATGGCAGCAAGTACTTATTGGTTAAATCATCATAACTAATGTCCATTTCGAGTTTTCTAGGCTCATTGACCAGGTCATATCCTATTACATACTCGTCGTCTTTAAATGCTTCCCAAACATGACGCCATGCATCGATATAAATTTCTTGTTCGTTATTCTTATTCCGCCAAAGCGCTTCCCAACTAAAACCACCCGTGCCATAAACAGTTAATTTAAAGACAGTTTTTATGCCGGCTTCTCTAGCGAGTTTAGTGCCTCTTTTTAATCGCTCCATATAAGCTGGCTCAAAACTACCATTCCCGAAGCGACTTAATCGCCCCATCTCAAGTCGAATAACTTGAACATTCGCTCCCATACGCGACATTCTTAAATAGTCTTGTGGCTGAAAATCTACAGCACCTGCATGGTCATTTGTATTTGCAACAAAGCCCCGTGGAATCATATGGCGATCTTGAGCGTCTCTAAGTCCATGCTTAATAGTTGCACTGGTGCTAAAGCTAACAATTTGTAACAACAATACGATTAAAAATCCCAAAAGGTTAATGTACATATTTTTCCTTATCTTATTGATATTGCCTGCAATGCGCTGTACGAAAGGCTTATTATTTTGGTTAATTTTGAGCATCTGGAAGATGTGCTAATTGCGTAAAACTGAATCTCACTACCTAAACCTAACGTGGTCCCGATTTAAATCGCTTATTTTAGAACAGCCCATTAGCCGCATATCACGCTCAATTTCAGCTACAAGTAACGTCATGGCGCGTTCTACACCTGCTTGGCCTGCTGCGGCGAGCGCAAAAAGGTAGTAACGTCCTAAGCCCACTGCTTTAGCACCTAATGCTAACGCTTTGAGCACGTGTGTACCTCGTTGGACGCCACTATCAAAAACAACATCAATCTTGTCACCAACTGCATCAACTATTTCGGCTAAGTGGTCAAAAGAACTGCGAGAGCCATCGAGTTGACGCCCCCCGTGGTTTGAAATAACGATACCGGTACAACCAATATCGACGGCGCGCCTAGCATCTTCCACACTCATTACACCTTTCAAACAAAATTCACCATCCCAGAACTTCACCATTTCCTCTACATCTTTCCAGTTCATAGATGGGTCCAACATATTAGTAAAATAGTCGCCAATTGAGCTCACTCCCCCGCTCATATCTATGTGAGCATCAAGTTGCGGTAACGAGAACTTTTCATGTGTTAAATAGTTAATTCCCCACATAGGCCTACTCGCAAATTGCCAAAGCCCGCTTAAGTTAAGCCTAAATGGAATGGAAAACCCTGTACGTAAATCCCGCTCCCTGTTTCCACCAGTAATAGAATCTACGGTTAACATCATCACGTTGACGTTTGATTCTTTGGCTCTTTGCATCATGGCATTGTTAAGACCGCGATCTTTGTGGAAATAAAATTGATATATTTGAGGGCTGTTGTTTTGTTGCGAAATTTCTTCCATGCTCACTGTGCCAAGCGATGATACACCGAACATAGTGCCGAATTTTTCCGCTGCAGCAGCGGTGGCGCGCTCGCCCTGATGATGAAATAAACGCTGTAGCGCGGTCGGGGATAAATACACTGGCAAGTCAAGATGCTGCCCCATGACTTTAACACTTAAGTCAATATCTTTTACACCTTTCAAAACCCGCGGAATAAGGTCACAAGTCTGAAAAGCTTCAGAGTTGCGACGCATTGTAACTTCGTCGTCAGCGCCACCATCAATATAATTAAATATCGGTCCTGGCAGCCGACTTTTCGCTAACTTCCTTAAGTCATGGTAGTTGTGGCAGTTGCGTAACATCATATGCATTTATCTCATTTTTTGTATTTAGTTCTTATTTAAAAATATGCTTGTTCTATTACCCGTTACTTCCTTATCCATTCAAGATAATTAACACACTTGTAATCATCGTCTTAAACGCCTTTTAAAAGTGCTAAGTTACAGACAGTCAATTGTTAAATAATTATGAACTTTTAGTAATTCCGCTCACAATACACTCCAATTTAAATCTTTGTCAATCATTTATAGTCACACACAATGCTTAAATTGAGGTTGCATGACATCAAAAGGGGCTACGATTATATGCTAGCGTTGGCAGAAAAATCGTTGCCTGGATGTTGTAAACAGGCACAGTTTAAAGTTTAAAAACGCAATTTTATTTATACTTACATAATCATTTGATTCTCTAAAATAACTGGGTTAACGGCACCCAGTCACTCAAATCAAGCAATTAGAATATTAATTAAACAGCTAGCTTTGTTCAGTAGCCGACAAGCGCCTTTTCAACCAAAATGATTCAAGATGACTGACCTTGACTTTTAATGACTTTAATGGTGTTATGCTTGTGTTATTTATGTAAGCACTGAGTTAAGAAAATAAACTGTGTGAACGATTTTAATCAGTGTCACATATTCAAGAGAAGTCGCCAAAATATCTAGAACAGGAAAGTATTCATGCAAATGAAATTTAAGTTACCTTTACTTGCGTTAGCCGTGAGTACAGTATTAATCGCTTGTTCTACCAAGCAAACTGACAATGACGCTCAATTAACAGCGAACAAATCAGAAGTTAAAGCCTATGCTCGCTTTGTACCAGAGCGCCGAGATGACTTTGCGTGGGAAAATGACCGCGTAGCCTTTCGCGTTTACGGCCCCGCGGCTCCACTTAAAGGACATTCAAGTGGTGTAGATGCCTGGTTTAAAAAAGTAGACTATTCGATTATCGATAAATGGTACGAAAACTATGTGAATGGTATTTCATACCATGAAGATCGTGGTGAGGGTTATGACCCGTATCATACCGGAATTAGTCGTGGTGTCGGTGGTACAGCTATTTGGTTAGATGGACAAGCCTATACTGCTCACAGTTTCAAACGCTACAAGGTAATAGAAAGTGGTAATGACAAAGTTGCTTTTGAACTGGAATATGAATGGTACACCCCACTTGGAATAGTGAAAGAGATAAAAACGATTTCATTGCCAATGGGGACGCAATTATTCCAAGTCGATTCCGTTTTTACACTTGACGGTAAACCTAGTGCCCTACCCATCGCGATTGGTGTTGCCACACATGACGAAAAAGCCAAAGTGTCTTACAACAAAGAAAAAGGACGTATTTCTGCTTGGGAGGTAATTGATGATTTGGGAGTCGGTACAGGCGCGTTACTCGATCCTTCTAAGGTTGAAGATATTAAACATCTTCCAAGCGACGTTAAAGACGAAAGCCACATTTGGATGTTTACCACAACGGACCAGCAAGGGAGATTATCATACAAAGCAGGATTTGCTTGGGAAGGCGCGGGTAAAATTACGAACAGTCAAGCCTGGCAAAAGTATTTAGATAACGTCAACAATTAAACGGTATAGCAGACCTGCCCTCGGGCAGGTTTTATTAGATAATAATGAGAAGCAAAAAAATGGAAAAAGTCGCATTTGTTATGACCTTACTACCAGGATTTGAGGCTGAATATGAAAAACGACATGATGAAATTTGGCCTGAGTTGGTAACAGCCTTAAAAGAGGCAGGCGTGTCAGACTACTCGATATTTTTAGAAAAAGAATCGAACAAGCTATTTGCTGTGCTAAAACGAACATCAAATCACAAAATGGACGAATTACCACTTGAGCCAATCGTAAAGAAATGGTGGGCATATATGGCTGACATTATGGAAACCAATGAAGATAACTCGCCAGTAGTTAACTCAATTCCGTGTGTTTTTCATCTAAATTAACAACTGTGAATTTGTCTTTTCTGTTTTAGAACCAAAAATTACTCTATCAATTTACTTCAAAGACTTAAACAAAGAAGATATTACGCCTGCTTCACTATCTTTAAAAGCGCAATGCGTTGAGTAGATAGTAGATGGCCCCATCTAGGTGTTTAATAAATAGTAAACCTCAACACTATTGTCTGTATCCGTCAATCACAGAATTAGTGCACAATTAAATTCCAATTGCAGACTGAGGTTCCTCTATACAGGCTATTTTTTGATGTATTAACTCGTTCTATTATTTTAATTTTAAACTAGATCGTTATTGTTTTACTTCAATCACATGTTTACCTGGTGCTAAGATTGCTATCGTGATTGGGCCTAGCTGTTTAGGTATTTGTTTACCGTCAAGGTAAATAGTATCGCCTATCGATTGTGTCGCTTTTCCCTGTTTATTAGTATGCGTTTTAAAGAATTCAGTGGGTATTTCAACCTGCGCTTGCGTATTAGGTGGTACAAGAATATCCAACACCATACCATTTTCGGTCCGTTGCCATTTTGAGCGAATTAAGCCATGCTCAGATGCAAAAGAACCTTCAACATAAGATAAGTGTTCAGTGACCAAGGGAGCAATACGAATGGTTTTATATCCCGCAGTCAATGGACTGATCCCAACTAAGCGATCATATAACCACTGGCCAATAGCACCATAAGCGTAATGATTGAGCGATCCTGCTTTGTCGGCATAACCTTTATCAAAGGTAAAACCATCCCAACGCTCCCACATGGTGGTTGCGCCCTGTGACACTGAATATAACCAAGATGGATAGGTCTGTTTAAACACTAGGTCAAAGGCGATATCAGCACGGCCGATTTTGTCTAATACCGGAGCGATTAAAGGAGTACCTAAAAAACCGGTACGTAAATGACCTTTAGCGGCATCAAAAGTCGCTAATAAATGAGGCACAGATTTTTCGGTCATCATGGGATCTAACAAGTCAAAACCAATGGCTAACAAGTAAGCAGTCTGAGCTTGTTCGCCTACTTTTAAACGGCCATTATCGGCAAAGAAGTGTTGCTGAAAGTTAGCTTTGATTTCAGCCAATAACTGAGTATATTTTGCAACATCGGCTTCTTTACCTAATACTTTGGCGCTGTTGAGGGTTAACTCGACCGAACGGGCGTAAAAAGCTGTGGATATTAAACTATTGTCGGTTTCACCTCGGCGTGAGTCTTCACGGGTAGAATAAGGTTGCAGCCAGTCACCCACGGTCCACATTACGCTAACACCGTCTTTCAGTTGGGTTTGATGATATTTGATCCAACGGGTCATCATTTCATAATTGTCAGCAAGAATATTCTTGTCGCCTGTGCGCCAATAAACGTCCCACGGAATAGTAACTGCTGCGTCTGACCAACCTGCTTGGGCTATGTCGCCCACTTCATTGGGCACAACAACGGGTATACCATGATTTTCAAATTGTTCTTCACGAATCGATTGCAACCAAGCTGACCACAAAGCGTGTACATCAGCTATGTATAAAGAAGTTGGAGCAAAGGCTAAGGCATCACCTGTCCAACCCAAACGTTCGCTGCGTTGCGGACAATCAAGAGGCACGTCAAAAAAGTTGCCTTTTAGCCCCCATTCAATATTCGATTGTAGTTGGTTTAACTCTTGGTTTGAGCTGGTAAAGGTGCCGGTCAGCGCGAAGTCAGTATGTTGTACCACTCCGCTAACCCAATCTAGTTGTGGCTCAAAAGCGGAGTCAAATCCACTGATTTCAACAAAACGAAAGCCATGAAAAGTAAACTGCGGTTGCCACTCAATCACACCATCTTGTTTAGCGGTATAAAAATCTAATTGTTTGGCACTGCCTAAGTTTTTGGTAAATAACGATCCGTCTTCATTTACCCCTTCACCAAAACGTAAGTTGAGTGTTTGACCTTTTTTCATAGGGACTTTGATTTTAGGCACACCAACCATGTTTTGACCTAAATCAAAGATGGTTTTACCGTCAACTTGGTTTACCCATAAGGCGGGTAATAACTGTTTGTTTTTAGCCGTAAAGTGGCGTTTAGGCTGTAATAATACATCTGTGTCTAAGTCAGTGGTTTTCACCCCAGACCAGCTTGAGCTGTTGTATCCCACTTGATGCCATACCCTGCCCTCTTTAGTTAGCTGGTAATTAGCATCATAACGCTCACCGTCATATAGACCAGCTGTGCGTATTGGCCCATTTTGTGTTGCTTGCCAATTATCGTTGGTTAGCACGGTTTGTTTGCTGCCATCAGTATATTCAATTTCCAGTTGAGCCAATACTTTTGGCGTTAGCTCTAACTTTTTATGCCAATGACGTTTTGGTCCAAAACGGCCGGCATACCAACCTTCAGCCAGTTGAATACCAAAAGCATTGTTACCCTGTTCTAGCTGCGCGGTTACATCATAAGTTAAGGTCTCAATACGTTTTTTATAAGGGGTATAACCCGGCGTTAAAATATCATCACCAATTTTATGACCATTTATAAAGGCTTCAAAAACCCCCTTAGCGGTGATGTATAAACGCGCTTGTTTAATTGGTTTATCAGTTAAAAATTCGGTACGTAAATGTTGTGGCACATGAATACGAGTATCAAAATTATTGAGCTTGATAGGCTTATCCGAGTCAACCTCAATCCACTGGGCTTGCCAATCTTTGTTGTTTAATAAACCAAGTTCAAAAAGGGCAGTATCACTCCACTTGGATGCTTGATTGTTCTGATCCCAAAAGCGCACTTGCCAATAGACTTTTTGTCTTGAAGTCAATTCTTCACCTTGATAGTCAACAAAGGTGCTTTGATTACTGGGTACAGTCTGGCTATCCCATAAGTCAGGATTATGGGGTAATAACTCTGGTGTCGTTGCCACCACAATTTGGTATTGGCTTTGTTGATTAACTTTTCCATTACCAGTGTTATGAGTAGGAAGTTGCCATGAAAAATTCGGTTTTGCGTCATAAAATCCCAGCGGATTAACAAAACCTTCGTTGATCTTTAAAGTATGAGGTTTTAACCGAAGCGATTGTGCAGCACTGGCACTAGTCCCATCATTTTCAAGTAAGCCACAGGCTTGCAGTGTTAACATAAAACTTATTACCGCGCCTAAACAAGCGAAGTTTTTTATTACGGTTTTCATAGGATCACTTTACTAATTGATTGAATTGTCGTTGTTTGTTTATACACTTGCCTACTTATTTAGCTTTAAGCATCCAATCGCCACCAATAATTTCAAACTTCAGAAATTTGTCGTCTTCACCGGCAAATTTGATAGCTGCATGTTGATCCGTTTGTGATCCAGTTGCTTGGTACACCAGATCACCATTTAGGCTCACGGAACTAATGACAAAGTACTCTTTGGGAATACCAACCACAGCGTTTGTACCTACTGGTGAAGATAACGCTAGGTTAATTTCACTATTCGTTCGGGTAATTTCAAAATCAATATCCCCTTGCACGCTAGGAACCAGTTGCTTAACCCGCTTCATGTGCGCCATATTGGGTAGTATTTGGAATGTTTTCCACGCCACAGATGTGGGTTTAATACCTGCAATATATTGGCTTAATACAGTACTCGGGGCATTCCAAGCATGATTTTCTGTACCCCCTTTAGGTAAATATTCAGCCAAGGTAGATAAAGCAGGGTTATCCACTTGCAAGCCATAGCGGGATTTCATTCGGGTTAACGCATCATCATAACGGCCAGCTTTGGCCATTGCGTTATACACCATCCATTCAAAGTGGGGACTGGCAAATTGATTTGGAATTAATACATTATCGACGATTTGTTGATATTGCTCTGGCTTTGCTAAATCAAATAAAATCGCGATAGCGTTCGCGCGATCGTCTTTGAATTTTTTAGGATTACTGCTGAAAAAACCATCTTGCCAGAATGTTTCTTGGTAGGCCTGTTTCAGCTCATCAATACGTTGGTTATAAAACGCCATGTGAGTGTCGTCACCTATCGCCACCGCTATTTTACGAGCGGCTACTAACGCGCTGTAATATAATGCATTGTGAATTGCATCATAATCCACAGTTTCCTGTGGGCCCCAATCGGTCCAACGCCAGTGACCATTTCTGAGTACGATCAAACCGTTTTCTTGTTTTTTCCATAACGATAAATATCTATGTACAAATGGGTATGCGTATTTAACTGTGTCTAGATCACCGGTATTGAAATAATAATGCCAAACCCCTTGCTCAATAAATTGCAAGCTTTGCGCGGGTAATTCACGAAAACGACCTGGTCCTAAACCAGCAAACACACCATCTTCAGTGTCACTAAAGGCCATAGTGACTTTAATGGCTTTTTTGAGTAAATCACGACCGGGTTTGTCCATTGAGTAAAATAAATAGCTGGCTTGGTCGGCCACATCGCCAATCCACAAACCACGTTCTCTATCCGGTGTATCCATGAAGTTATCACGGGCACAAATGTACAAAGTATTTTCAGCCATTTGCCAGATACGTGAATACCATTCATCGTCAGACTCAAAATGCCCGGGGGTTGAACCCACACCAGTCCAACGGTATTTTAACCCGTGAACTTTTATCCCTTTTGGTATGGTATATTCGATAACACGAGCGTTCATCCAAGACAAAGATTCAAACTGCTGTCGACCTTGTTTGGTGGTGTAATAAGTTTGAATAGTGTTTAAGCGCATATTTGATTTCACATGAAGCTTTAATCCAGCATCAGCTTCAATATCAAAGTAAGGGGTGACATTCTTATTAAAATCTAACTTACATTTGAATATTTTACCGTCACTGATGAACGGAAATTTAGACGCTGGGTAATTGCTACAATTGGCTAATCCAAAGTCATTTAAAATTGGGATTTCACTTGGAAATAATTGATTAAAAGGCTCGCGTGGAGGGCGATGCAAACTCTTTGCTGTTTCCCAGCTAGTGTCGTTATAACCTGGCATATACCAAGCATCAACACTCCAATCGTTCATGTCTTTTCGAGCATCATAATTAACACTCCATGCAGCAACACGCCTGTGCTTTTCTTTCTCAACAGGTTGATAAGCATTGTGCTCTTTGGCTTTCCAAGATGCGTCAGAAATAATGGTTTGTTCACCAACCTTAGCTTGAAAAATAAAACCTGCGACTCTAGCCGAGATATGCGTGCCTTTATCGCCATTGGCGCCGTAATACCAACCTAATGCGGCAATCGTGTTTTTACCCGGTTTTAAATATTTGCTGATATTGACGCTATCATAATATTTATGAGAGGCGAGCGGGAAGTAATCCACTCGAGGTGAGGCTTTTACCGGTGACGGACCGCCGGTATAACTACCTTCAAACACCACCATCTCACCATTGATCCACAACCAATATTTAGTATCGGCACTGATATAAGCAATGACCTTTTGCTCATTATCATTGCTGTTGAAATCGTTAAGTTCAACTTCTTTTCGCAGCGCCACCCACGTATTGGGATTACCAATTTTTTGTGGTGTCCAAATCCACTCAGCCTGCCAATTAACAGCACCAGCAGTAATTGGTATAAACCCAATTAAAGGCAAAAAAAGGAATAATAAGGTTTGTATTTTTTTCATGGTTTACCTATTAATACTGTTAATTAAGCGCACCGGACCTAATAACCCAGAAGTTTGTAATATTTTTGATTTATCAGTTTTAAAGAAGTTATATCCAGTAAAGGTCACTCGCGCGCTTTTAGGTGGTTTTTGGTTAGCCTTTAACCAAGCAACGGTATCGCCCACCATGCTATAACCGCTAGTGTCGGGTAGTGCTTCGTCACCAATTAAACGATTCACCCAAGTATTTGTAATCGCCACTTCTAATTGATTATCCCCCGCCACCAGCGCGCTGCTCACATCTAAAGCAAAAGGTGGTTTCCACAAGGTACCTAATTTTTTACCATTCACTGTGACTTCGGCTACTTGCTGTACTTCGCCTAAATCTAGATAGATAGGTTGATTACTTGCTACTTGAGCTTGGCTAATGGTAAAGGTTTTCGCATAGTTGGCAGTGCCCGAATAGTGTTTAATACCCTCTTCAGCGCGAGCGGTCCAATCTTGTAAGTTATTAAAAGTGACAACTCCAGGCCCTGCCCACGCTGGATCAAATTCGACTTTCCAAGGGCCAGTTAATTCACTTACCTGTGCTTCGTTGTCACTGTTTTGGTATATGTCTTTAACCAGTTTTGAGTGCGTGCCGTTGTAGATTGGTGTTTTATTATCACGACGGAGCAAAATAAAACGACTCGCGTAAGGTTCAAGGGCTAAATCAAAGGTAATACGATTGCCTTCTCGACGATAATTTTGGATTTGCTCAATGGTGCCATCGGTATTATTCCAAATTTCAGGAATACCTTTACTTTCACTTTCGCTTTCATCATCACGAATATCGACTGTGATTTGTCTAAACTCAGGCTTTTCACTATGGAAGAAATATAAATCGTTACCATCAACACGGCGTTTAGCAAACACTTCCACCGATTCATCGTCTATCAACAACGCGGGTTGGAGTTTCAACTGCGTAATCGTTTCTTCAAGACTAGCGTTACTCACAACCCCTTTTTGGTATACTTTGATGGTATTTGGAGTTTCAGCCCAAAGCTCATCTGCAATTTGTTTAAATTCAGTTTTATTTTTCCACTCACTATATCCAATCACCTCTTTGGGTTTGTTACCAATAACAGTTGCACCAGCGGCCACTAAGGCCTGTAAACGTTTTAAAGTTTTAACGTGCAAGTAATCCGTTCTGGTTAAATACAAGGCTTTATAGCGTGTACCCTCGGGTAGCACTAACCAGCCATCTTTTACGCTGAGTCGATTCAGTAATACATCTGTGTTAGTAAAGTCATAACCAAAACCAGCGGGTATTTTAACATTGCTGCCACCACGCACTGGCGCTACATCGCCCAAATGCACTAAAAGATCAGCGTCTGGTACGCCTTGTTGTAATAAATACGAGCCCCGTGCTAAATACTTAAACCACTCAGAGCCCCCGTTATTCCACCAAGTTTGAGTACGATCAAAGTGTGAGCCGATCGAGTCCATGGTCATGCCCGGTTTAATATGGTTATTGGGTTGATGAGCAAATCGGTGGAACATGGTTTCGTTTATACCCCGTGCCCACATATGATCACCATGATGTTTATAATAATACGGGTGACCTTTCCAGCCTAAACCGGTTGAGGTAAATGATTCGGCGGAAATGATTTTTTTACCGTATATATGACCCGATGAAATAGCAGCACTGGTGCGGCCATGATAAATTCTATTATTGGGTAAATTAGATTTAACCCAAAACTCACCCATTAAGCGGTCAGCTTTACCTCCAGAGGCCAACTCATCAAAGGGCCCCCAGCCATACGGTTCGATGTAAGACTCTAAACCATATTTATTGGCTAATCGGGTAAATTCACCAAAATAGTTTTCAACCATAAGATCTGACAAGTGCTGGCGAAACTCTTGTAATATGGCGCCTGAATGTTCAGGCGATTCGATGACGCGGCCTGTCAATAATGGTAGCCAAGGTATAAAATCATAATCAAATTTTACTTTAAAACTTTGATCTACATCTTTGGTCCAGTTTTGTCCACCTACTTCATAACTGTCGATTTCAGTGGTTTTAAGTGAGTTAATGCCTTGTTCTCTGGCTTTTTTAACGAGTTTCCCAACGTACTGATCAAAGTGAAATTGCAGCGCTTTCGCGTCAAATTTATCAACCTCTAAGCCTTCACCTTCTACGGTTGCTGGCACGTTAAAAGCCCCTGTACTGGTGTAGCCAAAACGCAGAATTCGCCAATCACCTTTTGGCAATGTAATCCCGTTTTGAGACAACTGCCCACGATTTAACACCAAAACATCTTTTGCTTGGGTAATGGCTTGCGAAGGCACTTCCGGGCTGAGACTTAAACGTCCACGCTCCATAGCATTCATAGAAAACCAATCATCAAATCTTGGAATTGACCATAAATCAAATCGTTTAAGGGTTATCGGTTTATCAAATACCAAGCGAAAATACTTGGCTTTAAAGCCTTCGGTTTTGTCATTCACTAATTGAGGACTAAAGGCCCATAACCGGGCACCTGGCCTAGGACGTCTTAACTTTTCAACCACAGTGGTAAAATTAACGCCATCATCAGAAATTTGTAGCGCGGCGTCACCATGTCGATTAGGCGTTTCAATGTGTAAACTGCGCAGTGCGGTTGGCTCATCAAGCTCAACTTGCACCCAATAGTCATTTTCTTTATTTGGATTAAATGTAAGCACGCTATCCCAATCATTATCGCTGAGTAAGGCTGCATCTAATTTAGGATCTGAAACCGTTACTTTTGCATTAGCAAAGGCGTTACTTTGGTTATATTGGTTAGCAGGAAGCGCAATAACCGCCACGTCTCGATAATACTGCTCATAATAACCCGGCTGTGACGGTAACACCTTAGTACCATCTTGCTTTATTTGCACTGCTTGCTCTGACCAAGTAATACGTTTCATCGACATTTCAGGTGTTACCCAAGGTCCACCACTTGACGTCCAACCGTCAGCATTATGAATACCAAATTCGATATCGTTTTTTTCAGCTTCCGCTGCGGCATGCACTAAGGTGTTTAGAAATTCATCGGTATTAAATCGAACGGGCCCTCTTGATGAGTAGGGCATATTGCGACGATGAACATGAAAAAAAATAGCTCCACCAATACCTGCTTCTTTCATTGCTTTAAAATCTTCAGTAAAACCTAGTTTACTGAGGTTTCCATTCATGGCATGCATCCAGGTTTTAGGTAAGTACTCTGCTGCTGGGTTTTCAAAGTTTTGCGGGGAAATAGTATCTACGTTTGCCCTTTCGTTTACATTCGCGTTTGCACTAGTCAAGCTGACTATTAGAAACATTGAGGCCGTTGAAACAGCTTGTATTTTAGTTACCATCTTTTTATTACCGTAGAATATAGGTTTATAATCTTTAAATGGTGTCAATCCCACATCACTTCATCATGAATAGTTCCATAGAGTCAGCCATTTTTCTGGAAATTTGATACCTCATCCCTAGTTGTTCGATATCAATGTTTCCTAACTCAACAAAACAATAACAACCACCTATAGTCATTTGCAATCATGTAATTGTCAAATATAATCGCGAGATAGTCACTAGCCATAGATGACTAACGTAAATTTGTGAAAACACATTAGAAATGCCGCCAAAAGTTATAGTTCGCATGACGTTTTGAAGGTTCATCAAATTAGGAATATTTATGCAACTTAGCAACCGCGCTCAAGGTTTGAACCTCGCAGGCATTGTAAAAGCACTATTTACGCTCACAGTTTTTACAAGTCTGGTATCTGCTTCGGTGAGAGGAGCTCAATTATTAAGGGCATTAGCATGTTAATTACAAAAAATAAAAAAACTTGGCTGCGTTCACTTACATCGGTTATAAGTATAAAAGATGTGTTAATGGTCAGTGTATGCTCATTGAGTTTCAATACATTGAGTTTTGCATCGCCAAATCAAACAACAGAATTTGAACGACCTTCAATATGGGTTAAAAACTCAGAACGAGCTGCTATTTTAGAAAAAATACAAAGCGAGCCATGGGCACAATCTTTATTTGAAGAGCTTAAACATCGGGCTGACTCGGTTGCGGTTGAGGGCAATAAAAAACGCCGTAAAAGCCTACAAGAATTGCCTTTAGTTTGGTCTAAAAATAAATCTTTGCCACCTACCTTACCCACCTTTCGTCATAAAGAAGGCGGGAGCAAAGAACAATTAACTCAAGTGGTTAAAACCCTGCAAGACGGTGTGGATTGTGGCGTGTTGTATTATTTAACTCAACAAACAAAATATGCGACTTGTGGCGCGGACATTTTGTTTACGTATATTAACGCCCTCAAACAAATGAAAGTACATAAAGAAGGGGCAATGAATTCAGGTTGGATGTTCCCTACCGATCATTTATATGAAGCCCGGGTAATTGGCGCTCAGTTGCCCATTATTTATGATTTTGTTTTCCCTTACTTAACCTCAGGCGGTCAGGTGTATGACTTAGCCTCAGATAAACTGACAGATTTCAACTTTAGCGCTGCTCAAGAGGTGTTTGGGACATATGTATGGTTGGCGTTAAACAAAGGTTTATTGGACTCAAACTGGCCAGTATTAGAATCATCAAGCTTAGTACATAATATTTTAGCCCTCGATGATAGGCAACAAATCAAAAAATACATTCCTTACTACACCCATATCGACACTAAAAACCAAGCATCGCTAAAAACGGTCACTAAGCACTTCGTTAATGAAGGGGATATTTGGCCTGAATCATTCCAATATTCTCGCCATGTTGCTGGTTTTACCGTTTATTTGATGACCTTATTAGATCGTTACGATCCATCGTTAAAATTAGGTGCAAAATACCCGAATATTCCAGGGGCGTTTACCTCGTACTACAATTTAGAGTATCCAAACGACGAATCCCCTTATATTGGTGATGGCCACCGTACTTATAAAATTGATTATGCCGATTTAGAAAATTCCTTGTTGTTAGCCAAGTTAAATAATAACCAGCAACAACAAGAATATTTTACTACTTATTTGTCATCTAGCATCAAAAGCGGCTTATATGACCGTGGCCATCTTCATAGCCGTTCTTACGGCGCAAGCCCCTACTTTACGCCATTGCAGTTATTATGGTCGGTGAATAAAATTCGAAGTGAAACTGATATTGACGTGACCCCAGAACGACCTCGCACCCTGCGTTTAGAATACGCCGGGATGAATATTCAGCGTAATATCAGCAATGTTAACCCAATCAAAAATAGCTTAATGGCCTTTGTTGCCGGCGGCTCTTATATTCACGGCCATGCCTCGGGTATGGATATGGAATTATATGGCCAAGGCCATGTTCTGGGTGTTGACGGGGGTAAAGGTACTTACCGAACAGACATACATGAGAACTACTACCGTTTGTTTTCGGCCCATAACACGGTTATTAGTAATGGTGCTTCTGCCTCAAAAGGCGACTGGATAAACCTAGGTATTAATCGGGTGAAATCTGAACTAATGGAGCCAGCAGCAGGAGATGCCGGTGTATCACCTAAGCATTCATTTTCAACATCGTCGTTTTTTGATGAGTTTAACCTAGTAGCGCCAGCTCAACATGAAAGAACCCTAGCGTTAATTAAGCTTGATGAAACCAAAGGTTATTACCTTGATATCTTCAGAGCGAAAAGTGACACATCAAATCAGTACCACGACTATGTTTATCATAACATTGGCGATGAGCTAACCATCACCTCAAACCAGCAAGCTGTTAATTTAGAGCCTGATCAAGATCGCTATCAAGACTCTGCTAAATTGGAATGGATAACCACAGGACAACGAGGCTATAGACACCCAGGTTGGCACTTTTTTGAAGATGTAAAAACTAAAAGTAGCTCTGCTCAGCAATACGAAGCGACCTTCACTGCGAGTAAGTTAGGTGATAAAAGCATTTCTATGCGGGCGTTAATTCCTGCTGGACTCGACATTGAAATTAGCCAAGTAAAAGCGCCAAAAGCTTATGGTGGTTCAGCGCCTTATAATAAAAAACCCTTACCCACCTTTTTATTACGCCATCGAGGCGAAGCTTGGGATAACCCCTATGTAGTTGCCTACGAGTCGATTACTGAAGGTGAAAGTTACGCAGTACAATCCGTTGAACGCATTCTGGTTGACGGCTTATTTAAAGGCGTAAAAGTAGATATTAAGCTCAGTGGTAAGGCATTAACCCAATACATTTTAGTCCAAGAAAAAAACGATGATCATTACCAAGATAAAAATCTAGGGATCGACTTTACAGGTCGTTTTGCGATTATCACGCTAGATGATAAGCAGCAACTAACAGAGATGTACTTAGGTAACGGCAGCTACGTGCAGTATAAACAACACAAAGTAACAGCCAAACCGCCTACCAACAGCGCTTATAAGAGGTTCTAACCAGCCTCTTTTTCTAATAAGGTAACCATTGAGCATCAATTTAAAAACCGGAGTGAATATTCGCCAGCGACATATAATGATGACTTTCTAAACGGTAAGCTCACATTTGCGCTGGTGTTAATCCCTCAACTAAATTGTGACCCGTAAAATTAGGCACTTTTAAGGTTTTTCCTGTAAAAATCGCTACTTCTAACCATGCTTTAACCGCTTATTCATTTTTAGAATCGGCTAGATTGGGGGCGCTAGGTGAATAACTGGTAATGCCCATGCCCTGCTCTTTTGCTCTTTGCACTATCAATTCAGGCTTCTTGCCACACTTAGTTTGTACTGGATTCCACATTTCAACCCCAGTATAGCCAAGGGCTTTAGCAGCATTGATACGCTTCAAAAGATAAAATATCCATTGTATCTGCAGTTGTATTGCTAGTTTTGAGCATGGCACACGAAACCACGCCAGCGCCAGCAATACCGGCGACAATTGAACGACTAATAAATTTACGTCTATTCACTATAATATACCTTCATTCATTAACTTGACGGCATAGTCCGCCGCACGTGCTGTTATTGCCATATAGGTCAATGAAGGGTTTTGCGTCGCACAAGACGACATACACGCACCGTCAGTCACAAATAAGTTTGCAACGTCATGAGATTGAGCCCACTTGTTTAATACTGAAGTTTTAGGATCTGCTCCCATGCAGGCACCGCCCATTTCATGAGTTCTATTTCCTACTGTAATATGTTTATCATTAGGCGTTTCAATAATTTTAATTTTATTACAGCCACCAACTTCTAATATTTCCTTAATATCTTTAGCCGCTTGTTTGATCATTTTACGTTCATTGTCACGAATCTGTGCATCAATATGTAGTTGAGGGATGCCCCAAGCGTCTTTTTTCGTTGGATGTAAACTTGCTTGGTTTTCGTAGTAAGGTAAAATCTCACCATACATAAACGCTCTAAAGTACCAAGGCTTAGGCTGGTTAGCTTGAGCTTTTACTTCTGCGCCGATGCCAATTTTTTTCGCGGTTGTTCCACTATTTGGTCTACCTGCGGCAACGGTTTGATAGCCGTAGCCTCGAGTAAAATCGACATCGTCAGTCTTGTCTTGACGATAATTAGGAATATAAGTACCAATTGGTCGCCGTCCGTAACTGAACTTATCTTCCAAGCCCGGTACTTCGCCCATACCAACCGCGCCTGTGAAGTGATCCATAATATAATGCCCGACTGCACCACTTGAATTAGCCATCCCATTTGGAAAGGTCTTAGACTTTGAATTCAATAATATTTGAACTGAGCCTAAAGCTGACGCGCATAAAAAAACCACGCGTGCTTTGTAACTGCGCTTCTCTTTTGTGTGGGCATCTACAATAGTAACTCCACTGGCTTTACCTGTTGCTTCGTTGTAATCAATGGAAGAAGCAATAGCGTCAGTAACTATGGTCAAGTTGCCGGTTTTTCTAGCTGCCGGTAATGTTGCTGATAAAGAGCTAAAATAAGCACCAAAAGTACAACCTCGTGCACAATAAGCGCGCGCTTGACACTGAGTTCTTCCTAACTCATGTTGTTCTTTTGATGGTTGTGTCAGATTGGCTGAACGCCCTATAATCAGGTGCCTATCGCTGTATTTTTTAGCCATATTATTTGAGATGAATTGTTCAGCACTACTCATTTCCCAAGGTTTTTGAAAGACACCATCGGGTACTGAGTCAAGTCCATCTTTATTGCCAGCAACGCCAATAAATTCTTCAACATAATCATACCAAGGGGCTAAGTCATCATAGCCAATTGGCCAAGGTACACCATGACCATCTTTAGCATTAGCTTCAAAGTCTTTCTTGCCCCAACGTAATACTTGTCTGCCCCAGGTCAAAGAACGACCACCAAGCTGATAACCGCGCGTCCACATAAAAGGGCGCTCTTTAGGAAAAGAGTATGGGTATTCAGAGTCATCAGAATAAAATTGAATAGAATCAGACTGTAACACTTTTTTCTTTGCGATTAGCTGCGAATATCGCCCTTGCTCTTTTAAGGTTTCAGGGGCAAAACCAAGATTATCAAGCTGCCAAGGCGCTTTCATGTCATTGTATTTTGGACTTGGATGATCAAGATGGCGACCACGTTCAATAACCAAGGTTTTAAAGCCTTTTTCACAAAACTCTTTGGCTGCCCAACCGCCAGTAATACCAGAGCCAACCACTATCACATCAAAAATTTGCTCGGTGTTGGACGTTGTAACTTGTTCGCTACTCTTATTAACGGTTTGACTCATAAGTAACCTCGCTTTTTAATTGCATCTAACTCTGTTTTGCTGAGATCACCGCGATAGCCACCTGGAATTAAAACAAAATCAGGATTTGCGTGTTCAGAAGTATAATAAACATGAAAAATCATTTCTTTAAGATGACGGTAACTCGCAGACAAGTCAGTTTCCTGATTAACAAAAGCTGTTTTGTCCAACTCAGTTATTAACTGCTGTCTTTGTTGCAAAGATAATTGATGATAAGCACCTTGATAAGTTGCTTTAGCGATCACTTTAATTTGTTGGATAATACTTGTGTACTGCTGTTTTGTTTTAGAGCCTGCCCATGTCACCATTAACCCGTCTAACACAGAAGCAACATTAGCATCTGTCGCGCCAGGCGTATCTGTTTTTGGGATCATAATTTCAGCAACATCCGACAACACTGTTAACGCATCTGCATCAAAAAATTGACCATTATTAACCACTTTATGCATATCTATCTTTTTATTGAAGATAGATGCTAATAAAGGTGCAGACACAATATAAGCAGTAGCGCCGATAAACACTCTTCTCGTTATTGTTTTAGTAAGTATGCATTTATTCCTGCTATATTTTTAGTAAACGGCCTGCAAATGTCGTAGGCATATAGAGCTTTACATTGATATCCGTTATTACGGGACCGGCTCGATACAAGCTCACAGCTACCCTATTAATCAGCCTGACCATTACGTAAACATTTCTAATTGGCATTTCATCGATTATTTCTCCACAGTTAACGAATAGCTTCCGGCAGTGTACAAATTGCTAACTTCATTCGGTAACGTGACGACAGCGGTACTATTGTTTGGAACAACAAACTCCCATTTCACGGTATTGTCTTCCCTCCACCAACGACTTTGAATCGTTCCGTAACCGCTTTTATATGAGACATCAACAGAATCTAGTCCCTTAGCAAATACAGGTCTAAGTTCGAAATCCTGATACCCTACGCTGTCTTGCTGCAAACGAATGCCGCCTAAACCTTCATAAAACCAACCATCATAACCGCTGTGGAAAGGATGATTTAGAGAGCGGCCGGGGGAATTTCGACGCTCTAGATCTAAGCTAGGATCAATCACGCCTTTTCGTTCCCACAAGGTAGTGGCATTTAAATGGTCAAATTGCCATTGGTAGCCCGGGTAACCCTCTGCGGTAAAAATATTAAATGCGGTATCACCATATCCGTAATCACTTAATGACTTATACAAATAGGTCTGCCCTAGTGCGCCTACAGAGCCATGACCATTCCAATTTTCAAGCACATCTTGATTCAAGCCGTCTGCAACTTTTTGACGCAATTCAACAGGGGTTAGCTCAAATTGTATTGCCATAGCGCCTGCTGTTTGACTACCATAGCTCCCCGTTTTGGGGTCATAAAACTCTTTGTGATATTGCTGGCTAATAGAGGAAAACAACTGACCAAAATGCTTAGCTTGTTGAGGTTTGTTTAATAACCTAGATATCTTAGCCATTAAATTTGCTGAATGAGCAAATAGTGCTGAGGTTGTTTTGACTGGTAACGTGTATTCTGAGTTACAGCGTTTACGCTCCATACCGGGCTCACGTACAGGATCACACCAATCACCATAACTATAACGATCATCACGTATTAAGGCATTATCCAGAATCGCCTCTCCTGCAGTCATATACTCCATCATACTTTCATATTGGGACGCTAATAACTGTAAGTCACCATAGTGTCGATAATGCTCCCACGCTATCATCACTTCTGCAGCCGCCCAATCAAACTTACCACCATGACTACGCTTACCCGGGACAACCGCTGGTGCAACATGGTCAGATGTTTTAAAGTCCCCTAAATACTTATTCCAAAAATTCTGCATATTATAGTTGTAGTTACCGGTGATCAGCGCTGCATGAGCATCACCTGTCCAACCTGCTCGTTCGCGAATAGGGCAATCCATTGGCACGGCCATCAAGTTACTTTCATAACTCCATAAAGCCATATCATGAATACGATTGATCAAAGCGCTGGCGCTTTTAAACTGCCCCACTTGGGCCACATCACTTCTGACTAAATGCGCGGTCACAGCATCAAGCGCTGGCGCGGTGTCTAAACCGGTAATTTCGATATACCGAAAACCGTGCCAAGTAAAAGTAGGACGCCACGTTTTAGCATCATTACCCGAAGCAACATAGCTATCGACTTGTTTTAATAGCGGCGCGCCCCCGCCTGATTTTTGGCTGATATTTCCATCTATGTCAGCCCATTCGGCATAACGTAAAGAAATAGTTTGATGTTGTTGCAAACCAAGCTTATCTAAATGCAAAGTGGGCACTCCAGTAAAGTTCTGACCAAAATCGAGTACCCAAACTTTATCTTTTGGTTGATAAAGTTTTTTAGCTGTCATTTTCACATTTGCTCTAATAGGCGGTAAGAGTTGGGGTTCGAGCGCCTTAGTTGGCCACTCATCCAATACTTTAACGGGTTCCCATGATCCATCTTCGCTCATTTTGCTATTGCTATTCCAAGCTTTTACTATTTTATTTGCGTCAAAAAACTCCCCCGAAAAAAGCCCCTCTTTCAACACGGGAGATGGATGACTTAACCAATGTTTGTCTGACACAACAACTTGTTTGGAGCCGTCTTCAAAGCTAAGCTCTAGTTGCGCAATAAATTTAGGTTGTCCATAAGCTAATGATTTAGAAGGCTGATTATTTGGTTGGGCGTCTGGGTTAGGCCATTTACTAAATGCAATATTTTCGGCATACCAACCACTACCAAGATGCACACCAATACGATTTACGCCACCAGATAGTAGTGATACGACATCATCTGTATTGTATAAAATGCGCTTGTCGTAATCGGTTTGGCCTGGATCAGCCAAGCGGTCATCCACCTTGTTTCCATTAATAAAAATCTCGTAGTAACCTGCTGCGGTGCTATGCAAACGCGCTTTTACTACTTTTTTATCATTTGGAATGACAAAGGTATGATGAAATAAACTAGCGCTAGCTTGAGCCGCCAATTGCTCTAATACTCTTTGTTGTGTTTGCTGTTTACTCTTAGATAGTTTATCACTAACACTTTCATGTAAATTAGCCGCAAATAACATCCAGTTTGTAACAGATGTTGTCACTTCACTTACAAACGGCTTTTCAACTTGTATCCATTTAGCTTGCCAATCACTATTATTGATTAAGCCCATTTCCCACTTTTCAGCCTCGCTCCACGCATGTGCCTGCTCATTGCTATTGCTCCAAACTCTTACTCGCCAAAATACTGTTTGGCCACTACTGAGTGCTTTTCCTTGATACGCAATATTGAGCGATTGTCTTGCTTTTACCTTTGTGCTATCCCATAAATCTGGCT
The DNA here is from genome assembly GCF_037478005.1 of Alteromonas sp. M12. Lineage (NCBI taxonomy): Bacteria > Pseudomonadati > Pseudomonadota > Gammaproteobacteria > Alteromonadales > Alteromonadaceae > Alteromonas > Alteromonas sp. M12. Next base: position 2,056,753 of record NZ_CP144164.1, on the reverse strand, counting down.
TATCGGCACTTAATAATTCCTTCGAACTGGCAACTTGTATTTGGTAAGCCTGTTGTGCACCCACATTTGCATGCCAAGATAATCTTGGTGTTAAGTTATGTACATTAAACGGCGCATCAACACCTTCGACCAATAATTGTGAGGGGGGCGGTACTTTTTTGTCTGAATAATTGCTTGCCAAATCGTTTGAGCACGCCCCCATTAATATGCAAAGTAAAGCAATAGACATTGTTTTTTTCATAAATTTTTGACCTAATTTTTTATCATTGAAGACACATAAATAGTGGGTTAAAAGGCTCATGGTATTGTGCGTATTTCTATTTTTTGTACAGCAAACGAACCCATTTCAGAGACTATTTGAATAGTTGAAGTTTTATCGTCTTCACTAAGGATTTTAGCGGTTTGCCAGTCACTCCAAATGATCATATTTGACTCTTGATATTTGTGTTTATTAGATAGGTAAACTTTCATTCCTTCAGGATTCAGCCCCTTCACACTAGACGCTGTGGGATGAATACTGTTATCCCACCAACCTCCGTTTGCTGTGGATATTCTGGCTCTGGGATAGGCGGCAATAAACATTTCTTCAGCATTATTGCGCTTGTCTATAATTCCGATACGAAATTCATATCGAGTTGCCTTTGGCTGAGGAACCTTGACGGCAATACGCGTTTTTTCGGGTGAGGCATGAGCTAAATTGTGACGATTGAAGTTAAATAAAAGCAAATCGAATGCGGACGAATTTGGCCTCTTACTAAAAATCCCATCAATACGATTACCTTCAATCGATGGTAATCCCGACACAGTATTATTATACAAGTCGTTACCTACCATTGGCAATAAGGCGTATTGCGTTAGCGCTTCAGCTGCATAATCACCATTTCGACCTGTTCCCCATTGGAATATTTCTTTGATATTTTTGTTGAGCATCAACTTAGCTAACATGGCAAAAAATGCTGAACCATGTGATGTGCTTACGCTGACAAACCCTGCCCGCTGCATTTCTGAAATGAGTTTAAATTCGTGAATTTCTAAACTAGCATTTGTATTCCAATCAGGATGTTGCTGTATAGGTGCAAAATCGTGTTTATAAACATGCTGCATGTCTAATTCTTTGGATTTATGAATATGTGGATAATAAGATATGGCCACAAAATCGTAGGGGACATTATTTGCTTTAGCCCAGGCAATAAAGTGCGGAGCATAGGCATCTTCAGTATTGCCAGTATAATCTACGTAACGCCCTTTAAAAGAGGCCTCTCTAAAATGCGCGCCAACTCTAGCAGTGGGTAAAACGCTATGTAGCGCACTCACGGTATTTTGGTAATGATCAAAAAACTGTTGCCGTGTCCCTACCCAGTGTTGTGGTCGCGTATCTATTTCTGAGCCTACGCGAAAACGCCATGTTAAGACTTTCTCTTTACCGTATTTTTTTACTAGGTGTTTGCTTAAGTCGACTATAAATTTATGCCAAGCTTTAGAGTCATTTGGCGGTAAACCATTCCCATAAACACTGTTCGCATCTTTTAGTAAATAATCGCTTCCATTAGGCTTTTCGACAAACGTTAAGCCTCGTTGAAACGCCCATGGTGGATTATCTAACACTATCTGAAAGATATCCCATCCATTGTTTATCCAGTTGTCGATTCTATTGGTGACTTTATCAAAGTCATAAACAAAATTTTGCCCGTCCCATTTGTACGCATCACCGTTTATGTCTTTGGACGCCCATCCTCCCAACATTCTAACGGTATTTACTTGTGGTTTTTGGCCAAAGTCAGCTGGTTTGGAGTTTGGTGAAGCTTTATCGGTTCTTACTGCGACATCAAAAAAATTGTATATTGTTCCTATTCTATTGTTTTCATCACTAAAGTCAGCTTGCAATGTGATAGCCGTCGGCTCTGAGCTTTGTCTGCCCTCACAGTGAGTAAAACCGCTAATAACGCTTAGCAATAGAAAAATAAACACTTTATGTTTCATAATAATTTAGCCTTACGGATTGCTACTTTTGCAGACCCGTATTCACCAGCATTCTTTCTGCTATTTAATAACATGGTATCCATTGCGCTCTTATTTTCTTTTTACGTCTTGAACTATTATCAACTTATGCCCAGTTGCCCTTGACTCGGACTCGTTAACAATAAGAAACAATCTAGCAACAAAGTTGTCACCCCCCAGCTTATTATCAAAACAGATTAATTTAAAGCATATTACGTCAAAAAATTAAATTTGTAACGCCATCAGTCATCACATGGGTTAATAATTTGCCGTATTAGCAACTTAAATTGGATATGGAAGAGTGATTATTGTCAGCCTGTGTTGATTAAATTTTTAGCCAAACAGGTAGTCGAAAACTAATCGACTTATTGTGAATTACCTATGGTTCGTAATCTTCGACAAGCTAAAATTTAAAGCCTATATGTAGCCACAACAAGAATGTGAAACAACCAATGATTTATTTTGAGTTTATTTGCTCTAAAATGTCTGCTATTGTTATTGGATAGTTAAATAGGTGTAATATCTTTGAACTGGATATCGGAATTAAGTATCTGGGTAGGGCTTTCATGCTCAATAAGCGAACTAAGCGCCAAGATCGTCATCTTTAGCCAAGCCTAAGAGCCATCAAAATGAATTTATCGACTAAAATTTATCATAAACTTGAAACATCTCTACAATACCAATTGATGGTAGTGATGCTCGTACTCACTACTTTAACAATTATCAGTGCTTGCACCAGCAACACTGTCCCCCAAAGTTTAACCACATCAAAACCTAATATATTGTTTATTTTAGCTGACGACCATCGGTGGGATATGTTGGGCAAATACCACCCTATCGTTAAAACCCCTAATTTGGATGAGTTAGCTGATAAAGGCACACTATTTAAAAATGCTTTTGTAACAACCCCTATTTGCGCTACAAGTAGAGTCAGCATATTGACGGGGCTAACTGAACGAACTCACGACTTTACTTTTGGACGCCCTAAAACCGGTATAGAAGAGTCTGCAAATATGTACCCGGCAGTGTTAAAACGAGGTGGTTATCTTTCTGCGTTTGTTGGTAAATATGAAATAGGGCTTTCTGGAAAAGACAAAGATAGGTTTGATTTTTTTAAACCTTTGTTGCAATCAAAAACAGAACAGTATCAGGGTAAAAGCATGCCGCAAACATATTATATTGCGGAATTGGCGAAGGATTTCATTGAACAATCAAAAGACTCAAATAAACCTTGGACCATGTCAGTTAATTTTTGGAATCCTCACGCCCACGATGCAGATTTAGAAGACCAGTACCATTACCCAGAAGAATTTGAAACCATGTATGCAGACGTCACCATACCACCTGCGAAGTTTTCAGATGATGCTACCTTCCAAGCTCTACCTGAGTTTTTGAAACGCTCCATTGGCCGTGAACGATGGCAGTGGCGTTACGATACGCCTGAAAAATATCAAAGAATGGTGAAACGTTATTACCGCGCAATTAGCGCGGTTGATAAAGCAGTGGGCATGATCTATCAAAAATTAGAAGAAACAGGTATGGCCGATAACACCGTAATTATTTATATGGGTGATAACGGTTACAACCTTAACGAGCGCCAATTAGCTGGTAAGTGGTTTGGCTGGGAAGAAGATCTACGAATACCGCTAATTATCTATGATCCAAGAAACAAAAATGAACACATTCCTGAAGCGGAAAAAATGGCGTTAAATATTGACATTGCTTCCACTATTGTTGATTTAGCTGGCCTTGATGCTCCGTCAAGTTACCAAGGTAAAAGTTTGCTTCCACTGTTAAGTGAACCCAATGAAATTGATTGGCGAGAAGAATTCTTCTTTGAACACATGTACCAACCTAGAAGAACCTTTATCCCCCCTACCGTTGGTTTGCGAACTGAGAAATGGAAATATATAGACTTCTATAAAAATGGATTTCAGCAACTGTATGATTTAGAAAAAGATCCGCAAGAAGAATTCAACCTTATCGATTCTATACAACATAAAGATGTGGTAACAGAACTGAGTCAAAAGGTTGACCAATATATCAAAACCTATGAACAGCAAAGAACTCAAGAAGTAAAACAAAGAAATAACTTTATCAATATTCGCAATCAAGCCGAGCCTAAATATGGACAGTAGCAATAATATTAGACAAGTATCTAATACAAAAACGTTGATGACATAGGCAGCAATGCAAGCAAAGTAAATTATTTCGATAAACAAATAAAAGTGAAACACGACAACGAGACATATTATGCAAAACCTCAGTAAAACGTTAGCAATATTACCCTTAACAGTTAGTTTGTTATTAGCTGGATGCGACAATGAGCAATCAACCACTAGATTAAATAAGGACGAACCATCTCAAACTAGCACTAGTATTTCCGCTCAAACTATTCCTGCATCGGCTAAAAATATTGCCGACCGAGCAGCTCAATGGCAAATCGAGCAATTAGGTAACTTAAGTTACATTCCAGAATCACATAGAGCGAAATCTGAAAATGCAAAATTTTGGATCCAAGCAGCTTTTTATATTGGTTTAACTCGCTGGACAGAAACAACGAAAAATCAATCGCTTCTAGAGTTTATGAAAAATATGGCCAAACAAGAAGATTATGAATTGTTGTTAGATCGCCCCTATCACGCAGATGACCATACAATAGCCCAAACCTACCTATGGTTAGCAGAACAAACAGATAATATGGATGCAATCAAACCTACTCAAGCAGTATTCGATATGATTTTGGCCAACAAGCCACAAGTAGGTTTGGAAATGTTAGACGAAACCGCTTCTGGCTCAGGAAAAGTTCACTTAGAAGGTAACTGTCAACTTCGCTGGTGCTGGGCAGATGCACTATTTATGGCACCTCGCGCATGGTTGCAAATGACCAATATTACTGGCGACCCTAAATATTTTGAATATGCAGATAAAGAATTCTGGGCCAGTGCTGACTATTTATTTTCTGACAAATACGGATTGTTTTTCCGAGATAGTCGTTATTTTGATTTGAAGAGTGACAATGGCGAACCGGTCTTTTGGGGACGTGGGAATGGTTGGGTGTTTGCTGCGATTCCGTTAATCATTGATGAATTACCTGACGATCACCCATCTAAACCTCGCTACATTGAATTATATAAAAAGAATGCAGCGGGGTTACTTAAGTTACAGACAAAAGAAGGTTATTGGCCGGCTTCGTTGATGGATCCGAACAAGGTGAAAACTCCGGAAGTCAGTGGCACTGGGTTTATCACATTTGGGTTAGCCTGGGGGGTTAATAATGGCATCTTAACTGATGAAAAAACAAAACAAGTCGTTGAGAAAGGTTGGGCTGCGATAGAAAAAGCGGTCGCAGCAAATGGCCGAGTAAACTGGGTACAACACGTAGGTAAATCACCTGATCCGGTAAAAGAGACAGATTCACAACTTTATGGTGTCGGAGCCGTATTACTAGCAGCATCTGAAATGATTAATTGGGAAAAATAGTGCGTAGCAAATTAACGCTATGTGGATTAACGGTGCTTATCGCATTGGCTGCCAACGGATGTGGTTCTGCTTCTAACACGTACACCAATCAGACGATAGTTGGTACGCCACAAACGATAGTCAGAACCTCACAACAAATACAGCAATCTGCTCAATCACTTGGGCAGAAAGTTGCTCAGTGGCAAATTAAACAGCTTGAAGATGACAATTATGATTATCTAGCTGAGCGATATCACAACAGTTCGTCAAATCCATTGGGATGGATCCAAGCCGCATTTTATATAGGCTTAACACGCTGGGTTGAAACCGTGAATGACAGAAACGCTTTCGCTCATATTGAAAAAATGGCGCAAGAACAAGATTATCAATTGTTGTTAAAGCGACCTATGCACGCTGATGACCATGCCATAGGTCAAACGTTTTTATGGTTAACAGAACAAACAGGTAATCAAGAAGCGTACAAACCGACCAAAAAGATGTTTGACAAAATATTGGCCGCCCCTCCCAAAGTGAGTTTGGAAATGATCGATGAACAACCGCGACGTCGGGGCTTTGAAGGAGCATGCCAAGACCGATGGTGTTGGTCTGACGCCTTGTTTATGGCGCCACGGACTTGGTTAAAACTTAGTAATATTACCGGCGATAACAGATATTTCGATTACGCTGACAAAGAATATTGGGCCACAGTTGACTATTTATTTTCAGAAAAACACGGCTTATTCTTTCGTGATAGTCGTTATTTCGATAAAAAAAGTGACAATGGCAAACCAGTATTCTGGAGTCGAGGAAATGGTTGGGTTTTTGCAGGTTTACCATTAATTATTGATGACTTATCCAAAGAACACCCTTCTCGCCAACGCTATATCGAACTGTATAAACGTTATGCTGCGGCTTTACAAGCTATCCAAAAACCTAATGGTTATTGGTCGCCTTCACTACTTGATCCTAATAAGGTGAAAACTCCGGAAACGAGTGGCACGGCATTTATCATCTTCGGCTTAGCATGGGGTGTTAATAATGGAATCCTTACTGACGCTAAGTACAAAACATCAGTGTTAAAAGGCTGGCAAGCGATAGAAAAAGCGACCCAAGCCAATGGCAAGGTCAATTGGGTACAACAAGTAGGTAAGTCACCCGATCCGGTTTCAGAGCATGAAACTCAATTTTACGGTGCAGGAGCTGTATTGCTTGCCGCATCAGAAATGACGAAGTGGAAAGAAGAGCAATAGATATCAATCAGCATGAGGAAATCTGCCATGGCAAAGCAAGTTAAGTATATATTTTTTGTGATGGCAGTTTTAATGCTATCGATGAGTCTGTCAATTCATGTAAATGCCTCACAAAAACAACCTAATGTAGTCATTTTTTTAATCGATGATTTACGTGTAGATCTAGGTACTTACGGTAATAAACATGTGATTAGTCCTAATATTGACGAGTTAGCAAAGCAAGGAGTGAAATTTACTCGAGCTTATGCACAACAAGCTATTTGCGGTCCCTCCCGTGTTAGCATAATGACTGGGCTGCGCCCCGAAACCACAGGTCTATATAGTATAGATAAAGCGGGGCGTCTAAGACCCAATCAGCCGAATATCGTCTCGATGCCCCAGTTATTTAAAGAAAACGGCTATCAAACAATTAGTATTGGAAAAGTTTACCACAGTGTTACCGACGATCAGGAAAACTGGACTACTCACATAAAAAAACTCGATAACTTTTATGCCAATGACGGAAATAAAGAAAGGAAATTTGCCTATGAAGCTGGAGAAGTCGAGGATGATTTTTATAAAGATGGCAAAGTAGCTAACGATGCAATTGCGACGTTAAATAAAGTAAAAGACGATAAGTTCTTGATGGTAGTTGGATTTAGTAAACCGCATTTACCTTTTAATGCGCCTAAAAAATATTGGGATTTGTACGACCGAAATGAATTTACTGTACCTAGTCGAAAAAAGCCTGACAACATGTTCCGTTTAGCCTTAACTAATTGGAATGAATTAAGAATGTACGGCGGCATTCCAAAAGACGGTGATGTTAGTGACGAATTAACCAAGACATTGATCCATGCTTATTACGCGTCAGTAAGTTATATGGATGCGCAAGTGGGTAAAGTAATGCAAGCGCTTGACGACCTAAAACTGCGCGACAATACAATGATAGTGTTTATGAGTGATCATGGTTACAAACTTGGTGAATATGGTGCTTGGAACAAACACACTAATATGGAACTAGATACGCGCGTACCATTAATTATCAGTCGCGAAACCGCACATAAAAATCGTAAAGCCAACGTCACGTCTGCCGCGCTAATTGAAAATATTGATATATTCCCAACCATCGCCGAGGTCGCAGGGCTCTCGCCCCCAAAAACGGATGGCAAAAGCCTCACCACCTTATTAGATAATCCAGGCATGTCATGGGATAAGGCTGCTTATAGTCTATTTACACGCGGTAAAAAACTTATGGGTATTAGTGTGACAGATGGAATCTGGCGATATACTGAATGGCGAAATGCTGATAGCCAGGAAGTTTTGTTTAAAGAGTTATATCTCCATGAAGATAGTCTTGTAACGTTTGAAAATGTTGCGGGACAAACAAAATATAAACTCGTGGAACAGAATTTAAAAAATTTGTTAGATGAGAATTTCCCCACCCATGCGCCCTCTTTTCATAATAAGCCAAAGTTAGCAAATAATGCTGCTTCGCCTACGACAAAAAACGATTAAAAACTTTAATTACGTGGGAACGATGGGTAATCAAATTAAAGAAAAGCTTAATGATTTTGGCAAATTGCCTTTTTGTTATCATTAAGCTTTTAACTCTAATTTAGCGCGAATATTTAAAACGTATAGCTAGCAAAGATTTGATACTGTCGGCCCGAATAACGAACTCGATGTATCGCATCTTCGTTTCCACCAATAAAGTCATACTCTTGGCGGTTGTTGAGGTTGAACGCATTCAGGTTCAGCTTCAAGTTTTCACTCCATTTATAGGCTAAAGCTGCATCTAAACGTCCACCAGATGTTTGTGACCGAGCATCACTACCAAGAAAATTCGGATCACCGCCACCAGCACTCAGGAGTTTCTCATCTTGCCAATTGTAAGAAAAGCGAATTGAAATCCCGTCGTTTTCCCAATACGTGATGATATTATACGAACGTGGTGCTATGCGTGTCATAGGAGGAGCATCGTCACCCTCATCTGTTTTAACGTAAGTGTAGTTAAATACACCACCAAATCCATTCCAAGGATAAGGCAAAAAGTCGAGGTTTTGTTGTATTGCCAATTCATAACCGTTTACGTCAATCGTTGCATCAATATTTGGATATTCTTGAATTACAACTTCACGATTTTGTGTAATTTCGCCTGTTTGGGGATCTGTGAAAGAGCCTGCTTCCTGACAAATAAAGCCACCATCTGGTTGATCTATTCGTTCGAGTTGTCCAACGAGACCATCAAATTGTGCTTCTGCTCCAACAGGGCAAACAGTTTGTCTGTCACCAAACAAATTGGTTATTTCTTTTTTAAAGTAACCGAAAGAAATAGCGCTTCCTTCTCGATTGTACCATTCTAGAGATATGTCATAACTTTTTGATGTGTAAGGTTTTACATCGCTCCTAGGGTTCTCTATGGTGACTCTGTTGGGTGTAGAGTTGATAGTGCCGCTCGGTGTTTGGGCGCGCAAATTAGGCCGTACCAATCCTTCTGCATAAGCGGTTCTTAATATCAGGTCTTCTTGAAGTTCCAACGAGATATTGAGTGAAGGAAGCGTATGTTTATATTCATTGCTAGTAATGAATGGTACGTCCTCTCCCTCAACAAAGCCTGAACCTATAAGATCATTTTTCGTCTGAACATGTCGAACGCCCAAATTACCTGAATAAAAGATACCCGCTAATTCACCTTCAAAATCTGCCATGACATAGGCTGCATTAATCTGCTGTTCAACTGAAAAGTTGTTAGTGTAAAATTGGTTGAGACCGTTAGCGGTACGAATTAACCAGCCAGTATCACCTGCAAACTCAGCCCCTTCTGGTATATCCCTATCAGTTTGCAGCATAGTTCTTAGGTTTTCAGAATCAAGCACTCGCCAACCATTGTTAATCCCGTAATAGCCAGGAAAGTCGCCATTAAAATATTCAGCTTGACTATCTGATGTAAGCGAATCTAGAAAGATGGTGTCCTCCGACAGCCCTTCGGTATTTATCCCGCCAGCGCCAATTCTGAAGTCATCGTTTATTAACTCCTCATTAGACTGACGAACCCCAAATTTAACAGACGAAAGTTTAGCGACATCAGTACCAAAATCGATATAGCGTCTAAAGTTGGCTTCAAAGCTATTAAAGTCTCGTTCAGGACGGTCAACACGACCATTTATATAAAGTCGAACGTCTCTTCCACCATTCACAGATTTATCTAAACGAGTGTCGAAATTTGAAAGCGGAACACTGCTCCAATCGCCTGAATAGGTAAACGTATCCCAACCTTGTAAGGTAGATGATGCTTCGCCTAAGTTACCGTTGCCAGTGTTGATGGTACCTGTAATTCCTGTGGGTTCAAAACCATTATTATTTGCCGATGTAAGATGACGTATATCAATCCCTTCATTGATAAATTGGTTACTTGAACTAGATGCGCTGATTGTACTATCGATTAACCAGTCATCGCTTACGTAATCACCATATAAAAAAATTCCTTTTGCTTCTTCAGTGTAAGAAAACAGTCGATTGGCAGGCGCCCACGTAACGTTAGTTAATTCAACTTGATCAACCGTGTAAATTGGCGAACCATCTTCGGCATCATTTAAACGTACAGGGTTACCAAGCAACTCTACAGATTGCATTACTTCGCCAGCATTAGGACCTCTGGTATAACGTGAATCGAGTTGAGAACGAATGGAAAAATTGACATCTTCCATATTGCTCTCGTCAAGAACACGTTTGGTATACAAAATATTCGCACCGAGTTTAATACTCTCGCTTGCCTGCCACTCGATATTACCAGTAGCAGATATTCTATCTCCGCGTGCATTTTCAGTAATCTGCCTAGCGCGAACTGGTGCATAAATACTCGCATTCTCTTCTAACCCATGTCTTTCGATAAACTCAGCAACATTTGCGACATCTTCGTTTACAAAGGCACGATCGTCCCAGTTCGCCGTATCACGACGGAAATTTTGTTCTGAGCCAGCAACTTTAACAGCTACAGCTAATTTGTCTTTTATTAGGTGTTTACTACCTGAAAATCTAAACTCATTGTCCCAGGATTGTGCGAGCTCTTCATAGCGAGACCCGAGACTCAAAGTATAACGTCCATCCGGCTTTCCTAATGCGCGCTGTAGTGTTTTATCAACCACACCAGCAATACCACCTTCTTGAATATCTGCTGTTGGACTTTTTATGACAGTAATACCATCAAAGACACTTGCTTCGAACGAACCAAAAGGATTCGTACTTCCCACTAGATCAGAAGAACGACTAGGTGTTGCAAAAGATTGCCCTTCAGCAGTAGTGAGTACGAATCCACTACCTAAGCCTCGTAAGCTTATCTCAGAATTTCGTTGCGCATCTTCGGTATTCAATTGTACACCCGGCAGCAATTGCAGCGCTTCACCTAAATCTAAAGCGGGGAGAGAATCGATATCGGTAGCAGATATAGCATCTACTATTGAGCTTGCATTTCGTTTGACATTTAATGCATTTTCTAGAGAACTTCTTACACCAGTAACTTCAATGATTTCAGTGTCATCTTTTAAATCTGCTTGCAAGGCGGCATTAACCTCTTGGGCAATAATTGAAGGAGAACTAACTGATAACAATGCTCCAGTGAAACTGGTAGCGAGTATTGAACGTTTGCAACTAACTTGATTAAACAATATTTTTTTCATCATAAACCCCTAAAATCCTAATGGTTGGGTTAATAAAATTATGTGTTTTATTTCACATATCTTTTGTAGCTGTAGCCAAAAGATGTTTAATAAATATCAATGCTTAATTATCATACTTAAGCAATCACAATTAATCACCAAAGCACTCACCATCAATCATTTGGCGGCATTATGCGCCGAAAAAAACTTTAAGCAACAAAAATGTTAACGTTTTGTTTGTATTTTTTTACAAGTTAAAACTTAGCCTATGAAAAGCGTATAGCCAAGCGAACAAACTGGCTAAAAACACCACCAGCATTGACGTACAAGAAGTTTAATAAATTGATACTCAGCGATAATTTTGAGGAAGCTAACTCGAAGTTGGCGCGAAGTTCATGCAATACCAAAAATTTTTCTAAAAAATCAATAACAAACCGACTGACCCAAAACGATCCATTAAGATTGTTATTGAAATGTTATGATTATTTAAATTAATTTGTTACCATAACTACGTTTTATAGCGTTAAGACACTAATATTCACTGCTAAAGTTATCTGAATATTTGTTTTAGCATCACTAACACCGCAATTAATGACCTATATTGATTTGATATGACATGTACTTTTGATAATAGTGGACTGTATTGCGTATCGTTTATTTTTAAAACAGAGTAAAAACTATGTCTATAACAAACAAACGCAGCCCTCTGCTCAAATGCTTATTACTGTTGACATCAACCATTGGAATGTCAATTCACAGCGTGAAAGCAGAGGTAACGTTAGAAAGCCAAGTAAAAATTACTGATCAAGGATTGCACTTTGACGGTCAAAAAGTGGGTTTTAATGCTCCGAATAATGGAACAGAAGTGTACGATTATCATTTTGGTAAAAACATTTCAGCTCATGGTGATAGCGTTAAAACATTTAAACACTATGTCTTTGTTACCTGGTACCGAGGTGGTAAAGATGACCGGCATGTCATGTTGTCCCGATATAACACTCAAACAGGCTCAGTGAAAACCATTGAATTTCCACATCGTCATACTGGTTTTAGAGGAGACTGGTGGATTGGTGAATCTCATAACACCATCGGTTTAGCAGTAAGCCCAATAAATGGCACCATTCATATGGTTTATGATATGCATGCCTATGACAACAACAAATTTGATGGCAAATTTGAGAACGATTACTTTCGTTATAGCTATTCGGTTCCTGGAGCAGCTGAGGTGGCAGACGAAGATTTTACACTTGAGCAGTTTGTAGAAGATACCAGCGACATCAGCCAGACAGACGTAAACACAGGATATGTTGATTATAAACATCTTGTGATGACCGGAGACTTAGCCGATAGAGATAACTTTTCAGCATTGACTTACCCTAAGTTTTTCGAGACCAAAGACGGTACGTTACTGCTTTATATGCGCTGGGGTGGAAATAATAACGGTGCTTATTATTTTAATCGTTATGACGCAACCGCACAAAAGTGGTCAACGTTCACTCCGTTCAACCATAAAAATCAAAAGACAACACATGGAAATGCCTATAACTGGGGATTATATGGCAACATGAAATACGTAAATGGCAAGCTGCGAGTAGGTTTCCAACAACGAAGCAATGACAACAACGATCGATACCTATATCAAAATGGTGTTTATTACGCTTATTCAGATCATCCAGAGGGATTCGGAGATTGGAAAAATCATAAAGGCGAACCAATGACATGGCCTTTGGTTAACTCTGACGAAATTAAAGTATTTGAGCCAGGTGATTATATATCTCACCAAGAACCAAACTCAGTTTATATTGTTGGCAGCTTTGATTGGACAGTAACCGAAAAAGGTGATGTGCATATTATAAGTCTCGTGCGCTCAACTGACCGCAATCGCCCAGACTACGAACAAGTTTATATCCACTCTTACAAACCAGCTGGAGCAGAAGAGTTCATTATTGATACAGACTTTGTTGGTGCATCCAATATCTACACAGCTGGTGACAATATTTATATTATCGGCCTGAAAAATGGTCGCCCTTTTGTCGAAAAGGCAGTTGGAGGTTCAAGTGATTTCGAGCGAGTTTATGAGCAAACTGAGGGACCAGTATTTGACCATGGTACGGTTTATGTAAAAAACGGGAAAGTTTATTACTACTTGATGGAAAGTACTTCGGGCAGTGCAATGCCACTCCATGTACAAGTCATTGATTTAGATATTGAAGCGGATGCTACTCGTCCACATGTTTCATTTCCGCAATCATCAATGTCCGTTGAACAAGGTTATGAAAAATTAGCCATCACGATTGATGCATCGAGTCCTGTTGAAGGTCGTACAATTGAGTCGGTTACTTTGTACATCAATGATGAATTAGTGCGTGTAGATGATACTCCATCATATTTATTCGGTCACGGCTCCAAGCCACATGAAACCGGAGCCATGGGGTGGCGAGAAGATCACGCGCCAAACCCAAATCCTTTAGGTCCGGGTGTACACACGTTTAAAGCGGTTGCCCTTGATAGTGAAGGTCAAACCGCTACCGCGTATATGCGGTTAACAGTCAACTCAACTGTACCAACAGTTTCTTTTCCGCAATCATCAATGACAGTTGAGCTTGGATATGAACAACTAGGCTTTACAATCGATGCTCAGCCGTCGAGTGAAGATCGAACCATCGAATCTGTTACTTTATATCTTAACGGTGAGCTAGTCCGTGAAGATACTTCAGTGCCATTTAACTTTGGACATCAACATAAGCCACATGAAACAGGCGCTATGGGTTGGATTAGCTGCGACCAAGATCCTGTGCCTAGCCCATGCCATACTCCAAACCCTAATCCGCTTGGAGAAGGCGAGCACACTTTCACCGCTGTAGCACTTGATAGCGCGGGTGAAACCAGTGAAGCAACTATGAAACTTATAGTCAATGGCTTACCAAAACCGCCTATTGTCTCATTTCCACAAGATGTTTACGAAATGACAGAAGGATATGAAAAATTCGGTTTAACATTGAGTGCGGAATCACCTGTTGTAGGTCGGTCGATAGTATCAGTAACTCTTTATCGAAATGGCGAAATTGTGCGTGTCGATACACGTCCAGTATGGAACTTTGGACATGCTTATGCACCATACGAATTAGGCGCTATGGGCTGGATTAGCTGCGATCAAGATCCTATTCCAAACCCGTGTCATGAACCAAACCCTAACCCTTTACTTGCCGGAGTGCATACCTTTACTGCTGTCGCTGTTGATAGTGAAGGATTAGAAGGTGAAGCAAGCATGACATTAATTGTTAATCCTTCTCCGGTTCCCACTATAACGTTCAATGAATCTGACATTTCTCTGCCTGGGGGTTATGACAGCTTCTCATTATCTGTTGACGTCACTACCACCGAAGAAACCGATGAAGTGATAAGCGTAGGTTTATACATTGATGGCGCTCTTATCCGTGAGCTATATGAAGCCCCCTATGTATGGGGCGGTGAATTGTACAATAGTGAATTATTAAATCTGTCTCAAGGTTCCCATATAGCTAGAGCGGTTGTTATGGACAGTGAAGGACGGACAAACGAAGCATCTTTGAATTTTGAAGTTGGCCTTTTCGGTGACTTAAATAACGACGGAGACGTCGATAAATTCGATATGCGAGCATTTACCATTAAAGTTAGAAACGGAGAAATAACGAATTTAAATTTCGACTTTAATAACGATGGCGCAGTAAACAGTCGCGACGTTAGGGGCTTCACTAGCTTGTGTTCACGCGCTCGATGTAAAGTAAAACCCGATGCATAACAGACTGATACAAACTGACGTAAAAATGCAGTAAAAGTTTAAACAAGCAAATTGGGTCGATGATTGAACAGGTTTAAAGATTAGTCTCAACCAAATTGACGATAACTGAATCAAAAACCCGCAATAAATATGAAAAGGTTTAAAAAATGAAATTTTTAATATTGATATTTTCCCTAACGTTAACGATTAACGCTAATGCCGGATTAATTAGCTCAGAGACTGACCAAGCAAGTTATAATATAGGTGACACCGTCATAGTTGACGTTTTTGTTAATCACATAAATCCTTCACTTGATTTTCTAGAGTTAGATTTTAATTTCAATGATTCGCAACTAGCGTTTGTTGAGAATAGCTGGCTTGACTCTGCTGACATATTTAACTTTGGTGCGTTTGCTGATGCTTTTACCTTTTTACCAGATACGCTTATTATTCAAGCCTCTTTTTTAAACGGAATTACCGATGTCGTTGGTACGTCATTTCAATTAGGAGAATTGCAGTTTACCGCATTAACGAATATCGATACGCCATTATTTAGTGCTGCAATTGTTACTGCTCAAGATGTGGACTTTAATGATGTTGAAGCTCAAATCGAAGTGCCTGAGCCGGCAGGAATTGCACTGTTTTCAATTGCGGCTTTGTTATTAATACGTAGACGCCATTTAAGCATGTAGCACTCAAGATTGATAACTGCATAATTCGACAGCAAAGGCATACACCTGAACCTATGTGTATGCCTTTTCGCTTTTATCTGAACTTGAATTTTCCAGCTAAAATTCGCTGCGACTTCGCAACAATTAATAACGCTAAGAACCGAAGGGAAAGCCATGATAGTTAAGCACGTTTCACTCTCTATTTTTTTATTAGGTCTACTATGTACATCCGGAATAAAATACGCTGAAAGCAAGATAGAAAAGAACTTTTTTGCCGAAAATGGTTGGGGGGAAGGAGTAGCCGTTGTACAACACCCAGCGGGAGAACATCACAATGGTATTACCTATATTGCCTACCAAGGTGCACTTGAAGACCCCTACGTAGCGGCATACGACCACAATAAACATGAATGGATTGGTCCGTTTAAAGCAGGCTCTAGCATATTAGGTAAAGATCCTAATAAAAAAATAGACAGTCATGGCAAGCCAACCCTTATTATTGATAATGCCGGTTATATTCATATATTTTATGGAGGCCACGGCGGTGTTGAAGCGCTACATGGCAAAAACCCGCTCGGAGAAGGAACTCATTCTGGAGAAAACAAGCATTCCGTATCAAAGAAACCTTTGGATATTTCGCGCTGGGAAGACCTAGACAACATCACTCCGTTCGGAACTTATAACCAAGCAATAAAAATGGATAACGGTGATATCTATCTGTTTTATCGACATGGTGCACATCGAAGTAATTGGGTTTATCAAAAATCAAGCGACAATGGACGCACTTTTGACGAACCTATTTCCTTTTTACAATCTAAACGTCGCGCTGACGATATTGGAAGTGACAGCTGGTATGCTTATGTATCCAAAGGTTTAGATAATGAAATAGTAGTTGGTTTCGACTATCACTATTGTTGGGATAGAGACGCGCCTCGCAATAATCGCGGTGGACATTCAACCGAGAGAAAAAACTTATATTTTGCAAAATTTAACCCTAAAAAAAATACGTGGAGCAATGTTAAAGGTGAATCACTAACGATACCTATCACTAAAGAAGTAGCTGATGAGAAAGCCCTCGCTATTAATACTGGTGATTTATGGACATTTAACGGTTCAACTAAAGTGGACAAACAAGGCAATCCACATATTGCTGCATACATTGGAGAAGATATTGGCTGGCAAATCGGTGGTCCCAAACATGCCTCTCACTTCACATGGGATGGACAAAAATGGATCGGTAAGTTTAAAAGCGGTTTACCTATTGGACGCGGTGATTTTTTAACTGATGGTGATAATGTGCGCTTTTTATTAAGTGGTATTGACCCAGTAATAAACAAGACAAAAGTGGGTTGGTGGGAAAGTCATGATTCGGGGGTAACCTTCAAAAAAGGAGAGGAATTACTACACTTTGGTGATTATCTTGGCACATCTGAGGAACAAGAACTCAAACGTCCTAAATCATTAAGTAATCTCGATAGCCCGGGTTCAGCCGCAAGCTCATTTATTCGAAATGCCCATGCCGATGCTAGGCTAATTGTGGCAGAGAAACCAAAGAACAGTAATTGGCGTCGTATGTATTTGATTGGCGATAACGGACCGATAGTGAGAGTTTATGAGGAAAAATAGCGAGCTATATTTGTTCTTCAATATTTGTTTAAAGAAACAAGTAAGCTCGCTCTATACTTATTAGTTTGAACCGCGCGCACAGCAATAAGCTCTTTTCGTGTCGTGTATTTAACCAGTAAAATGTAAGCGAAGCTATCTAGTCTAATCGATTAGCTGGATTTACAGGTGCGACAGTCTCATAGCTGGCATTGGCATCATCAGTCATTCTTATCGCATCAAGATACAAATAGTGGTCGTTTTTCATCACACTTAGATCGCCGTTAAAGTACATTCCCCAAGATGGATAAATACCTTTGTCATCGTTATAGCCGAATTGGATTTTGTGTTTATTTAACACCTTACTGCCATCAACCCATAGTTCAACGAGCCCGTTTTTTTCCTCGGAATAATCCACTTTGACATGAAGAACAAAATCAACCCATCTATCCAGATAATCAATTTTTTTACCTGGAATTTCAAAATACTCTGTGCCGTCACCATTCCTTGTGGGGCTCAATTCGTGAGGATCCCATTTCCAGTTTCCACGCAAGCCTTCTTTGGAAAGAGTTAAACTAAATGGTGGGTTACGCGAATGCTCTTTTAGGCGTTTATCGGCACTACCATGAATTTGAAAAAACAACCAAGGGTTTAGCTCATCTTTAGTGCCTTCAGTCGGAAAATAAACACTAAATCCATACCAAGCTTCAGCGCCCTTCACTTTTTGTGTTTTATAGCCATGAAACATGGCCTTTCGGTCGACGTTATCGATTGTATTTTTGTCACCGTTAAAGGCTTCTGGACGCTGGTGATACCATACAAGTTTGGCCGCGAGATTACCTTCACGTACAATTTCACGTTCTAAACTAAAAGAGTGGTTGCCTTGAAGTTGATTAAACATGAAGTTTTTTTCCAAATTAGCAATCAAACCCGGCGTAAAGCCTCGTGGAGATGCCGCATTCCAACCACCACTCTCAAATGATTCATAAATCAAGGGCATATAATTCTGAGTTTCAGTATGCTGCTTTGTGTCTGCATCTTTACTAAAACCATCGTTTGAATTAATTTTATTGTTATCGTTACCACACGCCGCTAATAAGCAAGCGAGTAAAACATTAAGACACTTCATTTTTAACATGCAAATTTTCTCTTGTTTAATTACTCTAGAAGCCTCAAAAAAATGAAATTTAGTCTATAAGAGGCGTTCTAAAAGTACCTTCGTGCCACAAATACAAACGTTGTGAAGCGCCCTTTTTAAGGTTCAATACTACAGCAACTGTGTCGCCTAAACGGTTTTTAACCGCTTCCATTTGGATACGAACATTTTCTAATTTCAAATGTTTTTTTGTTACGTGCCAATCCCGGCCGTTGTCACTCTCAGCCTCTGCAAATATCGTTTTGCCATTGCTGTCTTTGTAAACAACTAGCGCCATTGGCGACTCATTCGAATTGTCTAATATTTCAAGGTTAACAATTTCAACATCATTACTGTCGCGCAAAGTTCTGTTAACCGTTTCAGGTATCGGAAGACTGTGAATCCATTTACCATTTTTAAAGGCAGTCATTCGCCATTCGCGAAAATCATCTGTAAGTGCCTCATAAGCGACCGCGGGAGTGCCGCCTTTCAATATGATTGGTTTAGTATTAAATGGGGTTTCTTCACGCCTAGTTGAATCAAATGCTAATGTTTTAGCATTCGCTTGTTTTAATGTGATGGGTAAACTCAACACTTCATTTTGTGCGTTATAGAAGTTACCACTTTCAGTATCTAGCTTCATGAAGTAAGCGTTAACCCTTCCATAATTCGTTTTATTATGAACTTCGTTAAAGTTACATTCATGCCATAGAAAACTAATGGCAATTTCAGTATCTGAGATCGCGACAGGATTGATATAAAAGGTATCTACATTGATCGGGGTATCTTGCTGTGGGGTTGGCCAAGTAATAATGACCGGGTCTTCAAAATGTTGCTGACCATTCTTCATTTTATAATAAACCCAAGGAGACTTATGGGTACCAGCTCGAGTAAACAAATATATGTCTCCATTTCCCATTTTATAGCTTTTCGTATACGAGGCAAACGGAGAGATATCGTTCACGTAAACGAAACTGCTTATGTCATAAGGTTTTTCAGACATCACATGCAACATTCTGCCACCAGCATGAGGAGTATCAATAGAAAGCGGATTTAGTCCGTCTTCTCTCTCACCGCCGTGACCGCCGTAGACAATATGCAAATGGCCGTTGCTATCTAGTTCAATAATAGGACGACCGTGACTATCGATTTTTCTGTCCCCCTTGGACAGCGTGCTTTTTGCTGCTCTGTTAGGACCGTGCCATTGATGAGTATTGAGGTTGTAACTGGCAATATAAGGGTCGGTTAAATGGCCTTGATAAGTAATATACACAGTATCACCCACCACTGTATGCCAGCCTCGATGAGGGTTTCCTGGCAAATTTTCGGTAAAGTAGCCATGTGGTAGTGCTGGCATATTGTCGGGTAATGGAGTTTTAGGTCCCAAATTTTCCGAAGATAATCCGTAGATTTGATTAAATGTTCTGCCTTGCCTAAAAGAATCGTAGATTACTTGATATTCAGGATACTGTCCGTACATGTATTGATCGATACGCCAGCGCCAATAATCACTACTTTCTAGATCATTCGAATCTATCTGCCCGTGCAATGTCGAAAATACGTTATCTTTCTCCGAATATTTTTCGATTAGCATTTTCCGTTTTTCTAAAAAGTCATGCTTAGCCGTATCTTCTTTGAGGGTATGGTTAGAAACACATCCAGCACACACAAGACTCAACGACACTAGCAGAGGCGCTAAAACAGGGATGGTGGATTTATAAAACCCATAACCAAATAATTGGTTAGCAAACTTCATAGCAAACTTCTCCTTCGCCTCTGTTCAGCATTAAGTGATTTGCTAAAACGTTAAGAGACAACAAACAATCGAACATCACCTCAGATTACACCAAAACCAATACACTTTAAACATTAACAATCATTTCAAGTCACACAAAAATGAACCTATGATCATGAAAAATAAATTTCCACTTTATAATTTCCTATTGGAGTGAAATTTGGAAAGTAATTGGCTGTCTGCTGATGCATTTTATTTGCAGTGTGTCGAGGCTGCGTTAAAGCAAATATGGGCTATCACACACGCCGCATTAGGTTTATTTCAGTATGCGTTTATGCTCAGTAGTCTGTAATCGATAAATATGTATAAACTAGTGGGGCACCAAAAAGCAGTATATGTCTGCTTCTTGGTTTGTTAACGACGCTATTTAACTAAGTTAGCATCTTGCATATTACGTTTTACAGGTCCATTGTCTCCTAGCAAATATAATTTATGCCAATTACTCCCCTTTTGTTTTTCCGCCACAATCAACCGAGCGTCAGGGTGCGCATTATCAATAATGGCAGTTAACGCCCAGTTGGCACCTTCGCGTCTTAATAATTCTTTCCTTTTATTAAACGATTTGCCGCCATCAGCACTAGTAAAATAGGCAATCACCCCATCCTCTTGTTGTTGATAACCGAGTGCAAATGTCACTTCGTTTGCGGAATTAAAGAAAAAGTCACCACGAGTATCAGTATTATCGTCACGGGACTGGGGATTAACGTAATTGCCGCCTACCCACTCGTTCCCAGTCCAACGAAAATAGCTAGTCTGTTTAGGACCCCCTGTTTTTTGTCCCAAATCTTTCCCAATGTTAGTGGCAATATGAGGATAACCTTCGTTATCTATATGTGCAGAGCCGTTAAAAGTCCAATCGTCCCCAGTCCTAGCAACTAGAGTTTGATCATTAGCAACTTCCCGAGTAACCGGGAGGTTCACGTTTTCGTTTTTAATATTGTGCCAAGACCCTTGTTGGGTATCAAAAACCATGTAATAAGCATCATGACGTTCTGTTGTATGTCCTCTGCCATTAATACCTGCACCGTTATTCCAGCAAACATGGTAATCATAAGACACAATGATATCGTCACCTTCTCCTTTGCTTACCCAAGCGTACCAACTATCGTCGGCCTTAATATCATCACGTTTTTTATGTTTTAAGAAAGATATTGGCGCATCAAATGTCCGGCCATGATCGGTAGACTTTTGATAAACCCAATCACTGCGGTGAGCTCCGTGGCGATAAAAGAGATAGATATCACCGTTATCCATTTTAACCGCTTGATTATAGGTACCAAAAGCTGGAATGGTGTCTAACTCTTGCCACTGACTAATGTCACCTGGATTTTTTGTCACCACATGTTTATTGCGACCGTAATGATGATTTCCCAAAAGATTTTTACCGTGCTCAGGCGTGCCTCCGTGACCACCAAAAAAGACATGAATGTAACCAAGATCATCGATTAACATAGTAGGTTTACCGTGGTTATCGATTTTAGGACGAGATGGATCCTTACCCATTTCGCTAACTCCCGCTTTAAATGGACCGTACCACTCACCTGTTTCGTGGTTATACGAAGCCACATAAGGATCTTCTAAGGGCCCTTGATAAGATACGTACGTAATGCCATTTGCGTGCACGCCGGCGGGATGCTGAACAATAGCGAGTGGGTTCCCAAAAGCATTATCAGCAAAATAATCTACTTTTTGCGTTGTGATATTATTGGTCGTTGTTTGATTACTGCATGCTGCAAGCAAACCACAACTCATAGCAAAAAACACGAACCTAAAATTCGAAATCATCGTTTTCATAGTAATTTTCTCATAGACTGTTACACCTCTTATTTCTTAATTGAGCGCGTGCTCAACTGTTATTGCAATACTGTGCGTTTATTCACTGGATACCAACTCTTTAGCTTTTCAGACAATCGAGCCACCACATCTGGATGAGCGCTGGCTAAGTTGTTCGTTTCGTGTTCATCCTCTAACAAGTTGTACAAACGCGGCCCTGACAACACATCCTCGTGATATTTCTGATAACTCACGTTTTTGCCGTCATAACTTAAAATTAGTTTCCATTTATCTTCGATCACCCAGCGATACAACAAGGTAGATTCAGGATCGTTTAGATCGTCCATATCATGAGCAAAACCTTCACCAAAAATCTTAACACGGACAATCGGGCTCTCGTTTTTCATGTTGGAAAATAAATTTTCACCGGGCAAATCGTTAGGAACCTCTATTCCTGCAGCGCCTAAAATGGTGGGAACGATATCAATGCTACTGACAACTTCAGTTCGCATTTGTGCGTTTAATTGGCTTGGTAACGAAAACATTATTGGTGTACGAACACCGCTTTCTCCCGGACTTTGTTTTGAGCGAGGTAAAAATCGTCCGGTTTGAGTAGGATTAGCTACCCACCCATTATCTGAAACATACACAATTAGGGTATTGTCTTTCAGACCTTTCTTTTCAAGATGATCAAATAGCTGCCCATTGGTTTCATCAAACCATTCAATCATCGCATAATATTTAGCTATCGATATAGGTAGCCCTTTGTTTTCATACTTTTTCAAAATACGCTGGGGGGGGTTGTGGGGGGCATGAGGCATATAAGGCGCATACCAAACAAAAAATGGTTTGTTCGCAGCACTTGATTCATCGATAAAGTCTGTAATTGTGTTAACCCCCTCACGACCTATCTTGAGCCCATCATCACCATGACGCCCACCTTCTTCGGGAAACCCTCTGGTCATTCCTTGATCAAATCCTCCACGCTGAAAACTTCCTTCCCACCATTTGCCCGTTTGTAAAGACACATACCCTTTGGTCTTAAGCAATTGGGGCAAAGTCGCCACGTGATCAATTTTTGCGATGATTTGAGCGCGCTGTGTTTCATATAATTCGCCACCCTTCCCACCTGGTAATTCACGAGAAGGATCGTTACCGGTAATGCCATGCTGAAAAGCATAATAGCCAGTAGCAATTGTAGCCAGAGATGGTCGACATAGTGACGTAGGTACATAACCTCGCTTAAAGGTCACTCCCTCACCGGCTAAGTTGTCCAATGAAGGAGTGTTAATGATGTCATGCCCCATAAACCCATAATCATTCCAAGCATGATCATCAGATAAAATTAATAAAATGTTAGGCAGTGCGGCATTATTATCGAGCGAATTTACTTCATCAACTGCTTCAGTCTTTGCATTGCTACAAGCTACAACTGAAGCAAGAACAAAGAGTACCAATGTCAACTTTCGTTTATTGACTGCAAATTTGTATTTATTTAATTTCCATAAAAAAAACATGCTTACTCCTGATATTCATTTCTTCCATAAGCTCGTTTTACAATATTTATATATAGCTCTTGGTGTATTGTGATTAATAGTCAACTAATGAAAATCTACAGTTGAATATTCCCGGTTATTTGATAAGTTCCAGGCCCTAAATTAGTAAGCTTATTTAGAGCTGTACTTTTTTCATTTAACGCCATAGTTAAATTACTAACTTGGGGCAACACAAAATCTGCTGTTGTGTTTTTAGGCACGATTACATTCATGATTAGTTGCTCATTTTTAATAGTCCAATCAACCTTAACCTCTCCTTGGGGAGTGATGTATCCGCCTTTTGCTTGGCTTAATTCATGGCCAAACTGAGGGGCAATTCGGATATGTGAGAAGCCAGGTTTTGCTGGCGTTATGCCCAATATTCCCTCATAAAACCAGCGAGACACAGTGCCATAAGCATAGTGATTTAGTGAGTTCATTCCTTGCGGGTTAAAACCATCTTCGAGTGAATACGAATTCCAACGCTCCCATGTCGTAGTAGCGCCGTTATTAATTGAGTAAAACCAAGAAGGGTATGATTCTTTAAATAGCAATTCATAGATGACATCACTGCGACCGGCATCCTGTAGCACTTTGGTTAATAAAGGCGTACCTAAAAATCCCGTACGTAAATGAGAATCGGCTTCTCGGATTAGTTCTATCAACTTCTCTAAAGCAAGGTCACGCTTTTCCACTGGAAATAAATCATAAGCTAAACCTAATAAATAAGTGGTTTGTGTAGGTATTGCGTCTTCTTTTTTAAGATTTAACTGCTGATCAAAAAACTGGGCCATAAACGCAGCTTTAATTTTGCTATGTAACTTAGTTAACGCAGCCACATCGCCACTCTTATTTAACACTTTTGCTGCTTTAAGAGTTAACTCTGTGGAATGTGCAAAATATGCAGTTCCTATGAGACTAAAATCAGTATTACCACGATTACCATTGTCACCTTCTTTTAAATTTTGAGGAAAAGGCTGTAACCAATCACCAAAAGTATTCATATTAGAAATCAGGTTTTCACTTTTCTTTTCATGGTAACCGACCCAAGCTTTCATCATTTCGAAGTTGTCTGACAGGATAGCTTCATCACCTGTTGCGGTGTAAAGTTCCCATGGAATAATCGTTACTGCATCTCCCCAACCTGAAGATGCAAAGTTAATCCACTCAACGAAAGGAACGTATAACGGTATTTTTCCGTCAGGCCCCTGCTCTTCACGAATGCTTTGTAACCATGCGGACCAGAAACCATAAACATCTGCCATATACATGGAAGGAGTAACGAATACTTGTGCATCACCAGTCCACCCTAAACGCTCATCCCGCTGTGGACAATCTAATGGAATGTCGAAAAAGTTACTTCTCATGCCCCAAATAATATTTTCAGATAGCTTATTTAACTTAGCATGCGAACTTTTAAAGCTAGCATGTATATTCACATCAGAATGCTGAATCATTGCTGTAGCCCAGTCTTTGCTGGGAGTTTGCTTAGCATCCAAACCAGAAATTTCTATATAACGATAGCCGTGATAGGTAAAAGTTGGCTGGTATTCAATCACCCCGGTTTTACTAGGAAGGAAGTAGTTAGTCGATTCAGCACTACGGTAATTGTCGGTATAAAACTCCCCCTTGTGTAACGCTTCTGCATAACGCACCTTTACTTCTTGTCCGGCTACAACAGGTATATTAAGCTTCGGCACTCCCACCATATTTTGACCAAAATCAAATATAACCACCCCGTCTTGGCTACTAACAATATCTTGAATTGGTAACTCTTCTGTTATGCGGATCGGTGCATGTCGCTTAGGGGTAATAGAAACGTTATTATCTAAAGGTTCTTCAATTGCATCTGACCATGCCTCATGCTGAAAATTTGCACTTGTCCATCCTTCCATTTCAAGAGCTTGGTCGTATCGCTCGCCGTCGTAAATACTGGCGAATCGAATAGGACCTGACTGTGAAGCCGACCAACTGCTATCTGTAACGACTACCTGACGAGAACCATCTGCATAGATTATTTCCAGTTGTGCTAACAATCGTGCCGGTAGCCTATGATCTTTGTCGGTAAATTTATACACACGGCCAGCGTACCAACCACCAGCGATACTGGCTGCAATAACATTGTCACCCAACTTTAAGCTATCAGTAAGATCATAGGTCAGAGATTCGATACGTTTAGCGTAAGGCGTCCAACCTGGGGTCATTACATCTTCGGTTGATACTTCAGTTCCATTAACGTAAGGCTTAAACAATCCTTTTGAGGTTATATATAAACGTGCTTGTTTAACGTTGTCTTTAACTTTGAAAACTTTACGCAAATACTGAGGTGTCGCCAATGTAGATTGGGATGGTTTTTTGGTTAAATTGGTGTCAGCGTGTCCAATCCATTTTGCTTGCCAATCTTGATTATCAAGCAGGCCTAACTCTATTGATTGAGGCTCACTCCATGAGGATGATCTATCTTGCTCATCCCAAATTCGAACTCGCCAAACAATTTGTTGACGAGATGACAAACGCTTACCTAAATATCTAATCCAAGACGTTTGGCTCGATTCAATTTTTTGGCTATCCCATAATGTGTCATTGTTTGCAAAATCATCCGCATTAAACGCAACTTGAATTTGGTAAGCTGTCTGGAATTTTACATTAGAGTCTTGTCCAATTTTCCAAGAAAAACGAGGCTGTTGTTCGTAATAACCAATAGGATTTACAAAGCCTTCTCCAACCTCAAGAGAGCTAGGAGCGCTCAATGAAAAAATATCTGCTCCATTTACTTCTAAACGTGATTCAACTTTTCCTGATTCACAAGCAACAATTAGAAACAAAGTAAAAATGGCACATAGTGTCATTGGTTTACTCACTGTATTTCGTCTTTCAGACATAAGTACTCCACTTAAAAATAAAACATAAGAAGCCAGCGTAATTCTCGCTCATTATTTATTGTTGCTGTTCACCAATACGAGGTTTTGTATTTCACTTTCTTGATAGCCAATTCTTTGTGCGACGATTTTAAGCCTCGCCATTTTGGGTAAAACAAAAGGCTGCTGATAGAGCTTCCATGCCACTGGTTCGTAATTATTTTCGATGATTTTGTAACTTATCGACGCTCCTTCTGTCGTACTCGAAAGGTAAGCTTTACCCTGCTGAATGTTGAGTACCGGATCGGCCGTCTTTGGCTGAACTTTGCTTCCTTGCCACAATGTAGTTATCAACTCTCTTTCTGACATAAGTGGGTTATCACCGACCTCGGCTAGCCATCTATCCATTTCACTACTTAAGCGATTTAACACTTTTGCATAAGCTGGATTACTAGCTAAGTTATTCAATTCATGTGGATCATTCAAAGTGTCAAATAATTCATTTTGTTGTTTTGACGGCCTAAACCATTGCGCTTGATGGGGAGTCAACTTTTTCGCTTTTTGCAGTCTCAACAACTCTTGCATAGTGGGTATTTTTTCTCGGTAGACGACCGGTAAATAATAAGCTTGTTCAGGTCGGTAATTACGTATGTATTTGAAGCGCTTATTTTTTACAGCTCTTATTACATCGGTGAAACCATCAAATCGGTCCGCTGCCGCATGTATATATTCGCGCTGCTTTGAGCCATTTTGCATAAAGCTCTGGCCATGCATGTGACTGGGAGTTTCCATACCAGCTAATTTTAGAGTGGTGGGTGCAAAATCTATAAAGCTAACTAATTGGTCATCTGTTTCTCCAGCTCGTTTTAAATTAGGAAAGCGGACGATAAGTGGCACTTTCAGCCCACTGTCGTAAATCAAGCGTTTCTGGCGAGGTAATGGGCCCCCATGATCGGAATAGAAAAAAATAATCGTGCTATCTAAAAGCCCATCTTGCTTCAACTGCTCAAGCACCGCACCGACTTGGCGGTCAGTTTCTGCCAAATTATTATACATTTTCCATAAATCCCTTCTTACTAGAGGTGTATCTGGTAAATAAGGGGGAATAGGAAAATCTAAATTTTCTGAGATGTGAAGCGGAGTATCTATTTGACCCGTTTTTTGATTTGGATTTGTAGACAATGTTGCAATACGCTCGGGATTATCAGCAAAATAATGCCTAGACTCAATTTCCCGAATACCATAAGGCTCAAACAATCCCGACTCATGAGTAGTAGTAAAATTTACCACTGCAAAAAATGGTTTATCTGCTGGACGATTACGCCAATGTGCGTAAACACCGCTTTCATCCCAAGCATTTTTGGGCGCTTCAAATTGATAATCGGTTTTATAATTGTTGGTGGTGTAATAGCCCAACTCTCGCATATATTGGCTAAGCATCTTAGCTTCTGGTGGCGGCACAGCTGCATACGAAGGTAAGCCCGTCTCATCCGTGTTTGAGGTGGTTCGCATGTGATTAGCGCCAACAGCAGAGGGATACATTCCTAACGCTAGGGCAGCTCGACTCGGTGCACACACTCCAGAAGTAGAATAAACATTGACGTATTTTACTCCTTCTTTTGCAAGCCAACTAATATTAGGAGTGCTTATGGTGTTATCGCCATAATCAGGCAATATAGGGCTCATATCTTCTAACACCAGCCACAATATATTTGGTTTTTTCTCATCCTTACCTTTTTCTGTTGCCGCAACGGGGTTTATACATACAAAGGCTAAATGCAAGCAGCTTAGTAATATAGTAAGGGACTTCATCATACTAAAATTCATAAAAACTCTTTACCAAAAAAGTTAGACTTACTAGCTAACACAAATCGTATTTATCTTGCGATAAAATGCCTAGCACACTTCAACTTCACTCAAAATATCAATGTTTAAATTAATAAAAATCGGTGACTATAATAACAACTGAAAAATCATTTACAATCACTTTACGTCATTTTCACTTTATTTTAATTTACAAACAATCATTTAAAACACTCCTTTTACTCACCTTCTCTTATGGATTGTATCTACTACCACATAGCCAAATCTCAGCAGAACAATTCGCAAACTTCATGCTTTAGCTAAAAAATAGATTTAGTAAAGAGGCTTAATACATAATATTAATATAGTTCGAAATTTTTATGTGCTCTCCAGTTTACTTAGTATCAACACCATTTTTCACCAGTATTTTCAACGAAAAAGATAATTAGAATGAGTTGAGATAAAGGCGTTTTTCTAACCTAGAAGAGCTAACAAAATTAACCTATCCGGTGACGCTACAACCGAAATGCGCGCGCGTCATGGGCTATTGACGTCTATATGAACTCAATAAGGTTTGGATTAAAGACGACTCAACTTAGAGAAACGACTAAACAGAAGCATCGCGATGAATTACTTCTAACAGTAGCAAAACGGCCGAGAGTTACCAGATAGTGTCATGCCATAGTCAGTGACAAAATTTGATAAAGCGGCTTTTACCTTTATTAGTAAATTAATGAATACTTCCTATGAAAAAATAGCAGCAAACATTTTCAATCATAACTAAAACAATCATTCACCTTTAGTATGTTAAAAAGACACATTTTTAGTGTTTCCTTTTAACCTCAGTTAAATAAATGTTATTTATTGATTTTTTGTTAACATTTTTTAGTGTTAAATTTCAATAACTTAAAAAATCTATTGATTTTTTCTGACCAAATAAAGACCTAAAATGACCGAAAGTGCTTCAATTGTATTTTTTAATCTGCTATTCTTCTTTACAATTCATTTACGTTTGGTTTCTTTTCGAAGAAATTTATAACTATTTGAAAACAATAATCTCCGAAGCTGAGGAAAAACACATGCGACACAGCAAGACACAAATCACAACAAGCAATTTGAAAAATAGATTCTTAATAGCTGGTTCTTCGGCCATATTGATGGCGGTTAGTTCACCAACGGTTATTGCACAGCAGGTTAATGACGCGCTAAATAATAGCGGGCAACAACAAGAAAACCTTGAGGTAATCGAAGTGTCAGGCGTACGTGCCTCTTTGGAGAATGCACTTAATGTTAAGCGCGAAGCTCCTTCTATTGTCGATGCAATATCAGCAACTGATATTGATGCTTTACCGGCATTGGATCTAGGTGAAGCGCTACAAGCGATACCAGGAATCCAATTAGAACGGTCAGGTGAAGGGCGTCAATCTGAGATTAGCTTGCGTGGTTTAAGTGGTGGTTTTGTTAAAACCACTGCATTTGGTCAAAGTTTCGCGACGCCAAGTCGGAGTAGCAGTGCAGAAGGCGCAGCAAATCCATTTTCTGCATTCGAAGCCGGTATTTTTGATGGCGTTACCGTTGTCAAAACGCCAACAGCCGATATGCAAGCAGGGGGAATTGCAGGTATCGTCGATAAACAACTACAACAAGCCTTATCCAAACCGAGCGGTAAATATTCCGTTAGTGTCGGTGGCCGTTACGAAGAACTAACGAGTAAATGGGATCCGTCATTTAAAGTATCGGGTACTCAACATATTATTGAAGACAAATTGGCGGTAGCTTTTAAATTTGCTGGCTCTGGACAAACTTTCCGTCGCGATACAGCCAACTTTGTTAACTACGAAACACTTGGTTTAGAGCATCCTCGAGGTGGTACCCGTGGCACTAACTCAGACACTATCGACGCCTATAAAGAAAAATGGGGGATTGCTGATGACGCCGAAGTGCGTGGTGTAGCTGAATCAAGAAACGTATCCGAATTTAGCGATGGAGATCGTATTTCTTTCCATGGCAATATCGAATGGAAGCCCGTTGATTATCTAAAGTTAGGTGCTCATCTACTCTATACCAAACGTAACCTCGATAGTGGGACTAAGCAAGATGGTGGTTACTTTTCTGGTATGAACGCTAGAAACGCTAATAACAATGACATGTTCCATAAAATCGAACCCGATATGGATACCGCACCTTTTCTTTATGACGTAAATAGTGCTGGCAATGATGTATATGGCGTTTCTAAAGTTCATATTACCGATGGGAGTTGGCAAATCACTAACCGTGAAACAACGTTTTTGGAAGAATCTAAAGGCTTGATGCTTTATGGTGATTATTTGGTTGATGATTGGAAGCTTGATGGTGTGATTAGTCACTCTGAATCAACTAACCAATTTATGAATATAGGTTTAGATTTCAGAATCCAAGGACATCACAGCCCGACTCAGCGGGTGAATGGTGTGAATGGTGACGTTATCCCCACGGGCATTGATGTTACAATTGATACCGCGGGTGGCAATATGGCTCATGCGATGACATCTGGTACTGGTTGGGAAGATATCAATTGGGGGACAGGTTGGGTTCCAACCAACAATTTAAGCGCAAACTGTATTTCAAATCGAAGTGAGGTTAATGACAATCGGAAAATTGCGTTTTGTTTAACGGGTCGTATTGATGAACCTAAACGTGAATACTCCAGCGGCGAATTTAATGCCTTGCGATATACGGATTTTGGTTTTGGCGATACGTTACGTTTTGACAGTATTAAATTTGGTGGCCGTTACACTAAAGAAGTATTAGAGAATCGAGATCAACAATTAACAGCAGCAGGCGCAAATGTTGCCAATATTACTCAAGATACTTTAGTCGGCAATCCTTTGCTATCTGGCGGTCAATCTAGCTATTTCAACGGACATTATCCTGGTGCATTTGGTGCAGATGGTGGTTGGTTAACCGTAGATAATGCAGCCTTTGCAGCTGACCTTCAAGACGGTTTAGCGCCAATTGATGGCGCGATCATTGCTGACCCTTCAGGTTTTTATGAGAGATTTGTAGGTCCCCACCCGCAACGTTATGCAACAAATTTTTCTGCTGAGCAAAATATCATCGCGTTATATGCAATGACTAATTTTTCTGGTGAATTAGGCTCCGTTCCTTATACAGGTAATATTGGAGGGCGTTATATTAGAACTGATAACACCTTTGATGGACAAGTTCGCGATAGAAACAACGAGTTAGGAGATATTCTTTTACCTACTACAGTTAAGCACGACTATGATCATTTCTTACCTTCAGCGAACATTAGCTTTGAAGTGCACGAAGATGTAATAATACGTGCTGGATATTCTCAAGGTATTGTGCGTCCAAACTTGCGTATTATGACACCTTCAACCGACTTACGAAGTAATGATACTACTGCAACGATTAACTTACCTAGTGCTCTTGTTGAACCATATGATGCGGACAACTATGACCTATCGGTAGAATGGTACAACCGTGAGGGAAGTGCTATCTCTGTTGGCATATTCAAAAAGAATATATCTAACTTCTTTGGTAATGCAGTTGAAGTCTGCCCCGAAGGTGACCCGCTTATCACCAATATTTTAGGAAGTGATATCACGCGCAATGATATAGGTAATGGTGATTTTACCTGTACTCAAAACGAACAGACATCTACTCTCGATGGTGAATTGGTTAATCGCGACGTAACAGTTAATCAAAGAATGAATGCACCAGCAGAAATTCAATTAACCGGTGTTGAATTTGCAATTCAGCAAAAGCTAGACTTCTTGCCCTACCCTTGGAATGGATTTGGTGGTGTATTTAACTACACCTATATCGACCAAGATTCTGATGACGACGTAAATGACGATATCAATCGTTTATATAAAGTAGCACCAGAATCATTCAATATTATTGGTTACTATGAAAACGATGGATTTTCGCTGCGTGTAGCCTATAACTGGAAGGATGATTCACTACTAAGAGCAACTAACACCTACTTAGGGTTATTGCCACGTGTACAAAAAGCATCTGGTCGCTTAGATGCTGTGGCTGCTTACAAAGTTAATAGTAATCTCAAAGTATTCTTACGCGGTTACAACCTAACTGACGAACAACGTGTAGAACATTGGGGATTTGATGAAAAAGCTGTTGCTCGTGTTGATTACACTGGAAAAGTATACGAGTTAAGTGTGAATTACACTTTTTAATTTCTTGTGAGGAAAGTTGGAGGCTGGTGAGCCTCCATAAGCATAAGCCCAAGAGAGGTTTTGATAACTTTCTTGGGCTTTTTTTATGTATCGAAAATGAGAGGTTAGCCAAATCCGACAGACGGCTTTGTATGTATAGCCACTGTTCAGTGTTTTAGAGTTGAGTAAATGTTTTGTGTTGACTTGCTTGTCAAAATTCGCTCAATCTGATTTTTGGTAGTAAGATCGATTTACGGGTTTCTTAGAGGGAGTTTTCAAAGTGCGTAACCTGATTACTGCTGCAAGTGTTGTGTTTGTTGCCACAATGTGTGGCTTCGCACTTGTCTACGTATTAAGTGAGATTTACTTAAGTGACGTAACCTACAACTCTACATTCGACTACTCCATACCCGATGATGCTGGCAGTATCGAACATGGCCGATATATCGCGCGCACACGAGGCTGCTTTGGCTGCCATGGTCAGCAGTTAGAAGGCATGAACTTTGATAAGCAATGGGATTGGCCAGAGAGAGCAATCGCACCAAATCTAGCACACTTAGCAAAGGTTAATAATGCCGCAACATTGGAGATGGCAATTCGACAGGGTATCGGGTCAAATGGCAAGGCAATGGTCTCCATGCCCTCCTATAACTTCACCCGTTTGTCTGACAAAGACACCGCGGCATTGATTGCGTTTCTGCGATCAGCACCAGTCGTTGAGAAGGACTTACCGCCACCCAAATTGGGTTGGCGGACGCGTTGGGATTTAGTTGTCGGTAATCAAACCCACTATGCATGGTGGGCCGAACTAGTGCCATTGCTAAGTCTAGACAGCAAACTAGAGCCAGAACTCGCTCATGGAGAGTACCTTGCTATGACCATGTGCAATGAGTGTCACGGTCTGGATCTGCGCGGCTTTCAATTTTCTGGAGAATATGTGCCAGACTTGGCCATTATCGCGAATGTGGAGTTCGACGAGTTTGAACGCATAGTGAGAACAGGTCGTGGATTTAATGGACGACATCTAGGGTTGATGACGTTAGTAGCTGCAGATCGGTTTTCAACCTTAACAGATTTCGATATTAAATCGCTTCACCTGTATTTGTCTTCGTTGCAAGGCCAGCCCGTTTCTTCGCCTGTATTTTGGCGACAGTAGAAGAGACCTCATCAGATAGCGGTAGGTCAACACGTAAGTACCTTCGGACAGTCGCTTAATCGCTCGTTACTGACCTTCAGAAATAGCCCAAACCTGGGCTTATAATATATTAGTTACTAGACTTACTTGTGCCCTATTTCTTCCCATGATTACATCCTAAACGTTATGTCTAAATTTCAAATCAGAGGTATTACTTTAAAGCTCAACTCTGCTCTGTGCATCAACTAGGGAGCTTAGCTTTGGCTAGCGGCTCATTTAACTTGGGATTACAATTTGGAACTGAATTACTTCTATAGAAATTCTTGAACAGTTCACCAGCCTTTCCTAGATAACGAGCTTAATAGGTTTCAAATCCGTTGTTTTAAACGAACGTTAAACCTCATTAATCTTTTATTTAGGGCACTAAAAGTTTTACTTAGACAACTGGCAATGTTTAGACGTGGACTCTGATTGAGGAAATAAATGCAGAAAATTGCGAATCTGTAGTATGGAAAATTGTTCTTTAAAACTAAAACGCTTCGTGCTGACTATTAACATCAAATCATCACGAAGCTATAGAATTAAAAAAAGACTAAACAATCTTTAATTACAATGTTTTACAGCGAGTTAGCGCCTCTAAATAATAGTAATCGCCATAATTAAGAGATGCGTTTAAGTCTAAATCTTTAGGATAATTACCAGTTGCCTGTTTCAGTAAAAAATGACCATTTTCACCTTTGCCAGCTAAATAATCAGGTGAAGCTAAACTGCGTAACATCTTTATTGCCGCTTTTTGATAGCGCTGAGCTTCATCTTTATCAACATAATCCGACAACTCTAACAATGCACTGGCTAATAACGACGCAGCGGAAGAATCACGATAATTTGTTATTGATGGTTCATCCGGCGCATCGTAATCAAAATAAGGCACTAAATCGTCTGGCATATTTTTATGGGTTAACACATAATTGACGATATTTTTAGCATGTTTTAAGAATTTTTCGTCTTTGGTGTAACGGTATACCGTCGTGTAACCGTACGCCCCCCAAGCTTGCCCTCTCGACCATGACGAGTCATCAGCTATTCCTTGAAAAGTTTGCTTACCGATTGGCAATCCAGTGTCACGGCTATAATTGACTAAATGATATGAACTGTAATCTGGTCTAAAGTGGTGTTCCATCGTAACCGTAGCGTGGCTAACAGCGGCATTATAAAAACTTTTATCTCCACTTAATAAAGAGGCATTAAATAGCAACTCCAAGTTCATCATGTTATCGATGATGACCGGAAACTCCCACGTTCCCCAACTCCAAGAATATGTCACCCCAATATTAGGATTAAAGCGTTCCATTAGGGTTTTAGCCGAGCTTACTAAGACAGGCTCGTAAGCTTTATCGCCAACTAACCGCAAACCGTTACCAAAGCTATTGTTCATGATGAAGCCAATATCATGAGTTTTACGATTAAATTGCATTTTTTCTAAAGCGTTAGTCCAAGTCTTAGCCGTTTTTAGCCAACTAGCATCTTCGGTGTGTTCATATATATACCAAAAACTCCCGGCGACAAAACCACTAGTCCACCCCATAGGATTGGTATATTTCACCTCGTCTTCACTAAAAGATGTAGGGATCTTTGTTGGGTCAGTATAGGCTTTTCTAAAATCATCAAGTTGTTCTTCAGCTTTATCTAAGGCGGCATTGCAAAAAGCCACATTATTTTGCGGCCATGCGACATTAGTAGCGTTGGTGTTCGCGAGTGAATAACTCGTAGCACTCACGGTCAATGCTAAAGAAGCAGATATCGATAGGAAAACTTTATTCAATCGAGTTGACATATTGAAACCTTCTAAAAGTGTAAAGTGTGGATACAAAGGCGACTACTAAAGCTAACGACTCAGATTAATCTTTGTATTTTTCAAATAATTCAAAAAATTCCCTAGTTAATTTAGGGTATTGAGCGGCTAAATTATTTGACTCATCTGGGTCTTGAACGATGTCAAATAGCTGCATATCACCTTCAACTGTATAACGTACAGCTTTCCAATTGCCTCTTCGAGCCGCTTGAAAGGTATCACCGATAACCCCTGAATTAGGGTCTCCGACTTGCTTTGCAAACTCCCAATATAAAATACGTTCCTCCATTTTTTCAGGAGAATCATTTAACAGACCAGCAATTGACACACCGTTAGTGCGTACGCGTGGAACAATATTCAAATTAACCTCAGCAATATCGGCGAAGGTAGGCAAAACATCTGCAAACAACCAAGGAGTTTGGTCGACTCTTGCTTTTTTAATTTTAGCTGGCCATTGCACTAACATAGGTACGTGAATTCCACCATCATATAAGTCACGCTTTTGACCTTTATAAGGTGCCGATGCCTTAAAAAACTCAGGATCAGCTCCACCTTCATCGTGAGGCCCGTTGTCAGATGTAAATATAATTAAGGTATTTTCTAATTGTCCTTGCTCTTCTAATACCGCCGTTATACGACCAACATATTCATCTAGAGCCGTTACCATTCCGGCTAACG
Organism: Alteromonas sp. M12; assembly: GCF_037478005.1. Taxonomy (NCBI): domain Bacteria; kingdom Pseudomonadati; phylum Pseudomonadota; class Gammaproteobacteria; order Alteromonadales; family Alteromonadaceae; genus Alteromonas; species Alteromonas sp. M12. The sequence continues at coordinate 2,020,628 of NZ_CP144164.1, read as the reverse complement.
TAGCGTTAGGTTTGTCTACAGGCTCTGGATAATAAGCTGCATACTTGTCAGCGGGCACCCCTCCCTTCATACCGGTATAAGGGGTTTCCGCTAATTCATATTGCTTACTATATTTTTCAGGTACTGCTAATTCAGCATGGGGAGATGAAAATGTGAGCATTACAAAAAACGGATTTTTTCGTTCTTGCTTGATGTAACTAATTGCTTCTTCGGTAAATAATTCTTGGGCATAGGCACCTTTGCGCCCGCCTTCGTTTTCTGTTATCCGAATTTTTTTACCATCACGCCACATTATCTGAGGATATTGTCTATGCCCCTCCAAAATAGAGTACATTCCGTACCAAGTATCAAACCCCATAGCTAAAGGATCTGTTACTCCCATTTGCTGTCCGATGGAGTATTTACCAAATAATGCAGTGTCATAATCAGCATATTTAAGGACATGCGCTAGTGTGATATCCATGTGAGACAATTCTACAGTGTTAGAATTATTACTCATGTAACGACCATCTCGACCGGTAAATAAAGAAACCCGAGAAGGAGAACAAACAGTATTTCCCGCATATGCTTGATCAAAACGAATACCGTTATTGGCCATTTTATCTAAATTAGGAGTTTTAATTGGAGTATTGCCATAAGCGCCAATTTGGTTAAAGCCTAGATCATCAGTAAGGATAAAAATAATATTTGGTTTATCTGCTGCATAACTCATTGTTGCCGCGCTAACACTTAGCAGTACAGTAGATACCCCTCCCAACAATTTTCGACGTGCATTTTTAAATCTCATTTTTATTTCCAATTTTAGTCCAGCAATAATAATGACAGCTATTACTCATAACAATAAAGTACATTTAGAGTACAAGTTGATAACAATTTGCACCTATATTAACTGAATATACTCGCCACAAGAAGACTTATTGTGATTTTTTTTGACTATTTATGACAGGTAATTGAAATTTTATAAGAATTGAGATTGAGGCAATACATTTATTGCGCTTTATTCGTAGTTAGCAACATCATTAACTCATGCACCTTAATAAAAAAACAACACGAGATGGTTAATCACGAAATGCAATAACTAAAGTGAACCAGCATCTTAGAACAAAATAGGTAAAGCAGACTAATGTAAATAAAAAGTAAATTATACCCACCTATTACTTATTCATATATAATCACATCAAATCACTTTAACTCACCTTTAATAGATATGAAAAATTTGAATAAACGTTTCCTGTCCATTTCTATTTCTTGCCTTTTAGTACCATCTACGATTATGGCCGCGGATATTTTCAAGGCAGATAAGCATTTTACTGCTGCAGAATATAAGCTCGCCAAACAAGGTTATTTGGAAGCGACTAAAATTGGTAATCCCCACGCTTTTTATCAACTAGGAAATATGTATCAAAAGGGTCTAGGCGTTGACAAAGATCCACTACTTGCACTGATATATATTTCAATGGCCGCGGACTATGGCTTAGATAATGCGCAAACAACTTTGACAAATATGCTAGCCGCTTTGAGTGATGAACAGAGACAAACGATACAAGAAGTATTAAGCAATAATTCTAATTCAAACCGTAAAGAGCTTATTCAGCAAACGTACTTCCCTGTGATTAAGCAAGAAACGTTAAATACTAAAATTAGCTTTGAAGGCCAAGAGCGATTAGATACACAATATTTTGCTGACGATTACCAGCAGGATTTTGAAGAGAATGGAGCAGGCCAATTTACCGATGAGTTTGGAGATGATGAATCAGATGATTTTTACACATTAATATCGACTCCCAAAAAACCATATTTAATTGTTGATCATGATGTCGCCATTGATGGTTCAAAACGTAATATTACAGATGTACAAAAAGTGGGAAATTCACGCTCGTTGTTAAATGAATACTCATTATTCCCCACATTAAAACCAACGTTTCAATCGCAATCTGTTGAGTTTGTACATCGTGTTTTTATGGGAGCTGCGGTATACAATAAATTCACCTTAATTGAAGAAGATGAAGCCTTATACGCCAGTATATATCGTCGCTATAAAAAACTAAAAAGCGGAAAAAGTCTAAATGACCAGTACCAATTTGCAATGACTCTTCAAAATTTTCCTTGGCTTGAACAAGAACGAGGAGAAGTAGCGAACCGCATGTTATTCTTAGCTAAACAAGGCCATCCTGGCGCCATGTTTGAATATGGTTACATGTTATTAAGAGAACAAAACGATATTCAAGAAGCCATTAAGTGGATTGGTGTAGCCAGTACATACGGTCTAGCCCGTGCCGAATATAGATTGGGTAAACTACTTACAACTAGCCCTTGGGTAAATTACGACGAAAAGAAAGCGCTATTTTGGTTTGAATCTGCGGTTGAAAAAAATCATGTGCCGGCAGCATTGAAGGCCGCTGAATTAAAATTGACAGCTAATGATAAATCGCTCCATGACGTCAACGGCGCAATAAAATTACTGAACAAAATTGAAGCCAAGCAACATACTAATCCTGAGTTTTACTATCTATTGGCCTTATCCCATAGAAACCGAGAAAACCGCGATTACACTCAGGTAATAAGCAACTTAGAAAAAGCTATATTCATGGGATCAAATGCCAATTGGGACGTGACAGAATGGCAAAATATACTAGCTAAACTCACTGAAGGTACGGTATATATTATTGAAGATGATTAATAAAATTACGCTTTTTATAACTCAGTAATCATAATATTGCGAAAATACACAAGATTGTCAGTTTTGCCGCTTTCCCGTAATTTTTTACTTCCGTGATGCTGCAAACCTATGAAACCCTCTGTGTGTTTAGTATCAGTAATATGCGTCGTCAACACCCCATTTACAAACACTTTTATATCACTATCAATGGCTTCTATTCGATATTTGTTCCACTGAAGGTGTTTGTAGGCATTTGCCATTTCTTCAGACCATTCGGGTAGATAGTTATGTTTAAAATCTTCATCAGGCTCAGAGCGAGTAGGGTGTAATGGATGTAACCATTTTCGCCCTGCTTGATGATATATTCCCCCACTCCACTTACGTTCACTTGGATCTATTTCGGCTTGTAAACCTTCAGCTTCAAATCCATTGCCTTTTACTTTAGCGCGGCCGCGAAACATAAACCCGGAATTACTATATTCTTGTACATCAGGCATTAATACTTCGCCTTCTAGAATAAAGTTTTTGTAGGTCTTTTTAGTGACATAAAACCAGTTCGCAGTGGAGATCAACTCTAATACATCGCCTACCATGCGGGCACTACCGTAATCGTAGATATTAGTAAACTGAGTTAGCTCTGGATCTAATAAACTCTGAGGCTGCGGCTTGCTCAAGCTTGTGCAACTCGCTAGTAGAAAAGTCGCACCCCATAAAATTAGAAAATTTTTCATTTACACTCCAAAACAAGCGCGCATCGACTGCAATTTTTATAAGGTCTACTTTTCGTTATCTTTTGCCAAATAAGCATAAGTTGCAGTTACAAAATAAATTAATGTCGGCACAATTAACCAAGTAGTAATCGTCTCTATGTCTTTATTAATATAGGACATTCCTCCCATATACAAACAAGCTAAAAGCGCAGTCCAAGATATATACTTAGCGATTGTCGCGATAAGAGGAGTATTTTCGACTGAATCTTTAAGTTCCGGTGCCTGAGCTAGAAAAGCGACTTCAGCAGCTTTACGTTCACTTTCGCTCTGTTCGGCTACTTCCGCTTGTGCATAGGTTTGTTTTGCTCCCATAGTGGACGCCAAACCAATATATAACAGGGTCGAAAATATCCATAGCGGAACTAAGATAAAGAATAAATGTAATAAGCCTGATTGCTCTACTAAAATGCCTACAATCATAGAAACAATCCAAGTAGCAAATGCGGCGACGTTTGTGGTGTTACCTTTGAAGAACGACCAATATCGAGTAAAGCCAATTCTAGGAAATATCCAGTGTTCGGTTACAATTATCGCGCCAACTGGAGCCAAAAGTAATCCCATATAGCCTACAAACCCTAACAAGCCCGAAAACACAAATGGTGAACAGGCAATAATCGTGGTAATAATACCCACTACGATAGTGACTTTGGTTCGCCCCCATGTGTGATTTAACGAACTAAACGCCAGCCCTGCACGGTAAATAGTTGGGTTAGAGGTTGTCCATCCGGCAATAATAACCGCTAAAATACCTGATGCACCTAATGCTGTGTAGGCTACTGAACCAGGGTCAATCGCTGTGATGCTCGTGTTAAGAATAATGGCTGCCCCTGCTCCCATAATTCCGGCGCATACCCACGCCATATAGTGACCAATAAACATACCTAACGCAGAAAAATAGCCATATTTAGGGCTCTTCGCAAAGCGCAACAATGTCATGTCGCCAAGGCTACCGTGCATGGCCAAATTAGCCACCCATGCAAATGCGATGACATGCCAAATTCCAATTTCGCCTTCAGTGTCTTGCCAAATCGATTCACTTGCTACTTTTAAAAAGTCATTAAAGCTTCCAATACCATCTACCCCAGCTGTGGCGGCTATCGTAGTTGGCAACATCACAAGTGCTCCAATAAAAAACATCAATATCATCCAAGGCGCGCACACTTCGGCAAATGCAGCAAGTTTTTTAAAGCCTTTCACTGCCATATACACAACCACTGCACCGACACCTAATACCACTAAGACAAAGCGCAAATCAGAAGGGAAATAACCAACTTGATCTTCAATACCAAACAGTATTCTAACCGCTGAGGCTGACACGGTAATCATCGCCCCAGCCAGCACACAAAACAAGATACCATTGACCACGCTATATAACTTGATAGTGCCTGGGCCTGCGATTTTTTCCAAATAAGCGTACAAGGTTAAGCGGGTATCGGTAGCGATAGGCGCGGTTATTAATCCCCATGTTAACACCGCCAACAAATTACCAAACAATAAGCCAACTAATACATCCGCGGCACCAACTCCCCAAGATACAAATAAAGCGCCAATGACAAATTCGGTCCCAGCTACGTGTTCACCAGCATAACTTGCTGCGAACGTCTTAGGTCCTTGTAATTGTTTGGGAGTAACCGGTTTAGTTTCAAATTCTTCTGCTGTCGACATCTTGCCTCCGAAATATCGACAATTTGTTTTTCACAGAACAAAATAATCGACATCAATACTTATTATTCTTGTAATATTTAAAAGCAGCAATGAAACATAGGTTTCGTTGCTGCTTAACTTGTAGCCTATTCTATTTTTTAAACGATGCCTGAACCGTTACCGCCACTATTTGGACGCTCCACGCCCGCTTGCTTGCGGTAGCCTGACTTACGGTATACTGCAATGGGATCAATCGCCCCACCTTTGCGCAACCTTGCCATTTCTAAAATAGGTGACACGTCTGTGGTAAACGCTTTTTTAAGTGTATTGCTACACATTAATGCATCGTTACCTGTTTGGTATTCAGTCAATTTTTCACGATCTACGATTAGCGCTGCAACAAACGAGCGCTGTACGCTAGCGGCCGAATTAACTAAACTTTCAATCGGGTCTGTTACATTGTGTGACTGATCCAACATATAATTAGGACCAAATCCCTCTTGCTTGCGGTACTCAGCATCTACTAATTCATTAAAGATCAAGAATTGCTGGTACGGATGCAAACTACCACTATCTAGGTCATCATCCCCATATTTTGAATCATTGAAGTGGAAGCCACCTAATTTCTTAAATTGAATTAACCGCGAAACGATCATTTCTATGTTAACGTTTGGCGCATGGTGACCTAAATCAACTAAAGATTTAGCCTGAGGTCCCAATTCCATTGCTGCTAATATGTTACTGCCCCAATCTTGGATGATGGTTGAATAAAATGCAGGCTCAAACATTTTGTGTTCGATATGCAATTCCCAATCTGACGGTAAACCCGCATAGATTTTTTTCATGCTTTCCAAATAACGCTCGAAAGCATGTTGAAAATGCTGCTGACCGGGATGGTTAGAACCATCACCTACCCAGACAGTTAGCGTTTTTGAGCCCAACGCTTTGCCATATTCGATACAATCTAAGTTGTGTTGAATCGCTAAGTCCCGAGAAGCTTGGTTAGTGTTACTTAAGCTACCGTACTTAAAACTATGTTCTTGACCAGCTTGATCTTGAAAAGTATTCGAATTTATCGAATCCCACTTTAACCCTAAACTGTCAGATGTTTGTTTAAGCTCAGAAAAATCATCAACTTTATCCCAAGGGAAATGTGGAGAAACACGCTCTGTACACTGCGACAAATCGTTGATAACAGCACTATCTTCTAGTTTTTCCCAAATGTTGCGCGGCTCGCCCTCACCTGGAAATCGAGCAAAACGCGTCCCACCAGTGCCAGTTCCCCATGAAGGAACGGCAATTTGGAATTCTTGCGCTTTGCTTGTGATGTCTTCAATGTTAATACCATCGCGCGCTAACTTGTTTCCTAGCGCTTGATAATCTTCGTTTAAGTTGGCTTCTAATTTTGCATTTTCTTCTGCAATTAGCCCTTTATCGATACGTTGGGTCATAATATTTCCTAATTCGTTCTTATCTTAGCGTAAGAAAGCTTCGTGCAAACCACCGTCCACACTTATAATTTGGCCAGTTGTTTTACTTAATTGACCAGAAATCAATAGGTAAGCAGCCTCTGCTTGATCTGCTGGTGTTATTGGTTGTTTTGTTAATGTACGTTGAGCGTAGAACATCGCTAATTTATCTCTGAGTTCGTCATCTGAATCTGACTCAGAATAATCAACATCGTATTTGCTTAACGATGCAATTACTCTGTCACGAGGAAACATCGTACTTCCTTTTACTACCGTTGCCGGTGCAAGACCATTGACGTTTACTAAAGGCGACAATTCCACGGCTAACTCGCGAACTAAATGATTAGCTGCTGCTTTAGATGTGTCATAAGCAAGTGAACCTTTTTTAGCGACTGCAGCATTAACACTAGTCGTTAATACAAAGGATCCTTGAAGACCTTGAGCTTGCCAAATTTCATTGGCTTCTGTACCAACTATATAGCCTCCCTTCACATTGACTGCAAAACTCATATCAAACATTTGGTCATTTGTCATACCTGATTGACCTGGCGCTAAAAATACACCAGCTGTGATAATCACGTTGTCAATTCCACCGTAAGCTAGAATGACTTGTTCAAACATCTTTTGTACGCTTTCTCGATCGGTGATATTAACTTCTAGAGCAATAGCCGGACCACAACCAGAAATCCCCGTACCAGCAACCCCGATACCTTGTCCGTAAATTGCAGTAAGTTCATCAGCTGTTTTTTGTGCTGCATCATGGCGTAAATCGGCACACACTACATGAGCACCTTCTTTAGCCACTCTAAACGCAGTTTCTTTGCCTATACCGTCACCTGCACCAATAACAACAACGACATTACGTGCCAGTGGGGCTTCTTTAGGCATCCGCTGTAATTTTGCTTCTTCCAATGCCCAATACTCGATATCAAAAGCTTCTTGTTGAGGTAAGGCAGTGTACTCACTTATTGCTTCTGCTCCGCGCATAACTTCAATTGCACAGTTATAGAATTCAGTAGTAACACGAGATTCACTTTTATTCTTACCCCAACCAATAATACCTACGCCAGGAATCAAAATAACGGTAGGACTTGGATCCCGCATAGAAGGAGAATCTTCACGTTTACAATTATTGTAATACTCTGCATATTCAACACGGTATTGCTCAATTCCGGCATTTAATTTTTTAACAAGTGCATCAAAATCATCCGTCTTTGGATTATAATCAACATACAAAGGTTGAATTTTAGTGCGAAGGAAATGATCTGGACAAGAGGTACCTAATTTGGCTAAACGAGGAGCATCTACGCTGTTGACAAACCGTAAGGCTGTTTCATCTGACTGTACGGTAGCAATAAATTTGACTTTATTAGATAAAACACCACGAGCAACCGGTAAAAACTTAGTTAATAAATCTGTTCGCTCTTTCTCAGATAAACTTTCTACTTTAGCTCCACCAAAGGTTTGTTCTCCTTTGTCGTGTTCTTCAATATATCGAGCTGCCGTTTCAATCACCCACAGCGATGTTTCGTAGCAACTCTTGCTTTCAGAATTCCAGTTTGTATGTCCATGTTGACCTAACAAAATGCCCACACTATCAGGTTTTTGTGCATATGCTTCTTCGCATACTTTAGCGGCTTCCCAACCTGGGCGCATCCATGGCACATATGCCAATTTACCGCCCCATACTTTTTCTGTTAAAGCTTCTTGGTCTTTACAAGATGCAATAGCAATTACCGCATTTGGATGTAAATGATCGACATGTTTATCTGCAATCATGGAGTGTAATGGTGTGTCTATTGAAGAGGCTCTGGGGTTTAAACAAAAGTTACAATGCTTGTACATGCCAATCATGGCATCTTCTCCAGCCTGCTTGTAACCTTTATCTTCTCGAGCTTGGTAAGTTGCATCTAAAGCGTTTAATTTACCTTGATACAATGATGAAAAATTCTCTACTTTTGCGGTCCGCAAATCGCCACCGGAACCTTTTACCCATAATACTTCTACTTCTTCACCGGTTAGTGGATCTTTTTCCATCAGTTTTGCAGAGGTATTGCCTCCTCCGGTGTTAGTGATACGTTGATCTGCCCCTAATATATTCGAACGATATACTAGATTTTCAATAGGCGATAATTTGTCGGCAACCGCATCTTCCCAACTATAATTAACGTGTTTAAATTCACTCTTTTTACTTGCCATCTTTTTTTTAACTCCGGTGATTGATGCAATAATCGCACTTAGGTCAAAGTTGTTAATTTAATTTTACATCTTTGTGAAACACAGTCAAGCAAATTCAATCATATTCACTCAAAAATAAATCACTGTACTTATCATCCACTTCAGAAACCCAGTTAACCATTTGAAAAATTTAATTAAATATAACTTTTATAAGTTATTTAACTCAACTTAGTTAAAAATTTCACTGAACAAAAATCAATGAATTATACGAATAGAATAAAATTTAATGCTGAAACTTTGATTGTTAGCGATACAATTTGATTAAAAACGCTTTAATATTGCTATTTTAAAGAGTGTTGTGGTGTATATCCGGAAATCATCAATGAAAAACAAGATGTTGGTTGTAATGATGTAGATTGGGCGTGTGCAAAAACTAGCACTACCGACCTGTGGACCGGGTCATAGACAGCGGTAGTGCTGAACACGAATACGCAAATTGCAGCCACATTCTAGGATCAATATAAAGTGCATAGTAGTAATTAAAAGATCTGAATGAAATTGGTGCGTCCGAGTAGACTCGAACTACCGACCTTTGGACCGGGTCATAGAAAGCGGTAGTGCTGAGCACGAATACGCAAATTGGAGCCATATAAAAGGATCAATATAAAGTAGATGATTCGAATAAATTGGTGCCATATAAAAGGATCAATATAAAATAGATGATTCGAATAAATTGGTGCGTCCGAGTAGACTCGAACTACCGACCCCTACCATGTCAAGAGAACGCACATAGTAATCTGAAATATCCCTTTGTAACCCAACGTTAAATCATTTCACCTAAAACCCTTTATTTTATTGACCTAAATGCCTATTATTTGTATGTGGTCGCTGACTGGTGTTATCTGTCGTTGGTGGTCACACCAAAATATTGTGCGACACCCGTGCGACATTAAAAATAGGAAACGTGCGACATGGCAACTTTAAAGGCAAAGTTAACTGATTCATTGTTGAAGAATATAGATCCTGAAATAAGGCGGATTAGCGATACTGAGGTGAAAGGGTTTCACCTCAGGTTGGGGAAACCTAAGCCCGATGGTACCCGTTCGGGTGCTTACTATCTTTACTACAGAATCGGGGGCCGTGAAGGATTTGAGCGCAATTATAAGATAGCTAGCCTTGATGAAAAAAACATTACACCAGCTAGAGCCCGAGACGATGCGAAAATTTTACAAGGACGTATAAAAACAGGTGTTGACGTTTTCGCAGAACGTGAAGCCAGAGAGAAAGAATCAGCAGCACAAAAAAAGCTCGCTGACATGGCTGAATTAGAGCAAGCAAAGCAAGATTCTGAAACCGTCGAGTATCTATTATTAGAGTTCACAGAGCGGTACCTAAAACGCGAGCGTAAACGTCCTGAGAGCGCAATCAGCATATTCAACAATGATGTTATTCCACAGATAGGCAAAGTCCCTCTATCGAGCGTTACTAGCCGTTTAATTCTCAATGACTGCATCGATTTAATTGTAGATAGAGGCCACAAGCCACACGCACGTAAAACCCTAGCCCTAATCAAACAAGCATTTCAGTTTGGCGTTGATAGAGGCTTGATAGAAATTAACCCTATAGCTAATACTTCGGTGACATCAAACACCGGCAAAGAGATTGCCCGCGATCGCTATTTAGACGATGACGAGTTGAAGCAACTATTTATAGACTTGCCAAAAGTCGGGATCTCAAGGCAAGTTCAGTTAGTAATAGAATTGCTCTGCTTGACTGGATGCAGAGTTCAGGAGTTGACCCTTGCCGAATGGTCGCATATCGACTTTGAAAAACGTATGTGGTACTTCCCGCCTGAGAACACCAAGAGCCGCCGCGGTGAAGAAAAGCCGCACTATGTGCCAACCAATGACGAAATCATTAAACGACTTAAAGAGCTATCAGTTCAGTTTGATTTTTTAGGCAGCAAGTATATTTTCCCTTCGGTAACGAATAGAACCGGCTTACCTGGCACACAGCCCATTGATAAGCGCAGCGTTGCCCGGGCTATCAAACGCCATATTAGGCCTGATGACGTTGACGAACCTAAAGGCAGGTTTATCAATGTTGCTGCATTCACGCCGCACGACTTTAGAAGAACGCTGCAGACGCACCTATCAAAAATGAAGGTCGACACCATTGTCACTGAAAAATTACTCAACCATGAGCTAGCAGGAATGATGAGAGTGTATAACCAGCACGATTACATGGAAGAACGCAGGGAAGCGTTAGAGTTATGGGCTAACAAAATTAAGGAATTGACCGCATGACCAATTTAAATAAAGCTAGGAAGTATGAAGATAAATGGAATTCTAAATCAATCTCTGGTGGCCTTGTCGACTCATTTAAATTTACAGACCAGCAAACGATAAACTTAAGTAAAATAGTAAAATTTGATTGCGCTGACCGCTTGATTAAGCAAACTGAAAAAATTATTGAAGCTAAATTAGCTAATGACGATATTCCAAGAATCAATAGAGCAAGCGAGACCAAAAAGTCATTAGAATTAGTCAATGGTCATTTATTGAACGCTATGAAGTATTTGAATGAACTAGATCCATTATCCGCAGAAGCTTTGCCCGTGCATATTTTTCTTGCTGAAAAAAATGAACACGGATATGCAGATCAACAATTATTAAATGAATCACCGCTGCGGAATTTAACCGTTTTAATTGCTGGTATTGAAAAATCCATGAGCACACTAACAGGATATGCGAGAAAAGATGAAATTAGCTTCTTGATTGTAGAGGTCGCAAAAATATTTCGTTCGCATGGACTGAAAGCTGCCTATACACCAGAAAGTAAATTCCATAGGTTTTTAATCGAATGCCTAGCTTCGATAGGTATTGAGAAAAAAAACATATCTGACAAAATTAAAGAGTTATTAGACCAAGGGTAAAGTTGCTGAAAAGAATAACTTTACCCGTTATTTATCCCCCCACACACAAACTAATATATTTCCAGCGATTAACGCTAACCACTAATTACTGGAGATATACCGATGTCATACTTAACCACTATCGAACTAGCAGCACAGCTTAAAATTTCAGAAGTCACGCTTAGACAGTCAAGAGTTACCGGCAAGTTATTGGGAGCGAAAGCGCCCAGATATTTAAAGCTAGGGAGACAGGTACGATACTTGAGCTCTGATATTGAGCAATGGATTAATGAAACCAATCAAGAGGAGGCAGCGTAAATGAAAAAAGCCGCCACCCAAACGAGCAACGACCTTAGACCTGAGAATCAAAAGGTTAAACTAAATTTAATTCCATATAAAGAAGAAATTTGCCTTGTTGAGTTTTTGAATCGAGGTAGTGCAGGAATGTTTCAAAAAGAAGCAGACTGGGCCTATGGTGAATCGTGCTTACATACGATGGTAAGTAACTTTCGCCAGCACGGGATTTTGTTTGACAGAAAGCCTAACCCGATTACCCACAGGCACGGAGGCAAAGCAACCTATACCCGCTATAGATTGCTAGATGATGTATCAATCGAGCGAGCAATATTCCGGGTTAATAAATTGCGCTCTCAGCGTGGTTTAGAGCCGTTAAAAGGATTACCTCCCTACTCCATTTATAGCCAAGCAGCATAGCCCTTCGGGGCTATTTGGGGGACTTGATGGCTAAACCTCAACCATTTGCAGGCATACCAAACAGAGTGATAGATCATCCAGATTTCAACAAGTTGTCTGGTAATGAAATACGCTTACTCCTTTGGTTTGCCTATCAATATAAAGGTAAAAACAACGGTAAATTGTGTGCTGTATGGTCTCAAGTAAAACATAGAGGTTTCAAATCTCAAACAACACTAAGTAACGCAATAAAAGGTTTAAGGCAAAAAGGGTTTATTGAATTAGCTAAAGGAAACTCGCTCACCCAAACAGGCAGGACTCCAAATTATTACGCTGTAACTTGGGAAAAGGTTGACGAGATAAGAGGCTTTGAAATGGATATACAGCCAACACGAACAGCATTGCGAACTTTTATCGACCATATAGACAATGCTAAACGTTAAATTTTCCATGCTCCAGTTTCTGGAGTGTAAAGGCTTTTTATACTCCAGTTTCTGGAGGATGCGAAACTTTTATACTCCAGTTTCTGGAGGATGCAGAAAAAACCAAATTTAGGAAAAACAATGACTTATCAATTTATCAACCAATCTCGCATACTCCAGTTTCTGGAGACCTTAATAGTAAGCCATACATACAGGTTTAAAGAGTGTTTTAATTCGTTCATAAAACCATTAAAAAGAGGCTTGAAAGGAACGAGCGCGAAAAACAAAGTTCACAATACAGTGAACAAAAGTACACAAGGTACTGAACTTAAGAAGAATAGTCAGAAACGACTAGGTTTTAGTCAAATACGACTATTGTCAAAAGATTGCTACTTACCCAGCTTTTTCCAACAAGCATCTTTAACCCATTCTGAAAAACCTAGCTTCGGAATTTTATCCTTTGTGTTGGGATCTGGATTGTCTGGCAATTGTTCGCTGATAGCCTCAATCAGATTGTCCTCAAAACGGATATTTTTACGTACTGAACCTTTGCGTTCATCTGACCTTTTAACTTTTTTTTCCGATTCTTCTTGCATTGGGTGTGTACCACTATTATATTGTAAGGGTGTGTACCACAGTTTACAACAAGATGACGATCTTGCATAACTTTAAATTGGAGAACGATATGAACAATCTAGATAAAGCCAGCATTAAATTGGGTAAAGCACATAGCATTTTAATGATGATGTCTTCCCACTATCAAACAGGTGATCAAGAATTGCTAAACGGTGATATGGATTTAATCGCCTGTACCGTTGGAGATTTAGTAGATGATGCTAAAAAGCTAATTACAGAAAATGGTCACACTGACTCACCATTAATCCAAAATAACCCAACAATCCAAACCAGCGGAATGTAAAAGGAGATATGACCATGGCAAGACGTAAAGCTTTAAGATCAGTTAAAGAACTAAGATTTATGGACACAGCTACAATGAATGTTGATAAGTCTTTAGCAATTCTTAATTTAACAGGCCCCAAGGTATTGGAAGAGTTAGGCAATAGCAACGCAGCTAAAGACTACAGAAATGCAATGTGGGCTGTAACGGACCTATTATTTGAAATTCAAAAAGCGGCTGATGATATGGCCGGTGAACCAATCGAGTATGCAGATACATTAGAAGAGTTCCAAGCTGCGGAACGAGCGGAAAAAGCAGCTCAAGAACAAGAATTGAGTAACTAAAATCAGAAAGCAGTCAATCAGCCGGATTAATTTCCGGCTTTTTTTATGCGCTAAAAACAACGCTATACCCCAAGCCACAACGGCACACAAACCCCTTTAAAATCATAAACTTAAGCGATTTACAGACCTTTTCAAATGGGTTATATTGAAATTGCTCACTACTTTTAACAGTTTTGGGCAACTTTCTAGTTTTAAACGTGGATAGCTCTAAAAGCCAAGATTCCATTAGTATAGACCTGCGAGACGTAGGCGAGTACAGATTGAAAGGGGTTTCTGAATATCTTTTTCCCTTTCTGTCTTATTCCCTAGTCAGTTGCCCGATTTTTTATCAATTGGAATACTAGACTATGAAAAAACTACTAGAACTACGCTCTACAAAAGCTGAACTGCACAAGCAGATGAAAGCAATCGTTACAACTGCAGAAACAGAAAAGCGCTCATTAACTAATAATGAGTCAACCAAGTTTGAAGAACTGCAAAAGCAAATTACCAACCTAAATCAAAAAATTGAATGTGAAGAAGTTTTGGCAGACAACGAACGTTCACTTATCACGGGCGAAACGCCAGAAAGTAAAATCGACAAGCCAAGCAATGAAGAACTAAGAGCTTTTGTTCAAACAGGTGATCAACGAAGCCTAAGTGCTGGTACGAACGCTGACGGTGGTTACACTGTTATTCCGGCCATTGATAAAGAAATTACAAAGGTTTTAAAAGAAACTTCAGTTTTTCGCCAAAACGCAACGACTAAAACCATCTCTACTGAAAAGTATGAAAAGTTGGTTAGCGTTGGCGGCACAAGTGCTACGTGGGCCGATGAAGGCGATACACGAAGCGAAACGAACACCAGCCAACTAGAAAAGGTACAAATAGCCGTACATTCTCTATATGCCTACCCTAAAACAACCCAAGAGCTTTTAGATTGGTCTGACTTCGATGTATCAGGCTGGTTAAGTTCAGAGGTGGCAGACGAAACCGGACTAAAAGAAGAAGCAGCATTTTGGACTGGAGACGGCAGCAAAAAGCCTAAAGGTCTTTTAACTTACACGCGCGATTCCGCAAATGACGCTAGCCGAACTTTTGGGGAATTACAGGAAATTGAGTCCTCTGCAACCGGAGTGATTGACGGAGACGATTTAATTACCTTATCTCACACACTAAGAACCGCATATCGAATGGCAGCAAAATTCTATATGAATGATGCAATGTTAGAGAAGGTTCGCAAGCTAAAAGACAATGATGACAATTACCTTTTTAGAGCTGGAATCGTAGAGGGAGCACCAGACACCCTACTAGGCAAACCCATCGTTATCGCTGAAGAAATGTCAGACGACTTAATAGGCTATGGCGACTTAGCCCGAGCTTATTACGTTATTGACCACACTAGCGGCACACGAATGATTCGCGACAATATTACATTGCCAGGCTGGGTTAAGATGCTAACAACTCGATATGTTGGTGGTGGATTGGTTGACTCAAACGCATTCAAATTCTTAGTACCAAAAGCAGCATAAATAATTAGGGGCGTTTCAAGCCCCTTTTTTATCGAGGTTTATATGAATCAAATTGAAATCAGAGCAGCAGCAGACCTAAGCCTTAAGGGTAAAAAAATCATAGGGAGACCTGTTGTTTACAACTCCCCCTCTCAAGACTTAGGTGGTTTTGTTGAAGTCATTAAAGCAGGCGCTTTCGGTAACAGCTTAACCAACGATATTCGCGCTTTAGTCGAACATGACCATAAATTAATACTTGGCAGAACGGCCGCAGGAACCATGGAAATCAAAGAAGATGATCAGGGTTTGCTTGTTGAGATTGACCCGCCAAACATACAAGCAGCCAGAGACTTAATGACGAGTATCGAGCGCAAAGATATTAGCGGCATGAGTTTTGGCTTTACCGTCAATCCTGAGGGCGCACAGTGGGACTTTGAACAAACGCCAGCCCTTAGAACAGTGACAAGCGCTAACTTGTTAGAAGTTACAATAACGGGAATGCCAGCATACCAAGCAACAAATGTTGAGGTGGCCATGCGCTCACTTCAAGAAAAGCAAAAATCAAATGACATTGACTTGATGCTTGCTAGATTGGAGATGATGAGATTATGAACTTACTAAAAATGTTTAAACGCAGCGAGCCGGTAACCGATACCTACGAATTGCTTAAATCACTGGGCATAGGCTCACCCACTGCCAGCGGGCAACACGTTAACAGTGAAGTGGCGCAAACCCTACCCGCAGTATATTGCGCAGTTTCAACCATTGCCGAATCGGTGGCAAGCTTACCAATCCACGTTTACAGACGAACCGATGAAGGTAAACAGCGACAAGGTAGACACCACGTTGAACGCTTATTGAATCAGGCGCCAAACGCTTACCAAACTGCTTATGACTTTAAAATGGGTTTGCTAAGATCCGTTTTACTTCGCGGCAATGGATACGCTCACATCACATTCGATGGTACGGGCAAGCCTAGCGCTTTACATTTACTGCATCCCGAATCAATACAAGTGGAGTTACTTTCTACTGGGCGACTTGGTTACAAACACACGAACGCTAAGGGTAAGCAGTTCAAGTATCTGCAGGATGAAATATTGCATATTCGCTACCACTCAGATGATGGAATATTAGGTAAAAGCCCTATTCAAGTTTGCCGAGAAAGCATAGGTCTAGGATTGGCTCAGCAAGAGCATGGAGCCAGCCAGTTTAAGAATGGTATGCGAGTTTCAGGCGTATTAGAAACGGACGGGAAACTCACTGATGATCAATTTAAAGCACTATCTGAAATGTTCGATAAGTACAAAGGCTCAGCAAACAGTAATAAACCATTATTACTGGAAGGTGGCTTAAAGTGGAATCAAATTGGCTTAGCTAACAACGATGCGCAATGGCTAGAATCTAGATTGTTTACCATCTCTGATGTAGCCCGAATGTTTAAGATTAGCCCTATCTTTCTAATGGACTATTCTAACAGCACATATAGCAATTTCAGTGAAGCAAGTAGAGCATTCCTTACTCAGACGCTTAGGCCATGGCTCAGCAATATACAAGAAGGTTTAGCAAGCCGCCTCATTAGTGATAGTAACAGAGCTAACACCATCATCGAGTTTGAAACTAAAGACCTGCTAAGAGCCACAGCAGAAGACAGGTTCAGCGTGTATGACATAGCCATTAGAAATGGAGTAATGAATCCAAATGAATGCAGAGCAGCAGAGAACATGCCACCGAGAGAAGGTGGTGAACAATACAGCCAAAGTTGGATGCAGCAAGACCAGGCACAAACAGAATCAACAGAACAAGAGACGGATTAGGTATCACTTCGGTGCATAGGGTACGGGGGTATTTTAAGGACTAGAGTCCTAGTTTACCAGTACCGCCGCCCAGTTTAATTTACCCACCGTCAGTTGAAAATTTGAGACATAAACATGTAGGAATGGGACATGACACAATCAAAAACAGCAATTGAGAAGTTACTCGAAGGTACACACAGAAAAGACAGAGAAACGCCCAAGCTCAGTGTTGAAGGGGCTTATAGCTTTCCCCACTGCCCGAAACACCTTAAAGGTGAACATCGTAAAATATGGGGTGAAGTGAACAAGGCAATGACACAATACAAGCTTATTACCACGGCAGATAAACCACTTTTAGAACAATATTGCTTTCTTTTGGCAAAGCTTAGAGGTGATTCTGACGGCTTCACAGCGTCTTTACACGCCCAATTAAGAGGATTGGCATCAGACTTATGTTTAACGCCTGAGAGTCGAGCTAAAGCGAAATTAGAGCAAAAAGACCCAGACCAATTAATGATCGACAAGTATGGACTTTAATCAATTCATTATATCCTCCATAATGAAGTTTCATTGAACGAATACAAATAAAATGGAATTGATATGGATGTGAGTGAAAATATAAAAGGCGCAATAGAGTGCGATGAAGTATTAACCATTAAATATAATGGTGGCAGTAAGCCAGGTTCGGTGCGCCAAGTTCTTCCGTTACAAATACTTGAAGATGGAAAGGTACGAGCTAAATGTCTTGTAACAAACAGAGCAAAAGTATTCCTAATCGATAAAATTGAAATTGTTGATCATGAATTACGTAACAGCGAGCAATCTTGGGAAAATACGAAGGTAAAATTTTACTCAAATATTGAAGAAGTTTACTTTGAGTTTAAAAATAAATTGGAGGCTCTAGGTTGGCATGTTGTTTATGAAAATGAATTGGAAAACGGTAATGCGCTGCATGTTTATGATAGATTTAAAAATGGGAATTTAAAAAAATCTCCCGCTGGGACGTTAAGTTTCTCAGAATATGTGATTGAGTACGACGATGAAACTGGCAAACCTTATTTAACAAGTAAAAAACGTAAAATTCCTTACACTTTTTATGCACCAAATGGAGATGGAACAAGACTCTCTTCACTGGCTAAATGTGTAGATAGATTTATAGCAGGAGCTATAGAAGAAGCACCAAATAATAAATAGAATAACCAAAGTTCATCCAGTTAATTTGGTCGTTTATCATTTTATGGTCAGAATAGTTTGTATATTATCCTTAATAGAAAACAAATCATTATGAATCATGAAGAAGCTAAGAAATTTGTAAATAGCAAGGAATATTCCGGCCGCTATTTAAGTATGGTGAATTAAGCCAAAGAGACTGTTAAATTGAAGAACTATAGCCCCGACCCAGAAATAATATTTTCATCACTTGAAATCCAAAAGTTTATCAAATCGTGCAAAAATGCGATTGAAGGACTAAAAGCTAATCCATCTGACAAAAGAAAGCTTTTGCTTATGCAATTTTCTTTAAGGGTTTTGTACAACACTAGCGCTTCTATTCAATTATCAACTGCAAATCATAATGGTGCGGTGGCTTGTCTCATGCGGCCCACTTTCGAATTATTATGCAGAGGGCTTTGGTTAAATCTATGCGCCACAGACTATCAGATAGATTATTTTATTAGAAAGGATAAGTTGACAGCAAAAAAACAATTCGGCGAAACAGGCAAAGCTAAAGAGATGAATTTAGGTAGATTAGCCAAGGAAGTTGACAACCGAATGGGCCAATATGGTTTTCCGAATAAACTATTTGATATTTTTGAACAAAACAAAACAGTTTTTAATAGTTTAACTCATGGAGGTTTGGTGTTGTTGAACAACACTTTTGATGGGCAATATGTAACTAATTCATTCAGCAAAGAAGACGTATTGCGCCAATGTTATTTTCAATTATTAATGTCCGCTTCCTCTACAAGCTCGCTATTGAACGCTTTCAAAAATTTTGATGAAGCAGAAAAAATCATTTTTAAATTCAATCCAATTCACGACACCTTACGCGAAACGATAGAACTCCAGGAAACTTTTACCTCTAATTAACTGCACTAGCACTTAAACTCATACATAAATATATTACTATATACAGAAAAAAAACAAGTGCGACATCAGTGCGACACACAAAGCTTAACAAATGATTAGGTTAGTATTTACTATGGCTGAATGCCCTTTAAAGTGGTGCGTCCGAGTGAACTCGAATCACCGACCCCTACCATGTCAAGGTAGTGCTCTAACCAACTGAGCTACGGACGCACTGTATAAAGATGCTTAACACGAATGTCTCAAGCGGCGCGTATAATAACGATGCTTTTCGCTATCTTCAAGGAGTTTTTCAGCTTTGTTGCCACAAATGCACAATTTTTCCCCATAACGCCGAGTTCCGCGGAAATTTAGGAGTGCCAGCGAGTGAATTTTCCGTAGCAGCGCCGAGTTATGCATTTTGTGTCACTTTTGTAATATTGAAACCTTCCTCTGATGTTGGCGCTACAAAATATTTTGTAACCTGCTCAAACATATCTGCTGTATCAGTTGCAGCTCTTTCTGGCTGCTCTTTGCGTCTTTTTCCAATCTGTTTTAGGCAGACTTCATTTGGCAAGTCGATGTATATCAAATTATGTGGCGCTTCGATCTCGGAGAAAATACTCCGAAACCAATTTCTTTGCGAAAGAGTGTTTGCCGGAAAATCCATAACCACATTAGTTCCCGCAGACAGTATGGATTGAACAAGTTTTTTAATCTGCGGCTTAAGTAGATTTGAATATTCAATATAATCATTTAGCGATGAAATTCTATTTGCATAAAGCGACGAAAGCCATTCATCTTCTGAAAGCAATACTGCGTTACTTTCCTGCGCGATTTCAGCAGCTCTTGTAGACTTTCCTGAACCCATTTTTCCACAGAAAAAAGTCAAAGATCCTTTGTTCATAGTTTCTCTCTACTTTGATGCATAACAGTTAAAAGTTAAAGGGTTTCACTTTATTTGCTACGTCTTGATCTTGGGTTAAATTAGCAAATGCCTCCCCTAACCTGTCACTTTGCTGAATCACTGTCTGCCAATATTCGATACGTTGTTGAGCAGGCATTGTTTCGAAATCTTTGCGGTCGGGAATTTTTTGATAAGGTAAAGAAGCGACAAACTCATCCGATGGAACGGCCATCACCACTTTGTCATAGCTGCTTTTGTGAGGTAAACGTCGCTTCAATGATTTATCAAACCAACCTGGAATCGGCTTAGGATAAAAATGTGGATAAAATACCAAGCCATCATGGGGTCCGAAGTTTAAATCAAAATGATAGTCTATGATGCCGCCGTCTCGATACATGCCTTTAGGCGCTCCATTTATATTCGATACACCTTCAATCACTAGCGGAATAGAACCTGAGGCCATTAATGCTTGTGCTAAGTTGCGTTTTGACAACGGCACGTAACGAGTTGGCATTTTATTAGGATCAGATATCTGTAGTTCACTTGTAGGGGAAGCAAAAACATAGCGTTCATAAAATCGTTGCAAAAAGCGCCGCTGTACCGCGTTAGCACCTGCACTGGCTAAAAGGCCGGTTAATTGCAACGGTTTAGCTTCAAACTGCGTGAGTCCTTTACATCGCGCGACAATGAAATGCGCTTTAATAATAGGATTGTGAATAATTTCCTCAACCCCATTATCCCCTAATACATAGTCTAATAATTCTAAACCAGATAGGGTGATTTCTTTGGCTGTGGGCTTGTCGCTGTATTCTGTGTGTGAATAACGATCTGCTAAACGGTTAATTGCAGCTAAGGGATCTTGTTGGGCAAAACACGCAAATCTAAACGCTCCAGCTGAAGAACCAATAACCTGCAGCGGTGTTTTACGCTGAGCAAAAAAGGTAGAAAAGACATACCTATCTAACCCTGCTAACACGAACCACTTCGGCCCGCCAGAAGCACCTAACATGTAATCAAACATGTGTTGTTTTAGACCATGCTGCTGAATTTCCTTCAAAGCAGTTGGACCTGCATATAAATCAAGTACTTGCACTAACTTTAAACCCATAAAATAATTGAAGTTTAATGTACCAATCAATAAGTTATTTGCAAGTATCAGAAATATTTTAGTTTTTAATAGTTATCTACAAGCACCTAGGTTAAGTGTTTTCCTCAAACAAGGCACATACCGCGCCAGCAGGATCTTGGATAATAATGTAGCGACTCGTTGAACCATATGACTTCACTTTCGATAATAATTGACCTCCGCGAGCTTGAGTCTGCGCAATGGAGTCATCTAAATTAGCCACTTTAAAATAAAGCAGCCACTGCGCAGGGAGGCCTGCATTGCTGTCTTTTGCATGACAAATCCCCACAACATCCTGATTATTACTTGGTAACTGCATGGAAAAATCTTCATAATCTCCCATGTTGATGGAATTAGCTTGCCAACCTATAACTTGTGCATAAAAATCTTTTACATCCTCTGCGTTTTTAACAGTAAGGTCGCTCCAAACCACTGAACCTACGGGTGCTGTAGACATATTCATTCACCTTAACTTAAAACGGTTTAATTTTAACCAAAAATGTCACTTGATGGATTTCTGGACAGCGAAATATAACCCATATATTTCAACAAGTTAAGTGACATATAAAGTTTCCTCAACAAGGTTATCCACAGAAACAGTGGATAACATTTAATAAAGCGACTTTCACACTAACACTTGACTTACAGCTTAGCTAACGCAAAATAAAAGACCAATTAAAAAGGAATGCAAATGGCCACTCAGACATTAGCTGCTCTGCCTGACACTTATACAATCCATAGCCTTCCGTTACACGCTCAGATCCCTTCTCAAATGTTTAATGCGTCTTCGTATTTATCGTTGGTGTGTATTATGACGCAAATAGGTAATGTACTGGTGACTGCCAAAATCAGTAGATTTGTTGTATCTAATTTTGAAACCGATAACTTTCTGATTAAACAAAACGATATTGATTCTGCCGCTAATGCGCGTGAAAATCACGGCTATAAAGTTGTATTCTAATGCGCCTTTTCAATCGACTACTAGACAATCCAGAACTCACTGAGCATAAACGTAAAATTGATATTTTGAGCCCCGTTAGCGGCAGTATCAATTTACTTGATTCAGCCAGTAACCTGTTATTCAAACAACGATTATTTGGTGAAGGAGTGGTTATCGCGCCAACCGGCTTTCAAATATTGGCACCATTTGACGCAATCGTTTTAGAAATAAGTGAAACGGCCCACCGAGTGCGCTTAAAAGACAGACATGGATTGAAACTACAGATCCATTGCGGTTGGGGTGCACAAAATCTAAATGGTGAAGGATTTAAACGAAAAGTTGTTGTTGGCCAAAAACTTAAACTAGGACAACCCATATTAGATTTTGACGCTCGTAAATTGAAACTCGCATTAGAGGATAACGCTTTTTACATAACCCTTCTCAATAGTGATAAAGTAAAAGGGCTTATAGTTAATCCTCGTAAGGTTACGGCATGTGAAGATCCTGTATTTTCTGTGTTGATCTAAACTTTAAGGATTGGTACAACATCGTTTACTTGGCAATGACATTATTAAGCCTTTAATAATAATCATTTATTTTCATTTCATAATTAACAAACAAGAACCATTTTTATGACTCAAATGTTCGGCATCAAAAATTGCGATACCATTAAAAAAGCCAAAAAGTGGCTGGAAGAGAACAAAATAGAATTCACTTTCCACGATTACCGTGTCGACGGTTTAGAACGTGATTGGCTTGAAAAAACAGAATCTCAGTTGGGTTGGCAAAAATTGCTAAATCAACGAGGAACGACTTTTCGTCAGTTACCAGATGAACAAAAACAAGATTTAAATCGGGAAAAAGCCATCGAATTGATGCTGGCATCTCCTGCCATGATAAAACGTCCAGTGTTAATCCATGATGATAAATACATTTTAGGTTTCAAGCCGGCAGATTATGAAGTGGTTTTTAACTAATGATGGACTCAATTGCACTGACTAAAGAACTGATAAATCGTAAATCCGTCACCCCTGAAGATGCTGGTTGCCAACAGCTAATGGCTGATATTTTAGCTCCCTTGGGTTTTGATATAGAATCAATGGTTTTTGACGACACCACCAATATGTGGGCAAGAAAAGGCAAACAAGGTCCGCTATTTTGTTTTGCCGGACACACTGACGTAGTACCATCAGGCCCTGCCGAAAAGTGGCAAACACCGCCTTTTGAAGCAACCCAAATTGGCGAATATTTGCATGGCCGAGGTGCCGCAGATATGAAAGGAAGTTTGGCTGCTATGTTGGTGGCGACTCATCGTTTTGTAACAGCTCACCCAAATCATAATGGTGGCATCGCGTTCCTTATTACCAGCGATGAAGAAGGACCATTTATTAATGGCACAACCAAGGTTATTGATACCCTCGAAGCCCGCAATGAAAAAATTGACTGGTGTTTAGTAGGCGAACCGTCAAGTACCGAAGTAGTTGGCGATGTGGTTAAAAATGGTAGACGGGGATCACTTACAGGCGATCTAATTGTGAAAGGAATACAGGGTCACGTAGCCTATCCTCATTTAGCTAAAAATCCCATTCATATTGCTTCACCAGCGCTTGCGGAACTGGCTAAAACTCACTGGGACGATGGCAATCGATATTTCCCCCCCACCAGCTTTCAGGTATCTAATATCAATGGTGGCACGGGTGCCGGCAACGTCATACCAGGTGAACTTCATGTGTGTTTCAACTTTCGATTCTCAACCGAAGTTACCGACAAACAATTAATAGAAAGAGTGTATGAAGTTCTCGATCGTCACGGATTAGATTACGACATTAAATGGACGTTTAACGGACAACCTTTCCTAACGGATCAAGGCCCTTTAGTTGAAGCTACGCAGCAAGCCATAAAGGCAGTAACAGGCAAAGATACCGAGTTATCCACTGCTGGTGGCACTTCAGACGGTCGATTCATAGCGCCAACAGGAGCTCAAGTGATTGAACTAGGTCCGGTAAACGCAACTATTCATAAAATAGACGAAAAAGTGAAATCTGCTGATCTGGAAATACTCACAGATATTTATCACGATATATTATGTCGACTGCTCCTCTAATGCCTGCAACAAAAATGTCTGCACCGAGCTGGATGGGCTTAACTGATGCCCATATCCAGTCAATCGGTAAACATCACGGCTTAGTTGCCGATGTAAAAACAGCGTTTGAAGCTATGCAGTTAGCTGCACAAAAAGACGGCATTGACATTCAGTTGGCTAGTAGCTTCCGCAGTTTTGACCGCCAATTAGCTATTTGGCAAAAGAAGTGGTTAGGAACCTTGCCAATAAATGATATCCATAGCCACCCCATAAATACCTCTGAGTACACTGAATTAGAAAAGATACATGCCATTATGACCTGGTCGGCTCTTCCAGGAGCAAGCCGTCACCATTGGGGAACAGACTTGGATGTATACGATAAAAAGGCCATTGAACGCTGCGGGCAGCCCTTGCAGTTGGTGAGTGCTGAATATGAACTAGCCGGCCCATGTTATGAACTGCATTGCTGGCTTGAAGAAAATGCAGATAACTTTGGCTTTTATCGTCCCTATAAAACCTACAATGGTGGAGTTGCCCCCGAAGCATGGCATTTAAGTTATGCCCCAATCTCGAAGTCAATCATTAATCAACTAGAACTGAGTCAACTCGCCAATCAACTCGCCAGTGTCAATATTGGTGGAAAGCAAACTATCTTAAGGCACTTAGACAAGCTATTTGAGCGTTATACATTAAATGGAATAATACAATGAATATATGGCTGATAGTGACCTTGTTGATTGCTTTAGGCTTGGTTGTAGGCAATATTTTATTACTGAAAATGAGTGCTAAAATGACATTCGAAAAAACCAAAGCAAAACCAGAAGATGAAATTCTAGATTCCAAACCTATTGATAAAAAGCAAACCAAAATAAAAGAACCAGAAGATACAAACAAGCCTTAATTGGAGTACTGAGCGGTGCGGATAACTCTTCTTGCCAATCGAGATTTAGCCAGCAACATGGCAATAAACTTATTACTTCAACAACTCCCTGAACATCATTATTGTATTTTTCTGTCTGCAAAAGTGGGTAAATTAGACAATGTCCCTGAACCACTGAAAAACTTGGCCTTTATCGAGCAAACCTTGTTTAATCAAATTGTTTTTCCAGTGCTTGCAAGCCAACAACACTGCAAAGCCAAGATTTCAACGCCACCAGCTCGACAATCAAGCCGATTTAAGAGTTTTCAACAAATGGCTCATGACTCAGTGCCGGTCAGTGATATTAAAGACATTAATAGCCTGGCAGGAATTCAACGCATTGCAGAGCAAAAACCTGAACTGATCATTTCAATTCGATTTGGTCAAATATTAAAAGATCCCATAATCAGCATTCCTAGCTTAGGTGTCATAAATCTTCATTCGGGTAAATTACCGGATTATAGAGGGGTAATGGCCACATTTTGGGCAATGTTAGATAACAAAGAGGAAATAGGCACAAGCTTACATTTTATAGATTCATGCCAGATAGACGCAGGAAAAATCATTTCTTCGACTCAACAAAAAGTGAATTATAGTCAGTCTTATTTACTCAACGTTTTAGCCTTATATCCACAAGGTGTGAATAACATTGTATCTGCGGTCAACAGATTGAACCGCGGCGAGACGTTGGACACAAGAAGTATGGATCTCGCGTCGGGTAACTACTATAGTTTTCCAGACTCAACAACCCTTAATCAGTTTATTGAACAAGGAAAACAACTCATTAACTATGATGAAATCCCTTCAATCATTGAAAAATATCTGTAGTGCCGCTCAACTAAATTAAGTGAATAACATTTTACTTTTGAATATTGCAAATCTTGCCTATCAGAAAACGCTTAAACGTCACCAAGGTTAAAAAGGCGTCCCTAAGTTATGCCCTTTACTCATATACAAATCATCATATTTTAAGCCACCATTTCCATAAGGTTGTTTTTTAGGACCGGTATTACAGTTCATTAAAAAATGCGTTAAAGGCAACTCCCGTTGCATTCGGAAGGTGGCATCACTATACACTTTTTGCTGTTGAGGGAACTCATCACCGCCCTTTACATAAACATCGTAGCTTTGACCGCCATCGCGGCTTTTACTGTTATTAACCACATACCATATTTCATACCATACTCCGGGCACTAGAGGTTTGGCGTCTTTTCCTGTGCTGTTATTTTGAGTATTAGCGTATCCGTCCTGAGTCTTAACCATTAAGGCACCAGTATTTTTATGGCCGTTTGATTCTATTTTATCGGTTACCCTCAAGGTTGCTTCAAATGCATTGTAATCGTTTAACTCAATACCTTCTGGAGTCATATTGCTAATACCAAATGCGTGGTTATTGGGGAAGGACTCCACATTTATGCGGGTATAAAACGTATAGGTGTCCCCCACCTTGACCGTTTGGGGAAGAGCAGCATAAGTTAACGCCTTTCGATTGCCAACGATTCCCTCAGCCGCCGGTTTTTTAATTAAATAGAAATTGCTTTTACTGGCAAAGTCTTCCTTACGGCGTTCGCTAATTTGTGGGGAATGAATTTTTGGTGAAGTGTCGTTTTTGGTATCCGCTTTAGTCCATTTATCTAAACTGTTGGCCGCTTCAAAGTTATCTATCAGTATCCAATCTGTCGCCCGAGCCTTATTTGCAGTAAAAATACTTAACGTCACTGACAAAATGAGTAAACTAAATTTAAGCACACTCATGAATTCACCTGCAAAACTAACTGGATATGATGTTTTTTTAAGAATCATTATAGAAACCTCATGGATAAGATCACTTTAAACGATGCACCAACTAGTGGGCTCTTTGCAACGTTAACCGATTCTTTGACTATAACGCAAAATCATTTTATTTTGTTAGTAAACCAATGCCACTGCTTTCATCGCAACATGATATTGCACATCGAATAAAAGCAGTGTTGTTAAGCAAATTTCAGCGCTACATGAAAATCAATCTAAATTCCATGCTAGCTGAAATTCAATATTTTATTAAAAGGTTAAAACATACATTTGGCTTGTATCAAACTTACCTTTCAATCCATCTAAGTATATTGATTGGATTGCATTTACTCCAACTATGTTAGTAGTGCTCAACAAAGGCTCCATCTGTTTCGAAAATCCCCCCCAAGCCTCCGCGTAGCGCAGCATAAACCCTTTCCCACCCCACTCTTTCATGCGTTTATTGACTTGCGTTGGCGCAAAAAAGAACTCTCCATGCAACTCGCCGGCGTAAGACTTTGCTTGTGATTCAACATCGGTAACACCAATATAAATCATCTTTTGCAAACTAGCGGCTAAATGAGCTTGAATATCCAATAGCAATGGTTTGTTTCCAGAAAAGTCTAATACGATAGTTTGCGCATTTTTATCTAGCGAGGAAAATTCTTGGTAATCGAGTACCTGATCGTAACAAGACGTCTTTTCGGTAAATGCTTTGTTGTTTGCAGATGTAAGACCCACAACTTTGTAATTTAATCCGCGATTCTTACAATGATGCTTCAAAAGATAAGCAGCTCCGTATGCAGTTTTACTGGATGCACTAGTTAACACAATGGTCGCAGTATCAGAGGTTGCAATTTCGCCGACAAAATCATCCAACACAAAAGACGTCATGAATAATGGACGAAAGTTGAGTTGCCAATCTTCTTTATTAGGGTCATACGCTGGATCTGCATTGCAACGCACATATTGGTCGTAAACGCTGGAAATACTTTTGCGTAAAGGGCTAACATCGTAAAAATCATTGGATGTTACTTTTCCTGCGGTAATCACTAAATGCGTAGCAAAAGGTAAATACCCAAAAACTTTTTCTCCGACAACGAGATCTGGACTATTTGAATACTCGACTGTAGCGAAGCCCCATATGGGCATAATACCAAAGCCATCCTGCGCTGGGAAAAATCCCCAATACCCCATTTTTTCACCAAATAACGCATAAGTAATGTTGTTGGCCGAAAAGCCAAAAGAATCAACTTTAAGAACCACTTCGTTCGTTTCTAACGAATCTGTATCAATTGAACTACTTACAACATCGAGTTTACTGAGATCGGATTTATTGGTTTGGATCTGTTGAAGATTGAAGACTGACATTTAGCATTCCCCTAACACTTGAAGTTATTATTAACGTTAATAATAACGCTAAGCTGCTAACAGATTTATCATCCTTTTGAATAGAAGAGAATAACACCCCAAAATATTTAAATCATTTAGCATAATGAGCTACCAAGCATCTAAATTGTCAAAAGATTGATGCACTAGAGGGACAAACCAACTTTCAAATAACTTCACCTTTTGCCACTCGAAATTCTGCGCAGGCGCGACCAAATACAAGGAGTACGGACTAGGGTAACTAAATTCTAGCAAAGCCAATAATGAACCGTTTTGTAAGTGATCTGCCACTAAACTTTTGTTCACCAGTGTAAACCCACGCCCAGCCACTGCATTTTCAATTAACAGAACTGAATTGCTTGCACGAATTGACGGTGTTAACCCATGTATGTCCGCTGCATAGGTTTGACATAAGGTTTCAAAAACAGTCGCCACATCCGGACTAGTATCTTCAATCCAAGGCAATTGAAATACCACGTTCGGGTTATTTATTTGCTGTTGCGCAATAACGTCGGGGCTTGCCACTAGAATAAGTTGATCGTTAACTAGTTTCTTCTCAGCGAGGCCTTTATATCCGCCCTGCCCCATTCGTATGGCTAAATCAATATCGCCGCGATTAAAGTCGACTAAATCATTACTTGGCGCTAATTGAACCATCAGCTCAGGATGTAATTTTTGAAACTGGAGTAATCGCGGTAATAACCAAAGTGAAGTAAAAGAGTGAATGGTGGAAATTCTCAATATATTAGGGTTTGCATCGCCTGAAATGACTTTTAAGCCTGTTTTGAACTGGGAAAACCCTTGTTGAACATAGGGAAGTAATAATTCACCGGCATGAGTCAACTGAGTTTGTCGATTCGAACGTTCAAACAACCTTTGCTCCAAAAAGCTTTCCAGTAACTTTATCTGCTGACTGACTGCTGCCTGGGTTACAAATAATTTTTCCGCGGCTAATTTAAAACTTGATAACTCTGCCGCCACCATAAAAAAATGCAGAGATTTAAGTGGTGGAAGATTTTCTCGCATAATTAGGGACTTCCCTTCAACTCAAACTCAATTAAGTTTTTCTTAATCATAGTTAATTTTTAATCGTTTGTTCAAGTTGTATTTCAACACTAATCTAACCTTGAAACATCCACTAAAAAAAGGAATCAACATGAAAAACTTAATCTTAATAACTCTAGTTCTATTGAGTTTAAATCTAAATGCGAAAAATAGCGAACAACTAGAAACTAAGTATTCAAACCAAGGATACCCTTACAAAATGTTAATTGACCGCTCAGATTCAATAAAGATTTTATTTACTGAAAAAAGTGAAAGCGTTCGTTGTGCAGTGCGCTTTAATCAAGGTGATATAGAGCAACAAACAACTTATTTAGATGTGAATAAAACAGACTTTAAAAAACAGCCGTTAGTTAGCTGTTTACCAAGGTTCCAAGCTAAAGCTTGGTTGAAACGAACTTTCGAGTGATTAATAGGTTTTATACTGATAGCAAAATCACTAAATATAAATATCTAAGTGCTTTCTTCCCTGTTCATCTACGGATGGAAGTTCAGGGTCTACGGCCTCTTGATCTTTTGCCTGCTTTTCAGCTTTTTGTTCCTTTTGGCTTTTTTTATCCGACTTGCTTTCTTCTTTATCATCAGAAGATTTTTTAAAATACTTTTCCCGCGCGTCTCTCTCCTCGGTGTTCAGCTCCTTTTCTTCGTCATTCAATTCACGAAGTTTCGCCTCTTTTTCGACTTGTTTAACTTTGAGCTCATCTTTTTCAATGGCCACTTTACCTTCACGGGGTAAAACAGAAAAAATCAAATCACTCGTCATAGGATTTACTCACTCTATTTTCAACTGAAAATGAATTTTGTAGGTATATACCCACAAACCATGCATTTGCGCATTTATTTAGCTATCGTATTGATTTTGACTTACTTTAACACTTTTCGTTCAATATTTGAGCTAGATTGCGAAATTGCATGATGCTAATGCCTTTTAGTTTTAACTAATACAATCTTAAATTATCACTTTTAGGTGTTTGTACTTGCATTATCTTTGTGGTTTGGATAATGTTCTGCGCATCAACACGAGAAACCAAAGCGAACAAGAGAAGCATATGATTTTTTTCACCAATAAAGCACGTCTAAACTGGCATCATCATCATATAGCATAACCTTTCAGGTTCGTGCTGGAAGGTTAATTGTCCTTCCAGTGGTACAGAATTTTTCTAAACCCCCGGAAGGAAACTTCTGGGGGTTTTTCGTTGTTATGGCAACGATTTGAAATTTAACTTTATATTGAGGCAACAACATGAGCGAGAGCAAACGACTACGTATAGCGGTTCAAAAGAAAGGGCGATTAAGTGATGAAAGTATTGGATTGCTTAAAGCTATTGGCATTAAATTACAAATACGTGATCGCCTTTTAATCGCTCATTCTACCAATCAACCGATTGATCTATTATTGGTGCGTGATGACGATATCCCAGGTTTGGTTATGGATGGCGTGGTCGATTTAGGCTTTATTGGCGAAAATGAACTTGAAGAAAAAATGCTAGAGCGCCAACAATCAGGTAAACCTCACGAATTTAAAACCTTACGTCGTTTAGATTACGGTGGTTGCCAATTATCCATTGCCGTTCCTACCGAATTTGATTATCAGGGGTTAGAGTCCATTAACGGTTTAAAAGTAGCAACGACTTATCCTTTTCTTTTAGAGCGGTTCTTCAAAAACAATAACATTGATGCTCAGTCAGTTATGTTAACCGGCTCTGTGGAAGTTGCCCCCCGAGCAGGTGTAGCAGATGCGATTTGTGATCTAGTATCCACAGGCGCAACACTGGAAGCAAACGGTTTACGTGAAGAAGCGGTAATTTTCAAATCTAAGGCTGTGTTAATTCAACGTGCTGGCGAACTAACAGATGATAAACAAGCGTTAATTAATCGTCTGTTACCTCGAGTCGATGGCGTTATGCAGGCCAAAGAAAGCAAATATATTATGTTGCATGCGCCTAAGGCTTATTTAGAGCAAGTGAAAAGCTTGTTACCGGGCGCTGAAAACCCAACGGTTTTGCCGTTAGCAAACAATGACGATACGGTTGCAATTCACGTGGTTAGTTCAGAGACACTTTTCTGGGAAACGATGGAAAAGCTGAAGTCACTCGGTTGCAGCTCAATATTAGTTATGCCAATCGAAAAAATGATGGGCTAAACATATGACCACGCAGATTCAAAACTGGGCAAATTTGTCAGATTCTCAAAAACAAAATATTTTGAGTCGCCCAGCTCAGGCTGACAACGAAAAATTGACTAAAATTGTTAGTGATATTTTACAGCAGGTAAAAGAGCGCGGTGATGACGCTGTCCGAGAATTAACCGAGCAGTTTGATGGCATTCGATTAACGAAATTGCGTCTGAGCAATGAAAGCCTAATCAATGCCGCGAACGAGATCAGCGATAACGTGCGAACTGCCATCGATTTAGCATATGCAAATATCAAGGCGTTTCATCAAGCTCAGTTTCCTACTGATGTAAAAATAGAAACTCAGCCAGGCGTGCTGTGTGAGCTTAAACATTCAGCCATTGATTCGGTTGGTTTATATATTCCCGGTGGGAGCGCACCATTGCCATCAACAGTGCTTATGTTAGGCGCCACGGCTCAAGTTGCCGGTTGTGAACGCAAAGTGTTATGCACTCCCCCCGATGCGAAAGGCAATATCGCCGCAGAAATTCGCTATGCAGCACAACTGTGCGGCATTGATGAGATATATTTAATTGGTGGTGCCCAGGCGGTCGCAGCTATGGCATTTGGCACTGATTCTATCACTAAAGTGGATAAAATCTTCGGCCCCGGCAATAGTTTCGTTACCGAGGCTAAACAACAAGTTAGTACTAAATCAGATGGTGCTGCTATTGATATGCCTGCCGGTCCTTCTGAAGTTTTAGTGATTGCAGATGAATCAGCGGACCCAAACTTTGTTGCCTCAGATTTGCTTTCGCAAGCAGAACATGGTGCTGACTCGCAAGCGGTTTTGGTAAGCAATAGCCAAACATTGATAGAAGCGGTGCAATTAGCCGTAGAAAAACAATTGCAGCAGTTATCTCGCAAGGAAATTGCCGCAAAAGCGATGCAACATGGGCGATATATATTAACCTCTGACGTTAACGAATCAATTTTGGTCAGCAATCAATATGCACCTGAGCACTTAATTGTACAGGTCGAAAACGCTCGGGATTTATTACCGAAGCTAAAATATGCCGGTTCTATTTTTATCGGTAAGTGGTCTCCTGAATCTGCAGGCGATTACGCTAGTGGGACGAATCACGTATTACCCACTTACGGATACTCTAGAAATTACTCAAGCTTAGGTTTGGCAGATTTCATGCGTCGTTACACGGTTCAAGAACTCAGTTACCAAGGGCTTTCCAATATTGGTAATGCAATTATGGACCTTGCCGAAGCAGAGGGGCTTGATGCCCATAAACGTGCGGTTTCAATTCGTTTAAATGGAGATAGCGTATGAGCAATTTAGTCGAAAAGCTACTCTGCGATAACGTAAGAAGCTTGAAACCTTATGAATCTGCGCGCCGGTTATTTGCAGCAGGTTCGGGGGAAGTTCAACAAACGTGGCTAAATGCTAACGAATCCCCCTTTGCAAACAATTACGATGTCGATAGTGAACGCTTTAATCGATACCCAGATTGCCAACCCACCAGCGTTATTAATTCCTATGCAGCGTATTCAAAAGTGGCGGCAGAAAACACCTTGGTTAGCCGAGGTGCCGATGAGGGTATTGAATTGCTAATTAGAGCCTTCTGTACCCCTGCAAAAGATGCCATTTTAATTTGTCCTCCAACCTACGGTATGTATGCAATCAGCGCAGAAACATTTAATGTAGGCGTGCACAAAGCACCACTAAACGATGATTTTAGTTTGGACGTAGAAAGTATTTGCGCACACAAAGACAAAGTAAAATTAGTCTTTATTTGTTCACCTAACAACCCTACGGGGACGAGTGTTGATTCAGCACAATTACAGCAAGTTGTTGAACATTTTGCAGATTCAGCCTTAGTGGTGGTAGATGAAGCTTATATTGAATTTGATTGGCACAGCACTTGGGCAAACAAGCTAGCTACTTATCCAAACTTGGTAATCTTGCGAACGCTCTCAAAAGCCTTTGCGCTAGCCGGTATACGATGTGGCTTTACCTTAGCGGCTCCAGCGGTGATACAAGCATTGTTAAAAGTCATTGCCCCGTACCCGATTCCAGAACCTGTCGCGCAGATTGCTAAACAAGCGTTACAGACACCAGGTATCGACAGAATGAAGCTGCAGGTAAGTGAATTAAATGCGCAAAGAGCGTTACTTAAAGAACGTTTGATGAGCATTCCAAGTGTTGAATTAGTTGGCGACGATAAAGCGAATTTCATTTTGTTCCGATGCGAACAAAAACAAGAACTTATGCAGTATTTAGTTGATAATCACACTTTAATTCGTGACCAATCAAAACAAATAAATCTACAAAACTGTCTGCGCATAACCGTTGGCACAGCTGAGCAAAATCAACAGCTAATGGATTTAATCTTTTCATTTTTCAAAAAACAGGAATCGGCACAATGAGCGCCCTACCGATTTTATTTATAGACAGAGACGGCACATTAGTAGAAGAACCCCCTATTGATAAGCAACTCGATCGTTTAGACAAATTAGTTTTCGAGCCGAATGTAATACCTGTGCTGTTGAAACTACAACATGCTGGTTATCGTTTAGTCATGGTTTCAAATCAAGATGGTTTAGGAACTGATTCGTTCCCACAAGCAGATTTTGATGCTCCTCATAATATGATGATGGATATTTTTTCTTCACAAGGTGTGATTTTTGATGATGTGTTAATTTGTCCGCACTTTGAAGAGCAACAATGTAGCTGTCGTAAACCCAAACTTGGTTTAGTAAAAGACTATCTGCAGCAGGGTAAAGTCGATTTTAGTCGCTCTTTGGTCATTGGTGACCGACAAACTGATATTGGCTTAGCTGATAACATGGGTTTAAAATCTCAGTTGTATAATCGCGAATCAAATAATTGGTTGGCAATTGAAAAAAGTATTTTAAGCTCAAGCAGAACAGCGACTGTGACGCGAAATACATCGGAAACGCAAATTAGCGTATTTGTTGATTTAGATAGCACGGCCAAGTCTACTATCGATACCGGATTAGGCTTTTTTGATCATATGCTCGATCAAATATCGACTCACGGTGGTTTTGAATTACGTTTATCAGTCAATGGCGATTTGCACATTGATGATCATCATAGTGTTGAAGATACGGCGTTAGCCTTAGGTGAAGCAATTAAGAAAGCGCTAGGCGACAAACGCGGCATCGGTCGTTTTGGTTTTGCGCTACCTATGGATGAATGTCGTGCTGAATGTATCATGGATATTTCTAATCGACCTCACTTGAAGTTTGAAGCCGAGTTCAGTCGCGATACAGTTGGTGAAATGGCAACTGAAATGGTGCCACATTTTTTCTATTCCATAGCCCAAGCAATGGGATTATCTCTGCATTTATCCACCACAGAAGGTAATGCTCATCATCAAGTAGAAAGCCTGTTTAAAGTGTTCGGGCGAGCATTGCGTCAAGCGATTACCAAACAAGGTGATATGCTACCCAGTAGTAAGGGAGCATTATAAGCATGTCAGTGGCAAGTTCTTCACAAAACACCGTTATTATTAATACTGGGTGTGCAAATATCTCTTCGGTAAAATTTGCACTGCAAAGGTTGACGCAAAATGTAACAGTATCGGATGATCCAGCTATTATCGGTGCTGCAGACAAACTTATTTTGCCTGGTGTTGGTAGTGCTAATGCGGCGATGGAAAGCATTGCAAACAAGCAACTAGCTAGTTGCATTCAATCTCTGACTCAACCTGTTTTGGGGGTTTGTTTAGGGATGCAATTAATGGTTACCGATTCCCAGGAAAAAGCCCATCAAAGCGACCTTGGAAATACCCCTTGCTTAAATTTAATACCTGGGCAAGTAAAACGCATGCAAGTAGGTGATTTACGCTTACCTCATATGGGTTGGAATACGGTGGACGCAGTTGAACAAAACTCAATATTTAAAGGAATTCCGCAAGGAACTTATTTTTATTTTGTACACAGCTTTGCGGTAGATGTTTACTCCCATACTTTGGCTGCTAGCCAATACGGAATGCCTTTTTCTGCGGCAATACATAGAGACAACTTTTATGGTGTGCAATTCCACCCAGAACGTTCTGGAGATGCCGGAGCTACCCTACTGGAGAACTTTTTAAACTTATGATTATTCCAGCAATAGATTTAATTGACGGTGCGGTTGTGCGTTTATATCAAGGCGATTACGATCAAAAAACCCAATACAAACTTGATCCTGTTGACGTTGTTCATAGCTACGCTGATCAAGGGGCAAAATGGTTGCATATTGTCGATTTAACTGGCGCAAAAGATACAAGCAAACGTCAACTCGAATTAATCAAGCGTATGGTTGATACTCAACGTATGCAGTTTCAAGCCGGTGGTGGTATTCGTTCTGAAGCGGATGTTGCGCAACTGCTGGAAATTGGAGTTAAACGCATTGTAATTGGCTCATTAGCAGTTAAACAACCAGCAGTAGTTAAACAGTGGGTGACTAAATATGGACCAGAAGCCATTGTTTTAGCATTAGACGTCAATATCGATGAAAACGGCAATAAATTTATTGCCACCCACGGTTGGCAAGAAAGCTCTGGAGTTGCACTAGAAGGGTTGCTAGATGACTTTTTAAGTGTCGGAGCCAAACATGTGTTGTGCACTGACATCAGTCGAGACGGCACCCTACAAGGGGCCAATCACCAGTTATATACAGAAATGAAACAGCGTTTCCCAAATGTAATTTGGCAGGCTTCTGGTGGTATAGGTTCATTGGCAGACATTGAAGCATTAAAACCTAGTCATGTTGATGGTGTGATCTTAGGGCGAGCGCTTTTAGAAGGTAAGTTTACCCTTAAGGAGGCTATCCAATGTTGGCAAGGAGAATAATTCCCTGTTTAGATGTCCGAGATGGCAAAGTAGTCAAAGGTGTTAAGTTTCGCAATCACGAAATAATTGGTGACATAGTGCCATTAGCTGAGCAGTACGCACAGCAAGGTGCCGATGAGTTAGTATTTTATGATATTACCGCATCCAGTGACCAACGAGTTGTCGATAAAAGTTGGGTAAGCCGAATAGCACAAGTAATAGACATTCCGTTTTGCGTGGCTGGAGGCATCAAATCAGTAGAAGATGCGGGACGTATTTTAGAAATGGGAGCGGATAAAATATCTGTCAACTCCCCCGCTCTAGCCGATCCAGAATTGATCACACGATTACATGATACCTATGGTCAGCAATGTGTTGTTATCGGTATTGACAGTTACTTCAATGAACAAAGCCAACAATACGAAGTTTATCAATTTACCGGTGACGAAAAGCGCACGCAAAATACTGGACGCTTAACAGCTGACTGGGTAGAAGAAGTGCAACAACGCGGCGCAGGTGAAATTGTGCTTAACTGTATGAATCAAGATGGTGTTCGTCAAGGATATGATATCGCGCAATTAAGCCTTGTGCGTAAGGTCTGTAAAGTGCCATTAATTGCCTCTGGCGGTGCAGGTGAAAAACACCATTTTTACGATGTTTTCAAACAAGCCGATGTTGATGGTGCTTTAGCTGCCTCAGTTTTCCATAAAGGCATTATCCCAATTCCAGAATTAAAAGACTTTTTACGTGCACAAGGCGTGGTCATTCGCGAAGATTTTGTGCAAATGACACCCTAGCAGCGCAACTGAAAAAACAGAGAACTCGATGATTATCAATCAACAAACAATAGACCAGTTAAGCTGGGATAAAATGCAAGGTTTAATCCCATGCATTGTGCAAAACGCAGTAAGTGGCAAAGTATTAATGCAAGGTTATATGGACCAAGCGGCGGTGATGACAACTTTAGATAGTGGTCACGTCACATTTTTTAGTCGCTCAAAACAGCGCTTATGGACCAAGGGGGAAACTTCCGGCCATACTTTGGACTTAGTAGAATTAACTGCTGATTGTGACAAAGATTCAATCCTCGCTTTGGTAACACCAAACGGGCCCACGTGTCATTTAGGTACAGAATCTTGCTGGGCATCCAGCGAAAGTGCAGACTTTACCTTCATTGCCGAACTTGAAACCATCTTGGCGGCAAGAAAAACAGCCGATCCCGAGTCCAGTTATACTGCGAGCTTGTACAACAAAGGCATTAAACGTATTGCCCAGAAAGTTGGCGAAGAAGGCGTTGAAACAGCCCTAGCTGCAACAGTCAAAGATTTGCAAGAATTGAAAAATGAATCCGCAGACTTACTCTATCATTTAATTGTTTTATTACATGCTTCGGATCTGTCATTGAGCGATGTGGTTGACATCTTGAAGTCTCGCCACAACAAAAAATAAGTATAGTGTATGGCTTGGCATCACATTGCCAAGCCAAACACAGTTTTATCTCTACATATCCCGCGTTTCTGCCGCCAAATCTCGCGTCTTTAAAGTTCAAGTTATTTTATCTACTTGTTGTTAGAATAATCTCCTAACAGCTTTGAGTTTCATCCAAATGAAAGGACGACTAAATCATGCAAACTTCTCGTGCCACTTTGATATTTAGTGCTGCTTTAATCATTAGTAGCGCAATTTTAGGCTATTTCTTAGAACAATCTGTTGAGCGCTTTCGAGCCTTCGAACGTACTATCACAGTAAAAGGCTTATCAGAACATGAAGTACCTGCCGACACTGCCATTTGGCCTATTCAATATAGTGTGATCAGTGATGATCTAGCGGATTTGTACAAGCAACTCGAAATTCAACAAAGCATCGTTGAGCAGTTTTTATTAGAAAATAATTTTTCAGAAGAAGAGATAAGCGCATCAACTCCCACGATTAATGACAAAAAAGCGCAAAACTACGGAAGCTACAATCCCAATGATACTCGCTTTACTGCAAACCAAACATTCACTGTGTACAGTGAAAAGATTGACACTGTGCTGCAAGCACAAACCAAGTTATTAGAGTTAGGTAAACGAGGCCTAGTGCTTAATGGCAATAGTTATGAAAACCAAACTCAGTTTTTGTATTCGGGATTAAATCAAATAAAGCCTAATATGATTGAGGATGCCACTCAAAAAGCCCGTGAAGTAGCCGAAAAATTTGCGGCTGACAGCAATAGCCAATTAGGAAAAATAAAGCAAGCCAGACAAGGTCAGTTTAGTATTTCCGATAGGGACAGTAATACACCACATATTAAACAAGTAAGGGTGGTTTCCACCATTGAGTATTACTTAATAGATTAATGCCAATTTAATTGTTTTCGTCAAATCTAATAAGGGGTATTCACAATGCGCACAATTGGTTTAATCGGCGGTATGAGCTGGGAATCAACTGTAAGTTATTACCAAGTGATTAATCGACAAGTAAAATTGCGTTTAGGTGGTTTTCATTCTGCAAAACTCATCCTGCACAGTGTTGATTTTGCACAAATTGAACGCTTACAACATCTGCAAAAGTGGCAAGAATTGGCTGAACTTCTAGCCGATGCAGCTCGTGGACTTGAACTGGCGGGGGCTGAATGTGTAGTGATTTGTACCAATACTATGCATAAAGTCGCTGATAAGGTTGAACAAGCGACAAAACTCCCGCTTATACATATTGCCGACGCAACGGCGAAAGAGTTGGTCTCAGACAAGATCCAAAAAGTAGGATTATTGGGTACAAGCTTTACGATGGAACAAGATTTTTATCGCCAAAGAATACAAGACAAATTCGCAATCGAGGCATTAATCCCTGAACAATCAGATAGAGATTTTGTGCATCAAGTCATTTACGATGAACTATGCTTGGGAAAAATTAACTCATCGTCACGAAAAAACTACCTTAATATTATACAAAAGATGTATCAACAAGGTGCACAAGCAATTATTCTAGGTTGCACTGAGATTGCGCTTTTAATCAATCAAAATGATACTGACATTCCGCTCTACAACACCACGGATATTCATGCTTTAGCTGCTGTGGATTTTTCCTTAAATAATTAGCTTTTGCCATCTAACTAGTCACATTTAACTCGCTACTTTTACGACATAAATATTTACATACTAAGTTTGAACTATGAAATTCACGGTTATCTAATAAGACAATCAGTAGTATTACAACGGACTATCACTTAGGAATATGATGATGATAAAACAAAAGTTAGTGGGTGTATGTAAGCAGAATTGGGGATTCTTACTGTTTATTTTTCTCATGTTTGCATCACGAAGTAGTTTAGCCGATTGGTATCATGTGCCTTCTGGTTCGATGTTACCCACCATCGAAGTAGGTGATCGCATTTTAGTTAACAAAATGGCCTATCGCATAGAATTACCCTTTACAGATATCCCTTTAATTCAAACAGGCGCACCAGAACGAGGGGATATAGTAACTTTTAACTCGAAAGTTGCACAAGAAAGATTGGTAAAACGCATTGTAGGAATACCCGGAGATCATATTTCAATGGTCAATAACCAATTAATAATTAACGGCCGAATATTAGCCTATACAAGTCAACAACAACGGGATTTTTATCAAGAAGATCTATTGGGCAAAAAACATTTGGTGCAATTTGTAGCCGTTCCTCACAGTAAAGACAATTTTAACAATATTGAAATTCCAGTGGGGTACTATTTTGTGATGGGTGACAACCGTAATAACAGTGTTGACTCCCGTTATATTGGCTTAGTTAGTGAACAGGAATTACAAGGTAAAGCCACAAAAGTGATCGCCTCTTTTGATAAAGATAATTATTATCTACCCAAAACAAACAGAAATTTATTAAATTTAAATTAATATAAATCAATGAGTTATAAATTATTTTTATTTTTTTAAATTTTTTTCATTGAAAATCTATTCCTCCACCACATATTTATATTGTCGACGCCGAAAGGGTCGACAAATAAAAACGCCGCCGAATACTCGGGGCACAATTTGAAAATTTAAACATATTGCTTAATAGCGAGGATATGACTATGCGTAACATCGACTTATCACCACTTTATCGTTCTTTTATTGGTTTTGATCACTTAGCATCTATGATTGATGCCGCTTCACAAAGTGAAAAACAAACAACCTACCCTCCATACAATATCGAGTTGTTAGAAGAAGACAAGTATCGAATTACTATGGCAGTGGCAGGATTTTCCCAAGAAAATATAACCATTGAGACTCAGGAAAATACCTTGAAAGTCTCTGGTACGCTGCCAGGAAAAGAAAGCGATCGTAAGTTCCTTCACAAAGGTATTTCCGAGCGAAATTTCGAAAGAAAATTTCAACTTGGAGATCACGTGAAAGTATTAACAGCGGATATGCAAAATGGTCTGCTGCATATAGAACTCGAACGCGTGATTCCTGAAGCGAAAAAGCCTAGAAAAATTGAAATAGGTAGCAAAACTAACAACTATATAGAAAATAAACCTGAATAGTTAGTTACTATTGATAATTTAAAACGGCGTCCTCGGACGCCGTTTTTTGTCTTCTTCACCAATAAAAACCTGATGACTTTTGTATCAATTAATATAACGCCAGGATATTCAGTACTGACGCACCAACAAGTGATGCAAACGTCATTAACATGCCCCACAACCGTTGCCAACTAACGCCAGTGTGATGACGCAATCCGTAGGCATGAATTATTCGACCTAGTAATAATAATGAACCTATTGCATGAAGAATAAGATGATTACCTTGATTAAGCTCTGCCACCAACAACAAAACAAGTATTAAAGGTACATATTCAGCAAAGTTACCATGTGCTCTGATGATACCTAGGAAATGGCTATCACCACCATCACCTAAACTTACTTTGCGACCTCGCCGCTGTTTTATTACTAAGATAGAAAGATAAAAGAAAGTTATCCCTAAAAGACCAGCGTAAAAAGCTGTTATCGGTGTGCTCATATCGCATCCTAAATTAAAAAGCCCACAATATTGTGGGCTTTAGTCTAAACTATTTGCATAGAGTTTCCAGTGCGGGATTACCCTAACTTTTCAGCTAACTGGCTACTTACCGTTTCAACTGCTTGGGTACCATCGATTTTAATGTATTCACAGTTGCCCGCCTGGGCTTCAGTTGAATAATAATCAATTAACGGCTTAGTCTGTTCATGATAAACAGTCAAACGTTTACGTACAGTTTGCTCTTCATCATCAGGTCGTATAACGAGTTCTTCACCCGTCACATCGTCCTTACCTTCGTTTTTTGGCGGATTATATGAAACATGATAAACACGGCCTGAACCAGGGTGAACACGTCGACCAGCCATTCTTTCGACGATTACATCATCAGCTACATCAAATTCGATACAAAAATCGACTTTAATACCTGCTTGCTTCATGGCATCGGCTTGCGGAATAGTGCGAGGAAAGCCGTCCAATAAAAAGCCGCGTTCGCAATCCGGTTGGGTAATACGTTCCTTTACTAACCCTATTATCAGTTCATCGGAAACAAGTTTCCCTTCATCCATGACTTTTTTTGCAGCAAGACCAAGCTCGGTACCTGCTTTTATAGCTGCTCTGAGCATATCGCCTGTAGAGATCTGTGGAATCCCATACTTACCCATTAGAAACTGGGCTTGTGTGCCTTTGCCAGCACCAGGCGCGCCTAGTAGAATAATGCGCATGCCGTGTCCTCTCATAGTTAAAATTCAATCCAACCGCAACTTTACACATTCATTTGCTGGTATACAAGAATATCAAAGCAGACTCCCCCTAAAGTCTTATAAAAATTAGATATAAGTATGTAAATTTTTCAATTGCTTCTAGTTCCGGGAGCTAAATGGTTGAATTTTAACCTTTTGCTTCAATTAGTTTGAGCCAATGCGGCAATACACCAATTTGCGCAATAGTCAGTTTAATACAAACGAGGATTGGCACTGCTAGTAACACGCCTAGGATCCCCCATAACCACCCCAACATCAGTAACCATAGAATAATAACCAAGGGATTTACTTGCATATTACGTCCTAAAATCGCCGGAGTAATAAATTGTGACTCAACAATATTCAAAATTAAAAACACAGCACTTGGCATTAAAGCGATTAACTCAAAGCCAAATTGCACGGTACCAGCCAAGCACAAAATAATCAGACTGATGAGAGAGCCTACATAAGGTACAAAATTGAGCAAAGCCACTAAGGAGCCCCACAGCAATGCATCTTGAACGCCTAAAAAATGTAGGATAGCGGCGGTAGATAATCCTAACGCAGAGTTGATGATACTAATCGTCACTATATACTTCGATAACGTTTGTTGAATTTTAGTCACTAAAAACACGGTTCGTTTTTTGTTTTTAACAATTGGGAAATCTTCTATAAAAACGGTAAACAAAGACGGTCCAAAAATGAGTAAAAATAAAATCAATATAAGACTTGCCAGAAGCTGACCGATAAACGTTGGTGTCGCTCCTAAAACAGACAGCAA
Source organism: Alteromonas sp. M12 (assembly GCF_037478005.1). Taxonomy (NCBI): domain Bacteria; kingdom Pseudomonadati; phylum Pseudomonadota; class Gammaproteobacteria; order Alteromonadales; family Alteromonadaceae; genus Alteromonas; species Alteromonas sp. M12. The sequence goes on along the minus strand of NZ_CP144164.1, from coordinate 1,977,632 downwards.
CATCTCGATGCTGCCTTGTTTAATATGTTCTTTAACTACATTTTGTTCAAGGTTTGGAGTGGGTTCGGGTGTTTCTTCTTCAAACCAGCCAAAAAAACTAAAACCACTCTTTTCGTTATTTTCATCGACTTGTTTTTTAGCAAGGGTTTCGTGTTTTGAAAACGCTTCACTCATACTGTCAATCTGTTCACTCAATTGAACAGAAAGCTTTGGAACTAACTGTGCCCATTTTTGTGCAGGTTCAGCAAGTTGCGCTCCTAAAAAGCTAAAAGGAGCCACTAACATCACTAGCAGCACAACTGCAGAGATGGGACGCGGAATATGTACTTTTTTAAACAGAGTGACCAAAGGACTCAACAATAACGCTGTTAACACTGTAAAAACCAAAGGGATCAATAAAGATTGCGCAAAATATAGCGTATAAAATACGGCTAATATTAACAGCCAATGCAACGATTTCACCGCCGTTGGTGTTGTTAAATTTGTGCCTCCATCAGGAGCTTGTTGACTACTAGTAATATTGTCAGACACTGTTCAACCTTGGTTATTTTTATTTGTCACTTAGAATAGTGCGGCGAATAGAATTTTACCATCTATTCATTGGCAACTAATCCCGTGTAATGCCTTTCTAATCCTTCAAACATAAAAAATCCGATGAGAAACTCTCACCGGATTTTTCAAACGCTTACTATTCTAGAAAACCAAGCAAACGCATTTAGCTTGCTTGCACTTTATCTAAAATTTACTTGGCTAGATCAATCAATAGCTTATTCAAGTTTTGGACAAAACTCGCAGGGTCTTTAAGACTTCCCTGCTCTGACAACGCAGCTTGATCGTATAACACATCAACCCATTGCCCAAACTGACCTTCATCCTGTAAATCAGCAAGTAATTTCACCAATTGATGCTCGGGATTCAATTCAAAATGATATTTTGCTTCAGGTACAGGTTGTCCCGCAGCCTGCATCAGTTTAATCATTTGCGTAGACATACCCTGCTCATCAGTTACGATACAAGCAGGCGAATCAGTTAGTCGATGAGTAAATTTAACGTCAACGACTTTATCGCCTAGAGCAGTTTTCACGCGTTCTAATACGCCTTCAACTTCTTTTTCAGCTTGCTCTTGTTCTTTTTTGCTTTCTTCATCTTCTAAATCACCAAGATCAAGTGCACCACGTGCTACAGACTGGAATGATTTTTCATTGAATTCAGTTAAATGAGACATCAACCATTCATCAATGCGATCACCCATTAACAGTACTTCAATTCCTTTTTTACGGAAAATCTCTAAGTGTGGGCTAGATTTAGCTGCTTGGTAACTATCTGCAGTAATGAAGTATATTTTTTCCTGACCTTCTTTCATGCGGCCAATATAGTCTTCCAATGATACTGTTTGCGCATCACTGTCATTGTGAGTGGATGCAAAGCGCAGCAAACCAGCAATTTTTTCTTTGTTTGCATGATCTTCTGCAGGGCCTTCTTTTAAGACACTACCAAACTCTTTCCAGAATAACTGATATTTTTCAGCATCATTTTTAGCCAGACGCTCAAGCATTTGCAGAACGCGTTTTGTACAACCTTGACGAATAGCCTGAGTTATTTTGTTATCTTGCAGAATTTCACGAGAAACATTTAGAGGTAAATCGTTTGAATCTAACAAGCCTTTAACGAAACGCAGGTAAACTGGCATAAACTGTTCTGCGTCATCCATAATGAATACACGTTGAACATATAATTTTAAGCCATGATTCTGATCGCGGTTCCACATATCAAACGGCGCTTTTGAAGGAATATACAGTAAACTGGTGTATTCAGTTTTACCTTCAACTTTGTTGTGGGAATGCAGTAAAGGATCGGTGAAATCGTGAGAAACATGTTTATAGAACTCGTTATATTCTTCATCACTTATTTCTGACTTATCTCGAGTCCACAGTGCGCTGGCTTTATTGACGGCTTCCCATTCTCCAGGTTGAGCAGGAATTTTTTCGCCATCAGGGCCTTCAGACTCTGCAACTTCTTCTTTCCACATTTTAACTGGAATACCAATGTGTTCAGAGTACTTAGTAACGATTGAGCGTAGTCGCCAGTCATCCGCATACTCTTTTTCTTCATCGCGCAAATGCAGAATGATTTCCGTCCCGCGATCTGCCTTTTCGATATCTTTAACAGTAAATTCGCCTTCACCGGCAGATTGCCATTCAACACCTTTATCTGCACTGTCACCTGCCGCACGGCTGCGTACAATGACGTTATCAGCAACGATAAAAGCAGAATAGAAACCAACTCCGAATTGACCAATTAGCTGCGAGTCTTTTGACTGGTCTCCAGATAAATTATTAAAGAACTCTTTGGTACCAGATTTGGCGATTGTACCAAGATGTTCAATAACGTCTTCTTTGTTCATTCCAATTCCATTGTCTGAAATTGTAATGGTTCCGGCTTCTTTATCTGCACTGAGCTTAACGCAAAGATCACTGTCATTTTCATATAATGAAGGATCAGAAAGTACTTTAAATCTCAATTTATCTGCAGCATCAGCAGCATTTGAAACCAATTCACGAAGGAATATTTCTTTGTTGGAATAAAGTGAATGAATCATCAATTGAAGTAATTGCTTTACTTCAGTTTGAAAACCATGAGTTTCTTGGTGAGCTGTTTCAGCCATAAACAAATTTCTCCTATAAACCGTTTTGCTTCTAGGCTTAGGAGATAAGGTCGTTTACTTTCTTTTCAAGCAAACAAAACAATTTATTATCAATAATTATTAAAAAATTAGAACGAAGATTTAAAAATTGGATGCTATTTGCGCAATTAAAGTAAACTGTTCAAACGCGGGTGGTGTTAAGTAAAGTGATTAATTTAAATAACTCTTCTGCCGGTAAATGCGTGCATCAAAGTATTACCGTCTACATACTCAAGTTCTCCGCCTACAGGCATTCCATGCGCCAACCGTGTGGCAGAAATTTCATTGGATTTGCACATTTGAGCGATAAAGTGAGCTGTAGCCTCACCTTCCACTGTAGGGTTTGTGGCTAAAATAACCTCTTTAAATTTGTTTGATTTGAGTAAAACTTCAAGCTCATTCAAGCCAATTTCATTAGGTCCAATTCCATCAATAGGTGACAAATGCCCCATTAAAACAAAATAGCGTCCTTTAAACTCTGAGGTTTGCTCAACAGCAAGTACGTCTTGCGGAGACTCAACAATACACAGTTGTCCAGACTCTTCTCGAGCAGGATCACTGCAAATTGAACACAAGCTAGCTTCTGTAAAGGTTCGACAAGACTGACAGTGTTGGATGTGCTCCATCGCATTATGCAGTACTTGACTCAGTTGCAAAGCCCCTTCTCTATTACGCTCTAACAAATGAAACGCCATACGCTGAGCACTCTTCTTACCTACGCCGGGTAAGTGAGTTAATGCGTCTATCAGTTCAGTAATGAGGGGGCTATATTGCATCTATTTCTTCTTAAAACGGCATCTTGAAGCCAGGAGGTAGGGGCATTCCCCCTGTTACATCACCCATTTTCTCTTTAGTTGTTTCTTGAACACGACGTACAGCATCATTAATCGCAGCGGCAACAAGATCTTCAATCATCTCTTTATCGTCTTCCATTAAAGATGGATCGATATCTACTCGTCTGACATTATGATTACAAGTCATGGTAACTTTAACTAGGCCAGCACCAGATTCTCCGGTGACTTCAATTGTCGCTAATTCTTCCTGTGATTTTTGCATGCGCTCTTGCATTTGCTGCGCTTGCTTCATGATATTACCCATACCACCTTTAAACATAACACTCTCTCTTTATTGGTAAATTAAATTAGCGAGGCTTGATACTAGACTCTATCACCTGCGCAGAAAATATATTTTTAATCCTATTTATTTCAGGATTCGTTTCAGCAACATTTTTTGCATGCTGCATTCTTACCTGATTAATGGTTTGCTGCACTGCAAATGGTGTACTTATTGGCTGACAATGCTCAATACGTAATTCAATTTGTTGCTGAAAAAGTTCACTTAAAGCCTGTTGTAACTGACTTCTAGCTGTATCAGTATCTAAATGTAGTTTCGAATCTAACAACTTCAAGGTCACAAGGTTATCATTTTTTTCATAAGACGAGTGCAGCGCTAATTGCTTAGTTAACGCGGTGACCTGCATTTGTTCGATTAATTGACTCCAAGTATCTAACTGACTGGAATGTATTACCTTTTCGCCATTTTCTAGAAATGCTGGCACGTCAAAATCCACATTCACTTCTACAGGTTCATTAAGATGAGCCATTGGATCGAACTCTTCTTGTATTTCCTCGTCATTTACAGCGACTTGCTCAGTGTCTGTAATACTTTGTGAATTTGCTGCAGTTTCACGTAGCCAGGGTGGAGTATCCTGATTGTGTTGTTGTTCAGCATAATCACTATCAATACTAGCTTGTGATTTTGCATCTTCGTCTGCTAAAACGTCAGGGCTAACCGCCTGTTCGGATAAATCAATATGGCTATCAGAATCAGATTCTATTGGAATAATTTCGTTGCTAGGGTTAAATTGCGTCTCTGAGTTTTCAGAATTTGTAATTTGTGTACCAATCTGATTTTGAGCATCTATTTCTTGTTCTGAAATATCTTGGCTTTTTTCAATGACTGCAGAGTCTTCAATTATATTATTTGACTGAGGCTTGAAGCGCGAAGGTAGAAAATCATCTGTAGACTTTACTTCCTTTTTCTCTTCTTCATCCGAAGCCACTTCTAACTTAGAAAGTCTATCTTTTAGAGCAATGAGACTTTCAGTTGCTGATAACGAATTAGTCTGAACAGCAATATCATTGTGGCTTAGTTCAGTTGGCGAAATCTGTTGTTCCGCCTTAGGTAAATTATTAACTTCATTTGTATCTGAATTTTGAGCAGTGTTGTCCGCATGGAAATCTGCTAAATTGCTCTGCTGTTCAAAATATTCCTGATGGTAAACATCGGAATTTTCGTAATTTTGTTGGTTCTCATGGTTCTTCTGAGAATCCATATCTACAGGATTTTGAGCAACATTATCAACCTTAGTTGCTTGGATTTCCTGATGTAAATCATTTGCATTTGAACGTTCAGAACCTCTTGCTTGGGCTCCCACTAAGGAATTGGCTTGACGGATAATATCACTTTGTTGTTCAACAAGAGTTTGTTCTATTTCGTTTCCATTAAACTCAGCTTTTTCAACCGTTTTTTTTTCTCCAGTATCACTATGAATGGGAATCGATGATGTACTGGCTTTTGTGGTCAAACTGTTAGTTTCATCAATCGTCAAAGAAATCGGCGAAGGGTTGAATGCTAACATACGTAAAAGCGTCATTTCTAAACCTATGCGAGCATCTGCAGCATGGCTTATGTCTTTTTTGCCCTGCAAGGCAATTTGATACGCTAATTGAACTTGCTCAGGCGGCATCATTTTAGCTAATTGGTATACAGCCCGTGCTGCTACGGTTTCGAGCTTACAAGCTTCTGGTACGAATTGAGTCAGAGCAACTTGATGTAGCAAACTCATTAGCTCTGATAACACCTGTTCATAATTTACTGATTGTTGCGACATTGTTTCTATTTGCGCCATGACTTGTGCCGGCTCATTACTAAAAACAGTATGCAGTAGTTTGATTATTTGGCCTTTATCCATTAGGCCTAGCATATCGGTAACTATGACATTTGATACTTTGCCATCACCTTGAGCGATGGCTTGATCTGTCAAACTTAAAGCATCTCTCATGCTTCCTTGCGCAGCTCGAGCCAATTGCGATAATGCCTGAGGCTCGCTAAAGATATTCTCTTCTTTAAGTATATAACTTAACTGCTGAGTAATTTGATCCCGTGATAACGCTTTTAAATTGAACTGTAAACAACGAGACAGTATGGTCACAGGTAATTTTTGTGGATCGGTGGTTGCGAGCAAAAACTTCACATGTGGAGGCGGCTCTTCAAGGGTTTTTAAAAGTGCATTGAAGCTATGTTTAGACAACATATGCACTTCATCTATTAAATAAACCTTAAACTGTCCACGTGTTGGTTTGTATTGAACATTGTCGAGAAGCTCGCGCGTATCTTCAACTTTTGTTCTTGATGCTGCATCAATTTCCAACAGATCAACAAAACTGCCATTTTCAATATCCAAGCAAGTATGACACTTACCACAAGGATTAGCGCTTAAACCAGTTTCACAATTTAAGCTTTTAGAAAATATTCGTGCAATTGTTGTTTTACCAACTCCTCGCGTCCCCGTAAACAGGTAAGCGTGATGCAGTCTATTATTATCTAATGCGTTTGAGATCGCTGTAACAACGTGCTCTTGGCCAACCAATTCAGAAAATCGATTAGGACGCCATTTACGAGCAAGTACCTGATAAGCCATTAGACGTTATTCACCATCAAAATCGCATAAAGCATGACATTGAACGCCATGCTCATTTAGTTTAGCTTCGCCACCCAAGTCAGGAAGAGAAATGATAAAGCCAGCATGTTCAACTATTCCACCAAGTTTTCTAATCAAATTGGCAGTAGCAACCATAGTCCCGCCTGTAGCGAGCAGATCATCTATCATCAATACTTTTTCACCAGGCTTAATTGCATCAGAATGAATTTCTAACGTATCCATCCCATATTCCAGTTCGTATGATTCAGAAATGGTTTCCCGAGGTAACTTATTCGGCTTACGAACCGGAATAAAGCCTATCCCCATTTCTATTGCTAGAGGCGCGCCAAACAAGAACCCTCTAGCTTCAGTTCCAGCAATTTTATCAAATTTTAGTGGTGCAAACTTTTCTAGTAGTAAAGCAATACTGCTTGAAAAAGCGGTATGGTCTTCCAATACTGAGGTAACATCACGGAACAAAATTCCTGGTTTTGGATAATCAGGGACGGTTTTAACGATTGATTTTATATATTCAGCTGACACAGACTTCCTCTTAGTGGCTCGCTTAATTATTGGGATTAAAGGTAAAACGTTAGCCAACCAGCGATAGCAGGTAAAAGAGGAAGTGCCAATAAGACAACAAGGGCCACTAATAAATATGTCCAGCTAAAAGGGTCTTTTTCAAAACTATGATCTTGCATTTTAAAACTCCAATAAATCCTATTTTAGAAGCGCCAAATAGTAATGCAAACAAGCTAAAATTAATAGGCTTAATCAGCTTTGATCGACAATTGTTACCTTTAAAGTAAGCTGCCAGTTAATATTCTCATCACTTATTAGAAATAGTATGAACAATTTTTAAACATAGATGGAAAAACAGATTACTTTAAGCCAATGGTAGCGTTAAATTTAGATTCCACGGGCTGAAGCCCGCGCTACGGAGTTGTAAATGCATTTTCTCTCACATGGGGGTGAAGGAGGCTGTTCTTAGTTGCGCAGCAACGTTAGCCGACTGAACGACTCGCATGGATGCGAGGCTGGACGAAGCACCAGGGACGGTTAACACCTAGATGCCTATTACATGAACAGCTATTGCATGACACTCGCTGGGTTAGGTTTCTCTGCGGGATATTTCTTGCGCGGTAGCGTTTAGAAGGAATGCTACCTATCTCGATGCTCATAAAGGTGCTTCGTTAGGTAAATCAACATTCCACGGGCTGAAGCCCGTGCTACAGGTTTGCGCGTTTCTTTGTTCTCACATGGGGGTAAGCGAGGATGTTTTAGGAACGCAGTTCCGCCCGAGTGCACGACCGACATGGATGTCAGGCTGGAGGTAGCCACATGGATGTGTGACACCTAGCAGTTTATTACAGGGACAGGCATTGCATAACACACCGATGGGTTAGGTTTCCCTGTTAATAGTTCTTGCGCGGCAGCGCTTAGAAGGAATGCTACCTATCTCGATGCTCATAAAGGTGCTTCGTTAGGTAAATCGCAGGCATAAAAAAAGGCTACCTAAATAGGTAGCCTTTCTTCTAATGGGAGTCCCGTTCCGGCAAGGGACAATGTGCTACTCTCACATGGGGGTGAAAACGGGGCTCTCTGGAGCATCGCTCCAGCCGTTTGAACGACTCAAGCTGTGCTTGAGGCTGGGAATCCACTTTGTGACGGTTGACTGCGGAGTAGATTTCGCGCGGCAGCGCTTTAGAGTAAGGGCTATCCACAACATGTATTTCATATTGTCTATGTTTTAAAGTCACAAATGCAAAAAAGGGCTACCCTTTCGGATAGCCCTTTCTCTAAATGGGAGTCTGGCGATGTGCTACTCTCACATGGGGAAACCCCACACTACCATCGCCGCTAACACGTTTCACTTCTGAGTTCGAGATGGGATCAGGTGGTACCGTGTCGCTAAGGTCGCCAGACATAAATCGTGCAAACTCATCTTTTCAAGATGACATTTGCGCAAGATGACTATCATTACCTACATTCGTTTAGGTATGTCCTCACCTTGTTAATAAACATGTCGTTTTTAACAAACTTGGAAGCTGTGTAATCAAAGAGTCTGCGTACTCTGTGCTCTATCGAGCTAATTTTGTGTTGTCTTGTCACTCTTACAACACCATGCTTCTTACGAAGACATTTGGGTGTTGTATGGTTAAGCCTCACGGGCAATTAGTACAGGTTAGCTTAACGCCTCACAACGCTTCCACATCCTGCCTATCTACGTCGTAGTCTTCAACAACCCTTTAGGACAGTTAAACTGTCAGGGATGACTCATCTTGGGGCTCGCTTCCCGCTTAGATGCTTTCAGCGGTTATCGATTCCGAACGTAGCTACCGGGCAATGCCATTGGCATGACAACCCGAACACCAGCGGTTCGTCCACTCCGGTCCTCTCGTACTAGGAGCAGCTCCCCTCAATCATCCAACGCCCACACCAGATAGGGACCGAACTGTCTCACGACGTTCTAAACCCAGCTCGCGTACCACTTTAAATGGCGAACAGCCATACCCTTGGGACCGACTTCAGCCCCAGGATGTGATGAGCCGACATCGAGGTGCCAAACACCGCCGTCGATATGAACTCTTGGGCGGTATCAGCCTGTTATCCCCGGAGTACCTTTTATCCGTTGAGCGATGGCCCTTCCATACAGAACCACCGGATCACTATGACCTACTTTCGTACCTGCTCGACGTGTCTGTCTCGCAGTTAAGCTAGCTTATGCCATTGCACTAACCTCACGATGTCCGACCGTGATTAGCTAACCTTCGTGCTCCTCCGTTACTCTTTGGGAGGAGACCGCCCCAGTCAAACTACCCACCAGACACTGTCCACAATCCCGATAAGGGACCAATGTTAGAACATCAAATATACAAGGGTGGTATTTCAAAGGCGGCTCCACACAATCTAGCGACTGTGCTTCAAAGCCTCCCACCTATTCTACACATGTAGATTCAATGTTCAGTGCCAAGCTGTAGTAAAGGTTCACGGGGTCTTTCCGTCTAGGTGCGGGTACACAGCATCTTCACTGCGATTTCAATTTCACTGAGTCTCGGGTGGAGACAGCGTGGCCATGATTACGCCATTCGTGCAGGTCGGAACTTACCCGACAAGGAATTTCGCTACCTTAGGACCGTTATAGTTACGGCCGCCGTTTACCGGGGCTTCGATCAAGAGCTTCGCTTGCGCTAACCCCATCAATTAACCTTCCGGCACCGGGCAGGCGTCACACCGTATACGTCATCTTTCGATTTAGCACAGTGCTGTGTTTTTAATAAACAGTTCCAGCCACCTTTTCACTGCGGCCCTCGTTCGCTTAGGAAGCAAGTTCCATCACAAACAAGGGCGTACCTTCTCCCGAAGTTACGGTACGATTTTGCCGAGTTCCTTCACCCGAGTTCTCTCAAGCGCCTTAGTATTCTCTACCTGACCACCTGTGTCGGTTTGGGGTACGGTTCGATATACCATAAGTTTAGAGGATTTTCCTGGAAGCATGGCATCAACAACTTCGTCACCTTTGGTGACTCGTCTCGTGTCTCAGGTTAGTGTTGAACCGGATTTACCTAATTCAACGCCCTACGCACTTTCACTTGGATAACCAACACCAAGCTTGCCTAGCCTTCTCCGTCCCCCCTTCACTGATATACCAAGTACGGAAATATTAATCCGTTTCCCATCGACTACGCATCTCTGCCTCGCCTTAGGGGCCGACTTACCCTGCCCTGATTAGCATGGGACAGGAAACCTTGGTCTTCCGGCGTGGGGGTTTTTCACCCCCATTATCGTTACTCATGTCAGCATTCGCACTTGTGATATGTCCAGCAAGCCTCACAGCTTACCTTCAGCCACTTACACAACGCTCCCCTACCATGTTTACAAAGTAAACATCCGCAGCTTCGGTATATTGCTTAGCCCCGTTACATCTTCCGCGCAGGCCGACTCGACTAGTGAGCTATTACGCTTTCTTTAAAGGGTGGCTGCTTCTAAGCCAACCTCCTAGCTGTCTTAGCCTTCCCACACATCGTTTCCCACTTAGCAATATTTTGGGACCTTAGCTGGCGGTCTGGGTTGTTTCCCTCTTCACGACGGACGTTAGCACCCGCCGTGTGTCTCCCGGATATCACTCATTGGTATTCGGAGTTTGCAAAGGGTTGGTAAGTCGGGATGACCCCCTAGCCTTAACAGTGCTCTACCCCCAATGGTGTTCGTCCGAGGCGCTACCTAAATAGCTTTCGGGGAGAACCAGCTATCTCCCGGTTTGATTGGCCTTTCACCCCCAGCCACAGGTCATCCCCTGACTTTTCAACGTCAGTGGGTTCGGTCCTCCAGTTGATGTTACTCAACCTTCAACCTGCCCATGGCTAGATCACCGGGTTTCGGGTCTATACCTTGCAACTAAACGGGCAGTTAACCCTCGCTTTCACTACGGCTTCCCTATACGGTTAACCTTGCTACAAAATATAAGTCGCTGACCCATTATACAAAAGGTACGCAGTCACAGAACAAGTCTGCTCCCACTGCTTGTACGTATACGGTTTCAGGTTCTATTTCACTCCCCTCACAGGGGTTCTTTTCGCCTTTCCCTCACGGTACTGGTTCACTATCGGTCAGTTAGGAGTATTTAGCCTTGGAGGATGGTCCCCCCATCTTCAGTCAGGATAACACGTGTCCCGACCTACTTAATATGGCAAAAATAACGCTTAGTGTACGGGACTATCACCCTGTACCGTTGTGCTTTCCAACACATTCCACTACGTCATAATTACTCGGCTGCTCCCCGTTCGCTCGCCGCTACTAGGGGAATCTCAATTGATTTCTTTTCCTAAGGGTACTTAGATGTTTCAGTTCCCCTCGTTTGCCTCTACAACCTATGTATTCAGTTGCAGATAGTGCATAAATGCACTGGGTTCCCCCATTCGGACATCTGTGGCTCAAATGCGTTTTGTCAACTCACCACAGCTTTTCGCAGACTTACACGTCCTTCATCGCCTCTAACTGCCTAGGCATCCACCGTATACGCTTAGTCACTTAACCATACAACCCCAAACACCTTCGTTATCCCGTTAAAGACATGAATGATTAACGGTTACCTTGGTTTGATTTGCGCCTTTTTATTCACAAATCATAGGTGCTCATTAAAGAGCTCGTGTATGCGTGACAAGTACTAATCACAAAATCAGATAGAGTACGCTCGAAGATTGCTCTTCAATTATTACTCTTTATTTTTGATTACTTTTATCAGCTTTCCAAATTGTTAAAGAACATTGACTTGGCGCTTCGCGCCGCGTCTTAAGGTTTAAAAAACCCTAATCAATAACTTTTATTGATTAGGACTCTTGCCTATTCTTCACATTAACAACAAAACAATCTGTGTGAACACTGCATCACAAAAGTGATACCTATAGTGTAAGGAGGTGATCCAACCCCAGGTTCCCCTAGGGTTACCTTGTTACGACTTCACCCCAGTCATGAAACACAAAGTGGTAATCGTCCTCCCGAAGGTTAGACTAACTACTTCTTTTGCATCCCACTCCCATGGTGTGACGGGCGGTGTGTACAAGGCCCGGGAACGTATTCACCGCAACATTCTGATTTGCGATTACTAGCGATTCCGACTTCATGGAGTCGAGTTGCAGACTCCAATCCGGACTACGACGAGCTTTAAGGGATCCGCTTACTCTCGCAAGTTCGCTTCCCTCTGTACTCGCCATTGTAGCACGTGTGTAGCCCTACTCGTAAGGGCCATGATGACTTGACGTCGTCCCCACCTTCCTCCGGTTTGTCACCGGCAGTCTCCTTAGAGTGCCCAACTAAATGCTGGCAACTAAGGACAAGGGTTGCGCTCGTTGCGGGACTTAACCCAACATCTCACGACACGAGCTGACGACAGCCATGCAGCACCTGTCTCAGAATTCCCGAAGGCACTGAGGCATCTCTGCCAAATTTTCTGGATGTCAAGAGTAGGTAAGGTTCTTCGCGTTGCATCGAATTAAACCACATGCTCCACCGCTTGTGCGGGCCCCGTCAAATTCATTTGAGTTTTAACCTTGCGGCCGTACTCCCCAGGCGGTCTACTTAGCGCGTTAGCTTCGCTACTCACGTATATAATACACAAACAGCTAGTAGACAGCGTTTACGGTGTGGACTACCAGGGTATCTAATCCTGTTCGCTACCCACACTTTCGCACATGAGCGTCAGTCTTTGGCCAGGGAGTCGCCTTCGCCACTGATGTTCCTCCAGATATCTACGCATTTCACCGCTACACCTGGAATTCCACTCCCCTCTCCAAGACTCTAGTCTGCCAGTTCTAAATGCTATTCCCAGGTTGAGCCCGGGGCTTTCACATCTAGCTTAACAAACCGCCTGCGTGCGCTTTACGCCCAGTAATTCCGATTAACGCTCGCACCCTCCGTATTACCGCGGCTGCTGGCACGGAGTTAGCCGGTGCTTCTTCTGTTGCTAACGTCATAGCTAGCAGGTATTAACTACTAACCTTTCCTCACAACTGAAAGTGCTTTACAACCCGAAGGCCTTCTTCACACACGCGGCATGGCTGCATCAGGGTTTCCCCCATTGTGCAATATTCCCCACTGCTGCCTCCCGTAGGAGTCTGGACCGTGTCTCAGTTCCAGTGTGGCTGATCTTCCTCTCAGAACAGCTAGAGATCGTCGCCTTGGTGAGCCTTTACCTCACCAACTAGCTAATCTCACTTAGGCCACTCTTTGCGCGAGAGCCCGAAAGCCCCCTTTGGTCCGTAGACGTTATGCGGTATTAGCTATCGTTTCCAATAGTTATCCCCCACACAAAGGCATGTTCCTAAGTATTACTCACCCGTCCGCCACTCGTCATCTTCTAGCAAGCTAGAAATGTTACCGTTCGACTTGCATGTGTTAGGCCTGCCGCCAGCGTTCAATCTGAGCCATGATCAAACTCTTCAATTAAACTTCTTTCGAAATATGAACTTTTTTTGGTAAGCACTCTTATAATGAGTGCCCACACAGATTGTCTTGTTGCAAATTGTTAAAGAACGTTCAGTGTCGTTACCCGAAGGTTTTTAACACTAGGTCACTGCCTCTTGGCGTTACCTTTAAAATCTTTCTGCTTAGTGAGTCCGTTAGGTCTCTCTCAAGCGGGAGGCGTATTATACACTTCCGGTATTTGATGTCAACGTTTTTATTTAGTTTTTTTGAATTTATTTCAAATCGCTAAATCGTCTCCATCCCGCTTCACACTTGCCTTGCGGCTTGCTCTTAATATTCTTATAAAGGCTATTAAGAAGAGACATTCTTTAAAGTTTGTCCCGAAGCGAGGCGCGCATTCTACAGACCATAATCCGAAGATCAAGTACTTTTTTAATGTTTTCGTAATTTAACCTATATTTATAGTTATCAGTAATTAAATAGCGCTGAATATAGAGCGATAACTATAACGCAATAGCTTTTAGCGTAATTTTTGAGAGCTGTTTAAATTTATTTATAAAAATCAACCATCAATCGTACATGGAACAATCAATCCTCTGTCAGCATTTTTAACAACTTTTGATTCGTCTTTTATCTAGCGATTAAAATTATTATATATATCAGTACGCTATATAGGGGGAATGTTTCTTGCTTGAATACAAAGTCTAATTTACGACCACATCAAAAATAAAAGACGTTTTGATGGTGTAAAGATTAGATTTGGCCATCTTGGTCAAGTTACCAAACCAAAGAAGTTTGGAAAACGTTTCTAAACGTAGGCAGTAAAACGCTGCTCATAATTATAAAACAATAAAGGAAGATTCTATGTTACGCAAACAGCTAACAGTGCTCGGAACCGGGTGCTTTTTGGCGATGTCTGTGCATAGTGCTTTGGCATTATCTAATTCAGACCGCAGTTTACTCACTTTAGATGGTTCAACCTCTCATAATTTAAAAACAACCTCTAGGTACATTATTCAGTTAAAAGACCAACCCGCCATTAGTGGAGTCAAATCAACTGGCATCCCGTTAAAAGCAGATGGTGTCTTGAACACAGCAAAATATGATGCCAACTCTGTCGCTTCAATTACGTATCGCAATAAACTAGTTAACAAACAAAGACAGGTAATGAGTAGTGTTGGTGTAACTGAAGCAATTTACACCTATGAGCATGCGTTCAATGGTTTTGCGGCAGTTTTAACAGAAACACAAATTGCTAAACTAAAAAGTAATCCAGAAGTTTTGAACATATGGCCAGATGAAGTAAGACATATGGATACATCAAACACTCCTAGTTTTTTAGGATTGACAGCGCCTGGTGGACTTCATACTTTAGGCAATAAAGGCGAAAACATGATTATTGGGGTAGTAGATTCCGGTGTATGGCCAGAAAACCCCAGTTTAGATGACGCCGGTTTTGACCCTATCCAGGAGACACGACCTGAATGGCCAGCTCCTGAGGATGCTTGTGATGTAGGTACTGATCCACTGTTTAGTTGTAATAACAAATTAATCGGTGCACGTTATTTTAATTCAGGCTTCGCACCTGAATCTATCTTACCTGGTGAATTTGATTCCCCTAGAGATGCCGACGGTCACGGTACACATACCATAACTACAGCGGGCGGGAATGAAAATGTCTCAGCAAAAATTTTAGGATTAGATGTCGGTACAGTAACAGGTATGGCGCCAAGAGCTCGTGTCGCTGCCTATAAAGTTTGTTGGAATGGCAGTGCGGAAGGTAATAGCGGATGTTTCCCAACTGATTCTGTAGCGGCTATTGATGCTGCAGTTGCGGATGGTGTAGATGTTATTAACTATTCTATCAGTGGAAGTACAACGACCTTAGTCGATCCCGTTCATGTTGCATTTTTCAATGCAGCTCAAGGCGGAGTATTTAGTTCACTTTCTGCTGGTAACTCTGGCCCTGGCGCACAAACTGTTGCCCATAATGTTCCATGGGTAACGACAGTTGGCGCATCAACATACGATGGAGATGCAGAGGTTGTAGGGAAATCTCTTAATGTGAGTTATGGCGATACGAATGACGCATATTATTCATTAGGTGGTTCAATTACTTCTCCAATTCCTGACGAAGGTCTTAGTGGTCAATTGGTAGCGACATCTCCAGTATTCATGTGTGACGAAGATCCAGATATTTTTACTGGTAATAATCCAATTACAAATGCTGAAGAAATTGACGGAAATATCGCTTTAATTTCCAGAGGTTCATGTGCATTTTCAGAAAAAATTCTATATGCACAAGAAGCCGGCGCAATCGGGGTGGTTGTTTATTCAACTGCTGAAGCGATCGTCATGGGCGGTGAAAGCACTGGAATCAATATTCCTGGTGTGATGATCTCTAATTCTGATGGATTGGAATTAGTAGATTTAGTAGATGAAATGGTGGTAAGTGTTACCTTAACCAATGATGGTATTTCTGGTGGCATAATTCCACAAATTGGCAATCAGATGGCCGGCTTCTCTTCACGTGGTGAAAGTCTAGCAACAGCAGATATCATTAAACCTGATATCACAGCCCCGGGACAGCAGATTCTAGCGGGGACTTCCGGTTCTCAAATCGACAGCGGACAGATGGGTGAAAGCTATGCTTATCTAAGTGGTACTTCAATGTCATCACCGCACATTGCTGGTTTAGCTACCTTAGTTAGAGAAGCTCATCCGACATGGAGTCCTGCTGCGGTCAAATCAGCTATAATGACGACTGCAAGACAAAACCTAACTAAAGAAGATGGTTTAACTGCTGCTGATCCATTTGATTATGGAGCAGGTCATGTTGATCCTAATTCAGCGGTTGATCCTGGTCTTGTTTACGATGCTAATTTTAATGACTACTATGCGTTTTTATGTGGTCAAGGTGAACAAGCATTCGTAGAATCAGATTACTTCCCAGGTGCTTGTGCAGCATTAGAGGGTGCTGGTTTCCCAACTGATGCCAGTGATCTCAATCTTGCTTCCATTGCAATTGAACAACTAGCAGACACGCAAACCATTACACGTTATGTGACTAATGTAAGTGACTCTGATAGCTACGTTGCTACAGTTAACGCTCCAGAAGGTGTTGATGTCACTGTAAGTGTTTACGATTTTGCCACAGGAACAATTGTTGATTCAGATACTATGAGCTTCAACGATAGTGGTCTGGGTATTTATCAGTTGACCTTTACTAAAAATGACAGTGCAGTAGAGGATGAATGGGTATTTGGTGATATAACATGGAGTGATGGAAGTCACGATGTTCGCAGTCCAATCGCTATAAAACCAACAGCTCCACTTAGAGTTATCGCTCCTGAGACTGTAAACATGACTACTACAAGTTCTGTTGCACGGGTCACATTATCAGCGGAAATGGGTTATAACGGCAGATTGTATGCTGAAGGAATTGGCCTAGATACTGCTGATGTATTTGTAGATACCGTTTATCAGGATGCTGACCAAGAATTCGCTTTCAATGAAGGTAGTTTAGGTTTTTACTTTGTAGACGTGCCAGAAGGTACTCGCATAGCTAAATTCGCCCTTTATGACGAAGATCAAGCCACTGCTGATGTTGATTTGGACTTATATGTTTATGCTTGTCCAGGTTTTAGCTGTTCAGAAGTTGGCTCTAGTTTAACCGCTACATCGAATGAATCTGTTGTCTTAATTGATCCTGAGCCTTTAGCTAATCTAGGAAATAGTGACATTTATGTCGTGTTTGTACACGGTTATTCATTGGGTGGCGAAGACAGTGTTCTCGCTCCATTACACGTCTGGACTGTCGATGAGTCTGGTACTAAAAAAATGACTGTTAGAGCATCTTCACGAGCTGTTAATGGTCGTACAAGTAACGTTTATGTCGGTATGTATGGACTGCAAAGTGGTGAAAACTATGTTGGTGGTGTCATATATAAAGATGAAAACGGAGATGAAAATGCACTAACTGTTCTTGATGTTGAAGCTCAATAATTAGTTAGTTATTTCAAAAATTAAAAAAGCCCGCAATCGCGGGCTTTTTTTATGACCCTAACCCGCCCTAAATAGCGTTGACACTTTTCAAATTTAATTTGCAGAATGTAATGCAATTAATGACTAAACATTCTCAAAAAGTCTGTTTAAGCGATTATGAATTAGCTATTCAATAACAAATAGAAAAAGGTCAGCTTACTTATAAATAGACATAGGATAAATACCGAATATAAGTACACTGCCAGATTAATTGAGTTTCGTTAGCATGCACGGTTAAACTGGTCTAAAGAAACCACTGTATTTCAATTGGCCATTTAGTCATGTCCCAATCAAAATCACATCAAATACTGGAACAATGAATTAAGGATTTAAGACTGAAGTAACAAATAACCAGCTTCAAGCTTTGTTATCCAACCCAATAAAAAACAATTGATAACCCATAATCGTATTTTTGCTGCCAGCGACAAAGAGTGCGTATCATAAAACACCAAGTATTGAAGTTCATCAACCAAATTGAGGTGTGAAATATTGCTCAAATCAATATCAGCACTTAATTTAAAGAGTACCTTATAAAAAGTTTGGTGACCGTCTGATATGATTATTTCCAATAAATCTGCTGCAGAGCAGTTTAACGGTATCCAAAAAATGAATATTTGCTGTTAAAGATTAAAGATGTAGGAAAGGCGCAAAAAAAACTTGAAGAATAAGTGCGGGTTAGCCATAAAAAAGACCCCCAGTCTTCGGATTTTTCAACTATTGGGGGTCACATCTAAAGTTCTATTTTGTGTTTAAATTACTATATTACCAACCCATACTACGCACGAGTCAGAGATAACAATTTATGGTCTGGTGTAATGCACACTTTTGCCATTAGAAGGTTGCAAATACCTATCACGCAGTTTTGTCTGACGAGATGTCATTTCAACTAACTCACCATTAATGATAACAACTTCAGCACCCTCAGCAACTTCCATCGGATCGCCAGACCAAACCACCACATCAGCTTGTTTGCCTTTGCTCAGACTACCAACTTTGTCGTCTATACCAAATATCTTGGCTGGGTTAATTGTTAACGCGGCAAGGCCTGCATCCCAAGGTAAGCCGTGAGAAACAGCATTTCCAGCATGTTGCTTGGCTAAACGAATATTGTGGGTGTTCATACCAATAGCAATAATTACACCGGCCTTTTGCAAGCGACCAGCGTTTTCCATTGTTGCAGCTAATTGGTCGAATTCGTACGGTAAATTCGATTCAGGATTCAAAATAACAGCAATATCTGCTTGCGCTAATTGTTCAGCCACTTTCCAACCTTCAGTTGCATATAGAACTACAACATCTAGTTTAGGATGACGTTTTTTCAACGCTATCACTTGCAACAAATCCGCTTCACGATGAGCCGCGATCATTAGTGGAATATCGCCTTTTATAACAGGTATTAAGGCGATTGCATCATCAAGACTGCTTATACCGTACCACGGGGATTGAGGATTGAACGTTTTACCATCGACATAGCTTGCCTCATCTAAAGCTCGTTCCAAAGCTACCCATAACGCAGCTCGACTGCCGCCGCTGTTATTTGCAGCGCCATTGTCGACACCAGTAGAGACAAAAGCGGACTTTTTCATTAGTGCTGAACTGCCCTGACCAAGGGTAATAATTGCACCTTGTCCAGTAAACAATTGTCCAGTTCTGTTCATGCTTGTCGCTGCTGAGGTAATTCCTTCAATTCGAGATATAGCCATTAACGAAGAATTAGGGTTAAGTGCATAAGATACGTCATACGCAGCACCGGTTTTGCTAATCGCATTGTCAGAAGAACTGCTGTCTACTGTTCCTGCAGAGGAACTTACTTCTACCAATCCCAAAGACGTATAGGCACCAATCAGACCAGGTGTGACTACTTTGCCTTTACCATCAATAATCTCATAGCCGGTCAACGCAGGAGTTTCGGTTAAAATCGTCTGAATTTTACCTTCACTAATTAATACGGTAGCGTTGGTTAATGTGCCCTGCTCTGTCATGGTGTGAACTGTGGCATCAACAATCGCAATATTTTTTGCTATCGCATTATTATTAAAAATGCTAGCAACGGAAACCGCCAACACAGCTAAAGAAAGTAATTTACTTAAGTTAATCATTTGCTGTCTCCTTCACCTGGTTGTCCTAATTCAAAATCACTTACCGGCCAACTACTTGGATCGTTACGATCAAAAGCAAGGGCTCCATCAATGTATACGTTGACGGTTTTAGCATAAGTAGAAAACGGATCTGTACTCCATAGTACTAAATCGGCGTTTTTACCTACTTCCAATGAACCTGTTTGATCAAATATTCCTAATGATTTAGCAGGATTTGCAGATAGCCACTGCCACGCATCAGCTTGTGAGATCTCAATTCCAACTCGCTTACCATTTCCCCAGGCCTTAGCTGCTTCTTGGTTTAAACGTTGAATGCCTTTGTCGTCATCAGAATGCACTATGGCGCAGGCCCCAGCAGCATGGACCATAGGGATATTCTCTTGAATACCATCATAAGCTTCCATCTTAAAGCCCCACCAGTCAGCCCACATTGAAGAACAAACATTGTTTTCTTTTAAACGATCCGCAATTTTGTAAGATTCAACGGCATGATGAAAAGAACCAATTTGATAGTTAAACTCTTTCATTACATCCAGCATTGTGCCCATGTCATCAGCACGATAACAATGCATATGAACGATGATTTCACCATCCAACACACCAGCTAAGGTTTCTAACTTTAAATCCCTTTTTGGAACTTTAGGATCCTTACCTTGATCGTACTCTGCATAATATCGATCCCATTTATTTTTATAGTCTTGTGCATCTGCCCAAGCTTGTCGATACCCTGCTACGTTACCCATTCGTGTGCCGGGCCCACCTTTTTTGCCATATACACGTTTTGGATTTTCTCCACAGGCCATCTTGATGCCGTAGGGAGCTCCTGGAAACTTCATATCTTGAATCACTCGATTGGGCACATTTTTAACGGTTACCGATCTGCCCCCCACTAAATTGGCAGAGCCTGGCAATATTTGTAAACTGGTGACACCTCCAATAAGCGCTCGATGAAAACCAGGATCCTGTGGCCATATTGAATGTTCCGCCCAAGCTTGGGCTGTTACTGGATTAGTCATTTCATTGCCATCAGAATGAGAAGCTGTATCGGGTGTGGCATAAACGCCTAAATGGCTATGTACATCAATAATCCCAGGGGTAACCCATTGCCCTTTACCATCAATGGTTTTAGTTCCATCTGGCGCACTAACTGATTTTCCTATCGCCTTAATTTTACCATCGCTTATAAATACGGAACCGGATTCAATGTAACCACCAACACCGTCGAGAATATGCACATTTGTAATTAAAGTCGGTTCACTGTCCATCGCTTGATAAGTACTAGGGAATGGATTTTTATTCAGGGTAACTGGCGGTTCTTTTTCTGGTTGTTCTGCATCACAACTAGCTAATAACACGCTAGCCAAAACGCTTAGGGAGACCCCTGCGTAGGTAGATAGTATTTTCATGATTTCCTGCCAAAAAGTAAGTTCGTTTATTGTTGTTTTTATCGATAACGGATGGTCAAACCCTGCCCAGCTTTTATTGTTAATCCAAATAAAATCTAGAACATAGAAAGCAGAGCGAGTTTTCTTAGAATTAAATATACCAGTTGTTGAAGATACTGCAATTAACCTGCCTGAAGTTCATCCCAAGGAACTTCACATTCACCTAGATTTGTGGCGATGAATGCAGATTGATCTGCAATGGTAACTGTTATATCCATTGTTCTTTCAATTAATTCAGTAAGTTGACATATGTGTTGCCAATCAAATCTATAGAATTTTGCATTTAGCTGTTTAAATTTTGTGGCTGATTGCTGCCACCACACATCAGACTTAGTATTAAAACTATAAACAATCACATTAGAGGCCAAACGAGTAGCTTTTTTAATTCTTTCTGCGTCAGGCTCACCAATTTCTATCCATAAACTTATGTCATCATTTGGCTGTTTCACCCAAATGTCCGGCTCTGCGGTTTCGCTTAATCCTTTGGTTAATTCCAGTCCATCTTGAGCATGAATACAAAAAGCAACAATTCTAGCCATCATCCGCTGCGTTGTTTCAGATGGGTGTTGTGCCACTATTAAACTCAAATTATCATAATGATGCCTGTCCATGTCAGCCAACGAAATACGAAACTTATAAATTGTCGGCTTCAATGCCATTTCAAATCACCTATAATAATTGTTGTTAAAAAATATCTTTTAGCTAAAAACATCACTGTCTTGATAGTGCTGCAGAACAGACACAATATCGGCTGATTTAGTCATTGACCGAATACGCATAAACAAGCTTTCAGCTTCTGGATATTGCACTTTTAAATAGCCTAACCATTGTTTTATACGGTTCGGATAATAACGACCTTTATCACCAAATATTTCATATCCTGAATAGCTTAACAGTAGTGCTTTAACCTGTTCCCACGTCATCTTACTAGCATCCTGTCGTATAACTTGAGCTAAATTAGGCAAAGCTAACGCACCTCGTCCCAACATAATGTCCTGGCACTCAGAACGCTGCTGACAAAGGATTGCATCTGCCTTCGACCAAATTTCACCGTTAGCAATAATAGGGATCTGCGTTTGTTGGCGTATTTTGGCAATCCACTCCCAATAAGCAGGCGGTTTATATCCTTCAGTTTTGGTTCGCGCATGAATCGCTAAACTGCTGGCCCCTGCGGCTTCAATAGCCTGAGCATTTTCAATCGCTAAAGATTTATCTTCAAAACCTAAGCGCATTTTGGCTGTCACTTGGTGTTGTTGAGGAACCGCCTCACGCACTGCCAAAACGATTTTATAAAGAGCTTCAGGCTCTTTTAAAAGTACTGCTCCGCCTTTACTTTTATTGACAGTCTTGGCGGGACAGCCAAAATTCAAATCCACACCATGAGAACCTAATTCAATCGCTCTAACCGCATTTTCCGCCAGCCAATCAGGTTCTTGCCCTAACAGTTGCACCTTTACTGGCACACCTGAAGGTGTTAATCCATGGTGATGTAATTCAGGGCATAGACGATAGAATACTTTAGTCGGTAAAAGTTGATCTACCACACGCACGAATTCAGTTACACACGAGTCAAATCCGCCGACTTGAGTCAACATATCGCGCATTAGATGATCAACCACGCCTTCCATAGGCGCTAACACAATTTTCATTTCAATTAATTAAATTTTAGGGAAACAGAAAGTGGCGGATTGTAGCAAAAATGGCGCTTTTATGATCTGTTATTTGGTACTTTATTACGTTGATTTTCACGCTTTTGAGTATTTAATAATATATTTATTTTTTGCTCATCATCAGCACTCCCCCAGATTAAAATTTCTTCTAGGCTACGGTTACATCCCAAGCAAACATCATGTTGGTCTAAACAACAATTTCGAATACAAGGAGAACTGATGTTTTTGGATTGTAATTTCATTACTCTTATTTGGTCACTACAGTTTTCCGAAATGCCTCAATTTCCTCTTTTGAATAAGGACTGTTAACGCGCTTTGTAGAGGCTGGATGACTTTGTAGGCTAACCCCTAGCCTAAAAGGCCTCGCTGGCCTTATTGGTCTTGTGCTAAAACCACCTCCACAATTTGGACAAACATTCAGCAATACAGAATCGACGCAGCTCTGACAAAAAGTACATTCGTAAGTACAGATACAGGCTTCGGTGCTCTCAGGGGGTAAATCTTTATCACACCACTCACAATTTGGCCTAAGTTCAAGCATGGTTGTCTCCTGTTAATCTTTTACAACAGTTGGCTGTTGATTTTCTTGTTTTAATTCGGATTCAGAAACCCAGTTAAACGAATAAGGATCAAAATGTAATTCGATAGTCGGCTTTATAATGGCAAAGTATGGTGATATATCAAAGTCCTTAGGTACAAAAAGTGTGTGGTGCCTAGATTGGAAAAAATGATTTATTTTAGATCTGACAAGCGTACTTTGAGGCCGTGTAATTTTTTGTGGCAAAATGGGGTAACCAATTGATTGAAATGCTTGTGCCAATAATGAAGAACAAATTGCTCTAGTCGGATCTCCGCTCCCCAGAGACAACATATTCCGCCTCCACCCCACAGGTACCGGCGGAGTTTGGATTAAATAACGAGCTAAATCGAGAATATTTTTGGTATCGTATTGATGCCCAATTCTTTGTCTCGCATAGTCTACAATTTTGTCAATATCCTGTTGATTGAGACTGACTGGCCGACAAATTCTTGTCCCTTGATCCACATATTCCTGTAAATTTACCACCCTGACACCCTCCACAACATCAGCTTCGAGTAAATGGACTTTAGCAATATCTGGATTTTCAATACCGTATTGGTCGCTTATGCATAGCGTCGCGTGTGACCAAGTAGACTGAGTTAAATATTTAATTGCGGTGCTCACCCTACTTACACCATCAATCAACAGCACATCGCCTTTTTTGAGGGTTTTTAATAAAGCATCAGGCTCGCAAGTGGTCTCACTACGATAGGTTGGGCTAGGCTTTTGTAGAAAGTGCGCTATTTTATTGCCTATCCAATTCAATGGATTCAATGCTATTTTCCAATAAATTCGAATTGCACCTAATATGCTACAGCATAGATATTTGTGCAAATTAGCAATTGGATACACATCAGATGTCCCATTGACCTTTTAGATCCTGTCATCCTGGATGCTGATAGCGTGGACAGCCATGAAAAATGTCAGCCACTTTACCTATTATTTTTCAGACATAAAAAAACCGCACTAAAAAGTGCGGTTTTTCTAATTGGCGTCCCCAAGGGGATTCGAACCCCTGTTACCGCCGTGAAAGGGCGGTGTCCTAGGCCTCTAGACGATGGGGACAAAAAATCTTCCTTCGGAAACATGTTTCCGAGATTTTTTGTAAGGTGAGTCGAGCCTGCGAGAGGAACGACATTATAGAATAGTGAACTACCCTATAACTATAACGAGCCTTACAAAAACAATTTTCTATCACTACTATTTACTTAATTCGCCCAGGAGTGTGAATTAAGCGTTCCTTGTTGCCGTTACCGACCACCGAGTACATCCTATACTCTATTCAAAATGGCGTCCCCAAGGGGATTCGAACCCCTGTTACCGCCGTGAAAGGGCGGTGTCCTAGGCCTCTAGACGATGGGGACAGAAATTTTGCCTATCGAAGCAAGCTTCGATAAATTTCTGTAAGGCGAGTCGAGCCTGCGAGAGGAGCGACATTATTGGATGGTGAACCACCCTACAACTTAAAACGCCTTACAAAACAAATTCTTGTCATATCTAATGCTTACTGGCCTAGGTGGTAGTAAACAATCCATGATATTGGTGGAGCTAGGCGGGATCGAACCGCCGACCTCTTGCATGCCATGCAAGCGCTCTCCCAGCTGAGCTATAGCCCCGTGCTTTATGTCACTAGTGGCTAAGCTGTTTTAGCTAGCTACCATTCCTTGACAGCGGGGCGCATTCTAGGCATCAGACCTTTTCATGTCAACGATTTTTTTATGATTTTTTTATGATTTCTCTCTGTTTGCTATATAAATGAGCGCTTTGTCGATTCGTTGAGCAATTTGTTCAGGTTTTAACAGATTTAGAGTGACGTCTAGTGACGGCGAATTCCCTGCCCCTGTAACGGCCACACGCAACGGCATGCCGACTTTACCCATTCCAATCTCTAATTCTTGCGCAGTGTCATTAATTGCGTTCTGAATTGATACAGGCGTCCAGTCATCAATATTAGATAATTTTTCTTTTACTAATAACAACGCTTCTTTAGCAACTGGCCGTAAATGTTTTTTCGCGGCATTGGCGTCGAACTCTTCATACTCTTCATAAAAATATCGACTAATCTGTGCCAACTCTACCAAGTTTTTTACACGATCGGCTTGCGCTTCAATAACAGCTTCAAGTTTAGGTCCATTAGACAAGTCTATGTTCTGTTGTTCAAAATGCCATCTAGCGTGTTCAGCTACTTCATTCGCAGGAAGCGTTTTAATGTAATGTTGGTTCAACCAAATAAGCTTTTCAGTATTAAATGCAGAAGCTGATTGGCCGATTGAATCTAAATCAAATAATTCAATCATTTCCTGTTTAGAGAATATTTCTTGGTCACCATGAGACCAACCTAAACGAACAAGGTAATTCAACAGGGCTTGAGGTAGATAACCATCATCTCTGTATTGCATAACACCCACGGCACCATGTCGTTTTGATAATTTTTTTCCATCATCTCCTAAAATCATCGATACGTGAGCATATTCGGGCACAGGTGCGTCCAATGCTTTTAAGATGTTAATTTGACGAGGCGTATTATTAATATGATCTTCGCCACGTACCACATGAGAAATTCCCATATCCCAATCATCTACTACTACGCAAAAATTGTAAGTGGGGGTTCCATCACTGCGCTGAATAATCAAATCATCTAATTCAGCATTGGCAATTTCGATCTTTCCTCGTATATGGTCGTTGATGACCACTTTACCTTCGAGTGGATTTTTAAAGCGAATAGCAAAAGGTTGTCCTTCAGGATGATCCGTTCTATCTCGCCATGTTCCAGGATAACGAGGCTTTTCTCCCGCGGCCATTTGCTTTTCGCGAATATCGTCTAATTCCGCTGAGCTCATAAAACACTTATAAGCTTTCCCCTCGCTGAGCAACTGTTCGATCAATTCTTTATAGCGATCAAATCGTTTAGTTTGATAATAAGGTCCGTCATCGTAATCCAAACCTAACCAATCCATTCCTTCCAAAATGGCATCGATAGCCGACTGGGTAGAACGCTCAATGTCAGTATCTTCAATCCGTAAGACAAACTTACCTCCTTTACTCTTGGCATATAACCATGAGTAAAGTGCAGTTCTGGCACCTCCTACATGTAAATAACCGGTGGGACTAGGGGCAAATCGGGTGATCACGGACATTATTGTTTCCTTTTTAATTAAGTGCGCGAAGTTTACCAGTCTACGTAGACTAAAAAAAACCAATTTTAGAAACTAATAAGTGATAAATGAGATTTTTAAGCCATTTTGTACATTAAACGCACGGCAAAACTACGTAATGGATAGAAAATCGCCATTTAAACAATATTTTTATAGTTTAGGGTTGACAGTCTAAGTCGCATATCTATAATAGCGCTCCACTTGCCAAGCACAGCAAGTAAAAAAGAAAATTGGACGCTTAGCTCAGTTGGGAGAGCATCGCCCTTACAAGGCGAGGGTCACTGGTTCAAGCCCAGTAGCGTCCACCAATTTTCTACAATGTTTCAAAGTTTAAATGGACGCTTAGCTCAGTTGAAAAAAGAGCAAGCATCACCGCCTTTTACAAAAGAATGGCGAGGATCAGTGGTTCAGCACAGTAAGAAAGAAAATATGGACGCTTAGCTCAGTTGGGAGAGCATCGCCCTTACAAGGCGAGGGTCACTGGTTCAAGCCCAGTAGCGTCCACCACCCTTTCTCTATTTCTCTATTTCTCTATTTCTCTATTTCTCTATTTCTCTATTTCTCTATTTCTCTATTTACAAATTTAAATCAACAGTACCTTAGTTCAAGCTTTACATAGCCGTTCAGCTGCTGAATTACTCCTTTGGGGAATCTATTGGCATTGCCTCCCCTGCTCTGTGATTAAATCCTTTTGCAACAAATCATGTTATTTCCTTGATTCACCTCCAAAGATTTCGCTTAAGAAAACAAAAAGCCCTTATTAAATTGCCGTAAAGTACGATAACCTAAGTATCTGTTTGCAAATTTACTCGCTTATGAATCCCCAAATATCGAAAGAGACAAAAGTACTAGTCGTTGATGATCAAGTTTTAGCAAAAGGATATATGAAATATTCCTTAGAAGAACTCGGCTTTAATAACATTACTTATGTGGATAGAGCTCAACATGCATTGAATAAAATCAGGCATGAGCACTACGATCTTATAATTTGCTCATACAACTTAAAGAAAGATCACGATGGTTATCACCTTTACGATCAGCTAAAACATAATGGCGAGCTAGAACCAAGCACCGCATTTATTTTTATCAGTGCTGACACCACCTCTGATTTAGTTCACAGCATTGTCGAGTTGCAACCCGATGACTTTCTGGCCAAGCCCTTTACAGTAAATGATTTGGATAGACGCTTAACAAAAGTGTTAGTGAGAAAACGAGCGTTAAAAAAAGTCTATCGTTTTATGGGTAAAGGTCAGCTTTCCAAAGCACTGGCTGAAGTTGAATTATTTTTATCCGAGCCCAAAAACGCTGAGTTTTTTCCTCTGGCCCTTAAAACCAAAGGAGAGTTACTATTAGCCTGCGGTCACTTTGAGCAAGCAAAAGAGTTTTATCAAGCAATAATCAATGTGCAATCGTTCACGTGGGCGCAGTTAGGCTTAGTAAACGCCCATATTCGACTCAATGAAGATGATGATGCGGAAAAGTTAGTCCTGGAATTAGCCTTTAAATCCGATTCGCAATTAGCCGCATACGATTTATTATCAGCTCTGCATATCAAACAAAAAGATTTTGATGTCGCTCTCGAGTGCGTTGTGATGGCAACTGAAATCTCACCTCGAAACATCAGACGCCACAAAACCGCCTTGGATTTATCGCGCATTACCCATGACTACGAAACCCAATTTGATGCCGCCAAAAAGATTGTACGTTTTGCTAAAGATTCCATTCACGATAAGCCAGAAAACTATCTAAACGTTGCGCGAGCCGGTATTGACTTTGCCATGACAGCAGATGAAAGTGAAACCTACAACTTACTTAAACAAGCTAATGAATATGTAAAACAATTCAAGTCTGCATTCCCCAAAGCGGAACTACATGACCAAATTAAAGTGATTGATGCCCGATTACTTTATTTACAAGATGAAAAAGAAAATGCCAAAGCCCTGCTTGATCAGCTTGCAGAAGAAAACTGGGAATTAGAAAGTATGGATGCCCTGTTAGACAAAGCCAAAGCGTTTCATGAGTTAGGACTTTACGAAAAATCAAGCAACATCATGGATGTGATCGAACAACGTTGTAAGAAGGACGAAAAGCAAGGCAGTTTATTTTTACACTATGTTAGACAAGAGAAACTGGAACGATCCACTATTAAACAAACTCCCAAAGAGCTTAACAATTCAGCAGTCGCTTTTTACAGACGGGGGGATCTTGAAGATGCCTTACGAGTTTTCAGACAAGCCTTTACGGTTATGCCAAAAAATATCGCTATTGCATTAAATTTACTACAAGCCATTACCATGAATGAAAATACCAATAGAGCTGACCTTTCAATTCAAAAACTTATCGATAATTGTATTAGGGTGATAGAAAACGGCGAACTAAATGATGAACAGTTTGAGCGTTATCAAAAGGTAAGAGAGATGCTGCACGAGAGTGCCTAATCCAGCATTCTATTTACCACCAACAAGCTATAAATTCATGCCGTTTGCTAGAAAACCAGGATTAAGTTAACCAGCTTTTCTGATAAACTACCTGAACATTTTATCTGTGCAGCAGCAATATGCGTTCACGAAGAATACCAATTGATCCCGATACCCCAGTCAACTGGCTGGTCCTCAAGCAACTTTGGCCTTATTTATTGGAGTTTAAACAACGAGTTTTACTCGCGTTTCTTTGTTTAGTTGCAGCTAAAGTAGCCAGTGTTGGGCTTCCCTTCGTACTGAAACACACTGTGGATAGTCTAAACTCAAAAACCGAGCAATTAATTCTAGCGCCTATTGCACTGATCATCGCCTATGGCACATTGCGCCTTGCCAACGTTTTGTTTGGTGAAATAAGAGATACCCTTTTTGGCAGAGTTACAGAAAGAGCGATGCGCAGAGTCGGTTTACGTGTGTTTGAGCATCTGCATAGCCTCGACTTAGATTTTCACCTCAATAGGCAAACAGGCGGACTCACCAGAGACATAGAAAGAGGCACTAGCGGAATAAGTTTCCTAATGCGCTTTATGGTATTCAATATTGGGCCAACGCTAATAGAAATAGCCATGGTGGTAGGTTTGTTGTTCTATAATTACGGCTTTAACTTCGCCATAGTCATTCTATTGTCAGTAGTGTTCTACGTGATATTTTCCATGAAAGCCACTGACTGGCGCACCAAATATGTTCGTGAAGTGAACCTTGCTGATTCCAGCACCAATACACGAGCCATTGATAGCCTGCTGAATTATGAAACGGTAAAATATTTCAATAACGAAGCGTATGAAGCTGAGCGATATGATAAGGACTTAGCTGGTTGGGAAAGTGCCAGACGTAAAAATAGATTATCACTGTTTGCACTAAATGGTGGACAGGCATTGATCATTGCCATCGCAATGACAGCCATGATGGCAATGGCTGCATATGGTGTTGCAGATGGCGTTATGACAATTGGTGACTTTGTTCTAATAAACGCATTCACTATGCAGATATTTATGCCGTTAAATTTTTTGGGATTTGTGTACCGTGAAATTAGAGGCTCACTGGCAAATATCGAAAATTTATTTGCTCTGCTTGGAAAGTCCCCCGAAGTTAAAAATAATCATAAAGACAGTGATTTAAAGGTATCTGGAGCACAAATAACCTTTTCCAACGTTGGGTTTTGTTATAACAATGATCGTCCTATTCTGAATAATTTATCATTCAGTATAGATGCAGGGAAAAAAATCGCCGTTGTGGGTGAAAGCGGTGCAGGAAAATCAACGATAGTTAAGCTATTGTTTCGTTTCTACGATGTAACAACGGGAAAAATACTGATTGATAATCAAGATATCAGTCAAGTGTCACAACAGTCCTTGAGAAAAGCCATTGGTATAGTGCCGCAGGATACCGTTTTATTTAACGACAGCATATTTGAAAACGTGCGATACGGTCGACCGACAGCCTCAGATGACGAAGTTCAACAAGCCATTGATTTAGCCCATTTAAGAAAATTTGTAGACAGCTTACCCAAAGGTGCTGAGACCCAAGTAGGTGAGCGTGGACTTAAACTATCTGGTGGCGAAAAACAGCGGATAGCAATCGCTAGAACTATACTTAAAAAACCACCTATTCTAGTCTTTGACGAAGCCACTTCATCATTAGACAGTCAGTCAGAAAAAGCAATCTTAGACGCCATCAAAGAAGTCTCGCAGGGACACACAAGTGTCGTGATTGCCCATCGTCTTTCAACCATTATTGACGCAGATAAAATTGTAGTGGTTGATAATGGAGCTGTAGTAGAACAAGGTACACATTCCGAGCTTTTAAACCAAAATGGCTTATATAAGAAGCTTTGGGATACTCAGCAAAACTCAGAACACCACGATTAGAATGAAGCGCCCTAATGTTTGATCCAACAGTTATAAAACAAGCAGTAAACCAAACAATGCCATTTGGTAAATACGCAGGACGAAAACTGCTGCACTTACCTGAGCCTTATTTGGTGTGGTTTCACCAAAAAGGATTTCCAGAAGGAAAACTGGGGGAGCAATTGGCTTTGATGTATGAAATAAAACTCAACGGATTAGAGTCTATGCTTGCACCTTTATTAGATGAAAACCAGTAGTTGAAATCAATTCGATTCGAGAGTTTCCCATGAGAACAGGCAGAAGTGGTAGCAAACAACCTAGCGCCATTGATGATAATTTATTGGCTATTCACCAGCGTATTGGCGAAAAACTATTGCAGTTTCCCGAGTTGATTCAATTGGTTGAAGAAAAGCTAGAATCACGATTTAAAGCAGGATTAATTTATCGCGGAGTATATTTAGATTGGTGGTCAATACTGGAACTTAAAAATAACATGCCCAGTTTGGTTTCGCAGCTTTGTACTGTGAATGAACAAATGAATAAATTACGACGCCACTCCCCTTTTGTTGGTATTTTGTCGGAAAGCGAGCGAGAGGAATTTTTCAGTCAATTGGAAAGCAAAAAACAATAGCTAATTTTTCAAGCTGGATCAAAAAAGGCGCTTTCAAGCGCCTTTCTGTAGTATCTAATCGAATTAACGACGTAGACCTAAACGTTTGATAAGATCTTGATAACGCTCTACGTTTTTACCTTTAAGGTAATCAAGTAACTTACGACGTTGACTAACCATACGTAACAAACCACGACGAGAGTGGTGGTCTTTCTTATGATCAGCAAAGTGACCTTGCAATTTATTGATATTGTTTGTCAATAAAGCAACTTGTACTTCAGGTGAACCTGTATCGCCTTCTTTAACACCAAAGTCAGCAATGATTTGTGCAGTTTCTTGAGTAGTTAGTGACATATTTTTCTCCAAATTAAATAAAGACTCGCCGATCACTAATTCAGCGGAGTCGAAAGAGCGCGTATTATAGCGATGCCGGCATTTTTATCAAGGTAAATTACGTATAAATACGGATTGCAGGAATATCTTCCGGTATTTTTAATTGTTGCATGGAAATTTGTATCTTTTTTGTTTTACATTAAGCTAAGGATTATGAGTTCTGCATAAGTCGTACAAGTTGTGCGGCAAACACTACAAAGGAATGTCATGCCAAATTACGAAAAGAACGCTTCAAGACTGATAAGTTTCCTAGTGATTATGGCAATTGTATTCACTGTAGTTCTTACATGGAATGCTCAGAAGCCTTCCGATGATGCCCAATACAAAATGGGCAGTGTGGATATATCCGCATCCAATATACGGACCCACCTATCAAAAATAGCGGAATATCCCCATTTCACAGGTTCAATTGAGCACACCAACGTACGAGAATATATTGTTAATGAGTTAGAAGAGCTTGATTTAGAGGTCGAAGTGCAAACTACGTTAGCACTGTCGTCAAAATATTTCGTTGCATCAAACGTGGCAAACATTATCGCGAAGATTCCGGCCACAACCCAGCCTGGGGGAAATAAAGGTTTAGCATTAATGTCCCATTACGATTCCGCTAATGGATATTCTCCTGGTGCAAGTGATGCTGGTAGCGGTGTGTCGACTATTCTTGAGTCAATCCGAGCTTTTTTAGAAAGTGGATTACCCCACAGTAATGATATTTATATTATTTTTACCGATGCAGAAGAACAAGGTTTACTTGGCGCACTAGGTTTTGTAACTGAACACCCAATAGCAGATAAAATTGGCTTAATCCTAAACTTTGAAGCGCGAGGTTCCGGTGGCGCAAGCTTTACGTTACTAGAAACCAATCAGGGAAATAAAAAATTAGTTAAAGAATTAGCTGCTGCAAAGCTTTTTTATCCAACGGCCAACTCTTTAATGTATAGCATCTATAAAATGCTGCCAAATGACACAGATCTCACTGTATTTAGACAACGAGCAGACATCAACGGCGTAAATTTTGCGTTTATTGATGATCACTTCGATTACCATTCAGCCCAAGATACCCCCGACCGATTAGATGCGTCTAGTTTAAATCACCAAATTAGTTATCTATCAGCTCTACTGCCTTACTTTTCCAACGCGGATTTAGAAAAACTCAAGTCAGAAAAAGATGTGGTGTACTTTAATTTTGCCAACATTGCACTTTATGATTATCCATTTTCGTGGGTACTCCCCATGAGTATTCTAGTAGCTTTGGTGTTTTTGATGATGACCATATCTGCAATTAAGAAAAAACAACTTAAAGCTAAATCTATATTGATTGCTACTATTCCACTCATTTTAAGTCTTCTAATTGCCGTTTGCATTGGAGTAGCCGGTTGGCATGGTTTGTTATGGATTTATCCGCAATTCAATGACATCCCACAGGGTTTTCCTTACGGCGGCCACTACATTTTAGCTACCGCAATCTTGCTTACAATGGCTTTAAATATTTGGACATACCAAATATTGACCAAGAAGTTTCCTAGCATAAAGGTAGTTGAGTGGTATATACCGATTATTGCAATGTGGATTGGCATCAATATTTTGATAGCCATTTTTCTAACCGGTGCAGGTTTTTTTATAATTTTAGCGGTTACTCCTCTTGCAATCTTTGGCAACATTCTGCGCTACAGAACCACTGCAAATAGAAAAGCAATAACCTACACACTTTTCAGTTTACCTGGATTAGTCATAATATCGCCTTTGATACCCGTTTTTGTAGTGGGTCTAGGGCTTTCGAATTTAGCTATTGCGACAGTTATGAGTACTCTATTACTGATGACGTTATTGCCAATATTATTTGTCGTAAAAGGTATTCGAAGCGTTCAGTTGTTTTGCTTAGCTGGGGCATTCATTAGTTTTGTAGGTATATATTTGGACGCAGACTATTCAGTTGAACGAAAAAAACCAAGCAGTGTCAATTACGTTTATGATACCGAATCAAAACACGCCATGTTATATTCCTATAACCTGCTTTTAGACAGTTTTGTGCAACAATTCTTCGCCGAAAACGACACCAACACAAGCCTTTTAAATGATTTAATCTCCTTTAGAGCGAGTCGTTCTACTCATTATGTAACTGCCACAACAGCACTTGATATTCCTCCCTCGAATGTAACCGTAAGTAGCTCAGTAGATGAAAATGATGTAATCCACTTAGTATTGACAGTCGAACCGAATCGTCCGATTAACTCAATTGAAATAATAAGCGATGAACCTATAGATATTTTTGGTTTAGCAATTAACCATAAAGCATTCGAAATAAAGAACAGCAGAAAACGAGACAATTTTGTGATGTATTACGTTGTGACGGATCAGCAACCGATTGAAATAACGATCGATTATCGCCCACAAACGCTTCCAGCAACATTACGATTAGTGGAAATCAGTCGAGATTTACCAAAACAATTGGCGCAATTTACACCGAGAGCCGAAAATATAATGCCATCGCCTTTTAGAATTACCGATGCGGTTATGATTAGCCAGCCCATCAAGCAAAAATAATTGTCCACTGAAAACAAAAAACTCAGGTTAAACTGCGGTAAATTTGCAGTCTCTCCTGAGTCTTAATTTATATAAACGTTTAATTCTAACGAAGAGGAAACTATCTTACGACTAAGCGTTTAGGTGCAATCTGTTGATTATCATCAATGAAACCAACCCCTAGAAACAAATCATTTGAATAAACTCTAACTTGAGAGTCAAGTGGAAAAGATACAGCTTGTTTAGCGTTAACTGGATTGCCATTACAAAAGTAACTTGCTCGTTCGGCTTCTAATTCAACTTCTGGCAACGTCTTAACCGGCGAATCCATTGCCAATAACAATGCATCTAACGCTACAAAACTGCTGTCATCCATTATATCTAATTCATTATCATCAATGCTCTTACGCATCGCTAACAGCTCATCTAAAGTAATAACTTTATCTGCCGGGTAATCGGCCACATTAGAGCGGTGTAAACGGCTTACAAACGCGCCACACCCTAATAGTTGCCCAATATCGTCCACCAAAGATCGAATATAAGTGCCTTTACTACAGTGCACTATCATATCGATTTTATTATCTTCAATCTTTTCGATTTGCAAAGAATAGATAGTAATTTTGCGTGCTTCTCTGGGTACTTCAATACCCTGTCTTGCATAAGAGTAAAGGGGTTTACCTTGATACTTTAAAGCAGAAAACATCGAAGGTACTTGATCAGATGTACCAACAAAGCTCAAACAGGCCTCTTCAATTTGCCCATTAGTAACCTCTACGGGTTTACTTTCAACAACCTCACCATCTGCATCAGAAGTTGTAGTACGTACTCCTAATGTTGCCGTTACTGAATAGGTTTTATCGGCATCAAGTAGAAACTGAGAAAACTTAGTAGCCTCCCCCAAACAAATAGGCAACATGCCTGTTGCCAAGGGATCTAACGCGCCGGTATGCCCAGCTTTTGCAGCATTGAAACACCGTTTAACCTTCTGAAGAGCATCATTGGAAGATAATCCCAAGGGTTTATCGAGCAATAACATGCCGTCAATCCCACGACCTTTACGCTTTCTAGCCATTAATTATTTTCGTCCGTTTCCTGATCTTCTTTATCTAAGTCACGACCTGCTTTCAACGCGCGCTCTTTATCGTCATTTAATGTTTGTGACACTAAAGTCGAAATACGAATACCTTCGGTAATTGAAGTATCTTGATAAAACTTTAATGCAGGTACCGCACGCATACGCATACGCTTGGCTAACAAAGTGCGAATAAAGCCTTTGTTATCTTCCATTATTTGATTGAATAACTTCAGTTTTTCTTCATCAGTCTCAAAAAATGTCACATAGACTTTTGCATGGGCTAAATCTCGAGAGACATCAACGCCAGACACAGTCACCATGCCTAAACGTGGGTCACGATTTTTAAATTCGTTTTGGAAAATGCTGGCCACTTCTTTGTGGATTTGCTGTCCAACTCGTTCAGTGCGGGAAAATTCTCTAGCCATACTGACACTCCTAAATTCCAGTCAAAAACGGAGGCTTAAGCCCCCGTTTTAAATTAAATTGAAACGCGAGGGTTAAATTTCGCGTTTTACTTCTACGGTTTCGAATACTTCGATTTGGTCACCGACCTTAACATCGTTGTAGTTCTTCACGCCGATACCACATTCCATACCGTTACGCACTTCTTGTACGTCGTCTTTGAAGCGGCGAAGTGATTCAAGTTCACCTTCATAAATAACCACATTTTCACGAAGAACACGGATAGGTGCACTACGTTTAATGTTACCTTCGGTTACCATACAACCGGCGATTGCACCAATTTTCGGTGATTTAAATACATCACGTACTTCAGCCAAACCAATAATTTGTTGTTTGAACTCAGGCGCAAGCATACCGCTCATTGCTTGTTTAACTTCATCTATCAGGTCATAAATAACACTGTAGTAGCGTAAGTCGATTTCTTCAGCTTCAATAATACGTCTTGCAGTAGCATCGGCACGAACGTTAAAGCCAACCACAATGGCGCTTGAGGCTGCAGCTAAACTAGCATCAGTTTCAGTAATACCACCAACACCGCTACCTACAATAATGACTTTTACTTCATCAGTAGATAGTTTAGTTAACGATTCTGAAATTGCTTCTACAGAACCCTGAACGTCAGCTTTTAATACAACATTAAGTTCGCTAACATCACCAGCTTCCATATTGGCAAACATGTTTTCAAGTTTAGCTTTTTGTTGTTTAGCTAATTTCAAATCACGTTGCTTAGTGTGACGCTTACTTGCAACTTCACGAGCTTTACGCTCATCTTGCACAACTAAGGCATCTTCACCTGCAATAGGAACACCAGACAAACCTAGCACTTCTACTGGAGTTGAAGGACCGGCAACCGTTACTTCATGACCATTTTCGTCGCGCATCGCACGAACTCGACCGTATTCAATACCACAAAGCAAGATATCACCCGCTTTTAACTCACCTTCTTGTACAAGCACAGAAGCAACTGGTCCACGACCTTTATCAAGGCGAGATTCAATCACGATACCCTTTGCTGGGCCTGTTGGTACGGCTTGTAAATCTAGTAGTTCAGCTTGCAACGAAATCGCTTCTAGAAGCTCATCGATGCCCATACCTGTTTTCGCAGATACGTTTACGAATTGGTGTTCACCACCCCATTCTTCTGAAATAACTTCAAGTTGCGATAATTCAGTCTTAACACGATCTGGGTCGGCTGCTTCTTTATCCATTTTGTTAACCGCAACAATCAAAGGTACGCCAGCAGCTTTTGCATGCTGAACCGCTTCTTTTGTTTGTGGCATTACGCCATCGTCTGCGGCAACAACCAAGATAACGATATCTGTTGCGACTGCTCCACGAGCACGCATTGCAGTAAACGCGGCGTGTCCAGGGGTATCTAAAAATGCAATACGACCATTATCTGTTTCAACACTGTAGGCACCAATGTGCTGGGTAATTCCACCAGCTTCACCATCGGCAACTTTCGCTCTTCGGATATAATCCAACAAAGACGTTTTACCGTGATCAACGTGACCCATAATAGTCACCACTGGCGCTCTGTTTTCTTTATCGCCAGAAGCCTTACCAGCTAACAATTCATCTTCTAATGCGTTGTCATTCACCAACTCGTATTTATGACCCATTTCTTCAACTACTAGTACAGCAGTGTCTTGGTCTAATACTTGGTTAATGGTAACCATCTCACCCATTTTCATCATCGCTTTGATAACTTCTGTGGCTTTAACGGCCATCTTGCTGGCAAGTTCGCCAACATTGATAGTTTCACCAATACGAACAATACGTTCTACAGGTTGCGCTGGTTTATTAAAGCCGTGCTTAAGATCGGCACCAGCATTCTTTTTCGATTTTTTACGACGACGAGAACCGCGCTCGACTTGTGCATCTTCTTCATCTTCAGCTTCTTGAGCGTAACGGTTAGAGTGCAAATGCACTTCTTCAGCTTCCTGCTTTTTACGACGCTCTTCTTCTTCTTTCCAACGACGCTCATTTTCTTCTGCTAAGCGTTTTGCTTCTTCAGCCGCTTTTTTCGCATCTTCTTCAAGTTTGCGCTGAGCTTCGTCTTCCTGAAGTTTACGAATGCGTTCAGCTTCAAGTCTTGCTTCTTCTTGCGCTGCTTTTTCTTCCGGTGATAACTGCACTTCTTCTTTTTGACGAGCAGCAGCATCCTTTTTCGCTTGTTCTATTCTTGCCGCTTTCTCAGCTTCCGCTTTAGCTTTAGCTTCTGCGGCTTTGATTGCTTTTTCTTCAGCGGCTTTTTTCGCTTCTTCAGCTGCTTTACGCTCTGCTTCAAGTTTTTCCTGCGCTTCTTGCGCTTTACGCTTAGCTTCTTCTTCGGCTAAACGCGCTTCTTCGACATCAGTACGTTTAACGTATGTGCGCTTTTTACGCACTTCAACTTTAACAGCTTTCGACTTACCCACACTTAACGTACTGGTAGTCTTGCGTTGCAAGGTCATGCGCTTTGGTCCTTCAGAACCATTGCCACCGTGAGATTTGCTCAAATGATCAAGCAATTGACGCTTTTCATCTTCAGTGATCATATCACCTACTTTTTTAGTCAAACCTGCGTCTGCAAACTGCTGAACTAAGCGATCAACTTGAGTTCCTATGTCGGTGGCTAGTTTTTCGATGGAGACTTCTGCCATATAGCTGTATTCCTCTTGTTGATCTTACTTATTCTTCACTAAACCAAACGATGTTACGTGCAGCCATTATTAGCTGTCCGGCTTTTTCTTCGTCTAGTTCTTCTATATCACTTATTTCATCAGTACCTTGTTCGGCTAGACCTTCAAGGTCTGTAATTCCTCGACTTGCTAGTACGTAGGCCACATGGCGCTCCATACCTTCGAGGTTTAGCAATTCTTCTTTTGGCTCAGAAGCTTCTAATGACTCTTCATTTGCCAATGCTTGGGTAGTCAGTGCAGCTCTCGCTCTACCACGAAGTTCCTCAACCATATCTTCATCGAAACCTTCGATGGCTAGTAATTCATTAGCAGGAACATACGCAATTTCTTCTACAGTTGTGAAGCCTTCATCCACTAAAACAGCGGCGAAATCTTCATCAATATCAAGGCTATTAATAAATACCCCTAATACTTTTGAGTTCTCTTCTTCGTGCTTAGAGTTCAGGTCTTCAACGGTCATGACATTTAATGTCCATCCCGTTAACTGACTGGCTAAACGTACGTTTTGACCGCTACGACCAATTGCCTGCGCTAGGTTGTCGGCTTCAACAGCCACATCCATGGAGCCCGCATCTTCGTCAACAACGATTGAAGCCACTTCAGCAGGTGCCATTGCGTTGATTACGAATTGAGCTGGATTTTCATCCCATAATACGATGTCAACACGTTCACCACCAAGTTCACCAGAAACCGCTTGAACCCGAGATCCACGCATTCCTACGCAAGCACCAACAGGGTCTAAACGTTTGTCGTTAGTTTTCACCGCAATTTTAGCCCGTGAACCTGGATCACGAGCAGCAGCTTTAATTTCTAAAGTCTCTTCTGCAATCTCAGGTACTTCTATACGGAACAACTCAACCAACATATCTGGGTGAGTTCGGCTAATAAACAACTGTGCTCCACGAGCTTCAGGACGAATTACGTATAACAATCCACGTACTCGGTCACCCGGACGGAAAGTTTCACGAGGTAGCATATCGTCACGATAAATAACGCCTTCAGCGTTATTACCTAAATCGACAATTACATTGTCGCGATTGACTTTTTTCACTGTACCAGTAACCAAATCACCCACACGGTCTTCGTATTCAGCGATCATTTGTGCACGTTCGGCTTCCCGTACTTTTTGCACGATTACCTGTTTGGCGGTTTGAGTAGTGATACGGTCAAATTTAATAGACTCAATTTGGTCTTCTATAAACTCACCCAATTGAATTTCAGGTTCATCTACTTGGGCTGCAGAGAACGTAATTTCTGCATACGGGTTTTCTTGTACCTGATCATCAGGAATAACTAACCAGCGACGAAAAGTATCAAAATCACCAGTTTCACGGTCGATGTTAACTCGTACTTCAATTTCGCCTTCATTTTTCTTTTTAGTAGCGCTGGCAATAGCATATTCTAATGCCTCAAAGATCTTCTCTTTGGGAACCTGCTTTTCATTTGAAACGGCTTCCGCCACTAACAAAATTTCTTTATTCATCGTTGCCTCACTGATTGCTTCCCTAAGAAAGCGCTAATATGAATCTTTCTTAAAATGTTGGAACCAAATTACCTTTTTCGATATTTGCCACGGCTAAAACGTATTCTTGACCATCAACTTCTACCGTTAAATTTCCATTGTCGACACTCAACAATGTACCTTTAAAGTTTCTTCTATCGTTCATTGGCATACGTAAGCGTACTGTCACAACCTCTCCAATACACTGCTGATAATGTGCTTCTTTAAAAAGCGGTCTATCCATGCCAGGAGACGACACTTCCAAATTGTATTCAGTAGTGATGGGATCTTCCACATCTAACACTGCGCTAACTTGTAAACTTACGTCAGCACAATTATCTACTGTAATACCATCTGGATGGTCGATATAAACACGCAATGTTGAGTGTTTTCCTGCACGAACAAATTCAATTCCCACGAGCTCAAAGCCAATGGCTTCCACTGGTGCAACTAACATGTCCGTCAGTTTTTGTTCAAGTTGTGACAAAAATAAAGCTCCAAATACGAAAAAAGGGCGAAAAGCCCAGATAAAGTAAACCAATAATAACAACAAAAAGCCCCGTACAAGCGGGGCTTTTTGTTTCTGGACCCTAACCCACTATCCAACTTTAATGGACTGCTTAACAAACTGAGCGCGAGACGCTAAACAGAAGTTGTGCGGACCGTCGAATAAGTGGTCGCAAGAATCGACTCACCAATAAGGTAATCTTAGAAAAATCAGTGTCTTTTCTTGCAGTTTCTTAGCTAGTTAAACCAACTAATCGAGACGTTACTATCCAATTCAGAGGGAGCCCGTCTCAAAAGATGGGCATAGTATACGGACGTACGCCTTGACATGCAAGGTAAAGAATATAATGGGTTACTTAAACATCATTCTAATCGGTGATAAAAATTAGATATCTGCAACCCTAGGCTATTTAAATTTTGCACGGTTATTATTCAATAACCATTATCTCACTACATAAACCTAATCTCATCATGCCAAGTCACTTAAACAAACATTTAAGTTATGTTGATTAATTGAGGACAGCGACAAAACGTGACGTTTGACTATGCTTCTAAACTCCTCATTAGTTGTAAGATCATCAAATACCGAGGTCAAATCCATAATTGCATCGGCTAGTTGTAGCGGAAAGTCAGCGTGCTTCTGTGCTAATGCAAGTAAAGTCTCAGCGATTGGATCAACTAACTCTTGTTGCTCTTTGTAACGTTTTCCAACAAATAAACACCAAGCTGCGATAGGAACACATAGTAATGATATGCTTCTTTCTTCTTTGATGTTGTCTCGAATTGCATTGAGAATTCGAAAAGGTAGTTTTTGCGAACCATCCCACGCTATCTGTGCCAGCAGATGACGAATATGTTTATTATGATAACGATTGATAATATCGTCTGCATACTGATCTAAATCCATAGCATCAGAGTTACCTATTGAAGGTAATATCTCTTGGGAAAGTAATTTTCTAATAAACTGTTCTATTGGCGCTATACAAATCGCCGAATAAACGGTTTCCAGTCCGCACAGAGTTCCAAGGTAAGCTAGAGTCGAATGCGTACCGTTTAATACCCGTAGCTTTGCTCTTTCGTACTTGTGAACATCGTCAGTAAATGTCACACCCACCTTGTCCCAGACTGGTCGAGGTCCACTGAACTTATCTTCAACTACCCATTGGCTAAAGGACTCACGCTGTATTGGCCATGCGTCCTCAACGCCGATTTTACCTTTGGTTGTTGCTCTTAGTTCGTCATTTGTGGCAGGTGTAATACTGTCTACCATAGTGTTGGGAAAACAAATATTTTGCGCTATCCAGTTAGCTAATGGTGTTGAAACCTCTGCAGCAAAAGTCATCACCGCTTTGGCCAGCTTATCACCATTATCAGATACATTGTCGCAACTTATAATGGTCAGTTGTGCATTTTGTTGGGCAAAACGTACCTTTAATGCTGCGACTAACAAACCGATCGCTGAAATAGGCGCTTCGGGGTTAGCCAAATCATGTTTGATATCGGTATTCTGCCAATCAAGTTCGCCCTTATTGCTCAGGCAATAGCCTTTTTCTGTAACGGTTAACGAAATAATATGCGTATTGGGATCGGTCATAGCATCCATCACTTGCTTACGCTGCTCACCCAAAACAAAAATTTGATTAAAGGCCCCTATAATCTGGACATAAGGTGAGTCGTCCAACACCATCAGTGAATATAGGTTATCTTGATCTTTCAACTTATCTCGTAGATCTTTACTACGTAACGATACCCCATCAATTTTCCAGTTTCCGCCTTGCGCAGACATAGCTAAATCAGTGTAAACAGCTTGATGAGCTCGATGAAATGCTCCTGGGCCTAAATGCACAATACCGCGCGCAGTTGTTTCCAGGTCATATTCTGGTTGACGAATCTCTTTGGGTAAAGAACGTAATACTTGTCGATCTAATCCTGACATCAAATTAGCCTTATAATGTGTAAGCTTTGTAGCTAGGTTGTATGTTAAATCTACTGCCAATTACGCAGCTTCATCTTTACTTAAATGGTGTTATGAAACCAAGGTTGTTAGATAACGGCAATCGATTCTTCGCGGGACATCATGTCTCGCAGTTTCCGATGGAAAGGCCCGTGCATCGTCATTAAACTCCAGGGGATTGAAGAAAAAAGCAGATTTAATCACTTGGTATGTGAATCCTAACATAACTTCTACGATATGTTGAAACCATCAAGCAGGACCAACCACTTGGAAATACAGGTATTCCAACCGTAAAATAAACCAGCGAATTGTTGCCTAAATTAATTATAAACTATTGGCCGTTGACATCTCTGTTCGATTGATAAAAGCCCTACTTTATTGTGATTACTACAACACTAATTTCAGCTGATGGATTATCATTCCTCCCCAACCCATACAAATCTAAACGATAATAGATATCATTTGCATTAGCGTGTTTATTTGTTTTAGAATAAAAAAACACATCATTTTCTCAAAACAACTAAGGAATATTAATGCGCGACACATCCCAACTTAAACCGAAGATAAAACCATTAGCTGCAATAGACAAAAGACGCTTGGGATCAAGTGCTCTAATGGCCGCGTTAACATTCGGTTCAACTCTCGTTTATGCTGAAGACACTGACACTTGTAAAATTGAAGGGAAAAGTGAAGTTGAATGTGCAAAAGAAGCTGAATCTTTAGAAAAAATTAAAGTACACGGTGTTCGTCACTCTATTTATAATGTGAAAAAGTCAGGTGACGTACGAAGAGTCATTGATCTCGCCGATACCCCACAAACCATAACGGTATTAACAAAAGACCAAATTTTAGAATCCGGTCGCACTGATCTAGAACAAATACTGTCAACCCAAGCAGGAGTTACCTTAGGTACAGGCGAAAATGGTAATGCCTTTGGGGATAGGTATGTAATTCGTGGACATGAAGCTCGCAGTGATGTATTCGTTGACGGATTACGCGATCCTGGAATGACTACCCGTGAAAGTTTTGCTACCGACCAAATTGAAATCACTAAAGGCCCCAGCGCTACGTTTGCTGGACGCGGTTCTTCAGGTGGTGCGGTTAATAGTATTACTAAAAAAGCAGATCCTTCATATAATTTTGGCCGTGTAGATGCTGCAATAGGAAC
This sequence comes from Alteromonas sp. M12, assembly GCF_037478005.1. Taxonomy (NCBI): domain Bacteria; kingdom Pseudomonadati; phylum Pseudomonadota; class Gammaproteobacteria; order Alteromonadales; family Alteromonadaceae; genus Alteromonas; species Alteromonas sp. M12. Next base: position 1,934,128 of record NZ_CP144164.1, on the reverse strand, counting down.
GGATGAATATCATCGAATTACTATCGATACTAATATGGCTGTTTCTGAGAATTTAGCGTTTCGGATTAACGGTTTAGATGCTTATGAAGATGCACCTGGCCGCGAAGGTATCGTGAGAAATCGCGAAGGTTTATTACTTTCAACGACTTATTTGCCTACTGACAAATTGTCTTTCAGTGCAGACGCCTATTATATGCAGGCGGAAGACGTACCTGATCTCGGCAGTTATTTTGATAGAGTGGCTAGAGAGCCAGTTTCCGATATTCCAGTTTACGCTCAATCAGAAGACTTTTTAGATAGTGAAGTATACGCGCTAACATTATTCACAAACTACGAAATTAATGACCAATGGCGTATTTATAATGCCACTCGTGTAGGTAAAACCGAGAATGGCTACCTAACGACTGGCGCTAGCGGCAGCACACGAGACGAAACAGATCCTGAAGCGCCTAATGCAGACACTATTACCTTAAGTACGCACCAAGGTAATCAAGAAGTCGATTATGTTGCCAGTCAATTTAATCTATTTTGGAACACTAAATTATTAGGCGTAAATCACAAAGTCGTGTTCGGATTTGAGTATTCAGATGAGTCAGTGGACAACGGTGTTTATAATATTACCTACGGTAACGAAGGTAATTGCTTAGTGAATGGTCGAAATGGCGTCAGCAGCGGATATTGCGCGCTGGACGGAAATGGAAACGTGGTCAGCGATGTAAGTAACTTAATGAATCGTAGCTATGTTGAAGGTGACTCAGATGCAGTGTTCGACATACAAACCACAGCGTTTTACGTAATGGATAACATTGAACTTAATAAGCAATGGGAACTGTTTATAGGTCTACGCCAAGATAGCTTTGACTATAGTAACGATACAAACAGCCGCAGCGGAGAACAACTATTTGCCTATTCGGATGATCTAACTAACGGACATATCGGTTTGGTTTATCAACTGGATGAAGACATTAATTTTTATTCTACATACAGCACTGCTACCAATATTAACGGTGGTGAATCCGATTTAGGTGCCAACTGCGGATATGGTGGCCTTTGCGGCACACCAGATCAAGCACAACAATCCGACCCTGAACGAATTGAAAATATTGAAGTGGGTACAAAATGGCAATTTATGGATGATGAATTGCTAGCTACAGCCGCCATTTTTCAGATAACCAAAAGTGACGTAATGGAAAGTGTAGGCGATGCTTATTCCAGTCTAGGTTCGTTAAATACAGGGAAAAACCGAGTAAAAGGGATAGAGTTTGGCTTAACGGGTGAGATTACTGAGCAACTTAGCGTTCAATTTAGTGCGGCATTTATGGATTCAGAAGTCTTGGAATCATTTAATGACGAGAATATTGGTCGCGCTTTGAGTAACTTTGCGGATAACAGTTATTACGTGCAATTGCGTTATCAGCCTACAGAGAGTTTCGTAGTAGGTGGAGATTACACCTACAAAAGTGAAATGTATGGTGGACAACCAGACACGGCAGCTGGCTACGATGATGACATAGGAGCTTACTCAATAGTAGTGCCATCCTACAGTGTGGTTAATTTGTTTGCTAACTACTACGTTTCTGAAGATCTGACGTTACGTTTAAATGTGGGTAATCTACTGGATGAAGAGTACTGGACAGCAGCATATCGCTCAGGTTCTTTCATGTATATTGGTGACGGCAGAAGCGTTCGTGCTGGTTTAACCTACGAATTTTAATTAAGAAGGAAATAACAATGGTTGTGATTGAACAACTTCTATCTCAAGGTGAGGTGAATGTTTACCGTCAAGTGCTAAATGAATTGCAATGGCAAGACGGCGGAACTACAGCTAAAGGAATGGCAAGTTCAGTAAAACACAACACCCAAGCAGATCCCGAAGATGCAAATGTGCGCCAATTGGTTAATAGCCTCTTAGCGCGCATGGGCGAAACCCCAGAATTGGTTTCTGCTGCCCTTCCCCAACATATTTTCCCGCCTTGTTTTAATCGTTATGAGAGGCAACAACAATACGGTTTTCATGTTGATGCTGCCATTATGCGGATCCCAAACAGTCAAACAGTGATGCGCAGTGATTTGTCGATGACGTTATTCTTAAGTGACCCCAAAGAATATGAAGGTGGCGAATTAATCATTACAACCGAGTTCGGTGAACAAGCAGTGAAATTACAAGCTGGTGATGCGGTGTTATATCCCTCAAGCAGTTTACATAAAGTGACGCAGGTAACGAAAGGTGTAAGGCTAGCAGCAATCACTTGGATACAAAGTATGGTAGCTGACGTGAGCTTACGCCAGTCTCTTTATCAGCTAGATAGGACCATCCAAGTATTAATGCAAAATGACACTATCAATCGTGCAGAATTAGATAGTTTACACAACGTTTACCACAATCTTATTCGACAAAATGCGCAAATTTAAGGGCTTGTAAATAGCCCTTAAATTAGTCTAATTTTTTACTAATGAAAACGAATAGAAAGCGAACGAGTAGCTAAGTAACTAATTTAATTTACTTTATTTTAACAATTCCGTTTTGTACGAAATTCAAACAAACGCAGGTATATATTTTTTACCGAGAATTCTTGCGCTTCTGAGCCCTTGTATGTATTCTAATCGTTACACTACCGTAAAGTGTCATAATAAAAAGAGAGTAAACTCTCAAAAAGGACTCTGGGTTATGCAAGGAAATAGAGCGTTTGTAATTTCTCCACAAAAAGACGATATTAGCAAAAAACGGCATTGTAAATTAAACCATTTTTTAGACCTCGTTGATGCATGTGGTTTTGACTTGCAGGTTGGTAGCTTTTGCCCCAAATCTGATTATATTGCGTCCTTCGACGTTATATTTGTTGATTGTAAGTCAATTAACAAAAGTTCAATTCAGCAAGTTCCGGTTCTAAAATATAAAAACCTAATCAAAATTATTTTCTTTAATTCAACGAATAATTTGGACTTCGAAATTGCTGCCATCAAGCAAGGGGTCACCGGTATATTTTACGCTGACGACAAATTAGAAAATGTCATAAAAGGCATTAACACCATTAAACAAGACAGGAAATGGTTTCGCAGAAATGCGCTAGAATTGTTAATTAACGAAATGTTAAATGATGCCAATTTTTCCAATGAAATAGTCGATAGAAGTCAAACAGGATTCTGGCAGCAGTCATTAACCAAACGCGAACAAACTATTGTCAAATACATAAGCCAAGGTGCTCAAAACCAAGAAATAGCTGACCAACTTCACATAAGCGTCAATACAGTGAAAACTCACATTTATAGTATTTTTAGAAAAACTAATTGCAGAAACAGAGTGGAGCTAATTACTTGGTCTAGGCAAACAACAGAAACAGCCTGCTAGGCTGTTTCATTTGTTCATTTAACTTTAACGGGCGGCGGCTCGCAAATTTAAGATATGAATAACTAGGCTCGCGCTTTCCAAACCCCTTTATCAATGCCTTTTAACACCAACTCAGAAATTGCCTTTTCAATGCTTTGTTGAACACAGGTAAACATAGGTTCATTGGTAGTATAACCTGCTTCAATTTCCGCTAAACGTTTATAACTGATATAACGGAATAGACCAGCTCGAATCTCTTTGCTGAGTACTTTTTTACTTGTTGATACTGACACTAAGACTTGTCCTGTGCGAACATCAATCGCCCTCATGTAAACGGAGATTTGATCCTCTCTAAATAATTCAGACGCATTAATCCCAAAATACTCCGCGCCAAACCCACCTGTCTTAATGTTAGAGTCATAACTAATTATTCCTCCCTCAATGATAATTTTAGCCGTGGTTAATGGTGGTAATTCGGTACTTTCATTTGTGTTGTTATCCCCTTGTATCGCCGCCCTTACGATTTTCCTTTCGGTTAAAATATTCTGCAAGCCTTCCCGCTCCACCGGTAAAAACCAATCCGTTTCACTTAGTGCCTGCATTAAAATAGAGGTTGCACCTTGAGTAACAGCGGTACTAAATGAGCTGGCGCCAGTGCTTGGTTTATATTGCCCTGTTTGGTCTCTGAACGCGTAAACGGAAACGGGTATAGAACCAAAAGGTTTAGGTAAGCCTTTAAGCTCTTTCAAGGTGGCTGAATCTTCGATTACTATTGCCTGTTCAGTGCCAGGCGGAATGATATTTTTGAAGGAGCTACAACCAGTTAATAATAGTGCGATTAATACAACATAATACTTCATATTATCCGAACCTTGGAATTTCGACGATTGTTATCTCATCAGTTATTATATTGGTAATTTCTACAACAATACTGTCAGGATTGCTGGTTATTAATTCAACTTGAAATTCACCGCTCATAAAAATGGAGTCTTCAGAAAAAATACTTTCGATGGGATCGCCATTCTCGTCATAACTCACTTCACCGAATGCCAAATCGGTAACTTCCCGCACGATCCTATTGATATATGCGCGTTCTAACGAATCTTGCAAACTTTCAGCGTATGTCCGTTCACTACTTGATGCGGTATGGGTATTTTGTGCATTTGCTTTACTTAGCAGGTAACTGCCATTTAATGGACTGCCGCCGAAACTTGGATTAATCGGTTCGTAAACTAATTCGGTCGCTAATATTGGTGAGGAGAATACCCCCACGAGAAAAGTAATATTAAGTATTTTATTTTTTTTCATATTTTCACCATTCATCATCAGCAAGGTCAGGGTTATCTTGAGTCGTGCCTGCTCGAGATAAAGCATCGACTAATAAAACAACCGCAACTTCAACTCGTTGCTTGATTGGGGTTTGTCTGCGCCCCATATAAGTTTGATAAATTGTTTTGTTATCAAACTGCACTGTTAATTTTGTCCCTGCCTGTGGAACAATAATTTCTTTAATTTGAACATTTTGGCCAAATGTATTGGGGATATCACGCCAATATTTACCAAACTCATTAGCAAACTCATGACCTTGGCGACTGATTGTATTGTCTAGTAATAGACCACTTAGCGCGAAGTCATCGGCCATGACGTAATCAGATTTGAAAATTGTTAGACTAACAATTAACAAGGTTCGGCTTATTAAGGTGACTATTTTTTTTGACAGTAGTGTTACCACGTTTTTATTTATCAACTGTATTTGTATAGAAAAACCAGCGTAATTTAGCGCATAACAGTAGGGGGAATTATCCCCCTATTGTTAGTCTAACTATTACAGCTGAGTAATTGAGGCAACATTATAATCACCTACTTGACTGACGGAAATACTACCTCCCGTACCACTCATACTGCCAGTTACCAGGTTATCATTACCGACTTGAGAAATAGACAGACTCATACCGTCACCAGTAATTGTCATAGCCAATGCTTCCTCACCAACGATCCAGTTGTCATTACCCTCTTGTAATATATCAATAGAATTGTCAGAACCATCAATCAGTAAATCCAACACGTTTAGATCACCAGATTGGGCAACATCTAATGTATTTAAATGACTATCATTGCTGCCACCGAGACGAATTACCGCATCATTTTGATTACCCATTTGTTCAGCATTGATTGTGTTTGCGTCTGCGTAATAACCACTCACTCCATCTTCGCCAACACCAGCTTCGGCTAACAGCGTATTTTCATCACCTTGCTGCGAAATAGAAACTTCATTGTCGAAACCGTCGAAGTTAACTGTGCTGGCAAGGTTAAGATCACCATTTTGGAAGACCGAAAAGTCATTAGATCCGCCTATAGAACCTGTGTAACCAATATTTCCATAACCAATTTGAGTAATCTCGTAATCGCTACTGTCTCCAAGATTATCTATATTCGCTTCATTAAGGGTACCCATTTGAGTGACTTCTGCACTTGAACCATCACCTTCAAATATACCCAATTCAGCATAGTTATCATCACCTGATTGTTCAAAATCTATAGTATTGTCGTCACCATAAACATAGCCGTAGATACGGTTATAATCACCATCAGATTCTAGTCTAACGTCATTGTCATTACCTGTGATTTCAGCGATATCGGCAACGTTATAATAACCGCCTTGATATACCTCAACTTCGTTTCCGTCCCCTACAAGGGTTCTAATATATGATTCTTGCCAATCTTCAGTTTGAGTAATTTCAACTTCGTTATCAAAACCTGTTATAGAGTTATTCGCCCAGTTACCACCATCGCCTTGGTCAACAACTAAAAGGTTACCATCACCTGTAATATCATTAATTGAACGATTGAAAATAAAGCCAAATGGACCACCATCGCCCATTTGCGAAATTTCTACTTCATTGAAACTTCCTTCGATAACGATTTCAGCGTCATTCTCAATGCCATTTTGATAGAGTTCTACGGCATTTTCATCTCCGGTGATTACACCGTAAATGATATTACCGTCACCAAATTGTTCAGCGTCGACCATGTTTGCATCACCCACTATGGTGACATCAAGGCCATTAAAGTCGCCTTCTTGCATTAACAAAGCTTCATTACCCACTGCATTACCAACAGGGGCTGATTGGGTTAAATTAATGACATTACCGACGGCCGCAATCATGAAATCAGATTGCACGGAAGGGTTATCATCTTTAATTGCGGTTTGTGCATTAGCAATGCTAACTTGCCCAGCTAGTACTGCTAAAATAATAGAACTGGCTACTGTCGTTTTTCTAAACTTCATTTTATTCTCCATGAGTAATTGCAAACACCTTTACTTCTTATATTGGGTAATGTTTACAACCATATCGTTACCAATTTGATGAACAATGAAACTTTGCTCACCTAATTGGTTTATATTTGCCAAATTAAAATCACCTTGTTGCACAACTTCTAGCAAGTTTTCATCACCGCTTTGCACTAAATCAACGTAGTTTCCAACGCCTATTTGTGTGATGTCAGCATAGTTGCCATTACCATGCTGTGTAACATTTATGAGATTTGAAGAATTGGCAGCCTGAATTATATGTGTTGTGTTGTGTACGCCGTATTGGTCAATCACTAACATGCTTTGCGATGCGTTGGAATTGACGGTACGAGCAAGACTTAAAGTCAGAGGAGAGTCTATTAGGTCTAGAGAGTCTTGTTGTGAAAAGCACGCAAAGGATGAAATGAATAAAGCGCTTCCTAAAAACACAGATCCCAAATTTTTGAGGGAGTGAACACTCCATTGTCTGTGATTCTTATTGATAGGGCTTCCAATCATCTATTACTACTCCTTTAACACTACAATTTCGGCTCTGAAACCTGCGATTGACTTTAAACCCAACTCACTACTCAGTGCTATAGCCCTAAAGTTGTATTTATATTTACTTTAAAATTCAAATAGTTAGATGCATTCCAAACTTGACCAAATCAGCCTGTTAGCACTTTAGTGCTAGTAAAATGCATAAGCTTTAAATTGGCAGGTGACAGTTACCTTTTTGAAACTAACCCTTTAGTACTAGTATTATAAAATCGCCCAATATTCTTACCAAAAAAGTTGTATTTTTACCGTTTTTGATGGAAAAGCCATATTGAATAGCGTTAATGTGACTGAGTTGTGTAAATGTAAGACTCATTGTTTTGTTGTTTGGAGAATCTGTAACCGTCGCTTAGCCAATAGCTAAGTTTGTTTGTGTTTATTTAGGATTCTTTAATTATGAAAGCCAAACTTTCTGCGATCACACTGGCGCTGCTACCAGCGCTGGCTGCTACAAATGTGCATGCTGCAAATAGCCATGCATATAAATCAGATTCAGTAATTGTTGTCTATAAAGACGGCGTTTCTGCGAGCCAAAAGAAATCGGCAAGAGCCGGAGTTGCTGCACGTATAACAGATTTAAACAGAGATGAAATTGACGACCGTTTTTCTCATCTAATGAATGGTCGAATAGCGAAATTAAAACTAGCCGGTAAATCAGTTAAATCCGCACTCGAAACACTTAGGGCTAACCCAGCCGTTTTATACGCTGAACCAAACTACATTATAAGTAAAGCCGCACTTATTCCAGACGATCCCGACTTTGGTTCATTGTGGGGATTAAATAATACCGGACAAAGCGGCGGCATAGAAGATGCTGATATCGATGCCCCTGAGGCTTGGGATATTACCACCGGAGATAGCAGTATCGTAATCGGTGTTATTGATACTGGTGTTGATTATTTACATGAAGATCTAACCGATAATATGTGGATGAATCCAGGCGAAATCGCCGATGATGGTATCGATAACGACGGCAATGGCTATGTCGACGATATATATGGTATTGATACGGTTAATGGCGATTCTGATCCTATGGATGATCAAGGACATGGTTCACACGTATCAGGAACCATTGGTGCAACCGGTAATAATGGTGTTGGTGTAGTTGGTGTTAACCACGAAGTGTCAATTGCTGGATGTAAATTCCTTGCTGCAGACGGATTTGGTGAAACCGCAGGTGCGATCGAGTGTATCGATTATTTTGTTTCTCTTAAAGATGCAGGTGTAAACGTACGTGCACTTAACAATAGTTGGGGCGGCGGTCCTTTCAGCCAAGCATTAAAAGATTCAATTACAGCCGCAGGTGATGCCGACATTTTATTTGTGGCCGCGGCGGGTAACGATGGTACAGACAATGATATCACCCCACACTACCCTTCGAATTATGATAACGATAATATTCTAGCAGTGGCAAGTGTTAACCGTACAGATGGCGATTCTGGCTATTCTTATGGTTTAACTTCCGTTGATATGGCCGCGCCAGGCAGTGCAATTTTATCCACTACACCAGGTAATGGATATTCCAGTTATTCAGGCACATCAATGGCCACGCCACATGTTGCCGGAGCTGCTGCATTAGTGTGGTCTTTAAATCCTGATTTAACGGCCCTTGAAATGAAAGAGTTGTTAATGACCACTGGTGACGATAATGCAGTCATGCAAGGACGAACCGTAACAGGCAAGCGCCTCAATGTTCACCAAGCACTATTAGATGCAGATCCTACTCCAGGCTTTAAATTTAGTGTCAGCCCAGTGAATCTAGAAATCACCGCAGGCGAAAGTGCAATATATACTTTCGAAGTCGGTAGTATTTCTGATTGGGAAGGCGAAGTTAGCCTATCTCTTACTGATACTTCCGGTTTAGGTGTGTTATCGGCTACCACTGTTGAACCAGGTGACACCTTCACCCTCACAGTTGACACCTTAGACGATACTCCTTATGGCGATTATGAATTTACGGTAACTGGTACCAGTGGCGACATTGTTAAAGAGAAAACCTTAGGTTTATTTGTATTCCCTCAAGGCCTAAACGATTTCGTATACAGTAATAACACTTCCATACCAACTCTTCCTAACGAAGAAGATCCAGATGATATTGGTATTGATTCTGTTATAACTATTGCAGATCCATTGACAGTGTTTGGCACCAGTACGTTTGTGAATATCAGCCACACCTATAGAGGAGATTTAGTCCTAACACTCACCTCGCCTGCAGGAACATCTACTGTATTGACTGCCAATACCGGCGGCAGTGAAGATGACATTGTAGAGAGCTTCGAATCTAGTGCATTTGATGGTGAAGTAGCTACTGGTGACTGGACCTTGAATGTCTTAGACATTTATAACGGCGACAACGGCACACTTAACAGTTGGGAATTAACCATTACTGGTGTCGGAGAAGTTGCAATAGCGCCACCAGTTGCAGCCTTCAGTTATGAATCCGATGGTTTACAAGCGACCTTTACAAATGAAAGTACTGATGTAAATAATGACATCGTAAGCTACCTTTGGGACTTTGGTGATGGCAGCACATCGGTAGATGTAAATCCTGTCCACATATTCCCAGCAACGGGCAGTTATGAGGTTTCGTTGACGACTACTGACTCAGAAGGTCAATCCGATACGGTAGTGCAATCTGTAGCTGTTTCCAGTGTTGATATCGAGTTAGAAGTAGATAGATCTTATATGTCACGCTTCGGGAATTTGCGTATCGACCTGTCTTACACTGGTTCTAGCGCAGATATGGTAGATGTCTATCGAAATGGTGTGCTATTAGAAACGGTAGAGAATACCGGTGTGTATCGTGACAGAGAACGTAGAGTCTCAGGCACTACCTTTGTTTACATGATCTGTGATGAAACCACGGCATGTTCTGAAGAGGTCACGGTTTCGTTTTAACCATTAATTAAGTCAACTATAAGCCCCGTTTTCGGGGCTTTTTTACATATGTAGATTAATAAAGCAGGGTAATTTACCCACCTTAACAAACCTAAAGGTCCTGAAGTATACTCATCCCAGCTTGCCAAATTAGCTGGACAGACATAAGCGTGAGGACTATTTTAAAAATGAACTTGAAGCGTTCTGCTGGGAGCCTTTTAAGCAGTTTGATACCAAGCCAAGTCCCAATTGTTCCACTCAAGACCATGGCAATAATTAATGGAAGCCAATCCCAAAAAGCGAACCCTATCGCTCCAAACACCAACGCTTTAAGACAGTGTTGAAATGTCATACAGGTTGAAAATGTTGCTGTAAAACGCAGTTTGTCATAATTATTCATGTACATGTAACTGCCGACTAGCGGACCACTTGCGCCAACAAACATCGACAAAAACGTTGTTACAATCCCGGCAATTATTCTTCCTAATGTAGAAGTCTCTTTGATCGTCGGAGTGGTTGCCCACAATAAATATATGACAAATACCCCTAACAATAACTTCATTAATGTTAGCGGTAATTGGGTGACCACAAATGAAGCTGAAAAAGCGCCTATAACTGCACCTAACGAAAAATAAAGCAGCATTTTTCGGTCAAGATATCGGTAGGTTAATATTGCTCTATTAGCATTTGAGCCGAGTTGCACTAAACCATGAACCGGTATGACGGCAGACATCGGCATAATAGCCGCCATCACTACTAACAAAAAAAGCCCCCCACCCGCACCAAAACCGGCGGTGACAAACGAAGTAAAACCCGCGACTATTATTAGTAGTACGCAAAGTGTGGGCGTTAAAAAATCGTTAGCAATAAAATCCATATGTTATTTCACCACAATGAATACCATGAAGATGGATTACTAAACTAATTAATCTGCGCTGCATGAATTAATGTTAAAACTCTTCAGTATCAATTTCTAATTGCGTCGCAACCGGATAACGGCCACCAGCAATCTTACTTGGTTCAAAAATCTTCTCTAGTTTAATTAGCTCTTCTGGTGTTAGGACGATTTTAGAGGCTCGCATATTTTCCTTTAAATGAGCTATTTGTGTAGTGCCTGGAATGGGCAACACATGTGGTCCTTGGTGCAATAACCAGGCGAGACTTAATTGCGATAGAGTGCATTCATGTTCTTCAGCGATAGTCCGTAATTGCTCAAGTAGATTCAAATTTTTCGATAAGTTTTCTGATTGAAAACGAGGCATGTTTTTTCGAATATCATTGTCTAAAAAACCACTCGAATCGGTAATATCACCACTTAAAAATCCTCGCGCTAAAGGTGAAAATGCCACAAAGGCCGTTCCTAATTCTAAACAGGTTTCTAAACAGGCTATTTCAGGGTTGCGGGTCCACAATGAGTATTCGGCTTGTAGCGCTGAAATAGGATGTTCTGCATGGGCTTTTCTTAGGGTGACGGCTGATACTTCAGACAAACCAATCCCTTTTATTTTACCTTCGGTAACTAAACGAGAAAGTTCTCCAACACTTTCTTCAATGGGAATACTTTTATCCCAGCGGTGCAAATAGTATAAATCCAACACATCAGTTTGCAGACTTAAAAGAGACTGCTCAATAGTTTCCCTTATTGCTTTAGGGCTACCATCAATTATTCGCTTGCCATTGATTCCCCGCATACCACATTTACTGGCCAAGAAAATTCGTTCACGATGAGGTTTAAGCACCTTACCTACCAGCTTTTCATTATTGCCAAAACCGTAGAGAGCTGCGGTATCAAAATGAGTAACTCCTAGCTCTAGGGCTTTTTCTAATAATCCTATAGCTTCAGTTTCCGCTGGCGGAGTACCATATGCATGACTTAAATTCATGCACCCTAAACCAATTTCAGATACCCAAGTCCCTACTATACTTCGTTGTTTCATATACCCGTTTTAACTCCATATAATTTCTGTATTTAGTCGATTTCCTCAATTAAACAACAGATAATTTCGACTCACCACCAAACCAAGAATACCTTGATGCATCAATCTTCATACAATATCAACAGATAGACGAAATGATGTTGAATTTGAGCAACTCTTAAACGTTTGCCAGTAGTGATTAAAAGTAAAATATCCCAGTCTAGTTTTCTTTAAAAATTAGCAAGCTTCTCTTTGTTTAAGGCATTTATAACAGAGTCGCGTTTAAGCATTTTTTCGGTGTGATGGGCTAAATTGGGTAAAGTTGCTAAGCTAAACTCGCAGCGCTGCAATCTTGAAATAATCCAAAAGATATAGGCATCCACCGCACTCCATTGTTCTCCATACCACCAATTTCCTGCCGCTAATCTTTGCTCTACCCAAGCCAATGAATCCATTAGCGCCTCAAGCGCTTTTGCTTTCACGCTCGGCATGCCGTTTTCATCTGCAAAAAATGCGGGGATACAAAATCGAGTGACCAACGGATGTATAGTGGATGAACAAAAACATAGATCGGATATTTGTTGATATTCTGCTAAGCCAGAATCCACCTTAGGCAACAGATTAGCTTCAGGGAATCGTTCGCTAATATATTTTATAATCATTGGATTTTCAGTCAAAACCTGACTTTCAACGGCCAGAGCTGGGACTTTTGATTTTGGATTGATTTGCTTAAATTCCGCTGATTTGTGCTCTGCTTTCATTAAGTTCACCCAATGAATATCGTATTTTGCCTTCGCCTCTTCTAACAAAATCAAAGACACTCTCGAGCAACTTCCTGGCATCGCAAATAACGTTATCTCAGACATATATTACCTATGTTAATCAGACTTAGAATTGCAATTATCAGATGATGATAATTACACGCATTTAATTGCCCCGCAGTTATTGTGAAATGGCTGTGTATGTAATAGATATTTACCAGCCTCTTGGCAATAAAACATGACTAAACATACCTATAATCTAAACTGCTTGGTAACCCCTCAAAACCAGGTCTATAACAAAGCGTCAACTCAGACTTTTCGCCTTTTTGTAAGAACCAAGCAATTTGAGATTGTTGGTTTTACCGATTTCAGATAGTGCCTCGGCAACAATCGGATCATCAATATTACCGTCGAAATCAATAAAAAAATGGTACTTACCAAATGTTTTCCGTGTGGGACGAGAAATTATTGAGGTTAGATTGATATTTCGTTTAGAAAACGAAAGTAAAACTTCCCCCAAATATCCGGGATGATCATGGTCATCAAGGACGATCAGGCTGGTTTTATCGGCTTCTTCTGGTGTAGGTTGTACCGTTTTTGACATGACTAGAAATCGGGTTTGATTATTTTTATAGTCGTTAACTTCCTCAACCACCAATGGAAAATCACTTTTGCGGTAAGAGGTTGATGGAACAATAGCCGCACTCGGTATTTCTGAGTCTTTAAATCGATTTAACGATTCAATATTACTATCTGTGGTGACAATTTTTGCATTGCTAAGCCCATCTAAAAACTCAAAACATTGTCCACGAGCAACAAACTGCACGTACAATTGTTGAATGTCAGATAACGCATTAGCATTACTGATCATAGAAAACTTGATGGGCAGTATAATCTCGCTGACCACATGTAAGTCAGCAGCAATGAGTTCATCAAGAACAAGTGCGATAAAGCCTTCCGAAAAGTTTTCGATGGGAATAATACCAATATCACAGCTATTACCGATTTCTGCGAGCGTACCCACAATCGTTGGAAAATACTCCACTTGATAGATATCAGATTGATTGGCGGTATAAATACCTGTGGCCATGTCACAGAATGTGCCTGGAGGGCCTAAAGTCGCTATTTTTTTCATAACATCTTGTTCTTAATACAAGAAACCGATTGTACACGTTCCGGATACGTCGCAACAGTAGCTGATAAACTTTTAGCTGCCGAATAGGCGATTTAAGCAGGAAATTTTAGTGAAGGAATCTCATCTAAGTTGTATTTAGGATTAATAGTAACCCGATATCCGCATTTGTTTATCAACCAAGTCTTGACTTTGTTTTAACGCAGACTCTACTGTAAGTTCTTTTTTCAACGCTTTTTCTAGCAACATACCAACTTGATCTCCCATTGATGTAAATTCAGCAATAGGTACAAATTGTACTCCCAAATAAGGACTGGGCTGGAACGTAGAATGATACAAATCGATGTTATTGATGGTGTCAATTACGACAGGCGCAAAGGGTGCAGCTTGCAAATATTCAGGTTTTTTATATATTGACTTGCGAGTCCCTTGGGGAATGGATTGCCAACCATATTTTGCAGCGACTAACTGAATGTATTCGGCCGAAGTGGCCCACTGTGCAAACTTAAGGGCCGCATCCTTATTTGACGCAGAACTTGGTATTGCTAACGACCACGTCCATAACCAATTAGAACCATTCTTATATTTAGCTATGGGAGCATTGGCCATTTGGATATTTTGGCTAAACGTCGACTGAGTCGAATTAACCAAAGAACTCGCGGCAATTGAGGCATCAACCCAAATAGCACATTTTCCTTTTAGGAATAAATCTAGGTTTTCAATATAATTATTTTCCACAGCATTGGGGGGACCAAATTTGGTAAGCAAATCCACATACATAGAAACTGCGTTGTGCCACTCTTTCGACTCAATTTGAGGACGCCAATTTAAGTCAAACCAACTACCTCCATAGCTATTTACCATAGTAGTGATCAATGCCAGATTTGAACCCCAACCACCTTTACCTCGCAGACAAATACCGTAAATACCTTTTTCAGGTGCATTTAGTTTATTGGCAAATTCATATATTTGATTAAACGTAGGCTGTTTTGGCATAACAATATCAGCTTGTTTAAATAAGTCTGAACGGTAATAGGTTACCGAGGACTCAGCATAAAAAGGCAGGGCAAAAAGTTGTTTGTCTACAGAGACATCGTTTTTCACACTATCAACTATGTCGTCTAAACCATATTCTTCAGGCAATGAATCGATCGGCGCAATCCAGCCATTTTTTGCCCAGATGGGTATTTCATAAGAACCAATGGTCATAACATCAAACTGCCCTGCAGAAATAGCTAGATCAGTTAACAACCTCTTGCGTAACACACCTTCATCTAACACTTTCCATTCAAGTTGCACATCAGGATTATCCAACTCGAAATGAGAAGAAAGGTCTTTTAAAATCAGCATGTCAGCATTATTCACCGTACCTATCACTAATTTTTGATTTTGAAGATCCTTATCTATCTCTTTAGGTGAAGACGAAAAACCATGCCTGGCCAAAATATTGGCAAATCGACCATCAGCAATCATCGATGCTAAACCTTGATTAAATAAATTCACCCACCTCTGTGCATTCGAATTACTTTTTGTAAAGGCTATATGAAACTCTTTGTCTACAAGTGGAGGGTAAACAAATTCTAATTTTCCAATCATATGAGGACGGTGCGACACGATTAGATGACCAGCGCTGTATTTATCGATTAGCGCAAAATCAATGCGTCGGGCGAACAACTTATCAATATTGATTAAATTATTTGAGACGTATTGCTTACTTAGAAAATGAGTTTGGTCAACCAAGTGTTCAGAAGCGCTTCCGCGAACCAAACCAAAATGGTATTTACTCAAGCCTTGCAATGTTTCATTGACACTATTATTTTTATCAATCACAACAGAAGTTGCAGTATCTTTGCGTTTTAAAAGGCCAATGACATCCCCTGGGAAAGGAGCAGAATATAAAAAAGTCTGAGAAAGAGTATCACTGAAATAAACCGGCAAAATTCCATCGACCTTGCCTTCAGCAGCAAGTTTCTGAGCCCTCGCTGCAGGATAATAAACAAACTCAACATGAACGTCTTTTCTTGCGAATGCTTCAGTAACAATTTGATGCACGTAGCCTTGATTGGGTAAGTTTATTCCAAGGTAAGGTTCGTGTTCTTGTGCAGCTAGCAATAATAGTTCTTTAGCTCCTGCCACGCTCATAAAGAATAGACACAACACACAGCTGACCTTAAAAATCTTAAGATACAAAAAGGAAAGATATGTACGTTGCATGCTCTTCAATTAGGATGACTCCTTTTATCCATCAACACAAAATTTAATATTCAATTTAAAGTATATTTTGTCCCTGTTCCGGGTCCCTTGCCGAATTAGCTTGTTCACGAATAGTATCTGCATCACTACTCAAATCATCTATATGTTCTGTCCCTTGCTCTTCGCTTTCTATTCTAGTAGATAGAGATTGATTATCCAATTTACTTTCCTGTTTTTTCAAACGCTTATTGGTTTTTTGGCCACTCTGCTGGCTTTCTTGAGATTCGGAAATCACCTGCTCTGCGCCGATTAATTTAACACCTTCAGGAAAAATAACTTCTCGTGCATCATCGGGCATACTAATACCCGCTTTTTCAAACTCACTTAATATGGTTCTCATCAATAACGACGATACTTTTAACAAACTGTGTTGATGCGTATTAATCCAAAAATACACTTTAAGGTTAATTGTTGAAGAGGCTAGATTATCCACTAAAACTTGGGGTTCGGGATCATCTAACACTGCTTCGGTGATTTGCAACACTGTCATTGCTAACTTTTGCGCATCTACAACACTTGAATCATAACCAACACCAATAACAAAGTTGCCTCGTGAATTAGGGTTAGCACTCACATTTCTTATGACATTTTTATAAACTGTCGAATTGGGTATTTGAATATGATCTCCGTCAAAATCTAATAGTGTGGTTGCTCTAGCGGTTACCTGTTTTACCACTCCAATTCGGTTATCAACTTCAATAATATCGCCTATTTTAAATGGCTTTTGAATACTCAATAACAAACTAGAAATAAAGTTTTCAGCGATATCTTTAAATGCAAAACCGATGATTAAACCAACCACTCCTGTGCCACTTAAAATTGCCACAGCGAATTCACTCAAACCTGCGAAACGCAGAAAGATATAAGTTCCCAACAGAATAATAAGTAATTGAAAAATTCGACGAATGACTACTCTGATAAGTAAACTAGAACTCATGTATGAAAGAGGCTTGAGCATTAACTCTGAGATATAACGAGACGAGAGATAGAAAACGATAAAAATTGCCAAACCAAAAATCACCGAGGGCAATCCTTGCAGGAATTCTAGCCAATAGGACTGAATTTCATCCCAGATAACATTTGATTCTTCTACGATTGTTGGAGGTGGACCAAGATCGCTTTGCGCGTGGAGCTGTGGACACACTACAGCGAATAAGAATAAAGCCCTGTAAGCCCATATTTTTAGCATAAAAAATTCACACCCCATTAAAAAATGAACTCAAATAGGACTCTACACTACGTCCTTCTCGTGTGTATGAACAACATATTCAATACCGATAAGCCATGGTTTTAAAAAGCACTAATTGTTGTTGTCAGTAAAAGCACGAGCTAAATAGCGATAAGTTTTCCTAAATATATCAATTCTACTCACTTATTGAGCAAATCAATCAGTTACAAAAAGCTAAGAAAATACACTTTGCAGCTGTTGTAGACTAATTGGCTTGAGCAATGAATTGCTTATACCGTGACTCCTTAACTCTTCAGCACTGACTTCTTCGCCACTGATAATAATGAGATCACAATTAGGCTGAATTCGACTAATTTCTGTCGCTAAATTTAGGCCATTGCCATCAGGCAGATTTTTATCCAGTAGAATATGACTGTATAACTCATTCTGCGCGATCAGTTTTAAACAGGTTTCACAGGAACTGGCACTCTGCGCATTGATGCCAAGACTATCAAGCAAAAGCACGATTAATTCAGCAGAATCTGCATCATCTTCTACCACTAATACTGTTGATAACGTCTGCTTTGAACTTGATGTTAGATTAGCGATTTCAGTTTTTAATTTAGTCCCTTGCGCATTGTGCTTCAAATATTTAGCAATCGATTGATACAGTAAACTTTGATCGATCGGCTTACCAATAATGTTGTCAAAGCCCAACGCGGTAAGTTCGATGTCTACGCCTTTCATATTGGCCGCAGTTAATGCTAATACAGGCTTGGAAAAACCGTAATTTCGTATTTCAACAATCGCTTTACGTCCATCCATGACTGGCATATGAATGTCCATTACCACTAAATCAAACGCGCTGTCAGGCTGTTTAATAGCCTCTAAAGCCTGACTTCCATCTGCTGCGAAAAACACTTCTAAGCCAAATGAGCGACACATTTCACCGACTAACTGTCTTATATCAAGCAAATCATCAACAATGAGTATTTTCCCGCGCAGTGGTGCATATTGTTCAGTGGCCACTAAATCAGAGACTTTCACGTTTAAAGGCTTAAGGTTTTCCCTAAACTGTTTAGGAAGCTTTAGACTAACGGTAAATTCACTGCCCTTACCCAATTCTGAAGTAACATTTATCTCGCCTTCCATCCGTCTAATTAATTCGGTGGCAATCGCGAGACCCAGCCCAGCTCCCTGCTCTCTTTTTAGCGTTACATCTTCGAGTTGCTGAAAAGGAATAAAAATAACGTCGATTTCACTCTCAGCAATACCAATACCGGTATCACACACTATGAATCGAATTTGTTCAGGATGCTCAGGATCAAAATCAACGGTAAGGGATACCTCTCCAGAATCAGTAAATTTAATCCCATTGAACAATAAATTGATGATAACTTGGCGAAGACGAGTCGGATCAGCATTTATGAATTCAGGCACTTGAGGTGACGAATAAAATTTAAGACTCAACCCTTTTTCATTGGCTGGCATTTGCATTAGCGTCAATATGTCACCAACAAAACTGCTTAGCATCACATCTGCAGGTTTTAGTTGCAGTTTTCCTGCCGCGATTTTCGATAAATCAAGAATGTCATTAAGTAGACTAAGTAAGTGCTGCCCATTATTTAGAATTGTTGATAATTCTTTTTGTGCATCTTTGGCTTTGTCACCGTTTAATAACAGTTCGGTATAGCCCAAAATAGAAGTCAGTGGGGTTCGCAATTCATGGCTCAAATGGGCTATAAACCTGTCTTTAGAACGACTTTCAATCTCCGCGTCTAAACTTTGCTGCCGTGCTTTTTCAATCTCACCTCGAGAAATCGCATAGCGGATCGCTCGAGTAAATCTAGCGTTGGTTATATCTCCCTTAACTAAAAAATCAGCGGCCCCCGCTTTCAATGCTAATCTGTCGAGATCGTCATCCGACTGTCCAGTTAGCATGATAATCGGAACATGAGATCCTAGTGCTTGGGCCTTATCTAAAACGTCGATACCTGTATAGGCACCAAGATGATAGTCGAGTAAACAAATCTCATGATCATTACGTTTTAATTGCTCTAATGCATCTTCTAAGTTTGTCACCCAATCGATCTCGAATCGATGACGGTCGAGTTTTTCCAATTGATCGTGCGTTAGAATATAATCATCTTCGTCATCTTCCACGATCAAAATTCGCGCTGATTTCACATCCATATTAATCAATCACCTTGGTCAATTACTCTTTGTTCTCGGGTAATTCTACAATTTCGACCCAATATTTTCCGAGTGCCTTCATTACTTCCACTAGACCTTCAAAATTAACCGGTTTAGTGATGTAAGAAGCAGCCCCTAAACCATATCCTTTGATTTTGTCTTCTTCTTCTTTAGAAGTCGTTAAAATAACCACAGGAATACTTCTTAAATCTGGATCAGCTTTGATTTCTGCCAGCGCCTCGCGACCATCTTTGCGAGGCATGTTCAAGTCGAGCAGAATTAAACCGGGTCGAGGGTACATCTCCTTATCAGCATATTTCCCCACGCGCTTTAAGTAGTGCATTAACTCTACGCCGTCTTCCACACACTTAAGACTATTCAACACTCGACTTTCGTTCAAAGCATCTTGTGCTAACAATCGGTCATCATCATCGTCATCTGCCATTAAGATTATTAATGACTTTTTATTTGAATAAGGCATTTACTTCCTTTCTTATTTATTTCTTAAATTAAATTTTGTTAAGTACAGCATCGGTAGGTAATTTAATCACAAAAGTCGACCCTTTACCCAATTCACTGGTCGCAGAGATAGTCCCGCCATGTCGCTCAACAATGCGTCGACATACCGCTAGACCTATCCCTGTTCCTTTATATTCATTTCGCCCATGTAATCGCTGAAATGGAACAAATATTTTTTCTGCAAATTCGTTTTCAAAACCCACACCGTTGTCGCTTAAAATAAAGACATGCATATCGCCACTGGATTTACCATCAACGCCTGCACTCTGTTCAAGTTGGTATTGCAACTCAATCACCGGAGCAACATCTGGTTTTCTAAATTTAATCGCATTTGACAATAAATTTAAAAACAATTGGTTCATCTGACTGGGATCACCTTTTATTACAGGTAATTCAGAGACGATAAGCTTGGTTTTGCTTTCTTCAATAGCGATTTCCAAATCACCTTCAATCGCCGAAATTACAGTCGACATTTCGACATCAGTAAAATCTTTACCTCGGGTGGATACCCGAGAAAACTCGAGTAAATCGCTAATTAAATTAGACATACGCTCAGCCGC
The DNA here is from genome assembly GCF_037478005.1 of Alteromonas sp. M12. Lineage (NCBI taxonomy): Bacteria > Pseudomonadati > Pseudomonadota > Gammaproteobacteria > Alteromonadales > Alteromonadaceae > Alteromonas > Alteromonas sp. M12. The sequence continues at coordinate 1,913,571 of NZ_CP144164.1, read as the reverse complement.
ATTCTTCATGCGATTTAGATAGTCCGCCCCTTTTTCTCCGAGTTGCTCAGAATAATCGGAATGCAGCCTATCGCCAAAGGCACGAATTTTACGTAATGGCTCTTGTAAATCATGAGAAGCGACAAAAGCGAAATCTTCCAGCTCTCTATTGCTGCGAGCAAGCTCTTCTGAATAAACCGTTAACTTTTCTGTTCGCTCATCCACTTTCAGCGCGAGGTTTTGATTTTGTTTTTCCAATGAATTTCTGAATTTTTCTTCACTTACCAAATTTAATCTAGCTAACACAATTAAACCGAGTAGCAATAATGCGCTGGTTATAGCGGAAGTAAAGAAAGTAAACACAGATTCTTTTTCAGAGCGATTTAATTTGCTGTACAAAAAATTCCGATAGGTCAGTTCATTGTCAATTATTTGCGAAAACAACTGGTCTAGATCTTTGGTCAATTCGTTACCCTCACCTCCCTTGACCAGCCGAATTGCCGAACGCTCTTTATCCGCTTGGGCAAGCAAAACGGTCTTCTCCATTTCTTCCATTTTCATTTCAGTAAGCCTAATTATTTCGTCGATCAAGGCTCTTTGACCCACAATTTCAACTTCAACTACACGAACTTTTTCAATCTGATCAGACAGTTGTTTTACTGAATTAATATAAGGTGCAAGGTATTCTTCAATTTCGGTTAATAGATATCCCCGTTGACTGCTTTCAGCGGCAAGTATCATCAGATGTAACTCATCAAGCACTAAAATAACATTACCTGTATTAGTCAAACTTTCTTGGACTTTAGCCAGGTCTTTGGTAGTTTTCACCGCTAAATAAGCGTTAACACTGATTACCCCCAATACAATGATAGTGACGGTAAACCAGGTAAAAACAGTATTGCCAAATAAACGTCGTTGTTTCATATATTCTCACTCTATGACTAAACTAAGGTGAAACAACGACGTTATTCGCCAATGTTTTTATGGGAATTACTTATTGCTTGGAGCTTGTCGCTACAGTCTTGACAAGCAGTAATAATTTTATTCAATGCATCAAGCGCTTTATCACGCGGTAAATCATTCTCTAGTACTAATTTGACTAACTCGGCATTCATTGAAATCCGGTTTAAAGGTCCTCTCGCGTCATGAATCATGGTACGGATATCGAGATTTTCATTACTTGTTATCGTCATTGAAATTCCTATTACTATTACTCTTCAAAATCACCGTAGGCGTGAAGACGGTTATAAAGCGTTTTTGTGCTGATTCCGAGCATTTCGGCAGCAAGGGTTTTACTACCATTAACCTTTTCAAGGGTCGCCCGTATCAATTCTTTTTCAACATTTTCGATAGTTTGCCCAGCTGAAATTTGATTCGACGCTTTTTTATTAGAAGCGAACGGTGAAGCAAAGCTGCTCGGTAAATCAATATTTGATGACTCAGGATCACTCATAATGAAAGCCCGATGCACGGCGTGGCGAAGTTCTCTTACATTACCTGGCCAATCATATTCTGATAATCGTTTTAATTGAGCTTCATTCCAAGCAAAAGATGTTCCATTTTCCGCATTAAGCTCTTCAAGAAACGCTTGCGCTAACAAAGGGATGTCTTCTTTTCGCTCTCGTAGGGTGGGAATATCAATTGGGAACACAGCTAAGCGGAAATAGATGTCTTCCCGTAATACTTTGCTTTCAGCCAATTCACTAATATTTCTATTGGTCGCGGAAACCACTCGACAATTGACGTCGATTTCTTTAGTGCCTCCCAATCGCGTTACTCGTTTAGATTCTAAAACCCGCAATAAGTTGGGCTGCATATCAATAGGCATTTCAGTGACTTCATCTAGAAAAAGCGTGCCATTTTCCGCTCGCTCAAACACCCCCTCTTTACGTCCAACGGCGCCGGTAAACGCACCTTTTTCGTGACCAAATAATTCACTACCGATCAGTTCTTTAGATAAAGCCCCACAGTTGGTAGCCACTAAGGGCCCCTCGCAATCACTAGCTGAATGGATGGCTTGAGCGACTACTTCTTTACCTACACCACTTTCTCCCATCAACATAACGTTGGCATTAGTTTTAGCCACTCTCTCAATCATTAAATACAGCTCTTTCATTATTGCTGATTCACCGATCAAGCAACCGAAGTGCAAAGAATTGTTTTGTTTTTTAGCTGTTTTTTTAGTTTTGCGATTCAACACTTGTTCGATGTCTTCACGCTGTAATGGCTTAACTAGATAATTAACATTAGGGCCGCATAAGCCTGCCAACATACCTTTTACCGAAGGGTGTCCAGTAATTAAAGTGATAAAGGTTTGCTTTGTGCTGTTTAAGTTCAATTCGTCAATTAAGTGTAGTCCGCTGCCGTCAGGCAACATAAAGTCTAGTAAAATATGATCAAAATGTTGATGCTCAAGCCATTGTCTGGCTTCTTTTAAAGAGCCAGCTACAGATACTTCATGGCCCAGAAATTCAATAATTTGATAGGCAACATCTGTAAACTCGCTATCATCATCAACCAATAATACTTTTAACACGTCATCGTCCTTTAAAAATCAGTATGTTGAAACAACATAAATTTGTTACGAAGTTGAGAAACATCACTTAACTATTTGCAATTCTTATTCTTATTGTTCCTGAACTCGTTTTTTCAATCTTCAGAATATGCTTCCATTTTTAGTTCATAATAGCCGGATTGACCATTAACCTTGCATTTTTTAGTACCAACCTATCATCAAAAAATTAAACGACATCATTGTTTTAGTAACGTTTTATCGACGAATAAGTGTCCACTCAAAGCTCACTAAGCCAAATAATTCGTGCAAATTTTTCACACTATTGAAAATTTTACTCATGACAGATTCACTTTGAATAAGTAATCTCAGTCAAATTAACACGCCCCTAGGATATTAGACTTTAGACTCCACCGAACTATTAACACTAACTGGCTTAGCCTATCCGTCTTGGTGCGCAAGTTGCAATGCTCAATTTGTAAAGCGCATAAAAATGATGGTTTCGATTTCTAGCATTCCACAGCCAAATTAAACCCATTGCGAAAATAATCCGAAGTTTCAGTCTATCACGTTGATTAGGTCAATCACATGTAGATTGCAGTCGACAGGCTCACTGGCCACTTACGATTAAAATTTCGTACAACCGTCTCTTGACACATAAAGACAAGGTGTATTTATAGGTGAAAAGATTAGCTGGCATATCCATTCTGATAGCAGACGATAATGCGCTGACGTTGGAAGCTTTAAAACGTCTACTCGAGCTGTCAGGTGCAACCGTATTGGCGGTTGAAAATGGAGAACAAGTGCTAACACAACTGCACATCAGTCCCAATAGGTTTGACGTGCTTTTAATTGATATCAATATGCCTGTGATGGACGGTTTAACCGCCACCAAAAAAATTCGACAAGACCGTCGATTCGATGAGCTACCGATTATTGCCGCGACCGCCGATCACTTACCTGAAGATCAATTGAATTATTACCAAATAGGTATGAACGGGCACCTAGCTAAGCCCATTAGTTTGCACAAGTTATGTGAGGCTATTCTGGCGGTTTTGGATAAGCAACCTACTGATCTGGATAAAGCTGTGACTTGCCCTGGTTCTTTGTCTGACATTGAACTAAAACAGCAAGTGCTCGAGCGCTTTGGTCATAATCAAGAGTTAGTGGTAAATTTAATACCACTGTACGCGCAAGAATTTATTCAACAATTCGATGTGCTAAAAAGCACTAAAGATATTAACCAAATAGGTACAGCTCTGCATGCCTTAAAAGGAATATCTGGCACAATAGGAGCAAATGATGTTTACAATTACGTGAATACATTTCATGAGTCAGTGAAAAAGAATCAACTGCACGATGCTCAACTAGCGAAGATGTTAGAAACGCTTCCTAAACTCCATGCTTCCAATCTACAGCGCTTGCAGAATTTGTTCGTACCCACTGAAAACAATCTGCCTTCACAAGAAACTCGCGAGTCCAAATTGCAACCTCAGCAACGTAAAAAGATCATTCAGTTTTTACAGCAAAATGATCTCACTATCATTCAATATGTTGATAAATTGCAACAGCAGTACCCTAACGAAAATGAGTTAATAACAGTCAAGAAATATATAGACCAGTTAAAATTTGAACCCGCATTAAACTTCTTACTAAATCAATCAGGCCATGGTCAACAGGGTAAAACTAATGACAAATAAACAGGTAGGTTTTGGCAACATTTCAAATCGAACACCGATAATGCTGATAGCCGATGATCAGCCTCTTGTGGTCAGACAGATTTACGAAGTATTTCAAAATGACTTCCATATTTTTATGGCAAGTGATGGGGTTAAGTGCGTTGAAATGGCAAATGAATTGCTCCCAGATATAATTTTGCTTGATATCAATATGCCGCACTTGGATGGCTTTCAGGCCTGTGAAAAAATTAAGGAAAATGTGCTAACTTCACACATTCCGGTCATTTTTATCACCTCTAATATTGATGAAGCCGACGAAGTCAGAGGTTTTGAGGTAGGCGGAGTAGACTTTATCCGCAAACCCATAAATACCACCATTACTTGGGCCAGAGTACAGAGTCACGCGCAGCTAAAACGTCAATCGGATCTGTTACGCAGACTGGCTTTAATAGACGGTTTAACTGGGGTAAGTAATCGTTATCAATTCGATGAGCAGTTAACAACTGACTGGTTATCTTGTGCTCGGGAGCAAACGCCACTAGCACTGCTGATGATAGATGCAGATAACTTCAAACATTTGAATGACAGCTATGGTCACCAGGCCGGAGACAAATTTTTGAAAATATTGGCGCAAAAAATAACCTCCTGTGCACATCGCCCCGATGACTTAGTCGCGCGATATGGCGGAGAGGAGTTCGCTTGTATTCTTCCCAATACAGATCATGCTGGCGCATTAAAAGTGGCCGAAGATATTCGCAAGATTGTTGAAAAAACGGCCATGTCGTTACGCAAAGATGAAGATAAAAAAATAGCCGTAAAAACCACAGTCAGTATCGGTATGCACTGCTTAATACCGAATAGAAACGATAAACCAACAATTTTAATTAAAAGTGCTGACCAGGCTCTTTATCGAGCAAAGGCACTAGGCAAAAACCAAGTCTGCGTATTCGATAATAGGGTAGCGGAATTCGCTTCAACGAAATAAGTAAAGGACAAACCCTGACTACGAAAAATTAGAAAACATGGTTGGATTTAAAATGGTGCTGGGCATATCCCCTGTACTTTTTTACCTGTTGTCGGATGTTCAAACTCTATGCTTTCAGCATGTAACATTAGTCTGTTAGCAGCTTTGTAACTGTCACAAGTACCGTATAAATCACAACCTAAAATGGGGTGCGCAAGATATTCACTGTGAATCCGTAGTTGATGGGTTCTGCCCGTTTGAGGACGATAACGAACACGAGTTGCGTATGGACTGTTTAGTCGTTCCAGAACACTGTAATTAGTCACCGCTTCTTTACCGTGAATAGAACAGATTTTGACTTTAGGAAACAGGTTTGGATCCTTGGCTATAGGTTGACTAATTTGGCCAGTATTCTGATTAAGGTGGCCTTGGAGTAAACTAATATAGGATTTTTGCACAGTACGCATTTGAAATTGCTTAGCCAGATGGGAATTAGCTTGTTTATTCAAAGCAACTACCATAATACCGGATGTACCTAGATCCAAGCGGTGAACCATAGTGGCCCAACTAAACTCTTGAACTAAACGAAAATGGACCGAATCGTAATTCAGCGGGTTTTTACCCGATAACGAAAGCAAACCACTGGGTTTATTAATCAACAAAATAGACGCATCTTGATAAAGTATGTTTATCTTTTCTAGGCATTTTGGTGCCACAAAAGTATCGACGATGATATTATTCACAGCCTATACCTTGACTAAAGATGATTTACTTTTCATCAACAAAGTCACGCCACGAACGCAATACTTGGGTGAAATCTTCTAATCCACAACCAGATATGGATTCTTGATCATATAACTCAGTTCCCTCCGGCAGCTCATCAGGTCCATCCATATCCAAATCTTTTGATCTAACTTCTACTTCGTAATAATCGATTCGCAGATTGATCTCTTTACCGGCTAGCACATACTCCTTAATCTGACGCTTTTCTAATCTGTCGATTGCAACAAAAATGTCCTCTATTTTATGCTGGCTTGTTCCCAGTTCTTCAGAAAACCACCGGGAAAATGCTTCATGTCCCATTTCAAATTGGGCCACTGGAATACCTTGCAGATTACGTATAAATTGATAGTTCATGGATACCTTATGGAAGGTTTTGCGGCGGGTTAACATAAACCTCACCTTTTTGTTCAAGATGCGTCAAATAAACTCGCACATCAAATTCGATTTGGTGGTAATTGGGCAACATATGGCAACAAAGTTGATAAAAAGCTTTGTTATGTTCTTTTTGCTTCAAATGCGCTAATTCATGTACCACTATCATGTTGAGAAATTCAGTCGGGGTATGCTTAAATAACGTACTGATTCGAATTTCATTTTTACTTTTAAGCTTTCCCCCTTGTACACGGGAAACAAAACTGTGCAAACCTAGGGCGTTATCAACCACATGAATCTTCTTATCAAACACTACCTTACTCAGAGGTTGTGATTTCTTAAGATATTGATTTTTTAATGCGATGACATATTCACGCAAAGCATTATCGTTAGGTATGCTATGCACTAGCGGATATTTTTTCAGCAGATAGTCAGTTAAACGATTTGAGTCTAACAATTCGGTAATTTGCTGTTGTAAGTCAAGAGAATAAGCCGATAAATATTTAAGAGACGACACAGCACCGCATTCGTAAAGCAAAGATTGACAAGTTTACCCCGCCTAAAATCGATAGTCATCTAACAACCACGACTTTGTTGACATAAAATATTAACCGATCGCAAGCTGTGTTTCTGGAAACCTGAGACGCTTTGTTCTTGGACTAGCGAGAAAATACGCTAATGTTAATGGTCCTAACCGCCCCATAAACATCAATAAAATAATGATTAGCTCGCCTACGCCTGATAACGAACCCGTTAACCCTCTGGATAACCCTACCGTGCCAAGTGCAGATACCGCTTCGAACACCACATCTAAAAATGGGGCATCTTCACTGAGTGTTAAAATAAAGATAGCGATCCATGTTGTACCAACGGAAATCATGGTTAAGGCAAGCGCCTTATAGACGGTTTCTTTCGCGACTTCTCGATTATATAAAGTGATCCCTTTGTCTCTTCGAAGATAACTATATGTAGCCATAATTAGTACAATAAAAGTGACAACTTTAATACCACTTGCGGTACTTAAAGAGCCTCCGCCAATAAACATAAGAAGCAGCATTAAAGCGCTTGTACTTTCTTCCAAATTCTCTATCGAAAGTGTATTAAAGCCTGCAGTTCTAGGTGACACAGCTTGAAACCAGGCTGCTAACCACTTACCGCCATCGCTCAATGGCTGTAATGTTTGTGGGTTATTATATTCAATGACATATATAGCAAACAGTGCGAAGCCATTAATAATGACTGTCCCCAAAATCATTGTTTTACTGTAAGGGGTCATCGCGCTCCACGACTTTGACTTGAGTGCATCCATCCAAACGGTAAAACCTAGACCACCAGCGATAAATAGACCAGTAATGGTTAAGTTAATAGTTGGATCTTCCACGTAATGCATCAAACTATTGGATGCCAGAGCAAAACCCGCATTATTAAAAGCACTAATGGTATAAAAAAAGCCGTGAAATAAGCTTGCCTGCAACCCTAAGTCTTCATACCAATACACAGATAAAATGACAAAACCTATGAGTTCAACAAGCAGTGAAAAAAACAACACTGATTTAGCCACACTGAACAAAGTTGAAGTATTGGTTTGATTGAATGCTTCTTTAACGACCACCCGCTGCATAAAACCAATTTTTCCTCCAAGGGCAATAAGCGTGACAACAGCGAATGTCATCAATCCGATGCCTCCGCATTGAATTAATAAAGCAATAACGGTTTGACCAAATAATGTAAAAACACTGCCAGTATCCACTACGACTAAGCCGGTTACGGTTACTGCTGAAGTCGCAGTAAACAAACTCTGCTCCCAACTAATAGAAGAGACGGTGGCTATGGGTAACTTTAATAATAACGAACCAAGAACAATCAATAAAGCAAAACTACCGGCTAACACAAAAGGTGGTGCTGCATTAATTTGTTTTGCGGATTTAGTTTTTCGCTCAATTGGAGCCTGCGAGGGATGCCAAAGTAGCATGCAAGTTACCCCAACTTTGGTGCTATATGTTTAAGGGCAGCACGTTTACCACAAAGCAGTAGAGTATCTTCCGCTTTAACCGTAAAGTCACAAGCAATACGTGTAAAAGTTTTACCTTGTCTTTTTATTAATAATGTATCTATTGCGCCTTTAGTATCTACTAATAATTTACTCAGTGGAGAACCATGTAATTGTGGTTTGATATTAATTTCAACCACATAGAGACCATCACCTAACGCAATATAGTCGTTGACCATTGGATAGTTCAAGGCTTGTGCGACCCGCACTCCCATTTCCTCCTCGGGATGTACGATTCTAGATACCCCTAATTTAGATATGATAGTGTGATGGGCTTTTGTGCCAGCTTTAACCCAAAGGTTTTTAACCCCTATATTCTTTAAGCTTAAGGTACACAAAACACTCGATTGCATATCTTCACCAATGGCAACTAATACTGTATCACTGTTTTTTAGATCTAGCTCTGATAAGGCATTTTCATCTGTACAATCACAGATAACAACTTGGGTTAGATAATCTGAATACATTTCAGCAACTTTAACGTCACTATCTACGCCTGTGACAGTGTGTCCTAAATGGATCAGTTCCTGACAAGCCGAAATACCAAAACGGCCTAAGCCTATAACAGTAAAATGCGCCATGTTGCTTACTCCAAAAATCTAGCAAAGTACAAGAATTAAACCTATTGACCTGCCAAAAGAATTTAATCACCAATAAAGCGGTAACCTAGTCCAGGCTCGGTTTTTATAAAGTAGGGATCTTCAGCATCATCGCCCAGTTTTTTTCGTAACTGGGTGATGAGCACTCTTAAGTAATGGACATCGTCTGCATGTGACGCTCCCCAAATGTCGACTAATAATTTCTTTTGATTGACGAGTACATTGGGATGGATGGCCAACTTAACTAACAATTGGTGCTCTTTTTTGGTAAGTTGTACCGCTTTCTGGCCTTTAAGAACAAGAGGCTCCCCAGTTTTTATGATCAATTTATCGAATCGCAGTTCTGATGGCATGGCTTCATACTTAATATCACGTAACAATACTTTAATGCGTGAAATTAACTCTCTAATGCCGAAAGGTTTACTTAAATAATCATTGGCACCTGCGTCTAATAACCTTACTTTTTCGGCTTCCTGATCTCTGGCTGTTAACACCAATACAGGGATATCACTGGTTTCTCGGACTTTTTTCAAAACGGCTCGCCCATCCAGATCTGGTAAACCTAAATCTAAAATAATAAGACTAGGTTTTTCTTGATTAAATAGACTCAAGCCCGAGGTTGCGGTATATGAACCAATATATTCAAGATTCTCAGCAGCCAATGAAATCGAGATGAAATCATGGATTTTATCCTCATCATCTATTAATAAAATCTTAGGCTTAAGCATTATCGTCTCCATTTGGCAGCAGTAATTCGATGGTACAACCCTGTTCACAGTCGACAACAGCAATATGACCACCATGTGCTTCCATTATGCCTTTAGACACACTCAAGCCAATACCACTGCCTCCTTTACCTGCATCACCAATGCGACTTGAGTAAAATGCATCAAATATCTTAAAACGCTGTTCAGGCTCTATCCCTTGGCCTTTATCCTTTACTAGAATACGAGTAAATTGTTGGACACTATTTACTTCGATTTCAACATTTTGCGCTTTGGGTGAGTATTTTAGAGCGTTATCTACGACGTTATAAACGGCTTGTTCGATAAGGGCATCCTGAATGTCCACCATTTTCAATTCGTTTTTTTTGCTGATCAACAAACGCTTATCGGAGAACCGCTGTTCAAGGCGTTTAATCACAGGCCAAATTGACTGGCGAACGAATATCCAATTAAAGGCGTTGTTTTTTAAACGTGTTAACTGCAATAAGTTTTCAACGTAATTGTGTAAACGATGGCTCTCATCAATGGCACTGTTGATAAGGGTGTTTTGCTCTTGTTGACTAATCTTGTGTTGATATTCTTGAAAGGTACTGAGTGAGCCAATAATACTGGCAAGTGGCGTCCTTAAGTCGTGCGACACTGACAACAAAATATTGGAGCGGATTTCGGCCTGCTTAAGAGCTTCACTTTTTTTACGATAACGAATCGAAAATTCACTAGTCAATACGGCGACAGAAATGAAGATGATGGAGTTCATAATATCCTCCAATTCAAACATATGCAGTGAATACAAAGGAGAGGTAAAAAAGTAGTTATAAATCAGCGCACATAATATGCCCGCGATAGCGGTAGCGCTTCGACTAGATGTAACCGAAACTAAAACCACCGCCAATTGCAAAAGAAGTAATACACCACTTTTCGGTAAAATGGCAGCAGGCAATAATAAAGCGAGGATGGAAAAAATACACACTATGCCTAGAGAAAAAGCATAGGCAAACATTTTATTTTTAATTAATTTTTCGAACATTCGCTACGTGCCAATTTTAAATAATGATTGCATTCTAACGATGCGGATGAAAAAGACGCGTTAAATTTACATAAAATTTAATCTTCCAAACTGTATCAGTTTTTTATTTTATCAAGTACCTGATATGTATGCGTAATTTCACTAAAAAAGATCTCAAATAATTGAGTCCTTGAATGTTGAGGCGAGAACGCTATTCTAAATTTTGTGAGAAATGATTTTTGTCTGCTTTTCCCCTACTTGTTAAACGAACTGTTCACAAATTAATAGTAAAAAACACTTTTCATCCTTTGATTTTGTCCAAAGCGACTCTGCTACCCCGCTCCCCCAACAACATCAACACTCAAGTAACCGCTTCAGGCACATCTGTAAGACGATTACTTTCACTCAGTGAAGTTTGCCAAACACCGTTGTCATTCTTTCCAGCTTTCAAGCAAACTTCCCAACCAATCGAGGAGGTTGATGCTATTCTCGCCCTCATAAAACTTAACGCTTTATCAAATACGACATGCAATTAAACTACGCGGCTAATCCAACAGTGTGAAAGTTAATCCTGCCCGCTCAGTTAATCGCTTTATCAAGGGTTCTCCCATAACCGTTGCAGTGGTCCAAAATCCACCCGCCTTTTCTGCTTTGCTGATGTCTTGAGCCAAGCATAAACCGGCTTGCACCAACATCTTGGCAGTTGATCCATAACCGGGATCTTTATCACCCGTCACTTTCACTGTTAGCCTCTGGCCAGCATCAGTTTTTCCTATAAAGCGCAGATCGAAAAAGCCACTGTTTTGCTGTTTCACACTTGGACCTTCACCTGGTTTTGGCAATATTTTTTCAATTAGGTACCCGCTAGGTGGCAAAGTAATGGCTAAAGGAAAAATGCGCATGCCTAGGCCAATTGCCGATGCTGTTATGTGCGACCCAAAGCCCTTACCTATGCGTATGACTTCGTCATATTTAAACTTCTCCCCAAAAGCTTTGCCGTTGAGTTCATTTGAGCGGTGAACAATTTTGGTATTAATCACAGCCATTACAAACGGGGCAACCCAAGCATCAAAATCTTCATCGTATACCGCCGTTTGCACGTCACGCTGTACAGCACTGAAGCCATGCTCTTTTGAACATAAAAAATACGGATCTTTCAATCCTTTGCTTAACTCAGCGTCCGTTGATGCTTCTTTAAACATATTGATACCACTTGCAAAAGTGCCACCGGAGCCTGCCCCCTTCATTTGATATACCGCCATTTTTACGGTGGTACAAGGTGCGCAATAAACTTTTTGAGCTTGCTGTTGAAGGTAAAAGTTACCCAGATCTAAAGGAATAGAGTCAAAACCGCAGCAATGAACAATCCGTGCTCCACTGGCTTTGGCAGTAGCTTCGTGTAGATTAATCATTTTGCGGATCCATTGTGGCTCACCTGTTAAATCTACGTAGTCGGTGCCAGATTCTGCGCACACTTTTACCAAGCTTGAGCCATACAGTGCGTAAGGTCCAACAGTAGAAATAATGACTTTGCTTTGTTCCGCCATATATCGCAGTAACATTTCATCGTCAGAGTCGGCAATAATCGTCGGAATATTTTGCTTAAGAGATTTAACAACTGAATTAAGCTTTGATTGAGAACGCCCTGCAGCAGCCCAGGCGATTTCGCCTTCTGGGTATTGAGCGACCATATATTGGCAGAGAATTTGGCCAACAAAACTTGTCGCACCAAAAATAACAATATCGTATTGAGTAGACACTATAAACCCCTTTGAAATTAGACAATTTACTTGAGTAAACATGCTTCCTTGCACAAGCGGTTATTTCCCCCAACGGAAACTGCCATAGCAATATTGTTGATTCGATTATCCGAATACACAGGCACTAAAGTGCGCTGAACTCCAATCCATTGTATTGATTGCCAACGACAACGTCTAATCAATGTGAAAATTTATTTCCAAAGGTTTTATTTCTAGCGCAGTGTTGGATAAAGTCGTAAGTTAATGGGCACAACATTGCTGCAAGTTAGGAAAGTGGATTAAATCACAACGCTTAAATTGAAGTACCAGTGGTGTTGGTTTGAGGTGTTTTGTTTAAAACGAATTAGTGGCAGGCATATATTTTGATATTCAAATAACACAAACAAAAAAGGCCTCGAATAATCGAGGCCTTGAATGTGGTCTAGCTTACTTTCACGCTCTTCTAATAAACGTAAATCTGCGCGCGTGGTTTCACTAGTTGAACGATAACGGCCTTATTTGTGCAACGAATTCTGTTTTTAATTTCGCTAGTATTATCCAAGCTTTACTAGCAATGCTCAGCTAAAAAGCGTACTAACAGTATTGTAAGGTTTTCCCGTCGCGATTTATTAGGCCAAACGGCATAATAGCCTAAAGGTTTAAGTTTCCATTCTGGCAGCACATGTATCAAATCACCTTTTTTAATATCCTCGGCTACAATATGCTCTGGCAAATAAGCTAAGCCTAAATGATTTTTGGCAAAGGTCGCCAAAGCCTCAGCACTGTTCACACTAAAACGATTATTTTCTGTGATGGAGACTTTTTCGCCAGTGGCTGATTCAAATTCTACAGAGCTAGTACGAATATCAAAACGTATCCAGTCCCAGCTTATTAAATCTGATGGGTGAGTTGGCGTTGCCCGAGTTGCCACATACTCTTTGCTAGCGACCAATAAACGTCTACCGTCATATAGTTTACGGGCTATCATAGTGCTATCTTGCAACCATCCCACTCGAATGCTCATATCAATCCCTTCATTCAAAATGTCGACTATGTGATCGGTGAACATCAAAGAAAGGGAGACTTTAGGGTATTGTTTAGCGAATTCGGCAATGGCAGTTGAAATCGTCGAAGAAGTGAGAAACGCTGGTAGAGATATCCGCAATGTCCCAATGTGCTGCTGTGAAAGTGCATTCAACTCGTTTAAACCTGCCTCTGCACTTTTTAACATTTCTAACGCATGAGCATAAAACTTGCTGCCTTCGTTAGTCAGTACAAGTTTGCGAGTTGATCTATATAACAGAGTCACGCCTAAGTATTTCTCCAGATCTGCCACGGTTTGACTGGTTCTTGACGGAGCCAAATTTAACGTTTTGGCTGCTCTACGAAAAGATCCTTCGTCTACCACTCTGGCAAAAACAGCCATGTGTCTTAAGTAATTAATCATTGTTCTGTTTTTAGGGATTATAAAATCTAATTATTGCACATATTCAATACAATCAGTAAGTACTAAGATCATCCTGAGTTCAACAAACAACGCTACAAAATGAAATGTTCATTCAAAGCGACCACAATCACTACAGGATAAAAGATGAAAAACATTAAAAGCACATTAGCCATTAGCATTGCAGTTGCATTGATAGCGCCATCGATAGCTCAAGCAGGGGGTTTTTATGGCACGGCCCAATTGGGTGCAAGTCAACAAATAAATGAGTCACAAGCTTACGGAAACAATATAGCAGTAGACGCAGACTTCCCTGCTGAATTTGATACAGGAAACGGCACAGTAGGCAACATAGGTATCGGTTACATAATCAACCAACAGTTTCGAGTTGAAGGACGTATTGGTTATCGAGAAAGTAGTTTCGACCAACAACGTTTTGGTACAGGGGCTCGCGAAGGTGAAGAATATATCTTGAATGGTGAAATCGAAAGCTTCACTTATACCATAGAAGCGTTTTACGACTTTGCTAACAGCACCCCTTTCACTCCCTATGTTAAAGCGGGTTTAGGAATAGCTGATAATAGTTATTCGGCTAAGCTAGGGGGCGCTGGCGTAGCCGCATTTGACCCATTTGATGGCACAACTGATGGTTTTTACGATGCTTACCCTGATGGCGAATCAACAGAGTTTTCTTGGAACCTAGGTTTGGGTGTTAATTACCAATTAACCGAATCAGCTCTAGTTTACACTGAATACCAGTACACCTCTTTAGGCCACGTCATGACGGGGCAAGATTCATTTACAGATGGTTTTATGATCGATGATTTAGCTACCAATGAACTATCAATCGGTGTTCGAATTAACTTTTAATTAGGAGAAAATAGTGAAATCAATCAATAAACTAATATTAAGTGTCGCTATGTTTGCCTCGCCAATATTTGCCATTGCCGAAGTGATTGAAGTAGCCAGTTTCACTCTGAATAACGATGTAACCTATCAAGAGTTTTCGGTAATTGATAAGAGAGTAGAGATAGAACATGTAAGTAAACAACCTGGCTTTATTTCGAGAAAAAAAGCCAAAGGTGAAAACGGTGAATGGTTAGTTCTGGTCCATTGGCAATCATTAAAAGATGCTGATGCTTCGATGAATAGTTTTATGCAATCGAAAGCAGCTAACACATTCATGTCAAAAATTGATACATCATCCATGATCATGAAACGTTACACTAAATAATTTGGATACTAAAATATCATTTGGGGTAAGGCTACATTGAGTAGTTCTGCGTTGAGCAAATTGCTGTTATTCAGGCTATAGTAATTAGAGCTATGGATTGTCTAGGAAAGCTGGAAAGTCAAAAAAAATTTTAGAATCTACGGGCGATATAATATAAAACCCCATTTAGATCTAAATTGAATATTTGTAGCAGTTCATACTCGATATACCACTTGAAATTGTAAATACTAAAAGTGCCCTATTGAATCCCCAAAAGCGCTTCTAAATACAAGATAAAGCTCATTAGACATAATTTGTTGCCCCCCTGTTTTATGGTCTTGCTTTTATATTTATACAGACTATCATCTCAAATCAATTTTGAGGAAATCATGTTAAATAATATCAGCAACAAAATTTTAAAGAGTTACGTACCCACCTTTCCAATCTAAGCCGAGTGTACCCCTACACTCGGCATATTTTCAGTGTCTATTAAATAATTTTATTGTTCGTTAAAAGTCAGCTCGGTTGGAGATTTAGTCGTGCTTATGCATTTTATCAGGTCATACAAAACCTTAATTTGTCGTTCAAATTCTAAGCTTCAGAAAACTGAATACAAAACACTCATGGATCCTATTCGATTGTGCTGGTTGTTGGGTCGCCTAGAGTTTTGTGCTAATCAAACCTCACGTTTAGAAAATAGAGTTCGTATTGGAAGCAACGTTATTTTGAAAAACCTTGCTACGGAAGAATCGTTAGAGTTACGAGTAGTAAATTTGGAAAATGCCAATTTGACTCAAGGTCTTGTACCTTTTACCTCAGCAATAGGCGCATCTTTGTTGGGGTTACGGTGTGGTGACGTGGCACAAGTAAATACCCCTTACGGGTCATTAAGGTGGCAAGTTTTATCTGTCAATAACTATTATGCGGATAAAAATGATTAGGAGTATCTCAATAGGGATATATCAGAGAAAACGGTGGAAAATTGCTTAAGAGCTAGTCCAACGCAGTAAAGGTTAAGTACTTTTTATTGATAGTTTAAGAATTCTATTTTTATCAAAATTTAACTTAAGATATTTGAAGAGATTTTGAAAATGCAACCGAATATTATTATTTCTAGAACTGATTTAGCAGCAGTTGAACACTTACTGGAGCGCACTAAACTTTCAGATGATTGTGCTCTCGCGATTGAGAATGAACTTGATCGAGCAATTATCGTTTCGCTTAATGAGCTGCCTAAAAATGTGGTCGCTCTTGGTTGTAAGGTTAGCTTTGAAATTTTAGACACGCAGAAAAGGTTTATTAAAACTTTATGTTTACCGACAGAAACGCATTTATTTGAAGACCCAATTTCTGTTCTTACCCCAATAGGAACTGCCTTACTAGGATTAACTAAAGGACAGTGTATTAAGTGGCAAACACAGAAGGGAATGAGGACAGTACAAGTCAATAAAATAAAGCATATATTGCCGGATATTTATGGGCAGCAGCGGCATATCAACGGGTTTCAAACCGTTCGTGCTGATTTCCAATAGGAGTGACAAAAGTGATACTATTTTAGCATTAGTTTGTTGTAAATTGATGAGTTTCAACGTGCCTTAGATTGGATATAGAAATCAATGGGGTAAATCGCTGCCCCATTGATTAAATACACTCGACTAGAATGTTTTTAATCATAAAGTACCACCCAACAAAGCTTGGTTTAAGCATCTGAAATTTCAGAAAAAATGGGCTTAATTTATATCACTGGAAGTATTACTATTGAGTGTTATGAGTAAAATACTGAATTGGCGGAGTAGTAAACAACAAGCAACAAACTAATATAAAGTTTAGCTAATGAAAATCGGGGGATTAAGTGCAACTTTGCATTAGTGTTAACATACAACTTTGCATTAGTTACAATATAATAATATATAATTATTAGTCTGTGTACCTAATGATATCCCCTTGCTCTACTGCTAACATTGAAAATAACTAAACCACAATTAAATATAATGATGGCAACTAATTATTCCCTCGATGATTTACGTTATTTTTGCTTAATAGTAAAATTAGGCAGTTTTAAAAAAGCATCAGAAACTCTTGCTCTATCATTATCGACCTTAAGTCGGAGAATACGTTTATTAGAGCAATCTCTACAGTTGACTCTACTTAATCGAGATTCTCATCGAGTGACGTTAACACACTCGGGGGAGTTATATTATGCGCGTTACTATAAGTTATTTGATGAACTTGACTGTATAAAACAAGAGTTATCTGAGGATAGACAACAAGCTAAAGGAAAAATTAAAATTTCCGCCCCTATCTATGTAGGCAAACACTTTTTAAGTACTATCTTCTGTGATTTTTTACAACAATATCCAGAAATTCAATTAGATTTACGTTTCTCAAATGAATTAATAGATATTGAAAAGCAAGGCATTGATATTGCTTTTAGAACAAGAAATCCATCCATCGATAATTGGGTTGTTAGGCAGCTTAAGCTTACCCATAATGTGTTATGTTGCCATGCAAATATATTTCCTCATTCCATTACCCATCCCGAGCAATTAGAAGATCAAGCAAAAGTGACGTGCATAGGCTTAGTTCCATGGCGATTAAAAAATAAAGTGACTAATGAGGAGTACAATTTTCAGCCTAAAAAACAAATTCGACTTGAGGTTAATGAAATTCATATGCTGAGATGTGCAGTAGAACTTGGTATCGGAATTAGCTATATGCCTGATTACTTAGCATTGCCATTAATTGAGTCAGGAAAATTTCAGCGTGTTCTTCCTGATTGGCAAAGTAAAGAGCAATCCTTTTCAATGCTCTACCGTGACCGGAAACATATTCCTTACCGCGTGAGACTACTTATAGAACATACATTGCAACACTTCTCTTAACGCGTTGCAGTGTATGATTAAAATGAGTTACATAAAAACAACGGGGGATGCTTCTGAGTTAAGAATGGCAACAATGCTCCAAGCTGCAATAGCATAATCACCAAATTGAATCGACCCGTTGCACCACCTGCAATATATAATTTAGTGTTATTGTCTGATGCCCTTTTTATTGCTCTGCTATATAAATCCTGATCTACAAATGCAGCCGTAGATAAAATAATAAAATGTGATCCTCCTCCTAATATTACGGTACAATCAACGACTGATTGAGGTGATGCGGCTTCTGCAACAAATTCAGGCTTTAAAGCCAAAAGGTCATGAATATCAGTACAGGGAATACAGTTAAAATACTCAGCAAATTTTTGAGTTGTAGTAGGATTTCTTCCTAACACAGCAATTAGCCCACATTCAGAAAGATCGCCATTTTTTTATTGATTCAGCGATAGTTTGACATCCTATCAGCGCTAATTTTTTTCATTTTTATGGCTCCTATTATTCGATAATTAAGCGCAATGCAAGGTAACGCGAGACCATGCATGTTTTTAATATGTGTAAACAAATTTGATGCAGTTACACTTAATAGCTAAACCTCAACACTATGACACCTAGAAAAGCAGCAGTTAATCCCCAAAGTTCCTGACGACTAAAAGACTCTTTTAAAACGATACGAGAATAAAGCAGAATAATTAAAATGTTCATTCCTGAAATTGCAGAAACTAACCCTGTATTACCTATTTCAAAAGCCGATATTATTGCCACCATGCCGGCGACATTTGTTAAACCAATAAGTAAACCACAGATAAATGTTTTTACTTCTGACCAATTAGGCAAAGGTATATTTTGATGACTACTCTCTCTTTTGCGTTTTACCAACCAACTTATTGCAAAAAGAAAACTACCAAGACCAAACATTGAGGTTAACGTGGCGAATATATCAGCACCAAGTAGTGTCGATTGTTTACCTAATAAATCATTAAATGCAAAGAATAGTGCCGCTAGCAATCCCCACTGTGCACCTTGCAGGTTATTTAATGAAATATCATTTGAATAGCGGATAATATAAAGACCAACAAAAATGATAGAGAAACCAAACAATTGTAAAGTTGTTAAGCTTTCTTGCCATAATAGAAAAGCAAATATAAGTACAAACAAAGGGGTTAAACCGGATAAAATGCTAATAAGAGAAGCCTTTCCAATAGAAAAACCTTTATGTAAGAAAGCATTCGCCGCAAAAGAACCTAAACCCAATGCAAAACCAACAGTAATATCTGCCCACCCATACCATTGTTGATCTAATAAAATGACACCTGTAAGGCTCGTTATAAAACCTATGAAAAAAACACCGAATAATAATAAATTACGATTTATTTCTTTCTGTGATGTCCATTGATACATTATTCCTCTAACACCAAAAAAAAACGTAGCAAGTAATGCAAAAACTATCCACATAACGAAATGTTCCCCTTAAGAATTGAAATGAAATAGTTTTTCTAAGTATCGCTTGCGCCATACTTGATTGGGAAAACTAAAAAAAGAGCTTATTAACAAGCATTAAAGATAAGTATATTGACTTCATAAATAATATATATAAGCAATGATGAGATGTTAGATCCCATAAATGAAACCTAGGTGTGACATTTAAATTAATGAGTTAACACAGAAAGCTTACCGCCTGTGTAACATAC
The DNA here is from genome assembly GCF_037478005.1 of Alteromonas sp. M12. Lineage (NCBI taxonomy): Bacteria > Pseudomonadati > Pseudomonadota > Gammaproteobacteria > Alteromonadales > Alteromonadaceae > Alteromonas > Alteromonas sp. M12. The sequence goes on along the minus strand of NZ_CP144164.1, from coordinate 1,893,939 downwards.
ATAAATCACAGTAAGGCCTAGGTTAACCAAATTTTTCTGACTCAAAAGTAATGTATAATTATCAAACCAATGCCATCTAATCATGAAAATCGATAATTGTGCATAGAGTTTAATTTTTAAGCTTGAAGTTAATATTTAAACTGTTAGATTAACCCTATGAAAATATTTATAGCTGCACCAAATTATATCACTTTCTTAGGGAGCTTTGCCCTAAAGTTCCAGTCTTAAAGGGGCGCTGTCGCGCCCAGGTATCTACATAGATACATAAATTCAATTTCATAAATTATAACCCTAAAAATATTTCGTCGATTGATTGAAATAGTCTTTAGCGTTTTTAAATTTTATGTCGCTTTTTCACGTTAGTTATTCATTAAACATTAATATGGGAGGTGCGTGTCTATTGAGCTTTTAATTTATTAATTTTGCAAACTACAAGTACAACTTTGATTTATTAATAGGAGATAAAATGTCTAGAAATGAAAAGAAAGAACCAAAATTATCGTTAAAAGAAAAGCGAAAATTGAAAAAAGAAGCGGCCGCTGAGGGCGTTTTTAAACCACGTAAAAGAAAAGGTAAATAGATTAAATAAATTTACCTAAAATATAGTTAATTGAGGATGCTCGAAGCTTAATTTTCTTCTGTTTACAATGAGAGTTACGTCAAATTAAATTAAGACAAGGTTTTGGGTATCCTCGAATTTCTATTCGAGGATTTTACATTGAACCAATAAATCGATGCGAGAGTTAATTAGAGACAGTCAAAATCCCTCAATTAACAGTAAAAGTGTTGTCGCTAAGCTAGAAGCAGAAAAAGTAAACCTAATTAACTCTATTAAAGCCGGCATAGATCCCAAGTTAGTTGCAGATTCATTGGCAGAGGTCTCGGTCAGGTTAGAAGAAGCCAAACTCAAGCAAGTTGCGCCCTCATTAAAGGAAGTTAATAACAACAGTATAGCGGATAAATTTCGACGCTATATTGATGAGCTTACTACTGATGATTTGTCAAACGAGGCTAAAATTGCAATACGCTCTTTGGTGGAAAAGCTAGAGTTAAAGGCTAATGGTGACGTTGATTTGGTGCTAAACCCTTTTGGCTTAGCAAAAAAAAGACCCGCTATAAATAGCGAGTCTATTCGTATGGTTGCGGGAGCGTGCAACACTAGGAATATACCGTTCATTATTGAGAACATTATCGAACGACAGCAAAAAACATGATTCAAAATTAGTTTAGAACTATTGGTCAAGACTGTAACTATTTTTAGCGTAATTGGTGAACAGATAGACACGTTAAATTGCTACAAACGAAAACGTCGGTAAAAGAATTCATTAGGCTAACGTTTCCTCTAAAGTCACTTTTTAATTTCAATTGTTTCATTGCACAATGAGATATACCTCCCCCTGTACTAAACTCACCTCAATAACTCTCATTTTCCAGAAACCGGTGATTGTGTAGGTATTTAGTTAAACTACGAGCACATTAAAATATTTTGTTGACCTTTAATCATGATTTTTTACCCAATCGCAACTACTTGAAAAGATGCCTGCCCATGTATTTATTTATGTATTTCTTCACAACATGATTGCCAGTTTTTTAATCTCTTCATTCCAGCTCTGAAATGGCTTGAGTGAATATCACCTTGAGCAGTTCTAGGTTCAGATGCACACCAGCAATGTTAGCGTCAATCCAATCTTTCTGAGAAATCTTTGGCCACGTTACATGGAAGCCGAGAGTAAACAACAGCTCCTCGAAAAAGAAGCGCAGAACTCTGCCATTCCCTTCACGAAATGGGTGAAGTAAATTTAACTCACAAAACAAATCTGCGACCTTTTCAACGAGGTCTTCATTGTCCTGATAATCAGCTAACGCAGGAATCGTTTTAAATAATTTAATAGCTTCAGGCTCAATGCGTGTCCAAGTACAAAAACGCGTGTCACCTTTGGAAATATCAACATCTCTTGGCTTACCCGCCCACGCATATAAATCTTGGAACATGTGGTGATGAAGGTACTTTAAATGTTCGAATGAAAAATCAGCAAGTGATTGTTTGGTGGGTTCGTAGGTTCGATACCGTTCAGCGGTAAATTCAGCTTCAGCTTCTTCAAGCTTTTCTGAATCCCTAATATCAAGAAGGTTAATTAAAACGTCAGAGCCGGGGTAGCAATATTTATCATAGGCTACCCCGTATTTATCTCGCATATTTGCGTTTTAACTCTGAAATGCTTTTGCCTTCACTGCTCTTTTTCAGTGACAAACCCTCATAGCTTAAACTGACCTTAAAGTTATCCATATTAGGCGTAAACTTGGTCTTGCGGTCATTGCTAGTTTTAGAAACTGTGGTAGCCATAAAGCCTCCTGTATTTCTGTTAATTTTACCTTAACAAGCGCTAAATTGCCATTCAGCTTAAATACGTGAGCAATGTGGCTACTCCGCTAGAAACTCATGAATGCATAGGTATTTACCTAGATTAAGAACGCATTAATATTTTTTATCAGCCTAGAGTAAAAATTATAGGCCTCAATTTTCACTACCTTAAAATATGCCTGTCCATGTATTACATTCATCACAAAACATTTTCTGCACGTAAAGCGATTTTAATAAAAGAAATCAGGCGGCAAGATGATTCACTCAAGTTTGAGTGAGCCAAAAAAGCTTTAGAGAACTGCATTGCTATTCCAAGTTAATTTAATGTCATTAGAGTGAAGGCGTATCTCCGCGAAAATCGCAAGCTGATTCAAATACTGATTCGCAACTGATGTTATACGTGACGCCAAATAAAAGCTCTTCTATACTAAACGCGTCTTGGTTCACTTTGTTAACCTCTAATGTAAATGAATAGTTCTCGCCTGGCTTGAGAAGGAAATGGTGATCTTCTATTACTAAAGTGTTGTCCAGCGTTCCGATTGATGCCCTGCCGTCATCAAAAATTCTCTTGTAATTTAGAACGCCATCATAAGACACTGTTAATTTATCAATAAGAGCAGTTCCTAATCCAATATTTTGAAGCGTAAGCTATATTGTGCCTGAACTGTCAAGGGTTCGTGCGTTTTGCAGCAACCCAACAATTACAGGAGTTTCAAGCCTCCGTTTGTCCTTAAATTCAATGTATCCAAACAAGCCTGTCGTAATCAAAACGCAGGCGGCTATTATTAGTGAAGATATTTCCAAGATAAGTGCGGTTCGTTTTTCCATATTGATAAAACTCCGATTTCAAATTTAAGGTAAATAATTACTTTAGTACTGAGAAACGAATAAATAGAAACAATAATAAATAGGACAGCCACAAACTAGACTACCAGGAAAACCAAATAAACTATGCTTTAGTATGCTAAATTCAAGGAGTGAATGATGCCACTGGCTAGGAAACGACAAATTTGCCTTGCAGATACCCCTTATTATCACTGTGTATCTCGCTGTGTTCGGCGTGCCTTTTTGTGTGGTGAAGATAAACTAACGGGGAAAAGCTATGAGCATCGCCGTCAGTGGGTAGAAGACAGGTTGTTGTTTTTAACAACCGTATTTGCCATCGAAGTCTGTGCCTATGCGGTGATGAGCAATCACACCCATGTGGTGTTACATGTGAATTCAGCCAAAGTAAAAAACTGGTCGGGTAAAGAAATTGCGCAGCGCTGGCACAAGCTTCACAAAGGCACCTTGCTTTCACAAAAGCTAACCTCAAAAGAAGCTCCGGTGTTCACCGAAGCTGAGCTCATCACACTGCAATCCACCTTGGCAGTCTATCGAAGTAGATTAACCGATATTAGCTGGTTCATGCGCGAATTAAATGAGCCTATTGCTAGACAAGCCAACCAAGAAGATAACTGTACAGGTCACTTTTGGGAAGGACGATTCAAATCACAAGCACTCTTAGATGAGCATGCCTTAACGGCCTGTATGGTGTATGTGGATTTAAACCCCATACGCGCCAAAATGGCTAGCACACCCGAATCCTCCAAACATACCAGTGTAAGACGCCGTATTCACGATTTTAAAAAAGGCTATCAACCATCGACTTTACTGCCTTTTGTTGGCAATCCAATACAGCCACAACCGCCAGGGTTAATGTTCGATTTGATTGACTATCTCAAATTGGTTGACTTATCCGGTCGCATCATTGTTCCTAACAAGCGAGGGGCAATTGATATGAATGATTCCCCCATATTGCAGCGCTTAGGATCGGATGAACAGATGTGGCAAGATATGTTTTTAACCTTTGAAACCACCTTTAGCGTGGCTGCTGGGCAATCAGGCACCCTAAAACGGTACAAGCGAAAGCGGCGGCAAAAGAGCTCTATCTGCTAACGCCGCAAACCAATAATTTATCACTCCACCTGTTTATTACACCAATAGACAAGGCCCCCCTTGCGCTAAATTCACCTCAATGACGATGAATCGTCACATATGAATGAATTCTAGAAGTATTTACCAACAATGGAAGACCACTAACACCCTTTCATTATCTTCAACAAAAATTATAGGCCATTATCACCACAATTTTAAAAGATGCCTGTCCATGTAATCCATAACCAATAACTGAAGACTACTAACACCCCTGTGTTATCTTCAACAAAAATTATAAACCACTATCACCACAGCCTTAAAAGATGCCTGTCCATTTAATTCATTCAGTGACAAACCCTCACATTCAGTGACAAACCCTCATAGCTTAAACTGACCTTAAAGTTATCCATATTAGGCGTAAACTTGGTCTTGCGGTCATTGCTAGTTTTAGCAACTGTGATAGCCATAAAGCCTCCTGTATTTCTGTTAACTTTACCTTAACAAGCGCTAAATTGCCATTCAGCTTAATTACGGGAGCAATGTGGTTACCCCGCTAGAAACTCATGAATGCATAGGTATTTACCTAGATTAAGAACGCATTAATATTTTTTATCAGCCTAGAGTAAAAATTATAGACCTCAATTTTCACTACCTTAAAATATGCCTGTCCATGTATTATGTCCATGTGTTACATTTTTATATTCCACAATCAATTTGGCAGGTTATTAACTACCCATAAAATCTTATCAGCCTCATAACTATACGTCACTGCTAGAACTTTCTCTTCAATAATTCCGGTAAAAAAGATTTCCTCAATATAACTGCTCGAATTTCTTTTATCAGTTCCAACGAGAGCGATATAAGACAGTTCCTCGTTCAGAATATAGAATATCGGCTCATCCTTATCAAAAGAGGCTAACAGGTCATAAGAGTCATCTTCGAAACTGAGAATGGGAATTGTGTACGGTGGAAACTTGGTTTGTTTTTTCGCATTATCTATTAATTCAGCCTCTCCCTTTCCAAGAGTATAAATAGACATGTAGTGCTGGTTTTTCTCCCACAAAAACATCATCATTTTGCTCGCTCCAGCACTAATTGATGAAGGTGTTCCTTTAAATATAGGTAGAGAAACTGCTGGATAGTTAGAGTACGAAATATCAATTAATGTTAATTCTAAACTCAGATCATCAATCGGTACTCCCACCTGAACATACTTTTCTATTTCGGTCGCAAGTGAATGCCTAAAGATGTTAACAATGATGATTATAGCTATAAAAATCTTATTTATATTATTCACTTAATGTCTCCAAAGTATCATACAAACGATCAAAGTTATCGTAACGATCCAACACTCTATTAACTTTTGATGGTAAAGAATTTTTAATTCTTCGCATTGCTGGATCACTATAAATAAGTTGCATAGCGTTTGTAACTGATTCACCTGCAAAAATAGCTTGCTTACTCATAACTTTGTACCTATATACACGTTCTATATGCCACCGAGCCCGTTGGTTAGCTTTTGAGTCTAACCCAGTATAAAAATTCTTAACAGAAGCATCAATCAAATACCCGAACATAATAAGTTGGTCTTTATTCATTCCTTCGATCGCTGAATTAAAAGCAACTTTATCCTCAATCAGTTGCCCCATTTGTCTTATGTTAATAACCAGATTGATCAAACTTCCAAAGTCGCTTTTCGATAATTTGTATTCTTTCATAAACATTTCTTGTGCTTTAGTTAAGTCTTCACTTTTAGAACCAATAATGCCCGAACCATTGCTGGCAGACATCTCACTTACATTTACTTTATTGCCAGACCTATCCCTGTAATTGGAAGGCTCTTGCTTCCCAATATTCTTAGTTACCTCACCTGAATCAGAATTTAATCCTTTAACTGTGCCATTTTCTGCCCCACTAGCTACGCCAGCTTTGACAATACTTTTGACCTTATATTCAACTCCTTCGGCTGTTATAAATACATTTCCATTAGAATCTACTTCTAGTTTCTCAAATATTTTATCTGATATATCTTCAGCCTTCTGAATATCCGTTTGGGTATATTGTTCGGTAGTCGCGTTTGCACTTTCCCCGATATACCCAGTCGGATCCGTCCCCGCCATCGGATTATTCATAATATACGAATAAGGGTTAATACTCTGGCTGCTTTCAGGCATTTGAATGAAGGGGTCTACCGACATAAAGCGGCCAAGGTTATAAATAAATATAAATAAATAGGACAGCCACAAACTAGACTACCAGGAAAACCAAATAAACTATGCTTTAGTATGCTAAATTCAAGGAGTGAATGATGCCACTGGCTAGGAAACGACAAATTTGCCTTGCAGATACCCCTTATTATCACTGTGTATCTCGCTGTGTTCGGCGTGCCTTTTTGTGTGGTGAAGATAAACTAACGGGGAAAAGCTATGAGCATCGCCGTCAGTGGGTAGAAGACAGGTTGTTGTTTTTAACAACCGTATTTGCCATCGAAGTCTGTGCCTATGCGGTGATGAGCAATCACACCCATGTGGTGTTACATGTGAATTCAGCCAAAGTAAAAAACTGGTCGGGTAAAGAAATTGCGCAGCGCTGGCACAAGCTTCACAAAGGCACCTTGCTTTCACAAAAGCTAACCTCAAAAGAAGCTCCGGTGTTCACCGAAGCTGAGCTCATCACACTGCAATCCACCTTGGCAGTCTATCGAAGTAGATTAACCGATATTAGCTGGTTCATGCGCGAATTAAATGAGCCTATTGCTAGACAAGCCAACCAAGAAGATAACTGTACAGGTCACTTTTGGGAAGGACGATTCAAATCACAGGCACTGTTAGATGAGCATGCATTAGCAGCTTGTATGGTTTACGTGGATTTAAACCCGATACGAGCAAAAATGGCAACAACCCCAGAGTCTTCTAATCACACCAGTATTCAACGTCGTATTCACGATTTCAAAAAAGGGTATCAGCCATCTACTTTAATGCCCTTTGTTGGTAATCCACGCCATCCACAACCGCAAGGATTAACATTCGATTTAATCGAATACCTGAAATTGGTTGACCTATCCGGTCGCATCATTGTTCCTAACAAACGAGGGGCAATTGATATGAGTGAATCGCCCATATTGCAGCGCTTAGGATTGGATGAACACATGTGGCAGGATATGTTTCTAACGTTTGAAACTAATTTTAGTGTGGCTGCTGGACAAACAGACACTTTAAAGCGCTACAAGCGAAAACGGCGGCAAAAGAGTTCTATCGGCTAACGCCGCAAACCAATAATTTATCACTCCACCTGTTTATTAAACCAATGGCAATCGCCCTTGCGCTAAATTCACTTAAATGGCGATAAATCGCCACAAATAAATAATTTCCAGATGTATTTACCAATAACTGAAGACCACTTACACCCCTGCATTATCTTCAACAAAAATTATAGGCCACTATCACCACAGCCTTAAAAGATGCCTGTCCATATATTTTATATTCACTATTACTTCTCAATCTCCACTTAGAAAATAAGTTGCTAATTTGTTTTCTACTTCTTCATCCAAGGTGAAATATTCTATTGCTATCGGATTAGTCATACTTACCTTAAACCCAGCCCCACCATCAATAAACGTTTGAACACAATAGCCTTCAGATGATTTCCCTGCAATAAATTTCGATGGAACCCCTGCGTTTTCCATCATATGCGAAAAGTGAAATGTCTCTTTATTAAAATCGGCCGCCAACAAAAAAACTCCTTTTCCTCCAGTTTCAAATTCATATTCTATTGAAAGTAAATTAAACAGAATACTATTGACAGTAACTCTTCCATATCTACTGTCAAAGTCTTCATATGCCAATTCGAATTGACTCACCTTCTGAAGGTCATCTTTAAAAACGTTGAATGCATCAACAAAATTAACTTTCTCTTTACAACTCGCATTCGTAAGGAGACTCATAAAACATAGAGTTATTGCAATTATATATTGTTTCATGTTTTCACCCTATTTTTTTCATTGGGTCTTTTCCTGTGGCTAAATATGCAGCACCAAATGCCTTTCTACGCCCATATACTAATACAGGAACATTGCTAGTAACTTTATATAGATGATTATATTTATACGCATTACCTTCAATAGTAATTCTTCTTGCATTAGGAGCTGCCGATATTAAAATCATGGCTGCTCCATTACCTTTTATAGGAAGTGGAGGTTCTACAAATTCTGAAATGTTCTTTGATAGCCCGCCATCAGTGCCTTGCGGGACGTTATAGTTTGCATTACCATGTCTAAACGTTCCATCATTGTTCATATAAATAACGATACCATATTCTGTTGAAGGGTTCGCTTTCCTCATCAAGTCAGCTGTGTTGTTTAATACTTGTCTTGCTGAATTATATACTTTATAAAATTCGTCATTGTCCAAAAGTGGGTGGTCAGACTCTTGATTGTTAAAATCTTCAGACAATTGTGAGCCTGCTGGATCTAACTCTCCCCCCGCATTAGTCACATATCTATTCGGCTTAACTTTCATATAATCATCACTTGATTGACGGTTGCTATTCGTTTTACCTATTTTATCAGTATTTCCCCCTGTTCCAGAATCAGAATTTAATCCTCTACCTGTGCCATTTTCAGCACCAGCAGTGACGCCAGCTTTGACAATACTTTTGACCTTATATTCAACTCCTTCGGCAGTGATAAATACATTTCCATTAGAATCTACTTCTAGTTTCTCAAATATTTTATCTGATATATCTTCAGCCTTCTGAGTATCAGTTTGGGTATATTGCTCGGTAGTCGCGTTTGCACTTTCCCCGATATACCCCGTAGGATCTGTCCCTGCCATCGGATTATTCATAATATACGAATAGGGATTGATACTCTGGCTGCTTTCCGGCATCTGGATGAAGGGGTCTACCGACATAAAGCGGCCGAGGTTATAATCGTACACTCGACCGTTCATATGAATAAGCTGCTGTTCGACTAACTGTTCGTGTCCGGTATATCCGCGATATTGGCCGTCCCATGAGCTTAAAGAATCCAAGATAGAGCCGGTTCCGGCATCGATGGGTTTTCCAAATATTCCATGGGCGCGATAGCGCAGAACGACCGGTGAACTGGTTCTGCCTTTTAACAAGGTGCTGGGGCTGCCCAATCTGTCAACTAAGCTGTGTACCACACCTGCTGGATAAAGTCGTAAGTTAATGGGCACAACATTGCTGCAAGTTAGGAAAGTGGATTAAATCACAACGCTTAAATTGAAGTACCAGTGGTGTTGGTTTGAAGTTATTTGTTTAAAACGAATTAGTGGCAGGCATATATTTTGATATTCAAATAACACAAACAAAAAAGGCCTCGAATAATCGAGGCCTTGAATGTGGTTGCGGGAGCAGGATTTGAACCTACGACCTTCGGGTTATGAGCCCGACGAGCTACCAGACTGCTCCATCCCGCGCTTGAAACTGGTTTGATTGGGTAGTTGTTTTGTTTCTCTTCCCTCTCAAGTGGTGCGTATTATACATAGCCATTTACGCTGTGCAAGCAAGATATGCAAAAAATGCAATAAAACTTTAATATTTCAGACCGTTCGGTCAAAAATAACACAAAAGGCTTGATTTACGTACGATTTGACCACTATTGCTGATAAAAATTAATTAAATAAATCCATTTTTTCTGCAAGTTTAAAATCTAATTCACTGATCCCACCCACATCATGGGTGGTTAATTCAACATCTACCTTGTTATAGACATTGAACCATTCAGGGTGATGATTTAATTTTTCAGCCCAAATCGCAACTTGAGACATCCAACCAAACGCACGAATAAAACTTTTAAACTTAAAAGTCTTGATTAGTTTAGTACCATTTACTTGCCACTTTTGTTCTTCACTTTTACCTTCATTGATATCTAAAAGTGCATCTATGATTTGTTGTTGTGTATATTTTTCAGCCATGACCAAGTGTCCTTATTAAAAACGAGCTACCAGTGTTGAAAAAAACCGCAAAGATTAAAAGGGTTTAGTGAAAAAAGTATCGAGATTTTTTGGAAGGGGTTATTTACAAAAAATCCCCGAACTAGGTCGGGGATTTTAAATAAACATATTTAAGCTTAGAACTCGATTGCTAATCTAGCGTAAATTTGTCGACCACGTGGATCATGTACTTTGGAGTCAAAACCACTGTTTGTGAACAATTGAGGAGGCTCTTCGTCCATCAAGTTAATACCACCAATAGATAGTACATAACTCATGTCAGACTCTAACATTGTTCCCAAATCAAGATTGTATTGAGCATCAACCGTTACGTGACTGTCTACTTCGTAAAAACTATTAGTCGCACATACACCGCCAGTTGCTAAGGTGCCATCGCTACAGTTTTGATCATCATCATAGCCGCTGATGTAACGAACAAATACGTTAGCTGCGTGAACGCCTGTATTCCAATGTAATCCTAGATTCATACGTAATTCAGGTGAAGATACGCCAATATTATTAAAGTTACGTCTGCCTGCACCATCAATTTCACCAGCCTGGGGATCATTCAAGTCATACTTGGTAATAAAGGTTGCATTAATTGAAGGCGTAAAGGTACCCGCGTTTTCTGTTTCTATCTTGTAGCTACTGACAAAATCTAATCCAGAGGTCTTTAACGAGCTAGCGTTAACATAAGTATTATTAACTTGTAAAACAGGACCAGTTAAAGGGTCTCCGGCGCGAACAACGCGGTCAGGATTCGTAGGCTCAGCATTTAGTACCGCCTGAGCGTTCTCTTGAATAATTAGATTATCAAACTCGAAACTCCAATAATCTACCTCGATTGATAAGTCATCAATAGGTTCAAAAGAAACACCTAAGTTATAAGCAGTCGATTCTTCAGGCGTGAGATCTTCATTACCCGAAGTACGGACAGCTGCGAATGCCTGTGCTTCTTGCACCGGGTCGATCAACTGTTGTAAAGACGTCGCACCACCATTTCTTAAAAATACAGTTGGCGCTCTGAACGATGTTGATACAGATGCGCGTAACGACAAGGTCTCACTAGCCCGATAAGAAAAAGCTAGTTTTGGATCTAAAGTATCACCTATAGAACCGCCGTAATCTTCGTAACGCAAGGCTATTTGAATATCAAGATTTTCGCTAACGGGTAAAGCTAATTCGCCAAACACAGCCCACACATCTAAAGAGCCTTCAAAGTCAGGGTTACCAATTACAAACGTAAAACTGTCTTGGTTAGCCAAAGAATCATAATCTTGAGATAGTTTTTCTTCTCTATATTGCATTCCTAGCGCAACTCCAGCTGCACCACCTTCTAAATCAAATGCTTCGAATGAAGCAAAGCCTTCAAACACTTCTAAATCAGCTTTTGAATCAATCGATTCTTCACCGGTAAATGAATCAACCACATACTGAGAGTTAGGTGCTGTAGTGAAAGAATTAGCGAATGGATTAAAGTATTCACAGTCCCCTTCCCCTGGCGTTCCAGTAAGTGGATTACACTGACTTCCGCCTAACCCATTTAACGCTAAGTTAAACTCTGTATTTAACACATCAGGTACTTTAAATAGGAAGTCATTGACGGCGCGGGTATAACTCACTTCCCAGAAACCATTTTCTAACTCACCTTGCAAAGCAGTATTAAATCTAAAGGTATCTGATTCAGTTTGCGCGGGATCTCCATCGAAACCATTACCTTCGGCACGTCCAAAGAAAGCAACTGGCGCACCGAATGGGTTTTGCGGATGGTCAGCAGGTACGATAGGTGAAGTTAATATAGGGAAGCTTGGCGCTCCACCACGCTCGGCACGGTTTCTTGCGTAACCAAATTCGGTGGTCCACATAATTTCGTCCGTTAGCTGATAAGTACTTTGTGCATAAATATTAGTACGAGACTCATCTGCAACATATGAATAATAAGGACCAAAGTCGAATCCACATAAACCAATTTCAAGCCCAGGAATAGTTCCACTAGGAGCACGTAAATCAGGGTAGCCACCAAACTCTTCGCAACCATAGGGGTCAATAATAGGTAAGGTTCCTACCCCTGGAATGGTTAAAAAATACGAACCAGGGTTACCTAAAGCACTGGTATCATCTTGAGGACGACTAAGACGACGGTCGCTAATAAATAAAGGGGAACGATTGGTATAACTGACCGCAGCCATGATATTCCCTTTATCACCGTTAGCTCCCCACAAGCCTTGCATCACGTATTCTTTATTATCGCCATGAGCACCATCTTGGTAATCAAAGCTCATCATCGCGCCTTCATAATTGCGTTTAGTAATGAAGTTAACAACACCGGCTACAGCATCAGATCCGTAAAGCGCTGAGGCACCGTCCTTAACTACTTCCATTCGATTTATTGCTATCATCGGCACCAATGAACTGGTATCAACAAAGTTCAACCCTTCATTAGTTGGTTGAGAATTTACAACCTGACGACGATTATTCAGCAGTACCAATGTTGAAGCGACCCCAAGACCACGTAAATTGATATTAGAGGTACCTGCTGTTGCATTTTGGGTAAAAGCATCGGGATTATTTTCAGAGCCCGAGTTAATGGTGAGGGTTTGCGTAATATCTGCGATATTTTTAGCACCGATGGCGTCTATTGCTACGCTATCGATTACCGCTAAAGGTGATGGTGATTCAAAATTTTCGGAACGTCTTACAAAGCTTCCGGTGACCATTATTAGTTCTACTTCTTCATTAGCTTGTTGCTCCTGTGCAACAGCCACTTGAGGCATCGCTAAAAATTGCGTAGAGACTATTGCCGCTATCGCGCTAATACGAGTCTTGATTTTCATTGAGTGTCCCCTAAATCAATGTGAGCAGCAGCGGTCTAAGCAACATCTAATAGCAATGTGATAAAACCAACACTCTCACTTGATAGTTTTTAATTTTTGTTTTGGGCTAGCGATTTCCCGCAGCCTCCCACAAATAGTAGGGGGATAATCGCTCCATGTAAATTTACTGTTACTTATATGTTAACATTTGCTAAATATATGGCCCTACCAGTCGATAGACAGGTAGACCAGATACTACTGAACTAGAAGCATCAGAAACTTTCCAATCATGGCCGGTTTTTCTCTGTTTTCAATTTCTACTTGGGTGTTAAACCTATATAGAACGCCTGTGGGTTTAACCGTCTTAGATTCCAATGAGACGTGATACCGAATCCGATCATTCACTCTGACTGGCTCTAAAAAACGTAGCGTATCGATACCATAATTCAGCAAAGTTTGCGTTGCAGAGTTCAATTCAATTAATTGATAAAATGCATTTGGCATTAACGCCGTTGACAATAATCCGTGGGCAATAGGCACCCCAAACGGACTCTCTTTTTCACACCGGGTTTTATCCACATGTATCCATTGATGATCATTTGTTGAATCGGCAAATTTATTAATTGTTTCTTGATCAATAGTAATCCAATTAGTCTCGCCTAAATTATCGCCTTCTACTAAATCTATTAAAGCTTTTGACATGTATCACCTTCATTTATTTACATTAATTAACAAATATTTTAAATCTTACCAACCTAACCACTATTAATGAAATGAATGTTATGTATAATGTTCTATCATGATTTTTAATAAATTATCCATCTTGGTTATGTGAAATTTAAATATAGGATCCATATGAATTTAAATCGAATTGACTTGAATTTGTTTGCTGTTTTTGATGCGATTTATACCGCTGGCAGTCTTACCAAAGCAGCAGATGTTTTATGTATTACCCAACCAGCCGTTAGTAACTCCCTTGCTCGATTGCGGGATATGTTGAATGACCCATTGTTCGTGCGTACGGGTCATAGTATGACCCCTACTCCAGTCGCTCAAAATATTATTGGACCTGCTAGGGATGCACTCTCATTGTTAAGAAAAAGTGTGCAAGACAGCCATACTTTTAATCCTGAAACAGCTGAAAAAACCTTTCACTTTGCCACCCGAGATCTTTTTGAAGCGAGTTTAATGCCCAGGCTACTTGCCAATTTGCAAACCAGAGCCCCTAAAATAGCAATAACGAATTTTGAACTGTCTCGAAATGCGGTCGTGTCCGCGATGGCAAGTGGTAGTTTAGATTTCTTTGCTGACTCATCAACCTTCACTGATCCACACTTGTGCAAACATCAATTTGCCCAAGATAGATTTGTGGTGATGGCACGGAAAAATCACCCAGATTTGCGTAATGGTATTGATTTAGAAACATTTTTGCGACTCGGCCAAGTCAATGTATCCCATCGACGCAGCGATCCCGGCCCAATTGAATTAGCATTAGACAAAATTGGTAAACGACGCAAAATAGTATTGCGTGGCCAACATTTTTTGACTATTCCCAGTATCATAGTAAAAACAGATTTGATTGCGTGTATTCCCTATCACCTCGCAAAACACTATGACCTGTCATTTTATGAAATGCCCTTTGAAGTTCCATTGGTAGAACACTATCTGTATTGGCACGTAAGCGCAGATCATGACCATGCGCACATTTGGATGCGGGAACAGATTTTAGAAGTGGCCCGCCAATTTAACCACCACTAATACACACTTGACTAGATTCCAACTCCCTAAAAACTACGGGAGTTGGATTGTTAAATTTGGGATTTCCCCGCATATTCTCGTGACATCCCTTATCATTGGCAATGTATAAGGCTCTATACCTTAGTATCAACAGTTAGATTTTAACTGGTGTAAAACCCGCGTTTAATCAACCCCGTCAAACGCAGACACAACAATTAATTTTATTTACTGAGGAATTTAGCCATGTTGAAAATTGTTAAAACTTCTATCGCCATCGCAGCCACGTCTTTAATATTAACGGGAACCGCCCAAGCAGATATTAACGATGCTTTGCAGAACATTTGCACTATTGTAAAAACCGATGATAAGGGTGAGCTTCGTAAGAAGATGAAAAAAGTGCAGTCAGATTACAGACTAAAATTAAAAGATTATTACGCCGGTGTGTCCTGTGGCGGGAACAGTCTAATACGCACAGCCATGTTAAGTGATGCTGTTGAAACGGGCACATTAATGGTTAAAAAAATGCCAAAATCTGATTTAACTACTCCTGAAAAGGACGGTAAAACATTACAAGCTTGGATAGCAGAAAATGGCTTAGATGCCTCACCTATTTCTGCCGTGATCAAAGATCGCATCTAAAGACTTTTTATAAAGAACTAAACCAGTTCAACATGGTAAGTAGACGTGCGCTGTCTACATCCTCGGAAAACAGCCTCATTTGAGGCTGTTTTTCGTTATTAGTAACGGATTTATTAAGCTCAAATTTTTAATCCAAAACTCAAGTTATTGCCGTCTGAAGATCGAAATAATTTTCGCTAGATATACACACCTCAAAAAAGTAAAAATGCGTTTTCACAGACTTTTAAAATTAAATATTAATCATATATATCAGTATTTTAGGCAATCTCACCTACTTTATGGTATAGCTTCAAATACCTAAGTATCAAGGCGCAGATTTTAATGTGCCGTGAAATCGTTTTTAATTAATCCCGTCAAAACGTGAACCAAAAATTTTAACTACTGAGGAATTTAACCATGTTGAAAATTGTTAAAACTTCTATCGCCATCGCAGCCACTTCTTTGTTACTTACGGGTACAGCCCAAGCAGATATTAATGATGCTTTGCAAAATATTTGCACCATCGTGAAAACTGATGACAAAGGTGAGCTTCGCAAGAAGATGAAAAAAGTACAATCTGACTACAGATTAAAATTAAAAGACTATTACACAGGTGTATCCTGCGACGGAAACAGCCTAATCCGCACAGCAATGTTAAGTGACGCCATTGAAACGGGTACGCTTATGGTGAAAAAAATGCCAAAGTCAGACCTAACCTCTCCAGAGAGTGATGGAAAAACATTGCAAGCATGGATAGCAGAGAATGGCTTAGATGCTTCTCCTATCTCAGCGGTGATTAAAGATCGCATCTAAGGACTTTACTTAGAACTGAACCAGTTCAACATGGTAAGTAGGCAGGGCGCTGCCTACGTCCTCGGGAAACAGCCTCTTTTGAGGCTGTTTTTCGTTTAATCAAACAAAATATGAATATTGATAAACAACGTTACATACTAGTAATAGCGTCTATAGCCCAAGGCTGACTAACCTAAAAAACGTTCAATTTGCTCATTTACCTGTTGAGGATATTGGTGATGCAACCAGTGATTTGCATTCTCAAACCTAACCACTTTTAGATTGGGCACATAATCATCTAAACCATTTAATATCTCAGGAACAAACGCTAAATCACGAATCCCCCACAGCACTAATGTTGGTACATTGATTCTTATATTAGGGATCTTCATCTTTTGTGTATCTTTAACAGGCCCAGAAGCATGCCCATTAGTATTAACTGGTGCTAACTGAGGCATGACTCGATAGTAATTTAACATTGCATCTAAAACCCCAGAGATTTGCCAACTTTGTTGGTATTCCAATATTTCTGCAGGGGTCAAAGCAGAATTACCATTTTCATCCAAGAACATATCTTTTAAAAAGCGAAAATCATCTTCTGATACTTTTTCAATCGCATCAGATGCAATAAGTTGATGTATGTAGCCGCTTTTTTCTCGTTGCACTTGATTACTTATCATTTCACGGGTAAAAGTGCTCGGGTGAGCTGCGTTTAAAATCACTAAACTGGAAAACAAATCTGCATGAAAAGCCACAAGTGGCCAGGCGATTGCCCCACCCCAATCGTGGGCAATAAGTGAAACAGGCTGTCCTGCAGCAACAAAAGTTACAAACCTACTCAACACTTCGACTAAATTAGTAACTTGATAAAATTCTATATCGTTTGGCTTAGATGATTGATTATAACCCGGAAGATCAGGGGCAATCACTCGGTAGTGTTTACAGAAGTGGGTTATTTGATTTCGCCAGGTTCGCCAATTTTCTGGAAAACCGTGTAAAAATATCAGAGTTCCCTTGGGAGCGTCACAATCACACATTTCTACATAATGAATGTAGCAGTCATCAATTTGGGCGAGTTTACTTTGCATAGACGTATCCAAAATTTTGCTTAGTTCAGAGTAAATAAAAAAGCGGATGAAATATCATCCGCTTTTATCAAACATAAACCTGTGTAGTCTAACCAAGTTTACTATTAGTCAATCATGAAATAATCAACTGGCATGCTCATTAAGTTTTCAGAGCCGGTTTCTATTGCCGAAGCATGAGAACGCGTGCGTGAAAGTAATCGAGCAAAGTAGAAACCAGCAGTTTTCAGTTTTGCTTCGTAGAACGCAACTTCTGAAGTTCCTTCATCTAACTTTTGCTGGGCAACGACAGCCATTTTAAGCCATAGGTAGCCAACAATAATGTAGCCAGAATACATTAAGTAGTCCACAGACGCTGCGCCCACTTCATCAGGATTTCCGGCTGCACGTTTGGCTATTTCCTGAGTCATTTGAGACCACTCATCAATGTGTGATTCAATTGCATTAGACCAAGCATTAAATTGTGATTTATCTCTTACACTCAAGCAATATTCTTGAACTTCCTTAATAAAGGTTTTCAGCAATTCGCCATTGGAACCAAGAATTTTACGCCCCAACAAATCGATAGCTTGAATACCGGTCGTTCCTTCATACATAGTACAGATTCGAGTATCACGGGCTAGTTGCTCCATTCCCCACTCTTTGATGAATCCGTGTCCGCCATATACTTGCATACCATAACTGGTTGTCTCTTGAGCGGTTTCCGTTAAGAAAGCCTTAACAATCGGTGTTAATAAAGCAAGCTTAGCTTCAGCTACTTGTTTTTCTTCTTCATTTTCACTGTATAGAGTGATATCCACCATTTGCATACAGTAAATTGCCAGAGCGCGATTGCCCTCAGCAAAGGCTTTTTGGGTCAACAACATACGACGAACATCTGGATGAACGATAATTGGATCTGCAGGACCTTCTGGATTAACTGGACCTTTTGTAGAACGGAACTGCAATCTATCTTTGGCGTAGGCTAATGCACCTTGGAACGCAGCTTCGGTGCCAGCTAGACCTTCCAAACCAGTACCGATTCTAGCGGTGTTCATAAAGGTGAACATGCAGTTCAAACCGCGGTTTGGAGGACCAATTAGATATCCCTTAGCGTTATCAAAGTTGATAACACAAGTGGCACTGGCTTTGATCCCCATTTTGTGTTCAATAGAACCACATGCAACGTTATTGCGGTCAAGAACTTCACTTTGCTCATTTACGTTGAACTTAGGCACAACGAAAAGAGAAATACCTTTCGTTCCTGCAGGCGCATCTGGTAAACGGGCTAGAACGATATGCACAATGTTTTCAGAAAAATCATGCTCACCGGCAGAAATAAATATTTTAGTTCCAGTCAGGCTATAAGTACCATCATCATTTGGTACAGCTTTGGTTTTCAACATCCCCAAATCTGAACCACAATGGGACTCAGTCAAACACATAGTCCCTGTCCAACGACCTTCAATAAGAGGTGGCAAGAAAGTTTGTTTCTGTTCGTCGGTACCGTGACTAGTAATTGTAGCGATACACCCCTGACTCAAGCCAGGATACATAGCCCACGAATGGTTTGCACCAGATGTCCACTCAGCAATAGCTGAGGCCAATGAGTACGGTAATGCTTGACCACCGTATTCCACTGGGTGGGTCATCGAAGGCCAACCACCCTCGCAATAGGTTTTGTATGCTTCTTTGAAACCAGGAGGGGTTGTGACATTACCGTCTTCCCACTTACACCCAACTTCATCACCAATTGCATTAATTGGTGCTAAAACATTTTCTGTAAACTTTGCCGCTTCGGCGGTAATAGCTTCGACCATTTCAGGGTTTGCATCTTCAAAACCTAATTTTTCATAATGCTTTTCGAAACCAAGCAGTTCGTTCATAACGAACAAGGTATCACGTACCGGAGATTTATAATTTTGCATATTTTTTACTACCTTTATTATTCTTTAATACACTTCAAATAAGCCGGCCGCGCCCATTCCGCCGCCTATACACATGGTGCAAACTACGTATTTCGCACCTCTACGCTTACCTTCAATCAACGCATGTCCAACCATACGTGCGCCACTCATTCCGTAAGGGTGACCAATCGACACAGCGCCGCCATTTACATTCAGTAATTCAGCAGGAATGCCAAGGGTTTTCTGGCAATAAAGCACTTGCACGGCAAATGCTTCATTCAATTCCCAAAGGCCAATATCTTCTATTTTCAAACCATGTTGCTTCAGCAGTTTGGGGATAGCGAAAACGGGACCAATACCCATTTCATCTGGTTCACAACCAGCCACAGCAATTCCTCTATACGCGCCAAGGGGGGTAAGGTTTAATTGCTCAGCTAATTTACTGTCCATCATAACGCTGGCTGATGCACCGTCAGATAGTTGGCTAGCATTACCCGCAGTAATACAACCACCTTCAATGACCGGTTTAAGGCTATTTAGTCCCTCTAGGGTAGTCTCAGCTCGGTTTCCCTCATCCTTAGTCAGAGTCACCTCTTCTAGGCTCTGCTCTTTTGTTTCTTTGTTGACGACAACTTTTGTTGCTGTAACTGGCACTATTTCATCATCAAACTTACCGGCTTGTTGTGCCGCTGCAGTGCGCATTTGACTTTGATAGGCATATTCATCTTGTTCATCACGGCCAATACCATAACGATTAGCAACCACTTCTGCGGTTTGTAACATTGGCATATAGATATCTTTGTGTTTGGCAACTAAGGCTTTGTCTACCGCACGATACATATTCATTTTGTCGTTCTGAACTAAACTGATTGAGTCCAATCCACCGGCAACCATAACGGGCACATTATCGGTGATAATGTGTTTTGCCGCAGTTGCAATAGCGTACATACCTGAACTACATTGGCGATCTAACGTCATGCCACCAACAGTAACGGGTAAGCCACCAGCAAGGGCACCTAAACGACCAATATTCATTCCACCAGAACCCTGAGTAAGGGCACTACCTAAAATAACGTCATCGACACTTGCTGGATCAATACCCGCTTTTTTAACCGCTGCGCTAATTGCGTGACCAGCCAAACTCGGCGCTTCTAGATTATTAAAGGCACCGCGATAAGCTCTGCCAATTGGTGTACGTGCTGTTGAAACAATAACTGCTTCTTTCATAATCAATCCTTAAATTCTTTACAATGTTTATAGTTCTTTACTTACGGAAGTCAGAAAATCGCTTGCCTTGTTCAGCCAATTTTTTCAGCAAAGGCGCTGGTTCAAACCACGCTTTCCCGTATTCACCCAACTCATCACGATATTTACACATCGCGGCATACACTTTATCTAAACCAATTTCATCAGCGTATTGCATTGGGCCACCACGATGGACAGGGAATCCGTATCCATATACATAAATAACGTCGATATCACTGGATTTGGCAGCAATGCCCTCTTCCAAAATATGTGCACCTTCGTTAATTAATGTGAAAATACATCTCTCAAGTATTTCTTGATCACTATGCTGACGTTGCTCCACGCCTAAACGCTCAGCTTCTTGTTTAGCAATTTCTGCTACGTCGGGATCCAAAATGGGCTTTCTGTTACCCTGCTCATAAAGATAAACACCTTTACCCACTTTTAACCCTACACGACCGTCTTCAACCAAACGATCGGCTACTACGGCATAACTAGGATCATGAGCAATATGTTCTTGTCGAGATTGACGAACAAAATAACCTATGTCTAGACCTGCCATGTCGCCCATAGTGAATGGCCCCATAGGCAATCCAAAATCATAAATGACTTTATCTACATGCTCTGGGGAAGCGCCCTCTAACATCATTCGGTTAGATTCACGTCCGTAAGGTTCAATCATGCGGTTGCCGACAAAACCAAAACAAACGCCAACCAATACCGCAACTTTGCGAATTTTCTTAGCTAATTGCATACTCGTTTTGATTACATCAGCCGAGGTTTTTTCACCCTTAACCACTTCTAGCAGTTTCATCACGTTTGCCGGACTGAAAAAGTGCAAACCAATCACGTCTTCAGGTCTCGATGTACAAGCGGCTATTTCATTCACATCCAAAGTAGAGGTATTGGATGCCAAAATAGCACCTGGTTTACACACGGCATCAAGTTGAGTGAAAACTTGCTTTTTCACGTCCATCTTTTCAAATACAGCTTCGATTACTAGATCAACATCCGCTAGACCAGCATATTCAGTGGTGCCTTGTAGCAAGGCCATACGAGCTTCAACGTCTTGTTGACTGAGCTTGCCTTTTTTCGCAGAGTTTTCGTAGTTACGACGAATAACGCCTAGCCCTTTATCAAGAGCCTCTTGCTTAAGTTCAAGCATAACCACAGGGATACCAGCATTGGCAAAATTCATTGCGATCCCGCCACCCATGGTGCCAGCACCAATAATACCGACCTTTTTAATTTCTCGAACTGGGGTGTTTTTGTCGAAATCAGAAACGTGTCCTGCAGCTCTTTCCGCAAAGAAAAAATGCTGTTGAGCTCTTGCTTGTGGAGATTTCATGCACTCCATAAACAATTCGCCTTCTTTTTCGAGGCCTTTTTCTAAAGGCAAACTAACGGCGGCCTCGACGGCTTGAATACATCTTTCTGGAGAGAAAAATCCGCGGGCTTGTTTGGCAATACCTTGACGATATTGAGCAAACAACTCTGCCGGAGCAGTCGCTGGGTCGATTTCAATATCTTTCACTCGTTTAATTGAACAACCGTCTTTAATCAGAGCAGTGATAAATGCGAGACTTTCGTTTAGTAAGTTGGCTGGCTGCTCAACAATTAAGTCAAAAACTCCAGTCACTGCGGATGCTTTAACCGGTTTACCAGAAACTATCATGTCCAATGCTTTTGCCACGCCGGCTAAACGAGGTAAACGCTGAGTACCACCTGCACCAGGCAGAATTCCTAGGTTAACTTCTGGCAAGCCAATTTTATTATCTGCAAAAGTAATTCTGTAATGACAGGCCAAAGCGACTTCCAGTCCACCACCAAAAGCTGGACCATTTAACACTGCAATGATTGGCTTGTTAGCATTCTCAATCAAATCCAGTACTACCGGTAACAACGGCTCCATGTCTCCTGAGGAAAATTCACTGATATCTGCCCCGCCAGAAAATAATCCTAACTGAGAGGAAATGGCAATTGCTTTGATACTTGAATCGTCCAAGGCCCTTTTTATTTCATCAATTAGTCCTACACGTACCGACTTCGATAATGCATTAACAGGCGGGTTTTGCATCATAACTAAGGCAATCTCACCTTGATTTTGACTTACTACAGCAGCAGATTGTTCAGTGCTCATAAAATCCTCAATTTAAAGATTAATAATTCATTAGAACGCTGATACTAGGCCAGCCCACTCAATCATCCAAATTTATTGATTTTATAATTGCAAATAAATGAAATTGATATATCTGATAGCGGTTGATTTTGTTGATTATAAGGCTAACTGCCCGTAAACAGGGAATTCTTAGATATTGACTTTCGGTTTTGCATCTGATTTTCTAGATACATAGCTTTACATACCGTTAACACAAAAACGTTATTTATCCCTTAGAAAATTAGTTGGTTACAACTCACTTTTGCAGTTAAACACCAACGATACTTCATCCAAGAAGTAAGGTTTGATGGGCTGTAAATATTATTTAAACCATTTTAAAAGAAGGTACATTTTTTGGACTCACTTCTCGATTTTAGCGGCCAAGTGGCCATGATAACAGGAGCTGCCAGTGGATTTGGTCGTTTACTTTCACAGGGCTTGGCAGCTAGGGGTTGTAACTTAGTCATTAGTGACATCAACAGTGAAGAACTTGCGAATACGGTTTCATCCCTTAAATTGGGAGAAAACAAAGTAATATCAATGCTTTGTGATGTAAGCAAAGAAGATCAAGTTAAGGCGATGGTTGATGCTGCAATTGAAAATTTCGGCAGACTCGACATCGGCGTCAACAACGCAGGAATCGCCCATCACTTAACGCCTCTGCATAAAATAGATCAAGCGACAATGGACAGCCAAATGGCGGTAAATGTAAATGGTGTCCTGTTTGGCATGAAGTATCAAATTGAAGCCATGTTAAAACAAGGTTCTGGTCATATTTTGAACCTAAGTTCAATGGCCGGAATCGGTGGTGCTCCAAAAGGAGCAGCTTATGCAGCTGCCAAACATGCGGTGGTAGGTCTAACTCGCACTGCTGCGGTGGAATATGCCAAAAAGGGCATACGCGCAAACGCTATCTGCCCTTTTTATAGTCCGACCAATATCTTAGCGTTAGACGGTTTTGATTCACCAGAAAATCAACAACGCTTAGCACAAGGATCACCGATGCGACGATTGGGCCAACCTCAGGAAATAGTCAACACTATGATACTGATTTTATCTCCTGGAAACTCATATATGAGCGGTCAAACCATCGCGATTGATGGTGCCGTCAGCGCTTGGTAAAAGTAGCGTCAGCGCTTGGTAAAAGTAGCGTCAGCGCTTGGCAACAAATAGCCTAAGCACTTAATAAACATAGCGTCAACGTTTGATGAAAATAGCGTTGACGCCCGGTAAATCAGCGTCATAGCTTGGGGCATTGATTCAATTTTTTAGTAAAAAGCAAACGCTGAACTTTCCGAAAAATAATTTCTCGATTTTAATCACAATCTAGTTAGCTTAATAGGAGCTGATACATGAAAGGACTAATGATGAATACGCAATTGATGATATCGTCAATATTGCGTCATGCTGAAAAAAACTTCCCCACTCGTGAAATAGTATCTGTTACCGCAGACAATCCACGACATCGATATACCTACGCAGATTTTGCCAAACGCACCCGCCAATTAGCCAATGCTTTGGAATCAATGGGAGTTAAATTTGGAGATCGCGTAGGTACATTAGCGTGGAATGATTATCGGCACCTAGAACTTTACTATGCTATTTCTGGCACTGGCATGGTTTGCCATATGATTAATCCAAAACTTTTCCCTGAGCAAGTCAATTACATTATCAACCACGCAGAAGATAAAGTGTTGTTTGTTGATGTATTAGTAATGCCATTAGTTGAAGCCTTGCAGAATCATCTCAAAAGTGTTGAAAAAATTGTGGTGTTGACCGACCGACAACATATGCCAGAAACGACTATTAAAAATGTTATCTGTTACGAGGAGCTCATAGCGCAATTTGATGACAACTATCAATGGCCAGAGTTTGATGAAAATACCGCTGCGGGTATGTGTTACACCTCAGGTACCACAGGTAACCCTAAAGGCGTAGTGTACAGCCACCGTTCAACGGTACTGCACGCCTATGCAGGCTCCTTACCTGATGCAACATGCGCGTCTAGTAACAGCGTTACCCTCCCCATAGTGCCGATGTTCCATGTAAATGCTTGGGGTATTCCCTATGCTGGTGTGATGGTTGGAAGTAAGCTAGTAATGCCGGGGCCTAAAATGGCTGACGGAGAAACATTACAATCCCTAATTGAAAACGAAGGCGTTACCCTCAGCTCTGGTGTCCCCACAATATGGATGGCGTTGTTAGAGTACTTAGATAAAACCGGCAAAAAGATACCCACTTTGAAGTGTGTCACTGCTGGCGGTGCGGCTTGTCCTAGAGGTATCATTGAACGCTTCAAACATGATTATCAAACAGAAGTAAAACAAGGTTGGGGCATGACGGAAATGAGCCCACTAGGTACCTTATTTACCTTAATGCCGGGCATGGAAAACCTCTCCGATGAAGAAGATACTGAACTTCGACTCAAACAAGGTAAAACCGTATTTGGCGTTGAAATGAAAATAGTCGATGACGAAAACAATGAGTTACCTTGGGACGGAGTAGCATTTGGGGCCCTAAAAGTGAAAGGACCGTGGATTGCAACCGGCTACTACGGCATGTCACAAACCCCTGGAGACGATGACTGCCCAGTTGATGAAGATGGTTGGATGAATACCGGTGACGTTGCGACTATAGATCCACAAGGATATTTGCAAATAACCGATAGAACCAAAGATGTGATTAAGTCTGGAGGTGAGTGGATAAGTTCTATCGACATTGAAAATGCCGCTGCAAGTCACCCACAGATAGCCGAAGCGGCGGCAATAGGACGTTACCATCCTAAATGGACAGAACGACCTCTTCTAGTGGTGGTTCAAAATGAAAACGCCAACTTAAGCCGCGATGATGTCATTGATTATTTGAAAGACAAAATCCACAAATGGTCGCTTCCTGAAGATGTTGTATTTGCCAACGAACTTCCGCATACAGCCACCGGAAAACTCAATAAATTGGCATTAAGAGACAACTACAAAGACTACGAATTTCCTCATTAAGCCACTATAAAACGGTATATCATGAAGCAAAGTCTGCTTTGTGATATGCCGCCATCAGGTATAAGTACTCATACCGATGTATCAAGCAATGACTTCCTTTCACCTTCTAAATCACTTTAAATTGAGCTATTAACCGTTTTTTATTCGTTAAAGGCCTTTCCCAGAATGAAAGTATTTACAGTCTCCTTCCTGCTCGTGATTTTTTCATGGTCAGCGAATGCTTCGATCATAGGCACACAAGTCGCTTGTGACATAGAACCTTCAATTTTGTGGGAATGTGATAACAGAATTTCAGTTGCTCAAGAGAACAATAGCGAATTTAATATCCTGTTGATGGGTAACGCGTACTTCAGTGTTAATTTTGAAAGCGACTCATTACTGATCAGTAATCTTCAGAGCAATTTACAGTTGAGAGCAAACGAATTACTGAGCTTTTCTTTGCTGCCTAACCTGTTCTCTGCAAGTGATTTTGATCTCATTACCGCGGTGGTGGGATTTGATGCGTCAGACATTGATTTTGACGGTGAACTCCTAGCGTTTAATTTACATAATACTCGTTGGTCATCGCAAGATTACATATTATTGAACTTCACTAACAATGCAGCAGCAGTGTCAAACGCACCGACTGTTTTACTGTTTTTAATTGGTGTGATAGCGCTTAGAAGTCGCTTACGCACAAGGCAAAAGAGTCTGCTACGTAAAACCACCTAAAACAGCATTCTAAAATTGAAAAAGGGAGAATTCAAATTTGCCAAAAATACTATTTTTTTTGATGTCTATTTTTCTGGCAAATATCGTTTTTGCCACCAAGGCAAAGGCTGATATCAATTCAACTTTGATGAATATATGCACTATCGTGGTTTCCGATGATTCATCAGACTTACGAAATAAAATCGAGGAAGTTAACAAACATTACCGACTAAAGCTGCGACATTATTATAATAGTATTAGTTGTGATGGGCAGAGTTTAATTAGAGCAGCCATAATCAATGATGCCTACCAAACGGCTGAGCTATTAATCAAAAAATTACCAAAATTGAATTTACGTTTGCCAGAATCCGATGGTAAAACATTACAACAATGGATCGATGACAAAAATTTGAGTGACTCCCCCATTGCGATCACTTTATCAAACAAAATCTAAGCGCTATCTTGCAAGTTTTTTAACGTTTCTAAAACCATTTGAGTCGCTTGGGCTTTTTTAAGATCATGCACCCTCGGATATTCTTCTTCTAGCATAGCCAACACCGACATCATGCCCCAATGATAGCCAGAAGATAACACTAAATAGGCAAAATCATTGTGTTTATTTTGCGCTTTTATATCGCTAATTTGAGGTGATAACTTGGATACTTCGTTGCCATAAAGTTCTACGTTTTCAAACTTATTTACTTCAAAAAATAACGATTGATAAGCATCGGTCTGCTGATAGGCGTGACTGTAAACTAATGCATCAAATTGTACATATTGTTGATTAAGCAAAATTTGGAATGCTTTATCACCATTTCGAGCATGCGCTTGTAACCCATTCAGGCTTTTCAATAAAGGCGTATTAAACGAGCGCCAAGCTACTGAGTTACGATATCCTAGGTAAGGGCTATTCAGCCCCCCTACTTTGCCATCACACAACTCTTCACGTATGCCTGGCGATAGGTCGTCGGCGAGTTCAATCTGGCGGGCGTAGCCTTTCGCGTAACTAATACTAAATAGACGATAAGCAAGTTGTGAAACGTCGGCCAAAACATCTTGTTGTTGTTCGGCCGTAAATAAGTTTTCCTGTTCGGCTAGCGTCTTCATCGCCTCGGTAAAAATCGGTTGATTGCGATTATAGGAGTTATCGAGGGTACTGTGGTCTATATCTGCAGAGCACGAATAAGCGATTAAGAGCGCATTCCAATCGGCTAGATTGGTTGCTCTCACATGCACCATAGCTGTAAAAAGATTAACATGTACAAACTGCTCAGCATCATTGAATAACTGATTGTGCTCATCGAGCTCTTGTAATTCGGCTAGGGTAAAGACTCTTTTAGCCGAGCAACCAGTGAGTAATATAATCACTGATAACAATAAAACCAGAAATTGACGCACAGATGTATACATGAATAAATGAGGCCTCAAAGAAATGAGGCCGCAGTGTATTATTTCACTTGCAGGGATTCAAGTATGATGTTTAATCACTTTCCCTGGCTGGCATAGTTAAAGCTTCTAAGGGCGTAGCGCCATTTTACCTTTAACTTCGCGCCCTAGTACTTTATTCAGTGCTTCGTGCGCTCGTTCCAATGGCAAAGTCTCATCAACAATAACTTTGACCTTTCCTTGTAAGTACCAGCTAAGTAGCTCTTTCATGTTGTCTTGGAAATCCTTGGGTTGGTGCTGGGTAAACGATCCCCAAAATACGCCAACCACTGAATATCCTTTCACCAAGGCTAGATTCACCGGAAATTCAGGGATAGTGCCACCAGCAAAACCAACTACCAGCAAACGACCATTCCAACCCATGCTTCTTGAACATGCGTGGAAGGTATCCCCACCAACACATTCATAAACCACGTCAGCACCTTTTCCGCCAGTTGCTTCTTTGAGTGCGGTTTTAAGGTCTTTTTCGGTGTAGTTAATCAGAATGTCTGCACCATTTTGTTTAGCGATATCCAGCTTTTCTTGCGTTGAACAAACGGCAATGACTTTAGCTCCCATCGCTTTGCCTATTTGCACAGCAGCCAAGCCCGTACCTCCAGCGGCACCAGTAACAACTAAGGTTTCACCAGGCTGAATATTGGCTCGCTGTTTCAAAGCATGATGAGCAGTAGCGTGAGCTGTTACTAAAGCGGCACCTTCTTCGTCAGGAATTTCGTCAGGTAAAGGTAAAACATGAGTAGCAGGAACAGCCACTTTTTCAGCATAACCACCTAAGGTGCACAGCGCGATAACGCGGCTCCCCACTTTTAGATGTGAGACTCCCTCACCGATTTCACTGATCACCCCTGCAACTTCGCCACCGGGAATAAATGGAAAGTCAGGTTTGCTCTGATACAGCCCCTGAACTAATAATCCATCTGGAAAGTTCACCCCAGATGCTTTGATATCAACAATAACCTGTCCCTTTCCAGCTTTTGGATCAGGTACATCTTGATAACTTAATTTTTCTACGCTGGCGAATTCCTTACATACTATTGCTTTCATTGATGTTCCTCGATTAATTCTACTGCCATTTTGGCCAACGGCGGCACCATAGCCCCTACTTTGCTGGCTTGTTCATTTGACGCGTTACCTTCTAATGCTCGCTTGGCGACACCTTGTGCTATCGCAGCTAACCGGAAAAAGCTAAAGGCGAGATAGAAAGGCCAATTATCAATTTTTGCTAAGCCTGCACGTTGACAATACCAACTGACAAATTCTTCCTCGCTAGGAATCCCCAAAGCTTGCCTATCAACGCCTCCCAAACCACTGGAATGGCCGATGTGTGCAGGTAAACGTAATTGCATACATTGATAAGCTAAATCAGCCAAGGGGTGTCCTAGGGTGGATAATTCCCAGTCCAAGACGGCAATGATCTGCGCCGATGTTTTCGAAAACATTAAGTTATCTAGACGATAGTCGCCATGCACTAAAGACACCTTTCCATCATCGGCTGGGATATTTTGCTGCAACCAACTAATCAGCTTATCCATATCGGGTATGCTATCTATTTCGGATAATTTGTATTGCTTAGACCAGCGACTGAGTTGCCTATCAAAGTAATTTCCAGGTTTACCGTAATCACTAAGGCCAACACTGTCCACGTCTACGGCATGCAAATCAGCCAACACTTGGCTCATTTGCTGATACATAGCATTACGTTTTTCGTTACTGTCAATCTCAGGCAGGGCACTATTCCAGTACACTGCCCCGTCAACATACTCCATCACATAAAACATACTGCCAATGATGCTAGTGTCTTCGCACAGGTGATAAACCTTGGCAACAGGCACCTTAGTATCTTGCAGTGCGTAAATTACTCTAAACTCGCGATCTACAGCGTGCGCTGATTTGAGTAATTTCCCCGGCGGTTGCCGTCTTAAGACATAATTAGCATCCCCAGCCGTAATCTTGAATGTGGGATTAGATTGCCCGCCGCTAAATTTCTCAGCACTAAACGCACCCGTAAAATCTGTTACGTGAGTGCGGAAGTAAGCCTCTAACGCTTTCATATCAAGTTGCTTCACTGGATCTGGTTTTGTCACTTTAACCTCGATAAATAATCTAAATTACAAACTATTAGGTAAATAAAAACGACCTAAACGCTATTTTTTTGATGTACCAACGTGATCTTTAATTAAGTTACGTCCCAATTGCATCATATGCACCTGATCAGGCCCGTCAGCAAGTTTGATTGTTCGCGCATAGGCGTAAATAGCTGAGAGTACAAAGTCTTGACTGGTACCTGCTGCGCCATGCATTTGAATCGATTGATCGATAACGCGACAAGCCATGTTAGGCGCAACGATTTTGATCGCAGCAATGATATCTCGTGATACTTTGTTACCGTAACGATCCATTTTGTCAGCCGCTTTTAAAGTAAGCAATCTGGCCTGCTCGATGTCACAGTGCATTTGTGCAATAGATTCTCTAACGGATTGTTGCTTGCTCAGAGGCTGACCAAAGGCAATGCGCTCTTCTACTCTTTCACAGGCTAAATCTAGTGCCCGTTGAGCGCAGCCAATTAAACGCATACAGTGGTGGATTCTGCCTGGCCCTAAGCGCCCTTGTGCAATGGCAAAGCCTTCACCTTCACCAACTAATAAGTTGCTTGCTGGCACTCGTACATTTTCAAACAGCACTTCGGCATGCCCAATAGGCTCATCATAAAAACCCATGGCTTTCATCGGACGCACAACGGTTACACCGGCAGTGTCCATCGGCACCAATATTTGCGATTGCTGTCTGTGACGTTCCGCTGTGGTATCAGTTTTACCCATAACCACCATGATTTTACAGTTAGTGTTCATAGCGCCACTGGTATACCACTTACGACCGTTAATCACATACTCATCACCATCGCGGACTATCGATGTTTCAATATTCGTAGCATCACTAGATGCAACAGCAGGTTCAGTCATTGCAAATGCGCTGCGAATTTCGCCATTAAGCAAAGGCTCTAACCACTGTTTTTTATGAGCCTCACTACCATACTTAGACAATACTTCCATATTGCCGGTATCAGGAGCACTGCAGTTAAAAACTTCAGGACTCCACAACACGCGTCCCATAGCTTCGCATAAAGGGGCATACTCTAAATTGGTTAAACCCGCACCGTAAGGTAAATATTCTTCAGGTAAAAACAAATTCCACAAATTCGCAGCCTTAGCTTTTTCTTTTAACTCGTGCATTAATGCAGGAGTCGTCCAACGCTGTGGATTATTTTCAACAAGCTCTATGTATTCTTGCTCTATGGGATAGATATTTTCGTCCATAAACTGGTTAAGACGGTCAAGTAAAGCTTGGGTTTTTGGAGAGTAATCAAAGTGCATGAAATGTATCCTCTGTTTTAGAATACAAAAATAGTAGAGTGATTAGTTGTATAAGTTTAATTAATTATTCGAATACTTTTGTATTAGTAATAGATATAAGCTGAATCTAATTTTAAACACCCTATCCTTAAGCACTGATTTTATTGGGTTGTAGAGCATGACAAAATATTCATTAAAGGTAAAATCAATAACAAATAATTTACATTTTATCTAAAATTAGCTTTTCGGCTTACGGCAGATTGACACATCTGCCTACTTTATGACCACATTCAAATATGGCGCGCTTAAAATAGAAGGGAATATATGAGGGGAAGTAAAAAGCAGATTACTATTTTTACAGGTTAACCTCCCCCGCTTAATAACAGTCATTGCTTAGGTATTTCAGCCATTATTACAATGCTAAATTAAGTACACCTTAAGTACTTTAAAATTAACATAGCCGTTTATTATTTTCATCGAGGATCTGTTGACCATCTTCTTTATAGTAAGGTCCTGCAGGCCAATTTTCTAGTAGCGCTAGGACTGCTTCACTCGGGCGACATAACTTAACACCTTTTGGACTGCACACTATTGGACGATTTACTAATACTGGGAACTTCAGCATGGCCGCTAAAATTGTCTCATCAGCTACACTTTCATCGAGTAAGCCAAGTTCTTTAGCTGGCGATTTACTCGTTCTTAAGGCTTCACGGGGAGTTAAATTGGCCGCAGCGAACAACCCCAACAATTGACTGTTTGTCCACCCTTGGGTTAGATAATCAATAATGATAGGTTGATATCCTGCATCCTCAATGATCTTAAGCACATTCCTCGAGGTTCCGCATTCTGGGTTGTGATATATAACTATCATATTAATCCTTAGAATTGAAAACTCAAAACCTGAGTGAATTGAGTTTACGTAAAACATTCGTTTATGCGAAAACGCTACTCGGCGAGCCACTCTTTAACTTGAGTACTGTTGGGAATTGAACCAGAGTGAACTAACTCCTCTTCCATCACTACCGCTGGCGTACTCATTACACCGTAAGCCATAATCACCCGAGGATCGGTTTCTTTTGTGACATCAATCGCCACATTTAACTCTTTTGCGTACTTTTCAAATAACTCTGCAGTTTTAATACATTTAGAACAACCCGTACCTAATACTTTTATATGTTTCATAAATCACCTCACAATAAAAAAGAAAATGCGTTAAATATCCAACCCACAATAGAAAATGATACTAACAACATGATAAAAACAATCGCCAATAAGCGCCATTGCATCACTTGTTTAAGCAAAATAAATTCAGGAAAGCTCGCAGCAACCGTACTCATACAAAAGGCCAATGTTGTGCCTATCGGTAAGCCATTAACAATCAAACTCTCCATAATGGGTATAACGCCAGTCGCATTTGAATACAGCGGAATCCCTAATAATACTGCCGCTGGAACAGACCACCACTGGCCATTTCCAAGATGTTGTTCAATCCAACCATCTGGCACAAAACCATGCAGTGCAGCACCTAGACCAACACCTATTATTACCCATTTCCACACTCGACCAAATATTTCGAGGGCTTCATCTTTAGCGAATTGATGCCTTTGTGAGAAGGGGATTTTAGTGGGTGCTGACGTTACCGTTGAATTCACAGAAGTGGGTTTATTTTGCCCCTTGTGGAGAGCTTCAGCGGCAAAGGATTGTAACCAGCGCTCGGCTTTAATACTGTCTAAAAAGAAACCTCCAACAATCCCAACGGTTATGCCAGTCACAACGTAAATTAAGGTAAACTTCCAACCAAGCAAACTCATCAACAACAATACCGCAACTTCATTCACCAATGGCGAGGTCAGCAGAAAAGCCATCGTAATCCCGACTGGAATGCCGGCAGAGGTAAAACCAAGAAATACCGGGATACTTGAACAAGAACAAAACGGTGTTATCGCACCAAAAGCTGAACCAAGCATGTAACCCACGCCTTTATTCTTACCAGCAAGGTAATCCCTCACACGCTCAACTTTCATTGAAGCGCGTAACAACGCAATGACGTAAATCATGACAATCAATAAAACGAATATCTTACTAACGTCTTCAACAAAAAAATGAACTGCGTCACCCAACTTTGACTCGGGGGTCAACTTCAATAAAGAATAGGCTATCCAATCAGCTAGTTGAGTGAACACGGCGAACATTTTTCATCCTCCAAACGGTTATTCTGTAAACCAATGACGAGTTCGATTTGCAAACCAAACTAATGACAACATAACGGGTACCTCTACCAGCACACCAACGACAGTTGCTAAAGCAGCCCCTGAATGTAAACCAAACAACGAAATTGCAACCGCAACAGCCAGTTCAAAAAAGTTTGAGGTACCTATCATACAAGCTGGTGCCGCGACGTTATGGGGCAGCTTCATTTTCTTTGCAATAAAATAAGCAATCGCAAAAATACCGTAAGTTTGAATCAACAGCGGAATCGCAATTAATACGATAGCTTCGGGTTTCGCCAAAATCGTTTCCGACTGAAAAGCAAATAACAAAGTCACTGTGGCTAACAAGCCAATGATCGACCAAGGTTTCATCGTTGCAAGAAACTGTTCTAATTTAGAATGGTCATCTGATTTATCTAATTTTTTACGAGTAATCACGCCTGCGACTAGAGGAATTAATACATACAAAACAACCGATAGAAACAGGGTATCCCAAGGTACTGTAATATCCGTTACACCCAACAATAATCCGGCAATAGGCGCAAATGCGAATATCATAATAATGTCATTTAAAGAGACCTGCACCAAAGTATAATTAGCGTCACCTTTGATCAGTTGACTCCAAACAAACACCATCGCGGTACAAGGAGCCACACCGAGTAAGATCATGCCTGCGATATATTCCGTTGCGGTTTGAGGATCGACCCAATCGGCGAATATTCCTTTAAAGAACAACCAGCCTAAAAATGCCATAGAAAAAGGCTTAATTAACCAATTGACCACAAGCGTAAGTACTAATCCTTTTGGTTTTTTCCCTACATCTTTAATTGATGAAAAGTCAATTTGTACCATCATTGGATAAATCATTAGCCAAATTAAAACGGCAATAACAATATTGACATGGGCATACTCAAAACTTGCAATCACCGCAAATGCATCCGGTGCGATACTGCCAGCGAAAATACCCACGATTATAGCCAGACCAACCCAAACAGATAAGAAACGCTCAAACAATCCCATGTGGTTTCTCCTTTTATATTGAACGTTGATTTACTCGCTGGCTTAATTGCTCAGCAGATTCAACACGTTCAGAATAGCGATCAACAAAATAATCTTTATTGTTACGTAGCAATAAGGTGAACTTCATTAGCTCTTCCATCACATCGACAATTCGATTGTAATAAGCGGAAGGCTTCATTCGATCGTTTTCATCAAACTCCAAATACGCTTTAGCCACGCTTGATTGATTAGGAATCGTCACCATGCGCATCCAGCGGCCTAAAACCCGTAGCTGATTAACCACATTGAACGATTGCGAGCCTCCACATACTTGCATCACCGCGAGGGTCTTACCTTGGGTAGGACGGACACCGCCAATATTCAATGGCACCCAATCAATTTGGCTTTTAAAGATGCTAGTCATAGAGCCATGACGCTCTGGAGAACACCATACCTGCCCCTCTGACCACATCATAAGTTCACGCAATTCTTTAACCTTGGGATGAAGTTCATCTTCAGTATCTGTTTGCGGTAAACCCTCAGGATTAAATATTTTCACATCGGCACCGAAATGAATCAGTAAACGTGCACATTCTTCTACAACCAATCGACTAAATGCTCGCTTACGCATCGATCCATGTAAAAGTAAAATACGCGGTGCGTGTTCTAACGGTTCGGTAATGCATTTTTCAAATGTAGGTTTATCTAAACTCTGCTCTTCAATATTCGCTAATGACATGTCCCGTAGCATATTTAGTGTGCTCCTAATTCAGCTAAGGCAACTTTCAATTGGTCTGGATTAAGATCCTTTTTGGCCAATATTTGCAATTGCTTAACCCGAGCGGTGATTTCTTCAATGCAATGTTTAAAAGAGGTGGCTATCTCTTGTTCCGTGCCTTGCACCTTTGACGGGTCAGTCAGTCCCCAATGCACTTTCAGAGAATTCCCAAACCACAAGGGGCAAGCTTCACCGGCGGCTGAATCACAGACAGTGACCACCACATCGGCATCAAATTGTTCAAAATCATCCCAAGATTGACTCTTGAGTCCCTGCACCGAAATTCCAGCTTCTTGCAGATATTTGATAGATAAAGGGTGTACCTGCCCTGCTGGTTGACTGCCAGCACTTTGAGCCACAATCACATCACCTGCTAACTGATTAGTGATTGCTTCTGAGAGAATACTTCTACATCGATTATGAGTACAAATATATAAAATTTTCATCGTTGAACCTCGGTTAACAACAGTTATATTGAGCATTAGGAGAAGCTTTAAGTCGTTTAAAAGCCGTTTCGAAATAGGATTGGTTATGAAAAGTAGATTCTGTAATCACTTTGTTTACCCAGTCGGGTAATTCTGGATGAAGACGGTAATACACCCACTTCCCTCTTCTTTCATCCTGCAAAATGCAACATTTACGCAGCTCAGCTAAGTGACGGGAAATTTTAGGTTGGTCGAGGCAAAGTGCCTCCATGAGATCACATACGCACAACTCGCCAGACTCAGCTATCAACATTAAGGATTTAAGTCGAGTATCGTCAGAAAGACATTTAAAAACTTGTAAAGGACTCATAAACACATTCGATTATTCATATATGTGATTAATCATATATGTGAAATTTCATATGTCAAATATTATATAGGTGAGTGATGTAATAAATGTCGCAGGAGTCGCCACTGTTATTAAAATTAATTTTTAAACGGCATAAATTAGGTCGCAATTTTAGCGGTTTAATTTATCCCCTATTAATCTTGATGTTACCTTTGCTTGATAGGTATATTTTGATGCCTAAAATGGTTAATAGAAGTAATAAAATGAGACCCGAAAATCCCAAAATTTGATTGAATTCTTTAAACGGAGTCCATTGTAAATAGTGAATTTTATACAGGGTGTTTATTAACTTGGTGTCACCACCACTTTGACTTAAGGTTAAGCGATTCCAATTAAGATTCACTTCAACCCCAGTGTTTGTTTTTGCTTTATAACCGTCACTCGACACTACATTTCCATAACGTTGTGGATTATGCAAAACAGCATCATTTACCAGCGTATGCAATTCAGATTGTTCGGAAAGCGTTTTAGGTAGATAGGAATCTGGATCTAGATGCTCAAATCCCTGTGCTGTTTTGACCAGTAAATGATGTCCTAGTATCGTCTTAACAACTCTTGCTTCTATCCAATTAGTTGAATTTGGGATGACAAATGATTGCTCCAATGGGTAAGTTTTAATCGCTAACTGTTCATATGCATCTTGATAACCTGGCTTTATAAAAAATATGAGCCCCGTAATTACCCAACCAATCATAGGTAAAACTAATAGCAACCCTAGGACTTTATGCACTCTTCTACTTTTCATTTAAAACACAACCCAAGCACACACCACATGTGACAAAATTTAAATTAAAGGGATTAATCAATGCTCGTTTAGCAAAGATAGTAAAAGTCATTTTACCATCACTTTGACAATTATGACGGCTAAGTACATGAAAAATAAAAATTACTGAGTATCAATTTGTGTAACGTCAAAAAATTCAGGATAACCATAAAAAAAGCCGGCAATAGCCGGCTTATACAGTAAATATAAAATAAGTATTTAGATTGGCGAACCTGGAGGAAGCGGTTTCACTTCAAAGTTACCTTTCCAGTCACCTGTTGCCATAAACCAGTCTAACTGTTTAGCCATTACTTTATTTTGGCCATAACGAGAGTTCTTTTTCAACCAACTATGTAAGTCCATCAAGCCAGCTAATAAAGCCCCTTGAGCTTCTGGGGCGATATCTTCAGCTTGCATAGCTTGAATGACACTATTGAGCACTACATAATCTACCCGTTGTTTAACATCAGCAGCAAATTTACTCGGCTTTTGTTGTAAAGTAGCCGCGAATAATTTTTCTAATAAAACAGGGATTGTTAGTTGATCACGACTATTAATAGGACGCGCAGCGAGACGGTTTAATCTCTCAGCTGTTAGCATTAAGCTCAAGGTATAACCCGCTCCTGATTCTGCGGCACTGATAGGATCAAAACTCAAACCATTACGACCATTGAAGCTTTCACGGGTATTAGACTCGCCAAGGCTTTTAGGTGTAATCAAAGAACTAATGTTCTCAGGTATATGTAAAAACTTCGGCGAAAGCGTTTCGATCATGGCATCTAACGCGGCCATCTGCTTGCTTTGTTCAACAAACGACACACCCTTGGGCTGACTATAATCGCCTTTACTTTCGTAAGCGTAGTTTAAACCACCAATAAGTTTAGCCACTGCATCCAATTGATAACGATGCAAGTAATAAACAGGTACTAAGGTTTCTTGCAATGAAGCTAAAGTTGTACCTTCTGGAATAGAATTAATCCCAAATTGTGATAATGCAACTTTACGCACCTCGATCAGATTGTGCAGCTCTTCTACCGGATCTTTACCGTTATCCCATAAGTGACCAATTGGGCTAATGGCGTGACTAGGTCTGGCATCACGATCGCTGATATAGAGCAAACCTGAAGTGAGCGCGGTTTGAATCGTATTTTGTAAATAATCGGCTTCATCAGCATTATCTGGCAAATCTTGATAACCGTAAGCGATCACATGGTCATCCCATTTTCCCATACCTACTGCGTACGCATCGGAAATATCAACTTTGCCATCTTTTACCGTCACAGTAGGATGAGGATAATCCATTACCGACTCGCGACCATAGGCACTGGCTGCGAAGTTATGAGCGATACCTAGCGTATGGCCAACTTCATGGGCAGATAATTGTCTGATTCTGGCTAACGCCATTTCTTTTTGCGCTTCAATGCTGCTATCGCTTTGTTTAAACGGACTGGTTAAACCTAAGGCGATAAGATAATCCTGACGGACGCGCAAAGAACCAAGGGTAACCTGCCCCTTTATAATCTCACCCGTACGTGGATCACGCACTGACATTCCGTAAGACCATCCGCGTGTTGCTCTGTGCACCCAGTTAATGACGTTGTATCTTACGTCCATTGGATCCGCGTCTTCAGGTAACATTTTCACTTGAAACGCGTTTTTATAACCTATTTTAGTAAAGGCTTGATCCCACCACATAGCACCTTCATACAAGGCACTTCTGACCGGCTCTGGCACACCTGGATCTAAATAATAGATAATAGGCTCAACTGCTTCACTTACTGCTGCTTTTGGATCTTTCTTAAACAAACGGTGGCGAGTTATTAAGCTTTGTTCCATCGATGCTTCGATAGGAACTGAATAATCCTGATAGGTCATCTTGTTAAAACCGGAATTAGGGCTGAATGCCCGCGGTTTATAATTATCATCAGGTAATCTGATCAAAGAATGGTGTAAATGCACAGTAACACTATCTGGAGAAGGGGTTACTTGCTGCAAGTATTTGCCTGGATTGGTGCCACCAAAAGTGACTAATGATTCCATTTCGGTATTATCAACAAAGGATTTTGTGCGCGGCATATACACTGCACTGCGCTTCGAGTCGACTTTGAAGCTGCCCTGCTTAGCACGAGTTAGGCGCTGGGAAATACCATGGATATCAGACAAAAGGAAATCAGTATAATCGACTAAAACGGCGCCATCTTGCTGTGCAACAACCGTAAAACCAGCAATGACAGAGTCAGCAAAAGCCTCATCAATACTAGCAGCCTCGGCAGCATTATCGGTTGTAGAACGAAACATGGTATTTAACTGTTTTAGCAAAACTTTGTCACCAAAGCGCTCAAAAACCACTAAACGAGTTTTACCAAGCTGGAGTCTGTCTAGGCCGATATCATTCGAGCCTATGCCTTGTGGCAAACTACTTTGGAACAATACTTGTTGCCCAAAGTTTTCAATTTGTAAATACAACTTCCCACTATCTTGTTCATAATAGACGGTGTAAAACCCCTCCTTTGATTGCATTCCACTGGTAAAGTCATTTATCGACTTACTCTGGGAAAACGCAACTGATGAAAATAACATCAAGCAAATAACTACGTATTTTTTCACACCTGTCTCCTAAATTTTTAGTTTATTACCTGATAGAAATAAGCCCAATCCATGCTTAATACATGAGGATATTCATACTATCTTAAGGTTAATATTATAATTATGATTAGTCTGTTTCAGGCTATGCCGATTATCACAAAACAAGTACACTATGCACTCGCTAATTCTACATAAGGACTATTATGCTTTCCTCTACTCAACTTAACACCATGCTTAACCTTCAAGCCAAAATGAATCAAAAGGTTAATGCTCAGTGGTTAACTGCCGGATATCAATACCTTAGAGCTGCAATGATAGAGGCGGTCGAGGGGATTGAACATCATGGTTGGAAATGGTGGAAAGCGCAGCAAAAAGACCTACCCCAGTTGCAAATGGAATTAGTGGACATTTGGCACTTTGCTCTTTCCGCAATCATTATCGACTTTGATGGCAACATAGAGTCCTCTGCCGAAACCATTGCAAGTGAATTGAATAGTGGTGTCCAGTCAGTTACGTTCGACGGCAAAGAATATGCGTTTAATGACCAAGATATTTTAGAAAATTTGGAACTAATGGCGGGTTTATGTGCAGCAAAACGATTTTCTGTGCCTCTATTCATCAAAATTGTCGAACAAGCGGAAATGGATTCGGATGAACTTTACCGTCAGTACGTTGGTAAAAACGTGCTTAACTTCTTTCGACAAGATAATGGGTATAAAGACGGTAGTTATTTGAAAGTTTGGCTAGGTCGTGAAGACAATGAACACTTAGTGGAAGTGTTAAACGAACTCGATATTACCCTTCACAATTACAGTGATTGTGTATATCAAGGACTGCAAAAACGTTACCCAAACTAAAACGCATTTAGTGATAAGTTACAGTGTTGCGAGTTGACGAGTAAAGCAGAAGTACAAAGATATGAAAAACAAAGTTACTCAAGCATCGGTGGTTGAAGATGAATCGGTGCTGGTGAATAAACCGAATGGCACTGGATTTTCACGGATATTCAAGGCTACTCAGTGTTCTTTTCGTGGATTTAGCGCAGCATGGCAACATGAGTCAGCATTTCGCCAAGAACTAATTTTGGTAATGGTCATGCTGCCCTTTGCTTTTGTTTTATCCTCTTCAACAGTCCATCTAATGGCGCTTATTGGTACATTACTATTTGTGTTGTTTGCAGAAATTATTAACTCAGCCATTGAAGCGCTCGCGGATGCCGTTACGCTAGAAAATAACATTTTGATTGGACGTGCTAAAGATATGGGATCCTCCGCAGTTTTTATCGCATTGACCATATTAACCTTAGTATGGCTGGAAGCCATTTGGCGTTTTTTTAGCTAATTGAAAAGCGCTTTATAGTTTTGCCACTGGCCAATTGATTTGTGGTGAATAGGTTTACGTACTTGTGCCGCACTTAAAGTATTGATAGTTCCTTTGCCATCAATGGCAGTCACACAAGACGCCTGCCATTCAAGTCCCATATGGTTGAGTACGTTTTTAATGACTTGTTTTGGCTCAGCGGCTAAATTTTCGTAAGTAATGGTGAGGATTCTGTTGGGTATCAACGCCTCCCAGAACTGCATTTGTTGCTGATAGAAACTGACATATTTATCAAACTCCTCAATATCACAAAAATATGGTTCGTTTTCGTAGAAATAGTTTTTATAAATCGATAGCGAAACATCTTTAATCTGCCGAGTAATATGAATCACTTTTGCGTTCGGGAAAAGTTGATAAATTAGACCGATATTTTGAAAATTTGCCGGTAACTTATTAATGATAAAAGCTTCATTTAAACCAATTTTTATCAATTTTAAATAATGTTCTGATACCTTTGAGGTATCAAACTCGCTTAGCTTGCTAGCTAATTCAGGAT
This sequence comes from Alteromonas sp. M12, assembly GCF_037478005.1. NCBI lineage: Bacteria > Pseudomonadati > Pseudomonadota > Gammaproteobacteria > Alteromonadales > Alteromonadaceae > Alteromonas > Alteromonas sp. M12. The sequence goes on along the minus strand of NZ_CP144164.1, from coordinate 1,852,841 downwards.
AACTCAACTGCGTCATTTTCTCTAAAAAAGGCACACTATATTGACTTAGATATGCCTGTTCACCGCAGCTATTTATGTCACTGTGCTGACATAGCATTTGCTCCAACAATGTAGAGCCTGTGCGGGGCAATCCTAGGATAAAAACCGGGGTAACCGCATATGTATTGTCATTTGATTTCTTTTGCGCAAATGCAACCTGTTGATAGCTGTCAGAAAGTGTCGAAAAAAATGCTGACATCTGCTCCGTTCTATAAGGACACAATGTTAACTGATATGCATTGGCCATTTGCAGGTGTTCTATGGCTTTGGGGTAATTTTTCAGTTTGTCATATGCCTGACCTAGTGCGTAATCAAGTAGCATTCGTTGCTGTGATGCAGGTGTGGAACTGGCGTAGCTAGACATCAATAATGCCCATTCATCTGGATTTAAGGGTGTCACTTGTGTGCGAATTAAATCGAGCCATCCATAGGCTGAAAATTCTGGATCTGCAGAACGAATTTGTGACCAAAGCAGTGGCAGCGCTTGCGTATTTTGTGCAGTGGCAATGTAGTGTTGTATCAATGCTGCCAGCACAGCTTTGTTTTGCGAACAATTTTCATAAGCGTAACGTAATACAGTCTGAGCATCCTCAGTGGCATGTACAATACCGAAAGCATCTGCTAGCTCTAACAGTGGCTCAGGTTGTTTATCTAATAAATGACAGGCTTTTTGCAGTAAATTGATAGCCTGATCATATTGCAACGCCGCTTTAGCGACTTTGCCTAAGCCGAGATACCCTGCCCCGTTATTTGGATCATTTTTCAGTGACTGAACAAATATCTTCTGCGCATTGAGCAAATCACCTTTGGCTAAATAGTCATTTCCTATTCGAATTTGATTATTCAATATTTCTCTCGCATTTCTATCGCACTTCTCAAAAAAAAAGCCTTGTCTACTGACAAGGCTTTCATACTTCCGCTTAGATTAGAAGTTGTAGGTTGCTTTTAAGTAATAAAAACCACCATTGAATCCCATAGGAGAAGTTTCGTAATAAACGCCACCCCATGTGTTATTCGCAATGCCTTGGTCAGCAGGAATATTGATTTTTTCAGCATCCTGATCAAACAAGTTTTGCGCACCAGCAGATAGAGTAATTGCATCATTCACGAAATAACTCGCTTCAAAATCAACCGTAACGGCTGAATCAGCAGTAATTGCCGTTGCATCATAATCTACATGCACACCTTGATATTCACCATAGTAATTCAAACGTGTAAACATGCTGAAGCTATCCCACCCTTGAGACCAGGTAAGAGTTGCTCTGTGGTTTGGTAAGTCTTCTTCAATACGCTTAACTTTAAACTCACCAGTAATGTCAGAATATCTATCAACTTCAGTGTCATTCCAGTTATAGGCTAAAGCAAACGTGGTATTTCCATCAAAAAGACTGGTAGTGTAATTCGCTACAACATCTATACCTTGAGTGGTTGTATCAAAGTCATTGGTAAAGAAGCTAACTTGCGCCAAACCATCGACATTTTGTACACCAGCATCTTTGAGTACGGCTTTATCTTCATCAGAAAGATTGATTTTATCTGATTGGCTAATACGATCCTCAACTTGAATATTGTAGTAGTCAACAGTCAAGAAAACGCTACCAACCTGATAAATCATACCAAAGGTGAAACTTTGTGATTCTTCTGGCTCTAGCTCAGTACCACCAAGTTGCACAGAAATTGGATTCGTTGGTGGCAACAAAGCTGAATCAACTAGTACACCACTGTCGAGGTTGGTTTGAACGTTACTAACGTTCGCCTGACCCACTGTAGGAGCACGGAAACCTGTGCTTACAGAACCACGGAATGAAAGGTCATCGGTTGCATGCAGTTGCGCTGAGATCTTATAATTGGTAGTCGAACCAAAGGTATCATAATCTTCGTAGCGTAACGCATAGCCCATCAAGAACGCTTCTGTGAAAGGTACTTCAGCATCTACGTATAAAGCTGCACTGCGTCGAGTTGAAACCCCTTGATCAGAAGGTTTAAATCCAGGGAAACCATTGGAGCCAACACTGAAGCCTTGAGAGAAAAGATCACCAGCAACAAAAGACGCTTCGTCACCCGCAACCACTTCAAATGACTCTTCTCGCCATTCAAGACCACCGGCAAGGTTAATCTCGCTATATAAGTCTGCATCAATCAATTTGACCAAATCCAAATTGAATGTTTTTTCTAGCTGAATATATTTACCTGGAGAGAAGTCACGGGGAGTATCAGGACCAAGAGAGGCGTTTAAGGTGTTATAAATGAAAAACTGCGATTCATTTCGACCAACCGCACCACTCACATCATATAAAACACCTTCAGCGAAACCTTCTTTAAATTCGCCTTTAGTACCAATAGTTAATGAAGTATCGGTAATATTTCCACCGAAGTTTGGCGTAAATCCTGCCGGAAACATTTGATTAAACGAGAAACAATTCGCTGCAGTAAGAGAATCTAACGCACCTTGATCAGGTAAACCGTTATCACCTAATTCAACCACTGGGCAATTTAATTGTTGTTCTAGACCATCTAAAGAACCGACTAAAACAGTCGCTGGTGCAGCATCCCAAGCAGCTTGACCGGTAGGGTCATCATCGCCAGGGCGATAAGAAGGCGTGCCATCTAAGTTACGTACTATGCCGCCATAAACGCCAGGACGAGTTGTGGGGTTACGATAGTAAAAACCCCCTCTCACGTCTCGTTCGGAATAGTTACCAAACATGTAAAATTCTTTGTCATTACCTAAATCTAAGCCAACATTACCAAAGATAGTAATATCATCATTTATTTCAGGCGAACCCCATATTTGTGCAGGATCTTCAACGGTCAAACCAGCATCAGCAAACGCTGCGGCATCTGGGCGTTGTACACTGCGACTCGTAGCATCAGAGTTTTTGTATTGAAAGCTCAAATTTGCAAAGCCATCATCAGTAAATGGCATACCTACGTTACCAGAAATTTCTGTTGTAGTGCCATCACCTTCATAATATTCACCGTGGCGAACAACCAATGAACCACCTTCTGAATCATCTTTGAGCACAAAGTTCATTACACCGGCAATTGCATCAGAACCATATTGTGCCGCAGCACCATCTCTTAACACTTCGACCTGTTTTAACGCAATACTTGGAATAACCGAAATATCTGGACCTTGAGCCCCATCGTTAATCCCACCACCTAAGAAAGCAATTACCGAAGAACGGTGACGACGCTTACCATTTAACAAAACTAAGGTGCTATCTGCAGACAAGCCTCTTAAATTCGCAGGACGTACTAAAGATGCCGCATCGCTGATAGGGTTAGTATGCACGTTAAGTGAAGGCACTGTACCTTTAAGTATTTCTAACATATCGGTATTACCCGCTTTTGTTAGCTCATCAGAACCAATAATATCAATTGGTACTGGAGAATCACCAACAGAACGTGGTGCCGCGCGGCTACCAACTACCGCTATTTTTTCAACGTTTGCATTTTTGTCTGTGGACTCTTGAGCCATCAGCGGTGCGGTCATTGTCAAAGACAATGCAGCTGTTGCTGACAATCCCATTTTGATCCCCATAGAGAGTTTAGAAAAGTTATTCTTCATGTGTTGTTCCCATAATTAAATGTTTGGTTTTTCCGTCCATTGTTCGACGTAATCATGCGATTCAGTTAAGTCCTTATTGGCGCACCGATACTGAAATCGTCATGTTGGATAAGCTATTTTTTGATGTATAAGAATTTTTATAGCCTAATCACAGTTTTATTTATAGTTGGGTATGCCTAATTTATCAACCTATTTTGCTAAAAAAACGTTACAAAATAGTAAGTTACTTATTACAAACCAACACTTAATCGGGGCAATTTATATACCCAAACATCAATAACAATCGTTTGCATAGATTTAACTAGTTGTTTTATATTGATTTTTCACATTTGAAATCTTAATTTTCAAGATAAATTTGAAATTTATAATCGAAATTTTGTTTTGTAAAAATCGAAAAAAAATTACCGAAAAAGTTAAAACGAAAAATTCAGCTCGCCGAAATTTGATTAAAATATCAGCAAGTTCCAGATTGATAAGCCAGAAATAAAAAAAGCCCCGCAAAAAGCGGGGCATAAAATGTCCAGATTTTCTGGAAAATTGGGGAGAAGCGTTTCACAAGTCACAATCGGGAAAGTAACCCAGTTCTGGATGGAATCTATTGAATTCCAACTAGAGAGTGTTACTGATTGTGTAACCCAACAAAACAATTCAGTGATAGTTTACTCTTTACTGTGTAATTCGTCATACCATCTACCTTATAATTAGTGTCAAATATCGCATAACTAACTGAATTTAGTCTGCAAATGAAAAATATCATCGATTGTAATAACGCAAAAATAACAGTTATGGGTAGAATCCTGAGGTTAGATGAAGGAATCGCGTTTAGTTATCCAGGTGTAAGCATTTCATTCAATGTGCAGGCTAAAAATGTCGAATTAGTCGCTAAATGTAGCGTTGGTAAAGGCAGAATAGATGTGATCATCAATAACACCCTTAGCAAACAGCTTGTTATTGCGAAAACACCTAAAACGTTCCGCATATTTTCGGCAAAACATAAACAAAATGTCAAAATTGAATTACTTAATCGGGGGGAGTCTTGGCACGGTGTTATTAATTTAATCTCATTACTCATACAAGATGGTGAACTTATTGAACCGCCCCAACTTCCTGATAGAAAGTTGATATTCATAGGTGATTCTATTGTGACAGGCGCATTAATGGAGCGACATCCTAATGCGAAAAAAGGACCTCAATTGGCCAATGCTTATCAATCTTTTGGTATGCAATTAGGACGTTTACTCAAAGCTCAAGTGCATCTTATTGGGTTTGGTGGCCGAGGACTAATCCAAGGTTCAAACATGCTAGCGAGTGAAGCCCAATTACCAGAGATTTTTCCACTGACAATACCCGTGCCTCCCTATACCCAAAAGTGGCCAGTTGATGCCTACATACCAGACGGCATTTTCATTTGTTTGGGGACAAATGATTTTTATACCAATACGCCTGACCTGAGTATTTTTAAACGAACTTATGCCCTTGGTGTAAAACACTTATTGAATTTATATCCTGATGTTCAAATCATGATTTCAGAAGGACCCATGTTATGCGACACCTCTGAAAATGAAGTCAAAAAACGAATCTTAATCCAATCTTTAAAAGATCTTGTGGATGAGCTAAAGGAGCCACAACTGGATTATTTAGCCTGTATTAATTGTAAAGGAGACAATTTTGATCCTCACCCAACCCTAGCCCAACACACTCAGTTAGCGAGGCATTTTGTGCCGTTAATACAGCAATCGTTAAGATGGCCGGAAAATTAATATACGCCTGCAAAAAAGGCTGCAATATGCAGCCTTTTGTCGCGATATTACCAATTATACATCGTAAGTAGTGGAAGCAGTATCACCGCCTCTACCAGTCCAATTTGTATGGAAAAATTCTCCGCGAGGTTTATCTTTACGCTCATAAGTGTGCGCACCGAAATAGTCGCGTTGGGCCTGCAACAGATTAGCAGGTAAGTTTTCCGTACGATATCCGTCAAAATAGCTCAGTGCAGACGACAAACAAGGCACTGCCACACCTTGCATTGCTGAAGTTGCAACCACTTCACGCCAGCCTTGTTGAGCCTTGGCAACCACTTGATTGAAATAATCATCTAGCAATAAATTATCCAAATTAGGGTTATTATCGTAAGCGGCTTTAATGTTATCCAAAAATACTGAACGAATAATACATCCTTCACGCCACATCATCGCAATACTGCCATAATCGAGATTCCATTTATATTCTTTGGCTGCCTCTTGCAGTACCGCAAACCCTTGTGCATAAGAGACTATTTTTGAAGCAAGCAATGCTTGGCGTAAGCTTTCAAGGAAAGCCACCTTATCGCCGGTAAATTCTGCTTTTGGTCCAGATATGGTCTTAGCAGCCTGTACTCGTTGATCTTTTATTGCAGAGAGACAACGAGCAAAAACAGCTTCACCTATTAGGGTTAGAGGAACACCTAAGTGCAAGGCCGTAATACCGGTCCATTTACCCGTTCCCTTTTGCCCTGCGGTATCCAAAATACTATTAACCAGCGCTTCACCATTTTCTTTGTAACCTAAAATATCAGCGGTGATTTCTGTCAGGTAACTTGATAATTCAGTTTCATTCCACTGTTTAAAGACAGCTTGCATTTCGTCGGTACTCATTCCCAACAAATCTTGCATTAAAATGAAGCCCTCGCAAATGATTTGCATATCACCATATTCAATGCCGTTATGTACCATTTTTACAAAGTGACCCGCTCCACCTTCACCAACCCAATCACAACATGGAATTGATAGCTCGCCATTTTCGTCTTTAACTTTCGCTGAAATAGCTTGAAAAATAGGTTTCACATGAGGCCATGCTTCAGGATTTCCACCGGGCATAATTGAAGGACCAAGCAACGCGCCTTCTTCTCCACCTGACACGCCCGTCCCTACATACAACAAACCTTTGTCCGTTAACATAGCGGTACGACGATTAGAATCTTCAAACTGGCTGTTTCCACCATCAATGATAATGTCACCTTTATCCAAATGTGGAATGAGCTGTTGTATAAAATCATCTACTGGCTGACCAGATTTAACCATTAGCATAATCTTGCGAGGCGAACTCAATGATGCAACTAGTGACTCAATAGAGTCGGCACCACGAATCGTTTTATCTTTCGCTCGGGTCGCGAGAAAATTTTCCACTTTGCTATACGAGCGGTTATAAGCCGTGACCGTAAACCCTTTACTGGCCATATTTAAAATTAGGTTTTCGCCCATTACGGCTAAGCCTACTACGGCTATGTCAGAAAGTGTTTTCATATGATTCCTCGTTGAATTTGGTGGTCAATCCACAGCGGATGATAAGTGGCATTGACGTTACATGATGACAAAAAGTGCGCGTAATTTACAGGAATATGGGGAATATTTATAGCTCGATACTTAATCAGATAGTAAAAATAAACGGATTTACTCTTTTTTCTTATAACTAGACTTTATAAGACGCAAATTTTATCCTGTTAAATAAATCAAACCCTATGGATTATTATGAAGTTTCGAATCTCTTTTATCTGTTCTTTAATGCTAATTTCATTGGCGATAAACGCGGCCCAGACTCAGCCACAAATCGAATCTAAAATCGTTGACACATTAAATCAACAACTTCCACAAGCGCAAGCCCTGTTAATTGAGTCGGTTAACATCAATAGCGGCACCATGAACTTTAGCGGTGTTAAAAAAGTTGGAATGTTATTTAAAAATGAATTAGAACAACTCGGATTTGAAACCCAGTGGCAAGACGGTGCTGAATTTGGACGAGCTGGACATTTGATTGCACGCTATGGAACAAAAGGTCCGAAAATTCTAATGATCGGTCACCTAGATACGGTATTTGCTAAGACAGATGCATTTCAAACCTACCAAGCTTTAACTGACAATAAAGCTTCAGGCCCTGGTGTCACAGATATGAAAGGCGGAGACGTTATTATTATTGAAGTGATGCGCGCCCTTAAACACCTAGGACTGCTTGATGATGTAAGTATTCAGATTGTCATGACTGGCGACGAAGAACGCAGCGGTAAACCCTTATCCGCCTCAAAAGCGGCAATTATCAACGCTGCTAAATGGGCAGATATCGCTCTTGGGTTCGAAGATGGTGATGGCAATATAGAAACCGCAGTGGTTGCCCGTAGAGGTTCGGTTGATTGGCAACTAGATGTAACCGGACGGCCAGCCCATTCCTCGCAAATATTTAGCCAAAAGGTGGGCTTTGGCGCTATTTTTGAAGGTGCTCGTATCCTAGATACATTTCGTCAGGAGTTAGCCAACCTTGGTGATTTAACCTTCAATCCAGGGGTTATCTTAGGCGGTACCGAAGTAAACTTCGAAGATGAAACTGCCAGTGGCACAACATTTGGTAAAAATAACGTAGTAGCTCAGCATCTAATAGTAAAAGGTGGAATAAGAGCATTGACTCAAGATGAGTTGAATACCGCAAAAACCACTATGCATAAGATTGTAAAACAAAACTTACTGCATACCAGCGCCACGCTAGTGATTGGTGAAGGCTATCCACCTATGGCTCCAACTCAGCAGAATTATCAATTGTTGCAATGGTATAGTGATATCAGTGAATCCCTCGGTTACGGTAAAGTGGCAGCCGTCAACCCGCGTAACGCAGGGGCCGCTGATATTTCATTCGCCGCAGAGCACGTAGACATGGCCCTTGATGGTTTAGGTTTAATGGGAACCGGCGGTCATACAAAAGGCGAGATTGCTGATATGACGAGCTTCGCGAAGAATATGCACAAGGCGGCGTTGTTGATTTATCGGATTAGCCAACAATATCCTACAGATTAACCACAATAACAAAAAAAGCCTGAATACCGTGAGTTCAGGCTTTTTTTCACATAAATGTTTTTTTAAGCCCAAGTAACGTTATAAACGTCTTTTAGATAGCGCACAAAATTCTCATCATCACACAAGTTTTTGCCTGCGGTGTCAGATATTTTTGCGACAGGTTTACCATTTACTTTAACCAGCTTCATCACCATATTTAGAGGTTCAACCCCGTCCACATCATTTGATAAAAAGGTCCCTATACCAAAAGATGTGCGAATGCGTCCGCGAAAATGCAGAAATAGCTCGACCATTTTTTCAAAGTTCAGGGCATCACTGAAAATTACCGTTTTTGTTTTCGGATCGAGTTTCAGATCTGAATACATTTTTATCGCTTTTTCACCGAATTCAAAAGGACAGCCTGAGTCTTGTCGCAATCCCTCGAACAACTTTGCAAAATACAAATCAAAATCTCGGACAAATGCGTCCATACCAATAATATCAGTTAGGGCGTAACCTAGTTGTCCGCGAAACTCTTTCACCCAGCATTCTAACGTATGCTTTTGGGAGTGTGCTAATTGCACGCCTACCTGTTGCGATAGCATAAATATTTCATGTGCCATAGTACCTATGGGATTAACCCCTAACTCTTTAGCAATGTGCATGTTAGAAGTGCCAATAAAAAATTCAGGCAATTGCTTGTTTAGCATATCAACTACGGTTAATTGAGTTTCATAGCTAAATCTACGGCGAGTCCCAAAATCAGCTAAGGTTAAGCCGCTGAGGTCATGTTTCTGGTGTTGCTCTTTTAACCAATCAATTTTTTTAAATAAAGGTTTTCGCACATCTTGATATGACTTATTCGGATAATTACGGCGGTTATACACTTCAGCGACCGTCGATAAAACTGGCATTTCAAAATTATGAATATGCATTAGTGGGCCACGGGCACTTATCGACAATTGCTCATTTTCTTCGGTAATGTACAAAAATCGACTCTGAAAGGACCACATTCGCGCCCATTCTATGAAATCTTTGGTATACCAAGGTGTCTTTTCCAACCAGCGAATTTGATCATCTGTAAATTTAAGGCCGTCCAGTTTTTGCAACTCTTGCTGGATTTCAGCTTTGTAAGGTCTCAAGTCCACATCACTGCGCATAAAAAAACGATATTCGGCTTCTTCAATATAGGGATATTGATGCATAAAGCACTGCCACATATTCATTTTATAATAGTCATTATCTAAGAGGGAAAAATTGAGGTTTTTCCGAAATAAAGAATTGCGCTTAACTGACGCTTTCGAAAAGTTCACTAACCAGCACTCCGATTAGCTAACCATTTTTTTAGCTCATGACTATTTTGCAAAATAGTGATCCCTTGGCTTTGCATTAACTCTATTTTCTCAGTGACCCCTTGCGGAGTAATACCACGACACGCAGCTAAATTGAGGACAACATCAAAACGCTGGGAAGCTTGCAATTGTAAGGCCGTGGTGGCGACACAATAATCTGTCGCTAAGCCACCAACAATCACAGTATCGACATTATTAAACACTAAATATTCAATGATCCCCGTTGATAATTTTTCCGCGAGGTCATGATAACAAGCGCCATACGGATGTAAGTCTGGTGCCACACCTTTCCAAACAAAAAAATCGTATTCAGTGGCCGTTGGTAAGCCATCCAAAAGCTCAAATCCTTTGGTTCCAGGACGACAATGCATTTTGAAAGTGCAATCAGTATTGGCGTGATCAAGCGGTTTAAATTGCTCTTCATCTTTGTCGACTCGGAACAAAGCCTGTTCACAATGTGCATCACTGGAGCCAATTATTAAATCTGCTAATGCATTTTGAGCAAGGAGTTCAGGAACAATTTGATCGCCCTCATTGACTGGCAGTTCATCTGGGCAAAGAGGTGTAAAACCTTTTTGTGGATCCACATTAATTGACGCTATTTTAGATTTCATTAACACCTTTTTCCTGAAATTTAATACCGCATTTACGCTGTATACATTTACACAACATTTTGAGTTTTATGATTATAATTTTTAATGGTTTTTACTACACTTTTCGCCAAAGTTATGGCTCAATAGTAAGGCGTTAACCCTTACTCTAATTCGTCATAACAATTGTTTTTACTGGAACCCTACATATGAACATAGCGATTTTTGGTGCGGCATTTAACCCTCCCACTTTAGGGCATCAAGACGCAGTAGAATACATCGCTTCACAACAACCGACATTCGACAGCATATTATTAATTCCCTCATATGCTCATGCTTTCTCAAAAAAAATGCTCTCTTATGAACACAGAGTGGCAATGTTACACCTATTCGCACAACAACTTAATGAACCTAAGATTGAAGTATTCCCGGTTGAAGATCAACTAAGTGATGGTACCAACCCAATTTACACCTTTGATTTATTAACCTACTTGCAAGCAGAATACTTTCCTGATGCAAAACTCACATTCGTCATGGGACCTGATAATCAAATAAATTGGCACAAGTTTTATAAATCCCAAGAAGTTTCAGATAAGTGGGAAATATTGGTAGTACCTGAACGTGTAGCTATACGCTCAACTGCGGTGCGTAACAATCTCATAAACCACCAAGACATTGATAAGCAAGTCCCCAAAGAGGTCGCTCAATATATCAATGAACACGGGTTGTATTTAACCGAACAAGTTTAATAGTGCTTTGTTTATTGCTTAATCACCCCGCGAGTGCGCTGCAGAAATACTTTTTCAAGAACCTTGAGTTTATCTTCTCGCACCTGTGATGTGGCGGAAATCTTATCGGAGATTTTTAACCATTGTGAGTTTTTATCCGTTAAATTAGGCCATGCAGGCAGATTATCTCCGTTCGGGTTGTGAGATTTTATAAAGTTGTACCAGTATTGACGCATTTTGTTTAATACAGGCACATTGTCTGGCCTAAATAAGAAGTATGTCTCCGCAGCGTGATTCGCACCATTGGGGTATTGCTGCGCATCACTCACATAATCAAAAAAATATCTATAACCAGCTTGCCCTATTCGATTCATGCTTTGTGAGGTGATTTTCGCGGCTATCACATACCTCAAATCACCAAACAAATGCTGATAAGGCAGCGCTTGAATAGAAGGCGTTGTTAATCCATAAAATTTTTCCGCCTGTGCCTTTTGATTCCCCATCAATGACAATAAGTGCTCTGCTGGGACGCCAGAATAAGGATACACGCTACCATCAAAACTATTCCCGCCACTGATATAGGGAACATCATGTTGTTTGCCTTGCATAAACATTATCGCAGGCTCTTCTGGCAACGTTTTTCCATCGACAATGGGGACATGAAAGCCATCAATTGCAGAAACTAATTTATCAGCCGGCAGTGCATAGAGTGACGCTGAATTTATACTATCTTGCGCTGCATTTAACGCGCGCATTGCAATTTTATCGGAAATTGTTTGTGCATCAGGACTGCCAGCTAGTTCAATAACAGATGACACTCTAGGAAGTGGCCAAGCGCCGTATCCACTTTGCGCTATAGCGCCTTGGAATAATCCGCGACTTTCCTGATTGACCATAAGCATTTGAATCGCCATGCCGCCAGCGGAGCCGCCCGCAATAGTAACTCGATTGGGATCGCCACCAAATGCACCAATATTGGTTTTAATCCACTTCAGCGCAGCGACCATATCCATCACGCTGAAGTTATTTCCATCAGGCAAGTCCAAGGCACCTGGAGCAAATATTCCCAGCGCCCCTAACCTATAATTAAAGGTGACCAATATAATCCCATTATCGGTCCAGTTTTTATGACTATCAGGCTTAATATTCCCCGAACCGGCAACATAACCTCCGCCGTGAATCCAGACCAGAACAGGTAAAGATGTTTCACTCAAATTGGTTGGGGGTTCTGGGGTGAAAATATTCAGGGTTAGACAGTTTTCGCTTTGGGTTAAATTACCATTTCGTTGCGGACAAGCTGGCCCAAATTGATCAGCAACAAGGGGGCCCGCAAAACTTTCAGGCGCTACAGGAGGTCGCCAACGCAGCGCATCAACCGGCGCCTTTGCATAAGGAATGCCTTTGAATTGGATACTCTGATCTTGCTTAATCCCGGTAACAAAACCCTGTGGTATTTGTTTTACCAAAGTATCCTGAGCGTACCCATTAAAGGTGCATACGAGCAACATTAATATGCTTACTGCCTTTAAATAAGCTATTTTAAAGCGTTCCAAATTATTCAATTTAACATCCTAATTTAAACCATTAAATTTTCTGTTGGGCAACCCAGTCTTTCGTCAACTCTTCTAGTAAATCGAGGGGTAAACTGCCGTTTTTAAGAATTTGATCATGAAATTTACGCACATCGAATTGTTCGCCCAATTCGGTCTGAGCATATTGCCGCAACTGCATAATTTTTAGCTCACCAATTTTGTAAGATAACGCCTGTCCTGGCCAACTAATATAGCGGTCAATTTGGCCAATCACTTCGTTCATACTCAGCGCTGTATTTCTTGCCAAATAATCGATAGCTTGCTGGCGAGTCCAGCCTTTGGCATGGATACCGGTATCCACCACTAAGCGACATGCGCGCCACGCTTCGAACGTCAAGCGACCAAAGTCACTAATTGGATCCTGATAAAAGCCCATCTCCTTGCCTAAACGTTCTGAGTACAAGCCCCAACCTTCACCATATGCGGAGTGATAAAGTTTTTTTCTAAAATTGGCCATATCAATTTCTTGTGCAATGGAGCTTTGGAAATGATGACCGGGTTCTGCTTCGTGGAATGTCAGCGCCTCTAAAGTGTAAAGAGGTTGGCTTTTTAAATCTTTGGTATCTAAAAAGTATGTACCAGATGTAGTGCCACTGCCATCAGAGGAAACATAATAGGCTCCGCCGTTGGGACTGGATTTAATGTCGAATGTAGTGCGCGGTAACACACTAAACCACTTCGGTAATTGGCCCGCCATCTTACGTGTGATGTAGCTGGCTTTTTCTACCATGTCCAGTGCTGTATCAGTGTAGAATTTCTCGTCTGTTCGCAAGTAATGTATAAATTCACTGAAACTGCCTTGAAAGCCTACTTTTGCAATGATGCTTTGCATTTCAGATCTGATCCGGGCCACTTCTTCTAAGCCAATTTGATGGATTTCTTCAGCGCTTAAATCTGTTGTGGTGTAGTACTCGATTAGATATTTATAGTATTGAGCACCGTTATCAACGCTGCTAATACCCGCAGTTTTGCGACAATTAGGCATGTATTGTTGAGTAAAAAAATCATAGAACTTTTGGTACTCGGGTATGACAGTTTGCATGATCAGGCGTTTAGCTTGTTGCTGGTATTTGTGTTTATCTTGAGCAGAAATACGCGCAGGAATAGTCGCAAATGGAGCCCAAAAAACACTGTCTTCAACATTGTTTACAATATGTTTGCTGATAGATTTATCATAGTTTTTAAAGGTTTCGCAGTAATGCACATAACCTTTGCTGACGGCCTCAGACAAATCACTTAAAAACGTTTGATTATAACGAGGAAAGTCGGCCAAACTAAGCAAATAATTATCATAGTCTTCAGCGCTTAAAAACGACATATTTGCTGGTGCGCCGGCAAAATAGCTGTGATATCCAGCGTAATAATTTAATGGAAAATAGCGATCTAGTTGCTGATAGGTTTTGGCTTCGGCTTGTCTTTCATAAGAAAATAACTTGTAAGTTACCTGATTATTTTCTGACAATTGCGATACATCAATTCTGGCTAAACGTTGAATCAAGGTTTGGTTAAACTTTTCTCTTCTATGCCGTCCTTTTTCAGACATATCGGGTAATTTGCCATTCGTTCTAAACGCATCAGGATCGTTTCTAAAAAACACTTTTTCCTGATTTTCATGTTGCCAATGATCATCCAGTAATTGTTGAAAAAGCTCGGTGTTATCTGTTTTGGCAGCGTGAGCGAACACAGAGACACAAGTCATTGTGATTAAGAAAAAAATGCCTTGATAAGAAATTGGTACTGACATGCTAACTCCTATTATTCAGCAAACAGTGAAAAGGTCTTTTAAAACGCTAACGGTAGCATTCAGTTTGTTCACGATTTTAATTATTTTAAATCAAATACAGAGCAAGTCTGGCACTTAGCACTTCTATTTAGATTAAGTGTTTGCCATTGCATAGACATTGCGTCAAATAACATCAGTTTATTGCTTAATGTTTGTCCGAAATCGACTAATATCTTGAGTGTTTCTAATGCCTGCATGGCACCAATAACGCCCACCAGAGGAGACAATACCCCTGCCTCGCTGCAACTTAATTGCTGCTCTCCAAAATGTCTGCTCAAACATCCGTAACAGGCACTATGTTTGGCCGGTTGCATACTAAATATTTGCCCTTCCATGCGAATAGCCGCACCTGAAACTAGCGGTTTATTTGCTTTTAAACAGGCCAAATTCAATTGATTTCGAGTCGCTAAATTATCACAGCAATCCACTACAATATGATGATTTTTTATTATCTTATCTAATGCTGAAGTATCTAAACGGCGTTCAATTACAGTAATATTTGTACTGCTATTTAACATCGCTAATTTGCGTTTTGCAGATGTGCACTTGTTCTCGCCAATATTGGATTCATTATGCAGTATCTGTCTTTGCAAATTAGATTCATCGACAATGTCATCATCAACTAAGGTAATCCCTGCCACACCACTTGCCACTATATATTGAGCTGCGGCACAACCTAAACCTCCCACTCCTATTAACAGCACTTTTTTGGATAATAGTAACTCTTGTTTTTCCAAGTCAAATCCGGACAACATGATATGCCGGCTATAGCGCATTGCTTGTGAGTGAGTTAATTGAGCGGGTTCTTTTGTATCACTCATTTCCCTTGAATTCCCTGTTGAATCGACTGACGATAAGCGCTCAAAGCGGGAATACTTGCAATCACAAAGGTAGCCGCACAGACAATCCCAATAATGACTAGAGAACGGGTGCCTAAAATAGTATTTTCAATAAATAGACCGTACTCGGCGCTTAGCCAGGACGCGCCATATTGAAAACCACCCCAAACAACCACTAATGCAATCAAACTTGCACATAAACTCAGTAATAATGCTTCAATTTGGATCAGCAAAAACACCACCCACGAATGGGCACCTATCGCCCGCAACACAGCCATTTCTTGACGTCGTTCGCGCACAGTGGTGAGCAACATAGTGGCAAGTCCAAGTAACGATGAAAACAAAATAAGCACCGAAATAAACAACAAGAGACTTTCGACACTACCGACTAATTGCCATAACTCAGCAAAGGCCACGCCGGGAATGATCGCTAACATAGGTTCTTGTTTATAGGTATTGATTGAACGTTGCAATTGAAAAATTTGCATCTTCGAATTGAGGCCAATGAACATTGCTGTCACGCTATCTACAGCTATATTAACTGGTTGTCCTGATTCGATTTTATGCTGTATTTCATCTATTTTTGCTTCACTCATATGCGCAACTTCCAGGCCACTCATACTGACGTGAATAGTTCTATCAACCGGCGTACCTGTTGGTGCGAGTATACCCGTGATAGTAAATGGCGAGTGTACATGCTTGCTGAAACTCACGTCAGCTAAGCCATGGGACATCGCGATTTCATCGCCTAATTTATAATTGAGTTTACGAGCAACTTCTGAACCAATGACAGCATCAAATGTTGACTCAAATGATGTTCCGCTATTGATGACTAAGGGCTGTTTATTGCCGTACTGAAAATGCTTAAAATATTGATTATTAGTGCCCAACACCCTATACCCTCGATGGGAGTCACCTAAAGCCACTGGAATAATCCACTTCACACTAGGTAGTTTCGATAAAGATTGATAACTATCCCAGGAAACACTATTGGTTGGGCTGCCAATACGAAACACCGAATATAACAATAAATTTGACTGTCCCGTTGGTGCACCGACAATTAAATCAACACCAGAGATAGTGCGACCAAAACTGGCTTTCGCCTGCACTCTTAAATGTTCCACGCTGAGCAATAAAGACACGCTAACAATAATCGATAGCATAGTCAGTAATACTGCTGGTAAGCGATGTTTTAGGCTGCGTGCAGCAATACTAATTATCATTCAACCACCTCTTGAGCATGGTTAATCTCTGCTAGTTTTAAATGCTGATCGAAGTAGTTTGCTAAACTAAGATCATGGCTTACAAACAGCAAAGTAAACCGATACTGCTTAGCACATGCTAATAGTAATTTGATGAAACCATCTCGCGCTGACGTATCTAGGGCGGAGGTGGGTTCGTCGACAACTAACAGTTCAGGCTGGTTGATCAAAGCTCGAGCAATGGCCACCCGTTGTTGTTGCCCAACACTAAGTTGATTGGCGGGTTTTTGCAGTAATTCAGTGGCTAAATTCAACTGACTACAAAGATTTATAATACTTGAAGTTGGAGCAAACTTTCGGCCCTTGCCAAAATAAGCGGCGACCTCAATATTTTGCTTCACCGTTAAATACGGAATGAGGTTAAATTGTTGAAATACCACCCCAATATGCAACGCGCGGAAACGGTCCCGCTTTCTTTCCGATAATTCAGAAAAAGTTTGCCCCAAGATCGATATTTTGCCACTAGTTGGGACCAAGGTGCCACAGATCAGATTCAATAACGTACTCTTCCCCGAGCCGGACTCCCCAGAGATAAACACCGAACGTCCTTGGTCCACATGCCACTTTTTTATATCAATTGCATTCTTTGGCGAGTCGATTTTAAATCTAGTCGTTTGATTGGGATAACCAAAAGTGACGTTTTCGAATTCGATGGCTGTCGGAGTATTTGTCATAACACCTTTTTACAATCGGAAAAATACAGCGTTAACTTTATCTCGACAGCCGGATAGAAACAAATGCTTATTTGTTGAAAGTGTTCACATTTTTCAATTTAATCCAGTCCCGCCACTATCCCTTATCGATCACAAGCGCTAAAGCACCGAATAACCCCGAAAACTCACCTAATCCTGGACGTTGAATAATATGCTGTAAATCGATTTCTTTAGGAAAAACCACATATCCACTTAAAGATTCTTCAGTGTATTTAATCACTCTATCTAATAAACCTGGTTTGGCCATTACGCCACCACCAAAAATAATTCGTTCTGGACTGTAACTAATCGTAAGGTTGTGGGCTAACTTTGCCAACACTTGCCCTTGCACGTCCCAGGCTCGGTGATCATCAGCCAAAGTTTCCGCAGGCGTGCCCCAAATATCACTCATCGCCTTGCCTGAAGCCAGCCCTTCAACACAATTCCCATGAAAAGGACAGACACCTTTAATTCCCTCTGGCGCAGGAATTAGCATATGGCCCAACTCAGGATGCACCAAACCTTTTAAGGTTTCTCCGTTGATAACAATACCGACACCAACACCAGTGCCAACGGTCACGTAGACAGAAACAGATGTATGTTTTGCCGCACCCCATTTACATTCAGCAAGCGCCGCGGCATTCACATCAGTGTCAATAACCACGTTACAGTTTAAAGCGCTTTGCAGTTGCCCGACTATTGGCGTGTTCGACCATGACGGTTTTGGGGTTTTAGTAATATATCCATAAGTCTTTGATTGAGGTTGAAGATCTATCGGACCAAAACTGGCCAAGCCGAGCTGGCTAAAGTGATAACCTGCTTCTTGTTGCTGTTTAAAGAATGTAATCGTTTCACCAATAGTGTATTCCGGAGTGCGAGTATCGATGCGTCTACTGACCAAAACTTTCCGTTCTTTATCGATAATTGCACAGTTGAATTTAGTACCGCCACCTTCTATCGCTGCAAAATATGTATTCATTTTCTAAATCTCAATTTTATTAACTCATGTTGTTAAAACCTAGCTAAACCAGTAAATGTTAACCTCTGACTTACGACCTAATCCCGCTACAGCGCCACTTAAATTATGACTCTATGATTAAGCTATCGGGTTAATTTAAGCCCTAGCTTGATTTTCGTATCAGACCTTTGCAAATAACTGTTTAGTTAGTTCACAAACGCAATTTAAGCAACTTTACTGTAACGTTTAAGTTAAATCCATTAAATTCTTAACAAATGTTATTTATTTGTTATTGATAATGCTTTTATCACGCTGTATCATCAATAAAATAAAATCTTAATCGAATTAGAAAGATATCTTATCAGGGTAATTTATGAACCTAGAAATTGAGAGTAAACGCTCGTTAAAACGAATCTTAGACAGTATTGATCTGACTTCGATGAGCAAAGCTGACCAACAATTATTTGAGCAACGATTGCACAATCACTTTCCCAAATTATTTACGCTTTTTCTAGAAACTTATGGCCATCGTTATGACGTTTTCTATTATCTTCAAGAGCTTATAGTTTGCCTTGCTAAAGGCTTTGGCGAACGCTCTAGGGCGTTAAAACAAAAAGACAAACAACGTCTTGCAGATCCATTGTGGTATAAAAATGAAAATATGCTTGGCATGGCGTGCTACGTAGACTTATTTGCTCAAGACCTTCAAGATTTACAAGCAAAAATACCCTATCTAAAATCATTAGGGATAACCTACCTTCACTTGATGCCGCTATATGATTCTCCAAAAGGGGATAGTGACGGTGGCTACGCTGTATCCGATTATCGCAAAGTTAATCAGAAGTTAGGCACCACTAAAGATTTAATCGCACTGGCAAAGGCCTTGAATAAAGAAGGTATAAGCTTAGTATTGGATTTTGTGTTTAACCATACGTCAGATGAACACAAATGGGCGTTGGCGGCGAAACAAGGTGATCCTGAATTCCAAGATTTTTATTATATGTTCGATGACCGCACAATTCCCGACCAGTACGAACATAATTTACGAGAAATCTTTCCTCAGGTTCGACGCGGTAACTACACCTGGAATGAAGATGCGCAGAAATGGGTATGGACTACTTTCAATAATTTCCAATGGGATCTAAATTACTCCAATCCTGCGGTTTTTAATGGGATAACCTCAGAAATGTTATTTCTTGCCAACTTAGGTTGCGAAGCATTGCGTTTAGATGCCCTCGCCTTCATTTGGAAAGAAATGGGCACAACCTGTGAAAATCAAGATAAAGCACACAAATTAATTCAAGCTTTCAATAGCTGTTTGCAAATATCAGCGCCAGCGGTGGTGTTTAAATCTGAAGCAATTGTGCACCCAGACGAAGTGCTCAAGTACATTGATCCTGAAGAATGTCAGTTGTCTTATAATCCTTTGTTAATGGCGTTATTGTGGAATAGCCTTGCCACGCGCAAGACCAATTTACTGACCCAGTCAATGCAAAAGAGTTTCAGTATTTCACCCAAATGTAGTTGGGTAAATTATGTGCGCTGTCATGATGATATTGGTTGGACTTTTGATGACAAAGTGGCTGAACATTTAGGAATTGATGGTCACAATCATAGACAATTTTTAAACCAATTTTACACCGGACGATTCGACGGTAGTTTCGCCAAAGGAGTCGCATTTGGCGAGAACCCAAGCACCGGAGACTGCAGAGTCTGTGGTTCAATGGCATCATTGGCAGGTTTAGAGCAAGGTATCGAACTCAACGATCAGGAACTGATTCAAAATGCGCTTGCCCGAATTCAATTAATCAATGCAGTTATCTTGTCAATTGGTGGTATTCCATTGCTTTACTCAGGGGATGAAATTGGCTTATTAAATGATTACAGTTATCGCCTTGATGAGAGTAAATTGCATGATGCACGATGGGTCAACCGTATTGCACTTACTGAGCAGGCAATAAACGACTCGCAAAATCCTAAGTCAAC
This sequence comes from Alteromonas sp. M12, assembly GCF_037478005.1. Classification (NCBI taxonomy): domain Bacteria; kingdom Pseudomonadati; phylum Pseudomonadota; class Gammaproteobacteria; order Alteromonadales; family Alteromonadaceae; genus Alteromonas; species Alteromonas sp. M12. The sequence continues at coordinate 1,832,653 of NZ_CP144164.1, read as the reverse complement.
GTCTTATACAGTATCCAAAGAACTGCAAAATTTAATTGCATTACGCAAAAACTTACCGGTATTAGGGGATGCAAATACTCAAATATTAGACAATCAAAACCCACATGTGTTTGCTTACACACGATACTCTGATGAAGGCGAGGTTTTGCTAGCTATTAACAATTTCAGTGAGCATCCGCAGCTAATCGACTCAGAAATTTTACAGCAGCTTGACGGCAGTAAATATCAAGATCATATTTCTAAAAACACCTTAAGCCATGCTCAAAATGGCATTCAACTCGCAGGCTATCAAGTGATGTGGTTGACCGCCAAATAGCAGTCTTTTTGTTGTACTAGGAATTGTCACTAGTAAATCATTAACAGTTGCTCGGCAAACTACCTTGCCGAGCCAATTTATATGCTAAGTTAGCTCGGTTTGCAGCTGCCTCTGACCACCAATTTGGTTTCTAACACCACATTTTCATTGGTTTTGCCATCCAATAGCAAAGTAGCCGCCACTCGGCCTTTTTCGATACTCTGTTGACACACTGTGGTTAATGCAGGTTCTGATCTAGCAGACTCAGGGATATCATCAAACCCCGTAATACTGAGCTCGTCTGGCACCTTAATATTCAATTCCCTAGCAACACGAATTGCAGCCAAAGCGATAATATCACTCATACACAACAATACCGTCGGACGTGGGTTCATCGTTAACGCTTCACGGGCAGCAATTTCTGCCAACTCAGCATCATTAATAGGAATATGCCACATTGAAGCCGCTGCAATATGGCAGTTTATTTTCTCTGCTGCTTTTCGGTAACCGGCTAATCTGGCATGGGATACTTCTTGTGAGTCTTCATTTAGATCGGCCTCGGTGAGGCGACATACTCTGTCAGTATCAATTAAACGAAGTCCTAAAATAGCGACTCGCTCGTTTTCATCTCGAATAGCATATTCAGCAATTGTGAATGCGCCATTTTGGTTGTCGATATTAACAGATGCCGTCTCTTTATATTCAGAATCAACAACCACCACAGGTTTACCCGTTTTTAGAATAAACTCAAAAGAACGTGGATCGATAGCACCATACAAAATGAAACCATCAGGTAAAGATTCAGCCCCTCGCTGTTGATCCGCATCAGCATGACTAGATAGCAGCAACATATGTTTATTGCGTTCCACTAAGACTTCCGCAATCCCCTGCAAGAGTTGATTGGCCACGGGATCTGACAGACTGTATTTAAGTGAATCGAGCAGCATTACACCTATCACGTCTGATTCGCCTCGACGCAAAGTACGAGCGGCTAAATTGGGGCCATGGTAGCCCAAATCAGCGGCTTCAAGTAGAATGCGCTCGCGCAATTTTGCTGATAATTGATCTGGTCGGTTAAATGCATTGGAAACAGTCGCGGTTGATACGCCCAACGCCTCAGCAACTTGCTTAAGATTCAACTTTTTTGCTCTTCCCACTTAACTTTCCCCTTGCAAACGACCCACACCAAATTATCGACAATGTTTAATTAGACAGCTTCTTAATCGATATCTTAAATTTAAGAAGTATCTTAATAAATCCTTAACAATCTTAAAGGTTATTCAGATTAAAGCTACTTTAATCCATTTTTTCAATTGTTTTTATTCAAAAGAAAAACAATTAAATCGCTAAATTGAGCGCAATCATGTCTTTACCTATGTTCGACATACAATTAGTTTCACTATCTTAAGCATTAAGTTAGTGAAAAATCGACCGCTAAATCTAACCAAAGAAGAACGGTTTGCTCGATAACAGCCGCTAAATCGTCGGAATTAGATTAGAAAGTGCCGGGTTTAACCCTATTCACTTGTAAATTTCCAGTTAATAAATGCTGGAATTCAAACTCTTAAACCATTAAGATTAAACTAACAAAACATTAACAAACATCAATCAGCCGCTAATTTGCGGTTGTTTTTAGAATCGAAAGAGAACCTTATGTCGCAATACAGTAAACAAAAACCAACCTTGTCCTTTTGGCAAATATGGAACATGAGCTTCGGGTTCTTAGGCATTCAATATGGTTTTGGTTTACAGCAGGCCAATTTAAGCCCTATTTTTCGATATCACGGCGCTGTGGAATCGGAATTACCTATATTATGGTTAGCTGGGCCAATTACCGGATTGCTAATTCAACCGTTAATCGGCGCGCTAAGTGATGGTACTTGGACACGTTTTGGTCGACGTAAGCCGTTCTTTTTAATCGGCGCATTGGTAGGCAGTATTGCGGTTATGTTCATGCCTTACGTGCCCTATCTCTGGATGGCGGTTGGCTTGTTTTGGATTTTAGATGCAGGTATGAATACAGCTATGGAGCCCTATCGTGCCCTGGTGGGAGATAAACTCAACACTCCCCAGCGTACTGTAGGTTATGCGGTTCAGACTTTTATGGTGGCGGCCGGTCAAATACTTGCCGGATTAATGCCATTGATAATGCTGGCGGTTGGGGTTTCAGGTATCTCTGAAGAAGGCGCAGTCAATTCAATTCCTGACGTGGTGAAATATTCTTTTGTGATTGGTGTAATTGCCATGCTTACCACTATGACCTGGACAGCCATCACCACTAAAGAAGATCCTCCTGAAAATCTACAGCAAATTTTAGCCGAACGTAAAAATAAGAATGTCATGCTCAGCGCTGTTAAGGATATTGTCAGCGCAGTCAAAACAATGCCTAAAGAAGTTAAAAATCTATGGTGGGTTAAATTCTTTTCTTGGTATGGCTTACCCTTAATGTGGCAATATCTTGGATTGTCTATTGCACGCCATAGCTTCAATGCGCCAGGCCCTGAATCTGAACTTTTTGCAGAAGGTGTCGCCAGAGGCGGTGTTGCATTAACCGTAATGAACATTACCACTTTGTGTATGTCATTCTTAGTCCCATCCATTGTGCACAAGTTAGGTAAGAAAAATACTTATGCGTTGTTGTTAGGATTGGCAGGAATCGGTTTTGTCTCAATGCTTTTTACCACCAACTTATATTTAATTTATGCAGCAATGGTATTGGTAGGGATGGGATGGGCAGGCATCATGACCATGCCTTTCATTATTGTCACAGATTCTGTTCCAGCTAAACAAATCGGTGTATACATGGGACTAGTTAATGCCTTTATCTGTTTACCGCAAATATTCAGCATGTTCACTGTGGGCCTTTTTTATGACTCATTATTACAAAGTGATCCGCGCAATGCGCTGGTATTGTGTGGTATTTGTATGTTGATTGCAGCTTATTTTGCAACGCGCTTGAAAGATCAATCAATGGACATGGGGACTGATGAAGTATTCGAATCTGAAGCTACAGCCAGAACAATGACCGAGCGATAGCAAACCTATAAGCTACAGATAAGTACGATTCACAATTGCATAATTTGCGATAGAATTTAAATGATTTGCTTACGAATGTGAGGGATAAACATTAACTTACCCTCACACACACTCTCATTTTTATAACCTTTGAAAATGTGTGCTGAGGTAGATAAAAAACCTAGTTAGCAACAAACTTTTTTAATTTCATCCAATGAACACGTAATGACACTGACATTTTCATAACCGACTCTTGCCAACTGCTCAGCTCCAAGCGCAGCCCGTAGCGAAGACGCACAATGCAAATAAATAGGACGTTTGGGGTCTTTCTCAAGCTCTAACATTTTTACTTCTAGCAGTCCTCTAGGAACATTAATGGCCCCACTGGCTGATCCAGCTTCGAATTCAGCGGGTTCACGCACATCGATAATGATTCCATTATTTTGCTTTTTTTCCGCATTCGCTTCTTCAGCGGTTAACATGCGCACATTCTGTCGCGCTTCCTGCAATAAAGTAGGGATAGTTTTGAGCATGGCTCCTCCTATTAAAATCTCCATTCAATGGTCCCAAATGACCATCGAAAAGTCTCACAATTTTATTCAAAATGTTGAGATGTGAGTATTTTCTTTTTCTCGTTCAACTAAAGGCGGCAACATATTAGCCGCTCTATCAGTTTCGGCTGCACTTTTTTCACTAGATTGATAAAGATTAGGCTGCTGTTGCACATAGGCTAATTTATCAATCATACTCTGATTTACTAGCCTAATACCTTTTGCACTTATACGAAAGCCACGTTTTCTATCCTCTTGCATATTTAGGCCTATTTTCAGACCCGCAGGAATATGGCAATCATTATCAATTATGCAACGAGTTAACACCGCGTTTTTGCCTATTTTAACATTTGGTAAAATAACCGCATCGATCACATTCGCACCTTCATCAACAGTTACATTACTGCACAACAAAGAGCCACTTATGCTACAAACTTGAAGCGTTGTGCCATTTGCCAATAGTGAATTTTTTATTCTAGCTGAACGTCCAAGTTCATCACTGATTATCTGCGTAGGCGCATTACAACTAGGGTTACTCCAAATAGGCCAGTTAACATCATTCACTTTTGCCGCAGGATTAGCCGCCAATAACGCCATATTAGCTTGCCAATAAGCGTCAATCGTTCCAACATCCTTCCAATAGGCGGTTGTGTCACCGTCGTTTGCATGAAAGCGAAATGCTTGTATATGAAATTGTTGAATAATATTGGGAATAATATCCTTACCAAAATCGTGATTTGACGCAAGGTCCTTAGCATCTTTTTCCAACTGTTGAACAAGAAAATCAGTATTAAATACATAGTTGCCCATGGAGGCTAGCACCTTACCAGGGGAGTCTTGTAAACTTGGTGGATTGCTAGGTTTTTCTTCGAATGAGGTTACTCTATCTTTGCTGTCGACGTTCATCACTCCAAATTGACCTGCAGCTTCATTTTTAGACACTTCAATACATGACACTGTCATATCAGCCTTTGAACGAACATGCTCGGTCAGTAATGTACGATAATCCATTTTGTAGATATGATCGCCTGATAACACCAAGATGAATTTTGCTTTGGTAGACTTCAAAAATTCTAATTTTTGATAAAGTGCGTTAGCAGTACCAGTATACCAGTCGGCATTAATTTGCTGTGACGCGGGCATAATCTCTAAGAAAGTGTTAAAACCCCGTTGATAGTTAGCCCAACCATTCACCAAATGACGTATCAGACTTTGTGCTTTATATTGAGTCACTACACCAATTTTTTTCAGTCCCGAATTGGCACAGTTGGAAAGGGGAAAATCAATAATTCGATGGTTACAACCGAATTCCAACGCAGGTTTGGCTCTTGATTGCGTCAACTCGTGTAATCGACTGCCTTGGCCGCCCGCTAAGAGGACAACATAGGTGTCATCGAGCACTTGATTTATATTTAATTGCTGCGTCATCGACATGGTTTACCTCACATTTAAATGTAATAGGACGAAACCCTGTCCTAGTTATAATTAAAGCAGTTTTTTATCAAATTAGTATTGATCCTAGTCAATATGAGAACAAAAAATGTGAAATTTTTTATACAATTTAAATTATCTATAAACCACGGCCATTTACTATTTAACAGGCGTAAAAAACACTTAACTTTGTGAGGCTTAATTAAGTGATTTTTTAATTTGTGTTTTAATCATGTCAAACCTGGCAGGCATATCACGGTTGTGTTTTTTAACTAAATATAAGGTTTCAGCGACAACATTATCGATATCCAGTATTTTCAATCGTTCTGCCGATTCAAAGTTATCCACTGTGCTGCGTGGCAAAACAGTGAACCCAAGGCCTTGGGAAATGGGCAGCAAAATTTGATGTATTTGATTCACGTAACCTTTGGTTTTTATTTTACGTACATCTAAATTGCTCAGAACCGCTTCATCACAATGAGCTAGATACAAACGCAAATAGTGGTCAATATCTGGATGACGAATTAAACCCAATTCCATTACCTCAGAAGCCAAATTATCCACGTCTACTGTTTTAGAGCTTGGAAAAACCAAGACCAACTCTTCCCTACCAATGACTTCACTTGAAAAAAGCAATGGGTCAGGTTTCTCAGTAACAATACCTAAATCGGTTTGGCCTTGGCTAATTTGCTCTAATATACGATTATTAGGTGCCGCTTCTAAATGAATGACTAAATTTTCGTATTGTGTTTGTAACTCAATAAACCCCGCATAAAGTAAGGTAGCTAACGAGCCTGAACAAGAAAGCGCGCATTTGCCAGATGTCTTTTCATTAGCCCCTAGATTCTCGAGCAAGTGAGATTCTTGTTGTTGGGCGGTGAGAATATATTTGTATAACAATTCGCCTGATAAGGTTACATCAAAAGATTTTTTCTGCCTTTTAATCAACTGATAACCGCAGGCTTGTTCTAACTTATTGATATGTTGACTCACACCTGGCTGAGTCATGTGCAAAATCTCAGCAGTGCGAGTGAAATGACGGTTTTCAAATAAAGTTTTAAACGTGTTTAACCAAACAGGATTTAAAATCATAATTTTTTGTTATCAAAATAATAATTATTGATAATTTAACACAATCAAAAATACTTTGTAGTATGAATCCCATATTAAAACTAACTACGGAGTCATCACCAATGATACCTAACAAACAATATCCACGTTCCTTCTCTCATATAGGAATTTCCGTTCCAGATCTGGAAAAGGCCGTCGAGTTTTATACCCAAACTTTAGGGTGGTATCTGATTATGGAGCCAACAGAAATATTAGAAGACACTAGTCCTATCGGCGAAATGTGTACGGATGTTTTTGGTGCGGGATGGAAGAGCTTCAAAATAGCCCACTTGTCCACGGGTGACCGAGTAGGTGTGGAGATTTTTGAATTTAAAGATCAACAAAACCCAGATAATAACTTTGAATACTGGAAAACGGGTATATTCCATTTTTGTGTTCAAGACCCAGATGTAGAAGGATTAGCCGATAAAATTGTTGCCGCAGGTGGCAAGAAACGCATGCCTAAACCACGTTACTACTACCCTGGTGAAAAGCCATACCGGATGATCTATATGGAAGACCCGTTCGGAAATATTCTAGAAATTTACAGCCACAGCTACGAATTAATTTACTCTAGCGGCGCATATAACTAGCGCTCCTATTTCACTAAAACGCAAATAAACAGTAGCCTAGTAAAAACGGCAAACGTATTGGTTGCCGTTACTTTATGCTAGTTTGTTAATCGCCTATTGGATGTCAAAGCGATCGGCAGTCATCACCTTTGACCAAGCCTTAACAAAATCGTCTACAAATTGCTGTTTAGCATCATCAGAAGCATAGGCTTCAGACACGGCACGTAACTCTGAATTAGAACCAAACACCAGATCAACAGGTGTTGCCGTCCACTTTAGTTCACCTGACGCCCAATCTCTGCCTTCATACAATCCCGCTTGGTCTTTAGACTTCGCCCACTTGGTAGACATATCTAATAGATTCACGAAAAAATCATTATTCAAACTATCAGTATTGTCAGTAAGCACACCGTGTTTACTTAGGTCGGCATTGGCACCTAAGGTTCGCATGCCCCCCACCAACACTGTCATTTCAGGCACCGTTAGATTTAATGTATTGGCTCTATCTACTAACATCACTGCCGGTGAATAAGCTGCACCTTTTGCGTAATAGTTTCTAAAGCCGTCTGCAGTTGACTCAAGAACCGTAAAGGATTCTACGTCTGTTTGAGCTTGAGTCGCATCGACTCTACCTGCGTAAAATGGCACTTCGACTTTAAAACCTGCATTTTCGGCCGCTTTTTCAATTGCCGCCCCACCACCTAAAACAATGACATCAGCCAAGGATACTTTCTTACCTCGTTTCAATTTTTTATTGAACTCTGTTTGGACTGACTCTAAAGTGGCTAAAACCCGTGCCAATTCCTGTGGATTATTAACATCCCAGTCTTTTTGCGGTGCAAGTCGAACACGTGAACCGTTTGCCCCACCGCGCATATCAGTTGCTCGATAACTCGCAGCGGAGGCCCAAGCAGTTCTCACTAAATCAGCAATGGATAAATCAGTATCGAGTATTGCCGCTTTGAGTTTTCTAACATCCCTATCACTAATTACTTTGTAATCCATTTCTGGCAATGGATCTTGCCAAATTAAATCGACTTTGGGCGCATCTTCACCAACATATCGTGACCTCGGTCCCATATCACGGTGGGTCAATTTGAACCAAGCTTTAGAAAATGCCATTTCAAACTCTTTAGGATCTTCATGAAAACGCTTCGCAATTTTCCGATAAATAGGGTCAAATTTTAACGACAAGTCGGTGGTAAACATGATTGGTGCATGACGTTTAGAAGCATCATGAGCATCCGGCACTAAGTTTGCGCCAGCATTATCTTTAGGGATCCACTGAGTCGCACCTGCGGGACTTTTGGTTTTTACCCACTCGAAAGCAAATAAATTATCTAAATATTGACTTGTCCAAGCTGTTGGATTGACCGACCATGCCCCTTCCAAACCGCTGGTGATAGTGTCTTCAGAATGGCCTTTGCCACATTTGTTTTTCCAACCAAAGCCTTGTTCTTCGACGCCCGCAGCAGCCGGCTCTGCATCCAAACATTCTTCTGGTTTGTGCGCTCCATGGGCTTTACCAAATGTATGTCCACCAGCAATAAGCGCCACTGTCTCCTCGTCATTCATTGCCATGCGACCAAAGGTTTCTCTGATATCTTTTGCTGCAAGTAAGGGATCAGGATTACCATTAGGTCCTTCTGGGTTGACATAAATAAGTCCCATCTGTACTGCTGCAAGGGGCTTTTGAAGCTCTCTATCACCACTATAACGCTCGTCTGCTAACCAGCTTTTTTCTGGTCCCCAGAACACCATATCAGGCTCCCAATCATCATCGCGACCGCCCGCAAAACCGTAAATTGTGAAACCCATTGATTCCATCGCAACATTGCCGGTTAATACCATAAGATCAGCCCAAGAAATTTTACGTCCGTATTTTTGTTTAATTGGCCATAATAAGCGCCTCGCTTTGTCTAAACTTACATTGTCCGGCCAACTATTCAGCGGTTCGAATCGTTGTTGTCCACCTGCGCCGCCCCCTCTGCCATCAGACAATCGATAGGTCCCAGTGCTATGCCAAGCCATGCGCACGAAAAAAGGCCCATAATGTCCATAGTCTGCTGGCCACCAAGGTTGGGAGTCTGTTAAAACAGCTTTAATGTCTTTTCTTACAGCATCAAGATCTAATGTTTCGAATGCTTCTGCATAATTAAAATCATTCCCATAAGGGTTTGATCGCGGATCTTGTTGGCGTAATGGTTGCAAATTGAGTTTATCGGGCCACCAAAAATGCATATTTTTTTGAGTTTCAGCGGCAGTTACTGAATGAATTGCCACCGCCGGTAGAAAGGCAAGTGAAATAGCAGCAAAAAGAGGAACAGTACGTTTAAACATTGTTAAGTCCTGTAATAGGTTTGTATGAGTTCACACAAACTATAGACCTAAAATGAAAACATCAGCTGCGTTTAGCTATTGGAAAATTAGATTACCCTAATCTAATTTAACAATTAATTAACGCAGGCATTAAATCGCAACATAATCAAACAATTAGATATCAACACATTGAAATTATTTAAATCAACGACAGACTTGCAGTAGGCTACTTTTATCAATTAGATTAGCAATATCTTGAGGATAAAAGGATTTATCCATTTCACACTATGAAACGAAGAAAGAAGGGCGTTTTTACTCGGCTAAAATTTCATAGGTATCTAGCATGGGTAATTGCAATACATCAGCTTTTGCCTTTACAAACAAACTTGGATGCATGGCTGAATATTCAGCTTAAAATCTATTTTCTTTTAGTCGAGTAGAAACCGATTAATTAGACCTTAAAGTGCCTCATCATTCTCTTCACCGGTGCGAATACGAATGGCTTGGGCAACTGGGGTGACAAAAATTTTACCGTCGCCAATTTTACCGGTAGCAGCCACTTCCATAATCGCTTCGATACAACGTTCTACATCAGAGTCAGTTACCACTAGTTCAATTTTAACCTTAGGTAAAAAATCCACACTGTACTCAGCGCCGCGATAGGTTTCTTTGTGACCTTTTTGTCTTCCATAACCTTTTACCTCTGTGACTGTAAGGCCAGTGACACCAACCTCCGTCAGTGCAGCTCTAACATCATCAATTTTAAAAGGTTTAATTATAGCTTCAATTTTTTTCATTCAATTTCCCAAATTGTTAAACAAAGGCTCACGTTTAAAAATGGTATACGATTTCCATCAGTTTATACATCTAGTTTTTTCAATACACCGCATTCACCAATAGAATGTCCCGCCGAACAAGAGGAGGCAATTTCAGTTAATACGACTTTTAAATTTGTTAATTCGTCAATGCGTACTGAAACTTCATTGATGTGGTGGTTAACCATTTGATTGACTGATTCACAGCTTCTGTCTGGCTCTTCCCGTAAAGCAATTAATTGCTGGATTTCATTTATAGAGATACCTAACGAACGACATTGACGAATAAACGTTAACTGTTTTAGTGCAGAGGTATCATAGTCGCGATAGTTACTGGCACTGCGCAACGGTTGCTTCAGTAAACCTTGTTTTTCGTAAAAGCGAATTGTCTGAACAGAACAACCAGACTTGGTAGCGAGCATACCTATTTTCATTTTTAGCATCGAAACCTTGACTCTATAGTAGATATAGACTTTACACTGCAATGCTTCAGTCATCAATATGGAAATAAATTGTTATGGGTTACACTGATCACGCAAAACCATTTGTTCTTGAAAAAATTGCGCTAGCTGAACAGGCGAGAAAAAACGGAAATGAACAAAAAGCATTTGGCTTTTTGGAAGACGCGCACGTCATTGGACAAAAATCCACGTACTTACATTGTCTAGTTCATTACTTAATGCTAAAACAAGGTTTTAGTAAGCTAAATTTAATGGAAATCGTTGGCCAAGCATTCCGATTAATCGGCGCTTTTACAAAAACACGTATTGGCTTATTACCGACGGGCAATACTGGTGGTGTGAATGTCAGTCCATTCAAAGCTATGCCGATATCAGCTGACAACCAAAAAATAATAAAAGCAATTGAACGACAAATACAACATTAGGAAACAGAGAATTCCCCATGGGTAAGAGCGATCAGCACGTAAACAGCCACCAGCATGCACATAGCCATCATCACGGGCATTCTCATATGCATGCTCACCAACATACGGCATCCAATCGTATTGGCTGGGCATTCTTTTTAAATGTCACTTTTACCATTATAGAGTTTATTGGTGGATGGTTAACCAATAGCACCGCGATCATGGCAGACGCGGTCCATGATCTAGGTGACAGTTTAGCGATTGGCACAGCCTGGTGGTTGAATAAATTAGGTGAGAAAGATGCAAATCAGGTTTTCACCTATGGCTTCAAACGCTTTTCGTTATTGGGTGCATTGATCAATAGTTTGATACTGATTGTCGGTTCAGTGTGGATAATGTTTGAAGCAATTCCAAGACTGAGTAACCCCGAAATGCCGCAGGCAGAAGGTATGTTTGCTTTAGCCATTTTCGGTATTTTAGTGAATGGTTATGCTGCTTATAAATTAAGTGACGGCGAGACTTTAAACGAACGCGTGTTGAACTGGCATTTAATCGAAGACGTTTTAGGCTGGGTAGCCGTGCTAATTGTGTCTGTGGTGTTGATGTTTAAACCTTGGCCAATTTTAGATCCCATTTTATCCATTGCATTTACGCTATTTATTCTCATCAATGTATTAAAAAATTTAAAAATCACCTTAGTACTTTTTCTGCAGGCAACACCAGACAATACAACCAGGGATGCTGTGAAAAGTATTCTATTATCTCCCAGTAGTGTTGATGATGTTCACCACCTGCACATTTGGTCCTTAGATGGCGAGCAACATGTCATGACAGCACATTTAGTGTTAAATGAACAAATTGGCATTCAATTAATGAAAGATTTAAAAGCCGATCTAAATGCACAATTAGCCCCCTTTAACCTCGCGCACACCACAATAGAGTTTGAGTTTTCAGATGAAAGCTGTCGTGATAGTAAAGCCTAACATAGAACCATTTATCAACAACAGTTGCCGAAATTCCATTAGTCTATTTACCTTCTAGGGGACAATTTCGTTATCACCAATACCAGAGGTAGAATAAATTCCTTTTGATGGAATGCCTCCTTTGGTATTTGCATAAAATACTTCTTGACGTTTTTCTATTGCATTGAGGATATTTTCTACGGTTTTCCCCTCTAAAATACCGGAAAGCATATCGATAATCTCGTGGGGATTAACCTTAGCAGCGTCCGTGGTAAAATAGGTGGGTACTCGAGAACCAATCACATCTGTATTTTCAGTATTTCCGATTTCGCTGCGGACTTCATCTAAATAAGCCATTGATGTACACGCCTGGAAAAACAATACACGATATTTATCAGGGTCAAACTGATCACTTGCTACCATCTCTTTTAAATCATGTTCAGTATCCATTTCAACACCATTTTTTTTGGCTTCTTGATAGCGAGTGCCTCTTCCTGCAGCAGCCATAGCCGCATCAATTCCGATTCTAAAATTTTCTAAAGGAGATGCTTTTTCATCAAAATCTGGACCGCTCCCGTATCGAGCATGACCGTTATAAAGGGTAATTTCCGATGATGAAAGTCCAGCTCCAAACGCACTAGCGGCTCCTACTCCAGGTTCAATTAGGTGTACCCAGACACGAATATCTCTTGTTTCAAAACTGCCATCACTTTTAGGGAAGCGAATAGGAGTGCGTAGTGCCCAAAACTCATCTGAATTTATTCCTAACAAAGCCAGAGCAAATCCACGAGCTGTCAGCCAGTCACGAAATATACGAGCAGAGGCTGTACCACTATCTTCGCCGCTATCCTTGCGTTTATTATCAATATCGACAAATGAGGTATTAACACCTGCATGACCAAAGGCAACCGTCACGTCTAAGCGGTTGTCGGCTAACAATCTGCTGTAATCAAACACATGCTCATGACGCTGATCAACAGCTGGCGCGACCTGATCTAAAAGAATAATTGCATCCTTATCGCACTTATCCAAATCATCACTTAAATATCTCGAACGGAATTGGCTGATAGCTAAACGAGTTTCATCTCCATAGCTACCATCTACGCGATGTAAAGGTAGATCGAATCCCATATCATCCAACGCTCTTTGCACCTTAGATACTGCACCATGAATACCGTTTTGTTGGCTACTTAATGCCTCAATCTGACCATTAGCAATTTTTGTGAGTTGCGGGTCATTTGCAAAGCGCGGGTTATTCAATACAACTAGCGGCGAGTTTTGTTCACTTGGTTTACGTTGTACAGAATGGCTATATCCACTGCTCCCCCCTTTACTTTGTTGAACCACATGAGTCAATTCATGGGCTAACAAATGCATACTATTAGGTTGATTGGCTTGGTAAGCCCCTTGATTAAAAACAATATGATTGGCATAGGTAAATGCTTTAGCTTTTATACCTTTTGCCGCTTGATTGGCCTCACTATTAGTATGTATCCTCACTCCATCAAACGAGCGATTAAAGCGGCTAGAGAAAAATCGGTTCTCTGCTGTAGACAACGGATTACCTCTGCCATTCAAGCCATTAACATAGGAACTTAAGTGACTGGGTTGCTGGTTACCATTATGAGCCGTGTTTGAATTTTCAGTCTTGGCAGAGGCTCGCGGAGATTGAAGCCTTGAAATATAACTAACCTTACCACGATTGCCGCTCATCACTTGATTGGCAATCGCATCTGCCTCTTGTTCATAGGCATCATTGGCCGGCCCCACGGTTAACTTTGTTTGAAGTGTTAATGTCTCTTCTTGCTGTTGTTCACAGTGTTCGCATTTTCGCTGTATCGGGCTGCTTGGCAAGGGAGAACTGACCAACCTTCCCCATAAGGGATTCATTGGCGTTACCCCTGCGCGTTCAGTAGCGTCTTGTTTCGCTGATGTATGCTCAGCCGAATTGGCAGCATGAAATGCCTCAGCAGGCTTTTTTGCTGCTCGTCTTGCGGATATTTCACACTGATTAGCAACACTTGACTGAGCTTTCAGCATAGCTTTCACCTAATTTTGACTAATTAAGATTTAACAACAATTTTTTATCCATGTTCTTTTCCGCTAACGTTGGCGTGCGGGCTTTAATTGTCGCCATTCGTGTTGCTAGCCCTGCTTCTTGCAATACTTTTTTTAACGCCCTAGCTTGCTTATCTGCGGTTTTTACCGATGCCGCTGAATCATCTTTACTGACTAATTCGATGGTTTTTATTTGGGTTGAGCTTTCAGTTAAATTTTTTATTTCCTTCTCTAATGCTGCATCGCGAATTACCTCGTTATTATCGTCAAACCTAACCACGCGGGCTAAATCTCCCGGTACCACACCGATGATTAGACTCGGCGTTATTATAACGAAGGTGATCACCGGACAATTGCTCGGAAATGAAGTGCGTTGACTCGCCATAATAGAATGATTTGGCGAGTCACTTAGGTTAAGCAACTCAGCTATAACTTCATTCTGACGTTTAGTTTGATCCACATTCGGTTTATATTCGAAATTGCCGTGGGCAACAACAATAGGTTTAATGCTGGAATAAAATGAAATTGCACTACCATTATTTAGAAGTTCCCGTAAGGCAATATTTGTGCTCAAGTGTGACTGCCAATTGTTCATAAACAATTGACGAGAACTCGCTTCAGGCTGATTAGTGTCCCAGTAAAATTGCAACGAATTAAGCTCATAATAAGCGGCTTGGTTACTTCCAACCCCAGTATCAAAATCAATTAGAATTTGATCTAATGCAGTTCTTTGCGCTTCATCGACTTGTTGGCCGGGAATGATTTCAATATCAAAGTCCGAGGATGTGACTAGATACATTTGATGGCACTGCGTAGCACTTAACAGTACAGAGGCTTTTTGACACTCACCAAACATGCCTCTAGGTATGGTTAACGTGTCCATATTTTCATCAGGCTCATCCGTCGCTATTCCCAACGTGTTAACAATAGTGTTGGTTTGCTCACGGGTAATTTGCGCGTTATCCTTATCTTCTGAGGGGTGAATGGCACCAGCATGAGTAATGATATAATTCCCAGCTTCCAGCCAAATATCTTTTAAGTTAGCAACTTGATGCTCTGAAATGAAATCACCTGTGCCCTTTTTAAACAGTGGCTGCACATTTAATTTTTTATCATTGTTACTATCAAATACACTGTCTAAGGTGATATTTGAACCCGGCACATATTTCGATACAAATTGGTTAATCCTAATCAGTACTTCTTCAGGATTAGACGTCAGAACATGGTATACAGTATGACAATCAGTTGCTATTTGTTGCTGCTGTTGCTGAACAAAATACACTATAGCGCCATCTCTTTCGCCGGCATTTAGAGACGACGGTAGTGTTTGTTTCACCACGACTGGAATTCCTGTGGCAAAATTGCTCACATCATCAAGTACCGCGTTAGTACTATTGACTCGAGAAGTAGCAATCGCATCCCCTTCACTCACCACGTCACCAGCACTTGCAATAGCGGCTATTAACACTTGCGCCTGACTGGTTACTGCACTCTTCCATGCTTCTTGTAAGGCTTTATGAGCAGTATTTATCACCGCTGAACTGGCTGAGAACTGCACATCAACGACAGGTTTTGCATTGGCGATTGTCCTTTCGAACGTCCGTTCCATTGACGCTAGTAGCTTTTCTGTATCCGCATCGGCGGCAACTTCCACAAGATAGATCTGGTATAGTCGCGTTTCCTGAAACACCTCTGGAATAGATCCTCCTTCACATGCTTTAGTCCGTCTTCGATGGAATAAAACCCACGGATATTGTCCCTTAACCACAAGTTCGTTGGGAACTTTTTCCGGTGGCGGGAATAAGAGATGACTGGCAGTTTCGACAAATCCTTGATTATTCAGAGCGCCTGCGATTTGGTTTAATGCAAGCAATGACTTGTTGTAAAAAAGATTACCTGGGATTAACACCCTTTCATCAGGTACAAATTTACCTGACAAAAAGTTACCTTGTGTCGGCGTTCCATTTACAACCGTGCTGATTTGACCGACTACTTCACATTCACCTGCAGCATTCCATATTTGCGAATAGGTCATATCAACTAAATCAGAGTTACCAAAAAGTGAGGGGCTAGGTATGTTAATCACAATATTTGAACCGAACTCAGTGGTTTCTCGACTTAATATAATATCGTCATTGAGGTTAGCGCCCGTCACTTGATTTATAGGTGTTCCGTCAAGTGTTGTGGTGTATTGCAATGTGCTGTTGCCCACAAACCGGCCATTTAATTTTTTGGTTTCATTGCGCTGGGAAATAGTTTCGATAATCACCTGCCCAGTGATGTTCAGCTCAATAATGATATCCAGAGCAACATCGCGATCGTTGCCTGTGTAGCGCAAGCTCATCTCCATTATAAAGCGCGCAGACACTTGCGCCCTAGCACCTGAGTTTAGGGAAAATACATCTTTATCAGATTGCATCTGTCCCCATAAATTCATGTCTGCATTTACTTTTTGACCTTCAAATGTGGTCGAAGCAGAATTTTCGGTTGCCAAATAAAAAGCTAATTTGTTGTCACTATTTTCGGCTCTAGCAGCACCGGTCATGTCTTTACCAAAATCAAATTGCTGAGCAGATAAGATAGTGTCGCTGGCATTAAGGTTAGACCTCTTTGAAGCAGAATGTAAAACCATTTCATCACGGATACTATTTTTGTCCAAAGTGCCTTTAAAGGCATCCGCAACTAAGTGCAACATCATGCCAAGACCAGCATCGGATGAGTCAATGTGCGCTTGAAATCCAGGTTGAATTTGCGCTTGTTCTAAGAGGTTAATCTGCCCCTCAGGAACCAATATATCGACCTCTTGAATATTTGCAGCATTATCCAGACCAGAGAGCAGACATATGCGCTGCATATGTTGTGCTTCCTCTAAAGCATGATGAACAAAGTCTTCGCGAACTGCGCAAAAGCGCAAATCTACGCCCTTGCCCATTAATTGATAAACTTGCTGATTAATCGATAAGTCAGAGTCTGCTACCACTGGCAAATAACCAGCACTGGGTAATTCAACAATGCCGCAATCAATTAATAATTGTTGGCTTATTTGACTACTTCCTACCGCTTGCAACCTGTCGATGCTAACCCGCAATGCATCCACATCTAAAGTGGTAATACTGACTTGCGATTCTATACTGGCTTTGGGTAATTTTTCAATTTGGGTAAGCTTTGCAGACATGTCCGTGTAGTAAGACAACAAACGTTGCATGTCTGCTGCGGCGCTTTTAAGTAAGGCTTTTTCATCCGCACAGGGATCATGGGTAACGGGGGGATCAAGGGGATCAAAACTGCCTAGGCAATCCCTCAATTGACATTGGAATTGTAATATCTGTGCCAGATAAATTTGCCAGTTGCGCATGCCCATTCTAGCCGCCCAATATTGCTGAGCCGGAGGTACTATGCGCTCACGGCGAACGCCCCAAGCATCTAAGAACACCACTGTATCACCAATTTTTGATAACATGCCAATGGCGATACCTTCGCCACTTAATCCTTCGGCTCCCAAACACCAAGTCGCGGCGTTGAGTCCTTGTTGGCTGATAAGTGATGAAATGGCATTCTTTTCTTGCTCGAAATAAGCACTCACAGTACGTGAGCGAAGATGTTTTTGGGCCAAGCTAACATGAGTGGAACTTTTAAGTGCTTCAGTTAATGTAAGGGGCACAGCTCGAATACTTAAGCCTTCAACAATATGAGTGCGCTGGGTACTGCTTATGCACGCCTCCGAGCATAATTTACCGTAAACGTCTTCTTCACCGCAGTAGGCTTCTAAATGATACAAAACAATCAAATACAATTCTTGATTGGCAAGTACGTTGTTTGAACCTGTATCGGATTTGCGCAACTCACAGGTTTTAAAGTCACTGCTAATGAACTCACTGGATTTAGCCTTTGCCGTGGATGTATTTTGAGTTTGAACCAGCAATTGGCCTAACCCAACTTCGATATCCTGACTTAACACCAACGCTCTGCCTTGCCAGTCATATCCGAGCCCAGCGCTGATCGCTATCTGTTGGCCAGAAGCAAGGGTACAGTCAAAGCCATTTACAATACCACCACCGGCTGCCTGATTGGACAAACGTATTTGGTTCAACAATGCAGCTTGTTCTAATTGCAGATCAGGAGCACGTAGAAACTTACCATCAAAATAATTTAAACGAGTGAGTGAACTAGAACTGTCAATAACATTGTGTCCGCTAGCGTTGGCCTGTCCAGCGGCATTACTCGATATTTTACTACTCACATTGGAAGGTTTAAGACTACTCATGATCCGCTCCTTGTTTTAAACATGTAGATAAAATCATTGCCCTGATAAGCGCTACCTGCAGGGCTGTCGATGCCTCCTGCTAAAGGGATGCGATTACGCCCTAAAATCGGCGTCTCTCCCGTCCCTTTAACAATCAATCTCACAAGCACACCAGCTGGGGCATCACGCAGTTCTATCTGCAAACGATTTTCCGTACTTTGGTAAGAAACACGTTTGATATCGCAGTTCACCCAACCATCTCGAGTATCAAAAGCCGTCACACTAATTCCTTTAACGTCGACACTGGCTTTCATTAAGGGGGAACCAACAACTGTCATATTGATAAACTCGCTGTCTTGCATAGCAACGCTTTGTGAATCAATTCGAGGACCACCAGCATCATCTTCTGGCGTCGCAGAAATATTAGCGACTGACTCCTGTGTTGGATGGCAACTACCGCACAATAAGTCTTGAATAGTTGTGGTAGGCAATATATAGGGCCGCACAAATGGATCGACTTCCCCCTCTATCAGTTGCCACCCTTGTTCGTCTTTATGCAACCTTAAACCATGTAAATTTGCTAACAGCACTTTGCAAGGTGGTGGCTGAGGAAAACTGCCAAATTGGCTACTGCCAACGCTACTTTGTGGTCTGATATCAATGCCATCTAACACCGCAAAATGATTAAACCAATGTTGGCACAGCGCAGCTTTATCGCTGGGTTCAGCTGCCAGTATCTGTGCTTTGGCTTGCAAAACATCCGCGTCACTTTCTAAAATGATTCCGTCATCATCTTCTCTGGCCTCAACCAAACCAAATAGTAAATTCAAGCGATAATAGTCAGTGCTTGCAGACTGCTGATACCCACCTGGTGACAAATACACTTTGACAGTCTCGACAACCCGAGAATAAGCCGTTGAGGTGCTGCTTGCATCACAGCTTTCGCTCAGTGCCGGCACTTGGCGACTTAAACAGCCATGAAATTCCAAGGTCACATGGGCGTCAAATATCACGTCACCGCTTTCTTCATCCACAGTGACGACCTGTTGCAGTGCAACCTCGTCTTGATTGGCTTGATACCAGGCAGCTAAATTTAAGCACGCAGCCTGTTCTAAAAGTAATTCTCGGCCTGCGGCATCCATGGCCAAACCAGAGGTAACTTTTACTTCTCCCAAGAACCGGGTTTGCTCAGAATCTTCACTATCCGCTTGCGGCAAACTCACATCTAGGCCCCACACAACGCCCTGCCCGTGCAACCAAGCATTGTGATACCACATTTTGCCACGATGGTAGGCATCTAAAGTTTGAAAATCGTCGACCCCTAGGAGCATGCCAAAATGCACATACAGAGATCGAAACGGATCCACTGGCAACATTTGGTTAGATAAACCAGCAGTGCCAGATGTTTGATTCACTAATGCTTCTGCGCTCACAATATTTCTCCAATAATCCTTATGATGGGTTCACTTCTCTGAAGGCCTTGCCGGTTTTTTCAAACTCTTTGCGAACAGCCATAATGAAGTGCTCTTGTTGTATATCTTGTTGCTGTTGCGCTGCAGAAAAAGCAGCAGCAACGGCAGCATTTCTAATTTCTCCACCGACCAACGGAAATAAAGAGGCCAGTTGAGTAAAATTCACATCTGCGTTTAAGGGCGCAGTTTGTGGAACATGACAACGCCATAAGTGTTCCCTATCGGTCACATTGGGCTCACGAAAATCCACGATAAAATCAAGTCGACGAATGAACGCCACATCGATGTTATTTCTAAAATTCGTGGCTAAAATTGTCATCCCGTCATACGCCTCTAAACGGGTTAACAAATAAGCCGTTTCAAGATTTGCATATCGGTCGTGGGAATCTGTTACCTCTGTTCGTCTGCCAAAAATGGCATCCGCCTCATCAAACAATAAAACCGCCTGAGACTGCTCGGCAAAACTAAAGACTTTTGCCAAGTTTTTTTCGGTTTCTCCAATCCACTTAGAGACCACGGCTGCCAAATCGACAACCAGCAAATCAACCTGCAGTTCATTTGCCAATACTTCAGCAGATAGGGTTTTTCCAGTACCGGGGACACCAGAAAAAAGCATCCGTACTCCTTTAGCTCCTCTTCGGTTTTGCAAAAACTGCCATTCATCTAACACCTTGTATTGTAATTTCAAACGACCAATGGCTTCTCGAAGCTGCTGTAATTTAGTCTCTGGTAACACTAAATCTGACCATCCTAACCTCGGCGTCACTCGTTTAATTCCTTGCGGTAACAGCGCGCCAGAATACTGCTTAAATGCATGACTAATGTCGCTCAGTGAGTGTTTTTTTTGTGTTGATTGATGTAATGAACGCCAACTTTTGACCCGCTGCATTGCGTGATAAGGATCAAGTGGAAACCAAGAGGCAAGCTGTCCAGCGTCAGATGCAAACTCGGGTAACAACGTCTGCCACATAAGCAAAAGTTCGTTGTGTTCAAGGCGTTGCACGGGAAGATCTAGTTTAATACAGCCAGATTCGATGATATTGATATTGCTAGTTGCGCAAATGATCACACAAGGACAAAATTGATTGAGCACACCTAAATGCAATGCGGTGGTGCTGCGTTGACTGTCGTAAAGTAAAATAGGGACAGCAGCAGACAATACACAATGACATGCCAATTGTTTATATTCTTGCTGGCTAAATTGGTCGTTAAGTTGCACCACTACGGATTTACGCTTTGTTTCTTCTAGTAATGCTAATGCGCGGTTCAAACTGACTAAATTATCCATATCTTGAATCATAATATGGGATTCAAGTGAGTTCGAAATACACAGCTTTGCATCTTCAACAATCGCCGTTTGTAACCACTTAGACAATCCCAGGAAACAACTCTGGATATTCAAAGCAGGCGTCTGTAAAAAGCAAGACTTTCCGGTATTTATTGCATACCAAGTATTGGCGTTAACCATAATTGATTGGGTGAAAATTGGCGCTTGATCTGCTATTTCCACAATCCCAAGGTCGAACAAAACCGACTCATTTAAACAATTACACAAAGATTCTCGGAGTGGCTGATCAGTGCACACCAATTTTGCTAACAGTGCAGCTGTGGGATAAGGCTGTTGCCGCGGGTGTAAAGAACAAAACAGATTTGCAAAACCTTCATGTTCTTGTGCCATTCCACCTAGTACTAACAACTGTATTTCCAATTGCGAAAGATTCAAGCCAAGGACTAGACGAGACAAAGCACTTTGTGCGGAAGTTGTTTCAGATGCATTTGAGTGAGCTTGTTGCACGCTTTTTTTGTAATCGTCGATGGACTGCAAATAGCTATGCAAAAAGTCCACTCCAGATTGAATGTAGGTATCATCTTTACTAAAATTCACCTCTAACAACTGAATTAAGTTATTGGTGAGAAATACTACTTGTTCTAGCACAGGGCCTCTGCACTCGGCCGATGGCTCAGTACCAAGAACAGAATCAAATAAAGGAACAGGTTGCTTAGCGACGCCCGCTAAATAATGTAATGAGTCATTCATAATAAAACTTCACTACGTAACCTAACCATGGCACATAATCAGGATTCAAATCTAAACCTGCAGCACGGATTTGCGTATCAATCGCATCCATTTCAAATACAATGTTTACCCAACCGGCTTGATACTCTATCCGTGCATTACGCTGACATAACCAGTCAAATGTCTTGCTCACGTTGTTGTTCAAAGGTTTAGTTAAGCTTGTGTATATTGCTAATTTAATTTTCTCGGCAAAGATTTGATAGTCAGCCTTATCCTCAGTGCTGATAGCACAATCATCATCTAGAGTAGGCTCAAACACCATTAATTCACCACTGAATACGTTAAGCGCAGGATCGAATGTCCCTTGTGGCTGTAGATATTGGCCCAATAGGTTTAATTGCTGAATAAGTGGGTAAGGTTTATCCACTAAAGTGGCTAATTGTTGTTGCCATTTTGGCTGTTTAAGAATATTCAATACATACAAAATTCCAGCAAAGCTGCTTAACAGCGCCACTTTTTCTGCACTTAGCACGGAAATAGGTTCTGCCTGACGAAAAACAGTGAAATTATTGTCATTCTGCTGTCTAGTCGCTTGCAGGCTATTTGGTTGGTTATGTTGGTGGTTGAAAGGAAATGCGGTGGAAACGACTCCAGCCACCGTTTTAATTTCCTCAACTAATTGCATCACGTAGGCAGTTAAACTCTGATTATTGGAAATAACCTTACGAACACCACTACCCGACCATTCCGATAAAACGCCGGAAAATAGTAAACACTTAATATCATCCACATTCAGTTTTGTTATTTTATTAAGGTCAATTCCTGAATGTCCGTTATTTAACTGCATGCTTAAGTAACCTTTGATCCATTCAGGCAACAGTGTAATTTCATCAATACGACGATTACTCTGTGACGCCAAATAGCGGCGAAAGGTAACAACAAGGCCTGACCAATTAATCTCTACATGGGTGTTGATATGCGCTGTAATAGACACCCAATTTGGCGTAAATTCTAACAATCCATCAATCAGTTTCAGGGCATCATCAAACTCAATAATTCTTCGTGCAATTAAAATCTCTAGTCGGCCCTCAACAGCGAGTCCAATTAACACCGCTTTGAGCAGAGTTGGTTGCCTAATTAGATAGGCCAGCCATTGTGATTTCGCTTCTTGCAGGTTTAGGCTAGATTGAGAGACAATCCCCATTTGATGCCATGCCCAAACATGACTAAGTTGTTGCGCTGCCAAATCAATAGCAACGGATTTAAGGGCTTCAACTTTTGAGCGATAATGAATCCATTTTTTAGCGTCAGCAGTTGCAAATAACTTCTGTAAAGATGATTCAAGCTCGATTAGCCAACATTCAAATATCTCAACATCAGTTTTGCTGTTATCAAAATCGATGGGCAGATACCAATTGCGAATACAGATTATATCTCTTTGTGAATATCCACTGTGCAATAACGCCAAATCAACGTACTCACGTAATAATTGTTCGGTGAGGTAATCTAATCTCGCCTTGTAAGTGCGTTGAGAGGCGCTTAACTGATAACGACGCAATACTTGATTGATTTGAATGTCCATCAGCCAACCCTCGAGTCAAAACCCACTTGACTATTACCGATTATGGTTCCAGATTTGGCCTGCCCCAACACATCAGTTGTACCCAGAATCGATTTGCCAATTTGCAATTGTCCAAATCCTGAACTTTGACCAACCACCGAAGACATACCTAAATGCAAGCCAGTTCCCACCCTCATACCTGAGTCAACGGAACATATATCGAAAACCGTATGCGCTGGACGATGAACCTCTAAAATATGTTCAATTACAGCACGCTTTTCTTCATCTAGAATTAGCGGCACAATGACGCTGAATTTATGGGCGTGCAGTGCTATTGCATCAGAATAGCTAAAGGACGATTGTACATCTGCTGCATTCGAATCTTGTTCATTGATAACACTGGTAGTATCAGCCTCCCCTAATTTTCCGCCAATCCGAAAGCCCGCGCCAAGAATCGAGTTTGCCGCTAGGGAATCATCTTCACCGACAAATGCACCACCTAAACCGCGCACCTGATAATGCTCAATAATGGTGATATCACGCTGTAAATAAATTTCGATAAAACGCTTTAATCCAGCGACAGTACCGCGATATTTAAATAGCCACATTGCGTGTTTAATGATCTGTCTTTGGGTTGTTTCAGGCCAACGATTGTCAAGCTCTATTCCAAGTAAACTGCTAAGCCAAGGCAATACAGATATTGGTGAGCAAAGTGGATCGAGTAAACAATGGCGCGTATCCGAACGTTGTTCAAGTTCATCAAAATTAGTGTTTAATAAGGTTAAATATCGATGTAAAAAGTCACTTGCAGCCCCTTGCTCTGAAAAAACACGGGGTAAACGTCGTAATAAATCCAGCGCAGGATATTCCACCCGAATATTTTTGATCTTAGGTGATGCATGTGATTTTCCAAAGAGATCGATGACTAACCAAAGATAGCGCCCTGGCGGCGCATTAACCGGTGCTTCATAGGTCCGCCAAGGTTCGTCGCTAAACGACCAAGGTAATTCTCGGTTTTGACTACGTCTATGCAATTTTTGACTAACTAACACTTCATTTACCGCTAATTTAGATGGCAGCGGCGGCGTTAGATCAGGTCTGGTTAATTCATACTCTCCAATATTTTGTGGTGCAGTGGCGTCTACTTGGGGACCATTTAAATGTTCATCACTAACAATGTAACCCAGTTTTATAGAGGTCCCAACTGGCAAACAGGCATCAATGAATATCCTACCCCAGCGACGCTGCATTTCATTATTATCGAGCCTAAAACACACTATGCGACCTTGGCTGCTATATTGAGTTTTGGCCACAGTTGCATACATCAACCCTTTAGCAGACCAATAAACCACTTTGCCAAAGGGGTCTAATGCAATGCCCCGTCCGTCATAATAAGGAGCTTGCAGGTGAGGCATTTGCGCAATACTGTTGGGAGTGATTCTAAACCGCTGAAAATCAGCATTTGGCGCGCCAGACACAACAATCATATTATCGTCAGTAGCTAAAATATCACTGGCAAATGGGACGTCAATTAATTCATTTTCGCCATCTATCGCCCATAGCACCGCAGACTCCTCGCCTGCGCCTAATAATACGAAGATGCGGCCATCTGTATCGACTGTCACACTATTGATAGCTAAATCACTGACATCATTGGGAAACTTAAGATCCATTTCAATTGGCATACTAGTGGCGTCAAATCTGACTAAGCTAGTAGATTGATTGAGCTGATTGCCCATATCCGGGGGTGTCACAGGCGACACAACAACAAATACTTGTTGGCCGTCACCACGAATGACACTGGGGGTGCCGTCGAGATGAACACTGCGCAATAATGTATTGTCAATTAGATCAAATATTAAGATCCGCTGATTGCCGCTATCAGCAATAAATAGTCGTCCTTTTTTATCCACAGCAAGACCGATAGGAAGACTTAAATCAGATTGCACTTGCTGACCAACAAATTCACCATAAACCTGTTGCGATCTATGAAACAGAGATTTAGCCAAACTTGGCTGGCGCTTTTCAGTCCATAATAATTTATTAATCCCATTGTCTTCAGGAACCGAATGATAAAGACGACACCAAGGGTCAAACGTCAGACCTGCGGGTTTCACTTTAAAAGCATGGGAATCGTGCAAGTGTTGATGATGCCAGGCCAACTGAACGATTTGTTGTTGTATATCCACACTGGTATTTTCGTGAGCGACACGCATCCACTGATCAACACCGGCAATCATGGCAAACTGAGACATCAGCACACTTCCTTAATCACTGGCACAGGCACAGCTATGGCATCAGATTCAGTGGGCGATATAATCTCTCCAGGGCTGAGCGTAATGGGGCCGTTTTCAACAGTGATAGCAATTAATTCCGGTACCTCATTCTTTTGCAGCGTAACAGTATTCGGAATTTCATTGCCTGCAGAATCCCACCCAACCAATTCCAAACCTTCTAAATATTCGACCCCTTCGACTTGATGGGCTGCGGCTTCCAATTCAGCGTTATGCACTCGACGTCCCAGCGGCCAACCATGCCCGCCTGGTCCATAAGGGGGTAAGGGGGCTAGAAATTGACGCAATGCCAGTTCCACCCAATGGCGAACGGCATCAATACCGAAGCCATTTTTCACTTTGACTCCCACAGCAATGGCAACCGGCACATACTTAGGCGGCAACACATATATTTCCGTGGTGATTAAACGTCTCGCATCTAAAAATCGACAGACACTACGAAGCTGATTCTTGTTAGGAAGTGGCGCATTAGGATTGTGTTTATCTTCTTTTGGCCACACCACCACACTAACAACACCGGCAGATTCTAATTGTGGTAGTTGAGGATGATAACGGGGTAAAACTTCAGCACGAGCCAAATCCGCACCAGGTGCCTGCAGCGCTAATTCTTTAAAATCTGAACGGGTGACAGCTCGATTGCGTCTGCGCAGCTCACTGGGGATCCGCTCTAAAGCGGCTTCCAAGGTTTCTGCATCTGTACCGCCATAAGCATTAAGGGGATTACTCACTTTAACTAGCGGATTAGCAACAAGTTTGTTAATTGCTGCGGCCGCCACATTACCTACTCTGCCACCTCCGTAACGATATTGAATCACTCTTACCCGCTGACCTATTTGCACAACGGCTCCGTTAATACCTGTGCCAAAACGGATTTGTCCACCTTGCTTATCCAGCATAAAATGCCGATCACTTTCAGTGCTTGCATAAAAGCCTTCAACTTCGTGCCAGTCGGTCCAGCCTTGGGGCTCTTCAACTTGCAATCTAACTGAGTTGGCCAATACCTGTTGATGATTTAGTGCATAAACTTGATTAGGTTGGCCGTTTCCGGTGCCAATAAATTCAGACTTCCCTTGAACCGCTTGTTCAGCCAATGTGGTATTAGCGCCAATAAAGGTAATTTTACCAATGGCAGTGTCATCATTGCGAAAAGCACGCAACCAACAAATAACCCGAGATTGTGTATCGTCATCCAAAATGGGGGGGAAATCGCCAACGCCCTGCATGTTGACATCATCGAGTTGATACACCGACATATTTTGCTGTTCAGTGGGCATTTGCAAACGAACGACGCCTTCTTTTTCTAATCCGTTGGTGGTATCTCCTTGTATCTGCAACGGATAATAGATAGGTTTATTTTGACTATTAATTCGTCCCGTAGATATTTGCCAACTAACCGGACTCCCCGTAGCTTGCATCCCTTCGCCAGGACAACGAAAACGTAGTGCAAAATCGGCACTATGGTGATCAAGATCGTCCTCTAATCTAATCTCAGGAATGAAACCGATATTGAGTAAAAGAGGCGCTTTGGGATGCGCCAATAAATTTTGTTTAATCAATTCTGTTTCTGTGGCTTTTTCTGCCAATATGGCCACCCACAAAATCCCATCAACTGAGCTATTCATATCCCTGGAAAGTCCAGGCTCATCCTGCCAAATCGTTTCGGTGTGATAGGGCTGGGTTGCACTTGCATCAACACTTGCCGCTGCCTGTTGATAGAAAATACCTTCTTCGCTATCTTCATCAGGAACTTGATCGATTACCTTGAGCACACCTAGGGCAGATACCGGTAAAACATGTACTTCTTGCAAGGTGGTAAATTTCAGATCACCAGCGCTAGCTTGACTCGCTAGCTTGGCAGCAACACCTTGCGGTTCTTTTGTTGATAAAGACAGCATTGCGGTGGCTGGATACGCACTTTTTAATGGAATTTGTAACAGTCGCAAAAATTCCATTTTGGTGGAATCGGGTATTTGATTAAAACGATAGAGCAGATTTTCAGTCAAATAAGAGAATAATTCGATCAGAGCAATCCCTGGATCGCTAGGGTTATGATCCGTCCATTCGGGCGCGTAGACCGGGATACGTGCTATCAATTCATCACGGATTTGCTGATATGATCGGTCGTCTAAAATCGGTTTATTTAGGCTCATCCTTAGCTACTCCAGATAAAAGGGAAATACAAGATTTTCACGACTTCCGTCCTGAACATGAGAATATCGAATGCTGATCATTGCGACAGAGGGATCTTCGCCACCATTCACTTTGACTTCTTCGAGCTTTATTCTTGGTTCCCAACGGCTAAGAGCTCGTTCAATATCCCGCTGTATCCCAGACCAAGTAGCAGAATTATTCGGTTGCATTAAGTAACGTCGTAAACCACAGCCAAAATTAGGTCGCATAATTCGCTCCATAGGCTCAGTCTGCAAAATCATCCAAATTGACTGTCGCACTTTTTCAGCACCTTCAACATAAGCGATAGTTTTATCTGCTTGGCTAGGTTGGACTGGAAATGCCCAGCCCTTGCCTAAAAATGCCTTCAGTGGGGACGACTGGGTCATGCAGCCTCCTTGTTCAATTCAACTTTTTCAAAGTACACTAAGCCACTATCAGGAGTGGGCAGTATCCCCGCTAATTCAGGGTGTTTTACGTCTTGATACTCCGTTTGCATAGCGATAAAAATGCCCGCCAGTTCATTCAAACTGAGACTGCTTAAACCTGGGCTATCGCCACCATTTTTGATGTCAGCTCGCATGTCGTCACTGGCATTGATGCCGTTGGCTATCATTAATCCTAAGTCGTTAGCCAAAACCCCTTCATCCACGTAGGTTTTTTCGTTATCTTTTCCTTTATTTACAGTGATACTGAAATTCGGTTGATTAAATTTAGCTTCCAAATCGGGACCTTCAATGGCCACCTGAACCGCTAAATCAGCCGTAAATTCGGTCATCAGTTCGACATGAGCATCAATCGAGGCATTAAAATCTGCGCCAAAAGAACCGTCAAAATTCAAGCTGCCCACCAAGCCCGCATCAAACTGAAATGAGGGTGGAATACAAAATTTTAGTTTTAGCAAAAACCATAAATTGAAAATGAATAGCAAAATAGGTAAAAACAGACGGAATAAAAACATCGCAACAATGAAAAAAAGAAAAATCGAGAAGAAACAGATTTGCTGACCCGCGCGAGTTAACGGCTCTCCGCCTTGGGGCATATCCATACTATCAGTGGCAAAGTTAAGGGACGACTCCGCTGGAGCTATAATCCGAGCACTTGCTCCTCGCCCTGCAGGGGCATTATTGACTTGATTACGAATAGCCGGTAAGTCAGGTAATTTGATATTTACCGGTCGATGGCTAGTGCCATCTAGATCAAAATGAGCAGCAATTTTATAACCTTCGGTTGCTTCACTCCAAATTACATCACCGCAACAGTCAGTGTGGTTTTTCTGAATGGGGAATTGACTATGGTGTCGACGCACAAAACAACGTATTTCATATAGATCAGCGTCATCAAACCTTGGATTATTGTTGCTATCAACATCAGCTAAACTAGTTGGTATAACGCCAAACCAAAGGGTTTTGCCATTGGCAGAGTGATTAGGATTAGTTGGATCAGCGATAAGCGGATACATGGGAATTACCTGTTCTGTAATCTGCTCAGGTGTTTCTTCAATTGGGAGCCAGTTTCCCACGCCTTTTAAATCACTGGACTTCCAACCTTGTAGTTCAATTTTAATGTCGCCGCTTTGGCTCAATTGGTCTAACTGTCCATTGGTGTCTTGCAGCTTTTCAGTGAGTTTTTCAGCCGTACCAGACTGCAAACCAGAAAATAATCGCGCGCTTTTGGTTTTTAACAGTCCACTAATATCGCTGCTCTGTTGAGATTCTTGCAACTGTGCTGTTTTTACTTGCATATTGACTTTATTGAGGTCATTTTGCAGTTGGCTGCGTTGCTGTAATAAGGTCTCAACTTTGCCTTTTAGTTCCGGTGTGATAACTGGCACACGACGACGAACCACAAATCCTGCTTCACACACTTTGTTACGCTCGACTTGCGGGAACCCAGCCACATCACAATGCAATTCACACACCACAACATAAAAACGGCTATGGGTATCTAGGTAAAGTTTCAAAGGAGTGTGAGACTGCGCGCGCTCTATGGGAGTAATCACCTGATTAGGATCAGCACTAAAAGGTTGAACAAAGTCTTCACTATTAAAGCGCAATGAGTGCTGCGGTTCATTGACAAGATTGTTCGCAAAATTAGCATCCGCATATTTCTGAATAATAGGAGCAGAAAAGCGGTTTAAAGCCGTCTTGGTGACCGCGTAACCACCTAAAGAAGAAGGACGATACCACGGACCAACCAATTTCCAAGGATGCTCTGATGTATTTAACATGGCAGAGTTACCATAAGTTACCTACCCCAGGAGTATAAGAAGGTGACACTACAGCGGCACTGGCGATGAGCGTTGTACAATTGATAATACCGTCAAAATTAGCCACTGGTGCGTGCACGTTAAACGCCGCAGCGTTCAATTCAACCGTAGAATTAGCGGTAATTTCGATGGCACCAGACGCTGAAAATTCGATTTTATGACCTCCTGAATGTGTCAACGTTATGGCACTCGATGCCTCATCCAATATCAGTTCATGCCCACCTGCGGTTTTTAATGTAATTTTGGCTGCTCCTTGACTATCATCAAATTTAAGTTCACTTCCCGAGCGGGTTTTTAAAGTACGAATGTTGTTTGCATCTTCAGCTTGTTCCGGTGGCACAGCCGCACCGTTCCAACAAGAACCGATAATATATGGTCGACGTAAATTACCTGCCTCAAACGCAACGACCACTTGAGAATCTACTTCAGGCATAATTTGTAAACCTTGATCATCATCCGCATAAGGTGTAGTCAACGTACTCCAAGCTTCAACATTTGAATCACTCAACCAAGGAAAACTGACTAACACTCTTCCCAAATTTTGAGGATCAACAAGATTTACCACTATCGCCGGATAAACACCGAAATAGCGTTGTCTGCCGCCATCAGGCGCATATTGATTTGTCATCTGCCACTCCTTAAATGCATGTTGTATCCTCAATTGAAAATTGTATAAATAAATCCATCTCGCTAATTAATATATGCTCGTTGAGCTTCAAAATGAGTTTGATGCCCCTCCGCCAAGGTGAATAATTGCTCCAGCTTAGTCACGTAATAACCATCTCCAGAAAACGGTGTTCCAATTTGCTCTAAAGTAATAGAGCTACCGACTACTAAATCTGCAACACCTACCGATATGGCATTGACAGTTACAAATTGCCGCGCCCTGCGTTGCATCTCAGCTATCGCCCAAACTGAAGCCTCTTCAGCTTGCAAGGGCACTTCCATTACGCGTTTGCTAATCCGTTCACCAAAGGCATTTTTCAAGATACTGACACCTGAACGCCCTGCTCCGATTTCGCTGCTAATGGCATCTTCATCTACCCACTCATCGATGGGTTGTTTTTGTGTAGCGTCATATCCAGCGACGTGCACTTTTGTTTTTTGATGGGCTAAATCTGCACTTACCCGTACCTGCATCAAATCTGTGCCTCGAATTAACGTCAAACTAGTGCCACTGCGCTTATCTCGCGTTTTAAAATGTAAGGTTTCAGCATCTACCCATACTTCTGCTTGCAGTAAACGGGCGCGCTCCCGCAAAAATGCAAGATCGCTCATATTGCACTGCTGAATTTGGTTATAAGTAGGTCCATCCGCATCCACCTCAATTTGTAAACCATGTTGGTTGGCGATTTCCTCGACAATTTGTTGATCACTCATTTCTTCGTAGGTTTTTGAGATACGAGTCATACGCAAATCCATCAATCTATCTTCCGCGCAAAAACTAAATTCTGGCTCTTGTCCTTCTTCAAAATGGATTTCCAACGCACTGATATAGCCATTAAAAATCAATCGCTGCCGGCTACCTGCACCAATGGCTACTTTCACCTGTTTGCCGAAATCCAAATAACGTCCATCTAAATACAACAAACTCTCTGCTCTTTGCCCTGCCATTGGTCCAATTGCGGTAAACCTTGCTTCAAGGGTTTTGAGTCCGTCTAGCCCCTCTTTTACACTCATGTACACCACATCTCGAATCAGTTCATTGATGTCTTCACCATCCACGTTAAATGCTGGTTTGGCGTTAAAAAATAGCGAGTCAGTCATCCAAACCTTCTGCTTTAGTTCGTTGTGATTTACTAAATTGACGTTTAATCGCTGCTTCTATTTTTTGTTGTTCTAGATAGCGCATATCCGTTTCTTGTTTACCTTGCTCACGCTCAGGTTGAACAACCACTTCAGTTACAATGCGCTCAATATAGGCGGTCATTTCATTACTCCATTACATAGACATGCACTCGATTGGCCCGAACTTGAACTCCCCTTTGACCCAGAATCAATTGCTTGTCGCTGAGTATCTTTGTGAGGTAAAGCCACCCAAGCCGGAGTCGAGGCGTTAGAACTAAAAGGGACATCTCGCGTATTGCGAGCAATGGAACTATCACGGTCTGTGTACACTTTCATAAGGCTTTGAGTTTGCGACACGCCAAATAAAGGCTCTAATGGAATGCCTTGACCATAGGTGATCGCTCTTTGATCGATAACTTCTGAGAGAACAGCAGATTCATCTGATGCTTTTGTAACACCTGTATTGTGTGCTCGAACCAGAGGGGTACGGGTAATAGACGCATTGTTATCAGTTGCAATGGCGAGATCTCGATCGGCCAAACTAACAGAACTGAACAAATCGCTATTGATACCAAATGCAGACACACTCATTTGGGTTTGCTGTTGATTCTTTTGAAATTTAACGGCATTAATCGTTGCACCAATACCACCGAGACTAGACATTGCTTTGCCCGCAGAATCAGCATCGCCTTTGTTATTTGCAGAAACCATAGAGCCGGCAATATCTGACTCTGAGGAATTGGACAAATTTAAAGCCGAAGATGCTTTTTGGTTAACATCTGAATCGGCATTTACACCACTACTAACACCGATACCAGGACTACTATCTGAGGCTGAATTAAACGCAACCTGACTGCCGGCGGCAAGATTTCCCCCTCCATTTGAGCCAGTATCCAAGCCTCGCCATGCGGCTGGGTCTACTCCCATTCTGGCTGCGAACTCAGCGCCCATTTCCCCCTCTAACGCTAAACCCACTTTTGCTCCAGCGGATAAGCCGATACCGGCACTAACACCTATACCAGCGCTAATACCTATGCCTGCAGAGACACCTAATCCCGCCCCCATACTCACACCTGCAGAGAAGCCTAAATTAGTTCCAGCTCCTGGTAATGCAGACTTCGCTCCTGGACTTTTTGCATTGCCAGTACCGCGATTTGCAGGCTTAAAAACGATTGTCGGGTCTTGCTCTTTTATACTTAAATTAACCTTTGCTCTTAACGGATACCCGTTAGCTGCAAAGTGCTCCAGACTGACATCAATACTGTCAGCAATACCAACGACGGTAAGGTCTCCCCAGCTGAATTTAAGTTTAGGAGGCGGATCAGGATTGTTTTCTGGTGTGGATATAAATTGTTCTAATTGTTTGGTTTTTTGACGCACCGAAACAGGCGCATTTTGACTGCCTTCATCGGCAGTATCAAAAACAAGTTCCATGCTAAGGACACGAGAGCTATTCCCCGTTTGTTGACGCACCTGTTTGGCTGCTGAACGACCGCCTTCAATTTGATTGGTAATGCGTATTTTTAATGAGGACGGATTAAATTGCACAGGAAAAGCTTCACCATCTTCGGTTTCCGCTTCATCAGCCAAGACCTTTTGTAATGTTGCTTTTACTAAATTACTCACTAATACAATCCTTATATTGTTATCACAATGTTTAAAACACTAATCAATTAACATCCGTAAACCTTCATGGGCTAAGTGCAGTTCCTCTAATGCAACATCACCGCTTTTTGCATTGAGACTGGGGCCACTGACTTTAGTGGGCAATGCCCGGTCAAAAGCCCAAGTAGCAATAATTGGCGCATCTTTGGACGTGTTTTTTCGATGACCATAGACCTTAATAATGCCGTCATACCGAGTAACCGGCAGGCTACCTCCCACCACCGATTGAATCCATTCCCAAACATCTGTGGCAAGTTTGTTATCGCTGTTATAAAACATGCCTCTTTTGAGCACTAGATTTTGATATTTGGCGTAACCAACTTGCTGGATTACACCATCATTTCGTCCACCTTCTTGAATCTGTTGCACGTCCATTTGTATTTCTAAACCGCTGCATTCAGCGAAGCCTCCATCTCCCAACACATCTTTACCGCTGCTATTTGCACTTGGCGAAAGATTGCTCCCAGATTCAATATTTGCAGCTTTAATTAAGCTAATTTCAAAATTGAAATTTGACAGTAGAAATCGTGTTTCCATTATTTGCTCACCATTCTCAAAGACCCATCGGCTTCACGGATAAACTGTAAAACGATGTATTCCAAGGGCTCTGCTGGAGCAACTCCAATATGCGCAACTAACCTCCCCGAATCGATAATTTGAGCGTTATTTAAGGTTTCATCACAACGTACAAAATAGGCCTGCTCAGGAGCTGCCCCCTGAAAGGCGCCGGCAATAAACAGTTGTTTCAAAAAACTCTCTAGTTTGAACTTCACATCTAGCCATAACGCTGGGGTATTGGGTTCGAATACCACCCACTGCATCTGTTGTAACAGCACCCTTTTCAACATCACCATTAGTCTGACCACACTGAGTTGCCTCCATTGGCGCTGCTGACTAATGGTTCTTGCGCCACTTAGCCAAATGCCGTCGCGCTGCTGCACAAAGACGTTGATACCTATTGGATGCAACTGATTATGAAAATCTTCGGAGACGTTAATTTGTAAAGAAAATACCGATTTAGCTAGTCGATTCGCAGGACCATGGGTCAATCCATGCTGTAATTCACTTGCCGCGATAACGCCAGCTGCCACCGCAGAAGGATTAATAATCTTAGGTGTACCGCCAACTTGGCCATCGGGATTGTATTGATTCACTTTTAACCAAGGATGATATGCGGCGCAATATTCACAGTTGAACTTAGACCGCCACTGCAATATTTGTTGCGGTGTCTGCTCTGGTGGTACGTCTAGTAACACCACAAACTCTTTCAATTGACTGGCGAAATAAACGAGCTGTTGTTGCAGCGCTATTATGAGTTCTCGGTCTTGATGATCTTGCGGATCTAAGCGTAATTTAGGTAATGAAGGGAGCGCTTTGTCAACTTCCAGCAACTCAGTTTCCACTTCAAAACAAGGAGCGAAATCTGCGCCAGACAACAATTCAGGCTGAAGATTATGATCTACCTTGTCAAAAGACTCAGGCGCATATAAATCTGGTACTGCCAATAGTGAGCAATCAACTAGGTTCGCTAAACAATGTACTCCGCTGCCAAAATGCTCATCGCCAGGCACCCAACTCGTATCAAAGAAATCTGCGTGATCTATATCCTGATAACGATCTTCTCCACCACTAAACAAACAAGGATTGACGCTTAGTTGCTGCGCACTGCTTAGCGAGTCTAAGTTTTGACTAAAGGGATCCAAGGTCACTGGAACAAGCTCAGTTAACAACCAGTCAAGTTGCGGATCGACTAAATTCGACTCAGTCAATAAAACCCGTCCTAGAAAACGCGGATGACTAGGGCTGAATGCTAGTTTTATAAATTCTTCGGTTATTCCTGTTGCACTATCAATAATACTAAATTGACCTTCTACCCATTCAATTTTCGTGGGTTTACTAGGTAACGGAGCAGTACTGAAATCCAGTTTCCAAAATTCCGATGCAGCGAGGGTATTGCCTTGCCATTTGATTTGCTTGATAAAGCGATATTCTGAGAATTGCTCCTCAGGATGATGAGCATCATCATTAAGCAAGCGTAATAAACATCCACTTTCCAACCCCTGAGTTGCCGCAAAACACACTGAAGTGGTGTCACTGATGTCCCTTAAAAACTCAATAGGAGTAAAAGAAATGCCTGCCGCGGCCTTGAGTTGATTTCCCCAAATACCTTCGTTCTTTGCACTTAAACCTATGGCTAAACCATCAGCGCTCAGGTTATGAATTTGGCAAGATGCCACTGCATCAGCATTCACGATGTTGTCTGCATATTCATGGACAATCCGGCAGATGTAGGCCTCTTGACCACCTTGTTCGAAGAAATTTGCAACTGCGTAAACCAATCTTGCTGGGGATTCAAAGCCGCCATAAAGACGTCTGAACTGCTCCCAACTACTCACTTTTACAGCGACGGTTCTATCTCTAACTAACCAATTATTGGCAATTTTTTGCAAATCGAGTTCTTCATCAGAAGTAATTTGATGACGCCTTGACGGTCCCTTAGGAGCAACGCCCACAAAAGCGCACACATCCATTTTTACCTGACCCAGTTGACGCTGAGTTCGATCTGCTATGGAGATGATATTAGGTGCACCAAGTACCATGCCTAACGCCATTGAATTGCTCCTAAATTACCAACCAATTAACTGTATTTACAGCCTTCACAGACTAAGCTAAGTTCTTCCATCGCCACTTCTCCGCCCCCTTTAGCGGCCAACGAGGGTCCAGTCCATTTTTTCGGTTGAGCTTTGCGAAGCTCCCAACTGGCTACAGCTTCTCTTGCTTCATCCAATAGGGTAATCACCACTAATCGCGGTTCATGAGCTCCTGCGCTGACATTACTCAACCATTCCCATAAGGAAGTAGAACCAATTAAGCCTCGTTTTAAAGTGACGTCATCCACTTTGAAAGTATTGGCAATTTTGCGCACAGTATTGACTTTTTCATTACCATTTCGGTACTCGGCATAACTCACCTCTACCCCTAAACCACTGACATCAGAAAACCCACCGACTAACTCGGATTCCTGTCCATCATTGAGTGATACTAAAAAATTAAAGGCGCTGTAGGGATCTTCTCTAAATGTCGCCATAACAATAGTCCTCTTGTAAATTAGTTAGCTTGCATCAGCTGTATATTGTCCAATCCGGAAAATCACAAACTCCGCAGGTTTTACTGGTGCAATCCCAATTAAACAAACCAAACGACCGTTATCTAAATCGTTTTGAGTCATAGTGGTGCGGTCACAGCGAACAAAAAATGCATCTTCTGGTTTTGCTCCTAGTAGCGCGCCATCGCGCCATAAAACCAGCAGAAAATCTTCCACCATGCGCCGAATGTTGTCCCAAAGAATCCGGTTATTTGGCTCAAACACAGCCCATTGACTGCTTTGATCAATTGAGTTTTCAATGAAGATAAATAAGCGACGTACATTGACGTACTTCCACTCAGGGTCAGAGCTCATGGTGCGCGCGCCCCACACTCTAAAGCCACGCCCTTCGAAATAACGTAAAGCATTGATGCCTTCAGGATTAATTACTTCGTTACGGGGTTTGTTAATATTCAACTCGAACCGAGTCAAACCACGAATCACTTCATTAGCAGGTGCTTTATGCACTCCTCGTTCAATATCATTGCGGGCATAAATGCCAGTTATAAATCCGCAAGGAGGCAATGCAATCTGTCTAGGGGGGGTACCCTGTGAAAAACGTTCATTGGGATCAAAGATATTGATCCACGGGTAATATAAAGCGGCATATTTACTGTCAAATTGCGCACGAAAATCACGTATTTCGTTTAATGAACTATTGATGGGTCCATCAACAACTGCAATTCGATAACGCTCTCGTTCTGCGTGAGACACTAAACTTTGCGCGGCAACCCGACTCAATAAAGGTGAGCCCATATCCCCAGAGTCAGGCAAGGCAACAATGGCAATATCTTCCACTTCGGCTAACGCTTCTAAACCGGTTGCCTTAAGACTAGCATCATCAGGATCCGCTGCACTTCCGGTTAAATCGTCAGGACTGACCATCACGCCATCATTACCACCTTCGAATCGATAGCCGTAAATATCATCAGCGCCATCAGGACCGCGGAGATCAGCGGCTAATTGGGCCGCTGCAATCTCATTACCAGCGGTAGGCTCCCAATTAAACCAAAATGGGCAATTGGGATCTTCAGGATTTGTAATATCAAAAATTCGCCCTAAGTATCGTTTTTGCGCCGGGTCAGTGGCAAGCTCAGCATACTCACTAATCTGACTTCCAATGGTCACTTGAATACGTAATTGGATCAGTTGCACTACGTCAGTATCGACAAGTGCCGTAGTGCTACCATCAGCAGCAGAAATAAAAGTTTGTTGACCGTCAGAATCAATACTGACTACCCTTAGCGTATCTATATCCAGCGGTTGATTACTCACAGGCGCGGGTAAATCTGCCTCAGCGGTTACCTCGACGACCGCCCCATTTTGTACACCTCGCACTTGTACTAAACCTAAATCATCATTTTCATAGGCGATATTTTTACTTCGGGTAACCAATACTTTGACAAACATATTGCCCATTTCACCTGGCCATCTGGCCTGTAAAATCGCATCAGAATTGCCGCTAATAGGAACAGCCGCGCGGCCAATCCCCCAGGCATCTGCTGCAGTATCAAAATCGCTTGAATCGGCCCCTGTATTTGCTGCAAAAACACGAGAAACGTACAAACGCTTCCCGCCGTTCTCAAAAAATGCTCTGGCACTGTGGGCAAGATAAGGCAATCGTGGCGCAATTGTACCGCCGTCATCTATTTGAATGTTTTCTAACGCGCCATAGACTCGTTCAAATTCAGTAAAGCTAGTTATCAGTCTTGGTTCGCAACTTGTTGGTCCTTGTATCCCTTGCTCTCGATAACAAACCGGCCCCCATTTCGCCATTCCGGCAAAACCTGTGGTGCTGGTTGGTACACCTTCGATTGATTTTGATCGAAAGCTAACTTCCTCTACAAAGACGCCTGGGGCTAGATATTCTGGCATGGCTCTTGTGCTCCTTTACTATCGGCTAATCCGATGATTAATTCGTTTATACAATTTAGAATTTCGCTTAAATGAACATGTAGGCGTTCTTTAAGGTGGATTGAAAACAATGTCGCTGACGTCATGACTAGACAACATCTGACTCAATTGAAAAGATATAGACACTGAACTTTGTGACGCCACGTAGTCAGTAGGAATGACTTCTCCCGAACTAACAGGATCACTTGCTTGTGGATCGGTGACGACTTCAATAGGCAAATCCCAATAAGGGTCTAGGTTGTTGGCAGCCGGCTGCGCAATAGGGGTAACTCTGGCGTAAACCATTAATTCAAATGAAACCCTTTGATTAAGGCTTTCATCAGGCACCGCATTGGGCGGAATAAGTATTAAAAACTCTCCGCGATCATCTCCCCTAGCTCGCGCTAAAACCGTGTTTGAATCTAACGGCGAACGCAACTCAATAATACTCCATCGCAGGGGCGAATCATTAAACATGACTTTGCCCCGTAAACCAGTAGTACGACCATTGATTGGATATCCAGCGCCAGGGTACATTACCGGTCGTCGCTGCCGTGACTGCAAATAATCTTCTGGCTGCGCCGACTCTATGCCCAAAATTTGTTGCAGGGTTAACACTGATATTGATAATCTGCGGGGCACATAGCGACGATATGCATCAAAAATTCGAATTTGAATTGCGCTGCTCAAATCAGCGCGGTAGGCCAATGAAAATCGTCCAGATGGATGCCTTAATAATTGAGTATCTGAGGGTTGCTCCACATCGATATTCACCGCAAAGGGTAAATCATCGCGGGTTAGCGCATCGACCGGCAAAATACCGAGTAACAGCCGTTTATTGACAGCAATTGCTGAATTAAATAATGCGATTGTCATGGCTGCACCACTTCACTGGTGAGCTTTTGAGTCGCAAGTCCAACTTCTCGTAGCGGCTCTTGTCGGCGGCCGTGCATAACTAGCATTTTGGCCATATATGGCACACATAGTTTATAGTCCACAGGAAGTGAATCAAAAATTCGCATTAAGTCTTCGGTAGACAAATCCTCTAAACTAATTTGTATACTATCGTTGGGCGCCCAATTCGTGACGGGGTCAAGCATGGGCCCAGTTAGCAAAGGATTATCTTCTAAACACTGCATGGTTCTGCCAAGAATTCGATATTCTTGATCCGCTGTAATTCCCCATGGAATCATCAAAAAGTGAAACTCAAGAGGCAAGTAGGCTCTGCCTTTAGCCATTGCTTTTCCTGAATATGCAGCCCTACTGGTACTATTGAAATCAACTCGATATAAGAACAGCGCGAGACAAGGTGGTGTGATAAGCGGGTTATCTTCTAGATTTAAATCTTCAGTTCTCGCGAGCACAACAGTCGTATCAGTGGTACTCGAACCACCGGGGATAGGTTGCTGTTGATCAAAGCAGTGTGTTAAAAACCGAACCAAACTACTTCCGACTGCTGCTACAGATGCAAAGTCAGCCATTTCAGTACACTCGTAAACATTGACTCATCCATTTATCAATTAACCTACTTTTAATCTGAGTGACTTATCTGACAACCATTTTTCGATACATCAAAGCAAACATGATCGGCAAAAACACTCAATTAATCCGGACGCCATTTACGCCACAATTCAAACTGATATATTTAAATATCTAATTCTTATTTATGAGCTACAAAACGTTTCAGAAATTTGCAATTTGAGAATGATCGATCTCTAAAATTGAGCGCTTTATAAGTGCATTTCAGCTACGTTATTGCACGTTATCAACTGCGAGATAAAAACAGGAAGGAATACAAGACGTCCTATATCTTAAACGGTAAACCACTACTTATTGATGGAACATTCCAACGCCCCAACTGTTTAAATTTTAGGCAAAAACAAACCAATTGCAATACCAAAAACGATTTTTTAGATCAATTTTTAAACAGTACCAGTGTATCAAATAATCGACATATGTCGGTAAGCCTCGCCGTTATTGAGCTGTCATTGGAAATAATGATCAAAGAATTGAAATTAACTTGGATGAAAAAATTTTGCTATTGAGGTGGAAAGTCATTTTAGTCATAAATTCTGAAAAATGCGTCCTATATCGGCAACACCTATGGTTCCTAATTAGCAACGATTCAAGCCTTAAAACAAGGCCTATAATTCATCGTTAATCTGACGAAGTACGAAAGATAAGAAGATTCACACTAAAAAATAACGTCCAATTTGGATTTAATCGATTAGTGTGAATGTTTGCCAATTATTTAATGAAATATTAACGAAAACGTAAGTTGTGCTTTGATAGTTCAGCCACTGAACTGCACCCCATTAATCGCATGTCTCGTTCAATTTCCGCTTTCATTAATTGCAAAGCTCGCTCTACACCACCTTGTCCCGCAGCGGCAAGGGCATACAAGTACAAACGTCCAACACCCACGGCTTTGGCACCTAAAGATAACGCTTTGAGTACATGGGTACCTCTTTGCACACCACTGTCGAACATGACATCAATTTTATCGCCGACTGCTTCTACAATTTCAGCTAAATGATCAAATGAACTGCGTGAGCCATCGAGCTGACGGCCTCCGTGATTGGAAATAACAATACCTGTACAACCAATATCCACTGCTTTAAGGGCATCCTCAACGCTCATAATACCTTTTAAGCAAAACTGGCCATCCCAGAACTTCACCATTTCAGCAACATCATCCCAGTTCATAGAAGGGTCGAGCATATTGGTAAAGTAATCACCGATGGAGCTTGCGCCTCCTCCCATATCAACGTGCTCGTCCAATTGTGGTAATGAAAACTTTTCATGAGTGAGGTAGTTGATTCCCCACATAGGTTTAGTGGCAAATTGCCAAAGGCCTGACAAGTTTAATTTGAATGGAATTGAAAAGCCGGTACGCAGATCTCGTTCACGATTACCGCCGGTTATAGAATCTACGGTTAACATCATGACTTCAATTTTAGACGCTTTGGCGCGTTCCATCATGGCTCTATTCAAACCACGATCTTTATGAAAATAAAATTGATAAATTTGCGGTGTATCATATTGTTTTGCGATTTCTTCCATACTGACAGTTCCCAAGGAAGATACACCAAACATAGTGCCAAATTTCGCCGCTGATGCCGCGACAGCTCGTTCTCCTTGATGATGAAAAAGTCTTTGCAATGCAGTAGGTGAACAATAAATTGGTAACTCAAGTGTTTGTCCCATTACCTCTACCCGTAAATCAATATCTTTTACGCCAGTAAGTACCCGAGGTACTAAATCACATTGATTGAATGCTTCAGAATTACGTCTTAATGTGACCTCATCGTCAGCCCCTCCGTCAATATAATTAAAAATAGGCCCAGGCAAACGTTTTCTAGCTAAGGTACGGAAGTCGTGAAAGTTATGGCAATGACTTAGTCGCATATAAGCTTTCCAGTTATATTAATTGTATTTTGAGTGGGTATTTATATTAAACGATGCGGGAACTTGTTGCATTGTGATGTCAGGGACGTTTTTTCTCCAACTCATTACGATTATTCATTGCTCAGGACAACGCTAGAAAATTAATTGCCCCACTCCTTAGTGTTTTAGCGATCCCAAATCCCCCATCATTTCGATAAAAATGAATTAAAACGGTGAAGCTTTGCACCAATAAAATCCATTGAGTCAGAAACAAAAAACATAACTCATTGATAATAATGAATTAATTTTATGGCTTATATTTTGCTTCGTTAAAAATGTAACTCAACGAAGAGTCTACGGTCACAATATTCGAACAAAGGCGTTCAACTTCCTATGCACTGTATAGGAATTTGAACGTTTTTTTTTGCCCGTAGAAAATCTCGAGCCAGAGCAATTGGCATGAGAAACAACACACAAATTTGATCACTAATTTTACGAGGGTACTTATGGCTTATTTACTTCCTGCAGAATTCGTCACCAAAATGGTGGATGCCGGCGAATCGAAAATCTTTATGTCTACCCGCGATACGCTCATTCGCGGATACATGGCCGGAGCAATATTAGCGCTTGCGGCCGTTTTTGCAATTACCATTGCGGTGCAAACAGGCATGTTTCTACTGGGTGCAATTTTATTCCCTGTGGGATTTTGTATGTTGTATCTAATGGGATTTGACCTATTAACCGGAGTATTTGTACTTTGCCCTCTCGCATGGCTCGATAAACGTCCGGGCGTAACCATAAAAGGTATATTGCGAAATTGGGGACTAGTGTTTTTAGGTAACTTTGCTGGCGCCTTAACAGTGGCGTTTATGATGGCATTTATTTTTACCTATGGTTTTAATGTTGATCCTGGCGCAATTGGCACCAAGGTAGCGTCAATTGGTGAGGCTCGAACTTTAGGATATGCTGAATATGGCACAGCGGGTTGGTTTACCATATTTATCCGCGGCATGTTATGTAATTGGATGGTTTCGTTAGGTGTCGTAGGCGCTATGATTTCTACCCACGTGAGTGGCAAAGTCATTGCTATGTGGATGCCGATCTTTTTGTTCTTTTTTATGGGCTTCGAGCATTCAGTAGTCAACATGTTTCTATTCCCATTTAGCCTAATACTTGGCGGCGATTTTTCAATTATGGATTACCTATTTTGGAATGAAATTCCAACTGCCGCAGGGAACCTTGTAGGTGGTTTAGCCTTTACAGGTTTAACGCTTTACACCACTCATGTTCGTACTGGCTCTAAAAGAAACCTAAACAAGGTTGCTCCTGAGACTATCGCATCTGGTACTGTCGCAACAAATGCAGCTAACTAAAATTGTTAACGGTCAGTACTCAAGTGCTGGCCGTAAACCTAGCAATCAGGACTTTTGTGGAATTGCGACTCCCACACAATTGCAAATTCAGCTTAATGGATTAGCCATTGCAGTAGCGGATGGTATAAGTACTAGTGATGTCAGTCACATTGCCAGTCAAGCTGCCGTTAACAGCTTTATTCATGATTATTACTCAACCTCTGATGCTTGGTCGGTTGAGACCTCGGCAAAACGGGTCATAACCTCCATCAATGCTTGGTTGTTTGCACACAGCAAACAAAGTGAATATCCATACGAGCCCGATAAAGGTTATGTATGTACTTTTGCTGCTGTGGTAGTTAAAAGTTCGACTGCACATATTTTCAATGTGGGTGATTCACGGATTTACCTATGCCGTCAAGGTGCAATAGAACAACTCACTAATGACCACCAGCAAATTGCCGCTGAAGGACAGCGCTATCTCAGCCGCGCCTTAGGCATGGCCGATAGCATCGAAATTGATCATCAACAGATTGGCTTGATAGCCGGTGATATTTTGCTGCTGTGCACTGATGGTTTCCATGACTTTATTGATGCCAGCGTTGTATTAGCGCAATTAGCAAGCCATGGGTTAGTAAACGATGGGTTAGCTGAGCGTTTAGTCAATACTGCACTAGAAAACGGTAGTCACGACAATATCACCGTGCAGTTGCTGCAAATACAAGAACTTAGCAATGAAACAAGCAGT
Source organism: Alteromonas sp. M12 (assembly GCF_037478005.1). Lineage (NCBI taxonomy): Bacteria > Pseudomonadati > Pseudomonadota > Gammaproteobacteria > Alteromonadales > Alteromonadaceae > Alteromonas > Alteromonas sp. M12. The sequence goes on along the minus strand of NZ_CP144164.1, from coordinate 1,788,657 downwards.
CCAGTCAGCAATTTAGTGGAACAAATGCCACTTCCTCCGCCATTGCATCCAGGTTGCCAATTTGATGGGTTTAATGTTGTTCGGCAATTACATTATTCCGCCCGCAGTCACGTTTATCTCGTTAATGATATCGATACTGGGCAGCCCCTTGTTTTGAAAACCCCTTCTGTGGATTTACAGGATGATGATGGCTATTTAGAACGGTTTTGTTTGGAAGAGTGGATATCTCGTCGTATTCACAATGTACACGTGTTAAAAGCCCCTAGCATTGACCGCCCAAAAAACTATCTATATACACTATCAGAATTTGTTGAAGGTCAATCTCTACAACAATGGTTAACCGACAACCCAAACCCTGATTTGGCCACGGTCAGAGATATAATTGAACAGGTAGGACGGGGCTTACAAGCTTTCCATCGCTTAGAGATGCTACACCAAGATATACGTCCTGAAAATATTATGATTGATCAAAATGGTACAGTTAAAATCATCGATTTTGGCTCTACCATGGTGGCAGGCATTGAAGAGCTTGACCACAAACAACTCAAACTCGCTTTTCCTGGCACCGCCCTGTACATGGCCCCAGAATATTTTTTAGGTGAGGTGGGAACCCAACGCTCTGATTTATTTTCATTAGCGGTATTAACCTATTACATGCTAAGTGGCCGCTATCCATATGAGACTCACGTCGCCAAAACACGTACTTTTGCTCAACAGCGTAAGTTAAATTATCAATCGGTTTTAGATGCTCATAGACATATACCTAGCTGGGTAGATGCAAGCTTACGTAAGGCATTGCAAGTAGACCCATACAAACGCTACGACGCGCTGTCTGAGTTTATCCACGATTTACGGCACCCTAACCCACAGTTTTTACAACAAAATAAAGCGCCGCTATTGGAACGTAGTCCGCTGCTTTTTTGGCAATGGTTAAGTGCGCTACTTGCAATATTAAACATCTATTTATTCTATCTGTTAAATAATTGAGGGCATTACAATGAAAAGTCGCGAAGAAGTCACAACCGCAATATTAATAAACAAAGTGAAAAACGGCATATCTTGGCAACAAGTAGCCGATGCAATAGGTAAATCTAAAGAATGGACAACAGCAGGTTGTTTAGGGCAAATGACATTCACAGCTGAACAAGCGCAAATAATTGGCAGTCTGTTTGATTTAGATGAGAATGCCGTCGCTTGGCTACAAGTAGTGCCATACAAAGGTTCTTTGCCTGAAACCGTGCCAACTGACCCATTAATTTATCGTTTTTATGAGTTGGTCAACGTTTATGGCACTACAATTAAGTCGTTGATACACGAGGAATTTGGTGACGGAATTATGAGCGCCATAGACTTTTCAATGGATATCCAAAGGGAAAACAATCCTGCAGGAGATAGAGTTAATATCGTCCTCTCAGGAAAGTTCTTACCCTACAAATCTTACTAACACGCTTGCTTAGTTCAGGGTGGCTAAGTTAGTCGCTAGTTGCTGTGCGTCGAACACCTTGTTTGGATTGCTCGGTTTTTCATTGCCCATTTTGATGACGAGCGTGGCACTGATTTTATCAGCTACTCGTTCTGAGATTATAGTGCCTCCCTGATAATTAGATGCGTTTGTAATCGTACAGCCTAAAACCCCACAGCTAGAGGTCGCTGTTGGGTTTGCTGTCATATCGGGCACCACTGTCTTTACTTCTTTGGTTTCAACATCAGTATCGCTTTGAATGATTTCAAACCAGACAAAACCCTTAGCCATGGTCAGGTTCGCTGCATGCAGCAAAGCGTAGTCTCTGGCGGTAACGCTATCAGTCTTTGCGTTGCCACTAAATATGATTTGATATTGATCGTCACTGAGTTTTTTGTCGCTGAAACCTAATTCACCGTATGCTTCGGCCGCCACAAATGGTGTTGGCTGAACCGTTGCACACCCTGCTAACAGGAGACTACAAAACGTCAGTAACAGCGCTGCACTGGTGGTTAACTTAGAGGAAATGGTTTTTGTGTTCATAAGCAATCCTTATCGGTATTTTCACAACGTCACCTTGAATTCATCTTCAAAACAAGGTGTTTAAGTTTGTATACTTTAAGGATGCTAAATCCAATTAACGTGCCATTTTTAATATGAGCTTTACTCTCTCACAGCCCTTGTATTCCGGTTTATGCTAAATGCAGGTGAAGTGTATTTAGGTGTTTTTTACACATACACCGGTAAATAATGCTCTATTTGTATTTATGCCAAACAGATGTAACTCGCCAACATTTGAATAGTCCAGATACTTTCGCTCTTAGAATTTAAATATAATCAATGAAAGGCTGGCGATACAGTCGTTTACCTAGCGACTGATAAAGTGCATTTGCCAGTGCTGGAAAAATAGGTGGAAATGGCGGTTCTCCAAGCCCTGTGGGATCAATCAAACTATCGACAAAGTGCACGTCAATTTTAGCCGGTGTTTCATCCATACGAATGATCCGATAGCGGTCAAAGTTTTGTTTATCGGGTTTACCATCGGTAAAGGTCATTTCACCATACATGGCATTTCCGATCCCATCGATTACTGCGCCCTCAACCATATTCTTTGCGCTATCTAGATTGACAACAATGCCACAATCAATCGCGCTGGTGACACTCTCTACCCTCGCCTTGTCAGTGGATTGCGCCATCGTAATAACGTGTGCGGCATAGGAGTTGTGGCAAAAATATGCTGCTACCCCTTTGTTAATATTGTTGCTTAATGTGTCCCATCCTGACTTTGCTCTAACTAAATTCAACACACCTGCGTAACGAACTGGATCGTAATCGTTATTTTCTCCCACAGGGTTAGATTTTGCTTTTTCCAACAAGGCCAAACGGAAATCAATGGGATCTGTATTAGCTGCTTCAGCGACTTCATCTAGAAAAGATTGTTCCGCACTGGCCATAAAATTAGAGCCTGGCGCTCTGAATGCACCTACTGTTATATTCGAATCAACGGCTGTACCTTGCGCTAAATAATTAGGCACTGCACCTGCAGGAAAACGGTTGGGATGAACACAGTGCTCAGGCACACCAGAACCTTGTACGTGATAAGCGACCAGTTGATCACTTTCGTCCAAAGCAGCACGTAACTTAATCGTATACGTGGGACGGTAAATGCCCATTGTCATGTCATCTTCACGTGCATAGATTAACTTTATAGGCGCTTTGACTTGTTTGGAAATTAACGCCGCTTCAACCACATAATGACAATATGCACGCCGTCCAAAGCCTCCGCCCATTCTTGTCATTTCTATTTCAATTTTTTCAGCTGGAACTTGCAACCTTTGCTGTAAGGTCTTCTTGATAAAGACGGGCCCTTGCAATGGGCCTGCGACTTTGACCTTTTGATCTGTCACATGTGCAAAAAAATTCATCGGTTCTAAGGTGTTATGAGCTAAATAAGGAGCAAAGTATTCCCTTTCAATCACCTTAGAGGCTGAGGAAAATGCAGCATCCGGATCGCCATCTTGACGCAAAATCTGCATATTATTAGTGAAACTCGCGTTCACCGCTTTTTCATGTAAAGAAGTACTTTCAAGGCCACCTGGCACTTTTACATCCATGATATTGCCGAAATTATCTACCTTTTCAGTTTTGTCAGATAAGTTTCGCCATTGGGTTTGTAATGCTTTTTTGGCATTCATAACCTGCCATGTGCTTCGACCGACAATGGCTACGAGTTTTGGAAACGCCGTACCGTCAAAATAATTTTTGACGTAATCTGCAGGTAACGAGGTTATTGCAAAGACGTTTACAATTCCTGGCATGTTAACAATACTTGATTCATCAAAGGATTCGAGTTCTTGGCCAAAAGCAGGTGGATGCACAATCATCGCAATCAGCATATTGTCAGCGCAATAATCGATACCGAACAGAGGCTTACCTGAAACAATTTGTTCACCTACGAGATTTTTTTGAGACCCGCCTATCAGTGAGAAATCCTTGTTTTTTTTGAGTTCAACATTTTTCGGCACTGCAAGTTGTGCCGCACTCGATGCCACTTCAGCATAAGTTATCTCTCGCCTACTAGATTGATGTATTAAGCGACCTTTATCCGTATTTATGGAATTAACCGGCACTTGCCAATGATTTGCCGCGGCTTGTTTTAACATTTCCCGAGCACTGGCTCCTGCCATTCGTAAACTCTGCCAAGCCCCTCGTATGGATTGACTCCCCCCGGAAAATTGTTTTTCATATCTAGATTCATTATACGGCGCTTGAACCGCTGACACTGAACGCCAATCCACGTCCAACTCGTCGGCTAAAATCATCGGCATCGAGGTCATCAGATTTTGTCCAAACTCGGGATTAGGTACTGAAGCGGTAACGCTACCATCGGTATTGATGGTTAAATAGGCATTTAATTCAAATTCATGATTGCCTTCACCTTGGGAGGTTGTTTCGCTGGCAAAGCTTGGGGCGAACCAACTAAAATTCAGCATCAAACCGCCTCCCACCGCCAAGCTGGCCTTCAAAAATGTGCGGCGTTCTGAGCCTTTGCCTAATTCCGCAGTCTGTGTTTTGCTTTGTTCACTCATCACGATTCCCTTTGCGCTTTGGCCGCAGTTTTAATTGCCGCTTTAATACGATAGTAAGTGGCGCATCGGCACACATTGCCCTTCATACCTGCTTCAATCGCTGCATCATCGGGATTTGGGTTACTATTGAGTAATGCTGTTGCCGACATAATTTGTCCTGGCTGACAATAACCACATTGGGCAACATCGTGTTCAATCCATGCTTTTTGTACCGGATGATCTGCATGTTCAGATAAACCCTCAATTGTGGTAATCAAATTATCCCCCACAGCAGAGACGGGCAACTGACATGATTTCACTGCATTGCCATTTAAATGCACAGTACAAGCACCGCACATAGCAATCCCACAACCATATTTAGTACCAACAAGCTGCAAATTATCACGTAATACCCACAATAAGGGGGTAGTTGGATCTATATCTAGCTGATGTTGTTGATTATTAATATTGAGCGTTAGGCTTGCCATACCAACGATTCCTTAATTATTTGTAAATACTAAAGCCAAATTAACAAAATGTTTGTTTACTCTTTCCAGCTTAGACGTAAAAACGCCCCCTTGCATGATAAGCATAGCTGAATAACCGTTTAATCAGTCAGCTAGGATGCTAGGCTGCTAAAAGATAGGGTAAAAACAAACAAAATAAGGTTAAACCAGCGCTTAAACCTATTAACATCAAAACATTAGACAATGATAGTAATCTTACACTGGGCTGATGAGACTCAGTTGGCTTAGTGATAAAAGTCATCAAATAGCCGACCAAGATGGTGGTCAAAAAACCGGTTAAATTCCACCAAAACCAAAATATAGGACTTTCAAATAGCCATAACCCCATGTTCACCAATACCCCTGCGGCTAGCCCCGTATTAGCTGCATAAGAGGCTATTTTTTTACTGTAAATACCAAGTAAGAAAATGGCTAAAACTGGGCCATAAAATACCGAACCAATTTTATTTATGGCTTCAATAATTGTCGGTGCAATATCGCCGGCAATGAACGACAGAAATAGGGTCACTAACCCCCAACCGATCCCAGCTAAGCGGGCGTATTGAACATAGCTTTCATTGCTTGGTTGATGTTTAAACAAACGACACAAGTCTTCAACAGATACCGCGGCTAAGCTATTTACAGCAGAACTTAAGGAAGACATGGCAGCAGCCATAATAGCCACGACTAACAATCCGATAATGCCACTAGGCAAATAGTTAATAATAAAAATTGGCATCATCCAATCCGGATTGTCTGCTGGAATTTGCGCTTGCAAAGAAGGTGTTGTCATAACCAGAGCACCAATAACCAAGCCAGCAGCGCAATACACTAGGGTAATTGGAAAACGACAAACCGCCACTGTTAACATCATTTTACGCAGATCGCCCAAATTATGCGCTGACAACGAACGTTGCGCTTCGGATTGATCACAACCATAGTAAGATGCATAAAGCACTAAACCACCGAACAGCATAGGCAACAAACCAAAGTCGTTACCCGCTAGACCAAATTGATCTGGTTTTACTGCGACTAATCGCTCAGGCTCTATAATTGCCAACGCTTGCGTCATCCCACCAACGTGATCGACAGCGACCCAAAGACAAGTAATTGCACCACCAAAAATCAATATCATTTGCAGCGCATCACCATAAACAACAGCCTTCATCCCCCCCATGGACGAATAAACTAAGGTAATCACACCAATTAACACAATACTATGCCACTGCTCCATCCCCATTGTGCCTTGCAAAATAAGTGAAATTGCGTAGATCATAATGGCCGTTGCCACTGAGCGACTTAGTTGGAAAACTAAACTGATGAGCAATCGGGTGGAACGAGAAAAGCGTCTTTCAAGGTATTCGTATACACTCACAACACCCGACTTATGTAATGAGGGTAACAATCGCCATAGCATTAACGCGACCGCAGCGGGCAGCGCCAATTCATAAGACAACCAAATTAAGCCACCTCCTTCTCGCAAGCCGACAAAAGCCGGAGCTGAGATAAAGCTAACCGCTGAAAGTTGCGTTGCCATAACCGATAACGACAAAGCCGGCCATGGAATGCTTCGTCCGCCTAAAAAGTAATCATCTCTACTTTTCTGTTGACGGAAAAATAACCCCATCAACAACAAGCCTAGCAAATACATCCCCACAATCGAGTAATCGAGCAACGCCAAAATATTTCTCCCTAAAGTTTTTTAGTTAGCACTAGCTAGGACAGTTTTATCTACCATATCAAGGATTTGGCGAATATTGAAATACACCAGAGTGCGCGTTTGCTAGATTGACGATTAGTTAAGGTGTAATCTAACTGAATTGGCAAAATATTTTTTTAAAAGCCAAATGTCCACACGCGACTTGTTGGAGTACTCGTCATAAATTTCAACGATACACTCATTTTAATGATGAGCTTAACCGCTTGCAGGGATAACAAATGCACACTTTGCAACTTCCGTTAATCACAGTGGCAAACAAAAAGTCACTGCTAAACTCGATATTAGTCACCACAATATTATTGTTTTCAATTTTTCTCGGTGGATGTCAAGACCATAAAACAGGTCTTGCGTTAGGCACCCTAGAGCGGAACAGAATAGCTCACACAGCCACTGTTAATGAGGTGGTCACTCGATTACCTATTGCTCAAGGAACTTTGGTAAAAAAAGGCGATGTACTGGTGCAATTAGATGATCGTCAACAACGAGCCTCAGTGGCTAAAGCAGAGGCGTCTGTAGCAGAAGCTCAAGCAAATTTAGACAAACTTAGAAATGGAGCACGCCCAGAAGAAGTTGCCTCTGCCAGTGCAAAATTAGAAGGTGCACAAGCGGCATTAACCGAAAGTGAATCAGCTTACCTTAGAGCTAAAAACCTGATTTCCCAAAAGTTAGTCAGTCAGGCAAACGTCGATCAGGCGCGCGCCACTAGGGATGCAAATGTTGCGGCTGTGCACGAAGCAGAAGAAGCCTTACTTTTGCTTACTAATGGTACACGTCCAGAAGATTTAGAAATGGGCAAAGCTAACTTGGCCATAATGCAAGCCGCACTGGCCAGTGAAATCAAAAAACTAGAAGATTTAACCATTGTTGCCACTCGGGATGGTCGACTCGATAACCTGCCTTGGAATTTAGGTGAGAGAGTCACCATGGGCAGTCCCGTTGCTATTGTGCTGGCGGGTGAAGCGCCCTATGCGCGCATTTATGTGCCAGAACCCTATCGCGTAAAAATAAAAGCTGGCGATACTTTACCAATTCACGTGGATGGCCTATCAGAGACGATCAATGGCACAGTGCGCTGGATTTCGATAGAAGCGGCATTCACGCCCTATTATGCATTAAATCAAGAAGAACGAGCACGTTTGATGTATTTAGCAGAAGTACAATTACCCGTTGAATACGCAGATCTTCCCAATGGTATTGCTGTACAAGTTGAACTTCCATGACGATGAAAGCGTCTCCTGAGTGGGTTATACAGGCGAAACAATTAAGTCGTCATTTTGGCGATTTAAAAGCGATTGATCAGCTCGATCTTAATGTGGAAAAAAGCACTATTTACGGTTTTTTAGGGCCAAATGGTTGTGGCAAAACCACCGCAATTAGAATGCTAACAGGATTATTAAAACCGACCTCAGGAGAAGTAAGAGTATTGGGCTTGGAGCTGCCACATAATGCCGAAAAACTGCGCTTAAAAATGGGCTACATGACGCAAAAGTTTTCTTTATATAACAATCTAACCGTTAAAGAAAATCTGCAGTTTATTGCCAAAATATACGGCATTTCTGGTTTGCCGCAAAAACAACGGATTAGTGAATTGTTATCTGTTTATGGTTTGGATCAAAAGCAACAACAGTTAGCAGGAAATTTAAGTGGTGGACAACGTCAACGCCTAGCGCTGGCGGCTGCAACATTACATAAACCGCAATTACTCTTTTTAGATGAGCCAACGTCTGCAGTTGATCCTCAGAACCGTCGTGAATTTTGGGAGCAGTTGTTTGATTTGTGTGAACAAGGCACCAGTATTTTAGTCTCAACCCATTATATGGATGAAGCAGAACGCTGCCATAAACTGGCCATATTAGAAAATGGTCTGAAGCGCGCAGATGGTAGCCCTGAAGCGTTAATGAACGACATGGCAGCGCATGTGGTAGAAATAGAAGCAGCAGGTATCCGTCAATTAAAACAACAAATCATAGCACTCCCCAATGTTATCACCGCCGCTCAATTAGGCGCGAGACTGCGCGTATTGGTAAGTGATTCAGTGAATGATGCCCGCGGTTATTTACAGCAACACACGGGAATTGCGAATGACAAACTCAACTTGGTACGCCCAAGTTTGGAAGATGTGTTTATTACCTGCACGGGTGGTGGCAGACAATGATTACTAGCCTGTATCGCATCCAAGCTATATTCTTTAAAGAGTTGACGCAATTAAAACGCGACAAAATGACCTTTGGGATGGTGATAATGATTCCATTGGTGCAGTTGTTGTTATTTGGTTACGCCATTAATACCAATGTTAGACATATTCCAGTGGCGCTAGTTGACCATAGCCAGACAGCCTTGAGCAGAGCTTTAGTACAAACCGTTTCAGCAACTCAAGTGGTCGAATTTACCGAGCAGTACGATGACATTGACAGTGCGCAAAAGGCCATGGAACGCACAGAGGTACGGGCTATTTTATTTATTCCTCATGACGTTAGTCAGCGTTTAGCCCGTAGTGCTAGTATTGGTTTTGGGTTACCCGCCTCAAGTGATGAGGAAACGAGCCGCCCAGTCGCGCAATGGGTGGTAGACGGTTCAGACACCATGATTGCCAGTTCAATCAAAAGTTTACGTTCCATGCCCTTGGTTGAATTGCTGCGCCGGCCGGTCAATCGTTCAACGCCAACCTTTGAAGTAACCTTGTTTTATAACCCTGAACAACGGACAGCGGTCAATATAGTGCCAGGCTTGCTAGGGATTATCCTCACCATGACCATGATTATGTTCACCTCTGCAGCCATTGTTAGAGAGAGTGAGCATGGCAATATGGAAATGTTAATCACCACGCCAATTAAACCCATCGAATTAATGCTAGGTAAAATTATTCCCTACATTTTTATCGGTTTGGTGCAAGTGGTGATCATTTTAGGCTTAGGATATTATGTTTTTGACGTGCCAGTAAACGGCGGATTACTGCCTTTATTTGGTGTCACTCTTTTGTTTATTGCAGCAAGTCTAGTGCTTGGGCTGGTCATCTCAACCATTGCCGTCAATCAATTGCAATCAATGCAAATGACCATATTCATCTTACTGCCTTCCATATTGCTATCAGGGTTCATGTTTCCTTATGAAGGCATGCCAGAAACGGCGCAATACATTGCCGAAGCGTTACCCGCCACGCATTTTATGCGACTAATTCGTGGGGTTATCCTCAAAGATGTGGAATTTACTGACATGACCTTTGATGTTTATTGGTTATTACTTTTTACCTTATTGGGGCTGCTAATTGCGTCATTACGGTTTAAGAAAAACTTAGACTAACCGCCTTTGCAAAATGACTTAGACCTAACAAGACCCGCTATTTAAAAACGAAATCAACCTTATTTGCTGTCTGATTTGGACGGGCTTTGCGGCGCTGAACGCTCACCCTCCCCCTCATTTTGTGATAAGGAAACCGGAATCGGCTTGCTCGCTTCCCCTGAATACAAACTCAAATGAGGGAATGGAATTTCTATGCCGTTTGCATCGAATACTTGCTTGATTTGTTGATACATTTGGTTTTTTAACAGCAAGAAGTTTTCTCTTTTAGTCCAAACTGAAAATTGAATATCAATTGAGGAAGAACCAAAACCTAGCAGAATAAATAGTGGAGCAGGCTCACTCAAGCATAGCGGATTTTTGTCCGCTAGCTCGGCCAATATTATTTTCACCTGTTCAATGTCTTCTTTGTACGCAATACCCACTTTGAGATCAGCTCGACGAATTGGAAATCGGGTTAACGTGGTCACTTGAGCTTTGATCATGGACTCATTTGGCACTCGAACAAACAGGTTATCGTAGGTGCGGATTTTGACGGAAAGCAAATCAATCGATATGACCTCTCCGGTTGTTTCATCCACGCGAATAACATCACCAATAGAAAACGGCCGCTCCATCATCAAAAAGAGTCCGCTAATCAGGTTAGACGCAGATGTTTGAGAAGCAAAACCAATCGCCACACTCAAAATACCGGCTGCCCCTAACACCACACTGAGATCAAAGCCGAGCTCTCTCAAAGCAGAAATAAACATTAACACCATGACACCGTAAAAAATACCACGGCGTAAAAGCACTTGACCGTGTTTTGTCATGTTTGCGACGTTAAAACGAGCAACTAAATTACTCAAAGACTTGGCTAATAAATACCCCAAGACTAATATAATTATGGCTTTTACCACGTCAAATGCGGGCAACATATCTGAAAAAATCGTGCTTTCACTTAGTTCTTTCATCGGATTCAATTCTCGGGTTTAAGCTAATTAATTAAGCTTGCAATAGAAGACAAAAAAGACGACTTTTTACTCAACTCACGGGATTCAGACACCAATTCCATTAACTGGATCTTATCTGGAGGGGAATGACGAACATGTGAAACCGATTTGGTATGCTCTAAACGCTGCATAATAGAAACTTGGTCTGTCCAAAACTCGCCGTCCTGATTAACATATAATTTAAGTGCTGGAACTGGCAAATTTAATTTATCAATAGTTAAAGGTTTTTCTTGGGCATTTTTAATTGTCACCATGGTTGTCGCACGATGAGAACGTTTTTCCAAGCGTTTAATATCCATTTTTGCATCTGTATATTTTGAATAACACAGGTCCCCTTCCATTGTAGAAGGCCCAAACCAGGAATCAGATGGTCGCCAAAATGGAATATCAGCCATTGGTAACGGATGGTTTGGTATTAAGATAGTCATCCACAATGGCGTACTGACAAAAACGTTGATCTGTTCTTCTGGTAAAACCACCAGTGGTCGGCTCGGCCTTACCACCATTGCCCTATCGGCCAGTGAGGGTTCAATCAACAGCGTATCGCTAGTATTTTCCAGCAAATAACGCGAAAACTCGACATCCTCAAAGCTTTCATTTGAAATTGATTTATCTGTAGAAATAGGTAAATCAATTTCAGCGGTCGTTTCGTGGTTCCATATTGTCCACTCACCTTGACCACGCTTTATGGCAATTAAACGTTCTCTAATTCGCCAACATTTTGTCTCTGAAAGTGCGAATGTAAACTCTCCCCACCAAGGTAATTGTTTTTTCATAATAGCTACTTTACGTTACCCTTTATTTTCGTGGGGCTGAATTAATCCAAGATAATTCAGTTTACTGCTAAAAACGATTTACTCAAAATTGTATTGTTTGATTTAGTGTCGGAATCGTTGCCTGCCAACCGACTTTTTTGAACGCCGCTTGCAATGTTTGTTTCGCTTTATCCTCACCATGAACTAGAAATAGTTGTGGTTTTTTAGTGGTGAACCCTTGCGCCCATTGGATTAACTGAGTTTGACTCGCATGGGCTGAAAAGCCTCCCATAGTATGAATTTGTGCTTTGACGGCAATATTTTCCCCCGCTATTTTATAGGTTTTAGCACCATCAACCAACGCCCGGCCTGGCGTGCCAATCGCTTGAAACCCAACAAAGATTACATGGGACTGATTACGCCATAAGTTATGTTTAAGGTGGTGACGTATTCTGCCGCCATTACACATGCCACTGCCAGCAATAAAAATCGCACCTCTGTCAATTTGATTCAACGCCATAGACTCTTCAGTGCTGCTTGAGTAGCGCAGCGCAGGCAGAAATTTATGTAAACTTTGTTGATTGTTTTCCCCTCCCATAGCGGAACGATCTTGTTCATTGAAAATGTTCTGATAACGGTGATAAATTTCCGTTACCGCAATAGCCATTGGACTGTCTAAAAATACCGCTTGTTGCCTTAACTTGCCTTTTTGATACAACTCGCCGAGTCGAAATATAATTTCTTGAGTCCTGCCCACAGCGAACGAGGGAATTAAAATATTGCCACCATTTTCAGAAGCCTCTTCAATCACATCTTCAAACTCTTGCAACGTCTCTTCCATAGAGCGATGGTCTCGGTCACCATAAGTGGATTCCAGCAACAAAACATCAGCCGAATCAACTAATTCGGGATCGTTTAACAAAGCAGCTTGTGAGTTTCCAAGATCACCGGAAAATACTAATTTTTTAGGACCTCCCTGCTCGTCTATAAATACTTCGACAATAGCGGATCCGAGAATGTGACCGGCATCTAGAAAATGAACAGTCACATTCTCGGCTACATCTCGTTTTTGGTGGTAACTAATGCCAATACAGACATCTAAAGTGGTTTCCACATCTTGCAAATTATAGAGTGGCTCAATTTCCTCTTTACCGGCACGGCGTCGACGTTTGTTTTCCCATTCAACATCGCGCTGCTGTAATGATGCAGCATCTTTGAGCAACACTTCGATCAACTCTTTAGTTGCCGAAGTCATATAAATTGGACAGCTTAAACCTTGAGAAACGAGCAATGGCAAACGACCAGAATGGTCTAAATGCGCATGGGAAAGCACCACTGCATCCAGCTGACTGACATCAAAAGGTAAAGGTTTTAAGTTAGCCTCTTCCTCTTCGCGTCTACCCTGGAATAAACCGCAATCCAGTAAAACCTTGCTATTGCCGGTTTGTAGCAAATACATAGATCCTGTTACGCCTTCGATAGCACCATAAAAAGTCAGTTTAGCCATGATTCTCTCCGTTATTATTGTGCAGCTAGGTCATCCACCTCAGATGTCGCAGGCGCAGCAGAGCTTGCTAGTTTAAGTTGTAACCCGTGAATTCGAGTCAAAGCTTTAAACCACTGTTGTACAAATCGTAATATTTCAGCCAAACAATCTATTGATTCAGACATTTGCGCGACAGAAATGTGCGCCCGCGTGCCCTCAACGATTAGCTCAGCCTTAAACTTGTCATGTTCAATTTGAAGTTGATTGAAATGTGTTGCCAATGATTCAGCATTTTGTGATTCACCTGAACGGCTAATATCAATAAAGGTCTGTACCCGCTCAGCGTACTGTATGAAATGTTGATCCGTTGATTTACTGGCTGAATAGTCCCGCGTTTGCATTTGCTGAGCTAATCGTTCAATGGATACTGCGCAACTCAAAAAATATTGATCGATACGCATTAAAGTGGCGAGATCTTCGATAGTATCCTGGCCTAACGCTTCAGTCTGAATATTCACAATAAAACGCGACACTTCCGATGAAAGGGATTTTATAACGTTAAGTTCATGGATTAATTCGTGACTATGAGCGGAGTTTGGCGTGATTGATTTACCATAAAGGACAGCGATTTTGTCGGCAACTGAGAGATTCTCCAATAGTAGTGCATTCACTGCTAATACTGGTGTTTGTGCAATGGTTTTATCTAGATACTGAGGATGGGAAGCTTTTTCTTCCCAGCTAAGAAAACGTGCTTCTAAAAACTTGGCTAAGCGATCGTTAAAGGGATATACCAACAATACGCCGAGTATATTAAACACACTATGAAATAGCGCTAATGAAATGGCCGGATCAGCGCTAAGTTCTAAACTATTGGTGATAACCTCGATTAAATAGAACAAAACAGGTAACAGTAACAGCGCTACGATCGCCGTTGCGCCATTAAAAATGACCTGTGCAGCCGCCACCCTTTTAGCATTCGATGTAGCGCCAATCGCAGCCAACAACGCAGTAGATGTAGTGCCAATATTAGCGCCAATAACCATTGCTCCGGCGGCATAAATCCCTACCATTCCGCTTGATGCTGCGGTGATAGTCAGTGCAATTGATGCACTTGAGCTCTGGGTCAAAACGGTCATCACTATGCCGACCAACAAAAAGAGCAAAATACCGCTAATACCCTCAGCTGAAATTTTACTAATGTCTAAAGTCAGAACAATACCTTCAAACGCACCTTTTAGCGTATCGATACCAATAAAAAACAATCCAAAGCCAACTAATGCAATACCAAATGAGGCGGCCTTTCCTTGCTGTTTAATCAGCTTCAATAACATTCCAAAACCAATCATAGGTAATGCAAATGCATTAATATTAAGATTAAAACCAATTAGCGCGACTAACCAGCCAGTCATCGTTGTACCGATATTAGCGCCGTATATAATCCCTAACGCCTGTCGCATGGTAATAAGACCGGCATTAACGAATCCTAAAGATGCTACTGTTACAGCACTAGAGGATTGCACTACTGCAGTCATAAAACAGCCAGAGTAGATCCCCCGTAAGGGTGTACTGCTCCAATGTGAAAGCAGCTTTCTTAATGACGTTCCCGCCGCAAGTTTTAACCCATCAGTCATCATGCCAATGGCTAACAAAAACAGACCTAAGCCGCCAAAAATTGTCCCTGCCAACACTACTGATTCCACTAAACACCTATCCTTTCGCTAAGCTTTTCAAGCAATTAAAGACTATTTAAAGCATAGTCATTGATTTAAAAAATTCTGCAAATAATCAGTTTATTTATGCTTTCATTGACGTTATTTGGCTTCATTAACTAACGCTTTTTCAGCGCCGGTAAAATATTGAACAGTTGTGCAAGCCACGACATCACCAAGTACATTTACTGAGGTTCTACACATATCTAAGATACGGTCGACCCCAAGTATCAATGCTATTCCCGCTGCGGGTATGCCAACACCTTCAAGTACCATACTTAAGATGATGATTCCGGCACCTGGGGTTGCTGGTGATCCAATTGATGCTGCAACTGACATTGTTACTATGTAAAGGTAACTGGAAAGGCTCAAGTCGACTTGGAAAACCTGCGCCAAAAACACGGTCGCGACGCCTTGATACATAGCGGTCCCAGTCATATTGATTGTTGCGCCTAATGGAATGAGGAAACGAGCTATTTCTGGATTAACATGCAGCTTATCTTCAGTAACTTGTAAACTAATTGGCATCACGGCAGCCGAACTACTGGTTGAAAAAGCCAGCAATAATAATTCTTTGACGTTACTAAAAAACTCACGAAACGACTGTGTCATCGTTAACTTAGCTACCATGAAATACATTACAGCTACAATTATCAGGCCCAGTACCACAGTAGCTACATACACCGCCATGCCGGCCAACACATCAATTCCTAAATTAGCCACTAATCGAGTAATTAAACCAAAGACCGCAATAGGCGCTAATAACATCGCCCAAGATACAATCCGTAAGCTCACTTCTTGCAATGCCCCCATTAAATCAAACAGAGGTTTTGATTGTTGTACAGGGATCGACAGCATGGCAGCCCCTAACAAAGCGGCAAATAAAATTACCTGCAACATTTCCCCAGAGGCCATAGATGCTAGCGGATTTTTAGGAATCAACGCAGACACTTTTTCGGGTAACTCAGACATAGCAGGAAAACCTTGCACCGTAGAGTTAGCGGCTGTTGAACCAACGTCCACTAACATTCTTGCGTCAACAAACTGTCCGGGTTGAATATTTAGTGCCAAAGTGATGCCAACTGTCGCCGCCACGGCGGTGGAAATCACAATAAAGATGAGGGCAATAAGACCATTCTTTTTAATCGCCGCGGGATTATTATTAGCCGCTAACCCACGCACAATCGATGCAACCACGAGAGGCACAACGATCATTTGAATAACAGCCAAAAACACTTGGCCCGGTAACGCTAGCCAAGCAGTAATGGTTTTCACTGTATTGGGTGCGATTAAATCTAAATCTGGTCCTAGGAGCACGCCAAAAATCACTCCCAAGAACAGAGCAATCAGAACTTTTAGCCATAATCTGCCATTGATCAAGCGGTCAAAGTGATCTGCCAAATTTTTAAGTGAACCGCTAAATATCTGAGTCATATTTACTGTCGAACAATGAGCACATCAACAGTCAATCGAGTTAGAATTTTCTCTGCCGTATTACCGATTAATAAACCTTTAATCCCCTTACGTCCTACGTTGCCTAACACCACCAGATTTGCTTTCATTTTGCTGGCAACTGAGGGTATCAACACATGTGGCGAACCGGCCTCAATTTTCACTGAATATTCCGTGAAAACATCCATTTCCTCGGCAATTTTTTCTAGTTTGGCTTTTGATAATTTACCTTTCTTGAGCATAACTTCACCCGGTTCAGTAATATCAAATTCCTGTTTAATCCGTGGGATTGGAATCACACCTAAAAGCGACACATCTGCAGATAACTGGTTTGCAAGCTGAGCAGAAGTAGTAAGCACTTTATCATTCAATTCTTTTTGCGCGGGGGTTCTGGTGAAAATATCAACGGTTCCTAACAATTTAAGTTGTCCGCGCCAGCGATTATCACCACATAGTAGGACGCTAGATTTAATTGGACCTTTAAGCGCGGCTTTGATCAGTGAAAAGTCCAATAATTCACGACCTAATTGGGGTCTGTGCAGGAATGTAGTATCGAATTTATTGCTGCTTAGGGTTTTGAAAAGTACTTCTTCTCGCTCAGATGCCGACTTAACTATTTCAAGGAGGATCGTCGATTTGCAAGCATCTTTCACTTCGTTGTTTATTAGGGTAGTTAACGCTTCTGCATTAGAATCTAGCACATTGCTTACGATATAAAGCACAGTGATACTTTCAGGTGCAAATTTTAATGCTTTATCCAACATTGGCTTGACGCTTTCTTCCCTTTCAACAACAACTAAAATGTGTTTCATAAACATTCCTCGATTTAAAATTTATTGATTAGCCTTCATAGAGTTATAGTACAAATACTATCTAATCTAAACCTAAGCATAGTTTAAATCTGCGCCAATTAACTGATCCACATCAAGGACCATTGAATTAAAGGAAGGAAATTTGGACTCTCTGTGATCAGAAGATCAGGTTTACGGATGAATGGTCAAAAAAGGGGAATCTTTGCTTGAGGGTAACTGGGCTGTTGTGGTAATTATTTACTTTGGTTTTTGGGGGGATGAATAGTAATTGCTGATTGCGATGACTTTTAACTTTCTCTGCAAGGCTTTTGTAAAATTGCACCCTTGATACACAGTGAAATATTCTCAGAGTGTATCAAGGGTGAATCTTACAACTTTAAAATGTCCTCTAAACTTTAGGCAATTCTAGTACGAGGCTTAGAGCCAACAAACGCGATGATAGTCGCAATGCTAAACGGCACTACCCTTTCCAAGAAATCCCCTGGTGTACTGGGTAACATGTAAAAGGTAACCGCTAATACAAA
This sequence comes from Alteromonas sp. M12, assembly GCF_037478005.1. Taxonomy (NCBI): domain Bacteria; kingdom Pseudomonadati; phylum Pseudomonadota; class Gammaproteobacteria; order Alteromonadales; family Alteromonadaceae; genus Alteromonas; species Alteromonas sp. M12. The sequence goes on along the minus strand of NZ_CP144164.1, from coordinate 1,770,874 downwards.
CCCCGTTATCATCGCCAATAATGTTGCTTTAGGATTAATATCTCGATTACATAAACGCACAATAATTATTGGTCCAAAAGACGCGCCTAGCGCTACCCATGCAAAAATGGCTCTGCTAAATATCGCCTCAGGCATATACAAAGTCACTAACACTGAAAAAACAACGACCAACAAAATACTTAATCGTGAAATGGTCAATGAAGAAAAGCGAGAACGTTTTTCTAACCCCAAATCATGGGCTACCACAGATGCACTAACTAATAACTGACTGTCAGCAGTAGACATGATGGCAGACAGCACTGCGGCAGTAATAACACCTGCAACTATAGGGTGGAACAATTCGGTTGTTAGTACAAAAAACAGGTTTTCTGGATTATCTAATTGCATTTGTAATGCAAGTCCTGCAAGTCCAACGATCACCACTCCCAAATCGACGATAAGAAACCAGGCTGCGGCAATACGTCGCCCTGTCTTAATTGATTTTTCATCGCGCAATGCCATAAAGCGCAATAACATATGGGGTTGCCCCATAGAGGATACCGAAACGCTGAGATTACCAATAATGACACCTGCGGCTAATAAGGCAACATTCCCTCCAGTTAAACTGAGTTGTTCTGGCGTAGCAACCTCAATTAAGGTGGTGACAAAATCGATAGGGCCACCTAGTGCGACAACCGCGGCAATTGGCAGCGCTAATGTGGCGATTGCCATAATCGAGCCTTGCAGTGCATCGGTCATACTTACCGCCCAAAAACCGCCCAGCACAGTGTAAATAAAGATAATCAATGCACCAATTAATACGCTTTCGGTCATTGGCATATCAAAAGTCGCAGAAAACATATTACCCGCACCTTGGAATTGAGCTGCAACATACAAAGTAAAAGAAACGAGTATGATTATCGATGCGGTCACCACGATTAGCTTTTTAATCTGGCCGTTACTGCCAAAACTTAAGAAGTCGGTTACAGTTAAATCTTTTTGTTCAAGACTAGTGCGATAAAGCCTAGGAGCGAACCAATACCAGGATATGAACATCCCTAAAATACTTCCCAAGGCTAGCCAAATACCAGATATGCCTAGCACCATTACTACGCCACTAAAGCCAAGCAGTTTCCAAGCTGAAGAAGAACTAGCTGAGTAACTCACTGCGGCAACAAAAGGGCCTAATCCCCGTCCACCTAAGAAAAAATCATCACTGTTCTTAACACGACGCTGTGCCCAAAAACCGATACCCAACAAGACTAATTTATATACAACTAGTACGACTAAAATATAACTTTGATTAGACACTGTTTACTGCTCCAGTATGCTTCGTATAATTGTATTGGGAATATAACTGTTATCCCATTCTTTACCCGGTGCCCGACTAAACCCACCAGTACGCAAAATAACCAAGTCCATGGATGGAATGATATACATCACTTGATTGCCGCTGCCGTCAAACATAAAGAGGTCGTCAGCCAAATAAGGTTCGCTGTGGATAACCCCAAAGCCTGTGGCTGCACCTACTTGTGCCCATGAACGTTTAGGAAAGTAGGGTTTCCCCAACCAAATATGTAATCCCATGGCAGGATTAGCAGGTGACGGCTCTAAATAGTCTTCCATCCAGTTTTCTGAAAACAACGATTGGCCATCTATTTCCCCACCGTTTAAAAGTAGTATCCCCATTCGCAACCAAGACTCTGAAGGCAATAACAAACAACAGCCACTGTGAGCGACACCTTGAGGGCGGTTGAGCATCACCTCTCCACCTTGCGCGTGAATAGGTTTAATCAGTGACTCAGACAAGTATTGGCCATAGGGTTGCCCCGTTGCCCGCTTGATTATTATCGCAATTAAATCAGACACCGCTTGGCTATAGTCATACTTGGTACCGGGTTCAGCAACCACTTCATAATCATTGATTATCACATCATCTGAATATCCTGAAATATAGGAACGCGTAAAATTGCTAAATGGGCTCATATCCAAGGTGTAGTACTTTTCAAATCCAGCTGCCATATGCAGTAAATTACGGATGCTGATGGTGGCTTTTTCCGTGCCTTGCCACTCAGTTATATAGGTTGATGCAGGTTCATCTAAACCAGCAATAAAACCATCTTTAATCGCTCTTGAAACCACTAAAGAGGCGACCATTTTTGCCATACTTTTGCCAACGATTAATGAGTTTTCATCCAGTCCCTGATAGTGCTCACGAAAACGTAATTTACCTTTATGCCAAATTAGCAAAGAAGTGCTGCGGCGCTCAGCAGCATATTCGCTCACTTGAGCAAGGGCTTCAGCGGGAATACTGCCCTCTCCTTCATTGACCACATCAAATAACTGCTGTGCATCACCAGCAACCATATATTCAGAGCCAGCCCAACCGGATTGAGGTAAAACCCCGTTACCAGTAGCAATCAGGTAATAACGCTTCCAAAAAAGAGGGTCTTTTAAATATAAAACACCGCCTACCAACATCACCAATGCTAAAAAGCCAATGAAAATCTTACCTATTGTCTTGCCCATATACTTTCTCCTGTCATCTATTTAGATGATATATATTCAAGATAATCAATTACTTGGTTTCGTTTTACTGGGTCCGATAAATCCGTTTGCTGATTCATTAAATTATCAGGGACAAAGTCTTTACCGTGAGATAAGAATTCAGATAAGTTGGCTCTGGACCAAAATAATCCGCCTTCCCCAGCACTGACCATGGCTGTTGAATAACGACCATATCCCTGCACGGTACCAGCTTGACGGTTAAACACTCCAACCAGATTTGGCCCTAATAAATGCTCTTTACTTTCAACGGCGTTATGACATTGAGTACACCATGACGCTGAGCTCTTAGCTGCGGTTAAACTTTCTGTTGTAGGGAAAATCTCGGTACGAGGACGAGCAGGTATTAGCACTTCTTTTGATTCGACTAACACTGTCTCAGTTGCTTTAGCAACATGCCAAGGTGGCAGCACTTTAAACGCAAAGTAAGGTAGGTACATAAAGAACAAAATGAAGATGCTCAATACCGGGATATAAACCAAGCGTTTATGCTTAGCCCAACAAAACAATGCCAACGCAATAAGGTAATACATGGGTACAAGCACATAGGTACCAAAAGCGGCAATAGGATGGATAGAAGGTGGCTTAGGTAAATTAACCAATAAGTGCACTATGATAAGGATGGCAACTGCCACACCAGGTTTGACATGTTTACGTAAATGAGTGAACAAATACACAAATACAATGCCAGAAAATAACGCGGATGCCACATTACTAAATGCAGAATGCATGTAACCTGAGGTACTCCATGACCAATCTAAAAAATGCGGTAAGGGAAACACGCCTAACACTTTAGTCACTTCATCTTTAGCCCACGCTTGGCCTAAACCATACAACATGGCAAAAAACATAAAAATGAAGAACAGCGAAATGGCCGTTGTTGAAACCGAAGAAAAGGCATTTTTCAAACGCGTTGTGATCGATGCGCCAGGTCGTAAAAGCCAAATTAAAAACAGCACTAGGACCAATACGAACAAAGTAGCACCAATGCTAAGGTGAGCATGATGAATCGCATCCCGTTCAGCACTGCCACGAATGAGTCGCGGAGATACGCCTGACCACCACTGATGCCAAGCAAATAATACGTAAAACAACACTGAACAACACAAGCCTAGTTGTTCTAAAAAACCACCGAGTTTACTTTTATTATTCATAACTCACCCTGCTGATAAAATTTATTATTTTTATTCATATCTTTTACAATCACTATCGGTTGATATTTATTCTAAGACCTACACTTGGGTAATGCCCTAAAGAATTTAAACATTTACTTCCTTGTTATTGACGCACAACAAGGGCGTTTTTATTGCTTTTTTCTATGTTAGGAAATCCTGCTTCCTCTACTCTACTTGAGTAATCGCTTTGATGACTGAATTGGGTATAAAGGCATCATCAAAGTCAAATCGGACTGCGCCTACTCGAACAATTACTAACTGTTTTGACGGCACGATATAAACCCGTTGCCCACCAAAACCATCAAAAAAGACTAGGTCATCGGTTAAATAAGGAGCTGAGTGGATGACGCCAAACTTATCAGTAGGACGATAAGTACGCATAGGTTTGAACGGACTGCCTAACCAAGTTAAATAGCCATAATTAGGATTACTATTAGAAGCTTGGGTAGTTTTGTTGATCCATTCTTTTGAGATAACTTGCTGATCGTTAACCATACCTTGATTGAGTATCAACAAACCAACAGCAAGTAAATCCACAGGTTTGGCAATTAAACAACAAAAGCCATGGACGCTACCATTTTCTCGATCTAGCCAAAGATCGGCAGAACTATTGGCTACTTTCGACCAGAGGTGCTGCTCAAGGTAAGATGCATACTTTTCTCCAGTGGCAGCTTCAATCACATCAATTAATAATTGCGGATTAGAGTTGTTATATTCAAACATTGTACCCGGCGCTCTAATTTGTTCTAACGAGCGAGCTACGGCAGAAATATCTTCACTGTACATTAATTTAGTACTGTGGGCGAAAATGCTATTGTCGATTGATAATGGCGGCAATGCCAAGCCTGAGTCCATGGTTAATAGATGTTCAATGGTAATTTGGCCATATGGCATATCAATCCATTGTCCAATGTATTTTGAAACAGGATCTTGAACCGATTCAATATCGCCCCGCTCTACTGCAATCCCCACCGCCAATGCCACAATTGACTTGTGGATTGAAAAGGTTTGCATATAACTATCTTCACTTTCACCTTGCCAAAACTTTTGCGCAACTAACTCACCGTTATGCCACACCAAAAACGCGCTACTGCCCATTTTTTCGGCGTAACTTAAGGATTCGGTAAAGCGAGTTTGTTGTTCACTTAGAGCCAAAGGTGAAATGCTAAGAGGATCTGGATTAGCTTTAGCTGCCATCGTTACCACAGGACTGAACCAATCAGTATCATGGATAGTATCAACACCTTCTAAGCTATTAACACGGCTGATATAAGTGTAATTCAGGCCAAATAATACGAGCAAAATTAGCAACAGGAAAGCAACTACATAAGCTAATTTTTTAATAACATTCTGCATACAAAAACCATCTCCAACAGATTTTTCAAATGGTCACTCTAGTTATCAACAAACCGGCTTTTGATGACCGGCTTGCGATAACTATACAGCGAGTTTCGCTATTTATCGTCAGAGATTAAAAACGGTATTCTGCAGAAACACCGATTCGACGTTGGTTACCCCAAGTTGGGACGATAGACACGAAAAATGCGCTAGGAATGTAGAATGCGTTTGATACATATTCTTCATCTGTTGCATTTTTAACCCACAACTCTGCAGACCAATTCTCACCGGTCACACCACCACGTAGATTAAGTAATCTTCTAGAAGGCAAAGTGGCAATATTCGCTTCTGACATGTATTGCTCAGATTGACCAGTAAGGTCAGCACGTACGAAATATTCTAGATTGTCGTTAAACTCACCATCATACTGGGCACCGATATTCCATTGTGTATCAGAACTTCTTGGTAATGAATTTCCTCCGATATCACCATTGGCCGCACACACGATGTCATCACAAATTGCAGCTCGGGCTAAACGCTGAGAGATAGTTCCATCATCGTATTTAGCATTATTAAGTGCTAATCCGGCATTAACCGTAATGGCATCAGTTAGTGCATATGTAACATCCATTTCTAAACCTTTGGATGTTGCAGAGCCTAAATTACCAACAATAGAGGTCGTGAAAAAGCCGCCATTAATTGCCGCCTGACTCACTTGTAGTTCAGTCCAATCAATATAATAAACGGCAGCGTTGATTCGAAGATCGCCATCTAAAATAGTATTTTTTGAACCAATTTCGTAAGTGGTGTTTTCATCTGCTTGATACACTTTTTCGGAGTCTTCTAGGCCACCGCTAATTTCAGGGTTCAAGCCACCAGATTTAACACCTTGTGCAGCTGAAAAGTAAACGAGTTGGTTCTTGTTAATACTATAATCTGCTGTGAAACGAGGTGTAAAATAACTGTCTTCATAATCATCAGCTGTAGACTCATCGATATATGTGATGTTCTGCTTTTTAGTTTCGTCGGTATAACGACCTTCCACTGCTAACACTAATTTATCATCCATCAATGGTACGGCAACTCGTCCAAATAATGCGGTTGCTTCAGTAATGGTGATATTATTGTTGCGGCTGTCCGGATCCAAAGAATCTTCGGTAATTGGGTCTAAATTATCAGTATAAAGAGGAGCATAATAACCTGTTTGTCCTGTGTCTCTATCTTCACCATCGGAAGAATACACACCGAACATAGCATACACACCATTGTCAGCAGTGTATTCAGCTCTCAACTCATGAGAATCATAGTCAAAGCCACCTACAGGTAAAACGGTAAATGCATTCAGGAATGCTGGAATACCAAAAGGTGTCAAATCGGTGCCGGTAAGGGGCGATCTATCAGAAATACCCGCACTCATGGTTTCACCTTGAATATTGGCAAATTGATATGAAACGCTAAAGTTATTGGTCAGCTCGGCTGAAATCGAAGCTCTAAAAATTTCAGTTTCGGAGTCTAAAGCATAGGTTCTAGGGTCAATCAAAAAACCGGTTTCGGTATCAGTACCAAATTCAAGGGGGGTATCAGGCAACTCACCACAATAACCTCGAACTGGACCACCAAATAAACTACCACCACAATTATAATCACCAATTTCTAAACGAGATTGTGCTTTACCCTCAGTAAAAGAGTCAAAAGAATGATAGGCCATTTCAATATCAACAGTTTCGGTAGGTTTTGCCACTAAAGAAATGCTGTAGGTCTTTTTATCCCAACCACCCAAGCTATCATCAGTACCTGGACTGACACCGGCTTGTGCTGCTGGATGTGAATTTGTCCAATCACCATCATAGTCACTGTTGGTGAAATTGAATTTAACGGCTAGCTTGTCTTCAATGATTGGCACGCTAATGTTACCGGTAATATCACGACGACCGCCATCACCTACCACCAAACCGACTTCACCAGTCAGGCCGCCTAAATCAGCTTTAGAAGTAATGTAATTAATAGCCCCCATGAATGAGTTTGCACCATATAATGCGCCTTGGGGTCCTTTTACGACTTCGATACGTTCCATGTCCATTGCACCTAAATCAAGTGCATAATTTCTAGGGATATACACGCCGTCAACGAAGGTGGAAACGTTTTGTTCAAGTTGGTCTACGGAAAATTGGCTTGCACCACGAATAATGGGAGTACCGTAACCGCCATTGGAATAATCTTCAAAAGACAAACCAGGTGTAGACATGGCGACATCTTCTAGTTCTTCGATGCTTCGTTTGGCAATGTCTTCGGCACTAAACGCACTGATTGCTAAAGGCACATCTTGAATAGATTCGACAGCTTTTCGTGAAGTAACCATGATGACTTCAAGACCGCTCTCATCGTTTGTAACTTCTTGTGCGTTTGCTTGTGAAACAACTGATGAGCTCATCACAGAAGCAATGGCTAAAGATAAGGCTGTAACTTTAAATGTTATACTCATATTAGATCCCCGGTGCAGATATTTATTATTATAATTAGTAATTTAATTTAATTTGCGCCTCTTAAATGAAGCACTAAGTTATTACACAGCTTAGCCAAAATGCTCAATAATGACCCAACCACAGAATGACATTAACATATAACATTATAACCTACAAACATTTGTTTTAGCCTAATAATCCCCCCTGCAATTTGATATTTATCAATCAGTTACGAGTTCAAAATGAAATATTTTGTGGAAACTGAAAACCTCATAAAACGAGTAAAAAACACTTTTAATAATAATCTTAGAATAATTTAAAAAGTAAGCAATTGATAAGACAGGAAAATAAAAGGTGATATTATCAACAAATAAGTTTAATCAATCCCTCCCCTTAAATTGTTTCCCCAACAACATCTAATAACAAGAAGTTTGATTCAGTGGATTGGTAATTGATTTTAGTAATATAGAGGTGCCGAACAGCAAACAACAAAAATTTATAAAAACACTTTTTATAGCATTTAAAAGACAATAAAAACCGCGGGGCTAAAGCCTCCACCTACAAGAATGACCGAATAAAATGCATCACCGCTTTTTTGTAGCATGGCCTTTAGGCCATGGACAGCAAACAACAACCGCGGGGCTAAAGCCTCCACCTACAAGAATGACCGAGTAAAATGCATCACCGCTTTTTTGTAGCATGGCCTTTAGGCTATAGAAGGTATCTAAACCGCCACCTGTAGCATGGCCTTTAGGCCATGGACACCGAACAACAAACGCGGGGCTAAAGCCACCACCTACAAGAATGACCGAATAAAATGCATCACCGCTTTTTTGTAGCATGGCCTTTAGGCCATAGAAGGTATCTAAACCGCCACCTGTAGCATGGCCTTTAGGCCATGGACACCGAACAACAACCGCGGGGCTAAAGCCACCGCCTACACGAATGACCGAATAAAATGCATCACCGCTTTTTTGTAGCATGGCCTTTAGGCCATAGAAGGTATCTAAACCGCCACCTGTAGCATGGCCTTTAGGCCATGGACACCGAACAACAAACGCGGGGCTAAAGCCTCCACCTACAAGAATCACCGAGTAAAATGCATCACCGCTTTTTTTGTAGCATGGCCTTTAGGCCATAGAAGGTATCTAAACCGCCACCTGTAGCATGGTCTTTAGGCCATGGACACCGAACAACAACCGCGGGGCTAAAGCCACCGCCTACACGAATGACCGAATAAAATGCATCACCGCTTTTTTGTAGCATGGCCTTTAGGCCATGCACACCGAACAACAACCGCGGGGGCTAAACTCGGTAACATAGTATTTGGAATGATTTTGAACAAAAAGGTGACCCAACGGTATCTTTCAGTTCAATAAAGTAAGGATATTTTTAGATGGAAAATGCCTGAGAATCAAGCAGGATAAGGGGAGCAGATTAATTGGTCGGTGTGAGAGGATTTGAACCTCCGACCCCTGACACCCCATGACAGTGCGCTACCAAGCTGCGCTACACACCGACCGAGCTGCGCAGTTTACTTATTTTTCGACACTTTGCAACGGCAAATATCGTTTGAGTGGCCAACTGGTGGGTGTTTGAGCGTTTTTTTTGGATTTTTGTTGCTGGAATGAGAGCTATTTGTAAGTGGTGTTTAAAAAACGTTCAAAAAACCCCGTTCGAAAACGGGGTCTTTGATCTTAATATTTTGCAAAAGACTAAGTCATTAGTTCTTTAGCCACTGCTTTATAAGCTGCTTGATTAACTTTCCGTCCACCAGCTTAAAATTCTGTGGAGCATTGGGCAGTCTATTTCGACCATCCTGCACGACCAATAACCCGTCGGGTAAATTCGCTCCTAAGCTTAATGATGTAATTTCTAAACCGTCAGTTTCAGAGACACCGTCTATTCCAGCAGTTAAATCCATATCAATCCGAAAACTGCCTAAATAACGATTATTCTGATCCAGTGCAAATACGCCGAAGCTGTTGTTTCCTTGACTAGATGCGACTAAATAACGTTTCCCATCCATGTTGTAAATGCCCATTCCCTCAACATCAGCAACAAAGTTACTAGAGGTGGTAGCGATTAACCTAGCTCCTGCTTTAGTTGGACGTGCGCTAATCTGCCAAACCCCAGTGGATTCTTCACCATAGTAGAGTTGCTGATTAGTATCATCGGCAACACAGCCTTCAGGTTGACTTGGTACTCGAAATTCCCTGATTAATTTGGCTCCAACCTCATTGTTGTTTGGCATTAATAAATACTGCTGAAAACGTCCATCGGTGTCATTTATAAAAACATGGTATTGGTCTTCTTGCTGATACATACACAGGCCATAAACATCCGCTAAATCCGTTTTAATATCAGACAAAAATGACATTTCACCGCTATCATGTTGCAATGCAAACAAGCTAATGCTGTTAGTGGTGCGATTACTGGCCGCGGCTAAATCGAAAGTTCGGTTACCTAATTTAAAACCATACCGAATATCCACATTATTCACTCTGCCTACATTGAGTTCCTGAAGTAAATTACCTTGCAAGTCATATAACATCATGCCCTGCTTTTTATTGGTACCTAGTATGCGACTTTGTTCTGGCGCGGCGGAGTTTATCCAAATTGCCGGATCATCAGCGGCATCACCAAATACCTGCATAGGTTCTGTTTGTGCAAATGGTGTAACGCTGCCAAATTCAGATGCTTGGATTTCTCTGTTTGTAGTTGAGATATTCAGTTGTGCTCGAGAATACGCTGAACTTTGATCATCAAAAATCCCTAATACCAAGTTCGATGATTGCAATACACCATTGCTTGTTTCTGGCTTATCGGCACCGGTTAACGGAATAAAATGAGCATTTGCGTTATTCCCAGCCTCGACATGCCAGACTCCTTGTTGATCCGGAGCGCTAACCAAAATATCGCCATTATGTAATACATCAACATGGCTTACTTCCCCTTCCATTGGCCCAAAAGGACTCACCGCAATCACAAGTTCACGAACCAATTCAGCTTCAGGATCTGCTGGGTAGCGCCAAAGACCAATATTCTCTTCAGCCAAATATACAATACCGGCTTCGTCATCAGCTGCACAACTTTTGGTTTGTAGAGTGCCGATAAATTCATGGACAGGCACATCAACCAAGGTTTGATTTTTGGCATCAACCACTATTCGTTGTTCCACTACTCCTTTGGCATCAGCTATGAAAACTGACAAATGCCCTTGCGGCATTTGATACCAGCAAAGAGCTTCTACTTGTCCTTCGGGTTGCGATAACCTAGACATCAATGATAGTTGCTGAGTTTGCCAGTCCAAACCTAACACTAGGATTTGTTGCAAGTTATTATCTGTAGTGGTAATTAATCCGTATTCTTTATTGTCTATCTGGATATTGTCACGCCAGTCAAGCATTTCCATGTTACCGGAAAAAGTACTAAGCAACTGACCTTGGTCATCAAGTAATAGAATGCCTTTAGTCTCACTGGTCAATAACCAATATCGCTTTTCATCATGCATAATGGGCAGCGCAGATTTACCCGCAAGATTATTAACTGAATCGCTAAATAAAGGGGTAATCTGATTTATCGGGGCACTTGATTTTGACGTTGTTTGACAGGCACTTAGAATGCAACACGCGGCAATCCACAGGTAAATTGATTTCATCTTTATTCCTTATCCATGCTGTAGTGATAGAGACGCTCGCCAGCGGCACTGATGAATTGAATTAGCATGTTGCTGTCTCCCACCGAAACAGTTAAAAATCCGGCTTCGCTTTTTGCGTACTGTGTGAACACTCGCTGTTGAACCGGACGCAGTTCAGAACCCGCGCCAGATACAAAATGTTCAACCAGTTTTCCCGCTGGGCGATTATGTTGTAAATCATGTTCGTGACCAGCGAAATAAGCATCTACTTTATATTTTTCAAATATAGGTTCTAAAACCTGCTGAATCCCTTCTGTTTTGCCAAATCGTTTACCGCTGGAATATAGAGGATGATGACCAATCACAATATTCCATTTGGCTGTTGAGTTAGCTAATTGTTGTTCAATCCAACGTAATTGTTTTGCACCATCTGGTTTTTGTGTTTCGGCATATTTAGCGCGATTTTTGTATTCCGGATTAAGTGGATTGGTATCAATAAATAACACTAACATTTCAGTGTTTTTACCTACCTTAAAGGTTTTAGCATAATACGCAGATGGAAACTCCCAACGTCGACTGCGTTTTGAGTAATCAATTTGCGCTTGCCAATTTCCACGGTAATCATGATTGCCTAACGTAGGATACCAATCTTCAAATAAATTAGGTCCATGGTATATCTGTTCAAATGAGGTTTGCCAATATGGATCATCAACCGAAGCCACACCATTTGAGTAAAAGTTGTCACCGGTGGTGGCAATAAATTCGCCGTCGATTTGCTGCATGACCACATCCATCATATCAGCCACAGGTTGCTGCTGATAATGCCCATTGCGGCCCCAATCACCTAACACCAAAAAGCTAAAGCTATCTTTTGGCGTTGCTAAGGCTTGCACATGGTGTTTCTTATAAAAGTTTTGATCGTGAACCTGCTTACTGAAGGCCGCAAACGAGGTGACACTTAAAACGACTAATATTACATATCTAATAAACATTGTTATTCCAAACTACGAGATGAGATAAACCAGCACAAAATACTGAGGCTCGTTTAACTTAGGTCGTGATACGACGGTATAAAAGCTCAGTAGCGAACATTTAACAAATGTTCGCTACCTTAAGGCTATAACATCCAACTAAATCCAAGTTCAAAGGTACGACCGTACTCTTCGTATTGTGCATTAACACTGCGTTGGTCAAAATAGTTGTAGAAACCTTCGTCAGTAATATTTATCGCGTTAAAATACAGATACATATTTTGCTCAATAAAGTACTTACTAGTGAAGTCTAATTGCTGATGATTGTCTTCCATGCGAATCAGATCACCGTCAATTTCTTCTAAGTTTTCACTTTTGTATGTCATGGTTAAACGCAAACTAACCAAGTTGCTTTCATAACCTACGGTGAAATTACCAATTTTGTCAGACTGATTAGGCAATGATGTTTCAAAGCGTTCACCGTCTAATAAGGTTATTGCTTCGGAGCTTGAGAACGTCCCATTGGCGGATAGCAAGAGGCCATTATCGAAGGCTTTTACCCAAGAAAGTTCGACACCGCTGACCTTAGCAGACTCACCATTAATGGGTTGCATGACTTCGTCAAACCCATCCCATTCAGGTAAATCAGCAACGTCGGCAACGATCACAAAATTATCGATATTTTTATAAAAATACCCTGCTGACAGCACCCCAATATCACCAGGGTAATACTCTAAGGTTAAATCAAAGTTATCCGATTCAAACGGATTAAGTTCTGGATTACCAACTTCAGCTTCGCGCTCAGTAATGAACACGCCTTCATCTTCTTCTGTTTTAGATTCAATGATTTGGTACGCAGCTGCATCTTCAAATTTAGGCCGAGAAATGGTTTGTGTAAAAGCCGCTCGAGCAATTAGTTTTTCGGTAAATTCATAACGCATATTCAAACTTGGCAAAAGATGATCGTAACTTCTTTCACTATTCCAAGGTGTATTAACGACTTCTTCAACGTCAGTTTGCTCATTTTCGATTAACTCTACGCGCATACCTGAGGTATTGAAATCCGTATCCTCGTATCTGACCCCAGCCACTAGGGTCAATTTTTGCCATTCATAACGACCCATAATATAAGCCGCAAAAATATCTTCGTTACTCACATATGACGCCCCATTGGACTCAACTTCTGAATCAAGTTCCGCTAATTCGAAGCCCGCACCATTTTGGTTGAAGTAGTTACGTAGCCCTGCACGGTCTAAACCTGGTCCAAAACTGCCTAATCCCCAATCAGGCTGCGCGGCTGCGAACATAGTGGGATCTATGCCATCAAAATCACCGTCATAGATGAAAATATCAGCTTCTGTGGTTTTTTCACGAGCACGATATTTTGCGCCAAACTTCAATTCAAATGACCCCTCTTGCAAGTCAAACATGCGGGTGAAATCCGCTTTGAGCATAGTTTCAGTGTCTTCTGCTAGGCTCTTTTCCAAGCTCACTTCATCTAGCTCATAATTGGCCAAATCCATCGCTGCAGCATCTTGAGTTATTTGCGGGATCTGCCCTTGCATATCCGAATCGATTGCCATATTTTCACCCACAAAGGTGTAATACAACGCTTGCGGATCATCCTCATCGGCTTTTGAATAACCCAATTGATATTCAACCAACCAATCATCTAAATGATGTTCGGCACCGGCTGAAATAGATAAAATCGTTTGGGTTTCTTCACGGTCTTTGCTCCCTCGTTCTATCTCGGAGTCTTCTCCATCGAACGTAAAGGTATTCGCCATCCGGTATTCGTCATCAGCGAAACGGCTATAAAGAGTGCGTAAATAGTAACGATTGTTGAAATCAGGACGGAAATCCAAGTTGACAGCAGCACCGATGCGCTCCCTTGAAATGCTGTAGTAACGTTGTTCTATCTCATCATCACCGTTGGATTCAATGTTGTCAGAGCCAAAATCACGCTTTGCATATGACAGTGCCGCAGCAACACCAAATACGTCATCAAATACGTTGGTCACACTGCCTGATATTTTTGGACTTGTTTCGTCTCGCAACTGGTTTTGACTGGCCTGTACATTAATACTGGCGCTCGTGCCTTGGCGGTCAAAAGCGCTTAAGCTTTTCACTTCAATTGACCCACCGATAGCGTCTGCATCCATATCAGAGGTAACTGATTTTGACACCTCTAATCCTTGAATAAGCTCAGAGGGGATCACATCCAACGCAACAGAGCGCACACCACCTTCAGGAGAAGGCACATTGACACCATTGATGGTCACATTATTAAGATTGGGATCAATACCTCGAATACCGACAAAACGTCCCTCCCCTTGATCACGTTCAATGGATAAACCTGGTAAACGTTGCAATGCTTCAGCGGCATTCTGGTCTGGGAATTGGCCAATCGCATCTGCCGATACAATCGACTTAATGCTGTCAGCGACGCGCTGCAAATTGATCGCGCTTGCCTGCCCTGCTCGCTGTCCATAGACAATCACGTTTTCTAACTCTTTAGCTGGCGCAGCCAAGCTAATATCTTGCTGTAGAATTTTTCCACCACTGATAATCACTGGCACTTCAATTGTTGGAGTACCTAGGTATTTCACCACTAAGGTGTAGTTACCTTCAGGCAAATTTGCGAAACGAAAACTTCCGTCTCGCTTGGAAACGGTGCTTTGTCCCAATTCTTTGATATTGACTTCAGCCCCTTGAATATAGCTAGTCTGGCTTTTGTCAGTGAGTAAACCTTGAATTCCGCCTTCATCAGCTAAAGCAGATTGACAGGAAAGTGCCGCGAAGCACGCCAAGGCTAAAGTGGTTTTTATCATTTTCATTGTAAGGTCTCTGGTTGCAAACTAAGGTTTAAATGTGTTGGCGCGACAACCTAATGAGCAGCAATGACATTTTTATGACAGGTAACCAAATAGTTTCAGCGGTTGCTTGCTAAAACCACCAATTTACCTAGCACTTATAAGCTCCATGAGCTTATTTGACCTCCCAGCGACCTCCGGTTTTAAACGGTCTGTTTTGAAATTAACTGAAAACAAAGCTAACCACCTTCATTAATTTGTCATTTTACTGAGCCAATATGACCCCTAAGCTGGTTTGAAACTATGTCAGCATAAAAACCAACAGCATCAACCGAGTATTACCATGAACTTTTCTTTACTAGCCCGCCATCAACGATTGTTCTCTGTCACATGTGCATCATTGACACTTTCGTTAACCTTGAGCATTGGTTTAGGGCAAGCCAAACCCATTGCCGATATTTCATGGCTAGATATTATTGGCGAAGGCAGTGTCGCGCTGCTTTCCTTGTTATGGATTTTTTTCCTGTTAGTCAGCCGCCCGCCGGGTAGAGTCACTTCGGCATTGGTATTAGGACTGAGCTGTTTTCTATTTTCTGCCAACTTGGACTTAATAGACGAGTTTATGTCCTATCAAAATGCCGCAAGCATATTAAGTATGGTGGAATCGGTTCCAGCTGGAATTGGCATGTTTATTATGAGTTACGCGTTATTCCAATGGCATAAAGAACAGTTAGTCCTCAATAAACAATTGCAAAAACGCGAATCAGCGTTACGTCAACATCACCAAGTGGATTTCATTACAGCGCTGTATAGCGCAGACTATATGCGCACGCAAATCGACTCACAATTGCAAAACAATCACAATCCTGAGTTTTCAGTTGTGATGCTAGATATCGACAACTTCGATGTATTTAATCGCCAATTTGGCCATATTCAAGGTGACCAACTTCTGCGTGAGCTAGCAGATTTAATCTTAATGAACTTGCGTGCTACTGACCTAGCCTGTCGCTATGCAGGTGACCGATTTATATTATTGTTGCCTAACACTAATTTGCAGAGTGCAGAAAAAATAGCCGGCCAAATCAAAAAAGCCATAGCGAGTATCGCGTTTAAGCCATGTCAGTCAGGGGAGTCAGTTTACCACCAGCTCAGTTTTGTTGCAGAGTCGGCAATTTTAGGCGACGTAACAGAAAGCCTACTGCGACGCCTTAACCAACGGTTGGAAAGGTTCAAGCAAGATCAAAGGAGTACACCGAAACAAAGCGGGCTGAATCAGGGTGGACAGGCACATGGATGAAAACCGCTTTTTTTATGTTGATGATAAAGTTATACCTGCCCACCAATTGGCAGCTAGCATTTTGGACTTCAGTCGTTCCAGAGACGTCAATAAACACAAGCTGTTGCGTGGCACAGGCATATTTAATCAAGATTTAGTGTCAGATAGAAAGCTCAGTGCGCTACAATTGCTGCAACTTATGGGCAATGCGCAATCATTAACTCCAGGACACGATTGTGGTTTTTTATTAGGCAAACGTATGTTTCCGGGCAATTATGGGGCGATTTCCAATGCATTGATGCACAGTCGTAATTTAGCTGATGCATTCACTGTGTTGGCCGTACTTAGAAGTCAGATTTGCCCTTTTTTAGACACTAAACACTATGCTTCGCAGCAACGTCACTACGTATTGATTACCGATGCGATTGGATGTGGAGAGCGCTTTCAATTTATCGCAGAGCTGTATTGCACGGCACTGGTTTCAGCCGTTAAATTAATTCTCGGTCAGCGCATCCCATTTCAGTTTAACTTTCCATTTCCACGGCCTAAATATATTCAAGAGTACGAGGTTCATTTAGGCCATAGACTGAACTTTTCTCAACCCGCGATGAGTATTAGCTTCGATAAAAAATGGCTGGCGAGCTTGTGTATAAATCGCAGCGATAGCTTAAAACGCCATGCTTTGCGTCAGTGCAAGATGGTTTCGATGCCAAGCAAAGGATTTATAGAAGCGGTGCGTACCACAATATCAAAACATTCTGATTGTGGCTTACAAAAAGCAGCCGAGAAATTTTGTATGAGTCCTGCAACGTTTAAACGCAAGCTCAAACAGCATGGTTACACCTTTCAGCAAATTCATGATGAAGTAGGCAAACAAGAAGCAATCTACCTACTCCAAGTTCAACAACTCAGTAACGAAGAAACGGCTCACTTGATGCAGTTTAGTGATATTCCTAATTTCCGGCGTTCAGTCAAACGTTGGACGGGGTTAACGCCTAGCCAACTCAGAACGACGACTGAAAATCCACTCTACTGAGTTTAGTAACCCCAACCTCTAAGACTTGTCGTCTGCACTAATGCGACTAGCAATAGCTCCATCTTGATTACGATATTTCGCATCAGCTCTACTGCTGTAGGGTTTTTCTGCAAAATCAGACAACACTTCAAAACTGATGGCACCAATTTTCATTTTTGGTTTTAACGCCAATGGTAGTTTACCGCTATTGAAAAACTCCAATACGATATTGCCTGACCAGCCCGGATCTATGCGATGTGCGGTAACGTGAACCATCAATCCCAAGCGTGCAAGGGAAGAACGTCCATCTAACCAGCCAACAATATTGGCCGGTAGCGTCACAGATTCATACGTCACCGCTAATGCCAATTCACCCGGGTGCAGGAAAAAGGACTTATCATCAGGGACAATAATTTCATCGCTCATAACTGTGTTCATGGCTTCTTGAACTTCAGCTTTAGGACCACTGAGATCAATAAAAGGTGCTGTGTGATCTTCAAAAACCCGAAATTTATTACCTAATCGGATATCCACGGTTACACCACTGATTTCAGAATAATCAGGTTCAGGAGAAATCGAAATTTTGCCTTCTTTTATGTATTGAAAAATATCTTTATCACATAACCGCATGAAATTTTCTCTGTAAGTGTACCGCTTGATCCGCGGCTTTTAATTTAAAGCTCAATTCGCGCACATTATGATCGCCTAGGTGCGGTTGTTCAATGTTTTTCAACAATTGGGATTGAATCATCACTTTTTAAAATTTGGCTGTAGGCTAATTGTTGTGACATTTTTTTAGCGGCATGCAAATACGCCTGTGCCAAATCACCATTAGGTTGTTCAAGTATTAACGGTAAACCGTTGTCAGCATGCTCTCGGATTTGAATATCTAATGGTAACTGACCAAGTAATTCCAAGCTTTGCTGTTCAGCTAATTTTTGCCCGCCACCACTGGCGAACACAAACTCTTTATTGCCGCATTTACGGCATTGGTAATAGCTCATATTCTCAATAATACCTAAAACAGGAATACTCACTTTGTTAAACATCGCGATACCTTTTTTGGCGTCAGCCAAGGCTATGTCCTGTGGTGTCGTAACCACTATTGCAGCAGTTAAAGGCACCATTTGCGCCATAGTCAACTGAATATCGCCGGTGCCTGGAGGCATATCAACAATCAAATAATCCAGTTCAGGCCATAGGGTTTCGTTAAGGATTTGCTGTAACGCTTTACTTGCCATAGGACCACGCCAAACCGTCGCATCATCACTGGGCACTAGATAACCAATCGAATTGGCCACCACCCCGTTACAGTTGATTGGGATCATATGTTTATTATCTTCGCTTTGCGGTCTTTGCTCAGGATTACCCAACATAATCGGCACAGATGGACCATAAATATCGGCATCTAATATGCCAACCGTTGCACCTTGCGCTTGTAACGCAAAGGCCAGGTTCACTGCCGTTGTAGACTTACCAACGCCACCTTTACCAGAGGCCACTGCAATAATATTTTTAATCTTTTGTAGGCGTTTGACTTTGGTTTTTTTGGCCGCAATATCGCAGCTTAATTGCACGTGATTGGAATCTAACCCAAGTTCGTCGATAGCGCCCATAATGAGTGAAAAATCCTGTTCACAGGCAAATGGGAAACAAAATTGCAATTTTTGCCCTTGCTGAGACAAACAATCCGTTATTTGCGATTCAGACAAGCTCAACATTTGTCCAATAAGCTGACAAATTTGCGTTATCTGGGGTTGATTAAACAGGGTATTCGACAAAGGTGACTCCTTTTGATGCAATTTATGTGATTTTATGCTGTTTTACTAATGCAATAACGCTGCATTTTCGTTACCATTTGCGTCCTTTTTTCAACTAATCAAGACTCGTAATCAAACATGCCAAATCAGCCACGTAAAATACTCGTCACCAGTGCCTTACCTTATGCCAATGGTTCTATCCATCTAGGCCATTTACTGGAACACATTCAAACTGATATATGGACACGTTATCAACGAATGCGAGGCAACCAATGCTACAGTGTTTGTGCAGATGATGCACACGGTACGCCGGTAATGTTAAAAGCTCAGGAGTTAGGGATTACCCCTGAACAAATGGTCGCGCAAACTCGAGCAGAACATCACCAAGATCTGCTTGATTTTCACATCGAATACGATAATTACTATGTGACCCACTCTGAAGAAAACAAAGAATTATGTGAAGAAATCTATAATCGCTTGAATTCTGCCGGCTACATCAGCAAACGTACTATCAGCCAATTGTATGATCCGGAAAAGAAAATGTTCTTGCCAGATCGTTTCATCAAAGGTACTTGCCCTTCGTGTAAAGCCGAAAATCAAAATGGCGATAGCTGCGACGTATGCAGTGCGACCTACAGCCCCACGGAAGTTATCAATCCGCGCTCTGTAGTATCCGGTGCAACTCCTATCTTGAAAGATTCAGAACATTATTTTTTCGATTTGCCAAAATTTGAAGATATGCTCAAAGAGTGGCTCGTCAGTGGTGCGCTGCAAGAAGAAATCGCCAATAAACTCAAAGAGTGGTTTGACGAAGGATTGCAACAGTGGGATATCAGTCGAGACGCGCCTTATTTCGGTTTTGAGATACCTGGCGCACCGAACAAGTTTTTCTATGTTTGGGTTGATGCTCCAGTAGGTTACATGGCGAGCTTCAAAAATTATTGTAATCAACATGATATTGATTTTGATAGTTTCTGGAATGCAGACTCAGATGCTGAGCTATATCATTTCATCGGCAAAGACATTACATATTTCCATTGTTTGTTCTGGCCCGCCATGCTTGAAGGTGCAGGTCTACGCAAACCAACGGGTGTTAACGTCCACGGTTTTGTCACGGTAAATGGCGCAAAAATGTCTAAATCCACGGGTACCTTTATTAAAGGACGCACCTATTTAGATCATTTGAATCCAGAGTATTTACGTTATTACTACGCCTCTAAATTAAGTGACGGCGTCACTGATATCGATTTAAATTTGGAAGATTTTGCGCAGAAAGTAAATTCTGACTTAGTCGGTAAAGTAGTGAATATTGCCAGTCGTTGCGCCGGATTCATCACCAAACGTTTTGACGCTACATTATCGGATAACGTCATTGAGCCTGAATTGCTTGCACAATTTAAACAAGCCTCTGATGACATTGCCAACATGTATGAAAAGCGCCAATACAACAGAGCTATCCGTGAAATCATGGCTTTGGCAGATAAAGCCAATCAATTCATTGATGCGCAAGCTCCTTGGGTGACCATCAAAGAAGAAGGTAAAGAGCAATATACTCACGATGTTTGTTCATTGGGAATCAACTTGTTCCGTATATTGGTTGTTTATCTTAAACCTGTATTACCAAAACTGGCTGAGCAAGCTGAAGCCTTCCTAAACGATGAACTTGATTGGGACAGTGCGCAACGTGACTTGGGTAAACATAAAATAAACAAGTTTAAAGCCTTGATGCAACGTGTTGATATGGACAAGGTTAACGCGATTATAGAAGACTCAAAAGAAAACCTTGAGCCTAAGAAGGTCGCAGCTCCCGCGTCGGAATCGGCCACCGATGGCCCACTTAGCAAAGATCCAATTGGTGAAACGATTAGCTTTGATGACTTTGCAAAAGTCGACCTACGTATAGCTAAAATAGCCAAAGCTGAACACGTTGAAGGTGCAGATAAATTACTGCGTCTGCAATTGGATCTAGGCGGAGAAACTAAACAGGTGTTCGCCGGCATTAAATCAGCCTATCAACCGGAAGACCTTGAAGGTAAGTTAACCGTAATGGTGGCAAATTTAGCCCCCCGTAAAATGCGTTTTGGTTTGTCAGAGGGAATGGTTTTAGCGGCTGGACCGGGTGGAAAAGATCTGTGGATCATGGAACCCCATGAAGGAGCACAACCTGGTATGAAAGTTAAATAATAGCTTCACTAACCTAACAACTGATCCACTATTAGGCGTTCATATTATGAACGCCTTTTTATTTGCCTAAAACAGACTTAACAACAGTACTTCAGCTATTGCAGTTAACGACTATTTTTTTGCATTGAGGTGCGAACGCTAGCACCTACCGTTGAGAACTTTGGTGAGGGTTTCCATTTTGGTTTAATTAAGGAAAGTGGAATCACACGCTTTTTGGCGACTATCACGTAAATACTCGAAAATATTGGCAAATATTTACGACAGAACGATTCTATTCCTGAAAAAAGCCGTGATTTACGCTTAAACATCAAACTCGAAAATACCAACTGATGTTGCTCAATGGTTTCAAAACCAAGCAAATGCAGCCAGTCATTTATTCGCATACTGCTAAAAAAGCGAGCTTCCCGTAAAATCTTATTTGATTTAAACGGAAGATAACGCAAAATCCCAGCCAAACTAAATGGATTGAAGCCCACTATCACCACGTGGCCATTGGGAATTAATGTTCGATCAATTTCTCTTAAAATTTGATGGGGATCTCTGGAAAAGTCCAGTTCATGGGCTAGCAAAAAAGCGTCGACGCTGTTTTCGCTAAAAGGCAGCTCATGGCTATCTGCGATAACTTGGTTACCTTTTATAGGTTGATGTTGCTCTACGCATTTTCGATTCACCACATTAACAATATGTTTGATTGCACATTCTGATAAATCGATTTGGCTGCTCAAACAGCCCACCTTAACTAAATGATAGCCAAAAAAACGCCTGCTACATGCTTCTAAGCTGGTTTCCACATGTTCTTTCATGGGCTCCCCAACAGGCAAAGCTTGCCAGGAAGTGGGATAAATCGGTTTTTTAGAGATTAAAGCAGGCTTCATATTGTCCAAACAATTGCGCAGCTACCAACAACTACATATAGTACAACACTAGCGAAGTGACACAAGCAAGGTAATTATGTCTCAAACAAAACAAACTCAGTCAATCCTATCGGTATTTCCTATCCCGGCGTTCACAGATAACTATATTTGGTGTGTACACAATGGCGTGAATTGCTGGGTGGTTGATCCTGGAGATGCATCACCAGTTTTAGATTATATTCAATCGACAAATTTAACCCTAAAAGGGATATTGGTGACCCACCATCACAATGATCATACCGGTGGCATTTTGGCCCTTTTAAAACACGCACCAGAGATTCCCGTGTTGGGACCAGACTATGGTAATATTCAAGGCTTGACCAAAAGATTGAAGGAAGGCGATTCAGTAGTGCTCGATTCCTTGGATCTTGAATTGGCGATTTTAGAGGTACCAGGGCACACCTTGGACCATATCGCGTTTTATGGTCAAAATATGCTGTTTTGTGGAGATACCTTATTTTCAGCGGGTTGCGGCAGACTTTTCGAAGGCACACCACAACAAATGCATGAATCTTTAGAGAAATTAATGAAACTCCCAGCACAAACTAAGGTCTATTGTACCCACGAATATACTTTAGCTAATGTGAATTTTGCGCTAAATGTAGAACCTGAAAACCAAGCTCTACACGCCTATTCAGATTGGGCAAAACATCAAAGAAGTCAGGGGCTACCTACTCTGCCTTCAAATATCGAACAACAAAAAGCGATAAATCCGTTTTTACGTGCGCAACAGGATGAAATAAAACATAATGCAGAACAATTTGTTGGCAAGAAGTTATCCAACGAAACAGACGTTTTCGCTGCAATCAGGCAGTGGAAAGACAATTTTTAGTGGAGCCAATGATAAGGGTCAAACAGGGTTTTTCAACACCGCAATGAAAATCACCTCTTTTTCGTTGCTAATGGTATTAACGGGTTGCCAAACATATATGGCGGACTCCCATGCCCAAAGCGAAACTCATCAAGAACAACTGATTGCCGAACAAATCAATAACAGCTGTGAACAGAAACACGCTTTAGCTGATGAGCTTTTTGATTGCACCTCCGCATCTCAGGGCACTATTCCTGTTACTCACCCTACAGAAATAGTAGAAATTACAGTTGAGCCAGACAATTACGTAGAATTACCTGATGATGAAATTGCTGATATCAACGAGTCAACTCAGAGCCCTGAAAACCTTTGGCTTAGAATTAAACAACAGTTAACTTTCCCGATCCCAGATAATGATCGTTTAAAGGCACAAAAAAATTGGTATCTGAAGCACCCTGAATATATGCAGCGAGTCGCAACTCGAGCCAAGCCTTTCATGCACTACATTGTTGAGCAAATTGAAAAGAATCAACTTCCCCTTGAGTTAGCTTTTTTGCCCATAGTAGAAAGCGCATTTGATCCTTTTGCCTATTCCCATGGACGTGCTGCAGGCATGTGGCAGTTTATTCCAGGTACTGGAAAACGTTTTGGCATGAAACAAACTTGGTGGTATGACGGAAGACGCGATGTAGTTGCATCAACTGAGGGCGCAATTGCCTATCTGACCTACTTAAATAATATGTTTGATGGCGACTGGCTACATGCGTTGGCAGCATACAATTCAGGTGAAGGTAGAGTCAGAAGTGCGATTAGACGGAATAAAAAAGCCGGAAAACCTACTGACTTCTGGTCGTTAGATTTACCTCGCGAAACCCGAGCATATGTGCCTAAATTATTAGCTCTTAGCAGCATTTTAAAAGATGCAGATGATGACAATATTGCGTGGACAGCCATTCCAAATAAACCTTTTGTTGAAGTGGTAGACGTGGAGTCACAAATCGATCTTGCGTTAGCGGCAGACCTTGCGGGATTAACCCTCAAAGAACTTCATTCCCTGAATGCTGGCTTCAATCGTTGGGCAACGGATCCTGATGGCCCTCACAGATTATTATTGCCTGTTGAAAGCGTTGACAATTTTGAGATTGCGCTAAATAAAATAGAAGAAAATGAACGTCTTAACTGGGTTAGGCATAAAATCAAAAGTGGTGACAGTTTATTAAAATTAGCCAAACAATATCATACCACCGTTGGCGTGATCCAAGGTGTGAATGATATGCAAGGCAACCTGATCCGGGTCGGAGATTATATTTTGGTGCCGGTTTCACTAAAATCTCTGGATTCATATTCCCTTTCACAAGAGCAGCGGCTGGCAACTACTCAATCTAAACCTCGCGGAAGTTACTCTTTAAATCACAAAGTAAAAAGTGGTGATACCTTTTGGGATTTAAGCCGCGAATATAAGGTCGACATGCGTAGTTTGGCCAAATGGAACGGTATGGCTCCCACCGATCCCTTAATGCCAGGTAAAAACTTGGTTATTTGGGTTAAACAAGCGTCTGAATCGCAACGTAAAGATGCGGTAATGCGCACGTTAACCTACACCGTTAAAAAAGGTGATTCATTAGCTCGAATTGCGAATAAATTTAAAGTGAATCTGGTCGATTTAAAACGTTGGAATCAAGATAAACTGCGTAAATATTTGCAGCCTGGACAGAAGATAAAAGTCTATGTTGACGTTACTCGTACCTAACAAGTCAAAGTTAACTAAGGTAAAGGAATGATCGATGCTGGGGTTTAATCGCAAAAATCTAAGCAAAAGCCATGAGGGTCCTTGGCTTTTGCTCGATTTATTTATGCTAGGATTATTATTCATTAATCTTATCTGGATTATTTTTGACTCCTTATACAGCACCGAAATCGTCAAACAATCATTAGCTTATGTATCGGAATCCTTAGTCACTGGCTATGCCCCTGTGCACAATAACTTCCTGTTGATAGATTTAGCCTTTGTCGCGGTATTCCTTAGTGAATTTTGCTTACGCTGGATAGTTGCAGTGGTAAAAAAGACCTACTTGAGATGGTATTTTTTCCCATTTATTCACTTTTACGATTTGGTTGGCTGTATCCCACTTGGTGCTGCTCGAATATTCCGTTTTTTACGGATATTTTCAATTCTTCATCGCCTGCATAAATATGAAATTATTGACCTTAGGCGCACAGCTTTGTTTCGCTTTATCGCATTTTATTATGAAGTTTTTGTAGAAGAGCTGTCTGATCGCATTGTTGTCAAAGTATTATCGGATGCGCAAAAAGATATCGCTGCAGGTTCTCCCCTAGTAGAAGATATTACTCAAAATGTAATCGCATCTCGACTGCCGGTGATATCCAGATGGACAGCATCAGTATTGAGTCATATTGGTGAGTCTATTGAACATAACGAACATGGCCAGTCCGTAAGACAACATGTGAACAAAAGTGTTGGTAAAGCAGTTAGAGGCAATCCGCATATTTCAACCTTAAAACTGGTTCCAGTGTTAGGTTCAACCATTGAGCGCACCTTAGAGTCCGCGGTGACAGACATTGTCACCCAATCAATCGTTAATCTGCTCAAAGACATGACCCCAGAAAAAATCGACGATTTTGTAAAACATGGGATTGGTCGATTTTCAAGTGAAGATGAAGCGTTAGATGATGAGGTATTAGCCGTGGTAAATGAATGTATCGAGCTGATAAAAAGTCATGTTTCGCAGCAGCGCTGGAAAACCGAATTTGAGCAAGAATCAACTGTCACAGCTGCAGTTGTTGAACAAAACAATCCACAAAATCCTCCGCAAATCTAGCGGGGAGGTTTATCCTGCGCTTTTTTGATATTTTTCATGGCCTGAAGGCCATGCTACAGATTAATTGCACCCTGTAGATGGGGGATTTATCCCCTACATCGCTGGCAACATCATCCATGACCTAAGGGCCATGCTACAAAAAAGCGGTGATGCATTTTATTCGATGATTCGTGTAGGCGGTGGCTTTAGCCCCGCGGTTGTTGTTCGGTGCTCATGGCCTAAGGGCCATGCTACAGATTAATTGCACCCTGTAGGTGGGGGATTTATCCCCTGCAACGCTAGCAACAGCATTCATGGCCTAAAGGCCATGCTACAGATTAATTGCCCCTGTAGGTGGGGGATTTATCCCCTACAACACTGGCAACATCATCCATGGCCTAAAGGCCATGCTACAGATTAATTGCACCCTGTAGGTGGGGGATTTATCCCCTGCAACGCTAGCATCGTCATTCATGGCCTAAAGGCCATGCTACAGATTAATTGCACCCTGTAGGTGGGAGATTTATCCCCTACAACACTGGCAACATCATCCATAGCCTAAAGGCCATGCTACAGATTAATTGCACCCTGTAGGTGGGAGATTTATCCCCTACAACACTGGCAACATCATCCATGGCCTAAAGGCCATGCTACAGATTAATTGCCCCTGTAGGTGGGGGATTTATCCCCTACAACGCTGGCAACATTATTCATGGCCTAAAAGGCCATGCTAGGGATTAGATTTTTCGCCAAATGGTGCCGTTGGCGCTGTCTTCTAACACCACCCCCATCGCCGTTAGCGCATCACGAGCAGTATCGGCCGCTGCCCAATCTTTTTCGGCTCTGGCATCGTTACGGGCTTTAATTAATCCTTCGATTACCGAAACCTCATCGCCTTGAGCGGCGCCACCTTGCAAATAGGCCACAGGATCCATTTGTAAAAATCCTAAGATGTCTCCTAATTTCAACAAAATACCGGCTAGATCTGATTTTTCTTGGCCCTTGCTTTTGTTGATATCTTTCACCAAGTCAAACATCACAGCGAAGGCTTCTGGTGTATTGAAATCATCATCCATGGCCGCTTCAAAACGCTGTAAATAAGTACCTTTTTGCATATCCACGTCATGGTTAGGCTGACTATCACGCAAAGCAGTATATAGACGTTCCAACGCCGATTTAGCTTGCTTGATGTTGTCCTCAGAATAACTTAGCTGACTGCGATAATGGGCAGACATCAAGAAATAACGCAGGGTTTCAGCATCATAATCTTTTAAAACATCTCGCAAGGTGAAAAAGTTGCCTAGGGATTTAGACATTTTTTCTGAATCCACCTGTACCATTCCTGTATGCATCCAGTAATTCACATAAGGAGTGTCAAATGCACAGCAAGATTGTGCCACTTCATTTTCATGGTGAGGGAAGATCAAATCAGAACCACCACCGTGAATATCAAAGTGCGTGCCTAAATGTTTGCTATTCATGGCCGAACATTCAATGTGCCAACCAGGACGACCTTGCCCCCAAGGAGAATCCCAATAAGGTTCACCGGGTTTAACTGTTTTCCACAATACGAAGTCTAGAGGGTCAGTTTTATCAGCTGACACCTCTACTCGCTCAC
Source organism: Alteromonas sp. M12 (assembly GCF_037478005.1). Classification (NCBI taxonomy): domain Bacteria; kingdom Pseudomonadati; phylum Pseudomonadota; class Gammaproteobacteria; order Alteromonadales; family Alteromonadaceae; genus Alteromonas; species Alteromonas sp. M12. The sequence continues at coordinate 1,743,534 of NZ_CP144164.1, read as the reverse complement.
CGGCATTAAGCTGATCTAAATCTTGTCGACTCAATTTGCCATATTGCTCGTAGGTACTCACATCAAACAACACATCACCACTAGGCGCTTGATATGCATGTCCTTTAGCAATTAATCGTTCAATTACGTCGATAATTTCAGGAATATGAGTGGTAACACGCGGCTCGACATCAGGCTCTAGCAAATTAATTGCAGCAAAATCTTCATGCATCAAAGCAATGGTGCGCTGAGTTAACTGCTCAGGGGTTTCGCCGTTTTGATTGGCTCTTTGGATAATTTTGTCATCCACATCTGTAATGTTTCGAACATAATTCACCTCGTAGCCTTTGTGGCGCAGGTAGCGCACCATTAGATCGAAACTCAGATAAGTACGAGCATGTCCCATATGGCAAACGTCATAAACCGTAATCCCACAGACATACAAACCCACTTTGCCAGCCACTAATGGCTTAAAAGTCTCTTTTTGTCGAGTGAGGGTATTGTATATTTGTTGCATTATATTGGTTCCATTGGTTATCTTTATAAATAATTGCGCGATTCTAGCACCGACTCATGTCGACATAAACCAGCGTGTTAGCAAAAATTAACACAAATTATTATTCCAAAGTGACAGCAACAGCTGAAATATTTTTATGATTGCGATACACTACTTAGCTGAACAAATTTAAATTCACTACTTTATCCACAGGAACCCTTGATGGTAAAACTACATACAAACTATGGCGTAATCGTACTTAACCTTTTTGAAGATAAAGCACCGAAGACGGTTGAGAACTTTTTAAGCTATGTAAAAGATGGATTTTACGACAACACAATATTTCATCGCGTCATAGATGGATTTATGATCCAAGGCGGTGGATTTGAGCCAGGAATGGACCAAAAAGATCCAAATGAGCCTATTCAAAATGAAGCGAATAACGGTGTAGCAAATAACACTGGTACTATTGCTATGGCTCGCACCAATGATCCACATTCAGCGACTGCGCAATTCTTCATAAACCTTAAAGACAATAGCTTCCTAAACTTTCGCAGTGAATCAATGGAAGGTTGGGGATACTGTGCATTTGGTGAAGTAGTTGAAGGCATGGATATCGTGAACAAAATTAAAGGGGTTAAAACATCCCGTCACGGAATGCATGATGATGTACCTGTTGAAGACGTCGTTATTCAAAAAGCTGAGATAACCGATTAATAACATTAAAAAGGCTGATTTTAATCAGCCTTTTTTGTTTTCCTTATGAAACCATATACTTACTTTATTTCAGACTTGCATTTAAGTGCTCAGCGTCCTGACATTACCGCGTGTTTGGCGTCTTTTTTGAGTGACCAAGCCTTAGGGGCTGATGCTTTATATGTCCTTGGCGATTTGTTCGAATATTGGATTGGCGACGACGATCGCAATGAATTTAGCGAACATGTAGCAAGCTTATTTAAGCAGTTTTCACAAACCGGCGTACCCATCTATTTTATACACGGAAACCGTGATTTCTTAATTCGAGAAAAATTTGCGCGCAGAGCAGGCATGACAATTTTAAACCAACAACATGTCATCAATCTGTATGGAACTTCGACTCTGTTGATGCATGGTGACGAACTCTGTACGTTAGATCTCGCCTACCAAAAATTTCGGAAAAAGGCCCGTGGTTGGTGGTGGCCAAGAATGATTTTAAGCTTGCCGTTATGGGTTCGCAGAAAAATTGCCGAAAAAGGACGAAAAACCAGCCAACAAAATCAGCAAAAACTTAGCATGGAAATAATGGATGTGACTTCCGCAGAGGTGGTTAACTATATGCAGGAATATAATGTCCAGCAATTGATCCACGGTCATACCCATCGTCCCGCCATTCATCAATTAGAAGTCAATAGTAAGCCAGCTCTTCGAATTGTGTTAGGTGATTGGTACGATCAAGGTAGTATGCTAAAAATCACTCCTAAATCCATTGATTTGATCAGCGCAGATTTAACAACTCCACCGTAGGTGACGGATTTATCCCCTACAACGCTGGCAACACCATTTATGGCCTAAAGGCCATGCTATAAACTCCCCTCCTGTAGGTGGGGGATTTATCCCCTACAACGCTGGCATCGGCATTTATGGCCTGAAGGCCATGCTACAAATTCCCCTCCTGTAGGTGGGGGATTTATCCCCTACAACACTCGCAACACCATTTATGGCCTAAAGGCCATGCTATAAACTCCCCTCCTGTAGGTGGGGGATTTATCCCCTACAACGCTGGCGGCATCATTCATGGCCTGAAGGCCATGCTACAAATTCCCTTCCTGTAGCTGGGGGATTTATCCCCTACAACGTTGGCAACACCATTTATGGCCTAAAGGCCATGCTACAAATTCCCCCCCTATAGGTGGAGGATTTATCCCCTACAACGCTGGCAACACCATTTATGGCCTGAAGGCCATGCTACAAATTCCCTTCCTGTAGCTGGGGTATTTATCCCCTACAACGCTGGCAATATTATTCATGGCTAAAGCACAAAATTATTTGTTTTGAGCTTGTTACTCTTAAATTATGTACCGTTTATCTAACAACTATGTAATTTAGATTCAATTATAGGTAGAGTAACGCGGTTAATATTGATTAAATTATTTTATAAAATTTCAGTACTGGTTTCATAGACATGAGAGTACTGAATACAGCGTTTCATGTAGCTTTGGATTTTGATGTATACATCATAAAGCGAAAAATTGAGGATTTATGAAAAAAACACTTATAGCGGCCAGCATAGCGAGCGTATTTATTTTAAGCGCATGTAATAAGTCTGCAGATACACCTGCCCCAAAACAAGATGTGGCAGCCACAACGCCAACAACAAAGGCTGAATTAGGCGACTTTGGTATTGAGCTGGATGCAAGAGATGAATCAGTTAAACCCGGTGACGACTTTTTCCGTTACGCAGGTGGTACTTGGTACGATAACTTTGTAATCCCTAGTGACAAAGTTCGCTATGGTGCCTTTACAAAATTAGCTGAGCGCAGTGAAAAGCAAATTAAAACTATCATTGATGAATTAGCAAATACTAGCAATAGCGAAGAATTGACGTCGGAAGAACAATTAATTGCCAATTTCTATAAAGCTTACATGGACACTGAAGCGGCAAATGCCAAAGGCATCGCAGCCATTTCTCCAGTGCTAGAAAGTATCAGTAGTATTTCAGATAAAACCCAACTAACCGCCATGTTTGGCCGTGCTTGGCTCGACGGTTCGGCAAGCCCGATCTATGGTGGAATGTGGTTTAATCGCCTCAATCCAGATCAATACCAAATGTCTGTGGGTGTTGGTGGCTTGGGACTTCCTGACCGTTCATACTATTTAGAAGATAGCGAACGTTTTATAGAAATACGTGAAGCATACGTTGCGCACATTGAAGAGATGTTGAATTTTGCAAAAGTCGAAGATGCAGCACAAAAAGCCAAAGGCATCTTAGCCTTAGAAACCAAAATCGCTGAAGCGCAATGGCCTCGCGAAAAACGTCGCGATCGAGATTTGACACTCAACCAAATTGAACGGCAACAACTGTCAACCGATTACCCTGGCTTTGACTGGGATACCTATTTTGCAGAAACTGAATACAAGGTTCCGCATTTAAATATGTCACAGCCTGAACCGATCAAAAAAGCCATTGAATTAGTCAATAGTGAACCCCTCTCTGTTTGGAAAGATTATATGACTTATCATACGATCACCAACCAAGCTGAGTTGCTATCTGACGAAATTTTCAGTGCTAACTTTGAGTTTTATGGCAAAACATTAAATGGTCAGCAAGAACCTCGTCCTCGTTGGAAACGTGCTATAGCGCAAATGTCAGGTACCCAATCCCTTGGATTTGCTATTGGTAAAACTTACGTCGAAAAGCATTTTCCAGCCAGTTCTAAAGCACAAATGGCCGAACTGGTTGAAAACCTCAGAACCGCCTTGGGCGAACGTATCGATAGTTTGCAATGGATGGGGGATGAAACCAAGAAAAACGCACACGCTAAGTTAGCGTCTTTTCGTCCCAAAATTGGCTACCCTGATGAATGGCAAAGTTTCAATGGTCTAGAAATTAAGCCTGATGACCTAATTGGCAATGTACAACGTATTCGTAAGTTTTTTAGGGATGATAGCGCAGCTCAAGAACTTGAAAAAACAGATCGTGAACGCTGGGGCATGTCACCTCAACAAGTAAACGCGTATTACAATAGTTCGTTCAACGAAATTGTTTTCCCTGCGGCAATTCTGCAACCACCATTTTTTGATCCCAATGCTGATCCAGCGGTAAATTATGGCGGCATAGGGGCAGTAATAGGCCACGAAATGGGTCATGGGTTTGATGATCAGGGCTCTAAATCGGATGAAAATGGTATTCAGCGTAATTGGTGGACCGATGAAGATCGTGCCGCATTTGAAGCTAGAACCGATGCGTTAGCTGCCCAATATGATGGTTATGAGCCAATTGCAGGCAGTCATGTAAATGGTCGTCTGACTCTGGGTGAAAATATCGGTGATGTAGGCGGTTTAGCAATGGCCTATCATGCATATAAATTAAGTTTAAATGGCAAAGAAGCACCGGTAATTGATGGTGTTACTGGCGATCAGCGTTTCTTCTTAGCTTGGGCTCAAGTCTGGCGTGAAAAACGTACTGAACAAAGTCTGATGTCACAGCTTAAATCTGACCCCCATGCTCCGGCGCGATACAGAACTGTTGCCCCTCGTAACCATGACGCTTGGTACAAAGCATTTAACGTTCAACCGGGTGATGCACTTTATTTGGCACCTGAAGAACGCGTACGTATCTGGTAATAATGATTAAAACAGCAAGCGCAAGCATTAGCGCTTGCTGTTTTTATTTAATTCAAATTATCCAAATGTTAAACCCAGCGATGCCAGCACTTTTGCTTTAGTATTGATATCGTTTGAAGCTTCTTTCACAAAATTAACTTGCTCTAAATTTTCTTGCGAAATATTACTCACATTTAAAATACTATCGTTAACTTCCTGAGAGACCAATCTTTGCTGTTCAGCAGCTGTGGAAATCTGAAATGCGAGCCCTGATATCTCAGAAATTTGCTGATAAACGCCCTCAATTAACTCTCGCGACTGCCTAGTATCAGCAACACATTCGATTGCAGCATCTTTACCTTCATTCATGGATTTAGCCCAAGTAAGTAAAGTGGATTGAATTTCATTAATTGAAGTTTGAATTTGTTCGGTAGCCGAATGGGTTCGACTCGATAAAGCACGCACTTCATCGGCAACTACCGCAAAACCGCGACCATGCTCACCAGCTCTTGCCGCTTCAATAGCCGCATTTAGCGCGAGTAAATTGGTTTGATCGGCAATACCTTGAATTTCACTCATCACGTTGCCAATGCGCTGCGCCTCTTCAGCCAGTTGGCCCGAAGCATTTGCAGAGCTTTCCACATCTTCAGCCAACTGCGACACTTTGTGCATTGTTTCGGTCATTGCTTTAGTGGCATTTTCACAACCTTGATTAGCACTTTCAATTTTTTGTGAAGTTAAGGTAATGTTGTTTGCCACCTCGCTAATCGAAGCGCCCATTTGCTCGATTGCAGCGGATACTTGATGTACTTCAGCCGTTTCTTTTTCAACACCTTCGGTCGCTCGTTCAGCTGCAGATTTTAGCTCGACGACAACGTTGTATAAAGATGCAGAACTATCTATTACCCGTCCGATGATAGTTCGTATTGCCCCCTGATGCATTTTTGCGGGGAAATCAGCAACACTGACAATGCCCGTACCTGAAAAAACAAATCGAGAGACACTGTCATAATCTTGCTGAGATTTTTTAAGATAGTTTGGCAAACTAAAGATTTCACTTTTGAATACCAAATAAGGTAAGCCCACCAGTAACAAAGCAAAATAAGGCATAAACATTGTTGCACCTAAAATAGCGGCCGCTAAGAGTAAAAATATAGCGTGTTTAATCCCCCAATTTAACGCCCATTTACGTTCGGCCTTCTCGCCTTTATTCAATTTAGAGTAAAGAGCTTCTGCACGTTTACGATATTCAGGTTGCAGAAAACGACGGACCGATTGAAAACCTTTTAAATCGCCATTTTCATAGACCGGAGTGACATAAGCATCAACCCAATAATAGCGACCATCTTGGCAACGATTTTTCACCGCCCCACGCCAAGGTTGCTTGGCTTTTAGTTTTTCCCATAAATCTGCAAATGCCGCTTTAGGCATATCAGGATGTCTTACGATATTGTGATTTTTGCCAACGATTTCGTCTCTGGTAAACCCAGCTACCTCACAAAACTTGTCGTTTGAGTAGGTTACTACGCCGCGAAGATCTGTAACAGATACCAACTCTTCATCTACCCCAAAAGTGACTTCTTGGTCGACAATATTCTGATTGCGTTTACCCATTAACTCGACTCCATTTATTCCATTAAATTCAACAAAACAAGATGTTGAAATACAAGATAATTATAATTATAAATTACTTTTGCTAATAGCTCACTGCATTTAGAACAATATGTTAGTGCTCCAAGTATAGACTGAGTTTGAATGTTATCGGCGTAAGTCTCCAATCTATAACCCAATTAATTGGATAATTTAATACAAAAAAGACAAGCCGAAGCTTGTCTTTGTCTTTTGACCTTTGAATTTATATAGGCGTTTAGCTTTCTCTGATTAGATAATCAAAGGCTGATAAAGAGGCTTTTGACCCCTCTCCCATTGCGATGACAATTTGCTTATAAGGCACGGTTGTCACATCCCCAGCAGCAAAAATACCAGGCTCAGAGGTTGCACACTTGTGATCTATCACCACTTCACCAAATTTACTAAGTTCAACCACATCTTTTAAGAATGCGCTATTAGGCACTAAACCAATTTGAACAAATACACCGGCTAAAGCTTGTTGCTTTATTTCCCCGCTAACTCTGTCTTCATATTCAAGGCCGACTACTTTGCCATTTTCTGACAATATCTGTTTAGTAGCGACGTTTTTGATAATCGTTATTTTACTATTAGCTTCGGCTTTTTCCACCAACACTTTGTCTGCTTTTAAGTCAGGTAAAAATTCGAAAACAGTGACATGGTCAACCATACCAGCTAAATCGATAGCAGCTTCGATACCAGAGTTACCTCCTCCAACTACCGCCACATCCTTGCCTTTAAAAAATGGTCCATCACAGTGCGGACAATAGGCCACGCCGGAACCCACATTTTCTTTTTCGCCAGGGACTCCCAGTTCACGCCATTTTGCACCAGTAGCAATAATCACTGTTTTAGTTTCAATAATTTCACCACTGGATAAATGGATTTTCTTGGTTTTCCCTTTCTCAATTTTATCAACACGTAAAAATTCTTTGATATTGACTTCGTAATCGTTCAGGTGCGCCAATAAATTACCGGTTAGCTCTGTACCTGTAGTTTTGGGAACGGAAATTAAATTTTCGATTCCCACAGTGTCTTTAACCTGACCACCTATTCGATCGGCAATCATAGTGACGTTCAAGCCTTTTCGAGCAGAATAAATCGCTGCGGCAACCCCAGCAGGTCCGCCACCAATAACAGTCACATCTTGAAGTGGTAAGGCTTCGTTATCATCGCCACCCACAATATAAGGGTAACGTTGGATTAATTTGTCGACCAACTGTGCGGTATCAATTTTACCATTGGCAAATAACTCGCCATTTAAATAAACACTAGGAACACCTTGAATGTTGCGCTGCTCAATCAATTCTGGAAACAAGCCGCCATCAAGCATTTCAGTACTTATAGTGTTATTCAATAATGCAAATTGATTTAACGATTGCACAACATCCGGACAGTTGTGGCAACTTAACGAAATAAAGACTTCAAAGTGCAAATCGTCTTTCACTTTCTGTACCATGCTTTGCAAGGTTTTATCGAGTTTAAGATCCGTTCCAGAAGATTGTAAAATGGCTAATATAAGTGAGTTAAACTCATGCCCACTGGGAATGCCTGAAAACGAGATACCGTTGTTTTTACCGTTTACTTCTAAATAGAATGTAATTGGGCTACGTAAATTAACATCCCGCTCAATCAATGTCAGATTGTCTGAAACTGAGCATAATGATGTTAAAAATTGGACTAATTCTTGACGTTTTTCGTGCTCACCAGTTTGTAGAACTAGTGCCACGCTGTTAGTCATATTTTTGGTATACGATTTTAGAGCATTTAAAATATCGTTATTTAACATAGTGTTACCTTTTTACTGCAAATAAACTGGTGAAAAAAATGGCGGGTAGAAGCATTAACCTCCTATAACCCGCCAATTTACGTGGATTGTTTTAAATCTAGATTTTACCCACTAAATCCAAGCTAGGAGTTAAGGTTGCTTGACCTTGTTCCCAAGCGGCTGGACATACTTCACCGTCGTTTTCACGTACGTATTGAGCTGCTTTAACGTTACGAACCATATCTTTTGCGTTACGGCCGATGCCGCCAGCGTGAATGTGCGCTACTTGGATAACGCCATCAGGGTCAACCAAGAATGTGCCACGATGTGCCATATGATCTTCTTCGATCATGACATCAAATCCGCGAGTAATGGTGCCAGTTTGGTCGCCAATCATTGGGAAGTTGATTTTACCAATGGCGTCTGAAGAATCGTGCCATGCTTTGTGAGAGAAATGCGTGTCAGTTGATACTGCATATACTTCTACACCAAGACCTTGAAGCTCTTCGTAATGTGAAGCCATATCTTCAAGTTCAGTAGGACATACGAAAGTAAAGTCAGCAGGATAGAACAAGAAGATGCCCCACTTTCCTTTAACACTTTCAGACGTTACTTCAACGAACTCGCCGTTATGAAATGCTTGTGCTTTAAATTCTGGGATAGTTTTTCCGATCTGAGCCATGTTTGTATTCCTCTAAAATAATAAATTGCTTTAAATAGTGTTTGCTTAAAAAGCGTGCTTGCTTTCGACGGGGAGAATAATAGTTCGAATCAACGTGCAGTTAAATTTAATTAAATCTATACTTATCTTCTATTTTTTAGAACCATGAAAGTAGCGTGTTTTCTGTTTGCTACTGATACAATCAAGCTAATTAGAATTAATTTGAATTTATGTTCAATTTTTTGGAACAATGATTATGGTTTCTTTAAAACAATTAAAATACGCACTGGCAATTGATAAAACCCGCCATTTTAAAAAAGCGGCAGAAGCCTGCAACGTTTCACAGTCGGCATTAAGTACGGCTATTAATGAATTGGAAAAGCAACTCGGCTTGCAAGTTTTTGAACGCAACAATAAACAAGTATTAGTGACCGCCGATGGCGAGATCATACTTGCCAAAGCAAAACGTATTAAGCTAGAGATGGATGAGCTAATGCAATTAGCGCAAACCAACAAAATGCCTCTATCTCGTTCCATGACCTTGGGCGTAATCCCTACCATTGGGCCTTATATGTTACCCAAAGTACTTCCAGAGGTGCGCAAGCAATATCCCGACTTCAAGCTACAAATCGTAGAAGAGCAATCCCATGTACTTGTGGATTTAGTGCGTAATGGTGACATCGATGCTGCTGTGCTTGCTCTACCCTATCCCGTCGATGGCTTGATGACCTTTCCATTTTGGGAAGAAGACTTTTACTGGGTCAGTCACAAAGATGAAAGCCCGAGTCAAATGAATGAAATAACCAGTGAAGAAATGGAAATAGAGAAATTAATGTTGTTAAAAGATGGGCACTGTTTAAAGGATCACGCATTAGTGGCCTGCAGCCTGCAGAATAAAAAGCAGCAGTCGGATTTTGACTCGGCCAGCCTGCATACCATAGTTCAAATGGTCGCCGGAAAACTAGGTACAACCTTAGTGCCGCAAATGGCATTAGACCAGCTTATTCACAACCAATCAGAACTGCGCGCGATCCACTTAAACGAGCCAGGGCCCCATCGCACCATAGCGCTAATCATCAGACCAAACTATGTGAGAACTTCTGAGTTAAGTATTTTAAAGGACATTTTTCAACAGCAGCTTACACAGAAGTGTGATTCAAAATAATAGAATTAGTTTATTAATTTAATCAAATTTAAAGAATCCAATGAATAGGTCAAGATAACGACCTAGTCCAAACAAGGTGATAAATATGAAAACTTTAATAAATAACGTTAAATCAATCTTTACTACAAAAGCGGCCATCAACAGCACTAAAAATTGTAATTATTCAAATAATTACTACGGTGATCAAATTTGCGGCGCGAAATCGAACTCTGCGCAGTCAATAAATTAAACGACTATTCATTACGCCACAAGCACGCCACTATGGAAGCGGAATTCACTATCATCAGATAAAATTAATTCCGCTTCTTTTTGTTTAAACCACTCCACTCTTTGTTCAATGCCTTGTAGTGAAATTTTATCCGCTAAGCTCAGGTAATCCTGAAAGTGCCGAGCTTCGGAGCGCAATAAAGAGATATAAAAGGTCTCTAGTTCTGCGTCTAAAAATGGCGCTAACTTAGCAAAACGTTCACAACTTCTAGCCTCAATGAATGCGCCACAAATTAGGGTATCTGTTAGCTTGGCAGGTTCATGGGTACGGACACCTTTCATCATGCCACGGGCATACCGAGAAGCCGTTAAATTACTATATTCAATACCACGGCTTTGCATAATGTCCCACACCTGCTGAAAATGGTGCAGTTCTTCTTTGATCAACATAACCATTTTATTTATCAGCTCATCACCGTGGGCAAAGTTGGATTTGCTGATCAATTTTTTTGACAAGTTAACATGGTCTTTAAAGTTTCCATCTCCCACTTTGCGATAAACAAAGTCTTCGAATGGCTTTAACCAAGCCAACAACGCGTCTCCACTTTCTTTATCCACTGCATAACGACGCAACAACAGCATTGCAGTTTGCGCGGCTTTAAGCTCACAATTTGCATGATCCACTAATAAAATTGGCAGATTCTCGGCCTTGATGGCCTCGTCTATCCATGATTTAGGGGTTTCACATCTAAGGAAAGAATTAATTGGAGAAAGTAGTTCAGATATATTCAAGAAAGCGTTCCAGTGTTGGTTAAAAATTAAAGATGAATACTAGGCAGCATGCGCTCATGCAGAATTCGGGTAATCGTAATGCCATAATCGGTTATTTTAAAATAAATAACGTGTTTTCCTTCCCTACAAAATCGATACCCCACCCTAATATGGTCACATGAAATTGCCAGTTTAGAAGAGTTCGCAAGCTCATTAAAAGCTGAGAATAAACTATCAATATATTGATCGGCTTTAACGAGACCCCAATGCTCAAAAGAGTAAACCCAAATTGATTCCAAATCTTGCTCTGCTTTTGGAGAAAGCCAAAACTCAGGCATACTTGGCGGCCATTTTCGCTTTAAACTCGTTAGCGTTGAGAGGCTTGGCTTCTCCGCTTTGCTCCCCTTCTATAAGCGCTTTTCGTATCGCATCATTGTAGCTATTAAGCTCTTGGTCTTGACGCAGTAATGTCCGGATGTATTCGCTATCATTTGTAAAACGTCCAGACTGGATTTGGTTTTTAATCCACTCATCCTGTTGCTCTGTAACGGTAATAGTTTTGCGTATTGTTGACATGCCCCCTCCGGAAATATGAAATATTCATACTATTGATGAAATTATAGTTATTTTCTGCTCTTTATACCAACAGGATTGTTAAAAATGGTAGTAGTTTATTGGCGTTGTTGTTTTTTTGGCTCGAGGTTTAAACGGATCATTATTTTTGCAGCTGTATAAAATAGTATGAATAGGAACCATAACATTGGTAGAGTATTATCATTAGAAAGCTTCAATTCTCGTTTAGCTTTATAATAAGTGTACGGCTCAATAAACCATTGAATGTGGAATATTCAGTATTTTATAAATGGTTGCACACTTAATCTTTCAGCTCACAATTCCTATGCTCTACTAATTATATTGACAGGATTTCAGCCTTGATGGCTTCATTTTTCCAGCGTTGGGGGAGTGTCATATCTAAAAATTTATGATGGGGATCAACAACGCTAGAAAACGAATAAAACCACGACAAGTAAATTGGTATATATCACTCAGAGCAGCATTTTTACTGTAATTGCTCTGCCAAATAATCCACTAATAGCCTCACTTTTGGCGATAAATGGCGGTTTTGAGGATAAATAGCCCAAATTCCCTCATCTGGCTCTCGATAATGGTCCAATAAGGTGATCAATTCTCCACTTTGCAGGTGTTCTTGCACATAATAATCGGGTAATTGTACTATGCCCAAGCCTTTTAATGCCGCATCAACAAGTCCGAAGCCGCTGTTGTAGCGGATTTTACCAGTCACTCGAATGTTCTTTTCTTTGTCTGATTGTTTAAAACGCCAATAATCCAAGGTTCCTAAAAGACAATTGTGTTTACTCAATTCTGACAAGGAATGCGGTATGCCGTTTTTATCAAGGTAGGATGATGAAGCGCAAACATAGTTGGTCCGCGTTCCTAGTCTTTTCGCCATCATCGATGAATCACTTAATTTACCAATACGAATAGCTAAATCATATCCACCTTCAACCAAATCCAAGTTTTGATTGGTTAGAAATGCATTTACCTCAATGCCACTGTATTGCTCCATGAAACTATTCACCAGCGGTAATATTTGTTGTTCACCATAAGTAACCGGGGCAGTTAGCTTTACCTTACCTTGAGGTTTCGATTGCAAGTTTGTTATGGCGCGTTCGGCGGCCTCTAACCCATCAAGCACGCTGCGGCAATGTTGATAAAAAACTCGCCCTTCTTCCGTTAAGGACACTTTGCGTGTCGTACGATAAAACAATTTTATATTCAGTCGCTTTTCTAATGCGCTTATTTGTCGGCTTACTTGGGCAGTAGAAATAGCCATTTTTTTTGACGCTTGGGTAAAGCTCTCGCTTTCCGCAACGTAGACGAACTCGCTAATCCCTTCCCACTGCATAATTATTACCACCTCGTAAAAGTGAATTCACAAAACAGCATATTATCATCTTATTAGGAATAACTATAATAACCTCATAACCTACATACAGGGTGAACAACCACAAAGTGAGAATAACTATGTCAGATAAATTTATTAAGTCCAAAACCGCCGTTGCTTGGGGGCCAAATCAGCCACTATCCATCGAAGAGGTAGATGTCATGCTGCCACGCAAAGGTGAAGTACTCATCAGGGTTATTGCTTCTGGGGTCTGCCATACCGATGCATTTACCTTATCAGGCGATGATCCAGAAGGTATTTTCCCAGCGATTTTAGGTCACGAAGGTGGCGGTATTGTAGAACAAATCGGTGAAGGGGTAACTAGTGTAGAAGTGGGAGACCATGTTATCCCCCTTTACACACCAGAGTGTGGTGAATGTAAATTCTGTCTGTCCGGAAAAACAAATCTATGCCAAAAGATTCGTGAAACCCAAGGTAAAGGTTTGATGCCCGATGGCACCACTCGCTTTTACAAAGATGGCAATCCAATTTTCCATTACATGGGCTGCTCAACATTTTCTGAATACACGGTATTACCTGAAATATCCTTGGCAAAAGTCAACAAAAGCGCAGCACTGGACGAAGTTTGTTTACTCGGTTGTGGGGTGACAACGGGTATCGGGGCGGTCATGAACACCGCTAAAGTTGAAGAAGGGGCTACTGTTGCCATCTTTGGTTTAGGAGGTATTGGATTGTCTGCAGTTATTGGCGCGACTATGGCAAAAGCGGGTCGCATTATTGCCATTGATATTAACGAAAGTAAGTTTGAACTAGCGAAAAAACTGGGCGCAACAGATTGTATTAATCCAAAGAACTACGATAAACCTATTCAAGATGTCATTGTAGAACTAACCGATGGTGGTGTGGATTACTCATTTGAGTGCGTTGGTAACGTAAACCTAATGCGCTCTGCTTTAGAGTGTTGCCACAAAGGTTGGGGTGAATCGGTAGTCATTGGTGTGGCCGGTGCAGGACAAGAGATATCCACTCGCCCATTCCAACTTGTGACTGGACGTGTTTGGCGTGGTTCTGCGTTTGGTGGAGTTAAAGGTCGCTCTGAATTACCCGACTACGTTGAACGTTATCTAGCGGGTGAGTTTAAATTGAGTGACTTTATTACCCACACTATGCCTCTGGAAAACATTAATGACGCATTTGACTTGATGCATCAAGGCAAGAGTATTCGAACCGTCATTCTTTTCGATCAGTAAACTCCATTCTATTGCCCAAAATCACATTGATTTTGGGCCGTTCATATAGGTATTCCAATGACAATAGAAAATATAAGTGCCAATAAAAGCTTTGGTGGTTGGCACAAACAATATAGTCACCAATCGCAGGCATTAAATTGCACTATGCGATTTGCTATCTACTTACCGCCACAAGTATCAAGTGGACTAAAAGTGCCGGTATTATATTGGCTATCGGGCTTAACCTGTAGCGATGAAAATTTCATGCAAAAAGCTGGCGCTCAACGCATCGCCGCCGAATTAGGTATCGCTATTGTGGCACCAGACACTAGCCCTCGCGGTGAAGATGTGGCAGATGATGAAGGTTACGATTTAGGACAAGGTGCAGGCTTTTACATCAATGCGACACAAGCCCCATGGAACCGTCATTATCAGATGTACGATTACGTGGTTAAAGAATTACCGAACCTGATTGAAGCGACCTTTCCTGTATCAGATAAGCGTGCAATTAGTGGTCATTCTATGGGTGGCCATGGTGCACTTAGCATAGCCATGTTAAACCCAACACGTTATAGCTCAATGTCGGCATTTAGCCCTATTTGTAACCCTATCGCTGCACCTTGGGGGCAAAAAGCCTTTACTGCTTATTTGGGTAAAGATAAAAACACATGGAAAAATCATGATGCCAGTGAGTTGATGCGACAAGCTGTTTATAAGGTACCAGCAAAAGTTGATCAAGGCCGCGCTGATGATTTTTTAAATGAGCAATTAAAGCCCGAAATGTTAGAAGCATCCGCGAAGGTTAATGATTATCCGCTGGATTTGAGACTTCATGATGGTTATGACCATAGCTATTACTTTATCTCAAGTTTCATTGAAGAGCACCTGCGCTTTCATGCAACCTATTTAAATACATAGTCTTTGTTGTGTGATTAGCCCACACTGCTATCGATTGTTAGCAGTAAGTTGTGCCTTAAAAACGACTTAGCGCTTATTATAATTGTTGATAACAAGCCTGCTGTATTGTGTTATCGAAGACAATTAACTCTTTGGATAGCGACGAAAACGTGAGGGGAAATCTATCCCCCCTCTCCTACTGAACTATCAAATTGTCATATAGAATATAGTTTTACGGGTTGGTTAAGAGCAAAAATCTTTTCACACCTAAAGTGGATTGGGGGTTATTCCAACCACTCTAACTTCTGCAATGGATAACCTAAATACCACTTTGCGCGCTCTAAAATAATACTTGTTTTGAGTTTTTGTATGCCCAATTTGGGGTTGCCATTCACCGTATCGCATATCTCATTCAATTTTTGAGTATCAGAGCAGCAAGTAAAACAGATGTAATCGATGTCCCCGGTTATTCGTAGGCAATCCATAAATTCGGGTATCTCGTTAATGGCCTCTTCAAACCTTTGTCTGGCCTTAGGATTATTAGATTCTAAGGTGAATTCAATATAAGCCAATACGTTTTTAGCAATGCGATTTAAATCCAAATCAGTATAAAAGCCATTAAAGTATCCTGCTTCCTTAAGTGCTTTGGTGCGCTGAAAACAGGCGCTGTTCGACAACCCCACACGCTCACTGAGCTCTTGATTAGAAATATCCGCCTGCGTGTGAACAATCGTTATTATTTTTCTATTGATCTGATCTAGCTTGATGCTTTTCTTACTGCTCATTGGTAGCCCATATTAAGTTAAAAAAACGATTGTTTTGTGAAAACGGCCTTATGCTAAAGATTATCCGCTTGTGTGCTGTGTCTTCAACAGAAAATTTTCATCGTTAAGTAATATACTATGAATTCAAATAAATAAGAAAATTGCCAACCGAAGCATAATGGGAACCAACACCATGTCTAAGCGCACAACTACTGAGTTTGTAAAAAGTACCCCCGTCAATAATCAACGTCTAAGTAAAATTGCAGCCGCTATAATGTTGCCAAGCTCCTTGATGCTTTCAATGTCTTCCTCTGTTGTTACAGCGCAAGAACAAGAAATGCTTGAAACCGATATCGAAAAAATGGTTGTTACCGCCCGTGGGCGTGTTGAAAACATCCAAAATATCCCTGAGTCGATTACCTCATTTAATGCTGAACAAATTGAACGGGCTGGCATAAAAAACTTTCGTGATGTTGCCGATCTCACTCCAAACCTTAGCCAGCTAGACAACTTTCGTCCGGGTTTGGCTCGCATTCAAATTCGAGGATTGATTACTCCTCAGGTCGGTGATGCCCCGTTAGCTTTTGTCGTTGATGGTATTACAGCCTCAGATTTAGAGTTCATGAATCAACAATTGTTTGATATTGAACGAATCGAAGTACTGCGCGGCGCCCAAGGTGCGCTCTATGGACGAGGTGCGATTGGCGGTGCAGTAAACATTACTACTCGCAGACCAACCAACGATTTTGAGGCGAAAGTCACTACATCTATCGCCAGCGGTAACGATTTCCGCGTTTCTGGTGTTGCCTCAGGAGCCGTAGTCGAAGATCAAGTTTACTTTAGAGTCGGCGCTTATAGACGAGATTATGATGGACAACTAGACAATACTTTCTTGAACCAAAAAGTGGATTTTCATGAAGAGAATTCGGTTTTTGGTAAATTGAGTATCGATGTTTCCGACGACTCAACTTTAGATTTAAATGCTCGTTTGACGAACACAGAATCCGGTATTGGTTACTATCAAGCAGTTGATGCCAACACTGTGGAAGATTTCTCAATACAGGTTGAACACAATGTGCCCGGCTTAGATACCCGTGATTTAGCCGAGTTTAGCGCGCGCTTTTCACATGAATTTGAAGCTTCAACCCTTGAATTAGTTGCCGGTTATAGTGAATCGGATCAAAACGGATTTTCTGATGGCGACTATTCCAATAAAGAAAGTGATTTTGACGGCTTTTACTTTGCCGGCGCCCAAGAAAATATATTGAAAGTAGAATCCACTACCTTTGAAGCACGTCTAAAATCTAATGGTGACACCCGACTGCGTTGGGCTGTAGCCGCGTTTTCCCAAGAGCGCACCCGCAACAGCGAATTTAATAGCTATGACGATTTAGCCGGCAATCAACCACAAACCCGCGCAGATTTTGACGAGAGTCTAATCGTTTTTAGTATTTTAGATGATAACACCAGTAGCGCTTGGGCTTTATCTACCCAGTTAAATTACGATTTAACTGATAAGTTGGAATTAACAGCGGCAATGCGTTATGACACCGACGACAGAGAATCCTTTGATCCTCGCTACGTTGAAGATACCTTCGAGAAAAAAACCTTTTCTGAGCTGCAACCAAAATTCTCTGCAGCCTACCAAATGACCCCTGATACCCTTCTTTATGGTGGTTACTCACGGGGCTTTCGTAGTGGCGGTTTTAACGAACCCCATCCTGATATTAGCCGTACATTCGATAAAGAAATATCTGATAGTTTTGAAGTCGGCTTTAAAACGAGTGTACTAGACGGCAACGGTACCTTTAACTTTGCATTGTTTCGCATTGATCAACAAGATGCGCAAATTACCCGATTCAATGGTGAGACCTTTACCTTAGAAAACATCTCTGTTGACGATGTGACCACTCAAGGTATTGAGTTTGAGTTATCAGTTCAGGCCAGCGAAAATTTAACCTTTATGGCCAATGGCGGAATTATTGACTCTGACATAAAAACGTTTGTTGAACGCCCTGAATTAGTAGGCTCTTCACTGCCACACGTAGCTGATTACAACCTCAACTTGGTCACTGAGTATCAATATGAAATGTCGTCAGACATAGATTTATTTTTACGCGCCGAATTGAACCATAACGGTCCGAGAATATTTACTTTTGATATCCCCGATATTGAATCATCCAAACAAACCTTTATCAATTTAAGAGCGACCTTCGAAGCCGATGTGTGGTCGGTAATGGCTTATGCAGATAACCTAACCGATGAGCGTCAAATAGAAGATTTAGTCTTGTTAGACAATAGTGTTGTGTCCATGGGGCGTTTCCCCAACATAGGCTCTAGTTTTGGTGTTCAACTCGACTATAACTTCTAAATGATTCAATTTTCATGAGCCCTTATTTAAGGGCTCTTTGTTAGATAGTCTACACAACTATGAGTTTTCACTATGAAGCCGGAATTAAATGAATTTTCCGCGGTAAGGATTACGGATAGCCAACTTGTCCCCTGGCCTCGTGTTGCTGCCGTTGGTGCAATGGTCGCGTTCTCATTACCTACTTTTATTACAGGTCTAGAGGTCTATCAGGCCCTTGAACCAATACAAACACTGCTTGCATTGTTTATAGGCTCACTGATTATCTTCGCCATTGGTGGCGTAATGGGGGTCATTGGCGCTAAAACTCGTATGAGTTCTTATTTACTGGTGCGTATCGCGTTTGGAGACAAAGGCGCAAGCATAGTTAATATCGCTTTTGCCATATCACTACTGGGTTGGTTTGGGGTGAATATTAATTTGTTTGGCGATGCTGTGTCGCGCCTTGCCTTAGATGTCTTTGCGCTCAATATCGCACCTTTAACCCTCGCTATTATGGCCAGTTTTTGTATGACGTTGACTACGGTAATTGGGTTTAGAGCGATTAATTGGCTAGCTACAATAATGGTTCCTGTGTTGGCCGGTGTGACCTTCCTACTGGCGTATTCCGCGCTGAGTGAAAAATCATTTGAACAAATTTTAGCAACCGAAAAAGCAGCTACCTTGTCACTCGGTGATGGTATTTCAGCGGTAGTAGGCGCAATCATCATTGGCGCTATTATTTTACCGGATATCACCCGTTTTGTTAAACACTGGTCTAATGCGATTTATATCGCGTTTATCGCCTATGTTGTTGTGCAAATGGCGGTAATGGGTGCAGCGGGACTAGCCGGCGCATCTTCGGGACATGCAAACATATTGGATATTATGATTGATTTGGGCTTAGGCATTGGCGCATCCATTATCGTCATTGCAGGAAGTTGGGTGCTCAATTCTTTGAATTTGTACAGTGCTGTGCTTAGCACAACCGCGACCTTCCCTAGGTTAAACGCAACTTGGGTGACTATTGGCTTAGGCTTAGTTGGCGTTTTTGTTGCTTTGTTAAACCTGCTCGACAACTTTATTACCTTTATCTTTTACCTATCGATTATTTTTGTGCCTGTAGCTGGGATCATCATTATGGATTACTTGGTCATTCGCCCCCATGCATACAACATTGACTCTCTTAACAACAATCGAACGATAGCGCCCAAAGGATTTATTGCTTGGTTGATTAGCGCCGTTTTTGCTGTATTAAGTACCGAAAATGTAATTCCCTCACCTTCGGGAATAGCAGCCATTGATGCTATTTTTCTTGCTGGCATTGTATACACCACATTATCTTGGAATGAACGTCGTTCCAATCATCGAACACAAAGCTAGAGGCAAACACAATGAGAATTGGAATAGATGTAGGCGGCACTCATACTGATGCCGTAATTATGCAAGGTGACAATGTACTGGCATCCACTAAAGCCCTGACTTCAGCAGACGTGATTTCTGGAATTACCAATGCGCTGGATGTTATTTTAAACGACAGCGGTATTTCGCAGAATGAAATCGAAACCGTCATGATTGGCACAACCCAATTTACCAATGCCATTATTGAACGACGTGAACTAGCACAGGTAGCGGCCGTAAGAATTGGCTTACCCTCAGGTAACGGCATGCCCCCCATGTTGGACTGGCCTCAAGATCTAAAAGACGCCCTTGATAGCGAATATTATATGCTACATGGTGGCTATTTATATGATGGTTGGTCGTTGGCCGATATCGATCAACAAGAAATCAGCAACATGATTAACAGCATGCTCAAAAGCGGCGTTAAAAATATTGCCATAGCGTCTGCGTTTTCACCGATAAATTCGGCCCCAGAAGAACAAGTCGCCAACGAAATTCGTAAAGCGATACCCGATGCGAAAATAACCCTATCTCATAGTTTTGGTCGTTTGGGTTTAATGGAAAGAGAAAATGCGGCAATTTTAAATACCACGTTATTACCTTTCGCCGACAAAGTGGTTAGCTCATTTTTAGGAGCTCTGAAAAAACGCGACCTGCATTGTCCGGTATACATTAGCCAAAACGACGGCACCTTAATGAGCGCTGATTTCGTGCGTTCCTACCCTGCCCTAACATTTGCATCAGGGCCGACTAACTCGCTACGGGGCGCTTATAAATTAACCGGTTTAAAAGATGCCATTGTAGTTGATATTGGCGGTACCACTTCTGATATTGGTGTTTTACAGAATGGATTCCCCCGAGAATCAAACGTCATTATTAAAGTTGGCGGCGTGCGGACTAATTTTAGAATGCCCGATATTTTAGCGATTGGCTTAGGCGGCGGCAGCATAGTATCCGACGACGGCACTGCTATTGGCCCCCATTCAGTTGGTCACAAACTGGTTACCGAAGCGTTAGTTTTCGGGGGCAACACGCTCACTACCAGTGATATTTTAGTGGCTAGTGGTGGTGCAAATATTGGCGACAAAACAAAAGTAGCGCATATCTCACCGCAAACTATTCGTCAGGCCAAGAAGACCTTACATTCGATGCTTGATAACAATATCGACATGATGAAACCCGGTGGAAAATCTATGCCAGTGATACTGGTCGGTGGTGGCGCTATCTTGGTGACCGAGGGATTAGAAGCTGCGTCCGATATTCATCGACCTGAACATGCTGGTGTGGCTAATGCCATTGGAGCCGCAATTGCGCAAATTGGTGGTGAAGCAGAACAGATGGTGTCTTATCGCACCTTGCCACGTGAAGAGGCGATAAAACAAGTGACTAAAGATGCCATGCAACGTGCAATAGATGCAGGCGCGGCAGCAGATACGTTACGCACCGTTGATATCGAAGAAACCCCCGTACCTTATATGGATGAGTCTAGTACCTGTATTCGGGTTAAAGTAATAGGTGAATTAGCTGCCTTACCGACCAATACTTCTGAACGTATACAAGAGTCCACATTATGAAAATTGAACAAAAACATTTAGAAGATTTAGCCCTAGGTTCTGTTTTTTTAGCAACAGGAGGCGGCGGTGATCCCTATGTTCCCCGTTTAATCGCTGAGCAGGCAATTAAGCAATTTGGCGCGGTAGAGGTAATTCAGCCGAGCGAACTCGGCGACGATGCCTATGTGGTAGCGATAGGTGCTGTAGGCGCGCCTACGGTTAGCCTTGAGTTACTTCCTTCGGTTGAAGATGCAGCAAACACCTTAGCTGCTTTTGAAAAGCACGTTGGCAGAACCGTTGATGCGGTTGCTTCTTTTGAAATCGGTGGCGGCAATTCATTGATTCCGATTGTTGCCGCAGCTGGTAGAGGCTTAGCGGTTATCGACGGCGACGGTATGGGCCGAGCCTTACCAGAAGCGCAAATGATGAGTTATGCTATTGCTGGTGTGAAACCCACGCCATCAGTTGCTTATGACTACGCCGGCAATGTGGCGACATTCTCGACCAATAGCACCGAGGTGTATGAACGCCATATCCGCAGTCTAGCTATGGCTGCTGGCGGCATGATTACCGCAGCTGAACATCCAATGACCGGTCGTCAGTTAAAAGATTCAATTATTCCAGGGACCTTGTCTTTTTCCATTAAACTTGGTCAAACTCTGCGGGAAAATCGCGGTTTAGCCACCGAGATGCTTGCTCCTTTACAGGCACTGTTTAACGATTCAATCTACGGTGAATGTCGCTTAATTTTTACTGGAAAAGTGATTGATAAAGCCACTCGAATTGTTGGCGGCTACGATATTGGTGAAGCCACCATTGAATCTTTTGATAATAACGACTTACCGCTTACAGTTAGTATTAAGAATGAATACTTATTGGCTCGCAAAGGCGAAAAAGTGGTTGCGACCGTGCCTGATTTAATTGTCATTGTTGATTATGAAACCTCGACACCAATCAACGCAGAACGTTTACGCTACGGTCAACGAGTGGCGGTATTTGCAGTAGGCTGCCCCCAGTTCTATCGTTCTGAAAAGGCCCTTAAAGCGGTGTCGCCTCGCTGCTTCGGTTTTGATTTAGACTATGTTGCATTAGAAGATATTAAATAGCCGTAGGTAGCGTTTTTCAGCGCAGCCAATAGACAAAAAAGCCGTTAGTTGCTTAACAACTAACGGCTTAATCACCACCAGCAACCATCTAGTAGATGTTGCAATCTAAACCATATAATTTAGTTACCGTAGCCAGCAGGCATCAAAAATTCCCAAACAGAGCTTTCGCTGCCTCGTTCGCATGGTATTTCAATCACAACAGGACCTTCTTTGGAATCAATCACGGCTTGTTCAAGCAATGCTTTGAAGTGCTCTGGTGAATCGGACTTATAAGCCTTTGCACCGAAGCTTTCCACCAACTTCACAAAATCAGGGTTAGTTAACTCTGAGCCAACCACATTACCATCGAAGAAGTTGATCTGATCTCGTCTTACGTTGCCGTATGCATTGTTATTAAACAGTAGAATAATGAGTCCAATTTTAAACTGTACAGCCGTTGCTAATTCTTGCACCCCAAACATGAAACCACCATCACCGGCAATAGACATGACCACTTTATCTGGATTCGCTACCTTTACCCCCATTCCCGTTTGAATACCATGCCCAAGGTTGCCTTGATACCCACAAGTGACAAGGTGACGAGGCTCATATACTGGAAATCCTAACCAAGAGGTAAAACCAACCTGTGAAATCTCTTCAACAATATAACCATCTCTGGGCATAACCTCACGAATGATGTTTAGATAGGTCATTTGCGGTTGCACTTTTTGGATTTCTTGCCAACTCTGGGCTTTAACCTGTTCGAAGTGTGCTTCTTTCGATGCTCGTGGAGTGATATCTTTTTCAAGTACATTTAGCAATGCCTGGGTTGCAAGGGTCGCATCGGCAACAATCGAAACATCTCCCCGTAACCGAGTAAGTTGAGTAGGATCTATATCTATCCGTACTAATTTGCAGGTTGCTACCCCAGTTTGCCAACGAAACGCTGGTAATTCCATTCTCGATCCAATGCCAATCATCACATCAACTTCTGGATAGAGTTTATAGCCTGCCGCACAATTAAAACCATAAGGAGAATCATCACTAACGATGCCTCGCCCTCCGCGGAATGAGACCACAGGAGCTTGCAATAACTTTGCTAGTTGCAGAATTTCATCTTTTGCATCAACAGCACCACTACCTACCATAATCATAGGATTTTTTGCTTTACCTAACATTTCAGCCGCGGCTTTAATTTTACTTTCAAGGGGCTCATAAGCAGGGCTAGGTATAGCAGGAAAGTTCACATCGACAGTGGCTTTTTGTCCAAAAATATCCATAGGCACTTCAATTGCGACTGGACGTTGGCGTCCCGACGTCAGTTGTGTAAAAGCATTAGACATGGTTGCAGGTGCATCGACTGAATGATTGATGCGAGCCGCCCATTTGGTCAGTACTTTTAAGATCCCAAGTTGGTCATCAAGCTCATGTAGCATGCCGTGTCCAATGCCGACAAATTCGCTGGGAACTTCTCCGGTAATACACAACACAGGAGTGTTATGTGCAGTACATAACGCGGCGGTGGAATTGAGCACCCCTGGCCCAGGAACTACACAATAAACGCCTACACGACCAGTGGATTTGGCATAGCCATAAGCCATGTAACCAGCGCCCTGTTCGTGGCGAGTTACAACCAATTTAATTTTGTCTTGATAGCGGCTTAGGGCATCAAAAAAAGCATAGGTTTGCGCGCCAGGAATACCAAAAATTGTATCCACACCGTTTTTTATCAAATATTGGATAATCGCGTCTGAGCAAGTAATCTGTGTCATAGTCAAATAAATTCCGTTGATGTTTATGGTCTAATAATGAATCTTTAAGGGATAATTGAGATGGTTTTATATCCATCTTTCATATTTTTTTGCACTTATTTCCATCAGCTTTAGCCCTGCCCTGCACAGCAGGACAAGGGATGTTAAAACTGAGCTTTATGCCGATAAGCGATGGTAAAAATAGATAAGCGTAAAGGTAGTTAATATAACTACCCCGCACAGACTCCAAATTTTCATAAAGAGGCTGGGCTGTAGCGCTTTAGGTACTTGATCACTCCACATAGCGCGGTGGTTTAAGTAAGCCAAAATAGGGCTAATAACAAAGACAATCACAGAAGTGATATCGATAAATGTTGCGAAGGACTTCAGCATCGTTGCCAATATAAGGATCGCTGCGATACAAAGCAGAATCATCGCGATGTTATAATTGCGTTTTGAATCAAGCTTTAACTCTGGACGCCCAACCCCGCTATCAAGTATTCCAACTAACACCCGCGTCATACCATCGACAACCGCAAACAGCGTTGAAAACATCACGAAAATCGCGATAGTTGCAATTAGTGGAAAACTCCACGGACCTATTGTTTGCGTAAATAGCTCCATAAGTTGTCTAGAAAAACCTGAATTACTCACTTCAATTGCAACATCACTGTTGTGCATCAAGCCGGTACCTAACACCAAAAAGCAAAGCGCCAATAACACGCTCATCACATAACCCACATTAAAATCTAAACGGGCTTCTTTGGGGGTTGGTAATTTACCGGTATCTTCTGCTCGAGCACAGGTCCAAAGGGATTGTGTCACCGAACCATCCGTTGGTGATGGCATAAAGCCAATCAAAGCAACAACATAAAGTACAACTGAGGAATCAATCGCCGGAATGGCAAACTCTGAAGGAGACCAATCGATTTTTTGTGAAACCAGTACCACAGTGATAATAATCAACAGGGTAAAACAAGAAACAACATACTTGGTTAGCTTTTCCAATAAGCTGTAATGTCCGCTACATAAAAATAAAGCGATAACCGATAAAAGTACACTTACACCCAAAACCGGATTTACTGAAAAACTAAAAGCGGCTTGGAATAAACCTAGGGTGAAAAGCGCTATGGCCCCCACCACAAAAACCATGCTGAAGATTTCTGCAAACGCATAAATACCAAAAATC
This sequence comes from Alteromonas sp. M12, assembly GCF_037478005.1. NCBI lineage: Bacteria > Pseudomonadati > Pseudomonadota > Gammaproteobacteria > Alteromonadales > Alteromonadaceae > Alteromonas > Alteromonas sp. M12. The sequence goes on along the minus strand of NZ_CP144164.1, from coordinate 1,718,413 downwards.
CACCAGCCAGCGGTTCGATAGCTAGTAATCAGATTTTTGCCCGTAGATGCCGCGAATTCACCACCAAAGCGCAGGGCTGGATATTTCACCAAACAGGCTAAAATAATGATAAATGTTAGACCTAAGCCATAATCAGCTCCAGCCCGAGTGGACTGAACTAAGTGAGAGACTCCCACTGCAGCAGCCGCGTATAAAATACCCGGCCCCAACACGCTAAAAAACGAGCTTGATTTACCTTTCATATTTACTTTCTCTTTTATTATTATTAAGTGAAGCTATTAAATATATTGAAACATTTGCTCGTTAAAGCTTTATACGATTATTAACCAATCAAATGGTACCTAAAATCAACTCTCCTACTGTTTACTAGTTGTCCATTTCAATTATGCTTTTGAGAGCATTTTTAAGTACACTAGTTTGTTCTGGATTTAACTTACTTAGCATATGGTCTTCATGTTCTGCTGCTACAGCCAACAATGACTTTTGCAGAGCCATGCCCTCATCGGTAAGAGCAAGCTTATCTTCCTCTATCGTCAGTGCACCTTTTTCAATTAGTGTATCTACTGATTCACTTAAATCATTCAATGGCTGCATTGCTAAAATAGACAGTGTTTTCAGGGTATGTACTGGAGCACTAGATAATATGGTCATAACTCGCCATTGCTCTGGTGTCACATCACAGCCATCAATTAGTTTTGGATATAAATCTTGACGGTATTTAGAAATAGCAGAATTTAGTAAATATAACAAATAGTTATCTAAAAATTCGTTACCTGTCTCTGCTTCATTCTTTTGAACATTGCCGCTGGGATGCTGGGAGGTGATTGCATAACTACCTCTAGAAAATGCTAAAGGTGTTAACGAATCATCATGATTGTATTGGATTACTTCACCAACGATGATCAGGTGATCGCCACCTTCGTAAACATTCCAGGTTTTACACTCAAACTGGGCACCACAACCGGCCAGCAGAGGTGCTCCACCTAAACCTTTGGAAAAAGATACATCTTTAAATTTATCTTCTCCTCTTCCGGCAAACCGATTCGAAGTTTCAACTTGATTTTCACTTAATACGTTAATCGCAAAATATTCGGCTTTTTCAAAAATTGTTTTACTAAACGCGCCTTTATCAATGCTCCACAATACTAATGCAGGGTCAATTGATACACTGTTAAAACTGCTTGCAGTGCAACCAATCGGAGCGCCGTTTTCATCAACCGTAGTTATCACTGTCACCCCTGTTGGGAATTGACCTAGCGCCGTTCGAAAATCTCTTTTATCAAACTTAGTATTACTCATATTTTTATCCTAGCATTTTGTTCTTATTAGGCTTTAACGGCCAGCTTTATGTGCAGGTAGAGTACCTATACCCCAGTGAGCTTTCGGATATTCACTAATTATCACACGAATATTTTCTTCAGGCGCACCGATAGAATCCATTACAGCTTCAGCAACCGCTTTGATTAATGCTTCTTTTTGCTCTACTGAGCGACCTTCCATCATATTTACATTTACAATTGGCATAGTTCTCTCCGTCCTCTATAACCTATTCCATTCTAAAACCTGTTTTCAATTGTGCCTTACTCAACACTTTTACCTGTTTTAGAAAACTAAAAGGTTTTAAATATCAATAACTAATCGCTCACACTTAGCACGAGAACAACATAAAGCAATCTGGTCGTTGTCTTCTTTCTCTTCGTCAGTTAAAAAGTGATCTCGATGATCTGGAATGCCCTCGATAACATCAGTAATGCATGTGCCGCAGACACCTTCTTCACAAGACATGGCGACTTTTACACCTACTTTTCGAAGGGCTTTGGCGATCGTTTCTTCGCTACCTACAGTGACGGTAATATCACTTTGTTCACAGTAGACTTCGAAGCTGTCACCGGATGTATCAACATCTGCACTGAAGTACTCAAAGTGAACATGCTCGCTTGGATAATTTTGTTCTTTTGCACTATTTATCACCCAATCCATAAAGCCCGTTGGCCCACAAACATAGATGTGCGTGCCTGGCTGGAAATCGCCAAAGGTATCTTTTGGAGAAAACAATTGAGATTTATCTTGGTCATCGTAATGAAAACAAACCCGATCACCAAAAGCCGATACTAGCTCATCTTCGAATGCACCAGCCCCTTTAGTGCGCGTGCAATAATGAAGTTCGAATTCTTTGTTTTCTTTCAACAGTTCGTACGCCATCGCAATCATTGGTGTAATACCAATTCCGCCACCGGCAAGAATGCTTTTCTTAGCATCTTTATTAAGTGGAAAATGATTACGCGGTGGGCTAATTTTTATATGTTGTTGCTCGCTAAATTCAGCATGAATTTTAGCCGAACCGCCTCTAGAATTAGGGTCATTTAACACGCCAATTCGATAAGACTCGCTCGATGCTGGATCATTACATAAAGAGTATTGACGTATCAGATCATCACCACAGTGAACATCAATATGAGCGCCAGCCGAAAACGCAGGTAGCGGCTGTCCATTGGCACTTGCCAAATCCATCACTGCAATACCCGCACCTTGTTCAGTGCGTGACGTTATTACAACGTCGATTAATTCATTATCCACAAGATTCTCCTCATCATGCTTAACGCATGTATATGCCGCCGTTAATATCCCAAGTCGCGCCAGTGACTGTATTCGCTTCATCGGCTGCCAACATCACAACCACTGAACCGATAAATTCAGGGTTACTCATGGCCTTAACGGGGATCATGTTATTAATAATATGTTCAAGTTTATCTGCGGGTACTTTGTCTCTAACAGATGGCACATCTACCGGACCTGGTGCAATTGCATTTACCGTCACACCTTTGTCAGCAAATTGTCTGGCAAAGATTTTGGTTAACGTTGTAATTCCAGCCTTTGATGCGGCGTAATGGGCACCGGATGCGGTGCCCCCCATTTGTCCAGCCAAAGAGGCTAAATTGATAATTCGGCCAAAACTTTGGTCTGCAAAATATTGCCCAAACACTTGGCTACCAATAAAGTTGCCACGTAAATTAATGTCTAGCACTTGGCTAAATTCTTCTGGACTGATCTCCATCAACGGCGTAGTTGGTGTCATCGCTGCATTATTAACTAACACATCGCAATGCCCAAAAGTGTCAAGGGTAAACGCTAAACCTTCACAAAAATCTTGTTTGCTCATGACATCAAGCTTAGTCGCAACTGCCACTTCGCCTGTGGGGTCGAGTACCTTAGCAGCTTGGGCCGCCAGCGACCCATTAACGTCACTGACCACCACCGAATAACCCGCTTTGATGAGAGACTCGCAAATCACATAGCCTAACCCTTGCGCAGCACCGGTGACCAAAGCCACTTTTTTATTGGAACTCATAATGTCCCCTTAAAACAAGTAACTGACAGTCGTCAGATGCTGGCTTGATTTCATGACTTTAACGATCTTTTCAGCAATTTTGAAACTGCCGCCGTCACGGACTAATTTGAATTGCAAATTAGCCGGATAGCAACGTACGCCGTTTTTGTTATTTTCATACAAACTATAGGCACAACGCACTCTCACAAAGCCATCAATATCGTCAAGTATGCGGAAGCGTGACATAGTACGTACGGTTTTTTCACCTAATTGCGTTGAAATAGCATCACCGCTAGTTAAACGTTCAATACGCAACTTACGCATTTCATCATCGTCGTATGCTACATTGAGGGTATTCGCGTAATCTGTAGCGTTATGATCTACCGGAACAATATACAAACCGGACTCAAGCCATAAATCTAACCACTGTTGGTATTCTTTGTTATCGAGCATGTCTGCTTCAATATTCAAGAAGGCAGTTACATCGGCTAATAATTGGGTATCTAATTTCATTTTATCGATCCTTATTTTCCGCTTTCCACAGACATCATCTTCTTATATTTCTGATACGCAGCACGCATGCCAGTTTCAGAACAAACAGCCCCTTTAACATTGCCATCAGCAGAGGTAGATAATTTGGACAAACCGCGATTAATCATGATCCAGCCATCTGTTCCAGCAATAGAACCAGCTTGAACACGTTCCCATGCTTCACCATCATCAGGTGTACCGAACCCCATTGGCCCTTGGAAATGCTCATGTAAACGCATGCGCTTCTGATTAAAGGCTTCAGGAGCACCTTTGCCACCTATGGCGATATGGTGAATTTCAGTTTCATTAGCACTAATTGGCACAAGATTACGGAAAAACGCCATTGAACAAGCAATATTCGGGAACAGATTCAAATTAAACCCGCTACCACCGACCGCTCTAACTAGACGACGTACTTCTTCGTCAGAATGACCTTCATCAGCTAAACTCTTAGCCAAGTCTGCGTAACGCTCGGGAATCGGCTCATCTAAATTTTCTTCTAGATCGACCAACTCAGGGATCATCACCATCACGCTATGACCATTTCCTAAATCTTCGACATAACCTTCACCGTCTAGGAAATCAAAAACTTCAGCAGCCTCTTCATCAACAGATGCTATAAATGACTTATGTACTATGGGGAAGTGATAGGCATCAGTGGTGTTTTCTAGTTGAATCTTCCAGTTTCCAGGGAATCTGAATCGATGATCACCAAGGGTTTTAAGTGGATAACCGCCGCCTTGTTTAACAAATAAGTCGATCCATTTTTTAGCGCCGCCTAAATGCTCATCTAGCGATTCTAAATCGTCTTTCAAGGTTGCAAAAACCATCCCGTTATAGGATTCGGTACGTACTTTAACTAAACCAAATTCAGCTTTATCAAGGATATTTTCGTATTCTTCAGGTTTAGGCAATGCACGTAGACTACCATCTAAACCGTATCCCCAACCATGATATGGACAGGTGAAAGCTTTGGTTTTACCGGTTTTACCTTCGCACACAGTTGCGCCACGGTGACGACAACGATTCAACATCACGTGAATATTGTTTTTACGATCACGTACTACGATAACCGGTTGGCGACCTATTGAAGCTGTCTTATATGAACCCGATTCTGGTACTTCACTTTCGTGAGCAACCCAAACCCAAGTGTTATTAAATATCTTGTCTAATTCTTCATCGAAAATTTCTGGGTTAGAGTACAAAGACTTATGCACTCTATCTTCCAGTACCAAATCAGCAGTACTGTTTAGGTTTTTTACTTTAATTTCTGTATTCATGAGAAGTCCTATTCTGGCACTGGCAATGCCGCGCTGTTATCCCATGGCTGAGCCATAGGACGGCTGAATTTATTTTCAGTAACAAAGTGAGAAATTTGACAAGCCTGTTCGGATAAAACGAAAGTTGCTTTAATTTGCGCGCAACTTAATTGTGAACGACCATCAATAAAATCTGAAGGCTGCACCAACAGCCAAGTCCCAGTAGCTTTGTCACCGTCAATCGTGATGGTTTCATTACCCAAAAAATGCACGTTCAGGTTAAAATGACCTGGTGAGGTAGCATATTTTGCAAACATGTTTTCGATTGCATCAATGCCCTCATAGCGCCCAAATGTTTTGGCATAGCGCTGGCCCTTACCTTCCCAAATGGCATCGTCTGTAAACAAAGCCATCAGATTTTTAAGTTCAAAACCAGGCGCTAAATCATCGCAAAGTCGCATGTATTGATTCATGCAGGCACTCACTCGTTTTTCGCTTTCTAAAACAGAGAGTCGTTGCTGCAATGCTTCTAATTGTTGTAATGAAATCATATTTTGTATTCCAAAAATTTAGCTTGGAACAACAAGTTCACGACCAATACGTGCTTCTACTTTGCAGTATTTCCACAAGCTGTAAGTGCCGTCACCCACAGGTGTTGAGCGGAAGAAATCACAACCAGCAATAACAGTTTCGAGGTCTGGAACATCTGCCATAATATAGGCAGTCCAAGGGGCGGAAGCGGAAGGACCGACTTGAATTCGATCATCATCCATAATACCAAGCACGTTGACGCCCGGCAGATCAGATATGCCCTTCATCATTGCACTAAAAGCTTGCCAAACATCACCCATGACCTCTTTTGTAGAGTCCATGAAATTTTGATTAACACCGATACAAAACAATACTCGATGGGAAGTTGATTCACTCATAACGTTTTCCTCCAATAGGGTTTAACATTTTTTAATAATTAATTTTTTAAATTCTGAATTTACAAATAACCAGGAAATGGTGGGTGTCCAAACATAATAGCCCCAGCATTTTGATAGGTAACCTCACCCATAAAGGCGTGTTGTGTTACTAAATGAGCATCTCTTAAACAACGAGATAACGGATGATCTAAATAAGCGCCCTGCATACCAGATAATTGATAAGCAATGCGTGTGGCTTCAGCACACTCTCTAGCCACATTAGTGGTTGCTAAGCGAATTAGACTGATTTGATCTTTGCTTGGTTCGTCCCCCTGCATAATCACATCCCACACTTCATCAGTTGCTTCATAAAAGAACGCGCGAGAAGAACGCACTTTGGCTTCCGCTTTAGCAATATCTATTTGTGCATAATGACGCTCCCCTAAATTAGGGGCGCCAGTAACTGATTTTCTATTTTTGGCCGAGTTAACAACCACATCAATGGCATCTCGAGCAATACCTAAAGCGGTTACCGATAACACCTGCGCGGCAAATGACAATGAAGGATATTTGAAAAACGGCGTGTCGACTGTGGGTGTGCCGCCACGTACAAAGGTCCATTCCTCAGGAACAAACACGTCTTCTACAATCAGATCAAAACTACCCGTTCCAATCATGCCGTGCACATTCCAGGTTTTTTCGATTTTGACTTTATCAGCCGGCATTACCGCCATTTTTGGTAATTTACTGCCATCATCAGGCATCACACCGACGCCGAGTAGAGATGCGCCCATACAACCGCTAGCAAATTGCCAACGGCCATTTACAATGTAACCACCTTTTACTTTTTTGGCTTTTTGTGGCGGGAAGATGCCACCAGCAAAAACTATATCAGCGGAATCCTTCCACACCTCTTTGAGTGTATCCATTGGTAAAGCCGCAAGATACGCAGGGTTCATTCCAAAGCTGGCAACCCAACCTGCAGAACCATCTGCTGTTGAGATAGTTTCAATTGCTTTTAAAAACTCGCTTGGGGTTTTACCACTGCCACCAAAACTTTCTGGTACGAAGGAGCGGTAAATTCCAATATCTTTGAATTGTTCAACAACATCATTTGAAATAAAACGTTGCTCTTCGAACTCAGCTCTACGTGAGCGAATATCACTTAGCAGTGCATTTACTTTTTCTTCTCCGCCCCACTGGGTCATATCCATTGAATTTTTATACATCGTTTTTCTCCACACATTCAGTGTTAATGTTATTCGAACAGCTTAATTTTTTAGCAATTTCGCATATGAGTTCATCATTTCCCTTGGCTCCTACAAGCTGCATACCTACAGGCTTTCCCAACTCATTTTTAAGTGGGATGGTAATGGCTGGATGCCCAGATAAATTGAATGGTCTAGTTAAAAAGCTGATATTAAGATCGTTTTTACCTTCTAACCCATCCACTCGTTTGAGAGGAAATGAGGGAAGTGTTGGCAGTACAAGGGCATCAACTCCTTTTAAAGCGTCATCCACTTGTTGACTGAAATGCGCTCTGACAACTTCAGCTTCTGAGGCGATATTGGGATTTATCTGACTTGCCGCTAGTAATCTCGATTCAATATCACTACCCAGTTTTCCGGTATTGAGTAAATGACCGAAGGTTTGCCACATCTCAAAATTCATTAATTTCAATGCGGCATCAAAGGCATCATTTAAACCCGCTAAAGTAGTCGTGCGTAATTCAATAAAACTCTGGTTTAAAGCCTTATCGACTAACTGGTTTATTAGGCTGTCAGCCGCAACATCCAACCGCGCCAATTTAATTGGTCTATCAATAGAAATTGGCGCAAAAGTTGGGTCTATGCACTGCATTCCTTTAATCAAATCTTCTGCTGAAAACGCCAAAGGACCAACACAATCTAAGGTTGACTCAGCAGGCACTACCCCCTTACGACTAACTCGACCAAAGGTAGGTTTAAAACCAAATACACCGCAACACGCGGCTGGCACTCTAATTGAACCACCGGTATCAGTGCCGATACTGAAATCCACTGTCATTTCAGCAACTGCAACGGCACATCCACTCGATGATCCGCCAGGGATATATTCTGGATACAGATAGTTAACCGGAGTCCCCAAATAAGAGTTAACACCCGTCATGCCATATGCCAACTCGTGCATATTTAGTTTTCCGACTAATTTCACACCAGATGCCAACATAGTCGCCACAACATCAGCATGTTTAGTGGCGCTAGTATTGTGACTAAATGCTTTACTGCCGGCCTCAGTCACAAAACCAGCTACATCGATATTATCTTTGATACCCGCAACCAATTGGGTATTTGTGCCAATTTCAAATTTTTTGGTAAATACACACATCGTAAATATTGCCTTGGTTTCGAATACTAATGTTTAAAGACTAATTTAAATTACATGATTATTCAAGTAAATATTAATGTAATTATTCTATTAATAATTAAGCAAAAATAATCATTTGTAAAACAGCTTCGTTACTTTTTTCGAGCGAATACAGAATAAAAAACAGATGACTAGCCAGTAGATATTTACTGGCTAGGATAGTTACTATCAGCGAACCTTTAATTGGAAAACGATCGCCGCTGCTATCAATAGAGGTATAGCAAAGACCGCAAAATTGAGCTCCATACTAAAACCATAGGTTATTAATAAACCGCCTACGTATGGGCCAATGACAGCACCAAATCGTCCTAGACCCAAAGCCCACCCGATCCCAGTTGCCCTGACTTCAGTTGGATACATCTTTGCCGATGTGGAATAGAGGCCAACGTACGCGCCAAGCAATAAAAACCCGATAATAAACAATAAGATGAATAAATTCATAAACTCAAACAAGAACCCAAACGAGAGCATCGCTAGGCCAGATATTGAGAGAAAAATCGTAATCAATTTAGTTAAACCGAAGTTAGCGGCAAACCAACCCAGAAGAAGCGAGCCTATAACCCCTCCTCCATTTAACGCCACTGCCGAAAATACGCTATCAGATTCGCTTAAGCCTTCGTTAATCACCAACTTTGGTAACCAACTTAGTAAAAAATATAAGGAGATAAAAACGCACAAAAAGGTTAACCATAACTGTATGGTTTTAGTTCGAAAGGTAGGACTCAATAAACTTAAAACACTGGCTTTGTTAATTGCATAGTTATTATCAACGACAAATTCACTTATGGTGCTGCGGTTCATTTTGGTTAATAACAGATTAACTTTGTTTAACGCACTGTCAGTCCCTTGGGTTTTTAAAAACTGTAGTGACTCAGGTACGAAACAATACACTACAACGGCCATTACTAAGGTAACCAAACCAAGACTAAAAAACACAATTTCCCAACCATAGGTAGGTAGAATTGGAACGACAATAATCCCGCCAATAGTGGCCCCCAAAGGGAAGCCAGCGGAAATAATTGCGACACTAAAACTGCGATATTTAGTAGGCGTATATTCAGATGTAAGGGCGGTAACATTGGCCAGCATGGCCCCGACCCCAAGACCTGTAATTGTGCGCAAAACAACTAATTGCCAAAATGCGCTGACTAACCCTGTTAAAAACATAGATATGCCAATTGCAATAACACTGGCAATCAACATTTTTCGTCTGCCAATTTTATCCGCGTATGGCGCAATTATCATTGCGCCTAACATCATACCTGCGAGTGTCACACTAAACACCAAGCCTAAATTAGTAGGATTAATATTCAGTTGTTCACTAACACGCTGTGCGACAAAGGACATTGAGGTGATATCGAATCCGTCTAATATCATCAACAAAAATGAAATGAACACGACGAGAATTTGAGTTAAAGATAACTTTCCATCATCCAAAATGTGCTCAAATGTTTGTATAGATTGACCTTCTTTCATACGTTGCTCTTTATTGGCAATTGAGTTCACTTTTTACTAACTACGCTATTACCGGTACAGCAATTAAACTTGCAGTAAGTAGAGGCGCAGTAAGCAAAGAGAAGTATTTGACAGGGTCAAATGCTTCTCTTGTTTTATTGAAGTTGCTTAATTTGCTTAGTAAAAGCTATATCTGAAAGAGGCATACCATTGACGGCCGCGATCTCTGATGATCTCAGTAGTACCTACATTAGACTCATAACCTGCGGTGATATATTTTTCATCGGTTAAGTTCTTAAGCCCAAAGTCCACACCGTAAGTTTCATCTGGTGAACGCCATAAAACTGTCAAATCAACAATGGTGACTTCTGGTGTAATGATGCCATCAGTGTTGTCTGGGTTATTGAAATATTCAGTATGGTAATTTGCACTCAGTCTCGCAGTGACAAGAGAACCATTTTCAAATTCAACATCGCGAGCCAAACTAATGTTACCTGACCATTCTGGAACATGATCAAACTTACTATCAACCGTCACAACAGCTGCCAACGGAGGCTCAACGTCAATATTTGTAAATTTAGCGTCTGTGTATCCTACCGCGGCTTCAATAAACCAGTAGTCAGCAAAAGCTAATTTAGATTCAAGTTCAAATCCTGAAATCTCAGCGCTACCCACATTCGCTTCAAAGAAACCGACAAAACCAGGGTTTTGGGTTCTTACTTGAATATCAGTGTAATCCATTTGGAAAACAGCACCATTGACTGAGAAAGGTTTGTCACTGCTGTCATATTTAAAACCAAGTTCATATGATTCTACATACTCTGGACCGAACGACGGAACCGTATCTAACGCTGGGAATATACGTTGTACAAAACCACCCGAACGGAAACCTTCAGTGTAAGATGTATACACCATTAGCTCGTCTGTTGCTTTGTACGCTAGGTTTACCATAGGCGTGGTTTCTTGCACATCGATTGAATTTAGGCCAAGAGGTAAAAGTAGAAAACCAGGCTCAAGACCAATATTGCTGCTCAATACAACTTGAGTGGGATCGAAGGTTTTTTCTTCATCGGAGTATCTGACACCCACGGTTAAGTCTAACTTTTCAGTAAAACTATAAGTTGCCTGGGCATAAATCGCGGAACTTGTTGTGGTGAAGTCATTATCACTGTCAAAGTTAGCAATCGCGAAATCGTTGATATTACGGTTATTACCTTCCTCATCAAAATAATACAAACCCGTTATCCAGTTCAATTTCTCGTCTTCAGTTGAACCCATTAATTGAATTTCTTGGGTAAACTGCGAGGCTTCAAATGAATCATAAAAATGCACCACTGTTAACGGCGATGCATCCGCATCTCTAGCAAACTCAGCATCTAAATCACGATAAGCGGTAATGGATTTTAACTGTAGGTTGTCATTGATGTCCCAGGTTACTTGTAAATTCGCTCCCCAAGAGGTGGTGTCTGAGTAGGTTGGTGCGGTGCCAAGATTGACCCCTTCAGTAGCATATTGGTTGTTGTAACAAATAGGATCAGTAGAAGTAATACCCGCTGGGTAACCACAACTTTCAGCTTGTAATACATTGTTGTAAAAACCTGCGAAAGAACCATCAACTAAGGTACCTGCATCAGCAATTTCGAATGCGGGACCATTCTCGTTTTCTGTGCTGTGGTCAAGAATCAAACTCACTTCTACATCATCCGATGCTTCCCACAGAAGCGAACCACGAAATGCCAACATGTCATCGTCACCCAGATCACCGCCGGCTGGTCGACTAACGTAGCCATCTTGGGTTGCACTTAATGCCGAAAAATTACCGAACAAATTATCAGTAAGTGCACCGTTAACTGATACTTTCAGTTTCGCTAACGAATCAGTACCAATAGTGGCATCAACATAACCTTCAAAATCTTCTGTTGGCTTTTTGCTGTATAAGGCAACAGCTCCACCCACACTGTTTCGACCAAAAAGAGTTCCTTGTGGGCCTCGAAGCACTTCAACTCGGTCAACATCGAGTAAGTCCACGGTAGCGCCAACAGTTCGAGCGATGTAAACGCCGTCTACATAAAATCCAACACCGTTATCGATAGTGCCTAAAAAATCACGTTGACCAACACCACGAATATAAACCGTGGCAACAGATGATGAACCACCAGCACCAGGACTATTCTGATAAGTCAGGTTAGGAGTAACACCGCCTATTTCCGATACATTCTCAATTCCTCGAGCTTCTAGGCCGTCACCTGAAAAAGCGGTCAATGACAAAGGAGCTTCTTGCAAACTTTCTTCACGCTTTCTGGCTGTAACTTGAATCTTTTCCATCATTGCACCAATACCAGACTTATTGTCGGCAGCAGTTTCGTCTTCTTGGGCATGTACGGGGGTGATAGCAATAGCAGATACTACAGCTAAAGAAACAGGGAGGCGCGCATTAAATATCGATCGAGTTATTTTATTTAGCTTGCAATTAAGTGACATATTTGTGCTCCGTTGATTATGTTCTAGTTATTCTGCTTATAATTTGTATGAGTTATTACGTTACATGTCAAGTAAAAATTCAACGATACTTGTTTTAATTTTAAACGGATCTTTGATTTTTTAAAAAATATGATTGTATTTTACGTTTTTTATCAAGTAATATTGCGAGCATTATTGTGTTAAATTTGTTTATAACTTGTTGAAAATATGAAAAAAAATACGGATAAATTAAATAAATTCAAACCTGCTTCAGAGAGTTTTGAATTCCAGCAATACCCATTTTATTGGCTAATGAGAGTAGGCAGTGCTTATTCCATGCGAATGGAAAAATCCCTTAAGAAACAGGGTATTAACCTTACCGCCTGGCGTATACTTATGATATTGCGAGAAATGGGAACCTTGAGTGTTAGTGAAGTTGCTACCCACGCTGTAGCAAAAACACCGACGATTACCAGAGCCACTTATAATCTCCAAGAAAAAGAGCTTGTTATTATCCGCACTAGCAAAAATGACGGAAGAGTCTCTATTGTTGAGTTAACTGAAAAAGGTAAAACCGTCATTGCCAATATCATCGAAAACTCACAAAAATTGTTCGACAACATTTATGATGGTTTCACAGCTCAACAAATCGAGACGTTTAACAGCACTCTTCAGAAACTCTTCCTTAATCTAGACGAAGCTTAGTTAAACTCGCTTTTACCATTACACTGTCGGTTAACCGCACATATCAATGTGCAGTTAACCAACGGGTTAACTGGTTCACTTCTTAGGCTAATTCACACTTTCTTCGGCCAACTTATCATGGGCTCGTTTGATGACGTACGCGCGTATCGCTTCAGCATCACTTTCTTCCAGAACTTGCTTAAATGACACCATGCCTTTCGATGATAATGCACCACCGAGCACGACACTTTTCCAAGCTTCTTTGTTCAAGTTGAAAGGGCTGTAACGTAAATCAGGCAAAACACCACCAGACACTACTGTATCTCCATGACAATTGAAACAAAATTGTTGATAGGTTGCTCTACCGTGATCCACGATATCTTTTGAAGCGGTTTGTGGCGGAGGATTAAGCTCCCGTTTTACCACGGTTAAGGGAGGAAGTTGTTGGTCTCCTTCAAGCTTAAATACTAATACCCTATTTACTTTATTGGCAGCAGAGTCTGCCACAGCTTCACCAAGCAATAACGGCATAATACCACCCCACCCTGCCAATATCGCAACATATTGTTGGCCGTCTATTGCGTAGGTGACGGGTGCTGCAACAATCCCGGTTTGTGCATTGAACGACCATAACTGTTCACCAGTTTTGGCATTGTACGCATTAAAATTGCCTATTCCGTTACCTTGAAATAGTAACCCACCCGCTGTAGACAACGCGCCACCATTCCAAGAAACGGTATGCTCAACAGACCAAGCAGCTTGTTGTTTAACCGGATCCCACGCCAATAAATAGCCCTTTAACATGGCTTTAATGGCTTTGCGAATATTCACGTCCTCTGGCATTGCTCCGGCGACCCCATCAATACCAAGGTTCACCCCAATAGGATTATGCTGAAAATTTGGATCGCTTTGAAAATTAAACGGCAGATCCATGGCTGGAATGTACACTAACCCCGTATCAGGACTGTAACTCATCGAATGCCAGCTATGTCCACCAAATGGACTTGGTAAGCCCATAAAGTTTTGTTGTTTATAGTGAGCACCTTCCACCACTGCCGGCCTTCCTGTTTCCTTATCGACGTGGGTTGCCCAACTGACGTTAACAAAAGGCTCTGCAGACAACAGCTCACCGGTTTGCCGATCCAATACATAGAAAAAGCCATTTTTAGGCGCTTGCATAATCACTTTACGTAATTTGCCTTCAATTTCTATATCAGCCAATACCATTTGTTGTGCTGCGGTGTAATCCCAACTGTCACCAGGTGTTGTTTGGTAGTGCCAAACATACTCTCCGGTGTCTGGACGAACCGCGACTATCGACGATAGAAAAAGATTATCGCCTCCTTGTGGACTGCGAATATTTTGATTCCAAGGAGAGCCATTACCTACACCTATGTACAGTAAATCGAGTTCAGGATCATACGACATTGAATCCCAAACTGTTCCGCCACCACCTAGCTTCCACCATTCACCTGTCCAGGTTTTTGCCGCCATTTCTAAAATAGGGTTTTCAAATGGCTTCGCTGGATCACCGGGCACAGTGTAGAATCGCCAATTCTGTGCACCCGTTTGTGCGTCATAGGCCGACACAAATCCACGTACGCCAAACTCGCCACCACCATTGCCAATAATAACATTGCCTTTCACTACTCGAGGAGCTCCAGTAATGGAGTAAGGTATGTCGGTTGGCGTGGTTTGTACTTCCCAAACAAGCGTTCCGTCTTTGGCATTTACCGCCACAAGCCTGCCATCAAGTGTGCCCGCGTAAACTTTATCACCATATACTGCTACGCCACGATTAACCACGTCACAACATAAGTTTACTGCCCACTCAGGTGGCACTTTAGGGTCATATTTCCACAATAAACTACCAGTTTTAGCATCTAGAGCGTATATACGACTCCAGTTTCCGGTAATATACATAACGCCATCGACAACTATGGGGGTGGCTTCTAAACCGCGTGTTCCCTCTAGATCAAAATCCCATTGCAAACCTAGTTTCGCAATATTGTTAAGGTTTATCTCGGCTAAAGAACTGTAACGTTGTTCTTTGTAGGTGCCGCCATGGGACAACCAATTCTGTGGTTCAGAATCGGCATTGACTAATCTCTCATCTGTTAACCCAACCGTTAACTGACTTTGAGACTCTGCTTTGCGCTGGGGTGTTGGTTGAATTTCTTGTTTTGGACTATCGCAACCGTAAATGCTAATAGTGCTGATCATTAGTAAACATATTTTTATTGTTGATGAGTATTTTTTAAGTAATACGCTACTCATATAGGCCCCTTTAAATGAGATTCTTATTATTAGTAGCAAAACAGTAAATGATTAATTTACTACCCACTATCCCAATTCGCGCTCAACTATCCGATTTTGATAACAATTGACAGCAAAGAAACAATGGCGTAAAAAAAACAGGACGAATAAAAGAAGAAAACATATGAAGCCAATTTTGCCCTTGAATCAGTTTTCTCGGTTTTCGTCGAAAAATGTAGATGAAACCCTAAGAGATGTGACTAATATTTTTTGTCCTCACCAGTTTGAGCTATTAGGCAATGCTGGTTCATTTTCAGCGCAAGTTAATGAGGCTAAATTTGCACATTCAGCACTTGTCTATATTACCTATGGTACCGCAGTCACCATTAAAACTGAGCAATTAGGCAGTTGTTTTCTCATTCAAGTTCCGTGGCAAGGCCGTGCTGAGGTAGCGGTGAAAGACCAGAAAACCCTTGTTCAACCAGGTATTGCCAGTGTTGTGTCACCAAACCAAGCCATGAACATGCGTTGGTCAAATGATTGTAGCTTCTTTACTGTTCGATTAGACAAGCAAAAAGTCGAACAAACACTGACTCAATTATTAGGTCATGAACTGCAAGCGCCATTAATCTTTGATGCTAAATTTGATCTAAATACATATGAAGGTAAAAGTTGGATGAATGCCGTCAATTTTGCCAGACGTCAGTTAGAACTTCCGCTGTCCCCTATGGTTGCTGCTCCCTTATTACAGCAAATTGAAGACACCCTATGTTTAATGTTACTGCAACTGCCGCATCATAACTATCGGGATAGATTGCGCGGTGGGAGCGATAACGTGACACCAAGGTCAGTCAAACGTGCTAGAGACTACATACACGACAACATCCATCTTGATATTTCTCTTGAACAACTGGCCATGGTGACTGGGGTTGTGCCCTCTACCTTGAACAAACATTTTAGCCATTTCATTGGACAGTCACCGATGAAATATGTACGTGGACAAAAATTATTAGCGGTACATGAGGTATTACGCTCTTCGGATCAGGATGTAAATGTGACTGATGTAGCCATAAAATATGGTTTTAACCATTTAGGCAGATTCGCTCATTATTATAAATTACGATTTGGCGAACGGCCCTCAGACACTTTGAATAAGTCTAAGGGATAAGATTGTAACGACCCTTATTTCTGCGGGTAATGGAATACTGGATAAAATGCCGATAGGCAACAGAATAAGGATAGCCTAAGAAACTTAAGCTATCCTTACAACGACTATTAAATGACTGTGTTGTGCTTTAGGCGATGCCTAGAGTTTACTCACTTTTATGGTTTGCACTGATGTGTACTCTTCTAGCCCCAACTGGCCAAATTCAACTCCAAGACCCGATTGTTTGACACCACCAAAAGGAGCATCAGGTTGAACGTTGCCGTGTTCGTTAATCCATACCGAACCAGTCTCCAAGCGTGATGCAAGAGAATGGGCTAATTCAGTGTCAGATGACCAAATTGAGCCACCAAGACCAAATTGATTATCGTTGGCCATTTTGATCGCCTCATCAATATTTGAATACTTAATAACGGGGATCACTGGTCCAAATTGTTCTTCATCAACTAAACGAGAACCATTAGATATATCAGCAATAATGGTAGGTGGGAAAAAGTACCCCTCTCCTTCTCTTACCTTGCCACCAGCCAAAAGTGTGGCGCCATTGGCAATGGCATCTTCGGTAAGCTCAATCACTTTATCTAATTGTGCTTTATTTTGTACAGGACCAAATTCAATCCCTTCTTCCATGCCGTTACCAACTTTCACCTTATTAGCCAGCTCAACTAGTGCATTGCAAACATCTTCGTAAATAGATTCATGCACATATAGACGTTTTAGACAGGCACAGGTTTGACCATTATTGTGGAAACAGGACAAAAACAAGTTATGCGCAATAGCGTTAACATCCACGTCAGGTAAAACAATACCGGCGTCATTGCCCCCTAATTCCAGCGTTAAACGCTTTAGGTTGCTAGAAGCTAAACTCATTATTTTTTTACCTGTAGGTGTAGAACCAGTGAATACTATTTTATTGATGTCTGGATGAGCTGAAATGGCATTGCCAACATCTGCATCACCGGTAATAACGTTGAGCACACCCGGCGGCAAAACCGTATTGGCTAATTCCACAAATCGCATAGTAGCAACAGGCGTTAGAGGTGAGGGTTTGATTATCACGGTATTACCGGTTTTTAACGCAGGGATCACATGCCAAATAGCGATCAGTAATGGCCAGTTCCACGGTGTGATGGATGCCACTACACCTAATGGTTTTCTATGTACTTCGATTCTGGCCTCGTCATTATCTTGTATCACTTGCAGCGGCGAAGAAAAACTGCAGGTAGCTTGAATCCAGGCCATAGAACCACCCACTTCCATGCCTGATCCTATCCCACCAAAACCATTAAACGGCTTGCCATTTTCCTGCGTAATCAATGCCATAATTTCCGGCATATGACTTTCAAGTAAGCCAACCAAAGCATTCATTTTTTCAATTCTGGCTTCTTCTGGTAGCTGACTCCAACTAGGAAACGCATTTTTTGCTGCAACAACAGCCTCATTAACTGTGCTTTCATCGCCTAAAGCACAAGTTGCAAACGGCACGCCTAAAGCAGGGTTAATAACATCGAAAGTCTTCCCAGATGTGTAGCTTTTCCCATTTATCGTCATGTTAAATTGTTGCATATATTTATCCTTATTATTTTTATCAAGCAAAATCAGATGTTCTCAATACGTCAAGCTACCTGATCTTGGAAAATAAATAAACATTAAATTTCACGTTATATTTCACCTTAATAGTTACGATTCTTTTCAACATTTAACAAATTACCTAGATTTTTTATTACTAAACATACCGCTAAGCGTCAGAAATGAAGGCGTAAAAAATCACTAGCAAGTCAATTTAAAAACCCTAGTCTATCGATTATTTATTTAAAAATGCCTCATAAGAATGTGAGGACTTAGCAGCGAACTGAGACACGATAAAAGCTGACTGACAACCCATGGCACAAACTAAACACAGTTTCTGCAACTTTTACTCTATGTCGTGAATATATTGCAGGTAATTAACAGAAAAATGCCCGTGTCCCCTTATACATCGCAATCCATTAACTGGAATAAGGCTTGCTTAGTTCTATGGGTGTCACACCAGTATGAAGATACTGAGTGCAAAAACGCTTATGAGGAAATCATAAATAAACACCAATTAAGGAGAATTAGATGGCGATTGTTAAATGGGCTACAGCAAAATACGACGGGCTTGGAAAAGACGGTAAAGGCCACGTTTCAATGGAATCAGGTGCTTTACATGATCATCCCTACGGATTTAATACTCGATTTGAGGATAAGAACGGTACTAATCCAGAAGAACAGATCGCAGCGGCCCACGCATCATGCTTCACCATGGCACTTTCTATGGGGTTATCAGAACAAGGATACAAGAAAGGTAGATTGGAAACTAAGGCCGCTATCACCTTAGTAAAAGACGATGACGGATTTTCTGTCACCAAATCAGAAATAACTTTAGATGCTCAAGTACCTGGCATGAGCGGAGCAGATTTTGAAAAGGCGGCGGTTGAGGCAAAGTTAAACTGCCCGATATCAAAATTATTAGCCTGTGATGTAACCTTGGATATTACTTCGTTTCAGGGCAATTAATTCGTCTCATTTGATCATAAAAAAGGTAGCCCCCTTGGGCTACCTTTTTTTTACTTGGTTGGCATCAAGCAAACTTCTCTTATGTCACAACGGGGATTTGCTGAAATAGCATAAAGTACCGCATCTGCAACATCACTAGGAGCTAATTTATCAGGCTTGGCTTCATCAAAGAATGGCGTATTAACCATACCTGGGCAAATAGTCGTACAGCGCCCGTTCCATTCAGCCATTTCCGCCGCTAGATTTTGCCCAAATCCGTAAGCAAACCATTTAGAAGCACCGTATACTGAGCCTTTGAGGGTGATTTTACCTGCAATCGAACTAGTAATGATAAAGTGTCCTTGAGTTTTTCGTAAATAAGGTAAACTTGTTTTGGCTGTAAATAATAAGGCATTAATATTTACATCCAACATTGTTTTCCAGTCCTGTGGATCGCCTTTTTCAATGCCCGCGGCCTTAGAGCCAGTGCCTGCATTGGCAAAGACCACATCTAAGCGCCCAAATTTTTCAATTGCTTGGGAAACCACAGCTTCAATTTCTGAAAGATTAGTGACATCGGCTTTAACAGGCAAAACTCGTTCTTTTCCCAAGTTTTCAGCAATATCATTTAATTTATCGATACTTCGCGCGGTTATCACTGCCTTATGACCAGCTTTAACCACTTTTTCAGTGGTTGCAGCACCGATGCCACTAGACGCTCCGGTAATCAATACCACTTTTTCTTCGCTCATACAGTTACTCCTTAATTTCAGTCAACCTTAACTTACTAATTGTTCAGTAATCGCTTCGATGAAAGCAGGGATATCATTCGGGTTTCGACTGGTGATTAGTTTACCATCCACCACAACCTTGCCATCTTGCCAGTTTGCTTGTGCATTTTTTAGATCGGTTTTAATGCTGGGATAAGAAGTGACTTTTTTGCCTTTAATAATATCAGCCTCAGCCAGTAGCCAAGGTCCGTGGCAAATAGCAGCAATTGCCTTAATTTGAATTTCATCATTGGCTGATTTAATGAAATCAACGACTTTAGCATCGGTACGAAGAATATCTGGATTGATTTGCCCGCCCGGAATAATAACTGCGTCATAGTCTTCAAGATTGGTTTGCTCAATTTGTTTGTCGACTTTAATCGTTTCGCCCCAATCTTTTTCGTTCCACCCGCGTATTGTCTGACTACCGTTAATTGAAATGACGTGGGTTATTGCTCCCCTTGCTTCGAGCTCGTTTTTGGGGTCTAGCAATTCACTTTGTTCAAAACCATCAGTTGCAATAATGGCAAGTGTTTTGGTGTTTAACATTGTATTGTTTGACATATTTCCTCCAATTACTTTGTCTAATTATCAAACAAAGATTCCGCCGTTAACACAGAAGCTCTGCCGAATAAAAGCATGAAGGTGCAACAGCCATACCAAAACAAAACGTTCTGCCTATCCCAGTAAAAACAATGGGTTGGAGAAACAATAACAGCTAGCAGAGAATCACAAGCAGGTTATTTCTGTCGATTAGTAGACAACCTTTGTAAGATTTTCACGATCTTAGGTTAATCGACAAGTTCAGCAAAAAGTCTATTAGACTTGATAACTGAGGGAGCAATTTATTCTTATAGATTAGGCTAATAATCCCCTTAATAATCACTAATGTTGTTTAACTCTTCAATTTTCCGTACCGAGTGGTATAATAAGCCTCCAATAATTTTCCTAGGTGGTTATCATGACAAGCGGTCGTAAACGAGAATTTGACGCTGACAAAGCGCTAGATGCCGCCATGCATGTTTTTTGGCAAAAAGGTTACGTTGGTGCATCACTAATGGACTTAATTGATAGTATGGGCATCAGCAAACCAAGCATGTATCGTGCATTTGGCAATAAGGAATCATTGTTCGTCAAAACCACTCAACGTTATATTGAAACGAAGATGAAAACACACCTCAAACTATTATTTGAGGAAGGTATTCCGCTGAAACAACGACTTAAAAACCACATGATGTCTATTGTGGATATGCAGTGCAGTTCCGAACAGGCCAAGGGTTGCTATTTAGTGTTATGCCAATCTGAATTGGTAAGTGGCGTGATCCCTAAAGAGGCAGAACAAATCCTGATTGAAGCCGAAGCAATGCCAATGCAACTTTACACTGATTTGTTTAACAACGATCCAGAAGCCATCAAATTAGGTTTAAATCACAGTGCACACACCAACAGTCTTAGCCTGTATACAATGTTAAAAGGAACAGCTTCAATGGCACGTTCAGGCATCAGCAAGGCAGAGCTTGAACGCTCAATAGATAACATTCTTACGGGAATAGGTCTGCATTAATCAGATAAGTCTAAGCGACCCATTAATTCATCTAGGTGGTTTATTTCAACGTCAGGTTCAATTCCCCAAGGGTCAAAGACCGCACTTTCACTACGTTTTACCCACGCTGCCTTTAGACCATGTGATTTAGCTCCTATTACGTCAAATGGATTGCTTGAGATTAACCACGTACACTCAGATTTAGCGTCAATTCTATCTAATAAATGTTGGTATATTGCTGGATTGGGTTTAAAGGTATTTATTTCATCGGCAGTTACCACCTCACTGAAATAATCGGAAATATTGGCATTGTTAAGCAGCCCATGAACCGAATTTGACTCACCATTGGAAAATGCAATTAATCGATATTTTTGGGCCAATTTGGGTAATGCAGTTTCAACATCACTGAACGCCGGTAAAAAACTATAACTATCTAAAAGTTGCTGTTTTTGGGTTTCTGTCAAACTGACTTTCAATGAATCACAAGTGAAATTCAATGCATCTTTGGTACAAACAGAAAAGTGCACATAACGCTGCATCAGTCCTCGTCTAAATGAATACTCTAATTGCTTCGATCGCCAAGTATCAGAAAATATCTGAGCTTGATTTCCAACCAAATCAGTTAGTAAATCCAGCACACCTTGGGTGTCTATCAAAGTACCGTAAACATCAAATGCGATATTAATTTTCATTCTTTCCTGCCAGTTTTTTAGTGAATGATTTAGCCACTTAAATCTATTTAGGACTACAAGGTAAAACCCATAAATAAACAATCTACGAATCTGTGTTGACTTTATCGTACCGGTCGGTACAATGCAAACCAATTGAATTGTACCAATCGGTACAAAAAGTACTGATAGGTAGAAACATTCTAGATTAGCATTCATTTAATCACTAAAGCTGAGATGAATGAGCACTAAAATTAACCATAATTGAAGGAAATAACATGACTACATTAACTATCCATACAATTGAATCCGCGCCAGCAGACAGTAAACCATTATTGGAAAATTCGGTAAAAGGATTTGGCATGTTGCCTAACCTGCACGCTGTATTAGCAAGTTCTCCGCAAACACTAGAGGCTTACCAGCGTTTACATCAATTATTCATGGACACTTCTTTTGATGCTGAAGAACTGACTGTTGTTTGGCAGGCTATTAATGTAGAGCACGGTTGTAGCTATTGCGTACCTGCCCACACCTTTATTGCAAACTCAATGAAAGTATCATCTGTTTTAACTGAAGCTTTGCGTAATCAAGAACCTATGCCTACTGCTAAGTTACAAGCGTTGTTTGATACAACCATCACCATTGTGCGTAATCGTGGAATTGTATCTCAAGCAGATTTAGACAAATTCTACGCCGCGGGTTACGGTGAACAGCAAGTGTTAGAAATTATATTGGCTTTGTCTCAAAAAGTGATTAGTAATTACACTAACCATATCGCAAGCACGCCAGTAGACAAACCTTTTGAAAAATTTGCTTGGTCTAAAAAAGCGTAATTTAAAATAGTAGATTTCACGATAGGAGTGATGACAATGGACAAACAATACACACCACCGGACATTTGGACTCATGATGCTGAAAGTGGCGGTAAATGGGCAAGTATCAATCGCCCAGTGTCAGGCGCGACACACGAAAAAGCACTGCCCCTTGGTAAACATCCATTACAGCTATACTCAATGGGTACACCCAATGGTCAAAAAATCACTATCATGTTGGAAGAGTTGTTAGCATTAGGCAAAGATGCCGAATACGATGCGCATATGATCAAGATCGGTGAGGGTGATCAATTTTCATCTGGTTTTGTGGCACTCAACCCTAACTCCAAAATACCAGTGTTGGTAGATCACTCCTATGATGAAGCCTTGCCAATTTTTGAATCAGCTTCCATTTTAGTGTACTTAGCAGAAAAATTTGACGTTTTACTGCCTAAAGAAATTGTAAAACGTACCCATGTGATGAATTGGTTATTATGGTTGCATGGCTCTGCGCCCTATTTAGGTGGCGGTTTTGGACATTTCTATAGCTATGCTCCAGAGAGATACGAATATCCGATCAATCGTTTTACGATGGAAATCAAACGACAATTAGATGTGTTAGATAAACAACTCGCAAACAATGAGTTTCTCGCTGGAGATGAATTAAGTATTGCCGATATAGCGACTTGGCCTTGGTATGGCAATCTTGTATTAGGCAACCTCTACGATGCCAAAGATTTCCTACAAGTCGACGATTATAAGCACGTACAACGTTGGGCAAAGGCTATGTTAACGCGCCCTTCCGTTCAGCGTGGCCGTATTGTAAATCGTAACTGGGGGGAAGCTTGGGAACAGCTTGAAAACCGTCACAGTGCTGAAGATATAGATAACGTCTTAAAGTTACAACCCGCGTAATAGTCCACCTAATAAACGCGAACTGTTCTAAGGCCAAACAAGGTGAAAATTGTTTGGCCTTTTTAATGCTGTTTGTTTTAAGCAATGATAATGGCACCATTAGGTTTTATTAAAATACCTTGGATCTCACTGACATCGCGAAGAACCACATTGCAAAAATAGATTTAAAATTTATGTCTAAATGAATTAAGCGCGAGCCTGTCAGTCAAAAAAACTATTCAATAAAAAGTCTCACAATATACCGTCACCTGAGGTTTTGAAAAGAATAGAAGTTTAGTCAATGCTTGAAAAGCGCTTAGCTAATACCTATTTAACAATCAATACGATTTTTAAAAGATACTCATGCTGCCTATTTTATTACCGTTGTTAGTCGGTGCTGTAATCATTGCCTTCATCATAGGCAAACCCTATTGGCGTGAATTCAAACGAAAAAGAATGAATCGTGTGCCATTCCCAAAGGCATGGCGAAAAGTCCTGCAGCAACGAATGCCCTATTTCAGAAAAATGCCTGCGGACTTACAATTGCAGCTAAAACAGCACATCCAAGTGTTTTTATCGGAAAAAAACTTTGTCGGTTGCAATGGTGTTGTTATTACCGATGAAATTAGAGTTACTATTGCTGCCCAAGCCTGTTTACTTTTACTCAACCGGAAAACTGACTATTATCCGAAACTGCGAACTATTTTAGTCTATCCAAGTGCTTTCGCTAAACAACAGCAAAGTAGAAGTTCAGACGGCGTGCACTTCACTCAAAATGTCGCTATGTCCGGAGAATCTTGGGGATTTGGGAAAATTGTATTGTCGTGGCAAGATACCCTTGATGGAGCATATTTACCTGATGATGGCCACAATGTGGTGATTCATGAATTTGCACATCAACTAGACCAAGAGGACGGTTTAGCCGACGGCGCGCCAATTTTAGGTAAAGATCAAAATTATGCAAGTTGGGCCGATGTTTTTTCTGATCAATTTGAACAATTGAAACAGCATGCTAAAACTGGAACCCATTCAATTTTTGATTACTATGGGGCCACCAATCCCGCCGAATTTTTTGCAGTGGCAAGCGAAGTGTTTTTTGAAAAATCCAAGCAACTTAAGCATGAACATCCAAAGCTTTATCAACAATTAAGATTGTTCTATCGTGTTGATCCTAGCCTTTGGTAAACAATATGGTTCTAGCTTCTTTATAATTGTTATTTGATCATTAAAAAACACAAAATGAGTCAAATAAACAGGCCGACGAGTGACAATCACATTGCTTTTTGCTGTTGTAAATCGAGAGAGTCGTAAAGTCCGATACCTTTGAGCAGTCGTCCTAAAATGTCAGCACCTGTCACTATTCTCTTTTGATCTGCCCAAAGAAGTATAAGATCTTGCTTAAGGGGTGCATCTGAGTGTAGATCTTCTTCGGCTTTCATTAATGTTAGTACCGCACCAAGCCGTGTTTTAGGATCTTCTAGAATCACCGGTTTATAACAATACAAAAATGGGTCAATTACCTTGCCATCCGCACAAAATACACTGCGTAAATAGGCATCGGAATCAAGTACAAAAACAGGATAGTTATCACTATTGGTGACCACAATCCACTGATGTGCAATGGATGACAATTTATGGGCAAATTGTTTTTGCATCAGTTCAGGAGCGAGGTCACCTGCGAAAAAAACAGGCTTATGCTCGACAATATCAGCACAAATAATACTTTGTTCAGATAGCACTTCCCCTTCTTCAGATACCGGCACATCATCAAGGGCAAGAAAATTAAGTGCGCCAATTCCTTCGATAACATCAACGTCTGAATCCTCTGCATCAATATGTTTATGCAATAATTGACGCAGTTCACGTTCACGAAAGTACTGAACACTTTCTTTACCGAGCCATAAATCAAGAATCAACGCGCTTGGCTTAGCAATAATATATAAAACGAACTGGTAAACACGTAAAACGGGCGTCAACATCGATGCCATTCGTAATGCATTTCTGGAAAAATACGCCTGCGGTGCTATTTCTCCCCCAATTGTAATGACAACAGTGCTAAACAGAAAGGCGACAAGACCTGCCATCACAGAATTAGACAGAAGTGTTAGCAGTACGTTGATACCAACATTCCCCCACAGAATCGTTGTTAGCAAAAAATTGGAATCTTTACGTAAGCACAAAATTGTTGCCGCAGCGGTATTACCGTTAGCTACCTCAATCTCAAGACGCAAACGACTGATGCTAAAGTAGGCAAGGTTTAAACCTGAAAAAATAGCCGATTGTACCAAGCAAAAAATAATTCCGAACCAGATTAGATAGTCCATTGTTTGGCACCTTAATATCTACATAGCGGATAATTTCAGTATAACCTCTTAGTACTAAAGCTGAAGCTGTGTTCAACAGTATTTATACTGTTTATCAACCCCAAAACACTGTTAACTGCCCTTTCCATCGATTCTTCATAAAATGATCAGCTGATCTTCAAGTTTGCCAATTGCCATTAACCTAATCTAGTTAGGTGATTTCAACACAATAAAATTTTTAACTTAACCAAATAAGGAAAGCAAAAATGCAAACTACTGAAGAATTTGCAGGTCAAGTGGTTACCGATGTGAGCGCCACTTTGTCGGGTGTAATGACAAGTTTAGGTCATAAATTGGGATTATATGAAGCTATGGCTTACTCAGGGCCATATACTTCCATAAGCCTTTCAGAAAAACTTGGATTGGCAGAACGTTATGTTCGGGAGTGGCTTAATAACCAAGTGGCTGGACAATATATTGTTTATGACAAGACGAATAAAACCTATCAACTTCCCGATGCACATGTACCAGTTCTCGCAGACCCTGAGAGTCCTGTTTTTTTAGTACCTGCCCTTGAAGTTGCAGCGTCTCTTTGGCATGACGAAGACTTACTTAAAAATGTATTTAAAACAGGTGAAGGCATTTCATGGGGTGCTCATCATCATCGTTTATTCTGTGGCAGCGAATCACTTTTCCGACCAGGTTATAAGTCTTTTTTAATAAATGATTGGTTGTCGGCAATGGATGGCGTCATTACCAAGTTGCAAGAAGGTGCTTTGGTTGCTGATGTTGGCTGTGGCCATGGTGCATCAACAATAGTCATGGCGAATGCATTTCGTCAATCGAAGTTCTATGGCTTTGATAACCATTTGGAATCTATCAAAACAGCAACGGATAGAGCTTCATCTGAGCCTGCTCAGTCCAATACGTTTTTTGAAACTATCGATGCTCAGTCATATCCATCAATCGGGTTTGATTTGATTTGTTTCATGGATTGTTTACATGATATGGGTGACCCTGTTGGCGCGGCTCAACACGCATTAAAATCACTAAAACCTGGGGCCAGTTTGTTGTTAGTTGAACCGGCTGCAGGTGATGCTGTAGAAGAAAATATTAATCCAGTCAGTCGCTTGTACTACGCCGCATCAACGGCAGTGTGCACTCCCTGTTCACTTTCTCAAGATGTAGGGCTGGCTTTAGGTGCGCAAGCTGGCCAAAAACGTTTGTCAGAAGTCCTTGAAGAAGCCGGTTTTGTGAATGTGAAAAAAATCGCTGACACGCCATTTAATATTGTTATTCAAGCAAATCGTCCGGATTAAACAGTAAAAATGGCGAAAACTAAAATTCCCAAAAACCTTAACTCCCGTCCCATTATTGCGCTGCATGGGACGGCGAACACAGGACAGCAGTGGCAGTCCTTGCGAAAAGCGTATTCTGGCTATCGTGAGGTTATCTCGCCTAATCTACCGGGTTACGGCTGTCAGTTCAGCCCACCTAGTGTGGGGTTGACGGCCCGTTTGCAACCTATGTTGAACGACTTTATTCAGTTAAATCACCCTGTCCATTTAGTAGGGCATTCGTTTGGTGGTGCACTCGCGTTGCGACTAGCTGAAATCTTCCCCAATAAGTGTTTGAGTGTCACAGTCTATGAACCAACATCACTTGACGTATTTCGCCAAGCAACAGATCAAAAGGGGGTTCAATTGTTAAATGAAATACAGACTCTGGCAACCAAGGTTACCAATGCCTCACCTTTGCAGGCCATGGCATTATTCATTAACTTTTGGATGGGTAAGGGACATTGGCAAAGTTTACGAAGTGACGCTCAACAACAGCTTGCTCAATATGCAACGATTACCGCCCAAGACTTTAAAGATGGCTTATTTGAAGTTGAATATCCATCTGAATATCAACCTTACTCAGGTCCTGTAAGGCTGATATTTGGTGATAAAACAGTGGAGATAGCAAAACACATGAGTCATCTACTGGCGGGGAAACTGCCAAATGCTTCTCTGCTTCAGTTAAATGGTTTAGGGCATATGGGGCCTATCCAGAATCCGGCTGCAGTCAACCAAGCAATTATGCAGCATGTTGAGGGAATTCATCGCAATTAACATTTTATAGGTTATGCTTGTTCAGTGCCTGATTTATCCGTTCGCGAGTGACTCCTTGGGTAAATGGAAGTACCCTAAAAAAATAATCATGGGCCAGATCTGGCCTTTTCTTTTTGGCTCTAGCAGCCCAGAAAGCGGCTTCTTTTTCATGTCCAGCTAACGAATTAGCCACTGTTGCTAAAATATCCATCAAAAATAAAGCGCCGGGTTGCCTAACCGCATGATTAGCCCATATTCGCGCATTTTCATAATCTCCAGAAGAAATATATGAGAATGCCCTAACACCATAAAATCCATATAAAAACGGATCTAATGGGCTGAGCTCTATAGCTTGGGAAGCATCTTGCTTTGCATCGTTAGCATTATTAGACATCACAGAAGCTAAGCCATGGGAATAATACGCTTGCGCAAAATTGGGGTTAATTGAAAGCGAACGTTCTAGCCAAGGCAAACTATCTTCAGGCCCCTCACTCAACCAAAAACAACGGCCCATGGCAAAATTAGCAAATGCATCTAGGGGATCAAGTTCAATGCTTCGCTGCGCACTTCTTTTCGCCTCAACGGCTTCAAGAACTGGATCGCATCCAGAATATCGATTAAATACATTTTGATACTGACAACTCGACAAACCTGCGTAAGCCCTAGAGAACATAGGTTCTAATTTAATTGCCCGAGTAAACAAGCTAATGGCTTTCTCATTATCTAGCTGGGTAAAACGATAGAGGTGAGCCATGCCTAAATGATACGCCGCCCAAGCATCCAAATTTTCAATCGGTGAAAGTTGTGCAATTTGCGCTTCATTAGTCGATATTTGTACCTCTAATGTTGCCACGGCTTTATTGACAATATCTGTACGCATTTGATGAATATCATCTAGCTTGCCTTCTATTCGCTCAATCCAAATCACGTCTTGGCTTAGCAAATTACTCAGCTCTATGGTCAACGTCAGTTTTTTGTTCACCCTTTCTATGCAACCTGAAAGACAATATTTTGCCCCCGTATGTGAAACTATGGTGTCACTTTGAACATCGGAACTAAATTGAAATGAACTTGCCCTGGAGATAACTTTCAACCAACGCAAACGTGATAAACCTAAAATGATGTCGATTACAAATCCTTCAGGCAATATGGCGAATTCATTTGAAGATTGAATACAGGTAAAGGGCAATACAATAATCGATGGTTTGCGGTCTTGAATGGAGGCAGTGTCTATTTCTTGCTGATGTGGCTTTACAGAATCAGTCGCTAGTTCAGTTTGAAAATCTAAGGTGGAAATATCCCCGACAAAACGAAATCCGCGACCGTGTATTGTTTTTATCAGTTTTTGGGCGGAACCATCATCACCGATGGCCTTTCTGGTAGATTTAATGCGGCTTGATACCACCGAGTCTGACAGTGGTTTACCTTGCCAAATTAAGTCAATAAGTTGATCTTTACTTAAAACTCTATGGCGATTTTCGATTAACACTTGCAGTAAACAGAATACCTGTGGCTCAACGGCAATCACAACGTCTCTGCACCTGAGTTCTACTTTTTCAGTATCTAATTGATAGTCATTAAATTGATAGATCATCCCCCTCTCCTTAGGTTCGCCGATTTACTAATTATAATCCATAAATATTAGCCAATGGTTTTAATCTATTGGGGTAGAAAAAGAATGCCCAATGACTCCTAATCGCGCTGAAATTTAACATTGATTTAGGATAAATAAAGCCTGTTCAATAGACAAATAAAAGCAGCTAGCGTATCTGATTCGTAACTCTATTGCTCACATAATCAATATCCAGTCACTTTGATTAGATTCAACTTACCCTAAACTGCGTAGTGAAAATTGAAAATTGAGTGTTGGGAATACTAAAAATCCGTGGATACATTCAATCAATACACGCAGCTATCTATTACACTTTTAAGTAAGCCAATATCACGTTAGATAAAATTATGCAGAAATGGAATTTTAAACATCAAGCTTGTTCGATATTCAGTATAGCCAGCCTTTTGAGCATCATGCTAAGCCAATCTAGTTTAGCAAGTTCCACACAGACAATTGCGCAAACCGAACAGACTGTGCCAGGGGATAATGGCCAATTTAATATCTTTTTAGGTGCGACAATTAATTCTTTCAACGAGGTGGTATTTACTAGTCGTTTAATTAATACCAGCGAAGGTGAAAACGATGATACTGGAATTTATCGAATGTTTGTGCCCCGAACCCTTGGTCCAGTGGTGCTGACGCTTGAAGAGGTTGTAAGAGAAAATCAATTTCTGACCGTTGGTGATCGCTCGTTTCATCTCAACGATCTGTATATTTCGAGCGCTTTTAAAATTACCAATACGCCAGCTCCAAGTTACTCAGCAGCTGGCGATTTTACGAATTTGGCCTTGATGTTACCTTTGGTGCCGGGTTCTAACGACCTGGGTAATTCAATTATTGCTGTTGAATCAGTAAACTCCTTTGTTCTTGTTGCCGAGGCAGGCGCTACTGTCCCATCATCTAATGGAGAATACCGTGAATTTAATATCGCTAGTTTAGCTGGGATTAGCAGCAACAATAACGTCATATTTTTTTCCGCATTAAACAATACTGAAAATGACACACTAGACAATACAGCGTACTTTAAACGTTTTAACGACAACTCAATTGTCGAACTTGTCCGTAAAGGTGATCCCGCAAATGGTGGGGTTTTAACCCACCCTGCCGGGCTACAAACTAACGATTATGGCGACGGAGTATTTTCCGGTTTAAATGACTCAGAAGACGACTATAACAATTCAGGTTTATATAAAGTTTCCGGCACCAGCTACTCCCTTGTTGTCCATGAAGGTGACATAGCTCCCACCGGTGAAATAGAAAATCGCTATTTTTCTGAATTATATGATGCTCGCATTAATAATCATCAGCAAATAGGCTTTAAGGCGTTGTTACGAGATGAAAACGGTTTAGCCAACGGCTCAGGATTGTTCTTAGCCGACACCTTATCAACCAAAATGATTTTACTAAAAGGGCAAACAACCCCCGATGGCACTGCCACATACGGCGACTTACTTAGCCGCTTTTCAGCTAAACCACGTGCCGCTTTGAACGATTTAGGGCAATTTGCGCTAATCGTCGATTTATTAACAGAAACTTCGCAAATTGACGGGGTGTTTAGAGCATCAGAAACAGAGGTGATCGAAATAGCAAGAAAACACATGAGCTATGAAGACGGCACTTTGCGAAACTTTAAAGATCCGGCAATAAACAATAATGGCTTAGTGGTATTTCAGGCCGATTTAGCTTTAGAAGAAGTGTTCGATGATGAAGGCCCTTATTTACGCACCGAAGATATTTTGATTATCACTGATGGTATTCATTATGAAACCATAGAACGTGAAGGACGAGAACATAACGGTAAAGTTATCAGTGAGATTTTTTTTAATAATAATCCTGTTGGTCCAGCGAATGGTTTAAGCGATACAGGTACAGTGGCATACAAAGTAAGATATGAGGATGGTCATCAAGGGATTCTTGCTTGGACACCGGATTTTGGTTGGCGAACCGATGTTGAAGAAGGAGACTGGGATGATGTGTCACGTTGGCATTTTGGAGGCTTACCTGACCAATTTACCGATGTGATTATCAATCCTGAACAGAATATCGACATACTAGGTCCCATTGCCGACACAACAATCAAATCACTTACTTTAGGTGGCAGTGCCGGCAGTGTTCATATTACTCTGCAAGATAGTATTTTGAGCGTGACTGAAGGTTTGACAGTGCATATTGGTTCAAGCATTTTTGGACAAGGTAGCTTAGATTCAGTGGTGTTAAATGAAGGTCTAATAGAGGTATTAGCAAATCAATCGTTAACGATATCCGCTGAGACGACCAACAAAGGAGTGATTACCGTTAATGGGGCAAGTAATTTACATTTTCTCTCGAGTTTTATAGGAAAAGAAATGATTCAAGGTGATGGCACCGTCACTTTTAATGGCGATATACAGTTAGCTGATGAGCCAAGCCTATTGACCATTCAAGGCAACATGAATTTAACTGAAAATAGTTCACTTCACATAGAAATTGAAGGAGCAGAACGAGGAGTAAGTTATACATCAATAGATGTTGGTGCAATTGCCACGTTGGCAGGAACACTGCAAGTAAGCTTGTCGGATAACCTCAGTTTAAATAGTGGCGACACCTTCGAATTGCTGTTGGCAGAACAGATTTCAGGTGAGTTTGATAACCTAGTCGTTGCTGATTTAAGCGAACAAGGCTTACAAATTTCCATCAACCAAACGGCCTCTAAGCTAGAATTAGTGGTAACTCAGGATGCCGATGATGTCGAAACAGATACAAGCTCTGGAAGTGGTGCGATAAATATAGGCTTGCTTATATTATTGCTGCTCCCCTTAATAAGAAATGCTGTTAGCAACAAAAAACTTGAGCAGGCTTAAACTAAATTTATTGATTAATTTAGTGATTGAAACCCAACAACATCATCAATCAACTCAAAACCCGTCATACGTATTATCGATCCTCAAATATATGTATTGTCGATGACAAACGATTTATTTGATAGCGAATGTACTGTTGCAAAACAACGCTATTCAACTAATGTATAATATTGTTTGTCTGGAATTTCGCTATTCTGTCTGAATCAAAAACAAGTACCTAACGTTAAAAGTTAACGTGTATGGAGTTCTTATCAGCCGCAAACGCTTTTTTACTGTGTTCATGTTTCCGTTGTTGTTAATTTAATAAAAAGCATGTTGTGCTGTCCATTCTTATTTATGTAGTGATAAAATCGCCGCATTCATACTTACACTTAATACCCCATAACATATTTGCCCTTAAGTAATAGTATAATTATTGAGCACAAAATTAATGCTGTCGAGAATCCCCATACTTATTCGTAAATACAGGGAATTCATATCATAGCCAACCTTTTAGATTTACCTTAGTTGCACAAAGATAAAAATTTTTATGAAAATACCGCGCTCATTACCGTTACGCATTTTAATCATAGTGCCCTTTACATGTTTGCTTATCATTGCAACTGTTGTTTTCGCTGCGGTGTCATACAACAATAATCGCGCAGTTGCGTTGGAAATGGCCCACGCCTTCAATGAGTTAATTACTCAACATGTCGAAAATTATATTAATAATATGACAGAAATGATGCCTGCTTTGGTATTAAATAATGCACAAGCATTAAAAAAGGGGGTTCTTTCCAGCGATAAACCAATTCACAATTCTCCTTGGCTACTTAGTCAATTACGCCAGTCTGATCAGCTTAACTTTGTTACCTTAGCTTTTAATGATGGACGTTACATCGCGGCCTCCAGACCACCTCTAAATAGCAACTCCTTAGAAATTGCCACAAACATATTGAATAGTGATGGCCACCTGCAAGGCTTTTCAATAAATGATCAAGACTTGCCAAATAAACAGACTAAAGACATTGGTCCCTACGACCCGCGACTACGGCCGTTTATGCGTTGTGCGGTAACCCAAACCAAAATACCTTGTTGGGGCAATGTTTATCAGTATCTCGAAGGGGAAAAATACGCGATTAGTTTCTCGCAAGCAGTTACCAATAAACAAGGCGAGGTAATTGCCGTTGCCGCCGTTGACTTTAGCTTAGAGCGCCTAAATGAATATATAAATAAACTCAAATTAAATAACGACAGTATCGCCATCTTGTTTGAACAAGACGGCACTCTACTTGCCTCTTCTAGCCAGCATTATTTGCTAGCCGATCCGCAAAAAAATACACGTTTTACGCTGAGTAACCACCCTAGCACTGTTTTAAAAAAGTTGGCGACATATCAGCATTACCAATCTTCAGAACAACTTATCGAGATACAAGGTCGCGATTACCTTTTAACACTGAAAGATATTCAACTAGGTTATGGAAAAGTATGGCAATTAGCTGTTTTACAACCTCTTGACGTGACCATTTCAGTGATTCAAGGTAAGACCTCAAACACGATTATTCTGATGATAGTGACCTTATTGTCCATGGTTGCGCTAGGAGCAGCACTAACTAAACTGATTGCCAAACCAATAGAAAATATAAGTAATATGGCCCTAGACGGAGCCTTGAGTGAATTACAAAAAGCGCCTTTTCAACAAAGTTTTATACCGGAAGTTCGAGGCTTGTCGGCAAGCTTAGCTCGTTTGGCAGGAGCTCAACTCCAATCGATAGCTGAGCTTGAACAACGGGTGGCTGAACGCACCATAGAACTAGAAAACGCAAATGCAAGATTACTCGCGCTTTCTCAGCGAGATCCTCTGACCGGCATTGCTAATCGAAGAGTTTTCGATGAAACCTATGCACTTCAATGGGCCTTGGCGTTGCGTCAACAAACCCCTTTGGCAATTATTTTATGTGATGTTGATCAGTTTAAAGCGTTCAACGACAACTATGGTCATCAACATGGTGATTCCGCTCTGATTCGAGTGGCAACTTGTATTCTAAAGCAAATTCAACGTCCTACCGACTTACTTGCCCGTTACGGTGGCGAAGAATTTATATTGGTATTGCCGCAAACTGATGAAAAAGGCGCGTGGGAAATAGCAGAAAAAATTCGCCAAGCAGTAATTACAGAAAACATTCCGCGCGATGATCTACAGGACCATCCGTATATTACTTTAAGTGTGGGCTACGCATCTATGGTTCCAGCAGCTGAGGACAATTTGGAAATGTTAATTAGTCGAGCTGATAAACAACTCTATCTTGCGAAACAAAACGGCCGTAATCAAAGTCAGCCAGAGCCTCAACTTTCTAAGTAGATGTGAATGGGATTCTTTGAAACTCACATTAGCCAACGCCATCAACTTATCACAATCAAGACAATAGCCGCGATCAATTGTTTTTTGGTTCATTCTAATATGTGTAAATATTGAATAAGATAATTCGTTATTATCCAGCATATGATATTGGCCACTTCAATATCAACAAGGGAAGTTCATGAAACACTTTACACAAACACCTCTGCTCTGCAAGTTAGTTTTATTGAGCTTTGTCCCACCTCACTTATGCAAAGTCACTTAGTAATGATGCAGCGAGCTGTAAAGAATTAATCTTTGAATCTGACGGCAAAAAAATGTCAGGTTTAATTTATCAAGCTGCCGGCAAAGGGCCTCAACCAAGCGTACTTTTATTACATAGCTGTTTTGGCAACGACACAACTAAATTAAAGTAAAGTCGCTGGAGTAGCGACTTTACTTGAATCAAAACGTGTTGCGTTATTATGATAATTTGGCGAGGGTAAACTTAGTATCTTCTGAGCGCAGTAAATAAAGGGCGAAACACGCTGCCCACATAGGCCATGCAGCAAAAAACAATAAGTTATTGAAGGCATCAAAATACTGCCCCATTGCAGATAAAGTTGAGCCGCCATGGAGTAAGAAAATAAGTCCGTACGTCAAACGTTTTTTCACACCGGCTAAAAAAGCGAACACTAAAATAAGCTGTAATGCGCCTAGCACATAAGCCATAGTTTCTCCCATCCCCGGTATAGAATAAAAATGCTCAAAAATTTTGATACTGTGTCCTGGATTGACAAATTTATCTAATGTCCAAACAAACATGACGAGGAAAACCCCTAGTCTTAGTGATAAAAGAGACCACTGTAAGCGGCTCCGAATTTCGTTAGGAAGTACTTCACTCATTTAAATTCCTTAGTAGCACAGTTGATTTTGATATTGTTAAACGTCTTTTATCGACGCAGTTATTGGCGTAGGTAAGATTTAAGCCCCCTCTACTGCCATCGACCTGAGAACAGGAATAACATCAGACCGAGTTTTCTAATTTTTCTTTCAGGTTTTTTAAATTCAATATAGCTTTCACGCTAAGTAGTGGATTTTTAGAGACCAATAACGGCAATTGGATTTTGTATAACGCCAATTTATAAATGGGTATTTGCCAATGGGATTAGGAAATTAGTCTCTTATAGGGCAACCTAAGGCATAATTATTTTTCATATATATGACTAAATTTCCAATTATTTGGAATAAGTGTGCAATAAAAATCGGCGGCGCTAGGTCTCTAGGCTCAGAGTGATTAATTATAGGAACAGCAATGGTAACCAAATCACAGCAGTTGTTAGTCGGTGTTAGTTTGATTATGACCTATCCCGTTGCAGCTCAAGAAAATAATATTGAACATGTAATAGTGACAGGCGAAGTGCAGCCCGCCCTTGTTTTATCGCCTAAAAATGCAGTCATCGATGGCCCATTTGGGAAAGATAAAAACTTAACGGAAATCGCTCGCTCAGTGTCTTCAATTTCTGCTGATATGCTAGAGCAACTGTCTATTGATGATTTGCAAGACGTGCTGACGTTAGTGCCAAACACCTACTCAGCAAGTGGCTTTGGCGCACCGAGTCTACCCACAATTCGTGGTCAATTAGGGGAATTATTCCAACAAGGAATGCGACGTCAAGCAGGTAACAACGGCTTTGGTATTCCACTGTCTTTTAACAGCGTGGGACAAATTGATGTAGTAAAAGGAGCTCCCTCTGTCATTTTAGGGACAAGTCAACGAAACGGTGGTTTTGTTAACCTAAACAACAAAGTCGCTTCTTTATCAGGGACGGATATCAAATTTCAGGCCAATGCAGGCAGTTGGCAACACTATCGCGCTCAGTTAGATATAAATACAGCCATTGAAGAAGGCAAAAGTGGGATTCGCGTGAGTGCCGAGTATATCGATAACGATAGCTACTTCGACTATAGCGGATTTCAGAGTGAAGATTTATTCGTGACATTACGCCTGCTCCCCGATGACAAATCGAGCTGGGATATCAGTTTCGAATATTATGACGTGGATTTCACTGATAATGCAGGAATTAACCGGCCTACTCAGAACTTAATCGACAATGGCCTGTATATTACCGGTCAAGGGGTGCAACCAAACGGCTCACTAATTCCCGGTGCATTTGCGGTTGTATCGCCAACCGGCGAAGTGGAGATTCCCCGCAGCACAGTACTAACCGATCCAGATAATATCAATACGGCACAAACCTATGTTTTTCATAGTACTTACCAGCGAGAGTTAAATTCAATTCATAGCTTAACTAACCGTAGTTATTTTCAATATTTAGAGCGCGAAGAAATCGCACAAAACAGCTTTGTCGAAATTATCGATGGTGCCAAAACAGCTCAAAACCGACTTGAAATAAATTCAATTTGGCAGGCTGAACAACAAACAACTTGGGGCATTGATATTCGTTACAACGATGTTTTGGGATACAGTCAATTTACCACAGAAGCTGACTTGCCGATTGATTTGTTGGGCACGATTGAACAGCGTCGAATTCCGCTGACAGATGCGCAAAAATCTCGATTAGTTGAGTTACGACCAGGGGTATTTGTGTCTCCCGGCGCCAACTACGATGTAGATGGAGATGGCGTAAATGACTTTTCATTATCTGACACCACAGACTCCACAACTTGGCAAACAGGGTTGTTTGCTGAACAGGAAAGTGACTGGAACGACCGCTTTAGCACTACCCTTGGTATTCGCGCCGATCATTACAATGTTGAGGCCAGAGATGCTTTGCCGCCACAAGGACAAATTGCAGCTCAAGATACATTCTCTAAATGGTTATACTCAGGTTCAGCTTCTGCGCGTTTCAAATTAACCGATTCTGTGGTGACCTATGCGACATACAGTTATAACGAAGCAACCTCAAACAGCATGGGCGGCGGCACAGTATTAGGTGCAGATAACAAAATCAGTCCACTGAACTTTGCAACCGAAAACACGTTGTACGAATTGGGTATGAAATACTCTCCTGCCGACACACCTTGGTATGCAGATGCGTCAATCTTCGAACAAACTCGCAGTTTACGCAATCGCGACGGCAGCAACACAGGCATTATCGCTGACGGCTTCGAAGCCCAAGTATTTTATCAAGGACGTGCGTTATGGGCCAACCTAGGATATAGCTATTTAGATGCTCGATATGATAATTCTGCCAGTGCACAAGACTCTCAGCAAGTGGCTGATGCATTTGACAACTCTCGTCCTGACATCATTCAAGGCACGGGTATAGGTGCACCTAACTTTGCCGGTTTTGCAGCTTCAAACCAACGAGTACAAGGTATTCCACAGCAGACAATTTCGGCCAGTGCAGGCTATCAGATATTGGATAACTGGGATGTCTCAGGTTCGGCGATTTACACTAAAAGTTACCCTCTGGATTACCTTGCTAGCGTACTTATACGGGATCAAATAACCATTAACATTAACACTAATATTGCTCTTTCTGAACAATCGAATTTGCGCTTCGAAGTGCGTAATTTAACCAACGAAAAGAATTGGCGTCCGGTATTTGAGGGCGGCTATTTTGGATCAACTCTAGTTTTCCCTGAACTTCCGAGAAATGTTCAGTTAACCTACACATACAATTTTAAGGCTTAAACCCAACATGAACAGTAAACGTTTAATATTGGTCATAGTAATTGCAGCATTAATCGCCAGCTTTTTTATCTTTGATCTTAACCAATACCTAACCCTAGAAAGCTTAAAGAGCAATCAACAATCATTGGCTGGATACATTGAAGCTAACTGGTTAGTGGCATTTTTTGGCTACTTAATTATATACGCTGTGGCAACGGCCTTGAGTGTACCAGGCGCAGCCATTCTGACGCTAGGTGCAGGCGCATTATTTGGGTTTGGTTGGGGTTTGTTACTTGCCTCATTCGCGTCAAGTATTGGCGCAACCTTAGCATTTTTAGCATCTCGCTTTTTATTGCGTGATTGGGTTAAAAGTACCTTTTCGAAAAAGCTTGAGTCAATCGACAAAGGGATCGAAAAAGACGGTGCGTTTTACCTACTTAGTTTGCGCTTAGTTCCCATATTTCCTTTCTTTATCATTAATTTAGTAATGGGTGTTACCAGTATCAAAACCTGGACTTATTATTGGGTTAGCCAAATAGGCATGTTGATTGGAACCGCGGTCTACGTTAACGCAGGTACACAGTTAGTCGAAATTAATCAATTGTCTGACATCATTTCTGGTGATTTGATTTTATCCTTCGTGCTATTGGGTATCTTCCCTATTCTCGCTAAATTCATGCTCAGTGCATTGCAACAACGTCGTGTCTATAAGGGCTGGAAAAAACCCAAAAAATTCGATCGCAACCTAGTTGTTATTGGAGCAGGTTCAGCCGGTTTGGTTACCGCTTATATTGCTGCAGCAATCAAAGCAAAAGTAACCTTAGTTGAGCGTCATAAAATGGGTGGTGACTGTCTGAATACCGGTTGTGTGCCATCTAAAAGTTTATTACATGCTAGTAAATTAGCCCACATTCACCACACCTCGCAAAATGCAGGCGTAACCTATGATGCGCCAAAAGTAGATTTTAAAGCGGTGATGAACAAAGTACATAGCGTGATTAAATCTATTGAGCCTCATGATTCTGTTGAACGCTACGAATCCTTGGGCGTGAATGTAGCCATTGGTAATGCCACCATTGTTTCTCCGTGGCAGGTTGATATTCAAACCGAAGATGGCGTGCAATCCCTGACCACCCGCAATATTGTTATTGCTACCGGAGCTCGTGCATTTGTGCCTGATATCCCAGGTTTAAAAGATATTGACTACTTAACTGCAGATAATCTTTGGGAGATTCAAGAACAACCTAAACGCATGATAGTGCTTGGTGGAGGTCCAATTGGTTGTGAATTATCACAAGCGTTTGGTCGCTTAGGCACCCATGTGACACAAATAGAACGTGGCGAGCAGGTATTAAGTAAAGAAGATCCAGATGCAGCCAAGCATTTACAAATTCAGCTTGAAAAAGACGGTATCGATTTACGCCTCAACACGAGCGCAATGGCGGTGGAAACCACCAGCGAAGGCAATGTGTTAGTTGTTGAGTACGAAGGTAAAGAAGAACGTATTCCGTTTGATAAAATTTTAGTCGCTGTTGGTCGCCAAGCGAACTTAACCGGTTTTGGTTTAGAGAAACTTGGTATCGAAACAGACCGTACTATTATCACCAATGACTTTTTACAAACCAAGTACCCTAATATTCTGGCCGCTGGAGATGTTGCAGGTCCTTATCAATTCACTCACACTGCGAGCCATCAAGCTTGGTATGCAGCAGTGAATGCGTTGTTCAGACCTTTTAAAATCTTTAAAGTGGATTACAGCGTTATCCCTTGGGCGACCTTCGCTGAGCCAGAAATTGCCACAGTAGGTCTAAATGAAGTAGCCGCTAAGCAAAAAGGTATTCAAGTAGAAGTGACTCGGTATGACATTGGTGGGCTAGATCGGGCACTGGCTGATGATCACGCCCGCGGTTTTGTTAAAGTGTTAACCAAACCTGGGAAAGACAAAATACTCGGTGCAACCATAGTAGGGGCAAATGCAGGCGAACTATTAGCCGAATTCGTTTTAGCCATGAAACATGGTTTAGGATTGAATAAACTATTAGGTACGATCCATATTTACCCAACGATGGCTGAAGCCAATAAAAACGTGGCCGGCAACTGGAAGAAAAATAACGCACCGCAAAAACTATTGGCATTTGTTGAACGTTTTCACGCTTGGCGACGTAAATAAATGGGTATCCGGCGTTTTTGAATTGTTGCAAAGCAAATATCTAACTTGCTAGTTAGCATGCCTGCGCCCTACCAATGTTTTAAGGTAATAATAACGTTGCGATTAACCTAGTGGTTAATCGCTGCGAATTTCTTCTTTTTGACGCATTTTTATGAATGATAGTTTAACGGAAAATAATATGTTCACGTCTTTAAGTAAAATTAAAAACATCGTTATCAACAGTGTTATGGCAAGTGTATTATTTGCTGTTTTAGTGTGTGCAAAATCCTACGCTGCTGACTTCGATCATGGTTTTGACAACTACAACCAATTATTAGCGCACGTTGTGCAAGTCTCCGATGACAAAAAGCAAACCCGAGTAAAATACCAACAATTGGTTCTCAAAAAAGATGCGTTAGAACGAGCTTTAAGTGCGTTTTCAAGTGTAACTAAGAGCCAATATGATGGTTGGAATGAGCAACAACAACTGAGTTTTTTAATC
This sequence comes from Alteromonas sp. M12, assembly GCF_037478005.1. Taxonomy (NCBI): domain Bacteria; kingdom Pseudomonadati; phylum Pseudomonadota; class Gammaproteobacteria; order Alteromonadales; family Alteromonadaceae; genus Alteromonas; species Alteromonas sp. M12. Next base: position 1,677,301 of record NZ_CP144164.1, on the reverse strand, counting down.
AACGCTTACAACGGTTACACTTTAAAGTTAATTGTTGATAACTGGGAGCAATTTAAACAAGGCGACGCTCAATCCATTCGTGACTTAGGTTCATTTTTTAGCTCCCCCTGGAGTAAGAAATTTTTTAATCTGTTGGATAAAAAGCACAATTTAGACGACATTGAGCATGAAATGATTCGTCAGTGGTTTAAAGAGCCCCGTATTCATGCGGCATTAGTTTGTGCTGCAGTATCATGCCCTCCCCTTCGCAATGAAGCTTTTACAGCAGATAACCTCAACGCTCAACTTGATAGTCAAATGCACTTATTTTTAGCGGATAATAGTCGTAACGAAATCATCGTAAAAGGACAACAAGGTGAAGCATCGCTTTCTTCAATTTTCCAATGGTACCGTGAAGATTTTGAAAAAGGACAGCAAGGATTTAGCTCATTATACGACGTCCTTAATATGTATAGTGACGCATTAGTGGACAGTGATAGCAACGCACAAATCCAGCGTGATATCATTAAAAAAGGCAACTATCCCATCACATTTAAAGATTATGACTGGCGATTGAATGATGTGGCGAACTTTTAACGTGGCAGTAACAACGTCTATGATGAGCAGAGCTACCCTGCCAATAACAATGCTATTGCTTGTGTTGAGTAGCGTAATGCCGTTTGCCCATGGGCAAGAAACTCAGCGTGCAACCGCGACCATAGTGACCACTAGCCCAGAATGGCAAAAAACCTTAACTGAAGCTAAAGGCCAGACCGTGTATTTTTACGCATGGGGTGGCTCAAAGCCAATCAATGACTATCTGCGCTGGGCAGCGCGGGAAATTGCCAGTCGTTACAAGATCCGTCTGCGCCACGTTAAAGTTGCGGATATTAGCGAAGCCGTGAGCCGTTTAAAAGCCGAGTCAGGCAACCAAAGTGCCATCGACTTGCTTTGGATAAACGGCGAAAATTTCAGTTACTTAAAACAACAACAGTTGTTACTCGGTAATTTGTGGTCAACCATTCCCAATAGTGCAATGCTGGCCACCGAACAACTTTCGTTACAGAGTGATTTTGGTGTAGCCATAGAAGAATTTGAAGTACCTTGGGGCGTAGGCCAGTACAACATTATTGCCAATCAGAATATCTTTGCACTTAACAGTGCTGACAAACAGAACTTAAACTTCACACCGGCAAGTATTCTGCAAGCTGCTAAACAACACCCTGGCCGACTTAGTTATCCAAGACCGCCAGAGTTCCATGGCACAACATTTTTGAAGCAACTTATAGTGGCTCTTAGCAACAACGATAAACGATTATTTGAATTCGCAACCCCAGAAGCCCAAACAAAACTACTCCCCCTGCTGTGGGAATATTTAGACCAATTGCATCCATTAATCTGGCAACAAGGTCGTGCCTTTCCGAGTTCAAACACCGAGCAACTTTTGCTGTTTCAACAAAACAAATTGGATATGGCCGTCAGTTTCAATCCAAATCAATTAAACAAAGAGCAGCAGGAAAAGCGCATATCGGTCTCGGCACAACGTTTATATTTCACTCAAGGCGCTATTACTAACAGCCACAATTTGGCTATTCCAAAGGGCGCACAAAGCCCATCAGGGGCAAAGGTTGTGATCAACTTCTTATTAAGTGAAGAAGCACAGAATCAAAAATTACATGGCAGTTGGGGTGATCCTGCGGTGATTAGGCCGTTATTAGATCCCGCATCAACGCTCCCCTCGCAACAAGAACTGCATAGCTCATGGCAACAAGTTATTGAAGATCAATGGCAACAAAAATACGGCGCTTAACGCTTAGTACCGGCTGGTTGATTGTTACATTAGTGGCAGGACTTCCCCTATTTGGAATCATCGTCGGTATATGGCCTTCAGTCGCTATATCTTGGAATGATATAGCGCGTTTTTTTGCATACAACGGCTTAGCATCTACGGTATTAAGCACGCTGGCGTTATCGTTACTTGCTCCTTTATTGGCGCTTTACATTGCGTTTATGGTGTACAGTCAATATCGTTTTAACCCTCGTTGGCAAGCGCTAGAAAAGCGACTCGCCCCGCTATTATCGTTACCTCATTTAGCCGTTGCCTTGGGTTTAGTTTATTTATTTAGTTCTGGTGGTATGCTGTGGTCCTCCCTTTGGGGAGTATTTGGCTATTACCCACCACAATGGCTAGGTTTACCACACAAAAGCTTAGTCACAATGTTGTTCGCAATCAGTATTAAAGAAGTTCCATTCTTTTTATTAATATTCAGTGCCTTAGGCCGTCAGTTAGCGATTAAAAATTGGTTGTTACAAGGCAGAGCTCTAGGACACAGCGAAAGTGCTAGTTGGTGGCTGTTGGTATTTCCTATCATCTTAAAACAATCACGTTTAGCGTTGCTCGCCGCTATGGCCTATTCCTTGTCCGTGTTAGATATAAGTTTATTGGTAGGCCCTAATATTCCGGAACTTTATGCTGTCGTGCTATATAACTGGCAGACCGGTTTTACTGCTGAACAACAAACCTTGGCTTTTGTTGGTAATCTTGTACTTTTAGTTTTGTTAGCTCTTTTAATTGTCGGCATTTATCTGCATGAATGGTGGGCAGTCAAACGTTTACGCAATCACGCAGTAAAAGGAACTAATTTAAAAATCGTTCGAATTAGCCGTCTATTTACCCATTGGTTAGGTTTTTTTAGTCTGTTAACCCTTGCTATTTTAGTGACTTTTTTGGTCTGGTCGTTAGGCTGGAACAATCAAGGAACAATTAACACCTTAAGCAGCGTAAATTGGTCTTTCAGATTATGGCAAGACGAATGGTTTTTTATGCAAGGGCCGTTATTGAACAGCCTCTACATTGCTTTATTAAGTGGTGTCATAGGTGTGTTCATGGCAATTTTAGCCTTGGAGCTACAACGTCAAAGCACAGTTTATTTGCCCGATTATATTTGGTTAATGGCGATTCTTTTACCGCAACTGGGCATGGTATATGGTTGGCAAATATCACATACAGCTTTGAATGGCGGTTATCATAGCGGTTGGATAATCCTGTCACACCTGCCCTTCACCTTTGCTTATAGCTACCTTGTGTTGCGCGGCCCGTTTCAGAGTCTGGATCGCCATTTTGAATTAGTCGCCGCCAGCTTTGGATACAATTACTGGCAACAATTTTGGAAAATTCGCATGATGTTGCTGCGACCCGCAATGTTAAGTGCTCTAGCGATCGCTTTTTCCGTCAGTGTTGCCCAATATATTCCAACTTTAATGATCGGAGCCGGCCGCGTGACCACAATCACTACTGAAGCGGTTGCGATAGCCTCTGGTAACGAACAAAATATCACTGCGATCTATATGTTAGTTCAAGCTTCATTGCCTTTTATTGCCTTTTTTACCGCCAGTATAATGGCACAACGTGTCCGGGGAAGTTTCGATGTTACACATTAGCCACTGTAAAATTTTTATGGAAAACGGATGCATCGAACTTCCAGAAATACGCCTTAAAAACGGCGAGTTGTTGGTATTGACTGGCCCAAGTGGTATGGGAAAATCTACTTTTTTGCACTGGCTGTTAGGAGACACACCAGAGCATGCTAAAGTCAGTGGTGATATAACCTTGAACGATGTGCAGCTTAACGCTGTCAAGATAGAACAGCGCCGTATAGGTTTGTTGATGCAAGATGTACATCTATTCCCTCATTTAACCGTGCTAGATAACATTTGTTTTGCTCTACCTAAGCATCCAACAAACCAACCCCCTAATAAATTAAATAAGCATCAACGTCGTGACCTAGCTTTAGCCATGCTAAATAAAATTGATATGGGTTACGTCGCCAAGCATTACGTTGAACAACTAAGTGGTGGCGAACGCTCAAGAGTGGGGTTAGTAAGAGCACTGGCAAATGAGCCAAAAGCACTGCTAATGGACGAACCTTTTGCAGCACTGGATCCGAAAACCAGCGCCCAAGTGAGTCAATGGGCATTTGCGCAACTTCAAACTCGAGGAGTGCCAACTATTATGGTCAGTCACGACCTAGATAATATTCCTGCACAAGCCCAACACTTAGACTTAGCTGATTTTTATCGCAGTCTATAATAATAAATTCACTTTTAAAAAAATGATAAGCCATTCATAAGTGAAAACCACTAATAACAAGGTAAACCATGATTGACCCTCTATTAAATCGGCTTTTGAAAAAACCTCTTTGTTGCCTAGCGAAACGGCTAATTAAATGGGGTATTACTGCAGACTCAGTAACCTTTGTGGGTTTTATAGTTGGAATGTTAGCGATACCGGCGATTATGTTCGAGCACTATTATGTGGCATTAAGTTTAATTTTGTTAAACCGATTAGGAGATGGATTGGACGGCGCTATCGCCAGAGAAACGGCCCCTTCTGACGCCGGTGGTTTTTTAGATATTACCTTAGATTTTATTTTTTATTCTGCCATTGTTTTTGCATTTGTATGTGTCAATCCACTGGAAAATGCAATTGCTGGCAGTTTTCTAATGTTGTCTTTTATGGCCACTGGGGGGAGCTTTTTAGCCTTTGCCATTATGGCTAGCAAACATGGCATCGACAGTCCTAACTATCCACAAAAAAGCTTACATTATATGGGTGGCCTAGCAGAGGGTTTTGAAACGATTTTGGTCTTGTGTCTATTTTGTTTGTTGCCCACTCATTTTGTACTGATCGCCAGTGTGTTTGCGGTCATTTGCTGGTTAACGGCAATTATTCGCATCTGGGTAGGTTATAACACTTTGCTAGCAACCAAAGATTAATCACTATGGTTGCTAGGTTTATCCCGAAAAGGCATTAACAGCACAGTTCCAATACCTGTATTGCTAGACTCATTGGGGTAGTCTTTTAATCCCAATTTTAGCCCATCGTCTCCTGCTTCGGCTTGTTTAGTGTAACTATTAAAAAGACGGTCCCAGATAGACAAACAGAAGCCATAGTTGCTATCAGTCTCTTTCACTACCTGGCTATGATGAATACGATGCATGGCTTGGGTAACCACCAATTTACGCAAAGGCCATTCTAACCAACTGGGCAATTTAATATTGCTGTGATTAAAAATCGCACTTCCATTGAGCAATATCTCAAAGATTAAAATCGCCTCAACCGGCACGCCTAAGATTAAAATCCCCAGAGCCTTAACCAATAAACTTAGGGCTATTTCAATCGGGTGAAAACGCAATCCAGTAGAAGCATCTAAATGGGGATCGGCATGGTGAACTTTGTGTAAACGCCATAAAATAGGCACTCGATGGAATAAACGGTGCTGCCAGTAAATCAAACAATCTAGCATAATCACGGCCAGCGAAATCACCAACCAATCGGGCATACTTAGAATATTAAGTAAACCAAATTGCATGTTATCAGCGAAAATAGCGACAACTGCCAGCCCGGCAGGAACGAATAGCCGCCCCACAAGTGCACCACAGAACACCAAAAAAAAGTTGCTGAGCCATCTTTTCGATCGCGCTACAGGAGATACCCGATTGGGCAATATCGCCTCCCACAACATCATGATCACTAAGACCGTTAAAAAGCTACCCATTCGCAGCCATGCTTCATTTTGCATATTGATTCAATACCATTGTTAAACAGATTTCAAAACTAAGTCTAAAACAATTACTGACCGTACCTATTTGTTCATATATCATAAGGCTATAAAACATGGATATTACAATAAGATCGGAGTACTCACTATGAAGACCTTGGTTAGCCTCATTAGCTTTCTCGCTATTTTACTTGTTGCACTACCTGGCCCGTTATACAAATATGGAATTTTAGAGCTCGGTCCAGCTTTTACAGCATTGCGCTACGGAGTTTTCGCCGGTGTTGGGGCAATTATTCTGATTTTAATTCAAGTGATTTTTTTACGTAAAAACATCAGTTGGGCAAGTGTAACAGTATCTGCTGTTTTGGCATTAGTTGCCGTTGGTTTACCCCTTAGCATTATGAATAAAGCTAAATCTGTACCTCCGATTCATGATATTTCAACTGATCTTAGCAATCCTCCTCAATTTATCGCCATAGCAGACTTACGTGCAGATGCGCCTAATCCAGTTGAGTACGCCGGTGAAGAAACGGCTAAACAACAACGAGAAGCCTACCCGCAATTAACCCCTCAAACATTCTCTCAGCCTAGTTTGCAAGTCTTCAGTGCTACAGAAGCTGCCATTAAAGATTTAGGTTGGGAATTGGTTAATGCTGACAAAACATTAGGTATTATTGAAGCAACAGATACTACAGCCTGGTTTGGCTTCAAAGATGATGTGGTTGTTCGCATTGCTAGTAAAGGACCAGACACCATTGTTGATATCCGCAGCAAATCCCGTGTTGGTAGAAGTGATCTCGGCAAAAATGCTGAGCGAATTGAACAACTCATCGCTACAATCAAGAGTCATCTATAAAACAAATTAAGCCCTCAATATTTCATTTAGATAAAATATTGAGGCTTTTTGTGACGACCAAGATTCCACTAAAACCAAAGAAAAATATATTCTTTCTTATATGCTGTACAATTCTATGTATATAAAGTTTGAAACCTTGCGCTGTGGTTACCTATTTTGGATTTAATTAGATAAACATGAGACGATTTTTAAAGTCAATACAATCGAGGTTAGTGTTACTCATTTTTTTGGTTGCTCTTCCGGGGATATTGGCTCTTGTTTATATGTCAATCCTTGAGCGCGAGCATGCAATTCATGAGGCCCAAGAGGAAGCACTAAAAACGATAGATATCACCACAAATTTTCAATCTTTGTTGATTAAAAGAACTGAGAAATTTTTAAAGCACCTAGCGACATTTAGCGCGGTGTTAACGCCAGATTCAGCTGAATGTAGCGCGTTGTTAGCCGATATAGTAAAAATTAAAGATACCTACATAAACATTGGTGTACCAAACGCTAGTGGGGAGTTGGTATGTAACGCTAAACCACTCAAGCAACCGATAAATGTCGCTGACCGTGCTTATATCCAACAAGCGATGGCAAATAAACAATTTTCGATTGGTGAATATCAAGTAGATAGAGCAGCGAAAGTAGCCAGTATTAACTTTGCGTATCCCGTCTTAAATCCGCAAAATAATGATGTCATTGGAGCTGCGGTAGCCGTGCTCTCGCTTGATTGGTGGAGTAAACAACTTTCCGATTCTCGTTTACCGCCAAATTCAGTAGCGTACATAACGGATCATGAACAAAAAATACTGGCCGCCTTTCCTGCTGATGCTAACTTACTGGGTTCGGACATTTCAATTATTCAAGGTAATCTTCAAAAATACGATTCTACTTTTAAGGTCGATAACCAACAGCGAATTTTTGTTAAAAAGCCACTATTCAATGATAGTGAAGTTATTAATATTCTCGTCGGTATTCCTTTCGGAGAAGAGCTTAACGCGATCAATTCACGTTTAATCATCACTGGTATTGTGCTACTTCTGATTGTATTTTTAATGATTATCATCGCCAGTTGGGGTATTCAAAAGACTTTAGTTATCCCTTTAAGAAACCTGTTGCAATCAACAAAAGATTTAGAGTTGGGTAAAGATATCGCCGATATACCTGAGCAAGGTTCATCTGAGCTTATAGAATTGCAACACCGCTTTATGCTGATGGCCAAAACTCGCTTAAACGCTGAAAGACAACTGCAAGAAAGTCAACAATCCCTATTAAAAAGTGAAAAAGAGTTTTCTGAACACATAAAGAATACCCCACTTGGCTGCATTTCTTGGGATAAAAACCTTATTTGTACTAAGTGGAACAAATCTGCAGAAAATATATTTGGTTATACTGCGAATGAGGCAATAGGTAGACATGCCTCAGATCTTATTTTGCTACCCGAATTAGAAGAAGAACTCATCAATGTTTATCAGTTACTGCTAGATCAAAAAGGAGGCAGATGTAATACCAATGAGAACTTCACTAAAAACCGCAACGTTATAATTTGTGAATGGCACAGTACACCAATCTTAAATGAATTCGGTACTGTTATTGGCGTAACTTCGCTGGTCCAAGATGTGACCAAAAATAAGCAGATTGAAGAACAGCTCAAGTTAGCTGCCAGTGTTTTCTCCCATGCCCGCGAAGGCATCATCATCACCGATATTAAGGGAGATATAATCGACGTCAATCAAACCTTCGTCAATATAACAGGGTATTCACGAGAAGAAGTTTTAGGTAAAAATCCAAGCATTCTAAAATCAGATAAACAATCTGCAGATTTCTATCAAAAGCTGTGGAAAGCAATTTCAGAATACGGTTTTTGGTGCGGAGAAATCTGGAATAAACGTAAGAATAATGATGTTTATGCCCAACTGCTAACCATTAGCGCCGTAAATGATGCCAATGGTAATGTAAAAAATTATGTGGCCATATTTACCGATATTTCCGAGTTTAAAGAGCAGCAAAATAAACTTGAGCACATGGCCCATTACGATGTTTTAACTAACCTCCCCAATCGCACACTATTGGCAGACCGGTTAAAGCAGGCAATTTCCCAAAGCAAACGCAATCAGAGATTATTGGCTGTCGTATTTTTGGATTTGGATGGGTTTAAAGAAGTAAACGATACCCATGGGCACAGTTTAGGTGATGACTTGTTAGTGGTTATTGCATCTCGACTAAAAGAGGCCATGCGAGATTGCGACACATTATCACGCTTCGGTGGTGATGAATTTGTTGCCGTATTAGCAGATTTGGAGCAATTACAAGATTTCCAACCGATCATAAACCGGATGTTAAAAGCCGCTTGCGTACCAGTAACTTTAGGCAATATCACCCTAAAAGTCTCAGCAAGTATAGGTGTTACTTTGTACCCTGCCGACCAGACCGACGCCGACCAACTTATTCGTCATGCTGACCAAGCAATGTATTTGGCCAAGCAAAAAGGCAAAAACTGCTACCACCTATTTGATATCAAATCTGAAGATGCTATCAAGGTGCGTCATGAAAGGTTACAAAATATTCGAACCGCGTTAGACAACCGCGAGTTTGTGCTGTTTTACCAGCCTAAAGTAAATATGAGAACCGGAGAAGTTATTGGCGCCGAAGCATTAATTCGTTGGCAGCATCCTGAACTAGGACTACTGTCTCCGGCGGAGTTTTTACCTTTCATTGAGAACCATCAGCTGAGCATAGACGTTGGCGAATGGGTAATTGAGGAAGCGTTACAGCAAATAGGTAAATGGCAAAAAGATGATCTTGTGATCCCTGTTAGCGTCAACATTGGTGCACTGCAGATTCAGCAGAATAATTTTGCTGAGCGGCTAGCAAAGCTACTACTTGCCTATCCTGATATTGCACCCAACTTATTACAACTAGAAGTCTTAGAGACCAGTGCTTTAGAAGATCTGTTAGATGCGTCAGAGACCATGAAAAACTGTATAAATTTAGGGGTGAGTTTTGCGATTGATGACTTTGGAACCGGTTATTCTTCACTCACTTATTTAAGAAGATTACCTGCCAACTTAATCAAAATAGATCAAATCTTTGTGCGAGACATGTTAATCGATCCTGACGACAGAGCCATAGTCGCGGGTATAGTCGCCCTGGCTAAATCTTTCAATCGGAATGTTATTGCCGAAGGAGTAGAGACTGTTGCCCACGGCGTTACGTTACTTCAACTTGGTTGTGACCTAGCACAAGGTTATGGTATTGCCCGACCAATGCCAGCTCAGGATATAGTTGCATGGACGGCGCAATGGAATACTGAGCAAATATGGCAAACATGGGTAACTGACAATAAAAGCTAACAAAGACTTCAGTAGAGCTAAAATCGAAACTCGATTTTAGCTCTACTGGTAGATTTAGCCGGTTCTTAGGGTTTTCTAGCCAGAAAAATAGTATGCCTGCTTCCCTTACCTTGCCGCGCTCTCACTACACGGGTATCAACATCAAAACCAGCATCTTTTAAACGCACGCTGAACAGATAATCAGGACCTGCAGACCAAACCGCTAGCATCCCCTTAGGTCGTAATACCTGATAGATATCTTGAATTCCCTGTATTGAATAAATCCAATTATTATTGGCATGAGTAAGCCCTTCAGGACCATTATCAACATCCAGTAAAATAGCATCAAAGGTCGGTTTATTAGTTGATAACAGCGCTTTAACATCGCCCACTACCACTTTAGTGCGAGGATCATCGAGTGGACGCTTAGCACATTCTCCTAATGGCCCCTGATTCCAGACAACCACTTCAGGAACTAATTCAGCTACCGTAACTTGTGCTGACAAGGGTACAGCTTTTAGGGCTTCTGCGAGTGTGTACCCCATGCCTAACCCACCCACTAATACTTGAGCATCATCAACTGACTTTAAATAAGCACAGCCTAGCTTAGAAAGCTCTTTCTCTGAATTATAGACTCGACTATTCATCAGTTCGCCACGAATACCTGACAAACGTATTGAAAATTCATCACCTCGTTGCGATAGTTTCATTTCACCGCCACCATTAGGGATATTGGCAGTGCCTAACTGGGTCCATGGGATCATGAATTGCCCTTAAAAAAATATTCTGAAAACAAACCCACAGATTAACATAATTATACGGTTAACTAATTACAACAATGCTGCTTGTAAACAATTAATGCATTCCAGCTAATTCCCAGTTAAATTAATACATAATCAATTGATTAAGTATTTGTTATGGATTTGTCTAAAATAGTAGGCAAATTATTGAGAACTTTAATAAGAGAACTAAATGAATAAACCGCGAATTAAAAAAATTGCGCAAGCAAGTGTCATATTACCTTTGTCGATATCTTTTGTTTTAGCTTGTTCAAACAATAGTATGCAAGATGATTCTAGTAGTCCTGTCTCATCCGTTGCTAATGTTCCTGCAACCAAATTTGATTTATCTAATTGGAAAATTACCGTGCCGGTGGACATCGACAACAATGGCAAAATTGATGAAATCGACGTGGCTGAAATGCAAACCTATGTTCACCCTGATTTTTTCTATTTAGATGAAAATGGCGGCATGGTTTTCGCGACTCCGAATAAAGCAATCACCACTGCTTCATCAAGTAATACGCGTAGCGAACTACGCCAAACCTTCCGAGGTGTAAATAAAAAAATTAAGACTAAAGCTCCGGGAAATAACTTTGCTTTGGCAGCCCATCCTTTAGCCTCTAAATTTGCTGCTATTGGCAGTAAAGTAGATGCAACACTAAAAGTAGATCATGTAGCCCTGCGGGCCAAAAACCCCGACACTCCTGCTGCATTTTCAGTGGTAGTGGGTCAAATTCATGCGGTGAAAGATGACAAGGTAATCGCTAAAAATCAAGGTTTTGGCTGGGGTAATGAACCGATAAAAATCTATTTTAAAAAGTGGCCAAATCATCAAAAAGGCTCTGTTTTTTGGAATTATGAGCGCAACTTGGCAAAAACTGATCCGAATCGCACCGATATTGCCTATCCAGTATGGGGAAATACTTGGGAAAACCCAAATGAACCTGGAAATACTGGCATCGCATTAGGAGAAGAATTTAGCTATAGCATCAATGTGTACGAAAATACCATGTACCTAACCTTTAGCGCAGAAGGCAAAGACGATGTTAAATACGAGATAAACCTCGCTAATAATATTGACGCTTACGGAAAGATTGACCCGAAAGATAATCCACTAGGTTATGCTGGTGACTCTCATTACTTTAAAGCCGGAGCGTATAACCAATGCAGCACAAAAGACCAAGCAGGCACTCTTTGGTATGCAGGATGTTTAGGAACTGGGGATTGGCAAACGGACAAAATGAATGGTGACTATACCCAAGTGACTTTTAGTAAGCTGACATTAAGTTCACCGGAAGCCCGTTAAACGAGAGTGAGTCCAATAGTTACCTCCGCGGTGCACAAGGTGCAGTGGGGCAAGCGCATGTTTCAGTAACCGGAAACATGCGCTAAAACCTAACGAAAATACGGTTAATTAAGAAAGTCTTCTAAAAACCACGCTGACAATTCATGTCGACCTTGTAAGTTGCTTTTCGAATATAAGCTAGAGGCTTGTTGCCTAACAGTGGCCTCTTTCGTGTCCCTAACGGAGGCAATTTCTTTTAAGCTTAAACCTTTTAAAATAAGTATCGCTACCTGCTGCTCTCCAACTGTCAAACCCCAGTCATTAAACTGCGCCTGAATAACCTGAGCATAATGTTTACGTTCGCTAGCGATTTCTCCGCTGAGCGTCTGAATTTGTATATTGGCATCTTTAAGTTTTGTCGCTAAGCGGTTTAATGATCTAGAACGTAACCGCAAATCATGGATGAGAAGTAAAGCTGCAATGGCCGAAACAATAACAATTATGCTTTCCCCTAACACATGCCAAATAGGCACATTTAATTGTATATCAACAAAGACATCCATCGCATTGAGTATCATGATGGTAATTAGCACTAAAATGATAATTCGATCTTTCATTTACTCTCCAACTCTCTAAATTTAATACCAATTCCGGTTATATCGAACATATGTTCGATGCCAAGTCCTACATGTGTTTATTGTTCCATAACCGATTAACATCAATAATTTGCGCACTGACCTAACCAGTAAGCAGCGCAAAATAATGTTTTATCTATCAGCAATCCCAAAACCACTTTTCATATTATTTTTTATTTGGCCTTCATCTATTTTTGCCGCGCAGTTGACACTCAATGATGTATTAAATGCTGCGTTAGAGATTCACCAACAGGATAACAAACAAAATCTGTTAAAGGGTAAAATTGAACAACCTTCTGATTCTTGGTTTGCTAGTCCTCCTACGGTTGGACTTTTATATATGCACAACCAGCAAAGCCTAGGTTCTAAAGAAACAGAAATCAGTTTGAACTTAGCAATTAAATCACGTTTACAAACTGACATTGACCAGCAATTAAAAAGTACTGCTCCCTTAATTCAGCGCCATGCGTTGCAACAACAAGCGCTATTCTTATCTGGGCTGATCCGCTTCACAATTTGGGAATATAAACTCGAATATGTTTACCGTGAACAAGCGCAGCAAAAACTCAAAGTGCTAAATAGGTTACTAAGCCATTACGAACAACTCGAACAAGCTGGTAACACCCCTTCATACCTAACCTTACTCGTAAAACAAGAACGTATTCAGGTTCAACTCGCTTTGTTAACACATCAAAATAGAACCCAAACCTTATTGGCACAATACACTGAGCTTACTGGTTTACATGCACTACCCGATAATACCAATGAAACCGTCTACAATAAAAATCTAGATGTGCTTAACATGCATCCTGACGTGCAGGCATTAGATGCAATTTGGCAGTTAAATATTGCCCTACTTAATGGGGCTTCAAATCATGCTAAACCTTGGAACCTTTCAATTTTTGCTAAGCAGAACGAAACCGCAGGGATCACTGACAAGCAAATAGGCCTAGGCGTTGAAATCCCTTTGTCGGTAGGCAACAACTATACAGCTACTCAGTATAACGAATTTATAGCCGCTCAATCTCAATACGCGATGGAAAAGAAACAGACGCAGCAACTAATTCGGCAATCCATCAGCGATGCAGCCGCCCAGCTGGAAATTAGTAAAGCACGGCAAACACTGCTTAATCAATCTTTGCAGATAACCCAGAAACTACAGCCAACCTTAGATAAATTGCTGACATCCAATATAACCGATCAAGAGTGGATCTTAAGAAGGACGCTAGAGATTGTCGAAATTCAAGGGCAATACGCCATAAATCAAATTAATTTGGCCAAAAATATAGCCACCCTTAATCAAGCAGCAGGAAAATCTTTATGAAAGGTTTCGTAAAATCCATCTTTATTGCCACCAGTTTACTGGTTATCACTTCCACTTCGGCAGAACAGTTTAGTCTTGATGTAAAAGATCTCAACAATTTAGCGCTGCAGACAAAACGGGTAGAACAAATAAATGAATATGCAGGTCGCCCTACTCTGGGTGAAGTGTCAGAATTGCCGGGGCAAGCTTACACTGTCCGTTCACCTTTAACGGCTCAGCAAGTACAATTTCTGCACCCTGTAGGCACTAAGCTCAATATTGGAGTGGATTTTGTTGAACTAAGTGGTCCGGAAGTACATCACTATTATAGCCAGTATCAGGTAAAAAAATCGTTGTTTGAACTTACTCAGCAACAGTATGAAAAAAATAGAAAATTATTTGCTCAGTCTGCTATCTCTCAACAGGCCTGGCTTGACATCACTCACGCCTATTTCGCAGCTAAGCTAGAGTATGATGAAGTGCAGCACTTTTTTGAGTTAGTTGCCCGCTTTAATGACGAAACAGAAACGTTAACCTTAAAAACACCAATCAAGGGCGTAGTGCAATACACTAGATTTGAATCGCTGACAGAAGGCAGCGTAATTGCTAGGGTCACTCCTTTAGAAAGCATCAGGTTGAGTTTTAATATTACTAACAAGGAAGCAAAAAACCTGGCTTACTTATCCGCATCAAACTCTCAGTGTAAGTTAAACATAAGTAGTATCGAACTTGTTGCCGCGGGACTTTCTAGCAAGGTTTGGAGCGACCCCTTGCACGCTGAATGTCCTTACAATTTAGGGCAGAACTTGTCAGTCACGCCATTTTATACGCAGCACGCTTATTTAGTTCCCAAACAATCGGTTTTTTCGATGAACGGAGCCCAGTTTGTATTTGTGAAATCAGGTAATCAATTAACCGCAGTTAAAGTCACGCTCGTTAGCAGTGCTGCTGAAAATTATACAGTCACTAGTCAAGAATCACTTATTAACAGTCATCTACTCATCAGCTCCGTGAGCGCTGCTCAAGGTATACTGCTCGGGCTGGGGGAATGAATAATGTTATCTAATTTGATTCGATTATCCCTTAGCCAGCGGATTTTCATTCTACTAATGGCGGTAGGAGTCATGCTCACCGGCATTGTCTCGTGGATGAATATCCCTATAGACGCGTTCCCTGACATTTCGCCTACCCAAGTTAAAGTAATACTGAAAGCGCCAGGAATGACAGCTGAGGAAATAGAAGCGCAGGTGACTCTCCTCGTAGAGACAGAGTTATTGGGGATCCCTGACCAACAAGTATTGCGATCGACCACCAAGTACGCAATTACCGACATTACCCTTGATTTTGTTGAGGGCACTGATATTTACTGGGCTAGACAACAAGTGGCGGAACGCCTAAACAATATTTGGACTTCGCTGCCCGCAGATCTTGAAGGCGGTATTGCACCGATGAGTACACCTTTGAGTGAAATGTTTATGTTTTCACTGGAAAATCCGCAGCTAAGTTTACTTGAACGCAGACAAATACTGGAGTGGGAGATTCGGCCCTTACTTAGAACCATAGATGGTGTCGCCGACGTAAATATATTGGGTGGCTTTGCGAAAACTTATCAGATCACACCAGATCCGGTAAAGCTAGCAACTTTAGGCTTAACCTTAAACCAATTAGCTCAACAGATTCAAGCAAACAATTTGAACGGGAATATTGGTCGTTTAGATATAGGTAACGACGCGCTAATTATTCGTGGTGAAGGACGCATAGATACCTTAGATCAACTTCGAGACATGGGAATCAGTAACCGTCTTCAACAGTCTATTAGATTATCTGATGTGGCGGATGTTAGCGTGGGTCATTTAACCCGTTATGGTTCTGTTACCCGCAATGGTGAAGAAACCACTGAAGCCATCGTTATATCGCTGAAAAATGCCAATACGGCAAGAGTAATAGAAGGCGTTAGTGAAAAGTTAAAACAAATTGAAAAGAGCCTACCTACTGGCTCACAAATAAACGTTTTTTATAATCGTAAGAACTTAATCGACACAGCAATAGGAACCATTCAAGAAGCATTATTGATTGCCGTGATATTGGTGATTATTGTGTTAACTTTGTTTTTAGGAAATATTCGAGCCGCACTAGTTGTATCCATGATCTTACCCCTTGCCGCGTTGAGCACATTTTGGCTGATGAATAGTGTCAATATGTCGGCCAATTTAATGAGCCTAGGCGGTCTGGTTATCGCAATCGGTATGCTTGTAGATGCTTCCGTAGTCGTCGTCGAAAATGTTGTTAATCAGCTAAGTAAAAAAAACCACTTACCCAAGTTACATCTGGTTTTTCGAGCCTGTAAAGATGTTGCCGTACCCGTGGTTTCCGGCACAATCATAGTGATAATAGTGTTTTCGCCTTTACTGACACTGACCGGTTTGGAAGGTAAATTGTTTAAGCCCGTGGCGATGACGATTGTATTTGCGATGTTTTGTGCACTGCTGTTATCACTAACCGTTATTCCAGCACTGGCCTCAATATTAATTAAACAACATGATTCCGCTGAGCCTAGTTTTGTAACCACACTCAAAGCCAATTATCGCACCACCTTATCTAAAACGTTAGCCCGCCCTGCTCCGCTAATTATCGGCATACTGTTAGCATTAATCGCTAGTGCCGTGCAGTTCGTATATTTAGGTAAAACCTTTATGCCTGTGCTCGATGAAGGCGACATAATTGTACAGCTTGAAAAAACGCCAAACATAACGTTAACGGCTTCCACGGAACTGGATATACAAATTCAAAATGCATTGCTTGAACAGGTGCCTGAAATAAGCCAAATCGTCGCCAGAGTCGGTGCCGACGAAATAGGTTTGGATCCAATGAGCTTGAATGAAACAGATGTTTTTATGGAATTAATCCCACCAGCACAATGGCGATTCAGTTCTAAATCAGAATTAGTCGACGCCATTCGAGATGTGCTAAAACAGTTTCCCGGTATTAACTTTGGATTCACCCAACCTATTCAAATGCGAGTTTCAGAAATGCTTACTGGCAGCACAGGAGATGTAACCATTAAGGTGTTTGGACAGGATTTAACCGAGTTAGCTAAATTGGCCTCACGTATCTCCGAAATAACTAAGTCCACTGCGGGGAGTGTTGATGTCAATACTGCGGTCACCGAAGGAGGTGAGTTTTTAAATATTCGTCTCAAACCAGAAATTGCGCAGCGCTATGCCATGAGCATTACCGAATTGTCGAGTTATTTACGTTCACAATTCGAAACTGTTGCAATATCAGAAATAATTCAGGGCAAACGTAAAACCCCTGTCGTATTCGCTACTTCTGCTAGCTCTGCAATGCGTCCAGGCACATTACTCGAGATCAAAAACAATCTAATTTTGTTACCAGATGCTAGCTTAGTACCTCTGCATGAAATCGCTGAAATAAGCTTTAAGCAAGGACCTATTTTAGTTGAACGAGAAAACAGTAATCGTTTTTCAGTGGTAACCACCAACGTGTCTGGGCGCGATATAGTGGGTTTTGTCGAAGAGTTAAAAAAGACCCTTGCCAACACACTGGAACTGCCGTCTGGTTACGTACTTAGTTTTGGTGGTGAGTTCGAAAACCAACAACGAGCCACCAATAACCTTATGATGGTTGTGCCCATTTCATTACTGCTGATTTTAATCATCCTGTTTACTACTTTTGGTTCGTTAGCAAAATCTGCACTTATTTTAGTAAATATCCCCTTTGCCGTGATGGGCGGAATTTTCGCTTTATTTATTAGTGGCCAATATTTGTCAGTTCCCGCATCGGTGGGCTTTATCGCTTTATTGGGAATTGCCGTATTAAATGGGGTGGTAATGGTAAGCTACTTTGAACAAACAAAAATGGAGATTAGCGACACTCTCATCCGCATTATTGATGGAGCAACTCGACGTTTAAGACCAGTATTGATGACAGCGATGACTGCCATGTTTGGGCTAGCTCCACTAGTCTTCGCATCAGGTCCTGGCGCAGAAATTCAAAAACCACTAGCCATTGTTGTGATTGGAGGCTTATTTACCTCTACCCTAACCACTTTGTATTTATTACCAGTGTTGTATAATTGGATGGAGCGTCGAAATGCAAAAACAAAATAATATTCAATTACTTATAGCGATTGTGCCACAACAATTAAAGGATAATTTAGTAGATACTTTAATTGGTTTAGAGGCCTTATCGGGTTTTAGCTTAAGCAAAATTCAAGGCTATAGTCGTGAGAATCATCAATACAATATTCAAGAACAAGTTGAAGGCTATAGGGATTTCTATCGATTTGAACTATTGCATAACCCAGCCCACTACCAAGAACTGTTAGCACATATTAAACAAGTTTGTGCAAACAGCCATATCCGCTTTTGGTGTGTTCCTGTTATTGATGGCGGGACTTTATAGAAAGCAGTAGAAAAAACACTTTTTCATATCAAGCATTGCCGGTGGTCAAAAACACGTTATGAATAATCGTTGGAATGTAGATTTAATTTTTTAATGTTGGCTAGAAAATTTAAGTAGCTGTTTAGCAGTTAATGGTTTACTAAAATAAAATCCTTGCACCAAATCACAACCTAAATCTTTCAAAATAGTAAGTTGTGGCTCCGTTTCTACACCTTCGGCAACCACAGTTAGCCCGAGGCTATTTGCCATGGCAATGGTCGCTTTAACTAAGTCACAATCTGACTTGTTTAATGTGATCCCATGAATAAAACTGCGGTCTATTTTAAGAACATTAAAAGGATACTGCCTTAAATAACTTAATGATGAATATCCCGTCCCGAAATCGTCTTGAGATAATTTAATTCCTAAAGCACTGATTTCAGCAATGGATTCATGAATGTAAGATTGACCATTCATTAACACCCCTTCGGTAATTTCAAGCTCTAAACATTCTGCACTAATTTGCGTAACCTCTAATGCCTTTTTAAGGCTCGAGAGTAACCCCTGCTCTCGAAATTGACGAGGTGACAAATTAATTGCCATTGTATAAAACTGTTGATCGCAAATTTGCCAATGTTTTAAAAAAGCTAGAGCTTGATTGATCACAAACTCACCGACAGGCACAATTAATCCAGTATGTTCGGCAATTGGAATAAACTCGTCGGGTGTGACCTCGCCCAATGACGGGTTATGCCAGCGCAGCAATGCTTCTGCACCCACAATTGCATTATTGTTTATCTCGAATTTAGGCTGATAATACACTTCAAACTCACCACGCTCGAGAGCAACATGCATCTGCTCTTCGATTGCAAAACGGCGTTGCATAACCTTATTCATTTCGCTGGTAAAAAATGAAAAAGTATTCCTTCCCAATGCTTTAGCTTGGTACATTGCCGTATCGGCGTTGCGCAATAAATCAGATGCGCTATTGCCGTTTTCTGGGTAAACGGCTATGCCAATACTTAACGTTAAAATTAATTCTCTTCCAGCTAACTGGAATGGCTTTCTAAAGGTTTTTAGTAAGTTCTCAGCAATGGCTAACGCATCATTTGGTTCAGCTAAACCTTTCAATAAAACGATAAATTCATCACCACCTAAACGCCCAACGGTGTCTTCTTTTCGTACAACTTGTTTTAATCGGTTGGCAGCACTGATTAATAGTTTGTCACCGATTTCATGACCCAAAGAGTCGTTTACTTTTTTAAAGTCATCTAAGTCAATAAAAATGACCACGGCTTTTTGATCGTTTCGTTTAGCTTCAATGAGAATTTGAGACAAACGGTCGAGGGCTAAAAAACGATTAGGCAATAAAGTAAGGCTATCAAAATAGGCTTGATGACGAATTAATTCTGCCGATTTATGCTGTTCAGTAATATCGCGTATAACAACCATTACCTGTTTATATTCGCTCAGATAGGCCAACCTTGCTTCAAAATATGAAATGCCCTGTGGCATAGTGAGATCATATTCAAAGCTAATCATCTCCCGCTGTTCTATGACTTTTTCAATGTACGTCTGAAACTTGCTGGTAACTTCCTCAGGCATAACATCCGCCATGTTTTTGCCAATAAATTGCTGAGGAGAAACGTAGAGATTTTCTTGTTTACTGGCATGATAATCAATAATGGTCCCGTCTTTTTGCATCAAAAAGAATAGATCTGGAATAGCTTCAAAAATGGTTTCTAGCATGTGTTCTTTGAACAATGCCTGGGCTTCAGCTTTTCTGATATCCGTCAGATCAATATCAACACAGTACATTTGTTTATTACCGTATTGATTGGTGAACATTACATGGCTTGAAAACACCGATACTTCGGCGCCACTTTTATGCTGCAAGGTAATCTCGGCCGCCGGAATCTCGACACCTTGATTGAGCCAATTTCCATGGGCCTCAACCACTCCTTCTCGCATATAGGGTGGAATGATTAAGTCTTCTAATTTTTGTCCGGTCGCTTCTTGCTTGGAATAACCATAAAGTACCTCACTGCCTTCATTCCAATAGATAACTCTGCGATCATCATCATAGCCTTGCACAGAAATCACTTTAACGGCGTCAAACAAATGGTGAAGCGGATCATTGAGCTCATATTGATGAGACAATGTTTTGCTTATTTTGCCTGTTTTGTTTGAACTCATTTTCGCGAATATTCCCAATTACACAGCTTTCCCCTAATAGTAGAACGAAACAATTAAATTAACACTAATAAAGCCAAAGCATTTCATTGGGATTGTTGAAAATTGTGTAGCTTAAATCGCGCAAAACTCAGTTTGTCATATCCTTTATTTACTCCGCCGCGAGAAGGCTACCAAGCACGTAAACCAGAGGCGCATTCCAGTTAATTGCTACTTCATTACTTGCGTAGCTGCACCAGTCATCAACATAGCTACCAGCAGCAAAGTTGTTTGCATAATCGCATTTATCTTGTTGTCCTGGTTGTGGCCCTCCCGCAAGCATGCCGGGTACAGGTTTGTCGATTTTGTCACCGGCAGAAATACGGTGATGAGGATTTTGTGGGCTGATGTCACCAAACCCGGTTAAAAAAGAATAGCCTGTGGGATTGCGACCGAATACAAAATTGAGATTACCTTGGGCAACTTGACGATACTTTTCGTCGCCGGTAATTCGAAATGCGTTCAGCAACATAATCGCTTTATTTAAAACAACCGAATTACTTCCCCAAACATAATCGTCTGAGTTCATCGCCACACCGTAACCATTATTTTCATATATTTGTAAACTTGCTTCAGCGTAGTCAATCAGCTGAGATTGCAGCTTTTGAAAATCGATAGACGTTAAAGACGGCTTCCCTTCTCTGACAAGGCTAAAGTAACCCAACGCTGCCACATTGCTCCAATCGGGCTCTTTAAGAGGTTTGTTGTATTGTTGAAATGCGTGCAAATACTTTGCATTCTTTGTGGCTAAAAACAACTCTGCTCCAGCCCATGCAAATTCATCTGAAAAATCATTATCACCATATTCACCGCTGCTGACATCTGCAGGTTGTTGATATACGTAATTCGGATGGGCCATCGCCCAACGCCATGCTTTTTGCGCACTTGCTAACCATGTATCCAACTGTTCTGGATTCTCTGAAAACAACGGACGTAAAATTCGACTCGCTGCTGCAAGCGTGGCTGCGTAATCCAGTGCTGCGGATGTTGAGAAACCAATTACATAACGATCTGCGTTGTCATCTGCCGGCATATCTTTACCCGGCCACTGCAAGGTAGTGAGTTTATGATAAACCGCACCTTCATCATTTTGCATAGTATGCAGCCACTCAAGGTTCCACATAAGTTCATCAACAATATCGGGAAGCTGATTATTAGACTCAGGAATCGCCAAAGCAAGATTGTGGTAATAATTAGGATTATCAGCATAGGCGGCTAACAAAGTATAAGTTGCGATACTGGCATTCACGGTATATTTACCGTAGTCACCTGCGTCATACCACCCCTTCGGTGAACTGATGGTACTGAAGGCGGGTTGACTAGGACTGGCAGCAGAAGGATGCACAATGACGTTTTGATCAAGGTGACCTGCTTGGCGTTGAAATTTGCCTGCATAGGGTTCTGTTAAGGCCATTCCAGCGCGATTAAAATAAAAATATTTCAATGCTGCCTTATGTGCCAGTTGATTAATCTGGCTATCAATTTTTATTTGCCGTGAGAGTTCAACGCCTTCACCAACTTGCTTAATCGTTAAGCTATAAGTACCGGGTTGAGAAAATTCCGAAAAATCAGCAAATTTAAACTTATCAGGCCCTTGCGCTGACCAGCTTTTGGACTCGCTCAATGGGCCATCAAACACAGTGTCACCACGCAAATTTTGTAACCTAAACGATGTCTCTTGGGTGTTTGGCACAATTGCACCTTTTTCACCCTTTACAAAATATCCCAGTTGATTAATCTGAATTACTTGGTCGGGCTGCTGTGTTGCTATTGCATTGGCGGGCTGAGGGGGGATATCGGCTGTTTTACAGCCAATTAAAACCGAAGTTACGGTGTAACAGATT
Organism: Alteromonas sp. M12; assembly: GCF_037478005.1. Classification (NCBI taxonomy): domain Bacteria; kingdom Pseudomonadati; phylum Pseudomonadota; class Gammaproteobacteria; order Alteromonadales; family Alteromonadaceae; genus Alteromonas; species Alteromonas sp. M12. The sequence continues at coordinate 1,655,103 of NZ_CP144164.1, read as the reverse complement.
AAACTAGACAACAGTGTTTTTTGATTAAATTTAAGCATTTAGTCCCCTTAATTAATAGGCGATAAAATAAATTCATTACAAGTAAAAAGGTTTTATTCAAGCCTCTTCAAAAAAATGAATCAACCGCAATTAAAGCCTAAATACAAATCGTTGGCATTTTGGCTTTCCTAAAACAAGATATGGAAGAATGAAGTAATAACGAAATTTATACCAGAGCGCTTCTTTGCTTTTTCTTAAAATGCGATTCCGAAAAAACCTATTTCATTGGCAGGCTGATTAAATCCAGGTGAAAAATTGATACGCCATTGGCGCTAGAAATGATGAGAATATCGCAGCAATGATCAATGCAACTGAACTAAATGCGGTATCCTCAGAAGAGTGTTTTACAGTGGCGGAAGTGCCAATAGCATGTGAGAGACTTCCTACGATAATTCCTCTTTGCACAGACTCGTTTACGCCCAACAATTTGAAGATTGGGTAGAAAAGAATAGCGCCTGTTAATCCTGCGAATAACCCTAAAACAATCACGATTGAAGTTTGTCCGTTTAGACTCCCGCTAATCTCAAGGGCAATGGGTGTGGTGATGGATTTAACTAAAAGGGATGCTAAAAGAGGTGCAGGAGCATCAAACAACCAAGCAACAAAGCCGGTAAATAGCACTGCCAATGAACAGCTTGCTAAACACGACAGTAAAATAAACTTCATGTTGGAGCGAATCTGCGGTAGCTGTTCATATAACGGATAAGCAAAGGCTACCACTGCGGCTTGCATAAAGTAGTTTATCCAATTGGTTTGCGCGTAATAAGTTTCAAAGGGAACGTCCAACACTAAAAGAATAGCAATAATGGCAATCATACTGATCAATAAAGAATTTAAAAAAGGAATTTTGATTCGATGTAAAAAGTACACCGATAGTAAATAAACCACTAGGGTTAGTGCTATCCACATTATTGATGTTCCTTAGCCTTGAGTTGTTTAAATAGCAAACTCAATATTACCGCGACAACAATATTAGACGCTATTGTACAGGCCAATATTAATCCTATTTGCTGGTACATTAGCTCAAAGTAATTCATTAATCCGACAGCAATAGGAATGAAAAACAACAACATGTGTTTTAGCATTAATTTAGCACCGTCTTCCATCAATCGAACCGGAATAACGCCAACTGATAAGCAAAAAAATAATAACAACATTCCGATGATACTGCCCGGTAAGGAAATGCCAGACAAAGCTTGAAGGGTTATTCCTACCCACAAAAACAAAAAAATGATGGCGATGGAAAAGAAAACCTTAAGAATCGTACTTAACACGCTGATTTAATGCCATTTAATAGTAGATTTACAAATAATACCAGATTGCGGCCTCAATTCTGCGTAAAGTATAAAATTTAATGTTGATGAAATGCCTTAAAAAGCATAACAGAAGATAAAGACAGAAATCGCCCATTGCTGCCAAATCCAAATTACCCTGGCACTAAACACTTTTCTAATAACCAGCCCATTTTTGCAACAATTGTTGTTCTTTCTCCTGATTATTCCAATATACCTTATAGGTGAATCTCAATTCTTGGTTAACACCAAAATGGCAAAACTAATTATTACTTTTGGTCACCTATATAGCCAAATGAGATAACGTTGGCTTAAAATCAGCATTTGAATAGATGAAAGATAGTGGTATATTTTTATGTATTCATGAATTTACTTCATAGAAATTAATCACAATATGTTGGATCGCAATCATCTCACTATTATTAAGGCTGTTGCTGAGACAGGTACCGTTACCCAAGCAGCCTCGCAGTTGTGTTTAACTCAGTCAGCACTTAGTCACGCCATTAAGAAAGTTGAGCTTCACTATCAAGTACAAGTTTGGCAAAAAGAAGGCCGAAAGCTACGCCTTACCCAAGCAGGTAACCAATTACTTAACCTTGCCAACCGTTTGCTGCCACAGTTTGAATATGCAGAACAACAACTTGAACAAATAGCCCATGGCAAAAAAGGCATATTACGCATTGGAATGGAATGCCACCCTTGTTATCAATGGTTGTTGAAAACTGTCAAACCTTTTTTGGCTCAGTGTGAAGGAGTAGATGTAGATGTACGGCAAAAATTTCAGTTCGGCGGTTTAAGTGCTTTATTGGGCTATGAGATAGATTTATTGATTACACCCGATCCCTTATTCCACCATAATGTGCGCTATACGCCGGTATTCGATTACGAACACGCTCTGGTCGTTTCAGGACAATCTCCCTTAGCTGAATTGCAACAACTTAATCCTGAGGATTTAAGCGAACAAACCTTAATTACTTACCCGGTGGAAGCCAGTCGCCTGGATATTTTCAGCCATTTTTTGACCCCCGCAGGTGCCAGCGTTAAACAGCATAAAATTATTGAGAATACTGAGATAATGCTGCAAATGGTAGCCGCAAATCGAGGCGTTGCAGCGCTACCGCGATGGTTAATTGAAGAATACCAACAGCATATGGATATAAAGCCAATATCATTGATCAGTCCGACTGCCAAAAATGGTATTCAGAAATCGATACACTTGGGTATTCGAGAAAATGAAACGCCACCAGAGTATTTGAATAGATTTATGGAATTATCCAAACGAGTGAAAGTAACCTAAACCGAGTTGGTCGAACAAGTAGCGTTTGCAGAAAAATCATCGCAAAATAACGGCATTTCAATCAACCTGAAAATTTACATAAATCCTTTAACCTTGAGTGTTACTTCCCCCATTTTTTTACAGATCGGCGAAATTTCGTCCGGCAAAATCTAAATAGCCCGATCTTCGCACCCTAAAAAATACCATCATCTGTACTTTTTCAGATAACTATGCGGAATATTTACAATAAACATCACCTAAATACGATTATTTGCCGTAAAACTAAACAAATCAGTTGACGAAAAATCGTTTGTAAAAGAAACTGTTGTTAACATTTTGTTATTAATTGGTTATTTTAAAATTAATGACGGTACAAAAAGCCACCAAAGGAGTCGTATCTTGGTACTAAATCACTTATGGGGTATTTATACTCACCCAAAAGAAGAATGGCATGCAATTGACGAAAGGCATGAAAGCTACTTCTACAGTCTGAGTCACATATGCATCATTTCACTCATTCCTGCTATTTTGAGTTATTACTCTTCCTATCATTTGGGCTGGAGTATTGGTGTTGGAGAAGTCATTAAATTAGATCAGATGTCTGCCGCATCTTTGGGTATAGGCATGTATTTTGGCTTAATTGCAGGGGTCATTGCCCTGGCTATTATCATTTATGAACTTGCCAAAGTGTTCGATTCTAACCCGAGTTATACACAGTCGTTAGAACTAGCTGCGTATACTGCAACTCCGCTATTTATGTGTGGATTTGCAGCGTTTTATCCTGCGCTTTGGTTTGTTATGGTGGTAGCTTTTATCGGTATCTCCTACTCTATTTACTTGTTGTATTCAGGTGTGCCCATCATGTTGCACATACCTGAAGATAAAGGTTTTATATATTCTAGTGCGGTGGTTACCGGTGGCCTTATTCTTCTTGTAGTACTGATGGTAGGTTCGGTGCTGTTGTGGAGTGTAATCGGCGACCCCGTATTTACTCACTAAATTTTAAACGCTCATAAAAAAACCGCGAAACCTTTACAGTTACGCGGTTTTTTATTTTCTATGACTAATTAACAGCTATTGCTAATTAAAGCGCGTCAGAATTCTCTGCAAGATACTTAGCAACACCTTCTGGAGATGCATCCATACCTTTTTTACCTTCTTGCCAGCCTGCAGGACAAACTTCACCGTGCTCTTCATGGAAGTTCAAAGCGTCAACCATGCGCAACATTTCGTCAACGTTACGGCCTAGTGGCAAGTCGTTCACGACTTGGTGACGTACGTTACCTTCAGCATCGATTAAGAAAGAACCACGGAAAGCAACGCCCGCGTCAGGATGCTCTACATCATACGCTTGGCAAATTTCATGTTTAGTATCAGCTACCAAAGTATATTTCACTGGACCAATACCGCCTTGATTAACTGGGGTATTACGCCATGCGTTATGGCTAAATTGTGAATCGATTGAAACACCGATAACTTCTACGCCACGCTTAGTAAATTCTTCATAACGTTTATCAAACGCGATCAACTCTGACGGGCAAACGAAAGTGAAATCTAAAGGATAGAAAAAGATAACGGCTTTTTTACCTTTAATATTTTCGCTAAGGGTGAAACTATCAACAATCTCTCCGCTTCCAAGAACTGCTGCTGCAGTGAAATCTGGTGCTGGACGACCAACTAGTACACTCATTTTTTTCTCCATTTATTAGTGAAAGCATTTATAAACGCAAATGCATGTTCGATTAACGATTTAAAAACCTTGTAAGCACAATATAAGACTAGAATAATAAAACCCAAGGAAAACAATAAACTTTTTTTAATTAAATCGACAAAAAACAGTATTCACGATTCTATCCCCTGCTATCAATCACTTTTTAAAACAATGTATAACAAATAAGCAAATTAGCTATTGAAAAAGATACAAATAACAACTATTATCATTTGCATGAAGATTGAGGTGTAATTAAATGTACGTTTGTTTGTGTCACGGCATTACTGATAAAGCTATTGCAAAAGCTGTCCGCGAGGACGGTATTGGAAGCACTCGAGAATTGCGCGCCAAATTTGGTGTCGGCAGCCAGTGCGGTCGTTGTATACAAATGGCACAAGATATCATTGACACAACTATTATCGATGAAAGCCTGTTCAAAGAAGTCAGTTAAAACAAATTTAAATCACAAAAAAGGAGCATTACGCTCCTTTTTTAGTTTTTAATCTAGCTTAAAATAAAACTTAGCTTTCTTTGTCTTGCTCAGCATTTTTTTCTGCAGTCTGTTTAATCAAAGGCTGCAATTCACCCTGCTGAAACATTTCCATTATAATGTCACACCCGCCAACTAGCTCGCCATCAACCCATAACTGTGGGAATGTTGGCCAATCTGCATATTTTGGTAATTCGGCACGAATGTCAGGGTTTTGCAAAATATCAACATACGCAAATTGCTCTCCACAAGACATTAGGGCTTGAGAAGCCTGTGAAGAAAAACCGCAACTTGGCAGCTTCGGAGACCCTTTCATATACAATAAGATTGGGTTTTCATTAATTTGTTGTTTGATTTTCTCTACAGTGTCCATTTTACCACTCTCTAAATTAAGTTAATTTGAATATGGGTGTTAGTTTACCTGTTTCAAGCGCTGCTTTCCAAAAGGTTTGCTAAATTACGCAGATTTGTCACAATCATTGGAAATACTTGAATAAATGCAAATTCATAAATAATCTAACGACTTCGTAAAAAGTATTTGTAATTCGGGTTGATAATTAGCATCTTATCCCCAGATCATCATTTATAAATCATAGTATTACAGTAGAATGAAAGCCTTTATTGAGGCTTTACATTCTAAAAATTCACGCTAGCATTTAGCCTGACAGTAATTTAATAACGCTAAGCTCACATTAATGGAGAATTTACATGGCTTTTGAACTACCCCCGTTACCATATGAAAGAAACGCTCTAGAACCGCATATTTCTTCTGAAACTCTTGATTACCACTATGGTAAGCATCACGCTACTTATGTAACTAAACTAAACGGTTTAGTTGAAGGTACGGCAATGGCAGATATGTCATTGGAAGATGTGGTTAAGCAATCAGACGGCGGTGTATTTAACAATGCTGCACAAATCTGGAACCACACATTTTACTGGAATAGCCTAAGCCCTAATGGCGGCGGCGAACCAACTGGTGCGTTAGCTGATGCTATCACTGCCAAATGGGGTTCTTTTGACGACTTCAAAGCAGCCTTCAACGACAAAGCGGTAAATAACTTTGGATCAAGCTGGACTTGGTTAGTAAAAACTGCTGACGGCAGCCTAGACATCGTTAACACTAGCAATGCTGGTACTCCAATCACTGAAGAAGGTGTAACACCGCTTATCACAGTTGATTTATGGGAACACGCATACTATATCGATTACCGTAATGTTCGTCCTAACTACTTAGGTGGTTTTTGGGCATTAGTTAATTGGGAATTTGCGGCAGCGAATTTCGCATAAGTTTTAGTTTAAAAGCTAAATCAAAAAAACCAGTCAAATGACTGGTTTTTTTATATTCAAAGATAATCTCAGGGCTAAAGCACCCGACTACAAATTTATCGTTAAATCACATTGAATAACAACCTGTAGCACGGCCTTCAGACCCTGGATTTATTGGCTTCATGCAGATCGAAAGCACCCACCCACAGATTCATCGTTAAATCACATTGAATAACAACCTGTAGCACGGCCTTCAGACCCTGGATTTATTGGCTTCATGCAGGTCGAAAGCACCCACCCACAAATTTATCGTTAAATCACATTGAATAACAACCTGTATCACGGCCTTCAGGCCGTGGATTTAATAGTTTTTACGCAGTTAAAAAACCTCGCCTACAAGGTGGCTGCCAAGCGAGTTCCTTGATTGATAGCGCGTTTTGCGTCTAATTCTGCTGCTACATCTGCGCCACCTATCAAGTGATATGGTTTATTAAGTCCATCGGCTAATTCGCGCAGCGGATCTTGGCCTGCGCAAATAATCACGTTATCGACATCTAAAACTTGAACTTCATCGTTTACTTTAATGTGTAAACCTTGATCATCAATTTTCAAATATTCTACACCGGCTACCATATGCACACCTTTGGCTAACAAACCTGCACGATGAGCCCAACCTGTGGTTTTACCTAAATTAGCACCGACTTTAGTGGTTTTACGCTGCAGTAAATAGATTTCTCTGCCAGAGGCACTAGGTTGAGGTGTCACTCCCTCTACGCCGGCTCGTGCATTAAAAGTCATGTCGATTCCCCACTCTTTCATAAAAGCAGGAATATTTTGACTGGTAGATTCCCCTTTATGGGCTAAATATTCAGATACATCAAAACCAATGCCACCAGCGCCAATCACCGCTACCGAATTGCCCACCGGTTTCTTATCACGAATAACATCTAAATAACTTAGAACCTTGGAGTGTTCCACACCAGGAATTTGAGGGGTTCTAGGTTTAATACCAGTAGCAATCAATACTTCGTCAAAGTCACCGCTATTTAATAGCTCAGCATCTACCCGAGTATTCAATTTCACCTCAACGTGATGCAGCTCTAATTGTTTTGAAAAGTAGCGAAGGGTTTCATAAAACTCTTCTTTTCCTGGTATTTGTTTAGCAATATTGAACTGCCCGCCAATTTCACTGGCACTATCAAATAAGGTTACCTTATGACCTCGTTCGGCAAGGGAAACTGCAGCTGCCAATCCGGCCGGTCCCGCACCAACAACGGCCATATTTTTAATCACATCTGCTGCGACTATATTAAGCTCAGTTTCATGACACGCTCTAGGGTTTACCAAACAACTTGTATCTTTACCTTCAAATACATGATCTAAGCAGGCTTGGTTACAACCAATACAGGTATTGATTTCATCGGCGCGATTCTCCATGGCTTTGACAACAAAATCGGCATCCGCTAGAAACGGTCTAGCCATAGAAACCATATCCGCATCGCCGCGAGCTAGCACCTCTTCTGCAACCTCGGGCGTATTAATTCGATTAGAAGTAATCACTGGAATATTTAGCGCGCGGCGAAACTTTGCAGTTACCCATGTAAATGCTGCACGAGGAACTTTAGTGGCAATGGTGGGAATTCGCGCTTCATGCCAACCGATACCAGTATTAATGATGGTTGCGCCGGCTTTTTCTACCGCAAGGCCCAACTCCACAACTTCTTCGTAAGTTGAACCACCCTCCACTAAATCGAGCATGGATAGTCGATAAATAATAATAAAGTGTTCACCCACAGCTTCTCTAACACGTCTAACCACCTCAATGGGAAGACGGATTCTATTGCTGTACTCTCCGCCCCACTCATCATCACGGTGATTGGTTCGGCTAGCTATAAATTGATTTAAGAAATAGCCTTCAGAGCCCATTATTTCGACCCCGTCATAACCGGCTTTTTGTGCTTGTTTGGCGGTGAATACAAAGTCGTCGATTTGCTGTTGGATTCCAGCTTCATCTAACGCTTTGGGTTTAAATGGATTAATTGGCGCTTGAACCGCCGAGGGAGCAACGAGCTTGGGATTATACGCATAACGTCCTGTATGCAGTATTTGCATACATATTTTACCGCCTTCAGCGTGCACAGCATCAGTGATAAATTTATGTTCGGCTATACGTTTATCACTATCGAGTAAATTAGTTTTCGCATGGGTTGCTCCTACTTCATTTGGTCCAAACCCGCCGGTGACAATCAAGCCAACACCGCCTTTTGCCCGTTCTCTGAAAAAGGCAGCCATACGAACATGGCCATTTTCGGCCTCTTCAAGCCCCGTATGCATTGAGCCCATGATGACTCGGTTCCTTAGCGATGTGAAACCCAAATCAAGGGGTCTAAATAAATTCGGATAAGGTGCACTAACTTTTAAATCTGCGGTCATTGTTTTTTGGTCCTGTATTAAATTTATTTGTTGGTCATCATCGAGCTTTTATCCAGAAGCTCGGCATATTGCGGCATGCGTTTTTGCTGTTGCGATGCCATGGCTTCTTGAATATCAGGCATTTGGAACATGCCAGACTGCCATGTCGCCATATAGGTAAGACTGTCTTGAACACTGTGATCTCGGGTGTAATTAATCATCTCTTTACATCCGGCAACGGCCATAGGTGAATTCATGGCGATCTTTTGCGCGATTTTCATCACAGCGTCTAGCATCGATTCTTGATCTTCAAATACTTTATTGACAAAACCTTGGGCCATCGCCTCTTCAGCACTCCAATTTCTGCCGGTAAATGCCAGCTCTCTAACTAAACCTTGAGGAATTAAATGCGGTAGACGTTGCAAAGTACCAACATCGGCGGTCATGCCAATTTCAGTTTCTTTGATAGTGAAATAGGTGTCTTGGGTGCAATAACGGCAATCTGCGGCGCAAATCATATCCACAGCGCCACCAATAACCCCACCTTGGGCTGCAACTAATACCGGCATTCTTACTTGCTCAAGGGCATTAAATGAATCTTGCAACTCCAACACTGAACGTCTTAGTCGTTCAGCTCTTCGGGCAGGTTCTCCGCTAAAATCTTTGGCCATTTGGGTAAATACTGACAAATCCATACCCGCACTAAAGTGCTTTCCTAAAGCGGAAATAACAATCACTCTCGCTGCCGACTCATGATCTATTCGTCGGACAGTTTCTGGTAATTCATGCCAAAATTCGGGGATCATGCTGTTAAGTTGCTCTGGTCGAGACAGCTGTATGTGCGCAATATGATTTTCTATTGATACAGTTAACGTGGTTAATTGTGAAAAATCTAAATTTGTATTTGAGTTTTCCAAAACGATTTTCTCCAAGATGGTACACAGGTAATAAGTAAAGCACGCCTACCTAATTGAGGCTGTTTAGTTAGCTTATGCGTACCTATAAATTGGATGAATTCCTCAAAGGAACGCTTAAACTTACCTTATCTAGACAATGTCAAGATAAGGTAAGATGTTGACGCTGTCAAGATCTATGATAAAGTGCACGAATGACCGATAAAAAGCCTCTCAAAGCCCGTTATCACCACGGTGATTTGCGCACAAGCCTTATACTTACCGCCTCCTCAATGCTCAAGGCGCAGGGAGTAGAGAGCTTGTCATTACGTAAACTAGCTGATCAGGTTGGTGTTTCGCGCACAGCGCCTTATCACCATTTCAAAGATAAAAATGAGCTTTTATGCGCGATAGCGGAACAAGGTTTTAGCCATTGGAAGTTACAACTGGATGAAATATTTGAAAATCCGAATTTAAATGAAAAACAGAAATTAAGGGCATTTATTCACGGCTATATTAGTTATGCTGCTGAAAATCCAGAGTTGTATGATTTAATGTTCGGTAGAACAATATGGAAACAAAACAGCGCTACTGATTCGTTGAAAGACATCGCCTACCCAACATTTCAATTTCAAGTGAAAATGACCCGTGATTGGCAACACAAGGGATTATTACCGGCTAGTTTAGATACGCTGCGCTTATCCCAAGTTACTTGGGGGACTATTCATGGTATTGCAAGATTATTAATCGATGGAATTTATGCAAACGCCAGTCATATTGATGAGATGTGTGAAACAGCTTTACAAATGTTTGTATTAAACAGCCAAGATAGTGATTAATTATAGTTACAATTGGTACTGCTGTTTTATCATATCGGCCGCTTTTTCAGCGATCATGATAGTCGGAGCATTGGTGTTACCACCTATTAAACTTGGCATCACTGACGCATCAACCACACGCAGGCCTGTTATTCCCTTCACTTTTAGCTGACTATCTACCACCGTCATGGGATCTTCAGTGTTGCCCATTTTACAAGTACCAATGGGATGATAAATGGTCTCTGCCCGTTTACGTAGATAAGCTAATATTTCTTCATCTGATTGTGCAGCAATACCTGGCCCGATTTCACGGGAACCGTACTGATTAAATTCACTCGTTGCCAATAATTCACGGGCTTTGCGAACGCCATCAATCATTACAGCTATATCATCTGGATGGCTTAAATAATTTGGGTCGATAATCGCCGGAGCCAATGGATCTGATGATGCCAACCTTATTTCACCTACGCTTTTAGGATATAAACAACAAACATGGACGCCATAACCATATCCAAAAGCGGTGCTACGACCATGATTCAATAAAATTGCTGGTAAAAAATGATATTGCAGATCGGGACGGTCGGTAGCATATTTGGATTTAGCAAACCCACCTGCCTCGGCAATGTTCGATGTCATTAATCCTTTACGTCCAAATAAATATTGAAATACTGATTTGATATACATAGGTAATGACGGCAGCGCTACAGCGTAACTTTCTCTGGCTTCACATCGCTGCTGGACGATAGCATCCAAATGATCTTGTAAATTCTGCCCGACACCAGGTAAATCAACGTTAACCTTTATGCCATGTTCAGCCAGATGCGCTTTAGGGCCAATTCCAGATAACATGAGTATTTGCGGGCTATTGATAGCTCCGCCACAAAGCAGCACTTCTTGCTTCGCGTTAAGCTGTATCAATTTGTCTTTTAAATGTAATTTAACTCCAGTAGCAACACCATCATCAACAACAATATGTTCCACTTGTGCATGGGTGAGCACGGTTAAGTTAGAGCGTTGTAAAGCTGGTTGCAAATAGCCTTTTGCACTAGAACATCGTTGCCCATTTACTTGAGTTACTTGATAAAAACCTAAACCTTCCCGTTCTTCTCCGTTGAAGTCTTGTAGAATTGGCATGCCCACTTGTGCGGCGCTTTTAACAAAAGATTGGGATAATTTGTTGGTGTGGCGTAGGTCATTAACATGCAACAACCCCTGATTGCCATGATTGTCACTGGCACCGTGTTGTTGCCGTTCAGATTTAATAAAATAAGGTTTAACTGACTGCCAATCCCACCCTTGAGCGCCTTGGGCTTGCCAGTCATCGTAGTCTTTCTGATCACCGCGTATATAACACATTGCGTTTATCGAACTAGAACCGCCTAAGGTTCTACCACGAGGCCAATATAATTCTCGATTGTCTAGGTTAACCTGTGACGCGGTATTATAATTCCAGCCGACATTTTTAATTCTTGAAAGCAATGACAAACCAAAGGGAATATGGATCAAAGGATTGGAGTCTTTTCCACCCGCTTCAAGCAGACAGACCTGAACATTGGGATTTTCACTTAGCCGAGAAGCCAATGTGGATCCAGCCGAACCTGCGCCAATAATAATAAAATCAAATTGGGTCTGTTTTAATTCATGCATGTCGGCTTCTACTTCAAAGGTTTTTTTGTTAGTTACAACTACGAATAAATAGTTACTTAAGTTCACAAAGCTAGTCAACTGCTCTGATGTCATACCAGTCAGTTTACCAAAAAATAAAATGGGTTGTTACTTTAATGTACAAATGAAATGAAATAAATAACGCCAAACTTGACATTAAAAGCCTCTCACCTTCACACTTAGTGCTGGATAATGATGAATAAGTTAACAACTACGTGGCAGAAACACTTAGAAAACGGTTTTCACTAAAACTCAATAAGTTCATTGCTAAATGGATGATCAAGCTAGGCAAAATAAGCCATGTAGATTATACCGTCGAAGAGTTAAATGATTTGGCAAGGCCACATTTTCCGCAACACCTAGACGTCGACGTCCCTGTGGGTAAAGGCACATTTACCATTCTTGAGACAGAAATAGACATTCCACGCAATAGTAATACCGTAAAGGTACAGCTTTATTCAAGCTTAGATATTGATGCGGTTAGCAATCCACTTTATCGCGCGCATTTGCTAATTGTATTGGATATGACACCCAAATATGATGCTGAAAATAAGACTGTGACTATCGACTCACTAGAATTGGATTCAATTAGGTTGATTAATGACGAATATGCGTTACTTAATGATTCGAAGCAACTTCTCGATCTAGTAATGCCTAGAAGCGTACAAAATTTAATATCTGGTACCTTCAAATCGGCTTTAGGCTTAATGACTGCGGGAAGTTCAGATATTGCCTCTGATTACTTGCGATTATATTTATCAGGAAGCAAACAACGGGTATTGGATTACCACAAACCGCAGATTATTAAGTTACTAGATGAAACAAAACACAACCCAGAATTTGTCTATAAACTGGACGAAAACGATTGGCAAGAAGCTTTGTTCATCCAACATGGCCAATCAGTTTGTGTAGAGCAACGTTGTGTCAGGTTTAAATTCTAAGCAGACTTTTTAGCTGTATTTTCTGACTCCAAGTGGTCGTGATCGGCTTCTTCATCATAGACCTCATCATCCACAATAGACAAGTCGGTTTGACGCACACGTTCACCAATATCGTCAATGTTCAAAGACGGATCATCAATACACCTTTCCAACATCTCAAAAGCTTCGGTGAAATAAACAGATAAAGTCTCCAAAGATTTTACGTTTTTATCACAGCAAACAATCCCCACATTTGCAGTTCCTGCATAGGTAATTAAAGTGATATTTACGCCTCCACCAGAGGTCATCGTTGAAATGGGATAACAGGCCAATAATTTGCTGTCTTTTAAATAGCGCACATCTGTTGGGCCAGGCACATTGGAAATTAGAATATTGGCGATAGGACGCACAAAGTCAGACAGCCGCAACATTTCAAATATCAATGAGTAAGACTGTATTAGCACAGTGTAATAACTGAATGCTAAGGGTCTGGAGCGCTTTGCCGCGCGTTTTACAATACGATGATTCTCGATGATTTGGCGCAAGCGTAAATAAGGATCATTTTTACCGTGAGCCAAGCGCACAGGCACGATAGCTATTTTGTTCCCCGCGGCCTGATCACCAGGTTTTCGCAGGTTGATTGGCATATTAGTATAGAGCGCTTTTTTGAAAGTGTGTCCTCTATCCATTAAAAATCGATGAACCCCAATATCAAAACAGCAGAGTAAAATTTCATTGGCAGATGCTCTGGCACGCTTACTCAAACCTCTAACTCGAGCAAAGTTTAAGTCTACCGTGGACACCACTCGACCTTTCTTAACTTGGCCAGTTAATATGGTTTTAGTGCCAGAAAAAGGCAAAGGCATGTAGGTTGAGTTGATGCGGGTTAGCTTCATCAATAGACGCAAAACGATATAGAGTAAGTCAAACACCACCATAAACAGTTCAAATGCGCCACCAAATACTAAGGTGAAAATACCTAGCTTACGGCGTTTGCGGCTTCGTCTTTGTGCCGCCCAAACCGGAATAAATGTTTCCGTGTTCTTTTCCGCCAGATAGCCAGCTTGGAACCAACGAATTAACGTTGCCCCATCACCATACAGATGATGGACTTTGGCATAAATCGCATATTCTTTATTCTTATTGTCAGTAATAAAGTGGTACTGCCAAAGAGGTTTATCACGATCCAGCCATTCTTCATGCAATTTGGCAACAAATTTATGCAGCGCTTCTTTGTCATTAACGTCGTCAACCACATGGTACTTGACGTGATAATCCATATCTAACTTGTCAATTTCATTGAGGCCGATAGGAAAACCCATAAACGTTTTAACCGTGCCATTGAAGGGACTAACGCCTTTATCGAATTGCTTCACCTCATTACACAGGTTTTCAACGTATTGTGGGGAGGCATCTTCTGGCATTTCCAAAAGCTGTAAACTTGCGACATGTTTTGGATTATCTTCAGACTCAGTAATCCAAAATGTTTTGTCGAGAAATGAAAGTTTTTTACTCAATCTCAATATTCCTTAAACGTACGGATTCTTAGGAAACGCCTAACCCACTGACCAAAGTTTGGGTAGCAATTGCTTCTTGTAAATGATGCAATTCCCCAGGTGGCAGGTTTATATAGGGCAATACAGCAAATAGAATGGTCGCTAGTCCCTTATACAAATGCGTCTCATCGCTGATATTTTGACCTTTTAATGCATAATAGTTCGCTGATTGAGTAAAGACTAGACCAACCAGCTCGACAATTTGAATTCCTTGGTGAAAAGTGGCTTTTAAACTGCTATTTTGAATAAACGACTTAATTAATTTTTCTATACTCCTTTCTTGCGAGAGGATAAGCAGTTTGAACTTCTTGGCAACCGTCGGATAATTTTCAGCAAGATTAGCTTGATTATGAAACAGAAATTGAAAATGATGGCCTTTTTCTAAAATTACGTATAGAAAATAAAAAAACTCTTCAATACTTAAATCTTTGTTGGTAGCAGAATTAAATGCTGTATCTATTTGATTTTTATATAAATCAAATAACGCGGCCACTATCATTTCCTTGCCTTTGAAATGATAATATAAATTACCGGGGCTAATATCTAATTCAACCGCAATATCAACACTACTGACATTACTCTCCCCGTGTTGGTTAAATAAATCCAACGAAGTGACTAGTATTTTCTCTGCCGTTTTCATAGTGATCAACCAAAGTTAGTCGAACGATTTACTCTTTCTTGCCAATACGATAATTAAATTACGCTAGGATATGCGGTAGCGTATAAAAATATGACAAAATTAATAATACCCATCATTTCATAACCCGTTGTGAACATACAAGAGCTACGAATGAAATAACGCTTTATTTATTTGTATCATGCTTTCGGTAAATTATGTTTACTTTCTGGTCATTAATATTATTATTTATCCACAGCATAGCAAATATCAAGACTGGTAATTGCGCAGTTCAATAATATAGTAGAGCGAAAATGGTTCCTGTTTCGCCAATCCAAATCCAGAGGCAATCCCATTGATAAGAGTGCTATTTAATAAAAAAGGTGGAGTAGGCAAATCCAGTTTAACCGTCAATCTAGCGGCCATTTCAGCTCACCACGGTTTTAAAACCTTATTGGTAGATTTAGATACCCAATGTAACAGTACAGCCTATCTAGACGCCATTAAAAAAGACGATGATTGCACTATTGCCAATCTATTTGAACAAACCATTACATTTCATTTGCACCGCAAACCAGCGAAGGAATTTTGTCAGCCAACAAAAGTAACAAACTTGGACATTATTGCCGGTTCAGCACGTTTGTCGGAATTAGAAAGTGAATTAGACAGTAGGCATAAAATCTATAAGTTAAAAGAAGCACTAGAAACGCTTAGCACTGAGTATGATCGCATCTACATTGATACCGCGCCCGCGCTTAACTTCTATAGTCTATCAGCTCTCATTGCCGCTTCCCGCTGCTTGATACCTATAGATTGTGATGATTTTGCCAGACAAGGCTTGTACAGTTTGCAGCAAAAAATCGCCGAAATAAGAGAAGATCATAACCCTGATTTAGAAATCGAAGGTATTATTGCCAACCAGTTTATGAGTAACGCCAATCTGCCAAAACAAATCATCAATGAATTAATCGAAGAAAATTATCCAGTCTTAGCTGAGTACGTTTCCCAATCAGTTAAAATGCGCGAATCTCATCAGGCTAAGTCCCCACTTATAGAAATGGCCCCAAAACACAAGCTAACCCTATCTCTGGTAGGTATATTTGAATTAATCGAAAAGACCAAATAAGTAGAATCGGAATCTGTATTAAATTAAGTAAAGTTGCATAAATCCGGCAATCATACCCAGCACAGCACCAACCACAATTAATTTCCATTCGTCAGCTTGGTAAGCAGGACGCAATACACCTTCGAACTCTTCTGGGGTTAACAATTGCATTCTAGCGCATAGATCATCGCCAACTCTCAGTGCATCATTGGCATATTCATAGGCGTACTGTAAATATTTATCAGAACTGTCAAAAATCAACTGCACAGCTAACGCTTTCATTCGGTAATACTGCTTAGAGCCAACACCCAACGCAAAATAAGGTTGGGCAATAGCAACATATCGTTCAATAGCATCGTTTACATGTAATTCTATCAGTTCGAGTAACTGCTCTGATCCCGAACCATGGAGCACAATTTCTGTAATATTTTTCGAATTAATAAGCTTTTTTTCAATAATTTCAGAGTAAACTTCTGAGACTTCTTTTTGACGTTTTAAAAACATTCCTTGGAATGTGATTCCAAATAACCGAATTGGTTGTTTAGGCTCGAATATTATCTTAATTGCGATCCAATTGGTTGCATAACCCACAATCAAGCCGCCCAAAGGTAATATCCACCAACTCTGAAACCAATACCAGAAGGCCATAGTGGGTAACCCGAATAAGAAACCGAAATAGAGCCCTGAACGTTCAATAAATGGAAATTCTTTTTCACCAGATTTAAGAAATATTTCGTTGATTAGTTCAGGTTCATTGACTAAATGACTCACCACTAACTCTTTGATATCGAGAATTTCTTCCACATTATGTTGGAAATCATCGATCATTTTAGTGACCATATTAGGAATGTCAGCTTCAACGCGCTTGTAAACCAAATTTTTGGCTTGTACAGGCATGGATGCCCATATTTGAGGAGCAGACTCCTGCATCACTTGATTAATCACTTTGCGCAAAACTTGTTTAAGTCGGCGTTGTATAGAGGCTGTCATTTTGTCAGCCTCAATTCTTCCTGCAAGTTCCTGCACACTGAGCAACTTGCCTAAAACCAGTTCCACTTCAATTTCAGCCATTTCCTGGCGTTTCATAGGAATGAGTCCCTGCCAGCCGAAAAACGGACGGATACCAATAAATTCTATTGGATAAAACATCATTTTGACTGCTAGAAAGTTAGTTGCCCAACCAACAATCCCGCTGGTAATAGGAATCAACAACAGCAAGTAATTTTCTAAAATCCATTGCATAAGTGGCGTGGATGCCTTTAATTTATTAAAAAGGAATAAATAACAATTTAATCCGTGAACTCACTCTACAAAAAAGCAAATTAATAGTCACAGCTAAGTAACGGGCTTACTACCCTACTCCATCAGGCTAAACTTTGCGATTACAATGGTCAATCAAATTTGTGCCATTGACAGCAAATTATACATTCTCAAACAAAATCTCTTTGTAAAATAGTTGAAACGCCCAATTCTGCTAAATTGGGTAGCACTTTCTAAAAACTTAAGTTATTAATAATCTCACACTAAAGGATACTATTAATTGGTTAACCATAGTGTTAGCGTTTAGTAATACTAATGTTAACGTTTAGCAACAATAGCGTGGTGTTATAGATTCGAAAATTAGGGTTTGAATTGAACGAATTTACAGACCCTTATGTTTAAAAGTTGTATTTAATTAAACTAGGTGGTCCAAATGGCGTACCGTGATTCGCTTACTGATTTAGAAGCTGCAATTAATCATGCAGATAGTTATGAAGAATATAAGGAAGCTTGCCAAGAACATGATGAATTGTCTGGCGCGGAAGAATGGAAGGCAAAGGATACCTGTAAGGAATATGACTATCGTCTAATTCGTAAACGGGTTCAACGAATTAAGTTGGCGCGTTCTCGTGGTGATGCATTAGGCTTGATGTCCATTTTACACGAAGGTATTCATGGCAATTTAGGCAATATTGCTAATCCTGCGATGAAAAACCACAGTAAAATAGGTACCAAGTATTTAATTCAAGAATTTATCGATCAAGTATGTGAGTCATTAGATTTTATATACCATGCAAACGAGTCTGAAATCGACTTTTACGAAAAATTGTCATTTTTTGATGAAACAGCCCATGCCTTTGGCAAAAGTTG
Organism: Alteromonas sp. M12; assembly: GCF_037478005.1. Lineage (NCBI taxonomy): Bacteria > Pseudomonadati > Pseudomonadota > Gammaproteobacteria > Alteromonadales > Alteromonadaceae > Alteromonas > Alteromonas sp. M12. The sequence goes on along the minus strand of NZ_CP144164.1, from coordinate 1,636,911 downwards.
CTTAATGTTAAGCGGCGGTGCTGGGCTTGGATTTTTTCATGGTGGTGTCGTTAAATCACTTACTGAGCATGACTTGCTGCCAGATGTAATTTCAGGCGCTAGCGCCGGCTCTATCATCGCAAGTCTTATTGCCACCCGTACCAACGAAGAACTCAAAGTCGCCTTAGAGCCACAAAATATCTACGAAAACTTTAGTAATTGGAGAATTTGGCAAGGTTTTGGTCAAAATAGTTTAATGGATAGCACCAACTTAGAAAATGCATTCATTGAACTCTTTGATTTGATGACATTTGAAGAAGCTTTCAAGAAAACTGGACGACATGTGACTGTTACCGTGTCGCCATCTGATTTGCACCAGTATTCACGTCTGCTCAATGCTAAAACGTCACCTAACGCAATTATTACCCAAGCGGTTAGAGCATCCTGTGCCATTCCATTGGTATTTAGTCCAGTGCAATTAAAAGCGAAACAAGCAGATGGCAAGATTGTTCCATACATACCTAACCGACGTTTTGCAGATGGCTCATTGATGGCTGACATGCCATTTAAACAACTCGCCCGCTTATATGGGGTAAACCATAGTATTGTTAGTCAAACTAATCCCTTAGCCGTACCTTTTTTATCTCGGGACAAAAAAGATAGTCGAGGAATAGGAGCCTTAACTTGGCGCCACTTAGCTAACATTACCAAATTGAATAGTATTTACGCATTTGATGTTTTAGAAGGTATGACTTCTCATAAAGGCGCAAAACTGGGAATTCACAAGTTGCGTTCAATCATAGATCAGCAGTATGTAGGTGATATCAATATTTTACCTAAACGAGGATTCGCAAGTTTAAAACATATCTTAGCCAATCCGTCGTTACGCAGTATTGAAAAACTAATTTCAAGTGCAGAAAGAGCAACCTGGCCACAAATAGATCGGATCAAACGTGATACCCAAATTAGCAAAACATTCGGGAAATACTTGAAGTTGCTTAAAGCCAGAGAAGAACGAGTATTGACTCAACACAATGGATTGAGCTTAGTCAACAACTCTAAATCGGCGTAAACACAGTGGTAGAAGGAAGAACAAAACAGTTGTTCGCGGATTATGGCTGAAAGAATGTAAAAATTTGGCACATCTGAACTCTCATTTGTGCCAAGTAAATTCTGTTGCAAACAGCATAGGTGTTTAATCGCAAATGCATTTGTTTGTGGAATGAGTAACAAGAAAGCGAGAAAATGCGCTTAAGTACAACATGTCGTCAGCACTTCTTTAAAAAGCCACTAGTCAGCTTTGGTGGTAAAGACAATGCCGCTTATACAACGCGTATGTCCTATACAAAGACATCAAATTCAACTGAGCAGTGTGTAAGATCCAGAGCAAATCACCACAACGCCAACTCATCTCAACTTGTCGCAAGTTTGTTATAATCTGGCGTTATAGATTGATGGTCATCAAGACCGAGTAGTTATTCTACTATTCTTTATCTGCAGCCGGCTTTTTAGCTGCTGGTTTACGAGTTCTTGTCGTCGTTGACGTTGTCTTTGCTGGCGTTTTAGCTGCATCTGAGGCAGGTTTAGCACTAGCAGTCTTTTTAACGGCAGGTTTACGTGTAGTAGCAGTTTTAGCGGCAGTTGTCTTAGTGCTCGCTTTAGCAGCAGGTGTTGCCGTTGATTTTGCAGCACTTTGTTCAGCTGCTTTTTTCTGAGCAAGTTTTGCGACAACATCAATTAGGTTATCAACTTTGTTAGAGAGTATTTCTAGTTGAATTTCGCGACTATGACTTTGCATGCCCAATTTCGCCTTGAACATATCAATTTTGCTTTTTAACATCGACTTCCCCTTAAATATTGGGCTGTGTTCTAGTTTAGCTTTGATTTCCGCTTCTACCGATTCACCGCGTATAATCAGGTCCTGTACTAAAGCATTGCCGTCTGTATAGAGTTTGTCCAGTGCATCTGTGGATTTATTTAAACTTTCCCCATATGCGCCAACACTAGCTAACCAGGATTTACGCCCAGTTTCTTCAACAGATTTTATCGCTTTCATAACTCCCCCGACTTAATTATCCAAGTACATATATAATGTGTTCAGGTACTGTAGACCTTAATTAAGGCCTACAGACAATCCTGAACTTGATAACATTACTTAGCAGCTAATTTTGCAACAGCGTCAGTTAATGCATCAATTTTTGCAGAAAGTTCTTCTACTTTGTCTTCTGAACTTGAAGAATCTAAACCTAGTTTTTTACGAACTTCAGTTACACGTTCTTCAACATTAGTTTTAGCTTTGATTTTAGCTTTAGCTTCAGTTTCTAAAACTTCACCTTTTTCAACTAACTCTTCAAATACTTTACCTGCTTCAGATGTCAACTTCTCATATTGACCTTGAGCTTCATCGAAACTCTTACCGTAAGCACCTAAACCAGCTAACCAGATTTTACGTGCAAAATCTTCAGCGTCTGAAACTTTACTTTTGATTGCGTCTAATTTAGTCATGATTATTTCCTCGATTTGTTGACTGTGAACAAGATTAACGATCTAAATTAGAAAGCGCATACTAAAGTCCTAAAATAATAAAAATTAATTTAGGACTTTAATGCAAAGCATTGATTTATGGTATTTTTAAATTACCAAGTGAAGTCAGAAAGGTTTACATTTTATGCAAACTTTTGCCAACTAGATAACGCGGTGATTTGAATGTCTAATAACAGAGGTTACAAAAAAATTGATTTAATCGACTAAGTCATTGGGCATTTCAGCACGAATTTCATGCCAAATTTTGCCAGACTCGATACCATACTCACGAACGACAGAAGCAACGCCTGCAAAATCACCAGTATCGGCCAACTCCATCAACTTTTGATAATAGTTGCGAGATAACTCTCGGGATTTGGGACAAGAAAAATAGTAGCCTCCAATTCGCGAGTATAGACCTCTAAAACCATTCATCATTAACACATATACTTTATTACCAGAGGCAAACGCCATGTCGTGATTAATGCGATAGTCATACAAAGCAAATGCGGCACCATCTTCAGGAATGTCTGGGAAGCCTTTGAGGATTTCCTTAACTCGCTGTGCATCATTTTTAATTGCACCACGAATAAACACAGCGCTTAAATTTGTTCTCGCGGCTAATAAGTGATCGACTAACTCAGAAATCCCGTCTTGGTCTAATCGAGCCAATGTTTCAAGGATGTTTAGACCTGAGGTTTCCCAAAAATTATTTACTTTAGTCGGTTTACCATGTTGAATTGTCAGCCAGCCATCTCGAGCTAGTCTTTGCAATACTTCACGTAACGTTGTGCGAGTCACACCAATAAGTTCTGACAACTCTCTTTCTGCTGGTAAGATCGTCCCAGGCGGAAATCGTCCACTCCATATTGACTCAACAATATATTCTTCTGCAAATCCAGCTGGACTTTGTGCCTTGTAAATCATGCAACGGCTCTCTTATTATCGTTTTAATGTCATGTTGATAACTGATTGTACCAGATGAATTTTATATGGAACAATGAAAGTTTAACAGCATGTTAAATATTTAATAGACTTTATCAGTCGCAAAGCTGCACAATATCTGTTCAAATAGAATCAATTCACTGATTAACAACAGATTTACCTTGCATTTATTGCCCTGACCTTTTAAAAATGAAGACATAAATAAATGCAATCGCACTTAAAGTCGATGAGTAAAAGGATTCCCATATGCAAGTTTCTATGACTCAAGCCATTTACAAAAACTTTTTAGGCCATGCTCCTGATTGGTACAAACAAGTTATTGTTGGATTTTTAATCTTAAACCCAATTCTATTTTACTTTGTTAGTACCTATATAGCTGGCTGGGTTTTAGTTCTGGAGTTTATATTCACCTTGGCAATGGCATTAAAATGCTACCCATTGCAACCAGGGGGGTTACTGCTGATCGAAGCCCTCTTCATTGGAATGACATCGCCTTCCCACATGTACCATGAGATAACCGTTAATATTAGTGTGGTGTTATTACTGGTATTTATGGTTGCGGGTATTTATTTTATGAAAGACTTGCTGTTGTATTTGTTTACTAAGCTCTTGATTAAAATAGAAAATAAACGAGCGTTATCGTTAGCTTTTATTATCGCATCGGCGTTTTTGTCGGCGTTCTTAGACGCCTTAACAGTTATCGCGGTCATTATTGCTGTGGGGTTAGGCTTCTACAGCATTTACCATAAGGTCGCCTCAGGAAAAGATTTCAACAATGATCACGATCATTCAAGTGACGACGAAATAGGCCAACCAAGCCGCGATGATTTAGAGAATTTCCGCGCCTTTCTTCGCAACCTAATGATGCATGCAGCTATAGGTACTGCCTTAGGTGGAGTGATGACTATGGTTGGTGAACCGCAGAATTTAATCATTGCAGAAAAAGCATCTTGGGGCTTTGGTGAGTTTTTTGTGCGCATGTCTCCTGTGACAATTCCGGTGTTCTTCTCGGGACTGATTACCGCTTATGTAGTGGAAAAGTTTGGATGGTTTGGATATGGCGCCAAGTTGCCCCCTGTTGTGCGAGGCATATTAAGTGATTACAACACGCAAATGGACAAACAACGCACCAAGTTAGATACTGCTCGACTTTTTACTCAGGCATTAATTGGTATTTGGTTGATCATTGGTCTTGCACTGCATTTAGCAGAAGTGGGATTAATTGGTCTTTCGGTCATCGTTTTAGCGACGACCATGTGTGGTGTGATTGAAGAGCATTCAATTGGTAAGGCGTTTGAAGAAGCGCTTCCTTTTACTGCGCTGCTGTGTGTCTTTTTTGGCGTTGTGGCGGTAATCATAGATCAAGGTCTGTTTACGCCGGTCATTAACTATGTTCTGACCTTTGAGGGTAAAACACAAATGGTGATGTTTTACTTAGCCAATGGGTTGTTGTCTATGGTGAGTGACAATGTGTTTGTTGGCTCGGTATATATAACCGAAGTCACCACTGCATTAAAAAATGGCCAAATTACCCGTGACCAATTTGATCTATTAGCCGTTGCGATTAACACAGGTACGAATTTACCCAGTGTTGCGACCCCCAATGGACAAGCTGCATTTTTATTCTTATTAACCTCTGCCATCGCGCCGTTATTGCGATTATCTTACGGTACTATGGTTTATATGGCATTCCCATTTACGATTGTCTTAACCTTAGTAGGATTGGCTGCGACTTATTTTGGATTGCAGGAATTAACAGACGTTTTATATGATTTGCACTGGATAAATCACCATGTTCCAGATGCAGAAGTTGGCGCAGCTAGCGCCCACTAATAATTAGGTTAATTTAATAAACATGAATGTATTTGTATTCTTTGGCGACATGGCTTCAACACGATGGGCTTGGTTGACATTGTTGCTATCTGCTTTAGGCTTAATTGTGGCAGCTCTATTTTTTCAATATGGGTTAGATTTAAAGCCGTGCATTATGTGCATATATCAACGAACAGCAGTGTTTGGCCTGCTGTTCGCTGGGCTACTCCCTACCCTAAGAAATAATCTCATAACACGATTCATAGGTTTTGTGACTTGGGGGGTCTCTGCGATTTGGGGAATGTTTATCGCCATTGAACATGTGGGGATACAGAACGAATCAAATCCATTTTTTGTTTCCTGTGAAATTGTTCCCAATTTCCCAGCTTTCTTGCCGCTGCACAATTGGCTACCCAATATGTTTGCCGCTACTGGTGATTGTGGCAATATTGATTGGGAATTTATGAATATGAGTATGCCTGAATGGATGATTGTTGTATTTGCAATTTATACAGCGGTTTTTTCTATTGTATTATTTAGCCGACTATTTACCCGTAGAAGTTTTTAGCCGAAACAACTTGAAATCGATTAACTAGCTAGTTAATCGATTTCGTTTAATGGCCAAATAACGATGTGGTCTTCAAACTTACTTTCATCAACGTCCCGATCAAAAACAGTTTTACCACGCACAGACATGCCAGCTTTGTGCATCTCTGACTTTTTATTCTTATGCAATAATGGATGCCAACTCGGAAGCCCCTTTCCCTCGTTAAGTCTGCGATAACTGCAACTTGGCGGCATATAGGCAAGTTGATGAAGGTTATCTTGGGATAGAGTGACACATTCAGGTACCAGCTCATCACGGTCGGCATATTGGGTGCACGCGCAAGTTTTGGTATTCAAAAAACTGCAAACGACATTGGTAAAATGCAGCTCTTCGGTGGCAGCTTGTTGCCCATCTGTTTGCGAAGCATCTTCATCGATGATTTTGTGTAAGCAACATTTAGCGCAACCATCACAAATGGCCTCCCACTCCTGACGGTTCATTTGCTTCAACGATTTAGTTTGCCAAAAATTTGCTTCTAAACTCATTTTTCACCCTGCACTTTGCTATTAACGCTAAAATGTTTATCCAAACGTAAACACAATTCATCATTCGCAAATAGAGGGCCTACACCTTTTGGTGTGCCTGTCAGCACAATATCACCTGGTAACAGAGTGAATACCTCACTTATTTGTGACAACAACGAATAAACGCCCCACATCATTAAAGATGTGTCGCCTTGCTGTTTCAGTTGTTGATTAACCTCTAAACTGAAACTTAAAGCTTGAAGATCAGCTACATTGTGTATTTCAGTGAACCCTGATACTGGACAGGCACCATCAAAGGATTTAGCTCGCTCCCAAGGTAAACCTTTTGATTTTAATTTGCTCTGCAAATCTCGCAAGGTTAAGTCTAGTGCTAGTCCCACTCCCCAGATAGCGGATTGACAATCGCTCTGTGATGCATTTTTGAGTGGCGATTTAATCAGAATCGCTATCTCTAATTCATTGTGACAACTTCCCAGCGTATCGGCTGGTAAGGTCACCCCTGCATTTACATCACATAAACTTGTGGAAGGTTTCATAAATAACAAAGGGGTATCAGGAACTTCATTGTTAAGCTCTTTGACGTGATCAACGTAATTACGTCCCACGCACACCACCTTCCCAACCGGCAGTTGGATGGGCTGGCCATTAATATCTTTGTGAAAATACTCCATCTAAGAACCCTTTTTAATTCGATCGGCAAGATAACTCACAGCGCTTCCAAAGTATGTCGAGCGATTCCAACGCATTAATGTATGGAAATTCGAGTAAACTAAATAGATTCGGCCATTTTCATCATCTGGCATGATCAACGAAGCTTGCAAGTCGACCTTTGGCAAATCAGAGCCGTCATAACGCCTAACCCCCAATGCCTGCCATGCGCTTAAAGATTGCATTTTAGACTTAGTTAAACCTGCAAGAGCCAAATCAAAACCTTTAGGAATGCGAACTTGTCTGCCCCAAGTAATACTGTCATCCCAACCTTCTTTGCTTAAGTAATTGGCAATTGATGCAAATACGTCCGCGGGGTTACCCCAAATATCTTTTTTACCATCTTTATCATAATCAACCGCATAAGTTAGGAAGGATGAAGGGATGAATTGGCTTTGCCCCATTGCACCAGCCCAAGATCCCACAAACTGTTGTTTTTGAATGTGACCTTGCTGCAGGATAGTCAAAGCTGCGAACAATTGTTTTTTAAAGAAGGATTCACGACGACCTTCATAAGCCAAAGTAGACAATGCGGAGATAACAGAGTAATTCCCCATAATCTTTCCAAAATTACTTTCATTTCCCCAAAGGGCCACTATGAAGCGCGGTTGCACACCATATTCTTTGCCTATTTTGTTTAATATTTGTTGGTGTTTACGGTACAAATCGATGGCTTGTTGCACTTTCCAATCAGGGACTCGGGTGCGTAAATATTTATCTAAGGTGATTTTAGATTCTGGTTGATTCTTATCTGCCTTAATGGCTCTTTTATAGAACGTTATGTCGGCAAACGCCTGATCTACAAATTGTGCATCGAAACCTTCCGATATCGCTTCACTTTTAAGCTGTTCGACATAACCTGCGTAATCTTTTTCGTTTTTCTGAGCGTGTAGCGGGAAACTCAACAGCAGAATTGAAACTAAAATGCAGCTCCCATTCATTAGTCTTTTCATTTCGATGTCTGTCCTTTATTTTCTTTATTTTTATCTTGTGTTTGCTTATGGGCTTTTAACAAATCTTCATTAGGTGGAGGAAGTTGCAAGTAAAATCCATTTAAATTTAGTTCGTTGGTTAATTTATGTATATCCACTTGAGCCAATTTTTGACGCTTTTGCAGGGCTAAAATCATCACAAATGTGGGTTTACCGAAAGTTGCCATAAGCTGTTCGGGCACATCATCAAAATTGTCTTTTTTTAAGACATAGAGATACGTTTGTTGCTTTTTATTACTTTTGTATACATATACAAGCATTAGTTCAGCTCCCCATATTTGGCGACTATTTTAAGCACTTGGTCTCCCAAAAGATCCCCTCTCCAGCCCTGAATCAAATCAGGTTTCAACCCCATCTCTCGCAATTCATCTTGTTTGTGCCAATGATATTTTAACAATTGTTGTATTTGTTTTTTTGATCCCAGGACTTCAACGGGTATCTCAAGTTCATCCGCTTTTAGCTGGCAAAGAGCTCTCAATTCAGCAGAGGCTTTTTTAAATCCTTTGTGCGTCATCAACCTTTCTACAGGCGATGGGTATATCTCAACCGGTGCAATCTTCGCTTCTTCAACCAAACTGAGTAATGCATCTGAGTGAATCCGAGCTTCTTGAGGAGTCATGCCATCAATGGCAAAAATAGCCCCTTTATGGCTAGGCAGAGTGCGTGCAATTTCTACTAAATTGGATTCACGCACAACAAAGTTTAATGCCAAGTCACGCAAACGCGCTTGCTCAATTCGCCATTTCGCTAAGGTTTTCAGTAAATACAGAGATATGCCCGATAGTTTCCAACTGTTCTTAATATTAAGATAGGCAAGTTCTGCAGGGAGATTAATGGATTTTTTCAATGCCAATTGCTGCATTTCTTGGTAAATCCATTCCGTGCGGCCTAAAGCAGCGATTTGTTCGCTCAACTGAGGGTAAATTTGCAACAAATAGAGTACGTCATTCGCTGCATATTGGCATTGCTGTTCGCTCAGCGGACGAGCAATCCAATCGGTTCGCGATTCACCTTTATCAAGTTTAATATCTAACATCAGCTCAATCAGATTTGCATAGCCCAATGTCGCTCCCATATTCAACAAGCATGCAGCAAATTGACTATCAAAAATAGGCGTCGGTATCACATTCAAACTATGCCAAAACGTTTCTAAATCTTCAGAGCAAGAATGCAAGACTTTGACCACATCAGGGTTAGCTAGAAGGTCCACCAGAGGCGATAAATCTTCAATCTCCAATGGATCCACAAGGGCCAGAGTAATGCCATCATAAATTTGGATTAAGCCCAATCTAGGGTACAAAGTTCTCGTTCTAACAAACTCCGTATCAACGGCTATTGCAGATGCTTTATTGGCTTGAACACAAAAGGAGTGTAATGCTTCGAACGTAGTTATTAGGGTATATTGCATATGAAAAGATGGACACCTAGAAAATAAAAAAACCGACATGAGTCGGCTCTTCAATTTAAATAAAATCAGTAGATGATTTCGTTTAAGCTAATCGCGCAACTCTTTGCGGAGTATCTTACCAACATTTGTCTTGGGAAGCTCGTCTCTAAATTCAACAAATTTTGGTACTTTGTAGCCGGTTAAATTTTTACGACAATGATCGATCAATATTTTCTCGGTCAATTCATCTGAATTTCGAACAACAAAGAGTTTAACCGCTTCGCCTGATGATTCACTAGGCACACCAACAGCCGCCACTTCGACCACTTGATCGTGCATCGCTGCGACTTCCTCAATCTCATTAGGAAACACATTGAAGCCAGATACCAAAATCATATCTTTCTTGCGATCGACAATATAGAAGTAACCTTGTTCGTCAACGGTGGCGATGTCCCCCGTTAATAACCAGCCATCTTTGATAACCTCATCTGTCGCTTCGGGGCGGTTCAAGTAGCCTTTCATTACCTGAGGACCTTTAACATACATTTCCCCAGGCTCCCCCATAGGAACTTCATTGCCATCATCGTCACATAACTTGATATCCGTAGAAGATACGGGCATACCAATTGACCCTTTATAACTTTCAAGCTGTGGTGGGTTAACGGTAACAACAGGGCTACATTCGGTTAAACCATAGCCTTCCAAAAGTACCTTTCCAGTGACTTTTTCCCACTTCTCAGCCACTGAACGTTGCACTGCCATACCACCACCTAAAGCAAACTTTAAACCCGAGAAGTCCAGCTCACTAAATTCTGGTGTATTAAGAAGACCATTAAATAAAGTATTCACACCTGTTATTACGGTACAGTGATGTTGTGCCATTTCTTTTACAAAACCGACCATATCTCGTGGATTGGTTATCAGTAAACTTGGACAGCCAAATTTAACAAAAGTCAAACAGTTAGCCTGCAAGGCAAAAATATGGTAAAGCGGTAAAGCCGTCACCACCAACTCTTTACCTGGCTCGATAACGGTTTCCAATACTGAAGAAATTTGCTCTAAGTTTGCCACCATATTACGGTGAGTAAGCATTGCCCCTTTAGATACACCTGTAGTGCCGCCGGTGTATTGTAGAAAAGCGATGTCGTCACTGCTTATTTCTGGTCTGGTGTAGGTAAGAGAAGCACCTTTTTTAATTGCAGATGTGAAGTTTTCGGTATTCGCGATAGTAAAACTCGGCACCATTTTTTTAATGTATTTTACCGCAAAATTCATTATCCAGCGTTTGGGGGCTGGGAACATATCTGCTACTTGGGTCAGCAGTACTTTTTTCACATTAGTTTGTTCAATCACTTGAGCTAAAGTACTTGCAAAATTTTCAATAATAACAATAGCTTTGGTGTTTGAGTCGTTTAACTGATGTTTTAGCTCACGAGCGGTATAAAGTGGATTAACATTTACTACCGTTAATCCGGCACGCAATATTCCAAATAATGCAATAGGGTATTGAATAACGTTAGGCATCATAATGGCGACTGGATCACCTTTCTTTAATCCCTCGTTTTGTAAATAAGCAGCAAATTGAGCAGATAACTTATCTAACTCAGCAAAGCTTATGCTGTGTCCCATATTGATAAATGCAGTGTTGTTAGCGTAAGTCGATACTGATTGCTCAAATATATCTACTATTGAAGAATAACGCTCTGGGTCGATTTCTGCAGGAATTTTAGGGTCGTAGTGTTTTAACCAAATTTTGTCCACTTTGCCTCCAGGGCTTATGCTTCTCAATACGATTACACGATGTTAACCAATGAACATTTAAATTAATACAGGTAAGACCTGATTGTAGCTTAATTTTAGTGATTTAATGGATTAAGTGCTAGGAAATCCAGCAATTTTTTAGCAATGTCGGCGGGATTATCCATATGTAAGTGATGTCCCCCCTCACAAGTTACATGGGTTAAATTTGGCACCCAATCAAACCTTTCTTTGACTTTTTCACGCATGACTTCGTACCCCGTAGTGCCCATTATTGCTAATGTCGGTGCTTGGATATTTTGCATAAAGTGTCTAGCTTGCTCATCTGTCACTCGAATTGACGAGAGCGTACGAAGCCTTCTATCGGTGCGAAAACGAAGCTCGCCATTTTGCTCAATTAAATTGCGATTAACCAACAATGTTGCCGCATCTTCAGTTAAGTCCCCAGCTAATGCTCTGGCTTTAATTACGGCTTCGTAGCTTTTGGGATGTTGCGGCTCTCTAGCTTGCAATTTTAATCTGCTTTCTATGGCCTCACGCATTTGTGACGGACTACTTTGCGCATTTTTTGAAAGAGGACCAAAGGATTCAATCGTGATGTAATGGGAAACAAATTCAGGAAAACTGCTAGCGTACATCGAACCGACGATCCCTCCCATTGAGTGCCCCAGTAAAATGAACTTTTTATACCCTTGACTTAAAATTAACTCATGCAAGTCGTGGACAAAATCAATTTGGTGATAATGAGCGTCAGCACTGCGATGGCTGGAGAGTCCATGCCCAGCAAAATCAATTGCGACCAAATGGTAATCGTTCAGATATTTGGCTAAAGGAATAAAGCTCGCGGCATTGTCTAACCAACCATGCAAAGCAATAATTAGGGGTTTATCGGTGTGTCCATTTGCAAGACCTGCTAACTCTAAGTTAGGTAAAGAGAACCTGACATCATGCATTTTAGTATCCTGTTGAGCGTTTTTTATAAACAAAAAAAGCGGCAATTACATGCCGCTTTTTAACACTTTATTGCCGTCACCGGAAATTATCCGCCGTGATACTCAGCTATTTTGATTAGTTATAATCCTATAAAAATCAGCCTTTAAGGCTCTTTATCAACTGGCCCTATACCATTATTACGCGTAGCTGAACGGGTACTTTGTTGACGGTTAGGTTGAGTCGCTCGACTGGGAGTTGTTGCGCCGCCAGAGGGACTATCACTATTACGACGTATAATAACGCGTTGGTGATAAGGTCGGTATGGCCATCCCCAGTATGGATTATATGGCCACATGCTCAAGCTACTCACATTCACTTGCTCTATTTCTTTCCAAAGATGGTATCCAGATGATTTAAGGGTCGGAAAAACATATTTGTGCTCACCTACCATGCCTTCCTCGGAACCAGTAATTTTTCCGGTAAAGGTAACGCTACGACCTTTTTCAAAGACCACTGGATCGATAAATCCATCAATATAGACCCGAAACCGGCCCATGCTTTGATTTGAGACTCGAGGGCGAGCATAAGAACGCAATGGAAAATCGACCATTTCGATCATGGTTGCATCAGGTAAGTTTTCGACTTTAGCAATCACTCCCCCCCAACGAACAGTCTTGCCAATATTACTTTCGGGATTACTTGTAACCTGCTGATATTCTACTAAGTTTGCTTCATCTTCCACCTGAATACTGTCAGGTATGACAGAACAGCCAGCCATCAGTACTACTGAACAAAACACCGCAATTTTCGCTAACATGAGAATCCTCTCTACCGCTAAATTTTAACTTGCTAAACTTTTACCTTAATAAACTCTTAACTGATTAGATAGTTCACCAATTAGACTATTTACTTACTAAAACATGAATCCACTAATTAACGCTATAGAATCGTTTAGATATGTTGCTAATACTAACACCTATTGCCAATAACACGTTGCGTTATTGGCTGAATCAACATAGTTTCGGGATATAAAATCATCATAATCCGTTGTTCAGCATAACAAATACGCGAAAAATTTTACACCAAAGTGATCATTTTATTCGAGCCTAATTGGATAAGATTAAACGAAGGTATCAATTCCCAGTAACGATTGGATTTCACTACGTTGACTTTCTTTGGCAAGAGATTGATAGGCGTCTATTGCCTGGCGAGCACTAAAATCTTGAGGTTGTGATGCACTATTTTTTTGTTCTCGAAAACGTTCGGCTTGTGCATATGCTTCAGGGGAATTTTGACGCGTAACAACCTGCTGACGTGGCAACTGAGTGTCACGTCTTTGATTTTGCTGCTCTTGTGCTTCCGCTTGTTTTTGCGGCTCACGGGCAGTGGGAGTAATAGTTAGTTGATTTTGCGCGGCAACTAACGAAGATTCAATTTCCACTTAGCTAAACTATTGCATCCTTTTTAGGTGTCAAACCAAAATTAACTGCAATAATCATGCACAAGATACGAACTATCGCGTCAAACCAATCTAATCCAGTTAAAACCACTATTCTCTACCAGGCAACTTTTTCCAGGTCACCTTGTCTCGCAAATAAACCGGTTGAATATTCTCTGCGTCGCTAAAATTGCCCTGCGCGATAGCATCTATAGCTAATGGGATCATTGCACTACTTGATGGAAAAAGAATGGATGGCTGACCGACCTGCTCGACGATTTGCTGGAAAGCTTTATAGGCAGTCCACCCCGTACCGCATAATACATCCGGTATTTCGGTTAAGCCTTCAAGCACAGATTCCGGCCCTAGCACCTGCTCTTCTTCGATTAAACGGGCTAGGTTATTTTCATTGCGAAATAATGCGAAATAGACTTCATCCATGCGAGCATCTATCGCTACAGCAACCAACTTGGCCTGAGATTCATCAATCGCTTGTTGCGCCATTGCAGCTAAAGTAGAGATACCAACAACCGGCTTTTCAGTTCCCAACGCCAAACCTTGAATAATACCTGTTGAAATACGCACGCCAGTAAAACTACCTGGACCACGACCAAACACGAGATAGTCGATAGCCGATAATGTTTGATTATTTCGTTGTAATAATTGCTCGACCATCGGAAGCAGTTTTTGGCTATGTTGTTGAGGGCAAACTTCAAATATTGAATCGGTTTTTTGATCTACAAAAATGGCTGCAGAGCAGGCTTCAGTGGCTGTATCTATCGCAAGTATTTTCATCAATTCACAGGCCTTCAGAGGTATGTAATTCAGTTAAAAAATCAACCGCCACCGACAAGTCTCGAGTGCGCTTCATGGGCGGTAAACTGGCTAAAAAGGTTTTTGCGTAGTCTTTCGTGATTAGGCGATTATCGCAGATCACCAAAACCCCCTTGTCTTTTTCATCACGAATTAACCGCCCAGCCCCTTGTTTGAGGGAAATAACCGCTTGGGGGATCTGGATTTGTGCAAAAGGATTGGCACCTGACTTTCGACAATCTTCAATTCGAGCCTGCAGAAGTGGATCATCTGGGGCGGCGAAGGGTAATTTATCAATCATTACGCAGGTTAAATCATCACCACGCACATCAACTCCTTCCCAAAATGCTCCCGTGCCTAAAAGTACGGCTTGTTTATTGGTTACATACTCGTCTAGTAACGCACGCTTGGTTGTGGTGCCTTGCACTAATATTGGGTTATCAATATATTCAGGCAAGCTTTGGGCAATGATTTTCAGCATCGCATGGGAAGTAAATAACAGGAAACAACGGCCTTTGCTCGCCTTAATTAAGGTCACTGCTACTTCCAATAAATTCTGTCGCATCTCACGGCTGCTAGGCTCTGGTAAATATCGAGGTACACACAAAATAGCTTGTTTTTGGTAATCGAATGGACTGTCCAAGGCTAATGTTTTTGCATTATCTAAGCCCATTAAACGCTGAAAATGGGCAAAACCGCCATCCACCATCAAAGTTGCAGAGGTAAACACCCAGCTTCTTTTCGGTTCTTCTATAAAATCAGCAAAGCGCTTAGCGATACTAAGTGGGGTTAAATGCAGCACAATGTGCTTAGGTGTGGTTTCGTACCATAAACTCACACCTTTTTGATTTACATCGTTTAAAACAGCCAGTTTGGATTTGGCGTGAGTTACCCTTTCAAACAAAGTATCAAGTTCTTTTTCTCGACCCAGATGAATTTTAACCACTTCGTAAAGTACCGTCAGTGATTCGTCCAATTTATTGATTTGCGCTTCGACCTCTGGGCGTTTTAGCATTTGTCGCCAATTGCCCCGCTCTGGAGTGACTGGAAACAAAATACGCAAGTCAGCCGCAATCAAACGACACTTCTCAGCAACTTTTACTAGTTGTTCGGCATCTTTTAGTTGAGTACGTTTTATAATCTCAATGTCTCGCGCTAAATCATGTATTTGTCGACTTGAGAGAGCTTCACCAAAGTATTCGCTGGCAATATCGGGTATTTGATGAGCTTCATCAAATACCACCACATCAGCTTCCGGAATTAGCTCACCAAAGCCTGTGTCTTTTAAAGCCATATCTGCAAAAAACAAATGATGATTCACCACCACTATATCGGCGTCCATTGCTTTGTTTCGCGCTTTGACTAAATAACAATCTTCATAATCTGGACAATCTCGACCTAAACAATTATCAACTGTAGAAGTCACCAAAGGTAATACTCTGGCATTCTCAGACAGTGACTTTAAATCTCCCATATCACCGGTTTTAGTGGTAGACGCCCACTGTCTAACTTGGGTTAATTCATCCAGGGTTTCCCGCTCCAATAAGGTACTGTTGCCACTATGCTGACCTAACCGATGTAAACAAAGATAATTTGAACGGCCCTTAAGCAGCGCTGCCTGACGATTACTGCCTAAGGCTTTTTTAAGTAACGGTAGGTCACGGTGAAACAACTGCTCTTGAAGATTTTTTGTACCCGTTGAGATTATTGCTTTTTTGTTACTGATCATTGCTGGGGCTAAGTATGCAAAGGTTTTACCTGTTCCCGTACCAGCCTCGACAATTAGCGGAACTTGATCGTCAATACATTGTTCAATGGCTTCAGACATTGCAATTTGCGATGCACGTGGGCTAAACCCAGCAATTGCCGTAGATAAAACCCCATCTTCGGCAAACAATTCTGATGTTTTAATCATGCACCCTTGCCTGTCTTTTACTGTCACAAATTAGTATCACTATCGTTATCCGTTATTCGCAAATTCTTAGCTTGTCCCGCAGCGCGAGAAATTGGCGGTGAGTATGCCAAAAAAAAAAGCAAGCATTGTTAGAGGAAGATAGCCATTGCTTAGCCTTGTGATATAAATATTGTTTAAAAAATTGCCCCAAAAAAGACACTCCGCACCAAAGGTGTATTTAAAAACAGACGCATTTATTGCAATCACGCTCAAAAACAACGCCATTCGCAAACAATATTGTTATTAATCAAATAGATAAATTAGTGGCACGAATTAAGCAATATCTCAAGAAATAGACAAATTATTAATTTATTCATCACAAAACAGAAAGATTTCTCTGTTATTAATGATGGAAACGACAGGTGAAAACCCAATTGTTTCAAGTGGCACACAGTAAGGAGTTCGATTATGTTATTCTGGTTAATCTTAGCGACTATTGTCACCTTGGTGGCAATTTTCAAACCTGCCGATTTATCTAGCAAGTTAATGTCAGCTGTAATTTCTGCTATATGTTATATCGGTATCTTTTTATTCGTGACAATGACGTTTGCTCGGTCACTTAAGAAAGAAACTGCACTTTAAAATGGACTAAAGGAAACACAATGAAAACAATCAATCAAAAACTCGTACTAGCAATATTTTTAGCTAGCTTAGGCTTAGCGGGATGTTCAGAAGCTCAGAAAGAATCTGCTAGCGATACTAAAGCTGAAATGACTGAAGAAATGGAAGACATGAAAGAAGAGTCTGCTGATTATCTTGACGATGTTAAAGATGAAGCCGGTGATATGATGGATTCAGCAAGCGAAAAAGCATCAGAAATGAAAGATGACGCACAAGATAAAGCCTCTGAAATGATGGAAGATGCTGGCGACGAAATAGAAGACATGAAAGAAGCTAGCGCTGATAAGCTAAAAGAAGCTTGTATCAAAATGAAAGAAAAAACAGGTGGTGACGTATCAGATTGTAATTAATTACAATCGGGTGTCTTTAAAATGAGACACTTTATGTTATCCCAAAAAAAGAGCGATTTTTCGCTCTTTTTTGTTTATTCAGCAGCCTAAATAAGCTTGTATCTTTTCAAGCTATCGACTGATTTTCGTATTGAATATTTTTCACTAATTAGCACTGAAAATCGAAATCTGAAACAGTGCTTCAATTCAACTCTGCTGGTTTTCTGTGTTTTGTCCCCTGCTCATAGGCATAGATGAGCTGTATTAACTTAGGTTCATTGTACATTCTGCCTAAAAACTGAAGCCCTGTGGGTAAGTTTTCCGAAGTGAACCCCATTGGAACCGTAAACGCCGGCTGCCCTGTGTGTGGACTAATAACTTGACTGTTGTCACCCATGTAATCTTCCTCAAAACGACTGATAAGAGCGGCTTTGTTATTCCAAGAAGGATAAATTAGCGCATCTAGATTTAAGTCGTTCATCACCTTCTCAATACCTTGCCTAAACGCTATGCGCAGTGGATCAGAATAAGCACTTCCGCATTCAACATTGGACTCACCATAACGACCGCTTACAGCAAGGTTTGCTTTTAATCTCGCTTTTGCAAACTCTGAGGTGGAGCCAACTGCGATAATATCTTCTAAGCGCTCCAGGGTGTCACTTTTCACATAGGTTGCTAAGAACTGCTCTACATCTTGTTGGAATTCTGCACACCATTGATTGGCTTTTAAACTATCAAAATTAGGGATCTCAACTGGATCAACGATTGTTGCCCCTAGCCTCTGTAAATCTCGAAGGGACTGTTGGAATAAGGCTAAAATTTCAGGATCAAGGCCGTCATCACTAAGTTGATTCAACACACCTATGCGTGCTCCACTCAACCCATCTTCGTTTAAATACGACAAATAACTAGCCGGCATCTTACCGTCCGAATGGGCCGTGATCGGATCATGCTCATCGTAGCCAGCAATTACGTCTAATATGCGAACAGCGTCTTCGGTTGTTCTGGCCATTGGGCCAACAACATCATTGCGCAGAAACAAAGGCACTATGGCACTGCGTGACACTAAGCCAATGGTGGTTCTTAAGCCCACTAGCGCTGCATGGGAAGAAGGTCCTCGAATAGAATTACCCGTATCGGTACCTAAACCAACAGTTGCAAAATTAGCGGCAATAGCAGCAGCTGTTCCGCCACTAGATCCTGCTGGAACATAATCTTGGTTATACGCGTTACGAGTGATTCCACTGGTAGAGCTTTCGGTATGTTTTGGACTAAATGCCCACTCCGCCATATTCGTTTTCGCTAAAACAATAGCCCCCGCGTCAACGAGTTTTTGAATGATAAAAGCATTCTGATTGGGAATGTAATCGACTAACGCAAGAGAGCCTGCGGTGGTGGGTAAATTAGCGGTATTGATATTATCCTTCACCAAAATAGGAATGCCGTGTAACGGGCGAAGCTTTCCTGTTTGTATAAACTCTTTATCTAAGGCTGCGGCAATCATTAGCGCATCGTTATTGACCACACTAATAGCATTAATTTTATCATTATGCTGGGCGATTCGTTTTAGGTACGTCTTAACTAAGTCTTGGCTATTGTACTCGCCATTTTTATAGTCTTGGTGAATTTGGGCAATAGTCAGCTCTGTGAGATCAATCTCTTTTGCCGATGTTCTATGTTGCTGGCACCCTTGCAAATATGCGACAAAAATCGATAACAGTATAAATTTAGTGGGTAACGCAGTTAATTTGAGCATTTAAGGGCCAGTCAGTAAAAATGAAAAAGGTGGCCTGAGCAAAGTTTCAGAGAATGTTCGCCATATGTTTAATCGCCCGCAAACGATGCATTTAATGCCAACATAACTGAACACTCGTAGTACAAGACCTTGTATTATGACAGAATAAAACACCTATTAACGCTATTCAATAGGGTCATATGGACAGACATCTTTTCAATCAAAGAAGTATGCTAATAATATGAAAAAATATATATTTGCAATAGCTCTTAGTTTGATAAGTATGGTTACGAAAGTAAATTGTAATGAGAAGATTAGTTTTGTTAATACATTTAAATTTCTTAAAGTTAATCTTCAGAAAATACGCCAATTCGAATTAGCAATAGGAAAGTACAGCGCTGTATCACTCCATCGCCATGGGTAACGAGTAGATATAAAAACCTATCAGAACATCAACCCGCTTCACTGTGATTCATTTTTTATCCACAGCGAAGCTCATTTAAAGAATAAAATGTCTGTTTACAAAAATGGCTTCAGTAACCGCGTTTTTTCCAAAATTGAATCTCGCCATCGGCATACTCTTCTAAAACGGTAAATGTTTTTTCAGCCACGATTTTGCCGTCACACTCAATTACCATACGCCAGTCCCCGACTTTGTCGTCAATAGGAGCCCATAAAGTATCACCTAAATAGAACTCCCAGTTATTGTTTCGCACATAAACATCACCGCTAAACGGTTCCATAACATTGCCTTTTTTATCTGGGATATTTGGATGATAAATAGTGAAATCTAACCGTAATCCTTTGCCTTTTTTAACTTCCAATATAAAACCAAATTCCACATCTAAAGTGGCTGGGATTTTGGTGGTAAAGTTGCGAATCGATGGTAATTCTTTACTGTTGTTGTCCCACCCTTCATAGAGACCATAACTGGTCATTTCAAATTGCGCTTTATGTTTCGCCATTACTGCTAATCTCTTGAATGCTATTAGGGGGCTTTATTTTTAATTAGTGGGCCTTGAGCAAATTACTGACACGTTTAAAATGTTCATGTTTGGCATCCTTCAACCACCCAAAAACCACCATTTCCACTGAAAGCAAATTACAACCAGCTGCGATTAATTGCTGCTTGGCTAATTCCCGATCGGATTCATAACGAGAAGCAGTAGCGTCCCACGCAATGGAAACTGTATAGTTCGCCTTGAGAGCATCAATGGCAGTTTGATATAAACAAACGTGGGATTCAGCCCCTAAGAGCAACAAATTTGGCTTGTCACTTGATGATCGGATGTGATCAAGATGCGCGACTAAATCCTTTTGCCCAAAAGCAGAGAATGCGGTCTTGGTAAAGTTATGTTGTACATAAGGCTGCAACAATTCGTGGGTTTCACCTAAGCCTTTGGGATATTGCTCTACGCCCGTAATGGGAATTTGAAATATCTGAGCAGTTGCCAGTAAAGTAAGACTGCGACGCAACATCATTTGGTGATTACTCATTTGAGCAAACAATTTTTGTTGTATATCGACCATTAACACTTGCGTTGTTTCGGGTTTAATTTTTTCAATTGACATAAATTTGATATCCCCATGGTGCTATTGTCAGTTCGGAATCTTGCTTAAACACTAAACTTTTATTTTCGAAAAAAGAATCGTACTCACCTAAAAACAAACTTCCAGTGAAATTCACTTGCAGCGAGTGACTTGATAAATTTAATACGACAAAAATTTTACTATTTTTATCGGTCCGCACAAAACTGAATATTCTTTCTGGCTCAGAATTAGCGACGTGAATCATCCGCGCGCCCCACTGGGCATTATGTAGCGCGGAATGTGATTTTTTAAGTTGAATTAATCGTTGATATAAATCACCAATGTGATGTTCCTGCTGCAGTGAATCGGGTCTCTTTCAAAAAACGCTAAACGTTTTGTTTCACCGGCTTCTTGTCCATTGTGAATAAGTGGCATACCTTCACCAATAACCGACAGCACAATAGCGGCTTCTAGGCCATCTTGAAATTGCTCTTGCTGAGTACCATCCCATGCATTCTTATCATGGTTACTGACAAACGTCATTCGATGTGCTTCAGCTGGATAGGATTTTTCGTTCCAAGAGTAGTATTTAAAAAGTTTACTAATAGGTAAACCATTGCACGTAATACCATGCATGATTTCATTCCAACTCCACGCATAGGTCATATCAAAGGCATTTTGATGTAGATCTTTGGATTCCCACTCAGCTAACATAAAGATCGGTTTAATGGTCTCTAAATCAGCCCTAACAGCTGCCCAGAAATCATTTGGAATAAAACCGGCCACATCACACCGAAATCCATCAATGTCGGCCACCTCAACCCAATAGCGCATCGCTTTGGCTATATACTCACGTAATTCAATACTTTGATAATCAAAGTCAATGACATCATTCCAATCCCACCAAGGTGTTGGCGTAAAATCGCCCTTATAATCCCGAGCGTACCACTCTGGATGATCTTCAACGAGATGATTATCCCAAGCAGAATGATTGCATACCCAATCTATAATAACCTTGAAACCAAATGAATGGGCGGTTTTGACAAAATCTTGAAATGCGCTCAAATCACCAAATTCTGGATTCACACCATAATAGTCTTGCACCGCATAAGGACTCCCTAGTGTGCCCTTACGATTTTTAACTCCAATAGGATGAATTGGCATAATCCACAAAATGTCGACACCTAAGGATTTTAAACGTGGGAAGTGTGATTGGGCTGCATTGAAAGTGCCCACAGAGGTGAATTGGCGGGTGTTAATTTGGTATATAATTGCGTCTTTAGCCCAGACTGGACTGACAATTTGCACATAGTTTTTAGGGGTATGATCCATTTTCAAAAAGTCCTTTTTGTTAGCTAAAACTGTTTAAATTAACTGCCTTTCTCCATGATACAGATTAAATTGCGTCGCTTTGATAAATCCAATCAGTGCAATATCCAATTCTTTACATAAATCTACGGCCAAACTGGTCGGTGCGCCAACCGCAATAATCATACTAATACCAGCTCTAGCTGATTTTTGCACCATTTCGAAACTCACCCTACCGCTCAATAGCACCGCATATTGGCCAGGTAAAAGGGCTAAATGTTTACCAATTAACTTATCCAGCGCATTGTGCCTACCAATATCTTCACTGGTTCCTACAAGATCACCCTTGTGATCCAGCAGCGCTGCTGCGTGAACACCGCCAGTCCTAAAAAAAACCGGTTGTTGTAATCTCAGATTATTCGGTAAATCACATATCGACTTTGCCGCTAATGAAACCCTGTTTTGTTCATCGATAGGAGACAAATTTTCTAGCAGTTTGTCGATATTCTGTTGTCCGCAGACACCACAACTAGAAACGGACAATGAGTTCGCCTTATATTTCGATAATTCAACAGATACACCCGGTTTCAGAGTAATCAGGATCCGATTGCTATGATTTTCTTTTAATCTGTCTGTGCCAGTATGTTCAATACTGAATATATCGTTAAGGGAAACCAAATCAATAGAAAGCAACCAGCCTTTAACCAAATGGATGTCATCACCAGGAGTACGCATGGTGGAATGCAAATAAAGCTTTTCGGTTTGGTTCGGCGTTTTATAAAATTTCAACCAAATTTCCAAGGGTTGCTCACACGCAATCCAGTCGGCTTTATAGGTCGCTGAATTCTTATAACTCACTATATTGTATTGAATAGATTCTTGCATACCGCGCTTTTGTTAGAAAAATCTAGTTGCCAGAATCGAGCATCAGTAGGGTAATGCGCTGAAGCCAAGAAATAACACCCAACTGGCAAAAAAGATTTTTAAATTTGTTGCTGAAAAATATAACACCACTTGCTTAGCCAAGATACCACCGATAATCGCGCCAGCTCCAGCAAATAAAACCACAGGCCAGTATACGTCAACGCTAAAAAAGCCATGATAGATGATGGCGCTCCACACTGAAAAAGCACTTAGAATAACGGCTAAAGCGATGGAAAAAGTGATACTGAATTTACGAATGATTAAATAAATGGCGACTAACTCCCCCACTCCAATTGATAAGTAGGCTGTTATGATGCCACCGATAAATGCGATTATCGTCAAGGCATAACAATCAAACCGTGCTAAGTCAGAGGAAAAGGACTGCTTTTTAAGCAAAGGAATACTCGCAAATAACGCGATCGCCAAACCAATAGAGAATACGCCAAAACCTGCATGTAATTGCTCAGCTTCGCCTATTCCACCTCGGGCAGCTTGAAATAGTTGTGCAAGCCAAATGCCCAATACAGAAAAAGGTACTGTTAGCTTGAGTATTTTGCTGATCTCGTGCCAATGCTTATCATCAATATGCTGTTTGCGATAAAATGCCCACCAAGTTATGGCGCCAGCTGTCATCCCACAACATTGAATGGCAAAACTGGTTGCCACTGTAGAATTGGAATCGAATCCCAATTGATTAAAAAATGGGACAAATATCACACCACCACCAGCGCCTGTTGCGTTGGCAAAAATAGCGCCCACCACACCTAAAATTGCAAAAGCGCTATACTCTGTTATTAACAACAGTGGTTCTGCTTGAAAAAGCAATACACCAAACCAGGTTACAAAAAGGAAACATCGGATTTGATTGGCAGTTATGACGTGCAACATAGCAGTATCTTAAAGGTGTTTGGCGACTCAGTGTATCGCGTTTCAAATTATTATGGTTAAGCATTTTACGCAAAACAATATCACAACGATCACGCTGAGCCCAAATCGTTCTGCTACTTGGGCTGAAGCCAAAATGATTGTATTTATTATGGCCCTATGTGTACTGCTAATCGCGTCGATTTGGGCACTGTTAGGGATGTGGCTAATTTTACCTTTTGCCGGATTTGAAGTCGCTTTACTTGCCTTTTTAATGCATAAAGTGAACCGCCATTGTTACAGCAAGCAAATCATTACCATCAACCCAAAAACCCTAATAATTGAATGTGGAATTCAATATCCCATTTTCAATTGGCAGTTTGAACGGCATAAAACACACTTGTCGGTCATCGAAGCTGAAAGCTCATTTGACCGACCACACATGATCTTAACCGATGAAAATATCAGCATTGAGCTGGGACAATTTTTAAATCAACAAGACTGCCTTATCGCGCGTAATTTGTTGAAGCACAATGGCGTCATGGAAGTCAGCAACAAATGGTGGAAGCGACAATAATTTAGTAAGGTTTAATCCACATACTTGACCGCAGTACCACAGATACTAACCATCAACATGCTTCCATTTTGGCCAATCACTTCATAATCAATATCAACGGCAATAACGGCATTCGCGCCCATCATCCTGGCTTCTTCGGTTAATTCCGTAAATGCAATTTTGCGGGCTTTGGTTAACTCTTGTTCGTACGAACCAGAACGCCCGCCTACAATGTCTCGTATCGAAGCAAAAATATCTTTGAGTATGTTCGCTCCCATAATGGCTTCTCCCACTACAACACCGTAGTAGTGCTCAATCTTTTTGCCATCTAAATTGTTTGTCGTCGTTACTAACATATTTTATCTCCCAATAATGTAGACATTTTTTCAATCAAACTGTTTGAATCACTCAGTTCATAATGTTTGGCAGCAGCCACACCCCACACAGGTTTGGGCCATGCGACATCATGTTGAAATCGAGCAATATGATGAATATGTAATTGGGAAACCATATTACCAAGGGCTGCGATATTCAATTTGTATGGTTGAAACAAGTGTTTAATCGATTCACTAAGAATTTTTGACTCGTACCATAACTGACTCTGCTGCGCTTCGTTCAAATCAATTATCTCGGTGACTTTATTCACGCGGGGCACCTGTATAAACCAGGGGTATTGATAGTCGTTTAACAATAAGATTTTACTCAGAGGTAAATTACATACTTCAAAGCAATCTTTGGCCAATTGCGGATCGAGTTGGAAATCAGCATTGTGCATGCTTTCTCCTTATAATTTTGTTGCGACTACTGTTAGCAGTGCCCGTTGTCCAATTGCCACATTTTCATTCGGAAAAACAATGGCTTCATTATCAAACTCACAGCGATATTCGGCACCCGTCTCAGAGGCTAACAAATGTCCCTTTTTAAAGTCAGTAAAATTGGGGGTATCGTTATCGAAGTGTAATTTAAAATCTGGTTGCTGCTTGTTTATCACCTGATTAACCCGATAAATATAGGTTTTTTGAGGTGGAAATGCAGGTATATTTAATTCTTTATTGACGATCAGAGCGGTCAAGGTTTCTCTCACTGCAGCAAATTTCGACATGTCATTTTCGCCAAAACGATGCACTTTACCCAACTCAACAGTAAACGCATGAGCACCAAATTGGTGGGAAGAGTAATAACTAAAAGTTGTTGTAGGACTTTCAGAAAGCAAAAACGTGTTGACGCCACAAGCATACAAAAAAGCCAGTTGTTCAAGGCTATGTTGTTTTCCGTGTAAAAAGGGATAAACCGCAAATTTGTCGTTTTTAGAAGCACGAATGGCTGTATGTAAATCGTAATGTAAGCGCTCAGACGAGGCACTACCTAGGGTATAGAAATTCGCCACAACTTGCTCAAGCTCTTTGGCTCGTTGACGCTCCTGATTATTCTCGCCACTGGACGTTGTGTGAGCACCACTGAACAGGCGATTTAAATTTTCAACGACAAAACGTTTCTCGATATCCATTGAAGGTAAGTTAGCAAAAATCACCAAAAGCCGATGTTGTGGAGTTAGTTCTAAACGTAGGATTTGTGTAACTAAATCGTCGCATATTTCAATCGGAGCCGTTTCGTTGCCATGCACACCACAGGATAAAACTATGTCCTTTTTTGAAGTGCCTGATGGGGTAAACTGAATGATTCCAGGACTGCTAATATTGACTTTTACGCCATTGGCTAAAATGAATTCAACGGGATGCTTAAATAATTGAGGATCGAATCTGGAAAGCGCCAAAAATTGGCCTGATACGGTAAGTTTCTCAACTAACATAGAACCTCTTAACTGTTAAAATCATGAAAGTATAGCAAGTTGTCATTTAACTGGCAGCATAAGCCGTGCTTAAGCAGGTCTAGACAAAAATGTCTTTGACGTTCCAACAATCAAATCTGTGTAAAACAGCTGCACAAAATCGTCACGCTTAATGGCCTTAGAAAAAAGAAATCCTTGCCCACATTCAATGCCAATCTCTCGCAACATTTGCATTTGTTCTACACTTTCAATTCCTTCTGCCACTATGTCACATTTCAGTGCCCGACCAATCACTTGGGCAGCTTGAATAATCGCCAAATTCACCGGATTGTCTTCCAAGCTCATAACAAATGTTTTATCTATTTTTATCGCATCAATAGACAGATCGCGAATGTAGGCTAAATTCGAATAACCTTTACCAAAGTCATCCACCGATACTTTCATTCCCAAAGTTCGAGCTTCAGATAACTGACGTTTAACCATTAACGAATTAGACAGCGCCACATCTTCTGTTAACTCAAGTTCTAAACAGTTCAAATCAATGTCATAAAGTTTCTGCAGTTCCCGTAATTTAGGAATGAATTTGAAGTCGTAAAGTTGAGTGGGCGACATATTTACCGACAGAACAATATCTATGCCCTGCTGTTTAAAGAAGACCGCACTTTGAAATGCTTTTTCCAACGTCCAGTTACCCAATTCGTTCATCATATTATAAGATTCAGCAGCTTCGATTAATGCACCGGGAAACAACACGCCGTCTAACGGGTGATTCCATCGTAATAAACACTCAGCACCAGTAATCTTTAGGGTTTGTAAATTCACTTTAGGTTGGAAATAAATTTCTAATTCATCATTTTGAAAAGCGCGTTTCAAATCGGCTTTTAACGCTAAAGAACGACCACTATGCATTCTTTGGCTCATACTAAGAATATGTAAATTCTCATATTTATTTTCTTTAGCCTGTTTTAACGCAGACTCTGCGGCAGCCAGTAATTTAATGGTATCTTGATTATCCGCTTCATTGGCTACAGCACCAACATTGAAGTCAGCGATAAAGGCGTGCCCATCAATGTTAATAGGCGTTTTAAAGTGTTCGACTAAATGATTGAAGTGGTAACGAAGTTGTCTGTCTCCATGACGTCCTGGAATGACAATACCAAAAATATCACCACTCATTCTGCCGAATAGGACTTCTCGTCCAAATAAATATTTGATGCGGTTAGCTATCGCCAACAAAATGATGTCGCCGACTTGATAACCAAGGGAACTACTAACGTCTGAAAAGCGTACGACATCGATTAACATTAAGGATAATTTGTTATCGAGTTTAACCGCTTCATCTATGCGATCTAAAAATGCATATCGATTCGGGATAGTTGCTAACGTTTGGTGAGCTTGACCCATTCTAATTTTTCTTATTTAGGCGCACTGCTAGGCAATTACTAAGATTCTATACGTATCTGAGGGCAAAAGAAAAGGCTCAATTGAAAAATTGAGCCTTTTAATAACATATCAGCGGTTTTGAAATCTAAACTGTAACCATATGAGTGCTAGGTTAGCAGCAACTATCTAAGTCTATTAGGTTCAAAATGATTGCTCTACTTCACATGCATCTAACTTCCAGATTCGATCTACGTAATCTTGAACCGAGCGGTCGGAAGTAAATTTACCCATTCTGGCACAATTTAAAATTGCCATGCGGGCCCAATCTTTACTGTCTCGATAGGCTATATCCACTTTATTTTGAGCTTGCGAATATGCCTCGAAATCTGCTAACACTAAATATGGATCACCACCATCAAGCAGACTATGCTTCAATGAGGATAAAGCACCAGGCTTTCCAGGCGTGAAATAGTCGGTTTCTAACCAATCTAAAATAGCCTTGAGTTCCGCATTTTGGTAGTAGTAATCATATGGGTTATACCCTTTGGCGTGTAATTTATCGACTTCCTCAACCGTTAACCCAAAAATGAAGATGTTTTCGTCGCCCACTTCCTCAGCAATCTCTATATTGGCACCATCCATCGTACCTATAGTCAAAGCACCATTTAGCGATAGCTTCATATTTCCGGTACCCGATGCTTCTTTTCCGGCTGTCGAAATTTGCTCGGAAACATCAGCAGCAGGGATCATTTTTTCAGCCAAGCTGACTCGATAGTTGGGTAAAAACACCACTTTTAATTTTTTGTTTACCCGCTCGTCATTATTAATTCGTTCTGCAACCATATTAATCGCGTAAATAATGTCTTTGGCTAATTTATAACCTGGCGCAGCTTTCGCTCCAAAAAGAAAGACTCTAGGCTGCATGTCATAGGCTGGGTTTTCTAATAATCTGCGATACAGAGCCATAATATGTAGCAAGTTTAGATGCTGGCGCTTATATTCATGTAAACGTTTAATCTGCACATCAAATATGGCCTTAGGATCAATGTCGATCCCAGTTAATTTTTTCACCTCACTGGCAAGTGCGATTTTATTGTTAAGCTTAATTTTCATAAAGTCTTTTTGAAACTTTGCCTCAGTTGCAAATTTTTCTAAGTCTTTTAATTTTTTTAAGTTTAACGGCCAATCAGTACCAATCTTCTTATCAATTAATGCTGACAGTTCTGGATTACATGCTTTTAGCCAACGACGAGGTGTTATGCCATTAGTTACATTGGTGAGTTTATCTGGCCACATTTGGTCAAATTCTGGAAAAAGATTCTGTTTAACTAACTTGGAATGGATTTCAGCCACACCATTAACAGCAAATGAGCCAATCACGGATAGATTGCCCATGCGTACCATTTTATTGTTGCCTTCTTCAATAATTGACAGCTTTTGCTTAATTTTATTATCGCCAGGCCATTTTTTTTCTACTTCAGCTAAAAAGCGGGAGTTAATTTCGTAAATAATTTCTAAATGACGAGGCAGTATTTTTTCAATCATTCTGGCCGGCCACTTTTCTAATGCCTCTGGCAGCAAAGTATGATTAGTATAAGCAAAGGTTTTATGGCAAATCGCCCAAGCGTCATCCCAATCGAGTTCTGCTCGGTCAACCAAGATACGCATCAATTCAGGGATAGCGATAGCTGGATGGGTATCATTCAGTTGAATTACGACCTGTTGCGAGAAACGGCTCCAATCATCACCATGGGCACGTTTGTAGCGTCGTATAATGTCTTTTAGTGAACAAGCGCAGAAAAAGTATTGCTGAATTAGACGAAGTTCTTTACCCGCTTCGGTTTCGTCATTTGGATATAGCACTTTAGAAATGGTTTCAGCTTGCACATTTTCTGATTGGGCATCAACATAACCACCAGCATTGAAAACATCCCAATTGAAATAATTTGACGCTTGGCTTTGCCATAAACGCAGGACGTTTACCGTTTTACCGCCAAAACCGACGACTGGAATATCCCATGGAATACCTTTGACAATAGAGAACCAGGATGCCATTCTTTTAATATGCGACCGTTTTCACCATATTTGGTTTCCACATAACCAAATAGTGGTACTTCTTGAATTGATTCAGGACGGCATATTTCCCAAGGATTACCGTAGTCACGCCAACTATCGGGACGTTCTATTTGCGCACCATTTTTAATTTCTTGACGGAATAAACCATTTTCGTAATGGATTCCGTAACCTACTGCGGGCAAGTCCATTGTCGCTAATGAATCGATAAAACAAGCAGCTAAACGTCCCAACCCACCGTTACCTAGTGCCATGTCTGGTTCTTCTTCCATCACATCGGTAAGACTGACACCCAACTCTTGCAAGGCTTGTTGTGTCACTTCAAATAAACCCAAATTATGCAGGTTATTGGACATTAAACGGCCCATTAAAAACTCAGCGGAAAAATAGTGAACGGCTCGGGTATCGTTTAGGTAGTGGGATTTCTGGGTGCGGCGTAAACGCTCAAGGACTTGTTCTTGCACGGCTGCACATGCCGCTTTCCACCAAGCGTGGTTGTTGGCTTTATTTTCGTCTGTACCTAAAGAACAATGAAGGTGACGAACAATTGCTTCTTTAATATCACTCTTGTCTAATTTTGCAGGCTCATTTAGAGCCTTACTTTTAAGATTAACTTTTGGCATGACAGGAATTCCCACTTTTGCGACTTTCTATTCAATTCGAAACTGTAATAAAATTACAGTTTTCAGTATGAACGTAGTTTTAGCAGGAATTCCTAATCAATTCTATTAAATAAATGTTAATTTTTAGACTATTTTCGTAAATATTCTACAAAACACGAGTTATTTAACTAAAATAGAACCGAAAACAAACATTAATTAAACATTTTTGGATTTAAACACACCATCCACTAGGTTTTGAGCTTCATTTAAAAGACTATCTAAGTGTGTTTCGCCATTAAAACTCTCTGCATAGATCTTGTAAACGTTTTCTGTACCAGACGGACGTGCAGCAAACCAACCATTTTCGGTACTCACTTTCACGCCACCAATAGCGGCATTGTTACCTGGCGCATGAGTTTGGATATTGTTAATTTTCTCACCCGCTAATTCTGTAGAGGTAATTACCGACTTATCCATCTTACTCAATACTTGTTTTTGTTCATGACTGGCTGCAACATCAATACGTTTATAACTTGGCGAGCCAAACTGTTCTGTCAGTTTCTGATAATGTTCGCCTGGATCGATGCCGGTAACCGCCATGATCTCAGCCGCTAATAAACATAAAATAATGCCGTCTTTATCTGTAGCCCAAGGCTGACCATTCCTGCGTAGGAAAATTCCACCAGCACTTTCCTCTCCAGCAAAACCGAATTCGCTGTTTAACATACCTTGTACAAACCACTTAAAACCAACTGGCATTTCCGCTAATTCACGTCCCAGAGATTTAGCGACACGGTCAATCATGCTGCTGGAAACAAGGGTTTTACCAATTTTCAAATTGCTAGGCCAGTCGCTGCGATGCTGGTATAGGTAATTGATGGCTACAGCAAGGTAATGATTAGGGTTCATCAAACCTGCGGTCTTAGTGACTATTCCGTGACGGTCGAAATCAGGATCATTACCAAAGGCGACATCAAAATCTTGACGGAGCTCAATGAGTCCAGCCATGGCGTAAGGCGATGAACAATCCATACGAATTTTGCCATCTTTATCGCGGTGCATAAATCCAAATTGTTGATCAACTTTGTTATTAACCACTTTGATATTTAGATTGTAACGGTCGGCGATGATGTCCCAATAGCCTAAACCAGCTCCACCCAAAGGATCTGTTCCAAGACTTAAACCAGCTTCAGATATTGTTTTGAGATCAACGACTTGATCAAGTTCGCTAATATATTGTGCGGATAAATCAACCTCTTGAACAAACCCTGATTTCATTGCTGCATCAAAGTCCATGCGCTTAATTTCTTTGCATCCTGCGGCAATAATGCGATTCGCTCTATCTTGGATCCAATTTGTCATCCCCGTCCGCGGGACCACCGTGAGTGGGATTATATTTAAATCCACCATCCTCGGGAGGATTGTGCGAAGGTGTAATCACCACCCCATCTGCCAAGCCGGATTGCTTACCGCGATTGTAGTTAAGAATAGCGTGAGAAACGACCGGTGTAGGGGTATAGCCTCGCTTTTCTTGCACTATCATGTTGACCTGATTTGCGGCTAAAACTTCCACTGCAGTAATAAAAGCAGGCTCTGATAAAGCATGGGTGTCCATACCAATGTACATAGGACCACTAGTATTTTGAATACTTCTATATTCCGCCAATGCTTGGCATATAGCCGCAATGTGGACATCCGTAAACGTATTTAAAAAAGCACTACCACGATGACCAGAAGTCCCAAACGCCACAGCTTGTGTAGGATCGTCTAGATTCGGTTTATTGGAATAATAAGCGCTGACTAAGCGCGCTACATTGACTAGTTGTTCTGGAGCTGCCGGCTGTCCTGCCTGTGGATGAATTGCCATAATAATCCTAGTAGTGAGTTTGAGTGAGTTTAGGCTTTAAATATTTTACCTAAGCGTTCTACATTACTTTTAGAATACCCTAAGATAGCAGCGGTATTGGTTAGCATAGTACATTTTTTCTCTGTATTGTTATTTGTGACTACCCAATACTCTGAACCGGGTATTTGTTTTGGGTTAGTACTGCTGCCCGTTTTTAATAATACATTTTTGTCAGTCGCAAAATAGAGTCGACCTTTACCTTTAATTTCCAAAACCGCATTAAAACGATCCGGATGGGTTTGATGTAAAGCGCCCAACATCTTTAAAAAACGTTCTACCTTGCTCATGGGTTGATCAAAAGTCTCTTGGTTCAATAAATCGAACAACGACGTTGCATCAACCACCTCATCAGTGTTTTTTTGCTCTTTTGCTTGCACGTCACGAACTTTTTTAATTTTATTTATATCTTTGACTTCTTTATTTACTTCTGCTGGCTTGGATACATCAACTCTAGGACTTTCCCCTGCTTTTAAGCCTAATTCATCTATCAAAATTCGGCGCAAGATATCTGAAGCACTTTCACCGATATGCTTCGTTTGAGAGGCAATAAATCCATATAATTCGTCGTCGATAGTAATCGTTTTCATATTTCTAATAACTGCTATTTAAAAGTGCCACTATTATAAGACTAATGACATTTTTATTTCAGTAAAAAATTCACTTCTCTGTTCTAATTGGCTGACTTTCCTGCCGTTTATTGTGATTAAGTTGGCTTCTTGACCCCCTGACATAAAAAAGTGAATAAGATCTATACGTGAGTATTAACCCTGACAGTTACACGACTCTCAGCATGGTCTAGAATTAAATAGAGTAACTGTTTCTTTTCAAATACTAAAATAAAAAACAAGGTATTGCCAACTATGCACCCACAATTGCAAAATGCGATAAGTCAGGTTTCAGAACAAGTCATTGGCAAGCACCAACAGATTAAATTAGCGTTTACCTGTTTATTGGCTAATGGTCATTTGTTGATAGAAGATTTACCCGGAATGGGCAAAACTACCCTATCCCATGCACTTGCGGCAGTATTGGGGTTGGATTTTTCCCGCATTCAATTTACTTCTGATTTATTGCCTGCGGATATGCTGGGTTTAAACATTTTTGATAGCACCAAACAATCCTTTCAATTTCATCCAGGACCGATTTTCAATCAATTGATTTTAGCTGATGAGATTAATCGCGCTAGTCCCAAGACCCAAAGCGCTTTGTTAGAAGCCATGGAAGAAAAACAAGTTAGTCTAGACGGTGAAACACGAGCTTTACCTACCCCATTTTTTGTTATTGGGACACAAAATCCAATGCATCAATCAGGGACCTACCCTTTACCTGAATCTCAATTGGATCGTTTTTTAATGCGTATTCAATTAGGTTATCCAGATTGGCAAGCTGAAAAGAAAATGCTTTTGGAGCAAGATTTCGGGACTAAAAAACCCCAACAAGCCTGCTTAACTGTTACCGAATTTACACAAATGCAAGAGCAAATAAATAAGGTAAATGTATCTGATGCCATATTGGATTACATTCTAAAATTAGTAACCCATAGCCGTGAAAACGAAGGTTTCCCTAATCCCTTGTCCCCACGAGCAAGTAAGGCACTGATGCAAGCGTCCAAAGCCTGGGCGTTTTTGCACGGCAGAGATTACGTCATACCTGAAGATACCCAAGCGGTGTTACCGTCGGTAGCAGAACATCGAATGCGCGCAGCTTTGTCCGACTTTAATGGGCAAACGAGTTTGAGTGATCGGCTACTAGAAGCCATTGACCCGTTGGCAGCCTAATATGTTTGGTTGGCAATCAACTGCACAGAGATGGTTAGATAGGCGCATTCCTGAAGCCAATAACTATAAATTGAACTACCGTAGTATTTTCATTTTTCCATCGCGTTTCGGAGGATTGTTTATCCTGTTATGTGTGGGTTTATTTATTTTAGGAACCAATTATCAAAATAACTTAATGATAATGTTATGTTATTTTTTAGTCTCATTATTCCTTCTGAATTTATTTATCGCATATCTAAATTTTGCCAAGTTGGAAATTCAATTGGGTAAAATTCAACATGGATTTGCAGGGGAAAAGCTACAAATACCAATCTGGTTTAACAATAATAAACAAGTTTCCCACGGAATCCTTAAACTGAATTTTTGGAAGGTGAAAAATAATATTAATGTGGACTTGGACAATTTTTCGAATCCTATTTACCTTCCTTTGGATTGCCCACAAAGAGGTAGATTGAAATTACCCCGAGTCACACTAACCAGTACTTTTCCTTTGGGATTAATCAGTTGTTGGACTCACCTAGCTTTTTCATCTGATATTGTGGTTTACCCCAAACCTTTGGCTAGCAAAGTTCGCCTAATTGATAAACAAGACTCAGTGCACCTCAACCAAGCAGATTCGTCGCTCAAAGGTCACGATGATTTTGATAGCCTAGCGCCATACAAACAAGGTGAGCCCCTTTATCATGTGGCGTGGAAACAAGTCGCCAAAGGCCAAGGCATGATCTCCAAACAGTTTTCCAATCAATCAGGTGCAACAGGCTGGTTAATGTTGGCGTCGCTAAATTCCCATGATTTAGAACACAAACTCAGCGAGTTGAGCTTTCAAGTTATTGAATTAACTAGAAACAATAGTGTATTTGGTTTGGACTTGGGTAACCTTAAAATTGCGCCTAGTAGTGGAATAGAACATCAATATGCCTGTTTAAAGGCGCTCGCTTTGCACACGCCTTATTTGGAAGGCGTTAAATGATGATCTCTTCTGCTAAAAATCATGCTCATATCATACTGACTATGGTATTTCTGTGTATTAGTTTGAGTTTACTTGAGCCAGTAATGGGCTGGATTCTCATTTTAGTGGTGTGCGCTGTAGTGATGCGCAGCGCACTGTACTTAGAGTTGCACAAGCATGCTCCATCTGTACGTACACTCAACCTCTTAGCACTGTTAAGTGCAATTGTACTGGCCTATTTTAGTTTCCAGCTAGGGGTACTTCTAGGCATGATAAACCTGTTAGTTTTAGCCTGCTCATTAAAGTTAATGCAGTTACGCAGTATGAAAGATTATTATCAATTAATAACCTGCTGTGGCTTCCTGATTGGTTGCGGTTTTATATTCCAAAATAGCATAGGTTTTAGCATTTTTTATTTGTTCCTAACATTGCTGCTTTTGCTTTCTCTAGCCTGCAATATCAGTCCTAGCCTCGGCTTTGACACTAATTTAAAAAGAATCGCGATTATGGCAGGGCAGGCTTTACCTATCACCGCCTTATTGTTTATTGTACTGCCCCAAATAGGCCCATTGTGGCAAATGCCCACGGCCAAATCGCATCAAACCGGATTAGCAGAACAGGTCACTCCTGGAGATATTGCGCAGTTGTCTCAAAGTGCAGAATTAGCATTTAGAGTAACATTCAAAGGCGCCATCCCTGTCCCTCAAGAACGCTATTGGCGGGCTCTGGTTATGGAAGAGTTCGACGGTAAAACTTGGCGAGTATCTGCAGAACGAAAAGCGATTCAGCGCCAGTACAAACGGTTTAATAAAGAATTCACTCCCACACTTACTGGAAAATTCTATAGCTATGAGGTTATTGCTGAGCCAACCCATCAAAACTGGTTATATAGTATTGATGTTGGCGTTCCAGAAGGTCCCAAGAGTGCAAACCAGATTTGGCAAAGCCACGAATATCAATTAACAAGTCACACGCCGCTGGTAAGTAACTTTCAATATACATTGCGATCGTATCCCGAGACACCTCTTAACCAAGCTATCTATAGTGTAGACAGGCGGATTAATTTGCAACTGCCGGACACAGGAAATCCCAAAACTCAAATTTGGGTTAATAACCTGCGATCGCAATATCCCGATGATCAGGAATTCATACGCCAAGTATTGGCATATTTTGCTGAGCAACCTTTTGAATACACCTTACAGCCTCCGTTAATGCAAATAGATACTGTAGATACGTTTCTATTTGCACAACAGCAAGGGTTTTGTTCCCACTATGCTTCTGCTATGGCGTATATTCTGCGACTTGCAGGGATTCCAACTCGCTTAGTGACAGGTTATCAAGGCGGCGAAATGCGTGAGCAAAATTACATGAGTGTGTATCAATATGATGCCCATGCATGGATTGAGGCATGGCATTCAGATTTGGGGTGGCAGCGCTATGATCCAACTGCAGTGGTAGCTCCTGATAGAGTAGAGTATGGTTTAAGATCAGCAATAGAAGAAGCAGCAGAATTGATTGACTCCCCCTTCTCACTTAGTCGCTATAGCGCAATAGCTTGGTTAAATGAGTTTAGGCTTTTACTAAAAGATATTGATTTCGTATGGACCAAGTGGGTGTTAGGTTTCGATAAAAACTCCCAAAAAGACTTAATTAAATCACTAATTGGCGAGTTGACCCCAAAAAAGTTAGCCCTATTTGGACTCAGTGTGATCGGCTTGATCGTGCTTTTATTGGCATTTTTCTTTCTGCCATCGTTACATCGCAAAAAACCTGATCATATTACCCTGTACTATCAAAAATCAGAAAAGCTCTTGAACAAGCTTAAAATCTACCGGGCAAAATCCCAAGGGCCACTAGACTTTGCCAATAGTGTAAAAAACAAGCTTCCCAATTCACTACACCAACCTTTTAGCAATGTGACGCATATTTATATGCGCCATCATTACCAGCAAAACACCAATGCTCAAAAATCGAGTAATAGAACACGAATAAAACAACAGTGGCAAGCCTTAAAAAAAGCAATTAATCGACAGCTTAAAAACTAATCATTAAATAAAAGCGGATAAGCCTAAGCTGAAAGTCGCGCTTTAAAACGCTAGAGGGTTTTAATATGAACGGTCACTTCTTCTCGGTCGTGATAAAGGTGTTTCGCTTGCCATTCATATTTAATCGCATGTTTGTCCATCATTTCATGCACAAGTTGCTTCGCTTGGGTAACCGATTCGTACCTTTGTTTCATGGGCAACTTTAAATTAAAAATAGCTTCTTTACACCATCCCTTAATTAGCCAGTTAGCCATAAGTTTCGCCACGCGCTGGGGTTGCTCAATCATATCGCAAACTAGCCAATGAACATTCTTTTTACGGGGTTCGTATTTAAAGCCATCTTCAGGAAAGTAGCTAACCTGCCCTGTTTCCATCAAAGCTGCATCCATAGCGCCATTGTCAACCGCTTGCACAAAAAGCCCTCGCTGCACCAATTGATATGTCCAGCCACCTGGACATGCCCCTAAATCTACGGCGTGCATACCAGGTTCAAAACGGATTTGCATCTCAGCTTTGGGGATAAAAACCTGAATGGCCTCATCTAATTTAAGGGTTGAACGACTGGGTGCAGATGAAGGTGAACGCAAACGTAAAATGCCTAGCGGCAACGGACTGTGCTTTTTAGGGTTAGAGAATCCAAGAATCACTTCAACACCAGTGACAAAAAATACAAATAAACAAGGTTTGTTAGTTTGTTCTTTTGCTGTCAGTAAGTTGTTTTTACGTAAACTTTGTCGTAATGGTACCGCTAACTTTCGACATAACTTAGATAGTTCGCGACCATCCGTAGTGTCTGCATGTTCAACCCGCAGTTCACCAAATAAACTTTGGTCTTGCAAATTTTCTAAGATGGGAGAGATACGATCTGCAGTATCAGTGAGAGAAATAGGTTCTGTGCTCGCAAACATTTGACGAGCAAAGACCAAATCTTTTACGGCCAGTTGTTGAATAACTTTTTCTGGATCTCCATCTTGATGACAGATAAATCGGACAAAACCCGATTTTTTGGAAAACAGCGGATAACCAAATACACCTAGCTTACTCAACTGTTCTTGCAGTTCAGTGCACAGATCAGCCTCAAAGCCTGCTCGGCAATATAATAGTAGAGAATTAATTCTCATATTCGTAAGCTGCCACTAATAAACATACCCAACCGGCTATAAAACATAATCCACCCAATGGCGTAATTGGACCAACCCACTTTAAGTTAGTCAATGCTAACGTATATAAGCTGCCACTAAAAAAAATAATCCCAAAAGCAAACGAACGTGCTCCCCAAATTAACCACTGATTTTTCCAAAAACTGTAAAAAACTAAAAATGCCAACATAGCAAGACTATGGGTCATTTGGTATTGTACAGCAGTGTGAAAGTAGCCTAACGAATTCTCAGTTAACAAGGTCTTTAATGCATGCGCCCCGAAAGCCCCGAGCAATACTGATAGCGCTGCACTACTAGCAGCGAACATTAATAAAAACTTCATATTTGTCCCTTCATAAATTTTATCATTCTATCGGCTGCAGAATTAATATGTTCAACGGCTGTAATTCCACTCGATTTAAGCGGTACAAAACTATGGTCTGCCGCTGCTAAGAATTGAACTTCTATATTTTTAGGGAGTGGATATGACTCCACTCTACTGCGATTCCCGAATGTATCCCGCTCCCCCTGAATAATCAGTATAGGTGCGTTTGATAAATATAGATGTTCAGTGCGTTCCTTTTCAGGTTTACCTGGTGGGTGAAAAGGGTAACCTAAACAAATAACACCTTTAACTCGAGCAAGTGACTCAAGCATCGAGGCCATTCTTCCCCCCATGGATTTACCACCAATAAATAATGGTAGCTCTGTATCGGCACTATTTATCATCTCTGTAAAATCTTGCAGCAAAATATTAGCTCTATCAGGGGGCTGGCGTTTATTTTTTTCCGCTGCTCGAAGCATGTATGGGAAGTCAAAGCGTACAACCTCTACCCCACCTTGACAGAGTATTTCGGCAACCTGTTGCATAAACTCACTATGTTTATTCGCGCCAGCTCCATGGGCAAAAATAAACCGAGCAAACGGCTTTTCAGGACGATCAATTAAGCACTTCATCTTGCTCCCCATCTTGCTCTTCTTTAACCTGTTCTAACAACCAATGCCGAAAAGTCGCAATTTTACCTAACTCGGCTTGAGATTCATGACAAACAAGATAATAACTACTTTTACTCACTAAACGCTCTTCAAATGGACAGACTAATCGTCCAGAAGCTAATTCAGGTCGTGCTAACACACTATTTGCAAGCGCAATTCCTTGCCCAAGTGCCGCGGCTTGAAGAACCATCATAGTGTGACTAAAAATGGGCCCCTGCTCGACTTTGACGCCGCTAACATGAAATTGTCTAATGAACGTTTTCCAACTTTCGCGGGTACTGTCGTGTAACAAACGATGGTATTTAAGATCATCGAGACTATCTAAAGGCTTAGTACCGTTAAATAGCATTGGCGAGCAAACAGGTGTCAAATACTCAGTATGAAGTTTGTCTACTTTTAGCCCTGACCATTTGCCTCGCCCATAATAGATAGCCACATCAACATCGTCCTCTAAGAAACCATCATCAAAATCTATGGCTTTGATTCGCACATCTATATCAGGGTATTGCTGGCTAAATTGGTTCACCCGAGGCACTAACCATTGGATGGCGAAGCTTGGAGGCATGGCCACAGTTAGAGCACCTTTAGCGCCTGCCGCGAGAAGCCTCTCAGTAGCTGAGTGTAGTGATTCGAACAGTTCTTTTAATTCAAGGTAATAGCTTTGTCCCTGCTCTGTAAGTAACAAAGAACGATTCTTACGTAAAAATAATTTGATCGAAAGATACTCTTCCAAACTTTTAATTTGATGGCTAACTGCGGCTTGCGTTACGTAAAGCTCATCTGCCGCTTTCGTAAAACTTAAATGCCTTGCAGCAGCTTCAAATGCTCTAAGGGCATTCAATGGGGGCAATCGGCGATTCATGACAAATCTTATTTTTAGTGAATTGTGTTAAGGATAAACTAGAAACGCTTTTTAATCATTAGTTTTTCTAATGATTATCCATACTAAATGTCATTTTCAAGGTTTCACGTTATTGTATAAAATAGCTCCAAGTTAAAATTTTATGTATATAAAACATTAACTTATTTGTACATTTTTGTTAAATAAATATAGCAAAAATGATAATGTTAAATGAAAATAATTTAGAGAAAATATGAAAAACTTAAAATATCTTACAATTGCGATTGCTTTAAACGCCAGTGCTATCAGTTTTGCTAGCGCTAATGAAACAACTGAAATGGGCTTGTCACTAGCAACAACCATTGACGCTTTACTTCAACAAAACTTGGAAGACTTGCAACCATTGAACTCAATTGAAGCTTCTAAACTTTTGTTAGGATCTAATGCTGCCAAAAAAGAACTACAAAAATTTATAGTTGAAATTGAAGAAACTTCAAGTGTAAACAACACGGCGAAACTAACTGAATAAGTTCGCCGTTACGGCTATTAGTTAGCGCTAGTATCTAAAGGTTCAAAACTTTTAACCAATTCATCTAGCTGTTTCATTTGTAGTAAATAAGGTTCTAATTTATCCAACTTTAATGCACAAGGTCCATCACATTTAGCTTGATTTGGCTCTGGGTGAGCTTCAATAAATAATCCAGCGAGACCAAGTGACATGCCGCTACGAGCCAACTGAGCCGCTTGCGCTCTGCGACCATCGGCAGAATCAGAACGTCCACCAGGCTTTTGAAGAGCATGGGTTGCATCAAAAATGACAGGTGCATAATCTTTCATTTCATCCATACCAAGCATATCAACTACGAGATTGTTATAGCCATAACAAGAACCCCGTTCACATAATATTACTTTGTCATTGCCCGCTTCCAAAAACTTATTAATGATATGACGCATTTCATGGGCCGCTAAAAACTGTGGTTTTTTAACGTTAATGACGGCATTGGTTTGAGCCATTGCAACGACTAGGTCTGTTTGACGTGCTAAAAATGCAGGTAGCTGAATAACATCTACAATTTCAGCAACTGGTTGCGCCTGATGAGGTTCATGAACGTCTGTAATCAGCGGCACATCAAAGGTGTTTTTAATTTCTTCAAAAATCTTTAAGCCTTCTTCCATTCCAGGGCCACGATAAGAATGAACCGATGAACGATTGGCCTTATCAAAAGAAGCCTTAAAAACATAAGGGATATTTAATCGAGTTGTTACTTCTTTGTAGTGTTCTGCTATCCGCATTGCCAGATCACGAGATTCTAGTACGTTCATACCGCCAAACAATACAAAAGGTTTGTCATTCGCAACGTCTACATTGCCTACCGAAATAGATTGTTGATTATTCACTTAAATTGCTTCTCTATAGCTGAATTTATTACATAAGTTAGCGCTATAGTAGGAATATTAAAGTGCGGAGTAAAGGAAATTTGTCGGTGGCACGAGTAAGCAAATTGAGATTAATCGCCACTTGAGGACACTCTAACTGATGAAGTAAAAAACCACGATCACGGCGTTCGTAAGGGTCATCAGGACAAAGTTCAATTAGCAAATCCACCGCGCGAAGTGCCATTTGGTAATTTTCTTCTCGGATATAAGACGCTTTTAAATTATGTAATAACCTAACCAATATTTCTTCTGTAGAGGCAACATTGAGTGTGTCTGAGGGCATTTCCTCATCTTCTGTTTCACCTACGATACTAAAATATAACGCTTCTAACTCTTGCCATTTAATAGTGTTGCCATTAAGTGGATCGATAAAGCGTAAACGCTTTTCCTGACTTTGAAAAACGAATTAAAAAATGCCCAGGAAAGTTAACCCCTGCCACATTGAATCCAAGTTGATTGGCGATAGCAGAAAAAACAATGGATAGGGTGACGGGAATCCCAGTGTGATAGTCAATAACTTGGTCTACTAAACTATACTTGGCATTAAAAAAGTTGTTTTCATCGCCGCTAAATGCCAATTGAGTATAGAAACCGTCGATTAGTTGTTGAAAAAACCTTTCCAGTTCCGACC
Source organism: Alteromonas sp. M12 (assembly GCF_037478005.1). Lineage (NCBI taxonomy): Bacteria > Pseudomonadati > Pseudomonadota > Gammaproteobacteria > Alteromonadales > Alteromonadaceae > Alteromonas > Alteromonas sp. M12. The sequence goes on along the minus strand of NZ_CP144164.1, from coordinate 1,595,141 downwards.
CATTAGAATCGATATTTTTGCGACTTGTTTGGCTAGTACAGTAATTTTGCCGCAACGTCCTTACGTACGTTGATGCTGTTTCCAAATTGGGGTTGAGTTTATAATAAACTCGCCAAACAACAGAGAGTCTTTTCTCATTGATAGACATGGTGTATGGCTATCCAACAGTATCCTCTAACAATTTGACATTATGTATTGACTTATCGGTTTTAGCGTAGTGAAACCTTAAAACACTTATCCATGTGATCTATTTGTTAAAAGCCGATTAAAGTGCTTGTTTACTAACCAGCTAAGTTAGCAGCCAAACATTAAACACACAATAGCGAGAGGTAAAACCACCCATGTTTTATCGCTGAATAGAAATTTAAGTAGTACAACCTAGTCCAATATAGGCGATACCAGAACGATTTTTTGCCACAACCAAGGTTGTTGGCTCGGATAAAAGGTCGATAAAACATAGAGTTATAGCAGTAACCAGCAACAGGGTATCAATTACATGCGGTACTATTTTCACCCATTTTTTATGTAACAATGTTGAATTACGCTGTAACCATACAAATCGTAAAATAAATAAAATAATGCTTAATGCCACTGCAGTAAGGTGAAGATGTTTGGTCATCATGTACATAAAACGCCCTTCTAATTATTATGTTTTTCAGTTGGAAAATTTGCACCTCAATATAAAGGAAGACTTTTGAGGCGGCCAACACTTTATACTAGACCAGTAGTCAAATCGAGAAGCCTTTGATTATTTTTTTGATAAGCAGCGTTCCCCGTAAGCTTGCTTGTATTAACGTTTGAAACTGGCGATTATTGATTAAACAGGATCAGGGTATTGCTGTTGTATATTCTCTATTTTCTCGATATTTTCGAGTAAAATGTCGACCAGTTTAGGTTCAAACTGTTTTCCTCGCGCCTCTTTGAAGGTATCTAGCACTTTATCCAACGGCCAAGCCTCTTTGTAATTGAGTTTACTACGCAGGGCATCATAAACATCAGCAATGGCCGTAATCCGACTAAAAATATGGATTTTTTCACCCTTCAAACCTCGAGGGTAGCCATTGCCATCCCAATGTTCATGGTGATCGCGAGCGACTTGGGCCGCTGACTGAATAATTTTGCGACGAGAATCTTTCAACAAATCATAGCCGATTTGAGCGTGCCGTTTGGCAGCTTCTTTTTCTAAGTCATTGAGTGGACCCGGTTTACCTAATATATCGGTTGGAACTTTCAATTTTCCGACATCATGCAATGGCACAGCTAAGGCGAGCATTTCAATTTGTGTCTCAGATAAACCATACTCTTTGGAGAGCAGTTTACACATTTCAACCATCCTTTGAATGTGCTTTCCAACGCTAAACTGTTTTTCCATAGCATCGCCCAAACGTTCGATTATTTCTCGTTGGGAGTCTTCAATATCTTTTGTGAGAAGCACGTTATCAAAAGCTATTTGGACATTATTAGTTTAGCGAGTTTTGCGCAGCTTTGGTTAACGTGTCTATAAATTACAGATATCAAATCGCGCCATTGAAGTTGCATAAAAATTTAGTGTAAAACCACAGTCAAAGCGCTTTCCCAATGCCGCATTTGCATTTTTAGTAGTTGCGCGGAAGGGTCTTGAGGACAACGTTTTATGAAAAACTGGTAATCGGCTTTCGCCACTTGAGGACACTCTAACTGATGAAGTAAAAAACCACGATCACGGCGTTCGTAAGGGTCATCAGGACAAAGTTCAATTAGCAAATCCACCGCGCGAAGTGCCATTTGGTAATTTTCTTCTCGGATATAAGACGCTTTTAAATTATGTAATAACCTAACCAATATTTCTTCTGTAGAGGCAACATTGAGTGTGTCTGAGGGCATTTCCTCATCTTCTGTTTCACCTACGATACTAAAATATAACGCTTCTAACTCTTGCCATTTAATAGTGTTGCCATTAAGTGGATCGATAAAGCGTAAACGCTTTTCCTGACTTTGAAAACGAATTAAAAAATGCCCAGGAAAGTTAACCCCTGCCACATTGAATCCAAGTTGATTGGCGATAGCAGAAAAAACAATGGATAGGGTGACGGGAATCCCAGTGTGATAGTCAATAACTTGGTCTACTAAACTATACTTGGCATTAAAAAAGTTGTTTTCATCGCCGCTAAATGCCAATTGAGTATAGAAACCGTCGATTAGTTGTTGAAACCTTTCCAGTTCCGACCCATTAGAATCGATATGTTTTGCGACTTGTTTGGCTAGTACAGTAATTTGCGCAACGTACTTAAGTACGTTGATGCTGTTTCCAAATTGTTGAGTTAATAATAAACTCGCCAACAAAGAGTCTTTCTCATTGATAGCATGGTGTAAGGCTTTCACAGTATCCTCTAACAATTTGACATTATGTATTGTTATCGGGTTAGCGTAGTGAAACCTTAACACTTATCCATGATCTATTTGTTAAAAGCCAATAAGTGCTTGTTTACTAACCGCTAAGTTAGCAGCCAACATTAAACACACAATAGCGAGGGTAAAACCACCCCATTGTTTTATCGCTGAATCAGCAAATTTTAGTACGTAAAACCCTAGTCCAATATAGGCGATAACCAGAACGATTTTTTGCCACAACCAAGGATGTTGGATAGGATTAAAAGGTACGATAAAACATAGAGTTATAGCAGTAACCAGCAACAGGGTATCAATTACATGCGGTACTATTTTCACCCATTTTTTATGTAACAATGTTGAATTACGCTGTAACCATACAAATCGTAAAATAAATAAAATAATGCTTAATGCCACTGCAGTAAGGTGAAGATGTTTGGTCATCATGTACATAAAACGCCCTTCTAATTATTATGTTTTTCAGTTGGAAAATTTGCACCTCAATATAAAGGAAGACTTTTGAGGCGGCCAACACTTTATACTAGACCAGTAGTCAAATCGAGAAGCCTTTGATTATTTTTTTGATAAGCAGCGTTCCCCGTAAGCTTGCTTGTATTAACGTTTGAAACTGGCGATTATTGATTAAACAGGATCAGGGTATTGCTGTTGTATATTCTCTATTTTCTCGATATTTTCGAGTAAAATGTCGACCAGTTTAGGTTCAAACTGTTTTCCTCGCGCCTCTTTGAAGGTATCTAGCACTTTATCCAACGGCCAAGCCTCTTTGTAATTGAGTTTACTACGCAGGGCATCATAAACATCAGCAATGGCCGTAATCCGACTAAAAATATGGATTTTTTCACCCTTCAAACCTCGAGGGTAGCCATTGCCATCCCAATGTTCATGGTGATCGCGAGCGACTTGGGCCGCTGACTGAATAATTTTGCGACGAGAATCTTTCAACAAATCATAGCCGATTTGAGCGTGCCGTTTGGCAGCTTCTTTTTCTAAGTCATTGAGTGGACCCGGTTTACCTAATATATCGGTTGGAACTTTCAATTTTCCGACATCATGCAATGGCACAGCTAAGGCGAGCATTTCAATTTGTGTCTCAGATAAACCATACTCTTTGGAGAGCAGTTTACACATTTCAACCATCCTTTGAATGTGCTTTCCAACGCTAAACTGTTTTTCCATAGCATCGCCCAAACGTTCGATTATTTCTCGTTGGGAGTCTTCAATATCTTTTGTGAGAAGCACGTTATCAAAAGCTATTTGGACATTATTACTGAATATTTCCAGAAGCTTTTTATCATAGCGATTCATTGCTCTGGGAATACCAGATAAATACAACAGGGATCCATTAGTATGTTTACCCTGACAATAGGCTGCAACGTATTCATCGCCATAAACCAGTGATTTTTCTTTCAATGCTTTTCTACAGGCAACAAGCTCATCCCCGGTTACAACATCTTCTAACAACGCTCCTTCTTGTCCATGGTACTCTCCTTTTCCAGAGAACACGTAAAACTCCTTAGGCTCGAATACATCAATTGGATTAGGGGCGGCAATGGCTGAAGTGATATAAGCAGCATCCTTTGTTCCTCCAAGTAGCGAAGATAGCTGTTGAATAATACCTTCGATAAAATTTTCTAAGGAACGAATAGAAAATAAATTTGCAGAAGCGGAAATGATTTTTTCTAAACCTTGCCGATTCTCTTCAATTACCATGATATCTCGATATGAGCGAAGAGCTGCGATTACCACAGTGAACAATTTCTGAGCTGTAAGTTCGGTTTTCGATTTATAATCATTAATATCGTAATTTAGAATCACATCACGCTCTGGTGCTTGCCCGGGCTGCCCTGTGCGTAAAATGATACGAGTGAAATTGTTGTGAAGCTCGTTACGTACATATTGGGCAACGTCTAAACCGGCTTCATCTGTTTCCATTACAACATCTAACAACACAACCGCAATATCATCATGCTGCTGGAAAAGTTCTTTAGCTTCTTTCCCGCTGTATGCGCTAATAAAGCGAAGGCCTTTTTCCTGAAAAACAAAATCGTTCAATGCAAGCTTGGTAACCGCATGAACCTCAGGTTCATCGTCAACTATAAGGACTTTCCATACACCTTTCTGAACTTCAATTTTTTCGTCTGTGTCTTCAGCAAACAGAAACATATCAGACATAGCATAACCTCATAGATAAATATCCGAGACAATCTACCATTTAGAAACTACTTGAGCCACAGAAATTTAATACCTCAAAAACAACAGGCTTAACCTAACAAATTCATCGAACCTCATACACTTTCAAGTAGTTTTGCCCTGCACTTTAACCAGTGCCGTTTAACCAGGACACCCACCTTTAATTCATATGACATAAAATCTGGTCAGAATGCGTTTAACCAGGACACCCACCTTTAATTCACATGACATAAAGACTTTAACCAGGACACCCACCTTTAATTCACATGACATAAAATCTGGTCAAAATCACTTTAACCAGGACACCCACCTTTAATTCATATGACATAAAATCTGGTCAGCATAGGTTTAAACATGGCTGTCTTTGTTGTTATTTGTTGTTAGTTTTGCCCAGCACTTTAACCAGGACACCCACCTTTAATTCACATGACATAAAATCTGGTCAGCATAGGTTTAAACATGGCTGTCTTTGTTGTTAGTTTTGCCCAGCACTTTAACCAGGACACCCACCTTTAATTCACATGACATAAAATCTGGTCAGAATAGATTTAAACATGGCTGTCTTTGTTGTTAGTTTTGCCCAGCACTTTATCCAGGACACCCACCCTTTAATTCACATGACATAAAATCTGGTCAGAATAGGTTTAAGCATGGGTGTCTTTGTTGTTACACATGACATAAAATCTGGTCAGAATAGGTTTAAGCATGGGTGTCTTTGTTGTTAGGTTTAAGCATGGGTGTCTTTGCTGTTATCTTTGTTGTTATTTTGCGTATTTGCTAGAAAGCTGAAGTGAGATAGGTCAGTTGACGTGTAATAGAATTAGCGTTTTTGAGCTGCACTTATACGGGGTTGGTTATTTAGGTCTTTTTTATGAAATATATTTATATATTGATAGTGTGCAAATAGTTTACCGATAGCCTCAGATTGATTGTATCCATGTTCAATAAGCAGCCAACCTCCTGCTTCTAGATGCTGAAGTGATTGCTCAATGATTATTTTAATGTCATCTAAACCATCTTTTCCAGAAGTTAAAGCAGATACAGGCTCAAAACGCACATCACCTTGTGAAAGGTATTGGCTGTCACTTTCAACATAAGGCGGATTACTAACAATCAAGTCAAAAGTGTTAGCGCCTAATTCACTAAACCAACTACTGTGCAGAAATTTGACATGAGACAATTGATTGGCAACTGCGTTGCGCTTTGCTAAAGCGACTGCATCTTCAATGACATCCACACCTAAAACATCCCATTCAGGCTTTTCTTGAGCTAAAGACAATGCAATAGCCCCTGTACCTGTGCCCAAATCTAGCACTTTTGCATTTTGATTTAAGGGTAATTGCAACGCTTGTTCAACCAATAATTCAGTTTCAGGGCGCGGAATCAGCGTATCAGGAGTTACCTCAAGACTTAGCGTCCAGAAATCTCGTTTACAAATTAAATGTGCTACTGGATGACCTAGCTTGCGCTTACAAACCAATTGCTGAAAACGTGATTGGGCGCTCTCATCAACAATTTGATCAGGCCAAGTCATCAGGTAAGTCGTTGATTTTCCGATGCAGTAAGCTAGTAACAATCTAGCATCCGTTTTTGGACTTTCGCCCTCTGACAGATGCTGATAGGCCCAATTCAACAGTTCTGAAACGCAGGAACCTGCAGTCAAATTTGGATTAGTTTCCATCAGACAAAGAGGCTAACAGGTCAGCCTGATGCTCCTGTCTAATTGGCTCCAGCAACGCATTCACATCGCCGGCAATTACGTCATCCAATTTGTACAAGGTTAAATTGATTCTATGGTCGGTCACTCGGCCTTGGGGAAAATTATAAGTACGAATGCGCTCTGAGCGATCCCCACTCCCAACCAAGTTTCTGCGTGTCGAAGCTTCTTCTGCAGCGCGTTTATCGTCCTCGATTTGATTCAATCTAGATTGCAGTACAGACATAGCTTTCGCACGGTTTTTGTGCTGAGAACGTTCATCCTGACATTCGACTACAACGCCTGTAGGTATGTGAGTTAGACGAATTGCAGAGTCTGTTTTGTTGACGTGCTGTCCTCCCGCCCCCGATGCCCTAAACGTATCAATTCTTAAGTCTGAAGGATTAATTTCAATTGCTTCAGATTCTGGTATTTCAGGCAATACTGCAACAGTACAAGCAGAGGTATGAATCCGACCTTGAGATTCCGTTTCAGGAACCCGTTGAACTCGATGTCCACCAGATTCAAATTTCATGATTCCATAGACGCCGTCGCCGATAATATTCGCAACCACCTCTTTGTAACCACCGTGCTCACCTTCGTTTGCATTGATAAGCTCTACTCGCCAGCCTTGTGTCTCAGCATAACGGCTATACATCCTAAATAAATCACCAGCAAAAATAGCGGCTTCATCTCCACCAGCCCCAGCCCTGATTTCCAAGAAGCAATTGCTATCGTCATTAGGATCTCTTGGCAGCAATAATATTTGTAAGTCATTTTCTAAACTTTCGATTTTCGACTTAGCTTCTTTATACTCTTCTTGTGCCATCTCGCGCATTTCTGCATCATCTTCTTGCATCATTTCTTGCGCAGATTTTAAGTCTTCCTGGGCTTGCTGATAAAGCTTAAAGGTTTTAACAACACTTTCTAATTGAGAATATTCTTTAGATAACGCGCGGAATTTATTTTGATCAGCAATAATTTCTGCATTACTTAACAACGCCTGAACTTCTTCAAATCGTTCGATAAGGGTTTCTAATTTACTGACTACTGAATCTTTCATGATTTTCCTGTTTGTTCTTTTTCGACATCCAGACCCAATGTTTGCCTGAGCAATGACAATGTATCTTGGTCTTGTTCTGATGCAGCACGGCTCAGCGCTTTGGTTGGCGCGTGTAGTAACGCATTGGTCAGTTTATTTGATAATTCTATCACGACTTCTTGCGGATCTTTGCCTTCGGCCAATTGGCTTAGAGCACGTTGTTGTAATTTAACTTTAACGTCATTATTTTGCTGACGAAATAATTTCAATGAATCAATCGATTCTAGTGAGTTTTGCCAATTAAAGTAGACCTGAGCCTGTTCTCTTATGATCAACTCAGCTTCGTCGGCAGCTTGTTGGCGACTGGCCAAATTCTGTTCGACAATATGTTGTAAATCATCAACCGAATACAAATAAGCATCATCTAAATCTGCGACTTCGGTTTCTATATCTCTAGGTACCGCAAGGTCCACGAAGAAGATAGGCTTATGTTTACGGTCTTTTAGCGCACTTTCTACCATCCCCTTACCGATAATGGGCAAAGTACTTGCAGTAGAACTAATGACAATATCGGCTTCATGCAAAACATTGGGAATTTGCGCAAGTGTAATAACGTTAGCGTTTATTTGCTCTGCTAATTCTTTACCACGGCTTAATGTCCGGTTGGCAACGGTAATCTTGTTCACACCATTATTGGTCAGATGTTTAGCAACCAATTCTATTGTTTCACCAGCCCCTATTAACAAAACTTTGGTTTTTGATAATGAAGAGAATATCTGTTTTGATAACTGCACAGCAGCAAAAGCAACGGAAACCGCATTAGCACCAATGTCTGTCTCTGTTCGAACTTTCTTTGCCACCGAGAAAGTATGTTGGAATAACTTTTCAAGTTGACTATTCACTGCGCCATAATTTTTGGCGCTCGTATACGCTTGTTTTACCTGCCCTAGAATCTGCGGCTCACCCAATACTAAAGAATCTAAACCACTGGCGACTCGCAAAATGTGCTGGATAGCCTCTTGTTCTTCAAGCAGATAACTATGGCAAATAAGTTCGTTGGTATCTAAATTATGAAAGTTAGCAAGCCACTTGATCAGCTTATCGCCTAACGAATGTTCAGTTGATATATAAATTTCAGTTCGATTGCAGGTAGATAGAATTACTGATTCTTCAGCACCTAAATGCTCTCGCAAAGAGGCAAGCGCTTCCACCATGGATTCCACAGGAAAGGCAACTTTCTCGCGTAAAACCACAGGGGCCGTTTTGTGATTAATTCCTACAGCAATCAGTGTCATTGAGAAATGCTAGTCAACCGTGCAATATTATTGGGAGCGGCATTGTACGCAAAAGCCAAAAGTATTGAAAGTAGTGGAGCTTCTGTGTTCCCATATAAAATAACAATCCAACTCAATTTTAGCTGTTTTTTATCAGAAGTCTTAATTAACGCATAAAAAATCATCTAAATCTCAATTTGGCACTTTGCATGAAATCGATTTTTGTCATATCTGCTTGTTTGACCATACTGTTACTATCAGGTTGTGTAACATCGACTAGAATTAATCAAAGTATCGATAGCGAACGTCATCAGCAGCAGCTTTCAGATTTAACCCATTGGAAAATCAAAGGGCGCTTAGCATTCAAAAGTGAAGAAGATAAAGTTAGTGCTTACATGAATTGGCAGCAGCAACTAACTCAATTTGATTTACAATTAAATACCTTTATAGGTACCAGCATTTTAAAAATGCAAAGTGGTGATAACTACGCAAAATTAGAAGTTGATGACCAAACCTTCACCGATACTGACCCCAATAAATTGATTTTACGGGTAACAGGTTGGAATATTCCGGTAGAAAAGCTCGGACTTTGGGTAAAAGGACAACATACAAAAAATGATAACGTGGTGTACGATGAGTACGGTTTAGTCAGTAAGTTAGAAGCTAAATGCAAAAAATGCGTGCCTTGGACGTTAACCTATTCTGACTACAAAAAAGTGGAAGAACTTTGGTTACCCCATGCTATTGAGCTGACCAACACGCAAAATACCGCGAATCAAATTAAAATTAAAATATCTTCTTGGCAGAGAATGCAATGATACAGAGCCCGCTCCCTCAACATTGGTGGCCTAGCCCCGCCAAATTAAACCTTTTTTTGCACATCAATGGACAAAATGAAAAAGGTTATCATTTATTGCAAACATTATTTCAATTAGTGGATATTGGTGATCAATTAGCGTTTGAAGTCACTGATGACGGCGTCATTAGCATAAAAAGCGAACTAGAAGGTGTAGCCCAAGAAGATAATTTAATCTACAAAGCAGCCAAACAATTACAGCAACTTTCAGGCTCAACTTTAGGTTGCAATATCTGGTTAGATAAACAGCTTCCAATGGGAGGTGGCATTGGCGGAGGTTCATCCAATGCGGCAACAACCTTGGTTGCGCTCAATGCATTGTGGAAAACGAAATTGTCAGAATCGCAATTAGCTGACATCGGATTAACCCTAGGTGCCGATGTCCCTATATTCATCTATGGCAAAACCGCTTTTGCAGAGGGTGTGGGAGAAAAAATCACAGCAACCGAGCTTCCTTCGAAATTTTATCTGATTGTTTTTCCAAATTGTCACGTGTCCACTGCGGAAATTTTTGCGGCGGATGATTTAATCCGAAATTCAGCTAAAATAGCCTGGCAAGATTACGAATTTACGAAAACTCGCAATGATTGCCAAAAATTAGTCTGTGATCGCTATCCTAAAGTTGCAAATTTATTACGTCAGTTGTTAGAATACGCGCCGTCGAGAATGACAGGGACAGGAGCGTGCTTATTTTCTGTTTTTGACACTTTCGAACAAGCTGAGCAGGTTAAACGAATCTTGCCTGAAGATTGTCAGGCGTTTGTCGCAAAAGGTATTAATACATCCCCCTTACATGAGTATTTAGCTATAATGCAATTAACCTCGGCTTAACTGCTGACAAACGCAATCTAGACTAAGCTCGCGGCAACCCTGAAACGCGATGAATCAATGTAGCCCATTGGTTACCCTTAACACTTTCGCACTGAGGAAATTTCTTGTGCCGGACATGAAGCTTTTCGCTGGTAATGCAGTACCAGAACTCGCCCAAAAAGTAGCAGATAGACTTTATACTAAACTTGGCCACGCTAGTGTGGGCCGCTTCAGTGATGGTGAAATAAGCGTCGAAATCCATGAGAATGTACGTGGTTCTGACGTTTTTATCATTCAATCAACTTGTGCCCCAACTAACGATAACCTAATGGAATTGATCGTGATGATCGACGCACTTCGTCGCGCATCAGCAGGTCGTATAACCGCTGTAATTCCATATTTTGGCTATGCACGTCAAGATCGACGAGTTCGCTCGGCGCGTGTTCCTATTACCGCAAAGGTAGTGGCTGATTTCTTATCGAACGTGGGTGTTGACCGCGTATTAACCATCGACTTGCATGCAGAACAAATTCAAGGTTTCTTCGATGTGCCAGTTGATAACGCATTTGGAACACCGATTTTGCTAGACGATATGCGTCGTCGTGATTTTCATAATCCAGTAGTAGTTTCGCCAGACATCGGTGGTGTAGTAAGAGCCCGAGCAATGGCAAAACTGCTTAATGACACAGATTTGGCGATTATTGATAAACGTCGTCCCAAAGCTAATGTCGCACAAGTTATGCATATCATTGGTGATGTAAACGATCGAGATTGTATCATTGTCGATGATATGATCGACACTGGCGGTACATTAGGTAAAGCAGCTGAAGCACTAAAAGCTCACGGTGCAAGAAACGTGTATGCCTATGCAACTCATGCGATCTTCTCTGGTAATGCAGTGGAAAATATTCAAAACTCAGTGATTGATGAAATTATCATCACCGATAGTATTCCACTTGCTGATGACATAAAAGCTTTGAGCCGTGTCAAACAACTAACCTTGTCCAACATGTTAGCTGAAGCAATTCGTCGAGTGAGTAATGAAGAATCCATTTCAGCGATGTTCGAGTACTAATTTCTAACAGTACACGAGATTGATTAAAAGCCGTTTGATTGTAAAATCAAACGGCTTTTTTATGCACTTTTATAAAATGTAATTGTCAAAGTATCGTGTTATACATGGTTGTATATTGTACAAAATAATATTGATGGGATAAAAATGAATAAGTTACTGTGTCTATTTTCGATAATATTTTTTGTGGGTTGTTCAGGTACTGATACTGCCGACACCAGCGTGTCTGCAGCGGCTCAAGCAAAACCGGCTGTAGAATTGAAAAAAGCGAACAACAGTGAAGCCACACAAGAGGAAACAGAAATGCTCACTATTACTGGCACCATTGTTTATAAAGGTATGGAAGGTGGATTTTTTGGCTTAGACGCAAATGATGGCAAAAAATACATGCCCAGAGGAATGAACAAAGAACTATTGCAAAATGGCATGGTTGTCGAAGTAAAAGGCTATGTTTTAACTGATGTACTAACGTTTCAACAATATGGTGAAGTACTCAAAGTAGTAGAAGCTATTGAAATTGATAGAAGTAAAGTTAAGCAAAAAGACGCTTGGTGAGCCCTCTCTCGTCTTGTATAAAAAATTGAGCCCGAACAATGTCGGGCTCTCGAACCATATTAATCTATTTGAACATGAGATTAATCTAAATTTTTCTCTACCGGCACACCTTCTGATTTATAAACCACACCACCTTTCATCACAAAGTCGACCCGCTGTAATAAATTAATGTAACGTAAAACATCTCCGTGAACCGCGATAATATCGGCATCTTTACCCGCTGAAACCGTACCCGTTTTTTCATGGACACCCATCATAACTGCGGGCCAATAAGTTGCGGCACGAATCGTATCCATAGCACTTATATTCATTTCATCTACCCATACTGCCATTTCATTCCAGGTACTTTGACAATGAAACTTCGCCGGAATACCACTATCAGTGCCAACTAGAAAAACCACACCCGCGTCTTTCAATTGCGCGATCTTGCGTTTCAACGTAGGTTTACGTAGCGGTGTCAGTTGCATGTAGTCCAGTTGCCCTACATGTTCTAACGATCCTTTGATATCAGTAATTGTGTCTTCCTTGAGTCCACGCTTCCAACATTGGCTGTCTAATTTTTCAGGATTGGCAACAGTGGCAGGATAATTCCACAAACCTTCAACGGTGGGTGTCCAAAATAAAGGTCCGCCCGCTACTCGACCAGTTGCAGTGCGTTCTTTTAGCATTTTTACAATATCTTCGGGGTACTCAGGAGAGGTTGTTAGTCCAGTATGTTCAAAATTATCGACTCCGATTTCAAGACCGCGTCTAATTTCATTCGGTCTATGGGAATGCGCGATAACTTTAAGGCCTCTTTTATGCGCTTGATCGACAATAGCTTGGGCTTCTTCTAATTCCATTTTATCCTGATCAATTAATTTAATGATGTTCATACCTGCATCAGCTAATTTATTAACTTTTTGCTTTGCATCACGCACCCCATTGATGCCCCAACGAAACTGTTCCGTTCCTGGGTAGGCTTCATGTTGTAAGAACGGCCCTGACACATATAAGTTAGGACCAGGAATAGTGCCATCTTCAATTCGTTTTTTAACGCTTATGGTGTCATCTAAAGGTGCTCCTAAATCTCGAGCACTCGTGATCCCCGCGAGCAATAGTTGCACAGCACTCGCGGGCATAATTTCATCAGCCAAACGGTTTATGTAAGCTTTATCCCAATGCACATAGTCTGAGTGACCATTGAGCATTAAATGAGCATGGTTTTCCCACAGACCAGGTAACACATCCATCCCTTCGGTGGAAACAATTTGATACCCCTTAGGCACAGGTAAAGTATCAACTGTGCCTACTTGTTGAATAATTCCATCTTTGATTAAAATGACGCTATTCGCTATAGGTTGGTGCCCAAACCCATCAATTAAGCGTCCACCAACTAACGCTGTTTGCTCAGCAAAAACGCTGAAATTGATTAAACTGGCACACAATATTACGACCCAAAATTTAAGATGATTCATTCAAACTATTTCCTATATTGAGAATAACTAAAAAGCTAATCTATCCTATATCCACAAGTGATACAAAATCTTAGACAGCTAGTTAAATAAAGTACCAAGTGCTTGTTAAGTATGCACTCGAGTGGTAGACTTCCGCGCCCGTTTTCCATGGGTAGCAAGGTAATACTTGCATTTATGTAGTTTCTGGTCGCAAGAAACTACAAAATTTAATTTTTTAATTTGGAGTTCCAAAATGTCTGATGCAATTTTCAACTTGGATGCAGAAGTTCGTTCTGACTTGGGGAAAGGTGCGAGCCGCCGCCTACGTCGTGAAGACAAAGTCCCTGCTATCCTTTACGGTGCTGGTAAAGACCCAGTATCTCTAACACTAGCTCATAACAAAGTAATTCAAGCGCAAGAATTCGAAGCTTTTTATAGCCACGTTCTTACTCTTAACATTGCTGGTGAAAAAGTAGACGCGCTTGTTAAAGATATGCAACGTCACCCTTTCAAACCAAAAGTTACACACATAGATTTCTTGCGTGTTGATAAAAATAAAGAAGTTACAACCAATGTACCTCTTCATTTCATCAACGAAGATAAAGCGGAAGCAATTAAAACTGAAGGCGGTCACGCAGAACATCACATGAATGATGTTGAAGTAACATGTTTACCTGGCGTACTTCCAGAATTCATCGAAGTTAACTTAGAGTCTGTTGGTCTAGGTGAAACTGTTCACTTGTCTGACCTTGTGCTTCCTGAAGGTGTAGTTTTAGTTGAGCTTGCTAAAGGTGAGTCTCATGACTTGGCTGTAGCAACAATTAAAACAGCTAAAGGACCAAGCGCAGAAGAAGCTGAAGAAGGCGATTCTGAAGAAGCTGCATCTGAGGAATAAGTTGCTTGTCTGACATTCAACTTATTGTGGGCCTGGGAAATCCAGGCCCCGAATATCAAAATACCCGTCACAATGCCGGTACATGGTTTGTTGAAGCACTGGCAAAACAATTTGGGTGCACGCTCAAATTGGAAAATAAATTTTTTGGATATACTGGCCGCATTACTTATGCTGGACAGGATATTAGATTACTGATCCCTACCACCTATATGAATAAAAGTGGTCAGGCAGTTTCAGCTCTAAGCAGTTTTTATCGAATCCCCCCTGAAAATATGTTGGTTGCCTTTGATGAGCTTGATTTACCACCCGGTATTGTAAAATTCAAGGTTGGCGGCAGTTCCAGTCAAAATGGGATCAGGGATATAGTTTCAAAACTGGGAAACTTTAAAGACTTTTTACGCTTACGTATTGGCATTGGTCATCCAGGTGATAAATCCAGAGTTACCGGCCATGTGTTAGGAAAAGCGTCAAAACAAGATCAAGAAAAAATCGATGCCGCAATAGACGAAGCATTGCGTTGTACCGAAATATTGTTAAAGGATGATTTAAAAAAGGCAATGAATCGCCTTCATTCATTCAAAGTAGAATAACAGCATACGCCGGATTATCTGAGCGCCAAATAGTTTAAGGAACACCAAATGGGTTTTAAATGTGGAATAGTTGGTTTGCCCAACGTCGGAAAATCAACGTTGTTCAATGCATTAACAAAAGCTGGCATAGAAGCGGCTAATTTTCCGTTTTGTACGATTGAACCCAATACAGGCGTTGTACCTGTGCCAGATGAAAGACTGACTGCACTATCTGAGATCGTTAAACCGCAACGCGTCATTCCTACCACAATGGAATTTGTTGATATTGCAGGATTGGTCGCTGGTGCTTCTAAAGGCGAAGGTTTAGGTAATAAGTTTCTCGCAAACATTCGCGAAACAGATGCCATAGGACATGTTGTTCGTTGTTTTGAAAATGACAACATCGTGCATGTTGCAGGTAAAGTAGATCCACAAGATGACATTGAAGTTATCAACACTGAATTGGCCTTGGCTGATTTAGAAACCGTTGAAAAAGCACTACTTAGAGTGGCCAAAAAAGCTAAAAGTGGTGATTCTGATGCAAAATTCGAAATAAAAGTATTGGAAAAGATTAAGCCAGCATTGGATGAAGGAACTTTACTTCGCGGTGTGGCGCTAGAAAAAGAAGAACTAGCCGCAATTAGCTACATGAACTTACTGACGCTTAAACCGACAATGTATGTAGCAAACGTTAACGAAGATGGGTTTGAGAATAATCCTTATCTGGACAAAGTTCGCGCTATTGCTGAAAAAGAAAATGCAGTAGTTGTAGCAGTATGCGCAGAAATTGAATCTGAAATAGCAGAGTTAGATGAAGAAGAAAAAGCAGAATTTATGGATGAATTGGGTTTAACAGAACCCGGCTTAAACCGAGTCATTCGTGCGGGCTACAACTTATTGACCTTACAAACTTACTTTACAGCTGGAGTTCAAGAAGTAAGAGCTTGGACTTTCCCTGAAGGCTCAACTGCACCACAAGCTGCCGGTAAAATCCATACAGACTTTGAAAAAGGTTTTATTCGAGCTGAAATAATTGGTTACGACAACTTCGTAGAATTTAAAGGTGAGCAAGGAGCCAAAGACGCCGGTAAATGGCGTTTGGAAGGCAAAGACTACATTGTGAAAGACGGTGATGTTATTCACTTCCGCTTTAACGTCTAACTTGTAGTGTTCGACAATTTGATATTTGAAGAGGCCCATTAATTGGGTCTTTTTTATTTCCCATACGACCTATTTAAAAGAGAGAAACATATCCACATGATCGATACCGCCATCATCGTATAGCTCACTTTTTATTTCAAATCCCCACTTTTTATAAAACGCAATAACATCTACCTGAGCCGATAATAAAAGCCCTTCAACCTTCGTATCTTGTTGGAAATATACAATAATTTCATCCATCATTTGAGCTGCTAATCTTTGACCACGAGCATGGCTGTCTACAACAACTCGTTCTATTTTCCCGATAACCGATGCTTCGCCAACAATCCGTAATCGTGAATACGCCAACAATTGCTGCGTCTGTGAATAGACACATAAGTGTTTGGATAGTTGATCCAGATTATCAATATCGTCATAAAAACTTTTTTGTTCTAAAACAAAAACGTTCTGGCGTAAACGCAAAATTTGATAAAGCTGATTCGGGCTTAATTGCTCAAATGCATAAAAACAATAATTCATAAAACTAAGAATTCTCGATGCCTTAATATTAGTCGTTGCACTAGGTCAACTGTAATAATATTTTTACGGCTTAGATGGATGCCCCTAGTATGCCACCGCTATGCTTGTTAGCATAGATCAACTCATACAGAGATAAATATTAAAAACAAAGGATTTTCAATGGAATTAGGTACACTCATATCACTTACCGTGTATTTTATCGTGATGCTTGGTATAGGCCTTTACGCCTTCAGAGAGTCCACATCCGACATGACAGAATACATGCTCGGTGGTAGGACGTTAAGCCCTAAAGTGACAGCCTTATCTGCAGGTGCGTCAGACATGAGTGGTTGGATGTTAATGGGAGTTCCTGGCGCAATGTACGTATCCGGACTATCGAGTATCTGGATCGCGGCAGGATTAACCATAGGTGCTTTTCTGAATTATATTTTGGTTGCTCCAAGGCTTAGGGTTTACACTGAAGTGGCTAATAATTCTATTACCCTACCCGACTATTTTGAAAACCGATTCGAAGACAAAAGCCGCTTACTCCGAGTTATTTCCTCCGTCGTGATTATTATATTTTTTACCCTTTATACCTCCAGCGGTGTCGTTGCTGGCGGCAAGCTATTTGAATCCTCTTTTGGTTTAACATACGAAACCGGTCTTTATGTGACAGCCGGTGTGGTGGTTGCGTATACCTTATTTGGTGGTTTCTTAGCGGTGAGCATGACTGACTTTGTGCAAGGCTGCATAATGTTTGTGTCTCTTATTATGGTTCCCTTAGTTGTGTTGTTTGAAGTGGGCGGTATAGGCGAAGTCACCCAACAGATATCGAGTGTTAGTGAGAATATGATGAGTTTGTGGGTAGATGCATCAACTGGACAGGCACTCTCGGCCATCGGCATCATTTCGTTACTTGCTTGGGGACTCGGTTATTTTGGACAGCCACACATAATTGTAAGATTTATGGCTATTCGACATGTCAAAGACATGAAAGTAGCGAGACGGATTGGCATGAGTTGGATGATCGTCTCTTTGGCAGGCGCAGTTGCAACGGGTTTGTTCGGTTTAGCCTATATGACTAAAACCCAAGGAAATATTGAAGATCCTGAAACTATTTTTATTGTGTTATCACAATTGTTATTTAACCCATTTGTCGGCGGTTTTTTACTCGCAGCAATTCTAGCCGCAATTATGAGTACCATTTCATCGCAGCTACTGGTGACCTCAAGCTCATTGACGGGTGATTTTTATCAAGCATTTTTACGTCGTGGAGCCAGTCAAAAAGAGTTGGTCATGGTAGGTCGTATATCGGTGGCTTTAGTCGCTTTTGTAGCGGTAATGCTTGCGTATGACCGAGATAGCACAGTCCTCACATTAGTTAGTAACGCATGGGCTGGTTTTGGTGCGGCTTTTGGACCATTGGTTATCATTAGTTTGTACTGGAAGCGCATGACATTTGCTGGTGCATTAGCTGGTATGATTACCGGTGCAGTAACGGTACTCATTTGGGTTTTTGCAGACTTAACGATTAATGGACAGGCATTGAGCGATGTCATTTACGAAATAGTACCTGGGTTTATTGTAAGTTGTATCTTTACAGTGGGTGTCAGTCTTATGACAGCCAAGCCTACAGCAACTATTTGCCAGACATTCGATAGCGTTGACCGTGAATTAGAAGATTTGTAAAAAACGGCGAAAAAACACAGAGGTAAACAAGCTATTAACAAGTTGTTTACCTTTGCTTTTTTTAAACGATTTTGTTGCTAAATATAGTAAATGGTCATACCTATTCTGCTCTAAAGTATGTTATTGTTCTATGCATATAAGTATTTTGTCTAACGCTCGAATTTACGTGGAAATAAAACATGACTAACTCTATTCCGTCAGTGACTCATTTGAAACAGCTTGAGGCTGAAAGTATTCATATTTTCAGAGAAGTTGCTGCAGAATTCGATAACCCAGTAATGCTCTATTCAGTAGGAAAAGACTCTTCGGTCTTATTACACTTAGCCCGCAAAGCTTTTGCCCCAGGTAAAATTCCTTTTCCTTTATTACATGTCGACACCACTTGGAAATTCCACGAAATGATCGAATTCCGTGACAAGATGGCTAAGAAGCATGATTTAGATTTGCTAGTTCATATCAACCAAGAAGGTATCGATATGGGCGTAGGTCCGTTTTCCCACGGTAGTGCCAAGCATACCGATATAATGAAAACGGCTGGATTAAAACAAGCTCTGAACAAATATAAATTTGATGCCGCTTTCGGTGGGGCTCGTCGCGATGAAGAGAAGTCTCGTGCTAAAGAAAGAGTCTACTCTTTCCGTGATGATAACCATCGTTGGGATCCAAAAAATCAACGTCCAGAATTGTGGAATATCTATAATTCGCAAATCAATAAAGGGGAAAGTATTCGTGTATTCCCTATGTCTAACTGGACTGAGTTAGATATTTGGCAATATATTTACCTAGAAAATATTGAAATCCCTTCACTATACTTAGCCAAACCCAGACCTGTTGTTGAAAGAGATGGGGTTTTGTTTATGGTTGACGACGATCGTATGCCTTTAGAAGAGGGTGAAGTACCGCAAATGCGTTCAGTTAGATTTAGAACCTTAGGCTGTTATCCACTAACGGGTGCTGTCGAATCTACAGCGGATACCTTACCTGAAGTCATCCAAGAAATGTTGTTAACTAAAACTTCAGAGCGTCAAGGAAGGGTTATAGATCATGACTCTTCAGGTTCAATGGAGAAGAAAAAGATGGAAGGATATTTCTAATGGCTAACAACATCGTATGGCATCAACATGATGTCGACAAGCAACGCAGAGCCAAAGCAAAAGCACAAAAACCATCAGTAATTTGGTTAACAGGTCTTAGTGGCTCTGGCAAATCGACTATTGCTAATTTATTAGAAAAGAAACTAGCTGAAGCCAGCAAGCATACTTATTTGCTTGATGGTGACAATGTTCGTCACGGTTTGTGTGGCGACCTAGGTTTTAGCGACTCTGATAGAGTTGAAAACATACGCCGAATCAGCGAAGTGGCTAAACTTTTTGTAGATTCAGGATTAATCGTACTCACAGCGTTCATTTCGCCATTCAAAGCGGACAGAGATTTTTGTCGTAGTTTGCTGGCCGAAGGGGAATTTATCGAAGTGTTTGTCGATACTCCCTTAGAAGTTTGCGAGCAACGGGACCCAAAAGGACTTTATCAAAAAGCTCGTCAGGGCGATATTAAAGACTTTACGGGAATTGATTCCACCTACGAAACACCAGAGAATCCAGAAATTCATTTAACATTTTCAGGACAAAGCGCGGAAGAATCTGCTGAGTTATTGTTTAAAATGTTACAGGAAAAAGGATTTTTAGACTGATGTTTGACCATGCTCTCGCAACGCAAGTCGCTGAAATAACCCATAAAGCAGGGACAGCCATACTTGAAATATATAAAAAAGATTTCGCTATTTACGAAAAGTCTGATGAAAGTCCTTTGACCGAAGCAGATTTAGCCGCACATCACATCATTGTGGATGGACTCAAAGCGATTTCGGAACTGCCTATTTTATCAGAAGAGTCTGCCAGTATTGACTGGAAAACTAGACAAACCTGGGATGATTACTGGCTGGTTGACCCACTAGATGGCACTAAAGAATTCGTAAAGAAAAACGGTGAGTTTACCGTTAACATCGCTTTAATTAGTAACGGAAAGCCTGTTTTAGGCGTAGTTTATGCCCCAGTACTAAATGCCACTTATGTTGGTGTTAGTGAACTAGGCGCATATAAGATAGATGGTGGAGAAATTAACGATATTAGCGTTAAACCACACCAAGATGGCGAAACCTGGCAAGTCGTAGGTAGCCGTTCACACCAAAGCCCTGAAATTAAATCATTACTGGATTCTCTGCCTGGCCAGACAGAATTAGTAGCAATGGGAAGTTCACTTAAACTGTGTTTGGTTGCTGAAGGCAAGGCTCACCTATATCCTCGATTAGGTCCAACATCTGAATGGGATACAGGTGCAGCACAAGCGGTAGTTGAAGCTGCTGGCGGTAAAGTTACCGTTATCAATTCAGACAACCCATTGGATCCTGATGCCCCAGCGTTACGTTACAATCAAAAAGATTCTGTATTAAACCCTTATTTTTTGGTGAGTTGCTAAAATATGAATAGCGAAAACACATTACTACAAAAAGATATATTGTCTTACTTAGATCAACATGAGAAAAAAGATCTTCTTCGATTCCTTACTTGCGGAAGTGTAGATGACGGCAAAAGTACGCTTATCGGACGTTTGTTACACGACTCAAAAATGATCTATGAAGATCAGTTAGCAGCGATTACCAAAGACAGTAAAAAAGTAGGCACAACAGGCGAAAAAGTTGACCTTGCTTTGTTGGTTGATGGATTACAATCAGAGCGTGAGCAAGGTATCACCATTGATGTAGCTTACCGTTATTTTTCGACTGATAAACGTAAATTTATCATTGCAGATACTCCAGGACACGAACAATATACGCGTAACATGGTAACAGGTGCTTCAACCTGCCAAATGGCGATTATTTTAGTCGACGCCCGTGCTGGCGTGAAAACGCAAACTCGTCGTCACTCATTTTTAGTCTCGTTGTTAGGTATCAAACACGTCATTGTTGCTATCAACAAAATGGATTTGATGGATTATAGTCAGACTGTTTTTGAAGAGATTAAGCAAGATTATTTGGAGTTTTCTAAACAACTAGACATTCCTGATATCACTTTTATTCCTTTGTCTGCACTTGATGGCGATAACGTGGTGAATAAAAGCGAACACACGCCTTGGTATACTGGAAGTACCTTGATGACAGCGTTGGAAAATATAGAAATCGGTAAAGATCTCAATCTGGATGATTTCCGCTTCCCTGTGCAATATGTCAATCGCCCACATCTTAACTTCCGCGGATTTGCTGGTACAGTTGTATCTGGTCAAATTGCAGTAGGCGATAAGGTTACGACCTTGCCATCTGGAAAACAGTCAACGGTAAAATCAATCGTTAACTTTGAAGGTGAACAACAGCTTGCTCATGCTCCATTGACTACGACCTTAACCTTAGAAGACGAAATTGATATATCTCGTGGCGATATGATTGTTAAGTCGGATAATTTACCATTACATGGAAATACGTTTAAGACCCATTTGGTTTGGATGGATGAAGAAGCATTGATTCCAAACAAGCAGTATGGTTTTAAATTTGCGACGAAATTCGTACCGGGTTCGGTCACCAATATCAATTATTTAATTGACGTCAATACCATGGAAAAGAAAGAAGCAGTACATCTGAACTTAAATGAGATTGCGGTTGCTAATATCAAGCTTACTCAGATGGTTGCTTGTGACCCCTATACTGAAAATCGTGCTACAGGTGCGTTTATCATTATAGATAGGGTAACAAATGGAACTGTGGGCGCAGGAATGATAATCGAGCAGACACAGGCGACAACGGCTGTGAATCAATTCTCAGAATTTGAAATTGAGTTCAATACTTTGGTTAGAAAACACTTCCCACATTGGAATGCCACTGACATAACCAAGTTATAATTACTCGAACTCCCAGCTGTGGATTTTAATCAATTTGCTGTTATCGCGATTTTTTTCGCAACTATTGCGGCGCTTATCTTTACTGATAAGCGCCCTTCTTCTGTGTTTGCAGGTTCCACATTAGCATTAATGCTATTTGGCCAAATAACATTCTCAGAAGTTGCCCATAACCTTACCAACGAAGGCTTACTGACCCTTATTATTTTGCTGTTAGTTAGCACCGCCGTTGATAAGACATCCATGATTAAAAGTTTAGGCAGAAAACTGATTACAGCCAGTTTTAAAGCGAGTTACTGGCGATTGTTTGGACTCACTTTTGCATCCTCAGCACTACTAAATAACACCGCAGTGGTTGCCAGTATGATTGCTCCAATCAGTCAAAATCAACATCATCCTGCATCAAAGTTACTTATTCCGCTGTCCTACTCCGCAATATTAGGCGGGACAGTCACGCTTATAGGAACATCTACCAACTTGATTGTAGATAGTTTCCTGATTGAACAAGGTCACCCTGGCTTTCAGTTCTGGGACTTTACCTTTTACGGACTGGTTGCTGGCCTAAGTTGTGGCTTATTAATGTTTTTATTAACACCAATTTTGCCAAATATTGAGACCCGCAAAGGGAATTTTCAATATTACTTTATAGAAGCTGAAGTGATAGCTGATTCAGAATTGATCGGAAAAACCGTAGAACAAAATCATTTACGAAATTTACCTGAATTGTTTTTAGTTGAAATCATTCGTGACGGGCAATTAATTAGTCCAGTAGCTCCCGACCTGATGATTTTAGAAAAAGATAAATTAATTTTTTCTGGAAACATAAAGAACGTAGACAGCCTTTCACATATAAAGGGGTTAGTGTTATTTGCCGAAACAGATGGCCTTTTAAGAGATAACTTAACCGAAGTTATCATCTCAAATCGAGCTCAAATTATAGGCAAAACCCTTAAAGCTGTTGGGTTTAGAGCCCTATTTGATGCTGCAGTTGTTGCTATTCGAAGAGATGGTGAGCAGTTATCTGGTAAATTGGGAGACATTAAATTGCAAGCCGGAGATTTCCTCTTACTTGCAACGGGACAAGATTTTGTTAACAGGCACAACCTGAGTAAAAACTTCTTTATCATTTCTGAACAAAAAATTTCAACCCGTCTAAATAAACCTCAAGAAATTTTGACCATTGGTGGATTTTTATTAACCATTTTATTAGCTGCAACTTCGGTACTCAGTTTATCTTCAGGCTTATTATTTTTCATGGCAGCGTTAATCGTCGCCGGTGTTATTAATAATTCAGAGCTAAAACGAAACATTCCAATTAACTTAGTAATTGTGATTGTTGGCGCATTGAGTTTAGCGTCTGCCCTATCTTCTTCAGGCGTAATTGATCTAATAACCGGTTCCTTAAAACCCTTTTTAAGTGACAGCAGTCCATTTATAGCTTTGCTGGTTGTCTACGGGTTAACCCTACTGTTGACAGAATTGGTCACCAACAATGCAGCCGCAGCCCTGATGTTTCCTTTCGCATACGGTGTAGTTCAACTGCTAGAAGTTCCACTTATGCCCTTCGCATTAGCGGTAGCATTTGCTGCCAGCGCTAGTTTTTTATCACCTTATGGATATCAAACCAATTTATTAGCGTTTAATGCCGCCAATTATAAATTTAAACATTTTATCAACTTTGGTTGGCCAGTTTCTTTACTGTATTCGAGTATCGTTTTGCTGCTGTTGAAGTATTCTTACAGCCTCTAATTCTAAAATTCCTACTACAAAATTTTGGTACCAAATCGTGGACAGGCACCAAAACTACTAAATCGTGGACAGGCACCAAAACTACAATTTGTGGACAGGCAACCAAACTAGACCTGAATTCAATTTAAACTAGACTTCTCATTACCAAAATTACTACTAAGCTATTGTGAATTGCATTAAAAATGGATTAAAAAATGCCTGTTGCAAGGAAGCATCAAATTAGCCTGGTTGATACGCCGTATTACCACTGTGTATCTAGGTGCGTTCGCCGTGCCTACCTATGTGGCATAGACACTCATAGCGGTCAAAATTATGAACATCGACGCCAATGGGTTGAGGACCGATTATTATTACTCACATCTGTTTTTTGCATTGATGTATGTGCCTATGCAGTCATGAACAACCATATTCACGTGGTATTGCATGTAAATAAAACTAAAGCACTTGGTTTATCAGACACAGACGTCATCAAAAATTGGCAAAAAATACACAAGCCAACCGAATTAGCTCTGCAGTTTATCCAAACTAAATCACCGGAATTGAACGAAACCCAAAGACAAGCCCTCAATAATACAATATCAATATATCGTCAGCGCTTATTTGATATTAGTTGGTTTATGCGCGAGTTGAATGAACCGATTGCTCGACGGGCAAATCTAGAAGATAAGTGTACTGGGCATTTTTGGGAAGGTAGATTTAAATCCCAAGCGTTGCTAGACGAAAAAGCGCTAACCGCTTGCATGGTATATGTCGATTTAAACCCTATTAGAGCTAAGATAGAGGCTACACCTGAAACTTCGAGTCACACTAGCATTAAACGACGCATTGCGGCATTTCAAAAAGGTATTCAACCTCGCGAATTAATGCCTTTTGTTTCTGAAAATGACAAAGAGTCGTGCTTACCTTTAAATTTGATCGATTATATAAGCTTAGTGAGGGAAACAGCTAAAATATCCAATCCATCGCATGACAATTTAGTTACTACTTCTCAACAGAGTATTCTAACCAAACTGAATTTTATTGAATCAACTTGGTTTACTCTCAGTCACCAATTCGAAGCGATTTATGGTCTTGCAGCAGGTAGTTATCACGCCTTAAAACGATTCAAAGAACATACGAACAGGAAAAGAATACTAAGTGTCACAGATAATTATTATTGAGTAAGAGCCTAAAGAATAATATCTGCAACACAAATTCTAATGCGACCAATTTACAATTAACGGAACAGAACTTTTTCTTTATTAAACCAGTTTACGCAAAATGCCAACAAACCTGCGGCAATCAAAGCCGTAGACCCGAAAATTGCAATCAACTGAAAATAATCCATTGTACCTTTAATCAATTCTTTTATAGCCAATGCAACGTTAGTTAAAGGTACCCAAGCCCAAATCCCTTTCAGTTCAACCCCGGGCGCCATGGCTAAAAAGATAGGGATAAACAACAACATCATCAACGTCCCCATATAACTTTGCGCCTCCTTGTAACTTTTAGCGTAGATGGACAGGCTTAATAAAATAGATGCGAAAATAGCTACCACGGGAATTAACATCAGGAACATTAGAATAAAGTCTACAGCGCCAATGGATGACATAAATGTCACCACAAACTCAATCGCTAAACCCTGACTAAGTATCAGCCCCCATAATGCCATGCTGGTGACGGTAATGAGTGCTGAAGTTAAACCTGCAAAGGCGATAGTTAGAAATTTACCTAATACTAGTTTGTAGCGCTCAATAGGCGAAATTAACAAGGTCTCTAAGGTTCCTCTTTCCTTTTCTCCCGCCCCTAAATCTGCAGCCGGAAACATTGCCCCTTGAAGACACAATATAAAAATAAAGTAAGGTATTAAACCACCTATTTTCTCTCCCCAATTTTCGCGGCTGTCAGCAGTATTAACTTTCTCTAGAATAATCGGATTTAATACAGCAATTTGTTGTTCTTCTGATAAATTCAATTTAGCAAAAGCGGACGCCCTTAATTTTTGAAGTTGTTCATCAACTATTTCATTTACACGATAAAAAACGCGATTCAAGCCAGAATCATTTAGATGAAGTTTTAGCAGTGCCTGTCCAGATTGCAAAACGTCATCAGAGTAATTTGCTGGAATTTCTAAGACAAAATCGACTGTATTCTCTTGGATCAATTTTTTGTAATCCGTCTGCTGATTGATTTCAACTCTTTTAAAACCATCAATTTGCATTAATTTAGCATCAATATCAGGAGCGTACCGTCCTCCTATCAACGCATAATTCAACACTTTATTTTGTGCTTCAGTCGCGGCATTTTGCGCAAAATAAATAGCTATACCAGCGAAAGCAGGCATTACAAGTATGGGAACAGCAATCATAAAAAATAGCGTTTTTTTATCTCTGACTAGTTCTTTTAATTCTTTTAAAAACACCAACCACATTATGACACTCCCTTTTGAATGGTGGCTAAGAAAGCATCATGTAAATTACCATCTATTGCCTGTCTCCTAAATTCATCAAGACTGCCATCAAACTGACTTATCCCTTTATCAATAACAGTTACTCTGTCACATAACTCCTCCACTTCACTGAGATGGTGAGTCGAAAAAATGACGGGGATATCTTTGTTTTTCAAACTACGAATAAAATCCAGCACAGTTTGAGTCGCCATTATGTCTAGACCTGTAGTTGGCTCATCCAATATAACGACTTCAGGATTATGGACTACAGCTCTGGCAATTGATGTTTTTTGCTTCATTCCAGTAGAAAAGTTTTCACTTCGTCGATCCAAAAAAGTTCCCATTTCTAACAAGTCTGATAATTCTGTTATGCGACTTTCGATTTCTTGTTTATGCATACCGTGCAACTGTCCAAAATACTCAATATTTTCACGACCAGTCAAACGACCATATAACCCTGTGGAACCTGATAGAAATCCAATTTTCTGACGAGCAACTAAGGGATCTTCTAATACATTAACGTCGTTTATAAAGACACTTCCCTGATTTGGTTGCAGGGCCGTAGATAGCATTCTTAAAGTTGTAGTTTTACCTGCCCCATTAGGGCCGAGTAAACCAAGTACCTCCCCCTTATTTACTTTAAACGTCACATCCAATACAGAATGGAAGTACCGGCCTTTAAGGCGAGGATCTTTCTTTTCTTGCTCGCTAAGTTTTTTGGGATTCTCAACCTCAAACTTTTTAGCTAAGCTCTTTATTTCTATCATTACTTTTCCCTGATTGCATTTTAGCTAGATAAACTCTACAGATTTATAAAGTAAACTAAACAGTCAATATTCAAGCAAATGCCTGTAATTCGGACATACTTGTTCAATAGTGTATAACTTGCTGGATTTATTACATATAATTGAAAAAGTTCTGCTTTACATTTATACAAAATAAAACAACTACGCCATTTAGAGTGAATCAAGAAAAACTTTAACCTAACGAGAGCACCTTTGTTATGCAACCCACTAATCCATTCCAAGCATCTCTACAAATATTCACAAAACCAAATGGAGTTTTTGAAGCTGCTAACAATAATAATAATTGGTCTTGGATACCTTTCATATTAGTTATGAGTTTTGTATTACTACCAATATATTTATATTACAATTTTGTTGATTTTGAATGGTATCGTGATTTTATCGTTAATAGTACAGCTGGTAATCTTAGTCCTGCCGAACAAAATAATATTCGAGCGCAAATCAAACCAGATTTTCTTGTTACTGGTATGCTTATCGTTGCTTTTTTATTCCAAGTAATCATCAATTTGATACTTGCTGCTTATCTCAATTTAGTCGCTAAAACAGATGATGAGTGTATTAATGGGTTTACAGATTGGTACGGTTTTACATGGTGGGTCTCGTTACCCTCGGTAATTGGTTTTATTGCGGCCTTAATCAGCCTGACTTTAGCTGAAAACAATCAAATTTCCATTGGCCAATTAAACCCTCTAGCTTTGTCGTATTGGTTAAGTTTAGACGAAGGATCAAAGTGGTATGGGTTAGCTAATTTAATAAAGCCTGAACTATTTTTTAGTATTTACCTGATAGCTGTGGGGCTTAGCCGCTGGACCAAATTTAACAGTTCGAAGATTTATACAATTGCAATTGCGCCTTTTGCAATAATAATAGTACTGTGGTTTTTCTTGTTATTAATGAAATAACCATGGCAAAGTTATTTTGAGCGAGCTGGTCTGAAGTAGTCCTGATTCATGTAGAAGTCTTCGTTCTCGTTTGCTAAGTGCCAACCTGGTATGCCTAAAAGCGGAATGGGTGATAGTTTTCTCGAGTTTGAAAGCAAATGTTTACGATTTAAAAGGTCATAAATAGCAGAATCTAAAATAGTTAACTGCCGATCATAATTTTCCTCGAAAAAACTGTTATCAACTCTTATAGCTAACCATTTCCCAGTCAACCCGATAAAAGGATTTAGAAGCATTTCATAATTTGCGTGTCCAAAAACAAACGCTTTAGCTGCCGGCATCTTAACATGACTGTCTTGGTTATTTTTAACATGACTGTCCTGGTTATTTAGCCGCTCCAAATCGTGATGTAAATACGAGTTATAATTTGCCCACTTATGTCTGTCTTCAATAAAAACCTTTTGCCATTGATGATTAGACAGGTTTTCACATATTTGTGGATCCGAGACAGCCAAAATAACGCCACATTCATCAAACAGTGTAATTTGGTTTCGTCGATGGGTACGCGGTGTTAAACCATGGGATTGAATATCTTCAACATGCCACTCGTTTAAAAGTGTTTTAGTTTTAGGAAAATTAAGCCAAATCAAACCATTAAATAAGTCATGCCAAGAATTAGGTCGGGTAGGAATAATTTTGTCTTTGAAAATGATGGTTTCGTAATAGTCTTCCGAATCAGACATGGAATTTTGACATTTAAAAGACTGTTTAAAATCAATTTGACATGCCTGTCCATGATTCAAACTCTGACTGAAATCATTTTGCGGTGCCTGTCCACGTTCAAGAGACGCTAGGCTGCTTTGAAGTGCCTGTCCACGTTGGGTATTTTGCGGTGCCTGTCCACGTTGGGTATGTCCACGTTGGGTAGAGCCATTCTCTGTGGTAATAAGCCTATTTTTTAAAGTGTTGAGCGTGTCTGCATGCAATAAGTGCTCAAATTTAGTTAAGCTATAACGCTGTTCAAGCTCAGTAAAAGGCGGCCTTTTTGCAATGCCTGTCCACAATTCTTGGCATTCGCTAGGCGATGTTGGGTTAAGTGTTGTCATTAGCTACTAGAGTCTTTTTGATGGATTTCTTATACTGGACGCAAATGTAATAATAAGAGTAACAATATGCAATCACGACGTTTTATTTTTCCCGTTGTTTTTTCGATTTTGGCTTTGGCCGGATGTGAACAACTCCCAGACAGCAATAGTCCGCAAAGTAACTTCCAGCAGGTGTATGACAGCATCAGTGAACAGGAGTTGAAACAGCACGTCAAAACTATATCGTCTGACGAATTTGAAGGTAGAGCACCAACCTCAGCAGGGGAAACGAAAACCCTTGAGTATTTAGTGAATAATTTCAAAACGCTAGGATTTCAACCTGGCAATGGTAATAGTTATCTTCAAGCAGTGGAATTAATGGAAATTACTGCTGATCCAAACATGCAACTACGCATGGGACAAAATACATTTGAATACCAAAAAAATATGGTTGCATCTTCGAAACGTGAAACTGCCCAAGTTAATCTGAATGACTCCGAAATTGTATTCGTTGGTTACGGTGTAAATGCACCAGAATACAATTGGAATGACTATGAAGGCCTAGATGTAAAAGGCAAAACCGTGGTCATTTTAGTTAATGATCCTGGGTTCGAAAATCCCGAAAGTGGTAAGTTTCAAGGTAAAACTATGACTTACTATGGTCGCTGGACATACAAATATGAAGAAGCCAGCCGTCAAGGCGCTGAAGCAGCCATTATAGTCCATGAAACAGCGCCAGCCTCATACGGTTGGTCAGTTGTATCCAACAGCTGGAGTGGCCCGCAATACAGTTTAGTTTCCAAAAATGGTAACTCAGACAGAGTCGCGGTAGAAGGTTGGATTAGTCTTGAAGCCGCCAACAAAGTGTTTGCCGAAGCAGGCCTTGATTTCAGCCATGAAAAAGCGCAAGCAATGCAAGGCCCCTACTCCAAAGCATTAGGCACAACAGCTTCAATTACAATAAACAGTAAGCTGAAAAAGTCAGTGAGCAATAATGTTATCGCAACATTACCTGGCAGCGTCGCTCCTGACGAACACATAATTTACACCGCGCACTGGGATCATTTAGGCATGGACACCAGTTTAAAAGGGGACCAAATCTATAATGGTGCTCACGATAATGCGACAGGGGTAGCCGCCAGTTTAACTATGGCAAAAGCATTTTCAGAGCTTTCTATTCGTCCAGCACGTTCAATTACCTTTTTAATTGTAACAGCTGAAGAGCAAGGTTTGCTTGGCTCTAAATACTATTCCGAACACCCAATTATTCCGTTAGATAAAACCGTAGCAAATCTAAACATGGATGCCCTCAACGTTTTAGGCAGAACAAAAAATGTTTCAGTTGTGGGAATGGGGAAATCTGATTTAGAGAACTATCTTCAGTCAGCCGTCACTAAGCAAGGCCGTTATCTGACACAAGAAGATAGACCGGAAGCTGGATCATATTATCGTTCCGATCATTTCAGTTTCGCAAAACAAGGGGTCCCTGCCCTTTATGCTAAAGGTGGCAACGAACCAATAAACGAAGCGACCGCTAAATATCGTAAACGCGCCAGTGTAGTAGTAAAAGGTTGTTACCATCAGGTATGTGATCAATTCAGAGAAAACTGGGACTTTGGCGGCATTCAAGAAGATACGCAAATGTTATTCGATGTGGGCTACAGCATTGCCAACTCAAATGATTGGCCACAATGGAGTAAAACCAGCGAATTTCAGCGTTAAAACTATCTAAAACAAAAATGCCAGCAATTATGCTGGCATTTTTTTATGAATTAAAATTCACATTTACTTCTGACTTTCTTTGATAAAGTGACTGAGCTCTTTAATGCAGTGACGCAATACTGGGTTTAAGCGTGTATTTTTGCCGTTCATAACAAATAACTCATGTTCAAATTTGAACATATTACCACCACCAACAGGGACTAAACCCAAGCCAGCGCCTTGTTCTTTGGTCATATAATCAGGCAACAAACCTACATACTCACCAGTCATGATAGCCGACATGCAGCCATCGAAAGAGTCAGAAAACGTTTGAATAGCTAAACGTCTTTCATCTTGAATATAATTAGCTGAGGACAACCCTGAAATCCCAATTGCCGGATAATCTTCTATCTTCACGGTCTCAGGTAAATCTTCTTTATACTTAGCCAACGGATGTGAAGGGGCGCAATATAATCTTCCATGACAAATATGATCAACAGTATGGAAGGTTACCGATTCTGGTTTTACCATGTCATAAGTTGAGATAACTAAATGACACTCGCCGGATAAGGCCACATGCTCAACTTCATTGTAAAGTCGGGTTTGTATATTGACGTGAATATCATCAAACTTCTTCATTGTGCTTTTAACTGCTTTACTAACAGCTAACTGCATAGAAAGAGGTAATCCAGCCATCAATACTAGTGTGATATGGCCAGAATAATCATCATGTAAACTCTTCAAGTTAAACACAAAATTATCAAAAGCATTAAAGATTCGTTTAGTTTCCTGAAAAACTACTTCACCCTCTTTGGTCATTTGGAAACCGCCACGGCCTCGATGACAAAGCACTAGATCTAATCTTTCTTCGAGCTTTTTAATTGCAGCACTGATATTCGGACGTTGCATTCTAAGCACAGGTTCAGCAGCGGTGAAGCCGTTGCATGAGGCGACAGCATAGAAAACACGTAACAATTTTATGTCTGATTCTTGTAAGCGGTTTAACATAAAAACACCAAGTTAAGGTATATAAATAGATACTCTAATTGCTATATTAGGCAAGCTGCCACTGTATTACAATCATTAATTACAGTTTATTCTATTGATGTTTTAGGGATTTAAAACACTTAACTCAAAGTCACAACCTTATCTAAACTCATACCTTTTTGCCCCTCAACACTCTCGTCATCACAAGTAAGTAGCCATTAGTACATAGCAAAACTATCTTCAATCCCCCTAAGATAGTTTTACACTTTGCTCACGAAGAAGTTCCACTTCATCTCGTAAACTCGCCGCTTTTTCAAATTCCAACTCTCTGGCTGCAGTGAACATTTGCTTTTCTAATTCAGCAATTTTCGCCATCAACTCTGTGGCTGTCATTGCTTTGTATGTTTTATTCGCTTCAGCAATTTTACGCAATTTAACTTTGCCACCAACATCCACCGAATTACCCTCTCCTATATCCATAATATCGGTAATAGGTTTGTTTAATTGCGTGGGCACGATACCATTATCAAGGTTATGTTGATGTTGCTTCTCCCGTCGGCGCTCGGTTTCTTCCATTGCTCGTTGCATTGAACCAGTGATTCGGTCGGCATAGAGTATTGCTTTGCCATTCACGTTTCGAGCAGCCCGCCCCATAGACTGAATCAGTGAGCGATCAGAGCGCAAAAAGCCTTCCTTATCAGCATCTAAAATGGCGACTAATGAAACTTCTGGCATATCCAAACCTTCTCGAAGCAGGTTAATCCCCACTAGAACATCGAATTTACCCAATCGTAAATCGCGGATAATTTCAATACGCTCAACCGTATCTATGTCTGAATGCAGATATCTTACTCGAATGCCATGTTCATCCAGATAATCCGTGAGGTCTTCCGCCATGCGTTTGGTTAGCGTGGTTACTAACACTCTTTCGTTTTTCACCACACGCAAGTTTATTTCCGACATTACGTCGTCAACCTGGCTAGCAACGGGTCTCACTTCTACTTCAGGATCTAACAAACCTGTTGGTCTAACAACTTGCTCAACGATATCGTCACCGGACTTTTCAATTTCATACTTACCGGGCGTGGCTGAAACATAAATAGTTTGTGGAGAAATTTGTTCAAATTCTTCAAACTTTAATGGTCGGTTATCTAATGCTGAAGGCAACCTAAAACCGAATTCAACGAGGGTTTCTTTACGAGAACGGTCGCCTTTGTACATGGCACCAATTTGCGAAACAGTCACATGCGACTCATCCACAAACAACAAACCGTCGGCTGGAAAATAATCTAATAATGTTGGCGGTGGCTCACCAGGCGCTCTGCCTGATAAATACCGAGAATAATTTTCAATACCAGAGCAGTACCCTAACTCTTGCATCATTTCCATATCAAATTGAGTACGCTGCACTATGCGTTGCTCTTCAACTAATTTATGTACTGATTTCAGTTGTTCTCTGCGATCTTTGAGCTCTACTTTAATATGCCCTATTGCCTCTAAGATCTTTTCCCGTGGAGTAACATAGTGCGTTTTCGGAAAGACAGTGGCGCGAGTAACAGTTTGTTCAACGCTGCCAGTCAATGGATCAAATAATCGAATGGCATCGATTTCTTCATCAAACAACTCGACTCTGATTCCTTGCTTCTCCGAATCAGCCGGAAAAATATCAATTACATCACCGCGCACACGAAAAGTACCACGCTCAAAAGAGACATCGTTGCGAGCATATTGCAACTCCGCTAAGCGACGAAGAATAGCCCGTTGATCCATTAAATCCCCTTGACGCAAATGTAACAACATTTTCATATAAGACTCAGGATCACCTAGTCCATAAATAGCTGAAACACTCGACACAATAATAACGTCGCGACGCTCCATCAAAGACTTGGTGGCTGACAAGCGCATTTGTTCAATATGGTCATTTATGGAAGAGTCTTTTTCAATGAAGGTATCAGTACTCGGAACGTAAGCTTCGGGCTGATAATAATCGTAGTAAGAAACAAAATACTCAACAGCGTTGTTAGGAAAAAACTCTTTCATTTCTCCGTATAATTGCGCTGCGAGGGTTTTATTGTGAGCAAGAATTAACGTCGGTCTTTGTACTTGCGAGACAATATTCGCCATTGTAAAGGTTTTACCAGAACCAGTTACCCCCAACAATGTTTGATTTGCTAACCCGCTTTCCAAGCCATCGACAAGTTTTTCGATCGCTTGGGGCTGATCACCCGCGGGTTGATAATGTGAGGATAATTCAAATGGTCGACTCAATTCTTTTTCCTTACTTAATTAGGCAGGTTGGTGTCGCGTATCGATGCTCTTAGTAAACCAAACGTAAGCCACAATTGCGGTACAAATATTAGCTAATATAATGCCAAAAAACATGCCTTTAATATCTAACAACTCGCTTCCTAAATAAGCCAATGGTACAAAAAACAAAAATAACCTAATGACGCTTAAGATCAATGCTGATATCGGTTGATGCATGGCATTAAAGGAAGAATTTGTGAGAATAACAACGCCCTGCAATCCATAACCAAGGGGCACTATATACAAAAATAAAACAATTAAGTCTGCAACCTGCTGTTCTTCGGCAAACAAAGAGGCAACAAATGGTGCGACTAAACACAGAAGAAGGTAAACAACTAGCTGAATAATGAGTACAAACTTAAGCGAAAGTACGTAACTAGAAGCAACTCGAGTAACTTTGTTAGCCCCAAAATTTTGACTGATAAACGGAGGTAACGACATTGATAGTGCTAACACCAAGATACTGGCAATCGATTCTAAGCGACTTCCCACGCCCCAAGCCGCTACGGCTCCAGGACCATAACCAGCAGCAATTGCAGTGATTATGCCGCCAGCAATTGGAGTTAGCATATTGGCTCCAGCCGCAGGTAAACCTATTCGTAAAACCCCACCACTGGTCAGCTTTAGCTCTTTTAAGGTCAATAACCGAGGAAGCATTAATTTCCGTTTTACGGCAAGTAAATACAATATATAGAGCAGCCCTATTCCCCAAGCAATAGCGGTAGCTAGCGCCGCACCTTGAATTCCCATCGCTGGAACGGGTCCCCAACCAAAAATAAAGATGGGATCTAAAATAACGTTAATTATGCCACCACAGGTCATAATAATACTGGGGGTTTTAGTATCTCCAGCGGCTCTTAAAACACTATTTCCCACCATGGGAACAGCTAAAAATATGGCCGCTGCATACCACACCACCATATAGTCATTTATGTAAGGCAATAAGTCATCTGTTGCCCCCATCAAACGAAAAATAGGGTCAATAGTTAAATAACCGATAAAAGCCAACGCACCGACTAAAATAAAAGAGAGCATTAAAGCGCCAGTGGCAAATTCCTTGGCTAAGTGAGTTTCACCTGACCCCAAGGAACGACCAATAATCGCTGAGGTGCCGATGCCAAGACCTATGTTTAAGCTAATAATGGTAAATGTGACAGGAAATGTGAAGCTGATTGCTGCCAGTTCTTCAGTACCCAACATACTCACAAAAAACGTGTCGGCTAATCCAAACGTCATCAACATAATCATCGCCAAAATCATTGGCAACGTCATCCGTCTTAATGTTTCGAAAATGGGACCATTCAGCAAATCATTGTTTCGGTTTGTTGCTTTGGACTCATTCACTGTATTTGTACTCGTTAAGGCTAATCGACAATGATAATAGACATAGTGAAAATTAACTATGTCTAAACTACTTTTTACTTTATTTGGGGTGTAATTGCGCTGCGAAAGCAAGCGCATAATTATATGACAGACAGATTTTCGAATATATGCCTATTTATATATTTTTTACTGCTTAGATAAGGATCCCATTGATCTGATCGTCTCGGAACGGAAAATTTTAAGTTTTTATTAACTGCCGAAAAATGTTAATAAATTGTCAATTTTTCAACATCTTACTAAACAGATTCTATCTACCTAGCAAAACTACACACAGGAAAACGAATGTTAGGTAACTTTATGTACCACCTTGGTGCAATTTCTATCGAAAACACAATAAACCATTGATAATAAAGAATAAAATATTTTTTCATAAAAATATCAAATGCTATATTGACTTCTTTAAACAAATTAGATTTTGTTATTTTCAAGTGTTATACACAAACTTATCCACAGGATTAGTGGATAACTGCACTAACACCAATAAAGCCGCTATGTTACAGTAATGTGACTAAAAATTAGGTAAGTCAACGCTAACCTGACGGGCTATAAGTTTATGTTTCAGATTTATTAAACACTGTTGTAAAACACAGTGATCAACTAAATCTTTATAACAAAATAGTATAGTAAGCTGTATTTTTGCTAATTAAAGTTCAAAGTAATTCTGGCACTTTTATTGCCGAATTATTGCGCAATTTAGTTGCTAATTTGTAACGTAAAAACAGTTCTTTCTAAATTTTAAAAATGACAGCTTGAAGTTTTTTATATCTAGTACGCGAAATTTTTTAGTGCTTTTCTAATTTGCTAAAAGAAAAAGAGATGTTGTTTTAGCCGGAAAAGTAGTTTTTTTTAAAATTTTTAATTTTATCAAAATCGAGTTTGAGTAATAAAAATAGCGCTAACTGCTAAATATGAGCTATTTTTAAAGCGAAAATAGCTGCTTATTCAATCAATTTGAAAGAAAGCCTAAAAAACTAAGATATTGTATTGACAGAACGGTTGATGCTCATTAATATTCGCCTCCGTTGAAATCAGGTCCCCCTTAGCTCAGTTGGTTAGAGCGACGGACTGTTAATCCGCAGGTCCCCCGTTCGAGTCGGGGAGGGGGAGCCAACTTCAACGACACAATTTGATTCCCCCTTAGCTCAGTTGGTTAGAGCGACGGACTGTTAATCCGCAGGTCCCCCGTTCGAGTCGGGGAGGGGGAGCCAAATCTCCTGGCTCTATCTCTTAATATCTTTTTAATGTACAAATTTGGCTAAATTTTGGCCGCAATAACCTTATGAATATCAAGTTGTTAATCGGTCTGTAAACAGAGATAATAGACACTGTTTGCATCATCGTTGGGCGATACACATATCAAATGAGTGAATTTTTAGTTTTATTAGTAGGTACAGTACTGGTAAATAACTTCGTATTGGTCCAATTTCTGGGTCTATGCCCGTTTATGGGTGTGTCTAACCGGTTAGAAACTGCGATTGGCATGTCAATGGCAACGACTTTCGTACTTACCCTCGCCTCTTTAACCAGCTACTTAGTCGAACATTATGTTCTTCAGCCACTAGGTATGGGTTATCTGCGCACCTTGAGTTTTATACTCGTTATAGCAGTAGTTGTGCAATTTACTGAAATGGTGGTGCATAAAACAAGTCCAACCTTATATCGTTTACTTGGTATTTTTTTACCGCTTATCACCACCAATTGTGCGGTTTTAGGTGTTGCCTTACTTAATGTTAATCAAGATCATAATTTTGTAGAGTCGGTTATTTATGGTTTTGGCGCCGCGCTTGGTTTCTCCTTAGTGTTAATACTTTTTTCTGCTATGCGTGAGCGATTAGCTGCTGCAAATGTGCCCTCTCCTTTTAAAGGAGCTTCCATAGCAATGATTACCGCGGGCTTAATGTCGATGGCATTTATGGGCTTTACTGGTTTGGTGAAGTTTTAATGACGTTAGTGATCGCACTTATTGTAATAGGAATCATGGCGCTTATTTTCGGCGCGATACTCGGTTATGCCGCGATTCGATTTCGCGTTGAAAGTGATCCCCTAGTCGAACAAATAGATGCACTTTTACCTCAAACCCAATGTGGCCAATGTGGCTTTCCAGGTTGTCGTCCTTATGCAGAATCCATTGCTAACGGTGATGACATTAACAAATGCCCTCCTGGTGGAGACGCCACCATCAAACAATTGGCCGAGTTAATGGGGGTTGAAGCGAAACCTTTAGATGCCGCCCACGGACAAGAAGACGTCAAAAAAGTCGCTTTTATTCGCGAAGATGAATGTATTGGCTGTACTAAATGTATTCAAGCTTGCCCAGTGGACGCGATTATTGGTGCAGCCAAACAAATGCATACTGTTATTCAAGATGAATGTACCGGATGTGATTTGTGTGTCGAGCCTTGTCCAGTTGATTGTATCGACATGATTCCGGTTGAACAGAATACTTCTTCATGGCGATGGCAACTCGATGCTATTCCAGTAAAACAAGTCAATTGAGGAAGTTTAAATTGTATTCTGATTATGACAGTATTTTACAACGATTAAATCAAGGCCGATTGTGGGACTTTCATGGTGGTGTGCATCCACCTGAGCTGAAATCACTCTCTAATCAAAAAGCCATTGAAACTATAACCATGCCAAAAACTCTGCATGTTATGGTGAAGCAACATATTGGCGTAGAGGGAGGCTTATTAGTCAAGGAAGGCGATCGAGTACTCAAAGGACAACCTTTGAGTCATAGTACAAATCCCTTTTCGGTCCCTGTACATGCCCCCACATCGGGTTACATTCGTCACATTGGACCCCATGTTTCAGCTCACCCTTCCGGCCTGCCAGAGCTGGCTATAGAAATAACTACCGATGAATTTGAAACCTGGGCTCCCCTTAACCCTATTTTAGATTATCAACAAAAACCCAAATCAAAAATCGTTGAAGCAATATGTAATGCTGGTATTAGCGGTATGGGAGGAGCTGGTTTTCCAACCCATATTAAATCGTCTCCGAAGAAAAATGTTGAATTTTTGATTATCAATGGTGTGGAATGTGAGCCCTACATAACGTCTGACGATCGGCTGATGCGCGAGCATGCATGGCAGATTCGACAAGGTATTGATATTTTAGTGCACCTGTTAGCACCAAAGTTAGTGATTATTGCGGTTGAAGACAATAAACCTGAAGCAATTGAAGCTATGCAAGTTGCTTGTCAGGAAAATGCTAAGTACAGAGTTGTTGCCATCCCAACCAAATACCCCGCGGGCGGTGAAAAACAACTGATTCAAATTTTAACTAATCGCGAAGTCCCCGGAAACGGACTGCCCATTGATGTGGGTGTCATTATGCAAAACGTAGGAACCTGTTTCGCCATTGCCGATGCTATTTTTACTGGGACTCCTCTTATTCGGCGCGTGGTTACGTTAACCGGACAAGCATTCAAACGTCCGCAGAACGTTTGGGCGCCCATAGGTACACCCATCTCACATTTATTGGAAATTGGTCAATATAAGGCTCACAAACAGCGGGATCGAAAGCTCATTATGGGTGGGCCTATGATGGGGTTTGAAATTGTTGATGATCAGGTGCCGGTGGTTAAAATAACCAATTGTATACTTGCCCCATCAGCCAATGAAATTCAAGCCCCCGGCGCAGAGCAGCCTTGTATTCGATGCAGTGCCTGTGCAGACGCCTGCCCTGCTAGCTTGCTGCCACAACAATTATTTTGGCACAGCCAAGCGAAAGAATATGAAAAGGCCAATGAATTAAACCTATTTGATTGTATTGAATGTGGTGCCTGCGCATACGTTTGCCCCAGTGAAATTCCACTGGTTCACTATTATCGTGTTGCCAAAGCCGATATACGCACCCAAGAACAGGAAAAAGCACAAGCCGACAAAGCCAGATTAAGATTCGAGGCACGTAAAGAACGCTTAGAAAGAGAGCAAAAAGAGCGCGAAGAAAAACATGCCAAAGCGGCCGAAGCGCGCAGAAAAGCAATGAGCGAAAAAGGCAATGATGCGAAAGACAAGATAGCGGCGGCCTTAGCTCGAGCAAAAGCTAAAAAACAAGCCAACTCGGCTCAGTTAGAGTCGCAACAAGCTTCTCCTCAAAAAGCACAAACAAGCGAAGCCTCAGAAGCACCGCAAACAGCTAATAATAGCAAACAAGACAAAGTTGCAGCGGCTATTGCTCGAGCCAAAGCGAAACGCGCAGCGGCCAAGGAAGCGGCGGTAAAAGAAGCCAACCCCGCGTCGGAAGATAGCAATACTGGAATAAAAGAAACGGACGCAAATAAAGCTCCCACAACAAGTGATGTTGTACCTGAAGCACCAGCCAAAGCTGCCAATTCCAACAAACAAGAAAAAGTGGCGATTGCTATCGCTAAAGCAAAAGCAAAACGCGAAGCGATTAAGCAGGCGCAACAAGCTGAAACAGCAAAAACAGTAGCAGCAACAGAGACTGCGCTAAAAACGACGCCAGTTACCGACGAGCAACAACAACTGCAAACTGAAGATGTGCATCAGGAAAAATCAGAGCCCACAGCAAAACAAAAAGCAATAGCAGCGGCAATTGCCAAAGCCAAGGCTAAAAAATTAGCTAACGCTAAGCCCGCAGCAAGTCCATCGGTAGAAAAACAAATATCCACTGAAAAAAATTCAGAACAACCTGAAGTCGCTAATGATGAGTTGCAAACAAGCCAGCAACCAGAAAAATTAACTGCTGCACAAATTCGCAAGCAAAAAGTCGAAGCCGCAGTCGCAAAAGCACGAGAACAAAATCGTATTGCGAAACTAAAGCGTGCCGAAAAGGCCGCTAAAAAGCCGTCTAGCTCCACAGCAGACAAGGATGAAAGTTAATCCCCATGAGTTTTAAATTTGCCAGCTCGCCCCACCAAAGAGTAAAACGTAATACTGGTCAGGTAATGCGTTTAGTTATGTATGCAGGTATTCCAGGCTTAGCTGTACAAACATGGTTTTTCGGTTGGGGAGCATTAATTCATTTTATGATCGCCAGCATCACCATAATAGTCACTGAAGCTGCCATTCTTGAAATGCGTAAAAAGAATTTTGAAGTCGCGATAAAAGATTGCAGTGCTTTGGTTACCGCTTTTTTAATCGCCGTGAGTATTCCACCATTTGCTCCTTGGTGGATCACAGTAATAGGTAGTATTTTTGCCATTGCGATAGTCAAACAACTTTACGGTGGATTAGGGTTTAATTTATTCAACCCTGCCATGGCGGCTTATGTGATGCTGCTTATCTCGTTTCCAGTGCAAATGTCTACTTGGGCGATTCCACAAGCATTAAGCCAATTTCCACAATCATTTTTAGATTCATTTAGTATCATTTTTAGCGGCTTTAGTGCTGACGGTTACAGTATTGAGCAACTGCGAACTCACGTTGATGGCTATACAATGGCCACCCCTCTTGATGCTGTCAAAACCGCAATTTCCCAAGGCTTAACCGTACAGGAAAGCGTGCAAACCGCAGTATTTAATAATGGTCTGGGCGTAGGCTGGTTTTGGGTCAATTTTGCCTATCTTTTAGGCGGTTTACTGTTATTAAAAGTAAATGTCATTAAATGGCATATTCCGGTAGGTATGATTGCTGGCATTATAGGATTGTCACTGGTTATGTACTTGGTAGATGATGGAGTCTATGCAAGTCCAATGTTCCACCTATTCAGTGGTGGCTTCATGCTTGGGGTGTTCTTTATTGCCACCGATCCGGTATCCGCGACCACCACCAATCGAGGACGTATAATTTTTGGTTTTGGGATAGGTGCATGGGTATACATTATTCGTACTTGGGGGGGTTACCCTGATGCGATCGCATTTGCTGTATTGATCATGAATATGGGTGTTCCTTTGATTGATTATTACACCAGACCAAGGACTTATGGCCATCACACAGAACACAAAAACGTGATTAAAGTCAAACAGATAGATAGCGGAAATACAGGTAAGGAGGACTAGTTAATGAAACAAAGTATCGTTAGCAATGGTCTTAAACTCACCGCGTTTGCTTTAGTGACAACGGCGATCATAGCCATAACCTATGCCGTAACTGAAGATCAAATAACCGAGCAGCAAATACAAAAGCGCCTGGCTATTTTGAACGCAATTATTCCGCAGTCTTTATACGATAATGATATTCACCATGATTGCACTCAGGTTGTAGATACTGAATATTTAGGCTCGAAAGACCCCCAGACCGTATATTTAGCAAGAATGAACAACGCGCCTTCAGCGGTTGCAATTGAAACAACTGCGCCAGACGGATACAGTGGTAAAATTGAGCTAATAGTAGGCATTAATATGCAATCGGAAGTGACCGGAGTACGTATTTTGGATCATAAAGAAACTCCAGGGTTAGGTGACAAAATCGATATCCGTATCACTGATTGGATTACTGCATTTACTGGCAAGTCTGTTACTACTGATAACCACAAAGATTGGCAAGTGAAAAAAGACGGTGGCCAATTTGATCAATTTACCGGCGCAACTATTACCCCACGGGCAGTGGTAAAAGCGGTCAAAAATGCGGTGTTATATTTTCAGCACCACCAGCAAGATCTTTTTAACGCCACAAAGACCTGTGAAGCCATGAAAGACCAGCCAATTAACGGCAAGGTAGAATAAGATGAATCAGTTTAAAGAACTCAGTTGGCAAGGATTATGGAAAAATAACCCCGCCATAGTACAACTGCTGGGACTATGTCCACTCCTAGCTGTGACCATGACAGTCATCAATGGGTTAGGTTTAGGTCTTGCCACAACTTTGGTATTAATTGGCTCAAACTGCACAGTCTCATTGGTGCGTAATTTAGTCCCTAATGAAATTCGTATACCAATATTTGTGATGGTAATTGCCGGCTTTGTTACCGTTGTGCAATTGTTAATGAATGCCTACACTTTTCGACTTTATGAAGCGCTAGGCATTTTCATTCCTTTGATAGTCACCAATTGTGCCATCATTGGACGTGCAGAAGCCTTCGCGTCGAAAAACCCTGTGGGTCATGCTGCATTCGATGGTTTGATGATGGGGCTTGGTTTTACCCTTGTGCTAGTGATTTTGGGAGGCATGCGTGAACTCTTAGGTTATGGCACCCTATTCTCTGGTGCCAACTTACTGTTCGGTGAATGGGCAAGTGTGTTAAAAGTGACGGTATTCGAAACCGATAGCCCTTTTTTACTAGCCATACTGCCGCCAGGTGCCTTCCTCGGCATGGGGTTACTTATTGCTCTTAAGAATGCGTTAGATAAACGGGTTGAATCTTGGGTGGTGACACCACAACAAGATAAAGTGGTACAGCGCGCCAGAGTGACGGCGGAAAGTTAAGGTAGTTGAAGTCATGAATAACCAAAAACGTCGGGAAATTCTGACGCGACTGCGAGCAGAAAATCCTGAGCCAACCACAGAATTGAATTATTCTAGTCCCTTTGAATTATTGATAGCCGTATTGTTATCAGCTCAAGCCACAGATGTGGGCGTCAATAAAGCCACGGCCAAACTTTACCCGGTGGCCAATACACCACAAGCCATATTAGATTTAGGCTTAGACGGGCTTAAATCTTATATCAAAACCATAGGCTTGTTTAACACCAAAGCCGTCAACACCATGAAAACCTGCCAAATGTTGGTGGACTTACACGGCGGTGAAGTGCCCGAAAACCGTGAAGCCTTAGAAGCCCTACCCGGCGTGGGACGTAAAACCGCTAACGTAGTACTCAACACCGCCTTCGGCTGGCCCACCATCGCCGTAGACACCCACATATTCCGCGTTTCCAATCGCACTAAACTGGCCATGGGCAAAAACGTCGATGAGGTCGAACAAAAACTGCTTAAAGTGGTGCCCGCTGAATTTAAAGTGGACGTACACCACTGGCTAATCTTACATGGCAGATACATCTGTGTGGCCCGCAAACCTCGCTGTGGCGCGTGTGTTATTGAAGATTTGTGTGAGTTTAAGGATAAAATTGAGTAGTCTTCGATAAACGGCTTCGGGGAAAGAACAGACTCGCTGATTGAAGAATTAGCCGAAATGACAAAACGTAACGACATTTAATTTGCCTGAATCTCACGCCCGGACAATTTATTGACCTACTTTTTTTTAAGCGTATACTTACTGGTATTGACTGGAAAGGAATTTCAATCAAATTAACCTCAAGGCATGGATTCTGTGTTCAGATTGTTTGTTGTAATATTATTTTTAGCCCCATCAGCTAGTAAAGCATCTGTTTTCGTCAATGATCAATCATTAGTAACGGCAGTCAGTAATAGTGCTGTTTGGCACAAGCTCTTACATTTTGAGGCTGGCTATTTTCATGGAGCAAGAAGCGGCGTTAACACTTCAGACTTTTTTTTATCGCCAGATGGAAGAAAAGACGCTAAAGCTGAATTAATCGCGACGATCGATGCTTTGACTAACGTTGCACACACTCAATGTCAGTTTCCAGCCCGTGCAATTTTTATCGTCAAGAATTTTCCAAATTTAGCTCTCCCAAAAACCCAATGCGAAGGCTACAAAGCGTATTTAGATGCCTTTCAAACCCAAAGTATGAGTCTCATATATGCAAGTGGATATTTAGGCAATCCTGCTTCAATGTACGGGCACGTGTTTTTAAAATTTAACGATGAGGTTGAACATAACCTGCTCGATAATACGTTTTCTTATGGCGCAAAGGTACCTGAAAATGAATCTCCGTTAGTGTATGTAGCAAAAGGTATTTTTGGAGGTTACGAAGGTAAGTTTTCCAACCAAAAATATCACCACCAACATTTGACTTATAATGAGTCAGAGCTTAGGGACCTATGGGAATATAAGCTCAATATTGGCGAAGATGATATTTTATTTTTACTTGCCCATTTATATGAATTAGAAAATACAAAAATGAAGTATTACTTTTTTAAGCAAAATTGTGCATTCCAGCTCGCAAAATTGCTTGAACTTGTCATAGATGTCCCGATAATTGCACCCCATAAATCATGGGTAATGCCATATGACCTTATTATGATGCTCAATAGACACGACGCTGAGCATCATCTTATTGTCGATGTCGCTTATCGAGGATCTCGGCAAGAAGCCTTGTACGCTAAGTGGAATCAGCTCAGCAAGCAAGAAAAGAAAAGTCTTGTTGAAATCATAGGAACATCTTCAATAAAAGTAAGTTCAGTATTAGTCAAACTCACATCACAATCGGCCAAAAAAGTTATAGATACGCTATATGACTATTACGCTTTCATAGAAGTAAAAGAAAGTGAGTTAGATGAAGAACAAGCAGCAAAAAAGAAAGAACTATTATTAGCGCGCTTTGCGCTACCCGCAGGTAAAACACAATGGGTAACTCCAATCCAGAAACCGCCACATATGGCGCAAGATACGACGATGCTTCAGGTCAGCGCAGTGCACAATGAAAAATTTGGAGAAGCATT
This sequence comes from Alteromonas sp. M12, assembly GCF_037478005.1. NCBI lineage: Bacteria > Pseudomonadati > Pseudomonadota > Gammaproteobacteria > Alteromonadales > Alteromonadaceae > Alteromonas > Alteromonas sp. M12. The sequence goes on along the minus strand of NZ_CP144164.1, from coordinate 1,550,367 downwards.
AGAACTGCGATTTCGAGCGAACTACTATGATTTACTGAGCGTCAACGCTGCGCGTATTCCGTTTTCAGAACTAAGCACCTTCGATTTGAGATTATTGTATTCTCAGGATAACTCATCTCTTGAGATGCGAGAATTGACACTATTACGCATTATTAATCTTAACGCTTCTAATACTGACTTACCCTTTGATAGCGAGTATGCGTGGAAGGTCGCTGTAGGCTACAAACCACAATCGTTATCCTGTACTCGTTGTTCTAACGCATACGTTGACGGTTTTATAGGTAAAGCATGGTCACGTGGAAAAAGCTTGGCTGCTTACGGAGCACTTTCTGTAAGTGCAAGAGGATCTAACGAGTCTGGTGGATATCTTTCTGCAGGACCCGAGATAGGTGGAGTGTTTAACATCACACCGCAATATGCTGTATTCCTAGCAATAGGGTATCAGTCGTACTTAAATGATCTGACACAAGATCGTAAATATTTGGCATTCGAACAGCGTTTTTTGGAACACCGTTCATATGATATACGGACATCGATTAACTATGATGAATCGTTTGAGTATGCCATTAATTTTTCTTTATATTATTGAGGATAACAATTATGAAAAAAACTACACTTGTAATTGCTTTAGTTACAGCTTGCTTATCTACTTCTGCAACGGCGCAGGAAAAGAAAGTTAATCCGTGGAAGCAATGTGGTATTGGTGCAATGATTTTTGATGACAATAGAACCGCAGCGGCGATTTCTAACGTTATTTGGGATCTTGGTACAACAGCCGTGTCTTCAAATGTTTCTTCGCAAGACAGCTGCAAAGGTATCGACGTTACCGCAGGTCTTTTTATTCAACAAAACTTTGATATCGTTGTTGAACAAATCAGCCAAGGTGAAGGCGACCACTTAAACGCAATACTCGATATTCTAGAAGTTGAAATTGATTCGCGTGCAGACGTTATTGCAAATGTCCGTAGCAATGCAGCTATTGCAATTGCTGCTAATTCAGCTACGCCTGAAAGTGTTTATAACATTGTTGTTGCAAGCATCTAAGTGCGAAATTAGGTCAGTTTTCCTACCGTATTAAAATAATTGCCAGTGAAACGTAGCACGGATCACTGGTTGTAGCATTTTACCTCTTATCTTTCGTAAACACATAGACAAACGATACAACCGTAGCGCCCATCAAAGCGTTTGATGGTATGGGACTAGCACAACAGTCACTTAGGTAAATTAATTGTCGAGGCTCAACATCACAAGCGATAATCGCTCTCTATCGTCTCATTCCTATTATATTTACTTACCAAAAAAACAGATTGATTACTTAAATTTAGGTGCCTACAACTTTTGTAACTATCCCTGAAAATAACGCTGCTAATTGCTATTCTCTGACAGACATAAAACCTTAACCTGTTTTTATTCTTCAATCACATTTGAGCAGTAGCGTTCACATCGATAAGCTTACTGTAGGTTCTAATAGCTCTTAATATATGACTCGATATAACGTTGAATTAGCTCAGCAATATACAATCAAAAGTCTGTCAGCAAGCTAACACAACTTTCCATTTTAGTTGGATAGCATTACTAAAATTTAACTTCTCCATATCTACTTTCCTTATCTTTTGGCTGGCCCACCATCGCCATGAACTCCCACATTTTCCGCGTTTCCAATCGCACTAAACTGGCCATGGGCAAAAACGTCGATGAGGTCGAACAAAAACTTCTTAAAATAGTACCTGCCGAGTTCAAGGTAGATGTGCATCATTGGCTTATTCTTCACGGCCGTTATACCTGCGTAGCCCGTAAACCACGTTGCGGCAGCTGTATTGTCGAAGGTTTGTGTGAATTCAAAGATAAAACGGAATAGCCCTAGGTCCATTTTAAGTGAATTGGGGAATTAACTTAGCATTTTCATCAGGTACGCTTTGGGCGATAGTGAACATTGTACAACAGGAAAGAAAACAAATAATCAGAGCTTAGAGTGGATTAGTAACGAATGTACATACGTACTACCAAAAGCGAATTGGTCTTAAAATTGCTTCATAGTTATTAACATTCAATTATCAGCTAAAGACAATGCAGATATCTTCCAGTTACGCGTCAAACTCTTTGCAAGCTTATGGACAACGGGAAACCATGGGACGGCAAACGGTTGCCGATGATCCAGCGACTCCTAAAGACAAAGTTACCCTGTCAGAATCCGCTTTAGAGCTTGCCGCGCAAGCAAATAATAATAAGTTTGCCAATAGTCGGGCGGTGCAACTGGCGAATAGAGATGAGCAAACAGCTGAAGAGATGCTGGCTGGTTATGCTCACGAACTTAATCACTCGTTGCAAGATATTTCTAATCTCGATATGGCAACCGGTAGCGGAGCGATATATACAGTAACCGGCCAGCCTGTAACTAAAGAAAGCGAAGCACTTTTTGGACGTCAAAATGCTGCGCTGCGTGAACGTAACGAGCACATGATTAGGCAGGAGCGAGAAAAGGGCACACCGGCAGCACAAATACTAGAGAAAGTAATGCAAGCGATTGATCAGCAACCGCAAGGTTACAAAGATAAGATTGACTGGGCGAGATTGTCTGCATAAGAGTTTTGACTAGTTCATCTAACAGCATGCTGCAATACGGGATAATTTGTGAGGCTCTTACAACCTTTGCAGAACCAACTGTATTATTTCTTGCTCCAGATAGTTAGCTTACGCATGTGATATCCGCTTTGGCCAAAAAAGCAGATCTTAAATAACGATGGTACGAAAGTCTGCTATTTAGCACAAAACAGTCAATCACGTAGATGTAAAGCCAAACATCAACCTTTCTTATACTTCGGCTGGCCCACCATAGCTGTTGACACCCATATATTCAGAGTGTCGAACCGCACCAAACTGGCCATGGGTAAAAATGTCGATCAAGTAGAACAGAAACTACTTAAAGTGGTACCGGCTGAATTTAAAGTGGACGTGCACCATTGGCTGATATTACATGGCAGATACATTTGTGTGGCACGCAAACCTCGCTGTAGCGCGTGTATTATTGAAGACTTGTGTGGGTTTAAGGATTAAACCGAGTAACTTCCCTTCAATATAAGTGACTAACTGCCTCTCACCTCTGATCAATGATGGCAACTGCCGGGCAAAGCAGACAATTAGATGAACGACTATAATGTTAACCTTGGCTTAATAAAATCAATAAAAGCAGTCACATTCTCTGCAACCGAAGAGGATTTATAGTAAACAGCATTAATCAATTCACGGTCAGTACCAACTTGCCTATATGGCTCAAGCAATGATATGAGTCGACCTGATTCAATATCGCCATTAACCATAAAACCAGATAAACAAGTGATACCATTTCCAGATAAAACGAGTTGCCGAATGGTTTCTCCATTGCTAGCTGTCATTGTTGGAATTACGTTACCCCAATCTTTAATAGGCCATTGATTGAGTGACTTTATATTAGAGAAACCAATTAAATTATGCCTTTTAAGCTCATTAAGCGTTTTAGGTTCACCATTTTGTGCAATATATTCCGGGGATGCGACAATAAAAAGAGGACTTCTACCTAAGGTTCTCGCATACAGAGTCGAGTCTTCTAATTTTCCTATTCTTATCGCAACATCTGTGCGCTTTTCAATTAAATCAATAATTCCCTCGTTGGAATTCAGTTCTATCTCTATTTCAGGATAAGCTTTAAGAAATGAACTTATATGTGGAGTTAATTGGTGAAATATAAATGGACTAGCAGCGTCAACACGCAATTTACCTTGAGGCATCTTACCGATAGCAATAATGTCTGCTTCAGCACGTTGAATATGTTGCAATCCTAAACTTACCGAATCGATAAACTTTTTACCTGTATCGGTTAGCATCACTCGCCTAGTAGTCCTATTTAAAATAGTCGTGTTGAGAGCATTTTCAATTTTAGAAACGGAACGGGAAATACGAGCGACCTGAATATTAAGTGCATCTGCTGCGGCAGAAAAGCCACCAAACTCTATGACAGCCAATAAAAGTTCTAAGTCATCAGATCTTGTTTTCAAATTCAAATTAACCTCATTTATTACAAAAGTATTTTGCAAATAACGTTATTTATTACAAAAGTCTATCAGTTAATAATTGCATCAACAAATAAAAGAAGCGGTTTACTTTAACTGGTTACTTTACATCTATTAAACATATTATTTTGGAGACAATGATGCCACTAGCATTGATAGCATTAGCGCTTAGCGCTTTTGCCATAGGAACAACAGAATTCGTGATTGTTGGATTACTGCCAACAATGGCTCAAGACCTTAATATATCTATACCTTCAGCAGGTTTATTGGTTAGCCTCTATGCTTTAGGTGTAGCCATAGGAGCACCTGTATTAACTGCGCTAACAAGTAGGTGGAATAGAAAGCATGTTTTATTATCAGTGATGGGATTGTTTGTCATTGGAAATTTAGTTGCTTGGCAAGCACCGAGTTTCGAAGCATTGGTAATAGCCCGAATCTTAACAGGATTGGCTCATGGTGTTTTCTTTTCAATTGGATCTACTATTGCAACAGGTTTGGTGCCTAAAGAAAAAGGAGCAAGTGCCATCGCCATAATGTTTACAGGGTTAACTGTAGCGTTAGTCACAGGTGTACCACTAGGCACTTTTATAGGTCAGGTGTTTGGCTGGAAGGCTACTTTCTTAACAGTATCAATTTTAGGTTTATTAGCTATGATTGGCAGTGCTATTCTAGTGCCTAATAATTTAAAACAAGCTAAAACTACTCACATTTCATCACAGTTAAAAGTATTAACACACCCTAGATTACTATTAGTTTATGCAATTACCGCTATTGGTTATGGGGGAACGTTTATCGCCTTTACCTACTTAGCCCCAATCCTTAATGAGGTGAGCGGCTTTAATTCAAGTTCTGTTGCGCTGATACTGCTAGTTTATGGTGTGTCAGTCGCTGTAGGCAATATCTGGGGTGGTAAAATGGCTGATAATTTGGGTCCAATTAAAGCATTAACCATCATTTTCGCAGGTCTTGCCGGCATATTATTAATGTTGAACTACACCGCTTATAACGCTATTACAGCAGTGTTTACTATTCTGATTTGGGGAGCATTTGCTTTTGGAAATGTACCCGGTTTGCAGGTTTACGTAGTTAAACTAGCCGAAAAGTACACTCCTGATGCAGTAGATGTCGCATCTGGATTAAATATTGCTGCTTTTAATGTTGGTATTGCATTGGGCGCATGGGGAGGTGGCTATATTGTTGCTGAACATGGTTTGATGAATACTCCTTGGGTTGGTGCAATGGTTGTTTTAGTTGCACTTGTTTTAACTCGCTATAGTGGAATGCTTGATAGAAATGCGGGAAACTTAAAGTTTAGTTAAAGTTTGTATTTAAACCCCATTTACGTCCTATTTAGTGAAACAGCGTTTAGTATTGATATTATTATCAGTTTCAGACTTTTTTGGGGGGCGCTATTGTTGTCAAAAGTGACCGCTGATATTTTTGCGATTAAGATAGGAGGCGGTTTTTGTGTATATTTCTAGCGCTCTATTTGAACTACTATGCCACTGAGGTTGTTTTTAAAGGCTTTAATTTAAATCAAAAGCCAGCTATATACTAATAGAAAATGGCATTAAGGGCAGGCTTTACTAGTCCAGCCCTAGTTCAAACAAGGAGCGCTTATGAATAAGTGGCAAAAGATTACTCTTAAAGTTTTGCTCGCGTTTTCCCTTACCACGACCAGTATTTACTTCTTCGCTCCTTGGGAATATGCACTGTATTATTTAACTCCAGTGCCCAGCACAATTGAGGAACAAGTTAACGAGGCAACTACCCAAGGAATAGACGGGATCATTGTCTATGTGCAAAAGGCAAATAACCCTGCACAATTGTATGTAAGTGGTTGGCATAATAGACAAGAAAAAATACCGGCATATGGCAATGCACTTTTTAAAATTGCCAGTATTGCTAAGTTATATGAAGCGGCGGCAGTTACCAAATTAGCTGCATCCAAGCAGCTTGAATTAGATAAGAACATTGCTGACTATTTACCCCAATTGGCTGAACGTATTGAGTATGCTGATCAAATTACTCTACGTATGCTGGTTGAACATCGCAGTGGGCTCCCTAACTTTACCGATCAAGATGGGTTTGATTGGGCCTCAAACTCCCTTGATGTACTCAGCTTAGTATTAGACAAACCTGCTGATTTCGAGCCTGGAACCGATTACGCATACTCCAATACTAACTATCTGTTGCTTGAAAAAATAATGACAGAAACCTTAGGTTACCACTACTCTCGCTACATAAAGAATGAGATCCTTTTGCCATTAAACTTAAATTCCACGTTTTTCTCCATCAACGAGGTAGATAGTGAGCAGCTGATGAGCGGATATTACGTAGGTTATGATCAAGACTTTAAACACCTCGATCAAGGTTACGTTGCCAGCGCCCAAGATGTGGGGATTTTTTTAAGGGCGCTGAATGACGGCAGTTTATTTACACCAAAAGAAAGAAAAATATATGCGTCACTGTATGAGTATAATCATACAGGCTGGGTGCTCGGCTATTCAAGTATTGCCCGATATCACCCAGATATTGATACCGTTGTCATTCAATTTACCAACACTACCGGTGAAGATAGAGTGATACTTACAGGCATCATATATGACCGAATTATGAGTATCTTACGAAGCCAATAAAATGAATTTTTTGACTAGGTATTGCTAAGGTTTAATTCCCTCATTCCCGCCACAGCTCCGCAAACCTTTATCACCTATGATTTTTCACCTAACAACATACTGCCATCGTCTAAAAAGCTTAAAACAATCTGTATTGCTGGGCGGTTATCGTCAAATAAATAGCTGTATTTCGCCACTATTCTATCTCTATCAACTTGATTTCTTGCTGTCGACATTTCGTCACGAAAAGGCTGCCCTTCCATAATACCGGCATAATGACTGGCGATAGCGGCTGTTGTGCGCAGTGCATTTTCAACTTTGGGGTTTTCTGTAAACGCCTGCGTCAACTGTGTCGAATATGCATAATCGGCCGGTAAAACTAACTGTCCCTGAGTGTTGAATTCTATGCTTGCCGGTGGTGAGGGTATGCCATATTGTGCTAACAATGCTTTAAACTCGTTTTGCGAGTATTTAGATAAGGTATCAATGTTGTGCGCTGTTGGCAGTAATAAGGGTATGTCCTTTAAATTCACCGGGTTAGGTAGCGCGCCAGGCGTGAGATATTCATCTAGATTGATTTCTTGTTGGTCACCTTGGGAAGTATTCATACTGAAAACCGCATTCGTAGCGGGCTTTTCTACCTTTTGAACCTGATGATTTTGTTGATAAGCGGCTAATAATTCCGAAAAGCCATTGTTTCCTTTCGATTGATTAGGTTGCAGTAGAGTTTGTGTGTGAGTTTTAAAAATACGATTGGTGACGTCCATTTTAACCTCTATAATTTTAACTTTGTAAGCTCTCTAAAACATTAAGTACATTGGCTCTTAGCTTTGCATCTTTGTTTTGTACCGTGCCAATAAACTGATCAAACTCCACCGACTTTCTTGCCAAGGCTAATACGTCATATTTTTCATCGGCATCAAAATCTCGACTTGGAGGCGCTCTCATTGCTAATCCCTGTTGTGGCGTGATTAACCCATTTAGTTGTAACTCTGACGACATATGGGTTAATTCGTTATATGACATATTAGTCGGATCATACTGACTAGCAATTTCTTGTAATTTTGTTTCTGCATCAAGGCCGGCCTGGCTCAGAGTGACTTTATCTGCAGCTCTGTCATTGTTAGATAACAGGTTAGAAAGAGTGGTATCTACACCTTGGTTTTTACTGCTTTGATAGATAGAACTCAGCTGACTATTGTTATTTATTTCCATTACATTCCCATTAGTCAATTTAATGCTAATCTCCACTAATTATCGGTTTGTTTAGCATGATAAGTTTGAGCAGCAATGACTATGCCAAAGGTACTGTTTTTGATTTAGGCTGATACAGGTTAACTAACAGGAGCTGCGCCATTAGGCTGCGGGCTAACCCCTTAGGCTGATTTTCAATGGGGTTAAAAAGCAATTAGGCAAATTATTGCCGAGGCTAAGACAATATCGGCAATGACAGGAAAAAAGACAAGAGCGGCAAGTATGATTCCTGCCTCTTTGAGCTTAAAAATAAGACTAATGGCAACATAAAGTTGCAAATTAACTATAGGTTAGCCGAGGAAATTTTACTTAGCGTATCGAATTTAGATAGTGTTTTAGTTAAGATGTTCAGACGATTGTTATTTTCCAATTGCGTTTAACCCTAAACGTTCACCAAACTGTTACTAATACGATAACCAACCTGAGCACCTATAATAATAAATGGAGAAATCATGCACCTTCGTAAACGTCTTGTTCTTGGCACAATACTGAGTCTTTTTAGTGTTAAATTGTTGGCCGCTGAAGCCATTGTGAGCACTGAACAGAAGCAAACCGCCGAGCAGCTTATGCAAACCGCTCTTAAAAGCGAGCTTGGAATGGAAATAGTCACATCATTGACTACTGAAGTTGGCCCTCGTCTAGCGGGCTCTGAAGCGGAAAAACGTGCCAGAGATTGGGGCTTAAAACTAGGTAAAAGTTTAGGGTTTGATAAAGCGAACATTGAACCCTTTACCATGCCATTCTGGGATAGAGGCATCTTACACATATCCCTTACTTCTCCTTACAACCAAGAATTATACGGCACAGCCTTAGGTGGAGCCGCACCATCAAAACAAAACATTAATGCTGAAGTGGTCTATTTTAGAGATATTCACGCACTAATGGAGGTAAAAGAAGGAGCGCTAAAAGGCAAAATCGCGTTTGTTGATGGCGATATCATGGTTAAGAGTCAGGTTGGCGCAGGTTATGGACAGGCAAACCAACGCCGCAGAGTGGGATGGCAACACGCTCAGCGCGGTGGTGCAGATGCATTAGTCGTGCGTTCAGTGGGCTCAGACTCCCATCGATTCCCGCATTCAGGCATGATGAGTAAAGATGGTGACAAATGGGCAAGTATCCCGGTTATTGCCATTTCTAATCCAGATGCTGACCACCTTCGTCGTTTACATAATTTAGATAAGCCCCTTAGCATATCTCTTCACTCTGAATCTGACTGGAAGGGTGAAGTCAGCAGCGGAAATGTTGTTTTTGATTTGATTGGTAGCGAAAAACCGGAAGAGATTGTGCTAATAGGTGGCCATTTAGATAGCTGGGATTTAGGTACTGGTGCTGTAGATGATGGTGCGGGTGTTGCTATTACCACTGCTGCCGCAGCCCTGATTGCAAAGTTACCTAAACGTCCTAAACGGACTATTCGGGTGGTCATGTTCGGTGCAGAAGAAGTCGGGCTTTTAGGTGCATTTGCCTACGCCAAACAGCATGCAGCGAATTTAAGCAATCATGTACTGGCCACGGAGTCAGATTTTGGCGCGCAAAGCGTGTGGCAGCTAGAATCGAACCTCAACCCCGAAGCCACCTTGTTAATCGATGAAATTGGCAAAATTCTAGCCCCATTAGGTATCGTTAGAGGTCGTTCAGATGCGCCTAGTGGTGGACCGGATATTATTCCAATGGCCGCCAAAGGCGTACCAACAATTCGTTTAAATCAAAACGGGCAGGATTATTTTGATCTACACCACACCCCTGACGATACCCTGGATAAAATTGATGCCGATGAATTAGCCCAGAATATTGCGGCCTATGCTGCCACTATTTATTTACTTGCCGATTCGGATGTTGAATTAAAGCCATAAATAGCAGCGGTAAATTTAGCCTATCAACCTAAATCCCCTAATCCTCAAACTTACCTAGGATTAGGGGTTTAGAAAATAATAACTAATAGACTAGTGTGCCGCGAATCGGGTAGTCCGTTTGTTTACGAACAAAGGTTAACCCTCTCACTACCACGTCTAATTCTGGGCGTAAAAAAGGCGCATTGGAAATATCCACAGCCTGCAATACCCCCTCCCCGTTTATGACAAACAGGGCCGGTTCTGAAAAATCATGATCGGTTTCTTTATCAGAGCGTGGAGCAGAAATATACAAGCCTAGCTGTTTCATTTGCTCAACGGTTACCCCATAAGCGATAGGAAAAGACACATCTAAGCTGTCCATGTTGTCGGTTAGTTGTGCCTTTGAATCTGCTGAGACGGCAGTGACACTCACCCCAATAGCATTTAACGCTTCTTTGTGCTGCTCTAATAAGTTTAAGTAGCGTACACACAAGGGGCAATGTTTGCCTCTATACACCACCAGCATTTGCCAGTCGGCATCACCGTGAGCCTGTCCTAAATTAACCCTAGAGCCATCAAGAAGCGTTGCCTCAATGAACGGAAAACTACTACCGGGAATGGGTTTTACTAAATTTGTCATGTTGAACTCTTTACCTTATTTGTGAATCTCAGCGTTTTAATCCATAGAATGCTGGCAATGAATACGGATAGCGCCATACAACTTAAAAATATATTGTCAATTCCACCTGGAATGTACTCAACAAAAGACGTTAAGAACTGCCCTAAAAACACCGCCATGGTGAAGTGCGATAAATTTCTACCGCGCACCTTTACTGCACTTCGCGCAACGGTCATGTGATTTAATAAAGGAATACTAAATCCAAAACCAAAGCCGATAATAACCGCACCAATTACTAAACAGACTGTGCCTGTTTGTATAAAGAAAATGTAAGACACCGCAAAATTAATAAACGCCACGGATAAAACACCTTGTTCACTAAGCAGTTTACAAAGCTTGGGTAAGAAAGAGGCTGCTAATACCGCCATCAATGAAATAAAGGCTAACAAAAAGCCCACTTGTGTTTCATTGTAACCTTGCCCTTGCATATTACTGGGCATTAAAACAAAGGCAGTGAAAAATAAAACCATCGACAGCATTGCACTAAGGTAAACACTGTTGAGGGAAAAGCCAGAGAGTAATTTTGGCGAGTCTTCTTCAGGTTCCGCTTGTATTCCAGCCGGATATCGACGGGGAACGAAAAGTAACAGCATCACCAAAAATACCCAAGCAATTAAATAAAGTGACAGCGGTAACGCCCAATGTTGAGCGGCAAGCAAGCCCCCCACAAACAAAAATACCACCCCGCCTAGCTCAATTGCCATGCCCTGTTTGGCAATCATATTTAAACGTTCTTCAGCAAAATACCAATGAGAAATTAACACCGTACACCCAGCCATCACGACCGACGTCATTCCCCCGAGTAAAAAACGATTGGCAAATATCCAAGCCGGCGCGTGCAACCAATATACACTCGCCCCCACCAGCCCATACAAAAATAAACCAATAATCAGCGCTGGATAAGCGCCATATTTATCTATCAATTTCCCCGAAATTGGCGCATAGATAACCGCGCCCAGGGCGGGCAATGTAACTAACAATATGGCATTGTCAGCTACCCCAAGGGCATTGGATATACTGACCAATCCTGGTGCTATAACGGCCCCTACCATAATGGTTAAACAGGCAATACAGAGCAAGGTATAGCTACCTAGACTGTTGAGTTTATTCATGAAAAGTCTCTCATACTGTTGAAAGTGAATGCAGTTTAGTTTTTGCAATCGAATTTAAAGCCGCACTAAACAAAATAAATAGCATACTGATGGCCACTACACCGGGCCATTGAAAAAGTGAAAATACCCGCAGACCAGCAGCCGAGCCTAACGCTCCACCTAAATAATAACCGAGCATGTAAATACCATTAATTCGGCTTTGGGCGGTTGGATCAATACTAAAAACACGCACCTGATTGGCCACCTGTGCACTAAAAATGGCAAAGTCGATAAGAATAATTCCGATAATTAACGATATAAGATTGCCAGCAAATAATCCCGTTATGGCAAATCCTACTGCGGCTAAAACGAGGGCCATTTTGATTAAGGTTTTAGAACCAAATCTATTCACCCATTTACCGGAAACCTTCGCCCCAATCACACCAGCCAATGCAATCACACCAAACAATCCGGCTTGTTGAGCATTGTAATCAAAGGGGGCTTCGCTGACATAAATAGCCAATGTTGCCCACAGGACATTAAAGGAAGCAAACCAAAGTGCGCCGGAAAAGGTAAACAGCTGCAGTGATTTATGCTGGCAAAATAGGCTCAAGGTACTTTTTATTAATGGCCAATAGCGCAACGACGCTTGGGGTTTATTCACGGGTAAGAATATCCAAAGCAATACACCAAGTAAGGCGGCCAATAACGCTGACATAACGAATACACTGCGCCAACCCAACAGCTCCCCGACCAATCCACTTAAGGTTCTAGACAGTAAAATACCAATGGTTAATCCCATCATTAATGTGCCAAGGGTTGTACCTTTGTTTTCCATAGGCACCATTGAGGCGGCAAAAGGAATTAACTGCTGAGTAATATTGGCACTGGCACCAATTAAAAACACTGCGATTAACAGTATTGTGATGTTAGATGCCCACACTGCCATTCCACAAGCAAACACTAGCACGCAGGATAGTATACCTATTAGTTGCCGCCGCACGACTGAATCACCGAGTGGGGATATAAACAATAAAGCAAAGGCATAACCCAGTTGGGTTAATCCTGGAACACTGCCAAGTTGCGAATCACTTAAATTAAACTCATTGGCGATTAGCGGCAAAATTGGTTGACTGTAATACAAGTTTGCGGCTGTTGCGGCAATGGCTGTGGTCATTAGCAGTAGCATAAAGGGACTTAACAACTGCTCTGGCTCCGAATGAGTCATATTTTATGTCAGGTAAATAAATCATAGCGCCAGCATAAGGCTTATTTATCAATAACAAAAATGATAACATTTTATGGAATCTATACAGATTTTACATACAAGTAAACTTGGGGGTAATCGTGGACATAAAAACATTAAAAAGCTTTATAACTGTGGCTAAACACAAAAGCTTTTCAGAAGCTGCGCGAGAGTTACATACTGTACAACCGGCCATTAGCCGACATATTTCTGCATTAGAGGCGGAGCTTGAGGTAAGGTTATTTAATCGAAACTCTCGAGATGTCGTGATAACCCCAGCCGGTGAGCAGCTGTTAACAGATGCTAGCGCGATTCTAACCCTTACAGATAAGGCAAAAAGCCAGGTTAAGCGTGCCCACAGTGGAAAAGTGGGTACACTGAATATTGCTCACTTAAGCTCAGCTTGTTTATCATTTATGGCCACTTTGATCCGAACCTATAAATCCCAGTTTCCTGAAGTCCATGTTAGCCTATTTGAAATGACAGCAACGGAACAAATTGAGGCTTTTAAGCAAGATAAAATCGATATTGCATTTTCAAGGCCCCTGCCCACGCCCATTGCTGATGAGTTTATTCGTCACGATATTTATATCGACAAACTCGTTGCACTAGTCAGCCAAAGCCATGCTCTTGCAGGTGCTAAACAGGTTGAGCTGGCTAAGTTAAAGACTGAACAATTTATTATTTTCAATCGTGATGAGGCCCTTGGGCTCTTTGATGAAACTATCATCCTGTGCAAACAAGCAGGATTTTCACCGGATATCATTAGTCAACCAAAGCATATGCAAACCTTAGTGACAGAAGTGGCTGCAGGTTTAGGGGTGGCGATCGCACCATTTTGTGTTAGTAAACTGTATAGCCGAGGGTGCCATTTTATTGCACTGGAAAATGTCGACACACAAATTCCCCTACAAATTCAATTCAAACAGAATAACCATAGTGCGACCGTGCATGCTTTCCTAAATGTCGCTTTAGCGGCCAAAAGTGAAATTCAGCGCAGTATGGCTAGTTAAAGCTATCATTGGTTAGCGAAGGTGTATGGATTGTTTTTCCCGCTTTCGGTTACTGCACTAAAGTAAGGGTGTTTATTGACTATTTTAGCGAAATTCCCTATTGGGATGAATGACCATATTCATCGAACTTTCATATGCTGGTGTTATGGTTGACGGAATGAATAATTTGAGTGTCCCAATTAAATACAGGTAGGAATATATGCCGTACAAGCTCCCACTATTAATATTGTTGTGCCTATTTTGCACGCAACTTTACGCCAAGCCGATAATTATTGCCCATCGTGGGGCGTCCGGATACTTGCCTGAGCATACCTTAGAAGCCGCTGTCCTTGCATATTCCCAAGGGGCCGATTACATAGAACAAGATTTGGTTTTGAGCAAAGACTTAATACCGGTAGTGCTGCATGACATACACCTTGAAACCGTGACCAACGTCGAACAAATATTCCCAAAACGTCATCGCTCTGACGGCCGCTACTACGCGTTCGATTTCACCTTGGCAGAACTGCAAACCCTTAATGTACACGAGCGGACAAATGACAAAGGCGAACAAGTATTCCCATATCGTTTTCAGGAGCCTCGTAATCAAGAGCGCTATCATGGACAGTCATCATTTAAGATTGCCACATTTGAACAACAAATTAATTTGATTCAACAACTTAATCGGCAATTTAAGCGAGATGTGGGTCTTTATGTGGAAATCAAATCGCCCCTTTGGCACCAAACTCACGGAGCGGACTTAAGTCAAATCACCCTGAATATCCTGCGTAAATACGGTTTGGATAACCAAGACAGCCATGTTTATGTGCAATGCTTTGACTTCGCAGAAACACAGCGTCTTAGGAACGAGTTAAATGCCAAGGTGAAGTTAATTCAGCTTATTGCTGAAAACAGTTGGCAAGAGTCGAATTCTGACTATGAATATTTGAAATCCGCACAAGGTCTCAAAGAAATTGCAAAAGTAGCCCAAGGTATTGGCCCATGGATTCCACAACTATTTGATTTTGCGAATAAAACACCAACTAGTTTACTAGCCAATGCCCATCAAGCAGGGCTGCTAGTTCATCCTTATACATTTAGAAAAGACGACCTCCCAGCCAAGTATTCTTCGCAACAGGTGCTAGACATCCTATTCGAAGATTTAAAAGTAGATGGTTTATTTACCGACTTTACCGATGTGCTGGAAAATTACTTAGAAAAGCGATGATATTGCTCTAGAGTCACTAGTAAAAACTAACAAGCTCGCGATTGCGAGCTTTGTGAATTTAGGGTTTAGCCATTCGAATGATGACTCGACGATTTTTAGCACGAGACATCTTATTCGTATTGGTCGCCGCATGACGGCGTTCACCATGACCTGTCACCTCAATTCGAGAAGAATCTACTCCCATTTCGGTGAAGTACGCCTTAATTTCCTCTGCTCGACGAATAGATAATTGTTCGTTGTTCCAACGACCACCATAACTATCTGAGTATCCATCTAACAAAACCAGCTCAAGATCTGTATCTTCTTTTAAATAGTCCCCGATCATTTGTAGGCGTTTTTTAGAGTATTTGGTTAAGTCTGTACTATTGCTGTTGTAACTTAGCACTGTGTATGCAATATCTTCAAATGCAAAAGGTAATAAATTAGCGACACACTCAGCGAACTCAACATAGGGTTTCGAAAAGTTACTGGCATTTAAACCCACAGCGATACGATCGAAGTCACTATACCAATCTTGATAATATAGTGTTGGCCAAAAACCTTTTTCCAATTCAGTTAACATTGTCCAAGCGGCTTTTTGCGGTAAATCACTATTGTATTGTTTGCGAATTGGCATTTGCGCAATTTCACGCTGCATTTGTCCTGGCATCCATTTGGGTGGGACTGAATAAACGGAGGCAACAGAATAGGTGTTTGGTAACCTTAACATCTGCAACTCAAATTCCATATTCAGTTGCTTAGAAGCCGTGCTGTAAAAAGCAGCTTCTCCATAACCAGGAAGTTGGTGACTCAAAGTACATTGCAAGCGACTTTTTTGACTGACTTGCCACTGAGAATCCTCAACTGGCGCTGCATAATGACGCAAGCTAGCTTGGCTAGCAAAGCTGAGGGTTAAGCCCAAAAAAATCGCGCACTTTTTCATATCAGACAGAAATCCAGTAAATAGTGTTTATCCATTATAGATATCGACACTAGAAACAAAAAGTTTAATCACCCGTTGTGTACGGATAATAACCAACTAGACCTATCAAATGCAAATGCGCCTAAACATATTCACAACTGAACTGGTACAAGGCTTTAAAGGTTGACATAATAGCAAGCTATGTTGTCGATTAATAAGGTTATCATGTCAGATCCAATTCACCTGTTGAACCAACGATTTAGAGGATATTTCCCAGTCGTCATTGATGTTGAAACAGCTGGATTCAATGCGCAAACTGATGCTTTATTAGAATTAGCAGCAGTGACATTGAAAATGACAGCTTCTGGAGACATTCAGATAGATAAAACGTTCCATTACCATATTAACCCTTTCGAGGGCGCAAACCTCGAACAAGCCGCTTTGGACTTTAACGGTATTGATCCTTATTGTGCATTACGAGGCGCGATTGATGAATCTGAAGCAATTAAAAATTTGTGCAAAGAGATCCGAAAAGAACAAAAAGCAGCGGAATGCCAACGCTCAGTGATTGTTGCCCACAATGCATCATTCGACCAAGGCTTTGTGAATGCAGCCATTGAAAGGTGTAATATTAAACGCACTCCTTTCCATCCTTTTGTATCATTTGATACCACCAGTTTAGCCGGTTTAACCTTAGGTCAGACGGTGCTGGTTAAGGCCTGTGAAGCGGCACAAATCGAATTTGACCAAAGAGAAGCCCACTCAGCACTTTACGATACGATGAAAACCGCCGAGTTATTTTGTTTTATGGTCAATAGATGGAAAGCCCTTGGTGGCTGGCCGATATAATTCACAATTCCAAGGGATGCTTTTAACGTGCTCAAAATAGCAGTAACGGGTTTACAAGGCTGAAATAAAAAGTGAGGCCTGAGCCTCACTTAATGTAAATCAACGATAAACCGCAAATTTAATCACAGTGATTAAATATAGGCTTAATCGTCATTATCCGAATCAATATTGTGCATTTCCAAATTACTTAATTCAGTTTGTATCATTGATTTTTTAGCCCCTTCAGAACGGGCCCCATCAACTCTCTCTAAATAAGCTTGGTCAATATCACCAGTTATGTACTCACCATCAAATACAGACGTTTCAAAACGAGTAATGGCAGGATTCTCAGCACTAACCGCTTCAACTAGATCTTGAATATCTTGGAAAATCAGCCCATCAGCTTTAATTAACTCACTAATTTCGTCGATATCGCGGCCGTAAGCGATCAATTCATTTGCACTTGGCATATCAATACCATAAACATTTGGAAAACGAATCTCTGGCGCAGCTGACGCGAAATACACCTTCTTGGCACCTGATTCACGGGCCATTTCAATAATCTGTTCAGATGTAGTGCCGCGTACAATTGAATCATCAACCAGAAGAACATTTTTGTCTTTAAATTCTGATTTAATGGCGTTAAGTTTACGTCGCACCGACTTACGTCTAAGCGTTTGACCTGGCATGATAAAAGTACGACCGATATAACGGTTCTTTACGTAGCCTTGACGGTAAGGTAAGTCCAACTCTATAGCAATTTGCAACGCTACATCGGAAGACGTTTCCGGAATAGGAATAACCACATCAATATCTAAATCAGCCCATTCTTTGGCTATTTTCTGACCTAGCTTTTTACCCATATTCACCCGCGAGGCATATACTGATATTCCATCGATAAAGGAATCAGGTCTTGCGAAGTAAACAAATTCGAAAATACAGGGAATATTTTTAGGGTTTTGCGCGCACTGTTTAGTAAATAATTCACCTTCTTCAGTCACATATATTGCTTCGCCTGGTGCGACATCACGAATAAACGTAAAACCTACGGCATCTAGAGCAACACTTTCGGATGCAACCATATATTCATCACCCTGCTCAGTTTTACGCTTACCTAAAGCAAGAGGACGTATGCCATATGGGTCTCGAAACGCAACCATGCCATTGCCGATAATCGCAGCAACCACAGCATAAGCGCCACGAATCTTCTTGTGCACATTGGCAACCGTGGTGAAAACCTCTTCAGGGGTTAAGGTTAAACCTGCACATTGTTGTAATTCATGGGCAAAAATATTTAATAAAAGTTCTGAATCAGACGTCGTATTGATATGTCGTCTGGCAATACGGAATACTTCATCTTGCAAATCATGGGCATTGGTTAAATTCCCATTGTGTGCAAAAGCAATTCCAAATGGCGAGTTGACGTAAAACGGTTGGGCCTCTGCTGAGCTTGAAGACCCTGCAGTGGGGTAACGCACATGACCAATACCAAATTGGCCTGTTAAACGTTGCATATGGCGATTGTGAAATACATCTCGCACCAATCCATTCGCTTTTCTTAGATGAAACATTTTATCATCTATAGTCATGATCCCTGCGGCATCTTGCCCACGATGCTGAAGAACAGTTAACGCGTCATAAAGTGCTTGACTTACTGCACTCTTTCCAACAATTCCGACAATACCACACATGCAATTTACCTATTTATTCGGCGTTAAAAAACTGGAGTTATTTTGTATAAAACTAAAAAACCACTCAATAATGGGAGTGAATTCAGGAACTAATACTGACTCTATCCACCAAGACGACTCGGAAGCAGTAGTGAAGGTATCTAAGAAGAACAAAGCAGCACTCACAATCAGAATGCCACGGATAATACCAAAAACTGAGCCAAGGGCTCTGTCGGTACCTGTGAGTCCAGTAAACTGTACTAAGCGCGCAATTAAGTAATTTATCAATCCGCCTAGAATCAGCGTACTGGCAAACAAAATCGCTATGGACACCCCATTTCTGACCATCTGATCATCAAATTTAGTCATGTAGACGGCAAGGTATTCATAAAATTGGCTAGCAATAAAAAAAGCGGCGAACCAAATAGCTAAAGAGATAGCTTCTTTAATAAATCCCCGTACCAAACTTATAATGGTGGAGACAGCGATAACGCCAATGATGGTGAAATCTATCCAATTCATAATGACCCGGTCATATTAATTGTTGGTTCGTTAAAATCGCGCGCATTCTATCAGAGATAGCATATATTTCTAGTATTCATTTCACTGTGAATGGTGTTACTCGACCCTGCAACTTAGTCAATTCGCGAAGATGTGGAACCGCTTTTTGCAGTTTTTCTTTATTTAACTCAGGTCCAACAAACACTTTTGTTAACTCACCAGTGCTCGTTTGAACTGGTCGACTGAATGCTTGATAACCTGCATTTCGCAGTGTACTAAGCAATTCGCTGACATTTTTTTGATGACGAAACACACCTAATTGAACAACCCAACCTGCTTTGGCTAGTAAACGATTATCCATTTTACCGGGATTGACTTCTACTTTGTCTTCAATCGAGTGATCTATTTCGCTCGGGGTAATTTTTTTATTTTCAGTTTTTTGAGAAGATGAATCATTAACCGGCGAGTCTTGGCGCGATGCCAGCTCGTTGTTATCTTCATTTTGGTTAATCTCAAAATCGTCGATTGCTACGTCAGGTACAATTTCAACCTTGCGATTTACTTCTTGTTCGACTTGCTCGAGAGGGAAATCTTGCGTTTCATTAAGTTCACGCATTTTAGGTTGATCTGGTATTGATTCAAATAGATCTTGGCTAGTTTGTTTTTCACCATCGAGCAAATCAGGCAGAAAAATCACTGCTAATGCAACGACTATAATGGTGCCCACCAATCGGTTTTGTAGTGCTGAAGACAAGACTTTTCCTCTTTTAGACCAGTAGCATCGTATATTTATTCAGTCGAATTAAGATGCTTGCAACACTTCGCTTACCGTGAAAAATGAACCAAACACAATGATCAAATCATCATTTCCAGCATTTTTCGTTGCTGCAAGTAGCGCATCAGAAACATGCTCAAACTCTACCACTTTTTGTGATTCAGTGAGCACTGTTTTTAATTGTTTACTCTTTGCGCCGCGAGGCACATTAAGAGACGCAACATACCAATTGGCTTTCAGCGATTCAAGTGGTAAAAAACTACCGGCGATATCTTTATCTTCCAACATAGCCACAACCAGATGCAATTGCGTGTATTTCATTCGTCCAATTCGTGCAGCCAATAACTCGGTTGCTTGCGGATTATGGGCGACATCAACAATGATCTTAGGCTGCTGACTAATCTCTTCAAAGCGCCCAGGTAAGCTCGATTTTTCGATGAGTTTGTTGACCTCATCTTGATTGCGAGGTAAATGCCCTAACAAACTCAATACTTGCAACGCCGTTGACGCGTTTTGCATTGGGATCAATGGAATTGATAAATCACTAAATTGGACTGACTGATTATACCAACACCAACTTGTATCACAATCCTCAAAGCCAAACTCTTTTCCTTGCCAAGATGGTTGCGCTTGCATTTTATCAACCGCTATTAACAGTGTTTCTGGCGGCACTGGCTCGCCTACAACTACAGGAACCTTGGGACGCATTATGCCGGCTTTTTCTGTAGCAATAAGCTCTCGGGTATCCCCTAGCCAATCTTGGTGGTCAAGGGCAATACTTGTAATTACAGCGAGATTGGGATCAACTATATTAACCGCATCCAAACGACCGCCTAAACCAACTTCCAACACCACAAAGTCTGGTTGCTGATTGGCAATTAACACTAGCGCAGCTAAGGTAGCAAACTCAAAATAGGTAAGCGAAATAGCACCTCGAGCATGCTCTACTTGCATAAACGCATTCACATGCACTTGTTCGCTTAGCATCAAGCCGTTAATGCGCACTCGCTCCCTATAATCAATAATATGCGGTGAACTATACACGGCAACAGTTTGTTGTTGCATGCGTAACCCCATCTCAATCATTCGACAAGTTGTGCCTTTGCCATTAGTTCCGGCAACAGTCACCACAGAACTGTTTGAAAAATCTAAATTCAAACGCTCATAGACTTGCTGGGTTCGGGCAAGACCCATATCGATAGATTTGCTATGGATGGCTTGTAAATAATCTAGCCAAGTAGAAAGAGACCAGGACAAACTAGGCTTGTTCTGGTCTTCTGTAGATGTGTTATTTGACATTAATGGGGCTGTGTATGTAGCTTTTTCAATAAATCGTAGATTTTGTCACGCATCTGGCGACGGTCAACAATCATATCGATAGCGCCCTTCTCCACTAAAAATTCACTGCGTTGGAAACCATCAGGTAAAGTTTCACGTACGGTCTGCTCAATAACTCTTGGACCTGCGAATCCGATTAATGCTTTAGGCTCAGCGATATTAATATCACCTAACATAGCCAAACTGGCGGAAACTCCACCCATAGTAGGATCAGTTAAAACTGATATATAGGGTAAGCCTTTTTTACTCATTCGCGCTAAAGCTGCACTGGTTTTAGCCATTTGCATCAAGGAAAATAATGCTTCCTGCATACGCGCGCCACCACTGGTTGAATAGCACACCAATGGCATATTATGTTCTAAACAAGCCTCTACTGCTTTGACAAAACGAGCGCCAACAACCGAGGCCATGGAGCCACCCATAAATGAGAATTCAAATGCGGCACAAACTACTGGCATGCCTTTCAATTTGCCTTGCATAACAATCAAAGCGTCTTTTTCTTTGGTTGCTTTTTGAGCGGCGGCTAGGCGATCTTTATAACGTTTAGAGTCTTTGAATTTCAATACATCTTGAGGCTCTAAATCTTCTCCGATTTCTTTTCGATCGGCCTGATCTAAAAAGGAGTTAATTCTTGCTCGAGCCGTGATGCGCATGTGGTGATCACATTTAGGGCACACTTCAAGTTGCTTCTCTAATTCGGTTTTATATAAAACCGCTCCACAAGATCCACATTTAGTCCAAATCCCCTCAGGCACATTACTTTTAATAGAGGACTGGGTTCGCGGTAGTATTTTTTGTATCCAACTCATTCAATTCATCCTAATTGCAAAAATTTGCGCTGTATATGCTGCTATTTTCGCCAAAATCATGATTAATATCGCATTATCGACATCTTATCGACGTAAAATATCTATTCTCGCCATTAAAACATAGTTTAGTCTTGGGAAGAAAACAAAACTGGTCTAAGAAGTAGTAACACTGATTCCGATTGATCGAATGACACTCAGAAAAATGCCGGACCTAGTGGAATCTCAGGAATCCCAAAATGCTCAGGATAAAGTACATCAACTAAATACAAGCCATTTGGTTTAGCCGTAGCCCCTGCCTTAGCCCTGTCTTTTTGATCAAGCAATTTTTTCATCCATTCAACCGGTTGCTCACCACTGCCTATTACGGCAAGACTGCCGGTAATATTTCGTACCATATGATGCAAAAATGCGTTTGCTTGCACATCAATCATAATGTATTGACCGCGTCGTGTAACCTGAATATGTTCAAGCCTACGCACTGGCGAATTAGCTTGGCATAACGAGGCTCTGAATGCACTAAAATCATGCTCTCCCACCAAACATTGTGCTGCTTCATGCATTTTTTGATGGTCAAGTTCAGTATACATATGTGTCAAGCCACCTGCCAGTATTGCTGGGCGAAATGGATTGTTATAAATAATATAACGATAGCGTCGTCCTACCGCAGAAAAACGCGCGTGAAAATCGGGACTCACTTGCTTCGCCCATTTGACAGCAATATCTTTGGGCAAATGCGTATTCACTCCTAATGTCCAACTTCTTTCTGGTCGAAAAGCAGGTGTTTCGAAATGCACTACTTGACCAGTAGCGTGAACCCCAGCATCTGTTCTGCCAGCACATAATACAGCGACAGGATGATTTGCAACTTTGCTCAAGGCTTTTTCTAAATGCAATTGCACACTAGTGACTTGAGATTGTCTTTGCCAGCCATAATAATTGCTGCCATCGTATTCAATCCCTAATGCGATTCGATTTGTTTGTTGTTGTTCCACTGAGGCCCTTGTTTAAAAAGTCTGAATTCCACTAAACGCATTATTTGCGCTATTCAATGCTGAAAATTGCGACATTGTAATGAAATTTACATTACTTTTCATAGCATGTTTGTAAATAGTAGATTGAAAGATAGGTTAAGTTTCCAAATCATAGTCGATAACACACAATAAATATTCAAAATTACTATTTGATAACGGCTGCACTGGAAATTAAAACTACCGATTTTAACGCGTTTTAACGATGCAATTTATTTAAGGTCACTACCACCAAAGCGAACCTGAGTGCCATATACAAGGTTTAATAGTATGCTAAGCTTGTTGAACACAAACGTAGGGACTCGACATGTTATTGAGAAGAATTTCAAAACACGTTAAAGCACAAGATTGGTTCGCTGTAGCAATCGACTTTTTTATTGTAGTTGCAGGTATTTTGATTGCTTTTCAAATAACAAGTTGGAATGAAGCACGCAAAGACAGCAAACGTGAGTTACAAATCATTACTCGTTTGCACTCCGACTTTACAATGCTTGAGAACGATACTGTCGAGGCTATTGAATTCATTAAATCAAATACGCCAATTGTAGAAGAGTTTGAACAGCAAATTCTCAATTACCCTAATGGTGCTGATATTGAACTGATGCAACGTTTTTTTGAAACTGCATTTTCTTTACCCCGCCCAGAAGGCCAGTCAGAAACCTACCAGCAGCTTGTTACTAACGGCGATATGAGTGTTTTAAATAACGAAACTTTGCGCGCTAAACTTGTTTATCACGCCTCTTTAACAGATTATTTTATTCATGCAAATCAAGCTAATCGAGAATGGACAAGGCCCTATCTCGTTTCGTTAGTGCGGTTGAGTTCATTGATCGACGTTTTACCAATGGATGAAGCAATTTCCTCGTCAGGCTCTAGAGCAGATCTGATTGTTGCAATTAGCCTCTACAAAGGCGCTTTCGAAGGTCAGTTAGCAATATTTGAGGCGCATAGAGAGAGCTTTGATAATCTCAAAAACATCCTCATCGAAGAGAGTAAAAAATAGAGTAACTTTGATTACAAAACATATTTCCACATTGAAATCATTGAGTTGATTACTCAGTATTTTAAGCAGTTACCTTTTAACCCATTGATATTTGAATTTATTTTTTAGGGTAAGAAAGAACTGAGCCTACTCTATTTCAATGCAGCCGATGATTGAAGCAATACAATTTGGCTGCTAGTGTAAAGAACATCGGATAAGTAGCGCTAACAGTACAAAAGAATAGTCAACCTTCACCGATTACCGTCGTTGTCTTAGTCAGTTCGTCAACAAGGCCAATAATTCACTTGGTGAAGACTTTAAGCAAGTTTTTCCAGTAGCTCTTTAGCTTCCTCTTGCTGTGTTTGGTCTCCTTTTTGTAATACTTCTTCCAACAACTCTTTAGCTGAGTCAATATCGTCAGTTTCCAAATAGGCTTGGGCCAAATCTAACTTAGCACCAATGCCGTTGTCTGAGTCAACATCCACTTCGTCGGCTTCACCAAAACCTTCGTAAGATTCGAAGGCTGCAGCAAGATTAAGTTCCTTGTCAATATCAAGGGTTCCTTCGGCCTCGATACTTTCGTTGATTAAATCATCCACATCTAGAAAATCGTCTTCTGATTTTTCCTCAGTTACTGTTTCTTTGGTTTGCCCTGGCGCATCATCTATATCATTTAGAAGTGCGTCGAAATCCAAACCACTATCAATGTTGGCTAATGGATCTTTATCAACAATCGGTGAATTTTCCGGTGCGTCTATTTCGCTTGAATCAAGACTATCGAGCAACTCATCAAAGCTTGTATTCTCTAGCTCATCAAGGGAGTTCGTTTCTTCTGCATCATCAGAGGACAACCAATCACCTAACCCAGGTAAATCATCTAACTCTACATTTTCACGCTTTTCAGATGGTTGTTTTTCCGTCTGGGTGTCTTGCTCGTCTAGATAGCCTTCATCAAATGCTTTGAGAGCTTCGTCTAAATCGTCATCATCAAAACCATCCGAATCCTCACCCGTCAAACTATCAATATCATCAATACTTGGGATCTCTTCATCAAAACCCGATAATACTTTCTCTATATCGTCATCTTTCTCTGGCGGGATAATCTGCTCTAATTGCATATCATCCAGATCTTCGCTTGCGGAGCTTAAGGTTTCATCATCTAACTCAACATCAAAACTTGTGGCTTCAGATACCACTTCTTGCTCAAATTCATCTAGCGCCTTGTCGAGATCTTCGATGCCGTGATTTTCGACTTTATTTATGTCGGTATCGCTCTCGCTACTTTGTTCGGCAGTTAAATCTTCTTCAGTGTGCTCTGTCTCTTCAAGGTTTTGTTGTTCTTCTACAACATCTAAAGCTTCCTCGATATCTTGAACTTGCTCTACGTCTTCACTTTTTACATTTATATCTTGTTGAGACTGCTCAACAACAGGCTCTTCAGACTGGCCTTGAACATCAGTTTCAGGTTTGACGGCTTCGTCCGCAGGTTGTTGTTTATCAGCTTCAATTTCGGCTAAAAGTTCGTCTGCAGACAGAGATTCTACACTGCTGTTATCAACACTTTGTTGATTTAGTAAATCGTCGATGTCATCAACATCAACAATATTTTGATTTTCATCGATTTGATTGTCGTTGGATATACCTACATCTAGGTCTTCTGTAGGTTGAACCTCTGCAGAGGTTTCAATTTCGCTGTCAACATTAGCTTCTGTTTCACTATCTTCGATCGCATCAAACAGCTCATCCGCAATATCGAGCTCTTCACCATCGTCAACATCAACGCTGATATCATCGTCATCTTCAATGCTCTCCGACAGTGAATCTAATTCCTGAATTCCCATCTGACTTTCAGTCGACTCGTCATCCGCAGGCGTTTCTGGCTGTTCCTCGAGCATCCCGCCCATTTGCTCCAGTTGCTCTATTTCATTGAGCAACTCATCAGTAATATTATCCAGTTGGGCATTCTGTTGATGAATTTCTTTATCAATACTCTGCAGCATTTCCTCATTCATTAAATCTGAGTTATCAGAAATAATTGAATCGCCATCTTCTTCTGCTAGTGGCTGTTCGAGCAATTCATCGATACTGATTTCTGGTTTGTCGGGCTCATCATCAATGTCTGGGGCTGAAATTGAAGGGCTTGATTCCGCATCCAGATCTGCGGCTTTGGAATCTGAATCGATTTGCTCAACGTCGTTTTCTGACGTATCAATATCTAAATCAGCTATTTCTTCGCTTAACTCGTCATCAGCACTGACATCAAGGTTAGATTCCGACAAATCCAATTCATCATCAGCTAGCACGTCATCGCTTTTTGCTTCTGCTAAACTGTCGCTTTCGCCTAATTCATCACCAATATCAGCAAGTAAGTCTTCTTCTTCATCAAATAAATTATCTAGATCGTCTTCAAGCGGGTTGTCTTCCTTTGCAATATCATCGGTCGACTCTTCTATCACTGGATCTAGACTTTCATCATCCAAATCATCAAAGGCTTCGAAATTGTCGTCACTGTCTGCATCTAAAGACTCTTCTAACTCTTCGGCCAAAACATCATCTAAGAGATCGTCATCGCCAAATAAGTCGTCATCGTCACTATCATCTAGTTCTTCGCTTAATTCATTGGTTAGGGCATCAGCCAGATCATCCATTTCATCACTTTGCTCCAATATCGCAGCGTGATTTTCATCTAGTATGGCGTCAGTTTCAGCTTCAGTGCGCTTGCGACGAATTAACCACATTGCCAATGCGCCGAGTAAACTAATGGTCAAAAGTACTGAAAGAAAAATTAAAAACAGCGGGTCGGTTAGCCAAGCGAAACTATTTTTTTCCAGCTCAGCTTTACGCTGGTTTTCTGCTTCACGGGAAATCGCTAAAAGTTCGTTTTGCAATGCCAGCATCTGGTCCATTTGCACTTGTAATTCTTCATCAACACGCCCACGCAAACTGCTAATTTCGATATCGACTGTATCTAAACGCTCAACTAGTTTGCGGTTTTCATTAAGTAAGCTTTGCACGCTTTCAATTGATTCGGCAAATTGCTGCCGAATTGCCGTAAACTGGCGATTTTGTTCCGCATCAAGAGCACTTAATTTATCTTCTATAACCTGTTTGGTTTCCGATAAGTCATCTTTACTGGCTGCTTCTTTTGAACTTCGAACCACGACTTTATCGGTTTCACCTTTGCTGAAAGCTTGCCATGCGCTATCGTCTTGCTCGGCTTTCATCTGAGCAACTTTAGGGTCTATTCTCGCCACATAACGTTCAGAAGGGAGTTGCAGGATACTGCCATCAACTAGGTGGTTGAAGTTTTGATCTTCAAAGGCATCAGGGTTGAGCTGATAAATCGCCTGCATAACTTGGTATACAGAAAGGTTCTTATTCTGACGGTACCTACTGGCGATTCGCCATAACGTATCTTCAGGTACCACTGGACCATAGGTAGTTCCAGAGAGCTCTGCAGTGTTACTTTTGGGCCCTCTAATTTGTAATTGTTGGGCATCAGTAGTGGCGCTAATAGACCAAAGTCCTACGCTGGCAAATAGTAAAAACGCTACCTGTCGCACATTCATATAATTAAGTCGTCGCCCTGTAATAATTATTATTTTTTGCTCACCTAGATGTGAACAATTCCATAAAAACTAATTGTGAAGTTTTATCTCTAATCAACCTTTATTACTGCGCAGTTAAAATTAGAGCTCTATAAAATGAGTATCAAGCAAAACTCATTCCATACTAAGTTGATTCAAAAATAGTGATCAATAAATATCGATTAATACAAATATAAACCACATAAGATGGATGATCTACATAGATAGAAAATTAAGCGCCATATCGCTGTTTTTTGCTGTTTTAACAACCCAAACTTGCCATTTTTCTAGATACTTACTTTTGGTTATCGGCATAGCGGTTGATTACTAAAAATA
Source organism: Alteromonas sp. M12 (assembly GCF_037478005.1). Lineage (NCBI taxonomy): Bacteria > Pseudomonadati > Pseudomonadota > Gammaproteobacteria > Alteromonadales > Alteromonadaceae > Alteromonas > Alteromonas sp. M12. Next base: position 1,522,626 of record NZ_CP144164.1, on the reverse strand, counting down.
AATCAAAAAAAAGGCCAGACGTCAGTCTGACCTTTCATCAATATTAATCTTATTACATGTAATCTCGGACAAGTACTTCGGCTATCTGAACACTGTTTAATGCAGCGCCTTTTCTTACGTTGTCAGACACTACCCACATGTTTAAGCCATTTGGATGAGAGATATCGTTTCTTACTCGACCAACGAATGTTTCATCATGGCCACTAGCATCGCCAACTTGAGTTGGGAAGTCTTCTGGATTCTCCATCAATTTCACACCAGGCGCTTCAGCTAATAGTCTTTTAGCATCTTCAGCATCCAAAGGTGAATGGGTTTCTAAATGTATAGCTTCACCATGACCAAAGAATACAGGTACTCGTACCGCAGTTGCGTTGACCAAAATAGAATCATCGCCCATTATTTTTTGCGTTTCCCAGACCATTTTCATTTCTTCTTTGGTGTAGTCATTGTCCATGAATACATCAATTTGAGGGATTACATTAAATGCGATTTGACGACTAAAGGCTTTAGGTGTTATCTCTCTGCCGCTTAGCAGATCGGTAGTTTGTTTAGCTAATTCTTCCATAGCTGACTTACCGGCACCAGAAACAGATTGATAAGTGGCCACGTTAATACGAGCTATGCCAACGGCATCTTGAATTGGCTTTAATGCCACCATCATTTGAATAGTTGAACAATTAGGATTAGCAATAATATTGCGGTTTCTAAAATCGGCCAATGCATGAGGGTTCACTTCAGGTACTACCAATGGAATATCGGGTTCGTAGCGAAAATGCGACGTGTTGTCGATAACCACACAGCCAGCTTCAGCCGCTTTAGGTGCAAAAATTTCGGAAACACTGCCACCAGCAGAGAAGAAACCAAGTTGAACACTCGACCAGTCGAATGTATCTGCATCTAACACGGTAATCTCTTTGCCCTTGAAGGTCACTTTACCACCCGCGGAGCGACTGCTCGCCAATGGATACAATTTATTAACCGGAAAATCTCGTTGTTCGAGAATTTCAATCATGTGTTGACCAACTAAACCAGTTGCCCCTAAAACAGCAACATCAAAAGCGCGAGACATTAGTGCATTACTCCAAAAAATATAATCAAATTAAGCGAATCGTGAACAAACACGCAGCTTACTCTTCAATGGTATTAAAACCAAGGCCGTAGAGTGCCTCGGAAATGTCTAAATTTCCAGTTTTTAAGGTTACAGATGCAAATTCTCTTCTTATAGCATAGTGTTTTCGGCTATAAACGAAGTCTGCGGCTGATTTGACACCTTGTTTGAACGAGTCACTATCCATTTTAACATTGTAAGTGCTAAGAATTGCAGCGCTGACTTGCTCAAATTTGGTTTTCTCACAAAGGTCTTTAATTTCAATCGTTTCAGCCGCTGGCAGACAACTTTCAAAATTTAATTTTTGCGGTAGGTCAAATCGTTTACACAACTGTTCATACAGCATGTAGGTACCTCTGGCTTTACCTTCAATAGTATGTCCAGCAATGTGGGCTGTAGCAATGCGGCTGTAGGGAACCAAGTCAAAATCAATCCCTGGTTCATTTTCCCATACATCCATATTTAGACGTAAGCCTTTACCACTTTGTAATAGGCTTTTTGCGGCTTGGTTATCAATGACCTCACCACGACAAGCATTGATTAATAATTGAGAGTCATGTAACTCGGACAAGCGCTTAAGATCAAACATGTGATGGGTTACATCGTCTCCTTCAGCAACAAAAGGAACGTGCAGGCTGATAATGTCACATTGACAAATCTCATCGAAGGAATAAAAACGTCTAGTATCCCCTGCTTTTTGTAATGGAGGATCACATAACTTAGTGTTTATACCCAGCACTTGTAAACGTTTATCTAACTGCGTGCCTACATGCCCAGCCCCAACGATACCAACCGTTTTATCAGCCAAAGCGGTTAGGTTATCTGCATATTCGTTTACCAAACAACTCAATACATATTCGGCCACAGCGATTGCATTGCAACCTGCTGCACTGCCCCAAGGAATAGATTTTGCCGCTAACATAGGTTTATCAATGTGGTCGGAACCCGCTGTTGCAGTGGCCACATATTTCAACTTTTGTGCTTTACTAAGTAATTGTTCGGTTACTTTGGTTGTTGAGCGAACCAATAAAACATCGATATCCGTAAGGTCATCAGGTGTTAAGGTTTGACTTGAGAATGACTGAATATCACCAAGGGGTGAGAAAAAGTGCTCGGCATAGGGCATCGAGTCTTCATATAAAATTTTCATGACTAGCATTATTCCGTTGGTTTAGGAAAAATCTTTGAAAAACGAAAGGGCTACTACCTTGCTCGCGAAACTGGGCTAAGTGGTAATTCATGATCATTTCCGACCATTATCTAAATCTTAGTTTATACCTTTAATTTCAAAAAACATCAACACCTAGACTTTTCGAGTCTAAATGGAGCAAATTTAAAAGGGGTATATTTTATTGAAAATCACTGTTAAGTATATAATTTCCCTAAGTTTCACGGCCATTAAACGCAAAAAAATCCGAAGGTATTTTACCTTCGGATTTAATTAAAACAATGTACCCCAAATGCAGTTGTCCAATTGTTTTCAAGTCACGTTTAACCTTCTATAAATAAGGTTTTCTAGCCGTGATTTGTTAGCGTTTTAATTTCTTGCGGCTTAAACCTAAACAAGCAAGCCCCAATCCTAGAAGGGCTATAGAAGATATGTTAGGTACTGCAGCAGCCACTAAGTTAGTTCTAAATTGCAGAGTATATACATCATCGCCTGTAAAGAAACTTCCGACTGTTTGAATATTGCCATTAGCAACGATATCTGTTCCACCTGCTAACGATGTCAGCGCCCCAGCTTCAGTGCTTAAGAAAGGCGTAGTAAAAGTTGAGCTACCCGCTGCGCCTTGCATCTCCCAAGTGTGTAAAAGATTACCGATGCCATCTAAAATGTTAAATGAAAAATCCAAATCAGATAACAGAGTTTGACTATTGAACAATACATAGTTTCCAAGATATTGCATACCGATATCTGAGGACTGCACAATACTGCCGTCAATGGTGGTAATACCTGTCAGCGTCGGGCTTTGGTAATCCCAAAGAAAAGTGATTGCGGCTGAGTTAGCAACCCCCGATAACATCATTAACATTAAAGTACAAAAGCGATTTTTATTTTTTTCACAACGATTTCCTATTTTTTTATTAAACCTTATTGAACTAACATGTTTGAATCAATCCACTTGATTTAGCACTTATGACTCATCACTTACAAGCAATTTCAAAGCCACACTAAATTCCAATTTAAAATCAAATAGTTAAAAGATTTTTCAAGATAACTTTTTTACATTGTAAAAATAATTGACGAAAAAATAGTCACAAAAACTTGTTTTATCTATTGCTCAAATGGATGTAATAAAAGATTGTAAATGCTTTCAATTTACATAGAAGCCAAAATATTAACTACTTTCTTAGGCGAGTTAGCATAGCCAATAAACTAGCGAGCCTAAATTTATCCAACTAAAGAAAGCCAGCTTTATTGCTTATCGCAAACTGAATCGAGGCTTTTCCGGCGATGAAGAAACAGGAATGATCACAACTCATATATTAGCTAATGCGCGCTCTGAGGTCGCCACTGAATTGGCCAACAATTTAAATTCTTGACTGTCCATATAGTTTTTGTCTACATAGTTTTCCACTTAAACAAAATAGGCCGTAATTATGTTCTAGGGTTAATCATATTAGAGATTGCATGCCAATATTAGTACGTATTTCCCTCATAACCTTGTACTACTAAAATTTCGTAAAGCAAACACCTGACGGGTTATTTTTATGACTAAGTCTGCAGTCCAATACTTACTTTACAATGCATTAGCCTACTAATTTATCTGGAAAAAATTAGGGTGTGCAGGATCAGTAAACCGTGTTAAGTCAACAGGAGAGTAAAAAGGTGAACCATCCGGCAAAGTGGTGTCTAAATTCAAACGCGATACGTTAAGTGTTGCGCCCTGCAAATTAGCACCGGTTAAATCTGCTCCTCGTAAATCGGTATAGCTTAAGTCCACATTACGAAAGTCCGAATGCCTAAGCTGAGCTCTGCGTAAGCTAACACCATCCATTGGCAGATTTTGGAAACTACGATGATCGAGGACGAGATCGCCTAACTCTCCTCCAGCAAGCTCTACTAAATCAATATCATGTAATTGGCCTGCTCCAGTTAAATCATCCGCGTATCCGACACTGGGTAAATCAGGTAAATGGCCTAAATTAAAGTGTTCAGCCAAGGCCCCGAACTGACTATCTACATCTAACTCAATTCCTTCAATACCAATATTTCGTCCTCCCCTATGGATATGTGAAGAACTTCTAATTTCAGTTTGAGGTATCGTAATGCTGGCTTCGAACATAGGTCGTAATTCAGTCAATCCGCCACCAGCCATTTCTTCTACCATTTCAACACGATAAGTAATGCGCTCCAATACGTCAAAACCGTTATGAGGAGTCAAACTTAAATCGAGGTGAACACGGAATCGAGTGCCAGGTGCACGCATTTGATGTAGCTCACGAATTAATCTTTCGATACCTTGATTCTGGTAAATTTGATTAACCACTTCAGGGCCATAGGCTATACCAGTATGTAACTCAATGCCAAAACCTGCGCCTGATGCATGTAATCTTTGTGCAGACATATCAGTAAGTAAACGTGATAATTGATTCATTGGGTTATCTGCGGCCAAATCTGCTCGACGGCCTAACTCAGCCGCATGAGAGGCTAATTCCGTTGCATCAACATCGCCTCTCATTACAGCCGCCTGAGCTTGTATAGCTGCCTCATCTGCTTGTTGCCGAATAGACAAAGCAAAATCACTGGCATCATCGCTCAAACCGGCTATTTCTGAACGCGTAGGAAGTATGGATTCATACCCCTGCCGATTCACACCATCGCCAATTAGAATATTAGTATTTGCAGAGCCAAGCTGTTGTGCCTCATCAATAAGGCGCCCACTGGCGCCTGTGTCTATTCGACGAGTCGCGCCCATTGAAACTCGATAACCTCGAGCTTGAGCTTCTAACATATTTATTTGTTCATGAGATCCAAGTGTGTCCCAGTGAACAGATTCGAATAAGTGAAAAACACGCCTATCACCGGCCGTATTTAAGTTGATACGCACTTGTGTCTGCAACAGTTGACGCAGCAAACCTTCTTCGGTGCCAGCAATAACAGTTACCATCCGTTGAAACATTTCAGAGTTAAAATCACCACTGGCAACGACATCAGACAAAGACTGCAAAACTCTATCAGACAATTCAGGTGCTAATTCTCTGGCTAGTAACCTATCTAGATCTGCACTATCAGATAAAGCCGCACGTATTGGCCGAGCACGCTGTTGTTTGAGTTCAGCAACTAAATCGCGGGCCTGTTGCCGCCAAGCTGGACTTTCAGGTGCCCTACGCGCTGCGGACTCAACAGCATCTAAGCGAGCCAATAAACCACTATGCTCCGCTAACTCTTGACGATAAAAAGACCGAATAAGTGTACATTGATCACTACAGCGAATGAGCATGCCGTTGCCAGCAGCTTTTAAATGATGCGCACCATTTTCTATTTCACTGATTAAACGTGCTTGCTCAATTAAATCATCAGTCCCGTTTCGCAGACTCGACGTGACCTCGTCAATTTGTGACTGAACCCGGTGTAACGCCGATTGTGCATTCTGAGATTGAGTCACCTTCTGGCGGATACCGCGAGCGATACTTTCAGCCATAGTTCGGGTTGCATCACCTCCAGGCTCAGCACGGGCTGATTGCTCAACAAGTTCGATAATTCTATTTTCCATTACATCTAGTGCTTCATCAGATGCACTATTCATCGCCCGTCGAATACTCGATGCAGCTCCACGAAATACTTGCCTAGCTGCAGGAAGCTCAAGACCCGCGCCGACAATATCAACGGCCACCCATAGTAACGACGGATCAGCTGCTGATACGGCTTGGGCTTTTTCGAAATGACTACCAGAGGCGGCGACATCCAATTGATATTGATCTAGACTACGAAGGGCGATCGCTGTATTAACCGCTAAACTAGCCCCTGCCCCCACAACTGCAATACCTGCAACTAAGCTACTGCCGCCAGTAGGAATCGCAGCAAGCAATCCAAAACCCAAGGCGAGCACCCCAAGTGCCATGTCTATAAAAGCTTGGTCTTCTTCAGTTTGGGCGCGCATAGCGTTGACCAATTCAGATTGTAGTCCACCATCTTCATAACCAAGTTCACGTTTTGTCCAATCAATAATACGGGGCAACTCCCAAATAACATCATTGTCATCAAGTATGCGCTCTCTCGTTTCAGCTATATTTTCAAGGGTCTCAAATATCGTTTCGCCAACTTGTTGGGCCACTGGTGACATCATGCTATCTAAGGGAATATCATCATTTGATGCAATCGCCCTTAATGCATTGTCATTGCCGTAACCTGGTTCTGCATAAGCGGCTAGAATAGGAAAGTTCTGTTGGTGGACAGATTGTAGAGCATTAAGTACTTCTTGTTGTTCACTAATTTGCCTCCCCAAAGCCTCATGTCGGTCAGGATTGCGAATCATGTCATACACGATTCTTCCACCTATTGCATTCCCCCCTGTACCATGCTGCTCTAAACTTCCTCGCTCAGCCGATAAGCGATTAATGTGTGCCCGGCGGTCTGATAACTGCGATGCGGCTAATCTAAGCGCTTGGGTTTCAGGTGAGTCAACCATAATGCTTAAAGAAACGGGGTTTTGAGTAACATTGACTAGACCATAGCGTATCCGTTCATTATTCACATTGATTTTGCTGAGCTCTAGAATGTTGAGGACGAATTCAACAGCAGCACCTTTGAACTGATTTAAAAAGTTCTGTACTACCGGTAATTGCATGTCAGTAATAGCCAATCCTGCTTCATAACTTTTCCGAAAAAGAGTGATATGGAGATTAACCATTTGCGGGAAACGCTCGCCAAAGCTAGACCAGAGACGCTCTAACGCATTTTCTTCTGAAGGTGTGACCCACCAAGTATTAAGTAATTGCCTTATCGCCGCTATTTTGCGCTCATCGTCCCAAGCAGAAATATCAGTTGCAATGACTTCAACGGCTAACGATTGTGGTGGGGTATTAAAATTTAAATAGTCATCAGATATCCGTTGAATTCTATTTGTGTATCTGCTTTGTTGAACCGTATGAGTTGCCTCATGTGCAATGAGGCCTAAATCAGTTGAGCTTTGTTGCGCTCCTAAATAGATATTATTTTTAAGGGTAAACGCTTTTGCATTGATTGAGGCTGCCATTTGATGGCTTTTTGAATCGGAATGCACCCTCACCTGACTTAAATCAGCTCCAATAACCGGTTCAATTTTATCTTTAATCTCTTTGTTAATTGGCCTACCTGGAGATTTAGAGTTGTGAGTCTTCAGTTGACTTTCAATATTAGTGTGCATATTGACTGGATCTGTCGCGGTATTTTTTAAACTAGTTTGTACAGGTTTAGCAAGTACCTTGCTCGGCATAATTGCATCGTGACTACCAGAGATTACTTTTTCAGCAACTAAATCAGCTTGTTGTTCAAAATGGTCATTAGGCATACCAATATTGAGCTTAGGTTGCATAAAAGAATCAATAGGATCATCGCAGGGTGTTTGGGAGCTCGCACAACTGTTGCATTTCCTTTGTATGTATTGGCTCGCGCTACTTGCTGCAGACATCGTCAGTTGCTGCCAATGTTGATTCAGTTCAGGAGTTTTTTGTTCTACTATTTTAGATAGCGCAGAATTCGCTCGAGCGTTTTTAGTTTCGCCCGCAGTGGAGTCTTTGCTTGATTTTGTGGCATGATGCCGACCGTTCATCATATCTATTGTTAGTAGGTCTAGAATGGACCTATATCCCTCAGTTATAACCTAATCAGAATCCTGCCGATGTTAAAATGAGTATAGGAATAAATACTAAAATCGTCTAGAAAAGCCGTTTAAATATAACTCCTGATAGCAATTAAATAGACTTCAGTATAAATAAAGTTAAAGGGATGAATGCATTTACCCTTCGTTGCCGTTAATCTAGACGACCTACTTAATTTAAATAAAGAGCTAACCAATGAAAAATGCTTTAGTATTTTGCATCTTGCTAATATCGACCGCATCGGCACTGGCAAACGATTTAAAAAATTCCGAACATGCGAAGAAATCTTTGGAAATTTATAGAACGATTATCGGTATCCCCACGGTAGCCGGCAAAGGAAATGTGCCCAAAATGGCGGCATATTTGGCAAGTGAATTTAAAGCGGTAGGGTTTAGTAACGACGACATTCAGATTATTCCTAGCGGAGAAACGGCTTCCTTAATTGTGCGTTATCCAACAAATGGTTTAAGTGACAAGCAGCCTATTTTGTTGTTAGGTCACATGGATGTAGTAGAAGCCTTGGCAAAAGATTGGCAACGACCACCATTTGAACTGACCCAAGATGACAAAAACTTTTATGGACGGGGTAGCATTGATAATAAGTTTGGGATTGCCATGCTTTCATCAACGTTTATACGTTTAAAAAAGCAAGGGTTTGTTCCTAATAGAGAACTCTATCTGGTTTTTTCGGGTGATGAAGAAACTGGCATGGTCACAACCCGTATGTTAGCCAATGAACGTCCTGAATTAGCAACGGCTGAATTCGCATTAAATTCGGATGCCGGTGGTGGTGACTTGGATGAAAATGGTAATGCCATCGCGTATCTTGTTCAGGCTGCAGAAAAAACTTACGTGAGCTTTGAGCTGACATTGCGCAATAAAGGTGGGCACAGTTCAAGACCACGCACTGATAATGCAATTTACGAACTATCTAGCGCCTTACTAAATATCAAAGACTACCACTTTCCTGTCATGTGGAGTGATATGACCCGTAAGTTTTTTAAAGTCTCAGGGCATCAATTTGGCGGCGAATTGGGTGAGGCGATGATCGCTTTTGCTAAAGATCCTACCGATAAGCAAGCCTCTGACCGCTTACAGATAGAATCATCTTATGTAGGTACAACACGTACCACATGCGTTGCGACTATGTTAAATGCTGGACACGCTGAAAATGCCCTACCTCAATCCGCAACTGCAACTGTGAATTGTCGCGTTTTTCCAGGGGTTTCCGTAGAAAAAATTAAACAAACCTTACAAAAAGTGGTCGATAACGATGAAATTGAGATTGTCACGCTAGATGAACCGGTTGAAAGCCCCATTTCCGAGTTACGAGAAGACGTAATGTCTGCCATTGCCAAAGCCGTACATCTAAGGTATCCCAACCTAGATATCATCGCTTATATGGAATCAGGCGGCACCGATGGTAAGCATTTTCGTAAAGCTGGGATTCCAACATGGGCGATATCCAGTGCATTTATCAATCCAGACGACATGTATGCCCATGGCCTTAATGAACGGCTGCCCATCAAAGCATTTTATGATGGATTAGATCATTGGAGTATTATTCTGAAGGAATTGGCGGGCAACTAACTTAGAAAAAAACCTTGTTAGGCATTTACATTAATTAATCAAAATAAATAGGAAAAGTGATGAAATTTATTGTTTTAGCTGTGGTCATTGCAATTGCAATATTCTACTTCAATAGAAATTCAAATAATAAAAAGTTAGCAATTGAAAATACTGCTGTGGGAAAAGAATTTTTGGTTAACAACAAAACGAACCAAGATGTTGTGGAAACAGCCTCAGGGCTGCAATATCAAATATTGCAAAAAGGTAATGGTGACGAACATCCAAAAGCCAACTCAACTGTTAAAGTACACTACCACGGCATGTTAATAGATGGCAGTGTGTTTGATAGCTCAGTTGACCGAGGCGAACCTATCAGTTTTCCATTGAACCAAGTTATTCCAGGTTGGACCGAGGGTGTTCAATTGATGGTGGTTGGAGATAAGTTTAAGTTTTTCATACCTGCTGATTTAGCCTATGGTGACCGTGCTACCGGAAAAATAACACCGGGCTCTTTGCTCATTTTCGAAGTGGAACTGTTAGAAATACAATAATCATTCTGACATACATATTCACCAACTGTAGCAAATATAAAATAAGGTTTTTCAATACCTGAAAAACCTCATTATTTCTGCGTTCCTGATATCGGTAAACACTACTCACCCAATTAAAACATGCCTGTCCATGCTAATTCAATGCCTGTCCAGGATAAGCTACTCTCACCGAAATAAAACATGCCTGTCTATGCTAATTCAATGCCTGTCCACGATGAGCGTGCCTGTCCACGATGAGCTGTGTCCAGGATAATCTGACTTAGACCACGGGTTCTATCTACTGATCGTAACCAGGGCTAACTTTGTCTAATTTGCGCAAAATTCCTGGCCATGCCAAAGCACCACCAACGGAACGTGTGACTTGTTTCGCCTGAGCTTGAATACCATCTAAAATGGGATCTGGAATTTTAATCAATGGCTGTCCTGTTGCCTGTGCCTGTAGTTGAATTTCACAGGAGCGTTGCAACAAAAACATATACAAAAACGTGTCAGCTACGGTTTCACCACAAGTTAATAAACCATGATTGCGCAAAATCATAAAGTTTTTATCAGCCAAATCAGCAACTAGGCGTATTTTCTCATCGGGATTAAGGGCAACACCTTCATAATCATGATAAGCCAATGAAGACAGAGGGAATAAGGATTGCTGGCTATAAGCCTGTAGTCCACCTTCAAGGGTTGAAAGCGCAACGCCAGCAGTGGTATGCAAATGCATTACACATAAAGCGTCTTCTCTGGCCTCATGCACTGCAGAGTGAATCGTAAATCCAGCAGGATTAATATTATACGGCGAGTCCATCACTATCTTTCCTTGCAGATCAACTTTGACTAAGTTGGAAGCTGTCACCTCGTCAAACATTAAGCCATACGGATTAATTAAAAAATGGTGCTCTGGTCCAGGTACACGGGCGGAAATATGGGTAAACACCAAATCATCCCAACCATAATGGGCGACGATACGATAACACGCGGCTAAATTAACGCGCATTTGCCACTCTTGCTCACTTACTAATTCTTGAACTTTGGAATCCACTTTTACGCTCCGATATTACATTTTAATAACATTTGTACACTCTAAGGTATATTTACAGGTTAGACTGTCGTCTATTTGACAGTTTCAATGGAATAGCAATGGATAATTCAGAGATAGAGTATCTTTTCAAACACAACAATTGGCTCGATCAGTTGCCTATTGATGTCATTCAAGCATTAATTTCAGTGAGTAAAATAAAGATGCTCAGCAAAGGGCAAATATTGCATGCTAAAGGCGATAGTGCAGACGGAATTTATTGTATTCTGAAAGGAAAAATTCGAGTTAGTAACGTCAATTCACAGGGTAAGGAAATGGTTCTCACTTGGCTGGAAAGTGGGACTTGGTTTGGTGAAATATCGATGTTTGACGATTTGCCTAGAAGCCATGACGCCCATGCGGATGAAACCACCAGCTTGCTGATGATCCCCAAACTAACATTTCAGAATTTACTGCAAAATAAACCACACTTCTATCCGCATTTTATGCGTATGTTGTGTCAACGTATCAGAGTCACGTTTAATCTAATCGACGAAACTGGCGGTTTATCTTTATTGGGACAATTGGCGCGCCGAATTATATTACTGGCCAACGGACTTCATAACAGCAACCAAAATCAAAAAAGCAAACGGATCGCTATATCGCAAGAATCATTGGCACATATGATTAATAGTTCGCGGCAGACAGTAAATAAACTATTGAATGAGTTGAATCAAAAGAAAATTGTCAAAGTTGACTACGGGACAATAGAAATTATAAATATGCAGGCGTTAGAAAGACTGTGTGAAATATAATGAGCAAGGTTACACCCTGCTCATTATACAAATCATTAAGCTTCGTATTTTTTCAAAACTAATGTGGCGTTAGTACCACCAAAACCAAAACTATTCGACATAATAGTATTGAGCTTAGCTTCTCGTGGTGAAGTCACCACATCTAACCCCTCAGCGGCTGCGTCCAAATTATCAATATTAATAGATGGTGCAATGAAGTCATTTTCCATCATCAAAATACTGTAAATAGTTTCGTTAACCCCCGCTGCACCTAGCGCGTGACCAGTCATAGACTTAGTTGAGCTAATTGCTGGGCTTTTACCACCAAACACTTCTTGAATGGCTGCTAATTCCTTAACATCACCCACTGGTGTAGAGGTACCGTGAGTATTTAGATAATCAATTGGTGTATCGACATCTTGCATTGCCATTTTCATACAACGCACTGCGCCTTCACCTGAAGGGGCTACCATATCCACACCATCAGAAGTGGCACCATAGCCTACAACTTCAGCGTAAATTTTAGCGCCACGGGCCAAAGCATGTTCAAGTTCTTCAACCACGACCATACCACCACCGCCAGAGCTGACAAAACCATCGCGGTCAGCATCATAGGTGCGTGACGCGACTGACGGATTGTCATTATATTTAGATGACAATGCACCCATAGCGTCAAACTGCACGGATAAGGTCCAGTGAAGTTCTTCACCACCACCAGCAAACACAACATCTTGTTTGTTTAATTGAATCAACTCTAACGCGTTACCAATACAATGGGCACTGGTAGCACAGGCTGAAGCAATTGAGTAATTAATCCCTTTGATCTTAAATGGCGTTGCCAAGCATGCAGAAACAGTACTAGCCATCGACTTGGTAACCATATAAGGACCAACGCGCTTAACCCCTTTCTCACGCAAAATATCAGCAGCATCAACCTGACTTTTAGACGATGCGCCGCCAGAACCAGCAATAATACCAGTTCGAATGTTAGACACTTGATCTTCAGGCAAACCTGAATCTTCAACAGCTTGCTGCATTGCAATGTATGCATAAGCCGCTGCGTCACCCATGAAGCGTAACTGTTTACGATCTATGTGCTCTTTAAAATCAATATCTACCTTTCCCCAGACCTGTGAACGCAGACCCATTTCCGCGAACTCATCTGAAAAGGTGATGCCTGAACGACCTTGTTGCAAAGATTCCAGAACTTCTTGCTGGTTATTACCTATGCTAGAAACAATGCCGATACCTGTTATGACTGCTCTTCTCATTTTTCACCTTTTTTACGATTTAGTCGAAAAATTTTTCGCATATAATAATGATTTTACAGACTTAACTGGTCTGCTCTTCTGCTAAATGAAATAATGTATTCAGTAATGCTAGCATGTGAATTACTAAGTTACCTAAAAATCACTATTTTAAACACAATTAAAATTAAATTTAGTTATCTCAACAATTCAAAGATGAATTAAGGACACCCGTTGACTATCAAACCTGCCAAAATTGTATATAACTCAGATGGTACTCCCGTGGCAGAAGATTTCGACGATGTGTATTTCTCTAATCACAATGGCTTAGAAGAAAGTCGATACGTTTTTTTGAAAAACAATCAATTGCCGGAAAGTTGGACAACACACAGTCAAAGAAGTTTTGTAATTGCTGAGACTGGTTTCGGCACCGGTTTAAATTTTTTGGCCACTTGGCAGCTATTCGAACAATTTTCCCTTCATTCAGAAAAATCTGAACCTTTGTGTTTACACTTTATAAGTTGTGAAAAATTTCCAATACCCAAAGCTGATTTAATCACTGCTTTAGATAAATGGCCAGACCTAAAACAGTACGCTACGCAACTAATTGACCAATACCCGGATTTGGTTGCTGGTTGCCATCGTATGAGCTTTGCCCAAGGGAAAGTTATCCTAGACCTTTGGTTAGGAGAAGCTACCGAGGTTTTTTCAAGTATGCACAATCAACCTCAAGGTCTCGTAGACGCTTGGTTTTTAGATGGATTTGCACCGAGTAAAAATCCTCAGATGTGGAACTCTGATCTCTATCAACAAATGGCAAGGCTGAGCAAACAAGGGGCTAGCTTTGCCACTTTCACCGCTGCTGGAATTGTTAAGCGAGGTTTAGCCGAACAAGGGTTTGAAGTAAAAAAGGTCAAAGGGTTTGGGCGCAAACGGGACATGTTAGTGGGTCAGTTTAACCAGGCTGGCGTTAATCGCCGATCTAGTCGCTATTTCCAACGCCATGGTATGCAACTCACGTCAGCAAAAAAACGCTCCATTGGCATCGTGGGAGGCGGCATAGCTGCTGCGAATTTAGCCCTATCACTTATCCAAAAAGGATTTCAAGTGACAGTCATGTGTAAGGACGCTAAATTGGCCCAAGGCGCTTCAGGTAACCCCCAAGGCGGTTTTTATCCACAGCTCAACGCAGAAGCGAATATTTCCAGCCGTATTCAAGCATTATCGTTTGGTTTTGCCTGTCGTCGATACCGACAACTGCTAAACCAAGGCTACCAATACGCTCACCAATGGTGTGGAGTATTGCAAGTGGGATTTAATCCTGCGGTACTAAAGCGCCAGCAAAACCTATTGCAAAATGGCATTTGGCCAGACACTTTAATAAATTACAGTGATGAGCAAAACTCCACTCTCGTCTCCGGCCTAGACTTGCCCTACGAAGGATTATTTATTCAACAAGGGGGATGGTTAAGTCCACCAGATTTAGTCAATGCAATGTTTAAATGGGCACAAGAGCAAGGTCATTGCGACATTCTATTAGATGCAGAAGTCTCACAAATTACTAAACAAGACGAGCAATGGGTTGTAGACCTTCCTGAGAAGTATCACAGTCAGTGTAAGACATTTGATGGGTTAATTATTGCCACAGGCTCTGATATTCCACATTTTTCGTACTGTGATGCAATTCCTTTCCAGTTAGTAAGAGGACAGGTTGAAGCAATTCCAACCCAACCACCGTTGGATAATCTGCGAACAGTTTTATGCCACAAAGGTTACATGACACCTGCTTTGGATGGGTTTCATGCTTTAGGGTCCACCTATGTCAAACAAGATACTAGTCAGGTTTATAGAGAAAAAGAACAAGCTAGTAATTTAGACATGCACAAAAAAGCCTTAGCAAAAACCAGTTGGGCAGAAGGTATTTATGCACAAGAAACAGGACGGGCGGCGATTCGCTGTTCCTTACCAGATCACCTTCCAGCAGTAGGTGCAGCGTTTGAATCCAGTCAACAAGCACAGCAATTTAAGCATTTATACAAAGCGTTACCCATTGAGCATTATGAAGATGCAAAGGATTTAGGAGGATTATTTATTTTTGCAGGTTTAGGCTCAAGAGGATTAACCACCGCCCCTTTACTGTCAGAGCTATTGGCATCGCAGATTAGTAATGAACCACTCCCAATGGCTAATCAGTTGCTCGATGCGCTTAATCCAAATCGGTTTTTAATTAAAAATTTAATCAGGCGGATTTACGATTAAATTGAAAGTTTAGAGCTTATTCGCCGACTAAAACATATTCCGGCTGTAAGGATTTCACAACAAAATTGGGGATAAGTACCGAAGCACTAGAAACCACAATTTTAGAATCCATGGAGATAATTCTTGCATTCACACGAACTCCCTTTTGATTGCGAACCAAGGTACCTGACAAGATAAAATCTAGCCCTAACTGGTTGGACAATTTTCGCGCATCACGGCTAAACACCATGTCTCCGTTGGCCCCAACACCTATGTAATCGGTGGTTTTAAAATCAATTACTTGCACACCAAATCCTTGCACTTCTACAATCAACATTTCAGCCAATTGATTGCCTAGTACGCTAGTGTGTTTTAACGTATTGTCGAAGTTTACAAAAGATGCAATCCCCACTTTACTTTGGGTGTCTAATTGTCGGCCATTTCTGACCAGCTCCATAGTCAACTGCTCAGCATAGTCAGCTAGAGATTTGTGGGTGTACGCGGGTTGATACAAGGAGTTAGGGGCACGATAAATTGCCCTAGACTGCTGCTCACTTTGCAAATTTGAATCCTTCATCCGCTGCCTCGAGTCAGCACGATAAACCAATCCAGTGTCAGGATCTGGGGACATATCGACCTTTACAGCAGGTGCTTCGGGAGGAGGTTCAGGAGTCGAGAACCAGTTTGCAAATGCATTTTCAGTCGAAGCACAGCCGCTTATCAACAAGCATGTGCAAGTCAATAAAACTGGAATATTTTTAATGCACTTCACGGCTCTATTCCCCTTGGGTTAATTGCACACCATCAACCATATTGTGTTCACTTGGTAATAAAGCATCTACCACGTAAAACGGCATCAGCATTTGTGCACTTGCCACCACGGCTTTGCTTTTTAAACCAAGTATCCGTGCATTAACAATGTATCCACCTTGATGCTTAGTCAAAGTACCCGTTAGGATATATTCGATTGGAGATTGCTCTGTTAACTCTAAAAAATCTCTGCTTAGCAAAAAGTCTCCATGTTCGGTAACACGAATATATTCAGTGGCTTTGAAATCAATCACGGGAATCCGAAATTTGTGCAATTCATGCATAAAAGACTCGGTGAGTTGAAATCCTAAAAGGTTACTTCTTTGCAGGTTACTGTCGATTAGCGCAAAATTAGTCACACCAACGGGAGTTTTATCGGTTATGTACTCCATGTTAGAAATCAAATCTTGGGTCATGTTTTGCACATAATCTCCAACATGTTTTGTTACCATGCGCGCACTAGTACCGCTGCCATTACCGTAAAGCGCGTCTGCCTGTTCACTGCCATATAAATCTGGCTGTGACGAGGTTGATGACTTTGTATTGTCAGTAGATTGCATAGCAGGATCAGCAACAATATTGACTACCTGCATTTGCGGTGTCATTTCCGTTTTAGAGTTATTCTCAGGCTTTTGTGAGTCTGACTCTCCAAATAAAGAAAAGCTTGAACAACCTGACACAAGTAAGGTGGCAGTGAATAATAATATTAGTCTAGTCACTTAAGACTCCTTTATTTAAGAACCTGTGCGATAAATCATGCCACCTCTCATGGTGACTTTTTCTCTTTGCCAAAACAGTTCTGCAGGAAAAAATTTAGTTGCCGAAGCCACAACATCTTTAGTTTCCACGTGAATAATTCTCGCATTCACGATAGCCCCTTCTTGCTGTTCGGTAATAGTACCGGCAATATAAAAGTCTACATTTTGCAATGGCGCCAATCGAGAAACGTCACGACTTAAGGCGTATTCTGCTTCTTTCGTTACTAATATATCGTTTGTAATCTTATAGTCTTGAGTAATAAATCCACGACGACTCGCTTCAGTGACCATTCCTTCCGATAATTGATGCCCTAAAAGCATCAACGGATGCTGATAAGTTTTATCAAATTGCAGATTGGTCACAGGCACAAAGCTCACCACAGCATAGCGATAATCGCGATTGGCGGTCACACCTGCAAACAATTCATTGGCGAGTATTGACGTGTGATATTCAATGTTGCCAAGTGCCGGTAAAGATTCTTCATATTGCATTTTTGGCTGATTTTCAGAATCCGACATAGAAGAACAGCCTGTCAAACACAAAGCTAGAATCGTCCATACACAGCCATGCAGTTTTTGTTTTTTTAGAATCTTCACACTCTACTCTCTTGGTCTTGGGCATTCAGCCATCAATTATCTCAACAATAGATGATGAGATATTTTTCATCATCCATTGTTAACATGCGCAAAGACATGCTGGTTAATAGGCTCAAAAGCAAATATTAAGCCATTTCATAAATGGCCGTGTATCACACTCAATTCAGCTATATATGATGTATGTTTGGTAAGATAATCTAAAAAAACGGCAATGAATCACCTTTTAGCGGCAAAGTTTAGGCGAAATCGAAGGTGGTTAACCAAGAATTTGATGAGTATTAAGCGCTTTTCAAGATGGACTGCCACAACATCAACACTTTTTGCTGATCCTCTGGTTCCAGCTCCTTTTGCTCAAAGGCACTGTTTAAGTTTTCAGATAACAAGGTATCTAAGGTTTCGATATTGGCTTGCTCACTGCTTAGCGCTTGACTGACAACGAGTGAAAAGTGGCCATGCAAATAACCAGCAATAAAAAGTTCGTCATCGGTGCCTGTTTCCACCACTCCATCTAACTGAGATTCGGCTTGTTGAATAAAATTTTCTAATTGCTGGTGCGACACTACGATAACTTCCTATTGATAATGATAAATATTGTAATTTTTAAGTTTCTGCAATTGGATATAAAACCTGGTCACGATAACCGGTTATCACCGGAATTAACCCTGATAACTGGGCATCCAACTTAGTATCCCCTGAGTCACTAATTAATGGCCGACCTTGCAAAGATTGCAGTTTAGTCTTAGTGGCGACTATATTGATATTTTGACGTCCGATAGTATTGACTACTTGCGGACTAAGTTGTTGATTTCCTCGTCCAAAGATATGTCCTTGACCACCGATTAATGTGATCACCAGTTTGCTGGGTTTATCCTTAATGAATTCTAAAATATCTTGTTCAGTTGCATCTTGATGGACTAATTGCTGGTCGATCACTATATCAACGCCCAACAGAGTGTTTTCCAGTCCTAACTCATGCATGATGGCGGCTACTGTTGACCCCGACCCCATCACGAATACAGTCTCGGGCAAATCTTGCATCAAATCTATAATCTGCGCGGCAATATCAGTTAACACTAACTCTTCTGATTCCTTGCCGCCCATTTTAACAGCTTGAACATAACGCAACTCAGTGGGGACTCGCATTTCGCCATAATATCGTGCACTCACTCGGCCTTGGCGAAACTGCTCCTCGTCGATATCTTTCACTTCAGCTTCACTCAAACTGACGATTTCCCCTTGAATCAACATATTCACAACCCGACCGGCAGATTTAGGTGTGATGGCGTAAACACCAGAATGAATTTTACAGCCTGCGGGCACGCCTAACACTGCGACGTTATCAGCGACAGTGTCATAAATATTACGGGCAGTTCCATCGCCTCCAGCGAACAGTATTAGATCCACATTAACATCGAGCAAACAAGCGGCGGCCTGTTGGCTATCAAACGCCTCTGTTTGAGAGGTTTCTGGTGTATATATTACTTGGGTGTTAAACCCCATTGAACGGCTTAGGTCTTCGCCCATTTCTCCTGCTGCCGTGTAGATAGTCAGATTTTCTTTGTGCGCTAATAATTCTTCCAGTGCTAACTTTGTTTTTGCATTGGCACGTTTTTCAGCCCCCATTGCCAGAGCTTTTGCTCGGATTTCGGGGCCATCACTGCCTTTTAACGCCAGCGCGCCACCGATTCCCGCATAAGGATTGATAACCAGACCTAATTTAAAATGTCTCATGCGCTTAATCTATTTGAGTGGCAATGAGAAACAATAATGGATTGCAAAGAAACCTGATAAAACGAACACAGCGCCTCAATCATCACAAGCGCCCTTGGTGGAAAACCATGTTGCTGATAGTACTCTAGTTGTAGACGCACTTTTTGTTGAAATGCAGCTCTGTCAGGCTGAACACCATTTAAATTGTCCGTACTGACCTGGAAGGGGAAATTCGCGGCTAAGCTGAACGCCCACTCAATTGCTTGAGGTTTTATTTCAACTTGTTCGAATGCTAGTTGCTGCTGTTCGTCACGACCATCTGGACAGTACCAATAGCCATAATCTTCTAGTAGTCGCCTTTGCTTACCCGCAATGCACCAGTGGGCTATTTCATGCAAACCACTGGCAAAAAAACCATTGGCAAAAACTACCTGATGATAGTCAACCCGTTCGTTGGCGGGCAAATAAATCGGCTCACTTTCCCCTTTAATTAACCGCGTATTCTCGCTTTTTTCGAAGCACTGATTAAATATGTCAATTAAGTCACGATAGTGATGCACAAATTATCCGAAACAAGGTTGCAATTTAGAGGGCTATTGTAACCAATTGCAACTGGGTAACTCAACCACCATCAACGCTTGTCTTCAATTGATGTATTTAGTTATTGTTATAAAAGCTGGTTTAAGACAAGCTAGCACTTAAGGTTAATAACTTAACAGGAATGAATATGAATATACTTCGCATGAAAATTTTCGCGCTAAGCACAATCGTTTTATTCTTTTCATTGATTTTCAGTGGACGGGTTTCTGCTATCGATGTAGTCGCCACCGCCACTCCTCCGATCATTGATGGCGAAAACAATGAAGCTCAATGGCAAAAAGCGAAATGGTTGCCAATTGACCAAGTCATTATGGGCGGTCCGTTAAGTAAACAAGACTTCCAAGGTCAGTACCGATTGCTGTGGGACGCCAACAAGCTTTATTTACAAGTTGAAATCGTCGACGACCGCTTAGTCGATTTTAATGCCGATCCCTTGGATAAATATTGGGATGACGATACCTTAGAAATATTTTTGGACGAAGACGCATCAGGCGGTAATCATCAGTATTCTTATAACGCGTTTGCTTACCACATCGCTTTAGATAACCAAGTTGTTGATATAACGCCAGAGCGTACTTTTGCGCTGTTCAATGATCACATAGAGAGTCGCTGGAAAAGAGACGTCAATGCACCTCATAAAATTATTTGGGAAGCGGCAATTTCGCTCTATGCAGATGATTTTGATCCAACCAAGTCTAACTCTCCTGTGAGTTTAACTGCCGGTAAAAAGGTCGGCTTCATGCTGGCCTACTGCGATAACGACAACAGTGAAGTTCGCGAGCACTTCATTGGCTCAAAAGATGTTGAAGCAGTAAATGGCGACAAAAACCGGGGTTGGATAGATGCCAGCGTGTTTGATACTTTAATTTTGAGTGAATAAGAAAGTTATGAGTTTAATTTTGGATAATATTATCCAACACCTTCACCATGCCAACGATATGCATGAGCATACCATTGAGGCTAATCTGACTGAGCCGTTACGGGAGTTGCAACATTGGCAAACCAAACGGCTTTTAGCTACCCATCACGATTTATGGGAAAGCAAACGTTTTCGTCCCGCAATGAGTTTCTTCATTGATGAATTATACGGGCCGCAGGACTTCAGCCAACGGGATCAAGAGTTAGCCAGAGTCGTACCCAAAATGGCCAAGATAATCCCCAAACAAGCTTTAGAATCTTTAGAGGCTGCCCTACGCTTGAATAGTTTATCCTTGGAATTGGATATAGCCCTAACAGAACAATTATCGACAACGCCTGTTTCTCGAGAAAGTTATGCCCAAGCCTACTTAAAATGTGACAATGAAGCTATGCGTGAAGAGCAAATAGTGCTACTTGAAAGGTTAGGCGTGGATTTAGCCGACGTGGTCAAAATTAAAGGTATTTCAACCTTATTAATGTTGTCGCGTAAGCCTGCCAAAATGGCTGGTGTGGAAAGTCTTCATACATTTCTTGAGTCCGGATTTAAATCCTTCAAAAAACTCGGTAATGTGGATGAGTTTATTCAACCAATTATTACTCGAGAGCGGGCTTTAAAAAATGCGCTTTTTGCCCAACAACGTCCCAATCCCCTGCCCGATGTTGAGGTGTAATCATGTCACACGAGTCGATGATAGATAAAATTGAGACGCAAAAAACGGCGAACAATCAAACTGCTTATCAAGATAACGTCCAATGGCAGTTACCTTCTCCACACATTATGAAATGGATTATTGCCCCCGAGCAAATCGACCACTATAACCATGTAAATAATGTTGCCTATGTTTCGCAATTGGAGCGAGTATCTTGGTCACACTCGATGTCTTTAGGTTTGGATATTGGCATATATCAGCAATTAGACAGAGGTATGGCAATTAGTAAACATGTGATTGAATACCATGCTGCGGCCTTATTAGGTGATCATTTGCTGTGTGCAACTTGGGTAACAAAGTGTGATGGAAAATTAAAACTTTCTCGTCGATTTCAGTTTATTCGTGAATCGGATGGGGTCACTGTATTGACGGCTCAAACGGACTTCGTGTGCATCGCTTTATCGTCAGGAAAACCCAAACGTATGCCCATTGAATTTAGCGAGACATATGGCAACGTATGTTTATCCAGTGAATAAATTGTATTTAAGGGCCACTGAGCAATGAGCAAATATTGGGCTATTTTTGGTTTGTTATGCTTAGGGATTTCGGTGTCTTTGAATGTGTTTTTCTGGCATCAATTAACATCAGCGGAATCCACTGCCAACACGAATAATAGACCACAAAAGCAACAACCGTTTAGCGCCAATAACGGCAATGCAAGCAGCGATCCTTTGCTTGTTTCCGGTAGTGGAACTGCGGAACAACAACCCCTTGATCAAACAATCAATACGAACAAAAACAGTCAATATCAAAAAGCCATCTATTGGATTAAGCAGCAACTGGCCGCTGGCGAATTGGTAGATGCTAAAGAGGCGATACAAGCTTATTTGCGCAATCAACCACAAAATATTGATTACTTATTGCTAGAAGGACAACTGATTGCCAAAACGGCCTCCACGAGCGAAGTATTGGCCCACTATTATGGGTTGCTAGACTTGCCCTTAGAAACTGAGCAAAAAGCCCAAGTACTTGCACTGATTACCGATCTGACCAACACTAATATTAATAAACTCAAAGGCATTCGTTCTTGGGATGTACTGGCTACATTTCTTGAGCCGCTGTGGCAATTTGACCCAACTCGACGCTCCATTATTGTCGCACTTGCTGAAGCCTATGCTTATCAAAATCAGGAATTTCTGATGGAAAATGTGTTGGCATCTTTACAACAAGGTGATTTAGATGCTGCGCGAATACGGCAAATCTTAGGACAACAAACGACCGTCATCAATCACTCAGATCCTATTCAAGAGAAGGATCCACTGGCTGAAGACTATGAACGTAATATTAAATTGCGTTCTTTGGGTGATCATTACACTACCCCAATAATGATTGGCAGAAGCACCCACGAATTAATGCTGGATACAGGCGCAACAACAACGGTACTGACCTCGGAAGCATTCGATAAAATCTCCAGAAGGACGAGTTGGGAATATGTAGGAACCTATAAAATAAATACCGCTGGCGGTCTTTTTGATGCGCCAGTTTATCAAATCAAGCAAGTATTTTTTGCCGGTTTTCGACTGGATAATGTCGCGGTCGTGGTGTTACCTATGCCAGAATTCAGCTACGCTGACGGTCTTCTTGGTATGAACATTCTACGCCAATTCGACTTTAAGATTGACCAACAAAATGATCTATTGCTTTTAAACAGAACCAGTTCTTAGTTCAGGTTAAAAGGTAATATCTATTTCAGGTTGCTGTTGCTCTAATTCGAAATGTTCAATTTTGTTTTGAATTGCAAAATTTCGCAGGGTGAGTGTTATTCCCTGCCCCTTCATATTGCCACTAGATGGCTGAAAGGAACACAAGCTCAATAACTCTTCAAACTCATTAAGTGGCCAAAAGTAGCACTGTCTAAATCCAGTTAACAACAGTGCGTGCCCTGTATCTGTTTCCACGAAATGGGTTTTAGGGGTGACTTGCAAGTACTTGAAATACCCTTTGATTAAATCTGCGATTTCGGCTTTATGGGGTAACTTTGCAACAAAGGCGCTTAACTTGACTTTATCTCCCTTGTCCTGGGTCATCTCTTGTACTTGCTTAAAACTCATAGGTTGACCGTATTTTATAATCGCTTGATCTACGGTTTTATTGTAAACCGGCAAAATATCGAGATAGCGACTGGCAATCCGATAGGTCAGAGATACCTGATTCACAAAACCAAGATCTTTATCAAATAGTAACGATAGTGTTTGCAGAAGCTCGGATTCTAAATACGCTTGCCTAAAAATAATGTCTACTTTTTCACTGCGATTTCCACCAGAGATATATTGTACTTCGCCATTTTTGTTAATCAGATTAAGAGCTTGGCCCAATACATTATCGCCAATTCTGACATCACGAATATCCATTTGCGAATGGACATTGAGATTAAGATTACTGTCAAAACGAGTTAAGCTGGACAGATTTTTATCATCTTGAGCAAAGACGTTTGAAACTAAAAGTGTACAGGCTATACAGATACTTCTAAGCATAATTAAACTTCACACTCTGGCTTGGTTGTAAAAATCAGTGATTTTAAATTTGTAAATAGAGTATATACCCAAGTGAGGTCAAAATGCAGGTTTGTGTGCAGGCGGTTACTTGTGCGCAGTTAACTCAAGAATGTGATTGGCTGAAGAATTGAAATCAGTACGACATTTTTCTAGCACTAATTGCCAACAAGAAAAAAGCCGCTAGTAAGGCTGTAATGGCAGAGAAAATAAAGGCGTTGTAAGAACCAGCCCCTTGTTGCCACAAGTATCCAGATACGTAATTGCCCGCTGCCCCACCAAACCCGAATGCGATGCTGATATACAGCGCCTGTCCACGACTTTGGTAAGCCTGTCCAAAATAGTCGTGGATGAATTTTATTGAAGCCGCATGATGCATACCAAAACTAAATGCATGTATGATTTGACTTGAAATAAGTATCCACAGGTATTCTGCTGCAACGGCTAACACATACCAACGAACAGCAGTTAGCCCAATACTGATAAATAAAATCCATTTAAGTCCAAATATTTTAATTAATTTTCCGGCCAGCAAAAAGATTACTATTTCTGCAGCAACAGCCAAAGCCAACAATAGGCCGGTGGTTTGGCCGCTGTAGCCTAAATCACGAGTATATAATGCAAAAAATCCGTAATAGGTTGCAAAACTAACTTGTAAAAAAATCGCACTGAGCATAAATAATATAAAAGGTATGGTGCTCGCTTTACGCCATATACTGCCTTGCGCAGGCGCACTTTTAACTGAACTGCGACCTTCGTAAATAAACAAAGTAGAAAAAAATAAACACAACAAAACCGCTGCGCTTACATAAATAGGTGCTTCTGATGAGCTAATGTCAATGGCTTTACCGGTAATGATGGTTAAGATGATAAAACCAACGCTTCCCCACAACCGAATACGACTGTAACGACTTGGATCACTGGCTACGCAATTAAGTGTTAATACTTCAAGCTGAGGCAAAACCGCAGTCCAAAACATCATCATTAAAGCAAATGCTAAAGTTAATCCCCAAAAACCATCCAGCCAAAACACCAGACAAAATGTTGCAACCGTGAGTAAACTACCTAAGCGTAAGATAGCTAGGCCTTTGCCTGATTTATCGGCCATCGAAGCCCAGAGATTGGGGCCTAGAATACGAGCAATTGTGATAAGCGCGAACAATTCGCCAATTTGTTGCGAACTGAAGCCTCGGCCATCCAAAAAAACACCCAAGTAAGGCACCAGAACACCCAACTGCCCAAAGTAGAGAAGATAGGTAATCGCCAACAAGATTAAATTTATTTTAGAATTTGCTTGCTTAACAGAGGAACTGGCTCCGGGCAATGGTGTTACGCCTGCCCGGGAATGATAGGAGTGATAGAACTGACATCTGCATTTTGTCCACGGTGCCGCAGTAAATGATCCATTAAAACAATGGCCATCATAGCTTCAGCGATAGGCACAGCGCGGATTCCTACGCAGGGATCGTGTCGACCTCTGGTGATAATTTCCGCCGCTTCTCCGTGAATATCTACCGAATCGCCAGGAACGCTGATGCTAGATGTGGGTTTTAGCGCTAAATGCACTATCACATCTTGACCAGACGAAATGCCACCCAATATGCCACCAGCACGATTGGATTTAAACCCTTGCGGGGTGATCTCATCGCGATGCTCACTTCCCTTTTGCTCTACTACATCAAAGCCATCGCCAACCTCAACGCCTTTTACTGCATTGATGCCCATCATAGCCGACGCCAAATCCGCATCTAAACGATCAAATATTGGCTCACCTAATCCAACCGGCATATTTTTCGCGACAACTGAGACCTTAGCGCCAATGGAATCACCCTGTTTGATTAGATCTCGCATATATTCGTCGAGCGCATCCAACTTTGAGGCATCTGGACAGAAAAACGCATTAGTATTGGTCACGCTTTGATCAACACTATCAATTTTTATTGGCCCTAATTGTGACAAATAGCCATGTATTTCTATGCCATGCATTTGCTTCAGGTACTTCTTAGCAATACCGCCCGCGGCCACACGAATAGCTGTTTCACGAGCAGAAGAACGGCCACCGCCTCGATAGTCACGTAACCCATACTTTTGCTGGTAAGTATAGTCAGCATGTCCAGGACGAAAGGTATCTTTAATTTTTGAGTAGTCTTGACTACGCTGATTTGTATTATTGATTAATAAACCAATACTCGTGCCCGTAGTTTTACCTTCAAATACACCGGACAAAATTTGCACTTCGTCGCCTTCTCGTCTTGCCGTGGTGTAGCGCGATGTGCCGGGTTTGCGACGATCCAAATCTATTTGTAAATCTTCTTCGCTAATTTCAAGGTTAGGTGGGCAACCATCCACTACTCCACCGATCGCGATACCGTGACTTTCACCGAATGTGGTTACGGTAAACAGCTTACCAAATGTATTTCCAGCCATATTTATTTCAATTCCTAACGTTAACTATGTGTAGCCCAATATGCTTTAAGCTTAGCTTGGTTAATAGCGAACACGCCACTTCCGCCGTGTTCAAATTCGACCCATTGAATATCTAAATCCGGGTACTTATGGTTCATATGCACTTCACTATTACCCACTTCCACGAACAACCAACCATTGGGATTTAAATGCTCTACTGCTTGACGGAGTATGTGATCAACCAACTCTAATCCATCATCACCGGCGGCTAAGCCAAGTTCTGGTTCGTGCTGAAATTCATCTGGCAAATCAGCCATATCTTCGGCATCGACGTATGGCGGATTACTAACAATCAAATCGTATTTTTGGCCTTGCAGTGCATTCATTAAATCTGACTTAATTGGAAAAACTTGTTCATTCAGAGCATGCTCTTGAATATTAATCTCGGCAACTTCCAACGCATCATCACTGATATCAACGGCGTCTACTTGCGCTTCTGAAAATTCATAAGCCAATGCAATCGCAATACATGCACTGCCTGTGCATAAATCAAGAATATGTTGTGGTTCAGTCTTTAACCACGTAGAAAAGTGTTGATTAATCAATTCAGCGAAAGGAGAACGGGGTACTAACACACGCTCATCCACATAAAAGGGCAATCCGCAGAACCAAGCTTGATTGGTCAAATAGGCTACAGGCACTTTTTCAGTAATACGCCTTTTTACCAATGCCAAAATCTGATTCTTTTCAGCCGTTGTCAGCGTTGATTGCAGCAACATGCGTATATCTTCTTCGGGCATATTTTGCGGTAAATGTAACACTTGAAGAGCAAGGGTAAGTGCTTCGCTCCAGGCATTATCAGTACCATGGCCAAAATATAAATCTGCTTGATTAAATTGGCTCATGGACCATCTTACTATATCCAAAATGGAGGTAAGTTCAGTTGCCGTGCTTTCCAAATCAATGGAGTCAATTGATGTCATATAAAATGGTCTTATTTAAGATGTTTAGTGCCAGTCAGTATTTTGCTATGCTTCAAACAAAATTGCCTGTCGAATTACGCATAAACCATAACAAAATATGAAAAAGCAGCCCAACAACCCACTTAAAACGTTATCTGTAGCATCGGTTAAACCAGTCGAGCCAGATGACCATTCACTGTTTAGAGGTGAATTTAAGGATGTTGCGCCAATTAAGCAGGACAAAATAACGCCTCCGCGTCCTTCCAGCAAGCAGATTTCGCATTTACAGCTTAAAAAGCAGCAAGAAAACCGCGAAACGAAACAAGCAATGGCGTCATTTCATTTTTCAGATGGGTTTGAAGCCTACTTTTCTGAGCAAGGACCACTGAAATATATAAAACCGGGAAAACCGAGTTATGAAGTAAAACGACTGCGACGGGGAGAATACCCACCGGATTTAATTTTGGATTTACACGGACTTACCAGAGAAAATGCAAAATTGGAGATAGCGGCATTAATTGTTGCGGCCAAGAAACAAAATGCGCACTGTGTTTGCATTGTTCATGGTCTTGGCTCACTGATTTTAAAAAACGCCGTGCCCAATTGGCTGGTTCAACATCCCGATGTCGAAGGTTTTCACCAAGCACCATTAGAATGGGGTGGCAAAGGCGCACTTTTAGTCTTAATCGAGCAACCTGAGTCGTTTAAAGATTTATACTGACTCGGCAAACAAACTTGAACCTCTGTTACTTTAGCTCAAAAAGCCGTGTTTTATAAATCCTGATTAGTATTGTGTAAAAACAAGTAAGTGTAATAAACACAAATTCCAACCACTACAGATAAACCTAATAGTGAGCCCCAAACGACAGGATCTTTTATTAATAATTCAAACATGTCTTTTTCCTCATAGCGATGTAATTTGATTAACTAATTTATGAGCTAAGTATAAGATCGAAGGAAAAAGTCGAACTGATCTGGATCAACAAATTAACCCATAATTTGGGAGCCTTTACATGAAGTGTCTGCAAAAAGCATCACTCAGAACTTTCAAAAACCAAAGACATTCCATAAACCATTGATACATCTACACTTTTAAACATTGGAATGAATTATGCGATACATTAAATACCGATTCTAAACATACGTTTTTAAAGTACTAAGTAGGTAATTTATCATGTATCACTCACTCCAAAGCCAAGCAAGAACACGCCCTATCTACAATTACAGACACCCAGCGACCTCCCCTATAAACTCTGCTGTCAGTTCGCAGAACGAACGTATTAGTGTAGTGGGTATCGGTTTGATGGGGAGTCTACTCAGTGTTTCTTTTGCCAACAATGATCATAAAGTGATTGCGGTTGATATGGATTCTCGCAAAGTAAATGGTATCAACCAAAATCATTCACCCATTCAAGACGCCGAATTAGAAGCCGCTATAGTATCAGCGCGAAACAAGCGTAATTTGATTGCAACTAGCGATTTGCATAATGCAATTTTGCAAACAGAAGTGACCTTAGTCTGTATTGGAAAAATCGATTCAAAGGAATCAACTGTAGCCAAAAATATAGAAACTGTTTGCCAGCAAATTGGCGCAACCTTGGCAATCAAAGGTCAGTATCACTTGGTTGTGATTCATAGCAACTTGGAAACAACGAGTTGTGAGCAGCACTTAAAACCGATCATAGAGAAGTGGTCAAACAAGCGCTGTGGTAAAGATTTTGGTTTGTGCTATTTGCCCTTATATGTTGCTCACAAAAGCCAATATTCAACAGCCAAAATACATGATGGTATTTTGCAAGGCGCCCACGACAATAAAAGTGCAAATGCCGCTTCCAGGTTATTTTCCACCTTAGATATCGGATTGAAAAATGTGGGGGTCGCTGCAAGCTTGAATTCAGATTAAAAAATGAAACACCCAGAGTTAGTCAAATAACTTCCAAAACCAGCTTTTGTCTAACTCGGCTTCACATTTTTTAAGTTGAGTCGCGTAGCGCAGAGAACGGGCGTTGACCTTTTTGGCGACTTTTACTAACCAAGCTTTTTTATTGTAGGTACGCCTTTTGTAGCCCCCCCAACCTTCATGGTAGTTCAGGTATTGCGCGTACGCGTCCCACTTGGAAATCCCATTCACTTTATAGGTTTTAGAAATAAACCATCCCATAAAATCAATGGCATCATCAAAATCGTCGCGATCTGCACCGCTATTATTAGTTTCTCTAATATAGTCAGACCAAGTAGGCGTCTTTGCTTGAGAATAACCATAAGCGCTACTTATTCTTCCCCAAGGAATTAAACCAAAAAATACGTAATCTCTGGGCGGCAATGCATCGTGCCTAAAGGAACTCTCCTGATACATCATCGCCATAGGAACATGTATGGGTACGCCCCATTTTTCATTCATATCTGTAGCAGCGTCGTACCAATGATCTTTTTCTTCGAAAATATTACAAATATTGCTGATATTTTTGGGAGGGGTGGTACTACAGCCCACAAAAAATAGAGAGATCGTAGCGATAAAGAAAGTTTTTATAAAAAAACTAGGAATTTTTGTGAACTTTCTCATTACTACTGACTCTATACCTGTGTGTGTTTAAGTTATTGTGTGTTTTCCCTGGTAGTAGTTTAATGCCTGACCTAGAGTCAGGCATTTTTTTGCCTACAATTTAGTTACTTGGCTAAATAATTACTCTGAGGAGCGGCAAAATAATCCTTCAAAAAATCTTCAAAAGACACAGTGTCTTCTTTTTCCTTTTGTTTTTGTATCGCAATGGAGTCTTTAGCCTGTTGTTCAAATGATGCTTTGGAATACACCTTATAATCAGCAGACATAAGCTCGTCACGATACTTCTGTGCAAGCTCTACACCGAATCGACCATTATCTTTGTTTTGGGTAATCAACATGTCCAACAACTGTGCAGAAGGAGTCAAGGAGGGATCCGCAACCTTTTGCTTTTGTTGTTCAAGGGCTTGAGTATAAAGCGTACAATTGTTAGCTTCATCTAATACAGCTGCAACTTGTGCCATTTCCGCGAACAGCTTTTCTGTCCATTGAGGAATAGATTTGGCTACAGAATCATCACTTAATTTCAATTCTGGATCTCTACCATTCACCACTACCGCTTTTAGATTAGACTCGGTTTCAGCGTATTGTTGCTGGGTCATAAAATCACTTGGGGCAATGAGACAATAGGTTAGGAATACATCCAAGAAATAAAACTGCTCTTTCGCGATACCGATGTCACTAAACGGGTTCACATCAAGGGCTCGAACTTCAATATAATTAACGCCTCTTTTCGCTAATGCATCCGTAGGTTTCTCTAGCGGCAAGGTTGGTTGTTTAGGACGAATTGGAGAATAAAGCTCGTTTTCAATTTGCAATACATTGCTGTTGAGTTGGCGATACTCTTCATCTTCTTTGGTCTCAAATTCGGCATATTTTTCCGAAGGTGTATTAATCGCTTTGCGCACCGATGAAATATAACTGTCCATTTGGTTGTAGCAGATATTCAAACCCGATTGTTCTGAGTTGGTATATCCTAGATCACTCATTCTTAAAGACGTCGCATAAGGCAAATACATAGTTCCCTTAGCCAAATGCTGAAACGGTAAATTTGTTTTTTTACCACGAATAAAAGAACCACAAATAGCTGGCGAAGCACCAAATAAAAAGGGGATTAACCAACAAAAACGTCGATAATTTCTTATCATTGCAAAATATGCATCTGAAATACTGTGTTTGTCGGCTTTAGTCCCATCAAGGTTAGCTAACCATTGCTGCCAAAACTCTGTCGACAACGAAAAGTTAAAATGCACCCCTGCGATGGCTTGCATCATACTACCGTAACGATTTTTTAATCCAACCCGATAGAGACTCTTCATTTTTGCGACGTTCGAGCTACCATAATTAGCAATAGGAATATTGTCTTCACCATTAATAAAACACGGCATACTCATTGGCCACAAACGTTCATCTCCAATATTTTCCATCACATATTTGTGAACATCACGGAGTTGTTCGATAGTAACATTGGGATCAGACTCTGGTGGTGTAATAAATTCAAGCAGAGACTCAGAAAAATCGGTGGTGATAAAATCATGGGTTAACGCTGACCCTAATTTTTCATTATGGGGAGTTTGCGCTAGGCCTCCATCGGCATTAATTCTCAGAGTTTCACGCTCTACACCATGTTTGATTTGAGGTAAAGTAGCACGCACTTCTGGGCGTTGAAGGATCGCTAACCGATCAGTAAAAGACATTGAACTGGACGTCAAAATACATTCCTAATGAAAAATCGAATTTTAAAGGTGGGGAAAAATATCTGATTTTCAAGCAAAAATCGCCAAATATCGACTAAATACATATTCCCTCCCCCCTATTTTAAAGTTAAAACAAATAATAACAAATATTATTCAGAAACGTGTATTTCAACAATTTCACGGCCTAATTTAGTTAATTGCGGTTTAACCTTTTTAGCATCAGCCACTACAATAACTTGCATACGGTTAATATCAAGCAAAGAACGCGCTAAGCTATTTAACTCTGCCAATGTGATATTCTCAATTACTTCGCCTTGTTTATCGCGATACTCGCGCTCTAGGTCATAAGTTAATAAGTGATTTAAAAAGTTCGCTTTACTAAATGGGGTTTCGTAGCTCAACGCATCTGCTTGCGTGTATGCACTGCGCATAGACAACAATTCAGCTTCGGTCATACCGCTTTTACTAAAGGTATCTATTTCTGTGAGAATTTCCACGATACTGTCACCCGTATTCTCTTGCTTCACATCCGCTGAAGCTTGAAAACGCCCTAAGGTTTTGCCACCAATAAAGCGACTTGAAGCACCATAGGTGTAACCTTTATCTTCACGTAAATTTAGATTAATACGACTATTAAACATGCCCCCTAATGGGTAGTTCATTAGCTTACTTTTAAACTGTTTTCCGCTAGCGTCATAAGGTAACGCAAGTTCAACAACGCGCACTACAGACTGCGCCGAACCAGGTTTATCAACGAGGTAAATTTTACCTTCATTGTGCTTAGGAAATGTCTGGTACTCAGGAATTTGATAAGGCGCTCCTTGCCAGTCAATTAAAAACTGAATATCGTTGGCAATCTGCTGTTGATCGATATCTCCCACGATGACCAAATTAGCCATTACTGGCGAATAGTATTGCTGATAGAAAGCCTTAACATCGTTAAGTTCAATATTGCTTAAGGTGGTCAAATTACCCGAGTCAGGTAAGCTGATACGATTATCCTGCCCATACAATAAAGTATCAGTGGCACGCGCCGCCAACACTGACGGATTTTTTAATTGTTGCTGCAACTGTTGCGCTAAATTTTGTTTGATACGCTCAAAATCTTCAGGCAAAAACGCAGGCTTAAACAATTTTTCTTTTAATAGTGCCAGTGTTTTATCTAAATTATGCACTAAAGAATTAACGCGAATTTGTGTATATCGCCCACCTGCGCTGAAGCTAATCTGGCTTCCAAGCAATGCCAGCTCATTAGCCATTTGTTCATTTGACATTGTGGTGGTGGATTCATTCATCATTTCAGCAGTAAAGCTGGCTAATCCGGCTTTTTCTATTGGATCAAGCAGTGGGCCGCCTTCTAAACTCAATAAAAGTGTGACTGTGGGTGTTTCATCCGTGCTGTGGGTCAACATTTCAATCCCATTGGCAAATTGAGTACGTTGATACTCAGGCACCTTCACCGTAGGGTTTGGACCAGCCTTGGGCATAATCGAGCGGTCAAAATTATCATTTATCACCTCAGCGGTGACTTTTTGGTTGACCGTAGTAGTGGTAATTTGACGTTCTGGTAACTCAAAATTCTGTGGTTTTGCGACCAATTCAGTTTGTCCAACGGGCACAATACTCAATACAACCTTGGCTTTACCTTTAATGTACTGGCGATAAACGCGCATAACATCTTGTGCAGTGACATTGTTGTATCGATCAAGATCATATTGAACTAAATCTGGCTTAGCGTCGAAGATCTCATTTGCTGCTAGCGTAGAGACTTTGCCTGAAACACTCTGTAAACCGAAAATGGTCGAAGATTCGATGCTTGCTTTGGTTCTAGCTAAATCATCTTCACTGACACCGCGTGATTCAAACTCGACCAAAGACTCTTCAATGCGCTTTTGCAAATCAGATAGCTTTGTGGACTTAGCTGGGTTAGCTAAGGCAATTAATTGAAATTCGCAGGAAAGTTCTCTGCAAGGATGAGAAACCATTGCTTGAACAGCATGGTTATCTTTCACTAAGTTTTTGTAAAACAGTGAAGTTTTACCACCACCTAAAATATCAGACAGCACGTCCAATGGTGCTTCATCAGGGTGTCTGACATAAACGGTTGGAAATGTTAATTGAATAAGCGGTAAATAGACCTGGTCTTCGATTGTGACATAACGGTCGTTTTCCAATGTCACCGCCACTTTCTCTGGCGCTTCTACTGCTGGTCCTGCAGGTATGCTACCAAAATATTTTTTAACCCAGGCCAAGGTTTTGTTTGTATCAATGTCTCCGCCTATGGTTAACACCGCATTATTTGGTCCATACCAGCGTTTGAAAAATGCTTTTAAGTCATCCACGGTTACGCGGTCAAGATCTTCGACGTAGCCAATGGTAGACCAAGAATACGGGTGGCCTACGGGATATAAAGTTTCACTGTTGCGCTCACTTCTCAATCCGTAAGGTTGGTTGTCGTAACTTTGTCCACGTTCATTTTTAACAGTTTCACGTTGGATTTCGAACTTCTCTTGGGTGACAGTATCGAGTAAAAACCCCATACGGTCAGATTCTAACCAAAGCACTTTTTCCAATTGATTGGCCGGCACAGTTTCATAATAGTTAGTTCTGTCACTATTGGTTGAGCCATTCATACTGCCGCCAGCTTCAGTGATGATCTTAAAATGTTCATCATCCGCCACGTTCTTAGAACCTTGAAACATCATGTGTTCAAAAAAGTGTGCGAAACCGGATTTTCCAATCTCTTCTCTAGCAGAGCCAACATGGTAAGTAACGTCAACATGGACCAATGGATCGGAATGGTCTTCGTGCAACACTACGGTGAGACCATTATCTAACTTATATTTACTAAAAGGGATGGAAACATCGCCATCTTGGTTAGCTAAGTGTTGTTCAACTAGTTGTACACCAGCGGGTAAATTATCGATAAATACTTGCGGTTTAGATTGATTATCAGTGGAACATCCAGCGAGAAGTAAAGTCACACTTCCCAACATCAAAACGAGTCTCTTCACAATACTGCCTTATATTAATATGCTATTCGTGATTTTTTGTTTAACTATGTGTATTAAGTCTACCTTGATGGTACAAATAAAGTAATATGTTGTTAGAAAATGTGTACGATGGGAATGAAATGAATAAAGAAGAACAAATTATTGATTTAGATTTTGCTGTTTCTCAGCTAAGTGGCAATCAATCATTACTGATTAAATTACTGTTGAAGTTCAACGATCAATATCAAAACTTAGGGCAAGAGTTAGTTGTTTTAAAAGAAAAAAACGATCTCAAAGCCTACAAGGAAGTTATTCATACGGTAAAAGGGGTATCCGGTAACTTGGGTCTAAACGCGTTGCATTTTGCATCTAAAAAGTTGGAAACATCAGTTATCAATCAAAACGATTTTACTGAACTTGAAGAAAATTTTGTTAATCAACTCAACGCCACTGTGAATAAAATTAACAGTTTAGCCAACGACGAAAACGCCTCTGCGGATACGGGTGCAGAACAAGCGGACAAAAGTAGTCAAAGTATATTAATTGAGATGTTAGAAAATAACGAATTCATTACCCCTGATAAGCTAAACTCCTTGCTCGCTGACTGCGCGATTTCCGAAATGGAGAAACAAGCATTGCACAATGCGATTGGTGACTTAGATTACGAAGAAGCCCTCAGCGTAATAAATAAAAACAGCTAATTTACTCACGGCATTAGATAGATGAAGACAATTCCCATTGTGTTTGAAAATGACGATTTTGTCATTGTAAATAAGCCTGACGGTGTAGCTGTTCAAAATGAACAGTTGCAATCAGGTATTCTGCCGTACATTCAAAAACAATTGCAGTTAGACAAATTGTGGCTGGTTCACAGATTAGATAAAGTCACATCAGGTTTGCTTCTATTAGCTAAAAACGCCAGCGCAGCAAGTCGATTAAGTCAGTATTTTGCTGAGCGTAAAATTCAAAAATATTATTTAGCGATCAGTGACAAAAAGCCCAAGAAAAAACAGGGGGCAGTGATCGGCGACATGCATAAAATACGTGATGGGAAGTGGGCCTTAAAAACATCGCTGCATCAACCAGCCGCAGGACAATTTTTTAGTGCCGGTCTAGGTAATGGGCTACGTTTGTTTGTAATCAAACCCCATACCGGTAAAACCCATCAAATTAGAGTCATGTTAAAAAGCTTAAGCAGTCCAATTCTCGGTGATAATACTTATGCTGGGACCGAATCTGAGCGTACTTACCTGCACGCATACGGACTAGCCTTCGAGGATTGTGGACAACAAATTCAGATAAGCTGCATGCCAGTCTCAGGACAACACTTTACAATTCCAACTGACAATCAAAAAGCCGTAGCTTTGTTGTCTCCATGGGACTTAGTTTGGCCTAAATTAACCATTAAAAAGTCGAACAAATGATTAACAGCTATATTCGACATCCAATTGGCGTTTTGATCGCTGTGTCGATTTTTCTCACGTTTTCCATTGCCATGGTGATCCCCGTCGAATACATACCCGTTGATACCCGGTACGACAAAATACAACACGCCTGCGTTTTTCTCATTTTAACCTGCTCAATCTCAGCATGTTTGCGTATTAATCATTGGTTTATTGGTATTTTCCTAGCAATATTGGCAATAGCAAGTGAGTGTATTCAAGACTTGATACCTTACCGCAGCGGCAGTTGGGAAGATCTCTATGCTGATATTATTGGTATTTCTGTAGCGTGCCTAATTATCGAAATAGCCATTCGGATTTATCAAGCGTGGCGGAGCGGGGTTTAATGCTGACTATAGTAGGCAATGGTGCAATAGGTAACTTATTGGCCTTGCAATGCCACCACTTGCAATTTGATTATCGTATTGTAGTGCGCAATCAATCGCCATCAGAAATACGTTGCCAGACTGTACATCAACAAGAAATACTGCGCCCAGTTTATCAGCGTAGCAGTGATACTATTGAGCAAGGCTTATTCATTTTGCCACTCAAGGCCTATCAAATCATTCCAGCTATCGGGCAATTTAAGTCGCAATTGAGCGCTGAGGTCCCGTTGGTTTTGTTGCACAATGGGATGGTGGATCATGCACAGATTTTGGAGTTGTTACCAAACAATCCGATTTTAGTTGCGACCACGAGTTATGGAGCATTTAAACCCCAGTATGATGGCTTAAATGTAACAGGAATAGGTGCAACTCAAGCTGGATGGTTAAGAAACAGCGACGATAACTTGGGTTACCAACAAGTATTTGAAAAGCTATTGCCGCCCTGCAGTTGGCATAAAGATATTTTACAGATTTTGTGGCGAAAATTAGCGGTAAACTCAGTGATTAATCCACTTACCGCGATTCATAACGTTGCCAATGGTGAATTAGCTAAACAACCATATCGCAGCACAATTATGGGTGTCACTAAGGAAATTTCGGCGCTCATGAATGCTGTAAATTTAGCGGTAACACAGCAGGAATTGTTCGCTAATTGTATGGCAATTATTGAAA
Source organism: Alteromonas sp. M12 (assembly GCF_037478005.1). Lineage (NCBI taxonomy): Bacteria > Pseudomonadati > Pseudomonadota > Gammaproteobacteria > Alteromonadales > Alteromonadaceae > Alteromonas > Alteromonas sp. M12. The sequence goes on along the minus strand of NZ_CP144164.1, from coordinate 1,485,593 downwards.
AAACAGCAGGCAATTATTCTTCAATGCATCAAGATGTGCAGTATAAACGCAAAACAGAAATTGAAAATATTAGTGGCTATGTGGTTAGCCAAGGAAAACAATTATCGATACCAGTGCCATTCAACAACGAGTTGTTTGAGCAGGTCAAAAAAATAGAGACTTATTACCTTTAGATAATAAGTCTCTATCTGATCCAAACTTTAAACTTATTCCTGTGGAGCCTGAGGCTTCATATGCGGGAATAAAATAACGTCTTTAATAGTTGGACTATCAGTGAATAACATGACCAAGCGATCGATACCAATCCCTTCGCCAGCAGTAGGTGGAAGACCATACTCAAGTGCCGTAATGTAATCTTCATCAAAATGCATGGCTTCATCATCCCCAGCATCTTTTTCTTCTACTTGCTTTTTAAATCGCGCCGCTTGATCTTCAGAATCATTCAATTCCGAGAACCCATTGGCTAACTCACGTCCACCTACAAAGAACTCAAATCTATCGGTAACAAAGTGATTTTCATCGTTACGGCGAGCCAAAGGTGAAACTTCCCATGGATAGGCGGTGATAAAAGTAGGTTGGATTAATTTCTCTTCTGCTGTTGCTTCAAAGATTTCACACAAGTACTTACCCGCTCCCCAAATACCATCCACTTCAGGTTCTTTGATATTCAGCTGTTTCGCCATGGCTTTTAGTTCATCCAAATGATTTTCTGGATCTTTAATTGCCGCTTCATTGGCTTCAGGCCAATATTTTAAGACAGCGTCATTCATAGTCAGGCGTTCGAAAGGTTGACCGAAGTCATATTCGATCTCACTAATAACGTTGCCTTCAACGTCTTTTTCAGTACTTTTAATAATAGTGCTACCCAATACATCCTGCGCCAGTGTGCGCAACATGTCTTCGGTCAAATTCATCAAATCATGATAATCGGCATACGCCTGATAAAACTCAAGCATGGTGAATTCAGGATTGTGACGTGTCGATAAACCTTCATTACGGAAGTTTCTGTTAATTTCAAACACACGTTCAAAACCACCGACCACTAGACGCTTCAAATAAAGTTCAGGCGCAATACGTAGGTACATGTCAATATCGAGCGCATTATGATGAGTGACAAAAGGTTTTGCTGTAGCCCCACCAGGAATCACTTGAAGCATTGGCGTTTCGACTTCCATGTAATTTCTTTCAGTTAAGAAATTACGGATACCAGTAACAATTTTACTGCGGATCATGAAAGTATCACGAGTTTGCGTATTAGTGATCAGATCAACATAACGCTGACGATATTTGGTTTCTTGATCAGCCAAGCCGTGGAACTTTTCAGGCAATGGACGCAATGACTTTGTGAGCAACTGATATTCATCCATATTGACATACAAGTCGCCTTTACCAGATTTATGTAAGACGCCTTTTACACCAATAATGTCACCAATATCCAAACTACCGTATCGGGCTTTAATATCTTTTTGGGTATCTTTGGCAGCGTAAGATTGAATACGCCCTTTCATGTCTTGTAATAATAAAAATGGACCACGTTTGGCGAGTATACGTCCAGCGATACTAACCACTTTACCCAAGTCAGCAAGGGCTTCTTTTTCGTGCTCTCCAAACTCGTTCTGTAAATCTTGGCTATAAAATTCACGTCTAAATGAATTTGGAAAACCATTAGAGCTGCATTCGCTCCGAATTTGTTCTAGTTTACTGCGGCGTTCCGCAATCAATTTGTTTTCATCTTGCTGAATGTCAGTCATCGACTTTCCTGAAAGTGTTTATATCTTTAAAAAGACTATGTTTGTTAAAGACCAGACTTTAAGCTGGCCTGAATAAATTTATCTAAGTCACCGTCTAACACGGCTTGGGTATTTCTGGTTTCAACACCTGTACGTAAATCTTTAATTCGCGAATCATCTAAAACATAAGAACGAATTTGACTACCCCAACCAATATCTGACTTACTGTCTTCCATGGCTTGCTTCTCATCATTCTGTTTTTGCATTTCGTATTCGTGAAGTTTCGCCTTCAGTTGTTTAAACGCCTGATCTTTATTTTTATGTTGTGAACGGTCATTCTGACATTGCACCACTATATTAGTGGGTAAATGAGTAATTCGCACCGCTGAATCTGTACGGTTAACGTGTTGTCCCCCCGCACCTGATGCACGATAAGTATCTATCCGCAAATCAGCAGGGTTGATATCAATTTCTATATCATCATTGATTTCAGGATAAACAAACGCGGATGCAAACGACGTATGTCGACGGTTACCCGAGTCAAATGGCGATTTTCTTACTAAGCGGTGTACACCTGTTTCAGTGCGTAACCAACCAAATGCATATTCACCAGCGAATCGAATAGTGGCACTTTTGATGCCTGCCACATCGCCATCGGAGACTTCAATTAACTCTGGTTTAAAACCGTGGGCTTCTCCCCAACGCAAATACATGCGCAGAATCATATTGGCCCAATCTTGGGCTTCGGTGCCACCAGATCCCGATTGAATATCAAGATAACAATCATTGCTATCGTTCGGTCCTGAGAACATGCGGCGAAACTCTAGTAATTCAAGTTTCTCAACAAGCTGATCTAATTCAGCTTGAGCTTCATCGAAGGTTTCTTGATCTTCTGCTTCAACAGCTAATTCAAGTAAGCCTTCCACATCTTCCGTTCCTTGATCAAGTTTTTCAATAGTTTCAACAACTTGTTCTAAAGCAACTTTCTCTTTACCTAATGCTTGCGCACGCGCAGGTTCATTCCAAACATCAGGACTTTCTAGTTCGCGGCTAACTTCTTCTAAGCGTTCTTTCTTAAGATCGAAGTCAAAGATACCCCCGAAGCAAAGCATTACGTTCTCTAACGTCTGCTAGCAAATTTTGTATAGGATTGATTTCAAACATAAATCTTATATGAGTATTTTAAATTAGGGCGTGGATTCTACCGGATTTAGCGGCGTTTGGACAGATAGCAAACAGCATAAAGGCAGTATTAATCACACTGCCTTTAGCTAATCTTAAAACAATTCCTGTATTTTAAGCTAGAAGCTGAATGTATACCGCAGTTTTAGCAACCGGATATAACTTTTAGCTACATCTTCTCTAATGTACTAATACCCAGCAAATCCAGACCAGACTTAATGGTTTTTGCCGTTAAAGCAGAGAGCGCAATGCGACTATTTTTTTGCTCTTCAGTTACCCCATCTTTAAATATCGGGCAGGCTTCGTAGAAAGTCATAAAGTTGCTGGCCAAATCGTACAAGTAGCTACATAAAACGTGTGGCGTTGCTTCACTAGTAAGCAAGTTCAGCGCTTCAACATATTGCAATAATTTAACAGCTAGAGTGCGCTCTTGTGGACTTTGTAAATCAAAATTAGCCACAAAATTGCTGGTGTCGCCGGCTCCATCTTTAAATATTTTATTGGCTCGGGTGTAAGCATATTGAATGTAGGGCGCAGTGTTGCCTTCGAAACTTAACATTGAGTCCCAATTAAAAATATAATCAGTGGTTCTATTTTTACTCAAGTCTGCGTATTTAACTGCGCTAATACCAATTTTTTCAGCAATTTGTTGACGTTCTTGCTCACTGAAATCAGATTTTCTGGCCGCCATCAATTTCTCAGCACGCTCTACAGCTTCATCTAGCAAATCAGCTAGTTTTACGGTACTGCCACTGCGCGTTTTAAACGGTTTACCGTCTTGGCCTAACATCATGCCAAATGGACAATGTTCATAGGTTTGTTGTGCCGAAATAAAGCCTGCTTTTCGTGCCACAATTTCAGTCTGTTTAAAATGTAAAGCTTGACGTGCATCAGTAAAGATTAAGGTTCTATCTGCATGGAGCTTTTGACAGCGGTAGCGAATTGCAGCCTGATCGGTAGTTGAATACAAATACCCACCACCAGACTTTTGGATTATGTATACTGCCGGCTCGCCTTCTTTATTGGCTAATTCTTGAATGAATACAACTAACGCACCTTGGTCTTCTACAGCGATGCCTTTTTGTTTTAGCTCGTCAACGGTAGGCTTTAAATCATCGTTATAAGCGCTCTCACCCATAATATCTTTGCGAGTAAGGGAAACATTCAACTTGTTGTACACTTCTTCGCTATGCTTAATTGAGATATCGATAAAATCTTGCCACAACGACAAACAGTGAGCGTCGCCACCTTGCAGTTTCACTACGTATTGTCTAGCGCGATCGGCAAAGCCTTGCTCTTCGTCAAATCTAACTTTAGCTTCACGATAGAAATCTTCTAAGTCAGATAAAGCGGTTTCCGCTACTTGGTTAGCGGCAATTTTATCACTCAAATGGGCTAACAACATGCCAAACTGTGTACCCCAGTCCCCCATATGATTCTGACGAATAACGTTATGCCCCATAAATTCGAGGGCTTTTACAACAGCATCACCTATGATTGTGCTGCGAAGATGGCCGACATGCATTTCTTTGGCGAGATTAGGAGAAGAATAGTCAACCACTACGGTTTTCGCTTCTTGCTTTTCAACCCCTAAACGCTCATCGCTAAACGCAGTTTGTAATTGTGTTGCTAACCATTGCGGGTTCAAATGAATATTGATAAAACCCGGACCGGCAATTTCCAATTTTTCAGCGATATCATCTAACTCAACGGCATCCACAATTTTTGCTGCGATATCTCTAGGCTTCTGTTTTAATAACTTTGCCAACGCCATAGCGCCATTGAATTGGTATTCACCGAACTCTGGGCGCGTGCTTTTTGCCAGAGGCGCAGGGGCGTTTTCGGGAGCACCTATGGCGACTAAAGCGGCTTTAAAACGGTCTAACAAGACAGTATGTAAATTCATAATTTAAACTTAATTTCTTAGTAATTTATAAGTATTAGTGTTCACGAGTAGTATGAAATTCGATTTCAGGATAGCGTTCGCGAGACAAATTCAAATTCACCATAGTAGGAGCGATATATGTCAGGTTGTCGCCACCATCTAGGGCTAAATTGATTTCTGCTTTACGCCTAAATTCATCCAGCTTTTTAGCATCTTTACTGTAAACCCAACGGGCTGTACTGACATTTACATGCTCATATAATGCGTCTACATTATATTCGGCTTTTAAACGCGCCACGACCACATCAAATTGCAAAACCCCAACAGCACCTACAATTAGATCATTGTTCACTAATGGTCTAAATACCTGCACAGCGCCCTCTTCGGATAATTGAATTAGGCCCTTTTGTAGCTGTTTCTGCTTCAATGGATCTTTTAAGCGAATGCGTTTAAATAACTCTGGTGCGAAATTAGGAATACCCGCAAACCGAAATTTTTCCCCCCAAGTAAAAGTATCACCAATTTGAATCGAACCGTGATTATGTAACCCGATAATATCACCAGCGTAGGCTTCTTCTAGCAATGCGCGATCACCGGCCAAGAATGTAAGCGCATCAGATATACGTACATCTTTGCCAATTCGAGTTTGATGCATTTTCATGCCTTTTTCGTATTTACCAGAAACAATGCGGCAAAAAGCTATACGATCGCGGTGTTTTGGATCCATGTTGGCTTGTATTTTAAACACAAAGCCACTGAACTTATTTTGGTCAGATGATACGGCTCCAGTATTCGATTCTCTTCCCTGTGGTTTTGGCGCCCATTCAACCAACCCATCCAACATATGATCAACACCAAAATTACCTAGAGCTGTACCAAAATAAACCGGTGTCAGTTCGCCATCTAAAAACTCTTGCATATCAAATTCATGTGAAGCGCCTTTTACTAAATCCAACATTTCACGTAGTTCTTCTGCATAACTACCAATGGCTTCGTCTAACAACGGATTATCAATACCTTTGATAATTCGTTCTTCTTGGATAGTGTGACCCATTCCCGTTTGGTAAAGAATGGTTTCATCTCTAAGCAAGTGGTAGACACCTTTGAATTCTTTGCCCATGCCTATTGGCCAAGTAATAGGTGCGCATTTAATTTTCATTACATCTTCGATTTCGTCTAACAGGTCGATAGGATCGCGTGTATCCCTATCCAACTTATTTACAAACGTAATGATTGGGGTATCACGTAAACGCGTTACCTCCATAAGTTTGATAGTTCTTGCTTCAACACCTTTGGCTGCATCTATCACCATCAAGCAAGAATCTACAGCCGTCAGAGTTCGGTAAGTATCTTCTGAGAAGTCTTCGTGCCCAGGCGTATCCAACAAATTTACCAAATGCTCTTTATACGGAAATTGCATCACTGAAGTAGTAACGGAGATACCCCGCTCTTTTTCCATTTCCATCCAGTCAGACTTAGCGTGCTGACCGGATTTTTTGCCTTTGACGGTTCCTGCTTTTTGCAAAGCATTTCCAAACAAAAGCACTTTTTCAGTGATCGTGGTTTTACCCGCATCCGGGTGCGAGATGATCGCAAAGGTGCGACGTTTATCGACTTCTTGCTGATATGACATGGGCCCTTCAATCTAGCTAAATTATTACAAAGAATTTCGGGCGCGAATTGTATATGAGATAGGCGAAAAAGTCCCGTTGCTTGTTAATTGTTTCAACTTTTTCAGTAAAATAACCCTAGATCTATAAAAATAAAGTAAAAAAATGAAATTTTAGATTTACTGTTAGAATTTTTTAGCTTATATTTTGGACTGGTAAGTTTTTTACCTACTCATAATTTTTTTACTGGAAGATCCGATGTCACGAAGAAAAAGATTTAGCGGCGAGCAACTGCGTTCTTTGAGGAAAGAAGCTGGTTACACTCAAGAAGAACTTGGTCAGCGAGTTGGGATCAGCAGAGAGACTGTGTCAGCTATTGAAAATGACAAACCTGAAACGATGAACAGTATCGGCGTAGAAGTTATTAGTAAATGGTGGTCAGTATGCCGCCAAAGGGCCTCTGAACAAACTAGAGAGTCTTTTTTCTCAACAGTGATGGATTATTTCGGCTTTTCCCATAGCTGATGCTACTTTCCCACTATTTACCCAAATTGCTAACAGCCCTCCTAGGAGGGCTTTTTATCTTTGCGGGTATGTATACTTTTGGTAACCCCCTTTTATTCGACCGATTGTTTATTTGTATCCTTGTATTTACCGCTATCGTCTGTCGAAAAAATGTCAACGTTTTAGGGGTTGTCATTATTTTGGTAATTCAAAGACTGGTTGAAGAAACCGCATGGTCGATTAGCGAATTAGAATTTGCAGATCTAATAAAAGCTTCGTTTTACCTTCTTAGTATCGCGGTCTATTGGAAAATCAAATACGACAAAGCATCCAGGTTACTGCTTTTAGGTCTTATCATTTCTTTATCCGCTGAATTTTATTGGATATTGAATCAACAACTCGCCCCTGAAATCTATTGGTATATTACCTTACAGTCTTCCTATTTATTTGCGCGGCACCTTTTTTTCATGCGTGTTGCTTACATGTCAGATATTCTGCCCAAACAAAAAATTGAATCAATCAACCTTGATTGGCAGATGTATAAATTAAATGCCCTGTTTGCCGTACTTCAACTATTTATGATTTTTGAATACATAATTCGTAGTGTATTCGAATATAAAAAAGTACTGTTGATTTGGACTTCTTATCCATACCTAGCTCAACTTTGCTATACCTACCTTATCTGGATCGTTTTCTACGAAAGCTATAAATTGTTAATTCCTAAGCTACTTCGCGCATAAATCACTGCAAAATTGTTTAAAAAAAACGCATACTGTTACACTGTTGTGGATTTAAATCCACATTTTGCATTTTGATTAAAGATGAGGAAAAGCAATGAGAAGCGAAAATATAATCAAAGTCGCCCTGCTCACGTTACTACTGACCACCTCAGTTGTGGCTTCTAACGCTTATGCAGGTTCTAAACAAAAACCCCCTATAGCCGAAACAGTTAATGCAAGCGCCTGGTACGACAGTATTATTAGCTTGTTCAACTTCTAAGCCACCATATCCATTTACTAATTTAAGGAATAACCATGAAACACAACACACTAATCAAAGCCGCTATGCTAACAATCGTTATGACCACCTCTGTTGCTGCCACCAGTGCACACGCTGGCTCAAAACAGAAACCACCTATTGCTGAAACAACTCAAGCAAGCTCTTGGTACGACAGCATCCTTAGCTTTTTCAGCTTCTAAATCGTCATTAACTCATTTAACAAATTAAGGAATAACCATGAAACACAACACACTAATCAAAGCCGCTATGCTAACAATCGTTATGACCACCTCTGTTGCTGCCACCAGTGCACACGCTGGCTCTAAACAGAAGCCACCTATTGCTGAAACAACTCAAGCAAGCTCTTGGTACGACAGCATCCTTAGCTTTTTCAGCTTCTAAATCGTCATTAACTCATTTAACAAATTAAGGAATAACCATGAAACACAACACACTAATCAAAGCCGCTATGCTAACAATCGTTATGACCACCTCTGTTGCTGCCACCAGTGCACACGCTGGCTCTAAACAGAAGCCACCTATTGCTGAAACAACTCAAGCAAGCTCTTGGTACGACAGCATCCTTAGCTTTTTCAGCTTCTAAATCGTCATTAACTCATTTAACAAATTAAGGAATAACCATGAAACACAACACACTAATCAAAGCCGCTATGCTAACGCTCGTTATGACTACCTCTGTTGCTGCCACCAGTGCACACGCTGGCTCTAAACAGAAGCCACCCATTGCTGAAACAACTCAAGCAAGCTCTTGGTACGACAGCATCCTTAGCTTTTTCAGCTTCTAAATCGTCATTAACTCATTTAACAAATTAAGGAATAACCATGAAACACAACACACTAATCAAAGCCGCTATGCTAACACTCGTTATGACCACCTCTGTTGCTGCCACCAGTGCACACGCTGGCTCAAAACAGAAGCCACCTATTGCTGAAACAACTCAAGCAAGCTCTTGGTACGACAGCATTTTGAGCTTATTAAAAGTCTAAAAATCAGTGATCTAGTTAGATATATGCAAACTTAAGAATACATGTTTAGAAATAGGTAAGTTTTTAAAGTAGTAACTTAGTTCCCATTATCGGTAGTGAATAGTAATGAATAATTTCGTGTTTAAATTATTCGAACAAAGTGAAATCCTGTTGCTTTGATGCTCAATTCGTTTCAGAAAGGTGCTTGTTTGTTATGACAAAAGTGCCTTCTTCCCCGTTTCAACCCGCATTTCAGCTAAAATTTGTTTAACGGTAAATTATTTACCTTTAAAAAACAAACAGTTATATATTTAGGATGTTTTTTTACACCATGTGGAATTCAATCCACAAAACGTTGCTTACAATATGTTGAAAATTAAGGCAGACAATAATTTTTAATACGCCAATTCAATTGTTGTTTGCTACATATATAATAATAAATGGAGTAGGAACCTTATGTATATAACAGGTAGTGATTTGCGGAAAATGCGTTTAGAAGCTGGTTTAACAACTGTTCAAATGGCTAAACTTGCAAATGTTAAAACTAGAAAAACTTATGAAAATTGGGAAAAGAATATTGGTAGCCCAAGCATGAATCAATTCATCGCAATGTGTAATGGGTGTCAATTCAACTCATCAGCAATTGTTCAAATGGCAATGGATCGTTCAGATGCCAGCCAACAAATGAATTTAGAAAGTGCTGCAGTAAGATAAATTAAAATAAATTTATTTTACCAAAGTCGTTTTCATGATCAGGCCGTTTTCACGGCCTGTTTTAGTTGGGTAATAGTCTTTTCGAATTTCGATAAAACTAAAATCATTTTTTGAATAGAGTTGCACAGCCGTTTGATTGGACTCTCGCACTTCCAGCCATATCTCGTCACAGTTGCGTAGCTTACACTGTAGAATAAAATGCGAAAGTAACTGCTGACCTAAACCTTTTCCGCGGTAATCGCCACTCACCCCCAGATCCATCAATGTAGCTTCACCAGCCACATTAAGACCAATGTAATACCCTATTACTTGCTCATCAACTACCAGCTGATAAGCAAAATAAGGTTTTGTTAGACTGTCTAAAAAGACCGACTCAGACCAAGGATTAAGATGACAGGATTGTTGAACGCGAAAAGCCGCTAAATGATTAGCTTTGTCTATTTGTTGAATTTGACTATTCATAACAAATTAAAATACTTGATGTAAAATTCGCCACAGTTGTCTTTTATCTTGGCTAGAATTTATTTTGTCCGGAGTTGGCGCCGTCAATACCAAGCCATTAAGAGATAGTTTATCACCTACTTGCCAAGCTAACTTAAAATCAACGTAATCGTTAGGATCAGCATTTTCTTTGAATATACAATGAGTGATAGATAAATCTGCATACAACAGCAAATCTGCTAACAGTTGGTTATTCGCGGTCTCAGGCATACACAACAACAGACCGTTATTAGCAGATTTACGCTTTGATTCAATTTGTTGTCTTAGTCTTTGCAAGCCTGCTTGCTTTTGCTCTTGGCTAGGTAATTGAAGTGCCGAACTTGAAACATTGCTTTGAGTCGTTACTTCACTGTCTAACTGAGCCACATCTTGACTATTAGTTTTTAGTTGCCACGGTACAATTCCCATGTGAGTGAGCATGGCTGCTTGATATTTGCTGAGTGGTTTTGGGGTAGGCTCGTTCATTCTTCAAGACTAACAGAAAAATTGGCAGGGGTGGAGAGATTCGAACTCCCAACCGTCGGTTTTGGAGACCGCTGTTCTACCAATTGGAACTACACCCCTGCAGAAGAAGCAGCATTATACTCATGGAAAAAAAAAGGTAAAGTAGTTTGAAGTGCTAATTAGCAGAAATTCTTCACTTTACTCGAACTTAGCTATTCCCATCGTCTAATAAAACCGTTTTTGCCGCTTCTTTCCAAAGGTCATAAGTTAATTGCACAATAGGAAATTGTTTTTGAAACTGCTCGAATACATAATCTTCACTAAGATCACAAAATTTTGCATAACTGTGCTGTAAAATTGACATTTCGTGAAGCTCCATATTGTTAATCAATGCACATGAAGCTAGATCAAAATACCGATTTCCTAAAGAAGCGTACTCCCAATCAAACACTAAAGAAGACTCTCCTATTGCAACATGTTCCATGGCTAAGTCATTGTGACATAAGACCTGGTCGCATTTATGGGTCTCAATCCAATCCGGTTTACATTGGTCAATCCGATTCTGCCAATAATCGAGATCTGAAACGCTCGCCGCATTTAAATACAATATCCAGTCTTTGGGCAAATCGATTGAAGTCGCGACTGTCGGTAAGTGGTGGATATCACTCAATACTTTAGCTAATAACTGAATTTTCTCGGATTTTGGTTTGTTGATATTGAATAGTGAAACGTGCTCTACCCAAGACTCAACCTGAAAATCATGGGCTTTAGACAGGTAAATAGGTGTTGAGGTTATGCCAAGTTCACTCAGTTGTTGTTGCTGCATAAACAAGGCTTGCCGATCGGTTGGTGTAATATGATTTAATTCAAAGGTTTTTAAAAAGTAAACTGCAGATGATGTAGTGAGGCGATAACTTAAGTTTACCACCCCACCCTTTATAGGCTCCAAAGACAAGTGTTGTCCAAACAGTTGACTGGCTATTAACTCATCGATGATTCGGGCCTTTTTCATCTTTTTTCCTTTAATCTGACATTCTGAGCATACTCTTGCTATGCTGCCGACTCAAGTTAGATTTTTTGGTAGGCTTCCTCTGGCAAAGATTCGACTTTATAGGCTTTTTTCCATTTAATATATCCATAAATTGCTAGGCCAAAATACCAAATAAACATTACGCCAGTCAGTAACAATCCGTTGATGAAATATAGATATGCTGCGAATGTATTGATAACAATCCAAAATAGCCAATTTTCAAGCACCTTGTTAGCCATTAAATAGGTGGCATAGACACTGAAAACTGTCACAAAAGCATCTAGATACAAATCACTTCCTTGCCATGAAAGTGTTACAAGATGAGGCAATGCCAACCCCATAACAACTAACAAAGAGACCATCCATAAATGCACGACCAGCGGAACCACGGACACTTTAAGCACATCATTCTGAGTTGTTTTTTGCCATCTCAACCAACCATAAATTGCCATCACTAAATAATACATATTAAGCAGGCTATTGAAGGGCAAACTGACTTCCCAAAAAATATAAACGTAAAGAGTGGTACTAATCAGAGCAGCCGGCCAACACAATATATTTTGGCGCGCCGCTAACCAAGGGTAGAGCAGTGAAAAAGTCACTGCTACTACTTCTAGTACCGATTGTTGTCTAACCTGTTCGACTAGCACAACATACAGGTCTTCCATTACTTAGACTCACCCATAGCATCGCCATTTAAGAATTTACAAACAAATATCGCTTGACCAACTTGTTCATAGGTTTTTTGCATTTCGGTATTCAAGATGCCCATTAACTCAGTCATATCTCCGCGCACTATGGTGCTGGTATCACTCGTTGATGTCGTCAACTGCGAATAACTATTGAGTCGGTCAATAAAGTCTTGGATTGGTGCTAAGTATTTTTGGTTAAGTGGATATAACGAGATTTCAACTACTGATTTCATAATTAGTGTCCAATTTGATTAATAACGTAAGCTTGCGGTAAGTCCGAATTGACGACCATCGCCAAGTTGCAGGTAAGGTTGAGGCGTCGCATATCCGTCTCGCGGATCATTACTAAAACCACCGAACCCTCTAACGTAATGTTCGCGGTCCAGTATGTTTTTACCCCATAGAGAAAACGTCCAATCCTGCCAATCTAAACGTAATTGCGCATTTACTAAAACCGTGAAAGGTGATTCCACATCGTGCCCATCGGAAAAACGATAGTTGTCTTTGCCATCCGCTTCTAAGCGCACACTTACAGTTTGAGATAAATACCCGACAGCAGCTAAGTTAAATGAATTTTTTGGCGCTTGGGCTTGCCATTGTTTATCAATATAGGTGCCGTCGGCCTGGGTATAACTTCCAAAATAAGCGTCTAGATAACCATAATTAGCAGTCAGGTTTAACAACTCGGATACTTGCCAATCAAGTTCTACTTCTAAACCTTTGTTGGTTCCCACATCTGCGTTGCCGATGATATCAATAAAACTCGGAATACCTTCTTCGCTGATTTGCACGTCATAGTCACTAACTTGGGTGTCTTCTCTATCCATGTAGAAAAGTGCAACTCGCATAAAGAGTTGATCGTCAAAGGCTTGTCCTTTAATGCCAACTTCGTAGTTCCAGTTGTACTCAGGAGAAAATAAACGACTTGCTTCGCTTACCCGTTGGTCAGGGTTGAATCCACCTGCTTTATACCCTCGCGAAACACTCGTATACACAGATGCTTGATTTATTGAATATTTAAGAACAACTTTACCACCTAGCATGGTATCCGTTTGCTGCTCGATATAACCGTCATTGTTGATATAATCCATCTCAAAACGATCCGCTCTAAGACCAACGCTTAAATTTAGATTTGACGTAAGCTGGGTGTCGGTTTGACCATATATCCCCAAATTTTGAGGTTCATATTGACTGGTGAAGTCTTGCTCTGCATAGGTATAATTTCTGCGCGTATTTTCATCAATATCACGAGCAAAAAAACCAATTAGCCACTGCGTGCTATCATCAAAAATCAATCCGTTGTCATTTGAAACAACTCTCAAATCAACACTGGTTAAATCCCTCTCACGATAATAGTAATCAGTCGAGCTGTATTCCCAAGGGTGAAAGCCCACATAAGTCCAGTCTTCATCATAGCCGTACACTGAATCTGATGTAGTGTGGTTCAATGAACCAATAAGTGTAGATTTTGCAAATTCAATCTTCGCTTTTATGCCAAAAGCATGGGTTTCTTGCGTATCAACACCAGGCTCATCTGAGCGAGTAACCCCATCATTATCAAGTGAAAACGCATCATAGCCATTATCAATATCAAAATACTGATAATTAAAATCTATGGTTGTGTTATCGGTTGCTAGAAACTTGAGCTTCAAACGCGCAGTCAACTCATCTAAGTTATCGGTATCATCTCTATCTAAAAATTGATTGTAGATAAAACCGTCACTTTTAAACTGGTTGATGGCAACACGATAGAAAAGTTTGTCAGTAATTTGATTACCGTAAGCTGCACCAATATTCCAAGTATTTTGCTGAGCAACAGTGGCAAGAAATTTTGTTTGTTGCTGCTCATTTGCCTCGGCGGTTTTGATTTTAATTGTTCCAGCCATACCCGCAGCGCCAAACTCAGTAGCCTGCGGTCCACGCAAAATTTCTACTTGTTCAACATCGAACAGGGTGCCGATGCCGGCAAATCCAGAAAAATCAAAATCATCTACTAACAATCCTACTGAGGGATTATTAGGTTCAGAATATTGACTACGTTCACCAATTCCACGTATTTGTATAAAACGTCCTCGGGAAGCGCCACTGCTAAAGTTAATATTGGCACCTACCCCTAAAATATCCTCAAGATGAAAGCCATTGCGTTGTTCAATCACCTCTTCAGATATCACACTGACACTGGCAGTGACGTTCTGAATATCGTTTTCTCTGAAGTCTGAGGTAACAGTAATCACTTCTAAATTTTCACTTGCTAACGCGTATGCAGGAATTGCACTTAATAAGGTTGTGTAAAGTAAAGGAAATTTTAATTTCATTTGGATCTCTTCTAATTAATGAAAAGATCCGGTATTTCGGCAGTAAATGGAGAGCTTTAAGAAGTTCTTGATGACCATTCCTACGCCGGTATTATCCGGATCAGGTATAAGGGTTTCCAATAAATTAGATCTCAGCAAAGAGCACCCCTTGGTGTAACAAGTTAGTGTTTAACTTGAACGGCGAGATGATAGCAAGGGCGTAATGGAATCGCCATGAATATATTGCTGTTTTTTGAAATTGGTATGGATTGCGCATGCAAAATTAATACTGTCGAAAGCTTCGGACTCCCCAATTAAAAACGCAAGTTAACTTATTGAATATTTTGAATTTGTAAAACTACGCTGCCAATAAGGCAAATTATAGAACTGATGAATGACGGTTAATTCATACATTCAACTTGAATTTCTCACTTAGTGGTTCAATATAGTTAATCGACACTTTTCAGCTTCTTTACATAATTTCGGATTTGAAAATGCAAAATTTTATCTACTACAATCCCACTAAAGTTGTTTTTGGAAAAGACAGTATTAGTAAATTATCCACTTTACTACCCAGTGCCAAAATCATGTTGATATACGGCGGTGGAAGTATCAAAAACAACGGTATCTATCAACAAGTTATTGAACAACTTGAGGGGCACGATTGGTGTGAATTTTCCGGGGTGGAGCCTAACCCCGAATTTGAAACATTGATGAAAGCCGTATCAATGGTGAAATCAGAAGACGTAGAATTTATTCTCGCAGTTGGAGGTGGCTCAGTCATCGACGGAGCTAAATTTGTCGCCGCAGCCACAGATTTCGAAGGCGATCCTTGGGACATTTTAGCTAAGGGTGCAAAAGTTAAAAGTGCTAAAAGTCTTGGCTGCATATTAACACTCCCAGCGACAGGTACTGAAACCAATACCAGCTCAGTGGTAACTCGTCGAGAATATAATCTTAAATTACCCTTCATGTCGGAACATGTTAGACCTCAATTCGCGGTACTAGACCCAGAAGTCACCTACTCTTTACCGGAACGCCAACTGGCAAATGGTGTGGTAGATGCATTTGTACATGTTATTGAGCAATATCTAACCTACCCCGTAAATGCGAGTGTTCAAGACCGATTTGCGGAATCGATCTTAAGCAACTTAATTGATATCGGGCCGCAAGTGCTCACGTCTAAAGATTATGAATTGCGTGCGAATCTAATGTGGAATGCGACACAAGCGTTAAGTGGACTGATTGGTGCTGGAGTACCTCAAGATTGGTCTACCCATATGATAGGGCATGAGTTAACAGCCCTTTATAATTTAGATCATGCCGTTACCCTTGCAATTATTTTACCCCGTGTAATGCAACATCAGCGTGAACACAAACGGGAAAAACTGCTTCAATATGCAGAGCGAGTTTGGGGATTAAGCCGCTATGATGAAGAAGGGGCAATCAATTTAGTTATTGAAAAAACTGAACAATTTTTCCGAGATATGGGAATCAAGACCACCCTATCTGAATATGACATTGATAGTGATGTAGCCGATAAGGTTGCTTCGAGACTCGAAAAAGCGGGCAAAACTAAAATAGGTGAAAGGCAAAACATTACGCCTGAAGATGTTAGAAAAATAGTTGCCGCAAGTTTATAGAATTAAAAATGCCGCTAACTTCAAAAACGTCAGCGGCATTTTTATCTCAAACAAATTGAGTTTGGATAACGTTACAAGAAGCTAATCACTTAAATTCAATGATCTTAATTCTTGCTGGGTTTGTTGTTCCAAATCTTTAATCGTTTTGCCATGAGGCACAGGCTCTCTGGTAGTTGGATCTAAACTGACAAATACAATATCATCCGCCACGCATATGGTTTTTTTGGTCACCTTATTGCGAACCATGCAGGTTATAGTTATCGAAGTACGCCCAACTTTTTTAGTCGCCAGACCAAATTCTACTACATCTCCTTTTAACGCTGGAGATTCAAATGTAATTTCACCAATATGCTTTGTTACCAACACATTCGTTTCTAACTGACAAATAGCATAGATAGCAGCTTCTTCATCAATCCATTCCAATGCTCGACCACCAAATAACGCGTCAGCATAATTTAAATCTCCTGGCATCACTAACCTTCGAGATAGAAAGCGCATTCGTATTCCTTAAATTTATTCAATACACTAGGGAGTTGAACTATATCAAGAATTCAACTAAAAAAGCATATGACATTAGAAGTATTAACTTGGCTTGAGAAACGCAGACGCAATATCGGTCACCGACAGTTGTTGGTTATATCCGGATCGCAGGAGTGGGTTAAAGAATCGATAACAAATATACTTACTGCACATGCTCCAACATCGAGTATTTGTGTCGGTGATATTGATTCTGTAAAAAATATTGAATCAAAGCAATATAGGAGCGTTTTAGGTCAAGAATTCGAATGGGTGGTATATGATGGCTTTGCTGATATTAGAGGCAATGCCCTACTCGCTTTGAGCGGCTGTGTGAGTAAAGGCGGCTTGATGATATTACTTTGCCCAGAACTAGATGCTTGGTCACAAAATGGCAATACGCAAAGTACAGTTCAAGGATTAGTGCCTAATACAAGCCGTCCTCACTCGCCATTTATAGAATGGTTAGTGGAGCATATTAAAACCTTCCCTGGCGTTTCAATCTGGCAACAACAACAATTGCAACTAACTCAAGCAGAAACAACCGAATTGAGAAAAAGCCATTTTCAAGATGAAGTATGTATGACTGCTGATCAGTTTCAGTTGGTGGAATATATCAAGTTTGCATATTCTAAAGATAACAATCAGATAGTCGTTCTTGCAGACAGAGGCAGAGGAAAATCATCTGCTTTAGGAATTGCAGCTGGACAATTAATCATGCCAACGAATACCACATTTTTAGTGACGTCAGCCCATCGTTCCATGACTCAAAAAATATTTGAACAAGCTTCGAAAATTTTAAAAACAAATGACCCTAGCCGAGATATTAAACAAATTTTAGCGAATCACTTGGCGTATGTTCCTTTCGATAAAATTATTCAAACCCAACCAAAAGCCGATTGGTTATTCGTCGATGAAGCCGCCTCATTGCCCTCAGAAGTGTTAGAAAAATTAGTTCAGCTTTATCCAAACGTAGTTCTCAGTACAACAATTCATGGTTATGAAGGCAGCGGCAGAGGCTTTGAGTTACGCTTTAAACCTTTTTTAAGAACCCATTTTGCACACTTTCGTGAATTCATGTTGCACACACCTATTCGCTGGTTCGAAAATGATCCTCTTGAAGCCTTTTGGCATAAGGTAATGGCGCTAAAAACCACAACCCAGAGTTCGGTATCCAAGCGGTTGACTGAATACCAGAGTATTTCCAACTCTTCCAATGAATTGGTTTACGAGGTTTATAATGGAGCACAATTAATCAAGCAGCCATCGCTGTTACAAGGGGTATTTGAATTGTTAGTTGATGCCCATTATCAAACTTCACCAGACGATTTGGTTAGAATGTTGGATGGAGATCAACACATTCACGTGTTTAGTAATCAATATGCAGAGCCAATAGGAGTCGCCCTCACCGCCTTAGAGGGAGGGGAAGATCTAACTCCAATTGCAATAGACATTGCCCAAGGCAGTAGACGCATCCCTGGCCACTTAATTCCGCAACGGTTAGCATTTGATAATAATAATCCAGAGTACTTGTTAAAGCGCTATATACGCGTGATTAGAATAGCAGTCAAACAAGAATATAGGCATAAAAAAGTGGGCTCGCAGCTGTTAGCCCATATACAAAGATCTGCAGAAGAACATAAGGTAGATTTTTTAGGTAGTTCGTTTGGATTAACAAAAGAGCTCGCGCTATTTTGGTACAACAATGATTTTCAGTTGGTAAAACTTGGTATTAAACAAGACGCTTCAAGTGGAGAATTCAGTGCAATTATGCTCAAACCATTGTCTTGTAATGCTAACCAGATTAGCAAATTTTTAAACCTAATTTGCACTCAGCAAATACACTATCAAAAAGATTACCGCCTAAAAACGCTTTCCCCTGCTTTAGTTGAACTAATATTCAACAACCTTAAATTAAAAAAATCTGCACAGCCATATGACAGTCATAAAATGAAAATGTATTGGCATAATTTAATGACCCAATTTATTGCAGGTAATCGCCCTCTGTTTGCAGTTGAGTTTGCTGTATTCAATTGGATAAAAAGTCGTTCTATAAATTTGCAGACTCTAGATGAAGAGGCCATCCATGGGTGGAAATTTATTAATGATGTGATAGTCGCTAAAAACAGCTATCCTCAGCTATGTACTAACTACAAGTTAGCAGGTAAAAAACAAATTGAAAGTTACTTTCGAGAACAATTAAAAAAACTCATTAAAAATTAAGCTCTACTTCCATTAAATATCGCTAAGATAAACACGGTTCTTTCAGCATCATCCGCTAACTTGCTTTCAACAATCCGAATTAAACAACAATAAATTAGAGTAAACGACAGGCCGATGAAGTGACCAAAAAAAAAACAGAGATGAAAAAAATTAGATAGGATTGAGGACATTTAAAAACCATCAGCTATCAACAATAAACCTAAGAAACCTACAAAAATCTTTTAATTAGGCTTAAATTTATGAATAGTGAGAGAGCAATAAAAAAGGCTTCTATTAAGAAGCCTTTTAAAGGTAACAATATTGCTATCGAGATCTTAAAGTTAAACTTTAATACCGCGATTTTTCGCTTTTTCTTTAATATACGGTTCCCAAGCTCTAGCAGTACGTTCAACGTTTTTGTCTTTCTTCGCTTCACGAACATGAACCATAGCTTGACGGAAGTTACCGGTATAAATATTTGCTTCCATCATCGCAATATGAATTCGACCAGTTTGGTCTGCTCCATTATCAAGCGCTTTTTGTAAAGCATTTATTGAACCTTTGTAATCTTCTGCCGCAAGTAACAATATACCTTGCTTGCGATATAAATCAGCGTCGTTTTCTATCTTAGCTGCCTTTTCATAATAGCTAGCTGCCGTTTTATACTCTCTTGCTTGATGGTAAGAGTTAGCAAGACTCGATAAAGTCTGTTCACTCTCTTCTATCAAACCTGACTTCATATACTTTTCCAAAAGCACAGCTGCTTTATATGGAATTTCATTAGTCGCGTATAATTGTGACAATGCTTTTATTTCAGACTTTTTAGCCAAGTAACCCTGATTGTATGCAATTTCAAATGTAGAAAGGGCTTTTTTATAGTCCTCAACTAACATGTAGAAAAAGCCTAATTGTGACCACCACTGTTTGCTTTCAGGAAAAGTACGCACTAGCTCTTCAGCAACGGCGACAGTTTCCGGATACATTTTACGTTCGTAAAATGATTGCAACTTTAAAACATAAGGGTTTTTGTTAGGTTTTTCATACAAAGCAATCGCTTTATCAGCAGGTGGAACCATCTTAGGAAGATCTTTTAGCTCATAATAAGCTTGAGACATACGTGTATAGATGTCTGGATCTTCTTTACAAGTGAAGGTCATCCACTGCTCATAATACTTAACAGCTTTAGCATATTCCTTCTCTTGCATACTAAGGTCTGCAACAAGTCTCACAGTGTTAGCATGCTCAGAGTCGTTGAGTGCTTTTGGGTTAACTGATCCTTCAAGATACTCAAGAGCCTTAGCTCCTTTACCATCCTGACCTGCCAACATTTTGCCGATAAAATTATCAGTAAACGCTTTGTCGTATCCGTCTTTAGCATCAACTTCATAAAGAATAGCTAAAGCTCCATCGATATTATCGTTATTATACTCTTCAAGCGCTTTCTGAATCTTTTTACCAACGCGCTCACCAACGATATTGGTTGTGCCACGCTTGTAATCTGCACAAGCTACCGGTGCCGACTGAGCTGCTGCTGTGTTTGATAGCAATGTAGCGGCACCTAGAGTTGCTATCGCAGTAACATTTAATACAAACTTTTTCATTAGCCTTGATCCAATTTAAAGTCCAATTGCACTTTCATATTGAACTGTTTTTCAGGTTTCCCATCGACGATTTTTGGCTTGTATTTCCACTTACGCAATGCACGTTTAGCTTCACGGTCGAAGATACGTTTAGGATCTGCATCCAAAACATCAACATCGTCCACGCCGCCTACTTCGTTGATAGTGAAAGATAAAATAACCCATCCTTCTTTACCATCTCGAGCGGCTTGCACTGGGTACTTAGGCTCAATACGAACAATCGGAGTTGCTTCACCATCGCGTTGCATATTACCAACGCCACCGATATCAATTGATGCGCCACCAACATCTACAGCTGGCATGTTAAAGCTTACGCCATCAGCATTTGCGTCTTCCACATCAGGTTCAACCGGCTGAATTTTAGGCGGTTGCTGAGGAGGAGGAGGAGGTGGTGGTGGAACACGTTGACGAGTTTGTGTTGCTTCGTCTGGGTCCGACATTACAATATCAATAACAGGTGACTCAGGTACTTCACTTGCTGGTTGCGAAGAATTTGCAACCAACTTAGCCATTACCACAAAAAGGGCAAAAGCAACGACGGCACCAAGCAATATAGAGAAAATTACTCGCATGATTATGATGCTCCTCTAGCTGCTACTGAGATTTGGTCGATACCTGCGGCTTTGATTTGATCCATCACTTTCACCACAATACCATGTTCAGCTTTTTCATCTGCTTGAATAATCACAACATCTGAAGGCTGTTCGGCCAAAAGCTTTTCAAGGTTCGCTTGAATAGATTCAACCTTAACTTCGCGCTTATCCATCCAAATTACACCGTCTTCCGTGACAGCAATAAAGATATTAGCGTTTTTAGATAAAAACGCCTGGCTAGCGCCGGGTTTATTCACCTGTATCCCTGCTTCTTTAACGAAAACAGTGGTTACAATGAAGAAGATAAGCATGATAAACACGATATCGAGCATCGGTGTCATATCAATCGCTGCATCTTCCTCTGGTACACGTTCTTTACGAGCCATAAACTTCTCTCTTAATGGTGAGGAAGGCTGTCAATCAGCTTCTCTTTGGCGATTTTAACTTTTGATTCCAAACGAGAACTAAAGAAAACGCCAGACAAAGCTGCAACCATACCTGCCATAGTAGGAATTGTTGCCATTGAAATACCAGCTGCCATCAATCGAGCATTACCGGTTCCTTGCGTCGCCATAGTTTCAAATACGTTAATCATGCCCCAAACTGTTCCTAGCAAACCAATTAGAGGACACATTGCCACTAAGGTTTTAATCAGTAACATGTTACTGCCTAGTTTGTCTGAAGCCTGTGAAATCCAAGCATCACGGATTCTATGCGCATACCAGGAGGTGGTATCAGTTCTAGCATCCCAATCTTTGATGATATTTTTTCTCATCTTAGGATACACAGAATTTAAAAACCAAAAGCGCTCTATCATTAACACCCACATGAGAAAGAGCGCTAAAGCGACGAGGTATAACACCCCGCCTCCTGTCGCGATAAACTCCCTGACAGAATCCCATAATCCAATCAGGTCAGCCATATTATGCTTTCTCCGACTCTGCGTGAGCAGCTACTATGCCCGCAGTTTGTTCGTCAAGGATATGCACGATTGATTTACTACGACCAGCAACGATGCTGTGCATAAGGATTAGCGGAAGAGCCGCGATAATACCTTGAGCTGTAGTTACCAATGCCATTGAAATACTTCCAGCCATCAATCTTGGGTCACCAGTACCGAACAACGTAATTTGTTGGAAGGTAGCGATCATACCAAGTACCGTACCTAGTAGACCTAGTAACGGAGCGATAGCAGCAAAAATCTTAATGATGTTAATACCACTTTCAATAGAAGGAAGTTCTTTAAGGATAGCTTCATCCAACTTCATTTCTAAGTTTTCAGTGTCAGCAGTTTTGTTTTCGTTGTAAACCTTTAATACACGTCCAAGTGGGTTGGATGATGAAGGAGAACCAGGATTATTTAACTGTGAACGCATTTTGCCACTGATAAGTGTAAGTGTGATGATTTTGTAGAAACCAATCAACAAACCAATCACCAACATTACAGTGATTGTATATCCAACTGGACCACCTGCATGGTAACGCTCTTCCCATGTTGCTTTCTGTTTCAATAGGCCAAGAATCGCACCGCTTGAAGGGTCAACAAAAGTAGGAATAATTCCTGAAGTAGAAGCGTATAGTTCGCGAGCTGTTTCAGCTTGGAACTCGTCTGGTTGACGACCTAAAGGTTGAACTTTTTCTTCTTGATCATCATATACCAAGTAACCTACTTCACCGACCAAGTTAAATGCACCAACGCGCACTACTTCTTGTTGTGAAGAACCACCTTCAAGGTTGATTACTTCAGTATTGAAACGAGCAATTTTACCTGACTCAGTCATTTCAGTTTGAAGAGCAATCCACATATCTTCTAATTCGCGGATATTTGGAAGACCTTCAGACTCTTCTGACATTCTTTTTAGGAATGCAGCACGACCAGGGAACTGAGCACTAACAATTGATGTAGCGATACGTCCATAAGACTCAGATGCAGCTTGGCGAACAACACCAAACATTTCACCAAGGTCACCAGTTGCCATGTCTAGTTCTGTGCTTTTTTCTGTTAACGTCACTTCGTTATCAGAAAATTGCTTAGCGAGACGATCACCACGAGCTTCTTCGGCTTTCAATGCTGCTTGAGCACTTCTTAATAGAGCTTGTTTGTCTGCACGAGCTGATTGGAACTCAGCTTCACGTTTTTTATCAAGTCTGGCTTCAGAAACACGATTCTGCTTCACTTCATCTAGTAATTGATCAAGTGTTGACTGAGCGTGCGCACCAGATGCTAAAAGTGTTACTGCTGTTGCAGCGAATACGGATTTAAATGTTAATTTCATTTCTTATTACTCCGCAGCTGGAATGGGTAGTTTAACTAGATTAACTGGCAATTGTTTTCTTGCCATACGAACTGCTGCGATACTAGATTCTAAGTACTCGCTGCCTAGCTCGACCCAAGTGCGTTCTGCAGTGTCCCACATCCATGCATTCTTTTGGTCTAGAGATAAAGCGATTAATGCGGTGCGACCTAGGTTAAAGAAATCAACCGTAATGTCAGTACCGTTATAAGTCATGTTGCCTTGGTAAGCTGAAATCTTCGAACCGTAATCCAATTCAAT
The DNA here is from genome assembly GCF_037478005.1 of Alteromonas sp. M12. NCBI lineage: Bacteria > Pseudomonadati > Pseudomonadota > Gammaproteobacteria > Alteromonadales > Alteromonadaceae > Alteromonas > Alteromonas sp. M12. The sequence goes on along the minus strand of NZ_CP144164.1, from coordinate 1,461,872 downwards.
TTGGTAAGCTTCGATAACTTGGCGGAAACGCTCTGAAACAGTAACGTTAGAGTTACCCATAACATCACGTAAACGTTCTACACGCGCTCTGCGCTCTGCCATTTTAATTGGAACATCAGCTTCAATGAATTTTTCAAGACTGTCGATCATTCTGAAAAGTAAAGGAACGATACCGCGCTTAGTTTCATCAATTTGGTCGATTTGTCTTTGCAAAGAATCGATACCGCGTTGTTGGTCAGCAACTAGAGTTGCAACATAATCATTGTAAACTTTCAGATTTTCTGTTTCGTCTACAACTGCACGATAATCTACTAAAAGTTCTTGTGATTGTTGAAAGAGATTATCAATTTTCTCTTGAGATTTTGCTGCAGCAACATGGATTTTAGCTTCTTCTTTATGAAGATCATTCAATGTATCTGCAGAGACTGCACTACTACCAAGTACAAATGCACCCATAACGGTAGAGGCAATAAGGGTTCTCTTGCTCATTTTGGACATAGTTCCCAACCAATTTTCTTGTTATGAATCCCAGTCTAGGTGAAAAGTTCACTGACAAGGGGCTATATAATTATTTTTAGGATTATAGTGTTATTCCTAAACAGATTTAACACTATTGCACTCGAATGGTCACACGGAAGTTATCGAGTTGTCAAGATATCGTATGCCACACTTTAGCATTTAGTGACTAACGGTAGTTTTTATAATCAAAGAAGCATAAAAAAAACCGCATTACCACAGTATATAGGACTTCGAGCAGCATTTTCATATTACACTTTCTATAAAAAATTCAACTATTTTGTGAATAAAAATAATGTAATTACGACAATTTATTCAAAAATAGCGATAAAGAGCTGGTAAGACCATTTATACGAAAGTCTATAAACTTAGTTTAGGTCAGTTTTTCATCTAACGCATAATTCATTTTGCTGAATTATTGGGCAATAAATCAAACGCCACAGACATTCTTTCTTGCGTATCATGAAAAGGTTCTGTGCCATGCCAAAAATAGGATGGGAATAAAACTAACTGGCCCACTTCAGGTTTTACCCATTTCTGAGCTTCAAGTGCATTCGCTAATTTAATACCAGGTTTGCCAAAATGCAACCAGCCTTGTTTACTAGAATCATTGACAACCGGAGGGATATGTACATAAAAAGCACTACTGAGCCAGCCTTTTGGATGCACATGAGAAACATGAAAGCCTTTATCGGTTAACTTAACCGACCAATTTGCCGAAAACTCAATACTTTTGCCAGCATGTTTATAAAATGGATGATTGGGATCTAAAACCAGATTAACCAATAAAGCATCTATCGTTCGTTTCAAAGCCGCCCGGAGTTCTTGAATAACCGGGACTTGATGTCCAAACAGATTGCCCATGGTTTGTGTTCCATGCCGCAGAGATTGATCCAGAGGATTCCGCTGGCTTACATGAATTTCATCTAACGCAACACGTAAGCGCTGACTAAATTGTTCAATACTCTCATTATGATCCGCAAGCATTAAAGGGTGTTTGAATACCATATTTTGATAATCACAAAGACGCTCATATTCAGGACTTTTTAACTGTCTTAATGCCGTGGTTTTAAGCGCCCAAAGCAATTGGTCATCAGGCGCTGATAGGAGCATCTTATCCAGCAATTTGTTTGCCTGCTGATTTTCATCTAAAGCCAGATAGGCCTTAACCAATATTTCATTTTCAGTCATCGACAACGCTGTTTTCGATGACTGTTTAGCGTTTAAATAGCTAACAATAGATTCGTGTTTGTTTTCTTTTTCCCATAATATTAATTGCAGACTATTAGCTACATGCTTTTTATCTGAATTAAGTTGTAGCTTATCAACAAGCTGATTAGCTAGCGCAAGTTCATCGACTTTCACTAAACCAACTATATAATCGACAATTAATCCGTCCGGCATTGTTTCGATTGGCTGTCGGCTATAGTGAGATAGATGATTATCATCATTCATTTCATATTTTAAGGAACTAAATACTTGGTTCAGTTTACGATTATCTGGCGATTTTTCGATACCTTGTTGAAGAATATTCAATGCTTTTTCCGGCAAGTTTAAATCTAAGTATGCCAGTGCCAAGTCTTCATAAGATTCAGGATTTTCAGGGGCGATAGTAAGCCTTTTATAGAATAACTCCGCTGCTTGTTGATAGTGTCCTTGGTGTTTCTTCAACCAAGCTAACTCAGATACAACCAGTAAATTATTAGGCTCTGTTTGTAAAAGAGAATGTAATAGTTTTTCGGCAGTAGCGTGTTCATTGCGCTGTTGTAAAATACGACTTAGCCCGAGCTTTGCGTCAACACAATCCCTTTGCATATCCTCACATTTTAAAAATGCCTGCTCTGCTAATTCCAGCTCATGCAAATAGAAATAAGTCTGTCCTAACTTTAGCCAAACTTGGGGACTTTTATTATCCAATGACAAACACTGTTTGAAGTGATTCAGGGCTTGCTTAAATTGGTTAGCGCGAAAAGCGATTTTGCCTAGCGCATAGTACAAATCCACTTGTTTCGGGTTGCCCAGCAAAGACTCGGAAAAATACCGCTTAGCGTCAGTGTCTCTGCCTAAACGCTCATATGCAGACCCCATGGCTCTGAATAATCGAAAGTCTTTAATGCCCAGATCTTTTAAAATCAAGAAATGAGTTAGAGCTTGTTCAAATTGGCCTTTATGCATTAACTGCATGGCCATGTTCAAACGTTGTTGCGCGCCTAAATTTGGATTTTGCATAAGAATCAGGTAATAAAATCAGGTTACAAGTGGCTATCAACCGAGTTGCGAATCAAGGTAAGATACCATTTAATGAAATCCAACCCAAGATTAAATCCAGAGTCTATTTTGTCGCAAAGAACCCTACAACTATTACATGACGCACAGCAATTATTAGCCAACGGCAAACTTACTTCGAGCCGGTTAGCAGTGAATAAGATTTTGCGTAAAGAGCCAAAACAAACAGATGCATTGATAATCAGATATCAAATTGAGGCTGCAGAAGGCCAATTTGACACTGCTTTGGATCTGCTAATAGGGTTAGTGGATGAACGTGATTTAAGTGAACGCCAATTAATGACTTTGGCTGGGCACTTAAATAAGTTGGAGTTGTATTTTTTACTGAATAAAGTCCTGGATAAACTCATTGCGTTGCATCCACAAGATATGAAAATCAAATACAATCAGAGTTTATGCTTAAGTAAAATAGGACAGATACAAGCTGCTATTGAGCTTGCTTTAGTTTGCGAGCAAAACAATTTTGCAGATCCACTATTACTGCTAAATCTTGGGCATAATTACAAAGCCTTTGGTGACACCCCAAAAGCAGCTGAATATTATCGAAAGTTTATTAACCAAGATCCAGCTAACAGTGGCTATGGTTATTGGGGTTTAGCGGACCTTAAAAATTATGTTTTCAGGTCACAAGAAATTGAGGATATGCAGGACAAGCTGGCAAAAATCGCACAAGGACAGCCAGAAAATAAGCCAGAATTAATCGAGTTTGCGTTAAGTCATGCTATGGCCCAACAGAAGTCGTACTCACAAGCTTTACAGTTTATGACAGCCGCCAACGCTAAACTGTCGCAACTACGTCCTTTTAAACAACATGGCTACCTCCAGTTAATAAACGAATTGAGTCACTATACTCCGGTATCACAAAATATAGAGCCGTTAACTAGAGAGTCTGTGACTCCCATTTTTATAGTCGGTATGCCTCGCTCTGGTACGACTTTAACGGAACAAATTTTGGCTAGCCATTCTCAAGTAGCGGCAACCGATGAACTCCCCTACATTGAAAGAATCGCCATGCAACTGAGTCGCAAACAAGGCTATTCACAAAGCCTGTTGAACATGACGGATGAGCAACGTTTACGCTATTCTGGATTTTACCTAAAGCAAGCTAAAGCTTATTTAACTGAAGAACATCCGTACATTATTGATAAAAATCCCACTAACTATTTACACATTGCCTTAATTTTAGCTTTGTTTCCAAATGCAAAAATCATCAATTTAATTCGAGATCCTTTCGATAATGCGATGAGCGTCTACCGTCAGCATTTTAGCCATGGAAATGACTTCAGTTTCAATTTAGCAGCAATTGAAAGTTATGTATCTGGGTACGTCAAGATAATGGGACATTGGTCTAAGCAATTCCCCGAAAAAATATATCATTTAGATTACGCTAAGTTGGTATCCGAGCCGCAAAAGAATATTACTGAACTGCTCGAATTCTGTGGTTTGCCAGTAGAGAATGCATGTTTTGAATTTTTCAAATCGGATAAGCCAGTGTTAACGCCAAGCGCTAGCCAAGTTCGCCAACCAATTCATAAAAACGCCCTTGGAAGTGCTGATGTTTATGCTCAATATTTACCGCAATTTAAACAACAAATGGACTCGTTGAAAGCACTCATTCAATCAACGTTGAGAAAGAATACTGCCAAAGTAATCAAGCACTTGAGCACAGATAATCACATTAAAGGCTAAGTAAGTTTACCGTGGCAGTGTTTGAATTTGCGCCCAGAGCCGCAATGACAGATATCATTCCTACCTAACTTTGATTTTTCAGGAAGGTCATTTTTTTTATTTTCATTGTGAGCAGAAGCCTCTGCAGGTCTGCCCTGTTGTGACGTATTTTGGCCAACATTTATGTTGGGATTGTCATCGGCTGGGCTGCCTAGATAACTGTCTTTTACTTCCACATTTAACGCCGGATCAATCATACAATGCAAAAACATGCGCGTCGCCTGAGTGCCGTTACTAAGCTCTAAGCTGCTTTCAAGATGCATAACACCTTCATAGGCCTGCTGACGTAATTTGTGATATGAAGGCCAGCCTTGTTCTGTCAAACCATACAGGCCCCACAGTTCTCGCCATTGATAGCAAAATGCTTGGACTTTATGAATCATCTCATCTCGTTGCTGACGGGGATTAGTTTCCACACAGCGCAAATCTGAAATAAGATCATTAGCCAAGCCTTCCATTTCACCGGGAGAAAGGACTAATGGCGTGTTAAAACGTTCGCTTCTAAAATTCCCGTCACTGTGCGGATTAAATGCCACATGCTTAATCTGCTCTTGGGTAAAAGCATCATTCAGCCAGGGTACATGACCATTTTCAACCATATTCCAAAAATTACTCGAACCACAGATATCAATAACAAGATGTACCCTAAATAAGTCACTTTGATTATCAACTCTGTGGTACTTCCACGAATCAAAAATCCACGCTTCGCCGGCTTTCATATGCACTTGTTTATCACCGCAATAAAAGACCACATTAGGATCAGTCACAATGGGAATGTGAATACGGACGCGTTTATACCAATGGTAGTTAATATCTGAATGTAAAGGCACTTCGCAACCACTTTCCAACCCCATCAGACGCGAGCGACCTATCACTTCTCCAAAACTGGCGATAACCTGCTTTAAATAAGGAGTCTCAGCCAATACAGACGTAGCGGCCATAGGTCCCTTAAACAGATTATTAAACTGACCGTTCAACGACACTAGAGGGATAGAGAGGTTACCTTTAAACCCTTCGTGATGAGGCGCCCACAAACTGCGATCAAGCTGATTGATTTCCGTTTGTAAACGCTTTTCGTCAAAGTGCAAAGGAAGCTGAATGAATTCGTGTTTAAGTTTCAAAGCTGTCTTTCCATTAGTGTTATCTTACTGCTTAGCTAGCTGACGGTTTATTTTACAATAATACCGTGACATTGCTTATATCTTTTCCCTGAACCACAAGGGCACAAAGCATTGCGAGATACTTTGGGGAATTCTGGACTGTTTTGTATTGCTGCGCTCGGTCTTTGGACTACAACAGCATCAAAATTCGTATCAATTAGATCAAGTTGACTTAATCCCCTGCATTTCAGCAAGCTGTTAATTTTAGTCAATGTATTCTGTAGATGTGGTAATTGCTGTTGGACTTCAATTTGATTGCGCTTCCACTTATTTTTGTTAGGCGGCGATAATGTGTAACGAGATAAAGGTAAGCGTTGCAAACTTTGGGAAAACGGTGATAAATGAGAAAATTCGGTCAATCTAGCAATTACTTCCATTGGCTGTGTAACTAAATCTTGATAGGACACGACTTCAAACTGATTTGTTGGTAGCTGCAATAAATTGTTGAGGATGGCATCATTAGCGGCTTGCCACTGAAACCGCGCTACTTCGGCTTTACTGGCTGCTTTATAATCTTGCCAACCATCGGGCAACAAAAATGACCATCTAGAATCCGTAGCTGTAATCTCGGGATAGGTCACAAATCGACCGGAGCGCCAGCCATCCATGATGCTACTAATATTTTCACGCGGATCTCTTACTAGATAAATGAATTTAGCATCAGGGAATACCGAAAGTAAAAACGGAATACGCAGCGCATTTTTTGGGGTTTTTTCAAGTAAGCGAATTTGCTGCTCAGAACCTGCGTTAGTCTGTCCATTTGCTTTTCTTGCTGCTTGGTAAAACCTTGTTTGTAGGGTTTGAATCGTATCATCATCCGCATCATCACTATCTAGTCTATTCGATACATATCCTCTAGCAACCGTACTCAGCGCTGGTATATGTTCGATAATTTGATGACTCTCTCCTCCAACAGTCCAAAGATCGGGATGCTTAGCCAAAGTTTCAAATAATAAAGTGCTGCCAGCTCGAGGCGCCGACAAAATAATAATGGGTTCAATAAGTTTATTAGTTTGCTTTAGTGCCACTTATATATCGCCCTATCATTTTACCATTCTCAAAAATGTGTTCGTCATTCAGTAAATCCAGACCATATTCTTTTAGCAGTGTAGTTAATTGAAGATGTTTTGTTTCGTTCATTGCAGCTTCAACAAGATCGGAAAGCCTGACAATTTGACCGTCTAATTCATTTAAAAATATCTTCAAATCACTTTTACGTTGTTTCAACTCAAAATTGGGATTCATCACATGCTTTAGGAAAACGGGAAAGTTTGTACCGTGCAAGCCAGAAGCATGTTTTGCTGCAATACTCGCAATATCAGAATTTAATTTTTGTCTTAGCTGATCGGTAATTGCAGATTGTTGTCCATACTTCGCAAGTCCATTAAAGAGTTTTCTAAGACTATCAATAACCTCACTATTTAAAAGCGCTTTGCCGGCATTAAGAATGTGTATATTTGGCTTAACGATAGTCGAATCACATTCATGTACAACAAAGTGAAATTGCCCTGCGGGTTTGATTACCCTTGATACCTCAGACAAACTTTTCGGTAAACTAGAATATTCAATCCCGAATTGAGATACCACACAATCGTAACTCTGGTCTTGCAAGGGCATATCTTCAGCTGAAGCTTCTTCAATGAAGTCTACCTTGTCTAAGTTCTGAAAAATCTCAGGTAGAGATAATTTAGCGCTGTCCAAACCAGTAAAATATAAATTAGGATTAATTTGGATACCTAGAGCAATAATAGAACCATTACCCGTACCTATATCCAAAACCTTGTTGTTGTGTGCTACTGCTTTGAACACCTCTTCCCAAAGGGATTTTAGTGCACCTGTATAATTGTCAGAAAAATCATTGCCAAAAGACGTCATATGGCCTTGTTGCCAATATTGGCTCCAATAACTACTCAAAGGTTACCTCACTATAAATTTTCAATAAAAAAGGCCGATAAAAATCGGCCTTTTCAATTTTAACACTTGGTTTCTAGCGTATTAGAAACTATCGAATTAGAAGCTAATTGTATAGTTTATACGGTAGTCACGACCAAAGTTGTTATACAAGTCTTGGTCATCCCAAGTACCTGCAGAAGACAACACTGGATCTTCGTCAGTCAAGTTGTTAACAGTTAGGGTAATCGCACCATACTCACCAGCGTTATACGTGTAAGTTACGTTGTGGATTAACCAGCTATCAAGCTTACCTGAAGTTAACCATACACTGTTGTCAGTAGTAACATCGTCATCTGGGTCAGATAAAACTTCTGCTTCAGTAGTACTGTCAGTGTAAGTAGCATTCCAAGCTAGAGAATGATCGCCAATAGACCAAGAAACTGTAGCTACAGATTTGAACTCTGGTTGTCCAGACCAACCCGCAGTATCAACAGTAACGCCACCCAACTCTTCTTCATAGGTCAAGATAAAGCTGTTAACGTTGTTGAAGCGGAAATCACCGAATTCAGTTTCAAACATACCAGTGAAAGTTAAATCAACACCTTCAATTTCAAAACCAGTTCCGTTGAAATAACCAGTACCAGCTTCTAGCAAACGACCGCCATCTGCGCCGTCAACACGAACTAAGTAGAATGTGTCGCTATCAACGTCGTCGCCAGGTGATTTAGCTGTAATCAAACCAGCCGCTTCATCAAGTAAAAGACTATCAACAGTTTTAGTTTGGATAACGTTATCGATAGATAGCTTGAAGTAATCTACTTTAACAGCAAATTCATCAGTTACATCCCAAACTACACCAAGGTTCACATAATCAGATTCTTCAGCACCTAGCGAAGAGTTTGATTTGTAGTAAGTATCGAATTGACCTTCGTTACAGTTAACAGCTTCTATGCCGTTAGCTTCACATTGACGGTAATCGGTTGCAGCTTCAGCACTAAATGTTGTAGCAGCATTCAATTCATCCAAGCCAGGAGCACGGAAAGATTCAGAATAAGATGCACGAAGTACAACGCCATCTGCTACTTCCCAACGAGCTTTAACAGAAGGAGAAACGTTATCACCAAAATCTGAGTAATCATCGTAACGAACAGCGAAGTTAACTTCCACTTCGTCAGTTACTGGTAAAATTGACTCATAGAACAAAGAAGTGATATCACGCTCACCTTGAGCACTGTTACCAGCAGAACCACCGATTAGACCAGCTTCAGACTGACCGTCGTAAATATCTGCATAAGTTTGTTCCATATATTCAGCACCAAAATAGTGAGCTACAGCGCCACCATTTAGTTCGAACATATCAAAGCCGATACCAGCATACCATTGGTTAAACGTTGACTTAGAGTTTTGCAAAGTAGTTGCTTTCATGTTTGCAACACCTTCTTCAGAACCTAGGTCGATATCGTTAGCTTCATTGTAAGCTAGACCGCCGTAGCTTAAGTAGTACTCACCAACAGATTTGTTGTCAGCAACGTTATTGTGGAAGTAAACTTCCCAAGATGCGTCATTCCAATCAAGGTTACCACGAAGACCAGTAGTATAATCTTGGTTGTAGTCATCAACGTTACCGTCACGAGTACCGATATCAACCCAACGGAAATAACCGAATACTTCTTCGCCGTAAGGGTTATGAGGGCTATCAGCAGGTACGCCATTCCAAGGAGCAGCTGGAGGAGCATAACGTCCGAAAGAACTGTTTTGTACAAACATTGCTTGACCGAACCATTCAATGTCTTCAGCAACTTCATAGTTAGCGTTTACGTATACTGTATTACGGTCAACAGATGCTGTGTTGAAAGAAACGTTAGCATAACCATAGAAACAACCAGTTGAACCTGGGCTATATGCTTGGTCAGCGTTTGCTTTGATAAACGCATCGCCATATTCGGAGATTAGGTCATCACAGATAAGAGACGCTTGCATTTGGCTGCCATCTGGTGAAACTAAGTTAGCACCGTAGAAAGAATAACCGCTTGTCTCTTCATACTGAATTACACCGTCGCCGTTTAGGTCAGATGCTTTTGCTTTAGTATAATCACGAGCACCGTCAGAGATACCTTTACGCTCTTGGTGATCGAAAGCAAATGTGATGTTACCTTTATCGTTAGACACACCGCCTACGATTGAGAATTCTTTAGAAGTTGTGCCTTCGTCGTTATCACGGTGACCTAAACCACCAGAGAAAGTCAAACCTTCATAGTCATCTTTCAAGATAACGTTTACAACACCAGCCATTGCGTCAGAACCGTATACCGCTGAAGCACCTTCAGTCATGATATCGATACGCTCAACAGCAGCAAAAGGAATTGCGTTAAGGTTAGCAGAAGCACCACCTAACGTAGGTGAACCTGGGAAACGACGGCCGTTTAATAGAACTAGAGTACGTCGAGAACCAGCACCACGAAGGTTAATTGTTGCTTGTGATTGCGCAGAGCTACCAGAACGCTCTGAGAAAGAACCGAACGAGTTCAAAGAACTGCTACGAAGTGCGTCAGCAACTGAGAAGTCACCTTCCATTTTAATATCAGCAGCGCTGATAGAAATAACAGGTGATGCACCTTCAAGGTCGGTACGTTGGATACGAGAACCGGTTACAGAGATTTTCTCTACGCCAGCTGAATCTTGAGCAACAGCTGTTGCAGGAGCCAATACTGCTGTTGAAGCAGCACCGACAGCTAGAGCCATGCGAATTGACTTCGCTAACTTTGAATTTGTATACATGTATGTCTCCCTGGACCACTATTAAATAGTGTTAGTTTTGTCGCTTATGCGACTTTTTATTAGTAAGGTAGTGAACCTCGCACTGAATAATAAACACATCGTAGTGCTGTGGTCAACTCGTTGTATTAGCCTATTACATAAAAGTTCAATATATTTCATAAGGGAATAAGTAACTAAAAGTTTACGCTTTCAATAGTGGTTAATTTGAAAATATTTACTTGATTTAATAACAACCAAGTATTTCAAATAGAATTCTATTCAATTTATTAAGTACCTACCTATATAACCAAGCCACCACCCCAATAGTAAAAGCCGACAACTGAACAACGTAAACCCTTGATATTATATAAAATAATTTTACTTCCAGATTTTGCAAGCGGGGCTTTTTTAAGTGTTTTTTAATTTGAAATAGGTCAATTTCAATACTCAGATATTATTAATCGCCCCTTATTTGTATAAGATTAAACGGGTGTTAAAAGCGTGTTAACAGCAGGTTTGCTCATCAAAATTTATTTTTTACTGATTTGGACAGGCTGATTATTGATATTGATTATTATTTGTTCACACCACTGTGTTAGAAGAAAAGCGGTTGGTAATATTAATTGATTCAACTAAGCTAGAGCTTCATAGGATATTTAGGTGAGAACAAGCAATAATGAAACTAGATGATGACATCCATAATTATTATGAACATCTTATTTTAGAAAGAATCGAATCAATGGATCTAACGTCCAACAAATCCTCAGACTATATAGCTGACTTATGTTGCCTAGCGCTGAATCAACTTCCACCAAGATACATACGTTTCGACGTAGACATGTCTTTTTATCTTCCACAAAATGAACGTCAGCAAATGGAAATGAATGTAGTTAATGCGGTATCTAAAGCAATGAGCTACTTAGATAATCCTAAACCAGAAAAGTCTTAATGCTTGGACTAAATAAAAGAAGGGGGAAAGTTGGGTGGCGGCCCCTCAGCCACATTCCGGCACATGAGTCGTCTGCTACGGCTGCTCCCTTCCGGGCCTGACCGATTTCACAGAGTATCATTGCGGAAGGACCAAAAGGCCACCATAGAAACTCGAATTCAGTAACCTTAATAAGAACTAAGAGTCATTGAATCGGCGCGCATTATGACCAAAGCCGTATTAATATGCAAGGTTGAATTCATCTACTTACAACTAGTTGCTGAATTTTCATCCTATAACTTAGCAAAAGCCACATTGCGCACTGTGTAATTGATTATTCTGATAGAAAGCGTTCTTCAGCCATCCGATTAGAAATCACATTGGTTGGTTGCTGTTCTGCTTCCGCGCGTTCATATATTTGCGTTAACGTATCAGCTATACCTTCAATGTGGCTGCGCATCGCTTCTGCAGTGCTGAGCATACGTTGGTGGTAAATGTCGATAACACCACCAGCATTAATAACGTAATCAGGGGCATAGAGCACGCCTTTTTCACGCAATAGCTCCCCCATCGACTCCCGCGCCAATTGATTATTTGCCGCACCAGCAATGACTTTCGCTTTTATTCTGTTCAAGGTTTGTTGATTGACAGATGCTCCCATGGCACAAGGCGCATAAACATCCACATCAAGATCAAAAATGTCATCCGGACTAACCGCTGTTGCTGCAAACTTTTCAACGGCCAAATTAACATTATCAGGATAGATATCCGTCACATAGAGTTCTGCGCCATGCTGATATAGATGCTCAGCTAAACGAAAACCCACATGTCCCATCCCCTGAACTGCTACTTTTACCCCTTTTAAATCCGAACCTAACGCATATTTAACTGACGCTTCCAAACCTTTAAACACACCGTAAGCTGTAGAAGGCGCTGGGTTACCATCGGCTTCACCACCGTCAACACGGTACTTTGCTTGAATTCCAGACACATGAGCCGTATTTTCAGCCATGATCTTAATGTCAGATACCGCAATACCAGAATCTTCAGCAGTGATGTAACGTCCGCCCATTTGCTCAACAAAGGTTCCCATAGCCGCCATCAGCTCGGGACTTTTTTGTTTTCGGGGATCACCTATGATGACCGCTTTGCCACCGCCCAACTTTAATTGCGCCATGGCTGCCTTATAGGTCATCCCTTTTGATAATCTCAGTACATCATTGAGTGCTTCTTCACTGCTTGCATAAGGCCACATTCTGCAACCACCTAGAGACGGACCAAGGTTTGTATTATGCACCGCAATAATTGCCTGCAAACCGGTTTTTTTGTCTTTAAAAAACGCCACTTGTTCATGGCCATCAAATTCTAAGTGATCGAACACTGACATTGTGAAACCCTATAAATAGATTGTTATTTTTCAGTATAGTAGCGCAACGTGCTGAGGATATGTTTTGCTAAGATTTTTACACTGACAGAAAAGACGCAATCCTGTAACGATTGGATTCCAACATTTAGGATAATTATCCTAGTATCTTCTCTTGAAAAAGATAGAGATTTTGCGCATGCTCCACTATTAAATAAAATAATCCACTTTTGACAAGACCACCTTATGAAGTTTGATAAATTTGACCGTGAAATTCTACGAGTTTTACAAAAAGACGCCACTGTATCTATGGCCGAATTGAGCCAAAAAGTAGGCCTGTCTCACACGCCTTGTTGGCGTCGCGTAAAACGCATGGAAGCCGATGGTATTATCAAGCAGAAAGTTACTATCTTAGATAACAAAAAACTCAACCTTGGGGTATCCGTATTTATTTATGTGACCTTGAAAAATCACGATGGTGAGTCCCTCAACGAATTTGAAGCTTCAGTGCAAAGCATCGATGAAATTGTTGAATGTCACACCACCAGTGGTGACAAAGATTATTTATTAAAAGTCATTGTTGAGAGTATTGAAGAATATGAACATTTACTCAAAAGTAAGCTCACTAACTTGCCTTTAGTTGATCATCTTAGCTCTACGTTTGCCCTCAAACAGGTTAAGAACACCACAGAGCTACCAATTAAAAACATATAAGTTCAACTTACATAGCATCAACCTGGTTTTCAGGTTTGGCATCGATAAATGCCTGTAGTTGGTTACAATTGTTAGCGACACGCTGAATCAAAGGGAACTGATTCATGTCTACACCATATCGTTCAGCGTTGTAAACCTGAGGAATTAAAAATACATCAGCCATGCTCAGATCGAATCCAAAACAATAATCAGCAACGGTATTCGTCAGTCTTTTTTCAATTCCTTTGAAACCCGTTTCAATCCAATGTTTACACCATTTTGCCGTGTCTTTATCATTAGCTTGAAAAGTTGTTTTCAGGTGGCGCAATATTCGCAGGTTAGTAACCGGTTGCACATCACAAGCAATATCCTGAGCAAATGCGCGCACTCTCGCCCTGTCTAAACGATGAATAGGTACTAATTTTACCGGCTCTTCATAACGTTCATCGATATATTCAATAATCGCCATCGATTGATTGAGAAAAATATCTTCATCGTCGTCTACAAAAGTTGGAACCAACTGGGCTGGATTGAGAGCTGTGTATTGCTCACTAAATTGCGAACCACCATCTTTTGCTAAGTTAACCGGCACATAAGTATATTCTAGTTGTTTTATATTAAGTGCAATTCGAGCTCTATATGAAGCAGATGAACGCCAATAACCATGTAAATATAAACTCACTTGTTTCTCCTCGAAGCAACGATATATGCAAATGTCATAGATTCAGGTATTAACATAACTCAGCCTCAACAATTTGTTGTTCGATGCTGCCGAATATATTGTTTCCATGCTCGTCTTTCATTTCAATTTTGATGTGATCACCAAACTTCATAAATTCAGTGCTAGGCTCGCCATCTCGAATGGTTTCGATCATCCGCACTTCTGCAATACAAGAATAGCCCACACCACCTTCAGCAATGCTAGTCCCGTATTCGGTGCCTTGCTTGTTAGAGACTGTGCCCGAACCAATTATAGTCCCAGCACTCAAATTACGACTTTTGGCTGCATGGGCAACTAACTGGGAAAAGTCGAAAGTCATATCAACACCGGCTTGAGGGCAGCCAAATAGTTCGTGGTTATATTCAGAGATCAGTGGCAAATGTACTTTATTATCAACCCATTTATCAGCCAATTCATCAGGCGTAACGGCCACAGGCGAAAAAGCAGAAGCAGGTTTGGATTGAAAGAAGCCAAAACCTTTGGCTAACTCGCCAGGAATTAACCCACGCAGAGAAACATCATTAACTAACATAATTAATTTAATATGTTGCCCCGCGTTTTCAGGAAGTGTTCCCATGGGCACATCATCAGTGACTATTGCCACCTCAGCTTCAAAGTCTATTCCCCATTTATCACTGGGTAATGGAACATCGTCGGTTGGGCCAATAAAGTCGTCAGAGCCACCTTGATACATTAGCGGATCATTCCAAAAACTCTCTGGAATCTCAGCACCTCTGGCTTTTCGAACTAACTCCACATGATTAACATAAGCGCTTCCATCTGCCCATTGGTAAGCTCTAGGAAGAGGAGACTCACATTTTTTACTGTCAAAGGGCAAGGTATCTGTGAGCTTTGAGGCATTTAATTGTTGATATACTGATTCGAGTTTAGGGCTTGTCTGCGCCCAATCATCCAATGCCTGTTGCATAGTGCTAGCAATTTCAGTCACTAAAACACATTGGGTTAGCGTTTTATTTACCACCACTAGTTGACCGTCGCGGCTGGCATTTTTATAACTTGCTAATTTCATGGCAATCCTTTTTAAATAATTATTTCACTTGCCAACTATTTACATAGTCGGGGTTTTCAACCAATGAAGATATTTCCGAAACTTCCAAAGCGTCCCTCGTATCTAACATCACAGCCACTTCATCAGTGAAGGTTTTTTTATGCGCTTTGCCAGCAGCAAATGCTTTGGGATGCGGTCCGTGAGTAAAACCAGCAGGGTGAAAAGTCACCATACCTTTTTCGATATTGTCACGGGAGAAAAAGTCACCTTGGTGATAAAACAAGACTTCATCGTAGTCGTCATTGTTATGGTAGAACGGCACTTTCAATGCACCTGGATCACTTTCTATTGGTCTTGGAACGAAGGTACAAATAACAAACCTACTTGCAACAAAGGTGGTGTGGGCCGAAGGCGGTAAATGATATCGATGGCTCATTAATGGTCGAATATCTCGCCAGTTAATGCGCACTACGCTCAAATCACCGTGCCAGCCTACCGCATCGAGGGGGTTAAATGGGTAAGTCACTTCGGATATTTGATTGTGGCGCTTTATTTCCACTTGCCATCTTTGTTCGCTGTATTGCGCTTTGAATTTTTGGTTTATCGCAGGGACATCTAACATCCCAGCGTCAAAAATAGCATGGGGACCAACCAAGCCTTTTTCAGGCAATTGATAGCTATCGTTGGTCGCTTCAATCATCAGAATCTGCATATCTGAATCAGGTTCAATACGCCACAAAGTTGCACGAGGAATGACCACGTAATCGCCCTGAGTTATACTCAAATGTCCATAATCACAATATAATTGCCCTGCTCCTTGATGAATAAATAACAATTCATCACCGTCGGCATTTCTGGCTAATTTTTGCATTGCTGTGTGACAATGCCACATACGATATCGACAATGGGCATTGAATAATATTTCAGCAGCGCTCCACGGAGAATTTCCGTTCATCTCAACATTTTTGTGTTGCAACAAATTTAAATCAAACGCCCTTGGCCGCAATGGACCTTGCCATTCAATCCAACCGGTCGGTGCATGGGTGTGATGCAAATGTGTGGCTGGTCCAAAAAATCCGTTGCGGCCAATTTCCCGTTCAAAAATAGCTTGTTCGGGAAAATCAGCATGGGCTTGGCGCGAGCAAGTTCCCTCTTGCCGAGGAAAATGAATCCATTTACGCATCAGATTTTTCACCGTTATTTTCGATCACACCTCGTCTAATTTGATCTTGTTCAATTGATTCAAACAAAGCTTTGAAATTGCCTTCCCCGAAACCTTCATTACCTTTGCGTTGAATGATTTCAAAAAATACGGGACCAATCACAGTGTCAGTAAAAATCTGTAACAAAATCCCATCTTTCATTGGCGCACCATCGATCAGTATTTTCAGCTCTTGCAAGGTCGCGAGATCTTCACCGTGCCCCTCTACTCTGTTATTTACATTCTCATAATAGGTATCAGGAGTATCCATAAATTTAAGACCGCGGGCTTTCAAGGTTCGCACGGTTTCATAAATATCTTCGGTAGACAAAGCGATATGCTGGATCCCTTCACCATTGTATTCGCGGATGAACTCTTCAATTTGAGATTTATCATCTGATGATTCGTTAATAGGGATACGTATTTTGCCGCAAGGAGACGTCATGGCTTTGCTGACTAATCCGGTCAATTTGCCTTCAATATCAAAATAACGAATTTCTCTAAAGTTACCTATACGCTCATAAAAATTCGCCCAAACCGCCATATTCCCGCGTTTAACGTTATGGGTAAGATGGTCAAGTACAGCTAAACCAGCATTGGCACTTTGCATACGCTCTTGCCAATCCGGATAGAACTTGAAATCAATGTTATAAATTGACTCATCACCGTAGCGATCGACAAAGTACAGAGTACTTTCGCCAATCCCATAAACTGCAGGGATATTTAATTCCATTGCCCCCAAATTACCAACAAATTGCTTAGCACCATTTTTCACGGCATGCTGCAATGCTTTGCCTGCATCTTTGACGCGAAATGCCATGCCACAAACACTAGGACCACGTAACCGAGCAAATTCCTCTGCTTGCGACGCGGGCTCTGCATTGACAATAAAATTGATATCACCTTGTTTGAACAACCAAACACGTTTGGAACGATGCTGTGCAACTTCTGCAAAACCCAGCGATAGGAATAAATCTTTAAGATCCTGAATGCCCTTATCATCAGCTGCGGTGTATTCCACAAATTCGAAGCCGTCACAATGCAAAGGGTTATAATGAATGTCTGTTGTCATAGGTATTTCTCGCAAAAGTTAAACAAGTAGATGTCTATACTTAAGCCTATTATTTAGCAGAACAGAAGTGTCTGCTTTACAATAGTTTTTTACTGAAAACCTCAAAATTTGTAACGTAATTTTTACATTTACCTGCAGGCATTAAAAAGCCGCTAAAAAGCGGCTTTTTATGTCAACAAAAATGAACAGTACAAAAATAACTGTACCTAAATTTTTACAGTCTTCTTATTGATGCCATATTCGCGTAATTTGTTTGCAATTGCGGTATGGCTCAAACCTAACTTTTTAGCAAGTTGACGAGTGCTGGGATAAAATGGATAGAGCCGTCGTAACAAGCTTTTCTCGTATCGCTTCACTTCTTCTTCCAACGAGCCTTCGAACTCTTCAGGGATAAAGTTTAGGTTTGTTGAACTGCTCGGCAGTTGAATATGCTCCTTGCACATTTCATTACCTTCCAGCAAAGACAATGCGCGATAAAGGGCGTTTTCAAGTTGCCTAACGTTACCTGGCCAAGAGTAAGATTGTAAATAATCGACACATGACTTACTTAATTTAGGCGCTCGACGACCCAATTTCATGCAATGTTGCTTAATGAAGCGATCAGCTAAGGGAATGATATCGGATTTTCGTTCACGCAACGAAGGCACGGTTAAACTCAACACATTGAGACGATAATAGAGGTCTTCTCTAAACTGCCCTTCTTCAACTAACTTAGCCAAATCTTTTTGAGTTGTACAAACGATTCTGACGTCAACTGTCACCTCGTTGCTATCTCCAACCCTGCGAAATGTTCCATTTTGCAGTACTCGCAGTAACTTAGACTGTAAGTGATCTGACATATCCCCCACTTCATCTAAGAAAAGAGTTCCACCTTTGGCTTGTTCCAAAATCCCCGCTTTACCTTCGGTTTGACCAAATTCTCCTGGGGCATAGCCAAATAACTCTGTTTCAGCCACATTATCCGGTAATGATGCACAATTGAGCGGCAGAAATTGCCCACTGGCTCGACGACTTGCCTCATGGCAGGCTCTTGCTAGCATTTCTTTGCCCGTTCCTGTTTCGCCGAAAATCAAAATAGGCCCATCTAATTCGGCCATCCGAGTGGCTTCTTTGACGACCTTTTTCATTACATTGCTGCTGGCCTGCACAGAGGCGAAACTATCATTGCTGATTTGGTGGAATACGGTAAGTTGTTGCTCCAATCTAAATTCAGATTTAAGCATTAGCAAAGCGCCGGCTAAAATAGACGAGCCACCAGCATCCGGTATCATGACAGGCAATATATCAGCTAAAAAATCTTGTTCTAAAAAACTAACTTTCTGGGTCTGTGCGGTAGCAGGATTCCCTTCAAACCATTTTTGAAAAGTAAAACCACGCACAAATTCGCCAATCTCTTCACCCAACAAACTTTCAGAGCTTTGTTCGACACTTGCGGTTACGGCTTCGTTAACCAGCAAAATACGCCCTCTAGTATCTAAAGAAAATATGGGATCGGGTAGAGTTTGCAGCAATGCGCGAAGCTGATTTTGCTCCCTTTCTATTGGCATGAAAGGCGTTGTTTTAACGTCTTCAATGCCTTTAATACGCCGGATTTCTGGCATAAACTGCTGAAAATCCTCAAACTTAATATTCGGGAAGTTTAAGAAAATTTTTCCCGCAATATCAATTTCAATGCCACGTAAATCAATTTCGTAATTAACTAATATGTCTAATACATCTTGCGCTATGCCCAATCTGTCCTGACAAATAATTTCCAATCGCATGGGGTCACGATCCATAATAAAAGGTGTAAAGATATTATTACAAATTATTGGGGTTGTCTTCAAATTCAGTGAGGTGGGTAACCTAAATTTAAGACAAAAGGTGAAAAACGCTCCAGTTTTAACATGAAGCGTTATTTTTAATAGAAAGTATCATTATCAACCAATCGAACAATTCTTAGGTGTATATCTAAAACTATTCGAGAGTTAACTAACTAACTTATCTTTGCTTTCAAAAAGCGGCGCTTTCAAACCTAATTTTTTCGCCGTATTCACCAATGCCATAATATCGAGCTGGGTTAATTCAAACAATTGATCAAAGTGATTTAATGTGAAATAAACCGGTTGCATGATGTCAATGCGATAGGGAGTGCGCAGTGCCTCTAGTGGCACCATCTCTTGTCTTATTGGTTTCTCACTTTCTAAGGCATAAATTGTTTCACCAGGTGAAGATAAAATCCCTCCCCCATAAATTCGCGTCCCGTCTGCTGTGTGCAACAAACCAAACTCAACGGTGAACCAATATAATCTAGCTAAGTATGCTCTATCCTGTTTATTCGCTGCCAACCCCAACTTTCCATATGTATGGGTGAAATGTGCAAAAGATGGATTGGTTAATAATGGGCAATGGCCAAATATTTCGTGAAAAATATCCGGTTCCTGAAGATAATCAAAATCCTCACGATTGCGAATAAATGTGGCGACCGGAAACTTTTTATTGGCTAATAAAGTGAAAAACGCATCAAAGTTAATCAGTGACGGAACCTGTTCCACCTGCCAACCTGTGGTGGCTGCTAGAACCTGATTCACTTCGCCTAATTGCGGAACTCTATCGGTAGGCAAGTCGAGTAAACTAAGTCCTTGCATAAACTCATCACATGCCCTATTTTGAATAATCGCAATCTGTCGTTGGTATAAGTCTCTCCAAACCAAATTCTCACTTTGTGACCAGTCAACAAGGCCATTTTGATCCATACTTCGAGAAGAATATTTAGTTGTTTTTGGCATTTGTATTCCTCGACTTCCCATCTTGCAAAAGTCTTATTCTGTTCGTTTTTCTTTCAATCTAGATGAAAGAAAAACGTGCAATTTGCTAAATCTCAATGTCTTTAAGTCTACTTAATTAAGATTAAAGGAACAGAAGTCGAGGTATATAGAGTTTTTCAAAAAATGTAACATTAATTTTACATAAGAACAGAGTTTTCCATTAAATACAAAAACTTATGATGTTACCTTTTTCAAGTCAGCAAGTAATTGTTGGGTAAGTTTTGACAACCCAGGAGGTTTACTTGCAATCCAAGGCAAGGGACGACATGCATGCATTGCCTTTATTCCAATTCGTGTGGTTAACACGCCCGCGCCTAAACCTTGAGCGACTCTTGATGATAGTTTCCCCGTTACCCCAGCGCCAAGTGCATAATTTCCTGCGTCACTTATAATCTCCGCAGCGCCAGCGATTAGCATTGATTTAAACACTCGTTTAACCAAACTAATTCGTCCCCAGTATCCCAACTGAATCCCGTAACATTGGCTCACTTGTTTAAGCATGACTAAATTGCGCCACAAAACCACTGCCATGTCTAATAACGCAAAGGGACTCACGGCAATCATAGCGGCCGAAGCAGAAGCATGTTTAGTCACGCAAGCTAAGGCTTTTTGGTCTACTTTTTGGAGCACTTTTTGATCAAATAACTGCAAAACTTCACTATCAACATGATGTGCCTGTACGGTACTTTTCCATTGACCAATTTCCGCTTCATATTCATTTGCAGGCAAATTCGCGATCAGCTTTTCACAAAATCCTTCTGACTGTCCTATGGTTGGTGCCGCGAGCAATTGCAGTGCTTGTTGTTTAAATTCATCATGCCGTTTGAGGTGCGCCAGTCCGCGCCATTGGGAAAATAACTCTTTTGCTGCCATCACTACAATCAACGAAAACAAAATAAGCCAAATAGCCGACAAAAAATCTTCAGTTAAATAAACTTCGCGAATGAACAAAGCGAGTTCGGCGCAGCCAAGCCCTAAGGCCAACAGCAGTAACCAGAATAATTTAGAACTCTTTGCTGTTTTTAGGTTTTGAGGATCATCAAAATCATCGGTTTGCTCTGTTTCGGGGCTGCTTTGCTCCCAAACCACATCAGCTTGCAAAAGAGTGGCAGGCTTAATTTTATGGGACGACTCAACTGTTGCTTGCTCTGCCCCGTCATTTTGCTCTTCTGTCAGTATTAAACTAGATTGAATACTGTCCTTAGCAGGTTGTTCTGATTGACTCATAACTTCACTCCAGTTTGTCACCTAACACAAATTCCAATACATGGTCTAACCGTATATGTGGAAAGGCACTTTTGTTGTCGCCTTTTGGCATCGGACGAAAATTCGGAAAAGCAAAACCTTGATGCTGCCAAAATGACTGTGCAGGGCATTCTTTAGGCACTTCTCCTGGAAACAAAGTAATTGCTTTGCCTTCAATAGTGGTGCCTTTAAGCACTTGAACAGCCTCTCCATTTAGTATGCTACTGCCTACTTGTGAGGCACGTATGGCGCTAAAAGCAGTGGATTCGGTTGCGACTCCTTCATATTGAATATGCTGTCTAGCCTCATGGATCATTGATTCTAAAAGCATCACCAAATTAGGTTGTTGCTCTGGGGTTATATGGTCTGATTTACTCGCAGCAAACATCAGTTTGTCGATGTTAGGTGAGAATATTCGTTGTAAAATATTACTGGTACCATAGTGAAAACTGCCTAATAACCAATTGATGGCTTTGCGTAAATCATTAAAACTATGGGCTCCCATATTCAAAGCAGATAAACAATCGACCAAAATAATTTGTCGATCAAAACGTTTAAAATGCTTTTTGTAAAACGGTCGAATGACTTTATTCTGATATTGTTCAAAACGGCTGCTCAGCAAATCCAATAATTCAGAGTTTTCACCGTTAGCTTGATTGTCAGACGCTAACTTCAGTTGCGCTGGATTTAACGGAAAGAACTGCAACACAGGCGCCCCCACTAACTCGCCCGGTAGCACAAAACGACCAGGTTGAATAAGTTGATAACCTTGAGCCTTACACTCATGAAGAAACTGGGTAAACAGGTTGGAAATATGTTGAATTTGCATCTCATCTGCAGTCCCAGTCAAATCTAAGTTATTCAATTCAGATTTAAAATCCTCAGCCAGTGAACTCTTAGTTGGATCGTGCAAGTCGTCCCAAAAATTCTGGCACCACTGCACATAATCCAATTCTAATAACGGTAAATCGAGAAGCCATTCTCCGGGATAGTCAGTAATATCCAATGTTAAGGTACTGTATTCGGATACTAATCTGCGCAGTCGTGACTGATTGCGATATTTAATTAGCAACCGCACCTGAGACACTCCATTGGTAGATTCTGGCCACTTTGGTGGTTCACTGTTTAGGCTTTCTAGCCCCTGTTCATAGGCGAAACGGGCAACGGTTACATCTGGCTGAACGTCGCGCTTAACACCAATTAGTCGATTCTCAGATACCACCGAGAAAAACGGCAAATCAGATGACTCTCGAGCATTCAGTAATTGATTTACCAAAGAAGTGATAAACGCGGTTTTACCACTTTTACTCAGGCCCGTCACCGCTAGACTCACGTGATGATCCATCAGCCGGTTCCCCAACACTTTGGCTTGATCTTGAAAACGTTGCACTGAAGAGTTTTGGGTTATTTTAGATAGCAATCAAATGACTCCTGAGATGACAGAACAGGTTAGCGAGCGAAGTACAATAAAAGGATATTACCTGTGTTTAATTTACAAGCAAAATCTGACTGATAAGTTAATCACGATGTATGCAAGGGTTTTTAATGGGATGATCAACTACCAGACTCTGGTTATTTGCCAAATAGTAAGCAAACCAACCTACATAAAACTGCACCAAGCATTGGTTTAAACAAGGTGCAGTTTGAAAAAACGACTAGCTTAATTGCTCATTAAACCGCTAGAGTTTGTTAATTTCGCGATTCAACTGAAATTCAGATGAAGTAACATAGGTTTCAATCTTTCTCAAACGCGCTTCCGTTCGTAAATATTGCTGTTTGATATCATAAAAAGCTTGCTTTGGAGGCTCTCCAGCCTGCCAAACCTTTGACTTAACCGCCACTTTTTTATCTGCATCATCAATATCGTTATGCCAACCTTTTACACCAGACTTGCCATGAAAGTGATGTTGGCCTTGTGAACTATGTTTAGATTCAGGTGTTTTTTTATCTAAAATGAACCAAGCAGCGATGTAAAATACTGGAATAAATGGCCCAGCGAGTAACAACATGGCGGCGACTGCAGCAATTCGAACTAGCCAAGTCTCTATTCCAAAGTACTCAGCAATCCCTGCACAGACACCGGCAATTTTTCCATTTTCCGAATCGCGCTGTAATTGCTTGCGTGGTGTCATGATTTATTTCTCCAATCTGGTGATTCCGCATCCAAAATGGCTTCTAAAGTCTGGATACGATCTGCCATCATTTCAGCCTTGTTGGATAATTCCTGTAATGACTTATATTCATCTTCAGATAACCCTTGGCTGACCTGCTTTTTACTTCGGTAATGCAGAATCAACCAAATAGGTGCGACAATTATCATGAAAATAATAGTAGGTACGCCTACCGTCACAATCAATATATCTTCCACGGTGTTACTCCTTCCTGGCCACTACTTTTATTTTTTAGCTTTACTATTTTTAGTCTGTACTTTTTTCTTAAGCGCTGCCAGTTCATCGTCAATCACATCATCAGATGCTAAATCAGCAAATTCATCAGCTAAAGTTTTCTTACCTAAATCATAGGCATCAACCTGTGATTCCAAATCATCAATTTTACGCTCGTATTGTTCGAAACGTCCCATCGCTGCATCAACTTTGCTGCTATCTAAGGTGCGTTTCACTTCAAGACGAGAGCTCACTGTCTTCTGACGCATGATAATCGTTTTTTGACGAGCTTTTGCATCGGCTAACTTATCTTGCAATTGGCCAATTTCGCCCTGTAGCTTGCTGATTTGTTCATCAATAAGCGCTAATTCCTTAGCTAAAGAATCACTGTGTTCAACACACTTTTTCTTTTCTTGTAATGCAGCTCTGGCAAGATCTTCACGATCTTTACTCAATGCCAGTTCAGCCTTAGATTGCCAATCTTCAGCTTCATTGGTTAATTTTGTTATCTGTGAGCTAATATCTTTTTTATTAGCTAGGGTCTTAGCTGAGGCAGAACGCACCTCGACTAATGTATCTTCCATTTCTTGGATAATGAGGCGAACCATTTTTTCTGGATCTTCAGCCTTATCAAGTAATGAATTAATATTTGAGTTCACGATGTCTGTAAAACGCGAGAAGATACCCATAATCTTTTCCTCTACTTCAAGTTATCGAATAAATAAATGCTTTTGGCATTTGCTGTAATTGATTATTCAATATACGGGCCAACTAATTAAATCAGTTTAACCTTATGATTTTTAAATAAAAACAATTTTATTCCTTAACTTTATGATTTTAGCGTATTATGATTATCAACCACATATTAGCGAATTCGACCACTTTTTACTTTGATGAACAAATACGTGAGCTAAAACTAACTATTTAGTAAAGGTTTAAACGTTAATTGCATCGTCGAATATAGTAGTCTAACAGCTACAATTTTCAAATAGAGGAAATGTGTCAATGAGCCGATTTCGTCAACAAGACAATCTGCTAGGACAGTCCAATAGCTTCCTTGAAGTGCTTGAACAAATATCTCAAATTGCGCCTTTGAACAAACCTGTTCTAATCATTGGTGAAAGAGGGACTGGTAAGGAACTAGTGGCAGCTCGTCTGCATTATTTGTCTAAGCGTTGGGAACAAAATTATTTAAAGCTCAATTGCGCAGCGCTAAGTGAAAGCTTATTAGAAACTGAACTGTTCGGATACGAAGCTGGCGCGTTCACTGGTGCTCAAAAACGACGAGAAGGTCGTTTTGAGGTCGCTAACAATGGCACCCTTTTCTTAGACGAGCTGGCCAACACTTCAGGTCTGATTCAAGAGAAACTGCTAAGAGTTATCGAATATGGTGAATTTGAACGGGTTGGCGGTTCTCGCTCCGTAAAGGTGGATGTGCGAATTGTAGCGGCAACCAATGAAGATTTACCCTCATTAGCCGCCTCAGGTGAGTTTAGACCGGATTTACTAGACCGACTCGCATTCGATGTTATTACTCTCCCTCCATTACGTGAACGCCTAGAAGATATTATGATGCTGGCCGAACATTTCGCGATTAATATGGCGCGAGAATTAGAAATGGAGTTATTTAGTGGCTTTACTGAGAAAGCCAAACGCACTTTGCTCGAATATGAATGGCCGGGCAACATTCGTGAACTGAAAAACGTTGTGGAACGAGCAGTCTATCGAAGCAATAACCCACATGTGCCAGTTCATCAAATCGTGTTAGATCCCTTTGAGTCTGTTTTTCGACCAAAAGGCAGAATTAAAACCCAAGACCGGATTAGCGCAGTGGTGCCACCAGCAGCAGTAACGCCATCAGCTCCGACAGAAAGCGCAACAAATACGGACGAACCTGTTAAAGCAAAACAGAAAGCCTTTCAGTTTCCTGTTGATTTGAAAACACTGTCACAAGAATTTGAGGTCGACTTAATTAAACAGGCATTATCTGATAGTCAATTTAATCAAAAAAAGACCGCAGAGAAGTTATCTTTGACCTATCATCAATTACGCGGTTATCTAAAAAAATATAATTTATTGGACAGTTCCCCAGAAGACATAGAAGATTAAGGTGATGCATCCTAAAACTCCCAATCGATTGTTTCGCTTCACCTTAGCAGTGCTGCTTGCGCTGAGTATTAGTGGTTGTTTTGATGGCACAACAGCAACTTCCTCTGTGACCGGTGTCATTTATTGTTCGGAAGGCAACCCAACAAGCTTTAATCCACAACTTGACACCTCAGGCACCACATCTGATGCATCCTCTCACCAAATATATGACCGCTTACTCAATTTTGACCCACAATCTGGAAAAATTGTGCCCGCATTGGCCAGTAGTTGGCTAATTAGCCAAGATGGATTGACATATACTTTCCAACTACGCAGAGGCGTAAAGTTTCATAACACCGATTATTTTACGCCTACTCGAACCTTTAACGCCGATGACGTTATTTTCAGTATTGACCGCTGGCGTCTAGACAGCCATCCGTATCATTACGTATCGGGTGGCAACTATCCTTATTTCACGAGTATTGGACTCATCGACTTAATTTCAAATGTGAAACGAATAAATGGTTACCGAGTAGAAATTACCTTAGCCCGCCCTGACAGTTCTTTTTTAGCCAACTTAGCCACTGATTTCGCGGTTATTCTGTCAGCTGAATACGCACAAAAATTAATCTTAAGTAACCAACAAGAACGGATTGATAATTATCCGATTGGCACAGGGCCATTCAGATTTAAAGAGTATAAAAAAGACCATTACATACGTTATAGCAAGCATGAAGACTATTGGCAGCATAAAAACGCACCGAACAAACTTATCTTTGACATTACAACAACGAGCTCGCTCAGGTTAGCTAAACTCATGACAGGTGAATGTGATGCCATCGCATTTCCTGCGCACAGCGAGTTGGATACCATTCGTGAAAGACCAGACCTTACCCTTGATGGCAGGCCTGGCCTCAATGTGGGGTTTTGGGCGTTCAATACGTCGAAATATCCTTTTGATAACCCAAAAGTAAGACGTGCCTTAGCCATGGCGATTGATAAAAATACCTTACTTGAAGCGGTTTATTACGGTAGCGCCGTAAGTGCAAAAAGTCTGTTACCTGAATCATCTTGGGCGTATCAGTCTGATGTGAGTGAAACCAACTATAATCCTGTAATGGCCCGTAAGCTATTACGAGAAAGCGGCATAGACGAAGGGTTTACCATGAATATATGGGCAATGCCCGTTGAAAGAGCGTACAACCCAAATGCCCGTAAAATGGCTGAATTGATGCAAAATTACCTCAATCAAGTAGGCATTCAAGTGAATATTGTTAGTTATGAGTGGACAACATTTCGTGAAAAACTAAAAGAAGGGCAGCACGACTCTGTACTTATCGGCTGGTCAGCAGATAATGGCGACCCAGATAACTTTTACCGTCCTCTGCTAACCTGTTCGGCCATTGAATCTGGTACAAACCGAGCGATGTGGTGTTCTGAGGAATATGATTCCTTGATAAATCAAGCGTTACGATACTCGGAAATAGCACAACGTATCGAATATTATAAATTGGCCAATAAATTGATTGCTGAACAATTACCTTTAGTTCCTTTAGCTCATGCGTATCGTTATCGTGCGCACCGCCGCGAGCTTAACGGATTAGTGATTAATCCGTTTGGTGCAATTCGATTTGGGGACGTAGAGAAACAATGATGTTGATGCAAATCATTCGAAAATTTAATTTGCTTATTCTCACCTTGTTTGTGCTAAGCGTATTATCCTTTGCGTTAGTTTATTTATTCCCTGGCGACCCAATCGTAAACTTAACAGGGTTAAAACATTCTTCTCCTGAAAACCATCAATATCTCATAGAGCTTCATGGTTTTGACCGTTCATATGTCTATCAATATTGGCTTTATTTAAATAATCTATTAGAAGGTCAATGGGGACTAAGTTTTAGCTCTGGTAATCCACTTTGGATGGAAATATCACAAACTTTACCCGCGAGTATGGAACTAAGCGCTTACGCTTTGTTGCTCTCTTTACTAATCGGTGTGCCTTTGGGTTTTCTGGCAGGCTTTCAGCATTACAAGCTATCGGATTACAGCTTATTAGCCGCAAGTGTTATTGGCTATTCGACCCCAGTCTTTTGGCTGTCACTCATCATGATCTTGGTGTTTTCGTTGCAACTTGGCTGGTTTCCACTGTCCGGCAGAATTAGTTTACTTTTCGATATCCCTCATCAAACTGGTTTTATGTTTATCGATATTTTATTAAGTGATTTTGAATTCAAAAATGCCGCCGTTAACAGTGCTCTGCAACATCTTATTTTACCAACCTTGTCTCTGACAATTGTAACCGCATCAATTATATTTCGAATTACACGCCGTTCGGTTATCGATGTGATGGCGAGCCAATATATATTAACCGCCTACACTAGAGGACTAAGTGGATGGCAGGTGGTATTCCGACACGGCGTCAGAAATGCGCTACTGCCGATTATCCCACTGTTTGGTATGCAATTCGCTGTGCTGCTGACAAATGCCATGATAGTCGAAGTTATTTTTTCCTGGCCAGGGATTGGAAACTGGCTAATTCAGGCAATTTTTCAACGGGATTACCCTGCGATTCGTGCGGGTATGTTAGCCGTATCTACAATGGTTATCATTTTAACAGTCTGCACCGACTTGTTAGCCAAGCTGATTAACCCAGCACTAACGGGAGAACGTCGTGCCCAAATTTGATATTTATCAGGAAGAATTCCATCCTTCACCATTGATACATACTTGGTGGGAATTTCGCAAAAGCCATATTGCCGTTTTGGGCTTATGGATATTGGGATTTTTTATATTCCTCGTAGTGTTCGGCCCGCTCATCGCGCCATTTGATCCTTTGCTACAAAACCCCAATGCCTTTCTGGTTAAACCATCGTGGGATGTAAACGGTTCAATTCGACATTTATTTGGAACCGATAGCATAGGACGGGATCTACTCTCGCGGTTAATCTATGGTTGTAGAATGACCCTTGGGATAAGCTTATTATTGGTGCTATTGGCTATGCTAGTTGGCGTAGCATTAGGGGCGTTGGCGGGCATAACTCACGGCGTACGGTCTAGCGTATTAAATCATTTATTGGACTCAATTTTAGCAATACCAACCTTGCTTATTGCCATCGTCATTGTTGGTATTTTAGGTGTTGGTTTGGTCAACAGTATGTGGGCAATAAGTTTGGCACTCATCCCCCAGTTTGTGCATAACACGCGAGAAGTCGTCAGAACCGAAATGGCCAAAGAATATATATTGGCTTCTAAATTAGACGGTGCTAAAAATACCTACCTGTTTTTCTATTGTATTTTGCCGAATATGTACGAAATGTTAGTTGTACAAGGCACAATGGCATTGTCTATTGCAATTTTGGATATTAGCGCCCTAGGGTTTTTAGGATTAGGGGCGCAAGCGCCTGCCCCTGAACTAGGCACTATGCTCTCTGAAGGGCTGCGAGTTGCTTACAAATCGCCATGGAGCATCGCACTACCGGGAAGTGCAATATTTTTAATGGTGTTGTCAGTAAATGTGGTGGGTGACGGTCTTCGCTCAGCACTTCGAAATAGGCTGCAACGTTAATGGCATTGCTAGATATTAAAAATCTAACCCTTGAAATCAACGGTTCAACGGGCTGGATGAAAGCCTTGGATAAAGTGAACTTACGCATTGAAGAAGGCGAGATACGCGCTTTAGTGGGTGAGTCCGGCTCAGGTAAGAGTTTAATCGTCAGAGCCGTTGTTGGGGCGATTCCTGAAAACTGGCGATTAACCGCAGATAGGCTCACTTGGAAAGGTCGAGATTTATTAAAAATTAGCCAAGCCGAACGACGCAAAATAATGCGCAGTGAAATTGCCGTTATTTTTCAAAATCCGATTGCATCATTAGACCCCTCATCCACCCTTGGTGAGCAGTTAATGGAAAGTATTCCTGGACATATTTTGAAAGGGAAATGGTTTTGGCAAAGGAGCAAACAACGACTTCAGATTGCCATCAAACTATTACACAAAGTCGGTATTAAAGATCATAAAAAGTATTTACAAGCCTATCCCAATCAAATTGCCGATGATATTGGTCAGAAATTTTTAATCGCATGTGCTTTGGTCTCTTCACCGCAACTGTTGATTGCCGACGATCCTACCCGTGGCATGGAGATTACGACCAAAATACAGATATTAAAACTGTTGTCGCAACTTAATAAGACACGTAATTTGAGCATTTTATTTGTTAGCCACGATTTGATCGCAATATCGAGTATGGCAAACAAGATGACCGTTTTATATTGTGGTCAAACGGTAGAGGATGGAAAAATGGCGCAACTACGCAAACGCCCGTTGCATCCTTATACCAAAGCGCTATTAGACAGTGCCCCTAGTTTCAGGAAGGATTTGCCGCCTAAATCGCCGCTATCCACCCTCGATGGCACCATTCCCACACTGCAACATTTACCCATCGGCTGTCGACTAGGTCCTCGCTGCCCTCGTGCACAAAGGGAATGTGTTAAGGTGCCTGAACTTAGATATGTACAAGATCATTTCTATAGTTGCCACTTTCCCTTAATACGAGAAAAAGAATGACGGCTTTATTAAAGGTTGAAAACCTCGAGTACACCCAAAAACCGACTAGGAGTCTGTTTAAGAAGCGCTCTGGATTCACGCTAAGTAAAGTGAGTTTCGAATTGAACAGTGGCGAAACCTTAGCAATTTTGGGGGAAAATGGCTCCGGAAAATCCTTGTTAGGAAAACTTTTGGTTGGCGCTGAGATACCAACTGGAGGTAATATATTTTTAAATGGTCAAAAGTTATCGCCACATAATTTACGACAACGCTGTCTTAATATTCGAATGATATTTCAACACAGTAATGAGTCGCTAAATCCTGGTATTAATATCGCCAAAATTTTGGAAGGCCCTTTAATCCTTAACACCCAATTAAGTTCAACTGAACGGTTAAAGAAAATAGAGCAAACCTTAAAATTAGTAGGGTTGTTGCCCGATCACATGTTTTTTTATCGACACATGTTATCTGATGGTCAACGACAACGTTTAGCCTTAGCCAAAGCGCTTATTCTCGATCCACAAGTTATTGTTGCTGATGAACCTTTTGCTGCATTAGATCCCTCGGTTCGCTCGCAGACCATAAACTTGATTATGAAACTACAAAAGGACCTTGGTTTAGGATTTATATTTATTTCTCATAATTTAGGGATTATCAGGCACATCAGTGATCGGGTATTAATTCTGCAAAACGGAAACTTAGTGGAGACAGGTAAAACTGACGTGGTATTCAATTGGCCAAAAAGTGAGTACACCGAAAAGTTAGTTAAATCCCACCTATCACTTATTACCCCAAATTAATTTGAACATAAAAAAACCCGTAGAGTGTGAACCTCAACGGGTTTGTTATAACTTTTTACTTTCTCGCTGAAGCGATAATCTAACCCACTAAGGCTAACAAGATACCGGCCGCTACTGCTGAGCCCAATACTCCTGCCACATTAGGTCCCATTGCATGCATCAGTAAGAAGTTATGGGGGTTGGCTTGCAACCCAACTTTGTTTACTACCCTTGCGGCCATAGGAACGGCTGACACGCCGGCTGCGCCGATTAAAGGATTGATATCTGCTTTGCTATACTTATTCATCAGTTTCGCCATTAGAACGCCTGTGGCTGTTCCTATAGCAAATGCCACAGCACCCAATGCAAGTATACCCAATGTTTCTGCTTTCAAAAATTTATCAGCAGACAACTTCGAACCAACAGCCAAACCTAAGAAGATAGTGACGATATTAATAAGCTCGTTTTGCGCAGTATTGCTCAAACGATCCACCACACCACACTCTTTCATTAAGTTACCCAAACAAAACATACCTACTAGCGGCGTTGCCGTCGGCAAAAACAGGATAGTCATTAGCAACACAGCTAATGGAAAAACGATTTTTTCTCGTTTAGACACTATACGCAACTGACCCATTTGAATTTTTCGTTCTTCAGGGGTCGTTAACGCTTTCATTATTGGTGGCTGAATAATAGGTACCAATGCCATGTAAGAATAAGCAGCAACAGCGATAGTGCCTAATAATTCAGGGGCTAATTTCGATGCTAAGAAAATTGCCGTTGGGCCATCCGCGCCACCGATTATGGCAATCGCTGCAGCATCTTTTAAGGTAAATTCAAGACCTGGAACAAAGTTTAGTAAAATCGCCCCTAACAAGGTGGCAAATATACCGAACTGTGCAGCGGCGCCAAGCAACAACATCCGTGGGTTAGCAATAAGCGCGCTGAAATCAGTCATTGCACCTACTCCCATGAAAATGAGAAGAGGGAACACCCCTGTATCAATTCCAACGGCATAAATGTAATGCAGTAAACCACCCATTTCGCTAAAACCAGCCAATGGAATATTGGTCAATAACGCACCAAAACCAATGGGCAACAATAATAGCGGTTCAAATTTCTTAACGATGGCCAAATATAGTAACAACAGGCCAACAACCATCATGATCACTTGACCAGCCTGGAAGTGTGCCAGCGCGGTGCTTTGCCATAGGATTTCTAACTTCTCCATGAAATTATCCTAAACTCAATAAAGCTTGACCTGATTGAACTGCATCGCCTTCTGATACAAGTACATCAGTCACGATACCGCTTTCGATAGCACGTATTTCTGTTTCCATTTTCATCGCTTCCATGATGATGACGACATCACCTTCGCTCACTTCGTCTCCTTCGCGAACTAAGATTTTGAATATATTACCCGCCAATGGCGCGTTTAATTCAACACCTTCGTCAGAAGATGGGGTGGCAGTTGGCGTCGCCGCTTCAGTGCTTTTAACTGAGGAAAGTTGACCACTTGGGGCAACCTCCACTTCATAAGACTTGCCATCAACACGCACAGAATAACTTTCTGCTTTACCTTGGGCTGGCGAAGATGCAGCTGACGAACTTGCAGGTTTTGCTTCAGTCTCGCCTGTAGGAGCAGGTTCAAATGCGTCAGGATTCCCTCTATTTTGCAAAAACTTCAAGCCGATTTGCGGGAATAATGCATAGGTTAATACGTCATCCACTTTTTCCTCAGCCAACTTAATATTTTGCTGTTGCGCAATTTCAGTCAATTCTGTGGTTAAGGCAGCTAATTCAGGTTCAATCAGATCAGCTGGTCGACAAGTAATAGGTTCTTGGCCATCTAATACTCTAGCTTGTAATTCTGCATTCACTGGCGCTGCGGTTGCGCCATACTCACCTTTAAGAACACCTGCAGTCTCCTTAGTGATGCTCTTATATCGTTCTCCGGTCAGCACATTTAATACAGATTGAGAACCCACAATTTGCGAAGTTGGAGTCACTAATGGAATAAAACCAAGATCTTCCCTTACTTTAGGAATTTCTTTGAGTACTTCATCCATTTTATCTTCAGCACCTTGTTCACGAAGTTGGTTTTCCATATTCGTCAACATTCCACCAGGCACTTGAGCAATTAATATTCGTGCATCAACGCCCTTCAAGCTACCTTCAAATTTAGCGTATTTTTTACGCACTTCTCTGAAGTAACTCGCGATTTCAGCCATCAGATGCAAATCTAAGCCGGTATCTCGGTCAGTACCTTCCACAATCGACATAATGGTTTCAGTTGCACTGTGCCCGTACGTCATACTCATAGATGATACCGCGCAATCAACCATATCAATACCCGCATCAATGGCTTTTTGATAAGTTGCGGTGCTTAGTCCAGTGGTTGCATGACATTGCATGGCAATAGGCACACTTATAATTTCTTTCAAGCGAGTAATTAGCTCTTCACATTCGTAAGGTTTCAACAACCCTGCCATATCTTTGATACACAAAGAATGTATGCCCATATCCTCTAAGGACTTAGCCATGTCTAGCCAACGCTCTAGGGTATGCACTGGACTTACTGTATAGGAAATCGTGCCTTGGGCATGTGCGCCTACAGAAACCACAGATTTAATCGCTGTTTCCAGATTTCGAGTGTCATTCATTGCATCGAAAATACGAAACACATCAACGCCATTGGTATGCGCTCTTTCTACAAACTTTTCAACTACATCATCTGCGTAGTGACGATACCCCAAAAGATTCTGCCCTCTTAGCAACATCTGCTGAGGTGTATTAGGCATGGCCTTTTTTAATTCACGGATACGATCCCAAGGATCTTCGCCAAGATAACGAATGCAAGAGTCGAATGTAGCGCCTCCCCAAGATTCCATTGACCAAAAGCCAACTTTATCTAATTTCGCTGCGATGGGTAACATATCGTCCAATCGCATTCTAGTGGCTAATAAAGATTGGTGCGCATCACGCAGTACCAATTCAGTTATTTTAAGGGGGTTGCTCATGGAAACTCCTAAAAAATCGATTTATTTAGACTATCTATTTTTTCGATATTGGTGAACTGCGGCGGTTATAGCCGCAATAGGCACGGAAGAATTTGATTTGTCATTAGACACTTTCCTTTGTGTCCTAGCAGGATGCGCAGGGACAACTTCTTCAGGAAATCTTCGGTTAATTGCAGCAATTAAGTTTACTGCGCCGATTAGTAGTGTAAGGAAAACAAACACCACAACCATACCCACTACCATTAGGTTGGCAGCTTCAATTAGTAATTCAGAAATGGACGTTTGCATATAATTCACACTGTTATTAGTTTAGGTATCGATAAGTATCACTTAAGCATTGAAAACTCAACCAAAATCCACAAAGCAAACTGTATTTTTAGGGTACTTATTCAACTATTTTGAATTTTTACCCACTCAAGTCGCTGATTAGGCGTCTCCACCAATCATTTAGCCACTTTATACTGTAAATCTGTTCGAATACTTTTAGCGTTAGCTATAAAGTTAATTTAATGCAAAGCAGCGCTATCATACCAATCGTCACGTTTAGATTAATATTACTTATTGGTAATTACTTATAAATATTTAATTTAACTTCGGGCATAAAAAAACCGCTTATAAAAGCGGTTTTTTTATTGCTTATACTTCAAATCATTTACATCGATTTTATATTTCTAACTTCTCGAGATACGTTCTTTAGCAAAACGCTATTCAAGCACAAAATCGTAGTTTTGATTTTCGAACCTCCTGCGGAGCTTCGATTCAAATATGGCGCGTGTGGAAGGATGATTTCAGGCATCCTGCCTTACACCCCTTCGGGGCCGTGCTGCGCACGTTCAAAATCGTTCCTGACGATTTTGTCGAACCTCCTGCGGAGCTTCGATTCAAATATGGCGCGTGTGGAAGGATTCGAACCTCCGACCGCCTGGTTCGTAGCCAGGTACTCTATCCAGCTGAGCTACACACGCGTGGTATTTAACTTCCTCTGTACTTACAACTGTCAAATTCTACATCTAGTCTTTAACAGTTTTATCGAATTTCCTACGGAGCTTCGATTCAATATGGCGCGTGTGGAAGGATGATTTCAGGCATCCTGCCTTCCACCCCTTCGGGGCCGCGCTTCGCACGTTCAAAATCGTTCCTGACGATTTTGTCGAACCTCCTGCGGAGCTTCGATTCAATATGGCGCGTGTGGAAGGATTCGAACCTCCGACCGCCTGGTTCGTAGCCAGGTACTCTATCCAGCTGAGCTACACACGCGTAAAAGACATTTGTTCCATTCCCGATAAAAAGGAATGGCGGAGAAGGAGGGATTCGAACCCTCGATAGGGCTACAAACCCTATACTCCCTTAGCAGGGGAGCGCCTTCAGCCACTCGGCCACCTCTCCAAATGTGGGAGCGAAGTTTACTGAATCACAAAAGGAAGTCAAACCTTTTTTTACACTTTACTACCTGTATGCTGGGATTTTAGACGATCAGCGTAAAACTGCAATAATATGATGGTATTTTGTACGAATTGATATGCTTATATTTTCGAGATAATTAAAACAATTATTAAAAATAAAAAAAAAAAAGGCTGGTTAACCAGCCTTCTTAGGTTTTTCACTTTACTTTATTCTACATCTTCGCTCGAATTGCCGGAACGTTCACTCGCAGTTCCATTTTTTTCTGCTTGAATGCGCATATAAATTTCTTCTCGATGCACAGATACTTCTTTGGGGGCGTTAACCCCTATTCTTACCTGATTCCCTTTAACACCCAATACAGTTACGGTGACTTCATCACCTACCATCAAGGTCTCACCTACACGACGGGTTAAAATTAGCATTCTATTGCTCCTTTTGCGTTATTCCACAATATTCCCTAATTAAAATTAGCGTATTTACCAGTTAACTCCAGAAAAATACACAATTAGCATTCCATGTTTTTGTCGTCACTTACAAAAACTCACTAATTAACACTTATAAGCGCTCTTCTAACCAACTATGTACAGAGTTAATAGCGGCATCAAGGTTTTCAGGTTGACTCCCTCCGGCTTGCGCCATATCGGGTCTCCCGCCGCCTTTACCGCCTACTTGACTGGCTACATAATTAACTAATTCACCGGCTTTAACTTTGCCAACTAGATCTTTAGTCACACCAACAATAACACTCACTTTGTTATCTGCTGGTAAACCTAAAACAATGACACCACTGCCGATTTGGTTCTTTAAGTCATCGACCATTGTACGTAAAGTTTTAGATTCTACACCTTCAACTTTAGTCGAAAGTACTTTCACCCCCTTTACATCAGTAGTCTTAGACGCCAAATCAGTTCCAGCTTGAGCAGCCATTTTCTGCTTAAGCTTAGATAATTCCTTCTCCAACTCTTTGGTGTGATCAACTACAGCAACGATTCTATTTTCTAAATTCGCAGCCTCTGACTTTAATAGACCAGAGATGCTGCTAATTAATTTCGATTGATCTTGCACATATTGTAATGCTGCTTGACCAGTAATCGCTTCTATTCGTCGCACGCCAGATGCAATGCCACTTTCGCTGACTATTTTAAATAAACCAATGTCGCCTGTTTGGTTGACATGAGTACCACCACAAAGTTCCAATGAAAACGGTCCCATCGATACTACGCGCACGTTTTCGTCGTATTTTTCACCAAACAACGCCATAGCACCGGCATTTTTAGCTTCTTCTAAGCCCATTAGTTTAGTATCTAGACGATGATTCAAACGAATGTGCTGATTGACGAGTGACTCGATTTCCAAAATTTGCTGAGGCGTAACCGCTTCAAAATGAGAAAAATCGAAACGTAAACGCTCTGCGTCCACCAATGAACCTTTCTGGTTAACATGCTCACCTAAGATAGTTTTTAACGCCGCATGCATTAAGTGAGTAGCACTGTGGTTTAACTTAATTGCTGAGCGACGTTGAGCTTCAACTTGAGCATCAACAACATCGCCAATTTTAATATCTTTATTCGCGATACCTTTGTGAGCAACAGCATCATTTAGCTTAACGGTGTCTAACACGTTAAATTCTGCAGAGTCACCTTTGAGTAATCCAGTATCCCCGACCTGACCACCAGATTCCGCGTAGAATGGCGTTTTTGAAAGCACTACAATACCAGAATCACCAGCTTTGATTTCAGTGACAGCGCCTTTGTCATTGAATAACTCGACAACCTCAGCGCGATCAGCTTCTAAATCGTAACCAACAAATTCACTGCTTGATTTAGCATGAATCGCTTCATTGTAATCTTTACCGAAGTTGCTCGCTTGCTGAGCTCGTTCCCGTTGTTGCGCCATCGCTTGATCAAAACCATCTTGATCAATAGTAAAACCTTTTTCACGGGCTACATCATTGGTTAAATCAGCAGGGAACCCATAAGTGTCATAAAGTTTAAATGCCAATTCTCCTGGAACAACTTCTCCCTCTAATTCTGACAATGCTTCATTGAGTATAGTCATACCTCGTTCCAAGGTACGAGAGAATTGCTCTTCTTCAACTCTGAGCACTTTTTCAAGGACCGGTTTTTGATCAATGAGTTCAGGGTAAGCTTCACCCATTTGAACTCCTAACTCGTCAATCAACTTGTAAAAGAAAATATCTTTCGCGCCCAACTTATATCCATGTCTTACGGCACGACGAATAATACGTCGCAATACATAACCGCGACCTTCATTCGATGGCATAACGCCGTCACAAATTAAAAATGCACATGAACGAATGTGGTCTGCAATCACTCGTAAGGATTTGTCTTCTAAGTCCGTTGAGCCCACAATTTTTGCTGCAGCGGCAATAAGCTTCTGAAAGATATCAATTTCATAATTGCTGTGAACGTTCTGCAAAATCGCGGAAATACGCTCAAGCCCCATACCCGTATCAATTGAAGGTTTAGGTAGCGGGTGCATGACGCCATCGGCAGTTCGGTTGAACTGCATAAAAACTAGGTTCCATATTTCAATAAAACGGTCACCGTCTTCTTCAGGCGTACCTGGACGTCCACCCCAAATATGTTCTCCGTGATCGTAAAATATTTCGGAGCACGGTCCGCAGGGGCCAGTATCTCCCATTGACCAAAAGTTATCTGAGGTTGCGATGCGTATAATTTTATCTGCTGGAATACCAATCTCTTTGTTCCATATATCAAAAGCTTCATCGTCTTCATGATAAATGGTGACTAATAGTTTCTCTTTAGGTAGGCCTAATACTTCGGTTAGGAACGTCCAAGCATGGTGAATAGCTTGTTGTTTGAAATAATCCCCAAAGCTGAAATTCCCCAGCATTTCAAAAAATGTATGATGTCGCGCTGTGTAGCCAACATTTTCCAAATCGTTATGCTTTCCACCCGCTCTGACACAACGCTGAGAAGACGTTGCTTTGTTGTAGCGTCGCTTTTCAGTACCAAGAAAAACATCTTTAAATTGGTTCATGCCTGCATTGGTAAATAAAAGCGTAGGGTCATCCGCCGGGACCAATGAAGAACTGGGAACAATTTGATGACCATGATTGGCAAAATAATCCAAAAAGGCGCGTCTAATTTCAGCGGTAGTTTTACTCATTCATTTTCCTGATTTAAAAGTTGTCGGACAAGCACAATGCTTGCTAATTAGGCTATAGGCGGCGAACGATACCACAAATGAGGGAACCTTGTTAAGCCGTGAATTTGTCAAGCTGTATTGATCATTCTCATTCATTAGGTTCGCCTTTTAAAGCAATTCGAATTTGTTCGTGATTAAAACCACGATATTGCAAAAAACGCATGCGCTTTTGTTTGTCTTGCCAATCCCGTATCGGCGTATCACCGTATTTTTTACGATAAGCTTGAATGGCTGTCTCAGCAAAATCTGTTTCACAGTCGGCAAAACTGTTTGATACTATCATTTCGTCAATATTATGTTGTTGTAACTCAACTTGGATACGTTTAAGCCCCTGCCCTTTCAACACTCTATTTCGAATAAATGCTTCGACAAAACGTTTATCACTTTGAATATCTTTTTCTGCAAATAAGGCGATTTGCTGTTTAACTAAACCGCTATCTAAGCCTTTTAATGTGAGCTTTGTGACTAACTCATGTTGACTATGTTCTCGACGAGCTAACAGACGAGTAATAGAATGATTGATGATCTTCACATCATTGTCTGACATATTAATAGCCTATCAACTTGATTCATCGGAACCTTTGTATTGTTTTTTCAATTTATTCATTCAATCGACGAAGTACCTAAACAGATCTGGGATGATTTAAATCAAAATCAAGCGCTGTTTTGTAGTTACCCATTTTTAGCGGCCTTAGAGCAATCCGGTTCTGTTGGCGGTGACACAGGATGGATACCTCATCATTTGGTAGCTTATCAGGATGAGGCGGTTATCGGTATCCTACCAATGTACAAAAAAAGCCATAGTTATGGCGAATATGTGTTTGATTTTGCTTGGGCAGAAGCATATCAGCGTTATCACAAACAGTATTACCCCAAATTAGTCAATGCAATTCCCTTTACACCTGTTACCGGTACGCGTTTGTTAACCAATAATAAAACTGACCCAGTAAAGTTATTGGAAAAAATGTACCTGTATATAAAACAACAATTGCCTGCCCTGGACGCATCTTCTGTACACTTTCTGTTCCCCTTTGAAAAAGTCAGTCAACAGTTGCAAGGCCTTGGTGCAGTGCAACGAAGAAGTGTCCAGTTTCAATGGTTTAACCGTGGCTACCAGCATTTTGATGATTTCATAGCCACCTTTACCGCCCGACGCAGAAAAAGTGTGCGCAAAGAAAGACAAAAAATTGCGCAGCAAGAATTAACCGTCAAACGCTTTCATGGCGAAACCTTAACCTCAGTAGAAATGGATTTCTTTTATCTTTGCTATTGCCAGACCTATTTAAAGCGTAGCGGTCATAGTGGTTACTTAAACAAATCTTTCTTTACAAATATTCTCGAAAATATGCGACAGAACATCTTATTGGTGATTGCTTCGCACAATGACACCCCCGTGGCTGGGGCACTTTATTTATATGATCAAACACAGTTGTGTGGTCGATATTGGGGCGCAATAGAAGACTTTGATGGTCTGCACTTTGAATGTTGTTATTACCAAGGCATTGAATTCTGTATCCAGCAAAACTTAGCCAGCTTTAACCCGGGCACTCAAGGAGAACATAAAATTCTAAGGGGATTTGAGCCGATATTTTGTTATTCAAATCACAGGTTAGATGATCCCTCCTTCCAAGACGCAGTATCACGTTTTGTTAAGCAAGAAGCCCCTGGTATTGAAGCCTATAAAATTAGTGCCGCTGAAGTATTACCGTTTAAAAAATCACAAGACTAACGAAGTTACTACTTACGCCAGACTAACAGATGATTATTGGCCGGCATCTGAATCATATCGTCTAAGGTTAAAGACGTGGCCCAGTTTTTTAACTCAGCAATGTCACGGATACCGCCAAAACCTCTTTGTTGTAGGCTTTGGTCAAACTGCGCATTACTCTGACTAGTATATTTACCGTCAAATTTAAAGGGGCCATACTGACAGAAAACCCCAGTTTCTGGTAAATTTATAGCGACAGTTTGCATCATCAATTGGGCTTCATGAGGCTGCATAATGTGAGTGGTATTCGCACTAAAAACGCCGTTTACGTCTTGAAAAGAC
This sequence comes from Alteromonas sp. M12, assembly GCF_037478005.1. Lineage (NCBI taxonomy): Bacteria > Pseudomonadati > Pseudomonadota > Gammaproteobacteria > Alteromonadales > Alteromonadaceae > Alteromonas > Alteromonas sp. M12. Next base: position 1,421,037 of record NZ_CP144164.1, on the reverse strand, counting down.
CAGCTATCTTTGCCAATGAAGAATTCTTCAGGAGGCAACACATTTGTGCATTTTGCTTCCTCTAACCACGCATTAATACTGGCGTGGTTGTCAGCAATATCTGTCGGTTGCCAAGTTAGATGTGGCAATGCAGGTGCAAAAAATGCAGCATGCTGCCCTGTGCCAGAACCAATTTCCAATACCTTGGTTTGATTGGCAAAATGCACAAGCAGTTGCTCTAAGATAGGTGCCTTATTATTCTCACAAGGTTGTGAAAAGTTTTTGTTATCGAACATCCGTCACCTACTATTTATAAGGTTAGCCGTTTAGATTCGGAGCAAGCCACTTCTGAGCATACTCCAAGCTCCATCCTTTACGCTGTGCGTAATCCTCAAGTTGATCTTGTTGAATTTGAGCGACTGCAAAATAGCGTGCATCAGGGTGTGAGAAATACCACCCAGATACAGCCGCGCCTGGCCACATCGCGTATGACTCAGTAAGCTGCATACCGGTCGCATTTTCAGCGTCCAATAGATCCCAAATAACTTGTTTTTCAGTATGTTCAGGACATGCAGCGTAGCCAGGTGCAGGGCGAATACCCTGATACTTTTCGCGAATCAAATCTTCATTAGTTAACTGTTCGTCTGCAGCATAACCCCAGATTTCTTTTCTGACTTTTGCATGCAAATACTCAGCAAAGGCTTCTGCTAAACGATCAGCAATGGCTTTGACCATAATACCGTTGTAGTCATCACCATCATCAATGTAAGCTTGAGCTAATTCATCTTCACCTATGCCAGCAGTAACGGCAAAAGCGCCAATATAGTCGGCTTTTTTACTGGCTTTGGGCGCAATGTAATCGCTTAAACAGTAATTAAACCCTTTTGGCTTTTGGGTTTGTTGACGCAAATGATGAGCTACCTGAATCGTGTTCTGGCGACTATCATCGGCATAAATTTCAACATCATCACCTACACGGTTCGCAGGGAAGATGCCAACCACGCCTTTGGCAGCCAAGCTACCTTCTTCACACAGCTTTTTCAGCATAGTAGTGGCATCGTGAAACAGCTTTTTAGCTTCTTCGCCAACCACTTCATCATCTAAAATTCGTGGGTATTTACCCGCAAGCGACCAAGTTAAAAAGAAAGGTGTCCAATCAATGTAATCAACCAATTCCGATAACTCAACATTTACCGTTTGCACACCTAAAGTTTTGGGTACTGGAGGATGATATACCTGCCAATCACAATCAAAACGATTTTCTCTTGCGGCAGCTAAACTTACAGGTTTAGAACGGGGCTTTTTACGTGCATGCTGCTCTCGGACGACGTCGTATTCTTTTTGCAATTGCGCTACGTATTCAGGTCTAAATTCATCCGAAATCAACTTCTGACAAACCCCGACGGCTCGGCTGGCATTAGGCACATAAACCACAGGTCCGTGATAGTTTTGTTCAATTTTTACCGCAGTATGGGCTTTTGATGTGGTGGCACCGCCGATTAATAACGGTAGATCTAATTCTAAGCGTTGCATTTCTTTTGCGACGTGTACCATCTCATCCAAAGAAGGAGTGATTAACCCTGACAGTCCGATCATATCGACGTTTTCATCTTTGGCCACTTGCATAATTTTAGCAGCCGGCACCATTACGCCTAGATCGATAATTTCATAGTTATTACATTGCAAAACCACACCAACAATATTTTTACCTATGTCGTGCACATCGCCTTTTACTGTTGCCAACAATATTTTACCGTTGCTACTGCTTTGGTCTTTTTCAAGTTCGATGTAAGGTTCAAGGTAGGCCACAGCCTTTTTCATCACTCGGGCAGATTTTACCACTTGAGGTAAAAACATTTTACCTTCGCCAAATAAATCACCTACCACGTTCATGCCGTCCATTAATGGACCTTCGATAACATGCAAAGGTTTCTCAGCTTCTAAACGTGCAGCCTCAGTATCTTCAACGATAAAGTCGGTAATACCTTTAACTAAAGCGTGCTCTAGACGCTTACTAACTGGGAATTCACGCCACTCTAGATTCTCTTTTACAACCGCTTTGCCGTCACCTTGATATTTGGGTGCCAGCGCCAATAGATTATCAGTGGCCTCTGGGTGGCGATTAAGAATCACATCTTCAACAGCGTCTTTTAATTCCTTAGGGATATTGTCGTAAACTTCTAACTGGCCGGCATTCACAATCGCCATGTCCATGCCTGCTTTAATGGCATAATACAAAAACACCGAATGCATTGCTTCGCGAACTGGGTTATTGCCGCGAAATGAAAAGGAAATATTCGATAAACCACCAGAGATATGACAGTGCGGTAGATTTTGTTTTATTTGACGAGTCGCTTCGATGAAATCAACCGCATAGTTGTTGTGTTCTTCTATCCCCGTGGCTACGGCAAAAATGTTCGGATCAAAAATAATATCTTCTGGAGGAAAGCCGATTTTTTCAGTTAATAGTTTATAACTGCGCTCACATATCTCGTATTTTCTAGCTTGTGTGTCGGCTTGACCTTTTTCATCAAACGCCATCACAACAGTCGCAGCACCATATCGTTTCAGCAGTTTTGCTTGCTTTAAAAAGGGTTCTTCCCCCTCTTTTAAACTAATCGAGTTAACAATGGCTTTTCCCTGAACACACTTTAAGCCAGCTTCGATGACGCTCCATTTAGAGGAGTCAATCATGATAGGGACTCGTGAAATGTCTGGTTCAGAGGCAATTAGACATAAAAATCGTACCATGGCAGCTTCGGAATCCAACATGGCTTCATCCATGTTGATATCGATGACTTGCGCACCATTTTCAACTTGCTGACGAGCCACATCTAACGCTGCTTCATAGTTATCTTCGAGGATCAGACGTTTAAACATTGCTGAACCTGTAACGTTGGTACGTTCCCCTACGTTTACAAAGGTAGCACTGGTATTTTGTTGTTCTTGTGACACGAAAAACTCCTGTTAATGCACAAAGGGTTCTAAACCAGACAAGCGCATTTTAACTTCTTTTTTGACTGGAACCCGAGGCGCAATGCCTTCTACGGCTTTTGCAATTGCAGCAATATGTTCTGGCGTACTGCCGCAACATCCACCGACAATATTCACCAATCCTGATTTCGCCCATTCTTGGATATGTTCTGCCATTTCATCTTCTTCCATGTCGTATTCCCCAAACTCATTCGGTAAGCCCGCATTAGGGTGCGCAGAAACCAGACACTCAGCTTGGTTAGCAATCTCTTCTACATACTGACGTAATAGATCCGGTCCAAGGGCACAATTGAGCCCAAATGACACAGGGTTGATATGTCGCAGTGAATAGTAAAAAGCTTCAGCAGTTTGCCCTGATAAAGTACGGCCAGAGGCATCAGTGATAGTACCTGAAATCATAACGGGTAGAGTAATACCTAACTCATCAAACACAGTGTCTACTGCGAAGGCAGCCGCTTTAGCGTTCAATGTATCAAAAATAGTTTCAATTAGAATTATGTCTGCCCCGCCCTCAATCAAACCGTGTGTCGCTTCTGAGTAGGCTGCTACCAGTTGATCAAAATTCACATTACGCTTACCCGGATCATTTACATCGGGAGAAATTGAAGCCGTGCGGTTTGTGGGTCCTAAGACGCCCGCAACAAAACGAGGTTTATCGGGCGTTTTTGCGGTGTACTCATCCGCCGCTTTACGGGCTAACTTAGTTGCTTCTATATTAATTTCTTTGGCCAGGGATTGCATATCATAATCAGCCATGGCAATAGTGGTAGCATTAAAGGTATTGGTTTCGATTATGTCAGCGCCAGCTTCGAAATATTGGCAATGAATATCATAAATAATTTGTGGTTGACTCAATACAAGCAAGTCGTTATTGCCTTTGACATCACAATGCCAATCGACAAATCGATCACCGCGGTAATCATCTTCTTCCAGTTTATGCCGTTGAATCATAGTTCCCATTGCACCGTCAAGAATAAGAATTCGTTGCTGTGCAATGGAGTAGAGTTGTTCGGTGTTATTTTGCGCCACGCAATTACCTCTTATTTTTTACTTGGAAGATCAGCAAGATCAAACGGTGTCGTCTGATAAACATAATAGTTTAACCAGTTTGTAAACAGAAGCGAACCATGGGAGCGCCATGTTACATGATAGGGCTGACTGGGATCATCATTTTCGTAATAGTTTTCTGGAATTTTCGGCGCTAACGCATTATTGCTATCACGCTTAAACTCCTGATCCAGTGTTTCAGGATCATATTCTGGGTGCCCAGTGACGCATACCATTCGTTTATCTTTTGAGGCGACTAAATACGCCCCAGTTTTTTCCGAACTGGCTAATACATTTAGCCCCTCAACACTTTTATATATGTCGATGGGAATTTCCCCAAAACGAGAATGGGGTGCATTGAACTGCGGATCAAAGCCGCGCATTAACGCATCGTGTGGTTCGTTCACATTATGGGTGTAAACACCGGAAAGCTTGTCGTTTCGAAGTTGACGATTGTGCCCGTAAAAATGAAACATGGCAGCGTGGGCCGCCCAACAAGAATATAAAGTAGACTGCACATGACGTTGTGTCCACTCCATAATAGTGGTGATTTTGTCCCAATATTTGACGTCAGCATAATCGAGGTGAGCAATGGGTGCACCGGTGATAATAAACCCATCGTAATTTTTATGAGCCACGTCATCAAAAGACAAATAAAAGGCATCCATATGGGCTTTAGGTGTATTCTTAGGTGCCTGATTATCGATGCGAATAAGATCAATATTAATCTGTAATGGCGTATTGGAAAGAAGTCGTAAAATCTGAACTTCAGTTTCAATCTTATTCGGCATTAAATTCAAAATGCCCACTTCTAGAGGACGAATGTCTTGCTTAGCAGCGGCTTCGCTGTCCATAACGAATATATTTTCCGCGTTCAAGACCCCTTGGGCGGGAAGATCACTAGGTATTCGAATAGGCATAAGTTCTCCAATGTGGTTGTAAGAAAACAAATTTCGCCTATTCACACTCAAAAGTCAACATCTTTACGTCTAGACGTCTAAACGTTTATCCGGCCTATACACTTTATACCTGAGAATTTTTATTTCACATATTCGAAATAACCTTAATTATTCTTATTCCTCACATAAAATTGGTTAACTGAAATTGGAGCAAATAATCAACTTTTAGCCATTATTGTTGTTGTTCTACACTGCTGAAATATATCCATTTCTGGTTGATAAATGCTGCTTTTTACATTGGTTAAACCTAACAGGGTGTCAAAAATATTGTCTTGTGAGAAATCAGAATTCAATTTGCTGGAAATACAGTCTTTAAAATTAGCATCCGCTAATTCAGTACTCCAGTACAACATAGGCACATGAGTTTGCTCTTCAGGGGCAATGCTGTAGGGAAAGCCATGCAAATAAAGTCCATTTTCACCTAATGATTCGCCATGGTCTGAAATGTACAACAAGGACTTATTGGCTACATTACTTTGCTGCAGAACCGCAATAACTTTACTTAATACAAAGTCGGTATAAGCAATAGTATTGTCATATGTATTTTTTAACTGGTTTTCGCTGCAATGTTGAATATCACTTTGCGGACAATCTGGCATAAAAGGTTTAAATGTATCGGGATAGCGCCGGAAATAAGTAGGACCATGGGAACCGATCATATGTAAGACGATAAGTTGATTGTCGGATTTATGCTGGCTAATTTGTTGTTGCAATTTTTCGATAAGAATTTCATCAAAACAATAATCACCATCACACAACGTTGAGTCTTGAGTTGGATCAAAACGAATTTCACTCACTCTTTCACATACCCCTTTACAAGTACTGTTATTATCAATCCAAGTGACGTCCACGCCTGCTCGATGAATTATATCTAAAGCATTATCTTGACTACTCGCCACTCGACTTTCGTATTTGCTTCGTGGTAAACGAGAAAACATACATGGCACAGACACTGCGGTAGCAGTACCGCAAGAGCTTACCTGTTTAAAACTGAGTATTGGGGTTTGTGCCAAAAACTTATTGGTATTGCGAGTATAACCATTCAACGAAAAGTTCTGTGCACGGGCAGTTTCCCCGACCACAACTATTGTTAAGTTTTGTTGTCCTTGTTTTGACGGCTTGATCGTTGGCGATTTATCTAAAACTTTAAAGGGCAAAGGGGGATAAAAATAATTATCTCGTAAATACCTAAATCCAGAATCATAAAATGCAAAAGGGACAATATACTTAAATAAATTATGATTATTTCTGCCTACCGCTGCGTAATCTTTATACAGGAAAGTAACAATCGAAGCAGTGACGATTAGTGCAAGCAGATTTATCGTTAACACACTTTTTATTCGGCTTTTTAAATCTCCTTTAACCTTTATTTTAAACATCAATATTGCAGGGACAACTCCCAGCAGAATAAAGTAGATAAGAAAACTAATATTCAAATAAGATGAGGCTTCACCAGAATTGGTTTCAGCAATGTTTTGAATCATGCTTTTATCAAAAATGACACCGTATTGAAACGTTGCATAAAACAATAAGCATGACACTAGCACTGTGACCGCAGATATAGTTCTGGGAAAAACTATTCCTCCCAAAATACTAGTGATTATAATGGTTAGACTAAACAATAATAGAATAACTGAAGCGTAGAAACTCCATTGTGACAAGTTGTTAGGTTGAATGGCTGCAAATACACCATTTAAAAAACAATAATTAAATACAAATACAATAAATAACGAATTTATCGCGATAATTTGTGCGCCAGTATATTCATGTCGCATTAGCTTTAAAATTACATTCATCTTGTTTCATTTATGGTTGATTACACAAGCTATTTTAGAAGCCAAACCTTAGCTGAAACTGAAGATAAACTGATGTTTTGCAATAATTTTTTAAATAAAAACAATTCTATAATTTAATTTAAAATCTCTACTGTCTGAGTTGAACTTTTTGCAGTTATTGATATGTTTTTTTGATTCAAATAGGCACTTAGGGTTTGGGAATATACTGATATTCAATAATATTGCCCTGTGGTTTATGAAGCTGTGGTTTAGGACACCCATTTACGCGACTAGCGGTATTTAATAATACCCAATCAGTGCGGTGGGCAAACCCAAGATGTATGGCTTTATTTTTATCAAAACAAAGCCCCTCGACTAACTCAAAACTTAGCAATATAAATCGGTTTTTACTGGTTCCTATCCACTGGTAAGCCGCTTTAACTTGCTCTGCATTGTCAGTGTGATAACCAAAATGAGTAATAGGATAAGGGGAAAATAGAATAAATTGCTCGGCAAAATCGACTAGCCCAACTTCAGCATTTTGCGGAACAATATGTTGCATTTGTTGAAATATTTTTTTCGGCGTTTTAACCACTTCTAATAAACCGTATCCCCAAGTAGAGTACAAAATCCATAACACAGATATAAATAGCGGCCAGCTCCGCCACTGCTGTTGTTTGACTGTGATAAGTGTGCCCAGGAGTCCAGCCAAACCAATTGATATAAAAAAGTACCAAGGTGAAATAGCGTATTCAGTCACTAGCTTTTGGGTAAAACTGGCATTGCTTAATCCAGCCAATGCGAAAGCTAATAAGCCTAAAGATATACCAGTCACCAGTGCCCATAAAATCCAATTGACGGCCCGTCGCTGTAAAATTTGTCGCACATAAGGTGCACTGATTAAGGCTAACATTGGCAAAGCTGGCAATATATATACGCCTCTTTTGCCTGGACTGATACTGAAAAACACTAACACGAGTACAATCCACGTTAGCGGCAGAATTACCCGGGCATCCTGCTTTTTGATTGCGCGTATCCAATGAGGAATTAACCACGGAATGAAAATGCTTAGGGGTAACCAAAAGGCAGGGATTACGGATACGAAATAATACCAAAATGGTTTAATATGATGCCAAGAATCAGCATAACGAGTAACTGTTTGTTTAAACAAAATATTATCGCGATATTGTTCTAATAACGGATTGTGGCTTAGTTCAACTAATACCAACATAGGTACAAACCACAAACCTATTGCTAAAAGCATGACCAATAGTCCCAGCAACCACTTAACAATAGACTCATTATCCGGCTTAAGTATTGAGTGATAATTGCAAATAAAGCGCATAAACATATACGGAATCAATATCAATATAGGTAAAAAGCCTACGCCTTTGGTGATAACACCGATTCCCATAAAAAAACAGGCTAAATAGAACCATCGCCATTTAGCGTCAAATAGCAAAAACCTCAAGAAACCATAACAACCAAGGGTGATCCACGCACAAACCATTGCATCAATTTGCGCACTTTTAGCTTGCAGCATAAATTGAAAGCTAAACACTAGTAGTAGACCTGCTATAAAACCAGTTTCTGGGTTCCATAGCTTACGTCCAATATCAAATACTAAATAAATAGTAAGTAGTGAACACAGCGCAGAAGGCAATAAGAAAGCTATATTTAAAGAGCCGAACAATGCGTAAAAAATCGCGATTGACCACATAAATACAGGTGGTTTATCAGGATAAAACTCTGCCGCTCTGGCCGGGAAAAACCATTGACCAGTTTCTACCATCTCTTTAGCAATTTGTGCGAAACGAGGTTCATCTGCAGGCCATGGATCGCGAAATCCTAATCCCACAAAAATTAAGATGATCGAAATGAGCAAAAGTACACCCAAAAGCTGCAGTTCGCGCGCATGTTTTTGAGAAGATAAATGGAACTGAATTAAATGCGTAATCATGTCACTATTTATGACCGCTCGTGGCAGCAAATTGAGCAGTATTTTGTGCACCGGTGCTAGTGATTAAGTACTTATCAGCCTTAAACTTTTTATAGACATAAAGACTTAACAAACTGGATATGGCGAGAAATACAACACTGAGAGTGATCTTCCAATAAGATTGCACCACAACCCCCTTTCCCATAAGCGCAAAAATAGCCATCTGAGGGATGTAACCAAACATAGATCCCATCACAAATGGCCAAATTTTAATAGTGGTTACTCCCGCCGTTATATTGGTAATGAGGTTATTGCCAACTGGCAACAACCTAACAATAATTGTTTTTATAAAAACTTGATTAGTCAAAAAACGATTGAGACCGATCACTTTGTTTGGGAAAAAGTGCGTGACCACAGGTTTGGCATAAAAACGAGAAAGAAGCATGGTGAGTAAACAACTCAACGTAATCGCAAACGTCGAATAAACTACACCTTCAGCAAAGCCAAAGGCATAGCCGCTTAGAAAAGCGATGAATTGTCGAGGAGCGCCCAAAGACGCCAGTAAACCGCTAACTAAAATAAAGTTAATAATCCCCTGCCATCCATTGTCTCGAGTGTGAGCATCTATCCACGATTGATTAAATGTATTAAACGATGGGATCTGAGCTAGTAGCTCACTACCAATTAAACAAATCAATAATAAAGGTATTAGACGTACAAAAACGTTGAGAAACAACTTCAAAATTTATTGCTCATGAGTTGTTTCAAGCAAAGCAATTTTACCTCGTCGTTGTAGCCACATCACACCAAGAAGATCGACAATTCCCACTCGTAGTCTTCCCAACATATTATACTTGGAAGTGCCATATTGACGATCTCTATGGCTGACTTCAACAACCACAATCTTTCCTCCAAGACGACGCACTAAGGCAGGAAGAAAGCGGTGCATATGATCGAAGTATGGGAGTTGTAAAAAGGTACTTTTGGGAAAGATTTTTAAGCCACATCCCGTGTCAGGGGTATTGTCCCGCAAAATTCGACTGCGTATATTGTTAGCAATCTTAGACTGCATGCGTTTCCATGCCGTATCTTTACGATTTTTCCGATAACCGGCGATACAAAAATGAGCACCAACTGGAAATTTTTGAGCTTCTTTTAACAAATCTGGAATGTCAGCAGGATCATTCTGACCATCTGCATCTAGGGTTATTATCAGCTTTCCTTTGGCAAAACTGACACCGGTGTGAATCGCTTTGCTTTGGCCAACAGAATACTTATGTCGAATAGGTTTTACTTGAGGGTAATCACTTGACGCGGCTAAACACAAGTTACTATAGGTATTATCATCGCTACCATCGTCCACATAGACAATTTCAAACTCATTATTACGATTAAGAACAGCAACAATTTCTTCTATCAACGGAATGATATTGTCTTGTTCATTTTTAGCGGGGATAACTACAGAAATATCCACAATATCAACTCTCCCAGACTTATTACTTTAAGTTTTTAGCAATATATCCGAGCAACCTTAAGATTAACTGAAGATTAGATTTAATATTGTTTAACACATACAAGTTTACGATCTTAAGTAAACCTTAAGATTGGAAGCGTAAAGTTGTCACTTACTAGCATTCAGTGGCGAACAATAAATTGTGCGATTATTACTAATTGAAGATTCGGAGTCTTTGCGACGCAGTTTAAAAATAGGTTTAGTCAAACTAGGATACTCTGTAGACACCTCAGGAGATGGCGCTGAGGGCTTAAGCATGGCCTTGATGTGTGAGTACGACGGCATAATACTTGACCTAATGCTCCCTAGTATTGACGGCATGACAATTCTCGAAACACTGCGAAAAAGTAAAAATGACACTCGCGTATTAATTTTATCAGCTAGAGCCGAACCTGAAACGAAGATCACTGGGATTTTATCAGGCGCGGATGATTATTTATCTAAACCGTTTTCGTTCGACGAATTGCACGCAAGATTAATCAACCTTATGCGACGAGGTTCAACTCAGAATCATTTTGACAAAATTAAAGTCAAGGGGTTTGAGCTTAACTTGCAATTAAAAAGCATTAGTTTTGCAAATCAAAATATTGATTTAACCCCCAATGAATACAAAGTTTTAGAGTGTTTATTTGTTAACCGAAACAGAATAACCACCGCAGAAAAACTGAGCGAATATATATCAGGGCAATACGACAGTATTTCTAAAAATGCGATTGAAGCACACCTGTCATCTGCTAGAAAAAAGGCTAGAAAACTCGGTGCTGATCTCCCGATAAAGAACAAACGTGGATTTGGTTATCAAATGCTGGAAGGTGAATGAAATCCATCCGCAAAACACTAACAAGACGGTTATCGTTTTTTATTTCACTCATTGTTTTAATTGTACTTTTAGCTGCAGATATTACTGTAGATACTTGGATCTCTGACGAATTTGAGCGTTCCATGATCAACAAGGCTGGGATGCTCATGACATTTGTACGGGAGGATCACGACGGTCTTGAATTCGAATTTGCCGGTGAGTTTTTACCTGAGTTTGAGGGTACAACGGAATCAGAGTACTTCCAAATATGGCATGGAGAGGATATTTTCGAGCGCTCAGACACACTGACAATGCACACAGTAAGAAGTTTAGCCTACAAATCAATCCCTGTTGATTCAATCCTATCTGAAGATATTAAATTACCCGATGGTCGTTCAGGCAGGGTAATCTATTCACGTTTTATCCCACAAATTGATAGTGAATATAGAAGTGAATTACTCAACAACAAACAAGCAGACGAAGATTTTCAAAAACCCGTGTTACTCGCCTATGCAGCTTCCGTTGAAAACCTGAACTTTTATCTCTGGTTTATTGATTTAGCCTTTATCATTGCCGTAATAACTATCCCCCTACTTATCAGGTTAACCGTTAGAAGAGTGGTATCCTCGGCACTAAAACCAATCGATGAATTAAATAAAGAAATTAAAGCCATACGATTTTCGGAACAAAACCAATGCTCAAGAATAAAAGACACAGCTTCAGAACTAGTGCCTATAGTAGAAAGCTTAAATCATTTTATTAATGAAAATTACTCTCTATTTCTTCGGGAAAAAAGGCTGACATCCGATATTGCTCACGAGTTAAAAACCCCAGTTACCGAGCTGATTAACTTAGCAGAAATAGCCATTCGTTTTCCTGAAGAATATAACCTTAACTCGGAATTTAAACCGGAAGTGCTTAAAATCAGCGAACGAATGAAAAGTATCATTTCAAATCTAATGCTGATCCATAAATATAGCGTGCAAACCTTACAATGTACTGATGAGATTGACCCGTTATCGTTAGTTCAACAACTTAGTACTAAGCTTAACCAAAAGCGTATACAGATAATTAGCGCGGATCATTCACACAGCATACTAACCAATGCATTTGCATTGGAGTCAATATTAACAAACCTTCTGACCAATGCATTGCAACATAGCGTTGAAAACTCCACTGTGACAGTCGCTATTAAACACGCTAACAAAGGCCCGCTAGTGATTGATATAAGCAATATTTGTATTAACCACTTAAACAATGAAGAACTTGCAGGGATGTTCGAACCACTGTGGCAAAAAGACACAGCCAGGACTTCAACCGAAAACTTTGGGTTAGGACTGACAATAGCCAAAACGCTAGCTAATGGAATTGGTGCAGTACTTACGGTGACAGGCGATATGCAACATATTACATTTCAATTAATCTTAAATCAGCAGAGCACTGATTAGAATGCCTATGCAACCTAGTAACTAGGCTGCACTTTATTCAAAAAACTTGGGGTTAAAAGTAAAGTCACTAATATGAGGCGCTCACTAAATAGCAGTTTTAAGATTGCTTTTCTTCATCACGTAAGGTTAGCACTTCATATCCAGTTGGAGTCACTAACACAGTGTGTTCCCATTGGGCTGACAACTTTTTATCTTTGGTGATAACCGTCCAGCCATCTTTTTTCAATTTGGTTTTAAATGAGCCTTGATTGATCATAGGTTCAATCGTAAATGTCATACCTTCTTGCAATACAACACCTGAGTTAGGTTTTCCTATATGTAAAACCTGCGGTTCTTCGTGCATCTCGCGACCTATTCCATGTCCGCAATAATCGCGCACCACACTGAATCCATGTTTTTCTGCATGTGTTTGAATTGCATGCCCAATATCGCCAAGGGTATTACCAGGCTTGACCGATTTGATGCCTTGCCACATTGCTTGGTAAGTAACATCGACTAGTTTTTTAGCAATAGGCGATACATTGCCAATCATATACATTTTGCTACTGTCAGCAATATAGCCATTTTTCTCTAAGGTAATATCAATGTTAACGATATCTCGTTCCTTAAGCTTTTTCCCTATCGATGGTACGCCGTGACATACAACCTCATTGATAGATGAATTTAACGTATATTGATAACCGTATTGGCCTTTACTGGCAGGCCTTGAATGCAACGAATTTACAATATAATCATCAACCAAATCATTAATTTCCATGGTGGTCACGCCTGCTTTTATAAAGCTATCTAAGACTGCAAAAACACTTGCTAATAGCCTTCCTGACTCACGCATAAATGCTATTTCTTGGTGCGACTTGATGTTGATATTACTCATTGACTAATTTCACTGTGGTGACATTTTGACTACGCATTTCACGCTGCAGAATTTGTTCGTAAGTTAAAGTTGGATTTTGCTCCGCTAAGCGCCCGATTTTCAGCCAAAATTCAGCCTGTGAATTGATTGACCTTTCCATTACTGCACTATTTTTTCGAACTTCTTCATGCAGTTCATTCGAAATTTTTACTATGCCCATACCTTCCCCCGGATATACGTTATGCTACAAAACGTAGTATATCGTATATTTATTGAAAAAGTTAAGTGAAACGAATTATAAATTAGCGGATCAGGAAAATTCCCATTCCTTGGTTTTCATATAGGCTTTTGAAAACAAGCCTCTAATGTAATGACTTGTGTGAAATAAAAGGTGAAAATATACCGTCAATGATTTCCTCGGTCGGCACTTGTCCACCATACACTCTTATATAAGTTCGAAGTCCTGAAAAGTTAATCTGTACATGGCGAGCAATGTTTTTACTGTGATAATTTTTATCTAACTCCCCTAAAGATTGCGCTTCAATAATCAGTGACTCAAAACTGCTTTCCATGGCTTTTAATGACATTCTGGCTTGTTCTAATAACTCCGAATTATCATCGGTTAACTCTGCTATCGTTTTAGCCAATAAACAAATACTGCAAGGAGAAGACATTTGATTTTCAGCGACTCTGTGTAGCATAAACATTTTGAGTGCCGCCAGCGGAGAGGTAGCTTTGTTGCGACATTGTTTAAGATGCTCTGACCCTATCTGGGTGTAACGAATAAGCGCTTGTTTAAATAAACCTTCTTTGCTACCAAATGCTGCATAAATACTGCCTGGACGCATATCAATTTCATTCTGTAATGTGCGCATGGAAGTGCCATGAAAGCCTCGATTCCAATAAAGTTGTAGGGCTTTATCAATCACTTCATCTCGGTTAAATTTTGTATTACTTGCCACTTACAACCTCCTTTTGAACAACTGTTCAATATTAACTTGAACGATTGTTCAAAGCCAGATATATTGCGCTAATCAAGTTAATCGTTTTAACTTGATATTATTCAACAGATTTAAATTCGAACCGATTATGGTTGTCTTCGGTGAAATTTAATCACCCAAGTTCAACTAATTTCCCACCTAAATTAATGTAGCGAGTATCCATGTATTTTAAAGTGTTATCCCAATACTTCCGTTTTTTACTATTGAGCCTAGTTTTAGTTGGTGTGAGCTTTAACAGCCAAGGCGCAAGCAAACCTAAGATCATTGTTTTTGATGTTAATGAGACCTTGCTTGATCTGGAATCCATGCGCACATCCATTGCAAAAGCATTGGATGGAAACGACGATTTAATCAGCTTGTGGTTTTCAACTATGCTGCATCATTCACTGGTCACCACTGTGACGGGCGAATATCATGATTTTGGTAAAATTGGCGTCGCAGCATTGATGATGGTTGCAGAGAGTAACAATATCGAGATTACCGAAGAGCAGGCCTTAACAGCAATTAAAACCCCGTTGTTATCGTTGCCACCTCATCCCGATGTGAAAGCAGGTTTAGCCGCATTAAAAGCCGAAGGCTACATGCTCGTCAGCTTAACTAATTCATCCAACAAGGGAGTAGAGACACAGTTCAAGAATGCCGGTTTAACCGAGTTTTTTGATAAACGTCTAAGCATCGAAGATATTAAAATCTACAAACCTGACTTAAGATCATATGCATGGGCATTAGAAACCTTAGGGGTAAAACCTGAAGAAACATTGATGGTTGCCGCCCATGGCTGGGATGTGGCGGGAGCTAAAGCCGCAGGCATGCAGACCGCGTTTATTGCCCGTAAAGGCAAAGCACTCTATCCACTTGCTGAAAAGCCAGATTATATTGTTGAAGATCTGCAGCAACTGGTAACGATTTTGGAATCAAAATAAAAACGTCAATAATGCAAATGAGCAATCTGAATTATTCAACAATGGGTGTTAATAGGCACTGATAACATTCGCTCATATCAGATATTACAGTTTGAATGAATAGACCTTTTTCCTTCAACTAAGCTGATATGAGCGAATAACAACACCGACCTTTGTTTCACCTAACCTAATAATGCCAGTGTTAAAACTTTTTTGTAAAATGCACTTGTTTAAAAAGACGTTTTATCTATTTATTTCAAAAGCAGTATCTTTTCGAGTAAGCCAGTCTTTTAATATGGCTTGGGTAATTATCGGCCGATCAGAATAGAAGCCATGTGCTCCTCCTGGCACCACAGCCAGTTCAGCACCCGACGTCAGTTTGATATAGTCTTGCACGGTATCAATGCGCGCCGAGTCATATTGGCCAATCATAAAAAGAGTGCGGCTGCCATCAATCTCAGTCAATAAATGGGTGGCATCGTAGTGTTTAAGCACACCTGTAGAAGAAAACTCACTTGGTCCCCACATTTGATTATAAATAAGCGGATTAAACCCTTTTCCACCAACGTTTTCGTAGTACGCTAAAGCCGCTTCAGTGGGTGGTTTAGGCTGGTAATAAGGTGAATACAAAACGGTATAGGCATTATCACAAATATCTTTTTTCGGAGGCGAGTCAGATTCACATTGTTTAAGGGTTTCTCTTATTGTTTCCGGGGCTGCTTTTACAAGCAAGTTGGCATCCATGATCCAGTGCGGCGTAGAGATAAATGTCCCCCCCAAAACTGTGGAGACAGTATGCTGCGGGTATTTAGCCGTATATTCGAGGGCCAGCGCAGAGCCCCAACTATGTCCAACCACATGCCAGCGTTCAATTTTAAGTGCTAGGCGTATTTTATCCAATGATTCAACAAAGCGTTCAACTCGCCAATTTTCGGGATTGTTAGGCTGTTCAGATTTACCACTGTCGAGCTGATCATACATTATAACCATACGCTCATTCGCCAGCCCCAGCATTTCAGCAAAGCCGTTATGTGCGCCACCAGGCCCTCCATGAACAAAAATAACAGGATAAGCATCACTGTGAGACAGGCCATTTAGCCGGACATACACTTTACCGCCTTCGACTTCGACCATTAATTCCTGTTCAGGTGGACCAAAAGGCTCTGTGATATTTGTGCTGCTTTGGGCCTCAGTACCTGTTGCTACCAATGGCACCAGGGTGAATTGAACAGCCATTAAAAAAGCCAGTAGGTGTAAAACAGTGGTTTTCATAAATGTATATCTCATTAGAGGAATATTAGTGACGGCATAGCGGAATAACACCATGTTAAATCAACTTATCAACGATAAAGGTAATCTGCTGATATTACACAACACATTGATTAGTTATCCCATAAACCAACAACCACGACAAGGGAAAAGGTTTTTAAGAGTAGATTGGAATAAATGCCGATAACAGAGGTTAGGGAAATTTTACTGGGATTTTTTCACCGCAATTAACAATTCAGCTTCTGCCCGTGGAAGCTCACATTCTCGCATAAGTTCTTCTACGCTTGCGCCTGCGTCGGCCATTTTAGCAGCTTGGGAATACAATTTAGTTTCTGGATCTAGATACTCAATTTCTTCTAACTTATCTTGCATCAATCCGATTTTAAGCACTAAATCCTTTACTTTCGCTGCAACACCCATGGCTCCGGAGCGCACTTCATGCAACTCTTCTTGTGCGTGTGAAATTTGCTGTTGTAGAGTGTGAATTTGCAGCATTAACTCCTCGACACGCTGCTTGTTTTTTTTATCTCGATTAGCAAAAACGTAAGTAACGATGCCAATCAGAATAACCAAAAACACCAACGTTGCGATGGATGCATATTGCCAAGTAAGCATTTAGGTATGCCTTTTACACAAAATCAAACGAATTATAATCCACTAATTTCGTCCCACTCTTCATCACTTAGCAATTTATTTAAATCTACTAATATAAGCAATTCGCCGTCACGATTACTGACACCTTGAATAAATTTAGCACTTTCTTCGGTGCCAACATTGGGTGCGCTATCAATTTCAGAAGAACGTAGGTAAACAACTTCAGCGACACTATCAACCAAAATGCCCACCACTTGTTCTTCAGACTCAATAATGACTATACGGGTGCTGTCAGTGATGTCATGGGGTGGAAGACCAAAACGAGTTCGAGTATCAATCACAGTTACAACATTGCCCCGCAAATTGATAATACCAAGCACATAATCTGGTGCACCGGGAACAGGAGCGATTTCTGTATGCCTAAGTACTTCTTGTACTTGCATAACATTAATTCCGTAGGTTTCGTCACCTAATCGATATGTTACCCATTGCAGTACTTCATCGTTGCTATCGGCGGCTACATTTTTAGTACTTCTTTCATCACTCATATGACTCGCTCCCTACAAGCTGCGTCTACTTATCATTGCTATTTTGGCCCTTGTCGAGCAATTTAATCAACTGCTTCACATTAACAAGTGCACACATTTTATCTTTTACCATGCCAGCCAGCCAAGGGCGTTTATTATTCGCTTTTCGCCACTTCACATCAGTGGGTGCTAACGTCGATGTGGTAATCAAACGTTCGCAAGCCAATCCCCAGCCACTTGAATCTAGCATAATAAGATATTGATAATTTAATGATTCTGCCAGTTCATCATTATATTTTTCAGGCATTACCCACAATGCGGTATCAACAACGCTTAATTTTTCATCTCTATGCAGCATAACACCTTTAAACCATTTAGGTTTACCAAACAAGGGGCCTACTTTTTGGATTTTATGTATGCCGCCTAACTCAGTTAAAGGTAATGCTAAGGTTAATCCTGCCACTTCAAAAAATAGTGCTTGAAAATCTTTAGTCGGAATAAAAGACGCTTCAACTTCCTTTGCCTTGACTGACGAAGACTCTTTATTTTCGACCAAAACACTGGTTTCTTTAATTTCCGGCAACGGATTCGGTTCGCAGAAAGTCGGCTCTTCAAGGGATTCTTGAACGGCCGCAACATCTGCTGTGGCCAAGAGCTTAGCAACACTTTCGAGTTGCTCCCTATCCTCTTCTACCTCTTCAGTCAGTAATGATGTTAGATAATCTTCTACAACGTCTTCTTTTGCAAAGGTACCTTTACTCATGTGATGTAATCGACTTTAGTTTGAAGTTGCGACAATAAATTTTTATACGCAAAAACGCCTCGGGTTTTAGGACTAAATAACGACGGAGGAGATTGTGCCTGACTCGCGTCTCGAAAGCGCGTATCAACAGGAATGATGCCAGACCAAACTCTGCCTTTGTTATTATCGCACAGATCTTTATATGCATCTGACGCCGCGTTAACACGCTTATCATACATTGTAGGTACAATAATATAATCAAAATCGCGTTTTTGCGACCTCGACATAATTTTTAATGTATGCATCATTCGCTGCAACCCTTTAAGCGCAAGAAACTCGGTTTGCACTGGCACTATTAATTTGTCACATGCGGCTACAGCATTCACCATCAATACACCTAATACAGGAGGACAATCAATTAAAACATAATCAAATTCATCTTCAATTTTTGCAAATGCTTTTTTTAATATCAGACCCATGCCAGGCCTAGTACCCATGGTTCGATCTAACGTTGCTAGCGCCATTGAAGATGGCAAAATAAATAGCGAATCGAGTTTGGTCGAACACAAACTATCCAACACTTTATCTTTGTCTAACCCGTCACCAGCAATAAAAACATCATGGACACTATGCGACAACTCCTCAGCATCCACACCAAAATAATAGCTCAAAGATGCTTGCGGATCCGTGTCAACCAATAGAACACGTTTCCCTTGTTGTGCCAAAATTCCACCTAAAGTGACAGTCGTGGTGGTTTTTCCAACTCCACCTTTTTGGTTAGCAACAGCCCAAACTATCACAAGCGATCTCTTTCTACTCGATATCCAATAGTGTTCATTTTATTTGCATTTCCAACACTATACTCTTGGCAATATCAAATATTGGTATATTTCGTTCTGAGATATTGGCTTTCGTCACTGCTTGTGGCATGCCATAAACCACGCAAGTTTGCTCGTCTTGCGCCCAAATTTTAGCGCCTTTTTGTTTTAATGCTGCGCAGCCTTCTTTTCCATCAGAGCCCATTCCCGTTAATATTATGCCCAACACATTGCCAGCGTAAACCTGACTTATCGACTGAAACGTTAAATCAACGCTAGGTTTAAACAGATGATGAGCCTGGTCGTGAGTTTCTACGATATTAACGGTGGCATTGCGACTTGAACCTTCAATTAACATTTGCTTCCCGCCGGGAGCTAAATACGCACAACCTTTGACTAAACGTTCTCCATGAGTCGCTTCTTTGACGGTAATTTTACAATTGTGATTTAATCTATCAGCAAAGGCTTTAGTGAAACTACCGGGCATATGTTGTACAAGAATAATCGGATGTGGAAATGTTTCAGGCAGTTCAGTAAGTATCTTCTGTAAAGCCACTGGTCCCCCAGTAGAAGTACCAATTGCTAATAGTTCGTAACGTTTACCTGATGAACGGCGAATAGTTGAAAATGACTCTTTAACATCAGTTTGCGATGCCGCCGGTGCAACGACAACACTTGAACTTCGCATAAATATTTGGGTTTTTGCCGTGGTTCCGGGAGAATTAAAGGCTGTTTTCGAGGCTGTTGAATAACGTCTTGCCACTAGTCCACGCTTTGCAGCAAGAGTCCGTACCCTATTTTGCAGCAATTCAACAGACTCTTTGCTATTTCTGGCAATGTCTTCAAACTTTTTAGGTAAAAAGTCCAAGGCTCCAGCATCTAACGCGTCTAAGGTTGCTTTCGCGCCATCAGATGTCAACGACGAAAACATTAGAATCGGTAAAGGCTGAATTTGCATGATTCGCTTGACCGCGGTAATGCCATCCATTACTGGCATTTCAACGTCCATAGTGACAACGTCAGGTTTTAGCTCAGTCACCATTTTAATGGCTTCTTCACCGTTTCGAGCAATACCAATGACTTCCAACAGACGATCTTGATTTAGGATATCTTTTACGCGTCGGCAAAAAAAACTTGAGTCGTCAACTACTAATACCCTGTATGCCATCGCGAAAAAGCGTCCTCTTATGAATTTGGTTATTATTTCTTTTTAGCGTATCGCTTTAATAAGCTTGGAATATCAAGAATTAAGGCAATCCCGCCATCACTTGTAATTGTAGCGCCAGCCATGCCAGGGGTACCTTGTAGAAGCGCATCTAGGGGCTTAATAACCACTTCTTCTTGCCCTATTAAGCCATCAACAACAAAGCCGACTTGCTGGGTGCCTATTTGCACGACGACCACATGTCCTTGATTTTTATCCACCGTTCCAGGTTCTTTTCGCAACCAGTCTCGAAGATAAAAAAGCGGAATGGCTTTAGAACGAACAATCATAGTCAATTGACTATCAACCGTATTGGTTTTGCTCAAGTCCATATTAATAATTTCGTTTACCGCACCTAAAGGTAGTGCAAACGTTTGCTCTCCAACAATAATCATTAATGTCGGCAGGATAGCTAACGTCAGTGGTACTTTGATTTCTAAGCGTGTGCCTTTACTCAATTCGGAATTGATATTAACCGTGCCATTAAGCTGGTTAATCTTGGTTTTCACCACATCCATGCCAACACCACGTCCAGAAATATCAGATATCTCTGTTTTAGTGGAAAATCCTGGAGCAAAAATGAGATTGAATGCTTCTTCATCCGACATTCGAGCCGCCGCGTCAGCGTCTAACACACCTCGGCTTATGGCAATATCTTTTAACTTATCGGGATCCATGCCTTTACCATCATCTTCAATGGTAAGCAGTATGTGATCCCCTTCCTGAGACGCAGCGAGCTTTACAGTGCCTAGTGACGGTTTACCTGCAGCCAAGCGTTCATCTGGCATTTCGATTCCATGATCGACTGAGTTTCGAACCAAATGAACCAAGGGATCTGCCAAAGCTTCGACTAAATTCTTATCTAAATCTGTTTCTTCGCCCTCAAGGACCAAAGAAATTTCTTTTTTGAGACTACGTGCCAGATCTCGCACTACTCTGGGAAAGCGACCAAAGACTTTCTTAATAGGTTGCATGCGCGTTTTCATCACCGCGCCTTGCAAGTCACCTGTCACAACATCAAGATTCGCAATCGCTTTGGTCATGCTTTCATCATTGATATTAACACCTAAACTTAACAGTCTGTTCCTAACCAATACCAGTTCACCAACCATATTCATGATCTGATCTAGGCGCTTGGTATCGACTCTTACTGTTGTTTCACCCTGGGCACTGGCTACTGGTTTTTTGTCATCTTTTTTGACGATAGCCTTGGCAGCTGCTGGCGAATTTTCTGGTTTTACAGCCACTTCTGCTTTGGCTGCAGGAGGTGGTGGCTGTATTGATGACGGTTTTGGCGCTGGTGTAGGTGAAGGCGCTGCTGTAGGTGAAGGCGCGGCTGTTGGCGTCGGCGTCGGCGCTGGTGTAGGTGTTGGCGCTGAAGCTTGCGCTTTTACAGCAGGTCCTTTCCCTTCACCATGCAATTGATCTAACAATGCTTCAAACTCATCATCTGTAATATCTTCAGAATCAGAGGTCTCTTCTGGTGAGGCACTCACCGGTTCTGGCGTCGGCTCTAGAGCTGGCTGGACTGCTTCAAATTTATCGTTTGAGAAGCCACCTTCACCGTGAAGTTGATCAAGTAAGGCTTCAAATTCATCGTCAGTAATATCTTCATCACTGGCACCAGTGATTAAGTCGGCGGGGGGAGTAACTTCTGCAGGCGTTGACTTAGCTGTACCATGCAGTTCATCCAATAGAGCTTCAAATTCGTCTTCAGTGATGTCTTCCATGTCGTCGTTCGACTCTGCACTAGAGTCGGTCTCGACTATCTCTTGAGGCGCTTCAAAGGCCGCAGGGGGTTCTACACTTGACTCATCTTTTGATTCAGGTTTACTCAATCGATGTAACGTTTCTATGAGTTCAGGGGCGGCAGCTTCAAGTGGCACGCGTTTTTTGACATCTTCGAACATCTGCACAACCACATCTGTGGCTTGTAAAATAACATCCATTAACTCTGGCGTCAGAGTGCGTTGTCCATTACGCATGGTATCGAAGACATTCTCAGCACCATGGCAAATATCGACTAATTCTGTAAGTGATAAGAATCCAGCGCCACCTTTAACTGTGTGGTAACCGCGGAATATCGCATTCAACAAATCAGAATCTTCTGGATTGTTTTCAAGATCAACAAGCTGCTCTTGCAGTTGCTCTAATAATTCACCTGCCTCAACTAGAAAGTCTTGTAGAATATCCTCGTCAACTTCAAAAGACATGAATAAGTTCCTCTTAAAACCCTAAGCTAGATAATAAATCATCTACATCGTCCTGATTGGACACCACATCATCGCGTATTTCAGCATCAATGATTGGACCTTCAGCTTTCACTGTATCGGACTCAGCTTTAGATTTATGAGCATTTTCATCTGCTTTTGAAATTAACGAACTTGTTTCAGAAGCACCAAAAACAGTCAACATATGCACTAAACTGTCTTCAACTTCTTTCACCAATTCGATAACTCTGCGAATAACTTGGCCAGTGATATCTTGATACCCCTGTGCCATCAATATATCTGTTAAGAATGCAGTTAATTGTTCGGTGTCTTTAGATGACTGTTCTAATAATCCATCTAAGTCCGAGCAAAGAGATTTAAATTCGCCAAGTTGTAACTGCCTAGTCATCAACTTTTTCCACTCGGGGAGCAAATTATTAATACCTGTATGCAGCTTTTCAGCAATAGGCATGCTTGCTTCCACGGCATCCATCGTTGTGTTAGCCGCTTTCTCGGTCGTTTCTATAACATAGTTCAGGCGACTTTGCGCATCAGGTATTTCTTCATTGGCTAAATTCGAAATGCGATCATCAAGTTGAAAACTATTCAGAGAGTCATGGAGCTGGCGGGTTAATTTGCCCACCTCTGCAAATAATTCAACAGAATTGGTTAAAGAGGCTTCTTCGAGCAATTCGCTAGCAGCTTGGTTATCTCCGCTTTCCAGCAATTCAACTAATTTTTTAGCGTCATCAAGAGACATTGGAGCTTTATTAGAGCCGGTCATTTAGACACTCCTAATTTTCAACACAGGTTAAATCTTAACCCAGTCTCTCAAAAATCTTGTCTAGCTTCTCTTTAAGCGTAGCCGCCGTAAAAGGCTTAACAACATAACCGTTCACTCCAGCCTGAGCTGCCGCCACAATTTGTTCTTTTTTCGCTTCAGCCGTTACCATTAAAACTGGTAAATGCTTTAAACTATCATCTGCACGAATGGCTCTAAGCAAGTCAATTCCTTGCATGCCTGGCATATTCCAGTCTGTTACTACAAAATCAAAATCACCTTGTTGCAACATAGGTAACGCAGTGCTGCCATCATCGGCTTCTTGAACGCTTGTGTAACCTAAGTCTTTAAGTAAATTTTTGATGATGCGTCTCATCGTTGAAAAGTCATCAACAACGAGGATTTTCATATTTTTATCCAAAACTGCCTCCAATGAGGATTAAATCAAATGGTGTTTTATTATTCTTCGTTAACTCGCCAAGATTGCATTTTGCTTTTCAATTTTAACATTGCTTGGCTGTGAATTTGGCTGACTCTGGACTCGCTAACTTCG
Source organism: Alteromonas sp. M12 (assembly GCF_037478005.1). NCBI lineage: Bacteria > Pseudomonadati > Pseudomonadota > Gammaproteobacteria > Alteromonadales > Alteromonadaceae > Alteromonas > Alteromonas sp. M12. The sequence goes on along the minus strand of NZ_CP144164.1, from coordinate 1,397,130 downwards.
AGTACCTCGCCAATTTCTCTGAGATTCAACTCCTCATCATAATACAATGACAGTACGATTGCTTCTCGTTCCGGCAAAGTAGTAATAGCATGTGCTAATGCTTTTTGAAATGAACCTTGTAGTAAATCCTGAAAAGGCGTGTCACTACCTTTATTTTGCTCAGTGGTAATCACATCTTCGGTAATACCTAAATCTTCAATACCGATAATTTTTCCAGCGTTGACTTCATTCAACATCTGATGGTATTCGGGTAGGCTTACTTCTAACTTTTCCGCGATATCTATATCTCTAGCATCTCTGCCCGTTTCACGTTCTACTTGATTAATTGCTTGGGTAATTGCTCTCCCATTTTTATGCACAGATCTGGGTGTCCAGTCGCCTTTGCGGATTTCATCAAGCATGGCTCCGCGGATACGGATACCTGCAAAAGTTTCGAAACTTGCGCCTTTTGAGCCATCGAAGTTTTTTGCGGCCTCGAGCAATCCAATCATTCCAGATTGAATTAGATCATCCACTAATACACTGGCAGGTAATCTGGCTAATAAATGATGGGCAATTCGCTTAACCAAGGAAGCATGTCTTTCTACAAGTTGAGCCAAATCGGCTTGTTGTTGATAAGCTGCTGCCTTTCTAATCACCTTTGTCCACCTACCACTTTTTCGGCGACAAGTTGTTCTAAGAAAAACTCTAAGTGTCCACCAGGTTGGTTGGGAATTGGCCAATGCATTGCTTTTTCTGCAAGGCCTTTAATAGCGATAGAAGCTGGCGATCCTGGAAATGCATCTACAATTGCTTTTTGTTTTCGAACTGACTTACGAATATTCTCATCGTAAGGAACCGTTGCTACTAGCTCTAAAGCAACATCTAAGAAACGGTTAGTCACTTTAGATAACTTTGCAAATAACTCTTGTCCTTCGCGCATGTTACGTACCATGTTGGCAACGATCTTAAAGCGAAACACGCCGTGTTCTCTGTTCAGTAGTTTGATCAACGCGTATGCATCAGTTAAAGAGGTGGGTTCATCACAGACAACCATCATTATATCTTGTGATGCTCTGGAAAAACTGAGCACCATATCTGATATGCCCGCAGCAGTGTCTACAATAAGCACATCTATATTGGTACGCAACTCACTAAACGCGCGAATTAGTCCTGCATGTTCAGTGGGGCTGAGTTCGGTCATTGATTGTGTTCCGGAGGTTGCCGGTGCAATCAATACCCCATGAGGGCCCACAACTAAAACTTCATCCAGCGTACATTCACCAGATAAAACATGGGATAAGTTTTTTTCTACTCGCAAGCCTAACATGACGTCGACGTTTGCCAACCCTAAGTCGGCATCTAACACCATGACGCGCTTGCCCATTTTAGCCATCGAGATAGCCGTGTTTAAGGTAATGTTCGTTTTACCGACCCCACCTTTACCACCGGTTACCGCAATCACTTTAATTAATCGAGATTGATTCATTCGTCTTAAGCTACTCGCTTGGTCGTCAATCATATTGCTAATGCCGATTTGTTTAGTTCTGGCTTAGCAGTATGAATCAAACCATATTTTTTATAAAGCTTAGCCGCTGCAGAGATTAAAAACTTTGCGTCTGCAACTTTAATATCTTCAGGGACTCGTTGTCCATCCGTCAAATAACTAACGGCTAACTTATGTTCAATTGCCACACTTAACGCTTCTCCGAGACTATAACTCTCATCGAGCTTGGTTAAAATACATCCCTGCAAATCAATATTGCTAAATGCACTCAAAGTATGCTGCAGCACTTTGTATTGTGCATTGGCTTGAATCACAACATACTTCTTGATATTAGCACATGAATGCTGATTTAAGGTATCTAACTGCTTGATTAGTCGAGAATCTCTTTGACCAAAACCTGCAGTATCTATTAAAACCAATCGCTTGTTACGCAGTTGGAAGAGTATATCTGACAATTCTTCCGCATTTTGCGCTTTTTTTACGTTACAGCCAATAATTTTTCCATAAGTCGCCAATTGTTCAAACGCCGCTATACGATAGGAATCAATTGTTACCATCGCGATTTGGTCAGCGCCATACTTTTGCGCTGCTCTGGCCGCCAATTTGGCTATGGTTGTGGTTTTTCCTGTCCCTGTGGGACCAACTAATGCAACAACACCTTTGTCGGCCAGAATAGCATTGCCAGTGGTTTGGATACGATTAGACAATAGTTTAAGTAAAAATAACCAAGCCTGCCTTTCATCTGCGTTTTCGGGAGTATAAGAGACTATGTCATCGGCAATGTGACTACTAATGCCCATTTCAATCAGTCTTGAGGTTAAATACCCGTGCATAGGATGCGCACTTTGACGTTGTTGTTTTAGCAAACCAGAAACTTGAAATTGAAGTACATTGCGCAGCGAATTTAACTCATTTTTTATTTCACTAATGGCAGAATTCGAAACGTCTTCAGCCTGTGCCGTTTTTACCTCATGACTATTAGCTTCATTTTGTGACGTTGGCACGGCTGCGGCGGCTTGTTTTTCGAGTAACTCACGTAGGCTATCTGGCCCCGAGTCGCCAATAATTTCACTCAGACTCGGCACTTTTTGTTGTGCTGCTCGCAGGCTTTGTGGTTGATTAAAGTTTGCTGTAGTAGCTTGTCGTCCAGGATGCGCAGTTGCAGTTGGCTGTTTATTAATACCAGAATGCTTAATTCGTTGATTAGGTTCCGTAACAGCTTCAGGTTTTGCTTGATCGTACGCAGCAACAATTTCGATTCCTTCCGAAGTCTTCTTGTTGGACATAATGACCGCATCACCGCCAAGTTCTTTTTTTACTTGGTTAAGCGCATCGCGCATGTCTTTTCCGATAAAACGTCTAATTTTCACATTGCCCCCCAAAGAAGCATCTGGTCTAGTTTATATAAATTAGTCTGCGCCATTTTATTGACCCACAGCACTTACAATTCGAATTTGTTTGTCACTTGGAATTTCTTGATAAGATAAAACGTGCAAGCCCATCACTGAATGTTTGAAGAATTTTGATAACACAGGTCTGAGCATGCCTGATGTTAATAATACGGCTGGCTCACCTTCTAATTCTCTTTGTTGCGAAGCTTCAGACAACGAGTTTTGTAATTTTTCAGCTAAGCCAGGTTCAATACCGGCGCCGTCTTCTCCACCAGCTTGTAAAGATTGATGGAGCATTTGTTCCAAGTCAGGTGCTAGGGTAATAACCGGCAACTCTTGTTCGTTGTTATTAATCTCCTGCACGATTAAACGTTTTAACGATATTCTAACGGCAGATACCAACACATCAGGATCTTGAGTTTTAGGACCATATTCACATAACGTTTGCACAATACTGCGCATATCTCGAATAGGAACGCCTTCATATAGCAAGGTTTGCAATACTTTTACCACTGTACTTAACGGCAAGACTTCCGGTACCAAACCTTCAACCAACTTAGGACTGTTTTTAGCTAACATATCGAGGAGTTGTTGAACCTCTTCATGTCCAAGTAGCTGATACGCATTATTAGTTAGTAACTGGCTAAGGTGTGTAGCAACCACTGTTGCCGCATCTACTACTGTGTACCCTAAAGTTTGTGCGTGTTCACGTTGTTGAGGGCGGATCCAAACGGCTTCTAAACCAAAGGCTGGGTCTCGTGTTGCCTTGCCCTCTAGTTTTCCGAAAACCTGCCCTGGATTAATCGCTAATTCATCGTCATGACTAATCTCGGCATCCCCAACCGTAACTCCTAGCATAGAAATGGTATAGCTATTGGGGTTTAGATCTAAGTTGTCACGGATATGCACAGGTGGAATTAAAAATCCCAACTCTTGAGACAATTTTTTACGAACGCCTTTAATCCGGGTGAGAAGCTCACCACCTTGAGTTTTATCAACTAAAGGAATTAAGCGATAACCCACTTCTAAACCTATGGTGTCGACATGCTGCACATCATCCCAACCAAGCTCTTTAATCTCTTGCGGCTGGCTTTGTTCCGGCGTATTTTCCAATACTTGCGGTTCAGCAGCCTGCTTCTTGGCGTTCCAGAAATTGTAGTAAGCAACTGCCGCTACAAATGCACTAAAACCAAGAAATGCTATGTGTGGCATACCTGGCACTATACCCATCACGAATAAAATCGCGGAGGTAACATAAAGCGCTTTTTGGTTACCTAGTTGGCGTCTCATTTCCTGACCCATTTCTTGAGAGTCATTTTCGCGGGTAACAATAATCGCCGTAGCCACGGAAAGTAATAACGAAGGTATTTGCGCAACTAAACCATCACCAATGGTTAAAATAGTATATATTTCAATGGCTTCGCCAAAGGCTAAGTCATGTTGAATAATACCAATGAATAAACCACCAACAATGTTGATAAGCATAATGAACAAACCAGCAACGGCGTCACCTTTAACAAATTTAGAAGCACCGTCCATTGAGCCGTAAAAATCGGCTTCACTGGTAATTTCCGAACGTCTTTTTCTGGCTTCATCTTGATCAATATAACCGGCGTTCAAATCGGCATCTATCGCCATCTGTTTACCGGGCATCGCGTCCAAGGTAAAACGAGCACTTACTTCTGAAATACGTCCTGCACCAGCAGTTACCACTTTAAAATTGATAATCAGTAGGATAGCAAACACCACTATACCCACAGCGTAATTACCACCAATAACCACTTCACCAAATGCCTGTATTACTTTACCAGCAGAATCTCCACCTTCATGCCCTTCCAACAAGACAATTCGCGTGGAAGCAACATTTAAGGCAAGGCGTAATACAGTGGCAACTAACAGTACTAAAGGAAAAATACCAAAATCAACAGGCTTATTGGTAAACACAGATACCAAAATTACCATCAGAGATAAGGCGATATTGAAACTAAAAAGTATATCTAGGAGAAATGCCGGCATCGGCAGAATAACCATGCCCATTATGGCTAGCACTACGATTGGAGCGCCGACCCCATTCATAAAGCTTTTTACCTGATTTTTGTCTACCCGATTGAGGTAACCTGCAAGTTCCATAAACAAATTTTTGACGGTTATTAATATAATATGTGGAATTGCAACAAGCGCGCCAAAACTAAAATGACTGTAAATTGACGTTCTTTGCTAGAAAATGAGTTTACGAAATTAAAGCCACTCTACTCCGCTCTATCACGCATAGTGAATAAGCCTGAGGACAAATTAAACTGCTCCGCAATAAAATAATGGAAATCAACAAAAAAGCAGAAATAGGACAAATCGGTATACAGGTGAATATATTAACAGACATAAAAAAACCTGGCTGAAGCCAGGTTTTTTAAAACGAGAGAATAAATTTACTTAGCAGCCACTTTTCTGCGTACTAGTAAACCTAAACCAGCAAGCATAAGTACTAACGCTGAAGGCTCTGGAACGTATGTTACGGCGCCAAGTGTTGTATAGCCTAGCGCATCTAAGAATACTTCTTCAACATCCCCATTTATGTCATAAACAATCTCATCAATTGTAACTAAACCTTCATAATTACCGATATCTAACGTCAAAACGTAATCTGGCATGTCGCCAAACAAGTTAAAAACTTCAATCATGAAGTCTAGACCAGCAGTGGGATCAAAAGGATTGATTCCAGCAACAATGGGCTGATCAAACTGAACAGATTCGCTGTCATCCATTGTTAAAGACAAAGAGCCTAGCGTTAAGTTAACTTCTGCTGTACTTAAAAAACCGGCCCCATCCGCGTCTTCAGTATTGTACGTAACAGTACCAATCATCTGCGGACCTAAATCAATGCCATATGGATTAAAATCAGAGTACAAAACATCTGCATAGATATCTTGTTGAATAATTGCGCCAGCATTTGCTGAAAGAGACATTCCCAGTGTAGTGGCAATAAGACCTGTTGCGAGCAAAACTTTTTTCAAATACTTCATACTAGTGAACCTTATTATTGTTTTAAACGATTTCGTTCATTTTTATTGTTATATTTCGGTCACAAACTAAACAGTGCGACCTCAGCAATTAAGTAAAGCAATTACTGAACCAACTTATTTTTATTATATGAATCAGTAATTTATTATTACGTAACAAAATAAGCCTATTGAGATCGTTAAATTTTTTGACACTTAGTTGCTCGATTATTTATCGTCTTCAGTCGATTTTTTGGGTGTATCGTCGAAATCACAATCAGACTCTTCACGATCCCCAACTACATCTTCAAGGCGCACTTTATCAACACTTCGAAACGTATTTATAGGTCCTGCTAACGCATAGAGGGCAAACACTATAAACAATACTAAAGAAGGCGCCGTGGCAACAATGATGAAAATTAACATCACAATTAAAAGTCCAACAAAAGGTACCTTGCCGTGCCAGTCAACTTCTTTAAACGAGTTATATTTGAAGTTACTTACCATTAATAATCCAGCTAAGCCCGTTAACACAGCGACTACTAGACCGAAATCTTTGCCATCGACGTCGTATTCAACGCCAACCCAGACCATTCCGGCAACTAATGCAGCCGCAGCGGGACTTGCTAAGCCTTGGAAAAAACGTTTATCCGCCACACCTAGTTGGGTGTTAAACCTTGCCAGTCTTAATGCAGCACCCGCCACATAAATAAAGGCAGCCAACCAGCCAACTTTACCTAAATCGGTTAAGCCCCAATTGTAAGCAACAAGAGCCGGCGCCATTCCGAAAGACACCATATCGGCCATAGAATCGTATTCAGCACCAAATTCGCTTTGGGTATTTGTCATGCGCGCAACTCGACCATCTAGGCCATCAAATATCATGGCCACAAAAATCGCCACTGCCGCGGCTTCAAATCGACCGTTCATCGATGCGACTACAGCATAAAAACCCGAAAACAGACCAGCCGTTGTCAGCAAGTTCGGTAACAAATAAATACCTTTACGTTTAGAATCCGACATTATTCCCCCTTCAAAATGAGCGCACAAGATAGCATAATCCTGAATTAGCTCAAAATCATACACACCCTTGCACGGACTAATTTTAACGCTTCTTTGCGCAAATATACTGTTTCTTTTTGAAAAATGTTTCCTATTTGAGCATTTCCTTTATAAGTAAACGCTTATATCTCAAAATACCTATGCTACGAAAGTCATACATAACTCCCTTTAATCTCGCGGTATACTGTCTTTAAGAAAGATTAGAACGATAAAATCTTACCATGTCGCCATCTGGAAACAGGTAAATTTTTTACTGTCCATTATTTTTACAGGGAGACAAATTGACCTGGGAAAATATTACCGAAAAAGCACTTAAGCTGTTGTTTACAATACACTTGCAATAGTTGGTTTGTTTTTTGCTTAACTCATTCCAGTGAAGGTCTCGGCCTTTAGTTTGGAAGATGTAGGAATATTAGTTATGGTTAATAAAGTTTTAGCAGGATTTTTCGCATTAGCGGTCACAGGTTTTGCTTCAGCAAGCACAACCACGTATGAAACTCAGAATTGGAATTTCAGTTCTGGTGGAAGTTGGGGTTCTAATTCACTCAGCTTTACATCTGGCACCATTGGTATGACGGTAAGTGCTTGGTCATCAAGCGGCAACGACGACTGTCTCTCTGGTCCAGAATGTAATTCTAGCAATGTCTCTTATGACAGAGACCCGTACATTGAGAGCGCCCAGTTAAAACGTTACAGTTCAGGTCTAGGTGCAGTGAATAACGATGAAGGTGACTCTTCTCCGCATCACGCGATAGATAACAAAGGTAGTAACGACGGATGGCGTGACTATGACATGGTGTTATTTGAATTTGATACTGCTGTAGAGTTAACCAGCGTTCAAGCTGGTTGGTATAGTAATGATTCAGATGTCAGTATCGTTGGTTACACTGGTACGAAAGATCTCGGTACTACTCCATTTTCTTCGGATACCAAGTGGAGTGATTTGTTATCTGAAGGTTGGGGATATCAAACCGACAAGTTCAACATTGGCAAAAACACGGCAACCATTGCCCCAGGTTTTGAATCAAAATATTGGTTAGTGGGTGTGTATAACTCTGTTTTTTCTGGCAATGCGGAAGACAGTTACTATGATGCGATTAAACTGAAAAACATCACAACCCGCAAAGGTGAAGGTCAAACACAAGTTCCTGAACCAGCAACATTTGCGTTATTTTTAGCGGGTATGGCAGCAATATTCAGACGTAAAATGTCAGTTTAGAAAAATATATAATGACAAAAAGACGGTTCGCCGTCTTTTTTTATGTCTAAAATCTGACATTATCAATTCAGCAGTGCGCAGTAATTTATCCGCCAACAGTGTAAAGTATGTGCGCTTTGCGGTATCTTGTAATGCAAAATGATAGCAATTCATAGTTACATAATTATAGAGAGATCATACGTGGTGAAACTGGCCAGAAAAATGTCCTTAGCTGCTTTTCTTTTAGTAAGTAGCCAGGTTATCGCACAAACCAGCAGTGAATTTTACGAAAAAGCTCTGGCTTCATTTGAAGATAAAGATTTTGAAACTGCTTATATCCATTTGAAAAACAGCTTACAACAAAACGAAGATAGCCTACCCGCTAAAATACTCATGGGCAAAGTACTGTTAATCAGTGGTTATATGTATGAATCAGAGGAAGTACTCGAAGAAGCATTAGCCATGGGAGCAGATCCCAGTTTAATAGTAGATACCCTCGGTAAGGTTTGGCTTTATACCAAGCAAAACGAAAAAATCATTGATAGTCAATTCAATAACCTCACTCCTAAGAGCCGAAACGATTGGCAAATTATTGTCGCCACCGCCCACTTAAACCTTAAAAATATCGACGCTGCACGCAAAGGTTATGAATTAGCATTAAAGAATGATCCAGCCAATATACGCACACTCAATGCGCTTGCGTCACTTGAAATACGAGATGAGCAGTTTGACAAAGCTCTGTCTTACATAGAATTATCACTTGCGCTAGAACCCACCAACGCTCAAACATTGCGTATCAAAGGAGATTTGTATCTTTTCCAAAAAGATATGCTAGAAGCCATAACTTACTATAAACAGAGTTACGCACTTGACGTTGATGATCCCATTATAAAACGTTCGTTAGTAAGTGCTTATCTGCAAAACCAAGATATAGATTCAGCCAAGCAGTTATTGGACGAAATTTTGCAGCAGACTCCCGGCGATCCGACTGGAATGTTATTGAAAGCTTGGTTATTAGCGAAAAATCAATTAAGTGACGATGCTGCAAAAGAATTAGAAAAATTAAGCTCTCAACTAGCAGGACTTAGTGAAGAAAGTTTGCAAGATGATCCATCTTTGTTTTACGTCAGTGCTTTATCCGCTTTTGCCTTACAGAACTATTTGCAAGCCAAAACATTTTTCATTCAATATCTTAATTTCGTGCCAGATAACATCGAAGCTATCGCACTGCTGGCGCAAACTCATTTAAAACTGAATGATCCTAAACTTGCTTTAGAAGTTATGCAGCGTCATGAAAGTAAACTCATGGAGAAGCTAGATAATGCTCTGTTACTTGCCGAATTATATTTAGCTAACGATAAAGCATTTAAAGCGGTGGAAATATCTGGGAAATTAAAACGCCAGTATCCAGAAAATCCAAATGTTGAATTATTGGAAATTAAAACCCTAAAGTCGAGAGGCAAACTCGAAGATGCTTTAACCAGATTAGACCAATCCGAATATGCGCAAACAAATCTTCGTTTTGTTATTCTGCGCAGTGAATTATTAATGGATATGGGTAGGCTAAACGAAGCGGATGAAATTGCCGATAAACTGCTACAAGCGGTTCCTGAAAATATCGACTTTTTGAATTTAAAAGCTGGCATTCAAATTCGCCTAGGTAACCCAGCAGTAGCTGAACAATATTTAGACCAAGCACTTGCCATTAACCCTGAACATTTCTCTGCACAATTTAACAAAGCCAACCTATTAAGCTCCCGTGGTGAACATCAGACAGCACTGCAGATTGTCGAAAAGCTCAACACTATTCAACCCGACAATGTGCGGATTTTAACCCTGTTAGCTCGCTGCCAATTTAATGCAAACATGAGCGATGAGGCAGAGAAGAATTTAGAGCGGGTATTACAGAAAGACATTAATAATTTAACCGCTCTAGAATTGCTGGCCACTATTTATACTCAACAAGGTGAGCTTGAAAAAGCAATTAGGCAATTAAACGTCGCAATTAAAACCGAACCTGATATGGCCGTTTATCAAATGCGTCGAGTGGAATTATACATTGCGTTGAAGCAAATTGACCGAGCGGTGCGAGAAATTAAAAAGATTCATTATATGGTTAAAGATGATGCCGTAGGTTTGGTTGAGTTAAGTAAACTTCAGTTTAAAGCGGGGCTTTTTGATGATGCGAAACAGAGCATCGCTGATGCTTCCGCAATTCATCCCGATAGTTTGTTTCTTGCCACTGAGTACATTCGCCTACATTTAGCCAGCAACGACTTGAATAAAGCTAATGATATGGTTAGTAAATGGTTACAGACCCATCCTAATGATTCAAGATTGTTGATCTTGGCTGGAGATGTGAATGTGGCTAGCGACAACTTGGATGCGGCATTTGAACACTATTTACTTGCCCTAGAGGTCAATAATTTAAACCGCACTGCAATGTTTAAATTATACCAGTTAGCTTCCAGAGGCATTAACAGTGACAAGTTTGAGCATTTTACTACTGAGTTTTTACAACAAAATCCCGAAGCACATTTCCATCGTAGTATGTTTGCGGACTTTTTGCTTAATCAGAATCGTTTTGAAGAAGCTTCGAAGCATTATGAGAAATTAGTAAAAATTCAAGATTTACCGAACAAAGCTTATATGTTCAATAACTTAGCTAACATTTATGTTAATAAAGATTTGACTAAAGCGAACCAATATATCGAAGAAGCACTAGCCCTTGGAGCAGAAAATGCGGCAATTTATGATACCCAAGGATGGATCAAAACATTACAAGGCAAACATGAAGAAGGACTAACGATATTGCGTAAATCTTTTGCAATGAATTCTAATTCGCCTTCTAATCAATATCACTTAGCCTTCACTTTGCAAAAGCTAGGAAGAACGGGTGAAGCTAAAGCTTCTTTGCAAAGAGCCCTATCTTCTGATCAGGATTTCATCGAAAAGAAGCAAGCTAAAGCGTTGTTAGAAAAACTCTAAAATCATCGTTTGAAGTAAATAAAAAACGCCGACTACAAATAGTAATCGGCGTTTTAATAAACGGCCTTACAATGGGTATAGCAACAACAATGCTGTACCCAAATTCTCGGTTTAACTAATCTTCAATGAATCACCATCCATATCGATTCGAATAGTACTTTCAGCCTGAATCTCTCCTGCTAGCAACCGTTGTGCTAGCGGATTTTCAATCTCCATCTGAATTGCTCGTTTAAGCGGTCTTGCTCCGTATACAGGATCAAAACCAGCCTCAGCGATTTTTTCCAGAGCTGCTGGCGACAAATCAAGTTCAAAGCCTTTTTCAAGTAGACGCTGACGTAAAGACTGTAACTGTATCTTAGCGATAGCTTTGATTTGTTCCAAACCAAGTGGATGAAACACCACTACATCATCAATACGGTTTATGAATTCAGGTCTAAATTGTTGCTCAACGATCTGCATTACCATATTTTTCATTTCGGAATACTGACTCTCTTGATGTTTGTCTTGAATTACATCAGAACCAATATTCGAGGTCATGATTATGACCGTATTTTTAAAATCAACAGTTCGACCTTGACCATCGGTTAGACGACCATCATCCAGTACTTGCAATAAAATGTTGAACACATCTGGATGCGCTTTTTCAACTTCATCCAACAATATGACTGAGTAAGGTTTTCTTCTTACCGCTTCGGTCAAGTATCCACCTTCTTCATAACCGACATACCCTGGAGGCGCACCCACTAAACGGGAAACCGAGTGTTTTTCCATAAATTCTGACATATCGATACGCACCATTGCTTGCTCAGTATCAAACATAAAGTTAGCAAGGGCTTTACATAGCTCTGTTTTACCTACACCGGTAGGGCCTAAGAACAAAAATGAACCTATAGGTCGACTGGGATCAGACAATCCGGCGCGAGAACGTCGTATAGCGTTACTCACTGCGTTCACCGCTTCTGTTTGACCAATCACTCGACTTTGCAAGGCTTCTTCCATGCGCAACAGCTTGTCTTTTTCCCCTTCAAGCATTTTGTTGACGGGAATGCCTGTCCAGCGCGATAACACATCCGCGATTTCGTTTTCAGTCACTTTATTTTTTAACAACTGAGTTTCTGTTTGCTCCGCTTCTGATGCTTGTTCTAATTTCAGTTCAAGTTCAGGAATGCGGCCGTATTGTAATTCTGACATGCGATTAAGATCAGAAGCCCGACGCGCTATTTCCATATCTAATTTAGCTTGCTCAAGTTCAGATTTAATATGCTGTGTACCTTGCATCGCACTTTTTTCAGCATTCCAAATGGCTTCAAACTCAGAAAATTTGTTTTCTAATTGTTCACGCTCCAATTCAATTAGTTCTAGGCGTTTATGACTGGCATCATCTTTTTCTTTAGATAGCGCCTGCTCTTCTAGCTTTAATTGAATTATTCTACGTTCTAAACGATCCATGTCCTCTGGTTTAGAATCCATCTGCATACGGATACTGGAGGCAGCTTCATCAATCAAATCAATCGCTTTATCTGGTAACTGTCGATCCGAAATATAGCGATGCGATAACGACGCTGCTGCGACAATTGCCGGATCAGTAATATCAACAGAATGGTGCAATTCATAACGTTCTTTGAGCCCACGTAAGATCGCAATGGTGTCCTCAACACTAGGTTGATCGACAATGACTTTTTGGAAACGTCGCTCTAAAGCAGCGTCTTTTTCAATGTATTGACGATACTCATCTAATGTCGTTGCGCCAACGCAGTGTAATTCCCCTCGCGCCAAAGCAGGTTTGAGCATATTACCAGCGTCCATCGCGCCTTCGCCTTTACCCGCGCCGACCATAGTGTGCAACTCGTCGATGAATAAGATCACCCGACCTTCTTCTTTAGACAGTTCATTTAGCACTGCTTTTAAACGCTCTTCAAATTCACCTCTAAATTTTGCTCCTGCGATAAGTGCGCCCATATCCAGAGATAGCACACGCTTATTTTTCAATCCTTCAGGCACTTCAGAATTAATAATCCGCTGTGCTAAACCTTCTACGATAGCGGTTTTACCCACGCCAGGCTCACCGATTAATACAGGGTTGTTTTTGGTACGTCGTTGTAAAACTTGGATAGTACGGCGTATCTCGTCATCTCTACCTATCACTGGATCCAGTTTGCCCTGCTCTGCTCGTTCAGTAAGATCTGTAGTGTATTTTTCCAACGCTTGACGTACATCTTCGGCATTCGGATCGGTCACTTTTTGACCACCTCGCATGGTTTCAATGCCTTTCTCGATTTGTGATTGGGTAATGCCTAGCTGACGAAGAATATCGCCTAGTTTGCCTTTATCTTCTAATGCAGCTAACACAAACACTTCAGAACTAATGTATTCGTCTTTACGTTTCTGGGCGATTTTATCGCTCAGGTTCAACAGTACAATGGAGTCTTTGCTCAATTGCACATCGCCGCCAATCCCTTCTACTCTGGGCAATCTATCAATTGCCTCTGCTAGGGATGAGCGTAAACCATTAACGTTAGCTCCTACGCTATCAAACAACGAGCGAATTGAACCACCTTGCTGATTAAGCAAAGCTGTCATTAAATGGACAGGGTCGATATATTGGTGGTCTCGGCCCAATGCAATCGATTGTGCGTCAGAGATTGCCATCTGAAATTTACTGGTAAATCTATCTAATCGCATAAAATTTCCTCAAAATTGATTTACCAACTTAATGGGTACTTTTAGTAACCAATTCAAGGTAAGGAATGATTAATGATTGATCTAGATCAGTAAATTGTCGATAAACGCGAGAGAATTGCGATTTTAATTTGGAATAAGGCCTAAAGTTGGATTTAGGAAAAAAAGCTACTGAATTTATAGCAACTCAAATTACAATTACTGTAAATAAATACCGCATACAAATCGACCTGTCTGAGCTTGGCCGTGATGTTGGGCATACCGATGAGAGTAGAAGTCGCCATGATGAACATAAGTACATATACCACTTTCTACAAAACTACCCACACCTATTGAATGACACTTTTCACGGGCTATTTGGGCTAAACTACACAAGTATTTTCCCTTTTCCGTATCTTTAACAAATGCTTCAGGATACTGAGCAAATACTTTCCTCAAATCCTCAGATACTTGGAAATGTCGTTGCGAAATATGCGGGCCGACCCAAACCGTCAAAGCACCAGGCTCACAATTCATCGCAGCAATTGTGTTTTCAATAATACCATTGGCTAAACCGCGCCAGCCAGCGTGAATGGCCGCCACACAAGTGCCGGCAGTATTCGCCACAAGAATTGGCATACAATCAGCAGTCATCACAGCGCATACACTTTTTCTTTCAGTGGTAAAACTGGCGTCGGCTTTGGCAACTTCTAGAGGTAAAAAATAATCTTTTGTAATACGAATACATCGAATTCCGTGTACTTGCGTTAACCAAGCCACCGAGTCTGCACATGGCAATGCATCTCGATTAAACTGCACATCAGCTGGATTATCGCCAACATGCATTGCCAAATTATTACTCTCGTATGGGGGCTGGCTAACTCCCATTTTACGTGTGGTATAAAAAGCCTTAACACCTTCAGGCAAAGTCCAATGAGGCGTCCGAATTGGGCTTGATAACACAGCTTCAGTCATCGGCAAATCCATGTTCCTTGGTATCTTCTTTGAGAACAGATAGTAGTTCCACCATGTCATCTGGTAAAGGAGCCTGCCAACTCATCCACTCCCCTGTTGTAGGATGAGATAGTTCCAATTGAATAGCGTGCAATGCTTGGCGTTTAAATCCTCTTAACATGTTAATCATATCTTCAGAACAGGCTTTAGGTAAACGTGGTCTGCCGCCATATAACACATCTCCAACTAACGGATATCGCAAATGGGACATATGGACGCGAATTTGGTGGGTACGGCCGGTTTCTAATTTTAGTCTTAGGTGCGTATGGGCGCGATATTTCTGTTTAATACGATAATGAGTGACCGCTGGTTTACCGGTTTCACGGACAGCCATACTGGTACGTTTAGTCGGATGTCGCCCAATCGGAGCATCAACGATACCACCAGCGACCATAGTGCCATAGACCACAGCTTCATATTCTCGACTAATTTCGCGAGCTTGAAGTTGTTCAACCAAATGAGTCTGGGCAGGAACTGTTTTGGCAACGACCATAAGGCCTGTTGTATCTTTGTCGAGGCGATGAACAATACCAGCTCTTGGAACACTAGCGACCTCTGGTGCGTGGCTAAGCAGAGCGTTTAATATTGTGCCGTCTGCATTTCCGGCTCCAGGATGAACAACAAGATCCGTTGGTTTGTTAATCACTAATATATGTTCGTCTTCATACACTATATTTAATTCGATATCTTGCGCCACATGATTTTCTTGCACCTGCAACGTGGCGTCTATGGATACTTGCTCACCACCAAATACTTTTTCTCTTGGTTTATCGCACACAGTCCCATTTAGACTGACACTTCCGGCTAAAATCCATTCTTTTAAGCGAGATCGTGAATAATCAGGGAACAATTCGGCTAAAGCTTGATCTAACCGTTTACCAATTAATGTTTCTGGTACATCTGTAGAGAGTTTTATCGCTTGAGGATCGCTGGGCATGTAAAATTGTGTCCTTAAAGATCTATAAAAATATAATTTCCCGCAACTGGCAATATAATTCACATTATGCGGGTACAAATGCAAACGCCAGATATCACGATTAGGTGATTTATAACAAAACGTGCATCCCATGGATCCCTAGGGTAGAATGCCTCGGATCGATGGATTACTGAAAACAAAGTTTAGCGGATTTTTTAACGCCTGCTAAATCCCTGTATAGAATAAGAGTAACATGACATTTAAAAATTCATTCTACAAACTAATCATTCTGCTTTCTGTTGCCACTATGTATGGCTGTTCTTCTTCACCTGATGATGAAGATATTTTAATTGGGAACAGAAGCGAAAGTGCGCTGTATGATCAAGCAAAAGAAAGTATGTCGCAAGGTAATTTCAACGTTGCGACGGAAATATTAAGTACACTTGATTCTCGTTTCCCTTTTGGACCACATTCACACCAAGTGCAATTAGATCTGATTTACTCTTATTATAAAGTAGGTAAAACAGATGAAGCTATTGCCACTATTGATAGATTTGTGCGACTCAATCCTAATCACTCAGATGTGGATTATGCACTATATATGCGTGGTTTAACTAATTTAGATGCTGATAAAAACCTTTTCCAAGAACTGGTTGGCATTGATCGCTCAGATCGAGACCCGAGCCGTTCACGAGAAGCATTTTCTGATTTTCGCCGTTTAATTAATAAATTTCCCGATAGTAAATACGCTGCTGATGCTAAAAAGCGCATGGTGTTTATTAAAAATCGTTTAGCCAAGTATGAAATCGCCGTTGCACGTTTTTATATGCGCAGAGAAGCTTATGTTGCTGCTGCAAATCGTGGCAGATACGTGCTTGAATACTTCCCTGATTCTAGTGAAATTCAAAATGCATTAGAGATAATGGTTGAATGTTATGACCAACTGGAACTTGAAGAATTAAAAAATAATGCGTTAAAAACCTTGAGACTCAATTATCCAGACAGTCGCTACGTTAGCTAACAGATAAATCTAACGTACTAATTAATTTAAATCATTAAAAAACGCGCTGACAATAATTGCCAGCGCGTTTTTTTTATGGATTGTTAGGATTATACCTAGAAAAACAAGTGACTAAAGGGATTAAGCAAACGTGCGATACCAGATGTGAAGTGCAAGGGCGCATCAACAATGGTAAACACCAAACAGCCTTCACTGGCTTCAGAATATGGCGCGTGAGTATTTTCGCTATTCATCAGAATAAAGTCACCCGTATCATAATGTGAAATACCGTCACTAAACTCACCATCAATCACCAAGGTCAGTTCTGTTCCTCTGTGAGTGTGTTCCGGCACCCGCCCCTGTTTTTGCATAAAAATAAAATTAGCTTTACCTATGGGACCTAAATCAACGGGAGCTTGCCAAAGGTTTCCCAATAGATGTGACCAATTACCGGTCTTTTCAACATAGCGTTTCAAAGCTCTGGGGACAGTAAATTTGCGACCATCTAATTCTATCTGATGGGATTGAGAGATATTGCTCGGCCCCTCAGCAGCGGGTAAACAGGTAATTTCAGCTAACATAGATGCAAAATCAGTGGGTTGTTCAGCCATTCTGTCAATAGGTTGCTCAACAAGTATTTTCGCAGATGCACTTTCTAACTGAGAAATTTGCCTTTTACATTGTGGGCACATGTCAGCATGGGCGGAAATCACCAGCGACAACGCTGGAGCACTTAAGCCTTGAGCAAAATCGCTCAACTGCTGCTGAGTTGGGTGGAAATTAATCATCGTCTTTAATCAACTCTTTCAATCGTTGTAACGCCAACCTTGTACGAGACTTCACAGTCCCCAAAGGAATATCTAGCTGTGAAGCAACCTCTTGTTGAGATTTGCCCTCAATATAAATGGCTTCAATAACCACTTTCTGCTTTTCTGGAAGAGATTCGAACATGGTATTTATTTGTTGCATGGTCATTTGCTGTTCCAGCGAAACCTCGTTGACATCCGCTGTATGCTCGCACAACACTGGCCACAAGTCGTCTGAACAGATGTCTTCCTTGCGGTTTTGTTGTTTGCGCAACATGTCAAATCGTAGATTTCTAGCTATAGTAAAAATCCATGTCGAAGGGGAACCTTTTTCAGCATTGAATAAATGCGCTTTTTGCCAAACATTAGACATAGTGTCTTGCACTAACTCCATCGCCAGCGCTTCGTTTCCTGTTTGTTTCAAGCAATAAGATCTGAGCCTAGGTGCGAAGTAATTAAATACTTCAGCGAACGAACGCTTACAGCGCATTTCAGCCACTGTAACCAAGTGCTCAGACATTTCTTTAGCACATTCTTTAGGTGTGGGTATATTTGCATTTTTCGACTGCAATGGAATTCCGACCAGCATGCGTACTTTCCTGAAATCAAATTATTTCAATTTATACGCATTCAAATAGATAAGGATCACTTTACCAGTTGTGATAAAAATTCCAAGGCTGCTAGACAATCTTTCTGCTGTAAAAAGGTTTGTTTCTGATCTGCATCGACAGGGAGAAGTTCTAACCAGCGATAAACCACCCAAACCGGATCGTCGAATTTGGGGTTAGGGTAAAGCGCTTGAACTTCTGGGTATTTATCGAAAATTTCTTTTAATTTTAAATCTACATCGATATTTCGAGTTTCAACTGCCGAAGATGTCCAGTTTTCTTGCCAGCGGCACTGTCCGATTCTGAGATCGTCCTTTGCCGTCTCAACTGATTCTATACATACACAAGAATGGCCCTTGACAGTGATACCCAGCAAGCCATCTTCCAATAAATCAAAGTCTTCAACTGTGACATAAGTCCCAATTGGATACATATGTTGGTTTGATGTTTTGTCACCCATTGAATTGAGCATACTAATAACGAAGCCAGATTGTTCAGCACAAGCCTCTTTTACCATTCGAATATATCTGGGTTCAAAAATACGTAATGACATTACGCCACCTGGCAATATATGTGCAGACAATGGAAACAATGGAGAAGTAAAGGTTTCAGAAGCCAATTTGCTGTTCCTAATTATTCATCACTAACATCTACGCTAGGCAAAGCAAATTAGATCCAAATAATCTGAAATTTCATCGTTCACCGAAGTTCACCACAAACTAGACTATTTTTAGTCTAAATATGATCCCAATGAAACTGGGTCGAGTAAACCTAACTATGAGCTAACAGAAAGTATTGATCATGAGTGTATTGAAAAAATTCGAAAATTTTTACCGAAACTTGTCGTTGCAATCAATTGCTCACTTGGGCGATGTATATGCTCCCGAAGCAACTTTGATAGACCCGCTTAGCCAACATCAAGGGCTTAAATGTATAAAAGATTACTTTGAAAATTTACTTACTAACACATCAAAATGTGACTGTTTGATTCAACATATCACTGAGGTTGAGGGTGATATTTTCGTAACCTGGAAAATGAGAATAGTGCACCCCCAGCTAAATTCGGGGAAAGAATTTGAAGTTGACGGTATTAGTCACTTAAAAAGCGCTAACGATAAGATTGTATTCCACCGAGATTATTACGACTTGGGAGAGATGATTTATGAGCAAGTCCCGCTGCTAAAACATATTATCAGGGCACTTAAACGAAGGTTAGTCTCATGAAAACAATTTTAATCACAGGCGCAACATCTGGCATTGGTAAAGCGCTCACGCTTTTGTGTGCACAAAAAAATTACAAGGTAATTGCTTGCGGACGAAATCAAGACGCGTTAGAAGCGCTGGCGAAATACGACAATATATCGACACTCAAATTCGATATAGCGAATCAACAGCAAGTTGCTGACGCTTTGCAAAACGTGCATCCAGATATCGCGGTGCTAAACGCAGGTGTGTGCGAATATGTCGATATAGATTGCTTTGAAGTGACATTGTTTAAACGGGTGTTTGACGTCAATTTCATGGGTGTCGTAAATTGCACTGCTTCACTAATCAAAGCGAGCAGTCCACCACAGCAAATAGTGATTGTGGATAGTTTAGCGAGATTGCTGCCCTTCACTCGCAGTCAAGCATATGGTGCCAGTAAAGCAGCCTTACACTACTTCAGTAAGAGTATGCAAGTTGACCTAGCGCCCAAAAACATCCTCATTCAGAGCGCTTCTCCAGGCTTTGTAGAAACACCATTAACGGATAAAAATGATTTCGAAATGCCAATGAAAATTAGCGTCAATGAGGCTGCTGATGCCTTATTAGTGGGAATTGAACAGCGCCATTCAAGCATTTATTTCCCCAAAAAATTAAGTTTTATATTACGTTTTTTAAATCTTTTTCCTGCATGGGCGAAATTTAAAATAAGCAGCAAAATGAAGAATACTCAGGATACTGAATGAAAAAGCGAATCGCGATTATTGGAAGCGGCATTTCTGGCATAACATGTGGCCATTTACTCCATGAAAAGTTCGACATTACCGTGTTCGAAGCCAATAACTACATTGGCGGCCACACCGCCACTGTAGATGTTGATGTAGCCGGAAAAAGTTACGCCATAGACACTGGGTTTATAGTCTACAACGATTGGACTTATCCTAACTTTATTAAGCTACTTGCAAAAATCGGGGTGGCAGGTCAACCCACAGAAATGAGTTTCAGTGTGAAAAACCTGAGTGAAAACTTAGAATACAACGGCAATACAATTAATAGTCTATTCGCCCAACGAAGAAATATTCTTCGTCCTAAATTTCACCGAATTGTCCGCGACATATTGCGCTTCAATAAATTATGTAAACAACTTTTTAGTGAACAAACGCCCGAACAAATTGGCGATATCACTCTGGGCGAGTTTTTAATTCAACATAAATTTAGCGAAGATTTTAATCACAACTATATTTTACCTATGTGCGCTGCGATTTGGTCAGCAACGTTGCAAGATATTAAAGGCTTTCAGCTCGCGTTCTTTTTACAATTTTTCAATAACCATGGGTTATTAAATATCACTGACAGACCACAATGGTACACCATCATTGGTGGCTCCAGAGAATATATAAATCCATTAACAGAAGGTTTCAGGGACAAAATTCTATTGAACAGTCCTATTAGTCAAGTGGAATATGTAGATGGCAAATATCGTATTACATTGGCGGCAGTCGATGGGGATCTAAGTAACAGCAACTTTGAATTCGATGAAGTGATATTTGCCTGTCATAGTGATCAGGCGCTAAAAATGATTAAAAACCCTTCTATTGCACAACAAGATATTTTATCGGCTATGCCCTACAGTCCCAATGAAGTGGTATTGCACACTGATACCTCTGTATTGCCGAAGCGCAGATTGGCTTGGGCGAGTTGGAATTATTTACTCAAAGGTGGTCCTAACGAGGAACAAGAACCAACATCACTCACTTACAACATGAATATTTTACAACGCCTAGAGTCGGAACATACTTTTTGCGTGACACTGAATAATAGTGAGCATATCGCCCCTGATAAAATTTTAAAACAGTTCGAATACCATCATCCTCAATTTAGTTTGCAAAGCGCCAAGGCACAATCCCGAAGAACTGAGATTTGTGGCGTGGCGGGCATGCATTTTTGCGGTGCGTATTGGTACAACGGCTTTCATGAAGACGGTGTGCGCAGTGCTTTAGATGTGTGTAGTCGATTTGGGGCTGAACTCTAATGGACAGTGCGCTATATATTGGCAACGTTTTTCATGCGCGACACCTTCCGAAAAAGCATGCCTTTAACTATAAAATATTTATGTTTTGGCTCAACCTAGATGAAATAGACGAGCTTTGCGAAAACGTAAAAGGCTTTTCTACCAATCGTTTTTCAGTGGTTAGGTTTAAGCGTTCAGATTTTTTAGGTAATCCACAAGATGATTTAAAGTCATCGGTGATACAACGTATGTCTGAATTAGCGCAAAAGCCACTGTCTGGAAAGGTATTTTTGTTAGGCCAACTGCGTATGTTTGGCTTGTATTTTAGCCCAGTCAATTTTTATTATTTACAACAACCAGATGGCACATTTAGTCATCTACTTGCTGAGGTGAGCAATACACCTTGGAACGAAAGACATCACTATTTGGTTGATTTAGCGGTCCAACAAGACTGTGATAAAGAATTTCATGTTTCTCCATTTAATCCCTTAGATATGCAGTATAAATGGAACGTTAAGCAACCTAGCAAAAGACTCACATTGTCACTTAGCTGCTTTAAAGAGCAGAAGCACTTTCAAGCAAATCTCAATCTTGTTCGTGAACCATTGAACTCAAAACACCTTTTACGCGTAATACTAAATATCCCAAGTATGACAATAAAAACCGTTGTCGGTATTTATTGGCAAGCATTGAAATTGTTTGTTAAAGGTGTGCCTTTTTATGGTCATCCTGGCAATAAGGAAAAAAAAGCAGATGTTAAATAGTGAAAACACCCTGACTCAGACTGAAACGTTATCCACCACAGATCGAATTTGCAGAAATATTTTGCTCAAAATTTTCAGTCAGATACCTGAAGGTATGATGACCATAAAAGAACACGGAGTCTTAGTTGACAGGTTTGGCGATGCAAATTCAGATCTTCACGCCGAAATTAACTTTCTCGACTTAAAAGCATACAAAAAATTACTATTTGGAGGTAGCGTCGCTTCGGGTGAAACCTACACGGATAATTTGTGGGAAACGCCAAATTTGACCGATGTGATTCGAATCTTCGCGCGCAATTTGCCTATGCTGGATGCTTGGGAAGCAAAAATGAGATGGATAGCCACTCCACTTCGTCAGATTAGTCATTTAAAAAATAAAAACTCTAAACATCAAGCCAAAAAGAATATCTCAGCACATTATGATTTAGGGAATAGGCTTTATACCCAGTTTTTAGATAACAGTATGATGTATTCCGCGGCTATTTATCCAACCCAAGATATTAGCTTGGAACAAGCCCAACAACTTAAACTCAAAGCGATTTGTGACAAATTGCAACTCAATGAAAATGATCACCTTTTGGAAATCGGTACGGGCTGGGGTGGTTTGGCCATATTTGCAGCTAAACATTACGGTTGCAAAGTCACTACAACAACTATTTCTGATGAACAATTTGATTATGCGCAACAATGGGTAGCTAAGGAAAATCTGACAAGTCGTATCACTTTGCTAAAGCAAGACTACCGAGTGTTAACAGGTCAGTACGATAAACTGGTTTCCATAGAGATGATTGAAGCGGTGGGCAAAGAGTACTTGCCTAATTTCTTTGAAAAGTGTTCTTCACTACTAAAAAAAGATGGTTTGATGCTGCTGCAATCCATCACCATAGATGATCGTCGTTACGAAAGTTACAGTAAAGACGTGGACTTTATTCAAAAACATATATTTCCGGGAGGATTTCTACCTTCTCAATATGAGCTAAACCGGCACTTAAAACTATACAGCGACATGATGATCCGCGATTCACATGATATCGGACTAGATTATGCAAAAACCATCAATCACTGGCATCAGCGCTTCTTAGACAAACGTGAAGTGCTCGCTAAAGAAGGATATGACGAAAGGTTTATGCGAATGTGGCGTTATTATTTTAGTTATTGTGAAGGAGGATTTTTAGAACGCACCATTTCAACAGTGCAGTTAGTGCTAAGTAAGCCGTCTTTCATCGGACAAGTAATCAGATAGCCGATGTTAAAAACTTTGGGATTTTTTTTCATATTGATGGTGAGCAGTAACACAATGAATATAGTAATGGCTAATCCAATAACAGGACTGACGAAAGTCGGTTCTGCCAAACTAGAGGTATTCTTTTTCGATATTTATTTCTCAACTCTTTATAGCAAGAATGGAGAATATGCTGCTGATAACCTGCCATTGGCACTGCAAATAAAATACTTACGTGCAATAAAAAGTGAAGACTTATTGGAGCGCACAGAACAGGAATGGCAAAAACTAGGTTATTCCTCGCAGAATATTCGAAATTGGCTGGATGAGCTTGATTCAATTTGGCCGAATATCAAAAAAAATGACGTACTGACCTTGAAGGTCAATGCGAATGGTCACAGCCAATTCTTTTTTAATGATGATCTCATTGGAGTGATACAAGACCCCAAATTTGGACCGAGTTTTCTGGCCATATGGCTCGACGAAAACTGCAGTTACCCCAAACTTCGTAAACAACTGATTGGAGGTTAACGATGAACTTTATTCAATACACAGCGGTTTGCGCTGCAATGGTCGGTTTATCTGGGTGTTCATCCTCGGTCGATGATTATCAAGGAACCACACCAGAATTTAAACTAAAAGAGTATTTTTCAGGCAATGTAACCGCGTGGGGAATTGTGCAAGATATCAATAACAAAACGACTCGTCGTTTTTGTGTTGACATCATTGGCACTTGGCAAGGTGATAGCGGAAAATTACACGAAACGTTTTACTATGCAGATGGCGAAACGCAAATCAGACAGTGGCAACTTAATATTCAGCAAGACGGCACTGTCACAGGGTCTGCAGGTGATGTAATTGGCCAAGCAAGTGGCGAAGCTAATGGTATGAGTTTCAATTGGCACTATACACTCAGAGTGCCTGTAGATGATTCAGAATTTGATCTGAAAGTAGATGATTGGATGTACATGTTGGATGAAAAGCGCATGATGAATCGTTCGTATATGAGTAAATTAGGTATCGGAGTGGCAGAAATTTCCATCTTCTTTGATAAAACTGAGCCGCTTAGGAAATGCCAATAACCTAGGGAGTTAGGTTAGCATCCCCCTTAAGGCTCGATAACCGAAATGGGTTTTGAATACATAGGTTTACCTTGGTTAATAGCAATTTCTACGCGGCGATTACGACCTCTGTCTCCAGCGTTTTCATTGGTCGACAATGGCGCGGTATCCGCCTTCCCTACCACCAACATGCGTTGCTCATCAAAACCGTCAGCTTTTCTAATTTCTTCTGCTACAGCAACCGCCCTTTGCGCGGATAAATCCCAGTTAGAGCGATATAACTCATTGGATATTTGCTGACTGTCACTGTGGCCAGAAATCTCTATCTCACCTGGAACATCTGCAAGTAATTCACCAATCGTCTTCAAAATGGGACGAAATTGGGGTTGTAGAAAGGCAGATCCCGCGGAAAACGATCCATTCTCACGGATCCTTATGATAATTTGCTGGCCTAAAGATTCCATTTCAATAGAACCATCTAAAATTTGTTTTTGTAATTGTTGAGCGACTTTTTTCATCAACTCGTTAGTTTGTTCTTGACTAGATTGTTGTTGAGCAGAAGACGAAGACTGGTCAGTAGCGGTTTGTTGTGCTGCTCCACCTCGTTGTTCACCTCGTTGTTTTTGCCGTCCGCCAGCAGAATCTTCATCGCCGGCTTGGAATTCCAACATTTCTTGGGTCATATCAACAGTTTGCTGCTGGATATTTTCGATGGGAGTGGGATCTGGTCTGCCAGGTCGAAATTCCATGGCAATAACACTGGTACCTTTAGGAATATCTTTGACTTCAATTTTATTCTGCACACCAAAAGCGAATTTCATTGAACCGGCAATTTGCTTAAATTTAAGCACATCCATTTCAGAAAAGGCCAGCAACAGCACAAAGAAACACATCAGCAGAGACATTAAGTCCGCAAAAGTCCCCATCCACGCAGGGAGTCCTTCAGGAGGACATTTTGGGCATTCTTGCTCTGCCATTGACTATTCTTCCTCTGTCGCCGCACCGCGCTTATTCGCAGCAAGATAACTTTTCAATATTCCTTCGATAACTCTTGGATTTTGTCCGTCTGCGATACCTATTATGCCGTCTAACACCAGGCTTTGATTAAGTTTCTCTTCGTTCGCACGGTTTAGCAATTTAACTGACATCGGCAAACAAATAACATTCGCAAAAAAAGCGCCATATAGGGTGGTTAATAGTGCCACAGCCATTGCGGGTCCAATTGCTTTTGGATCATCCATGTTAGAAAGCATAGCAACCAAGCCAATTAAAGTACCGATCATGCCCATTGCAGGAGCAACGTCTCCCATACCTTTGTAAATTGTGGCACCAAACTCGTGACGTTCAGTGGTCATCGCAATGTCTTTAGCAAGGGTATCTCTGACCACATCGACATCGTGGCCATCTACCAACATATCGACGCCTTTTTGCATGAATGCATTTTCTATTTCAGCTTCTTCAAGGGCCAAAAAGCCACCTTTTCTAGCTGCATCAGCCATTTCTACAATTTTCTGAATTAGGTCGTCAGGCGATTCAATCTTAAACATGAATGCTTTTCCGCCGATTTTACCCGCACCGAAAAACTGCCCAAGTGTGTACTGAGATAGCACCACAAACAATGTACCACCAAATACAATAAGGATAGATGGCACGTTCATAAACATACTAATGTCGCCACCCATAACCATGGCCATGACGACGAAACCGATTGCACCAAGCATACCTATAAGGGTCGCTAAATCCACATTGTCCTCCCAAGGATTCGATAAGCTAATCGAAAAAAGACCCGAATACCTTACTCTTTTTAAGGTATTTACCCGGATAAGTCACTGAATTATTCCATTTTATCGACTGTTGAAGCCGATTCTAAAGGAGTTATATCCAAGTTATAGGAAAACATAGCATATACAATTACAGTTTGGCACAAATGAACTACTAAAATTATCAAGTTTATTGCCCGCTATGTACCTAGGTGGAGTAAAATCCATTGACCAAAAATGGTGCCTCAGGTATCGTTCCCAACTTTTAAAATATTCGCTATTAAGGACACTGTACCAGATGAGTAAAGACAACGAACTAAGTGACAATTCGTTTGAAGACACAATGCAGGAATTAGAGCAACTGGTTGCAGAAATGGAACAGGGAGATATTCCTTTAGAACAAGCATTAGCGAAGTTTGAAAGGGGCATATCACTTGCTCGAAATAGCCAAAAAATGCTCAAAGCGGCTGAACAAAGAGTGCAGATTTTGATGCAACAAGATCAAGAAGATGTGCTTCAGGAGCTAGACCAACAACGGATAGATGAGTGACCGCTTTAGTTCAAAACCAAAAGCGCTTTCACCTGCGCATTGACAATTTACTCAATCAATATTTTGTCGAGCATTCGTCCCCTGCGACACGCTTAACACAAGCGATGCAATACGCATTACTCAATGGCGGAAAACGAACACGACCATTTTTGGTTTATGCTACTGGTGAAATGCTGGGTGTTTCTATAGATAAATTGGATGTGCCAGCCTTTGCAGTTGAATGTATTCATGCCTATTCGCTGATCCATGACGACTTACCTGCGATGGATGATGATGAACTGAGGCGGGGTAAGCCGACCTGTCACATAGCGTTTGATGAAGCAACTGCTATTTTGGCCGGTGACGCATTGCAAACTCTCGCCTTTGATGTACTTAGCTCAGCAGATTCTGCGATAAACAATCCAATTAAACAGTTGAAGCTGGTTAAATTGCTCTCTCAAGCTTCTGGAATTCACGGTATGTGTGCTGGGCAAGCCCTTGATTTAGCAGCCACCAATAAACCGATTTCCCAATCAGAGTTACAACAACTGCATAATCTCAAGACAGGTGCATTGTTTAAAGTATCGGTTTCCATGGCCACAATTTTGGCCGAAGATCTTGCTCCAGAAGTGAGTCAACTGCTTGATCAATATAGTGAAGCTTTAGGCCTAGCTTTTCAGGTTCAAGACGATATTTTAGATATAATAGGTGACTCCAAGGTGATTGGTAAACCGCAAGGTTCTGATCAAGCTCAGAACAAATCCACCTACCCTTCGTTGTTGGGATTAGAAGGTGCAAAAACATATTTGCAGCAACTTCATCAACAAGCACTTCACGCATTAGACGCTTTGCCATACAATACAACGTTATTGCGCGAATTTTCCGATTTTGTTGTTAATCGACGTTTTTAGACTCGCAAGCCACAAACATAAATAATACTAGGCAAAACATGACACTTGATTTAGCTCACTATCCTATCTTGGCAAAGGCCAATACGCCTGAAGATTTGCGTAAACTTCCACAAGAACAATTAAGACAGTGTGCAGATGAATTGCGTCAATACCTTTTGTCGTGCGTCAGTAAAAGTAGTGGGCATTTCGCTTCTGGACTAGGCACTGTTGAGCTAACGGTCGCACTTCATTATGTTTATAACACACCTTTTGATCGCCTCATCTGGGATGTGGGTCATCAGGCTTATCCCCATAAAATTCTGACAGGTCGTCGAGAACTAATGACGACCATTCGTCAAAAAGATGGCCTACATCCGTTTCCTTGGCCGTTAGAAAGCGAATACGATACCTTTGCTGTAGGTCACTCTTCAACGTCAATAAGCGCAGCCTTGGGCATGGCTGTGGCTGCTGAAAAAGAAGGTAAAGATCGTAAGGTAGTCGCGGTAATTGGTGATGGCGCTATGACCGCAGGTATGGCGTTTGAAGCTCTAAACCATGGCGGAGACATCAATAAAGATGTGTTGGTTATTCTGAACGATAACGAAATGTCGATTTCAGAAAATGTTGGCGCACTCAATAGTCATTTAGCGCGCCTGTTAACGGGAAACTTCTTCAATTCGATTCGCGATGGCGGCAAAAAATTATTAAGCAATGTACCGCCTATAAAAGAATTTGCCAGTCGAGCAGAAGAACATATAAAAGGTATGGTGGTTCCAGGCACCATATTTGAAGAGCTTGGATTTAATTATATCGGTCCTATCGACGGCCACGATGTGAAAGGGGTTGTTGAAACCTTACGTAACATGCGAAATATTAAAGGCCCACAAATTCTTCATGTGGTAACCAAAAAAGGCAAAGGATTTGAGTTAGCGGAAAAAGATCCGATTAAATTTCATGCCGTGCCTAAGTTCAACCCTGCAGACAATGGCTTACCAAAATCAGCTCCCAGTGGTCCTACTTTTTCAAACGTATTTGGCGAATGGTTATGTGATATGGCCGCTTTGGACTCAAAATTGATGGCCATCACTCCGGCAATGCGTGAAGGCTCGGGTATGGTCAAATTCTCTCAAGAATTTCCAGAACAGTACTTTGATGTGGCCATTGCCGAACAACATTCAGTAACCTTCGCTGCAGGTTTAGCCAAAGAAGGGCTCAATCCAGTTGTAGCAATTTATTCAACATTCTTACAGCGAGCTTATGATCAGTTAATTCATGACGTAGCATTGCAAAACCTTCCGGTGCTTTTTGCCGTAGACCGCGCTGGTTTGGTCGGTGCCGATGGTCCAACCCATCAAGGCGCCTTTGATATCCCCTTTATGCGCTGTATTCCGAACTTAATTATTATGGCCCCTTCTGACGAGAACGAGTGCCGTCAAATGCTGTACACCGGCCACAAACTAAATCAACCCGCGGCGGTACGTTATCCGCGAGGTACTGGGGTTGGTGCTAAAATTGAAAAAACCATGAGCGAAATTAAAATTGGTCAATCGCGGACGCTCAGACATGGTAATAAAGTAGCTATTTTGAATTTCGGTACCTTGCTGCCCTATGCTATTGAAGCGGCGGAAGAATTAGGAGCGACTATGGTAGATATGCGCTTTGTAAAACCTTTGGATAGCAACATAATCGATTCATTAGCCAAGGATTTTGAGCTATTTGTAAGCCTTGAAGATGGCGCAATTACGGGTGGTGCAGGCAGTGCAGTGGCAGAATATTTACTCAGTCAAAAGTACACGAGCAAGTTACTGCAAATAGGCTTACCTGATGAGTTCATCATGCAAGGAACGCAACAAGAGATGTATAAAGAGTTGCAATTAGACGGTGCTGGTATTGTTGCCAAAGTAAGAGAATTTTTAGACTAATCACTGACTTTTAACTGGCTATTTAATTAGCCAGTTATTTGATGTTGCTAGGGTCTTATAAGCTAAGTGACAGTGGCGGCAAAGATTCAGATAAATTTATAGAAGCTGGAAATAGTGGAAGAACAAGACGTTAAAAGTAACGAGCTATAGAACCCCGAAGTGCAGTAGCAAATGTAGACTAGCAAAAGCAGCGATTCCCGCCAACACATCGTCGGCCATAATACCAAAACCACCGTGAACATGTTTATCTAAGTAGCTTATTGGCCATGGTTTGAGAATATCGAAAACACGGAACAATACAAACCCCACCAGCATAGTCTGCCAGCTCAAAGGCACCGCAATCATAGTAATCATCATGCCTGCCACTTCATCCCAAACGATAGATGAATCATCGTGTACACCCATATCATCGGCAGTTTTGCCGCAAATCCAGATACCGGCAACACTGGCTATCAGACATAGAAATAGATAAACATTCAAGGAGACGGTTTCTAGCAGCAAGCAAACAAGTGGTACAGCGGCAAGGGTACCAAATGTTCCAGGCATTTTAGAGGCAAGGCCTGACCCTGCTCCTAAAGCCAAAAAATGTGCTGGGTTACTCAGCGTAACTCGGCTTCGTTGTTCAGCGTTCAAACGCTAAAGTGCTCAAAACATGCACCCTGTTGCTCATAAGGCTCATCATCAAAAACCAATTCAAGCTTTCGTTTTACGCCGGTAAGTTGACCAATGCAAGTTGCATTAATATTTGCGTTAGCCAAAGCAGTTTCTAAATTGCCCTTTTGTTCTTCATTAACAGTAAACAAAAGCTCATAGTCATCACCTGAACTGAGTGCATATTGGATTGCTTGCTCTAAATCGACCGTTTCTTTGAGGGCCACTGATAAGGGAAGATTTTTCACGTGGATTTTAGCACCACATTCAGATGCATTAAGAATATGTTGCAGGTCTTGCACTAGGCCGTCAGATATATCAATACAAGAGCTTGCCGTGCGTCGTAACGCCGTTCCAGCCAGCAATCTTGGTGCAGGATAATTTAGTCGGTTTAATAAGTAATTAGCAGCAAGTTCAGAACTATCGAGTTTGCCCAATTTAATATCTAGTCCGGCTCCTGCATCACCTATGGTGCCAGTAACATATACTAAGTCGCCAGGTTTAGCAGTGCTGCGCATTAACGCATGTTCATTCGGAACAAAACCGTGAGCTGTAATGGTAATTGCCAATGGACCTTGTACAGTATCACCGCCAATTAATTGTATTGAGTAGTATTTAGATACTTCAAATAGGGATTGTGAAAAAGCCTCTAACCAAGCTTCGTCTATATTAGGGAGAGATAGGGACAAACTAAACCAAGCTGGCTCCGCCCCCATAGCCGCCAGATCACTTAAATTAACCGCCAATGCTTTATGCGCAATCGCTTCAGGTGGCGTATCCACGGGAAAGTGCACGCCACTAATTAATGTATCAGTGGTGATGGCAAGGTTAAGGCCTTCAGGCACACGAGTGATTGCACAATCATCCCCAATGCCCTGAATTACGTCTTTACGCGACTCTCGCTCTTGTTTAAAAAAGCGATCAATAATATCAAATTCTTTCACGTTACTCTTTTGAAGATAATTCGTGTTTTCTGAGGGTTTTAATTGCTTTATCAAGCACACCGTTTACAAACTTATGGCTTTCGTCCGCACCGAAAGATTTCGCCAATTCGATAGCTTCGTTTATCACTACCTTGTAAGGGACATCAATACGTGCGGTAAGTTCATAGGTTGCAATGCGCAGAATAGCTTTTTCCACCACATCAAGTTCTTCTGGTAAACGCCCAAGGTATGGTTTGATCGTTTTATCAAGGTTTTCACTATCTTTGACAACATTTCGCAACAATTCTTGGAAATATGCCATATCGACTTTTTCCATATTTGTGCTTGTGGCAATTCCCAGTTCGATTTGCTCCACTGGGTTTTTGCTCATTTGCCAAGAGTAAACGGCTTGTACCGCAAGCTCTCTTGCTTTTCTACGTGCAGATGGCTTCACGGATTATGCCTCTTCAATTTGCGCGATGACATTTACCATTTCCAGTGCACCCATGGCCGCATCAGCGCCCTTGTTACCTGCTTTGGTGCCTGAACGTTCGATTGCTTGTTCAATGCTGTCAGTAGTGATTACACCGAAAGAAACCGGTATGCCGTATTCCAATGAAACCTGTGCTAGACCTTTATTACATTCGCCAGCAACAAAATCAAAATGGGGGGTACCGCCACGGATAACAGCACCTAAGGCAATAATAGCATCGTATTTTTTTTGCTCAGCTAATTTTTTAGCTACGATGGGAAGCTCATAAGCACCGGGAACTCGAACCAAAGTAATGTCTTGATCACTCACTTCACCCACACGTTCTAGAGTGTCTAATGCTCCGTCAACTAAGCTCTCAACAACAAAACTGTTAAACCGAGATACAACCAGCGCAAACTTTTTGCCGGTTGCGCGAACATTACCTTCAATGATATTCATGTTTGTGAAGCCCTGTAAGAAAAACGGCGCGGATTATAGCACAACGCCATGGAAACCCAAATGGATTAATATACGTAATCGACAACTTCTAGACCAAAACCCGATAAGGCGTGATATTTCTTAGGTTTGCTTAGCAAACGCATCTTACGCACCCCTAGGGTAGCGAGAATTTGACTTCCCACTCCAACGGTTCGTGAAGTGCCTTGATATTTAGCTGCAGCCGCACTTCTGCCTTGATCTTCGGCTTCAAATTGTTTTACCTGCGCAATCAGATCTTCTTGCTTACCCAATAGCACCAAAACGCCTCCTTCATCGGCGATTTTTTGCATCGCCTCGTGCAACCCCATGCTGCGCTGGGCAGAGCGTTCAGATGCAAATAAATCGTTAAACGTATTATGTAAGTGCACTCTAACCAAGGTAGGATTGTCACTGTCGATTTTGCCTTTACATAAAGCAAAATGCACTTGGTCATCAATGACATCTTTAAAGGTATGTAAATCAAACTCGCCGTAGCGAGTGGGCAATTTGCAACTAGCGACTTGTTCTATGGTCGTTTCATTGAGGTTTCTATATTCGATTAAATCGGCAATGGTACCCATTTTCAAATTATGCTTTTCAGCAAATAATTCTAGTTCAGGTCTTCGTGCCATAGTGCCATCTTCATTTAAGATTTCGACGATAACCGAAGCAGGTTCTGCACCAGCTAATCTTGCTAAGTCTACTCCTGCTTCAGTGTGGCCCGCTCTATTGAGTACACCACCCTCTTTGGCAATTAACGGAAAAATATGGCCAGGCTGAACAATATCTTCTGCTTTTGCATTTTTGTTGACGGCAGCCAAAATAGTTTGCGCTCGATCCGCCGCAGAAATCCCAGTAGTAACTCCCTTAGCGGCTTCAATTGAAACGGTGAAATTAGTAGAAAATTGGGCACTATTGTTATCGACCATTAATGGTAAATTCAAATGCTGACAGCGTTCTGCTGTCATTGGCAAACACACCAACCCTCGAGCATGGGTGACCATAAAATTGATAGCCTCAGGAGTCGCATATTCTGCGGCCATAATCAGATCGCCTTCATTTTCACGATCTTCATCATCCATCAGGATCACCATTTTGCCCTGTTTGATGTCTTCGATTATTTCTTCGATGCTATGTAATGCCATTGTGTAGGGTACTCTGTATTTTGTGTATTTTAATAGATTAAATTTGGTTTACTTCAAATAGCCGTTTTCAGCCAAAAATTGCAGATCTATGCCTGATTTATTCTGACTGTGTGCGGCTTTATCACCTAATATCAAACGCTCCAGATAGCGAGCAATCAAGTCCACTTCTAGATTAACTAAACTTCCAACTTGGTAATTACCGATAATTGTTTCTTGTAAGGTATGTGGAATTAACGTGAGCATAAACTTAGCTCCATCCACGTCATTGACAGTTAAGCTAACACCATCAATTGTAATGGAGCCTTTTTCAGATATGTATTTAGCTAATTCATCGGGTGCTTGAATCCAGATTTCTAACCAACGGTCAATCGGATTAATGGCCACGATTTTTCCCACACCATCCACATGACCACTGACAATATGGCCGCCAAAGCGAGAGCTTGCCTGCATGGCTTTCTCAAGGTTTACTTTGTCGCCCACAGTGTAGTTAGCAAAACCAGAACGTTTGATGGTTTCAGGAGAGACATCAACGCTGTAATGTTTATCTGAAAAATCCACAACGGTTAAACACACACCATTGGTGGCGATACTGTCACCTAATGCCACGTCTGACATATCTAACTTATTCACTGCAACGGTAAGGCGAATATCATCACCCTTGGGTTGCAATTTTGCGATATGACCTACATCTTCTATTATTCCAGTAAACATTTTGTCATCCGATATTTGCAAAAATTTCAATTGAGTCAGTTATTTAAAATGTGCGACCATTTTCAAATCATCACCGACCATACGAACAGTGGACCATCGTAACATTTTAGCTTGATTCATTTGTGTCAGTTCATCCATCACAAACAAATTTTGACCTTTATCCCCCAATAGTTTGGGCGCTTGATATAAAATCAACTCATCTACTAAGTCTTGTTGAACTAACGCCCCTGCAAGCCGGCCACCAGCCTCTACCCAAACTTCATTTAATTGTCTTTCAGACAAAATTTGTAACATGGCTTGTAAATCAAGTTTATTGCCTAGGCTATTTATTTGGACTTGTTCTACGCTGGCTCTTATTGAAGGGTTATGTTTGCGATTTATAATTAGATTTCGACCATCAAGATCAAACATTTTTAAATTATCAGTAAGTTGGTTTTTACCATCTAAAATAATTCGCAGGGGTTGCCGAAGTTCAGATTCAGTTATCCACGTTTTGGCATGACTTAATTCGTTATATCTTACATTTAGACTTGGATTATCGGCTAAAACCGTTCCGGAACCAGACAATATGGCGCAGCTCCTAGCTCGATGTTCTTGCACATCAGAGCGCGCCGCCGCCCCCGTAATCCATTGACTATGACCATTCGCTAATGCTGTTTTACCATCAAGGCTTGCGGCTAGTTTCACTGTGAGCCACGGACGATTATATTTCATCCGTTTTATAAAACCGCGATTTAATAGTTCAGCCTGCTCTGTCATTAGACCATGGGAGACATCGATACCTTGTTCAGATAAACGTTTTAATCCACTTCCCGCGACTTTCGGGTTGGGATCAACCATAGCAGCAACCACACGTTTCACACCGGCGTGAATTAACGCATCAGCGCAAGGAGGAGTTTTGCCAAAATGACTACAAGGCTCTAAAGTAACATAAGCGGTCGCGCCTAGTGCTTTGTCACCTGCTTGTTTAAGAGCATGTACTTCAGCATGAGGAGTGCCTGCTTTATGGTGCCATCCTTGACCTAGTACATCCCCATTTTGATTCGCAATAACACAGCCGACATTGGGATTTGGTGTCGTAGTAAATTGACCTTTGCTGGCCAACTTTAGAGCGATGCTCATTAAATGATGGTCTAAATTTGAAAAATTATAGGCAGACATTTTGTACCAATTTCGCTAAGCGGATAAAAAAATTAAGGCTTTTCACCTAATTTGGCAATTTCTTCACCAAACTCACGAATATCTTCGAATGAACGGTAAACCGATGCAAAACGCACGTAGGCGACTTTATCTAGCTCTTTGAGCGCATCCATGATCAAGCTGCCCAAGAATTCGCTGCTAATTTCCCGCTCTCCTGTTGCGCGCAAAGATGACTTCAACTGACTAATACAATGTTCCACTTTTTCAGTGCTTACGGGGCGTTTCTCTAATGCTCGCAATAAACCGGCGCGCAATTTATCTTCATTAAACGGCTCTCTTGAACCGTCGCGCTTAACCACTCTAGGCATCACTAACTCTGCAATTTCAAAGGTAGTAAAGCGCTCATGACAAGCGGTGCACTCTCGTCTGCGGCGCACCTGATGACCTTCGGCAACCAATCGGGAATCGATAACTTTAGTTTCTTGTTCAGAGCAGAAAGGACAAAACATAGACTTATTTTCTTTTCACTATCTACAGATGCTCGCTAAACTAGCATAAAAAAGTCAAAAGGTGATATATGCAACGTCTAATTTATCTATTATCAATAGTGATAATTATATTTAATGCGCACGTAGAGGCTGCTGATTCGAAATGTGTTTCCCTAACCCAACTGCAATGGCTTGTGGGGAACTGGCAAACGACGCCAGATGGCAATACCCAAGAAAGTTGGTTGAAAATAAGCGACGACACCTTAACAGGAACAGGCAGCAGCCGAGATGCATCAGGAAAACTCAAGCAACAAGAAAGTATGCGTTTAGTACAAATGCAAACAGAGATATTTTATTTAGCAAAAGTTGGCCACAATAGCTTACCAGTGGCCTTTAGAGCGAAAAACTGCACAGCAAATACCGTTACCTTTGAAAATCCAAATCACGATTTTCCAAAGCAAATAGAATATTTACGTACGGAAAACACCCTGTTAGTAAATGTGTCAGGTAACAATGGCAGAGGGTTTAAGGTGCACTACCAATTAAAACCAAGTGCCAATTAGTCTTTGGCAAGTGATTTACTCTTCAGTGACTAATTCAAATCCTTCGTCTAACCAACCTGTTACCCCACCAATGAGTTTTTTCACTGGTCGCCCCAATTCAGCTAATTTAAGAGCGGCCTTGTCAGCGCCATTGCAATGAGGGCCAGCACAATACACCACAAATAAGGTTTCATTAGGGTAAGTTTGGATTGTCTCAGAGTTGATGTTTTTGTGGGGTAAGTTTATCGCGTTGGGTAAATGGCCTTGTTTGAAAAGCACTAAACTTCGCACATCCAGCAACACAAAATCTTGACGGTTATTGCTGATGGCAAAATGTGTATCCCAACAATCCGTTTCTAAACTTAATAAATGTGCAAAATGGGCCTT
Organism: Alteromonas sp. M12; assembly: GCF_037478005.1. Lineage (NCBI taxonomy): Bacteria > Pseudomonadati > Pseudomonadota > Gammaproteobacteria > Alteromonadales > Alteromonadaceae > Alteromonas > Alteromonas sp. M12. The sequence goes on along the minus strand of NZ_CP144164.1, from coordinate 1,360,709 downwards.
TGCGATGTCAACTGACGCGGCAGGTATTCGTGATACTACTGATGACATATATTACTCCTCTAACAAAAGTGAGTTTTATTATCAGCAACTTAAGGGCAAAGGCAAAGTAGCTAGTAAGCCAATATTCGATGATTCTAAGACAAAAAAAAGCCGCTGATAAACAGCGGCTATATGTAGTAGAGTGTTAGAAATTAACCGTAAACGGGGAATTTCTCACATAATTCAATCACTTCTTTTTTAACTCTAGCAATAGTTTCCGCACTTTCAATATCATCAAGCACATCACTAATCCAATTTGCCACTTGTTTAGCTTCCTGTTCGCCAAACCCGCGACGGGTAATTGCTGGAGAGCCAATACGCAAGCCACTGGTTACAAAAGGAGAGCGAGGATCATTTGGTACCGAATTTTTGTTGACTGTGATATTGGCACTACCCAATGCAGCATCGGCATCTTTACCAGTAATATCTTTATCAATTAAATCCAGCAAAAACAGATGGTTATCTGTTCCATCCGAAACAATTTTATAGCCACGCTCTTGCATTACGCTAACCATAGCTTTGGCATTTACGACAACTTGCTTTTGATATTCTTTAAATTCTGGTTCTAGGGCTTCTTTAAAGGCTACTGCTTTTGCTGCAATCACGTGACACAAAGGACCACCTTGATTACCTGGAAATACAGAACTATTCAATTTTTTGTAAATAGTTTCGTCACCACAAGCAGATAGAATCAATCCACCACGAGGACCAGCTAACGTTTTATGGGTAGTAGTGGTTACGACATGTGCATGGGGTAATGGATTAGGATAAATCCCAGCAGCCACCAATCCAGCAACATGTGCCATATCAACCAACAAGAAAGCACCCACTTTATCGGCAATCTCACGGAACTTCTGCCAATCAACAATACCTGAATATGCAGAGAAGCCACCAATAATCATTTTCGGTTTATGCTCAAGTGCTAAATCTTCCACTTGCTGCATATCAATTTCGCCAGTCGCTTCATTTAGACCATACTGAACAGCATTATAGGTTTTGCCTGAAAAGCTAACATGAGCACCGTGAGTAAGGTGTCCACCATGAGCTAGACTCATTCCTAGAACGGTATCCCCAGCGTCAAGTAACGCCATAAAGACAGCAGAGTTTGCTTGCGATCCTGAATGCGGTTGTACATTGGCATACTCAGCACCAAATAGCTGTTTGGCTCGCTCAATCGCTAAATCTTCTGCGATATCAACATACTCACATCCACCGTAGTAACGCTTGTGAGGGTATCCTTCTGCGTATTTGTTGGTAAGTTGAGAACCTTGGGCTTCCAAAACTCGCGGACTACAATAATTTTCCGAGGCAATAAGCTCGATGTGATGCTCTTGGCGTTGAGTTTCTTTTACGATCGCATCGTATAACTCGGGGTCAAAGTCAGCAATATTCATGTTACGTTTCAGCATGGTGTCTCCTCAACAACTCGGCACAACGTTCAGGTGATAACGCATAATTTCACCTTCGCAGGGATAAAAAATGAGCGCTTATTCTAGTCATTTTGATCGTTTTGTACATACTTTTACTGAAAAATGATCCAAACCCTTAAGTATAATTTATACCTGTTAGAGAGGGCTATTGTGATTATTTACGAGAATCTAAACTGTTGCCCAAATACGGCTGAATATTTAATCAACAGACTCGATAAATTCTGGAAACCTTAGATTTATTTGTTGGCGAATCGCATCTAAGGTGAGCATCACACTGAGACTGTCTGCATGGTTCATTCTAGAATCGCAAGAACGCCCCAGTAATATTGACTCCATGGTTGATTCGATTTGATATTCAAAGCCATTAACTGGATGAGGGAAATCCAAGGTTTGTTGCAATTTTTCATTTTTGAATAATTGCGCTTGCCGTCCGTTCCAAAAATATGCCGGCAAAGAAATGTAACCATCTTTTCCATGAATGCTCATAACATTGGAGCATTGGGCAGCCATGGTACAGGTAAATTGACTAATGACGCCGGACGGATAAGTTAAATTCACCGCTGTATTGTGATCAATTCCATCTTTGTTTATTTTGGCTGTTGCCTGTATCTCAGATGGATTTTCGGCTAACAAATACTGACTCAAACTAACACTGTAAATTCCCAGGTCCAATAAGGCTCCGCCAGCCAACGCAGGATCGGATATACGGTGATTTTCTAGGTCTGAAAAAGCAAAACCAATTTGCGAAGTAATATATTCAACCTCACCAATTTGTTGTTGTTCTATCCACTCTTTAACCTGTTCAAAGCACGGCATGAAGCGGCTCCACATAGCCTCTTGAAATACACATTGATGTTGTTGAGAAAGACTTATCAATTGCTTAGTTTGCTGGGCATTTACCGTAAGCGGTTTCTCCATCAACACGTGTTTCCCAGCCATTAGGCACGCTTTGGCTAACGGAAAATGATGGGAATGTGGAGTGGCAATGTAGACCACATCAACGTTTGGATCGGCAATTAAAGCGTGATAATCTTCAAATGTCACAGGGGCGCGATATTGCTCTGAAAACGCTTTGGCACGCTCAATATTTCGACTTGCCACAGCATATAATATTCCTTGAACCGAACTTGCTAGTGCCGTAGCAAATTGATGGGCTATGACCCCTGGTCCAATAAGACCCCAATTCAACATAACTATTCCTAATTTCATTTCCGTTAAATTTATTCTGCAGAAGGTAAATAAAAATACAAGGGGCAAAGCGATAGTTTTAAACACGAAAACGATTCAACTAACGAGTACTTATCAGCAAATACCGTAATCTGTGGCAAAAAATATCACATCAGCATTGGACTGTGGCTCGGTCTGGATTACACTAATGTTTTACCCTTTATTAAATCGGTACTATGGCACAATACGTATATAGCATGCACAGAGTGGGCAAGATTGTCCCACCCAATAGACACATACTTAAAAACATTTCATTGAGTTTTTTCCCGGGCGCTAAAATTGGCGTTTTAGGTTTAAACGGCGCAGGTAAATCAACATTACTGCGCATTATGGCTGGAATTGACAAAGATATAGAAGGGGAAGCTAGGCCTTCTCCAGAGCTAAAAATTGGCTACCTCCCCCAAGAACCCCAATTAGATGAAAGTAAAGATGTGCGCGGTAATATTGAAGAAGCCGTTGCAGACGTTGCCCACGCTATTAAACGCTTAGATGAAGTCTACGCTGAATATGCAGAAGAAAACGCAGACTTTGATGCCTTGGCAAAAGAACAAGGCCAATTAGAAGCAATAATTCAAGCCAAAGACGGCCATAATCTGGAGAATTCTTTAGAACGAGCTGCAGATGCACTTCGTCTACCACCTTGGGATGCAGATGTAAGTAAATTGTCTGGTGGTGAAAGACGACGAGTGGCTCTGTGTCGGTTATTATTAGAAAAGCCTGACATGCTGCTTCTTGATGAGCCTACTAACCACTTGGATGCTGAATCAGTCGCTTGGCTCGAGCGTTTCTTACACGACTATGAAGGCACAGTAGTGGCGATTACCCATGACCGCTACTTCCTTGATAATGTCGCAGGTTGGATATTAGAACTTGACCGCGGCGAAGGTATTCCGTGGGAAGGTAATTACTCCTCTTGGCTTGAACAAAAAGACCAGCGTCTTGCCCAAGAAGAGCGCACAGAAAGCGCCCGTCAAAAATCCATTAAACAAGAATTAGAGTGGGTTCGTTCAAACCCCAAAGGCCGTCAAGCCAAAAGCAAAGCAAGAATGGCTAGGTTTGACGAATTGACCACTGGTGATTACCAGAAGCGTAATGAAACCAATGAGTTGTTTATTCCGCCCGGTGAGCGGCTAGGCGACAAAGTTATTGAAGTTACGGGGTTATCTAAGTCTTATGGAGATCGACTGTTAATCGATAATTTATCTTTTAGCATGCCAAAAGGCGCGATTGTCGGCATTATTGGCCCTAACGGTGCAGGTAAATCAACCCTGTTTCGTATGCTCACCGGACAAGAGCAGCCGGATTCGGGAGAAATCGTTTTAGGCGATACAGTGCAACTGGCAAGTGTCGAACAGTTTCGCGATCATATGAACGAGAAAAACACCGTTTACAAAGAGATATCCGATGACTCGGATATTATCCGAATTGGTAATTTCGAACTAAACAGTCGAGCATATTGTAGTCGTTTTAACTTTAAAGGTACTGACCAACAGAAATTTATTAAAGATCTCTCTGGTGGTGAACGTAATCGAGTTCATTTAGCGAAATTGCTTAAAGCAGGTGGCAACGTACTTCTGTTAGATGAACCAACCAACGACCTAGATGTTGAAACCTTGAGAGCCTTGGAAAATGCAATTTTGGAATTCCCTGGTTGTGCTATGGTTATTTCCCATGACCGTTGGTTTCTAGACAGAGTGGCCACTCACATTATGGATTACCGTGATGAGGGAAAAATCAACTTCTATGAAGGTAATTACACCGATTACGAAGCTTGGTTAAAAGAAACCCTTGGAGAAGATGTGGTAGAACCCCACAGACTTAAATACAAAAAAATCAGTAAATAGCCAGTGAGACGCGCGAATATCAGTGTGTGAAAGATGTGTCCGGGTAAAATCTTGGGCGCATTCACACGCTTTTTATGCTTAACTATGGCCATTGATGGCAACTTTGGGACTTACTATGGAAAAACGTCAATTTAACCGCGTTGATTTTTCAGCGCCAGCCATTTTGTTCCAACAAAATCGTCATTGGCAAACTAGCATTATTGATATTTCTTTAAATGGCGCACTTATTGGATATCCCGATGAATTTGAGGCTGACCTAGAGCAAGAATTTGAACTCAATATAGAGATCGAAGGAACTAACCAAGTAATTAAAATGTTTGGTGAAATCGTGCATTGTGCAAATCATTGTTTAGGCTTTCATATTAAATGTATGGACATTGACAGCATTTCAGATTTACGCAGGTTAGTTGAACTAAATTTAGGTGATGCTTCACTGCTGCAAAGAGACATAACTTCTTTAGTTTCTTAATCCTAAGTATAATAAACATTAGTATAAATTTTATGTACACTCTTGTGTACTTAACATACCCAGCTCAAAAACGAACTTTATATAAGTGTTTTGTTGAAAAGCTTAAGACAGGAGTTTGAGTTATCTTCAAAGTAGTTGACAAATTATTTGAAAAAGACAAAGTTTTGATTCTGATAGTGGAAGATGAACCAATTAGTGCATTAATTGCAGCTAAAGCGCTTTCAGATAATTTTATAACCCATCATGCAGCCTCTGGGCAAGAAGCTTTAGACTTTTGCAGCCATAGACTACCTGACATCATATTGATGGATATCAACATGCCCGTTATGGACGGTTTGACTGCGTGTAGAAAGCTAAAAGAAAACGAAAGTACACAAGAGATTCCGATCATTTTTGTTAGCTCCCACAACTCGCCAGAAGCAGAAGATGAATGCTGGGAAGCGGGATGCACCGACTTTATAACCAAACCTTTTTCTGTGACCACACTGCGGCATAGAGTCAATTCACATTTAGCCGCTAAATTAATGGCGGATAAACTTACGCGATTGGCTACTGTCGATGGATTAACAGAGGTACAAAATCGACATTATTTTGATGGCTTTTTGGGCAATCAGATGAAGCTGTGCACGCGAATGAAACATCATATTGGATTAATCCTAATCGATATCGATAATTTTAAGCTTTATAACGACACTTACGGTCATATCAAGGGAGATTATTGTTTACGGGCAGTAGCAGATGCATTGGGTAAAGTTTTAAAACGTCCCACAGACTGTCTAGCCAGATACGGAGGCGAGGAATTTGCGATAGTGCTGCCTCATACTGATTTGAGCGGCGTACAATATATTGCCGATAGCATGCTTAACGCTGTTCGAAACTTGAATTTACCACATAAGCTATCGAGTTTTAGTCGGATAACAATCAGTGCAGGCGGTATCTGTCTTTCTCCTCAGGATCTAACCCCGAATGAACTTATCCAAAAAGCAGATCAAAAATTATATGCAGCGAAAGATGCAGGCCGTGATCAATTCATTATTGAGTAGGCCTGCATAGACTCCACTATAACGCCTCTAATGCTTCAGATAATCGCGAAACCGCTACGACTTCAATGCCCGGAATCACCTGTTTAGGTTTGTTTCCTTTAGGTACGATTGCTCGCTTAAAGCCATGTTTGGCAGCCTCTTGAATACGTTCAGTTCCATTTGGTACCGGACGTATTTCGCCCGCTAACCCCACCTCACCAAACGCAATAAGCTCTCGCGATAGAGTATGATTCCTAAAACTGGATATCATTGCCAACAACAGGGCTAAATCGACACTGGTTTCGGCTATACGCACCCCTCCGACGACATTGACAAACACATCTTGATCATTCATTTGCACGTTGCCGTGTCGATGTAAAACCGCAAGTAACATAGCCAAACGATTAGCTTCAGTGCCCACCGCGATACGTTTAGGATTTGCCATTTGAGAATAATCGACCAACGCCTGAATCTCCACCAACAAAGGACGGGTTCCTTCCCAAACCACCATTACGATGCTGCCTGGTGATTGTTGCTCTTCGCGACTCAAGAAGATGGCGGATGGATTGCTTACTTCTTTCAATCCCTTATCGGTCATCGCGAACACACCCAACTCATTCACTGCGCCAAAACGATTTTTATTACCTCGTAATGTTCGGTATCGGCTATCACTTTCGCCTTCGAGCATCATTGAACAGTCAATACAGTGTTCCAATACCTTAGGGCCTGCCAAATTGCCTTCTTTGGTTACATGCCCCACTAAAAACATGGCAATGTGATGTTGTTTAGCAAAACGTGTGAGAAAAGCTGCACTTTCGCGCACCTGAGAAACACTGCCCGGTGCAGATTGAATATCACTCACATGCATAACCTGTATAGAGTCAATCACCATGATGTCTGGTTTATGTACTAATGCTAATTCACAAATCGTTTCGACATTGGTTTCGGCTAGCACTTTTAATTTCGCAGTAGGTAATCCTAAACGTTGAGCGCGCATCGCAACTTGTTGCAACGATTCTTCGCCGGTCACATAAAGCGTATTCCGTCCTTGAGCCAAGTGACACATAACTTGCAATAATAAGGTACTTTTACCCGCTCCAGGAGAACCACCAATAAGCATTGCTGCACCAGGCACAACACCGCCTCCGAGTACTCGGTCTAGCTCTTTAAAACCGGCACTAAAGCGCGGCAGCGCTTGTAAGTCTATTTTATCTAAGGTTTCGACCTTGGCATGAGTTTGCCCTGCATAACCTTTTAAATTTCGTTCTGGTGAATGTTTGTCAGAACTGAGAACCACTTCAGAAATAGTGTTCCATGCCTGACAATCGTTACATTGTCCTTGCCAGCGAGGGAACTCTGCTCCACAATCGGTACATACAAAAGCAATTTTACGTTTAGCCATAAGTTGTTGAACTACATTAAATTAGGGCTAGTTGAGTAAATCAACTAAACCGGTAAGTTGGGATCAAAGGTTATTTATTCGTTGCCGATAAAAGAATATCATAACGACGCCTTAACCATAGCGAACATTTGATTGGCATGAGTCAAGATTTAGAAAAGTACCACGACATTATAGAACAGTTAAAACCAATGATAAATGAACCTGAATTTAATCAGGTTCTATCGCAGGTGGCTTCAGGCATCCCCAAACAAAAACGTTTTTTAATTAAAATGGAATTAAAGCGCCTATCCCGCCCCTGCCTGCGGCTTATCGATCTCAGAGGACAAGTGGCCGGTGACTGTCGAGAATTTACCTATCAAGATAAAACCCACTTTCTAGATGATACTGCCATTGATGTGTTCGAAAAGCAGGTACGGCTTTTTGGTGAATATACCATGGGCGTTTATGAGGCGGTCAAAAATACCGAAAACAGTTATCGAGTTATTTATCAAAAGCAAAGAGAAGAAGCTGAGAAAGAAGGGGTCGTAGTAGAAGAACGAAAACCCCACCATGCTGAAGTTCTGCGCTTTGGTGAATATGCAAAACGCAGTGAAGAGCGGATGAATTTTGCGGTGAATATTGAGTTGTTTACCGAGCTGAATAAGAGCATCCAAGCGACTACCATTGACGTTTCAGTAAGTGGTTTAAAAGTGAAAGTAGCCAACGAACATCTGTTCAAAGTTGGCGAACGTATAACAGTCCAATTCAGAGGCTTGGAAGGCGAATACACTATTGATCGCAAGGTTGGGGTTGGTTATAACATAGTCGATGTAGAAAACAGTCAGCGCGAACAACGTATTTCATTGCAGAAGAATGATGAGCATGCTCCCCATTCCTTTAAAGATTTTTTTGAAAAGTTTATCCATGGCAATAAACGTCGCTATAAAGTTAATATGGACAACACGCTCACGGCGATACATTTAAAAACCTACGAGCAGTATTTCATTCCCAATGTCACCTCTGTGCCGATTTATATCGAAAAAATAAACAATATCTATGTTCCCAAATACGCATTAATTAATGACAGTAATAAAGACCCATTATATTACTGGAGCGATGAGTTATTTGAGCTGCGTTTAGGTTACGTTTTAGGACATCAACGTATTGCACGGCTGTTAACCTTGCCTGAGCACTTTCAGGAAACCATTGTGTATTCTTTTAATCACGTTAAAGATGACAAAGTTTACTTTTATTCAGCCACCCAAGAAGAATTGTTTGAGCGTCCTGATTTAATGAAGGTTTTCCTTGGTTATGGCGGCAGAAAAGCCAGTTGGCGGGTTTTCAAATTACAAATTACAAACCTAGATTTAAATCAGGTACACATGCCGCTGTCTTTGCCCGACACTGTCAGCAGTGCTGTGAAGCGTCAAAATCATCCACCGGCACCAAGATTAATGTCGCGCCTTAAAAATGTCAGACATATCGCCCTATTAACAGATATAACCGATGAAGTGGGCACCCAAAATTACGAAAAAATCCCCATTCGCCGTGGCGAAATATCACAGCTTAAAGTGTTTGGGCATCCTCGAAACAAACTGCCACCAGCGGTGCAAATGTTTCGATTTAAATACCATAACCAACGCAAAGAAACTCGCTATCAACTGCGCACAAAAGTGCAATTAAATTTTGGTGACATGACCATCGAAGGAAGCAGTGAAGATGTGTCTACACGAGGAATGCGCGTTGAGTTGAATGACTTTTTCCATGGCGAAGAAAACGATCTCGTGAAACTCAGTTTCCCGCTACTACAAAATGTCACCAAAAAATTTAACCTTGCCAACTTACCATACAAAGTGAAAGGCATTTCATACGATCGAAACGTACTGCATTTACAAGCTGTAGTAGATTCGGTTAACAAGACGGCACAACGCTTTTTTGACGAGCTGATACGCAATAACCGAGGCAAATTAAAGGCCCACAGTGAAGAAGAGGAAATTCCAGGGATGGGCTCAGCATTGCGCAATCTGTTTGCTAAGAATGTGCTCAATACCGCCTTTTTTATCCGTAAAGAAGGGATTGATTTTCTACCTGATGCGATAGTTACTAGCAATCCGAATAGTCGGTTAAATAATCTATTGGCTTTTGATGCTGAAAGCGGCCAATACAATATGCATTTTTTATATTCAACTTACGGCGTTGAACTCGACTTTATTCAATACACCTTGAAAAAGATCAAAACAAATAACAAACCTGTAATGCGAGAAATATTTGTTGCCTTCGACCCAAGCCGTGAATTCATCAATGAGGCAATTAAGAGCCGTTTTTCAGATCAGTTTCATGGTGATAAAGAACGCAAAAACTTCATTAATCAAGCACGCGAATCGGGCCAATTTATAGCGGTTAAAGTATTTTTAGCCAGAGCAGGACGGCCTGATATTGAACGATTGCAAGCAGAAATTAGTTACGTAGGTATTTACGCAATACATCGTGCCAAAATACTCGAAGAACAACTTTGGAATATTATTGGCGTAGGTGATTTGATCGATGTCACCGACGAAGTGATGATTCGACATAACTTTAGCCAGCAACAGATTTTTGATAACCAACAGATGCCGGCTTATCACAAGGTAAATTCCGACAAAATCGAAGATTTGTTAAAGGCCTAGCCGACACTAATACTAGAATTTGATTGCATCTGCAGGTAAAACTGGTAGACTGCGCGGCGAAATTTTGTGCGGTTTTGAAAGTGATAATTGTTCAAGACTGCTCGTCCGTTCTTTTAAAAATTGGTGGTAACTTATGCATCCTATGCTGAATATTGCGGTGCGCGCTGCTCGCGCTGCTGGAAATGTGATAACTCGTGGTTTTGAAAATCGTAATGATTTGTTGTTAGAAAAAAAAGGTGAGAACGACTTTGTCACCAAAATCGACAAAGAAGCCGAAAAAGTCATTATTGAAAAAATTCAGCAATCTTTCCCAGATCACTCATTTCTAGGTGAAGAAGGCGGCATAGTTGAAGGCAGTGACGAATTTAAATGGATCATTGACCCACTCGACGGTACCACTAATTTTATCAAAGGCATTCCTCACTTTGCCGTTTCAATAGCACTCATGCACAAAGGCCGAATCGATCAGGCAGTGGTATTTGATCCAATTCGCGGTGAACTTTTTACTGCAAGTAAAGGGGCCGGAGCACAATTAAATGGTTTCAGAATTCGTACCGGAAAAGCAAAAGACTTAAACAATACTGTACTAGCGACGGCTTTCCCTTTTAAAGCGAAAGAAACTTCAGACGATGCCATTCAGCGTTTTTCAAATATTTTTAAACAGTGTGGTGATGTGCGCCGTTGTGGTTCTGCCGCATTGGATTTAGCGTATGTTGCTGCCGGCCGTTACGATGGTTACTGGGAGCGTGGTATCAAACCTTGGGATGTTGCCGCGGGTGAACTCTTAGTGCGTGAATCTGGTGGATTAGTTACCGATTATAAAGGCGGAAACGATCCCCTTGATAAAGGCGAAATAGTCGCGGGTAACCCTCGTGTTGTTCAGTCATTGGTAAGACATTTGAAATAGTTGCCGCTGTATTGACTAAAAGATTGTTATAGTTTGGTCTTTTATCTATGTGAAAAGGAAGCGCTTAGCTTCCTTTTTTAATGCCTTGAGTTTATTAAACCTCACATACCCCCAGCCACGTTCAGCCATGTAACTGAGTGGATGTTACCCCTTCATCTTTCGTTTAAAGACTGAATACCTTACCTTTACATGTATGGAAATAATCGCGACGCTGGCAGCTAAATTTAAGGCATAAAAAAGCCGGGATAAACCCGGCTTTCGAAACAGTAAAAGACTAAGGAAGAGGGTCTAGATCCGCACCTTCTTTTTCTACTACTGTTGGCATTAAATCTTCGCGACTTATTCCCAGCATTAATGCCACCAGACTTGCCACATAAATTGAAGAATAAGTACCGATTATCACACCAAACAATAACGCCGTTGCAAAACCATGTATCAATGCCCCACCTTTATAAAATAACGCCATTAATACTAAAATAGTGGTTAATGAAGTAATAATTGTGCGGTTAAGGGTCTGCGTCAAAGATGTATTAATGATATCGATCGGCTCCCCTTTACGAATTTTACGGAAGTTTTCACGGATACGATCCGAAACAACAATAGTATCGTTCAATGAATAACCGATAACCGCCAATACCGCAGCCATAACCGTTAGGTCAAATTCAAGCTGCAATACCGAGAATAAACCCAAGGTTAAAATGACATCGTGGGCCAAAGCGATAACTGAACCCAATGCAAATCGCCACTCAAATCGCATAGCCACGTAAATCAGAATACAGATCAACGCGACTAACATTGCAAGACCGCCCTGCTCTGTCAGTTCTTCACCCACATTTGGCCCAACAAACTCAATCCGGCGCATGTCAACGTTATCACCGCCTGCACGTAAAGTGCTAAGAACCTGATCGCCCACTTCTTCAGCTTTTACACCTTCACGAGGAGCTAGACGGATTAACACATCTTCACTACTACCAAAGTTTTGCACAATGGCGTCACCAAAATCTGCAGCTTCGAGTTGCTGTCGAATTTGGTTTAATTCTGCAGGTTTATCGTAGCCTACTTCAATCAATGTACCGCCGGTGAAATCTAATCCCCAATTAAGCTGATTAACCCCTAAAGATACTAATGAACCAATAATGAGTATTCCCGATATAATCATGGCGGGAATGCGCATTGACATAAAATCAATACTTTCTTTTAATTTAAAAAATCGCATGTCCCGCTCCTAAATCGACAATTTCTGAAGACGTCTACCACCCCAAACACCGTTCACTATCACACGGGTTAGAATAATGGCTGTAAACATCGAAGTAGCTATACCTATCATTAACGTGATAGAGAAGCCTTTAATTGGACCAGTACCTACTGCGAATAAGATGATAGCAGCAATGAAGGTGGTTATATTCGCATCCAAGATAGTTGAAAATGCGCTGTCATAACCATGATGAATGGCTTGTTGAGGACTTCTGCCCTCGCGCATTTCTTCCCGTATCCTTTCAAAGATCAAGACATTAGCATCTACAGCCATACCAACTGTTAATACAATTCCAGCCATTCCTGGTAGAGTCAAAGTTGCCCCAGGTATCATTGACATCACACCAACAATCATCACTAAGTTCGCTGCTAGTGCAACGTTTGCAACCAAACCAAACGCGCGGTAGTAAAACAGCATGAATGACAGTACTAAACTAAAGCCCCAAAGGATGGCTTGCATGCCTAGATTGATATTTTCTTGTCCTAAACTTGGACCTACTGTGCGTTCTTCGACGATGGAGATAGGTGCTATCAAAGCCCCCGCCCGTAAAAGCAATGACAAGTCACGAGCTTCTTTGGGTGAGTCTAGGCCGGTAATTTCAAAGCGACTGCCTAATTGAGCGCGAATAGTAGCAACACTGACGACTTCTCTCTCAGGAACAAATATTAGTTTGCCTTTCTCATTTTTCTCGCCAGTTGCTTGATATTCAATAAATACGGTTGCCATTGGCTTACCAATATTACCTTTAGTCGCCAAAGACATTTTACTGCCACCAGCAGAATCTAAAGAAATGGATACTTTTGGCATACCGTATTCATCGACACCAGCATTCGCATCAATGATATGGCTACCTTCTAACATCACTTTTTTAAGTAGTAATTGTGGAACACCTTGTTGGTCTTCTACAATTTCAGAACCTGGAGGAATACGACCATTTAAAGCATCACGAATGTCATGTTCTTGATCTAGCATTTTAAATTCTAGGGTAGCTGTGGCATTTAATATTTCTTTTGCCCGAGCCGTATCTTGAATACCGGGTAATTGAACAACAATGCGATCTGCACCTTGGCGCTGAATAACCGGTTCAGCAACACCAAGTTGGTTTACCCTGTTGCGCATTATGGTGATATTTTGTTTTACTGCATAATCCCGAATCTCAGACAGTTTCTGCTCTGACATTTTGGCCACTAAAATCAAATCACCTTGATCAACAACAGTAATATCACGATTGCGATTTCTGAGGAAAAATTCGGCTTTTTCTAATGTTTCTTGATCACGAAAACGCACATGAACAGATTCATCGACAATACTCACTCGTGAATAACGAATCTTCTCTTCACGTAAAGAGGTTTTAAAATCCCCTTCCATGTCTGTCAATGACTTGGTGATTACAGAGTTCATATCCACTTCCATCAAAAAGTGAACACCACCACGTAAATCTAGACCTAATTTCATTGGTGTACCGCCTAAGCTGTCCAACCAATCAGGAGTATCAGGGGCTAAATTCATCGCTACTGTGTAGTCTTTGCCTAGTGATTCGGCGAGGGTTTCATTAGCTAATCTTTGTGCACTGTCATCGTAAAGACGAACCAATATTTGCTCATTTTCAAGTACAATCGACTTTTTTTCGATACCGGCATCGGCTAAGTCTTGATTCACTTTATCTACCAAAGACAAATCTAGAACTGCATCACGACCAGCAGATATCTGCACTGCATAATCTTCACCATAAAGATTAGGGGAAGCGTATAACGCGCAAACGGCAACGACCATCAACACTAAAATGTACTTCCACAGGGGAGTTTTATTTAACACTTGCTATTCCTTTCCTACTTAAACGAAAAAGGCAAACTACCGTTTGCCATTTTCAATTTAGTTAGATTGATTTCATTGTACCTTTAGGTAGCACAGCTGTAACTGCGCCTTTTTGAATCACGATATTTGTACTGTCATTTAACGAAATCTCAATAAAGTCCTTTTCTTCAGAAACTTTTGAAACTTTGCCAACCATACCGCCTTGAGTAAGGACTTCGTCACCTTTACCAATAGAGGCAACTAGGTTTTTATGTTCTTTAACCCGTTTCGCCTGTGGACGATACAGCATGAAATAGAAGATTAATCCGAAAACACCCAATAAAATAAGCATTTCAAAGCCACCGCCTTGTGCGCCAGCGTCTTGTGCATAAGCATTAGAAATAAAAAAACTCATAAATTCCTCATATATTTTTAGTTATAAAGCCGGTACCGGCATGTCTTTTTGTGCGTAAAATTGTTCAACAAACTGATCAAGTTTTTGTTCAGCAATGGCATCACGTAAACCCTGCATAACTCTTTGATAGTAACGCAAGTTATGAATGGTGTTTAATCTTGCACCGAGTATCTCATTACATTTGTCCAAGTGATGTAAATATGACCGTGAATAATTTTTACAAGTATAACAGTCACATTTCTCATCTAAAGGCCCTGTATCTGTTTTATGTTTCGCGTTACGTATCTTAATGACACCATCGGTAACAAATAAATGACCATTGCGCGCGTTACGTGTAGGCATTACACAATCGAACATGTCAATTCCACGTCGTACGGCTTCAACAATGTCTTCTGGTCGCCCTACACCCATTAAATAACGTGGCTTTTCAGCAGGTATTTTATCTGCGGTATGATCCAAAACACGAATCATATCCTCTTTCGGCTCGCCAACAGATAATCCGCCGATGGCATAACCATCGAAACCGATATCTTCAAGACCTTTCAAAGATTGATCCCGCAGACCTTCGTACATACCGCCTTGAATAATACCGAATAATGCCGACGGGTTACCTTCATGGGCCTGTTTGCTGCGTTTAGCCCAGCGTAAGGACAATTCCATTGAACGTCGAGCTTCAGGCTCAGTGGCTGGATAAGGGGTACATTCGTCAAAAATCATAACGATATCGGAACCCAAATCCCGTTGTACTTCCATGGATTTTTCAGGAGTAAGGAGAATTTTTTCGCCATTTATTGGTGATCTAAAAGTCACACCTTCTTCAGTGATTTTACGTAAATCTCCCAAACTAAATACTTGAAAGCCGCCACTGTCAGTCAGAATCGGCTTATCCCAATGCATAAAGTCATGTAAATCACCATGTTGCTTCATGATTTCAGTACCAGGACGTAACATCAAATGAAAGGTATTACCTAGACAAATATGTGCACCGGTTTCTTCTAGCTCTTCCGGTGTCATGCCTTTAACCGTGCCATAGGTGCCCACGGGCATAAATGCAGGCGTTTCAACAATGCCTCGGTCAAACACTAATCTACCGCGGCGAGCTTTACCATCGGTTGTATCTAATTCAAATTTCATTTTTAACCTTTTAAAATTTCTGCATACCGGAAAACAGTCCAGTGCTGAAAAACAGCGGGGATTATAAAGGAATAATGAGCAAGCTGAAATCATCTAAGGGAGATTTCAGCTTGAAAGTTACATTAATAAGCGAAAAGGAAGGATTTATATCTCAAATTTCAACAGTAACAGCTAAGATTTTTCGATAAACATAGCATCACCGTAACTAAAAAACCGATATTCGTTAGTAATTGCTTGCTGATAAGCATTCATCACGTTTTCTCTACCAGCAAAAGCACTAATCAACATAATTAAGGTTGACTCTGGTAAATGGAAGTTGGTCAACATGGCATCCACTATTTCGAATTGATAACCGGGATAAATAAAGATATCGGTATCTTCAAAAAAGGCTGTTAATGGTTTACCTTTTTTAATGGTTGCGGCAGCGGCAGACTCCAATGAACGAACAGATGTAGTTCCCACGGCAATAACACGTTTGCCTTTTGATTTAGTTTCGTTAATTGCATCGACAACATCTTGAGCGACTTCTGCATATTCAGAATGCATATGATGATCTTGAATATTATCGACGCGCACTGGTTGAAAGGTACCCGCCCCTACGTGCAGCGTAACAAAAGCAGTATTTACACCTTTTTGTTTTAGCGCCTCGATAGTTGCTTCATCAAAGTGCAGGCCTGCCGTAGGCGCAGCAACGGCACCAGGTTTTTCAGAGTAAACGGTCTGATAACGTTCTTTATCTGAATCTTCATCGGGTCGATCGATATAAGGTGGAAGCGGCATATGCCCAAACTTTTCCAGTAAACTGAGCACAGGTTCATCATTTACAACGTTTAATTCGAATAATTGATCATGACGAGTCACCATTTCCATTTGAATATGTTCTTCTAATATTAGAAGCGCTCCCGGTTTTGGTGATTTACTAGATTTAACATGGGCTAAAACCGTATTTTCATCGATAATTCGCTCAACCAACACTTCTACTTTTCCGCCGGTTGACTTTTTCCCTAACAAACGCGCGGGGATCACTCGGGTATTATTAAAAATAAGTAAATCACCTTCATCTATAAAATCGATGAAAGTAGAAAAATGAGTATGTTTTAAACCTCCATTCTTACCATCTAAACACAGTAATTTACTGGCGGTTCTTTGTTCTGTAGGGTATCGAGCGATTAGCCGCTCAGGTAAATCAAAATGGAAATCAGATAGTTTCATGAAGTTTGGTTAGCCCAACTGTAAGTTAATATTAATTATTTTACGTATTAAAAAATATACCTGCAACGCTTTCTCTATACCCTGCTTCCCTTGAGTTATAGCCGTCATAGTATAAATTATAACCACCTTAAAGATTTCGATGTTTCTCCCAAACATAGTTTTTTGCTCAGCAGCCCTAGCTGGGCTTTTTTTTTGTCTGTTTTTCAAAATTCATCTTCATCCAATGAAATTTGCATATCTGCAAATAACTCAATGATATCTTCTCGCTCAATTCTACGCATTTTTAAAACGTACATTATTTGTAAAAGTAAATCAGCACCCAAAATTCCTTTGTTCACTTTATTGCGCAAATTATCAGCACTTTGCGTAATACCAATAGTATTTAATCTGTCACTGAGATCTTGGTATTTGACTCCGCGCTTAGACATTTCAGCCTTAATGATACGTTGCACTACTTGTCGCCAGTTTGCGTTATGTTGTTTTTCTGTCACGTTTCACCCAATCAAAATAAACCAATTTGTGAATTATAATTTACAAAAATAAATTATACCATCCAAATAAGTAAAATAAAGTTTGACTTTAAAAATCATTTATCAGTACAATCCGACCCGTTGCGAAAAAACTTACAATTCATTTTGAACTGATCATGTTTTTTCGTTTACAAAGGTAACATACTATAGTCATTACACTGACAGGAGAGTAGGCATATGACTTGGGACCTTGATCAACTTGAGACCCTTTTATCAAAAAACGACAACATTGTTGTCACCCGGGAAGACAATTGTTTATTGATCGGAAATGGTGATGGTTTAGACGCATGGTTGGCGCTCAGTGGAGAGCAGATCATTATCGAATCCATTTTATTTTCAAGTTCAGAAGTCAAAGATAAAGCAGCTTTGAACGAAGAAATATTAAAAACACATATGTTGTTTCCATTAACAACGATTGGAATATCCCAAGTTGCTGAGCAAGACTATTACACTGCATTTGGTGCATTAAGTTCACAATCTAAAGCAGAGAGCATTCAAATTGAATTAGATGCCTTATTCCACAATGTGGCTGCATTTTTAGACGCTTATCAAGAACATTTGCACTAAACATTTAGGTATTTTGGAGAAGATTATGTCGGTTTGGAGAAAGTTAATTACAGCTGTTAAAGGTGGCGCAACTGAAGCTGCTCAATCCGTTGTAGACAGTCAGGCCATTCGAATTCTTGAACAAGAAATTCGTGATGCAAAAGAAGAATTGCGTAAATCAGATCATGCTCGCACGCAAATTCTAGCAAAATGTAAATTGGCAAAACAAAAGGTTGATAGCCTGAAAGTATCAATCGGACAATATGAAGAGCATGCCCGCAAAGCGGTAGAATCGGATCGTCAACTGGCGTTAGATTGTGCTCAAAAAGTAGCGGATTTAACTGCAGAGATGGAAACAGAGCAAGAGTTTCTTGATCAATTTACGCAATCAGAAAAACAACTTGCCACAAACATTAATCAGGCCAAAGACAACCTGAAGCGTTTAGAACAACAAGTTGACATGGTTAAGGCTACTGAGTCAGTTCAAAAAGCACAAGTTGCGGTTTCCTCCAGACACATGGGTGCAAACAGTAAAATGAAAACCGCTACTGAATCGTTAAGTCGTATTCAAGATAAGCAAAAGTTACGTAGTGCTGAACTAGAAGCGGCTGAAGAGCTTGCCTCAAGTGATTCGACTACGGACTTAGAAAAACGCTTAGCGGAAGCTGGAATTCAGGGCGGGAAAAGCTCTGCCGATGACGAACTTAAACGCATTTTAGGCCAATAAATTGGTCAGTATCTAAATGTTATTAGTACTTAAAGTTCGCAAAGTACTCACTCGAGTTTTTTCGGAGATGCGCTGGTACACTATTGTACTGGCGCTTTTGTTTTATGCACTAAGCACATGGATTTTACTTTATGTGTCTGGTGAAGATGCCCTTCTCAACGTTAATGATTTCATATATTGGTTAGTTGTGACCGGTTCGACTGTTGGTTACGGCGACATGTCGCCCGTTACGAGCGCTGGTAAATATATTGTTTCCTTTTATGTTATCCCCTTAGGTTTGAGTATTTTCGCCTTAGTCTTAGGCCGAGTCGCAGCTTGGGTTTCTATGCAATGGCAAAGAGGAGTGAAAGGTTTGAAACCATTAGATCTTGAAAACCATGTTCTGGTAATTGGCTGGAACGGTCATCGCACGATTCAACTACTTAACTTGTTGCTAAAAGAACGTGCAGAAACAGAAAATAAGCCAGAAATTGTTTTATGTGTCAAAGCGGACATAGACAATCCGATGCCAGACAAAATCGAATTTATTAAAGTTATCTCATTCAATAATGATAAAGAAATGGATCGGGCCTGTGTAGACAAGGCGGCGGTCATTGTCATGGATAACGAAGAAGATGATGTCACTATGACAACGTCTTTGTATTGTAGTAAACGAAATGAGAACGCCCATTTACTGGCTTACTTTAAAGATGAAAGCTTAGTCGACTTATTGCAAACCCACTGCCCTAATGTTGAATGTACTCCTAGCGTAGCGGTTGAAATGTTGGCTAAGTCAGCATTCGATCCTGGCTCAAGCTTATTGCAACACGACTTGTTGACAGTACAAGAAGGACAGGCACAGTTTTCGATGGAAGTGCCAAACTCAGTTCAGAACCTGTCTGTTGAAAAATTATTTGTCGTCCTTAAACAAAAATACAACGCTACCTTTATTGGTTTCGTTGAGCCAAGTATTCCCGCCAAAGTTACGTTAAACCCAGACTTCAATGTGGCAATCTTGCCAAAATACAAATTATTTTATATTGCTGAACAACGTATCAGAGCCCTTGATTGGCAATTGTTTACTGAATAAAAACAGCAGTTTAGATTCTACGGAGAAATCATGTTTTCAAAATGGTTTACTAAAAAGAGTGATAATTCTGACATAAAAGCGCCCGAAATTATGGGCTTATATTTAGGTGGCTCTTTTGAACTTGACGACTTAAAACTCAAACTTATCGAACCTGAATTAGTCATTGAAGGTGCGGCTAGACAGCATTTAATTCAGGCTGTCGGCGAAGCTCACTTAGATACCGGTGGCAAGATATTACGATATTACACTGACGATGACGCTTTTTTACAGGTTGTTTTAGACGGTGGTGACACAGAAAATCACATTACCGATGTGAAGTTATGGTACTTTTATGAAACACAAACCGTTGGTACTGATAACCAATGGAGAGATTTGATTGAACGTCAGATTTCTCAGCCCCATTACCAAATCGAAAACAACACTTATAGTCGAGTATGGAACGCCGTAGGAGATGAGTCTCCCCCCGTGGCAATGACTGAAAAAACCTTCGAGCTTGATGGTGATACAAGTCAAACGGATCAATTTGTGATGTTATACGAACGGCAAATCGGCAACGAAAGCTACGAAACTTTGTTGGTTTGTGCAGAAGAAAAAATTGTAGATAATAACCATGATCGCTGCCTAGTTATCAGCACTGGGTTCGATGTCTTGCCTGCCGATATTAAAATAAACGGTTAGCAAATCTAAATTTATATAGAAAAGGAAAAATCGATGGACATTTTATTGGAATCAATAGCCGGATTGGGTAACTTTACAATTTATTTCGTGGTCTCAATAGTGCTTCTATTTCTATTTAAAATTGTGTACGCATGGGTAACCCCCCACGATGAATGGAAACTGGTAAAGGAAGAAAAAAACACCGCTGCCGCTATCGGTTTTGGTGGCGCTATAGTCGGCTTTAGTATTGCCCTTTCTGGCGCTGTTACCAACTCGGCATCGCAATTTGATTTCGCTATTTGGGGTGTCATCGCTCTAGTGGCACAAGTTTTAGCTTTTCTTTTGTTGCGTTTCACTTTTATGCCCGCAATTGCTGAACGAATTGATAATCAAGAAGTGTCTGCTGGAGTAATGTTAGCCTCAATGTCAATTGGTGTTGGTTTACTCAATGCGGCTTGTATGACCTATTAGGAGACACGAGCATGACACGTAAACGCAGTGAACATATTAATTTGAGCAGAATGCGTAAGCATTTTTCAGTCAAGCCTTTGGCGATTGGCGTAGCCTCTGTTTTTTTAGCCGCTTGTACGGATAACCGTCAAGAAGCAACAATATACAAAGATGCCCAAGATTGTGCGAATGATAACCCTGAGCAAGCGCAAATTTGTCAAACAGCCTATCAAGAAGCGCTGGCGGAAGCTGAGCGCACAGGCCCTAAATATAACACCGAACAAGATTGCGAAGGCGAATTTGGCCCGAATCAATGTCAACGAATAGAACGCAGTTCGGGGTCCTTTTTTATGCCGTTTATGGCAGGTTATATGTTGAGTAACCTGCTCTCACCTAATCGTTATCAATATCAACCTATGTTTACCTCCTATTCACCTTACTCTTCATATCGTTATCGATGGATTGGTGCCGGTGGATACGATTATGGCGACTTGCGTAAACGTAACTACAAAGTCAGACCCGACGCATTTAAGCCTAAACCGGCCGTCACGCGAACAATAAAACGAGGTGGATTTGGTAGTTCTGTGCGGGCTAAATCAAATTGGGGCAGTAAGAGCAGCTCCAAAGGTGGTTGGGGCGGTTAATTCCCCTTTCATTCATTAATCACAGCAATAGAGTCCTGATGTTCAGAATACCAAGTGAGCCCCGCAAAAACTGGCAACAAAAAGCCAAGGAATTTGGCTTTTCGTTCCACAGTATGTACGGCGAACCCTACTGGGATGAGTCAGCTTATTATCAGTTCAATTTGCAGCAAATAGAAAAAGACTTGGAAGACCCCACAGTCGAAATTCATCAAATGTGCTTACAAGTTGTAGACAAAGTGGTGAATAGTGACGCTTTATTGTCAGCTTTTAAAATCCCAGAAGCATTTTGGCAAGGGCTTAAAGATTCTTGGCGCAATCATGATCCCTCTTTATATTCACGACTGGATTTTGCATATGATGGCAGTGGCCCTGCCAAGCTTTATGAAAATAATGCAGACACACCTACCAGCTTATATGAATCAGGATTCTGGCAGTGGTTGTGGTTACAAGATTTGGTGGATGGCAATCGCATATCTCGCCATGCTGATCAATTTAATTCTTTGCAGGAAAAGTTAATTTGGCGATTAAATGAAATTGCTACACATTATCAAACCGAGCATATCCACTTTGCCTGCTGTCAGGACACAATAGAAGACAGAGGCACCGTTCAATATTTGCAAGACTGTGCCGCAGAATCTGGACTCAAAGCGCCTTTTGTATTTATCGAAGACATTGGATTGGGTGAGTCGGGCCGTTTCACAGATTTAAAGAATAATGAAATAGATACCTTGTTTAAACTGTATCCTTGGGAATTTATGCAGCGCGAGGAGTTTGGTGACTTTGTGGAAAGCTCCCAAACTAATTGGATCGAACCTTTATGGAAAAGTATTCTGTCGAACAAAGCGCTAATGCCTATGTTATGGAAGATGTTTAAAGGTCACCCAAATTTGCTGCCTTCTTATTTCGAAGATGAATTACATCTATGTGATCACCAGCGAATTGTAAAAAAACCCATTTTTTCTCGTGAAGGTGCAAACGTCAGTGTGATTGAAAAAGGACAACAGATTATTCATGCCGACGGCCCTTATGGCGAGGAAGGATTTATTTACCAAGCATTCCATCCACTGCCTAAATTTGACAACAACTTCACATTGATTGGCTCCTGGTTAGTTAATGATAAAGCCGCTGGAATTTCTGTTCGAGAAGATACTTCGGTTATTACCCAAGATATGTCCCGTTATCTACCACATATTATTTTAGGATAAGTCGAATGGGCTCAAAAACAACGGCTTTAGCATCCCAGTTGAAATTTGTTTTGTACTTGATGCTATTTTTTGCCGTGATAGAAGGCATCAATATCCTATTTGGCCGCAGTCTAAATATTTATGGGATATACCCACGTGAACTGATTGGCTTACGGGGAATTACTTTTAGTCCATTTTTACATGGCAATTTGAGCCATTTTGCATCCAATATTATCACTTTAGGCATATTTAGTTTGCTCGTCATGCAGTACGGTAAAAAAACCTATATAACTGTCAGCATCTATTTAATGTTAAGTATTGGTGTGTTGGTGTGGTTGTTCGCTCGCCCTGCTATGCACATTGGGGCTAGTGGGATAATTTACGGTTATTTTGGATTTTTAGTTTTAGGGGGGCTAATATCAGGTCGCATAAAACTCATTATAATTTCACTAATAGTAGGCTTTTTCTATGGAGGCCTAATATTTGGTGTAATTCCCTCAAACGCTTTTGTGTCATGGGAATCTCACTTATTCGGATTTATCGCGGGGTTATGCGCGGCTAAATTATGGGCAAAAAAACGCTAATCACAATAAAAGGTCGCTTTACGTTTAATGCCTATGAAAACCATAGTGGATTGATTGCGAGTTCGATATACTGACAACAGTTAAATTTATTTTAAAGATTTTATGAATAAGCCAACAGCAAACGAGTCAACTCAAAATACGAAAAAAAACCCGCCACAAAATAACGGGTTTTTAGGTAATCTTGCGTTCAATATTGTTATTCCAGTATTGATTTTGTCGTATCTCAGTGGTGAAGAATATTTGGGACCCGCATTAAGTGTGGTTTGCGCTTTGGCATTTCCTATTGGATACGGTATATGGGACTTAAAAAAATCTGGAAAAGTAAACGGTTTTTCCATTCTTGGCATTATCAGTGTCATACTTACCGGTGGTATCACCTTGTTGAAACTTCCCGCCGAATACATTGCGATTAAAGAAGCGGCTATCCCGGGCATTTTAGGTATTGCGGTTTTAATTTCCCAATATACCAACCGGTCGTTAGTTAAAATTCTTATCCTTAATGAAAATGTGATCAATTGGAATGCATTAGACGAGGCATTGGAGAAAAAACAAAATACCGCATTATTTAATCGAAAAATAACCATCAGTTCTTATATCGTCGCCGCTTCGTTTTTTGTTTCATCCTTTCTCAATTACATATTGGCGAAAATCATCTTAGTCAGCGAGCCTGGCACAACCGCATATACTGAAGAGTTAGGGCGCATGACTGCGCTAAGTTATCCGGTGATCATGGTGCCAAGTTTAATTATGCTTTTTTCCGCTTTGGCCTATTTAATTGTACAAATGAAAAAGTTAACCGGTGAAGATTACTTGTCTTTCATTCAAGAAGAAGGTTAATTGATTAAACGTTAAAAATTTGGTGGTGCAATGATTAAGATTGAAGCGCTATCTAAGTCTTACCAAGACGGAAAGCAATTAACGACTGTTTTAGACAATCTAAATTTAACTATTGCTCCTAAGCAACAAATTGCAATTACTGGCGAGTCTGGTTCTGGCAAGTCAACACTGCTGCATTTGTTGGCTTGTTTAGACAAACCAGATACAGGCTCGATAATAGTTAACCAGCAAAATATCTGTTTATTCTCCTCTAAGGCTAGTGATGCCTATCGACAAAAATCTATCGGCATTGTTTTCCAAAAATTCAACCTCATTGAATGTTTATCGGTTTGGGAAAATGTGTGTTTTCCTGCTCGTTTAAACCAAAATTTAGATGAAAAATATCTGCTTAGTCTGCTGGAGGAGTTAGGCATTGCGAAGCAACGCCATAAAATGCCCATGGATTTGTCTGGAGGTGAGCAGCAACGAGTTGCCATCGCCAGAGCTTTGTCTCATAAACCACAATTAATATTAGCCGATGAACCCACTGGTAATCTTGACGACAAAAATAGCGACAAAGTAGCTAATTTACTGTTATCACTGTGTTCTTTGCACAACGCTATGCTGGTTATGGTTACTCACAGCCATAAACTGGCCAAGCAAGCCCACCTCCACTATCACTTGAGCGACAAAAAGCTAACCCTTCAAGCTAATGATTAAATTAATTCATGCTGTATTGTGGGTGATCCTAAAAAGCTATCGATTGCAAAGATATCGAATTTTTACTGTATTGTTAGCAATCATTATCGGATGTGCTGGTTTCTCTTCTGTTCTAGTCATAAATGAGACCGCCAAACGCAGTTACAACGATGCAAACCTGCCGTTGTTTGCAGACGTACACTACGCGATTTATGCCAAGCAAGGAGCGTCAATTTCCAAGGCAGATTATGCCAATTTACGGAAAAGTGGACACCGAAATATAGTTGCGCTATCGAGCATGGAAGTTGAGGCGATAGATAACAGCACCCTAGTTTTTATTGGAATCGATTATTATGCGCTAATGAGCTTAAACAACGGGCATTTGAATTCCAATTCGTCCGAGGATTCCATTGGGTGGTTTTCTCCAAATATAAAATTCATGCTTCACCCCGAGTATGCTAAGCAATTAATTGCCAAAAAAGTACTCTCCTCAGATAATTATTTAACACTCAATTCTCAGCTATCAATAGGCCCTATTAGCCAGATAAAAACTGCGGGGTTAAATAATCAAATTGTCAGCGACATTGAAACCTTATTTAACCAATTCGATAACAAGACGATTTCTTATCTGTTGGTTGTGGGAAATTATGACGACAAACGGCCTCCGCCAATTAAGCTGCCAACACATCTAAAATTAGTCAAATTAAAGACTGCAGAAGACGCTAACCAACTGACTGCCAGCTTTCACCTTAACCTGTTCGCGATGGGACTACTCATGTTCGTGGTGTGCATGTTTGTAGTGTTAAATGCGTTAAATTTATTAATGATTAAACGCGTACCCATGTTCAAGATTTTAAGACAACAGGGGGTGCCAGTATCAGCCGTGTTTATCGCTAGCATCATTGAAATGTTGGGTTTAGCCGTGATTTGCAGTGCTATAGGCGTAATCTTAGGCATCGAAATATCGCAATGGTTATCGCCTGCGGTAAACCAAACTCTTGAGAGCTTGTATGATGTAAAAGTAGGTTTTCAGACATTTTCTTGGTTCACTTTATATTTGCAAGTTTTGCTAGCCAGCATTATTGGTTTAAGCCTCGCCGCAGCCTTGCCCTTGCGTTTGGTTAATCATCAAATAGGCTCAATAAGTGCTTCAACTCCTCGAACAAATAATGAGAACAAATGGTTAGCATTTTCACTCATATCAATTTTAATCAGCATATTGGTTTATTTTAGCGACGCAGACATATTTGGTTCGTTTGTGATTATTGCTTTGTTGATAATCAGTGGCTGTTTCATGGTTTTGTTTATATTACCCAAGTTACTTTCGGTGGTTATTCGCCTAATTCCTCATAAAATGCCGACTTTACGTTGGAGTTTGGCGGACGCAAAACGCGTTTCAAACAAAAGTAGCATTGCTTTTTGTGCCTTTTTTATCGCTGTAGCGGCAAATGTTGGTATGAATTTAATGGTCAACAGTTTTCGAGTTGCAACGGATTCATGGATAACCCAACGTCTCAATGCCGATGGCTACATTTATACTAAGAATACAGACCAAGTTATCTCCTTAATTAAACAAAACTACCCTACTGTTAACCCCGTTATTCGGCAGCAAGAAACGGCAAGCTATCAAGGGAGTCCAATTCAAATTCGCTCCTATCCAAGTAATGTTGAGCACCAAAAAGCGTTGTTATTTGAACGTTCTTTATCTGCACCTTGGAACACCTTTATCGATGGTAACGGCATTTTTATTAATCAACAGTTTGCCCTTTCAAAGCAACTTAAATTAGGGCAAAAAATAGAGATATCTAGGCGTGATAATTCTAAGTTATCGATGCAAGTTGTTGCTATCTACTATGATTATGGTAATCCCAAACCACAGGCATTCATCTCTGAGGATTTAATAAAAGATCAATTAATCGGCCGACACGTGATCGCCTTATTCAATCAAGCACCTGATCAATCTTGGTTGGCTGAACTGAAAAAGCGAATAGCAATGCAAATTCCAGAAGCACAAATCATGGAAACACAGGAAGTGCTGAAAACATCAATGCAAACATTCGATAGCACATTTGTGGTGACCCAAAGCCTCAATATCATCACCCTATTGGTCGCTGCTTTTTCATTAGCATCTTCCCTTAGCGTGATAGATTTTGACAATAAACCTCAGCGCGCTTTAATCCGCTCATTAGGCATCCCAGCCCTTCGAATTTTAATCCTCACGCTGTTTCAATACACTGTGTTGTGTTTGTTCATTTGTGCTCTGGCGATACCATTTGGCATTTTACTTAGCTGGCTACTGATCCACCTTATCAATGTACAAGCGTTTCACTGGTCTTATCCTTTGATTATTGAATTAAAAACGATTGTACAGCTAGTTTGTTCCAGTTTGGCTGTCGTGCTATTCGTTGTTGTTTTACCTGCAGCTAAGGCAATATTGAAGCCACCTATTGAGGATATAAAATGGCTAAATGGATAAGACTGCTGAACGTAATACTATTAACAAGCCTAGTATTAACTGCCTGCTCGGAAGCTGATAAACCTTCTTCTGGCATGTATGGAGGCTTACTAAACCAAGAAAACTTTTCCAGCGCAAAAGCCCATACAGAATTAAAAATTAAATTTCCGCAAGATCATTTAAGCCATCCAGAATTTGCCATTGAATGGTGGTACTTAACCGCTAACCTGTTTGACCAGCAAGGAAATCAATATCCGCTGCAGTGGACGCTATTCCGTTTTTCAGGGGGGGTTACCGATTCTAACTGGAGCGATGGGCAACTATATATGAGCCATGGTAAATTAAGCTCTAAAACCGATGATTGGTTTGAAGAGGTGTTCGCCCGAGGAGGCGTTGGTAATGCAGATGTTTCGTTAGCAGCGAATTCTAACGCTTTTACGGCGTATTTAGATGACTGGCAATGGCGTTCAGAATCAGCAGATTTATTTCCAGCCACATTGAATTTTAACCTCAATGAAGACGTTAATATAAGACTCACAATGAAAGCAAGTGGTCCTTACGTTTTGAACGGTGAAAATGGTTACAGTATTAAGCTTAGTAACCATCAGCACGCCTCAATGTATTATAGTCAGCCATTTATTGATATTACTGGAGTGATCGAGTTACCCACCGCAAAAATTGAAGTTTCTGGGCAAGGTTGGTTCGATCACGAATGGAGTGCAGGCCTGTCAGATCAGGCAACCGAAGGCTGGGACTGGTTTTCATTGCATCTACAAGATGGTCGTAAACTTATGTTGTATCAGGTTCGTCATGGGCAATTGAGGAATTCCTGGTTCGGCAGTTTAATAAGTTCAAATGGAGATAAAACTCACCTAACTGAACAAGATATTGTCGCTTCAATTAATGGCTACTCAGAAATTGATGGTGTGAAAATACCTCTCAATTGGTCGATATCCTTACCCCAATACCAAATTGATATTCGCGTTTCAGCATTTAAAAAGGACCAATATAATCGTGGCATGTTTCCCTATTATGAGGGAGCAGTGTCAATTGAGGGCAGTCATAAGGGGTTAGGGTTTATGGAGTTAACAGGGTATTAGCAGCCAAATCAGGAAAGCGACTTGACTGCTAACTTTGCCAATTGATGACTATTCAGATTGCATTAATTCAAAAATAACTTTTGGAATATCAGTATTGTCCATATGACCATGGAAGTGTTCTTTTCCTGCGCCCATAGCAAAAATTTGAACATCCACGGCAGTATGACCCGAGCTAGTCCAACCTGAGTTTGAACGAATATCCATCAATTTTTTAAGCTGAACATAAAGTGCTTTACTGTTTTTCAAATCCGCTTTTTGCAAAAGTGACTTTTCAGTTTCATTCAGTTCAAAACCCAACCCTGCTTCTGCGGTGTCTAACGGTGTTTCACTATTTGCCATTGATTTTGCCAAAGAGCTTAGAGACTGTGTCAGATTTTTTAACGGATCAGGATTCCATTGATAGTTGCCATTAGCTGCAATTGTAAAACCACCAGTACTATGATCGGCAGTCACCACCACTAAGGTATCTGGATTCTCTTGAACATATTGTTCTAACCATTCCAGAGTTAACGCCAAGTCATGCATCTCTGCCATAGCAGATGCAATATCATTTGAGTGTCCAGCCCAATCAACCTGACTACCTTCTACTAATAAAAAGTAACCTTTATCGTTAGTTAACTGTTTAACCGCTGTTTCCACCAATGCAGGTAGACGCTGTTTTCCTGGCATATCCAGGGCCCAAGGCATGCCTTCATCGCCAAATAGTCCAATAACAGGTCCAGGTTTAAGGGAAGTTAGTTGCGCTAAATCATCAATATATTGATAACCCGCCGATTGAAACTGCTCAACTATATTACGATCATCACGAATAAAGTATTTCCAACCACCACCTAACATTACATCTAGTGCAAATTGACCATTCACTTTGTCGTCAAAATAACTGTCTGCTATTGCATCGTAGTTGCGGCGACTTTCATTGTGCGCTGCAAAAGAGGCTGGGGTTGCATGATTAATTTGTGATGTCACAGCGACACCTGTTTTTAAGCCATTCATACGAGCTTGTTCAAGTACCGTTTTAACCGATTTTTTGTTCTCATCCACAGCGATGGCGCCGTTATATGATTTCACTCCAGCAGACAAAGCGGTAGCACCTGCAGCGGAGTCGGTTACATAACCACTTACTCTAGCCGGATAAGTGCTCGCCATCCCAACTAAATGTCGGTCAAAGACCGTTGGTTCAATGACTGGCGAAGACTTTTTGTCTGCAAAATAACGATATGCTGTGGTGTACGCTGGCCCCATGCCGTCGCCAACTACCATTATAATGTTTTTAGGTTTTTCTTGACTAGCTTGCGCTACAGAAACAAACAGCAATAATGTAAAAACCGAAAGCCACTTCATTCTATCTCCAAAGGTTAGTAAAAATAATTTCAGGGGAAATGATACGTGAAATTTTATCTGGATAAACCGATTTCTTGTATTTTCACTAAACTTAACAACAGTGTGATCTACAAGGGTAAAAAATCATAACAAAAAATCACAAAAGTAAATTGCAGAGCCATTGAAGATAAATATCTATTTGGACTCTTGAAGTTTTTCTCGCATCCGTTGTTGAACTACATCTACGAGTAAATCCGGCTGAAACTTTGAAATAAAACGGTTACATCCCACTTTTTTAACCATCGCCTCATTAAAGCTGCCACTGAGTGAGGTATTTAAGGCAATAAATAAATCACTCATTCGCTCGTCTTGTCTCACTTCTGCGGTCAAGCGATAGCCATCCATTTCGGGCATTTCAGCATCAGTAAACATCATTAGAATCTGGTCTGTTACCTGTTTACCACTGTTTGCCCACTCTCGCAGCAGGTTCAACGCCATCAAACCATCACTGCGCTCTATAATATTAATACCCAACTGTTTTAACGTATCGCGAATTTGAAGACGGGCGGTAGAAGAGTCATCAACAACTAAAACTGTTTGCCCGTTTAAATGTTTCAGCACATCTTCATCTAATATTTCTTCAGAAATGTAAGTGTCATATTCGATGATTTCAGCAAGTACTTTTTCAACATCAATAATTTCGACAAGTTCTTTATTGCCATTTATTTCAATTTGCGTAATTGCTGTTAAATAATTATTTTTTCCAACTGTAGTTGGTGGGGCTTGAATATTACCCCACGACGTATTAACTATATTAATTACATCTCCAATCAGAAAACCTTGCACAGTTCGGTTGTATTCAGTAATGATTACATTTTGGTTAACAATATCTGTTGAATCTGGCAACTTTATTGATTTGCGTAGATCAATAATGGGAATAGACTTTCCCCGATAATTAGTCACCCCTTTTAAATTCCCGTGGCTACCAGGCATTTGATGCATCATGGGGACAGTAATCACTTCCTTTACTTTAAATACATTAATTGCAAATGTGTGCCTTGAACCTAATTTGAACATGAGCAATTCCAGTCGGTTTTCACCAACTAATTGAGTGCGCTGATCAACGGACGCTAAAATTCTGCTCATAAAATCTTAAAACTACTAAGTGATAAACGAAAGGATAACGCGAAACCAGCACATAAGGGAGTAAATAAACCACTAGCGGCAATTTAAAAGTCACTTTTTTGAGCTTATCAACGATGAGGTGAATTTACTTTACCCTTTGAATTCTAAGGAAATACAAACCAACATTCACAATATCTATTTCGAAAATCATTATTATACGTTTTTTTTATTATCCATGTGAGGCTAGGATAATTGCATCGACACAAAACAATAATCAGGTGAATCGATACCAGTCGTCTAGATGTGTTCAGAATAATTATGCACTAGGCCTCAGTTCCCTACACATGTAATAGAAATAAGGAAAATATGATGTCTCAATATCAAAATGACCTAAACGCTGTAAGTCAGTTATGCCAAGAAAATGGTTCTGGTTGGAATGCGATTAACCCTGAATTTGCTGCAAGAATGAAAGCTCAAAACCGTTTTCAAACCGGACTTGATATCGCGAAATACACAGCGGCTATTATGCGCAAAGATATGGAAGAGTATGATGCAGACTCTAGTCAATATACTCAATCTTTAGGTTGCTGGCATGGTTTTATTGGACAACAAAAAATGTTGGCAGTGAAAAAGCACCAAGGTACAACAAATAAAAAATATTTGTACCTATCAGGGTGGATGGTTGCAGCACTTCGTTCAGAATTTGGTCCTCTACCTGACCAATCTATGCATGAAAAAACCACTGTGTCTTCACTTATAGAAGAGCTATATACTTTCCTACGTCAAGCAGATGCAAAAGAATTAGGTGAGCTATTTCACGAGCTTGATTCAGCAAGAGCTGCAGGCAAAGATACTAGCGAAATTCAGTCAAAAATTGACAATTACGAAACGCATGTGGTGCCAATTATTGCAGATATCGATGCAGGCTTTGGTAATGAAGAAGCAACCTACTTGTTAGCTAAGAAAATGATCGAAGCCGGCGCATGCTGTATTCAAATCGAAAACCAAGTATCTGATGCTAAACAGTGTGGTCACCAAGATGGCAAGGTTACTGTTCCTCATGAAGATTTCTTAGCTAAAATTAATGCCGTTCGTTACGCCTTTCTTGAGCTAGGTGTAGATGACGGTGTAATCGTAGCAAGAACTGACTCTCTAGGCGCAGGCTTGACGCAAAAAATACCTGTATCTACATCTGAAGGCGATTTAGCGTCTCAGTACAATGCATTTTTAGACACCACAGAAGTTAAATCTGTAGATGACTTACAAGAAGGCGATCTTGCCCTTCGTCAAAATGGTAAATTGGTTAAACCTGTTCGTTTACCTAACGGTTTATTTAAATTCAAAGACAATACTGGTGTTGATCGTGTAGTGCTTGACTGCATAACTTCATTGCAAAACGGTGCAGATCTTTTGTGGATTGAAACTGAGAAACCTCATGTTGGTCAAATCGGTGCAATGGTTAACGAAATTCGCAAAGCGGTACCAAATGCTAAATTAGTTTATAACAATTCACCTTCATTTAACTGGACCTTAAACTTCCGTCAGCAAGTATTCGACGCTTGGGTTGAAGCAGGTAAAGACGTTAGCGAATATAACCGTGAAGAACTTATGCAAGTTAAATACGACGATAGTCAATTAGCCATAGAAGCTGATGAAAAAGTGCGCACCTTCCAAGCAGATGCTGCTCGTGAAGCTGGCATTTTCCATCACCTAATCACGTTACCTACTTATCACACTGCTGCATTATCAACTGATAATCTAGCCAAAGGTTACTTCGGTGACGAAGGTATGCTTGCTTATGTTAAAGGTGTTCAACGCCAAGAACTGCGTCAAGGCTTAGCTTGTGTTAAGCACCAAGCGATGGCAGGTTCTAACATGGGTGACGATCACAAAGAATATTTCAGTGGTGAGCAAGCCCTTAAAGCTGCAGGTGAAGACAACACTATGAATCAATTCGACGTTGCTTTATAAAGCTAACTTTTAACACGCTAAAAAAGCAAGACGTAATGTCTTGCTTTTTTTTTGTGGTATCCCTTATACAGCTGGTATAATCACTGATAAATCAGTTTAGAAGTGAAGTTAATTTGAATATTGCTAAAGTTGATCTAAATTTATTGGTATATCTGGATGTGTTGCTTCGCGAAGGAAGCGTAACCAAAGCTGCAAATCAACTCAGCATAACCCAACCAGCAATGAGCAATGGTTTAAAGCGTCTACGTGATTTGTTTAATGATCCCTTGTTAGTGCGCACCAGTGACGGTATGACGCCAACTAAACGGGCATTGGAACTTCAACCTGTTGTGCGTGATGTTTTAGCCAAGTTGGAAACAACTATTCAGCCTGAAACAGAATTTATACCTGCCAGTAGCCAAAGAACATTCCGCATAATGGCCAGTGATTATGCAGAGTCAACCTTGTTAATTGAAGTCATTAGACAATTAGGAAAGATCGCACCTAATATCACCTTGGACGTTATTACACCAAGTGATGTGACTTTCCACGATGTTGAACATGGCAAAGTCGACATGGCGATTAACCGCTTTGATGAACTCCCCCTCTCCTTCCATCAAAAAGTCATTTGGTATGATGCTTTTTCTTGCGTATTAAAAAGTAGTAATCCGATTGTTTCCCATTTTGATTTAAGCAGTTATTTGTCTGCGCAACACATTTGGGTAAGTAAAACAGGCTTTGGGGTAGGTGTTGGTGTTGATCCTAACGAAGTGCAAAAGTTAGGTTGGGTAGATGCAGAGTTAACTAAATTAGGTAAAAAGCGAGATATCAGAGTGTTTACCCGACATTATCATGTTGCCTTACAGTTAGCTAAAGCTCAAAATCTAATTGCTACACTACCTAGCAAAGCTGCAAACTTGTATCGCAACGATCCTGACGTGGTCATTTTAGAACCGCCATTTGATATTCCCCCCATTGGCCTAAAAATGGCTTGGAGCGCGCTGCTCCACCATGATGCTGGGCATATTTGGTTCCGTCGTCTTATTAGTGAAGTAGCCAATCAACTTAGTTAATTGGCACTCCTAGCTTCAACATTCACAGAATCTATCGCAAGGATAAAAGCCATAAATTAAACATATTCCTAAGAAGTGGGTAGAATCAATCTATTGGACAGCTTTGGAGTATTACAATGCAAAATTATATATCTCGCGGAAAATTGAAAATAGCGGAAGAATTAGATTGTTTCATTAAAGACGAAGCAATTGGCCAAACAGAAGTAGAATTAGATACTTTTTGGAATGGGTTTGAGCAGCTGTTGACGGAGTTCATGCCGAAGAATCAGGCGCTGTTAAAAAAGCGCGACGACTTACAAGTAAAAATCGATAAGTACTGCCAACAAAATCCGCAATATAACCTATCTGACTACAAAGCGTTCTTGCAAGAAATTGGTTACCTGTTACCTCAACCTGCTGGGTTTCAAATTAGTACGCAAAATGTTGATCCTGAAATCGCAACAATGGCAGGTCCACAACTAGTTGTTCCAATCAACAATGCGCGCTATGCGATTAATGCGGCAAATGCAAGATGGGGTAGCCTTTACGACGCCCTTTATGGCACAGATGTGATTAGTGAAGAAAATGGTGCTCATAAGAGTGGTCCTTATAATAGTGTTAGAGGGCAAAAGGTTATAGAGCACGGACGTCACTGGCTTGATGTCGCCGCTCCGCTTGAAAAGGGAAGCCATCAGAATGTAACAGCCTACTCAATTGAACAATCAACTTTAATTTGCAAACTTGATAATGGTGAGCAAACCCAACTGAGTGATACAGATCAATATATAGGTTTCATTGGCGAAGTTGGCGACCCTACATCAATTATTCTTATCCACAACGGGCTGCATATTGAGTTGCAATTCGACCGCTCGCACCCAGTTGGCGCTGCCGATCCGAGCGGATTAAAAGACATCGTACTCGAAGCAGCTTTGACTACTATCATGGATTGTGAAGACTCTGTCGCTGCAGTAGATGCGGAAGATAAAACACAAGTTTATCGCAATTGGTTAGGTTTAATGAAAGGCACGCTTTGCACCTCTGTACAAAAAGGTCAAAAGTCCATTGAACGAAAGCTTAATGACGACAAGGTTTTCACCAACCTTGATGGACAAACGAGTAGCTTAAAAGGCCGCAGTTTGATGTTTATTCGAAATGTTGGTTTATTAATGTCCAATGATGCAATTCTATTTAATGGTGAAGCTATACCTGAAGGTATTATGGATTGCATGATAACTTCATTAATTGGAAAACATGACTTATTAGGTCACAGCCCATTTTCGAACAGTGAAAAAGGCAGTATCTATATAGTGAAGCCTAAAATGCATGGTCCAGAAGAAGTTGCGTTTTCAAATGCCTTATTTGCACAAGTTGAAAAAATACTTGGACTAGAAGCAAATACTATAAAAATGGGTATTATGGATGAAGAAAGACGTACTTCAATTAACCTAAGTGCGTGTATAGAAGCAGCGAAAACCCGTGTAGTGTTTATCAATACTGGATTTTTAGACCGTACCGGCGATGAAATCCATACGTCAATGCAGCTTGGTCCATTTGGTTTAAAAGGCCAATTGAAGACGCTTCCATGGATAACTGCTTATGAAAAAGATAACGTAGGTCATGGCTTAGCGGCCGGCTTGTCTGGAAAAGCACAAATTGGCAAAGGCATGTGGCCAATCCCCGACCACATGGCCGAAATGATGAAAGCAAAAATACAACATCCTAAAGCCGGTGCTAATACAGCTTGGGTGCCCTCACCTACCGCTGCTACTCTGCACGCTTTGCACTATCATCAAGTTGATGTATTTGCAGTGCAATCGACACTTAAAGAGCAACATAGTGATGGATTAGACGATATCCTTACTGTTCCTTTAATGGAGCCAGGAACAGTGCTAGATGACGAAACTAAGACCCGAGAATTAGACAATAATGTTCAAGGCATTTTAGGTTACGTGGTTAGATGGGTAAACCAGGGAATTGGCTGTTCAAAAGTGCCAGATATCAATGATGTAGGGCTGATGGAAGACAGAGCGACACTTAGAATTTCCAGTCAGCATATAGCCAATTGGTTATTGCATGGAATAGTTGACGAGTCACAAGTCAATGCATCATTAAATAGAATGGCAAAACTGGTAGACCAGCAAAATGCCGGAGACCCTGAATACATCAATATGTGTCCAGATCTGGATAAATCTATTGCTTTTGAGGCGGCTAAGGCGCTTATTTTTGAAGGGGTAGATCAACCAAATGGTTATACCGAACCTTTACTGCATGAAATGCGTCGTAAGATGAAAGAACAACTCGCTTCTTAACCATTTACTGAGTACAAATAAAAACGCAAGGTGACCCTTATATAGAGTACCTTGCGTTTTTTTATTTCAAACTTGAAAAACGATTAATTCACGTTGAAGTAATCTTTATACCAACCTACAAAGTTTTTAATCCCGGTTTGAATTGTCGTTTGTGGACGGTAATCAACATCTCGAACCAAAGCTTCAACATCTGCGTAGGTATCAGGAACGTCACCCATTTGCAGCGGTAGTAGCTCTTTCTCTGCGGTTTTACCCAGGTTTTCTTCCAAGGTCTCAATATATTCCATCAACTGGACAGGTGATTGGTTACCGATATTGTACACTCGCCAAGGGGCTTTACTTGTGCCTGGATCAGGATTCTTACCTGACCAATCTGGGTTAGATTCAGCCGTATGATCAAGGGTACGAATGATACCTTCCACAATGTCATCAATGTAGGTGAAATCGCGTTTATGGTTACCGTAATTAAACACTTTAATCGGTTTATCTTCTAAAATCGCTTTAGTAAATAAGAATAACGCCATATCTGGACGTCCCCAAGGACCGTAAACGGTAAAGAAACGCAAGCCAGTAGTAGGCAAGTTGAATAAATGACTATAAGTATGAGCCATCAGTTCGTTGGCTTTTTTACTTGCCGCGTATAACGATACTGGATGGTCAACGTTATCGTGCACGGAGAAAGGCATAGACTCGTTAGCCCCATAAACTGAACTAGAGGAAGCATAAACTAAGTGTTTCACTTTATTGTGTCTGCAACCCTCTAATATATTCATAAAACCAACAATATTGGCATCAATATAAGCGTGGGGATTTTCTAATGAATAACGCACACCAGCTTGTGCCGCTAGGTGTACGACTTTGTCAAATTTATGTTCTTCAAACAAATCAGCCATAGCCTCTTTGTCTTCCACTGACATTTTAACAAAAGTGAAATTGTAGCTATTCTTATGCTGCTCTACTCTTTTTAATCTATCTAGCTTGAGGTTCACGTCATAATAATCATTGAGGTTGTCTAACCCCACTACTTCATCACCACGTTCAAGCAAATACAAACTTACATGAGATCCAATAAAACCGGCAGCCCCAGTTACTAAAATTTTCATTTACTTTGTCCTAAAGTCTTAAATCAACGATTTCTTTATCAATAATATATTTCAAGTCAAACACAACACAATTGTCTTTGCCTAGCGCACGGAGTTCTTGGCTCGACATTTGTTTGAACTCTTGGTGGGCAACGGCCGCAATGATAGCGTCATATTTTCCCACTTCCGGTTCACTGACTAATTTCAATCCATATTCAGCTTGAACCTCTTCAGATTCGGCCCAAGGATCATAAATATCGACATTCACATGATAGTTATCCAGCTCAGTGGCAATATCGACCACCTTAGTATTGCGAATATCGGGGCAGTTTTCTTTGAATGTGATCCCCATAAGAAGCACATTAGCGCCATTAACCATAATTTTTTTATTTAGCATTTTTTTCACTAAACGACTGACCACATATTCGCCCATTTGGTCGTTAATTCGACGTCCCGCCAAAATGACTTCAGGATGATAACCAATCTCTTCGGCTTTATGGGTCAAATAATAGGGGTCAACACCAATACAGTGTCCGCCCACTAATCCGGGGCGAAACGGCAAGAAGTTCCATTTACTACCAGCGGCTAATAACACCTCTTCAGTGTCAATACCGAGCCTTTCGAATATCATTGCCAACTCATTTATTAGCGCAATATTTAAATCTCTTTGGGTATTTTCAATTACTTTAGCCGCTTCGGCGACTTTTATGGAAGACGCCCTATGTGTACCCGCTTCAATAATACTGAGATACAATTGATCGACTAAATCACCAATTTCAGGAGTGGAACCACTGGTGACTTTGATAATGCTTTCCAGGCGATGGGTTTTATCTCCTGGATTGATTCGCTCTGGGCTGTAACCTGCATAAAAATCTTGATTGAACTTCAAACCAGAATATTTTTCGATTAACGGAATACATACTTCTTCAGTCGCACCAGGGTATACCGTTGACTCATAAATAACAGTAGCGCCAGATTTGACCACCTTACCAATCATTTCACTGGCTTTTTTCAAAGGGGTCAGATCAGGTTGACGATTTTTATCAATTGGCGTAGGCACGGTAACAATAATAAAATCACATTGAGAGAGGTCTTCAGGTTCAGATGAAAACGTCAAAGATGTCACGCTTTTTAACTCTTCAGGAGAAACTTCCAAGGTGTGATCTTCACCTCGATTAAGTTCTTCAATACGCTGTTGGTTAATATCAAAACCCAGCGTAGAAAACTTTCTGCCAAAAGACACTGCTAGGGGCAAACCAACATAGCCTAAGCCAATGATGCCTATTCGCTTTTTATATATATTTTCCGTCAAACCCTAACCTCTCTCTAAAGAACAGAATATGATTATTTTTAACCGCGTAGTTTGCACGTAAATCAGGCAAATTAGTAGTGCTATTTAAGATACCTAAGTATCTAATTTACCTAGCTAGCTATACCAACTTTTATTTGACACTATGCGTTATGTTATTGAAAGTAAGTGAATAAGTTTAATATTTCATATAAATAGAATGGTTAAAAGCAAAAGCTGTTTAAAATCTATAAATAGATATTACCAGTTCGGATTTTGGGGTAATTTGGGGTCAAAATGATGTTTACCCATAATCTGATCACGTATCGCAAAAAATGATTTAAACGCAAAGTGTTTGCAAAGTACTGCAAATGGCATCTTGATCCAGTGGCCACGAAAATAAACGATTGTTTTAGCCCATTTAATTTTGGATGACATAACTAAACTATGTTCGGGGGCAATTGATGGCAATATAGCATTTTGAATAAGCCAGCGTTGCAATTTGGTCAGTCTATAATCATTTATGTAGCTGACGACATCTGTTGGTATATTCAGGTTGGAATAATGTTGCAAAGCCTTTATACAACAAACAAATTCAAACTCAAAATCAGTTTGTTGAGAAGATTCCATTAAAACTTTCCAGAACTCAACACTCTCATTTTCTTTAATCAGAAGAATAATATCATAAAGATCACGCATCCAGCTGCTGCTATCTTCATTGGCAAACATATGAATAATGCTATGCATAACAGTGGTTGCTGGTTCCAGTACAAAGCAACCAGATTGCGTTTTTTGGCGTGAAGAAATAAATTTCTTGATATTAATTGCACGGCCACTAATCGGTGGGTATAAATTATGATGCATATCCACTACAGTTGCTCGGTTTATATGAATCAATGGTGGTATTTCATGAGCCCAATCTCGATAGTACTTTTCGTCATAGTCATTAAGGGTTTCTGATTGCCAGCGATTTTTTTTAACATGGGCTTCAGCAGCCGTAAGGTCGTTCTTATTCACCAAAACGTCAATATCAGAACAGACTCTGCCGTAACTATTCAAACTATTTCGTAGAGTATATCCCGCTCCTTTCAAGAACACTGCAGTAATACCTACTTGCTCAAGCAATAAGCGAAATTCGTTTGCCTCGAAAAAGATTTGTTGAGCCTGACGGTTTGCATAGACGTAAGCAGAATATAAATGACGTTTTACAAAGTGCGGATAAGCGTCGTAGCAACCATCGCGTTTTGCTGCATGATATAAACTAGCTAACAACTTACCTTCGCGTAAGATAAAAATAACATTTTGCCAATCCGTCAAAGCTAGATTTAACCCTCGACTTGGGTTTAATAAAATCTGGTAAAGCAATTTTGTATTCAACAACACATTATCACCCGATTACATCTTCTTTGAGAAATTCATTGACTTCATTTAAGTCATTGTACTCAATTTCAAAAAGGCGGCAGGATTTAATTATCTTAGCAACTGTATCAAACCCCGTTCCACCAAGTACATTATAGTTAAACGCATTCTTACTCAAAGTATTAAAAGCTTCCAATTGTGTTAATTGGTAAATGGTTAATTCTGAATCTGGGGAGTACTTGGGAAACACGACCGCGACAATTTCGGCTGGTTTAAATTGACTATATTGAGTTCTTTCCAGTACTTTAAGGTGTGCTACATCGCCTTTTTGAGTATCTTTGCAGATGGGAGTGAAAAATGCTTCTGGGTGCCACTTTTTGATAAGATCAATAGAGTTGTTTTTTAAACAAACAGGTCGATACCATGGGTGAACCTTAGATGTCGTGGTATCAATTATTGCCATCTCATCTGAATAGACATCCCAACCAGATAATCCAAGATGAGCCGTCAGTGTACTTTTCCCTGAGCCTGGCAACGCAGGAAATACAATGGCTTTACCGTCTTTAACTAAAACCGCTGAATGGATAAGTAAACGTTCAAATTCATGGGCTGCAACACACCAGTTCATCCCCCACTCGAGCACTGCCGCAGCTTGTGAAATGGGTAACGGTTTAAAAGGAGAACGTTGATCAGAATAAAAACTAATTTGCGGCTTAATAAACCGTCTTACGAAAGACTCATATACCAAACGTACAGAGAAATCGACTGGACCATCTAAATCAACAGAATTACCATATAAACTATCGGCGACAGACTCAACACCTTTGACATCGGTGTGTAATAAAAAACGGTACAAACCTGTTTCAATAATTTTCATTTATTATTGTCAGTCCAAAGCACTTTTTCGGTGATTAGACGCTCTATCAAACTCTTTGCCGATTCAGCACTGAGATTGAGATTTTTCATTAAATCACTTTGAGTAAAGCCAGAGGAGAGATCAGGAAAGTCAGAAAGTAATGCTTGATTGCTTTTGTTTACTAGAAAAGTGGTATCGCTATTATATCCGTTATAAATTGCAACGCCACTGTGATCCGGTAAAAAAATAAGCCGAGAACCGGCAGGAAGACTATAACGTTGCGTATTAATATTAAACACCTAAATCGCTAAATAAAGTAACAAATTTAACAGGTATATGGAGCCCAATCAGTACTACCTTCATTATACCCTAAGTCTGAGTCGGATAAGCCTACAAAACTTCCAGATAAGGACGATACATACCAATAAAAGAAAACATCTTTAATAGCTTCTGTAGCCGCTCCCACACCTTCACTATAGCTTGAATAAAAACCAAAATAGGTATTAAGATAAACTGCTGCCAAATGGTAATAAATATTGTTACTTCCAGTACCTTGCGACTCTAAACCTTCTCTGACAGTTAAAACTCTAGGGTTTAAGTCTGCAGGCAAGTTCATAGTGTGGTCATAAACTTCTTCAATCTCAGTTGCGAAACAAGAAAGCATAACCTTGTATTCATTACTATTTTTTCCATACCGGTTTTTACAATCTTTCAATTTATTAAAAGTATCATGCATATTATTGGAGTATTTTTTCCAATTACCGGGAGAACGACCGCCACTCAAATACGGCATTGAACATGTGTGTCTATCAGTATTAGTTGACAAATTACCTGACAATGCGCCAGATACAGAACATGCACCCCAAACTGATTTGGCTGGAAGGCTAACAATCACTGCTCCGGTGGCCGACTTCTTAAGAAAATTACGGCGCTTGTTCACAGCAGAAACATCCTTTTTAAACGACTTATCGAATTCATTCATTGATTTAAACCCTTTTTATGCGACTTCTGAACGCAATTAACTTTAATGAGATCGTTAAAGCAAAAACCACGCCAAGACAACAATCCATTGATTTATATATGTTTAATTAATGTAATATAGTGGTAGTGTAAATTTTTTCGACAAGCTAATCGACTTCTACGTTAGCTGATCTTAAAAGTTGTCTGACGTATTTTACAGGTATTGAGTAAGTAATGCCACTAGGCGCGGATAAAATAGTCTCTTTTGTTTCTTTTACGAACACTTTATTGATAACAGCTACGACTTTACCGGTGTCCACCTCATAAACTGCACTGCCGCTATTGCCAGGGTAAGCCGTGGCATCCATTTGATAGACTAAATACGGATCTCTTAAGCGTCTCAATGTTTTAGCATCTAATTGACTAGAATGTTCAGTAGGCACTATAACCGGCGTTGACGAGGCAATAATACCGCGATGAGTAGCCGGGTAAAGCCCTAAAACAGCCCCAATGGGAAATCCTGTAAATGCCACTTCAGTGCCGTCAGCTATCAAGTTACTTCCGGCTAGTTGAAAAGGCTTTAATTTGTTACTAATTCGAAGTAACGCTAAATCATGTAATTCATCAACTTCGACTACATATGCCTCGTACATTTTGGGATAACGTCCGACACCAGCTAGAACCACACGTTTTTGTTTTGCATTGGCGTCCAACGGTTTAGCAATAACATGATTGTTCGTCACTATATACTGTCCATTAGCTACCGCGAAACCAGTACCGTGTAAACTCGTTTGTGGGGCTTTAATTGGGTCGTATATGCCTATCCCGACTACTGATTGTTTAGCCACTTTTACGATATCGACAATGTCGTGGGCATAACTTGGACAATTTGAAAATAAAATAACAAATACAAACAAACGCTTAATCAAACTAGACATAAAATCCATATTCCATTAATTAGCTTAAAATAATAATGCAAAAAACCAAATTGTCAGCCATATTTGAAAGAAAACCAGCTTTGAGCGAAGTAATGATGCCTCAACCATACGATACCAATAAAAACCAAATCGTTCCTATATTTTCAGGTGGAGGTACACGTTTAACCTGTCATATCGGTATCCTACAGGCTCTGTTAGAAATGAAGTTAACATTTAGCCATGTAGTTGGAATATCTGGAGGCTCTATCGTTTGTGCCCTTTATTGTAGCGGAATGCCATTAGAAAAAATATTGACACTCGCACTGCACACAGATTTTAAACAATTTAAAGGCTATTCTATATTTCGCTTATTAAAAGAAGGAGGCTTAAGTTCTGGCAATCAATTTGAAAATTGGATGGATAAACAGTTAAATGGCAAAACATTTTCTCAATTATCGACTGATTTAAGTATAGTCGCCACCGATGTCAACGGCGGTGGACCAGTGATTTTCAATAAGGAAACCAGTCCAGACTTGAAAGTTTCACAAGCGGTCCGGTTTTCAATGTCGATTCCATTAATTTTTAGTTTTAAAACCTACGGTGATCATCTACTTGTTGATGGCGCAATTTTAGCCGAAGATGCACTTTTTAGAAATTGGACTGACAGCGATGCTAAAAATGTTTGTTTCAGATTGAAGAGTCAACAAATACATCAGGTGCGAAAAAGGCAGGCATTTTTTCACCTACCTGAATATATTTTCATGTTGATAAAAACATTTATGACGGCCCTATCGAGAGAGTATGTCCACGCTGAGCATTGGCATAATACAATTATTGTTGAGACTGGAACCTATTCGTCCGTGGATTTTTCGTTATCAATAGAGCAGAAACAAGAACTTTATCAAAT
Organism: Alteromonas sp. M12; assembly: GCF_037478005.1. Lineage (NCBI taxonomy): Bacteria > Pseudomonadati > Pseudomonadota > Gammaproteobacteria > Alteromonadales > Alteromonadaceae > Alteromonas > Alteromonas sp. M12. The sequence goes on along the minus strand of NZ_CP144164.1, from coordinate 1,317,328 downwards.
CGGCTATGAAACCGCACATGAATACCTGCCCAAAAAAATCGATACCGAGTAACATTTATACCTTTGTCAGCAAATAACAGAACAGTTTAGTTAAACTCAACAAAATTAAGTTTAGCTCACTTTCCTAACATGGCACTCAAAGGTAAAAGCACTATTTGCGCCATAAATAGAGGTACATTTCCTTTTAAATAACCGACACATATGTGACTGACTTTATGCCCATTGCCTGGCATCGCTATTTCTGGTGTCACTACAATGTTTAACACATCATTACTTCGTAAAGATTCTAATAATCGTTTATCAATACTCAATTTATGAGAAGAGTAAATCATAGGATCTTTAATTAAGTCATGACCTATTGCTTGTGCACGTTCTAATAAAGCCGATGACAATAGACTCATGGGATACATCTGTGGAAACCGTACCTTATCTGCAAATTCATCGATGTATTCAGATTGTTCGCCAAATGCGCTGGTTAAAAAATTCTTGGCGTTGCCTACGATCATGTATTTCCGTTTTAAGAAACACTGACTTGCTTGATCAAAAGTGCGATCTGCACGCATGCCCCAGTCAATATTTTTAGGAAAATTATCCGGCAACTGAATTGGGCAAAATTCAGACTCTCGTTTAAACCCTAAAATAACAGCTTTGCCATTTGCTTTTAATAAAAGTCGATTAGACTGCTGTTCACCGTCCACACTTTGCGTTTTTTTACCTGCTTTGATATCCAGCGTTAGGCTATCACCAGGATTAACGACCCCAGCAAACGTGAACTCAAATACACTGAAGGAAAAGTTTTTAATTTCATCCGATGTATTTAATTCAGTTTGACGGTGTTGAAATTGTGTTTCGATAAAGCAGCCTAATTGAAATCCCAGAGCGATAGGCCCTTTAAATGGATTATCAGCAATCCAATTCCAGCGATTTTTATCATGAAACAAGTTAAAATCGTCTGTCGAATTCCTAGCCGTTTCAATGTGAATTTGTGATAACTGATAGTTTTTCAATTAAAATCCTCTTTTGAATGATATTCAGGCCAACTTTAAACTAATGTATAACATAGAAATTGCGGTATTTGTTTGACAAATAAGGACTTTAACCCGACACTTTAGTATTAACATAGTTTTAATTTTTTGAGTTTCCCTATTAATAATGGTCAATAAACATAACAAAGGAAAGTTGTAATGACAGAAATTTCTGCGGACAGTATTTCGGGTCATTTTTCCGATTATTTAAAACCTGTATTTTCGGAGTCTGAGCAGCACAAAAAACACTCCTTTGGTATTCGTCACCAGGTGTACTGCGAAGAGTTGCATTTTGAACCTGAAAACATTCAAAAAGTCGAAACTGATGATTTCGATGACCATGCCTATCATTGCCTAATTCAACATAAATCAAGTAAACAATATGCTGGCACTGTAAGGTTAATAACCTCAGCAGATGATAGTCAAAAATTACCGATTGAACTTTACTGTCAAGATGCAATTCAACGACCTGAACTTTTTCCTGATAATTTTGCTAGGAACGATATTTGTGAAATATCACGTTTAGCGGTTCCATTAGAATTTAGACGCCGGAAAATGGATAATTACGACGGTGCAGCTTTAGGTGTTATCAATAAAGAAATATATTCAGAAACAGAATTGCGCTGTTTTCCATTTATTGCAGTTGGATTATATTTATCTGCCACGGCAATTTTGCTGAATAAAAATATTCATCATTGTTACGTTATGGTTGAGCCTAGGTTAGCCAGAAGTATGCGATTTGTTGGACTACCTTTTGAACAAATAGGTCCGGTAATCGATTACCATGGGAAACGAGCCCCATTTTATATTCAACCTCAATCAGTTGAACAAAACCTTAAACAAGATTTTAAAGCCTTATTACGCAACATAACAGCTGAACTCGCCCCACAAATATAGATGATTGATAGCGACTAAGCATTACAGCCATAGGCGATACAAGGATATTACGGGAATTTAGATATATCCCGTTAATAGACCACGACACTAATTACTTTTGAGAGCGAGATTTATGTTTGACTATAAAGAAGCATTTTCACGTAATATTGGCTGGATGACTGAAGCAGAACAAGATGTTCTCAGACATAGTAAGGTTGCAGTAGGCGGATTAGGCGGTGTAGGTGGAGACCACGCAATTGTCTGCGCAAGGCTTGGCATAGGTAACTTCCACATATCTGATATGGATCAGTACGATTTAGTAAACTTCAATCGCCAAGCTGGAGCTTCAATGAAAACTTTAGGACAAGAAAAATCTAAAGTTATGGAAGATATATTGGCAAACATCAATCCTGAATCAAGTGTCAAGAATTTTGACAAAGGGATTAATGACGAAAATCTCGAAGATTTTTTAGACGGTGTAGATTTATATATTGATAGTTTAGATATTTTTGCTATGGATATTCGCAGAAAGGTTTTCAAGAGGTGTTACGAAAAGAATATCCCTTGCATTACTGCAGCTCCAATGGGAATGGGAACTGCAGTATTAGTTTTCATGCCGGGTAAAATGTCATTTGAAGAATATTTCTGTTTAGAAGGGTTAGAACCTGAAGACCAGTTCTACAATCTAATCATGGGCTTATCTCCAGCTATGTTGCAATTGAGCTATCTAGTTGATAAAAGCAAAGTAGATTTTTGGGCAGGAAAAGTTCCCTCAACACCAATGGGAATCTCGTTGGCGGCAGGAGTATTAAATTCAAATGTGTTGAAAGTACTGCTAAAACGAGGGGAAGTGCTGCACGCTCCTTGGGGTTGGCATGTTGATGCATATAAAAATAAAGCGAAAAAAACGTGGCGCCCCTGGGGTAATAAAAACCCTATCCAAAAATATATTATGTTCCCAATGGTTAAAAAAGCAGTAGGTAAATCGAAGCCTAGCTAAGTTTTTTAACATCTCTTCAAAAACAAAATAATAGCCATCAGCAACATAGCCCTAAAGCTCAAGCTGTTGGCGCTCCCTCCCCCCTTCTGTAGGGCTTTAGACTTTTTAGCATCATTGAATACCCAATAATAAATTAAACTTTCTATAAAGCGGCTCAGAGCTTGGCTTTCTTGTCTAACCTAATCATGTAGTAACGGAAAAAGTTCTGGCAGAAAAGCCAGCTAAGAACGTAAAAGCATTTCATTGGTAATTAGGACGGCAACTATAGATATATAACAGAAGCGTAACTTAGCTAAATGCAGACTTTATGAAACTAGCTATAGTTACCTGTACCTTGGATTTTTAGATCTAATCTTGAACGGCCGAGTATGTGACGTAAATTTGGAGGAAATATAGAGGTTAAATGGGTTAAAGATAATAGTAACTTTTGATTTTTGTAACTTTAAACAATAAAAAACCCGGTGTTTAAACCGGGTTTTTAGAATGCTTTAAAGCAATCTTAGCTTTTACGTCTGCGAGCTGCACCAGCAAGACCTAGAAGACCAAGACCCAATACCGCTAAGCTTGAAGGCTCAGGGATTTGGAAAGAGATAGAACCATCATGGTTACCATTCAATGTGAAAGTACCATCGCCGTTGTTAGTAACAGCTACGTCGTTAGGGTCAGTATTGAAATCAACGAATGAGAAGATATCAACCATGTCACCAAGTAAGTCAGTCATAGAACCGTCAGCGAAGTTGAAAACATCACCAGCAGCAACACCATTGACAGTACCAGCACCTACAGAACTAACCATAGTTTTCAAAGAAGGACCACCCAAGCTTTGAACAATTGATACGAAATCAAGAGTAAATAACTCTACGAATTCAGAAGTGTTAGTAAAACCAGGTTCAAAATAATAGAAAGTGATATCACCTGAATTATAGTTAGTTGCTAAAGATGGACCAAGAGTACCAGAAAGTTCGAATTGGAAAGTTAAACCCCAATCGCCATAGTCATTATCACTTTCAGGACCAAAACTGTTAGGCAAGAAACCTTCAACAGCATTAAAAGCAATCGCTGAACTTCCAGCTGGACCGCTTACGAAACCACCAGTAGTAGTAATTGCATCACCATCACTAAGACCGTTTGCGTCAGCATCAGTAACAAGCGTTTCAGATTGGTAGTTGTATGTAGCTTGATTTAACCAACCAGTAGTAGTTGAGCCAGCAGCTTGATTTCTTAAGTTGTCACCAAAATCAGCGCCAACATCGATAAAGAATTGGTCAGCCATAGCAACAGACGAACCAGTTGCTAAAATTATCCCTGCTATTAAGGACTTAGTTTTCATGTCTATTCTCCAGCGTAAGTAAAATAAAGGTTTTAAGTTTGCAAAGCTGCTAATTCAGTCACAAGCTTTCCATGGTTAAGTTAAAGCACATTACGGGCCAACTTTTATCTTGTTGATTTATAAGAATTTTAATTTAACATCATTTCAGCCCTGTTAAAAAGTCTGACACTTTATTTACCCAAACCTAAATATTTATTGATTTGCTTTGAGAGAATTCTCGTAATGAATACGATAACTCTGATTACTCGGTTCAATATCAAATGCTTTTTTACTCACTTCAATAGCACGCTTTATTTGTCCGTCTTCCAGTAATGCAACGCCAAGGGTGTCTAAAAGCTTAGGGTTCTCTGGACGCAAAGCCACTGCTTTTTGCGCATAGTCAACAGCCTTTTGACTATTACCGGCTTGAGTATAAAGCCATCCAAGATTGTTTAATGCAATAATGTTCTCTGGTAAGAACTTTACAATCATTTCATAATGCTCAATTGCTTTTTCTGGCTGGATATCCATGTAACTCTCAGCTAAACGCCCCCTTACATTGACATCATTAGGACGTTTCGCTAAGTGCTCTTCAAGAAAATCTATTGCGGAGTCAGCGTTCTCTAAATTAGCTTTCGCTTTCGCTATTAAAATTGCAAAGCGACCATCTAAACTCGCATTATAAGACTCTTCTAATAACGGCAACGATTCCTTAATTTTGCCTTCTGCAAAGAGTATTTGGCCATTAATACCTTTGACCGTAACCAAAGATTTAACTTGTTCAGGGAGATTATTCATCAGCCTTTTTGCAACAGATACATTACCACTCATTAAACTGTAATGAACTTCCATTACTTTAAACTCAGGGTCATCTTGATGATACCCCAAGGCTCGCTTAACTGTATCTAACGCACCGGACAAGTCCCGAAGGCCGTCATTGATATAGATCGCTCCCGTCCAAGGCTCTCTTCTTTTTGGTTCAAGTTGTTGCCAACGAGAATAAACATTCAAAGCATCTGTTGGTTTATTAAGCGCTAAATAACTATCAGCTTGAGCTTTCCAAAAGAAAAGAGGCATATCCTTAGCGGGCTTTATATTCTCTAAAATACCTAGCGCTTTTTGTGGTTCAACATTAAATACCAGTGCACGAGCATAATTGAGTTGCTTCATTAAATCATCTGGCTGCTTTTCATACATGGACTTAATTAAATCCAATGCTTGCGATTGTTCATCTTTGCCTTGTCGTGAAGCTTCAATAAAATAATCAAATGAACCTTGAACATACTCTGGATTATTCTGCGCAGCTGTTTTAAGAAGACTAAGTGCCTTATCTTCATTTCCATTTTGTTTAGCTAACTCAGCCAAAAATTTTAATGAAGCAGGATTATTAGGCGCAAGTTTAAGTATTTCATTATGAGTTTGCTCTGCTAGTTGATTTTGTTCAGACACTTCATAAATTTCAGCCAAAAGGTTGTAGGCGGTTATTTGTTCTGGTGCAAACGCAATCCAATTTTTTGCAACGCCAACCGCTAATTCATATTCGCCTTCACTCACATATGCTTGAGCTAAAACCAAACGTGCTGTTTCCATTTCAGGAGATAGTTCTATGGCCGTTATTAAATTTTCTTTTCCTGAATCATCTTTAAGAGATAATTTTAGAATACCAACACGGGTTAACTCTTCCGCGTTAGTTGGCTCGGTTTTTTTAGCCAATTCCAACATTTTTCGCGCTTTGGAATCATCTCCACTTTTTATTAGATCGAAACCAGCTTGGGTAAACAAAGTAACATCATTCAGATCATAACTTCCCATACCACCTAAAGTTTGCGCAGCATCAGTGCTATAGCCTAAGCGCAATTGGATTTCTGCGAAAAGCCTTTTTGCAGGATGTGAATCTGGAAGGACATTTTGTACTGCAGCTAAATGGTTGTGAGCTTGCTCTAGCTTCTGTAAATTATAAGATGAAACACCTGCAATAAGTCGTGATGTGGGTGAATTAGAGCCCGCTGAAATAGCCTTTTCCATGGATGTTTTTGCGGCAGCGTAATCTTTGTCATGGAATTGTACGATACCCATAAACTCATTTAATTTAGAATTATCAGGTAGCTTTTTAAGTAATGTAGTAGTTAGAGACTCAGCCTTGTCGTATTGCTCATCTCTTAGTAGTGCATCGATTAACAAAAAATTACCCTGAGCATCACCAGGTTTCTGCTCAACATATTCAGTGAAGTCTTTAATCGCAGTTGCATAGTCCCGTTGCTGCATGCTCAATTGTCCCTGCAGCAACACCGCTTCCATAAATTTCGGGTCTTCAGCTAGTAACTCTTCAAGAATGATTAGTGCATCTGTAACTTCACCATCGTTTAGTGCGTGATGCGCTCTTCCTAAGCGGCTATAGGATGAGTTAGGATAAAGTTCAGAGGCTCGCTTAATAGCTAGTTTCGCCCGCGACACTTCGTTTTTTCTAAATAAAGCTAAGCTTTTATATACCTGAGCGATCGCTTCAGTCTCGCTAGTGAGCCCAGTTAAACGCTCTACCACTTGAATTATTTCGTCATCTCGCTGTAAAAAATTGAGCGTACCTAAATAAAGAGGTAAAACTTCATTTTTAAAGTACCCTCCTTCAAAAGCTATCTTTAGTTCTTTTTCCGCAGAGTTCGAATTACCCCGTTTAAAATATACCGAGCCTAATAAAAATCTTGCTCTTAAGTTTTTAGGATCTGATGACAATGCATTCTTGAGTACGATTACTGCACTTTCGGTGTCATTTTGTAAAATCGCTTTTTCCGCTTCATCGATGTATTCGGAAGGTGTTTTTTGACTACACCCCATCATTACCAGAACAACAAGCAATACTCCGTATTTTTTAACTGAACACATATGTTTCTCTTTAAAGTTGGTATGAAATTTAGGAATTAGATAGGCCCGAATAGGGCCTATCTATGATGATTTTATCATTGAAATAGCTCAACAACTAGGCAATAAGCCCACTGGAATCTATCAAAACTTTAGTATTTAAATGGGTTTTATCAAGGCCTTTAAACTGCTTATGGTTAACCAATACAACCACTATATTAGCTCGCTCCAGAGCTGTTTCAATGGGTAACAATTCAATATCCGCAGCAACTAATTTATCCGGTAATGCATGGATATTAGGTTCAACTGCAAGCACTTTGCCCAATCCCATCTGCGCTAACCGGAGAGTAATATCCAAAGCAGGACTTTCACGCAAATCGTCAATATCAGGTTTGAATGCCAATCCTAAACAGGCAATTACAGGTCGTTTAAATTCGTCAGCAGCTTTTTGAACTTTGCCAATAACAAAGCCTGGCTTGCCGTCGTTAACTTCTCTAGCAGTACGAATAATTCTTGCTGTTTCGGGAGCCGAGTCAACGATAAACCAAGGGTCTACAGCTATACAGTGCCCACCAACACCAGGACCTGGCGTCAATATATTAACCCTTGGATGACGGTTAGCTAATGCAATTAAGTCCCATACATTGATATGCAATTCATCACATATCATCGATAACTCATTTGCAAAGGCAATGTTTACATCGCGGAAGCTATTTTCAGTGAGTTTGGCCATTTCTGCAGTGCGAGCGGTGGTTTTCAAACAGTTCCCACGTACAAACACATCGTAAAGCTCAATGGCTTTGTCACTGCATTCCGCGGACATACCACCGATAATACGGTCATTTGATACCAACTCTTCTAACACACGCCCAGGGAGTACTCGTTCAGGACAATGTGCCACAAACATATCAGGCTCTTGGCTACTGTGTCCGGGGAAGTGCAAATCTGGACGAAGTTCTTGTAACCAAGCAGTCAATTTTTCAGTAGCGCCTACAGGAGACGTTGACTCTAATACAATTAAATTACCTTTTTCCAATACCGGAGCAATGGCATTAGCCGCTTTTTCAATAAAACTTAAATCGGGTTTTTTACCTTCTTTAAAAGGTGTAGGGACGGCTATCATAAAAGCGTCAGCTGGTTCAGGTGTGAGGGAGGCTCTTAGTTTCCCCATAGTCACAGCAGCTTGAACAACCATGTCTAAATCAGGTTCAACAATATGTACCTTGCCTTGATTAATTGTATCAACAGCCTTTTCAGAGACATCAATACCAATCACTTCTACACCACGAGAAGCGATGACTGCGGCAGTGGGCAAACCAATATACCCCAAACCAATAACTGAAACTTTAGCAAATGCCATGTTTTTCCCTTAGTTATTTATAATTAAATCCGCTATTCGTTGACATGCTTTGCCATCTCCATAAGGATTATGGGCGAAAGACATTGCCTGATAAGCTTTCTCATCATTTAACAGCGCAAACGCATTTTCAACTATTTTATCGTAATCCGTACCAACCAATTTAACCGTACCGGCTTCAACTGCTTCTGGTCTTTCGGTTGTGTTGCGCATTACCAATACAGGCTTACCAATAGAGGGCGCTTCTTCTTGCACTCCACCAGAATCGGTAAGAATAATGTGAGCTCGGCTCATTAGGTACACAAAAGGAAGGTAATCTTGCGGATCAATTAGAAATACGTCTGGCGTATTTGCTAACAAACGATTGACCGGCTCTTGTACATTAGGATTTAAATGCACAGGATAAAGTACCTGTACGTTTTCTTGCTCGGCTAAGGTTTTTAACGCCCTACATATATTCTCAAAGCCATCTCCAAAACTCTCGCGACGATGGCCGGTGACGAGAATGAGCTTTTTACTTGCATCCAAAAACTCAAATCGACTGGCAAGTTCGCTATTCAATGCTGTATTAGTGGCTATTTTATTTTCCACCTGAATGAGCGCGTCTATGACGGTATTGCCTGTGACAAAAACAGAATCTTTAGATATGTTCTCCACCAACAAATTAGCTTCAGCTTTTGGCGTGGGTGCGAAATGCAGTTTGGTTAAGGCACCGGTTAATTTGCGGTTTATCTCTTCAGGCCAAGGACTATAGATATCACCGGTTCGAAGCCCAGCTTCCACATGACCCACAGGTATACGTTGATAAAATGCAGCTAAGGATGCTGCAAAAGTGGTTGTGGTATCACCATGAACTAAAATTAAGTCTGGTTTGGCTTCACTGAAAACATCCCGTAATCCCAACAATGCCCGAGTGGTAATGTCGTATAAATCTTGCCCAGGTTGCATTAAATCTAAATCAAAGTCTGGTGTCAGTTCAAAAAGCGACAATACTTGATCAAGCATTTGACGATGTTGTGCGGTCACACAAACTGACACATCTAACTGGCTATGTTTTTTAAGCTCAATTGCTAATGGCGCCATCTTTATCGCTTCAGGACGGGTCCCAAACACCAACATAATTTTTTGATATTTCATAATGACTCTTTATTGATTAGGTAAACTAGACTTTGGTTTCTACATATCCGCACAAGGCACCAAATGTCTCGAATATATCAGCGCTTATTTCATCATCATCGACCTCAACACCAAAAGTGTCTTCTATCGACGTTAACACTGTTACTACCGCCATTGAATCAAATTCAGGGATTGCGCCTAACAGGGGAGTTTCTTCATCAAATTCAACATCACTGGATAATTGTAAAACATCAATTAATATTTCTTTCACAGACGCAGCTGTATTCATACTCTTAGTACCTGTATTATTATAATTTTTTCGCTAGATAGAGCATTAATCTCTATCATCCGTTAATGTATTGTTCCATTATTTAAAGTAATAAGAAATAGTTGCAACCCATAAACAAGAGATAAGTATTAAAAATGGTAACGTTTTTTGATGAGTTAGTATCGGAATCAGCTAAACAGCATGCTCAAAAGTCTGCGTTAATTTTCAAACAAACGAAAATGACTTATGAAGAACTTGAAAATAATGTTTTGAATTTGGCCTGTGGTCTTCAATCTATCGGGGTAGAACGGCACGATCGGGTCGCGGTTTTCCTACCCAAATTGCCTGAGACTATCGTAAGTTTATTCGCAATTAGTCGCGCAAACGGTGTGTTCGTTCCAGTGAATTCGGTTTTAAAAGGGCCGCAAGTTCGACACATCCTAAATGACTGTGATGTCAAAATTCTGATTACTAGCAGTGACAGACTTAAATCTCTTGAACCGGTATTATCCAACTGCCCTGCTCTACAACAAGTAATACTCACCGACAAACTACCCGCGTTTAGCATTGATGGCGTGTCTTTTTCGTTACTCTCAGATTTACCAATTCAAGCGTTGAAACATGTACATCGCACCGACAATGACATGGCTGCCATCTTGTATACATCAGGCAGCACTGGCAGACCCAAAGGGGTTGTGTTGTCTCATCGCAATATTGTTGTAGGGGCAATTAGCGTCGCCGAATACTTAGAAAATGATCAATCAGATGTGCTTTTAGCACTGCTACCTTTGAGTTTTGATTATGGACTAAGCCAAATTACTACTGGATTGTTGTGTGGTGCAACCGTAGTGCTAATGGACTACTTTTTGGCAGGTGATGTTGTGAAAGCAATGGCGCAACATCAAGTCACCGGTCTAGCAGCTGTGCCGCCGCTATGGCAACAATTAATGAAAGCTAAATGGACAACAGAAGCAACCGAAAATTTACGCTATTTCACCAATTCCGGTGGTGCTATGCCGCAGGTAACCCTAACCTCGATTCGCGCAACATTCCCCAATGCAAAACCTTACTTGATGTATGGCTTGACTGAAGCCTTTCGTAGTACTTATTTGGCTCCTGCTTTAGTGGATGACAAAATCGGCTCCATGGGTAAAGCCATTCCTAATGCAGAGGTAATGGTTGTTAGAGAGGATGGCACTGAATGTGATGTCGATGAGCCCGGTGAACTGGTCCACAGAGGTCCTCATGTCAGCCTAGGCTACTGGAACGATCCGGCTAAAACAGCTGAACGATTTAAACCTGTGCCCGCTCAGCTTGGCGGTTTAGTATTGCAAGAAATGGCCGTTTGGTCAGGAGATACGGTTAAACGAGATGATGAAGGCTTCCTGTACTTTGTAGGGCGCAAAGATGAAATGATTAAAACTTCGGGCTACCGAGTCAGCCCAATGGAAGTTGAGGAGGCATGTTATCAAGGAGCCAGTGATATTGCTGAGGCCATAGCCAGTGGTGTAAAGGACTCTGAGCTGGGGCAAGCCATTACGTTATTGCTTGTACTCAAAGAAAATGCAAAACATTCCGAAAAAGAAATATTGGCGATGTGCAAAAAGGCCATGCCCAATTTCATGCACCCCAAATACGTCGAATTCAGAACGTCGCTTCCACGCAATCCAAATGGTAAAGTTGACCGCAGTTTGCTTAATAAAGAAGTAAAGGAAAAGTACGAAAATGTCTAAACCCACTCCCGTGCACGCCCCTATGGACCAATTCGAGACCGATCATCAGCAGATTTTAGTGGGTGGAAAAAATCTTGACACCATCGAAGCAATGCTTGATAAATCAGTGTTTTATGCTTACGACAAAAAAATCGTAAAAGCACAAATAGACAAATTTAATCAAGCAATACCTGACGCAATAAAATTACATTATGCAATTAAAGCCAATCCCTACCCGCCACTGGTGAATGCCATGTGCGAATGGGTAGAGGGCTTCGATGTAGCATCGCAAAAAGAAATGTTAATTGCTATCCAATCTGGTATGCCGGTAAAAGACATTAGTTTCGCAGGTCCAGCCAAACAACAAGCTGAAATTAAATCCGCTATTTGTGCCGGTGTCACATTACATGTGGAATCAGAGCTGGAACTAGCGCGGGCCATCGAAATAGGTCAGCAAGTAGGAATATTGCCGATCATTGCGTTTCGCGTTAACCCTGCCTTTGAGCTCAAAGCCTCGGGTATGAAAATGGGGGGTGGTCCGAAGCAGTTTGGTATTGACGAAGAACGTTTGTTTGAAATTCTGCCAACACTCGATTACAAAAAAATACAATTTCGCGGTTTCCACATATTTTGGGGATCTCAAAACCTCAAACAAGAAGCTATTATTGATGCCCATAACAATACATTCGAATTAGCCCAGCGTCTTTTAGATGTGACTCCAGTTAGCGTCGAAACAATTAATTTAGGGGGTGGCTTTGGTATCCCATATTTTCCAGGAGAAACTAGATTAGACCTTGCACCAATTGGAGATAATCTGGCGACACTGTTGTCTAAATATCCAAATTTAGCTCAAATGGAACTGATCATTGAATTAGGTCGATTTGTGGTGGCCGAAGCTGGAATTTATGTCAGTAAAATAACGGATAAAAAAGTGTCGCGGGGCCACACCTACTTAATGACCAATGGTGGTTTACATCATCACCTTTCAAATTCAGGTAATTTTGGTCAAGTGATTCGTAAAAACTACCCAGTGGCAATCGGTAATAAAATGAATCTAGGCCAAGGCACAGAAGCCGTTACCGCCGTCGGTCCTTTATGCACTCCCTTAGATACGCTAGCCGACAAAATGATGTTAACAGACCCGCAAATAGGCGATTGGTTGGTGGTATTTCAATCTGGTGCTTACGGTCCAACAGCAAGCCCTCAAGACTTTTTAGGCCACCCACATGTAGTTGAAATTTTGCTGTAAATTAATCTGGCTTAATAGTTTATGAAATTTAATAAGGCTGGCGTTAAAAAGCTTGCTATCGCTTGCGCTTTTTTCGTCTTTATTGCTTCTGCAGTTGTTCTGATTTTTCTACAAACAGATTACGCAAAAGAGCTAACAATCAAAGGCCGTCAGTACGTACAAATTAATCTGCATAAAAATTGGGGAATAAGGCTTACGCTGTTAAAAAGTGCTGACTTGTTCCTCAAACTCATACCTCAACCATCACTGATTCCGTTTGATAAAGAAGCCTCTGGGGTTGGAGTTGACCATAACAAAATAATTGATTCTCACAGTATTAAAGCACTGTCATTACTCGCTTCCAATTTTTACCCCGTGCAAAACGTCGAAGAGTTACGATCTGCAATGTTGAAGGCTCGAAAAGGCGATGTGATTCTGCTCTATCCAGGTCATTATTCTATTCTAAAACGTCTTGAAGTGAGACACCACGGTAGTCAAGACAGTCCTATTCGACTATTAAGCAGCGTGCCGGGTACCAGCATTTTGGAAATTAAAAATACAGAGGGTATATATTTAAATAAAAGCAATTGGCGCATTGAAAATCTCACATTCCAAGGAGCCTGTGGTCAACAAAGATATTGCGAACATGCAATCCATATGTATGGTAATGCTGATCAAACCCAACTAATTAATAATCAATTTATCGATTTTAACGCCGCCTTGAAAGCCAATGGAAACTACCAACAAAGCCCCGCAGTATTTGCTGATAACGTGTTAGTACAACACAATGATTTTTATAATCAAACCTTACGAAAAACCGACACCCCAGCGACGCCAATAGATGTGGTAGGAGGAAACAATTGGCTTGTTGATAACAATTTCATTGCTGACTTTGCTCGCCAATTAAGTGGTAGAGTTTCAGTAACATACGGAGGGTTTATGAAGGGCGGAGGCTCAGGTGGTGTGTTTAGCAATAATGTGGTGAATTGTGCGTGGCATTTACCTTATCAATCGAGCTTAGATGTTCGGGTGGGCTTATCATTCGGAGATGGTGGCACTCAGGATCAATTTTGTCAAAATACAGATTGTGAGTATGAGCATTTTGCGGGAAAGATAAAAAATAACTTGGTGCTTAACTGTATCAATGATGTGAGCATCTATCTCAATAAAGCTGCCGACACAGAAATAAGCGGAAACACCATATTGAACTCTGTCGGTATAGATGCTCGCTATAAACAAACTTCAGTGAAAATATTTGATAATAGATTAAATGGGCGTATTAATGCCAGAGACAATGCATTTATAAGTCAACGAGACAATGTTATGGTTAAATAACAGCTCACAGCCTACTCAGTTAAAATGAAAAACTTATTTTTATCTTTATATTCTTTAATATTTTTCACGCTGCCTTCTGAAGCACAAATATTCGACAACAGTGTTACCTTCAATTACGCCAGTAATATGGCCCAAATATATTGGCCTGAAGGTAATTTTGCTAAATTCCATAAAAAGTATGCCCGGCATTTAAATGAGTTTGAAGTTCAGGATCTGGATCGTGAGCACACTATTAGCATCGACCTATCGTCTGTTAAATTAACTAATCCACTAATGATTACCATTTCCGCCGCCCCAGGAAACAAAGGCGTGGCCGATTTCCACAGCGTTGAAAAAGGTGGATACAATGCACCTCAATTAACCTTTGTAGAAGGCGATAAAAAGCGTTTATTGTTAGCGGAAATAGATACCTTTGTGGCTAAAAAAAATCGTAAACCAGATGGATCTAAGTCGATTATTAAAGCTGGAGGTGGACATAGTGTGCTGCTGAAATTCCAGTTTAGCGAAGATATCGATTGGCAATCTTTGAAAAATCTTAAGTTACTTCTCACCACGACAAAACGTCAGTACGGCAAGTCGACGCTGCAAACAGATCAAATAGATTATGTTCCGCCATCTCGGCTGCCAGAAGTTAACGGGATTGCACAAAAATACATACTAGATAAAGGAATTAAACAAGATAGCGCAGTTTATTATGCAGATGATTTTGACGAGCAAAGTTGGTTAAACGAGATTAAGAATAAAATTGGCATGTCTGAACCCAAATGGCAAAACACTGGAGAGTTACAATTTATAAAACACAAAAACGTTAGACACTTTACTGGTCAGCCCGGCAACAGCGTGAATATTCAATTTAGAACTTCTCGTAATCTAGCCGGTAACCTCGACTATTATTTTGCTAAGGAAATTGGACGTGAGCCCGAAGAAGCTTATTTTAGATATTATTCGATGTTAGCTCCAGGCGCTAAGGTTAGTGGTGGTGGAAAACTGCCAGGCTTCAGCGGCACATACAACAAAGCCGGCTGGGGTGGTCGGCCAAACAATGGAAAAAATGGGTGGTCGGTACGTGGATCATTTTTTCAAACTGTGCCTTCATCAAACCTTGAATGGGGAGGCCGAATGCCAATCGGTAGTTACCTTTACGAAGTGGATACCAAGAACAAATATGGCAAAACTATATCTTGGGGAGACGAGTTATCGACAATGAAACCGGGACGCTGGTATTCAATTGAACAATATATCAAATTAAATACCCCTGGTGATAACGATGGTATTTTCAGAGTATGGATAGATGGAATACTCATTTATGAACGGGAAAATATGCACTTCAGAGATACGGATAAACTTAAAATAGAAAAAGTATGGTTAAATTATTATTTTGGTGGCGTCGCTAAGCCTAAAAACAACTTCAATATGTATCTCGATAATATCGTTATTGCATCAAGTTACATTGGTCCAGTTAGAAAATAGCCGCCTATTTAGGCGGCTAAGATTAAAAGTAGAATTCCATACTCAATTGAACAAAATCATCACGGCGATATTGATAAATAGGTTCATCTGGCGTATCGCTAGAGAAAAACCAGGCATCAAGACGCCACTTCCAGTTGTCACTGATTCGACTGGATGCTTCAATAAAGCCCGAACGACTATTAGTTTCATCTAAATCTTGCACAATACCAAACAGAATTTCAGTGCCATCAATATCATTGTAGACAATGCGGGTACCAAGCATTAAATCATTCTGCGACGGTGTGAGCAGAGTATTGTCCCGACCATCATATTGGTACTCCATCAGCCACCCCAAATCAAATTGAGTGTCAAACACACCAACAGTGGTATATTCAAATCCTCCCACTAACGCAGTGTAATCTTCAGCTGTAGTTTTACGGCTTATTCCTTCAAACTTAATAAGCCAAGATCCCATTACCGCAAGAAGATCGATACCAGCCTGTTGCATTTGAGGATAATAAGGTCGAAGCAAAGCCGAGTCTTCATTTAATTCAGGAACTAAAATAGGCTCTCGAGAAGTACCATCAAAGTAAGAGACCCCAACTTCCCACATTCCTAACGTGTGCTGCCAACGGGCTGCCCAATCAACATTATTTTCATCATCATCCGACTCATAGAGTGGATTATCAGTATCAACGTCTAGCGCGAACCTTGGTCGTCCATCTAATCCGGCAAACGTACGTTCACGAAAGTAAGGTAAAACGAAGACAGAAGTGGTTCCCCAATCTCTAATTAACGAAAGGTTGACCATGGGTTGGCCAAGCTTATCTTCACCATCAATGGCTTCAATCGAATCAGTTTGGTTAATAACATCAACCAGATGTAAGGATTCTGTTTGTCCCCAAAACACTTTACCCACGCCGGTACGCATTTCCCAACCGTCACCAACGTGCAACCAGATAAGTTCGCGAATATCAGCATGAGTTCGCTCATCGTCGTTTTGATCTATGCGATAAAAAGGTTTGAACGAAATGCTATCATCGCCATCATTGAAAGCTTTGTAGATTTCAGCATACCCGTAGATAGAAAAGTTCGCACGGTCCTGCTCTTCATACAAAGCATCCTGCAAAAAATAACGTTGTTCAATCACTGCTGAGCCGCGAATTTCAATATCACTGGCGGCTGAATTAGAAGCAGTAAATAACAACGCTAAGCATGTTAGAGCAGCGGTACTACCTCGCCCGTTTGAGACTATTCTTGTCAAAGTCACTGTCCTCTAGTCCAGTTTTAAACTCAATTTCATGGGTAATAAGCTCGGTACTTTTACCATTTTGCTCATTAAACATTTCAGTGCGCAATGCACGCCAATATTTATCTAAGTATAAAGTATACTCATCTAATTCAAGGGTTTTTAATAAACTATTTTTCTTATCAAAGTACTCTATTTTGTAAGGGATGTATCGTTCTTGATCTATCCAAACCTTTTGTCGAGTGTAGCCAGAAAACTCATCTACAGGTGTTTGTTCAACCACAAACATTTTTCGATTTTTGTAGGTTTCATCAGTAATATATTTAAAAGTATATTTCTCAACTTCAAACGCTGTCATATCTTCATACGCAAATTCA
The DNA here is from genome assembly GCF_037478005.1 of Alteromonas sp. M12. Lineage (NCBI taxonomy): Bacteria > Pseudomonadati > Pseudomonadota > Gammaproteobacteria > Alteromonadales > Alteromonadaceae > Alteromonas > Alteromonas sp. M12. Next base: position 1,300,171 of record NZ_CP144164.1, on the reverse strand, counting down.
CTGCCCATAAATGGACCAGATTTATTGCGCGATGCAATTCGCTTGACTCGTTTTAACGCAGGCAAATAAATCCATTGTTCATCGGGCTTTTTGGCATGAGAGAAATTAAGAAATGCGGTTCCATTTACATCTTTGGGCTCATCAAATATAGTGAGCGACTTGTCCCCCCCATCTAGATTTTCAAGCCCATGCAAACGCATCGCCCGCTCAGTTTCTTGCCCTTGAGAGTTGCGCAAAATCATAGTTAATTGAGCCACAGAATCTCCCCAACCTCGATCTCGCAATTTACGCTCTTTGGCGATTTCTAACCCTTTTTCCTGTGGCGATTGTGCCAACCCTTCTTTGCCGATTGTGCATAACATGAATACAGTAAAAAAAAGACCGAAACGTTTAATATGAATTTGATTAAATTTCATTGCTTGCTTCCTCAGACAAATTTTGTTTGTCAAACATCAATAGAAAAGCGGGTAAAAACAGGAAATCGACAGCTAAAGCAACGACAATAATAATACCTGTTAACAGCCCCATATCAGAGTTTAGTGCAAAGCTGGATAAAGTTAAGACAGCAAACCCTAAAGTTAAAACCACAGTGGTTACCCAAAGCGCTTTACCAACACTTTTAAAAGCATATCGCACGGCATTTTCAGCAGATTCACCGTGTTGCCGCGCATGCTGGTATTTACTTAAAAAATGAACGGTGTCGTCGACTATTATACCTAAAGCCATACTTAATACGACTGACAAGCCCATATTAATTTCGCCCGAGTATAGTCCCCAAATGCCAAAACCAATTGCTGCTGGTAATAAATTGGGGATTAAACTTATGGCCCCCATTTTCCAAGATTTCAGCGCAAACATTAAGATGACACTAATTAAAACCAAAGCCAAAACTGTACCTCTAAGTAAACTATTCATATTTGCTTCACCGATGTGAGCAAACATTAAGTTTTGACTACCAGCAGTTAGGCGCAATTCTGGGGCATTTTCTTCGACCCACTGATAAGCTTGCTGTTCAAAAGAGGTAATTTCTTTACTGCCTAAGGTTTGCATAGTAACAAAGATTCTAGTTCCCGATTTATCAATATTTAACTGATTATTAAGGTCTAAGTTAAACGGTAGTGACATTTCATAAAGGAGTAAAAACTGTGCGGCCAATGGCTGGCTTTCTGGCAAACGATAATACGCTGGGTCATCGCCATGCATATTTTTATTAAGCCGTAAATAAACATCACTAATTGTAGATACGTTGTCCACCTCTGGTCGTGCTTTTAACCACTGACTAAATTCATGAATATGTTTCAGACTGGTCGGCTCGTTAATTCCCGACTCTTGTTCGGTAAATAAAGCAAAATCTATTGTTGTCATACCGCTTAAAACTTGCTCTTGATAATCTGCGGCAATTTTGAATTCCGCACTATCATCAAAATATTCAACAGGAGTGTCATTTATCTTGTTCATAAGTGACGTACCTATAGCGGCAACAACCACTACAACAGTAAAGGGTAATATACGTTTATGGTGGGCTATTACCCACTCTCCAATCTTTACGAAGCTATCATTGCCGCTATGTGATGCTTTAGCTGCTTTTATTGGCAAAACTCGCAGTATAGAAGGCAGAAAACTAATCGACATAACAAAGGCTATCATCACACCTATTGCGGTTAATGTGCCTAAATCAGCCAGCGCAGGGACATTTGAAAAGTTTAATGTTAGAAAACCAATAGCAGTTGTCGCGCTGGTGATAAAAATAGGCTTGATATTCAGTTGCATACTAGTTTCGATAGCTTCTAATTTTCCTTTACCTTGTCGTAACTCATATAACAAAGACGCGATAACATGCACACAATCGGCCACAGCTAACGTCATAACCAAAGTCGGAACGTTAACTGTTGCAGTGGTTAAATCAAACCCAATCCAGCCGCCGATCCCCATTGTTGAGACAATTGAAAGCGCAACCACCAACAACGTCACAAAGGTGCCAACAAAAGACCGTAATAACACGCCTAAAACCACTAAAATAACAACAAACATCAAAGGTACAAGGGTTGAAGCATCGCCTTTCGCCGCGGTTTCAAAAGCAGAATTCATAAATACAATGCCGGTATGATGAAATTCATGGTCGGGATATAACAATTCATACTTGGCAGTTAATTGTTTTAGAAAATCAACAATCTCAGCGGTTTCTTTGGTCTTATCCCCATCAGGAAGATTAACCGTCACGGCCACAAGCGCGACTTTTCCGTCCGCGTCTACTAATCGATTAAGTAAATTCGGTTCTACTAAAGCAACACTTTTTACTCGCTCAACCAACGCATTATCGATCTTGTCGGAATCAAGTATTAATTGCTCAACTATCATGTCATCGTCTTCAGCCCAAGTATGCTGAAAGTTGGCGATTGAGTCGACGCGACTAGATAAGGGCGTTTGCCAAGCGTCTTCGGTAAAGTCAGCTATTAATTTTAAGGTAGTTGGGTTGAAAACATTTCCCGTTTTTGGCGAAATTAGGATATTGGCGTTTTCGTTTTTACTAAAAATAGCCTGCATCTCTTCAAATGCAATTCGCTGCGGGTTATCTTTCTCAAAATAAACTTTATAATCACCGTTGAAGGCTAATTTCTGCGCACCTGCCCCACACAGGACAATAAATATTAGACTTAGAAATATTGTTAACCAGGGTCTATTTAAAACGGTATTCAACCACAAACTGCGCATTTTTAATCCTCTAAGGGGGGTAAATTGATCGCATTGCAATGCATTAATATTAATTTGCAACAATACATCAATAAGCCAACAAATTCTTTATAAAGCAGATGTTTAACATAATAGTTTAATCCTTCAACAAACACCTAATTACTACCCCATACAATTTTTCATGCCGTATAAAAAAATATTTTTTTATACTTTCCAACTCATCAAAAGAAAAACATAAACCTTTGTTAAACATATATTTAATCTTAACCCGCTGTCTATTTAGCAGTAAATTTCGGACATCTTTATCACAGTTTGTTTTGATCTTTTGTTAAAAACATGTAGTATTAATCTCAACTGGTCAGATGAGCGGATGTGTTAACAATGAGTATAAGAACAAGTTTAAAGAAAGTTTTACCCCCAATTTCAGTTACCGAGCAAGAAGCCTTGGATGCTGGTGATGTTTGGATTGAATCGTCAATTTATCAGGGGAAGCCTGACATGCAGGCCCTTAGAGATATTCCGGCGGCAAAGCTAACTAAAGACGAGCAAGCCTTTTTAGATGGGCCGGTTACCGAATTATTGGCAATGGTTGACGATTTTGAATTACAAAATAGCAAACATATTCCAGATGAAATTCTCACTTTCTTAAAAGTGAATAAATTTTTCGCTTTGATTATTCCTAAGAAGTTTGGAGGATTAGAATTTAGTCCTTATGCAAACTCAACGATTGTAGCCACTATTGCTGCGACAAGCGGTGCCATTGCGGTAACCGTTATGGTTCCTAATTCCTTAGGCCCTGGTGAGCTATTAATGCACTATGGTACTGAAGACCAACAAAATCAGTGGTTACCAAAGCTAAGTGTTGGCGAAGATATCCCTTGCTTTGCATTGACTGGCCCTGAAGCGGGTTCCGATGCCGGTGCAATTCCAGATGCGGCATACGTCACTAAAGGCACATGGGAAGGCGAAGAAGTTATTGGCCTAAGTGTTAGTTGGGATAAGCGTTACATTACCTTAGCTCCGATTGCCACAGTACTTGGCCTTGCTTTCAAAGTATTTGATCCAGACCATTTAATTGGTGATTCCCTAGAACTTGGTATCACCTGCGCGCTGATTCCTAAAAGCCATCCAGGTGTGGAGTTAGGTAATCGTCATGATCCCATGGGTGTGCGTTTTTATAATGGTACCACTCGGGGTGAAAACGTATTTATTCCAATGGACTTTATCATTGGTGGCCAAAAGAATATTGGTCGTGGATGGCAAATGTTAGTGGCCTGTTTAGGTGCCGGCCGCGGTATCTCATTGCCTGCTATGGGCGTTGCGACTGCACAAACTGCATTTAAATCTACTGCGGAATATTCGTTCGTACGTGAACAATTTGGTGTACCTATTGGTCGCTTCGAAGGTATTCAAGAAAAACTAGCTGACATTGCTGGAAAAACCTTTGTGTTAGAAGCGATGCGAGTTTTAACAACTGAAGGCCTTGGCTTAGGGCTTAAACCATCGGTTGTCACAGCTATTGCCAAATACCACATGACAGAATTAGGTCGCGATGTACTCAATTCAGCCATGGATGTGCAAGCAGGTAAAGCGATTCAACGTGGTCCTCAAAACACCTTGGCAAATGGATATTCGGCACTACCAATTGCGATAACGGTTGAAGGCGCGAATATTTTAACGCGTAACCTGATGATTTTTGGACAAGGTGCGATGCGTTGCCACCCTTACCTAAAAGAAATGGTTGATTTAATTCACAGTGAAGATAATTCGGCTGATAGCGAATTCAATAAAGTGTTAGGCAAGACGGTTAAATTCAGCGTGGCGAACTCGTTCCGTTCAATGTTGAATAGCTATATACCTTTTGCACGTTCAGCGAAAAGTGCGATGCCTGAAGTGAAAAAGTACGAAAAACGGCTAAATGCACTGTCGGCAAAACTTGCTCCACTGGCTGACCTTTCATTGTTAGTATTAGGTGGTGATCTGAAAAAAGCAGAGCTTTTATCTGCACGTCTAGGTGACATCATGAGCTACACCTATGCTGCCATGGCTGTTGTACGCTTTTATGAGCAAAAAGTGTCTAATCGAGCTGAAGCGTTACCCTACTTCGAGTACGCAATTCAGTGGTGTTTACAGCAAGGTGAACAAGCGCTGGTTAATTTTGTTAACAACTTCCCGAATACTGCTACCCGCGGTTTGATGAGAGTACTAACAAACACTTATAGCTCTTCGGTAAAAGGAATTTCTGATGATTTGGTTCGTCAGCTATCTGCGGCAACTATGCAGCAATCGAGCATTAAGAGCGAATTAACACATCTAGTGAAATCTAATGTAGGTGATGGAAATTACATTAACGAACAAGCGTTCGATGCAAAACATGCGGCCATGCCTGTTCTGAAGAAGATTCAAAAGCAATTACGTCAAACTCCTGTAGTGCCGGCTTTAACCTTCGAACATATCGTGAATACCTTTGCTGACAAAGGTCTGTTAAGCACTGCTGAAGTTGCTTTAGTTATGGATTACAACGACAAACGTAAATTGGCCGTAAGAGTAGATGAATATACATTTGATTTAGAACTAGTGGATATACATAAAGCGCCCGATTCCCAGCAAGCTGACGCAGCTTAGGCGAATAACCGTTCAAAAAGCAGATAATAATATCTGCTTTTTTTTTGCCTAACTTTTACTTAATTTACCCCTCTGATGCAGGATAATTGCTGCATTGATAGCATCGGCCACAAAAAAACGCTACCATCACGGATATCCGTAAAGAATATTGTTTAATCAATATTTAGACACGATCCCCATCACAAACTCAAGATTATATAAGGTTGGATTATACGTAATGGCAAACGAGCGATTAGATAACGATCTTCCTAACATCGTTCTAGATAAAGAAGATAGAGAAGCTTTTCAACGCACAAGAGCGAAAGAAAAAACCAAATCCAAAAAATCAGGCGACTCCAATAAGGAAGATAAAAGTGGTGTTTCGGGTGCTTGGTTATTTTTAGTATTGCTGATTGCATTGGCAGCTTGTGGCGCAAGTTATTGGCTTTACCAACAAAAAATGCAAAGCGATGCTGAATTAGCTAACGCGATTAGTCGTGTAGCAGAATTAGAAAGACGCCTGTCTGCCACAGGTGAAGAAATGGACCAATCGGCTGGTGCACTTAGAGTAACTGTCTCTGAACTAACGGAGAAAACAGATGAGTTATGGGCTCAAATGGACAAGCTTTGGGCCTCAGCTTGGCGCAGAAATCAAACTGACATCAATCAACTTGCTGAAAATGTAAAACAACAAAATAGTCAAACTCAGAAGAAGTTAGGTGTCATGGAAGGTGACTTTTCAACTGTCTCAACTAACTTAGCGATATTACAAGAGCAACTGTCACAACAAGCAAATGAGTTATCGCAACTTAGTACTTTGTTAGCGGAAGTGAAATCTAGCAGTAACAATAGCGCCAGAGAAGTAGGTGATATTCAAGCGAAGCTCGTCGCTCTAGATCAAGTTAATGGCGCATTGACTCGCCGTGTCGCTGAATTAGAAAAATGGCGCAGAGATGCCCAAATCACCACCACGGTTCCCTAATCAATTTGAAATAACTGTGTAGTTAAAAACAAAAGGCTCAATATTTGTAATATTGAGCCTTTTGCTTATAAGTACTGACATTTAAAACTAACAACCCCAACAATATTCACTGGATGATAAAGAGCTACTATTGTCTTTATCCCAGGCTTTTCTTCCGTCACTGTAGAAATAAATATTGCCATCAGCGGCTTGAGAAGTGCCAGACACAGGTGTTGCGGTTATCATATAACTGTTTCCCGACGTCGAAACGCTTTCAATAGTTAGGTTATACTTTTTGTTGGCTGCTGGTTCAGATGATGGAGAATAATCATGAAATATAGCTGGTTTCCCCGTATCCGCAGCAGATTCAGCAGCTCCTTTATAACTATAGGTCGACGCTTTATGGCGCTCCATAGCTGCGGCTAAAGCCATTAAATCAGACTGGGCAGCACCTCTGTTGCTGGTTTTTAAAAAACCTTGATAACTTGGATAAGCAATACTGGTGATAATGCCAATTATGGCAACTACTATCATCAACTCAATTAACGTAAAACCCTGATTTAAATTACGTTGCATCATCATTCCTCTTGTCACTCTCTTTCAACTTCAGTTTTCCAACTGTTTTTCAACACTCGTTCGAAACGTCCATAAATATTTTCAGCTAAACACTCAAATGCGGTACCACATGCTATTGGGTCTCCATCCTCATCAACGTCAATCACTGCTGAGGTACATTCAGTACCTAAACACACCACAGGTGTCGTAATATCTTCTATTAGAATTTTAGTCTCAGGCGCGATACCCGTTTGTTGCAGTTGTGCATATCTGTCTTCATTGGACAAGTCGTCATCATAATTCAAATCAGTTACTGCGTTAGCATTGACTAGATTAACTAGATAAGCACGACTGTTCCCTGTGGGAGGTGCACAGGCGCTATCACTTGCTGACGCGGGTAAGTAGGTGGTGAAAAACAACTTATAATCAATAATTAGTGGCGAGGCTAATACCTTTTCACCACCAGCTCCTAGGGTTAAATACCAACCGTGTTTACTGGCGAACTCTGATGTTGCAATTTCCTTAACGGTATCATCGCTAGAGGTCAATGTATGAGCAGTGGCATCAAATAAATCTGAAATCAGATAGGGTGTTGCTGGTAAGGTATAATTACCATCTTCATCAAGATTAAAAACACCTTCGTCTTTAATCATGTAAAAGTGATCCTGAATTACACTATTTAGCGGTTTAGCTCGAAAGCCTGAACCAACAGCCACAGCGTAAAAGTGATCATTACCGAGGTTGATTTCTGACACATCTGGACCATAAAAGAAGCGTCTATTATCAGCCGCTGCATCGCCACCAAATTTGGCCATTACAGCTCCTGTAACAAGCTCGCTTACACCATTACCATTATGTATATCTAGTCTGAACAGCTGACCGCCCATATCAGCAACATACATATGATCTGCAACACCGTCCCCTTCCCTGTCAATCACAGATACTCGAGCAGGAATACTGTACTGCATATCAGTAAGCACTAAATCTGCATCAGCATTACTCGCACTCCAAATCAAACTGCCAGTATCAGCGTCTACCATATAGACCGCGTTACCAACAGAATCAGCACTGCGAATTTCTTTATCGTCTTGCGACTCATCATAGCCACCAGCAAAAATTAAAACATCTTTAGTGGTAGAACCTATTTTCACTTTAGTAACAGTAGGCCTTGACCAACTTTGTCCTAACTTTTCAAAGCCAGTGCTACCACCACTAATTTCAAATTTCAGTGCAGGTTGGGTTTTATTGGTAATATCAAATGCATAATAATTGCGGCCACCTCTGCGCATTCCTACATAAAGGTAAATACTGTCGTCAACATTGCGTAAGACCATATCGCCATCTAAACCATAAATATGATTATAAGATGAGCCGTCTTTATATAAATCATACTGATTAGTTAACAGCTCTTTGGGCATAACCGCAAAGTTTTCACTGCCCGAACTTGGATCAAATGAATGCAATAAACCGTGGTTAGTAGCGACTAAAATTGCACTATCTGTGGATGAATAATTAACGATAATAGGCTGAGAATGAATCGGGTCTCCCATAGCCAAGCGAATATCAGTGTAGTCGCCGTCCCCATCTTCATCTCTAATATCTACGCCGCGTACCCATTTAAGAATATCCGTACGCAGTTCATCCGCATCAGGTAAGGCTGAAATAGCTAAGTCATCTTTACTAATATTAGAATTACTTTCATGTATTTGATTCGCATCAACGGCTATAGAACCGGTACCTTCAAACGCATATATATTGCGCGTCAGATTCATTCTGCTTGCCGCACCACCTTCTCTAACGTCATTACCATCGGCTAATACAGACCAGTAGCTATGCGCATTTTCAGAAAAGAAACCAGTACCTTCATCTACTGCCTCTATACCATTTTGATCTAAAACTTGATCACCGTCGATGCGATAACGTTTCAAGTTTCCAGGCCATATAGCGCCTTCTGAAGGTTTAAATAAAGCAAAATAAAGCTCATCATTGTGGGTCAAGCGATTTAGCTGGTTAACCGCAACACCAGGAGACACGAAGGTCGTATTAACATCTTTAACCGTTTTTAAAATTGATGAGAAAGCGGTAACTAAATCAGCGGAATTATCGGCTTCATAGAAACCTCCGCCACCATTGATAGCGAGTTGGTTTAAAAAAGCACTGGCACTGCTGCTGGTGGCAAACCCAATGGTGTGTGTGATAATTCGAGTATCGATGACAGAGTCACCCAAATCACCGATATTTTTGACCAAATCTACACCGCATTTCTCACCACCACTTCCGGAGCAATTTTTCCCTAGCAAAGCCTCAATTTTTGACTCGCTGTGATTGTAGTTTGCTTCACCATCAGAGAGTAAAACAATATGGTTATTGGTCTGACATTGCTGATCTTGAATCGGCGTATCGTATACCGCACCTGAAGGTATGTACTCACCAACACAATAGCTAGAACTTAAATTATCTTCAGTACATCCATATGGAAGCACTGAATTATCGCCGATATAAGACAACCGGTGACTGACACGAGTGCTTCTGCGCACAGAAGATGACACTGAACTAGGACCACGTTGTAAGCCATAATCTACCGCTCGACCACCGTAATAATTTGTAGCCTCTAATAATGTATCAACTATGGGGGTATAACCATTTGCGGTTAATTCATCCACTTTACCAATCAAGTGCTCTCTTACCGTTGAGGTACTTCCTGGTGTAGATAATCCTTCATATTCAACCACTAAAACGGGAGCTGCAGAGGGTTTACCATTATATGAGTAGGCACCTCTAACACCGGTGATATCAGACACCACAAAGGACATATCATTCCCCGACTCCCAATCCCCTCGATTAACTAACTCCTGCACAATAGAAGACAAGTCTGGGGTTTCATAAGTGTAGTTCTTGTACCAACTTGGAATGCTTCCCCAGGTCACAGACGCCGAAGTTTTAGGGTCGTTTCGCAAGCGATACCTTGAATAATATTTAAAGTTACCAGGGTCGGCTTGATTAATACCTTTAATAACAAAAGAGGCACCACTGCCTGTGCGGTTTTGATATGCTGTAAAACGAATATAAGCGTTAGTGATTATTGCATTTTGTGGTAGTGCTAAGCTTCTAAATCGCATACCTACATAAGCGTTATAAGACGGATTGAAAGTTAACTCTGTCCCCGTAGATTCATAACCATTAGTGCGTTCTTCAGCATTATCATCGTTAGAAGCAACTTGATAAGTACTCGAGCCTCTCACGCAGCCGGGTGATGAAGAACTGTCATAGGCGACCACCAGTTGCACGCCCGAGCCCGAACCATCTTCAAAGGATTCGATTTTTCGGTTACTTGAACTATCCACACTTGAGCCTTCAATAATGACATTTAAGTCGTTTTGACCACACCACGTAGTTTGATCAATCACTTCTTGTATTACGTTGGTTATATCTGGTGAAGATATGGTTTGGCCGGCCAATGGCCAACTATTGTCGCTACTCCAATCGACCTCATTTGAAGTTAAAGTACGGGTGGAAATATCGAAACTATTACTATTAAAAGCAGTAGCATCAGGGACCCGTTCCGCGCGTATTTTAAAAGTAGTAGCTGAAGTATTTAGCTGTGCTGAGGTAAAACGCAAATAAGCGTTGGTAATAGTCGCGCCTTGAGGAATATTGAGCTCTTGAAAACGAAAACCACTGGTAACCACCTCAGTTCCATATGAAAGCCGGATTTCAGAACTAGTCCGGTTTACACTACCCAGTATTTCATAGGCGTCATCATTGCCCTCAATTATCGTTTTGGTTAGCACCGGTAAAACACTGGAGTCTATTTGGCTCACTGGATAGAGTACGGGGCCACCGTAATCGGAAAAGCGCATTAAACCTGCATTAATATTGGTTACCGAGCCTAAGGTCTCTTTTAACGCATTTTGAACCCGCAACATCCGCGTTTCATCTGTACCATCCTTTGAGTCCATACTGCCTGAGGTATCCATAATGAACAGTACGTTGGGATAATATTCAACAGCAGCATCAGAACTGCCTAAATAAATTTCTAAATCATCAGCAAATGCTGAAAACATAATCATGCTCGACAATATGCAAGCTAAACCAGAATGCAGCGCTTTTTTAATAGACATAAATACAACCTCGCTATTGTGACGCTGGCGCAAAAACGGATGCACTTAACGTATTAGCCACAGCAAACTTGGATCCTTCCATCCTTCCGCAACCTTTAATGATAAAAACATGACAATTAATGTTACTGCCACCAATAACATTGCTCGATCCTAAACACGCACGTTCTGCAATAAACGCTGTTCTGGACCAACTGGAAATGGCCGGATTATCATCGTATAGACCTTCAGCAACATGAACAGTATTAGTAGTCAGCCCATTGGCGGCGGTAACTGCGCGGTTTGTCCAATCGTCGTCATTGAAACAACTCATGTCATCATTAACCAAATCCACAGCGTCTCCCATTCTGGCTTGAGATAAGGGATCAAGTTTATCAGGATCAGAAAGTAACACTTCATCTTCAGATTCGAACACCACCCCAGCAATTGCAGATTCTGCTGCATCAAAAGCTAAAGATTGTTTCTCCATTGATACCGCCATTTTGTTTTGCATTAAACTACTGGATACTGAAGCCACACCAAGAACGGTTAAGCTCATTAACACCAATAGTGCAAATACCATAACTAAACCATGTTGTTTCATACTTTTATACTTCGCATTAGGTTCTTTGCATTTCGTAACGTAATTGTGGTTTCAAACAATTTAAACAGACGATTCTCGCTAGGAGAAATGGCTGTCTCATTTAATAATTTGAAACTCGGCACTGAATTTAAAAACACTTCAGCGTCACCTTTAATCAATACAGCAATTCGAATAGCCACAACTTGACCATTATCAGCTAAAATTGCAGGCAGTTGGTCGGCAGTAACGTAACTTACTGGCCGCGCAGAGTTGTCGCCAGTTAACAAATTATTGGTGTAACCGTATTGAACTTGAAAGCTTTCGACTTCATCCAGTAGGATCACTGGGGAATGTCCATCGTGTCCTACGGCCACTTTTTGTCCCCGTAACACACGTCCATCAAATCCCCTGCACTTTAGGGTTTTACCATCAACAAAGTATTCGTTAACCACGAAAAACTCTTCATCATCGGCATATCCTAATTTATAACCACGACAATCCGTCTTCCCTTGCATTGCTACAGCTACTTTGTCACTCGCTCCTGACGCCCCTTGGGCAGAACCAACATCATCAAAAGCAGCAAAATCCCCAGGCAGAATAACGGGGTGGTTTCTAACAAATGCACTTTCTAAGACAATATCTTGATCGGTATTTAATGCGGGGTCTAAGATGTCGTATAAACCCGACATTAGAAGTTCGTTACGCAAACGGGTAATAATAAAGCGTCCACTTTCTTGGGTAGACGACAAAGAACGGTTCAAACGTTCAGTCAAACTGTTGCTGACTAAAACTTGAATAATGGCGCCGGTAATCAGTAGTCCAAGCGCCAAGGTGATCATAATTTCGACTAAACTAAAACCACCTTGAGAACGATTAAATGCCCTCATAACAGCACATCCAACTTAACGCAATCACGAGCTTCATCATCTTCCGATTCACACTCGTCATTTAAGGTTCGATCAATATTTTTCCAATTTTCCACCGGCCAAGATAAAAGAATGCTCACTCTTGAACCTGTGCTGCACGCCTCGCCATCAAGAGCATTGTTATCTTGACAACTAACTGCCAAGGTTACCGATGGATTCGATGACACCGCCGAACAAGATGCTTCGTAACCATCATAAACAGCAAATTGAGCCGCAGAACATTGTCCACCCGCACAATCAGGTATCGCCGCCGGTTTAGTTAAACAGAAACAGTTATAATCCGAAGCTGTACTAGCACATGAAAGGTTATTAAAATTATACACATCGCTATCAAAGTAGTTTTCATCAACCACCAAACCATCACCAATTAGAGACATTCTAGCACTGGCTCTGAGCCTCTCACTTAGTTGCTGAGCAACCATTACCGATTGTGAACGGTTTAACGCGTCAGAATTAGAAAAAGAACTGATAAACTGCAAAGAAGCCACACCCAGTATGCCAATTGACAATATAAATAGCGTCACTAACACTTCAATCATACCTACGCCATGTTGACGCAAATAAATCTGTTGGTTAGTTTTGCTATTGATCACACCCATTCCTCAATTCTCGTTTATCTTGCCGAATTTAAGTTATCTGCAGCACCTAGTATAGCCAGTAACCTTGCTTCCTAAGGAAAGACTTGCTTGATGGTAGTAAATTTAGCCTATTTGACACAAGTTTTGGTTATCGTAAGTACGGCTTAGGTATGAAAATGAGGTAGTAAAGTATAATTTTGAGAGCGTTATAAAGCGGAGGTATTCAACAAAGACAGCCATATTAAGAAAAATTAAGGCTGCCTTCGTTATGCTTTTCAATACCTTAATAAAAAGGAAAAATTAAAATAGTTGCCCAACCGAAAAGCAAATTGGCGCTTAAAACAGAAATTATATTTGACGTACTCTGAGCTCTTTAGGTACAGCAAACTCTATATTTTCTTCACGACCAGGACGTTCGTGTGCTTGTTTAGCGCCCCAACTAAGAAGTTTATCGATAACTTCCTTAACTAAAACTTCAGGCGCGGAAGCACCTGCGGTTACGCCGATATTTTTAGCGCCATCGAGCCATTCTTTTTGAATGCATTCAGCACTGTCGATTAAATGTGCTTGTGCGCCGATTTTTTCAGCAAGTTCACGAAGGCGGTTTGAATTAGAGCTATTTTGCGCACCAACAACAAGCAATACATCACAGTCTGCCGATAGCTCTCTGACCGCATCTTGTCGATTTTGAGTGGCATAACAAATATCGTCTTTGCGCGGGCCTTCGATGGCAGGAAACTTTTCCCGAAGGGCATCAATCACATCCGCTGTATCATCAACTGAAAGTGTTGTTTGACTGCAGTAATACAACTTTTGAGGGTTCTTCACTGGCACATTGGCAACGTCATCCACCGACTCCACCAGATAAATTCCACCAGCATCGTTATTGTACTGTCCCATAGTCCCCTCAACTTCAGGGTGTCCTTGGTGACCTATTAGGATACATTCAGTGCCTTTTTTACTAGCGCGCATGACTTCCATGTGTACTTTGGTAACCAGTGGACAAGTTGCGTCAAACACTTTTAAACCGCGTTTATCTGCTTCATTGCGCACCGCTTGAGATACACCATGAGCAGAGAAAATAACGATACTATCATCGGGAACTTCATTTAATTCATCAACAAACTTGGCACCACGTTGTTTCAATCCATCGACCACAAATTTATTATGGACGACCTCATGGCGTACATATATTGGCGGCGCAAAGATTTCTAACGCTCTTTCAACGATAGTGATCGCGCGGTCAACACCGGCACAGAAACCTCTTGGATTGGCTAAATGAATCTGCATAAGTTACACACTTAGCTTACGCTAAGAATCTCCACATCAAAAATTACCGTTTGACCGGCCAATGGGTGATTAAAATCGACAGTTACTGAGTCTCCAGCGACATCGCGAATAATTCCCGGAATTTCACTGCCATCTGGCTGACTAAAAGCAATGATAGCGCCCACTTCAATAGGAGTCTCAGCAGAAAAACGAGATTTATCCATATGGTGAATATTATCAGGATTAGGCATGCCAAAGGCTTCATCCGCTTGTAAGGTAAATGCCTTTTTATCACCTTCTTTCAAACCCAATAAGCAGGATTCAAAATTAGCAGTCAAACTGCCATCCCCCATTTGCAGCTTAGCAGGTTTATTATTCACCCGAGTGCTATCTGCAGCTGAGCCATCAGACAATTTAAGATCAAAATGCATTAGCACCTCACTGGATTGATTAATTTCCAGCATTATCTGTTTCTCCATCTTTTTCTTTATTCTTAAACATATCAACAATTAGTAAAAATGCGCCCAAACAAATCGCGCTATCAGCGACATTAAATACCGGCCACTCATACTGTTGATAATAAACATGTAAAAAGTCGACTACGTAACCATACATAATACGATCGTAAACATTGCCAAGTGCACCACCTAGAATTAAACAAAATGCAACGGGCAACATAATTTGATGTTTTTTGGCACCTTTTAACCAACGCAAAATTACCACACTTACGGCTATCGCTATGCCAGTGAACATCCATCTTTGCCAGCCACTTGCATCATTGAGAAAACTAAATGCTGCGCCATAATTACGTGTATGAGTTAGATTGAAAAAAGGAGTAATTTGAATGGATTGATACAACTCCATTGCAGCTAGCACTGCATGCTTACTCCACTGATCTAGCACTAAGGTTAAAACAGTAAGCCATAAAAAACGTAATCCGGTTTGAGAGAATAAATTAAGCATATTGTCTCGTCTCACCAGCACCTTCTACATTGTCTACGCAACGATGACACAACTCAGGATGAGTTTGGTCAGTACCTACATCTGCTCGATGGTGCCAACAGCGAACACACTTGGCATCCTCTGATTTCACAATCTCCAACCATAAATCGGCGATTTCAGTGCCAATTGCGTTGTCAGGCTTAGCTGAAGCTTCGACTACTTTCGCTGTGGAGGTAATCAACACAAAACGCAATTCATCTTGCAATTGTAAAAGCTTAGCGGCTAATTCTTTGCCTGCATACAGGGTCACTTGAGCTTCAAGTGAAGCACCTAATTTCCCCTCTTTTCGCTGTTGCTCTAAAGCTCTATTTACCTGCTCTTTGACTGCAAGTACCTGTAACCAAAAAGCATTATCGAAGCTACCAGCGCTAGATTGTTTCGGTAAACCATCGTACCAAGTACCAGTAAACACGAATTCGTCACGTTTACCTGGCATTTCCTGCCACAGCTCTTGTGCAGTAAAGCTAGTAATGGGTGCCATCCAGCGTACTAATGCTTCAACAATGTGGTACAACGCGGTTTGACAAGAACGTCTAGCATGTCCATCGGCCTTAGCAGTGTACTGACGGTCTTTAATGATATCTAAGTAGAAACTACCTAATTCAATCGAACAAAACTGCATCATTTTTTGGCTTACAACCAATAAATCATACTTTTCGTAAGCTTGAATAATGTCATTTTGAATTTCTGCAGCACGTCCAACCGCCCATTTATCCAGTTCAACCAACTCATCAAAAGGCACTAAATCTGTTTCCGGATTAAAGCCATTCAAGTTAGCTAAAAGGAATCTCGCGGTATTACGTATACGGCGATAGGAATCCGCTGAACGTTTTAAAATTTCATCCGATACTGCAATTTCACTGCGATAATCGGTAGAGGCAACCCACAAGCGCAAAATGTCCGCGCCTAATTTATTAATCACTTCCTGAGGAGCGACGGTGTTACCGATAGACTTTGACATCTTCTTACCTTCACCATCAACGGTAAAGCCATGAGTTAACACTTGCTTGTATGGAGCATGTCCTTTTTCAGCCACACTGGTCATCAATGATGACATAAACCATCCGCGGTGTTGGTCTGAGCCTTCAAGATATAAATCAGCTGAAGCAGGAATATCATCTCTACTGTCCACCACAAAGTGATGAGTGACACCTGAATCGAACCATACATCCAAGGTATCTGGAACTTTTACAAACTCTGTTGCGTCGTCACCCAAAAACGCCTGAGTGTCGATGTCCCACCAAGCTTGGATCCCACTTTTTTCAACTAACTTCGCTACTTTTTCCAACAGTTCATCGGTATTTGGATGCAGTTCACCGGTATCTTTATGAACAAATAAAGCGATTGGCACACCCCACGTACGTTGGCGTGAGATACACCAATCAGGACGTCCTTCGACCATACTCTCTATTCGGCTTTGCCCCCATTCTGGTATCCATTGGGTTTTCGCGATTTCGGCCAAAGATTGTTGACGTAACCCATTTTTGTCCATGCTGATAAACCATTGGGGAGTTGCACGGAAAATAATTGGCGTTTTGTGACGCCAGCAATGAGGGTAACTATGCGTATAAGCATGATGGTGAACCAAAGCTTTGCGCTCCACTAACACATCAACAATGTGAGAGTTAGCTTTTAGTACGTGCTCGCCTTCAAACAATTCAGTGCCAGGCAAATATACACCGTTTGCACCCACTGGATTAGCGACTTCTAAACCGTACTTTGCACCAACGTTAAAATCGTCGACACCATGACCAGGCGCTGTATGTACACAACCAGTACCGGACTCAGTGGTAACATGGTCACCTAAAATAATAGGTACCGTAAAGTCGTAAAATGGATGCCATATATGTTGATTTTCTAATGCATCACCATGGCAATAACCTAACGCGTGATAATGTTCAATGCCAAAACGGTCCATACAAGAACTAACCAAATCGGACGCTATCACCAATCTTTCAGGCTTATCACCCTCAACTTGCACTAAGGTATACTCAAGTTGCGGACTCACACAAACAGCTCTGTTGGCAGGTAACGTCCATGGTGTTGTCGTCCAGATAACCACTGAAACGGGACCTTCTCCCACGTGATTTTCTGGATGTTTAAAGGCTTCTGCTATGGCGTCTTGATCTTGCGCACTAAAACGCACATCAATCGAAGGTGACTGTTTGTCTTGATATTCAACTTCCGCTTCAGCTAGAGCCGAACCACAGTCAGTACACCAATGAACAGGTTTAAAGCCTTTTTCCATATGACCTGAACGCACTATACCGCCAAGTGCCCGAATGATGTCGGCCTCTGAGGTAAAGTCCATTGTTTTATAGGGTCTGTCCCATTCGCCTAAAACACCAAGGCGAATAAAATCACTTTTTTGTCCGGCTATTTGACGTTCAGCATACTCGCGACATTTTTGTCTGAATTCAGCCGCAGTGACCTTCTTACCTGGTTTGCCTACCTTTTTTTCAACTTGTAGTTCAATAGGCAGACCATGACAGTCCCACCCGGGCACATAAGGCGCATCAAAGTCAGATAGAGTCTTAGATTTAACAATAACGTCTTTAAGAATTTTATTTACCGCATGACCGATGTGAATATCACCATTCGCATATGGAGGGCCATCATGCAAAATAAAAGGTGTTTTGCCTTTTTTAGCATCGCGAATAGCATGGTAAAGTTTTTTCTGAGTCCATTGCTTCAGCATTTGCGGTTCCCGATTAGCCAAATTTCCGCGCATTGGGAAGTCTGTTTCGGGTAAATTTAACGTATGTTTATAATCGCTCATTGAGGCTAAAATCCAATTCTTAAATCTATTTTAATCAGCGCACAAAAGCTCACGAGCTATTTGTGCATCGAACTCTATTTGTTTTTTCAATAGTTCGAATGACTCGAACTTAATTTCGTCTCTTAACTTCTTAATAAATTCCACTTGAATCAACTGCCCATATATTTGTTTATTAAAATCAAACATATGAACTTCAAGCTGAGAACGTTGACCATTTACTGTAGGACGGATCCCCACATTAGCAACGCCATTTAAGTAAGCACCATCTAATCTTACTTTTACGGCAAACACGCCTTGAATTGGTGTTTGACATCGTTTCAACAAAACATTTGCCGTAGGGAAACCTATTGTTCTCCCACGTTTTTCACCATGAACCACTTTACCGGCAATGGCAAAAGGCCTGCCTAACATCGCTTCTGCTTCTGAGATATCCCCATTTGCCAAAGCGGTGCGTATTTCAGTAGAACTAATACGGCAATCTTTACGTAAAAAACTCCGAGTACTAACGACTTTGTATCCGTACTTGTCGGCATTTTGCTCTAGTAATGTAAAATCACCTTGTCGCCCTTTGCCAAAGCGGAAATCATCGCCTACCACTAAAAACTCGATACCCAACTTTTCAACAAGCAGGTGTTTAATGAAATAATTAGCGGTTTGGCTTGCAAACTCTCGGTCAAACTTAATACATAACAGGCGATCAACGCCAACCAATCTAAGTTGTTCGAATTTATCCCGCAATCGACTTAATCGCGCTGGCGCATCTTCAGGCGTAAAAACTTCTTCAGGTTGAGGTTCAAATACCATAACGGTGGAAGGCAACCCAAGATTTTTAGCCTGTAGAACCAAATTTCGCAAAACGGCTTGATGACCTAAATGTACACCATCAAATTTGCCAATTGTTAACACGCATCCTTTGTGGTCCTCGCGGATGTTGTGTAAACCTCGGATCAATTCCACTGCTTTCCTCAATTCAATAACTAAATTATTTCACTTCGATCAAAGGCGGGAATTATAACGAACTGTGCAAGTAAAGAAAGTCAATCGGTGTTATATACTAGCAAAAGTAGGTATTAGTGGACAAAACTCACAAAAACCAAGGAATTTATCGGTTTAATATCTAGGTTTATTCGCTGATTGATTGTTTTACTGAACTTTATGGGTACCGACGAAACTGCTTGTTCGAACCCCAACTAGCAGTAAGGTGACTACAAAGGATAAAAATCCAAACACTATTAGCTTGGCTAATTCGTATGCTTTTGAAAGCGTGTCCATGTTCTGCCAAATCGTCACATCAGCATTAAAAAATTGTATGACTGACACCATCACCACACAACCGGCTAGTATTTTAAGCAAAAACACACAAGTATTAGCCGTAATTTGAAACACCCCTAAACGATGTAACTGCACGTACAAAAGTGTTGCATTCATGGTTGCCGACATAGCCGTTGCGATAGCAAGACCGACATAACCATAAGGAATGGCTAATGCGATGTTAAAAAATATGTTAGCCACCATGCAATAAATACCGTAACGCACAGGGGTTTTGAGATCTTGTCGAGAGTAGAAGCCAGGTGCCAGTACCTTCACTAACATAAAGCTCAATAAACCAGTGGAATAGGCCATTAAACTATAAGACGCCATAGTGGCATCTTGCGCGGTGAAAGCACCGCCATAAAATATGGTTAATAACATAGGTTCAGCCAGCACAAATAAACCAGCCGCTGCCGGCGCCCCAAGCAAACACACAACCTTTATTCCCCAGTCCATACTGTTGCTAAAGGATTGTCTATCTTGACTCACATACTGTTTTGAAAGGGTTGGTAGAATAACAGTCGCAATAGCAATACCGAAAAGCCCTAACGGAAACTCCAATAACCTATCGGAATAGTAAAGCCAACTAACCGAACCTGTCATTAATGTGGTGGCAATCATAGTATCGATAAGTAGATTGATTTGACTCACAGATACACCGAACAGCGCGGGGATCATCAAACGTCTTACTTTACGAACTTTAGGATCGGACCAAGCCCATTTGGGCTTAACTAGCACACCAGCGCGATATAAAAATGGAATTTGAAATAGTAATTGCAACATTCCGCCTGTAAAAACACCCCAGGCCAGCGCGAACTCTGGATTTTCAAAATACGGAGATAAATACAGTGCGCAACTGATAATCGCCACATTTAGCAGCACAGGCGTAAACGCCGCAACCGCAAATTTATTCAGCGTATTTAATATGGCACCAGACAAACCAGTTAGCGAAACAAAAAATAGATACGGAAAGGTAATTTTCAGCATTAAAGCAAAGGGTTCGAATTTATCCCCTTGCGGGCCGTCATTTAAATAATCAACAAACCAACCTGCGCCAAAAAGCGCCGCCACGACTGGCGAACCTATTACCCCTAAAAGAGTGACTATGGTTACAATGACACCTAAGGTACCTGAAACTTTTGCGATAAATAACTTGAGATGCTCTTCATCACCCTCACTTTTCACTTCAGATAAGACCGGAATAAAGGCTTGAGCAAACGCCCCTTCAGCGAATAAACGACGTAAAAAATTGGGAATTTTATTCGCGACTAAAAAAACGTCAGCGGCTGCGCCCGCACCGAGCATGTTGGCGACCACCACATCACGTATTAGGCCAAGTATGCGCGACAAAAACGTCATAAATGAGACAATGACACCGGACTTAAGCAGTTTTTTTGACAAAAATGATTCCTTTACACCGTAGCCGGTAAAAACAGGGGGTTATTATGCGCGATAAAGTAGAACAGAGTCTATACTCTCCCCTGAATCCAAGGTAAATTAGAATACTTGATGTAAATATCGATTATTCCTTTAAAACTGTTTGACAAAGGCCTATCAAATAGGCACAATCTGCGCCCTTGAATTTTGACTAGATTTTTTTCGGGAGTTTCAAATTGGCTAACATTAAGTCTGCTAAGAAACGCGCAATCCAAGCAGAAAAACGCCGCCAGCATAACGCTAGCCGTCGTTCAATGGTACGTACTTACCTTAAGAAAGTAATCGCTGCTATTGCTGCTGGTGATAAAGAAGCTGCTACAGCTGCTTTCACTACAGCTACTCCTTTGCTTGACCGTATGGCAACCAAAGGTTTGATCCACAAAAACAAAGCTGCTCGTCATAAGAGCCGTCTTGCTTCACAGATCAAAGCTCTATAATTACGCGTTTAGTAATACATTAGAAAAAGCGCTTATGGCGCTTTTTTTATGCCTGCAATTTGATATCTCCACGAATCCTGTCAATTTAATGCCAATTTGATTAGCTTTAGGCCTGCCTGCCGTGGCAAACGAATTTTCCTTGGCCTGTCATCATTTATTCAAATAAACGTCACTAATTTGTAAATACCGTCCGTTAACTTGCAAACCCCATAAACAAAACTTAATTACCTTACAGCTTCGGTGAAGGGTAAGGGTTTTATTTGTTCTGCTTTCTACTTCACGTTTATGGTGCGCACATGAAAAAACAATATAGAACGGTTTGGTTGTCTGATATCCATTTAGGTAGCAAAGACTGTAAAGCCGAATATCTACTCGACTTCCTGAGCAACCACCAATTCGAAACCATTTATTTGGTAGGTGACATTATTGATATGTGGGCGATGAGTAAGCAGTTTCGTTGGCCAGATAGCCACAATCAGGTTCTGCATAAAATTTGGCAATTATCACAAACTGAAACCAAGGTAATTTACTTACCAGGCAATCATGACCAACCATTGCAAAAATATAATGGCATGGAGTTTGGTCATATCAAAGTAGTGCGGGACACCATCCACATCACCCAGGACCATAAAAAACTATTGGTTTTACATGGCGACCAATTTGACCAAGAAGTGTGCTTCGGACCAGTCCATGCGTGGATTGGCGATAAAGCTTACGACTTATTATTGTTTATAAACCGTTGGTTCAATCGTATTCAAACCCTGCGTGGCAAACCTTATTGGTCACTGGCGGGACATATTAAAAAGCATATTAAAGGGGCCAGTTTAGCCATTGAGAGATATAAACAAGCCTGTTGTGAACGAGCAACTAGTCGCGGCTTAGATGGTGTGGTTTGCGGTCATATTCATCACCCTGAAATATGCACAAAACGTGATGCTACTTATTTCAATGATGGAGATTGGATAGAAAACTGTTCAGCGCTGACGGAAAATGCAGAAGGTCAATTACAGCTGGTGTATTGGACTCAATTAGCTGAAAAAGCTCAGGTAATACCGATAAAAACTGACGAGAAATCAAAAAATTCGCAAGCAGCCTAAAAGCATATTAAGACAATGCAACGTCACAAATTTGCAAGAAATGTGGCGTTAAATTGTCATATTTGCAACGTAACATCCGCCAAAATGCAGACACATTAAGGTGTGAATATGTTCACTGTTGAAGAAGTTATAAAAAAACATTACCCACAAGCAGAAAACAACCCTTGGCTTTCGAAACCGCTGCAATTCGCCTTACGACACTTACTTCATGAAAAAGAAATGTTGGAATTTGGGCAGACCTATCCAAATATCCAAGGCATTGATTTTATTGAGCAGGTACTGGAATACTTTAATATTAGTTACTCCGTTAGAGATATTGAAAAAGAACGCATCCCAAGCTCAGGACGGGTTGTGGTGATTGCTAACCACCCTATCGGCTCGCTAGACGCCTTAGCGTTATTAAAATTGTTATGTGCAATAAGACCCGACGTAAAAGTCGTTGCCAATCAGATGTTGATGACCTTAGAGCCACTACAAGACATGTTACTGCCAGTCAATAACATGCATGGAGGCACCCCTAAAGAGCATCTTCAAAATATTCATCAACATCTTAAGCAAGAAGGGGCTGTGCTGATTTTTCCTGCTGGCGAAGTCTCACGTTTACGTCCTCAAGGCGTTAGAGACACACGCTGGAATTCAGGTTTTTTGAAAATTGCTCGCTCTACAAACTCCCCCATCTTGCCAACTTTTATTGACGCCAAAAATTCACCACTTTTCTACGGCGTTTCCATGTTATACAAACCTTTGGCTACCGCGTTATTGGTCAAAGAAATGTTCAAACAAAAACGCAAACATTTACCCATTCGAATAGGCGAAATAGTGCCGGTAGAGTCATACAACCACAACACCTTATCGCGCACTCAACATGTCAAATTATTCAAAAAACACCTGTATAAAATCGCGTCAGGTAAACGTGGTGTTTATAAAACCCAAACGGCCATCGCACTACCAGAGAACCGTAAAACATTGTCGAAAGCCATTAAAGCAGAATGCGAGTTATTGGGTGAAACCGGTGATGGCAAGCTTATCTATTTATATCAATATGCTAAATCATCTCCGATTATGCGTGAAATAGGACGACTTAGAGAGGTGGCTTTTCGTGCTGTGGGTGAAGGCAGTAATAGGCGCAGAGATATTGATAAGTTTGACAATCATTACTTACAGCTGATCTTATGGGATAGAGATGATCTGGAAATTGCCGGAGCTTACCGCATTGGTGATGCAAAAAGAATTGTCGAAAAATATGGCATAGATGGACTTTATTCAAGTACTTTGTTTAATTACCAAGACAGCATGACCCCCTACTTTGAACAAGGGTTAGAGCTGGGGCGAAGTTTTGTACAACCACGCTATTGGGGTAGACGCAGCTTAGATTATTTGTGGTACGGAATAGGCGCTTTTATCCAGAAAAATCCTCAATACCGCTATTTATTCGGTCCTGTTAGTTTAAGTAACTCTTATCCTAGCGCGGCAAAAAGTATGATTGTGCAGTTTTATCAGTTGTATTTTCCACCGCAGGAACATCTGGCCAGTTCAAAGCTACCCTATGAGATGAGCGAACAACTCACTTCACCATTTACTGGTGAAAATTACAAACAAGACTTCACGACGTTAAAACACTTATTAGCGAATATGGGCATGCTTGTACCAACCTTGTATAAGCAATATTCTGAGACTTACGATGATAATGGTCTGCAATTTTTGGACTTTAATATCGATCCTGACTTTAACGACTGTATTGATGGGCTAGTTTTGGGCGATATTTCCAAAATGAAAGCTAAAAAGCAACAGCGTTATCTGCAGCAGGATATTAAAAAAGCTAGCTAACTTAGAATGCAAGTAAAAGCCTAACCAGTGGATATTCACGATTCACCATTGACTATTGCTGTTGAATCGCATTATCGTTGATAGCATCTGAGCTACTTTAGCCACTTGCTAGCTCTACGCTGATGTTAGGAGGAATACATTGCTGCGCTTTTTATTTTTAATACCCATTGCGCTATTCCTGATTTGGATAGTCTACCTAAAAACCCACGGTTACAGTTTAGATGACGGCAAAAAAGGATTTATTAAAATCCTAGTAATTTCAATCGGTATTGCTGCGACCTATTTGATCTTAATGTGGATACTTTGAACAATTTCATCCTCATTAACCTAGGTGTTTTTACCAGCACTTCTTAGGCTCACGCTGCATGGATTGATTAATGCTTAGAATGCTGCATGCTGAGTCTTTTTTTTGATTATTTTGTGCTTTTGCAAATAGGGTAAAAGTTGCTCCGCCCTTTATTTCTGAGGAGTAGATATAATGTTCGGAATTTTCTAAGCCCAATTCTTCAACACTTGCATAACGCCCATTAGTGATTCGAAATTGCCCTTGCATAAGGGTACTTTCGAGCATCTGATTTTGCGCCTGCTGCCGCCGTGACTTTAAGATATTACCGCTAAAAACATTACCCGATATGGCCACCAAAATGGCAATGATTGCCAAGGTAATCATTAATTCGATCAAGCTAACTCCTTTGCTCATAAAACTGTACTCCATCTTTTTTAAATTTTCATATACTCAATATCAGTAAAGCACATGGAAAATTTCAAAGGGTATTGAAAGTGCGTTTAAATAAAAAACATCAGCTTAGATCTCACCTCACTAGAGGGCTTACCATTTTAGAAGTGATGGTGGCGCTTACAATTATCGCTCTACTTGCTGCAATTGGCGGCCCATCAATAATTCAAACTTTACGCCATCAGCAATTGAAGGCTTCTTTGCAGACCAGTTACTTTTTACTGCAACAAGCTAAATCCACGGCAATCACACAGAATAAAAACATTACCGTACAATTTAAAAATGGCGACAACTGGTGTATCGCATTAAGCGATACGGGCCCTTGCAATTGCCAAGTAAAATCGCTGTGTAGTGTGGATAACATAGAGTATCGCGTATCGGCTGAAGATTATCCTCACATCTTATTTTCGAAAATTACCATGGGAAAAGATCAGGCTATTATCTTTGACGGGGTCAGAGGCACTGCAATTGGCAATGCAGGCTCCGGTGTGTTTAGCAATGGCACTGAAGCCGCCAAACTCATTGTGAGCAATTTAGGTCGAGTCAGAATTTGCATGCACAGTGGTCACTTAGGAGCTTTCCAAATATGTTAAGTAGACAACTAAGAGCACTTGGTTTTTCGCTAATTGAATTACTTATTGCCATGGTAATTGGAATGTCGGCATTGGCCAGTTTAGCCGGATTTATTGGTAATGCCGCAGCTTCTAATAGCAAGTTCTTAATGCTAATGCGTTTAAATGAGGAACTTAATACCGTAACAAACTTGATCACTGCAGAAATACAGCGAACAGGTTTCAATGCTGAAATAACCGCTGCGATACATAATCCTGATATTTACCTTAGCCAATTTCATCAACCTATTGTTATTTCCAAGCACCCTAAAGAAAGCAGTGATAGCTGCATACTCTATGCGTACGATAAAGATAAAAATGGCGTTATCAATTTAGAAGGAAGTGATGAAAATTACGGATTTCGACTACATAACGACGCAGTTGAGATGCGTCAAGATGGCGCTGATTGTG
The DNA here is from genome assembly GCF_037478005.1 of Alteromonas sp. M12. Classification (NCBI taxonomy): domain Bacteria; kingdom Pseudomonadati; phylum Pseudomonadota; class Gammaproteobacteria; order Alteromonadales; family Alteromonadaceae; genus Alteromonas; species Alteromonas sp. M12. The sequence continues at coordinate 1,274,259 of NZ_CP144164.1, read as the reverse complement.
CTGCTGGCGGTTGGCAAGATCTGACCGACAGCAGTGTCACTTCTGTTGAGGAGTTACGATTCAGCATCATTTTCATATCCGAATCGACAATAGGTATCCGGATACATATATCAGCCTCAGTGAAACAGCATAGCACCATGAGTAAGCAAATTACTCGAGACGTGTATGCACATAGCCAGCAAAATGTTTAAGCCTAATCGAGCCAAGCAACAGGGTGCAATGATGTTAATCACAGTTACCTTATTGTTGCTGCTGACTTCGACCATCATTGTATATAGCGCTAGGGTTAGCCTAGTAAAGCATCGAGTTAGCCTGAATACACAAAATAAGGTAACCGCTGAGAATATGGCAGCGTTAGGTAACTTCCGATTGCTGTCGCAAATTAGTCAACAGCCGCAACAAGAACTGCCTAAACTAAACATGCTGATAGAAGGACAAGGACAGTATTCTGCTGAAATGAAAAGCTTACAAACTGAGCGATTTAGTCATCAAATGCGCGTCATAAAAATTAGCACTACAGGCACATCAGAAGACCATTTAGCCAACATAGAGGTTTCCCAACATATTATTGCATACCCGCTAATTCGCTCATTGCCTAAGGCAGCATTAATAGTTGGTAAATCCATATCTATCGAAAATAAGTTAAAATTAATTGCTAACCCCAACGGTGCAGGTATAGGTCTACCCTTGTCCCTGTGGACGTCCGACAAAATCGATATCACTACCTTAGACCTAATTACCTGTCAGTTGTATGAATATATCAATGGCGAATGTGAATCATCCCCCTTGAGTAAGGGTCAGCAGAAAAATGGCGATATTGTGGATAATCCGAAGGATTTTCCCAAGGACATATTTGCTTACCTGACGAATTTACCGGTTAAATACCGAACACAGCTATTAGATGAGGCTGATAAAGTCATTTCCCACTGTGAAGACCTGAACAATCTAAGTTCAGGATTAATATGGGTGAAAGGCGATTGTAAACTAAGTAAAGAAACCACAGTGGGTACAACAGAACGTCCTGTCATGTTAATAATTGCGAATGGCAATTTGGTTTTTTCTGAAAACTCAGGAGTCCAGGGCATTGTGCTGATGTTGAAGCCATTTGATTCAATTTTGGCAGCCCATATTGAAGTCAACGGGCCTGCATTAATTGAAGGTGCGCTAATCGCAAGCGAATCAATTTCATTTAACAACCTACCTTTAACCATAAAATATGATGCTGTTGTGTTAGACAATTTTCGGCAATCTCCAAGTAACTGGCGAATCGCACTTGTACCTAATAGTTGGCGCAACTTCTGATGCCTTTAATAGGTGGAGCTTCACAAAAGTTATCACAGGGCTTTTCACTCGTTGAAGTGATGATAGCGTCATTAATATTGCTTGTGGGAATAACGGGGTTTGCAACTATGCAAAACCGCATAATGCAATCAGAAAAATCCTTAGATTTACACGCTAAAGCGGTCCAAATTGCGAAACAAAAAATGGCTGAGCTTAGCCATTTTAAACGTAATCAAACAGCCGACGGTAAAACCAGCTACCAATCAATCGCTGACGATAAAGGGGGCGCTTCAGCGGCAGGTGAGATTGAAATAATCGAAAATGCGCATACGGATAATAGCGCTAAATTTAAGCAGCACTGGCAGGTTACAGAGCAATATTATGTTGATTCTGATGATGATGGTAAAGCTGACAAGTGGGTAAATGATGAAGATAAAGATGCACCAGCTCCGCTACCTTCGTTAGCAGACAGAAAAGCCGTAACCGTTAAGGTAAGCTGGCTAGGTAGTGACGGCAAAACCCAACAATATGAGTTAAGTGGTTTTATTGCCCCTATCCCCACAAATAGAAGTTTTCATGTATTTCATAAAACGCCAGAGGGTAACTTAGTAGCCAAAAATCAAATATCAATGACGAGTCAGAAAAATCTCGTTAAACACAAATTAGACGAAGATTTAGTACAGGCAAGTTTACCCATTAAATTCGACGAAAAAACTAAAATCAGCACAGCGAGTACGATTAGGTTGGTGCTCGATGAAGATTCAAAACACGCCACAATACAACAACAAAGAGAATTTGCCTTCGCCCAGTGTCGATGTGCATTGTCCACTGAAACTAAGGCTAAAACGCCAGCACAAGTTGTCATTGATGGAAACCAGTTGGCAATCAAAAAAGGGCTGTGGAAAATCAAAACCTCAGGTATTGCCGAACCAGGTCAGTCCCCATTGTGTTCTAGTTGCTGTCGTGACCATCACGATACAAAGGATATGCTGACAAATCAAAATTACTATAGAAACGAAAGTGGTAGTGCGCACAAACATTTTAAAGTCGTCAGCAAAGGCAAATATATTAGTGCCAGCAAGATTGGTGATCAATATGATGAAGTATGCCGCTTTGAACGAGTTGATGGCGACTTTGAGTTACTAGCAGATTTACATTCCCTGCAAACCATTTCTTTTCTCAAAAATCAGATGACGGAGGAGTTCAGTAACCAATATCAACAATATGTATCAAACCTGATTAAGAGTCACGTTTTAGAAAAAGCTTTACCTTTATCACCACTTGAAAATACCTTGCTGATGTCGCCATCTGCAGCTCAACTTGAGTTGAGAAGTATCTATGTGGAACGGCTTCAACATGAAGACAACGAAGTCATTAAAAAAATGATCCTCGACGGCGACTCTGATTGGCAGAGCTTGATACCTTTTTTAGATTTTGAGATAACCATGCAAGCTAACTGGAATAGCAGTAATGAACTCGTTGCTAAGGTTAGCAATCAGCCGAAGCAAAGTGTATTTTCTCCCGAAGAGTTACAATATGCATCTTATAGTAAGGGCCGTTTAATTGCCTTAATGGCTGGCAACAGTGAACTATCAAATGAAATAAGCAAAGGTAACGAAGGCCTAATTGGCTCCCCTTCCATTTCAATGTTTAATCAATATCAAACAATATCTAGCAGAGTACTCCAGCTAAAGGTGAAGGGTGGCGGTACACCTGGCCTAATCGTGGATATATTTTGTACGAACACTGAGGATGATATTCAACTGCCTTGTAATGAGAAGCAGATAGTAGAAATAAGTAAACTTAAAATGGCACCTGAAAAAGGCGAGTTTAGCTGTAATATTGAAATGTTAACAAACCCTAATACTAGTTTCTTTAGCTGCTCAAACGCTCCTAAAGGCTGGCTGGGCAAGATTGTTATTGATACCAGTCTGCTAGACTCGAGTGTCAATTTAGTTTGGAGAGATCCTAGTGAAAAAACCACAATGGGCACTAGCTTTGGATTGATAAAGCCATTAATTGAAACATCCCACTCTGACTATTGGTTGATAGTAGAATTTGATAGCTGAGCTAGATTCAGGTGGTAGTCTCCCCATGCGTTAGCAACCATAAAAGGCAAACTTCAGGCATAAAAAAGGCCAGTGAGACTGGCCTTTTAAGAACTAATTATGAATTACTGAATATACACTTCGATATCTGCTTTTGCTTTCAATGCTTCAATTAGATTAGTAATTTCAGTTTGAGATTGCATTTGGCCTAGTTGACGTTGCATGGCTATCACCTGCTCTGCAGGTAATGCCGCGGAGCTGTTCACATTGTTTAGCTGCACAACACCAATATCACCGTTGGCTAATTCTACTACCGCTTTATTTTGCTCAGGATTAGCTGATAATTGAAATACTTTATCAACAATCGCCGCTGGAATTTCACTACCGAATCTAGCCACGTCAGCTTGTAGTTCCCAACCAAGATTTTTTTCAGCAAGTTTATCGGATATATCAGTACCGTCTTGTAAATCAGCCAATAAAGACTGCGCCCAAGCTTTAGCTGCTTCTTGCGCTTTTTGAGCAGTAAGCTGAATGACGATCTCAGGTTTAACTTCATCTAGTGACTTAGTGCGCTCTGCTTCGTGCTCTTTAACACGAATAATCATCACATTATTCTCACCAATTGAAATCAGTTCACTATTTACACGATCTGCAATTAACTCTTCTGAAAATGCTTGGTTCACTACCAATGGACTTGAAACCTCTGCTGGAGGCGCATTTTGAGTAAACAACTCCGTAGATTTCACTTCAGTATCTAATGCTTCTGCAACTTCGACCAAACCATTTGGCATTTCAAATGCCAACTCAGCAGCGGTGTTCTGAAGAATAAAGAACTCTTCAACTGCTTTTTCCCGTCTTACTTGTTCAGTTAAGGTATCTTTAACTTCGGCAAAAGGCGTTACTTGCTGATCTTTAATCTCAGTAAGCTTAATGATTTGTAATCCGAAATCAGACTCAACAATATCGGTAATATCACCCACATTTTCAAGATTGAATGCTGCATCTTCAAATTCACTATCCATATCACCGCGAGCAATAAAATCTAAGTCACCACCATTTTCAGCAGAAAACGCGTCATCTGATACTTCAGAAGCAACTTTTGCAAAATCTTCGCCACCACGTACACGCGCTAAAGTAGCTTCAGCTTTCGCCCGGGCAGCTTCTTCGTCATCACCAAATTCGATAAGAATAAGTGAAAGTTTTCTTTGCTCATCAGTTTGGAAATCATTAGAAGATCTATTGTATAAGTCTTCTACTTCTTGTTCTGTCACTTCAATACCTGACATCAAATCATCAGCATTAAGCTCAATATATTCCAAGCTTACTTTTTCTTGAGTATCAAACTGAGCAAGATTTTGTTGATAATATACTTCAATATCCTGATCGTTTACTTCTACTGATGAAGCAAAATCAGCCGAGGGCACTGAGAAATATTGAATATCGCGAGTTTGCAATTGCAGGGAAAGAACTTTAGAGGCTTCAGACTTTAGACTAAACTCACTGCCTAACATCGCGCTGACGAACTGTTGTCGCGTCATTTCGCTACGCAGGTAGTCTTTGAAGGTACTAGGTTGAAAGCCAACTTGACGTAATGTCGCTTTAAAACGCTCATTATCAAAAGATTGACCAACTTGAAACTCTGGCATATTGACAATACTTTCACGAATTTGCTCATCGCTAACACGCAAACCAATTTCTTCGGCTGCTTGCTCCATCAACTTATCCGCGATAAGTCTATCCAGAATACTCTTACGGAACTGATTCAAATACGCAGTATCAGCAGCAAGTATGCTGAAGCTTTCTCCGAATTGTGCTTCCATCCGTGCACGCTCATTCTGATACGCACGATCAAATGTAGTTTGGGATATTTCACTTCCATTAACCGATGCAGCTGCATTGCTTGATGAAGATACATAACCGCCAACGCCCGCGAAGACGAAACTTAAAATAACTAAACCTAGGATCACTACAGCCCAAGTGCCTTGCGATCCTTCTCTAATTTTTTCCAACATATGCGTCTTTTCTCTCCGACGGACTAATGAATTCAACCGTGTTAAACGTTTTCTACACGGTAATAAAGCGGCAGGATTATAACGTGAAAAATGGTTTGATCACCAGTGATATACCCAAGTAAAACGAATTCAGCGGTTGTTTCGAATAATTCTTTAAAATTTATTCACATTGGAGGCCAACTTAACCCCCTAATAAGCAACCAACTCATTGCGCTTTGCGCTTTTTAGTTTTTTCGTACTAAACATACAAAAAGGGCGATGATCGCTCATCGCCCTTTTTTAAAAGACTAAAATTCTTAGTTACAAGAATCTTTAAGTGCTTTACCAGCTTTGAAAGAAGGCACTTTCGCTGCAGCAATCTGGATAGTTTCGCCAGTTTGCGGGTTACGACCACTGCGAGCTGAACGCTCACGAACTGAGAATGTACCAAAGCCAACTAGCGCTACTTGATCGCCGTCTTTAAGAGCTGCAGTAACTGCATCGGTAAATGAATCAAGAGCACGACCAGCAGCTGCTTTAGAAATATCTGCACCAGCAGCAATACTATCGATTAGTTGAGACTTGTTCACAATAGATCCCCTTCATTTGTTTTTATTTATTGTTCCGCACATTTTTTATTACGGTCACGTTATAGCAAGCTTAATTTTTAATTTCAAGCAATGTTTTACGATTTGTTTACATTTATGAATCGTCTCAATCCCTTTTGTGATAAGGCTTCTGACGAATCTGTGCTAAAGGCTATCATATCTTTTAACTTAGGGAAGCCCTAAAATCCAAAAAATATAAAAAAAATAGCCGTTATTGGTTACTTTTTCTTCGATTTCACTTTTTCGGGGCTAAAACCCTCAGGGTTTTCCTGTAATGCCAAGTTCAAAACCTCATCAATCCATTGGACTGCGTGAATATCTAGGTCTTGTTTGACGTTATCTGGAATCTCTTCAAGGTCACGTTCGTTGTCTTTAGGAATCACTACTGTTTTAATTCCACCACGGTGAGCGGCCAGTAATTTTTCTTTCAATCCACCGATGGCTAACACTTCGCCACGAAGTGTAATCTCACCAGTCATAGCCACTTCAGCTTTAACTGGATTACCGGTCAGAGAAGAAACCAAAGCTGTGCACATTGCGATACCCGCACTTGGACCATCTTTTGGCGTCGCTCCTTCAGGAACGTGCACATGGATATCACGTTTTTCATGGAAATCTTCGTTGATACGTAATTTCTCAGCTCGGCTACGTACAACTGTCATTGCCGTTTTAATGGACTCGAGCATTACGTCGCCCAAAGATCCGGTAAAGGTTGTTTTCCCTTTTCCAGGCACAGAGGTTGTTTCAATTGTGAGTAAATCACCGCCAACAGACGTCCAAGCGAGTCCAGTTACCTGACCTATTTGATTGCTACCTTCGGCTTTTCCATAATCAAAACGTTGAACACCTAAGAAATCTTTTAAATTATCTTGGTTAGCAACAACTTGCTTTATCGATTTATCCAGTAAAATGTTTTTCACTGCTTTGCGACAAATCTTGGAAATCTCTCGTTCCAAGCTACGTACGCCGGCTTCCCGAGTGTAATAACGAATAATGCCAATAATCGCCGAATCTTCAATGACCAATTCACCGGTTTTAAGTCCGTTTCTGGACATCTGCTTTTCAACCAGGTGACGGGTGGCTATGTTCAGCTTCTCGTCCTCTGTGTAACCAGATAAGCGAATAACTTCCATACGGTCTAACAATGGACCGGGGATATTCATACTGTTAGACGTCGCAACGAACATCACGTCTGACAAATCATAATCCACTTCTAGATAATGATCGCTAAAGGTGCCGTTTTGCTCGGGATCTAACACTTCTAACAATGCAGAAGAGGGATCACCACGCATGTCTGAAGACATTTTGTCAATTTCATCTAGTAAAAATAGTGGATTTTTAACCCCAACTTTCGCCATTTTTTGAATCAATTTACCAGGCATCGAGCCAATGTAAGTGCGTCTATGACCACGAATCTCAGCTTCATCACGCACTCCACCAAGGGCCATTCTCACGTATTTACGGCCGGTAGCTTTGGCGATTGACTGTCCCAATGAGGTTTTACCCACTCCAGGAGGACCAACTAAGCATAAAATTGGACCTTTGAGCTTCTTAACTCGCTGTTGAACCGCTAAGTACTCAATGATTCTTTCTTTAACTTTGTCCAAACCGTAGTGGTCTGAGTCAAGAATATCGTCAGCTTTGGCTAAATCTTTCTTAACCACACTGCGTTTATTCCAAGGTACATTTGCTAGCCAATCAATATAACTGCGCACTACAGTCGCTTCCGCAGACATTGGCGACATCATTTTAAGTTTGCGTAGTTCAGCCGTTGCCTTTTCTTTTGCCTCTTCAGGCATTTTAGCTTCTTCAATCTTTTTAGCTAAGGCTTCAAATTCATCTGGAGTTTCATCCAGCTCACCCAATTCTTTTTGGATAGCCTTCATCTGCTCATTCAGATAATACTCACGTTGGCTTTTTTCCATTTGCTTTTTAACCCGAGTACGGATTTTTTTCTCTACTTGAAGCAAATCGATTTCGTTTTCCATAAGTGCCATCAAATACTCTAAACGCTCATTCACGCCTTCCATTTCGAGTACTTTTTGTTTTTCAGACAGTTTCAATGGCATATGTGCCGCCATCGTATCTGCAAGCCTAGCGGCTTCTTCGATACCACTAAGAGAGGTTAACACCTCTGGTGGGATCTTTTTATTCAGTTTAACGTAACCTTCGAACTGAGAAATTGCTGAGCGTATCAACACTTCTTGCTCGTTTTCTGCAACCTCTTGATCTTCTTTACGCACAACTTCTGCAACAAAGAATTCGTCGGTTTGTAAAAATGTTTGAATTTGACCTCGTACGTTACCTTCAACCAACACTTTCACTGTGCCGTCAGGTAATTTAAGAAGCTGTAAAATCGTTGCGATGGTACCAACTTGATACACATCATCTGTCTCTGGCTCATCTACGCCAGCGTCTTTTTGGGCAACCAAAAAAATCTGCTTATCTTTGTCCATTGCTGCTTCTAAACAACGGATAGATTTTTCTCTGCCAACGAACAATGGGATAACCATGTGGGGATACACCACCACATCACGCAATGCCAATACTGGCATTTCAATGCGATCTACTCGCTCATCTGTCATGCTACATCTCGTTTTAGTTAACTGCTAGAAAGGTAATGCTTATGTATATGGGGTTAACACAGTAAAGTTCAATTAAATAACACTACGATACTATGAAATCTTATTCAAATTATATTTTTATCTTTGAAAATCAGAAAGTTAAATAGACTAACAATATGAATTAATTTACCTAAATTAAATTAGGTAGAATTACGCTTAAGCATTAGGGGGACTTAGATAGAGTATCGAGTTAATTAACTCGTAGATAATAATAAAGGCTCCGAAGAGCCTTTAAATTTCTAACTAGTTTATTCTGCGGCTGCTTTTTTATCTGTACCGCTGTCGTAAATAAGGATGGGTTTAGATTCCCCTTTGATGACTGTTTCATCAATAACCACTTTACTTACGCCTGTCATCGAAGGTAAATCATACATTGTTTCCAACAAAACACCTTCAACGATAGATCTCAATCCACGTGCACCAGTTTTTCGCTGCATTGCTTTGTTGGCAATAGCATGCAAAGCATCTTCTCGAAACTCTAACTCAGTATCTTCCATTGCGAACAATGCACCGTATTGCTTAGTTAGCGCATTCTTAGGCTCTTGAAGAATTTGGATCAATGCTTCTTCGTTCAACTCTTCTAAACTAGTAAGAACGGGCAGACGACCTATAAATTCTGGAATCAGTCCATATTTCACCAAGTCTTCTGGTTCTACTTTTTTGAATAGTTCATTAGATGCTTTTTTATCGTCTTTACTTTTAACTGTTGCACCAAAACCAATACCAGAGCCCACCGCTGCGCGCTGCTCTATGACTTTATCCAAGCCAGCAAATGCACCACCACAGATGAATAGGATCTTAGAAGTATCAACTTGCAAAAACTCTTGTTGAGGATGTTTACGGCCACCTTGAGGTGGAACCGAAGCAATAGTACCTTCAATTAGTTTTAATAGTGCTTGCTGAACACCTTCACCTGAAACATCACGGGTAATCGAAGGATTATCAGACTTCCTAGATATTTTGTCTATTTCATCAATGTAAACTATGCCGCGCTGCGCTTTTTCGACGTCATAATCACATTTTTGCAATAATTTTTGAATAATATTTTCAACGTCTTCACCCACATAACCGGCTTCGGTTAATGTAGTTGCATCGGCCATCGTAAATGGCACGTCTAAAAGCCTTGCAAGTGTTTCTGCAAGCAATGTTTTACCACTACCAGTAGGTCCAATAAGTAGAATGTTACTCTTACTTAATTCAATGCCATTATGTACGTCGCCACTTCTAAGTCGTTTATAGTGATTATAAACAGCAACAGACAATACTTTTTTAGCGTGTTCTTGACCAATCACATACTCATCAAGATGGGCATGGATTTCTTTTGGTTTAGGTAAAGCGTCTTGCTTTTTCTTAGGCGAAATCTCTTTAATTTCTTCACGAATAATATCGTTACAAAGTTCGACACATTCGTCGCAAATGAACACTGAAGGTCCAGCGATAAGTTTGCGCACTTCGTGCTGACTCTTACCGCAGAACGAGCAATACAATAGCTTGTTGTCGCCGTCTGTGTTTTGCTTATCACTCATTTATCAATTGCCCCTTCCAATTCGTCATATCGTTTTGTGCTTTATCTCTAAGCCCATATTGACGTTACAGGCTAAACAATATACCACTTAAATTACTATTTGGTTTTTAGTGCATCACTTCGACTAGTTAACACTTGGTCAATTAAACCGTAATCTTTAGCTTCAGCTGCACTTAAAAAATTGTCACGATCTGTATCTTGAGAAACTTTATCGTAATCCTGACCGGTATGTTCTGCCATCAAACGGTTTAGCTTCTCTTTAATAGACAGGATTTCTTTAGCATGTATTTCAAAATCAGATGCCTGTCCTTGAAATCCGCCCAAAGGCTGATGAATCATCACTCGAGAGTTTGGCAAACAATAACGCTTACCTTTAGCTCCACCTGACAACAAGAATGCGCCCATACTGGCAGCTTGCCCAACACACACAGTGCTCACGTCAGGTTTAATAAAGTTCATTGTATCATATATGGCCATTCCTGCCGTAACAGAACCACCTGGAGAGTTAATATATAAAAATATATCTTTCTCAGGGTTTTCAGCTTCTAAGAACAACATCTGAGCCACGATTAAGTTAGCCATGTGATCTTCAACTTGACCAACTAAGAAAATTACATTCTCTTTCAATAGTCTAGAATAGATATCGTAAGAGCGCTCACCCTTTGCAGTTTGTTCTACAACCATGGGGACAAGTGCATTGAGTGGATCGATCGGATTATTCAACATAAAATTAATTCTTCAAAAATGAAAATGCTCGGTAATTACCGAGCATTTAATCAGGTGCTGACTATTGAAGTCAATTACCAAAGGCCTAAATTATTGTTGTTTGTTCATGATATCGTCAAAAGCTGTGTCAACTTCTTTAACTTTAGCCTGACTTAGAACCAATTCAACTGCTTGCTCTTCAAGCGCAACATTTTGAATTTGCTGCAATAATTCATTATTTGTTTTGTAGTACTCAATGACTTCAGATGGATCTTCGTAAGCAGAAGCAGTTGTTTCAATTAACTGCTCAACTTTTGCATCATCCACTTTAATTTCATTGGTTTTGATGATTTCACCTAAAATTAGACCAATTGAAACGCGACGTTTAGCATTTTCTTCGAACAAGTCAGCTGGTAATTCAGGCATATTTGCACTGTTGCCACCAGATTGTTGTTGGAAACGTTGCTTCGCTTGCTCGCGTAACGCGTCGATCTCTTGATCAAGAAGTGCTTTAGGAACATCAATACTGTTTTGCTCAAGCAATCCAGAGATGACATCTTCTTTCAATTTAGCTTTAAGGGTTTGATCAAGTTCACGTTGCATGTTCTTACGAACTTCAACTTTAAGTGCTTCAATATCGCCATCTTCAATACCGAATAATTTAGCAAATTCTTCGTCTACTTTAGGTAGCTCTAAACCTTCAACCTTAGTGACAGAGATAGTGAACTCAGCTTCTTTACCTTTTAGGTTTTCAGCGTGGTAATCTTCAGGGAAAGTCACTTTAGAAACAACTTCTTCACCTTTCTTCGCGCCAACTAATGGTTTTTCAAAACCAGGAATCATGCGATCTTTACCAAGCTCTAGTGGGAAGTCTTCGGCTTTACCGCCGTCAAACTCTTCACCATCAATAGTACCTACGAAATTAATCGTTACACGATCATCTTTCTTCGCTTTACGCTTAACTTCTTTCCAGTCAGCGTGTTGCTTACGCAAGGTATCCATCATGTTGTCGAGATCTTTGTCGTTTATTTCAACAACAGGCTTTTCAATCTCGATTTTATCAATACCTTGAACTTCTAGTTCAGGATAAATTTCAAAAGATGCAACAAATTCTAAATCTTCGCCATCCACATCTTTTGTCATTTCAAAGCGAGGCATACCCGCTGGATTCAGTTTCTCTTGAACCACAGCTTCGTAGAAATTACGTTGCATGGCTTCACCAGCAACTTCTTGACGAACAGCCTGGCCAAAGCGTTTTTTAATAACAGTGACTGGCACTTTACCTGGACGGAAACCATTAATACGTTGGGTTTTAGCCAACTGCTGTAAACGTGACTTTACCGCTGAATCAATAGAATCAGCAGGAACAGATATGGTTAAACGGCGTTCTAGGCCTTGAGTCGTTTCGACTGACACTTGCATTATTATTCCTCAACTATGCGTCACATAACGCGTAATTCGAACTCGCAGCAACTGATAAATAACGTATTAGATTGATGTATTTATTTAATGTAAAAACAACAGGCTATTTTAGATACCAATACTGCCGCATATTGCGGACCTTGTTGGTCCACCTCGGTTAAAAAAGACGCGACAGTATACAGGCTGAGGGCTGCATAGTCGAGGGTAAAAATTAATTTAAATTAGCCCATCAATATAGAATAAGAATATCAGTCAAAAACCCATAGCAGCAGCGTCGGCTGATATGTTTTTTTCACCGGCTTAGGTTAATTGCATAACTGCTTAATATGTGGAATATTATTTGAAGAAAAAGTGACTATACTCTGAGCCTAATTTGAATCCCAAAGATATACTATTGCATCAGTTGAGATGCATATTGACGATTTCAGGTGCGAAACATATCAGCATGTTTCACCCCCAGCTGGATTGGAAATCTGATCGAATTTCGGCCGGTTCAACTGAACCTATTGGGCAATTATCAAGTGATGAGATTAGCTTTTATACGGGTATAGAAGCAGTTCGAACATCGTTAGATAAGAAGGTTCAATACAAGCCCTTAGACCAAACAACAATGCTGATACAAGTCACGGTTTCCTTCAGCTCAGATGTTAGCAGTTTAAACAGTGAAGACTCCAATTTCGACTTAGTACCACCAGAAAAATCTCGCCGCACCCCAGTTCGCCCTTTTAATGCAGAGCAGTCTTACTTTGTAAAAATGACGTTCAACCAAGCTTTGCCTGCATGGTTAACTCAATCAAGCAATAATTCAGAACAATCGAACAATACCTTTTCTGCGTTAGAGCAGTTGATCTTAGCCGCCGGAATGCAAAGTCAATTAGTTAGTGATTTCTTATTTTTATTGTCTGACCCTCTCACGAACCTGTGCCCAAGACCTGTACTGCAAAGTAAAATCGCCAAGCTTAGTCAATCCTATTCGATTGGTTTAGTGATGCTGCACTGTATCGATTTTCACCAGATCAATAAGAAATTTGGACACCAATTTGGCGATACCGTAATACAAGAAATCGCGACTAATCTTAAAGATATCACTCGTGAAGGTGACATCTTATGCCGATTTGGCGGGGCACTTTTTGGCGTCGCATTCCCCGTCAATGAGCAGACGGATGTTGCTAGCCTAGCTAAAAAATTACAACGCTCCTTGCAGCAAAAACAATATCTAGAGGGTGCAATCAACCTATTATTCGATTTAGGTGCTGCAATTGTGGAGCATAATGAACAGTCAAGCAGTGAAAATGAAAGTGCCAATACGCTAATTAATCGAGCTGACCAAGCATTAAAAGTAGCCCAACAAGAAAATCAACCGTCAATCATCACTTGGCATAAAGATGATTTCAATTTGTATCAGCAACAGTTTAATTATCTTGGCGGAATATTTACGGCCGACACAGTAACAGACTATCGTAACATGTTGTTATTGTGGGATATTTCCTCACTTATCGCAGACAAATACGACTTTTCCCAACTCTGTCAAAGTGTGGTGCAGCGTTTAGCTCAAACCTTTGACTTTGTCTGTGCGGGGATCATCAGCACACAAGAAAATGACGAAACCGAATATAAATATTCAATCGATTCAAACGATAACGCGATTTCCTTAAGTAATAAGGACCACGCTTTTTTAGCTGAAATTAAACAAATGCAAAAAGTAGCGATAGAGAGCAGAAAGCCATCCGAACGCTATATGGGAAGTGCGCTTCTATTGGTTTTACCTTTAGAAATCGAAACCCAAGATTGTTTTTTCATTTGCGGCAATGCCGAACGATTTGAAGTCAAACATGACACCAAAGTCTTGTTATCAGGTTTAACTCGTCAACTAGGCAAAGCACTGCGCAGAAGTCGATTGGAAGAAGAATTAAATCGAAAACTTGAAAGTCAAAATGAACAACTTCAAATTGAATTGGCGCAATTAAAAGAAGGTCTGCAAGTAAGCAGTATTATTTATCGTTCACAAGCAATGGAAAACTTGATGCGCCATGCCAAACGTGCAGCATTAACCGATACAACCGTTTTGGTAACGGGTGAAAGTGGCACAGGTAAAGAGCGTTTAATCAATGCTTTACACCAAATGGGCAACCGCAAAGACAAGGCATTTGTAATTGTAGATTGCGGCTCTATTCCTGAAACATTAATAGAATCTGAATTATTTGGTCACGTCAAAGGTGCGTTTACTGGAGCGCAAAATACCACCTCAGGAAAAGTGCTGGATGCGAATGGTGGCGTGCTAGTGTTAGATGAAATTGGGGAACTGCCTTTGAATATGCAAACAAAGTTATTACGCTTTGTACAAGAAAAACATTTCACCCCCGTGGGCGGCAATAAAGTCATCAGTGTCGATGTGAAAATTATTGCGGTTACCAATCGAGACTTAGCCGAAGAAGTAGAACAGGGACGTTTTCGTAAAGATTTATATTACCGTTTAAATGTTTTAACTTTACACAATCCACCTTTGCGCGAAAGAGTCGAAGATATCGCACTGTTAGCGACGCATTTTTTAAAGAAATTTGCCGAACAATTCAAAGTCGAAAAACGAACCCTAGCCCCCGCCACTCTAGAAAAAATGATGAAGTATTCCTGGCCAGGTAATATTCGTGAGTTAGAAAACCGCTTGATGCAAGCAACTTTACTCAGTGAAGATAGCCTTATCGAATGGGAATTGTTGAATATTCATGACGAGGGGCAACAATATGCAATGCCCAGTGTAGGTCATTCTGCCCCTACGCCGCTTCAGCAGCGTCCGAATGCAGGTTTGGTTTCACATACCAGCAGCAACTTGCCTAATACCTTATCTGCGACTGAGACGGTTATGCCTACGCAAACGCCAGTACCTATCCATGCAAATAATGAGGCCCAATCACGACGTTTAAACACAGAGCTCTATTTTGAAGAGCTGTTAGCGGTTTTTAAACATCAACTTGCCACGTCGGGTCAACACCCTCAATTTTTTAATGCGCCATATGGCACTTGGATTGAGGACGAATTAATCATAAAAACCTATATCGCAACCGATCGTAAGATGCGCTTAACCGCCGCGCGGTTGTCGATATCACAAAGTACGGCTCGCCGAAAAGTAGAGAAAATTCTAAAAGAGATTGATGCAGGATCATTAGACCGCCCTTCAGACTGGGAGCAGGTTAGTGCGGCCTTGTTACCTATTGCCACAGGAGACATTCACGTTAACAATTGTGTGGCGAAAATAAAGCTGTTGGTTTTGCAAGCGGTTTTAAACACGCCAGTTTATAGCATGGCCCAAGCAGCTGAAATGTTGGGGGTTAGCGAACCAACCTTTTATAAACTAAAACGTGAATTAGAGAGCTCTGATTAAACAAATCTGACTCAAGCAAACTCATATAGGTATTTTTCAGATTAACAAAAGCGATGGCATTTTAAATTTAAACCGCAAATCACCCTAGTGCAGTATTAAAATATAGGTGAGACCCAGCAAATATTATCTGCGTCTTAATTTAATATCTAAGACTTTGGAATCACTACTGATATTAGCCTGCCTAATTCGGACATAACCTTCATCAATCACGTTATCTATGTTTTGCGTCAATGTATTCATAATCCCCATCGGCGGCATTTCTTTAGACTGCAAGATACCTGTCCACTGGTTGCGCCCCGCCTCTTTGGATTTGTACAAAGCATTATCGGCTAACAGATGCACTTGTTCCCAACTCAAGGAGTCTGGGTAATGATGTGAGAACGGGTACATGCTGTATCCGATGGAGCAAGATAAATGCATCTTTTGTTTAAGATCAATATCAAAGCCGTAGCCGGCAATTTTGCTACGCAAACGCTCTGCGAGAAGCTCAATTTCCTTCACTTCTTCAACTCGTCCCATTATTAAAAACTCATCCCCACCCCAGCGTATCACCGTATCTGACTTACGACATACCGCTTTCAACAAATCACTTACCTGACAAATCACTTTGTCTCCAGCATCATGACCATAGGTATCGTTGATCGGTTTGAACCCGTCTAAATCAAACATCAGGAAAAACAATCTTGGACCATCGTCAGCGGTGAACTTTCCAGCACTAAGTGATTGTTCAAAGTCACGAAAAACACTTGCGCATTGTTGTTCAACAATGCTGTTTAGATAACGTCGATTATGTAACCCAGTTAGTTGATCAGTGACACTGGCGTTAAGCAATTGTTCATTGGCTTCACGCAATTCGACAGTTCGACTTTTCACTTCTAACTCAAGTTCATGGCGATAATTCGCTTCTTTTTCCAACTTGTTAACATACGAACGATAAACCCAATAACCTATTGCAACGGCGATAAGGATATAAATCGTATAGGCCCACCATGAATACCAAGGTGCGGGTAACACGGTTAATGCAACATCAGCGCCCTGTTCATTCCAAATACCATCATTGTTGGACGCCTTAACTCTAAATAAGTAATTTCCAGCCGGCAGGTTAGTATAGGTGGCTTTTCGAATATCTCCGGCTTCTATCCAATTGTTATCAAAACCTTCTAACTTGTACAAATAACGATTATTGTTTGGTGAGGCGAAATCTAAACCGGCAAATTCAAAGGCAATTAAATAGTCTTTATGGGAAATTTGAATGTGATTGCTTCGTTGACCTGATGAGTCTAAAACAAACACTTCATTTAACTTTTGGAATTTGGTCAAAACAACCGGCGGAACATGTTGGTTTGGCGCTATTTTTGATGGATAAAACGAAGTCGCTCCATTGGTTCCACCAAAATAGAGTTTACCACTTTTCGACCGGTAGTAAGCGCCATTGTTAAACTCATTCCCCTGTAATCCGTGGGAACTATCATAGTTTAGGAGCTCAGAGGTCTTTGGATTTAACTTGCTTATACCACGGTTTGTGCTCAACCATAAGAATCCAGCTTCATCTTCAAGAATACCGAAAACACTGCTACTTGGTAGGCCTTCGTAACGAGAAATCCGTTCAAATTCAAATATGCCGAGTTTACGATTCTCAGCAGAAAGTTTCGCCACACCAGCTCCTCTGGTGCCAATCCACATATTTTCTTGGGAATCTTCGTAAATCGTCCAAACTTCTAGGCTGCCCAAAGATTTTGGATCATCAACCTTATTCGGAATTCGCATAGCGGTGCCCGTAGTAGGATTGAAAATATTTAATCCAGCTCCCCAAGTGCCTATCCAAAGTAGGCCATTCTTGGCTTTATGAACGGTCAATAACTTATTGCTACCTAAGGTTTGTAGATCTGTTTCATCTGATAAATAACGCATGAATTTTTGAGTTTTTATGTCAAACAAATTCAAACCACCACCAAAGGTAGTAATCCATAATTTGTTATTGCCAGCAGGTTCAATTGAGGTAACCCCCGGTGCTGATAAAGCGTTAGGATTGTTTTTATTCGCTGGGTAATGAGTGAAGGTCATCGTGCGAGTATCGAGTTTACTCATACCTTGGTCTTGATAGCCAATGTAAAGCTCATCACCATTTGCAGAGTAAAGTGACATCACAGTGTTACTGCGTAACGAATTATCGTCATTTTCATCCGCAACTAAATGTTGAATAATGCCAGTTTCAACATTTAACAAATCCAATCCACCAATCGAGCCTATCCAGATTTGATTTTCTTTGCCGTCAAAAAAAGTATTGATGTAACTACCGCTAAGGCTTTTTGATTTGTCTACCGCTTCCCGAATGTGGTCAAAGTTAGAGGTAGCCGTATTCCACTTGTTCAACCCCTTAATACTTCCTACCCAAAACACATTACCGCGATCTTGGAATAAGTAAGTTAACTTGCTATCTGAAAGGCTATAAGGGTTTTGTTTTTCAGGTTTGATATGTAAAAACGATTCACTATCGCTTTCCAATCGAAAAAGACCGTCAGAGGTAGCTAACCAAATTTTATTATTGCGATCTTGATATATATGGCTGATTTTCTGGTCAACTAGGGGCTCAGGTAACCAAACTCTGTAATCATCATTCGCTTCTTTGGGCAAAGTAATAACAGTTGCACCTTTATCACTGCCTAGCCAAAGCCTTTGTTGACTATCAACCATAATTGTCTTTACTTGATTAGTTTGCCCCCCCGTAACTAGGTCCATTTCCGCAGCGTCCACTAAAACCTGATGGGAATTGGCGTCGAGTTTGATTACGCCTAAACCTAGGGCTGAGACCCACAAATTGCCTTGCTGGTCTTCGCTGATACTTTGCACTGAAATACGCTTTGTTTCGTCAGCGCTAAGGGCTACATTAGTGAAATCATCAGTGGCTGGATTATATATATTCAATCCGTTGTCAGTGCCAATCCAAATTTGATTTTGTGATGAGTTAAACAGTACTCGCACAGTGTCTGAATTTATACTACCTTTGTCTGCGGCTTGATATCGGTAATGTTTGAAGGTTTGCGAGCTTTTATCAAACACATTAACGCCATTGCGTGTGCCTATCCATAAGACATTTTTTTGCGGCTCTATAATCGAATAGACCCAATCAGAACTTAACGAGTCTTTATTTCTGGAACTGTAAGTGAATACTTTGAATTGATAACCATCATATCGGTTCAGGCCTTCTTGCGTGCCAAACCACATGTATCCTTCAGAGTCCTGAAAGGCGGTTAATATATTTTCTTGGGACAACCCTTGATCTAGGGTAATACGCTGAAACTTAATATTTTCATTATCTGCTATCGCGTTAAAAGCGCTAAACAATACAATTAAAATAAGCATTATTTGTAATTTTAGGTTTTTAACTAGCATCAATGACTTCATCTATTTATTTTGTCCTAATCGTTGAAAGCATGAGCATCTTAGTAGCCGATTACCACATGTTCAACCAAAATTGATAACTCTTTTATTCTGAAACAAGCAAGCTGCATTCATGGAATGCAGCTTGCTATTACGCAATGTAGAATTAATTAGTCTATTTCAATTTCCAATAGCTGATTTGATTGTTGTTCATCATTCGCTACAGATTCGTCTAACAATGCTTGGTCGACAGATTCGATTGATGTATTTCCATCCCATACTGAACCTTCGATTGAAGTTAAGGCATCCCAAATTGAGCCTTGGATAGACGATAAACCATCCCAAATCGAACCTTCAAGGGCAGTAGAACCATCCCAGATTGAACCTTCAAGACTAGACAAACCATCCCAAAGTGAACCTTCAAGGGCGGTAGTGCCATCCCAAATTGAACCTTCTAATACTGAGAATCCATCCCAGATTGAACCTTCAAGTATAGTAGAACCATCCCAAATCGAGCCTTGCAGGGCAGTAGTGCCATCCCAGATTGAACCTTCAATAGTCGTTGAACCATCCCAAATTGAACCTTGAAGTGCAGTGGTCCCATCCCAAATTGAACCTTCAATTGCAGTAAGTCCATCCCAGATAGAGCCTTCAATTGTTGTCGTACCATCCCAGATTGAACCTTCAGCTACGAATTCACCATTACCTAGTGCTAACAACAGTTGACCTTGTTCAGTCACTCGTGCTGGCCCTTTAAAGTGAGCAACACCGTTCAAATCAGCTGTAAGATCTAAGCCTACATTGGCACAACCTGAAGCAGTACTTGTAACTGCCGCATAGGCATTGATTAGACCTGCACCTTGTGTGAAAGGACCATAAGCTTCACCTGTAGATGGATCTGTCATAGCTGACGCTGAATCAATCAAACGACACTTTACATCATCAGGGCTTAAGTAAGGATTGTGTTGCAACATTAAAGCAACCGTACCTGTAACCACTGCAGCTGCCTGTGAAGTACCAGATATCATGTGGTAATCTTCACCGGTCTCAGATTCTACGAAGTTTTTGTTTTTCAGTAAATTTTTGTTCATTTTAGAGCTGATATGCCCGCCAAATGCTACGATTTCAGGTTTAACAAAGCCCTCTACTGAAGGTCCCTTAGACGAGAACGTAGTCATACGATCATCACTTGCATCGCTGGGAGTATAACTGTCTGTCGCTGCACCAACGGTAATAATATACGGATTGTTACCTGGAACTGACACTGTCGCATAATCTGAGCCAGTGTTACCCACTGAAGTCACCACTACAATACCAGCATCCCATAAACGCATCACAGCTTGGTTAATTGGATCGCTCCAATAGTTAGATTGCACACTAGCCCCTAACGACAAATTTAGCACACGGATACGATAGCGATTACGGTTTTGATAGATATAGTTTAAGCCGTCTAACACATCCGTATAGCTGCCGTTTCCTGAAGCATCAAAGGCTTTAACAGATAACAAATATACATCTGGCGCCATGCCGTTAAACTTACCATCTTCACTTTTTAAACTGCTGGCAATTATCCCGGTCACGTGACTACCATGACCGTTTTGGTCATCATTCAAAGTTCGCGTCTTTTTACTTTTAATCGCGTTATACTTATAAAATGCACGAGCACGGTCATATTGATTGCGTAATAAATATTTACCTTGGCTTCCGCCCATCAATGTACCGCTGTCTAAAACAGCTACTGTCACACCTCGTCCAGTAATCCCCCTTTCATGCAACAAATCTGCCTGAGTTTGAGTGGCGATATTATTATCGATGGCGAATTTTTTAAGTTGGCCTGATGCACTTTCCAACTTCCCATTATCACTTCCCATGGTCATTACGTTTCTATCTGCGGTAACGTGCAAACCAGATATATTGGCTAGTTCATCAGCCTGAGAAACAGACAAATATGCGCTTATGGCGTTGATAATAGGGAATTCACGAGCCACCGCACCACCAACGCGCTCTACTGCAGAAACTAGAGCATCGCGACCTAACCCCTGTAATATATAGGATTGTTCTTTTGCGACGTTCTGTTTAATAACCATTTGCGGGGTACTGCCCGATTCGGTAAAAAAAGGAACACTGCTACTATTGGCTTGAGTTGTCAGCATCACTGCTGAAACACTGCCAATTAGTGATAACGCTCCAACTAACAATGTTTTCTTATCTGTAAAAAAACTCATTTTACCACTCCACTTCGGATAAATTTTAATCTCTACAGATATCAATGCACACACCATGCCAGATTTAAAAATAAGTGTAACCCATTGTTTTAATTGATTTAATATAATTTATCAAAAACAAAACTTAAAATATGAAACATAAACTTAAATACTGAACAAAAATAAGAACCACTTATTCATAATTTAAGTCATAAATGCGAGTCCAATTAAATTACCTTAAAATTTGCGTTACTTGCCTTTAGTATTTGTTAGACAAAGTAACAAAAGCCTTCTTTAAGATGTATTGATAACCGTTATTAGGGTGTCCCCCTGAAATAGGCATTGAGAAGCAAGCTAGTGATGGTTATCCTGCACCTAACATTAATACAAATTTACTCCCGAGTTCTCTGCATGAGCAATAGCAATAGCAAAATAATTCTAACCATCCTTTTCATCGCAATAGCAGTATTGTGTTATGTCATGTTTGCACCTCCTGCTCATGAGCCAATTGAGCTGTCAGAGGAAGTCAAAAAAGAGTTACTGAATGAGACCGGCGATATCGGTATGCAACAACAACAGCATCCACAACATTCACAGCCGGAGGAACAAGAAATAGATTTGGAAGGTATACCGCCAAGCCCATTAGATATTTCATTAATAGGCGTGGTAGCCAGTGATGTGGATACTGAAGCCTCAGCAACCATTCAATCACGTTTACAAATTCGCACTTACTTTATTGAGGACCAAATTGCATACACCAATGCGGTTATTCAAGAAATAAGGAACGATAGGGTTATATTGTTAAATGAAGGTCAACGACAGGTTTTATTGCTTAGAGGAACCGCTTCGAGTGATGAAGACAAGGGAAGCACTAATACCAATTCAAACTCATCAAATGGTTATGATCAAAATTCCAATGATGATGACATTGCAAAATCAATTGGCAATCGGCCTAAATTATTAGAGCACATTATTCATATTTCACCGTTTGACCAAAATGACTTATCGGCAGGTTTTAACGTGTCTCCAGGCATGAATCCAAAACTGTATAAAAGTGCAAATTTCAAACAAGGTGATATTTTACAAAAAATAAATGGTAACGATATCACCACAGAAGAGGGACTAGAGGCCGTTCAAACATTACTGCCCACCGCTCAAACATTGGTGTTTAGCGTATTACGTGGTGGTCAAGTGATTAGTTTATATTTAGATATTCCTTCAGAAAACCTAAGTATTCAGAAAATTTAGAAAAACGAAAATAGGCAAGGATGCTTATCGTTAAATAGACACAAAGAAAATTAAGAAAAAGGACAGAAGGAAAATAAGGGAGTTTAACGGTTATTAAATAACTGAGATATTGAGAAGGGATCTTCTAAATATGGTGCGGAAGGAGAGACTTGAACTCTCACGCCGTGAAGCACTGGAACCTAAATCCAGCGTGTCTACCAATTCCACCACTTCCGCAAGTGGGGTGGACGATGGGGTTTGAACCCACGACCACCGGAATCACAATCCGGGGCTCTACCAACTGAGCTACGTCCACCACTGTGTTACTCTTTTCTACACTAAATCTTTTTTACTTACCAGATAATTATATATCCGTATTCATCTGTCACTCTCATTAAATATACATTATCGAGAAGTAACACTAGATATCAAATTCATATCCAACCGTTCCGCTGGCGCGTCCGGCAGGATTCGAACCTGCGACCACCCGCTTAGAAGGCGGGTGCTCTATCCAGCTGAGCTACGGACGCTCTACGAATCTGAACAAGCAAAAAAATGGTCGGTGAGACAGGATTCGAACCTGCGACCCCTTGGACCCAAACCAAGTGCGCTACCAAGCTGCGCTACTCACCGAACAATCGTTGCGATAAAAACCTCATCGCTTCGAGGGGGCGCATATTACCCACTTGCCCCAATCTCGTCAAATACTTTTTTATAGATTTTTTCTAACTGCTTAATTATGGAGCAAATAGTTTATAAAACAGTCTTTTTTGATGCTTATTATTAATAATTCGTACAGGTCAGCATAAAAACCAAAAATTTATTTTAATAACGCATGATCAGCGGGCAATTTATTTTTTATCCAAATAGCCAACCTGTGCTTCATACTCAACAAATCTTCAGAATCTCCACCTAAAGACGCAATAAGTTTATCGTTTACTAATAGACGATAAATAATTTCCACTTTTTCCTTTTGTCCCATGGTTTCACTAAAACCATCATATCCACGGTTTTTTGCATAGGTTTCCCCTACGCTAATTGCCATTTTCAACAATTGTTGTTCATTTTTGATTTTCTTCAAAATAATTCCTTAAGCCAGAAAACGCTACTATACGCTTATTTTGTTTTGTCTACTTCAGCGCTGTGCTTTGATTGAGGATAAAACCATATACCATTCTTCTCTGGGGAAAAACCCAGCTGAACTAAATAGTTTTCATGTTTCAAGCTGTCTGCTTTAGCAAATACATTCCCATAACCAAATTGTTTTTTTAATCGTTGGCCTTGCCCCAACACGAAGTGTCCAATGCGACAATCTCGATAAGCAGGGATTACAAAATCAAAATCAACAATAAAATTATTGTTTTCATCAGGGTATCCAGAAAGCAATCCTGCCACTTCAGTATTTTCCATCATAAAATAAAATCGACGGTCCTTTTGTTGCATTTTTTTGAAAAAACGAGGAAAGTGGAATTCAATATCCTGGCGATGATAATCAAGGAAAAAATCCACATAATTCGAAGGCATACTCACCTCTAATACAGAAAAATGCTGCTCGGCTTGCATTAACATTTTGCGTAAATAAACAACGTTAGTAATAGCAATAAAACCATTTAGAAAAGCCACCGGAGAAGCGCCGATAATAATTCCGTAAATACAAAATGATGAGGCTCCAAATAGATTGTACCAACGGAGTCGTACAATTGAATCTCGCGTTAATGAAAACGCAATTAACGCCGATGCACAGTAGCCAAAAATTTCTACGCCAGAGAGTTGCAAGAGTCTTTTCCTTTATAATGTCGGTTATCTAAACCATTTCAGATAAACATATTGGGATTATACGTCAGTTCAATTGCAATTCCTGCTAATCCGTAGCATCAATTAATTTGCACCTAACATCTAAGCATAATTAATATCAACTCACGATTGCTTGGCTTGCCATGGTTATGGGACAATAAGCGCAACTGAAGATTTAAAAGCTAAACAAATGCCAGCACAACTGATAAACGGAAAATCAATTGCCAAACAGGTAAGAGAAAACGTCGCTTCCCAAGTAGAAGCCATAACGGCCGCAGGAAAAAGACCGCCAGGCCTTGCAGTAATTAAAGTGGGGCACGATCCTGCCTCAGGTGTATATGTGGCAAATAAACGTAAAGCCTGCGATGAAGTTGGCTTTGTCGATAAAGCCCATGATTTACCAGCCAACATTACTCAACAACAGTTGCTAGATTTAGTGGATACACTCAATCAGGACCCTGAAGTTGACGGTATTTTAGTGCAATTGCCTTTGCCTGCAGGATTGAATGCAGAAGAGGTTTTAGAACGCATCCGTCCGGATAAAGACGTTGACGGTTTTCACCCTTACAACATTGGCCGTTTAGTGCAACGTATGCCAGCTCTAAGGCCGTGTACTCCAAAAGGTATAATGACCCTCATTGAATCGACAAAACGTCCAGCAAAAGGGTTAGACGCTGTAATAGTTGGGGCTTCAAATATTGTCGGTCGACCTATGTCTCTTGAACTACTTTTGGCCGGATGTACCGTCACCACTTGTCATAAGTTTACCCAAGATTTAAAAAGTCATGTGAAGCGCGCTGATATTCTTGTAGTCGCCGTCGGCAAAGCTGAATTCATCCCTGGTGATTGGATTAAGCCAGGAGCAATTGTCATTGATGTTGGGATTAATCGCCAAGCAGACGGCTCGCTAGTTGGCGATGTAGAATTTGAAGTAGCTAAAGAACGTGCTGGATGGATCACTCCCGTGCCCGGCGGTGTAGGACCAATGACAGTGGCAAGCTTGATTGAAAACACCTTAGAAGCTTATGTTAAGTATCGCAGCTAGTGACTAACGAGAGTGAACAACTTGGTAACCAAGCGGTTGAAGAAACCAAAGCTTGGTTAAACCAAGTGGTAATTGAGTTAAACTTTTGTCCATTTGCGAAGCGAGAAATGCAGCGCAATTCGATTCGATACAGGGTTTGCAATTCCAAAAAAGCCAAAGATGTACTCAACCTATTCGCTCAAGAAGTACTGTTTTTAGATCAACACCCAGAAATTGAAACCTCTTTACTTATACTCACTGAGGGCTTTAAACACTTTTTTAGCTATCTAGACATAGTGGATATCACCCAAAACTGGTTAGATGAAAACGACTATTCAGGGGTTTATCAAATTGCCAGTTTTCACCCTGAATATGTTTTTGACGGGGAACCAGGTGATTCTGCGGCAAACTACACTAATCGATCTCCCTACCCCACTTTACACTTGCTCAGAGAAGAAAGCCTAGACAGAGCAATTCGCTCCTACAAACATCCAGAACAGATACCCGAAGACAACATTAACAAAGCGCACAGCATGGGAGAGGCCGCGCTGAAGGCATTGTTATTATCTTGTATGATAAACTAAAGGGTTAAATGACGGGATAAAATAGCCAAGTATAAATACACTAACGATTGAACAAAAGCCTTACACAATCGGCACAAGCAGATTACAAAATGAACCTGCGATGATGAGTTACGCACTTGAACGCTTTCGAAGTGGAATAACACCGCAGGTTTGTGAACGTTGTTAAATCTTACCTCACAGTATCAAATAAATGGATTATTGCGGCGACTCACCTTCATCAATTGGATACTCTTGCGGCTGCTGAATCTGACTATTTTTGTTTTCAATGAAGTCCTTGTACTCTTTGTCTATTTGACCTGCAGAAAAGCTGGATAACTGATAATTAACGTCATACCAGTATTTGCCAGAATCACCTTCAAAGCGAGCAAAAATAGCACCTTCGTTTTCCCATAACCACATGCTTAGAATACGACCATCTTGCAGGCCAATTTCGAACACTGCGGTCACTGACTGAGGATTAAATCCATTATCTTCAGTTTCAGCAATTTGTTCAAATTTCAGGTTCACTAGGTTATCCACATAAGCACTTAAAATGCTGTCATATTTGAGTTGTGCGCTGTCTTCCAAACCTGACAATTGAAAGTCATCTTGCTGTTCGAAATCCCGTAAAATTTCAAAACCTAAGTCTCCTTCGCGGCGCACATAGCTTACTTGCTCAGCTAACACGTCAAGAATAGGTTGTTTTAGCCAAGCGTTTTGATCTGATGGCAAACTGATTATACGATCCAACAACCAAGTTTGTTTTTGTCCCAGCAAACGCACATAGGTTCCTTGCCCTAAACTCGCTTGTGAACCTATTAATACCTGATAGTTTTTTGCGCCCACGCGCAATTCCACTAATGTTGCTTGACTGTCAACCACATCAATATCTTGTAATCCCAATCGAGCAAAGTTTTCAGCTTTAGCGGTTTTAGCTTCGAATAAAATGGCTTTTGATAAAGCATCCACTAATTCAGCCAATGCCTTTTGTTGCATTGGATACTCGCGCTTACTTTCTGCTAGCACTGTCACCCATCCATCATCAGACTGACGAGCACTGAATAACATTCCATTAGTGTTAGAAACTTGAATTTCTTGAATCTTTTGAGCCTGCACAGCAAGTTCTGGAAACAGCTTAACCTTTTCCCCAGAAACCTGATTAGCACGGATGGTCAAAAAATAAATTGCAGTTGCTAAAGTAACAATAATGACCAGCAATGAAATCAATTGTTTATTCATGTGATAACCCCTCATCACCTTTAGAACGAGTTCTCAGCAAACTAGCAAGTAGCATAAGGATCAGCATTAGCACTATAGGGGCAACAGCGATATTAATAAATTTCAACCAATTCCCCAGCGCCTCAATATCCTTGTCTAACTGATGTCTCACTTCACGCAGGGCTTTTCGAATCTCAGTTCGTTTCTCGATAAATTCGTCAAGTGCTTGTTGTTGTTCTGGCAGCATAACCAAACCAGCTCCTTCTACTTGCTGACTTTGCAACTGAGCGAGTTGCTGTTCAGTTTCGTCTAATTGTTGCTGTAGAAGTTGTTCTTGTTCGCGGAACTTACGTTCAGCCTCCACTTTTAAAGCATCGACAGTGTTAAATGGACGGGCAAATGTACCGCGACTACGAATACTGATAAGTGCCTCACTCCCGCTTAGATTCTCTACCGCATTAGTAACAAAATCGCCGTTGTTCGCAAAAGGTGTGTAAACCGTTTCGCCAAAGAAGTTCGCTTGTTGCACCCAAAACCGATCTGCCAGCAAATCCGTATCACCCACCACAATGACATTTAATTGATTGGTAGAAGAAACGTGTGCACTATCAGCTGTAGCATCATCTGGCGCATTTTTGTAAGCGGAAGAAGCTCTGCCATGCAATCTGGCAGCAAGCACATGTTGTTGCTTCTGGTTGGTAAACTCTCTTGCTAATGCGTTAGGGTCTCGTAATGCAGAATAAGTGGTTACATCAATGAAACCTGAATTTGCAGAAGAACGCATCAACGGTGTCCAACGTAAGTTACCACCTGTGGATTTACTAAACGCGCCAAATGACGCGCCATTGATTATTTCGAGACTTGCGGTAGTTACGTCGTCGCGATCAAGTTGTTGAGATTGAATCCCCACAAAACCAAAATGACGAGCGACACCGCCATCTGCAGTGCGAATATCTAGGCCTAGTTCCGCATCAAGCAGTACCTGACTATCATTAAACTCTAGTCCCCAAGCTTCGAATAGAGAGGTTAAGTTAGAACTATTTTCAGTAGATGCGCCCATACCTGCCATCATCGCCATCGGATCTGACTCATTGTTGGGATCAACAAAAGCAATGAGTTTTCCACCTTGCATAACGTATTGATCAACCGCGTATAACAAGGATTCATTTAACGATTGAGGATGCACTAGCATAAGCACGTCAGTATCTTCAGGTAAGGCTTCTGCGCTATTTGGAATCTGTTCCACTTGATACAATTGCTGTAATTGAGTGTAAAACGTCCAAGCTGGATCAAACTGTCCTGTCATCGGATTCTGTCCACCAGCTAGCGGCAAATCCGTGATTAAAGTCACTTTAACCGACTCAGGTTGAGATAGTTTATGGATCAGTTTACTGATTTCGTATTCAAGAAACTTCTCTTTTTGGGGATCAAAAAAGCCAATCACTTCTTGATCATCTAAAGCGTTAGTCGCCGCCAAGCCCAAATATATAGCATCGCCCATAGTGCCAAGTGTGGCGGCAGTCAGACCAAATTCATTGGCTTGATCTTCCGCTTCAGAAAAGGGCTCAGGATCAACAATATGCAAATTGATTTTTCCATCTGCGGCTTTTGAATACTCTCGCAACATACTTTCTACACGGTTCGCATAGTTGCGCAAAGACGTCATACTTTTTGATGATTTATCTGAGAAAAAGAAATATAAATTAATGGGTTCATCAATTTTTGAAACAATTTCCTTGCTGCCATCAGACAAAGAGTAAACTTGATTCTCAGTCAAATCGAGGCGAATTGGACTCAATAACTGATTGTTTAGCACCGTTAAAGCAAAAAATAAAACGGCCAATAGAATTAAAATTATGGAGGTGGAAAATTTACTCATATTACTAATCCGCCTTTTTACGTTCGATGATCAATAAACTGGCGTATAACCAAATTACAATTGAAATGAAGAAATAACCTACGTCATTGAGGGCGATTACTCCCTTCGCAAGTGACTCATAATGAGTCAAAAAGCTAAATGAGGCGACGGTATCAATCACCATGGTTGGTGCCCAGTTTTTGAACGCATCCAAAACAATATTGCTGCCACTGACAACAAACAAAAAACACACGACCACTGCCAATATAAACGCCACCACCTGATTTTTAGTCAGTGCCGACATACACATTCCAATGGCTAAAAAGGCTCCCGCCATTAACCAACTACCAATATAAGCGGCGACCACCACCCCGTTATCAGGATTCCCCAAATAATTGATGGTTAGCCATAATGGGAAGGTCAATAATAACGACAACCCCAACACAGCCCAAGAGGCTAAGAACTTTGCAACCACAGCCTGTAGACTGCTTATTGGTAGTGTCATCAGCAGTTCAATACTTCCACTTTTACGCTCTTCAGACCATGTGCGCATAGCGATTGCTGGCACTAAAAATAAATATAGCCAAGGGTGGAAGTTGAAAAAGGGCAGTAAATCGGCTTGCTCTCTTTCATACAAACTACCGATAAAAAACGCAAAAACAGCTGATAAAATCAAAAATATTGTGATAAAAACATAGGCAACAGGGGTAGCAAAAAAACTTGCAATTTCCCGCTTAAATAGTGTTGAAATCATTCCCATTAGCCCTGCCCTCCTTGTGTCAATTCTCGAAATACTTGGTCTAGACGACCTGGCTCAACATACAAAGTATCAACCGGTAAACGACGCTCATGAATGTGTTTATTTACCTCATGCAAAATATCACTGCCAGGTTCTGTCAATAATGTCACTTTCCCAGTGGCTCTATCGGCTTGAATATCCACTATGCCCGGCACATCTAAAAAGCCTGAAGTATCCGATGGATAACTTAAATGTAAGGTGATGGCATTGTGATATTTAGATTTTTGGATAAGTTCTTTCGGAGTACCATCAAACTTCATTTGACCTGCAGCTATAATCATTACTCGATTACACAGTGCAGACACTTCCTCAAGTATGTGAGTGGAAATAATCACTATTTTATCTTTCGCCAGATTTTGGATGAGTTCACGCACATGATGCTTCTGGTTTGGGTCTAGTCCGTCAGTCGGTTCATCTAAAATCAGTATTTGCGGATCATGCAATAAAGCTTGTGCTAAGCCAACCCGACGTTTAAATCCCTTAGATAAATTATCAATGGGTTTATCTAACACCGATTGCAGGTCTATTTTGTTAATTACATGGCTAATTCGTTGGCGTTTTAAATCCCCCTTTAAACCTCGAATATCTGCAATAAAATTCAAAAACTGCAATGGCGTCATATCACCATATGCTGGCGCACCTTCAGGTAGATAACCTATTTTTTGCTTTATTTTTTTGGGGTCTTCATAAATTGATAGGTCATCAATGAATATTTCACCATCATCTGGGGTGATAAAGCCTGTGAGCATTTTCATAGTAGTTGATTTGCCTGCCCCATTGGGGCCCAAGAATCCAACTACATCGCCAGGTTGTATATTAAAGTTTAGGTGATTAACAGCGACAAAATCACCAAAAATCTTCGTTAAATTTTTTACATAGATCATGCTATTCCCATTATGATCATTGAGTTCACCAAATTCTTTGTGAATATGGTGCTCAGAAAAAAGAAATCAAGAATTTACGCGAACAATTAAGACTATTTTTATTTTAAGTAAAACGTCAGTGCGACACAGTTTCATTGCAAAGGAATTTTATTAAAAATGCAATTTGATGCCAATTTTTTTTAGAATACCAAAAAAAAAGACTTAAACTCGGTAAAAACGTTAATTTAACCTAAGTTTAAGTCTAAAATTGGTTCGGGAATTGAACGCCTAAAGGATAACAAAAAATGTATGGCATAATCATTTCAATATAATGCCAATGTGTTGCAAAATGTGTCCCCTCAGTTTAGAGATTCACCTTGCAACAACTGATTAAAAATATGAAAGGCCTCCATGCCAATAGAGATTACCCCAATTGGGCACATTAAAACCCCGTATAAAGAGAAGTTTGCAATCCCAAGACAACCAGGTTTGGTGACTGCAGCATTTGGTCAGATAATGTTTACCCAAGCATTCAATTCGGTAGACTTTATTCGTGGTATAGAGCAATTCAGCCATTTATGGCTAGTTTTTCAATTTCATCAGACTGCCGATAAATCCACATCCCCTTTAGTTCGCCCACCTCGACTCGGTGGCAACGAGAAAGTGGGAGTGTTCGCCTCACGCAGTACTCACCGCCCTAATAATTTGGGCATCAGTGCGGTTAGGCTGGAGAAGGTATCGTCTATAAGTGGCCAACATTGTTTAATTGTTTCAGGAATGGATCTACTAGACAACACACCAATAATAGATATCAAACCTTATATTCCATATTCAGATAGTATTGCCGACGCCGCAGCGGGTTATGCGCAAGATAAACCAGAAGAGTTACTCGCCGTTAGGTTTTCGAAAAGCGCACAACAACAGCTAACTATCTACCAGCACAAATATCCCCATTTAAATATTTTGATTGAGCAAATATTAAGTCAAGATCCCCGTCCGGCGTATCACAAAACCACAACAAGCGATCGCCTTTATGGGGTAGCTTTATATGATTTAAACATCCAATGGCGTGTTGCAGAACATTGTTGTATCGTGGAACAAATCAACCAGATTTAAACGCTTACAGAGATAAATCTGGAAATATCCGACTAAGCTGTTGCCGATTTAACTTCCAGTGAGATTGCAGAGCCTTGGCATACCAGTAACGAACGTCGCTAGTCGCCATCAAATTACGCCCCTGATACAACTTTTCAGGAGCAAGACCAGGCCAATCACCGAGCACTTTTGCGCCGCCTGAGAATAGCAAAATCTATGCAGTCTCAATTTAAGACGAAAATAGTGACAAGAAGTTTATCCTGACAAGGATAATATCCCTTTTGCCTTTTACAGGGTGCTGGTAGAATGGCGGCCGTTTACGATTTAAGAGCAAAATAAGGATCAACTAAGCTGATGCGTACCAGCCAATATCTGTTATCTACCCAAAAAGAAACTCCTGCCGATGCGGAAGTGATTAGCCACCAATTAATGTTACGGGCTGGGATGGTTCGTAAGCTTGCTTCAGGTTTATATACTTGGCTACCCAGTGGCCTACGAGTGCTCAATAAAGTGGCTGACATTGTTCGTCAAGAAATGAACAAGGCTGGAGCGATAGAAATGTTGATGCCGGTGGTGCAACCAGCAGATTTATGGCAGGAAAGCGGACGGTGGGACGAATATGGTCCAGAATTGCTGCGCATTAAAGATCGCCACAATCGTGATTTTGTTTTAGGTCCAACTCATGAAGAAGTGATTACTTCCCTTGTTAAAAATGAAATCAGCAGTTACAAACAACTGCCAATAAACCTCTATCAAATTCAAACCAAGTTCCGAGATGAAGTACGTCCTCGTTTTGGCATAATGCGTGGACGCGAGTTCACTATGAAAGACGCCTATTCATTTCATACATCAGATGAATCAATGCAGCAAACCTATGCTGGAATGTTTCAGGCTTACTGCAATATCTTTGAGCGCCTAGATTTAGAATATCGTCCGGTTATCGCTGACTCCGGTTCAATTGGCGGTGCGGTTTCCCATGAATTCCATGTATTGGCTGATTCCGGTGAAGACGCCATTGCCTTTAGTAATGGTTCAGATTACGCAGCCAATATCGAAATGGCTGAAGCGATAGCGCCCTTGACTGAAAAATTGCCGGCCATGGCAGTAAAAACCCAAGTTGCCACTCCTGATGTAAAAACCATTGAACAAGTTTGTGCGCACTTTGATATCAGTGCCGACAAAACGGTTAAAACCATAATCGTTTTAGGTGAACAAGATGACAAAGGACAACAAGATTTAGTCGCGCTAGTGCTGCGCGGCGACCATACGTTGAATGACATCAAAGCCGAAAAGCTAGATTCAGTGTATGCGCCCCTTACAATGGCCTCAGAGCAACAAGTTATACAAACGTTAAGCTGCGAACTTGGCTCAATTGGTCCAGTAGAGCTTTCAATTCCTGTGATTGTCGATAGAAGTGCAGCCCACTTAACAGATTTTGTTTGTGGCGCAAACAAAACAGGGTTCCATCTAACTGGCGTAAACTGGGAAAAAGACATCGTAGACTATCAAGTTGCCGATATACGTAACATTGAAGCCGGTGATCCCTCTCCAGATGGAAAAGGTACGTTAGAGATCAAACGCGGTATCGAAGTGGGTCACATATTCCAGCTAGGCGATAAATACTCCGAAGCAATGGGCTGTGGTGTACTCAATGAACAAGGCAAACACCAGATTTTATCTATGGCTTGTTATGGTATTGGCGTATCGCGCATTGTTGCGGCGGCCATTGAACAAAATCACGATAAATTCGGCATTATTTGGCCTGATGCTATCGCCCCTTTTCAAGTTGCATTGATTCCAATGAATATGCATAAATCTCATCGTATTCAACAGGTTGCAGAGTCGCTGTACGAAGAATTAGTTGCTGCTGGCATAGACGTTCTCTTTGATGATCGTAAGGAACGTCCAGGTGTCATGTTCAATGATATGGAACTGATTGGTATTCCTCATACGATTGTCATTGGTGAACGCAATTTAGACGAGAATAACGTCGAATATAAACATCGACGCACAGGCGAAAAGCAGCTAGTCAGTATCAATGATGTATTGTCGCTGTTACAAAAGCAATAAAGAATTTAATAGCAAAGACCAACCGCTAGGTTGGTCTTTTTCCTGCTAAAATCTATTTCCATATATTTTTCAATAACTTTGAATAACTTCACATCTTAATTGTTGAATTAGTCAGTGATACGCTATGCTAATATCTGCGAATAATAAGTTCGCAAGGACAAACTGCAACAAAGAGATGGAATATGCGATTAACCTTTTTCGGTGTTAGAGGCTCAATCCCTGCACCGGGTCCAGAATATATAAAGTATGGTGGCAATACAGCCTGCGTGCACATTGAATTAAATGATGGCACTGACATTATTCTCGATGCAGGCACAGGGATTAAAAACCTCGGTCAAAAATTAATTTCAAAACAGACCGATGTACATTTGTTGCTGACCCATAATCATTGGGATCATATTCAGGGTTTTCCATTTTTTGCACCTATATATCAGCCTGACAGAAATATATTTATCACGCCAGGTATGACGACCTTGGATGAAAATAACGCCATTTTGAATCAGATGTCTGGCAGTTATTTTCCTGTTCATTACAAATCACTACAGTCAAATATAGAACTCAAACCTGTACCTGAAGGCATTAATAGTTGGCATATTGGCAGCGCTAAAATTTATCGGCACCCAATGAACCATCCCGGCAGCGGCAGTTCTTATGTAATCGAAGCCGATGGTGCTAAAATTGCCTACATCACCGACAACGAACTTTACCCTCCCTACCGTAAAGAAACTGATTTTCTACAATGGGTAGAGTTTGCAATGAGCGCCGATATTATTATTCACGATGCCCAATACATGCTGTCTGACATGCCAGGTAAATCAGGTTGGGGACACTCGGTGGCAGAAGAAGCGGTAAAGCTAGCTTTAGCATGCAGAGCTAAGCGTTTAGCACTTTACAGCCATGATCATATTCGTACAGATGAAGACATCGCAGCGATTGAATCCCATTGTCAGGAAGTCATTGCTATTGCGGAAGATGATCTGCAAGTTTTTGCTGCGGCAGAAGGATTGGAAATCGTATTTTAAGTTATATCTAAACACTACTTTGCAGAGTTTGACGGCTCGATATTGTCGGCCAGAACGTCGGCCACAACGCGATTGCGGCCATTTTCCTTTGCAAAGTACAAACGCTCATCAGCTTTAACAAGTAAATCATCTAAATCAGTGCCATCAACACCGAGATACGAAATCCCAGCACTAAGGGTGATATTGATTTCTTTTTTATTGTAGATAAATGGCTTATTCATTAGTTTTTTACGTAGAGAGTCAACTTGTTGGAAACTATCTTTAGGCTTAGATGCTAGCATAATCAATGCAAACTCTTCCCCGCCAAAGCGCGCCAGTAGATCACTTTTTCGGGTGTGTTTTTTCAGAAAATCAGCCACAAAACACAGCGCAGCATCGCCAACATGATGACCATATAAATCATTAATTTTTTTGAAATAATCAAGATCAAATAGCACTATAGTTAAAGGCACATTGTGCCTTTTCGCATATTCACTAGCAGATGCATACACATCGATTAATTTCATCCTATTCGCTAAGCCAGTCAATTTGTCAGTACCAGCCAATTGCATAAGTCGCTCTTCGTTCTTCTCCCGATTACGCTCATACACATGAGCGAGAGCAATCATCAGCACCCCGCTGAGTATTACGTTCAATGACACTGTAATACTCAGCGGAATATCATCGGTCATAAATTTCAAATGAAAAATGCTGATTCCCAGCGTCATAAAAACAATCGAGAAGTAAAAGCCAATTTTTTTACCTAATAACAAATAGGAAATAACGGGGATAGTTAGAATCCAAACAAAAATGGATTGGGAGGAACCAGGTACGGATAAAGCATACATCATTATCGAAAAAAACGGGAAAAGGTAACTGATTACCCAAAATTGAAAATTAGTGGTATTGCCAATTTGACGCCATACTAGAAATGAAAATAATCCATATCCTAACTCTAGAAAAGCCAAGGTGTAGAGCTCTCGATAAATATTGCTCAAACCAAAAACAAAGCCACCGAAAAATGTTATCAGCAACAATACTTGTAAAACTTTGCGTCGATATTGGGTATTTTGATCAAAATCGCTAAGCATAGATAGTCTCATACAACCTAAATGAGCTTATGGATTTATTCTTATTCGCAGAATAACCCCATTCATCATTTATTACTAAAAGAGATAAAAATTAATTTAATAGTAATGACAGTCTAATGTTATTAGCTGCAAATGGGTATGATAAGACGAAATAATATCAATAATAATTGCCGTTAATTTCGACAAGACTGCAATTTATTGCCGCCTATGTCGAAATTAAGCTACTTTGTAGCAGTTTTTTCCATTTTGTTTGGCTGCATACAAGGCTTTATCTGCACGATTAAATAAACTTAGTTCAGTGTCACCATATTGATACATAGTACTGCCGATACTACAGGACATTTTATGCTTGGCCAAAATCGGATTTTTATTCATAAAACCCTGAATTCGTTCAGCTATTTTACCATTCACAAGGTTGTCACTACCTGGTAACAAACAACAAAATTCATCACCACCAAAACGAAAAGCATAGTCACTTTCTCTTAGTGACTGACGTAATACGTCTGCCGTGGCGGTCAATACTTTATCACCCTCATGATGACCGAAGGTGTCATTAACGGCTTTAAACTTATCCATATCAATCACCAGTAGTCCAAAACCTTCGCCAGCCCGTTTGGCCTGACTAAGTAAGCGCACCAAGGATTCTTGATAATGTACTCGATTACCCAATGACGTCAGATAATCTTTAAGGGCAAGCTGTTTAACACTATGAAATTCTAGTGCATTTTTTAACGGAAATTTGAATAATCGATGTAAATCATTGAGTATTGCCGCTTCCCGCAAACTTAACACTTTGGAAAAAGAATATACTAGGGTAGCAAAAATTGTGTGTTTACTTACTTGATCTAATGTTTTGATATTATTAGATTTTTCTGGCTCTCCAAGGGTAACTAAACCACTTGAAAATTTAATAGTTAAACCATCTAAGTTTAACTTCGCTCGCAATTGGCGATAAAATACTTGAGCAATCTTTTGCAGGTCGATACTCGAAGCCAATTGCAACATAACTTGATGAGATTCGGTATGGCTTAAGCCGCCCTTGTAGGGATCTGAGCTAAACAAATTGTTGTCTTTCAACGCAGTGTCAAAAAGCTGTGTCATGTGCTCCAAGGCGAATGCTCCTGCCAATTTATTGGCGAATTTAGGTCTAAATACGCAATTTATTAATTAAAAATGTTTTATGATTGGTTAATTAGCAATCTCTGTGCCATCGATTACTGCTAATATTAAAGTAATGCTAACGGCAAATATGCCCGTTCAGCTTACTCCTCAGTCAACAAGTTCACGCGGTAAAAAATTAGCCAAATAAAGAGATAAAATTTATGCATGTGGGTTTCACAAATATTTTGGTATTGATGACTGTTGCGGTGTTAACCGTGTGGGGATTCAAACGTATAAACTTACCTCCCATACTCGCATATCTAGCCTGTGGAGTAGTCGCTGGTCCGCACATGCTAGCAATCATCGATCATCCAGAAGAAATTCACTTTTTCGCCGAGTTAGGCATCGTCTTTCTATTATTTTCGTTGGGCTTAGAATTTTCTCTTCCTAAAGTCATGGCTATGCGCCATCTGGTTTTTGGCATTGGTTTAGGCCAAATGATACTGACTACTCTGGTTTTTATGGGGATCGCCAGTGTATTTGGATTCGATTTAAAAGCCGCATTAATCATAGGCGGTATGATAGCCCTTTCTTCAACCGCGATTGTGATTAAACAAATGAGCGAACGAGGCACGTTAAATACGACCCGAGCACAAATGGTTGTCAGTATTTTATTATTTCAAGATCTGGCTGTGGTGCCTTTGCTGATATTAGTTCCCTTGCTATCAGATCAATCCCATAGCAGCTTATGGCTAGCGATTGTGATGGCGCTTTTAAAGGGCACAGTGGTTGTCGGTATTTTAATGTCTGTAGGCAAATGGCTACTACCTAGAATATTTAATGAAGTAGCGCGAACGCGTACCGATGAATTGTTTGTGCTAACGACTATTTTGGTTGCCTTGGTAGCGGCAGGTTTGACCTACTCGTTTGGCCTTTCCATGGCACTAGGAGCTTTTCTAGCGGGAATGATGTTAAGTGAAAGCCAATACAGGCATCAACTAGAAGCGGATATTCGGCCTTTCAGAGATATTCTAATGGGGTTATTTTTTATAACTGTTGGTATGCGTTTAGAAATGCAGACTTTAGCATCACAACTACATTGGATAGCTTTGGGTTTAGTCACCATAATGATAATAAAAATCCTGATCATTCGTGCTTGTGCTTGGCTATTTAAAGCCGACAAACTAGATGGCTGGTCAACAGGATTAAAGCTCTGTCAGATAGGTGAATTTAGCTTTATTATTGCCGCACTGGCGGTAAATCACGACATTCTCAGTGCTGAACAAGGCTCTGTTTTGATGGCAATTGGTGTGCTCAGTATGGCGGTTACACCTTGGTTGATTGAAAATAGTCTCGACATGGCTAAATATATTATTGGTAAACCCGACTTACAATTAGACCCAATGGATGAAGATAATTATCATCCTAGCATGCAAGACCACGTTTTAATTCTTGGTTTTGGCCGAGTTGGTCAATCGGTAAGCCGCTTATTAAGCGTGGAGAAAATCCCCTATTTAGTCGTAGACTTTGATCCCGTGCGGGTCAATGAAAGCCGAAGTGCAGGACAACCCGTGGTGTTCGGTGACGTCAGTCAACCAGATATATTAAAAGCCGCTGGAATCGATATGGCCAAATTAGTGCTTATCACCTTTGATGAACACCAAAGAGCCCTCAATGTAATCAAGATCATCTCGGAAATGCACCCAGAATTGCCCATAGTGGTTCGCACTAGAAAAGACTACCACCTAGAAGAACTTTATGCGGCTGGCGCTAGTCAAGTTGTGCCTGAAATTCTCGAAGGCAGCCTTATGTTGGTATCTCAGATACTCCATTTATCCGGTATCCCTATGGCGCGAATTTTAAAACGGGTTCGTTCAGAGCGAAAAGATCACTATCGACATATGCACGGTTTCTTTCCTGGAGAAACCACTGAAATTAGCCAAGGTACCAAAGATAAGCTGGAATTTATGCACGCTGTGCAACTAACTGAAGATGCGTTTGCGGTCGGTAAAACAATTGAACAGTTGGATCTTTTTAAACGCAAAATAAGTTTGCATGGATTACGGCGAGCAAATATAGAAATTGCAAATCCTGACTTTACAAAGCCCCTACAACCTAACGATGTTATCGTGATCTCAGGCAAACCGCGACGAGTAGAACGCGCAGAACATTTTTTATTAGAAGGGCATTAAACCTAATCTTGACTATTTATTAGGTCTATTTTTGATTGCGGGGTCACATAACACCCTAGCGTTAGCTACAGTATCCAATATAACTACCGAGTATTCCGAATCAATATTATCAGTATTGGTATCAGTAATAACGGCAAGGTAAGGTGGGAATGTAGAACGCCACGACAAATCATTTGCACCGTTACTGCCAAAAGTAATGTCAGTAATATGATAACGAGGGTCAGCCTGAACATGCACGGTTATGAGTGCCTGTCCTGTACCTGTTATTTCAGTAATAGTGCCATCATTGTTGGGGCCACCTGTAAAACGGTAGCTGT
Source organism: Alteromonas sp. M12 (assembly GCF_037478005.1). Taxonomy (NCBI): domain Bacteria; kingdom Pseudomonadati; phylum Pseudomonadota; class Gammaproteobacteria; order Alteromonadales; family Alteromonadaceae; genus Alteromonas; species Alteromonas sp. M12. The sequence goes on along the minus strand of NZ_CP144164.1, from coordinate 1,234,878 downwards.
ATGTGCGTGCATTCGAAGCGGGTATATTGGTGTAGCCACTTCCTGCTGCACTTCGGAAATTTCTTACATCTAAAGTTACAGTAGCATCCATAATCCTTTTCCTTGTTGTTGGTAAAATGCCATACTTTGGAGGTATTGCCGTATCAAAAGATACGGTTTTATGAATTGAACATAATTGTTCTCTTACAATTCTAAACCCTTTCCCGAATAGTACAAATTTTAATCAACCAAAAATGGGGTGAATGCAATATAACCTGAATTATTTAAACGTTTTTGATGTATATTAAGTTGCTGATCATCCCCTAACAAGCTTAATACAGTAGTCAATTCAATTAGCCGAGTAAAAGGTAACTTATCCGGCTTAGGATTTACTCCATATTCCAATTCAGTCTCAGTTAACAATGCTAAAGCTTGTTGCCAATATTGTTGGGCGGTTTGTTGTTGTTCGATTTTAAAGGCTATCTTTCCTTTTAAAATTAAACCGCGAGAATACACCAAACGAAAATCTTCGGTTTTTTCCATTTCTTGATTATGCCATGCAGGCTCAATATTCTGTTCAAATTGCTCGATATAATGAAGCGCCAAGTCTATTTGGCCATTTAACAAAGCAAATTCACTTTGAGCGACTTTAAGATCTCCATAGAATTGTAAAGTCCTTTCCTCTTTTTTCTTTAGGTTATAAGCCTTCTCAATCAGTTTTTCAGCTTGCTGCAAATGTTGTTTAGCTGACCGACCAGACATTAGCGCAAGCTGCCATAGGCAACGTCCGTAATCCAACATCCAGTACGCATTTTGTGGATCTTGATTAAATAATTGTTCAGCGATATCTTTTGCGGTTATGTACAATTTAGTGGCTTCTTCCACATCCCCTAAATGGACGCTTACGCTGGCTAAAAGACGATTGGCGTACAAAAAGTCTTCTTTCCAGATAATATTATCTGGATCCTCTTTAATATTTTTTTTAATCGCGGCATTTTGTTCTTCGAAATAATTCTTTGCTTCATTAAATCGTCCTTGTTGTAAGGCAAGACTTCCCAACCAAGATGACGCATTTGCCATATCGTATCTTAACTGTAAATTATCTGGTGCTTGTTCAGCCCACTGAACGTAGAGATTACGCACTTCCAACATTGCCCTTTTAGCTTGCTCAAAATTGCCACGGCTTTTATCCAATATCGCCAGGTTCTGATAACCGTATGCAGCCTCTATTTGCCAATCAGGATTATTGCTGTCCATTGCGGCTAACCTAATTGCACTATCTCGATAACGAATTAGCCATTTTTCGGCATCGTCCAAGCGCCCTTGTTGCCAGGCTACGTTGCCAAGCCAATACTCAGCTTGAGATAAATCGAACAATCGGATGCCATTTGAAGCGTCTCTTTCGTATAAGGCTTTAGAACGTTCATAAGCTTCAGCAAAAGCTGCCATGGCCAATTGATAGTCGCCTTCATTCAGGCGCACTTCGCCTATGCCGGTTAATGAACGGGCTTGTTCCGCCAATGCGCGGTCAGATAAATCTCGTTTGTTTAACTTTGAAAAATAGCTTGTCGCTTTATCATCCACCGAACGCATTAAATCCAAACGTCCAACGGTTTGTAAGCGCTCACGTAAGTCACCTAACATAAAACCGACAATGTCTTCGGCTTGGTCTTGGCGCCGTTGTGCATCATTACGGGCGATGACAGCAGTTATCGCCAATGCGGAGGCAAACGCCATTCCGGCAAAAGAACCTACGCTAATTAACGCCAAACGTTTATATCTGCGCTGTGCATCTCGCTGCGCTAGGCTATCAAAGCCCACGCCTAACAAACCTGCTACCAATTTTAGAAATGCCCTGTCTTTACCATCTCCTTCCATTCTGGCATCAGCAGCCAACGGCTCTCTATTAGGCTGGCCAGCTTGTGCGGGTTTGAGCAAAGCTGGGGGAAAACAAGCTATCTCAGGATCACAGCTCATAGGATCGCCGTCGGCAATAAAACACAAAATACGTTCTTCACGACCCATTTTACGGAATTCAGTGATTTCGGTATTCACCCATTTTGACTTCGCAGAGAAAGGCGAGCAGATGACAATCAGCGACGATGAGTTCTGCAACGCTTGATTGACCCTTTGGCCCAAATTTCCTGCTGTTGGGAGTTCATCGCGGTCACGAAAGATTTTTCCAATTCTACGGGGAACAACACCAAACTCAGCGGATTGGCCAATTAGTTTAGCGGGCACTCGATAGGCTTCTAACTTACGCATAAGCCAGCGAGCCAACTTTTCATCTTTGTGGCTGTAACTTATAAATGCGCTGTATTGCATTTTATTCCTCAGGATCAGATTGAAAGAGTGAACATGACATATACAACAGCAACATGTGGTCAAATAGTATACAAGTCTCCTATAAAAGAAAAGGAAGCATCGGTTTTACCAAGCCGAGTGCCACCAGCGAATGAGATAAAATCAGGTTTAACAAATGCTTTATTGATGATAATTTATACAAATATCGGAGTTTAATGTTAAGGAATAGCGACTGATGTCATCAGCTCTCACAATTAATATAGGGGTTACCGGTCATCGCGATATTCCACAACAAGATATCCCCATTTTAGAAAAAGCCTTGCTTGAAGAGCTGACCTCGCTGCAACAACAATGTCCTAGAAGTACGATTCAAATTTTATCAGGTCTAGCAGAAGGTGCTGACCAGTTAATGGTCAAAGTCGCCTTGAAACTCAAACTTAAAGTAACTGCGATTTTACCCTTTGACGTGCAAGAATATGAAAAAGACTTTAGGTCTCCCCAATCCTTAGAAACCTTCCGTAGACTCTTTGAACAATGTTCCGAAGTGAAGATTTGCCATCGTAAAGCCAATACACCAAGAGTGGAAGGGTATACTGCACTAGGCAAAACACTGGTAGGTTGTTCTGATTATCTAATCGCTATTTGGGATGGTGTAATAGACCATAAAAAAGAATCAAGTTCCTATGCGCTAAAAACCGGTGGCACAGCAGACGTAGTAAGAATGTGTATCGAAGGACTCGTTGACGAAAGCAGCCTGCTATTTTCTAAGCCTAACAAAACATACTGTAAATGGTTAGTCAGTACACGAGAACGTCATGCCACCCTACCTTTAAGTGTGGGAAGCGAAGAAGATATTGGAAGTTGGAAGGCAATAGAAGCATATGGCGTGCAAAATGTCAGTTTGTTTAATGAAATTTTGGCGAAAACAGAACGTTTTAATACTGGTGCGCTACGTATTAAAAAGAAAGACAAAGCCAAGAGTTTAACTCACCTGCTAGGAGAGCACCCACCGACGGAATCATTAGCCCCCATTAAACACTTAGTTGATGCCTACTGTATTGCCGATTGTCTTGCACAAATTCGTCAACATCAAAGATTAAAATCATTAAAATGGATTACCACCCTATCCTTTTTTGCGATCTTCGCACAACAAGTTTATGTTGGGCTATTTGCCACACTGACTTGGTTTTTAATCCACTTGTTTCTAGTTGGAGTGGTAGTACTTATATATTGGCTCTTTTTCGTCGGCACCGAATCAAAAGAAGAACAGTATGTGGAATGGCGCGTATTTGCTGAAGATCTTAGGGTGCAAATTTTCTGGCACTTGTCTGGTATTCCTGATCACAGTGCAAATAACTATCGCACGACAAAACTATATGAGATGGATTGGATTGTAGATAATTTGAATAAACTGATGTTGCAAGTCCCTTCTCCCAGCAAACAACACATTCATTATGTGCGCAAGGTTTGGATATTAGACCAAAGAAATTACTTTTATGGGCAAAGAGGAGAAAGGGGAAGAGCATTTGCATTGCTTAACAAATCAAAACAATATCAACGAAATTCAATTTTTCTATTCTGCTTAGCAATAGCACTGATGTTCTTTAGTGTAGCAAAAATCCAATTCAATCTTATTCCCGCTTTTTCGATATCAATCTTGTTCATTATTATTGCTATGTCGTTTATCAGCTCAGCATTACTGAAAACCTTTGCTGCGCAGATGGGCTTCGAGGAGCTTAGTCAGCGCTACTTGCGAACAGGCTACTTCTTCCAACAGGCGATGAATAGAATGTCTTTGTTAGATCAAACTTACGCTTCTGAAACTGAAAATATAGGGAGCTATCAACAGGTCATTAAAACCATAGGTATTGAGGCATTAAATGAAAATGCAGCTTGGTTACAGCTGCATAAAATGAATGCTTATCAAGTTCAGGTTAGTTAACTTAAACTTGATAAGAAATGACAAATTTTAATTCGTAGGGATGCTGATTTATGCAATCTAGTTGTTTAAACCCCGTGAATTGCAAGCAAGATAAGCGCAAAATTACTGCGCTAATAGCAGATTGCGCTCCCTCGCTTGGGTTAATTAAATTTTAGTTAACCAGTTATGGGTGTCTGGCGCTTCGCCCCACTGAATTTGGTTTAATGCTTGGCGCAATCTAATTGCTTTAGGACCCGCTTCTCCGTTACCCACTTTGATATCTTTACCATTGTGAATTAAGGTTCCTACCGGAGTCAAAACCGCTGCGGTACCAGACAGAGCGGCTTCAGTACCAGGTTTAGCCACCCGTTCTAATAGTTCAGTCACAGAAAGGCTACGTTCGCTAACCTTCATTCCTAAATCAGCCGCAAGGGTTAGTAGTGTAGCTCGTGTAATACCGTGTAAAAATGAGCTATCTAAGGCTTTAGTGATAATTTCATCGCCGTCAATCAAGATAAAGTTAGCAGCACCGGTCTCTTGTACATCACCATTAGGGCAAAATAAAATTTGATCAGCATTGTACTGCGCTTTACCTGCTAAAATTGGCCCTAAAGCACTGGCGTAATTACCGCCACTTTTAATCATGCCCATATGTGGCGCACAGCGCATCCCATCTTCCGCTAATAACAATCTTAATGGACGAGCTCCACCAGCAAAGTAATCACCCACCGGTGATAACAATACATACAGCATTGAAGTAGCTGATGGTGCCGCAGCTTTACCTATTGAAGGCTCAGTACCAATATGGGTAGGTCTGATATACATTGAACCTGGAGGCTGGGGAACTTCATCAGCGTATTTTTTTACCATATCAACAATCATCTGTGATAACTGATTTGCATCAAAGTCAGGTAAAAACAATAATTTAGAGCTCTGTGCCATACGTTTTATATTTTCTTCCATACGGAAAATATTGACGCTGCCATCAGCATGACGAAATGCTTTGAGACCTTCGAAACAAGTACTCGAATAATGTAAGACATGAGCCCCGGGGTGCAATTGAATACTTTCAGCGCTGACAAACTCAGCCTTACTCCAGTGATTATTTTCAAAGGTAGCAAGTGCCATCTCAGGCATAAAAACAGTTCCAAATGCAGCCATAATAGTCTCAAATCTCCAAAATAATAATAAGGTCAATTTACCGATAGAATTAAAAGTAATCCTATCTTGTAATATATATACGATTTTACGCTAGAAGCAGGGGCAAACACTAGCATTGTAAGGATAAAAATGTGTTTTAGTGTCCATCAATGCGAATCAGCTAAGATAATTGACTAAAAATTCAGAGACAAAATCAAAGTTGAGGTGGATTTACCCTAAAATGAATACTTGAAGTGAGTTCCGCAGGTGCATCATTTGCAAAAATAATATGTTGCTCACATAACACCGCAATCACCTGATCTTGCCAACATAAAAGCAAACTTCGCTGTCTTTCCCAAACTGGCACATCCCACTGTTTAAACCATTGTTTCAATAATTTGGAATGGGGCTGATCAAGGGGTTTAAATTTAAGACTATTCACCTTAGATTTTATGGTTAATTGACCAATGTATTTTTCTGCAATATGTAAATGCCCCAATTCATTGGGTAACAAGGTGTTAGCTGAATCTAAAGTAAGATGAATATCTTCTTCAAATGTTTGCTTTTTAATGCAATACATATGCTCTCGAAAGCGTCGCAACTGGTGCTGGCCTAGGTCAATGATGGGGTTACCATCCTGCTTGGCACTAAGAAGTTTAGGTAATTCCGCCAGCACGGTTTTAGAAGGCATATCGATTTTTTGTTCTGCTAACCAATATCGCACTATTTGATTTTGCCATGGGCTAGATAGTGCACGTAACTTGCAAATATGAATCGCAAATCGTTGATTCACCATGGTCTGCAAATGTTTCCCGTTAACTTCATCTAACAACTCTTGTTGTTCAGCGCACAACTGGGCTGAGCGGTTTGCCGCCGTTGCCAAATTTGGCCATCGTTGCAGTAAAGTTGGAATCACTTCTGTGCGTAAAAAGTTTCGATCAAATCGTGTATCGTGATTCGACTCATCTTCGATCCAGTGTAATTGCTTGTGTTTGGCTAATTGCAGAATTTCATGCTTCTCTAATTCCAGAAAAGGTCGCGCTAGGGTAATACTGTTTTCATTTACCGCAGATTGCGCCATTGCTGAGAGCCCTTTAGGACCAGCCCCGCGCTTCAACTGCAATAGCACCGTTTCCAATTGATCTTGAATATGTTGTCCTAACAAGATCAAACCATGATGTTCGGTCATGGCTTCAAGGGCTTGATATCGCACTTTTCTAGCGGCCGCTTCAACTCCCCCATTACCACTGGCATTGACCTTCACCTGCTGAATTTTTAGTGGAATATTGAGCTCAGAGCAAACTTGCTGACAATGCTGTTGCCACTTTTCCGCATTGGGACTTAAGCCGTGATTAACATGCACAGCAAGGTAATCGTGGTCAGGAAATTGGTTCGCTAATTCGGCAACAGTGATCAGCAGCAGGTGAGAGTCAACACCACCGCTGTATGCGATAACAATTTGCCTAGCGGGTCCTTGAAGGAACCTTTCAACAAGTGCTGTGGTACGATTTTGAATGTTCATAAGGCAAAAACCGCCTTGTAAATACAAGACGGTTTGAGGTGAATCAAGGTGACTATATTAACAATAACCAAAAGACATGATGCGCTCGTAACGCTGTTCGAGCAACTCGTCTTTAGATAAGCTCAGCAATTGTGACAACTGTTGCTTAAGGGTCGCTTTGAGGTTGGCAGCCATAGCGTCGTGATTGCGATGAGCACCACCTAGAGGTTCCTCTACGATATTATTAATTAATCCTAATTCTTTAATTTGACCTGCGCTTACACCCATAGCTTCAGCAGCTAAAGGTGCTTTTTCTGCGCTTTTCCATAATATGGAAGCGCAACCTTCTGGAGAAATAACCGAGTAAGTACTGTATTGCAGCATATTCACTCTGTCACCCACACCTATAGCAAGTGCACCACCTGAACCACCTTCACCAATAACGGTACAGATAATGGGCACGCTTAAATCGGCCATTTCCTTGAGATTACGAGCAATGGCTTCACTTTGGCCACGTTCCTCAGCACCTACTCCAGGGTATGCACCCGGAGTGTCGATAAAGGTAATGATAGGTAAATTGAAGCGTTCAGCCATATGCATCAAACGAAGCGCTTTGCGATAGCCTTCTGGTTTAGGCATACCGAAATTGCGTCGAATTTTTTCATGGGTGTCACGACCTTTTTGATGTCCAATAACCATTACTGGTTGACCATCAAAGTCGGCTAATCCACCTACAATAGCTTTATCATCAGCAAAAGCGCGATCACCGGCTAATTCGTCAAATTCTTCAAAAAGGCGGGGAATATAATCCAATGTATAAGGTCGCATTGGGTGTCTAGCAATTTGTGAAACTTGCCATGCGCCCAAATCGGAAAATATTTTAGCAGTCAATTCTGCACTCTTTTCCCGCAACTTAGTGATCGATTCTTCAATGCCGACATCAAACTCACCGCCTTGATTGACTAACCGTAGTTCTTCAATTTTTGCTTCTAAATCAGCGATAGGTTTCTCGAAATCAAGATAATTCAAACTCATTCCAAACCTTATATTTGTTTACAAACACACTATTGGTGTCAACTAAATTGCAGCTCTACCGCTTGTTTGGGTAACATTTGCTGCAATTCATAAATTAATTGGTCTTCTGGTGTCACGTACCACTGTGCACCAAATGCTAAAACCATTTCCGCATCAGGGTGAACAACCCGCATATTAACAGGACAGCTTCCGCCTTGATAATTCTGCAGAATTGCTTGCAGTTTAGCTACTCTTGCTTCGTTACACCAGTCAGATTCTACTTCTAACCCTAAGCATTTTACATTTTTCTCCCGAGCCTGCACTATATCCATAGCATCACGGCCTGATATTGTATTGCCCCCCGAGAAATCATCAAAGCTGACCTGTCCGGAAATCAATAGAATTCGGTCAGGTTGAAGAAGCTCCTCGTACTTTTCAAACATATCAGGGAAAAAGCGCGCATCCATACGAGCACTTTTGTCATCTAAGGTAACAATCGCCCAACGACGTCCCTTCTTGTTAGTCATCACTCTAACACCGATGACTAAGCCAACCGCAACAGACGTAGTGTCTTTATTGGTAGGTTTTAAATCTACCAAACGAGCAGAACTATAATGTTTTAGCTCTTTTTCGTACTGATTTATTGGGTGACCTGTTAAGTATAGGCCAAGAGTTTCTTTTTCTCCGTCCAACCATATTTTTTCTGGCCATTCCGGTACATTAGAAAAGGCCTGAACCACTTGATCAGGTTCAGTAGTTAACAAACCAAACATATCTGATTGCCCATGAGATTCAGCTTTAGCATGCTGATCCGCCGCGGCTATCGCTTCGGGTAGGGTCGCCATGATACAGGCTCGATGGGGACCTAAATTATCCATGGCGCCAGCCATAACCAACTTTTCTAGAACCCGTTTGTTAATCTTCTTCAGATCAACTTTAGCACAAAAATCAAACAAGTCTGAAAATTTAGTGTGTTCTTTACGGGCAGCGATAATTGCTTCGATAGGACCTTCCCCTACCCCTTTTATTGCGCCGATACCATAAACAATACGACCTTGTTCATCTACCGTAAACTTATATTGGCCCGCGTTGAGGTCTGGTGGCAGTATGGTTAATCCCATACGATTACATTCATCCACCAAAGTGACTATTTTATCGGTATTATCCATATCCGCAGACATTACCGCCGCCATAAACTCGGCAGGATAATGGGCTTTTAGCCACAAAGTTTGATACGAAACTAACGCATAAGCCGCAGAGTGAGATTTGTTAAAACCATAACCCGCGAATTTTTCCACCAGATCGAATATTTTCATCGCTAGATCAGGATCGATATTATTGCCTTTAGAACCTTCGGCAAACACACTACGCTGCTTGGCCATCTCTTCAGGCTTTTTCTTACCCATCGCACGACGTAACATATCTGCGCCACCTAGGCTGTATCCTGCCATGGCTTGTGCAATCTGCATTACTTGTTCTTGATAAAGAATAATGCCGTAGGTTGGCTCAAGAATTTCCTGCAAACATTCATGTTGATATTCTGCATCCGGATAAGAGATCTCTTCTCGGCCGTGTTTTCTATCGATGAAGTTATCAACCATCCCAGATTGCAGCGGGCCCGGTCTAAATAGAGCCACCAATGCGATAATATCTTCGAAGCAATCTGGTTTAAGACGTTTAATCAAGTCTTTCATACCGCGAGATTCCAATTGGAATACCGCAGTTGTTTCTGCATTTAATAGAGTCCGAAAACTTTTAGGATCTTCCAATGGAATGGCGGTGATATCAATTTGTTTGCCACGACCCTCAGCAATCATATCGATCGCCCATTGGATAATGGTTAAGGTACGCAAGCCCAAAAAGTCAAATTTAACCAAACCTGCAGTTTCGACATCATTTTTATCAAACTGAGTTACTGGGTTTTTGCCTTCGTCATCACAATATAACGGCGCGAAGTCGGTGATTTCAGTGGGAGAGATAACAACACCCCCAGCATGTTTACCAGCATTACGGGTAACCCCTTCCAGAATCCGCGCCATATCAATCAGATCTTTAACGTCTTCATCTTGTTGATAAAGCTCAGGTAACCTAGGTTCAACGGCAAAGGCTTTTTCTAAGGTCATTCCTGGATCAGAAGGTATTAATTTAGAAATGCGATCCACAAAGCCATAGGGATGCCCTAATACTCGGCCAACGTCTCGAACTACCGCTTTGGCAGCCATGGTGCCGAATGTTATTATTTGAGAAACCGCTTGACGACCATACATGTCGGCCACGTGGTCAATCACCTCGTCACGTCTATCCATGCAAAAATCGACGTCGAAATCGGGCATGGAAACCCGTTCTGGATTCAGGAATCGCTCAAACAGTAAGTCAAACTCTAGGGGATCCAGATCGGTAATATCAAGTGCATATGCAACGAGCGAACCTGCGCCCGACCCACGGCCAGGTCCCACCGGGATACCGTGATCTTTACTCCACTGAATAAACTCCATTACAATCAAGAAGTAGCCGGGAAAACCCATTTGGTTGATAACGGTTAATTCAATTTCTAAACGTTCGTCGTATTCAGGACGTTTTTCAGCTCGCTCTTGTTCATCAGGAAACAGGAACTTTAAGCGTCGTTCTAAACCTTCCCATGACACTTTTACCAGATAATCCGCATCTGACATTCCACCGGTTGGAAACTTTGGCAGAAAGTATTCGCCCAACGTCACGGTAACATTACAACGCTTGGCTATCTCTACGGTATTTTGCAGTGCTTCTGGAATATCGGAAAACAGTTCACACATTTCCTCAGGACTGCGCAGGTATTGCTGATCACTATAAAGTTTGGGACGACGCTTATCATCGAGGGTATAACCATCATGGATACACACCCTTATTTCATGGGCATCAAATCCCTCTTTAGCGATAAAACATACTTCATTTGTGGCCACGACGGGAAGATCATGGTCCAAAGCCCAATCTGTCGCTCGTTGAATATATTCCTGTTCACCTGGTCTGCCAGTGCGATTTAACTCGATATAGTAACAATCGCTAAAATGGGTTTCATAAAATTGCGATATTTGCTCTGCTAAAGGCATATTTCCTTTGGTTAATACCTGTCCAAGATCACCGGACAAGCCACCAGATAAAATAATCACGCCTTCTTTGTGTTCTAGCAGCCATTGTTTATCGATTACCGCTCTATTTTGTACATGCCCACGCTGATAAGCTTTGGAAATGAGCAAGGTAATATTTTTATATCCTTTGTTGTTGCTTGCCAACAAGGTCAGTCTGAATATTTCATCGCCTAACTCTTCACTTTGTACCCAAAAATCAGCGCCAATTATTGGTTTGATCCCATTGGCATGTGCAGCATCATAATATTTTACCAATCCACACATATTCATCTGGTCAGTAATGGCCACTGCGGGCATCCCCATTTCTTTGACCTTTCCAAGAATGGGTTTGATCTTATTCAAACCATCCATCATGGAATAATCACTATGGACGCGCAAATGGATAAATTTCACAGGTGCTTCTGTGGCTTCAGACTGCATGGATGACTCCATTGTGTTGTATCAATATTTGTTGCACAGGTTTAAAACTCATACGGTATTCTTCCGTTGGCCCTAGCTCAGCTAAACGTAACAAATGAGCTTTGGTAGGGTAGCCTTTATGTTGATCAAAACCATACTCAGGATAGCGTAAATGCAATTCTGCCATCTCCCGATCTCTGGTGACTTTAGCAATAATAGACGCGGCTGAAATTTCTGCGACACTGCCATCGCCTTTAACGATTGCTTCACTGGCATAATGCCAATCTGGGCATCGATTACCATCGACTTGCACCAAATCAGGCTGAATTGATAAACCTTCAACAGCGCGTTTCATAGCCAACATAGTGGCATGTAGAATATTCAGCTGATCAATTTCTTTTGGGCTAGCTCGCCCTACTGACCAACATAATGCATTTTCAATAATTTGGTTGAACAATACGTTGCGTTTTTTCTCGCTCAGTTTTTTGGAATCGTTTAATCCTAAAATAGGCTTTTGCGGATCCAATATTACCGCTGCGGTCACAACATCTCCCACCAAAGGTCCACGGCCGACTTCATCAACACCGGCGATAAGGCAAGCCTCACTCATATTCTGTACCAATTAACTTTAATACGGCAGCCGCAGCTTGTTTATCTGCGTCCTGTTTTAACATTTCATGCAAACCAACAAACTCCTCTGGAATCTTTACGCTATCACCGGCGAACATCGGGATCAGATATTCAGAGATGGTTTCAGGGTTCACTTGTTCTTGTAATAATTCAGGCACAATGGGTTTATCTGCTAGCACATTAGGCAGTGAGAAGTAATTGGGTTTATACATTGCTTTCATTATTTGATGTGTAAGCCATTTTAAACGATAGGCTACCACCATTGGACGCTTACATAACATAGCTTCAAGTGACGCAGTACCAGAGGCAAGTAGAATAGCATCCGAGGCGATCATAACATTTCGAGATTGCCGCATAAGCACTGAAATATGCATGTTTTGCGGATACTCTGGCAAGCTCTTAAACGCCGACACTATGGCTTCAATTTGCGATTTTCGCACTTCATTGACAGCGGGGATCACCACATGTAATTCACTTACCGTAGTACACACTTTGCTTGCGCTTTGCAAAAAGACCTCAAGCAACATATTCACTTCGCCAGCCCGGCTGCCCGGTAGCAACGCCAGCACTTTTGCGTCTTTGCTTAACGTTACGCCATCAAGTTGTTGGCGAGCTAGAGTTTGATCGGGGTAAAGCTCAATATCATCCGCCATAGTATGGCCAACATATTGGCAAGGGAATCCATGTTTGTCGTAAACGGCTTTTTCGAATGGAAAAATACTGAGTACTAAGTTAGTCGCTTCAGCAATCCCATAAATTCTATTTTCCCGCCAAGCCCACACAGTAGGACTGACGTAATGGACGGTTTTGACCCCAAGTTTTTTTAGTTTCTTTTCTAACGGCAGATTAAAATCAGGGGCATCCACTCCGATAAAGACATCGGGGGGATTATCGGTAAAATGTTGCAGGACGGTTTTTCGAATAAACAGTAATCGGCGAATACGGGACAGTACCTCTACTATCCCCATCACAGAAAGTTCTTCCATTTCAAACAAGGTTTCGCAACCTTGCTCAAGCATATTAGGACCGGCAATTCCTGTAAACTGTGCATCGGGGTGAATTGCCAAAATCTGTTTCATCATACCCGCAGCTAACACGTCGCCAGAGGCTTCTCCGGCAACGATAGCAATTTTCAAAGGACGCTTAGACATATAAGGTTGGCTCGCAGTTTGCGATAAAGCTAATCAGTATGATTAGCGGATTATTCCTCGGGCAGAGTTTGCTACAAAATCAGCCATTAATCCCACTTCTTTTGTGGTTTCGGCCATTTTGCGTAACTCTTGAACGGCTTCTTCGGCACGATTGCCGTTCCGATAAAGTACTTTATAAGCACGTTTAATACTCATTATTACCTCTTTATCATAGCCTCTGCGACGCAACCCTTCGGAGTTAATTCCTGCCGGCGTATTGTCGATACCATTGATCATAACAAAGGGAGGGATATCACGTAATATGATGCCACCGCCACCAGTAAAACTGTTAGAGCCAATATGGCAGAACTGGTGCACAGCCGTGTTACCACCTAAGATAACGTAGTTGCCAACATGTACATGACCAGCAAGGGTCGCATTGTTAGCAAAGATGTTATCATCTCCAACAACACAATCATGCGCCACATGTGCGTAAGCCATAAATAAATTGTTTGAGCCTATTTTGGTCAGTGATTTATCTTGAACCGTACCACGATGGATAGTCACACATTCCCGAAAAACATTGTTGTCACCAATTTCTAATCGGGTTTTTTCACCAGCATACTTTTTATCCTGGCATTCTTCACCAATCGAACCAAACTGGAAAAAACGATTGTTTTTACCAATAGTACATGGTCCCTTAATGACCACATGTGACTCGACAACCGTTCCACTTCCTATCTCGACATCTTCACCAATGACGGAATATGGACCAACTTGAACGTCTGCTGCTAACTTAGCAGACGGGTGCACAATAGCTGTTTCATGGATCACTGGTTACATTTTCCTCATTGCACACATAAATTCAGCAACACAAGCTTCTTGACCGTCCACACTGGCAACGCCTTTAAATTTCCATATACCGCGCTTCTCTTTCACAACACACACGTCGAAATCTAATCTATCGCCAGGAACTACAGGGCGCTTAAAGCGTGCGTTGTCGATACCAGCATAAAGGTATAACTCATCACTATTTCCCGCAGTTTTAAACCCTAATATGCCCGCAGCTTGTGCCATTGCTTCAAGAATTAAAACACCAGGGAATATGGGTTTTCCAGGGAAATGACCTGTGAAACAAGGTTCATTAAAGGTAACATTTTTATAGGCTTTAATCGTTTCGCCTAAAACATATTCAGTTACTCTATCAATCAATAGAAATGGATATCTATGGGGTAAAAGCTCCATGATTTCTTCGATTTCGATGGTGTTCAAATTGTCGGCCAAAGGCTGATCTCCTTTAATAAGTAATGGGAACTACCCTGTTACTTTGTAGATTGTTGTTTCTCTAAAACTTTGACACGTTGAGCAAGAGACGTTATTTTTTTGAATTGAACTGCATTTTTACGCCACTCAAGATTGGGCACCGCCGGCATACCTGAGGAATATAAACCAGGTTCGGTTATGCTCTTGGTAATCATACTCATTCCAGTAAAATGAGAGTTATCACAAACTTCAATATGTCCGTTAAAACCGCACAATCCTGCAACGCTACAATTTTTACCCAATTTGGTACTGCCAGCAATAACTGAACACGCTGCCATAGCAGTGTTTTCACCTATTTCTACGTTATGGGCAATTTGCAATTGATTATCCAGTATCACCCCATCGCCGATAATTGTATCTTCAAGAGCACCGCGATCGATAGTAGTACTAGCGCCAATCTCGACACGATTACCAATAATGACTCGTCCCAACTGAGGGATCTTAATCCACTTACCTTTATCGTTAGCGTATCCAAAACCGTCACTACCAATAACAGTAGCAGATTGCACTAAGCAATCTTCGCCGATTACCGAATCGTGATAAACGGTGACATTTGCCCAAAGTTTAGTTCTGTTACCTAGTTGACAGTTTTTGCCTACAAAAGTACCTGCACCAACTTGCACGTCATCGCCTAAAACCACGCCTGATTCAATCACAGCATTGGCTCCCACACTCACGTTATTACCAAGTTTTGCGTCTTGGCCGATAACGGCTGTTGGATGGATACCTGATGCCGCAGCCGGAGTCGTATCAAGGGCCTGTGCTACCAATGCAAATCCCACGTATGGATTTGGATGAACTAGTGCAGTGCAAGGACAATGGGATAACTCGTCTGGATGTAAAATAACCGCTTGTGCTCTAGTGTCAGCCAGGTGACTACGATACTTGCTATTGGCTAAAAAGGAAATCTGACCAATGCCTGCATTCGCCAAGGTACTCAAACTATTAATTTGGGTATCCTCAGTATCATTGCCAGATAAATGGATAGATGCACCAATAAGATCTGCCAATTGTTTTAAACTGAGTGACTGCATACAGGCTCCGGTAGGTTATTTCATTTGACTAACTTTTTTCAATACTTTCTCTGAGATATCGTATTGAGGAGTAGCGAATACAACCGCTTGTCTATCTAGAACCATGTCGATATTTTCTTCATTTACAACTGCTTGGATAGCTTGTTGTAGCATAGTAACGATTTTGGTGTTTTCTTCTTGTCTACGTTTTTGTAGCTTTTCTTGCAAAGGTTTAGCTAGCGCTTCAAATTCAGTGTTAGCTGCTTGTAAACGCTCTTGTTCAGCTTTAATTTGTGCTTCACTCATAGTCGGTGCGTTTTTCTTAAGCGACTCAAGATCAGTGGCTATCTTTTGACGCATCGCATCTACTTTTGAACCTTCGTCTTTAAATTCAATTTGCAAAGCTTGCTGACTAGCAATCGCTTGTGGCATTTGCTGAATTACCGCCTCGCGACTTACAACAGCAATTTTCTGTTCTGCGTAAGCTACTGAACTTAATAAAGCACTGCTCAAAAGTGCAGTAACGACTAAGGTTTTAAATACTTGTTTCAAAGGGAACTCCTTCCTGTTTTTATAATACTAATTAGCTCATGCTAAATTATGTTTAAAATGTTTGTCCAATGTTGAAAGAGAAGAATTTCACATCATCCCCAACACGTTCTTGCAAAGCTCTAGAGAAACTAAAGACCATTGGACCCATTGGTGATAACCATTGTACAGAAACTCCGTAAGAAGCTCTATAGCGAGTCCAATCGCCGTAATCTGCGACAGGGTCTTCACTAATCTGATCTAGATCACGATATAAGCTATAGTCGAATTCAGTATCCCACACATTACCGGCATCAAGAAACAAGCTTGAACGCACTGAATTATCAAACTCTTCGCCAACAAACGGAGTAGGTACAATTAATTCTACACCACCGAGCAACATCGCGTTACCACCTAAGGAACGAGAAGATACTGCAACCCGGTCAGATTCAGGACCTAACAAGATAGTTTCACCGTCTGGTCCGGTAATACTTGTGGGTGACAATTGTACGCCACGAGGTCCAACAGTGTTATTTTCGAATCCGCGTAAGGTATCACTACCACCGGCCGTAAAGTTTTGAGTGAATGGCAATATCTGTTCTATGCCATTTGTTTCACCATAACCGTTACCGTAACCTGCGCGCAATCGAGTAAGCACTGACCATCTTTGATCACGGGTAAGCGGGAAGTAGAATTTAGTATCAAAAATCGATTTGAAATAATTTACATCAGAATTAGGAGTAGTAATGCTAAAGGATGCGCTTTGTGACGAACCAGCCGTTGGGAAAATCCCTCGGTTTAGAGTACTACGAGTCCAAGATACAGATGCTAGGAAACTAGAGTAATCAATAGGTGCATCTGGATCATCTTCATTCACAAATTGGTTGTAAAAACGGTCTGTCTGTTCATAGTTACTGCGACGAGATAACTCTACATCACTATAACTCAAGCCAAAATTAATTCGGTTGAATTCATTAATTGGATAACCAGCGTTTATTCCAACGGTGTATTGTTTACTGTTGTATTGTACAAGGTTTGCACTTCCAGCATCGAATTCACTATATGAAATATTTCCGCCCAAACTAATTCCATCAATAGTGAAATAAGGGTCTGTGTAGGAAAGTTGCACACTCTTTTGGTAAGATACAGTACTAACATTGAATGCCAATCGTTTACCTGTACCTAAGAAGTTGTCCTGTTGAATACCGGCTTGCAGGCTAAGTTTGGTTCTATCACCGTAACCCACACCAGCATTAAATGAACCAGAAGGTTGTTCTTTAACTTTATATACCACATCAACTTTGTCATCTTCACCTGGTAAACGGACGGTTTCAAAATCCACTTCTTCCATGTAGGTCAAACGTGACAAGTTATTCTTAGACGATTCCAAAGAACTGTTCGAAAGCCAAGTACCTTCCATTTGACTGACCGACTGACGTAAAACCTCATCGGCAGTCACTGTATTACCTTCGAAGGTAATGCGGTTCACGTAAATACGTTTTCCAGGATCGACAGATAGCGTCAATTTAACAGTTTTGTCTTCATCATTAATTTCAGGGATCGTGGTTACTGTCGGATACGCATATCCAAAACGACCTAAATATTTACTGAAGAACTCTTCTGTGTAGGTTACTTCTGCTTGGTTATATAACTCACCAGCGGTAAGCGGTAATACAGCGCGCATGTATTCTTCGTTACCCAATAGGTCACCAATTAGGTCTACTTCAGAAATAGTGTATTGCTCACCTTCAGAGATATTCATTGTGACATAAATACCATCTTTTTCCGGGGTCATAGATACTTGCGTTGAGTCTACCTGATAGCGCAAATAACCGCGGTCTAGGTAGTAGCTTCGTAACGTTTCCATATCACCAGAGAGAGTTTGTTTTTGATAACGGGTTTCAGATAAAAAGTCCCACCACGGTGTATCGAACTTTAACTCCATTTGTCTTAACAACTCAGCGTCAGAGAAGACTTCATTACCGACAATGTTAATTTGTTGAATTTTTGCAGAGTCGCCTTCTTCAAACAACAGCTTCAAATCAACTCGGTTACGAGGCAATGGCGTGACAATGGCGCTGACATCAGCATTGTATTTACCAATACTGTAGAAAAAGTCTTTTAAGCCATTTTCGATACCGGTTAAAACCGTTTTATCCAACGGCTCACCCACGCGGATGTTGTTGCCATCAAGACTTTCTTGCAACTGCTCATCTTTTATATCGTCATTGCCGTCAAAGATAATATTACTGATGGTTGGACGCTCTTTGACTTTCACAACCAAAGTGGTGCCATCACGAAGAATTTCGATACTTTCAAAGTGAGTAGATGAATACAGGCTACGAATTAACTGAGCCGAACGGAAACTATTCATAGTGTCACCGACTTGCACAGGCAGATAGGTCAGCGCGGCTCCCAAAGCAACCCTTTGTAAACCTTCAACTTTGATGTCGGATACGACGAACTCTTGGTCTGTAGCAGCTAAGGCTAAGCTAGCACTGGACCATATGAATCCGGCTACAACTAACTGTTTAAACTTCATTTATTAATATTCTTCCTAAGCACTCATAGCCTACTTCGGCAATGTAGTTTGTGTCATCCACACTATAAACGCGCAATGTCATTATAAAAAGCTACTGTCATTAACAGTAACAAGATGATCCCGCCAATTTTAAATCCCACTTCCTGTACGGATTCCGGAACCGGTCGCCCAGTTAAAAGCTCTATAAAATAATAGAGTAAGTGCCCGCCATCAAGCACAGGAAGAGGGAAAAGATTAATAATCCCTAAATTCACACTAATAAGCGCTAAAAAGCTCAAAAATGCGACAATTCCAGCACTGGCCGTCATACCCGCACCTTGGGCAATCGAAATTGGGCCACTTAAACTTTTAACAGATACATCACCGGTAAAAAGCTTACCAATCATGTCAAAACTCAATGTTATAAGTCGCCAGGTTTCACTTACTCCTTCAGATAAACCTTCAATTGGACCATACTGCTTGTGAAATAAATACTCTTCCGGATAAGGTTCTAAGTAGGTAACTACACCTAATAATCCCTTATCAGGATCGTCTGGTTTCACGCCAATAGTCGCTGTCACCTGCTGTTCAATGCCATTTCTATCGATTGTGATAGTAACATTTTGTTTAGGGTGCTGCTCAATCAGCTCCACTATTTGTTCCCAATTTGCCACAGTAGTTCCATTAAACTTGAGAATAATGTCATTCACCTGCAATCCGGCGTCAGCTGCTGGCGAAGATTCACTCACCAAAGCAAGCTGTTTAGTGGGGTTAGTGCGATAAGGTGCAAAGCCCAAACTCGCCATTGGTGACGTGGTTTCAGGGTCAAATTGCCAATTCCTTAAATCTAAATCCAAAACTTTGTTGTAACCGTCTTTAGTGGTGACTTGCACTTGGGTACTTGAATCACCAATCAGCCGCATCACTTCATAGTTCACCGCTTGCCAGTCGTTGGTCTCGTGCCCAGATATTTGGGTAATTTGATCCCGTTCAGCAAACCCTGCATTGGCGGCAATTGAATCCGGTTCAATATTTCCAACAATGGGTTTAACCGATTGTTGGCCAATCAGTAACATTAAATAAATCGCCAAAATCGCGAATAAGAAGTTAACCATAGGTCCGGCAGCGACTATCGCGATGCGTTTGAGCACATGTTGGCGATTAAACGCATAGGGTAAATCAGCATCGCTAACCTGCTCCACTCGTTCATCCAGCATTTTTACGTAACCACCCAGAGGAATAGCAGCGATAACATATTCGGTTCCCAGTTTGTCTGTGCGCGACCACAAGGCTTTGCCGAAACCAATAGAAAATCGTTCAACTTTGACGCCGCAGCGGCGCGCAACCCAAAAATGTCCCCATTCATGGACCGCAACGAGTATCCCTAAGGCAACGACAAATGCGGAAAGATTGCGAATAAACTCAAAAATCAAACTAAGGTTCCTATAAATTGTTTAGCAAGGGATCTAACTTGTTTATCAAGGCCTAAAATCCCATCAATATCTTGCAAATGTTGCGCTTCGATGCGCTGTAACATTTCTTCATTCACTTCGGCAATTTGCGAAAATCCGATTTGATGCGACAGAAAAGCTTCCACCGCAATTTCGTTCGCCGCATTTAAAGCAGTTGTCGCGTATTGCCCAGCATCACAGGCATTAATGGCTAATTTCAAGTTTGGATAACGTTGTAAATCTGGCACCTGAAAACTAAAATCTGCTAACGCTGCAAAATCTAAGGGAGTCACTCCAGCATTAATTCGATTCGGAAACGCCAAGCAATGGGCGATTGGCGTTTTCATATCCGGATTGCCCATCTGCGCAAGCACTGAACCATCCGCATATTGAACCATTGAGTGAATAATACTTTGTGGGTGCAACACGATTTGAATATCCGCAGAATTTAAGCCAAATAACCATTTGGCTTCGATAAACTCCAAGCCTTTATTCATCATAGTGGCAGAATCAACAGAAATCTTCCGCCCCATATCCCAATTAGGATGAGCGCAGGCTTGATCCGGCGTAATATCGACAAAAGTATCCAACGAGCGATTTAAAAAAGGCCCACCGGAACCGGTTAATAATATTTTGGCAATGCCTGACGCTGCAAGGTCGCCATATTTGAAATCGGCAGGAAGGCATTGAAAAATTGCGTTATGTTCACTGTCGATCGGCAGTAATTGGGCACCTGTTTTATTCACTTCTTGAATAAAAATATCACCACACATAACCAAAGACTCTTTGTTCGCCAACATGACTTTTTTGCCAGATTTGACGGCAGCTAACGTTGGTAGTAACCCGGCTGCGCCTACAATTGCCGCCATAACACTGTCGACACTGGAGTCTGACGCCACCTGACATAAGCCTTCTTGTCCCACCAACAATTCACACTTTAAATTGGCATTTTGTAATGCCTGCTTAGCGTAGGTGTAGGAGGCTAAATCAGAAATAACCAGATAATTAGGTTGAAACAGAATCGCTTGGGATATTAGTTTGTCTACACTGGAATGGGCAGTTAACGCAACCACATTGTATTTTTCTGGATGTAATTGAATAACATCCAAGGTGCTTTGACCAATGGAGCCGGTCGCTCCTAAAATCGCTATATTTTGCATTAGGCCATCCACAAAACGTAGCAATAGGCAAATACAGGGAATGCCGCGGTGAGGCTATCGATACGATCTAATATACCACCGTGACCAGGCAGTATTTTACCGCTATCTTTAATTCCAGCACAGCGTTTAAACATACTTTCGTTTAGATCGCCTAAAGCTGACACTCCAACGGTTAAGCCACCGATAAGTACATGCATCCATATTCTACCGGGGTCTACTTGATAGTGCAGCGCTGCAAAGGCAATAATCGCGGTCGAAGCGGCAATACCACCTGCTAAGCCTTCTAAGGTTTTGCCAGGTGAAACATTAGGGCGTAGTTTATGTCGGCCGAATTTGACGCCAACAAAAAAAGCGCCAATATCTGCGGCCCAGACAATACCTAAAACATAAAATATAAGTGACACACCATATAGGGGGTCAATATCGTACATATGAGAGCGTAACGAGACAACAGAGACAAAGGTGGGGATTAGAGTGAACAAACCGAATAAGCACCGAATAGCTTTACTCGTTCGCCATATTGCTGAAAAGCGCGGGTAAGCAATAATCATCAATAGTGAAACAAACCACCAGATTGCTGCCACACCTAAAATATAAACATATAAACTATTTAAAGCGCCTTGATACCAAATATTTTGCGTGGGTACCCAGTAAACTAAAAATAGACAACAGAACAGAATGAAAAAAGCATAAAGAGCTTTTTGCGGTCTAGGCTTAATACTCGACATATTAGCCCACTCATAACCGCCTAAACCTACCACTAAGGCAATGAATATTTCAAAGCCTAATAGTGGTAAAAATAAAATACAAATTAACGCAAGAGGAGCTAAAATAACTGCTGTAATTATACGCTGTTTTAACATAATTAGCCTTTGAGCTTTGCGGAAAACATTATCATTTAGTTTCCACCTGCTCTCCTGTCATACCAAATCGACGTTGACGGTCAGAATAGTCATTAACCGCAAGCTGAAACGCTTGTTCATCAAAATCTGGCCAAAGAGTATCAGTAAAATATAGCTCTGCGTAAGCACATTGCCACATTAAAAAATTACTGATTCGGTGTTCTCCGCCAGTGCGAATGAGCAAATCTAGTTCAGGTTGACCAGCAAGCGACATAAACTGATTAAAATCAGTTTCGTCTACACTATCAATATCCAAGTCTTGGCTAACAGCTTGTTTTGCAAATGATTTGGCCGCATTCAATATATCCCAACGACCACCGTAATTGGCAGCAATATTGAGAACTAACGCACCATTATGCTCAGTTAACTTTTCCGCTTTATTAATTTTTTCGACTAACTTGTTGTCAAATCGTGATGTATCACCAATGACTTTTAGACGCACGTCGTTTTTGTTCAGTTTCTTGGCTTCGCTATTTAGCACAAAATTGAACAAGTCCATTAAAACGCCGACTTCTTCTGCAGGACGATTCCAGTTTTCGCTGCTAAATGCAAATAAGGTAAGAGACTCTATGCCATTTTGACGAGCAAAACGAACGGCAGATCGCACAGACTCAACACCAGCTTTATGCCCGAAAGTGCGGATCTTACCTTTCTTTTTTGCCCAACGGCCGTTGCCATCCATAATGATAGCAACATGTTTTGGGATATTTAGATTACTCATAAGGTAAAAGGAATTAACCAAAAAGGGTTAAATTTCCATCAACTCTTTTTCTTTATCTTGTAATGCGCTATCGATGGTTTTAACGAATTCGTCAGTTAATTTTTGAATTAACTCTTCGCCTTTACGACCTTCATCTTCGCCTAATTCTTTTTCTTTCACCAATTCTTTGATATCGGCATTAGCATCGCGACGAATATTACGCACGGCAACACGACCTTGCTCAGCTTCGCTTCGTACCACTTTGATAAGGTCTTTACGACGCTCTTCAGTCAACGGTGGTAAAGGAATACGAATAGCAGCACCTGAACTCATAGGATTTAATCCTAGGTCAGATTGCATAATGGCCTTTTCGACAGCGGCGGCGGCACTTTTATCAAACACAGTAAGTGCCAATGTTCTGGCATCTTCGGCAAAAATATTAGCTAGCTGCTTTAAAGGGGTATCAGCGCCATAATATGGCACCATAATGTTATCTAAAAGCGCTGGATGAGCGCGGCCAGTTCTAATTTTACTTAATTGGCTTTTCAGTGCACTGATGCTTTTTTCCATGCGTTGTTTTGCATCATCATGAATATCATTTATCACTGCAATCTCCCTAATTCTTATTTTACTAATCGTTTTTTAAATCGTTGTTATTGATTGTTTGTGCCTTGATGGGAAATTGTAGTCCCTTCGTCTTCACCCAAAACAACACGGCGTAAAACGCCCGGTTTATTCATGTTGTAGACGCGAATAGGCAAGCTATGATCCCGTGCCAAAGTAAAAGCAGCTAAGTCCATAACCTTAAGTTCTTTTTCCAGAACTTCTTGATAACTTACGTTTTTAAGTAATACAGCGTCTGGATTTGTGACTGGATCATCATTATAAACGCCATCCACTTTAGTACCTTTAAGTACTGCGTCGGCTTCTATTTCAATGCCTCGTAAACAGGCTGCAGAGTCAGTGGTAAAAAATGGATTGCCTGTACCAGCAGAGAAAATGACTACGCGTCCTGACTTTAAAAGACTAATGGCTTCAGTCCAATTGTAAGCATCACAGACACCATTAAGCGGTATGGCTGACATTAAACGTGCATTAACAAATGCTCGGTGCAAAGCGTCACGCATGGCTAAACCGTTCATGACCGTGGCTAACATACCCATGTGGTCGCCCACGACACGATTCATTCCAGCTTTTGCTAACCCTTCACCGCGAAATAAATTTCCGCCACCAATTACTAATCCTACTTGCACACCCATTTCAACCAACTCTTTGATTTCTTGGGCCATTCTATCTAGAACTTTGGGGTCGATACCGAATCCTTCTTCACCCATTAGGGCTTCACCACTTAACTTTAGCAGAATTCTTCGATATGCAGATTTTGGTGCGATACTCATTTATTGGCTATTCCTTCGTTATTGGATATTGGGCTCAAACCCACTAAATTTATCCGCGTAAATAGTACATATAAAAAGGCACCTCATTTTGAGGTGCCGATAGTTTATATGACATTGGCTTTACGCAAAAGCGAAAGGCTCAATTATTTCTTAGCAGCTGCCATTTGTGCAGCAACTTCAGCCGCGAAATCTTCTTCTTTCTTCTCGATACCTTCACCAACTTCGAAACGAACGAAGTTAATCACGTCAGCACCTTTAGATTTCAAAAGTTGACCAACAGTGTTAGAAGGATCTTTAACGAAAGGCTGACCTGTCAAACTAACTTCGCCAGTGAATTTCTTCATACGGCCGATAACCATTTTTTCAGCGATATCAGCTGGCTTGCCAGATTGCATTGCGATTTCAAGTTGAATTTCTTTTTCTTTCGCAACAACTTCTGCAGGTACATCTTCAGGCTTCACGAATTGTGGGCTAGCCGCTGCAATATGCATTGCAATGTCTTTTGCCAAATCTTCATCACCGCCATTCAAAATAGCGATTACGCCGATACGACCACCGTGCACGTATGCACCTAGGTTGTCGCCTTCAACAGAAATAACACGACGAGGAGAAATGTTTTCGCCGATTTTTGCTACTAGTGTGTCACGAGCATCAGCAACAGTAACGCCATCGATTTCGCTGCTATTTAGCGCATCCATGTCGTTAATTTTGTTTGCAGAAGCTACATCAACTAATTTGTTAGCAAAAGCTAAGAAACCTTCGTCACGAGCAACGAAATCAGTTTCACTGTTAATTTCCATCATAGTTGCTACACCGTTAGCAACTTTAGTCATGATCACGCCTTCAGCTGCAATACGACCTGCTTTTTTAGCCGCTTTTGCTTGACCAGATTTACGCATATTTTCAATTGCTAGCTCGACATCACCGTCGGTTTCTACCAATGCTTTTTTACAATCCAACATGCCGGCGCCGGTGCGCTCACGAAGTTCTTTTACTAGGGCTGCTGTCACTGCCATTTTGGTTTCCTCAGCATTTATAAATAGTTCTTAACTTAAGAAACAGGGGCCGTAAATAATTACCGCCCCTGATGAGATGTTTGCCATTCTATTGAACTAACGTCACAAAAAAATGACAAGGCCGCGACAAGAAAGTCGCGGCTTTTTAATTACTCAGCTGCTTCAACGAAATCGTCTTGCTCAGCTTGTACTTCAAGGTTTTGCTCGCGACCTTGGCTAACAGCATCAGCTGCAGCGTTTAAGTACAATTGAACCGCACGAATAGCATCGTCGTTACCAGGAATGATGTAATCAACACCATCTGGATTAGAGTTAGTATCAACTACTGAAATAACTGGGATTCCCAAGTTACGTGCTTCAGTGATTGCAATGTGCTCGTGATCTGCATCAACAACGAATAAACAGTCTGGAAGACCGCCCATATCTTTGATACCACCTAAGCTACTTTCTAGCTTGGTCATTTCACGTTGAAGCATTAATACTTCTTTTTTGGTCAACTTTTCGAAAGTGCCATCTTGAGACTGTTGCTCTAGCTCTTTCAAACGCTTGATTGATTGACGAACTGTTTTCCAGTTAGTCAACATTCCACCTAACCAACGCTTGTTAACGTAGAATTGGTCACATTTCTGTGCTGCTTCTTTAACTGCGTCGCTAGCTGCGCGTTTAGTTCCTACGAAAAGAACTTTACCTTTTTTAGAAGATACACTACTAATGTAGTTCAATGCTTCATTAAACAAAGGTACTGTTTTTTCAAGGTTGATGATATGAACTTTGTTACGAGCACCAAAGATGAAAGGTTTCATTTTGGGGTTCCAGTAACGAGTCTGGTGACCGAAGTGCACGCCCGCCTGGAGCATGTCACGCATAGATACGTTTGCCATTATTAATTTCCTCAAATTGGGGTTAGGCCTCCATACATCCCATCTATCGATCCGTTCAGGCGGCAAACCCGAAACAGACACCCCGACAAATGTGTCGATGTATGTGTGTTATTTAGTTAATTTCGCTTTAATTCTAAGCACTAAAATAATGCTATTGAATTTGCGGTGCGCTTTATACCATGCGGGCCTACTTCACGCAAGTAAAAAGGGCTATATCTGCATGTTCGTCATTGCAAATGAAGTAAACCGGCAATTCTTTTTGTCATCTATACATTTTTAGGCTTAAAAGATACAATTCGCCTCATTATTGCTTTGAGTTATTTTTTTAGGATGCAAAATTGACAATCACGATTAAAACTCCAGATGAAATTGAGAAAATGCGAGTAGCGGGTAGATTAGCCGCTGATGTTTTACAAATGATTGGCCCCTACGTTAAAAAGGGTGTCACCACTAATGAACTCAATCAAATCTGTCATGATTATATTGTCAATGAACAGCAATGTATTCCTGCTCCTTTGAATTATGGGCATCCTCCCTTCCCAAAATCTATTTGTACTTCGGTCAATCATGTTATTTGCCATGGCATTCCTTCAGACAAAAAGTTAAAAGACGGAGATACCATCAATATTGATGTGACTGTGATTAAAGATGGTTATCACGGTGATACATCAAAAATGTTTGTGGTAGGTAAACCCAGCATTTTAGCTGAGCGCTTAATTAGAGTGACCCAAGAATGTTTGTACAAAGGCATTGAACTTGTAAAACCAGGGGCACGATTGGGCGATATTGGACATGTCATTCAGCAACACGCAGAAAAGCACAATTATTCCATTGTGAGAGAATATTGTGGTCATGGTATTGGTGCAAACTTTCATGAAGAACCACAAGTGGTTCATTATGGCCGACCTAATACCGGCGTTGAATTGTTAGAAGGCATGTGTTTAACCATTGAGCCAATGGTTAACGCCGGTAAACGTTATTCGAAGATCCTGCCCGACCAATGGACTGTGGTTACCAAAGACCGTAGTTTGAGCGCACAGTGGGAACACACTTTA
This sequence comes from Alteromonas sp. M12, assembly GCF_037478005.1. NCBI lineage: Bacteria > Pseudomonadati > Pseudomonadota > Gammaproteobacteria > Alteromonadales > Alteromonadaceae > Alteromonas > Alteromonas sp. M12. Next base: position 1,207,788 of record NZ_CP144164.1, on the reverse strand, counting down.
TTAGTCACCAAGGATGGTGTGGAAATTCTCACTCTTAGAGACGACGAAACCATTGATAGAGTGATAAGTCATTAATTCAGCATGTTTTTACTTATGAATAATGATTATGACTAACGTGAATTAGTTATTTGCTATACCACTGCGCTTAATGGACACTTTGATTTTATAATATAAATTGTATTTGTTCGTGTTTGCATTGCGTCTCGTTGTCTAAAACAGCTTTTAGAGGTACTACATTTGTCATTAGATCAGCTCATTGAAAATATCCAGAAAATTACTGACATAAATGACATTAGCAGTTTCAAAAAATGTGTAACTGATAGCGTAGATTGGTTATCTCAGGAATTCACAAAAGTGCCGGTTGACCAACTGGTTCACGAAAGAGCTGTTTTCATCGATGCTTTGCTTTTGCGTGCTTGGAACTTGGTTGGTCTAAATGATCAAAAAGGTTTAGCCTTAGTTGCCGTTGGTGGTTATGGCCGTGGCCAACTTCAACCGCACTCTGATGTGGACCTGCTGATTCTCAGTGATAAAACCATCAATGCTAAGTTGCAAGAAAAAGTCAGTATTTTCATCACCTTCTTGTGGGATATCAAGTTAGATGTTGGTCAGTCTGTACGCACAATCAAAGAAACCTTTAATTTAGCCAAGGCAGACACCACCATAGCAACCAACTTGGTTGAGTCCAGATTACTGGTAGGCAGCGAATCCAGCTTTGAAACCTTGCAAAAGAAGATAAAAGGCAAAGGGTATTGGTCAAGTAAAGATTTTTTCACTGCCAAATATGAAGAACAAATAGAACGTCACAGAAAATTCAACGACACCTCCTATAACTTAGAACCAAACGTTAAAGAAAATCCAGGCTGTTTGCGGGATATCCAATCTATTGGTTGGGTAGCTAAACAACACTTTAATGTTTGGAATGGCCATGAATTAGTTGACCACGGTTATTTCACCGAGGGTGAATGGGCAGAGCTAATTGAATCTCGCTCTCATCTCTGGCAAATTCGATTTGCGTTACATTTGATATCAGGTCGCAGTGAAAACCGGCTATTATTTGATTATCAGACCGACGTAGCAGAACGTCTAGGTTATGGTGAAGGAAAACAAGCTGTTGAAAGAATGATGAAGTCATTTTTTCGAACTGTGCGAAGAGTGTCTGAACTTAATGGCATGTTACTGCAATATTTCAAACAAGATATCTTAGAGTTAAAGGTTAAAAACCATCACCTTATAGATGACAATTATGAGTTATTAGATGGCTTAATCAGTCCGCTGCATGACGACGTTTTTAAATCCCCCGAAGATATCCTGTCATTTTTGTTATTAATTGCCAATACGCCAGATTGCACAGGGTTGCACTCTAGCTGTTTACGTCAACTTCGCAATGCGCGCAGAAAGTTTAATAGCCAATATTATTGTGAGATACCTGAATGCCGTAAATTGTTTATGCAACTTATGCAACATCCTAACTTCTTTGGGTTGGGCTGGGATTTAATGCATAAACACGGAATCCTTCAGGCATATCTGCCACAGTGGGATAATATTGTAGGCATGATGCAATTTGACTTGTTTCATGCGTACACTGTGGATGAACACACCCATAGACTGGTTAAACATGTTTATAGTTATCACAGTGACGAAAACAGAGAATTCCCCCGCTGTAAAAAGATCGTGAGGGAAACGGATAAGCCAGAACTCTTATACTTAGCCGCTATTTTCCATGATATTGGTAAAGGTAGAAATGGCGATCACTCGGTATTAGGGGCAGCGGATGTGGTCACTTTTTGTGAGTCTCATGGCATCGACGGGGACGACGCTGAGCTAATTCGCTGGTTGGTAGAAAACCACCTTCTCATGTCAGTAGTTGCTCAGCGTAGAGATATCTATGATCCTGAAATTATTGGTGAATTCGCTCGAGCAGTAAAAAGTCAAAATCATTTAAAACATTTATACGCACTGACGTTAGCAGATATTCGCGCAACCAATAATAATCTTTGGAACGATTGGAAAGCATCACTAATTAGAGAATTGTATTTGTTAACACAAAAAGCCTTGGACAATGGGCTGCAGTGTGGCATTACCTTACTTGAAAGAGTGAATAAACATCAAATAGAAGCCAGAGAGATGCTGAATAAGCAAGGGGTCACTGCGGCAGAGATTGATCAATTTTGGCATCGTTTGAATAATGACTATTTTGCAAGGTTCAGCCCGATGCAGTTGGCTTGGCATGCAAATGAAGTAGCAAAAGCAGAAAGCAAAGACGAAAATAGTTTAACCATTGCGCTAAATGATACAACCGCAAAAGCTGGAACTGAGCTACTAGTTTATGGTAAAAACCGTCCTGCACTTTTTGCACAAATTGCGTCAGTTTTAGATAGCCGAAATTGTTCGATTCACGATGCCCAAATTACCATCACCAATGATGGTTATGTATTCGATAGTTTTATCCTGTTAGAACAGGATGGTTCACGAATATCGTCTCCTAGTCGATTAAAAAGTTTAGTGGAAGCGATAGAAGACCAACTTGCTAAACCGGGCAGAGAACACAACAACAGACGTAAAATGTCACGTCGTATGAAGCAACTAGACGTAGCCACCAAAGTTCGCTTTTACCAGAGTAACTCCGAAGTCACTATGGTAGAGCTTGAAGCATTGGATGCCCCTGGATTACTAGCCAAGGTCGGCCACCTATTTGTAGAGCTAAATTTAACGTTACACATGGCAAAAATTTCAACCATTGGTGAGCGTGCAGAAGATTTGTTTATTATTGCCAATGAACAAGATCAGGCCCTTACCACTGAGCAACAAGTTCAACTTAAAAAACGATTAACCCAATTATTAGATCAACCCTCAACTAGCGGTGAAGCATGTCAGAGTTAAAAAACCAAATAGAAGCAGCGTTTGAAAATAGAGCTTCGATTACAGCAGCGTCAGTAGATGACGCAACAAAACAAGCGGTCATTAGTGCCATTGAACTATTAAATTCTGGCCAAGCCAGAGTAGCAGAAAAGATAGCCGGCGAATGGGTTGTTCATCAGTGGCTTAAAAAAGCAGTTCTGTTGTATTTCCGTATTAATGACAATGACGTTATTGAAGGCGCAGAGAGTCGCTTTTTTGACAAAGTTCCATTGAAATATTCAGACTACACGAAAGCACAATTTGAAGCTGAGGGTGTACGTATTGTTCCACCAGCGGCAGTTAGAACCGGATCTTTTGTAGGCAAAAACGTAGTAGTAATGCCGTCATATATAAACATAGGCGCTTTTGTTGACGAAGGCACTATGGTTGATACTTGGGCGACTGTGGGTTCTTGTGCACAAATAGGTAAGAACGTACATTTGTCTGGCGGTGTTGGAATAGGTGGTGTTTTAGAGCCATTGCAAGCTAACCCAACCATTATTGAAGACAACTGCTTCATTGGCGCACGCTCGGAAATTGTTGAAGGTGTGGTTGTTGAAGAAGGTAGTGTTATTTCAATGGGTGTCTACATTGGCCAAAGTACCCGAATTTACGACCGCGAAACAGGCGAAGTTCATTATGGTCGAGTTCCTGCAGGCTCAGTAGTTGTGTCTGGTAGCTTACCGAGTAAAGATGGCAAATACAGTCTATACGCAGCAGTCATCGTGAAGAAAGTAGATGCTCAAACTCGTTCAAAAGTTGGTATCAATGCACTATTGCGTGCCGCTGAATAGTCTTAGCCAACAAACATAATTTGTTAGAAGGCAACCAATCAACCCTGTAAACACCATGTTTTACAGGGTTTTTTTATACTTTTTCAAAATCACCTTCCCCTTTTTTGTCCCACGATTTACTTGGACACCCATCGATATGCGGGACGATTTACATGGACACCCATGATAAATATTCGATTTACATGGACAGCCATGTTTAACAGAAATGATTTACGTGGACAGGCATGATTTACATGGACGGCCATGTTTAAAGTACTAAACATAAGCACAAAACAAGCAGATTTAAGACGATACTCTTGGGTTAATTTTCGCTGGGTGTTTCTAGTAGTTTGTCGAGTTCTTCCCACAAATCATCACACAGACCTTGGCGATATGCAGATGCACGAAAAACGGGGTGCTCACCACGATAAACAATTAACATTCTTGAATTCTGATCTTTTAAGCTGGTTTTTACATTTGATAGGCGGTCACATACTTTTACAATCAGCGCGAGTTCAGTTTCGCCAGAAACCTTAGCCATCTTCTGATAGGTTTTCTTTTTACGTTCTTGCCGATTCCGGCCTTTTTCATCGGTGACAATTGCAACACAGCTAGCAATTAGTTTACCAAACTTTTCTTCGATCTCTTCGATGGTTGTCGAGGTATCTTCTACCACATCGTGCAAGTAAGCGATCACTTCAGCATCTTCGCCAAAGGCCTTCGCTTTTTCAGCTACTTCGTCTAAATGATACGAATAAGGATGTTTGCCATATTTTTGGTCACCATGTGACTTAACTGCAAACTCTCGCGCTTTAACTTTTTCTTTCAGCATAAATACTAAATGTCCCCCCAGCAAAGTTAAACCAATAGAGCTGTAATTTAGTATACGGCTATTTTTGCTTAAAAAGAAAGCGCTCTGATTAAATCAATGTTTACAGGGAAGCCTTGGCTTTAGATATACAAAGATAATCTGGAATTTTTTAAATTTGCTTAAAAATTCCAGTTACCTTTAATTGTGCGTATTTCTCTAGGATTGGGATTATTACAGTATTACTGGGAAGCTATAAGTTTCGGCAAAATACTTTCTATCCATGGTAAAACCTCTGCTTCAGGCTCTAAAGTTTCCATAACATCTACAATGAAAAGATCGGCGACCGGTTGCCCTTGAAGCTCAACAAGCACCTCAAATATTTGCTTACCCGCGCCACAAAAGCTATCACTGTAACTACTATCACCTAAGCCAACAACGGCAAAGGGTTTTTGATCCATCAATGGCATAGTGTCTTTCATATCCATGATCAAAAACTCTAAGTTCGGTGGTAAGTCCCCTTGCCCAGTTGTTGAGCTGATAAAAATCACTGATTTGGTTTGTTTAAAATTATCTAAGGTTCCATCAATAAAGAGTTCTACATTGTGTCCCTTTTCGGCTAACATTTCCTCTACTTGCTCTGCAACATGCTGAGCATTACCGTATACAGAGCCCACAAAAATTCCCACGTCTACCATTGTATAATGTTCCTCAGATTGACTAACTTCCATTCAGGTTAGTTAGTTGTTGTAGTTGATTGAGGTCTAGGCCCCATTGTTCAATTATAGCTTTCATTCTTATATCAAATTGACAGCTAATTTTCAGCGTATTTTGTGTTATTGGATGAGTAATAATCATTTCACTGCAGGTTAATCCTAAACCTGCCAAGCCAAATTGGTCCCTTATAAACGCGTTTTGCTTGCCATCGCCATGTGTAGTATCGCCAACTATCGGGTGACGAATATGCGCCATATGCCTACGTAACTGATGTTTTCGGCCAGTCAAAGGATGCAGTTTAACGAGTGAATAACGAGCTGTTTGATAACGACCAACTGCAAAGGGTAACTCAAATTTGTGCAAACATTGATAGTCGGTAATAGCATCTTGCGCAGGTTTGTCCTGTCGCGATTTTTTATCAGCAATTTTGTCCAATTTTTCTTTTAGTGGATAATCAATTCTGCCGCTATCAGGACAGTATCCACGCACAATTGCAAAGTATGTTTTAGCGATGTGTTTGTGGGTGAATTGTTCGGTTAAGATTCTCGCAATGTCTGATGATAAAGCAAATAACAGCACCCCTGAAGTGGGCTTATCAAGACGATGAACTGGAAAAACATGCTGGCCTAGCTGATCACGAAGTAATTGCATAGCAAACTGTGTTTCATGGCGATCAATCATACTGCGATGGACTAATAACCCGGCAGGCTTATCAATTGCTACTATGTATTCATCTTGATATAAAATGCTCAAACTCATGACTACGACTTACCTTCATCAAACAATAAATCTATTTTTTTAACAGCGTCAATGATCAAAGGAAAGGTTTCTTTGCTCAGTGTGATTTGAATCACTGGAGTAATGGCAATAGATGCAGGTAACGGCTGACCCGTTTCAATTAGTATTTTCATTTTGGGAATGAATACAAACTGCAACCACTGCTCTATTTTGAGTGTATCAACCGAAAATGGTAGTTCACTATTTAACGCTTCTTGTGTGGGCGCACTATCCGACCAAAGTTGCTCTTGTTGCATTAGGATTTCTAAATTCACTAGATGCTTGAATAATTCATTATGCAGGATTGTCATGACGATTGATTTGGCACTACCTTAGACGGGTTAATCATTTTGAGTCGCTTATTTATTTGTGATTTCTTTTTAATAGCCACACAAAAAGATATACTCTGCAACTTCACATTTAGCACACTCAACATATTACCCTAAACTGATTATGAGCAAGCACGAAATTTCTTCTATAAGTGAATTTTTACTCCACGCAGGTACTGATTATCGCGTATTCGATATGGGAAGAACCATTCGAGAGATTCCTAGTCAACAATTTTTAGAACAAGAAAATGGTCAAATTAAGCCCGCTTACACCAGAGCACAGCACGCTTGGTTTGGAATTGTTTTTTGGGATAAAACCCGCTCCGAGCAACAGTATATATGGTTTGTGAAGTTACCCACAGATGAAAACGGACTGATTGTTAGCGCCTGCCGCAATCACTTTTTACAGATAATTGTCGATGCTTTAGGCGCTGAATTAGAAAACGCCGACAAAAAAAATGGTCAACTACCTGATAACCCCTACTCGTTTATTCCTAATCAAAATCAAATAGCGGATTTCAACAGCAAAAGTAGAGGCGTTTTATCTTTAGGGAAATCACAGTATTTTGAAGCAGCCAAAGCATATATTAGCTCACCAATGGTGATTGATTGGCAGAGTATCGCGCTGCAAGGTTTAGCAGATTTAGTGGCCGATATAGACTCACCAGAAATACACAGCAATATATGCCGACATTTTTCCCACTTCCCTGAGCAAGTGCAGTATCAATTACTGATCAGTATGGAGAATTACCCCCTACCTGATACTTGCGTGCTAACCATTTTGTCGTGGATGAAGCAACATTCAGAAGATGAAATAAAGTGGCAGCACGGCTTACGCGCCTTGTCGCAGACAACTAACTTAGATCAAGTGGCGGCAACCATTAATAAAGTATTAGAGAGTGAGATGGCCAATAGTCACAATATCTTGGTGATTATTTCAGGTCGCCTTTGGCATTATTTGAATAACCAGAATCAGTTACTTAGTTTTTTTGAAAAAGTGGCTGAAGCAGATCCCAATTTCGATTTATTTATGGGAATTTTTCAAGACTTAGTACAATTGCCCGAATTGCGCGAGCAAGTGTTACAAATGTTACGAAATCCAAATAAATCTGAAACCTTATCTATAGCTGTCGGGCATCTATTTTCAGCCCATAAAAATTAGGATTAATGAATGAATTTTAATCTCACAGATATTTTAGTTCTATTCATTATCGCAGCGATAGCGTTTCAGTTTTGGCGGATACGTGGCATTTCAGAACAAGCGAAAGTCTATTTAGAAAAATATTGCGAAATAAACGGCCTGCAATTAATTAGTATTGCGCGAAGCAAAACCAAAGTGATTTTTCACAAGGCTAAACTAGATTGGTATACCGAATTTTCTTTTGAATTTTCCAGCACTGGCGAAGAACGTTACTTAGGTTTACTGAAAATGCGCGGAGTTAGCGTAGATGATGTGAATGTACCTGCTTATAGAATAAGTTAACAATCGAGCCCCTACTGGATATCCATTTTTAGTTCAAAACTTTTCAGCGCAACACTCACCCCGTTAATTATCACTTCGATTTTGTGAATTCCTGGGTAATACCTTCGGGTGGTTATCGCCTTAAAAGGATGAGATTTAGCCAGTAACAATGACTGTCCATGTTCAAGGGTGATACTTTTCCATTTAAATACTTTGGCTTTTAGTTCACCATTCGCTTTTTGATGATGGATTGCAAAATCAATCATTAACAATTGTTCTTTTACCGATTGCCCGCCTAAATGCAGCGAAAAATGCAGTTTTGAGCCAAATTCAACTAGATTCTGCTCAACTTCTAATTTCACAAATTTCAATTTAGGGGGAAAATACCCAAGATTTTGCAACGCTATTGGATGCCCCTGTTTAAGCAAGGTTCTGCCTGCATGGCGAATGAGTTTTTTGCGGTTGTGATTTGCACCTTCACTCCATATTTTCAACGTAGTAGCCACTAAATCTGGATGGTCTTTGGCAATATCATTCAAATTATTTGCCACAGAACGACGAACGTACTCTTCTTTGTCGTCTTTTAATTTTTCTACTAAGCCAATTATTGGTTGCGGGTTTTGAATAAAGATAGGCAGTTGCATCCCCCATGGTAAACGCGGCCGACAGCCTTCAGAGGCTAGTCGTCGAACATGGTGACTCTCATCTTCACACCATTCAACTAATTTGCTAAGCGTCCTTTCAGGTTTGCTCAACAAAAAGTGACGTATACCAAACTCCGACGTAAATCGTTGCGTAAAGGCATGGAATAACGCCATTGACGTGTCAAAGTTCTCTTGCCCATAAACCCCTACATATTCAGCCATCGGCATTATCGCCCAGCCGTTTAACCCTAGTAACAAGTCAGAATTTTCAGATAAATCACTATTATGTTCGGCGGCTAAGCTTTTGCGCATAATCTGAGCGGCATGTTCGAAGTCATCGGGTAAAGTATCTTTCATTGCCTGCATGATCTGGTTCGAACGTTGTTTCAATTCTAAATGGGCCAAATTTTTCGATGCTACTGCGATAAAAAGCGCACAATCGAATGCCTCAAAATGCGCTGAAAAATGATTGGCCATATGCGCAATGAGATCATTGTTAAATAAATTTTTCAGGGGTTCAGGCATGACTCATCCAAGCTATGTGTTTATGTTTACGGATTTAGGCTAAAGGTTGATTATTATCGACCATTATTTTATGCACCGCTTCTCGAAACCAGCGCAGAGCTAAGTCATCTTCTGTATTTTGGTGCCAATACATGTGGGTAGAAATAAGCGGCATGTCAAATGGCACCGCCACTGATACCAAACTACTGTCCAGTAAACGAGCGCCTATAGAACTAGGCAGTGTTAACAAAAATGGCGACCCTTTAAGTATCTCCTTGGCAGCATAATAATTCTGACAACGCACCGACACCTGCCGAGTAAAACCTTGTTCTTGGAACATAAAATCTTCTAAAACGGCTCCGGTTGGACGATGTGAAACGCTAATGTGCTCAGCCGAAAAGTATTGTTCTTGACTGATACGCTGTTTTAACAGGCTATCCTGACCGTGGCCATCTAGTTCGACCCTACTAACCTCAGCGCTATTCACCTTAGAGCTATCAATATGAGTAGATGTAAACAAGGGGTGCAGCCTGTCCATCAAAATCATAAATTTATCATTGCGAACGTTTTCATGACGAATCGGCGGCTTGAGTGGCATCGCAATATCAAAGGCCAAATCAAACTGTCCTGAGGTTAACGCTTTAGACAGCTGATTACGTTCTACTTTCACACTGGCAAAAGTAATATTCGGCGCTTTTTCAAACAGTATCTTGGCAATACTCGGCAAAATGGTGGGCTCAAGGGCATCATGCATAGCAATGCGAAAGTGATGTTCACTGGTGAGTGGATCAAACTCCCCCCACTGCTGCAAAATTTGTCTCAGACGGCTCAAGTTATCAATAATTAACGGCGCCATTCGTTTACATGCGGGGGTTGGCATCATTTTATTTTGGCTTCGTTCGAACAAGGGATCTTGCAAACAATCACGTAACCTTTTAACCGCATGACTCACTGCTGAAGGCGTGATATTCAACCTATCAGCTGTTCTTGTCATATTTTGTTCCAGATACAGACTTTCAAATACTTTCAGTAGATTTAAGTCTAACCTTTGAATTTGCTTTATTTCCGCCACACTCCACCATGAATTAAATTCATACAACCAATTAAGTATATTTCATTTCATTCAGATGGCAACAGTGTTTATGCTAGATAAACACGTTAATTATTCGGAGACAATTATGCATTTCGAACACAGTCAAAAAGCACAAGATTACCTTGCTCGCGTAAAAGCCTTTATGCAAGAACACATTTATCCCATCGAGAGCAAGATCTACGCGGAAATGGAAGAAATGAATCCCGCTGGTGATTGGAAAAACTGGAAGCTTCACCCGGATGTTGAAAACTTAAAAAAAGAAGCTAAAAAACAAGGGCTTTGGAATTTATTTCTACCGGACGATAAATTAGGCAAAGGACTGAGCTGCTTAGAATACGCTCCCTTAGCTGAAGAAATGGGCCGAGTCCCCTTCTCCCCTGAAATTTTTAACTGTAATGCTCCAGACACGGGCAATATGGAAGTGCTTTACCATTTTGGTTCTGAGGCACAAAAACAAAAATGGCTAACTCCTTTGTTAGCTGGCGAAATCCGCTCTGTTTTTGGCATGACTGAGCCTGAAGTGGCGTCTTCGGATGCAACCAATATGGCGGCGACCATAGAGCTAGACGGTGACGAAGCGGTAATTAATGGTAAAAAATGGTGGAGCACTGGTTTAGGCCATCCTAATGCCAAAGTTACGGTCTTTATGGGCTTATCCAATCCTGAAAATGACCGGCATGCCCAACACAGCATGGTATTGGTTCCCCTTGATACTAAAGGCATCGAAATTAAACGCATGCTAACCGCTTATGGCGATTACGATGCTCCTTATGGTCATGGTGAAATGCACTTTACCAATGTTCGCGTACCCAAAGAAAATATCATCATGGGCATGGGTAAAGGTTTTGCTATTGCCCAAGGTAGACTTGGTCCTGGCCGCATACATCACTGCATGCGCGCTATCGGTATGGCGGAAAAAGCCCTTGAGCTGGCCATTTTACGTGGACAGTCACGTCAAGCATTTGGAAAACCAATCATAAAATTGGGAGGCAACCAAGAACGCATTGCAGAAGCACGCATGGCAATAGATCAAGCTCGCCTGCTAACCTTAAATGCAGCGTGGAAAATAGATGCTGTGGGCGTAAAGAATGCCATGACAGAGATATCAGCGATAAAAGTGGTTGTGCCTAGAATGCTGCAAAATGTTGTTGATATGGCCATCCAGTTTCATGGTGGTGCAGGCATGTGCAGTGACTTCCCTCTTGCGCGTTTTGCTGCCGGGGCTCGTTCACTCAGACTTGCAGACGGTCCAGATGAAGTGCATCAGGGTATGGTGACTCGCATTGAGCTTAAAAAGTACTTGAACAAGTAAGCTTGTCCTACTTGGTTAATGTAAGTATCTAAGATACTAAGGGAATACACTAGGCTATAAGCTTGATGATACCATCAAGCTTATTTGATGGTTTGAACAACGATTTAATAGGATAAAATTTGACAGCCATTTATTTAATTAGACATGGCCAAGCCTCTTTTGGCCAACAAAATTACGATAAGCTTTCGGATGTCGGACATCAGCAAGCTAAGCTGTTAGGTAATTCATTACAGACTCGGATAGGCGACTTTGATAAGGTGTTTTTAGGCAGTATGTTACGGCATAAACAAACCTTACAAAATTGTTTGTCTGGGATGTCATCCGTAGTTGATGAATCGAATTGGAATTTCGATGCCAATTGGAATGAATACGATCATAACGATATAATTGCCCAAATGGGGCCGGAGTTTACTGATGCACCTTCAGTTAAAAACTGGTTATTAACCCAAAACAATCCAAAAGCAGCCTTTGAGAAATTATTCAACGACGCCATGAATCGCTGGATGTCAGGCCAACACTGTGACGAATATGTCGAGTCATGGGAGCGATACCTGAATCGCATAAAAGGCGCGTTGGAAAATGTGATTAACAACGCAAAAGGTGCCAAAAAAGTCGCGGTTTTCACCTCCGGCGGACCGATTTCGGTGGTTAGTCAATATTTGTTAGGAATCCCGCCAAGCAATGTAATGCAAGTAAATTGGACCCTGGTAAACTGCGGTATTACTAAGTTAGTAAACACCCAATCTAGAGTATTTTTGTCTACCTTAAATGACCATAGTCATTTCGAAGGTCAACATAAATCTTTAATCACCTATAAATAATTTTTAATCATGAAACTCAAAAACATAGGCCAATTATGAGCAGAAAAAACATATTAATTACCGGCGCCAGCTCAGGCTTAGGTAAAGGCATGGCCATTGAATTTGCCAAAATGAACCGAAATTTGGCACTTTGCGCTCGCCGTATTGAGCGGTTAGAAGCATTAAAACAAGAACTACTCAGTATCAACCCAAATATCACCGTCTCAATCAAATCGCTAGACGTAGACAACCATGAACAGGTATTCGAAGTATTCAACGAGTTTCATCAAGAATTGGGACAATTAGACAGAGTGATTGTTAATGCAGGAATGGGAAAAGGAGCTGCCATAGGTACGGGATACTTTCACGCCAATAAGCAGACAGCCATCACTAATTTCGTTTCGGCATTAGCACAGTGTGAAGCTGCAATGGCAATATTCAGACAGCAGAATAGCGGCCATTTAGTGACCATTTCATCGATAAGCGCGATTCGTGGAGCACGAAGAGCGATGAACGTTTATGCCGCCACCAAAGCCGGACTAAGTTCACTCACTGAAGGAATCAGAATTGACGTTTTGGATACCCCCATTAAAGTATCCACCGTACACCCTGGTTTTATCAAAAGTGAAATTAACGAAAAAGTTAAAAAAGTCCCCTTTATTGTAGATACAGAAACCGGCTGTAAAGCAATTATCAAAGAAATAGAAAAAGAAGGCGCAAACAGCTACGTGCCTAAATGGCCTTGGGCAGTCATTCGGCCAATTTTGAGCATAGCTCCACTGAGCTGGTTAAAGAAAATGAGTTAAACAACGAGCAAGCTATGGCTTGCTTTGTTCATTATGATCGCGGTCTGCCAAAAACACCCAGTCTCCTCCCCCACAAAATGCCCCCAAACAAGACCACTAAATAAAATTAATTGATCAAGGTCATTATTTAGTCGTTTAACAGTATTAACCACAGTTTATTTATGGTTATATTATCTACCTAGAGATATCACCTTTTAGCGAATACTTGTTTTGGGTTGGATAACAAATCTATAGGGAATGGGACCAAATGAAATACCTAGATTATGATGTACTTATCGTTGGAGGTGGCGGTGCGGGGTTACGAGCCAGTATTGCTGCAGCTGAGCAGGCACAAGCAGCCGGCCTTAATTTAAGTATCGGTTTAGTTTCCAAAGTTTATCCTATGCGCTCGCACACTGTTGCGGCAGAAGGTGGAGCAGCGGCGGTTACCCGTGAAGATGATAGTTTTGCCGCGCACATTGAAGACACTGTCGCAGGTGGTGACTGGTTAGCAGAGCAATCTGTAGTCGATTACTTCGTGCGCCATGCTCATCAAGAATTAGTGCAATTGGAACACTGGGGTTGCCCTTGGAGCCGCAAAAAAGATGGTTCAGTGCAAGTTCGTCGCTTTGGCGGCATGAAAATAGAACGCACTTGGTTTGCAGCCGATAAAACCGGCTTCCACATGTTACATACGTTATTTCAAACCTCCTTACGCTTTAATCAAATCCAGCGTCTAGATGAGTTTTTTGTGCTCGATTTGTTAGTCAATGATGAACAAATTTCGGGCATTGTCGCCTTGGAAATCGCCACAGGTGAATTGCATTTTATTCGAGCTAAATCGGTCATTTTGGCAACCGGTGGGGCAGGAAGACTATTTCGCTTCAACACCAATGGTGGCATTGTAACCGGTGATGGTATGGCACTGGCCTATCGTCATGGTGTGGCACTGCGCGACATGGAATTTGTGCAATACCATCCCACCGGCCTGCCAGGTTCAGGGATACTGATTACTGAAGCCTCACGTGGTGAAGGTGGCTTAATGCTCAACAAACAGGGCTACCGTTACCTGCAAGATTACGGTTTAGGTCCGGAAACACCTGTAGGTGAGCCTAAAAATAAATACATGGAACTGGGGCCTAGAGACAAACTGTCACAGGCGTTTTGGCATGAACAACAGGCAGGACGTACTGGCCGCTTCGGCGACAGTGACGTTGTCTATCTTGATTTACGGCACCTCGGAAAAGCCTACTTACACGAACGCCTTCCCTTTATATGTGAGCTGGCAAAATCCTATGTCAATGTAGACCCAGTCAAGGAGCCTATACCGGTGCGCCCTGCGGTGCATTACACCATGGGCGGGATCACCACCAATGCCAAGTGTGAAACCTCAATAAAAGGACTCTTTGCCACCGGAGAATGTGCTTCGGTTGGCCTGCATGGGGCTAACCGCTTAGGTTCCAATTCGCTCAGTGAGTTATTGGTATTTGGCCGTCTAGCCGGCGAGCAAGCGGTAGCATTTAGTCAACAGCGAGAACTCACGCCCTCAGCTGATTTAGAAGCTCAGTTTGAAGTTCAACAACAACGTATAACCACATTGCGTAATCAACAAGGTCGAGAAAGTTGGGTAGCGATAAAACGGGAGTTATTAAAAACCATGGAACAAGGCTGTGGAATTTATCGCGATCAAGCAGGATTACAGCAAACGCTGAACACCATCCGAGAGCTCAAAACACGCTATCAACAAATAACAATCGCAGATAAAAGCCTTGGCTACAATACCGAGCTATTGCAGTGTATCGAGCTTGGGTTTGGTATAGATGTGGCTGAAGCAACCTGCTTAGCGGCGTTATTGCGCCGTGAATCTAGAGGTGCTCACCAGCGCCTTGATGAAGGTTGCACCCAGCGTGACGATGAGCAGTATTTACAACATAGTCTGGTTTATTATCAAGCCAATGGTGATGCGCATTTAGCTTGGCAGCCGGTTGATATTTCGTTATTACCACCAGCAGCAAGAGCCTATGGTGATGCAGGCAAAGGAGTCTCATCATGAAAACGATCAGTATAGCTCGCTATCTACCAGAAACATCTCAAAGCCCTTTTGTTCAACAATTTAACGTTCCCGTTGACGACAGCACTTCGGTGCTTGATGCCCTCAATTACATCAAGGAAGAGCTAGATCCTTCATTGAGCTTTCGTTGGTCTTGTAGAATGGCGATTTGTGGCTCATGCGGACTTATGGTCAACGGTGTTCCGAAACTAGGCTGCAAAGTATTTTTACGTGACTACCACGACGAAGTAGTCATAGAACCGCTAGCCCATTTGCCGGTAGAGCGGGACTTAATAGTGGATATGGATGCGTTTTTAACTCACCTAGAAGCGGTCAAACCCTATCTTATTGCCGATGATAAAAACCCCACTGAAGCGAACCGACAAACGCCCGCGCAAATGGCCAAATACCAGCAGTTTTCCGATTGTATCAACTGTGGACTATGTTACGCGGCCTGCCCACAATTTGGCTTAAATCCTGAATTTTTAGGGCCTGCAGCGATTACCCTAGCACATCGTTATAACCTAGATAGTCGTGATCATGGAAAAGCGCAACGAATGCCTTTATTGAATACCGAGGAAGGCGCGTGGAGCTGCACCTTTGTCGGCTTTTGTTCAAAAGTCTGTCCGAAAAATGTAGATCCCGCGGCAGCAGTCAATCAATCAAAAGTTGAATCAGCTAAAGACATGATTATCCAATTATTTAAGGGGAATTTATGACTTATCGCACAACGCTTTCTCGAACCTGGTGGTTAAAACACAATGAGTTTAAAGCTTATATGTTGCGCGAAGCGACAGTATTGCCCCTCACGTTTTTTATCTTGTGTTTAGTCTCTGGCGTTTACTGTTTATGGCAAGGTGAAAGTCAATGGACCAACTGGCAAACCGCAATGGGCCAACCTTGGGTGCTAGCCCTAAACGCATTAGCCTTGTTTGCCAGTCTATTTCACGCATGGACGTTCTTTCAGTTATTTCCGAGAGTCATGCCGATTCGTATTGGTCAAATAAGCGTACCAGCCAATTTGTTAATAGCAGGGCAATGGGCTGGCGTACTATCAGTCATCGTTTTATTTAGCTGGTTATTTTGGGGAAGTTTATGAATGTTCAAACACCTATGAAAGAGACAAATACCTCTTCAAAACCCCAGCGCAGTAGTGAACCTGTGTGGTGGGCATTATTCAGCGCTGGCGGTGTTTGTTTTGCAGTATTTATTCCCGCGGCAATCCTATTTTTCGGTTTACTGCAACCTATAGGACTGATCGAATTTAGCTATTCGCAAGCTCATAATTGGTTTTTCAGTTTTTGGGGACTGATGTTTAGCGGCGCCTTTATCATTTTGCCAAGCTTCCATGCAGCGCACCGGATTCGCCACGGTTTACACGACCTAAAAGTGCAACACCATGGACTCATCAAAGTGATTTGTTATGGTGTTGCCAGTTTAATAGGCGTGTTAACCCTTGGAATTTGGCTAACGGGTGTGATTGCTTAAGGGCCTTTTTTTAGGTCTAATCGCTTATAAATTGAAACCCGCAATAATATTTTCAAGTATTAACATCACTAAGAAAAACAAACTGAACTTACGTGTATATTGAAACGCGTTAGGCGCAAACCATAGCGGCCAGACTTCTTTTCGAAAGCCATCAGGCATGCTAGTTGGCCGCTCGTGATTAAACACTTTGAATGTGTGGATAAGGGTAGGTACGGCCAATAACAAGACCAAAATACTGATACCAATATAACCACTCAAATAAATATACGCGGCCAGAAAATACTGAGACAACAACATAAATTGAACGGCTTTTCTTGCGTAAGTAGAACCTAATAATACTGGTAATGAATAAATGCCTTTGCTTTTATCCATATCCATTTTATCGATATGTTTACCAAAAATAACAGCCGTGGGTGCTAACGCATACAAAGTACCAATTAACATGGCTGCTACGCTCCACTGTCCACTGCTGACATAATAAGAGCCCCCTACCATTAATGGCCCCCAAACAATTAATACAGATAACTCCCCTAACGCCAGTTTTTTCAACGGCCAAGTGTAAAACAGCACAAAAAACGCACCTGCGAGCAGTAACCACAGTACATCAAGACCACGCAGATAAATGATGATAAACCCACATGCAAGGGCTAACGCGCCAGTTACTGAGATGTATCCCATCAACTGCTTTTTGGTTAACAGTCCACTTTCTAACACATGAGTACCATATTGGGTGCGGAAGTAATTTCCTTTGTCCACACCTCTAGCCGAATCAGTGTAGTCATTCAGCAAGTTATTGGTAGCATGAGCCAACACTAAACCTATAATACATAAAACAGCTAAGCCAAAATCCACCGTAGCAGTACTCAATGCCAACAAAATGCCAATAATGGCAGAGGTAAAACTCATGATTGTGACTGAAAAGCGGCTCGCTACCAGCCATTTAGTCAATATATTTAAACCATCCCAGCATGTTTTATCAACCTGAGGCACTGTTCTGAGAGCTTGAATCCATATAGCTTGTGACATTGTCATCTCTTTTTGAGTTGTGAGTTTGATAAAGTTGGCGCAGTGTATTGGTGCAAACCGAAACTGCTCAATACAATAGTAAAAAAGTACCCTTTGAGTATCTAAAGTTTATAACCGAAAAACAAGCCTAAAATAGCCGTCAATGCAGTACCCGCTGAAATAAGGCAACCGCTTGTTGATACATTTGTAAAGCTAAAGCACCGTCATAACGATCACCTTCGTCTCGCATAAACGCGTGCACACCATTGACTTCACACCACTGATAATTAATCCCAGTTGCGATGCATTGCTGGTAAATGCTGAGCCTTCCTTGATTTGGCACATGAGGGTCTTGTTTACCCCACACAAAATGAATTTCCCCTTGAATATCTGCCATTCTAGCCAGACTTTGCTGTTCCGGTTCAGCACTCAAAGCATTGTTGTGGATATCTGTTGCATATAAACAAAAAGCACCTTTAATGGCAGGATTAAGCGCCGCGCGATAGGCCAAATGCCCACCGATGCATACTCCCATTGCGCCGACCGCGTTAGAGCAGTAAGTAGCTGAGTGAATAAAATCCAGCATAGCTAGAGTATCGCTATCGTGATCAATCAAGGGTTTTTTGGATTTATCTTCATTACCCTTATCTTTGCCAATATCGTCATATTCTAATACCGTTCCAGCAGGATTAAGCTCATGAAAAACCTCAGGCACAATGACCACAAAACCATGGCAGGCCATGATTGCCGCGGATCGACTTATGGGCGCTGTTTGCTGAAAAATCTCTGAATAAAAAATAATCGACGGATACACGCCCTCGTCACATGGACGATAAATATAACAACGCATTTTGCCCGTGGCGGTGTTTAAATCGATGGTTTCTTTTTGTATTTGCATGATTGTTTACAACCTTATTTTTGCTCAGATGATTTTTAGCTAGTTTTTATATAACGCGTTTATTCAGACCTTTTTTATTCAGAGCCCCACCTAACCAAAACGGATTAGGTGAAGTAGAGCAATCATAACGTTATTTTTTCGAAAAGTGCGAAATACAACTTCCCTTGTGAGCAAAACCCACGTATAAAATGTATACATTTTTAAATTTGTATACATTTATGCTTCAAAAAATCATTCAAGACAGTTCTTTATCTGCTTTCATTGCCGGCTTCATTGCCGTTTTAGTTGGGTTTGCAAGTGCAATGGCGATAGTTTTTCAAGCAGCCATTGCATCAGGAGCGAACAATCAGCAACTGGAATCTTGGGTATGGGCATTAGGATTAGGCATGGGGCTGAGCACCCTAGGGTTATCACTTTGGTACAAACGCCCACTTATTATTGCTTGGTCTACACCGGGTGCCGCCTTACTGGCAACAGCTGTGATGAATAATGATATAGCCACAGCAACAGGTACCTTTCTAATGGTGGGTGTCCTGATTACCTTAGTGGGGGTGACTGGCATTTTTAATAGGCTGGTTAAACTCATCCCGCTTTCTGTCGCATCTGCCATGTTAGCCGGTATTTTAATGCAATTTGGGCTCGGATTATTTGCTGCAATAGACCAACAACCGGCGTTAATTATTACCATGTTAGTAGTTTATTTATTGGCCAAACGCTTTATTCCAAGATACGCCATTCCCCTTGTATTATTAATTGGCTTAATCTTTTGCATTTTTAATCAAACCATTGAAACACAGAGTCTTTCCTTTGAATTTGCCACACCTGTTTGGGTGTCACCAAGTTTCTCTTTAGCGTCAATGATCGGCATTGGCTTACCACTGTTTATTATTACCATGACCTCACAAAACCTGCCTGGCGTAGCCATATTAAAGAGTAATGGATACGAGCAACAACCCATTTCGCCAATCATCACCACCACGGGGATCACCACCCTTTTATTTGCCCCTTTTGGTGGTTTCACCTTTAGTATCGCCGCCATCACCGCTGCTATTTGTACCAATGAAGAGTCTCACCCTTCGCCAGATAAACGCTATATTGCTGGCATATCTGTGGGCATATTCAATATAATTGCTGGTGTGTTAGGGACTGCGGTGGTGGGCTTATTTGCCGCGTTCCCACAGGCACTCATTGCCGGTTTAGCAGGGATAGCACTGCTAACTGCCATAGCCGCTAGTTTAAAAACCGCATTAGATTATGATAGAGAAAGAGAAGCGGCCGTTTTAACCTTTTTAATGACAGCCTCGGGTATCAGCTTTTTTGGCGTCGCCTCTGCATTTTGGGGGATAGTGGTAGGTATGTTAGCTCTGCATCTAACTAAAAGAGTGTAATTGGAATGACAAAACAACAAGCACAAATGCTCTACAATCAAATTAAATTGGATATAAGAGAAAACAAACTACCGATTGCACAAGCACTCAAGCAAGAAGCACTTTCTAAACGCTACAATATTAGCCGCATCCCCATTAGAGATGTACTGCAACGATTGAAAAATGAAGGTTGGCTCACCAGCTGTGGTAAGTGTGGGGTGATGATCCCCGAGTTAAATGCCACAGAAGCTGAAGATCTATATTTAATGCGAAAATACCTCGAACCGCTAATTTTGCAATATGCCATTCCCAACCTTAACCAACAAACCATCGGCAAAGCCCGCGACTATTTGCAAGCCATTGATTCTCAAGAACAGCTAAGCATCGAAGAACACGGTGAGTTGAACTGGCAATTTCATGCCTGTCTTTACGAGCAAGCAAACCGCCCCACTCTGTTTAATACTATCGCTAGTTTGCATCAACTATGTGGCAGATATATTGGTTATCACAACCAACAGCTGAATTATCTGAAAACC
The DNA here is from genome assembly GCF_037478005.1 of Alteromonas sp. M12. Taxonomy (NCBI): domain Bacteria; kingdom Pseudomonadati; phylum Pseudomonadota; class Gammaproteobacteria; order Alteromonadales; family Alteromonadaceae; genus Alteromonas; species Alteromonas sp. M12. The sequence goes on along the minus strand of NZ_CP144164.1, from coordinate 1,187,539 downwards.
AGCCAACAAGACCACTACAACATACTCAAAGCAATAGAGAACCAAGACACCGAGCACGCTATAAGCCTATTAGAAGCCCACATTAGTGATGCCGGAAAAACCTTAGTGGCGTTTTTATTGCAGGAATCGGGGGATATTGCCGAGAAGGAATGATTGGGGGTAAGTGAAATTGGCAATTGGAGTTTGGGAAACGAGGTTTAGAGTTTCAAACCAAGAACTAAAACTATCCTTAGACATAAGATCGACTCTTAAACTTAATTTGATTGCCTCTATTTCTAAACTATCTGGGTAAATCCAAGTTTTCCTAGGTTGGGACATTTTAACGTTCTCACTGTAATGAGGAGGTGACCACTACTACGGGAGAGGAGCAAGGTATGAATAATTAATTTATCATGTGGCATTTGAAATACCACCTATATTTAAAATTACAAATATACCAAGTGACAAAATACCGATAAAAAATAAAACTGCAGCCACCCCAGCAGATCTCATAAAAACCTTTCCTGTTAATTCTTGATCAGCCGCCCCAATAATTTTTGGCAATAAAATAAGAATAATGACTGAACAAAGAATCGATAAGAGGAAAAAACTAACAGAACATATAGCGAATAAAGAAGAATGTTCTCCGTACTCAATATTCCGTAAAAAAGTAGCCAGCAGTAAAATAGAGCCGGTTGAAAGTGTCGTCATATGTTTGAAAGCATCGAACAACAATTTGATACCGTCTTTTTTTCATCGGGTAGGATTTTTTGCATATTCCCTCTATGACATATAATTAAAGTATTTGGCCGAATAACCCCATGTTTAAACACAAACTATTTTCGGCTTTCTATATCTTTTATGTTTTGTCACAGCCAATAACTTATTGTACAGCTTAACGTTATTGCCTATTGCTAGTCTGTGGTTGGTGCGGACATATGGACAGGGAAATTGTCTAAGCTCTTGAGAATTACCAAAAGAATTAACCAAACAACTGGAAGAACCATTCATTTCAACAGCTCTGCCACCTTTGATGCTTCAACGTATCTGACTCTTTTGATTTTAAATTTTCGTTTTAAAATCTCGGGTCGCAAGGTGAATGCTTTCGAATATCGAGGACAGTACTTTTGATGCGTCTTCCATTCGGTTTACCGCAAGTTGAGAGCTTTCACTCAAGGCAACAATTTCTGAAATGTCATTGTTGACGTTGCTGTTTTGCAATTGCTGTAAGCCTACTGCATCTTGCACTTGTAAGTTCAAATCGTGAATTTTGCTAAAAGATTGACTCAATGCATCAATAATTCCTAACGAAGACTCTGCTTGGTGCAGCCCGTCTGCGGCTTGGATTTTGCCTTGAGCCATAGCAGAGACGGCTTCATCTGCGGCATTTTGGAGTTTTTGTACATTTTGCGAAATAAGTTGAGTAGATTGCTGGGTTTTATTTGCCAAGTTACGCACTTCGTCCGCTACAACAGCAAAACCTCTGCCAGCGCCTCCAGCCCTAGCCGCTTCTATGGCAGCATTTAATGCCAGTAAATTGGTTTGATCAGCAATGCTGTTGATCACATTTACCACGTCGCCTATATCATCAGAGTCTTTTTTCAGTGTTGATATAATATCAGAGGCATAATTAGTTGCGTCCATCACGCTTTGGCTAATCATCACATTCTGTTTAAACACCGTTCGCCCTTGATCGGCTTCTTTTGTAGATGACGCGACAAATTCTGATGCTTTTTTAATGGCCCCATCAATGTCATTCCCAGTTTGGGTTAATTGCTCAACACGATCATTGGTTTTCTGAGTCAAATCAACTTGGCTTTTTAAACCATGCTTTACGGTTTGGAACCCTTCAACCAAGTTATTAATGATTTCACCGAGCTCTTTTAACTCTCCGAGAATTCGACTTAGCATTTTGCTCAAGTCATTTTGAATAAGTTTCACATTATCGGTAACCAGACCAATTTGATCTCTGGTGGTACTTTCAATCTCGCCGGTGAAATCACCTGAAGCGATTTGTTTTGAAACATCGGTTAAGCGATTTAAAGGAGTTAATACGCTGGCATTGATAAACCAAGAAACCGCTAAAATACAGATTAAAATCGTCACAATGATAATCACATTGGTATAAATAAATACGGAACTGGCGCGGGATTCAATTTGCTTTTTCAAACCTAAAACGTATTGGTTAGTTGCTTCAACAGCGTTATTTAAGCTCTCAGTGGGTGCTCTATCAATGCCTTTGACACTGTTGTCAGCTACGCCAATATCAAAGCCGGAAGTTAAGAACGCATCATAACCAGACTCATAGGCTTGGAGCATTTTCGGATAGCTAACTGAAAAGTCTTTGACGTGAGAATATGCAGGATGTTGCTCAGACATATTGTTTAAAATATTGCTGTATTGGGTGACAATAGTTTGCCCATTTTCAACAAATCGGCCCCAATATTTTTCAAGTTGCTCTGGGTCTTTGCCTCTTATTAAGGTGTTTTTCCATTCTTGTACTTGCGTTTTAAAACGCACATTTAGCCCAGAAACATGGGTGATATTGGTCACTTCTTGATTGACGGTCGCGGAATATTCCTGCGTCACTGAGTTTAGCGAAGACAGTCCAATATAAACCGCGACTAAAATTATCAATAAAATAGAACAAATAAGAAAGAGTAACTTATTTCGTATATTCAAATAGAAGAATTCAAACACTAGCGATTACCTTGAGCTGTAAGATGAAAAAAATGCAGGCACAAAATGCCATAAACAAGTACATATTGCCGGCCGCTAAGCCTATGCTGTTAAGATGACATTTTTGTTACACTACTGCTCAGAGTCGCTACTTTTATCTAGTTACCACCGATCTGTTTAATATCATTGGCAAATAAAGTTTCCAAATCAGCCCGGCCCTTCTTACTTAATTGAATCAGTTCATCTAAATCAGAGTCTGCGTCGATAACTTCTTTGAGAATTTTTTCATCATGCTTTTCGAATATGTCACACATATGCGCAGCCTGTTTTTTGTCAAACCCAAAATCTTCTAGCACCTTTTCAGCGGCCCGTAACCCAGACCAAAAGAGTTCCCTAACAAAGTGTAAGTTTTCAACTTTAGACAAGCGCATTACCGCATTACGGTTGCGGGCTCTGACCACCATTTTCACATGGGGAAATTGCTCACTGACCAACGCGACAATTTTGAAAGTATCAACTTCATTGTCGATAGCAATCAATAATATAGACGCTTGCTCTATCCCCGATATCTTTAATAAATCTAATCGAGTGGCATCACCATAAAACACTTTGTTGCCGAATTTTTTAACAAAGGCGATGTGTTCTGCATCTTTATCCAATGCTGTGAACGGGATTTTATTGGCCGCTAAAATACGCCCAGTTACCTGACCAAAGCGCCCAAATCCAGCAATAATAACCCGCGGCTCGTCGGTGTCGGTTTGCGAATCGTATACCGCTGGACAGTTACGACTGTTGAACCAAATACTGTGTAAAATCACTAATGGTGAAGTTAACGCCATAGAAACGCCTACCACCAAAGTAACCTGACTAGCTAGGGTGGGTGCTATTAGGTTTGCTAGGCTCGCCTCTCCCATAACCACAAAGGCAAATTCGCCCCCCTGAGAGAGCATCAATGCAATGCGCATCGAGTCAGTTGTACTTTGTTTCGAAAATTTAAGAATGCTGAAAATAATGGCTGTTTTAATCGCAATCAGAGTTAACGCGGCGGCAATAATTACCAGTGGATTATCGAAAAACAAATCTAAGTCTAAATTCATACCAATAGCGATAAAGAACAGACCTAACAACAAACCTTTGAACGGCTCAATTTCCGCTTCTAATTGATGCTTAAAGCTTGAGTTAGCAAGTAGCATCCCAGCCACAAATGCGCCCATTCCCATCGACAACCCTGCTTCTTGCATACCTAGCGCAGTCGCGATAACAATTAACAACGCGGCAGAGGTCATGATTTCGGCATTACCCCAGTGGGAAATCAGTCGCAAAAATGGATTGATCAGAAATTTTCCAATAATCAGCACTGCCACAATTGCACAGATGCTTACCCACCACGCAGGGGAATCGACATCAGGCACAGTGGAAAGGCTTTGTACTAACAGCAGAATGGGAATCACAGCCAAATCTTGCATCAATAAGATTGAAAAACCTTTTTGACCTGGTGGGGTCTTTAAAATATTTTGATTTTCCATCAATTGAATAGCAAAAGCGGTAGAAGAAAGCGCCACGGCCAAGCCTATCACTATGGCTGCCGTCCAGTCCGTACCGACAATATACTTCACCGATATCGCGATGAAACTAGCACTTAGAAATAACTGTCCGCCCCCTGTAAAAACAATCTGATCACGCATTTTTAAGAGTTTTTTGGGCTCTAACTCCAAGCCGATAATAAACAGTAAGAATACGACACCGAGTTCCGCAAAATGTAAAATTGTCTCGGGCTTAGAAACCCAATCCATAATCGACGGGCCGATGACCATACCCGCCACTAAGTAACCTAATATTGCTCCCAATTTCAAACGTTTGAAGATAGGTACTGCCACCACAGCTGCGGCCAAAAAAATCATTGTAGAACCCAACAAACTCATAAATATTCTCTCTTGGTTTTGATCTTGGCTAAGATTTTGGTTTTTCTAACAACAATTCCAACATGGAATCAGTTGGTGCTGACATGGAAGCAACAGACCAAATCGAACAAAAAATAAACAATAAAGTGTTTTTGTGTACTAATATTGTTCTAGTGCATTAGAAACAACGAGACAGTAAAAGGGTACTTGAGATGAAAAGACAATACTACATAAGTGATGACTTGAATGATCTACGTATTATCCAAAGTGAACTTGAAGACAAAGGATTGAGTACACCTCAATTGCATGTGTTAAGTGAAAATGATGCTGAAGTTGAAAAACATCATTTACATGCCATTGAATCCGTGTTGAAAAAAGATGTTGTACGATCCACCGAATTAGGAGCTGTGGTTGGCGCAATTGGCGCAGCCTTGGTTTTGTTATTGGCGTATAGCATGAATTGGCATCTCACGGCTGCAGGATGGATCCCCTTTGGTTTTCTTGCGGTGGTAATACTGGGGTTTTGCACATGGGAAGGCGGACTTATTGGCATCCAAGTCCCGAATTATCAATTTAGACAGTTTCAAAAATTGCTAAAACAAGGAAAACACATATTTTTCGTGGATGCCACCGAGCAACAAATGGCAATTGTTGAGCAAGTCGCCAGTCAACATACTAATCTCAAGTTGGCCGGAAGCGGTGAATCACCTCCAGACTGGGTGGTTAAAAGCCAAGATAAATTTAACAACTTTATGAAAGTCATGCCCTAGCGCGTTTTTCTAGGCAACAACATATGCCTTCACAGGTCGTCATAAATTGCGACCGGTGAAGTCGTTATCTTAATCCCAACTCAACATCGCGAATAATAAAGTTTCCATTATAAATAGGATGGAGTTCTCCGCTTTGTTCAATCGCAAAATACGCTTGTTCTTCTGAGGTTAACCCTTGATAACCACCAATAACTTGATACAACCAAGCTTCGGTATCGAACTCTAATTCGTGCTGTTGATAATATTCTAGGGCTGTTAATCGCTCGCCGGTATCGATAACCTGACAGAAGTAACCTTCTACCGCTTTTTTAAGCTTATCTTCAGCAAACTCTACTTCACTTTGCTTTTCAACATGAATTTGGTGGGCAGCCCGCTCTGGTTGATACGCCTTCGGAGGACGATTTAGGGTTTTAATTGCGCTGACTAATTTTTGTAATTCTTGTTCATGTTCAACCCGCGTTACATCCGCCGCAGCAGGTTTAATCACCGCTTCAGCCTGATTAAACAACATCGGCACTTGAGATAATCCACAATAATTCACCGGTACAAATGTCGGCGAATGTTCCATGTGCAATAAAAAGCCTTTGAGTAAACGCGTGCGTCCCCGTAGCTCTCTGAAACGACCTAACAATGACAACAATCGAGCTTGTACAATGGATAGCTCTTGGGTTACACGGGAAAAACTGTGTTGTAAGGTAACAACTAATAAGTGACGTAATTCACGATTACTGGCAGCAATTTCGCTTAGCTCATCAAATTGGAACATTTCCAATTCGCCCAATAACTCGGATACTTGCGATTGTGCCAACTGATTTTCACGGATCTTGGCATCAATGGAAGATACGTAACCAAACTCATTGTTGATTCGGCTAAACAGCACCCTCACATTATTTTCGAGTGATTCAGTCAACGCGTAAACATGCTCAGTTAAATCTGAAAGATGCGCATTGGCTTCGGTAAATCGTTGATGTTGTAACGCTTCTTTATAATGGTCAGCTAAGGTTTTAAGCCCCTTCAGCGCTGAGCCAATATTGGCGTCTATTTGACGATTTCGTTCATCATGTAAACTGCCTTCGAGTAATTGTCGTACCGCATTTTTCAGACGTAAATCTGCGTCAGCGTCAGGACGCCATAAAATTCCCATTTGCACTAAACTGTCGATAATTTTCGGGCTGAATTTGGTTTCATCCACAGTACCCGACAAATAAACCTGCATCAGAAGATCAGCATGTCTACTTAGCGCATTAAGAAGCTTTACTCCGGCCTGATGTAGATTTTGGTTCATATCAGGCTTCCCTGCTGCACTGCGCTTTCTGCCTGCTCAGACAAAGACAATGATTCGGTTTCGTCGATAAATTTAATCACTTCATATAGGTATTCCACTTTCCCAGTGGCAATGAAGATTTGTTTGTCTTGATTAGGTCGTAGCATATATCCCAAATCGGTTAGACGCTTAAACACCTGTTTAATCTGGCCATCGACCGATACGCTGGTAGAACCAAACAATTTGTAATGGGAAATTTTGGCTAATTGCTCAGCAAAAGCTGGCGTATCTTCAATGGTCAGTTGGATTTCAGCTAATCGAATAGCCGTTCCCTGAGTGACGGGCACATCAGTTCCACTGGCTTGCTGAACTAACAATAACCATTCAACCAAGGGCACTAAATGACTGGAAATATCCTGAAATTGACCAGTTAGCACTTTGCGCTCATTATCGCCCAAGGTTTGATAAGCAGCGTAATAGACCTCCCCTTCTGCAGCGCTGGCCAACGTGCGGTTCAACATATTCAACTGGGTTTCAATTTTATCGCTATTGCCTGAGGTTTTTAGGAATCGCCAAGCATCTTCATCACTGACCTGACAGATAAACGCCCCAGATAACAAACTTTCTAGAATGCGGCCTTGTTCGCTAATCATGGGTTAACTCCTTGCTCAGTTTGTTTACGTTTTTGGATATGTTCGGCTATAGCACTGACTTTGGGTTGAACCACCTGTAGTTTTCGTGTGGTTTTATCAATCAAATAGCGATTATCAAACAGGGTTAATACTTCCGATTCAGGGTTAGGGAATGCGCCAACCACAGAGATATTATTATTCTGGCAAGCATCAAAAATTTTCTTCACATTACTTTGGTGCAAAGTACCCAATTCATCGATGGGCCAGTGAATAGTGGCATCTGCATCTCCTCGTAATAATCGAGTGAAGGCTAATAGGAATTTACATAAAATTAAGTACGCCATACCATGACTGGAAGACTCATTTAATTGACGGTCCGTTCGAATAACCAGATTAGAATTACCTTCTTTGATGTGCAGCTCAATATCTAATAATTTACTGATCCCGCCGCTTAAGGCGGCGCGACCAAGAATATCCAAGACTTTACGCATGCTCAGCGCATATTCATCATCTGGCAGCTCAACGGCACCACTTTTCATCCAAGCCTGATAAAGCTTATTGAATTGGGCTAACTCAGGCCAAAACTCTAATTCTGAAATACGCGAGCGAATTTTTACGGCTGAATCAGAGACTCCATCGAGAAACAATTCTTCATCGACTTCTTTACTAATTCGTTTACTTTGGCTGGCGATACGTTTATCGATATCTTCCAGCACATTATAATATTGGGTTAAGTCAGCACCAAAAATTCGACCTTGTTCTCGTAATCCGTGGAGTTTTTGTGGAACCACTTCATTTAATAACTGGGCCAGATGCACCACCATTCTGCGGTGATCAATATTGCGAATTCCTTGGTCATTCACCACCGCACATTCATCTCTGGAGCGCTCCCAAATATCGGCTAAGCCGGTGCCCGATTGCGCAGCAATAAGCTGGTCAAAGTGTTCCACATACACCTTGATATCACCCAATAAACGATCTCTGGTTTGCAGTAATTCTTGTCCTTCAGATATACGCTGTCCAATATTTACCGTATCCGGTTTAGCCGACTTGCTTGATGGACTGTTTTGATCCGCTTTAACCAGTCTGAGTTTACCTAAACTGCGATTGATGCTCTGTACATCAATATGCTGCTCTCGTGCAGTTCGCAAATCTTGCTCTAGCTGAGCTTGTTGGTCTTTACTTTTCTGACGCTGTTGTTTGAAATCAGCTTGTTTCTGATTTAACAAACGTTCCGCTTTGCTTGCGGCTTTTTTGGCCGCCGTTAGGTTTTGCTGCCAAGTCACTTTATAGCCAACAAAATAAGTGTCGTACCAACGTTGGTAATCTTTCACTTTGTGACGGTGGGTGTCTGTGTAAGTGATATCTTTTTGCAATTGTTTGATACGTTTTTGCAAGGTGCCGATATCGTCAACATCAACGCCTCGGTTATTCAGCTCGTCTTCTTTCCACTGCTCAATTTTTTGTTTGTCTTCCGCGGCGACTTGTTTGGCTTTTTTGATATGGCTGTCGACAATAGATATTTTAGTTTGAATATCTTGGATAAGCTGTTGCCAATGGAATTGATGCTCAGTTTCGGCTTCTCGCTGCTGATCTTTGACTTCAGCAATGGCTTCAGCGTGTTGCGTCTTGCACTTTGATTGCTCAGTTTGGATATTGCTCAAGCGTTTCTTATTTTGTAACTTACGCTGGGATAAAGCATGAGCATATTCTTGCTGAACCTGATCTTTATCTTGTTGCGCCCGTCTGCGAGTCGCTTCAGCGGTTTTGCAGGCGCTTTCGGTTTTCGCTTGAGCCAGTTCTTTATTACGAACCTCTTCACTGGCCTTGGCTAAATTAAGTTCAGCTTCATTTTGATTAGCAATGGCTTGGTCAAGAATTTGTTGAACATCGCTGAGTTTTTGCTGAAGTTGAACTTCAGTTTCTGCGAATTCCGACATATCAACTGCATGTAAATCCAGTTTAATCCCAAAAATGCTAGTAGAGTCATCGCCTACACTTGGTTTTAAATCTTTGCGTTTAAATAGCTCTGGATGCAAGACCTTACCAAGGTTATCTTGCCAATCTGGTCGCTCTTTGCGGAGAAATTCCAATAAACTGTTTTCACCTGGATAAAGAATACCTTCGATTTTGTCTAACTGGTGCTGCGCTTCTAATTGACTGCGACGGGTTTCTTCAAGGACTGCATTCGCTTTAACCCGCAATTGACTTGCCTGAACAAATTCTTGTTGTGCTTTTCGATGTTTCTCTCGAGCTGCATCCTCAGCGATACCGGCTTCTTTTAAGGTGGCATCAAGAATATCTAACTGACTTTGTTCAAACTCGTCGAACCCTGCATTTTTAAGGGCAGCAGTTATTTCGGTATACTGTGTTTTGAGCTCATCCGCTCTTTGTCGATACTCTGATTCAACACTGCTAAGCTGACCTTGATAGTCATCTCGGATCTGCTGTAATTTAAGCTGTTCCTGACTTTTTTGTTCAGACAACTTATCTTGTAAAAGGCTTTTCTCTTCAGAATACCCCTCAAGCTCTTCATTTAATTTTTCACTGATTTGCGCTACCCGTTTATTGAAACTGGCTTCAACATCTTGATGTTTCTCAGTCAGCAGGGTATATCGGGTTGATGATGTCTCTAATTCGCTTTCCCATTGCGGCAGTTGTTGTAAATTGCTCTGTAGGGTTTCAATATCCTGCGATTGCCAATCATCATATTCGCTTTCTATCTGCTCCAAATCGGATTCTAATTTTTCCGAGTCGGCCTTGGCCACTGAAAGCGCCTGATTCAACTCATCTCTTTGTTGAGTCCAATCTGATTCAAGTTTTTTACTGGATAGTTGAATTTCATCTAATTCGCGCTCAAAATCCACCACATTGGCGGCTAACGCGCTGGTATCTACCGCGAACTGCTGTTGTAATTCTGAGAGACGATATTCCGTCTGATTAAGTTGATGGTCGGCTTGCTCCAATTTAGCAAACTCAGGGCGTATCGCATCAAACTCTTTAATCAGATGGCACTCTTTAATCCAATCTTCGACTCTATTTCTACTCAAACTGGAACTCGGTGGCTGCACACCATCTTCTTCTAGAATAGCGGCAATCATGGCTTTAATGGTTTCCATTTTGCCTTCTTTAGAATGCACAGCTTTGGCTAGTTTTTCGATGTGTCTAAGGTGATTAGCCTGTTCACATAAACTGAATATTCGAGCATATCCCAGTAACTCACGGCTATTGGTGCTGTCGTTTAAAACACCTCTATCATTTTGTAATACCGCTTTAAATTCTTTGGTATTGAGCAGGTTTGTAACTAAAATATTGGCGCGTTTTAAACTACGAGCCAGTTCATTCATAGTCACACTGCTATGCTCGCCAGCTTTGTTTTTATATAAATAGTCGTTTAATTCGAAAGGTTTTCCGATAAATCGGTAATTCACACCATTTCCAGAAGATGCCAAGACTGCTTGACACAAATCCCCTTCATTGCGGGCGTATTCGTAAACAATAAAGCTCGATTCTCTGGGTAAATACCACTTTTCGAAACTATCTCGTGTAGAGGGTACAACTCGGCTTGGATATTCTCCGTAAAACACAGGAATCAATCGTTGTAACGTGGTTTTGCCAGAGGCATTGGTTCCACAAATATTGGTATGACCGTTTAATTTTAATTCCACTACACCTGGAAGGTGTGTGTCGATGAGAATAATGCGATGTAACCCAGGCATAAACATCCTAATTTATAATTATGATTGAGACAGCTAACTCGGGATTCAAATGCTTAAATGAAGGTAACTTGGAGAAGCAGGTGTAGAATTCCGTACAGCCGCTGATTTTAGCGAGGTTTAATTCAATTTAACACCCTAAATATCAGTATTTATCGGCCAAACTAGGGTTATTATTCGCTAACCCTAAAAACCAATTTGTAAGTGCTTGATTTAGCGTCGTCATAAATAGTATTTTATAATTTTGCGGGTTGATTATTTACCGTCCAACCACTAAATAAAATTTTTTTAAATTATTTGAATATAAAAAGATGAAAATCTGGTCTTATCCTCTAGGCTTATAGAAACAGTATTAAAAGGATTTTAAGTTAACTATGTTTGGATTATTCAAAGCAAATCCGATTAAAAAGCTACGCAAGCAATACGATCAAAAATTAGCTCGAGCGATGCAAGCACAGCAGGAGGGAAATCTTCGAGATTACGCAAAATACAATAGCGAAGCTGAAGCTTTGTTTGAGAAAATTGAAGAATTTGAAATGAACTATAAATGAGTTTGAAAATATTCCATTCTTAAACTCAAAAAGATGAAAATAGGGTTGGCGCAAACAAGTTGATAACCGATTAAGCTTATGCGCCTTTATCGATTTTCTAATAGCACGATTTGCAGATAAACCTTATAGAGATAAATGCACCACTAAGGTTGAATGATTGATGCTAAAACCTCCCCCAGTCATCGTTGTAAAATTAACTTGTTATATTAAGCTCTGCGGCTAGCGAGTTGCCCAGAGCTTTCCCCTGACTCGCTTAGACTAAAGTGCAATCTCCACTTGGCAATAGACTGGTATAATGGCGGTGAAATTACATAGTTAAGTTATAATTTGTTGTAGCGATGCCAATTTAGAGGTTTTTATGATTAGAATAGTTTTTTGCTGGTTGTTACTAGCAATTTCAAGTACTGGCTTTGCTCAAGATGGCGATGCGAGTGCAGCAGCAGAACCCTTAGATCCGGCATATGAAGGTGTGCATGGCATGGTGGTATTTAATCATGCGTCCTCATTATATGTTTCTAATCTTCCAAGTTACAGAAAACCCCATAACGTCCAGTTGATTTATAAACTTATTCCCAAAGACTCCGCGTTAGTATATTTAGTCAGAGATGCAGATTTGGTTACCATCAAACCAGAATCGTTTAATATTGAAAAATTAATCCGTGGCGAATCTGTAAGTGTTAAAGCTGACGTTTATATCGGCAATTATAAACAAGGTGGGAGTTTAACTTATGAACAAATGGACTTAACCTTCAGTGAACAAAAGTACGTTAGAGTTCTGAAGGATTTAGGGGAACCCAATAATCGACAAAAGTACGATATTGTGGAACTAGGTTACAACAGCCGTGCGTTGATCCACCAAATTCAAGGTGCACCAAGCTACGATCATCTTATTTTGTTGTTCGAAAATATCAGTTGCATCACTGATGTGAACGCTAAAAGCAGTGTACCAGAGCAAGACATGCTAAATTATCGTTTGAGTTTTTGTGGCTCAATGAAACCCATTTATTACCATTCAGAACCCTTTTCAGAAAGCTCATCATCAGACCCAAAATAGGCTATTCGTAAAAAATAGTGCTCTGTAACCATATTTATCGGCTCAGAGCACCACTTGATGATTACTCGGCTGCGGCAGGATAATCGATATAACCCACACTATCGTGAGTGTAGAAGGTTTTGGGATCCGGTTCAGCTAAGGCGATACCATGTTTAAACCGATAAGGTAAATCTGGATTAGCAATAAAGGCTGAACCGAAGGCAACAGCGGCTAAATCACCTTGCTCCACTGCTTGCTCAGCCTCAGTGAAATCATACCCCATGTTACCAATTAGGTTGCCGTCAAAAACCTTGCTCGCGGCTGCTATTACGTTACCTTGTTGTTCTTGCTGAAAGTCAGCGCGCATTACATGTAGATAAGCCAGGTTATAATCATTTAATCGTTTTGCTAAATAAGCAGTCAGGCCTTCTGGATCGCTGTCGCGCATACTGTTAAAGCTGTTAATTGGTGAAATTCTTAAACCAACATTTCCACTGTCCCAAACATTGGTCACTGCATCTAACACTTCAAATAACAGGCGACTGCGATTTTCCATGCTGCCGCCATATTGATCGGTGCGAGTGTTAGCACTTTCACGCAAAAATTCATCAATTAAATATCCATTTGCACCATGTATCTCAACGCCGTCAAAACCAGCGGCCTTGGCGTTAATCGCCGCTTTAGCAAAGCCTTCAACGATATTTGCGATTTCTTGCAAACTAAGTGCTTGGGGAAGGACGTAATCTTTTTTACCTTGTGGGGTATGGACATAACCATCAATGGCTAATGCACTTGGTGCTACTGGCGTACGGCCATTGTTCAATACAGGATGACAAGCTCTGCCGCCGTGCCATAGTTGTAATACTATTTTGCCACCATTTTGATGCACAGCATCAGTGACCTTTCTCCAGGCTGCCACTTGTTCATCAGAATGTATTCCTGGCTCTCGGTAAAAAGCGGAGTTTCCAGAGATTGCCATTGTTGCTTCGGCGATAATCAGTCCCGCTCCAGCTCGTTGGGCATAATAAGTAGCCATTAGCTCAGTCGGCACATTTTCTTCAGTCGCTCTGCATCTTGTCAGTGGCGCCATTACCACTCGATTTTCTAAACTAATATTGCCAAGTTTTAGTGGCTCAAATAATGCTGACATCATTTTTCCTTAATTGTTAACTACATATAGGAACGGGTTTTAACTAGTATTGGATTAAAAAAACTGAATTCAAGAGCATCATCTGAAGTTGTTTATACCCTAAGTATTTGCAATTTGATGTAATTGACTACACTGTTAATCTGTAACTTGAGGCGGCAAGAGTAATTAAATGAGTCGAGTAAACTATACAAAACACTTTGGCGACAAAACCCAAGGTCCTTTGCAACACACACTTTTATTGAGTCTTGTTGAAAAACCGCTACAAGATCCTCCCTTATCAGAACAGGATCGAGAGCAATCTTTTCTTGTGACCAGTATGGCTAAAAAGAACACACCAATGGTCTGTGGATTTTTAGGCAACTCAGAATTCAATAAAGGTTTATTGTTGGCTAATATTGCATATCAGACGAAAAACAAAGTGTTGTTGGTGACCCAAGAACTTATCAACGATCTCTCTACGTCAGATTTAGCTAAACTTATCGCACAAACCCAGCAACAAAATGCCATTATTTATTTTGAGTTCGCTGACGACTTGCTCAACGACAACATTGATTACGCCGATACGGACGAACAAATAAACCTAGACTTACTGTTTAGCGTCATTGAAAAATACCAAGGTTTAGTGATATTTTCGTTAACCCAATTTGAAAGTGCAGAGCGCCTCAAGGCTAGGCATATCAGCGTGTTAGCTACACATTAACTTTTGTAACCTGGTGCCAAGGCGGTATTTTCTACGCCAATTAATGCTTCCGGGTTGGCTAATGCCAATTGACATCCTTGACCAATAAATTTATGCCCTTGAGAGCAATCAACTTGCCACTGTCTTAATAAGTAGGCAGCCAGTGCAGACCTCACTTTTACCCGTAATTTTCCTTCTACCATGGCATAGTCTAGTTGAATGGCTTTTGGATGTTTAATACTGGGATGAGCCACTAACACTAACTCGATTTGATGATTCCACTGTTCATCAAATTTCCTAGCCTCTAAGGTATTGATGTCTTGTGCTAATGCATTAACAAAGGTAAATCGAGTACACACAAAATCTCTAAAACTTTGATGTTTCCGATCGTAGGCTCTTACATGCCATCGATGACCGTTATTAACAATAGCGTGAGGTACAATAACTCGGGTTGACTCGCCAGAACTGATTGAAACATAACCGCATTCAATAGGCTGCTTAATGTGAATTGCGCGCATCAAGGCCGCAATAATATTTTGATCAGGATGAATTAAACGCACGGCATCAAAACACTGTTCAGACGGTTGTACGCCATTCGAAATTCCATTGCCAAAGCCGCGACTCAAGGATGTTAAAATCACTTCAGGGTCATGTTTAAAAACTGGTTTAAATTGCTTTGTACGGTGATAACTTTTGGTTTGATGGACAAGAATAAGATTATTCGGAGCAAGGGCTTTGTAAGCACTAAAATCTCGTGTCGATGCCGCTAGACCCGTTTTAAAACGCTGAATTAAGTCAGTGCGCGCTACGTGTCCAAAATACTGTAAACTAAAATCAATAAAAGCTAAACGCTCTTTTTGACCATGATTCATAGTGTCTAATTCATTTTCCATCTTGTTAGTTCCGGTAACGTTTTTTTCAACTATAAGGACTTCCACAAAAGATTGCAATCAAATTGATGGCATCTTTTTGATTTTAATTTACTGATATTTACTTGAGAAAGGACTAAATAAAAAAAAGTTGAAAACTTTTTAAACTTTTTGGTGGTTTTGCGCGTCATACATAATGACAGCGTAGTGAACTGTTGAATCTCCCCGGGCCGTGAGCAGTAAATGCTAACGGCTTTTTTATTGGCCAATGACTTTTTTATTGCCCCTGTTTCATTGATTAGGCTTATCGGTTTAAGTTTACTGGTTAATATCAACAGGTTTTAGCGGACATTGAATTAAGACTGAAGTCGCTTGGAAACATAGGATAAACAAAGATTTAATTGCTCAGCGATTAAATCAAAATGAGCAAAGTCCTCTTCGCTGAAGTAACTTGCTTTGTCAAAAAATTGCGCACTTATCATCCCCACTACTTTCGAATTTACTTTTACTGGCGATAAACACAGTAAGCCATTTTCAATAAACTGTTCTGATTCAAAAGTCAGATAATCACGCCATTTAATATCCTGATAATTTTCGATAAACACAGTTTCGGCATGCTGAATGGCATAACTCATAATGTTCTGTGAGTCGGTTAAAGGAAATGAACAGTGGAATCGCACCGCCTCCCCTTCACTGTCGACACTCTGCCTACATTCAATTTGACGCTTATCTTGACTAAACACCCAAAAACCACAGCGATGAAAATGAAATATTTGTGATAATAATTGTAAGGTATGGGTAAGGAATTCATTGATGCTACGACTGGTTCTCGTCAGCGCATTTAATGATTTGATGCTGATGATTAATTGCTCTTCGATGGTCAAATTAGCAAGTTCTACAGGGGCTGGTAATCCGCCAAAATCCTTCTGCTTGGGCAAAGGTTTAATATAACTTTCCAAAGCAGATGCGTTGTAAGATGCAAGCAACTCAACTGCCAGTTTGCGTGTGGACTCAATCTTAAGTTTTAGTCTATGTTCATCCACATTGATCAGTGCACAAATGTCTTTGATTAGATGATCAAATTTCGCCCTATTCTTAGGCGGAGAACCAATCGCTTCACTGAGTTGATTGGATAAGCTAATGATATTCATCTCTTTGGTGCGACTTTGTGGCTGATTTAACGATTTGATCAGCAACTCCCCCAAGTTCCAGGTGCGAGCAAGCCCTACGCTCAAATCTTTAAATTTAATCCCTGCCGTGGATGCGCAATATTGCTCAAATGCTATTTTTGGCATACCCGCTTTTTGGATCAACTGACGTGTAAGAGGATTGCCGGTACTCCAAAATGACGTTTCGCCTATGTTGTACATCATGGCCGCTAAATACACTTCTTCTTGGGTACTTTCATCGTATTCAGGCACCATCATTTTAGCCAGCAATCCAGCAAAAAATGCATTTGCCATTAATTTCATTAGCCTTTCGTAGACCGCTGGCGAAAGATGTTTGCTATTCAACAAACCTTCCAACACCTTGGCAGTTAAACAAATGTTTTTAACTGATTGAATACCTAGAAATATTGCAGCACGAGAGACAGTAGTCACCCGTTTCACCGGCGAACGACTCGAACTGTTAGCCACTTTTAATAAGCTGGAAGATAACGCCTGATCGTGCAGTATGACTTTACTGAGGCTGGGAATAGATGATCTATCATCATTTGAGAACTTATCTAAAATTCCGGCAATGGATGTAATTGCTGGTAACTCTTCTTTGGCAAGTAACGCTACCCACTGATCTGACGTCAGCTTTGACTTTTCACGCATATATAGTTCCAAACAGCAAAACGAAGCGGAAACACCTTGTCCAAACGATTGCCAAATTAACCATTAAGTCATCAATAACTTAATTACATTTTTATTACACGCCCGAGTATATCAGTGAAATAACGATTGTCTGCACCTTTGTACAGCTTTGTTTTGAACGACTAACGCTTAATCTCATAGAACAAGCAATTTAGTTAGGCAAAATTACCACTTTTTAGTCAAAAAACATCGAATGCGAACATAATAAAAAACACATCCAATTGATTTCATTAACTTTTTTATTTGGAATAAATGTTGCTCTAATTGCTATTAAGCGAAATGACAAGTGTTAGAAAAATCAATAATGTAAATCCCCCCGTTACTGTGGTTGGGGTTAAAAGGAGAATATAGATGTTTACTTTTTTATGTGGCTTAATAATTTTTTGTTTATGGTTAATCCCCATTGTGGCCATTGCCACATCAAACCGCACCTGCGGAGGCGAAAAAGCTGCATGGTTATTAGCTGTTATATTTATTTCCTGGTTTGCGTGGATATTTTATCTATTGTTAGCACCACTCAAATCTCCCCGCTATGGTGCTTAATTCAGCTAACTAAATCATTACCATTGGCATAACGATACACCTCGACTGGCCCTCTGCGAACAATCCACGGCAGAAGGTTGGTCGAACCAAGCTTATCCAATTTGCACTTTCAATTGTCTATCCACAAATTACATCCATTCTAAGCTCTTACCGAGATTCCTAATACGACAATATAAAAAACGGATCCAATCGAACAACCACACATTGTCGACAATATTAAGATTTAATGTTGAATTAATGTCCATATAGGTCTATATTGTCGACATTACAGATAATATGAAGAAAAATTTTTGGTCAATTTTTTATCAGAATCACCGGTTACATCAGCGGATAAAACCTTTTTCCAACTTCGCAAAGATATTGTTGAAGGAGATATCCAACCTGGTAGCAAGCTGAGTGAAACAGAATTGTCGACAAAGTATGCGGTCAGTCGAGCAGTGGTTCGTGAAGCGATTAACCGCTTGGAAACCTGCCATTTAGTTGAACGCAAAGCAAATGTTGGTGCCAGGGTTGTTTCGTTGACGCCTGAAGGGTTAATTCAGTTGTATCAAGTACGAGAGTCTCTTGAAGGAATGGCAGCCCGCTTGGCTGCTACCAATATGACTGACCAAGAAGTGAACGAGCTCGAATCTTTACTTTCTGAACACTTTCAAGAAGTAAAAGAAGGACAGTCATATTATCAAGAAGCGGGTGACGTAGACTTCCATTACCGGATTATTGTTGGCAGCAAAAATGAACATCTAATTTCAATGCTCATCAATGGCATTTATCACCTGGTTCGCATGTATCGAGTGCAATTAGGTATGGCAGGACCAAGAGTCTCCACGGCGTTTGATGAACATAAACACATTGTTCAAGCGATAGCTAATCGCGATGGAGAATTAGCTGAAATGTTAATGCGCCGACACATTTTGTATTCCAAAAATAATATTGAAAAGAAATTGCAGTAACGTAACTAACCTGAGCTCGGAATAAGACGTCGTAACTCAAAATATATTATTCCCACTTCAGGTTTACAAACTTCACCGATTGTTAAACAGAGGAAATTATGACTCCAGGCAAAAAATTCAGACAAGCATTGATTGACAACAAACCACTACAAATTGTTGGCACTATCAACGCGTATTCGGCCATGATGGCAAAGCAAATTGGTCACAAGGCTATTTATTTATCTGGTGGTGGTGTGGCAAACGCTTCTTACGGCCTACCCGACCTCGGCATGACGTCTCTTAACGATGTGATCGTCGATGTGCAACGCATTACTGCAGCTTGCGACCTACCACTATTGGTAGATATTGATACCGGTTGGGGTGGCGCATTCAACATTGCCAAAACCATAAGAGATATGGAAAAAGCTGGAGCAGCAGCGGTCCATATGGAAGATCAGGTCGCACAAAAACGTTGTGGACATAGACCAAACAAAGAGATTGTTTCCATTGAAGAAATGACTGATCGGATTATAGCAGCTGTAGATGCCCGTACCGACCCTGACTTTTTCATTATGGCTCGTACAGACTCTTTTGCACAGGAAGGTTTAGAGGCAGCAATCGAACGTGCTAAAGCCTATGTTGCGGCCGGAGCTGATGGCATTTTTGCAGAAGCAATTCAAACCGAAGAGCATTACCGCGCTTTCTCAGAAGCTTTAGACGTGCCTATTTTAGCCAACATCACAGAATTTGGTAAAACTGAGTTGTGGAATAAAGAGCAACTCGCGCAGTGGGGAGCCGATATGGTGCTTTACCCGTTGAGTGCCTTTAGAGCGATGAATAAAGCAGCAGAAACCGTCTACACTTCAATACTAAAAGATGGTGACCAAAAAGCCGTTGTAGATAGCATGCAAACTCGCATGGATCTTTATGATTATCTTGGTTATCACGATTATGAGCAGAAATTAGATAGTCTTTTCTCTCAAGGTAAAAATAAATAACCCTATATTTTTCATTTATAAAACAGGACTCTATCATGGTTGACAAAAAACTAAGTGGTGCGGGCCTTCGCGGTCAAAGCGCAGGAGAAACCGCATTGTGCACGGTAGGTAAATCAGGATCTGGTTTAACTTATCGCGGTTACGATGTATCTGATTTAGCAGATAACGCCACCTTTGAAGAAGTAGCTTATTTATTGTTTAAAGGGGAACTCCCCACTGAAACTCAACTGGCAGATTATAAAGCCAGATTGCTGTTAAAGCGTGATTTGCCTGACGCCTTAAAAGCAGTGTTAAAGTTAATCCCTGCTGATACTCATCCTATGGATGTGATGCGCACCGGTTGTTCATTTTTAGGTAACTTAGAGCCTGAAGATGATTTTAGTAAACAACAAGATAGTGCGGATCGTTTGTTAGCCGCCTTCCCTGCAATAATGTGTTATTGGTATCGCTACAGTCATGACAATGTGGAAATTGAATGTACCACTAATCAAGATTCAATCGCCGGTCATTTTTTGAAGTTATTAACAGATCAAGATCCGTCTGAACTTCATCGCCGAGTGATGGACGTGTCGCTAATTTTGTATGCAGAACATGAGTTTAATGCTTCTACATTTACGGCTCGCGTCTGTGCATCAACCTTATCAGATATGTTCTCATGTATTACCGGCGCGATTGGCACATTGCGTGGTCCATTGCATGGTGGTGCCAATGAAGCAGCCATGGATATGATTCAAAAATTCAGTTCGCCTGAAGATGCCAAAGCTAAAATGGCTGAAATGTTGGCCAACAAAGAAAAAATCATGGGCTTCGGTCATGCAATATATCGTGAATCCGATCCTCGTAATGTGATCATCAAATCTTGGTCTGAAAAACTCGGTAAAGAGTTTGGCGATTCCAGCTTGTACGACATCTCAGTAGCTTGTGAAGAGTTTATGTGGGATAGCAAAAAGCTGTTCTGTAATGCCGACTTCTTCCACGCTTCGGCCTATCATTTCATGGGGATCCCAACTAAATTGTTTACCCCGATTTTTGTATGCTCTCGCTTAACAGGTTGGGCTGCACATGTGATGGAACAAAGATCAAATAACCGCATCATTAGACCAAGTGCGGATTATATCGGCGAAGAGCCACGTAAAGTGACTCCGATTAAACAACGATAGAACTTTCCTTTTCCAGGCAATCAATAAGTGGGCATTCCTAATGCCCACTCTACTCACGCAATAGCAAGGTAGAAAAATATGAATACTCAATACAGAAAACGCCTTCCTGGTTCCAAACTTGATTTTTTTGACACCCGTGAAGCTGTAGACGCAATCAAACCAGGGGCGTATGACACCCTTCCCTACACTTCCCGTGTATTAGCAGAAAATTTAGTTCGTAGATGTGAGCCTGAAAAACTTAATGCTGCACTAGAACAAATAATCGAACGTAAACAAGATCTTGATTTCCCGTGGTATCCAGCGCGAGTAGTGTGTCACGATATCTTGGGTCAAACCGCATTGGTAGATTTAGCCGGACTCCGTGACGCTATTGCGTTAAAAGGTGGCGATCCTTCTAAAGTAAACCCTGTGGTCCCAACTCAATTGATAGTTGACCACTCTTTGGCTGTGGAGCATGCAGGTTTTGAACCTGACGCCTTTGAACAAAACCGCGCCATTGAAGATCGTAGAAACGAAGACCGCTTTCACTTTATTAACTGGACCAAAACAGCCTTTAAGAATATTGATGTGATTCCGCCAGGTAACGGCATTATGCACCAAATTAATTTGGAAAAAATGTCGCCTGTTGTGCATGCCAGAGACGGCGTTGCTTTCCCTGACACACTTGTTGGAACAGATAGCCACACTCCTCACGTTGATGCCTTAGGTGTAATTGCATTAGGTGTCGGCGGACTGGAAGCCGAAAGTGTGATGTTAGGCCGTGCATCTTACATGCGTCTGCCAGATATTATTGGCGTAGAGCTTACCGGTAAACGTCAACCTGGTATCACTGCCACCGATATTGTTTTAGCGATTACCGAATTCTTGCGTAAAGAGCGTGTTGTTTCCTCATACTTAGAGTTCTTCGGCGAAGGAGCATCGGATTTAACCCTTGGCGATCGTGCGACTATCTCTAATATGACCCCAGAATTTGGCGCATCTGCAGCGATGTTTTATATCGATGACAAAACCATCGATTATCTTAAACTAACAGGTCGGGACGATGCACAAGTACAACTTGTGGAAAACTATGCCAAACAAGCGGGTTTGTGGGCAGACACATTAAAAAATGCTAAATACGAACGTGTATTAACCTTTAACTTGTCCTCAGTTGGTCGCAATATTGCGGGCCCTTCTAATCCACACCGCCGTGTATCTACTGCTGATTTAGCGGCACAAGGAATATCAGGTATTGTTGAGCACGACGGTGACTTAATGCCTGATGGCGCTGTCATCATTGCTGCAATTACAAGTTGTACCAATACCAGTAATCCTCGCAATGTTATCGCAGCAGGACTGGTTGCCAGAAATGCCAACAAACTTGGACTCACTCGCAAGCCATGGGTAAAAACCTCTTTAGCACCGGGCTCAAAAGCGGTTCAGTTGTACTTGGAAGATGCCAAGCTACTGCCTGAACTTGAGCAGTTAGGCTTTGGTATTGTTGGTTTTGCATGTACAACTTGTAACGGTATGAGTGGAGCCTTGGATCCTAAAATTCAAAAAGAACTTATCGACCGTGATTTATATTCCACAGCGGTACTTTCTGGAAATCGTAACTTCGATGGCCGTATTCATCCTTATGCAAAACAAGCGTTCCTAGCGTCTCCGCCGCTAGTGGTAGCTTATGCTATTGCCGGTACGATTCGATTTGATATCGAAAAAGATGTGCTCGGAACTGATGCTCAAGGTAATCCGATTACCTTAAAAGATATTTGGCCAAGCGATGAAGAAATCGATGCCATTGTTGCCAGCAGCGTAAAACCAGAACAATTTAAGAAAGTGTATGATCCCATGTTTGATTTGACTGTGGATTATGGCGAAGATATTGATCCGCTATACGAATGGCGTCCTAAGAGTACTTATATCCGTCGCCCTCCATATTGGGAAGGTGCCTTGGCGGCAGAGCGCACAATGAAAGGCATGCGCGCTTTGGCAGTACTTGGTGACAACATAACAACAGATCACCTTTCACCTTCTAATGCGATTTTAGCAGACAGTGCAGCCGGAGAGTATTTGTTATCAATGGATGTTCCCGAAGTTGATTTTAACTCCTATGCTACTCACAGGGGCGACCATTTAACTGCGCAAAGAGCAACGTTTGCTAACCCTAAGTTGTTAAATGAAATGGTGATCGAAAACGGTGAAGTTAAACAAGGTTCGTTAACTCGTCTTGAGCCTGAAGGTCAAACCGTGCGGATGTGGGAAGCCATTGAAACCTACATGCAACGCAAACAACCATTAATTATTATTGCCGGAGCTGACTACGGGCAAGGCTCATCTCGAGACTGGGCTGCCAAAGGGGTTCGTTTAGCTGGTGTAGAAGTCATAGTGGCTGAAGGGTTTGAGCGTATTCACCGAACCAACTTAATTGGAATGGGTGTGTTACCGCTAGAATTCGAAGCTGGCACGACTCGTAAAACACTGAATATCGATGGCAGTGAGCTTTTCGATGTGAAAGGCGAGCGTCAACCTGGTGCTTCACTAACCTTGATAATAACCCGTACTAGCGGTGAAACCATAGAAGTCCCAGTAAATTGCCGTTTAGACACAGCAGAAGAAGTGTCTATTTATGAAGCCGGTGGCGTATTGCAACGTTTCGCTCAAGACTTTTTGGAGTCAGAAGGACAAGCTCAATGAGTGGCTTTGCTCAACAAATAAAGGTTGCCGCCACCTATATGCGCGGCGGAACGAGTAAAGGCGTGTTTTTTAACCTTGCAGATCTGCCTGAGCAAGCGCAAACAGCTGGCGCTTATCGCGACGCCTTGTTGCTACGTACTATTGGTAGCCCAGATCCCTACGGCAAACAAACCGATGGAATGGGGGGCGCGACCTCTAGTACCAGCAAGACCGTGATTGTGTCAAAAAGCCAACAAGCTGATCATGATGTTGACTATTTGTTTGGCCAAGTGGCAATCGACAAAGCCTTTGTAGATTGGTCTGGAAACTGCGGTAACTTGTCTGCAGCAGTAGGACCTTTCGCGATTCACGCTGGTTTAATACCTGCCGAGAAGCTGGTTAAAAACGGGTCTGTTACGATTAAAATTTGGCAGGTTAATATCCAAAAAACCATTATCGCTCATGTAGCAATGTGTGATGGTCAAGTGCAAGAACTCGGAGATTTTGAGTTAGACGGGGTTACCTTCCCTGCCGCTGAAATACCTGTTGAGTTTATTGATCCTGCCGATGGTGAAGGTGACATGTTCCCTACCGGTAAGGTGTCTGAAATATTGGATGTTCCAGGTGTGGGTAAGCTCAATGCAACACTTATCAATGCTGGAATACCTACGATATTTTTGAATGCTCAAGAGTTAGGTTATCAAGGCACTGAATTGCAAGACGTGATCAACAGCAATAGCGATGCATTGGTTAAGTTCGAAACAATTCGTGCTCACGGCGCACTTAAAATGGGCTTGATTGATTCCCTTGAACAAGCCGCACAACGGCAACATACGCCAAAGGTCGCTTTTGTGGCTCCAGCAGCTGATTATCTGGCCTCAAGTGGGAAAACAGTGGCAAAATCGGAAATCGATTTGTCGGTTCGAGCGCTTTCCATGGGCAAACTTCACCATGCGATGATGGGCACAGCCGCAGTAGCAATTGGCACGGCCGCAGCCATTCCTGGCACCTTAGTCAATCTTGCCGCTGGCGGCGGTGAGCTTGAATCTGTATGTTTTGGTCACCCATCAGGCACATTGCGCGTAGGTGCAAAAGCGGTGCTTAATCAGGGTAAATGGCAAGTTGAAAAAGCCGTTATGAGTCGCAGTGCTAGGATCTTAATGGAAGGCTGGATTAGAGTACCTGAACCAAGCCTTTAATTTACCTTAAACTAAAATCATAACTAAAATAAAAACGGTCAACTAAGTTGGCCGTTTTTTGTTATCTGGATATTAAAAAGTTAAACGCGTCTTGTAGTTCAATGTCAATTCTGAATTAATAGCAGCTTGTCAGATTTCAGCCACCAGCTTATGAATTGATTTTAATGATTGAATTATTTTCCTACACATTGAGTTACCAGCAACTTGGCTTGCTATTTTTAGTCGCATTTTTTATCGGTATGGCAAAAGCTGGTGTGCACGGAATTTCAATGTTCGCGGTGCCAATTCTAGCACTTATTTTTGGTGGCAAAGCCTCTTCGGGATTGATGTTACCGATGTTAATTATGGCCGATCTATTCGCCGTAAAATATTATCACCGCCACGCCAACTGGAGTTTCTTGATTAAGTTATTTCCTTCTGCGGCAATAGGCGTGCTCATCGCCACGCTAATCGGTAATAGCATTGATGACCAAGTGTTTAAGCAAGTCATGGGATTCATCATAATCGCCAGCCTTGGGATTATGCTTTGGATGGAAACCATTAATAAGGAAAAAATACCTGACTACTTATGGTTTGCAATTTTAATGGGCACCCTAGGTGGTATTACAACTATGATTGGCAATCTGGCCGGTTCAGTGATGGCGCTGTATTTATTGAGTATGCGTTTACCTAAAAATGAATATATTGGCACTGCCGCATGGTTCTTTTTGATCATCAACTTATTTAAAGTTCCCTTTCACATCTGGTCGTGGGAAACCATTAGCGTTAATTCGTTTGCATTAAATTTGCTTGGTTTGCCGTTCATCGCGCTAGGAATTTATTTGGGTATTCAAATCGTCAAACGAGTACCTGACAAACAATATCGCTGGTTGGTGATTGCCGTTACAGGATTAGCTGCTGGATTTATGCTGATTTAAATAAGCTAACGCCAATTCGGTTTGTTTCTGCATATACTCATTACGTTTGTAATGTTCAGTCGCCCAGCCACTCAAAAAGCGTTCAAAATCGGCCCATGCTAGCGGGTACAAGACCCGCCATTGCTCTTCGAGTAATCCAAAATTGCAATTTACTTGATAGTGAAGCAGCGCCTTTTTAAAGTGACTAAAATAATCATTTAAAAGAGTTTCGGCATGCTTAAATAAACCATCTTGATAAAAACAACTACCTAAGAAATACGCCAAATCCTTTACCCCAACGCCACGACCAACGTACTGGAAATCCACAGCAGCCAAGTCATCTTTGTGAGCAGAGAAACAAAAATTGGCCAGTTTAGCGTCACCATGTAGTAGCGTTTGGTAGCTAGCCGAGTTAAGTTGCTGATCGAGCCCAGTCGCTGCTTCTTTTAGTCGTCCTTCTGGCATTTTTTGATACTCATCAGGGCGCGTTTTAAGATGCCAATAGGTGCCAATAGGCCAAAGTTCAGGGGTGGCATTATTTAAAAATCGAGCATGGAAGTAGGCTAACCAACGCACACCTAGTTTCACCAAATCTAGCGGTGCATCATCACATCTATAGGTAAATCCACTGGCATCCAGATCTTCCATTATTAACCAACGTATCTGTTGATTTTGACCCGAGGCAATACACTTAGGAATGCGACTATATTGATCTGTTAGCCCGCTGTAGCTGTCATAAAAAATTTGTTCGTTTTGGTATGAATCTAATTTACGAAGATGAGAAATAGAGGTGTTCCAACCTCTTGGATGTGCAGATTCAGAGTTGGGATTTACGACCTTTACCACATAATTGCGCTGCCTAGTGGGGATATTGTAGCGTGCAATTTCACCATACCCACTCCATAGAGTTTGAATAGATTCTACTTTATGCAGGTTTTGGTCTTGAAAATACCCTTTCAATATTTCCAATAGCGCACTGTGATAACTTTGATCCATATTAGATTCAACACTTTAATTTTAGAGTAGACTTTAACCCATGCTGTATCGATGGTTGCACATCAGCAATATGCGTTCTACTCTTGGCGAATAAGAATTAAGGACAAAGATATGACAACACCCTCACTATTTCCACATTTATTAACCCCGTTAGATCTTGGTTTCACCACATTAAAAAATCGAACGTTAATGGGTTCAATGCACCTTGGACTTGAGGAAGAAAAAGGCGGTTTTGAGAAACTAGCGGCATTTTACGCCAAGCGCGCTGAGGGGGGAGTTGGATTAATAGTGACAGGCGGTGTGAGTCCTAACATAGCGGGTTGGCTCGCCCCATTTGCAGGACGGATGAGCAGCCGCCGGCACGCTAAAAAACATAAAGTCGTGACAGATGCTGTGCACGCCCACGGCGGAAAAATTTGTATGCAAATATTGCATTCAGGTCGTTATGGTTACCATCCGTTGAATGTATCGGCCTCAGCAGTGAAAGCCCCTATTTCACCATTCAAACCTCGCTCACTTTCCTCAAAAGGTGTGTACAACACCATTAAGGATTACGCCAATTGTGCCAGTTACGCGCAATTAGCAGGTTATGATGGCGTTGAGATTATGGGCTCTGAAGGATACCTGATAAACCAGTTTTTCTGTGAACGCACCAATCATCGCGACGATGAATGGGGTGGAAGTCTCGAAAATAGGGCCCGTTTGGCTATCGAGACCGTAAAGCAAACTCGTCAAAAAGTGGGTGAAAACTTCATCATAATATATCGACTTTCAATGATTGATTTAGTCGAAGGCGGGGCTCCTTGGGAAGAGGTGGTGTATTTAGCCAAGGAAATTGAAAAAGCCGGAGCAACACTAATCAATACCGGAATTGGTTGGCACGAAGCGCGAATCCCCACAATTTCAACTTCAGTTCCAAGAGCGGCATTCACTTGGGTGACAAAACGCCTAAAATCCGAGGTCAGCATCCCACTTATCACCACTAACAGAATCAATACACCAGAGGTTGCAGAAGCAGTGTTAGCCGATGGTGATGCAGATATGGTGTCCATGGCCAGACCATTTTTAGCCGATCCTGACTTTGTGGCTAAAGCTATGCGCAATGAATCCGATCTAATCAATACCTGTATAGCTTGCAACCAAGCTTGTTTGGACCATGCCTTTGCACAAAAAAGGGCTAGCTGCTTAGTTAATCCCCAAGCCTGCTATGAGACAGAACTGATTTTTAAAACCGTGGCAGAACCTAAAAAACTTGCAGTTATTGGAGCAGGACCTGCCGGCCTAGCCTTTGCCACTTATGCCGCAGAGCGCGGTCATCAGGTGCATTTATTTGAAAAATCCGCACAGATTGGCGGTCAATTCAATTACGCTAAACAAATTCCAGGTAAAGAAGAGTTTTACGAAACACTGCGCTATTACGCACGAAAAATTGAAGTTTTAGGGGTGAAATTGCATCTCAATACAACGGCTAATGCAGTGATGTTAAAGGAGCAAGGCTTTAATGAAATAATCATGGCTACTGGCATCAAACCCCGTCAGCTAGACATTCCCGGTATCGATCATCCTAGTGTCATGAGTTATTTAGATGTGCTGCGAGATCACAAATCGGTAGGCAAACGAGTGGCTATTGTTGGTGCTGGAGGTATTGGTTTTGATGTGGCTGAATACTTAGTAGAACACGAACATCTAACCACTGATTTGGATAAATGGCTGACTCACTGGGGAATTGATAAAAGTTATGCGAATCCGGGCGCGTTAATGCCGCCCCAGATCACGCCAACAGATAAGGAGGTTTATTTACTGCAACGTAAGGAATCAAAAGTTGGTGCGAATTTAGGTAAAACAACCGGATGGATCCACCGCACTTCCCTTGCCCATCACAACGTCAATATGATCAATTCAGTGAGCTATGAAAAAATTGACGACCAAGGGTTTCATATCAAGATTGGCGACAAACCTAAACTTTTGGCAGTCGACAACATTATAATTTGTGCTGGTCAGTTGCCATTCCGTGATTTAGAAGAAAGTTTGTTAGCAGCGGGAATGACAGTCCATGTGATTGGTGGTGCAGATGTTGCGGCAGAGCTCGATGCCAAACGTGCAATTAGACAAGGAGCAGAGCTAGCCGCTGCTATATAAATTCAGCATTTTCCCATGGGCAAAAGCCCATGCTACAAAAAGAAAATTGAACATCCCAAACCTGTGGTGGGCGCTTTAGCCCCGCGCTATTGATATCCATGGGCAAAAGCCCATGCTACAAAAAGAAAATTGAACATCCTAAACCTGTGGCGGGCGCTTTAGCCCCGCGCTCTATTGATATCTAGGCCGTGCAACGGGAGCAAGAGCAGGCTCAATAAACTCCAGCGGCCTTGAATAACTGTAAATGCACTTTGACTAAGGCATCGATATCTCGCTGATATCCGCCGCCAATGACAGCGGCAACGGGAAGCCCTTTTTGTTCACACAGGTCGAAAACTAATTTATCTCGGGTATACACACCTTGGGTGCTGATACACAAATGCCCTAAATCATCGTTTTCATGCACATCCACCCCAGCGTCATAAATCACGGCATCAGGTTGGAAACTGTTAAGCGCAAGATTTAAAGCACAGTCGACAGTGTCTAAGTACTCAGCATCTGTTGTTCCTTTAGGCAATGGAAAATCGTAATCCGAAACTTGTTTTCGATGGGGAAAGTTCTTTTCGCCATGAATAGAGACAGTTTTAACATTGGCATTTCGTTCCGCCAATTTTGCCGTGCCATCGCCTTGGTGCACATCACAATCAAATATCAAAACCCGATCTACATCTGGATGTTGCAGCATATTTAGTGCACTTAGATACAAATCATTGACCATGCAGAAACCTGAGCCAAAATTGGCGAACGCGTGATGATAACCACCTGTTAGGTTTATTGCCTTGCCTGCGTCTAACGCAAGTTGACTGGTTAAGATAGTGCCGCCAACGGCGGTCAGAGTGCGTTTAATCAATTGTTCTGACCAAGGAAACCCAATTCGCCGCATTGCTTTAGCATCAAGGGTGCCGGTAGTTAGTTGCTGCACATATAAGGGGTTTAAAACCGATTTTAAACTTTCAACATTGACAGCTTGAGGTTGATGAAAGCTAGATTCAGATACACCAAATTGACGTAACGCTGTATAAATTTCCTGATACTTTTGAATCGGAAATCGGTGTCTAACCGGTAAATCTAGAATTGAATAAATAGGGTGGAATACCAGTGGGATCATAGACTTCCAATATATAAAGTTAACCTAAGCGCAATTTGAATTTTACTGCTCAGTCTGCTTATTCACCATCACTCGATATACAATGAATAGAATAATGGCAGCAACAATTGATGTGGCGGCCAAGCCAGATGGCTCTTTCATCATCTGTAGCGCGCCCTCTCCAAAAAATACCGCACTTAAACCTAAAGGCATAATACCTACTGTAGAACCAAATGCGTACTTCCAGATATTGATATCTAAAGAGCCCCCAATGATACTTGTGACAGTAAACGGAGGAGTGGGTGCTAACCTTAGTGCAAGAACAGCCCAAGCACCTTTATCATCCATTTTATTTTTAACTTTGTCTAAACTATTACTGATTTTTTCGCCAAACACTTCCACACCGATAAATTTACCGACGCCATAGCCGCTCAAACTTGCCAATAAAAAACCCGGTATGCAAATCAACAAACTTATCCAAATATTAAAAACCAAACCAACCGCAAACGCCATTAGTGGGATTGGAATGAGTAAACTTCCACCAATAAAAAAGATCCCCAGAAAAATCAACGCAGTCGCGAAGTTTTGCGGCACACTACTGGTTAAATCAGTGATCTTGTCGATACTCAAATAGTCCCCTAAAGGTGTCAAAAAGTATGCTGCTGTAAGCGCGGCTAAAATAAAAACAACCGACGCTAATTTAATCCCATTACTTTTTTTCATCTTAGCAATCCTCTTTGTTGTTTGTATCTCTGGCCTGTTCAACTAGCCATTGGAAAATGCTTCTGTGCGCTTTCATATAAAACAAATATTCCGGATGCCACTGCACCCCAAGCACCTTGTCACTATCTTTGCTTTCGATAACCTGATTAATGCCGGCTTTTTCTTTTGCTGTCACTTCCAAGCTATCCGCAGGCTCGGCAATCGCTTGAGAATGGATAGCGTTCACTTTGAGGGGATCATCGCCAGCAATGTCACTGATAAGGGAATTGTCTTTAGTATAAATAACTTTTTTGCGAGGAAATGGGCTTCGTATGCGCATTTTCTTCTGCAACAACGGCAGTGTTGATTGATACATGCTGCCACCTAGCTCTGCATTGAGCAGTTGGTGTCCCCTGCAAATTCCTAAGATAGGTTTGTCTTGCTGCATCGCATAATCAATAAACTCTTGCTCCATTGCATCGCGCTCTTTGTCGTACTTTGTTGCTGAGAAGCGGCTTAACCACTCCATCGGATACATCAAAGCTTCTTTTATTCTTAACCATCCTGAACGTTTGACTTTAGGAACTTGTTGAGCAACATAATTATCCGGGTGAATGTCTGAACCACCACCGATGATGATGCCGTCATAATCAATTTTTCCGCTGAATGTTGCCGGTGTAACTCGAACCGGTAAACCTCCCGCTAGACGTACGTTCAAAGCAGTGAATAGCCACGCAGTTAAACCAGAACTATTTGGCCCAGTTATCGCAATCGAAGGTTTGTTATCAGAAGCCATAAGTCCGTCCCCAGCTAAAAAAAGCAATTCGATAGGTTGTCAAACTAGGTATTAGGATTTTCAAAGTCATTTATTCCAATTTAAGTAGAACTTATTGAGAGTTAATCAGCAAAGACTGAACCACTTTCGCCTCCTCTGTTAAAGGCAAGCTAACCTCAGTAAAATCATGTAGTTAAAAAATAAACCCATTAAAAATATTGAACTGATTATTGATTTCCTTTGTTTGCAACGTGAATTAATTTCAAACGTAAATGTATTTTTTCTATGAATTGTAATGCTGCGCTATTGCGGAGTTTCTGGATGATTATTTAGGCTGTTCAACGATTAATGATTTAATTTAGATGGATTTATGGTTTTAATAGCAAGGTACGATCTAGGTGGCCTTTGGCCGCACACTTTAAATAACAAGAGGTTGACATGACCCTTTCTAGACTAGTTTTCTGTTTATTTTTATCAAGCCTAACTTCTGCATACGCCCATGGGAATGTGGAATATCAAGATCAACAAAAATTACATGACATTGCGGGACAAATATCCGCGCAAAATATCGAAAATGATATACGCACTTTGGTAAATTTTGGAACTCGCCATACGCTATCACAGACCCAATCAGATACTCGCGGAATCGGTGCAGCGAGGCGTTGGATAAAAGCTGAATTTGACAAAATTTCATCCCAATGCGGTGGCTGCTTGGAAGTTTATTTTCAGTCAAAAACCATAAGTGGCGAAAAACGCATTCCGAATGCCACAGAGGTAGTGAGTGTTATTGCCATTCAGCGCGGTCAAACAGATCCCGATAGGTACGTAATAATGTCTGGTGATATTGATTCAAGAGTCTCAGATGTGATGGATTTTACATCAGACTCCCCTGGTGCAAATGATAATGCGTCAGGCATTGCCGGAACCTTGGAAGCTGCTCGGGTATTATCCCAATACAAATTTAATGGCTCTATCGTTTATGCTGCGCTTGCAGGAGAAGAACAAGGGCTGTTTGGCGGTAAAATTCTAGCTGAGCATGCACAACAAAATGGTTGGCGAATAAAAGCAGTATTGAACAATGACATGATTGGCAATATTGCAGGAATCAATGGTGTCATTAACAACACCACAGCGCGAATTTTTGCAGAGGGCACGCGACAAACCGAAACCCCAAAAGAAGCAAGAACACGACGCTTCACTGGTGGCGAAGTCGACTCACCAAGCCGTAACTTAGCCCGATACATCGACTGGATGGCTGACCGTTACATTCCTAACTTAGATACTATGGTTATCTACCGCTTAGACAGATTTGCCCGCGGTGGACACCACCGTCCATTTAATGATTTAGGCTACCCTGGCGTGCGTATTATGGAAACGAATGAAAACTACCATCGCCAACACCAAGACCTACGTAGCCAAGATGGTATCAAGTATGGAGATAGCATAGAGGGAGTTAATTTTGACTATGCCGCCAAATTAACCGCTTTAAATGCCGTTTCATTAGCAGGCATGGCGTGGGCGCCCACACCACCTGCCAAAGTCAATATAAAGGGCGCGGTACAACCTAGTACTACCCTAAGTTGGCAGATTGCTTCAGCTGAACAGGCGCCCGATCTAGCGGGCTATAAGATTTATTGGCGATACACAGACGCACCTCAGTGGCAATTTAGTCGATATGTTGGCAAGGTGTCGGAATTCACATTGGCAAATGTGGTCATTGATAACTATTTTTTTGGGGTCAGTAGCGTAAATAAACAAGGCTTTGAAAGCCCTATCGTCTTCCCAGGTGCTGCTGGCGCATTTGGAGAGTAATTCGGCTAGCTAAGAAATTCTGCGTTAATCCAGGGGGCAAGTATTATCGCTCGCCCCCAAATCACATAAAAATGTGTCATCCATTTGTTGCTTCCAGAACAAAAACTCGGATTCATCCACATCAAATGCCCACACCTTCTGAATATGATAAAAACTTTCTTGGCCCTGCATCATTAAATGAATCATACGGGCAATCATCTTGCCGTTTACTTGGCAACGAGTCTGCCAATATTTGACTGAAACATCTTGGGTTTTAGGATGCGGCATGTCAATCGATTGAAACTCTTGGCAGTGCATTTTACCCGGCGCATCCAGCTCAATGCGTTTTTGCACTAAGTCTTCTTGTTGTTGATAATAAATGCTTACAGCAAAGGTATCCGCCCAACGCTGACCTTTTTTTTGCCACATATTAGAGCGGTAAGTATGATCTTCCTTTTGAAATAATTGCCATGATTTAAGTAATTGAATAGAAGGTATGACTAGGTTTTCACCTTGGTATGGGGTGTTTTGACTGGCACACCCTGACAACCAATAAACCAACAAAAAACAACTCGTAATGCGCATAGCTAAGCCCCCAGAAGAAGAAACATTTTCACTATATATCAACACGTCTATCAGTGTTCAAATTTGTATACTTGTTCAATTTCATTTGGCCACAACAATTGACATACAGTTAAAAAATCCGCATCGCAGCGACTGGAATAAAGCAGGTTTTTTGCATTTTGTTGATTGCTATTTTTTACTCCATTGCGTTCTAAAACGGCCAAGGTTTGTCGAGCAATCGCATCGCTGGTGTTGATTAATTGAATTTTGTCACCTGCGATACGACTAATTTGCCGACTTAAAAAACCGTAATGAGTACAGCCTAAAACAATTTGATCGGCTCCCTCATTGATTAGCGGCAATAGGTATTGCTTAATTAATTCGTGAGTAGCGACGGTATCAAACTCTGCCGCTTCAATTTTTTCCACTAAACCATGACATGCTTGCGATAACACCTGGTTGTGGCTTTTCAAACGCGCAACTAATTGCTGATATTGCTGACTTTTGATGGTGTTGTGGGTGGCTAAAACGCCAATTGTGCCGGACTGACTTGCATTCAGTGCAGGTTTTATTCCAGGTTCTACCCCAACAAATTCTATGGGATAAAGTGCTCTTAATTTGGATATGCAGGTAAGAGTTGCGGTGTTACAAGCCACCACAATGAGTTTCACTTGTTGCGCCATTAAAAACTCAACTATGGCTTGGCAACGCTGCAATACAAAGTGTTCAGCTTTGCCACCATAGGGCGCATTGGCACTATCAGCTACATAAATAATGTTTTCATGGGGCAATATTTTACGGATAGCTGCTGCGATGGATAATCCACCGACACCTGAGTCAAAAACGCCAATCGCAGCATTGCTTGCAATACTAAGCAAGAGTAACCCTCTCGATACAAAGACGAACCTATAGGTCGTCTAAAAAGTCTTCGAAGTTTTCGCTTTCAACTTCTGGGTCGGTGTTCAAATCAGATTGCGGTACTTTTCCGTCTGTTACCCGAAACTCCAAGTTTTGGAAGTAAGCGTTTTTCACGAATGCGTACGGGTCTAATGATTGATCTAACTGCCCTTCTTGCTCCATCAATTGAGCGCGAGCTTCAAGTACTTTAATGCCGGTTCGCACTGCCGCTACGTAAAAGGATAAATCTTGCAGCGGAAAGTAGGATGAATCGACAAAGTCACCAGTTAACGAGCGAAGATCAGTTGGACCATAAGCCGGTAACATTAAATAAGTCCCAGTACCAACACCATACTTACCTAACACTTCACCAAACTCTTCTTCTTGCCTGTCTAAGCCAATTTCTTTAGCTACATCAAACAGACCCAAAACACCCACAGTTGAGTTCAGTACAAAGCGTCCTAAACTGGTTAAACTTCCACCGACTTTACCTTGCAGTAAGTTATTCACTGAATTAGACGGTTCTTCTAGATTCAGAGCAGCGTTGTGCAGTCCTCGCCGAGCTGGCTGAGGCATATAGTCTACGTATACAACAGCTGTCGGTCGCAAAATATAAGCATCAAGCACATCATAGTTGAAGTCCCACATGGCGCGGTTGAACCCTTCGAATGAGTCTCGGGGATCATTGTATTCAACACTTTGTGCTTGTTCATTTGCTGCTTGCTTTGATGCACATCCACCTAGCAACAATGTTGCTAATAACAGCAAACAAAATTTTTGATTCATTACATCAATTCCTTATCGATCACTATCGATTGTGTCATTTGCTCACCGGCTTGAAGTGGTATGGTTACTTCTCCTTGTAACTCACCTTTAGCCTGTGCAACATTTTCATCTAACGAAATTCGCGCCACTAAGCGTGCGCTTTCAAGTTGCGACAACTTAAAACTTGGCATCATTGCATTGGCGTCAGATAACTCGACCTGTATTGGCAAAGCCGACAATCTATTTTTAACCACCGCAGCGGGCATTCTAACCGAGCCATTAGCATCTTGTGCAAATACAAAGATGAACGCATTTTCTGGTATTTTAGCAACAAGTTCGTCGGCGATAGACACCGTAATTAAAACTGACGTTGCGGCCCCTGTTGTATCTACTTGCGTTTCGGCTAACTCATCCATGGACTGTGCGCTTAATTGAGCGATGCGTCTATCAACTTCAGCGGTCATGGGATCATCAGCAGGCAGAATCAATTTCAATTGTTGCCAACTTTCTAACGCTTGCTGAGTATCACCTAATTGGCTCGATGCCACAGCTAGCATGCCTATCGCATTCATATCTTGCGGATTATTAATCACCATTGCTTTTAATAACCCTTGGGCTTTGCGAATATAATTCTCATCGCCTGTCATTACTAGTGTTTGAGTGTAACTAGATAATACACCGCTGTGTTGCGGTGCCAGTAAATAGGCCTTTTCAAAGGCCTGTAACGCTGATTCTGTACGATTTAGAGATGCGTGTAGCCTACCTAATAATAACCAACCAATATAGTCATCTGGCGCACTCACCAGCTTACTGCGCATGGCTAAACTAAAATCATTCAAATCGTCAACGGTCACATTAGGATCAGCTTCAATAACAATTCGCTTGGCTAACTCAGATGACTGTTGTTTCACGTCTTGCCAATGTTGTAAATCGCCAACCTCATTGCTTTTATAATACAAAGTTCCACACAAGATTACGCTAATAACAATGCCGATAAACAAGGGCCAAGAGCCCGCTTGCTTAGCGTCTGAGCCTGACACGGTTTCATCGACTAGCGCTAACTTTAATTCTTTCACAGCGATATCTTTGTCATCAGTAGATATTAATCCTTCATCTACTTCACGATTAAGTTCTTGCATCCGCTGTTTAATAATTTGCGTGTTAGTTAGCACATCTTGCTGATGTCTATTGCGTTTCAATAACCAAGGAACGATTAAAATCCCTACTGCTATGGCCGACAACATGGCAATACCCAGCCAGTAACTATTCATCTTCTTTCTCCAATAACGAATCAGCTTTGGCTAGCACATCTTCATCAAAATCATTCACTTGTTTTTTGCGTTGAGTAAATACAAACCACGCAGCACCTATTACAAAAATAACGGGCAACACCCATAGCCAAATAGTTAATGGAGTGACAGGTGGTTGGTAAGACACAAAATCGCCGTAGCGCGACTTCATAAAATCAACAATTTCGTCTCTACTTTTACCTTGATTAAGCAACTCATACACTTTTCGACGTAAATCGTGGGCAATCATGGCATCAGAATCCGCAATATTTTGATTCTGACATTGCGGACAACGCAGTTCTTGGGTCAAATCCAAAAACATTTTTTGTTTTACCGGATCATCAAATATGTAGGCTTCTTCCAGCGCCCAAAGTGGGCTGGTAAACAACACAAATAACAGGATTAATTTTTTCATTGGGCTATTAACTCATTGTATAGAGGTGCAATTTTATTTCGCCAAACCCGAGTATTGATGTCACCAATATGATGCATTCTAATTACACCTTGCTTATCAATAAGGAAAGTCTCGGGTGCACCGGTTACGCCTAAATCCAAGGAATAATCTCGTTTTACATCAAAGACATTAAACTCATAAGGGTTGCCCAATTGCGCCAATTTAGCAGCCACTTCTTTTTGAATGGTAGGAATACTTTTAATCCCAAAATCTGGGTCGGTATCTTGGTCGTAGTACAAACCTATAATACGCACCCCCTGTTGACTTAATTCAGTTAAATAAGGGAGTTCAACAGCACAGGTTACGCACCAAACACCCCACACGTTCATCAAAGTCACTTGGCCTTCAAATATGCTAGGGTCGTATATCACATCCGGATTCATTAAATCAGGTAATGAAAAATTCGGTGCCGGTTTGTTTAAAACCGTGGAATCCAGTTGTCGAGGATCGCTGTACAGGCCTTTGAATAAAAAAACCGATAACAGCACAAACATGGTAACTGGAATTAAAAATAGTGATGCCTTTTTCATGCTTGTCCTTGTGTTTTGGTCGCGAGCACTTCAGGGGTATCAATTTTGGTTTTTTTAGCTGCCAAACGTCCCTTAACTTTGGCAACTTTAGCCATCCGATAGCGTTTATCTGAAATAGATAAAATGCCACCGAATCCCATAATCAATGAACCGGCCCATATCCAATTCACGAAGGGTTTTATGTAAATTCTCACCGCCCAGGCACCATCATTTAACTGTTCACCTAAGGCGACAAATAAATCCCTGGAAATACCGCTGTCAATTCCTGCTTCGGTCATGCTTGTTCGCTGTACAGGATAAAAGCGTTTTTCAGCTTCTAAGTGAGTGATTTTTTCAGTTAACGTCGTATCCGTATAAACATCCACTATACCCACATGACCTACATAATTGGGGCCCTTTAAATCCCGAACACCGGTAAATTTGAAAACGTATCCACTAATTTCAATCACATCACCAGTGTGCATGCGCACATCTCTTTCTTGCTCGTAATTACTGACTAAAGTAATACCGATTACCGTCACAGCAAAACCTAGGTGTCCCATTACCATTCCCCAATGACTTGGGGTTAAACGGCGTAAGCGTTGCCAAGTTGTTGCAGATTGAGTTTTGTCGTTTTCCGATGAAACTCTCTGCATTATTTCTTGCACTGTGGAAACCAAAATCCAAACACTTAGAATTGAGCCTAAAGTGGCCATGTATGTCATTTGGTTATAACTAGCTTGGATCAAGAGCGCGCCACACACACTAATTAAAAAACCAATTATTAGCTGTTTTTGAATCGCTTTGGGTGACTGCTTTTTCCATCGAGACAACGGCCCCATCGCTAACAGCAAAACAAAAGGTACAATCAAGTAAGTGAACATTTGGTTAAAGAATGGCGCACCAATTGAGATAGATCCTAAGCCAATCTCTTTATGCACTAAAGGTAATAATGTGCCCATTAACACCACAATTGTGGCCGCAGTTAATAACAAATTATTGCCCATTAACATCACTTCACGGGAAAACCACTCGTATCGACCAACGCTTTTTAAATGAGGAGCTCTAATGGCGTACAAGATTAATGAACCACCCACGACCACACCCAGAATAGCAAGGATGAACAAACCTCGAGTGGGATCACTAGCGAACGAATGCACAGACACCAGCACGCCAGAACGGACTAAGAATGTGCCTAACAAACTAAGAGAAAAAGCTGAAATAGCTAACAATACAGTCCAAGACTTAAAGATCTTACGCTTTTCAGTTACCGCTAAACTATGCACTAAAGCTGTGCCCACTAACCAAGGCATAAAAGAAGCATTTTCTACTGGATCCCAGAACCACCAGCCACCCCAGCCTAATTCGTAATATGCCCACCACGAACCCAATGCAATACCTACTGTCAGAAAACACCAAGCGGCTAATGTCCAAGGGCGAGACCAGCGGGCCCAAGTAGAATCTAGCTGGCCAGATATGAGCGCTGATATAGCGAAAGCAAAAGCAACCGAAAATCCTACATAACCCATGTACAACATAGGAGGATGGATAATCATTCCAAAATCTTGAAGAAGAGGGTTAAGATCCCGTCCATCTACAGGGTAAAAAGGTAAAAGACTTTCAAATGGATTAGAAGCAGTCAAAATAAACAAGTAAAACCCGACCGCAACCATTCCCAATATAGATAACACTCGCGCCACCATCGCCTGTGGAATACTGTTACTCAGCACAGCGACAGCGACAGTCCACACTGAGAAAATCAACACCCAAAGTAAGAATGAACCTTCATGTCCACCCCAAACTGCGGTTAGTTTGTAATACCAAGGCAGTAAGCTGTTGGAATGATTCGCCACATAAGCAATACTAAAATCATCGGTATAAAACGCATTCATTAATGCCGCAAAAGCGATGGCGGTGAAAACAAACATACCAATAGCTAATGGCTTTGCTAACGCCATGTATTGGCTTTGGTTTTTGTACGCTCCCCACATGGGGTAAATCGACAATAGCATTGACATAAGTAAGGCCAATACCAAGGAAAAATGTCCTAATTCTGCAAACATGTTTAATTAATCCTAATATCCAGATCCAGCTTTCTGATCTGTTTGTAAATTGTCGGGTTTTACATGCTTGATGCCTTTCATTTTTTCAGCCAATTCGGGCGGCATATATTCTTCATCATGTTTAGCTAAAACTTCATCGGCAACGATGAGGTTATTTTCAGTTAGTCTGCCCGTTGCCACTATGCCCTGACCTTCACGAAAAAGATCAGGTAAAATGCCGGCATAACGCACGGTTACTATGGGACCGGTATCGGCTAAATCAAAACTCACGGCCAAACTTTCCTGATCCCGTTTAACGCTCCCCGGAACCACCATTCCGCCAATACGCAGACGTTGACCAATAGTTGGCGTGACACCTTCTTTACCGTCGATGATTTCAGAGGGTGTGTAAAAGTGGTCAATATTTTCACTTAATGCGCTAAGCATCATCCATACTGCAGCGGCTACTAAGAGCACAACGGCTAATATTCCAAACAAACGTTTTTGACGTCTTGGATTCACGATAATTCACCTTTCTTTTCAGATGTTGACTGTGCTTCTTCACGTGCTGAATCAGCTGCTTTTTTCTGTTTAATTCGTTTTTTACGGGCAATTTGTGCGTTAACCGCTTTGATGAGTTGTTTTTTAGCCCAAATACTTTCGTAGACAACCAAAAAAACAGCCAAAAACGACACACCAAATGCCAACCAGACATAAAAACCATATCCGCCCATTTGCCAAAAAGCTTGCCAAGAATCGAATTGAAAATTCATGATTTGCCCTCTTTCAATAAGGTTTTAACAGCCCAAGGACGGTGTATTTCGCGACGCAACAATTCGTTTTGCAAACGCTTTAAGGTGATTGCACCAATTAATAAGACTGCTGCCAACAAATTAACCATTAACGGCCAAAACATTTCTGGCGCAATAGATGGCTTATCAAATTTGCTGATGGTTGCACCTTGATGCAAAGTATTCCACCACTCAACCGAGTAGTGAATAATGGGCAAATTAATCACACCGACAAGGGACATAACTCCGGCTGCTTTTCCTGCCTGTACTTTATCGTCGAAGGATTTGTATAACGAAATTACCCCAAGGTATAAAAATAACAACACCAGTTCAGACGTTAATCTGGCATCCCATACCCACCAAGTGCCCCACATAGGTTTACCCCATGCTGCCCCGGTAAATAACGCAATAAAGGTCATCATCGCCCCAACTGGTGCAATCGCAATCATCGCCATATAGGCTGTGCGGATTTGCCAAACTAAACCAATAAGCGCGGCAACTGCCATCGCAGCATAGGCACTCATCGATGTGATGGCACTAGGGACATGAATATAAATGATGCGAAAAGAATCACCCTGTTGGTAATCAGCTGGAGCAAACATCAACCCCAAAATCAGGCCAACGACGAGGGTAATTGCCGCACTGATTGAAAACCAAGGCAATAAGGTTTGACAGAGTTTGTAAGTAGACTCTGATTTAGCGTAGGGATGTAACCACTTCCACATTAGCTTTGACTCACTTTTAATGCATAGGCAATGGCCATAGGAGCCAATGCAAGAGCTAGTAATAACATTGCTCCAATTAAGCCTAAATGGGCTGAATAGGATATCTGCAACGATGCTGCATCTACTGCCGCGGTTGCAAATATCAATAAAGGTACAAAAACGGGTAACAATAACAGGGCGAGCAACACACCGCCTTTTTGAAGTCCAACGGTTAAGCCAACCGCTACAGCTCCAACTAAACTCAGCAACGGAGTCCCCACTAATAAGGTCGCTAGCAATGCCCAGTACATATCTAAACTAAGGTTTAAAAAAACCCCTAACAATGGAGACAATAAAATCAAAGGAACAATGCTGGCTAACCAATGCACCGCCACTTTCACCACGCAGACAAGGGGCATAGGTGCGCCACTCAACATTATCTGCTCAAGGGTTCCATCCTGAAAATCGTCTCGAAATAACCTTTCCATACCTAACAATGAAGACAAAATTGCAGCTACCCAGATAACACCAGGGCCAATTTTTTGTAAAATTTCAGGGCCAGGACCCACACCTAATGGAAATAAACTGATCACCAATACAAAAAACATCATGGGCTGCAGCAGCTCTGCCCGCTGACGAAACGCCAACGCTAAATCACGTTTAAATACCGCCAATAAAATAGACGTCATATGCGATATTCCAACAGCAACTCGGATGTGGGGTAATCCACCTCTAAGGTTTGGTGAGAGGTAATAATAATCGCCCCACCTACACTCAAATGTTGAATCATTTTGTCTCGCAACAAGGCAATCCCTTGGACATCTAAAGCTGTGAAGGGTTCATCTAAAATCCATAGTTTAGCGTCGGTTTTCAACCACAAACGCGCCAAAGCAACACGACGTTGCTGACCAGCAGAAAGCTGACTTACTGGCACATCTTCTAAGCCAACCAACCCTAAACTAGCTAACAATTCGAATAATTCTGACTCAGTGCAGTTAACTTGATTTAATTGACACCAAAATCGTAAATTTTCAATTCCGTTAAGATTGAGACTTAAGCCTAGTTTGTGTCCAAAATAGACTAAATCTTGAAAATAACTTTCACTGACATGCTGAATATCTTGATGCTTATACTCTATTGACCCTTCAGAAGGATCGGCTAAACCAACCAAAATTCTCAACAAACTGGTTTTTCCAGCGCCATTTTGGCCACGCACATAAAGTAATTCGGAAGGTTCGATTGAAAATTCAATGTTCTCAAACAAAGTTCGATCTTGCTTCACACATCCCAAATTTTGCCCACGTAACAATGCCAAGTTGAGTCATTCTCCAGTTAGGCTATATACAACAACGACTTAACTAATTAGCAAATCAAAGTCGTTTTAATTTACTGAAAAGCTACAAGCCGAAAAATCGGCGCAAATGATACCATAGCAAAAAGCCAAATCCAGCTATTAGATTCTATATCTACAACAGGTTATGCTTAGTCATTGTTAAATCTACTGACGCTTTGCCGATAACCTGTTTATGTCAGATATATCACTAAACGCTCAACAACTTGTGCAGGCTGCCGCTCAGCTTTCGAAGTTGTCATCAAACTCGCCAGTAGCAAAGCAGGCTGCGCAGGTTATTATTCAATTTTTAGCTAATAATCAAATTGCTTTAACGCTACCCAAACAGCAACAAACAGTGACCTTGCCACGACCGAATAACTTGCCACAGTCGTTAAACGCGACACAAGTGCAAGCGCAATTACAGAATCATACCAGTTCGTCGGGTAATCAAAATACTACTTCAGCACTATTGTTATACAGTCCGTCAACCAAAACAGACGTTCAATCGGTAATTGCCAGCCTCAATCAAAAACAACTCGCAACCATTTTAAATGCTATTAGCAGCAAGGCTTCACCAGCAGCACAAACTAACAATGTCGCTGTGGATGCAAAAGTGATTAGTATCAATGGCAACACAGCCAATTTAGCAACCTCGATTAATGCTAAATCACAAATAATCAGTGTGAATTTACCGGCGTCAGCAAAAGTGTTGCCAAGCAATCAAAATGTCCAATTGCAGATAACCCCAAAGGGTAACCAATGGCAGGTTAGGCTGATAGTAGACAGCCCAAACATCTCCCAGAGTGTTGCAAAAACGGATGGGAATAACCTGAATCCTGCCGCCCCCAAAGAGGCTATTCAATCGGGAAAGTCAGAACAGATAAACCAACAAGTAACGGCAGACAAATATTCCCAAAACATCCAATTACAGAAACGTCCCGAGCAAATTCAACACAGCAACCAAAGCAATATTGCGCAAAAAGTAATTATGCTTAATTTGACTAAGCCAGATATCGTTAAATTGTTACAATCTGATTCTGCGCGGCTAAATAATCCATCTCACAACATTTCATTAGCGGTTCCTCGTCAAATATTGATCGACACACTGACCCAACAGCCACAATTACGTTTAGACAATGCAATCCCTAAACTTTTAAATGTTGATGTTAGTGTGAAAAATGTCAGTATCGATTTACTCGCAGCTGGTAAAGGAGAAATTAAAGGTCCGGTTAAAACTCCTCTTGCGCAGCTGCCGCTCACTGAAGCCCAAGTGCAACAAGTTAAAAATGCACTGTTTTTGCCAAGTGATGCAAAACAAGGAACTGCGCAATCCACTGAAACGTCGATTATGCGTCCAGATGGGGGAACCAATAAACCCGAATTAAATCTCAAGGTTCAAGCCGACGGCCAGTCTCCTAGTGCCGATAAACGCGCCGCTGAAGCCAACTTAAATCAGCTAACTCCCAAAGAAGCTGCGGCTAAGGCAATCCAATCAGATAACACGACGATTGAAAAAAACCTGCAAACCTTAACCCAAAAGTTAGACTCGATACCTGTAGCTCAAAAACAACAAGTACTTGAACAAATAAGCGATTTAATGCGACGGGTTTTACCCCAAGCTGCCAGTCCAAGCGAAACCTTACAGAATATAGAAATGGCACTGCGCGATCCCATTTTAGCCAAATCGCCAGAAACTAAAGCGCTTGCCGAAGCGATATTGAAACAGCTGCAACAAGGCACACCGCAAGGCAAAGAGGCTGACGCTGAAAACATCAAACAACTCATCACTCAAGCGCCCCTTAATTTGTCACCCATTCAACTCACTCAAGCCATTTCCTCACAAGGAATTGTTGCAGGTCTGATGACGATGTTACAAATTAGCTTAGCTTCTAGATTGAATAGAAACCAACCGCAAAACAGTGAAAAAATCGCGCAGATAGTGAGTAGCATCATATCGAGTTCCGGCAAAGCAGCGGCTCCGCAAACCCAGCGCAGCCTGAATGATCTGAACCAAATGGAACAGAAGCATCAGTTACTTAAACAGTTAGGGCGTATGTTTGCGCAACACC
The DNA here is from genome assembly GCF_037478005.1 of Alteromonas sp. M12. NCBI lineage: Bacteria > Pseudomonadati > Pseudomonadota > Gammaproteobacteria > Alteromonadales > Alteromonadaceae > Alteromonas > Alteromonas sp. M12. Next base: position 1,143,170 of record NZ_CP144164.1, on the reverse strand, counting down.
AATCGAGTAAATTAAGTAACGCCGAACAAGCCTTGCAAGGACAAGAAACATTTTATTATGTTTTACCCAGCGGTGTAGGCGAACAGAAAAAAGACATCGAGTTATTAATAAAACGCGAACCAGAAAAACACGCTAGCGCTGAAAAACAACACAACAAGTCAGCGATTTGGCATTTAACGATGAAAATGGACATTGGCGAAATCGGCCAGATACTCACCAAAGCCAAATTACAACAAGATGAATTGGAGCTAGATTTATACACATCCAACGAAGCTGTAAAAGAGCTGGTTTATAACTATCTTCCGTTGTTCAAAAAACGATTGAAAAGTTTAGGTATTGAAGTGGCAAAAGCGCAATGCCAGCTAGGTAAAATACCCGAGCATTTGCACACTCGTCCTTATCAAATTTTTCAAACTCAGGCTTAATAAGTAACGATTATGACCGACCCAAAAAAATCAAAAAAGACCAAGAGCGCTGTAGGTATTCAATACCAAGAAGGAGAGAAACAAGCGCCCAAAATTATTGCCAAGGGTTTTGGTGACTTAGCAGAAGAAATAGTCTCCCTAGCCAAACAAAGTGGTGTGTTAGTGCATGAAGATCCCTATCTCAGTGATTTTCTCGCCAGAATGGATTTAGGCCAGGAAATCCCCGAACAATTGTACCATGTGATTGCAGAACTCATCGCCTTTTCATACGTTTTGCAAGGCAAGTTTCCTGAAAGCTGGGCGGCAAGTCACCACAAATTATCGACCAAAGCCTAATGGCTTACTTATTGTTTACCAATGACTTGCGTATTGTTTTCTACACCTAGTTGTTTTTAAAAAGATTTGTTGTACCAAGCTGACAGGTTAATCTGGTTGCAATATGTTGAATGGGAATAATTTAATGACGCTGCACGTATTTAAAAAAGTGTCCAAAACCTGCATTGCGCTTGGCACACTGCTGATGACTAACAATGTGTATGCGATTGGCGAACAAGTACTGGCGCAATCCGCAGATAACATTGAATACGGATTAATTGCTATTGCTGCCATCTTCGTTGTGCTGTTTGTGCTAACGATATTTTTTAAAATCAATCAAAAAAGAGCGCTTAATCAGCTCGCCGAAAATCAACTTATTCTCAAGCAAAACACCCAGTATTTAGACAATTTCCACGTTGGCATGGTTCAAGTTAATCATGCAGGCGAAATACAGTATTGCAATAAATTAGCGGCATATTATTTAGGAAATAGAGCAGAAAACTTGCAAGGTAAAGGCTTGAACACGCTATTTGATCAACAATATAGTGCGCAAATTGAAAACGGAATCAAGGCTAAAATTCAATGCAAAGAGCAACTTATCGGACCGGTTAAAGATCGAAATTTAGTGCTCGAATTTGCACCACAAAAAGACAATCAACAACAGATCGCTTCAATTATATCAATTGTCGACGTTTCGGCTTCTCAGACTCAAATAGATTCCCTAAACGATGCCTTAAGCTTAAATAACCAATTATTAGATAGCACCCAAATTGGCCAATTAGAAATCGACTTGTCAGAAAAAACATTCAGCACAAATAGCGTTTTTTCCAACATGCTGACAAACACTGACAAACAGCTTAGCGGTGACATAAAACAGTTTGAACAATACGTTTCACAAGATACACAGTTTGCTTGGAATCAAGGATATAAAGATTTAGAACGAGGCCAACAGATTGATTTAGAATGTAAATTGGATGCGCATGAAGGTGATCTATTTGTCAGATTTATCGGTTTCCTGTTAGCCTTGGATGAAAAAGGTAAGGCGTTAAAAGCCCATATAACTGTCACCAATATCAGTCCGCAAGTTGTTTTGAAGCATCAACTAACCGCTAACAAACAAATTGTTAAGGGCATGCTCAGCTCCATTAGTCACCCGACTCTGCTACTAGATGAAAATAGTTTAGTGGTTGCATGTAACACAGCATTTGAATTGTTTTTTAATACTTCTGTGGACAATTTACGCAATCAACCGGCTAAACAACTATCTATTTTGCCTGCTGATATTCAAGCTATCATGCCCCAAGGTCAATCCCCCAGCATGGCATACTCTGCCAGTGTCGGCAGTGCCAAAGAAATAACTTTAGAGCTAGCTTCGGGTGATAAAAAAACCTTAAAAGTGAAAATTCAATCTTTCCGAGATGAAACCGGCAACCCCGCAGGCTCCATATGTTTAATGGAAGATATTACAGAGCTGCAACACACTAAAGCGCTACTTGAACATGAGCGCCAACATTTCTCTAATATCATTGATAAAGCGCCCCTAGGCATAGTCATGATTGATGACGATGATCGCATTGTGCAGGCTAATAAAGCATTAACACTGCGCTTGGATCTGACCGAGAAAGAACTGATGAAAGGCTCGTTTTATCAACTATTTAATGATCCCAAAAACTCTGGAAAAGCCGCCAAGAAATTACATAAAAATGGCAGCCTAGAAGGATTTCATGCAGACTTAAAAGGCAAACAACAGCAACTCCATCCAAGTGAACTGAACATCGAACTGTTTGACCGCGAAAAACAGCACTTTTTGTGCTGGATATCCGACATTAGTGATGAGCAATATCAACAAGATAAATTCGAGAGTTTGTTGCAACACAGCAGCATGCCAATGGCCGTATTAACCGAAAATGGCTTCAATAAACTAAACCCTGCGGCCTGTGAGTTTTTCTCTGTGGAAGACGAAGAAGACCTATTTGGACACTACCCATACTCTAAAAAACTGAATGATAGTGAAGCTGATCTCGAAAACTTCCAGAACAAAATTGAGCAAATAAAACAAGACGGAAAAGCGTTATCAATGACCTGGCAACATAGCCGAGGTAGCAACAAACTGCCCTGTCAGGCCACATTTGTACCTATGTTTAAAGGCCAAGATTTTGATTCAATCTTGTGTATTTGGACGGATCTTAGAGCGATCAAAAAAGCCGACCAAGAACGCTTAGAAGCAATTAACTTACATCAGGCGGCCGAGCGATTAATTGTTGAGAAGCAACAGTTGTTAGAAAGCAGTCAAGACCAACTTGCCAGCAAAGTAAGGTCGTTATCAGCTACCCAATCGAAGTTAAAAGCGGCGGAAGACGATATATCCGATAAAACCTCAGAGCTAACTACTTTGCAGCAAGCACATGACAATGTCACTGCACATTTAACTCAATTGCAGCAAGACTATCAACAAAGTCGAGAATCACTGGCCAACAGTGAAAAAGCCAACCAAGATTTAGCCGATCAACTTGAACAAACCAGTAAACGAATTCATGGCTTAGAAAAACAACGAAATCAAATTGCCGATGAACTCCAGTACAGTAATAAAAAGTATAAAGATGCGCAAAAAGAGCTAGCTGAAAGTGAAAAAACCGCCAGTAATTTAGAACTTGAACGACAAGAACAACAACAAAAAATGGCAGCTTTTGAGGGGCAAATTAGTGATCTCAAGTCGTCTATTTATCAAAAAGACAAACAAATTTCAGATGTAAACGGTCAGATTAGCGCCTTGCAATCGAAGTTATCGAGCTCCAGCCAAGCCAGTGAGAAATTACGCCAACTGTTAATTAACCAACGAAAAGCCAGCGAACTAGCTGAAAAACAACGTCGCGACTTAGAACAATCCTGTTTTGTTGCACAATCTGAACTATCCAATAAAGCTCGCCACATTGATCATTTGCAACATGAAATGGACAAGTTTGAAGAAATGTCTAATCAGCAAAAAGGCGACATGGAAAAACAACAGGCATTGTTACAACAAGAGCTTGAAAATAAACAACGCCAGTTGCAAAAAACCCAAGGTATTTTAAACGAAACCAAACGCCAATCAGAACAAGATAAAGCTGAAAAACAACTTCAACAACAGCGGTTACAACAATTACAAGAAGACTTAAAAGAAGTAGAACGCCGCAGTGAACAGCAGCAACAAAAAATAGCTGAAGCCGATAAACACTGGGCTCAGCAACAGCAAAAACTGCAACAAGAGCTACACAGTAAACAACAAAAACTGCAAGAAACTCAACGTATTTTGCAGCAACAAGAGCAACAGTTCGAAGCAGAAAAATCAGCCAAAGCTCAGCAGCAAAAAGTGTTTGAAAAGTTACAACAAGAATTAGCTGAAATGGAAAGACGCAGCGAATTGCAGCAGCAACAAAAAAATGATGAAGCAGAATTAAGACTGCAAGAACAGCAACGCCAATGGCAACAAGAGCGGGAACAGCAACAGCAAAAGCTGAAACAAGCGGAACAGAACTTAAATCAAGCCAAGCAACAAACTGAGGCAGAAAAAGCACAACAACGTGAATTAATGCAGCGTTTACAATCTGAATTAGTCGATATGGAAAAACGCAGTGAACAGCAGCAAAAACAGATTATCGAAGAAGCAAACCGTCGCTGGAAAGATAAACAAGATGCGTTGCAAAAAGAACTGCAAATTAAACAACAGAAATTACTTGAAACCGAACAAGCTTTGCAACAAACCGCACGCCAAACTGAAGCAGAAAAAGAAGCTAAGCAGCAACAGCAAAAGATTTTTGAGCAGCTGCAATCTGAATTGCTAGAAATGGAGCAACGCAGCTCTGAGCAGCAACGGGAAATGCAAGAAAGTGATCAACAGTGGCAACAACGTCAAGAAGCCTTGAAAAAAGAAGTACAAGCAAAACAATCACAACTGCAGTTGACCCAGAAACAATTAGACGAAAATCAGCGCCAAACTGACAAAGAAAAACGTCAACGTCTTGAACAGCAACAGAAGCTAGATCAGTTAAAACTAGAATTATCAGACGTGGAAAACCGCGCTACTAAACAAAAAGAAATGTTGCAAGGAAGCGATGAACAGTGGCGTCAACACCATGCAGAAATCGAGCAACAGAAAAAACAATTGCAACAATCATTACTTGAAGCTGAGCGTCAAAACCAACAAATGCAGGAGAAACTGCAACAAAGTCTACAAGAATTACAACGTGCAGAATCACAGGTCAGTGATACTCAATCTGGTGAACAGAAATTGCAGTCTGAATTAGAGCAAGCAAAACGAGAAGCTCAAGAATTGCAAGACAGACTAAAACAACAGGAACAGCAGGAATTGAAGCTGCAGCAACAACTGGCTGAACAGCAAAAAGCATTGCAAAACAGCGAACAAAATGTGCAAAAAATGCAAAATGAGCAACAACAGTTGGCTACTGAATTACAGGCAATCCAAGCTGAATACGACAACACAAAAGCCAGTTTAAGCGCGCAAGATAACAATCAGTCAGAATTAAGTGAAAAATTAAAGCAGCTAGAACAAGAGTTAATTAGCAATAAGAGTCAAATTGCCAATAAAGAAACTGAGCTGCAGCAAGCACAAAAGCAACTTGAATCCAGTCAGGCCAAATTGCAAGTTAAAGAAAAAGCCCTTGTCGCAGCCCACAAAGAGGAATTGAAACAAGCGCAAGAACAACGCCCTACTCCTGAAGTTCAAGAAACCCCTGAATTTGCCAAGCTAGATATGCCAAGGGATCCTCATATTTGGTTCGATTTATTGCCATTCTTGCAAAAGAATCCACCTAAACAATCGCTGGCAATTGATCTTGGTGCGTTAATGAGTGAATTAGAAAGTGCCATGCAAAATATGGATAATGCAGTGATGGAAGACAACAACAGCGCAATACTGACACAAGCACGCAAGCTTGCACATATTGCTCGCAAAGTTAACTCTAATCCATTAGACGATGTTGCGACTCGATTAGAAGCAGACTTCCGGCAAGGACAAGTTGATAGCATTTCCATTTTCTGGCCTAGCGTAAAAGAATCCATCATGACCACGCTCAGAGTGATTTATTCCCATTTAAACAAATAAGATTCAAGAATATAGGCTTAGCATTGCAAATTTGCTAAGCCTCACTCTTGCTAATTAAACAGTGAACATGCACTATTCAAAAAATTCTTCAATTTCGTCTAAACATGCAAAATCAAATAATTTATAAATTTCCCAGCGGTCAAGTAGCCAACCGCTTTTTAAATGACGTGAATTCCGAACAACGGCCGAATATCAAAGCAAAACTTTATCGCGGCTCGTTGAAGGTACAAGTTACATATCAGTACTCAGACTCAGGGTTCGACAGCACGAGCGCAGAACTAGATGATCTAGCTAGCAAGTACGAAGGTGAAGAAGTAAGTTAGTGGACAAAGTTATAGACCCTTAAACTTGAGCTGACAGTCATCTATGTGCCAATTGTAGTCAAAGCGGTGGCTCGAACAAACTGACTATGATGGAATGCCACCAAAGCGGTCCTAGAAAAACGAAACCAAAACGGCTGTCCACCCCAAAAATCAACCCTATGTGCTGCTTGTAGATTTAAAATTGAGGTTAGGTTAAAACTTTCAGCTTAACCATAATTTCAGACTCTAGAAAACCATCAACTCTGACGTCATTTAAATAACGTTCTAACATGGGTAAATTATCTGGTTCGAAACCACTATCAGGCAACCAACAGCTAAACAAATAGAGCTGTGCTTGGGTGATATCTTCTGGAGACCCTTTAACATAAATCACAGCATATTTCCCTTCAGGTAAATATCCTACCCGAAAGGGTTCAGTAACAAGTACCCTATCATCAATTTCTATTGATGCTTCATATTGACACTTGTGAGCAGCCGTCAATGAAGGATTGTCATAACACCAAGCTAACCTATATTGTGACTTCTCAGGTATTCCTCGAAGCTTAGCCCAATGACTTAATATATCCCATGTTTCAAATAACGACTCTGGCTGATAGCCACCTTTTGATACTAATTTGCTTAATCGTTTTCGTTTTATTGTTTTAACTTCCACATTCATTTGATTATTGTTTTGAGACGTTCTGTCTGTTGATGCGGGATACAACTCATTAGGATTAAATTTCTTTCCGTATTTACTAAAAATATCACCGAGATTGGGTAGCTCTTCAGGCTTTGGAGAACGAATTTCGGTAGGACTATAACCAAAATATTTTTTAACTGACTTAGCAAAATTCGAGCTAGAAGAAAAGCCACAATCCAATGCAATATTTGTAATACTAAGCTCTCTTCTAAATACCAATAAATTAACCGCTTTTTCCAGCCTTTTTCTGCCCACATAATTGTTCAACGTTTCATTCATAACGCCGCTAAAAATACGATGAAAATGAAAAGGTGAAAAATGACAATGATTTGAAACTAATTCCAAACTAAGAGGTTGGGCTAGATTTGATTCAATATAGGCAAGTGCCGTCAAAATTCTTTGTTTATATATGGGATTCATTTCAACCTCCTATTGTCACTGAAATAGCAAGGCTATTAGTTAGTCTTTCTACTTTAAATGAACAGCATAGATCGGCAGATATAAGTAGAACGGTCGTGGAACCAGTTTGTGTGCTATTTGACGGTTGCAATCCAAACTTAGTACATAAACAAAGTATAAACGCGAGATAAATAAAATTCCTTAATACCCGTTGATTCGTTTTCATGATAAATGGCCTCTATTAGTTCAATTCAATTAAGTTTATCAACGAATGCATTAGTGGGATTTTCCAATATTGCTATTCTTAAGACTTTCTAGCAAGAATGGAAAAGCACAAGAGAAAGGTGCACGTATAATTCATGGAAAATAACATTTAGAGATGAATTATCATGCAAGCGAGTTACTTAAATCCAACCGACGAATCAGCAAAACAACTATTTTCAAAATCAATAAGAGGCGAAGTTATTATGCTTAACTTGCTTCGTTTTAAAGAAATTGCAAACTATAGTCAATTTTCTGAAATAGCACCTAAAACACCTATAACAGGAAAAGAGGCTTATCAAATTTATATTAATCAAACGTTACCATTCTTAGAGAAAAGTGGCGGTGAAATTATGCTACTTGGTAAAAGTGAACATTTTTTTATTGGCCCAATGGAAGAAAAGTGGGACTTAGTGATGATAATAAAACAAAAGTCATTAGATAGTTTTCTATCGTTTGCGTCTGACCCACAATATCAAGTTGTACTAGGGCATAGAGAAGCCGCAATTGTTGATTCAAGGTTATTACCTATTGAAGCGATAAGTTCTCTTTTATAAAGTATATTCACAAATAATTATTTCAATATAGTTTATGGATACATACCGCCAATTAACTTCATATAACGTGACAAATCGATCCGCATAAGGAAGCTTAATTAAAGTGTTTCAATGCTAATACCATCGGCGGCTTTGTCAGTAATATCGCCGTAGAAGTCGTCTGTCACTTAAATGCCATGAGCGGACTTTTCGGCCTCAATATTATTGGTATTACTGAAGAAAGCGGACGTTTCAAAATCATCATCGTAGGGCAATAATGGGCTTGAAGCGCTATATCGAGATGGTACCGGTAACCGAATTAAACACACATTTTCTTCTCACCCATCGTTTTTATTGGCAAACTAGCCGCACTAGTTCCTCCACCTAGACTTAACCTTACGCGTTTCGGCTCACCTCGATAAATTATAGAAGATAAAGACGCCGCAAGCTTTATGAAATGAACAAACGCAAGTGATAATTCAACTTACTTTGTTAGTTGATTGTTTTGCTTTTACTATGTCGATATTTTTTACATTTACGCAATTGCCAATAAATGAAACATTATAAGACACTGATATTAAAGCTGATATTAATTGGTATAAATCCTGCCTAGTACAGTTATGATCTAGTTAGATCTAATGAGCCAAAACCCTTATTAGTAGTAAACAAGGTATATAATATATGAACGCTTCAATTAACAAAATATGTAAAAGTGCAGGAAAATTAATAGGTCTAATTTCAATATTAGTCATTAGTAATGTTGCCAACGCAACGCTAATCAATTTTGATGATGTAACAGCTAGTTGGACGGCTTACGCTAACTCATCAATGTATACATCAGGCAACGTTACATTTTCTCATTCAGGTAGTTTTGCCGCTTTAAACTCTAGCACAAACGATGACCGACTATCAGGCAATACGACTACAGCTTTGTATTCATTTAATAATTCTACAATTACAATGTCATCAACTGAGACTTTTAATTTAGTTGGTTTCGACGGCGGCGAAACTTGGGATAACCTTCCTCATGCTTGGTCGAATTCTATTCAAGTAATAGGCTACTTTGCCGCGGGCGGATCGATTACTCAAGTGTTCGATTTAGATACAATAAAAGACGAGATTAATGGTTTGCAAACGTTTACTGCGAGCGGATTTACAGGTCTTTCTTTATTAGAATTTTCAGGTGTTTGTCTAACTGTTTGCAACCCCGAATTTTCGTTAGATAACGTTTCTATTTCTAGCGTAGCAGTTTCAGAACCGGCTACTATTGGCTTGTTGGGAATAATGCTGTTAACTATGTTAAGAATAAGATCGCGTTAATTTAGTTAAGAGATTCGAACTTCCTTTTTCTTTAAAAAGAATTTTTGTTAAAAGTTGCATATGTAAAACCCCGAAAGTTTTCGAAGCTTTTGGGGTATTTTTTTGCCACTAAAACCTCTGCCATTTGTTTCATAAGCGTCCGACGATACTACCTATGAATGGCTGCTCCCAAGAATGAAAACTCAAAATCCAATATGACCGGTTATCGCCTCAAAGCCGACAGTCTGGACTTTGTAAAGAGTTTCGAGGTGGAGCGAGACGAAAGATGCTTAACTCCGCTCCCTTACTGGTAAAAATCCAATTTGCTTTATCTTTTTACTTTAACATAGCGCTGCGGGACTAATTATTGTTCGTCCACTGCACATTACTTTCATCTTTTATTGCAGCCTTCAGTAAATCGATTAAGGGTAAAGCACGGTGAGAAAGGCTAACAAAAGACGTTTTCTCGATATCGTCAGTAGGTTCTTCTGATTCTGGTTGTTGCTCTGCTACCCCCAGCGCAGCTTCCAAATTCGCCAGTGCTGAGGGGACATCTTTTGCAAGTATTGCACTGGGAACAGTACCGCTGTGCCCCATCATTTTCAGTAATTGCACTGCTATATCTCCGAACATGGTAATGTTGGCACTAGGCTGACTGGAAAAAGTTACTAGCATGATGATTTAACTCTCTAGGGCTGCTCAATGAATGTAAGATGAGTGTACACCTATACGACACCCTTTACTTCAACTACCTAGTTCCCCTTTTACTGACTGCGACAGCTAACTAACCTTAAATGCACCGACCGCGACATCTTTTATTAACAGTTTTTCAGATCCTAGATACTTGTGGAGGCAGTCTTATGATTGCAAATCCCTAAAATCCACGGTTTACATTTCAAACTTAAGACTATTCGCAACCGACTAAATTTAGATTTCCATTAACGAGGGAAAAGTAAGATGGACAGGCATCTTTTAATTAGTGGAAATTGAGGCCTTTAATTTCTGTCGGAAGTTGATGAAAGTTTTTTAATGTGCTCATAGTTTAGATAAGTACCAATACAATCATCGGTTTCTGGAAAATGAGCGTTATTAATGTGAATTTAGTACAGAGGGAGGCATGTCTCTTGTGCAAAGATACAATTGAAATGAATAGGTTTAATGGGTAAATGTTAACCTAAAGAACTCTTTAACCGACGTTTTCGCTTGTAGCGTTTTAAAGTGTCTATTTGACCTGCTACCACGCTAAAATTAGTTTCAAACGTTAGAAACATATCTTACCAGGTGTGTTCATCCAATCCTAAGCGCTGCAATATGGGTGACTCATCCACTTCAATGGTAGCTTTTTTGTTAGGCGCTATGCAGCGACCAGATAGGTCAACCAATTCAACATAATCTATTAAGTCAAAGGCTAATCCGAACGGTTGAAGTTGCTTTGGATTGCCAACAAAAGGCATTAACGTAGAGGGCTGATACCCTTTATTGAAATCGTGAATACGGCGTTTAATACTGGTGTGATTACTCATCACCGCATAGGCACAGACTTCAATTACAAAAACCGTGGTTAAAAATAGTAACCTGTCCTCTACCCACTGGCGACGATGCTTTTAGCTTTTCCCCGTCAGTTTATCTTCTCCACATAAAAAGGCCCGCCGAACATAGCGAGATACGCAATGATAATAAGGGGGATCGAAAAGGTTGATTTGTCGCTTCCTTGCCAGTGGCATCATTCATTCCTTGAATTAAGCATACTAAAACATAGTTTATTTGGTTTTCCTAGTAGTCTAGTTTGTGGCTGTCCATGCAAATCTATTCATTCTGCGCTAACGTGGGTGAAGTCGCGACGCTAGTATTAAGAAACTGAGATATTTATTCACTCAATTGATTTACAAATGCATGAAGCAAGTTCACGTATATACGTTGGCCTTTCTTGAAACTATCAATACGCATATATTCATTGTCAGCATGAAAATTTTCGTCACTTCTTTGGAAACCTATGGAAACTAAATTCGGGCCACCGCCGTCGGGAACAGATGACAGGGCGGGCACGGTACCACCAATATAGACTATAATCGGAGGGGTGCCGAAAAAGTCTGTTAATACTTGTTTGCCTATTCTAAAGCCTAAATCACTTTCATCGAAAACAGGTGCAGTACCCATCACACTTTCTTTGAAACCCACTTGCAACCCCCATGGAAGACTATCTTTGACGTGCTTTTTAAGCATTTCCAATACTTCTTTAGGATCATGATCAGGCCCTGTCCTTGCCAACATTCTAAACCAAGCAGTGTGAGGTATAATAGAGGCCTTGCCTTGAATATAACCAGCTTTAAACCCTGTAATGTCTACTGAGGTACGTATCCAAGGTCGCTCATAAAAGGTGTATTCTTTCTCTCCAATCCATTGGTCGATGCCGAATTTTTTTAGATCCTCAGTTTCCTGATTAGGGTCTACAACAGCAGCGATTTCCTGTCGTTCTTTTTCGGAATATTGCTTTAAGCCATTATAAAATCCTTTAATAGCTATTGATCCATCATCATTCCAAAGAGAAGCAATCACTTTAGAAGCTGCCAATGCAGCGTTCGGTGCAACACCTCCATAAATGCCCGAGTGTAAATCGGTATTGGCCGATGTAATTGTGACTTCAAGGTCTGCTGCTCCACGTAGTCCTTTCCACATCATTCCCTGATTGTCACCTTTCATCATTGCATCTACATTAATTCCATAATCAATGTCATTTAGCCATTCTTGATTTGAAGCTAGCCATATTGGCAAATGTGGACTGCCGATTTCTTCACCGCCATCCAATAGCAGCTTGATGTTGACAGGAAGCTTACCATCCACCGTTATCAATCCTTCGATGGCACTAATTAAAGCAATGATAGGCCCTTTGTCATCGGTGGCCCCTCTCCCATAAAGCCTTTCATCTCTTATCTCTGCACTAAATGGATCGCTTTTCCAACGTTCTTTAGCGACAGGTTGCACATCAAAATGCCCATAAAAAAGAATGGTGGGTTGATTTTCGTTTCGTGTATAAGAGGCAGTAACTATTGGCAATTCATTGGTAAAATGCACTTCTGTGTTTTCCATACCAATCGAGTGGAGCCTGTCTTTAAGCAAGTTTGCAGCTTTTTGGAGTTCAGGCTTGTTTTCTGGCTTCATCGACATGGTAGGGATGGCAATCAGTTCAACTAACTCATTGATATGTCTTTTATGATTTTCTATGAAAAACCTATCATATTCCTTTAGTTGCTTTTGAGTCGCCTTATTTAGGACCAATGCCTTATTCCGATCTTGGCTTTGAGCAATAGAATTATGATGGTAGCTAAAGAAAATTAGCAGTGTGAAATAGTAGATTATATTCTTTTTCATTATTAATTCTCTTCATTCCAACTGTTTGTGTATCGTTAGTCGCGGAAATTTCTAAATCATTTTCTACTAATTAAATAACTAGGCATCCAGCCTATCAGGTTTGTTAAATGCATGAAACTGAATGTCTCCAATGACTATAATTCGCTCAAAGCTGCCTACCAGGTGAGGTTCTAACCTATTCATCGAAACTTTAAGATCAGATATGAACGACTACAGTTAAGCCATTTAATCAGCTAAGCGCGTAAATCTGCAACCAACGAATATCAAATGCTTTTGCTTTTTACTTTTTGTTTTCTCAGCAGCTATTTTCAGAGCCTCTAAATTCAGACAATAAACCTAAATACCGCACTTAATCGATTAACTAATAATTAATCAAATTTTATTTTAAATCTTATAAATTTAACTTAATTAACATTTTTTTAGCATTAAGTGACTATTCTGGCTATTCTTAGTTAACTTAATCGTGTTAGTTTATTGGCGTTTTTCAGACTTTAATACTGAGAGTCGAAGAAGTTAATACTGGCAGTAATAAACAGCTATAAGATGAAATAGGTAGGTTTAGCGACTTATATTTGCTGAAATTTGGAGATAAACAAATGACTACGTCAAAAAACTCTTTGTCAAAGAAATGGTGGAAGGAACAAATTATTTATCAAATTTACCCTCGCAGTTTCTTTGATAGCGATGGTGATGGTATCGGTGATTTAAACGGCATTATTGAAAAACTTGATTATATCAAGAGTCTCGGCGTGACCGCTGTGTGGGTTAATCCATTTTACGCTTCTCCAAATGATGACAATGGCTATGACATAAGTGACTACCGTAAAATTATGGACGAATTTGGAGACATGAATGATTTCGATGAGATGATAAAAGGTTTTCACCAACGCGGTATCAAATTCATCATGGATCTTGTGGTAAATCATTCGAGTGATGAGCATGAGTGGTTCAAGCAGTCTCGTAGTTCTCGCTACAATTTATACCGTGATTATTATCACTGGTGGCCGGCAGAAAAAGGCAAACCGAACCATAGGTTCAGCTATTTTGACGAAAAAGGCGACGCTTGGAAGTACGATGAGCAAACGGACTCGTATTACCTACATTATTTTTCAGCTAAACAGCCAGATTTAAACTGGGAAAACCCTGAACTACGCCGAGAGATATACGACATCATGCATTTTTGGGCGAAAAAAGGAGTTGATGGCTTTCGACTCGATGCATTCCAATTTATCTCTAAAGACACCACTTTCCCGGCTTTTCCTGAGGGCTATCAAGATGACGTGGTGGATGTAATAAAACACCATGGCATGGGACCCACCTTGCACAATCACATTCGTGAAATGAACCAAGAAGTGCTAAGTAAATATGAAGTATTTGCCGTAAGTGAGGGAGCAGGCAGTAGTTTTGAAGATGCCCATTCACTCGTTGACGAAGATCGCAATGAATTGCATATGGTCTATCATTTTGAAGGCGTCGAAATAGGGAATGGATTGGATGATCCTCACACTTTAGCCGATTTCAAAGAAGTCCACTCTAAGTGGGAAGAAGCATTCAAAGACAAGGGTTGGATTTCGATATTCTTAGCGAATCACGATGTCCCGCGCATGGTATCGAGATTCGGCAATGATAGTGATGAATTTAGAGCCGTATCGAGCAAAATGCTTAACACTTTCATACTGACTATGCGAGGCACCCCCTATTGCTATTTTGGTGATGAATTAGGGATGAAAAATATTTATTTTGAGGATATCAACGAGTATCAAGATATTGCCGCCATAAATGGCTATAAAAAAGCCTTGAGTGAAGGCAAAGACATGCAGAAATTCATGCAAAACCTTCGGTTTTACTCGCGGGATAATAGCCGCACGCCAATGCAATGGGATAACACTGAAAATGCTGGCTTCACCTCAGGCTCACCTTGGATATCGGTAAACAGTGACTATAAAGAGGTCAATGTTGCAAGCCAAGAGAACCGTGCTGATTCAGTATTAAATCACTTTCGAACGCTAACCAAACTTAGAACCGAGAATGACATTTTAGTATACGGCGTTTACCAACAAGTAGAGCCGGATCATCCGCATATTTATGCTTATACCAGAAGCCTTGATAACCAAACTTGGTTAGTAATACTCAGTTTTGTTGAAACTGATGCAAACTTGAAATTACCAAACAATATGCAAACTTTTGAAATTCAAGCTAACAACTATTCACAATTGAGTATCGATGATGGCTGGCTAAAATTAAAACCTTATCAGGCAGTGGTTTTATCTCAAAAAGAGTAATCTGAATTTACATAGTACTATTTAGGCTAGATGACAAACTAATGATAAAACCAAAATGGATTAATAATTAGTTTGTCGCTAAGCAAGCTTTAAAGTCGTTACAAAAACAAAATTGTAACCTTTGATATTAATTCCATGTTAATGCTTTTTGATAAGCCCTCAATTCAAGCCTTAATTAGCATCAAAAAAGCTCAAAAACTTAAATCATTTAGTGAAAAAATTTGCTCTCTTAGTATTCTGTAAACAAAAGTCATTTTTGCTACTTCAACATCTACATTTAAAATTTTTATTGTGTTAGCGCACTCAAAATTGCTTTAACTCGGTTTAACGAATCTTCGAAAAATATGATAACAAACTGAATTAAAAGAAAATTTTAAAATCACCATAGAGCTTAATCTAAATAATATTAAGCTTATATATTAGTTACAAAGAGGTTATGCAAAAGAGTCGTTGTGATAAAAAATAACACCAACCACAGAAATAACCTTAATCGTTTAAGAAAAATATTGATCTTATTTACATTTGATAGTATTTTTAACATTGCAGTAACAATATTGACTATAAAAAACGCACTGAGCGGGGCACACACATGAAAACGAGCACATATTTTAAACCAGCGTTATTATCAGCTGCTATCTCTGCAGCTTTGATATCAGGCCAACCACTAGCACAAGAAGCCAATGCCGTAGCAGAAGATGTAGAAGTCATCTCGGTCAGCGGGATACGCGGCTCCCTAATTCGAGCGCAAGCTGTCAAAATGGACAACTCCTCGATCGTAGAAGCTATTTCAGCAGAAGATATTGGTAAATTACCAGATTCATCAATTGCCGAATCGTTAGCTCGCTTACCAGGAATGTCTGGTGAACGTGTGGGTGGCCGAACTTCTGGTATTTCAATACGTGGATTTAAAGAAGATTTTACTGGTACATCGTTAAACGGTAGAGAGTTGATCGGGATTGGCGATAACCGCGGTGTTGAATACGATTTATATCCATCAGAGATTATGACAGGCGCTACCGTTTATAAAACCACTGATGCATCGTTGATGGTTCAAGGTATAGGCGGAACTGTAGACTTACAAACGGTACGACCTTTACAAGCTCAAGAAACATTGACAGTTACTGGCGTATACGAAATAAGTGGCCGTGAATCTGACAACCCTGAATACGACAACAAAGGTCACCGTTATTCGTTATCTTTCGTAGAGAAGTTTGCTGACGATACTATTGGTTTGGCTGTCGCCTTAGCCACAACTGAATCGCCTAACAACCAACGTAAATTTGGTGTGTGGGGCTATAATCCAGCTAACGAAGATGGTCAGATTTTACCATCAGGCCTAGATACAAATGTGCAAAGTACAGTATTAGAAAGAGATACCATTTCAGCGGTATTGCAATTCCAGCCTAATGATGACCTTGATATCGTTATTGATGCATTGGATATCAGTTTCTCTGATTCGGGTATTATTCGTGGTTTCGTTGAACCTTTTGAAGCCGCAAATGTGACGGGTTCAGGTTTCAACACTACAGGTACGCAAGTTAACGCCAACTCTGTTTTGATTAATAATCCTAAGCAAAAAGACGGCGATTTGAACGTGTATGGTTTGAACATTGAATATCACGTTAATGACAATTGGTCGGTTGAATTGGATGTGGCTCGAAGCAAATCAACTAAACGTGATTTACAAGGTGAGTCTTACTCAGGTTTAGCACGTAACGGTGCACTTGACGCCTCTGACCCTTCTTTGTTTGGTACTCGTGAATTCGTGATGAGTCAAAATGGTATCGACTTTACAAGTACTTCTGGGCTCGACGCATTCTCTGATCCAAACGCTTTGCAATTAACTGGACCTCAAGCATGGGGTGGCGGTTTAGCTAACTTAGCTGACAACTTTGATGATCATTCTGAATTGCAAGCAAATGGCCAACCATTTAGTTATGTTCAAGCTCAAGATGGTTTCTTAAATTATGCAGACTTCAAAGAAGAATTAACCACAGTGCGCTTTGAAGTGGTGGGTAATTTGGATGGTGACATCTTCCATACCCTCACAGCAGGTATTAACTACAGTGATCGTTATAAGGATAAAGACAACAAAGGTTTCTTCGCTACTGCGTCTGCCTACCCTTTATCTGATTCGATTCCTTCTAAATATTTGTACGACGGGTTAGCTGATTTAACTTGGGCTGGTCTTGGTATGGTTGTGGCTTATGACGGTTTTGCCCCTTATCAAGATGGCGAATACACCTTAAATGACGCGGGTCTACTTGAACCTGACCGTTTAGGTGATACCTATGTGGTTGAAGAAGAAGTCACTACACTATACGCTAAAGTAGACTTTGCCACTGAACTAGGCAACTTCCCAGTTATGGGTAACGTGGGTGTTCAATATGTGCAAACAGACCAAACTTCATCTGGTTTTAACGGCATTGTAGGCTCCAACTTTGCAGTCTGTGATGACAACAATGATCAGCAAATTGACGATAGCTGTCGTGTTTCTGGTGGTGCTGACTACAGCCATGTTCTTCCAAGTGTCAATATCAGCATGGAAGTGGGCGACAATCAATTTGTTCGATTTGCAGCCAATAAAGCCATTAGTCGCGCTCGTATAGACCAAATGAAAGCCTCTAGTTTTGTGAAATTTGATCAAAACATCACGCTGATTGCAATCCCAAATACAGTTGAGGCAGTTAACCAGTACGGTTCTCCTTGGTCTAAATTTGCGGGTAACCCTGAACTACGCCCCTTAGAATCAAATAATTTTGACGTTTCTTACGAGTATTATTTTGAAGATGAAGGTTATTTATCTGCGGTTTTATTCTATAAAGACTTAGTCAATTTAACCCAAGAAAGTAGTGGTGATAGCTCACTTATTAACTTCAGAAATGATGAAACAAATAATGGCGCGGATTACTACATTCCAGGCTTCCATGATCGTCTAGCGTTATTTACTGGGCCCCATGAACCAGCGGGTGTGGTTTATAACGAAGGCGACTTAATCACGCCTCCAGACTACGGCACATACTCCTTCTTTGAAGATGGCTTAAAAGGTGACGTACAAGGTTTAGAGCTTACTGCAAACGTACCATTTGGCATGTTTAGTGATACCTTAGACGGCTTTGGTGTGGCTGCTTCAGCTATTTTCATTGATGCAGAGTTAGATGATGGATCACCTCTTGTTGGTCAATCAGACTCGACTTACTCGTTGACAGCATACTATGCAATGGGTGGTTTTGAAGTGCGCGTAGCCGGAACTGACCGTGGTGAATATTATACATACCAACGTGGTGGCTCAAACAAAATTGATACTGTTCAACGTAACGGTGTGACTTTGGTGGATGCTCAAATTAGCTATGACTTTTCTGAATCTGAGCATGACTATTTGCAAGGTCTACGGGTTTCTTTACAAGGCACAAACTTAACTGATGTAGACGATGAAATAGTTGATGCGAATGGTATTGTTACCACACGCCGTCAATTTGGACCATCGTATATGCTGAACGTTAACTATTCTTTCTACTAAACAGTTATACGCTAATATTAACTGATGAAAAGCCTCATAGTTGAAAGACTGTTGAGGCTTTTTTACGTTTATACTGGAAGACATTATTGTAACCTGTCGCTTATTATAAAAATTAAGGAGCATGTAGATGCAAAAGCCGGTCAGAAAAGTAGTTATAGCTGGCGGAGGCACCGCGGGTTGGATGACGGCGGCCTTACTTAAAAAAGTATTGCAAGAACAGGTCGAGATTGAGTTAGTTGAATCAGAAGATATCGGTATTGTTGGCGTTGGTGAAGCAACTATTCCTCCTATTCAACTATTCAATCAATACCTTGGTGTAGATGAAAAGCAGTTTCTTCGCGAAACCAAGGCATCAATTAAGCTTGCGATTAAATTCGAAAACTGGCGAGTGCCCGGTGAAAGCTATTACCATACTTTCGGTGCCCCAGGTGCAAACATTGGATTTTGTAGTTTTCAGCATTTTTGGTTGCACGCTAAACAAGCCGGTGCAACAGCATCATTGTGGGATTACGATCTTAATTACTTAAGTTGTGAACGGGGCTTATTTAACAAAATTAATACGCAAAATCCTGTTTACGAAATGCAATATGCCTATCATTTCGATTCAGGTTTGTACGGCAAGTTTTTGCGTAAATTAGCAGAAAATTTAGGGGTAAAACGCACTGAAGGACTAATTGAACATATAGTTCAAGATAAAAATAGCGGCTTTATTACCCAGTTGCACCTCAAAGATGGCAATAAAATCAGTGGTGATTTATTTATAGATTGCACGGGGATGCGAAAACTTCTGATTGGTAAAACCTTGGGCGTAAACTTTCAAAGCTGGGAAAGTTTACTGCCTGCCGATACTGCTATCGCGATCCCAACCGAACGATTTGCAACAACATTGCCGTACACCCGCAGTATTGCCCATAAGAAGGGCTGGCAATGGCGCATTCCCCTCACCCATCGAAATGGTAATGGTATCGTCTACAGTTCTAAGTACATGTCGGACGACGAAGCCCATGACACCTTGATGAGCAACCTAGATAGCAAGCCCTTGGATGAGCCAAGAAAAATCAGTTTTGAAACGGGTCGCACTGAACAACAATGGCATAAAAACGTGATTGCTATTGGCTTATCCAGTGGTTTTTTAGAACCACTGGAGTCAACGAGTATCCATTTGATTCAAGCAGCCATAGTGCGTCTACTAAAAATGTTTCCAAATAACGGAATTTCAGAGGCAATGACACATATGTATAACGCTGAGTCAAAACGGGAATTCGAAACCATCGCTGACTTTATTATTCTTCATTATCATGTGAATGAGCGAGATGACTCTGATTTTTGGAAGGACATGCGTAACATGGCGATACCTGAAAGGTTGCAAGAAAAGATTGCAGCTTTCCGTTCATCAGCAGCCATTTTTAATGACAACAACGATATTTTTAGAGATGCGTCATGGTTACAAGTGATGTTAGGGCAAGGAATACACCCACAAGACTATCATCCAGTTGCCAAAAAGTATGGAGATCATGCACTGTTAGATGTGATGCAAAAAGTGTTAGCAGAAAAGCAAAAGCCATTATCTAGTCTGCTTCCCCATGATCAATTTATTGCTCAGTTCATAGGTCAGTAAACATGCAGCCTAGTAAAAAAATTGCGATTGTTGGCGGCGGCACTGCAGGTTGGTTAGCGGCAAACCTGATGGCTAAACAGTGGCAACAAAAAAATATAGAAATCAGCGTTATCGAGGCCCCTGATATTGCCACTATTGGTGTGGGGGAAGGTTCGACTCCGACCTTAAAACGTTTTTTTGAAATCATGGATATACCTGAGTCACAGTGGATGCCTGCATGTCATGCGACTTATAAGGTCAATATCAGGTTCGAGCACTGGAGTCCAGAATCGAATATTGAATCCTATAGCCACCCCTTTATCTCGCAACTAGATACATTTAGTGAGCGTCCGTTTTATGCCAACTGTTTTGGTCGACGAATGGGCCAGGATGTGACTACATCGGCCGATAAGTTTCTGTTCAATGGTTGGTTGGCAAAACATAATTTAAGCCCAGTTACGCCGGAAAACTTTCCATTTAAAATTGAATACGGTTATCACTTTGACTCGGCGTGCTTGGGGCGATTTTTACAACAACATGCAATGAATTTGGGAGTCCGACACCAAGCATTAAAAGTACAGAACGTAGAACTGCACCCCGATGGCAGCATTGCTCGACTTCACACCGATAAAGGTCAGGTAATTGAAGCTGATTTTTTTGTGGACTGTAGTGGTTTTAGCTCTTTACTGCTGCAAGGTGCTCTAGGGGTCAAGTTCAAGGACTTTAGCAACAACTTATTTAATGACTCTGCGCTAGTAATAGGCACTAAACCACTTGCGCAAGTGCCTGTTGAAACCGTATCCACAGCTCTTTCCAACGGCTGGGCTTGGCGTATCCCCTTGCGCAATAGGACGGGTAATGGCTATGTTTATAGCGCCCAACATATAACAAAGAATGATGCCGAAACAGAGCTACGACAACACCTCGGTTTATTAGACACCGACATTGAATGCCGGCATTTAAAAATGCGTGTAGGTCAGGTAACTAAACACTGGAGTAAAAACTGTATCGCCATCGGACTGGCTCAAGGATTTATTGAACCGCTAGAAGCTACTGCGTTGCATTTAACACAAATATCAACTGAGATGTTTATTGATTGTTTTGAAAAAGGCCATTTTTCTAACCAGTTTCAAAATGACTACAATAATGAAATGAACGAACGTTTTGAACGAATAAGAGATTATATTGTTGCCCATTACAAACTCAATACCCGCCAAGACAGCGAATATTGGAAAGCGAATCGCAACAATATGGCATTATCTGAGTCGCTATTACAGATACTCGATACTTGGTATAAGAAAAATGATTTGAGCAAAGAACTAGCTCGCCAAGGCATAAATCAACATTTTGGTGCGATCTCTTGGCATTGTTTATTGGCCGGATACGGCGTGTTTCCACAGCTTAATCAACGCGCAACAAATAAAGCTACAGCCCCTGTGATTGATTACTTTAAAGACAATCAAATACAACAATTATTTGCAGGCTGTATCCTAAACTTTAAACCTCAGATGTAATGATATATAAATAATAACCGAGCGTTTAGAAGCCCCTGAATGCTAATCAATTTAGGGGCTTTGTATCCGTTTACTCAGAATGATTTAAACTTCGGCGTTCAGTAAGTTCTTTCTCGATACGAGTTAAAAGCGGTCTATCTATCTTGTAGAACAACATCAATAACCCTCCTAGCGCAAACAACACCGCTGGCAGTAATGTTGCCATTACCCTAATTCCTTCCAATGCATAAGCAGACACAGTTTGATTGGCGACAAAACCGACATAAGCAAGAATAAATCCCGGCAGAGCGCCACCAACAGCCGAGCCAAATTTTAAGGCAAACATAGATGCTGACACAGTTAAACCTGACGTTCTTTTACCGGTTTGCCATTCTCCAAATTCAGCGCAATCAGTAAACATAGCAAACAACAAAGTAATCACCACACCAAACGAAGTTATCCCTAAAAAGTGCAGGAACACAGCAGTCCAGAACATATCAGGTGGAATGAAATAACTCATCACTAGGAAAACTGTGTGCAATAAACACATCACTAACACAATAGTATGTTTGTTGAATAATCGAGTTAACGTGGGTGTCCATAAAGAACCGACAATTTGTCCAAAAAGACCAATTGATGAAAACAATGCCACGCGGTCAAAGATAAGGAAAATGGCTTCTCCATCATCCCCCATGTAGTATTTTACGTAGAAAATAATAGATGAGAAACGAGCCACTAATGCCACAACAAGCAAAACACAAGAGATAGCTAAAACCACCCAAGATGTATTTTTAATCAACACTTTCATATCTTTTCTAGCAGATGAGTCGTGTCTAGGTAATTTTATTCTTTCTTTTGTTACCGCAAAGGTGAACCAAAAAAGCGCAATAGATAACACAGCAAAAACACTAATGGTTAAACGAAACCCAAGTACGTCATCACCACCACCTAATAAACTGACTAACGGTGTGGCAAAAGCTGCGATTAATAAACCGCCAAGACCAGCACAAATAAAGCGGTACATGGTAGCCTTGGTTCGCTCTTCTGCGACGGGCGAAATCACGGCAAGTAGAGCCGAATAAGGTACATTCATCGCAGTAAACGCGATCATCACCCCAATGTAAGTCACGTACGCATAAATCAACTTACCAGTATCGGAAAAGTTTGGACCGAAAAATATCGCAAAACCCAACAACCCATAAGGAATAGCTCCCCACAAGAGGTATGGTCGATATTTCCCCCAGCGAGACTCTGTTCTATCGGCGATAAGTCCCATGACAGGATCGCTAACAGCATCGGTAATTTTCGAAATCAATAACATCAAGCCAACGGCAGCAGGGGCAAGACCGTAAACATCTGTGTAGTAGTAAAGTAAATATAAACCGAAGAAACCCAAATAAAAGTTTGAAGCCATATCACCGACGCCATACCCTATTTTTTCTTTAAAGCTCAATGGCGCTCTGCTTGAATCAGTAGACATGAATTCTCCAAACCGGTTTCTAGTTAATGACATTAAGACAAACTGAATAACGATGCGCATTAACGGTTGCTTTACATTTATTTAACTTAAACGATTAAGTTAAATAAATCAACAATATTTTCGAATAGGGTTCAGCTGGAAAGGGAAATACTTGGTATACCTATTTACATAGTTATTAGTGGAAGGTAATTGCCTGCTCTTTACGCTGTGGATTGAATGGGCTTTTTATCAGACGTCAGCACAAACATAGAAACAATGACAAAAAAGGCCACAACCATTCCAATTAGTTTGTAGGCCGCGGCAAAGCCAATTTCATCGTACAAAATCCCAGTTACTATTGATAACCCACTCGCTGCAAATTGCGACATAAATTGAAAACCAACAATATAAATAGTCGCTGACAATCGTGCGTCAAAAGTCGCGGAAATATACTTAAAAATAGCAATAAGCATGATTGGCAGTTCCACGGCATGAAGTAGCTTCATAGCAGAAATAGAATAGGGATCATCGGCATACCCTGAGCCAATAATACGTATGGCCATTACTACGCCACTAAGCACTAAGCCATTTTTAGCGCCAATCTTATTCACTAAAAAAGGAGCTAAAAACATACCACCTGCTTCGAGGAACACTTGCAACGAATTTAAATAGCCGAACATTGCATTACCTTCAGCTTTCGTTGGAAATTGCGCTGCGAAATACACCGCAAACTGCTGATCGTAGACGCCATAAATACACGACACACCAATCACAAATGAGGTAAACGCCCAAAATTTTTTATCCCTAAATAAGCAAATAGCATCAATAAGTTTTAATGCACTTGCCTGCTCGCCATCGTTCATCTGCTTCGAGTTGTCTTCACTAACAGTGACAAAAAACAGACAAGTTAAAAATATAACCGCACACAAACTAGCCAGCACAAAATTTAACGTTACCGAAATATTAAATATTTTACCGGTGAAAAACGTAGCCATTGCCCAACCTACAGAGCCCCACATTCGAGCCTTCCCAAACTCAAAACCTGTGGTTCTTGCAACCCGTTCTATGTAGGTTTCGACGGCACCAACCCCCGCAAAGAATGCCACCGAGCAAAAGAAACCGCCGACAATTGCGCCCACATAAAGAGATGCCATTAACATCGGGGTATAAATATAAATAAAGAATGGTCCGCTAAGCAAAAGCATGGCCCCAACAAACCAAAGCAATTGTTTACGCAGGCCTAATTTGTCTTGAATGAATCCATAACAAGGCATAATAAAAAGTGCAGTAATCGCATTTATACTAAATACAATTCCTGTTTCTGCACCGTTTAATCCAATGGCTTGGTTTAACCAAATCGGATAAATTGAAAAGCAAAATGACCAAGTTAAAAAGAAACTTAAAATACATCCGCTTAACAACCAGTAATTACGTCTTGCTATGTGATCAGACATCTGTGGCCTATATTATGAAGTTGCGTAGCCATGAGAATCTCTAAGAACTAATTCTCCGCTTATTTCTATTATTTCAGGGGTTGTAACCTGCTGTTTATTAATGGCTAATTGAGCTGCTCTTTGCCCCATACTGAAATAAGGCAAGCTCACTGTAGTGAGTTTGGGCAACAAGTTTTCGGCAATTAATTTGTAGTTGTCGTAACCAACAATTGAAATGCTTTCTGGAATTTGAAAACCGAGCTTTCTGATCAGCATATAGACACGCATTGCCATTTTATCGTTACCACAACAAATAGCGGTGGGCGGCTCTTGGCGGGATAAAAGCGTTCGCAACACTTCAGGAAGATTAGAAAACTCGTCTTCGCTATCACGACATACGCCTACCTGTATCAAACCACGATCAACGTCTAGATTTGCAGCTTCATGAGCTTTACGGTAACCATCAAGCCGTAATTGTGTTGCAGGCATATCTTCAAAAAGGGTTAAGTAAGCTATTTTTCTGTGTTTTTTTGCGATAAGTTCATCGGTGATTTGATAAGCACCTAAGTAGTCGTTGGGTAAAATGGTAGGGTGACTCAAGTTGGCTTCAAAGCAGTTCACAAGTATAAGAGGGCATTTTTTGAAAGACTGTTTTATTTTAACTTGGCGACGATAAACCGTTGCAAATATAATTGCTTCTGCCCTTTGCCTTCTAAAATCATCCACCAAGCGGGAAAAACTTTCGTCGCTACCGCCGGATTCACCAATCATCAGCAACTTCCCTTGCTTTTCACATTCGCTTTGGATACCCGCAATAATGTCAAAAGAGTCTGGAGTAGTGGTGAGTTTTTCAGTAATTAAACACACTATTCCTTTGTCACGGCCTCGTAAAGATTGGGCTGCTGCAGAGGGGTAGAACTCCAGCTCTTGCATTGCAGATTCAACTTTTTCTTTGGTTTTTGAGCTCACGCCTGCAAAACCGCTTAATACCCGAGAAACGGTTTTAATTGACACATTTGCTTTTGCTGCAACATCTTTAATTGAAGACATAAAAACCTTGTTGAGTAGCCGATTACTAAAAGGCCAATTTGACACTATTCCAACATTAAGTTGACATTTATTTAAAACTTGCCATCATAATGACCATCGATAGACATTTTATCAAGTCTTTTTTATTAATTTTTCTAGAGGTGCATATGCAGCAGTTAGATAACCAAAACCGTCCTAGTACGAATCGTACTTGGACGCCTCATTATCACTTTTTTAAACAGGGTTTTTGGATCAACGATCCTAACGGATTATTTTATTTGGACGGTAAATACCATTTATTTTTCCAACTCAATCCTGATGACGTGGTTTGGGGGAATATGCACTGGGGCTACGCGACTTCAGAGGATTTGATTCATTGGCAACATCAACCCATTGCGCTTCATGCCGAGCCAGAAGGCTTAGGTTATATTTTTTCTGGTGGCGCTGTAGTGGATATAAATAATACCGCAGGTTTTGCCAGCTCGGATTATCCTGCGGTAATCGCGACATTTACACATCATTCAGAAAATGAAGTGCAAGTTCAAAGCATTGCATATTCAGTTGATGGCGGAAAAAGTTTCACTAAGTATGCGCATAATCCGGTTATTCCAAACCCTGGCTTAAAAGATTTTAGAGATCCAAAAGTTGTCTGGTACGCAGAAAAAAAATACTGGGTAAAAGCCGTGGTTGCGGGTCAATGTGTCTATTTTTATCAGTCCAACGATCTTAAAAGTTGGCACAAACTCTCCGAATTTGGACATAACCACGGAGCTCATGGTGGCGTATGGGAATGCCCGGATCTGTTTCCATTAATTTGTAGCGAAACTGGAATCGAGCGTTGGGTTTTATTAATTAGCATTAATCCTGGTGGCCCCAATGGTGGCTCAGCCACACAATATTTCATTGGCGACTTCGATGGTGTTGAATTTACCCCTCAAGACCCTCTACCTACAAATAGCCCAACCCATTGGTTAGACTATGGCACTGACTGTTATGCCGGTATTACTTGGGACAATACCCCAGAGATATTGAAAAGTCGGACTTACATCGCTTGGATGAGTAACTGGGATTATGCGCGAGACACGCCCGATAATACGTGGCGAGGCGCGATGACCTTGCCACGAAAAATCAGCTTAGTGAAAAACCAATCCGGTTACCAACTCGCGACCCCGCCCGCGATTGAATTCAATGCTGAAAATTCATTGAGTACAATCGAAGTGCTTAGGCAACAGCCGTTAAACATACCCGAAGCATACAAGCTATCCTTTACTCTTAGCTCACAGAGCCGTAAAACCGTTCTGCAATGGCAAAGTGCGAATAAAGAAACCTTTGTTTTGACACTCGATTTTGCAAACAAACGAATTTTGGCGGATAGAACTCACAGTGGCTTTGCTGAAAAAGGATTTGATTCAATCGTTGAAATGCCTATTGATGTTCTGCAGCACCAACTTGTTGAAATTGAAATTTACGCAGACACTTGTTCGTTCGAACTATTTTTCAATGGTGCTCGGCAATGTATTACTATGCTGACCTTCCCTACTGCACCGTTTAGCGAACTTTGTATTGCCCACGATAGTGAAGAAAATAAAATTGAAAAAGTTAAGTTAAGCACTTTTGCTATAAATACAGTTTGATTTAATTTGCAGCCTCAAGGGATTGAAGAGGTTGGCCGCGGGTAGAACACTCAAAAACAAAAGGTCGCAAGAAGCGACCTTTTACAACTGCAATTACGTAAAAAACATAAGCTTACTACTTCTCCATTTTAGACATGTCATCTAACGGTTTAGGCATTACATTTGAATAAATCTGTATATATTTGATGATGCTAGTACCGACTCGCGACAAAGCTTATTCCTCTTTTTAAGACAGCCATAAACTTATTCCTCTTTTTAAGACAGCCACAAACTAGACTAGCACTTTGACACTATAGCTAAAATTTAGACAGCCACAAACTAGACTAGCACTTTGACGCTATCAACTAAACTATAGGTATAAGGTTCATAAGGAAGAACAATGCCCTTAGCAAGGAAGCGTCAAATCTGTTTGACAGATACCCCCTACTACCACTGCGTTTCTCGCTGTGTACGCCGAGCATATTTGTGCGGGGAAGATAAATTCACAGGAAAAAGTTTCGAGCATCGCCGTCAATGGGTTGAAGATAGGTTACTGTTTTTGTCCACTGTCTTTGCTATTGAAGTCTGTGCCTTTGCGATTATGAGCAACCATTCCCATGTGGTATTGCATGTGAATGTAGAAAAAGCCAATGACTGGACTGATAAACAAGTGTGTTCAAGATGGCATAAACTCCACAAGGGAACATTGTTAACCCAAAAGTTCATGAGTACCGATTCGCCGCTGCTCACCGATGCGCAGCGGACCACTTTACACGCTACGTTATCCATCTATCGACAGCGCTTGACCGATATCAGTTGGTTTATGCGAGAGCTTAACGAGCCCATTGCGCGAAAAGCCAACCACGAAGACCAATGCACTGGCCATTTCTGGGAAGGACGCTTTAAATCTCAAGCTTTATTAGATGAGCACGCAGTAGCGGCGTGTATGGTTTATGTGGACTTAAATCCTATCCGTGCCAAGTTAGCCAGTACTCCTGAAACTTCAGAGCACACGAGTATTAAACGACGCATACGCGATTTCAAAAAAGGAAAACAGCCAACAACTTTAATGCCTTTTGTGGGCAATCCTACACAACCTCAACCACCTGGACTGACATTTAATCTCATCGACTATCTAAAATTAGTCGACCTGTCAGGACGTAGCCTGCATCCCAACAAAAGTGGCTCAATAGATATTGATGAATCCCCCATTTTACAACGACTTGGTTTGGATGAAAAATCCTGGCAATGTTTATTCTCAAGTTTTGAAACATCGTTTAGTATGGCCGCAGGTCAAATCAATACCCTCAACAAATATAAACGCCGACGTCGACAAGCAAGTATTAGTTAGGTTGTTAAATTTAAAACCGGCTTAAGTAAACCTAAATTCATGTTATGAGAACCCACGATAGTAATGGGTTATTTCAACTTTCCGCTGTATCTACTTTTTAACTTGAAACTTAATCTCCACTTATATTTAACGCGATTGAACCTCCGAATAGTTGTATAACTCACATTGCTTGATTAAAAATATAGCTACAACTGTTTCTGAAACTAACATATGCCTGTCCAAGTTGTTTTTATGCCTGTCCAAGTTGTTATTTTGTAAAGAAGGAAACATTAAATTTACTTAATTTACAGCAAAAAAACATACCATTAAAAAGATAAAAAACCTCATCAATTTCATCGACTTAACCAACATTAACCATTGCAAAAAAGAACAGTAGGATTTAATCTAAAATCCCAGTAACTTTTAGACAGAGTGGCAAATGAAACAAGGTATAACAAACAATAATATAATTGATTCTTCACGCCGCAAATGGCTAAAATCCGTTGGATTAGGTACGGGAGCGGTAGCACTTTCTGCGTGTGTAGATTCAAGCGTAAAAGAACTAAATGCAGCAGGCATGAAAACGGATCACTTTCCATCCGCAACGCCTAATGTGAGAGATGGCCTAATTAGATTATCCTCAAATGAAAACGCATTTGGACCTTCAGCTAAAGCAGTGGAAGCCATGCAATCTGAGTTGTTCAATCTAGGCAGATACGCTGATGCGACAGTCGACGTCCTGAAAAAGAAGATTGCAGCCCAAGAGGGTGTATCCGAAGAACAGATCGTTGTTACCAATGGCTCATCCCCTATCCTATTTGGATACGCAGACTGGATCACCAAAAACGGGAACAAGTTAGTTACTTCCATGGCGACATATGAAGGTGTGCCTCGTGGCGCAGAGTTTATGGGCGCAGAGGTTACTTACGTGCCGTTAGACTCTGATATGAATTTCGATTTAGACGCAATTGAAGCAGCAGTCACTGATGACACCACAGCGGTTTATATCTGTAACCCAAATAACCCAACTGGGTGTGTCGTAGATTCTGTTAAGCTTACCGAATTCGCAAAACGTGTGTCACAAAAGGCTCAGGTTTTCATCGATGAAGCCTACATTGAAATGTCAGATGCATATCCAGCAAACGTTCAATCAAAGTTAGCAGCAGACGGATACAACGTGGTTATTTGTCGCACATTCTCAAAAATACATGCGATGGCCGGTCAACGTTTAGGTTACGCCATCATGCCTGCGGAACAAGCTAAAGTAATTGGCCGCATGTTAAGAATGGGCGGCGTGAACTATCTCGGACTTGTTGCCGGTATGGCGAGTATGGATGACCACACAAATTTAAATACCATGCGAAAACGTGTTCAAACAGAACGCGCTAAGCTAACAGCTGCCGCACAAGAACTAGGACGTCCATATGCTAAAAATCCCCAAGGGAATTTCATCTATATGGATACAGGTATGCCCCATGATCAGTTTTCAGAAAAAATGAAGGCTGCCGGTATAAAAGTGGTTGGTAGAACATGGCCTGGTTATGACACTTGGTCTCGTATCAGTATCGGAACACCTGCAGAGACAGATGCTTGTGTTGACGCCTTGAAACTAGTTTTAGCATAATCAAAGTTTGAACACAGACACTCAACACCGTAAAACATTAAGAGTCTTAACTCATATTAATTCGGTGACGTTTCAAGCTCTAGCCCAACGAGTTTTCAGTCGGCTAGAGCAATGCTCATCTAACGCTAGCTATAATGTTTAGCCGCATTAACACATTAAAAAACCCCATTATTGGTGTTATCCAAATAATGGGGTTACTTTAAACCCGCAACTTTTTGATTAACTGAAAACAGTTTATCTGAGATTAAGATTTCATCATTTTATACATTTCATCTAATGCTTTAGGCATAGCATCAGCATACATTTGTACGTCTTTGATAATGCCAGTGCTGACTCGCGACCAAGGCTTATAGGTACGGTATTGACCTCGAATTAACACGTTCTGTTTTTCCATCGCTTTGCGAAATGCATTCGCATCGCCATTTTCACCCAAGTTAACAAATACGAAGTTTGTACTTGAGGGTAAAGCTGTTAGACCATTGGCTTTTACCGCTGACTGGATAATACCTTTAGCTTCCATCACTTTATCTCTGGAAAATGTTTTGAAGCCTTCATCATGATAACTGGCAATGGCTGCGGCTAAACCAGCCTGATTGATAGAGTAGCCACCCAATCCATATCTATTGATAAATTCAATGTTCTCTTCTGAGCCTAACATGTAACCAACGCGCATACCTGCAAGTCCGTAAATTTTAGAAAAAGTACGGGCGACAATAATATTGTGGCCTTGGTTAATAAGTGGAATCATCGAATGTTTAGGACCATCTTCAATGAGTTCATTATAGGCTTCATCAACTAACACCAAGGTTTTCTTAGATGCTTTAATACAAAACTCTTTGAGTTTCATAGGATCAAGAATTCGCCCAGTGGGGTTATTGGGATTACATACATGTACCATAGCGACGTTATCATCGATAGCATCGTAAAGGGCATCTAGGTCAATCTCCAAGTCAGCTGTATTTGCAACGCGACGAATATCAGGACCACCTTGGCTGATTGGCGCTTTAGAGGTTGTGTCCCAAAATAAATCTGGCCCCAAAATAACCCCTTTTGTGGTTGCTGCCAAAGCGGCGAAGGCCAGAATCAAGGATGACCCAGCAGTAATCGAAATATTACCTGGTTTCAAATTGTAATTTTCGGCAATCATGTCACGTAAATACATGCCGGCATTGTAGGCGTAATATGCCCCCCCTTGACTACTCGCTTGAGAAATAGCTTTCAGAGCTTCAGGGCTAGGGCCATAGGGATTTTCGTTAGCATTCAACTTGGCAATACCAGCGGCAGGTCCGTAACTCACTTTTGGTGCAGGACTTGTGGCAGCAGATGCCAAACCAGCAGGCACAATTAAACCAGAAGCTCCGGCGGCAGAAGCAGCAATACTGCCTCCTAAAAATAAGCGTCTAGATGGATTATAAGTCATTATTGTTTTCCTTTTTTCTTAATACGCGTCTACGACAAAACTTTGATAAACATGGCTGTTGATACAATCACTAAATAAATACCAAACAGACGTTTAAGCTTTTTCTCACTAAAACTATGGGCCATTGAAGCGCCAAATGGTGCGGTTAGAATAGAACCGACACTGATGGCAATAAGCGCAGGTAAATTGATATAACCTACGGTTCCAATTGGCATACTTTCAGGGCTTGTGTTTTCCATAAATAAAAATCCGATGGCCCCAGGTAACCCAATTAAACATCCCACACCTGCAGCGGTCGCCACTGCTTGTTGAATAGTGCGTTTACACATCACCATAGTGATAACAGTAGGTGTTCCACCACCAATTCCTAAAAGCGCTGAAAATCCTCCCAACACGAATGCCAGAGTGGCTTTGCCCATACCTGAAGGCATGGAAAACGAAACACCTGGACGAACTACAAAATCAGGGAACAGAAAATAAATTGAATACAACAAAACACCCGCAGCGAAAACGATGGTTAATCCAACGCTGCTTGTGTGGTTAGCAATAGCTAAACCTCCTAGCACACCCAATACAATCCATATTGACCATGACTTAAGCACTTCAAAATCAACGGCGCCTCTTCGACGGTGTGCCATCACTGAACGAGCGCTAGAGACAACAATAGAAGCTAACGACGTACCGATAGCGACCTTGACTAACTCTTCAGAATTGGGAGTAAAAAACGGGAAAACCGCTAATAAAGCGGGGACCACTACAAATCCGCCACCATTTCCAAATAAACCGGCGGTAATTCCAGCGACGGCGCCGGCACAACACAATGTTAGAACGAACCAGAGTAATTCAATCTCCATCACCACATCGCTCCACTAAAAGTTTTCATCAAAATAGGTACTCAACTTAATAAAATAATAATCTCTTGAAACAAGCAGGGGGCTTACGCCCCATCTGCCACATTTCTGATATGCTCTAAACCTTCGACGATTTAGAAATTAGCGATAAATTTGGCGTAGTAATAACCACCTTGCCAATCAACAACTGAATCTGAACGGTATACTCGGCCACAACACGAATCTCCCATAGTCGCGACATCCGGGTAGTTATCGAATATGTTACGAACGCCTACCGAAACGGTATACATATCATTGATATGATAGGTACCTTCCAAATCAACCATTAATTCTGAACCGAAGGTTTGAATGTCAGTATCTACAGAGCTATCGTTAGCGTTTTCATACTCACCGTAATAACTAAAACGAGTCGTTAACATCCAATCTTCATAGCTATGATTAATTGAGAACACACCGCGCATTTCAGGTACACCGTTTTCAAAATCAAACTGGTCTTCTGCGTTTAAGAACTCACTAGGATCTGAATCAAACTCTTGAGAGTTATAATTGATCGAAGCGGTAAACATAGTTTCGCCATAATCTGATTTCAAAGCGTAAGTACCGACAATATCAAGGCCTTCAGTTACCGTATCAAAGGCATTCTGGAAGAAGAAAACCCCACCTATCGATTCAGCACCAACCACACCGGCTTCGGCCAGATTCAAGTAATTGGCATAATCATCACCAGTCGATGGATCGGTAGATACATCCATTGTGGAAACAGCATACACTCGGTCTTCCAATAAAATATGGTAATAATCTACAGTTAAGCTGAAATCACCAATTGCTGCGGTCAAACCCAATGTAAAGTTAGTCGATAATTCAGGACGAAGTTCTTCGGCACCAAGTGCTTGTGCGACAGAGCCTCCGGCAGGAAACAGACCTGTAGCGACAGGGAATCCATTAGGTAAGCGAGTGGACACATTGGTCGTACCTTGTTGTCCAGGAGTTGGCGCACGGAACCCAGTTCCATATGAACTTCGTACTGCAAATTCATCGGTAAATTGATAAATTGCAGCTACTTTATAGACAACCTCTGAATCAAAATCTGAATAGTCTTCATAACGCAACGCACCTTGAGCAAATAGTTTATCGGTGATATCACCTGAAATATCTACGTAGGCGGCATAAGAATCACGTGAATACTTACCCGAGAATTCAGGTGAATAACCAGGGAAACCATTGGAACCCACACCAACTACTCGGTAAACCGGATCCAGCCCTTCAATTCCATCATCTTCGAAGCCATCACCATCGACATCATTGGTCGTATAGTTAGCGCAATCCAAAGTTGAACCGTTGGTAATAACTGCTTCACCCGCTTCGGTAGGCATGTAAGCATCGGTACAAAAATCCCAAGGATCTGCAGAAGCGTAAGGGCCAGCAAAGTACGAATCTTCCTCTCCACCAGAAATTTCATAAGACTCATCCATATAACTCAAGCCAAATGCTAAAATGTATTCGGCCATGTCATAGGTAAAGTCAGCTTGAATTTGGGTTTCTTTGTTACTTAAATCACCCGGTTTGAATGACGTAGGCGATAAATTCCCCATCGATGGGTTGATGGTATTACTTAACGTATAGGAGATCTCGTTGTAACCGTATCGAGCACTTAAATCATAGCCAAAAGCACCGCTCATTCCCTTTATTCCGCCAAGTAATGAGTAGTCTGTTACATCACCAAAGAAACGCGGAGTGAAGCCACCGGGAAATATCTCAATAGGATTCCAAATAGAGCCGTCTTCCAAACGAAGATCTTCGATGGTGCCATTACCTGGATAACGATAAAAGAATGCACCGTCTCCCTCACTTTCGGAATAATTTCCGAATCCGTAGAGTTCAACGTCATCTGAAAGTGAATAACCTGTGTTAACAAATATACGAGTGCCACTTGAATTAGGCTGTCCCCAAGGTTGAACTTGAGATGAACCATGGACTGTTTGACCTTGCAATTCTGCAGCGGCAATATACTCGGCAGATTGATCGTCTACACAGAACCAAGATTCGCAATATTGTGTTCCTCTAAAAGTAGCTTCTGAATCGGAGTACTCAGCAGAGATACTTAGAAAACCGTCATCACCAAGAGCAAAACCTTTGTTACCAGCGATAACTAATTGATCGCCATCACCTTCAAAATATTGTCCTATTTCGGCTGAAAACATCCCACCTTCGGTGTTATTTTTTAGCTGAAAATTGATTACACCAGCGATGGCGTCAGAACCGTATTGCGCAGCAGCACCATCACGGAGTACCTCTACACTGGCAATGGCAGCAGTTGGAATAGTAGCCAAATCCGGCCCTTGCGTACCTGAACCACCAATAGAGACTAAAGAAGCACGGTGGCGTCGTTTAGAATTCACCAGTACTAAGGTTTTGTCGGTAGGCAAACCACGCAATTGAGCTGGGCGGATAAAGGTTCCACCATCAGAAATAGGTTGGCGAGAGACCGAATAGGATGGCACTAAGGTTTTTAGTACATCATTCATATCCGAAAATGCTACTGCATTTAAGTCATCTGCACTTAATACATCCACTGGTACTGGAGAGCTAGTCACAGTTCTTGGCGCTCCTCGAGCACCTACTATCGCAATTTTCTCAAGATTATCGTCTTCTGCTGCGGCTTCTTGCGCAAATGCTAAAGGTGCACTCAGCAGAGAAATAGCGCAACCAGATAAACCAGCTAATATGGCAGTATTGATTTTGGTTAATTTCATTGAGTGTTCCCTAATTATTATGTGTTCTCAGTAATACGTCCGTGACTTGTTGTCCGTGTTCTTATGTTTTTATTTTTGTTTTGATAAAAAATACCTAAACTTGTTATTACCTAAGGGTTTGCCCTTAAAGTGATCAACTAAGCACCAACTGCAGGCAAGAGAGTATTTTGTTTATCCTGTTAGCCGTATCAACTAACCCACAAGAGACTAAGAAAAGCAGTGGCGACGCGGAAGAAAAAAGATTATTGAGGGTTATAGGGAAAATATTGAGCCTCTACATTTACATATAAGTATCAATAAGATACGAATTCATTTGTGCGTAAAAAAATATTCCAAAAAGTTCAAAAAAACATATTATTTACAATTCCAAGCTTTAATAATTATAAGAATGGTATGAAAAATGCTTAATTTACAAGCAATTACAGTAGATAGTGCAAAAGATGAGTTTCGAAATGGAATGTAACTAAATTAGTGCAATGGAGAATAAGAAATTCAATCAATTGAGTAATAGTGTTAGGAGCAATGTGCTGAATGAATACTAAACAGTTGGAGTATTTTTTAATAACCGTGCAAAAAGGTAGTATTGCCGCAGCAGCCAGAGAATTAGACATTGCTCAACCAGCTATCAGTCAGCAATTAGCAAACTTGGAAAGAGAAATGAGCGCCGCTTTGCTTGAACGTAGCTTTCGAGGAGTAACCCTAACGCAAGCCGGGCAAATATTTGTTAATCATGCTCAAACCATCACAAAAACAATCA
Organism: Alteromonas sp. M12; assembly: GCF_037478005.1. Lineage (NCBI taxonomy): Bacteria > Pseudomonadati > Pseudomonadota > Gammaproteobacteria > Alteromonadales > Alteromonadaceae > Alteromonas > Alteromonas sp. M12. The sequence goes on along the minus strand of NZ_CP144164.1, from coordinate 1,107,302 downwards.
ATGACGCCAAAATTGAACTACAACAGTTAATAAGTAATCGCTCAGGTACAGTTCGGGTGGGCATGCTACCCTCTATCGGTAACGTTTTGTCCATGCCGCTGATCGCTGAAATTAATCGTTTCCATCCGCATATAAAATTAGAAATCAGCACGGGGCCCTCATACGCTGTAAAAGAATGGCTGAAAACCAACCAACTCGATATTGCTTTAACCTATGAGCAAGAAATTGATCAGAATTTCATGACCACCTATCCTCTTATTGAAGAATATATGTATCTTGTTGTGGGCAGTAATGACAGTGCTGCCAATTATCAACAATTGCTTAACCGAGATACAGTGAATTTTTGGGAGTTGAGCCAATTTGAACTATTAACCCCTGGTTTAAAAGACGCACTGGGACAATTAATAAACACTTATGAACTCACCACAGGCGTTGCCTTAAAACATAATAAAGCCTATTCCGGGCAACTGATGACAGGTTTAAGGCAAGTAATTCAAGGTGAAGGTTTAATGATTTTACCTTCCTCAGCAATGTACCATTTAGAAGAAAGCAAGGTAGTCAAAACGTTAAAAATTGAACAACCGGAGATGACGCGTCTGGTACTAGCAACTACCAATAAGAGTATGCGTATCTCTGATGCCTCGATACAAATGTTGAATGTGATTAAAACCGTAACAGCAAGCGAACAATCCTTAGCTCATTGGCGAGGTCGATTAGCAATGGCATCTGCAACGCCCGCAAATAGTCTATCAACGCTAAGCGCCGCCGCTATCTAACCTGGTAACCTTTTTACCTATATTTGGCTGATGCAGCTTCTTATTGCGGTGTGAATGATTCAGAGCTAAGCAAAGCTGAACCAGTTGAAGAAGTTTGAATATTACCTTCTCTTAAATCTAATAATCGTAGGCCTCTTTGCGCATGATCCAAAGCCTGGGCTTGCCAATTTGATTGATGAAAGCGTTTTGAAGAGTAATAATAATATTCAGCACGCTGGAGACGCAGTCGACTACTGCGGTCTTGTTTCGTTTTATCCACCCTCTGTAACCTTTGCTCAAAATTTTTCAATAAATGAATCACAGGATCAGGTTTAGTTTCAGGTACAGGTTCGGTTTGCCCAATCACCACTGCCGAACTTAAAATTGCCACAATAATTACCGAAAATAACGTTAACTTTTTCATTGCGATATCCTATTCTCTGCACTTTTAACTTATAGACTGTTTTGCAGTTTTGATACCAAAATGAAAGGACAATTAATAGATTCCATAAAACAGATATTATCTATATAAACAATAACTTAAGTCAATTAAAACAGATTTAAACAGCACCTGATAAAATTACGTTCGCGTAGATAAGAAAAAATTGCTTATTGGCTTGTAATTTATACTTAGATTTTAAATGCGGGGTTGACGAGCTAAATTAATAGTAAAAAAAGCGAAAGGCTAAATAGCTCGTAACAATAGACTGATTATAGTTCTAGTGGAGTTTGAGTCTGAACTGGATTGCAATTCATAAATAGAACCAGCCACAAAAGATGCCAACAGACCTCGAGGTGAGCTAATCCACTGTTTAGATTGATCCTGTGCCTTATCTAAAGCGTGACGTTTGATGTCTTTCGACACTTTATACAGCTCAGCTTTGTTTTCAACGATGGCTTTTTGATTAGCTAATAAATCTAACATGTTAATCGCCTTATTTTTCTCGTCTTAGTGACTAGTTTTGCGCGGATGAATTTTCACTTCTAGGCTCAAATAAAGTCTTGATAGTGGTTGATAAACCAATCGAACGAATCGCATTTTTGAAAATTCGATGTATGACCCAGAACATTAATACATTGATGACAATTAACGACAAGGCAACTATCAGCCAATGCACGCCAAAGGCATGTGCTCCATATCCAAATGTCAGTAGCAGTGTCGTCCAAATGATTAAACTGATCCCCACCAGCAACAAAACACAAACTGCGCTAAGCAATAGTGCTTTACCTGATAGCGTTAACTCCTGAACAGCCAACGACTTGGCTTTGCTAATTTGCTCTTTTTGCGCATCCCATACTCTAGACCAATGGGCCTGCAGGTCCGAAAAATCTACAGCGTCATCTTTAGGCGCTGTAGACTCTTCATTATGGTGAGCGTTACCATCAACCATCGTCAGTTTACTTTCTTTTCAGAAATGCAGTGAGAGCCATACCTGCGGCAAATGCAATACCGGCGGTGGCAAGGGGATTTTCTTTAGTGAATTTGCCCACTGCAGATGAATTCCAGTAATCCTGCGCTTGTTGCTGTTTTTCCGATAGAGTTTCAGCTGAGGCGTTTGCTGAGTGTCTCACTTTTTCTTCAGTTTTAGCAGCTTGTTTTGCTAAGGAATCAACTGAATGATGAAGCGCATCAGTCATTTTATCTGCGATTGGAGTCTCCGACTTAGCAGTTGTTTCGTTAGCCATCTTTGCTGCCGATTGCGTTTGGTTCGTCATCTTGTTCTCCTTTTAAAGTTAGAATGCTATCGCCCCATAAATGGCGTATAGTACTTTTAAAAGTGCAACGACTATGCCATCGAGAATTAAAGAACTAAGTCATTAAAAAACAGATGGTTAGAATAAGCATCTAACATGCTCTATTGAAAAATAGGGTTAACCTTGTAAATAGTTCTGATATCCTTTGCAACAATTACATCCATCTTTGAGAGCACTATCTTGGAAATAGGTCTTATCTGTTCAAGCTGCTTTTTAGTAGCGATAACCTTACTACCCTTGTTGCCGAGTAATCATTGGTTATGTCGTAGCTGGGAATTTCCTAGGGTTCAGATCGTTTGCTTGATAATCTTCAACGTACTAATGGTTTTATCCTTAACCGAGGACTACCTAATGTACACTCTGCTGATAGTTAATTTAGCGAGCTTAATTTATCAGTCAATTTGGATTCTGCCTTACACATTTTTATATCCAAAAGAAGTGGAGCACGCTGATAGCTCATCAACTGAATCCAAGGTATCTATTAAAGTCATTACTGCAAACGTTTTAATGCCCAACAGATCGGCACAAAAACTAATTGATTTAATCCGTCAATACGAGCCAGATATTGTTGTTACGTTAGAGACCAACAAATGGTGGCAAGACGCAATGGAACCCATTCATGCCGACTTTCCCTTCAGAGTAAATAAACCATTAGATAACCTCTACGGAATGCACGTTTACAGCAAACACGAAATATCGGATTTAGAGGTACTGGAATTAATTGAAAAAGATATTCCCTCTGTTCATTGCCATATTAAATTTACCGAAAGCGTCAAAGTTAAATTCCATTTTTTACATCCAGCGCCGCCTTCACCTACTGAAAATGACACGGCAAAACCCAGAGATAAAGAGCTCATTTTAATAGCCAATAAAGTCGAGCCGTCCAAACAACCAATAATAGTCACCGGAGATCTAAATGACGTAGCTTGGTCACCTACCACAAGAGCTTTTCGGAAACTAAGTGGATTAAAAGATCCAAGGATTGGTCGCGGCTTCTTTAACACTTTTCATGCAGATTACCCGATAATCAGATGGCCATTAGATCACCTCTTTCATTCTCAACATTTTATGTTGGCTGACATTAAAAGGCTGCCATCGATTGATTCTGATCATTTCCCTCTCTATACAGAGTTAGTGATAAAAGATAAATGGGATTAACACATTGGGGGAATTCAGGGAGAGGAATAGGAGCAGTCCGCTAGCAAGATTAGGTTTTGCAACACGGACTTAACTCTATTGCAGATTCAATCTATCGTTTAGCGATAATCCAAACAGCGTGAATTATGCCTGGCAAATAGCCGAGGATTGTAAGCAATATATTTAAGAAAAATGCGCCACTAAAGCCCACTTGTAAAAACACCCCAACTGGGGGTAAAAGAATAGCCAATATTAGCCTAATGATATCCATAATTTACCTCTTGATTCATTTGTTGTTAGTTGATAATAATATTAGAAGCCGCTCAATGAGCGGCTAGCTATCATTAAGTTATCGGTTAAGCAGTGAGTTCCTGCAGGGCTTTCATCTCGTCATGACAAGCTTGCATAGTGCCTCGAATTTCTCTAAGGGCTAACGTACATGTATCAGGCTGCTTTTCTGCAAGTGCCTCGTCGATTACTTCGAGTGTCTTGTCCTCAACCTCTTCAAGTTGACTAATGTAGGTATGCTCTTTATCAAAAGATAAAAAACCTACCAATTTTGTGTACATGTTGCGTACATTGACGGCGATGGACTCACCAGTTTCTTTCTCACCTTGCTCTGCAATAGCAAAAGGCTGAAGTGCTTCGATTGCGGCTTTTTTCTCAAACATCATTCTCGCAAACACTTGCTTTACAGACTCATGGGTTGCTGTATCTATACTTTCTTCATAAAAATCTGCGCCTGCTTTTAGCACTTCAATCACGTCTGCTACTTTGTTCACTTGTTTTACTTCATTACTCATAAAAATCTCCTATTAATGACTTAAAGAAATAACCAAAGTTAATCATTGGTTGTTGAGTTACGCACTAAGGTAAATGCAGAAACCACACCATTTCTTAAAAACAGTTAGTAGAAGTTAAAACAGCACCATAAAAAATCAATTTTATTAATAAATATCAAATAGATATAAAAATAATAAAAAACAAAATGATTGAGACAAGAAGCCAGAAATATAAAAATTAAGTAGGCTTTATTTTGCTAATGTAAAAAATTTACTCGAAAATTGGAAAGATTACATTGTTGGGATATTGAAAGGGAGGAAAATTAAAAAACCCCGCTAAATAAATTAGCGGGGAACTCACGCTTAGGGGATGTGTATAAGGTTAGGGTTACAACACATCCTCAGAAGCTACAGGATCTTCTGGTTTGACTGTTTTAGACAGCAACAACTCTGCTCTCAGACGCTTCTCGATATCGTCAGCCATATCAGTATGTTCTTTCAAATACTTAACCACGTTGGCTTTTCCTTGACCGATACGTTCGCCATTGTAGCTATACCAAGCTCCAGCCTTCTCAACAAACTTTTGCTTAACACCCAAATCAATAAGTTCGGCTTCTTTACAAATACCTTGGCCATATAGAATTTGGAATTCAGCCTGTTTAAATGGAGGTGCGACTTTGTTTTTAACAACTTTCACACGGGTTTCATTACCAACCACTTCATCACCGTCTTTAATCGCGCCGATACGTCTAATATCTAATCTTACAGAGGCATAGAACTTAAGTGCATTACCACCAGTTGTGGTTTCAGGCGAACCAAACATAACGCCAATTTTCATACGAATTTGGTTAATGAAGATTACCAAAGTATTTGAACGTTTAATGTTACCCGTTAATTTACGTAGCGCTTGTGACATCAGACGTGCTTGTAAACCAACATGAGAATCACCCATATCACCTTCGATCTCAGCTTTAGGCGTTAACGCTGCCACTGAGTCAACGACTACAACATCTACTGCGCCAGAACGAACTAACATATCGCAGATTTCCAATGCTTGTTCACCGGTATCTGGCTGCGAAACCAAAAGATCATCGATGTTTACCCCTAACTTTCCTGCATAGACAGGATCCAAGGCATGCTCTGCATCAACAAACGCACAGGTTTTACCCATTTTTTGCGCTTCAGCAATAGCTTGCAAAGTTAGCGTTGTTTTACCTGATGATTCAGGACCATATATCTCAACGACTCGTCCACAAGGAAGACCGCCTATTCCCAACGCGATATCAATCGTCAAAGAACCTGTTGAAATAGCTTCAATATCTAAAGCTTGGTTGTCTCCGAGGCGCATAATTGCACCTTTACCAAATTGTTTTTCAATCTGCCCTAGAGCAGCTGATAATGCGCGAGATTTATTATCGTCCATCGGAATGTCCTTCGAAAATAGCGTGATAAATTAAACAAGGGTTCAACGAACTTACTTATTAGTAACTTGACGTTAAGTTTATGCCCAGAAGTATACTGTATGATTATACAGTTACAAGTACAGTTTTACTTTTTTTACGAATTTCTGCTTTTGAAAGTTAAAAATACTATCCAAAGTTATTCAGCGTAACTATCTAAATACATGTTTAGACTTAGCTAATTCGTTGGCTAGTCTGTTGCAATGCAAATTCAATGGCCTGAAGTCTTACTTGATGCCGATCCCCAGAAAAAATCTGCTTTTCAGTAGAAATATCACCGTTGATAAAAAAACCAAACCAAACTAAACCAACGGGTTTATCTTCAGTTCCCCCATCCGGTCCTGCAATTCCACTAATAGAAACCCCAATTTCTGCTTGCGATTTTAGTGCGCATCCAGAGGCCATCTGCTCAACCGTTTGTTGAGACACTGCGCCAAATGACATCAAGACTTCTTGTCTCACTCCTAATAAAGATTGTTTAGCTTCATTAGAATAGGTAACAAAAGACTGTTTAAACCACTCAGAGCTTCCCGCAACACTGGTGATTGCAAAGGCGACACCGCCCCCTGTACAAGACTCTGCGCTACTAATCGTCCAACCTTTGCTTTTTAGCTGTTGTCCAAGTTGTTGGGAAACCCGCTCTATAGATTCGGTTAACATAATGCAAATATGCTCCATTTCAATGTTTATCTGGCAGATTGTACTAACAACTGCTAGAAAAAAAACCCATACTTCTTATAATGCCCAATTGTTTTTAATTGCCTTAATTCGATTAAGTTATTTATTCCGAACATAACCTCAACCTGCAAAGAGATCGCAACCTCAATGAGTAATAGCGTTAAACAGTCTGATCTAGATAGTCACACCCCTATGATGCGTCAATATTTAACAATAAAGGCGGAGCATCCAGACATTCTTTTGTTTTATCGAATGGGGGATTTTTATGAGCTGTTTTTTGACGACGCTAAAAAAGCATCCGAGTTATTGGATATTTCTCTTACTGCCAGAGGCAAATCTGGTGGTAATGCTATTCCTATGGCTGGCGTGCCTTATCATGCAGTTGAAAATTACCTAGCCCGTTTAGTAAAAATGGGACAGTCAGTGGCCATTGTTGAACAAGTTGGAGATCCGGCGACCAGCAAAGGCCCAGTGGAAAGACAAGTACAGCGTATTGTGACCCCTGGAACCGTGACTGATGAAGCCTTGTTAGAAGATAAACAAGACAATTTACTAGCCGCCGTTTTTGCCCGTAAAGAGGTGTTTGGTGTGGCGATTCTAGATATAACAAGTGGCCGTTTTAGTATTTCTGAATTGTCTGGAGAAGAAGCGCTTTTAGCCGAATTACAGCGCTGTAACCCGGCAGAATTACTTTACCCTGAAGGGTTTAGTCACCTGCACTTAATTGACAACCGAGCTGGACTGCGTCGCCGTCCAGTTTGGGAATTTGATTTTCAAACCGCCAGCAATCAACTGAATCAGCAATTTGGTACCACTGAACTAAATGGCTTTGGAATTCAAGACGCAAAAATTGCCATATGCGCTGCAGGTTGTATTGTTCAATATGTTAAAGATACGCAACGTTCTGCCCTGCCCCACATACGCAAAATACAATTACAAAACCATAACGATACCGTGTTGATGGATGCTGCCACTCGTCGCAATTTAGAATTAACCTTGAATTTGTCTGGCGGCGTTGAGCATACTTTAGCAAGCATCTTAGATTTTACTGTCACGCCAATGGGCAGTCGCTTGTTGAAACGTTGGATTCAAACCCCGATTCGCGACTTGCAGGTAATAAATAGCCGTCAACAACAAATACAAGCCTTACACCAAAGCGAATACGAAGACTTACGCGACATGCTGAAGTCGGTTGGCGATATGGAACGCTGCTTAGCAAGGTTGGCGTTACGTTCAGCGCGACCAAGAGATTTCTCTCGGTTGAGCAACGCATTTGACATGCTGCCAGAAATTCAAAACAAGTTAGCCGATTTAGGTTCAAATTTTCAGACGTTGAGTACAAATATCAACAACTTTCCTGAATTTAGTGACTTATTGAATAAAGCCATTATTGCTAATCCTCCGGTATTAATCCGTGATGGAGGTGTAATCGCTCCTGGTTACAATGAAGAGTTAGATGATTTACGAAACTTAGCAAAAGGAGCAACAGACTACCTTGAGCAATTGGAAATCAGAGAAAAAGAACGCACCGGCATTCACTCGCTAAAAGTCAATTATAACAAGGTTCATGGATACTATATTGAAGTCAGTCGCAGTTACGCGGATCAAGTACCTGCAGATTATGTGCGCCGCCAAACCCTCAAGAATAATGAGCGTTATATCATTCCTGAGCTCAAGGAACACGAAGATAAAGTCCTTACCAGTCAAGGACGCGCATTAGCCTTAGAAAAACAATTGTATGAACAGTTGTTTGATTTATTGTTACCGCAACTCAATGAACTCATGGCATGCGCTATGGGATTAGCTGAACTCGACGTAATTTGTAATTTAGCTCAAAGAGCTGATGCCTTAGACTTACATTGTCCTGAAATGAGTGAAGAGACGGGAATATTTTACGAACAAGGTCGCCACCCTGTAGTAGAAAATGTTATGAAAACCCCTTTTATCGCCAACCCGTTAGCCATGACACCAACAAGACGGATGTTAATTATTACGGGGCCTAATATGGGTGGTAAATCAACCTATATGAGGCAAACAGCTTTAATAGTGCTTATGGCATATATAGGCTCATTTGTACCGGCACAGCAAGCAGTAATCGGCCCGATAGATAGAATTTTCACCCGTATTGGTGCTTCAGATGATCTCGCTTCCGGCCGTTCGACTTTCATGGTTGAGATGACCGAAACCGCTAATATTTTAAACAATGCAACGGCTAACAGTTTAGTGTTGATGGACGAAATTGGTCGCGGTACCAGTACTTATGATGGCCTGTCGTTAGCTTGGGCATGCGCCGAATATCTCGCCTCACAAATTAACGCCTACACACTTTTTGCCACCCATTACTTTGAGTTAACAAAGTTAGCTGCAGAACTTGAATCCTTGGCCAATGTGCATCTTGATGCTGTTGAGCACAATGACGAAATTCGTTTTATGCATGCTGTACAAGAAGGACCTGCCAACCGCAGTTACGGTTTGCAAGTAGCGCAATTAGCAGGTGTGCCCAAAAGTGTTATTCGCTCAGCCAAAGCGAAACTCGCAATTTTGGAGAAACAACCAAATATAGAAGTTGATGAACTAACAGTAAGTAATCACTCACAGCAATTAGACTTATTGGATTCTGTAGATGAGTTACGGATTAAATTAAGGCAAATTGACCCCGATGAATTGACGCCTAAAGAAGCATTGGCACTACTTTATTCATTGAAAGAAATCAGTAACCAATCCTAAGTATTTGATAGTTATTCGCGGCATATAGATTTAGATTATTTCATATCAAAATTTGTCGCGCTTAATTGAAAAAGTTCGTTGTATGGACAGGCAGCTTTCCGTATACTGTTGAGCCGTCCATACGCCGAAAATTTATCGGTCCCTTGGTCAAGTATTCTTATTCAACTCCAAACGTCTTAGGTTACACATGACACATTATATTTTCGTCACAGGTGGTGTCGTTTCATCACTTGGAAAAGGTATTGCCGCAGCTTCGTTAGCTGCAATCCTCGAAGCTAGAGGATTGAAAGTTACGATGCTCAAATTGGACCCATATATTAACGTGGATCCGGGCACCATGAGCCCCATCCAACACGGCGAAGTATTTGTTACCGATGACGGTGCAGAAACAGATTTAGATTTAGGTCATTACGAGCGCTTTATTCGCACCCGCATGACCAAGCGTAATAACTTCACCACTGGTCGCGTATACGAAGAAGTGTTAAAACGTGAAAGACGTGGTGATTATCTTGGTGCAACTATTCAGGTTATTCCACATATTACTAATGAAATAAAGCGCCGCGTAATCGAAGGTGCCGAAGGGGTAGATGTCGCGATTGTTGAAATTGGTGGCACTGTTGGAGATATTGAATCACAACCGTTTCTCGAAGCAATTCGTCAGTTGGGAGCAGAGCTTGGTCGCGAGCGTGCAATGTACATGCACCTAACACTAGTTCCTTATATGGCTGCTTCTGGAGAGGTGAAAACGAAACCCACTCAGCATTCAGTTAAAGAATTACGTTCTATCGGTATCCAACCGGATATTCTGGTTTGCCGTTCAGAAAGCGCCCTTCCCTCAAACGAACGCCAAAAGATCGCATTGTTCACGAACGTCCCCGATAAAGCAGTTATTGGCCTTAAAGATGTTGATAGTATTTATCGAATTCCAGCGGGATTAAAAGCCCAAGGAATGGATGAGTTAGTGGTTAAACGTTTTGGTTTGGACTGCCCTGAAGCTGATTTAACTGAATGGGAACAGGTTTTATACGCAGAATCAAATCCAACTGGCGAAGTAAACATTGGGATGATTGGTAAATACGTAGAATTACCCGATGCTTATAAATCAGTTAACGAAGCGTTAAAACATGCCGGCCTTAAAAACCGCTTATCAGTTAATATCCGTTATATCGATTCCCAAGACATTGAAAGCAAGGGCGAAGCTGTGTTACATGATCTTGACGCTATTCTGGTCCCTGGCGGGTTTGGTGAACGAGGAATTGAAGGTAAAATTGCCGCGGCGAAATATGCTCGCGAAAACAAAATACCTTATTTAGGCATATGTTTAGGTATGCAGGTGGCGTTAATCGAATATGCTAGAAATGTGACTGGCATGGCCGATGCTAACAGCACCGAATTTAATCCAGAAACGCCTTTCCCAGTGGTGGGTTTGATCACTGAGTGGCAGGAAACTGACGGTAGCACAGAGGTCAGAGATGAAAGTTCTGATCTTGGTGGTACAATGCGTCTGGGTAGTCAATTGTGTCATTTGATTCCAGATACAAAGGTTCAACAGACCTATGGTAATACAGAAATTTATGAGCGCCATAGACACCGTTATGAAGTGAACAACAACCTACGTAGCGAAATCGAAGCGTCAGGATTGGTTGTATCTGGTTTATCAACTGATAAACGTTTGGTGGAGGTAATTGAATTGCCTGACCACCCATGGTTTATAGCTGGCCAATTTCACCCTGAATTTAACTCTACACCCCGTGACGGCCACCCATTATTTACTGGGTTTGTGCACGCCGCTGGTGAATACCATAAAAATAATAATTAAAGAAAAATCAAGCGCCTATTCGCATAATCATAAAATATAGTTCCATTAGGGGTTATATTGTGCGTGTGCTTAGAACGTAAATTAAACATTTTTATAAGGCAACAAAAATGGCAAAAATCAGCAAGATTATTGGCCGTGAGGTAATGGACTCGCGTGGTAACCCAACTGTAGAGGCAGACGTATATTTAGAAAGTGGTGCCTGGGGCAGAGCATGCGCGCCATCTGGTGCATCTACTGGTTCTCGCGAAGCTTTGGAATTGCGCGATGGTGACAAATCTAGATATCTAGGAAAAGGCGTTTTAAAAGCCGTAGCTGCAGTAAACGGTGATATTCAAACATCTTTGCTAGGCAAAGATGCGCTAGACCAACGTGCAGTAGATCAAATTATGATCGATTTAGACGGCACCGAAAATAAAGAACAATTTGGTGCTAACGCCATTTTGGCGGTTTCTCTAGCAGTGGCAAAAGCTGCGGCGATGGAGAAGAAAATACCGTTATATCAACATATTTCAGAACTTAACGGAACACCAGGACAATATTCAATGCCGGTTCCAATGATGAATATCATCAACGGTGGTGAACATGCTGATAACAACGTCGATATTCAAGAATTTATGGTTCAGCCTGTAGGCGCACCTAACTTCCGTGAAGCGCTACGCATGGGTGCTGAAATCTTCCACAGCTTGAAAAAAGTATTGTCTGCAAAAGGTTTAAGTACTGCAGTTGGCGACGAAGGTGGCTTTGCTCCGAATTTGAGCTCTAATGAAGAAGCTCTTAAAGTTATCATTCAAGCCGTTGAAAGTGCTGGTTATGTGATGGATAAGGACGTTACTCTTGCCCTTGATTGTGCATCATCTGAGTTTTACGTAGATGGTCAGTACAATATGAAAGGTGAAGGTAAAATCTTTAACTCAGAAGAGTTCAGTGATTACCTAGCGGACCTATCAGCTAAATATCCAATTATCTCAATTGAAGATGGTTTGGATGAAAGCGATTGGGATGGTTGGGCTTACCTAACCGGTAAAATTGGCGATAAAATTCAACTAGTTGGTGATGACTTGTTCGTAACCAATACTAAAATTTTAAAACGCGGTATCGACAATGGTGTAGGTAACTCTATCCTCATTAAGTTTAACCAAATTGGTTCACTTTCCGAGACGTTAGATGCAATTAAGATGGCAAAAGATGCAGGTTTCACTGCTGTTATCTCTCACCGTAGTGGCGAGACTGAAGATGCAACTATCGCTGATTTAGCGGTGGGTACAGCTGCTGGTCAAATCAAAACGGGTTCACTATGCCGCTCTGATCGTGTGGCTAAGTACAACCAATTGCTTCGCATTGAAGAAGCTTTAGGTGACTCAGTTAGTTACGGCGGTCGCGCTGAAATTAAAGGTCAATAAAGCCTAATGAGCATGTACCAGCCTAAGTTTTATCTGGTACATGCTTACAACTACCCTAATTGTCTGATATAAGTCAGATAATGTCCGATACCAATCATCAACAACAAGTTGATATATTCGCCTCCGATCAAAGACAGCGCCATTTTGCCGAGCTGTGCAATGCCCTGTATGAAAGAGAATTGCTGTCATTAAGCAAGAGCACTGTCAACAATATACGGTTATTACAGCGTAGGTTGTCAGGATTGCCTTATCATATTAAAAATGCAGCTGAATACTTACTAGCTCAAAGTTACCCCATCAAAGTAGACGTCCACAACGGCAGTTGGCAAGCTAAACAAGCGGCTAAATGTGTGAGCGCCAAATACGATCCGCAAAAATCATTGGCATGGTTTCAAAGCCATGTTCGTATGGGTTTGCCATCGCCTATTTGCATCAGTGATATGGGCATAGAAACAGTAGAATTAGACTCTGTTGATAGAATAGACAAAGAAAACCATAAATTACATTTCAACAAACACGGCTGGTTTGATTTCAACGGAACATTTCTTGGTGAGTATGACCATTCATTGCAAAGTAAAACCTTATTGATTCCAAATAAAGGCAATATTACAGCTGCTTGTTGCGGCCATAGTTGGAACCACAAAGGCAAAACCATTCCCAGAACACTCAGCCTTAGAGAATTACTTTTATCCACCACAATTAACTGGAAAACCTACAAGTAGTTAATAACCGAACAGCAAATAAATGAATCCTCAAAGATAGTTCAAGGATATACCTTTTTGTTAAGCAAAGTGGCTGCAAAATGAGACCAATAAAGCACTGCTTATCCCGAGAACAGGTTAGTTATTCCAAAGCGATATATAAGGATTTATTATCTAAGGTTGACGCATAGGCCGATAAAGGATACAAATACACCACTAGAGAATTTACTCAAAATTTGATTAATTGAGAGCAATGTGACATTACGTAAAGCAACTTTACTCAACATCCTACTACTTCTGGCAGCGAGACTGCACGGGTAGGTTGTAAATGTCACAACTGATTTTAAAACCCGTGCAACGCACGGGTTTTTTTATATGGGCAATATACTTAACAGGAGAAAAAATATGTCTAATCAAGTGAAAATATTTGATACAACCTTGCGTGATGGCGAACAAGCGCTGCCAGCAAGTCTCACTGTTAAAGAAAAACTGCAAATAGCATTTGCTATTGAAAGATTAGGCGTAGACATTATAGAAGCAGGATTTCCAGTTTCGTCACCGGGTGATTTCGCTTCTGTACAAAGTATTGCAAGAGAAATCAAAAACGCCACTGTATGCGGTTTATCTAGAGCCCTAGAAAAAGATATTGATGCCTGCGGTGAAGCGTTAAAGGTCGCAGATCAATTTCGTATCCATACTTTTATTGCCACCTCAGATATTCATGTGGGCGCAAAGCTTAAAAAATCCCAACATGAAATTGTTGAAATGGCAGTGCATGCAATAAAACATGCGCGCCGCTATACCGATGACGTGGAATTTTCCTGTGAAGATGCTGGTCGTACGCATATCGATTATTTGTGTCGTATGGTTGAAGCTGCCATAACCGCTGGCGCAACAACAGTGAATATCCCTGATACTGTGGGTTACACGATGCCAACAGAATTTGGCGGCATCATCAAAAACCTATTTAACCGCGTTCCAAACATCGACAAAGCAACAATTTCTGTACACTGTCACAATGATTTAGGTTTGGCTGTTGCCAACTCATTGGCGGCGGTTGAAAACGGCGCTCGACAAGTTGAAGCAACAATTAATGGTATTGGTGAGCGAGCTGGTAACTGCTCTTTAGAAGAAATTGCAATGATTTTGCAAACCCGTCAAGCCATGTTGGGATTACAAACCAACATCAACTCCCACGAAATTTCACGTACCTCTAAATTAGTAAGTCAGCTGTGTAATATGCCAGTTCAGGCCAATAAAGCCATTGTCGGTACTAATGCGTTTAGTCACTCTTCCGGTATTCACCAAGATGGCGTATTGAAAGCGCAAAATACCTACGAAATCATGACACCGGAAAGCGTGGGCATAAACAAAAACAACTTGAATCTTACATCACGTTCAGGTCGCCACGTTATTAAACATCGATTAACCGAATTAGGTTACAAAGAGAGTGATTACGATTTAGAAGCAATCTACGCTGCATTTTTGAAATTGGCCGACAAAAAAGGTCAGGTGTTTGATTACGATTTAGAAGCACTGTTGTTTTTTGATCAACAAAAACAAGAGCAAGCTCATTTCGAATTGCTTTATTTACAGGCAAACTCGGGGCGAGAAATCATTCCTAGTGCCACCGTCAAAATGCGTATCGGTGAAATTGAAATCACTGAGTCAGCGGTTGGTAATGGCCCTGTAGACGCAGCATTTAACGCCATTACGAAAGCCATTGGGCACAGCCGCGTAGATGTGGTTGACTTCAAACTCGACTCTAAAGGTGAAGGCGCCGATGCATTAGCTCAAGTAAGCTTGATTGCTGAATATAATGGCCGCCGCTTTAACGGTATTGGCCTAGCCACTGACATCGTAGAGTCCGGTGTAAAGGCACTGATTTACGTGTTAAACAATACACATTTAGCCGACCAAATTGATCAACAGAAGAAACAACAAATAAAAATTGCAGGGGTTTAATAAGTACATGTCTAATTATGAAATTGCCGTATTACCAGGAGACGGTATAGGTCCGGAAATAATGGCTGAGGCTAGAAAAGTACTCAGTGCAGTTGAAAAAACCTGTGGGTTGTCATTCACTCTGAACGAATATGATGTAGGTGGCTTAGCCATCGATAATCACGGGCAGGCGCTACCAGAATACACGCTAAAAGGATGCGAACAAGCAGATGCTATTTTGTTTGGTTCGATTGGTGGCCCTAAGTGGGACAGTTTACCTCTAGAGCAACGCCCAGAAAGAGCCGCGCTGCTGGCGTTACGTGGTCATTTTGATTTATTTAGTAATTTACGACCTGCAAAAATTTACCCTGGTTTAGAAGCCTTATCTCCACTTCGCGCTGATATTGCGGCAAGCGGCTTTGATGTTTTAGTTATCAGAGAACTTACTAGTGGCATTTATTTTGGCCAACCTAAAGGCTTAGAAGGCGAAGGTGAAGAACAGTTTGCGTACGACACCATGCGTTATTCAAAGCGAGAAATTCGTCGTATTGCCAAAAGCGCCTTTGAAGCTGCAATGAAACGCGGTAAAAAAGTCACCTCAGTTGATAAAGCAAATGTATTAGTGTGCTCACGATTATGGCGTGAAGTTACTGAGGAAGTCGCAAAAGATTATCCAGAAGTAACCTTAGAACATATATATATCGATAACGCGACTATGCAGTTGCTTCGTTACCCCAACGAGTTCGACGTAATGCTTTGCTCTAACTTGTTTGGCGACATTATATCTGATGAATGCGCAATGATTACGGGCTCTATGGGTTTATTACCATCGGCAAGTGTGAATGAAAGCGGATTTGGTATGTTCGAACCAGCCGGGGGCTCAGCGCCGGATATAGCGGGCAAAGGCATCGCCAATCCAATTGCCCAAATCTTATCTGCTTCAATGATGCTACGTTACAGCTTAAATCAAACAAAAGCAGCAGACCAAATTGATGATGCGGTACGTAAAGCATTAGCTGAAGGTGTATTGACTGGGGAATTACTTCCACCAGAAAAACGTCATCTTGCTAACACTACGTCGCAAGTGGGTGATGTAATTTGTCAGCACATATTATCTTCCGTACAAATTAACTAGAATTAGCCAGTAGGCTCCGATTTAAATTTAGGAATTAAAAATGGCAAAATCATTATACGACAAAATCTGGGAATCCCATGTTGTCGACCAATTGGGTGACGATACTCTTATTTATATCGATCGTCACTTAATCCATGAGGTGACCTCTCCTCAGGCATTTGCAGGATTAAATGACAAGGGACGTAAAGTTAGATGTCCCCATAAAACCTTCGCGACTATGGATCACAGTATTTCTACTCGCTCATTAGCCATTGATGCTTGTGGACCAGAAAATCAATTACAGCTACAAACCTTAGCCAATAACTGTAAAGAACATGGCATTGAATTATTCCCTGTAGGCCATCAAAAACAAGGTATAGTCCATGTTATTGGACCTGAGCTTGGCTTAATTCTACCCGGAATGACGGTGGTTTGTGGTGATTCACATACTGCAACTCATGGCGCTTTCGGGGCCCTTGCTTTTGGTATTGGTACCTCGCAAGTTGAACACGTATTTGCAACCCAAACATTAAAACAAACCAAAGCTAAAAGTATGTTAATTAATGTTGATGGCAAACTTCCCCTTGGCATCACAGCAAAAGATATCATCTTAGCGATTATTGGTACTATTAGTCATGCAGGCGCAACCGGTTACGTTATTGAATATGCAGGTGAAGCAATTCGTGGTTTGACCATGGAAGAGCGCATGACAGTATGTAACATGACCATTGAAGCGGGTGCAAAAGCAGGCTTTATCGCGCCTGATGAAACCACCTTTGAATATATTAAAGGTCGCGAATATGCGCCATCTGGCGAAGCTTGGGATAATGCAGTCGCATATTGGAAAACCCTGCATTCTGATGATGGTGCGCATTTTGACAAAGTAGTTGAATTGCAAGCCAAAGACATTGCACCACAAATTACTTGGGGAACGAACCCTGGCCAAGTAACGGGTGTAACCAACACGATTCCAACACCGCAAGATTTCAGCGATCCTATTGAGCGTGAATCAGCCATTAAAGCACTTGCTTATATGGACTTAAAAGCAGGTACAAAACTAACTGATGTTTCGGTTAATAATGTCTTTATTGGCTCTTGTACTAATAGCCGAATCGAAGATTTAAGAGCTGCGGCGGCAATTGCTCAAAAAGGTAAGGTAGTAGACGGTGTTACAGCCATTGTGGTGCCTGGTTCAGTGACCGTAAAACAGCAAGCTGAAGAAGAAAACCTCGATCAGATTTTCATTGATGCTGGTTTTGAATGGCGGTTACCAGGTTGTTCAATGTGTTTGGGTATGAATGACGATATTCTGAAAGCCGGTGATAGATGTGCATCAACGAGTAATCGAAATTTCGAAGGTCGCCAAGGCCGAGGTGCCAGAACCCACCTAGTTTCTCCAGCAATGGCAGCAGCGGCTGCGATCACTGGCCACTTCATTGATGTACGAGATTTGTAGGAGCAGATGATGACAGGATTCACAACCCATTTGGGTACAGCAGCACCACTTGACCAAGCCAATGTGGATACAGACCAGATCATTCCAAAGCAATTCTTAACCGGAGTGACTCGCACAGGTTACGGTAAACACCTATTCCACGATTGGCGCTATTTAGATTTGCACGAACAAGAAGTTAACCCTGACTTTGCTCTCACTAAACCTGAGTATCAGGGTGCTAGCATTCTTTTAGCTCGTGAAAACTTTGGCTGCGGTTCAAGTCGCGAACATGCACCTTGGGCACTTGCCGATTTTGGTTATAGCGTAATTATTGCCACCAGTTTTGCAGATATTTTTTATGGCAACTGTATTAATAATCAACTATTACCAATCACCCTTAGCAGCTCAGAAATGGATAATTTGTTCAGCATTGTAAAAGATAACCCTGAGACACAAATTTTCATTGATTTACCCAATCAAACTGTAAAAGTTGCTGAACAGGAGTATCACTTTGATATACCTGAGCATCATAAAAACAACTTGATTAAAGGGCTTGATGCGATTGGTCAAACGCTGGAATTAGATGACAAAATATTGGATTACGAAAACAACGCATTTGCTTGGTTAAGATAATTCTCCAATCAAAACAGCATCCAGGTTCAATGGAGTAAAATCCTTGCCTGGATGTATGTTTTAAGCAGTAAACCTCCATTTAAATAGAGATTTGAAATTATTATTGGGCTAAAATGCCCGTCAATTTTAAATACTAAAAAAGTGTGTTGGGAGTGCTGGGTAGTAATGCTTGAAGCGATCAAAATCGAAGATTTAAAGCCAGGCATGTTTGTTAATGATGTTATCGAACAAAACGGCAAACTTAGAATAAAAACCAAAGGCCTTGTTAAATCAGTCAAATCAATTGATATCTTAAAGTCCAAAGGTGTAACCAAAGTCGAAATTGATATTTCGCGCAGCAACCTTCCTCCTCCACCGGTAAATCCGGAACCCAAAGAAAGCACAACACAAGAAAATACTGCCCCTGTAAGTCCTAAGAAGACATCTTTTAGCGATAGTGAACAACTTGAAGCTGCGACTAAACTATATGACGAAGCGTTGACGATCCAAAGCCGTTTCTTTAAACGTTTAGCCGCCAACGATACTCCCTCACTTTCTGATGTAAAGGATTTAAGTGCAAATATAATCGAGTCAGTATTCAACATGCCAAACGGCCTGAGTTGTTTAACTTTGCTGAATAAGTCAGGAAAATACTTGCTGGAACATTCTTTGAATTGTTCGATTTTGTTGACAATGTTCGCAAAGTACAGAGATATGGGTCGGCAAGCAATTGAAGAGTTAAGTTTAGCCGGTTTGTTAATGGACGTTGGTATGACAAATATGCCAAAAGACATTACCCAATCTGCTGGAAAGCTCACACCGCAACAAAAAGAAATTATTACGACTCATGTAGACATTGGTCTCGACTTAGTGGACCGCTGTGGTGATGTTGCAGCATCAGTACAAGATATTATCTTTAACCATCACGAACGAATTGATGGTTCCGGCTATCCCGATGCACAAACTGATCATGATGTCAGCGAATATGCCAGAATGGCGGGGATTGTTGATAGCTACGACGCAATGATTAATGATCGGCCGTTCAGAAAAGCGGTAACCCCTTCCAGAGCACTGGTTAAACTGCTAAGCGATGAAAGCTACGATCAAGTATTGGTTGCTCAATTCATTAAGTGTTTGGGCGTCCACCCAGTAGGCTCACTTGTAAAACTCGACAATGATAGATTGGCAATAATAATGCGGGGCAATAAAGAAACCCCAATGAAGCCTATAGTCGCGGCTTTTTATAACTTAAAAACAGCTAGCTATTCAGAAGTAAAAAAACTCGATTTAAGTCAAGTGAATGTAAAAATTATCAGTGCCGTTCGCCCCGAAGAGTTTGGACTAAATTTGACCAAGTTTTTAAAAGAAATTTTAATCACCGCACTTTAGAAAGACATATAGGGCATTTAAGCTTAAATTTGAATGCCCATTGCAAAGCAACAATGATTACCAGTCAGACAGCGCATCCATACTAAACTCTTGTCCTTTAAACGTCATAATCACGTGTTGTGGCTCGATTCCTATTAAAACCAGCCCATCCTCAATTTCCTGCCCTTCTACTACCCTTTTGCCGTTCACCCTAACCCATCGTTCTTCTGGGGCAGAAACATACATGTGAGCAGAGAATGCCATACTGGGCAGTTCTGTTAGTACCCACGCAGGAAGTTCATTGACTGCCGGAACATCTCTTATCGGTTGTGCATCATCCGTTGGATCAACCGGTGTTTCATCGCCAATGGAAGCCAACGCATTTCGGAAGCGCTGTAATAATTCTGGTGGAATATTATTTTGTTCGTCTGCGTTTGTTTGTTCTTGTTCAGCTTGTTGCTCTGCTAATAATTGCGCCGTTTCGTCAACCGAGACATTTTCATTGCTATCTTGCTTTTGATTTGACGGTGGTGTTTTAGGCTGCTCGATAATAGGCTGTTCCGGTTTAACGTCAACCATATCACTTGGTTCAATATTGGTTTGTTTTTCAGTAACTTGTGAGTCTTGTTGCTCTTCAAGTTCGTCTTCGGTGATGCTACCGTTAGGAAGCGGTGCTGCCGTTTGCACGGTGTCAGTCGACTGATGAATTAACTGCGTAACTGTCGTCAAATTTGCTAACACTAAACCAACACAAAATCCGCCTGCTACTACCACTGATGCGATTAACGATTTTTTACCATAGTATTGCCATGCTTCTGGTAACTCTTGCACTGAAGGCAAAAATAAACTGCGATTAAACTGCTCTGATATGCCTTGGTCAATATTCTGGGTAACCGTGCTGGTATCTTCAACCAATTGCTGGGTTTTTGATTTGGCAATTTTCGGCTTTTTAACCTCCACTGTCATGTCAGGATCAATTTCAACTTCCTGCACGCCCATTTCAGCTAGCGCCTTTACCATATCAGAGCTGCTCACAAGCCCTGATTTTTTTATCTTAACTGGTCCGTTTTGGGCGGTAACTTTGATGATTACCATACCGGCTTTGAGTTGGTCTACACTGATCTTTTGGGTCATGTTAGCCTCCTACCATATAGCCGACAGACGCAGCGGCGAGGAAGCATGCGGCCAATATCAAGGTCCATTGTTTTCCTTGCCGCTGTTTTACCACATCATCGCCAAGTATTTGTCTCGCTGCTGCAATAAAAATATGGCGACGAACAATTGCATGTTGTTTAGTAAAAGACAACGTTAAAGCGCGGTCGCAAAGCAAGTTAATCACCCGTGGAATGCCGCCGGTTATCTGATAAATGGCTTGCAAAGTGGGTTTGCTGAAAATACGTTCGTGTCCGCCAGCCACAGACAGACGATGGGAAATGTAATTTTTGACTTCTATTGAGGATAAAGGCAGTAAATGGTATCTGGCCGTTATACGTTGTGCTAACTGTCTCAGTTCATTACGTTTTAATAATTGCTGTAATTCAGGTTGACCTATCAATACCACTTTTAAAAGTTTTTCCCGATTTGTTTCTAAATTGGTTAACAGCCGCAGTTGCTCTAATACTTCAGGTAAAAGATGTTGCGCCTCATCAACAATAAGCACTGTATTAATGCCGTGTGAATGATTTGTTGTGAGTTTAGTTAGTATTTTATCGGTGAAGTATTTAAGGCTTGCTTGCTTTTTAAGGTAACGAATTTTTAATTCATCACAAATACTTGCCAATAACTCGATTGCAGAGAGCGTTGGATTGAGAATCATTGCCACTTGGGTATTGTCGGGTAATTGTTGCAATAATTTTCGCGAGACAGTGGTTTTCCCCGTACCTACCTCACCGGTGAGCATCACAAAGCCGCCACTTTCACGTAAACCAAAAATTAAATGAGCGAGCGCTTCTTTATGGCGAGGACTCATATAAAGATAATCAGGGTTAGGCGCTATTGAAAAAGGGTTATCGGATAATCCAAAATAATTCAGGTACATATGTGCTTATAAAAACCAATCCAAATTTGCGACGAATAAGGTAACACTATTTGAGGTTAACTCAAAGACTGCTTACTATAGGATTTATAGTCCGACGATAAAGTGAGTTGTTAACTGATGAATTGTTTTTTAGTAGGTGGCGCTGTACGCGATAAATTACTCGACCGCAAAGTAAGCGACCGAGATTGGGTAGTAGTGGGAGAAACAGTAGATTCAATGTTAGCGGCTGGATATGAGCAGGTCGGCAGTGATTTCCCAGTATTTTTGCATCCCAAAACCAAAGAAGAATATGCCTTAGCGCGTACTGAACGAAAAAGCGGGAAAGGCTATACAGGCTTTGAAGTAAACAGTGAAAGTAGCGTTACCCTTGAAGAAGATCTAAAACGCAGAGACTTAACCATCAATGCCATGGCGTTAGATAAAAATCAGCAATTGATCGACCCCTTTAATGGTCAAAATGATTTGCATAACCGCCTGTTACGACATGTGTCACCTGCTTTTGTTGAAGATCCGTTACGCGTACTACGCGTTGCTAGATTCGCCGCACGTTATCATCAATACGGCTTTGAAATTGCGCCTGAAACGGCATCCTTGATGAAGCAAATGGTGGATCAAGGTGAGTTAGATCATTTGGTACCTGAACGGGTCTGGAAAGAAACTTCTCGAGCTTTATTGGAAAAAGACCCTGACATTTTTTTTGAAGTTCTCAGAGCATGCGGTGCCCTTAAAGTATGGTTTTCTGAATTGGATGTTTTGTGGGGAATTCCAAACCCAGTGCAATGGCACCCAGAAGTAGATACCGGTATTCATACGATGATGGTGATTCAACAAGCGGCTAAACTTAGTGATAATTTGGCGATCCGCTACGCGGCTTTAGTTCATGACCTTGGTAAAGGTCTCACCGATCCGGCTCAGTGGCCCTCGCACCGAGAACATGAAGAGTTAGGTGTCGCACCAATACGCGCATTAAGTGAACGTTTGAAAGTACCAAATGAATGTAAAGAATTAGCGATTATGACCAGTGAGTATCACACTCACATTCATCGTGCATTGGAGCTTCGACCTGCCACTATATTAAAAGTATTAAACCATTGTGATGCTTGGCGTAAGCCGGAGCGTTTCAACAATTTACTGACAACATGTATTGCCGATGCAAAGGGACGTACCGGGCTTGAAAACAGAGATTACCCACAGGCTGAATTCATCTGGAATGCTTATCAAGCGGCGATGAAAGTTGAAGTAAAATCGATTATAGAGGCCGGCGCAACCGGTAAAAACATTAAATTACGGCTAGATGAGAAGCGAATAAACGCAATTCGCGAGTTTAAACAAGCATATCAGCCGGATTAGGGTCGAATTATTCCTGATGAAAACGACAGAATCTAATTAAGGCTGCCCTAAACTGGATAAGTCCTCTATAATTGCGACAATTATGTAAATGGTACTAACCTCCACGGAAAAATATGTTTGAAGAATTAGATCTTGACGAAAAATTATGTCAAGCAGTTGCCGATATGGGGTACACATCCCCAACCAGTATTCAATCTTTGGTGATACCTCCCGCCATGGAAGGACAAGACATTTTAGCCAATGCACCAACAGGTACAGGTAAGACAGCAGCATTTTTGTTGCCCGCATGTCAGTTCCTACTGGACTTTCCGCGCCAACAACCAGGCTCATGCCGAATTCTAATATTGACTCCTACCCGTGAGCTGGCGTTGCAAGTTTATGAGCAAGCGCTGCAAATCACAAAATATACGGATTTAGAGTGTGGGGTGATTACAGGTGGTATTAATTATGGAACAGATCGTGAAACCCTAGAGAAAAACCTAGACATTTTAGTGGCGACACCAGGTCGATTGTTCGAACATATTGAAAAAGAAAGCTTCGATTGTCGAGATATTGAAAGCTTAGTGTTAGATGAAGCAGATCGCATGTTAGATATGGGCTTTTCTGCGATAGTGAATCAGATTGCATCTGAGGCCCGCTGGCGCAAGCAATCAATGTTGTTTTCGGCAACCCTTGAAGGCGCTGGAATTGAACGATTCGCCAAAGATCTGTTAACCAACCCAGTATCGCTAGAAGCCACGCCAAGTCGCAAGGAACACGCAAAGATCCTGCAATGGATTCATTTAGCAGACGATCCCGCGCATAAATATAATCTGCTTAAAAGTATTCTTGCTAACCAAATTCAGTCTGCGGTGGTATTTGTAAAAACTCGAGATAGACTCAACCAGCTTAAACAAATGCTCGAAAGAGATGGATTTACAATCTCTTGGTTACAAGGTGAGATGCCACAGGACAAACGCAATAGCGCATTAAAACGTTTCAAAGACGGTGAGATAAACATATTGCTGGCCACCGACGTTGCTTCACGAGGTATTGATGTAGATAACATAAGCCATGTGATTAATTACGATTTACCCAGAACCGCTGATATTTATGTACATCGAATTGGTAGGACAGGCAGAGCTGGCAAAAAAGGGACTGCGATATCGATTGCTGAAGCCCACGAAATGGGAATCATTGCAAAAATCGAACGCTATACTCAACAACGTTTTAAACGTCGTGTTATTGAAGAATTGCGACCTAAAAATAAAGAAGCCAAAGCGCCAGTCAAAAAGAAGAAACCTAAATCTGAGAAAAAGAAAATTAAGCGGCCTAAGAAAAAGAAATAAAATACGATAATGAGAGACATAAATTGTTTTAAAATAATAATTTAGCTCTTAACCTGAATCAATCTGTACGCTAGGTACTCAGGACCATCGTAGTTGTTTGTTTTTTAACTAACCTAAAAGTTGTATGATGTCGAAATATATAATGTGCGCTGTTTGAGCAATTTGGCTGGTTTTTATAAGGGGTTCTGCCATTAACAACGTTTTTGAAATTGCTCGGGCAAATTTGCGGGACAAAACTAACGGTATATACGAAAACGTTCTTTTCGGTTTGATCGGCAGTTTAGTTGCTGCTTTTTTTCTGGTTTTTGCTCTAGACACCCCTAACACCCACAGTCTAAAAGTTATTTGGCTCGTTATTGTAGCTATCATTACAAGTCTAAGGTTCGCCGATTGGCTGTATTGGTTTATCAAATTACGACGCAAGAAATACGAGCCATCCCGCGCAAGAAATCGAGTAGTGCTTGGTGTTATATCATTGGCTT
This sequence comes from Alteromonas sp. M12, assembly GCF_037478005.1. NCBI lineage: Bacteria > Pseudomonadati > Pseudomonadota > Gammaproteobacteria > Alteromonadales > Alteromonadaceae > Alteromonas > Alteromonas sp. M12. The sequence goes on along the minus strand of NZ_CP144164.1, from coordinate 1,082,417 downwards.
TGATGTGGTGTATCTATGCTGTGGTGTTTTATGACAGTATGGACCTAACCGAATTAGCATTGACGTTTGCCATGCTTTGTACACTTTCAAGTGGCGCTAATTCAGCACTTTCTGGACATAAAAGAGCCGCGATACTTTACACCGTCTTACTTCTAACGCCAGTTTCTTGCATGGCATTATTTTCCGGTATCAGTATTCATTTCTATTTAGGATGCTTGGGCATTTTGTACAACCTTTCGGTCGCCTTTTCCGCAGCACGAGCGGCAGATTTAACCGAAGAATCGGTTAAAATTCGCAATGAAAATGCGTATATCTTAGAAAAAATGCATAAAGAAGCAGCCCAAGTAGATGAAGTCAATGGCAAGCTTTCTGAAGCATATAAGCAACTCAACGTTACCAACGAGTCGTTAGAAAAAGAAGTGGAGCGACGTACCTACGAAATTAGAGTGCTATCTAGTTTGGATCCGTTAACCCAACTTTATAACCGCTCAGCCTTCATCCAGCAATTATCTGAAACAGCAGCTAAAAGCATAAAAAGTGGGCATTCGGTAGCCTTGTTATTCATCGATTTAAACGGTTTTAAAAAGATTAATGACACCTTGGGTCACAAGGTTGGTGATGCTGTTTTAGTCGAAGTTGCCGGTCGAATAGGCGCGTTTGCTAACGATTACCAAGCTGGACGTTGGGGCGGTGACGAATTCTTGATGCTACTGCCGTATGCCGACCATGAAACGGCTATTTCTGTAGCTAATGCGTTGTTAGCCCGTATTTCACAGCCTTTAGATGTTATGTCTAATCAATTGTACTTAAGTGCCACCATAGGTATTGCGATGTTGCCTGAACATACCTCTAGTGAGACAGAATTAATACAATTGGCTGATTTTGCCATGTTCGAACAAAAGAAATTGCATTTGTCTGCACCAAGAATGTTTTCACAAGATTTATTTGAGAATCTTAAGCAAATTGAAAACCTGCGAGATGGACTGCAAGAAGCCATTAACAATAAACAGATGTACCTTTGTTACCAACCTATAGTGAAATGTAAAACCAAACAACCATGGTCGTTTGAGGCATTATTACGCTGGAATTTTAATGGCAACTTAGTTGGACCAGACACCTTTATCCCCCTTGCAGAACAATCAGGTCTAATCCATGAAATTGGAGCTTGGGTACTCAATAGAGCCTGTATTGATGCAAGCCAATGGCAGCATAGTCCAAACGCCTCTGTTTCAGTAAATGTATCAATAATTCAATTATTAGACTCTGATTTTATCGATATATTAGACAGAGCACTGAAAACCAGTAAATTACAACCAGAGCGACTTCACTTGGAAATAACTGAGTCTATGTTCGCCGATAACAAAGTCAAAGTGAAAGCCAAACTCAATGCAATTAAGGCAAGAAATGTACAGGTTTCAATTGACGATTTTGGCACTGGCTATTCTTCCTTGAGTCAATTACAAACACTCAATTTTGACACCATAAAAATTGATCGTTCTTTTGTGCTAAACATGCATCAAGGCGGAGAAGCAATAATCAGAGCAACTCTATTTATAGCCAAACAATTTGGTTGTAAAACCGTCGCTGAAGGCATAGAGACAGAACAAGAAGCTCTCACACTTTCAGAAATGGGCGTCGATTATTTACAAGGTTTCTTATTTGCTAAACCTATGGTAAACGATGATTTACGCCGATGGGTGGAGAATATCGAAACCTAGTTTATAGAACCATTAATTCGAACTTAAACTAGATCACTATTTTAACTTTTAAAAACCACTGTGTTTCATTGCATAGTCATTAGAGCAGCTTTATGGCCCAACTATATTTTTATTATTCTGCAATGAATGCAGGTAAATCCACTTCACTACTACAATCAGCATACAATTATCAAGAACGTGGAATGCGAGCGGAAATTTTTACCGCTGCGCTAGATGATCGTTACGGCATTGGCAAAGTCGCATCGCGAATTGGCTTAAAAGCGGATGCACACCTTTTTAATCGAGAAAGTGATTTATTTGAAAGTATCCAAGGCTTACATGAAAAAGGAAAAATTGACTGTATATTTATCGATGAAGCGCAATTTTTAAGTAAACAGCAAGTGAAACAGTTAACCGGGATTGTCGATCAACTAAAAATTCCCGTATTGGCCTACGGATTGCGAACTGATTTCCTCGGTGAGACCTTTGAGGGAAGTCACTATCTGTTGGCATGGGCCGATAAAATGATTGAATTAAAAACAGTCTGTCATTGTGGTAAAAAAGCCAACTTCGTGGTGCGCTGGGATGAGAATGGTAACCCAGTAAAACATGGAGCTCAGGTGCAAGTAGGGGGTAACGACACATACGAATCAATGTGTCGCAAGCATTTTACGCAGTTGGTTTGGTAATAAAAAGTGAATTGAAATGCTAAAACCAATTCACTAAAAAAAATCCCTCAGAATTTACATCCTGAGGGATTTTTTAATTCACAGCCAATTAAACCTATTATGCACCGGTCTTTATATCATCCAAATGGTACTTATCAATTAATGAGTATAATGTTGGTCGTGTCACACCTAGCAATTCAGCAGTTCTCGACATATTTTTCTCAGACTGGTGATAAGCTCGACGTATTGCCCGACTCTCGGCTAATTCTCTGACTTCTCGCAGATTAAGACTATCAACGGCATCGTCACCATCTTCACGCACAACTAACCCAAGATCATCGGCTTGAATGGTACTGCCTTCGGCCAAAATAACTGCTGATTTTAGTTTATTTTGTAATTCCCGAATATTACCGTTCCACTTGTGTTGTAGCATCGCTTTCACGGCACCATCGCTGAGACCTTTAACCTTTGTTCCAAATTCTTCGTTGTATTGGTTCAAGAAGGTCTTAGCTAATAAAATAACGTCATTCTCACGCTCTCTTAGCGGCGGAATGCTGATAATAATTTCGCCAACACGGTAGAACAGATCTTCACGGAACGTCTGTTCAGCGACCATGTCTTGCAAATTTCTGTGGGTTGCACAGATAACTCGAATATCCACAGGGATTTCACTTCGGCCACCTACTCGCTCAATCACTCGTTCTTGTAAGAAGCGCAGCATTTTGGCTTGTAAACCTAACGGCATGTCACCAATTTCATCTAAAAATACGGTTCCACCTTGGGCGGTTTCAATTTTTCCTAAAGTGGTTTTATTCGCGCCAGTAAATGCGCCTTTTTCGTAACCAAAAAGTTCACTTTCTAACAGGTTTTCAGGTATGGATGCACAGTTAATCGCGACAAAAGGATTGTCTTTACGCAGACTGTGGTCGTGAATACTGCGGGCAAACACCTCTTTACCAGTACCACTTTCCCCTAACAACAAGGTGCTAATATCAGTCTGAGCAATTTTTTCAGCTTTACGACTAACCATCTGAATACATTCACTATTACCAATAATTTTGCTCATTGATGGTGAAGTTTTGGCTAGTTGTCGATTTTCAAGTTCGAGGTTATATAGGTTGGCTGCGCGATTAATCAAAATCTGAATCGTGTCAGAATCTATGGGCTTTTGATAAAAATCGTAGGCACCTAAGGCAACGGCTTTAAGCGCATTTTCTTTATCATTGTTACCCGTTACCACAATAACTTTTGTTTGTGGTGATAAAGCCAAAATTTCCTCTAATGCAGCCAGTCCCTCAGAAGCATTAGCAGGGTCAGGAGGTAAACCTAAATCTAGTGTAACAACTTTAGGTTCATATCGACGTAATTGGTTGATCGCAGACTGACGATCTTCTGCGAAAACAACTTCGTAATCACTCAAACTCCATTTAAGTTGTTTTTGGATACCTAGATCATCATCAACTACTAATATTCTATCCACTTCTTCCGGGTCCCTCTATAAAGATTATTATTCTGCAGGAAAACTCAGTGTGAACACTGATCCTTTTTGTTCTTCACTTTGGACTTTGATACTGCCGCCCAACCTTTCAACGAAATTTTTGGCATCGTAAGCGCCAATTCCCATTCCGGCGTTACCTTTTGTGGTATCGAATGGTTTAAATAGGCGATTTTCAATAAAATCTTGACTCATCCCTTCACCAGAATCTTTGATGGTAACCACAAGAAAACGTTGGTCAACGCTCATATCAATGCTAATTTCCACTGTTCCATTATCATCAGTAGCTTGTTGTGCATTACTGATGAGGTGATACATAACATTACAGAATTTTTCTTCATCTATCACCAGTTGTTTTTCATCTATTACAATTAAACTAGGATTGGGTAAATTTCCTGCGCATTTTTTAGCGATCACTGAGCGAATACTTTCGGAAACATTACATAGTTTTACACTGCTTCTTTGCGCTTCTTTTTTATCTGTAAGCTGACGTAACATTTTGTCCATACGAGCTTTTGTATGCGTCAGTGTTTCGAAAGTATCGTCAATAAACTCGGGGTTGTCTTTATGTTGCTCCGCATTTGCCAAAATCAAATCTATTTGTGCCAAAACATTCTTTAAATCATGTAGTACAAAAGCTGACATACGATTGAAGGCCGCAAATTGCGCATTTTCCGCGACTTCTTTACCCGCTTCATGATGAAACACATAACTCGATATTTGTGCGGTAACCGCAGTCAGGTAATCCCGTAACTCCCAATTCAGCTTACGCACTGAACGATCACCATTCATAATGGCTAAGCCCCACAACGCTTCCGCTTTATAGATGGGTAGCACAATTTGAAATGAACATTCGTTTAATAATGCATGATTTATTTTTAAACCTTCGTAAATAAAGGGTTGGTAACGCAACTCTTCGATGTCGATGACCCAATCTTTTTGTTGACAGTAAATTGCCAATTCATTGAGTAGCTGACATTCTCGAGAAGTTAGATCTGGATGGTTTATCTGTGCTTTTGGGTTGAGGCTATGCCCTTCTTTTTTTAATAAAACGCCGGAATCATATTCAATTGCTTGAATCCAGCTATTGAGGGCATTTTCATACACTTGGGAAATATTCGATTCATTGGAAGATAACGCATCGGTTAATTTTAACCATTCAATTCGATAGTCAAATTGATTAACAAAAAAGTGTTTTGTGATAAAGACGCGAATTTTAACCCGTAAGCTATTTGACAGAAACAATGTCATCAACAGTGCCGTAGACAAAACGATGAGCAATATCTGTATTGTTCCTCCCCACTCTCCGCCTACGTATTTCACGAAATAGCCTAACATCGCCATGATAAACAGATAAATACCTGCAACCATCAGTAACGAGCTGTGTAACACTATATCTCGGGAAATGAATATATCCACTCCCCAATGTTTGATACGACGAATCGCCAACACTAAAAATGGCAATAATCCGGTATATACATACCCTCTAGCAGCAATATAGTGGACTTCAAGACCACCAACCATAGTGGCATTGGCGAAGGTAACAAATTCAAATAAGTTAGTAGCGCCCAGGTATAACACTAATGGTTTGTAAGCCCACTTATTTTCCCCTGCTTGCCTGTAGAGCAGTTCTAAAATGACCAAAACTTCTAAGGATATTATGGTTTGTGCGAGAAAACGCCAACTAACGTCGATGCTGAAAAAATAAGGTAATAATATCGAAGCCACAGGTACAGATAACATCACAATCGAAAAAGGACGCACTAATACGTCCTTTAAATTGCGAAAGTCATCTTTAATGCAAGCCAGCAAAAACACCAGCCAGATACTTTGTTTAGCTGCATCCCATAGAAACAGGTTTTCAATTTCTACAGGACCAAATAAAAAGTTAATGTGAAGCAAACACCAGACAGCAGTCCCTGCAGTGGCCAAAATCAATAAGTACTTGACTAGTCCAGCCTTTCTAACCGTGAACAGCAATAATAGCAATAGGCTGTAACTGACTACACCTAACCCAAACCCAAGATCGGCTACCATGATTTATTGACTTCCTTGAACGAAACTAACTTTTGTATGCACCCTGTAGCACTTCAATTATCGGTAAAGACTTAACTCTACGTGTTGTAATTCATAGCTTCAATTTTACTTCTTTTTCAACACCAAGCTACCAATAGAATACCCAGCACCAAAGGAACAAATCAAACCAAAATCTCCCGATTGTAAATCTTGATGATGTAAATGAAACGCTATGATGGAGCCCGCCGAAGCAGTATTTGCATAACGGTCTAAAACAATAGGTGCTTCGTCACCTTCCGCCACTCGACCAAGTAATTTTTTGGTAATTAAAGTATTCATATTAATATTCGCTTGATGCAACCACCAGCGCTTAACATCAGCTGAAGTCAAACTGTGCTTTGCCAAATGATCGACAATATGAGCAGCAGCCATAGGACAGACTTCTTTGAAAACTTTACGTCCTTCTTGATGAAATAACTTATCAGGCCCATATGGTTCGGTATCAAATACTCGACTCAAGTAGCCAAAGTTAGAACGAATATTGTTGGAAAAATCAGTGACCGCTTTGGTACTGAGAATCTCAAATTGGTGTTCACTGGTTGCAGTATCTTGATGTTCGATAACCATCGCCGTAGCCACGTCGCCAAAAATAAAATGACTATCGCGATCCTTATAATTAATTTGCGGTGAAACCAATTCAGGATTAATGACTAGTACACATTTAGCCGTTTCAGCGGCAACCATCTCGTAGGCTCTATGCACACCAAATGTAGCTGCTGAACATGCAACCAACATGTCAAATGCAAAACCTTTAATTCCCAACGCACCTTGAACTTCAATCGCTATTGCCGGGTATGAGCGTTGCGTGTATGCACAAGAAACAATTACCGCATCAATATCTGCCGCTGTTTTATTCGCCGCTTTTAGCGCCTTTTTCGCTGCATCTAGAGCAACTTCAGCTTGATGAGATATTTCATCATCACTTCGCTCTGGAATATCAGGGCGCATACGGTCGATGTCTAAAATACCGTCTTTGCAGTACACATAACGACTTTTAATACCAGACGCTTTTTCTACAAATTCAGCACTAGATAATGGCTTAGCTTTAACTTCATCAGCCGCTATTGCTTCGGCGTTTTCTTGGTTAAACTTTTCTGCATAAGCATTATAGCTATCAACCAATTCACTGTTAGAAATACTATTTGGTGGTGTCCATAATCCCGAACCACTGATCACAATCTGTTTAGTCATGTATTAAAATCCAATCACTTGTCACTGCAAAAATTAAACTGCCTAAGCTTAGCGTTTTCACAGTCAAAAGTCATGGAACATGCAAAAGCAATTTAATTGTATTGCTAAGTTAACTAAAAATACCGTGGGGTGCACGGTATTTTCAAAGGGTTAATATTGTTTAATAGCAGATTAGAACAGATAGGCATCAGCATTAGATAGTAACTGCTTAGGCGTTATTTTATCTTTTACACAAGATTGAATATCTTTGTTTTTAAACACATAGATACGGTCTTCAGATCCGCCCTTCTCAGCTGAACCCAAATTCGACAAAACGAAAGTTACGTTTTCATCGCTTGGCAATGCCTTAAAGCCGTTTCCATATTTACACAAAGTAGAGGTGACATTATCTTCAAACCGGGTTAAAAATGCCGAGTATTGCTGCTTCCTTTGCATAAGTCGTTGTTCAGCTTGTTGTTTTTGATCTGCTTCCAATTGTTCGGCATATTTGTCAACACTGGATTGACGTTTTTTCAACTCAGCTAACTCAGCATCTAACTCTGCTTTTTGCTCTTGTAAATTGGCCTTGCGCTGGCTATCAGCAGTGCGCATTTCAAACTCTATATCCCGCAAGCGACGCTTATATTCGCGCTGCTCCCAAGCTATTTCACGCTCTTGTTGATTTAATTCCCGTAGTTTTTCTCTTGCTTTATTCATCGCCCCGCTTGCCAATCGTAAAGACTCTTCAACTTCTTCACTCCAGTGTTCATCATCAAATTCGATGAATACCTCATGCTCTTCGTCTCCAACAACAGGCAATGGAGGAATAGGCGGTAGTTCTGGAGCTAGTACAAACTCATTGTTGGTATCAAAAGAAAATGAAAAGTGTCTATTTTGAGCACTGCTGTTTAATTCAAATACCACCCCTTGAGCCGATAAATATGTAACTTCCAATCCCCGTAAGCGAATACCGTTTTTGTTTTCCCCTTGCGCCATGGCAGTTTTCATAATACCACTCATTATCTGCAGTTCACTGCGCAATTCTGACAGGTTGGTTTTTGCCCAAACTGCACTTGAAGCGAGTCCAAACATCACTGCTACTGTGGTAGTTGCCAATGATAATTTCTTAAATTTTTGATAGGTTTTCATTTTTACCTCTTTATTCTTGCAAATTAGATACACAATATTTCTGGTTCTAAGGATTACCACTTGGACTGTCGTAAATCGCTTTTTCGAGCTGATTTAACTGCCGAGCGTAAAACAATTGGTCGTCGTTTCGCTGTTCATTGATGAACTTTATGAGTTCTCCGAAATCCTCTTTACGTTCTTGCCTACTAGAGGCTAGTAAGTACTGAGTCAATTGGGTGCTTGCATCTAATTGCTGTTCACGTAACGACATAACATAACTATTTAAAGCTTCATTTTGTTGTACTTTAAATTCATTTAATTGTTGGGCGACTTTTTGCTCGATACTCTGGTTAGAATCAGCAAACCCGAATGTCACCTTGCCATTTTCGACACTTGCTTCAAAACCACTAAAAACCAAAACAATAGCAACAATCGAAAGCGCGCTCGAAAATACCGGTAAACCTTGCCATTGCCACCATTTAGGTGGTTGCTGATAGTCAAAACTATTCGCCTTGTTCCACTTAGGCACTATTTCTGAGCGATAATCTTGCGCTAGCAAGGAAGCTTGGTTTGCCATTTCAACCTGCTCAGAAAATCGCTCATTTTCAGTGCACAATTTCTCAAACTGTTTTTGTTGTTGCGGGCTCAACTCCCCTTGCATCCAAGCTGCGAGTAACTCAGATTCATTTAAATCAGGCATATTCAACCTCCAATAAAATTTTTAACTTAGATAGCGCACTGTACATTCGGGATTTCGCGGTATTGGCTGAAATACCCAGTTGTTCAGCTATTTCTTCAAATGTAAATTGTCCGAAAAATTTCAGTTCAATAACGGCTTTTTGAGATAGCGGTAACTGTTGCATTGCACTAACCAGTTGATTAGCATCTTGTGAAGAAACCATTGACGCTTCCAGGCATGGCTCAGCGCTTTCTATCTCAGGACTATCATCAAGGGCTTGATTTGGTTTTTTGCGCCGATAAAACTCAATGCATCTATAGTGAGCAATTTTAAAAAGCCAGCCCCTAAAGCTGCCATCTCCGCGGTAATTACTTAAATTACGGAAGACTGAAATAAACACTTCTTGCATCAGATCTAAGGCATCTTCGCGAGTGCCTGTCATCCGAATACCATAGTTATACACTTGAGTTTCATAGCGTTTTATCAGATTCAGCCAAGCTCGTTTGTTACCATTCAACGCTTTGGCTATTAACTGTTCTTCGCTTTTTTCAAACACTTAGATGGTTCCATTAGTCTGCTTGTGAATATAGTCGAGACCAGGTTTCAAATAGTTTGAAACTTGTAAAATTATTTTTTCAATGTAGGAATGGGCATCAATGGTGACAGAAGTTCTGCTAATAATCGGAATAACCGCACTCGGGTGGTCCCCGAACGCCAGACTAAACCAATCTCTCGATAAGCATTATCTTCAGCAGGCATAGATACTAATTGCGAGGTACTCAATATATGATGTTCAATAGCGAGCTCAGGCATAAATGTAAAGCCAAGTTTGCTATTCGCCAGTTCAACTAGAGTATGCAAGCTCGATGCAGCCAGTGAACTAACTTGCTCGGAGTGCTGAAGTCGACAAGCGCTAACTGCATGGCCTGTCATGCAATGCTCTCGCTGTAGCAAGAATACGCTCTCTTTTGGCAGTGCAGACATATCCATTGGCTCAGGTAGGGAACTAACTAAGTCGCTATGGGCAATTAAATGGAAGGGATCATGGCCAATCACCAATTGTTTGCAACCTGGGGTTTCCATAGGTAAAGCTAAAATCAGAAGATCTAAAATACCATCATTTAATTGTCGTAAAAGGTTTTCCGTGGTGTCTTCTTGCAGTTTTAACTGCAACTCAGGGAAGTTCGATTTGACCACTCCCAACACGCCTTCAAAGATAAAAGGAGCGATAGTAGGAATGACGCCTAGCTTTAAATTACCCGCCAACCAATTTCCCGCAGACTGCGCAAAATCGACCAATTCAGTCGCATCGTTTAACAATTTTTTACTGCGTTCAACTAACTCCAGTCCAAACGGCGTAAAAACAAAGGTTTTATGATCCCGCTCCAAGAGTTGACAAGCAAATTGTTCTTCGAGATTTTGAATCGCGGTACTGAGGGTAGATTGACTCACACAACATAGCTGAGCAGCTTTATTAAAATGCTGTACTTCATGGAGAACAACGAGGTAATGCAGATGCTTTAAATTAGGCCATTTCATTATTTATCTTCTAAAAAACTGATTACATAAGCTAGTTTAAATCAGATTTTTAAATATTCAAATCAAATAAAAACGGCACCAAAAGGTGCCGCTTTGAGAAAAAATAAAAATCGCTTTTGGGAATTTAGATTAAGGTGCAAAAATACCTTTAAGCATAAAGAAGAAAACAATAGATAATGCTGCGCCAGCTGGCAAGGTGACAACCCAAGAGATAACAATATTACGTACTACACCTAGATTTAATGCCGCGATACCACGGGCCATACCTACTCCTAACACAGCTCCCACGAGAGTTTGTGTTGTAGATATTGGCAACCCAGTACCAGAAGCAATCACCACTGTAGAAGCGGCAGCGAGTTCTGCGGCAAAACCCCGACTTGGTGTCAAATGGGTAATACCGTTACCAATAGTTCGAATAACGCGATGACCGAATAACGCTAGGCCAGAAACAATACCCAAAGCACCAAGTGGCAATATCCACCAATCCAAAGTTGCTTTTGCGGTAATTTCACCATGATTATTGACCACGGACACCACTGCAGCCAATGGCCCAATCGCATTCGCCACATCATTTGAACCGTGAGCAAACGCCATACAACAAGCGGTAACAATCATTAAAATAGCAAAGACTTTCTCAACGTTAGCAAAATGCATCGATCTGTCTAGACTCTCGTCAAATTTGATTCGATTTATATATAAACGTCCGACAATTGAAACAAGTATCGCGATAATGACTGAAAACACACAAGCTTCAACATACGTAAAGTGTAACCCTACGTGCTTCAAACCTTTAGTGATGGTCACCAAAGACATCACAAAGCCAGCGAACGCCATGTAAAAAGGCACATAACGTTTGGCATTTCTAAACGGATTATCAGTATCGAAGATGAGACGTTGAGCGCTCATAAAGATGAGAAACGCAATAAAGCCTGAAATTGCGGGTGTCACAACCCAACTACCAACAATGCCACCAACTTTGGCCCACTCGACGGCTTCAGAGCCTATGCCTACGGCGGCGAATCCAACAATGGCACCAATAATGGAGTGAGTGGTGGAAACTGGCCACCCCAAATAGGAAGCAACAGCTAGCCATATACCAGCTGAGAACAACGCGGCTATCATTCCGAACACGAGTAGCTCGGGAGTATCAATAAAATAGGCTGTATCTATAATGCCTTTTCTTATTGTTGAGGTAACCTCGCCACCAGCCAGATAAGCACCGGCAAATTCAAACACCATTGCAATAAATACAGCTTGTTTAATGGTTAACGCTTTAGACCCAACGGATGTACCCATCGCATTAGCCACATCATTAGCGCCAACCCCCCAAGCCATTAAAAACCCAACAACAGCTGCAACAACAATCAGGATAAACCCGTAGTCATTAATAATTTCCATAGAGGTACGCCTTTTATCCCGCTAACATCAATTCAAGTCGAGCACCTATTCGCTCTGCCGTGTCGGCTAAACCGCCGACTAATTCAATGATGTTGTATAAAAACATAACATCTACAGGATTCATTCCAGATTCCATTTTCATTAAGGAGCTGCGCATAATTATTTGCAGGCTATCTGTTTCATCTTCTATTTCATCAAGTTGAGCTATCATTCTTTCAACTAGATCAACTTCTCTGCCTTTAAAACCAGCTTCTAACAATTCATCCAATTCATTGATGACGTTTTTAGCTTGGGTTGAGGCATCAAGACACCTAAGCAAATAGGTATTGAATGACTCCTGCAATGATTCGGGAATCTGTAACTGACGACCAATAATACGACCAGAAATATCTTTCGCTTTGTTGGCCAACTTATCTTGCTGTGTAATCAGGGCAAGTATGTCTTGACGTTGAATAGGCATAAACAAACCTGTTGGTAAGTTAGTCCTTAATTCACGTTTAACCTTATCTGCCTGTTTTTCCAGTTGAGATATTTGTTGTTGTACAGCCTCTGCACTAATCCAATCACATTGGTAAACATGTTGGAAAAATACAGCAAGTAATTGAGTACACTGATCGACCAGATCAATATGATCTTCAATCGGCTTCAGCGGTGATTTTGCAAATACACCAAGAAATGAATTTGTTGACATTATATATCTCTAAAATAATCGATTAGCCAATCCAGAAGCCTGAATCATACGCGAAAGACTAGCCTGTTTATATGACATTTTTATGACACACCTGAAACCCTTTAAACAAAAGGGGTCTAGCGAAAAATCATAAAACCCAAAGTGCTTTAAAAAAGCACAAATTAGAATAAAAAATCAGCCTAACAAATGCTGGGTTAAATTTCACGGTTGTCAGAACCGTTAACTAAAAATATGACGTACTCACAAACATTCTTACATCGGTCACCAATACGTTCGAATGAGCGTAATGCCCAGAGTACTTCTAACCAATTTTCTAACTCATCAGAATGCTGCTGCATCTCTAAAATAGTAATACTCAACAAATCCTTATATTGAGCATCGATTGATTCATCATTTTGATAGGTTTTCTCAGCCGCCTCTAAATCAAGTCTAGCAAATGCATCTAAAGTATCTTTGAGCATCTCCAAAACATGTTCACCTATTACCAACATACTAGACTTAAGGGAATCGGAATCTGGAACATTGGAATGAGAAATGAGTTTTGCTACCCGTTCTATTTCATCTCCCATGCGCTCGATATCGGCTGTCGCTTTGGCGATTGTCATGATTAAACGAAGATCACTAGCAGTTGGATGACGTCGAGCAATGATCCGCATGCACTCTTCATCAATCTGAATCTCCATGGAATTAATTTCTTTATCATTAATTACCACTTTTTCAGCTAAACCCGCATTATTGGTTTTCAATGCCTGCAAGGTATCGTTGAGCTGCTGCTCTAACAAGCCTCCCATGGTCAACACTGAATTTTTGAGATCTTCTAATTCTTTGTTAAAACCGACGGAGATGTGGGTGTTGATTTCAATGTAAGCCATAGATTTTCTGTTCCTACCCGTACCGTCCAGTTATATACGCTTCGGTCTGCTTTTGTTTAGGCATTGTAAACACACTATCACTATCAGAATATTCTATAAGCTTACCTTGATGAATAAAGGCAGTGTAATCTGATACACGAGCAGCTTGCTGCATATTATGAGTAACTATGATGACAGTGTGCTGCTTTTTCAGTTGATTCAGCAGTTCTTCGATATGCAACGTAGCCAAAGGGTCTAATGCTGATGTAGGTTCGTCAAGCAATAGTATCTCTGGTTTTAGCGCCAAAGCGCGAGCAATTACCATCCGTTGTTGCTGGCCCCCTGATAGGGTTAACGCTGAATCGAATAAACGGTCTCTGACTTCTTTCCAAAGTCCGGTTTCACGTAACGCCTGCTCTACCGCATCATCAAGCTTTCGTCTCTCATGGACACCTTGTAATTTCAATCCATAAGACACGTTCTCGAAAACTGACATGGGGAATGGATTAGGTTTTTGAAAAACCATCCCCACACGAGTGCGTAAAGTCGCTACGTTTTGTTTACGATGATAGATATCACTAGCAGAAATAATCACCTGCCCTGTAACTTCACATCCATGAATTAAATCATTCATGCGATTAAAGCAGCTAATTAAACTGGATTTACCGCAACCACTTTGACCGATCAATGCCGTAACCTGATTTTTAGGGATCTGCATATTGATGTCTTCAAGTACTTTTTTCTCACCGAAGCGCAAATTAAGCTGTTTCACTTCAACCGCAATTTGCTCTGGTTTTAAATTATTGACATCTAATTTGTCATGTTCAAACAGTTTTAACATGAATTCTCATACCCTAATTTTGTGCATATTGTTTGCGAAGTCGATTACGGATAAAAATGGCGATTAAGTTTAAGCTCAACACAATCAACAGCAGCAACAGACAACAAGCAAAGATAAATGAAGAGCCATTACCAATATTTTGACTATGGAATGCACCATCATAAATTAGTACACCAAGATGCATAAACTGACGCTGTAAATGAACAAATGGGAATTCACCGTCTACAGGCAACGCTGGCGCAAATTTCACTGCCCCCACTAACATTAAAGGCGCAACTTCCCCTGCTCCCCTAGCAATAGCTAATATTACACCTGTCATAATACCTGGGCTAGCAATGGGTAAAATCATTTTAAAGATAGTTTCGGCTTGTGTAGCTCCTAGCGCGTAACTACCATCGCGGAGAGATTGGGGTACTCGTCGCAAGCCTTCTTCTGTCGCGACAATGACAACCGGCAGGGTCAAAATTGCCATGGTTAATGAAGCCCAAAAAATACCGGGCGCACCAAATGTGGCAGCAGGAAGATCATCGGAGAATAGAACTTCATCAATACTTGCTCCTACCACATACACAAAAAAGCCAAGTCCAAAAACACCGTATACAACCGAAGGAACACCAGCCAAGTTATTCACCGAAATTCGAATTAATGCAGTCATCTTGTTTTGCGGAGCATATTCATACAAATAAACCGCTGCCAATACGCCAAATGGGGTGACTAAAATGGTCATTAATAACACCATCACAATAGTCCCAAACAACGCAGGAAAAACCCCTCCCGAGGTGTTGTTTAATTTCGGTGAGTCGCTAATAAATGACGCAAAAGAAGATATTGCAGAGATGAGTTTGTCACCCAGATTCATTGAATTTGGAAAGCTAACATTACTAATTTCTTGCATATTTATGGGATAGGTTGTGCCATTTGCAAATGCAACCGTCAATACAAAGCCTTGCAGAGTTTGTTCGACATCCGCCAGCACATCCTGTAACTCATAAAAACGTTTTGACAGTTTAACCCGAGCTGGTGCATCTGCTTTAACCCCTCTGCGATCCAAACTAGCAAGTGCACGGTGAATTTCAGCAAGCTCTCCTTTACGAATAAACTCAGTGGAGGCTACTAGCTGGTTAATTCGGCCTTGAATTAATTCAAACTCTTGCATACCTAATGTATTGCCATCGGAGTCCCGTATTGACTCGACTTTAGCGATTACCATCCCGCCATTTTTCAATTCAATAACAGCTAGATCAGGAATCGTTTCAGAGCTGATTAAACTGGATTTTCTGAGTGTTATCTGACCACTAAAGAGTTGTTCTGCCGATGAAAAGCGGTAATGTAAGATTTCTTCACCGACACGCATGGTTTTTGCGTCTAGCTTCACAAAGTGGCTCTGATAAGTGCCGTCTTGTTCCTGATACACAATAGCCTGGATACTTTGCGGCCAAAAAAAGGTGCCACCACGAACGAAAATAAATAACGAAAGAGCAATCAATACCAACACTAAAAAACCCGCCACTGCTGCGGTCAAACTGGTCGCCATGGATTGCTTTTGTTCGAGATTAAACTTCCAATTAGCCATGTTGATAGTTTTTCCTTAGCCACTGACGTAGTAACTCAGCAAAAGTATTTAGCACAAACGTAAACAAAAATAGCACAAGCCCCGTTAAGAACAGGATTTGATAATGGCTACTACCAACTTCTGCTTCCGGCATTTCTATGGCTAAGTTAGCAGTTAGCGTGCGTAAGCCTGACAATAAATTCCAATCCGCCACTGGTGTATTGCCGGTCACCATTAGCACAATCATTGTTTCCCCAAAAGCTCTGCCTAGCCCTAAGGCAATGGCACTTAAAATACCTGGATAGGCTAAAATCAACACCACTTTTCGCAGCGTTTGCAAACGAGTTGCGCCCAGTGCCGAAGAAGCTTGCTTTAGGGTATTTGGCACTTCATAAATTGCATCTTCAGCCAGAGAATAAATACTCGGTACAATAGCTATTCCTAGCGCCAAGGCTACTACAAGGGTATTTTTATTAATGTTTTCCAGTGTATCTATGGGCAACAACCAGTGTCCTTGAAGATTGGCGCTTGCCAATGACATAACATCGGTAATGGAATACACAAAAATGCCCAAGCCAATCAATAAAATGCTTGCAAGGGGTAATTCCCATCCCTGTTTAAAACGTTGGGGTAAGCGTTGCACCAAAGGATGATGTAAAAGCGCAAACAAAAATAAAACCAGAGGCAGCAGCAAGACAAATAATAATAATGACAAGATAAATTGCTCGGCTAACGGAGCTAACCAAATAGCCGCAATGAAACCTAACACCACAGAGGGTATTGCTTCGAGCACTTCGATGCTTGGTTTAATCCAATTGCGCAATCGCTCTGGCGCGAAAAATCCAGTATAAATTGCAGCGCACACAGCTAGCGGAACCGCAATTAAAAGCGCTAAAAAGGACGCTTTTAAACTACCTATAACCAGAGGAACTAAACTAAATTTGGTTTCGTGATAATCAGCAGCTGACGTAGTTTGCCAAACGTAATCTGCTTGCGGGTAACCTTCATAACTATTTTTTCCCCACAAAGATTGAATCGTGTTCACAGCGGAGATCGAGTTCACCTCGAAAACATTCAAAGTGTTATTCGTGACTGTGTATAAAAGGTTCTGGCTCAATAATATTTGATTACTTATATGCTCAGTGAAACTGTCGCTTACTTGCTCTCCGGTGACATAATTAATGATCTTAAGCTGATTTTTTTGGTCAGTTATAAATGCTGCATTTTCAGATTGGTGAATAAGAATATTTTTCGGTTGATACTCGGTAACCATTGAATACATGGGTTGAAAGACTAATTGCCCTTGGGCATTCACGATACTCCATTTTTGCAGCGTTTTATCCTGCAAACCTATGAACAGGGAGCGTTGACTTGGAAAGACATTCAATGTGCTGATGGCTTGATCAAAAGCAATGTGGTTTAACCTGCCAGAGGTGATGTCATGTGTAGTAAGTTTGCTATCAGCAACATAAATAAATTGTCCAATTCTCGGCAGTAGTAACAGATGTTCTGGGTTGTTCACCTCAACAACATCGATTTCATTTTTACTGCGCCGGTCAATGCTATATACCTTCCACATTTGACCTTGTTGCACCGATAGCATGATCGTGTTTGCAGACAGTTGGAAGTCAAACTTATCCGTTTTTATCACAGGTTCGACGTCGGTTACCGCCAGTGTCATTTCTAGCTCAGGAAATAAATGTTTATCAACTTGATTTAGTTTTTCAATGCGCAATATCCCTGAATGACTCAATATTGCCAAGTACAGTTGACCATCATAGGCTTTAACTTTTACTTGGTCGGTGCAAAGCGCAGGGATAATTTTACTTTTTACTAAACTTGAATTGGACTTACCTGCCGATTGAGAGTAAAAATTCACCCGACAATCTTTATCCATGGTAACAAGTGGCACCGAATTGATAACATCGCCAAGATATAAAATTGATTCATTTGGGGTGATAGCAAACTGATATTTTGGTGAAATACTCACATCACGAGCCAAGGGCAAAACTTGGATGACCAATTGCCAGAGTAATAATCCCAGGGTCAGCAAAACTAACCATCCTGATGTTGCAATGGCTGCTGCAACTAGACGGTTTTTTACTTTCCTTAAACGCGCGACTTTCACCGTTTGGGTATTGCTAGACGATGATTCATCAATTGATGACTGACCCACAAAACTAACCCTGATTTTGAAATTGTGCCTAGTGTAATGGATATAGACAAACTGGCAAGTGACAATCTTTTCGGTCACCTCATCTCATATTGATGAATCGGCATATATAATGACGCAAATCAAAACAATGATTAATTTACGAATTATCATATGATTAGGCTATGATACTAATTAGTCAATCAATCTTATCTATCCAGCACGACTCGATAGGTATAACTTTAAAATAGTTAAGTTGAGGGGTGTTTCAATGAAACCAATAATATTAACTTTAATCGGAAAAGATAAACCTGGACTCGTAGAGTCACTTGCGCAAAAAGTTTATTCCTTAGGGGGTAACTGGTTAGCAAGTAACTTTTCCTACATGGCGGGTCATTTCGCTGGGTTTGTCGAAGTTGATATTCCTGTCGAAAACCATGACACCCTAATCGAATTTTTGCAAAAGCATCCCAACTTAACTATCCACTCGGTGAGCGCTGATAACGACTCAAATAACAAATCCGATATCGTAGAAATTGATATTACGGGCAACGACAAACCAGGTATTGTGCAAGAACTCACAACTACCTTGAGTCGTTTTAATATAAACATTATTAAATTTGAATCTAGTTGCCAAAGCGCGCCGAATTGGGGCAGTTTATTGTTTAAAGCCCATGCGGTTGTTGCTATCCCCGAAGGTTTCCAACTTGATGAACTTTCCGACGCACTAGAAGATATTGCCAACGATTTGATTGTCGATGTAGATTTAAGGTAGTTATTTAGGTTGAAATCATCGAATTTAACAAAACTGTCATACAAACAATGGAACATTCCATCCTATTGAAAAAGCTCGGGAAAAATCAGGTAACTAATGTATCCAGAACAAATCTATTATCCAAAAGAACTAAGCTGGCTTTCTTTTAATGAACGTGTATTGCAAGAAGCAGCGGATAAACACAATCCAATCGTTGAAAGAATTCGATTTTTAGGCATTTTTTCCAGCAATATGGATGAGTTTTACCGAGTCAGAGTGGCGGAAGTAAAACGCTTAATTTATATTCACTTAGAAGAAGGTAACGAGCAAGCAGCAGAAAACACCAAGTTGTTGATGGAAAAAATTCAACACAAAGTGGTGGTTCTAACGGATAACTTTGAAAAAGTTTACGATGATGTTATCGCCGGACTGAAGCGCTACAACATCTACATAGTAGACAAAAACCAACTATCCCCGTATCAACAAGAATGGTTAACAAACTATTTTAAAAACAAAATATTACGCCATATTGCACCTATATTACTGCATAAAAAAGTCAACCTTGTCGATCGCCTGAATGACTTTGGCACCTATTTATATGTGGCTATTTATAAAAAAGACCGAGCGACTAAATACGCAACGATTGAGTTGCCCACCGAAGCCATGTCGCGTTTTATTCAAATTCCCCCTGAAAAAAGCCGTAAAAAGAAACACATCATATTAATTGATGACGTTATTCAACTTTGCTTAAGCATTGTGTTTAAAGGCTTTATTGAATTTGATGAAATGGAAGCTTACTCATTTAAAGTGACCAGAGATTCAGAATATTCTATCAATGATGAGATTGATGAAAGTTTCGTAGAAAAAATGTCTGAAAGCATGAAGCAACGTTTGATAGCTGAGCCTGTAAGGGTTATCTATGATGCTGATATGCCAGAAGAAATGTTAAAAAACCTCAAGAAACGTTTAAAAATCAGTTCTTTTGATAGTTTGATAGCGGGCGGTGCCTATCGAAACTTCAAAGACTTTATTGGTTTCCCAAATGTCGGCAGAAGTTATTTAGAAAATCCACCTCTACCAGCAATAAATACGCACTTATTTACTGATTTCGACACGGTATTTGATGCTATTAAACATAAAGATATTTTACTTTATTATCCCTATCATCGATTTTTACATTTTACCGAGTTTGTGCGCCAAGCGGCATTTGACCCCAGCGTCAAACATATCCGTCTGAATATTTATCGCGTAGCGAATAAATCGCGAATCGTCAATTCACTTATCGATGCCGTAGACAATGGTAAAACAGTAACCGTAGTGGTCGAACTGCGTGCGCGTTTTGATGAAGAAGCCAACATTGAATGGTCAAAAACCATGACCGATGCCGGGATCCGAGTTGTGTTAGGTTCTCCTTCATTCAAAATCCATAGTAAATTATGCGTGGTCAGTCGTGAAGAAAAAGGGGAGCTAGTACATTATTCTCATTTCGGTACGGGTAACTTCAATGAAAAAACAGCTAAAATTTATACTGACTTTAGCCTGTTTACCCGTAACCAAGAATTAGCTCAAGAAGCAATTTGGGTATTTGATTTGATTCAATTGCCTTACCGTCGCAATAAATTTCAACATCTGCAAGTATCGCCACTAAATGCGCGCACCAAAATTCAGATTTTAGTGCGCCAAGAAATCCAAAATGCCAATGAAGGCTTACCATCAGGCATCACTTTAAAAGTGAATAACCTAGTTGACCAACAATTAATTGACGATTTATATCGAGCCGGTCAGGCTGGTGTCAAAGTAAGAGCCATAGTCCGTGGCATGTGTTCACTTATACCGAATATTCCCGGAGTAAGTGAAAACATCACTATTATTAGTATTGTAGATCGCTTTTTAGAACACCCAAGAGTGATGTCTTTTACAAATGCGGGAAATCCTAAAGTGTTTATTTCTTCGGCCGATTGGATGAGAAGAAATATGGATAATCGCATTGAAGTGGGTTGTCCTATTTATGATGAAGACTTAAAAAAACGCATTATTCATATTCTGGAACTGCAATTGAAAGACACCATCAAAGCACGAATCATTGATGCGGAACAAACCAATAAATATGTGAAGCGTGGAAATCGTAAAAAACTACGTTCTCAAGTGGAAATTTATCACTATCTAAAATCACTAGAATAATACACTATATCGAGATGTAAGCCGCCTTAAGGAATGATGTCATAAATGTCACAATTCAGTGAAGCCTTCAGTAATATTGAAGCTAGACCCACAACTCAAGTTGCGGCGCTTGATATCGGCTCGAATAGCTTTCATCTAGTGATCGCGCGAATTGTTGCCGGTAGTGTGCAAATCCTGCACCGTGTTAAGCAGAAGGTTCGTTTAGCTGATGGTTTAGATAAACATCATCGCTTATCCGACGAAGCCATGCAAAGAGGCTTAGATACCCTACAAATAATTGCTGAGAGTCTCAAAGGCTTTGAACCTGACACGGTAAGAATTGTGGCTACTTACACGCTGCGTAAAGCCAAAAACGCAAAAGATTTTATTCAAGCGGCTAAGCAAATTTTACCTTACCCTATCGAAGTAATATCCGGTATTGAAGAAGCTCGTTTAATCTACTCAGGGGTCGCCCACACAGTTCAAAATAATGGCCAAAGGCTAGTAGTCGATATTGGTGGAGGTTCAACTGAATTTATCATTGGCGAAGGTTTTGATAGTAAAATAATGCGCAGCTTACAAATGGGCTGTGTGAGTTATACAAAGCGTTTTTTTGCGGAGGGGGCTCTCACGGCTGGCGCCTTTAAAAAGGCGATTACCGCAGCCCAACAAGAACTTGAATTGATAGACGCTAAATACCTAAAACTAGGTTGGCGACACTGTATCGGCACCTCTGGCACCATCAAGGCAATAGTGCTGTTAGCCCAATCATTAGATGATGCTAATCCAGAGGGTTTTGTATCACTGGACAACCTAAAAACGTTGCGCGACAAGTGTATATCCGCAGGCCATATCAAAGACTTAAAGTTAGCCGTCACAGAAGACCGAATTCCAGTCTTAGCTGCTGGTATTTCAATCTTAATTGGAATCTTTAAAAGCCTCAAAATAGATTCAGTAGAATATTCTGCCGCAGCTTTACGGGAAGGTGTGATATACGAAATGGAAGAACACCTGGCGCATCACGATATTCGTGAACGCACAGCACAAAGTCTGGCTACCCGCTATGATGTCGATGTAGACCAAGCAAAACGCGTTCATGTGACGACTCTAGAGGTATATAACCAGTGTAAGAAAGTGTGGAAAATCGGCGGTCAAGAATATCGTAACTTATTGAGTTGGGCGGCGCTGTTACATGAGGTTGGACTGCAAATAAACTCCCGTGGCGTGCAGCGCCACTCAGGATACATTTTGCATAATGTGGACTTGCACGGTTTTAACCAAGAACAACAAATATTACTTTCGATTTTAGCTCGATTTCACCGCAAAAAAATACGTCCTGACGAACTTCCGGAATTTTGGCAATTTGATTCAGAGGCGGTAAAAAAACTGATTATAATTTTACGCTTAGGTGTACTACTTAATATCAAACGGCAAGATGACTTTTTGCCTGAGTTTAAGATTGTAATAGAAGATAAATCATTACAAATCACCTTCCCTGAACAGTGGTTAATGCACAAGCCGATTATCAGTGCAGATTTGGCTAGAGAAGCCGAATACTTAGGTGTTTTAGATTATAAACTGTCTTACGCTTAACCGTTGTTAAACAACAAATAGAGCATTCATTGAGATCCACTGCGAGTTGACTTAACGGCCTAAATAACTATCAATCAAATGGGTTAATTGCTCATCAAGATGAGCTTCAAAATCGTCTAGTTTTTTATTAAAGGCACTAAGATACAATGCCGCTTGCTGCTGATTTAAACGCTTCCCATTCGTTTTATATTCGGTTTCTGGCAAAGATTTATCATACCTTGGGATAATCACCCAACGAATAAAATCGGAATCTAAACCCACCACCATTTTTTTTGCGTGTTTACAAAACCCCTTTATGTGGGCTGCGCCCTCTGGCCCTAGACATCCGGGCTCAACTCGGAATGTTACCGTAAGCTTTTTATACAACGGCAATGGCAATTCGAATTTCATAATTATCCTAATATCGGTAACCGGAATTTTTCAGTGCTCAGTCAGCCGTTATATTTTAGTCGTGATAATCAAAAAATGTTAAACCTAACAGCAGAAAACAAAAAAGCCGGACAAAAGTCCGGCTGTTTAGTCGTTTACACTATTACTAGGTGATTGAAGCTTGATAGATACTTTCAATAGAAGCATCTAGGGTTTCTTCAAATTCTTTATCAGAAAGTTGCGCAAATAACCCTTCTGATAGAGCGCGTGAGAAACTTGCAATAATACCTTTATTTGCCTTTAAACGGTTGTTGGCTTCTTCTCTTGAATAACCACCAGACAAAGCAACCACTTTGAGTACACGAGGGTGCTCAATTAGCTCAGAATAAAAACCATTCACTTCAGGCAAAGTCAGTTTTAACATCACTTGCTGGGTGTCTGGTAATGCATCCAATTGAGCTAAAATTTCAGCTTTAAGAATTGCTTCAGCGGCTTCTTTATCAGGCGCATGAATATCAACTTCTGGTTCTATAATAGGAACTAGTCCCTTAGCCAATATTTGTTGCCCTACTAAAAACTGCTGTTCAATTACGGCTTTAATGCCAGCCGGATTGGCAGATTTCACCACTGAGCGCATCTTGGTACCAAATACATCTTTCGCATTGGCTTTATCAAGAACGTCATCTAAGCCAGGCATTGCTTTCATTAGCTGAACGCCATTCTCTTCTGCTTCTAACCCTTTATCCACTTTAAGAAATGGGACAACTTGCTTTTCTTGCCACAAATAGTGAGAACTGGCTTTACCTTCAATATCCCTATCTAAGGTATTTTCAAACAAAATAGCGCCTAGTACTCGCTTACCATTAAACGCTTTGTTGGTGATGATTCGAGTGCGCATTTCGTGCACTTTACCGAACATCTCTTCGTCACCGTTATATTCATCTTCGGTCACGCCATACAGTTTTAATGCTTTTGGGGTACTACCACCACTTTGATCCAAGGCCGCGATAAATCCATTATCGGACTCTATTTTTTTAAGCATGTCTAGTTGTGCTTGTGATGCCATCCGCAACACTCCTTTTTATTTGAGTAGAATACAAAACTTAACTTGAGTGTTTCACTACACTTCTTCTTCTTGGAGTAATCAATCTGACGACTGTCACTCTTTTGCCCTTGCTTCCAACATTGCTACAGCAGGTAACGTTTTGCCTTCTAAGAACTCCAAGAAAGCACCACCACCTGTTGATATATACGAAACTTTGTCAGATATACCATATTTGTCTACTGCTGCCAAAGTATCACCACCACCAGCAATTGAAAAAGCACTGCTTTGTGCAATTGCCAACGAAATTGCTTTGGTTCCTTCACCAAATTGATCGAATTCAAAAACCCCTACTGGCCCGTTCCATACGATAGTTCCCGCCTGTCGAATTAACGCGGCAAGTTGATTTGATGTTTGTGGTCCAACATCAAAAATCATATCTTCGTCTGCGACTTGTGTAACAGCCTTCAAACTGGCTGATGCGGTTTCTGAAAACTCAGTGCCAGTCACCACATCCACGGGTACTGGAATATTGCCACCGTTGTCACTTGCCGTCTGCATTAATCGTTTTGCTTCAGGAATCAAATCTGCTTCATATAAAGATTTGCCCACATTATGCCCTTGTGCAGCAATAAATGTATTGGCAATCCCGCCACCAACGATTAATTGATCAACTTTACTAGAAAGTGACTCTAAAACGGTTAATTTAGTAGAAACTTTAGAACCACCCACAATAGCCAACAAAGGTCGGGCTGGATTGTCTAAAGCTTTACCAAGTGCATCTAATTCATTGACTAACAAAGGTCCCGCACAAGCTATTGGAGCAAACTTACCCACACCATGGGTGGAAGCCTGCGCTCTGTGCGCGGTGCCAAAAGCATCCATTACATACACATCACATAAGCCAGCATACTGCTTTGCAAGCCCTTCGTCGTCTTTTTTCTCACCTACATTGAAACGTACGTTTTCTAAAACGACAACTTCACCTGTTGCCACTTCCACACCATCAAGATAATCAGAGGCTAAACTAACCGGACAATCGAGGTGATCATTCAAATAGTTGACGACAGGTTGCATGGAGTACTGAGCGTCAAACTCGCCTTCGGTGGGTCTGCCTAGGTGCGACATCACCATTACCTTGGCACCTTTTTCAAGCGCTAGTTTAATCGTTGGTAAGGCTGCTTTAATTCTCGCATCTGATGTCACTTTGCCATCTTTGACTGGCACGTTGAGATCTTCGCGTATTAACACTCGTTTATCTGCGAGGGTCAAATCTGCCATACTGAGTATCGACATATAGGTTCCTTTAATCTTGCTATTATTGATTGTTAATCTATAACACCATTAAGTATATTTATTTTTAATTACATTTATAGTTCAAATACGAAACATAGCTTGCGCAGTGTCTAACATTCGATTCGCAAAACCCCACTCGTTATCACACCATACCAGTGTTTTCACAAGTTGTTTGTGACTCACTCTGGTTTGTGTGCCATCCACGATACAAGAATGTGGATCATGATTGAAGTCTATTGATACCAAAGGCTCTTCAGTGTAACTCAATATTCCATTTAATCTGCCCTGACCTGCTTGTTTCAACACCTGATTAATGTCATTTATTGACACTTTTTTATCTACTGTCACACTCAAGTCCATCGCTGTGACATTAATTGTAGGCACTCTGACAGCGATCGCTTCAAATTTTCCTGCAAATTTTGGCAACACCCGTTCAATACCAGCAGCTAATCGGGTATCTACGGGAATAATCGATTGGCTAGCAGCTCGTGTTCGGCGCAAATCTGGATGATACGCATCAATCACTTGTTGATCATGCATAGAAGAATGAATGGTTGTGACTGTGCCGCTTAACACATCAAATGCTTTATCAAGAACTTGAATTACCGGCACGATGCAATTTGTAGTACAAGAGCCATTGGAAACAATGCGATCATCACTTTGCAACAAGTCATCATTGATACCGTAAATAACAGTAGCATCCATGTCTGGTGTCGATGGGTGGGAAAAAAGTACTTTTTTAGCGCCTTGGGCAATATGAATTTCCGCATCCGCTCTATCGTTGTGAACGCCTGTGCACTCTAAGACTAAATCCACATCGAGCTCGGCCCAGGGTAGCTTGTCTAAAGTAGCGAACTGTAGCAATTGAATCGTATCACCGGCCACATTCAAACAATCCCCATTCAGGGAAACCGGAAATCCAAAACGACCGTGAGCTGTGTCGTATTTTAATAAATGAGCAATGCCTTCAGGATTAGCAATCTCATTAATTGCAACAATTTTGATTTGTTCGTGTCGAGCTGTTTCGTACAAAGCCCGCAATACGTTTCGACCTATGCGACCAAAGCCATTTATTGCAATTCGTATCATGTCACTCTTAATACATAAATGGGCACGCTCTGTTACAAGTGTGCCCTTTTCTAGTAATTAGGTTACCAACACTAAAAACCTTAGGTTAGTAACGCTAGTTTATTTTGCGCTCGATTATAATGAATTCGCCGCCTCTACGATAGCATCTGCGGTAAAACCAAAGTATTTCAGCAACGCGCCACCAGGGGCAGACTCACCAAAGGTAGTCATACCAACGATTTTGCCATCGAATCCAACATATTTGTGCCAAAAATCCACATGAGCAGCTTCAACAGCAACACGTTTTGTCACGCTGCGAGGTAATACAGACTCACGATAATCAGCATCTTGGGCATCAAAGACATTGGTGCTAGGCATAGATACTACACGTACAGCCTTACCTTGCGCAGTTAATTTTTGCGCAGCTTCAACCGTGATAGCGATTTCAGAGCCTGTGGCAATCAAGATGATTTCAGGTGTCGTGTCACAATCCAGCAAAACATATCCACCTTTGACGATATCAGCAAGTTGCTGCTCATTGCGAGATTGTGCAGGTAAACCCTGACGGCTGAATACCAGTGCTGATGGTCCATCTTTGCGCTCAATTGCCGCTTTCCAAGCCACAGCTGTTTCAGCTCCATCACAAGGTCTCCACGTCGTTAGATTTGGAGTTAGACGTAAATTCGCTACTTGCTCAATAGGTTGATGAGTTGGACCATCTTCCCCTTGTCCAATGGAATCATGGGTATAAACGAAAATATTAGGAATTCCCATCAACGCAGACATACGCACAGCATTACGAGCGTATTCCATGAACATTAAAAAGGTTGCACCATAAGTTCTGAAGCCGCCATGCAGCCCAATACCATTCATGATCGCGCTCATACCAAATTCACGTACGCCGTAGAAAATATAGTTGCCACTGGCATCATCGGCGGTAATACCTTTTGAACCAGACCACAATGTTAGGTTAGATCCGGCTAAATCGGCTGAACCACCAACCACTTCAGGTAGTAAACTGGCAAAGGCTTCAATTGCATTTTGCGAAGACTTACGACTCGCAACGTTTTCAGCTTTTTCTTGGGTTTGTTTAATATATGCGGCGGCTTTATCGCTGAAATCAGCAGGTAAGTCACCATTTAAACGACGGGTAAACTCACTGGCTAACTCTGGATATGCTTCTGCGTATTTAGCAAACTTTCCATTCCACTGTTGCTCAAGCTCTAAACCTGTTTGTTTCGCATCCCATTGTGCGTAGATATCTTCAGGAATAACGAAAGGGGCATGGTTCCAGTTAAGTTCTTTGCGGGTTGCTTCAACTTCATCAAGACCTAAAGGTGAACCATGACTATCGTGGCTACCTGATTTATTAGGTGAACCAAATCCGATGACTGTTTTACAACAAATCATGGTGGGTTTAGAAGTTTCTGCTTTAGCCGCTTTGATTGCAGCATTGATGGCTTCAGGATCGTGTCCATCCACGTCAGCAATAACGTGCCAACCATAAGACTCAAAACGAGCAGGAGTATCGTCAGTAAACCAACCTTCTACTTCACCATCAATGGAAATACCGTTGTCATCCCAAAAGGCGATCAACTTACCTAAACCTAAAGTTCCAGCAAGTGAACAAGTTTCATGAGAAACCCCTTCCATCAAACAACCATCACCTAAAAAGCAATAGGTGAAATGATCAACAATATCAAACTCAGGTTGATTAAATTGTGCTGCTAACATTTTTTCAGCGATTGCCATACCAACAGCGTTACTAATACCTTGTCCTAAAGGACCGGTAGTGGTTTCAACTCCAGGTGCGTAGCCATACTCTGGGTGACCTGGAGTCCTTGAATGCAATTGACGAAAGTTTTTTAATTCTTCAATTGGCAAGTCGTAACCGGTTAGATGCAACAAAGAATAGATCAACATCGAGCCATGACCATTAGACAACACGAAGCGGTCACGGTTAGCCCATTTCGGGTTAGCTGGATTGTGGTGCATAAAATCACTCCACAATACTTGTGCAATATCAGCCATTCCCATTGGTGCTCCGGGGTGACCTGAATTAGCTTGTTGTACCGCATCCATTGATAAAGCGCGAATGGCATTGGCTAGTTCTCGACGTGAAGGCATGGTGTCTCCTGCTATAAATAATTGCCTAAAAGCATGCTCAACGCCTAACTAAATTGGCTATGACATTGATTAATTTGCTTGTATTCATTTTGGGGTTGAACATTTTCCACCAGCCATCGCCGAACTGCAACGCTTATTCATTATTGATTATGCTTTTTTTGGTTATGTTCTATTCCTTTTCTGGTAATTCACGTACATACAAGTGGAAACCATTCTGAACATATAGCCATTTGGACGTCTAGACGGAAAGACTGGTATTTTAGAAAATAATGATTAGAATGCAACTATTGCCGATAAGAAATCACTTTTGGCGTGAATCTATTAAGCGAATTCAAGAAAGGAAAAACACATGACATCACATCTTTTTACTTCAGAGTCTGTTTCTGAGGGGCACCCAGACAAAATTGCAGATCAAATCTCTGATGCAGTGTTAGATGCCATTTTAACCCAAGACCCTAAAGCCCGTGTGGCTTGTGAGACATTTGTCAAAACCGGAATGGTACTTGTGGGTGGTGAAGTGACCACCTCGGCTTGGGTAGACATTGAAGAATTGACACGCAAAACCGTTCGCGAAATTGGCTATACCCACTCAGATATGGGTTTTGACGCAGATTCATGTGCAGTGCTCAACGCCATAGGTAAACAGTCACCAGATATTAATCAAGGTGTTGATCGTAGTCGTCCAGAAGAGCAAGGTGCGGGAGATCAAGGCTTGATGTTTGGCTATGCCAGTGATGAAACCGATGTTTTAATGCCTGCGCCAATTACTTATTCCCATCGTCTGGTAAAACGTCAGGCAGAAGTCAGAAAAAACAACTCGTTGCCTTGGTTGCGCCCTGATGCCAAAAGCCAAGTCACTTTTATCTATGAAAATAATCAACCTGTCGGCATAGACGCAGTTGTATTGTCAACTCAACATTGTGACTCAATCAGTACTGCTGATTTGCAAGAAGCCGTTATGGAAGAAATTATCAAACCCGTGCTGCCTGAAAAGTGGTTGTCTGCCAAAACAAAATTTTTAATTAACCCAACAGGTCGATTTGTTATTGGTGGTCCAATGGGTGACTGTGGATTGACTGGTCGTAAAATAATAGTCGACACTTATGGCGGCATGGCCCGTCATGGTGGTGGCTGTTTCTCAGGAAAAGATCCCTCTAAAGTTGATCGTTCAGCGGCTTACGCCGGTCGTTATGTGGCTAAGAATATAGTCGCAGCAGGGTTAGCTAAACGTTGTGAAATCCAAGTTTCTTATGCAATTGGCGTAGCCGAACCAACATCAATTAGCATTGAAACTTTTGGTACTGGTGTTATCTCAGATCAAAAACTCACCGATTTAGTAAGAGCTAATTTTGACCTTCGTCCTTATGGCCTAATAAAAATGCTCGATCTTGAACGTCCTATCTATCAAGCGACAGCTGCTTACGGTCACTTTGGCCGCGAAGAGTTTCCTTGGGAAGCGACAGATAAAGCTGAGCAATTGAAGGCTGCACTATAAATTAATTAGACATCATATGATGATTAGTTAAACTCAAAATAGCGTCTTTTAGACGCTATTTTTGTTTTAACAGATATTGTTAATCAATAATTTGACAATAATCAGAATTCACCAAAATCATATGCACTTTATTGGCCATCCGAACTCGTACGCATTCCCCCTCATCAGCTGGGAAGTAATCTAAAACCACAACTAAATACTCACCGTCAGTTGCGGTGAGATGGTACTCGAACCCTCTACTAGGGCCCTCTTCAATACTGGTGAGCAATCCACCGAAGAAAGCACCAATTAGTGCACCTGCAAGAATCTGCCTGTCGCTTCCGTAAACATTATTCAATGCGCCCCAAAGCCCCCAACTCGCAGCGGCCTCGCCAGCATGAGATTCAAATTTAACATCGTATATTTGATCGACATTGGCATATAGCTCAGTGACAAATTGGTTACGTTCATAATTTCGCGTATGATGAGATGCGCAAGATGATACTAAAAATGGCAAACTCAGTGCCGCTAATTTTATGAATGTCATTTTCATAGATACACATCTTGTTAATTAATTATTACCAGCATACTGATCTAAAACTGAATTGAAGCTTAACAATTAAGAATTAGTGCAGTTAACGGGAAATCGGAAATCATTTATGTTTAAACACATCTCCAAAACATGTCTAGCAGCTACCATTAGCGCAGTATTACTAACGGCTTGTTCTACCTCTCCCACAGGCAGGTCCCAATTAAAGCTCTACTCTAAAGATCAATTAGCGGATATGGGAGCGCAAGCTTTCGATGGTATGAAAATAGAACAGAAAGTCTCGCAACAAGGAGTAGATAATCAATATGTTTCTTGTGTTGCAAGCTTCATAACCAAACATGTGCCTAGCAGTGTCTTTGATGGCCAATGGGAGCTGGTAGTTTTTGAAGACGATCAAGTTAACGCCTTCGCGTTGCCAGGGGGAAAGATTGGTGTTTACACAGGGCTGCTTAAAGTGGCTCAAAATCAAGATCAATTGGCCGCTGTTATCGGTCATGAAGTTGGCCATGTTATTGCTGAACATGGAAATGAAAGAATGTCCAATTCGGCGCTAATCGGCATAGGTTTAGAGGCCACCAATCAAATCTTAAATGCTAAACAAGTGGCAAATAGCAACATGATTATGGCTGGTATTGGTTTAGGAGTTCAAGTCGGTGTACAACTGCCATTTAGCCGCACCCACGAGACTGAAGCCGATCTAATAGGCTTAGAGTTAATGGCAAGAGCTGGGTTTGACCCTACTCAGTCGGTTGAATTATGGAAGAATATGGACAAGGCAAGTGATGGACAACGGACTTCTGAATTTATGTCTACTCACCCCTCCCCCACAACGCGGATTGAAACCCTTACGGCCAATATGTCGGCAGCACAAGCATTGGCGAATCAAGCAATCGATAAACCGAACTGTAAAATGTAATTTCCCGTAAATGTAACTATCCGTATCGAGTTAATTTTAGTTAAAAAAAATACCCCTAATTAGGGGCATTTTTTATATTTAACGGAAGATTACTCTTCTGTTTTATGTAAATGCACATCCATTTGTGGGAATGGAATGCTAATGCCTTCTTGGTCAAAGCGAAGTTTAACCGCTTCAGTGAAGTCAAATTTAACAGCCCAGTAGTCAGCAGAAGCTACCCAAGGACGAACGATAAAGTTAACACTGCTATCTGCCAATTCTGAAACAGCAACTGTAGGCGCAGGATCTTTTAGTATACGCTCATCAGCATTAACCATTTCAATAAGCACTTCTTTAGCTTTCTTAAGATCAGCGTCGTAACCGATACCAACAACCATATCCACTCGACGAGTTTCTTTTGCTGATACGTTTACAATGTTACCGCTATAGATAGCACCGTTTGGAACAATAATTTCTTTGTTATCAGGCGTTGTCATTACTGTAGTGAAGATAGTGATATCTTTAACTACACCAGCAGTACCAGCTGCTTCGATGAAATTTCCGCGAGTAAATGGGCGGAAAACAAGCAACATCACACCTGCAGCAAAATTCTGTAAAGAACCTTGTAGTGACAAACCAATTGCCAAACCTGCAGCACCTAAAATTGCAACTAAGGACGTAGTATCTACACCTAGTTGGTCTAATGAGGCAACAATAACAAACAACATTAAAATAGCGTTAACTATGGCCTTTAAAAAGTCGACAAGCATGTCGTCATATTTAGAGCGAGCCATAACTTTGCCAAACACATTGACAAGAATTCCAACAACCATTTTACCGATAATGTAAATGATGACAGCGAACAATATGTTCAGCCCCCAAGGAATTACATAAGTTTCAACTAACTCTGATACATTTATATCTTCAAGCATTTTTTGTTTCTCCCGAACATTTTTTAATTCTTTGAATAGCGATAGTCCTACACCAAAAGAAAGCCTTTTCATTTATTTGGCTAACATCACTACTTGGTAATTAGTGGGACGACGAAATAATAAAGGAAACAACAAGATATGCACCCTTTTTTTGTCAAATTAGACTAATGTATATGTCGCAATTTAGCGTCATAGACTAAAGTTTAATTCGCTTAATTCTTTTAATCATTTAGAGTGTTTGTCATTGAATTGTCAAAAATCAAAGTTACTTTATCCCTCGGATTTGAAGGCTTCGACATTCAATATCTTGGATTTTATTTCAGAATTTGTTCAACATATTTTTGTATTAAAACAAAATTTTTATCACTGTTTAATATTAAGAACAGGTAGCTGAACTCCTTTTAAAAATGTTGGTTATTTACAAATACCTGAATTTGTTAGGGTTTTACTAATGTTTATTTTTTAAGCATTTTAAACTCTACTTTAGTTAATAGAAGTGCTATGCTATTCGCCCCTAAATTAAGGGTTCTTAGTAATATTTTTAAAGGAATTGAAAATGTTAATTCTCTCTCTTATCTTCGTTAGTTTGATAATTCTATTGGTCTTTTGCCTTGCTAAAGATACGGGTGAGCACACTGCGTTTGCGCGCAAGAATGCTTCTATTAATAATCAGCAGGAATCTACTGATAGCTCGCACAATAGAATGACTTCAACTAAAACGTTAAATGCCAACTAACAATAGCCAAGATTTATTCTTCTCTATGATTGATTAATTCAAATGCGGTGACAAAA
Organism: Alteromonas sp. M12; assembly: GCF_037478005.1. Classification (NCBI taxonomy): domain Bacteria; kingdom Pseudomonadati; phylum Pseudomonadota; class Gammaproteobacteria; order Alteromonadales; family Alteromonadaceae; genus Alteromonas; species Alteromonas sp. M12. The sequence continues at coordinate 1,049,428 of NZ_CP144164.1, read as the reverse complement.
TCACCGCATTTGATTTGAAAATCACTGGCTTTGCTTATTAATTAAATAAACTTACTTGGTTGTTTGCCAATGGTCGGTAATTCTTTAGTTGAGATACCTTCTACTTGATATACCATATAGTGCATTGTTAACTGCTGTTGTAATCCCATGCGAATTCCAAGAATTTATCACCCCGACTTACTCATTGTTGATCAGATTATTGATCTCACCCCTGATGCTGCAAACCATATAGTCAGTGTTCTGCGTCTAAACGAAGGTCACCCATTAGTGCTGTTTAATGGGGATGGCAACGAATATAGCGCTGAACTAGTGACTGCCAAAAAACGTCAGGCAAAGGTGTTAATTGACGCAAAACTGTCTATCAACGTCGAATCCACATTAAATATTCATTTAGGTCAAGGTGTCTCACGAGGCGACAGAATGGATATGGCAATTCAAAAAGCAGTTGAACTCGGTGTCACTGAAATTACGCCATTGATCACCGAAAGATGTGGCGTGAAATTATCAGCTGAACGCTGGGAAAAAAAATGCCAGCAATGGCAAAAGTTAATTATTTCAGCCTGTGAACAATGTGGTAGAAATCAAATTCCCACATTACATCCATGCACATCGATTCATGAATGGACAAAACAATCCACCACACAGCTTCGATTAACCTTACATCCCAGAGCTGAAAAGAGTATTAAACACTTATCAATCCCCTCCAGTGGAGTTAAATTATTGATAGGACCAGAAGGTGGATTTAGCGAGTCTGAAATCTATGCCACTGAGCAAGTTGGCTTTCAAACAGTGCAAATGGGTCCTCGAGTGTTAAGAACGGAAACCGCAGCGATTGCCGCAATAGCGGCCTTGCAAGCTATTCACGGTGACCTTTAACGAGCAAAATTAGCGTAGACAGCAGCGGCTTTTATGCTACATTGTTTAAAATTGCTACTAACGGATTAAGAATAAAGCAATCATTAATATGAAATCTCACAAGGTTATCAACATTCGCGGTGCAAGCAATTACACGCATTTGAAGCGACATAATGCGATTGAGTCCGGTCGCATAAATGCGTTAGACATGTTGGTTAATGGTAATCCCCTCGAAGAAGTACTAAGCGAATTAGTATCAAGTCTAGAATCTGCTACGACAGGGCTTAAATGTTTGATTAGCTTGTTAGATAGCTCACGCACTGTGCTAAACCCATTCGTTGGGCCAAGTTTACCACTGCCGCTTCTGGAGGCTTTAAAAAATCAAAAGGTATTTCCTGCTGCAACAACTTGTGCTGTAGCAATAGGCAAAAGAGAATTAGCCGTAAGTGAAGATATTATTCAAGATCCCCACTGGCATGAATTACAAAATGTCGCCATTGCTTGCGGTATACGCTGCTGTTGGTCACAACCCATCATTTCCCCTAATGGCGAAGTGTTTGGCACATTTTCTATGTTTTTTCCGACCTCGGGAGTCCCTGAACAAGACGATATAGACTCCTTGACCTACGAGGCTCAAATTGTCTCAATTATTCTTGAACGAGCTAACAACATTCAACAACTGAAAGAAACCAATGCCGAATTAGAAAGACGAGTTGAAGAACGAACACAAGAATTAACCAATACCAATCATATGTTGAAAAAGGCGTTAGACCAGCGCAACGAGGTACAAAACCAGTTAGTCGAATTAGAAAATATGGCGGCTTTGGGAACCATGATGTCGAGTCTAACGCATGAGATCAATACACCAACAGGTGTTGCTATCACAGCGATTTCCTACTTACGCAGTATTCTGAGCAAGACAACACAAGCCTTTCAACAAGAACAACTAAAGCGATCCGAGTTAGAACAATTTTTTGCAGCAACCGAAGAGAGTGTTGATATTGTTGAACGCAATTTGATTCGCTCTACTCAGTTAATTAAAACCTTCAAACAACTTTCCTTAGACCAGCACAGTCAAGAAGCTCGTAAAATTAATCTTATTAGTTACGTAAATGAAATTTTATTGACCTTGAAACCACGCTTAAAGCGCTCCAATCAAAAATTTTGTTTTGACATAGATCCTGAATTGGAAGTCTATAGTAATCCCGGTGCGATTAGCCAATTACTGATAAATCTGATTATGAACTCTGTACAACACGGTTTTGACGCAAAGCAAATTGGTCATATCTTCTTTAAAATAAGGGTTATCGAGCAAGCGATAGGTCAACCGATGTTAGAGCTAATATACAAAGATAACGGTTGTGGGATGTCAGAATATACGATTGAAAACTTATACAAACCATTTTTTACCAGCGCTCGGCACAATGGCGGTTCTGGTTTGGGTATGCACATATGTTACGACATTGTGGTTAAAGTATTAGCTGGGCACATTGATTGTAAATCTAAAATTGGAAAAGGCGTCGAATTCACGGTTACCTTTCCGGTTAGTTTAGATAAACCCGAGCTCGATAGCTTTTAAAACAGCACGAGTGCGATCGCGCACGCCTAATTTATCTAATACATTCGAAACCTGATTTTTAACCGTACCTTCAGATTTAAACATCAACTCGGAGATTTCACGATTACTGCAACCAGCAGCAATTAATCGCAATATTTCAACTTCTTTAGCACTAAGAGGAATCGGGGCGATAGAGCTTTCAAACGCAGTTTCTTTACCTTGCAGACTTTTTAATACACGCTGCGTAAGGCCAGGTTGAATTAATGTTTCTCCGCTATGTACTTTAACAATAGCCTCGACCAAGGTTTCTAACGATACATCCTTCAGTAAATACCCTTTCGCCCCCGCTTGAATAGCTTGGATAACAAGCTGATGTTCATCAAAAGTTGTGAGCATAATCACTGGTGGAATTTCTGCTGGTGCCTTCAGATTTAAGGCTTCAACCGTTTCAATTCCATTCATGATTGGCATCCGAATATCCATGAGTACGACATCGGGCTTATGTGTTGCAATGATATTCAATGCACTTTTGCCATCGGCTGCTTCTGCAACAATGTTGATCTCCGGCGCTAGCGACAAAAGGCTTTTAATCCCTTCACGGACCAAGGTTTGGTCGTCTACAACCATCACATTAATACTCATGTTAGCTCCGGTAATTCTATTTTTGTGCGAAACCCTGTTGCCGTTAGTGCAGTATCGATAGTTCCTCCAAGGTTAACGATTCTTTCGCGCATCCCAATCAAACCATTACCCTCTTGTATTTTATTTTGCTGTTTTTGCCTACCGTCGTCATACATTGTCAGCTGGACAGTATTATTTTTGTGGGCTAATTGAATATTGAAATGCTTAGCATTGCTGTGACGCAACGTATTGGTAACAGACTCTTGCACACTGCGTAAAATGGCTTCTGCTACATTAACATCGGATATATTCAAATTAACTTCAATATCTAGTGTAATTCGCAGGTTAGGTACATCATCTAATAGCGCATGAAGGGCCTGACTTAATTCGATATGCGACTTTTCACGAATTTCAGAAACGGCTTCGCGAACATCACTTAATAATAGTTTAGCTAAACCATGGCATTGTTGAATTTTAACCTGAGCTTCGCCATCTGAAATCCGAGAAGCCACCTGTAAATTAATCGTCAATGCAGTCAAATGGTGTCCTAGTAAATCATGAATATTACGAGCAATACGTACTCGCTCCGCTTGTTTTGATGCCTCTCCTAACAACCTTTGAGTTGCCATTAATTCACGATTAAGTTCCATCGCCTGTTCGGTTGCGCGTTTCTCTTTAATATTTGCATTTACCATGACAAGGGCAAAAATATTAAACGTCCAAAATAGCAACGCAGATAGCATTGCCGAATCCACTTGCCAATAAAAATACATTATTAACCAAAAGGGTGCCGACCAAATGGGCGACGTAACCAAGGTTTGTTTGAATGGCATAAAATAGGGTAATTGAGCACTCCAAATGGTAACCAAAATCGCCACAAAGGTGAAAGGAGTCAAAAATGCAAGAGATACAATAGCGATATATTGAACTGCTATTAAAATCAGGCGATAAGCCATGTCATTTCGATATTTGTTATCGGATATCGCAACCATGAAAGACACTATGTAAATAATTAATGCGACGCCGGTAACAAGCATTATTTGAGCGGAATAATTTCCTGAACTCAGCATTAAAAACATCACAATGCCACTTACCACAGCCCATGGAAAAACGGCTGAGAGACTTTCAATATTAAAAAATTGTTTAAAGTTTTGCATTTAGTAACCACGATAGGGTTGTGATAACCCAGATACTGACGCCATTCGATACCTTGAGTATGAACAATCTTTGAGTTGAACACTATAGGCCAAAAGTCATGTTTTAGATTGTGACTTTTGGCACTAAACAAAAAATCAAGAATACCTAAACTGGATTCAAATTAAATCAGATAGTTTATCGATTATTTGAATTTAGCATATTGTCTTATTGGAGATTGAAATGGCAACTTTACACAGTATTTTATTTTCAGCGCATATCATTTTAGGAACTATGGCTCTCATTGTATTTTGGATTCCTCTAGTCTCGTTAAAAGGAAGTCTTAATCACAAAAAATTTGGTCGCTACTATAGTTGGACGATGTATGCCGTTGCTTGTTCAGGTGCACTCATGGCAATACTGGTGATCTATGATCCACTTGCAATAAAAGGCCATTTAATGACAGAAGAAACTGATCCGCAAAACTTCACGGCCAGTTTACGTATTTTTTGGGGATTTCTGTTGTACTTGAGTTTAATTACTTATAGCAGTATTCGCCAAGGCGAAGCGGTTTTAAAGCACAAAAACAACCCTGAAGCGCTGCGCAGATTCAGTCATATTATGCCACTTGTATTACTTATAATAGGTGGTGGTATAACAACCGTTAACGGTTTGTTGAATCACACAACCTTGCATATTATTTTTGGAATATTGGGCTGTGGAATAGGTTTTAGCATGCTGCGTTTTTGCCTAAAGCAACAACATTCTCAAAAGCAATGGATAATCGAGCATTTAAGCGCCATGATCGGCTCAGGAATTGGTGCCTATACTGCGTTTATTGCATTTGGCGGTCGACATATTTTTAGCCATTTAGGAGATGCGCAAATCATCTTTTGGGTTGCTCCAGGGGTAATCGGCGGTCTTGCAATATTTTTACTATCAAAAAATTATGGCAATACCGCTTCCCTACAGGATTAAATTGCGCTTTGCTGGGCGTGTTGCTCCCTGTATTCTTTTGGAGTTTGATCAAAGTGTTTGCGGAACACAGCGTACATATATTGTAGAGACGGATAGCCGCACATAGCCGCGATTTCTGAGGTTTGATTTTCTCCAGATTTTAACATAGAGCACGCTTTTTCCAGTTTCTCATTATGGATTTCATTGTGAATACTATGACCACGTTCTTCATAAAAACGAGTTTCTAAATTTGAGCGAGAAATACCAACATAATCAAGTACTTGATCAACTTTGATACCTCTACAAGCATTTTGTCGAATAAAATGCATCGCTTGGATCACATGGGGGTCTTTTAACGCTTTAAAGTCGGTAGATTGTCTTTGCGCAACACCGACAGGAGGAACCATCACAATCTTATTTTTAAGATTCGGATTATCTAAACGACGATGCAATAATTTGGCAGCTTGAAAGCCCATTTCGAAGCAGCCTTGGGTCACCGAACTCAAACTAATTCGACTCAAATTACGAGCAATATCGTCATCATCTATGCCGACAATCGAAATCTGGTCTGGTACCAACTTCCCCGTATGATCACAAGCTTGGAGCAAATGTCGAGCGCGTGCATCAGTTACCGAAATAACACCGACTGGATTAGGCAAGCTTTGCAACCAATCAGATAATCTATTCATAGAATATTGCCAAGTTTCTGGACGAGTAGGATGTCCACGATAAATAGCGCAATCGAAGCCATCTTCTTTACACAGTTTAACCACCGCTTTTTCTCGCTCGGTGGCCCAACGATGGTTATCATCAGGCGGAAAACCGTAAAATGCGAAACGCTCTAAGCCCTTTTGTTTTAAATGTTCATAGGCACATTTCACCACAGCCAAATTATCGGTAGCAACATAAGGAACATTGGGATAATCATTCTCATTTTCGTAAGAACCGCCCACACCAATAATCGGAATATTGATACCTTCAACGGCTTTTTGAATTGTTGGCGCATCAAAATCAGCGATAATCCCATCACCAACCCAATCATTAATATTGTCAATTCTGGTCAAAAAATCTTCTTCTAGATAAACATCCCAATCGACTTTAGATGACTGTAAATAATGGCCTATGCCTTCAATTACCTGACGGTCATATACTTTGTTCGCATTGAAAAGTAATGAAATACTGTGCTTTGCCTTAAACATCAAACACCTCTTTTACACAAAAAGTTTTATTACGTTTTTGTTGATTGAGCTTATATTAATAGCAAATTTGGTAAAAAGAACCTAGACAACAGATTACGAAATTTAATAATTAAATAACATAATTGATACAAATTGGGCTGTCGTAAAAGATGCACAGACATTTTTTAAACATACTGAGACCAATATGTACCTTGGCGTTGATTTAGGCACTTCGGGCATTAAAATTATTTTAATGGACGAAATCGGCAATATTATAGATAGTGAATCAGAAGCTCTTCAGGTTTCTCGTCCTAAACCTTTATGGTCAGAGCAGGACCCGCAACATTGGTGGTCAGCCTGTGACGCTGCTATGCAAAAATTAGCTAAGCGTAACCAGATGCAGCAAATTAAAAGTATTGGCTTATCTGGACAAATGCATGGTGCGACCTTATTAGATAGCGAAAATAATATCATTCGTCCAGCCATTTTATGGAATGACGGGCGCTGCCAAGCCCAATGCGAAGAACTGGAAAGTAAAATCCCAAATTGCCACCAAATTACCGGTAATTTGATGATGCCCGGCTTTACTGCCCCCAAACTATTGTGGGTTCAGCAAAATGAACCTGAGCAGTTCGCCAAGATTGCTAAAGTACTATTACCTAAAGACTATTTACGCTTCCAGTTAACCGGAGATTTTGCCTCTGATATGTCCGATGCAGCAGGAACTATGTGGCTAGATGTTGAGGCTCGTGACTGGCATCAAGATATGTTAGCGGCCTGTGGTTTAAGCATCGAACAAATGCCCAAATTATATGAAGGTAACGGGATTACTGGACACTTAAGTGCGCATTTAGCAGAGCGTTGGAATATGCAATCTGTACCTGTAATCGCAGGCGGTGGTGATAATGCTGCCGGCGCAGTTGGAGTGGGTTTGGTAAAACCTGGCCAAGCAATGATTTCTCTAGGTACATCTGGAGTGTACTTTTTAGTATCAGAAGGATTTAAAGCCAACCCTCAAATGGCGGTGCATAGTTTTTGTCATGCCATACCAAATACCTGGCACTTAATGTCAGTAATGTTAAGTGCCGCTAGCTGCTTACAATGGTTTGCCGAGGACGTTGTAAAATCAAATGTGGTCGACTTACTAGCTGAATTGGAGTCTGACTCAAGTGCATTTGATGTAACACAAGCACCCATTTTTCTGCCCTATTTGAGCGGAGAAAGAACACCTCACAATAATCCCCATGCACAAGGTACCTTTTTTGGTTTAACCAATGAAAGTAATCAAGCCAGTTTCACTCACGCCATTTTAGAAGGTGTGAGTTTCGCTTTTGCAGATGGTGTGGAGGCAGTGCATGCTTCTGGCGCTCAGGCGACTGAAATCACCTTAATTGGCGGTGGCGCAAAAAGCCCGTATTGGCGTCAACTATTGGCCGATGTATTAAATACAAAGATTACATTTCGTAAAGGCGGTGATGTCGGTCCAGCATTAGGTGCGGCAAGACTAGCAAAAATGGCCGTCCACCCTGAACTGACATTAGAAGATGTATGTCCTGAACCTGAGATTGTCGAAATCCACCAGCCGAATCCAGACATGGTAGCCATTTATAAACCCCGACGAGATAAGTTTAAGAAACTTTACCCAGTTCTTAAGGAACTATTTTAAATGTTTGCGCGCATCTAGCTTGTTAAGACAACTTTGAGCAAAAAGCACAAAAGTCTAAGCACAATTCGTAATTGTTAGATGCGTAATAAACATCCACTATTCACTCTATATTCGCAGCAGTAATTATTTAATTTTTAGCAGGAGACCCTAATGTCCCAATATTTCGAAAACATTGAAAAGATAAAATATGAAGGAGTGGACTCAGACAATCCACTGGCGTTTCATCACTATAACCCTGACCAGATCATTCTAGGTAAAAGCATGAAAGATCACCTGCGTTTTGCAGCGTGTTACTGGCATAACTTCTGTTGGGATGGTGCTGATGTTTTTGGTCAAGGTACCTTTGGTCGTCCATGGTTAAAACCTGGTGACCCCATGGCGCGCGCGAAACAAAAAGCTGACGTTGCATTTGAGTTTTTTAACAAACTGAATGTTCCTTTCTATTGCTTTCACGATATAGACGTTTCCCCAGAAGGTAACTCTATCAAAGAATATACTGAAAACTTTGCGCAAATGGTGGATGTGTTAGAAGCCAAGCAAGAAGAATCAGGCGTCAAGTTATTATGGGGCACAGCTAACTTGTTCAGTAACCCGAGGTACGCAGCTGGTGGGGCAACAAACCCGAATCCAGAAGTGTTCTCCTACGGTGCAACTCAAGTCTTTCATGCCATGAATGCAACCAAGCGACTTGGCGGTGAAAACTACGTTTTATGGGGCGGCCGTGAAGGTTATGAAACCCTATTAAACACCGATTTACGTCAAGAGCGCGCCCAACTCGGTCGATTTATGCAAATGGTAGTTGAGCATAAACATAAAATCGGATTTAAAGGGGCCTTGTTAATTGAACCTAAACCACAAGAGCCAACGAAGCATCAGTATGATTATGACAGTGCAACGGTTTACGGCTTCTTAAAACAGTATGGTTTAGAGCAAGAGTTCAAGATGAATATCGAAGCGAACCACGCAACCTTAGCCGGTCACTCTTTCCATCATGAAATTGCCACAGCTGTATCCTTAGGTATCTTTGGAAGCATAGACGCAAACCGTGGTGACGCTCAAAATGGTTGGGATACAGATCAATTCCCTAATGCAGTAGAAGAATTGTCACTGATTATGTATGAAGTGCTTAAAGCCGGAGGTTTTACCACAGGCGGTTTGAATTTCGATACAAAATTGCGTAGACAAAGTTCTGATCCTATAGATTTATTCCACGGACATATTGGCGGCATGGATCACATGGCGTTGGGTTTGAAAAAAGCAGCTGAAATTATAAATAATGATTTCTTGTCCGCTAAAGTCAAAGAACGTTATGCAGGCTGGAACAAGAACTTAGGTAAAGAAATTATCGGTGGCGAGCACTCGTTGGAGTCATTAGCCAAGTTTGCGGTTGATAACTCGTTGGATCCAAAACATCAAAGTGGACAGCAAGAATTACTAGAAAATAAAGTGAATCGTGTGCTTTATGGTTAATCAGTAATGTTCTACTGATTACACCTCAATGATCAACAAGGCCTCTTAATTCGAGGCCTTTTTTATGTGCGCAGAATGCTTAACTCATCATTTTATTTATCGACCATGGGCTTAGCAGCCAACTTATTGACGAATACCTTTACCAGTAGATGCCCAGTAAATCCCGCCAAATAAGTGCTCCAGAAACGCACTATTTTCATAGACTGCTGGCAAATGTCCTAAGCTGGTATAAAAAGCACGACCACCATCCATTTCCTGATACCAAGCAATGGGATGAAACTCTCCCATTCCATCGCCTTTAACTCTTCCCCAATCGGCTTGTGGAGAGTAAGTTGATTCGTCTACCTGCAAAATATAATTCAAGTTGCTACTTAACTCTGGACCAAACTGATACCACTCATCTGTCCATAATGACACATCAGGCATCATCTCCAAGCCTGGAAAAGTGCGATCAATCACCGCCAACTCAGCGGTCTGAATAAGCGGATGAATCACAAACTGTCGGCCAACTAACTTCCCATACCATGGCCAATCGTATTCAGTGTCACTGGCGCTATGCACACCCACATATCCCTTGCCAGATTGGATAAATTGTTCAAATGCTTGCTGTTGTGACGAATTTAGAATGTCACCGGTGGTAAGTAAAAACATGACAACATCATACTGAGCAAGATCTTTTTGATTAAATATATTAGCATCTTCGTGCCAATCCATATCAAAATGATGCTTTTCAGACATTTTAGTTAGCGCATTTATTGCTTGATTCACTGAAGTATGATGAAAACCGGCCGTTTTGCTAAACACTAAAAGTTTAAATTGTTTGGCTTGTGCGGACATGCAAAACACAAATGTCACAACCAATACGGCAACTATGTTTACGCAATTTTTAACGCGCATAATATCTATCCTCTTTGAAGTCTCTAAAAACAAAAAGGGTGCAAACTAATTGCACCCTACAAAATCAAAAGTCAGTTCTTATCCAACCATGTCTTCCAATTCAGTACCTTTGGTTTCATGTACTAATTTAATCACAAACAGTACAGATATCAGCGCACATACGGCATAAAAACCATAAGCGCCCGCTAAGCCAATACTAGTCAACATAATTGGGAAGGTCATGGTAATGGCAAAGTTAGCGCCCCACTGAAATAGTCCAGCAACCGCCAAACCAGAACCGCGAATTTGATTAGGGAACATTTCTCCCAACATTACCCACATTACCGGTCCCCATGAGAGGTTAAAGAAGAACACATATGCATTAGCAGACACCAACGCCAAGGTTCCTAAGCTGCCTAAATCTAAATTGCCGTTAGCATCGAAATCTGCAGTTGCGAAACAAAAAACCATCAACCCTAAAGTCAATGTCATGCCCATAGACCCTAAAGTTAATAAAGGTTTGCGTCCAATTTTATCAATTAACAACATGGTAATAACACAAGCTGCAATACTTACTGCCCCACTGATAATATTAATCAGTAACGCGTCTGACTCGGAAAAGCCAACGGCTTGCCACAGTACCGCACCATAATAGAAAACCACATTGATGCCGACCAGCTGTTGAAATACAGCTAAACCAATACCTACCCATACAATTTTTCTTACTTTTCCTGAGCTCTTATCCATTAAGTCAGCTAATTTAGGTTGATGGTCATCAGCCAAAGACGCCTCAATTTCAATTAACTTTTGCTCTCCTGCGCCTGCACCATATAAGCGGATAAGTACCTCTTTGGCTTTAGGTAATTGCTTTTTTATCACTAAAAAACGTGGGCTTTCTGGAATCAGTAACAAACTTCCTAAAAATAAAAATGCGGGCACTAACTCAATCCAAAACATCCAACGCCAAGCACTAAATCCCATCCATAAATCGGCTGTGGATACACCGGCCAAATCTGCAAGTAAGTAGTTACTAACGAATGCAGCAAACAAGCCACTGATGATAGCAACCTGTTGAATGGTTGTGAGCATGCCGCGGAATCTTGCTGGTGCAATTTCACTGATGTAGGCGGGAGCCATAACCGACGCTGCGCCCACAGCCAAACCGCCTAAAATGCGATAAACAATGAACTCACCAGAAGTATCTGCGATTCCAGAACCCCAAGCACTGATAATGAAAAATATGGCTGCCAAAATTAAAATTGTTTTTCGCCCAAACAAATCCGCTAATCGTCCAGCAGAAAATGCGCCTATTGCACAACCCAGCAACATACTGGCGACGTTAAAACCAGTGCCAACGCTGTCTGAATTGAATGCGCTTTGTAATCCATCAACGGTACCGTTTATCACCCCGCTGTCGAAACCAAATAAAAAGCCGCCTATAGTCGCCACACAACTCACCATAATGATGAACAACATATTTTCTTTTTCTTGTACCAACGGAAGCTCCTGATTGTTTTAGTTGATTTTTACTCGGCAGCCGAAAATTATCCTATTGCCTTTCAATCACATAACACTGTTAAAGAATTGTTAACCGATAGAGTATAGATAAGGCTCTAATTTTGGAAATAAAAAATAATTAAGATAAAACCATTACTAGATTAATTAATCGGATAAGGTTCAATGGTCTCGATGCTGCCGTCGGCTAAATACGTTAGCTTAGTCATTTTTACGCTACGCAAATGGGTTTGTCCTTTCGATAATTTGCTATCGTGATAAAACAAATACCATTGACCCGCATATTCCACAATCGAGTGATGATTGGTCCAACCCACAACTGGATTTAAAACAACTCCTTGGTAAACAAAGGGTCCCATGGGATTGTCGCCCACCGCATAGGCTATTTTATGAGTATCACCGGTTGAATAAGAAAAGTAATATTTGCCTTGGTATTTATGCACCCACGCCGCCTCAAAGAATCGTTTCTGGTTATCTCCTGCTTTGAGCGGACTGCCATCTTTATTCAGTAATACAACATCTTGCAGTTGGCCTTCGATACTCAGCATATCGTTGGATAGCTTAGCCACTTTAGGCATTAGCGCTGGCTCATCATCGTTTGGATATGTGTCGTGGGGCGAATAATGGCCCATTTGCCATCGTTGCAGCTGGCCTCCCCAAATACCTCCCACGTAAAGGTAATAGCTGCCATCAGTATCAGCAAATACCGCAGGATCAATACTGTAAACATCTTTGATTGGCTCGGCTTGAGCAATAAAAGGGCCGCTGGGACTATCACTCATGGCTACGCCCACTCTAAATATATCCTGCTCATCCTTAGCCGGAAAATAAAGATAATACTTTCCATTTTTATAGGCTGCATCTGGTGCCCATAGCTGCTTTTTCGCCCAAGCAATGGAGTCTAATGACAATGCTTCCTCGTGTAGGGTTACCTCGCCTTTGGGGTTAATAGAGATAACTCTATAATCTCGCATAGCAAACCTAGCACCATCAGCGCTTCTTTCAATTCCAGATTCGATATCGTGGGAGGGGTAAACATAGATAGAGTCTTCAAACACATGTGCTGAAGGATCTGCTGTGTATATTTGTGTTACTAGTTCGGTGTCAAATTGCACGCGAAAATCAGGAGATTTATCGTCGGCATGAGTGGCTGAGGAGCTGTTACCTTCGCAACCATTCATTGTCATCATCAGTATGACTAGCGAAGCAAAAATACTCGGGCTCGCGCGGTTTAAAAAACGATTCATAATTGCATCCATGTGCGTTTAATCTAAGCGCTGTCAATGCTCATTTAAACGAACATTTAGAGCGACTAACTTGCTGCTAGATTACCACTCATTTGCTCGATTCAGGTTTACATAAATTTCATAATGCTATTACAAATCATCACAATCTGGATGATTTAAGCTGATTAAGCTTTTCACTAAGGCATGTTTGAACAACAAAACATGAGTTACAAACAAAGTAACTCGATGCTTAAACAATAGGTAAGGTAGTCGTATATTTAATTTGTTCCATTGCAAAACTTGAAGTGACGTCAGATAAATCGATACCAGAGACCAACTTTTTGTAAAAAACATCAAATGCTTTTAGATCCTTAACCATCACTTTGAGCATATAATCGTATTCCCCACTCATACGGTAAAACTCAACCACCTCTTCTAAATTACTAGCATGTACAGCAAACATTTTGAGCCATTTATCATCATGTTTTCCGGCTTTTACTTGCACAAATGCGGTGACGTTTAACCCAACTTTTTCACTGTTCAACAAGGCCACACGTCGGTTGATTACACCTTGTTTTTCAAGTAACTGAATACGTCTCCAACAGGGTGTATTGCTCAAACCGACCTGTTCAGCTATATGACTTACTGAAAGAGTTACGTCTTGTTGCATTAATCGCAAAATGCGCTTATCTATAGCATCCACAATGTTAATTACCTTACAAATTAGAATTAAATTCTAATATAAGATAAATAAGTGAAATATTTTAGAATTTTTTACTTTTTTTGCATGTCAAACTAACTAAAAATCACAATGGATATAACGATTATGTTGGCAAGACAAAACATCATTCAACCGCAAGCGACTTTAACCGAAAACATACATGGCGATATTACCCAAACGATTGGCAATACGCCGTTAGTTAGATTGTCACGCATTATTGAAAATGCCGGGCTCGAATGTGATCTGGTTGCCAAGGTGGAATATTTTAATCCTGCTGGCTCTGTCAAAGATCGTCCAGCTTTGGCGATGATAGATGCGTTAATGGCCTCGGATGAGTTCACAGCAGATACCCACATCATTGAAGCAACATCGGGTAATAACGGGGTGGCATGTGCGTGGATTTGCGCAATCCGACAAATTCCATTAACTATTGTTATTCCAGAACACATGTCGATCGAACGTAGAAAGTTAATCCGTTTATATGGCGCAGAAGTTATTACCACACCTAAAGCGCTAGGTACTAAAGGTGCCATTGACCATGCGGCATTATTGGTTAGCCAGCAGCCAAACGCGGTGTCGTTAAATCAATTTTCAAATCAAGCCAATGTGGACACCCACTTTAACACCACTGCTCAGGAAATTTGGCGAGACAGCGGCGGAAATATTGATATATTTGTTGCCGGTGTAGGCACAGGAGGCACTATTACTGGTATTGCCAAAGCCCTCAAACAACTTAATTCGAACATCCAAATTGTTGCAGTGGAACCCAGCGCTTGTCCGGTGTTAAGTGAAGGGAAAAGTGGCGTGCATAAAATTCAAGGACTTAGCTCTGGTCATATCCCGGATATTTTAGATGTAAGCGTAATTGATGACATACAGACTATCAGTGACGATGATGCCGTTGAATACGCCAGAATGTTAGCCAGAGTTGAAGGAATTCCAGTAGGCATTTCATCAGGTGCCGCAGTATGTGCAGCCATGAGATTAGCTGCACTAGCAGAAAATAAAGGCAAAAGAATTGTGACCTTGTTCGCCGATACTGCAGAGCGTTATTTTAGTACTGATTTGTTTGCCCACTGCCAATAAAGCAAAAATAAATACAGCCAACTATTAACATCATTAACAGCACTTATTTTTGCAGGTTAGTGAACTGCGATTGTAAATATATTGGCAATTCTAAAAGATCTGTATTTTTTAGGTTGCCTTTCCCTTGAAATTTTTAGTCGTAGCACAAGATCTTAGGTATGATGAAATATTAACAATCAGCAAGGATCAATATTGGCTATTAAACTCGGGATCGTAATGGATCCGATTGAAAGCATAAATATCAAAAAAGACACCAGTTTTGCGATGCTTTTGGATGCCCAAAAACGCGGGTATGAGATTACCTATATGGAAATGTCTGACCTGTACATTGATAACGGTGTTCCCATGGCACAAATGCGGCCTTTGAAAGTCATCAAAGACCCACAAAAGTGGTTTGAATTAGGTGAATCAAAGAATCTCAACTTGGCAGAGCTTGATGTTATTTTAATGCGCAAAGATCCGCCTTTTGATAGTGAATTTCTGTACTCAACACATATATTTTCTTTAGCTGAACAAGCTGGCACTTTAGTCGTTAATCGCTCCTCTAGTTTACGTGACTTTAATGAGAAGTTGTTTACTTCATGGTTCCCAGATTTAATTCCAGATACATTGGTCACCCGCAATTCAGCGTTGATCCGTGAATTCCATAAAAAGCATCAGGACATCATTTGTAAACCATTAGATGGTATGGGTGGTACATCTATTTTTCGCGTCACCCCAGATGGCACGAACTTGGGTGTGATCATGGAAACCTTGACTAACAATGGTTCCACTTATGCGATGTTTCAGCGCTACATGCCAGAAATAAAAGACGGTGACAAACGAATACTGATTATTGATGGACAGGTTGTTCCCTATTGTCTTGCTCGCTTACCGACTAAGGGCGAAACCCGCGGAAATTTAGCCGCTGGCGGAACAGGAAGACCACAACCCTTGTCTGAATCGGATAAACAAATAGCCGAAAAGATAGCTCCGTTGCTGGTTGAAAAAGGCTTAATCTTTGTAGGCCTTGATGTCATAGGCGACCGAATTACCGAAATTAATGTCACCAGCCCCACTTGTGTTCAAGAAATTGAAGCCGCATATGATGTCAATATTACAGGTATGTTATTCGATGCTATTGAAAAACGTTTAGGTGAAAGTAATGCAAAGCTTTGAACATCATTTATTGGTCGCAATGCCAAGTTTAGATGATCCGTATTTTGCCCGTTCTCTAACTTACATTTGTGAACACAATGACAAAGGCGCTATGGGTTTGGTGATTAATCAGCCGATCGGTATGAGCTTACAAGAATTAATCACCCAAGCAGATAAAGACGCCATAGTATTGGCAGAAAAAGCAGATGAAATTGTTTTGGCTGGCGGTCCTGTGAGTCAAGACCGTGGTTTTATCTTGCACACAACCCAACCAGGTTGGAGTTCAAGTTTACAACTCACATCGGAAATCATGATCACCACCTCCAAAGATATACTATCGGCGCTTGGTAATGAAAAAGCCCCAGCTAAATCCTTAGTGACCCTAGGTTACGCCGGTTGGACTGCGGGGCAACTTGAAGAAGAAGTGCAAAACAATTCATGGTTGATAGTGGAAGCGGATGAGGAATTATTATTCGACGTCCCTATCCACAAAAAATGGGAAGAAGCTGTTCGCAAACTTGGCATAGACGTTTGGCAACTGGGTCCGGATGCGGGTCATGCTTAAAAGGCGTTTAAAATTATGACAAGCACCTCTAAAACCTTATTGGGTTTTGATTTTGGAACCAAAAGTATTGGTGTTGCTATTGGCCAAGAAATTACCGGTACAGCTTCGCCGTTAGAGGCAATTCATGCCCGTGATGGTATTCCTGATTGGGAGCTGGTAAATAAAGTCTATGAACAATGGCAACCCCATTTAGTGGTCGTTGGGCTGCCTTTAAATATGGACGGTAGCAAACAAGAGATGACGTTTAGGGCGCAAAAGTTTGCGAACAGGCTACACGCAAAATTTAAAGTCCCAGTGCAAACTCTTGACGAGCGTCTAACCACTGTAGATGCAAAAGCACGATTGTTTGAAATGGGAGGGTTTAAAAAGCTCACTAAAGGCAAGGTAGATAGCGCTTCTGCATGCTTAATCTTAGAAAGTTTTATGTCACAGTAAAATTATAATGTGTTTGCCGTGGCAGTGATACTATTGCCACAATTCCAACACAGTGAAAAGCTTCCTTCATTTTCTTCATTGCATTTCTCACATACCCAATTTTTTGCCTCTGCAGGTTGTACGTCGAATTCCTCAATTAATTTATTCGCCTTGTGTTGCCATGCATCATCAGTTAACCAAACTTCAGGCATAGCATCTAATGGCGATAATTCCCCGATTGCGCCAATTGCAAACTCATTCTTAATAAAATTGGGAATGTGATTATCATCTAATAGCTGTTTAATCTGGTAGATACGAAAACGATCATTGTGCCAATAAATTTTTTTCATTCAGGCTAATCCATATCAATGGAAACATTAGACAGTGAACCTAAACCTGTCCCCTCTTCCGTATCCAGTTTAATCATTAAACGCAGGTCATTTGGTGAATCAGCATGATGGATAGCCTGTTCCATGCTAATGCGTTCTTGTTTATATAATTCATACAAAGCCATATCAAAGCTTTGCATCCCCATTTCTTTGCCTTTTTTCATTGCTTCTTTGAGCGAACCAATTTCATTGCGCTGAATTAAATCTGTCACTAATGGCGAGTTAAGTAAAATTTCGATGGCCGCAACCCGCCCTTTACCGTCAATCGTAGGAACAAGCTGTTGTGCAACAATGGCTCGCAAATTTAAACTCAAATCGAAACGCAATTTTTCATGCTGCTCTGGTGGTGCTAAGTGCATAATACGTTCAATCGCCTGATTGGCATTGTTGGCGTGTAAAGTCGCCACACATAAGTGCCCGGTATCGGCAAATGACATGGCATATTCCATGGTTTCCATAGATCGAATTTCGCCAATCAAAATCACATCCGGCGCTTGTCGCAATGAACTTTTAAGCGCATCGTCGAACGAACGAGTGTCTATGCCCACTTCCCGTTGTGTCACCACACAGCCTGCATGTTCATGGACAAATTCGATAGGGTCCTCAATGGTCAATATGTGGCCTCTTGAGTTTTGATTACGATGTCCCATCAATGCAGCTAAGGATGTTGATTTACCGGTACCTGTAGCACCAACAAACAACAACAGTCCTCGCTTGGACATTATGACGTCTTTAAGTATCTCTGGTAGGCCTAGCTCATCGGCTTTGGGAATTTGCGTAACGATGCGGCGAACCACCATGCCGGCCATATCCCGCTGCCAAAAGGCACTGCAACGAAAACGTCCAATGCCATCTCTAGCAATCGCAAAGTTACACTCTTTACTGTTATTAAATTCGTCCTGCTGTTTCTCGCTCATAACGTTATGAACCAGTGCAAGTGCGGCTTCTTCACTTAAACGCTCATCGTTGATCGGCGTCATTTGCCCATTTATTTTTGCACTAATGGGAAAGCCAACTGTAATAAACAAGTCTGATGCACCTTGTTCTGCCATTTTTCTCAGATAAGGATTTAAGTCCATTGGATACTCCTAGAAACCAATTTTTGGTTGTTTATCAACAGATTTAGACGCCGCATCTTGGGCGGTTATCACGCCTTGAGCAACGAGACGTTGTAAACATTGATCCATGGTTTGCATTCCATGGGCCTGACCGGTTTGAATTACCGAATACATTTGCGGAACCTTATCTTCACGGATCAAATTACGAATTGCTGGAATTCCTATCATAATCTCATGAGCTGCAATTCGGCCGCCGCCCACCTTCTTCAACAATGTTTGAGAAATAACCGCTCGCAATGACTCTGAGAGCATGGAGCGTACCATCGACTTTTCTTCAGCCGGAAATACGTCAATGATTCTATCTATGGTCTTAGGCGCTGAGTTGGTATGTAAAGTTGCAAAGACCAAATGGCCTGTTTCGGCAGCGGAGATCGCCAAGCGAATGGTTTCTAAGTCCCGTAATTCCCCCACCAGTATCACATCGGGATCTTCCCGTAATGCAGATCGCAGCGCATTATTAAAACTGTGAGTATCCCGATGCACTTCACGTTGGTTGAGTACACAAAGTTTGTTTTGATGGACAAATTCAATGGGATCTTCAATGGTTAGAATGTGCTCTCTTTTACTAGTATTGATGTGATCTATCATCGCCGCCAAGGTCGTACTTTTCCCCGAACCTGTTGCCCCGGTAACCAACACTATACCTGTAGGCTGATTGATAATATCTTTGAAAATAGCCGGAGCGCCCAAATCATCCAAAGTGAGGACTTTACTCGGGATAGTCCTTAGTACTGCCGCTGCGCCTCGGTTTTGCACAAAGGCATTGACACGAAATCGAGATAAATCTTTTACTTCAAAAGAAAAATCCACTTCCAAATTTTCTTCGTATTCTTTACGTTGTTTATCGTTCATGATTTCGTAAACCAACGCATGTACCTGTTTATGATCCAATTCCGGCACATTTAAACGGCGAATTTCACCGTCTACACGTATTATCGGTGGCAACCCCGCTGATAGATGTAAATCTGATGCATTATTCTTAACACTAAAAGCTAAAAGTTCGGTAATATCCAAAATACGATTCTCCGTCTAAATAGTGGCTCATGGAAACAATAGCAGAACGTCTCAAAAGCGCACATAAAAGCCTAACTATGGCATTAAATAAAGCTAATCGTGCGCCAAATTCAGTGCAAATACTAGCAGTGAGTAAAACAAAACCGGTATCTGATATCGTCCTTGCGTATGAAGCAGGACACCGATCATTCGGCGAAAACTATGTGCAAGAGGGTGTCGAAAAAGTTCAGGAATTGCAAGAGCTTAAAGATATCGAATGGCACTTTATTGGCCCCATTCAATCAAATAAAAGTAAACCCGTAGCAGAGAATTTCGACTGGGTGCAAAGTGTCGATCGAGAAAAAATCGCGAAACGCTTAAATAATCACCGTAGTGCGCACAAAAAATTAAATGTGTTAATTCAGGTAAATATCAACGCTGAAGAAAGTAAAGCTGGGGTTTTACCTAATGAAATTGAGACACTAGCCGCGCTAATTGATACACTACCCAACTTAACGCTTAGAGGATTAATGACAATTCCCAAAGCTTCACAATCTGCACAAGAACTGGTTAACACCTATCAACACATGCACCAACTTTTCGTCGACTTACAACACTCTTATGAATCAGTTGACACATTATCCATGGGCATGAGTGCAGATATAGAACCAGCAGTGCTAAATGGAAGTACTATGGTACGGGTAGGAACAGCCATATTTGGTGCCCGCAATTACACAACCTAAGAGACAATAATTTATGAGTGAAAAAACCATTGCGTTTATTGGCGCAGGTAACATGACACGTTCGATTATCTCCGGTCTGGTAAAATCGGGATATGATCCAAAGAAAATCATTGCCAGTAATCCATCTATCGGCAAATTAGAAAGTTTACAGTCTGAATTAGGGGTGAATATCACCCAAGACAACCAAGTTGCCGTTAAACAAGCCAGTGTCATAGTGCTTGCGGTTAAACCTCAACTGATGGAAACAGTTTGCCAAGATTTAGCCAGCAAACTAGATTTAAACGGCAAGCTATTTGTGTCCATTGCGGCGGGAATAAGTCACGCACGTTTGCTGGAAATGCTTGGCGGTAATTACGATTTGGTTAGAACGATGCCAAATACACCTAGCCTATTAAGTAAAGGCATGACAGGTTTGTATGCACCCGATACCCTTGCCGCTGATTTAAAAGAGTTTGTAGATCAGATGATGGGCAGTGTTGGTGAAACATTGTGGGTATCCAAAGAATCCGACATAGATATCGTTATTGCCACAGCAGGCAGCAGCCCAGCCTATTTTTTCTTATTCTTAGAATCAATGCAGAATCATGCTGTGTCGTTGGGAATGAGCCAACAAGACAGCAGAAAACTAGTCCAACAAGCAATGTTGGGCGCAGCTGAAATGGTTTGTCACAATGATCACCTTGAAATTGGCGAGCTTAGAGCCCAAGTTACTTCAAAAGGTGGTACAACTAATCAAGCTATCGAGAGCTTTCAAGCTAGTGATTTGCCGTCAATTGTCGCAACAGCGATGGATGCTGCAATTAGTCGTGCCCAACAAATGTCTAAACAATTTTAAAGGTATCAATATTTATGGAAGCCGTGGCTTTTTTGGTTGAAACAATTTTTAAGCTCTACTTGATGGTCGTCATGTTAAGACTTTGGCTACAATTAGCCCAAGCTGACTTTTATAACCCTTTGAGTCAATTCATTGTCAAAGTGACACATCCAATAATAGGTCCATTACGCAGAGTTATTCCATCTATTGGCAGATTCGATACCGCGACTTTTGTATTTGCGTTGGTCATTGCGTTGGCCAACATATGGGTGATTGCTGCGATTAATGGTTTCATGTTAACCAATGTTTTTTGGATATTAAAAAATGCCTTGGTAATGCTGCTTGTTGAAGGGGTTCAATTAATAATATATGTGTTAATTATTCGCGCGATCTTAAGTTGGGTAAGTCAAGGCAACAACCCTCTTGAATTCTTATTCCAGCAATTAACTGAACCTATGATTGCCCCCATAAGACGCATCATACCGCCTATCGGTGGGCTTGATTTATCACCTATGATATTAATCATCTTTTTGCTTTTTATCATGCGACTATTTTAGGAAGATAAAATGTTTTATCGGGTTATTTGTATTTCACTAATAGTGTTTGCTAGTTTTGCATCGGCAGAACAGAAAAAGGTTTTGGGTGATTGGGATGTGCATTACATCGCCTTTAATACTACTTTTTTGACGCCCGAAATCGCTCGGGCGAATGGGATTGTTCGTAGCCCAAATAATACGCTAATTAATATTTCTGTTATTAATAGACAAAACAAACAGGCTCAAAAAGTAGATATTAGCGGTACCGCAAGAAACCTGCTGGGCACCACTATAGAACTTACTTTTAAACCGGTAGTCGAGGGAGAAGCCATATATTATTTGGCTTCGATGCCCTTCGAGCATGAAGATCATTACCGCTTCAATATTTCTTTACAACAGAATAAAGTACAGCAAACACTAAAATTTGAACAAAAGCTTTATCGTGAAGAACAGTAATAAATAAACGAATTTAGTTGTATTTTTATACCATTGTTTAATGGTAAAACCTGCCAAATTACTCTAACGTTTAGGTATTAACACTAAACGACTAGTTTCCATGGAAAATAATCCCAAGCTTTTGGATAAAACCAAACGCAATACCCTAAAAACGTTAGCTAAAAGTGGTGCTAGCGCCGTGCTTCTTAGCAAGGCGCCTTATGTGTTTGCCCGAACGAAAACCGTATTAAAGGTGCTTGGTACCCATGTAACTTTGCAAAACGAGTTGCGCGAGCAAGCCATGCAGGACCTAGGTATCGATTTAGTGTTTGAAGCTAGGGGCAGCGCAGCAGTCATGCAAAAAGCCTCAATGGACCCTAGTTCTTTTGATTTATACGAGCAATGGTCAAATAGTATCAATGTGCTTTGGGCAGCGGGAGCTATCCAAGCCATAGATAAAAACAGAATTACGCACTGGAATGAGATCAACTCATTAACCAAAACGGGCAAAATCACTGATAGCGCTAAAATTGGTGCAGGGGATGCCCCGTTTAAAATTCTACACGTACAAGACGACGGCAGTTTAGGTACAGATCACACCGATAAGATTAGTTTTTTACCATACGTACACAATGTCGATTCTTTTGGTTACAACACCAACAAAATACCTCAAGGAGTTCCATATGATACCGAAAGCTGGGGTTGGTTGTTGGACGCCAAAAATAGAGGAAAGGTAGGCATAGTCAATGCGCCAACTATTGGCATCTTTGACTTAGCCTTAGCGGCCCAAGCCCAAGGTGTTCTGACGTTCAACGACATAGGTGCAATGTCTAAGCGCGAATTAGACATATTGTTTGATTACCTTATTGACCTAAAGCACCAAAATCACTTTAGCGGCTTTTGGACGTCTGTTCCCGAGTCAGTTGATTTTATGCGCTCTGATCGAGTTCACATTGAAAGTATGTTCTCACCTGCAGTATCAGCATTGAACGGACAAAATGTACCTGTCTCATTTGCCGCTCCTAAAGAAGGCTATAGGGGCTGGCACGGTGTCATGTGCATGTCATCTGCGATTTCCGCTAGTAACAAAGATGCGGCCTATGATTATATGAATTGGTGGTTATCTGGTTGGCCTGGGGCTTTTATCGCCAAACAAGGTTACTATATTTCTAACCCACAACGTTCAGCTAAGTTTTTAAGTCAGGCAGAATGGGATTATTGGTATCGCGGTTTGGCCGCGAGGCACGATTTGCAAGGGACTGATGGCAATATATCAGTGAAAAAAGGCGATATTCGTTCCGGGGGTAATTATGAAACGCGATTCTCAAATGTAGCTGTTTGGAATACGGTTATGCCCACTTACGATTATAGTCTGCAAAAGTGGTACGAATTTATTAGCTCATAAGACATTTGGAGGTCTAAAGTAATTGTTTAATTCGTTAAAAATTCAAATAACGATAGTGTTAACTGCGCTGATACTTTTCTTAATTGCACAATCGTATTTGTCCACTAAAAATCAGGAAGTGTTTTTTTCTGGTATAACGTTGTCCCAACAAACAATGGAAAAGGTTGGACTTGTTCGAGATCTTGAAAAAGATGTTCTTGATATCCAGCGTTATGTACTGATTTTTAAACAAACTGCGAGTGACTCTGTGATCGGGCGTTTTGACTCCATTCACGAAAAAATCAATAACAACCTATCATTGTTAAATTCATCAATCCAATCTGATGAACAGGCAGAAGCCTACACTGATAAAATTAGCCGAATGAATGCCCACCTTGAAGAATATAGAAGTAACTTCGAAACTGTTGTGCAAGGGCGAAGTCGCAGAGAACGACTATTTGAAGATGACATTCAAACGCGATTTATTACTATCCAAACGCAGTTGCAAGAATATCAAACAAACACAAACCTTTCCGCAGAGCAATACAAAGACGTGTTAACAGCTAAGCAGCTATTGTCTGAGGCACATACAAAATCATTAGAATATTTGTTAACACCAGATCCTGTCATTATTAAAGAATTTGATGATTTGCTGTCTCAAGCAAAAGATATTTTGAACAGTTCAATTCAAGACCCAAAAATGTTTATAGCGGTGGAAAGCGACCTGGGCAAGTTAAGCACTGATTTTAAACAACTTTCGCAAATTACTCGTGGCTATTTGTTTTTAATTAACGTTGTAATGGCAGGTTCCGCAAACGAATTTTTATACTTAACCCGTGAACTCAATCAACTTGTCACCGACAACCAACAACGAATCAATTCAGAAATTATTCAAAGCGGAAAAGATGCACAAAGCAGAAATAGTCTTTTTGCCGCCATAAGTGTCGCGCTTGCTGTGATAGCTGCGTTGTTTTTTACCTATCGGGTGATGATGCCAATATCTGAAATGACTGAGCTATTTAAACAGCTTGCCAGCGGCAAAGGTATCAATAAAAAAATACAAAGACGGCGAAATAACGAGATTGGCGATTTAGCCTCGGCAGCTCAAGTATTTCAAGAAAAGAACATACAGACCCAAGAGCTTTTAGAGCAATCAAAACAATTGAATGCCCAACAAGAAAAATTAAACAAAGAGTTGGCAATATCAACTAAGAAAGCTGAGCGGGCGTTGGCAACCAAAAGCATCTTTCTTGCTAATATGAGTCATGAAATTCGAACCCCTATGAATGGCATCATTGGCTTAGTGGATATAGTGTTAAAATCGAAACTGGATGAAGAGCAGAGAGCTAACCTAGAAAAAGTAGCTTATTCAACCCATATTTTACTGAATTTAATTAATGATATTCTCGATTTTTCTAAGATTGAAGCGGGCAAACTGGATATAGAAAAAGTTAAATTTTCCCCCAAATCAATGTTCGAAAATCTACTCGCAAATATTTCTGCAAAAGGCAATGAAAAGAACCTCAATATTCATTTCATCGTAAACCCCCTTTTACCTCGGGAGCTTATCGGTGACCCGATGAGAATCAGCCAAGTATTGCTAAACTTATGCACTAATGCGGTAAAATTTACCCGCAATGGTTCAGTCATTATCAACATAGACTTTGCGTCTTTAGGTAATAATAAAATTTGTTTGAAAATATCGGTAAAAGACACCGGTATTGGCATGGAAGAAAAACAGCTTAACAATATTTTTAATCCATTCACTCAAGCGGACGAATCTACCAGCAGAAGGTTTGGTGGCACAGGTTTGGGTTTATCTATTGTCAAACAGCTTGTTGAATTGATGGACGGAAAGATAACCGTTGAGTCCGAAGTAAATCGCGGAAGTCACTTTAAAGTTGACTTAGTATTAGATACCGAAAATCAGAATAAATGCATTATGGATTTAGGGCTTGCGGTTAGCATCGCGCACGTTTCTGTCCACGATTCAGGCTTAACTCCCCTTTCATATCTGCAAAAATTAGACAACGACTATGTATCCTTATCATTAACTGAAATTGATAGTTTTGATTTTCAAACCAAAGAAAATTCATTGTTGTTAATGGATATTGACGACATTAAAACCCATAAAGTCTTAAATCAACACATTGCAAACGCAAAAGAAAAAGGTGTCAAAATTGGTTTAGTCACTAATACACAACCAAGTACACTACCTTCATTATTACAACAAAAGTGGGATCTCCCCGTTCTTTCCCATCCATTTACGCCAAGGCATTTTAGCTTATTTGTATTGCAAGCTTTAGGGGTTGAAGTGCAGTACAACAAAGATG
The DNA here is from genome assembly GCF_037478005.1 of Alteromonas sp. M12. Classification (NCBI taxonomy): domain Bacteria; kingdom Pseudomonadati; phylum Pseudomonadota; class Gammaproteobacteria; order Alteromonadales; family Alteromonadaceae; genus Alteromonas; species Alteromonas sp. M12. Next base: position 1,023,704 of record NZ_CP144164.1, on the reverse strand, counting down.
AATTGGGAGAAATAAGCCTTGTGCCAGCGCAACTCAGTGGCCATGTTTTATTAGTGGAAGATAATCATATCAACCAAATTGTTGCTTGTGAGATGTTATCAAACTTAGGCCTGACGTATGACGTGGCTGAAGATGGTCATCAAGCTGTTACAAAGATCGTCAATTCACCTCAATACGATATTGTTTTAATGGATATCCAAATGCCAGTAATGGACGGTTATGAAGCCACCAAACTGTTAAGGCAGCGGGGATTTGATGATCTAGTGATATGCGGACTATCGGCAAATGCGATGAGCTCAGATTATGATATGGCATATGCTGCTGGCATGAATGATTATATAACTAAACCAATTAAGCCTCAGATGTTAAATAAAATACTGAGTAAGTACCTTACCTCAGACGAAAAAACAGTCATGTAGTTGACTGTTTTTCGACTTGCATGCAAGTGATTACGCTATCAATTAATAAATATATAATAGGCTTAACAAGCAATGGTTGTTTAACCTTATTAGATTCTATCTTTTAAAACCGCTGAGATTGGTGACGAATCTAAGCCGTTTTCAGCGATCCAAGATTGCAGAGTTTTGCCATCATTTTCTGGTGAGGTTAAGTCACTTTTTGGCATTTTCTTAACTAAAAGTGTTCCTGTTTCAATGGCTTCATTTAACACAGCTGTTCTAATCAGACTATTTCCACCGCAGGTAACGCCTGAATAATAATCTTTTAATTTAAGACGAAAATCAGATTGTACCTTTTTCATCTTTTTGCGTAATTCACCTTTGTCATCCGTCTTAACAATAGTACAAATATTCTGTAATGCGTCGTTGATATCTGCTTGAGCTGCTCCGCTATAGAGAAAGGATGCAGTAACTACAAGAAGAGAAGTTTTAACAATTTTCAACATGGCTAATTCCTCAATTAATTAAATGTTTTCGAAATAATTTCAGCTGCGTTCGCTGTTGAGGTCATTAGACTAAAGTTCTATAACGGTTGAAATATGTACAGCAATACTCCGGTATATTGATTAATACAACTAAGGTTAAACACCATCTAGTTTTTGACTTTTATTTACCGCTTCTTGCACACTGATGAAAACACTTTGGTCTGGGTATCCGTCGGCTAACATATTGTTTGCCAATTGAAATTGACGAATTCCTTTGCGAGTGGCTGGCCCCATGATCCCATCAGCTTTACCTACATCAAAGCCTAATTCGTTTAATCCATCCTGTAATTCGATCATTTGACTAATAGGATAATTCGGTAAATCAGGCAACGACTTCGCCCACTCAGGCTTACCAATGATTCGGTCTGCTAGATAACCTACGGCAAGAGCATAAGACTCAGAATTGTTCCAGCGCATAATCACATCAAAGTTGCTGTAAACAAGGAAGGCTGGCCCTTTCGCTCCGGTAGGCAAGATCAAAGAAGCATCTATTTCACTTTTAGGGATCTTGTCATCATTGACCTTTCGAACGCCAAATTCCGACCACTGGGTTAATTGTTTACGACTATCTTTACCAGCGTGACTGTAATCGAAGTTAGCAGGGAGATTCACTTCTCTTCCCCATATAAACCCTTTTTTCCAGCCCAGTTTATTTAAGAAGTTAGCTGCCGATGACAAGGCATCAGGTTCACTATCCCATAAGTCTACTAAACCATCATTATCGCCATCTACCGCATAATTAATATAGGCTGAAGGCATAAATTGAGTGTGCCCCATGGCGCCTGCCCAAGATCCCAACATCTTGTCTTTTTTTAAGTTTTCTCTTTGCATTAACTTCAGAGCCGTTAGTAACTCCTGAGTGAAAAATCGACTACGGCGCTCATCGCAGGCTAATGTTGCCAATGAATCGATTATCGGCATTTTGCCTTTATAACTACCAAAATTAGTTTCTAATCCCCAAAATGATATTAAATAGTGTGCAGGCACCCCGTATTCTTGAGTTAATTGGTTTAATAAGTCTTTATGCTTACGCAGCATTTCTCGACCTTTATCAATTCGCCATTGGGTGACACGTTTATTTAAATAAGTAGGGAAAGTTTGTACAAACTCTGGTTGATTGCGGTCGTATTCGAGCACTTTATCAATCTGTTTCACATCATCTAACGCGTAAGAGATGACTGTTTTATCAATTCCCGCTGTCTCCGCTTTTTGCTGTATATCAGAGATACAGGCTGAAAAAACCTGCTGCGCTGAATCTTGTGCTGCCTCAATGGTGGCAGATTGTGCCATTAAGCTGGCAGAATAAAGCAAGTTGGCAGCGATCAAGGCGCTTTTGCTAATAACAGAAATCATATAGTTCCTTGGCGTTAGTGTTTCAAACAGTAGCTTACACTCGTTATATGGGCTTGTAATCATTTTCCCATTGGGATTTTAACGACTCGAGTATTACTGCTCTTCTCTGGTAAAGACCCATTGTTTATCATTACTTAACGATGCACTAAATTGATATCCGGCACTATCGAACTGTTTAATTTGTGCAGGGTCAGGTAAGCGCTTTTCGATAATATAACGGGCCATCAATCCACGTGCTTTTTTGGCATAAAAACTAATCACTTTATATTCACCGTTCTTTTTATCTTTAAAAACGGGGGTAATGAGTTTTCCATTTAAGCTCTTGACCTTAACTGACTTAAAATATTCATTTGAGGCCAAATTAACCAGTACTTCATCACCTTGTTGGCGTAACGCTTGATTAATTCCAGCGGTTATTTTCTCACCCCAAAATTCATACAGATCTTTTCCTCGTTTGTTGTTGAGTTTCGTCCCCATTTCCAAACGGTATGGTTGCATAAGATCTAAAGGTCTAAGTAAGCCATACAAACCAGACAAAATTCGCATATGTTGTTGTGCATATTGAAGATCCTCTTCACTAAATTGCTCAGCTTGAATGCCGGTGTAGACATCACCGTTAAACGCCAAAATTGCCTGTTTAGCGTTGTCTTGGTTAAATGGCAAATTCCAACTACTAAACCGTGCAGCATTTAAGCCTGCTAATTTGTCACTGATATGCATTAGGCTAGATAAATCTGCCGGTGTTAATTTGACACACTCTTTGATTAACAGTTCAGAATCGGCCAAATATTCAGGCTGTGAGAAAAGTTGTGTAGTAGAGGGGGTTTCGTAGTCTAAATTCTTTGCAGGTGATACAACAACTAGCATCAAATATCCTTTCTTTTAATAGGCGTTAATTATGAAGTTCTGAGCAACTATCACTATACCATTAATTGTATTTACTAAACATTTTGACAAGCACAAATTTCACAGTTCAATTTTTATTTAATCGCAACTCTCTGAGTCAGAATCTAGGAGTTCATACAACTATTTTGAGTAATTACTCACAACTCATATAAATGCCCACTTTTATTTATTATAATATGACCATTATTTTTTAATAGTTCAATGTCCGATAGTGTAGAAACCAAACCTCAACAGTTATACCCTGTGAGTGATTCTAAAGGTTTACTATATTTCATGACGTAATCTTGATAACAACTGACTATCGATGATTGCAAAATTAATCATTTCTAAAGAGGTTTATATGACAAATCAATTAGCAGCTTTACGGGAAATCACCACAGTCGTGGCAGATACTGGTGACATCGAAGCAATTAAAAAGTATCAACCTGTTGATGCCACTACAAACCCATCTTTGTTACTTAAAGCTGCTGAATTACCGCAATATCGTTCATTAATTGAAGACTCCGTTGCATGGGCAAAAACCCAATCAGATGATGTCACACAGCAAATAGAAGATGCTGGCGATATGTTGGCGGTTAAAATTGGTAAAGAGATTGTCAATATCGTACCAGGTCGTATATCAACAGAAGTAGATGCACGCTTATCTTTCGATACACAAGGCAGTATTGCCAAAGCGAAAAAATTAATCGGACTTTATGAACAAGCTGGCGTGAGTAAAGAGCGGGTATTAATTAAACTTGCTTCTACTTGGGAAGGAATTCGCGCTGCTGAAATTCTGGAAAAAGAAGGTATTAACTGTAACCTAACGTTGTTATTCAGCTTTGCTCAAGCCAGAGCATGTGCTGAAGCTGGGGTTTTCCTGATTTCACCTTTTGTTGGACGAATTCTTGATTGGTACAAAGCAAGCACTGGTAAAGATAGCTACGCTGCGAATGAAGATCCAGGAGTAGTATCTGTCAGCAACATTTATCAGTACTACAAAGAACACGGTTATAAAACTGTTGTTATGGGTGCCAGTTTCCGTAATACCGGCGAAATAATTGAGCTTGCAGGCTGTGACCGATTAACCATTAGCCCAAATCTACTTGAAGAACTTTCACAAACTGAAGGTGGCTTAGAAACCAAATTAGTAGACAAAGGCGCCACTAAAACCCCTGGCGAAAAGCTAACTGAAAGTCAATTTAGATGGGAACATAACCAAGATCCAATGGCGACGGAAAAGCTTGCTGAAGGTATTCGCAACTTTGCCAAAGACCAAGACAAACTAGAAGTTATGTTGAAAGAGCTTTTGTAATTTCATTTATCCTGAGCTATAGAACACTTGTGTTTCTTATGGTCAATATAAAATTGAAATGATATAGCAACCTTTAATCGCCGATATAAAAGAGAATTGATAAATGTCTTTAGTAAATCAAAGTGAACAATGGAAAACCCTTGAGAATTTGGCTAGCTCAATAGCTGGTCAACACATGCGTGATTGGTTCGATGCTGATCACTCCAGAGCGGCTAAATACTACCTTGAAGGCTGTGGCATCAAGCTAGATTATTCTAAAAACTTAATAAACCAAGAAATACTTGAAGCATTGTTTAGTTTAGCTGAAAGTCAACAAGTGACGGCCAAGCGCGACGCCATGTTCGAAGGCAAGATTGTTAACCATACTGAAAAAAGAGCTGTGCTGCATACGGCTTTGAGAAACTTTTCCGGTGAAGCAGTTTTAGTCGATGGCGAAGATGTAATGCCAGAAGTTCTAGCAACACAAGAAAAGATTAAAGACTTTGTCCATTCAATCCACTCTGGTGCGCACCTAGGCTATACAGGTAAAACAATTAAACATATTGTTGCTATAGGTATTGGTGGTTCATTTTTAGGCCCTAAAATCATGTCTGAGGCCTTGAAGCCTTATTGGCATAAAGGTATTTCGGTACATTACGTTGCCAATGTGGATGGCTGTCATATTCAAGATGTGTTGTCTGAGCTTGATCATACTGACACCTTGATTGTGATGTCCTCTAAATCCTTTACGACCCAAGAGACATTGCAAAATACCCTAACGGCTAAACAATGGTTCCTTGACCAAGGCGGCAGTCAGAGCGATATTGCTAAGCACTTTGTAGCAGTCTCATCTAACGTCAAGGCTGCTGTAGATTTTGGGATGGACGAAAATAACATATTTCCGATGTGGGATTGGGTTGGTGGCCGCTATTCACTTTGGTCAGCCATAGGTTTACCGATTGCGTTAACCATCGGCTACCAAAATTATCGTGAGTTACTTGAGGGTGCTTACGAGATGGATTGCCACTTCAAAGAAGCTCCTCCAGAACAAAACCTACCAATATTATTAGGCTTGCTTGGAATTTGGTATACCAACTTCCACGGCGCTCAAAGTCATGTTTTGCTGCCTTACTATCACTATTTACGTGGTTTCCCAGCTTACGTTCAACAATTGGATATGGAAAGTAATGGTAAATGTGTGGCAGGTTTGAATGAGCAAATCGATTATGCCACAGGACCTGTCATTTGGGGCAGCGAGGGAACCAATGGCCAGCACTCGTTCCATCAATTAATTCATCAAGGGAAAGTGCTTATCCCTGCTGATTTTATGTTTCCTTTAAACGTACATAATCAAGATGACACTCATCACGCTATGTTGGCTTCAAATTGTTTTGGTCAAACCCAAGCTCTGATGCAAGGCAAAACATATGAAGAGTGTTATGCCGATTTAGAAAGTGCAAATTTAGATGAACAAACCCGTCAGTCATTAGCCACCCATAAAACTATGCCTGGTAACAAACCGAGCAATACTTTGTTGTTTGACCAACTAGATCCCAAGACCCTTGGTGCTCTAGTGTGTATGTATGAACACAAAGTATTTGTGCAAGGAGCGATTTGGGGTGTGAACTCATTTGACCAATGGGGTGTTGAGCTTGGAAAAGTGCTGGGTAACCAAGTTTTAGATAAACTGGTTAATAGCGACGCCAGTTTGGATTTTGATAGTTCAACAAATCAATTAATTTCTGCGTTTAGGGCTGCCAATAAAAGTTAATCGCCAACCCTGTTGAAAATACGGTTTGCTGCTCGCCATTTATCATCAATGAAAGGCAGCAAACCGCTATTAACACGAGTTCTATTTTTAAACATAAACACTGCAATTCGCTCACTTTACCAGCAACTTCCACTTTTTTGTCATCAAATATTCATGTTTTATTAACAAAAACTAAAAGTAATAGTTTTATTTTTATAGCGCCTGTGGTAAATAATTACTCGGACAGGAAAACTAGAGTAGGAAATGCTAGTTGACTGTCTAGCCTTATTTGCGCCAAAAACAATAAATGGAGACGTAAAGTGGATACAAAAGAATTATTGTCAATGATTGACACCGAATCCCGCCCTTCTAAAACTAAAAGCAAAAAGCGTAAGTGGAGAGAAATAGAAGCGATTCAAGATCGCTATAAACTAAGAAAAGAGCTCGAAGATATGGATATGTCGTTAGAAGCTGAATTAGCTAACCTATAATTTATAAACGAAAGCCCCACATTGTTGGGGCTTTTCTTTTGCAGCTATAGATATCTAACCAATTTGCCAATTTATTGGTGAGTGGCCTTGGCGTATCAGAATTTGATTCACTTGGGAGAAGTGTTTGCATCCTAAGAAGCCCCTATGTGCTGACAAAGGCGATGGATGAGGTGCACTAAGAACATGCTGACGATCATGCTCAACTAGCAGACCTTTTTTTTGTGCATGACTTCCCCACAATAAGAACACTAAGCCTTGCCGATTCTGATTCAGTTGTTTTATCACTTTATCAGTGAAGATCTCCCAGCCGATTTTTGCGTGAGAGTGGGCTTTGCCCTGCTCTACCGTTAATACCGTATTAAGCAGTAACACACCCTGCTGTGCCCATTGTTTCAAGTTGCCATGGGTTGGGATTCTAAAACCTTCAATATCTTGCGCTAACTCTTTGTAAATATTCTTTAATGACGGCGGGATTTTAAGGGTTGATTCTACGGAAAAACTTAGGCCATGTGCTTGTCCAGGACCATGATAGGGATCTTGACCTAATATAACGACTTTAACATCCGCAAAAGGGGTAATATTGAATGCGCTGAAAACATTCTCAGCAGGCGGGTAAATGATTTTACCCGCCTTACGTTCAGCCGCAATAAATTGTTGCATCTGTTGAAAGTAAGGCTGTTTTTTTTCAGCCTTAATTATTTCATCCCAAGTAAGCATTTACGCTTGCAATGTTTTAAACAAATGCGCCTTGAGTTGCTCGTAATCGTTAGCCAGCTCTACCGAGAAGCTTTCTTTACCAGCACATTCTGCCAATGGCAGTGGCAAGCTAATAGGTTGCCCTAGCACATTCTCTACACTTTCTCTGAATTTCGCTGGGTGGGCAGTCCCTAAGAATATACCGGTCTCACCTGGCTCGATAAAACGAGTTAACGATTTGTATGCTATCGCGGCATGAGGCTCACTCACATAACCAAGTTGCGCCAACTGTTTCATCGCTACTTGAGTGTAATCTTCATCAACCGCATCGCCTTGCAACATTTCTTTGTCGATTAAACCACGTTCAATTAAGGCTTCGATTCTTGGCCAGTTATTAGGCTGACTAACATCCATTGCATTTGATAATGTGGCTACGGTAGCTTTCGGATCCCATTCTCCCGTTTTAAGATAACGAGGAACAGTATCATTAGAATTGGTCGCGGCAATAAAGCGTTTAATTGGAAGCCCCATCACTTTAGCAATCATACCAGCGGTTAAATTACCAAAATTACCGCTTGGCACAGAAATTACCACGTTTTCACGTTCTTCTTCTGACAACTGCGAAATGGCTTCAAAGTAGTAACAAACTTGCGCAAGCAAGCGGCTAATGTTGATTGAGTTTGCCGAATTTAAGTGCAAACCTTGGCGTACATCTAAATCATCAAATGATGTTTTCACCAACTGCTGACAAGCATCAAAATCATCTTCGATTGCAACTGTGTGAATATTATCACCCAGTGTCGTGAATAGTTTTTCCTGCAATAGGCTAATTTTGCCTTTAGGGTACAAAATCACGACATTAATATTATCTAAACCATGAAAGGCATGTGCCACAGCAGCTCCGGTATCACCTGAGGTAGCAGTAAGGATAGTAATAGGTTCACCTTTTGCAATCACAGACAGCACTTGGGCCATAAAGCGGCCACCAAAATCTTTAAACGCTAGTGTCGGACCATGGAACAATTCGAGGCTATAGATACCGTCGGTTACTTTTGCCAACGGCGCTTCAAAGTAAAAAGCTTTCTCTACAATGCTTTGAATTTCGTGTTTGGGAAGCTCATCGCCAATCAATTGTGACAATATTTCCACTGAACGGGGAACGAATGGCATATCCAAGATTGCTTGGATATTTTCGAATTTAGGAAAAACCTTTGGAAAGTAAAGTCCTTGGTTTTTACCTAACCCTTTTTTTACCGCTTCAGCGAAACTTACTTTGTCGCTGTCATCTTTTAAATTAAACAATTCCACTTGATTACTACCTTCATTTTATCGGTTTACCAGCATCTTAGGGCTGGTTTATGAGACAACCGCACCTTGCGTATCAATCTGGCAAATATGACTAAAACCAGTGTCATTCTGAATATAGTTTTCAGATAACCAATGTTGAATACCTTGTGCTTGCTCTAAATTATTACAAACTGCAAATACAGTTGGGCCTGAACCTGAAATACCGAAGGCTAAGCCTCCATTGCTCATTACAAAATCTCTGCTTTCATCGAACTTCGGCAGTAAAGACTTACGATAAGGTTCTGCTAAAACATCTTTCATTACCGCTGCTGCCAGCGCTTCATCTTTTCGATAGCTTGCGTCTACAAATACAGCTAGTTGCTGACCAAAGGTGATAGTTTCGGCCATGGCAATTTGCTTAGGCAAAATATCTCGCGCTGCGGCGGTCGAAACACTGATCCCTGAATAACAGACCACCCAATACCAGTTTTCAAATACCGGTAAAGACAAGGCAATTTGATCGGATTGACTGTTCATCAAGGTTAATCCACCGACAAAACATGGTGCTACATTGTCGTAATGTACGCTGCCGCTGATTTGGCCTTCCAACTCACCCATCAACAATAATAACTCGTTTGCATCAAAGGGTTCATCAAAAAATTGATTTAGGCCGTGTAGCGCCGCCACTATCGAACTAGCACTTGAACCTAAACCACTACCAATGGGTAGATTCTTACGCAGTACCATTGCCACTTCGGCAGTCGGTAAACCACGTTCACGCAATTTTTCAGTGAATAAAGTGTAGCAGTCAAAAACAATATTTGATTTGGGGTCTGCAGGTAATTTATCTGCAAAACGCCCTTCTACTTTTAAACTAAACGTATCAGCAGAGCTTACGTCTACCTGATCACCCAATAGACTGCCATCAATAGGGGTTAATGCCGCCCCGAGCAAGTCAAAACCAAGACTAACATTGCCAATAGATGCTGGCGCGTAAGCTGTAATGCTTTTATTCATCGATTAGATATCCTGTTTCCATGGCATGGTGCGCAATACATCAGCAAAAACCCCTGCTGCAGTCACGGTAGCACCAGCGCCATATCCGCGAATTACATAAGGAATAGGCTGATAATAATGACTATGTATGGCAAGGGCATTTTCACCTTCTTTAATCGAATACAACGGGTGGGTGCTATCAACGGCTTTTAATGCAACCTTGCACTGACCTTTTTCAATTGAGCCCACATAACGTAAAACTTGCCCTTGTGCTTTAGCATCTTCAACCAATTTTTGATAATGCCCATCCAAACTAGGCAAGTTTGCCATAAACTCATCAATAGTACCGCTGGCATCAAAGCTGTCTGGTAATACTGATTCAATTTCAATATCCGTTAACTCTAATTCTAAATCTGCTTCACGGGCCATGATCAATAGTTTTCTGGCAACATCCATACCCGACAAATCATCACGAGGGTCAGGTTCAGTAAAGCCATTCTGCTTAGCAATTTGGGTTGCCTCCGAAAGGCTGTGGCCTTCATCTAACTTTCCAAACACGAACGACAATGAACCAGAAAGGATACCTTCAAAGCGTTTTAATTCATCACCTGCATAAATTAGTTTTTGCAAATTGTCGATGACCGGTAGTCCAGCACCTACAGTGGTTTCATATAAAAACTGGCGGTTGGTTTCCTGCGCCATAGAACGTAGCTTTTTATAGTAAGCGATGTCACGGGTATTGGCTTTTTTGTTGGGAGTGACCACGTGGAAACCGGCAGACATGAAATCTGCGTACTGACCGGCAATGTGTTCATTGCTAGTACAGTCGATAATCACAGGGTTAATTAAGCTATTTTGTTGTACAAAGTCACTTAAATTTTCAATAGACAGTGACTTGTCTGCACTATCTAGTTGAGCTTGCCAACTACTGTGTAAATCAATACCGCCAGCTTGCAATAGTAACTTGCGACTATTGGCGATACCGTACACTTTTAAACTAATTCCGCGTTCAAACAAGGGTTGTTGTTGACGGGCCATTTGCTGCAATAACTCTTTTCCTACATTGCCGCACCCCACAAGGAAAATATCAATGGAGTGGGAATTTGAGAAAAAATTCTGATGCACAACTTTCACTGCCTCTTTAGCTCGATTTTTTTCAATTACTGTGGAGATTGATCGCTCAGAAGAGCCTTGAGCAATAGCGACATTGTTCACTCTAGCCTGAGCCAATGAACTGAAAAACTTAGCTGCTAAACCTTTAGAATGGCGCATGCCGTCACCCACAAGGGTAACAATCGCAAGTTCATGTCTTACTTCAATTGGATCCAACAAATTATTCGCCAGTTCCAATGCAAAAGCATCTTCCAATAAATTTTGCGCCTTTTCAGCGTCTTTACTGTGAATACAGAAGCTAATGCTGTACTCGGACGAAGACTGGGTAATCAGGCTGATGGAAATATTCGCGTTAGACATTACTTCAAAAACACGACTAGCCATACCAACCATGCCTTTCATACCGGGGCCGGCGACATTGAACATTGTCATATCATCAAGATGAGAAATACCTTTGACGCTTGTCCAAATTTCACTGGACTCTTTACCAATTAATGTCCCAGGAGCAGCAGGGTTTAAGGTGTTACGAATTAAACAAGGAATGTGATGTTGAGCAATAGGACCAATGGTTTTTGGATGCAAAACTTTTGCGCCAAAGTAAGACAACTCCATGGCTTCTTGATAGGTTAGTTTGTCTAGTAACACGGCACCATCTACTTGATTAGGATCCGCATTGTAAACCCCATCAACATCGGTCCATATTTCACAACATTCCGCGTCTAAGCAGGCCGCAAGAATGGCGGCGGAATAGTCTGAACCATTGCGTCCAAGTGTCACTTTCTCGCCTTCGGCGTTTACCGCTACAAAACCTGGCATAATCAAGATTTCAGATTTATCGTAAACAAAATCCGAGAAGCGCGCTTTGCTCACTGCAACATCGGCGATACTATCTAAATATTCACCTTCGGCAACAATGTAATCTACAGGATCAATAATGTGGTTTTTCTGGCCAAGGGAGTTCAATATTTCACTGAAAATATTCACACTCACATATTCGCCCATACTTAAAATTTTGGCGGTAATTTGGTCTGGAGCACAACGCAATAACTGAATGCCATCTAAATGCTGTTTCAACTCGACTAAAATCGTGTCAATAAAGCCGCTCAAACGAGCTTTACGAAAAGCAGGCAATTGGGCTGCTAAATCGCTGGCAATACCATTTAATGTCATTTCTAATTTGGCATACAATTCGCCAAAGTCGCTTCCCGCACTTGCTTGTTCACACAACAACGACAATGCATTTGTCACCCCTTTGGGAGCTGATAGAACCACTGCTGCACCGTTTTCTTCATGGCTCGCTAAGCTGATGTCTTTAACTGACAAATACCGTTTAGCGTCAGCCATTGAAGAGCCACCAAATTTCAACACCTTCATTTATTGCTCCTGTTTACTTCTGTTCCGCTGCTTTAGATTCGCATTTTAATTTCGCACTTCAACCATGTGAATGTGGCATATAATTTTGCTGTAAATAACAAAAAGCCCGCTTGAGTCGCGGGCTTTTTTAAATTTCTTTACGCACTAGCCAGCGACCAACTCATTTGAGGTGGTAATCATAATCATGCCGATGGTGCTTATTATTGTTTTCATGGGGTTCAATTTGCCGTATAGACGTCTATATGTCAACCGTCAAAGGGAGATTTGTTATTGTTTTATACTGATCTATTTACTCTAAGGTAGAATTAAATGGATTGAATAGGGCTTTTCTCCCATATTCGGTCAAATAAATAACCCACCCTAATATTTAATCCAGATTTGGAACAATCACAGCATTCATATTAGCCTTGTACAGTCCGCTGCAGATGAGAAGCGTTATGGCTCTCTTCTCCAGCAATGGGTATTTATCGTTGAACGAATTTTAGTTGTATTCTAAGCACTGCCCCAAATACTAGCTAATATTGATTTACATCATATATTTACAGTTATATTGTGAGTAATATAAGGAACTAGAAAGACTTCACATTGATAACAAATAAGGAGCAATTATGTATAAAACTATCCTATGTGCTATCGAAGCATCCACAGAAGGAAAACTCGTATTAGCCAAAGCAGCTGAGATGGCAGGTCTTTACGGCAGCAAATTAATTGTTATGCATGTATTACCTTACAAGTTATTGCCCAAGGATTACCAGAAAGAATTGAAGGACAAAATATCGCCAAAAATTGAAGAATTATGTGCAGACTTCAATATTCCTAAAAAGAATCGCATTATTAAGGTAGGTAAACCTTATGAATTGATATGCAATGAAGCCATCAAAAGAAAAGCAGACTTGATTATGCTAGGAACTCATTCTAAAAAAGGCATTCAAGCATTAATCGGTTCTACCGCTAATGGCGTCGCTAACTATGCCGATTGCGATGTTTCTTTAGTAAGAATCGCAAAATCCATCAAATAAGCGCGAATTTACATTCTAGCCATTGTTACCTGCGAGTTCGCAGGTAACAATAAATGTATAATCTGATAAATGATTACCATCACTTTGCTTTATTCGTTTGGCAATCTTGTTAATAACAAGGAAGCTGGTTTAGGGAGGCATGGTATCCATTATTATATTAGGTAACCGAATAGCACTTCAGCTTCGAACAATGCCGCACTGCCGAGCATTTGCCTAACACTCAAATAGACTTGCAGGTATAGGTGCAAGCCGTCGTCGTTTGAAAAGTTAATCTAACGACACCTTTGCTAATTTGAAAGGCCTTAGTCCGATACAATATCGAAATCAGGCCTTGATTGCCGCTTAGAAATGAGTCCAACTTAATGGGGTCACTTCAAATTTGCTGGCCTTTTGCATTCTGGCAATTATCTTTGCATTCCTGCGTCTTGTTCTATGCGGACTTGGCTAGATATCATTTATTTCAAGTTACTTTTAAACTTTTTAGCCAGCTCAATGAAGTTCGCGACTTCTTGAGGTTCAATATCTTTGAGCATAGTCTCAAACACTTGTTTTTCGATTTTATTAAATTTGTCGATGAATTTTTTACCGCGGCTAGATAACGATAAAATTTGACTACGACCATCATTTTCATTACAGCTTTTGATCACCAATTCCTGATTCACTAGTTCTTTAATCAAACGATTTATCTGTGCTTTATCGCGGACCATAAAGGTGGCCAACTTTTGTCCCGTGCAATCATCAATCTTTGAAATCACCTTTAATGACTTCAAATGCATGGGGGATAAGTCTGAATCTAATTGTTTAACCTGCTCAATAATAGTATTGCGCACAGTATGTAAAAGGCTAAAAAGCGCTTCATTTAATTCCATTAGTTTTCCACCTGAATGTCATTGCCAACAACATAGTTGACAATATCAACCAAAATCAATATAGTAGACTTTATCAACTTTATTTTATTAGGTATAGAAATGCAAATTAAGTTAAAAAATGTATTGGTGATTTTAACTATTGTCAGCACTTTAGTTGCTTCAATTACCGCTATTATGACATACGCAAATTTTCAGCCAACACAAAATTTTTTAGTCACATGGATTAATTCATTTATGTTTGCCATTGCAGTGATGCTACCTGCCGGTGGCGTTATTTTTTTAGCAATGAACAAATTGGTGGAGCAGTTTTTTTCAGCTCTTACGAATATACAAAAAAAGCTGTTACACGGGATTTTGATGGCCATCACAATGGAGTCATTAATGGCGGTTATCACAACATTGCTCAATCATGATTATGTGACTTTCGCTCAGTACAGCAGCCTAATCATCACAAGCTTCTTATACGCACTGCCAGTAGGGCTAGCTTTTGCTTGCTTAATGGTATTTGTGATTCGTCCTAAACTTCAGCGCTTTTTAGCTGAATCATCTATTTAATTATCAATTTATAAAGGAGCAAACCATGGGTCCAAGAATGCGTATGACAACAGTGAAATCGGTGATTGATTTGTCTCCCCACATGAGACGCATCGTGTTAGCTGGAGACGAACTTGTAGATTTTCCTAACGATAAAAAAAGCGCGCATGTGAAAGCAATCTTTCCGAATCCCAATTCACCGCAAAAGATGCCTAAACTAGGTATGTATATCGGTTTTAAAAAATGGATGCGTTCCTATACTGTGCGTGACTTTGATAGCGTAAATTCTCAATTAACATTAGATTTTGCAGTCCATGATCACCAAGGTTTAGCCAGCAATTGGGCGGCTAATGCCAAGCCTGGTGATTATCTAGGGATTGCAGGGCCGGGAGACACAAAACATCCAGATTTAAATGCCGCTAATCATCTATTCTTTGGTGATATAACCGCCCTGCCCGCTATCGCTGGCACATTAGAACAATTGCCTAAGAACGCGCAAGGCAAGGCATGGATTCAAGTACCTGAATTATCAGATAAACAGGCGTTAGACGCCCCCGAAGGCATTAAAATTAACTGGCTTATTACCCCTGATAAGTTAACTAAGGACTTTTTATCAGCATTATCATCACAGCCTAGAGAGCTGCGCGACACTGCTATTTTTATCGCAGCAGAGGCTAGCATTGTCAGGCAATTAAAGGCTCATCTAAATGAACACTGTCAGTATGATAAAAATAAGTTGTACGCTAGCGCCTATTGGAATCAGAAAAAATAGTACGGTCTAGATTGGATTCTTTTACTAAAAATCTGGTGTAAAGTGTGGGGTAATTTCGAGATTACAGTAACAGAATAGTATTTTTAGATGGCTTTCGATACCCAAGCAATTAACAAACAACGTCAGAATCTAGCTGACTATGATGAAATCTGGCTATTCGGCTATGGCTCTCTCATATACAAGGTAGACTTTGATTATATAGCCAGTGAATATGCGTATATTAATGGATATGCGCGGCGTTTTTGGCAAGGAAGTCATGATCACCGTGGCACACCTGAAAGCCCTGGAAGAGTACTCACACTAACTCCCGTTCAAGGGGAGCGATGTTTTGGTAGGGCCTTTAAAGTAAACCATGAAGTTTTTGAACATTTAGATCATCGCGAGAAAAATGGCTACCTGCGCCATGAAATCCCTATTCATTTATCAAATAACCGGATCGTAAATGGATTAATTTACATTGCTAGCCCTGATAATGCAGCCTATTTAGGTGAAGCGAGTATTGAATACATTGCAAAACAAATATTCAATTCATCTGGGCCCAGCGGATTAAATCGTGATTATGTGTATGAACTCGAAGCCGCGCTAAAAGAGCATGATGAAGTTGACGAGCATGTATTCCAAATCAAATCTTTACTTAAAAGTTTGGAAAAATCATAGAATAAATCGAAGTTTAATAACCAAGACAATTTAGTAACGCCTACACGTATAAAGCACCTCTTGAGGTTTGTTTTTATCCGGCGGGTTTTCGATAAACTCAATGGAGCCGAGTTTTGCTACTTTCGCCTACATTTCAGGTTGAATATCACCAGATAAAACAATAACGAAAACTCCGTTGCACTATTTGCGTCCTATAGTTGAATTATCACAAATTAACACAGCAAAGTTCAGCACCTCACTTTTTTACTTATTATTAGATAGTTTTGTGTTTCAATAACACTTTAATCAAATTTATACTGTGACAGAAGCTATGCCAAGCATTCAAGAAAAAGTGGCCTATCAGATACTTTATGGTTTTGAAAAAAACTACCGTTGGTTTTGTAGAATCACCTCTGGGGCAAAACAACGTTTCGAGCAAGCTCAATGGCAAGCCACCCAGCTTGCGGTAAAAGAACGCATATCTATTTATGAACAAAGTTTAGCTGATACTATTTCTGAGCTTTATGCATTGATTAACCCACGCCAACAGACCCATCAATTCTGGCATCAAGTTAAAAACCTTTTCGCCCTTCAATTAGAGCAACATCCCCAATATGAATTGGCCGAAACCTTTTATAATTCGGTGATCGGTAGACTGTATAAACACAATAAAATTGATGAAGAGATTATGTTCGTCTTGCCTAGTCGGTGTTATATCCCTGGGCAAGATAAACATAAAGTAGTCAATAGCTTTGATACTAGCGGCACTGTCGGCTCGATGATGGAAGCGATTTTAGCCATGTACCGATTTTCTATTCCCTATGAAAATAAACAAAGTGATATCGAGCAACTTGATCAAGCACTTAGAGCACGGTTAGACAAAGCTCAACTGGCCTCGGTACATACGGTAGAGATATTAAAGCCGGTGTTTTTTCGCGGAAAGGCCGCTTATTTGATCGGTCGAATTTGTATGCCCGATGAAACCCTTCCCTTCGTTATCGCTTTATTGATCAATGAGAAAAATGAACTTCAGATAGATGCTTTGCTAACCAGTAATAAAGACTTGAGCGTCATCTTTGGTTTTGCCCGCGCCTACTTTATGGCAGATACCTTGTATCCAGCTGAAATAGTAGCTTTTCTACAAGAGTTAATGCCTAACAAAAAGAATTTCGAACTGTATATGTCAATTGGTCATTATAAACACGGTAAAACCGTCTTTTATCGCAATTTTCTACAGCACTTAGAGAATAGCGACGACCAATTTAGCATTGCCCCTGGGATTCGCGGATTAGTAATGGCAGTGTTCCATTTACCGTCTTACGGAGTAGTCTTTAAAATTATAAAAGATGAATTTCCAGAGAGTAAGAGAGTCACTCGCGAACAAGTCAGAGAATGCTACCGTTTGGTCAAAACCACAGATCGTGTAGGACGCATGGCAGATACCCATGAATACGTTAACTTCCGACTGCCGAAACACCGAATGGAGCCGGCTTTACTAGAAGAGTTGCAAGCCGTTGCAGGTAAAAATATAGAAATTAAGGAAGACGAAGTTATCATCAAACACGTCTACATAGAACGTAAGATGACTCCTTTAAATATTTTTTTGCAAACTGAAACCGATGAAACAAAAATTTACAATGCTATCAATGATTTGGGATTGTGCATTAAACAAATCGCCGCCGCCAATATATTTCCTGGCGATATGTTGCATAAGAACTTTGGGGTTACCCGTCATGGCCGCGTGATTTTCTATGATTACGATGAAATTTGTTTGATGAATCAACGTACGTTTAGAGAACTTCCTAAATCAGACGACCCTTTTGCGATGGACACACTGTCAGTTTCTCCAGAAGATGTTTTTCCAGAACAATTTGAACATTTCATTGTCGGAAAACGCCACTTAAAAGATCTCCTTAAAAAATTACATCCAGACTTGATGACTGCAAAATATTGGATTGAAGCACAAAACAAAGCTGCAACAGGGACAGTGCAACATTTTACGCCCTATAGCTCAGAATTGCGTTTCAATCGCCAGTAAACCGCAAGGGAATATAGCCTCAGTGATTGCTAGCAAATTAACTCAAGAGCTTGGAATCCAGCTCCCCTCTGCAGAACAGCAGCTTAGGTTAAACTGGAAAAATGATCATGGAGTCGAAGTTTGGATTAAACGGGACGATTTAATCCACCCAATTATTTCGGGTAATAAATGGCGCAAGCTCAGCCAAACATTGTTCAGTGCTGCGCATTCACCACCAGCAAAAATTATCAGTTTTGGAGGTGGCCATTCTAATCATTTACATGCTTTAGGTTTTTGCTGCCAAAAGTTAAATATCCCTTTGTTAGCCGTCATCAGAGGGGATTATTCACAAAATATGACGCCCATGCTCAACGACCTTGAACGCTGGGGTGCACAATTGGAGTGGGTCAACAAAATCACCTATGCGAAGCGCACCGACAATACTTACCTTGAAGTCCTGCGCCAAAACCATCCCAATTCATTGATAATTCCAGAAGGTGGTTCACAACACCAAGCCTTGAGCGGCGTTGCGTCTATCGTTACAGAATTGACCCAAGAATTTGATCTGATAGTTGCGCCGGTTGCCAGTGGTGGCACTATGGCAGGGTTAATCCAAGCAACTCAAAACAGCAAAACCAGGGTGTTAGGCATAGGTGTGTTAAAAGGACATGACTATTTACACGAATTAGTGAACCAGTTTTTGCCGAATGAGAGTAAGAAACAATTGAATGGCCAAAAAGCATCGACAGATTGGCAACTTAATTCCGATTTTCACTTTGGTGGCTATGCCAAAAAGACGCCAGAACTAATCGCTTTTTGTGGGCAATTTGAACAAGATAATAATATCCCAATCGAACCCATTTATTCAGGTAAGTTATTTTGGGGATTACGCCAATTGGTAGAGAGCAACCATTTTCCTGCAGGATGTAAAATCCTCGCTCTGCACACCGGCGGACTTCAAGGGAAACGAGCTCTAGCGAATATTATGACAAAAAGGAATAAGCATGCAGTGGACTGAATGGCTAGCGGGTTTTGCAGGCGCGTCACCGATTGAGTGGATAGCGACTGTCAGCGGTTTTTTATGCGTCTTTCTGATCATAAAACGCAGTATTTGGTGTTTTTTCTTCGGCCTGATTCAGGTTAGTTTGTACAGTTATATTTTTTACGATGTAAAACTGTACTCCGACATGATCCTGCATCTCATCTATGTTGGCTTTCAAATATATGGATATTGGATTTGGTCTAAAAATTTAGATGACGGCGGTCATGTGATTGTCGATCATGGAAGCCAAAGATACTATTTGCAAATCGCGACATTGGCGATTATTGCAACGCTGTTATGGGGATGGGTTATGGCCAACAATACCGATGCGAGCCTACCTTACTTTGATGCATTTACCACCTGTGTAAGTTTAGTTGCTCAATGGTTGATGTCCCATAAAAAGCTGTATAACTGGAGTTTTTGGATTGTGGTTGATGTGGTTGCCATTTGGGTTTATTGGCAGAAAGATTTGTATCCAACATCCGTACTTTATTTATGTTTCTTAGTGATGGCTTGTATCGGCCAATATCAATGGTGGCGGATTTACCACAAAAATACCTCACAGGTTGCATAAGCTACTTGGATTACATCAATAAAGTGTCTATATTTTTGCATTCGCCTATTGCGTCTTTAGCTAGCAATGTTAGCATGCGCAAAATTTTCAGCTTGGATAAAAGGAAGCTAATATGTCTCGTGTTTTGATCATCGGTGCTGGCGGCGTTGCTGCAGTAACCATAAAAAAATGTGCCCGTATGCCAGAGCATTTCGATGAAATCTATTTGGCCAGCAGAACCGTGTCCAAATGCGAAGCTTTACAAGCTGAAGTGGGCGCAGACCGTGTGAAAGCAGTTTATGCTGTTGATGCTGATAATGCCGCAGAAGTTGAAGCTTTGATCAACAAAGTTAAACCTGATTTGCTTATCAACCTAGCCCTACCTTATCAAGACCTGCCGATTATGGATGCCTGTCTTGCTACCGGAACAAACTACTTAGATACTGCCAACTACGAGCCTAAAGATGAAGCTAAATTTGAGTATTCATGGCAGTGGGCGTATCAAGATCGATTTAAAGATAAAGGCATCATGGCGCTTTTAGGTAGTGGCTTCGATCCTGGTGTGACTAACGTTTATACCGCTTACGCTGCTAAACATTATTTTGATGAAATTCATTATCTGGATATTGTCGATTGTAATGGCGGCGACCATGGTCAAGCCTTTGCAACTAACTTCAACCCAGAAATCAATATTCGCGAAATAACTCAACGAGGACGTTTTTGGGAAAATGGCCAATGGAAAGAAACAGATCCATTAAGTGTCAGAGAAGACCTTGATTACCAAAATATTGGGGTTAGAGCCTCTTATTTAATGTTCCACGAAGAATTGGAATCTATTGTAAAACATTTTCCAACCTTGAAACGTGCACGTTTCTGGATGACATTTGGTGATGCTTACTTAAACCACTTGAACGTGCTTGAAGGTATAGGCATGACAAGCATTGAGCCAATTGACTTCCAAGGCCAAAAAATTGTGCCTCTTGAATTCTTAAAAGCTGTATTGCCAAACCCAGGTTCACTTGCCGAAGGTTATACCGGTATGACCTGCATAGGCACATACATCACAGGTATTAAAGACGGTAAAGAAAAAACCATCTTTATCTACAACAACTGTGACCACGCAGCCTGTTTTGAAGAGGTTGGCGCACAAGCCGTTTCTTACACAACAGGTGTGCCAGCGATGATTGGTGCAGCGCTTATGTTAAACGGTACTTGGAAAGGTGAAGGTGTTTGGAATATGGAACAATTTGATCCAGACCCGTTCATGGACATGCTTAATCAACATGGGCTACCTTGGCACGTGATTGAGTGCGAACAAAGTCCTTTTAAACGCTAATTGGGAGCAAAACCTTGAGCGATATAATGTTAAACCCAGCGATTCCCTCTCCTTGTTATGTGTGTGAAGAGTCTAAACTCGAACGCAATTTGCAGATAATGGAACGAGTACAGCGAGAAGCTGAGGTCGATATTATTCTCGCTCTTAAAGGTTTTGCTATGTGGTCAACCTTTGATCTTGTAGGTAAATATTTAAAAGGTTGTACCGCCAGTTCAGTTTGGGAAGCCAAGCTTGCCAAGTTTGAAATGGGTAAAGAAGTCCATGCGTTCTCGCCGGCTTATAAACCGGCAGACATGGATGAATTATTGAATTTAGTGAATCACATTTCATTCAATAGTTTAACTCAGTGGCAACGCTATAAAGAGCAAGTTTTGGCTAAAGGTATTTCAGCAGGAATACGGGTAAATCCAGAACACCGCGAAGCTGAAACAGAATTGTACGACCCTAGCGCACCAGGCTCCCGTTTAGGGATTCGTGTAGCCGACTTGGAAGGTGCAGACTTAACTGGCATAGACGGGTTTCACGTACACAATTTGTGTGAATGCGACTCTTATGCCACCGAGCGGACGTTGCTAGCAGTGGAAAAACGTTTTGCAAAATGGCTACCTGATATTCAATGGTTAAACCTCGGTGGGGGTCACTTGATGACCAAACAAGGTTATAACCTTGAGCATCTCATTGACACCTTGGTGCAGTTTAAACAACGACATCCACATATTCATATAATTCTTGAACCAGGTTCGGCTGTAGCTTGGCAAACCGGTAGTTTGGTTTCCGAAGTTGTGGATATTGTCGAAAATGAAGGACAAATTGCGATTTTGGATATTTCCGCAACGGGTCATATGCCAGATGTATTAGAGATGCCTTATCGCCCTGCTGTAACAGGCGCTGGCGAGCCAGGAGAAAAAGCCTTCGATTATAAACTAGGTGGCAACTCATGTTTAGCAGGTGATGTTATCGACACCTATAGCTTCGACCACAAGTTAGCGATAGGCGAGCGGGTTATTTTTGAAGATATGATCCATTACACCATGGTGAAAACAACATTCTTTAATGGCGTCGAGCACCCAGCAATTGGCATTATTCGTAACACAGGGGAATTCGAGCTGATTCGCCAATTTAACTACGAAGATTTTAGAAACCGCCTATCTTGATCGTTATTCGGTTTTAACACGGGAATTACCAGCGGCAATTAGGTTTTGAGTTGCCGCATTCCTAATATTACCAACACCAAACCGGTGATATGCAAAGAGGTGACAGGTTCATCCAAAAGCTGGTTAGATAATATAATCGTAAATAAAGGCCCCACTGCGCCAACGATAGACGCTTTACTTGCCCCTATTCTTTTAACCCCAGCACTGATCATAAAAGATGGAATCAAGGTCATAAAGATCGCCACAATTACCCCCCCCATATAGAGCTCAGTTGAGTAGTGCAACAAATCTCCCACACCTGCGGCATAAGAATGTATGAGCAGTGTAATACAAGCAGATATCATAGCCAGGCAAACAAAGCGCTGACTACCAATCTGTCGAGAAAAACGCTGGGTAGCCACTAAGTACCAAGCAGTTAAAATACTCGCAAGAAAAACCAGAAAGCTACCCCAGTAAATGTTTTCTCCACCAAACGAGAGGTCGGCATAGAAAAACACCAAAATTCCAGCATAAGATAAGATTAATGCTAACCAAATTTTAGTGACCGGCTTTTCATTTAAAAACCACCAACCAAATAAGATGGCCACTGCGGGATAACAAAATAGAATGATTCTTTCTAACCCGGCGGTAATATATTGCAATCCCAGCAAATCAAAATAACTGCCTAAATGATAACAAGCAACGCCCGCGGCACAGCAAGCTAATAATTCCTTAGCACTGAGTGTTCCCCACCCCGTTTGTTTTAACGACCACATTAGGATAAGTAAATAAAACGGTAAGACAAACAACATGCGCAGTGTTTGCAGCTCCAATGGACCTATACCCAGCTGATAGAGGTATTTGATCATAATTGCTTTGCTGGAGAATAAAATAGTACCTAGTACGACTAGAAAAACCCCAGAATCAATTCGCAACATTAACGGCTTCAAATGATTGGGAATAATGTAGACGTCGCTGATTATCTAAAATAATCGCTTCATAGCCGCGAGTGTGATTGATTAAATCTATGCCTTTTTTGACGCCTAATACAAACACAGCGGTGGATAAACCATCGTTCAACGTGCTTCTGGGGCCTATGATAGTCACACTCTGCACTTCATAGATGGATTCCCCACTTTGCGGAGAAAGAATGTGATGATAGCGTTTCCCATCCTCTTCAAAATATCTTTCATAATCACCAGAGGTGGACATTGCGATATTTTCAAGAGGCAAAACCACTGCTTGTTTTTGCCGATTTCGAGGGTCACGAATACCCACTTTCCAAGGACGGCCATTGCGATCGCCTAGCAGCCCCGTATCGCCGCCGGCTGTTACTAAAGCATGCTCAATACCCATATTTTTTAAAATAGATAATGCATTATCAACTGCGTGGCCCTTGGCAATCCCCCCCAAATCTATTTTGACTTTAGGGTGCGCAAACTTAACAGTTTGTTTATGTGGGTCTAGCTGCAAGTGACGAAAATTAATAGCATCCAACAAGGTTTTTATTGTCTGCGCGTCGGGCCGTTGTTTTTGCCGATAGTTATACAAATAACCCACGCTGGCGAAAGTAATGTCAAACGCCCCATCAGTTTCCTCTGAAAGCCCATAAGATAACTGCAATAATTCAAACATTTCTTTAGAAACAGTTACTGGGGTGTTCGCCGCTAAGCGGTTCACTTTCGACAATTCGCTGCTGTCGATATAAGGGCTCATTAATTGATTTATACGCTGCATTTCTTGCATTACCGCATCCACAGCTGCATGTCCTAGCTCTGGGGAGGCGGCCAAAATTTCGGTATGGATGTTGGTGCCCATAATCCCGCGACTATCAGCGTACCAAGCGCCTTGCTCGTTTCCAGCAGGTTTTTCTAACTGGGTCTCTGACTGTCCATAGACACTATTAGATAAGGAAAAATAAGTCCCAAGGAAAATGATTATTAGCGTTGGAAAAAACGCCTTCACTTTACTCATTCAAGGTTAAACCGTACTGATAAAGTGCATTCTTTTTAACACCGAAATGCTGAGCTGTAAGCGCTGCTGCCTTTTTTAAGGGTAAATCTTGCAATAAGATTTTGAGCAGCTGCAAACTTTCACTTGGCAATTCGTTATCGTTTTTCGGTGCGCCTGCAACCATCAACACAAATTCTCCGCGCTGATGGTTAGCATCTTCTAAAAGCCACGCCAAGACCTCAACGGCACTTGCAGAATAAAATGTTTCGAAGGTTTTAGTGATTTCTTTGGCGATGGATAATTTACGATCCTCACCCAAGACTTCAATTATAGCTTTTACTGTATCTGCAATACGACGGGGAGATTCGTAAAAAACAGTGGTTGCTGTTTCGCTATTGAGACGTTCTAGTACGCTATGTTTAGCGACCTGCTTTACAGGCAAAAATCCGTAAAATAGAAACTGATCTGTGGGAAGCCCAGATGCACTTAAGGCAGCAATAGCCGCACAAACGCCTGGGATAGGCACTACTGTCACCTCTTGCTCTCTACAGCGATTGACTAAGTTATATCCAGGATCACTAATTAAAGGTGTGCCTGCATCTGAAATCAACGCGACATTCAGTCCTTCTTTCAACTGTTCTATCAAGCGATTAGAAATTTGTTTTTCGTTATGATCATGAACTGCTGTCATTCGGGTCTTCACTCCCCAATGCTGCAACAGCTTTTGACTATGTCGAGTATCTTCGGCGGCAATTAAATCCACTTCATTTAATACTTTGATTGCGCGGTGCGTAATATCATCCAAATTTCCAATTGGTGTTGAAACAATGAACAATGTGCCAGTTTTTACCACTTATAATCAGCCTTTGATTGTTTTACGTCATTAGGCATTTTAAACTACCTAAAGGTAAATGGGTTGGAAAATTTTGAGAGTATCGATGGGTAAGTTAAAATGGCTATTTGCTTGCAGTGCGATCACGGCATTAATTGGTTGTGGTTCAACACCTGTGAAGAACGATACGGCGAGCAATAATCAGTCAACAGATCTGGTTAAACAAGATGAACAAAACACGCTACCGCAAGATCCTATCTTTTATTTAGATGAAGCTAAACGTGTTTATGCCAATACCGGAGACCAACATCTGCGTAATCAATGGATAATCCGTGCCGCAGAATCTTATAAACAGCAAGGCGCATGTCTGCAAAGTGAAAAAATTGTACATTTATCTATCCGTGAATTTACTGACCCAGCCCTACGCAATCAAAGTCAAATAATTTTAGCGGAATGTGAGTTATCTAAGCCCGCTACTGACTGGCAAAAAATCGCAAAACTGCAAGGCCAAATAAATCAAGATATTAGTCATAAGAACCGCGCTCTTCGTATCCAATATGCGCAGTTTGTGCATTTAAAACAATGGCTAAATGCGGCACTATCCTTGAATCAAATTGAACCGACAGAACAACAGCAAAGTGAAGATATATGGTATCTGCTGCAAAGATTGAATGAACAAGAGTTAGAGAATGCACTGCGCAAACATGCAGATTTGTCTGCTTGGTTACAACTGAGTTTGATTGTTAAACGTTTTGGTCTGCAACAAGGGCAATTACAAACTGCCGTAGCCGAATGGCAAACACGTTTTCAAGCTCACCCGTTAAGCCTTAATTTGCCTGGTGAAATACAGCAAGCCATGCAGATCAGTCAATTACAAATGCAAAAAATTGCAGTCTTACTGCCGCTTTCAGGCAGGTTATCGCAACAAGGAGAAGCCATAAAACAAGGCCTCTTAGCCGCCTACTATTTAAAACAGAAATCTGTTTCAAGTGATTCTCAGGATGCTTTTCCAGCGCTACACTTTTTCGATATAGAAAGTAAACCAATGTCAGAATTAGTGGCAGAAGTTTCTGATTATGATGTGGTTATCGGTCCTCTAGTAAAAGATAAATTGGCTGAGTTCAGTCAGCTTGCTCCTCCAGAACTGAATATAATTGGCTTGAACCGATTAGACGAAACAAACTTAGTCGCAGAACCTGGAATAATAGATACACAGCCCATCGATGAAAATCAGAAATTAGCGCTAGCTGAGCAAGCAGCCCCTCCTGGGATTCGAATTTACTTTGCATTATCACCAGAAGATGAGGCGGTGCAACTGGCCAACAAAGTATTCAAAACTGGAGCGGTAAGTCCAATAGTGGTAACCCAGCAAAGCGGTGCCCCTATGCGAATGGCCAATACGTTTCTGCAAACTTGGCAAATTTTAACCGAAGACAATGATGTGTCACCGGGATTAGCGACTTTTACCGATAATAAAAGTATGCGAACCAGCTTAACCTCTTTGCTGGATGTTTCCCAAAGTAAAACCCGCATTGATCAGTTGGAAAGTATCACAAGCGAGAAGATATATTCGGTACCACGAAACCGTCGAGATGTTGATGCCATAGTATTATTTGCATCTCCAGAACAAACCGAATTACTCAACCCTATTGTTGAAACAAGTTTAAGTCCATTTAATGATAAAGCTGTGCCCGTATATGCTTCATCACGGAGTTATAGTCAGAACTTCAGTAATAATACCTTACGAGATCTGCGTAATATCACATTTACTGACATGCCTTGGATGTTGCCTGATGGCGAGCACCAGTCACTTAAAAATGAAGTTGCTGAAATTTGGCCTAAACAAGACGACACGTTAAAACGTTTATTTGCATTAGGTTATGATGCGTATACTCTGGTACCTTTCTTACCCGGTTTAAAAGCATTACCGCAAGTTTCTATTAAAGGCCTGACAGGAACCCTTTCAGTAGACCAAAATGGCAATATTATTCGTGTACTGCCATTTGGAAAGATTACCGAAAGCGAGGTTATTTTGCTTGCAATGGATTAAGCAGCGCTTTTCCAGAACAACAGGGCTACTGTCTGAAAATCGAGCTCGCCAATACTTGGAAGAAAACGGACTCCGATTTTTCCAAAGTAATTATCACTGCCGCACAGGTGAAATAGATTTGGTGATGCAAGATGACCAAGAATGGGTATTTGTTGAAGTGAAATTTCGGAGTCGATCTGACTACGGTACGGCAGCGGAATATTTTCATGCTGCTAAACGAAAAAAATTTACGCAGGCAGTGAAACATTTTATGCACTTTCACCGTCTAAACCCCGCAATGGTAGCGCATCGAATCGATTTAGTTGCGATTGACGGGGATCAAATCCAATGGTTTAAGTCGGTCTGAAAGAAACGCCATTGAAATTCTATTTAAAACACTATTGAGATTGTCATGATTGAACAAATAAAAGCTAATTTCACTGAAAGTATCCAGACTAAAATCGCAGCAGGAGAAGTACTTCCAGAGTCTATTTTTAAAGCGTCGCAAATGATGGTTGATGCATTAATTCACGGCAATAAAATATTATCCTGTGGTAATGGTGGTTCAGCAGGAGACGCACAGCACTTCTCATCTGAACTTCTCAACCGCTATGAACGCGACCGCCCAAGTTTACCAGCAATGGCATTAACCACAGATTCTTCAACCATCACTTCTATCGCCAATGATTACAGTTATGACGAAGTCTTCTCCAAGCAAGTTCGCGCCCTTGGTCAAGCCGGTGATATTTTACTAGCAATTTCCACCAGTGGTAATTCAAGAAATGTCATCAATGCGATGGAAGCCGCGTTGAGTCGAGATATGACCATAGTAGCCCTAACCGGTAAAGACGGTGGTGAAATGGCCGGATTACTTGGTCCAAATGATGTCGAAATTCGTGTTCCATCTAGTCGTACCGCTCGCATCCAAGAAGTACACTTATTGGTGATACACAATCTATGTGAGTGTATTGATGACAGTTTGTTTCCTGAGCAAGGTGCGGAGTAACTAAATGTTTACTAAGTCTTCCCGTTTACTGATTCTAATGGTTGTCGCCTCATTGTTTATGCAGGGCTGTGCAGCGCTGGTAGTCGGTGCAGGTGTGGGCGCAGCTTCAGCAGCCCATGACAGACGCACTTTGGGCACGCAAATAGATGACAAAACCGCCACGGCACGGTTAGCATCCAAGTTTTCTAATAATTCGAATTTAGATTCTGCCAAAATCGACATAACAGTATTCAATGGCATCGCTTTATTGGTAGGACAAGCACCAACAGAATCAATCAAAGCAGAGATTTCTACAACCGCACAAACTGTTGAGAATTTGCGTAAAATTCATAATCAAATGCGCGTTGCTGAGCCTATACCCGCCACAGTGATAGCAAATGACACTTGGTTAGCCAGCAAGGTGAAAACCGCCCTGATTGGCGATAAACGTGTGGATGGATTAAATATCATTGTCGAAGTTGAAGACTCTGAAGTGTTTTTAATGGGCTTAGTCGATAGCAACGAAGCGGATATCGCGGTTGAAGTGGCCAGAAACGTAAATGGTGTCGCCCGAGTCATCAAAGCATTTGAATACAAATAGGTATCTTTTTAGATTGGACTCGGGAACCGCTGTGTAAGGTTACTCACTGTAAGTTTTTGGGAAACGAGTCCATATCTTTATATAACCATTTAGCGTCGAATAATAAATCATTCACTTTGCTCTGAGCAACGCGTATTTGAGACGGTGACATTTTTTCAAATAATTTAAAATAATGCGCGTTCACTTCAGCTTTACTTTTGTCTAAAGCACTGTATAGACCTTGCCAAATAGCGGCCTTCTCTAGTTCATTTTTATCCAGATAGTAGCCAACATAAAATTCATATACTGACGGCTGAATATCTTTAATTACGTCTGCCTTTTTGAGTGCTTGACGAGCATACTCTAGACCTTGTTCTTTGTTGTATTTAGCGTATCGGGTCATCAACGCAACATAAACATCTACGTGAACGTCTTTAGCTGTCTCAAAGCCATTTACCATAGACTCCCAGTTGTCGTCATTCTGAGAGTTTGTCCATAACCATAGATTGACTTCAGGACGAGCTATAGCGCGAGTACTGGCAATTAATTCCTTCTGTATTTCGGGAATCTTTCTGATGGTTATGATTTGTGATTGTTTGTCATCTTTATTTCTCACCGCTTCAGAAACAAAAGCATCCTCCAGACAACTACGATACGCATCTAAGGTTTTGAGGGCAACATAAGTATTGATAGAGCTAAGTTGCTCACGTTGACGCGCTAGATCTCGAATGACTTCACTGCGAGGTATTGAACACAAGGCTCCGGAATGAGTGTTATCACAGATATCTTTATAGGTATCACAAATTTGCCACATGGAGTCATCTGCTACTCCATCATTTTCACAACCGGTAATCAAAATAGTTACCAAAATGAGCCAATAACGCATGTATACCTTTCCTAGAAATGTTGAACTGATTAATTTTACTAAATGACAAAAAAGGCGCTAAACAGCGCCTCTTATTGATTATTTAACAACCGTTAAATTGGGTGGTCCTTTTCTCTCAGGCTTAGGTGTCGCTTTAGGTTTAGAAGCGACTCCGCCTTTATCTCCATCAGTTAAATTTTCTTCAGGAGTAAATACTGTACCAGCACCATTTTCTTTAGCATATATAGCCAAAACAGCATGAGTGGGCACGACTAATTGCCGTGCAACACCACCAAAGCGAGCTTCAAAACTAACATCTGCATCACCGAGATTTAATTTAACACATGCACCTGGTGATACATTAAGAACAATTTGTCCATCATGCACATGCTCCTGTGGCACGTTAGTACCAGGAACAGTTGCATCAACAACTAAATAAGGTGTTAAGTCGTTGTCTACGATCCATTCGTAAAATGCTCTTAACAAATACGGTTGATTTGAAGTCATCATAATATGCTACCTAAACCACTTATAGTGGATCGTGTATCTCTCTTTCTTGATCAGTCAACGAAGCTTTAAAGGAGCTACGAGCAAATATGCGATTCATATAGGCTAATACTTCTTTACTGCCAGCACCGGTTAATTCGATACCAAGTGCAGGCAACCTCCACAATAGCGGAGCTAAGTAACAGTCAACCAAACTAAACTCTTCGCTCATAAAGAATGGAGTTTCAGCAAATAATGGAGCTAGGCTAAGTAACGCTTCGCGCAATTCGTTGCGTGCTGCATCCAAATCACCTTTACCAGAAAGAATCTTTTCAGCTACTGAATACCAATCTTGTTCTATACGGTGCATCATCAAACGACTTTGGCCGCGAGAAACAGGATAAACTGGCATAAGAGGAGGATGTGGGAAACGCTCATCCAAGTATTCCATAATAATATGGGACTTGTACAAAACAAGTTCTCTATCGACCAGCGTAGGCACTGTGCCATAGGGATTTAAATCAAGTAAATCTTCAGGAAGGTTGGTTGGATCAGTATAGCTGATTTCAACACCCACTCCTTTTTCCGCAAGTACAATACGCACTTGGTGACTGTAAATATCACTTGTGTCTGAGAACAACGTCATGATTGAACGTTTATTCGCGGCTACAGCCATTAACTATCCTCCAGAATCAACAAAACAGGTCAACCAATTCTTTGTTTTAAACCACAAAATTGATTGGCTGCCTAACACCGCCAAGGTATTAGACTCATTAAAAAAAGGGGCAGACTCGCCCCTTTTCGGATTATACCTTAATTTTGGGTGAATTAGTGAACATCACGCCAATATTCTTTCTTAAGTAAGTAAACAAAGATAAACAACACAACGATGAAGGCAAGAACCCATCTACCAGTCGCTTCAAGATTCAAACGACCAGGCTCACCAACATAGACAAGGTAATGGACTAAGTCACCCACAGCCTTATCGTATTCTTCAGCGTTAAGCTCGCCATTACCATCAGTTTTAATGCCAACGTAAACTTCTTTCATTTCACCGTCGATCATTCGTTCTTCATGGGTTTCACGCGGTGTACCTTGCAATTCTTGCAATACGTGAGGCATACCTACATCAGGGAAACGCTTATTGTTAACCCCAAAGGTTTTGCTTTCGTCTACGTAGAAAGTACGCAAATAAGTATACAACCAGTCGGCACCTCTCACCCGCGCTACTAGCGTCAGGTCAGGTGGTGGAGCGCCAAACCATTTAGCGGCATTCTCAGCAGGAATAGCACTTTTTATATGGTCAGATACTTTTTCACCGGTGAACTGCAAATATTCCTGTCCCAATTCATTAGGAATCCCTAAATCTTTGAAACTGCGCTCATAACGTTGGTACTGCATGTTATGACAACCTAAGCAGTAGTTATTGAACAACTTAGCTCCATTTTGTAATGCTGCTTTGTCGTTCAAATCAATATCTATATGGTCGTTTTCGATTCCACCACCGGCTGCACCAGCAAGTCCCGAAAACAATAAAGTTAACACTAATACAAACTTTTTCATTTCGTGATCCTCTCTGGTACCGGCTTAGTATTCTCATTTCTGCTGTAAATAAACATTAAAACGAAGAATCCAAAGTACATGATAGTTGCGATTCGAGACGCAATTATTTTCCAATTTTCTTGTGGTGTACCACCTAAGTAACCTAAGAAGATAAACACGGCTGCAAATACCAATAGATTCCAGCGATGTAAACCACAACGATAACGCCAAGATTTCACTTTACCGCGGTCAATCCAAGGTAGTAAGAACAAAGCAATGATTGCAGCGAACATACCGATAACACCACCGAGCTTATCAGGAACGGCTTTTAAGATTGCGTAGAAGGGTGTGAAATACCAAACAGGGAAAATATGTTCAGGAGTTTTCAACGGGTTAGCAATTTCAAAGTTAGGATGTTCTAGGAAGTACCCACCCATTCCAGGCGCGAAGAACATGATGTAACAGAAGATAAATAAGAATGCAGCAAATGCAACCATGTCTTTCAACACAATATGTGGGAAGAAAGGTACGACGTCATCAATGATGTCGTATTTTTTAGTGTAGTATTCGTGCATTTCAAATTTGGTTTTTTGATCTTCAGTCAATGAACCTTTTTTGCGCTTAACTTCAACGCCATCAGGGTTATTTGAACCTACTTCATGCAACGCAACTATGTGTAAGAACACTAGAATGACGATGACCAGTGGCAATGCAATAACATGCAAGGCGAAGAATCTATTGAGGGTAGCACCAGAGATAACGTAGTCCCCTTGAATCCATTCAACTAAGTCTGGACCAATTACAGGGATTGCACTAAACAAGGATACAATTACCTGCGCACCCCAGTAGGACATTTGTCCCCAAGGAAGTACGTAACCCATGAAGGCTTCAGCCATTAGCGCAAGGTAAATGAACATACCAAACAACCACAGTAGTTCACGAGGCTTTTGGTAAGAGCCGTACATCATTCCGCGGAACATGTGCAAATACACCACGATAAAGAAAGCCGAAGCCCCTGTAGAGTGCATGTATCTAAGTACGTCTCCGTAAGGCACATCACGCATGATGTATTCTACAGAAGCAAAAGCACCTTCAGATGAAGGTACAAAATTCATGGTTAGCCACACACCGGTGACAATTTGGTTTATCAGTACAATTGTGGCCAAGAAGCCAAATATATACCAAAAATTCATATTTTTTGGTGCAGGGTATTGAATCGCGTGCATGTTAGCAACGCGCATCATCGGAATACGATATTCAATCCAATCTAAAAGACTTTTAAACATCTTATGCTGCCCCCTCGGCTTCTGAACCGATAATAACGGTATTATCATCAACATACTGATAAGGCGGAACAACCAAATTCAGTGGTGCAGGTACACCATCAAACACGCGGCCAGCCATATCAAATTTGGAACCATGACAAGGGCAGAAGAATCCCTCGTCTACGCCTTCGACGTATTCGGCAAATGCGCCGTCAGTCAAATGCTGAGGAGAGCATCCAAGATGCGTACAAATACCCACTAAGATTAGGTACTCTTCCTTCAGAGAACGG
The DNA here is from genome assembly GCF_037478005.1 of Alteromonas sp. M12. NCBI lineage: Bacteria > Pseudomonadati > Pseudomonadota > Gammaproteobacteria > Alteromonadales > Alteromonadaceae > Alteromonas > Alteromonas sp. M12. The sequence continues at coordinate 990,784 of NZ_CP144164.1, read as the reverse complement.
TAACGATTTTTAGCAAAAGCAGGTTGTTGCTCTTGCTCAGAATCTGGATCTTTGAGTATATCTTCGTGTTTTGCCAATGAAGCTAGCAGTTCTGGCGTCCGCCTTACAACCCAAACTGGTTTACTTCTCCAGATAACACGGATCATTTGCCCCGGCTGAATTTTACCAATGTCAATTTGCACATCAGCTCCAGCGGCTTTCGCCCTTTCACTCGGGTTCCAAGAACCAATAAAAGGTACTGCGACACCTGCAACGCCTGCTGCACCCACCACTGATGTAGCTACAGTGAGGAATCGGCGTCTAGGGTTGTCTTGGGGCTGATTGTCATTCTTTGACGAATCATTTGTATCGACAGACACATTGCTCATCCACTCTTCTCCAAGTTCGGATTTAGTGATACTTCTTGAACATAACTAGTTGGTTCCGATAGCGATTTGCTAGCAGCTAACTGTCACAAGAAATTACGGTTTTGTTGAATTTATCTATTAACATGAAATGATAAAAGAAAACCCCTAATAAAGACAAGGAATTAAGTAAATAAACCTATGTTTTGTGGGATTAATTTGTCTTAGGACAACTCAATCAAATTTAATAGACATAAAAACATCAAATTTTTAACAATAAAAAACCCAGCGTTGCTGGGTTTTTTGAAATATTCGTAACGTAAAAATTAACGTTTTGAGTATTGAGGACGCTTACGCGCTTTATGAAGACCCACTTTCTTACGTTCAACTTTACGTGCATCACGAGTTACGAACCCGGCTTTACGAAGAGCTGGACGAAGTGTTTCGTCATATTCCATCAAAGCACGAGTAATACCGTGACGGATTGCGCCAGCTTGACCACTAATACCACCACCGGCTACGGTGACGTATAGGTCAAATTTATCAGTCATTTCAACTAGCTCAAGTGGCTGACGAACAACCATGCGTGCTGTTTCACGACCAAAGAAAACATCCAAAGGACGTTTGTTAACTACAATGTTGCCACTACCTGGACGTAGAAAAACACGAGCGGTAGAGCTTTTGCGACGGCCAGTGCCGTAGTATTGAGTATCTGCCATTTTTCTCGCTCCTTAAATGTCTAGAACTTGAGGCTGTTGAGCAGCATGTGAATGCTCAGTACCAGCGTACACTTTCATTTTGCGGAACATAGCACGTCCAAGAGGACCTTTAGGCAACATACCTTTTACCGCTTTCTCAATGATCATTTCAGGCTTGTGAGCTTGAAGTTTCTCAAATGTTGTATCTTTCAATCCACCTGGGTAACCAGTGTAGGAATAATAGATTTTGTTCTGTGCCTTACGGCCAGTAACAGTTACTTTTTCAGCATTGATTACGATAATGTAATCACCAGTGTCAACATGAGGTGTGTACTCTGGCTTATGCTTACCGCGTAAACGTATCGCGATCTCTGTGGCCAAACGGCCTAGTGTTTTGTCTGCGGCGTCAACCACATACCAGTCGCGTTTTACCGTCTCTGGTTTTGCAACAAAAGTTTTCATTTTAAAATACCCGAAATATATAAATTGTTACTGGTTAATTTTCTGCTCTAGCCAAATATCCGATGTTTAACATCTTATATTCAACAATCCAGAAAACCTCTTAAATCAACATATTGACCCCTTCGAGTCGATTGATTCTTCCACTTTCCCAAAGTGGGCGTAACTGGGCAGGGCGCGAATTATACAGAAGTTTTCATAAAACGCGAGAGTATATTGCAAGTTTTTTAGGCAATTAAGCCAATCAATTCATATTCTATTCATCTAACTTGATCCATTGTAAAGGCAAGTTGCAGCGAAAATATTGGTATTTATTACAGCCGTATCAAGTTGAGATACCTGAAAACACTAAATTAGTTAATTAACCTTGTTTGAGATATATTGCCCAACAATGTAAACCATAGGTCATTTTTATGGTCATAACGCGCACTGTCTGGGATATCATTTGTCTGTTATGCGTATGCACGAATACAATTTTCTATTGGAGTCAGTTAGATGAAGTATATTAAGTGGTTTTTGTTGGTTGTTACAGCCATACAATTTAACTTAGCCTCTGCTACCAGTTTACGTTCAGAGCAAATAGCGTTGAGCAAACAGCAAAGTAGCGAAAAAAAAGACTCGGCTATTACCCCTCTGATTGTTGGAGGCTCATCTGCTGATGAGGGAGAGTATCCCTTTATGTCGGCATTAGTGGTAGTGGGTACAGAAGTGGAAACTACGGTTACGGTAAATAATACTGCTTATCAATCTGATCCATTCGGGTTTGGACCAGACGGTGAAGCGACGGGTATTATAGTTGACTGTGGTATCGGCGATGCACAATGCCAAGGCGTAACAAATAATATTTGTTTAATCGAACGTGGTGAAATTAATTTTTCCGAAAAAGCGCTCAATTGTGAATCCGGTGGTGGAATTGGCGCGATTATCTATAACAACGTCGATGGGCCCTTAGAATCAGGAACACTGGGCGACGACTTCAATGGCAGCATCCCAATTGTGGGTATTACTCAAGAAGACGGACAAGCACTCATCCAATTAGAAAATGCCACCGCCAGCATTGCTGTTACGACTTTGCAAGGTTCGGTTCAAGATGTCGTTTGCGGAGCAACATTTTTAGGTGAGCAATGGGTATTAACCGCAGCCCATTGTGTAGACTCTGAATTTGCAGATCAATACAGAGTTAACGTTGGTGAATACGATCTCAGAGATGGTGCAGATCAAGCATTAGCCATTAAGCGGATTTATTCCCATCCTAATTATGATTCAGAAACCTTCGATAACGATGTGGCGCTGATAGAATTAGAGCAGAGTCTTGAAAACACGGCTATTCAACTTGCAGACTCAAGCACCACAGACCAACTCGCTATCGAGAATACGATTGCGACATCTATTGGTTGGGGTGGCCGCACCGGTTACCTGCCGAACGAGGGACCTACTGGCAACTTCCCAGATATACTGCAAGAAGTGGAACTTCCCCTGCTCACCAATACCCAATGTCGCAGTGAATTAGCTAATTCACAAGGGGTAAGTCAATCAGCTACTGGTATTACCGAGCAAATGATATGTGCAGCACTGGATTCAGGTGGAGCAAGTGCCTGTCAAGGCGATAGTGGCGGGCCTTTGTTTGTTGAAACGAGTTCAGGCCCCATGCAAGTGGGTATCACCAGCTGGGGCATAGGCTGTGCAGCTGAAGGTTATCCTGGTGTATATGCCAGAGTCGGCGCTTTGCTCGGCTTCATTAACGCCACTCGCTATGGCGTTGGTATTACAGGAGAAGCGAAGATCACCAACACACCAGTCAACGTAAATTTTGTACAGCAATATACAGTGACTAATAATTCGAACAGTACGATTATGCCAACTATTAGCCTGTCTAATAGCAACGACTTTAGTATCGATAGCAGTCAATGCACGAGCTTAACGGCACAACAGAGCTGTCAGCTTTTGCTCACCTTTAATGCACAATCTCAAGGGCTTAAGTCAGCTACAATTTCGATTACATCTGATGTACAAGATATTCCCACTAGCAATATTAGTATTCAAGGTTATGCGGTTGACCAAGCTACTAATTTGGCTAGTTCAATAGGCACAGCAAACGCAGCAGTGACGATATACAGTGGTGGCGACGCGGCTTGGCGAAGTAGCTCTTTGGGAGGTATTGTAAGTGGCAATATTTCAAGTAATCAAGAGAGTATTTTGATCGCCCTGATTGAAGGCGAAGGCACATTGAATTTTGAGTGGGCAGTTTCATCAGAAGAAAACGAAGATGAACCAACAGAGCCTTTTGACGCTCTTTATCTGCTGGTAAATGGTGAAGAACAAGAATTTATTTCCGGTGAAGTGGATTTTACGACTCAGAGCATATCGCTTGCTGAAGGTAATCACTTAATAGAAATATCCTATCGCAAAGACTTGAGTGTTTCAGAAGGCGACGACCAAGGGAAAGTGCGTAACTTTGTATTCACTCCGACAACGCCAGTTAGCAACCCAACGACTCCAACTGATAGTAGTTCTGGAGGGGGTGGTTCTATGACTTGGTTGCTACTGCTATTACTTGCTGGTTTAGGCGCGCGAAAACTAACCTTCTAAATGTTTAACCTTTTGCCAGATGGCTTCCATCTGGCTTAGGGTAGCATCACTGAGCTCGGTTTTTTGTGCAGCAAAATGTTGCTCTACTTTGGCAAAGCGCCCAGCAAATTTTCGATTGGCTTTTCTAAGTGCTGTTTCAGGGTTCACCTTTAAATGTCTAGATAGATTCACCACCGCAAACAACAAATCGCCCATTTCTTCTTCAATACGTTGATGATCCTGGGGATCTTGCTTCACCTCTTCCATTACCTCAGCGATCTCTTCTTCCACTTTATCAACCACAGGAGCAACATCAGGCCAATCAAATCCCACTTTGGCACACTCTTTTTGGATTTTTTGCGCTCGCATCAATGGCGACATTCCGATTGGAATATTATCCAAAATACTGGCTTGTGGATGAATCCCCTTTTGTACTCGTTCCTGCTGTTTGATCGCATCCCAAGTCAGGCTTACTTGTTCTACTGAAGTCTGTTTTTGCTCGGCAAATACATGGGGGTGACGACGTATAAGCTTATCGCAGATTGTTTGCGCTATCCCTTCAAAATCAAACGCTTGCTGCTCTTTCCCCAATTGTGCATAAAACACAACTTGAAATAACAAATCACCTAGTTCATCTTGAATATCCTGCATGCTGCCATGTTCTATTGCATCAGCAACTTCATAGGCTTCTTCGATGGTAAAAGGCACTATAGTTTCAAAACTTTGCTGTTTGTCCCACGGACAACCATTTTCAGGATCACGCAGGCGTGCCATGATGCTAAGCAAGCGCTCTACTTGTGGATAATGGCTCAGTCCACCTGACTCACTTGTCGAGCCTGACGACATCAGTGACTCCTTTAACTTGTTGCAATCTGGCAATGGTTCTAGACAAACTAGCAAGATCTTTAACTTCCAGAGATATCTTGATTTTAGCTGTTTGGTCTTTAGTGTTACTTAAGCTGTTAACCCCCAACAAAGTGACCTTGTCGTTCGCCAACACAGTAGTAATATCTCGTAAAATGCCATCGCGGTCGGAAGTGTGAACATCTAAGTCGGTTAGGAAGCTGCCTCTTAAATCATTCGCCCAGTTTACTTCTATTTCCCGTTCTGGATGTTGGTCCAATAAGTGGCTTAGCTGATCACAATTTTCTCGATGCACGCTAATACCTCGTCCCATAGTGATATAGCCTTGTATTGAATCACCCGGTAAAGGCTGACAACACTTAGCAATTTGACTCATGAGATTCCCAACCCCCTCCACGACTATGGTATCCGTGGTACCTTTTGCAGGTTTACTTTGGGTGGTTTTAACGCGAGGATCGATTTCCGGTGGCGGCGCATCTAATTGTTGTAAATAATTAACCACCTGCATAATGCGCAGATCACCACCACCAATGGCAGCGTATAAATCCTCAACCTGATTCACATTGAATCGTTCACACGCCTTAGCGGCATCTTTCAAAACCAAATTAGCTTTGGAGAGTTCACGATCTAGCAGTTCTTTTCCAGCTAGTAGGTTTTTCTCTTTGTCTTGTTTTTTAAACCAAGTATGAATTTTTGCTCGTGCCCTTGAGGAATGCACGTAACCCAAACTAGGGTGCATCCAATCACGACTAGGATTTAAATTCTTACCCGTCAATACTTCAACCTGATCGCCAGTTTGCAATTGATAAGTAAAGGTAACAATACGGCCATTTACTTTGGCACCATTACAGCGGTGACCTACATTACTATGGATGTAATAAGCAAAATCTAATGGAGTTGAACCCAGCGGCAAATCAATAACATCGCCCTTAGGGGTAAAGACATAAACCCTGTCGTCGAAAACCTGACTGCGTAACTCCTCCACCAAATCGCCTGATTCTGCGACTTCTTCTTGCCACAGCAGAATTTTACGCAACCAATTAATTTTATCTTCGTAAGCTGAGCGCTCTGAACTGACCCCTTCTTTATACTTCCAATGGGCGGCAATCCCTAGCTCCGCATCCTGATGCATTTGCTCAGTACGAATCTGTATTTCAACCGGACGTCCTTCAGGACCATTAACAACTGTATGTATTGATTGATATCCATTAGGTTTGGGAGTGGCAATATAATCATCGAATTCATTCGGAATATGTTTAAACAGTGAATGGACGATACCCAAAGCGCTATAACAATCCTGCAGTCTTTCAGCGATGATTCGGACCGCTCGAATGTCAAACAGTTGCTCAAAAGACAAATGCTTTTTCTGCATTTTCTTCCATATACTATAAATGTGTTTTGGTCGGCCGTAGACTTTAACTTTTATATTGGCATTATCCATTTCAGTTTGTAAATTGGTAACAAACTCTTCGATATATTGTTGTCTGTCGGTACGCTTTTCATCTAATAATTTAGCAATTTGTTTGTATGTTTCTGGGTGTAAATAACGAAACGATAGATCCTCTATCTCCCACTTCAGTTGACCAATTCCTAACCGATTAGCAAGGGGAGCGTAGATAGTTGAACATTCACGCGCAACAATAACACGGGTTTCTTCATCCGCTTTTTTCATTTTCTGTAGCGTACAAATTCGCTCAGCTAATTTGATTAATACCGTGCGAACATCTTCGACCATGGCTAACAACATGCGCCGGATATTGTCTATTTGCGCTTCATCAGCCTTTTTACTGCTACGGCTATGCAAGGTTTTAATCGCATCCATACGACGTACACCACTGATTAAATGACGCACGCCCTTGCCAAACTCTTCTTCGATTTGATCATCATCTAAACCATGCACTTCACAATATGGATACACTAAAGACGCTTGAAGCGTTTCATCATCCATATTTAATTCATGCAGAATTTCCACCATTTCTTGGCCGACAAGCAAGATTTCCGGTGATTCAGATGTGTCTCGTAGTTTTTGTTTGGTGCTCTCCGACAGGTTCAGGCAATCAAGCCATTTATCAAATGTAGGTCGTTCTGGTTGATGAACTGTTCGGATAGAAACCATAATAATAGCCCAGTAGAGTTACTTTCGTTTATTCAGAGGCACAAATAATGCCATCAATTCAGTGTGTGCAGTTTGTGGAAACATATCCATTACACATAATTTATCGAGTCTATAATTTTTTTCAATTAATTGTGCTGCATCACGGGCGAAAGTGGCAGGATTGCAGGACACATAAAGAATATGAGATGGCTTTAAAGTAGCTAGCTGTTTAACAACAGCCAGTGCACCTTCTCGGGCAGGATCAAGTAACACTTTATTGCAGGTTTTAATTTGCTCATGCTCAGATAATTTTGTGCTATTCAAATCAGAATGAATGAAATGACAATTATTGAGTTTGTTGATAGTTGCATTATGTTGGGCTCTTTGCACCATTTTAGGTACACCTTCGACACCAACTAAACGGTCGCATTGAGCCGCAATGGGCAGGCTAAAATTACCAATTCCACAAAATAAATCCAAAACAGCGTCAGATTTGTCTAACTCTAGCCAATCCATTGCTTGCTTGATCATGTTCTGATTAACCTGCGGATTTACCTGCACAAAATCATCATTGTGGATCTGCAGACTCAACTTAGGATTAATTTCATAAGCCAACTGCTTATCGGGCTGGGTAACAAACTCTTGTCTGTTTTGCTTATCTTCTAAAATTAACTGTAGACCATATTTTTCAGCAAACTCAGCACATAACGCACAATCTTGGTGACTCAAGGAGTGAATCGTGCGGATACAAACTTGTACACCATTATCAGCGTTTAGCAGACTAACATGACCTATATTTGAAGGTGTTTGCAACTTAGCGAACATTTGTTGTAATGGCTCAATCAACTGCTCAAGTTGTTGGTTAAGCACAGGACATTGTTGCAAGCTAAATATTTTATTACTGCCTTTGGTTCGAAAACCAAGCTTTAACGCATCTGCATTTCTCGCATCGACAGACAACCGTGTTTTACGTCGATACCCCGTTGGACTAGAGTGAAGTGCAGCTTGCCAATCTAAATTGGATTGTTTATCGCTGAACTTGCGCATCTTTTTATTTTTGCCTCCGCGAGTGGCTTTGCTAAGCACCCTTTTCGCCGGTGGCGCAGATTGATTAGTATCCAACGCGGTGTGTAAGATTAGGTTTTGTATCGCGGCTTGCTTAAATTGCAACATCGCATCGGTTTGGCAATGTTGGGTTTGGCATCCACCACAGACATCAACATGTTCACAAAAAGGAAGCTGTCTAAATTCCGATGGCTGAAGAATGTTGAGTAAACGAGCATTACAGACTTTGCCACGATCTTCTGTTATTTCAACTTCGACGGTTTCGCCAGGTAAAACACCTTCGATAAAAATAAGCGGGTCGTGATCTGCACTAACACCTTGGGCCAAATGATCTAAGTGAGAAATCGTCACGATAACACGCCGACCAATCAACTGACTCTTGGAAGCATCACTACTTTTGTTCTTTTTCGGTGAATAGAAGTTAACCATGGTTATTTACTCTGCTCCAAAATCACTGTGGCCATTGCATAGTGCTGCTCATCTGAAATAGACACCAAGGCATTATCAATACCACGCTGCTCACACAATTTTGCAAAGTGTCCACTAAAGCGAATTATAGGTTCACCCAACTCACCACTGGTAATTTCGATTTGTTGCCAACCCACACCATTCCCAATCCCCGTACCTAAGGCTTTAACTGCCGCTTCTTTAGCGGCAAATCGCTTCGCTAAATATCGTGAAGGATAAGGGTGTTCACGATAAATCTGCATTTCAGTGGACGTTAAAATACGTAAAGGCAATCGATCTGATTTTTCAAGTTGTTTCTCTAATCGCACTATTTCTATAATGTCTGTACCCAGACCTAAAACGGCCAACTTATGCCCTCGCCTCTAACATCAGTCGTTTCATATCGGCAACCGCAGTGGCTAATCCATCAAACGCAGCACGGGCAATAATCGCATGGCCTATATTCAATTCAATAATTTCATCCAATGCAGCAATCGGTTTGACGTTGTGATAATGCAAACCGTGACCGGCGTTAACCTTTAATCCCAAAGAATGGGCGTAACTTATCCCAGTTTTAAGCTTTTCCAACTCTACTAACATTTGAGCTTCGGTAGTTGCCTCGGCATATTGACCTGTATGTATTTCAATGTACGGCGCGCCCGCTTTTAGCGCAGCATCGATTTGATTCTTTTGCGCATCGATAAATAGCGACACTTGGATATTTTGTTCGCCCAATCGCGAACAAGCCTCTGTTAATTTACTGAGATTACCCGCAACATCTAAACCACCTTCAGTGGTAAGCTCCTGTCTTTTTTCAGGCACCAAGCAACAAAACTCAGGTTTAGTCTGGATAGCTATCGCGAGCATTTCTTCGGTCACTGCCATCTCTAAATTTAAGCGAGTATTGATGGTTTCTCGAAGCAGTCTCACATCGCGATCTTTAATGTGCCGGCGGTCTTCACGCAAGTGAACTGTGATCCCATCAGCGCCTGCGCGCTCTGCAATATCGGCGGCATGCACAGGATCAGGGTATTGGGTTCCTCGCGCATTTCGCAATGTGGCGATGTGATCAATATTCACACCCAAGAAGATATCACTCATTCAGTTCGCTCCAATTTAATAAATAACTCTCTGCTTTTTAACGGTTTATCACCGATAATAGGTTTAAAAGCCATCCGTGTAACACGCTTGGCAACTAGTAAACTTTGTTTGTCCCACTGAAAACTAGCAACATTTTCTAAATCTGTTCCTAGAAAACAATTAGCGGTTTGCTCCACCTGATTAAGACGATAAAAACCGCGATCACTAATGAAACTATAATAGCCATTGGGTTCTAATTTGTCGCCAGAATGACAATCAGATTGCCAATCGAATCCGTAACCAATATTGTGAATAAGACTGATTTCAAATTCCCGTAATACAACTTCAATTGATTCATTGTTAGCAAGGCGAAGCAGGCTGGCCATATAAAGGTCAAACACTTCAGGATATGACACTTCTTTTGGCAATACTCGATTAAGCAGTTCATTCAAATACATTGCGGAAAATAATACTGCACCTTGCAACAAAAAAGCTCTGCCATTTCCTTCAATTTGTGCAAGGTTTTTCAATTCATGCCTTCCACTGAACGTTAGGCTCAGGGGTTGGAATGGCTGTAGAAGACTCTTTTTTTCATTCGACTTGGCGCTTTTACCGCCTCTGACTCCGCGGCACACGGCAGAGATACGCCCCTGTTGCTTAGTGAAAAAATCTACAAGAAAACTGGTTTCCCGATATTGTCGTCGATGAAGAACTAACCCATTGAGCATTGCATTGTGCTCAGCCATCGCCAAAATTCCTAAGCTATTTTGATTCTAACCACTTTCATCGCTTCAAATTCTATTCCCGCAACAGTTTCAACTATTGGGTAATAAGTAAGATTCACCTGACAACCATTGAGGTTTTTGTACTGTTTCTTACGACGAAATTTAAAAGGCACGTCTTGTCCTTCAACCATCACTGTATTCATGATCCAGTCTTCATCTTTGCGTTGTACATGAGAAACTACTTTCATCATCTCGGAATGAATCAAGTTGTCATGTTTATCCAGTAATTTGGAAATGTTGGATTTGGCCATAATCTTCTTAGTCTAAATGTTTAAGGTAAATTAAGGTAACCAAAGCTAAGTAAATATACTTAAAGACGAAATATTACCTCTTTATTCATCTCTTCTATGGTTGCAGCTTCTGTATAATAACATTTACCGTGTAAAAATGGACAATAAAGCACAATCCTCCCTCCTAGTTACGGATTAAGCCCCTGAGTCTAAATTATATTGGCCGATAACAAGCCCCTGATTTAGCACGACCTTTAGCCTCTAAACGTAACCGCAAAGAGATTTCTTAGTATTTTTTCCGCCTAATTTTTATACTAAAGTTGAATGGTGTTTATTGGCTGGTTTGTTAAAGTCCTACGCTCAGTAAATATAGGTTTAAGTAATGGTCCAAAAATGGCGAAGATACTTCAAGAATAAAGTTATAGTTGCCATAGTTGCATTCATTTTTGCAGTGGCCCTAAGCGCAATTATTTCACTTTTGAAGTCAGTAGAAACACAAAGTCTATTGGAGCAAGAGAGCCTTACCCCTGCCTTCAATTTAGTCTCAGAAGAAATCGTAAAACCTTTGTTTATCGCTGAAACAATAGCGCGGGCATCAAGCCTGAAAACGTTGATGAATGACACAGTTATCGATCAAATCGCAATTGAACAGAAGCTCAAAGATTTATCGGAAGAATTCAAAATGGAGTTTTTTGTTGCCAACGAAAGCAACCGAACTCAATATAATTCCGATGGTCCATCATTGGCTTTGGATGAAAATAAAGTTGAATGGTATTTTCGCGCCAAAAAAACCAAGCATAAAATCGTCGGCATATTAGGCAATCGCCAAGATATACGCATTTATTATGATGTAAAAGTACATAATGACGAAGGTGAGTTTCTTGGGTTCATAGGGCTAAACAAAAAATTAACTACTTTCATCAATGCCTTCGACGATTTTAAAAGGCAATATGGTTACGATTTTGTTTTTGTTGATCACAATGACAACATTGTACTGTCTTCTGACACAAACTTGGTAGCTGACGGCAAGCGCATCTTGCAGCTAAATCAACTGCCTTGGTATGCCCCATTTATTTCTAAACGAAATAATATCAACCACTACAACAATTATCTTGTTGAAGTAGCAGGAGATGACTTGCTCATTGCAGAGGCAGATTTCGAGTCATTAAATTGGAAAATGTTTTTAATTAACCCTTTAAAAGTTCGGCAGATTGCTGCAACTGAAGACTTTATAATTCAAACCGTTTACATCATTATCGCAATCTTTACTGCAATTTTGATTATTTGGTTAATTGGCAAGTCGTTACAAGGTGAATTTGCAAAACGCCATCAAAGAGATCCATTAACTCAGCTTCCCAATAGGGCACATTTAGCTTGGCACTATGAAAAAGTAGCCAGAATGAATAAATCCATTGCTGTGATAATGGTGGATTTAGATCACTTTAAGGATATAAACGATACTTACGGTCATAGCGCTGGTGATAAGGCATTGTGCGAAGTCGCCACTTTACTTCAGTCTTTTCTAAGGGATATTGATATTGTCGCTAGATGGGGCGGAGAAGAGTTCGTTATTCTGCTCCCTGCAGCGGATATTACGATTGCTAATCACATCGCAGACAGGGCGCGAACAGTTATCGCCAAACATATCTTTGTTGCAGATAAAAAAGTGATTCAAATTACCGCTAGTTTTGGGATAAGCGCAGATACGGGTAAATCTAATTTGACACAACTTATCGACAGTGCAGATGCAGCTTTGTATGAGGCCAAAAATAGCGGGCGTAACAAAGTATGCTCGGTGAAACAGCCCGTACGTAGTAATCCACAAAAGACCTATGCCCACGGATAACCTTTGACTTAGGCTGCCTGCAGTTCACCTGATCACTTCATTTGAGTTGTATTAGTTGCCTAGGCCCTTTGCTATACTCCCTTGCAATTAAAACTGTTCATTTTTTAAGGCTGTAGAGTGGTTAAAACGATCTGGTGTAATGTGGTTTTGCTGTGTTGTTTGCAAATATTAGTGGGCTGCCAGCAAGAGCCAGCCAAAACGGATGCAATGTTGTACCGAGAAGCAACTGTTACGCAAGCACAAATCCCCCTCGATAAAGCCTTGTTGTTATTAACCCCTGAAGTCAGAAATGCCCCTATGGCAAATCTAGATACCTTAATTATTGCCAACCAAGGGTTGCGCGATGCTCGCCAGGTTTATGCAAAAAATAATATTACCCATTATCAAGATGAAAAATTAACTGAGCTCGAAGGGGTAATTCAAGCGTTGGAACCAAACCTGGTAGAAAGAGCCAAATCTCTACTCAATCAAGTGGTTGATCGCACATCTGAATTACGTAAACAGATTGAAGAAGCCAAAAACCAACCGTTCAGCGCCAGAGGGAATGACACGGCGCAATTAGTCGAATTCCTTGGCAAACAATATAACGAGGATGTGAAAGACTGTTGCTTGAATCAACTTTCGCAAATTGATCAGTTGCTCAAAAGCAAATCCAAGGAACACAGAGAATTAATCATTTTAATTCGCTCAATCAACCAAGAATTAGCAACTGTTATAAAACAAAAAGACTATGCAGATAAGCTTAAAAGTCGGATTCAAGCTTCGCTATAATGGCTTGATTCGCTGCCGGAAAGGTCAAGCTAGCAAGGCTATCGATAGCCACCCACTGAGTTAGTTGACCTTCTTTTCCGCAGGGCTCATTGCTAAATTGTTCAACTAATTGAATATGTAAACGAACTTGTTTATCTCCGTAATCATGTTCAATTAACATAAATTCAGACTGCGAAACAACATCGATACCAACCTCTTCATGTAACTCGCGCGCTGTGGCTTGGGCAACGGTTTCGTTTGCTTCAATCTTGCCGCCAGGAAACTCCCATAACCCTCCTTGATGCAAATCGTCAGCTCGCTTACTAATAAAGATTAGATTATCCCGTTTAATGACGCCAACCGCCACGTCTACAATTTTCATTCGTTAATTTCCACAAAAAAAGGGCAAAAATGCCCTTTTTATATATTCAAATAAGGTTAACTTAGTTTACCGTGACACTGCTTGTATTTTTTACCTGAACCACAAGGACAGGGATCATTACGGCCAACTTTAGCGCCTTCACGCACTGTTGTTGTAGGTCCAGCGTTAGCACTTTGCTCTGGCTCATTTGGCGATTCATGTTCGTAACTCTTTTGAACTTCATCGGCTTGCCTACGTTGCTCTTCAACTGCTTCAACATCAGATTCGGCTTTAACCCGTACCTTGCTAAGAATGTTGATCACTTCGACTTTAAGATTCTCTAGCATCTCAGAAAACAGTTGGAAAGATTCACGTTTGTATTCTTGTTTTGGATTTTTCTGAGCATAACCTCGTAAATGAATACCTTGGCGTAAATGATCCATCGCAGCCAAATGTTCTTTCCACGAACTATCCAGATTTTGCAACATGACTGCTTTTTCAAATTGACGCATAACATCTGCACCAACCGCCTCTTCTTTTTCTTTGTAGGCGTCATTTACACCGGCATGGATACGTTCACGTAGCTTTTCTTCGAATAATTTGTCGTCTTCATCTAGCCACTTCTGGATGGGTAATTCCAATAAGAAGTCACCTTGAATACGCTCTTCTAAACCGGCAACATCCCACATCTCTTCAAGAGATTGAGGCGGTATGTAGTCGTCAATAACACTATTGACTACATCTTCTCTGATTGCCTGAATGGTTTCACTGATTTCACCTTCATCTAACAACTCATTACGTTGTTCATAAATTACTTTACGTTGATCATTGGCTACATCATCATATTCTAAAAGCTGTTTACGCATATCGAAGTTGCGTCCTTCAACTTTACGTTGCGCATTTTCGATGGCACGCGTCACCCAAGGGTGTTCAATAGCTTCACCGTGTTCCATGCCTAAGCGTTTCATCATATTGCCCATTTTTTCAGAAGCAAAAATACGCATTAGTGCATCTTCTAAAGATAGATAGAAACGTGAAGAACCTGGGTCACCTTGACGACCAGAACGACCACGTAATTGATTATCAATACGTCTTGATTCGTGACGCTCAGTACCAATGATATGTAGTCCACCAGCTTCAATAACTTTCTTGTGATCTTCTTCCCACTGCGCTTTGATTTTGGCTACTTTTTCAGGTTTAGGGTCATGTATTTTTGCAACTTCAGATTGCCAGTTACCACCCAACACTATATCTGTACCACGACCAGCCATGTTAGTCGCTATTGTCACCGCACCAGGACGACCTGCCTGTGCGACAATATCGGCTTCACGCAAATGTTGTTTGGCGTTCAATACTTCATGGGGAATCTTAGCTTTTTTCAAGACTCGCGAAAGCAACTCTGAATTTTCAATGGAAACTGTACCCACCAAAGTTGGTTGACCGCGTTTAACACATTCTTTTATGTCTTCAACTATCGCTTCGTATTTCTCTTCGGCAGTTAGGTAAATTAAGTCTGCTTTATCGTCACGAAGCATAGGTTTGTTGGTTGGAATAACCACAGTTTCCAAACCATAAATATGGTTAAACTCAAATGCTTCAGTATCAGCTGTCCCCGTCATACCTGCCAGTTTTTCATAAAGTCGGAAGTAGTTCTGGAACGTTATTGAGGCAAGTGTTTGGTTTTCGTTTTGAATTTTCACACCTTCTTTAGCTTCAACAGCCTGATGCAAACCTTCTGACCAACGGCGTCCTTCCATAGTACGGCCGGTATGTTCATCAACAATGACTATCTCGTCGCCATTGACTATGTAGTCAACGTCTTTATTAAATAATTTATGGGCTCTCAAAGCAGCATTAACGTGATGCAGTAAAGAAATATTTGAAGCTGCGAATAATGATTCATCCTGCGGCAAGATACCGTTTTCTTTGAGTATTTCTTCAACGTGAATCTGACCACGTTCAGTTAAGTGAATTTGCTTACCTTTTTCATCGATGGTGAAATCACCTTCACCTTCACGGCCCGCTTCATCGCCTTCTTTATCTTCGTCAGCTTGCTGCACTAAATGTGGAATAATTAAGTTAATTTGGCGATATAACTCTGAACTGTCTTCCGCCTGACCAGATATAATAAGCGGTGTTCTGGCTTCATCAATCAGAATGGAATCAACTTCATCTATTACTGCAAAATACAGTTTCTTTTGCACTCGGTCATTGGGACTAAACGCCATATTGTCGCGAAGATAATCGAAACCAAATTCGTTGTTGGTACCGTAAGTAATATCCGCTGCGTAGGCTTCTTTTTTCTCAGCATGAGACATACCAGGAACATTACAACCCACTGTCAAACCGAGGAATTCAAATAATGGACGACTCCAATCAGCATCACGTTTAGCCAAGTAATCGTTTACGGTAATAACATGCACGCCCTTACCAGATAAACCATTCAAATAAGCAGGCAACGTAGAAGTAAGGGTTTTACCCTCACCGGTACGCATCTCAGCAATTTTACCTTCATGCAGCACTTGGCCACCGACCATTTGCACATCAAAATGACGCATCGAGAAAACCCGTTTACTGGCTTCTCTTACAACAGCAAAAGCTTCAACCATGATGTCATCTAGACTAACGCCATCTTGAATGCGTTGCTTAAACTCAACCGTTTTAGCTTTAAGCTGCTCATCGTCCAAGGCTTCGAACTCAGGCTCTAAGGCGTTAATTTCGACAACACGTTTGTTAAGTTTTTTTAGCAGGCGGTCATTACGACTACCGAAAATTTTTCTGAATATACTCGAAAACATCGATTTACAGCTTCCAATCTAATAGAGAGATAAAACAATCGGCTCCCAATGGAGCCGATTTTCAAATTTACGTGGTTAAATCACTTATCACTTTCGATAAACAAACGGCAACGGATCTTGCTGCTTGCCGTTTTTAATCACTTCGTAATGCACATGAACGCCTGTTGACCGTCCGGTACTTCCCATAAGGGCTATTTCTTGGCCTTTGGTGACCACATCCCCAATCTTAACACTTATGCCTTGATTGTGACCATAACGTGTGACAAGACCATTGCCATGATCAATCTCAACTAATTGACCATAACCATATCGCTCCCCCGCCCATGTTACTAGGCCAGCTCCAGTAGACACAACAGCGTCACCTTGTTTGCCAGCAAAATCGAGACCTTTATGCATTGTCGGCAAGCCACTAAATGGGTCTTTCCGCACACCATAGTATGAAGATAACCACCCTGAGGTGATTGGACGCCCTTCTAAATGAGTCTGATCGTCTATATGGTGATTCATCATGATGGATTCAAGGGCTGCAAGTTGTTGAGTTTTACTATCTAAGCTTTCAAGCATCGAATCAATGCGCTCCAGCAACTCATTACTGCCTTGAATAGTAATAACTGAATCGGTGATTGGACCACCAACACTACTCAACTCGTGGAAGCCAAACTCATCTTGATTTAAACCAGCTTGTTCTACCAACCTTGCCCCTAACGCATTGACACGTTGAATCTGGCTTTGCACGTCTGCCAAATTAAGCATAATGCCAGCTAATTGTTGTTCTGTTGCTGATTTTAGCTCTGATACGTCTCGTTTTTGCTCAATAAAGCCGCTTTTTGCATACTCTATACGAGCATGAGACTCATCAATCTTATGATTAGTGCGACTTGAAAGCATAACCAGCCCGCATACCAAAACAAAGCCGACAACCAATCGCCGCTTTCCTATGTGATAGGAAAACTCCGTTGATTTGCCTTTATAATGTAGTGTTAAACTCATGTAAGGTATTCTCGTGATTATTTAGCTGGAATGGATACTAAACCTGTTAGCCCTAGGTTAATAGCTCTAATAGGTATCTGGAAACAATCCAACCGATTACTTTTCATACAGTTTCATTGGCTTTTTGTTCGTTATTTTTCGCCAAGCTGCATTTCGTTTTTTTCTAACCCCAAACAATACCTTGTAGAACATTAGGTTATCAAGGTATTTATATGAAGTGTTTTGTTCTTTTAGCCAGATGCTAAACTAAAAAATGCCGCAGATGCGGCATTTTGATGTTCAATAGCTAATTTGCTAAAACTGCAGATGCAAAATGAATGGGGACTTCATCTTGATTTTCGTACGTTACATATTCCCAGCAAGTCTGGTCATTTAACATCGCATTGAGTAGCTTGTTATTTAGACCATGACCTGATTTGTATGCTTTCAACTCACCAACAATACTGTGAGCTCCCAGGTATAAATCGCCTACCGCATCAAGAATTTTATGTTTCAAAAACTCATCTTGATAACGTAAACCTTCAGGATTCAACACTCGGTATTCATCCAGAGCAACTGCATTTTCCATGCTGCCGCCCAAGGCCAAATTATTGGCATTCATGTATTCGAAGTCGCGCATAAAACCAAAAGTTCTGGCTCGACTTACCTGATCAACGTAAGAGGATGCATCAAAATCCATCACAATGTGTTGACGAGTTTGACTAATAACAGGGTGTTCAAAATCAATTTTGAAATCCACTCTGAAGCCATCGTAAGGATGAAACTCCGCCCACTTATCGCCGTCTTCAACACGTATGTGTTTAATAATACGAATGAACTTTTTGGGTGCATTTAGCTCTTCAATACCCGCTGATTGCAGCAAGAAAATGAACGGACTCGCGCTGCCGTCCATAATCGGAAGTTCATTACTGTCTACTTCAACAATAATGTTATCGATGCCTAAACCAGCCAGGGCTGAGGATAAATGCTCAACAGTATAGATTGATACCCCGTTTTCATTACTCAAACAGGTACACAGCACTGTGTCGCCTACAGCATTCGCTTTGGCAGGAATATCCACATGGGGCTCAAGATCTATGCGGCGAAATACAATACCAGTATTCGCCGGCGCAGGCCGGAGAGTCATGGAGACCTTTTCACCTTTGTGCAGACCTATCCCTGTTTCTTGCACAGCATGTTTGATTGTGCGTTGCTTTATCATCTAACTGTTGCCTATCCCAAAAACATTATATCAGCTAAAAACCGGCGCGTATTATACTGACCAACTGGTCTAATGTCAAAAATCTGTCATATTTGTTAAACCGCACTTTCACATCTAGTCAGTAATATTGTCAATTTCACATTCGACATCTATCACCTTATGACCAAGCACAGTATAACCCTTCGCGTTTTTAAGCTTTCAAAAATTCGTAATTATCTATCTAGCTATGACCACTAATTCGCCCAAAAATTCAAAATCGGCGAAAAATCAGTCTGCCTGCTTGCGTAAAAATGCAGGAATATCCAAATACTCATAATCAGTATTGGCTTCCGTTTTTTCTTCGGTTGCGACAGCTTTATTCATATCAGTGGCTGTATTACCAATTCGATCACCGCCATCAGGCTGTAATTTGAATTGTTTTGCTTCCGCTGATACCCGTGAGCCTTGACTGCTAACCAATGAGATATCTGGTTTACGTTCTGCACCAATGCCTGTAGCCACAACGGTTACTCGCAATTCATCACTCATATCCATATCAATAACGGTACCTACAACGACGGTTGCATTTTCAGAGGCAAAGGCTTTAACCGCATTACCAACTGTTTCAAACTCATCAATCGCAAAGTCAGGACCAGCAGTGATATTAACCAAAATACCGCGGGCACCAGATAGATCGATATCTTCCAACAATGGACAAGCAATAGCCGCTTCAGACGCTTCTTCTGCACGGTCTTCACCTTTAGCAGAGCCACTTCCCATCATCGCTGTACCCATTTCAGACATCACAGTTTTCACGTCTGCAAAGTCAACGTTTATCAAACCTGGACGCGTGATTAGCTCGGCAATACCCTGAACCGCACCACGTAACACATCATTGGCTTCGCTAAAAGCTTTAAGCAATGGCGTACCACGCCCCATTACTTTCAATAACTTTTCGTTAGGAATAGTAATTAATGAATCAACGTATTTTGATAACTCTTCAATACCTTGATCAGCGAATTCTGTACGTTTTTTACCTTCAAACGGAAACGGTTTGGTCACAACAGCAACTGTCAAAATGCCTAATTCTTTAGCCACTTTAGCCACTTCTGGTGCAGCACCTGTACCTGTTCCACCGCCCATTCCAGCGGTAATAAATACCATGTCAGCACCTTCAAGGGCTTGACGAATATTTTCACGGTCTTCCTCTGCAGCTTGGCGACCTATATTTGGGTTAGCACCAGCTCCTAGCCCCTTAGTGACACCTGAGCCGATTTGTAAAGTGAGGTTAGCAGATGAACTACGCAAAACTTGGGCGTCAGTGTTTACCGCAATAAACTCTACACCTTCAATACTTTGCGAAACCATGTGCTCAATTGCATTGCCACCGCCGCCGCCGACGCCGATAACCTTGATGACAGCTTCTTCGCTGTGACTATCCATTAATTCAAACATTATTTTTCTCCGATTTTTGCGCGATAAAACATGAGTCGTTAACACCCACGTTCAATTTTTTAAGATCCCGAGATATTTCCATCCTCAGAATTCCCCCTTAAACCAACTTTGAACACGATGCCATAATCCTTCACTGGAGCCGGCTTTTTGCGCAGATTTCGATTGCATGGATTCTTTGCCATATTGCAATAATCCCACTGCAGTTGCGAAACTCGCATCTTCAACGTATTCAGATAATCCTTTCATGCCAATGGGTTCTCCAACTCGAACTGGCATTTGAAACAATTCTTCAGCAAATTCAACGGCACCTTCCATTTTGGCCGAGCCGCCAGTTAACACTATTCCAGCGGCAATTTGCTCTTCCAACCCACTGGCTTTGATCTCTTCATGGATCAATTCAAACAATTCTTGATAACGAGGCTCAATCACCTCAGCCAAAGTGTGTCTAGACATCATTCTTGATGGACGCCCACCGACACTTGGCACTTGTATTTGTTCTTCCATACTCACCATGTCGCGCAGCGCGCAGGCATAGTTAATTTTTATCTCTTCAGCATGATTGATCGGGGTTCTAAATATCTTAGCGATATCACTGGTGATTTGATTTCCTGCCACCGGTATAACCGCGGTATGACGAATAGCACCATCGGTGTACACCACCATGTCTATGGTTCCACCACCGATATCAACAACACAAACACCCAATTCTTTTTCATCATCAGTTAAAACTGCGTAACTTGAGGCCAATGCTGAAAATATCATTTGATCTGCATTGAGTTCACAGCGCTCAACACATTTCACTAAATTCTTCGCCATATCATCAGCGCAAGTAATAATGTGTGCTCTGGCTTCCATTCGAACACCAGACATACCAATAGGGTTTTTTATCCCTTCTTGCACATCGATGGTGTACTCCTGAGGGAGCACATGTAACAAACGACGCTCTAATGCAATAGGCACTGAACGAGCCGCATGTACGACGTTGTCAACATCATCTTGGGTCACTTCCTGATTATTAATCGGTACCATGCCGCTTTCGTTTTGACACTTCACATGACGACCAGATATCGACATAAACACAGAAGATACGCGACAATCAGCCATCAACTCCATTTCGCCTACAGCTCGTTGCACAGACTGTACAAGCAAGTTCAAGTCGTTGACGCCACCTTTATCCATACCTTTGGCTGAATGAGTGCCAACACCGACAATGCTGATATCACCGTCGTCAAGAATCTCTCCGACCACAGCTTTCACTTTACTTGTGCCCATGTCTAAGCCAACGATTAGATTTCTTTCTGCCACCTTAGACATATTATTTGCTACCCACTTTAACTAACTCTCTTGTTCATTTGTTGATGCGCTTTTCCATCCCACGGCTAACCCCGTGTCGTAGCGCAAGTCAATGTAATCTACTTGTTTATCTTGCTTTTTAAGCAGTGGATAAACGTCGACAAAACGTTGCAATCTATCTACATATTCTGAGCGTCCGAGGTTAAGTCGAATGCCATTTTTTAGACGTAAGTTCCATGCAAAACGCTCACTTAGATATAATTCATCAATACTCAAACTGGCTGAGTTAAGTAAAGTTTGCATATCACGATAACCATCCAATGCTGTTTGCTCACTGCCACCGGGACCGAACAAAGCAGGCAACATTGCATCTGGTAACTGCGCATCAAACATTTCACCGTATTGATTCAATAGCGAATCGCGATTCCATCTTGCACTGGCGATCTCTTCCACTACATGAATATTCAAGCTATTCGGCCAACGCTTGCGAACGGATGCGCGATGAACCCAAGGTAAAGCTTCAATTTCCCGATGAAGTCGATCCACATCTACTTCGAAAAAACTTTCAGGATGTTTTGAACGAATGGTATTTTCGATCAGCTCATCTTTAATATTTACTCTTTTTCCACTAACAATAACCTGGTTTATTGGTGCTCTTTGCGCATCTTCCAACCAATTGTCTAACCACCAAATGGCATAAACTAGACTGAGCAAAACAACTGCCAAAAAGACCATGCCAGCTAATTGATAGCGGCGATTAGTCTGGCTATTGTCGGCTAATTGTTGCACTAGTGCTGATCCGCCGTTTGCAATATTGCCAACACTAATTGCTCAAAGGTCATTCCTGCCTGTTTCGCTGCCATTGGCACTAAACTTTTTTCAGTCATGCCTGGTACAGTATTGGCCTCCAATAAATAAAACTGTCCACTTTGGTCACGCATAAAATCAATCCGTCCCCAACCGATACCTGACACAGCATCGAAGGCTTGGAGAGCTAGCTCACCAAGCCTATTTTCATCTTCAATAGATAACCCACTAGGACAAAAATATTCTGTAGAATCAGAATGATACTTTGCGTCATAATCATAAAAAGTATGTGGGGTAGACATACGAATTGATGGCAAAGCTTTACCATTTAAAATAGTAACTGTGTATTCTGGACCATGAATGAAGCGCTCTAGCAAGACGCTATTATCGTATTTAAATGCGTCTTGAATGGCAGCGTCTAATTGTGCAGCATTCGTCACTTTGGTCATACCTATGCTGGAACCTTCCTGCGCAGGCTTAACCATGACTGTGTCCCCCAACTCTTGCATTATAACCCTGCAAGATCCTGCATCAAAGCTACTTTTCTCAGCAATCTGATAATTTGCGGTTGGTAAGCCCAATGTTTGCCAAATTTGTTTAGTTTTAATTTTGTCCATTGCTAGGGCAGAACCTAACACCCCACTGCCAGTGTAAGGCAATTGCAGAACTTGTAACGCCCCTTGCATGCTGCCATCTTCGCCGCCACGACCGTGCAGCATAATTAACACACGCTTAAATCCTTGTTCCACAAGCTCTGTTATCAGATGTTCAGCAGGATCAAATTTATGGGCATCGACGCCAGCACTTTGCAGCGCTTTAAGAACAGCATTTCCGGAACGCAAAGAAACTTCGCGTTCGGCAGAATGACCACCAAATAAGACGGCCACTTTACCAAACTGTTTTACATCAATGTTTAATCCAAGCGTCATTCGGCAAACCCTGTATTCATTCGTTCTTTGCTTAATTCAATCGACTGCAAATATTTGGCTATCTGGCCAATATTTCCAGCTCCTTGTGTCATCAAAACATCTTGATCTCTTAACGCTTCTGAAAGTAATTTGGGCAACTCATCTTTGTTCGCCACATAAATTGGCTCGATTTGCCCACGTTGTCTTATAGAGCGACATAAAGCCTTGCTATCAGCACCTTCAATCGCCGCTTCTCCAGCAGAATACACTTCGAGTAATAACAAACAGTCAACTTGTGATAGCACCCGCACGAAGTCTTCATATAAGTCACGAGTACGAGTAAATCGATGGGGCTGATAGGCCATCACTAATCGCTTATCTGGCCAGTTATTGCGAGCAACTGCAATGGTCGCAGCCACTTCCGTAGGATGATGACCATAATCATCAACCAAAATCACTTCACCTTCTCCGGTGTCGAAACAACCTAGTTGTTCGAAACGACGACCAATTCCTTCAAAAGCACCTAACGCATCGACAATAGCCTGATCTTCAACGCCTTCATCTGTGGCGACAGCAATGGCCGATAACGCATTTAAAATATTATGTTTGCCGGCAATATTTAAGGTCACCTGCAAATCCGAACGTCCTGAGCGCTGCGCGGTAAAACGACTTTGATTAAAGCCCATCTCAATATTGACCGCGCGCACATCAGCTTGCTCGTCTATACCGTAGGTCATTACTTTACGTCCCACACGTGGCAATAGTGCTTGAACTACAGGATCATCTATACACATTACCGCCAAACCATAGAAGGGTAAGTTGTGCAAAAAATCCAAATAGGTGTCTTGCATCCGCTGGAAATCACCGTCATAAGTTTCCATATGATCAGGTTCAATATTGGTCACTATGGATACCATTGGCTGCAGATGCACAAAAGACGCGTCGCTTTCATCCGCTTCAGCAATCAAATACCGGCTGCTACCTAATTTGGCATTTGTGCCAGCACTGTTTAATAGACCACCTATCACAAATGTAGGATCTAATTCGGCTTGAGCAAAGATTGTCGCCAGTAAACTGGTAGTTGTGGTCTTCCCATGGGTTCCCGCAACCGCAATGCCATGTCTAAAGCGCATTAGTTCCGCTAACATTTCAGCTCGACGAATAACAGGTACTCTTGCTTCTTTAGCAGCGATAATTTCCGGATTGGTATGATCAATCGCACTGGACACTACCACCACATTGGCATTTTTAATGTTTTCTTCACGGTGACCAATAAAGACCTTGGCACCTTTGCTTTGCAAACGCTGGGTCATACCATTATTTTGTTGGTCCGAACCTGAAATTGCGTAACCTTCATTTAACAAAACTTCGGCTATACCGCCCATACCCGCTCCGCCAATTCCGATAAAATGAATTTGTTTAATGCGACGCATTTCCGGTACGTGGTAGTTAGCTTTATCAGGCTTAATCATGACGCCACTCCTGCCAACGATTCACAGATGTCACTAACCGTTTTGGTGGCTAGAGGTTTAGCTAAAGATTTGGCTTTTTGGCCCATATTAATTCGACTTTGTGCGTCGTTAACAAGTTGTTGAATAATAACTTTCAAACCACCTTCTTCTAATTGAGGTTGAGGTAATAAAACGGCTGCATGATGATCCACTAATGCCCTTGCATTCATTGTTTGATGGTCATCCACAGCATGTGGAAGAGGAACAAATATAGCTGCCACGCCAACCATTGCGACTTCAGCAACGGTTAAAGCCCCTGCTCGACAGATGACCACATCTGCCCATGCATAGGCCTGAGCCATATCATCGATAAACTCCATGACTTGCCAATTCGTGCTGTCAGGCCATAACTTTTGATAGGTATCAGCAACTATCTGTTGCTGTCCTTTGCCCGTTTGATGACGTACTTGTGCGTTGGCAATACCAGATAAAGCGGGCGGAACATAGCTATTAAGGGCACTGGCGCCCAACGAACCACCAACAATAAGAATATTGCATTTATCATCACTGAGCTGCTTAGCAGGTAGGTCGGCAAAATCACTTCTCACCGGATTACCCACCCAGCTATATTTGTTTTCAGACTGCTTTCCAAATGCCTGATTAAAGCCGGTCAATACGCGGGCAGCGAACTTAGCCAATACTTTATTGGTTAAACCTGGCAACGCATTTTGTTCATGGACAACCAAAGGCACTCCACGAATCCACGCCGCAATACCGCCAGGGCCGCTAGCAAAACCAC
This sequence comes from Alteromonas sp. M12, assembly GCF_037478005.1. Lineage (NCBI taxonomy): Bacteria > Pseudomonadati > Pseudomonadota > Gammaproteobacteria > Alteromonadales > Alteromonadaceae > Alteromonas > Alteromonas sp. M12. The sequence goes on along the minus strand of NZ_CP144164.1, from coordinate 965,511 downwards.
CCATGCCCAATACCACATCAGGTTTAACTTGTTTGATCACAGCTAAAGCTTGCCACACCGAATGAATCACTTGAAACGGAGCTTTTAACAAACGTACGATTCCATTACCGCGAACACCCGCCACATCAATAAAACTGATGTCGAAACCAGCTTTAGGAACAATATCAGCTTCCATACGAGCAGCTGTGCCTAACCAATGGATTTGCCAATTACGTTGTTGTAATTCTTTTGCCACCGCTATGCCTGGGAAAACATGTCCTCCCGTGCCGCCAGCCATAATCAAAATAGTTCTGCTCATGTCATTCATTCTGCCACGGCCTCACTATTTTTCTGGGCTGCTTCAGCAAGCATTTTTTTCACTTTAGACTTACCCTTACTGGCTTTTTTCTTTGTCCCCTTGCTCATGGCTTGAACACCATCAACCCGGATTTCAAAATCAATTCGAATTAAAATGGCTACCGCGACAGCCATTACAATTAAGCTTGAACCGCCGTAACTGACCAGTGGTAGAGTCAAACCTTTGGTAGGAAGTATGCCAGCACTAGCACCAACATTGACCGCCGTTTGAAAACTAAACCAAATGCCGATGGCATAGGCTAAATAACCTTCAAATGGACGTTCTGCAAGCAACGCTAAATTACCTAATTTTAGGGCTTTGAAGACCAAAACAAATAACAAGCCTAAAACACATGCGACGCCCAAAAAGCCGAACTCCTCGGCGAGTATCGCCACAATAAAATCGGTATGAGCTTCCGGCAAAAATTCGAGCTTTTGAAGACTATTTCCTAATCCTTGACCAAACCAGTCACCTCTTCCGTAAGCCATTAATGACTGGGTTAATTGATAACCAGCACCAAAGGGATCATCCCAAGGTTTCAAGAACGAACTCATTCGCTCCATTCGATAATCTGCGGTCAAAATCAAGGCCGTAATCGCTGATAATCCAGTGAATACCAAGCCGAAAAACTGCCAAAGTTTTGCACCCGCTAAAAACAATAATCCAAGAGTGGTGGCAAACATCACCACAACGGTGCCTAAATCCGGTTGCAATAGAATTAATAAAGCCAACACAAAAAACACCGCTAGCGGCTTAATAAAGCCTTTGAGATTTTCGGTTACTTCTTCGTATCTGCGCACCATGTAGCCAGCCAAATAACAGAAGAAGAATAACTTTGCTAACTCAGCCACTTGAATAGTGATGGGGCCTATCGCCAACCAGCGACGACTGCCGTTTACTGTGCGGCCAACAAAGAGCACCGAAATCAACAACACTACGGCTAATAAAAGAAGCCAAGGATTGCTTACTCGCCACCATTGCATTGGAATTTGCATCACAATACATGCTGCAACACAGGCCAAGCACAAATAGATACCGTGACGAATCGCAAAATGAAATGGATTATCAAATAGTCGCGCAGCCACCGGCATAGAAGCAGAGGTAACAATCACTAAACCAATCGCCATTAACGCGATACTGATCAAAATAAAGTTAACATCAAACACACTGCCACTGACTTGCTTTCCATCATGGCGTTGAGAAAACATGCTGCGCAATAGCGAATCACTTTGCGTGCTCATAGTGGTTGTCCTGCTTTGAGTCATTGAGCGACCTCCAAAACAGCTTGTTTGAAAACATCACCGCGATGTTGATAGTTGTCAAACATATCCAAACTTGCACAAGCTGGGGACAATAAAACGATATCCCCACTTTCTACGATACCGTTTGCAAAGGTAACCGCTTCCATCAAATCGGCCACTTCAATACTGCCCGGTTTTAACGACGCTATTTCCCTACCGTCTTTACCTAAGGTTATTAATAAATCTACATCATCTAGCAACATTGGTTGTAGCTGTGTGAAATCGGCTTTTTTACCATCGCCACCAGCAATCAATATAAGTTTACTCGCGCCTCTATTTTTAAGGCTTTGTAAAGCAGCAATAGTGGCCCCAATATTGGTGGCTTTTGAATCATTTATCCAACGTACATTATGCTGTTCGCTGACCACTTCAAATCTGTGTGCTAAACCAGTAAATAAGCTTACCGCTTTAGTTATTGCAGGCTGTTCAACACCAAGTGGAATAACACAGGCGATAGCGGCTTGAATATTTAAAATATTATGCAGCCCCTGCAAAGCGCACTGTTGTGCAGAAATAAACCCTTCACCATCGACTAAAATCATTTCCGTTGTCGCGTCCCAGCTAATTCCTACAGGAGAGAGGCTCAAGCCGAAACTGGTTTTGGTCACATAATTTTTTGGCCAAGTTTTAACATCATCACGGTTGGCGATAGTATATTCAGCGTTGCGATAAACACGCTGTTTGGCGTCGGTATAAGCCAAAAATGTTTGATGACGATCAATGTGATCTTCACTCACATTCAAAATGGTTGCGCAAACTGGGGTTAATGATTGCAATAATTCAAGCTGAAAACTGGACAATTCGAGTACTAAATAATCGGCATCAGTATTGAGTAAGTCCAACACCGGAGTGCCTATATTTCCGCCCATTTGCGCTTTCATACCCGCACAGTTAAGCATTTCATTAACCAAACAAGTTACTGTCGATTTTCCATTAGAACCGGTAATAGCAATGACTGGAGTAGTATTAAAGCGAGCGAATAATTCCACATCACCTATCACCTCCACGCCCGCTTTTTGCACGTTTTGGAAGACACTACCATTTGGATTAACCCCTGGACTCAATACGACCAAATCGGCATTGAGTAAGACCTCTTGACTGAAATCACCGCTGAGTGTTTTTACCCCAACTGGCATTTCAACAGGATTACGATCCATGCCGATTACGTTCGCCCCGTGCTCCTGTAAAAATTTCACGCAAGACTTGCCGGTCAGTCCTAAACCAACCACAACAACCTGCATGTTTTTTAAATCAGGGGTTTGCATAACGTCTATTTATCTCAACTTCAATGTGGCTAAACCGATTAGCACTAAAATCAATGAAATAATCCAAAACCTAACGATGACTCTTGGTTCTGGCCAACCTTTAAGTTCAAAATGATGATGTATAGGTGCCATTCTAAATATGCGTTTGCCACGTAATTTAAAGGACCCCACTTGCAATATCACCGACAAGGTTTCAACGACAAATACACCACCCATAATAATCAACACTATTTCTTGGCGAACAAGTACCGCCATAATTCCCAAAGTACCGCCTAACGCCAATGAGCCTACATCTCCCATAAACACCTGGGCTGGGTAGGTGTTAAACCATAAAAACCCTAAACCTGCGCCAACAATCGCGGTACAAACAATCACTAATTCACTGGTTTCTGGAATATAGGGAATATTTAAGTACGCTGAAAAGTTAATATTGCCGGTGGTATAAGCAAAAATAGCGAGCGCGCCTGCAACCAAAATAGTGGGTACTATTGCTAATCCATCTAGGCCGTCGGTAAGATTTACCGCATTACTGGTGCCTACCACAGTGAAATACACCACTACCATAAAAAACATACCAAGCTGCGGCATGACTTCTTTGAAAAAAGGCACTAGCAGAGCTGTCTCGGCAGGATCTTGACTATTTGCGTATAAGTAAACCGCTACCGCGATGGCAATAATTGACTGCCAAAAGTACTTCCATTTGGCAATCAGACCTTTGGGATCTTTACGCACTACTTTGCGGTAGTCATCGACAAATCCAATTAGCCCGTAACCGACGACAATCGACAATACAACCCAAACATAGCGGTTGCTCAAGTCTGCCCATAACAACGCACTCGTTAGAATTGCAGCTAAAATTAACAAACCACCCATAGTAGGTGTGCCGGATTTAGACAAATGGCTTTGCGGCCCATCATCACGCACCGTTTGACCGATTTGCATCGTTTGCAACCAGCGAATCATGCTTGGTCCAATTAATACGGCCATCAATAACGCGGTAAGTGTGCTAAGGATTGCGCGCAACGTAAGGTATGAGAATACGTTGAACCCAGAATCATATTGCTGCAACCACTCAGCCAACCAAATTAGCATGCAATTCGCTCCCTAACTCTTTCAAACTTTCCCACAGGAGATTCCTCCAATGCTTTAACGACTCTTTCCATTCGGGCACTTCTGGAGCCTTTTACTAAAATGGTAATATCTCGCTGCTCAGACGCTAAAGAAGCACTAATATGTTCAACTAACAAATTAATATCACTGAAATGTTTACCGCCAAATACATCACTTGCAGCCTGACTCAAAACCCCTAAGGTAACTAAATTATCGATGCCTTTTTGATTAGCATATTCGCCAACAAGTTCGTGGTAATAACGAGCTTTTTCACCTAATTCTCCCATGTCACCCAAGATCAAAATACGGTAACCGCTGAAACTACTAAGTAAATCAATTGCTGCATTTACCGATGCCACATTTGCGTTGTAGGTATCATCTAGAATTTTAACTTGGTTAGTTAATTGTTTGACTTGCAGTCGACCACTGACTTGCTGCATATTTTGCAAACCAAATTTAATATCTTCTAAATTGGCGCCAACATTCATGGCCAATCCAGCTGCCACTAGCGCATTGCCAACATTGTGAATTCCGGGTAATGCTAAGGTAAGATGAATCTTGCCTTTAGGTGTACACAACATAAATTGCGCGCAACCATCGATGCCCAAAGTGACATCCTGTGCATAAAAGTCGGTTTCTTGGCTTACTGAAAAACCTTGAATATGGCACTCTTTCAACTTACCAGTCCAAAAATCGCTAAATTGGCTATCTCGATTAATGATTGCTGTACCTTTACTACTCAACCCTCTAAAAATTTCACTTTTAGCACGGGCAACGCCCAGTAAACTACCAAAACCCTCTAGGTGAGCCGCAGCTGCATTGACGATTGTCGCCACGTCGGGCTTCACTAAATTAGTGGTATAGGCAATCTCACCTAAGTGATTAGCACCCATTTCGATTACTGCAAAATCGTGATTCTGTTGCAATCTTAATAATGTCAGAGGCACGCCAATATCGTTGTTGAAGTTTCCGTTGGTGGCCAATACGTTTCCGATCCGAGACAAAATTCCGGCAACCATTTCTTTCACGGTTGTTTTGCCGCTACTACCGGTAATTCCCACAGTTTTGGGTGCAACTTTTTGTTTTACCGCAGCGCTCAATGCGCCTAAAGCAAGTTTGCTGTCTTCGACTAAAATATAGGGTAAATGGGTGTCGATATTTTGTGACACGATAAACGCTGCCGCACCATTTTTGGCTGCTTCATCAATAAATTTGTGACCATCAAAATTAGGGCCGACCAAAGCAATGAAAACATCCCCTTGCACTAAACTTCTTGTGTCTGTGCTTACGCCAGACACATTTGCGTTATCTCCAACCAGCTGTCCGCTTGTTTGTTGTGCTATCCAATCAAGAGATACTTCAATCATTACATTTCCCCCACACACAGAGTGTTAACGTAGTTTCGTTCATCGTATGGCAGACTCTGTTGGCCGATGACTTGTTCTGTTTCATGTCCTTTGCCAGCAACCACAATCAGATCGCCTTTCTGACTCTGCGCTATAGCTAATTGAATCGCTTTTTTACGATCCGTTTCTACTTTGACTTTGCTTTGGTCCGTTATTCCGGCAAGTATATCGGCAACAATTGAGGAAGAAGGTTCAGAGCGACTATTGTCTGAGGTGATAATAATTTGATCACTATATTGCTCGGCTGCCGCTGCCATTAATGGGCGTTTACCTTTATCTCTGTCGCCACCACATCCAAACACACAAATAAGTTGCTTTTGACTATGTACTCTCGCTGATTTCAAGGCCTGCTCTAACGCATCTGGAGTATGTGCGAAGTCGACGATGAGATTGCCAGCCTTAGGGTGTTCAAATAACTCCATCCGTCCAGCGACGGGTTTTAATTTTTTACACAACTTCGCTAATTTTGGCAGCGATAAGCCTAAGACTAGAAGGCTAGCGATTGCGGCCAGTAAATTGGCTACATTGAACTTACCTAATAGACCACAATGGATGTCCGCATTTCCCCATGATGAATTCAATTGAAAAGACAATCCGCGTTGATCGTATTGAATATTACTGGCGAAACAATATTGCTGTGTATCGGCCACATTTTCGGCACTCAATTGGGTCGAAAACAACGTGATTTTTTGTTGTTTTGAAGCAGCACTAATCCAATTAGCGGTTTCTGGATCATCTGCATTTAACACCAGATTTTTCAGTTCTGGCTGATTAAGTAATTGGCGTTTTGCCTTGGCATATTCGTTCATGTCCCCGTGATAGTCCAAGTGGTCACGAGTCAAATTAGTAAACACCGCCACGTCCATTTTAAGCCCTTGAATGCGATCTTGAACTAATGCATGAGAGGACGCTTCTAAGGCAACTTGTTTGGCACCCAAACCCACATACTTAGCCAATAATTTTTGTACCTGGCAGGCATCTGGCGTGGTGTTAAGGGTTTTTTCTAATTGATAGTTGTCTACGCTGTACAATCCCGCGCCCAAAGTACCAATCGAAGCTGATACGTCGCCACATAAGAAACGCAATTGACTGATTAATTGTACAACCGAAGTTTTACCGTTTGTGCCCGTTACGCCAATCACATCTAAGTATTGAGCCGGTGAACCATAAAATGCGGCGGCTAGCAAAGATAGCTTTTGACCTAACTGATAAAACGAAATCAAAACACTTTGCTCGCGCATTTCAATTTCGCCATGAAGTTGCGGTTGCTCAACTTCTTGCAGTATCAGTTTTGCACCAAGGCTAATTGCCTGCGGGATAAAATCTCGTCCGTCTAATTGATGTCCCTTTATTGCCACAAAAACACTGTGAACCGCCACTTCACGACTGTCTAATACTAGCTCGCTGACTTGTACATCGGGTGCATCAATCTGAAATTTAGCGAGTACCGCTTTAATATTATTAATTGCCTGAAACTGCTGCATTATTGCTCTCCTCGTTTAGCGATTGAGGAGACGTTTTTGGCATCGGGCGGCACATTCAACAATTGCAATGTATTTGCCATAATAGTGCTAAAAACAGGGGCAGCAGTGTCGCCGCCATAATACAAATCACCTTTCGGCTCGTTAATTAGCACAACCACGGCCAGTTGTGGATCCGATACAGGCGCTACACCAGCAAAAATATTCACATATTGCTCACCGTATCCGCCTTTAATGGCTTTGCGGCTTGTGCCTGTTTTACCTGCAACGCGATATCCAGGTACTCGAGCCTTGCGACCAGAGCCGCCGTCTTCAAGTACACTCTCCATCATGATTAATACACGATGGGCATTCTCTTCACTAATGACTCTTTCTGTCATTTTCTGTTCATCTGACATGACAATACTTAGTGGCTGCTTAATGCCGCCGTTACCTAAGATGGAGTACATCCGGGCTAATTGCATAGTGGTAACAGATAATCCATAACCGAACGACAACGTAGACAATTCAAATTTTGACCATCTCCGCTGTTCGTTGAAAAGACCCCCCTGTTCACCAATTAAATTAGTTCCCGTTTCACTCATCAATCCCATGTTGTAATAAGTATCTAGCAGGAACTCTTTAGGCACCGATAAAGCCAGCTTGGATGTACCGATATTGCTGGATTTTTGAATGATTTGCTGCAACGTCAATTTGCCATAATTACGGGAATCACGAACAATACTTCCGCCAAGACGTCGCCAGCCTGGAGAGGTATCTATAATCGTCTCAGTATCAGCAGAACCAAACTCTAAGGCGCTCACTACAGCCAAAGGTTTAACTGAGGAACCTGGCTCAAAGGTATCGGTAATGGCTCTGTTTCGAATTTTTCGAGGGGATACACCTTGGCGATTATTTGGATTGAAAGATGGACTATTTACCATCGCTAATATTTCACCGGTGTTTACATCCGCAACCACCACAGAGCCAGATGTAGCACGATAAAAATGCACTGCTGATTTTAATTCACGATATGCAAGCGCTTGAATCCGTTGATCAATAGTAAGTTGGATATCTTGGGGATCTTTTCCTTCTTCTTGTTCAAGAATTTCAACTTGACGGCCTTTAGCATCGCGACGGATCGTTCTGGAGTCTGGGGTTGCCGAAAGGTATTCATCATATAACTTCTCAATCCCCTCAATTCCCTGATCATCCACATTGGTGAAACCGACCACATGAGCAGAAGCTTCGCCCGCTGGATAATAACGGCGAGATTCGTTGACAAGGTATACGCCGGGAATATTTAGCTTCTTCACAAACGTTGCCATTGCCGGAGACACTTGGCGTTGCAAATAAACAAATTTGCTATTTTCGTTGCTGGCTTTTTTAATCAACTTATCCACATCCTGACCCAACACCTCTGCAAGTGCTTGCCATCTGCGAGTGTCAGCTAGTGCGCCTTTTTCTGGATCTGTGACTGTAGGTGGATGTGCCCATACCGCTTTTGCAGGCACACTTACCGCTAATTGCTCACCGTTTCTGTCAGTGATCAAGCCACGATAAACTTCATTATTCCGTACTCGAAGCGTACGGTTATCGCCTTCTTCAATTAGTTGATCAGGATTAATTACCTGAATATAAGCGGCTCTGACAGTTAACACTGCAAACACGGCTAATATGGCACCAACAACCACTATGAAACGCCATTGCACCATACTTGGAGCAATGTTTTTCTTAGCTTGTTTAGTCCTAGCCTTCGTCATTTCAAGCGCACCACAATTTCATTTTCTGGACTTGGTCTGTGCATATTAAGTTGCTTTTTCATCGCCACTTCAATGCGGTTATGATCCGTTAGTGCACCCTGTTCTAAAATAAGATGACGCCACTGGATATCTAATTGATCTTGTTCTTGCATCAACTGCTCTAAAGCAATCGACATCTGCCGATTATGGTGCGCACTCATGATCACTGCGAACGCACTTATCAATACCATTAAAAACAACAAAACCCGTATCGGATGACGGGCTAGCTCGGTGAAGATTAAGTTGACCAAATTGAAGTTGGTCCTAGTCTCTGTCACAGCTTCTGAGCCACCCTTAACACCGAACTTCGCGACCTCGCATTCACTTTAATTTCATACTCGCTGGGCTTAGTCGCCTTGCCTATTAATTTCATTGCCCGTGTTGCATCTATTTGTGCCTGCGTAATTGCCATACGGGCTGGAACCTGCATGCCGCGACTTTGTTCGCGCATAAAGCGTTTTACCAATCGATCTTCTAACGAATGAAAACTGATCACTGCCAGTCGTCCTCCAGAAGAAAGGCACGCTAATGCACCTTTAAGCCCGTCCCGAACTTCATCTAATTCGCTATTAATATAAATACGAATTGCCTGAAAAGTACGGGTCGCAGGATGTTTATATTTATCTTTAACCGGCACCGCTTCATCGACTAACTTTGCTAATTGCAATGTTGTCGTTAACGGAAATTCATCACGGCTATTGACAATTGCATGAGCAATTCGTTTACCAAATTTTTCTTCACCAAACTCTTTGATAACCTGAGTAATGTCATCTTCTTCGGCTTTTGCCAGCCATTGAGCTGCACTAATACCTTTGCTGGTGTCCATGCGCATATCTAATGGACCTTCGCGCATAAAACTAAAACCTCGTTGCGCGTCATCTAACTGCGGCGAAGACACCCCAAGATCCATCAATATACCGTCGACTTTGCCCAATACCTGATGTTTGAGTGCCACCTCTTCGATATTCGAAAATGCCACATGTTCAATACAAAAACGGCTGTCATCGGCAAAACGTTTTGCCGCTTCAATCGCGTAAGGGTCACGGTCAAGTGCAATCAAGCGTCCATTGGCCGACAACTTCTGCAACACTTTTTCAGTGTGACCACCACGTCCAAAAGTGGCATCCATATAAATGCCATCGGGCTTGATATCCAACCCCTCAATGGATTCATCCAGCAACACTGAGCGGTGCAAAGTTTGTGACGATTGGTTTTCAGTAATCAAAGTGAGAAGTCCTGTAAACGCTCAGTCAATTCAAATTCGCCACCTTTTTCAGTTTCAATATCCTGATGAACCTGTTGCTGCCATATTTGCGCATCCCAAATTTCGAAGCGATTAAGTTGTCCTACTAGCATAATTTCTTTGCCCAAGTTGGCGTGTTGACGAAGTGGAGCCGACAAGAGAAAGCGACCATTCTTGTCCATTTCGCCTTCCATCGCGTAACCCAAAAGAAGTCGCTGTAAGCGGCGTTCTTGAGGTATCATGCTAGAAAGTTTACTAAGTTTAAGCTCAATCTCTTCCCATTCAGGAAGTGGGTAAAGTAGCAGACAGCTTTGCTGTGTATCGATTGTGCAAACCAGTTGTCCCTGACAATCATCTAGCAACAACTGCCGATACCGTGTAGGTATCGCCACCCTGCCTTTTACGTCTAGATTGATTGCGTTAGCGCCGCGGAACATATCCCCTAGCCTTTGTTATTAGTTTGCTTTTATTATTTTTTTAGCATCAGTTTGCAACACATTAAGATCACTTTGATCCACTTTCTGCCACAATTACCCACAAATGAGAGTTTAGGTTTCCACTAACCCCATTGTCAAGGACAAAAAACGGGTTAAAGAGAAGCCGCGAATACCAATTAAACTAAGGGCTAGACGAAAGCGGCTGATATATATAAAGAAAGCCTTCAAAGCTGTTTTTATGTACAGTGAAAATCGAGGATCCATTAGATTTAAAATAAGCTAAAAAATCTTACTTGAAATTTCCTTCTTATTCTAAAAAACGCAAAATAATCATGAGGATAGTTTTTTTTATAATAAGCTAGGCGTCAACTTATATTAAGATACTCAGTATTACGCAGTTTATTGAGAATTTCGTGTCCCAATAGAATAGTGATTGGCTAACTGAGGCAAGCCGTTGATCAACCAACCTAAGCAGGGAGAGATGAAGTATGATCGATACAAATCAATTTGGAAAAATGCCCGATGGCCAAGTAGTAGATAGTTACATTTTGACCAACAAAAACGGTATGTCAGTTGAAATATTGACCTTAGGAGCAATTATTCGATCGTGGACATTAGCTACCGATCCCAACGTAGATATTGTTTTAGGCTTTGATAGTGTGGATGACTATTTATCTGATCAAAGTTATTTAGGCAGAACAGTAGGTCGCTATGCAAATCGAATCGAAAAAGGGCTATTTAAAATAGCTGAAAAGCAATACTCGGTCAGCACAAATTTACAAGGTAATTGCCTGCACGGTGGGGTTGACGGATTCCATAATCGAATTTGGTCAGTTAGTAATTTGCTTGAGCGTCCAGATCCAAGTATTACCTTGAGCTTAATAAGTGAAGATGGTGATCAAGGCTTTCCTGGAACCCTCACTGTAGATGTTATTTTCACACTCGATCAAGAAGACCGATTAACCATTGAATACCGTGGGCTTTGTAATCAAGATACTGTATTCAACCCCACTCAACATAGTTATTTTAATTTAGCTGGACATGACTCAGGGAGTATTTTTGATCAACAAATTACCCTATCTGCCAATTTTTACACGCCAGCAGATGAAAATGCGATTCCAACCGGAGAAATTAAATCAGTCGATAATACGGCTTTTGATTTACGTCAGCCAACTCCTTTTGGTAAAGCGATTAAACAGCAAGATGAAGAAATCAAAGCGGCCAGTGGTCTTGACCACAATTGGTGTGTGGATGGATTCTCACAAGATCAACAAAAACTGCAATTGGTCGCACAAGTGACTGAGCCAAAATCTGGCCGAACATTAGTGACGGAAACGACCATGCCGGGGGCACAAATTTATACTGGCAATTTTTTAGGTGAGAATACCCTAGGAAAAAATAACACTAAATACGCTGCCTATCATGGCTTTTGTATTGAATCCCAATTCTATCCGAACAGCCCCAATCAAGCGACTTTCCCAAGTGCGACTTTGCTAGCCAATACACCTTTCGTCTCGCGGACAAGTTACCAAGTTAAACAAAAAAGCCAACAGTAATTGTACTGTTGGCTTTTGTTTAGCTATATCAAAAACGTGATAACGTTTTACGCGCTTGGCGCTTCTTCTTTAACTGTCTCTTTTTTAGCATCGTCAACTAAACTTATTTGAATTGCGCGAATTGGCTTGTCGGTGTTCACTGACAATTGGGCTAAACGGTTTAGTTGAGTGAGTGATAACATTGCCGTGTAGATAGCTCCAAGAAAACCGCTGTTTTTCAATTCAATAATAATTTCGTCAGATAACTCATTCAGACGTTTTTCATTGATCGTGAAAATACCGGTAACAGCACGCTTTTCGCCACTAGCATATTGAACATTTAATTGCACAGCATCAAGCAAATCTAATTCAACGATCTTTTTAACAAAACGCTGAGTTGCCAATTCACTATTGGTAATTTCACCCAGAAGGTCTTGACGATTTTTCAAATAATCTGTTGGTTCGCCTTCTGCTGTGAACAAGCTTTCGCCTTCTTCTTCACCAACCAGAACACTGTTTTCGTCGATGTAAACGCCTAATTTGTCACCGTCAGGGCGCACATCAAAAGGATAGCGTTGAATATTCAAAGGCATAACATGACCTAACCATTTGTCATCTTTGAAATATAAATTAGTACCTTGCTCCAAACCTAACATAGCAATTGAATGGAAATTACCTGAAGGTTGATCCTTAATAAAGGCAATAGGCATACAACTGGCAATTTGAGCGAACTCACGTAAGGAAGCTGATGCTAAATGAGTCTCTTTGGCAAATTCAAAGTTATGCTGCGTCTTTACTTTTAGCGCGCTATGTTTATTTTTATCCAGTGGAATATAATTCGTTTTCATTACTTCTTGTTCTCTTTTAAATGATGCTCCGTGGGGAAAACACGACGGAGATTAAAATCACTTTCAAACACTTTACTTGCTCTTTGCACTGCCTGAGCGCTGTAAAATATAAGTCAGTTTGTGCCAGAAAGTGTGCAAGTATGTTTTATTTGGGCTGGGAAGTCACCACCCAAAAAGCTTAAATTAGAAATAGTTTGTTAAAAATTGTGCATACCAGCAAAATTATGCAGAATTAACGACTGTGGCAATATATTCTGCCAATTTAGCCTCAGCCTCATCGCCAAACAGAATTTCACATGCTTCTTTTAGCCCTGGGGCTTGCAAGATATCTTGCTGGGAGACAACTAAGGCTATTTTTGAGCGCCGCCGCAAAAAATCATCTAAGGTTGTTATCATCTCTCGATTAGCGGCATGTTCAACTTCAACCCGCAGATACTCGCTGTTTTCAATTAATAGCTTACCCATAGCAGGATTTTCACGAATGCTTTCCAGCATATTAATCGCGTTACGTCCGTACCTCCTCCAAAAACGTTGAGACAGAGGCTCGGAGGAACTTGCAGGTGTAAGCTCATCGAACCCCATCAGCTTAGCCCGATGGAAAAACTCGCGTTTTACGGCCTCTCCAGGTTCGCCGTACCATTTATAATCTTTGTAAGCTAATGGAATATTAAAGGACTCTATAAACTCACAGACTTCATCACCGACGTTAAGGCAATCTGTCAACTTACCACCAAATATAGATAAATAGTGATTGTCTTTATCAACATCAATTGCGTGTTTACGGGACAATTTAACCCAATCGGCTTTCCCTCCGCTTCCTTTGATAGCCAAAGGTCTTACTCCACATCGTTCTGCGATGATGTCATTTTTAGTCAGCGGTTTAGCTAGGGCCAATAGTTTATTAACGTTCGACAAGATAAATTCTCTATCTTGCTCAGAGACTTGCGTATTCGGACTGGGAACTTGTGTATCAGTGGTGCCAATACAGGTTTTGGGTCCCATGGGGATCACAAAAAACAATCGGCCATCATCAGCAAAAAACGTCAGCACTTTATGACTGTCAGTGATTTTGTCGACGATTAGGTGCACACCTTTGGAAAATACATGGTGGTGCTCCGTTGTTTGTTTATTCATTTGATTTATTTGGTCAACAAAAGGGCCTGTTGCGTTAATAATAGCCTTCGAGCGAATTTCTATCTTTTCGCCACTGATCTGATCGGTCACTTCACTTAACCATAATCCGTCGACTTTGCGGGAATGTTCTAGCCCTACATAGTTGGCGGCAATGCACCCATAACTCATGCTAGAGCGAACGAAATTGAACACAAACCTCGCATCATTATCATGTAAATAAGCATCTGAGTATTCAAATCCGCCTGATATATGCTCGGTATTGATAATACTTTCCATTTGTTTGATCTTTTCACAGGACAAATATTTAGGCATTTTTGTGAAAAAGCGCCCCATCAGCCAATATAAAAGGGTTCCCATATAAATGAATGCAGGTGAGAAACGAAATCCCCGTTGAATGCTGGTGAAAAAACGAATCTCTTGAACTGTGGATGGATAATGCCTCATTAAATGATTGCGGCTTTTACATAGTTTATTAACCAATCCAAATTCAAAGCTCTCAAGATACTTAATCCCCCCCCAAGCAAGATTGGATGAATTTGAACTCGTGGAACCAGCAAAGTCACCTTTATCGATTAACGCAACTTTGGCTCCTTTGGCCGACAACGCCGCTGCTGACACTGCGCCATTGATCCCGCCTCCCACAATAAGCACGTCGAAAGTATCTTGCGGAAGTTTTGCAATATTACTTTTACGTAAGTTCATGGTTTCGAGCCATATAAATAATATTCATTAATTCAATTTTCCCCCGCGGACAGGTTTATGAGTAAACCGTTGAGCATATTCAGTACAATGGTAGGCGATAAAAGACCAAAGTTGGAAACTATATTTAACAATCCTCAGGTCTTGCTTAGCCTATCACCTTGTTTTCAACTAAAAAATACGGGATAGTTTGTCGCAGCTTTAGATACCTCGGTGAGGCTTAAGTTAATCAGGCTTTAACACTCAACTTTTCCATCACTTTGTTAGTCACACTGATACATTGCGTACAGTTAACGTGATTTGCTGTATTGATAAGGTAAATCAAGCAATGAAGTTGCTTGGGGTTTAACTAGCCTTGGACGGAAACAACTAAAGCTGCAGACATTTAAGTAAATCCAAATAACCGTGCTACAGCGTTAAAAGAAGCACAAAAATTTATAACCACACGCTTTTGAAACAGCGCGTCTTTAGAACAATCGTCTAATCGTAAAATAATAAGGAACAGATAGTATGAAAAAGAGTTTATGGATTTGTATAGCGTTGGCATTGAGCGGTTGTGTCACTGCGTCTGATAGTGAATTTCATGCTTCAAAAAAAGCCACTGAACTGACTCAAAAATATATTTTAGTCGATGGTCACATTGATGTACCTTATCGTCTACAGCAAAAATGGGAAGATGTGACTGTCGCCACTGATTCTGGGGATTTCGATTACCCTAGAGCTAAAGCAGGCGGACTAAACGCTCCTTTTATGTCAATTTATATTCCAGCATCTTTAGATGACTCCCCAAAATCCACGGCCTTAGCTCACAAATTAATTGATTACGTTGAAGCCATCGTAGGTAGAGCCCCAGATAAGTTTGCCATAGCAAAATCACCAGCTGATGTTGAAAAACAATTTGCTCAAGGCTTAATCTCTTTGCCTATGGGTATGGAGAATGGTTCACCGCTGCAAGGAGACATGGAAAACCTGAAAACCTTCTATGACCGCGGTATCCGATATATCACCTTAGCCCATTCATTAGCCAATCACATTTCCGATTCTTCATACGATCTTCGCAAAAAATGGAAAGGCCTGAGCCCATTTGGTAAAGAACTGGTTGGCGAAATGAACAACATCGGAATTATGATAGATATTTCCCATGTCTCAGATGATGCCTTTTACCAAGTAATAGAGTTGAGTAAAGCGCCAGTTATTGCTTCCCATTCATCCTTGCGCCGCTTTACTCCGGGTTTTGAACGTAATATGACCGACGAAATGTTAGTGGCCTTGGCCGAAAACGGCGGTGTAGTCATGATCAATTTCGGTTCTACCTTTGTCGACCAAGTGTCCAGAGGTTGGCGCATCACTATGGGTGAAAAGCGTAAAGCCATTGAAGAGGAGTTTGGTGCAGACAGTGCTGAGTTAGAGAATTTTGAAGAACAGTATTTCAAAAACAATCCTTTCCCCTATGCCAATGTTGATACGGTCGTAGAGCACGTCGACCATGTTGTCAAATTGGTTGGCATTGATCATGTTGGTATTGGTTCAGATTACGATGGTGTTGGCGATTCATTGCCCATAGGTTTGAAAGATGTATCTGCTTATCCAAACTTAGTTCAAGGCCTATTGGATAAGGGTTATAGCGAATCTGATATTGCTAAAATACTCGGAACAAATTTACTTCGCGTTTGGCGTGAAGTAGAAGAGTACGCAGCTAAACATTAAAAATGAAATGAAGTAGAGTTAGTCAGTTCAGTATCGTGCTGAGTTTGCATATATACGTTCTGAACTAACTCTGCGTCACAACTGGCCCTGTGACGTCGACAATCCATGCTTTTAACTAAGTTCTCTTGGGTATCATGCCAAAGTTCCATTTGTTTTTCAGACAGAATATTTTCTAACGGACTAAATTTGAATTTCATGTGCTGTTTACCAGCACTAAAAAGTTTGATCAGCCAAGGGTAGTCCACCACCCAACCATCAGAATAAACGGTTTGACCTCTCAAAAGGTTATTCAAATCTTCGCATACTTGGGATGCAGCAGTACCTTTTTGCAGTAATACATCTCGAGAAATACCGTGTAGGTCCTCAGCTTCCTGTGTCCAATGATGCCAATCAGCTTCTGGTTGTATCAATCGACAATAGCGCTGAGACAAATAAGTCACAACGCCCACCTCAATTGGATAACTATGGCTCCCAAAACCACTGGCCTCTATATCGAGTATTGTCGGGATAATGGTCTTGTTGATATCAACCTCTGAATGAATTTTGGATAACCAATATGAATAAAGGTATATATTTTAACCAATCTACCCTACTTCTTTATTGATTAACAATTAGACTAAAGACTAAACAGCATTTTATTCGAATAAAATGTCGCAAACATTAATATAAATCAAAAATGCCCGCATCGACATAAATTCAATGACAAAGATAACGAAAAGCGGATTAATGAATATCAGTGCTGGTTTTTAAAAGTATTTAGTTTTCAGAGGTAGAATACTTTTTAGTTAGTATATCGGTATGACCGTGAGAGGCAAAATCCCCACCTGTTGCAGTCACAGTGAGTTCATTTACATTGTTGACTACGTCTCTAGCTTCTTTTAAATAATCAATAAGTGTCTCTTCTGGCATATTTTCTTGCTGATAAACTGCCGCTTGCTCTTTAGCTTTACCCCATTCAACAAATTGCGATAATTTTGAAGTTTGTTGTACTAAGTCGTTTAGTCGACTATCGCGATCAAGATAACGTTGTAATGATTCTGCCGATGGACCGTCCCCTATAACGGTTAATTTTTCATCCTCAACGCTAATTTTAAGGCTGTTTATGCCGTCATACTGGGCAGATAGCTGTTCAATTTCTTTGTTTAATCTGTTCTGATTAAACTCAAAATAATTTTCGACAGTATTCAAGTCTAAGTCGATTTCACCTTTTTCAAGTAACTTTAAGGTTTCTTCAAAATCTTGATTAGCTAAGCCAGTGTTTAAAACCGCTAAACCACCTTTAATATCTTGTTTATTAGCTTGGGCAATATTTTCAAGATCTTGATTCGATTGGGTTTGATTACCAATATAATCAAATAAAGAGAGTGGTTGGGAATATACTTGCATATCAATGGTCAATTCAAAACAGATGATTATGCGAATTAATTAGCAGAATGTGTGCCAACAGTGATAACCATCACAGGCACTACAAATATCTGTTCGGACGTATTGAGCACAATAAGAAACAACTAAACAATCTTTAATTTATCTAATAAATTCAGACAGTTAGCCAACAATCATAAAAACACAATCAGATTAAATAATAATAACTGTTTGACAGCTATTTGGATGGCTCAATTATGTATCCTGATAAAACGGCAACAATAGGGTCGTATGGCGAAATATTGCCTTTTTCAATATCCACTACCTGATTGTGCGGCAAGGATAATAAAGAAAATAATATTAATAATGATACCGATATATCCTAACCATAACCCCCACAGAGCCATTTTGTTACCTATCAATTTACCATGACTGTGACGTATTTTAGAGCGAGCTATGTGACCAAAGATCACCGCCAATAAAGAGCTAATGAAAATTAGACTAAGGATACCAAACAGTAAAGACGCCACTGCACATTTTGATCGTTTAACTGCATTTTCGGCGTCTGATGCTAGTACGATTGCATTTGGTGCTTTATAAAGTGCCTTGATTTCTTTCGCTTTTCCCAAGTGCGCACTAAATTCAACATGTTGTCCAGGACGAGCCGACTGACTGTATTTCCATTCATCCATACTAAAGGTAAAACGTTTATTTTCGGCGCAGATCACACCTTGTTTAGAGTCTGGCTGAAAATCGAGAATAGTTCCTTTCATTTACGTTCCTAATATAAAGCGAATTAATAATACAGGTGCCGACATAAACCCATTTAACTGAATTTACCCCATTCATTTTAATAACTCTATAATTTTTATGTACTTAGAAGGTTTATTTAAGGAAAAACAAATAAAGCGGGAAAAGTTAGAGCTGGTCATTAAGCCGGGTTCTGTATTTCTCAAAGAGATTAACAATCATTCATCTAGGCCAGCAATCGCTCACTGGCTCAAGCAACCTACCCGGTTCCGATGCGGGCCGCACCATAAGGAACCCTATTTGGTCTTGCTCCGGGTGGAGTTTACCTTGCAACCAACTGTTACCAGTGGCCCGGTGCGCTCTTACCGCACCCTTTCACCCTTACCGGCGCTTACGCGCTTAGGCGGTATCCTCTCTGCTGCACTTGTCGTC
The DNA here is from genome assembly GCF_037478005.1 of Alteromonas sp. M12. Lineage (NCBI taxonomy): Bacteria > Pseudomonadati > Pseudomonadota > Gammaproteobacteria > Alteromonadales > Alteromonadaceae > Alteromonas > Alteromonas sp. M12. The sequence goes on along the minus strand of NZ_CP144164.1, from coordinate 946,683 downwards.
GGCTCACGCCGCCCAGACGTTATCTGGCACCCTGCCCGTTGGAGCCCGGACTTTCCTCCCCTTTGAAAACCTAAAAGGTAACAAAGCGGCGATTGTCTTGACCAGCTCTGGCGCGCAGTTTACGTTGATTGCTGATTAGATACAATATTTTGTCGCCGGTAAAAAAAGCGTTGTGGAATTTGATGTTCGCCACGGGCTAAGGCCCGTGCTACAGACATTAGTAGCGCGGCATTTATGCCGTGGATTGGTTGAATTGGTCACCACGGGCCAAAACCCGTGCTACAAACATTAGCAGCACGGCATTTATGCCGTGGATAGGTTGAATTGTTTACCGCGAGCTAAAGCCCGTGCTACAGACATTAGTAGCGCGGCATTTATGCCGTGGATTGGTTGAATTGGTCACCACGGGCCAAAGCCCGTGCTACAGGATATTGAGAATTAAAATGGGAAAAAGTCTAAGGAGTAATCCAAAATCGTAGCGGTTACTTGATCAGCACCAAAGTTCATCAATCGAATCCGATTAAGTAACTTTTCTTCCAACTCTGGAAAGTCCAATTCACTAGATACCAGTTTTACTTTGGTTACAGAACCATCAGGGGCGATTTCGAGGTTAACCGTAATTTTTCCCTGTAAACTGGGATCATCTCTTAAAGCTCGACGATAAATGGTGTACAAGGCACCTTTGTTGACATCAAAACCTTTACGAATCGATTCAATATCTCGACTGCCTAGCACAGTATCTTCGGTGACTAGCTCTTTAGCAGCAAGAGACGCTAAACCTTCATTGGGGGCATCAAATTCTGTGGTTTTACGGCCAGCTAATTGGCCTCTTGCTCCCACGTCAGTTGATAAATCGCTGGTGTTTAAACCGCCACTTTTATCTGCCACTTTTTTGCCCACAAAAGCACGTTGCTGTTCATTAGTTTTGCCTGCACCTTTGATCATTTCGGTATCCGCCAAATTATTTATATTGGCTTGCTCACGCATACTGTTCAAATCATCGGTAAATTGTAGCAAACCGCTTTGACTGGCTTTTTCCCTAGCTTGGTTGGCTAATTCTGCGTCAGTTGGTTTTTTCACCTCGACTTTAGGTTGCGGTTTTTCTTTCGGTTTTTCTGCCTTTTTTTCTGGCTTTGGTGGCTTGGGCGGTTCTTTTGGCTGCTCTTTTTTAACCTCAGGAATCTCTTCCGGAATGGGTTTAGGCGGCTCTATAGGTTTAGGTGGTTCAACTTTTTGAGCCTCGATAATTCTAGTCAACTGGGGCGGAACCCGCTCCTTTTCTTCTCGGGTTTGCTCTGGTAACTGCTGCAATTTAACGATTAGGGCCAGCATAAAGGTAATCGCTAAAACCCCAATGGTTAATTTGCTGAAAAATTTGTTTTCCTGCTCACTAGAAGACCAGGGCAACTGGCTTCTAAACTGATAATGACTTAGGGAACTCATTTATCCCCCTCAGCTGGTAGTTGTTGCTCTACCGCAAGAGATATATTGGTATAGCCCGCTTGCGCGCAAGTTTGCATTATTTTTTTAAGTAAACTGTAAGGAATGGCCTGATCACCCATTATGGTAATCGCTCGAGCAATCTCATTTGGATCTTGTTCTTCACTGCTGTCAACCGCAATAATTTTTGTGCGACTTTTTTGATAGGCTAGCTCTTTTTCGAGTGCAGGAATGATCTCATCAGATTGTGACATCACCTGAGCAACGTCAGCCATTTTTTGACCTTGCAGTAAAATATGCTTGGCATTTACCAGCAAAACTAAGGTTTCTTGGGCTGCCGTATCGGCTGTAGATTCTGGCAATTTAACACTTTTATCAGTTTGTAAAACCTGCACATCTGATGCATTAAACATTAAGAAAAATACCAGAATCGTAAAAATATCCATTAACGATACCAAACTTAGTTTGGACGTTTGTGCCATGCGCTTGTGATGTCTCTCCATGCGAGAGGCGCGTACTGATTTTTTCATCGCTAATCCTCTGCTATGGGGTTTGGTTCGATTGGTTAGAAACGTCTTCTAGTGGCGCATCACCCAATGAAATTTGTGGAAACAATTCAGCTTGAACCACAGATGCCACTACGACGTCTTCATATGAACGGGTGGTATCCATTAATGCCACTATGACCTGATAAGGTATGTCATGTTCTAGCAACAATGTGGCTTGGTTCTTTTCCAATTCTTGATTTTTGAGCGTTTGTTTAATTTGTTTTAACACATATTGCAGCGCTTCATAATCATACTCTTGATCCAAGTTTGGAATCGATTTAACTAAATACCCTTGGGGATAAAAAACTTCGAGACCTGAGTGACGCACGATAATTTCCAACTGTTTGTCTTCTTCATCCAAATCAGTTTGCTCTGAGGCTTCACCAAGTTCTGGTAACGTCAGTTCTAAAACGGTGATTCGAGAAAACACCATCATCATCAGTAACACAGGCACTAAAACTATCATCAAATTCATAAATGAAGTGATATCTAATTCCGCATCCTGCTTTTGCAGACGTTTTTTTCTGCCCAACATATGGAATTAATCCGTGTTACGTGAACGGGTAGAAATTGCCTGGCGTCCCATCAAGGTGTTTAAACACTTCACCCCAGCCATTTCCATACTATCAATAATCTCAGTGGTTTTAGTTTGCAATATAGAATGACAAGCCAACAGCGGAATAGCCGCTATCAAGCCAAATGCAGTTGTATTCATGGCCACAGAGATACTTTGTGAAAGTAAGCTAGCCTTTTCTGATGGATCGGCAGTTGCAACGGCTGAAAATGCAGCGATAAGACCAATAATAGTCCCTAACAAGCCTAACAAAGTAGATATATTTGCCAATGTAGCTAGGTAAGCTGTGCGCTTCTCTAAACGCGGCGTCGTCTCCATCAAGCCCTCTTCCATGGCGTATTCAATATCTTCACGGCGTTGGCTCAACGACATTCTGGCGATACCGGCGCCAATGATGCGACTGATGGGCGCTTTATTCGTTTTGCCAAAATTCAAAATGCCTTCATAGTTGGCAGATTCCAACATAGGTTCGATTAACTTGAATGCTTTTTGATTGGTTTTTTTTGCCTTGCTTAAAAACACGTAGCGCTCAATTGCGATAGCGACTCCTAATGCCAGAACCACAGCAATGGGAAACATAAAGGAACCACCTTCTTGAAAGAAGCGAACTATAATATCCATAAAATTACCTTAATTTTGCAATACCGACAGTCTACGCATTACTGTCTGTTTTTAGCGTATGTGATTATCCACACAGTTAATCATTTTAATAACTTACTACTCGGCTGTTAGCCAGTTATTGTTTTATTTTTTACCCGTAGCGCGTTCAAAGTGTTCCACTTTGCGGGTGAACTCTTCACGATCTAACGGCATAAAGTCTTGTTCTATTCGTTTTACAAAAGGGCTCGGTAGGGATGCCTTATCTCGCGGAGGTTGCCAAGGCACAATTGATAACACTCTTGGCTGTTCCCTATTACCTCGAATTGTATCTTGGATCAGTATTTTTCCGTTTACCTCAGTGACTATTTGATTGGATTTTGTCTCGTCTTGATTAGTATCTAAGGGTTGCTGCTCAGATTGCGCAAACACACTAACAGAACTGAACAAAGTAATGAATGAGAAGCTTAACATTTTGCGTCTAATTTTCATTTGTTAACTCCATTTTGAGATTTTGCAATCTGCCGCTGTAAATCAGCTATCCAGCCCCTAACTTGTCGTTTAGGCTTGTCCTGTAACCCTTGATAAAGCTCGTAGTTTTCAAGTGCTAGTTGCTTTTTACCCAGATACAAATCATACAATATTCCCAAGTTTAAATAGGCATTGTCATAAGCAGGATAACTGCTAATAGCATATTGATAATGCTGTTCAGCTAGCTCAAACTCGCCCATTTCTCGGAATACTTTGGCTAAACGATTATGCGCAAAATAATTATGTTGGTTCAAGCCAAGGGCCGTTTCATAATCCGCCTTAGCAGCAACTAAATAGGCTTTTTTTTGTTCTTCGTGGTTATTCTCGGTGTCTGCAAATTGTTGCATTTTCAGATCACCTAACTGTACCCAGGGACCGGATAATGTGGGTTCTTGGCTAATCAATTTTTGCAATAACTGGTTGGCCTGTTTGAGGTTTCCCGCCTGCTTCGCGGCAAGGGCTTGGTCAAATTGGTATTTAACTGACGCTTTTACCGCAGTAGAGCCTGACAAATATAAATTTGGTTGGGATTTTAATGCTAAAATCTTGACCTGCATGGGATCCAAAGGGGCAACTTCTGGGGTTATAGCATTGCTATTAGTTTGTTGCTCACTCAACGTTTCTTGAGACGCAGATTCAGAGGTCGATGGCGAGCTAAAAAGACTGTCCATACTGGCACAACCAGGTAACAACACAATCAAGCCCAATAGTGCATAAAAACAGCCAACAGAATGCCAAAATTTGTTCGTTACCTGCGCGTTAGAAAATCGCATTGGTGGCCTCCGATAACTGTTCTTGTTTGTTATAACGGCCAGGTAACAGTTTACGCAACGCATCGAAGCTTTCCTTCACCCAGCGATCGTATACCCCTTGCCAAGTGCGCTGAATATTCGCTTCATGGATACCAATAGCCTGCTCTTCAAACGGATAGGCTTGTTCTTCAAGAAGAATATTATATTGCTCCAATTCCAACTCAGACAAGCCTTTAGGTCGCTCAGAGTCCATTAGGTCCCGGGCTAACTGTCCATATATTTCACCAATTTTAAAATTAGCCACTGTACTAAATTCAGCGATTTTGTATTCCAGTGTTGCATTTAAAGAATCGAGCGCTTTATCTAATACTTGGCGTTTTTTAGTTAAACTCTTGTTCAAGGGCAAGGATAACTTGACGCGGTTGAACGCCTGTACGTCATCCTCAGCAAAGACCATAGAAGCCATTGCTGCAAGATAGCGTGAACGGTCTGTGCGGGCTTCACTCGCTTGCCCATCACCTTGAATTAGCTTTTTGAGCCAAAATCGTCGTTTCGCCTGTTCGTTGCTTTGCGCATAAAACTCACTCATTTGAAAACGTGCTTCAGTGACTTGGTTAAATGGCAGCGGATAACGATGAGCATAGGTGCGATAACTATCAAGTGCAGCATCCCGTTGCTCGGCCTTGAGATAATATTGGGCAGCAATATACAGAGCTTCGCGACCTTCTTCTGAATCTGGATTGGCTTGCCACAATTGTTTCAATTCGTTAGCGGCAGGCAACCAGTTTTGGTTTTGTTGATAGGCAAATATCAGTTTATCTTGTATGTTTTCAGCCAACGAATGGGCTGCAAAACGTACTCTGAAGTCTTCTAACAACCCTATTGCTTCTGGCCACTGCTTCAATTCCATCAAATAGGTTGCCGCATCATATTGTGCGTTGACACGAGCGCTACTGGTAGGAGCCTTGGCAATGACTCTCAAAAAGTCTTCGATTGCTAAGGCGACATATTGTTTTGCGAGATTCCCTTCCGCCTGTTTATAAATACTGGCGGCCAATCGTTCAAGCATGTCCTTATAAAGAGGGTCATCTTGGTTTAATTCAGCCAAAATTTGTTCGTAACTCAATTCAGCTCGTTGATATTGTTGCAGCGCAAACTCACTATGGGCAATCACTAATTGACCGGCCATTTTTCGTTCCTCACTGACCTCTGGCTGCCAAGACAAAACAACTTCTGCGCTTTTGATTGCTGGTAAATAACGTTGTAAATCAAATAGCTGCTGCATGGTGTCATACTGCACATCCACGGCTCTAGGATCATCACTAAATCGACTGACAAATTGTTGTTGGCTAGCAAGTTGTTCATCCTGCCAGTGTTGTTGCGCGGCAACATCAGTCAAGGTTTCTCGTAGAGCCTTAAATGATAAAATCGCCGCATAACCTGCTTCTGCAGCTCTGGGTTCATTAAGATATTCATAAGCATATCTTTCATAGGCGGTGATGGCTTGTTGATAATTTTGAGCTTCAAATAAGCTTTCTGCCAAATTGAAGGTAATTTGCGGAGTTAAGTCATCGTGAGGAAAGGTTTCAATAAACTCGCGGTACAAACTAGCCGCCTGAGCGTAAGCAATTTGTGCTTTTTGACGATTGTCATCTACCTTATCTAACTGCTCTTCCGTTGGTTGATTGGCGGCCTTGGTTAACAATTGCGCTTTACTATGTTCGTACTGCGCAAGTTCTTGAATATAAGCTTTCAAGAAAGGTTTTACTTCTTCTTGAATCAGTTGTCCCCAATCTTGCCAAAATGGTCCGTTAATACCGTATTGGTCAACAAAATCTTGTTTGGCCGGTAATACGAATGTTGGGAATTTACCAATAATGTATGCATCAATTTGTTTTACCGCAAACACCGGCGCTTGATTATGCTCTGGATGAACGTCAGTAAAACCTCGATACACTAAAGCACTATCTCTAAAGCGATCTTCGTTTAAAAATTGTTGGCCTAAACGGTCATAAACTAAATTTTCGTAATGGCGTTCGCCTACTTGCTGATAGAAAGCTTTAATACTTTGCTCAGCGCCTTGATATGAAAACAGCAGCGCCATGATACGAATACTATCGTTGACTAGCCGCTTTTCTCCAACCGGCAATTTTTCTAATTGCTGTTCAGCATTCAATTGTCTCAACATCTGAAAATCTATCACGCTATTGGGTAATTTTTGATCCAGTAGTTGAGTAAAGGCCAATAACGCGTCTTGATAAAGTTCGACTTTAAAATAGCTCCAGCCCAACATATAGGCAGCGGTCATGAAGTAGTCAGTATAAGGGCCTTGCTCGAGCACGGTCTGATAAGCCTGAATAGCCGCACTGTAATCTTTATTGTTGAATAGAATTTCACCGCGTCTGAACTGCAATTCAGCTAAATAAAGGGTGTGAGGGTATTTACTTAAAAGCCTATCTATTACTTGCAAACTCTGCTGCGACTCACCTTGCAAATCATGGGCCTTGGCTAATTGATAAAGAACCTCTGCATTTTCCTTTTGTTCAGGATGACGTTCCAAAATTGATTGATATTGGGCAATTGCAAGGTCATAAACCCCCCTATCCATGGGAGCGGAACCAACCTCTTGCTGTTGCTCAGCGAGCAATACTTCTAAATCCGCCAGACGATATTGTACGATTTTTATGGTTTCTTGATCCTCGACGATATCCAGTAAACTCACGTACGCATCGCGCAATGTCTTTAGTCCCTGATCGGGCAAGGGGTCATGATTCAAAGTCACAGGCTCAAAGTAGAATTCTCCCAGCGTTTTACGTTTTTCCACAGAATTGACCGCTGGTGGTTCGTCAAACATGCCTGCACACGCGAGCAAATAAAAAGTACTGATAAGCAAGACTAACGAACGAAGCGTACGGACTGAAAATAGTCGTGAAAAATAAACAGGTTGGCTCATTGTTTTGCCCCCTGTTTGTCAGCTTCGGCTTTTCTATAGGCTTTATCGTTAAGTCTTACTACGGCTAACTGGGCCTGTAACTCATAACTTTCCAATTGCGCAATTTGTTGGTTTATTTGTTCCACAAATAACAAATTTAAACTTGCCAACTGTTGGCTTTGTATAGATTGATTGCGTCGCTGCTGCACCTCAAGATTTTCTTGTAGTTGTGCGATCCGTTGTCGCTGCGCAGGGTATTCAGGTGTCTGATTTAGTCGAGCGATGAGTTGTGCTTGCTGTTGTGCGGTTTGCGCAATCAATTCATCCAATTCGTTTAACAATTTCTGTGCTTGCCAACGTCTTTTAGAGTAAGACTCAGAAGCATTCCAAATCATTATTCCTTCTAACCGTTTTAGACGGTCTGCATAGAGAGGTTTCAAAGGTTTTTTATTCAACGTTAACCAAGCATCACTAACATCTTTATGTCGTTGCTGAGCGCGTTCAAGTCGTGCTTGCCAATCCAACTCTTGCTGCTCGGCTAATATTTTGGGCTCAGTTGAAGATTGTACTAACTTCGCCTGCAGCGAATCTCGTAACATTTGGTATTGTTGCAATTTAGACAATAAATCGTTTTGTTTAAGGGCCTGCTGTCGTGACTGCGCTTCTTGTTGACGCTCATCCAACATTAGACTGAATGTATCAAGCTGCTGTTGCCAGCGTTCAAACCGCGCTTGCAGAGTTAAACTCTCTTCCAGCCAAGCTATTTTATTCCGAAATGCGCTACTGAGCATTATCGATGATAAATGGGCAGGTATTTGCAGTGACCAATCCTTGGTCTTCGCCAATTGAATAAAATATTGGTCGTCAATTTCCTGTTGATGGGCACGTAATAAATCTTTTTCTAGGGCAAAGCGTTTTAATCCTCGCTGTAAATTATCCAATGCTTGAGTCGGTGCAAATGCCTGTTCAAACGCATAGGCTGAAGCCAAATACGATTCCATTACATATTCGTTGCTGCGCGGTTGTTGTTGTAAACGTTGCCAAGCCGATAAAGCGATTTGATATTCTTCTCTTTGCGCGGCAGCCCAACCATAACCAAGTAATGCTGAGTCAGAATCTAAACTATCAAGTCGAACTCGATTAAAGGCGTCTAATGCATTTAATGCTTGCTGATTTTTAAGATGGGCATAGCCAATTGTTAGATTAGCTCGGTCTCGCAGTGCATCGGTTTCAGTTTGGTCGACTACGGTTAACGGTGACCACCATCCACCTAGCAAGTCGTCCAAAAAACTGCTATCGGATAAGCCAATTTGTTCTAAGGTTTCAATCCCTTGCACATACTGATTAGATTGTAGTTGATGCAAACCTTGATTATAAATCACGTATTGGCGAAAAACCGAATCATCAGATAATTCATTTAACCAATAGCTGTTGTCCCGAGCCACAGTAATAGATTGGCTGGTCTGCCAATTGAACAGCTGACTTTGCATATATAACCATTGGTCTTTGTCTTGTGTTTGTAGATATTGGTCAGCATTATCTATATTGATCTTATTCAAAATAGTCGATGCAGCTTGGTATTGCTGCTTTTCAAACAATGATTTACCTAACAAAAACCAAGCTTGAGTTTGTGTCTCCAAGGTTGCGGCTTTAGTCAATAACTGATTAAAAATCTCAGCCGCTTGGTCATCTAGGCCATAAGCTAAGCTAATGCCACCTTTGAGTAGCTGCGGATCGACTCCTGGCTGGGTAATTTTTGATAACGAGTCGGGACAGGCTTGTTGGAGTATCTCAAATTGGGTTAAGGCTTGATAAAAGTCGTGTTGGAAGTAGAAATACAAAATTTCTTGATATGCTTTATCGACTAAGACGGTGTCACATTTTTGTGCCGACAAAACCGGTCCACCGAGCATCAGCCAGGCGAACACTGACAACATTGAATTTCGTAGGATTAAAAACTTTTTAACCATTGAACAAAATTCCAATCACTAAAGTTCTACCACTGTGAACTCAGGTTGCTGCTTCCCAGTTTGGTCATTAATATTGAGCTCCAACGCTTTGGCATCGGAGTCTTTAGTGAAGGTTAAGCTAGTCGCTCTTTTAAATTCACGCCCTTGTGGACCCAAGCCAATAAAAAACGCACTAATCTGATGTTCCCCTTGTGCTAAATTGCCAATATGTAAGCGTTGCACACCACCACGGTAGAGCGCATCGACTTGACGGTCTGTGTAGAGGTATTCGGTTACGACTTTGTCGTCAATTTTCAACTCCACCGCATCTAACTTGAAGTAAGTACCTACATCCACGGAAAGGTACACCACAACTTGAGTGCTTGATGGGAAAAGCAAATCTTCCTCAAGTACAAACAAATCTCGATTAAGCGCAATCACCTCTTTTCTTAATTGTTGTAATTGCTTTGCAACCGTCTGTTGTTCAGTGACATCTGATTGCTGCGCATTGCCTTGAAATGCAATCGAGAACAACAAAATAGTCAGCATAAAAGTGCGTAAAGTCATCAGTTTCATCTCGTTCCCTAATACCAAAACGACACAAATAAGCGTGTCACATTGGCAGAAAATTCAAATAAAGGCTCTTCACCAACAGGTGCATCGGCCAAAACATTTCTAAAGTCATCATACTGGAAGCGCAGATGGTCTAATTCGTAATTTATCGTACCTTTTTTCACCCAAGAACTCTGAGAAAATCGGTATTCATAGGTGACACTCAAACCAACAGAGGTATTTTTAAATGAGCTCATTTCTTTGTCACGGGCACGAAAATTAAATTCAGCGCTGCGAGCAAATAGATCTTGATAAAAATCGGCATTACCTTGTTGATATTGCCTAACCCGTAAATCCAAAATCCAATTGTCACCAAAGGTATGGATATAACCAATTTTGTAACTATTGGCATCTATTCCCCAAGTATCTGAAAAGACTCTCGCTTCACCATAAATGCTGGCTCGATAAGGTAAATAGTAATTCAGATTGATTGCGGCGGCGTTACTGGTACGGGTATTTGGATAAACTTCCGTTTCGAAACGATATCCCCGATCGGCGGTCGGATCAACATAACGCACTGCACGATAGGGATTATTTAAGTAACCTTCGTCTGAAATGTTTTCGAAGTTGATACCAACAATCATATTTTTTGTGAGTACTTGGGTTATACCGAATTGAAATTGTTGACGTTCAGCTTCTTCAAGAAAATTGTCATCACCGCGTTTGCCCACTTCATCCCAACCTTTTGAATAACCCATGCTTAAGGTGGTTAAGTCGCCGAAAAAATCTTGAGAAATACCAAAATGCACCGACCGCGCTTCAAAATCGTTTTCGGAACTGCTGGTAAAGTTTAGATTCATTAAGGTTTTATTGTGAAGGAAATCAACCCCCACGCTATGTTCTGTACGCTCTTCTTCGTAAGGACTGGCAGTGGCTAATACATCGATGGATGCGCCGGAAATCATGTCTACATAGTAGTTTGCTGAAACCGACACTTTATTACCGATTTGTTTGCGCACCAACACCGATGGGCCATCAATGGACATACCATCGCCTTCATAGGAGTGATACATCACATCAGCACGTTCTTGCGGTAAAACTGCTGCGTAACTGGTACTAGAAACCATCAACAACAATGGCATTAGGATGTAAATAACCAGCATGGGGTTGTTCATATTAGTGTTCACCCTAGTTGCACCCACAACCACCGCCAGCACCGCCTTCCGCACCACGAGCACCTTCGCGCGCTTGGAACGCATGCATTGTATAACTAAAAGATACAGGATTGCGATTTGCACTCATAATTGGGTCAGCCAAATTGTCGCGTTCATAGGGCTTCACCCATGGCTCAATGGAAGTTGCACAGCCGCTGACAAACAGCACGCTGGTGAAAATCAAGCCACCCATACTGTATCGAAGCAGTTGTTTTTTCATCATCAATCCTTGTGTATTTTATTTTTTAAAATCTAGCCAATTATAAAAGTAAGTGCTTACTCTCGAAGTAGCGCTTTAACGACTTTCTCATACTTAGCTTCGTCACCGCTTTTATAACCGTAATGGGTTAAACGTTTATTACCATCACGGTCGATTATCACAGTCGTTGGCATTGCTCTTACATCATAAAGCTTGCTCACTTGATCCTGATTATCGAACAAGACCGGAAAGCTAACGGGAATGTCATTGAGCAAGTTATTCGCTTTTTCAGGGTACTCATCAACATTCACGGCTAAAATGGTAAAACCAAGATCTTCATATTCTTTTTGCATAGCATCAAAATGCGGTAACTCTTCACGGCAAGGAGCACACCAAGAAGCCCAAAAATTGACTATGACCACATTGCCCTGCTGCTCTTCAAGTCGCAAATTTTCACCGCTATTACTTTTCAAGGTGAAATCTGGCGCTGATTGCAACTCGGCAGCTCCTGCGGTAAAGGCTGTTAGTATGGTTAAAGACATCACAGCGATAAACAATAAAACAAAGTTAGATAAAGGTTTTGAATTCATGACAATACTCCGTCAAATATTCTGTTATTTATTAGGCTCAAAAGAAAAACGTGGCACCGAGTCCATACTCGATGTTGTGCGTTGTTTTTTCTTCGCCAATGATTTCACTATTAAAAATGTGGTCTTTTAGCCCCACATGTACTGCAAAATAGTCAGTTAATAACAACCGATACCCTGCTCCTACACTGACGGTGAAACGATTATCGCCGCCGAATTCTGTACTACCTGCGCCTAGCGTAAAATAAGTGGCAGAGTTGAACACCCAATCACGGCTTAAAAACACTTCGCCATTGAGGTTATAACCCAGTGACAGGTCGTAATAACTATATTCTCGTTCGTCTTCAGTTAAGAAAGGCGCGCCGCCACTTAATAACTCAAAACTCGTTTCGCCTGCTGTTGCTTGACCATAACTAGCCTCCACAAAAAAATCTTCATTAATGTGGTAAGTTAATCGTGCTCCAACTAATGAGCTAGATGAAAAGTCTTCGATGCTAATCACGCCAGCGAATAAGCCAATTTCGAAATCTTCAGTATCAATATTCGACTCATTTATATCTCTGCGTTTTAGATCAGGCTCAATCACGTTTTGTACCGCAGCTCGATCATCTGCCTGCGCATAAGCAAAATTGCCTGTACTAATTAAAATGACCCCTAGAAAAAAACTGCAAATCCGAGTTTCCACTCTTCAAGCTCCTCATTTTCATCACGCTCAGTCAGCGCAAGTAAGTTTTGATATTCGAATTTCACGACAAAATTCTGCGCTAGGTAATACCGCACCCCAATCCCACCAACCAATAAATCGTTGGTTCGAGTTTCTTCACCTGATTGCACTAAATTAGCTGTAGGCTTGGTTTTAATTTGTCCAAAACCAAGGCGAAAATACGGCGATAATCGCCACTCTGGAAACGTTGTGTGGGTCACACTTAGCAACCCAAATTGGTTTTCAGAAAAGTCCCCCAATGCTTGGCTATAACTCAGTTCTGCGGCAATATTCTCGGTGACGACCCAAGCACCAAAAATACTTAACGACGGCACACCTTCTAGTGAGCCACCGCTGGCGCCCAATTCAAAATCACGTTGTTGATAGCTACTAAAACTGCCATCTTCTATCTGTACAGGCTCACCCTGACTGCTCACAGTAAGCTTGAGTTCATCTAACGACACCCAACCTTCTTTGCCTTTTTGAGTGCGTACCTTAAACCAACTAGTGCGACGTTTAAGAATACTGATCCATTCGCCTTTTTCAGCTACGTGAAAAATTGGATAACCTACAGCGGGTCCTGTGCGCATATCGATATAAGGCTCAACAATTTGCACTTCAGGCAACTGTTCTTCGGCATGCGCCGTATTTATTATTAACATTAACCCGATAAGGGCGATCCACTTTGCCATACTTTCCATCAACTAATCTGCCGGAGCTGCAAAGGGATTATTATAGTATTGAGCGCCAATATCCAGCCATTCAGCGATTAGTTTCAGTTCAGATTTAGTTAACCATCCCTGATGACTGCCACCATCCTCGAAGAGCGTGAAGAAGGCTGCGCTGCTGCGAGCTCCATTAGTGCTTAGAGTATTGGCCACAGTTACCGTTCGATAGATTGGAATTGGGTTGCCCTCAGCATCAAGAATTAGTTCTCCATCTTCATCTAGTTCATAAACGGGGTCACCATTGGCATCAAACACCTGTACTAGGCGATCAATAATGGCGCCTTCATTTAATTCTTGCTCAACATCGGCAAACATCAGTTCACGATAGCTAGTGAGATAATCTGGGTTGTCGGTAGAAACCGAACCACTCAAATCTAATTGAGCAACAGGCACTCGAGGCATTTCAGCTTCATCTGTTGGCGAATGACAGCTCACACAGGTGTTATCTTCGACTACCGTGACACCATCATCAGCAAACACCTCACGTGTTACCTCAAAAATGGGATGGATAGATTCGGGATAATTGATTTGAATCCGACACAGGTTTGTCCAATTTGTCGCGCAGGCTGCAGTAATTGGCAACGGTGAGGATAAGTCGGCGTAGGAATAAGTAAATGATTCCGCTGGCGTGGTTATCGCAGGATCAGTCCAGATATCAACAAATTCTAAGTCAGGTTGTGGATAATCGGCTCCATTAATCCGGGCTGCAGTTTGCGCCATGGTTTCACCCAAGTCCGCAAATAACGCTGGATTAGTATTCGGGAAAGGAACGCCTGTGGAAGTCGCGCCAAAATTTATGGATTCGGCTTCAGCACTCAAACGACCGTGGGGCAGTGTGCTTTGTTGTGTATGGCAACCATTACAAGTTTTGACCTCACCTGGAGCAAACTGTAACCAGTTTTGGTGGCGCGCTCCCACCCGCTTACCATCAATATCGACCAAACTAAGCGCCAGTGGTAAATTTGCCGGTACTTCAAACATGGCTGAACCGTCAGGTTGAACAGGGACATAACCGATAATTTCACGCATCAATTGACTGCGACTGCGACCAAATGCGGAATTACTAAAATCTTTCACCTCGTCATCGGGAATCGAAACCGATTTGACTACCCTTAAAAACTGCACTGGACGCTGTAATACCGGTGTTTGAGTAGGATCGGCCATCGCCGCGATTCCCTGTGCAGAAGAATCCACACCGGCAAAATCGTAGACACTACGAATATGTACTTTTGCTAGATTTTCATCAGCCAAGGCTTGTTCATATTCATCCGCTATTTGTGCATTGCCAGGAAAAGCACGCTCTTCCATCGCCAGCGCTTCGGTATACATTTCACCTTCAACAGGCACACCAATAGGAAGCTGGGTATTTTCATTGCCGTCATACATCCAAAGACCGAACAACAGCGGCGCTTCTTGAATATCTGGGTTTTCAAGATGGCTATCGTCACAGGGTAAAATTTTACGTTCAACTACTTCACCCTCAGCAATTTCTTGCTCTGGATCATAAACGCGACATTGACTCCAGCTAAAAATAACTCGTCCACTGCCATCCCACAGCGGATAAACTGATGCAAATCGGCCACCCAACGAAAGGCTGCCATCAATAATAATATTATCAAAAAGGGCTGGGGTTTGTGCTGGTCCAGATAAACCTGTTTGCGAAGCGATGCTTTGGTTGTTGTCGATGTAATTCATGTAATCGATACTGACAAAATCACCACCAATAGTGTCACTATCAAACGGACGGATCGCACTTAATATGCTGCCATCTTGTAATTCTCTGACTTTTACAAACTGCAAACTTTGGGTTGTGCGCTCACTAGCATGACTATGACGGCCATACAGAATCTCGAGACCGGAGCCATCGCTGTTCATTTGATAAAGATTGATGCTGTTATTATTGCCAGCCTGATCCCAACGGCTAAACAAAATTTTACCATTCGTTAGTACAACCGGATCCAAATCATGACTTTGATTGAAAGATATTTGCTGAATGTTGGAGCCATCACTCTCCATCACATGAATCACTGACGCATATTCATCTAAGCCTTCGTCTAAACCAAGATACTGAGGTTTGCCTTCATCTAATAATATTGCCTGATTCCCTGCTTGACGGGTTGAGCTAAATACAATTCGACCATCGGGCAAATAGGTAGGCCCGGTATCTTGCCCTTCTTCGGCTTGAATATCAGAGCTGATCACGCGACGCAATTGGTCAGAAATACGGTTATATTCCCAAATATTCCAAGTTGGTTGTTGATCATCATCTAGCCCTTCAATTTCCGGCGCGCGCATAGCAAAAACTAATCGTTCAGAGTCATAAGACACATCCACATCTTTCACGTCGTAACCAGCTAAGGGATTTTGTTCTGTAGCTTGTTCGATTTGTTCTGCAGTGAAAAAAGCGCGGTCCGTTATGTTAGTTTCCACTGCACTGGCGGACGCACGGGGCTTAATATATAAAGCCGCTCCGGGCAAAAATTCAAAAGGTTGTCTTAAGTCGTCAGTGATTAACACGCCATCTTCATCTAAAGGTAACGGGCGTTTGACATAAGCTATAGGTACATCAATAACCACGGGATCGGGCTCTTGAGATGACGAAATTAACTGATTTTCCCCGCCACAACTCACTAATAAAACGCAGATAACTACACAAAGTGCAGTGTTGCGAATCAATTCTGTTGCTGTGCGGCTAAAAATACGTGACATAAATATCGCTGAACCTTCATTTGTTGGAAACTAACTGTTTCGCAACTGGATTAGAGTGTTAACTATTTACTCAAGCTCTGTGGAGCTCAAAAGTATTAATTATCCATCGTAAGCATAAAACTTTAAACTGTCTCTGCTTCACGACAACTCGCCGATACCAGTTAATACATCCTTCGTTCAATTTAATTTGAACCACAATTCAACGGTATTCTATGGGCTAAAGTGTTTCATTAAGTGATTAACAAAACAATTTAAGGATTGATGCATAGTGATAGTTTTTAATACCTTAATTGAATCCACTGGGCGAATAAAACAGCGATAAAAAACGAATAAAAACGCTATGCAGCGCTAACGCTATAATGAGTGTAGCGGATTCAACACGCCATCAAACTCGTCATCAATATGCAGTATCTTACTGTTTTTCTGTTATTTTTTCATAGCACTATGTTGATAAAGTAAATACTTTTAATATTTTGTGTAGTGCTATAAAGACTAATTTATTGCTTCTGCTGCCAGTGGAGTCTAAACAATAGTCTCAAATGCCGGTAATCACTGAGCTGGCCTAAAAACTGCTACTTAGCTTAAGATCAACAACTTAGGTTCAAGATGTGAAGTTGAGCAACTGAATTCGTAAGGTTATTTAGGAGTGGACCATCTGAAAAACAACCTCATAATTTGTTGAGCTTGTTTAATCCAAAAGTAATTTGGGTATTAAAATTAACACCCAATAGTAGACTGTCATATTTACCCTTGCTGGCAAATTCGACTATTTTTAGATGTATCGTATTGAGGAGCGCCAGCTTGGAAACAGCAATATCAGAAAAGGGAGAGTATAGATTCCTCCTGCAAAAACTAACTAGACACTTTTTTGGTTGGGCTTCATTATCCCTTATGTGCTTCAGCATGAGTGTTTTTGCTGGCCCCACCGAACAAGCTCAGCGCATGCACAATCGCCTAACGGGCGTGCCAGCGACCTCTAATACTCTCGAACAGATGAGCAGTTTGATTGAGCAAGGAAAAAATTCAGAGGCCGCCTATTTAGCCATGGATAATTCGGCTTTTTACAATGTTACCCTGAAAAACTGGGTGACTCCTTGGACGAATGAAGAAGCTGACGTTTTTGCACCTTTGAATGACTACACGGCAACCGTTATAGGCATGGCTAGGGATGATGTAGATTTTCGTTTGTTATTAAGCGGTAATATTCTTTACGTCGGCGACAATACACTCGATATTCCTGCATACGGCATAGATAACAACGCCCATTATCAGGCATTAGAGGATCAAGAGATTGACCTCAAAGACGGCCTAGTTGCTACGACACAAACCGCGGTCACAGGATTACCAGAAGGTGCTACCGCAGGGGTGTTAACCACCAGGGCTGCGGCAAAATCATTCTTCAAAGACGGGACGAATCGGGCCATGTTCCGATTTACCCTGATCAATCATTTATGCACAGATTTGGAAGGCGTGAAAGACACCAGCCGCGTGCCTGATCGCATTCGACAGGATGTGAGTCGAAGCCCCGGTGGTGATAGCCGAATATTTTTAAATTCCTGTATTGGCTGTCACTCTGGAATGGATCCCTTAGCGCAGGCATTTGCGTATTATGAATATAACTACGATAGCGAAACCGACCCTGACGGTTTAAACGGCAGCTTAAGTTACAACACAGAGGGTCAAGTAGATCCAGAAACCGGTTCAAGAGTCACCGCTAAACACCAAATCAATGGCAATAACTTCCCCTATGGATTTATGATTCAAGATGACAAATGGGACAACTATTGGCGAGCAGGTTTAAATAAAAACTTGGGTTGGGATGCGAGTCTTCCAGGTAGTGGATACGGTGCTAAAAGCATGGGCCAAGAACTTGCCCACAGCGCACAATTTTCTCAATGTCAGGTTAAAAAAGTCTTTCAAAATGTATGCTTGCGCGCACCACAAGACAGTGAAGATTGGGCACAAGTAGATGCAATGGTGGATAACTTCGAAGGAAGTGGATATCAGATTAAACGGGTATTTGCCGATGCCGCTAATTACTGTAAAGGGAGCTAAATATGAGGTTATTATTTCCCTCCCGAATACAACAACTTGGATTGACTGCGTTACTAACCCTAGTGCTCAATGCTTGTGGTGGCAGCGCAGCAAAAGTTGAACAAAACCCGACTCCACCGCTAGTTTCTCAACCCGGCGAGACTTATTCAGGGCCACCAGCAAATACTGACGATGTGCAGCGCTACAAACTTAATTTATGGGACAATATTAGTAGCGCAGAGCGCTGCGGTGCTTGTCACGTTGAAAGAGGTCAATCACCGGAATTTGTTAGAGCGGATGATATTAACCTTGCCTATTCCGCCACTAACCCGTTGGTTAATTTAGACGAGCCAGAAACCTCAACCTTGGTCACTAAAGTTGCCGGTGGTCACAATTGTTGGTTGGCAAGTCCATCTGCCTGTGCAGATATTATGACTACTTGGATAGCGAATTGGGCCGATAATGATGTCAGTGCGAATAAGATTCAACTAGAAGCACCCGCTCAGAAATCTCCAGGAGCAAATAAAAACTTTCCTGAAGACAGTGGCTTATTTGCAGCAACAGTGCACCCATTATTAGAAACCTACTGTGCCAGTTGTCACACCAATTCAGCAACGATTCCTATATCACCTTATTTTGCATCTAGCGATATAGACGAAGCTTACCAAGCCTCGAAAGCCAGAATCAGTTTAGATACTCCTGAGTCTTCGCGTTTTGTCGGCCGACTCAGAGATGAGTTCCATAACTGCTGGAGTAACTGTAGCAGTGATGCCAGTGAGTTAAGTGCGGCTATCCAAGCCATGGCTGATGGCATAGATATAACCGAACTAGCCCCCGAATTAGTAAACAGCCAAGCCCTAACGTTATTCGAAGGTACCTTAGCCACAGGTGGTGGACGATTCGAAAATGACCTAATTGCCAAGTGGGAATTTAAAACCGGCACAGGAACGACGGCTTTTGACACCAGTGGCGTGGAACCGGCGATTGATTTAACCCTCAGTGGCGATGTTTCATGGATTGGCGGATGGGGGCTACAAATGGTAAATGGCAAAGCCCAAGGAAGCACTGCTAGTAGCAAAAAGTTGCACACTCTGCTGACCGCCACAGGTGAAATGTCAATTGAAGCTTGGGTCGTTCCTGCGAACGTAACCCAAGAAGGTCCAGCCCGCATAATCAGTTATTCAGGTGGCTCTCAAACACGTAACTTCACTCTTGGTCAGACTCTATACAATTATGATTATTTACTTAGAACAAGTAATACTGACGCCAATGGTGAAACTGCATTATCCACAGCTGATGCTGACGAATTACTGCAATCTAGTTTGCAACATGTGGTGATTACATATGATCAAATAAATGGTCGCCAAATCTACGTAAATGGCATGCACTCCGGCGTGACAGATAATGTAGAAGTAGGTAATTTTAACGAATGGAACGACACCTATGCCTTTGTTTTAGGTAACGAAGTATCCAGTGATATTCCATGGGCGGGTTCAATACGCATGGTAGCTGTGCACAATCGAACCTTAACATCAGAACAAATAGCGCAAAATTTCGCAGCCGGTATCGGCCAAAAGTTTTTCCTCTTATTTAACGTTACTCAGCACACAGGCATAGCACAAAGTTATGTGGTACTCGAAGTTAGTCAATTTGATAGTTACAGTTATTTATTTGCAGAACCGTTTTTCATTAGCTTGGATGACAATGCGACTATTTCAACGGTTCCTATACAAGGTATGCGTATTGGTATTAACGGACGTGAAGCGACTACAGGTCAGGTTTTCCAGAATTTAGATGTGACAATCACCGATGGCGATTACATCACGGGTGAAGGTCAAGCCCTGTCTTCTCTAGGGACCACAGTGGCAATTGAAAAAAGCCCTGAAGCTGATGAGTTTTTCCTGACTTTCGAGCAACTTGGCAGTGCCACAAATGTAGTAATAGAAGCCGATCCGCCTGCAGCGGCATTACCTGCAGATTTAGAGCCTCAATCTGATATAGGCGTGCGTAACTTTGCTGAAATCAATGCCAGCATGTCAGTGGTAACGGGCGTGCCGACAAGTAACGCCGCAGTAAAAGCATCCTTTGAAAAGCTCAAACAGCAGCTTCCTAGCGTCACAAATATTGATAGCTACTTGGCATCAAACCAAATGGCAGTGACACAAATGGCAATTAAGTACTGTGATCAATTAGTCGAAAATAGCAGTTTACGGGCAAGCTATTTTAGCGGTTTTGATTTCACTCAACCTGCAAATACAGCCTTTATCGAGCAAGATCGCAACCTTATTCTAACGCCATTATTAGACAAAACAATTGGTAACAACATTGCTACCCAGCCGCAAAGAGATGAGGTGAGCAACGAATTAAATAATTTAATCGACACTCTTTCCGATTGTAGTGGCGATAAAGTATGTAACGCCACTTACACCCAAACTATTGTAAAAGCGACATGTGCCGCCACCATTGGTAGCGCAGCGATACTCATTCAATAAGCAGAGAGTTTTAGGTAAATAAAATGAAGAAAACTAAGTTTGACAATTTATCCACCGATGCTCCTCTGCTGCACGATGATCACGCTAAGCCGGTTACGCGTCGCGAGTTTATTTCTCAAGGTTTTACTGCAGGTTTAGGCTCGGTAATGGCAGGATCAGTATTTAGTATGTTTGCCAACCCTAAAAAAGCCAATGCCGCGTTATCCAGTGATTTAGAGGCATTAAAAGCCAGTTGTGGTATAGCAACCCAAGGAGCGGGAAAAATTCCGTTTATTTGTTTCGATCTAGCTGGCGGAGCAAATATCGCAGGCTCCAATGTGCTGGTTGGCGGTCGTGGCGGGCAAATGGATTTCCTTAGCACCGGTGGCTACAGTAAATTAGGTTTACCAGGTGATATGGTGCCTTCAATCATGAACCCAACCTCTGGTTTAAGTGATTTTATCAACAATGAACTGGGCTTAGCTTTTCACGCTGATAGTGCTTATTTGCGCGGTATCTTAGAAAAAGTAAATCCGGCAAATCGCGCCAATATTAACGGTGCAGTGATACCGGCACGTTCCGAAAACGATACCGGTAATAATCCACATAATCCTATGTACGGGATTAACCAAGTGGGCGCCGATGGTTCTCTATTGACCTTAATTGGCTCTCGTAATTCTGATTCAGGTGGCAATAGTATGTCACCGGCATCAATGATAGATACTGCAAAGCGTCCAACTAAAGTCGACCGTCCCTCTGATGTAACCGGGTTAGTGGATACTGGAGATTTAGTTGGACTATTGAGCCAGCAAGACTCAGTAGCAGTCATGGAGTCGATTCAACGTATCAGTGACATGAAGTTGGACAGAGTGAACACGCAAATTACCACCGATGATGTGATCAAAGATTTGGTGCGTTGTGGTTACGTGAAAAGTGCAGATATTACCGACCGCTTCGGCGATCCGTCGTCACTTGATCCTGAATTAGATGGCGACATCGTTGGTCCATCTGGGATTTTCACCCAGCAAGAGTTCGACAGTGATAGTGAATTCCGAAAAACTGCGGCCGTAATGAAACTAGTGATCAACGGCTTTGCCGGGGCTGGCACTATTACTATGGGTGGGTTTGATTATCACACTGGCAATCGCATGGTCGGTGAAACACGAGATTTACGAGCGGGACGCTGCATGGGAGCCTGCCTGGAGTACGCTGCGCGCGTAGGCGTGCCGCTAATGATGTACGTTTGTAGTGACGGCTCAGTTTCGAGTAACGGAATGATCGACGATTCAGTGGACGGCCGAGGCAAAGGGGTTTGGACTGGTGATAATTCATCAACTGCGGCATCTTTCTTTTTGGTGTACAACCCCAACGGCACGCCACAACTCATAGGCGCAACCACTGAACAACAAGCACAACATCAACAAATTGGTTATATGCGCAGCGATGCGTCTGTGGAAACCGCCGCGACCCCAGCGGCTAACAATGTTAATTTGTTGGTAGAAACCGTCATTTTGAATT
Source organism: Alteromonas sp. M12 (assembly GCF_037478005.1). NCBI lineage: Bacteria > Pseudomonadati > Pseudomonadota > Gammaproteobacteria > Alteromonadales > Alteromonadaceae > Alteromonas > Alteromonas sp. M12. Next base: position 924,645 of record NZ_CP144164.1, on the reverse strand, counting down.
ACATGGCGTTACACGGTGAACAAGGTAATTTTAGTAGTTTGTTCCCATCTAATGGGTTGGGAAATAGCACACTGATGGATAGCCTGACCGCCTTTGAACCCATTGTTAGCGGTACCATGTCTTGATGTAACCAACCTGTAGCACGGCCTTTAGGCCATGGAAACCGTTCATCTGGCGGCAAAACCTCTCATCGGAATAAAGCCCGACCTACAAATTCTACCCAAATCCCCCTTGTAGCATGGCCTTTAGGCCATGGAGATCTATCATCGGGCGGTAGCATGGCCTCCAGGCCATGGAAAACACCCACCAAACTAAATCCAAACGACAAATAATAGCCAATAAAAAAGCCGCTAAAGAAGCGGCTTTGTTAGCTTTAAAGAACAACTTAAAATTCGTATTTAAGCGATAAATTAACGCTAGAGCCCTTAGTTTCTGAACGTAACAAGGTATTCTCGAATTCAATGTCTTTTTGTTGGTTTAGCATGTTTTGAACTTTAAACTTCACTGTTGTGTTGAAGTTTGGATAGTAAGTATAAACTAAATCCAAGGAGTGAAACGGCTGCTCATAGCTGTCGTCAAATCCATCTATACCAGGAATTAGAATACGCTCACCAAACACGTTGTAAACCAAAGACGCTGAATGCTCACCGTTATCAGAGTCAAAACCGATTTGGGTATTTACCACGTATTCAGAGTGACCGGTTAAACGACGAGTTAAGTTAGTTACTGAAGTAGAGACACCAGTTTGCTCAACCACATTTTGACCGTCTAATTGGATCTCAGAATCACTTAACGTGAGGTTTCCAGATACAAATAAATTATCCCAAACGCCATCTCCAATAAACCCTAGTCCTTTCAAGAATTCAAATTCGACACCATACAGCTCACCAGACTCTGCATTGGCGATACGCACTAATGGCGGACCATCCTGAGCAGGTGACTGAACCGATTCAATCGGGCTATCCATGTCTTTATAAAATAGCGCCACAGACAAGTTGTCACCCTGATCTAAGTACCACTCCCAACGGAAATCGTAGTTTTTAATTTGCGTTGTACGTAATCCAGGAGTACCACCGATTGGGAAATCAGTAAGCGGATCGATATAGGTTGATGACGCCAGTTCGCGCGTGTCAGGACGAACGACGGTTTCACCGTAACTTGCTCTGAATTGAACTTTCTCGCTCATAATATAAGTGACAGCCAATGCAGGGTAGAAATCACTTTCTTGGAATGCCAATTGAGAACGGTCGTCTTCATCAGACAAATCAATTTGATTGCTTTTGGGATCAAATGGAACCACTGCTTGACGATAGTCTTCCCATCTTACTCCACCACTGATACGCCACGTATTGTCGAAGAAAATGTCAGCTTCGAAATAGTAAGCATCAACCTTTTGCGCTGCCACATAATCATCACCAGCAATGGTGGTATCTGACAACAGCGGAATAGAAGAAAGTTCAGCAGCATCTAAGTTCTCATCGCTAAGAATCTCGTTGAATACGCCACCAGCTAGTACAGAGCTATCAGAAAACCCACGGGTGTTGATATCGAATCTGCGGTTTTCGGCTGTTCTTGCTTTACTGACAAAATCGCCACCCACTTTAAATTCCATATCAAAACGGTCTACGGTATATGGGTAGTTAAGATTCCAGCTCAAGTTTTCAACCCGATCATCAAGTCTTTGGAACTGATAACGTGCAGCTGTAGTTGCGTTTGTTAGTGAACTTTCAGTTTGCTTATCATACACACCGTCTTCATTATCATCGGTTAAGATGAATCGAGTATTGATCGTGCCTGGTGCATATCGACTTGAACGACTTTTAGTATATTGCCAATCAAAGCCTAAAAAATCCAAATTAGTAAAAGTATGTTTACCACGAATTTGGTTAGACCACATCTGACGCTCTTCGTATACAACTTCGAAATCTCGAACTCGTTGTCCATCACTCAATTGGATGTTGTTGGTATTACCTACTTTTTCACTAATTGCATCATTAGTGTCATTTAACGCGACTGAAGAAAAATCAATACGATGATTCCGGTTATAGTCAATTCCAAAGTTTGCCATACCTGAGAAGCGAACATTATGCTCGGTTACATCCACTTCATCAAAGTAACGAGGAAAGGAAATAATATCCCCACTTCGCTGGGCTTGCTCACCAATAAACTGTTCACTCACATTCCATGAGTTGTCGTAGCCTGCCGTAACCAAGAAACCCACACGCCAATCGTCATCTAAATCAAAGCTATTGCCCAAAGACAAATTGAATCCATAATCAGGGTCAACACTTTGTAAAACCGGATCATAGTCAGTATATAGTTCTTTCAACAGATCACGGGCTTCAGTGGTACTAATATTGTCTAAAAATTGTTTGCTATCCCATAGCGCCACAAAAGAATCCGGTGCAGCACGGGTACCGTCATCCTCGCCCATCCAATCATCACCACCACCGTTGTATTGATATGCATCATCAAAGTTATCGGTGTTAGTTCCTAATTTGCCTGTGATGTTAAACACAAAATCAGTAGGAATGGATTTTAAGCGAATATCAACATTCCCCCCACCAAAGGCAGCAGGCATTGAAGGTGAAAAGGACTTCTGTACCGATAAACTTTCAATAATATCTGCAGGGAATAAATCCAAAGGAATTACTGAACGAGTCGGATCAGGACTGGGAACTGATGCCCCATTCAACTGGGTACTTGAGTAACGTTCACCCAAACCTCGTACATAGATGAATTTTCCATCCACTAGCGTAAGGCCGGTTACACGACGAAGTGCTGCTGCAGCATCACTATCACCAGTACGGGATATTTGCTCAGCGCCGAGAATATCTGCTACGAAAGCTTGGTTTTTACGTTCCTGAAGTACAGCAGAAGCTGTTCCTTTCAAGCGCGTACCGGTAGCAACAACTTCCTCAATCACGTCTTCTTCGGAAGCATCCTGAGCAAATAACGGCGCACTTGGCAGTGTTACAGCAACTAAAATGGCTAAAGAAATTGGCTTGAGAGGAAACCTGTTAAAAGGCGTATTCATTATTAACCTCATTGTCGTACAAACTGGCAGCTAAATGCATTTTAAAAACGATGTTACTGCCTTATACATTGTGTCATTTATCTTAATCGTAAATGCGCTTTTTCGTTTCCAAAAAAGCGCATATCAAATCTAAAAACGAGTTAATAAAGAACCCTATTCTAGACCAACAGTCCAGCCTGACGTCCAATCAGCGTCTTCATCAACAGCACCGATGAAGTCAGCATTATCAAAGAATGTATCACCAGAGAAATCTTTAGGCGTTACTTCAGAGATAGTGAATATTCCGTCTAGAACCGCAGCTTGATTAGCAGCTACGCTGTTACCAGCCTGGTTGTTTAAGAACCAGTCTTCTAGGTCTACGATTGTGTGAGTAGCACCATCCGGTAGTGAACCATCTTTGAAGTTCTCGTCATTTTCACAAGCAATAACAGAGTTAGTGAAAGTGGTAGTTCCATCACCTAAGTTGGTTTGACTTTCCAATACACCTTCTACTTCGAAACATTCACCCATACCAGCGGAACCAGTAATGATGACGTTAGATAATTGTGCACCTGTACCTTCACGTAAGTAGATACCTTCAGCATCATCTTCGCCGTCAAAATCGTTACCGATAATCGTCATATTAGCGATAGTTGGGTTAGATTGAGGCTCACTATCTGGCACTGAACCGTCGTTGTCAGCTTCGATAGCGCGATTCGCATCAGAGTTATCTTGTGCTTGACGCACTAAGACATATTGCATACGACCAACAAAGCCGTTATCCCAATCAACACTGTCGTCTTGGATGTCTGTTAGCACTAAGTATTTAACGTCAACGCTTCCACCAAAGAACTCAACACCGTCATCCGCGTTTTTGTGAACTTGTAAATACTCAACAGTGGTACCTGAACCAACACCGCCGAACGTAACACCATTTAATTCGTTATCAGGTGCAACTTCAAAACCACCGTGCATTACGCGAACATAACGAAGCGTACCAGAGTTATCAGTAGAATCTGTTCCACCAAATACTGCACCTTCCTGAACACCTTCAACTTGAAGAGCACAATCCGCGTCACTTGGACATTTATTCGATGGCGCGTTGCCTAGAATAACCAAACCACCCCATTGACCCGCTTCACCAGCTTCAAGTCCACCAAGAACAGCGGCAGATGATGTAAGGGTAACGGGCTCAGAAGCCGTACCTTGCGCATCAATTTTAGAACCACGGCTGACCACTAGATAATCGTTACCTGAAGCACCGTAAACAGTTACACCAGCATCGATAGTTAGAGTTGCGCTATCTTCGTTGTCATCACCGACAAAAACTGCACCAGATAAGGCATACAAGTTACCTTCGGTAAGAGTTAAATCAGAAGTAATGCGGCCTGATAATTCACATGTGTTGGTTACACCATCAACAGCGGCGATAGTCGTAGTTCCAGCAGGACAACCTGAGGCTGTTTGGGTAACTTTAACGGTTCCACCGCCAAATCCAAATGCCCAACCTTGACGCCAATCATCATCAGAACTTACCGCTCCAACGAACGTAGTTGCATCAAAGAAACCGTCTATTTCTGAAACATCTGCAGCACCTTCAAGAAGCAAAGAGCCAGTCATTGGTGTGCCATCAGCATTTAGCATCACTGATTCAGATACACGGTTACCGCGAGATTCGTCTAAGAACCAAGCTTCAAGATCAACAATTGTGTGAGTTGCGCCATCTGGTAAGGCACCATCTTTGAAGTTTTCGCCGTTAGTACAAGCCAAAACAGAATTTTCAATAGTAATGGTTCCGTCAGACAAGTTGGTTTGGCTTTCTAATGTGCCTTCAACTTCCAAACATTCACCCATACCATCTGTACCAGTGATAACCATATTATAAATTTGCGCACCAGTACCTTCGCGAAGATACACACCTTCTGAGTCATCTTCACCGTCAAAATCGTTACCGATAATGGTAAGGTTAGCGATAGTAGGGTTTGACTGTGGATCATTGTCAGGAAGCGAACCGTCATTATCAGCTTCAATACCGCGGTTTGCGTCGCCGTTAGCGCTATCTTGTTCAATATAAACGTACTGCAACTTACCTTGATAACCGTTATCCCAATCAACACTGTCGTCTTGGTTAGAAGTCAAAACAAGGTGCTTGGCATTCACGTTACCACCGAAGAATTCAACACCATCATCGGCGTTAGCGTGGACTTGGATATAATCCACTTCAGTAGCAGAACCAACACCACCGAAAGTAATACCATTTAATTCGTTATCTGGAGAAATTTCGAATCCAGCATACTTAACTACCAAGTAATTCAAAATACCTGAGTTGTCGTCTTCAGCGTCACCACCAAAAACAGCACCTTCTTCTACCCCTTCAACTTGCAAGGCACAATCAGCATCGGTTGGACATTTGTTTGAAGGAGCGTTACCAAGAAGTACTAAACCACCCCATTGACCAGCGCCAATTTCATCACCGATAACATCATTATAAGAAGTCATGATGATAGGGTCAGATGAAGTACCCATGGCTTCAATTTGTGAACCACGGCTAATTACCAAGTAATCACTACCAGTGCTTCCGAAAATAATAGTACCTTCTTCAATTTCTAATACCGTGCTATCAGCGTTATCAGAACCAACAAAAACAGCACCGTCTAGTGCCCATACGATGTCGTTGGTTAAGGTGATTTTTCCGCTGCTATCTTCATCAGCATCAGTTAAACGGCCAGATAAGGTACGCACTTCGATGGTTTCACCTAGCGCCGTGGAAACAGCTGTACTTAGAGCAGAATCTAGCTCACCTGGAGCATCATCAGTTGGAGTAGGTGTTTCTGTCGTAGGCGCGTTATTATTTGTAGTAGTAGTACTATTATCAATATCGCCTTCACTAATATTAATGTCACCACCACAACCAGCAAGTACCAAAGCAGTTGCTATAGCGCTTACTTTAAAGATGTTTTTGATTTCCATCGAGCTCTCCAAATGCGAGTGTTAAATAGTTTCAAGTTTTTTCTATTAATGACTTGATAACGAAAGTTGTAAAATCGCGAGAAGGTTACCCAAGCTCAATGACAGTTTTGTTACATTACAGAACTGTCACAAAAGTTTCATAATTGAGGGTGCTGAAGTAAATGTCAGAATAATAAAGGAAATGCCGCAGTTAACTTCTAACTAGGTGGTAGATATAGAAGAGTTACGGCGTCAGGAAAACGCCGCGTTATGACGTTATTAACTTAAGAAGTTAGCTTTTTTTAGTTTTAGGGACAAAAACATCTTCTCTAAACCATTTAGTGATGACCACTTTTTCGCCACTAATAATTGGATGAGCGTGATGAATTGTATCTTCGTTAACTGAACCATCGGGACGCAAATTATTCCAGACTAAAGCCATTCCTTGTGTAGGTTTGAATTTGCGGCCAAGTTTAATAAACTCAGTCTCCCCTCCTTCACATTCATCATTAAGATAAATCATAAACGTCCAAGTACGCTGCCCACCGTCCTTGCTGTAATTTTTAAAGTCATCGGTGCCGGGCGCAAAATAATCGCAATGGGCTTTGAATTCCTGAGCTACAGCATAATGTTGAGCCTGAATCACTTCTTTTTCACCAAGCCCCAAGCCTAAAGCATCAATAATTTTTTGATCTATCTCTTTAGCCAAAGGATCTTTGGTAAAAGGTAAATCACATGTAGAAGAGGTTCTAAAGTTTTGATACAAATCCCCTTCCCTTTCAGGAATTTCCGATGGCCTCAATTTAGATTTAGTCAGCGCAATTAAGGCATTACACTCTTGGGCAGACAAAAAGTTGTTAATTTGTAGCATCTGCACTCGAGGATCATCAATTATCTTCGCATCATAATGGTCGAGGTTCTCTAGCAGTTTTGGCTGAGATATTTTTTTATAAAATGCTTCATCTTTATTACAGCTCGTTCCGGCAGGTAAATTATTGCCAAGAACCTTTTTAGCTGACTCAAACGTAAATCCGTTTTGCAGAAGAATCTTCAGAATTTCAATACTGTCGGTTCCTTGCAATAGATTTTGTAAAACCCAGGATTTCCAATTTTGAGGTAATGATGACATTTGAGTGGCCTTTATAAAATGAACTAAACCTGAAACTTAGTTTGAAGATAATACTTCAAGTTGCTGTTTTATGACGTTGGAGGGCATACTTACATACCCATCTTGCTGCACTGCCTGTTGACCTTTATTGGATAACACAAATCGCAAAAATTCTTCTTCCAACAATGGTAACCTTTCATTCGGTGGCTTGTTAACTACGAGATATAAAAACCGCGATAAAGGGTATTCACCACTGCTAATAGTTTGTGTAGTCGCAGGAATAAACTTACCAGTGTAATCAGCAATAGCGAGTGCTTTTACCGCAGCGGTCTTTTGGCCGTAGCCTGCGTAACCAATAGCGCCATTCGAATAAGCAACCGATTGAATAACCGATGCAGATCCAGGCAATTCGTTCACAGTGGCTTTAAAATCACCGTCACATAAAGCTAACTGTTTGAACAAACCATAAGTACCGGAAACCGAATTCCGCCCAAAAACCTGTATTTTTCTGTTGGCATAACTTCCCGTTACTCCCAATTCACTCCAATAGCGCGTTTCTTTGCGGGAGCCACAAAACCGTGTAGCCGCAAAAATGCTATCGATCTGCGGAATAGTCAAATTTGAAATAGGATTATTCACATCCACAAACAACGCGATTGCGTCAATAGCCACTTTAATTGCAAGCGGTTGATACCCATGTTGCCCACTAAAATAGCGTAATTCGCTGGATTGCATCTCGCGGCTCATTGGCCCAATATTTGACGTTCCCTCAGTAATTGCTGGTGGTGCCGTCGATGAACCTGATGCTTGAATTTGAAACTTCACTTGAGGATAAAGTTGCTTAAACTCAACCGCCCAGATTGTCATTAAATTCGCCATGGTATCTGAGCCGACAGAGGTAATAGAACCTGCCACTCCGGGTTTTTTTTGATAGGTTTCCGCCGCTTGCGCTGGCAATAATAACGCACAAATAGCGACGCTACTCCACACCCAAACGAGCATTTTCAGCCGCTTAATCAATTTGTTTTTTCCAACTTACCTGTAGACGGGTTTTGCACCGACAGTTCACTGGAAAAAGAAAAAGAAAATTCACTTCCGACACCTATTTCACTGGTTATTTCTAATTTCGAATTATGATGGGTTAGAACGTGTTTCACAATAGACAAACCCAATCCAGATCCCCCCGTTTTTCGAGAACGTGCTTTATCCACTCGATAAAAACGTTCGGTCAGCCGATTTAGATGTTTTTCCGGAATTCCTTCACCGTTATCTTTTACAGAAAAATGCGCGTGACCATCCTGTCTATTCCAAGTAACCACTATTTTACCTGGTGATGGAGTATAATTAATTGCATTAAAAATCAGATTGGAAAATGCACTGCGAAGTTCAGTTTCGATGCCATAAACTTTTAAACTTGCATCAATATCGAAATCGATTTGATGGCCTTTATCTTTGTTTAAGGTATTTGCCTCAACCTGAATCGCAGACAGCATTTGCGGCACATTAACTGGTTTTTCAAAGACCCGTTCTGAACTCGCCTCGATTCTCGATAAAACTAATAACTCTTCGACCAAATTCTGCATTCTTTCAGATTGTGAACGCATTTCACCGAAGGCTTTTTTTAGAAACGCAGGGGGCACATTCTCAGTATTGGGTAGCATTTCTAAATAACCGTTCAAAACGGTTAAAGGAGTACGTAACTCATGGGACACATTAGCAACAAAATCTTTGCGCATTTGTTCGAGCTGGGTTAATCGAGTCACATCTCGAGCAATCAGCAATAGGTGATCTTCACCATAAGGCATGATTCTATATTCAAATATTTTTTGAACATTAGACGGTGAAGGTACCTCCACAGGATAATCGTATTTACCGCTATGGAAGTATTCTATGAATTTTGGATGGCGGATTAAATTGTCTACCCGCCGACCAGAATCTTGCGGCCAACGTAGCCCTAATTCGATCCGTGCCAGCCGATTACACCAAACAATACACGCATTTGAATCTACCACCACAGTGGCATCAGGCAAGGCTTCAGATCCTTCACGAAATCGTTTGACCATACGGGTGAGTTCTTTACGTTTACGCCTATTTCGACGTTGAATGTAATAAACTCCCTCGTATACATGTTCCCAAAAGCCTGGCACTTTTGGCGGGGTCATTTTTTTACTATGCCATATCCATCGATTAAATCGGTACATATGCCAAGAATAAAAGCCTAATAACCAGGTTGAGCCAAATGCAATGGCAATTGCCAATGCATCAAAATATAGCCCAATTAAAATCACGATTACGTAAAACCCACCAATCCTGAGTAAATTTTTTAACCATGAAAATGGATAATACATGTATCAATGGATCCTTTGTTGAACGTCAAATCCAACCGTTTATCGTTAAGCTGATCACACTTTTGCTGAGAACCGATATCCAGCACCGCGCACGGTTTGAATCATGTCATCATGAGAATACTTAGAAATCGCTTTACGCAACCTACGTATGTGAACATCAACCGTTCGGTCTTCCACATAAACATTAGTTCCCCAAACGTTATCTAACAACTGTTCTCGACTATATACTCTTTCAACATGAGTCATGAAAAAGTGTAGTAGCTTGAATTCCGTTGGTCCCATGTCTAGAGGCTCCTCTTCGGCAGTAACACGATGAGAAACGGGATCTAAAACAAGACCGTTTATAGCAATTGGTTCCTCAGCCGACGTTGGTGTCACTCTGCGCATCACGGCTTTAATTCGGGCGACCAATTCTTTCGGTGAAAAAGGTTTAGTGATGTAATCATCCGCTCCGGAGTCAAGACCACGTACTTTATCTTCTTCTTCACCACGGGCGGTTAACATAATGATAGGGATATCCCGGGTAAACTCGTGTTGTTTTAATTTTTTAGCGAGCTGTACACCGCTGCCTCCAGGCAACATCCAATCGAGTAAGATTAAATCTGGATAAGGTTCTTTTACTAAATCCAATGCAACTTGATAATCTTCTGCTTGTTGGGTTTCAAAACCGGATTGTTCTAGAACAAACTCAAGCATCTCTCTGATCGGCGCTTCGTCCTCTACCAGCAAAATTCTTCTGGCCATTAGTTTTTTCCTGCTCATAATAAAGGCGCCATTATTAGTTTAGGTTGTGACACTTTTATTAAACTTATCATATAAATGTCAAATTTCAGTCATGTTAAGCAAAAGAAGCGGGTTTTATCTTAATTATCGGTCTAATTTAACTGCAAACATTCGGTGCACAAGTGTAAAACGAATTTTTAATTTAAAAACTGCTTAGAAAGGTAAACAATTACTCCGTGCTTCTTGTTAATTGAACGTTTTCCGCATATTCTTTATTTTCTTAAAACGTTCTAATTATTAGGTTTCTTAAGGTTCGTGAATGGCTAAAGTCAAAACTAGTTTGTCTAAAAAGTTGTTGACCCGTGTGTTGTCCGTTTACTTCATACTGACGTTAATCGTCACTGTTGGACAAATCCTTACTGAATATTTAAATGCCAAAAATCATATTCAAAGCGAGTTACAAACACTCAAAAACACCTTTAGCGTTAGCTTAACCCGCGCTATTTGGGAGCTTAACAATGAACAAGCTGTCGACATTTCAAACGGATTAATGGCATTACCTATTATTGAAGGGGTGCAAATTCGTGATGAAAACGGTGAATATATTGCCAACAAAGGACGCACCTCTTCGTTACCCGAAGAAATGATTACTTCAGGTATCATGCGAGACCATCCTGGTGGAACCTTTGGTTATTCGTTTCCACTTATCTTTGAATTTTCTGGACGAACCTCGCATGTAGGTGATGTCACATTGTATTCAAGTGCGAATATTATTTTTGGGCGTATTGAAGTTGGGGTATTTTTCTTAATTGGAAACGCCATCATTAAAACCGCATTTTTAGTCTTCCTATTTTTGAATGCCTTTCGGCAAATGCTTACCGATCCCCTTGAAGAGTTAACCCAACAAATAAGCGAGTTTGATGTAAACCGGCCAGAGTCTTCTAAGCTGCATTTGCACATAGAAGACGATAATGAGTTAAAGGTGTTACAAGTCTCCTATAACGAGTTAATAGACGATTTAATCGACTACAAACAAAAACTCAGAGCCACTCGAAACGAACTCACGGATGCGAACCGCAGATTAGACGACCAAAACATAATGCTTGAACAAGAAGTTGCTAAAAAAACGGCATCTTTAAGTAAAATTATGTTGGATTTGGAACAGCAAAAAGACGAACTAATTGTCAACCAACGAGAATTACGACAAGAAAACGAAAATCGTCAATACATTGAAGACGAATTGCGAAAGCGAAATACTGAATTAGCCGAATCAATGGAGACCGTTAAAATAGCCAAAGATCAGTTGATAGAATCTGAACGTATGGCTTCACTTGGCGGATTAGTCGCGGGGATTGCACATGATGTTAATACACCAATAGGTGTTGGTGTCACAGCTGCAAGCTTTCTGCAAGAACGCATTAACAATTTGCAAAATGCTTACGAAGACAAAACCTTAACCGGCAAGACAATGAGCAACTTTTTATCGGAGGCTAATCAAACCACTGAACTGCTATTGGGCAACCTAAATCGCGCCTCAGAACTCATCTCTAGTTTTAAGCAAGTGGCTGTAGACCAAACTAGTGAAGCGGTTCGTGACGTTGATCTTAAACTCTATATCCATGAAGTGATTCAGTCATTAGCACCAAACTTCAAAAAAACATCCCATTCAATCAGTGTTCATTGCCCTGAAAACTTAGTGGTTAAATGTGCCCCTGGGGCCATCGCGCAAATTTTTACCAATATGATAATGAATTCGTTAATTCATGGTTTGGATGAAAAAGAGAATGGCAAAATAACCATTAATGTTTATCAACAAGACGATGAAGTAGTAGTGGAATATGCGGACGATGGCAAAGGCTTGTCTGAAGCAAATTTAGATCGGCACTTTGATGCGTTCTTTACCACCAAGCGCGGTAAAGGTGGCAGTGGTTTAGGCACTCACATTATGTATAACTTAGTCACTCAAGCGTTAGATGGCAAAATTAGAGCTAGCAGCGTTGAAGGGGAAGGCTTGAAATATGAGATTAGATTCCCATTGCACGCATAATGTTGTCTATAAACGCCTGCAATTAAACTGAATAATGGGCTAAAAAGTGATTAAAACCCATTGAGATATTCCATTATTATACGAGACGCGTTAGCTATAAACATGATAGTCTTCGCGCCCTTCATTGTATTCAACTAATGGTCAGAGGCACACTTAGTGCTGGGCTTGAATACCAATTAAAAAATCCTGATTAAGTAGAGAATATGTGGTTTAAAAATCTAAAACTCTTTGCCATTACGCAAACATTAGACTGGCAAGAAGATGATATAGAACAAAAATTGGCGGAGTTTAAGTTTCGTCCGTGTAATAGCCAAGAATTATCCACCATGGGCTTCTCCTCTCCTTTCGAGTCTGGCAGTAGCTTACTTCACAGCGCCCAAGGGCGAATTTGGATCACCCTTAAAAAGCAAGAACGGATCTTACCTGCCGTTGTAGTGAATGCTGAACTTGCCGAAAAAGTTGCACAAATAGAAACTGAAACAGGCTCTGCCGTAGGTAAAAAAGCCAAACAAGATTTAAAAGAAGAAATAATTCGTCGGCTATTGCCACAAGCGTTTACCAAAAACAGTTTTACCCACGGCTTCATCTCAACCAAAGACAATTTGGTTGTAGTAGACGCCTCAGCCGATGGCAAAGCAGAAGTCTTTTTAGCAATGATCCGCAAAGCTATGACGACTTTGCCGGTAGTGCCTTTGTCCCGTAAAAGTATTCAAGGCGAGCTAACAAGCTGGATACAAGACTCTTCTGCACCTAGTGACGTGGTATTGCTCGAAGAAGCAGAATTCCGCGGGCAAGGGGAAGAAGACAGCATCGTACGGGTCAAAAATCAAGAATTGATGGATGATGAAATTCTGCACCATATCAAAGCCGGTAAATTTGTCCACAAACTGGCTATTGAGTGGGATGAGTGCCTAACAGCTATGCTTGAAGAAGATTTATCAGTTAAGCGTCTTAAATTTACCGATGTGGTAAAAGAACAAAACGATGATATTGCCAAAGAAGACAAATTAGCGCGGTTAGATGCCGACTTTACATTGATGTCTGGTGAAATAGTGCGTTTTTCACAATGGTTAGTTAAAACCTTCGCTTTGGATCAAGAGTAGTCTGTTCTGAATCTTTAGTCATTGATTTAAATAATGCTGTATTAAGGACTCCTTAATACAGCATTAAATTTATAACGTTTAAGTTATTTAATTATCAAGCAAAAACGGCTTTTGCGCTGGTACGGGCCTCGATAAACTCTGGACTTTCCAACAAGCTCACATCTTCAATAATTTTCTTGTCTAAACATATTTTTAAAACCGCATCTTTTTGGCTATCGAACACACCACTTAACGCAGCTCCAAGTCTAACAAAATCAATGAAACTGGCCTCTTCTTCTTGGTAGCTCATATCTCGCCACTTTTCTGCAATCTTGACAAACTGCTCATCAAAATCCCATTGACGCATGATTTTACCACCTATGTGTCCAGACAATTTGATAATCGCAGCATCTAAAAATTTAGGATTCGCAAACACTTCTTCATGACGTTCTGCTTCGGTCAAAATCGGCAATACACCAATATTGTGAATTAACGATGCCAATGTCAGTGTGTCTAAGCTTAAATGACGTTTTTTACTTTTTGAATAAAACTGTAAAGCAGCCACTGCATAAGACAGACTTTCGATAGTTTGGTCCCACATCTGCGCAATGTAGCTTTTCACCAATTCATTTTTAGAAACAAATAGTTGTTCCATTGCTAAAGCAGTTGAAATGTTTTTGATTTGACTAAGTCCAATGCGCGTTACGGCTTGAGAAACTGAAGTCACTTTAATTGTTCTGCCTAAATAAGCGCTATTGGAAATTTTGATAATTCGAGCACTTAACGAGGGATCCTGAGCAATAATATCCCCCATGGAATTAAGATTAATTTTCGGGTCATCTGCAGCGCGCCTAACTTTCAAGGCGATGGCGGGAAGTGTTGGCAGAACAATCGTATCATTTTTAATTTTTTCAACAAGAATGGTTAGCAACGCGTTCTCTGTGGACATATTTCTTCCTATATAATTGAGCGGAAACCTACTCGACATTTAAAATGACGGCAGTCGTATCAATAATTAGTCTGTTAAGTATCTTCATCTCTATTGTATTGGTAAAATTAAAGATACTATAAGGCTTATAACCTATATTGCTTTTAATAAGCAGCGAAAGCTAATTTATACTGCAATTGATTATGTACAGAGCTTATAAGCTACGCATACCAATTTAAATTTGCAATTCAATTATTTATGCATTCAATAAAAAATACAAATTAGGATGAGCAATGATTAGAAAAAAACTTCTCGTATTAACTATTTCCGCGGTTTTTATGGCCGCCTGTTCAGATTCATCAAATCAGCAAGAAATCACCAAATCTCAGCAACAAACGCCGGCTAAAACTGAAAAAGTTGAATTGCTTGCCGGAGCTGAGGAACGCTTAGATATTTATTACCCAGTGGCACTATCAGCAGATTTATCAGCTTACAGTGATAATCAGAAGCAAATGTTGTCGTTGTTAATCGATGCGTCCAAAATTATGGACGAGCTGTTTTGGATGCAGGCATTTGGTCAACCTAAGCAAGAGTTTTTGGATTCGTTGACTGACCCTAAAGTGCGGGCATTTGCTGACATCAACTATGGGCCTTGGGACAGATTAAACGGTGATAAACCATTTCTAACTCAAACCGAGGAGAAACCTTTAGGAGCTCAATTTTACCCTGAAGATATGAGTAAAGAAGAGTATTTAGCAAGTGATATAAAACAAAAAGACAATCTGTATTCTATGGTTTCCCGGGATCAAAATGGTAAATTGATAGAAATACCTTATGCAGATTATTTTGCTGATGAATTAGAAGCGGCCGCTGATCTATTAATTCAAGCATCAGAATTAGCTGACAATCAAACCTTTGCAAATTATTTAAAAATTCGTGCCGACGCTTTGGTCACCGACAATTATCAGCCATCTGATTTTGCATGGATGCAAATGAAAGATAATCCAATAGAACTAGTTATTGGACCAATCGAAACCTATGAAGATCAACTATTTGGCTACCGAGCTGCCTTTGAAGCCTATGTTTTATTAAAAGATCTCAGTTGGAGCGAACGTTTAGCTAAATATGCGGCGTATCTACCTGAGCTTCAAAAAGGCCTTCCGGTTGCAGATGAATACAAAGCGGAAATGCCTGGCAGCAATGCAGATCTCAATGCTTATGACGTGATCTACTATGCCGGACATTCAAATGCTGGCAGTAAAACCATAGCAATTAATTTGCCTAATGATGAAGAAGTGCAACTTAAAAATGGTACACGTAGGCTACAGCTCAAAAATGCCATGCGCGCAAAGTTTGATCACATACTAATGCCAATATCTGAACTATTGATTACACCAGAACAACGTAAGCACATTACCTTTAATGCGTTCTTTGCCAACACTATGTTCCACGAAGTTGCCCACGGACTCGGTATTAAAAACACCCTTGATGGTGAAGGAACCGTTCGCGGAGCGTTGAAAGAGCATGCTTCAGCTTTAGAAGAAGGCAAAGCCGATATTCTAGGTCTATATATGGTTGAGCAACTTCTTAAGAAAGGTGCAATAACCGAGGGCCAACTTGAAGATTATTACGTCACCTTTATGGCTGGTATTTTCCGTTCTGTGCGATTCGGTGCATCAAGTGCTCATGGAAAAGCGAACATGATTCGATTTAATTTTTTCCAAGAAAAAGGCGCCTTTAGCCGAGACGAAAATGGTCTCTATCAAGTCAATATGGAAAAGATGGGCGATGCTATAGCTGCGCTGTCGGAAGTTATCTTAACCTTGCAAGGTGATGGAGATTATCAAGGTGTTGGCCAATTGGTAGCTGAAAAAGGAATCATTAAAGAAGTCCTTGCCCAAGATTTGCAAAAATTGACCGATGCGAATATTCCAGTGGACGTCATTTTCAAACAAGGTAAAGAAGTTCTTAAACTTTAGTCTAAAATTGAGTCAACAACGCTTTGTAGGTGTTCACAATATCTACAAAGCGTGATTAAATGAGTTTCTTGCAGTTAAATTACGCGCTTAAGGTTAATTAGCGAATCGCATTTAATTAACTAATATTATAAATCACAACAATCTTTAACGTTATTGCAAATTGTGAGGCAAAACGATTAAATCTCACTTAGCACTTAAATCAAAACATCATCAGGATGCTGCTGAGATATTGTACAGCAATGGTTATGCGGGCATTGTTATTAGTCTTGTTGCATCTTCTCTTCTCGTCTTCGGTTTTACCAATGCAGAAATCCAAACCTTTAAAATCTATTGGTGGGTTTCGATGGTTGGATTGTTGCTAATTCGATTAGCTGACACATTCTTTTGGCTTAAAAAAAACAAAACCACAGAAATGGATGGCAAACGATCAATTCTTCGATTTTCGGTTGGTACTATAGCGACTGCAACCATGTGGTGTGTTTACTGCCTCATACTATTCCCCTATATAGATACTATTGAGCTTGCCTTTAATATAATTATTGTCTCAGCAATGGCTGGAGGAGCCAGTACTGTGCTAGCCGGTAGCAAAGCTACAGCGATGTTATACAGTGCTATTTTGTTAATTCCTTTTTCCATTGCATTGCTACTTGAACCGCAATTTCACGAATATATTTTGGGGATATTAGGCTTGTCGTTTGGTTTTATAATGCTGCTTACAGCGAATAAGTCTGCGGATTTCACAACCCTCGCAATACGATTGAAAAATGACAATGCAACCTTAGTTGAACATATGGAAGCCGAAGTCACAGCTCGGACACATCAGATTTACGAGCTGTCGAACATTGACCCACTAACTGGACTGTTTAACCGCAGTGCTTTTTTGAATCACTTGCGTGCAGATTTGAAAAGTAGCATCAAAGCTGAAAAGCCGATGGCATTATTGTTTATTGATTTGGATGGCTTCAAAAAAATCAACGATACTATTGGCCATGAAACTGGCGACATGGTACTTAAACAGACATCAGACCGTCTAAAAGAAAACTACAAAAACCATCAACTTATATGTCGTTGGGGAGGAGATGAGTTTTTAATTGCATTAGAAAATACCAATCAAAGTGAAGCTATCGTTATCGCGAATAACCTGATAAAACATATTTCGGCACCTTATATTTTCTCTAAAAATCGCTTATCAATTAGTGCCACTATCGGTATTGCCATGTATCCAGAGCATGCGACTAATGAACAAGTACTTATCCAGTTAGCCGATACTGCAATGTATTATCAGAAAAAAGCATTTCCCTCTACCGCGGGAGTATTTTCTGCGCACCTTGGTAAACAGCTGGCCCGCGAACAACGCCTCAAAGATGCATTGAGTGAAGCAATTGAGAACCAACAACTCAGACTGGTATTTCAACCCATTGTCGACAGCGAAACATTCCAACCTGTTGCGTTTGAGGCGCTGCTACGGTGGCAACTGGTAAACGAAAACATTCCGCCATATGAGTTTATATCCATTGCTGAACAATATGGTCAAATCAGAAAAATTGGCGCTTGGGTGTTATGTGAAGCCTGCAAAGAAGCTAAATCGTGGCAAACTCAAAAAGCCTTGTCGGTGGCTGTAAATGTCAGCGTGATTCAATTACAAGACAATGATTTTATTGAGATTGTAGATAACGCGTTATCTGAATCTGGCTTACCCGCCAAGTTTCTGCACATTGAAATTACTGAGTCTGTATTTGCTGCAGACAAAGAAACCTTACTAGACAAAATAGCTTGCCTTCAAAACCGAGGAATCAAAGTATCGATTGATGACTTCGGGACTGAATATTCTTCACTTTCTGTCATCCAAGAACTATCCGCTGATAAGGTTAAAATTGACCAAGCTTTTGTTGCCAGTTTAGACACCAATGGTATGCCAATTGTGAATGCAGTACTGCAAATTGCGAAAGCGTTTGGTTACGATGTAGTAGCTGAGGGGGTTGAGAGTTTGCAACAAGCAGAGATCCTCAGAAAAGCAGGTGTAAATCATCTCCAAGGGTTTTATTTCGCTAAACCCTTGGAAACATCAATGCTCAAGCAATATTTAAAAGGACGCGCTTTACCGCTAATCGATTAAGGTAATTGCTGCTTTAAGGTATCTTGATAAGGCGGCCACCCCATAGGTTTTCCAGCTAAAACGTGCAAGTGAATATGGTAAACTGTCTGCCCACCATCTGTATTACAATTCATCACAGCGCGATAACCACTTTCAGCAAAACCTTGCTCTTTAGCTATGTGAGCAGCAGCTAAGTAGAGTTGACCAACAATCTCTGCATCTTCAGCTTGAATGTCATTGATAGTGGCTATTGCCTTCTTAGGAATAACAAGAAAATGCACAGGAGCTTGTGGATTAATATCTTTGAAGGCAAGTACCTGATCATTTTCGAAAATAATCTCTGCAGGTATTTCACGGTTAATTATTTTTGTAAAAATAGTTTCAGACACAATCTAGCTCCTCATTAATTACGTTTTAACAATAAACGGATAAACCGAACAACTAGGTTTACCAAAAAACAAAGCCTAACAAAATTACGCCAAGCACTAATCGATATATGACAAACGGCAACATACCAATTTTTGATATCCAAGAAAGGAACAAAAAGATACAAGCATAAGCGCTAATGAAAGACAGACCAATACCGTAAAATAATGCTTCCCAGTCAACCGAAGTATCTGCTTGTAATAGGTCTAAAGTTGCTAACAACCCAGCCCCGAGGATAACCGGTATCGATAGTAAAAAAGAAAAACGCGCAGCGCTTTCTCGATTCATTCCCAACATTAACCCAGCGGTCATTGTAATACCTGAACGGGATGTACCAGGAATTAACGCAATCGCTTGCGCTAAACCGATAAAAAGTGCATTTTTCCATGTTAGTTGATAAATGTTTTTAGTTAGTTTGCCAGTGACGTCGGCATACCAAAGTACCAAACCAAAGACTATGGTTGTGCAGGCAATAACCAATGCTGAGCGGGCATATTCTTCAATAAAATCTTTAGCCAAGAAACCAATAACCACAGCTGGAATTGTCGCCAAAATAACCCACCATGCTAATTTACTATCATCGGTCTGCTGCTTACTAAAACCCGATTGCACCCAAGCTACCAACATCCGTGCAATGTCCGCTCGAAAATAAATCATAACGGCAAGTAAGCTGCCCACATGGACTGCCACGTCGAAGGCCAAGCCTTGATTTTGCCAACCGAGTAATTCAGATGGAAGAATTAAATGTGCAGAACTTGAGATAGGTAGGAATTCGGTAATGCCCTGAATGATGGCTAATATTATAATTTCGAACAAAGTCATAATGTCGCGGGGCTCCAGTTAAATTCAATCGTCCATAATTTTTGTTGGCTTTGGTCATAGTTAGCCAACATTGCGGCAATACTTATTTGGTGTACTGGATGAATGACATCTCCAGCTATTTCACTTAACGGTATTAGTACAAAGGCATTGTAATCAATTTCGTGGCGCGGCAATACAACGCCATCTTCGGTTACCACATCGTCAAACAACAGCAAATCCAGATCCAGTGTTCTAGGCGCGAATTTCTTTTCACCACGCACTCGACCATTATCATTTTCTATGGATTTAAGGATTTCGCATACTTGCTGTACTGATTTGCACGTTTTAGCGCCAACCACCATATTATAAAAGTGTGACCCACTAAAACCAACAGCTTCGCTCTCATACACATTAGATAGGGTTAGTTCACCAAACTCAGCAAATAAACCATTTAATCCGGCACGTGTATACTTATCCCGCTCAACATTGCTGCCAATGCTAATATAAATTTGATGTAACATTACTTATGCGTGTTCCCGATAAAGTTGTACTGTCACTGCTTTAGCATTTGGCAATATATTAGGTTTAGTCACCGACACTCTAGCACTTTCAACACCGCGATAACTCAAAGTATGATGAATCACATGCTCAGCTAACGCTTCTAACAACTGGAATTCACTGTTATTGGCGATTTCTTCAACAGCTAATGCTAAAGCGGCATAATCAATAGTGTTTTTAACATCATCCGACTTTGCAGCGGCACTAAGATCTAAACTCAGTTCGATATCAATCAACAGCGCTTGTTTTGCCTCTCTTTCCCAATCGTAAACACCGATTAGTGACTTGACTTCCAAGCCTTGTATAATAATTTTGTCCATGACAGATCCGCGCAGTTATAATATCTAAATGCAGTAAAGTGACAGCGCATATGAGAAGTTAACGCAAAATCACTTTATCCGGTTTACTGGTTCGAGAGTTTAACTTGTTAGGAAGACCAAGTATATGACAGCACTAACAATATTGATGATCACTTCAGCCTATTTAGCCGGATCTATATCCAGTGCAATGCTGGTAAGTAGCTTGTTTTATTTACCTAATCCTAGATTGCACGGCTCAGGCAACCCTGGCGCGACCAATATTTTACGTTTAGGCGGCAGACTACCCGCAATTTTGGTGCTGTTGTTTGATGTTTTAAAAGGAACAATTCCAGTTTGGTTTAGCTATTACCTCGGATTCTCACCTTTAATCCTTGGGTTTGTGGCTATAGCAGCATGCTTAGGGCACATTTTCCCATTATTTTTCAGCTTCAAAGGCGGAAAAGCAGTGGCTACTGCATTTGGCGCAATGTTACCCATTGGCGTAGAATTAGCCGGCGCTCTAATAGCGTGTTGGGGTTTGGTGGTATTCGCCACTGGATACTCTTCGTTAGCCGCCATATCAGCAGTGGCGTTATCGCCAATTATTACCTACTTCGTAAAACCTGAATATACCTTGCCCGTTAGCATGCTTGCAGTACTTATTATCTTGCGTCACAAAGATAACCTAATACGTTTATTTCGTGGCCAAGAAAGCAAGATATGGGAAAAGGGCAAAGCGCGGGGATTTAAAAAGCCATCTAAATAAAGATGGCTTTTGGAAATTTAACTACCTTATTTTTTTCTATAAACTCTTAGCAATCCAACCCTCATCTAAATGAGCATTTAGTCTTAGGTTAAGAACATCAGTAGAATTGTACAAAAACAAATTACAATATTTTCCCAAAAAAACTGAATATAAAGTTATATTGCAGGCAACGTATCTAAAGACCAGCGAGGTTTGGCTTTACTATTGAGCGATTCTACTTGACCGGCCTTAAGACGTTGTAAACCGGCGTAAGCAATCATAGCGCCATTATCTGTGCAAAATTCTAAGCGCGGGTAATACACCTTACCGTTAATCTTTTTCATCATCCCTTCGAGTTGTTCTCTGAGCATAGTGTTGGCACTAACTCCGCCGGCAATCACTAAGCGCTTTAATTTTGTTTGCTTGAGTGCTCGTCTACATTTAATTGCTAGGGTATCCACTACTGCTTCTTGGAATGCATAGGCGATATCGGCTTTAGTTTGCGCATCTAAGGTTTCTGAACGAATCGTGTTGGCGGCTGCAGTTTTTAAGCCGCTAAAGCTAAAATCCAACCCTGGTTTAGAGGTCATGGGTCGCGGGAATTGGAATCGTCCCGGTGTACCGCTTTCAGCCAACTTAGCCAACAAAGGACCTCCGGGGTAATCGAGCCCCATCATTTTTGCGGTTTTATCAAATGCTTCACCTGCAGCATCGTCCACTGATTCTCCCAAGACTTCGTATTGCCCAATACCCTCAACTTTGACCATCATTGTGTGTCCGCCAGACACCAACAAAGCAACAAACGGAAACTCCGGTTTGGGATCATCAAGCATAGGTGCCAACAAATGGCCTTCCATATGATGGACTCCAACAGCCGGTACGTCCCAAGCAAAGGCTAAACTTCTGCCAACAGATGCCCCAACTAGCAAAGCACCAATTAATCCAGGGCCTTGAGTATAAGCAATACCATCAATCTGCTGCGCTGTCGTATTTGCATCCAACAACGCCTTTTTAATTAATGGAACGATTTTCCTTATGTGGTCCCGAGATGCCAACTCTGGCACAACACCACCATAATCAGCGTGCAGCTTTACCTGGCTATATAATTCATGGGAAAGTAGCCCTAACTGATCATCCAATATGGCCACGCCAGTTTCATCACAGGAAGTTTCAATTCCTAAAATTCGCATATTCAATTATACTCTGCATCAAAATTGCTCGAAGTTTACCTTTGCACCACCGAAGACGCTATAGTTCTGCTAATTTAAACAATAAAAAGCAAAAAACTTACTGCAAAAGTAAAATAATATTCAATCTTCCCTTTACAAGCGCTCAGCGAATGATTAAAATTCCGCACCATTTTTGACCGCACCGGCTATTTTTTGGGCTGGTAACCAGATTTAATATTTTGAGGTGAGATTTTAATGCCAATCGTTAAAGTAAGAGAGAACGAACCATTTGACGTAGCACTGCGTCGTTTCAAGCGTTCATGTGAAAAAGCAGGTGTTCTTTCAGAAGTTCGTCGTCGCGAATTTTTTGAAAAGCCGACTTGGGAACGTAAGCGTAAGAAAGCAGCTGCTAAAAAGCGTCACTTGAAAAAGTTAGCTCGCGAAAACGCACGTCGCATCAAGTTATACTAATATCTCGCTTCTGTTGCTTGAAATTTAAAGGGTATTTGAATTTTTTTAAATACCTAGTTTCAAGCGCCAAGCTGTCTAAATAGTTTTACGTTTTAGAGTTTTCAGATGACCCTTCTTGAACAACTAAATCAAGCAATGAAAGATGCAATGCGCGCTAAAGACAAACTTCGTCTTGGCACAATACGTATGGCACTTGCAGCGGTTAAGCAGCGTGAAGTAGACGAGAGAATTGAGTTAACTGATACTGATGTTATTGTACTGCTAACCAAGATGGTAA
Source organism: Alteromonas sp. M12 (assembly GCF_037478005.1). Lineage (NCBI taxonomy): Bacteria > Pseudomonadati > Pseudomonadota > Gammaproteobacteria > Alteromonadales > Alteromonadaceae > Alteromonas > Alteromonas sp. M12. Next base: position 901,624 of record NZ_CP144164.1, on the reverse strand, counting down.
AACAGCGTAAAGATGCTGCTAACCAATTTGAAGATGCGGGTCGTCAAGATTTGGCGGATACCGAAAAAGCAGAAATCGAAGTTATTCAATCATTTTTGCCTCAACCGTTAACGGAACAGGAATTAGATGATTTGATTCAACAAGCGATGCAAGACACTCAGGCTGCGGGGATGCAGGATATGGGTAAGGTTATGGGCTGGTTAAAACCAAAAGTCCAAGGCCGTGCTGATATGGGCAAATTAAGTGGTCAAATTAAAGCTAAGCTTGCCTGATTACCTTAAGCCACTCGCAAAACTATTCCCAAGCCGCAATTGCAAAATTGCGGCTTGTTTGTTTCTGCCCCTTACTGATAAAGTAATGATTGTTTAACCCCTTTTTTACAAGTTTGAATCCTATTCATGGCTGGACGAATTCCAAAAGATTTTATCGATGATCTGATTGCTCGTACTGATATAGTCGAATTAGTCGATAGTCGCGTTAAATTAAAAAAAGCAGGTAAAAATTACCAAGCATGCTGTCCTTTCCATAGTGAGAAAAGTCCTTCATTTACCGTTAGCCAAGACAAACAGTTTTATCACTGTTTTGGTTGTGGGGCTCATGGCAATGCGATTTCGTTTATCATTGAATACGACCGTCTAGAATTTCCAGAAGCAGTAGAAGAGCTAGCCAGATTTCATAGTTTAGAAGTTCCGCGAGAGCAAGGTGCCAAACCCGGGCCCACGCCACAGCAAAAAGCGCAAATTGCTGATGATTACCAATTGATGGAACAAGCCTCTCGATTTTTTGAACATCAACTCAAGCAGCACGAGCAAAAAAACAAGCCGATTGAGTATTTAAAGCAACGTGGACTTAGTGGTGAAATAGTCAAAGCATTTGGCATAGGCTATGCTCCGCCTGAATGGGATGGAATTTACAAACAGTTTGGCACTACGCCAGAAAAACAACAGCAACTGCTTGATTTAAAATTGATCACAGAAAATAATAATCGCCGTCGTTATGACTTTTTCAGAGATAGGATCATGTTCCCGATCCGCGACAAACGAGGCCGAGTAATTGGCTTTGGTGGTCGCGTACTTGAAGATGGCGGCCCCAAGTATTTAAACTCGCCAGAAACTCGCATTTTTCATAAAGGACATGAGTTATACGGCTTTTACCAAGCCAAGCAAGCTAACCGAAAACTTGAACGTTTAATGATTGTTGAAGGTTACATGGACGTAGTAGCGTTAGCGCAATTTGGTATCGACTACGCAGTAGCTTCATTGGGCACCTCCACGACCCCAGAGCATATACAAATGCTATTTCGCGCTGCGCCAGAGATAATTTGTTGCTACGACGGCGATCGTGCCGGTCGTGAAGCAGCATGGCGTGCTCTAGAAAATGCCCTGCCGCAGCTTAAAGATGGCGTGGAAATGAAGTTTTTGTTTCTACCCGATGGCGAAGATCCAGATACCCTAGTGCGACAAACCGGAAAAGAACAATTCGAAACGCTTTTAAGAGAGAAGTCAGTACCTTTGTCTCAATTCTTTTTTGAAAACCTCATTCAACAATTCAACGTCGGCAGTAGCGAAGGAAAAGCTGCGTTAACCAAAGCCGCGAATGAATATATTGAGCAAATCAATGCTGAAAATCTTGTGGTTCTATTGAAAGAAGAGTTACGTAAAAAGATCAAAGGTGACAGCTACAAAGCCGATATTTTAGAAGATATTAAACAAGCAAATCGAGTAGGCAAAGCGCAAAAGCTCGACTACCAATTACCCAATAAAAATAACATGTCGCCGGTTAGAAAATTATTGCGGCTGTTATTGTTGCACCCTAATTTAGCCAGACAACACCCAGATATCCAACCGGCTGCATTAAATCCTGACTTTATAAAAGGTTTGCATGTGTTGATAAAAATGCAGGCGTTTTGTGCGTCTCAATCAGCGATCAATACGGGCCATGTATTGGAACACTTCAGAGGTGATCCAGAAGCGAAGTTTTTGCAACAACTACTGCAAATTGACCATGACGCTGACGACAAACGCCCAGACAAGCTTTACATCGACAGTTTTAATCGATTGATTGAACAACAGCTTAAAGCTCGCTATCAACAACTTATGGCCAAAGGTTCAGCGATGACCAAAGAAGAAATGCAAGAAGTAAAATTGCTGACCCAAACAAAAGCGACTTATAGTGCCGAATGAAAATCGTACAACCTTGTCTTATGGTAAATATTTAACACGCTGTTTATGCGCATGTTTTATTCAAATGGCACTTGAATAAAAACTATTCACCCATACATAAGAGAAACTGTGAGGTTTAACGATAAAATACCGGAAAATGGCTTAATTAACTGGCCTGACTAACGGGTTTTCTGCTATACTGGCTAATTCGCAAACGCCTCGGTGCACGCAGATTTTATCTGGATTTGACAATTTAGATTGGGCAGTTCCAGGTACACTTTCAACTGATTTTGAGAAACGTAGGTTATATGGCGCAAAGCAAGCAGTCTCAGATAAAACTCCTTATTGTAAAAGGAAAAGAGCAAGGTTATTTAACTTTTGCTGAAGTAAACGATCACCTTCCCCAAGACATTGTCGACTCTGATCAAATCGAAGACATTATTCGAATGATCAATGATATGGGTATTCAGGTATTCGAATCAGCTCCCGATTCTGACGAATTGTTAATGCAAGAAACGACAGCCGATGAAGAAGTGGCTGAAGCAGCGGCTCAAGCGCTAGCTACGGTTGAGAGTGAAATTGGTCGCACAACTGACCCTGTCCGTATGTACATGCGTGAGATGGGTACGGTTGAACTTCTGACCCGTGAAGGCGAGATCGAAATTGCCAAGCGAATTGAAGATGGCATTAACCAAGTTCAATGCTCAGTTGCAGAATACCCAGAGGCAATTACTTATTTGCTTGACCAATGGGACCAATTCGAAGCTGAAGAAATTCGTCTTAGTGACATTATCATTGGTTTTGTCGATCCTAATGAAACCGATGTTGCTCCTACCGCAACCCACGTTGGTTCTGAGTTATCTGAAGAAGAACTGGATGACGAAGATGACGACGAAGATGATGAGGACGAGGAAGAAGAAGATACTGGTCCTGATCCTGAATTGGCTAGAGAAAAATTTGATGAGTTGCGTAAGCAGTACATTAAAGCCCGCGATGTAATCGCTCTCAAGGGCCGTTCACACAAAGACGCTAGAAAACAAATTAATGAACTAAGTGAAGTTTTTAAAGAGTTTAGATTAATACCAAAACAATTCGATCGCATGGTTAAAAACATGCGCGGCATGATGAATAGAGTGCGCGTGCAAGAACGAATTGTAATGAAACACTGCGTTGTAAACGCAAAAATGCCTAAGAAAGACTTTATTAAGGCATTTGCAGGCAATGAAACCACCACTGATTGGTTGGTAGCAGTGCTTGAAAGTGGTGCTAGTTACGTTCCTGCACTACTTGAAGTTAAAGAAGAATTAGAACGCGCTATCAGCAAGATGAACCAAGTTGAAGAAGAAACTGGGCTTATCATTGCTGATATCAAAGACATCAACCGTCGTATGTCGATTGGCGAAGCGAAAGCTCGCAGAGCTAAGAAAGAAATGGTTGAAGCTAACTTACGTTTGGTTATCTCCATTGCTAAAAAGTACACAAACCGTGGACTACAATTCTTGGATCTTATCCAAGAAGGTAATATTGGTTTGATGAAAGCGGTTGATAAGTTTGAATACCGTCGTGGTTATAAGTTCTCAACTTATGCGACATGGTGGATTCGACAAGCAATTACACGTTCAATTGCTGACCAAGCTAGAACTATTCGTATTCCGGTACATATGATTGAAACGATCAATAAATTGAATCGTATTTCTCGTCAAATGCTACAAGAAATGGGTAGAGAGCCAACACCTGAAGAGTTGTCAGAACGCATGATCATGCCTGAAGACAAAATTCGTAAGGTACTTAAAATTGCTAAAGAGCCAATCTCCATGGAAACGCCTATCGGTGATGATGAAGATTCGCACTTAGGTGACTTTATTGAAGATAGTACTATTGTACAGCCTCTCGACTCTGCCACTGGCGGCAGTCTTAAAGACGCGACTCAAGAAGTACTTGCAGGGCTAACCGCTAGAGAAGCAAAAGTATTACGTATGCGTTTTGGTATCGATATGAACACTGACCACACTTTGGAAGAAGTAGGTAAGCAGTTTGACGTTACCCGTGAACGTATTCGTCAGATCGAAGCTAAGGCATTACGTAAATTACGTCACCCAAGCCGCTCTGAACAATTACGCAGCTTCTTGGACGAGTAATTGGTTGCATAGATACAAACCTTTAAAAAGCCGCTTAATAGCGGCTTTTTTGTTTGTGTTCACTCTTGGTGTAGCAGGATGATTTAGCCCCGAAAAGCCAACCAATGCCATGGCCTGTAGGCGGATGCTTTAGCCCCGTGAAAAGCCAACCAATGCCATGGCCTAAAGACCATGCTACTTTGGATTCAGGATGCCCAGACCTGTAGGCGGGTGCTTTAGCGCCGCGAAAAGCAAACCAATGCCATGGCCTAAAGACCATGCTACTTTGGATTCAGGATACCCAGACCTGTAGGCGGGTGCTTTAGCGCCGCGAAAAGCAAACCAATGCCATGGCCTGAAGACCATGCTACATCTCCTTTTGGATTCGGGATGCCAACGCCTGTAGGCGGGTGCTTTAGCGCCGCGAAAAGCCAACAAATGCCATGGCCTAAAGACCATGCTACTTTGGATTCAGGATGCCATTACCTGTAGGCGGGTGCTTTAGCCCCGCGAAAAGCTCAACCAATGCCATGGCCTGAAGACCATGCTACTTTGGATTCAGGATACCCAGACCTGTAGGCGGGTGCTTTAGCCCCGCGAAAAGCCAACCAATGCCATGGCCTAAAGACCATGCTACTTTGGATTCAGGATACCATGGCCTGTAGGTGGATGCTTTAGCCCCGCGAAAAGCTCAACCAATGCCATGGCCTGAAGACCATGCTACTTTGGATTCAGGATACCCAGACCTGTAGGCGGGTGCTTTAGCCCCGCGAAAAGCTCAACCAATGCCATGGCCTGTAGGCGGGTGCTTTAGCCCCGCGAAAAGCCAACAAATGCCATGGCCTGAAGACCATGCTACATCTCCTTCTGGATTCGGGGTTCCATGACCTGTAGGTGGGTGCTTTAGCCCCGCGAAAAGCCAACCAATGCCATGGCCTAAAGACCATGCTACAAGGCTAATAAACTGGATTGAATCGAATTTATTTTATCCAAAATAATCCTGCTGACTTTTCGACTGCTGGGCAAAAAGGTATGCACTACAGCAACTTTAATGACTTCATGAATATCTTGGTGGGCACATTCACTTACCGATACTACGCCGTCATTTTCTTCGTCAAGAAAATACTTTTTGGTCAGTGGAAAACTGCGGGTACCAACAATGGCCGTTGTAGGCACATCAGGCATATTAATTTTTGACAACCTCGTTGGGCTAGCCAATAGTTGGCCACAATCCCCAGAGACTAATTGAAATCCCAGTTCATGCTGACTCTTTTGAGCTAATCGTGCTGGCGTCACCGGCGAGCCTAACAGAAATAAATGTTTAGGCAATTTGACGGTTAGCGGCATGTTTTGTAACGCTGCTCTTAGCATTAAACCACCCAGAGAATGCCCAATTAAGATATATTCTCCTTTCTCCGCCACTTCTTGAATTTTTAAACTGACCCTATTTACAATCTCAGTGAAAGTTTCAGTGCCAGTAAAATAGCCCACCACATCAACCGAGTGACCATGTCTACGCAATCGCCATAACATAGGAGTTGCCGATATTGGCGTGCGCCCCATGCCGTGAACAAACAAAACCACCATCTTTACCAAGTACCTTTAGTTCGCATTAATTCAATGCTAGTAATATTTTGCTTGCAAATTTCCGAATCCAGTGCAGACATTATGGAAAAAACAGCGTCAGAATGTTGTGTTGCTTTTAGTGCTTGTGAATACAGAGTATGGTTAAAAGCAATATTGCATTTAGCGAAAGGATCTTCAATTTTTTGAAGCAAATTTAGAGATTTATCAAAAAAATCTGCCCGTCCAATGATTTCAAATGATTCAATCAGTTCACCTTCATTTTCACTTGTTTGAGCTGATTTAATTATGTTTTTCGCGTGCTCTAGCAATGCAACATTGGGTTTATTATTATCCGTTAACTCATATAGATACTGTTTTAAAAGACTCTGACCTTTGCCACACATATTTGCAATATTAGCTTCGTCATTCTCTTCTAACTGTCGAATCAACTCGTCAATTTCAGGACTCCAATCCTGCCACTTTTTGTCGTCACTTACTTCTGGAAATAAAAATAATATCTCTCTGGCTATCCTTGCAGAATAAACACCTGCACAATGAAAGCGAGTCCCAGTTAGATAGGTTTGATTATGCCAATAGTATGACTTTTCTATGTCCTGCCGAATTCCGTAACCGCCGGAAAAGTAGTTAAAAGCAAGAATATTCATGCAGCCAGCATGGGCGTGTTTAGCACACAAATGCCAATACTGATAACCTAAACGGGGAGCTTCTAATAGAAATCGTGCAATGTGACCAGACTCAAACAGCAAATCTCCAAAATCCGAGATATTAGGATTGTGTTCAAGCAGTTCGTCCACTTTTTTCAGACCACGTTCTAACTGTTCAATATGAACATTTTGGTCCAATTCCATTCTTGCAAAGTTTAATATTGTGAGAGCTTTAATGAAAACCTGATGAACAAAAAGGTTTCGTTCCAGTGGCAAATCATAATACTCAATTGTTCTGCTGAGTATGTCGGCAGCGTCTTCTAATGCCTGTAAATCGAGCTCCTCATACGGTTGCTTCTGAACATCATCACCAACAACATAAAGAATTGCTTGTTCAGCACTATCTAACAGGTTTTGTTCGGCGGCCAAAACCGCAGAACAAAACCCGTAAAGCGTTAATAAACATATCCGTATAATCATTTGAGCTCTTAAACACTATCATCAATGTTTTACAGTCTAACCTCAAATGAATTAGTAGACTAATTTCAAACTAAATTGCGTCACCTTTTGTATAAGGTATTTTTTCATCTAGTTCTTCAAGTTCGTGAGCAATTTGCTCTGGAGAGCCTGTGTGTCTAGCTAACCAATAATAAGCAATTGGTACAACGTAAAGCGTCATCAAAGCTGATAACAAAACACCGTAAAAGATGACGATACCAATCACTGCCCTACTCTCAGAACCTGGGCCTGTCGCAACCACTAAAGGAAGTGAGCTGAAAACAGTGGTAAAACCGGTCATCACTATCGGTCGTAGCCGTTGAGTTGCGGCTCGTTTTAAGGCCGCTTCAAACTCGATTCCAGCATCACGTAATTGATTGGCAAATTCCACTATCAAAATACCATTTTTAGCCGCCAGCCCAATCAACATCACGAGCCCTATTTGGCTGTAGATATTTAAACTGGCACCTGAAACATAGAGCCCAATGAACGCACCCAACAAGGCCAATGGAACAGTTAACATAATAACCAACGGATGGATCCAACTTTCAAATTGAGCTGCCAATACTAAATAAGTAATTGCCAGTGCCAAAAGAAACACAAAAATAATCGAACTACCCGTTTCTTTATAAAGTTGAGACTCACCTTTATAGTCTATTGAAACTCCTGTGGGTAACTCAGTTTCAACAATGTTTTCCAAGTAGGCTAACGCTTCTCCTACAGTGTAATCACTGGCTAAATTTGCACTTATGGTCACACTGCGCATACGATTGTAGCGATTTAGTCGAGCCGAAGTGGCTCGTTCTTCGAAAGTCAGTAAGTTATCCATTGGAATAAGTTGATTGGTAGTAGCCGACCTTACGTACAAGTTTTCTATGCTCTGTGGACTCCGGTAATCTTCCTCTTGTCCTTCTAGGATCACGTCGTACTCCTGACCTCGATCCAAATAGGTGGACACACGTCTCTGTCCAAGCATGGTCTCTAAAGTACTACCGATATCTGATATTGAAACGCCAAGATCCGCGGCTCGTTGCCTATCAATGTTAATCAATATTTGCGGCAGAGTTTCTTTGTAATCAGAATCTAAGCGTAGCAATTTTGGATTCTCAGACGCTTTTTCTAATAGTGTATTTCGCCACTTAACTAAATCTTCATATGTATCGCCCTGCAATACAAACTGTACGGGACGACCTAAGCCTCGCCCACCAATACCTGGACGCATTATTGCGAAAGCACGAACATCGGGAATTTGCGATAATTTAACACTCAATTCATCCATTAACTCAAAAGTAGAACGCTCTCTTTCATCGAACGGAACCATACCTATTACAGCACGGCCTGCAGAGCCACCACCACCTGGTGTGCGGACAATAATTCGTTCTATTTCACCTTCACCAAGATATGGCAACAGTAAATCTTCAACCTTCTTTAAGTTGACTGAATTGCTTTCAAAGCTAGCACCTTCGGCACCTTGAAGTGAAAGGAAGAAGTTTCCTCGGTCTTCTTTAGGTACAAATTCGCTAGGGATTTTTTGGCTCATTTGCACTAAAGCGACTACGCTAGCGAGCAACATTATTACAATCAAAATTGGCTGATGTAGGGTTCGGTTTAAACTATTATAGTAAGCCCCTTCTACTTTCTTAAAAGAATCGTCCATCCATTTCCCGAAACCTGAATTGCGAGACCTTTGTTTCAACAATTTAGAAGATAACATGGGAGATAGCGTTAAGGCTGTAAAGCTAGAAAAAGCCACAGCAGCAGCGATTGCTAAAGCAAACTCGGTAAATAAACGACCTATATTTCCTTCTAAGAAAACAAGTGGTACAAAAACAGAAATCAAAACCAATGTGGTTGCTATGACCGCAAATCCAACCTCTTTTGCTCCTCGAAAAGCAGCAAGCAAAGGCGGTTCACCCATTTCTAAGCGACGATAAATATTTTCAATCACCACGATGGCGTCATCTACCACCAACCCGATGGCTAAGACCATAGCCAAAAGCGTCAGTAAGTTAATCGAAAAGCCCAACGCATACATCACGATAAATGCAGCGACTAGGGAAACAGGTACTGTGACCGCTGGAATTAAAGTCGCTCGAATACTGCCTAAAAAGATATAAATAACAAAGACCACTAAGGCCATTGCTACCCCTAAGGTATTGTAAACCTCGTTAATTGACTCATCGATAAATACTGAAGAATCATAGCTTGGAACAATAAAAATATTGTCAGGTAGGCTTTCCGAAATCTCATCAATTGCTTTTCGCGCTTCACGGGCAACTTCCAATGTATTGGCTTTGGATTGTTTGATAATCCCCATACCTATCATGTTGACGCCATCACCACGAAACTCGGATTCATCATCTTCAGCGGCTAGTTCAACAATCGCTATCTCTTTTAATTTGACTAAATAGCCACCAGCACCCACTTTTATGGTTAAATCAGCAAAGTCATCTGGGGTTAGGAAGCTTCTGGCAACACGAACTTCAAAGTCTCGATCATTTGACTCTATTTCACCAGCAGGCAACTCGACATTTTCAGAGCGAATCACTCTTTCTACGTCGGCAACTGTAATCTCTCGAGCAGCCATAGCGTTTCGATCTAACCAAACTTTCATCGCATAGGTGCGACCACCACCTAATTGAACCCGAGCAATCCCGTTGACCACCGACAAACGATCCACTAAGAATCGATCGGCGTAATCAGTTAACTCCATTACTGACATGTTATCGCTGCGTAAGTTATACCAAACCACAACATCTTCATCAGAATCTGATTTTGACACTTCCGGCGGATCAGCTTGATCAGGTAGATTATTTAGCGCCCGGCTAACTCGCTCACGCACATCATTGGAAGCGGCATCAATATCTCTAGAAAGATCAAACTCAATACTAATGTCTGAACGACCATTACGACTGGTTGAAGTAATATTTTTGATACCTTCAATTCCGGAAATACGGTCTTCCAGCAACTGCGTAATTCGAGTTTCGACAATGGATGCAGATGCGCCAGGATAATTTGTATTTATCGAAACTATGGGTGGATCAATATCCGGAAACTCGCGCAACGATAATAGGCTAATTGCAACTACGCCAAAAATAATTAATAGCAAATTAACAACTGACGCAAAGACCGGACGTTTAACAGAAATATCAGATAAAAGCATGGTAATTCCCCTACAAAGTCGCTTGTTCTAAAAGCGAAACAGAGGAGCCATTAACCAATCGTAATGCACCTTCAGTGACAACTTTCTGACCTTCCTCTAGACCTGATAGAATCTGCACAAGACCAGGACGTCTCATGCCTACTTTTACTTCTTTTAATATGGCTTTATCGCCTTCGATGACAAACACAAACTGTTTATCTTCGTTGGGAATAATCGCTTTTTCAGGCACCACGATAGATTTTAAAACTTGTTTTTGTAAATTTATTTGTAACAACATTCCAGGACGTAACTTTAAGTCTGGATTGTCAATTAGTGCTCTAACTTGAATTGAGCGCGTATTAGCATCAACTCGTGAATTCACACTCCTAATTTCACCAATAAAGACTTCATTTGGGTAAGCAACGGAAAGTGCCTTTACCTGTTGTCCTTCAGACAATGACGGTAAATGGCTTTCAGAGATATTAAAGTCTACTTTCACTTTACGTAGATCATCCAAGGTTGTAATAACATCACTGGGTGTAACGTAGGCACCGACACTCACCATACGAATACCTAACTTACCAGCAAAGGGTGCTTTTAAGGTCAATTCAGATAGCTGTGCATTGGCCACTTCAATTTGCGCAATTAGGGTGTTTACTTTGGCCTGCTGTTCATCTAATAATTGTTGCGAAGCCACACTACTTTTGGCCAGGTTCACTATTCGTTTCAACTGTCTTTGAGCTTCTTGTAAATTAATATTTAGCTCATTCAATCTAGCCTGCTCTTCTCTATCATTCATGCGCATTAACAACTGACCTTTTTTAACAACATCGCCATCATCAAAGTACAGTTCTTGGATAACATCTGACTCCAGCGGAGTAAGCGAAACCGCTTCATTTGCTCTGGCCGTACCCAATGCTTCAACGATGACAGGAAAATCTGTTCTTAAAACTTCAAAATAGGCCACGGGTGTTGCCGTTCTTCCTTTACTAGCAGTCTTTTCTTGCTCACTAAAACCTGGGTAGTTTAAGAAAACAAGCAGGCCAATAAGGGCAAGCGTGGCTATCAATACTGGTGATAGCATTGTTTTTATTGTCATGAATAGTTCCTGAATAATATAGTGTGTTTAATCTAAGCAGTTATTATTTGGCGTAATAAAGTAGTAAACTGCTGGTAGAGAAATTATTCAACTTAAACTCGGGATAAAAAGTGTTTATGCAAAATAAATTAAATAAACAATTCAATCCGTTATCCACAGTCGCTCGACTTCAAATGAGTGAATAACGATCGATTATGAAATTTTTGCGGATAGCACGGCGTTTTTTTGAAAGTAATAACTGGCTATTACTAAAAAACACAACGACGCTAGGCTCAAAAACAGCGTTATCAAAAAACGCTCCTTATCCTGAGTTCAGGTTAGCCAATATTGTACCCTCTATTGTGAAAAATAAATTAGTCATCTACCTAGCAATATCGTCATTCTGTCTTACATCTTGCAGCGAAACGCCCCCAAGCGATCCAGTTTGTCGAGTAGATGAATCCGAATACCCACAACAAACCGCAAACGCAGCCTGTCTGATAAGGTTAGGTGACAAGTTAGTAACCGTAACTCATCGGCTTAGTGGCAAACTAGATTTACCTGGTGGAACATCTGATAACCTTGAGTCAGCCAAATGCACTGCACATCGAGAAACATGGGAGGAAACCGGCTTTAATGTTGAGGTTCGCCAGTGGCTAGGTACAAGTGCCAATGGAATGCGTTTTTACGAATGTAATTTGGATGCAAATTTTGATGATAGTTTTGTCGAATTTCCAGTACCAGAATGGGCCAGTTTAGAGGTGGTTTCTATCCAATTAGTGGATCCCTATGCAACCGAGTTCAATCAATGGCGTTTCCCAGAGCAGTTGACTGCGGTCCGCGATATGTTTAATAAAGTAGAAGATTCTGCGGTACCACCCCAACCTGCGCACATTAAATAATAATCTATTACTATCTGTAATTTAAATTTTGGCCGCTGAACCTGTATACTTCACCCAACAACTGGTCTGAACAGTTAAATTAACCAAAAGGGTGAAAATATATGCCGCAATACACAGCTCCCATAACAGACATGCAATTTCTTTTGCACGACTGGTTGAAATTAGAAGATCATTATTCGTCTTTAGGTCTTCAAGACTTCGACAAGGACTTAGTAAATGAAATACTTAGCCAAGGCGCTAAATTTGCTGAGCAGGCTATCGCCCCTCTTAACCGTGAAGGTGATGAACAAAGCTGTAAGCTGGAAGACGGCAAAGTAACCACACCTGATGGTTTTGCGGCTGCATATCATGAATATATTGCTAATGGCTGGAATGCCATGCTCGGGAACCCTGAGTACGATGGTCAAGATCTTCCCCATACCATGGCAGTGCCAGTTCAGGAAATGCTTTGCTCAGCGAATATAAGCTGGCGTTTAATCAGCATGTTAACCGAAAGTGCCGTTTTAGCGATTAACAAACACGGTGATCAAGCATTAAAAGATACTTATCTTAGAAAACTTATTTCTGGCGAGTGGACGGGCACTATGTGTTTAACTGAACCACAAGCCGGTACCGATTTAAGTTTATTATCGACTAAAGCCGAACCTCAAGAAGACGGTAGTTATAAAATTACCGGTAATAAAATCTTTATCTCCGGTGGAGATCAAGAGTGGACCGACAATATTATTCACCTTGTATTGGCCAGATTGCCTGATGCTCCTGCGGGTGTAAAAGGTATCAGTTTATTTGCAGTTCCTAAAATCATGGTCTCTAATAACGGCGAACTGGGCGAAGAAAACTCACTTTCTGTGGGTAGTTTAGAAAAGAAAATGGGGATAAAAGGCTGCCCAACCTGTGTAATGAATTTTGACCAAGCAACAGGCTTTATTGTAGGTGCGCCTCATAAAGGGCTAGCATGCATGTTTACCATGATGAATGACGCTCGTTTTCAGGTTGGATTACAAGGTTTAGGTATTGCCGAAGGCTCTTATCAAGGTGCCCTCGCCTACGCCCGTGACCGTTTACAATCAAGAGCCCCTCAAGGAGTGCAGAATCCAGAAGGCAAAGCCGATCCAATCATGGCTCACCCTGATGTACGCAAAATGCTGCTAACCCAAAAATCGCTTACCGAAGGTTGTCGCGCTTTATCCTTCTTGTACGCCAGTCAAATGGATATCGAGAAAAATGCAAGGGATGAACAAAGTAAACGGGACGCCGACAATGTAGTGGCTTTTTTAACCCCAATAGCAAAAGGTTTTATGACTGATGTGGGCCAAGAAGTCAGTAACTTAGGGGTTCAAGTATACGGCGGTCACGGCTTTATCCGCGAATGGGGGATGGAACAATACGTACGAGATAGTCGTATTACCCAGCTATATGAAGGAACTAACGGTATTCAAGCTGCCGATTTAGTCGGTCGAAAATTGTCGCGGGATAACGGCGACATGTTAGCTGCCACTTATAGCGTTTTTGAAAAAATGGTGGGTGACATTGCCGATCCTAGTGATCAAGCAAAAGCAAAATCTATTTTGCAAGAATGGCATCAACTGTCATTGCAGGTTAAACAGCAATCGGCTGTAGATTTGGCTGGTGCAGCTTACGACTATATGAACTACAGTGCATATTGTTTGTTAGGCGTTCTTTGGTTAAGTATGGCCGACAGTGCTTCACACAGTCAAAACCAGTCTATTCAACAAGGGAAAAAAGCGACCTGTGATTTTTACTTGAAACGTATTTTACCCCGTAAAGAAGTGTTTAAAGTGAATTTACTTGAAGATGCGAAAGACTTAATCGACGTTGCAGATAATTTATTTGATTATCAATAAACGAGATAACTGTATTTATCTGCTGATTTAAGCAGCCCATAAAAAAACCGGTAAAACTGACGTTTTACCGGTTTTTATTTATGTAGGTTTTAATTAACGAGTTGAACAAGCTCTACGTGTACATAAGCTGCGAATGGCAGATACATCACGACTGTCAAGCAAACCGTCATTATTATAATCATGCTCAGCTAATGTAGCTTCGCCGCGTTGAATTAATATCATTAGCGCACGCATGTCATAATAGTCTACGTCCATGTCACCATCCAAGTCACCTTGTACCGCTGGAGACTCAAGCTCAAAGCTGATCATCACTGGATCGTGATCTGATACTCTAAATGCATCATCCGAGTAGAAATCGTTGATTTGAGCATCTGATTTGTATTCAACATTATAATCAAGAGCAAAAGGTTCATCAGCGTTGATATGCCATTCAATGGTATCGACTGCTTGGGCTAACAAACTTTCACTTGCTAAAGCGTGATCTAAATAACCAAATTCACCACTGAAAGTATATGAATAAGCTTCAGCACCTTGGAATGTTTCAACCAAGTTTACAAAACCTTGGCTTTCAAGAGCTGCAATAGGATCTTCTTTTGCGTAAGCATTCAAGTCGCCAATGATTAACACGTTTTCTTTGCTAGACAACGACTCTTCAGTGGCTAACCAGCTGGTTAAGGCTAAAGATTGTTGTGTACGTTTAGCATTGTAACAACCTTGGCCGTCACCTTGGTCTGTATCATCACCAGTTGCGCTGCCACATCCTTTAGACTTAAAGTGATTTACCACAACAGTGATATCCGCACCGTTTGCTGCAGTGAATGATTGCGCAACAGGAGGACGATTGAAAATACTATCGAAGTTGATTTTCACGTCACCATCTAAACTAAGGTTGGCAGGTTTGTACAACAATGCAACAGCAATAGCATCGGTACCAATTGGGCCAGAGTAGCTTACAAAGTCATAAGTCCCTTCACCCATTTCAGCATTCAAACGGTTGGTTAATTCAGCAATCATACTAAACTCGTCAAAGCCGTCATTTTCGATTTCCATTAAACCGACAATATCCGCATCCATAGTAGATATGGCTGCAACTGTTTTGGCAATTTGACGCTCATATTCGAACAACGAATCAGCACCGCGCTCCGTAGGGAAGCCGCCGCCTTGACCGTCACCATTAAACAAGTTCAATACGTTTAAGCTAGCCACAGTCACGTTTCCGCGAGTAATAGTGGGCTCAGATTCACGCTCATTTGAATTTACAATTGTAGGTGTTTCAACCGGATGAATTCGGAAGTTACTGAAACTGTAATCCAAAGCCCCCTTAATATTGACTACCGTATCACCAGTACGCAATGTATTTAGCGCCGAAAGGTTACCCTCAGGGTAAATAACAGTTTCTGGATTTTGTACATCCAAACCATCATCCATAACAATGTAGTTAAGTGCATTTTCTGCAGCTAACGCAATAGCTTCTGGTGAAAGTGGTGTATGAACATTAGTTGGGTTATATAGTCTGCCAAAGGACAAACCAACTTCGCCGAAACGGGCCAATGTGTAGGTATCTGTTACCGTCAGCGGAGATTCGTTAACCACCAACATATTTTCTAATGATTCAGCATCAAGAGAACTACTAAACGGCATAGTAAAGGCAGTTGGCGTTACACTACCTGTGCCACATGCCAAATAAGCAGAAGATACATTTAGTTGTGTACGACCAAAGTTTTCAGCTACGGTGCCGATTAGACGAACCACATTTCCCATCTCAGGTAATGCATCAGTATCGTAGTAACTAACGTAAATACCTTCAGATGTAGCTGAGTCAGCGTCTGCGTCAAAATCTTCCTCTTGTACGTAGAAACCACCAAAGTCAGCCGTTACCGAAGTGACTACAGCTTCAACTATATGCTCTTGTCCTTCTAGAGGCGATGCAAAATCATTACCTTGAATTTCGCTAATCAGAGTCGCTGGATCAGTACAAACACCAATTTCAGGTATTTCGTCAACAGGGTCATCTCCGCCACCGCCATAGGTTTTACCATCAGGACCAGAACCTGGTGTTCCATAGTCACCACTACCAAACGTCTCTGTTGATTCTGCAACCCAGTTTGCACCAACGTTATTATCTAGACTCGCTGAAATTAGCGTCATTGAAGCCCCATTTGGATCTGGGAATGCTGGTCCGCCATCGTATTCAACGATATCTTCGATATCACCATTAGGGCGCACTAATACGACTTCATCACCACCATTTGCTGCGGTAAAGCCACTATATTGATACAGAACATCCATGCCACCATTGGTCTCAGAATCACTATTGATAGCTAAAACCGCATAAGTACCAGCTGGCACATATACGTCGCCAACGATAGTGTGTGAATCAAAGTCATTATCACGTAACACCCAACCATTTAAGTTAGCTGCAATAACGCCAGTATTGAGTATTTCAACATATTCGCCATTTGCATCACTTACCGCACTTGGGTTTTGCATGATTTCAGTGATAACCAAACTAAAGCTCGCGTCACCGCTACCCGGTGTACCAGAGTTGTTGGTATCGTAGAAGTTAGTAGTATCTTCAGCCCATTTCGCACCAATATTGTTGTCCCCATAAAGGTCAACTAGATACATTGACGCGCCGTTTGGATCAGGGAATGTATCACCATTATCATAAGTGATTTCGTCGATGATATTGCCTTCAGGATCAACCAGAACTATCTCGTCATCACTGTTTGACAAAAACATAGAACTACCATAGGCATAAGCCAAAGTAATTCCGCCATTTACTGATGTGTCTGCATTATTACCTAGTACGGCATATTCGCCCACACCGATAAACACATCTTGGTCTACAACGAATGAATCTGAACCATCGTCACGAATTGTCCAACCATTCAAGTTAACCACTTGGGTACTGGTATTGAGTACTTCAAACCATTCACCGTCACTGTCACTTATTGTGTTAGGGTTTTGCATGATTTCGGTAATAACTAAGGCGTTAGCTTCTACTGTACCTGTATCAACAGGCTCTTCACCGTCACCACCATCATCGTCACCACAAACTTCTGCAACGTATAATGTTGCTACCCATTCAGGATGATCAATAAACGGATTACGGTTACCTTGGTATTCATAAATCGTTTCGTTACGTTGTTGTTCAACAGAATCAACTGGATCAGCATTATGCCATTCAATTAAACGACAAAGTCTGCCAAGCTGCGCTTCACCAGCGCTAGTCAAACCGTTACTTAACGCTAAATCAGGTGTTATGTCACTTAAGCCTTCGTAGCGAGTGTCCATGTAAAACATCATACGAGCAACATCACCTTTGACTGCATCGCGAGGTTCAAAAGAATCGCTATCAATCGAATTACTTGGTGCTTCAGCTAATGGGGAATCGCTGTTGTCGAAGTCGAGATTACCGCGAGAGCTGTTAACTGAAATATCTGAAGGACGTAAATGATGGATATCTGTGTAAGCTTCAAAATCACGATCAGGGAAACCATGGCTGTTGGGCCATACATGTTCACGATTCCAATTGTCTGGATCAGAACTTTGCTCAGCGCTACCGTTAGATAACTTAGGCAGTGAAATGCCTTTATAAATTAATAGCACATTATCAGCATTTTCTGGATCTTCATCTGACTCCGTTAAAGCGGTCCAGACTTGATCATAAGTAAGCACACGATGATCAGTTGAGATAACATCAGTCAATGCCGATTTAATCATTGTAGAAGTAGAACCATTCTCCACTTCAGTAATAACAGTTGCATAATAACTGGCGTCATTAAACTCTGCGGCATCGGCAACTTTATCTAAATCTGGGCAGTTAAAACAAACGCCCTCTAGGCTACCTGTATCATCACCGCCACCGTCATCGCCGCCGCCATCATCGCCACTGCCAAACGTTTGCCCAGTGTTAACTGCACCAAAGGTATTTGCCGCTGCACTTTGCCACGCAAAGTCACCGTAAACGGTGCCTGAACCAGACAACTGTAACGAATCACCAACAGCCGTACTGCCGCTTTCGGAAACGCCAATATCGGTAGGGGTCATTCCATCCGCTGCACCACCTACGGCATCAAATGTGCCTTCGTAGCTAATAAATTGAACAACAGTATTACTACTATCTACTAATGCAATTGCGTCAGGGCCGTTTTGAATACCGTTTGAAGGATAAGAAACAGCTACTGTACCAAAACCGTCTTGCTGATTGGGTATGCTGCCATTTAGAGAAGTGGTTTGGTAAACTGAACCATTACTTCCGTTATAAAATACTAAACTCCATCCGCTTAGGTCAGTGTCTGCCGGACCTGCAATTTCTATTGCTTCGCCGGAATCAGTACTGACATTATCGTAATGAAGTTCGTTGATGAATACGCTTTCTGCATGCGCGAAGGATGCACACACAAGCGCCAGCAACGCTGGATACTTAATTTTCATAGCCTCTCCTAACCTGAGTACTTCAAATGCCATTTAATGGCTTATAATTAGTTATTTTTTGGGGCGTAGCCCTTTTTATTAGTGGTCGGATGGTATTGCCATTGTGTGACATTCAAATGACAAACTGTACCTTTTTCCGGCATCGATATTGTCAGAAACAGGTTAGTAATTCAACGAATTAAAAAGGCATGGAGACGCTTGAAGGGTAAATATATTTCACCGCAAAAATAATGAAATCATTGTTTCATATTGATTTTAAAGGGTTATTCAAATAATAAACCTGAACAAATGGTCAGAAAAAAACCGCCAATTGGCGGTCTTTTTTTCATTTTTTGGCGATTAAATCCGGAAATTCATCGTTAAACCAATCTTCAATCATTTTTTTCTCATACTTTAAAGAATCGTTTTTAAAGCGAATCGTCGAGTGATCCATAAAACTCATATCTTTAAGGTTAACCTCATCAGCAGAATGCAGAACTTTACCCTTAGTATCTATTAATGAGTACGAAAACGTCATCCGCGGAATGTCGATTTGTTTTACGACTCTAACTTCGCCTCCGGCATTGCCCATTCCTACGAAAGATGAAGGCCATACTTCTCCCGCCAAATCCAAATTAGTAACAGTCATGGTTAATTTTTGGCCGTCCGGCAGATCTTCGGCTAATTCAGTAATAAATTCCTCAAGTTTGCTAAAAGTCTGCTCTCTGAATTTAGTGCGCGATTGCAGAGTGGGTTTAACATCGCGGAACTCTTTCGGGTTTTCCCATGTAATTTCCACATCGGCTTTTGCATAACTGAAACACGAGACCGTTGTTGCGACAGTCGCAATCAATGCTAATGACAGGTTTTTCATTGTTAATCCCCTTTGTTTAAATTAAAAGCCAGCTTAATTACAGTTTAGGCTGACTATTATGAACAGCCACTGAATAGCACTATTGTAACTAAGAAGCCCAGCATAATTCATCGTGTATATTGTAGACAGGTAAACTATCTAAAATGTTCCCGAATAAAAAAGAGCCGTCACAATAGAGACGGCCCCAAAGGCCTAGTGCCCTAATTCTTAGAGCTTTAAATGGACGGCCTTAAAAAGGTCCTGAAACTGCACTTGGATTTGCCCACAGTGCTTGCCAAACTTGATTTCCTCGGAAGTAATATACATATTCCCCTTGAATAACGCTGCGATCTTCACCTGAAAAGATATATTCCGCACTGTCATTATCAGCTTTGACATTCCCCAGCCATTCTAATTCTGGTGATACATCCTTCGTTTCAACCGCAAACAACATCAAACTATTCTGTGGCACATCAACCACATTGTCATTGCTGCTTACATCAGTTGAAGATTTAAGTTTTTCCACTGGGAAAGCGAACCGATAGAAACCATCCGCTTCCAATACGCTCAGCGCTTTGTAATTGAATTCCACAGGCGTAAATGCATCCGCAGCAATAATGGATGTCAGCTCAATTGGGTTAGCCGCATCACGAATATCAAATAAGCTCACTTTCATTCCATTTGGCTCCACAGGTGGTGGAGAAAGCATCACCTGCGCACTGTTTTCAACTAGCGTTGCATCACCGTTACTGGGCAAGTCATCAAGCTGGACTTGTTGGCCAACTCCCAGTAATAAACCATTTTTGAGGGGATGCAAATAACTTGAAAAACCAGGAATTTCTAGGCTACCAGCGATGAAAGGTGCGCTATTATCACTTAAATCAATAATATAAAGCGGATCGATTCGTTCAAAGGTAACTATATATGCTTGCTCATCGATAAATCTCACCGCGTATATATCTTCTCCGGGTTTGCCAATCGCTTGCGGTTGATTTTCATTAGGTAAACTTGCAATAGTCGTCAACTCATTGCCACTTTGAGCTAAGACCGTCAGTTGATGAACTGCAGGAGAAACCGAATTATCAGTGGTTACTACTCGTAAGTAGCCATCACTTTCATCAACCTTAAATAAGGGATCACTTCGCCAGCTCAACACACCATCAACAGCGCCCGATGCCTGATAGCTCATATTCTCTAAACTAATTTTATGAAACGCTGTTTGTTGCCCTTCAATACTGCTTGCTAAGTACATAGATTGCTCTGACATATAGAGCATATAAGCTTGTACGCTCATGCAGATAGATTGTTGATCAGTTGGGTCATCTATATTGATTCTAGTCACCGTTAATATCTGAGCAAAACCATCATCCTCTGTAGCGGCTTCAGGAACATAACACTCAGCCATAAGGTTCATTGCCATTGATTGACCATTGATATCAACACGGGGCATTACATCGTCACTGGAAACACCAATAACGTTCTGATAATTCGCTAGTTTCTCCTCATCTGTAGCTGCATACGGTTGAAGGCCGTCAATATACGGGACATAACTACTGGCCACATATAATTGGTTATCAATTCGACGGGTTGATAGTAACGAGCCATCAAATGTCAGGAGGTTTTCAGCCAGAGCGTTGTGCGGATCACTAACATTAAAAAATTGCACGCTGAATTTCTGTTCAACGGGCTCCCAAGGAGCAATGCTGATGAAATCGATGGGATAAACCGGCATAGTAGAACTTATCGCGACTAAACGTTTTTGATGTAGATATATGCCAATAATGTCGTCACTCTCTTGTGCTAACGGAATGTTTGGGAGACTCGTTAGCGTGTCGTCCTGATTTCGTTGGATAACTCGAATATCGGCTGGACTTTGATTTGCAGATGACCAAATAGGATAGTTTGCCAAATAGAAAGTTTCACCATCGTATTTAATTCTATCGGCCTCATCGACACCACTTTCTACGGTATTAGTTGTGGAATAAGGGCTACTGCCGATACTCGGGCTCGCCACATCCCCCCCAGCGGTGTAATCAGACTCACTTAATGATGCGGCATAAATGCCATTTTTTATATAGCGCTCGGTTTTCCCCGAGTCTTGAACTAAGGCACCGACAAAACCACTGGGTTGATTGACTTCAGGCGGTTTGTTTTCAGTCACTTTTGTGTCTGTCCCACTCCCTCCACCGCATGCCCCTAATAGTAAGGCGGCAAACAAAGAAGACATTGCAGCTTTATTTCCATACATAGCACACACCTTTCTTTCAAACTTTTAATATCTATACCATTACTGATTTAATCCTAGTAACTGGAGTTGTTATTTTCTATTAAGAATTGACAATAATTGTGAATATTTGTAACCCGACGATGTAGGTTTGCAAAAGGTCTGTTAACCTTTCAGTATTGAGCAAATATTTGCTCAACAATATTGTGCTAGCTGAAGGTCGAGAATGAGGTGTTAAAACACTATCTAATATGCGTTATCTTTTTCATTGCAACTGGCTATGCGAGCCCGTTATTAGGCTGTGAAACATCCAAAAATTGCATACAAGAAGAAGAATGGGATATAGGTGTCGCCTTTGGTATAGGCGTTCGTTCTAATCCATTAGTTGATGGCGATAACTTCCCTAACGTTATATTGTTCGATGTGGCTTGGTATGGCGAACAGTTTTACTTTGATAACGGAGAAATCGGTTATCAGTGGCAACAAACCGAAAAGACCGGCATTGAAACCTATCTAACCCTTGATCGAGAAAAAACTTTTTTCGAACTCTGGCATCCTGGCAATGTAACTGTGCCCGCCGCATTTCCTTCCTCGCCCTCCATTGAGCCTCCAAACAAAGACACAGATGGTGACCTAACCTCCGAGGACGCTAGACTCTCAGTTGACGAAATCAGCGGTCGAAGTTGGGCAATTAATTTCGGTACTCGATTCCATTTTTATAACGGTAATCACGAAATCAGTTTTTCTATCGAAACCGATGCGAGCAACGTGCATCAAGGTCAAAAGGCCAATCTTTCTTATCAATATTACTGGATTGGCGATAACTGGCAGTTTATGGTGCGCCCTAGCATAGTTTGGAAAAGTGCTAACTTAGCAAACTATTATTATGGAATTGATAAAAAAGACACTGCGAATCCGAACTATCACTATCAAGTATCTTCTGGGCTGCAACCCGGTATATCACTTTTGTATACTAAAAAACTCGATGAAAATTGGCACTGGATAGCCAATGCTGCCTATCGCAAACTACATACTTCAATGATTAATAGCCCTATTGTAGAAGAAAACAATGTGACCAATTTGTTTGTTGGTTTGGGGCGGCGTTTTTGATGAATCAGTGCTGCTGCAAATTCAAAATTGGCTATTTACTGGTGATGGTGTTGACAATAATTGTCGGCATACCAAAAGTATGGGGGGCGGCACCCAGTTGGAGTGTTCAGCCTAAAGTATGCATTGTGGAAAACTTAGGTGACACCTGCGAAATGGCATTAACACTTAATTTTCAGAATTTACAACCAGGAACCTACTGCTATTATCAAGATCAAACGAGGTTAAGTTGCTGGTCAGGAACGGCGCAACAAAACACCCTTGTAATTCGTTTCAACGAAGATACTGTATTATATCTCAAGTCTGAAAATGGTACTGTCATTCTGTCCCATGAAATGGATATTAAAGCCAGAGCTAGCAAAAAGCAGGTTAGACGGGTTAGGCAACCTTGGAGTCTATTTTGAACAAACGCATTTTATTGATTGAGGATGACAAACGCTTAAGCCAATTAATGGCTAATTTTCTGAACCAGCAGGATTTTGAAGTCCATTGTTTATACGACTCCTTAAAGTTGACTCAAAGCATGGCAACATTCGAACCTGACATTATTATTCTCGACATCATGTTGCCTGGCGAAGATGGTTTCGAGTTGTGCAAAAAATTACGCAAAACCTTTAGCGGACCTCTGTTGTTTGTGACCGCGAAGAGCTCCGACTTCGACCAAGTGTTGGGATTAGAACTCGGTGCAGACGATTACGTTATTAAACCAGTAGAACCCCGCGTGCTGTTAGCGCGCATAAATGCATTATTAAGGCGCAGTGACACACACAACAATGAAGCGATGCAACAAACTGACGAATTGCATTTTGGGCAGTTGAGAATCAACCGCAATTCTCGACAAGTATTTTTGTCAGACGAATCGATTCAACTGACCAGTCACGAATTCGATATGCTGTGGAAATTAGCTACCAACCCATCCAAACTCGTGGAACGAGAAACCTTATACAGCGAGTTAATTGGCAGAGAGTATGATGGTTTAGACAGATCCGCTGATGTGCGCATTTCCCGATTACGTAAAAAACTTCGGGATAACCCACAAAACCCCTACAAGATAAAAACAATTTGGGGGAAGGGATTTTTCTTTGTGCCTGATGCTTGGGAATAGTGCAATTTTGGAAAATCATCCAGCCATAATATGACCCGTTTATTTTTAAGTTTATATCTATTTATTGCGCTATCCCTTGTAGCACTGAGTGCTTTGCTCAATCATGTATTTTTTAATGACGACGCCTTTAATCAAGGAGACGCAGCCATTGTAGATGCATTGACGGCTTTGCATCAACGTGGTGGCATCTCCGCCAATGATTTAGACAAACAAATATTCTCAGTATCAACCTTGAACACCGCTGATATGGCTTGGAATTCTGAAGAACTTGCTAAATTGCAACAGAAATTACCCGTGGTCTTATTCGACCGCCAAAATGGCACTCAAATTTACTTCCTAACACCACCATCTAAACTGATCGAAATTAGCTTGCTACACAATCAAACAAGCACCAGTAAATACGTCTTATACAGCGGTTTATTTTTCTTTTTACTGGCAGGGTTAATTGCACTGTGGTTATGGCCATTATGGAAAGACCTGCTTCAATTGAAACAAACGGCGACTCGGATTGGACCCAGCGGTGAATTTCCACCGATAGATGTTGAACGAACCTCGGTTGTTTACCCAATCGCCATTGCATTAAACGATTTAGGCAATCGAGTGCGCGAACTGTTAAACACACAAAGAGAGTTAACAGGTGCAGTTGCTCACGAATTCAGAACACCATTGTCTCGCCTAAAATTTGCAATCGCGGCCCACGATTATGATCAATCTGGCCCTTGGAGCGAAATGAATAAAGATATTGATGAATTGGAAAAATTAGTGCAAGAAATGTTGAGTTACACCAGCATGGAAGTGCAAGAGCCAGAGTTGAATATATCCGAGATCCCACTTTTAACATTGTGCAAACAACGCATCGAATATTTACAAAAAAGTAGCCAGCCGCAAGTCAGTATTCAATTTATTGGCTCAGATCTTACCATTTTGGGAGACGAACACTTTATTGAACGAGTAATAGACAACCTATTTAATAATGCCAACAGATACGCTAACTCAATCATAAGAATAGTGGTTTGCAAACACCCACGGGGCGTATTGTTGCGCATGGAAGATGACGGATTAGGCGTACCTGAAATCTATCAAAAGCGTATCTTTGAGCCCTTTTTCCGTCCTGATAATAGCCGTGATAGGAAACGTGGAGGAGCCGGTTTAGGCTTAGCAATTATTAAACGGATAATGCATTGGCATGATGGTGAATGCTGGGTTGAAAATGCAGATTTAGGCGGTGCTGGTTTCTGTCTTCTATTTAAATCCGCACCGCAGATCAAATAGTTGAGCGATTAAATATCAAGTGTCGCTTAAAACACTAAGATGATTCGCTCACATCTAATAAAGTTGAATTACTAATGGTGTGACAAACCAGCTCTAAATTCGAACCATTAACGTAGGGATTTATTTCCCGTTGTAGACAATATTTAGCGTGGAAATTAACGAGGTTTTCAGAACTATCGGTAATTTGAAGTATGTAATCACGTTGAAAATCGCGCATCTGTTCCGTATAGGGCGCTAGCGCATAACGCACATCATTTAGTTGCGTTTTTTCCATTTTCATCGATATTTCAGTCATTAATTGGGATAAATCATTTTGGATATCAGCCAGCAAATACTGCGCGAACGACGAACGTAGCGTCATCACTAAAATCACAACTTCTGCTAAAACAATTAAATACCTAAACATACTTTCACATCTAAATAAGACAAAATTAAGCCTTAAGTCAAAACCAAGGGCTAACTTAGACTAATAGGTCTATTTAATGAAGCGCTGAGTATTATCTAAGTCTATACAAAAGTCTTGCAACTAATACCAATGCAAACAGTCAATTAGCAATCAGCGCTGACAACCCTGATAGAAAAAAGGAAAACTGACAGTTGCTATTAATCTTGTAAATGATGATACCCGCGTTGGTAATACACCAGCGCCCCAGCCGTTTCATCCCGTTTAACGGCTACCACTTCACAGAAGAAGACATCGTGTGTGGCAACACTTTGAATATGAGTCACTTTACAGTCAAAGCTCACTGCCGCATCAGCGAGCACAGGTGAGCCCGTTTTCAGTGTCTCCCATTTCCCGACTGCAAAACGGTCTGGCATTGTTGCCTTACCACCGAATATATTAGACAGTTGTTCATGGCCTTCGGAGAGTGTATTTATTGCTAAGTAAGGACTATCAACAAATGCACTATGTACTGATGTACTGCGATTTAAACATACTAATAATGTCGCCGGGCTATCACTTACACTGCATACAGCAGTTGCGGTAAACCCCACATCTCCACTGACAGTAGATGTCGTTACTACGTTCACAGCACCGGCTAAACTTGCCATACTATCTCTAAAACACTCGGGGCTAATGCAAGATATCCCTTCAGATTGTGAAGATAACTGATGTGTATCTGGTTCCACTGGACCACTCCTAAGTACATTTGCCTTTAGCTGGAGAGTAAAGCCAAAGGACTATAAAATTTTACAAGCTTCTTCAAACCCCAAACGCGGAAGTCGCTTATGCACTTTTGTGCCATCGCCGTATCCTAAGTTAATCAAGAAATTGACTTTCCACGTACTGTTTTCGAAGAAAATTTGATTCAGTAGTTCAGGATTAAACCCTGACATTGCCCCTGTGTCTAGCCCTAGCGCTCTGGCAGCACTAATTAAATAAGCGCCTTGTAGCGAACTATTGCGCATAGCGGTTTCATAGGCCGCATCAGGGCTGGATGTAAACCAACTGCGAGCATCAGCATAAGGAAACAACATAGGTAACTGTTCGTAAAACTCACTATCGTAAGCAACAATTACGGTACACGGAGCGCTCATGGTTTGTTCCACATTGCCCTTAGATAAAGCAGGTTTTAGTTTTTCTCTTGCCTCATCAGAGCGAATAAATACAAAACGAGCAGGACTACAATTTGCCGAGGTTGGGCCCAACTTAACTAGGTCATATAACTGCAACAATAATTCTTCAGGTATGTTTTGGTCTTGCCAAGCAGTGTGAGTATGGGCATGAGTAAATAATTGCGCTAACGCGGTGTCATCTAATTGGGTTGTCATGTTTTTAAATTCCAAAAATGGGTTGGGTTAAAGGCACTTCACATTAAGCTTCTATTTAACATCCATTCAAATGGTGATTGAGGGGTTAAAATAAACGCTGACTAAACTCGTCAGTTTTATACTCTACACCTATGTTAGCCATAAACAAAAAAACTGTCATTTGGCATCTATCATTCCACCAGCTTGCAGTTTAGAAGCTGCACAAAGAGCTAAACATAAGAACTCCAATTAGGCTAATTATTAAAAATTACAAACTCTTGGGATTGCT
Organism: Alteromonas sp. M12; assembly: GCF_037478005.1. Taxonomy (NCBI): domain Bacteria; kingdom Pseudomonadati; phylum Pseudomonadota; class Gammaproteobacteria; order Alteromonadales; family Alteromonadaceae; genus Alteromonas; species Alteromonas sp. M12. Next base: position 874,608 of record NZ_CP144164.1, on the reverse strand, counting down.
TAATTTCTCAATCTTGGTTAAAACATAAAGGACAGGGAATAAACTAAAATGGGATATAAGTAGACATATGAGTTCAACATTAGTGAAAAAAACACAAAAAAAGTCGAAACGTGTCTCAAGCCCCAAAACGCAAAGTAAGCGTACTGAAGCAAAACGCAATAAACGAAAAGTGATAATGCAAGCGGCCCTCGACTTGTTTTCGAGTAATGGTGTGCACGGCACAAGTGTTGAACAGATCGCAGACTTAGCCAAAGTATCGAAAACAAACTTACTCTACTATTTTGCTAGTAAAGAACAGCTTTATGTAGAGGTAATTCAGCAATTATTAGACGTTTGGTTAATGCCACTACAGGGGTTTAATTCAGAGCAAGATCCCATCGAAGCCATTTCGAATTATATCGAAGTAAAATTAGCTTTATCTCGCGACAACCCCAAGGAATCTCGTTTATTTTGTATGGAAGTAGTGCAAGGTGCTCCGCTTTTGTTCAATCAACTCGAATCACCACTGAGGGCAATTGTTGAAGCCAAAGTTCAAGTTATTTCAGGTTGGATTGAAGCCGGTAAACTGGCGCCAATCGATCCCTATCATTTAATTTTCAGTATTTGGGCAACAACCCAACACTATGCTGATTTCCGTGTGCAAGTGGAGGCTGTAACCGGTCAAAATTTAGATGACCCGGAATTTTTTGCGTCGACCTTAAATAACATTCAGTCTATTGTTCTTAACGGGGTGCGACCTAAATAGGGTTGAATCGATAAAAAAACCAGTTAATTCATTGATCCAGATTAACAACTAGCGAGCAGTCTGTGCGATAATAGGGGGATTAATTACTAACCTATAGAAATTTCGAATTCGCCGGAGTTTCTAGCAGTCCCGTAAAGGAAAGATGAATGAGTGAACGCATTCCAATCAAAGATATATCCGCTGTAAAAGTTCACCAACCAGAAGCCAGTCAACACGAAAACGCGTACACCCCACGAAGTCGAATATATGTCCGCGCTGTTGAAGGCACACTAGAAACCTTTCGACGTTTTTTTGGCTTAATATTTCTTGGCATTTTTGCGCTCATCCCGTGGATTCAATTTAACTCACATCAAGCGGTACTATTTGATATTGGAGCTCAGCGCTTTAATATATTTGGTCTGACTCTTTGGCCTCAAGATTTAACCTTATTGGCTTGGATCCTTATTATTGGTGCCTTCGCATTATTCTTTGTAACCACCTTTGCCGGACGAGTTTGGTGTGGCTTTATGTGTCCACAAACCACTTGGACTTTCATTTATATTTGGTTTGAAGAAAAAATAGAAGGTGCTAGAAACAAGCGGATTAAATTAGACCAGCGTGAAATGGATTTCGACAAATTCTGGCGAAAGGCGCTGAAACACTTCGCTTGGGTGTCGGTGGCCTTGTTAACAGCATTGACCTTTGTCGGTTATTTCACGCCGATTAACCAGTTATTTATTGATTTCTTTACCTTTGACGTTAGTTTTTGGGCGGGCTTTTCAGTCATTTTCTTTACGGTTTGCACATACGGTAATGCTGGCTGGATGCGTGAAATTATGTGTACTCACATATGCCCCTACGCCAGATTTCAATCAGCAATGTTTGATAAAGATACCTTTACCGTTGCGTATAATCCAACTCGAGGCGAAAAACGAGGACCTCGTTCCAGAAAAACCAGTCACGAAGAGATTAAACAAAAAGGCATTGGTGACTGTATCGATTGCAACTTGTGTGTTCAAGTGTGCCCAACAGGTATAGATATCCGCAATGGTTTGCAATACGAATGTATTAACTGCGGTGCCTGTGTAGACGCGTGTAATGGGGTAATGGAAAAAATGAATTATCCCAAAGGACTCATTAGCTTTACGTCAGAACATGAATTGGCCGGCGGTAAAACTAAGATATTCCGTCCCAAATTGATTGGTTATGCCATAGTACTGTTTATCATGACCTCTCTTTTGGCCTATGAAATTATTGCACGGGTACCACTAGAAGTAGACATTATCAGAGACCGAAATTCGTTATTCAGAGAAACAAATGATGGTCTAATTGAAAATGTTTATACCTTAAAAGTACTGAATAAATCCCAAGCTGAGCACACCTATAAAATTGATGTGGTTGGCTTAGAAGGCAATAAATATATCGGTCCAACTCAGGTGACTGTTGCTGGCGGGGAAGTGTTGAACTTACCTATTAGCATCGCAATCGATCCCTATGCGTTAAATGAAACCGTGACTGAATTTCAGTTTAAGGTGACCTCAACAGACAGTGACGATCCTGTTCAAATGAGTGAAACTAGTAAGTTCATATATCGATGAGTGACTCAATTGCGACTACCTTTGATTTTGCGCAACTTGGTCCTGATACAATACTGGATGCCATTGAATCCCGAGGATACCTAGTAGATTCGGGCTTGTTGGCACTGAACAGTTATGAAAACAGGGTTTATCAATTTATTTGCGATGATAAGCGTCGATATGTGGCTAAGTTTTACCGACCACAGCGCTGGAGTCGCGAGCAAATTCAGGAGGAACATGACTTCGCACAAGAACTGCATGATCATGAAATTCCTGTGGTTGCACCTTTACGCACCAATAATGAATCATTACATAGTTATCAGGGTTTTTACTTTGCCATCTTCCCATCGGTTGGTGGCAGACAATTTGAAGTCGATAATCTAGATCAGCTTGAATGGATGGGACGGTTTATCGGTCGCATCCATCAAGTATCTAAAGGCCAGCCGTTTAGTTTCCGCCCTACTTTTAGTATTCAAGAGCATTTGCTTGATGCAAACGCAACCTTGCATAAAACCGAACTTATCCCCAGCAGTTTGCATACGGCTTTTTTTACGATTTTAGAACAAGTTACTGAATTAGCGGCAAGCTTGTATAAACCGAATTCATCCATTCGTCTGCACGGCGACTGTCATCCTGGCAATATTCTATGGCGAGATGGCCCAACCTTTGTCGACTTAGATGATTGTAGAATGGGACCTGCAATTCAGGATCTTTGGATGATGTTGTCTGGTGATACCTACCAACAACGAATCCAAATGGACACATTGGTAGAAGCCTATGAAGAATTTTCACAATTTGACAGCAGCCAACTCAGTTTAATTGAACCATTGCGGGCAATGCGCATGGTCCATTATATGGCTTGGTTATCCCGCCGTTGGCAAGATCCTGCCTTCCCGCAAGCGTTCCCTTGGTTTGCCGACGCCAAATATTGGGAACAACAAATATTAGCGTTAAAAGAGCAATATTCCGCACTCCAAGAGCCAAGCTTGACCTTATTTTAATTACAAAATTATAAAATCCTATTTTTTTAAGAACAGATAGATATAATGCACACCTCTTAGGTGCCACCACTGGTGGTTAAACGGGAAGACAGTGCAATCAGATACCAATCTGATTAATGCTGACGCTGCCCCCGCAACGGTAAGCAAGTGATACTCAAGGGTATTTTTGATTAATAAGTTACCACTGTTTGAAAAAATGGGAAGGTTATTAATCGAGTCTTTATTAGGACACTTGTGAGCCCGGATACCGGCCTGAGAAGTATAGGTTTGTAGTCAAAACTCCAAACTGTAATTCATATGACATAGTACTCGGGCGGAGTACTTAACAAGGCTAAACAACATGCAAAATAAAACGACTCTTTTAGCGTTAAGCGTTAGCTTGGCACTGGCATCTCCCTCTCTCTATGCGCAAACACAAAAACAGCAAAATCAACAAGACATTGAAAAGATGACCGTTGTGTCTAGCCGTATTCAATTGCCAACCAATCGACTAGCCACCAGTGTTTCAGTATTAGATGAGAGCGATATTGAAATGCAAACAGCTCTCAATGTAACTGAAATTTTACGTCAAACGCCAAGTGTCGGCGTGTCTAATTCTGGCGGTTTGGGTAAAAGTACTGTGGTTAGAATTCGTGGTGAAGAAGGGTTCAGAACCAAACTATATATTGATGGCGTGGAACTCAGTGACACTTCATCTCCTCAAGTTGCGCCGATTTTTGATGATGTTCTGATTGATCAGTTGTCGCGAATAGAAATATTGCGAGGCACCCAAGGTCTTTCCTACGGCGCAGATGCCGGCGGCGTTATAAGTATGTACAGCAAGCAACTAACCAAAGGTTTTGAAGCCAGTGGTACACTTGCAGCAGGGTCTTTTGATACACAAGTATTAAACGCTAATGTTGCTGGCGGCAACAACAGCGGTTCATTTTCGTTGTCAGCATCGAAAGTTAAAAGTGACGGTTTTAACGCGCAAGTTAGCGATGAAAGCGGTGAAAAAGATGGTTACGATAACCAAACTGTTCACTTTAAAGGCCAACTGGAATTAACTGATAAAATTGCAGCTTCTTTGGTATTTCGTAATGTTGATGCAGAAAATCAATACGACGGCTGTTACGACAACACCACCTTTGCACAAATTAATCAGTGCACAACGGAAGCGGATCAGCAAACTTTCCGCGGCGCTTTGAGTTATCAAGACAGTCATAGTCAACACCAAGTGGCTTACAACAAAACGGATGTTGAAAGAGATTTTATCAATAATGGTGAGTATGGATTTACCAATTCAGGCACTATCGATAAGTTTGAATACATTGGAAGTGTAAACTGGAAACAGCACGATCTTGTATTTGGTCTTGAAAAAGAAACCCAAGAAATCGAAAGCAGTGATTTAGACAGAAGTCAGAAAAGTCTATTTGTTGAGTGGTTAGGTCAGTTTTCAAATCAATTGGCGTTTAATCTAGGCTACAGATACGACGACAATGACACCTTCGGTAAACACAATAGCGTCCGCTTAGGTGCAGTCAAAGTAGTTTCATTTGATTTTGCGGATGTAAAATTTAAAACGACATACGGAACCGGCTTCCGGGCGCCAAGTTTGTATGAGCAAAGTTATAACGATGGCCCTTATGCATACGGTGAAGCTGCAGGCTTGCAATTGGCCGAAGAAAATAGTGAAGGTTTGGATCTGGGTTTCGTCATCGATACTCATAATGGATTGAGCGCTGAAATGGTATTTTTCAAACAATCCATCGAAAACGAAATCGTATTTGATTTAGCTGCTTACCAAGGATATTTGCAGTCTTTCGGTGAAAGTGAATCTAAAGGGGTTGAAACAAGCGTTGAACAAGTATTCGCTAACGGATTAAAAGTCTGGGCTAATTATACCTACAATGATGCACAAGACAGTGACGGTGAAGTTCGTTTGAGAAGGCCTAAAAATAAATTCAACCTAGGTATTAGACAAGCTTGGTTAGATGACAAACTCAGTGCTGAATTGACCTATAGAAGTGTCAGAAATGCGGTAGATATTGGTGGCGTGGAAATAGATGACTATCAACTTACGAACCTAACTGCCCGTTGGCAAATAGTTGAATCAGTCAGCATCAAAGCGGGTGTAAACAACCTTTTTGATGAGAACTATCAAGAAGTAAATGGCTTCAATACCGCAGGCCAAAACTTTTTTGTCGCAACGACGATTAGCTTGTAGAAATAATGCAAGATACAAAAAACCGCTTCGAGAAGCGGTTTTTTTATGCATTTCATCCACAGATTGTATTCATCTGACTGATTAACTATACCTAATCTTTTACTAGCTATGATAACCTTTGATAAATTTTTGAAGGAATTGATTGATATGAAAAAACTATCAACTGTATTAGCGTTATTTTTACTATTATCTCTGCAAGCCTGCTCCAAAGAGAGCTCATCAGAACAAGCCGAAATTCCATCTAAATGGAAAGAAGGTAAACATTACCTAGTGATTAATGATGAGGTTTCTGAAAAGCCTGAAGTACTAGAGTTCTTTTCGTTCTGGTGTCCTCACTGTTATAACTTCGAACCTATTGTTGAACAGATAAAACTAAAGTTAGATAAAGATGTCACATTTAAAAAGGTGCATGTTAACTTTATGCGTTTTACCAGCACACAAATACAAGATGCCGCAACAAAAGCCTTGTTAATAGGCAGAACTATGGACAAAGAAGAAGAAATGAATAGTGCTATTTTTAGTTATATTCATTTACAGCGTCAACCTATTACAGGCACACCTGAGTTAAGAAATATTTTCCTAGCCAAAGGCGTTGATACTGCCGAGTTTGATAAAGTGGAATCTAGCTTCCAAATTAACAACCTACTCAAGCAGAATAATCAAATTATAGAGACCTATCGTGAACATTTGAGCGGTGTACCAAATTTCATTATTAACGGAAAGTATCAAGCCCAAATTGTAGAAGGTATGACAAGGGATGATATTGCGGATTTAGTTGTTTGGTTATCTAAACAACGTTAATAACCTTATTTTTTACAGGATTTTATTTATATGATTTTTAAATTAACGCGCAATCTTTTAGTAGCATTTGTATGCGCAGTTCCAACTCTTGCAATGGCCCAATCTAAGTGGGAAGAAGGTGAGCACTACACGGTATTAAAAGAGATACCAAGTGAAACCAAACAGGTGCGCGAAGTATTTTCATTTTGGTGTCCACACTGTTTCACATTCGAGAGCATTGCCAAAGATTTAAAAAGTAAACTGCCAAGTGACGTGACCTTTACCAAAGCCCACGTGAACTTTATGGGAGGTGCTGAAAAAGATACTCAGAATGCAGCGACCAAAGCTATGTTAGCAGCACGCCAATTAGGTAAAGCTGACGAATTTAACACCGCTTTATTTACAGCTATTCATAAAGATCGCAAAAATATTGCCTCCATGGAAGACATTTTAAAGGTGTATGCAGAAGCTGGCGGTGACAGTGATAAGTTGAAAAAACTGGCCAATAGTTATGGAATCCGCGGTGCCGTGCGCAAAAACGATAAATTGACTTTAGGTGTTCGTAGCGTACCCACCTTTATCGTAAATGATAAATATCAGGCAATTTTCGGTTCAAAAATGACGCCGAATGAATTTGTTGAGTTAATTACCTGGTTAACTACCCAAAAATAAATCAACCTTTGATAGAACCTCAAGTCCATTTGAAAAGCCGGATATCATCCGGCTTTTTTGTACCCTTCTAAATAAACAACCTGAATGATGTTTCAGTCCAGTTTCACTAGCTAGTAATTTAGTTAGATGAAATTCTTGCTCACAACCAAGGTTCCTAAATCTTTCACTGGACTAAAGCCTGAAGAATCCCCACAGTAAAAAGAAGTAAGTGCTTGAAATTTGGTATTATATATTTCACCACAAAACAAAAATAACCAAACTCAAGCACTATGAAGCTATTATCAGATTTATTTACCTTAGATTCAAACGTTTTAGATCCGCGTATTACCACCTCACTGTTTACCGCTGCTAAAAGCCTCATAAATGGCTCTGAATTAACCTTAACAGCGATGGGAAGAAATGCGGCTTGTGACACTGGTGGCATTGAAAAGCACAGTATTAAACGGATTGACCGACTGTTGGGAAATCCTCGACTACACCGGGTTATTCCTCGCTATTATCAAATCATACAAAACTTGTTTATCACGGAAAAACATCCGTTAATTCATATTGACTGGTCAACGGTGTACAACTACAACTTTGTGATGTTAAGAGCAGCTATCTCCATTAAAGGTCGGGCGATTACGTTGTATGAAGAGGTGCATCCTGAGGAGCAACATGCTCAGCCGATGATTCAGAAACGTTTTTTAGCTAGGTTAGCTAAACTCTTACCGAGTGACTGCCAACCGATTATTTGCACAGATGCCGGGTTTAAAATACCTTGGTTTAAGGAAGTGAGCCGACTCAACTGGTATTGGTTGGCAAGAACCCGCGGCAGTGTGAAATGTAAATTGGCGACGGAAAATCAATGGCGCTACGTAAGTGATTATCATACTCGAGCCTCTTCTAAGGCCATGGAGCTTCCCATTTGTACTTTATCGAAAAGAAGTCAGTATTCGTGTCGAGGCGTTTTATTCAAAGGGAAAAACAAACAACGACATAATGTAAATAGAAAAGGGGTGGTGACCAAAGACAATATTAATAAGCGTCATAGCAAGTCCGCCAAAGAGCCTTGGTTCTTAGTCTCCAACCTTCCGCAAAATCAATTCGGAGCGAATAAGCTTGTCCATTTATATTCACGTAGAATGGCCATTGAAGAATCGTTTAGAGATTGTAAAAATGAATACTATGGACTGGGATTATCCCGTAGTTTAAGTCGCTGTGAAAAACGTCTGCAAGTCATTTTACTCTTAGCCATGATGGTACAATTCTATCTATACTGTGTGGGTAAAGCGGCAGAAGCCCAGGGCTATCACCGCCATTTCCAAGCAAACACCATCACGAGCCGGCGCGTACTATCTTACGGGTATTTAGCTCTGAGACTGCTCAAGCATTCTCGGTTTTATCTAAATGAGAACATGCTCAAAGCATCCATCGAAGCCCTAGTGGAGGATGCAAAATGTTGATGCCGCTGTGGGGATCCCTCAGACTAAAGCCCAGCCTACAAAATCTGTAGATCGGGCTTCAGTCCGAGGATATATTTATCCCAATTTATCGGAGGCAATGCGATAACGAGGATCTTCATTTACATTCATTTCCACGTAGCCTTGAGCCTTGGTTAACAGGTTAGTACACTCAGGGCTAATATGCCGAATATGTAGCTTCTTGCCTTGAATTTTGTACTTATCAGCCAAACCATCAATTGCATCTAAGCCTGATGAATCCCAAATACGTGAATCTTTAAAATCAATGACCACGTCCTGTGGGTCATTTTGCGGATCGAATAAATCTCTGAAGTGTAAAACTGAACCAAAAAACAAGGGGCCGTCAAGTTCGTAAACTTTCCAACCGTCTTCATCTGTATGGGTTTTCGCACTAATATGGGTGGCGTGTTTCCATGCGAAAACCAGCGCAGATACAATGACCCCTACTACCACTGCTATCGCTAAATCGGCTGCAACGGTAATCCCCGTGACCAAGAACAACACAAATGCATCTTCTTTGTTTACACCACGCACAATGCGAAACGAAGCCCATTCAAAGGTACCTATGACTACGATAAACATCACCCCCACCAATGCGGCCAATGGAATCATTTCAATCAGCGGTGCAGCGAATAAAATGAATCCTAACAATACCAGTGCAGCGGTAATACCAGAAAGACGACCACGTCCACCGGAGTTGATGTTAATCATGCTCTGACCAATCATGGCACAACCACCCATGCCACCAAAGAAACCATTGACGGTATTAGCAACACCTTGACCTACACATTCTTTGTTACCACGACCGCGAGTGTCAGTCATTTCATCGATTAAAGACAAGGTTAACAATGATTCAATCAAACCAACTAAACAGAGAATGACTGAAGTAGGTAAAATGATATACAAGGTTTCCATGTTCAACGGCACCATAGGTACACTGAAGCTAGGTAATTCACCGGCTAAAGTTGCTGTGGCCTTTTGATCTTCAGGTAACATGCCGCGTACAAAATCAATCACGGTGCGAGCTTCTAGATCTAAGCCATGCACTAACAGCGTTACGGTTACAATAGCCACAAGGGAAGCGGGTACAGCGGTAGTTAGCTTAGGTAAAAAATAGATAATTGCCATAGTCAATGCAACCAGACCAAGCATCCAATAAAGCATGCTGCCTTGCATCCATTCTTGAACACCAAACTCATTGACTATTTTGAATTGCCCTAATTGGGCAAGGAAAATGACGATAGCCAAACCATTTACGAAGCCTAACATTACCGGATAGGGAACAAGCCTGATGAACTTTCCTAGTCGGAATATGCCCGCTAAAATCTGTAATATTCCAGCTAAAATAACCGCGGCAAATAAGTATTGGATGCCATGCTGAGCGACCAAGGCAACCATGACCACCGCCATCGCGCCCGTTGCGCCAGAAATCATTCCCGGTCTGCCACCAATTGCAGATGTTATTAGGCCCATCATAAATGCAGCGTATAACCCCACCATAGGTTCAACGCCAGCAACAAAGGCAAATGCAACCGCTTCAGGAACCAATGCCAATGCAACGGTTATTCCTGATAGCACGTCATTTTTGACGTTACTGTCACGGTTGGTTATCAGGTCAATCATTTACTACCCCAAATTTTTATTTTATTAATTAAATTATTCAATCGTTCATTTTAGCAGCTAAGCAGGTTTAGATCTTTTAACGGTTTGTTAAAAGACACAAAAAAAGGCCGGATAAATCCGACCTTTAAATACGATATTTGCAAATACTAAGCAACGATATCTAATAGTTCCACATCGAATACTAGAGTACTGAAAGGACCAATTGCGCCGCCAGCGCCTTGTTCACCGTATGCTAAATCATGTGGAACGTGCAAACGCCATTTAGATCCAACAGGCATCATTTGTAATGCTTCTGTCCATCCTTTGATCACGCCATTTACTGGAAACTCTGCAGGTTCGCCACGCTCATAAGAGCTATCAAATACATTACCGTTAATTAAAGTACCGTGGTAATGTGTACGTACTTTAGAAGTAGCAGTAGGTTTTTCGCCTTCACCAGCAGTCAATACTTCATACTGCAAGCCAGAAGGTGTCACTGTAATTTCAGAACGTTTAGCATTTTCTGCTAAGTAAGCTGCGCCTTCTTCGATTGCACCTTTATGCTGATCTGCTTTTGCAGCTTGCATACGTTGGTGAATTTCGTTAAATGCAGCTCCCAAAGTTTGATTATCAACTTGTGGGGTTTGCTTAGCAAAAGCGTCTGCTAGACCAGCTTTTACTGCTTCAATATCAAGACCTTCAAATGGGTTAGATACTAATTGTTCGCCCATTTGGTAACCAATACCATAGCTTGCTTGAAGCTCAACACTGTTATATTTTTCTGACACGTTATATCCTGTTTTGATTGGGAAAGATAAAAAGTGAATGGTATCATAGTTAACGTGTTGCCTTGTACCCCAAAAGCTAATTGGTTAGATACAAAATTAGTAAAATAATAAAAGTCATAGAATAAGCTGCAAAATAATAATAAAAGCTCATCTAAATGACCTTAAGATTAAGTATGATTTAACTTTGTACCCGAACTAAAACATATTTTATTAACTCAAAAATTCTAATTTGTATATTCAGTTTGGAGGATGTGTGAAAGAGCAACTAGCAGTTCAATTGAAGGAATCTGTACGATTTCTAGGAGCGACTCTCGGAGACACAATTCGTGCTCAGCTTGGTGAAGAGTGGCTTGAACGAATAGAATCAGTGCGTATCGGCGGACGGAAATCCCATTTAGGCGATAAAGACTCAACTCAGCAATTAAAAGATCTATTTGCTGAACTCAATAATGAAGATCTTCTGACCGTTGGCAGAGCGTTTTCACAATTCCTTAATTTAGCCAATATAGCCGAACAGGAATTCAATAGTATTTCGATAACAGATGATCCTGTTGAAAAGTTATTCGAACATTTAGATGAAGCAAAAATCGATCAAAGTGACTTTGCTGATGCATTTGAGCAACTTAAGATCGATTTGGTACTTACCGCACACCCAACAGAAGTTACCCGTCGTACATTAATTCACAAACACGGTGAGCTGGCTCGCTGTTTACGTGAAATGCACCAAAGCATGCTTTCAGACGAAGAACGTAGCGAAATAGAAACGCGCATTGCCGACTTGATTAGTCAAGCTTGGCATACCGAAGAAATACGCTCTGTTCGCCCGACTCCAGTAGATGAAGCGCGTTGGGGATTCTCAGTTATTGAGAACTCATTATGGGATGCGGTTCCTGCGTTTATCCGCTCATTGGATAAAAAGGTTAACAGCAAGTTTGGTATTTCATTACCAATAGACGCTTCACCAGTGCAATTTAGTTCTTGGATGGGTGGTGATCGTGACGGCAACCCAAATGTAACCTCTAAAATTACCCAAGAGGTGTTGTTGCTTGCCAGAAAACGTGCAGCGAAACTGTTTGCCAAAGATATTGATGCTCTGCAAGTAGAACTCTCTATGGGTGACTGCGATCAAGCGCTTAAAGATATAGTCGGTGAAGACCAACTAGAACCCTACCGTGCATTGTTACGCCCCCTTTATCATAGACTTGCAAAGACGCAAGAAGGTATCGACAATTATTTAGCTGGTCATCAAGTTGATGATAGTAATTGGGTGACTTGTCAAGATGACATACTGGCACCTTTGTTAACCTGCTATCAGTCATTGCATGCTTGTGGAATGCAAGTTATCGCCGACGGCAAACTATTAGACACCATTAGACGTGTACATTGTTTTGGTGTGCACTTACTTAAATTAGATATTCGACAAGATTCAGAACGCCATGCTCAAGTATTTGGCGAGTTAACACGCTACTTTGGCATGGGTGATTACATGCATTGGAGCGAAGAAGACAAACAAGCGTTCTTGTTAAAAGAATTGGGATCTAAACGTCCACTTATTCCGGAAAACTGGGAACCTTCGGCAGAAGTCCAAGAGGTTTTAGATACCTGCCGCATTATTGCTAAAAACAGCCAACAAGGTTTTGGGATTTATATTATTTCAATGGCAAGTCTGCCCTCAGATGTGCTTGCTGTGCAGTTACTGCTTAAAGACACAGGTGTTAAATGGCCAATGCCAGTAGCACCACTGTTCGAAACCTTGGATGATTTGAATAACGCTGCAATTGTGATGAAACAATTGCTCAGTATCGATTGGTATCGAGGTTATATTCAAGGTAAACAGTACGTAATGATTGGTTATTCTGACTCAGCAAAAGACGCCGGTGCGTTGGCCGCTGGGTGGGCCCAATACGAGTCTCAAGAAGCATTGGTTAAATTAGCCGATGAATTTGAAACCAAGTTGACCTTGTTTCATGGTCGCGGAGGTACAATCGGACGTGGAGGTCTACCTGCACATGCTGCTATCCATTCACAACCTCCAGGTTCTCTCACCGGTGGTTTTAGGGTTACTGAGCAAGGTGAAACCATACGTTATAAATTTGGTATGCCGGAACTTGCGAAAGGAAGCCTAGGCTTATACGCCAGTGCGATTCTAGAAGCGATATTGTTTCCACCACCTAAGCCAAAACAAAAGTGGCGAGAAGCGATTACCTCTATGGCCAACGAAGGTCGTGATAACTATCGTAAAATAGTACGTCATGATGAAAACTTTGTGCCCTACTTTAGAGTGGCAACTCCCGAACAAGAGCTCGGCAAATTACCCTTAGGTAGTCGTCCAGCAAAACGCAAACCAACAGGTGGTATTGAGAGTCTCAGAGCAATCCCATGGATTTTCGCATGGGCGCAAACGCGGTTGGTTTTACCGTCTTGGTTAGGTTCAATGAAAGCAGTGACCGATTACTACCAATCAGGTCAGCAGCAGATCATTGATGATATGTTGGAAAATTGGCCATTCTTCCATTCCCGCTTATCGATGCTTGATATGGTGTTTAATAAAGCAGACACCAGAATAAGCAAAGAATATGATGATCGTCTTGTACCGGCTGAATTGCAGTATTTTGGTGAAGCATTGAGAACCGAGCTAGATGAAAGCATTGAATCTTTGCTCAAATTATTAGGCCAAGAGACTGTAATGGAAACGGATCCGCGAGGAAAAGAATCCATGAGTATTAGAGCGGGTTACTTGCAACCTTTGCACTTCTTGCAAATTGAATTGTTATCTAGAATAAGAAAATTAGATGACAGTCAACACGATGCGTTATTGGAAAGAGCAATGATGGTAACCATCGCAGGTATTGCTGTGGGCATGCGTAATACAGGTTAATTCTGGCTGAACTAGCCTGCATAAAAAAGCCCCTTGTAGTTAACTACAAGGGGCTTTTTGTTAGGTTCGGTAATAGGTTAAATGCTTAACCTTTTACGAATTTAACACCTAACTCAATATCGCCACGCAAACCGTCAAGCATTGAATCTTTTGCGTTTTGTTCAAATTCACTCAACTCACCGTAGGGTAGAATTTCTTCTACACCGTTAGGACCTAGTCTTACAGGGTGAGAGAAGAATACTGCGTCGTCTGAGTTGGTTTCAACATAAGTATATTCAACCACGTTGTCGCCTTTCATAGCAGCTACTAGAGACAAACAGAATCTTGCCGCAGCTTGACCCATTGACAAAGTAGCAGATCCGCCACCGGCTTTTGCTTCAACAACTTCAGTACCAGCGTTTTGAATGCGAGTAGTTAAACTTGCTATTTCATCATCGCTAAATGTCACACCTTCAACTTGTGAAAGTAGAGGTAAAATAGTTGTACCAGAGTGACCACCAATAACAGGAACGTGCACACTAGTAGAGCTCAAACCTTTCAATTCAGCTACAAAAGTTTCAGAACGGATAACATCAAGAGTAGTTACACCGAACAATTTGTTTTTGTTGTAAACACCCTTAGCTTTTAACGTTTCTGCTGCAATCGCAACAGTAGTGTTAACTGGGTTGGTAATAATACATGTACATGCATCAGGACAGTTATCCGCAATACCTTCAACTAGGTTCTTAACGATACCCGCATTGATATTGAACAAATCAGAACGATCCATACCTGGTTTACGAGGTACCCCTGCTGGGATCAAAACAATATCACAACCTTGTAACGCAGTTGCTAAATCATCTTTACCAAAACCTTCAACTTTTACGTCTGTAGGGATGTGGCTCAAATCAACTGCCACTCCTGGCACAACAGGTGCAACATCATATAAAGCTAACTCGGAACCAGCTGGTAACTGGGTTTTCAATAAAAGAGAAAGGGCCTGACCGATACCGCCTGCAGCACCTAATACCGCTACTTTCATAGTTGTCTCCTGTGGGACTATTAAATTGACGGCAAACCATAGAGTAAGCCGCATGAAAAAACAATTTATTGTGGTGAATGTTCACTATCTGTTTTGCAATATAACTCTTTTAGCCTAACATTCAGTTAGTTTTTAAGGCTTAACAGAATATATGGGTTAGATGCTACGAATTCAATACTTAGTAGTAACTCAAAACAGACACTTTAACTATATGATATTAATGCAAAGTATTTTGCTGCTTGTAAACAAGGCTACCTACCCTGTTTAGATTGTGTCAAACTATAGCAGTTAATAGCGAGGGTGGCATGTCTAATACAAAACAAGAAGAATTGGTCAAAGCATTTAAAGATATTTTAAAAACGGAAAGCTTTGGCTCTCAAGGTGAAATTGTTGATGCACTAACGGAACAAGGCTTTGGCAGTATTAGTCAATCCAAGGTTTCCCGTATGCTAAGTAAATTTGGCGCGGTACGCACCCGCAATGCGCGCGGTGACATGGTTTACTGTTTGCCACCAGAGATGGGAATGCCCACGGCAAAAAGCCCATTGCGTCAATTAGTATTAGATATTGTGCACAACAATGTCATGGTAATCATTCGTACCAGTCCAGGTGCAGCTCAACTCATCGCGCGCTTATTGGACTCCCTTAGTCAAAAGGATGGTGTATTAGGCACTATTGCTGGAGACGATACGATTTTTATCGCACCTGCTGACATCAGCAATATTGAAGAAACCCGTAAAAAAGTTGAAGCCCTATTTGAGAATGTTTAACGATTTTCACTCTAACAAATAGGCAGCTACCCGTTTCAACTATAAATTAAAACGTGACATTACCCTTTAGAGATCCTTTCGTATAATTGTGAGTTGTTTAGCAATGATAACTATCGAGCATTTTCATCATCCTAAATTAGCCGTAAAATCTTGGCGAATTTGTAAACATAGCGCCGTAGCGGTGTTAGGCAAAAATGGTTCAGGGAAACAATTTGTCGACCAACTTCTGTTAGGAAAATTAAATAATGCCGAATACAGCAGCTTAAATTTACCCGCAAGGGATTTAGTTGCACTGGTGTCTTTTGAAACCTTGCAGGCCGTATATGAAAACGAATTAAAGATTGATGAAACCGATATCACCGATGAAATTGATTTTGGCACTCCGGCAAAAGACTTTTTACCCCAAGACAAACTTGACCACCCATTTATTGCCAGCTTCCACTTAGAACATCGCCTTGATACCGGTTTTCGACAGCTCAGTACTGGCGAGTCGCGCAAGCTGTTAATCTTAAAAGCGATATTATCTGGCGCTACCTATATTATTTTGGATAACCCATTTGATGATTTAGATCCATCATCAAGGGCGCAATTAAGTCAGGTGTTAAGTCAGCTAAAACACCAAGATATCACCTTGATTATATTACTCAGTAATCGTCAAGACATCCCAGACTGGATCACAACATTCGCGCTGGTAGAAAATAATAGTTTGCATGATTTGAGTGGATTATCAGTAAGTGATGCGCAAGCCACTATCGACACCATATTTGCTTTTGATGCACTAGATAAATCATTACTTGAGCGGATGATATCCGATAAACATAGCCACAATAAAAAACCGCTAGTGCGCATCAATAACGCAAATGTTATTTATACCGAAAATCATGCACTCAAAGCCGCCAATTTAAGTATTGATACGTTCCAGCACACAATCATTACCGGACCCAATGGATCCGGCAAATCAACATTACTGCAATTGGTTACCGGTGACTGTCCACAATGTTTCAGCAATGATGTCACTGTTATGGGCTATAGGCGCGGTACCGGTGAAACCATCTGGGATATCAAAAAACACCTAGGGATAGTTTCCCCTGATATCCACCGTTCGTATCGAGTAAGCTGCAATGCATTAACCGTGGTCCTGTCAGGATTCATGGACTCCATTGGTTTGTATAAAGACGTCACTTCTAGCCAGAAACAACAAGCATTAGCATGGCTAGATTTGATTGGTCTTAGGCCACTGGCCAACAGTAGCTTCAAACAGCTTAGTTTTGGTGAACAGCGTTTGTTATTGATCGCGCGAGCCTTAGTTAAGTTCCCATCACTTTTAGTGTTAGACGAGCCCACACAAGGTTTAGATGAAATTAATCGGCGCTTGGTACTAGATGTGATTACGACTATTGCTAAAAAACAGTTGGCAACCATTCTCATGGTTAGCCATCGTGAAGATGAACGCTTGCCAATCTTTGCCCAGCACAAAGAATTGCAGGCTGGATAGTCGCAAGGGTTAACCTACAATATGTAGGTTATTTCAACTCAACTTCGCGCCACACTAGGCGATGATCAGATGATGCTTGTCGTTCTTCAACTAATTCACTACCTGGCTCACTTTTACTGGGCCAGAATACCCCTGAGTCGAGTATTGAAAGGCCAGCTTTAGATGGCAGCACATAGTCAACAGTTAAGCCCCACTTTGCGGTATGATATTTGGCATTAGGGTTATTCAAGTTTGACTCTTTCGCACCAGCACTTTTGGGTAATTCGTGTTGAGCAACACGGGGATGAGCAAGTAAATCAGCCATCATAGTGCGTTCTCCATCGCCTTCATTTGCAGATGCATTCAAATCCCCTAATATAACAAAACGCTCGCCACTGAAGCCGCCTCTGTTGCCCTTATCATCATAGATATAGTCAGCTTTTGAACCGGCGTCTAAATAATCATTCCAAAATTGAATTTCATCATGATTTCGCAAACCATTACGATTTTCCGGCCCATCAAATACCGGAGGAGTTGGATGACTCGCAAGAACATGTACCGTCTTACCTTCTATGTTAATCGGAATATCCCAATGGGATTTAGACGATAAGCGTAAGATTTGAATCGCCTCAGGTGAATACCAAGCACTACCATCGGTGTTCTTAATTTTCCCTAAAGTGTTGTGAGGCATGTCTTTCCACAAGAACTTTTGGAAAGTTCGAGCGCCCTGCAAATCAATGGGATAGCGGCTCAATAGCAACATCCCATACTGTCCAGGATAACGACCAAAACCAAAAGCATCACTACCTGAGTTTTCTATTTTATCGTCGTTATTTAAGTCAACACCGCTAGCAACCCCTGTGTTGACCGGTGCATAGTAAAAATATGGGTAATCAATAGCCCGCTGCCCTTGCTGTGAAACCTGCAAATAATTGTTGATAAAAGCGTCAGGACCCAACGACGGATCGCTGCTGTAATCAAACTCATTTAGCAGAATAATATCAGGCCGAATTCGTTGAATAATCTGTGCAATATTTTTTATCTGTTGGTTATCGCCTGTGGCTAAATGCTTAAACAACAAAGTCGGATCATGCTGGTTTTGCTGCGCTTCTGTCCCTCGATAATTGTCCGCTTCCATACTCACATTAAAGGTCGCCACTCGAATTGTTGGTTGAGAATTAGCACAGCTAACTAATTGCATTGCGATTAGCACTCCTAAGATTATCGAAAAGAACTTCATTTTTTATCAACCCGCATATTAAATACCTCGAATCTATTAGTATATCTTACCTTCAAACACAAAAAAGCCGGTCATAAAGACCGGCTTTTACATTGGTTTAACTTACAAATTAGAATTTGTAGCTAATACCTAAGCGCATTTCCCATAAAGAAGCATCACCTTGACGACTTTCTGGTGAAGTATCACCTAGTCGAGCAGTGTTATAGTTAACTTCTTCTAAGATACCCCAATCATCATTTAACATATTGGTAAAGTTATCGATAGTGATACTTACTGAAGCACTGTGATCTTCAGAGAAAGCAGGTATTTCTTGTCTTACAGCAATATCAACTTTAGTCCACCAGCTACTTTCTTCGCTATTACGCTCAACACCAATTGGCAACACACTGTCGCTATCTAGGTATGGAGTGTATCCAAATACGCTATTACCATCAGTACGGGCAAAGCTATAAGGACGACCAGATTGAGTTAACGCATAAACGTTAAAGCGTGTATCTAGTCCAGGGATTAGTTCAACAACATAACTAAAGTCTGCAGTAAGACGGTGCTCAATGTTCCAATCTGATAATGAAGAAACGTCTTCATTAGGATTAGTGAACGCTCTATATTGATAGTTAGAGAAAGCAACCGAACTAGTCATTGGTTGTACATCTTCGGCATGGTTATAAGAATAACCAGCTACCAAACGCATACCATTATCCCACGACTTTTGTAGTGTAGTGGTTAGTGAGTAAGAAGTTGATACTTCGCCAGAATTAGTTAATTCAAGTGAACCATATCCATTGCGGTCATAATCAACATAACCTTCGTCAGTAAAACCTACTTCTTCAATACCTACGTATTTGATCATCGCTTGGTCTTGAGTAAACGACACTAATAAATCTGCATTTAGAATATAGTCAGATTCAGTCACGTGTGTTACACCAGCAGATAATTTCCACTCACTTGGCATGTCAAAATCTGGGTCTAGGTTGTTAGACTCGAAGTTAGAAGCAACACCACTATCCACCAACGCATCTAGTTCAGACGGAACGCCGTAACCAGGGCCTACAGGAGCGCCATCTTCAACATTAACCCAAACAACGTCATCGTCGAACAAGCTACGAGAACCATCGTCGTAACCGAAGTCACCGCCGTCAACTTCACCACCAGCTACGTTAGTACCTGAGTAGTTATTTGACATCCAAACGTTCGGGTTACCACCAGAGAACAAGCCAACACCACCACGTATTTCAGTGCTGTCATTTAGCGTGTAGTTAAGGCCAATACGAGGTTGTAAAAGACTTACGCCATCTAGGTTAGCAGAGTTACTGTAACCATTTTGAGCAAGAAAGTCAGCATTCTCTTCAGGGTGATCAGAAGAAGTGATCCAGTCATAACGTAAACCAGCAATTACTTTCAAATCATCTGTTAAGTAAAACTCGTCTTGAATGTAAGTACTGTGGGCAGTGTATCCCCAGCTTGCAGCGCGGTCGTCAAAATTACCAGAGAAAGCACCACCATATTCAACATCACTTGCGTAACCATTTTCAAAGTCTTCAATGCTATCGAAGGAAAGTGAAGTTTCTGCGTGTTGAACGAAGATGTTAAATACATCTAACTTGTCGCTTTCATAACCGAAAGTTAGCGTGTGACCATTATCGAAGTAGTAATTACCACGGAACATAAGGCTCAACGCATCCCAATCCAAATCATTGGCTTGGCGACTATCATCAGAACCTAGGTAAACAGTAACGTCATCTAAGAAAAGTTTAACTTCACCAAAATCGTTTCCGTACAAAGTACCGTCACCGGTAAGTGAGTTTTGACGATTATCTAAATCTGTATAAGAAACACGTACTTCAGTTGTGAAGTTATCTGTCCAATCTGAATAAAGCACACCTGAGTAAGATGTCATTTCAGCGCCACGCTCATACAAGTGACTTGTTAGTTCGAACTCATCAGAATCGCCATCAGATTCAGAGAAGTTATTACCATCATTGTAATTATAAGTGAATGAAGCACGGTGTTGTTCGTTAATATTCCAGTCTAATTTAATTAGGATTTTTTCATCTTCATTAGCAAGACTTGAAGGAACAGCGCCTGGATCAAACTGATATAAATCATTGGAAATGCGAATGATTTCATCTAGTTGAGTTTGTGTTAGATTAACTTCGTTGATAGCACCTGAATCGATAACACCACGGTCGAATAAGTTAGCACCTTCTAGTTTCTCATATGCAGCAAAGATGAATAAGGTATCTTTGATTAGTGGAGCACCGATGCTAAATCCGTAACGTTTTTCTGAGTAATCACCGATATTAACGTCTTCACCTTCTAAAGAGTCGCCTCTTAGGTCGTTGCTTCCATAATCGTAGAAAGCCGTACCGTGAACTTCGTTAGTACCTGTTTTACTTACAGCACTAATATTACACGCTGAGAAACCACCATAGATTACATCAAAAGGAGCAATTTCTACTGCAACACCTTCAATGGCATCGTAAGAGAAAGGCATTCTTTCAGTTGGGTAACCGTTGGAGTTAAGACCAAACAAGTCATTCATGCGAACACCGTCAACAGTCAAACTGTTAAAGCGAGGGCTTTTACCCACACACTGAATTCCACCGTTACCGCCTTCGTCTACATAAACTCGAGGGTCAATACGAACGATATCAGTGATGTCACGGTTTATAGCTGGTGCATTTTCTAAAGTAGAAAGGTCGAAATTAGCGCCGGGGCCAATTTTACCAAAAGATAGACTGCTAACTTGCGAAGCGGTTACTGCAATACGCTCTACGCTTCCTGCAGAAGCTAACTCGCGATAGATTGATGCAGTTTCACCCAAGTTCAAGTAAACATCATTGATGGTTTGATCAGAGTAAGTATCTGAATCAACTTCAATCGTGTATGGACCACCAACTCTAAGGCCGTCTAGGTTGAAAGTACCTGCAGCGTTAACAGTTGTTGTTTTAACTGCACCTGTAGGTACGTGAGTAACCTTAATTACCGTCCCTTCAGCAGGATTGCCATTTGGCCCTACAATTTGCCCATTCATACCTGAAGAGGTAACTTGAGCCATTGCTGCTGTTGACATGCCAACAGACATAGCCACTGCAATCGCAATACGATTCAGTTTGGTTTTTTTAAACATTGTGTTTTCCTAAGTAGTGTGTGTTCTTTTCTGCCCATCCAGTTTTCATTCACAGTCTTGTTGCGCTGCGTCATGAAACTTTAGATGCTTAAGTTTCAAATCGGGCGTATTGTATCAGGTCAATTATTACACTTTTATGACTAAGGTGTCAGCAATAAAATTTAATTCTAAAATTAACCCCAAAGCCACACCGTTATAACCTTTCATTTACTTTCTTGACCACTTGGTCAATTCAATTTTTAGTAAAAAACAATAAAATCTAGACTAAACAGTCACATACAAATCAGACCGTTTAGTCTAGGACTAATTTATACTTAATTTTTGAACAAATTAGTATAATTTTTTTTATTCAGACTGACTTTTTTTGCGATGACTGGTATCTTTTGCCAAGTTTTTTATTGATTCAGGGTCGAAATGGCTTCTCCACTTATTATCGCGATTGCTGGTGCTTCAGGTTCTGGTAAATCTTTGTTTACAGAAAATCTACTAAATGAATTTGCTCAACAGGGCCGACCTGTGCAAATTTTGCGCGAAGATCACTATTATCGTGCCCAAGATCATTTGCCTATGCATGAACGTGAAAAAAACAATTACGATCATCCAAAAGCATTCGAGCATGAATTGTTGGTTAAGCACTTAAAGGACTTGAAAGAAGGCAAACCCATTGAATACCCAACTTACTGCTACAAAACCCATACTCGACTTAAACAGCGAGAAGTTTTGGAGTCTGCGCCGGTAATTATTGTTGAAGGCATCATGTTATTGGCAAGCCCTGACTTAGAACCTTTATACAATGTGAAGATCTTTGTTGATACGCCACTGGATATTTGCCTTTTACGCAGAATAAAACGCGACATTGCAGAACGGGGCAGAACTTTAGAATCAGTAGCTCACCAGTACGAAAGTACCGTGAAGCCAATGTATCATCAGTTTATTGCACCAAGTAGATTTACCGCTGATGTGATTGTCACCCAAGGTGGTGAAAACTATATTGCGTTGGATGTGATTAAATCACATATTCAACAAGCTTTACTTAATGAATAAAAATCAACTAAAAAAATAATAATAAAAAGGAAATCCCATGATCGGTTTACTTGGAATTGTGGTGCTAATAGCCATAGCGTATGGCTTGTCAGCCCACCGTAAAAGCATCAACTGGCGAACAGTTGGCGGAGCTTTTTTTATACAAGCAACTGTAGGGGCTTTGATTCTTTACGTTCCTGCGGGCAAAGACGCGCTGCTCAAAATGTCTGCCGGCGTGCAGTGGGTTTTGGATATGGGTCAAGCAGGTATTGATTTTATATTTGGTCCTTTGGGTAATAAGTCACTAGGATTTATTTTTGCCTTTAACGTATTACCTGCAATTGTGTTCTTTTCTTCGTTGATCGCGGTTCTGTATTACATCGGTGTAATGCAATGGGTTATTCGGTTAATAGGTGGATTTTTACAGTTCTTCTTAAAAACCAGTCGCCCAGAATCTATGTCCGCAGCGGCTAATATTTTTGTCGGTCAGACAGAAGCCCCTCTTGTGGTAAAACCTTTTATTCCACAAATGACCAGTTCAGAACTGTTCGCAATTATGGTTGGTGGTTTGGCGTCCATTGCCGGTGCGGTAATGGTAGGTTATGCCCAGTTAGGTGTAGATATTAAGTTTTTGTTAGCGGCAAGCTTTATGGCCGCGCCCGGTGGTTTACTGATGGCGAAAATTATTTTGCCAGAAACAGAAACCTACAAAAATGAATTAGATGAATTGCAAAAAGATGACGACAGCTACGCCAATGTTTTTGATGCAGCCGCAACGGGGGCCGCTTCAGGTCTGCAGTTGGCCTTAAACGTTGGGGCGATGTTGTTGGCCTTCATTGCCTTGATTGCCATCTTAAATGGTTTAATTGGTGGCATCGGCGGCTGGTTTGGACAAGGTGAGCTAAGCTTACAAGTGATATTAGGATATTTATTCCAACCCTTAGCATGGGTATTAGGTGTGCCATGGGATGAAGCCAATTTGGCAGGCAGTTTTATTGGTCAAAAAATGGTAGTAAATGAATTCATTGCCTATTTGGACTTCATTAAATATCAAGCAGAGTTATCAGTGAAATCTCAAGCGATTATTACCTTTGCGCTTTGTGGATTCGCCAATTTTTCTTCCATTGCTATATTAATGGGTGGCATAGGAGCACTTGCTCCTACACGACGTAAAGAAATTGCGCGTTTAGGATTAAAAGCAGTGATAGCGGCAACCTTATCTAACTTAATGAGTGCCGCGTTAGCAGGTCTGTTTGTTACTTTATAGGTAAATTGCTCGCCAGTACAATATACAAAATTTGCAGCAATACATTGATTTTGCTGTAATTCACAGGAAATATTATGAAATTAGAAGCAGTAGATTATACAACGCCAGGGGCAGATAAATTATTTGTCGAGTCGTTACATAAAACGGGATTCGGAGTCTTAAAAAATCATCCAATATCGAAATCATCGGTGTCGTCGATTTACAAAAATTGGCAAGCATGGTTTGATTCCGAAGATAAACAGAGCTTTTTGTTCGATAAAGAAACTCAAGATGGTTTTTTCCCTACCAGCGTATCTGAAACAGCTAAAGGGTTTAAGAAAAAAGATATTAAAGAGTATTTCCATTATTACCCTTGGGGAAAATGCCCTGCGGAATTAAAACAAGAAGCAGCGGCCTATTATCAGGCAGCCATGAATTTAGCAGCTGAATTACTCACTTGGGTTGAAAAATACTCTCCTGCTGATGTAGCAAAACTATACAGTCAACCACTTAGCAATATGATAAAAGACAGTGAGCAAACCTTACTTAGAATTTTACATTATCCGCCACTTACAGGTGACGAAGAAGCCGATGCTATCCGCGCAGCTGCCCATGAAGACATTAATCTATTGACCATTTTGCCTGCTGCGAATGAGCCGGGTTTACAAGTGAAAGGCACTGGCGATGAATGGATTGATGTGCCCAGTGATTTTGGCAACCTGATCATCAACATTGGCGATATGTTGCAAGAAGCCTCTGGTGGTTATTTTCCTTCTACTACCCACAGAGTAGTTAACCCTGCGGGCGCAGATATGACTAAATCTCGTATCTCTTTGCCACTATTTTTACACCCTCGTCCCGATGTGGTTTTATCAGAACGTCACACCGCGGATAGCTATTTGAAAGAACGTTTACGTGAGCTTGGCGTAGCCTAAAATAAATTTCATAGTCTGTCGCGAAGCAGCTAAATATCGGCACTTTTTCTTTTCAGGTTAAGTGCCTTTTTTTGCGCCGTTTTCTATTCTGGTAATTTATCCATTAACCTCAAGATGTTAAAACTCGTCTCTACAGCAGCTTGAAAAAATTCAGGATCAACGGTTTCTACCGTGTCTTTTTCAGTATGATAAAAAGCGTGCTCGCTCACACCTACGAACAAATAGGGAATGTCTACTTTACCAAACGAAGCATGGTCGCTGGCTTTGCGCCAATCTGAACCCATTGCCATTGAATAGCCTCGTTGGTTTCTTCTGTGTTGATTAACTAAGCACAACCCTGCCTCATCAATTGCTTGGGCTACAACCTTCTTAAATGGTGAATGATATCGTGCACCAGAAACGTACAATCGATTTTTGCCTTGATTCTGCGAGAGCATATCTAAATTAAGGTTGTACTTAATTTGGCGCAGTTCAACGGGCGGATTTTGTACGAATGCTTTAGAGCCATATAGGCCTTTTTCTTCGGCATCGGTGGCCAGAAAAATGATCGAATATTCAGATCCTTGCTTAGCAATTTTGTCTGCTATCGCCAACATTGCCGAAACGCCAGAAGCGTTGTCATCAGCACCATTAAAAACTTTTGTGCCGCGCGTTCCAATGTGATCATAATGCGCACTTATGACAATGAATTGTTGCGGATGAGTTCTGCCCATAAGGTAGCCGCCGATATTCACACCATCAATGTGTGAGAAAGTTGTTTCATAGCGAAAAGGCAGTCGATATTTTTGATCCTCTGAAAAAGATTTCAATCCTATTTCAGAGAATCGATTGACTAAAAACTGTTGAGCGAGTTTAGAACCAGAGGACTGATTTTTACGTCCTTGCATTTCATCTGATGCTAAGTAGCTAAAGTCCTTCCATAAACGCTCGCCATCGATATTATGGGTTAACTCAAATTGGTTGCAATCTGCGTAACTAATCAATGGCCATAGCAAGCTCAAGCTTGCAATTAACTTAGTGTTTTTTACTATCATCACGGCTGAGTAAATCCAATTTCCCTTGGTAACGTTCTTGGTCTTGATGACTACGTGCGCGGTCTTTAGCTTTTTTAAAATACAATTGACTGCGACGTACATCCCCTAGTTCATAATAGGCTTTTGCCAATCCGAAATAAATTTCGTGTTTACTTCTATCTAATCTCAAGGCATCTCTATAATGTTTTAAAGCCAACTCAAATTCACCATTTTCAAATGATTGTTCACCTTGAATAAAATGATGAAAAGGATTATCACTTCTCACTCTTTCGATGCGATTCACAATTGCAGACGCTTTTTCCGAGCGGCCGGTAACTTCATATAAAAAGGCTAAATTTTCCCAACCAGTTAGGTTGTCTTCATCTAATTGAAGAGCATACAGATAAACGCTCTCGGCAGATTCATAATCGCCCACTAGACGATAGAGAATACCAAGGTTTATCCATGTAGATATAAAGTTGGGAGATAAAATGGCGGCTTTTTTGAAATACGCATATGCTTTTGTATAAGATTCGGAAAGCAACGCATCTGCGCCTTTATTGTTGTAAAACATCGAAGTCACAGATTGTTTAGTGACTACCTGTTTCGGAAAACTTTTTTGTGGATTTTGCGGGTCAAAATCCACTTGTAGGCCGGTATTAATTAGATGAATTACGCCAGGTTCACGAGGCATGATCATTAAGTTAATGTGGCCATTTAGTAAGCTATACCCAGCTCTTCTGGTCCAATATTCTGGAATTTGAACATCTTGAAAACGTACCGAGAACCCAGCTTCTTTTGCTAATGCATAAGTCATAATAGACATCGAAAGACAATTAGCAGCGCGGCGCTGGAAGGTTTCTTTGGCCACGGTATTGGCACTTCCCATATACAACAAATTAAACTCTGAGCGGTCAAATATCAGGCGCACCAAGGTTTCCATTCTATCAACAGGATCTTTAACAATTGCAACCTGCTTTTGAATAAAATCTTTGGCCTCTTTGTCTAGTGCAAAAATCTCCTCTTCACTTTCAATTTTTATTTCTTGATAATCTGGAAACGCATTATCATTCAATAAATGGCGAGACTCGATAACCATCTGATTGGTGGTAGTTTGACAACCAGTCATAACAATTAATGTGGTACATAATATTAAAAAAAGTTTCATAAATAACTCCAAAAACTTACTTTAACCATAGTACAAAAATCGATTTTAGCCACATTTTTCATCCCCAATAAATGGCCATTCACCCCACCCTAACATGCCCAAAAAACAACTTTTCATAGATATTCTTAACATCCAAAATGTGAACCTATCGATACGCTATTACTACAATTCGATGGCTTTAAACGTCCAAAAAATGCTATCTTATGGTGCTAATCGTTAGTCGCAACTCTCACTAATTAGAAGTAGTTTATTTTGATCTCAAATAACCAACTAACCCCCTTCTTATGTACAAACTAAAAGCCTTGATACCAGGTGTGATGCTGGCCACAATAGTTGGTTTAGCCGCACTATTTTTAAGCGAACATTATGGTGCCCCCTCAATGTTATTTGCGTTGCTGTTAGGGATTGCATTGTCATTCCTATATGAGGAATCTCAATGCAAAGCAGGCATTGAGTTTACTGCCACCCATATATTGCGATTTGGCGTCGCTATGCTTGGGTTTCGCATCGCTTTTGGCGATCTAGTGGCATTAGGCTGGAAAACTGCGTTATTGTTAATTGTCGCGATTGTAACGACCATTTTAATCGGCACGGTTTTAGCCCGATTATTGGGTATGCAAAAACGTTTTGGAGTGTTAACAGGCGGTGCCGTAGGTATTTGTGGTGCGTCAGCAGCCATGGCCATCGCCGCTGTACTACCAGACAGCAAACACAAAGATCGTGATACTTTATTGACCATAATTGGTGTCACTGCGCTGTCTACACTTTCGATGATTCTCTACCCTATTATTGCCTCGCAATTTAATTTAGATCAGATACAAACCGGTATTTTTTTAGGCGCTACCATTCATGATGTGGCCCAGGTAGTTGGAGCGGGATATTCGGTGTCTGAACAAAGCGGTGACCTGGCCACGCTAACAAAACTAGTACGAGTCGCATTTTTGATGCCTGTGGTAATTGCTATTCTGCTGGTTTTAAAATTAAGACTTAAACGTGTTGGTACCAATAAAGCACCTGGAATTCCCGGTTTTCTGATTATTTTTGTTGTACTGATGATCATCAATAGCGTGTTTTCAATCCCCTCTGCTGTCACAGAATCGGCGTCTCATATTTCACGCTTTGCATTAGTCGTTTCTATCGCTGCAATTGGAATGAAATCCAATTTAAAACAATTAGTTGAAGTAGGAACTAAACCTATCTTATTACTCATAATGGAAACCATTTGGATTGCCAGCTTGATCTTAATTTGCCTACCTATCCTGTAAGCTAAGTTGACTAGTTATGCATTAGTTTTTTTTATCCGAAGAGTACAATAAATGTCCATTGCGTTGGAACTTTGTAGGCTCTACAATTTGCGAATTAGTTAAGCATAGCCTAACAAAAGTTAGTTATGATATTGATTCAATTGAGTATTTTTAGAATACTCGTAACCTAAAGGTTTAAGTGGCAAAGCAGTGGACAAGTCGGAATTTATCCAGATACGCAGATTTATACTCAAATTAGGCAAAATGTTGCATAAATATGGCTCGCCTTCGTTTCGACTTGAAGCGTATTTGAGTGAAGTTGCTGCGCACTTAGGTGTAAACGCTTCGTTTATATCTACCCCGACTTCATTGTCAATAGTGTTGTGGAGCGACCGACACGAAGAAGAATATAACCACGCCGCGCGAATTGATCCCGGTGAATTGGATATGAATTCGTTATCACTGACAGATGAACTAGCTTATCAATTATTAAAAGGTGAAATTAACCTGCAAGATGCGGACAAACGTTTGGATCAAATTGATACTATGCAAAGCCCCTACAACAAAACGCTTACAGGGGTAGCTTTTGGTACTTCAACCAGTGCCTTTGCTATGCTAATGGGGGCTGGTTGGCCGGAAATTTTATGGTCTGGTGTATTGGGTGTGATTGTCTATTTCTGGACACTTTGGGCACTACGCTCAAAACGCGTCAACCTAATGTTAGAGTCAGTGGCGTCTTTTACGGTTGGTTTTTCCGCCTGTGCAATTAATTATTATTTTGAGTCAGGGTTCAATATATGGCTGATAATTTTGTCGTCGCTGATTATTTTAGTTCCAGGACTGTCCTTAACTATTGGACTTGCAGAATTATCCTCGCGTAACTTAGTTTCTGGGACCGCAAGAGTGATGGATGCGATTATGCAATTATTCAAATTGTATTTCGGCGCATTTATCGGTATCACCCTTGGTTACCAGCTCTTTGGTCAACAAGAATTGCAAGTTGCCGATACCTTACCCTTTTGGGTTAACTGGTTAGGGGTGCTGCTGCTAAGCATAGGTCTGGTAGCGATATTTCGCACCCGCTTGAAGCATGTACCTTGGGCTATTGTATCGACGTTTATCGCATACGGCGCTTCCACATGGAGCTCTGCCTATTTAGAGAATGGATTAGGTGCATTCGTCGGCGCATTTGCTTTAGGGGTCTTTTCAAACTTATTTTCCAGAGTCATGAATGCGCCTTCGACTATTGTTGCTATGCATGGTTTGATTGTGTTGGTACCTGGTTCAAAAACGTATATAGGTTTGAACTCCTTTATTTCCGGACAGGACTTTATTAAGGCAGATCATATCGGTCAGGAAACATTTTTAATTTTAATGTCGTTAGTGGCAGGATTAATTTTTGCCAACGTCGTCATGCCCACCAAAAAAGCCCTGTAGGCGGCTGCTTTAGCCTCGCAATGTGCTTGAGATATTCCATGGCCTAAAGGCAATGCTACGTTATTGGATTTGTAGGCGGCTGTTTTAGCCTCGTAATGTGTTTGAGATATTCCATGGCCTAAAGGCCATGCTACGTTGTTGGATTTGTAGGCGGGTGCTTTAGCCCCGCAATGTGCTTGAGATATTCCATGGCCTAAAGGCCATGCTACGTTATTGGATTTGTAGGCGGGTGCTTTAGCCCCGCAATGTGTTTGAGATATTCCATGGCCTAAAGGCAATGCTACGTTGTTGGATTTGTAGGCGGCTGCTTTAGCCCCGCAATGTGTTTGAGATATTCCATGGCCTAAAGGCCATGCTACGTTGTTGGATTTGTAGGCGGGTGCTTTAGCCATGCAATGTGCTTGAGATATTCCATGGCCTAAAGGCAATGCTACGTTATTGGATTTGTAGGCGGCTGTTTTAGCCTCGTAATGTGCTTGAGATATTCCATGGCCTAAAGGCCATGCTACGTTATTGGATTTGTAGGTGGCTGCTTTAGCCCTGCAATGTGTATGAGATATTCCATGGCCTAAAGGCCATGCTACGTTATTGGATTTGTAGGCGGGTGCTTTAGCCCCGCAATGTGTTTGAGATATTCCATGGCCTAAAGGCCATGCTACGTTGTTGGATTTGTAGGCGGCTGCTTTAGCCCTGCAATGTGTATGAGATATTTCATGGCCTAAAGGCCATGCTACGTTGTTGGATTTGTAGGCGGGTGCTTTAGCCCCGCGCTGTGGATGAGGTCGCTTTAAACACTTTCAAAGCACCTGTTCCGGTTAGGGCTGATAAGGGTTCTTTGCCTTTACGATCTAGCTGACTTAACTGTGCAAACAACAATTCCATGGTCGCCACTGCATCATCTAACGCATTATGCGCCGGAGCTAAAGGTAAATTATGCCGCTGTCGACATGATGTCAGTGTCGCAGCATTAGGCGCTGGCACGTGATTGGATTTACGTATTTGATAGAGGGCTATTTGCAATGTATCCAAGGTAACGATTGCCGGTAACGGGATTCCTAGTTTTGCAAAAACCTTGTTCAGCACTGACATATCTAAATTAGTATTATGAAACACCCACACATGGGATTGGGCATAATGTTTTAGTTTCTCAAGTACAACTTTTACTGGCTCACCTTGGGCAATATGTTCATCCAACAAACCATGAATAACAGGACTTTGATTCAAAGAAGCTTTTGTGGCAATCACTTTGTAATAACAACTGCGTAATGCAATGCTACTTTTTTTCCCTTCCACCCAGCCAACCGACAATATATTGGACTCTTTTGCGTCAAGTGAGGTGAGCTCTAAATCAATCGACAAAAATGGAATTTGTTGCCAAGGCACATGTCGAAAATGTTCTGGAATAGTTGATTTGGGTACGAACCAATTTTTCAGTGTTTGCCACATTGATTACTAATCCTATTTTGTCGACTGTTTAGCCATGCTCAACAGTATTTTTTATTATTCAACGCTTTTCTTTAACCTAAACCGCAGCGTGTCCATTAACCACCAGCAAATTTCATTGAAACACCTTGCTGACTTCTCTTAATGGTTTTAAACGCGGCTTTTAATTGGTGACGTTGAATAGATGATAAGTCACTTATGGAGACATAATTATTCGTCACGCTATTTTGTAACTGGTGACGCCATCGCAACCGATTCAGAAACAACCAAATATCTCGTAAGTCATTGCCATCACTTTCAGTGAGTTGCGAACCTTCTTTTAGGTTATCTAGCCTTCCTAAAGTGGATGGCATTTCTAATCCTTTTGCTAACGCATAGATTCGCACTAGGTTATTAATGATAGCAATGGCATGCACTTTTAAGTCTATGCAATCTTCAGGTTGATGACCTTTTTGGAACACAAATTTTTGAAACACGGATAAGGGCACAGCAACTTCTGCTGCATGTCGCGCCAAAGCAGACAGAAATAATGGCTGTTTTAACAAGGGTTTTCGGGCCGCTTGAAGCGCTGCAAACAAGTCTTTATTGCCCGCAACAGCGCGCACATCTAAAAAGATATTAAAATGTAAAATGGCCTCTAAAGTAGGTTGATTCACCCACTTTTCAGATTCTATCACGGCATCTTCGACACTCATCCGCAACTCTGAATTAGATGCCATAATGTTACCATCGCAGAGTTTAATGCCACATTTGCCTAAACCTTCACACACATATTGTGACATCTGCGCAAAGTACTCATCTTCCTGAGGATTAGGTCGTCGCTCCAACAATAACCCATTGTCTTGATCTGACCCCATATTTTGGTCTTCACGAGCTTGAGAGCCATAAACCAGCCAGCAAAAATCAAATGGCGGGTTACCATTTTGTTGTTGGTAAAAGGTCAGTAACTTTCGAGTCATAATATCAGTGGCTTGAGACAGCACTTTGCCAGCCACATCAAAATCACCTAAGCGTTTAGCATGTTTGGCAAAATAATGCGGCAATTGCCAACTAAGACGAGTGAGTTCGTAGAGATTTTTGGCCTTTGCCAATTCATCAATTAAAAATAAGATGTTGCCTCGTTGATGACGAATCATATCGCTGGAAGTTAACATTCCTAACGGAATGTGAGTTATCCTATCAACAACCGGAAGATGATGAATATTGTGCTCAGTCATCATGCATAAAGCATCAAAAAGAGTTCTGTTTTCAGTGATCTTGAAAGGCTCTTTAGTCATAACCTCAGACACTGGTAAGTGAACACTTACCTCCTTTGAAACAACCCTATTCCTAATGTCTCTATCAGTTAAAATGCCAACTAACTTGTCACCCTCGGTGATCAATAATGAAGAAATACTGGCTTCAGACATTTGTTGCGTCGCAATTAAAATAGAGGTATCTGTATCACTACTGATTACGCGCTCAGAGATGACTTCGCTAATAGGTTTATACAACCACATAGATTTAGAATCTGACACGGCATCATTATAAAGTTGGTCTGAATGATAAGTTTCAAAGAACTTAGCCACCGCCGGATTTTCATTACATAAAATATCAAACTGTTCGGCCGGAAAGCAGTAAAGTAAACCCGCACTATCAACTTTGATATCAATAGCATGGTGCAACTTATTAAGTAAATTCCCAACCCCAAAAAAGTCACCTTCACTTAAATTTTGCTCAACCTCGTTGGAGTCTTTAACGGTAAATTGGCCGCTACTAATTAAAAACAGATTATTATCTCTGTCCGTCAATATTTGCTTGGCATTTTCCTGGGTCAAATAAGCAACGGTAATATGCTTTGCCAATGCAGTGATCTTCTCAGCGGGTAGCTGGTCAAAAGGAGCAGAAGCTTTTAAGAAGTCCAGCGATTGTTGAGGAATGCTAGTCACTTTACTCTCCAATTTTAGGTTTAATTTACTGTTAAATTTAAAATAAAAAAGCCCGATTTCAATCGGGCTTAATTCATCTTGAGTTTTACCCGTCTCACTTAGTGAGCAGAAGCTTCTCCTGATCCTTTCGGATAACGAATATCTTCTACTAGTTGCTGAATCTCTTCTGGCGAATCGCCAGTGAATTTCAATACAACTAATGCCACAGCGAAGTTAACTAACATACCTATAGTACCGATTCCTTCTGGTGAGATTTTAAATAACCAATTCTCAGGTACATTTGCCGCTGGGTTTACAAATTTAAAGTAGATAATGTAAGCAGTAGTGAATGTGATACCTGCCAACATACCTGCAATTGCGCCCTTGTCGTTCATTCGCTTCATGAATATTCCCATAATAATAGCAGGGAAGAAGGACGAAGCTGCAAGACCGAACGCGAAGGCGACCACCTGTGCTACGAATCCGGGTGGGTTAATCCCGAAGTATCCAGCAATACATATGGCTACACCTGCTGCTAAGCGTGCATAAAACAGTTCTTTTCTATCGGTAATATCCGGCATCAAGTTTCGTTTCAATAAATCATGGGAAACTGAGGTCGAGATTACCAAAAGCAGACCTGCTGAAGTCGAAAGTGCTGCGGCTACACCACCTGCGGCAACCAAAGCAATTACCCATGCAGGAAGGTTTGCAATTTCTGGATTAGCCATAACCATGATGTCACGGTCCACGTCCATTTCATTGCGTTCATCACCTGAGTAAAACATTTTACCGTCGTTGTTTTTATCATCCCAAACTATCAAACCCGTTTTTTCCCAGTTAGTAATCCAACTAGGGGCTTCACTATAGTTAGTGCCCATTTGATCAGTACCGTTAATGGTTTCGATCATATTGACTCGACCAAAGGATGCTAAAGAAGGAGCGGTAGTATAAAGAATTGCGATAAAAGCCAATGCCCAACCAGCACTGTAACGAGCATCACGAACTTTAGGAACGGTAAAGAAACGAACAATAACGTGCGGTAATCCAGCTGTACCGACCATTAACGCGGCAGTGATACAGAATACATCAATCATACTTTTGGTACCCGATGTATACTCGTTGAACCCTAACTCTAGGGAGAGTCCATCGAGTTTGTCTAGCATATACACCCCCGAACCATCAGCGAGTGTCGCTCCAAATCCTGTTTGCGGTAAAATGTGACCTGTTACTATCATTGAAATAAAGATGGTAGGTACAAGATATGCAAAGATGAGTACACAATACTGTGCGACTTGAGTATAGGTAATGCCTTTCATACCACCTAATACGGTATAGAAGAATACGATTGCCATTCCAATAATTACACCAGAAACAATATCCACTTCAAGGAAGCGACTGAATACCACCCCAACACCACGCATCTGTCCAGCTACGTAAGTGAAACAAACAAAGATGGCACAGATTACCGCTACCGTTCTAGCCGTTTGAGAGTAGTATCTGTCTCCGATAAAATCTGGCACCGTAAATTTGCCGAACTTACGCAAATAGGGTGCAAGACAAAGGGCAAGTAGTACGTAACCACCAGTCCACCCGAGTAAGTAAACTGCACCGTCATATCCCATAAATGAGATCAAACCGGCCATTGATATAAACGAAGCGGCTGACATCCAATCGGCGGCTGTAGCCATACCGTTAGCAATGGGATGTACCCCGCCTCCAGCAACATAAAATTCATTGGTTGAGCCAGCTCTAGCCCATACTGCGATGCCGATATAAAGTAAAAATGAAGCACCGACTATGATAAAAGTTAAAATTTGTACGTCCATCTGAGCTCTCCTACTCTTCGTCTACGCCGTAGCGTTTATCTAAAATATTCATTTGACGAACGTAGACAAAAATCAACGCCACAAATACGTAAATAGCACCTTGCTGTGCGAACCAGAAACCAAGTTTGAAGCCGAAAAATCTCACTTCATTTAGTACATCAACTAGCAGAATGCCGAATCCAAACGATACAACAAACCATACAATCAGCAGTTTTAACATTAACGAGAGGTTATCTCGCCAATAGGCTTTTTTATCTTCTTCTGTTTTAAACGCCATGCTCGTTTCCTCATGCTTTTAGTCTGGCAATTAACCTTGGAATGGCACATACGCAAAAACTGGTGCCGACCAAAGCCTTGAATTTTTTAAATCAGAATGACTGCCATTCCGAACGTTTTCTAATCTATCCATGTATTACTAGTAGTGAAATGAGACTATGGTCGTAGTACAACAATTAATTTTTCAAAAGTGTGCTAAATTACTAATATCGATAGTGTTTTAGGTACAGAATTAAATGACATTGGGTTGGGTTTTATTAGCCTTAATTTATCTAACTGGGTTATTTTGGATAGCTCGTTGGGGAGATAGAAACACACCTTTGGCCCGAGCGATCACTTCGCATCCAATAGTGTATTCTTTGGCTTTGGCAATTTATTGTTCAGCTTGGACATTCTTTGGCATGGTGGGAGAAGCATCTCGTAATCAATGGCAATATATTGCGATTTTGCTAGGACCAATACTGGTTTATCTTTTTGGTTATCGCTTTATTTATAAGTTAATTTTGGTTAGTAAAAGACAAAATATTACGACCATTGCTGACTTTATTTCCTCCCGTTACGGCAAGCGTCAAACTGTCGCCTTGTTAGTCACCTTTATCGCGCTTTTAGCAACCATTCCCTATATGGCTTTACAACTCAAAGCCATTGGCTCTGCGTTTCAATTAATTACCGAACAAGAACACAGTGAAGTGATTGTGTTAATTGCCTCTGTTTTCATTGCATTTTTTGCAATTTATTTTGGAACTCAACACTCTGATGTGACTGAGTATCGACGGGGCTTAATGCTAGCGATTGCTTTCGAATCCAGTGTTAAACTCATCGCATTAATCGTGGTGGCTTCTTTGGCTTATTTCTGGGCGGTCGCCGACAAACCCCAAGAATTTGGTGACGCACTGTCAAAATTTAACTCCACCGCGCAGTTCTATACCCTGCCATTTTTTGCTCAAACACTCATGTCTGCCGCCGCCATTATTTGTTTACCCAGACAATTTCATGTGGCAGTAGTGGACAATTTAAAGTTATCGCACCTTAAAACCGCACGAGTTTTATTCCCACTGTACTTAGCCTTAACCGCGGCTGTTATCCCTATCATTGCAGCAGCAGGACAAACCCTCATAGGAGCACAAGAACCCGATACTTATGTATTAAGTTTAGCCATATTGTCGGACTCTTTATTGGTTAAAATTCTGGTCTTCACAGGTGGATTATCCGCCGCAATGGCAATGATCATTATTGCCACTTTGACGTTAAGTACTATGGTGACCAATGACGTAATTTTGCCTAAAATGCTGTCTCGCCAAAACCACAACGCGCCACAGTTTAATTACGCTAAGACCATCTTATTAGTCAGACGGTTAGTGATCGCAACCTTGATCGGCCTTGCCTACTTTTACCATCAACAAATGACCGGGAGCCGTTCACTCCTCTCAATTGGCTTAGTGGCGTTCTCATTAGTCGTGCAACTATTACCCGCTATTTTAGGTGGACTGTACTGGAAAAAAGGTCACGCCCATGGCGTTTACGCCGGTTTGCTGGCCGGTTTTATAACTTGGGTAATGTGGCTTATGTTCCCCATGTTAAACGAAGTCAACACCACCCAACTGCAATCAGAAGTGATTAGTGTGGCAGCGATGGTCAGTTTGTTAGCCAACACAAGTTGTTATTTGCTGTTTTCTCACTTCGCTCAAGATAGATTGGTCGATCGAATTCAATCGCAAGCCTTTGTTTCCCCCAGAGAAGAAATCATTGAAGAGACCAAAAAACAGCGCAAAACCGCCACTATTGGTGACCTGTCCACTTTATTGTCGACTTTTCTTGGTGAGTCCAGAGTAGAAATCTTAATGGAGGATTTTGAGAATCGTTCCAAAATAAAGCTACAAGACCACCAATCTCCAGATCATGAATTTCTAGAATATTGTGAACGAGCACTTGGTGGTGCCTTAGGTGCATCAAGTGCCAAAGCCCTCATCGATAGTGCCCTGGGCGGTAAAAAGTTAGATTTTGAAGAAGTGGTTAATTTTTTCGATGACACAACCCAAGCAATTCAATTCAACACCACCGCTTTATTCACCTCAATTGAAAGTTTGGATCAAGGTATAAGTGTTATCGATAAAAATCTCAATATGGTTGCTTGGAATCGGCGCTATCTTGAACTATTTAATTACCCCGCGGACCTTGTCAATGTTGGCACCCCCATCGAAGATTTAGTGCGTTATAACGCGCAGCGAGGTGAATGCGGAGTAGGTGAAGTTGATGCACTAGTGCAAAAGCGAGTAGCTCACTTAAAAGCTGGTCATCCTCATAAATTTATTCGTCAACGCAGCGACGGTAGAATGATTGAAATGGTGGGAAACCCTCTTCCTGGCGGCGGATTTGTTACCAGTTTCAACGATATTACCGCCCATATTGAGATTCAAAAAGCGTTGGAAGAATCAAAAATAAACTTAGAGCGTCGAATTGAGAAAAGAGGCGAAGAAGTCCAAGCAATTAATGCCGAACTGCGCAGTGAAATAGAACGAAGAGCGCAATTAGAAGAGGATTTAGTACAAGCGCGAAAAGCAGCAGAAGATGCCAATGCTAGTAAAACCCGTTTTCTCGCCTTGGCTAGCCATGATGTATTGCAACCCTTAAACGCCGCGAAGTTATATTTGTCAGCCTTGGGTGAAATTGATGTGGACATTGAAGCCAAAGAAATTTTGCAAAAACTTAGTGATAGTGTGAACTCCAGCGAAACCCTAATTGCTACTTTGTTAGATATAGCTAGGCTCGATCAAGGTGAAATGAAATTAACCCTAGAAGATGTACTACTGCCTAAGTTATTGAGTTCATTGATAGACGAGTTCGCCATGAAGGCCGAGCAAAAAGGGTTGCAACTGCGCACTCAAATTCCACCCTATTGGGTCAATACTGATAAAACTCACCTGTATCGAATTGTACAAAACTTGCTTTCAAATGCAGTGAAATATACTAAAAAAGGCAAAGTACTGTTAAGTGCCAGAAAACGAAATGGACGTATTTTAATTCAAGTTTGGGATACCGGAATTGGCATTTCTGCGTCAGAACAAAATAGAATTTTTAACGACTTTTATCGGGTCGATGGAAGCCCTCAGCACGGCGTTGGCTTAGGTTTAGGGGTGGTATCCAGAATGTCCAGTAAATTGGCCATTGATGTAAGTGTTCGTTCTACACCGAATAAGGGAAGTTGTTTTAGCTTTGATATTCCGCAAGGTCAATCACATTCACAACAACCGGAAAACACGTCGACCAACAATACGGGTTTGAAGGATATGCAAGTCTTGTGCATTGATGATAAAGACGAAAACCTAGATGCCATGCAAACCGTATTGAACAAATGGCAAGTAAATGTCATCACGGCATTAGATCTTACACAAGCGATAACCCACTTAAACTCGCGTATACCAGATGTCATACTGGTTGATTATCACTTAGCAAATAATGCAAATGGTATCGATGTTATTGCCGCACTTCGTAGCCAATACGGAGAGAATTTGCATGCTGTACTAGTGACCGCAAATCAACAGACGGAAATAATAGATTTATGTAAAAAACAAAATATTAGTTATTTAAGTAAACCCGTTAAACCTGCGAAATTACGGGCTTTATTGAATAGCTTTAGGCTTGCCAGAACACCCCAATAAGGCCAAATATTGCAAACATAATTGGCTGATGAATAAGGTAGATAATGAGGCTGTGTTTACTGGCAAATAAGACGATTTTACTGCGCGCAAATCTGTGCGCAGGATCGTTTAAGAACCACTGTTGATAACATAACCAAATACCAATAAACACCACGCCCGTCCAAGGGAACAATCCTACGTAGTCGTTCGTGTAGCCCGGCAGTAAGTGACGTATCGGCTGAAATGGCCAAATACTGCTTACCCAACCTAAGTTGAATGCCGCTATTATGATGACTCCAGCGAAAAGAGCGGCGTAGGGAAACCGAGCAAGAGGTACGCAGATTACACTGGCTATGGCGATGAAATGTAACACACCAAAAAAGATCCAATTATTTGGTGCCATTATTAACGATGAGATAGTAACTGCAGCAGAAGCTAGAAGTAGCTGGATAAATCGCTTAATAAAGTGCTTCTGTTTAAAACCAGAACCATGCACAGCCGCTAAAGAAAAGCCCACACATAAGAAAAACAAGGTCAATATGACATAACGAAATTCACGCCAGCCGTGGCCATCAGGGATAGTTGAAGGTACCCAACCAAAGAATTTAAGATCATAGATAAAGTGGAAGATAACCATCAAGACAATGGCAAAAAAGCGCATTAAATCAACAGTATAAATGCGTTTTGAAACAGGTTTAGCAGACATCATTACACTCAAAAACAGTAAGTCGGTCTATTGTAGTAGCATTTAGCTAAAATTTCGCGATTAATCCTTTTCCATAAAAAGTGTGACGCAATTTTGAATCACTCCGGCACTGAAAAAGAATACTTTATTTATGACACAGATCAGGAGCCGGAGGCGTAAGCTCAAGTTGCGATGCAATTAATACTGCTTGAGTACGATTGTTGATGCCAAGTTTTTTGAATAAAGCGGTCACGTGGGCCTTCACCGTGGCCTCGGCAATATCCAATTCAAAGCCAATTTGTTTATTTAATAAACCGTCTCGCATAAAACACAGTACCTTGTATTGGGCATTGGTTAAACTGGATACCTTGTCGGCTAAAGCGGCAAATTCGCTATCAATTTCATCAATTTCGTTGACCAGTGATTTAGGAATCCAAGTATCACCATCAAGTATGGTTTCAACAGCATTGGCAATATCTTCTGAACCCGTTGTTTTGGGAATGAAGCCCATCGCACCAGTATTAATCACTTTGGATACTATGTTTTTATCTTCAAGTCCGGATACCACAGCAACAGGCAGGTCAGGATATAGTTTGCGAATGTGAATCAAACCAAATAGATCATTACTACCGGGCATATGCAAATCCAATAGCAACAAATCGACATCATTATTTTGGATGATATCAAGGGTCTGAGTTAAGTCACTGGCTTCTAAAATAGTTAATTGATGTTCAGATAGATTTAACGCAATACGCAATGCATCGCGATAGAGAGGATGATCGTCAGCAATCAGCAATGTGAACATAGTGTTATCAGCGTGTCTAAAAAGTGATCCAATTGAATCAGGACAATACGCTTAAATCAACAAAAAATCTCGAACTAACGTAATAAAGGGGCAAATATTGCCCCTTTATTGACTAGTTTAACGATTTAACCTTAGTTCAATTAGGCTATCAACCACACTGGGATCAGCTAATGTTGATGTATCCCCAAGTTGCTCATACTCATTAGCGGCTATTTTACGTAGTATTCTGCGCATAATTTTACCTGAGCGGGTCTTAGGTAATCCATTGGTCCACTGAACCAAATCGGGAACCGCGATAGGACTCAATTCTGTGCGTACCCACTTACGTATTTCAGCCGTTAATTCATCCGTTACTTCTACACCCGCTACCGGTGTAACATACACATAAATTGCCTGACCTTTAATATCGTGAGGATAACCTACTACTGCAGCTTCAGCGATGGCATCGTGAGATACAAGGGCACTTTCAATCTCTGCCGTACCAAGACGGTGTCCTGATACATTTAGTACATCGTCAACACGACCGGTAATCCAATAATAACCATCTTCATCACGGCGACAGCCGTCACCGGTAAAGTACGCATTGTCATAAGTACTAAAATAAGTTTGCACGAAGCGTTGATGATCGCCATAAACCGTTCTTGCTTGGGCAGGCCAACTGTCTTTAATGATCAGATTGCCTTCAGTGGCGCCGCTAAGTTCATTTCCTTCACCATCAACTAAGGCCGGTTGAACGCCAAAGAATGGAATAGAAGCTGCACCAGGCTTAAGGGCAGTAATACTGGGTAAAGGAGTCATCATGATGCCTCCCGTCTCAGTTTGCCACCAAGTGTCGACGATCTGGCAACGACTGCGGCCAATGGTTTCGTAATACCATGTCCAAGCTTCTGGATTAATTGGCTCACCTACTGAGCCTAATAATCGTAAAGAGTCACCGGTAGTGCCTTCAGCAGCAAATTGCCCCTGGGCCATGAGCGCACGTATCGCTGTGGGCGCAGTATACAGAATGTTAACGTCATGCTTATCAACAATTTGACAAATTCGACGCACATCTGGGTAAGTTGGTACGCCTTCAAAAATTAACGTTGTAGCACCATTAGCAAGGGGTCCATAGACAATATAAGTATGTCCAGTAATCCAACCCACATCAGCCGCACACCAATAGACCTCTCCATCTTGGTAGTCAAATACGTATTTGTGGGTCATTGCTGCATACACTAAATAACCACCTGTAGTGTGCACAACGCCTTTAGGAGTGCCAGTAGAGCCTGAGGTATAAAGAATGAATAAAGGGTCCTCTGCATTCATTGCAGTAGGTTCACACTGAGCGTCACATTTAGCGGTTAACTCGTGCCACCAAATGTCTTTCTCGCCTATAGCAACATCGTTACCAGTATTTTTAAATACAATAACGTTCTCGATGCTCGGACAACGATTATCTTTAAGGGCATCGTCTACATTCACTTTAAGTGGTACACAGTTACCACCTCGGCGACCTTCATCAGCGGTAATAACTAATTTGGCATCTGAATCATTAATTCGATCGGCGATTGCGTTAGGTGAGAAACCACCGAATATAATTGAATGGATAGCACCAATGCGGGTACATGCCAGCATGGCAACAGCGGCTTCAGGTACCATTGGCATATAAAGCGCAACACGGTCACCTTTTTGAATGCCTAGCTTTTTCATACCATTGGCAAGACGACACACTTGGTCATGTAATTCTTGATAAGTAACTTTGCTGTCGGTATCTGGCGAATCGCCTTCCCAAACAATAGCAATATCATTAGCCTTTGCTGGTAAATGTCGGTCTATGCAGTTATAGCTGACGTTAAGCTCGCCGTCTTCAAACCACTTAATGCTAACGTCATCTTTGGCAAAAGAAGTATTTTTTATTTTAGTTGGAAAAGTAAACCAATCTAAGTTTGCCGCTTGCTCCTTCCAAAATTGATCCGGAGATTCTATTGATTGCTGATACATCTGCGCATGCAATTCAGGGGTTAAATGGGTATTAAGCTTGGCGGTCTCAGGGACCGGATAAAGTGTATCTGTCATAGGGTTCTCCAACACAATTTTTAGCAACTGCACATACTGTAACGTTAATATTAAAGAGTGGAATGCGACTTTGGTCTTACCGAAGCTGACTTTGGTCTTACTTAATTAAAAACTACCACTTTATTCATTCAAAATTCAGTTTCTAGACTATACGACTATGGTCTGATAGACCATCCGCTTATATGTAAAAAGTGAATCTTAGTGCAAAGTTTACTGAGCATTAAACTGCACTAGGAAAAGTCATGAAAACTAAAATTACAGCAGCAATTACGCTAGCACTTGGCACTTTGTATGGTACTGCAACCAATGCCAACCTATTAGACAAAACAAATGTTCAATTTAGCGGCTATTTAAAAGCCGATGCCATGTTCAGTAGCTATAGTGATGGCACTCTAGCTTCTGGTAGTATTGGTAGAGACTTCTATCTTCCGAGCCTTACACCTGTAGGCGGCGAAGAAGAGTCGACTCAATTTGATGCCCATATTAAACAGTCGCGTTTTAGGTTCACCACTAATACCGATCTGGATAGTGGCGACAAAGTTGTCGGCGTTCTAGAGTTTGACTTCCAAGTAACACCAGATGGAAATGAACGTGTAAGTAATTCTTATGAACCAAGAATACGACACGCTTTTATTAAATATAACGATTGGTTAATTGGGCAGACATGGACCACCTTTATGGATGTCAAAGCACTTCCTGAAACCCTCGATTTCATCGGTTCTACGGACGGTACAATATTTGTTCGACAAGTCATGGTTAAATACTCAACGGGAAACTTTGAAGTTTCGTTGGAAAACCCTGAAACCACAGTTTCACCTTTAGGTGGTGGTACTCGTATTGTCACTGACGATAACCCTGTACCAGATTTGGCAGCACGATATACTTTTAAAGGAGATTGGGGGCACTTTGCAATTGCAGGGCTATTACGCCAGTTATCCTACGTCAACAAACAAGGCGAAAATGATATTGATACCTCAACAACCAGTGCAGGTATTAGTTTGACCGCCAAGTTCAATCTTGGCCAAGACGACATTCGAATCGCAGCCAATTATGGTCAAGGTTTGGGGCGTTATTTAGCACTAAATGCTGTTAATGGTGCAGTTTTGAATGCTGATAATGAATTAGAAGCAATTGATTCAAGCGGTTTTAGTATTGCCTACAGACATATTTGGGATCCGCAGTGGAGAAGTAACTTTACCTATTCCATTTTTAGCGCAGACAATGATACCGCGTTAACAGGGACATCCACCACCAAGCAGACTTATAGCGCTCGTGCAAATATACTCTACTCTCCAAGCAAAGAGCTTACCTTTGGAGCAGAGTACGCCTATGCAAAACGTGAACTTGAAACTGGCGCTGACGGCGATATGAGCCGCCTACAGTTTTCAGCGAAATACGCGTTCTAACGTCTCAAAAAGGGGAGCATGGGTGTGACTTCACCAGTAGTTGTTTAACGCTATCCCCTAAGTGTCAGTCTAAAATAGTGGCTTTTTTAAGCCACTATTACTATTTCCAGCCCAGCATTTCTTCAAAATGCTTGTCTAACTTTTTAGCGAAATCTTTACCACTAATAGCGACTTGCTCAAGCAAGATTTCTTCTTCACTTTGCGGCGTGAAATGCGGCACTTCCACTGGGGAACCAGACTCATCGATGGCCATAAAGGTAATGAAACAACGATTAGTAACTGTGACTTCTTCCTCTTTTGGATCCGAGGCACGAACCACCACATAAAGGTGCATACTGGTTTTTCCCGTGTGAACAATGCGCACACTGACCGTTACCATTTGACCAACCAAAATTGGCTTAATAAAGCGAATAGCATTGGCAGATACTGTCACACAATAATGTTTACTCCATTGCGCCGCACAAGCATAAGAAGCTTGGTCGATCCATTTCATCACCATTCCACCGTGTACTTTCCCACCAAAATTAACGTCTGTCGGTTCTGCTAAAAACCGAAACTCAGTTTGGCTATTCTCACTCATAATCAAAGCCTTATAATTCAGATAGTTAATTTACTATACTTTAGCTGACAAAAAATGTGCAATTTAATTTTTGTCGCCCCAACCCAGCTCGGATTAGGGCTTTTTGTATTGCTCCCTCGAATAACTCCACATATTCCATTAAAGTTATTGGTCGACGCACCTTCATCCATCAGCATTAATCGAATTACAGTCGATAGGATGTTTATTTTTCGGTTTCAGGTAGAATAACCTTAATCAACAAAATTTGGCCTTATTTATGATTCACAACGATATTTTACGCCGTCTTCGCTATGCGCTCAGACTAGATGACACCGCGACTATCGCTATTTTTAGTTTAGCTAACTATGAAATGGAAAAAGACTACTTATCAATGCTCATGAAAAAAGAAGACGAGCCGGGGTTTATGCTCTGTCGAGATAAGATACTCAGTCTGTTTCTAGACGGTTTGATTATTCAAAGACGTGGCAAACAAGAAGGTGTTGAACCTGTTGTTCTAAAAGGCAGTGAACGACTATCAAACAACGACATTTTACGTAAAATCCGTATTGCCATGAGCTATAGAGACGAAGATATGTTAGCTATATTGAAGTTAGCCAATTTTCGTTTAAGTAAAGGCGAACTTAACGCTATGTTCAGAAAGGCAGATCATCGAAATTATAAAGAAAGTGGTGATCAGGTAGTGCGCAACTTACTTAAAGGAATGGTAGTTAAATACCGTCCAGATGCAGTAAAAACCGCCACAACCCCCGTTGTTAAAACTCATAAACCGCAAAAACCAAATAAACCTCGACAGGCAACTAGTCAAAAAGACAAAGCCAAACCTGCGCCTGA
The DNA here is from genome assembly GCF_037478005.1 of Alteromonas sp. M12. Taxonomy (NCBI): domain Bacteria; kingdom Pseudomonadati; phylum Pseudomonadota; class Gammaproteobacteria; order Alteromonadales; family Alteromonadaceae; genus Alteromonas; species Alteromonas sp. M12. The sequence continues at coordinate 829,761 of NZ_CP144164.1, read as the reverse complement.
AGAAACCAATTCGGTTTGGGGTAAGGTTGATCCTAAATGAAAATAGCCCAAGTTGGAGAGACAATTTTAAAAACACCAGCTGTTGCAGTTTCGCCGGCTGATTTGTTAACCAATGAATTGACTCAGTTTTTACTAGCTTTGAAACAAACCATGTTGGATGCCAACGGTATTGGTATTGCGGCTCCTCAAGTATTCGATCCCCGAGCGATAATGATCATAGCTTCAAGACCCAATGCTCGATATCCCGATGCCCCGCACATGGAACCTTTAATTCTGATAAATCCAAAAGTATTGGCAAGTAGTGAGACACAAAATAAAGATTGGGAAGGATGCTTGTCAGTTCCTGGACTACGGGGCAACGTAAAACGTTTTACATGGATTGAAATTGAGTACTTAGCGGAAAATGGTGACATCGAGAAGCGACTGTTTGAAGGCTTTCTGGCACGTATATTCCAACACGAATACGATCACCTGATTGGAAAGACTTGGTTAGACCACATCGAATCAGCAGATGATGTCATGGCAAACGAAGTTTGGCAGAATAAATACGCTTAATCTGTAGGCGGGTACTTTAGCCCCGCAGCGTTTTTCATGGATTCCATGGCCTAAAGACCATGCAACAAAGATAATCTCCCCTACCCTGTAGGCGGGTGCTTTAGCCCCGTAGCGTTTTGCAAGGATTCCATGGTCTGAAGACCATCCTACAAAGATAATCCCCCCTACCCTGTAGGCGGGTGCTTTAGCCCCGCAGCATTTTGCAAGGATTCCATGGCCTGAAGGCCATGCTACAAACCGCGCCTTGTTGAACCTTTCCATGGCTTGTAGGCGGGTGTTTTAACCCCGCGATATGTTGCCCCACGCCATGGCGTGAAGGCCATGCTACAAATATTGTAAATACAAATCGCAGGCACAAAAAAAACCGCTCTAAGAGCGGCTTTTTAATTCGTATCTTATCTCGCTATTAAGCGATGATTTTTGCTACAACACCAGCACCAACAGTACGGCCACCTTCACGGATTGCGAAGCGTAAACCTTCGTCCATCGCGATTGGGTTGATTAGCTCAACTTTGAATTTCAAGTTGTCGCCAGGCATTACCATTTCTACACCTTCTGGTAATTCTACTGCACCAGTGATGTCCGTTGTACGGAAGTAAAACTGTGGACGATAGCCTTTGAAGAATGGAGTATGACGACCACCTTCATCTTTAGACAATACATACACTTCAGCTTCAAACTGGGTGTGTGGAGTGATTGAACCAGGCTTAGCCAATACTTGACCACGCTCTACGTCATCACGTTTAGTACCACGTAGTAGTACACCAACGTTTTCACCTGCACGACCTTCGTCAAGCAACTTACGGAACATCTCTACACCAGTACAAGTTGTTTTCGTCGTATCTTTGATACCAACAATCTCAACTTCTTCACCTACTTTGATGATACCTTGCTCTACACGACCGGTTACTACTGTTCCACGACCTGAGATTGAGAATACATCTTCAATTGGCAAAATGAACGGCTTATCAATTGCACGCTCTGGCTCTGGGATATAGCTATCTAGTGCTTCTGCAAGCTCTATGATTTTTGCTTCCCATGCTGCATCACCTTCCAACGCTTTAAGCGCTGAACCTTGAATTACTGGCAAGTCGTCGCCTGGGAATTCGTATTCTGTTAGAAGTTCACGTACTTCCATTTCTACTAGTTCCAACAACTCTTCGTCGTCAACCATGTCACATTTGTTCATGAATACGATCATGTAAGGGATACCAACTTGGCGACCCAACAAGATGTGCTCACGTGTTTGAGGCATAGGACCGTCAGTTGCCGCAACAACCAAGATTCCGCCGTCCATTTGCGCAGCACCAGTGATCATGTTCTTAACATAATCCGCGTGCCCTGGGCAATCTACGTGTGCATAGTGACGCTTAGGCGTGTCATACTCAACGTGTGAAGTTGAGATTGTGATACCACGCTCACGCTCTTCTGGAGCGTTATCGATTTGATCAAACGCTGATGCAGCACCACCATAGGTCTTTGCTAGAACTGTAGTGATTGCCGCTGTTAGCGTCGTTTTACCATGGTCAACGTGGCCAATTGTACCGACGTTTACGTGGGGTTTCGTACGTTCAAACTTTTCTTTTGCCATCTTAAATTTTTCCTAGCAAAGTAATTAAAAAAAACCTAATCAAAGAGTTGGGGGAGAACTGGTGCTGATAGGCAGATTCGAACTGCCGACCTCACCCTTACCAAGGGTGCGCTCTACCAACTGAGCCATATCAGCACTAAATATGGAGCGAGCAGTGGGAATCGAACCCACATCATCAGCTTGGAAGGCTGAGGTAATAGCCATTATACGATGCTCGCAAACCTATTCTCTATCCACCTCGTTGAAAGTGGTGGCGTGACACATTGCGTCACACCATACACCTGATTAAACTGCAGGTGCACAGTAAAAATGGTGGAGGGGGCAGGATTCGAACCTGCGAAGGCTGAGCCGGCAGATTTACAGTCTGCTCCCGTTGACCGCTTGGGTACCCCTCCAGGATTGATGGTGCCGACTGCCGGAGTCGAACTGGCGACCTACTGATTACAAGTCAGTTGCTCTACCAACTGAGCTAAGTCGGCACTGCATCAAGTGGGTGCGCATTCTAGAGTAATGATCCTAAGGGTGCAAGAGTATATTCTCAAAAAAACATGAAAAAATGCGGATTTATTTAAATTAATCGTTTAGTTGCCTAAAAAACCTACGGAACCAACAAATTGACAAAAATAATTGTGCGTTTTTACAGCAATTTATTAAAAATGATTTTTAAATTTATTTGCTAGGAATAAAACGACTTAAGCCTTGTAATACTAAATCTGGTTTAAATTGTACTTTTTCATCAATAATATTTTTGAGTAATCCACTATCGCCACCACACAAAAATATTCTGTAGTCATCAGAATAACCACTAATGCGCTTTCTAGCGCTGTATAAAAAACCTTCTAACATTGCCAAGCCGCCCATATTGACACAATCAGGTGTACTTTTTCCGAGTGACAATGCATCTGGGGTTTGTTGATCTGCAAACACTTTTGAGGTTTGGCTAGTGACTGCCTTGCGCATTAATTGAAAGCCTGGGGCTATCCATCCACCTAAGTGTTGTTCCCCGACAAGAACGTCACAGGTAGCTGCTGTGCCCAAATCTAAGATTGCTACCGGCAATTGGGTATGCAGTCGTGCGCCTAATACTGCAAGCCAACGGTCAACGCCTAAGGTCTGGAATTGCTGATAAGCACAACTAATACCAAATGCTGTAGCCTGAGTCACGACTTGTTGAAACGGGATATTGTGCAAGTGACATAGCTGTTTAATTTTGAGTGTTACCTGATCATTTTGTACGCTGGCGGCTATGACACATTGGGCGCTGCTAATTTGATGCTGTAAATCTTCGATAGAATCACAGACTTGAGTCACGACTTTTGAATCTGCGCTGGCAATTTGTGCGTACTTAATACGGCTATTGCCAACATCTATCAGTAAAATGTCATGCAGGCCTGACACTGATTTCACCTCCATGAAATGTTTCGATTTTGCCGTCTTTTTCTAATAAAAGAGCCCCATCGTTATCAATCCCTTTCACTTTGCCATATACACACTGATTACCAATCATTAGTTTTACGGGTTTGTCGTAAAAGTAATCTAATTCAGCCCACTGGCTAATGAAAGGCCTTAAGCCTTGGGTTTCAAAAATCGTAAGGGCTTTAGTTAGCTCGTCAATTAAGGTGGCCGCAAGCACATTTCTATCAATAGTTAGGCCAGTAGCTTGCACTAAATCCGTCCAAGGTTGGTCAATGTTTAGCGCCTTTTTAGGTAAATCGATATTCAAACCTATGCCTAAAATACAATCACAAGCAGCGCCCATTTGCCCTTCAACTTCAACCAAGATACCCGCAAGCTTTTTATCTTGCAGGTAAACATCATTTGGCCATTTAAGCATTGCTCCTTTCACTGAAAGTGTCTGCAATGCCTTTACCACCGCAATACCTATTACCAAACTCAAACCATTAATAGCTTGATATCCACCAGCAAACGACCAGAACATCGACATATAAATACTCGAACCATAAGGAGATACCCAAGTCCGTCCTCTGCGTCCTCGTCCAGCAGTTTGCGCCTCAGCTAAACACACGTAACCATTACTTGGTTTCACATTCATGTCTCTGATGAACTGATTTGTTGAATCTATTACGTTTTGCACGTTTATCTGCGATTGCATCACCTGGGGCAATAACTGGGCAATTTTGCGGTGTTCTAATAAAGTTAAGGATTTCGCTAAACGATAGCCCTTTCCCGTTACTCTAAAGATATCTAAACCTAACTCACACAAGCCTTTAATGTGTTTCGACACGGCTGCGCGACTGAGTCCAAGCTCTTGGCCTAACACTTCACCTGAATGGAACTGTCCATCGGCCAAGCGTTGCAGAATAAGAGTACGAGAAAAATTAAAACTCACAGTGATACCAGCCCCTTGTTACCAATTAAACGTACTTCATTTTCTAAATGGATAGAAAAAGTATTCTCCACTTTGGTTTGAATTTCCCGCGCCAATTCTAATAACTCAGCCCCATTTCCATGACCGTTGTTTGTCAGTACCAAAGGCTGGTTAGGATGGCATTGAATCCCGCCTAATTGTTTGCCTTTAAAACCAAGATGGTCAATTAACCAAGCTGCAGGAACTTTGACGCTGTTGTGATCCACCGAATAACAGGGTAAATCAGGCCAGTCACACTGCAAACTTGCGAAATGCTTATTGCTTACCAACGGATTTTTGAAAAAGCTACCAGCGTTACCAATTTCGTTAGGATCAGGCAGCTTCTCTTGGCGGATAGCAATGACTTTATTAAAAATTTGCTCTGCATTGGGTTGTTTTAGATTGGCTAGTTCACCGTAGTGATTGCACGCTTGCCAACGTTTAGGAATGTGAAGAACAACTTGCGTGATGATCACCTTACCGGCTAGATGTCGCTTAAAAATACTGTCTCGATAACCAAACTGACACTCTTCATTTGTCAAGCTATGTTGTTTTGCTGTGGCAATTTCCGTGAACATCACCTGTTTTACAAATTGATTTAACTCAACCCCATATGCACCTATATTTTGTATGGGCGCAGCTCCCACTGAGCCAGGAATCAACGCGAGATTTTCTAATCCAAAAATATTATTTTGCATGCAAAAGCAGACGAGTTGATGCCAGTTTTCTCCCGCACTAACCGTCAGTTGATAATAGTCATCAAACTCTTTAACGGTCTTACCTTTAGATTCTAATTTGATAACCGTGCCATCAAAATCTTCCAAAAAAACACAATTGCTACCTTCGCCGAGAACCCACAAAGGCGTTTCAACATCCTTTAGGGCTGCGAAGTCATTGTCGATGGATATCAATTTTTTACTGTGTGTAGAAAATCCAAAGGTGTGCAGAGATTTAAGTGAATGCAAGGTTGCTTCCAAGATATTTTTGCACAGTTTAACGAAAAGATATGCGGTGTAACAAGTGTTGCTTTGTGATAGGTCAAGTTTTCTGCAGAACAGAGGGAGTGGTTATCCGCGATCAGCCAGCCATAAAAAAGCCCGAAATTCATCGGGCTTTATTCTTCAGCATGGCTATTTATTTATCAATTCCGTGACTTTTGAGCATAAATACAAGCTCTTCAGCATAATCACGTAGTCTGCCATAGCGGCCACTATTGGCAAAATGCCCTGCCCCCATATTAATTCGCATGATTAGTAGATTGTCATCGGTCTTCATTTCACGCATTTTAGCGGTCCACTTAGCGGGCTCCCAATAGGTTACGCGGGGATCATTTATTCCACCACTGACCAACATAGGAGGATATTCCTTAGCTTCAATGTTGTCGTATGGAGAATAACTTGCGATGAGATCGTAAGCTGCCGAATCTTCTAGTGGATTGCCCCACTCTGTCCACTCAGGTGGCGTCAGTGGAAGCGTAGCGTCAAGCATAGTATTGAGTACATCGACAAACGGCACTCCAAGGGTCACTGAGCGCCATAATTGTGGAGCCTGAATGGTAACCGCTCCCATTAATTCACCGCCAGCGCTGCGACCCGAAATTGAAATATTGCCTTCAGACACATAATTTTCTTTAATTAGATACTGTGCTGCATCAACAAAATCATTAAAGGCATTGGTTCGTTTTTCAAGTTTACCATCCAAATACCATTGATACCCCAGCATGTCACTGCCACGAACATGTGCGATAGCGAAAGCAAAACCTCTATCTAATAAACTGAGTCTGAGTTCTGAAAATCCAGGGGGAACGGTTATCCCATAAGCCCCATAGCCGTACAAATGCATAGGCTGTTTGCCGTTCTTTTTGAAACCTTTTTTATATACCACTGAAATCGGAACCTCTACACCATCTCTTGAAGGTGCCATTAGACGCTCAGTAACATATTGAGATTTATCGTAACCAGATGGAATTGTAGTGACCTTTCTGGTTTCCAGCTTTTTATCGTTAACTTGATAATCAAATACAGTGTCAGGGGTAACCATCGATTCATAGTCAACCCGAACAAAGTCTTGATCAAACTCTGAACTATTGCCTAAAGAAGCAGAATAAACCGGTTCAGGAAAGGCAACGTCATGGGAGTTTCCTTGATAGTCGCGAATTCGAATTTTATCAATTCCCTTTTCTCGAGCCTGTAAGGCAATGAAACCTTTGAATGTCTGCATTCCCAATAAATAAAGATCGTCAGAGCCTTCAATCAGTGTTTGCCAATTGTCGTAACTTGGTTGGCTGTCATCAACACTAACAAATCTTGAATTTTTGTGGGTATCGTTGGCTAAAATATAGAATTTACCATTAGCGTGATCTATTGAAGCAGAAAATTTCATCTCCCTTGATATCAATAACTTAGGTTCAGAAAACAAATCGTCGCCTGGAATAACACTAAGTTCAGATACTTCTCTTTGCCCACTGCTTACTACCAAGTACTTATCGTCACTGGTGAAATGGAAGCCTAAGAAAAAGCCATCGTCTGCTTCACTCAGAATAATTTTATCGTCAGACTGCTGACTACCAATTTTATGCACATTAACGCTAGCTGTACGCCATTTATCTTTTTCCAACTGACCATAAATAACCGTTTTGCTGTCTGCGCCAAAGGCGATTTCGCCATTTACCTCGGTTATTTCATCTTCTAAGTATTCACCACTTTGCAAGTCAACAATTCGAACTGTATAACGTTCAGCGCCATCGGTGTTGAAGGAATACACCAGCAAGCGGTTATCAGGACTTATATCCCAGCCGCCTAAAGTAAAATAATCGAAATCTTTGGCTAGCTTAGTTTCATCAAGAAAAACCTCTTCTTCACCAGTAGTCAGATTTTTGCGGCTACGTGTTCGATACTCTTCGCCTTCGCGGTAATACCAACGATATTCGTAACCATTGTCAATCCAAGGAACCGATTCTTCTTGTTCGTTTGTACGCCCTTTAACTTCTTCGAAAACCGTGTCGATAAGGGACTTATTAGGTGCTAAAAACTGGTCGAAGTAAGCATTTTCTGCAGTTAAATAGTCAATAATGGGCTTGTCATTCACTTCCGGATATCCAGAATCTCTAAGCCAGTGGTAAGGATCATTTAACTCTTTACCGTGGTATTTAGCTGTGTAATCTTGCTTTGCGGCAACTGGGGCGGCAACGCTGAGTTGTTTTAATCTGGGGTAAGTTTGCATTTCGGGTTCTTTGTCTTTTGAACAAGCAGATAAAATTAATACGGGTACTAGTAATGAGAGTGCTAAACGCATTGGATAAATGTCCCTATTTTTTTTGGTTAACAACAGATAATACGACTAGTTACAAAATTTACCAGTGAAATTAAATGGTGAATTGCTAAAACGAGTCTAAGAACCCGTGCGAGTTAATGGAAAACGTTCAAGCAATTCCTTTACAACCACACGCTGTGCTTTTGCTAAACTTGCACTGTTGTCTGTTTTGAAATCATGGCTATTGGTAGCTGACCACACTAGCCTATCGTTGACTAGTACTTTCATGCTCACTACTGCGACTGGGATTTGATCTGAACCTATGGGTAAACTAACCCCGCCACCCACACTCACACCGCCTGAGCGTCCGTAAGAACCAGTACCTAGGCCAATTGAAAAACTACTGTCGTTATCGCGATAATCAATGTAGTGATCGAGCTCTACAACGGCATCAGTGTAACCAAGGTCACCAATAAGTTTATTATTAGCCTCTAAAAACTGTGAAACTTGAGTAATAATACGATTAGCACTCAAGCTATCTTCGACGTTTCTAGAGATCACCGAATAACTTTTAAACGCGCCAAAATTGGTATTTTGATCGGTGTCCATCACAATATTGTTAGAACTACATGCACTAAGGAAAGTAAGTCCAATACACATAGCCATGATCTGGCTAAACTTGGCTGAAAAATGACTAAATTGGTAAAACATAGGAATTCCTTTACGTAGTCAACTTTAAGATCATTACACAATTAACCCTTTAATACCCTGCGGTGGTAAAAATTGATCACTTTGTATGACACTAAGATCGATAACAAGTTTAGTTGAGTTTCGCCAAGGAAGACAATCCGCACGCCGATAAAACTGCGATACGGATTGTTAATGCATAATATTGAGGTAGCGTTTAAGAAGCGCTTAATTCGGCTTGTAGTTGCTCTGTGGTAGATTTTTCAGACTGTACAAACTTACGCCATTGTTGTGCCATACCACGACTAGTAGGATGTTTTTCAGCTTCAGCCAATTGATTTAGTGCATCAACATAGCGTTTTTGATTGAAATACGACATTCCCAAGACTAAATGTGTGGTTCCTTCATTTCGTAAACCACCTTTGTCCAGCGCTTTGAGCGCACTTTCAATGGCTTCGTCAAACTTATCCATGTTCAGCAAAATTTGCGCTAACTGTGCATCTAATTCACCGTCTTCAGACAAGGCAGCTGCAGAACGCATAACAGGTACGGCTTTTTCGTGTTCTTTGGCAAGGGACCAAGTTTGCGCTAAAAACTTTAAGTTCCTGAGGTTTTTTTCAAGTACGCCATCTTGCATTGCTTGCTCCATCAACCTGGCGCCTTTATATGGTACTTGATGGTAATAATACAGCTGAGCTAAGTTGAAAATATCCGAGGCTTTTGTAATGTAATCACTTTGGTAAGCCGCTTCGAGAATCGCTAACTGTTTCTTTTCTTCACCCAACTCGCCATACATACCTGCAAGCTGCACCCAATACTCAGGACGGTCAAATAATTTAACCATTTTTTCAAGCACTTTGGTCACTTGCTCAGTTTGTTTCAACTCGTAGTATATAGCTCGTTGAAGCACGTACCAATTCTCATCGACTTTGTAGCCTTCTTCACTATTTTCTTGCTGTAAAATAGCTTCATTGATGTATTCAGAAGCAGCCTGATAATCTTTCTTCTGATACATAGCTTGGGCCTTGAGCACTAAATTTTTAACCGGTAACTTACCTGGCTGCAATGCTTCCCAACGTTCCAAGTACTCGATAGTCTTATCGTAATTACCGCGCATCATTTGCAATTGTGCCAAACTAAACAAAGTACTTTGTTCAAATGACTCAGGAATGGGTTGCTGTTCTACTACGCTCTCAAATGATTCGATAGCTTTATCATAATCTTCGACGTTGTAATAAATAAAACCGTAGAAGTTATGCAACATCGCCAGCTCGTAGCTATTCATAGAGCTTTCTTTGGATTTAACGACATCCAATATTGCTAATGCTTCAGCAGTATTACCTTCGTCGGCAACTTTCTGAGCGCGAGCCAATTGGTCGTATACTCGCGTACGCAGAGCCGGTGTTCTGCGGGTCTTTCTTTCACTGGCACTATTATCTTGTGCACTAGCTGTAGGTGCCGTTACTACAGACGATATAAGTGTGAATGAGCTTGCCAATAAGATGGCTAAAATGCACTGTGTTATTTTCATGCTTGCCTCTTAGTTAACCATCGATCTGGAAAGTAATGCGGTTTTGCACACCAGACACTTCTGCAGGTTCACCGTTCACAACTCTGGGTTTATATTTAAATTTCAGTGCAGCATCCATCGCAGCCTGATTAAATATATCCGGTGGAGTTGCTTGTACTACGCGAATATCTTTTACTGCGCCTAATTTAGATACAGTAAATTCAACGATTACAAAGCCTTCTATTCCGCGAGATAAAGCTCGTCGTGGATAAACCGGAGCAACCTTAACGATTGGCAAATATTCGCCATCACCTGATTCTAGGGCCAATCCACCACCAAGGGCGATATCACCACCGACATCGGCTTCAAACGCCATACCACTGCCATCAGCATCAGGCGTAGGTGAATCCATTTGCGGCTGTTCCATTTGCGGTGGCGGCTCTTTAGGTGGTGGTGGCTTTCTCGGCTTACGATCTTTTTGTTCAACCGTTTCTTCTTTCTTCAAGCGTACGAAATCGAGCACCGCACCGGGCTTGGGATCATCTAACGTTTGATCACCACTAGCGATAAGAGCTTGCATCAAAAAGAACAAACTAATCGTGATGAAAAACGCTAATACAACTGCCAGAAGGAGTCTTGCCATTATATTTTACTCTTGTGCTGCGATAGAAACATCGTAGACACCCGCTGCTCGCGATGCATCCATGACTTTAATAAGCGTTTCAGTAGTCGCTTTACGGTCTGCTTGAATAACAACCGTACCCTGTGGGTTTTCGGCTTTTAAACGTTCAATGTTGGCTTGAACTGCACGTACGTCTACTCTGCGTTTATTAATCCAAATTTCACCTTTGTCGCTTATGGCAACTAAGATATTTGCACGATCTTTCTTCACTGCTGTGGCAGCTTCAGGTCGGTTTACGTCGATCCCCGATTCTTTTACAAATGAAGCGGTAACGATAAAGAAAATCAACATGATAAATACAACGTCCAACATCGGCGTCATATCGATTGTTGCTTCTTCTTCTTCGACTAAATTCTGAATTTTTCTCATAATTACTCTTTATTCACGCAGGCCTAGGCTCTAACGTTGAATCTCCAATGCATCTTCTAGATGTAAACGTTCGGTTTTTGCTGTGCGCGTTAACCATGTAGACGCGAATACGCCGGATAACGCACCCACCATGCCAGCCATTGTGGGTATAGTAGCTTGTGAAACCCCTGCGGCCATTGACCGGGCGTTACCGCCACCAGACATGGCCATTACATCAAATACCACAATCATACCTGTTACCGTTCCCATCAAACCCAATAGAGGGCATAGCGCGACTAACGCCTGAATAATGGGAAGACTGAAGCGTAATTTAAGACTGACTCTAGAAATCATTGCTTGTCTAATCTGATGCGCATTCCATGAATTTCGATCGCTACGTGCTTGCCAAGTGGAAATGGTCTGTTTCTTAAATTGCTTATGACCATAAGTCACATAGAAAATACGTTCGAGTATCAAAATCCACATCACGAATATCAAGGCACCTATTATCAGCAGGATAATCCCACCGGTTTCGGTGAAGTCTCGGATTGATTCAAAGATCTCTACAAACATCGTCTTATGCCTTAGTGCCAGACTGAGTTTCAGCTCGTTCAGCAATGACACCCGCTGCTTGTTCTTGCAATATCGCTACAATATTTTTGCTTTGCGTACTGAGCAATGCATAAAGCAGAGTAGTAGGAATGGCCACAACCAAACCAAGAACAGTGGTAATCAATGCCGATGAGATACCGCCAGCCATAATTTTCGGGTCACCTGTACCAAACAAGGTAATTTGTTGGAAGGTCACAATCATACCGGTAACGGTACCAAGTAACCCACCAAGGGGAGCAACCACTGAAATCATTTTTACTAGTGTTAAGAAACGTCCTAATTTAGGCACTTCAGCTAAAATGGCTTCGGTTAAATGCAATTCCAAGGATTCGGTGTCAGCATTTGGATGAGCATCTTTCACTTTAAGCACGCGACCCAAAGGATTCCCCTCAGATATTTTACTCGACTTAAGTTGTGCATTTACTTTGGCGCCAACAAGCGTAAGTACCACAAAACGCCAGAACGCGACCAAAATACCAACTGCACCAACCGCAATAATGATATATCCCACAAGGTCACCTTGGTGAATACGCTCTTCAAGACTTGGCGCTTGAACTAACAATCCAAGAATAGTTCCGCCCGTTGGGTCTAATCCAAATGAAACCAATTCACCATCAGAGCTCTGTAAATTTGCGGCGCTGTCTGTGTAACGATCTGCAGGTTGACGAATCAATTCAGCAACAGTATCGGTTTCGCCTTCGTACTTAAGGTATTTGCCATCAGACACGAGTGCAAAAGGTCCTACACGAACGACTTCTTTATTGACTTTAGCGCCACCAGCTTCTACAACATCAGTTGTAAATTTAGTGACTTTGCCTGACTCAGTCATTTCGCGTTGAATTTCAAACCACACCCGCTCTATTTCTTCAATTGAAGCTAATTTAGAACTCGTCCCCATAGACTGGGCCATTTCATCTAAAAATTCAGAACGACCAGAGATTTGCGCTGAAACAGTTGAGTTGTAAAATTTGTTTTTGGTGTCACCTGCAACCTGTTGTAACACACCGAATAGTTCTTTTAACGAACCTAGGCGTTTATCCAAAGCATCATTCAAATCTGCTAATTTGAATTCATTCTCTTCAAATTGCGTTTCCAGCTTTTCAGATGTGTTCAACTGAGCATTACGTTGTGAGGTCACATCACGCAGCATTTGATCTTGTTCAGCACGTTTTTGTACAAACTCTTTTTCACGCTGAGTATTTTGTTGATTTTGTTGGTATTGGCCTTGCTCTAATTGCTTAAGCAGTGCATCCAAATCTAGTGGTTTACTTTCCTGAGCAAAAGCTGCTCCAGCAAAAGTAGCAACCAAAAGAACAGCAGTATTTCTAATTAATTTTCTCATGGTTTCTACTCTCTTAATCCGTGATCGCAACTGGCAGCATCAACAAATCAGGTGCCATTTGTTTCTTGGCCATTCTAAGACCTTTGGTAATTTGCGTGCGGTAGTCAGAAGAAAGTGATTCCCACTGACGAGTTTGTTTATTCCAAATTCCTTGCATACCTGCATCACGAGTTTGGTATATAAGTGCGGTTCTACCGATGCGTAAGAAATCGACATTTCGTTCCTGACCATCAATAGTGTGCAATCCAGGGTAAGCCTCTAAGGTTCGCCCGTAATCCATCTCGACTTGGTAAGCTTCCATTACACGTCTGAATTTCTCAGAAGGAGCAACATCTGCGCGATCCATCATATTACGTAAATCAATAATGCGATTGGCACGTTCTTCTTCTAAAAATGGAACATCAAGTTCCACAAACTGTGCTAACCCATCAATCATTCGAATCATTAATGGTGTTATTTGACGTTCGATAACACTTACTTCGTCAATTGCGCTATTCAAATCCAACATTTCTTGTTGCTGATTAGCAATTTGTTTTCTTAACTGCTCGTTGTAAACCAACAAACCATCAATTTCTTTATTGATAGTTTTGAATTGTTGCAATTTACTGCCGATTTGGTCAGTTATATTGTTAATCTTTGATTGGGAATCCGCTGCAGACTCGTTAATTTTAGTTGCAGCATCAACCACAGGTTGCAATTCTTTGTCTTGCTGCGCAAAAGCAGCTTGACCTGCCAACAGACTAACGAATAGTGCTGCAGACAACGTTTTTGTAAGTTTCATACAATCAAACCCTAGAGTGGAATCGAGTTGGTTTACCACCAACAATAAAATCTGAGGGCAAGGATAGGGGCATAGTGTGACAGTATTATTACAAAACCAAACAGAATGTAGATATCTGTGATTGAATCAAATAACTAGTAAAACAATACTCATAACCAACTGTTTTAATTGAATTAAAAATACATTATGTGAGCAACGAATTAACTTAGACAGGATGACGTAACAGAATAAAGCGGACTAAAATCGGTTGGATTTTTGACATTTTTATGACACAAATATAGATAAGAATACGACGTGAACCAGATGTGGCAAGTCCGCAAAACGGTTTATTTAACCTTTAGCCCTACGCTAATTATAAGCGCTAGAGATTATAAAAATCGTTGCAAAATTCCGAAATCAATACACTTTTAAATAATGTTTGCACCTAAAGTTGCCTTTAAAGAATACTGTTTTCATTCAACGATGTAGCAAACTTGTTTTAATTGGTTTTTCGCAGCTACTTTTTAACCAAAGCGGTTGTTGATTTGCTAGTATCTTAATTACATTAAGCACAAATCTAACTCATTCTATTAATTTGGCATCGGATAACGACAAGAATATTGGATTCCTAATTTTTCGCAGTATAAGCGCTTTCTAGCAACCATTGATTAGGATAATTAATGCAACAAACAACCATCATTTTAGTACTTCGCGGAGTATGGCGAACCCCAGTGATATGCGTGTTTTGGTTATTTTGGGGATGTGGGCTTAATGCGCAAACAATGGAAAATTTAGAAACCACCCTTTCTTCTTTAACTCCAGCCCAACAAATCAGTCTTTTGAACGATCAAAAACAGCTTGTGGAAAAAGCCTCCTATGAAGAGCAAGCTCGCTACTGGTATTTATTAGGCTTAGCTTTCGATTACGATAATCAGCCACAACCAGCCATTGATGCTTACAGCACCGCCATCAATATCAGCGAGCTGCAAAACTTAAGGCTAACTGACACTTTACCTAGAAGTTATGTCGAACGTTCGTACATGAAATATATTCAAACATATGATCCCAATATTTATTGCGAAGACCGATTTAAAGCCCTGCAATTGTCTCGTCAATTAGCGGACCCCGAATTGCTAGTAAAGGTACTGGTTCAAGCGGCATTTTGTTTTGGTGGTAAACCGGAAAAACTGCAACAAGGGCTCGCATTATTAGTTGAAGCAATTGACGTCGCTGATAAAAATAATTTTGATAATAGTTCCTATGGCATGATTTATAACGCCTCTGGCAACTTATATCAGGAAAACCAATTGTTTGACAAAGCCTATGAATATATTCAGAAGGCATATGATGCTTGGGCAAAAGTCGATGATTTTTCTGACATGTTTAATATGCAACACACACTAGTGGCGTTAGCCATTGATATGCAGAATTTTACTGCGGCTCGTCAACATGTTGATAGACTATTTGAGATTGCCAAACAACAGCCCCAATTCAGCGACTTTACATTTTTTAGCCATTATAACGCAGGTATATTAGCGTTTTTTGAACAGCAATACCCGCTGGCGGTTAGCGAATTTGAAAAGGCATTGGCCCTTCGTGATACTACCGAAGAACATCATTTCATCGTGCAATCTTTATATCCACTGGTCATTGCTTATTTTAACCAAGGGATAGATTCCAAAGCGCGCTCTACCTTGGATCAACTTCTAATCGACTCTCCAGATAAAAACACATGGCCGATGACTATCAGGGCTATCGATTTGTATTACGCGGGCAACAACAGTGAAGCTATGCATTTGATGGTTGCTGCAAACAGCTCAGAAGTCGACAAACGACGAACCTTTATTGCTCAATATCAACACGCAGCCAATACATTAGTTGAAGACAGTCTGACCAAGTTAGACAACAAGGTGCTACAACAAACCTTGGAAATTAATCGTTTACAACTGGCAGAGGAACAAAGTCAAAAACGTCTCGCGCAAATTTTAATTGCTGTGAGCGTTGTCATATTTGCGGCGTTATTTGGGTTTGTTATGCATTTGATTAAAACCCGACGTCTTTTTAAACATCGTGCACAAATCGATTACTTAACGCAAATTGCTAATCGCAGAACTATTTTTGAACTTGGCTATAAGTTGCTAAATGAAGCGAAAATGCACAACAAGTTACTTTCGATATTGATTATTGATATCGATCATTTTAAACGAGTGAATGATACCCTCGGTCATGAAGTTGGTGATCATGCTCTTACATTAGTCAGCCAAAGGGCACTTGGCTGTTTACGACAACTCGATAAAATTGGCCGAATTGGCGGTGAAGAGTTTATGGTATTGCTGCCCGACACTGATTCCAAACAAGCATTAGATATTGCCGAGCGTATCCGTAAGGAAATCGAAAAGTCACCTTTGCGAAAAAACGATGAAGACTACTCACTAACCATCAGTATAGGGCTAGCGGTAGCATCAGCAGATGAAACCTTAGAAAGCGCGATGGCACGTGCCGACACAGCCCTTTACAATGCAAAACAAAAAGGCCGAAACCAAGTTGTTGTAACGAGTTAGCTATCAATAAGTTGTGATCAGTCAGTAACAATACATATGCTGAAATCAGGTTTTTCAAATCACTGTAAACTGAGTCCGGTAGTGATAGTCAACATTGGATTAGCAGGGCACAAAATGCGTTAAAAATTAACGCATTTAGGGAAAAGCAGTCTTTTATATTTCAGACTGCTTTGAGTAAAGAAGTTATTTTTACTGGGTACGATTAGTTAAGGTCATATGTTTCTGTGTACACATGCGTGGTAGGTCCTTGATCGCCTCTTTTAAACTTAGCGCCACGCTTAGCCACACCATTTTCGTCATAAAATGAATGCCAATCGTTGCGCACTAAGGTTCCGTCTGCTGTTTTAGAAATTTCCACATGTTGGAGTAAATATGACTTACCGATAGTGAAGCATTCTCCGTGAGTATTGACGCCAGAAAAACGTTCAAACTCTGGAATCCAATGATAGGTAGCGTTGCAGCCAGGTACTGTTGATAAACCGCTCATTTTAATATTTTCAAAAGCCTTTGGATTGTCGCCTTTTCCCCACAAAGTTAATCCTTCATCTATGTTTTTGAAAGAGTATAAATCGACTTTAAGGTTACCAAAGTCATTGCGATACAGTCGCCAGATTTGATTTCTATCCGGTCTTACGTCAGGTTGGCTAGTTTCATAATAAATCCAATAGCCGTCCGTACGTTCATGCCAAATACGTTGAAAGCGCAATTCACTTAATCCCCAACGAGGTTCGACCTTAGCGGCTAGATCTTTGTCCCTTTGCGCGATATTAGTTGTAAATCCTAAATGCCATTCGACAAATTTCTTTAGCATTGCGTCATTTTCAAAGCCAGCGGCCTGAACAGAGAAAGACATTCCAGCCGCAACCACTAAAGTCATGAGCAAGCTTTTTACTATTTTCATTATTTTGTACCTTTTATAATTTTTGTTTGTATTTTTAAAGATGCTAGCTAAATGCATTTCAGACACAGCCAATTATTAGAATATGGCAATCATCATTGCTCGATAATCAAATTCATACTACACAACCAAAAACCTAAAGCAATATCATTATATCAATAATCCAGAGTGCTCTACGTCTTATATTTAAAAAGCGGGATAGTTAGTAGAGGCCGCTATACAAAAGCTATTTGCACGGAGTATGAAGAGAAAAATTTCGAACAAGTGCTTTAAATGGTTCATTAATAGGAAGTTACTTCTAGCGCCCATTGATTCGTATTGCAGGATAGAAATATTCACCGAAAATTCATTCAATTAAAGCTCTTTTTGATACTCCAAAATTTTGTTTGGCCCAATAAATCTAAAACGTTGAAGGACCAACTTGGTAATTAAATTAGCAAATCGAAAAGTGACAAAAAACCCGGATTTCGCAGTTCTATATAAATGGTGAAATGTTAAAAAAATAGCAATAAAGCAGCTAAAACAAAGTGAAAATTGAATATAGATCAGTGTCTAATCAGTACAATTAGTGGGAAGAAAAATCGTTAATTTCAGCTTCTTTTTGACAACCAAATATCGCTAAATTTGTAGCCCACAAGATTGTTATAAATTATTAACAATTGAATACTTGCTAGTTGAGGCTCGGAAATTGATAGTCATTATCAAAATTAGACAATAAATGTTGCTCTTAGCCGATTGGAATATTGAAAGCCCCTGTTACCCCCGCAATTATCATTTGTACACCGATAACGGCTAAAATCAGTCCCATTAATCGGGTGACAATACCAAGAGCGCCTTGACCTATAATAGCCAGAATCCTAGAACTAAAAACAAAGCATAGGAATGTTATAAGACACATAACTGCAAATACAGAAACCGTAATCACGATTCCCATTGTCCCACCAGAGGCAGAATAATTCATTGCGGTCGCAATGGTTCCTGGGCCAGCGAGGAGAGGAACAGCTAAGGGTGAGACAGCAATATCAGAGGTATCATTATTTTCAGCAGAATGCAGATTAGAACCAGATCCATTGAGCATATGATAACCAATCACGAACACCAGAGTACCGCCCGTTATCCGCAATGCAGGAAGGGTAATGCCGAACAAATGAAAAATCATCTTGCCGAGCAACGAAAATAATAGAATTACAACAAAGGTAATAATAAGTGCTCTGGCCGCAATGCGAAATTGTTCCGAATTACTTTTATTGCCCGCCAACCCAGCGAAGGCAGCTGTGTTAGCTATCGGATTCATGATGGCGAAAAAGCCCATAAATACAGTTAGCAGTTGTGTGTACAAGTCATTCATAGGTTTTCTCTGACTAATAGTGGACGTATTATCCGGCTTTGCGACCCCGTTTTATTTGCATGCTAGAGTACCTTGTAGGGTCTGAAAGTCCAACGACTACCTCCCCTATTGTCATTCAAGCCGCTTTTTTAGCTGTCATCATTGGCGGGATTGAGCAGAGCCAGAGGGTTTAATATTTTTATGCAGCGTCAAGCAGTATTAATTATCAACATCCTTAAGCCCGCACAGCTTCCTTATTGTTTTCACTTATATTGCACAGTTTCTGCACTTTTGTTTTGTACCTTTACTATCTGAATAAAGAAAGCATCTTAATTCAATCTTAAAGTATTTGAAGATGATGCTTAGACAGCTAAAGGACTATCAATGTTGAAACAATCTCATTTAAGCTTTGCTAACTCATTGAAATATATTGTAAGACTAAATCTTATTATCATCATCTTCGGATCAGTGCTTTGGTTAGTTGCCTGTGGAGGCAGCAATACAGCTACAGATGATCAGGTAACTGATGAAGTGGTTGAAGAAGTCGTTGAAGATGATACCGAAGAAACATCAACTGACATTACGGATACAGATTTTGAAGTCACTGACTGGACAGAAGAAACACATAGTAAGAATGTTGATCCTAATTTCGACGAAGTTTTTGAAGATAACCAAGTTAAACGTTTTGATTTTGTAGTCACTGAAGAGCGTTGGCAAAGCATGCTTGATGATATGACGGCAACCTATGGCGAATTTGGTCAACGCTCATCAAGCAACGGTCTAATTGATACAGATGAGAACCCAATATTTGTTCCCGCTGACGTTTATTACCAAGGGACTCAATGGTATCGAGTAGGTATTCGATTCAAAGGCAACTCTTCGCTACAAAGCAGCTGGCAGGCGGGTATTCTAAAACTATCTTTCAAATTAGATTTCGATGAATTTGAAGACGATTATCCGCAAATTGATAATCAACGTTTTTACGGCTTCAAAAAGCTCAGCTTGAAAAACAACTATAACGACGAATCACTTTTACGTGAAAAAGTGGCATCTGACGTATTCAAAAAAGCTGGCTTAGCGGTGTCTAATACTGCGTTTTATACACTCTATGTCGATCATGGCAATGGTCCAGAATATTTTGGTCTTTACACCTTAGTAGAAGAGGTTGACGATACACTTATCGATACACAATTTGCTAGCGATGATGGCAATTTATATAAACCAGAAGACGACGGGGCAAGCTTTGTTGAGGGTTCTTTTAGTGAAGAGAACTTTGAGAAAAAGACCAACGAAGATGATGAAGATTGGTCTGATATACTCGCCTTGTTTGCGGCACTGCATGATGATACAGCAACCACTGCTCCGGCAACATGGAGAGAAAATCTTGAGGCTGTTTTCGACGTTGATGGATTCTTAAAGTACTTAGCCGTCAATGGTATTATCCAAAATTGGGATACGTATGGCAGAATGCCCCATAATTACTATCTGTATAACGACCCCGAAACATCGAAGCTAACATGGATTCCTTGGGATAATAACGAAGCACTGCAAGAAGGAAATCAAGGCGGAGCATTGAACCTCGATTTCTCAGACCTTGATTCTAATAGCTGGCCGTTAATTGCTAAACTATATGCAGACGATGTTTACAGGACTCGCTATAACGATTACCTATTGGAAGCAATAGGCGACGCGTTTGATACCAGCAGCATCCAAGCCACTTACGACAGTTATTCAGCGCTTATTGAACCTTATGCAACAACTGAATTATCGGGCTACTCCTATCTAGAAAGTAGCAATGACTTTTACAATGCGATTCAACAACTGAATCAACACGCAGAAAATCGAGCTGAAGCGGTTGAAACATATTTGGATGCACAATAAACACTAACCTATTGTTTTATCAACATAACCCCAGCGATGCTATCGTCTGGGGTTGTAGTTTATATCCAATCGAATATTGCTCTTCCTCTTCGGTATTTACGCCACATTCCCCCTGACTTTAACCTGTTGTTAATAGCCTTATTTAGGCAAATTCAGGGATCTCATTTTTCAGACAATCGATAAATGCACTGAGTTTTAATGGCATGTAATCTCTGCTTGGATAAACTAGCCATGCAGAGGTATCAAAATCTGCGGCGGCACATTCATAATCGGGGAATAAGTTCACCAAACTACCATTTGCCAATTCGTCTCGACATAACCAATCAGGAAGTAACGCCACTCCAAGGCCTGCAACTGCACTTGCAGTCATAGTCATGCCATGAGAGATCAGCAAATGCCCAGCGACTGGAACGACTAACTCTTTTTGATTAGGTTGACGAAATTTCCAAGCTTCTCGATATCCAGGAATTGAAAACCTTAGACATTCTAATTCACTTAAACAAAAAGGATTTTCGGTAATCGTGTTAGATTTAATAAAAGCTGGACTAGCACAAACAAAAAACTTTCTGGGTGCTAATACTTTACAAATAAAATCATCAGTAGGTTTTTTTCCAAAGCGAATCGCGGCATCAATTTGTTGTTCAACAATATCTATTTGGTTGTCTGACAACACTAGCTCAATTACCAGTTTGGGATATTTTTTCCTCATTATAGGTAGTAAGGGAACCAACTTTTTTTGTCCAAAAGAAGTACAAGCCGCCACTCTGAGCTTGCCGATGGGCTCATTCGAAAGTTCTAAAGCCCGCTCTCCTGCCTGTATTAATGTACCAACCAAACCTTCGACTTGAGTAAAGTATGATTTACCAGCTTCTGTTGCCGATAACTTACGAGTGGTCCTTTGGAACAGTCGGAAACCTAATGTAGCCTCTAATTTTCGAATAGCTCGCGATACTGAAGAGGGATCAATATTTTGGACTCTTGCTACTTCAGCAAAACTCTTTCGTTTCATTACTTCAACAAATAGTTGGATATTGTTCAAATCCATTCGTGCACCTCATACATGAATGTAATGATTATATACCTGTTTACTGCGCAAGTAACTAACTGTAACCTTTGTAATTGAAAGTAAATCAAAACTAAGAAAATGGAGTATTTCAAATGGGATTAAAGTTTCATAAGCAATTTTTCGCATCAAAGACTGAAGTTTTAGCAGACATAGAAAAAAATAATACCTGGCCGACCACCTTTGTATCGGGTGCCACCGATGGTCCACCAGTACATTGGCATAAAGATGAAGTACATGCTTATATAATGGAAGGGGAAACAGATTTTTTCGATGCCGAAACCAACAAAAGAACTATTGTCAGCGCAGGTGACAAAATTATTGTGCCTAAGGGTGCACTTCATGCGGAAGGCGCAATTAAAGATCGCGTAGTTTATATTCTAGCATTACCAAAGCCAAGATTACCGGAAGATTTCCTCGCCATATTTACACCTGAGCAGCAAGCAGCGAAATGAAACCGGGTAAACTTCTGATAAGCAACTAATTACCTCGCTGTTCCTATTTCCAAGACAAGCATTCTCATAGTCATTAAATAGACATCCATTTTAAAAATCATTAAATAGACATCCATTTTAAAAACAAGCATTCTCAAACCAATTCAGAGCGAAAAAGTGATGTGAATATGGCACTTTTGGGCTTTGATAAGAAAGTGGGGGGAAGTTTGGAATTGTTGTAGTCATTAAATAGACATCCATTTTAAAAACAAGCATTCTCAAACCAATTCAGAGCGAAAAAGTGATGTGAATATGGCGCTTTTGGGCTTTGATAAGAAAGTGGGGGGAAGTTTGGAATTGTTGTGGCTTTATGTAGCTATATCTCTGATTTAATTCATATTACAGACAGCAAGAATCGTCCATCGAGTAGGAGGATTAAAACAAATTTGGCTGCTAAATTGTTTAGGCTTGTTGTAATAATGCTTTGGCCTTTGTTATCCCTCGTATTCGTTGATGGCCGGTATGTTGTTTAAATTGTTGCATCATATGCTCACTGCCTACCGCTGTATGAAAGTGCTGTTCAAACTCTGTGGTAAGCGTTATCCATTGCTCTGAATTAAGGCCAAGGCGTTCTAAAATAGGGCTATGCTGGTGTTCGATGTAACCGGCCTTATCTTCTCGAATACTTCTGCCTGTGCAATCGACTAATTTACAGTAATCTATGAGAGAGAAGGCAATGCCTCTAGGCATACCTTGTCTATGGTTACCCACAAACCCCATCAAGTTTTTGGGTTGCTCTCCTTTAATACAGGCCTGGATACGCTTTTGGATACTGGTGTGTTTTGAGGTTTCTGGCGTTTTTTCGATTTTGGCTCGAATTGGATTTAAATCCACGTAGGCCATGCAAGCTAGCACGGCCGACTCATCTAATAATGCTTGAGATTTAAACCGTCCCTCCCAAAATCGACCTGTGCAGTCATCTTCTTTATTCGCCTCGCGGGCTATGTATTCATTCAGACTGCGCATGAACCAACTAATGTCGTACAAACGTTGACGATAAATATTAATCGTTTCATTCAATGTGATTTGCTCACTTTGACTCAGTGATTCGTCACGCAAAAATCGTTGGGTAAGTAATGTGCCTTTATGTAATTGATGCCAACGATAAGCCACTTCTTTTAACGACCAGTTATCGGCTGCTTCTTTATCAACACAGACTACAATATGTGTGTGATTACTCATGACAGCATAAGCACACACATCAATAGCAAAAACAGCACTCAAATTGAGTAAACGTTGCTCGACCCAGCCTCGCCTATGTTCATAACTTTGCCCCGTAAATTCATCTTCACCGCACAAAAACGAGCGACGAACACAACGGGAGACGCAATGGTAATAGGGCGTATCAATAAGACTAATTTGAGATTTTCGTGACTGAGGCATAACTAACCATCCATGGTTGCTGAGTGACTGTAAGCCTAGAACATCTAGAAAAAATTACCAAATAATCATGGATGTCCATTTTATATCTATAAGGTGTATCAATAAGACTAATTTGAGATTTTCGTGACTGAGGCATAACTAACCATCCATGGTTGCTGAGTAACTGTAAGCTTAGAACATCTAGAAAAAATTACCAAATAATCATGGATGTCCATTTTATATTATGGATGTCCATTTTATATTCGTTATGGATGTCCATTTTATATTCTTTATAACATCTCCGATAAATTGGTAATTGAATTGGTAATACAATCAATTGCGCGTTTGGTAATATAATTGTTAACAATTGGTTGATATATTGGTTTTCATTGAGTATATTGCTTTGTAACAATAAGGCAACATCATTATAACAAGCGATCCGCAACCATATGACCTCACAAAAACCATCGGAGAACTCGATATGTCGTTGATATCAGGGCACAACACAAAATTAATTTATCAAAAAGAGCTTTTTACACTTACACCTATTGCAAAATGGGTAAAAGCTGCAGTTTTTGCTTCTGTAGCTGGCTCATTTGCGTTTTCAGCAACAGCACAAAATGCACCTACTGAAAATGAAAACAATGCAGACGACGTCGAAGTTATTAATGTCGTTGGTACTCGAAAAACAATTCAAGACCAAATCGCCATCAAACGTGAGGCAACGACTGTTGTTGACGGTTTATCTGCTGAAGATATAGGTGACTTACCTGCACTTTCAATTGGTGAGGCATTGGAATCAATTACCGGTGCTGCATCTCACCGTGAAAACGGCGGTGCGACTGAAATCACGATTCGCGGATTAGGCCCCTTCTTAAGTGCGACCCATATTAATGGTCGTGAAGCAACAAACGGTAGTGGTGACCGTTCAGTTAACTTCTCTCAGTTCCCGTCAGAATTAATGAAGAAAGTAGCGATATATAAAACCCAAGACGCCTCTATGATTGAAGGTGGTGTTGCTGGTGTCATTACATTAGAAACTCTGAAACCGCTAGATTACGGAAAACAAAGTTTTCAGGCAGAAGCTAAACTTAACTACAACCCTGACGAAGCAGACATCGAAAATTCTCTACAAGGCGACTTAGGCTACCGTGGAACAATCAGTTATGTTGACCAGTTTGATTTTGATAACGGCGCAGCCGTAGGTATATCAGTGGGTTGGCAACGTCAAGACATCAGTCAGCCAGAAGCTGAATACCGTAGTTCCAGCCCTTCAGGTACCTCTTTGTGGGCGTGTTTAAATGATCCAACGAACATGAACGAAGGTTTTTTCCGTGGTACCGCTGGTGATTGTGAAGACCAAGTTAGCGGCAGCAGTAACCAAGGTTATAACACAGAAATTGATCCAGAAACTGGCCGAGCAATCGATGCCGATACGCCTTATGCTTGGACTGGGTCCAGCCGTAGCTTCCGTCAAAATGAAACCTCAGATGAAAGAGATGCGTTATTTTTTGCAGTACAATTTCAACCAACAGAAGCGTGGGACATCAACTTTGACGCGCAAATTTCAGATCGTAACCAAGCCGAAGCGCGTCACGATCTAATCTTCCTACAAAAACGTGTTACCCCTGGAGTAACCGGTGAAAACCTAATTACTAACAGTGTAGGTAGTATTTTACATTGGGAAGGTGAAGATCGTATTGAATCTGCTGGTGAGCAATTCTCTCGTGAAGAAAACTATCGTGGCTACGGTTTAAACGTTGAACATTATGTGAATGATCAATTAACCATTCGTGGCGATATTTCTTACTCGCAAACAAAACGTGAAGAATTACAAATATCTAACCGAGGTAGAACCGCTGCATACCAGTCTTTTTCTTGGGACATGGGTGAGCAAATTCCTAACTTTACTCTCTCCGATTTTGACGTGACCGATATTTCAAACTTTACTGACAGTCTACGTACTCGTCTTGACCGTGAAAACGTGCGCGAAAATGAAATCACCTCTGCCCGTGTTGATTTCGATTATGCATTAAATGATGGTGCCTTCACTAGCATACAAGGTGGTTTGCGTGTTTCTGAACTGTCTTTTATCCAATACGGTGGTAGCAATGGAAACGGTTCAAGAACTGAGGTTGAATTAGATGAAACCGCTGCTAACGCAATCGACGTCCTCGAAAGCTGCCAAATTAACTTTCCAGAGTCCGGCTTCTTATCGGGAGTTTCTGACGGTGATATTGTTACCAATGTAGATAGTGACGGTAATGTTATTAGCAGTGGCACGGGCAATTCATGGGCAACATATGACAACGTATGTTTCTCACAAGCACTCACCTCCGCTGGCGGTGTAGAATTTGGATACCCTGATGTAGAGTACGAAAATCAGGGCACTATCGATGTAACTGAAAAAACCACTGCGGCCTACATGATGGCTAACTACGACACTGAAATGATGGGTAAATTCATTCGTGGTAACTTCGGTGTGCGTGTAGTCAAAACAGAAGTCAGTTCCGTTGGTTTTAGACAAGGTTACGTCTTCACACAAGACCCATTAACAGATTTATGGAGCTCTTCAGAAGCGGGAGATATTACCCGTACTGTTGCAGAAAGTGATTACACCGAAGTATTACCTAGCTTCAACTTAGTGATTGATTACAGTGAAGACATTCTATTCAGAGCCGGCGTATATCGTGGTATGTCTCGCGTAGACCCAGCAGATCTGAGTTATGATCGCACGATTGAAACCGATGATGAAGCTGAAGCAGCAACACGAGAAGAATTGCTAACGGGCGTGGATGGCTCTGGTAACCCAAGCACTAAACCTCTAATGTCATGGAACTATGATGTGGCGGTAGAGTGGTATCCTAACGACGATTCAATTTTCGCGTTCGGTTTCTATTACAAACAATTTAACGGTGGTTTCCAACAACAAACCGTATTAGAAAACTTCGTAATTGACGGTGTAGAAGTTGGATTACCGATCACTAACTCTGTCACAACAGATGAAAGTAGTGACCTGTTTGGTATAGAGATGTCGTTAGCTTACCGTTGGGATAACGGCTTTGGTGTGAAGATTGGCTATAACTACGCAGACTCAGATTATGAGTTTGAAGATGGTCTATATGGAGACACCTTCGTCACAGATCTAGATGGAGTAACGACTCAGCTTACAGAAGGTATCGTTGAGCCAGGAAACGTACCTGGATTCTCTGAGCATGTATTCAGTGGTCAAGTGTATTACCAAATCGGAGACTTCGATACCGCGCTAATCTACAAGTATCGTAGCGAGTACTTCCAGCCGTACACAAGTAACGGCACTAGACTTCGTTTCGTTGATGAAGCTGGAGTTTGGGAAGCCCGCGCGTCATACAAAATCAATAAACATTTCCGTGTAAAAGTTTCTGCAATTAACTTGTTCAGTGAACCTAAGTCTCAGGACTTCTTCACGATAGGCAACACAGGTGAAGTGAACGACTACGGTCCGCGCTTATTCGCAGGTATTAGCTTTAAATATTAATCACGCACAATGCATAGTTAGGACATACCTAACAATTAATCAATTTTGTTACCTAACTATGCAATATAAAAGAATAATTTTCAGGAGTAGAAAGCATGTTTAAGAAAAAACTTATACCCCTTGTTGTCGCCACAGCCTTGGTTGGTTGTACCGGTGATGATAAGGCTGAGTTGGATGGCAATACTCGCGGAAGTGTCGCAATCTCCGGTAGTGATTTTTTTGCCGGTGCCACACTATCAGCAACGGTGACTGATGCAGATGGAATTGATGGCGAGATCACTTATGCCTGGTCTACAGGCGTAACTGGCGATACTTATACTATTACCGAAGCAGACGAAGGTACGGTTGTCTCTGTGTCTGCTAATTATACCGACAACGCAGGTTTCACTGAAGGCGTGGGTGCATCCACTCCGATGATAAACCCGACTTTAAATGTCACTGCTAACGTAGTGAAGGGCCCTGTAAGTGGCGCAAGCTGCGACATATTTGCAATAGATGATGATGGTGCGGCAGTCTCCCCTGCACAAGCCACCGCAACGACAGCAGATACAGGTGAAGTAACCTTTAGCGACGTTCATTTTGAAGGCTACGGTCTTGTTTCCTGTACTGGTGGTACTTATACCGACGAATCAACAGGTGAAATTTTAGATGCACCAATGCTAAGAGCTGTGGTGGATGTTGTTGAAAATATAATTGATGAGAATGGCGTGGTACAGCCACCACCTACCTATGTTGTCTCTCCTTTGACTGAAATGGCGGTGCAATCAGCAGGCGCTGATTTAAATAGTTTTGCTACTGTGATTGATGCGATTAATGCCCGTTTTGGCATTCGTTTTGATGTAACAGAAGTTGCGCCTACAACAGTGGGGGTCGATGCCCTTGGTGCAGATGGAGCAGATAATGCCGACAGATATGGTTCAGTATTAGCCCTTTTGTCACAGTTAGATGCTGACGATGCCGATAAAGATTTGGCTGCGATTTTAGCTGACCTTGTTGCTGACATCGCTGACGGTACCTATTCCGAAGCTACCTTAGATGCATTTGAAATGGCGCAAACCAACCTGCAAACTACCTCCGAAGTTGCGAGTGATGTTGACGTAAGTCTACTAGACGCAATCGGTGCAGCAGTTGGTTACAATAACGATCCTGTTGTAGCAATCATCGGTGGTGTATTGAGTGCTACTGTACAAAATACTGAAACTGACACTTATACAGCTTCGGCAACAGTCACAGATCCCAATTTTGAAGAAGACGCTTTCATTGCGCAAACAGACGTCGTACTTGATTATGGAACTTTCAGTATTACCGAAGATGGTGAATGGTCTTATACAGTTGATACCACAAATGACACAGTGGCTAGCCTTGAAGTAGGCAGCTCAGTCAACGATATCATCACTATATCAACCATTGATGGTACCACTGCCGATATCGACGTTCGTATTGCAGCGCTTACTCAAGTGGTTAAAATTTCCGATACCGGTGATGACACAGGTGAGATTAGATTTGGCGTGAATAATTTACGTCAAGGTAAGCTTAGCGCTTCGTTCTCTAAAGAAGCGGCACTTGGTAGCGATGGCAATAATAAAGATGCGTATATCTCACTTTATGGCTCATCTGGAAGTTCTAGTGAGTCGCTCATTGATTTACGTATTCAAGGAAGCCAAACTGACGCTGACGGCAATCCTATCGACCCACGCTTCTTAGTGCGTAACACCGATAGTGACGATTACCCCGGCATCATGATTACTGCCCCATTCGTGGAAGAGCAGTTTTATAATGTTGAAATTGCTTGGGATTTGGACGCTGCTGAACAATTAACAGTCACTATCGACGGTGAAGTTATCGGTGGTGGTTCTTTCTCAACAGCGGCCGTTGTTGATTCAGATTTCACAGATTTAGACCAATGGTTTGCAGATGGTGTGCAAGTTATCCAATTCAGATTTGGTGATAACAGCAGAACGATTCCTTTTGGTTCTTTCTATGTTGATAACATTGAAGTGTATTCCGACACAGATGGCACTGTAAGTGTATTTGAAGATGATTTTGAAAATTATGATGAAGGCGATACATTAAATGGTGACAGCAGCCTTTACGGTTTAGCTATCTACTCTGAAGTTGTAGTATTTGATGTAGGCGATGGCTCTGCAGAGCCTACTCCTGCAGCTTTCTTCGATTTGACAGCTACTGTTGCAAGCGATACCACTGTGCCCTTAACAGGTACTGTGAGCGTGATCGATCCAGATGCAGGTGAAGCCTTTATCATTGAATCCACGATTACAGGCACTTACGGCGTGCTGACAATACTAGAAGATGGTTCATGGACTTATACCCTTGATACTGCCGATCCAACAATCGCAGCCCTTGAAGTAGGCCAACGTGAAACCGATACCATTACCATTGAATCTGTCGATGGCACTACCGCGGAACTAGTCATCACTATAAACGGTACCATAGTGGTCGACACCGGCTCAGACAAGGCTGTTAGAATCACCGACTCTTCAACTGAAGATGCGGGCGAACTACGCTATAAGCCTGATGAAGCTATTTTGAAAGGTAGAATGACCGCAACGATACAAAGAGAAGCGGGCGCTAAGGCTGAAGACCCATCTGAAGATGCACAAATAGCGATATTTGGCTCTAGTACCAGTACTAGTAACGCAATGGCATATATCTCACTAGATATTAGTGGTGATGATTACGACCTACGCGCTGATGGTTCTTCTAGTGGTGGCGGTTCTACTGCTGGTTTCCAAGAAGGTCAAGATATTGATTTCGAAATCTCTTGGGATGCAACATCGGCAAGTGACACTGTTGCGCCACTGGTTACTGTTACCATTGACGGTCAAGTCGCCTTTGAAGGTGAGTTCTCTTCACCCAGCGCAGATCTAGGTAGCGTGCAAGGCGGAGTTGAAACTATCTTCTTTAGAATCGGCGGCACCAGTGATGTAACCGCTTTTGGTTTGCTTGTTGATGACTTTACGGTTTACTCATCAGACTCAGGTTCAGAAGTTGAAGTATTTACTGACGATTTTGAAAGCTATACAGTTGGTAACTCGTTAGATCCTAATGCAGATACTGCTGACACTGCACCAATCGCAGATGCAATCGTTGAAGCCAGTACGCCATACGATAGCAACTCATTTGAAGCTTTTGTGGTGGAAACGGGTAGTACAGAGGAAAATAGTCAGTTTGCAATTATTACTGACTCCTCGTCTGAAGATGCAGGTGAGTTAAGATTTAAGCCTGATGATGCCATTGTAAAAGGCAGATTCACCGCGACGGTACAAAGAGAAGCCGGCGCAAAGGCTGAAGACCCTTCTGAAGATGCACAAATAGCGATATTTGGCTCTAGTACCAGTACTAGTAACGCAATGGCATATATCTCACTAGATATTAGTGGTGATGATTACGACCTACGCGCAGATGGTTCTTCTAGTGGTGGCGGTTCTACTGCTGGTTTCCAAGAAGGTCAAGATATTGATTTCGAAATCTCATGGGATGCTTCAGCTGCAAACGATACAGTTGCCCCATTGGTTACCGTAACCATTGACGGTCAAGTCGCCTTTGAAGGTGAGTTCTCTTCACCCAGCGCTGATCTAGGTAGCGTGCAAGGCGGGGTTGAAACTATCTTCTTTAGAATCGGCGGCACCAGTGATGTAACCGCTTTTGGTTTGATGGTTGATGATTTCAAAGTGTATTCATCAGACTCAGGTTCGGAAGTTGAAGTGTTTAGCGATAGTTTTGAAACCTATACAGTAGGCAATTCATTGGATCCTAATGCAGATACTGCTGACACTGCACCAATCGCAGGTGCAATCGTTGAAGCTAATACACCCTATGATAGCAACTCATTTGAAGTGGTAGTGGGAGAAAGATAAGTTATAAGGGTGGATAACCTCCACCCAAACGTTAATCATTTAAGAGACCGACGGCCCAACCGTCGGTCTTTTTTATTTAGCTACGAAAATCGTTGTGTCGCTGTCTTATATTCGCAAGTTATCACTAGCCTATTCTAAATAAGTCGCCTGATAGCACTCTGCTAAGTAATATATTTTAGAACCGCAAAATTACAAACACGACCTATATTGCGCCCTCGATTCTCTTCTGGGTGCAATTTTCTGACCCTACTTTGCTGTCCTCCTTGCACTTTCACTCATTGAACTACTTTTGGATGGAAGTAGACTGGAAAATTCATTCAATGTAGCAGTCTCTTAAATTTAAC
Source organism: Alteromonas sp. M12 (assembly GCF_037478005.1). Classification (NCBI taxonomy): domain Bacteria; kingdom Pseudomonadati; phylum Pseudomonadota; class Gammaproteobacteria; order Alteromonadales; family Alteromonadaceae; genus Alteromonas; species Alteromonas sp. M12. Next base: position 798,729 of record NZ_CP144164.1, on the reverse strand, counting down.
TTTATATAGTAAATATATTCATCTTTGAAAAAATAAGGTAATCATCCTAATTTTATTATCAATTAAATTGGGAGTTAGTTGAAAGACTTATCAAAACCTTCAGCAATCTCCTTGGATTATTAATTTACCTTATCCTATATTTAAATGGATGCTAGCAAGCTGATATTGTGAATCAACAAAGCCTTGATGGAAGCGGCATTAAACGGAAGTACTTTAAATTATCTCAAAAAAAATGGAAGGAGATACGAGATGAAAACTCTCACCTATGGATGTTGTCTTATAGTTACAACCTTTTTATTCAGTAACAGTACATTTGCCCACGCTAAAACTGGGCGCACTGAATTTGCAGTCGATAAAATTATTGCTGAAAGCAGTTTTAACGAACCCACCTATATAGATACGGTAAAAACGGAAAACCTGACCCTCATCACCCCAGTTTTTAACAAGGGCATGAATTTCACCCTTTATATTGACTCAAAAGGAGATAAGGTATTTTTTCCTTTTGAACAAGAATCAAGAGTTTTTACGGATGAAGATGCTCTGATGGATTTTATGAAAAGGCATTTTAGTTACGATCCTGAAAACAAGGAGAAGGGACTATCTGGTACGTATTTGTGGGAAGGGTCCAGCTATTTCTATGATCCTAAAATAGCTATGAATTACTTGATTAAAGATCCTATTTTGGCATTTGTGGGAGGACCGAAAGGCACGATTTTAGTAGCGGGAAAAGAAATGTGCATCGATCCTGATGGTAAATGTGACGAAGGGTACGCAAGTTATCTGGAACCTGTTGGAAAATTAACGGCACCAACCCAATTAGACCATTGTGGTAGTGAATTTGCTGGTACACCTGTATGTGTTCAACATCACACATTTTGGAATAAGACCTGGTGGTTTGTTGATTACGTCAGGCATGGCGTCAATGCAAGATTCACCACGTGGGGAGCACTACCATCCAGTGTGCTAGATTTGTCGGGGAGATTAATGACAGCAATACACGACCCATTCGGTACCATTGTTGTGGCGCCAGCCACAGTGGGTGAAGATTTTGCCGAGATTGCTATTTTTTGTTATGGAAGTTGTACTGCCCCCATTTTAGATGCTTACGCAATGTGTGGTCAGGGAAGAGTGTCCGACCCTGATGTGTCAGGAACCAGAGAAACAGGCAATGGCCCTGGAAACAACGTCTCAAGAACGACTTGCCCTTGAATCATGTGATAGCTCTCATGCTGGCACTCGTTATTGTCAGCATGAGGTCAGTTTCAGCTACTGATAGCAAGCCGCACTGGTGGTATCGCTTGCATGTGTCTAACCAGCCCACTTGTGTCGCTGTGGCAGTGGAAGAACACTGGCTTATTACGCCCTGGCATTGTGTACAATTACCAGGACAATTCCAAACATTCGAAAAAAAAACATTGTTTGTTAAAGGGGTGGACGGAAAGAGTATCAAGATAAAAAAAGTAATTACTCCACATAATCGATATCGCCACTTAGGTGACATACAAGGCAGGGACATTGCACTTTTACAATTAAATACAAAGTTAGAGAAATGGCTCCCTTTAAGCCAACATGTAAAACGTCTAAAAGCTCCCTTAACGGTAGCTTTAATCGATAGCCAAAGGGTTCACTTTCTTAAAATCACTCCGCTTCAAATAGAAAATAAGCTGATACTTACATCAAACATTACTTGCAAGGGGGACTCTGGTGTACCTTTAATAGACGAACACCACACTCTAGTAGCAATTGCCTCTTGGCATTCTGGACGGCGTTGCAACGAAACAGGCAATATATCTTTTTTTAATCGGGTAGATATTTTCTCAAGTTGGATACACAACCAAATCGGAAATCCGGTAAATTAAGTCTGACTGTTTACATTGCCAACACATATAAGTTTCCGATGCACATATGATTACTTAAATTTAGCAATCTCTATTCACAGTAAATTAGATGTTTAATACCACCCATTAAAATATTTGCTAAATTATCATCCAATGGAAGTATACGTATTGCCCTTGCGCATTCCCTTGGTACTAGCATGCTATTGGAAACTGTAAATACTTATAAATAAACCTTTGCCAACTATGGTAGCAATACACGCACAATTTTCTGCGCTAAGAGAGTTTGGTGTAGAAAAAACGTATTTACAGATAGCTAAAAAACAAACTATTCCGATGTTTGGAATGGCTATGAAAATGTAAAAAATATAAATCGCCACTTTATATAATTCACAATAAAGCAAACAAAACAATACCCATATGGATGAGTGAAAAATTGGCAACATATGGTGGTGAGAATACTAAATTCCTTAAACTTGAAAATGGCGGTCTCAACATTGTGTGCTAAGTTCCAATTGACGAAACTTAACTTAATCTACTCGATTTAATCAATGACAAACAATAGTAAAATTTGTCAGACATATACTTACACCAATGACATGCTGAAACCTCTGTTTACTCAATTTCATGTCAAGAAACTTTACTATCGCTTAAAAATCTAAATTTAACTATCTAATTTCATTAGAAAATAATTATGGCGTGAATTGTGCTGGTGACTATTTACCTAATTTACTAAATTGGAATAATTAAAATGAAATTTAAAAATTTTAGTGTTGCTGTTTTGATGTATATTTTTTATTCACAATCTTCTTTCGCAGGGTTAATAGAAGGTCCTGAGTTGACCCAAAATAATACTGGTTGGACTAATAATGGTATATCATTTACTGCTTTACAGGACTCTACGCTTACTAGCTTTGTATATAACAACCAAGGGTTGGCGGATACAGTTTTATTAGTCGATGAGCTAGGTGGAATCTTACAGTCAATTGATATAGCTGCCGGGAATACAGAACAACTAATAAATGTTTCATGGGCTTTGATGGCCGGTGATATTTACGGGCTATTGGCAACGCAAGAGTATGGCGATAATGGGCGTTGGGTTAATACATCATACCCAGTTGCAAATACAGACATTTCTGTTAATGGATACGCTAAAAATGGCCTAGGTTCAGTTGTTGGTACAGATCATTGGTTCCATTTCACTGACATTGCTACTAACGAAGGGTCTGAGATTCCTGAACCAACGAGTATTGCGATATTAGGATTAGGGCTCAGTTTCTTTGCCTTCAGACGCAATAGAAAAGATTTAAACTTTAAATAAAGCGGACTTTAACTTCTGTCTGTCGATAAAAGCCTCAAATATGAGGCTTTTTTAGTGACAATTGTTTGAGATTACCAATCTATAATAGATTGTGCTAACAGATCAAAAAGCCCACTTCAAAGTGGGCTTTATCAATCTTGTAAACGTTTTATTTACTGTAAAACGACTTATTTAATCACCGTAAACGTTTTATTTACTATGAACATCATTCACGTTCAACAACCGCATTGTGATAAACATGTTGAACATCGTCGCAGTCCTCTAGCATATCCATAAATTTATCAAACACAGCAACATCCTCCCCACTGACGGTTGATTCTGTTTGTGGGATAAAGGTAATTTCTTCAGCCTCGAATTGAATTTCAGGATTGTCTTCGGTCAATGCTGTGCGAGTACTGTTGAATTCAGTATGGGGAGCGTAAACAGTAACAATGCCATCTTCACACTCAACTTCTGTTACATCCACATCTGCTTCCATTAACACTTCTAAAACGGCATCTTCATCGTCGCCTGGAAACGCAAACACAGCTTGATGATCAAACATGTGGCCGACTGTTCCTTCAACTCCCAATTTTGAACCTGTTTTAGTAAAACAATTACGTACATCAGTGATCGTGCGATTATGATTATCGGTTAGACAATCAACTATCACCATGCAGCCACCAGGCCCAAAACCTTCATATCTTGCAGGCACGTAATCTTCACCTGCACCACCGGCGGCTTTATCAATTGCTTTATCAATTACATGACTAGGAACTTGGTCTTTTTTAGCTTTATCAATTAATCTACGTAGCGATAAATTGGCCTGTGGATCGGTCCCACCGTTTTTAGCTACCACATAAATTTCTTTACCGTATTTAGAATAAACTTTAGTTTTTGCTCCGGCTGTTTTCGCCATAGCGACTTTACGAACTTCGAACTTTCTTCCCATTGTAATTCAGCTCTTCTTGTATCGATTTAATTTCTATTTAAACGAATTCTACCTAAAATCGAGGGTCTAGGGCAAATGTTGTGTCGCTAAATAGTCATGAGACTGCATTTCTTTAAGCCGACTTAAACAGCGTTTAAACTCAAAATTTAATTGTCCCTGACTGTATAATTGCTCCATTGGAACAGCTGCAGAAATAATCAACTTAACATTTCGTTCGTAAAATTCATCAACCATTGCAATGAATCGTCGTGCAACGTCATCAATTTCCTTGCCCATTTGTTCAACATTAGCCAACAGCACTGTGTGGTAACATTGACTTAATTCCATGTAATCATTTTGGCTTCGGGGACCGTCACATAGGGCGCGAAATTCAAACATCACTATTCCATCCGCGTCTTTAATCGAAGGGATTTTGCGTCCTTCAATTTCAATATCCCGTTTAATACCCCCTATTTCAGGCGCTAATTGGGCGAAGTACTTTTCTAAGTTTTGATTGGCTGCTTTATCTAATGGATAGTGAAATATCTCGGCCTGTTCCAAGGTGCGCATTCGATAATCCACACCGGAGTCTACATTCACAATTCGACAATTTTGGTTTATCAATTCAATCGCAGGTAAGAATCTAGCCCGTTGTAAGCCATTACGATAAAGCTCATCAGGAATGATATTGGAAGTGGCCACTAAACAAATTCCGCGAGCAAAGAGTTCTTGCATCAAAGTACCTAAAATCATCGCATCAGTGATATCTGACACAAAAAATTCATCAAAACAGATGACTTTGGTTTCTTTTGCAAAAATATTCGCAACAATCTTTAACGGGTCGCTTTCTCCACCAAGGGATTTTAGTTCTTCGTGTACACGATGCATAAATCGATGAAAGTGAATACGCATTTTATTTTTGAACGGTAAACAATCGTAAAACGTGTCCACTAAGTATGTTTTGCCGCGCCCTACACCACCCCAGAAATATAGCCCTTGGATACTCGGCTTATGCATCCCTTTACCAAATTTACTGGCAAGCTTTACTCTCCAAGTGCGTTTCTTTTGGGGCTGTGTTAGCTCATCAAATAGTCGCTGTAATTCTTTTACCGCGTTCTCTTGAGCGGCATCGAAATGAAATTCAGGCTCTTTAAGGTCCTGTTGGTATTTTTCCCAAGGCGTTTTCATATACATCCGCTAATATTAAAAATTGTTACTAAATCATCTTGAACAAAAAAAAATTGTCCGCATAGTTTGCTAAGCGAGTATGATTAAGTAAAGCATTTATACAATTTGGAGACATTATGGACTGGATAGTAGGGTTATTGCTATTGGTTGTAGGCATGATTTTAGGATTTTTTATCTCAAAATTCTTTGCTGATCGAAAATTAGCGGATCAAAATTCGAAACAAAACGAAAATACAGTTAGGGAAGTGATGGCGCAAAACGCCACTGATCACATTGGTCAAACTCGCAATATCGTAACGGCTTTACAAAATCAGTGTGAGAGTTTATCAGAACAACTTGATGCATTTGAAAGTGCGATTGAGAGAACACAGGCAGATGATGGTGAAAAGTTAACTTACTTTGGTGAACAGGCATCGGTATATATCGGTCATCAACAATCGAAGCATAAACGCAAATCTGAAAATACTGAATTTCAACCCAAAGACTTTTCAGGTGAAAGGACTGGACTGTTTACTGACGCAAAAAATAAGCAAGTCGTCGACGAGAAGTAATTAAATCTGAACTTTGCGCACCATTGTACGGTCATTTGATTCAAGAACCTGAACTAGGGATAAGCAGGGTAACTCGATAATGGTATTTTGTGTCTAGCGTCGTTGTGTCTTCCAGTAATAGTTCACTATTAACTAAGAAAACTGACTTCGCTTTATACATCAAATTCATCATCGAGCGCATATCCACTTTTTGAGTTATTAAGCGATAGCGCAGATTGTTAAGCACAATGTGTGATTGATTGACGCTTCTTATCCCGAGTTTAGGTTAACTACATTAATTTGATTTTTAGTAGAATACTTTGGAGACAAATCTACGATGAAAAAAGTTGTTAATCGTTTCATACTTACCACCGCTATTGTTGTTGGAGCAGCGTCCATCGCTATGTCGGCCAACGCCGCTTTGCCATTTTTTTCTTCCGACAAAAATGAAGTGCCGACCTTGGCTCCGATGCTAGAGGAAACTACTCCAGCTATCGTCAGTATCGCAGTAGAAGGCACGCAAGTTTCAAGGCAACGTGTGCCTGAAATGTTTCGTCATTTTTTTGGTGGTTCAGATGAACAAGTTCAAGAACGACCTTTTAAAGGATTAGGCTCTGGGGTCATCATTGATGCCAAAAAAGGCTACGTAGTGACTAATAATCATGTAGTCGACAACGCCAACGAAATTACTGTCAAACTAACAGATGGTAGAGAGTTAAAGGCCAAAAAACTCGGTGCTGATGAGCAAAGTGATATCGCCTTGCTTCAAATTGAAGCTGAAGATTTACAAGCCGTTCCATTGGCAAACTCTGATAAATTGCGAGTTGGCGATTTTGTTGTAGCCATTGGTAACCCTTTTGGTCTAAATCAAACAGTGACCTCAGGTATCGTCAGTGCATTAGGGCGTTCTGGTTTAAATATTGGTGGTTACGAGGACTTCATTCAAACTGATGCGGCCATTAACCGAGGTAATTCTGGTGGTGCATTAGTTAACCTTCGTGGTGAGTTAATTGGTATCAATACCGCTATTTTCGGACCAAATGGTGGCAACGTAGGTATCGGTTTTGCGATTCCCAGCAACATGATGAAAAGCCTAGTAGATCAAATTATTGAGTTTGGTGAGGTTCGTCGTGGCTTACTGGGTGTGATTGGTCAAGATGTAGATGCTGGATTGGCAGATGCGATGAACCTTGACGTCAATAAAGGTGCCTTCGTGAGTGAAGTTAGCCCAGATTCAGCAGCCGAAAAAGGTGGCATAGAATCAGGCGATATTATCACTCATATCAACGGTTTGGCGGTTAGCAGCTTCCAGGAATTACGCGCCAAAATAGGCACTATGGGTGCTGGTTCTGAAGTTGAATTAACGATTATGCGTAAAGGCAAATCTCGTAACATTGACGTCACTCTTGGTGATGCTACTGGCGCAGTGGTTGCTGCCCGAGAAATCCACCCGGCTTTGGAAGGAGCAACCTTAACTAATGGTAAAACCGTACGCGGTAACGATGGTGTGGTTATCTCCGAAATACAAAACCGCTCACCTGCAGCCAGTATTGGTTTGCAAGATGGCGACGTGATAGTCGGTGTTAATAGAGCCAGAGTAACTACAGTGGCTGACTTACGCAGACAAATGGACGAAGCACAGGGTGTAATAGCATTAAATGTTCAACGTGGTAAGACCTCGTTGTATTTAGTAATTCGATAGTTTATTAACCGTTTTAAGCATAACAGCCAACAAATCTGCGGCTGTTATGCTTTTATCCACCTTAGATACCTACCATCAATGATTATTCAGTGTTACTCTTAATAATCAGTCGTTTAACTTGATCTACCACGTGAAAATACCAGTCTGGCTCCAGTTTTTAACAAAATCCGTCGCTTTGGGATTAATTATCTCAGCGCTTATATTAGCATTAGTGCCAGAACTAAGACGTGGCAGTGGCTTGAGCTTTGATGTATTTAATCGCAGCGAAGCAGAGCCTGAAAAACAAAGTTATTACGACGCAATAAGTCGCTCGGCCCCCGCAGTGGTTAATATATACAGCAGTAGTATTGATATTGTTCGACGTCGGCAAGTAAATCGCACTAGTCTAGGCTCAGGTGTGATAATGACCCAAAGCGGCTACATCCTCACCTGCTGGCATGTTATCCAAAATGCTGAAAGCACTATTGTAGGACTTCCAGACGGACGCCGTGTTACTGCTGAACTTGCGGGATATGATGAACTTACCGACCTAGCAGTGTTAAAAATTACAGCCGATAATTTACAAGTTATTCCGCAAATTGAAGATCCGCAAATTCGCGTCGGTGATGTGGTTTTAGCCATAGGTAACCCATTGAATATTGGCCAGACCATTACCCAAGGCATCATTAGTCGTTCGGGCCACACCATTACCCAAAATTTCAGAGAGTTTATTCAAACCGATGCGGTAATGCATGAAGGTAACTCTGGCGGCGCTTTGGTCGATAGCAACGGCGTTTTAATTGGTATTAATAACGCCAACTTCAAAACTTTGGATAGTCAACGCAGAGTGATTGATGTGAACGGCATCTTTTTCGCGGTACCTTACACATTGGCTCGTCGAGTCATGGATGAAATCATCGAAAATGGTAAGGCAACTCATGGACAACTTGGTTTTACTGGTGGTATCGATCCTAATCTAGCCGGCATAGTTGTTACCAACGTTGCCCCTGGAGGCCCTGCTGAATTGGCAGGTTTACAACAATACGATATCATTTTATCGATGAATCAAGTTGAGTTAGAAACATTGGATCAAACTTTCGACATGATTGCGAAAAGCCGCCCTGGTGAACAATTAGATTTGTCGATATCTCGCAATGGTAAAGTTATCAATATTAAAGTGACGGTTGGCGAAGCTAGCACTTAACAGAAATTCAGTTATTGAAGTTAGTAAGGAAGTTTTAAATTATGGAAAATCCCTATAGCGCACCGAAAAGCGACATGGGCCAATCGTTATCCACTGACAGCACCTCAATCTTTTCACCGAATCAGATAACCTTAGGCGCTTTTATCGGTGGTCCTCTGGCCGCAGTATACTTTTTATATCAGAATTTTTCTGCTTTGAATCAGTTCGATAAAGCTCAACAAACCCTACGATGGGGGTTATCTTTGTGCTTGGTTTTTATCTGCTTATTGCCGATTATTCCTGAGAACTTCCCAAATACAGTTATTCCTATTGTCTATTGTATTGTTGCCCGTCAGATAGCTGAAAAACACCAGTGCAGTAAACAACAAATAATCGAAAGTGATTTGTTTAGATTTCAATCCAATTGGCGAGTTTTTGTTATTACTGTTACTGCACTAATACTGTTAATGGTATTGGTCATACCGGTGATTTTCGCGTTTGAAATGTTCAGCGCCTAACGTGGTTAACTGATACGTTGTATGTTGGCGCCCAATTTGGTCAATTTAGTCTCGATATGCTCGTAACCACGATCTAAATGATAAATTCGATCGACTATGGTTTCGCCTTTAGCGACTAAGCCGGCAATAATCAAGCTGGCAGAAGCCCGCAAATCAGTTGCCATTACTTGTGCCCCAGTAAGCTGCTCTACTCCTTCACAAACCGCGTTATTGGTTTCTAGGGATATTTTAGCGCCCATCCGCTGTAACTCTGGTACATGCATGAATCGGTTTTCAAATATAGTTTCAGTCACTACACCAGTACCGTCGGCCACACAATTTAACGCCATAAATTGCGCTTGCATATCCGTTGGAAATCCAGGATGAGGAGCGGTTTTAATATTGACACTTTTAGGGCGTTTACCATGCATATTCAATGACACCCAGTCTTCACCAGTTTCAATATCAGCTCCGGCCTGAGTTAATTTAGTCAGCACAGCGTCTAGGGTATGTGGTGCAGCATTGGTACAGCGGATATTTCCCCCTGTTACTGCCGCAGCAACTAAAAAGGTCCCAGTCTCTATTCGGTCTGGTAAAACCCGATAGTGACAGCCTTGAAGACGTTTAACGCCGACAATTTTAATACTGTCGGTACCCGCTCCTGTGATTTTCGCTCCCATGCGATTTAAACAATTGGCTAAATCTACAATCTCAGGTTCTCGTGCGGCATTTTCCAACACGGTTTGACCATCAGCCAATGTCGCCGCCATCATCAAATTTTCAGTCGCGCCAACGCTGACAATATCCATGAAGATATGCGCTCCTTTGAGACGCCCATCGACTTCAGCACGCACATATCCCGCATCGACGCTGATCTTAGCGCCCATCTGTTTTAAGCCTTCAAGATGCAAATTCACAGGACGAGCACCTATGGCGCAACCACCAGGTAAAGACACGTTGGCTTTACCATGCTTGGCTAACAAAGGGCCAAGCACAAGAATTGATGCGCGCATGGTTTTTACCAACTCATAAGAGGCGGTCATATTGTTAATCTTACTCGGGTCCAATTCTAACTCTTGGTTATCATGACGTTGCGCTTTTACGCCCAAACCACCCAGCAATTTGATGCTAGTGTTGATGTCCCTAAGGTGCGGAACATTGTCAAAAAAACAAGAAGAGTCCGCCAAAATACACGACATTAATATTGGTAGTGCGGCGTTTTTCGCACCGGATATCACCACATCCCCATGCAACGCAGGGCTGGTATTTATACTAAGTTTATCCATGATACGCGAAGTTATTGGGGCACATTGAACATACGTTCACGTTGCCATTGCTTTTCAGAAAAGGTTTTTATGGAAATAGCGTGCATAGTGCCATCGGCAATTTGCTCTTTTAACGGGCCATAAATAAATTGCTGCTTTTTAACTCGACTCATGCTTTCAAATTTATCGCTTACAGCAATAATTTGAAAATGGGAGCCTTCACTAGTTACATGAACTTCGGCTAATTCCAACTGCTCTTTTAGCAGATCTGCTATTTGTTGATTATCCATTTGTACTCTTTCGATTGATAAATTTCGGCTATTGTATCGACAAAATAGTGCTAACGTTGCTTAAATTGGCAAGTTTTATTAATCCTTCAGGCAAGTTAAGCAATTCTAGAGGCACATTTTCCGATTTACAGTTTTTCGATAACCGCATAACCCAGGCCAATCCAGCTGTATCAACCTGATTCACTCCGGCAAAATCGACCTGTAGTATTGATGCGTTTGTCTTACAGGTTTGAATGTCACTTTGTTGTTGCGGCCAACACTTCATTACCGTATCGCGATTTAAATCACCTTTTAAATAAAAGGCGCCGCTATTACTTGTTGTAACTTCAATCGCGTTTGATTGCTCAGCCACTTAAGCCTCTTTCTTTTCAAGCGAAATAGGTTGTTCTATTTTCTCACGCATTAACTCAATGACTTTGTCGATGCCTTGTTGACGTAAAATGCTTTCGAATTCACTTTGTTTCGAAGACAACATACTGATTCCCTCAGCAACCATATCGTAAGCTTTCCATTCGTTGGTTTTTCTGTCTTTTCTAACTTTAAACGCAATCTTAATGTCTGGACGTTTTCCGTCTTTTACTATGGCTCGAACTGTCACGCTGCGCTCATCTTCAAAATCAGACTCAGGCTCGAACTCTACAGTTTGGTCGTCGTAATAGCCCATAGCCACTGCATAAGTGGTGACCAGGTATTCTCTAAAAACAGCAACGAATTCTTGTAGTTGCGCCTTTTCAGCTTTAGTAACGTATTTACCTAATACCTTGAACGCAGAAAACTTATAGTCAACATGGGGTAACAATTCTTCTTTCATGATCACCCGCAATACTTCCGGATCTTCAGAAATTTTTTGCTTTTCACGTTTGATGCGGTCAAAAGTCTGAGACGCAACATCTTTTACCATGCTGTATGGGTTAGTCTCATCAATGGTTTGCCCGTGAGCATTTAAACCAATCGTCAACAATGCGATTGACGCTATCTTTATTAAAAACCTGTTTCTCATAATTTTTCCCAACGAGATTGGCAGCTTAGTCACTGCCTTTACTAAATAAAAATTGACCTATTAGATCTTCTAAAACGAGCGCTGATTTGGTGTCGGCAATATAGTCACCATCAGCTAGATTTTCGATATCATCGATAGTGAAACCCGGTTGAAATCCCACATACTGCTCGCCCAATAAACCAGAAGTTAAAATCGATGCTGAACTGGTTTCTGGAAATTGGTTATAGGTAGTAGAAATACTCAAGGTAACTACGGGTGTAAAGTCTTTTGGATCCAATTTAATTTTCTCGACTCGACCAATCACAACGCCGCCCACTTTTACCGAAGAACGCTCTTTTAAACCACCAATGTTGTCAAACTTGGCATACAGGGTATAAGTATCTCCCTGCCCCACAGAACCTCGACTGGCTACGTTTAGTGCTAACATTAGTGAGGCTGCAATCGCCATTGCAACAAACAATCCAACTAATACTTCAACTTTCCTTGATGTCATGCTCAATTCCTCACTCTATTCCAAACATAATTGCGGTTAAAACGAAATCTAATCCAAGTACAGCCAATGATGAATACACCACGGTTTGTGTTGTCGCTGCACTTATTCCTTCCGAAGTAGGCACTGAGTCGTATCCTTTGAAGATAGCGATCCAGGTGATCACAAACGCAAAGAAAACACTTTTAATGACACCATTCATCACGTCTTCGTTCCATTCAACGGTAGACTGCATGATTGACCAGTAACTTCCCACGTCAACACCAAGCCATTCAACACCAACTAAGTGTCCACCTAAAATACCTACCGCACTAAAAATCATAGTCAACATCGGCATTGATATTAAACCAGCCCAGAGCCTAGGAGCGACTACTCGACGTAGCGGATCAACGGCCATCATTTCTAAACTACTCAGTTGTTCTGTGGCTTTCATCAAACCGATTTCAGCGGTTAACGCCGAACCAGCGCGGCCAGCAAACAGCAATGCTGTAACAACAGGTCCTAGCTCTCGTAAAATAGACAAGGCAACCATAGGACCTAAGCTACCTTCAGCACCATAATCAACTAAAATAGTATAGCCTTGCAGCGCCATAACCATGCCAATAAACAAACCAGAAACGATAATAATGGAAAGTGACTGCACACCAACCACGTAAACTTGTTTTATCGTCAATGAGATATTTTTAATTTGAGGGGCAGCTAACACTGCTCCCATAAGCATACCGGTCGCTCGCCCAATGGCTGCAAATCGATCAAGTGTTGATTGTCCAAGTTTTGCTAACCAATCCACTAACTCACTCCTAAAAATTCTTGCTCCAGCGATTTCGCTGGGTAGTGGAATGGCACAGGTCCATCTGCTTCACCACGTAAAAATTGTTGCACTAACGCTGAGTCGCTTTGCTTAATTTCCTCAGGAGTCCCTGAGCCAATAATTTTCTTTTCAGCCAGAATGTAAACATGATCGGCGATACTCATCACTTCTTTTACATCGTGGGTTACCACCACACTGGTCAAATTCAACGCGTTATTTAATTCTTTAATCAGTTTAACCAGTACACCCATAGATATCGGATCTTGTCCGGCAAAGGGTTCATCGTACAAAATCAACTCAGGATCTAATGCAATAGCCCGAGCAAGCGCTGCTCGACGCGCCATTCCGCCAGATAATTCACTGGGCATTAAATTGACTGCACCGCGCAGCCCTACCGCTTGAAGTTTTAATAAAACAATGGTTTTAATTAAATCCTCAGACAAGTTACTGTGTTCACGCAAAGGATATGCAATGTTGTCGAAAACACTGATATCTGTAAATAAAGCACCACTTTGGAACAACATACTCATCTGACGGCGAACATGAAATAATCGTTTACGGCTCATTCCTGGAATGGATTCACCACGAAATTGAATATCACCACTGTTGGGGCGCAACTGCCCACCAATCAGTTTTAAAAGCGTTGTTTTACCGATCCCACTAGGACCCATTATTGCCGTGGTTTTCCCTTCTGGTATGTGTAACGAAATATTGTCGTAAATTACACGGTTACCACGTTTAAAGGTCAAACTATCTATTTCTATTAAATTTTTCACCGAAACTCCGAGTGGCCTGGATGAGTAGACACGACAAACACCTAAAATGTTTCAACCGATGCGACGATTTGAGGCCATTTTATCGTTTTTCAAGGTTAATAAACAATTATTCCACTCAAAATGACCAAAATTAATCACGCTATTTAAATGAATGATAACAGTATAGATTATGGGGCGTTATTGACTAACTGCTTCGATTTGTAACAAAGCGTAACGCAAAACGAATTGTATCTGTTGTTGTGGCTATAATATTTTAGATAACACCTATTCAGCCTTGATATAAATTGATAGGTCACAATATCTTGATCAAAGATTGTAAATACAAAGTAAAGGTCCGTTTAGATAAGTAAAATTATGGCTTATCTGAGACGATAAATTATTATTGTAAAGTCATTAGGAATTACATATGTATTTTGCGATAATCATATCATTGTTTTTTAAAGAAATAGTCAAGTGATATTAGAAATCCTTATTTTTATAGCCGGTCTAGCTGTTCTTAGCTGGAGCGCCGACAAATTTGTTTATGGAGCCTCAGCACTCGCCACCAACATTGGCGTTTCGCCCATGGTTATTGGGTTAACAATAGTTGCCATGGGCTCATCGGCGCCTGAAATAGTTGTCTCAGCGACAGCATCTTTAAATAATAACCCTGATACCGCGGTCGGAAATGCCATAGGCTCTAATATTACTAATATTGCCTTGGTACTGGGTATAACCGCGATATTAAAGCCATTGATGGTTTCAAGTAGTACGATTAAGCGCGAACTTCCTGTTCTGTTATCTGTGACTTTGTTGGCCGTTTACTTTTTAGCAGATGGTCATTTAAGCTTTATTGAAGGTTTAGTGTTAATCGCTTTATTTGTGTTTACGATTGGGGGGTTAACCTGGATATCTCTAAGTGCTGAAAAAAATGATCCATTGCACACAGAAACCGCCGATGAAATTCCCCGCGATGTACCGCCATCAAAAGCTATTTTTTGGGTTGTTTTAGGGCTTATCTTCCTCCCCTTGAGCGCGCACTTCATGGTTGACTCTGCTGTTCATATCGCAAGATACTTGGGAATGAGTGAATTACTTATTGGTTTAACCATTATAGCGCTCGGTACTAGTTTACCGGAATTGGCAGCCTGTATAGCCGGAGTATTGAAAGGCGAAGACGATCTCGTATTAGGCAATATCATTGGTTCAAACATTTTCAATATTCTTGCCGTATTGGCTATGCCAGGACTTATATCCCCAGGAATAATAGACGAAAATGTCGCCAATCGAGATATGTACGCCATGTTATTCGTGACCGTCTTACTTATTTTATTTAGTTTTAATATCCGAGGCACAAGGCAAATAAACCGTTGGGAAGGTGTAGCCTTCGTCGTTTGTTATCTAGCCTATTGCGCATTCTTGTTTATTTAAATAAAGCGAATTAACTATGTCTTCAGATTATATCGCATCGGCACTTAAGGTATTAGAAATAGAGTCTAAAGCGATTCTACAGTTGCAAGAATATATTGATGAAAGTTTTGAAAGAAGTTGTCAAATCATTCAAAACTGTAAAGGAAAAGTGGTTGTTTGTGGCATGGGAAAATCAGGTCATATCGGCCATAAAATTGCCGCCACGCTAGCCAGCACTGGCACCCCCGCCTTTTTCATGCATCCTGGGGAAGCTAACCATGGTGATTTAGGGATGATAACCAACCAGGATGTATTGTTGGCTATTTCTAACTCTGGTGAAACGGCGGAGTTACTGAATTTAATCCCCGTGGTTAAACGAATGGAAGTCCCCATCATTTCAATGACAAACAGTACTACCAGCTCGTTAGGTAAACACTCTGATGAAGTACTGTGTATTAAGGTAGAACAAGAAGCCTGTTCGTTAGGGTTAGCACCAACCGCCAGTACGACTGCAACTTTGGCAATGGGTGATGCATTAGCTGTAGCATTATTAAACGCCAGTGGGTTTACCTCCGCCGATTTTGCGCTATCTCATCCAGGTGGAAGCTTAGGTCGTAGGCTGTTATTAACAATTGCAGATATCATGCATACAGGTGATGAGTTACCCTTAGTGAAATTAGATCAAACCGTGCGCAATGCTTTGTTCGAAATTTCTCGAAAAGGGCTAGGAATGACAGGAATAATAGACGAGACTGGCAAGTTGGTTGGGATTTTTACAGATGGTGACTTGCGCCGCATCCTTGATGATAGGATTGATATACACTCAACCCCAGTTTCTGAGGTAATGACAGCTAACAGCAAAACGGGTCGACCGGAAATGTTAGCAGTTGAAGGACTTAATTTGATGGAGAAATACAGTATCAATTCAATGTTTGCAGTAGATCATGAAAATAAGCCAGTTGGCGCATTAAATATGCATATGTTACTAAAAGCCGGAGTTGTTTAGTGTCAATTATTGAAACCCTTTATGGTCCAGTTAATAACCATTTCATTAATAAGCTTAGTAAAATTAAATTACTGGTGTGTGACGTAGATGGCATCTTCTCTGATGGCAGCATTTTTATGGGAAACAATGGTGAAGAACTTAAAGCGTTTCATACACTTGATGGCTATGGCGTAAAGTCAATGTTGGAAATTGGCATTGATGTGGCAATAGTCACTGGTCGCCAGTCCGCCATTGTGGAAAATAGAATGTCAGCCCTAGGCGTGTCTCTGATCATTCAAGGTGTCGAAGACAAAAAGACCGCAGTACATAAACTCAAAACGGGATTAAACCTAAAAAAAGAGAATATCGCTTCAATGGGTGATGATATGCCTGATGTAGGTATGTTTGAACAAAGCAGTGTGTCTATCAGTGTTCCTAATGGCCACCCATATGTGAAATCAGTGGCAGAATATGTCACTAAAACAACTGGTGGTGCTGGCGCAGTGAGAGAAATCTGTGATCTAATTTTGTTTGCCAACAACAAATTAAATCGTATTTACGGTAGTAGTGTATGAATCGTATCACCCTAAGCATTGGCATCTTGTTTGTGCTAGTCTTGATGGTATATGTGCCAGGGTGGATGGGTTCAGATCCAGAACAGACAGATTCTAGTAATGAAGATTCCTGGCAGCCTAATTATCAGGCGAGGAATATGCGCAGCACTCTTTACAATGAAAACGGCGAAGTGAATCATCAGGTATTCGCGCTTAAAATGGAACATTATCAAATCCTAGGCTTCACTTTATTCAGCCAACCTAAATACACCATCTATGTTTCCGATGAGCAAACGCCTTGGCATGTAGAAGCTGAGGAAGGCACGCTGTATGAGGATAATCGAATTCAATTAGAAACTGATGTAGAGATTAGAAGCCTCGATGAATCGGGATTTGTGCAAACAATCAGAACCCAGTTTTTAGAAATTAATTTAGTCGATAAAACAATGATGTCTGACGAACCGGTTGAGATAAACGGGAAAGATTTCACTGTTAAAAGTAACGGTTTTGTAGCAAATTTAACTACACAGGAATATGAACTTAAAAATCATGTGCAAACTCAATATGCGCCGCGTTAGCGCTTTATTTATTAGCTTAATGTTCAGCGCCGCTATTATTGCCGGTGAGAACGATTTTAGCTTGCCAATCAAAGTTGACTCAAAGTCGAATTTTTTTGATGGCAAAACCAAAACGTCGATATTTAGAAAAGACGTCAAAATCACCCAAGGTAGCCTTGAAATTTTGGCTGACGAAGTCGAGGTTATTGCGGGTTTAGGGGAAGGTAAAGAAGTTTTTATTGCCCGAGGTAAACCAGCAAAATACAGCCAAACCCTCGATGATGGCAGTAATATTAGTGCCGCGGCCAATGAAATTAAATATGAAGTATCGAATCGTACTCTGACACTCAATGGTGCAGCCGAATTAAATCAGGATAGTAGCCTTGTTAAAGGTGAATCGATTCAATTTAATATGGAATTAGAGCAATTGATAGCAGAAAGTGACGGCAACGCAGAAGGCGGGGTCACTGCCATTTTCCAACCCGAAAGCATTCGCAATCGGCAAACTGACGACACTAAAAAAACTGAAGAAGAGCAAGACAAGTTGCAGGATGAAAAACCTTAATGGCAACGTTAAAAGCGACCAATTTAGCGAAGTCTTATAAATCTCGGCAAGTGGTGCGAGATGTAAGCATTGAAGTTTCTACTGGACAGATTGTTGGCCTGTTAGGTCCCAATGGTGCAGGTAAAACGACCACCTTCTATATGATTGTTGGGTTAGTGCCACTCGATAAAGGCGAGATTTATATTGATCAGACCGAGTTAACCTTACAACCCATGCACATCCGTGCACGAAAAGGAATTGGTTATCTTCCTCAAGAATCATCTATATTTCGTAAGTTAACCGTTTACCAAAATATCATGGCAATTTTGCAAACCCGAAAAGAATTAAGTTCTGATCAGCGAGAAGAGCAAGCGGATGCATTATTGGATGAATTCAATATTAACCATATTCGTAACAGCCTTGGCATGAGTTTATCAGGCGGGGAGCGCAGAAGAGTCGAGATCGCTCGTGCATTAGCGGCCGCCCCTGAGTTTATTCTATTGGATGAACCCTTTGCTGGTGTTGACCCGATTTCAGTAAACGATATAAAAAAAATAATTCAACACCTACGCGATAGAGGTATTGGTGTATTAATAACTGATCATAATGTGCGTGAAACGCTAGACGTGTGTGAAAAAGCGTATATTGTGAGTCATGGTGAATTGATAGCTTCTGGAACCGCAGAAGAAGTTTTAAATAATCAACAAGTCAGAGATGTATACCTTGGCGAGCAATTCAAGCTATAGTAGAGGTATGTTGTTTTTAACCAAAGCTTTGTGGCTAAACAAGTAAGAATAAAAAAACTAAATGAAACCCTCGTTACAATTAAAATTCAGCCAGCAACTAACAATGACGCCTCAATTGCAACAGGCTATACGTCTATTGCAATTATCAACGCTGGATTTACAACAGGAAATACAGGAAGCGTTAGAATCGAATCCACTTTTAGAAGTAGAAGACGGTTCAGATATCCCTACTGGGGATTCCGCTTTAGCAGACAGTAATGACAAGTTCTCAGAGGAGACGGTATCCGCAAGTTCTGATTCCATGGATACAAACGAGGCATTAGAAAAAGCAGATATCCCAGACGAATTACCCATAGATAGCACATGGGACGAATATATCAGTGCCTCCTCAGCCCCCGCCTCAATAAGCGGTGGTAGTGGCGGCGATGACGACCAAATTTTCCAAGGTGAAACAACCGAAAATATTCAAGATCACCTATTGTGGCAGATGCGCTTAACGCCTTTTTCTGAAGTTGATACTGCCATAGCAATCGCAATTATCGACTCTATTGATGAGTCTGGTTACCTCACTATCAGCACCGAAGATGTTCTTGCTAGTCTCGACCATGAAGAGGTTGAACTTGATGAGGTGGAATGCGTTTTAAAACGTATTCAAATGTTCGACCCTATTGGTTCAGGCTCAAGAAATCCGCAAGAATGTTTAATGGTACAAATGAATCAATTTGCACCTGACACCCCTTGGTTAAATGAAGCTAAGTTATTAATCAGCGAATATGCTGACTTATTAGGCAGTAAAGATTACCGAACTTTAATGCGTAAAACTCGTCTAAAAGAAGACGAATTACGAGAAGCTATGCGGTTATTGCAAACACTCAATCCACGCCCTGGTAGTTCATTGTTAATCGGTGAATCTGAATACGTCATTCCAGATGTTTCAGTGATGAAGAAAAATGGTCGTTGGCAAGTTGAGCTAAATCCCGATAGTTTGCCTAAGCTGAATGTAAATCAGCAATATGCGGCAATGAGCCGGAACGCTAAAAACACCAGTGATAGTCAATTTATTCGGTCGCATATGCAAGAAGCCAAGTGGTTTATAAAAAGTCTAGAGAGTCGTAATGACACTTTACTCAAAGTCGCAAACTGCATTGTTCAGCAGCAGGTTGGTTTTTTTGAGCATGGACCTGAAATGATGAAACCAATGGTGTTAAATGATGTCGCAGAAATGGTAGATATGCATGAATCAACTATTTCCCGTGTTACCACACAGAAATATATGCATACGCCTAGAGGAATTTATGAACTTAAATACTTTTTCTCCAGCCATGTAGCAACTGATTCTGGAGGAGAGTGTTCCTCAACGGCAATTCGCGCATTAATTAAAAAACTCGTCGCAGCAGAGCTTCCTACCAAGCCTCTTAGCGACAGTAAGATTGCTGATCTACTGGCAGACCAAGGTATTCAGGTCGCCCGTAGGACAATAGCAAAATACCGGGAGTCTTTATCGATCCCACCGTCTAACCAACGCAAGAGCCTGCTGTAGGCTCAACAACAGAAGGAATACGCTAATATGCAAATTAACCTTACTGGCCATCATGTAGAAATTACAGATTCTTTGCGAGATTATGTAGACAATAAATTTACAAAGCTAGAAAGGCATTTTGATCATATCAACAATGTCCATGTCATTCTTAATGTCGAGAAGCTTAATCAAAAAGCTGAAGCGACAGTTCATCTTAGCGGAGGCGAAGTATTTGCAACCTCAGAGCACAACGATATGTACGCAGCAATTGACGGATTGATAGATAAGCTTGATCGACAGGTAATCAAGCACAAGGAAAAAATTAAGCGTCATTAACATATATTAGATTAATTAATGGAAATTAAAGACATCCTTTCCCCTGACTGCACAAGTTGTGCAGTCCAGGGGACAAGTAAAAAACGAATTCTTGAAACTATCAGCCTAATAGCGGCAGAAAAAATCGATGACATTGATCAGACAACGATTTTAAATAGTCTGGTTAGCCGCGAAAAGATGGGCAGCACAGGAATCGGGAATGGTATTGCATTGCCACACGGTAGACTGTCGGGTTTAAAGGATGTGGTCGCAGTGCTAATCACCAGTGATCCTTCTATCAACTTTGACGCTGTGGATAATTGTCCTGTGGACATATTTTTCGCAATTTTAGTACCTGAAGATAAAGCCGCCGGACACCTGCAAACCTTAGCAACCATCGCGACAAAATTAAGTGATAAGGAAATTCTGAAACGTATTCGTCGTGCAGAAGATAATGCTCAGTTATACGAGGCAATCGTTGCATGAAACTGATAATTATTAGTGGCCGCTCTGGTTCAGGAAAATCTATTGCACTAAGGTCTTTAGAAGACTTAGGTTACTATTGCGTCGACAATATTCCAGTTAACCTATTACCGACTCTAACCCATACGGTTATGGATGAATATGACCAAGTGGCCGTGAGTATCGATGTTAGAAACCTTCCCAAGGTACCTGGTGAATTAGTCGAAATTCTTGATTATTTGCCTGCCACTTGGGACATGACCATAGTCTATTTAGATGCCAGTGATGACATGCTGATAAAACGCTTCAGCGAAACTCGTCGACTGCATCCGTTATCTCGTCAAAACAAATCTCTTTCGGATGCGATTCAGGCAGAGGGTCAACTGTTAGCCCCTATTGCGGAACGCGCCGACTTATATCTAGATACAGACAAACTTTCGGTGCATCAATTAGCTGAATTGGTTCGAGAGCGAATTCTAGGCAAGAAAAGCTCTAGGCTAGTTTTGGTATTTGAATCCTTCGGTTTTAAATACGGCATTCCTAAAGACGCCGATTATGTATTCGATGCGCGATTTTTACCTAACCCACATTGGGAGCCAGACTTAAAGCACCTCAGTGGATTAGACTCTCCGGTCGAGATATTTTTAGGCTCACAGCCAATAGTGACGAAATTTATCTGGCAAATTCAAAATCTCATTTCAACTTGGCTTCCTCATCTAGAAAGAAACAATCGTAGTTACGTGACAGTAGCAATCGGTTGTACTGGAGGCCAACATCGCTCAGTTTATGTGGCTGAGTCACTCGCTAAAACATTTTCAGCGTCTCACCCAGATGTTCAAATAAGGCACCGAGAGTTAAATCGATGAATCGATTTGAAAAGCAAATAGTCATCGTTAACAAACTTGGATTACACGCAAGAGCGGCTACTGAATTAGTCAAAGTAGCCAATCAATTTGATGCCGTTGTTACCCTAGTTCAAGGGGAGAAATCGGCTTCCGCAAATAGTGTATTGGGCTTGATGATGTTAGAAAGCTCCCAAGGCAAAGAAGTTAACGTCATTAGCGAAGGAGTCGATGCTGAACACGCCCTTGCCGCGATTGAAAAACTCATAGTTGAGAAATTTCACGAAAACGAATAGTTAAGCAATGTGCAAATAATTGCTGACCTGCTGCCCTTAGTCCTCTAAACTATTAGTATTAGTAGTTTTTTCATTGAGCTGCATATTCATGGCAGAAGCATTAGAGGTTAAACACGCCCAACGACAACTGAAGGCTATCAATCAAGCCTTGGCCAGTGGTCGCTTTATGCATGTCCGCAAAACAATTCACGACATGCCAGCTTGCGACATCGCCCTTCTTCTAGAGTCTTCCCCAAGCAAATCAAGAACTGAACTGTGGGAAATGTTGGACTCCGATTTTTATGGCGATGTATTAGAAGAACTGTCCGAAGATGTACGTAATGGCATCATCGGACAAATGCTTCCAGACAAAGTTGTTGATGCCCTAGAAGACATGGAGATTGATAACTTAGCGGAAACGTTAAGCAGTTTACCGCAATCGGTCTCAAAAGACGTGCTGAAATCGATGGATGAGCAAGACCGTCAGCGCGCAGAAAAAGCCCTTTCTTATGGTGAGGATACCGCCGGGTTCATTATGAATACCGACACCATAACCCTACGCAGCGATGTAAACATTGATGTGATTCTGCGTTACTTGCGACTCAAAGGTGAAATTCCAGAAAGCACTGACACATTTTATGTTGTGAGTCGAAATGACACCTTAATTGGAACTGTACCAGTCACTAAGCTTCTAACGGCTCTGCCAGACTCCAGTATTGAAGATATTATGGATGAGGAAGCTGAAGCCATCCCCGTTGATATGCCAGAAACAGAAGTGGCAAAATTATTCGAACGCTATAACTGGCTGTCAGCACCGGTAGTCGATTCTAGCCGACAACTATTGGGTCGTATCACCATAGATGATGTAGTGGATATTATTCGCGAAGACGCCGAACACTCTATGATGAGTATGGCCGGTTTGGATGATGAAGAAGATACCTTCGCCCCGGTATTGCAAAGTACGCAGCGGCGTTCAGTATGGTTGGCCGTAAATCTAGTAACGGCACTTCTTGCCGCAGCCGTAAGTGATCTTTTTGAAGCAACACTAAGCCAAATGGCAGTGTTAGCTATTCTCAATACAATTGTCCCAAGTATGGGCGGAGTAGCAGGCAATCAAACACTAACCTTGGTTATTCGTGGTATGGCGCTAGGCCACGTAAGTGCTGATAACTCAAGATGGTTGGTGAGCAAAGAATTAGCCATTGGATTTTTTAATGGTGCGATTTGGGCGGTGTTAATTGCATCGGTCATTGCCATTTGGAAACAAGATTGGATGTTAGGAGGAGTCATTGCCTTTGCCATGATGATCAATATGGTTGCCGCTGGTTTAGCCGGAGCAACCTTACCATTGGTAATGAAAAAGTTGAAAATAGATCCTGCCCTAGCAGGAAGTGTAATTTTAACCACCATTACTGACGTCGTAGGTATTTTTGCCTTTTTAGGTACAGCCACTTTGTTGCTTGTTTAGTTTTAGGAAATAAAACGATTAAATCGATTGCACAGCTCGTCGTATACATTGGCATAGCCTTGCTTGCTTTTGCGGGGAATTCAATTCTATGTCGTTTGGCGTTAGCAGACTCAAGTATAGATGCCACTTCTTTTACCTTAATCCGCTTAATATCTGGCGCAATTATGCTTATCTTAATTTTGCTGATAAAAGGAAACGTCAATCAAATTAACAACAAAGGCAGTTGGCCGGCTAGCTTAGCGCTTTTTATATATGCTGCAGGGTTTTCCTACGCATACATTGAGCTTGATACGGGGGTAGGGGCGTTAATTTTATTCGCTTGTGTACAAATAACCATGTTAGTCATCAGTTGGTATTATGGTGCGCGATTAACCTTAGTTGAATCCTTGGGTGTGTTAGTCGCATTTGCCGGTTTTATTTATCTTGTTTCGCCTGGAGTAAACTCTCCTTCGATTTTTGGCGTTACACTAATGGCATTGGCAGGCATAGCTTGGGGATGTTATTCAATTATTGGTAGTCGCTCTGCAACGCCATTAATAGACACAAGCTCTAACTTTATAAGAGCATCGGTTATTAGTTTAGTGCTAACTCCAGTGTTATTTATTGAATCAAATCAATTACAAACAATGGGCGTGGTTTACGCCTTAGCATCAGGCATGATCACATCAGGAGTTGGTTATGCCATCTGGTACAAAGTGCTCCCACACATTCGCTCCAGTGTGGCTGCGGTGTTACAACTCAGCGTACCCGCAATAGCAGCCCTAGGTGGATTGTTGTTATTAGAAGAGCTACTCACGATGAAAATGTTAATTTCAAGTGGCGCTATACTCGGTGGTATAGCGCTGGTGATTTACGGCAAACAACAGCAAACAAGCTAATTAGTCATTCAAACAAGGCTCAATTAATCTAATCTTTTATGTTTTCGCAATATAATCCTGCGCTTTATGCCTAACAAAGCGCAGCTTAGTATGTTAACAGCCGCAATTGACTATAGATGATTTACCCAATAAGTTAATCATCTATATTTTGTGAGCTTAGCCAATCGTTTAACTTCGCAGTGTCCTGCTTTTCTGCCATTTCGAGCTCTTCTACCCAATCATGCACGTTTTCCCACCAGGTTGGATGATCACCTTGCTGAATACGATTTGCAATTTTTTGCACTCGAGCAAGGCCAACAGAACCGGCTGCACCTTTAATTTTGTGAGCTTGAGAACACACTTCTTCTTTGTCATTTGCACTCAAGTTTATATTGAGTATTTCCATGTAGTCAGGCATGTTTTCTTGGAACACTCCAACACTTGTGCGGACCATTTCATGACCGATAGTATCCACCAGCATTTGTAACAAATCTAAATCTAGAATAGATTCTAATTCACTGGGTTTTGCTTCTTCTACGGAGAACTGCGGGATATCTTTTTGATCAACAAACAAGTTGTTAAAAACTTCAATTACCCGACTCTTTTTAATCGGTTTGGCAATAACATCATCCATGCCGTTATTTAAATATTCTTGACGGGTTTTAATCACATTTGCGGTCAATGCCACTATTGGAGTTTGTTCCACTAAACCTTCTTCATGTAATATTGATGCAACATTAAATCCCGTCATATCAGGTAGTTGAATATCTAACAATATTAAATCGTATTGCTTTTCACGGGCCATTTTTAATGCGTCTTGGCCGTTCATAGCAACTTCCACAGTTTGCCCTAGCTTCTCTAATAAAGCTTTAGCCACCATAACATTGAGTTCGATATCTTCTACCAACAGAATCTGCAAGCCATGAACCAAAAGCTCTTGTAACTGCAAAGGTTTATTATTAATAGTAAGGGGCAACTCGACTGTAAAGCAGGTACCCTCCCCTACTACACTATTCACTTTAATTTGGCCTTTCATCAGACTGACCATTTCTTTACAGATGGCCAAACCAATACCGGTTCCCGTTGCCGATTGATGATCAGGATGATTAACCTGATAATACATAGCGAAAATCTTATCTAATTCTGTTTTTGGAATACCAACACCAGTATCTTTAATCGTAAATTTGACCGAACTGATACCCGGTTTTTCTTCTGTCGCTTCAACCGTTAAGTTGACCTTACCTTTTTGCGTAAACTTAACCGCGTTAAATAGTAAATTCCACAAAACCTGACGTAAGCGCGTGCCGTCTGCTTCCACTTGGAAAGGCAGAGGCTCAATAATTTGCGTTTCAAAACGCAAACCTTTATCAGCCGCTAGCAATTGAATGATGCTACCTAATTCGTTGGTAAACTCTTTCAATGAAACCGTTTTAAGGGATAGCTCTAACCTATCGCGATCAAGTTTGTCTAGATCAACTATATCATTGAAGATATTCCCTAAGGTGATACCGCTAGCATAAATAGTACTTACCCAAGCAAACTGCTCATCCGATAAGTTTGTGTCACGCAGCATTCGGCTAAGACCGACAATACCATTTAAGGGAGTACGCAATTCATGGCTAATAGTGGCAATGAAGGCCGTTTTATCTTTGTTCGCTTTAGTAACAACGTTTTCGGCTTGTTTACGTTCCGTAATATCGCGGCCGAAAGCAAGTAAACCCAGACGCTTACCTTCTTTATCGTAAAAAGGAACCTTACGCATTTCATAATAACGACGACGACCATCTGCAAATCTTAACCACACTTCTTCGGTAATACTGGCATTGGTTTCTAAAACTTCATGGTCACTAGCCACTACTTGACGAGCAAGATCTTCGTCATACACTTGATGGGGAGTTAGACCAATTAGCTCTTCTTCGGTCTTTCCGGTCATTTGTTCTGCGACCCGGTTACAGCCAGCAAATCGACCTTCTTCATTACGATAATAAATTAAATCGGGAGAGGCATCGATTATAGAACGAAGTAATGTAGACAGACGTTTAGCCTGGTCTTCTTGCTCAGATTTTTTATTAATTTCTCTTTCTAAATCGTGAAATACAATCTCTCGTTCCAATTGCGCATTTTTACGTTGTTCAATTTCGTAATTAAGTTTTTGTACCGATAACTGCAATTCATGATTTCGCAGCACATCTTCTTCGCGCATTAATTCAAGTTGTTGCACGGCTTCTGACAAACTATCTCTTGATTGCTCCAATTGTTTTACCAACTCAGTAAAAACAATTAGTACCCAAGGCGCACTTAACATGGTCAAGATGATCGCACTAATGAAATCCTTTATTTCCACTTCACCACTCATAATTATGCGTATTACATATGAACCGCAAATGGTGAAAGCCAATGTTAGTAAAACAAAAAATATGCTTATTTTGAGTGTACCGAAACGGATAACGAATCGCGCTACGCCGATGGCCCAAGATTCAATTGGAGCTTTTGAATGCATTTCTAAAATCTCTGTGTGAGTAGAAGACCAATGCTATCAAGAAACACTACCGTAGGTGAATGTTTCAATTAAATTAATGTTAAATAAACTGAATTTGTAACCCGCGCAGATGTCAAAAGACTTATTAACTGGGTTTTAAGCAAACTAATCTGTACCCAAGCAAACGAGTAAGTTTGACATTCCTAGGCCCTTGAATTGGTTTACACAGCCATGATTGAGTGAATTCTAAATTATCCAGAAACATCAATGTGTTTAATATTTATACTGCAACTGAATTACCAATCGAAACAATATGATATAAATTATTCTTAGCTAGTTCTTTACAGTTATGCAGTTTAATTAAATAATTATGCGGTTAGAAAGGACCAATAAAGTGGGTTGTTACAAAAACCACCAAATAATAAACGTATTGTTAACAAATGCTCATCTATTTTCAGCCTTTTTGAAGTGATTTACTTGATCAAAATGAATTTTGTAAGCATTTGATTTGGATTGATTTTATTATCATGAATTGTTAAACAATGGAAAAATTGAATGATTCGCTCGTTGCGCGGATTGATTTCTCCCTTTAATGTCGGTATTTTGTCAGGCCGCTTGGCTAAAAATTCATAAAAATTCGATAACCGGCTGGTACCCTCAAACAAACGACAAGAAAACAACATAAACCAGCAACGAGCAAAACTGACCACAGAAGTCAGGCTCAGTGCAGCTAAATACCAACATTCTAGTTGGCATGTACAACCTTTCTCAGCCAAAGGTTGAAGGAGTTACGTTAATGAGTTTGTATAACCCAAATGATTCAAAAGACAACTGTGGTTTTGGATTAATCGCCCACACTGAAGGTGAAGCTAGTCATAGACTGGTTACTACCGCAATTGAAGGCCTCGATCGCATGCAGCATCGTGGTGGTATTGCTGCGGATGGTAAAACCGGAGATGGTTGTGGATTGTTGTTGCAAAAACCAGATGAATTTTTCAATCTGATTGCAGCAGAAAATGGTTGGAAATTAGGCAAAAAGTATGGCGTAGGAATGATCTTCCTAAACCAAGATACAGAAAAAGCACAGATTGCTCGCCAAACAATAGAAGAAGAATTGTCCAAAGAAACCTTAGCAGTGGTAGGTTGGCGAGAAGTGCCAGTTGACCATTCGGTTTTAGGTGACCTTGCAGCCCAAGGTGTACCAAAAATGGAGCAAGTATTCGTCAATGCTCCTCCAGGATGGCGTAAAAGAGATTTAGAACGCCGCTTATTCATGGTTCGAAGACGGGTTGAAAAAAGATTAGTCGAAGACAGCGATTTTTACATTGCCTGTTTATCTGCACTAGTAACTATATATAAAGGCTTGGTAATGCCGAAAGATTTGCCAAACTTTTATTTGGATCTTGCCGATGAACGCTTAAAGTCCGCCATTTGTGTATTCCATCAACGTTTTTCTACGAATACATTACCTAAATGGCCGTTAGCGCAACCTTTCAGATTTTTAGCACATAACGGTGAAATCAATACCATTCGTGGTAATAGAGACTGGGCACAAGCTCGTTCGAAAAAGTTTGTAACACCGCTATTGCCTGATCTCCAAGATGCAGCTCCTTTTGTAAACACTGAAGGGTCAGACTCATCTTCGTTAGACAATATGCTGGAATTGTTTTTAGCCGGTGGTATGGATTTGTTTAGAGCCATGCGTTTGCTTGTTCCACCAGCATATCAAAATAACAGCACCATGGACGACGATCTTCGTGCGTTCTATGAGTTTAACTCAATGCACATGGAACCATGGGACGGCCCTGCTGGTATCGTTATGACCAATGGTCGCCATGTGGCCTGTAACCTCGATAGAAATGGTTTACGTCCTGCCCGTTATGTATTAACCAAAGACGGCTTTATTACCCTTGCCTCAGAAATTGGTATTTGGGATTACAAGCCTGAAGATGTGGTTGAAAAAGGTCGTGTTGGACCGGGCGAAATGCTTGCTGTTGACACATACACAGGTAAGATTTGGCGCTCCAACGAAATTGATGAAGAATTAAAAACTCGCCATCCTTATAAAGAGTGGATTGATCAACACATCAAACACCTCAAGCCGATTGAAGAGTGTGACGCCAGCCAAATTGGTAAACGTGCCTTTGATGACGACATGATGAGCACCTATCACAAGCTGTTCAATTACAGCTACGAAGAAAATCAGCAAATCATTAAAGTGCTTGCCAATGATGGACAAGAAGCGGTTGGCTCTATGGGTGACGATACGCCTATGGCTGTTATGTCATCGAAACAGCGCACTGTATATGACTACTTCCGTCAGCAATTTGCTCAAGTAACTAATCCACCAATTGATTCATTACGGGAAAATCACGTAATGTCGTTGGCGACCTGTGTCGGTCGTGAACAGAACGTCTTTAGTGAAACATCGGGATATGCGAATCGAGTATTATTTAACTCACCGGTATTAATGTATACCGATCTGAAACAGCTGCGCGAATACGATTCTGAATATTATTATTCCGAGATTATCGATTTGAATTACCTTCCTGAAGAAGGACTCAAAAAGGCAATTGAGCGCATTTGTAATGAAGTCGAATACCTAGTTAAACAGAAACGTGCTGCGTTTGTAATATTATCAGACCGTAATATTAAGCAAAACAGATTGCCTATCCCAGCAGCTATGGCTGTTGGTGCAGTGCAGCGCCGTTTGATTGAAAAATCACTTCGTTGTGATGCCAACATAATAGTAGAAACCGCTTCAGCTCGTGACCCTCACCATTTCGCAGTGTTGATTGGTCTTGGCGCAACGGCTGTTTACCCATTCTTAGCCTATGAAACCATTGAACAAATGGTAGAAGAAGGTGAAATTGAACTGACCGCAATGCAAGCCACATTGAATTACCGTAAGGGTATCAATAAAGGTCTGTATAAAATCATGTCTAAAATGGGTATCAGTACTATCGCTAGTTACCGTAGCTCAAAATTATTTGAAGCTATCGGTATTAACAAAGAAGTCACTGAGCTATGTTTCAAAGGAATCCCAAGCCGAATACAGGGCACTGGATTTGAAGACTTTGAACAAGATCAAATTAATTTGAATCGAATTGCTTGGTTGAAGCGCAAGCCAATGTCTCACGGTGGGCTATTAAAATACGTACACGGTGGCGAATACCATGCCTATAACCCAGATGTAGTTACCACTTTGCAGGTAGCGGTTAAGTCAGGCCGTTATGAAGATTACCAAGCTTATTCTACGTTAGTAAATGGACGTTCACCGTCACATTTTCGTGACTTACTTGAACTGAATCCAGATACGGATCCTATTGACATCAGTGAAGTGGAGTCGGAGGATAAGTTATTCCCGCGTTTCGATACGGCAGCGATGTCGATTGGTGCACTTAGCCCTGAAGCACATGAAGCACTGGCTATCGCCATGAACCGTCTAGGCGGACAGTCCAACTCTGGTGAGGGTGGCGAAGATCCGGCGCGTTTTAACACCGAGAAAAATTCGAAAATCAAACAAGTGGCTTCAGGTCGCTTTGGTGTAACACCACATTATTTGGTCAACGCTAATGTTATCCAAATCAAAGTTGCACAAGGTGCTAAGCCCGGTGAAGGTGGTCAGCTTCCTGGTGATAAAGTAAATAATTACATTGCAGAGCTGAGATTCTCAGTACCAGGTGTAACACTAATATCACCACCTCCGCACCACGATATCTATTCAATTGAAGATTTAGCGCAGCTTATATTTGACTTAAAACAAGTTAATCCTAAAGCGCTTATCTCTGTGAAATTAGTTTCCGAGCCAGGGGTTGGAACTATTGCAACGGGTGTTGCTAAAGCTTATGCCGATTTAATTACAGTATCAGGTTACGACGGCGGTACAGGTGCGAGTCCGTTAACCTCAGTAAAATATGCAGGTAGCCCATTTGAACTTGGTCTTGCAGAAACTCAGCAAGCATTAGTAGAAAATGGTTTGCGTCATAAAGTTCGAGTGCAAACTGATGGCGGTCTTAAAACCGGATTAGATGTGGTTAAAGCGGGTATTTTAGGTGCCGAAAGTTTCGGTTTCGGAACGGGTCCTATGGTTGCTTTAGGCTGTAAATATTTACGTATTTGTCATCTGAATAATTGTGCAACAGGTGTTGCAACTCAAGATGAAAAACTGCGGGATAACTACTTTATTGGTTTGCCTGAAATGGTGATGAACTACTTCAAGTTTATTGCGCAAGAAGTACGTGAAATCATGGCCTCTATGGGAGTGGCTAAGTTCGAAGACTTAGTTGGCCGCACAGAGCTATTAAAAGTGATTGATGGTATTACGGCACGGCAGAGAAAACTCGATTTGAGTCCATTATTAGTGAAACCCAAAGAAGGCTCACATACTAAGCTGTTTTGTTCAGAGGACGCTAATGCACCCTTGGATGAAGGTTTATTAAACAAACAAATTTTAGCCGCATCACAAACTGCGATTAGCAAGATGTCTGGCGCGAACTTGTCGTTTTCAATTCGCAACACAGATCGTTCAGTGGGCGCACTTATCTCTGGTGAGATTGCTAAACAGCATGGAAACCAGGGGATGCATGATGACCCAATCAAAGTGCACCTCACAGGTACCGCTGGCCAAAGTTTCGGTGTGTGGAACGCAGGCGGCTTAGAAATGACTCTTTGCGGCGATGCTAACGATTATGTGGGTAAAGGCATGACGGGTGGTAAATTGGTTATTTTCCCACCTCGCAACATTACTTTTGACCCTCATGTCAGCACTATCATGGGCAACACCTGTCTATACGGCGCTACAGGCGGCAAGTTGTTTGCAGCAGGTAAAGCCGGTGAGCGTTTTGGTGTGCGTAATTCGGGAGCCATAGCAGTAATAGAAGGCGCGGGTGACAATGGTTGTGAATATATGACCGGCGGCATAGTAGCGGTTCTAGGAAGTGTAGGCGTGAACTTTGGCGCAGGTATGACCGGTGGTTTTGCGTATTTATACGATGAATTCAACGACATCGAACACCGCGTTAATGGTGAACTTGTAGATATAATGTCAATTGAAGAAAAGGGCATATTATCTGAGCATTTACGTGGTTTGATTAACCAACACTACGAAGAAACGGGTAGCGAGCATGCGCTTATGTTATTAACTAATTTTGCCGAGCAATTGCAGAAATTTAGATTAGTAAAACCTAAGACTAGCGACGTGAAAAATCTGCTAGGCCACATAAGTCGGTCAACAGCAGAATTACGTATTCAGGCTCAGTAGAGGTAGGGTTAAAAAATGGCTAAAAATGTATACCAATTTGTAGATGTAGAAAGAATTGATCCTCCGAAGAAGCCCATTATTATGCGCAAAGAGGACTTCGGTGAAATCTATCAACCACTTTCTCAATCTCAAACTGAAGGACAAGCAGATAGATGCTTGGACTGCGGTAACCCTTATTGTGAATGGAAATGTCCAGTTCATAACTATATCCCTCAATGGCTAAAACTAGCCAACGAAGGAAAAATTTTAGAAGCAGCAGAGCTTTCTCATCAGACTAACAGTTTACCGGAAGTCTGTGGTCGAGTTTGTCCACAAGACAGACTTTGTGAGGGTGCATGTACGTTAAACGACGATTTTGGCGCGGTAACTATCGGAAGTATTGAAAAATATATCACCGACACTGCGTTTAAAATGGGTTGGCGACCAGATATGTCAGGTGTGATTAAAACTGACAAAAAAGTTGCCATAGTCGGTGCCGGCCCCGCCGGACTTGCCTGTGCAGACGTACTTGTTCGTAACGGTGTAACACCGGTTGTTTATGACAAATATGAAGAAATCGGTGGACTATTAACCTTCGGAATTCCTTCATTCAAGCTGGAAAAAGACGTGATTAAATTACGTCGTGAAATATTTACCAATATGGGTGTTGAATTCATTTTAAACACTGAAATTGGCAAAGATATTGAATTTCAACAGTTAATGGACGACTACGACGCGGTATTCCTAGGAATGGGAACTTATAACTCCATGAAAGGTGGATTTGAGAACGAAGGTGTTGCGGGTGTGTACGAAGCTCTTCCGTTCCTAATTGCCAATATTAATCGAGTGATGGGGATTGAAAAACAAGCATCAGACTTCATCGACATGAAAGGTAAGAAGGTTGTAGTGTTAGGGGGTGGAGACACCACCATGGACTGCGTACGCACATCTATTCGTCAAGGCGCTAGCTCTGTTACTTGTGCATATCGCCGTGATGAAGAAAGTATGCCAGGCTCTCGCCGTGAAGTGGTTAACGCCAAAGAAGAAGGCGTGCAGTTCCAGTTTAATCTACAACCTTTGGATATCGCAGTAGACGAATCAGGCAAAGCCTGTGGTGTGAAGCTGGTGAAAACAGAAATGGGTGAACCCGATGCACAAGGGCGTAGACGTCCTGTTGTGGTTGAAGGTTCTGAACACGTATTAGAAGCCGATGCGGTTATTATTGCCTTTGGTTTCCAACCTAGTCCTGCCAATTGGTTTGCCGATTATGGCATTATATTGGATGAAAAAGGCCGTGTTCGTGCGCCCGCTAAAGGTCGCTACCCGTTCCAAACATCAAATCCAAAGATATTCTCTGGTGGTGATATGGTACGTGGTTCTGATTTGGTGGTTACCGCCATTGATGAAGGCCGTAAAGCAGCCGATGGCATCATGGATTATCTAGGTGTGTAATTTGTTTTAATTAACATCTAAATGAAGCAAAACAAAAAAGGGCCAAAAGGCCCTTTTTTATTGATTTTAGAAATAGCGTTTATTTTATCCAATACATCATTTGCGAAGTGGACAGCATAAACTCTAGTTTCTGATCTGTGCCTAAGCGCACCTTTAAACCATGTGAACTAGGTTGTCCGATTAACCCAGGACTACTCCACCGAATTTTTCCTTGTGACGATAGCTTTTTAATCTGATACAGATATTCCTCTGGAAAAATATTATTATTTATTCGTTTAGATGTTGTGACAAATATATCCTGGTTTGTCTCTGAGGTTGGGTCTATCGCAAGATCATAAACTTCACTATCGACTTTATTACGGGCAACTTCTGTAAACCTATTATCGTTTAACTCATACACCACTAAAGTTTGAGAATAGGATGAATATTGTTCTGCTTGCAAACATGCCAGTTCCAATTCTTCATCACTATCAAAATTGAACAATTCTATTCTCATACAAGATTCGTCAATGAAAGACTGCTCTGAAAAGAAGCTACCATTGGTTGTTAGAAACGACATCTTGTCACCAAATGAAACTAGGACTACCCCTGTATCATTAATGCTAGTAGCAACGAAGTCCCGAATAGAATGATCAAATGTATAATTCGCTATTATCGATTGATTTTGCACATCTACCGCTTTCAAAGCTTGCCCATCGACGTACACAGCATCGTCAAACCCATCGTCATTTAGATCTTTAGCGCGAATGATACCAATATCAGAATTGTAATCACCGGCTATCTGCCAGATAGTGCTGTAATCAGAAAGTTGAATAACAGAGAGTGCGCCATCGTATAACTCGGTGCTTGGTAAAAATATGTCACCAAAACCATCGTTATTAAAGTCAGTAGTAACCGCATAACGATTATTACTCCAATTAGAAGAAATCTCGTCACTCAACAAAAACTCGCCGCTTTCATGCAAAGACAAAACACGTCCTCCACCATAACCATTCGACGTTGATGGTACGAAAAACACCGCTTTTTCATCATTATCTTCAATATTCGACCAGCCAGCACTGCTAAAGTAATCCAACTGCACTGCACCGGAAGTGTCTTTAACGGTAAGGCTCTCTCCATCAATATCCGCTACTACAAAGATGTTCTGTCCTGAGTGGGTAATACCTGTTCCCCAGTGCAGTTCTAGCTGTCCATCGTTGTCAGAATCACCACTGACAAGAGAGCTAGAGCCATGATCTTGGGAATCAACTTCCCACAATTTAGAGAGGTCATTATCGATCAAATTGTAAACCGTAATATTGCCCCATTGGCAATCACCAACAACAAGCTCATCTATCCCATCATTGTTTAAATCTTCACTTAATAAAGTGCAGGTATTAAAGTTGTCAAAGCTATACAACTGAGTTTTATCTACCGCCGAATACAGACTTATATTCCCCCAGTTATCCGCGCCAGCAATTTCAGCAATACCATCGCCGTCAAAATCACCGGTGGTAAGATGACTATCTCCGAATTTAGTGCTGTTTAGCCACTGATTTTGCCAAGTAATTGCATCATAAACACGGCCGTTATTTGTCACTAACTCCAAATTACTGTCAGCGTCGACGTTGGCAAATTCAATTTGTTTTGCAGAGTCCAAATTAGTAGTGAAAAGTGTGACATCAGGATTATTTAACGACACCACATGCAATTGAACTGTATCTGAATAAGTACTTTGTGCACTAAGAAATGCGATTTCTAGCGTTCCGTCACCATCGATATCAATTACCGACGCAAAATGCAGGTAGTCAGTTGTTTCAAACAAAATGCTAGCCTGCTGATCGAGCCCATTAATTACGCTCACCCCTTGTTCAGTAATAACAACAATTTCTTGTTGGGCATCATCATCCAAATTTGCTTTAAGCACCTGGACAATTCGTCCATCAGTAGGCAACTTATAGGGGTATACCCATTTTTGTTGATATTTTTGTTCATTAAATTCAAGCAAGAAAAGGCTATAAAGATTATCAGTTGATAGAATTTCATTTTTGGTGTCGCCATCAAAGTCGGCTATTTGTATGGATTTACTATTAGTGGGGACGGTTATGCCTGAACGAGCTAACGGCATATCTACCTCGGCCGACACTTCAATTGGCACAACTATCCCTTCGGGCGTTGTCTCGTCATCATTCGGCAGTGAGAAAGTAAAATCATAAAATTGTTGTGAGAATGAGAAATCGCTAGGGACATGCCAAGTGACCTGTCCAGCGGTATCAATAACCGCACCTTCAGGACCAACAAGTAGGTTAGCCGCAGCTTCATCAACACCTAGATCAGGGTCATATGCGGTAACGTTAAATTTCACCACATCACCTGCTCGAATATTTTCCGGCACGTCACTTACGCGCAATTCAGCTGGAGCATCTTGAATGTAAATTTCTATTCCCACGCCTTCGATGCTATTGACTCCGTCCGAGACAACCATCGCAGCTTTAACGATATCACCATAAACAGCTAGATATGGAGGGAAGGTGTCAGCGGTTTGCTCACTGACGAGAATGTTATTGATGTACCAACGGTAACTAAGCGTTAAATCCTCGCTGCTATTGTCTGGATCATTGTAAAATCCCGGAGAAAGGTTAATTGCAGTAGTCGTGGTTATTTCGTCGTAATTATTCAGATAAGGTCTATCTACAGTGGGAGGAATTGACATCATCTCCACTGAGACTAATGTTTTAGCAGTGACTGACCCGTACAACAATTCGCTGACATTACTAAAATAAGTACCAATATCGTAAGTACCGTCAGAATCAGTATCTTCCAAATAACGAATAAAATTGCTGCTCAGGTCTGAACCAAAGTCGAAGGCAACCAACTTGTCGGCTTCTAGCAATACGCTGCCAGAACTAAGAAAAGGTGGGGTGCCGACAGCGTCTTCCAAACTAAATGCTATTTTACCTTCTTCACCTATGAATAGTTCCCCGGTTAAATCAAATGAATCTTGGTAGTCGACAGTGACAACTTCTAATTGAGCATCCAGTAATAATTGCTGGTCATCGATAATAAACAGGACATGTTGATGATTTTCTAGGCTGTAATTTTGGTCATTATCATATTGCGAAGAGTAAAAATCTGAATACCCGGTTAACTTGATAGATTGCTCATCAAAAGTCCAACCTAAATTATCGAAGTAATAGGTTATATCGACCTCTGTTTCGGTCAATGTTTGAATACTTAAAGCAATACTACCGGTAATTGGAAAACCATTATCAACGTCATTACAATTAGTATAGGTAATGGCCAAGTTCCCTTGATAAGCACTATTCAATTTTCCTTTATACTTAGCTGTACCTTGGTAATCACAGGCAAATGTAATATCAATATTGCCGTTGCCATCCATTTGATCCGTGAAATTATCATCAGCAATGAACGGAGTTTCAGTGGCATCATCATCAAATAAGTACTTAAAAGCCCGTTGGGCAACGTCAAGGTTGATACTTGCAACGTTTTTTTGGCCGATATATCGAGAGCCCATTAACTCGGTAGCAGCACTTTTTAATTCAGTTGCTGAATAATCTGTCGCATTAGCAATAACTTGGGTAGGTGTGGGCGTATTATTAGTGGGTCCACCTCCTCCTCCAGAGTTGGAAGAATTGCCCCCATCTCCACCTCCGCCACCACCACAGGCGGACAGAGCTAAAAAGCTAATCAACAAAAAAGACGAGCGACACGATAGCAGCATAATTTTTCCTTAAAAACACTTCACACAGCATTAAACGGTGAAGATGCAGCACGCATTCCCTTACATTTACGCTGATTAAAATCCATCAAAATAGTAAATCAATAATAATATTAACACTAGTGATTATTAGTTAAGCCTATTCTTCCTTAGCAATTTGTCTCAGTGCTTGTTCAAACACATCCACTGGTTGGCCGCCACTAATAAGGTGTTTATTATTAACGATGACGGCGGGCACCGAATGTATACCGGCTTGCTGGTAGTGGGCTTGAGCCGTTCTAACATCTTGTTCGAACTTATCGCTATTTAAAATTGCCGATGCTTTTTCACGATCTAAACCAACTTGTTCAGCCACCTCTAACAATTGTTGATGGTCACTTGGATTACCTGATTGTTTGAAGTACAGATCGAACAGCGCTAGTTTTAATTCTGTTTGTTTTCCGTACTCTTGCGCCCAATGGAGTAAACGATGAGCGTCAAAGGTATTGAAGATACGTCCCCCTCCCCGATTGCCGAACTCATAACCCACATCGAGACCTCGTTGTTTAATGGCTTCTCGATTTTGCTCTGCCTGCTCCATACTGATGCCATATTTTTGGGTGATATGCTCACCAATTTCCTGACCTTCTGGCGGCATTTGCGGATTAAGTTCAAATGGCTGCCAATCAATATTAACGGTTATCTCTGTTGCTAGATTTTCAATCGCTTGGGAAAGTGCTTTATAACCTATAATGCACCAAGGGCATGATACGTCTGAGACTATGTCTATCTGCATATTTTTCAAATTTTTGATCCTTAATAAAATAAATTGCTGGGTGAGATTTAGGAATGACTATGATGGTGACCACGAAGTTTGGCTGCACATTTGCGGCAGGTGAAGGCCGTCGTGTCAATGCTTAACAACAAAATCACCGCAAAGCCTAATCCCCAAATAATCGCTAATGGGCTTAGCGGTACTGTAAAATTAAAGCTTTGGAAAGCTTCTAACCTGAGTTGTTCGTCTGCATCTTGCACTAGATGCCATGCCTGTTTAAGGGGATGTTGAGACATAGCGGTATACTCGGCCTCTAACAGTTCAACGCGCTGGTAAATAGAGCTGATACTAATAGCATCCTGCTTAAATACAGGATCGTTACTTTCATTATAATAGGCGATGAGTTTTTTTATATTGCCACTAAAATACCTATCAGCAGTGAATTGAAAGCCCGCAAGGTTTTGTTTAGCTTCGAGTAAATGGGCTTCAACGCGCTGTTGATATTGCTGCATAAAACCGGGAGCTTGAACACCGAGCAGCACACCACTAGCGAACAGAAAGAGCCGTAGGTAATCTGCAAATTGTCGTACTAACCATCTGATCATACTGACTTACTCAATTGTATACGTTAAAAAAAGTCAATCGTCTTGCTCCCACCCCCGCCAACTTCTATAGTGTGACAAGATGTTTGTATATGACAGGTAAAAAGCAGTGAAGTTTAGTTTAACCTTAAAAAGGCTCCCAATGATTGCAGTTTTCTCTGCTCTGGCGTTATTTTCAATAGAGAGTCAAGCTCAGGACAATGCAACGGCAGAAATGACATCACAATCTTGTCCGCAAGAATTTTACTCATTGCCCTTATTTCCAAACCCAAAAATGTGTCAAGTGTTCGCACCTGAACTCCCCGCTAGTCTGACCTATCATGCCGCAACGGATCAACAAAGTGCACAAAACTTTTATATTCAAAAATTGGGAAAAGCTGAACAAATTAAAACACTCAAAGGCCGCATTCTAATGCAGTATGATAGCGCCAAAAAAATCATAATCCTTTCCAAAGATGGAGCCGGAACACAAGTCGATGTGCTAGTGAAATCCTAGTACCCGGCACTTATCCACAACCACAATTCGTCCACTTGCACGTCAACATATTGGTTTTCTAGATAATTTATACACCCGCACGCTACCTTGTGGCACTGTCTTTGCTATTTCCAATTGAAATCTACAGGTTTGATGATAATTCGACGAAAGCGTCAAATTTTTGTCTCTTTTTTGAGGAAAGGTCTTATGGAACTAGCCATTATTTTAATGATGATGTTGATCATTGTAGCAATAGCTGCGCTTAAATTGAGTGACGGTGGTTTATCATTTCCGTTTAAACGAAAAACATCTTTACTCACGCAAACTGAACTCAGTTTTTTAGATTTAATTGAAAGTGCCATGGGTCAGCGATATCGGGTGCTGTGCAGAACAAGGTTGTCTGAAATTGTTTCGTTGCGTCAAAATACTGACAAACGAGCAGCCAAAAACGCACTGCTCAAAGCATCCAGTCGTCAATTAGATTTTGTACTTTGTAACAAATCCGACATGAGTCCCGTCATGGCAATTGACTTAGTGCGTGACGGTGGCAAAGATGGCTACAAAACCCAGCGAGATTGGTATGTCACTAGTGCTTTGGATGCCGCCCGAATTCCTCACTTACGCATTAAAGTAAAAGCAGGTTACAGCAAGGCAGAAATAAAAGAATGTATCGATGCAAAACTTGCCCCACTGCAACGGAAAACACCAAAGCCTGTAATGCCTGGAACTAACAATCCAGATAATCCCCGTGCAGATAAACCGAAAAGACCAATGCGTTCCACTCGTCCAGTGGCGGCCTAGTGAATATCAACGCGCTGAACAGTTAATTTAAACGCCCTTTGTTTGAAAAATCGACAAAGGGCTTTTTTCTAAGCAAAAAATCATCATCTTTTCACATAATGTTGCCGCAAACCTCGCAATTTGAGCCCGTAAATATTAAAATCCGCGCAAATTCATCCAACTAAAAATATCATGAAAATAGCAATCTTAGGCGCTATGGATCAAGAAGTAGCGTTACTAAAAGAGACGCTTGAAAACGTAGAAGTATCTGAATACGCTCACCTTAATTTTTATGCTGGTAAGTTACACGGCGTCGATGTAGTAGTCGTAAAATGCGGAATTGGTAAAGTCGCTGCATCCGTAGCCACGACAATATTAATTGATAGGTTCGCTCCTGATTTTGTGGTAAATACCGGTTCTGCAGGCGGTTTTGACACAGATCTTAGTATTGGTGATCTGGTAATAGGTACTAGTGTTCAGCATCACGATGTAGATCTCACTCACTTTGGTTATGAACGTGGGCAAGTATACGGTATGCCAGCCATCTTCCCCTGTGACCAACGTTTAATCGAAGCAGCAGAACATGCGGCTAAAGACGTGGTGCATGTTAAAAGTAAGCGCGGGTTAATTTGTACCGGTGACTCCTTCATTGGTTGTGATGACGCAGCGACGCGACTTCGAGGTTTATTTCCTGACATGCGTGCAGTTGAAATGGAAGGAGCTGCGATAGGCCAGACGTGCTATATGCTAGATACGCCTTTTGTAGTGATACGCTCGCTATCAGACATCGCAGGACAGACGTCCTCCGTTTCGTTTAAATCATATATTGACCAAGCAGCTAAGAATTCTGCAGAACTGGTAATGAGTATGATTGCAGAAATGGCTCAACAGCAGATATAACCCATTATGATGGCTATTTATGAAGCCCTACAGCAATCCGGTTTTTTACCTTTATTGGTAATAATAACCGCATTGATACTGGAGTGGCTCATACCCTGGCCCGAAAAAGCTCATCCTTTGACACTATTGCGGCTAATGGCACTAAACCTGGCCGCAAGAGTGAACCCCAATGCCCCAAGAAGTGCTGCCCAGCAACGTATTTCTGGGAGTCTGGCGATCATAGTGCTGTTAGCTCCGATATTAGTGATCATTTCTATCCCGTTATTTCTTGCCGAATACCCATTATTTTTCGATACCCTAATGTTAATTGTGGCGATTCAATTTCAACCTGTACGACGCCATTTTAAAGGCGTGCAAAAAGCGTTGAAATCGGAAAAGAAAAATCTCGCAAGGCACCATTTAAATGGGCTTGTGCTTCGAGAAACCAACACACTAACACCAATGGGTATTGCTAAAGCGGCAATTGAATCCCTAAATCAACGATTCATCTACCAACAATTCGCTATTATCTTTTGGTATTTATTGGCAGGAGGATTAGCAGCGTTGGTCATTCGCATGTTGTATGAGTTAAACCAAATTTGGAACATGAAACTTGTTAAAAACCGCCAGTTTGGTTTGCCCATCGCTTTGTTAACCCAATTATTGTTGTTTGTACCACAAGTTATTTTTGCTTTGGTTTTTTCGATTGGCACTGGCTTTGTAGGCGCTTACAAAGGGTTTAAGGGTGTGTCGCAAAAACAATTTTTTAATAGTTATATTAAAGCCATCATTGGTGGTGGTTTGGG
This sequence comes from Alteromonas sp. M12, assembly GCF_037478005.1. Taxonomy (NCBI): domain Bacteria; kingdom Pseudomonadati; phylum Pseudomonadota; class Gammaproteobacteria; order Alteromonadales; family Alteromonadaceae; genus Alteromonas; species Alteromonas sp. M12. The sequence goes on along the minus strand of NZ_CP144164.1, from coordinate 757,252 downwards.
GGTTCAACTAGGGGGCCCTGCAATTTATCAAAATATCAAAATACGTTCACAACGCGTAGGCGCCAGCCGAGAAGTTCGCTATGCCGATTTGCAACGAAGTTGGCAATCCATGTATCAGACGTTATTTATATTTTTAACATTAATAGCGTTAGTCTTGGCAGTCACTTATAAATTATTTTAAGTGATCTTTTCTATACTTCCTTTTCTATAATGTTAACTAGCACAAATTAATAAGTTGTAGTTTAATTGAACAGTTAACAAAAAAGCATACACTGTAGTTATCGTATTCTAGAAACGATATATCTTTCACCTTTGTAAAATCGGAAGTTTATATGAATCAAGAAAATCATGTCATGGTCACCGGCGATTATAAAGTCGCCGACAACAATCTAGCTGATTGGGGACGTAAAGAACTCACTATTGCAGAAAGTGAAATGCCTGCACTGATGAAGATTCGTGAAAAGTATCGTGCTTCACAACCGTTGAAAGGAGCCAATATTCTAGGTTGTATTCACATGACGATTCAAACCGGTGTATTAATCGAAACCTTAGTAGATTTAGGCGCGAATGTCCGTTGGTCTTCATGCAATATATTTTCTACTCAAGATCAAGCTGCCGCAGCAATTGTAGCTGCTGGAGTGCCAGTTTATGCTTGGAAAGGTGAAACCGAAGAAGAATACGAATGGTGTCTTGAGCAAACCATATTAAAAGATGGTCAGCCATGGGATGCTAATATGGTTTTAGATGACGGCGGCGATCTCACACAAATGCTGCATGACAAATACCCTCAGGTGCTAAACAATGTGCACGGCATCACTGAAGAAACCACTACAGGTGTGCACCGTCTATTAGAAATGTTAGAAGCTGGCACGCTCAAAGTGCCTGCTATAAACGTAAATGATTCAGTAACCAAATCCAAAAATGATAATAAATACGGCTGTCGTCATAGTCTCAATGATGCCATAAAACGTGCAATCGACCATTTGATGGCCGGTAAAAAAGCACTGGTAATCGGCTATGGTGACGTTGGAAAAGGCTCTGCCCAGTCACTCCGTCAAGAGGGTATGATAGTGCGCGTTGCGGAAATTGACCCGATTTGTGCAATGCAAGCCTGCATGGACGGTTTTGAGTTAGTCTCACCCTATATTGATGGCAACAATAGTGGCAAGATCGAAGACATCAACACAGCCTTATTGAGTAATGTAGATTTAGTGGTAACTACCACTGGCAACGTCAACGTATGTGATTCAAATATTCTTAAATCTTTAAAATCCGGCGCTGTGGTATGTAATATTGGTCATTTTGACAATGAAATCGATACCGCTTTTATGCGTAAAAATTGGCGCTGGGACGAAATTAAACCTCAGGTTCATAAAGTCTTTAGAAGTGATGATGAACAAGATCATTTGTTATTACTATCCGAAGGCAGATTAGTCAATTTAGGTAATGCGACTGGGCATCCATCACGTATTATGGACGGCTCTTTTGCGAACCAAGTTTTAGCCCAAATCCTGTTGTTCGAGCAAGGTTATGCCAATCTTGATGATGTGAAAAAGGCCGAATTGCTGCGAGTAGAAGTGCTGCCAAAACATCTTGATGAAGAAGTTGCTCGTTATATGGTGGAAGGTTTCGGTGGCGTGATCACCAAATTAACCCGGCAACAAGCAGATTATATCAATGTACCTCTGCATGGTCCTTTCAAAACCGATGCCTATCGCTATTAAACCTTATTAAATACGATTTTTATCGGTTCCTAGATAACTGACTGTCATTTGCGACACCAAATAATGGTCGGTTATTAACCTACTTTAGTCTAATTGCATAGATACTCTGTTTGAAAATTCGCGCTAAGTGCTATTATTAACCTAGTATAATCTGAACTTAGAACCAGAAGTGAAATGATGACTGAATACTCAGGAAGAGATAGGTTTGCCAGTTACACATTGTCTTATAGTGACAAAATTCTTACGGGTGTAGTTACCGGACCAATAGGATTCCAATTGGCCACTCAGTACGATCGAGATTTGACTAAAATATTACAAACTATCCCAGATAAATACTTTGGATATGTCGGTGATTTCTCGGCTTGTCAAGCATATACCGACGATGCAACGAGCGTCGTTCATATAACTCATCAAAAGACTGAACAAGCAGGCTGCGTGGTTGACGCCTACTGCGTAGGCACAGCATTATCTACCGAGCAGCTTCGTCGCATTCGCAGCGCGGCGAAAAATCCAGCATCATTAGATGAAAGGGTTTATGAAAATTACCAACAATGCGTCAGTTTTGTTCACTCAGTTTTACAACAAATAGAGTCCTCCATTGAACCTAATGCATAATCAACAAATTCAATTTTGTCCTTTAGACCCTTCACATTTCGAGCGCGTTCTAAATTTGGCCAATCATGTTCATGGAGCTAATTATCTTAATCAAAACGCGATAGAAACTTTATACAAGCAGTCTTTCGCAAATAATATAAATGCGAGCTTTGTGTCACTAATTGGAGACGAATTAATCGGTTTTAGACTGACAATAGCGGCCAACAACTGGATTCCAGATAAATGGTGTACGCCAGAGCGATGGGGAGTGCCTGTAGAGCAAGTTTGTTATTTTAAGTGTAATACCGTTAACGACAAGTACCGCGGAGCAGGTATCGGCTCTAAATTACTTTCATTGTCGATTAAAAAAGCACAACAACAAGGTGCATTGGCTGGTCTGGCACATATCTGGCTAGCAAGCCCTGGGAATAGCGCATTTCGGTATTTTTCCAAATGCGGAGGAAAGTTGGTAAAGCAGCATCCAGGGAAATGGCAATCTTCCAGTATTGAAGACGACTATGTTTGTCCGGTTTGCAAAGACCTCTGTGAATGCGTCGCCGCTGAAATGCTTTTGAAGTTCTAATATTTATCCCTTGAAGTTTCTAACGCATAAAGGCAATTAAATTTATCGGTCTTAGAATGCACGAGCTCCCTAATTAAAATGAAACTCAATCTTTATAAACGACATATACAATAGGCACTTAATAGAATATGTATGATCCTATCGTTGAGCCATATCCAAAATCTCATCAACAATATCCCGATTCATATTGGGCTAAAAGTATCGAAAAATTTCCAGAAACAACGTCATTAGTTAATGATATACAAGCTGATATCGCCATCATAGGCGCCGGATATACAGGCCTTTCCTCTGCTTACCATCTAGCTAAAAAGTATGGCAAGTCTGTGGTCGTAATTGAAGCCAACGATCCTGGTTGGGGTTGCAGCGGGCGTAATGCCGGTTTCGTGCTGCCAGGAACTGGCCGATTATCACTGCTTGATATGGAACAAAAATGGGGCAGAGAGACAGCTCAAAGTGTTTTCCAAGAATATATGGAGTCGATTGACACTGTTAACGACTTTATCGAGCAAGGTAATATTGATTGTGATAAAACTCCTGGCGGTTACCTTAAACTTGCCCATAAACGCGCAAAAGTAGAAGGGTTAAGAAAGCAAGCTGAAAAATTAAGTGAGCGCTACGGTGAATCAGTCAAGTTCGTTTGCAGTCAGGAAGTAAATAACGCGTTTTTAAAAAGTGCCAATATGTTCGGTGGTATCTATTTTGATAAGAGTTTTGCAGTCAATCCAATGAAATTGGTGCTCGGCTATTATCAAATGGCAACAGAAGCTGGAGTTAAGGTTTTTTCTAATTCACCGGTGATTAATTGGCAGCAAAAAACCAATCATCATTGCCTATATACTCAAAACGGCCGAGTAACCGCGGAAAAAGTTATTATTGCCACTAATGGTTATACGGGCTCAAAGATGCATCCGTTAATCGCAAACCGTCACTTCCCAGTGCTCTCTAGCATCATTGTGACACGGCCTCTTAAAATTTCCGAATTGGCGACCATCCAGCTCAAGGCAGGTTTAATGGCAATGGATACACGCCGTATGAAATACTATTATCGATTGCTACCGGATAATCGAATCTTATTCGGCGGTAGAGGCGCGATAAATGGCAAAAAAGCCAACAACCCAATCAATAAAAAGCGGCTCGCCCAAGGCCTTAAAAATACTTTCCCAGTGTTAGATAAAATAGATATCGATCATTTTTGGAGTGGTTGGGTCAGTGCGAGTTGCGACAATTACCCAAGAATTAATCATAGTGAGGATAAGAGCATCCATTACTCGATGGGATACTGCGGTTCGGGATTGGCTTTTTCGACGCTGGCAGGCAAACGTCTTGCGCAAAACATCTGTGAGCCTGAAAGCTTACCAAACTTACCATTTTGGCAGTCGCAATTACCCAAGTTTCCATTTTCTCAATTTCGGCGTGTTGGGCTTAGCGCTTATTACGCGTTAGCTTCACTACGAGATTAACCCCCTAGTGATAAGGCGTTCGCCTTGTCACATCGCCAATTTATTGCAAGGCAACCCTCGCCTTTCAAATATGCTGTTGTCTCTAAAAAAATAATGCGCAAACATTGCTGTATGCGCATTATTCGAAACCTAGCATAGTTGTTAAACTTGACAAGGATTAGCCTAGTTTTATCTTTGCAAATTTACGTTTACCAACTTGATAAACCGCTTCGCTACTATTGGCGATTAACAAACGTGTATCCTCGACCTTTTCACCGTCTATTTTTACCGCGCCTTGTTTTATCATGCGCATAGCTTCTGAAGTTGAGCCAACCAAGTTTGCTTCTTTTAATAGATTAGCAATAGGCATTCCTTCACCTTCTGGAACCACTTCAATTTCAGGAATATCATCGGGAATCGCATTTTTTTGGAAACGCTGGATGAAATCCTGATGAGCTCCTTCAGCAGCTTGCTCTGAATGAAAACGCGCAATAATTTCTTTTGCTAATTCAATTTTAATATCTCGAGGATTTGCGCCACTTTCCACTGTTTGTTTAAGTTGCGTTATTTCCTCGATCGGTCTGAAGCTAAGTAAATCAAAATAGCGCCACATCAGTTCATCAGAAATAGACATTATCTTACCGAACATTTCATTCGGTGCATCGGTTATACCAATGTAATTCCCCAAAGACTTAGACATTTTCTGAACACCATCGAGACCTTCTAAAAGCGGCATCATCAGCACAGTTTGTTGTGACTGACCTTCGGCTTTTTGTAGTTCCCGCCCCATCAACAAATTAAATCGTTGATCTGTACCACCTAGTTCCACATCCGCTTCCAACGCCACTGAGTCCCAACCTTGAACCAATGGATATAGAAATTCATGGATTGCGATAGCTTGGCCATTATTATAACGCTTTTTAAAATCGTCTCTTTCCAACATACGAGCTACGGTTTGTCTAGCGGCTAGTTTGATCAAACCTGCTGCGCCAAGATTATCCATCCACTCTGAATTAAAGCGAACCTTAGTCTTTTCAGGATCAAGAATTTTAAAGACTTGCTCTTTATAGGTTTCGGCGTTCGCAATAATATCTTCACGGCTCAACGGTTTTCTGGTTACATTTTTTCCCGTAGGGTCTCCAATCATGCCTGTAAAGTCACCAATCAAAAATATGATTTCGTGTCCAAGAGACTGAAAAGTGCGCAGTTTGTTAAGTAATACTGTGTGCCCTAGGTGCAAATCCGGTGCTGTGGGATCAAAGCCAGCTTTGATTTTTAAAGGTTTACCCTCTTTTAACTTGGCAATGAGTTCTTCTTCGATCAAAATTTCGTCCGCGCCGCGCTTAATCTCACGAATTGCGTCCTGCCAATTTGTCATTTTGCTACCTCAATTTTCACACATTAGTTTTTTATCAGCCGCGCATTTTACCCATGCAGAGTCGATTGTGAAAGGAATTCTGTATATTTTTATATAATCATGTATCCTGTAACATGCTCACTTAACTGGTTATTATTTAACCTGAAACTAGAAAATTAACTTAAATCGTTATATTCTCAACTTAGCTAACTAATTCAGAGATTTTCGTTACAGTGGTACAAAGAACTTTAAAACGCTTACCAACCAAACACAAAGCCTTATTATCTGGCTTTGCGTTATTTTTCTTACTCTTGTTGTTCATCCCGACTGAATCCGCTAAAGCATCCAAAAACAGTCAAATATTAGAAGTTGGCAAAAGGTACGAAGTACCGCTTACTATCAACTCTCAACAACAGTTAACAGAAGCTTTGGATGAAGAACCTTTGCAGTGGCAATCTTTCACTGTTGCTAAAGGTGATAACTTAGCCAAGATATTTAAGCGCGCCAAGCTTACTCCGCAGGAAACCTACTATGTTAGTAATGCCGGCGATGACGCAAAAAAATTACTCAAAATTCGACCTGGTCAAAGCTTACAATTACTAATTGATGAGCAAGGAAAACTTGAATCGTTAAGTTATGAGCTATCTTCAACTCAAACCTTATATATCAAACGTCAAGAACAGAATAGTTTTGCAAGTAATATCGAAACTAAACAGTTGGATACTCGTTTCAACTACGCCCAAGGCGAAATAGAAAATAATTTCTGGAATGCTGCCGTAAAAGCTAATTTATCAGAAAAGCACATTATGAGCTTAGCTGGCATTTTTGGTTGGGATATCGATTTCGCGTTGGGATTGCGTGAAGGTGATAGTTTTAATGTGGTATTTGAAGAACACTTTATCGACGGTGAATTTGTTGAAAGTGGTAAAATAGTTGCAGCTGAGTTTATTAATCAAGGTCAATCATTTACCGCAATACTATATGATGACGGCAATTATTACACACCGGAAGGACGCAGCATGCGCAAGAGCTTTTTGCGTGCTCCAGTGAACTTCAAATACATCAGTTCAAGCTTTAAGAAAAGACGTTTTCATCCAGTTCAAAAACGCTGGAAGGCCCATAGAGGCGTTGATTACGCAGCAAACACGGGAACGCCAGTCATTGCAGCGGGTGATGGTAAAGTTATTCGATCAACCTATGATAAATACAACGGCAACCATGTGTTTATCCAGCACGGCGAAAAATATGTGACTAAATACTTACATTTTTCTAAACGAGCTGTGAAAAATGGCCAAACTGTTAAACAAGGACAGGTTATTGGTTATGTAGGTTCAACAGGATTAGCCTCAGGTCCGCATTTGCATTATGAATTTTTAGTCGACGGAGTTCATAGAAACCCACGTACAGTGACTTTGCCTAAAGCTCAGCCGATAGCAAAATCTGAAGCACCTCTATTTGCAAAAATTGCAGAACAACGAGTGAATCAACTTAACAATACAAAACGAATTATGCTTGCAATGAACCGTTAGCATTAGGAGCATTATGTCAAACCTTTATGTAGGCTTGATGTCTGGCACCAGTATGGATGGTGTTGATGTAGCGATTGTAGATTTTTCGAAAATTAAACCCTCTATCATAGATTGTAAAACCTATGACTATCCTCCTGCATTAGTGCGCACTTTGAATTCATTGTGCGCTTCCTCGGGCAATGAGTTAGTGGCTATGGGACATGCTGATCGCGAAGTTGCTGAGGTCTTCGCCCATGCTGTTAATGACATTCTATTGAAGAATGAAATATCAGCATCCAAAATCGCCGCAATTGGTTCCCACGGACAAACAATTCGACACCACCCATGTGGCAACAATGGATTTACCCTACAAATTGGCGATCCGAATACCATAGCAGTATTGACGGGTATTGATGTAATTGCAGATTTTAGGCGCAAAGACATCGCCTTAGGCGGCCAAGGAGCTCCATTAACACCGGCATTTCACCAAGCGATATTCCGTCACTCACATCATTCAAGAGTGATCCTAAATATTGGTGGTATTGCTAATATCACTCATATTCCTAGTGATGCACAACAATCAGTCTTAGGTTTTGATACCGGTCCAGGAAACACACTAATGGATGCTTGGTGTCAAAAACATCTCAGTCTACCTTACGATGCAAATGGCGCTTGGGCGGCCAAAGGAAGTCACGACGCGCAACTTTTAAAGAAGCTACTTAATGAACCTTTTTTCACTTTACCGGCACCCAAAAGCACTGGCAGGGAATTATTCCATTTAGCTTGGTTAGAGCAACACCTTGCGGATTATCCCAAAAGCGTTTCCAAAGAATGTGTGCAAACCACACTTGCCATGTTGACCGCATGCTCAATAGCACAACAAATCAACCAACTTGAGGGTGTTGAAGAAGTTTTTGTCTGTGGTGGTGGTGCGAGCAATGATTTTTTGATGGAATGTTTAGAAAACGAACTTGTTGAGTGCGACTTGCGTACAACCGATGACCTTGGGGTTTCCCCCGACAGCGTAGAAGCGATTGCGTTTGCTTGGTTAGCCTATGCATTTAATCTTGACATGCCAGGGAATTTACCTTCAGTAACCGGTGCTAGTCGTCCAGCGGTGTTAGGCGCTTATTTTCCCGCCCATTAGGTTAGTAAAAATGCATAAAAAACCCTTAACTAAATTGAAATTATAACGTGAAAAATCCACAACGAGCGCTAGATAAAATAGACTTAGAGATCTTAGCAACCATGTATGCAGATCCCAGTTTAAGTAATAAGGGCATCGCCGCGAAAGTTAAGTTAGCGCCTTCTTCAAGTCTGGAAAGAGTTAAAAAATTACAGTCTGATGGCATTATCGAAAACTTGAGTATGCAAGTTAACTTGAACGCCCTAGGAGGGCATATTCAAGCAATGATTTCGGTACGCTTAAAGGATCACAATCGCGCAACAGTAGACAACTTTCAAACATCACTATTACCAATGGCCGAAGTGTTAAATATATTTCATATGGGCGGTGAAAATGACTTTTTTGTACATGTGGCGGTAACTGATTCCATTCATCTCAGAGACTTTGTGTTCAATGCAATTACTGCCCGAAAAGAAGTTAGCCATGTGGAAACTGCGCTGGTATACGAGCATCAAATAAGCCACACCCTACCTAACTTCAAATAGCGAAAAGTAACGCCGTTTATAGGGTTACTATTTGCGCTTTAAAACTCACCTTAGTGTATGCTTATTTGGCCATTTCTTGATGTACTAATCCATGCATTTTAGGTCCTGAACCATAATGTTGCTGACAAACTTGCATACATATTTCCATATACAATTTATCAATTTCTTCTAGGCTCATAAATTGCTGGCTAAAATTCGCAATACAGGGATCAATATGCAATTTTGCGCTATTGATTAAATGAGCCATTAACTGTTTAACGTTATCGGTTCCCATTGCAATACGCATGGTAGTAGGGTGAATCCCACCTTTTTGTTGTTCTGCAGTTGATAGCTCAGAGTGTGAGGTTAAAGCTGGACATAAGATAATCGTATTATTTTGTCCAATACTTACCTGATGACTAAAAGCCGGTTCCAATGCGTCAAAGAAGCGAACAAATGCCTCTCGGGTTAACCCCGCCTTTTCAAGATCGATGGTGAATAATGCACAGGGCCAACCATGCCGCATTTGGTTCTTTCGTAATTCAGCATTGGGGTGGTTTGGTAATGCGTGACTATTTACATTAAATAAAGGATGGGCCTCTAAGAATCGACTAAATACTTGGGTATTTATCACCTTATTCATTATTCGTTGCTCAAGTGTTTTCATACCACTTAAGACATCAAAAGCTTTTTCCGAATCAAGAAAAGCCCCTTTAATGTAATATACATCCCAAAACATTGTACGCGACCAATCAACACCATTGACACAGCTTCCCTTAGGTTGAAACATTCGAAATCCTTCGCCGATAACTACACCTGCTGTAGTTGCTCCCGTTCCACATATGTCTTTGGTATAACTGTGTACTACATAATCTGGTCTTTTAGATTTATCTTTTTGCTGCAATGGCTGATGTAAAATGGGCGTAGCCAAGGTTGCATCTAGCATTACTAAATGATTTTCTCTATGGGCAATTTCGCAGATGCCTGCCACATCCAATACGTAACCATGAGGGTTACATGGTGATTCCAAATACACATGTAGGTTTTGTGTTTTTAAGCTAATTTTATGTTTGCTTTTAACCTGCTTAATAAAATCAGAAAACTCTTCTGCACTGTAACCATCAAACCACTCTAACTGAATATTCATTCTATTTTCACGGGCAAAATAGTCGTGTAAAAGCTGGTAAACACCGCCATATACATTGCGCGAAACAATTAATATATCCGAGTGGGAAAGTACATTTGAAAGTAAAGCGTCAATCGCAGCCATGCCAGAGTTGAAATTCCATGCCAAGTAATCAGCTGAATAAGGGCCTGCTTCTAAATCAACAATCGCATTAGCTAAAGAGATATTGGTAGGATTGAGTAATCTTGAGTATATTTGGTGAGTAAATTCTTTACCGTGAAAAGCATCATCGACCCATTCAGTGCACGCGTAAACGTAAGTTGCAGTGCGCACGATCACTGGTGTAGCAGAAAATAATGCTGGAATATTGTCAAACAATGGGTAGTGACTTTTAGACACCTGTGAGCCAGATTGTTGAGTCATGCTCTGATAAGTTGCCCTAAAAGGATTCTGCAGAGTGTCGAGTATTTTCGCAATTTGGAATGAAAGAAACTTCTTCGCATTAAAATAAGCCAACTTGTTTTCTTTGCTTAAACCATCCAAAGTCTCATTGGTTATTGTCCAAAGTCTATTAACATCAAGTTGGGCTAAGTAAAGATGTTTGGCTGTAGCAAACAATGCTTTACCATACTCAGAGTGAGGCTCAATTCCGAAATGTGCCAACTGCTCTTGTGCAAGTTCATCAATACTAACAGCCTCTGTAGTATTACGTCTTGGAGAAAGTAATTTAGCTTGGTTTACTTGTTGCTCATTTTCCATAAGGTTACTCTGCATTCAGTTGTTACTAAAATGTATAATATTTTGTTAAAAACAATATTAAGCAATTAAATAAGCAAATTTAAACAATGTTACGAATATAATTTTGATAAATTCGGCAAAAATAGGAAAGTTAAGTTTACTATGAGAGAACTAAATGATTAATTTATTGATTAGTAGCAAAGATGCAATTGACTATGTAGAGCATATTGAACGGGCTAAAATAGCTGATCTCAGTATTCAAATTTGCCCCAAAGATCCGGCCTTAATTTCCGACGCTCACACTATTGATGTAGTGCTAGGCGAGCCTAATCTGTGTATTGATGTTTTACCCCATTGCCCAAATGTGAAGTGGATTCAATCGACTTGGGCAGGCATAAAACCGTTTTTTGATTCGGCTCCCCACGATTTTAAATTGACTGGTGTAAAAGATATTTTTGGGCCGCAAATGCGTGAATATGTGTTCAGTTATTTGCTGTATTTCGCAAGAAGAATTCAAACTTTTAAAGACTTGCAGACAAATCGAAATTGGACGCAACCCCTTTGCGCTCCTTTACAGGGAAAAACCATTGGTATTCTGGGTATGGGTTCAATCGGTACAGAAATAGCGAAAACTGCTAAACACTTTGGAATGCACGTCATAGGTATTGCACAAAACATACGACAATTGGATTTTGTAGATGAGTTTTATCAACTTAATCAGCTTCAAGAATTTGCCCATTCATTAGACTACCTCGTTGTACTATTGCCACATACAGATAAAACTGAAAAGTTAATAGACAAAGGGGTTCTGTCATTATTAAACCACCAATGCATATTAATAAACGCAGGTAGAGGCCAAGTTATTGATGAGAATGCGCTGCTTCATGCTCTTTCACATAATCAATTACAGGCCGCGGTTTTAGACGTTTTTATTAAAGAACCATTAGCTGAAGATCATCCGTTTTGGGGTTTAGACAACCTCTATATCACCCAGCATACTGCGGCGATTTCTAAACCAGACGAAATATCTAAAATCTTTCTGCAAAATTTGCGCTTATTTAATCGAAACGAAAAACTAATAAATTTAATCGATTGGGAAAAAGGCTACTAATAACTCAATTGTTTCCGGTAAAATTACAACTGACTATGGTTATTAAAGATGACTATATTAGTGTAAATAATCATAAGTGGCGTCCTTATACTTTGATATGCTGTATTAAACCTATACAGAGAATTATTAAGTGGTTTAAGCATCACGGAGGATGCAGAAATTATGATTACTCATTCTGCCCCCATAAAAAAGCGTAGTGCTGAAGAAAGCATTATCCTTACTCTCAGCGGCGCAAGTACGATCGGCGTATTGCCTTTTGCTATCTATCGAATCATGGAACAAGATTGGGCTGTCGCTTGCTTAGATCTATTTGCGGTATTCGCAATAGGTTCTCTTTTTGTTTATGTTTACCGAACTCATCAGACCCTGATACCTGGCCGCATACTAGCTTTTGTTGCCATGTTTGTTGTGTTTGTAACTATATTGCTCAAAGGTATAAGTCAATTGATGTGGATTTTTCCAGCATTGACCGCCATATTTTTCTTATTACCTGCAAACATGGCTGCGATATACAGCTTGGTGATTTTACTCTCTATCGGATATGTGCTGCGCGAACAACTCACTGTATTTTTGGCTTTAGAGTTCTACGTAACAGCAATAGCGACTTTACTATTTAGTTATGCATTTGCAGATCGCATGCGCAAACAGCAACAACAATTGACCGAGCTGGCCACTAGCGATCCGTTAACCGGAGCCGGCAATAGACGAGCAATGGAAGAAAAATTATTAGATGTGATTGCGTTTCAAAGAAGAGAACAAAGCTTACCTGTTTCCCTTATATTGATGGATCTAGATAACTTCAAAAAGGTCAATGATGCTTATGGTCATGCTAAAGGCGATGATATTTTAAAGGCATTTGTGGAAACCATAGAAAAGCGCATTCGCTCTACTGATAAACTGTATCGGTTTGGTGGCGAAGAGTTTGTGATTATTGCCGAAAACACCCCTCTCAAAGATGCAATCAAACTAGCGGAACAGTTTCGCTTTGCTATTGAAAATGAAGGTTGGTTAGCTAAACACAATATTACAATTTCAGTAGGCACAGCCAAATACGAGCCCCACGAAACTGCTTTTGAATGGTTGGGTCGTGCTGATCGGGCGATGTACCAAGCAAAGGATTTGGGCCGAAATAATTGCTGTGTCGCATAAAAACAATCGATTGAGATTAGTTTGTGGGATATTTTGAAATAGATTTTTCTCCCACTCGTTTACCTCATCTAATTAACCTTTAGTTATTGCACATGGCACTCAATAAGATCAAAATGTCACATCTTCTCATTTACGATTAATAAAGATAATTTCATGGCACCTCCACCGGAAAGTAAACCCAACTTCATCACAAAGTATCTAAATAAGATGGAATTATTTGGCTGGTTATTGTGTGCATCCTCAATGTTGACCATAGTATTTGCTAAAGAACTCAATCCGCAAATACTGCCATTTGCTTGGATAGGCGCAATTCTTGGTGCTGGCATCATTGGCTGGGGGGCGGGCCAAAAACACAAAAGAAAGTAAGCAGCACCAGCCAGTTTAGAGTTAGTACTTACTACCTACATATACACAAATTATTCAAGCATTGATTAAATATCAGTTGTGCTTAAATTTGTACACTCCAGAATGACAAAGAAAATAATCGCTACTTTGTTCTAGACTATTAATAATGCAGAATCAGAATTCCATTGCTAAATACTAGTATCACCATGGGTTTTAGTGATATAAGTCTGTGCATATTCATATGCGCTATTTAATCCATAGTTTCTCAACCAGGTGTTTTGATTTTTTTAACACCAATATTGGATTTATCTTGTACCTAACTTCTGCTTCTTATAAGGAAACATTTATGCCTTCGCAACTTAACGATGTTATTCAAATGTCCCCAGAAAAACGGCATGCCTACTTGTTAACTCAGGTAACAATCAACCAAAAAATTTGGATCCTCACTGACGAGCATGGCTGCGTTATGCTTAATAGTGAAGATGAGGACTGCGTGCCAGTATGGCCTTCTGAAGAATTTGCTGAATATTGGGCAACGGGTGATTGGGCACAATGCACACCTAAAGCGATTCCATTGCAAGATTGGTTCGAGCGCTGGACTGGCGGTCTAGAGGAAGACGGGGTAAATATTGCAGTTTTTCCAAACCCTGATGAAGAGGGAATTGTTGTTTTTCCAGATGTTTTTGATTCTGAATTAAAACAAAGAAGTCAGTCTAAATTAAACTAAAGTTAACTTTGATAAAACCTATCATTAGAGTGAGGCGCAAGGCCTCACTCTAGATAATCTATCTCAGCAAATTCGCGATTCCCAAATAATGATTATTCAATTGCAGTCCGTGGTTTGGGTAAATATGCTCGTAAATTATCTTTAAACGCCAACATGCATGGTGTTAATACTAGTGTTAACACAGTCGCAAAGGCTAATCCACCAGCCACTGCCGTAGCTAACTGAGACCAATATTCAGTTGATGGACCACCAATATCAACATTGCGCCCCATGAAGTCGATATTAACACCCATTACCATTGGTAATAACCCGAGAATGGTCGTCACCGTAGTCATCATTACGGGTCTTAAACGTTGTGCTCCTGTGCGCAATATTGCCTCGGTCGTTTTTAGCCCTTCACTTTTTAATATGTTGTAGGTATCAATCAACACAATATTATTATTCACCACGATCCCGGCTAGGGCGATAACACCCACTCCAGACATGACTATGCCGAAGGGTTTCTGGAATATAAGCAGACCGAGTACCACACCTACAATTGAAAATAATACCGCACTCAAAATTAAGAAAGCCTGGTAGAAACTATTAAACTGCGTCACTAAAATAATAGCCATAACAAACAAAGCTATCAAAAATGCATTGAGCAAGAATGCTTGGGACTCTTCTTGTTGCTCATTTTGGCCTTTAATTGTGATCTCTACTCTGGGATCTATATTCAACTTAGGTAGCTGCTCCCGTAGCTCAGGCAAAGCAATGCTTAATAACTCGCCAGGTACCATATTCGCTTCAACTTGCAACACACGTTTGCTATCCACATGACGAATTAAATCGGTTTTCAATTGGGCAGTGCGTTCTACAAAATTACTTATGGGTACCAGACCATTTGCTGTTTTTAATCTCAATTCATCAAGCTTACCAATGTACCTGTCAGTGCGCGGAAATCTAACCCGAATATCTAATTCATCATCCACGTCATCTGGTCGATATTCCCCGATTCGTAAGCCTGTCGTCACAAATTGTACCGTGTTACCCACTAAGGTAGCATCAGCGCCAAACCTTGCAGCATCACTTCTATTAACTTTCAACTGCCACTCAATACCGGGCTTTGACGCAGTGTCACCGATAGACGTAAATTTCGAGTTCGCATCTAACGCCTTACGAATTTTTAATGCCGCATCATTCAATAATTCAGGGTATCGAGAAGATATTTCAATTTGTAAATCTTTACCAGACTGAGGCCCTTCTTGGTCAGGTGCGACTTCTATGTCGAGCCCAGGCATATCTCCAATTCGTTTTTCTACGTCAATTAAAACCTCATCTGAGTGGGCTCGTAAATGCCAGTCGAGAAGGTTCAACCGCAGCGTTCCAATTTGATCTTGACCACCAGAACGAGAATACAAAGTATCGATTTCAGGCATATCAATTAACTTTGCTTCCACTTCTTTGATGATATTGTCTTTTTCGTAAACCGAATAATCACCGGTAGATCTCACTGTGATGTTCACGCCTTGACTATCGGCCTTTGGAAAAAACTCCACGCCTAAGCCTGATGAAATATATAAAGTAAAAATCACTAGACCAAAAACAACAGCAATTGATAAACTTTTTAAAGGGTGAGCAATGGCCTTTGATAAAAATCGAATGTAACCACCGGTGTATCCATCAAGTGCAAGCAGATCGCCGTGTTCAGCTTGTTCAAGTTGTTGTCTGGTTTTCTCACTGATATATCGAGGTTTACCAAAAGCGGCTCCTAAAGTTGGTACAAATACCAATGCCATTAACAGTGATGCGGTTAATACTGCTATCAGGGTAAAAGGTAAGTACTTCATGAACTCACCCATAATACCCGGCCAGAACATTAACGGAGCAAACGCGGCTAACGTCGTAGCGGTAGAGGCGATTATTGGCCATGCCATGCGCAGAGCTGCGTTTTTGTAAGCACTTTTCTTGTCTTGACCTTCGCTCATGCACCTATCGGCATATTCTGTCACCACTATGGCACCATCGACCAACATACCAACAGCCATAATTAGAGAAAACAAAACCACCATGTTCAAGGTATAGCCAAACAAGGAAATAACCAAAATACCGGTTAGAAAAGAACCTGGTATAGACACGCCCACCAAAAACGCGGTGCGCACGCCTAATATAGCAACTATTACTATAGCCACTAAGACTACTGCACTGGTGACATTATTCTGTAGGTCACCGAGCATCGTATTTATGTTTATTGACTGGTCGCCTGTGTATGTAACATTCACACTATTCGGCCAAATTGAAGACCCTTTGGCTTGCTCCACAAAGGCTTTGACTTTTTCCACGGTAATCAGCAAGTTCTCACCCGGACGTTTTTTTATTTCAAGCGACACTGAGGGATGAGAATCTAAACGAGCAAAGCCTGCCGGATCTTTATAAGAACGGCGCACCTGAGCTACATCTTCAAAGGTGATCACTCTGTCACCATCAACTTTTATTGGCTGTTCCAATACGTCTTTAACCGTTTCAAAAACCGACGGAACTTTAACCGCGAAGCTACCAACTCCGGTATCCATAGTACCCGCAGGTACCAATCGGTTGTTGCGAGATAAGAGGGTTAAAATTTCACTTTGATCAAGCCTGTAAGACTCCAACAACAAGGGATCGACAATAATTTCCACTAAGTCTTCACGGTCACCACCAATGTCCACCTCAAGCACTTCAGACAGTCCTTCAAGTCCATTTTGTAGTTCTCGGGCGGTGGTTATCAGTGCTCTTTCAGAAACTGGGCCAGACAGCACCACCGTCAAAACGGCCTGCTGCCCCGCCATTGTAATTTCGTGAATCGTTGGCTCTTCTGTCTCTTCTGGGAGTTTCGCGCGAGCCACTGTAACTTTATCGCGCACATCTGCTAACGCTTCTTTGGAATCAAAACCAGCAACAAATTCCATAGTAATACTGGCGAAGCCCTCGCCTGCTGTTGCTTTCATTTCTTTTAAGCCGTCAATGGAGCGTAATTCCCTTTCCATTGGTTTGACGAGCATTCGCTCAGCGTCTTCCGGCGCAATGCCATCATGGACAATCGAAACATAGATGAAGGGAATAGGTACATCAGGATTTGATTCTTTGGGAATATTTAAATAGGTTACTGCACCAGAGACCAGCAAGAGTACAAAAATCATTAATACTGTGCGCGTGTGGTCGATGGAAGCGGATATAATATTTTTCATAGGAAATAATACTGCTATTTTTCAGACATTGAGTCGTCAACAATTTCTACTTTATCGCCATCACGAACAAATCCTTGCCCTCGGGTAATAATGCGCGCTTTTTCACCTAATCCTGATAGCCAGACACCTTCACTGTCACTCTTAACAATATCGATTGGCACAAACTTAACAATGTCACCTTCAACGGTTTTAACACCTAAATTACCTTGTTCGTCCAAAGCCATCACCGCTGGCGTAATCTTAATTGCCCAATCTTGTTGCAGTGGTATTTTTAATTCTGTGCTCATTCCTGCCAACAATGCACCGGTTGGATTAGCCACTTCAACTTCTAAGTTAAATGTATTGGTACCGGTATTTGAAATACTGGAGATATAACGAATTTTCCCTGAAGCAGTCTGCCCTGTAGTAAGTCTGCCACTTGCCTGCTGACCAAGGTGAATTTTTTGAATCCAGTTTTCAGTCACATCTGCGGAAATAACCAAAGGATCTAAATCAACCACAGTAGCAATGGTATCGCCATCTCTGAGTAAATCGCCAATTTCCACTTCACGGCTATTCAGTATTCCATCGAAAGGCGCAACAATAGTGGTTTTAGTTATCGCCAATTCTAGGCGCTCTATTTCTGCTTTTGCCAGCTCTACATTGGCGTCAGCTTGAGCCAAAGCAGATTGCGATTGGAATCCTTTTTTACCCAAAGACTGCGCGGCATCCAGTTCAATTTCTCGCTGTTTTAAAATCGATTTCGCCGAGCGCAAGAGTGCATTAAGATCATTTCCATCAATGCTCAGAATCTTCTGCCCCTGCTTTACCGCCTCTCCTTCCTGCACAAAAATGTCAATGACTTGGCCCTTAATTTCCGAGCGCAAAGTAGCAATTCGGTCCGGTTCAGTGCGACCGTAGACGCTCACTTCGCGACTGACTTGCTGGGCATAGAATGTGTCGACCTTAACTTTGGTCAATGATTCTTCGGCTGACTCTTGTTTGCTTTCGACTTGCTCATTTAGAAGATGTCCAGAGGCAACCCATAAAGATAAAAGTATGAAAATAAACAGCGCTATCCAAGCCGGTTGGCGTCGAATTTTAGTTAGAACATTTGACATTTTATCTCCTAGTCCGATAGAACCAACGTTACTACTGCTAAACTGATACTGCCAACTTTAAATCGTATCGAAATGTGAACGACTAGGAGTGACATTCTAATACTCAGTTTATGAACGAATAAAATCACCTATGAATACGTTAAATAAGCAACAAAAGTTTTTGAACAGACACAAAAAAGCCAGCTTGAACGCCGGCTTATTGTAGTTATTAGTTGCTTGATTAAACGCTAAAAGAAGAACCACAGCCGCAGGTAGTTGTGGCGTTAGGGTTGTTGACTAAAAATCGAGACCCTTCCAGCCCTTCAACGTAATCCACAGTCCCACCAACCAAATACTGTAGGCTCATAGGATCAACGACCAAGGTGACTTCGTTTTTATCGATAGTCATATCGCCTTCATTTACTTTTTCATCGAACGTAAAACCGTATTGAAACCCAGAGCAACCTCCTCCAGTGACATAGACCCGTAGTTTCAGATTTGGATTCTCTTCCTCTTCTATTAACGTACGAACCTTTGCGGAGGCGGCTTCAGAAAATTCAATTGGCACCGCCATTTCTACCGACATATATTACCTCTACCTTTGCTAACAGGGGAAATACCCTATTTATATGCTAATTATCTAATACCTGAGTAATCTAATCAACTATTCTGTGCTGGTTTGTAAAGTTTCTATATTCCAATCAAAGGTTCTTTCCAATTCGCCGCGTTTACGCTTGAATTGAAAAATTTTAGTTTTCACCAATATTTTCTCAGGTGAAAAGTTTTGTGGTAAGATCATTTCCCCTTGAATAGTTTGGAAGTACTTGAAACTAAAGCTTAATTCAGATGATTCTTGGGTGACAAGTTCGGATAAACTATATTGTTTAGGTTTACCCGCTTCACTGCCAATTATACTTACCTCGATTGAACCTTTTACGACATTTTTAATTTTGTCTTGCTGCATTAACACCAGTTCAAACCAATATGCTCGGTCACTGAGGGACTTTTTAATTTCGAATGCCTCAATCACAAAACCATCTTGCTCCAATTCAGGGGCCATGACTCTTTGATAAAATTGGATTTCTTCTTTAAGTTTAGCTTCATTAGCTAACCCTTGCTCAAGCATCTGCTGGGATTTTTTAACCGCCAATCTTTGTACTTCCAACTCTACGCCAAGAATATTTAACTGTTTAGTTAAACGTTGATTATCAAGTGATAGGTTTTCCATTGTATGTTCAAGGGTGCTGATTTTTGCATTTTGGCTTTCAAAGTGCGAATTGCCGTACATAAATGCAAAATATGCCGTGCAAATAAACAAAATCAGCAATACTGTATAAAATTTAAATGCACTCCACGTTTTACGAATTTCATCAGGTATCACTACGTATTTTTCCTAAAATAATTTTATCATTGTTTACAAGCACTTGTGGTAAGCTAAATTTGGCCTAAGGGTGCAACGGAAAATCAATACAGAACACCATTATTACCCATTGAAAGTATAAGCCCAACAGATAATGACATTAAAATCTTTCAGACAGGAATTAGCGAATCCTCGCACATCAATTCAACTATGTATATTAGGCATAGTGGGTGGGATGAGTGCTGCATCTTTAATTATTGTATTTCGACTCTGTGTTGAGTGGATACAGTTATCTTTTTTAGAAGAATTAAACCGCTATTCTGACTTAACGCCAATCGCACGTTTTGCATTGCCTATAGCTGGCGCCCTGCTGATTATCTTGTTTGCCTTTCTAACTGGTTTTAAACACTATCGAATGGGGATTCCATTCGTTATTCACAGACTTAAACAACGATACGGACATATTCCTTTTCGCACCACAATTAATCAATTTTTTGGTGGCATGATAGCGTTGGCCAGTGGATTTGTTGTTGGTCGAGAAGGTCCTTCTGTGCATTTAGGAGCGGCTGGCAGCAGTTTCATTGGACACGGTTTAAAATTACCCTATAACAGCATTCGTATTTTATCCGGTTGCGGAATCGCTGCGGGGATATCTGCATCCTTCAACACCCCTTTTGCAGCCGTTATTTTTGTTATGGAAGTGGTACTTCGAGAATACCGTATACATTTATTTATTCCAGTGATGTTAGCCGCGGCTTGCGGTTCATTAATGACGAGGGTGGTGTTTGGCCAAGTCCACGAATTATCCTTTTTATCATTTCAATATATCAACCATTGGCATTATCCGTATTTAGTCATTTTAGGCATTTCTTTAGGCTGCCTTGCCACCCTATTCAATAATCAATTAATGAATGTCATTCGCCTATTTAGACCGGTAAAAATGATTTGGCGAATTTTAATAGCTGCACTGATAACTGCAATATTCGGCTATTTTTTACCTGAATCTCTAAGTGCAAGTTTAGATACCACACACTCGTTCGTAAGTGGTGAGACTACAGGTATGTTAATCGCCATATTAGTTGCCAAATTTATATTAGCTTTGGTGGCAATAGGCTTAGGTGTTCCCGGCGGGCTTATTGGTCCGGTATATGTTATTGGTATGCTGGCTGGCGCGGTGTTAGCTATTCCTTTGGGTTTCGTTTTATCTGAAAGTATTGATTACAATAATAGTTTTGCTTTACTGGGTATCGCAGGCATGCTCACCGCAGTATTACATGCACCACTTGCGGCCTTATCTTCAATTATGGAATTGGCTTACAACGCCGACGTAATTTTACCCGCTATGCTGGTCATAGTGCCCGCTTATGTCACATCTACACAGCTATTCGGAAATCGTTCTATATTTATCCGTCAGCTGGAATATCAAAAACTGTCTTTCACGATATCTCCAATTCGTGAAGCATTACAGAAAACCGGTGTGTTGGCGGTCATGGATACCGAATACAAACTATTTATTGATGCGCCAGATAAACACATAATGGAATTTTTAGACACATCACCGAATCATCCTGTTGTGCTGCGGTCTTCTTTTGAAATTGACGTGCAGTATTCACTGGTACAGTACGAATTAAGTTTAAATCACAATAGTGCACCATTGGCATATTTCGATATGGAAGGTGTGCCTAGCCAATCTACGTTGGCGGAGGTATACGAAATATTGCAAGTGAATAGAGATGGCGCTGTCTACGTATACGAGACAACCCCCTCAAGTATTGTCGGCGTGATTACGTGGAATACGTTACGTAATTATTTACATCAAGAAAAGTTCTAATCAATTTAAGAAGGTAAACAATGTTGTTTTTTTGGATAAAAGCGCTCCACATATTTTTTATGATTGCTTGGATGGCAGGAATTTTCTATTTACCTAGATTATTTGTTTATCACGCGCAAACAAACAACCAAGACGTACGGGATCAGTTTAAAGTAATGGAACGAAAACTATGGTTTTTCGTGACCCCATTTGCGCTCCTTACCCTAATTTTTGGCGTTATCTTAATTTATATGCACGGTAGGGAATGGTTTGCAGTATCAATGTGGCTGCACGTTAAATTAAGCTTAGTAATCTTAGTTTACGCTTATCACGGTTATCTTTATTTGCAGATGAAAAAATTCGCCAAGGATATCATTCCTCATTCTTCGCGCTTTTATCGTTTCTTAAATGAAGCCCCTGTTATAGTGCTTTTTGCAATCGTTGCTCTAGCCGTGTTGAAGGCGTTTTAACCATTAAATAAGTTTAAATTTAAGATTAGATTTGCTTTCAGTTGTATCATTAGCCAATATATAGGTAGGGAAATTTTTTAATCGGGAATAAGACAATATGGATGTCAGCAATCGGCAACTCGCCTTACTTTTAGATAAAACGGATTCCACATTCAAACTACTTCGTGATAACCCAAGTTCAGTTGAATATAGCAACGCTTACGAAGAAGCGAAGCAAGAGCTGGACTGCTATCTAGACAATATCCGCGACTCACTGAAAAAAAAGTACAAAGATTTTTAGGCTCGTAGATAGATTCGAGCACACCATCGAACATACCACCGCATTTCATCTCTCTCTGCCTGTCATGCTGCATACGAATATATACCTATAACAAAATACTATGCATTTTTAATTTACAAAATCCACTATCAACTCCTACAATGTTAACCAGGTTAATAAAATGTTAACATAGTTTACATATAATTTTAGGTTCTAAGCTTGAAATAATAATTGGAGTCGATTTGAAACGGTTAGTTATTTTATTCGTAATTTGGTCTTGCGCACTATCTGTTTTCGCAAAAACGCCATTGTCGTTAGAAGATTTAAACCAAATTCGAAAAGTTAAAACAGTCACATTTTCACCGGATGGAAGG
This sequence comes from Alteromonas sp. M12, assembly GCF_037478005.1. Taxonomy (NCBI): domain Bacteria; kingdom Pseudomonadati; phylum Pseudomonadota; class Gammaproteobacteria; order Alteromonadales; family Alteromonadaceae; genus Alteromonas; species Alteromonas sp. M12. The sequence continues at coordinate 734,643 of NZ_CP144164.1, read as the reverse complement.
CTGACGGCTGTCACCCTGAATTTACCGGATGATAGCTATGATGGTATCGATTTAGTGAGTTTGAGAGAGCTGTACGTGGTTTCCAAGAGAGGAAAAATATCGCCTGTGATTTCCGGCGGAAGACCAATGGGACATGTAAGATGGAGCCCCCAGAGCGACGCGCTATATTTTTTAGCCAAAATGCAAGATGACCAAACAGTTTCCCTTTACCATATCGAAATTGGAGACACTGACCCCATAAAAATTTACAGCGCTGATACTGATATCAAGGGCTTTGATGTTAATGAACAAAATGATGCTGTGATCATTTGGGGTTACTCAACTCCTGATCATCAACAACAGTTATTAAATGATGTTGGATTCAACGCAACCGTATTTGATGAGTCTGCTAGAAACGCGTCTTTATGGCGGCTAAGTTTAGAGAACCCGAGTAAGAAGGCACGCCTACTTTACAATGATAGCCACGTGTTAAGTGCCAAATGGATTCCGCGCTCAGAACAAATATTGCTACATCACTCACCTTCTTCACTTACCGATGATGTGGTAATGGAAAGTTCAATATCGGTATTAAAGCCAAATGGGCAAATGCTGATAACCAATTCTCATCGGGGAAAGGTCGGAGAAATGAGTGTTTCTCCTGACGGAAGCCATTACGCTTTCATCGGTGGAGAAGATCTGTCTGACCCCGCTGAAGGTAGGCTTTATCTGAGCCAAGTAGTATCTGAAACCCCTATTGATATATTACCTGACTTTGATGGACATGTTAGCGCTGTTAATTGGTTTAATTCTTCAACTGTTGGTTTTATTGGCGCTCAAAACCTGACTACTTTCATTGGCAATAAGGACATAGAAGATCTAGCCGGTTCATATCGAGTTCGAGTCAAACATGATGGAAAGATTAGTGCACTGAGTGTTGATAGCAAAGGTTACAACATTGCATACATAGCCGATTCCCCTGAGCATCCTGCCGAGCTGTTTTTAAAAACTAAACACAGTAACAAAAGAATGACCAACTCCAATGTTTGGCTGAAAGATAGAATTTTGCCTAAACAAATTGAGGTTTCTTATACTGCCAGAGATGGTACTGTTATCGATGGGATTTTGGTTGAACCAATTGACGATTCCGCCCCCACCTCATCAGCGATTATTTTTGTGCATGGAGGTCCAGAAGACCATTTTTCTCTGGGTTGGAATAACCGTTACTCGTATCCCGTTGCATATGCTGCTAGCAAAGGTTTTTATAGTTTCTTACCAAACTACAGAGGGTCAACTGGCAAAGGCGTCGCCTTTTCAAAGTTGGGTCAAAAAGATTATGCCGGTGCTGAGTTTAATGATCTGTTAGATGCCCGCACCTTTTTAATCGAAAATTACGATGTGGATCCGCAAAGAGTAGGTATTACAGGTACATCATACGGCGGCTATGCTGCTGCATGGGCAGCAACCAAACAACATAATTATTTTGCTGCGAGTGTGGCGGGTATGGGTGTATCCAATCAAATTTCCAAATTTGGGACAACTGATATTCCATCAGAAATGCTCAAACAGCATGCCTTAATAGCACCTTGGCAAGACTGGACTTGGTATTTAGAACGAAGCCCAATTTATCACACTCAAAATGCCACAACGCCACTTTTGTTGTTACACGGAAGCCGTGATACCCGTGTATCTGCTAACCAATCTAAAGAGCTTTATCGCTATTTTAAATCCAATGCAGATGCGCCAGTTAGGTTAATACTGTACCCGAATGAAGCCCATGGCTTGGCGTTAGCGCCAGCAAAACTAGATTACAGTATGCGTTTGATGCGCTGGATGGATCATTTTGTAATTCAACAAAATAAGTCGAAACCCAATCAACAACTCCCTCACCCTGATCTGCCGGAACCAGAACTCCAAAGCGAGTGAGCCACATAAAGATCCATTTTCATCAATTTAGCGTATGAATAGCCTAAGCCAGATACACCAGTTAAGTTTACTTGGTGTATTTGGTTTTTCTAACTTCCACATAATGTTATGATGTTGGGCTACTTAACGAAATTTGGCATTCTGAAAAATCAGAATAATGCAAACGAGACCACTAATAAATGTCACAAGAACTACAAGATCATTATGCAAGCATTCTCCAACTTTTAGGAGAAGATACCACTAGAGAAGGTTTGGTTGATACTCCAAAAAGAGCAGCGAAAGCAATGCAGTTCTTAACGGATGGGTATGAAAAAGACATTCAAGGCGTTGTGAACGGAGCCATTTTCGAAGCTGATACAGACGAAATGGTTATCATCCAAGATATCGAGTATTACTCTTTGTGCGAACATCATGTGCTGCCCTTCATTGGACGTTGCCATATTGCATACTTACCAGATGGTAAAGTGCTTGGCTTGTCTAAATTCGCACGAATAGTCGACATGTTTGCTCGCAGATTGCAGATACAAGAAGGACTGACCAAGCAAATTGCTGATGCGGTTTTGGAAGTCACTGGTGCTAAAGGCGTTGGCGTTGTCATGGAAGGTAAACATATGTGTATGATGATGCGTGGAGTGCAAAAACAAAATTCGTCAATGATCACCTCGGTGATGCTTGGTTCATTTAGAACTTCTCAAGCAACTCGAAATGAATTTTTACGCTTAATCGGCAAATAACCAGTAACCAGCATTACTTGAGCTAAAATTAAGGCGCTTTTTAAGCGCCTTTTTAGTGCTTTGCCAATTGCTTTGATTTACATATCGAGTTCTTTTAGTTTACGGGTTAACGTATTTCTGCCCCAACCAAGCTTTTTAGCTGCATCTTGTTTATGACCGTTAGTATATTGTAAAGCTCTTTCCAACATGATTTTTTCAAAGTCATGGGTGGCTTCATCTAAAATATTCTGACGACCAGAGTGAAGTTGTTTATCAGCCCAGCTAGCCAGTAGCGTTTTCCAATCTCCTTCCTGATTAGCAGATTGCGTACTGGCAGGTTGAGTGCTAATTTCTGGCGGTAAGTCATTAATTAAGATTTCTTGACCACTGGCCATTACCGTTAACCAACGGCACATGTTTTCCAATTGGCGCACATTTCCCGGCCATGATAACTGTGAAAGCACATTGGCGGCTTCTTTACTAAGCGACTTCGCATCCACTTCTAACTCTTTCGCGGCACGACTCAGGAAATGCCTTGCTAACAAAGGTATATCTTCTCGACGTTGAGCCAAGGTCGGAATATGAATTTTAATCACGTTAAGACGGTGGTAGAGGTCTTCGCGAAACTTTCCATCTACAACACGTTGTTCAAGATTTTGATGAGTAGCGGCAATGATTCTTACATTAACGCTAACTGGATTATGCCCGCCTACTCGGTAAAATTGACCATCGGCCAATACGCGCAATAATCGGGTTTGCACATCCAACGGCATATCACCAATTTCATCTAAAAATAGAGTCCCACCATCCGCTTGCTCAAACCTTCCTTGGCGTGCAGATTGCGCGCCTGTAAAAGCCCCTTTTTCATGGCCAAACAATTCAGATTCGATTAGATCTGCGGGAATAGCAGCCATATTCAACGCGATAAAGGTGTTGGCTTTTCGAGGGCTGTGGCGATGCAATGCTTGAGCAACTAGTTCTTTACCTGTTCCTGATTGTCCGTTGATCAAAACACTAATACTAGATCTTGATAGCCTTCCAATGGCACGAAAGACCTCTTGCATTGCTGGCGCTTCACCAATAATTTCGGTGTCTTTAACTTCTGGTTCTGCTTGACGTTGTGAGTTTTGTTCTCGCGAATGAGCCAATGCGCGCTGGACTAAATTCACCGCTTCATCGATATCAAATGGCTTTGGTAAATATTCAAACGCACCACTTTGATAAGCATTAACAGCGCTGTCTAGATCTGAATGCGCGGTCATAATAATGACTGGAATATCAGGAAAGTGACGATGCACTTCTTGCAATAACGTCATGCCATCCATTTGTGGCATTTTAATGTCAGAAACGATTACTTCTGGTTGTTGTCCTGAGTGTAACTGCAAAAGTAAATCTTCTGGATTCTCAAAACTAAAACAGGGAATTTGCGCCGACTGCAACGCTTTTTGTAACACCCAACGAATCGAGCTATCGTCATCTACGACCCATACTGGTTCAGCGTTCATTGATTTACGTCCTTTTTCTCTATCGGTAAATAAATTTTAAATGCGGTGTGACCTGGCCAACTTTCAACATCGATCTTGCCTTTATGATGATCCACCAAAGATTGTGCGATGGACAGACCTAAGCCTGTTCCGTTTGATTTCCCTGTTACCATTGGATAAAACAAGGTGTCTTTAAGCTCTACTGGGATCCCGGGACCATTGTCGATAATCTTGATTTGTGCAACTAACGGGTATTTCACGCCGTGTATGGTAAATCGGCGTTTAATTCTGCTACGAATAATAATTTCAGGCTCATCATTGCTTCCGTCTAAAGCCTGAATACTATTAGTGACAATATTTAACACCGCTTGCTGCAACATATCTTGGTCTAAAAACAAGTCAGGGATACTGGGGTCATAATCCCGTTCAATAACGATATTATGAGTGGCATCCAGCTTCACTAAGGTGCGAATTTTCTCTAGTACTTTATGTATGTTCACCCATGCAAAATTGGGCAAAGAATTAGGACCTAACAATCTATCGACCAAATTTCGCAATCTATCTGATTGGCCAATAATAACTTGAGTAAACTCTTTTAACTCAGGGCTATGTAATTCTTTTTCGAGCAATTGAGCAGCCCCACGTACACCACCAAGTGGATTTTTGATTTCATGGGCTAAGCCGCGAATTAACTCTCTAGCAGCTTGAAGTTGAGCCCATTGTTGACTCTCTTGACTGATTCTCTTCTGCTGATCTATCACTTTCATTTCCAGCAGAAGTGCTGGTTTTTGTTCAAACTCAAATGTCGTAACAGTTACATCTGTTAATACATGTCGACCGTCGGAAAAAGCAAATAAAACTTCGCCATCAGAAAATCCTTGATCTCGGTCCATTGCATCCTCTAACCGCGCAAAGGTCACGCTGGAATGAGACACAAACTGAGTCAATGGAAAACCAAGTAATTGATTTTCGCCAAACTCAAGTATCGACTGCGCAGCCAAATTGACGTAGCGGATTGAGAGGTTCTCATCCAACACCAATACAGCGGTGGCTAAGCTTTCCAAAAGGTATTTAAATTGTTCACTCAAAGAATTTCATCCAATAACATTGTTGCACCACATCAGTGCACAACATTAACTTGTTAAAGTCAATGTCAATTAAGAAGCATGCTACAGGCTTCTAAAACGTTTAATTTGGATTGATCAACGTCGAGGCCTGATGCATGTAAAACACTCTAGGCTTAGACAATGCAAGGATCTTGCCTGTATGGTGAATAAATTTTACTTGAATTGAATGTTCTCCCCGCACTACATTCTGTAGCTGAAAAGAAGGGGCTGGACTTGTCTGTACTAACTCACTATCTAAATAAATTTCGAACTTACCATTGCCCACAGGTTCGAGCCTTGCTGAGACTAGAACCTTACCTGAATTGTGACGAATTGTTTCTTCCTCAGCAGGAGATATTATCTCAAGTTGATAATCAGGAAATTCTAAACGACTTTTTTTAACCTGCTTATTGGCTACACCGTTTAGCAAAGAAGGCATAACAGCACTATTAGCATCCTCTAGATCGAGTTGCACAGCACCACTTTGCGGAGTGTCAGTATAAGTAACTGAGCCGTCCGCATTAATCACTTTGTATAGCTTCTCACCATTGGCGGTGACAGCAAACAATAACAGAGAAACAACAATGGTTTTTTTCATACTGTAAAGTGTAGCCTTTTCGACGACAAAAAAAAGCCCGCAATAATGCGGGCTGGTATAAAAAACAATAACTAAAGCAATTAACAGCTGTAGTACATGCCAAATTCAACTGGGTGAGTTGATGAATTAAGTAACTGAACTTCTTCAGTCTTAAGCGTAATATACGCATCAATCATGTCGTCAGTCATAACGCCACCAGCAGTTAGGAATTCACGATCACTATCCAAAGCTTCAAGGGCTTGCTCTAAAGAACTTGCAACTGTAGGGATATCTGCCGCTTCTTCTGGAGGAAGGTCATAAAGATCTTTATCCATTGCATCGCCAGGGTGAATCTTGTTTTTGATTCCATCAAGGCCGGCCATTAACATTGCAGAGAATGCTAAATATGGGTTAGCTGTTGGGTCAGGGAAACGTACTTCGATACGACGAGCGCGTTCGCTAGTCACATGAGGAATACGGATAGAAGCAGAACGGTTACATGCTGAATATGCCAACATTACCGGAGCTTCGAAGTGAGGTACCAAACGCTTGTACGAGTTAGTAGATGCATTAGCGAATGCATTAATCGCGCGAGCGTGCTTGATGATACCACCAATATAGAACAACGCTTCTTCAGACATACCTGCATATTTATCACCAGCAAAAACGTTTTTACCGTCTTTACTAATTGATTGGTGACAGTGCATACCTGAACCGTTATCACCTACTAGAGGCTTAGGCATAAAGGTCGCTGTTTGACCATAAGCATGTGCCACGTTATGTACTACATACTTATATATTTGAATTTCATCTGCTTTTTTAACTAGTGTGTTAAATAAACAAGCGATTTCGTTTTGACCGGCAGTAGCAACTTCATGGTGATGCGCTTCAACAGTTAAACCCATTTCTTCCATAACCAAGCACATTGCTGCACGTGTGTCATTTGAGGAATCAACTGGAGGAACTGGGAAGTAACCACCTTTAATGCCTGGACGGTGACCCATGTTGCCACCTTCGAAATCAGCACCTGAGTTCCAAGAAGCTTCTTCTGCGTCAATTTTGAAGAACGAACCTGACATATCAGTGTGATATTTCACATCGTCAAACAAGAAAAACTCTGGCTCTGGGCCGAAATAAACTTCGTCACCAATTCCAGTAGATTTTAAATATTCTTCCGCACGACGAGCTACAGAACGAGGATCTCGGTCGTAACCTTGCATAGTTGAAGGCTCAAGTATGTCACAACGAATGTTAATTTGAGTTTCTTCTGCAAAAGGGTCTAGGACAGCAGATTCTGGATCAGGCATAAGCACCATGTCAGATTCATTAATGCCTTTCCATCCAGCGATAGAAGAACCATCAAACATCTTACCTTCTTCAAAGAAGTCTTCAGTTACTTGATGAGTTGGGATAGAAACGTGTTGCTCTTTACCTTTAGTGTCGGTAAAGCGTAGGTCAACAAATTTCGCTTCGGTTTCTTTGATAAGGTCTAAAGCCTTTTCTACTGACATTGTGTCCTCCTGAATATAATCAAAGATTATGGTGTTTTTCAAACTTGCAATACTAGTTGCTGAACTAAGCGATTTTCATGCCATATGCATGATGACCCTAAAATGCCTATTCTATCGTTGAAATGGTGAATTATAGACTCATAACCCACCACTTTCTGCACCACCATGAAGCATCTCCGTCCAATGTGGTGCATTAGTTATTACCTACAACAACTAGTATGCTCAGATTAACCTAATAACAATTAGATAGATGTATTATTTTGATATTTGCTATTACTAACTAATTATCAAAATTGTGCACCTTTATTAAAATTTCGCACCAAGCCACAGCCAAAGTTTATCGGTATCAACCCGGCCGCTCTCACCAGAGTAGGCTGCGTACTTAATTCCCATAGAATAGTTGGCTGATATTTTATAGGCATACTGTAGATCAATTTCACTTCCAAGGTCATCAACAGACTCACTAGCATCATCGGCCTCAAAGTCGTGATAAGTCGCGGTCAAGCTTCCACCAGCCACTTGACCAGATAAAGTCACGGATAAATCCACTAATCCCTCTGCTGGTGTGCCTAAAAAAACATCAGCCCAACCGTTAAACTTATGAAGGGTCGCAAGAGGTGTAGAAAATCCGTAATTGCCGTCATCAGAGCCTAACACTTCATAACCAACTTTTGCAGTCACTCCTGAAAATACACCACCGACTTCTAACATCAAATAATCTGCATCAAAACTAGTGGTGGCTGAATCACTGCTTTGTGTGGCGTATTCAGCTGTATAAATAATCTTGGTATCGGCAACTGAACTGTCGCCGGAAAAGCGAATACCAAAAGTATCTAGAGAATTTTCCACATTATTATCTATCTCTAATAAATATCCATAGGCCGTTATTTTCCCCAAAGAAGAATTATATGAGGCATTTAGTAGGTGATCTTTAGCATCAAAATCAGCCGCCTCAGCAAAAATTCTATTTCGCTGGGTTAGATAAGCATATTTTAAAGAGACCGCTTTTGCTGGGCTATAGTTCACGCTAATACCATCAAAGGTTTGGCGATCCTGACGCCAACCTACGTGTCCGATAAATCGGTGATTATCCATGGTAATAACTTGGCGACCGAGTTTGGCTGTGAAATTGTCTTTGGAGTACTGAATATATCCTTGATCCAATTCTGTGTGCTCAGGGTCTGCAATCACAGAATACATACCGGAGTTGTAACCTGTTGGTCCAACAGTATAGTCCCCTTGCCCCAACACAATGCGAGTATCTTCCACTTCAATCATTGCGGAAAAATTCTTATAGCTAGCCGATTTGTAGCTTAATAATGTGCGTAAGGTTAACGCACTTGCATCTTCAACTGCATTGTCTTGATCAACCGATTCATAACGCAGGTTAAAATTAACCCCAGCGGTGCCGCTTGTCATGGCTTTAGCGATAGATTCTTCAGCATTTACAGAAGCACTAGAAACGCTCAATAAAGCGACTGCTACAGCAACGTTAAGTGTTTTTTTAGTCATAGTTTTCATCATCTTCTCTCTTATTCCAGACATGACTTCGCCGAGACCTTCGACTCGCTATTAAATTTAATGGCTAAAATCGAGGTCTTGGTTTACATGGTATTTAAAGGTTAATGTGATTAAATTTTGTCAGAACCCGTTTTCAAATTTTCAGTGCGTTCACTGCTAACTTTGTTTTTTCGATGAGAGTCCACCGATTCCACTTTTCGCTGCTTTTCATACAAAAATTTGAGTACTTCATGTCGATAGTGGTTGTACTGAGGATTATCAGCCAACTCAATTCGATTTCGCGGTCGCTCTAATTCAACCTGCAAAATTTCACCAATAGTTGCAGCTGGACCATTAGTCATCATCACGATGCGATCGGAGAGTAAAACCGCTTCGTCCACATCATGAGTAATCATGATCACGGTATTTCCCAGTTTGTTGTGAATTTCCATCACTGAGTCTTGCAGGTGAGCACGGGTTAACGCATCGAGTGCTCCGAAAGGCTCATCCATTAACAATACTTTTGGTTGCATAGCCAAAGCTCGAGCAATCCCCACACGCTGTTTCATACCGCCAGATATCTCAGAAGGTAATTTGTCAACGGCGTGACTCATGTGAACTAATTCAAGATTGTGCTCTACCCATTCCTTAATCTCTTTTTTAGAGCGCCCAGAACGCGTTTGTTTAACCGCTAACTCAACATTTTTATAAGCAGACAACCAAGGTAGAAGAGAATGATTTTGAAATACAACGGCCCGTTCAGGACCAGGTTCATTCACTTCCTGACCTTCAAGTATCACTCCACCAGTTGTGGCTTGATACAGTCCGGCAATGAGGTTCAGTACTGTCGATTTGCCGCATCCCGAATGACCAATCAAGGATATAAACTCACCTTTCTGAATTTTAAGATTGACATCTTGCAAAGCAGTAAAAGGCCCTTTGGGAGTAGGAAAATCTATAGCTACTTGCGTTAATTCAAGTTGATGTTTAAACGTCATGTTAATTTCCTCTTTAGCGTAAGGTCGCTGACTTGTCCCAACTTACCCATTTCTGAAGCTGCAACATTAATCGATCGAGTATGAAACCTATGATTCCAATAGTGAGTACCGCAACCATAATACGAGCCAAAGATTCAGAACTACCATTTTGAAATTCATCCCAAACAAACTTTCCAAGTCCCGGATTTTGCGCCAACATCTCTGCGGCAATCAAAACCATCCAGCCAATTCCCAGAGAAAGACGCAAGCCAGTAAAAATAGCAGGGATAGAGGAAGGCATAACAATTTTCAAGACATGCTGTATGGGATTTAATCTCAGTACTTTACTTACATTGATTAAGTCCTTATCAATACTCGACACGCCTACTGCAGTATTAATCAAGGTCGGCCATAAACAACACAGCGCCACTGTTGCAGCAGAGGTAATAAAAGACTTTGAGAACATAGGGTCATCCGACACATATGCGGCACTTACCACCATAGTAACTAGCGGCAGCCACGCAAGGGGGGAAATCGGCTTGAATAGCTGTATTAAAGGGTTTATTGCCGCATAAGAAGATTTGCTTAAACCGCACAGTATGCCTAATGGAACCGCAATTAACGACGCCATAATAAAGCCAACCATGACCGTATAAAGGCTAGTCCAAATTTGTTGAAAGAACGTTGGAGCGCCAGTAAAAGCACGGATTTTTGGTTGATAGGTGGGATCCTTCGCTACCCGTTCAGCATTGCGCTTTTGTTGTCGTTCATAAAATTCAGTGGCTTTATTTTTCTGCGCATAATGCTCATCGACTAACACAGTAGCTTGCTCCCAAACAGCTGCGGTGCCAGGAAACTGCCCCAGTGAGGTATCAATATTTTTCGCCATAGCGTTCCATAAGCCAATAAACAACACCAATCCGATTAATGGCAACATAATCGTTTTTAATAACCCTGTTAGCTTTGCTAAATCAACGCTAGTTTGCTTCTCAGTTAGCATAGGAATAGCTGCTTGTTTCGACATTTTCTTTCTCCGTCAGGTCAAATCACTTAAGCCCTAGAGCTTAGTGCTGCCTTTTAATCCAATGTTGAATTTATCCAAATAAGCATTTGGCTGAGTTCCGTCATACACAATATTGTCGATAAAGTGTTTCTGAGCCGGTTTGTAGCCTGTTTCAGTGGCAAACTCAGGGAAGTCTTTCGCTGATGCTTTGCCTTCAGCGATTAGGGCTTTTGCAGCTTGCGCGTAAATGTCTGGGCGATACACTTGCTTAGCAATATCTTTGTACCAAGAGTCAGGTTTTTGCTCGCTAATTTGGCCCCAACGACGCATTTGAGTTAAGTACCATATGGCATCACTGTAGAATGGATAAGTCGCGTTGTAACGGAAGAAAACATTGAAATCAGGCACCTCTCGCTTGTCGCCTTTTTCATATTCAAAAGTACCTACCATACTGTTTGCAATTACTTCAGCGTCGGCACCAACATAAGCACTCTTGGCTAGAATTTTGACAGCTTCAGGGCGGTTCGCATTATTGTTTTCATCTAACCATATGGCTGCGCGAATCATCGCTTTAACCACGCGGATATGAGTATTCGGATTTTCCTCAGCCCATTTTTTACTTACACCAAAGACTTTCTCAGGATTGTTTTTCCAAATCTCATAATCAGTTACTACCGGAACACCAATACCTTTAAAAACAGCCTGTTGATTCCAAGGTTCGCCAACGCAATATCCTTCAATTGTTCCAGCTTCCATTGTGGCAGGCATTTGTGGTGGAGGCGTTACCGAAAGTAAAGCGTCTGCGTTAATCTGCCCACTGGTGTCGCCTTTATGGGGCGCATAATAACCAGGGTGAATATTACCGGCAGCTAACCAATAACGAAGCTCATAGTTGTGCGTGGATACGGGGAATACCATCCCTATGTTGAAAGGTTTACCGGCATTTTTAAAACCATCAATTACCGGCTTCAAAGCATCGGCTTTAATCGGATGCACAGGTTTACCATTTTCATGGGGAATATGGGGTTTCATTTGTTTCCAAATGTCATTGGAAACAGTAATGGCGTTGCCATTTAAATCCATACTGAAAGCAGTAATAATATCGGCTTGAGTACCAAAGCCGATAGTCGCCCCTAATGGCTGACCCGCTAACATATGCGCGCCGTCCAATTGTCCATCAATGACTCTGTCGAGCAAAACTTTCCAATTTGCTTGCGCTTCTAAAGTGACATATAACCCTTCATCCTCGAAAAATCGCTTTTCGTAGGCTATGGCGAGCGGCGCCATATCAGTTAACTTAATGAATCCAAATTTCAGCTCTTCTTTTTCTGGGTAACCCACTTCCTGAGCATGCAAACTTGTGCTGCCAATCACCACGGCGATAGGGGCCAAAATCATGGTTTTTCGAATCGATGATACCAACTTGATAACTGCACCCGACCATTTTGTTAAAGACATAATCTACTCCGAATTTTTTCCAAAAAAAAACCCACGTCAACTCCAAAAACTTGAAGTTCACGTGGGCTACTTTGCCGTATCAAATAACTGCAACTCTGCAGTCAGGTGACATTATGTTAGATGGACAACGCTTAGGTTATTATTATTGCTTTAAGCTATTGTCACGAGCGTTACTAAGCATTACTGATGCCAACTTTAATTTTTTATATTTATCAATAACTTATGAAATACTATGGTTTGTGTATCACTGCTCAAAAGCCATAGTAGTGCAAATTGCACTATGAAATTGCCTCATAAAAGTGCTTTCCTCGCACTTTTTTAGTATTGGCACTAACCAAGAGCATTTAAAAGAGGCGCGATTTGGCGATAAATATCACTACGATAAATACCTTCAATACACCCTTTAGTGTTTATATTGTCAGGAATTTGACCGCTACTTTTCATTTTCTGCAATAACCATTGTCCATACTCAACATCAGGGTTGTTCACATCATTCCCATCGACTGTAGTTGAAAATTGATTATAAGAAGGCACTGAGCGTGGAGAAAGCTTAGCTTGGGTTAAACAACTGCCTAAAAGAGATGGGGTAATTATCTCCAAAGGTTCCCCTAAGAATCCTTCTTGACTCATCATCACTGCGGTTTCAAAACGATTAGGTACAGAGTCTAACCAATTGCAGGCTTGTTTTAGGGCTGCACAAATTGCAAGAACAGTATTCGGTTTGCTTTCGACAAAAGAAGACAGAAATCCGAGGACTTTTTCGGGAGAGTCTTGCCATATATCGGATGAAGTAACTACTGTCACCCCGCAATTACCACGCACAGCTTTTGCGTTCCATGGGCCGCCAACACAAAAACCATCGATGTCGCCATTTAACATGGAATCGACCATATTAATTGGTGGGACCACGCTGATGTTCACATCGTCAAAGCTGATCCCGCCACTGAGCAACCAGTCTTTAAGTTGATAATGATGACAGCTATACGGAAACACAGTCGCAAAAGACAGTTTGTCTTTGTTTTCTTGAACGCGATAATCAATCACGTTTTTTAGTAATTTAGCGTCCAGGGGAAATGCCAATTGAAAGATTTTGTTAACCGCCAATACTTCTTCAATCAAGGCTTCAGACAATGTAATGCCATTCCCATTTTGACTTAACACCATGGGTGTCACCACATGAATGGGTGAGACTCCCAAACCTAAAGTGCTGGCAATGGGCATTGGGGCGAGCATTTGTGCCGCATCCAAGATCCCTGCATGTAATTTATCCCGTAACGTAGCCCAAGAATTTTGTTTTTGCAGAGTAACGTCTAATCCCCAATTTTCGAAGTAACCGAGATTTTTTGCCACTACAAAAGGAGCGCAATCGGTAAGGGGGCTAAATCCGAGGGTTAATTTTGTTTTTTCAGGTTTAATCATGATTTGCTTTACAACGAGTTAAACATCGAAATGATGGTCTTGGCCACATCATCTAGCTTTTGACCGGTATCCATAGCCGTTTTTCGCATGGTATGGAACGCTTGATCTTCACTGATATTTTTATTTTTCATTAGTATACGTTTAGCCTGGTCAATATTCTTTCGAGAGGTAAGTTGCTGTTTGGTGTCGATTAATTCGGTTTTTAATTTTTGGAATTCTCGAAATCTAGCCACAGCGGCATCTAAGATAGGTTTCACTCGATGGGGTTCGAGATCCCCCACCACATATGCACTAACACCAGATTCAATGCTCTGGTTGATGGTGTCTGTGTCTTCTTCACTAGAAAACATCACAACAGGTTTGGGATCAATATTTTTGATAGTGTGCAGGCTTTCCAGAATATCACGACTAGGTGACTCAATATCAATAACGATAATATCCGGCTGCAACTGGTCTACTTGCTTTAATAAAGTGCCGGATGGACTAGCTAAATGACTAATTTCATAGCGAGAATTTCCCAGCGCTGCGGTTACCAAGTCTGCTCGATGTGTATTTTCGTCGATTAGCAGAATCCGTAAGTTCTTCGCGCTGTGAGCTACATTTTTTTTGTCTTTATTACTCACCAAAACTCATTTCCAGCTCTGAATTGAAGAGGTTACTATCGGTAAGCGAGTGAAGAGCAATCTCCACACCATAAATATATAACCAAGATATTCAATTACTTACAATTATTCATCTAATAAAATCACATAAACTTATGTAATAACCGTGCAACCGCACCAACTGAGTGCAAAACTAATGAGCGTAGTGTTTACCGGTTGTATCAAATAACGGATTTTCAACTGTTTTTTGCAGGCTCGTTGCTGGCCATACTTTATTGCGCATTGACCACAAAGCTTTCGCTTGATTCAAGGCCTCTGACCAATCAAGGTCTTCCATAAGCACCAGCATAATACTGAGCGTTCCAATCACTGCATCATAGGCATAAGTATTTTCTTTACCTTCCCAGAACTCAATTAATTCACTAGCAATGAGTTGTCGTGGTTTCGTCATTCTGCTTTCGTTAAATGCCTCAACGTTAATCACTTTATGTTCGGTATTTCGGCAAATATGTAGGGCAACATCGCGCTCGGGATTAAATTCAATTTCGCCTCCTTCGCCTCTAAAACACAACATATTTGGATCTTCTAATAACGCCGCGGTTAGACGATGTTTTTCATCTACTTGACGATGAAACACCCCTTGTAAACTAAAGTTAGCTTTCGACGGATTAAGAATTCTCGCTAAGGTGTTAGCGCAGGAACGAAGTCCAAATTGAGCCCGTAACTGAATTATTTTATCCAACTGCGGATTCACTTGTTCCAATTCCATATAACTAAATCCAAGGGTGGCAAGTTGTTCGGCAACCATTTGAGTTGAAGTTGCGACACTGAAACCTAAATGTGGCATCACTTCATTCAAATATAATCGTTTAGAGTCCGGCTCATTAGTGCCGTGTAGAAAAATTCGTTTCCCTTGTTGAGCCAATACTAAAACCGCCAATAAAAACCAAGGTAACTGTCGTCTTTTCCCAGCGTAACAACCCATGTCTAAATCTACATGTAGTGAATCTAAGCCAGCAATAGTATGTTGTCGAAATGCTTGGGTAAAACCAGCTAACTCCTCTGGCGTCTCCTCTCTCACTCGCAGCAACATAAGAAAAGCCCCTTTTTGCTCAGGCGTCACACGTTCTTCGATTACCATCGTCATAGCATCAAATGCTTCTTGTTGAGTTAAGGTACGCCCTGCTCTCTGGCCTCTGCCAATGATCCGGATAAAATGTTTAAATTCCTGATTTTCGTTCATTCGAGTAATGTACCTTAGTCGACTATTGCGTTGCGAGCTGGGATAGCAAGGAGCTAAAATTTAGATGCATAAAATACATTTTATGTTCCGGTTTGCAAAGGTTTAAGTTCAGCATCGAGAATAGTTATATTTCCCTCATAAGTATGGCTTTTAACTAATTGCTTAAGCTCTGTTTTACAGGAACCACAGTTAGTACCACATTTTAGTTCATCACCTAATTTATCTACCGAATTACAGCCCTGCTTTATTGCCTCTACAATGGTGTTTTCTCCGACTTTGAAGCAGCTACATATCAATCGACCTTGAGCGAACGCTGGATCCGGTGTAGCCCTCAATAACGCCGATTTCTGTTCATCTAGTAACGCCGTTTGCTGCAACAAACTATTTATCCAATTAACATCCATTTGCGGGGCATTGGAGTCCCAAAATAGAGCTAAATCTAAACCACCATCGCGGAGTGCGAAAATATTTCTTTTGTCGCCCAGCTCCGTTTTTTGCCGGGAAGAAAACCACTCTGTGCATAATGGTAAGTTAACCTGCAATTCAGAGACCATTTCAGCATTATCTGAAGCAAAATAAACTAAATACCCCTGATCGATAGCAATTTCGCTCCAATATTCGGCGACTTGATTCAACAACCTATGGTCTAGCTTTTTTCGAGTAAATAGTTGACCATGCAGTGGATAGTTACACAACTTCACATTCACCGCAGAATGTTTTAATTCGGGCTGGCCAGAAACCGCATCTGAAGCATCAGAGTAGAGAGCTGCGATAGCGGAAGAGGATGAATTAGTGCCACTCCAATGAATAGGCGCAAACAACTCCCCTGTTCGTTGTTGTGGCTGCAGTTTAACCGGCATTATGACTTTTTTATGTTGCTCAGTTTGTGCGTGCTTTTGCGAAATGGCAGAGGTTATTTCTAGGAAATCTCCATCACATATTCCATTTTGTTTGGCATCAAGGGGGTGCATATGCACAAAAGCGCGGTCAATGTGGCCAGTCAATTCGGCTGTTTTTCCAGTACGAGTCATGGTATGCCATTGATCTCTAATACGACCACTATTTAAAACAAATGGAAAGTCCGCACTGGTAGCTACTTCGGGGGCTTTAGGTTGCAGTGCAATAAATTGTGCCTTTTTAGACGCAGTATAGAACTGCCCATCGGTAAATAGTCGTTGAGTGCCAGAGCGATTGTTTGCATTAATCGGCCATTGAACCGGCTTTAATCTGTCATATTCTTTTTCACTTATGTGCTGCAAAGCCGACAAGTCGAGGGCCCTGAGTCCATGATTTTTATAAGCGGTTAAACCTGCGTGTTCACGAAATATTTCGGATGGGTTGAGATAGTTAAAACCTTGTTCGAATCCCATAGCTTTAGCAACGTCACAAATAATCTGCCAATCATGCTTGGCAAGTCCTGGCGCAGATAAAATGCCCCGCTGTCGAGAAATACGCCGCTCTGAATTGGTGACTGTGCCATTTTTTTCTGACCAACCTGTAGCAGGTAGCACGACATCGGCCATCGCTAGTGTGTCATTTTTTGCCACACAATCAGACACCACTACAAACTCACATTTTTGCAAAGCGCTAGCTATTTTTCCTCGATTTGGCATGCTCACCATGGGATTTGTTGCCATGATCCAAATCGCCTTAATATTGCCTTTATGCACCTCGTCGAACATATCTACAGCTTTCAAGCCAATAGTTTTTGGAATAGCTGGCGATTGCCAATAAGATTGTACGATTTGTTGATGCTGCGGATTTTCGATGTCCATATGCGCGGCGAGCATATTGGCCAAGCCGCCCACTTCCCTGCCGCCCATTGCGTTTGGCTGTCCTGTGAGGGAAAACGGACCACAACCTTCTCGTCCCAACTTGCCACTGGCTAGATGACAATTAATGATGCTGTTAGCTTTATCGGTGCCAGAGCTGGACTGATTTACTCCCATAGTATAGGCCGATACAGCTTTATCTGAATCTGCGAATAAAGCATAAAACTTGGCAACGTCGATTAAAGGGATATCACAAACTTGCGCGACCTTTTCTAATGTCCATTGTTTTGCACAGTCTAAAGCTGCATCAAAACCTTCTGTATTAGCATCGATATAATTTTGGTCTAGCTTGTTATGCTGTTTTAAGTAATGTAATAAACCATTAAATAACGCGGTGTCTGTACCTGATTTTATTGCCAAGTGGAGATCAGCAATCTCGCCAGTGCCGGTTTGGCGAGGATCAATAGTGACAATCTTCATTGCTGGATTTAGCTTTTTGGCACGTTCTATTCGTTGAAATAGAACGGGGTGCGTCCAAGCAGCATTAGAGCCAATAAAAACAATAAGATCAGCAAGCTCTAAATCTTCATAATTGCACGGTACTGCATCTGCGCCAAACGCACGCTTATATGCAGATACGGCTGATGACATGCACAAACGTGAATTGGTATCGATATTTGCGGTACCAATGTAGCCTTTCATTAATTTGTTGGCGACATAGTAATCTTCTGTCAATAATTGACCTGAGACGTAGAAGGCAACAGCACCGGGTCCGTGCTCAGCAATAATTTGCCTAAATTTGTTAGCGACATGCTGTGTAGCTTGTTGCCAATCGACATCTTGACCTTGGATTTTAGGACTCAATAAACGTCCTTCAAGGCCATTAGTTTCTAGAAGTTTACTGCCTTTAACACATAACCGTCCAAAATTAGCCGGATGATCAGAGGAGCCATTCACTTGGTTTAATCGATACTCCCCGCCGTCGGCAGGTTTCTCGACCTGAACGTCGACACCACAACCGACACCACAATAAGGACATGTGGTTTTTGCCAGTGTTGGCGATGGTTGACAATCAAAAGCTCGATCGTTTTCGGTCGCAACTATTGAACTACGCGGAATATGAGCACTCATTTAATTCACTAATTGAAGCTGGACTTGTTGATCAACAATACGTGCTGGATAAACCGCAATTTTTACGCTTTCGTCATCTATACACTCTCCAGAGATAAGTTTAAAACGCTGCTTATACAATGGTGACGCGACAAAAGGTTCATTGGATACAGAGCCCACTAAACCTCGGTACATGACATTAGCTTTACCGATAGGATCCCAATTACTCACGGCATAAAGACTTAGTTTATCGCCCTGACAAATTTTGAATATTGCCACTTGTACGTCGTTGACTAGGGCACATACACCGGAATTATCAACCAAGTCGTTAGGTTCACACACGTTAATCCAATTATCACTCATGCTCATAATTCCTTACTCCACTTCTACGATATTGATAGATGAAGCAGTTTCAACAACCGGCTTCACTGTGCCTAAAATTTTATCAACTTCAGTTTCTGTTGCTGGACGAATCTGCTCACGCTCTTCCACAAAGATAATGCTGCTATCAGTTTTTTCGCTATTCACAAATTGACGGAAGCGTTTGCGAGAGTTTTCTGCTGTTATGGCCGTCTTCCATTCACATTGATAACTATCGACGACGTGTTGCATTTGCTGTTCGAGTTCAGCACCGAGTCCCAGTGAGTCGTTAATCACTACCTCTTTAAGATAATCAAGCCCACCTTCCATATTTTCCATCCATACAGAGGTTCGCTGCAATCTGTCTGCAGTGCGCACATAAAACATCAAGACCCTGTCGATGTATTTAATTAACGTTTCGGTATCCAAATCAGTAGCGAATAGGTCGGCGTGTCGTGGTTTCATTCCACCATTACCGCAAACATATAGATTCCAACCGTTTTCTGTGGCGATAATACCGATATCTTTACTTTGCGCTTCGGCACATTCGCGGGTACAGCCAGATACGCCGATTTTCAATTTATGGGGTGAGCGTAGGCCTTTGTAGCGGTTTTCGATATCAATAGCCTGACCAACTGAATCTTGTACTCCGTAGCGACACCAAGTGCTGCCAACACATGACTTAACGGTTCGAAGAGATTTGGCGTAAGCGTGACCGGTTTCAAAACCTGCATCAATTAGTTCTTCCCAAATAAGAGGAAGTTGTTCAACTCTGGCACCGAATAAGTCAATTCGTTGTCCGCCGGTCACCTTAGTGTACAAATTATATTTTTTCGCTACTTGGCCAAGCACAATGAGTTTATCAGGGGTTATTTCTCCACCAGCGATACGCGGAACCACCGAATAAGTGCCGTTCTTTTGCATGTTGGCCAAATAAGTGTCGTTGGTATCTTGCAAAGTGACATGGGGCGTTTCCAGAATAAAGTCATTCCAGATAGACGCCAAAATAGAAGCTGCTGCTGGTTTACAAATTTCACAACCTAAGCCGGTACCGTGTTTTTCCAATAATTCATCGAAGGTTTTGATTTGGCCCACTTGAACCATATGGAACAACTCTTGACGTGAATAAGCAAAATGCTCACAAATATCCTTCTTAACTTCCACGCCTCGTTTTTCAAGCTCATTGTCTGTAACCGACTTAAGCAATGCTGCACAACCGCCGCATCCGGTACTGGCTTTAGTGCAGCTTTTAACAGCGGCTAAATCGCAAGCCCCAGCATCAAGGCTGGCGACAATGTCACCTTTAGTAACGTTGTGACATGAACAAATTGTTGCCGTATCAGGAAGCGCATCAGCTCCTAAAGTGGGAGCGCCTTCACCGAATGAGGGTAAAATTAAGCTTTCTGGGAATTCAGGTAAATCAATTTCATTTAACGCATATTGCAATAAAGTATCGTAATCACTGGTATCACCTACTAATACAGAACCAGTTAACTTGTTGGTGTCAGCATTGACAACGATTTTTTTGTAAACGCCTGTAACTTGATCTTCATAAGTGTAGGTTAATGCGCCATGCTCTCTGGCGTGAGCATCACCGATAGAGCCAACTTCGACCCCCATCAGTTTTAATTTAGTGCTCATGTCAGCACCTTCAAATAACACATCCCCACCAACAATATTACTGGCTGCGGCTCTGGCCATGGTGTAACCGGGTGCGACTAAACCAAAAATAAAATTGTTCCAAAGGGCACATTCGCCAATGGCATAAATATCCGGGTCGCTGGTCAAACAGTGATCGTTAACTACAATTCCGCCGCGCTCACCGATCTCGATGCCAAATTCTCGAGCTAACTTGTCTTGGGGACGAATTCCGGCAGAAAATAGGATCATATCGGTTTCGAGGATTTCACCGTCTGCGAATACCATTTTGTAGCGACAGCTATCGCCAGCTTCAATACTTTGCGTAGCTTTTTGAGTATGTACTTCAACCCCTAGATCTTCAATTTTGTCCTTCAGTACACGGCCACCGCCAGTGTCTACTTGGACAGCCATTAATTGTGGGGCAAACTCCACAACATGGGTTTTCAATCCAGCTTGTTTAAGGGCATTAGCCGCTTCTAACCCCAACAAACCGCCACCAACAACTACACCAACTTTGCTTACTTGAGCAGAAGCACTAATGGCTTCCAAGTCTTCAATGGTTCTGTAAACAAGGCAATGAGGTTGATCATTGCCAGGAATTGGCGGCACAAATGGAAAAGAGCCAGTGGCTAAAATCAACTTGTCATAAGTTAAGACTTCAGCGTTTTCAGTAGTCACTGTTTTGGCTTGTTTGTCGATGTTATTAACTCGTGCGTTAACCTGAAAATTAACCCCAAGTTGCTGATAATGTTCTGCACTCGTTAAAGAGAGTTCATCCGCTGTTTTGCCAGAAAAATACTCTGATAAATGAACACGGTCGTATGCCAATCGAGGTTCAGCAGATAACACCGTAATATGAAAACGATTTTTGCCGTATACCTCTTCACTTTGTTGAATAAGCTGCTCAACAAAATGGTGTCCTACCATTCCGTTTCCGACTACGACAATGCGAGTTAAATGTTCATTTGTGGTCATAATATGCCTCTAATTTATTAACCCCAGAAACGAAAAAAGCCCGCAGTATCTGCTAAACAGATACTGCGGGCTTCGTTGCCGGGTATAACTAACCGCCATGGCTAGCTATTGAATTTTGTGTAATAGATTGAGCGAATCAAAATGCAGCAATCTACCTCTGAACATAGATAAGCATTTATTAGGCCAAAAAATTAATTCTATAATTATCAATAATATAGTTTATTTAAAGCCCAGATTAATGTCAGCTAGTGCCGTTTCTTGGTGCAACTTTTAACTAAAATAGGGCATAACCATCAAAGGAATTTATATTATTTTTAGGTAAAATAACTTAGTAAGAGCAGAATGATAATGAACTCAACCAAGGCAATAAATTTAAATAAACGCAGTGGGTTTCGTTGAATTAGCGGCTGATGCTGAATTTGACTCAGCATAGTGGTATTTGGTTTGGACAAATCCGTAAAAAATTCCGAAAACGCCTGATAACGCTGCTCTGGATTAATTGCCAAACCTTTTGCCAATGCGATATCTAACCATTGTGGCAAGTCAGGTCTAAACTTCCTTAATGAAATATACTGCCAATTATCAACACTTAACTTTGTTGTTGATTGAGGGGTAAATGCTTTAAAGGGCAAATGTCCGGTCAACATTTCGAAACACACGACAGCCACAGAAAATAAGTCAGAGCGAAAATCGAATTGATTATTGAGTAGATATTCTGGAGCGATATAGTTCACCGACCCCACAGGTACACTCTCTTCTTGCAAAGCTTGAGTTTCCGCCATTGCACCAACATAAACCGTACCGAAATCGATTAACTTAACCTCGCCCGTTTTGGTAATCATCACATTTTCCGGTTTAATATCACGATGAACCATATCTTGTCGTTGAAAAATGCGAAGTGCTGCTATTAGCTGCTTCATTATACTTCTGACTTCAACAATGGATGCAGACGGATTATCTAGCAGCCATTGGCGCAAAGTTTGCCCTTCAATAAACTCACAAATGTGATACATAAATTTAGCGTTATCTGGACGCGGGTTTATGCGCATAATATTTACGTGTTGGAGTTTTTGACCTATCCACTCTTCTCGTAAAAAACCGCTTAAATAGTTGGGATCATCAACAAAATATTGAGAAGGGGTTTTTAAACAAAACAGTTCTTGCGTGTCTTCCTTAATAACTTTATACAAGCTACTTCGTGTGCCATTGAAAACCTGTTCCAGTACCCGATATCCCTCAAGCTTCATCCCCTCTTTTAGCGCAGGCGGCATCGCTAATCGAGTAAGTTGACGATGATATTCGTTGATGTCGGCATGAGGCAGTTCAGCAACTTTAACCAACAAACAACTTAGATTGTCGTCACTACCGGCTTCAATCGCTAATTCAACGATGCTTCTGGCGAGGTCTTCTAAATCAATTTTTGGTTCTGCCAACCATTGATTGAGTAGCAGCTGTATTTGTTTTGAACTAATAAACTCATGCACACCGTCGGTTGACAAGATAAAAAGGTCATCTTTGTTGAGCTCAAAGGTACGAAAATCCACATCGAGATTAGCTTCAATACCAATGGCACGACTTAATACTTTTTTGTTGCCAAACCGAGCATGATGATCGGTAGAAAGTCGCTCAAAATCCCCCTGCTGCAGTCGACAAATTCGACTATCGCCAGCATGAAATAGGAAACCAGTGGTAGACTTGAAGATTAATGCGCTAAAAGTAGTGACCATTTGACTATGGTCACCTAAAGCATACTCATGTTGGCCTGCGCACCAACGATTCAAACCTTGTAAAACTTGCGTAGCGGCCCTTTTTACCGTCCACGTTTCTGGGGTTTGACGGTAATCCTGTATGAAATTAGTAGCGCAGGTTATAGCGGCTTCTTTTGCCCTGCTGCACGAGCTAACACCGTCAGCGATGGTTGCGACAGCTCCTTTGCTCGTTAATTCAGCACCCACTGGCAACCAGGCTGCAAACGCATCCTGATTTTCCGTTTTCACACCAGCCGTTGAATAACCACCAAATTCAAGGTGAAGTTTTTCCAAGCTAAAATACCTGAATTAAATAGAACGATTCATATTATGTGACGTTTATCAGTTCGACACTACCATCTTCTCTGACTTCAGTAATTGTACCGCTAGGCTCTTTCATAAACAGTAATGCTACGAAGCCCAACACAGCCGTAGAAGCAATCACAATGAAGAAGGTTGACGTGTCGACAAGAGAGTAAACCGTTAAATATACAACGGCACCAACGTTACCATAGGCCCCTGTCATACCCGCAATTTGTCCAGTTAGGCGACGTTTAATCAGAGGAACCACAGCAAAAACCGCGCCTTCACCAGATTGCACAAAGAAGGAACATGCCATGACGACCACAACAGCTAACCAGATTGGCCACGTAGCATCAATAAAACTCATTGCAAAATATCCCAGAGCTAAGCCTGCGGTAAGAATCAACAATGTTGGTTTACGACCAAATTTGTCAGAAATTAACCCACCACCAGGCCGAGACATTAAATTCATAAATGCATACATACCTGCTAATAGTCCGGCAGTCGCCATATTTAATGTGAATGTATCGGCAAAAAATGCCGGTAACATCGAAACCACAGCTAATTCAGAACCAAAAGTGGCAAAGTACAATATATTCAGCACCGCAACTTGTTTAAATTCATACTTGTGAATATCAGGTACAGGAGTAACAAAAATATCTTTATTTACTTGATAGGTTTTATATACGTCAAATATATAGAGTGCGACAAGACTCAAATACAACAGGGTTACCACGTCGTGGCTTAATAAAGAAACGCCACTTGGTGAAAGCTTCCAGTTAAGTAAAGCTAAGGCCAAATACATTGGCGTTTTCATAACTAATAAAAAATAGAAATCTTTGACACTAGTGACTTCTAATCCGCCAAGGTTTTTGGGACGAAAATAAGTTGAACCTTTGGGTGTGTCTGTGGTGTTTTTGTAATAAATAACACTAAAAATCAAACTCAAAACACCGGTAATACCAATGGCATAACGCCATCCATCCTCGCCTCCGAACAGCAATGCAATGGTGGGTAATGAAAAAGCCGCTGCGGCTGAACCGAAGTTCCCCCAACCACCATATACGCCTTCTGCGGTACCCAACTCTTTCGGAGGAAACCACTCACTTACCATGCGAATACCAACAACGAAACCAGCACCAATACATCCCATGGCAAACCGGGCAATTAACAATTGTTCGAAGCTATTGGCTAGGGCAAACGCAAAACAGGGGATAGCACAAATAGCCAGCAATGCAGAATACACCAGCCTTGGGCCAAACTTGTCGGTTAATGAACCAATTAACACTCTAGCAGGTATGGTTAAGGCAACGTTGATGATTAACAGTGTTTTCCATTCACTTAATGTTAATCCTACGCCGTCGACGATAGCTTCTTTGAGTGGCGCCATGTTAAACCAAACTACAAAGGTGATAAAAAAAGCCATCCAAGATAGATGCAAGGTTTTCATTTTGCCGGTAAAAGACACTAGATTAAATTTTTCCGCATTCATTTTTATTTCGCCTAACAGGTTTAACCTTTCATTGAACAAAAAAAAACCCACTCAACTTTCCAATTATCGGAAAATTGTGCGGGCTTCATTGCCTAACGTTCATCAGACAACTTTGTAGATGACGTTAATTTGTTGGTTTCGCAATAGATCTGTATTTTTGCGTTTTAGTTAACCAAGCAATAATCAATCCAACAATGAAAAACAAATTTAATTTCATAAATTCAAATACTTAATTGTAAAACAAGTAATATCAAAAGAGAGCTTACTATTCGTTTTGGTGCAACAGCGCACGGTTTAGGTGATTTTAAATGCTTGTATCGACAGGTGGATTTCTAAGATTAAGCCACAGCGAATTTACAAATACCTAAGATAAGTAGGGGGAAGGGGCAGTTACTTGCTCAATATCACAAATAAATAGGGCGCTGCTCATTATTTACCTGTATAATCCGCGCCCAAACGTAACCCTCGGCAATCCCAGTGAATAGAATTGGGTATTAATGGCAATCCGAGAGCATATTTAAAAGTACAGGCTTACCGAACAAAATGAAAGATATTAGTAAATTAAGAAACATTGCAATTATTGCACACGTTGACCACGGAAAAACAACCTTGGTTGACAAGTTGTTGCAACAGTCAGGCACCTTGGAAAGCCGAGGCGAAGCTGAAGAGCGCGTTATGGATTCTAACGATATTGAAAAAGAACGTGGAATTACCATACTTGCAAAAAACACAGCAATTAACTGGAATGATTACCGTATTAATATCGTTGACACTCCTGGACACGCCGACTTCGGTGGTGAAGTAGAGCGTGTTATGTCGATGGCTGATTCTGTACTTCTATTAGTAGATGCCCAAGAAGGTCCAATGCCGCAAACTCGTTTTGTGACACAAAAAGCTTTCGCTCAAGGTTTGAAGCCAATCGTAGTAATCAATAAAATTGACAAACCAGGTGCTCGTCCTGATTGGGTAATGGATCAAGTATTTGACTTGTTCGATAACCTTGGCGCAACTGATGATCAGTTAGACTTCCAAGTAGTTTATGCATCAGCACTTAATGGTTGGGCAACAAGAGAAGCAGACAGGCAAGCTGAAGACATGACGGATTTGTTCCAAACAATCGTTGATGTAGTAGAAGCGCCTGATGCAGATCCTGAAGGCCCGTTCCAAATGCAGATTTCTCAACTTGATTACAACTCATATGTAGGTGTTATCGGGGTTGGTCGCGTAACTCGCGGTGCAGTTAAACCAAATCAGCAAGTCACTATTGTTATGGCTGATGGCACTAAGCGCAACGGTAAAGTAGGTCAGGTACAAGGTTACCTTGGTTTACAAAGACATGAAGTTGATTCAGCACAAGCTGGTGACATCATTGCAATTACCGGTTTAGGCGAGTTAAAAATCTCTGACACCATTTGTGATCCAAATGCTGTAGAAGCTTTACCGCAGTTATCTGTAGATGAACCTACAGTAACCATGACTTTCCAAGTTAATACTTCTCCATTTGCGGGTAAAGAAGGTAAGTACGTTACTTCTCGTAATATTCTTGAGCGTTTACAAAATGAATTAATTCATAACGTAGCGTTAAAAGTAGAAGAAACTGAAGATCCGGATAAATTCCGTGTTTCAGGACGTGGTGAGCTACATTTGGGTATATTGATTGAAAATATGCGTCGTGAAGGTTACGAATTAGCGGTTTCTCGCCCTGAAGTAATTTTGAGAGAAATTGATGGCGAAATTCACGAACCATTTGAAACATTAACTATTGATGCTGAAGAAGAGCATCAAGGTTCAGTGATGGAACAAATTGGACTTCGTAAAGGTGAACTTACTAATATGTCTCCTGATGGAAAAGGACGTATTCGTATGGACTTTATGATCCCTAGCCGCGGATTAATTGGATTCCAAACTGACTTTATGACGATGACTTCAGGCTCAGGTTTGATTTATCACACATTCGATCATTACGGACCGCATAAAGGTGGCTCAATTGGTCAACGTAAGAATGGCGTATTGATTGCCAATGCAACAGGTAAAGCATTAACCAATGCTTTATTTAACCTTCAAGAACGTGGTCGTTTATTTATCGGTCACGGTGTAGAAGTTTATGAAGGTATGGTTATCGGTATTCACAGTCGTGATAACGACCTTACGGTAAACGCACTTAAAGGTAAGCAATTAACTAACGTTCGTGCATCTGGTACTGATGAAGCACAAACACTAGTTCCGCCAATTAAAATGTCTCTAGAGCAAGCTCTTGAGTTTATCGATAACGATGAATTGGTAGAAGTGACTCCTGTTAGCATCCGTATCCGTAAAAAATTACTAACTGAAAATGAAAGAAAACGCGCTGGTCGCAGTAAAGAATCATAGTAGTTAGTTAATACTTAAAAAAGCCGGCTGATTATGCCGGCTTTTTTGTATCATCGTTTTAAGTACAAGGCCGACTACGTTGCATATTCCTGTATATAGTTAATAATAACTACCAGATTTTCTAACCACTTAGACATAATGAATGCAAAATAGAACATTCCCAGTATTTGAAACACAACGACTTAGATTAGATCAATTAACTAAATTGGACAGACAATCTATTTTTGAGGTCTTCTCAGACCCAAAAGTTGTGGAACATTATGACGTTGAATTGTTTAAAAACATTCAAGAAGCCGATAGGTTAGTAGAGTATTTTGATTCAAGATTCACTAGCGACAGTGGTATTCGCTGGGCGATTCGCAGTAAGCAAAGTGGTGAATATATTGGTTCTTGTGGCTTTACCCATTGGAATAAGTATGACCATAG
Organism: Alteromonas sp. M12; assembly: GCF_037478005.1. NCBI lineage: Bacteria > Pseudomonadati > Pseudomonadota > Gammaproteobacteria > Alteromonadales > Alteromonadaceae > Alteromonas > Alteromonas sp. M12. Next base: position 706,951 of record NZ_CP144164.1, on the reverse strand, counting down.
TGCCGTTATCGGATACGAAATTAGTCAGAGAAATTGGGGAAAAGGGTTTGCTAGTGAAGCCGTAAAACGAGTTGTTGACTTTGTATTTTCCCCTGATTTCCATTTCTACGTGCATCGAATAGAAGCTTTGGCTTTGCCTTCAAACATTCCTTCAGGCTCATTGCTAACCAAACTAGGGTTTAAATTAGAGGGTACATTGCGCGGAAAATGTTATTGGAACGACGATTTCCACGATATGAATATGTACGGTCTATTGCGTGAAGATCGCCCTGATAATTAAAGCCATGATAATTCTTGGGCTAAAAAATCAAACTCAATATCCAAGCGAAAAGAAATGCGATAGTCCCTAGCAGCGTTTCCATCACGGTCCAGGTTTTAAGTGTTGTTTTCACATCCATGTTTAAAAGACGACTCACTAGCCAAAAACCTGAGTCATTAAAATGCGAAAGCACTGTTGAACCACCGGCGATTGAAATAACAATAAAGCATAAATCTAAGGAGCTTAAATCAGGGGCTACAGTGACAATAGGCGCAACTAATGCAGCGGTGGTAGTTAGGGCGACAGTTGCCGATCCTTGGGCCACTCTCAAACTGGCTGCAATTAAAAAAGCAGCGACTATTAATGGCATACCCGTATCAGCTAATATGGAGGCGAGTGAATCTCCAATCCCACTGGCTCTTAGCACACCACCAAACATTCCTCCTGCACCTGTTACTAAGATTATTGCGCATATAGGTGCTAATGACTCTGCGCATAATTGCTCTAATTTTTCTGCACCGTACTGCTTTGAAAATATAATTAAGCAACTAAGCAGGGTGATAAGTAAAGCAATAGGTGTCTGCCCTATAATGATAAACACATGAGAAAGTTGGTGCTCACTATTTATTAAGCCTGCGACTATTAAAGTACTTAAAACGGTATTAAACGAAATTAAAACAACCGGCAACAATAATATGAACAGTACTGTGCTAAATCTAGGGTATGAACTATTGTCTGCTGGCGTGTTTTGTCCAAATAAGTCGTTATCAATAGGAATATGAAACTTTTTTCCACAATACAAAGCAAACAGATATGCGCCTAAATACCAGGTTGGTATCGCAATTGCTAAACCTACAATGAGAAGAAGCCCAATATCAGCTCCTAAAAATCCGGATGCAGCTACAGGTCCTGGATGAGGCGGTACAAAAGCATGCATTACTGCAAATGCGCCAGCGCAGGGCAGCGCGTAGACTAATAGAGATCCAGAGAAACGTTTTGCCACACTAAAGATAATCGGCATTAACACTATTAGACCGGCATCAAAAAAGATCGGAAAACCAAACAAAAGAGATGCAATACCTAAAGCTAAAGGCGCTCTTTTCTCGCCGAACCGAGTTATTAATGTGTCCGCCAAAATCGTTGCACCACCACTATGCTCAAGGATTTTCCCAATCATGGCCCCCAAACCAACCAATAACGCGATAGACGCTAATGTCCCACCAAAACCTTGGGTTAGTGTTGAAAGTAGTTTTTCAGATGGTATACCGGCGGCGATTGCTGTAACTATGCTTACTAGAATCAACGCTATGAAAGCGTGAATTCGAAATTTAACAATGAGAATTAATAGCGTTAGAACTGAAAGGACTGCGACTGTTAGCAAATAAACTGAGGATTGAGCGGGCGCTAATATATCCATATACCAAAAAACCAACCATTGTGTCATGCGCTACCTTGTCACAATAAACAGGTTTATTTCAAGTTTCGCTTTCGATTTTCAATTTATTAGACTGCAAAAAGATCTCAGAATAATAAAAATCTTAAGTCCGACACTGACTTTGAATTAGAAAACACTTTGTTTAGGAGCTGCTTTACTTCTTCACAAAGTATTTTCTATCTAGCTATGTAGTTCGATGTAAATTAGTTCGCTTTACTTTGGATATAGTCGTTAACTAGACGTTCTAATATATCCAATGGAACTGCGCCATTTTTAAGTACGACGTCATGATAATCCGCTAACTTAAACTTATCACCTAACTCCAATTTAGCCTTTTCTCGTAACTCTAGGATTTTCATCATGCCCACTTTATAAGAGGTTGCCTGACCTGGCATGACTATATATCTTTCTATTTCTGAGACAACATCACTTTGTGCGATCCCAGTATTGTTCGCCATATACTCTATCGCTTCTTCTCGCGTCCATCTTTTAGCATGAATTCCGGTATCTACCACTAAACGAACAGCTCTAAATAACTCAGCTTGTAAACGACCAATATTATCGTACGGGTCATCTTCAAATCCTAATTCCCAAGCTAGACGCTCGGCATATAATGCCCAACCTTCAGCATAAGCGGTAAATGGCGATAAGGTTCTGAAAATAGGTAACCCCTCTAGCTCCATAGAAATACTTACCTGAAAGTGATGGCCTGGAATACCTTCATGATAAGCTAAAGTGCGCATACCGTATTTAGGCGTAGCTTTAATATCATACAAATTAGCGTAGAAGACGCCCGGTCTAGACCCATCCATAGATGGCCGTTGGTAATATGCACCTGGTGCTGTTTTTTCTTTAAATTCTGGTATGCGCTTAACTTCCATGCCAGCTTTAGGCAGAACATTGAATACTTCTCCCATTGACTGGTTAATTTCATCAAGGATAGTCTGGTAGTCGGCTAGTATCTGAGCACGACCTTCATCAGTATCAGGATAGTAGAAACGTTCATCATTTTTTAATGATTCAATTGCAGTAGTGAAACCATCGGTAACGTCAAACCCTTCTGATCCTAAGATCGTTAGTATTTGTTGCTGAATGCGTTCCACCTCAGACAAGCCGGTCTCATGTATGTAGTCAGCACTATAGTTAGTAGTGGTAAAAAACTCTAAAGCTTGTTTGTATGCAATATCACCGCCTTCTAAACGCCATAAACCATCGTCTGTACCAGCTTTGTTTTGTAGCTTTTCAAAATAATCTATATATGATTGATAGGCGGGATAGACATGTTGGTTAATAGCTTCTGCCGCATCTTTTAGTACTTGTGATTTATCTGCATCGGAAAAATTTGCAGCTTTATCAATTTTGCCCTGTAAGGAAGTATATAATATGTTTTCTTCAGCGGGTGAATCCACAAAAGCTTGCATTTCAGAGAGCACTCGGTCGATTACAAAACTAGGCGGTATAATATTATTTTGCTCTCGAACAATTAAACCCTCCATATTTTGCGCAAATTTAACGTCTGCCTTTTTTAGTCTAGATATATAATTTTGAGCATCTTCAAGCTCGTTTACTTGATGTGTTGAATCCATGAAGCTTGGAAACTGACTTTGTAGCCCAAACAATTGGTTTACAGGATAATTGTGAAAACGATATGGTTCAGACTCTATCTGCCCATCTATCAGGTAAAGAGCAATTTCTTTTGATAATCGTTGTGATTCATCCAAAGAATTATCTGAATAAGCTAACAAACCTTCACGTACCTCTTTCATAAGTACGAACATTTCATCAGCCTTTTCCAAGCTGTCATCATTTAATTCAGCATTGTGACCTTTAAAGCCCATACCATCTAGAACACCAATACTGGTTAATATTTCTGGGTTATCTAAGGCAAACTTAATTAAAGTACGATCTAAAAAAACGCGAAAGAACAAAGGCTTTTTCGCATACCACTCATGGGCTCCTAACGCCCCTCCAAACAAAGTAACAGTCAGAAGCAGCAGACCAGTCCATTTAAAAAACTTTTTCATTATTTTTCCATTTGTTATTTTTTATTTCCCACTCCAACTATGACAAAGTAATTATTTTTATGGAAACAAAATTTCACTTCAGGTGACAAATGCCCCCATGAAAAGTGTAACAACCATTGTCATAAGTTTTGAGCAAGATAGAAGCAGTTATTTGGGTTTAAAAGAACCCAGATTTCATATCAAGATGCCACGGGCTGAAGCCCGTGCTACAGAGTTGAGCATCTTTTGGCTCTCACATGGGGGTGAAGGAGGCTGTTCTTAGTTGCGCAGCAACGTTAGCCGACTGAACGACTCGCATGGATGCGAGGCTGGACGAAGCACCAGGGACGGTTAACACCTAGCGTTTTATTACATCGTCAGGTATTGCATAACACTTGATGGGTATGGTTTCTCTTGGGGTGTTGTTGCGCGGCAGCGCTTAGAAGGAATGCTACCTATCTCGATGCTCATAAAGGCGCTTCGTTAGGTAAATCGCAGGCATAAAAAAAGGCTACCTAAATAGGTAGCCTTTCTTCTAATGGGAGTCTGGCGATGTGCTACTCTCACATGGGGGTGAAGGAGGCTGTTCTTAGTTGCGCAGCAACGTTAGCCGACTGAACGACTCGCATGGATGCGAGGCTGGACGAAGCACCAGGGACGGTTAACACCTAGCGTTTTATTACATCGTCAGGTATTGCATAACACTTGATGGGTATGGTTTCTCTTGGGGTGTTGTTGCGCGGCAGCGCTTAGAAGGAATGCTACCTATCTCGATGCTCATAAAGGCGCTTCGTTAGGTAAATCGCAGGCATAAAAAAAGGCTACCTAAATAGGTAGCCTTTCTTCTAATGGGAGTCTGGCGATGTGCTACTCTCACATGGGGAAACCCCACACTACCATCGCCGCTAACACGTTTCACTTCTGAGTTCGAGATGGGATCAGGTGGTACCGTGTCGCTAAGGTCGCCAGACATAAACTGGTTGTCTCGCCGCTTGGGCAAAACATTAACATATTTGGTAAAGCTGTGTAATCAAAGAGTATGCGTACTCTGTGCTCTATCGAGCGAGCTAATTTTGTGTTGTCTTGTCACTCTTACAACACCATGCTTCTTACGAAGACATTTGGGCGTTGTATGGTTAAGCCTCACGGGCAATTAGTACAGGTTAGCTTAACGCCTCACAACGCTTCCACATCCTGCCTATCTACGTCGTAGTCTTCAACAACCCTTTAGGACAGTTAAACTGTCAGGGATGACTCATCTTGGGGCTCGCTTCCCGCTTAGATGCTTTCAGCGGTTATCGATTCCGAACGTAGCTACCGGGCAATGCCATTGGCATGACAACCCGAACACCAGCGGTTCGTCCACTCCGGTCCTCTCGTACTAGGAGCAGCTCCCCTCAATCATCCAACGCCCACACCAGATAGGGACCGAACTGTCTCACGACGTTCTAAACCCAGCTCGCGTACCACTTTAAATGGCGAACAGCCATACCCTTGGGACCGACTTCAGCCCCAGGATGTGATGAGCCGACATCGAGGTGCCAAACACCGCCGTCGATATGAACTCTTGGGCGGTATCAGCCTGTTATCCCCGGAGTACCTTTTATCCGTTGAGCGATGGCCCTTCCATACAGAACCACCGGATCACTATGACCTACTTTCGTACCTGCTCGACGTGTCTGTCTCGCAGTTAAGCTAGCTTATGCCATTGCACTAACCTCACGATGTCCGACCGTGATTAGCTAACCTTCGTGCTCCTCCGTTACTCTTTGGGAGGAGACCGCCCCAGTCAAACTACCCACCAGACACTGTCCACAATCCCGATAAGGGACCAATGTTAGAACATCAAATATACAAGGGTGGTATTTCAAAGGCGGCTCCACACAATCTAGCGACTGTGCTTCAAAGCCTCCCACCTATTCTACACATGTAGATTCAATGTTCAGTGCCAAGCTGTAGTAAAGGTTCACGGGGTCTTTCCGTCTAGGTGCGGGTACACAGCATCTTCACTGCGATTTCAATTTCACTGAGTCTCGGGTGGAGACAGCGTGGCCATGATTACGCCATTCGTGCAGGTCGGAACTTACCCGACAAGGAATTTCGCTACCTTAGGACCGTTATAGTTACGGCCGCCGTTTACCGGGGCTTCGATCAAGAGCTTCGCTTGCGCTAACCCCATCAATTAACCTTCCGGCACCGGGCAGGCGTCACACCGTATACGTCATCTTTCGATTTAGCACAGTGCTGTGTTTTTAATAAACAGTTCCAGCCACCTTTTCACTGCGGCCCTCGTTCGCTTAGGAAGCAAGTTCCATCACAAACAAGGGCGTACCTTCTCCCGAAGTTACGGTACGATTTTGCCGAGTTCCTTCACCCGAGTTCTCTCAAGCGCCTTAGTATTCTCTACCTGACCACCTGTGTCGGTTTGGGGTACGGTTCGATATACCATAAGTTTAGAGGATTTTCCTGGAAGCATGGCATCAACAACTTCGTCACCTTGGTGACTCGTCTCGTGTCTCAGGTTAGTGTTGAACCGGATTTACCTAATTCAACGCCCTACGCACTTTCACTTGGATAACCAACACCAAGCTTGCCTAGCCTTCTCCGTCCCCCCTTCACTGATATACCAAGTACGGAAATATTAATCCGTTTCCCATCGACTACGCATCTCTGCCTCGCCTTAGGGGCCGACTTACCCTGCCCTGATTAGCATGGGACAGGAAACCTTGGTCTTCCGGCGTGGGGGTTTTTCACCCCCATTATCGTTACTCATGTCAGCATTCGCACTTGTGATATGTCCAGCAAGCCTCACAGCTTACCTTCAGCCACTTACACAACGCTCCCCTACCATGTTTACAAAGTAAACATCCGCAGCTTCGGTATATTGCTTAGCCCCGTTACATCTTCCGCGCAGGCCGACTCGACTAGTGAGCTATTACGCTTTCTTTAAAGGGTGGCTGCTTCTAAGCCAACCTCCTAGCTGTCTTAGCCTTCCCACATCGTTTCCCACTTAGCAATATTTTGGGACCTTAGCTGGCGGTCTGGGTTGTTTCCCTCTTCACGACGGACGTTAGCACCCGCCGTGTGTCTCCCGGATATCACTCATTGGTATTCGGAGTTTGCAAAGGGTTGGTAAGTCGGGATGACCCCCTAGCCTTAACAGTGCTCTACCCCCAATGGTGTTCGTCCGAGGCGCTACCTAAATAGCTTTCGGGGAGAACCAGCTATCTCCCGGTTTGATTGGCCTTTCACCCCCAGCCACAGGTCATCCCCTGACTTTTCAACGTCAGTGGGTTCGGTCCTCCAGTTGATGTTACTCAACCTTCAACCTGCCCATGGCTAGATCACCGGGTTTCGGGTCTATACCTTGCAACTAAACGGGCAGTTAACCCTCGCTTTCACTACGGCTTCCCTAAACGGTTAACCTTGCTACAAAATATAAGTCGCTGACCCATTATACAAAAGGTACGCAGTCACAGAACAAGTCTGCTCCCACTGCTTGTACGTATACGGTTTCAGGTTCTATTTCACTCCCCTCACAGGGGTTCTTTTCGCCTTTCCCTCACGGTACTGGTTCACTATCGGTCAGTTAGGAGTATTTAGCCTTGGAGGATGGTCCCCCCATCTTCAGTCAGGATAACACGTGTCCCGACCTACTTAATATGGCAAAAATAACGCTTAGTGTACGGGACTATCACCCTGTACCGTTGTGCTTTCCAACACATTCCACTACGTCATAATTACTCGGCTGCTCCCCGTTCGCTCGCCGCTACTAGGGGAATCTCAATTGATTTCTTTTCCTAAGGGTACTTAGATGTTTCAGTTCCCCTCGTTTGCCTCTACAACCTATGTATTCAGTTGCAGATAGTGCATAAATGCACTGGGTTCCCCCATTCGGACATCTGTGGCTCAAATGCGTTTTGTCAACTCACCACAGCTTTTCGCAGACTTACACGTCCTTCATCGCCTCTAACTGCCTAGGCATCCACCGTATACGCTTAGTCACTTAACCATACAACCCCAAATATCCTGCCGCTTTGCTTCCTATGCTGCGTGGACCTTCGCTTTTCGCTCAGTTACATACACAAAACGTATGCGCCTTCACTCAAAACTCGACTCCACTTGCCTAGAAACCAAATCGTTGGCTATTCCATCAAAGACATGAATGATTGATGGCTAACCTTTGGTTTGATTTGCGCCTTTTTATTCACAAATCATAGGTGCTCATTAAAGAGCTCGTGTATGCGTGACAAGTACTAATCACAAAATCAGATAGAGTACGCTCGAAGATTGCTCTTCAATTATTACTCTTTATTTTTGATTACTTTTATCAGCTTTCCAAATTGTTAAAGAACATTGACTTGGCGCTTCGCGCCGCGTCTTAAGGTTTAAAAAACCCTAATCAATATATGCTAATTCACATTTATTGATTAAGGCTTGCTTTCCTTTATTGAGCAATCACTTTCTTTTTGAAAGTGGTGGAGCTAAGCAGGATCGAACTGCTGACCTCCTGCGTGCAAGGCAGGCGCTCTCCCAGCTGAGCTATAGCCCCTTATATACAGCATAAACATCGTAAATAAGGTTGAAGATGATGAATCTTCGGCCAGTTCGCGTTTAGGCAAGGCGGATATCGAGGACGTTTAGCTCACTAAACGACGAGGTATCCAACGCAGCATAAATGCGAAATGGTAGGCTTGGGCAGACTTGAACTGCCGACCTCACCCTTATCAGGGGTGCGCTCTAACCAGCTGAGCTACAAGCCTATATCTTGCTTCTGCCAATTCATTAGCATGTGCAATATTTGCTTGTTACCCAAGCACTTACTTCTTTGCTCTTCTTTATTAACAACAAAACAATCTGTGTGAACACTGCACCACAAAAGTGATACCTATAGTGTAAGGAGGTGATCCAACCCCAGGTTCCCCTAGGGTTACCTTGTTACGACTTCACCCCAGTCATGAAACACAAAGTGGTAATCGTCCTCCCGAAGGTTAGACTAACTACTTCTTTTGCATCCCACTCCCATGGTGTGACGGGCGGTGTGTACAAGGCCCGGGAACGTATTCACCGCAACATTCTGATTTGCGATTACTAGCGATTCCGACTTCATGGAGTCGAGTTGCAGACTCCAATCCGGACTACGACGAGCTTTAAGGGATCCGCTTACTCTCGCAAGTTCGCTTCCCTCTGTACTCGCCATTGTAGCACGTGTGTAGCCCTACTCGTAAGGGCCATGATGACTTGACGTCGTCCCCACCTTCCTCCGGTTTGTCACCGGCAGTCTCCTTAGAGTGCCCAACTAAATGCTGGCAACTAAGGACAAGGGTTGCGCTCGTTGCGGGACTTAACCCAACATCTCACGACACGAGCTGACGACAGCCATGCAGCACCTGTCTCAGAATTCCCGAAGGCACTGAGGCATCTCTGCCAAATTTTCTGGATGTCAAGAGTAGGTAAGGTTCTTCGCGTTGCATCGAATTAAACCACATGCTCCACCGCTTGTGCGGGCCCCCGTCAATTCATTTGAGTTTTAACCTTGCGGCCGTACTCCCCAGGCGGTCTACTACTTAGCGCGTTAGCTTCGCTACTCACGTATATAATACACAAACAGCTAGTAGACAGCGTTTACGGTGTGGACTACCAGGGTATCTAATCCTGTTCGCTACCCACACTTTCGCACATGAGCGTCAGTCTTTGGCCAGGGAGTCGCCTTCGCCACTGATGTTCCTCCAGATATCTACGCATTTCACCGCTACACCTGGAATTCCACTCCCCTCTCCAAGACTCTAGTCTGCCAGTTCTAAATGCTATTCCCAGGTTGAGCCCGGGGCTTTCACATCTAGCTTAACAAACCGCCTGCGTGCGCTTTACGCCCAGTAATTCCGATTAACGCTCGCACCCTCCGTATTACCGCGGCTGCTGGCACGGAGTTAGCCGGTGCTTCTTCTGTTGCTAACGTCATAGCTAGCAGGTATTAACTACTAACCTTTCCTCACAACTGAAAGTGCTTTACAACCCGAAGGCCTTCTTCACACACGCGGCATGGCTGCATCAGGGTTTCCCCCATTGTGCAATATTCCCCACTGCTGCCTCCCGTAGGAGTCTGGACCGTGTCTCAGTTCCAGTGTGGCTGATCTTCCTCTCAGAACAGCTAGAGATCGTCGCCTTGGTGAGCCTTTACCTCACCAACTAGCTAATCTCACTTAGGCCACTCTTTGCGCGAGAGCCCGAAAGCCCCCTTTGGTCCGTAGACGTTATGCGGTATTAGCTATCGTTTCCAATAGTTATCCCCCACACAAAGGCATGTTCCTAAGTATTACTCACCCGTCCGCCACTCGTCATCTTCTAGCAAGCTAGAAATGTTACCGTTCGACTTGCATGTGTTAGGCCTGCCGCCAGCGTTCAATCTGAGCCATGATCAAACTCTTCAATTAAACTTCTTTCGAAATATGAACTTTTTTTGGTAAGCACTCTTATAATGAGTGCCCACACAGATTGTCTTGTTGCAAATTGTTAAAGAACATTTAGTGCAAACTTATCGAAGCGTAATGCGGAACAAAGTGACGTCCGATTACTGAGATAATGTTTGCGCAAGGTGACTGTCATTACTTGACGTCGCCTAGAAAACTTTTTCTCTGCTTAGTGAGTCCGTTAGGTCTCTCTCAAGCGGGAGGCGTATTCTACACTTCCGGTATTTGATGTCAACGTTTTTATTTAGTTTTTTTGAATTTATTTCAAATCGCTAAATCGTCTCCACCCCGCTTCACACTTGCCTTGCGGCTTGCTCTTAACATTCTTATAAAGGCTATTAAGAAGAGACATTCTTTAAAGTTTGTCCCGAAGCGAGGCGCGCATTCTACAGACCATAATCCGAAGATCAAGGGTTTATTTCAAATTAATGACAAATTCTCGAAAAAACACGACTAAAGCCCAATAAACGGACAATGTTTGAGCGGGTCGAGCAATCTATAAGCAAACAAATTTGGTTATCTGTTTATTTATGCGTAACATGGCAGTGCTTTCTTTTCCTTTTTAAAAGAAATCCTATAACAATAATCATATTAGGTAATTACTACATGAAATCTTTCTCTTTATTAAACACACTATTCGCTATAGCATTTTCAATCATTGCTTACTTCGCACTCCCAGACGATTTTACTTCCGTTCAATTGGCCTTCATTTTCGGCTTACTTTTCGGAGCAATCGCCATTCCTCAATTTTCTAAACTTATTTCTGAATCCAAATCAGTTAAAAGTTCAGCAGAAGACATATCATCAACCACCACTCTTTATGTTGGTAACCTTCCATATAAAGTAGACGAAAATGCAGTATCTGAACATTTTTCAGAATTTGGCACTGTAGCCTCAGTTCGATTAATGAAAGACCGCCGCACTGGAAAGCGCAAAGGATACGGTTTTGTTGAAGTTGCCAGTAGCAGTGCAGACAAAATGATTAAGAAGTTAAACGATACTGATTTTCAAGAACGTACATTGAAAGTACGGTTAGCCAAAGATAAAACTGAAGGTTAAATCGCAGATACAATTAAGATAAATGCAAATGGCGCTTATAAAGCGCCATTTTTGTTTAATCCGCTTTCATTTTTTTGATATAAGCTTTGGGAGACAGCCCAAATTCCTTTTTGAACTTGTTGCTAAAATAAGCCGACGATGAAAAACCAACATTAAAGGCAGTTTCAGTTATCTGCTTGCCATTGAGTAAATCGTCTTTAGCTTTAATAAGGCGGTATTTTCTCAGTAGTTCAGTAAAACTAGAATTAGTAAATGCGGTGAGTTTACGATTTAATTGCCTTTCACTTATGGCGAGTTCAATAACTGCTCGACTTCTACTACAACGATTATCTTTATAGTTATCTTCTAACCAGTCAATAAATTTGTCATAAAAGCGCGTATCCCGCTCAGAAGACATGCAATCGCTATTTAATTCGAAAATATCCTTATTTTCAACACCATTGAAATTATATTTTTGTGAGATCTTTCGTCTTATTTCTAGTAAATTTTTCGCCCTAGCCAACAATTCTAAGTTATTAAAAGGTTTCTTGATATATTGATCAATATGGTGTCCCCAGCTCGCCATTCGAGTTTTATCATCGCCTTTGGCAGTCAACATGATGATGGGAATATGGGACGTCAGTTCGTTTTCCCTTATCTTGCCGGCTAGCTCAAAACCATCTGACACTGGCATCATCAGGTCAGTAACAATAATATCCGGTATTATTTCCAATGACTTTTCGAACCCTTCTTGTCCATTTTTAGCAGAATAACAATCGTATTCCTTGCTAAAAATTAAACTTAAATAATTACGCATATCGACTTGGTCTTCCACTATCAGGATTGAAAGCTTCTTAGTAGCTTCATTATTTACACTTGATATAGTGCTATCGATATCGACAACTTCCAATTCAGTTTTGTTATTATCGATTGAAGTAGATACAAACAATTCAGATTCTGTAATAGAAGTAACATTACTTTTTGGAAGGCTAATTATAAATTTTGTACCCTCGCCAATTTGACTTTCGACTTCTATATTGCCCCCATTAGCGTTAACCAGCTCCTTGACCACTGCTAAGCCTAAACCGGATCCATTGGCTTCGGAAGCGTTTTCCAATCGAGTAAATCGGTCAAAAATCAAATCCATGTTTTCAGCTTCTATTCCTAAACCATGATCAGCTATTTCTATTGTGAGAGTACTATCTACGCTTGAAACACAAACAACGACATCACCACCTTCGTTGTTATATTTAAAAGCATTCATTAGTAAATTCGAAAGTATTTTTTCCAAAGAGTCAGCAATGTAAGTACCAGTTCCCTCACACGTATTTTTAAAAATTAATTGCTGTCCTTTACTTAACGAAATTGGTCTAAATGATTCAACGATTATTTGAATAGAGTTATAAAGATCATAGTGAACCTTATCATCCAACCTACTCGAATCTATTTTCGATAATTCAAGTACTTGGTCGACTAGATTAGTTAGTCGAAATGCATTAAGCCTCAATATATCTAAAAACCTTTTTGATTTTTCGTCTGTAATAGACTTCGCAAGTTGTTCAATAGGGCCAGAAATTAAAGCAAGTGGTGTCCTAAACTCATGAGATGCATTTGCATACAATAATTCTTTATGGTGCAACGCATCACCTAACCTCCGTTTACTTGTAGCCAATTCCTTTGTTTGTATTAGAACAGAGGACTCTAACCTTTCATTGAGGGACTTAAGCTGAAAAGTTCGATATTTAGAAAAACCAATTAAAGCAAGAATACACGCAATAATATAGACAGTGTAAGCCTGCCAGGTCTGCCAATAAGGAGGTCGAACCTTAATCTTTAATGAATTTACGGGTTGTATACTTGCACTTTTGGGATCCACGACACGGACTTCAAATAAATAGTCTCCGCTTGGCAATGTTGAGTAAGTGGCTGATGCATTTTTCGTAGAAGCGTCAACCCAACTATTATTCAAACCAACTAACCTATATTGAAATTTCAATACATCACGATCTACAAAGTTATTCGCGGCGAAGCTTAATTCGAATAAAAATTCATCATAAGAAATCACCATTGGTGTATTATTCTCAACAGATTTAATCAAATCTAGCTTTTTTGAGACCATGCCTTGTTCGTCCCTAAGCAACACCATGAGATCAACAAATACTGTTTGGTTAACTTTTTTGAGGCGCTTATCGAGAAATCGATTGGCCAAACGAGTATTTACTATATAATTTTCTCTATCTCCGGCAATCAGTATTTGATCATCTGTCAGATTTATTGAAGCAGTTATTTCGAAGTCGACATCTTTAATACCGTCTTCTTTACCGAGTTTAATTGAGGTCTTATTAACGTGGTCATATCTAACCAATCCCTGATTGGTCATTACCCAGAAATACCCCTCCGAATCCTGCACAAGCTCTCTTATATGTCTAGAATTCGCAGTATAAACAGTATCAATATATTTTAAATCTCCGGAATTTTCATCTAAATAAGCTAGCCCAGCCCCATCGGTACAAAGCCAAATGACCCCTTTATTGTCTTCCAATAAACAATTGTTAATATATGCTAATTTTTTATCAACAATAAGATTTTCTACATCTATTTGTTCAAGTTCGCTAAGGCTCTTAACTCCATAAAACCTTAGCGCTACAATTATTTGACCATCAGTTTTTTTTAGCAAAATATCAGGATTAACACTTTTAACTAATTGCTTATAGTTTCCATACTTATCAATTCTATAAATACCCGGGGATTTTCCACCTATCACGCCAAATAGAGAGTAACTTTCTGAGTAAGACAAAATAGAAGTGATTTCCCCCCCTTTTAAATCTATATTGAAGTACTTAATTTCATAATCTCCGCCTTGCTTAAAACCAACCTCCGCTAACCCTAATTTATCTGAGAATATTAAATATGCATTTCCAGACAGCTTTCTAATTGAGCTTACAAAGCCAATATCTTCTGTAAGCTCTTTTATTACGAAAGTATCCAAATCGAATTCTTGCAGACGATTATTAAAAGATAGCATTAGCTTTTCGCCATCGAAGAAACTCTCTTCAATCGAGCCTGAACTACTTTTAGATAAATTCAAATATGCAATCGAATTATTTATTGAATTGAATGTGGTGATACCAAAAAGAGGACTAGAAAAAACAAAAGTGTCATCATCAAAAACACTAACATCATAAACGTCACCAAAATCGACCCCTCCCATTTCATCAAAAATTTTAACTGTTTCTGGCTGTTTATTATTCATAAACTCTATTCTTTTAAATCCATTTTGATAAATCCAAAGATCTTGATTTCCAAACTTAAAAATTTGAGTGACGTCCTCATCAATACTGTCAGTTAGTAAAAAGCCAACTTGATTATTTTTTCTATCAATTGAAAGTAGTCCTTTGTTTGTCCCAACAAGCAAGGTATTTGAATCTAAAACAAAAACAGTGTGAAACTCTAAAATATTCTCAAATTTATCGGGGGAAATAAGCTCCAAGATCTCCCCGTTATTTGAACTGATTAACTTATTGTATTCATCAATCGCATAAATAGTATTTTCAGCAATCTCGAAAAACGTAATATCTCTCGTATCAGCAATAGATGAATCTAATTCTAATTTATACTTTCCTGTTGCAATTGAATAACTATATATTTCTCCGCCACAACTGAAATAAATAACTTCATCGATACCTTTGATATCGCGGCAAAATAGGGACACTTTTTCTTTAATATTGAAATCGACTTTATAAAACTCATCGGCTTCTAAAAAATAAATACCTTTCCCAAAGGTTGCAATCCAAATTCCCCCTTGAATATCTTCGTATATGGATTCAACATCATATTCAAACAGAGAATGATCTTTTTCCCCATAACGTAAAACATAAGAGCCAGTAATTGCAAAGATTCCATTTTCTCCCCCTAACCATAAAGAAGACTTCCCTTTAAAGAGCGAGTGAGTAGCACCTAAAGGACTATCTTCAAGTGTCTTTTTCGACTCAAAAGAATATGAGTTAACACAATAAATAAAAGCTAAAATTGACAGTACATTTCTAAGTTTTTGTCCCAAAAACACAACTATTTGTCCCACATTTAAATGTTAATATTTATGAATCTTTACATAATTAATATGGTACAAAAAATGTACTCTAACAAGTGAGAATATAATGAACTGCAAATTAAACTTAAAAACAATGCAAGAAATTGCCGATGACTACCTCACAGAAATTCAAGGTGGAAGCGACTTGCAATATGCCAATTTTGAATTTAGAAATGTATCAGGAAGAGAATTACACCCTATGGATCCTGCCAAAAAAGGGAAAAAACTTAACCCGCCATCAGATATAGGCAACCCATAATGTTGTATATTTCAAAAAAACATATAATTACTCAAATCAAGTAAATACTTAATAAACCGGCAGCAACTTATTAAAATGAGTTGCTACCGGTTTACTATATTGACACTCGGTATAAGTCACATCCTAACTATCCAATAACGTCCAGTTCTTTTACCCCCCACCATCTGTACAAAAAACAAACATATTGAAAACATGGGTGATTTTCACTTTGGTTTAATTATTGCTCTTGTAAATTATTGCATTTGTTAGTTATTACATTTGCGATGCTGGGCTTAGCAGTTAATACAAAACAAATCATTAAAGGAAGAAGACGGTGATAGATAAAATAAAAATAAAGGTAATACAATTGATGTTAGTAACGCTGGCATGTTGCTCAGCGCCAGCTTTTTCGACGTTAGTTTATTCAGACACTAATGGGACTGGGGATTTTTGGGCTCGTCCAGTTGAATCAGGACCGATTATTTCAACACTTGGGCCGGTTCAATATCATGTACAAAGTTTTTATACTGCTGGTTCGGGAGAATTCAATTTTAGCAGTGTCCAGGATTATGATGGTTATTTGCATCTATACGAATTTGATTTCTCGCCAAGCGATCAATTAGTCAATTTGTTAGCCGGTGATGATGATGGTGCAGGCGGTATAGGCACCTCAGAATTTAGTTTCAATTTAGTGGGTTTTCAGCAATATTATTTGGTGACAAGCGCGTTCGCAGCCGGAGATATTGGCAGCTTTACCAATACCGTAAGCGCAGATGATAGTGATATTGCGGTATTCGCTGGAATGGTTTCTGTGCCCGAGCCATCTACATTCGCTATTTTTTCCCTAGGTTTGGTGGGGTTAGCATCACGTCGTTATACAAAATAAACAAACAATGACGTCCAGCGAGTTTTGAATCAGCACCTTTGATTTCATCGGTGCTTTTTTGTGTCTATTTTTTGTGTTTGTTTTTGGAATGAGTCTTACTTGGAAGTGATATCTACACGCCATTTTTCGATTGCTGTCTAAATAAGCCAACGTCTGGACTACAGAACGTCTGGGAATTTAGCAGATAGATAAAAAGGCATAAAGAGAAAATGGTGCCGACTGCCGGAGTCGAACTGGCGACCTACTGATTACAAGTCAGTTGCTCTACCAACTGAGCTAAGTCGGCACACTAAGGTGACGGCTTTTGATTTACTGATGTAAGTCGTTCTACAGCAGTGACAAGGTTGGTAAATCTTGTCTCAAAAGCGAGGCGCTATTTTAATCGCAGATTGAATCTTGTCAACAGTTGTTTCTCTACTTATTGGGTTTTATTGCAAGTTTTCATCTAAGCGCCTGATTTTTCATCGCAGTGGTTAAGTTATCAGCACCCCATTAATCTATTTTTGCTAGTTTATCTGCTTCATTTAACAATTTAGGGAAATGTTCGACTGGAACGTATTTGGCCAACGTAGTCATCAGTTCAGCCAAGTCGGCATAACTGTCACCGGTTAAATTAATATGTCCCATCTTACGTTTTGCTCTGACGCTTTTACCATACAGATGCAAGTGGCAGTGATCGAGACTGAGTAAATCAGTAGAATAGTCATCGCAACCAATAATATTGATCATCGCACTTTTGCCGTGAGCTTGGGTATTACCTAATGGCAATCCCGAAATGGCGCGCATGTGATTTTCAAATTGGCTGCAATCAGTGCCTTGCATACTCCAATGACCAGAGTTATGCACCCGAGGCGCTATTTCATTAACCAATAATTGATTGCCTACTAGGAAAAACTCTACGGCTAACACACCAACGTAATCAAATTCATCAACTAATTTTGTAAACGCGGTTTGCGCCTGCGCAGTTAGTTGACTATCAATATCTGGCGCGGGGGCAACCGATACATGGAGCTGACCTTGATGATGCAGATTTTCAGCCAGGGGGTAGAACTTAATGTCACCGTGTAATCCGCGAACACCAACTAACGACAACTCGCGGTCAAATGGCACCATTTGCTCGGCAATTAAAGGCACCTGCTCTAAATCTAAATCGGCTAATTGTTGCTTCAATGCAGGTAAATCTTGGTTACTAGATAAACGCCATTGACCGTAGCCGTCGTAGCCATCACGACTGGCTTTGATAATCAGTTTTTCGCCTAATTGGGCTACCGCATCATCGAGTTGTTCGATGTCAGTAATAATGAGGTGTTTACTGTTGTTGATCTGTAATTTCTCGAGTACGTTTTTTTCACGCACGCGATCCGCACCGGTCAAAATAGCTTGCATGCTTGGGTACAGTTTTCCGCTGCTTTGCGCCTGTTCCAGCAAATCTTCCGGTACATGTTCAAACTCAACCGACAATGCATCGGCCATATCGATAGCTTGTTCAATACTGATATCGAGTTTTATTTTACTAATGGGATCAACCACAGTGTGATTGGCAACATCCACCGCGTAGACTTTGAATCCCAAAGGCACGGCAGATAGGTACATCATTTGTGCTAGTTGCCCTGATCCATAGATCAGTACGTTCATTCAGGTAACTCCAGTTCATCTAAAGCAAGTACAGTATCGGTTTGCTGTTTTCGAAACGCAATAACGGCTTCAGCCACTTTCTTATCGTGTAGCGCAATAACTTGCGCGGCTAGCAAACCTGCATTAGCTGCACCCGCTTCGCCAATCGCTAAAGTACCAACAGCCACACCTTTAGGCATTTGCACTATTGAATATAGTGAATCAACACCACTTAACTGACTGGAGCGAACAGGTACACCAAAAACTGGAATATGTGTATGCGCAGCAATCATGCCCGGCAGGTGAGCCGCGCCACCCGCTCCGCCAATAATGACATGGTAATCGTTATCAGCAGCAGTTTTAGCAAATTCAGTTAGTAAGTCTGGCGTTCTGTGTGCGGAAACCACTTTTGCATCAAAGTCCACACCAAGGTTTTTCAACATAATTGCAGCTTGCTGCATGGTTGGCCAATCTGATTTTGAACCCATTACTATTGCCACTTTAGGCATATCTGCTCCTAAATTTTTAGGTCTGAGAACCAACTGAATGTCGGTAATAAGTTTAGAGGATAAATATTTTAGTCAAATAGTAAAAATGATAGTTAAAAAGCAAACTCTCGTTAGCCCCTACTCCACCTTCGCTTAAATAAAATATACGTAAACCTAGAACAGGAATACTACCCTCAATAATTGAGGCGGCAGATTGTAGCCTAATTTTCGCCCAAGCCCAAATCTTGCTAATACGAAATTAAACATTAAATGCCCAAAGGGAGGATTTTATGTAGGTTATTCAAAAATAACTGGGCTTTTTTATACATTATCTACGTAATAAACAGGGGATTAGCTATTATATGTAGTGATTAACGTTAACATGGCATGGATTTGATAAAAGTAGCAATTAACTACGCATTCTATGCATCCACAAGCTAACCTTAAGGTTGTAATGTAGTTTAAAAGGAGTGATTAATGTTAGACAGGTTTTTAAAGAAAGAATCCGCCGGCGGTATCCTATTAATGTGCTCAGCTGTGCTTGCATTGCTTGTAGCCAACTCTCCTTTTTCAATCATTTACGATTTACTCATCGAAATGCCAGTAGTTATTCAAATTGGCGCGCTGGAAATTAATAAACCATTACTTTTATGGATTAATGATGGGTTGATGGCCGTATTCTTTTTTATGGTGGGCTTGGAACTCAAACGGGAAATACTAGAGGGTGGTTTATCCAATCCTGCGAATATAGTGTTACCGGCCAGTGGCGCAATTGGCGGCATGCTTGTACCTGCAGGCATTTATGCATTTTTCACTTGGGGAAACCCGGTGGCGCTAGCAGGTTGGGCGATACCTGCGGCTACCGATATTGCGTTTGCGATGGGTATTTTAGCGTTGCTTGGAAGTCGCGTCCCCACCAGCTTAAAAATATTTTTAGTGACCTTAGCAATCATCGACGACATTGGTGCCATCTTAATCATTGCCGTGTTTTACAGTGACAATATTTCTACTTGGCCATTAATTGTAGCGGCTTTGTGTTTAGTCATTTTGACCAGCATGAACCGTAAAAATGTCCAACAGATCCCCTCCTACATTTTAATTGGCGTGGTATTGTGGGTTGCCATGCTCAAATCCGGTGTTCATGCTACCTTAGCGGGTGTGTTATTAGCGTTCTTTATTCCTATGCGGGACAACAATAATCCCAACCTATCACCTGTAAAAACCTTAGAGCACAGTCTGCTTCCGGCGGTCAATTTTGTCATACTGCCAGTTTTTGCCTTTGCTAACTCGGGGATCAATATTGCCAGTATCAGCGTGGACTCAGTATTACACCCCGTCACCTTTGGCATATTCTTAGGGCTGTTTGTAGGCAAACAGGTGGGGGTATTTGGATTTAGTTGGTTGGTGATAAAATTAGGCTTGGCTAAACTGCCTGCGGATCAAAACTTTACGCAATTGTATGGCTGCGCGATTTTATGTGGTGTAGGTTTTACCATGAGTTTATTTATCGGCTCGTTAGCCTTCGAACAAACCGGCAACAATGCATTTTTTGATGAGCGACTCGGCATATTATTAGGCTCAATAGTGTCAGCGGTGACTGGTTATCTGGTGCTGAAAAAAGCAATTAAATAGTTTTAGAAACCGGTAATAAGATTAAAGCAAAACGGCATCTAAATAGATGCCGTTTTTTTAGTTAACTATCTGTGGTATCGAGACTAATTTTGTTTCATGTAGTCGATTGTCATATTAGTTAATAGACGAACGCCTAATTTCATTCCCTCGTCATCCACATAAAAATCAGGAGTGTGGTGAGCAGGCGCATCTTTAGGGTCAACGTCTAAAGGTTTTCCACCAACCCATAAGTACAACCCTGGGATCTGTTCTTGGAAGAACGAGAAATCTTCTGCGCCTGTTACCGGTTTACTGTAAATCACTTTATCTTCGCCAGCGGTCTTAATAAGAGTTGGCAGCATAGTCGATGTCAAGTCATGATCATTAAAGGTAATTGGATAAGAATAGTCTAATGGAAGCGTTAGCTCAGCTTCAGCACGCATACTATCGGCGATGCCTTTAACCTTTCTTGGCATGGCTTCATACATGAGGTCACGGGCTTTTTTGTTTAAGGTGCGAATAGTGCCCACCAGCTCAACTTCGTTAGGAATGATATTAGAGCGCACTCCACCATTAATTGCGCCAAAGGTTACCACGGCAGCATCGTCTAAAAGTTGAACTTCACGACTGACGATGGTTTGAATACTCATAATCATTTGTGCAGCCGTGACAATAGGATCAACACTCATCCATGGGTAAGCGCCATGTGCTTGCTTGCCTTTTATAACAATTTTGAAAGGGTCTACCGCCGCCATTACACCACCTTCGCGATACAAAACAGTATTAACATCGGCAAGTGAGCTAATGTGTAGTCCAAATATAGCGTCCACATCTGGGTTTTTAAGAACGCCCTCTTTCACCATTAATTCAGCGCCACCTTCTTCTCCGCTAGGTGCTCCCTCTTCAGCTGGTTGAAAAATAAATTTCACTTTTCCACGCAGCTCGTCTTTCATTCCCACTAGAATTTCAGCCGCTCCCATCAGCATTGCAATGTGCGTATCATGTCCACAGGCATGCATCACAGGTACATCTTTACCATTGTATTCGCCCCTGGCTTTAGATTTCCAAGGTAAATCATTATTTTCTGGAACCGGTAAACCATCAATATCAGCTCGTAAGCCAACGACAGGTCCGGGCTTGCCACTATCTAAAATTGCCACCACGCCGGTCACTGCCACACCAGTTTGAACTTCCAGCCCTAGTGACTTTAAGTGTTTAGCAATGTATTCAGCAGTTTTAACTTCACGATTTGATAGCTCAGGATTTTCATGTAAATGATGACGCCATTGAATAACTTTGGCTTCAATTTTATCCGCCATTAGATCGACAGTGTCAGCAAAACATAAGGTAGGTAAAAGTGACAATGTGAGGAGTAGCTTGTTCATAATTCCCTTCTTTTTAGTTATTTTTATTAGCGTACGAGACTTTTTATATCACAATTTGCAGTACAAATAAAAAATCCACTGGAGCACAAACTACAGTGGATTTTTAGATCTTAAAAAATTAGGTATTGTTAGCTTTTTTGACGTTTCATCGCATCAAAAAATTCTTCATTGGTTTTAGTCATGGCTAATCTACCAATTAAGAATTCGATAGCGTCAATCTCAGACATTTCGTGGACTATCTTACGTAAGATCCACATTTTCTGTAATTCTTCTTGAGTGGTAAGCAATTCTTCACGACGAGTACCAGAACGATTGAAATCGATAGCTGGGAACACACGTTTTTCAGCAATTTTACGGTTAAGGTGCAGTTCCATATTACCTGTACCTTTAAATTCTTCGTAAATGACTTCGTCCATCTTCGAACCAGTGTCGATCAATGCTGTTGCAATAATGGTCAAGCTACCGCCTTCTTCCACATTACGTGCAGCACCAAAGAAACGCTTTGGTTTGTGCAAGGCGTTAGCATCAACACCACCGGTTAGTACTTTACCTGATGAAGGTATAACGGTGTTGTAAGCACGCGCTAAACGAGTAATAGAGTCGAGTAGTATTACCACGTCTTTTTTATGTTCAACTAAACGCTTGGCTTTCTCAATGACCATCTCAGCAACCTGAACGTGGCGACTCGCTGGCTCGTCAAACGTAGAGGCAACAACCTCACCTTGCACCAAACGTTGCATTTCAGTTACTTCTTCTGGACGCTCATCGATCAACAATACCATTAATTCGCATTCTGGATGATTAGCTGCAATTGATTGCGCAATATTCTGCAGCAATAATGTTTTACCGGCTTTAGGCGGAGCAACAATCAAACCACGTTGACCAGCACCAATGGGTGAAGCCAAATCTAAAATTCTTGCAGTCAAATCCTCTGTACTACCATTCCCACGTTGCAACGTAAAACGTCGATTAGCGTGTAACGGTGTTAAGTTTTCAAAAAGGATTTTGTTGCGGGAGTTTTCTGGTTTGTCGAAATTAACTTGATTGATTTTCAGTAGTGCAAAATATCTTTCGCTGTCTTTAGGTGGACGTATTTTTCCAGCGATGGTGTCTCCGGTTCGCAAGTTAAACCGGCGAATTTGGCTGGGAGATACATAAATATCATCCGGACCGGCCAAATATGAAGAATCTGATGACCGTAAAAATCCAAAACCATCTTGGAGTATTTCGAGTACGCCATCTCCGAAAATATCTTCGCCGCTTTTTGCGTGCGCTTTCAGTATGGCAAATATAATGTCTTGTTTGCGAGCCCGAGCCATATTATCTAGGCCCATCTTTTCGGCTAATGCTACAAGTTCGCTGATCGGTTTATTCTTTAATTCTGTTAAATTCATATTGGTGGGTCTTTGTGATTTGAAATGTGCTAAAAGGCACCCTGTTTTATTAGTTTCAGGTTTTTTGGCTAATTAAATTCGTTTTACTCTATGGATTGAGCGCGAAATTTGGTGAGTTCAAGATATGAACAATCGAAAGTTAGCACCAATTAGTTGTTCCGTCCAGCGAAAAACGATGATTAATGCAAAGAATGTTTATTTTTCGTTAAAAATACAAAAAATACGCAGAAAAACCAAATTTAAGTGAGTCGTTCTGCGCATTAATTGAGTTTAGATATTGTCGTTCAAAAACTCAGCTAACTGGGTTTTTGACAATGCACCTACTTTGGTAGCAGCGACATTTCCGTCCTTAAACAATAGCAAAGTGGGTATACCACGGATGCCATACTTTGGCGGAGTTTCATTATTTTCATCGACATTCAACTTGCCAACTGTTAACTTGCCGTCGAACTCGCCAGCAACTTCTTCTAGAATTGGCGCAATCATTTTACATGGGCCGCACCATTCCGCCCAGAAATCAACTAGGACAGGACCAGCAGCATTGATAACATCGGCCTCGAAACTATCGTCAGATAACTGGATAATTTTGTCGCTCATACTTTTCTCCGTAATTGGTCTCTCGCTGAGATAGTTCAGCGCATAATGAGAGTTTTATAGAAACTGGTTTTTAATGCAAGCACTGATAAGCTATAAGCTATGCAAACTACACATTTAACTGAAACACATTTTTCTGATCTGCCCATCCATGAGGATGTTTTAAAGGCATTAACAGAAGCAAACTTTATCCACTGCACGCCAATACAGGCGTTAAGTCTGCCGCACCTTTTGGAAGGGCAAGACATTGCAGGTCAAGCTCAAACAGGAACAGGAAAAACTATTGCTTTTCTTGTTGCCACATTTCATCGATTACTGACTCATCCAAATGAATCAGGTAAGCAACCTAAAGCTATTATAATGGCACCTACTCGAGAATTGGCAGTACAAATTTACAATGACGCCGAATTATTGAGTAAACACACCGGATTATCGCTTGGTTTGATATATGGGGGTGAAGGTTACCAAAGTCAACGGGAATCTTTGCAATCAGGTGTAGATATTATTATTGGCACCACTGGCCGTATAATCGATTATTACAAACAAAATGTTTTTTCCTTGGAAAATATTCAAGTTGCTGTGCTCGACGAAGCAGATCGCATGTTCGATTTAGGCTTCATTAAAGACATTCGATATATGTTCAGACGCATGCCCGATGCAACCAAACGTTTAAGCATGTTATTTTCTGCCACTTTGTCTTATCGAGTTCAAGAACTTGCTTACGAGCATATGAACAACCCCACACATGTGAAGGTTGAACACGACAAACAAACAGCCAGCCGTATCCAAGAAGAGTTATTTTATCCTTCTGATGAAGATAAAATGCTGCTACTTCTGACCTTGCTAGAAGACGAATGGCCTGAAAAAGCGATTGTTTTTGCTAACACCAAACATACCTGTGAGAAACTCAGTGATTGGTTGGAAGCCGATGGTCATCGTGTAGGCTTGTTAAGTGGTGATGTTCCACAACGTAAACGTTTAAAAATACTAGAAGATTTTAGTAAAGATAAACTGGATATTCTGGTTGCCACCGATGTAGCTGCTCGTGGTTTACATATCGAAAAAGTGACCCACGTTTTCAACTATGACCTACCCGATGATGCGGAAGATTACGTTCACCGCATTGGACGAACTGGTCGCGCTGGCAAAAGTGGACATGCAATTAGCTTCGCTTGTGAAAAATATGCGTTGAATTTACCTGCAATTGAAAGCTATATTAGCCGTCCTATTCCAGTAAGTAATTATGACCAAGAATCGCTACTTGAAGATATAACACCACCTAAACCGCAGTACAAAAAGCGACAACAAAGTGGTAAAACGTATCAGAAGCGACCGAATAACCGCAATCAGAAAAGGCGTTAATGGAAAATCAGCCAATTACATCGGTAACCAATGAAGACCAACTGTATGCCGCAGTTGATCTCGGTTCCAACAGTTTTCATTTAGTTATCGTTAGGGTCGTTTCTGGCTCGGTTCAAATTATTGGCAAAGTAAAACAAAAAGTAAGATTAGCCGCTGGCTTAAATGACGGCATGATGCTTGACCAAGTCAGCATGGAGCGAGGCTGGCGTTGCTTGGAAACCTTTGCCGAACGCCTGCAAGACATCCCCTTATCGAACATCAAAGTAGTTGGCACCGCCACCTTACGTTTAGCCAAAAATGCCAATGTATTCATCGAAAAAGCGCAACAAATTCTAAATCAAAAACTCGAAGTTATCAGTGGCGAAGAAGAAGCGCGCCAAATCTATTTGGGCGTAGCCTATACATCCGCGAACCAAGGAAATACCTTAGTCATTGATATTGGTGGAGCCAGCACTGAAGTGATTATTGGCAATGACATGCAGCCCATCAACCTGGTTAGCTTAAACATGGGATGCGTGACATTTAAAGAACGATATTTTATCGATGGGGTTATATCTGAACAGAACATGCACAACGCCATTGAAGAAGCCAAACAAAAATTATTGCCTGTTATAGATGATTTTATTTGTTTCGATTGGCAGCAATGCCTTGGCGCTTCTGGGACTCCCCAAGCCGTTGTTGAGATCCTCGTCGAACAAGGTATTAGTGATGCCATTCGCTTAGATTATTTGCATAACTTGGTACAGCAATGCATTGATTGTGGCAATTTAGATAATTTAGATATTGAAGGCCTTACAGAGGCAAGACGAGCCATATTCCCGAGTGGTTTGTGTATTTTAGTCGCATTATTTGAACAACTTAAAATCCAAGAAATGCAAATCTCAGGTGGCGCTCTCAGGGAAGGTTTGATTTATGGGATGCTTGAGAATTGCGAAAAAAATGACCGCCGCAGTCATTCAATTAACGATGCCATTAAAACCTATCATATCGATGAACAACAAGCACAAAGAGTGTGTAATGTTGCGGTCAACTTTTATAAACAATTGTGTTCACAATCTAATATTTGTAATTTTGATGCATTAGCCGTTATTGAAGCTGCATCGTTATTGCACGAAATTGGTTTGCATATTGAATATAAACAATACCATATCCATGGTGCTTATATTCTTAGCCATATTAACCTTAACGGCTACTCACAAATGCAACGTAAGAGTATTCGAGATTTAGTATTGAGTCATCGAGCAGAACTAGATTTGAATAAGTTCTCCCAATATCACCCTGATATGCAACCTTTGTTATACGGATTGGTTCGCATCTTAAGGTTGTCGTGTTTACTTTCGATTCGCAGAAAAGATGACTTGTTGCCGGAAATTAAGTTACAAATTGATGAGCAACATTGGCACTTAACTTTTCCAGAGGGTTGGCTCAGAGCTCACCCTCTGATAGATGTAGAACTGGCGAATGAAAAGTGGCTACAGCACAAAGCCGGATTACCACTTTCCTTCCGTTAGTTGGATTGAATCGACTCTAATACAATAAACTGTACATTGTGCGACGAGACTTAGACTTCAATGGATCGCCATCAGGCATCGCATTAATCATATCCAAAGTATATTTGCGTGCATCCCCAAAACTTAAGTCCTTTTTAAGCACTGCGAAAAGTAATTCTAATGCATCTTCAGGTTTATTGGCTTGATGCAATTGCACAGCTAATTCAACTTTCAGTTCTAAATTATCTGGCTGTTGTTCCAACTGAGCTTGCAGTTGTTTTATTTCCGGCGACTCGGATGCTTTTTCAACTAACTCTACTTTGCCAACAATACTGTGGTAATAACCATTTTGATCGACTAAAAGAATGTTATCTAACAACAGTTGAGCCTGTTTGGTGTTGCCTAACTCCACATAACAATCGGCTAACACTAGGGCTATATCGGCCCTTTCAGACGCCAAATCATGGGCTTGCTTCGCGATAGTAAAAGCTTGTTGATAATCGCCTTGGTTAACTAAAGCGACGGCTTTTTCATACAAACCATCTTCAGCATTAGGCAAATGTTTTTCTAACAATTCCTGAATTTGCTCTTCCATCATAGGGCCCGCAAATCCGTCAACCGGTTGACCGTCTTTAACTAGAATAACAGTGGGTAAACTTTGAATCCCAAACTGTTGTGCAATTTGCTGCTCTTGTTCGCAATTTACATTGGCATAAATCAAATGCTCGGCATGCTGACTAGCAAGCTTTTCCAAAATGGGTGTGAGTTGTTCACACATTTCCAAATTCGGTGCCCAGAAATTCACCAGCACATGCTTTTCTTTAGACTCTTCGATTATGACTTGTTGAAAATTTTCTATATTCAGGTTTACAAAATTCTGCATTTTTAGCTCTTTCTATTTTTTAGTTTCATAAACTGAAACGCACTGATTGAATACTATCGGTTTAAAGTGGGGGCATTGATTTTAAAAAGCAACCTAGCGATATAAATAGTGCCCAAAAATAGTGCGTTGTTGCTAATCACCTTGCACGACAATGTCAATTAAGCGACATTATATTAAATTTGTATGTGCTAGTGTTCTGAGCATCAACAACGTGATAGCGAAAGGTAAAGATAATGGCAGATAAAGAATACAAAAGTTTTTCTCAATTTTATCCGTTTTACTTGCGAGAACATCAGAACCCAGTCTGTCGCAGACTGCACTTTGTAGGATCCTTTTTAATCTTGCTTACACTGGCCTTTATATTTACCACTGGGCAATGGCGTTATCTTCTAGTATTGCCGGTTTTAGGCTATGGATTTGCATGGGTTGGACACTTTTTCTTTGAACATAATCGGCCAGCGACATTTACTTACCCCCTTTATAGTTTTTTAGGCGATTGGGTAATGTTTAAAGACATGCTAGTTGGCAAAATAAAATTTTAAAGTGTAAACGCTAACAATCAACAACCGCAAAAACCCACGCATTTGTATAATTGGTGCACGCAAACTTAGCCGCAATCGCCAAGCCGTAACTAAAACTATACCTCAATTTAATTAAAATCTTAGTGGCTGACACAGCGCTATGATTTTTATGTCCCAAATTTACTAGTTTTTGTCCCATTACTGCAAGACCTATCATTTTTCCTATTGAAATATAAGACATTCTTATTTTTTGTCCCATTTGTGTATTTTTTCGTCCCAAAATTCCAACGCATTTATTTCATTCTTTTTTATTCTTAAATCGTCATTACGGAAAATGACATTGACACAAACGGAATGAGTCAAAAACGGACTAACGAAGGATCGTTAAAGCAAGGAACGCCAAGCGCGAAATCCGATTGAAGCTAGGAAGGCTTACAGTCAGATCAGCAAGGAGGCATCAAGGAAGAAGGTTGTAAAACCAAAGATGGTAAGGAAACCAAGGCAAGAAAGCACTATGTAGACATTTAAACAGAGAAGTTAATTCTGTGTTGTCCGAGATGATAACTATCACGCTTCAGGCATCGTCAGCATGTATTTTTTGCAACAAGGAGCGGTAAATCCAAGGATGGATATTTCCTACGCAAGTGGTAATGAGCAACAAATAGAGTGAAACGGCAATAGACATAAAACAGTCACAAAACTGAAAAGGAAAGAGCATGCAAGAATCTCTGTTTAGGCAAAGCGCTATCGATCACCAAAAAAATCGGCTTCACGGTGAGATATTGCTTATCCCTACCTCTTCTCATGTATTAGTGACGCTTTTTGTGAGTGCCTGGATTATTGCAGCTTTAGCTTGGTTAGTAACAAGTCAATACGCGCGCAAAGAGAGCGTTGCTGGATGGTTAGAGCCGCCAAATGGCGTTGTCAAAGTGTTTCCTGAAACGACATCAGGTCGAATAGAGCGGGTGCTAGTTAAAGAGGGACAATTCGTATCAGAAGGCCAAGCACTGCTTGTAATAGACGGAGACCGCACACTTAGCAGCGGCTCAAGTTTGCAAACAACCTTGCTTGATGAATATAAAAATCAGCAACGTATATTATTGGCACAAATAGAACGAGTCGAAATAATCGACACCATAACGATTCAAAATGCCCAGTCAAAACTATTGGCAATGGGTCAAGACATCATTAGGCTCGATGCTCAGATTGAGACACTTCAAAAACGTCATTCTCTGGTTTCTTCACGCTACCAGAACTATCAATCGATGCGCAAATCTGGACATATTTCCAAAGCTGATTTAGAGCAGGTTTTAGAACAAAAACTGGGGTTACAAAATCAAGAACAGGCATTGCAGAGAGAAAAAATAAACTTAAACAATGATATCAATGCAACCAAGAATCAATTATTAACGCTACCACAAAATCAGTTAAACCAAGCCAATCAGATAAAATCTAAACTCAGCGACCTAGCACTAAAAATAGCCCAGTTAAGCAGTCAAAGTCGACATGTATTAAAGGCTTCGCGAGATGGTTTAATATCGAATCTCCAAGCCCAAGTGGGTCAACAAACGAATCTAAACACCCCCTTGCTTTCAGTCGTGCCGCAAGAAAGTCAGATTCAGGCGAAACTTTTAGTGCCAGTAAAAGCGATTGGATTTGTTGAACAGGGCCAACCTATACAAATTCGTTATGACGCTTTCCCATATCAAAAGTTTGGATTGTATCAAGGCACTATTACGAGTGTTTCCGATGCAGTGATTTTACCTAATGAGGTGCACTATGCTCCCCTGAATATTCAAGAACCTGTCTATTTAGTGCATGCCACCCTCGAATCCCAGTCAGTATCAGCGTATGGCAAAAAGCTAAGTTTAAAATCAGGAATGACGTTATCAGCAGATGTGCAATTGGGCGAACGCAGTTTACTTGAGTGGATATTTGAGCCGTTGTTGAGTTTGCGGGGTAGAATCTAATGAATAGTACTACTTTTCCTCGCCCCGAAAGTTTGCTTAACTTTAGCTCTCGCCACTCACTGCCCTGCGTATTGCAAACGGAAGCGTCTGAGTGTGGCCTAGCGTGTTTAGCGATGATCAGCGGATTTTATGGATATGAAATAGATTTAACCAGTATTCGAAGCCGCTTTTCCATTTCTGCCCATGGGGCTACGTTAAAACAAATTATGCAAATAGCAGGTCAGATGGAGTTGTCTTCAAGGGCATTACGCCTTGAGATGGAACAACTAACTGAATTGCAAACACCCTGTATTTTACATTGGGAACTGAAGCACTTTGTAGTATTAAAAAAAGTCACTAGACATAAAGTGTATATTCATGACCCTGCGATTGGAGAGCGGGTATTAGAGCTTGCCGAAGTTGACAAACTATTCACCGGAATAGCACTAGAGCTAACCCCGACCCCAGCGTTTGAGAAAGGCAAACAAAAACGAAAGTTATCCTTGAGTCATTTTTGGAATCGAATTAATGGATTGAAGCGCAGTTTAGCCATTATTTTATTGCTTTCAATCTTCATCCAAGTTTTTGCATTGATCCAACCTTATTACATGCAAACCGTCATCGATGATGTGATTTTGCGTTCCGACCTCAATTTACTCACGGTTTTGGCATTTGGATTCGGCTTGCTCTTACTGATAGATACGGGCACCTCATACATTCGCCAAACGGTCATTTTAAATCTATCAAGCCGCCTAAACATTCAAATGGCAGCAAATGTATTTACGCACCTTATAAGGTTACCTCTAGATTATTTTAGTAAACGCCACATGGGTGATGTTGTTTCACGGTTTGGCTCGCTACAAAGCATACGAGAACTGCTAACAACCGGGTTAGTGACGGTATTTGTTGATGGCTTAATGGCGACTCTCACTGTCTGGGTAATGTTTTTATATGACCGCAAATTAACTTTCATCGTTTTAGCAATCGTCTTTCTGTATGCACTACTGCGCTATCTTTTTTACAAACCATTAAAACGCTTAACCGAAGAAAGCATTGTTTCTTCGGCTAAAGAAAACAGCCATTTTATGGAATCGGTAAGAGCAATTCAGACCATCAAGCTATTTGAAAAGGAAACGGACAGACAAAGTCAGTGGCAAAACAAACTTGCGGAAGCCATGAATAAAGAAATACGTTTACAGCGCTGGAATATCGGCTTTGATACAGCGAATAAAATTCTGTTTGGGCTGGAAAACATAATTGTTATTTATTTTGCAGCACTGGCAGTCACTAACAATACGCTGAGTGTGGGGATGCTTTTTGCATTTGTCAGTTATAAATCCCGCTTTATCAATTCTATGAATAACCTAATTGAAAAATTGATAGAATTTAGGATGCTAGAGCTACATTGTGAACGACTTGCTGATGTAGTTTACACCTCGAAAGATCCCATGGTTAAGGAATTCAAAAACCCGCGACTAACCAGCTCAACATCCGAGCACGATAAAATACACGGCGAAATTAGCTTAGTTAATTTAGGGTTTTCATATAGCCAACTTGATGCACCTGTATTCCAAAATATAAACCACACATTCGAGTCAGGCTCTACCATCGCTATCGTTGGTCCTAGTGGCTGCGGCAAGAGTACGTTAATGAAGTGCATGATGGGATTACTGCAACCCACAAATGGACAAGTTTTGGTCGATGGCATTGCTCTTTCAAACATAGATAGCTATCGACAAAGCATTGCAGCGGTAATGCAAGATGACGTGCTTCTAACCGGATCTATTGCAGAAAATATTGCGTGCCTTTCAACCAATATCGATATGCAGAAAATTGTTTATTGCGCCCACTTGGCCTGTATTCATGAGGATATCGCTAAAACCAGTATGCAATACAACACTTTGGTAGGCGATATGGGCGCCAATTTAAGCGGCGGTCAAAAGCAACGCATTATTTTAGCCAGAGCGCTATACAAAGAGCCGCGAATTTTGTTTTTGGATGAAGCCACCAGCCATTTAGATGTGCAAAACGAAATGGCGATAAACAATCATATTAAACAGTTATCGATCACACGAGTGATCATCGCTCACCGTCCACAAACCATAGCCAGCGCCGACAAGGTGTTGAGCTTGGAGAATGGCAGATTAAGCGATGTGACTTCGTCGATAAAACAGCCGTAAACATCAACCTACTATTTAAGGAAAAATACAATGGAAAACATGTTGGAGTTGTACCAAAACAAACTATCTAAAAGAGAGGCACAAGTGGCCAATAAAGTGCGCGAAGGTTTGAGTAACCGTTCAATCGCTGATCAATTATTTATCAGCGAACGGACGGTGAAATTTCATTGCACTAACATTTTTAGAAAGTTAGCAATAAACAATCGAAAAATGCTGCGTTCATTGTTCCCAAATGCGTATGAAACAGCTTAAAACTGTACTCTAGTACAGTTAACTTTTTGAGTATATTAGCCATACTCATATTGTCAGTACAATGATGTACGACAAATTACTAAAGTAAATATTACAAGGAGAATGAAATGGAACATCCATTCAATACAAAAATGGAACTTAACAATTTATCTACCGAGCAAGTTGCTGCGGGTTCGCTCGCAATTCAACTGCCGAAAGATGCCAAGTTGCCTTCCCGCTCACCAATTAAACCACCCATGGAAACAACCATGGCAATTGGCGAAGAAGGCGGCAGTTTTGGCAATTGGTTCTAAGCCAAAAAGTAGTGAACTACCTTGTTAAGGTAGTTCACTATATCTGAAAATTTAACTTCGATAAAAATTACAGGACGTGTTATGTCGGTCGTTATTATTTTAGGTGCCAGCCAAGACTGTCACGCATTACATATGCTTCAAGCATGCCATCAATCAGGGGTTGAAGCCGCATTATTTGACACATCACTTTACCCTTCTTGCCACAGTATTAGTTGGGACCCGATGTTAGCCAAAGGTGGGTTGCGGTTAAACTCTACCTTCTATAAGTTTGCACAAATCGACAGTGTTTTTTGGAGCAGTGTTGGACCGCCTAGCTTGGTAGCTAATACCAACCCTTCTTTGTATCAAATCGCCATGAGTGATAGCTCAAGCGCTTTACGGACTTTTTTCGATGAGACCAGTATTCGCTGGGTTAATTCATGGCAAGTTTTTGATTCTCACAAAGTCAAACCACGGCAATTACATAAGGCATCAACAGTGGGCGCATTAATCCCACAGACCTATATTGGTAATGAAATCAAAGATATTCTTGCGTTTGCAAAACACTATAAAAAATTATTATTCAAACCTGTTTATGGCGGCTCACATGCCACTTTAATAGATGAACAATTGCTCAGTTCGATACATCTTCATAAAGTCTTAAAATATGCGCCTGTGACAATTCAAGAATATATTGAAGGGACAAACATTCGTACATATGTCATTGGTTCCGAGGTTTTCAGTGCAGAAATAGTCAGTGATGAGGTCGACTTTAGACTGCAATCAAATCCAATCCATATTCCCACCAAGACCCCTTCTAAGATTGTCGCTTTGGCCAAACGCTTGACTCAGGCGTTTAATATGCATTGGACTGCGATTGACTGGCGACGTGACAACAAAGGCAATTATTATTTTTTAGAGGCAAATCCCAGTCCAATGTTCATACATTTTGAACAACTCACCGGCTACCCTATTACAGAGTTACTGGTGCAAGCGCTAATCCACCCTAGATATTTATCTAATGTAAGTTAAATTGCTAATGCCAAACGGCCTTATATAAACAAAGTGTACCTTTAAGCATACATTTAAACGCCTGCGTACAACCCCTGAAACATTTTCGTCAATCAATCTAAAGTGTATAGTGTTGACGCTTCAACAGGACAGAATATGAACTTTATTGCTTATAAAGTGAATTTCAAAACTAATAATAAAACGACAGGAATTCTCAATGAATACACTAAACAGAAGCGCTACAGTAAGCTACTTACTATTCAGCATTTCTATTTTGTTTTCTGCTCATATATTTGCTGCACAAGAAGAAAATGCAGATGCGGAAACAGATTCGCCTTCAACTGAAAAACAAGATTGGGATGTACTTAATCCCCCTTTCGAATTGTCTTCAACTAAAATTGATACTGACGAAGTTACTTGGTCAAGTTTAGATATCTCACCCGATGGCAAAAAAATGGCATTCGACACTTTGGGAGACATTTTCATTGTTGATAGCCAAGGTGGTGAAGCAAAAGCGCTCACTCAAGATTTCGCTTGGAATATTCAACCTGCGTTTAGTCCGGATGGCAAAAAAATCGCGTTTAGCTCCGACCGAGGTGGGTTGTCTAATATTTGGATGATGGATTTAGACAGTGGTGAATTAACCCAAGTCACCACCGAAAAAAATAACATTATGCACTCTCCAAAGTGGAGTCCTGACGGACAATATATTCTTGCTACCAAAGGCATAATGTCGAGTCGTAGTATCCCTGCTGGCGAAATTTGGATGTATCACTTTTCTGGTGGCGATGGCGTTCAAATCAAAGCAAGAGTCAATGGCAAAGCAGATCAAAAAAATATCGCTGATCCTGCATTTTCTCCCGATGGAAAGTATGTTTATTTTACCCAAGACATTACGGGAGGCTCGACATTTAGTTACAACCGAGATCCCTTGAAATCGATTTTTGCGATTACCCGTTATGAACTAGAAAACGGTGATGAGGAGAGATTTGTTAGCGGCACTGGTGGCGCAATTGTTCCCACTCCCTCTCCCGATGGTAAAAAGCTAGCGTTTATTCGTAGGATTAAGAACAGAACGGCATTATTTGTTAAAGACTTGTCAGATGGCAGCGAACGAGTTTTATTTCAAGAACTTGAGCGAGATATGCAAGAAGGCTTCGGTAGTGAAGGCTATTTTGCCTATTTTGATTGGACCCCAGACTCTGAAAATATAGTATTTTGGACCGCAGGTAAGTTTCACAAACTCAATGTAGATAGCCTCGAAATTGAAGACATTCCAGTAAACCTATCAACAACAGCACAATATGCAGATGCGCTGCGTTTTGATGTGGATGTCGCACCAGATTCGTTTGACGTAAAAATGATACGCTGGGCTCAGAAATCACCAAATGGAAAAAATATTCTTTATCAGGCCCTAGGCAAGTTATATGTCAAAGACTTAAAATCAGGCAAAGTAAAACGCTTAACCAAACAAAATGACCATGATGAATATTTCCCTCGTTATTCAAATGACGGGAAGAAAATCGTCTATACCACATGGCATGACCAAGATTTAGGAACGATTAGAATCGTGTCTGCTCGAGGCGGCAAAGGTAAAGTTATTTCAAACAATCCAGGTCACTATGTTGAACCTAGCTTTTCGTTAGACGGTGAAATGGTAACTTATAGAAAAACCACTGGAGGATATTTACTTACCCCTAAGTGGTCAGTTGAACCGGGGTTATATGTTACAAACTTAGATGACAAGACCCATACTCGAATTTCTAAAAGTGGCGTTGCCCCGCATTTTGCAGGCTCAAACGAGCGGGTGTATTTTACCGCTGTCGTTGGCGGTACTCCTTACACCGAAACCCAATTAGTCAGTGTTGATTTAAACGGTGAAGACCTCCGTGAACATTTATATGGTGCCGACAAAATTAGCGAATATCGATTATCCCATGATGGGAAATGGATTGCTTTTGTGCATCAGTACAATGCCTACGTTGCGCCATTTATGGAAATGGGGAAACGTCAAAATATCGGACCATCAAGTACTGCAACGCCAATTAAACAAGTTTCAAGTCGAGCCGGTGAATATCTCACTTGGTCCCCAGATAATAAAACACTTTCGTGGTATCACGGCCCTTATTATTTCGAACGAGATTTGAAAGACGCTTTTGATTTTATCGCAGATGCACCAGCCACCTTGCCAGAACCCGTTAGCGAAGGCATTAGCCTGTCATTCAGTCAAAAATCTGATAAACCAGAAGGTTATAAAGCCATTGTTGGCGGTACCGTCGTCACCATGCGTGATGCAGATAATCAACAAGAGATAATCGAAAATGCGGTTGTCTTAATTAACGGCAACAAAATTGAAGCGATTGGCAAAGTTGACGATATCGAGATTCCTGATTCAGCATTTATTATTAACGCTGAAGGAAAAACCATTATTCCTGGTTTAATAGATACCCATGCCCATGGATCCCAGGGCAGTAACGAAATTATTCCCCAACAAAATTGGAGTCAATATTCTAATCTAGCGTTTGGTGTGACCACTATTCACGATCCATCAAACGACACCACTGAAATTTTTTCCGCGGCTGAGTTACAAAAAGCAGGCAAAATCGTTGCACCTCGCATTTACTCAACCGGTACGATCTTGTACGGCGCAGAAGCATTGGGTTACAAAGCAATCATCAAAAGTTTTGATGATGCTAAGTATCACTTACAGCGACTCAAAGACGTCGGTGCAATTTCGGTTAAAAGTTATAATCAACCTCGTCGTGATCAGCGCCAACAAGTATTAGCTGCGGCAAGAGAACTGGAAATGATGGTAGTGCCAGAAGGTGGCGGTAAACTACAGCAAAATATCACTATGGTAGTCGATGGCCACACTGGCTTAGAGCACTCACTGCCCATTGCCAAAGGTTACAATGACTTAACCAAATTATGGTCGGCAACCAAATCGGGGTATACACCAACCTTTATCGTTTCCTATGGTGGTTTAATGGGAGAAGAGTATTGGTACGACCGTACTGAAGTTTGGAAGAATCCTCGTTTGATGCGTTACACGCCATCTTATATTATCGATCGTCGTTCGATTCGCCGACCTACGGCGCCAGACAATCAATATAACCATTTTAATGTGGCATCTTATGCAAAAGAGCTAAGAGACAACGGCGTAAGTATCCATATCGGTGGTCATGGTCAACGAGAGGGCTTAGCCGCACATTGGGAGCTATGGTCCATGCAACAAGGTGGATTTACGCCTTGGGAAGCCCTAAGAGGTGGGACCATTGATGGTGCGAAACATTTGGGTATGGATAAACAGATTGGTAGCATTGAAGTAGGAAAAGTAGCAGACTTAGTGGTTATCGACGGTAACGTGTTAGCCGATATTAGGCGCAGTGAGTATGTAGACTATACCGTGATCAATGGTCGTATCTACGACGCGGCAACCATGAACGAAGTTAACAGCAAACATAAGCGACAAGCGTTTTTCTTTGAACAAGATAATCAAAGTTTTATGCCTAAAGAAACGGAAGCGAGAGTTCATGAAAAAGCCAAACAACATAAGTGGGTTCATTAAACTTAGGCTAGCCTAAACAGCTAATGTTATTAATAGGGGGCGCTTTAAGCGCCCTTTTTTGTGTCGAATTGTGAACGAAGGTGCATAATCTTACCCATTTATATTAAACTATTGACAAAAGCTGATCTGTTTATTTGCTTAGTTTGGCAAATAGTGGGATAAAACATGCCAAGCTTTCAAATTAATTTAGCTAAAAGACGTAATCTAGGAGTATTAGCACATGGATTTCTTATTCGACTATATCTTTACCGTACAAACCGCGTTGTTAGTGTTTGTTATTGTACTCATCAAATCATCAATTAAATTCGTGCCTCAGAATCGCGCATTTTTAGTCGAGCGTTTTGGAAAATTTCAATCTACCAAAGAAGCGGGTTTAAATTTCATTATTCCGTTTATCGACAACGTTGCCGCAGATCGCTCCTTAAAAGAACAAGCTGTAGATGTTCCAGAACAAAGTGCCATAACCAAAGACAACATATCTTTATCTGTAGATGGTGTTTTGTATTTTCGAGTAATGGACCCGTATAAAGCAACATATGGTGTTGATAATTACGTTTTTGCAGTTACTCAATTAGCCCAAACCACCATGCGTTCTGAACTGGGTAAAATGGAATTAGACAAAACTTTCGAAGAGCGTGACATGCTCAATACCAATATCGTAGCAGCAATAAATGATGCAGCCGGCCCTTGGGGTATTCAGGTTCTTCGTTACGAAATTAAAGACATTGTTCCGCCACAATCAGTAATGGAAGCAATGGAAGCTCAGATGAAAGCAGAGCGCGTAAAACGTGCTCAAATTCTAGAGTCCGAAGGCGACAGACAAGCTGCAATCAACCGTGCAGAAGGTAATAAAGCATCTGTAGTATTAGCCGCAGAAGCTGATAAAGAAGAACAAGTATTGCAAGCTGAAGGTGAAGCTAAAGCCATTGTTGCCGTTGCCGAAGCGCAGGCCGAAGCTTTGCGTAAAGTTGGTGTAGAGGCTAATACCGTTGAAGGGCAAAAAGCCATACAATTGGATCTAGCCACAAAAGCTATCGAAGCCAAACAAGCAATAGCCAAAGAATCATCTATTATTCTGCTGCCGGATGGCGCAACAGAGCCCGCCTCAGTCGTTGCTCAAGCTATGACGGTCATTAATTCCATGAACAAAGGAAACTAGGCATGGATTTAATCAGTAACAATTTGGCGGAAAGTTTAATTGTGCTTGGTTTAGTCATGTTAGCCATAGAAATTGCTATTTTAGGCTTCGCAACTTTCATAATGTTTTTTGTGGGTTTAGCCTGTGTTGCCGCTGGCGCTCTTTTGTATCTTGGATTGATTCCAGATACGCTAATGAGTGCTACGTTAACAGTGGGTATTTTAACGGCAATTAGTGCTGTATTGCTGTGGAAGCCACTTAAAAATATTCAACAAGACGTTGATACTAAACCAGCCCAAAGTGATTTAATTGGTCATGATTTTTTGTTAGAAAAAAATGTTTCTGCTACCGAAAATCCGTATTATCACTTCTCTGGAGTGCAATGGAAGTTGAAAAGTTCCCACCCTATTTCGGCAGGAAGTAGGGTCAAAGTTATAAAAGCAGAAGTCGGTATGTTTTATGTAGAACTTGCCGACTAAAAGCGACTCAAAGAAAAAATCTAACACAGCAGAGAGATAGGTATGTCAGCCAAAGATATTGAACAGTCATTTGTCATCCTCAAACAAACCGTCCCTTTGCTGGTTAAACACAAAATTTCTGCCGTCCCTACCAATTATGCCCTTTGGTACACCTATGTCAGCAACGACTCTCCCGAATTAAATGAGCAGTTAGATGCCGCTGTAGAAAGTGATTCTCCAATATCGGAACTCAAGGCTAAAGATCTCTATCGTAGTTACATTTCTGATAAAGAAGAAGTGAATGTTTGGGATTTACGCCAGTCTCTTGAAGGTATGATGATTGAATTATCGCAATCCCTCAAAGACACTAAATCGGAAACCCAAGATTATAAAAACCTCATGGACGCCTGTATCGACGATTTGAGCAAGGTTGAAAAAGAAGGCTGGACAGTAGAGGAAGTGTTAGGCTTAGTGCGCAATATGGTCAAAGAATCGCAAGTGATCAGACAAAGTACCATCAGCTTCAATGGCGCTCTGGCCAGTGCAGAAAAAGAAATAGTGCGGCTTAAATCGCAGTTGCAAGCCAGTCAACAAGAAGCGCTTTATGATGCGTTAACCGGATTATGCAACCGTCGTTATTTCGACTCTGAAATTAGCAGTAAAGCAAAACTAGATAAGTGCAGTCTAGCGTTAATTGATATCGACCATTTTAAAAAAATAAACGACACCTACGGCCATCAAATGGGTGATTTAGTACTAAAAGCGGTGGCGAAAAAGATACAAAGCTGCTGCCGGGAAAATGCCCAAGCATTTCGTTACGGCGGAGAAGAGTTTGCGGTCATCATGCCAGGACTGGATCAATCCCGTGCTCGGCATATGGCCGATGTTATGCGCCGAAATATCGAAAAAATCACCGTAAAAGACCGTCGAACTGGCCAATCTTTAGGGGATATAACGGTTTCTGCTGGCGTGGCCCAGTTGCAAGCAAATGAACATTCAAGTCAGTTTATCGAAACAGCCGACAAGTTATTGTATGAAGCAAAACGTCTTGGAAGAAATCGTGTCATGCCCATGGCTTAAAAGCGGTTTAAAATTAGAGAATTAAGTGTTTTTTCCGCGCTTTTCACGCATTTTAACTAATTAAAATCATAAAACTCATAATATCTACACTATTTTAAGAATAATAAAGTACCTTTATTGGTCATTTAACCAACTGAAAATAAAGGCTTTTTTCAACAAACCTTGAATTAATTTTTAAACTGTTGATTTTTAAAGCAAATGAAACAATGTAACCTGTCGAAAATTTTTGTATAATGCCGCGCAATTTTTTATTAGACACAGAGTGGACCAATGTCAGACTTATCTCATTACAGAAATATAGGTATTTTTGCCCACGTTGACGCGGGGAAAACTACCACCACCGAACGTATATTAAAACTTACCGGTAAAATTCATAAAACCGGTGAAGTACACGACGGTGAATCAACAACAGATTTCATGGAACAAGAAGCAGAGCGCGGGATTACTATCCAATCAGCTGCTGTAAGTTGTTTCTGGAAAGATCACCGTTTTAACGTAATCGACACCCCGGGACACGTTGACTTTACAGTAGAAGTATATCGTTCACTTAAAGTTCTAGACGGCGGAATCGGTGTATTCTGTGGATCTGGCGGTGTAGAGCCACAATCAGAAACTAACTGGCGTTATGCGAACGAATCTGAAGTAGCTCGTATTATCTTCGTAAACAAACTAGACCGTATGGGTGCAGACTTTTACCGTGTTGTTAAACAAGTTAAAAATGTTTTAGCAGCAACACCACTAGTTATGACGCTTCCTATCGGTATAGAAGATGATTTTGTTGGTGTAGTTGATGTATTAACTAAACAGGCTTACATCTGGGATGACACAGGTCTTCCTGAAAACTATACAATTGAAGATGTTCCTGCTGACATGGTTGATAAAGTTAACGAATACCATGAAATGTTAGTTGAAACTGCTGTTGAACAAGACGACGATCTAATGATGGCTTACATGGATGGTGAAGAGCCTTCTATTGAAGACCTTAAACGTTGTATCCGTAAAGGTACACGTGACATGTCTTTCTTCCCAACATACTGTGGTTCAGCTTTCAAAAACAAAGGTATGCAGTTAGTACTAGATGCCGTTGTTGATTATTTGCCTAGCCCGACTGAAGTTGATCCTCAACCTTTGACTGACGAAGAAGGTGTTGAGACTGGTGAAGTAGCGACTGTTTCTGTTGATGAGCCATTACGTGCACTAGCATTTAAAATTATGGATGACAGATTCGGTGCTTTGACTTTCGTTCGAATTTACTCAGGTAAATTGAATAAAGGTGACACTATTCTTAACTCGTTTACTGGTAAAACTGAACGTGTTGGCCGTATGTGTGAAATGCAAGCAGACGACCGTAACGAATTAAACAGCGCACAAGCTGGTGACATCATCGCTATCGTAGGTATGAAAAACGTACAAACAGGTCACACACTTTGTGATCCTAAACACCCTTGTACGCTAGAAGCTATGGTATTCCCAGAGCCGGTAATCTCTATCTCTGTTGCACCTAAAGATAAAGGTGGTTCTGAGAAAATGGGTATCGCTATCGGTAAAATGGTTGCTGAAGATCCATCTTTCCGTGTTGAAACGGATGAAGATTCTGGTGAGACCATTCTTAAAGGAATGGGTGAGCTTCACTTGGATATCAAAGTTGATATTCTTAAGCGTACATATGGCGTTGACTTAGAAGTTGGTCAACCTCAAGTAGCTTATCGTGAAACTATTACTCAACCTATCGAAGATTCTTATACCCATAAGAAACAATCAGGTGGTTCAGGTCAATTTGGTAAAATTGACTATCGTATCCGTCCTGGTGAGCCAGGTTCTGGTTTTACATTTAAATCAGTTGTTGTTGGTGGTAACGTTCCTAAAGAATTCTTCCCAGCTATCGAGAAGGGCTTTAAAGGTATGATGGAAACTGGTGTTCTTGCTGGTTTCCCTGTGTTAGATGTTGAAGTTGAACTATACGACGGTGGATTCCATGCCGTGGATTCATCTGCAATTGCGTTCGAAATCGCAGCTAAAGGTGCATTCCGTCAATCGATTCCTAAAGCCGGACCTCAACTTATTGAGCCAATCATGAAAGTAGACGTGTTTACGCCTGAAGATCATGTTGGTGACGTAATTGGTGACCTTAACCGTCGTCGTGGTATGATTAAAGACCAAGAAGCAGGTGTTACTGGTGTTCGCGTTAAAGCCGACGTACCACTTTCTGAAATGTTCGGTTATATCGGATCACTTCGCACAATGACATCTGGCCGTGGTCAATTCTCAATGGAATTCAGCCACTATATGCCTTGTCCAGCAAACGTTGCTGAAAAAGTTATCGCTGAAACTAAAGCGCGTAACGCTAAGAAGTAAATATTACTTTTAGTTAAGCTATCAAAAAACCCGATTTTTTAATCGGGTTTTTTATTGTTTAATAATAACCACTCTACAAAGCCCTAAAGCAATTATTCCATTCTAATGTACGTTCATTTTTTCGCACAAAACAGTTCACAAAAAAGTACAGTTTTGGGTAAATAAATTGTCAATCTTGTCTATTTTCGTTAAGGTTTAGATATTCTCCGAAGTCGTCCTTTTGGATAAGGAATATGGAGAAATCACTATCGACAATCAAGGAAGAAGCTAAGGAAGCTTATATGAAAACCTGCTTAATTTTTGCGTTGCTACTATTTTGTTCATCTGTATTAGCAAGCAAACTGCCCATAGATCAATTCTCCAAACACAGTGACTATTTAGATATGACCATCTCCCCCGATGGCAAACACCTACTCGCACGAGTACAACACGAAGGTGAGGTAAGTTTAGTCTTTTTAGATGCCAAAAATATGAAAATAGTGGGAGGCGTTCGGCCAAAAGAAGGGGATGCAATTCACTCGGCTCAGTGGGTCAGCGATGAACGAGTGGTATATCAGTTTGCAGAAAAACGTTTACGCTATGATGCGCCAATTGCAACCGGAGAGTTATTTGCGATTAATGTTGATGGCAGTAAACAAGAAATGTTGTATGGCTGGAGAGCGAGAGAGAATGGCGATCGCAGTACAAGAACAAAAAAACGCGAAGCCAGTTACGCCACGCCCGAAATAATTAGCTTGTTGGTAGATGACGAAAAAAACATCTTAATATTGGAACACCCTTGGACCTTAGAACATAACCAGTGGTACGACTTACGCAAAAAACACTCAGTTATTTCTAAGTTAAATATATTCAACGGCCGCAAAACTAAAGTCGAGGTGCTTCCCCACCCCGGAGCTCACGCTATCGCCAACAAATTTGGCGAAATTAATTTTATCAAATGGCATGATGAAAATTTAGAAGTTCATGGAGCATATAGAGAAAAACGTGATTCACGATGGCTAGAAATTGTAGATGCTTTTGGGGTCAACAAAGACCTAGTACCAACTGGCACCAGCAATGATGGCAAAAAGATTTTACTAACGGGTAGTTATGGAAAAAGAGATT
Source organism: Alteromonas sp. M12 (assembly GCF_037478005.1). Taxonomy (NCBI): domain Bacteria; kingdom Pseudomonadati; phylum Pseudomonadota; class Gammaproteobacteria; order Alteromonadales; family Alteromonadaceae; genus Alteromonas; species Alteromonas sp. M12. The sequence goes on along the minus strand of NZ_CP144164.1, from coordinate 663,823 downwards.
TAAATACTTATTACGTACTAGACCTCACCAGCAAAAAACTTAGTCCGATTTTTGACGATATGGTAGCCGATATCGCTTATACCAACCGGGAGCCATTAACCAATATGCCGGTAGTTGGTATTTCTTATCCGGGTAAACCGCAATATCATTATGTAGAGGAAAACAAAACCGCCAAGCTGCATAAGATGTTAGTTGAGGCCTTCGGTGAACAGGAAGTTAACATCACGAGTTCAACTCGAGATGGGAAAAAGCTGTTGGTGCGTGTCTCTAGTGATGTCAATCCAGGCGAATACTACATATTTGACACTGAAAAAATGGGTGCAGAATTTATCTGGTCGAACCGCTCTTGGCTAGACCCGCGCACTATGGCACCAATGCAAGCATTTCAATTCACCACTGAAGACAATATGGTAATCCATGGTTACTTGACCATGCCATTAGCACTAAAGGAAAATGAAAAACCCCCTATGGTCGTCGTTATCCATGGTGGTCCCCACGGTATAAGTGAAACATGGGGATTTAATAGTGAAGTGCAGTTTTTAGCTAACCGAGGGTATGCGGTATTACAAGTTAATTTCCGCGGCTCTGGTGGTTATGGTAAACAGTTTGAACAAGCGGGCTATCGGCAATGGGGTGGTAAGATGATAAAAGATATCACCGACGCCACTAAATATGTTGTCAGCCAAGGATATGTAGACGGCGAAAAAATGTGTGTGTATGGCGCTAGTTATGGTGGATATGCAGCATTGATGGCCAGTGTGCGCGAGCCTGAACTGTACAACTGCACCATAGGCTATGTTGGTATTTACGATTTGAACTATGCATATACTGATAGTATTTACATGAAGAGTCATGGGGGCCGAGGTTATTTTGAAAAAGTCCTAGGCACCAACGCTCGAGAGCTAGCTCAATTCTCTCCAGTGAATTATGCAGACAAAATCAAATCAGATGTATTGTTAATTCACGGCGAAAAAGATTCTATCGTTTCGGTTAAGAATGCCCAAGCGATGCTCACCAGCTTTGAAGCCGTAGGTAAAAAGGTAGACTACATAAACTTCGAAAAAGGTGGACATGGTCTGTTTCAAGAGGCGGGACGAAGACAAGTATATGCTGCGCTCGAAGAATTTATTAATCAGCACATTAATAAATAGAATATGCCAAATAAGCAACCGCATCAGGAACATCCCTTGCGGTTGCGCATATTATCAAGTGATAACAGAATCAGTCGCTATATCAGTTTTACGACAAAACGCTTACACTAACCACCATAAAAATTCTGACATCAAACAATTTTATCAGTTATGACAATTGCGCAAGGCAAACGCCTCAATAAATACATCAGTGAAACAGGCTTATGTTCACGCCGTGAAGCTGACAAACTCATAGAACAAAATCGGGTCACCATAAATAACAAGATTCCAGAATTGGGCACTAAAGTCTTTGATGGAGATGAAGTCAGGGTTGACCGAAAGTTAATTGGTGCCACGCCGAATAATAAATCCGACCGTATTTATATCGCCTACAATAAACCAGTTGGTATCACCTGCACCACAGAGAAACATGTTAAGGGAAATATCATTGATGCGATTGGACACAAACAACGCATTTTTCCGATCGGTCGTTTAGATAAACCATCCGAAGGGTTGATTTTACTCACCAGCGACGGCGACATAGTAAATAAGATATTACGTGCTGAGAACGCCCATGACAAAGAATATGAAGTAACCGTCACACAACCTATCAGTGAACGATTTTTAACGCGTATGGCTTCTGGCGTGCCCATATTGGGCACTGTTACTAAACCCTGTAAGGTTAGTCCTTTAGGAAAATACAAATTTAAAATTATTTTGACGCAAGGCTTAAACAGACAAATTCGTCGTATGTGTGAATTTTTAGGTTATGAAGTGAGTAAATTAAAGCGCACTCGTATTATGCATATTGATCTGTCTCGACTCTATCCTGGTCAATGGCGAAATTTAACCGCTGCAGAAATGCAGGTTTTAAATGAGTCTCTTAAAGGATCACAAAAAACCGCCAATACTACCCCACAATAGCCAAAAACCATTGTGGGGTATTTCCGTTAAACTAGCTTTGCGCGTCAGGCAATAAACCTTGTACTTGAGCCGGTAGAACTTTCAATATTTGTCTGCGACTAACTTGCCAAAAAGCAGATAACAGCAATAAGGTTGCGCCAATACACAAACCAGTGATTGCAAAGCTATAACTTACCATTCCGTAAGTTTCTAATAATGTAGAGAACGCATAAATAACATAGACCAATGCAGACACCATAATAGCGCGTCTATCGACAGCAATAGATATTGCCGCTAGCAAAACATACAGCCCGAGCACCACCAAAGAAACTGACACACCGCCTACCCCCTGCAATACGCCTAAAGAAGTAAATATAGGATGCACAATTAGCGGCGCAGCGGCCAAATGCAACCAAAATGCGACATCAGATGAACGGGTTTGACGGTTGCGATCGGAGGCATCCCAATACATGGCCAAACCAAAAATAGCTAAACCAACACCTAACAACAAACTATTTACCCAACCAACAGCGCTTGGGAACACTGCCAATATAACAGCGATCATACTGCTGCTCAGTGCTGCAACTCCAGCGGCGACTGTTATAGGCACTCGAAAACGCTTCCAATGCAGCACAGCGGCAAAGGCGCTAAGCAAACCGGCAACTAGGAATGGAATTTCAGAAGGTTGTTGGTAGTTCACTAAGGGAGTGGCAAAAACGCCGCCTAAAAATGTCAGCAACAACATAATTGCAGGTAATGCCATTCTGCGCTTCACCACAAAGAATTCAGCTAAAAGCCATGATGCAATAGCAACCCCGATCGTCCCTAGCATAGGAGAAAGATGATATCCGAGAAAAGCGATTGACGCCAAGAGTAACCCGCTGGCAATAACCACGAAAATATCGTTAAAACCTGTAATTAATCGAAAGTTTTCCTCATCAGCCATTGAGGTATTTTTTAAATGAGCAATATGGGTTTTGAATTTAGTGACAGAGTCGTCAGTAAAAATACCGGCCTCCACTGCCTGATTCAAATCTTCGTCGTTGTACATAGGTTGGCTCCAATTATTATTTTTAGCCTTAAATAGGCCTTACGAATTAACCAATTTGAAATGTTTCAGCAATAAACGAACCAGAATTAATAATCTCTATTTTTCAGTATGTTAGGAAATTGGATAGGTATTTTAAGTGATAAAATTAATAGCATTACCCAAATAGTAGTGAAATTAACCATTGTTCGGTAGTTAAGGAGAAGTTACCGTTTGCCAACTCCAATCGAATGCAGCCAGCCCTATTCCTGTTATTAGTCTTTGATACTCAACAGGATCTAGTGCTTTGGCTACTACTTTATACTGAGACCTATATTTCACAGCACGAGTAGTTAATAAATCAAATCGCTTGTCTGCATTTTCGGAAAAGTCCACATCACGAAGTTTTTCAATTCGAATACTGGTGTTGTAATACTCCACCACATACTCCAATAACCGATTTTGTATCAATAACATCTTTTTATTTACTAGATGCTCGCAGATGCCCTTTTCTGTGATGGCATAAGAAAAGCCTTTTTCAGTCAAGTCTGTGGCACTTTCCGCCAACTTCAAGGAGGTTTTCCAATACTGTGTAATCAATTTTAAATACTGAATCGAAATATGCTGGTTTTGCTGAATTTCTGGCGAGTTCAATTCTTCCAAAATGTCTTGGCTAAGCATCTCAAGTGTAACAAGCAAACGATTAAAATTAGACATCTACAGTTTACAGCGGCAAAACCTAAAGGCTATAACTTCCCAACACAATTGGTCAAGTACTCTTAGCTGGCGAAAAGGACGAAAATTACCCACGGAATAAATTATGGCTTACAAAAAGATAATCTCCCCTCCCCTATAGGCGGGTGTTTTTGCCCCGCATCGTTTTGCAATCATCCCATGGCCTGAAGACCATGCTACAGACTCTTATCGGATTCGCGATTCCATGGCCTGAAGGCCATGCTACAAACCGCGCCTTGTTGAACCTTTCCATGGCTTGTAGGCGGGTGTTTTAACCCCGCGATATGTTGCCCCACGCCATGGCGTGAAGGCCATGCTACAAATATTGTAAATACAAATCGCAGGCACAAAAAAAGCCGCTCTAAGAGCGGCTTTTTAATTCGTATCTTATCTCGCTATTAAGCGATGATTTTTGCTACAACACCAGCACCAACAGTACGGCCACCTTCACGGATTGCGAAGCGTAAACCTTCGTCCATCGCGATTGGGTTGATTAGCTCAACTTTGAATTTCAAGTTGTCGCCAGGCATTACCATTTCTACACCTTCTGGTAATTCTACTGCACCAGTGATGTCCGTTGTACGGAAGTAAAACTGTGGACGATAGCCTTTGAAGAATGGAGTATGACGACCACCTTCATCTTTAGACAATACATACACTTCAGCTTCAAACTGGGTGTGTGGAGTGATTGAACCAGGCTTAGCCAATACTTGACCACGCTCTACGTCATCACGTTTAGTACCACGTAGTAGTACACCAACGTTTTCACCTGCACGACCTTCGTCAAGCAACTTACGGAACATCTCTACACCAGTACAAGTTGTTTTCGTTGTATCTTTGATACCAACAATCTCAACTTCTTCACCTACTTTGATGATACCTTGCTCTACACGACCGGTTACTACTGTTCCACGACCTGAGATTGAGAATACATCTTCAATTGGCAAAATGAACGGCTTATCAATTGCACGCTCTGGCTCTGGGATATAGCTATCTAGTGCTTCTGCAAGCTCTATGATTTTTGCTTCCCATGCTGCATCACCTTCCAACGCTTTAAGCGCTGAACCTTGAATTACTGGTAAGTCGTCACCTGGGAATTCGTATTCTGTTAGAAGTTCACGTACTTCCATTTCTACTAGTTCCAACAACTCTTCGTCGTCAACCATGTCACATTTGTTCATGAATACGATCATGTAAGGGATACCAACTTGGCGACCCAACAAGATGTGCTCACGTGTTTGAGGCATAGGACCGTCAGTTGCCGCAACAACCAAGATTCCGCCGTCCATTTGCGCAGCACCAGTGATCATGTTCTTAACATAATCCGCGTGTCCTGGGCAATCTACGTGTGCATAGTGACGCTTAGGCGTGTCATACTCAACATGTGAAGTTGAGATTGTGATACCACGCTCACGCTCTTCTGGAGCGTTATCGATTTGATCAAATGCTGATGCTGCACCACCGTAGGTCTTTGCAAGAACTGTAGTGATTGCCGCTGTAAGCGTAGTTTTACCATGGTCAACGTGGCCAATTGTACCGACGTTTACATGGGGTTTCGTGCGTTCAAACTTTTCTTTAGCCATTTTTCTCGTTTCCTAATTTAAAAGTCCGACCCTGTAACAGACCGGACCGAACCTTCATTTAGATTAATTTCTTGCTTCAACTATCGCTTTAGTCACATTATTTGGTGCTTCAGCATAGTTAAAGAATTCCATAGAGTATGAAGCTCGCCCCTGCGTTGCGCTTCGCAATGCAGTAGCATAGCCAAACATTTCCGAAAGAGGAACCTTAGCACGTACAATTTTTATACCTGCCACCCCTTCATCCATGCCATCAATTACGCCGCGACGACGATTTAAGTCACCCACGACATCACCCATCCAGTCTTCTGGAGTGGTGACTTCAACTTTCATAGTCGGCTCAAGCAGTACAGGATTGGCAATCTCTACACCTTCCCTAAAGCCCATTGAACCGGCTATCTTAAACGCCATTTCAGAAGAGTCAACATCATGGAATGAACCATCAAACAAAGTGACTTTGACATCCAACACTGGGTAACCAGCTAGGACACCATTTTGCATCTGTTCTTGGATACCTTTATCTACTGAAGGAATGTATTCTTTGGGAACGATTCCGCCCACAATTTCATTCACAAATTCGTAGCCTGCACCTTCTTCGTTTGGTTCAATTTTCAGCCAAACATGTCCATATTGACCACGTCCACCTGATTGACGAACAAACTTTCCTTCCACTTCGACACTTTTACGAATCGTCTCTCGATATGCAACTTGGGGTTTACCCACATTACATTCGACATTAAATTCACGCTTCATGCGGTCAACAATGATATCCAAATGCAACTCACCCATTCCTGAGATAATTGTTTGTCCGGACTCTTCGTCGGTTTTTACGCGGAAAGAAGGATCTTCTGCAGCAAGTTTACCCAAAGCAACGCCCATTTTATCTTGGTCAGCTTGAGAACGAGGCTCTACCGCAATAGAAATAACCGGTTCAGGGAATTCCATACGTTCGAGGGTAATGATGTGGTTTGGATCACACAAGGTGTCTCCAGTTGTCACATCTTTCATTCCAATTGCTGCCGCGATATCACCAGCGCGCACTTCTTTTAACTCTTCACGGTCTTTAGCATGCATTTGCACGATTCGACCAAAGCGTTCACGTTTACCTTTTACAGCGTTATAAACAGCATCACCTGTATTTACCACGCCGGAATAACAACGGAAGAAGGTTAAAGTCCCTACAAATGGGTCAGTGGCAATTTTAAACGCTAAGGCAGCAAACGGTTCGCTATCGTCAGCATGACGTTCAGCTTCTGTTTCATTCTTATCACTTAGTACGCCAGTGATTGCAGGTACATCAACCGGTGCTGGCAAGAACTCGATAACGGAATCAAGAACAGCCTGTACACCTTTATTTTTAAATGCTGAACCGCATGTCGCCACTACAATTTCATTTTTGAGTGTACGAATACGTAGTCCAGTTTTAATTTCTTCCTCGGAAAGCTCTTCACCTTCCAAATACTTATTCATCAATTCATCAGAGGCTTCCGCGGCAGCTTCAACCATCTCGGTGCGAAGTTCATTCGCCCTGTCCAGTAAATCTGCAGGTACATCTTCATATAAAAAGGTCATACCTTGATCAGCTTCATTCCAATTAATGGCTTTCATCTTGATCAAGTCAATGACGCCTTTGAAGTTCTCTTCAGCACCAATGTTCAATTGAATAGGTACACAAGTAGCACCTAAACGATTGTGAATTTGCTTAACTACACGATCGAAGTCAGCACCCGTACGGTCCATTTTGTTGACAAATACCATGCGCGGAACACGGTATTTATCAGCTTGGCGCCATACAGTCTCAGATTGGGGTTCAACGCCCGATGAGCCACAGAACACAACTACCGCACCATCTAACACTCGTAAAGAACGTTCAACTTCAATAGTGAAGTCTACGTGCCCTGGGGTGTCAATGATGTTGATTCTGTGCTGGTCATACTGTTGCTGCATGCCAGACCAGAAACAAGTAGTGGCTGCGGAGGTAATAGTAATCCCCCGCTCCTGCTCTTGCTCCATCCAATCCATGGTAGCAGCGCCATCATGGACTTCACCAATCTTGTGAGACAAGCCGGTATAAAATAAAACGCGCTCAGTCGTGGTCGTTTTACCCGCGTCAACGTGGGCAACGATTCCGATATTGCGATAGCGTTCAATTGGATGTTTACGAGCCATTTAATCCTCTCTAAGAAACTTTGACTACCAACGGTAGTGTGCGAACGCCTTGTTCGCTTCAGCCATACGGTGAACGTCTTCACGCTTCTTAACCGCAGAGCCTCTGTTCTCAGACGCATCTAACATTTCAGCTGCTAGGCGCTGAGCCATAGATTTTTCACCACGCTTACGTGCGGCATCAACCATCCAACGCATACCTAATGCATTACGACGAACAGGACGAACTTCTACAGGTACTTGGTACGTAGAACCACCAACACGACGAGACTTAACCTCGACTGTAGGGCGGATGTTATCCAATGCTTCTTCGAATACATCTAGGTGAGCTTTACTGGTTTTTTCAGCAACGATGTCTAATGCACCGTAAACAATTTTTTCAGCAGTAGATTTTTTACCGTCCAACATGACAACGTTCATGAATTTGGCAAGTAATTGTGATCCGAACTTAGGATCTGGTAGGATTTTTCGTTGACCTACGACTCGTCTTCTTGGCATCTTAATATTCTCCGTGGGAATTCAGGTATAACCCAAAACTCTAAATTTAATAGTTTGGCCTTACTAACGGAGAACCGTTAAGACTTAGGCCTTTTTGCGCCGTATTTAGAACGGGCTTGTTTACGGTCGTTAACGCCTGCGCAGTCTAAAGTACCGCGAACAGTGTGGTAACGAACACCTGGTAAATCTTTAACACGACCACCACGAATAAGAACAACACTATGCTCTTGTAGGTTGTGACCTTCACCACCGATATATGAAGAAACTTCAAAACCGTTGGTTAAACGAACACGGCATACTTTACGTAAAGCTGAGTTCGGCTTCTTTGGCGTGGTGGTATATACGCGTGTACATACTCCACGTTTTTGTGGGCAAGCCTGTAAGGCAGCGACGTTGCTTTTTTCAACGGGCTTCTTACGAGGAGAGCGCACTAACTGGTTAACTGTTGCCATTAACTAGGGCTCCTGGTTAATAAAAAACTACTGTTTGCCCGTTTTACCGGGCGCTGAAAGCGAAAAATCCGCGACCAAAAACTTGCATTAGCAAATTTCGGGTCGCGGAATTCTATAGATCATAAAACAAACTGTCAAGAAAAGTCTTTGACTAACTAGGGTCAGCCAAAGATATTTCTAAATTTTCTTACTCGTTGTTAGAACTGTCACCAGCTTCAGCGTTTAACGCTTCAGTTAGGGCAAGTTCAGCTTCAGAGGCAGATACTGATGTTTCTTCAACCATCTTAGCAGCTTGTTTCATTTTCGCTCGGTTTTGGTGGTAAGAGAAACCGGTTCCTGCTGGAATCAAACGACCAACAATAACGTTTTCTTTCAAACCTCGTAACTCATCTTCTTTACCTTGCACTGCTGCTTCGGTAAGAACACGGGTTGTTTCTTGGAACGAGGCCGCTGAAATGAATGATTCAGTAGACAGTGACGCTTTGGTAATACCAAGCAACTGTGTTTCATACTGAGCAGGAATTTTACCCTGCTTTTCAATTTCACGGTTAGCAACTCTAACGTTCGCAACTTCAACTTGCTCGCCTTCAAGGAATTGAGTATCACCTGGGTGAGTAATCAAACACTTACGCAACATCTGGCGGATGACCACTTCGATGTGCTTATCGTTAATTTTAACCCCTTGTAAGCGGTAAACTTCTTGTACTTCGTTAACAATGTAGTTAGCAACTGCACTGATACCACGAAGGCGCAAGATGTCATGAGGTGACTCTGGACCATCGGCGATTACTTCACCTTTTTCTACAGATTCACCTTCAAACACGTTAAGTTGACGCCATTTAGGAATCATCTCTTCGTAATGATCACCTTCTTTAGGCGTAATAACTAAGCGCTTTTTACCTTTTGTTTCTTTACCAAAGCCGATAGTACCGGAAACTTCAGCAAGAATTGCAGGCTCTTTAGGCTTACGTGCTTCGAACAAGTCAGCAACACGCGGTAGACCACCGGTGATGTCACGAGTTTTCGAACTTTCTTGAGGTATACGTGCTAGCACGTCACCTTCACGAGCCATCATACCGTCAGAGGCTTCGATTGTAGTAAAGCTAGGCAGACGAATTTCCTGCAATCCAACTTCATCACTTTCTAGAATAAGTTTAGGTTCTTTAGCGTTCGCTTTAGTTAAATCTTTAACTACGATACGGGTTAGACCGGTTAACTCATCTTGCTGCATTTCGGTATTCGAATCATCAACATCAGCAAAGCTAATTTTAGCCTTACGTTCTGTAATAATTGGATGCGAATGCGGATCCCAGTTCGCGATAACATCGCCAGCACTAATAGCTGCGTTATCATCAACAGAAAGGATTGCACCGTAAGGCACTTTATAACGTTCTTTTTCACGACCTTGGTCGTCGATAACGGTCAATTCAGTAGAACGTGAAACGATAACGACTTTGTCGTCAGCATTACGCACATACTTAGCATTGTGTAATTTCAATGTACCAGTTGTTTTAACTTGTACACTGTTCTCAGCAGATGCTCTTGATGCCGCACCACCGATGTGGAACGTACGCATGGTTAACTGTGTACCAGGTTCACCGATTGACTGTGCGGCGATAACACCAACAGATTCACCGAATCCAACCATGTGTCCACGAGCCAAGTCACGTCCGTAACATCTTGCACAAACACCGAAGTCGTTGTCACAAGTGATAACCGAGCGAACCAAGATTTGGTCTACTGAGTTAACTTCTAACATGTCAACCAAACCTTCATCTAGTAGCGTATTACGTTCTACTAAGATTTCGTTAGTACCTGGCTTAATTACGTCTTCAGCTACGACACGACCCAATACGCGTTCACGCAATGGTTCTACAACGTCACCACCTTCGATAAGAGGAGTCATTTTAACCCCTTCGAAAGTGCCACAGTCTTCAGTGTTAATGACCAAATCTTGTGCAACGTCAACCAAACGACGAGTTAGGTAACCCGAGTTAGCTGTCTTCAATGCCGTATCGGCCAAACCTTTACGAGCACCGTGAGTAGAGATAAAGTACTGAAGTACATTTAGACCTTCACGGAAGTTCGCTGTGATAGGCGTTTCAATGATTGAACCATCTGGTTTCGCCATCAGACCACGCATACCCGCCAACTGACGAATCTGAGCAGCACTACCACGAGCACCAGAGTCAGCCATCATGAACACTGAGTTGAAAGAGTCTTGCTCTTCCATTTCACCGTCACGGTTTTTAACTGATTCTTTAGACAAGTTTGACATCATTGCTTTAGCAACGTCTTCGTTTGCACGAGACCAAATATCAATAACTTTGTTATAACGTTCACCAGCGGTAACAAGACCTGATTGGAACTGTTCCTGAATTTCGAATACTTCTTCTTCAGCAGCTTCAATGATGTCTTTCTTCGCATCTGGAATAACCATGTCATCAATACCAACTGACGCACCAGCGATCATCGCATAGTGGAAACCGGTATACATGATTTGGTCAGCTGCGATAACCGTATCTTTCAAACCTAGTACACGGTAACAAGCGTTCAACAAACGTGAAATCTGCTTTTTACCCATAGCTTGGTTGATAATTTCAAACGGCAAACCTTTAGGCAAAATCAAAGAGAAAATAGCACGACCAACTGTAGTATCAGTTAATGTTACTTTTTCCTGTTTGTTACCATCAGCATCTACGTCATATTCAGTGATACGAACTTTAACGCGAGCATGAAGTTCAGCATTACCTGTACGGTAAGCTTTTTCAGCTTCATGTGGGCTGGTAAATACCATGCCTTCACCCAAACCGTTTACACGGTCACGAGTAAGGTAGTACAAACCTAATACAACGTCCTGTGAAGGTACGATGATTGGCTCACCGTTAGCAGGTGACAAAATGTTGTTAGTAGACATCATCAATGCACGAGCTTCTAGCTGCGCTTCGATTGTCAACGGTACGTGTACCGCCATTTGGTCACCATCGAAGTCAGCGTTATACGCCGCACACACTAGTGGGTGCAATTGTATCGCTTTACCTTCGATCAAAATTGGTTCAAACGCTTGTATACCCAAACGGTGAAGAGTAGGTGCACGGTTAAGCAGAACTGGATGTTCGCGGATAACGTCATCTAGTACGTCCCAAACTTCCGGTGCTTCGCGCTCAACTAATTTCTTAGCCGCTTTGATAGTAGTCGCTAGACCACGTCCTTCTAATTTTCCGTAGATGAACGGCTTGAACAATTCCAATGCCATTTTCTTTGGAAGTCCACACTGATGTAGACGAAGAGTAGGACCAACAGTAATAACTGAACGACCAGAGTAATCAACACGCTTACCTAGCAAGTTCTGACGGAAACGACCTTGTTTACCTTTGATCATATCAGCCAAAGATTTAAGAGGACGTTTGTTAGAACCAGTAATAGCACGACCACGACGACCGTTATCAAGAAGTGCATCAACAGCTTCTTGCAACATACGTTTTTCGTTGCGCACGATGATATCAGGTGCAGCAAGGTCAAGAAGACGTTTCAAACGGTTGTTACGGTTGATTACACGACGATATAAATCGTTCAAATCTGAAGTTGCAAAACGACCGCCATCTAGTGGTACCAATGGACGTAAATCCGGTGGTAAAACGGGTAATACAGTCATGATCATCCACTCAGGCTTGTTACCTGATTGTTGGAATGATTCAAGCAATTTCAAACGTTTAGTAATTTTCTTACGCTTAGTTTCAGAATTGATGCTAGGCAATTCTTCACGCATTGCGACTACATCAGCATCAACATCTAATACTTTAAGTAATTCGAATACTGCCTCAGCACCCATTTTAGCGTCGAATTCATCACCATGTTCTTCCAAAGAATCTAAGTATTCTTCTTCAGTTAAAAGTTGAGAACGCTCTAGGGTTGTCATACCGGGTTCGGTTACAACATAAGATTCGAAATAAAGTACACGTTCGATATCACGCAATGTCATATCTAACATCAAACCAATCCGAGACGGCAATGATTTCAAGAACCAAATATGCGCGACCGGGCTAGCCAATTCGATATGACCCATACGCTCACGACGTACTTTAGTTAATGTAACTTCAACGCCACATTTTTCACAAATCACACCACGGTGTTTAAGGCGTTTGTATTTACCACACAAACACTCATAGTCTTTTACCGGACCAAAAATACGGGCACAGAAAAGGCCATCGCGCTCTGGTTTGAACGTACGGTAGTTAATGGTTTCAGGTTTCTTAACCTCACCAAAAGACCACGAACGGACCATGTCCGGAGAAGCAAGACCGATTCGAATATTATCGAACTCTTCGGTTTTGTTCTGTTGCTTAAGAAACTTTAATAAGTCTTTCACTTTTTTCTCCCAGCGGAGTGGTGTTACAAAACCCGACTAACCTATTTGGCTAGTCAGGCTCTCCTTTCTTTCGCTCAATCAGAGCAAACTAGTCGTTCTGCTCTTCTAACTCGATATTGATACCCAATGAGCGGATTTCTTTCAACAATACGTTGAAGGATTCCGGCATACCAGGTTCCATACGATGATCGCCATCCACAATGTTTTTATACATTTTGGTACGGCCATTAACGTCATCGGATTTCACAGTTAGCATTTCTTGCAAGGTATAAGCGGCACCGTATGCTTCTAGTGCCCACACTTCCATCTCTCCGAAACGCTGTCCACCAAATTGAGCTTTACCACCCAATGGTTGCTGTGTAACCAAGCTGTAAGAACCAGTTGAACGTGCATGCATTTTGTCATCAACCAAGTGGTTAAGTTTCAGCATATACATGTAACCTACGGTTACAGGACGTTCAAATGCGCGGCCAGTACGACCGTCAAACAACGTGATTTGTCCGCTTTCTGGAATATCAGCCAACAGTAACAAGTCTTTAATTTCTCGTTCCGTTGCACCATCAAATACAGGCGTTGCGATAGGTACACCTTTACGCAAGTTTTCAGCAAGACGTCTAACTTCATCATCTGTAAAGCTTTCAATGTCTACAACTTGATGGGATTTACCTGAGTTATACACTTCTGTTAAGAAGCTTCTTAACTTAGTTAATTCTTCTTGCTCTTTGATCATGCGATCAATCTTCACACCCAAACCGTGAGCAGCCATGCCCAGGTGAGTTTCAAGAATCTGACCGATGTTCATCCGCGAAGGTACACCAAGTGGGTTAAGTACGATGTCTACAGGAGTTCCGTTTGCATCGTAAGGCATATCTTCCACTGGTTGGATAGTCGAGATAACACCTTTGTTACCGTGACGTCCGGCCATTTTATCACCAGGCTGGATATGACGTTTAACCGCCAAGTAAACTTTAACAATCTTCAACACACCCGGCGCTAAGTCATCACCTTGAGTGATTTTGCGACGTTTGATTTCAAACTTGTTATCGAAATCAAGTTTGATTTCACTGTGTTGTTCAGCGATTTGATCAAGTTCTAACTGTGCATCTTCATCTTGTAGCGTAAGGTCGAACCATTTTTCACGAGGCATACTGTCAAGCTTAGCTTGATCAATACCATTGCGAAGCAATAGGTTAGTCGCTCGCGCAAAGATACCGTCGGCTAAAATACCGAACTCATCACCCAAGTCTTTTTTGACTTGACGTAATTGCATATCTTCAATCTCAAGAGCACGTTTATCTTTTTCAACACCATCACGGGTGAAAACTTGAACGTCAATAACTGTACCGTGAACAGAGTTAGGTACACGCAAAGAAGTATCTTTAACGTCTGACGCTTTTTCACCGAAGATGGCTCTTAAAAGTTTTTCTTCTGGCGTAAGCTGGGTTTCACCTTTAGGGGTTACTTTACCAACTAAGATATCGCCACCTTTTACTTCGGCGCCGATATAGACCACACCTGACTCATCCAGTTTTCCAAGAGCAGATTCACCAACGTTTGGTATATCAGCACTTATCTCTTCAGGACCAAGCTTAGTATCACGAGCAATACAGCTTAGTTCTTGAATATGGATAGTTGTGAAGCGATCTTCTTGGGCTACACGCTCAGAAATAAGGATTGAATCCTCAAAGTTATAACCATTCCAAGGCATAAATGCGATACGCATATTTTGACCCAATGCCAACTCACCTAAATCAGTGGAAGGACCATCGGCCAATACGTCACCAGTAACAATAGGGTCACCTACATTACAAGTTGGTTTTTGGTTAATACATGTATTCTGGTTTGAACGGGTGTATTTAGTAAGGTTGTAGATATCAATACCTGCTTCGCCAGCAGCCATTTCTTCTTCATTAACCTTAATAACTATGCGACTCGCATCAACATAATCAACAGTACCACCGCGTTTAGCGATAATAGTTACACCTGAATCTACAGCAACCGTTTTTTCCATACCTGTTCCAACTAAAGGCTTATCAGCTTTTAGAGTTGGTACAGCTTGACGTTGCATGTTTGCACCCATCAATGCGCGGTTAGCATCATCGTGTTCCAAGAACGGGATGATTGATGCCGCAACAGATACGATTTGCTGTGGAGAAACATCCATATACTTGATGTCTTCAATTTGCATCAAAGTAGTCTCACCACGGTAGCGGCAAGGGATAAGTTCTTCAGTCAGTTTACCATCATCGTCTAAAACAACGTTTGCCTGTGCGATTGCGAATTGACCTTCTTCGATAGCAGAAAGGTAATCGATATCGTCAGTAACAACGCCGTCAACAATTTTACGATAAGGAGTTTCAAGGAAACCAAAGTCATTGGTACGAGCAAAACTCGAAAGCGAGTTAATCAAACCGATGTTTGGACCTTCAGGAGTTTCAATTGGACAAACACGACCATAGTGAGTCGGATGTACGTCCCGTACTTCAAAACCTGCGCGTTCACGAGTTAAACCACCTGGGCCTAATGCAGAAATACGACGTTTGTGCGTCACTTCTGAAAGCGGGTTGTTTTGGTCCATGAACTGAGATAATTGGCTAGAGCCAAAGAACTCTTTAACTGCCGCTGAGATTGGCTTAGCGTTAATCAAATCCTGTGGCATTATCGCATCAAGGTCGCCTAAACTTAAGCGCTCTTTAACTGCACGTTCAACACGTACTAAGCCAACACGGAATTGATTTTCTGCCATTTCACCAACAGAACGGATACGACGGTTACCTAAGTGATCGATATCATCCACTTCATCTTTACCATCACGGATGGTAATCAATTGCTTCATTACTGCAATGATATCTTTTTTATCTAGCGTACCTTCGCCAATCAGTTCTTCACGACCTAGACGGCGGTTAAACTTCATTCTACCTACAGCTGACAAATCATAACGATCATCAGAGAAGAATAAGTTACCAAATAAGGTTTCAGCAGCGTCTTTAGTTGGTGGCTCACCAGGACGCATCATACGATAAATCTCAACCAAAGCCTCTAAGCGATTGGAAGAACTATCAATACGTAGCGTGTCTGAAATGTATGCACCGTGATCCAATTCATTAATATAAAGAGTATCAAATGAGTCAATTTTTGATTCTAGTAACGCTTCAAGTGTTTCCACTGTCAATTCGTCATTAGCATTAACAATTACTTCACCCGTTTCTTCATTAATGTGATCTTTAGCGATAACACGACCAACTAGGAACTCAGCAGGAACTTCAAGCTCTGTCACTTTTGCTTTTTCAAGAGCACGAGTATGACGAGCAGAAATACGACGACCGGTTTCTACTAGAACATTTCCTTCGCCATCTAGGATGTCAAACTGTGCAGTTTCACCACGTAGACGCTCAGGAACGATGTCCATCATGAATTTTTCATCCACTATTTTGATAAGATCTTTATCAAAGAACTCATCAAGAATTTCTTCAGTGGGCATTTCCAATGCACGTAACATGATAGTCGCAGGTAATTTACGGCGACGATCGATACGAACATATAAATTATCTTTCGGGTCAAATTCGAAGTCTAACCAAGAACCACGGTAAGGAATAACACGTGCGTTATAAAGCACTTTACCTGATGAGTGTGTTTTTCCTTTATCATGATCGAAGAAAACACCAGGTGAACGGTGAAGTTGAGACACGATAACGCGCTCAGTTCCATTGATCACAAAAGTACCGTTTTCGGTCATGAGTGGTATTTCACCCATGTAAACTTCTTGCTCTTTGATATCCTTAACCGTTCCAGGAGCGGCTTCTTTATCGAACAACACAAGACGAAGCTTAACCCTAAGTGGCGCAGAATAAGTTACACCACGGATTTGACATTCTTTAACGTCAAAAACAGGCTCACCTAAACGGTAGCTCACATATTGTAATTCAGAATTACCTGAATAACTTTTTATGGGAAAAACTGATCTAAATGCAGCTTCTAGTCCATAATGGCCGTCAACATCGATGTCGATAAACTTCTTAAAAGAATCGAGCTGGATTGAAAGAAGGTAAGGTATCTCTAATACCTGCGGGCGTTTGCCAAAATCCTTACGGATACGTTTCTTTTCGCTATTGGAGTAAACCATGGGTTCCTCAGCATTCTGATTTTTGACCCAACTTGCCTAGTAAAGCGCTTTTACTAAACAAACTTCAAGCACCCTTTGGGCGCGATCTTCAAGCATACACCAATTTTTCTAAAGTTTTAACACTTAACTTATTGGTTTTATGTCACTTTTAATCACGGTTGCGCATCAATTCGAAGGATAGTTCTAAAGGGTATAAATGCCCTATCCTACAGCGCAAAAAGGCTGGTGATTAAATAATCACCAGCCCGAGCCTTTTCAGGCAAGCAATCTGCCAACAGACAAATTACTTAAGTTCCACTTCTGCGCCAGCTGCTTCAAGTTCAGCTTTAAGTGCTTCAGCTTCTTCTTTAGCCAAACCTTCTTTGATAGCTTTAGGTGCTGATTCAACAACATCTTTAGCTTCTTTAAGACCTAGGCCAGTTGCGCCACGTACTGCTTTGATAACAGCAACTTTGTTAGCGCCAAATGAAGTCATTACAACGTCAAATTCTGTTTGCTCTGCAGCAGCTTCAGCAGCTACAGCAGGACCAGCAACAGCAACAGCCGCTGCAGCAGAAACGTTGAATTTTTCTTCAGCTGCTTCGATTAACTCTACCAATTCCATAACTGGCATTTCAGCAATCGCGTTTAATATATCATCTTTAGTTAGAGCCATTTTCTCTAAACTCCTGGGGTTATTAGTTGTTAAAAAATTTAATGCCAAACACGAAAATTATTTTTCGTCTTTGATCGCCGCCAATACACGCACAAACTTGCCTGGAACTTCGTTGATTGTACGAACGAATTTCTCGGCTGGTGCTTTGAAGGTAGCAAGTAATTTTGCTAGAGCTTCGTCGCGAGTCGGAAGTGAAGCAACTGCGTCCAATTTTTCAGGACCCAATAAACCACTGCCGATTGAAAGTGCAGTTACTTTAAGCTTGTCATTTCCTTTACTAAAATCTTTGAATAGACGTGCTGCACCGCCAGGTGCGTCTATTGAAAATCCGTAAATTAGAGGACCAGTTAAAGCTTCTTCAATATCAGAAAACTTACTGTCTGCTAAACCACGTTTTGCAAGTGTATTACGTACTACTTTAACGTATACGCCTTGCTCACGAGCTTTAACACGCAGGTCAGTCAGTTCTGAAACTTCCATCCCACGGTATTCAGCGACGGCAACGGATAGAGCTCGAGATGCAACTTCACTTACTTCTGCTACGATCTCTTTTTTTGCTGCTAAACCTAGTGCCACTGAGTTCACCTCTTGTTAACTGAATGCAATTTCATAATGATTTCACATTCAGAGTTCCAGATTGATAAACCGTTGAATACTGCCAAACAATATTCGCTGATTTACCGCTCTACGGTGTTCGTTTCCCCAGAGAGTCTGAGTCGAAACCACCGTCTGCGCAGGCATTTTACGTATTAAGCGAAATATTTAATGTAGGTGCTCTCTTACTTCACCTACTATTTCGCACCTGCGGTCTTGGACGGGAGCATGATTTTTAACTTAGTTAAAAACAGCTCCAACCCATAACCTTTAGAGAGATGAGCAATTGCTCATAAGCCAATTAAGATAACTGAGTTATCTAATTGGTAATTTATTTCAAGCCTAGGCTTACTGGATCAAGTGTTACGCCAGCACCCATTGTGGTACTAAGGCTAACTTTCTTGAAGTAAGCACCTTTAGCAGAAGAAGGTTTAGCTTTCTTCAATGCTTCTAGCAAGGCATCAAGGTTTTCTTGAATCTGGTTTGCTTCAAAAGCGATTTTACCAATGCTTGCATGGATAATTCCGTTTTTGTCGTTTCTGTAACGAACTTGACCAGCTTTTGCATTTTTAACAGCAGTTGCTACGTCTGGAGTCACAGTGCCAGTTTTAGGGTTAGGCATAAGTCCACGAGGACCTAAGATTTGACCCAACTGACCTACAACGCGCATTGCATCTGGAGAAGCAACTACTACGTCAAAGTTCATTTCGCCTTTCTTGACTAGCTCAGCAAGATCTTCCATACCAACGATGTCAGCACCAGCTTCTTTAGCTGCTTCTGCGTTAGCGCCTTGAGTAAATACTGCTACGCGAACGTCTTTACCAGTTCCGTTTGGAAGCACAGTTGCTCCACGTACGTTTTGGTCAGATTTACGAGCATCAATACCAAGGTTAACTGAAACATCTACACTTTCAGCAAACTTTGCAGTAGCTAATTCTTTCAACAAAGCAACAGCTTCATTAATTTCGTATTCTTTAGTTGCGTCAACTTTCTCGCGAATAGTGCGCATACGTTTAGTTAATTTAGCCATGTCTTATCCCTCTACTACCAAGCCCATGCTGCGAGCAGAGCCAGCGATGGTACGAACAGCTGCATCAAGATCGGCTGCAGTCAGGTCAGGTTCTTTAGTTTTTGCAATTTCTTCCAATTGCGCGCGCGTCACCTTACCCACTTTTTCAGTGTTAGGACGGCCAGAACCACTCTTAATACCAGCTGCTTTCTTCAATAAGAAAGACGCAGGTGGAGTTTTGGTTTCAAAGGTAAATGAACGGTCTTCATATACAGTGATAACTACTGGAACTGGAGCACCTTTTTCAAGGCTGTCTGTAGCTGCGTTAAACGCTTTACAGAATTCCATGATGTTAACACCTTTAGCACCTAGTGCAGGACCAACAGGTGGACTTGGGTTAGCAGAACCAGCTGCAACCTGAAGCTTAATTAAGCCTGTGATTTTTTTAGCCATTATCTCTCTCTCAAATTTGGGTCTATCGCCTCGCAAAACATAGAGATTGTTTGCTCAATCGGCTTCCCATAAAAATTAACGGTCGCGAATTATAGATTACATATTCGGGCTACGCAACACTTATATACGGATATTTAATTATTTAAGTCATTCTGACAGAATTATTTTTAGCAGATGGGCGCTACTAACAATTTATGAATCGAGAATTTACTGTTTATCTTTCACGCTTTGCTGTTTGGAAAAAAATACCTTTTTGGCTTGATACATCTCGATCAACCGCTTTTTTAGTGCTGGTTCCCGTTCAATCAATTTTTCAGCATAGGCTAGTGACGCTTGTTTCTCTTGTTGAACCTGCATTGCAACATCATCATCAGAAGGTAAAGCCGCCGATGCGCGCATCGCGATTTCAGTTAACTGTGTTTTCTTGGCTAAAAAATACTGGGGGTAACAAGCTCTTTGAGTAATCCGGCCCGCACCTTGTTTTCGCTCTCGTTTACATTTCACTTTAAATTTAGGGTTATCGACTAGATCATTGTAGTAATCGTAAAATTCAAGTTCTGTTTTAACCATTTGTTGGCGATAGAAATATAATGGTTTAGTGCCAACAACTTCGATCTGCTCAACTCTTCGTTGTGGCTCTGGCTGGCTGCTTACTTGAGCAAATAAGGTGGCGCTTTGTACGAAGCTAACACAGAGTATGATGCATATGTTTACAATGCACTTTTTTAGCTGCATAAAAATAATTCCCTTTATTAAGAATGCTCATGAAATGAAATAATATATTGAATGCCAAACTTAACGTTTTAAGTAAAACAAAACAAGCCTACACCGCTTAATTGGTTGGCTATGGAAATGATAATGTAAGAGCTTAAATGGCTAACTTACATCGTGAAAAATTTACATAGACAAATATCATTTTTACTAAACATACGCAGCCTGCTGTTAAACCTAAATTATTTAAGTAGAACAAAAATCATCGCTGAATTGCTCTGGAAGCCCTAGAAATTCTCACCTTAACGAAAAAAAACAGCACAGTGTTTCCGATTTGATACAGTGGCTACACATCGCTGCTTACCGACCTTTTCAATTATTACCAGAGCTCTTTGCACAAGGTGTCTGTTTTAACAGACATTAAACCAAGGTATAGAATACATTCTTTGCCAAAACTTCCTTTTTAACGCCTCTTTAAACTCTCTTTGGAATCAGCAAGAAATAAAAACACCATTAAAAACAATAATATAAGATAATCAAAAGCAGAATCCGATTTTAAAAATGGGTATCACCATTTTTCTGGCCTACTTTCTGCTTCTTACTTAATTATTGAGTATCAAGTTTCATTATTCCCCGGGCCGTTTGTGCAAATTAGTTAAAGACACTTAACAGTGTACAGCTTGATTCTAAACGGCGAAAAAAATAATCATAGGAAGGATAAAAATGTTAAAGCTGGTTGCGAATAAGACCAAAAGAAGAAGTAATAAGCATACATCCACAAAGGTATCTTTGTGGTTTTGCGTTGGTTTAATGCTCCCTAGTAGTTTACTCCTCCCCTCCCAACTAGCGACAGCTCAACAGCCGGTGAGCGCAGAAAAACCTGAAGGTGTTATCACTAAGCCTGATGTAGACAAAATTACATTTGAAATGGTTAAAGGTCAGGCTAAAAAACTATCCGCAGAAGAATATCAAAAACGCTCTACTGAACTGCCTAAAGAATTGGCAACTATGACTTATAGTGAGTATCGAAATATACGCTTCAACCCTCAAAAGGCAATCTGGAAAGACAAGTCAAATTTCGAATTGCAACTATTCCACCCAGGTTTCCTTTACAAAAGTCCAGTGATGCTGCGCTTAGTAGATAGTAATGCTGGAAGCAACACTGTTACCTTTAAGGGAGATAAGTTCATTTATGAAAATGAAGCTTTGCCACTGCAAGGTATCGCGCCTCCTGATGCTGGTTTTGCTGGGTTTCGGGTTCATTACCCCTTAAACACTCCACAATATAAAGATGAATTAGCGGTTTTCTTAGGGGCATCGTACTTTAGGATTGTCGGTCCAGGGCAGGTATATGGAATATCAGCACGAGGATTAGCTATCAATACAGCTCATTCCTCTGGTGAAGAATTTCCTGAATTTACTCGTTTTTGGGTAATTGAGCCTAAAGAAGAAGCCGAAAATTTAATTATTTATGCTTTATTAGAGAGTAAATCGGTAACAGGCGCTTATCGTTTCGAACTTACCGCAGGACTTAACACTGAAGTAAAAGTTAACAGCCAAATATATGCTCGTACTGACGTTGAAAAGCTTGGTGTTGCTCCGTTAACAAGCATGTTGTTGTCTAGTGAAACGACCACTAGGTATTTTGACGATTTCAGACCAGAAGTTCACGACTCCGACGGTTTGTTAATGATCAACTCTCAAGGCGAACAAATATGGCGCCAGCTTAACAACCCAAAAACCTTACAAGTAACCTCAATGCAAGACACCCAACCTAAAGGCTTTGGTTTATTACAACGGGATATTGATTTTGCACATTATTCAGATATCGAAGCGAACTATCACAATCGTCCAGGCATCTGGGTAAAACCAGACAATAATTGGGGAGCAGGTCGCTTAGAGCTTGTGGAAATACCAACGAATTCAGAAACCAATGACAACATCGTAAGTTACTGGGTACCAGATGAGCCTTTTAAGAAAGGCCAAACACGAGAATTTAATTACACCTTGAGCACGGTTTCTGGAGATTTGAAACAAAGTAACCTTGCCACCGTTGTTCGCGCAATGAATAGCTGGGCAGCTTTGCCAGGTGAGAACAATCCTGCGGATAAAAGTGTACGTAAAATTATCGTCGACTTTTCTGCGAATCAATTAACAAATTTAACTCAAAACGTTCCTATCCAAGCTGATTTACAAGTAAGTGGCGGCAAATATGACGAATTGATTGTCAGTCAACTACCTGACAAAAAAAGCTGGAGAGTGTCGTTTACACTGACTGCTGACCAAGATAGAGCCGTGGACATGAGATTATCACTGTCTCTGAGAGGCAAGCCTATTAGTGAAGTGTGGAACTATGTTTGGAGTCGAAATGAAATCGAATAATCATCAAGAGGGAGTTCACATGTCTACTTCTACGAATGAACACTTTATTAAAGCATCCGCAAAAACAGCACGTAAATATAGCTATGCGTTTTTGGTACTTGCCACCGCCATCGTAGGCGGATGGGCGATGACTGATATATTTTCAGTAGATGGATTTACGGCTATAGAAATAGTTTTGCTGTTCCTATTTACCCTAACCTTTGTTTGGATTTCAGCGGCATTTTGGAGCGCGATTATAGGTTTTACCCTGCTTATGTTGCGAAGAGATCCTGTAACCCTCAAACAAGCGCTGCGCAAAAATCAGGCAGGCAGTCTGGACCCAAACCAGCGTCAGGCGATTATAATGCCGGTCTATAATGAAGATACCAACCGCATAATGTCTGGCTTTGAAGCATGTATTAAGGAAATCGAAAAATCGGGGAGTTTACAATATTTTGATTTTTACATGTTAAGTGACACCCAACAGAAACCGCTGATTGAAGCCGAACTAGTGGCATGGAATAAATTGACCGCAAGAATGGGTAATGAGGTTGCCTCACACATGTTCTATCGCCGTCGGGAAAAGAATGTAAATCGTAAAGTAGGGAATGTTGCAGATTTTTGCGAACGTTGGGGAGCCAACTATCAATCCATGATTGTGTTAGATGCAGACAGCCTAATGACTGCTGAGAGCATGCTTACGTTGGTGAAAACCCTGCAGAGCAATCCTAAAGCAGGGCTTATTCAAACGGTTCCAATTCCGATTAGACAAAACACACTTTTCGGACGTTTTTTACAATTCGCTTCTAGTTTGTATTGCCCTACTTTAGCTGCAGGCCAGGCATTTTGGCAAACAGACACTGCCAATTATTGGGGACACAATGCAATTATTCGGATTGATGCTTTTATGGCGTCCTGTGGTTTACCGCATCTTCCGGGTGACGTCCCCTTTGGTGGGGAAATCTTAAGCCATGATTTTGTTGAAGCTGCGCTACTAAGGCGAGCTGGTTGGCATGTCTATCTATTAGCTGACCTAGAAGGTAGTTATGAAGAGGTACCGAGTAATATCATTGACTATGCAACCCGCGATCGACGTTGGGTTCAAGGCAACCTACAACATTTGGGATTACTCCGAACGGAAGGCTTGCAAAATATCAGTAAATTACATTTTGTATTAGGTGCATTCGCTTACGTTTCTTCATTAGTATGGTTTGTTTTGCTGTTGCTCAGCACCATAGACGCCACCGTTAGGGCTGCTTCTGATGATGTGTTTTTCACCGCACCTCATCAATTATTTCCAGCGTGGCCAGTAGATAAATCAGATTCCATATTTGCATTACTTTTCGCAACCGCATTACTACTTATAGGACCTAAATTCTTGAGCCTAATCCATGCTCTTGTATACCGTCGGTACGAGTTTGGTGGTGCACTAACGTTAGTGATTAGTACATTGATAGAGATAGTAGTCGCAATTGTAATCGCGCCTTTGATGATGGCATATCACGCCTACTTTGTGTTGAATGCGCTGGCAGGGAAAAACGTAAGTTGGAATGCGCAAAGTCGAGAAGGCAGAACTGTACCTTGGTCCGAAGCAATAAAACGTACCTGGGCTGCTACAACGCTAGCAATTCTTTGGGGTGCATTGACTTGGTATCTGACCCCACTATTGTTTTGGTGGTTAGCGCCAGTGTTACTTGGATTGATTCTGGGTGCGCCAATCATTCATTACTCGAGTAGTTTAAAGCTCGGGATTATGTCACGTAAATACGGCGTCTTCATTTGTCCTTGTGAGGTGATTGAACAGCCTGTAACCAAAAGCTTGAGGTTGAGTCTAAGCAATTTGGATAAACAGAGTCGATATAACAAAACGGTACCTGAACTACCGCCAGAAAGATGGACCAGTATGCCGATTCAAGAACTCAGACCGACTAAAAAAGCGGGTCTTAAACACGGGCAATCAATTACAAACGAATAACCTCTTTGAAACTCAATTAAAGTTTCACCCCACAAACTTAATTTTGTGGGTTTTTTTTTACCTATTAATAATCAATTCCTGTCGATAAGATCTGTTGGCCAGACTTTAGCCGCGCCCAAGAACACAATAGCTCCACGGGCTGAAGCCTGAAGAATCCCCACAGTAAAAAGAAGTAAGTGCTTGAAATTTGGTATTATATATTTCACCACAAAACAAAAATAACCAAACTCAAGCACTATGAAGCTATTATCAGATTTATTTACCTTAGATTCAAACGTTTTAGATCCGCGTATTACCACCTCACTGTTTACCGCTGCTAAAAGCCTCATAAATGGCTCTGAATTAACCTTAACAGCGATGGGAAGAAATGCGGCTTGTGACACTGGTGGCATTGAAAAGCACAGTATTAAACGGATTGACCGACTGTTGGGAAATCCTCGACTACACCGGGTTATTCCTCGCTATTATCAAATCATACAAAACTTGTTTATCACGGAAAAACATCCGTTAATTCATATTGACTGGTCAACGGTGTACAACTACAACTTTGTGATGTTAAGAGCAGCTATCTCCATTAAAGGTCGGGCGATTACGTTGTATGAAGAGGTGCATCCTGAGGAGCAACATGCTCAGCCGATGATTCAGAAACGTTTTTTAGCTAGGTTAGCTAAACTCTTACCGAGTGACTGCCAACCGATTATTTGCACAGATGCCGGGTTTAAAATACCTTGGTTTAAGGAAGTGAGCCGACTCAACTGGTATTGGTTGGCAAGAACCCGCGGCAGTGTGAAATGTAAATTGGCGACGGAAAATCAATGGCGCTACGTAAGTGATTATCATACTCGAGCCTCTTCTAAGGCCATGGAGCTTCCCATTTGTACTTTATCGAAAAGAAGTCAGTATTCGTGTCGAGGCGTTTTATTCAAAGGGAAAAACAAACAACGACATAATGTAAATAGAAAAGGGGTGGTGACCAAAGACAATATTAATAAGCGTCATAGCAAGTCCGCCAAAGAGCCTTGGTTCTTAGTCTCCAACCTTCCGCAAAATCAATTCGGAGCGAATAAGCTTGTCCATTTATATTCACGTAGAATGGCCATTGAAGAATCGTTTAGAGATTGTAAAAATGAATACTATGGACTGGGATTATCCCGTAGTTTAAGTCGCTGTGAAAAACGTCTGCAAGTCATTTTACTCTTAGCCATGATGGTACAATTCTATCTATACTGTGTGGGTAAAGCGGCAGAAGCCCAGGGCTATCACCGCCATTTCCAAGCAAACACCATCACGAGCCGGCGCGTACTATCTTACGGGTATTTAGCTCTGAGACTGCTCAAGCATTCTCGGTTTTATCTAAATGAGAACATGCTCAAAGCATCCATCGAAGCCCTAGTGGAGGATGCAAAATGTTGATGCCGCTGTGGGGATCCCTCAGGCTGAAGCCCGTGCTACAAGGCATTTAGGCGTATTCCTTAAGCCACAAAACCATACCATCCCTGTAGGCGGGTGCTTTAGCCACGCAGAGCCACAAAACCATACCATCCCTGTAGGCGGGTGCTTTAGCCCCGCAGAGCCACAAAACCATACCATCCCTGTAGGCGGGTGCTTTAGCCCCGCAGAGCCACAAAACCACCCCATCCCTGTAGGCGGGTGCTTTAGCCCCGCGAATAGCACACATTAAATACCATGGCCTAAAAACCATGCTACATAGGCTTTTGTGCTTTTCTCGAGGCAAAAAAAAAGATGCCTATTTAGACATCTTTGTTTTAATTTCTTCGGCGCCATCCTTGGCGCTGGATTCCAGCCTGGTATCTTGAGTGCAGAACTCTGGGGCTAATATACTAAAACCATACTGACCCGTCCTTGGTATTACGTCCAGCCCGCACGTCCTTGAGCGGTCGTGCAGCTGGACGGAGCTTCGCTCCTAATAAAACCAGCTTTACCCATGTCGGTCGTTCAGTCGGCCAAAGCTTCTTCGAAGCTAAAAATTCTGGGAATATTAAACTAAAAAAGACGACCTATAGTCGTCTCTTCGTGCACATCCTGTGGCTGGGTTCCAGCCCGACATCCATGTCGGTCGTTCAGCAAGCTGCGAAACTTCGTTTCGGTCTTGCTTCACCCTTTTTCGACTTGGCCGAACTCTAGTTCTACCGGAGTTGAACGACCGAAAATAAGTACTGATACTTTCAAGCGGCTCTTTTCGTAATCGACTTCTTCGACAACGCCGTTGAAATCTGCGAAAGGACCATCGGTAACACGAACCACTTCGCCTGGTTCGAATAATGTTTTTGGTTTTGGCTTGTCTACTGATTCTTCCAAACGATTAAGAATAGCATCTGCTTCTTTCTTAGAAATAGGCATTGGACGATCTGAAGTACCACCAATGAAACCTAACACTCTTGGAACACTTTTAACCAAGTGCCATGAGTCTTCGTTCATTTCCATTTCTACCAGTACATAGCCTGGGAAAAATTTGCGTTCACTTTTGCGTTTTTGGCCAGCTCGCATTTCAACAACTTCTTCGGTAGGTACTAATATTTCACCGAAATAATCTTCCATACCGTTCATTTTGATATGTTCAACTAACGTCTTTTGAACACGTCCTTCATAACCAGAAAATGCTTGTACTACATACCATTTTTTATCAGACATGACTTACACTCCTAAACCGGTAACAAAAGACACGACTTCCACAATACCCATGTCTAAAAGATAAAGAACGATAGACATAAAAGCGGTAGCAGCCAAAACTATCAAAGTAGTGGTAGTTGCTTCTTGTCTTGTGGGCCAAACAACTTTACGCACTTCGACTCGAGATTCTTTTGCAAAAGTTAAGAATGAACTTCCTTTAACCGTGCTGCTGGCAATAAAGCCGGCAATCACCACCAATGCCACAGCACCAAGTGCACGATAAAGCACAGAAATTTCCTGATAATAGGTATTTGCGGCTATCACTCCGCCCAAAATCAAGACGACTACCAACCATTTGAGCATATCCAATGAATTGGATGGTGATTCTGCTTTTTCGCTCATATTCTTACTTCCGTAATAAATACTGGTCAATTATGTTTCAACTAAACCAGTATGTTTAAATTCAAATTTATGTGATTTGACAAAATTGGCAGGGGTGGAGGGATTCGAACCCCCAACCATCGGTTTTGGAGACCGCTGTTCTACCAATTGGAACTACACCCCTAACAAATTTCAGTTACACCATCTTTGTGATTTGAACCAATTTTTTATTGGAAAATTTGGAGTCACACAAGGAGGGACGCGTATTATACTCATTGAGCCGCGCTATTCAAGTAAAAATGAATTCCGACAAGCGGAAAATAGCAGTGGAGCTAGCAACTATTAATCGTCGCTATTCTTTGGCTTCACTTAATCCATACCCAAGGGCTACTAAAAGTTATTTTAGTTTGAGGTTAAATAAGCCGCCTTGCTAGACGGCCTATTTGATTTTTAATGGATATTTAAGGTTGAACTTCCATCGTCAATGTTAAATTCGAAAATGTGCTGTAAGCGCGAATACCCACATACCAAGTACCTGTTTGCGGTGAATTAAACGAACAGCTTTCAGTATTGCCATTTTGGTATGGTCGACAATCATAACTACCGGTAGTTGGGTTACTACCATATCGAACATAGAGATCGGCATCACCGCTGCCGCCATTGGTACTCACATCCAACACTGATGAACCCGCTGGAACTTCTACTGTGTAATACACCCAATTACGACGTGATGCGGAAATATCTTCAATTACAGTTAACGAGCCATCATTTCCTCCACCACCTGCTGATTCAGTATAATCAGCTTGTATGGACACACCAGAATAAGCACTGTAACCAATTATTTTAACGTAATAGGTACCAGCTTGAACCGGATCTACACTGCAAGATTCATTATTACCACCTAGGTAGGGTCTGCAATCATAACTATTTGTGGATGGTTCAGTTGCATATTTAACATACAAATCAGCATCTCCAGAGCCACCACTCATAGAGAAAACCAAATCGCTTGCTCCTTCAGGGATATCAATGCTGTAAAGTAGTTCAGAATTAGACGCGCCAGATAACCCGGTCACCGCAGTTCCGTTAATTAGTACATTCCCTCCTGGATCTCCACCACCATTGCCACTGCAATTTGCAGCTAAATAGTCTGACGCTGCTTTCGCTTGCACTAAACCATAGCCCGTTTGGTTATCCCGTCCGGTCGACTCCAAATCAAAAGCCGTCGCGCCTAACGCGCTGCGTACTTGGGAAGCACTACAACTGGGGTTATTAGCCCAGACCAAAGCTGCTACCCCAGCAACATGTGGACTCGCCATAGAAGTTCCGTTGTAGTAGGCGTAATCCGTATTACCTAACACCTGTAACGTAGCCGATGTGCCTGCCGCTGCAATTAATTGCTGACCAAGAGTTCGATTGACCGACACTGTTGGCACTGTAATTTGACTACTGTCATCTACCAAAAATGGATTTTGCAATCCAGGACGCTCGGCATTGCTATAAATCACAATCCCCGCCGCTCCCGCATTATCGCAAGCTAATGCCGCGTTAATTTCAGGATAAGTACTGCCCGCTTGATTGTCTGCACGCTCTACAACACAAATTTTGTTGCTCATATTTGAGCAACTGAAACTACCGCTACTGCTGGTACTACAGGCTCCTATCACTCCAGAAACTGAACCGTTAATATTATTGATTGCGTAACTTCCGCCACTAACAATATAGCGTGACGGCGGTAAAACTCGGTCATCTCCTAGTGTCGTTCCATTGAACGTTAAATAACCCTGCCGCCCATCATTAATACCCACAGTAGAAAGAATCGCTTCCCCTGGTGCAGATAGTTCAACTTGGTTGGTATATTGAGAAAATTCAGCTCTTAAACCTGTTTCATCCACTGCGGCAACAGAGATAACCGAACTATAAGACGCCGGATAAGAGTGACTTGAGTCCCCAGCATTTCCTGCTGCGGCGACTAACAAAACACCATTATTGGCGACGGCGGTAAGACGATTGCTTTCGCTTGTAGAAGAACCGGCACCACCCAATGACATATTGACTACATCCGCACCATTTGCCTCACAGGTTTCAACCGCATCGGCTAAATCACTAGAGTAACCCCAGCCTGATTCATTAAATACTTTGATGATATGCAGATTAATGTTTTGGTTAGGAAGCACGCCGACAATCCCTTCAGCATTATTAATTCCAGCAATAGTGCCTGCTACATGAGTACCATGAGATCCTCCTGGCACGTACCAATTTCCGGTACCTGAATTATTGCTCCCAGAAACCGAATTAGCACTAAGATCAGGGTTGTTAATGTCATAGCCAGAGTCAATTATACATACCGTTTTGCCACCAGCACTGACATCAGACAACTGATCAGCTTGAACATTAGCAATTCCCCAAGGCTGTGATTGCGCCATTAAATAGCGAATTGGATCAGCTTCAACAGATTCAACCAAAGGGTCTTGCTGCATTTGTAAAATAATGGATTGCATGGCTGCTTTCGACATTCGCTTGTCTAACTTTAAGATTGCCCTTCCCTGTTTATTGGTTTTTACGAAACGCATTTGCTGACCAGTTTTACTGGCTAGCTTAGTTAATAGATTGCTACCCGCAGAGATTTGACCAGGAGCAATTGACAATCCATTATTTATCTCCGACTCTGAACTTAAATCAGTACTGGCCGTTTCTATTTCATGCAAAGTAGTCTGATTTTTAAATTTTACAATTAATCGATCCGTTAGCTGATTATTCAGTTCTGGGTTTTGTGACGCCAACCATTCAGCAAACTGCAAATTTGGAGATGGCTGTGCAGCCATTGTTTGGGTAATACTCATCACAGCTACACCTAAGGCGCTGATGAGAAACTTTTTATTATTCATTCCCGATTTTCCTATTTCTGTCGTTATTTTAATTTTTATTATTTTTAAATTTGTTTAAATATTTACTTAAATTTTAATTGGTTACATAGACCTTCCTCCTTTTTAAAGACATAAGAATTCCGCCCAGGTCTGCTCAGACTGGGTTTAGGATTATATTCAGAAGTTAAATTAGATAAGAGTCGCTAAGTCTTGAATGCCGAAAAGTTCAAAATTCGCTTGTAGATTGCTTTGAGTCGTAGGTTTTTCATGGGCTCGAAATCCTATATTTCTTATTAAAGTGAGACGCTATAAAGTGACTTGAAAAGGCAGATTTAGCTGCTCACTTAATAATCTCAGGTTAAAAACTAACCATACGGTCAACTAAATGCAACCTTTTTTTACCCTTTTTAGGTGGTTTTTTTACCCGTTAAATTAAAAGGTAAAGAAAACAATAAGCTAGGAAAATACAGATTTTGCGCTTTGCTTTTGAGTGAAGGATTGTTTGAAAAAACCGAAATGAAATATAAAAACTCCCAATGCAAAACATCAGGAGTCTTTGATGTAGCTCATCAGGGAGTGCGAATTAATCAACCCCAATAAATCCTCCCGTTTGATGAGACCATAGTTTTGCGTAAATACCATTTTTTGCCAACAGTTCACTGTGGCTACCTGATTCCACGATTTTTCCTTGCTCTAAAACTAACAAACGGTCCATTTGGGCGATGGTGGATAATCTATGGGCAATGGCTAGTACAGTCTTATTCACCATTACTTTGTTTAAGCATTGTTGAATAGCCGCTTCAACTTCTGAATCCAATGCAGAAGTCGCTTCATCTAAAATTAAAATCGGAGCGTCTTTTAACATCACTCTAGCAATTGCAATTCTTTGTCGTTGACCACCAGATAATTTAACGCCTCGCTCACCTACCTGTGCGTCGTACCCGATATTGCCATTCAAGTCAGAAAGCTGCTGAATAAACTCGTCCGCTTCAGCTTGTTTTGCCGCAGTTATCATTTGCTCTTCTGTGGCAGAGGCGCGACCATAAATAATGTTTTCGCGCACAGATCGGTGCAATAAAGACGTATCTTGCGTCACCATACTAATATTGGCTCGCAGGCTTTCCTGCTTAACGTGTTTTATCTCTTGCCCGTCAATGAGAATATTGCCACTTTGCACATCATAAAATCTCAGCAATAAATTGACTAAAGTAGACTTACCCGCCCCAGAGCGTCCCACTAAACCAACTTTTTCACCTGGTTTGATTGAAAGATTCAATTGTTTGAATACATCTATGGGCTTTCCTTCAGGACCTGCATAACCGAAATCAACATTGTTAAACTCAATCGCTCCGCCGCGGACCTGTAAATCAGGGGCATCAGGTACGTCTTGCACAACAACATCATTGGCAAGGGTATTGATCCCATCTTGTACAGTACCGATATTTTCAAATAGTGAAGATACTTCCCACATAATCCATTGCGCCATGCCGTTGAGGCGTAAACACAAGCTAATTGCGACCGCTAAGTCACCTGGGGTTACTAGATGATTCAACCACAAGTAGATAGATAGTGCGCTGACACTAAAAACCAATAGAGCATTAGAAAACCAAACAAACCCATAAAGTGTTGTGACTAAACGCATCTGCGGATAAACCGTATGCAAAAATCCACTCATACCTTCTTTTGCATAGTCTGATTCACGTTGACTGTGGGAAAACAGCTTAACCGTCATAATATTAGTATAACTATCAACGATTCGGCCGGTCATGATTGAGCGCGCATCAGCTTGTTTTTGCGAGACTTTTTTAAGCCGCGGAATAAAGGTCCGCAGAATAATAAAATAAGTCAGTAACCAAATTAACAATGGCACACTCAAACGCCAATCAATCGAAAAAACCAGTACTAAAATACTGATGAAGTAAACACTTACATACACGAAAATATCGAGTGATTTCATCACTGCTTCACGCACAGCCAGTGCGGTTTGCATCACTTTAGTAGCGACACGTCCAGCAAATTCATTTTGGAAAAACCCGATACTTTGACCAAGTAAATATCGATGTGCTTGCCAACGTATCTTCATCGGGTAATTACCCAATAACGTTTGATGGGTCAACAAAGACTGTAATATCACTAAACAAGGTAATATCACTAGAATGACTGTGCCCATCCAGATTAGGCTGCCACTCTCCTGCTGTATAAAGGTTTCCGGATCACGCTCAGACAGCCAATCAACAAGTTGACCGACATAACTAAACAAGGAAACCTCTAAAGCCGCAACAGACGCAGCTAAAATCGATACCGTAAAGATTACAGGCCACATACCTTTAGTGTAATGACGACAAAAAGCAACTAGGGTCTGAGGAGGTTTTGTTGGGTGCTCAACAGGGAACGGTTTTGTCAACCGTTCAAAAAATGAAAACATGCACTATCCAATTAAAGTTTATTTGAGCTTCGAAATAATATTATCAATATTATGTTTATGGTTATCTTGCCATTGCTGCAATGACGTTTGCGCATCTTTGTCGGTGCGAGCTTTAGCAATTTCATATGCTGACTGAGCTTGGTCTTTAGGTACAACAGCTATCCCTTCTTCATCAGCAATAACGATATCCCCTGGATTGACCGTAACACCACCACATTTGATAGTTTGATTTAGGGGTGAGTAGGCTTTTTTGGCGGCAGGAAAAGGAATCACTCCACGGGCAAAAACAGGGAATTGAATGTCACGGGTTTCTGCCAAATCACGAATGACGCCATCAATAACAAACCCTGCAATTCCTCGCTGTTTAGCGATTGCACAAACGTTTCCGCCCGCTGCAGCAAACTGCGGATCAGACTTTACAACAATGATATCCCCTGGTGAAGCTTCATAGATAGCCGCATGTAACATTAAATGATCACCATCTTCGCAAAACACTGTAAAAGCAGGTCCAGCAATACGTGGGGGCTGTGGCCATAAACTTGATATTTTATAATCAATAAATTGCTCACGAGGTAATGCGTCAGCATATTCACATGGGGAGATTTGTTTGAATAAATTCATATCTAGCATAAATAATCACCTTATCTTTAAAATCTTAAAATGCAAAATTTGTCATTAACTTGAATAACCAATAACCGCAAATTCCAACCTGAACTAGAAAAAACACAAATCGAATCTGAACGGCAAGTACTGAGGTCGAAACAAGATGAACAATAGATTGTCCTAATCTTGCTGCCAGCAAGTAATACGCCAACGTATCAGTAATCGCTGAGGCGTTTGTTGCCAGAGCTGTCAGCATAGTGCCACCAATAAACACAAAACTTTCTGCACAATTAAGGTGAGCCCGAGTAAGTCGTTGCCCAAAATCAGGGGAATCTGAACCGTCGGCCTTGAACTGATTTGGTAATCGCTGTTTCTGACTCACCAAAAAGGTTCGATAGCTGGCTAATAAAATCAGTAAAAACACCGTCCAACTGATGTATCCGAGCAGAGCAATAATAGTAGCATTCATAGGTATTCCTTTATGCGGAGACATGTACGAAGACGTAAGTTACCCGAAATATCAACGAATTAGAAATTTGAATTGTTCTGTTACAGTTTTTAGTGATTTTTGTTGGTGGTTGGCGTTATTCTTTACCCCATTGATCATTAAGAAATATTCAGTTGGGACATTTAAGCATGAAACCTGTATTACCCCGTTGTTTAAATAGCATCAAATTAATATCCGCTATCGTCTTTATTATATTCTCGGTGAATGCAACCGCGGTTCAGTTAACTAAACAGCAAATTAACGATATCCTTTCATCTGTGGAAAGACCATTAGAAGACGCTAAACGAGATAAAGCTAGACTTCCCCAACAAGTATTATCTTTCACAGGCATATCTGCTGGAGATACGGTGTTAGATTTGCTGGCCGGTGGTGGTTGGTATTCTGAGCTCCTTTCCAGAGCTGTAGGTGAAGATGGCCTAGTTTATTTGCAAAACGACAGTGTTTATTGGAATTTTGGTGAAAAAGATATCATTCAAAGAACGAAAGACAATCGTCTTAGCAATGTGGTTAGACTCGACAATGTCGCCATTGCTGACATAGAGGTTGCTGATAAGTCGGTAGACATAGTGTTTACTGCCTTGGGATATCATGATTTATTTTTTACTAATACCGTCCGAGGGGGTAAATTAATAGAATTGCGCGAACATGTCGTTGATCATGTCAAAGTGCTAGAAAAACTGCATCGCGTGCTCAAGGATGATGGCATTATAGTGGTAATAGATCACATCGCTCAGGCTGGTTCAGGTTATGATGCAGCAAATACCCTTCATCGTATTGACCCGAACATTGTTAAACATCAATTTGCGCAAGCCGGTTTTACACTTGTCGAAGAGGCGTTTTATCTGAGAAATCCAGAAGATAATCACCAAAGCTCGGTTTTTTCCCCGTTGATTCGAGGAAAAACAGATCGATTCATTTATAAATTTAGTAAATAAGTCATTGATTGGAAGCTAAGAACTTAGTCTTAAGCAATTTAGTTAAATGTAAGGGAATTCAATGAAAATTTATATTTTAATGCTCGTAGTTATTGTTTTTGTATGGGGATGCTCTGATCCAGCGCCTGTTGAAGAAGAAAAGCAAGAAGCCCCGAAAATAGAAGACACCACCATTGAGCAGCCAGAAACTGAATCTCCTGAACTGGTGATTCCTCAAATTGAATCTCCTAAAGTGGAAGTTCCCAACGTAGAATCACCTACTACCAATCCTAAAACTGAATCGCCCGTTACTGAAACTCCGGCAACAGCATTACCGGATGTCACAACCGTGACTCGCCACTCAGGGCTTAAATTGGATAATATTAATACGGACATTAAACCGGGCGACGATTTTTTCAGATTTGCTAACGGTAAATGGTTAGACAAGGTTGAAATTCCATCAGATAAAGCCGGTTTAAATTCATTTCAGTTACTCGCTGATGAAGCTCAAGAAAAAGTTATGGCTATCATTAAAAAATCCTCAGAAGGCGATTTTGAAAAAGGTAGCAATGAGCAACAAGTGGGTGACTTGTACACATCTTACACCGACATGGAAAACCGCGACAAATTAGGCTTGACACCACTATTAACTGAATTAGCGGTAATTGATGAAATTCAGGATCAACAACAATTAGCGCGCTATTTTGCTTATGCCAACAAACACAGTTTTGGTACACCTTTCGCTATTGGCCAATATATTGATCTAAAAAACCCTAAAACTTACATGATTTACTCATGGCAGGCAGGTTTAGGATTACCAGATAGAGAATATTATACGAGTGATAAAGGTTCCTATCAGGAAATAAAAGGGAAATATCAGAAACACATTGCCAAAATGCTCGGATTAGTAGGATTGGAGAATCCCGAAAAAAACGCAAAAATTATTTTGGACTTAGAAACTAAACTAGCTTCTAAGCATATGAAAAAAGAAAAAACCCGAGATATGGTTGCACTATACAACAAAATTCCAGTAACCAAGTTATCTGAATTAATGCCTCAATTCGATTGGGCAGCAATGTTGCAAGAACTAGAATTAACTGACTTGGATGGCTTAGTAGTCACGCAACCCGATTACATGCGTGAGTTAGACAACATCATTGCTAAAACGCCAATCACAACTTGGAAAATTTATCTGAAATGGATGGTTATCAATCAGCAATCAAGCTATTTAACCACTGAATTAGATAAAGCAAATTTTGAGTTTTTCAGCAAAGTCTTATATGGGGTGACAGAGCAACGACCAAGATGGCGCAGAGGCGTTGATTTCGTAAATACTCACTTAGGTGAAGTGATAGGCGAGGTATATGTCAAAGAACACTTCCCACCGGCCGCCAAAGAACGCATGTTAGACTTAGTCAATAATCTATTAACAGCCTACGAAGTCAGTATCAAACAACTGGACTGGATGTCGGATGCCACCAAAGCGGAAGCGCTCGACAAACTATCCAAATTCACTGCAAAAATTGGCTATCCTGATGAATGGAAAGACTATTCAAAACTGTCTATTTCGAAATCTGACTTAGTTGGCAATATCAAACGCTCAGATGATCTGCAATGGCAGCAGATACTCGATAAACAGCCAGGTCCGGTACAGAAACACGAATGGGACATGACCCCACAAACCGTGAATGCCTATTACAACCCTCCGGCTAATGAAATTGTATTTCCAGCTGGAATTTTGCAGCCACCATTTTTTAATATGGAGGCTGACGATGCAGTTAACTACGGCGGTATTGGCGCGGTTATTGGGCATGAAATAGGCCATGGCTTTGACGATGCTGGCAGTACCTTTGATGGCGATGGTGTACTGCGTAATTGGTGGTCAGATGCAGATAAACAAGAGTTTAAAAAACGTACCAAACAACTTGTCCAACAATATAATAAATTTACCCCATTAAAAAACCTACATGTTAATGGTGAATTTACCCTTGGCGAGAATATCGGTGATTTAGGGGGACTCAGTATTGCCCTCAAAGCCTATGAATTATCTCTAGCCGACAAAGAAGCACCATTTCTCGATGGTTATACTGGACAACAACGTGTTTTCTTAGGTTATGCTCAGGTATGGGCAGCGGTGCAACGGGATGAAACATTACGTAACCAGGTCAATACTGACCCACATTCACCCTCAGAATATAGAGTGAATGGTGTGGTACCGAACGTGCCAGAATTTTATTCCGCATTTGATGTCAAAAAAGGTGACGCATTATTTCTAGCACCGAAAGATCGAGTGAAGATTTGGTAAAAGGATATTGCAGAACTAACTAAAAAGAGTGCTTTCGCACTCTTTTTTTTGGAAAAAATTAAAGCAACTTTCTGGCCTTAAATTTACGGCCTTTCATTTTACCTTCGTTAAATTGCTTCAAACTGCGTTTAACACTGCGAATTTTAACTGCGACATAGCTGTGGGTAGCTGTCACTTTTATTTTACCAATATCTTCGCCAGGAACATCCGCGTCTTTGGTTAATGCGCCTAATATATCTCCAGGACGTAATTTAGCTTTTTTACCGCCATCAATACATATTGTTTGGTACTCAGGCTGAATAATTCGATTCGCATGAAAACGAATAGCTTGAATCCCTTTCCATTCGACTTTTCTTTGCTGATAATCTTCGATGGCATTTGCCCGCGCCATTTCTTTAGGGGCACAAAGAGTTAATGCTAAACCTTCGGCGTCAGCTCGTCCCGTGCGACCGATTCGGTGAATGTGGACTTCTGGATCAGGTGTGATTTGATAGTTAATAACCGCGCCCACACCTTTCACGTCAAGACCTCTTGATGCAACGTCTGTGGCAATAAGCACCGATACGCTTTTATTGGCAAACCGGATTAGAACTTGATTGCGATCTTTTTGTTCTAAATCACCGTGTAACGCATCGACAGAAAACCCCATTTCAGTCAGAGCTTCTAATAGTTCGTTACAGGCAATTTTAGTATTACAAAATATTATCGCTGACTCGGGTTGAAACTCACTTAACAGTGCCGCAGTAGCCTTGATTCTATGAGATTCTTCAACTTCGAAAAACAATTGTTTTATTTTGCTTGTGTCATGGGTTGATTCCACCGTAATCTCAATTGGATTGCGCTGTATCTTAAGACTAATTTGTTTAATTTGGTCAGGATAAGTAGCCGAAAACAATAAGGTTTGTCGGTCTGTGGGCACAGCTCGAATGACGGTTTCCATTTCTTCCTCGAAGCCCATATCCAACATACGATCGGCTTCGTCTAACACTAGCGTATTGACTTCTTTGAGACTGAGTCGGCGTTTAGATAAGTGATCCATAATACGGCCAGGTGTACCGACAATAATATGAGCACCATGTGAAAGTGATCCAATTTGTGGGCCCATGGGCGTACCGCCACAAAGGGTAAGCACTTTCATGTTATCAATCATCCGTCCTACACGACGAATTTCTTCGGCAACTTGCTCAGCCAATTCACGAGTTGGACACATAACCAAAGCTTGAATTCTAAATCGATCCACATCTAGTCTATTTAACAAACCCAGAGCAAAAGCAACGGTCTTGCCACTGCCGGTTTTTGCTTTCGCTACGACATCCTTGCCTGCCAGAATTTTCGGTAGACTTTGTTGTTGAATTTCGGTCATCCCCTCAAATCCGAGGGTTTCCAAATTACTAACAAGTTCAGGTTTTAATGGCAAAGAAGAAAATTGGGTCACTAAAGTGCTCTCTTTAAAATAAGTTTAATTAATAATTACAGCGAGCTTGTGCGATCTAATTCAATCGCTTTTTCTAAGTTTGCTATATGTTCAGCCCTAGCTTTTAGTTTAGTCGCTCGGTGAGATTTTATATCTAAAGAAGCCATTGCGTAGGCTACTTTATTCACGGTTTTTTCGAATTTTTTGGGTTTTACAACTAAATCGAGGAACCCGGCTTCTAGTGCTTGTCCTGGGCTAAATATTTCTGCATTGATAACCGAACGATTAAAATAGCGAGGAGTTAACCTATTGCGGGCGAGTTCAATTCCAACTTGGTGCATCGTCATTCCGATAGCTACTTCATTTAGACCTATTTTGAATTCCCCATCTAACCCAATTCGGTAATCAGCTGATAATAAAAGGAACGCCCCTTTAGCCACAGCATGACCTGAGCAGGCTGCAATCACAGGCGTAGGAAAAGTTAATAAACGTTTTGATAACGTTGATCCTTTTTCCACAAGTTCTAAGGCTGACTCGTTACTGTGTTTCATCACACTTAAATCGTAACCCGCGCTGAACATGCCTGCTTTACCAGCTAAAACTACAACTTTCTGGTTTTTTTCTGCTTTGTCTAAACACAAATTAATTTGGTCTATCACTTCATGAGAAAGCGCATTGGCTTTTCCATTATCAATAGTGATAAGGGCATAGGCTTCTTGATTTTGATAACTTACAAGTTTGCTCATAATATGGTCCGATTATTTATTCCACAAATTAAGTACACCATCTTCCATATGCATAGGAATAGGCAACGTTTCGTATTGCTTTAGCCAATCTTTTGAAATTGTTTTAAATGCGTCAGAATCTTTATATTGTTCTGCCGCACTTTTTAATCTATTTACCAACTCCGGATTTGACCCTACTTTTGACAAAGTAAGATAGGTTATTGTTTTTTCGTACAAAAACACGCGTTCGAACTGATTACAATCTT
The DNA here is from genome assembly GCF_037478005.1 of Alteromonas sp. M12. NCBI lineage: Bacteria > Pseudomonadati > Pseudomonadota > Gammaproteobacteria > Alteromonadales > Alteromonadaceae > Alteromonas > Alteromonas sp. M12. The sequence goes on along the minus strand of NZ_CP144164.1, from coordinate 624,046 downwards.
TTCCTTGAACACGACAAAAATACTGAACTCCTGAATCCGAGAAAAATATTGCACTGGACTCTCCGCTTACGACACTATCGATTGCATCAGACCAACTTGAATAGACCTGAATATTCTTAGCATTTTGCGCTTGCAGCAATTTGTGGCGAACATCATTCTCCAATACCGCAATAGAGTCAAATGTAGATAACTGCTCGATGTTATTTAACGGTCTGACTATTTTTTGAGGGCTAAAAACAGAGTATACGTTCGCTGTTAATGGCGTAATCCAATGATAATTCTGTTCTCTCTCGGGAGTCCGAGTCAATGCGAAGGCAAGCACATTGGGCTTCGCCTTTGCTTCGAGTTCAAGACGTTTCCATGGGGCAAGTAATATTTGCTGCCGAATCCCCGCTGTAGCCAAAATGCCATTGACCTCATCGACCAAGAAGCCCTTTAGCTTTCCTTTTTCTGTCTGTTCAATAAAAGGCGCTTCAGGATATGCTAAGACCCAAAAATCTTTAGAATCTTGAGCAATCAACACGCCATTGTATAGCCCGATAGAGAGTATCAACAAATGACACTTTGTTACTGAACGTAAATTTACTGCGAGCAAAAGAAAATCAGCTGCTCGCGGGAGTTTGTTTAGCAAAGTGAATAACGGCTTAATTATCATTACTAAACGCTTTCTATTTTCCAATCAACCGTTTGTCCTGCAAAAAAGGGCACTATTGGATTCCCATTAGGAAGGATGATTTGTTCCGGTATTTGCCACTTATCTTTGACTAACGTAATAGATTGAGTGTTACGGGGCAGACCATAAAAATCAGCCCCATAGTGGCTACTGAAACCTTCAAGCTTGTCGATGGCGCCTAACTCATCAAATATTTGCGCATACAATTCAAGGGCACTCCAAGCACTATAACAACCTGCACATCCACATGCAGATTCTTTTCTGTGTTTTTCATGGGGAGCAGAATCTGTGCCTAGAAAGAATTTTTTAGAACCGCTGGCAACCACTTTTCTTAGTGCTTGTTGGTGGGTATTACGCTTAAGTACAGGCAAACAAAAGTTATGTGGCCGCACGCCACCAACCAACAAATCATTACGATTCAACAGTAAGTGTTGGGGAGTAATCGTTGCCGCAACATTGTCTGAGCTTTGTAACACAAAATCGGCAGCTTCAGAGGTAGTGATATGTTCGAATACAATTTTGAGGTGAGGAAAATTCTCAACAATTTTAGCGAGGTGCTGATCAATGAATTCTTTTTCACGGTCGAAAATATCCACATGGGCTTGAGTTACTTCTCCGTGAATTAACAATAGCATCTGCTGCTGTGCCATTTCTTCGAAGATTGGATACAGGGCTTCTATTCCAGCAACCGCCGCATCAGAATTAGTCGTCGCGCCTGCTGGATACAATTTAGCTGCCACAACACCGGCTTTTTTTGCATCAATGATGTCTTGTTTTGTGGTTTCATTGGTTAGAAACAAAACCATTAAAGGTTGAAAGTTGCTATTCGCTGGTCGAGCGGCCAAAATCCGTGATTTATAATCCATTGCCATTTTAGCAGTGGTAATGGGGGGTACTAAATTCGGCATTGCGATTGCTCTTTGAAAGCACCTAGCGGTCGCTGGAACCGTCTCTCCCAACATATCATGATCACGGAAATGTAAATGCCAATCGTCTGGGGCGGTTATCGTAATTTTATTCATCATTGGCCTATAGTATAAGTGTAAGCTAAATCTCTCCCCCTATTATGCCCGAAAAAATGCAAAAATAATCTTTTGCATTGCATAAATAGCATCTGTTATAAGGTAAAGATTAATTGTCGTTGTTGAGAATAACTGAAAATATGCAGCATCAGGTGTCGACATCTATCAGTCTTATTAATCTTGTGGGGCCAAAAAGCGCTCCAGTTACCCTTGCACTTAAAATGTTAGATCGCTTAGTCGGCGTCAAGAAAATGGACGCCCTTTATAAGCAACATCAAATGCAAGGGCTAAAAAAAGAACAATTTGCCGAGAAATTGTTACAGGTACTTAATATTGAAGTACTTGGCGGCGATTCTGTACAAAAAAACATTCCAAAGACTGGTCCCTTAGTTATTGCTAGTAATCATCCTTTTGGGGGCATAGAAGGGGTGATATTGTGTTTACTCATTGGCCAAATACGCCCAGATCTGCAAGTTTTGGCCAACCAAGGTTTAAAGCTTTTCCCTGAGCTCAAAGACTATTTTATCTTTACTAATCCGTTATCTGAGCGTGATCCTAAAAATACGCCCTCTATCCGCGCCAGCTTGAAACATGTTAAACAAGGCGGTGCTTTGTTAGTTTTCCCCGCGGGTCGAGTCGCATACTATCAGGGAGATAAAAAACGCATTAGTGAACATCATTGGAACCGCATAGTTGGGAAACTTATCGACTCTTCCCAAGCGCACTTTTTGCCAATCTTTGTAAGCGGTCAAAATAGTCCGTTATTCTATCGACTAGGGCGAGTTTATTTTCGTTTTAGGCTGCTCATGTTGGCAAGAGAGTTACTCAACAAAAATAACAGTCAAATTAAGATTACTTGTGGTTCATTGGTCAAACCCAACACTTATAAAGTGAAAGATAGTAAGCAACACGCTGCATTATGTAGAATTCAGAGTTATTCTCAGGATCCCCTTTGGAGAATGGATTGGCCCGATAATCAATCTGTTCAACAAGCACCTATAGCAGACCAAACCCCTTGGCAAGAAATTGCAAATGAATTGGCTTTGCTTCCTCAAGAGCAATGTTTATTGGTGCATAAACAGTTTTCAGTTTATTACGGCTTCCAGCATCAACTCCCCAAAACTGTGTTCGAAATTGCGCGTTTACGGGAATTAGTATTTCGCCAACATAATGAAGGCAGCGGTGAGCCAATAGATACCGACGCCTTTGATGCCACTTACACTCAACTATTTGTAGTCAACAACGAAAAGCAAAATATTATTGGCGCTTATAGAATGGGGCAAACCGACAAGTTGCTGGAACAAGGTGATATAACGCAACTGTATTTGGCACGTATGTTTAATTTTTCCCCAGGATTTGTGAACCAACAGCAGCCCTGCCTTGAGCTAGGTCGGTCGTTTTTAGTACCCGAATATCAAAAAAGCTTCCAAGGATTATTTTTATTATGGCGAGGGATTGGCGCATTCGTCTGTAAATTCCCCCACTATCGCACTTTATACGGCACGGTTTCGTTAAGTAAACTATATAACCCACGCTCAGTTGCATTAATACAGCAAGCCCTTGTGTCGCCAACTGAATCAGTAACCCCTCATAAAGAATTCGACTTTGCGCTGCATCCGGAAATCTCAGATTTTGCAAAAGAATATGATTTATCGACACATTTAACTACCTTATTGGCAGCAATAGAAAGTGACGGCAAAGATATCCCTGTTTTGGCTAAACATTATCTGAAACTCGGTGCTAAATTTCACTGTCTGGGAATTGACGGAAACTTCAATGACACGCCAGGATTGCTGCTAAGTGTTGAACTTCCTAAAGCCCCTGAAAAATTATTGAAGCTGTATTTAGGAGACGCTTGGAAACAATATGCGTCCTTTGAAGGTTAGTTAATCGACTTATTCGGGCTGAAGCCCAAACTACAATACACCCGTAGCATGGGCTTTAGCCCATGGATATTTACCAATCGCTGCAGCTAACGAGTGAAATGCTAGCGCCTATTCGGGCTTTAGCCCAAACTACAATACACCCGTAGCATGAGGCTTTAGCCCATGGATATTTACCAATCGCTGCTGCTAACGAGTGAAATGCTAGCGCCTATTCGGGCTGAAGCCCAAACTATTATTATGATTTTTTGGTATATGCACTGATGATCACAATTCGCTGACCATTGACTTTGCCTTCGATGTGTTCTGGATTGCTACTAAGGCCAATTCCACGCACTGCAGTACCTCGTTTAGCGGTAAAGTTAGCGCCTTTCACATTTAAATCTTTCACAAGGGTAACGGTATCACCCGCCTGCAGAACTGTACCGTTACAATCTAATGTTGGCTCGTCACTGTGCTCAACAAGACCAGACTCTGCCCACTTAAGCATATCTTCGTCCAGATATAACATGTCTAACAAATCCTGCGCCCAACCTTCAAAAGATAACTTTTTAAGCATTCGCCAGGCAACTATTTGCACCGCAGGGACTTGGCTCCACATGCTGTCGTTTAGACAACGCCAGTGAGTCATGTCCAGTTCAGCCTCGCCCGAAATTTGAGACTGGCATGTGCCGCAAACTAAAATACATTTATCTGCATGCGCCTCTTCTGGCGGGACTTCATATACGACAAGTGAGTCAGTTGCGCCGCACAATTCGCACGTTTGATTGCTGCGAGATAGAAGAGTTTGTTCTATAGACATGTTAAAACCTTTGTGGAATGGAATTTAAGCGGCGATATTATCCATAAAAACCATAAAATTTCTATGGTTTTTACACATTAGGCTAGGATTTTAGATTTAATTAAGCATTGGAAACTGCGGTTTTTCGCGTCTGTTCCCGCTGAAAAGAAACTGTTGCAGGGGCAACACCAAAGTTTTCTGGGGTACTTTGCCCTCTAAGTGACTGGATCACACTAAGTAATGAAAAATGATGAATGGCATGACTTGAGATGAATACCAACTCGCGCGCTAAAGTGGATTGAACTTGAACCTGTTCAACCTTGTTTGCACTGACTTCACAGCTAACTAATAAGTTAACATCAAGATCTTTTTGGCAAACAGAATCTAACCAAGTTTCGATTTCCTGCCACTCTTTTAGTGCGGCTTTGGGGCACCTTTCTGATTCCGAATGTCTATTTCGTTTATCATAATCAATTGATTTTATGGCGAGTCCGTTTTTTAGCGCCAAATAATGATCGAGAATATGCCGCATGTGCATACCTGCACTGCCTGAGAGATGAGGTTTTAAGATCTGCTGATATTCAGTCATATCAGTGTAAGTTAAAAATTGCTTGGCTTGGCGCACTACTTCAAGCTGACTTTCGAGCATGTTATTCCTTCCGCTTTCTTCTCATTCAGAGATTTGTTTTTAGCTAAGACCTTCATTCATAAATAATAATTTCAATTTTTTTGAATGATGTCTTTTATTAGTCACTGTTCATGGTCTACGAAGATTAATTTGGAAGTATCATAGCCAGCTGCACTGGCTTCAGTAATTAACATGTCTACAACCGATTTTGGTAAATTTTTGTCTCTACTCAATATCCATAAATACTCTCGGTTCGGTCCGCTTACCAAGGCATATTGGTAATCACGACTATCGAGGAAAAATATGACATAGCTAGAGTAAAAAGGACCGAAAAAAGATACTTTTAAATGTCCTACTGATTCATCATCAACAAAATAAGCCTTGCCTTTGGCTTCTTCCCATTCACCTTCTTCAGGGTTAAATCCCCGATTGGTAACACTGACACCACCATCTTCGAGTAGGGAATATTGCGCAGAGACAGCTTCTAAACCTTCTTCAAAACTGTGGTCAAAACGAGCGATTTCGTACCAAGTCCCTAAATATTTATTCAACTCAAAATTCTTGACCGGTTCTATTCCCTGAGGAATCGATGTGCATGAAGCAACGAACAAACTTATGATTAAAAGAAAACCGAGCTTAAATTTCATAAATACCAAACCTAATTAACTAAAAATGTCTAAACCTAGTAGTTTTAACGCACAAATAGCTTATTTGTATCACTTACATTGATTAAAAATTTAATTCAAAAGGTAGCGTTTATCTAAAAGTTTAGTTTCATTTCAAAAGTGGATTCAGCAAACCCCGCTTTTCGATAAGCTTTGATCGCTGATTCATTAGTGGCGTAAACATCCAGATAAAAATCATCCAAATTTTGTTCCCTGCCCCAAGCAATTAATGTTTGCATAATTCGTTTATTAATCCCCTGACCACGATACTCTTGAGCTACAAACATAAAGCCTAAATAAACATGATGATCGTGTTTATGGGCTCGTTTCGACTCTCGAATTTGCGCATAACCCGTGGCTATTATCTCGCCCTCGAATTCAGCTACCGCCAAATATGACGATGGACTGGTTATTAAATTTTCAATATCGTAATAAGTTGCATCTTTTGCTTTTAAAATCGAGTTAAAGGGACGTTCGGCCGCAATCAACTTTTGCTCTAATTCTATTAACTTTTCAAGGTCGCCTATTATCGCTTTTCGTATACTTATATTTTCCAACGGTTAAATTCACTCAGTCTATTTTAGTTAAAATGCACCTAATCAAAGGTTAAGTGTGAATTTAATGTAACTTTTCCAGTAACCATTGCAAAGTAATTTTAAGTAAAACCTCGTCTTCTGTTGCCGTTGGGTCGAGAACATTAAATACATGATCCGCCCCTTTCAATACTACCGCTTGAGCATCCTCAGAGCCTGCTGCCTGTATCAATCTAAGCGAAGATATAGGGTCAACAATAGTATCTGCACCACCAGCAATGGCTAAAACTGCACCAGGATAATTCGCCAGCTCAGTTAATGACTTCTGTTTTTTAACCTGCTCAAACCATTGCACACTTAAATTTAACGGTGCGCGCCACTCGAATGTTAATTCAGCCACGCCGTTATTTTTAGCTTCAGCATAATACTGCCCAAACTGGCTTGAAAACGGTTCACCACCATCGCCCGCAACCGATGACCAAGTTACCAGTGCAGCGAGTTCGGGATGCTCTATCACCAACAATTGCGCAATCAACCCGCCTTGACTAAATCCCAGTACCGCCAGAGAATCGGCTAGAATTTGCGGCTGTTCGATTAAAAACCCCCTTGCCATATCTGCATCACGCACTGCACTGGCTAATGTGTATTGACTATAGTCCACTTCACTATCGCCAGTACCCGCAAAATCAATTCTAATCGATGCGATATTATTGTCTCTTAGCCTTTTGGCTAATATCGCATATAAATCACCTACTTCATTTTTATTCGATGCAGTACCGTGGAGTAAAATTATCGCGGGATATTTGTCCATACCAGATGGAGCGGAGTAAATAGCGGGGATTTGATATTCACCATTATCTAAAAATAACGATGTCTCCCCACTTAAAACCTCTGTTGCCAAGAAAACTTGCAAACAAACTAAATACTTAATGATATTCATATATTTTAGGTTCACTGCCTTTTTGTTTTTAACACTCAATTAAAATTAGGTTGCGAACTTATAGGTAAATATTGTTAAGTCGAACTCTCTTAACTAGAGAGTTCTGTTCGCAGTATTTCTGCCCCTGCACTCAAAGCAGCAAGTTTAGCTCGTGCCACTTGTTGTGATAAAGGAGCCATGCCACAGTTGGTTGAAGGATAGAGCTTGTCAGCATCGACAAACTCTAAGGCTTTTCTTAAGGTACTAGCCACTTCCTCTGCTGTCTCTATTTTATTGGTTGCGACATCAATCGCCCCTACCATCACGTTTTTACCTCTAAGAAGTTCAATCAGGTCCATAGGAACACGAGAGTTTTGACATTCCAGTGAAACAATATCGATATTAGATGTTTGCAATTTGGGAAAGGCTTTTTCATATTGTCGCCACTCAGAGCCCAACGTCTTTTTCCAATCTGTATTAGCTTTTATGCCATAACCATAACAAATATGTACAGCAGTTTGACATTTAAGCCCTTCGATTGCCCTTTCCAAAGCAGCAATTCCCCAATCGTTTACCTCATCAAAAAACACATTAAATGCAGGCTCGTCAAATTGAATAATATCAACACCAGCTGCTTCTAATTCTTTGGCTTCTTGATTGAGAATTTTGGCGAATTCCCAAGCTAATTTCTCACGGCTTTTGTAATGGTTATCATACAGGGTATCTATCATCGTCATAGGACCTGGTAGGGCCCATTTAATCGGTTGATTGGTTTGCTGACGTAAAAATTTGGCGTCTTCAACAAAAACTGGCTTTTGACGAGCAACAGCACCAACGACAGTGGGTACACTGGCATCATAACGATCACGAATTTTAACGGTTTTACGTTTTTCAAAATCGACACCATCAAGGTGTTCAATGAAAGTTGTCACAAAATGCTGACGGGTTTGCTCACCGTCACTGACAATATCAATTCCTGCTTGCTGTTGATCTTGTAATGACAAGCGTAAAGCGTCTCGTTTCCCCTCAATTAGCGCTTCATCTTGTAATTTCCAAGGTGACCAAAGTGTCTCAGGCTGCGCAAGCCAAGAGGGTTTAGGTAAACTGCCGGCAGTTGATGTAGGTAATAGTGTTTTCATAATAAATAAAGTCTTATATTGGAGTTAAATGTTAAGCGTAATTAGCAGACCACTGCTCAAGGACTCTTTGGTAGGGTTTAATGAAATGCTCCTCAGCAAATCTTCCTTGCTCATTAGCCAACTGGCTGCGTTCTTCGCGGTCATACACGATTTGAGTCAGTGAATGATCCTGATTTTGCAAATTTGGTTGATAGCATTTTCCCGCAACTGCATTGGCGTTATAGATTTCAGGTCGATAGATCTTTTGAAATGTTTCCATGGTGCTGATGGTACTTATCAACTCAAGCGCTGTGTAATCATTAAGCAAATCACCGCAACAATAAAAAGCCAAAGGCGCGACACTATTGGGCGGCATAAAATAACGAACCTGTAATCCCATTTTTTTGAAATATAGTTCCGTCAACGATGAATCATTTGGCTGGTATTCAACACCTAATATCGGATGTTGATTTTCAGTCCGGTGATAGGTTTTGTTATCCGAAACACTGAGACAGATAACCGGGAGTTTTTTGAAGTGCTGTTTATAGGCATCTGAATTAATAAAAGATTTAAACAGTTTCCCGTGGAGGTCGCCAAAATTATCGGGAATGCTAAATTTCGGTTGATTCTTGTTATGCTCTAACAACAATACGCTGAAATCATAATCTCGCAGATAAGAGGAAAAGTTATTGCCGACAATGCCTTCTATGCGTTTGTTGGTGTTATGGTCAACAATATTGGTTTTTAAAATTTCAATCGATGGGAAGCTACGACCACTGCCTTCAATGTCAATATCAACGGTGATGATATCAAGTTCTACCGAATAACGATCTCCATTGGGATTATCCCAACAGGCCATGCCATTAAAACTATTGTCAATCATATTTAAAGCGTTGCGTAAGTTCTTTTGACGGCTCTGTCCTCTTGCTAAATTAGCAAAATTGGTCGTGATACGAGTGTTGTCTGAGGGATGATAATTTTCATCAAAAGCAACCTTGTTAATAGTAAATATAAAATCTTTAGTCATCGTGATTTGTATCCAATTTATCTGAGATAAAACCTAAATTTATTGTTAGCTCGTTTTAGACTTTGCAACTTTATTTTGCGGCCTTCCTTGTCGGCCATCGCTTTCACAGCCTCAGGGTTTGGGCCTAACGAACTATCAAGAATCAACGGCAATATGTGTAAAGTAAAAATCTAAAGTCGAAGCAGAGTGGGTTTTATACGCGGTTCAACTCATGAATAAAAATGATATTATTTCATTAATGCATGACTGTAATTCATGAGTTAGTTTAATTGATTATTAATAGATGGCGCTTTGCGCTGCACTAAAGGCGGCAAATAAAGCTTGCTCGAAGCGACTAAGGACAGAGCAGGAATATTTATCTCATGTACTGCGTAGGAAAATATAAATTGAAGATGAGTGCTAAATATCGAGTTTTATCGGAAGCAGTGGAATAAATGGCATAGACGCACTACTTTTGATGTAGGCGCCTATATATAAGGATACTTTAGTCAACCCAAACTCTGGCTAACTAACTTAGCAAGGGATACATTATGCTCGGCTTTTTTCTAAGCCCAATAATTTATCGAGAGATATCCTTCCTGGCCCCATACTAAGTACGGCCAACAATACAATAAACCACCAAACTGCAGGATTCCACCAGTGATCCCACGAAGGGAATACAGCTAATTGAATAAATAACGTCATACCAATTAAGCCAGCAGCTCCAACACGAGTCAGAAAGCCAAAAGCGAGCATCACCGGAAGCACGATTTCAGCCACCCCAGCAGAAACAGCAAGTGTTTCAATAAAGGACACAATAGTAGACCCTTCGACGTAATCTAACGTATTAGGATCACACAGCAGTAACGCCCCCTCACGAACTGGATCTGGACAGAAAAATTCATATAAAAATAAATCATATTTATCCGGATTAAAACTAAGAAACCCATTCCACTTTGTTAATCCTGATTGAAAAAACACACTTGCTGCTAATAGCCTAGCAAGAAGTAATGTTATGTCGGTCAAATACAAGCTGACTTTGGCCGTGATGTCAGCATATAGGTTCATTAGGGCTTTCATATTTTTTTTCTCTTATGTTAGTAATTTATTAAGTAGTAACTGACTAAATATTTCACTTATGTCTATTTCACCATTTTGCATCGCCACATCCGCGGCTTCACCTAAAGTTCGGCCTGCGTAAATACTAGAAATAAATAGGCTCTCTGATTCAGAAATGACTCGATGCAAAATGCTGCTATTGTCTCGCCACAATAGAAGGTTTTCAGTTGTATTCTCGATGGCGACTTGTTCGCTTAGGTTACTGACTCTTAACTGTGCCCATAAAGACGATACCGACCAATCATTTTTGATTAACTGCACGCTGGGGTGCAAAGACAGTGATTTCGATTCGATATCTTCAATTAGGGATTCAATTTCATCTTGACCAAGAGAAGGTTTATCATCGGCAAAATAGGCATGATGCCAAGCTCGATCCAATTTACATATATCCCATAAATACCTAAGTTCAGGATGATTATGTTGCAAAAAATCGTTTAAATACTCAGGAAAAATTTCACCATATTCTGCCAAAACAGGTGATGTGGGCGGGTTAGTTAAACAGAATTGTCGAGTTAAGGTTTTAAAGAAGTCCTCACCTAATAACTTCTCAGCACTTGGGTACTTGCGTTGCAACGCATCAATACAACTACTAATAAAGGTGTTCCGATATACCGCCAAGCGACGTTTATTTTGTCCATCATCAAGATGTTCGGTGACATCTTGTATGTCTCCAGTTTGTACATAGCCCATTAAGGCGAAATGAAAATCACTCATAGCTAACAACTTTACTACTTTGGATTAGCTCTCGTGCAATATTGCGTTCTGCCAGCAGTTCAGCAAACGGCGGTAAATTTGCATCTCGCTCTATCAGCACAGGACAAGGACCAATGTGACTTAAAGCATCATTTAAAAGTGCCCAAACCGCATTCGACACATCACTATCATGAGAGTCAATTAACAAATCTTTCTCGATAGGGTCAACCGAATGACCAGCCACATGAATCTCACCGATAGCTGTAGCTTCAAGATTGCCAATGTATTGCTGTGGGTCAATCCCAGTGTTGTTCGCGCTTATAAATAAATTGTTAACATCCAGCAAAATACCGCAGCTAGTCTTATTCACCAAAGACATCATAAATTCCGCTTCGGACATGTCAGATTTAAAGTTGAGATAATTAGCAGGATTCTCTATCAGTATGGGCCGTTGAATTGCATTTTGTAACTGGTCAATATTCTCGGCAGTACGAAGAAGGGATTGAGTGGTAATTGGTGTAGGCATTAAATTGCCCATATAATTTCCGTCAGCACCTGACCAAGCTATATGTTCAGAAAAAGCTGCGGTAGGAACCGAATTGACTAAACGAACCAATCGCTTGAGATGCTCGGGATTAAGTGGGTTTGGTCCACCAAGCGAAGCCCCAACACCATGAATGCTTAACGGAAATCGCTGTGCAACTTCCTGTAATTTTGCAAGTCTAGGACCACCCTGCATCAGGTAGTTTTCTGCATGAACTTCGAACCATAAATGACCATCAACCTTACTTGGTATAGCGTCAAAATGTTCTGGTTTTAAACAAATGCCCGCATCTGCGGGCAATTCAGTTAGCTTTATCATTCGGAAATGAAACGCTTAAGCAATTGGGTCTTTAGAACCAGCACCATTTGGTGTGATTATGTATTCACATGAACCTTTAGGTGCATAAGTCCATGCATTTTTTTGGAAATCAACGGTAGAAGTCCCTTCACAACTTGTGCCAGCGCCAGCTTTACAATCGTTCTCACCGGCTAAAGCAATCCCATAACACTTGTCTTTACGTCCACGTAGTCTATTGCCATCTTTCCATTCTTGGAAAGCGACTTTCACTTTTTCAGGTGTCGCATCTGCTAATGATAATTGATCATTTGGTTTAGCAACGGCGACTTGAGAAGCGGCAAGAGTGGCACCAATAAGTAAAGCAGTTTTAATCGAATTGTTATGTTTCATAAATCGTATCCTCAAAATATTTAGTTGTGAAAAACGGGCTACTTTTTGAACAATGTAGTCCATTATGTAAGTTAAAGACCATTAGCCTTTCGTTAAAATTTCAAAAAAATATTTTATTTAGAAAATTATTTTGTTTAAGAAGTGGATTAGCAAAAAATGAAAAAGTATAAAATTTTTATGAATATCAATTAGCTGCCTCCATCGCCAGTTCGCTTTTTAACGGCTAAAATGTGTTGAAAAAAACATCCAAAAAGACACCCTTTATTGCGATTAAGTAGGGATCTAATCGCAATAAACGCTGCTAATTTGGTTTAAATATTATTCTTCGCTCAGTACAAAAAGCATATTTCATACAAAAATCCTCACCGAAACTCTTAACCATTCCGCCAATAGCAAACACAAATAAATAAAATAATATTTGATCTGCATCAATTAGCGTTTATAATTTTCAGAAATTACTGAAACTTCAGAAAAGAGTCTTGATTATGAAAATGACACCCATGATAGAAACCTTCGTTATGCATTTCGGTGAAATGGGTAGTCGATGGGGTTTTAATCGAACTGTTGGTCAAATGTATGCGCTTTTAGTAATAAGTGAAGAGCCTTTAAGCGCAAATGATATTGCAGAGGCCCTGAATGTTTCTCGCGGTAACGTCAGTATGGGATTGAAAGAATTACAGTCGTGGCGACTAGTGCAAATGCATCATGTTCCCGGAGATAGAAAAGACTATTTTAAATCTTTAGGCAGCATTTGGGATATGGCCAATAAAGTATTTGAAGAGCGTCGAAAACGGGAAATTGAACCCACTATGAGCGTGCTTCGAGATACTCTTTTGGTTACACCGGCAAATCAACAAGAAGAATATGCGCAACGACAGTTACAAGAGATCCATGACTTATTAGAAAACGTCACACAGTGGAGTGAAGAACTGCAACGTCTGAGTCCTGAAAAAATGGCAACCTTAATGAAGTTAGGTTCAGGCGTCGGAAAGGTCTTAGATATGAAGGATAAGTTCCTAAAAAGCAGTTAAATCAAACATGCAAAAAGCAGATTATCGCCGTACGCAGGGTTAAATTCATCGAGTTTTAAATTTAAATAAACAACGGCTAAAATCAGCGCCGCTAGGGGGTTTCAATGGCAGATGTAATGCTACTTTCTCGCATTCAATTTGCAGCTAACATTAGTTTTCATATTTTATTTCCAGCCATAAGCATTGCTATGTGCTGGATGCTTTTCTATTTCCGCGTTCGTTTTCACATTAGTAAACATCCAGTGTGGATGCGAATCTACCGTTTTTGGGTAAAGGTATTCGCCCTCACGTTTGCAATGGGTGTGGTGAGTGGCATTACAATGTCATTTCAATTTGGCACCAACTGGCCAGGTTTTATGGCTACGGTAGGTAATATTGCGGGGCCACTCTTGGCCTACGAAATAATGACTGCGTTTTTCTTAGAGGCAACCTTCTTAGGCGTGATGTTATTTGGTATTAACCGCGTGCCGCCTTGGCTCCATACTTTATCTACCTTTATAGTTGCAATAGGAACCTCACTTTCAGCGTTTTGGATTTTAGCCCTTAACTCGTGGATGCATACCCCAACAGGTTTTGAGATGCGCGATGGCGTAGCTTATGCGGTTGACTGGTTTGAGATTATTTTTAATCCATCATTTCCATATCGATTAGGGCACATGCTGTTAGCATCAGGGTTAACCATTTGTTTTTTAATTGCCGGAATTTCAGCCTACCGAATCCTTCGAGGCGATAACAAAAAAGCCCCTAATTTAGCTTTAAAAACGGCTATCTTCCTAGCCGCAATACTCACACCATTACAAGTGATTATGGGTGACATGCATGGGCTTAATACGTTTGAGCATCAGCCTCAAAAAGTTGCAGCAATGGAAGGCGTTTGGGAAACAACAAATGGCGCACCACTACTGTTATTTGCTGTCCCTGATGAAGAGCAGCGCACTAACCATTTAGAAATAGCCATTCCAAAGATGGCCAGCGTTATCTTAACCCATGATCCAGACGGACAAATTAGAGGTCTAAACGAATTTGAAGGCAAACATCCCCCCGTTAAGCCGGTGTTCTATGGCTTTAGAATCATGGTTGGACTAGGAATGCTCATGCTATTCAGTAGTTGGTTAGCGAGCTTCTACTTATGGCGGAAAAAGTCACTTTCACCATGGATGCTGAAATTCTTCATTGGGATGACATTTTCAGGTTGGGTTGCAACTTTAGCGGGATGGTACGTTACCGAAATAGGTCGCCAACCTTATTTAGTAAGCGGCATATTAACCACGGCGGATGCGGTAACTGATATTGCGCCAGAAAACGTTGGGGTCAGCTTGGCGATGTATTTGACGCTGTATGCTTTCTTACTGTTTGCATACATAAAAACTTTGTTTTACATGGCAAGAAAGTCAGTAGAAATTGAAGAATACGATGCGGCTGAGTACACACCAGCTCGCACCACAGCGACTGCGGAGGCCAACTAATGTTCTTAGACCACGATTTACCTATTATTTTTGCCGGTTTAATGGCGTTCTCAGTACTAGTTTATGCGATTCTCGACGGTTACGATCTCGGCGTTGGTTTGCTTTTACCTATGGACAATCAACAACAAAGAGACAAAATGATCGCCTCAATTGGCCCATTTTGGGATGCGAATGAAACTTGGTTAGTGTTAGCAGTCGGGTTGATGTTAGTCGCTTTTCCTAGTGCCCACAGTATTATTTTGAAAGCACTTTATTTGCCTACCGCCATGTTATTGATTGGGTTAATAATTCGAGGAGTGTCCTTTGATTTTAGAGCCAAGGTAATCGCTCATAAAAAAGACCGTTGGGACAAGCTATTTAAATTAGGATCTTTCATTGCGGCCGCTTCTCAAGGTTATATGTTGGGCATGTTTGTGATGGGATTTGAAACCAGTATAGAAGCCGTTGGCTTCAGTTTACTCAGTGCCGCAGGTGTAGCAATGGCGTATGCGCTCATTGGCGCGTGCTGGCTAATCATGAAAACGGAAGACGAGTTACAAATTAGATCGGTAAAATGGGCAAAGAATGCGGGGAAAGTATGTTTAGTGGGGATCCTTGCTGTGTGTATTATCAACCCGTTAATTAATCCCTTTGTGTTCGAACGCTGGACGCAACCTCCGCTAGCCTATTTTATCGCGTTGGTACCAATATTATGTTTTGCCTTTTTTGTGATTGGGTATTTCACGCTGCAAAGATTACCGTTAGAAGATGACGCTGGTTGCTGGTTACCCTTTGTACTCTGTACAGCCATTTTCACCTTCAGTTTTGTCGGCTTAGCATTTAGTTTTTATCCTTTTGTGGTGCCAGGCGAATTGAATATCTGGCAAGCAGCAAGTGCACCTGAGTCTCTACGGGTTATTTTGTATGGCGCACTTATTGTTATTCCCTGTATTTTTGCTTACACCTTGTTCTCATACCGTGTGTTCTGGGGAAAAGTAAGAGATTTGGAATACCATTAGAATAGCCATTTTCAGCTTACTTAGGTTCACGCTGATAAATAGCTGAATTTCATTGCAGCGCTTATAAAATGAGTGGTCAATTCACCGACGAGTGTGAATTGACCTAACGCATACGTATTCAATGTAATCTTTTTGTAAACTGATTAGAATGACTGAATTATTTCATTTTAAAAGACGTTGGCATGAAACAAATACCGTTGAATTCGTATTTTCCAAGCATGAGTCCGATATCCCTAGGCTGTATGGGATTAGGTGGATCTTGGGGCACAGCTCCATTTGAATCTAAACATGTTACACAGGCACATACTGCGGTTGACGCGGCATTAGATTGTGGAATTAACAGTTTTGATCATGCTGATATTTACACCATGGGAAAAGCAGAACAGGTTTTT
This sequence comes from Alteromonas sp. M12, assembly GCF_037478005.1. NCBI lineage: Bacteria > Pseudomonadati > Pseudomonadota > Gammaproteobacteria > Alteromonadales > Alteromonadaceae > Alteromonas > Alteromonas sp. M12. Next base: position 607,888 of record NZ_CP144164.1, on the reverse strand, counting down.
GGTGAAGTATTAAAAGCACGCCCTGAATTACGCGAAAATATCCTACTGCAATCTAAATGTGGAATTGTTTTTGAAGATGAAAAAGGCCCAAAACGATTCGACTTTTCAAAACACTACATTTTAAAATCTGTAGACGGGATCCTCAACCGACTCAATACTGAATATATTGATATTTTCCTGCTGCACCGCCCAGATCCATTGATGCAAGCCGATGAAGTCGCCGAGGCATTTTCGATACTCAAAGCCAGTGGCAAAGTAAAACAATTTGGTGTATCCAATCAAAATTCCCATCAAATGAAACTATTGCAATCGGCGTTAGACATGCCTTTGGTTGCCAACCAAATTGAATTGAATCTAACCCATTTAGATTTCTTAGAGGATGTTGTGCTGGCTAACCATCCTCAGGCAAAAGACCTATCCTTTCCTAGCGGTACTATGGAATATTGCCAACTCAACAATGTTCAAGTACAAGCCTGGGGAAGCCTTTGCCAAGGCACCTTGTCTGGCAAGAGTTTAACAAATCAACCACATCATATTCAGCAGACCGCAGATTTAGTCAGTAAACTAGCAGCAGATTACCAAACCTCTGCAGAGGCGATTTTGTTGGCTTTTTTAATGCGCCACCCAGCGAAAATCCAACCCATTATTGGCACAACCAATCCACTGAGAATTCAAGCCTGTAGCCAAGCGTCACAATTTGAACTAACAAGGGAACATTGGTATTCACTGTTTGTAACAGCCCGTGGTTGTGAATTACCTTAACCTTAAAGAGAGCCCATTATGAAATACCTAAATACCCTACTTACTCTGATATTCAGCTGCTCTCTTTTATTTGCTTGTTCCAAGCAAGAGCTGCCCTCATCAGGTACGCAAAAAGTCATATCAGATCCAATAACTTTATCTTTCCCTGATATTTACGACGACTATTTAAATCGAGATGTGCGCGACGATATTTTTTACTTCGTTATGCCTGACCGTTTTTACAATGGCAATCCCGATAACGATATGGGTTCAAAATCCATTCCAATCTCCCAAGGTGGATATAGTATTGATGACATTAAAGGATTTCATGGCGGTGATATCAAAGGATTAGAGCAAAAATTAGATTACCTGAAGGAACTCGGGATCAGTGCAATCTGGATGACACCGATTTTACGCAACAAAGCAATTCAATCCGATGGTTATGCTCATCACGGTTACTGGATTCTCGACTTTACCCAAATCGATCCGCATTTTGGCAGCAACCAAGACCTTAAGGATTTAATAAGCGCTGCTCATGATAAGGGTATCAAAATATTTTTCGACATCATTACTAATCACACTGCGGATGTTATCAGTTATCAAGAGTGTCATAACTCAGACGGCAGTTTTATAGACGAAAGGACCTGCCCTTATAAATCCAAAGCGCAATTAGAAAGTGGCGACAAGTACACAGCATTTGTGCCTGCAGGCAACGAAAATGTGAAAGTTCCCGCGTGGCTGAATGACCCTAAATACTATAACAATCAAGGTGATAGTATATGGCAAGGCGAGAGCGCAATTAACGGTGACTTTGCAGGGCTTGACGACTTAAATACAAAAGATCCACAAGTGATTGCCGGTATGATCGAAATTTATAAAAACATTATTAGCGAATTCAAACCTGATGGTTTTCGAATCGACACCGTAAAACACGTGGATATGGTGTTTTGGTCTTCGTTTAGTCCGGCAATTTTAAACCATGCAAAACAACAAGGCATACCTAACTTTCATATTTTTGGTGAAGTATACAGCGCGGATCCTATAGAACTAAGTAGCTATACAACTTTGGGTAAAATGCCTTCGGTCCTCGACTTTGGATTTCAGGACGCGACCGCCAATGTATTTTATCGAAATAAGCCGGCTCAAGAAATCTATCAGCTTTTTGAAAATGATGACTTTTACAACGACAATGACAGTCAATCTGATTTATTAATGAATTTTTTAGGAAATCACGATATGGGAAGGGCCGGATTTTTTATCAATCAAAGTTTGCCTAATGCCAGTGCAGAAGAAAAGCTCAAGCGAGATATACTCTCTCATGCTTTCATGTACTTATCTCGTGGCATTCCGGTGGTCTATTATGGTGATGAACAAGGCTTTGTTGGCACTGGGGGCGATGTTGGCGCACGAGAAGATATGTTTCCTTCAAAAGTAGCTGCCTATAATGAATTGGATTTACTTGGCACAGAAGCAACAACGGCAACGGAGAACTTTGATCAAAACCACCCAATATATCGCGCTTTGCAAAAACTAGCACAACTGCGTATGGATCACCCTACTTTGCGTCGTGGATTCGCCTTTAACCGCGCAAGCGAAGGTAGTGAATATGCTTTTGCAATATCCAGAGTGGATAAACAAGACTCTACAGAATATTTACTGGCCTTCAATCCAACTAATCAGCCGCAAACTATTAGGTTAAAAGCCAGCAGTGACGGCTATCAATGGATAGATGGTAGCAGAAAATTTAGTATGGATAGCAATGACATACTAATTACCTTGCCAGCTCTTAGCTATACAGTTTTAAAAGCGAATTCAGCCATTGAGAATACCGAGTTAGTAGAACTGGAATTTTTAGGAACGGAATCTCAAGGGCGTGTAATACGTTTTGACTACCGACTTGCTGAACAAGTTTCAAGCCCATTACCACTGTTTGAAGTAACCACTGAAATTAGCAATCAACAAGGCGAATATGAATTAGTCGCCAAAGATAACACCCCGCCATATTCAGCCATTATTGATAAACAAAAATTTATCCGGCTGGCAGCCAAGGATATTCGAGTTTCGATTAGCGATTGGCAAGGAAAAAGCGTAGTACACACTTTTTCCCTTGAAAAAAATACAGATGTTGAACGTACTATCAACCACATCAATTAACTTATTCAGAGACGAGTATGACTAAATTAAAAGGCTTTCATCATGTGGCCATTATTTGTAGCAACTATGCGCATTCTAAAGCCTTTTATACTGACATTTTAGGATTTCAAATAGTGGCAGAGAATTATCGTGCTCAGCGAGACTCATACAAACTCGACTTAGCACTTCCTGATGGCAGCCAAATCGAACTGTTTTCATTTCCCGGAGCCCCTCAACGGCCCTCTAGACCGGAAGCTCAGGGACTCAGACATTTGGCTTTTAAAGTCGATTCGGTAAGTGATTTTTGCGATTATTTGCGGACCAAAGGTATTATTCCCGAGCCGATTCGAATAGATGAATATACAAACCGGGAGTTTACCTTTTTCGCCGATCCTGACAACTTACCATTGGAAGTGTACCAAGATTAAAGTGATAAGGGGGTTAGCCCCCGTGTCACATCCATCAACCTATGCCTGCGAACTTTTCCACTTAGTTAATCGTCGGCGTTATTCCTTTGACCGGGTATGTCTGATAGATATTCGACAAATTCTATTTCAAAGCCGCTCGGATCAATAAAATACATGTTTTTTCTAAATTGATTTTTAGCGCCTAGGTTGTGGGGTTCGAAACCAGCACTTTGCATTCGAGTTAAAAGTGCCGAAATATCCCTTACCTCAAACGCCATATGGGCCAGCCCTAATTGACTACCTTTTAAGTCCCTATTTTCACCACTTCCATTGTCGTTGAACGTAAGATAGTTATATTCATCGCCAAAATGTAGCCAATTTCTTTGGGTTCCATACCAATTAGCATTGCCTTGGTGGCGAATAGACCAGTGTGGAAACGCGGCTTGATAAAAATTTAATGTTTCTTGCATGTCTTTGACGACAATATTGATATGTTCTAAACGGATCATTTGCATACCTCACTTTAATTTCATTGTGTTATTAAACAAACTTAAAAAGTTGTCTAAACGAATAGTTGATGTTTTGGCTATACAAGGTTTGAACTGTAATAGTTTTCGAGTTTGCTGTTGTTTTGTTGGTAATTGATTTTCTTGAGGTGTCTGCATGATGCTCTCCAAAGTTATATGTTTTGTTGTCTATGAGCACAGAATAAATCCTCAAGTTAACTTGAGGTAAAGGACTTTTTTTCATATTCTTAAAAAAAAACGACAAAAGGAATCATCATGGCCGAAAGAGAGCTAAGCGTTGGGTTTGTGGCCAAACGCTGCGGTGTAAAAGTATCAACGCTGCATTTCTACGAACAAAAGGGTCTCATTCAAAGTTGGCGTAATTCAGGAAATCAACGACGTTATAAAGCGGATGTTTTAAGACGAGTCTCGGTGATAAAAGCCGCCCAAAAAATAGGCATCAGTCTACAAGACATTAAACTCACTTTTGCAACCTTACCTCAGTCAAGAACGCCGACAAAACAAGATTGGGCCAAGCTATCTCGGAATTGGCAACAACAGTTAGAAGCGCGCATTCAAAGCATGATAAAACTAAAAGATTCGTTAGACGGCTGTATCGGCTGCGGGTGCTTATCGATGAAATCTTGCCCTATATATAACCCCCAAGATAACCTCGCCATTGAAGGTCCTGGCCCCGTGCTCTTAGACCGCCAGAGATCATCTGATCTGAAGGATAATACATAGACTTTTTACGCTTTATTTGGCATGATTCAGGTAAGGCATTTTTCCGGTAATCAGCTCATTCATGTCACGCTTTGGCGCTCTTCTTCTGACTTCAATACCGTCTTTTTTGTTTGCCACCAATTTCAAAATACTATTTAGGAATCAATATGTTAAGAATTGTCATTGTTGGCGGAGGCGCCGGCGGACTCGAACTTGTCAGTAAGTTAAGTAAAAAGTTAGGCAAGAAAGGATTAGCCCACATCACCTTGGTTGATCGAAACCAAACACACCTATGGAAACCCTTGTTGCATGAGGTGGCCGCTGGAGTGATTGATAAAAACTCAGATGGTGTGGATTACCGAATGCATGCAGCTCGATTTGGCTATCATTTTCAGTTAGGCACAATGAGTAACGTGGATGCTGAGAATAAAACTATTTATCTTGACCCCTTGTATGACGATGCTGGTGAGTTATTGCTAAAAGAACGAACCATCAACTACGACTATTTAGTGCTAGCCGTTGGTAGCGTTAGTAATGATTTTGGCACCCCAGGTGTTGCCGAGCACAGTTTCTTCTTAGATTCTCTATCTCAAGCGGAACGTTTCCATAAAGCACTGTTAAATCAGCTTTTACGAATTAATCAAGAAAAGTCTGATTCAGCAAAGTTGAGTATTGCCATTGTTGGAGGCGGTGCAACAGGTACTGAATTAGCTGCCGAATTACATCATGTGGCAAATTTAGCTAAAAATTATGGTATGCCTGAAATGTCAGCTTCACGATTAAAAATAAGTATTATTGAAGCCGGTGAAAGTATCTTGCCTGCTCTACCAGAACGTATTGCCACCTCTGCTCGTATCGCACTAACAAAGCTGGGTGTCGATGTGTTGGAAAATACACGAATTTCAAGTGCTAGGAAAGGCGCATTCATCACCTCAGACGACAAGCCTATTGAAGCTGATCTGCTGGTTTGGGCGGCAGGTGTAAAAGCCCCCGATTTCATTCAACAATTAGGTGTATTTGAGACCAACAGAGCGCAGCAAATCTTAGTTAATAAACATTTGCAAAGCACGACCTGTGAAACCATTTTTGTTTTAGGCGACTGCTGTGGCTTTATACAGGACAACGGTAAATGGGTACCACCTAGAGCACAATCAGCCCATCAAATGGCCGATACAGTCGCAGCTAATATCATTGGCATAGTCCGCGGCAATGTGATGAAAGACTACAAATATGTGGATTATGGTTCATTAGTCCACCTCAGCAAATACAGTACCGTGGGTAGTCTGATGGGCAGCCTAGTAAGTAGTAGTATGTTTATTGAAGGACGATTGGCAAGACTGGTTTATATTTCACTGTACAACATGCATCAATTTGCGGTGCACGGCTGGTTAAAGGCGATTTTGGTTTTACTAAGTCGCAAAGTGAGCAATATTGTGGGCCCTAAACTTAAGCTCCACTAAGCGCAACCTTCAGCATTCCTCTAGCTTGGTCCCTTAAGTTAGAGGAATGAACTACTACATATGAATTTATTGCCATTCCAGAGGCAGCCGCAATACCAGATTTATGTCCATCAGCCATGGTTCTGGCCAATATATACAGCTTTGGCGGGCCTGGTGACACACTCATTATTATGGAGGCAATGGAAAAAGCGATGAATGTATCCATAATTGGCATACTAAATTTGCTCGCTGAAAATGGTATTAAATTTTAAGTTATCACATTTCATGGGGCTACTAGTCCTCGAAAACCCTTCAAAAAGAGGGTAAAAAGGGATTTTCACTGGACTGATGAGTGTTATCTTGCCCCGAGTTGAACATAATTCCAACAAAAACACTTGCATCAAAAATTAATACCGTCAAAATATGCACGCAGTTGGTTCTCTGTTCTGATTCAAATTTAAAACCAACAAGACAAAAGGAAATGTCATGCTTAAAACAGAAGCTTTATTGGAATGTTTGTGCCCTATTTGCTTATCCGCAAATAGCCTCGATAATCATCAAACCAAAATCATGAACAAACCGCAAACCATGGGTTGTCAAAAATGCAAGTCTAGTTTTGAAATTATCATTGCCAATGGTGTCGATAATGATAAAAATGTGATTGTAATGGGATAACAAACCGATATCGAGGCAATCATGATCTATGTTTTTCACGCACAAGATAAACTAATGGACTTGCTGGCTAATGTGGAAAACGAAAGAGTACTCATTTCTACAGTCATCCAGAATATTCATTTATATCAGTTAGCAACACGGGTTAAACACTCAGAATTAGATATCGCTTTTGCTGCATCTGGTGGACCAACCGCATGGGTAAATGTCGATAATTTATCTGTGGATTACGCGCCAGAGCCTAGCAGACAATCTAAATTTGGAGACGTTTTGGTGGAGATGGCAAACGGTTTTGCAAACCTATCTACACCGGCGGGTTTCATTCCGCTGATTGATGTAATTGAACGTAACGGCCAGTTGTTAAAAAAACAGTTAAATTAACGGGTTTTAGAAACTAGTTTTTTTCTATGGCTAATACCTTCAATTTTGCCTGATACAAGACTTTATCTTGAGGGGTAAAGGTTAATTCCACCGCTGTATCCATATTCTGCTTGGCTGATTCTATTTTGCCCATTTGATAGTAGGTTTTTGCTAAACCGAAATAACCTTCATGCAAGTATGGAGCAGCTTTAACCGACCTTTTAAAATATCGCAAAGCATAGATAAGCTCATCTCTATCAAAATGTCGATTAGCGATATCGTACCAACGATAGGGATTATCATCCTCAATGGACGATAGCTTTTCCTGCAAACGTGATAGTTCATCTTGTCGGTTTTGCTCTGTTAGTAGCATTGCATAGTTGCTTAAAATATTGACTGAGCCCGAGGTGTTATTTAAAGCGTAATGATAAATTTTCTCAGCCCTCGCTAAGTCACCCAGGTTTTTGTATAAAACCGCAAGCGTGTTTAACGTTTCTGGATCTTCACTGTTGATTTCCATTGCTTTAGCTAGCAGCGAATAGGTAAGGTCATAATCTTTAGCGATTAAACTATCGCCCGCTAAATTTTGGTAATACATTGATAAGAATTGCGATTCATTCAGAAAGTCACCTCTTACATTTCCCTTTTCTGGGAAGTAATCGATTATCATTTTTTTTCTAGCAACAACAATTTCGTTTTCCTTAACCTCCGTTTCCGGCGCAAAGACATGGGTTCTTACGTGCGACGATAAGGTCATCACGTTATGGTAGCGCTGATAAATTGGCGCAGCATTTACGCGCTGGTAACGAATGTCTAAATCCACTAAATTTGCCAATGCTGTGGTTAAAATCGCCAATGAAAGACAGTTACCACTGTGCTTAGTTAGGGCATCAGATGCAGTATAAGTATCCCCTCGGTAATCAAAACCATACAGAATCATATCTAAATAGTTGTAGAGACGTTCATGTCCTTCAATATGAGCGTTTTTTTCGGCAAAATAATAGGCTTCGAAGTCCTCTTGCTGCTTTTGTGTCAACTGAAAAATATCATCGACAGAAGCGACTTCTCTAGGCGTAAATAAAGTAGATTGCCAACTCAAAGACACTTTAGGTTCATGTTTATTTTGCAATGAATCATCAGACGTCACTACATTAGCAGTTTGACAAGCTCCCAACCCAATTAACATTGCTAAGAGTCCAATGGTTTTCAATGGCTGTCTTTTCATTCACTTTATCCTTAAACATATACTGTTGCGTCACAATTCGTTAATACTGAGCAACTTACCAATACCGCTCTACACTAATTTGTCCAGGCGAACGACGCAGGTGCTTTTTCAGACCAAAAGCCGAAAGAACCTCTAATGTATCTTTAATCATCTCAGGGTTGCCACACAACATAACCTGACAAGTGATGGGATCAAATTCAAATCCACAACTTCGTTGTATATCACCGTTTCTAATTAACTCAGGAATACGTCCTGTCAATGCATCAGCGCACTGCTGGCGGCTAACAATAGGCACAAAATGAAACTGCGTAGACTTAAGCTCGAGCCATTTTTGAATTTTCTGTTGGTAGGCTAAATCGCTATTGTGTCTTACACCATAAACCAGCACCACATGCTTATACTTTGTCCAAATTTCATCACTTTCTAATATCGATAGAAAGGGGCCGATCCCCGTTCCAGTGGCGATCAGAAACAATATGTCGCTTTGTGGCACTTCATTTAAAACCAAAAATCCAGTTGCAGGTGACATCACTTTCACGCTATCCCCTATTTTTAATTCATGTAATTTAGGGGAGAGACTGCCTTGTTCAACGGGAACTGCAATTATTTCCAAATACTCGTCGTTCGGCGAGTTGACCAATGAATATGGTCGAGATAGAACTGTATTATCGGCTTGAGTGAGACCCACTTTGGTAAACTGACCTGCCACAAATTTAGGAAACTGGTCACATTGAAATTGCAGACTAAACAAATGATCATTCCAATCAACTCGATTCACAATTTTTCCATCATGCCATTGCGCCATAATTTGCTCCAAAGTTGATAATATTGCGGTTAACTTAACATGCTCATTGGTAAAGTCCATTGGCTTAATCAAAAGACCACGGATCTGGTTTTATTGACTACAGATAAAAATGTACCGTTACATTATTGGTTGAGGTTATAATTTCCGCAGAATCTAATTACCCAAATAACTCATGAATCCAGAATTTAAATTGTTGCCTGAATGGCATGCCCAAGAAGCCATTATTTTAGCGTGGCCAGACAAAAGAACCGATTGGAAACCTTGGTTAAAAGAGGTCAGAAATACTTATAAGCAACTAATTGAAGCCATAACCCAAAATAATACAGGGGTGATCTTACTGATTAGAGAGCAAGAAGTAGATACTGCTAAGGAGCTCCTCAAAAATTGTTGCAAATTAATGTTTGTGATTACTAACTATAACGATACCTGGTGTAGAGATTATTGTTTCTTAACATTGCAACACGATAAAAAAATGCAGCCCATTGAGTTTACCTTTAATGGTTGGGGCAATAAGTTTGATGCATCTTTAGACAACAAGGTTAACGCAAATGTGTTGGCAAAGCTGTGTAAAGAGCCCCTTAAAAGTGTTGAGTTAGTAGCAGAAGGCGGTGCGCTAGAAATAGATCAACACGGCCATTTATTGTCAACCGCTTTGTGTTTACAAAACCCACAACGTAATGGCGATTTGTCGCTTGCCGCCTATCAATCCATGTTTATTAAACACTTGGGCGCTAGTCGCGTTAGCATTCTAGAAAATGGCCATTTAGAAGGCGACGATACAGATGGACATATTGATACCATAGTGCGATTCACTGAAGACAATGGTGTTGTAATTCAATCCTGTTTTAACCGACCAGAGGACACTCATTTTAGCGGACTAAATGCCCTTGTGAATGAATTAAAAGTACTGTTACCTCAACATGAAATTTTTGAGCTACCCCTACCAAATATAGTCAATGAAGTTGGTGAGCGCTTACCTGCATCTTATGCAAATTACCTTATTTCAAATCATCAGGTATTGTGCCCTATATATCGTCAACCTGAAGATCAACTGGCTCTGGATATAATCGCAAGTGCCTATCCAGATTACACAATAGTGCCCATAGATAGTTTGCCTTTAGTTCAACAATTTGGCAGTGTGCACTGTATTAGTATGCAGATCCCGAAGGGGACATTAAAACCTGAGGTGCTCGACAACCTTAGCGATGGCTTAACTGTTTATGGATGTGATGCATAAAATGAATAAAAACAAGTTAAAAGTTGGCTTGGTGCAACAAGCGGTTGCTAGCAACGACAAAAACCAAAATTGGGAAAAAAGTGCCAAGCAAGTTGCCAAACTTGCAGCTGATGGTTGTGAGTTGGTGCTGTTACAAGAGCTGCACAGTACCCTTTATTTCTGCCAAGAAGAAAATACCGATTACTTTGATTTAGCAGAGACGATTCCAGGTCCTGCAACCGATTACTTTGCAGAGTTGGCCGCTAAACATAATATTGTTTTAGTTACGTCATTATTTGAAAAGCGTGGTTCCGGTCTGTATCACAATACTGCCGTGGTGTTTGATCGCCAAGCGGGTATGGTTGGAAAGTATCGCAAGATGCATATTCCAGATGATCCCGGGTTTTATGAAAAATTCTATTTTACCCCTGGAGACTTAGGCTTTGAACCCATTGACACTAGTGTTGGTCGACTAGGCGTATTGGTCTGCTGGGATCAATGGTATCCAGAAGCAGCTCGATTAATGGCGATGGCAGGAGCAGATATGCTGTTTTACCCTACCGCAATTGGCTGGGACAACACCGACACTGCGGACGAAAGAGAACGTCAATTTAATGCATGGCAAACGATTCAACGCTCTCATGCCGTGGCCAATTCAGTTCCTGTTATTGTGGCTAATCGCACAGGATTCGAAGCATCTCCGGTAGCCGGTGATCCTGGTATTCAGTTCTGGGGACAGAGCTTTATCACTGGACCTCAAGGCGAAGTACTTGCTCAAGCTAGCAGCGACAAAGAAGAAACCCTGATGGTAGAGTTAGATTTAGCAAGAACAGAAAAAGTTAAACGAATTTGGCCTTATTTTAGAGACAGACGCATCGATGAGTATCAAGACATCACCCGTAGATGGCGAGATTGAGCGATAAAAGTTCAGAATTGCATTTGATTCCTTCTTATTTTTGCGCAATTGACTATTATTAGGTCGACGAAAATTAAGTAAAAGACAAAGGTCGTTTATGGCTCCAATCAAACCTAGCATAATGATTTTTATTAGGCCGCTGACCTTTGTCGTATTCTTTTTCTCTTCATTGACTTCAATGTCATTAAATGCGCAACCAATCAAATATATCGACAATACAGATAGTGTAGACAAACACGGCGCTTATTTTATTAGCGTATTGAAGTTGGCGCTCGAAAAATCCAAAGTGAAATACGGTGACTATGCAATCGAGGGCGTACCTGTTGCAATGCGTCAAGAAAGACAGTTCAAGAGCATCGAGTCGGGGCTAATTGACCTAATGTGGACAGTCACATCAACTCGTCGAGAAGAAAACGCGTTAGCCATACGCATTCCTCTTTTAAAAGGGCTCATTGGGCACAGAGTATTGGTAATTAATAAGACCAAAGAAGCCAGCTTTGCAAACATTAAGAGTCTTGCTCAACTGGCGGAGCTTAGCGCCATTCAGGGACACGATTGGCCGGACGTTTATGTTTTAGAGAATGCCGGATTAAAAGTCGAAAAGACCATATCCCACAGTTCGATGTATAAATTAGTTGCAGGCAATATTGTCGACTACTTTCCCCGATCTTTGCTTGAAGTGATTGAGGAAATGGAGAGCAATGGTGACGACAGTTTAATAATCGATCCGCATCACCTATTAGTTTACCCCAGCGCGATCTATTTTTTCGTCACTAAACAAAATAAGCAATTAGCCGAACGTATCGAATTCGGCTTAAAAGCAGCGCTAGCAGATGGTTCATTCGATACACATTTTTATGCCTATCCTGGTCATTCAAAAGCGTTGCAGCAAATTCCTGTTGATAACCGGATTATATTTAGGCTAGAAAATCCAATCATGTCGAATTCCACGCCCATACAAGACAATTCTCTCTGGCTTAATTTAAATTAAGTCAGTGATTACGCACTGGCGCTGGGCCTAGCACTGACCGAGTCATACCAACGCTGCAAGTTAACTTGGTCATCTTTGAGCTTGATTTTTACCACTCGCGCAAAATCAATTGCACACATAGCGGTAATATCAGCAATGGAAAAAGTATCTCCAGCTACATATTCACTTTGCCCCAAGCGTTTCTCAAGCACATTGAGGTATTTACTCGCAGAAATCCCTGCTACTTCCCCGTATTCTGGTACAGGGGTCATGCGGTCTTTAAAATAGCCTGTGGTATGCTGAAAGCACATACCTACCTGCATAAACAAAGCGAATTCAACTTGGCGCTGCCACATTTCAATCTGTGCCTGTTGTAGTGGAGTCGTGCCCATTAACGCAGGCTCAGGTTGTAATGCTTCGAAATATCGACAAATTGCCACAGATTCACCAATACAAGTGCCGTCGTCTAATTCAAGGATAGGAACTTTTCCGATGGGATTTTTCAAGCGCATTTCGGGGCTAATATTTTCACCTTTTGCTAAATCCACTTGCACGTATTCCATATCAATGCCTTTTTCGGCTAGAAATATTCTTACTCTTCTAGGTGTCGGCGCTGTATGGGTGTCATAAATCTTCATTTTTAGTATCCTGCCAATTTGCCAATGTTTGTTGGGTATGAGCATCAATAGCTGCTTTGTTTTGACTCAGCCACCAGCGCTCCATTATTCGTACATTCGATTGATTTGATTTGTAAAAAATGTCTGCAATATCGCCTATAAAGGGCACTAAACCTAACACAAAATCAATAACACTATTCTTTAACATTTTTAAAATTAGCGGGCCGGGTAAACCAATACTTTTGCCCAATATAATGATCACAGCGCCCACGATTAACATGACCATGTCGCCAATCCCAGGAATCAATCCAATGATAAAGTCGAGGCCGAATTTTACTTTAGTAAACGGTATCCGTACCGCCGTATCCGACATATTGGCTAGCTTTTGCGCCAGTACCAAAGCTTTTGGCGCGGCAATAGAAGCTGCGGCGTTACCATTCATATTGTTGCACCCTTAGCTTTAGCTAAATTTGCTCGAGAAGAATTGTCTGCTGCCAAATCCCAACCATGAAGATTACTGTCAATGATAGATGCCATCATATCGATGTGCGCAGGATCATCATTAAGGGCAGGAATATATTCGTAACGTTTTCCTCCGGCCTCTAAAAAATAGTCACGATTTTCTACGCCAATTTCTTCTATCGTTTCCAGACAATCAACAGAGAATCCAGGGCAGACGATTTGGACTGACTCAACACCGGATTTTGGAAGGCTTTGCAAGGTATGATCGGTATAAGGTTTTAACCATTCTTCGCGACCAAATCTAGACTGAAAACAAATTAGAAATTGATCTTTTTGCAACCCTAAGTTTTCAGCAATTAAGCGCGAGGTCTTGTGGCACTGGCAGAAGTAGGGATCACCATTAGTTAAATAACGTTCAGGAATGCCGTGGTAGGAAAATATTAATTTGTCAGCACGTTCATGTTGTTGCCAATGCTGACGGATTTTGTCCGCGACTGCTTGTATGTATTCAGGGTGATCGCAGTATTGTGAAATAAACCTCAGATCAGGTATCCAACGACGTTTTTCAAAATCTGCGGCTATGGCATCAAATGTAGATGCTGAGGTAGAAGCACTATATTGCGGATACAAAGGCAAAACCACTAACTTACGTACACCCTGTTGCATCATCTTTTCAACCGTGCCTGAGATGCTAGGTGAGCCGTAGCGCATAGCAAAGTCAACTATCACTCCTTCGCCATACTTTGCTTGTATTGTCTTTTTCAGTGCCGCAGCTTGGTTTATTGAATGGATCATCAAAGGTGAGCCCTCATCTTCCCACACAGTTGCATAGGCTTTAGCTGAGCGCTTGGGACGAATATTTAGAATCACTAAATTGAGAATCATCCACCACAACAATCGGGGAATTTCAACCACTCGCGGATCGGATAAGAATTCTTTTAGATAAGTTTTAAGAGCCTTCTTAGTCGGCGCTTCCGGTGTACCTAAGTTGGTTATCAATACACCTATTTTATCTGGCTGGTTGTGCTTAAAGTTCGGACTGCCTGTATATTTCATTAATGACTTGGTCTCAATTTTATAAGTTTTACGCACTAATCACGTAATTGGATTAGCGCACAAAACTTAAAGCTAAACAATGCAAACCGCTAACGGTTATCAGCCTCCATTATATAGCGTTTCTACATTTGGTCCTACAGGCATCCCTAACCAAAATACCCAAACATAGAAAAGTAACGTCCAACCGACAAAAAAGGTGATTGAATAGGGTAACATTGTTGCAATTAACGTCCCCATGCCCAAATCCTTTTTATAACGGGCTGCAATGGCCAAAATCAATCCAAAGTAACTCATCATCGGCGAAATGACATTGGTGACAGAATCACCAATTCGATAGGCAGCTTGAATCACTTCAGGAGAATAACCAATTAGCATTAACATAGGTACAAATATAGGCGCCGTTACTGCCCACTGGGCCGAGGCACTACCCAACGACAAGTTCACTATGCCGCACATCAATATAAATAAAATAAACACTTCTGGGCCATCTAAGCCAAGCACAGTTAACAAGGATGCACCTTTAACCGCTAAAACTGTTCCTAGATTAGTCCATTTAAAGAATGCTACAAACTGTGCAGCAAAGAATACTAAGGTAATGTAAAGACCCATCGACCCCATGCTTTTAGACATCGCATTGATTACGTCTTTGTCATTTTTCATGGTGCCAACGATTTTGCCGTACACGAAACCCGGTATTGCAAACGTGATAAAAATGAAGGCCACAATGCCTTTCAAAAATGGCGAGTAGGCAACAAGTCCCGTTTCAGGATGTCGTAAGATGCCATTTTCCGGCACGATCGTAAGCGCCAATAAAATACATAAAATAACAAAGGACAGACCGGCCATTTTAAGACCTTTCTTTTCTAATGCACTGGGTGCTGTCATTTCTTGTTTTTCTAACTCAACCGAAGCTTCACTAGGATCATATTTGCCTAGTCTCGGTTCTACTATTTTCTCAGTTACAAACGCCCCCATAGCGGCAACCACGAAGGTACTTACAATCATAAAGTACCAGTTTACTTCTGGACCAACCATGTAATCAGGTTCAATCATATGTGCTGCTGATTCAGTAATACCAGATAATAACGGGTCTACTGTGCCTAACAACAAATTCGCGCTGTAGCCGCCAGATACACCTGCGAAAGCTGCGGCCAAGCCCGCTAATGGATGACGGCCAAGGGAATGGAAAATCATTGCCGCTAGTGGAATCAACACAACGTAGCCAAGTTCAGATGCCGTATTCGATAAAATACCGGCCAATACTACGGTAATAGTAACCATGCGTTCGGAGGCATTCATTACCATTGCTCGCATCGCCGTTGAGAGTAAACCTGAATGTTCTGCAACTGATACGCCAAGTAAAGCAACCAACACAGTGCCTAGCGGTGCAAACCCTGTAAAGTTCGTCACTAACCCCGTGACAATCCGTTGTAGTCCTTCGGCATTAAATAACGAAATGACTTCAATCAATCCATCCGGATCTCGCCCTTTGGCCCCTAACGGACGCGGGTCTAAAACGGCAACATCAAAATAACCAAGAATACCGCTGAGAATAACAATGAAAAGTGCCAGTAAGGCGAATAGGGTTATAGGGTGCGGGAGTAAATTACCAAGCCATTCTACTGTTGCCAGAAACCGTGAAAACCATCCCGTATTTTGTTCATCTGAAGACTTATTGTTTGTCTGATCTTGTACCAAAACTATTCCTCTGTCTTTACGGACTTTATCACCAACTCCATTGGGCATAAGTCCTTATTATTTTTTTGCATATGATAGCGAAATAAATCCGCAAAGTGCAGTCTATGACACAAATAAGCAGTTGTAGACAGATTTAGGGTGGTTGCTTATACAAGGTTAAAGCTTTCAATCATTCGCGGCATATACTTATCGTTAGCCGATTAAGCCTCTACATTTACAGCTTGCTGTAACGAATCTTTTGCAGTTGCACATTTTCTTCAATCGACATAACTTCGCCATTAACCCCAGAATTTAATGTTTTTTCCAACTTTTACTCTAATTGTGCAGGTGTTATTAGATCAATATTTTAATTTCGAAAGGCAGCAAACCTAAGTTAATCGCCGCAAAAATAGAAAACACGATCAAACTTGTGGGCGATATTGTTACGTCACTAAACCGCCTTAAAACGAAATTGATAAAACAAAGCACAAGATACTCATGTAGAGATTGTAGAAAGCGGTAAAGGAGACGTTTCAGTATGTGCGGCGGTAATAAGGTTTATCCAATTAACCGGAAATAACCATATATCAGCGGTTTAAAGATTTACTAGGCGCGAAAATAATGGATAGAAAAAGTAATTAGCATCGATTATTTCCCGTGCATAAAGTTGTTTATTTGGGCTATGATTGATTATCGGTGTTTAAGCAGAAGGAAGTGAAAGTGGCGAATAACAAGTCAGACAATAAAACCGTAGTCGATGAGACCCCCAATATCAGTAGCGAAACCCCATCAGAACTAGCTACTTTACGACAAATAGTGTTCGGTGCTGCACAAGCAGATATTGAACATAGGTTGTCAGATTTAGAAAGCCGAATGTTAGAACGCTTCCAACAAGCTGAACAAAAGTTAGCAGAACACGTCAAAGACCTGAATAAATCCATGCACAATGGCTTTGAAGATTTACAGCTTAAAGTTAACTCAGTGGACAAAGTGTACGAAGATAAAACCTCTGAACTTAACGCCTATGCCGACAAACTATCTTCTGAATTAGAAATGTCAGACACCAATGGCCGTCAAGAGACTGACGAACTGCATACTAGAGTTGATAAAGAAGTTGCCATGCTCACCGAGAAATATGACGCTCGATTTGCCGAAGCGTTGGAAAGGTTGGATCAGGTTACCAAAGAACTCAGTTCAACTAAAACAGATAGGAAGACGTTGGCCAAACTACTTGCAACCATGGCTGTTAATTTAGAATCTGACGAAGATTAAAGCCAATTTTTATGGCTGACCATCCAAATAACAGCGAACCACATGAAGATGACGTAGCCATGCAACAGCTGCGTGAGCTTTTATTGGGGAAAAATCGAGAACAAATTAAACAAGTCCTCAAAGACAATGCGCGTGAAATTGTCGGCGAGGTTGTGATTGAAGCGATTCACGATCGGCAAAAACGCAATGACGAATTCACCAACGTGCTGACTCCCGTCGTGCAGCAGTCAGTGGAAAAATCAGTCAAAGAACAGAGTGAACAATTTGTTGGTTATTTATACCCACTTGTAGGTCGCTTAGTTCGTAAATCTGTCACCTCATTTCTAAGTGAATTTTTAGAAAAAACCAATGTATTAATTGAAAATAGCCTGACGTTTAAAGGGATGGCCTGGCGCTTTAAAGCGTGGCAATCAGGCGTAAGCTTTTCTCAATATGTGGCGAGTCAAACTTTCGTATTTAAAGTTGAGCAAGTTTTGTTAATCCACCGGGAAACTGGGATTTTACTTAATTCGGTATCTCAATCGGTTAATGAATCTGCCGATGGAGATCTTGTTTCAGCAATGCTGACGGCAATAAATGACTTTGTATCTGATTCATTTAATTCACAACAAGAATCCACAGAACAAAATCTAGAGGTTATAAAAACCGAAGATTTTTCGTTGCTGATAAAGCGCGGGCCAAGGTTGCTTTTGGTCGCTGCTGTTACGGGTAATATCCCACAAGATATATCTACCAAATTTGAAATTACCAATGAGTATATTCATAAGCTCTATGCCAAAGAAATTGCTAATTTCAATGGCGATACTATTGTGTTTGAACCCACCTCCCAACAACTTCGAGATTGTTTGGTTGCGGAGATGCGCCCGGAAGCAATAAAAAAACGAAAAAGAAAACCGATTCTCGCCATTGGTTTGCTGTTACTCATTTTCATCGGATTAGGCTATTTAGGATTTAACAATTACCAACACACTCAACTACTAGAAAACGTTTCGCAAATCGGTAAACAACCGGGTATCATCATAAGTAAATTAGAACGAGCAGGATGGCAGGATATCAAGCTGTCAATCTTACGTGACCCCGAGGCCATAACCGTAAGGCAATGGATGTCTGAAAAGCAAATCGATACCAGCAGTGTACAAGTAATTGAAAAACAATATTTATCCCTAGAAGCACCATTGGTTAAGGCTAGACTCAAAAAGTTATTAGACCGATACCCACAAATAAGCGTTGATTGGCAATCTTCTGTACCTGTTTTAAGCGGTGTACTGCCAAACGTTCAGCGCTTAGCGTTAGCCAGAGAAATACATGCCATTCCAGGTTTAACTTATGCGGAAGAGTTAATTTCTGGGATCAGCGCCGAAGAATTGGCTACAATCAATGATGATAGTCCAGAAATACTCTCGGCACTTTTCGAAATCAATAGGGCAAAAATAGATAGTACCCAGGTTGAATTTGAACAAGGCCAAAGTGAACTCAACGAAAAGGCACAAGAGCAATTAGCTGCCCTAGCGAGTTACCTTAAAGCAGCGATTGAATTGTCTAAAAAATTGGAGTTAAATGTAGGCTTGATTATTATGGGCGCAAGTGATTCAACTGGCTCCATGCAATTTAATCAGTCTTTAAGTCGAAAACGGGCATTAGCAGCTCGGCAATTTTTAGTTGAGCAAGGAATTGAGGCTCAGTATTTAAATGCCATAGGATTGGGTGTTGTAGAAAATAAAGCGTCGGGCTCAGGATTACGTAAAGTGATTTTTAATATCATCAATTTTAAGACTGATTAAATAAGGACATCAACCGCATTATGTTGCAAAAAAAGATTTGCCTACTTGGCCCCTCGGGAGTAGGGAAAACCAGTTTGGTAAAGCAATTTGTTGAAGGTATTTTTTCTGAAAAATACCTGACCACAATTGGTGTCAAAATTGATAAAAAACTTGTAGATTTAGTAGTCGAACAAGTGCAACTTATGATTTGGGATTTAGAAGGGATTGACCGCTACTGTGGGTTTCAACCTAAATACCTTAGAGGGGCCTCAGCTTACGCAATAGTAACCGACCAAACACGCTCTCAAAGTCTTGTAGAAGGAATGGAAATTCATCGCATGGTAAGAGAAATAAGCGATATTCCTGCAATTCTAATTATTAATAAAAGCGACCTTGATGTAGCTTGGCATTGGACTGAAAATGAGCTCAATGGCTACAGCAAAGAATTTATTCGCAGTTTTTCAACTAGCGCCAAAACAGGCGACCAGGTTGAAGAAATGTTCAAATTTATCGCGCAACTAACGTTGAATTAATCAATTATGCAACAATCACTTATTCAAGCTTTAGGCATTATTAACTGCGCGATTTTAAAGCGAGTAGAAAATCGTAAATTCCAATTATTACACTGCAGTGAAGATTGGTTTTATGCTATAGCGCCAGAGGCAATTGGCAGCGAATTTTTCGAATTTATTGGTAACTCCGCCTACTTAGAAGACTTTTTTATTGATGCCGAAGATTTTTGGCAAATTGGTAATGATGGGCAAATTCAGTCGGGGATTTGGTCCGAACAATCCAAAGATGATTTATTACGTTTAGAAGCCATTGCAGCAGTTTCAAAGGGCGAAGCTTATTTAGTCATTCACAATTTGCAAGCAGAATACAAAAAACAACAACAAACTCTGCAGGTGGCCCGCGAACTGCTGATATCAAATGATAAAATCCTCGCCCAACACGAGTATATTCATGAACGTTTAGATCAAGTTCTTCGTGAAAACCAGACACTACAATCATTACAAGAGCCGATTAAGCAGGTCATTGAAAATGCCGACTTTGGTGTAGTAATTACCGATTCCCAATTAAATATCATTAGCCAAAACCCAAATTCTTATAGTTTTTTCGAAACCTCTGAAGTATCCAATGAGGCTTCCCCCTTTACGATTTTACTCGAATTGTTTAAACACCAATGTGCTGAGTTTGAGCGGGTCTTTGAAACTGGCAGTCGCTGGCATGGAGAGCTTTTTTGGCATAAACCGCCGTATTCTAGCAAGTGGTTAAAGTTAGCGTTATATCCAGTTACCGACGAAATGCAAAATTTGCAAAATTGGATATTCATTTTCAGCGATGTCAGTCGCGTCAAATACCTATTACAAAGAAATGAAAAGTTAAATCTCTATGATAATGTTACCAATCTTCCCAATCGGCAATTTTTCTGGCAAAAATTAGAACACCAAATTGAGAAAGATAAACCATTTTTCATCGTTTACTTGGATGTAAAACACTTTAAACAAATCAATGAATTACATGGTCATCAAGCTGGTGACCATATATTGGTGACTCTCGCTGAGCGGATCCAACAATGTTTATCTACAGCGGATTTATGTGCACGGGTTGGAGGTAATGAGTTTGGTATTATTTTATCCGGAGCTAAAGAGCAATCAGACTGTATTGAGTTTGCCAATCGTTTAATAGAAGCAACCGAATTTCCTTTTTATACCGAATCAAAACAAAAGGTGCAGATTGGACTCAATCTCGGTGCGGCCCATTTCCCTAGTGATGCGTCAGATTCTGAAGAGTTAATGAAGTTTGCCGACTTAGCCATGTTTTCCGCTAAAAAAGAAGATAAGAGCAAATTGCGTTTTTACTCAAAAGCCCTTAAAGAAGCATCAATGCACAGGCTTGAATTAGAAAATGCGCTTAAAAAAGCCATCGATGAAAATCAGTTTGAACTCTATTTACAGCCAATCATCGATTTAAGCACGGGCAAAATCGCTAAAGCAGAGGCGTTAATTCGCTGGCGCTTAGCTGATGGCACTATAACCAGCCCAGATAAGTTTATTCCTCTTGCAGAGCAGACCGGGTTAATAGTACCTATTGGCAAATGGGTGATTAGTCGTGCGACAGATATGTTGAAAGTGATTATTCAACATCAGCCTAATCTAAAAGTATCGGTCAACTTATCTCCTCGTCAAGTTGCCGATAGACACTTGTTTGATTTTGTTACTCAAGCCATTCTGCACAGTGGGATTCCATCCAAAAACTTGGAATTAGAGCTAACTGAAGGGGTATTAATTGATAATTATGACAAAGTTAAAAACTTATTAGACCAAGTGAGAAAAATTGGTATTTCTACTTCAATCGATGACTTTGGAACTGGCTATAGTTCCCTTTCTTATTTGCAAAAGTTACCTATCGATAACCTTAAAATAGATCGCTCTTTTGTTATTGATTTAGAACAGAACGAGAATGACAAAGCGATTATTTTGGCCGTGATTGCCATGGCACACAGCTTAAAATTAGGGGTTATTGCTGAAGGGGTTGAGAATCAATATCAGGCTAAGTTTTTACTCGATAATAAATGTAATACTGCGCAAGGATATTTATTCAGCAAACCCCTACCATTTGAAGAGTTTTGTGAACTTCTAATAACAGAGAAACATTCTGATAAACAACAATCAAACTGATTATGCCAACTCGGCTGCAAACTAGAATTAACCTGAGTTAAGTGAATGCTTGCAGCCCGGTTTGTGCACGGCCCAAAATTAGCGCATGTACATCGTGGGTACCTTCGTAGGTATTTACCGCTTCTAAATTCATAACATGACGAATAACGTGGTATTCATCCGCAATACCATTACCGCCATGCATATCTCTTGCGGTACGAGCAATATCCAAGGCTTTGCCACAGGAATTACGTTTTATTAGAGAAATGGCTTCAGGTGCCAATAAATCAGCATCCATCAATCTTCCGGCTTGCACGCACGCCAGCAAACCAAGGGAGATATCTGTCTGCATGTCGGCTAGTTTCTTCTGTACCAATTGATTGGCAGCCAATGGACGGCCAAATTGCTGACGATCCAAGCAGTATTGTCGAGCCGCATGCCAACAAAATTCGGCCGCTCCCAAAGCCCCCCAAGCAATTCCGTAACGCGCTTTGTTTAAACAACCAAAAGGCCCTTTCAACCCTGAAACATTAGGTAAGATATTCTCTTCAGGAAGAAACACGTTATCCATCACAATTTCACCGGTAATGGATGCTCTTAATGAAAATTTACCTTCTATTTTAGGCGCACTTAAGCCCTTCATTCCCTTTTCTAAAATGAAACCACGTATCACACCGTCCAACTTTGCCCACACTACAAATACATGTGCTACAGGTGAATTGGTAATCCACATTTTACTACCATTGAGAAGGTAGCCATCTGCTACTTTTTTAGCATGGGAACTCATGCTTGCCGGATCAGACCCCGAGTTTGGTTCAGTAAGACCGAAACAGCCGATCCACTCTCCGGTTGCTAATTTAGGCAGGTATTTCTGGCGTTGTTGTTCGCTTCCATAAGTAAAAATAGGGTGCATCACTAATGAAGACTGAACACTCATAGCGCTACGATAACCGCTATCTACCCTTTCAACTTCTCTTGCTATTAATCCATAGGAAACATAATTGATGTTGGAGCAACCGTATTTTTCGGGCAGGGTTGCGCCCAATAACCCTAACTGCCCCATTTCCTGCATGATGCCGATATCAAAGTGTTCAGTCCGATTAGCCTGCAAGATACCGGGCATCAACTGTTGTTGGCAAAACTGATGAACGCTATCTCTTAAAATCCGCTCATCTTCGTTTAATAAGGAATCTAGATTGAGAGGATCTTGCCAATTGAATTTAGTCATTTTAAGGGTCCCGAATTAATATTAATTAGGTAATTTTACAATTTGCATGGAAACAACCTTGCTTTTATCGTCTGCATCCAATCGACCAACCTGATGAAATCCATAGGATTGATGAAAATTTGCTGAAATGGGATTGGCTGGAATTAAATTGTATTCACAACAAATAAGTTCAATTCTATGTTTGAGTGCGAAACAAAATAAATCATCATACAGCTTCTTTCCCAAGCCTTTTCCTTGCGCCGTAGAATCAATCACTACCCTGTCCACATACAAGAAGTGCTTGTAACGTAAGTCGAACCATTGGTAATTATCACTGCTGTAGTCTGTGGCGGGTTTCATAGCAAGTAGGAAGCCGACAGTGGAGACTTCAGATGTCTGTTTGTCATGCTGCTCTATCACCCGGTGATACGCACTGAGGTTATGTAACTGCTCGATGCGAGCTAGCTCCATTGGGCTGGTAAAGTGTACAAATTTATCGTTTAAGCGTTTAATTTCAGAAAAGTCATCCTGAACCGCATCTCTAATATGAAATTCAAACATAAGCACTCTCGCTTAATAATGACGATTTTAGTGATAAAAAAAGCGCCTTCACGGCGCTTTTATCAACACTTAAATTTAGTTTCTAGCACCTGACATGTCTTTCATGTATTTAAAGAAATCACTGTCTGGTTCAACAACTAAAACGTCTTGTTTACTATCGAAACTCGCTCTATAAGCATCCATACTTCTTAAAAATGCATAGAACTCAGGGCTCTTAGAATAAGTTTCAGCATAAATCTGTGCGGCTTGGGCTTCACCTTCACCTTTAATCTTACGCAGGTTCCGTTCTGCGTCTGCCAGCATAACCGTCACTTTAGCATCAATTGTTGCCTTAATGATTTCGGCTTGCTCTCTACCTTCTGAGCGGTGCTCTTTTGCCACAGCTTCTCGCTCTGCTCTCATTCGTTGGAAAATAGAATTACTCACTTCAGGTGGTAGATTAATTTGTTTAACTCTTACATCAACAATCTCAATACCAAGCTCATCCGAACTAGTTGACGCTTGCTTCATGGCTTCATCCATCAATTCTGAGCGCTCACCAGATACGATTTGAGAAATAGTACGAGTACCAAATTCAGAGCGCAAACCATTATTAACTTTTTGTTTTAATAGTGATTCTGCTTGTAATTTGTTAGCACCAGTTGACAAGTAGTAAGTTGCAAAATCTTTAATCCGCCACTTTACATAAGAATCAACGATTAAGTCTTTTTTCTCTGAAGTAACAAAACGTCCAGCAGGATCATCCAGCGTTTGAATTCTGGCATCGAGCTTAACAACGCGGTCAATCAATGGAATTTTAAAATGCAAACCGGGTGAAAAGACAACAGTTTCACCTGAAGCATCTCGCTCAACTTTTCCGAATTGAATTTTAATTGCTTTTTCGCCTTCAGGCACAACAAACAATGAAAGAAAAACTGCGATGATAACGAGTACTACGACTCCAATACTTAGATTTTTCATTATCAATTTCTCCCTGTTCTAGTTCGATCACTACGTAACGTTGTGCTCGGAGTGGAATTACTACTTTGCGAAGAGGAAATACTATTTTGTTGTAGTCCTTCAAGCGTACTGCGAGAGTTCTCTTTAGGTGCTTGACTATTTTGGCTCTCTAGAATTTTATCTAAAGGCAAATACATCATATTGCCACTTCCCTCATTATCTATCATGATCTTAGTAGTGTTTTGATACACCTGTTCCATAGTTTCAAGATAGATACGCTGACGGGTAACTTCAGGTGCCGCATTGTATTGAGGTAATAACTCTTCAAAACGTGCGATTTCACCGCGCGCTTCTAAAGTAACACGCTCTTTATAAGCCTGTGCTTCTTCTGCCATTCTATTCACTTGACCACGGGCGCGAGGCTCGATTTCACGAGAATAAGCTTCTGCTTCGCGGATGAAACGCTGTTCATCTTCTTGTGCAGCAATAGCATCATCAAAAGCCGCTCTCACCGCATCTGGTGGACGAGCATCTTTAAAGTTAATGTCGACAATTGAAATACCCATATCATAAGGATTAATAATGCCTTCTAACTCTTGCCAAACTTGTTGACGGGCTGATTCACGACCGCGGGTTAACACATCGTCCATTTTTGAATGTCCGACCACGTAACGAATGGCACTATTTAACGCCTGACTAAGGCTTTGTTCTGGGTTAGTTACCGCAAAGCTATATTTGAAAGGCTCTACGATTCGATATTGAACTTCCATTTCAACGCTAACCACGTTTTCATCTTCTGTGAGCATGCTGCCCTCTGAAGACATCGACTTAATAGATTGCACGTCAATTGGAATGACTTCATCTACGAATGTTGGTTTCCAACGTAAACCAGGCTCTACGAATTGACTGAACTCACCAAAACGTAATACCACACCACGTTCTGCTTCACGAATAGTGTAGAAACCGCTAATAAACCAAACGACAACTAGCAAAACTGCGATCACAGTTAAGCCAACTCCACCTAAGCTTTTACCGCCAGATGAGCCGTCACCGCCGCCACCTTTGCTGAATTTACCAAACAAATTTTTGAATATATCATCCAAATCAGGCGGGCCTTGATCACGTCCCCCCTTATTTTTCCAAGGGTCGTTATTCTTTCCACCGGGCTCATTCCAAGCCATCATCACTCTCCGTTAGGTTAAGTCTAAATCTACGCAACCCCGATACTACCATCAGAAGTTAACTTAATTTGCATATACTAATGCTTTACTACCAAACTGGATAAGTCTATCTCTGATCTTTTTTCCAATCGGTTCCAATCACTGGTTGGCATTCTGACATCCACCAGCCAATCGCCGTCCTCTGCATACGATTCTGCAGCGATACAGTTCATTCCAAATAATGCGCCTCGAAGTTTACCTTCTTTAGGCGGAATGCGTAATGTAAATTGCACTATGCTTTGCGATAAACATTCAGTGAGGGCATTAAATAATAAATCAATGCCCTGATCTTGTTGAGCTGAAATCCAGACTCGAATGGGAATTCCTTCATCATTGCGGTCTATATGGGGTTCAACCCCTTCCATTCTGTCAATTTTGTTGCAAATCATTAGCTGTTGAATTTCAGATGCATCAATTTCTTCCAAAACATCATTCACCTGATCAATATTGTCTAGATATTGGTCATCCGAATAATCCACAACGTGCAATAATAGGTCTGCTTCTTGAGTTTCCTGTAAAGTGGCTTTAAATGCCGCCACTAAATCATGTGGTAAGTGCCGGATAAATCCAACTGTATCAGCCAATATAGCGTTACCAACATCTTGTAACTGAATTTTTCGCAAGGTTGGATCTAGTGTGGCGAACAATTGATCTGCCGCATAGACTCCCGCATCAGTAATAGTATTAAACAAAGTCGATTTACCCGCATTGGTATATCCCACCAGCGAGAGCGTTGGCATTTCCGCGCGTTTACGAGCTCTGCGGCCTTGTTCACGTTGTTTTTGTACTTTGGCTAAGCGACGTTGAATACTCTTAATTCTGACTCGCAAAAGTCGTCTATCGGTTTCCAGCTGAGTTTCACCGGGACCGCGTAGGCCAATTCCACCTTTTTGACGTTCCAAGTGAGTCCAACCTCGAATTAATCGAGTTGAAATATGCCGAAGTTGCGCTAACTCTACTTGTAATTTACCTTCGTGAGTACGGGCACGTTGCGCAAAAATGTCTAAAATCAGACCGGTACGATCTAACACGCGACATTTGCACAATGCTTCCAAATTTCTTTCTTGAGAAGGCGATAGAGGGTGATTAAAAATAACGACATCTGCGTTATTGGTACGCACAGCATTAGCAATCTCTTCAGCTTTGCCACTACCCGTAAAGTATTTGGGATGAGGTGCTTGCCGTGAAGCGGTTATCACTTCAACTGCATTAACACCGGCAGATGACACTAGCATTTGTAACTCTTGCAGATCTTCTTTGCTAGAATCATCAGAAAAATCAATATGAACTAAAACAGCCTGCTCGCCTGCTTCGTAACGGTCAAACAAGCTTTTCTCCTATAAGGTTTTATTCACCGTTATCAGAGTCAGGTTGTGCGCCGGTTGACATATTAATGGCCCGAGAAGGCACAACAGTTGAAATGGCATGCTTGTATACCATCTGACTAACAGTGTTTTTTAACAGAATCACGAACTGGTCAAACGATTCCACTTGACCTTGTAACTTGATTCCATTGACTAAATAAATTGAGACAGGAATACGCTCCTTTCTTAACGCATTCAAAAACGGGTCTTGTAAAGATTGCCCCTTTGCCATCACTATTCCTTATCCTTTTCTTTTTATTATGATTTTCACCTGATATACAAATTATACAGTAAAACATGGGGCTGTATAGCTGCCTATTAGGGTACAGTATTGCTGACATTCAATATGGTAGTCAAATTGTCTTTTTCAATACCATCTAAAAAAGTTATATTTTTCCAGCTTCTTAGCCAGGTTATTTGTCTTTTTGCCAATTGACGCGTTGCCGCCACACCTTTAAATACCATTTCCTCGTGATTATAGTCACCATCGAGATACTGCCACATTTGACGGTAACCCACACACCGCATGGAAGGCAAATCTAGATGTAAATCTCCGCGACGCTTAAGATCTTCGACTTCTTGTTGAAAGCCTTTATCAAGCATAACATTAAATCGTTTTTCTATACGCTCATGGAGTATACCCCGATCACTGGGCATGATGGCAAATTCTTTTACCGAATATGGGAGACTACTGGACTTTGCCGCAGTTAACTCCGTCATCGTCTTTCCGCTCAATACAAATACTTCTAAAGCCCTTAACAAACGCTGAGGGTCATTTGGATGTATACGTTTAGCTGAAATTGGGTCGATTTGTTCTAATCGGTTATGCAATGCGTCCCAGCCTTGGTTTTGTGCGTCTTGGGTTAATTGCGCACGAACTTCTTCATTGGCAGCTGGCAATGTTGATAAACCATCAACTAAGCTCTTGAAATACATCATAGTTCCACCAACCAGTAAAGGAATCTTTCCATTTTCAGTTACCGCTTTCATCGCATTTAACGCATCGTTCCTGAAATTCGCAACCGAATAAGATTCTGCAGGGTCGAGAATATCAATGAGTCGATGGGGAACTTGAGATAGTTCTTCGGGAGTTGGTTTGGCCGTGCCTATGTCCATACCACGATAGATTAGCGCCGAATCTACACTAATGATTTCACAGGGGAGCCTTTTGCTTATTTCTAATGCCAAATCAGTCTTACCAGAGGCTGTTGGCCCCATTAAAAAAATCGCTGGCGGTAAGTTTTCGGTTTGTTTTTTATTCATCAAATTGTGATAACCAATTTTTTAATGGGATTAATTTAGCGCAAGATTTAAGTATTTCTTCAGCATTGAGTTGTTTAGTTAACCATTCACAAAGAAAGTTCATATTAGTATGTTGTGCTGCTAACCCTTTGATTTGGTGCTCTGCTAACACAGTGTAAAAACTTTCAAGTAATAGTTGTTTGTCACTGTCTTGGTCAAATTTACGAATAGGCAGAGTCGCATTTTCCTTGGTACTTTGATTGAGCGCTAGCTCCAATCTATCAAACAAACTCAGCAGCACACTGGCCCAATCCAAAGCTCGGGTTCCGGAAGGGACTTGCTTCAAAAGTATACGTTGATTAACAATAGAAAGCTCAATACCTAAGCTTTTAATACTCTGAATTAATGATGGCTCTATCGTCAGCTTTATCTGGTTCAACGCCAGCGAAATGGGCATTAAAAGAGGTTGCATCACTGGTTGATTAAACTGCCCATCATCGTGTAATTTTTTAGCGGCTAATTTTTCTGCGTCACACAGATAATACGCCCCTGCACATTCGATCAATAAACGATTATCAGCAACCTGCATAAAACTCAACAGGTTGCTTTGAGAGTGTTCAGAGGAATGCGGAGTCATTAAATTTTTGTAATGCTTGGCCCCTGACTTTGAATGAGCCGGAGCACTATAACTGAATGTTTTAGGTTGCTGATTAGTGACCTGCTCATGAATTTCAGTGGTTGAGCGCAACGGCTGTTCACTCTGGCTTGGCTTATCAATTACCCTGCTCAACGGACGGATATACTGGTGGCTAGGAGCAACTTCTTGCAATGTCGTTGGTGTGACTTGTCCGCCGCTCTCAGCATGCTCCGTATGATCAGAGAACGATTCAGTCAGCGCTTTTGAAACAGAGCGAAATATAACGTCATGGACAAGTCGGGATTGATGAAATCTCACTTCATGTTTAGCTGGGTGAACATTGACATCAACTTGCATAGGATCCAAAGACAGAAACAGCACGAATGCTGGGTGAGTGTTAGGCTCAATCAAACCTTCATATGCTTGCCTAATTGCATGATTAATTAGTTTATCTTTCATCACGCGACCATTAACGTAAACATATTGCAGATCACTTTGCATACGACTCGCGCCAGCGGCGCTTAACCAGCCGTTAAGCCTTATCCCCTCATACTCACTGTCTATAGCAAGAGAGTTATCCGCAAAATCACTACCGCAAACCGCAGCAATCCGTTTGATATGCGACCCGTCATCCTTAATCGCTGGATATTTTCTAACCGTCTTGCCATTGTGTTTAAGGTTCAACGCCACATCAAATCGACTCAAGGCAATTCGCCTTATCACTTCATCAATATGGTTAAACTCGGTTTTTTCAGCGCGCAAAAATTTACGTCTAGCTGGCGTGTTGAAAAACAAATCAAGTACTTCAATGCTGGTACCTTTGGGGTGTGCAGCAGGCTGAAGTGTCACTTGCATGTCCCTTCCCTCTGCGCAAGCTTGCCATGCTTGTTGTTGTTCTTGTGGTTTTGAAGTTAAGGTTAATCGTGACACAGAACTAATACTGGCTAACGCTTCTCCGCGAAAGCCAAGACTACAAATATTTTCTAAATCGTCGAGTTTGGATATTTTGCTGGTTGCATGTCTACTCAGCGCCAATTCTAACTCTTGCTGCGGGATGCCTTTACCATTGTCGCGAATAGAAATACGTTTATGTCCACCTTTATCTATCTCAATTTCAATACTGCTGGCACCTGCATCCAAGCAGTTTTCAACCAATTCTTTGACCACAGAAGCGGGCCGTTCAACTACTTCACCAGCGGCAATTTGGTTGGCAAGTTGTGGGGATAGAATTCGAATTGACACAGGAAACCTTTATTAATTTTTTGGGCGGGAATAACTTATTGTTTAGGTGCTTGGAATTGTCAATACTTGACCAATCCTCACCGTATCATTACGCATATTATTTGCTTCTTTTATGGCGCTAATTCGCACTTTATAGCGTTGTGCCAATAATGATAATGACTCACCACTTCTGACTCTGTGAGTGCGTTTTTCAGAACGTGCGTTATTCGCCCATAGCGTACCATCTGGCGGGAGTTTTCTAAAATGTTGTTTGATTGCAGAAAATACCGAACTTGCTAATTTTTGGCGATGTTGATTCCAATTAAGGTTTTTTTCTTCAGTTGGATTAGAAATGAAGCCCACTTCCACAAGTATCGAAGGAATATCCGGAGAGGTGAGTACCGCTAAGCTGGCTGCTTGTGGCATTTTTTTGTGCAAGCTGGTCACTTGTTTCAATTCAGATATAACCATTTTACTGATGTCGTAACTGGTAGTTAATGAGTGGTCCATTGACATATCTAACAACGCTTGAGCTAAATAACGTTCACTTGCCGTATCTTGAATCACCTCGGCAGCGCCACCTAACAACTCAGAGTGACGTTCAGTGCGTTCCATCCATCGACCTAAAACAGAATTCGCTCTGCCCATAGATAAAACCCAAACAGAAGCGCCTTTTGGCTGGGGAGTGGTAAACGCATCAGCATGAACTGAGATAAATAAATCAGCTTTGTTTTTGCGGGCAATATCTGGGCGTGCATTAGGCGAAATATAATAATCACCAGTGCGTGTCATTACAGCTCTTAACCCTGGCTCGGCGTTAATCAGATCTGCCAATCTTTTGCTTACGCTCAGTGTGATATTTTTTTCATAGGTACCCGCTCTGCCAATTGAACCGGGATCCTCTCCACCGTGTCCAGCATCAATAGCAATGATAATATCTCGATCTCGAGTCGAGCTTTCTGAACTCATTACCACCTGCGGGGTGCTGTTCGAGTGGTCACTTAAATCTATTACTAAACGATTTTTATATGGCGCAGTAGGCGGTAACGCAAAGATTTCGGTATTCAATTTTCGATTTAGTTCGAGTACAACCCGCACTGACGAAGCATCTTTGGCAGAGCTGTACCTTATTTTTTTAACTAAATCGGATGATTTGGCAAAACCAGCAAGATCAATATCGCCCTTAGTATTTGCCAAATCGATAACTAACCGCTCTGGGTTTGAAAGGGTGAAATAGGAGTATTCAGGTTGCTCGGTGAGATCTAAAACCACCCGAGTATTATCCGGAGAAGGCCACAGGCGCAACGCTTCAATTGCATTTTGTGCAATACAGAAATGACTGATAAGCAGCATCAAAGTGCCGCTCAATATTTGAGCTATCAGTCTAGATACAGTATTCATCATTATTATTTTTGTAATATCTCTACAATTTTTTGCCCGACATCAGAATGGGAGGCTAGATGGATGCGCCTTCCACCAGCTTCGAATTCTATACTAATCTCTAAATCAGCTGTTGCCAATAGACCAGCGCCTTTATCGGGCCACTCAATTAGGCAAATGCAGTCTTCTGCAAAATAATCGCGAATTCCCATATATTCGAGCTCTTCAGGATCTGCTAAGCGATACAAATCAAAGTGAAAAACTCTCCAAGGTGGCACTTCATAAGGCTCGACGATAGTATAGGTGGGACTTTTAACGTTCCCAACATGCCCCAAACCATGCAAAAAGCCTCGACTAAACGAGGTTTTACCAGCACCAAGATCACCAGACAAATAAATAACTAAATGCTGGGTGGTCAGTTGGGAAATTCGTTTAGCAATATTGAGTGTAGCTGCCTCATCTGGCAAAAACTGCGTATATTTCATTTTCAATTAACTAGTTGTCTTAAATAATCAAATAAATCACTGGCAATCATACCACGTTGACCAAAGTTGTCCGCCACTAAATCGGCGGCCGCGGAATGAATGCAGGTGCCGTATAAGCTCGCATCAGTTGCTGTCATCCCTTGCGCTGCTAGAGATCCCAAAACACCTGAAAGAACATCCCCCATACCTGCTGTCGACATACCTGGATTGCCATTTGCACATACATATGTGCCTGAGGGTCCATGAACGATACTGCCAGCACCTTTTAGAATACAATTTCCGCCATAGGTTTCGACCAATTTTGATGCCGCTTGATAGCGATCATTTTCCACACTTTCGATGCTTATATTTAGCAACCTTGCCGCTTCGGCACTATGAGGAGACATTATCAAATAAGATAAATTCAACGCGTGCAATTGCTGACTTAATAAATTTAAGCCATCGGCGTCAATTACTAGTGGTTTATCTTGATCAACCAGATAACTCAATAATTGATTAAAGGTTTCTTGGCTCCAAGTAGTTTGACCTAAACCAGGACCAAATACGATACAATCTGCCCAATCTAATAGCTGCAACAAATTTTCACTGCTAGCCATTATTTCTGCCCTCCCCTGCACAATCGATGACGCTGAACTGGGATGACAGTAAACCTTTACCAGCCCGGCCCCCGTGCGCATGGCCGCCTCAGCGGTAAGACGAATCGCTCCAGCCATCCCATTATTACCGCCGATACACAGCAATTTACCATTATTTCCTTTGTGGCTATATAAAGCACGTGAAGGTAAAGGAGCAAAGTCAGCGTATTCGACTAAGCGTGCTTTAGGCTCAGTGAGATGCGCAAAGGTTTCACCAATGTTCAATTCTTCAAATATTAAATTAGCCGATTTTTGTTTGCCGTTAGCGGTGACCAATCCGGTTTTTATACCAACAAATGTAATGGTGGTATCTGCATTAATACTGGCTCCTAGCGTTGCGCCTGTATTGGCATCAAGACCCGATGGAATATCAATACATAAAATATGAGCCGCCGATTGATTAATTCGCTGAATAACAGACTGATAGGCGGATGATACAGGTCCATTTAATCCAGTGCCTAAAAGTCCGTCTACAATTAGCTCAAAATGTTCGGTATCTAACAATCGAATATCAGCCACTTCGCCACCGCTGGCTACCCAACTTTTTTGCGCCAAAGCAGCATCGCCAGATAATTGTCGAGCCGGATCGATAGATGCGAGCGACACCTTATAACCATCATCCAATAACAGACTGGCAGCAACATAGCCGTCCCCGCCATTATTACCCGTTCCAACCACCACTAAAATATTGGTCTGATGATCGAAATGTTTCTGAATCCATTGAAATAACTTTTCGCCAGCGATCAGCATAACGTCGTAAAGAGGAATAGACATCTGTTTAGCCGCTTCCACTTCGCCTTCTCTTACACACTGCGCTGTATAAAGATTTTGTGATAACCTTTGTTCTGACAATTCTGCTTTTAAGGACCGCTGTGACACAATTATCTCCCGATTTTCTGGATAGGTTAGCCAAAAATATCAAGGAGTGGGGCAAAGCGCTAGGTTTTCAGCAAGTGGGAATTACCGATACCGATTTATCTCAACATCAGGCTCACCTCGAAAGCTGGCTAGACAAAGGCTTCAACGGAGATATGCAGTTTTTTGAGCGAAATCAAGAAAAACGCGCAGATCCAGCCAAGTTGCTCGAAGGCACTTTGCGATTGATTAGTGTAAGAATGGACTATCTCCCCCCTGACGCTAGTTTTGCAAAAGATTTAAAACGCTCTAAAACCGCCTACATAAGTCGTTATGCTGTGGGTCGTGATTACCATAAACTGGTGCGTAACCGACTTAAAAAACTCGGTGAACAAATCAAACAACAATTTGTTGATTTAGAATTTCGTCCATTTGTGGACTCTGCGCCTGTATTAGAACATGCGGTTGCAGAAAAAGCCGGTATAGGCTGGACCGGTAAGCATTCATTAACGATCAATAAAGAAGCGGGTTCTTGGTTTTTTCTAGGTGAATTATTTGTCAATATTCCGCTCCCCGTCGACCAACCCGTGGAGCAAAATTGTGGTAGTTGCACAGCCTGTCTAACTATCTGTCCTACGCAAGCCATTGTAGAGCCTTATGTTGTTGACGGACGACGTTGCATTTCTTATTTAACCATTGAGTATGATGGAGTGATTCCTGAGCATTTCCGAACAGCCATAGGAAACCGCATTTATGGCTGTGATGACTGTCAATTGATTTGCCCATGGAATCGATACGCCCAACTGACCCAAGAAAAAGATTTTTATGGTAGAAAAGTCATTAAAGGCGCTGACTTAGTTACGTTATTTTCGTGGGATGAAAAGCAATTTCTTACTAATACGGAAGGATCCGCCATCCGTCGAATCGGTTTCCAAAAATGGCAAAGAAATATAGCGGTAGCTATGGGTAACGCAGAATTCGACCAGTCTATTTTGGACGCACTACAAGCACAATTGAAAGATACTAGTGAAATGGTTTCGGAACACATTCAATGGGCTATACAACAACAGCTCGAACGCCAACAATCCGTGCCCAGTACGGCGCAAACTCAAAGACTCACAAAGCGACTAATTAGAAGTGTGGAAAAAGGTCTGCCAAGAGATGCCTGATTGATTATCTGTTGGGCTGATTAATGCGTGATCAGCGGCCTATTTATCTAAAAAAATGTGGAAATAAGTTTTTCCATCTTTGCTTGTAGTGGATGACGACGTCCCAACATAATCCCACCAATCAGAGCCTCGCATGCCAGATATTACCTTAGCCCAATCTTGATGCTCACCGGCATATTCACCGATCATTTGGCATCGGCTGTTATCACAATCAAGTCGATAAAGATCAATTAGTTTAGCATCTTGGTGTAAAGACAAAAAATCACTGATTTGATTTTGCGCGGTTAAGTTGGTGTGGTTGGCAGAGTAACCCTGTTCGAACTCGACTTCTTTTAATTCTGTTAGTTGACGAGACAATTTCGATTGCTGAAATGCTTCACCTAACTCAGCTAAATCTTGATCTTGCTGGTTATTTTTATCATCTAACAAGCTAAGGTTTTCATCCTTGGCTTTTATTTGAATCTCGATTTCTTTGGTCGTCTGCTGATTCGAAGTGGTATGCGTATTTTCAGTTAGCAGCTGTTCGCTTTTCTGCTCAATTTCAACCAATACCTCGTTGTTCACAATGTCGCCGTTATGTTCCGATTGAACAGTGCCGAACCAATATCCAGCAAAGAATATTAATCCAGCACTAACCCATAAAACAAACGGCGATTTCATTATTTTGCAGTTTGGTGATAGGGCTTACTGAATTTATGCACCGCTTCCACAAATACACCTGCATTTTCAGGTGGCACATCTAGATGAATACCGTGGCCGAGATTAAATACGTGGCCAGTGCCTTCACCAAATCCAGCCAATATCGTTTTAACTTCTTCTTCAATGCGAGGAGCATCCGCGTAAAGAATGGACGGGTCCATATTGCCCTGTAACGCTACTTTATCGCCTACTCGGCGCTTAGCGTCTGCAATATCAATGGTCCAATCAAGTCCCACACCATCACATCCGGTGTCGGCGATTTTCTCAATCCATGCCCCACCATTTTTAGTAAACAATGTAACTGGTATGCGCTGTCCTTCATATTCTCTAATCAGGCCATCAACAATTTTGTGCATGTACTGCAATGAAAATAATTGATAATCTCTTGGAGTTAGCACCCCTCCCCAAGTATCAAATACCATTACCGATTGTGCTCCGGCTTTTATTTGTGCATTCAGATACGAAATCACTGAATCTGCAAGTTTATCTAGCAATAAGTGCAATGACTGAGGATCTGCAAATGCCATTTTCTTAATTTTAGTGAATGCTTTGCTAGCACCGCCTTCTACCATATAAGTGGCAAGCGTCCATGGACTGCCAGAGAATCCAATTAATGGCACTTCCCCTTTTAAGTTGCGTCGAATAGTACGCACTGCATTCATAACATAACCCAGTTCATCTTCAGGATCAGGAATAGGCAGCGCCTCGATTTGCGAGCGACTAGTTAATGGGTGTTTAAATTTAGGACCTTCCCCTGCTTCAAAATACAGACCAAGTCCCATTGCATCAGGAATAGTCAAAATATCGGAAAATAAAATAGCAGCATCTAAATCAAAGCGTCGCAAAGGTTGTAAAGTCACTTCACAGGCCAATTCGGCATTTTTACAAAGTGACATAAAATCGCCCGCTTCTGCACGAGTCGCTTTATATTCTGGCAAATAGCGACCGGCTTGGCGCATCATCCACACTGGGGTGACATCGACTGGTTGACGAAGCAAAGCGCGTAGATAGCGATCGTTTTTTAACTGCATGATTTATCCGTTTATTAAAGGGGTTAAGCCGAGCCAACAGTAATTTTTGTGAATTAGTGAGAAGCTCATTATTTTAAAATTGCGGCATAGTTTAGTAAAAAAGTGTTGTTGAGGGTATATTTATCGATTTTTAGTTTTTTATAACATATTTTAAAAATAATTCTTGATTTACGTTATCACCATTTGCTATAAAATAATGATGTTAAAAGTTCTAACAATTAAGAAGCTCGATTAACGAGCCCTCGACGCTAAAATATTACAACCCTGCTCAGCAGGGTTTTTTATTTCTAATAAGCTTAATTATCGGATTGCGCTATGCGTCGCAAGGTTTCTTCAATTAATTGCCCAGCAATAGATATTCGCGGCGGAATTATTGGCAGCTGGTCAGGTTCGTACCAATGAGCTTCTAAAATCTCATCGCCATCAACTTCAATTTCTCCGCTGTCATGTTCAGCTAAATACCCCATCATCAAAGAATGGGGAAACGGCCAAGGTTGGCTGTCAAAATACTCAAGGTTCTTTACCTTAATCCCAACCTCTTCAAATACTTCTCGATGAACCGCTTGCTCTAAGCTTTCACCACTTTCTACGAATCCGGCTAAGGTAGAAAACATTTTTCGATCTCGTTGTGCTTTACCTTGTGCTAGTAATATTTTATTTCCTTTACGGATAGCAACAATTATACAAGGTGAAACACGCGGGTAGCAGCGATGCTGGCAAT
Source organism: Alteromonas sp. M12 (assembly GCF_037478005.1). Classification (NCBI taxonomy): domain Bacteria; kingdom Pseudomonadati; phylum Pseudomonadota; class Gammaproteobacteria; order Alteromonadales; family Alteromonadaceae; genus Alteromonas; species Alteromonas sp. M12. The sequence continues at coordinate 570,905 of NZ_CP144164.1, read as the reverse complement.
TAAAGCACTGGGTTGCCATTTCCCAATTCACTTGCTGCATCGCACTTCCACACTGACCACAGTAACGATGGGTTCGTCTAAACAATATCCATTGCCAAGCACGGGCGACAGTCTGGAACAAAGGAAAATTATTACCAAGGTAAATGCCACGGAGACTAATAGTTTCGTATTCTTCAATAACCAGCTGCTCATTGCCTACATCGACTGCTAGGCAGGGAGTTCCGTCGAACTCACCCAATGAAATGATTTGATCGTCGTAATGATGAATCATTGCCAGATCTTGCCAAGTGGCTCTTAGCAACTCTTGCTGTTCCTTATTTGCGACAACACGGTCGCCCATAAAAATAATCCACTGAACTTCAGTATTAACGCCGATTTCTTTAATATTTATTAGCATAAGTCACACACATGTCGTCTTTTAGAGACACCAAAACAAGGTATAATTACCACAATTTGAAGTCAGAATGATGAAATTAGTTTAACACGATTTCTAGCCTTTCTTGAAAGTCAGATGTTACAATTGATCTACGTCAATAGACTAAAGCATAGTTTAGTTACACTATTGCCAATGATATACTATGTTTCAATGAAATGGACTCTTGTAAGGATCTACAATGTTGACCAAAGTCGAACTCGCTAAGCAAAAATGGAGTGGCTACCATAAGTCTGTAGATATATGGTTGCAAGAGCGTCAAAAATTACTGGTACAATATTGTCAATTGGCGGGCTTGCCGCCGTTTGAGAAGCAAACTTCTGGGTTGCCGGAAATAAGTGAAATCAGGACCTTCTGCGAAACCTTAGTGGATTATGTATCCACTGGGCATTTTGAAGTTTATGATAAACTGGCTTCAGATCCACAAAAGAATAATAACGATCAGAGTCTTGAAAAGTCTATATATCCTCGCATTTCAGAGACAACTGAAGAAGCACTAGCGTTTAATGATTTATTCGCCGAAGTTTCCTCAGATAAGAATTTAGCGAATTTTGACGATAAGCTTTCGTTTTTAGGTCAACAACTAGAAGCACGATTTGAATTAGAAGATCAGTTGCTTCAATCCCTGAATAAATAGGGTTAAAAAGGACATAACTAGCTATAATGAATATCGATGCACAATTGTCTAGAGCTAAAGAATACTGTGAAGGTAAGGGTGCTCGATTCACAAGCCTGAGAGAAAAAGTCTATGAATTACTGTTGAACAAAAGTAGTTCTGTAGGTGCTTACGAGTTATTAGATGAATTAAAAGTGACAGAAAGCGGCGCCAAACCTGCGACTGTTTATCGTACCTTAGACTTTTTACTCGAATTCGGTTTGATTCATAGATTAGAATCCACCAATGCTTTTGTTGCGTGTCATCATTTTGATTGCAGTCATCCAGTTCAGTTTTTAATCTGCGATAAATGCGGCTTAGTAAAAGAAATTCAGTCAGAAGGATTGAAAGAAACATTGGATAAACAGGCAAACTCTGTTGGATTCAAAGTGAGTAAACAAACGATTGAAGCACATGGAACCTGCGCACTTTGTCAGTAGTCATCCATTCCATCTTCATTTAGTTCTGGGTAAATTTGTTTTACCTCTGTAAATGCTAGAACGGGATAAGGAAACACTAGTTCTATGAACGCCGAATTCATTAAGCCATTTATTGCATCTTTTATAAATGTGTTGTTGACCATGGCTCAAACCGAATTGAAGCCAGGAGAAGCACTAGAAAAGGTCGACTCTAAGGCTTGCGGTGATGTTTCAGGTTTAATCGGAATGATTGGTGACGATATTAAAGGTTCTTTGTCGATCACTTTCGAGGAATCCTTAGCACTTGATATAATGAATAAAATGCTAGGCGAAAAACCAACAAGTGTAGATGACGATGTTCAGGACATGGTTGGAGAAGTTGTAAATATGGTTTGTGGTGGCGCGAAAAGTACGCTTGCTGAAACAAGTCAAGAATTTGGTATGGCCACACCTATTGTAGTTTTTGGTAAAAACCATACAATTAATCATCAGGTTGACGGCGCTAAATTAGTTATGCCGTTTACCAGCGAGGCAGGAAAAGCATATTTAGAAATATGCTTTAATAAATAGTGTCGCAATGTGGATACAGAAAAGAATAACAATAAGAGTCAAAGCAAGAGGGTTTCATTTAATTACCCAAGAAATCCTTGGACAGCTGCCTGAAATACGAGAGATGTCTGTAGGTATGTTGAATTTATTTATTCAACACACCAGTGCAAGCCTCACAATTAACGAAAATGCAGACCCTACAGTAAGAATTGATCTCGAAACTCAAATAAATCGGATGATTCCTGAAGGTTCGGAACATTACTTGCATGATATTGAGGGTGATGATGATATGCCAGCACATATTAAAGCGAGTATTTTTGGTAACAATTTAAATATCCCCATTAGCTCAGGTAAGCTGGAAATGGGGACGTGGCAAGGGATATACTTAGGTGAGCACCGAGACCATGGGACCCAAAGAAATATAGTGGCGACACTACAAGGACTCGAAAAAGACGTGTGAAAACTATATTTTTGACACGTAGAATTGACAATAATTTGAAAAATTTACTTTTAATTTAGACAACCACTACACACGGGATGGAAACATGAAAAAATCATTAATCGCAGCAAGTCTTTTAGCTGCTATTTCAAGTAACGCTTTCGCAGCTGAAGATTCTTCAGATAAATACTGGATAGGCGGCTTTACTGAGATTTATAAGCCAGATGAAGAGAAAAGCTTCGACTTTACTTCTTTTGATGCTGGCCTAGGACTAGGTGCTGAAGTTGGTGTTAGAGAAAGCGAGCACTGGGGTGGTCGTTTCGAAGTATCTAAAGTTAACTTACAAAGTGATGCTAACCTAGAAGATGACAGCGCAATACGTTTCGGTATTGATGCAATGTATTTCCTAGATGACGACCTAATGTATATATTTGGTGGTTTGAAACATATCGATATGGTTGACTCTGGAAGCATGGCTAACCTTGGTCTTGGTAAGCACTGGGATCTATCTGAAAAAGTTAAGCTAATTACTGAAGTAGCTGCTTACCATGATTTCGGACAAGCATACAATGACGTAAGCGCTAAACTAGGTTTAGCTTACACATTTGGTTCTACTGGTCCTAAAGCTCCTGGTGATGCTGACCAAGATGGCGTTAACGACAATCTTGATCAATGCCCTAACACTGCTATCGGTGCACGAGTAGACAGCAACGGTTGTAGCATAGATTTAGACGGCGACGGCGTATTGAATGACATTGACCAATGTCCAAATACTCCAGCTGGTACACCTGTAGGTGCGAAAGGTTGTAGTTTAGAACTTGATAGCGACCAAGATGGCGTTCTTGATAATGTAGATCAGTGTGCTGACACGCCTCTTACAGATAAAGTAGATTCAATGGGCTGTAGTGTTTTTGAAGAAGTAGAAGTTCGTGAAACACTTAAAGTAACTTTTGCAAATAACAGCAGTGTTATTCAAAATCCGAAGGATCCTAAGTTCCAAGAATTCGCTGATTTCTTGAATCGTTTCCCGAATACTCACACTACAATTGAAGGTCACGCTTCTGCACCAGGTCGTGCGGATTACAACATGACAATTTCACTTAAGCGTGCAAGAGCAGTTAGACAATTGCTTATCGATGACTACGGTATTGATGCAAGCAGATTGAGCGCTGAAGGTTTTGGTGAAACTCAATTATTAGATACAAGCAATACTGCAGCAGCACATAAAGTGAACCGTCGTATTGAAGCTGTTGTAACAGCTACTAAGAAAGAAAAAGTATTACGTTAATACGCAATATTTACGTTAAAAGCGGCTTTTAAGCCGCTTTTTTTATACCTGAAATTTAATCATGATTTGGCATCGGTGTTTACAAACACCTGTAGGACGGGATTTATCCTGTTGGAAATACAACAGCGACCGATGGACTAAAGCCCATGGCTACAAACCCCTGTAGGACTGGATTTATCCCGTTGGAAATACAACAGCGACCGATAGACTAAAGCCAATGGTTACAAACCCCTGTAGGACGGGATTTATCCCGTTGGAAATACAACAGCGACCGACAGGCTAAAGCCCATGGTTACAAACACCTGTAGGACGGGATTTATCCCGTTGGAAATACAACAGCAACCAATAGACTAAAGCCAATGGTTACAAACCCCTGTAGGACGGGATTTATCCCGTTGGAAATACAACAGCGACCGACAGACTAAAGCCCATGGTTATAAACACCTGTAGGACGGGATTTATCCCGTTGGAAATACAACAGCAACCGATAGACTAAAGCCAATGGTTACAAACCCCTGCAGGACGGGATTTATCCCGATGGAAATACAACAGCAACCGACAGACTAAAGCCCATGGTTATAAACCCCTGTAGGACGGGATTTATCCTGTTTGAAAACAATTTAAGCTCACATTATTCGTCGGAATAAGCGGGACCAGCATAATTGTCAAAGCGGGAAAATTGACCTTGGAATGTAAGACGTACCGTACCAATAGGACCATTCCGTTGTTTTCCTAAGATTATTTCCGAAATCCCCTTAAGATCAGTATTTTCATTATAAACTTCGTCTCGATAGATAAACATAATCAAATCGGCATCCTGCTCGATAGAACCAGATTCACGTAAGTCTGAGTTTATCGGACGTTTATCAGCCCGTTGTTCCAAACTCCGGTTTAACTGTGACAAAGCCACAACAGGCACATTTAACTCTTTTGCCAATGCCTTTAATGAACGGGATATTTCGGCTATCTCTAAGGTACGGTTATCACTTAATGATGGCACTCGCATTAGCTGCAGGTAATCAATCATGATCATACTGATACCACCACGCTCACGCGCTAACTTACGGGCTCGAGTACGCACTTCCATAGGTGTTAGGCCAGATGAATCATCAACAAACAGATTATCTTTGTCTTTCAACATAGCCATTGTGTTGGAAATACGTGCCCAGTCTTCATCGTCTAACTGAGCGGTACGGATTTTGGTCTGGTCGACCCGACTCAAAGAGGCGAGCATCCTCATCATAATTTGCTCGGCCGGCATTTCTAGGGAAAACACTAATACCGGTTTCTCTTCCAATAACATGGCATTTTCGCACAAGTTCATGGCAAAAGTTGTTTTCCCCATGGAAGGACGAGCTGCCACAATAATAAGGTCCGAACCCTGCAACCCACTGGTTTTTTTATCTAGATCGGTATAGCCGGTAGACACCCCAGTCACTTCTTTGTTGGTTTTGATTAAGGCTTCAAGACGATCTATTGTCTTACCTAATACAGACTCAACATCTTTGGGCCCTTCATTACTACCCATTCGCTTTTCAGCGATTTGGAAAACCTGTGTCTCGGCAAGATCGAGGATCTCACTACTATCTCTGCCTTCAGGATTATACCCAACATCAGCGATAGAATGTGCAACACCAATAAGCTCCCGTGTGATAGCACGTTCTTTAATGATTTCTGCGTAGGCCACTACGTTAGCTGCACTTGGCGTGTTCTGAGCTAGTTCGCCTAAATACGTGAAGCCACCGGCTTCTTCCAATTCATCGTGATTCTCTAACTCTTCAGAAACTGTGATGATATCAACAGGTTGGTTAGCAGATAACAAACGAACAATTGCGCGGAAAATAGTACGGTGCGAACGGTTATAAAAGTCTTCTTCAACAACGACTTCCGCTACTTTGTCCCAAGAATCGGGAGCAATTAACATACTCCCAAGCACTGATTGCTCAGCTTCCATGGAATGCGGCGGGATTTTCAGTTTCTCAACTTTATCGTCTCTGTTTTTATCCGGAACGGCTTTCACAACACTCTTAAATCTTTTAACAATGGGCCGAGTATTATGCGCTAAGTTTGATACTGCATCAAAGTGTATTGTGAAAATTTATCAGCAAATCAGGATTTGTTGGAATCGATTGGCGAATTCTTTTCGGCGGTACAGGGAGGTTGTTGATTCGTTTAATTGGGAATCTCCTCGGGGCTAAAGCCACCGACTACAGGATGCGTTTAATTGGGAATCATCTCGGGGCTAAAGCCCCGACTACAGTTGTAGCATGGCCTTTAGGCCATGGGTTCATCTCGGGGGTTTCCCAATCCAATTTCGGGGTTGTAGCATGGTCTTCAGGCCATGGGTTCCTCTCAGGGTTTAACCCATCCATCTCGGGGCTAAAGCCACCGACTACAGGTTTAGTATGTTTATTATTTTTTGTCGACTTTAATTCTGCCGCTGACGGTAGACACCTTAACTTGACCGTTTCCGCCGTTATGGGAAAATTCAAGCCAGCGACTAGGCCCATATTTGGCTTTATGTTCTTTATCTTGGGTAATTTTGTTAATAATCCGACCACCGGCATGACCTTGTAAATCAAAGCGCGCGGAAACATCTGGCTGAAAATATAGACTGATGCCACCACCAACACTGGTAGCCCGAACATCTCCTTGAGACGCTAACGCCATGCTCGCTTGCACACTACCATTTACCGTGTTCAAGTTCAGGTGCTCAACCTTTCCTAATGTTAACTCAATATCCCCATTGACGGTTTCCGCTTTTACTTCCGGACTTGAAACAACAACGTCAATATCTCCATTAACCGATTCGTATGCAGCTTCACTTGCTGTAGAGTCACTGTCTTTAATATCGCCATTTACAGTTTGAATTTTAATATTGCCCTGCAGTGATCGAGCCGTAACATCGCCATTAACGGCTTCAATACGTAACCTACCAGAGAGATTTGTGACTTCAATATTCCCATTTACGGTATCTATATCAGCACTTCCGCGTACTTGTGTAACCTCTACATTGGCATTTGTGGAGTTATAATTTATATGGCTATCTAATGGCACGTAAATTTCCAGATCATCACCATCTTCTGACCCCCAACTCCAAGTACCTTTGTTATTTTTAACCTTCACTTTAATAATGACTTCATTGCCATCACGCTCAAAAATAAACTTCTCTGTACGGTCACCTAATTCACCCACGACTCGTACCTCATTCTTCGACCAGCCTTTTATGTTGGCATAGCCTCCGAGGTGTTCAATTTGTACATAACCGTTGTTATCGGCTTTTAGCGTTTGATCAACTTTCTCACCGGCGAAGGTAAAAGAGCTTATCAAGCAAAAACCAACACTAAACAATATTTGTTTCATTCTAATACCCTTATTTACATCCACTGACTGGCAGTGATGATTCTTGCAGTACTGCAACGCGGTGCGAGTGCTATCTTGTTGCAGTTCCATCAAATTTGTCTCCACTTAGGAGCATGAACTCGTTCAATTAAATCAATTTGCTGTTGATGCACGTTTTGCAGCATTTTCAACAGTGCAATATTGTTTGAATCGTGCTTCAAAGCAGCCTTGATAGCATCAGCTGCTTCATCCAACTCCGTTAATTGCTTTTGCCAATTTTCCGTCAACGCAGGCTGATCTTGAAATTTCACCAATAACGCATCTTTTTGCATTTTATGCTGACTACTTAATGCTGCGACTAGATCTTGCCCCGTCATTTGCTCAGATGTGGGGTTTAGAGAGAACCAACTAAGAACACAAACAAGCGCGAAAGAAGCTGCAATAGCAATCACCTTGAAGCTCGACTCACTTTTACGTTTTTGAACTTGCTCAAGAGGCGCAGGTTCTTCGGCTAGCGCTATTTCAATCCCAGCCCACAGATCTCTTTCAGGTTGTTTTTCGTTACTCAGAGCATCTATTTGCGCTCGTAAATCTTTTTCAAAATTCATATTACTCATAACCCATCCACTCCTTTAACAACTGCTTGGCACGGTGAAACTGTGCTTTACTGGAGCCAACCGCCATATTCATCATGCTAGCAATATCTTCGTGGCGGTAACCTTCTATTGCATGCAACACAAAAACAATCCGCGCTCGTTCGGGCAATCTGGCGACATGACGTTCTAATTCACTTAGATCAGTGGATTGCTCCGCAGCATAAAAATTTGCCTCTGAATCTTCAATATTGAACATACGTTTCACCCAACCTCGCTGCTTACGCAAATAAGAAATGGTAATGTTTGAAGTTACTGTATGTAACCAAGTGGAGAACTTACTGTCTCCTTTATAATTACCCATTTTTCGCCACAGTTGAATGAACACTTCTTGAGCGGCATCTTCTGCTAACGACTTATCACTAGTAAGCCGAAAGCACAGACCATATACCTGACCAATATAGGTTTGATATAGGGTTTGATATGCTTTTTTATCGCCCTGTTGTACTGCTTTAATTAAATCCCGCTCAGACTTATCTTCGAATGCGCGTTGAGCAGAAACAACATTTCCTTGTGTATTCAATATGCTTGTCGTTTTTTATATTGTGTTGAAGAGTTAGTCGCAGAGTAGATCAGAAAGGTTTAAACCGCCAAAATTATATTTCAGCATTATTTGTATTTCATACTATAAGTGTCTGATATTTCCTCACTTATCAACGTAAAAAAATAATAAAACAGTATCATCCAACGCCACGTAAGCGCAGTGAAAACAATGACTTCCCCGCTGTCCACATCCTAATAGGCTTCAAGCCACTAAGGGGGAAGTTAAAATACCAAAACTAATTTAAAGAAGTGGGAAAACCAACAAATAAGGTAGCTGCAGTTAAAGGGCGAAACAGCAGCGACACACTTAGCGTGAAAGAGTCTTTTATACGGCTTATGTTGGCTTAATTTAGTACTAAAATCAATCGTTCGTAGGTTGAGCAATACCTCATAGGTATTTGTTGCTCATAGATTTATTTTCTAACCATTGGCTAAATAGTCGTCTACAATTTTAGTTCAACTAATTAGGGTAAGAAGGTAAAACAATAATGAACATGGAAATCAGCCCCTTTAATCATATTTTAGTCGTACTGCAAGCAGATGAAGATCCGTCTATACCTTTGGCTAGAGCTACTCGTTTGTGCAGGGCCTATTCTGGCAAAATGACGGTGTTCGTTTCCCTGCACAATTATTTCTACCCTAAAGCCAATCTCAACTTAGCAGATGACCTGAACAAGGTTGTGGTTAATCATCAAAATTCAATTAAAAATATATTGGAAAAATGGGAAGCAAGTGAATTTGTTGAAGATATTGTTTTGTCATGGCAGCAGAAACCTTCTCTAGCCGTAGCGAATTTATTAACTCAAACAACATTTAATTTAGTCTTGAAGGCACCTTATCTGCAAAGTGATTTTAAACGATTGTTTACCAGTGGACTGGATCACTATTTCGTTGCTAACTGTCCTCTTCCTATTTGGATGGTTAAGCCAAGATTGTGGGACAAACAACTCGAGGTTTTAGCTTGTGTTGATATGAAAGACGATGATTTCGATAATCATTTACTGAATCGTAGGATTTTAGCCGTCAGCGATAAACTGGCCCAGGCTATCGGTGGGCAAATGCATGTTATTGATTGTTATGATGGCGAAATAGGCACACTTCACATCGATTATAATAGTCAGCGAGGCTTTAAACGAGAGGCGACGTTGAAACAAAAACATCAAGAAAAGTTAGAGCTTTATATTAAAGAATATTCCCTTGCTAATGATGTTCTTCATTCTATCGAAGGTATTCCAGATGAAGTTTTGCCTGAAAAAGCCGCGCGTTTGAATGCTGAAGTAGCCGTTATTGGTAATAATGAAGATAAACATTTTATGGATAAGATCTTTGGTGACACCGCAATGACCCTAACAGAAGCAATGCCCTGTGACATTTTAGTTTTGAAGCCAGAATCTGATAAAGGTGAGGGCAACCTTACTAAAGTATAACTAAATTCGGCTTATCTGAGTAACTCGCTAGTTGATAATATGTTATATTATGCGCGAATTTTCTGGCGTAAAGCGACTCCGAGTCTGATTTTTTTACACTTTACTCAGGAAGGCCAGTTAAATGGAGTTATTTTTTATAAAATACAAAGACTTAAACTTCGGCTTGTTTATTGCTTAAAGATTGAGAACGGAATACTCAGGTAGGCTTTAAGCTTTGAATTGTACGAAACATGTCTGTATGGCGTAAATATTCATATTTTAGTTATAGGAAGAAGTAGATTGAAATTGGTAAAATCATTATTCGCATTTGCATTACTAGCCTCTATATCGGGCGCAGCCACTGCAACCAGTGGCACTATTGGCAAATATAATCTTTTATTGCTTGGCGACTATAATTTCAATGGCGGAGATGTCCAAGGACAAACGTTTATTGGTGGTGATTTGAATTCATCTAATCCAGTAGAATTTGGTAGCAGACTAACCAATACCGACACAGCTATTGATGCGGTAACTATTGTTGGCGATATCAACGCGAGTCGCGTGCGTGTATTACGTGATAATAATTTGGTTTATGGTGGTGATTTAAACGGTACCGCCGTAGAGTTGAACGATGGAAATGACGGCCAGTTAATACATGATTCATCATTGACCGTTGCTGACATCCAAGCTGAGTTGTACGCTGATACAGCCTATTTCGCTGGTCTCACAAGCACAGGTAGTTTTTCAAGTGGTAATTTTGATTATACTGGCTCAGGAGACTTGGCAATTTTTGATGTGTCTGCTGCCGATGTTTTTGCCCAAAACAGCAACTTATCAATGAATTGGGGAAGCGCTGAAACGGTTATCATTAATGTGTCTGGAACTGATATTAATATCGGTGGCGGTGTTAACCTTAACAACGGTTTTAATGGCGACACAGCATTTTCTAATATTGTTTGGAATTTCTTTGAAGCAACTAATATCGATTTTAATAGTTTAGCATCTAAAGGTTCTGTTTTAGCGCCATATGCAGATACAAGTGGCGGCGCATCTTTTGATGGCTCATTTGCTGCTGTGTCATACACTGGTGCTCGAGAATTCCATAATTATACATTCAATTATACCCCTCCAACATCAACGCAGATAGCAGAACCTTCTTTATTTGGTTTGATGTTACTTTCGGGTTTACTAGTGATCAGAAAACGTAGAATCAAATCTTAAGCACTTTATATCAATTCAAAGCCCGTTAATTAGCGGGCTTTTTTATATCTAGTATTAATCAAAGTGGCTTTTTAAATAACCCATTTCGAGGTAAATTAAAGCCTGTATTTCCCTTATAAATAGCAACCTGATTCGTCAGAGACCCCATGAAAAGAAATTACCTGAAGTACCGTTTTTACAAAATTAAATTAATCATTTTGATAGCCGGTTGCGCGCTCACTCAGGTTGTCAATGCAAATAACTCTGATTATGAAAAAGCACTTTCGAACTTCGACCAGGGACAATATGAAGAAGCCTATATCCACGTTAAAAATGCACTTCAAGACAACCCTAATGATTTATCAGCGAAAGTACTATTGAGCAAATTACTGGTAAAAAACAAACTATATGAAGATGCAGAAAAACAGATTGGCGAAGCCATCCGCTCCCATGTAGATATTAACCTAGTGTTTGCTGATTGGGCAGAAACCCTGCTCAACCTTAAAAAGTATAAATATTTAGTAGAGCTCGACTATAGCGGTAGGCTATCGCAAAAAAATCAAATGAAATGGAATATATTCAAAGCAACAGCCTGCATCAACTTGCGCGATTACCAATGCTCCAATCAGTTTTATCAACAAAATTTAGCTATTGATGCCGGTCACATTGATTCAATTAATGGACAGGCCACAATAGCGCTGATCGAAAAAAACTATTCACTGGTCGACAAATTATTAGAAAAAGCCTTAAAAATCTCATCAGAAAATGCTGAAACTTGGCGTTTAAGAGGGCAACTAGCTCGATCTCAAGGTGATATTGAACAAGCAATCATGTTCTTAAACAGAGCCCTTGAGATCAATCCCCGTGAACCAGCAATCGCCCGTAACCTCGTCGATGCTTACATTGCCAGTAATGACCTCGATAAAGCATTTTCTTTATCAGACAAGTTATTAGTAGAGTCTCCCAATGACTTATACGTGCAATTCGCACGCAACTGGTTAGCGGTTAAAACTGCTAACCAGAGTGACGGTTATAAACAAATGCAAGTATTGGCAAATCGACTCAATGGTTTACCAAGATACTTGATCGATGAGTATCCGACATTTTCATACCTCAGAGGGACGGTTTCCTTTCTACTTGGCCAGTATCAAAGCGCGAGAGACGATTTAGCAGAATACAATTTACGCTCCGGTGGTGAGTTTCAGTCGGCCTACCTGTTAGCTAAAACCTATTCGGCACTTTACGACTTTGATGCTGCGTTAGACGTATTCGAAAAATATCAGTTACAAATAACCAATAATCTTTCCCAGTCATTATTTTTAGGCGGTCTGTATTTGGTAAACCATAAACCTCATAGGGCTGTGGCATTATTAGATAGGCTTGAAGATGACTTTTCTGAACAAGTGGAATACAAACTATTTGCTATTCAGGTAGCTATAGCAAGGGGAAAAACTGACATCGCTTTGGCTGAATTAGAAAAGTTGATGATTGCCTACCCTGAAAATAAGAAGGTCCTAATTGAACATTGCATGGTAAACATGGATGCAAAGAAGCTTAGTTCTGCAGACCGAAGTCTAACCACACTCAAAAAGTTAATGCCTAACGATGTGGACGTTAAGAACCTAAATACGGCTATGCTGATCATGCAAGGACAAGATTTTGCAGCAATGGACGCCATACAAAATGTTCTAGCAGAAAACCCAGAGTCTTATTCTGCTTTATATAACCTTGCTACTGTGCAAAGTCGCTTAAAGCGTTACCCAGAAGCCCTACTAACACTAGAAAAATTACTCAGTATTAATACCAGCGATATTGCAGTTAAACTACGTTTAGCCAGAATCAACTTAGCGATGTCTAATACAGATAGGGCTAGCAACCTATATCAGTCGATTTTGAAGCAAGATATAAATAATTTACAGGCAATGGAAGGTTTGTTACAAATAAACGAAAGTCAGGGCAACTTCACTCCAGCCTTGCGTCTAGCGCAAAGTCTTCAACGCTTAGAACCGCGTTACCCGCTGTATGTGTTAAAAGAAGCACAACTTCTCATAAAGTTAAAAGACGAAGCAAAAGCTTTAAGAGCAATTAGTAAATACGAAAAGCTTATTGAAAAAACGGCATTTAATTTACTGGCGCTTAGTCAGTTGTATTTAGCCGTAAATGAGAAAGAAAAAGCGTTATCCGCTGTCGCACAAGCCCATAAACTAAACCCTAATGACATCAGTTTACACTTACAATGGGTGTCTCAATTAATTACTTCAGACAATCTCAAGCAAGCTGAAAAACAACTTAACGAACTAGTTCAAAGCAATTCAGATAACCCAGATGTATTATTAAAACTTGGCGAGTTAAATGATACAAAACAGCAGTTTGACATTGCCAAACAGTACTATTTACAAATATTAAAAATAGACGACAAATACGAATTAGCCTTGGCAAAACTTTATGCACACGTTGCCAATGGAATGTCAGAAAATGAGTTTTTAACCGTGCTCAATCAAATTGTAGACAAATATCCACAGAGCTATTTTCCACGAAGCCTACTTGCGCAATTCCATTTTTACTATGGTCAATCATCCATTGCTATCGAACACTATCAACATCTTCTAGAGACCGATAATATGCCAAATAAAGCGGCACTACTTAATCGTTTGGCTTATTTATACTTACCAGATGATTTGAACAAAAGCGCAGATTATTCTTTGCAAGCTATGGCACTGGATGACGACAATGTAAATATTCTAAGCAACTATGGATGGATACTTGCCAAACAAGGCGATTACGAAAAAAGTATCACTGTATTGCGCGATGCGATGACTCGAGATGCAAGCAACCCAAACCTGAAATATCATCTAGCTTACACATTAACAAAACTAGACAAAATCAAACAAGCTGAGCGGCTACTGAACGAGATACTGGCTGAAAATGTGTATTTCGCCGAAAAATCCAACGCTCAAGCACTGCTTGAAGAAATCAACAAAGGTTGATTGTAGCACGGGATTTATCCCGTTAGGCATACAGCAACATTCCATGAGCTAAAAGCCCATGGCTACACATCCCTGTAGCACGGGATTTATCCCGTTGGGCATACACCAACATTCCATAGGCTAAAAACCCATGGCTACACATTCCTGTAGCACGGGATTTATCCCGTTGGACATACAGCAACATTCCATAGGCTAAAGCCAATGGCTACACATCCCTGTAGCACGGGATTTATCCCGTTGGGCATACAGCAACATCCCATAAGCTAAAAGCCCATGGCTACACATCCCTGTAGCACGGGATTTATCCCGTTGGGCATACAGCAACACTCCATGAGCTAAAAGCCCATGGCTACACATCCCTGTAGCACGGGATTTATCCCGTTAGACATACAGCAACACTCCTTGAGCTAAAAGCACATGGGCCATATTTTTCTTTTGGCATAAAAAAACCCCGCCGAAGCGAGGTTTTTAAAGTCTATAAATCTAAGATTTATGCTTCTTGGATGATAACCAATTTAACAGTGGTCATTACATCTGAGTGTAACTGTAAGTCAATTTCAAACTCGCCAGTTTCACGCAAAGTACCAGTAGGCAATTTAACTTCAGATTTTGCAACTTCAACGCCAGCAGCTGTGATTGCATCAGCAATATCACGAGTACCAACTGAACCGAAAAGCTTACCTTCGTCACCAGCTGGAGAAGCAATAGTTACTTCACCAAGCTCAACGATTTTAGCAGCACGCGCTTCAGCAGTAGCTAAAGTCGCAGCAATGCTTGCTTCAAGTTCAGCACGTTGTGCTTCAAACTTTTCTACATTTGCTTTAGTTGCAGGAACTGCTTTTTTCTGAGGAAAAAGGAAGTTACGTGCATATCCTGATTTTACAGTGACAGTGTCACCCAAGCCGCCCAGGTTGGCGATCTTGTCTAGTAGAATGATTTCCATCTTTGCTACCTCTTATTTACGCCAACGATTACTTGTGAGAATCAGTATATGGAAGCAATGCTAGGAAGCGCGCGCGCTTGATAGCAGTTGACAACTGACGCTGATATTTAGCGCTAGTTCCAGTGATACGGCTTGGTACGATTTTACCACTTTCAGTGATATAGTTTTTCAGCAAAGCGATGTCTTTATAATCGATCTGGACAACACCTTCAGCTGAGAAACGGCAAAATTTACGACGTCTAAAAAAACGAGCCATTATCTGTCTCCTTATGCTTGATCTTCAGTGCTAGCAGGCTCTACAGCTGCAGCAGGTGCTTCTTCTTGCTTTTCAGAACGCTCTGGACGACGGTCATCACGACGATCATCACGACGTTCTTCTTTCGCCATTGGAGACTGTTCAGTTTCAGCTCCTTTGGTACGCATAACAAGGTTACGAAGAACAATATCATTAAAACGGAAAGCAGTTTCTAGCTCTTCAATTGCTTCTGCAGTAGCTTCAGCATTGATTAGTACGTAGTGTGCTTTATGTAATTTTTCGATTGGATATGCCAATTGACGGCGGCCCCAATCTTCTAAACGGTGGATAGTTCCGCCGTCGTTTGTGATTATTCCGGTATAACGTTCAATCATACCAGGAACTTGTTCACTTTGGTCAGGGTGGACCATAAACACGATTTCGTAATGACGCATTGTTGCTCCTTACGGTTGTAGCCTCTTACAGCTCAGCCAAACTGTATTGAGACAAGGAACTAAAGGTGATAGCTGATTTAAGGGCGCGAATTGTATACAAAGCCAACACTTAAGGCAACATATATTTCATTGGAAGATAAAGGGGGCTTAAACCCCCAAAAACTCTTACCTATAGCTATTATCAATTGCCGCTCAGTTTAATCATTTTTAGATTTTTCTATTAAATTATCGATTACATCTTGTGCACCATAAGCCTCTTCGCTCAATTTCGTTCCTTTTCCCATCCGAATATCTAAAATGCTATGGATTTCTTTGCGCTCATTCCCTGCCCTAGTATTCATGCTCATGCCTAACTCGGTAGACGGTCGCTCATAAGAGTTACAAGTTATCAATCCGCATTCACGCTCTATTTGACGTTGATGACTCAGGCCCAATGATGATGCAGGTTGGAGCTTCTGCGACTCTACAAAGGTTTCTTTGTTGGTGATAACAAACCAATCAAACCCCTGCTGTTGAGTTAATTGAGCTGATCTAAGCAATGCAAAATCTGAGGCATCTGCAACACTTTTTGAGAAACTTTTGAATTGTACTCGGTAACGGTCATCAGTAATTTTTTGCTCGCTATATCCAACTGAACCATTTTGTGCAGCACGATAATCAGGTTTCGAAGCACAGCCTGACACGAATAGTACGATTGATAAAAACAGCATGATAGATTTCATATTTCACCTCTTACTTTTTAATGTATTTATTGATTACTTTGCCATTGATTAACAATGGCTTGTTGTTCCTGCGCTCTGTCCAGCGGAGCACCGCTAATAATTTGGTCTATTACAGCATCAAGTTGTTGTTGATTTGATGCTGTTTGATAGCTGCCACTGCTTGGCGAACCTTGTTCTGAATGTTTAGCTTTTATATGCCAACCATTGGTTTGTTTGCAGGCGATGTTGGTACTGCTAATTTCAGCTTCAGACAATTGGTATTGACGGCACAATTCGCCATTTTGAGTAGCAAAACTAAGCTGCGGTTTAACTGCTAATCCATTTGTCGTCAAGGTTGTCTGTCCACTCATAGTGGAATCTAATATACTGGCAATATCAGCAGAAACACTTGATTCAAAAGTCGGCTGGTTGATGGTTAAAACGCCAACAGCTAAAATTAAAGCTACTCCTGCTGCTAATGAATAAGGTAGTTTTATGCTCGGTTTACGCTTTTTTTGAGCTGATATCTGTACCACATTGTTTTTTATTGCGTCGTTGGTCTTATCATTTCCTGCATCAATTTTCCGGGCAAGTTCAACCAATATTGAAGGCTCTGGGGTTTGATCCATTTGCTGTGCATTTTCAACAACCCACTGATCAACTTGTGATATCTCTGCCAAGCGCATTACTAATTCATCATCGTTTTCAAGGGCTTGACGAATTTGCTCCATTTCTTCTGCCGGCAACTCCGCATCTAAAAATGCGCTCAACATCTCATCAGTAATGTTCATGCTTTTTCTCCATGTGACAGTGGATTCACCATATTCAGCAAAGTCATTCTAGCCCTGGATAAGCGACTCATAACAGTACCTACTGGAACTTCCATGGTGGCAGCAACATCCTTATATGACATGCCTTGCAATGCCACTAACGACAAGATTGAACGCTGGTCACTTGGTAGTGAATCCATAGCTTGGTTCACTTGGGTTAACAGTGCCTGCGCTTCATGCTGAGGCTCTTGTTCTTTTGATACTTGCTCTTGTAACTCTGGAGAGTGCGTCGCATTTAGTCGTACCTTGCGTGAACGATATTCATCGATCCATACATTGCGGCACACTTTGAACGCCCATTTGAGGATCTCGACATCCTCTGGCACGCCTTTTTTTAGAATTTTTTCGAAAGTAGCTTGAACTAAATCATCTGCATCAGCTGGGCTACCAGTCAACGAAAACGCAAATCGCCTTAGCATAGGTATGATTTTTTCGAAGGTGTCAGTCATGGTTTTTACTCTTTTCTCTGTATCTTTATTGAGTTAACGAATGAACTAAAATTTTATTCCAAATAAAATGAAATTTATTTTTAGCTGAAACGTTTACTAATCAAGTTTAGTATTAACACAAGAGGTAAACATGACGCGAATCAAAATAACGATATTCAGTTTGTTGGCATTTAGTCAGGTGTCTTCGGCACAATTAATTAATACCCAAGGCATTACTAAGCAAGTTGAAAATATTGAAAAAACAGTCGACCGATTAGAGCAAAAAATAATCGTTGAAGAAGTAAAAGAGCCCTTTGCGCTCAGTGAGATGCCAGCGTTAGAAAACTTAATAACAGAACCCTTAACAACATTACCGAAAACTTTAGCGATAGGCGCTGACCTTAGCAACCCAGCTTTTGTAGAAGTCAAATTGGATGATGGATGGAGAGCGGTCCAAAACCAATGGATGATATTAGCAGATGAACAAACCAAACAGACTTTAACTGGTTTAGGCGCTGTGATTAATTCGGATTCAACATATTCAGGATTAGGATTGTCTATTTTGCGATTTACAATTCCGTCCCATTTAGACTCAAAATCCGCATTAGCTAAACATTTAACCCAAGAAGCATTTGCAACCTTAGATAGAAATCATATTTATACGGCGCAATCCCAGACACCGCAAACCGCTTTTGATACGGCACACAAGCCAATAAACCAATCATTGTGTACTACGACTGCACGAATCGGCATGATCGACAGCGCAGTCGCTCGAACGCACCCTGCGTTTGCAAAAGCGAAGATCACTGCGAAGTCTTTTTTAACCAAGAACTTAAATTCTCCCGCACTGCACGGCACAGCTGTCGCAGGGGTGTTGATAGGAGAATTCAACACGCTGATTCCATTATTACCGCAAGCACATTTATACTCTGCAGAAGTGTTTTATCGGCAAT
This sequence comes from Alteromonas sp. M12, assembly GCF_037478005.1. Classification (NCBI taxonomy): domain Bacteria; kingdom Pseudomonadati; phylum Pseudomonadota; class Gammaproteobacteria; order Alteromonadales; family Alteromonadaceae; genus Alteromonas; species Alteromonas sp. M12. The sequence continues at coordinate 552,446 of NZ_CP144164.1, read as the reverse complement.
CCGACTACTCCCAGGGTGCAACATTAAGCGCCATGATTGATGCATTAAACTGGTTAGTAGAGGAAAAGGTTACAGTAATCAACATGAGTTTGGCTGGCCCAGATAACCGAATTTTAAATCGAATGATTACAGCCGCTATCCAGCAAGGAACGATTATCGTTGCTGCTGCCGGAAATGAAGGACCTGCTGCCCAAGCAGTTTATCCAGCAGGATATGATGAAGTCATAGCAGTGAGTGCGTTCGACAATAATTTAAAACCATATCGCTGGTCGAATCGAGGCGATTATATAGATTATTCCGCGTTGGGTGTAAACGTGATTACTGCTCAGGCGATGGGGGGGTTAAGCAAAGAATCGGGCACATCTATGGCTGCGCCAGTGGTGTCAGCAGCGATTGCATGTTTGCTGGAAAACTCGAAAAATATGAAACAGAGTTATCGCGACGCTGTTTTAGCGTCCCTATCAGACCAAGCGATTGACTTAGGTCCAAAAGGGAGAGATCCAATATATGGTATTGGCGCTATTCAAGGTATCGGAAGTAAAAGGCAAGTAAACGAATAACGGTTAAAACACCTTTAGAAGGTATAGTTTAAGCCTAAACTAGCGATATTTTGCTGATAGGTTAGGCTCTCAACTTTAGATTTATAATCTCCACGCTGAACTTCAGTCACAACAGACAAGTTATCGAATATATTTAGCACCCAATCAGCCTGTATCACCTGTCTGTTTTCGTCTCTTTGAATATTGTAACTAGCTTGCAAGTCTGACACCTCAACTGACTCATAATCTTTATATTGGTATCGCCATCCTATTCCCACCTTAGAGGCCAGGCCAAACATATCGAACTTATGAGTTAGTTTAGTATTTAACCCCGCCGCCCAATAATTAAACTGATTATCGTGCGCATTTTCTATTTCACCGCTAAGTCCGATCATGAGCATAGTATTGGCATTATTCAAAAAGTGAAATAGGTCGGCGGATGCTCCAAAACCATTGGCATCTCTTTCATATAATTGAGTAAATGACTTATTTTTAAATTTTAGGCTAGTACGCAAGAAAGTCTCAGGTTGAATAAATGTTCCTAAATAAACGCTCATTTGTTGGAAATCTAAAAAAGTGCCTGTTTCGAGACGCGCTTTGGCGCCATCAAAACGCAGCCCAAACTCACGTTGAGTAAACTTGTAGCTGCCATCAAGGCTAAACTGATGTAGCTCCAAATCATATTGTGAATATTGGTTATAGCGTTGCTGACTGTAAGCGTAACGACTTGTTACTTGCGCTTTGTCATTTATCTTCCATTTACCTTGTAGCATTGCATTTAGTTCTTGCCCACTGTCACTTTGAGTAGATACATCATCCAACTCGTCTACACTTAGGGCTGAATTGTAGATTGCGCTAGCATCAGCTTTACCACTAAACGTAAAGGCAGATTGCGTATCCGCCCAAGTAAAAAAACTGGTTGCACACGCGAATATACAGGTAATATTGCCAATTCGTAATTTCATTTTTGACCACCAATAATACTTAAATCACGCCAACGAGTAGTTGACGTAATCTTGCAGGTTTAAAGAAGGTTAAATACCTAGGTCTAAGTCATTAGTAATGGTATTAGCCACCTCTATTGCAGATGCTGTGGCTACTTCATTATTGATTTGGTCAGTCACCAAAGTACTAATTTGGTTGTTTACGTTTTGTGAAATGGAACTTTGAGCATTGCTAGTGATTGTTTCTGCAATCGTTGTGTTGACAGATTGCCCTATCACTTGAGACGCTTGGGAGGCAACATCAAGCATTGCGACTTGTGATAAATTAGCCCCAATGTTGTTGGTTAACTCAGAAGCACTGTTAAGTGATGGTGCTTTATCTATAGTTGATAACGAATTCAATTCAGATACTAGCGACGGAGTTGACTGCAACGCCAAATCATCGCTCGTTGTCTCTTGAATTTGATCATTTCCGTCTACAGAATCAGGGCTTTCTAGGTTAGTCACGCTCAAAACCGTTAGTTTTGACACTGCCGCTAAAGAATTATTTACAGTCACCGCACTAGAATTCCCCACATTGGTGCTGAACTCATCGACGGTATTTGTTAAAACACCATTCAGATTTGCAGTTTGAGTGGCAGCCATTTCCGAACTATCTTGTGTAGTAGACTCGGCTTGCTCTTGTTCAGGCGTCGTATCGGCATTTGCCTGAACATCAGCATTAGATTGAGCAGAAGAGTCAGAATTGGCAGAGATATCCGTTGAAGCATCTTGACTATTTGCTTGCTGAGAAATTTGTGTTTGATTGGATAACTGAATGTCTTGGCTTATTTGTAGATCGGCTGCCATAGCGGCACTACTTGCCTGTGCTATTCCAGCAATTACCATTAAGTTTACAATTTTGTTTAGCTTAGTCATCTTCGTTTCCTCATGTTTATATTAATGACACTTGGATAACGAATGAAAAACGAATTTATTCCCCAATAAAAAAATTTGTTTTAACTAAGCCACAAAATAGTCAGATTAAATGTGCTCTAAACCTACTAAGACACCAACACCGATTAACGCTATCAATGACCAGATAGTAGTTTTACCACTGACTTTTTCCCCCAGTATTTTAGCCACCACCAAGGATAAAATGACGCTCATGGCAAATAAAGTTTGTACCACCGCGGCTTTGGTATAGGTAAAGGCAACCATTTGTAAATATAACGCGGCAAAGGTACCAATCACGGTTGCACCACTAAAAAATAGCCAAGTACGTTTAAGGTTGTCAGTGGTGGGTAACCATTTTTGTTTGGTTACTAGCATTAAAATGACAATAATAGCTAAACCACCAAGCAAACGAATTTGGCTGGCATTAAATGCGTCAATGCCAGTTGAGGTAAGAATATCTCGACTGACTACCGCACCAACCGCTTGGCACAAAGCGGCAAGACCGGCGTAGACATAGCCACTTAATTCAAACTTATCAAAACTTGATCGTTTTTGAATCTTAATGATCATGTCCACTGAAAATAAAACTAAGGCGATTCCGCACCATTGTTGCCAAGTTAACCACTCGGCGATCCAAGCCATAGCAAGTAACGCGGTAAAAATAGGAGCGAGAGTTTCTGCAACCAAAATAGATTGGCTATCACCGATTTTGTTTAACGCTTGGAAAAAGAATGTATCTCCCAATCCTATGCCGATCACTCCACTGAACAATAGCCATAACATGGTATTGGTTGATACTGAAACTTGAGGAAGAAAAAACTGGGTGATAACTAGCAGGATGCCAATTGCTGCCAAGCCTTTCCATAAATTGAGCGCCAAAGGCGAAAAGTTTTTGCCTAAAATTCGAAACATTCGTGCTGCGACAGCCCAGCACAACGCAGTGCTTAGAGCAGCAATTTCACCTACCATCATATTTTTTGGGTACTTCTAATTGAATTATTTATTGTGACGTGAATTCTCGAATCTGCTTACGCAAAGTATCGCGCAGTTCCTCAAGATCTTTATTTAACCACATTTCTTGCGGCACTTGTTGCCACAATCTTTGTAATTTTTCTAAATGATCTTGGAAACTATAATATTCCAGTGCGGCAATCAACATTTGTGGTTTTAAAATTTCATCTGATTGCATCACTTCGAAATCGACTTGTTCACCGACCAAAGTCGCTAAACGTACCTTCCATTTAATCGCATCCTCTTGATTGGCGTTAATAATTACCGAACTAGCAGATTCAAGCCCTTTCTGATTAGCATTCCCATGATGGAACCTGGCGAGCCAATATTGACGCTCGAAAAACGCATCTTGCCACTGACTCATTAAGCCTGCAGCAGTATCACCAACTTTCCCAAAGCTGGCGCTAAATAACTTTCTAGCATGTTCAGAATTTCCCGACAGCATTGCCATCTGCGCTAAACTGGCATCACTAAAGGCATCTAAATATCGCCATTGAATATCCGCATTCTGAGCACGCATCCCACGAGCACAGGCAACCTTCAATTCACTCAATGCAGAATCTGCCTGTTTATATTGACCAACGAGAATGTGTTCATTCGCTAATTTCCACAATGAATATGCTGCAGCCATTTGGTTTGCTGGGGAGTCTTCTTTTTTAATAATTAACGATCTTAGTCTTTGTTCTCCCTTGTTCATTTCTAGCGATTCAGCAATTTTCAATTCTGAATAATACTTATTTGCCAACCAAGTATATGCGCTGGCGGCTTCCAATAAGTCGCTAATATTGGCAGCAGATCTGCCTTTTTCGGTAAACTTAACCGCCTCAAAAAAGCTCTGTGTCGCGCTTTCTAACTGCCCTCGTTGGGCTGCAATTTTGGCTAAATTGGAATATGCTCTAGAAAGTTCGATCTTGGCTATTGGGCTATCAGGTTGTAATTCAACTAAATCATGGGCATTGGTCTGGTAAAATAGGAAGTACTGTTCAGCCTTTTGGATATCTCCCGCGCGCAGATGAGTCATAGCAATCCAATAATTTGCATGAGCTAATTCCAACACATAAGTAAAGCCATTTGGATGGATCTCGACAAGCTCAGTATCCAATTCTAGCGTTTTGTTAAAAGCGTCAAGAGCACCCGCAAACTGTCGATTTTCCAAGTAAACTTTACCTAATTGGAAAAACGTTTGACTGCGACTCAATTTGGCAGCAGTAGAATCATCTGAAGGTGATACAGTACTTAGATATTCCAGTGAACGCTCTGAACTTTCTTGGATTAAATCCAACCGTCCAATCGCCTCTAATTTGGTGCTTTCATCAATCAGAAATTCAATTAATTCGTGGCTTTCAATCAGTTTCGATTCCGCTATTTTCTGATTTACTTTTGCATCATAGGCATTTTTAATCATAAATCCAAACAGCATTAACAGCAGCACTGCAAAGCCAAAACCTACTCGATACTTAAGGCTCGCACGCTTAACTGACGCATGAATCATTGCTCGTAACGTCGAACTTATGGAGCCACTTTGCTTAAGAATGAGTTTTCCTTCATCCAAAGCTTTACCGGGTGCGAGTAAATATGCTGAAGGTCGCGTGGCACTTTTCCACTCAGCAGCTTGTGCTTCTAGCTTGTTTTTTAATTCGAGCGTTTTTTGATGATGGTCTAAAGCTTCACTAAGTCTAGGCCAATTAGCAAATAGACAATCATGTACCAAGCAAATGTAATTGTTGCCATCAATTCCCTGCACAGACTTCATAATGCCTATCGCCTCAAACGCATCAATTAACTCTTTGGCATTGTGGCTTTTATATAAATCGTCAGCTTTAACCCAAACTCTCTCATAATGGCCTTTATAATTTAATTCAGCCAGGCGACTAACGGTGCGGTTAAAATGCTTTTTACAAGAGCGATCCAAACTTTCGTAAGTTTGTTCGGTAATTTTAGCAATCGCCCGTTCTAGCCCCCCCAAATTACGATAGGTTGAGTAATTAATCAGTCCATTTTGCGAACGATTTTGATGTAAGTGAAATAAAACGAATTGCAGCAAAGGTAAGCTGTCAGGAAACTCAAACGCCCGTTGGGCTATGTATGCATCAAGGCTAACCAACTCTCCATTTGCCTGTTCAAATCTTAGATGCTTAGCAGTCCCTGGGAATACCATTTTTTTAAGTTGGTTTAATGTCGGAGGCAACACATCTAGCTGTCCACCATTTTGCTTTAAACGCAGCAATGCTGGATAGTCAGATAAGGTATGATAAAAATCACTGCGCAATGTAGCCACAACGAGTATGCCACAGTGGATGACCAAACCAGCCAAAATATCGGTGAAATAACGTCGCTCAGTGTAACCCAAGGAGTCGGTTAAAAATAAACGCTCAAGCTGCACAATACCAATTGCCAGTTTCTTATCAGCAGGCCAAGACTCCATTTTCTGCTTCATCAGCTGCAAAAATTTGTCAGGTTGCTGTTTGCACATTTTAACTAAAGAATTGAGTTCTTGATTGGCGACAAAATCTTGCTCAGAAATGTCTGACAAAGCTAAAATTAGAGAGCGAAAAGGATCAATACTTAAGTTACAAGGCGTGATAATAGTTGAACGAAAGCTTATATTTTGTTCCCCAAACTGCAATTCATCTAATTTAGGGAAGATACCGGCCTGTAAAAGGCTTGATTTACCAGCGCCACTTTTACCTAACAACAACAAAAATGGTTGGGATGACAGCGCTTTGTGTTGGAGCTTTGACAACGCCTGTTGAACTACATCTTCTCTTCCTTGAAAATTATCAGTATGACTAATCTCAAACGCATTTAATCCAACAAAAGGATTATCATTGTTACGGTTTTCTGATTCCAAAATCGACATCCTAATCTAGCAGTATTTTTGTAGCTTGATGCTGGCGTGCATGCTTAGCTAAAATTCACTTTACGGCAGTGCCCAAAGTTCCCTAATTCCGTCAAAGGTTAACATTACCTATTAGGCTATTCGCCTAATTTAGACAAAAACAATGTCTTGTATGTTAAAAACCCAAGTTAGCATTTATTGTTTATTTTATCATCATTAAATTAACACACTAACAGGCTGAATTTTGGATGATAAGTCACTCATTTAACCTTGCTTAACTCAACTCAAAAAAATTGACTGCGCTGATATGTTGGGCTGAGCTACACTATCATTTTGTAGGCTATTATTTGAATAAACAACAAAAACTTCACTCCACACTTTATCGTCATCTCGAAAATAAACGCGAATGTTTATTGAGTGCAGATCTAAAACAATAAAACTTCGCCCTAACTCGCCCAAGTTACATTTTTCCTAAAAACGCTATTCATAAAAAATATTTTTTAATATTTCCTGCATCCCCTTAACCCTATTTCTAATTTTGATTCGTTTAGTTATTAAATCCATCAAATAGCAGGAACACAAATGCAAAATATTATGCTACATCCCTATCATCACTCTGGTTTTAAAATATCTGGTTTTATTGGTTCTGCAGCCATCATTACTTTCGGCTTATTTGTGATAATGCAAAAACTAACAGCACAAAATGCAGATTACATAACACCGCCGACAGCTGGGGTATTTGTCGATCCTGTATTTAACACCCAAGACAGTAAATCAATAGAAAGAACAAAAATTAAACCCATTGAACCTCCTAAGTTAATGCCGCAAACAATACAACCAAAGGAGGTGTTTGAGCCTAATGATAGCAACTTAACCGCCAACTTTACGGTTGAGGTCCCTACTCAAGAAATCGCCGCAGAAAATCAATTTTTAACGATTCAAGATGCGGAAACTACGCCTATGGTGCGTATTTCACCGAAATATCCTGCCGATGCAGCCAGAGACGGGATTCAAGGTTGGGTGAAACTGCAATTTAGTATTGATGCCAGTGGATCTGTGCAAAACATACAAATCATCGATGCTAACCCCAAACGGACATTTGATCGTGAAGCGCGAAAAGCGTTAAAAAAATGGAAATACAGACCCCAAATAAAAGATGGTAAACCCATCGAGCAGACAGGATTAGAAGTTGTGTTAGACTTTAAATTAGAAAGCTAACTATTTTCACTGCCATAAAGGAAGTTGAGTGAGTATAACTTTAGCGATTAAATCTTTGTTCTCAATTAGTCATTCTAACGAATGGCTAATTGTCCGGTTTGCACAAAGTAGCGATAAAAAACTATTTGAACAACTTTACGATAACTGTGCGAATGACCTTTACCATTTTTTAGTTACCCAATCTGATATGCATTTAGCCAAAGATATCAGTCAAAGAACTTGGTTAAAAGTGTTTGAAAGGCCACATTTATACAAAGAATCGGGGCGATTCAATGCTTGGCTATTTACAGTTGCCAGAAATTTATTGATTGATGAATTTAGGCGCAGCACACGATGTGAACCATTAACCGGCGCTCCTCTGGATCAGCTAAAAACGTCCTTTGAATTTGCTGATCCCATTGAAACTATTTTTGACAAGGTCTTAATGTCTTTACCATTTGAGCAACGAGAAGGATTCTGCTTACAACAAGAAGGATTCGGTCTACAAGAAATTGCCGATATTACCGGTTGTGGTGTAGAGACAGTAAAAAGTCGGATTAGATACGCGAAGAATTCACTTCGTGAACAATTAGAGAAATACCATGACTAAGTCCCATGAACACGATCAAGGGTCGTCAAAACAAACAGAACATTTTGAAACTCGGATATCTGAGCTATATCAACAACGTAAAACCAAGGTTCAAACGACGGGCAGCATGAAGCGTCAGTTGATGCAAAGCACCGAATCAAAATCCAAGCTATATACTTGGTTCCACAACTTTCAGCGCGCGACTTTTGCAACAGGCACAATCTTATTGTTAGGTCTAGTCGCATGGCAATCTTATGAATTACGCCAATCACCAGAGACTTTGCGCTATACGTCAGTAGAAATACACAATATTGATGACCAACAATCCCAAGATTACAGTCAAATTAGCCAACGTTACCAAAAACATTATCAAGATTACTTACAGCAAAAGGCGCTACTGGCAAGTCACCATCAAAAGTCGGCAATTCTAAGCCAATTCGAAAATGGCTGGGAATTAAGAACCTGTAATAACGAGCTAGTTAAAATATCCAAGCAACTGATTGAAACTTTGCAGCAAATGAACCTTATAAATGGCAATTTCAAAAGCGGTGACAGTGTGGAAATAGCATTTAACGTTTCTGGCTTAATTGTGGGTATTCACGCCAACAAAACCTTACTGAAGTGCTAGCTCAATGTCATCACCTCAAATCATCATCTCAGGGGTTGTGGTTCAAGGACACCAAGTAGCCTCAGGCAAAGGTGCAGGCTCGCCCTATCCTGCTGGCACAATTGAAATGCAGAGACCCTTTTTCAAACACTTGGGATTAGATATTAGTGAGTGTTTTGATGGAACCTTGAATGTGCAACTTCCGGTTTGTGCATTTCGTATTCTAAAACCCACTTTTTGTTTCGAAAACCTTCATTGGGCAAAAGGATTCAATCAAGAAACCTTCTCTTTGGTCAAATGCCAAATTAAGTTTCAAGTTCAGCAATTTGATGCTTGGGTCTACTATCCTCACCCCGAGACCAAAACCCAGCACTTTCAACAGCAAAATATAATCGAAATATTAGCGCCACCTATCGTTAATATTCATTATGGCGATAACGTGACCTTGATGTTTAATTCAGACACAATTGAGTTTGATGAAAGTTGAACTATGTGTTGGCGATACTTACCAGCATTGTGTAAGTGTTAATTTAGAAATAAGCAACTAAGACTAATTGAATCGGTAATGTTTAAATTGCTCCCAAACGGCTTGAGCAACAGGCCCTAACAACTCTGATTTGTTTTTCATAATATGGTATCTCGCTAGCATTTCGTTTTTAACATCAGTTAATTTAAGTAAAGCCAATGTTCCATTTTGAATACCTTGCGCTGCTAAGTAATCGGGTATTTTCCCCCACCCCATAGCACTTTCTATCAACATTTTTTTAGTTTGATAATCATTCACATACCACCTTCTTTGACCGTCTTGCACGCCCCATTCAGTATCTTTGAATCCACTCCCTGAATCCTGCACAACAATCTGATATTCATGTAAAAGTTCGCGGCGACTTTGTAAATTAGGATGCCGTTTAATTAATCGAGGTGATGCTACATTGACCAGTGCACCATTCGTTAAGAAGTGCTCTTCAATTTCTGAATCTTTATGTAAAACCTCTTGATACGGGGTTATGCACAGTATTGCTTTTTTGTTTTTTATCGCTTCAAACGCCCCCGTTAAATATTCTTGTTTGATAATGATTTGCGTGTTGGGGAACTGGTTTTGTACGTTTTCTAATAATGGCAGAATCAGTTTTAAATTAAATGATGCCTCAATTGCTAGGGTAATGCTGGTTTCATTTCCCAGCACCATGTATTTAGCAGTTTGTTGCAACGCATTTGCTTCATCCAAAAGACTGGTTGCTTTTTGATATAAAACATTCCCTACTTCAGTTAATTCTAAGCGATAACCCGAACGATTAAACAAACTTAAATTGAAAGAACTTTCAAGTTGTCGAATGCTTTGACTAATTGCTGGTTGGGTTTTATTTAAGTGCGCACTAGCCAGACTTAAAGATCCCAGCCGAGCGACAGTAACGAACATAGTTAGTTGATCAAGTTTCATATTCACACTCTAAAACATAAAGTATTAGTTTATAACTTCATTAAAAACATTCAATATTTATTAAGTAGCTATTCGATTATTCTTAATTCATTAACTAAGCAGTTGTTTAGATAACCTCAAAAAATAGGAATTGAATTATGAAAAAAGTTACAAAATTTACGATGCTGGTATCAGTTGGTTTAGCTTCTTTTGCCTTTGCAGCGGCTGGATTGGCTAAATTGGCTGGAGTTGAACAATTGCACTTATCCTTCGCAGCAATGGGGTTACCTATCTGGTTCGGTTATTTTATTGGTGCAAGTGAATTAGTAGGGGCTATTGGGATCTGGTTTAAAAAGCTAAGTGTTTACGCTGCAAGTGGTTTGCTAGTTATTATGCTTGGGGCAATTTATTTTCACGTGGTTTATGATGCGGTTGCCAATGCTATTCCCGCAATTGTTTTATCATTATTATTGGTCACTATCATAATTAATCGCAAACAAGAGCTTTCTGAATAGAACGGCTAGAGCATGAAAGACTTTACTATTGCGTCTGACGTTCATGTTTTTCACAGAGGCGGTCTAATCCCGCTTCTTCATGATATCGATCTGCAGCGCTTAATCGAGTTTGTATAGCAAGTTTCTCACTTTGAAAAGAACCGTCATATTAGTGCACACAGGTAGCCAAAATCGCCTATATTTGCTCAACATCCAATCCTAAAATGATTTTCGGTATGCAATTTTTTCTCTTGAATTTAACGATCTCAACACCCAGTTTCCTTAGCCAACGCTTGAAGCCAAACAATCAAAGATCTATCAAAAATTAAAAATATTGACTGCAATTTTTCACCATTGCATTTCTGACTAGCTGCTAATTTTACCATTGTGCAAGTTTTGCGGTTCAAACTGAAAGACCACATTTCCGTCAACTTTACTGTTTTCGTTGAGGTTATTTTTGTAATCGATAATTGACAACAAATGACGAATCACATTTATTCTGGCTTGTTTTTTATCATCAGCACTCACCACATACCAAGGTGTAGTGTCACTATGGCTGCGATTAAGCATTTCATTACGCGCTTCGCTATACTCGTCCCATTTGGCAACCGCAACTTCGTCAATGGGGCTGATTTTCCATTGTTTTAGCGGATTTGTATGTCTGTCGTCTAATCTGGCAATTTGCTCTTGTTTAGATATATCCAAATAATATTTAACAATGTGAATCCCCGACTCTATCAACATGCGTTCAAACTGAATAACTGTCTGCATAAAATGTTGATACTCAGCTTCGCTACAGAACCCCATTACCCGCTCAACCCCAGCTCGGTTGTACCAACTTCGATTCATCAAAACCATTTCTTGAGCACAAGGAAGATGACTCACGTAGCGCTGAAAGTACCATGAATTTACTTCGCGATCTGACGGTTTTCCCAGGGCAACTACTCGAGTGTCTCGTGGGCTCAAATGCTCTGTAATTCGTTTAATAATTCCGTCTTTTCCAGCAGAGTCTCTACCTTCAAAAATAACCAAAAGCCGCAAATTATTGTTGATAATATGATTCTGAAGTTTGACTAATTGAATCTGAAGATCACGCAGAATACTTTTATATTCTTTATGTTTCATCGATGAGGAACTCATTATAATTTTCACCTTTTTATAATTGCTAGGTTATATATAGCCGACTATTTTCAAATTGAGACCATTAGATTTGTTTGGTTTTAAAATAAAGGGGATAAACATGCAATACGATAACCCTGTTAACCACAAGTCACAACTGACTGAAAATATCTCGGTTAACTATACCTTTTTAAATCTCAATGAGCATAGAATCTCCTTGCCAAAATACCTAGCGAATTTGACTTAGTACTATTCCTCGATGTTATAGTTTAATCATAGGTTAACAAACATAATTAGCCTAGATGTAAATGGCTTTTAACTGTTAGTAATAATGGAATAGAAAAAATAGGGATATAAAATGAAGTATCAAAGTCTACAAAAGTGCTTTTTTCTAATTGCGCTAGTAGTGCTGGGCGGATGCGCGTCTAAGCCGTATGCAGTTATCGATGGCACCCGAAGCCAAGCATCTGATTTGGACAACTATGACGTTACCATTGTCTCAATTGATGGAAAAATGGAAGTCGGCACACAGGTTAAAAACGTCAAACCTGGATTTCACTATATCAACTTAGCCACTACTAAAAATGTCAGGAGCAAAGTAACAGAGCTGCGTATGTTACCTTTGGATGCGAAGGAATGTATGAGATATGTGGTTACCGCGCAACACAGTAATAGTATAGCCGACGAATGGGAAGTAAAAGTGCTCAGGGAAGAACCAATATTATCTTGCACACCAAGTGAAAAAACCGAAAAAGTAGACGCACTTCCTACCTATTTAGCCCCTAAACTAGCAACTGTATGTATCGATAAAAACTCGCTAAACCAGACTATCAGCCCCGTTGATTTATACCCTTCAATTAAACAGTGCATTATCGATGGTGAAGACGAGCTCGCAATTTACAATTATGTACTAGCCAGTGCTTACGGAATTTATGATTCTAAGAGAGTTGTTGATGCAACTGCACATCAGGCGATTAATATTATTCAGAAACACTCAATCTGGTCACTCACAGCCCTTGAACAAGATAAGTTTCAACAAAAACTTACGGCGTTTATTGAATCCCCAGAGTCAATGCAGGCAGCTTGCGACTTCATACAAAACCTTGGAAAACCCCAGTACATTCCAGATTATATGATAGAGCATGGTGTTAAAAAACTCACTGAAGAAAACCCAGATGGACTGGCTAATAATTTTTCAGAAGAGTCAAATTGGTCATCAATATTAGCGACTCAACTCAAATGTAAAATATAAAATATAAAATAGAGCCAATTCTGGACACAAATATCTTGTTGACTGTCAATCACTGGATGCACCATAAGGCACGATGGCAGTGTATGAAGGGAATCCAAGGTTAAAAAGTCAATGCCAGCAACCTAAACGCTGTTTCCCGTGCCTAATGATGTGTCAGTAAAATCTAGCAAAAAACTGCCATTTTAACCTGCGCAGCCAATGTGATTACTTGCTAGGTCGCAGGTTAAATCCCAGTCAACAAAAGCAGTGGAAGTATATTGTGTGTCTCACCTAGGCACGGCGAACAGTACGGCATTGTTTTGAGGCAAAACGTCATTCGCGTTTTCATAATCGAAAACACCATAGTCGTTAATGTGTCTTCAAATATGAAACGAAAACTAAAAAACCGCTTTTTGCATATTTTCTGTGCAAACTCGCTTTTAATCGATATTTTTATGGATTTTTCGCAAAATAATCCATTATTTCAGCTCTGCTGAGTTCTTTAGTCTGATTAGAAAAACAATAATAATTCGGACGTTGATCACTGAAATACTGCATATCCATTTCTAACCCATCGAGTTGGTGAAAGATGCCAATTGGCATATTGTAATCACCAGTTTGACTGAATTTAAAAAACAAATGGGTACCACATTCAGCGCAAAAGCCACGGGAAGCCCAGGTTGATGATTGATACATTTTTACCTTATCAAGCCCTTCTATAGTGACATTTTTACCACACTGCACCGCAAAAAAAGGTCCTCCGCCCCAGCCTCTGCATGAATCACAATGACATACTGTAAACTTCGGATTAATTTCATTTGCGGTAATTGTCACCGCTTTACAAAGACAACTTGCTGTTGAGCTTAACATGCTGGCATATCCTTATTGTTTATTTGGAATAACCTGAATTATCACCAAAAAGCCCTTTGAACATTGATTGTGCAGAGTTTAGATGCTGTATCAGTATCTAACAAGCAATTCCTAAAAGCTTAATAAACAGACTAAGGTGCATTGCGCTGGGAAGGGTTTGTTTTAAAGTCCTTCACCATATTGTGAGGGTCAATTTGAGCTCGATGCAGATTGGCCGCTTCTGCCCACCAAATTAATTGATTGAAGGTGCGAGCAAAGTAATTAAACCATGATTCTTGGTCTTCGCCGATTTGTGGCGAACCATCCTCAGAGAATACGTCTTGCGCTTTGGGCACATGAATCATAGCCGAAACAGGCAGGCAACCTAATTCAGCAAGAAAAGTGCGCATTCCCACTGCTGCGCGCATACCTCCCCATTGCCCGGCAGAATAGGTGACTATTGCACTGGGTTTATAGGAAAATATAGAGCTACCAAAGTGGTTTAGCAGGTTGGCCAATGCCGGACTCATAGAATGATTATATTCAGGGCTTATCATGATGTAACCATCACTTGATTGAATTTTGTCGGCTAACTGATTGAGCTCAGTAGGCGCTTGGCTTCTAGAATAAGCAAAGTGCGGCTTGAAAACAGGCTGCAACGGGTAATCCAGTGCATCCACCAGCTCAAATGTATGCGCCGCGTAGCGATGGTTTAAACATGCTATGCAGGCTTTACATACTCGCTCGCCAAGACGCGCAGGTTTAGGGGGAGTACTATTACGCACAGTCCCCAAAAAAACCAAAAACTTCATACCTTAAACTCCAATAAAAAAGACGCAAAGTGAATTAACTCTGCGCCTTTTTTGCTTCTCTACTATTCGTCGCCGTATATGATTTCACACTCAATACTGGTACTACAGGAAATCGAATTACGAATGAGGCATTTTTCATCTGATTTAATCAGTAATCTTTCTGCATTATCTTTGTTTTCGGTGCTTGGAATAACCAGTCTGACTTTTGATTTGACTTTAGTGAACTGAATTTTGCCATCAAGCTTGTCTAACTCACCCTCTGATGAACATTCAATCGAATGCCACTCTAACTTCGCTACTCTAGCTATCGCACGAAATGATAAAACAAAACAGTTTGCAATTGAGGCCATAAAAAGATCTTCTGGGGACCATTTATCACCTGCTCCACCAAACTGTGAAGGTGGGGCTACGTCAATATCTGGCAAGTTTTCGCATTTCGCAGTTAAACTGCCAGATACATTGCCTTGAGCAATTACAGTATATTGATGGGGTAAATCTTTCATTCACATAATCTCCAAATTTTATCAAATCATGACCTGTGGCAGACGCAAACAGCGCTAACAACAGTTGTTAAATGTGTGCCTTATTTAGTTGCGACTGCCTGTATCACAGCCCCTTTACCAGTGTGGTATATCCCCTCGATAACGTCTCGTTCTATTTCTTGTAATTGGCTGAAATTCAGCCTTCCGAGATCCGATAGCAACGACTCTTTAGTGGTCATTGAATCAATCGATTTTCCGCCTCCGGTCGCATGCTTTAACTGTTCGGGAGTATAAGCTTCTAGCAAAAACACACCACCAGCTTTGAGCCCATTAACCGCGTTTTTGTATACATGGCTGCGTAATTCGGTAGGCAATGGACAGAATATAGAAATAATGCCATCCCATATATCTTCACCAATATAGAACTCGGCTAGATCAGCATGAATTAGCTCTATTTCAACCCCCTTTTCTTTTGCCAACATTTCAGCCTTTTTCAAGCCTACTTCAGAGCCATCTACTGCCGTAACTGAATACCCTTTTTGAGCAAGAAATACCGCGTTACGGCCCTCTCCTTCAGCCAAACTCAAAACCCGACCTTGTGGAATAGCTTGATAATTTTCTGCTAAAAAAGTATTCGGCTCTTTGCCATAAGCATAGTCTTTGTCAGCGTATCTTTCATCCCACATTTAACACCTCTTTGATTCATATCAAACCAATAACAATAGTATCTCTAACATAATGCCGACGAGGCAGTTTTCTTAACGATGTTAGACGCCTTTTAGTTTCGAACGTTCATTGTTCTTGATGATCTACGTTCATATCATCAGGAGGATCGCCGGATTCTTCACCGCGTTTAATTTGCTCGCGTTTTTGTTTATCTAGGCTTTCAGTTGCCGAAGGGGGAATTGGAAACAGCGAAATAAGAGGAAATATGGCTAAAAAAACAAAGGCGCCTTTAGAGTTTCTTTTTGCCCACTTAATAAGTTTGCTCAAAACAATGAAAAGCATAGGAAATATGAGCATCGCTGTTAGCCCAATAAGTTCCTTTCGATAGTTTCCTGCTTCACTGAGTATGTCCATTTACCAATCATTACAATGTATTCCAGATAAACTATAGATGGGTAGTAAAGAGTTAAAAATAAAGGGGGAAACGATAATTAACTCACCCCTTTTTTAAAAGCCAAAACCCTGTTGAATTTGACTTTCCGGCTCTGTTTCTTGAATAAGCTCAGGGCCTTGGTTGGCGACTTTATTGACTTGACTAGACACCGGATAATACTTGTAATCGTCTGCGTAAGGTAACCATGCTATCTCTTCGCTTTGACAAAGGTTTTGGTCAGCGTCAAACCATTGTTTAGCTAATTGTCTATCGAACATCAAAGGCATGGCGTGATGCAGAGGTTGTAACTCACCTTCTGAGGGACGGGTAATGATAGTAAATGAACCAGGGGCATCTTTTCTCGGTGACTCATATAAACCACCAAATAAAATCGGGTTACCGTCTTTACGACAGACAAAATAAGCTTGTTTATGCCCATTTTCTTGTCGCCATTCATAATAACCTAACGCTGGAACAATACAGCGTTGTCCGGTTTCCCACGCATGTCGAAATGAGGGCTTTTCACTTAGAGTTTTGAGCCGTGCATTGAAAGTGGAAAATTCAGTATTCGCAGTTTTCACCCAACTAGGTAACAACCCCCAGCGAAAGACCTCGCATCCATCTGGCGTCACAATAGGAGCCATTTGAGTGGGGGCTATATTAAAGCCCAATTCAGCCTGCGCTGGCCAGTCTGATAAAATATCTGCCCAACCGTGCATTGCCCCCACATGATTTGCGAATCTGCCACACATTAACTTTACTCTAGTGCTTAGTTGATCTTAACGAAAATTTAGTATGGCAAAAGGTAATCACAATTAACAGTATGTTGCTGAATACCTAGATTCCTTATCTTAAAATGATAAATGTTGTTGTAATAACAAGTCACCCTGAGTGTCTTTGAGACTCAAGCTAACCTTAATTTCATCTTTTGTATCATTTGAGTTAGGCCATTGAATATCAATTTGCCCAAAGTTTGCATCAATAAATGCTTGACCTTGTCGATGTTCATTGGGACTTATTTGATGCCAGCTTTCTGTCAAACCTGATGAAGTCAGCTCCCATATAGATTGTCCTTTTTCGGTTTTATCTACTGACAATTCCCCCCAATGTGTATCACCACTGATAGCGAACAAGTTCTTGATATTCAACTCATCTAGTAAGGCAAGCATGCGTTCACGCTCGTGCGGAAAATTAGCCCAGCTTTCCCAGCCAGTAAATTCAGAAATAAACTGGATACTAGACACTAAAATACGTAAATCAGCAGGCTGTTTTAATTGTTCTTCTAACCATTGCCACTGAGTTTCACCTAACATCATGCCCTTACCAGAAGGATCAGGCTCGTACGGGCCTAAGTTATTAGGTGATTTCATTTTTTCATATTGAGTTTTCGATACTGCATGAAGAGCACTGCGATTCCAACGCAAATCTAATAATATCACCTGTACTTGCTGTCCTAGCGGCCCGTATATATAGGCAGTATAAGCACCATCTTCTCGACTACGTCTTTGACTATTATCAGGCTCTTTAAAATAATCTAGCATAAGTTGTTTGGATGCTTGCTTTTGAGGATATTCCGCACCACCATCATTTACACCAAAATCATGATCATCCCAGATTCCCACCACTGGCGTCGTTTCTCTTAATTGTTTAAAGCCAGGAACATTAGCTTGTTTTTGGTATTTTTCCGCTAACACCTGCATATCTTCTGTATCACCGTAAATATTGTCGCCTAACAGCATAAACAGATCTGGCTTTTGTTGATTAATCGGTGCCCAAATAGGTTGTGGTTTATCTTGATGCACACAAGAACCAAATAAAATCTTGGTGATAGGTTTAGTCGTTGCTTGCTGGGCGAATACAAAACCATGAGAACTCAATAATAAAATCAAGCAAACAGCATAAATATTGATTTTCATTGCTGGTTTACCTCAATAGCTTTACCAATGTCATCATTAAATTGGTCTGGCTTTATATTTAACAAACGAAGGGCTGTAGCGGCAACTTGGTCCAAACTAAATCTTTGCGTGTTTTTTTGCTCTCCTAATGGATGATCGTTTGCCATCATTTGCTTTACGTCTGGCCCCATGGCAGCGAGCCAAATTTGGTTTGAACCCACTATCCCATTTTTGAACTCTGCTTCTGCATTAATATAACCCTTTACTGCTTCAGGGCTGCCATGGTGAGGCCAGCTTTTCAGTGTTTCACCACGCCCGTGATCAGTGGTAATAATGAGATTAGTCTTACCTGCATATTCCGGCATACTTTGTAGCTTCTGCCATAAATTTGCGATTAAGCTATCTGCACGATGTAGTGCATCCACATATTGCCAATAACTGCCATTGTGCGCAAAGTCATCTGTTTCACCTAAAGCCAAATACAACACTTTGGGTTTAAATTGTTCAACATATTCTTCTGCAAAACCCATTGTAAAAGCATCCAAGCGTACGTTATGCCATGGGCTAGGTATATTTTGTTGCAATTGATTTAGCCACTCGGTTCTTTCTGACAGATTTTGCCAGTCTGCAGATTCAAAACCAGCATTGATTGGCAATCCACTTCGTTGCCGATTAATGATTGCCGGAAATACATCCCAACTACCGAATACAGCAACCTTATGTTGATAAATTGGTTGTTGATTTAACCATTCCAAAAAAGTAACGTTTTTGTTGTTATTGGCTGCATTATCACGAATCGTTGGATCGGCTTTACCGGTTAATAGCTCGTTATATCCAGGGTATGAAAACCACATGGAATTGTTTACTGTCATGGCAGAATTAATATCTCGATTACCCAGCAATAGCCCACTATTTGCAATTTTCGACCAAAGAAACGGCATAAGCCTAGTTCTTTTTTCACTTGCAGAAGAACCGCCAAACTGTTCAAGTTGGCGCTGTTTAATAGCAGAGTTAATATTTGCGCTGTACAACTTAGGTTCATAACCTCGATACACATCTTGCCAGCGAACCCCATCGAGGGATATGAGTATAAGGTTTTCAGCACTACTGGCCAACGAACTTGCCAGTAAAGTAAACAAACATAAAATCATAACCAATGCACGTTTCATTCAATTTCTCCATAAAAAAAGGGCTGCAAAAGCAGCCCAAAGACACAGGGTCACACATAAAGCATTTTAATTAAAATTTAACCATAGCGTTGAATGCAGCAGTACGAGGAGCTCCAATCCAAGCTGATTGACCAGAAATACCGCCTAAATAGCTTTCATCAAACATATTATTTACGGTAAGACGAAGCTCAATAGAATCAACACTTTCGCCCAAATCATCAATAATTACACCAGCATAAAAATCAGATACTAAATAGGCATCTGCGACTTGCGTATTCGCCGCATCGATAAAACGGTCATCTACCCATTTCGTCGATAGCCCTGCGATATAATTATTTCTATTCCAATCAATTGAAATAACCGCCATATGTTCGGCAGAACCAAATACGGTATTTCCAACTGGGTAATCAATTGAACCATCAGTATATTCAGCGTCATTTTTAGTAAATGAACCGTAAACGCTTAAGTTGTCATTTACTTGAATATTGATACTAGCTTCAAGACCGCTAGAATCGATACCCCCAACGTTTACATATCCGCCATTGGTGCCGATTAAGAAATCAATTCCATCCGGTGAATCAGGCGCAATAAATGTCAATCTGTCTTCAAATTTAATTGAATAATAAGTCAAACTTGCAGTAACAATGTCGCCATTGTAACGAACACCTAAATCTAGATTTTCTGCCGTTTCAGGCGATATATCTGCTAACTGAGATGAATCAGCTTCAAGCACTGTGTCTTTAATGGCAGCAAAGTTTTCAGCATAGCCAGCAAATACTTCTAAACCGTCAAGACCGGTTTGGACCACTAAACCAGCGCTTAACAACAAATCGGAATCTGACGAAATACTGACGTTTTCAGTCTCACCAAAGTTGTCGGTCCGCTCTAAATCTACGTAAAATTGTTTAACACCAAAACGTGCGGTGAACATATCTGCCTCAAGGGTGTCTTCCAAAAACAACATGGTAGTTTCAACAGGGAAAGAACGGTCATATTGCACCCAATAAGGGGTATTATCGAACTCATAACCAACTCTAGAATCAATTATTTTGTGCCAATCTCGAGACTCGTTACGATCATAATCTTCATACCAAATCCCACCGCGAAGATTGTTCTGCATGTCGTTTATTTGCGCAATCCAAGAAAAATCAGCATTAAATCCAATACGCTCTTTTTCATAGTGAGTATGGCGATAAGAACTAACCGGCAATGCACCAGATGCATAACACGCTGGATCATATTCGGCACCGGCTCCGCCATAAGGGAAGGTGATTGAACTTACACAACCATCAATGGGTGACAAAGCAACGCCAGTAGCATCCACAAAGTAGATTGTCGACAACGCACTGCCACCTTCTACGGTATTGCCAGAAACCAACTCAGAATGAGGCTGATCCGTGCCATCAGCTTCCACATCCACTAGGTATTGAGGGATCCAATCGCCACGACCTTCATTGTAATGATAATAGGCATTAGCATTGACGACTACAGAACCGAAATCATGCTCTAATTCAACATAAGCAAACCGATTTTCACGTAGTGTCGACCAGCCTTTACGATATAATTGATCGATATAGGGAATCCCAGTCCATTCAGACGTTAAGCGATCCCAATCTGGATTTTGAACAAACTGATCCAAACTAACTCGTTGGTAGTTGTCTTCATGGGCATCATCCCAAGAAAAATATGCGGTTAAATCAGTGTCGCCATAACTGCTTATGATTTTTGCGGCAATGTGATCGCGAGTATTTTCAGCCGATTGATTAACCCAATCGGTATTGCTAGAACTTGAAACACTAAACCACGCATAAGTATCTTTAGCTATTTCGCCGGTTTCATAACGCACAAACATTTTTTGCGCATCGAAATCACCCAATGTGGTACTAAAAATCATTTGTTCTTCAGTGCCAGGCTCAATAGTTACGAAATTTAATGTGCCGCCTAGGGCTTCGTTAGAACGAGATGCTATATCAGATGTACCTTGAGACACTTCAACAGTTGCAAGATTTTCAGTGTCGATATAACGATTCGCTTTAGCGCCACCACCATAGTTGGAATTACCATTGGCAATACCATCGACGGTGATACCAATCTGCTGTTGATCTAGACTTAACTGGAATCCTCGAATAGAAACAGTGGTTGACCAATCATCTGTTCCGAAGGTATCCCCTTCATTAATTAATACACCAGGTAAATTATCGATAACGGACAGAACACTGGTAAGCGAACTTTGCTGCAATAACATCGTCTCCGATGTCTGGTTATTGGCATAAGAAACACTTTTACCGATAACACTGATTTCTTCTATTTCAGCTTCTTGGGTGTTTTCTTGGGCATACGAATGCTGTGCAAATAATGCAGCTGCCACGAGCATTCCAAGACTCGAATAATGAAAAGGTAATTGTTTATTGTTGCGCACCATGGTTCCCTTTTTGTATTTAATTTTCGGGCGCTAGAGTGCTAGGAAGTGATGACAATAGAGTTTAATTTCAGTGACATTTTAAAGAAGGTTTTACTACACAAAATTTACGATACAAAAAATTAGTTACTAAAAAACATAATCTTACATAGATTACCTCAAGTGCTTTTCAGCTCTTATTCATAACTATAAGTATTCAAATGTTGTGTCTTTGTGGATAAACAAGCACATTATGCTTTCTTTTATAAGTTGGGAGAATGTTATGCTTAAATTATATGGGTTTGCCGTTAGCAATTACTTCAATATGGTGAAATTGGCCGCTGATCTAAAAAAAATCGATTACCAAGAAGTGATAACCTACCCAAATCAAACACCAGAATATTTAGCTATATCCCCTACGGGAAAAGTGCCTGCGTTAGAAACGGAACATGGTGTCTTGATTGAAACCAATGTCATTTTAGAATACCTAGATGATAATTATTCTGGCATCAAATTATATCCCGAAGACCCATTTCAGAAAGCCAAAACCAAAGAGCTGATAAAAATGCTTGAGCTTTATATGGAATTGCCTGCAAGGCGTTGTATGGCAGAAGCTTTTTGGGGTGTACCAGGAGAGGATATCACTAAAAAAGAAGTTAAACGTGCACTATTAAACGGCATGCAGTCACTCTCTAGAGTCGCTTCTTTTTCTCCATATATCGCTGGCGACCAGTTTACCGCTGCAGATATTTTCTTTTTGTATTCTGCTGATATAGCGCTGCCAATAGCAACTAAGTTATTTGATATCGACTTATTAGCCGAAGTGCCTGGAGCCAAGGAACTATTAGCCAAATTAAACGAAATGCCAGAAGCTAAAGTGATTGCTCAAGCTAGAGTTGAAGCTATGCCCGCATTTAATGCATACTTGCAAAAAGCCTTTCAGAAATAGGCACACAACCTAGTCTGATCCCTGCCTTAATATTGGAGAACTCAATGAAGAGAACTCGTGTTGCATTAACTGCCTTAGCAGTGGTGTTACTTGGTTATACTGGTGTTCGCATTTTTGTACCAAGCTATTTGGAACAACAAATGAACAAAGTGGAGCCGGTTGACACCATCACGATCAGTCAAGATGCTCAAGCATTTCATAATTCGTTAATAGTAGGCGATTGGCATGCTGATTCACTGCTGTGGAACAGGGATTTGTCTGAGCACGGGCAAACTGGACATGTGGACATTCCGCGTTTGCAGCAAGGTAATGTTGCGTTACAAATGTTTACTACTGTAACCAAATCGCCAGTGGGACTAAATTACGAAGAAAATAACACAGATGCCGCAGACAACATTACTCGATTAGCATTAGTTCAAGGTTGGCCGATGGACACCTGGACTAGCTTAACTGCAAGGGCATTATTTCAAGCTGATAAACTTTTAGAACAAGCGCAAGAGCATGCAAACGATTTTGTTGTGGTCACTTCGCAAACAACACTAGCGACATTTTTAGAAAAGCGTCTACAACATCCTAAGTTGGTTGCTGGGCTTTTGGGAACAGAAGGTTCTCACGCGTTAGATGGAGAGTTGGAGAACATTCAAGTTCTGTACAACAAAGGTTTTCGAATGATGAGCTTGCAACACTTTTTTGACAACAAATTAGGCGGCTCATTGCATGGCACAAGCCAAATGGGCTTAACTGAATTTGGTAAACAGGCTGTCAAAAAAATGCAGCAGTTAGACATTATTGTCGATGTATCCCATTCATCTGAACAAACCGTTAAAGATGTGCTAGCAATTAGCACCTCGCCGCTAGTAGTTAGTCACACAGGCTTCTATGGTCACTGTCAATCAAAACGCAATATTAATGATGGCTTAATGCAACAAATTGCCCAAGCTGGAGGCCTTATTGCTGTTGGTCATTGGGATGGTGCCATATGTAGTACTCAACCAACAGATATAGCAGATGCGATCATTTATGGCATCAACTTGGTTGGCGATGAGCACGTTTCTCTAGGTTCAGATTTTGATGGTGCTGTCACTACGGCATTCGATACCAGCCAGTTGGCACTCATCACTCAGTCCCTTTTAAACAAAGGTGTGTCAAAGGAATCTATAAGCAAGGTCATGGGTGGGAATATGCTGCAATTTTTGCAGACTAATTTACCGGTTAACTAAGCCTGCCCTAAAAGATCCATTTTAAGCGAATGCAGAATGTGACTTTCGTCACTTGTGAAGTATCACCCGCTCGATAATATTGGGATACTAAACATTAAGCAGGCAGTTTATATGGATCTTTCAACACCAATTTTACAAGCTAAAAACCTCAAAAAATCATACGCAGCAATTGAAGCTATTAAAGGCGTTAATTTTAGTATTCAAGGTGCTGGCGTATTTGCCATTTTAGGTCAGAACGGTGCAGGAAAAACATCTCTCATTAAATGTGCGCTAGGTTTAGAAAAAATCTCCTCCGGTGACATGCAAATAATGGGGCATCAACCCGGCTCTATGAATGCTAAACGTCAAACTGGGGTCATTTTACAAGACTCAGACTTGCCAGATTTGCTAACAATTCGCGAGCAAATAACGCTATTTGCAAGCTATTATCCCGCCCCATTTTCAGTACAGCAAACCATTGAAATGTGTGAACTTGAAGGCTTTGCAGATAAGCGTTATAAAAAATTATCTGGCGGTCAAAAAAGGCGTGCGCAGTTTGCCTTAGCCATAGTTGGTAACCCCCAATTAATCTTCTTAGACGAACCCACTACGGGTTTAGACATTGAAGCCAGACGAAATATGTGGGCTATCATTCGGCAGTTTGCCAAACAAGGCAAAAGCATAGTACTCACCACTCATTATCTAGAAGAGGCCGAAAATTTAGCCGACAGAATCATGATTATGAACTCAGGTTTAATAGTGGCTGATGCTTCGCCTAATGAAATCAAAAAGCAAACTAGCGGCTCAATTATTCGCTGTGAAACTCAAATTCCGGCAGATAAGTTGCGTGTTATAACCGGCGTGACTTCCGTTTCGAAATCAGGACGCTTTAGTGAAATTCGCAGTAAAAACGTCAATCTATCACTGTCAGAAATATTGAATTTAGATTCCCAAATTGCTGACCTTACCGTTAGCCAACCCAAATTAGAAGACGTGTTCAGTCACCTTAGCCAAGGAGATAAATTATGAACAGGATAGTCGCCTCTTTTGTATTGGAAACCGGTGCCGAATTGCTAAAAGCCTTTCGCGCACCTGAATTCATCTTTCCCACATTAGGGATGCCAGTGGCATTTTATACATTATTTGCCATCCTAATTCCCGGCAGTAATAGTTCGCCAGGTTATTTACTAGCCACTTACGGCGTATTTGCCGTTATGGGACCTGCAATATTTGGATTTGGAATTAGTGTGGCAAACGAGCGGGATAAAGGCTGGTTAGATCTGAAATTAGCAGCGCCTAGCCAAGGCTTCAGTTACATAGGTGCGAAGATCTGTAGCACCCTTTTGTTTTCAAGTATGTCATTGGCAATCATGTATATAATCGCCGGTTTCGGGGCGGCTGTAGCGTTGCCTCAAAGTACCTGGGCATTGATGTTAATTACCCACATTGTTGCCACTTTGCCATTTATCTTAATCGGTTTAATTGTTGGCTTTGTTTGCAATGGTAATGCGTCCGTAGCGGTTTCCAATATCATTTTTCTAGCTTTTGCGGCGTTAGGGGGATTATGGGTCCCAATCATGCTATTCCCACCAGGCATGCAAACTTTTGCACACTTATTACCCACCTATCATCTGAGCGAAATTGCATTGCATATTATAGGTGCCCCAGGGGAACGAGATTTGCTCTACAACATGCTAGCAATTTTAATCATGAGCGCGGTACTGTTAGCGATAACCGCATTGGCTTGGTCTAAACAACGTAATCACTAGAACAAATGAGGGAATAATTTAATGATTAAATATATTTTTGCAGTGGTCACAGCCCTAGTAGTTAGCATTTTAGTTCTTTTAGTTTTTATTTTACCCACTCCTACGAGCTTAGCCGATGCGACAAAAGTGGGAACGGCAAGTCAATCGCACAACACAATACTGCTAAAAACCTAAGCGTTTTTGATGACCACATGCTAATTGAATACACTAACATATTAATGAAAGACTAAGGGTGACAATACAAAGGAAGCGGCTGGCTTAAAACGTTGTGGTGAAAGCCTCCTGCAAATAACGAAGCGGTGAAAGGCACACTGCTATATCCAACTATTGCTCGGTTTGTTTTAACAAGGCTTCCAACTTTTCGGTCTTTTCTCTCGCGCTTTCAAGTAGCTGTTGTTCCTCGATTTTTCTTTTTTCTGCGGCTAGTGAGATTAGGTCTTTTTCAGATTGCGCCATTTCCAACTCAGCACGATTTTCCAATGAGCTGTGTGTCTGCTCGATTTCAGTCAATGAATCGGTTATTAACTTTTTTTCAGCTTCAAGCTCAATAACCTGGTCACCCTTTTGTTGTTCCATAAGCAAACTCTCTGGACTTTTTGACTGCTCAGTCTCTGACGAATTAGGGCTACAAGCCGCTATCGTTATAAATGACAGTATGAAGAGCATATTTATACGCATGTCTAGTTCCTAACATTACAATTATATTGGAGCTGGGTTATTATCATATGATGTTTATTGACGGTAATGAAGCCTAGGTTGTAATGCAAACCACCAAAACGTGCCATTTTAAAATTATTGCTTTGCTGGCAGCTCTTCCTGCTACCTATGTTTTAGCAGACGTATTACAACCCTCGACTATAACCTTAGTAGATACTCAATATAATAGTACCACTTGGGCGGCCAGTAATTTACAGGACGGTGATTCAAACACTCACTGGTTATCTAGCAAATTAAGCAACAACATTAATTTCCAACTCAACGACAGCAACGAAGCATACTGTGTAGAAGAATTTGAATTAACCAATTATGGTAAAGATTCAAGTTCACTAAAACAATTTATGTTACTCACCACTTCAGACAGCTCTTTAAGTGCCGACTCTGGTACTGATGGATGGCGTCCAATCGTAGCTGAGCAAAACCCCACTGCAAAAATT
This sequence comes from Alteromonas sp. M12, assembly GCF_037478005.1. Taxonomy (NCBI): domain Bacteria; kingdom Pseudomonadati; phylum Pseudomonadota; class Gammaproteobacteria; order Alteromonadales; family Alteromonadaceae; genus Alteromonas; species Alteromonas sp. M12. The sequence goes on along the minus strand of NZ_CP144164.1, from coordinate 525,745 downwards.
GATTATTTGAGTTGGGCGCAAGGGGCTCGATTGGTATCGGTGGACAGTGAATACAATAGCACAACCTATGGTGCGAAAAACCTTAACGACGGCAGCAACAAATCAAGATGGTTGTCGAAAAAATCGAATAACACCATTGAGTTTAATTTTGATACCGACTGGAATGGCAACGCTGGAAATTCAATCCCCATCAGTGAAATACAAATTACAAACTACGGTAACGATGATCGCTCAGTAAAAGAATTCCAAATTGAAGTTACCACTGATGGTGTGACTTGGAACAAACTTGAAGTCCCCGGCTCAGTCGCTGGTGATGACGACTATATATACTCCAGGACACATAATGGTGGTGTATTAGGCATTGTTGATAGCGAATACAACGCCACTACCTGGGCTGCTGAGAATATGCAGGATGGCGATGACAACTCACTTTGGTTAAGTCGCAAAAATAATAACACTATCGAATTTTCTTTTGACCCAAATAGTAATGGTACAACTGGAGCCGAAGGAGATACTGATGATGTCTTTACCTTTAGTAAATTTAACCTAAGAAACTATGGAGCGCACACTCGTTCAGTACAACAGTTTCAAATTGCAGTGCAAACTCTGAGTGACCCAAGTTGGCAAAAAATTTATGTGCCGGGCTCAGCTATTGGTGATAACGATTTTAATTTTGCTATGTCCCATAATGGCGGTACTTTGGTCGAGATCGATAGCGAATTGAATTCCACCTCTTGGGGTGCTGACAATATTCACGATGGTGACGCAAATAGTAGATGGCTAAGCTCGAATGGAAATAACACCCTAGCCTTCCAATTTGACGTTGACGAAGATGGCTTAATGGGTACGGCAACAGACTATTTCACCCTCGAAAGCTTCCGATTACGAAACTATGGAAATGACGATCGGTCAATTAAGCAGTTTCAAGTTTCAGTCAAAACCGCCTCAAATCCAACATGGCAAAAAATAGCGGTACCTGGTTCCACAAGTGGCGAAGCTAATTATAATTTTGCTTTAACGTATCAAGGCGGTACCTTAACCAGTTTTGACAGTCAGTATAACTCCACGTCATTGGCTGCGAAAAATATTCATGACGGTGACGGAAATTCTTCTTGGCTAAGTAACAAAACTAATAATTTCTTTGAATTTCAATTTGATGCTGATGGGGACGGCTCACTCGCCACTGCCGCGGATCAATTTACCTTACAAAGTTTTTATTTGAAAAACTATGGAAACGATGACCGCGCTATCAACGAGTTCCAAGTAGCGGTTAAGACATCAGCAAATCCAAACTGGCAAAAACTCAGTGTGCCAGGCTCTGTCATTGGCGAACCTGACTATAATTTTGCTTTAGCGCAACAAGGTGGGACATTAGTCAATATTGATAGCCAATATAACGCCACCTCCTATGCAGCTGCAAATCTGCATGACGGCGACTTAAACTCATCTTGGTTAAGTAGTAAAAGTAACAATACCTTGGACTTCCAATTTGATCTCGATGATGACGGTAATTTATCAGGAGCCGGGGACAGATTTAAACTTGAAGGCTTCAATTTAGTTAACTACGGCAATAACGATATTTCAATTAAGTACTTTCAAATTGAAGTTAAAACCCTTTCTAATCCAGATTGGATAAAAATTCCTGTCGCTGGCTCAGGGGCCAACGAACCAAATCACAATTTCTCATTGAGCTATCACGGTGGTAGTTTAACTACTATAGATAGTGAGTATAACTCTACCTCTTACGCCGCCAAAAATTTACACGATGGTGACCAAAGCAATCAATGGTTGTCCTCCAAACAAAATAATACATTAGCCTTTACTTTTGACACCGATAATGACGGTACCAATGGAGATCCGATTAATTTCGATACTTTCTCTCTGGTTAATTACGGTAACAACATATCAGTACAGACCTTTGAACTTGATATTCAAATTTCAAACGGTCCATGGCAAACCATCAATGCCCCAGACGGCGGGACGACTTTTACCGCCAACATGGATAATGATTTGCAAACTTGGTCTGTCGGCGCTTATAACAATGTCACAGCTACACGCATACGTACCTTAAGTAATTACGGACACTCTACCTTTACGGGCGCCAGAGAATTAACCTTTTCAGGTGATTCAGTTGGACCTACCTATACTTATACTGCCGCTAAAAATAACGACGGTGAAAGCTTCAGCATAGATCCAGCTTATCAGTTTGAAAATATAACGGATGTGCGCTTACGCACAATCTCCAACTATGGTCATTCTAGTTATATTGGCGCGAAAGAATTTAAACTTTTAGGGCCATCGGTTAGTGAAAGTAAGACGTTTAAAGCAGCAATGCATAGCAATGGTGAATTGTTCAGCCTAGATAGTGAAGACATCCCCGTTAACGTCACAGATGTGAAACTCATCACTATTAGTAATCACGGCGATCCATCCTATATCGGTGCTCGTGAATTTGAGCTGCTTGGATTGTCAGTAGCCCAAAGCAAAACCTTCACAGCGGCTATGAACGATAGTGTTCAGACTTTTACTCTAGACCCTGCCGATGTGCCAACTGATGTAACCGATGTGAAACTAGTAACCATTAGTAATCACGGTGACAATACCTACATTGGGGCCAGAGAATTTGAACTACTTGGCCCATCAATTACCAGAACGAAAATTTTTACCGCGGCCATGCATTCAAACGGAGAAACTTTTCAGTTAGATGAAGATGACATTCCTGAGGAAGTCACTGCAGTCAAGTTAATAACCATCAACAATCACGGTGATACATCTTACATCGGGCTACGTGAATTTGAAGTAATCGGGGAATCGGTTACTCCATCAACCACCTTTAGTGTGCCAATGTCAGCAGCACCATATGACATAGTATTGGATGAGGAAGATGAAGTTACAGATGTAATAGGAGCACGTTTAGTAACCATTAAAAATCACGGTGACCCAAGTTATACAGGTATCGCTGATTTTAAATTACTGGGCACAGCAATTACCCCAAGCTACATATTTACTGCTGAAAATACGACTTTATTACAGAGTTATGATTTTGATCCTATCACCACCAATATTCTGCGTTTCCGTAGCTTGAACAATTATGGAAGCTCATCTTACGTAAGGGCCACTGATTTTAAATTAAATGAAGGGGTCTGCAAAAACGCGCAGTGGCGGATGGATGAAACCAGCTGGAATGGTACGGCAAACGAAGTAAAAGATAGCACTAACAGTGGTTACGACGCAGTTTCAGTGGGTTACGGGGTGGGTACTGATCCAACTACATCTGCGATGAGCCCCGCCCTTGAGGGCGATCCAGGTTCATGTGGGTATGGAGAATTCGATGGCGTTGATGATTATATTGTTAGTGCAAATGGAGACAGTTTAGACGAGTTAACAGCCATGACGTTATCAGCGTGGATTAAGGCCAGTAGTTTTAATCAAACCAATGGCACGGATTCACGGGGGGTGTTTTCAAAAGGACCTGATGGTGTTGACGGCGTTTCTTATGGTGCTTTTTTTACCAACTCTGGCGGCAACCGACTGTATGTAGACATAGATGGGGCGAATGACAGATTTCAATCGAACACCAGTTTTGTGGTTGATACTTGGTATCATATTGCTATTGTTTTCGATGGTACCCAAGACGAATCAGAAAGAGTAAAACTATATGTTAATGGTACTCTTGACGGTACTTTTTCTGAGTCCAGTAGCCTAATTCCTAATACTTCAGGGGATTTTTATATTGGTAATTTATATTCATCGGCAAATCAGAAAAGCGTTTTCCATGGGGCCATTGATGAGGTAAACCTGAGGCCGACGGCTTTGAATGCGGCAGAAGTATCTAGCCTTATGGGCACAACCCGCTCTTGTACTGTGCCACTACATCATATCCAAATTGAACATGATGGAGATGGTTTAACCTGCAGCGCTGAACCTGTTACGCTCAAAGCCTGTGCCAATCTAGACTGTACAGATTTAGTCCCCATAGACGTCAATGTAACCCTGGCAGCCACGGGAAGTCCGTCTACATGGAGTAATAATCCAATCACTATTCCCAGTGGTGAAACTGTCAGTGTCGAGTTTAACCATACAACCGCAGAAACAATCACCCTATCAGCCGAAACAGATGTTCCAGCAATGAGTGATCTAGAGTGTATACCTGATTGTGATATTGTTTTTTCCAGCGGTGGTTACCTGCTTAGCTTAGAAGATCACACTGCATGCAGCACCACAAACTTAACAATTCAAGCGGTTAAGGTCGGTGACAGTAGTACCAGTTGTGCGGCTGCGGAAAATGGCGATTTATCCCTAGATCTAGTTTTCAATTATGCAAATCCAACCACTGGAACCAAGGTACCCACTTTAGATTCCACCGCCATGGCTGCCGCCTCAGTTACTCAGAATAGAATCATCAATTTTGATGAATCCGGAACGGCAGTATTAAGTTTTGAATACCAAGACGCCGGTAAAATTAGCATTGAAGTAAATGACGCAAGTGGCAACGGGTTGGCTTCTTCAACAGTAACAACGGTAGTTAGCCCGGCTAAATTAATTGTTGCCAGCCCTGATGCTAATGCAGAATGTACAACAAACGATGCTAGCTGCAATGTATTTAAAAAAGCCGGTGAAGACTTTAATTTATCAGTCGCCGCGGCATGTAGTGACGGTACCATTACAGCAAACTTTGAAATGAAGAATATTCCCCTTACAGTAGATACTGTTGCACCGTTAACGGGTAATTCGGTGAGTTTAGGGGTGGCGAACATCAGTATTGATACAGCCGACAACGGCGTAAAATTAGAAACAAATCAAAGTGTTTCAGAAGTAGGTGTATTTACTATAACGGCAACACCGCCAGTTAATGGTTATTTTGGTAAAACTATTGATGCCGCAACAAGTGAAAGTATCGGTAGGTTTACCCCAGCGTATTTTGACTTAGAGACAGTATTTGATGGATTTCTGTCTGGAGGCGATCCTTTTGTCTATGCTGGACAGATGAACATTGCAAGCCCTGCTTCAGGTCAAATTAGCTACGCGACTGAACCTGAATTCACCATAACGGCCAAATCTTTAGATGGGCATACAACGTTAAACTATACCGGTGATTTCGTAAATTTAGATGAGTCCAATATTGTTAGAGTCAGTCCCACCGAAGATTCAAGCCAAATTGGTGCCGATGCCACTACTAATGTCTCTTTGAGCGCAAATCTAAAATCGCCGACGATAACCGAAATGAATGGGGTAATTAGTTATCAATTTAACTCAACCGATAATTTTATTTATGAGCGTAATGCCAACGCGTTAGTTGAACCATTTACAAGTAACCTAAGTTTGAAGGTTACATCGGTTATAGATGCAGATGGAATTACGGCAAACGATTCAGATGGAAATGCTGCCAACGGGGTACTTGAATTGCTACCATTCGGCGAAGAAGTGCGTTTTGGTCGATGGGTTTTGAAGAATAACTACGGCCCAGAAACCACTTCATTGAATATCCCGATGCAAATCGAGTATTGGGATGGAAGTCGTTTTGTGATCAGTAGCGAAGACAATTTCACTCGCTTCGACGCAGCAACCGACGTCAACATAACCGATATAAGTCTAGCTCCAGGCACTACTAGCGCGTCAGGCGCAGGTACGTTCGAGTCGGGACGTGCAGAATTCCTCCTTTCTCCACCTGGAGTTAATAACCAAGGTGATGTGCAAATTGAGTTTGAAGTCCCAACTTGGTTACAATTTGATTGGAGCGATATCGACTTTAACTATGACGGCCCGTACACTGAGAATCCGTCCTCGGTAGCGACTTTTGGCATATTTCATGGCAACGATCGAATGATTCATTGGCGCGAAAAATCAAATTGATGATTTGTGCATTTTAACCAGTGCACACCTTGATTCAAAATTTTGAGTAGCCTGCCAAAGAAGCAGGCTCATAACACCAGTGAAAATATGCCTGTCTATCCTTCACCATCTTTCATTTACGTCTAATTGGCAATTTTTAGCTTTGCTGATATGCCATTTTCAGCCAATCAATCAGTTCTTCATCTACTTGATTTATATCAGTGATTTTAATTCGATGAGACACCATCGAATTGAAACTACCAGAAGCTTCCAATCGCCCCTGAGGCTCGACATTTTTAAGATTAAGACCAAGGTCAACACGGGTTTTAGTGGAAGGTTGAATGAGTGCAAATTGCTTATTGCGCCGCAAGCTAATATAAGACTTTTTTGGCGCTATTTGCATTTCACTCAAACTATCGAGAGCTTTAATAATAGTTGAGTATATTATTTTCAAATGTTGCTTAGAGCCACTATATTGCGTCTCTATTAAGTCTGTTTCGTTTGACGGAGTTGCATTACGATTGAGATAGTCATGGGCGATTAAATTAGCAAAACCGTGGGTCACAGCGAACTCAGTTTTCAACATTTTAACTATTTGACCATGCTTTTCACACTGTCCTTTGGTGATGATTTCAAACCAGCTGTTCATGCCCTTTCCGGTTTTCTGCTCCACGTTGTTGCGCATGGTTTGCGCCATTTCTTCTGGAGTTGCCATAACTATTCTCCCAATTGTGATTATCTGTTTATTAACGAGTCATAATCATTAACCATTTAGAGTGGCCAATGCTCACTTTTACATTTACTTGGCACGGTAAAAGACAAAGCGCCAATCATGAATAGCATAAGTTGATACTTAAATGGCGGTTTGCCATGCTCAACGACACCTTTTAAAGTATTTAAAATAAACGGGACACCTTGCTCCATGTATTTTGCAGTTTTCGTTGCAACCGGCATATCTTCATTAATAAGGGTAAATTCAGTTCCCCCGTCCACTTCCTTCAACTTATAAGTCACCTTGCAATAAGGATCGTCTAAACTGGTAAATTTAAAGGAATGGGAGTAGATAAAGGGAGGATCGAATTCCAGCACTTCCCCCACTACCGAGGTATATTTACCATTTTTACCAGTGCGCATTCTTATAGCTGCACCCTGTTCAAGCCCAGGAGTGTCCAAACGAGCATTAAAAAACTGAGCTTGTAGACCGTCTGTTTTAGTTAGTTGTTGCCAAACTTTATCTATTGGCGCCGCAATAAAAATTTTATGAACACTTTTTGTCTTGCTCTGGCTCATTTTCATCATCCTGCAATTGTTGTTCAATTTGGTTTTTAAAGCCGGTTAAACGGGATGCCATAAAACGACTATATTCATCCGTCCAGCGATCATAAATTTGTTGAATGGGTATGACGTTAAAATAATGGTGTTTGGATGTACCGATCTTTTCAGTAACTAACAAATTGGCCTGCTCTAGTATTTTTAAGTGTTTCATTATCGCTACCCTACTCATAGCGAACTGACGACTAATATCATTCACCAGACAGGCTGGATTGTTCTTCACAAAATCGAGAATTTGACGTCGAGTTTTATTTGCTAGTGCGCTGAAAGTATTGTCCATAACCAATATGTAACCATTAAGTTACATATAAAATAGCGGATATGTTTCTCAAAGACAAGTTTAAACGGTGCATGTTTAACATCGTTATAAGGGTTAGGTAGCCTAGTAGCCTAGTAGCCTAGTAGCCTAGTAGCCTAGTAATCAATTTTATTAGTTTAGGGTTTAATAGCTACAAAGGATATCTCACCATCACTTGGATTATATGATTTCGCCTACCATGCAATTTTTGATTGTATGAAATAATAACAAAAGGAGGCGTGACGGGACCACGCATTTGACCTTGAATGTAAAAATGCTCCCGAACATTTCCGTTCAGGAGCATTTAATTAGAGATTACTTTGGCTCGGTAATTGATACATCTACGCGAGCAATACATAGCAGCTAATAACCGAGTTGAATATACCTTAGAACTGGTGCACTAAACTGGGCTTAAACTTTTTACGAATGTTATTTCGCAAAACGCTTACGCATGCTCATCCCCATTAAACCAATGCCGAACAGCAAGATAGTTGCTGGAACTGGAACGGTAGTTGGATCGTCATCTCCAGGAATATCTACAGTACCTACTGTATCACCGAAAACATAAGAATAATTAAGAGTTGCTGACTCCCCTGCATTCAAGTCCCCGATCATAAAGCCAAGCCCGATACCATTATCCCCAGAAGAGTCGAAACCAAATGCTATTGGTGCAAAATCACCACCGATTAAATAATCAGCAGGGTTAATTTGTGAACAACAAGAAAACTCTATACCTGTATTATGTTCATAATCACTATCGGTAAACATACCCATAGTTAAACCACTGATAACACCAGAGGCACTGATGAAATCAGTTTGCGCCAATTCACCAGCATCATCGTAATCGCCATCATTATTTAAGTCCAACCCACGCTCATTGTTTGTACTTGCCGAACCGCCAGGATAGTTATCTGGATCAGGGTCAATTGCTCTTGAGAATGCAAGATTAGTCATGTCACTAATAGCGGTAATCGTGGTCGTAATATTCAGGTTTTCATCGGTATCATCAAAGAAAAAGTCATGAACAATATCGAAAAAACCATTGTCAGCAGTACCCGTCCAGCGAACATGGTTGTCAAATGCGCCACCACCTAGGTCTGTAATTGACACCTGACTTACGCTATCGCTTGAAGAGTTTCTATTACCTACAGTACTGAATTGGTCAGACGAGATACCAAAGCCTTCAAACGGGGTCCCCGGGCGAAGATAATCTCCTTGTGCAGTATCAAAAGTTCCTGTTCCTGTTGGATCGTGGATAAGTCCAGGTATGGCGCTTTCATTCCCTAAGGTGCCATCATCTGACACTTGGGTCCAGAGGAAATTACCTTGCATAAAAATAGGTGCGGCCGTTGCAGCCGATGCACCTAGCATAGCACTTAATGTAATGCTTGCTAATGCCAGCTTTTTTGTTTTAATCATTGTTTGATTTCCTTTTTAATTTTGACAGTAATGCTTCAATCCTACCGAAGCTTCCGATGCTCACATCAATTTTGCACCTAGTTGGAATACAAGCATAGTTTAAGCCAGCTTATTTTTTATACAACCATATCAACAATTTATTAACAATTAGATAAAAATAATTACCACCTATAAAGGGAAATATGTAAAAAAAACTGACAAAAATTTGTTTAAAGAAAAAATATTTACGACATCCAGATAACTATTAATAAGACCGAGTGAAATCACCACCACGGGTGGCGAAATGGACTTACTCTACTCGCCAGCAAATACACGTCATCATAGAGCAAGGTAATGATTTAACTCAGGTTGCATATATTTTCTAATGCTTTTTGGCACTGATATTTCCAGCTCTTATCTTGTCCCACAAATTCTATCTTTACAATAATTGAAGCCAACCTTGTCAACTATCAATAAACCAATAGCTAGGTATTCTATTCATGAAAAAAAGTACCAATCTCACTAACATTTCTATAACAATATTACTAATAACCTAAGCCACAATTCATTTCAGAGGAAAGATATGACTAATATTGTAATCAAAACCCGCATCACAGATATGCTCGGTATTGAAAAACCTATAATACAAGCTGCGATGGGCTGGATAGCACGTTCACAACTATCATCTGCGGTTTCAAATGCTGGCGGTATGGGCATTATCGAAACGAGCTCTGGTGAATTGGATGCAATACGTGAAGAAATACTAAAAATGCGCGACCTGACGGATAAACCCTTCGGTGTGAACATTGCCCAAGCTTTTGTGCGCGATCCAAAAATTCTCGACTTCATTATTGATCAAGGTATTAAGTTTGTTACCACATCAGCTGGCGATCCAACAAAATATACAAATCAACTAAAAGCCGCTGGCTTAACCGTATTTCATGTAGTACCCAACTTCAAAGGTGCACTAAAAGCAGTAGAGGCAGGCGTTGACGGACTCATAGTAGAGGGTGGTGAAGGCGGCGGTTTCAAAAATGCCGACGACGTATCGAGCATGGTCTTGATACCGCAAGTATGTGAAGCGGTAAACGTACCTATAGTCGCTGCTGGCGGTATTATGGATGGACGCAGCATGGCAGCAGCCCTAGCCCTTGGTGCTGACGGTGTTCTTATGGGGACTCGCATCTTAAGCGCAACAGAAAGCCCCGTTCATCAAAACTGGAAAGACGCGATTATTGCTGCTGATTCAACTGACACTCTGTTTTTAAACCGCAAAGGTCCAGGGCCAGCGTTAAGAGCACTGCGCACCAAACGTTCAACTCGGATTTTAGAGGAAGGTTCACCAAGTATTTTCAGCGAATTCCAAGACACACAAGCGGTATACTTTGGTGGCGATCTAGAGGCAGGAATCGCCTTAACAGGACAAGTTGCAGGGCGCATTAAAGAAACAAAATCGATTAAACAAATATTCGATGAAACTCTTGCTGAGTTTGGTGAAGTCACAGGCCGTTTAGCTGCTTTAGTAAAAAGCAATTAAAACATAAAAGAGGGTAATCATTGTTAACGGGGTCAGCACGCATAATTTAAAAAGCCGCAGTCCCCGTAGGCTTCTATAAAACAACAAGTTACTCACATTGATTAGCTGATAAAGCGGCTCATCCGCACTTAATAAGCAGATTGATAAACACAACAACAATCTCCACCGTTACTCAGCTTGCTAGCTTGTCATGTTCTATCTTTGATGACCCGGGATCGAGACGCACGCGCAGCAGCGGGACACGACCCGTGGCACTGGTTCATTTCAACCTAAAACGAAAAAGCCCCGCATTTTCATGCAGGGCTCTTGGAATAAATGGTGCCTCGACCCGGGATCGAGACGCACGCGCAGCAGCGGGACACGAGCCGCGGCGCTGGTTCGATTTCAACCTAAAACGAAAAAGCCCCGAACATTTCTGTTCAGGGCTCTTGGAATAAATGGTGCCTCGACCCGGGATCGAGACGCACGCGCAGCAGCGGGACACGACCCGTGGCACTGGTTCGATTTCAACCTAAAACGAAAAAGCCCCGCATTTTCATGCAGGGCTCTTGGAATAAATGGTGCCTCGACCCGGGATCGAGACGCACGCGCAGCAGCGGGACACGAGCCGCGGCGCTGGTTCGATTTCAACCTAAAACGAAAAAGCCCCGAACATTTCTGTTCAGGGCTCTTGGAATAAATGGTGCCTCGACCCGGGATCGAGACGCACGCGCAGCAGCGGGACACGACCCGTGGCACTGGTTCGATTTCAACCTAAAACGAAAAAGCCCCGCATTTTCATGCAGGGCTCTTGGAATAAATGGTGCCTCGACCCGGGATCGAACCAGGGACACGCGGATTTTCAATCCGCTGCTCTACCAACTGAGCTATCGAGGCACTGACTTTTCGTCAAATCACAACACTAAAAAGTATACTTGGTAGCGCCGTGGGTGCGTATTAAACGGATTCTTGGCTATCAAGTCAACCGATTTTTAATAAATTTTTAGTTTTAAGCGCTGTTTGTTCGAAAACCCAGCAAATCGACTTCTATTTAAGCATTATTTTAGGTTACTTTACGCAGAAGGTGGAACGTACCCTTCGATATCTGGCTCTTTTCCTTCGAACAAATACCCAACCATTTGCTCTTCTAAAAACTTTCTCGCTTCGGGTTGCATCATATTGAGTTTATTTTCATTAATCAGCATGGTTTGTTTCTTTTGCCAGTCTGCCCAAGCTTCTTTGCAAATATTGTCATAAATCTTTTTGCCTAATTCCCCCGGATATAGTTGAAAGTCCAGTCCATCGGCATCTTTTTGTAGTTTTTGACAAAAAACCGTTCTGCTCATAATCAATGTATCCCAAATGTTCTATTAAAGATTTTTGCGTAGTGTACTAAAAAGTTTAATGGTTGGCGCTGCTAATCCCACTTTTGGCGGTGAATTTAAATCATACCAAAGGGTTTCTTGTTCTTCGACTCTCAAAGTGGGTGGTTTTTTGAGGTGCATCAATAGCGGTTTGATGTCTAGATGGAAGTGGCTAAAAGTGTGTCGGAATTGAGCGAGTTGTTCAATTTGGATATCACCTAAGGCTAAACTTTGTGCTTTGGATTCGGCGTCTTGCAAAGTGTCAGCTTCATATAAACCAAATAGGCCTCCCCAAATACCTGAACTTGGTCGTTTATACACAAGTACTTGATCTCGCCAAACAGGTAGCAACATTACCGTGGTTCGCACTGGAGTGGTTTTTTTAGGCTTTTTAGTGGGCAGTTCAGCTTGTGTACCTTGGGCAAACGCCAAACAAGTGGTTTGCACAGGGCAAGCATCACAATTAGGTTTAGACCGTGTACATAGAGTCGCACCTAAATCCATAATAGCTTGTGTATACAATCCTGTATCTTTGGCTGGGGTAAGGTCATCAGCGTACTCCCATAATTGTTGTTCAATGGCCTTGCTCCCTGGCCACCCATGGATTCCAAAATAACGGGTAAGAACACGCTTAACGTTGCCATCTAAAATACTCACATGTTTGCCATTGGCGATGGACAATACAGCACCGGCAGTGGAACGTCCGATACCCGATAACGCTACCATTCCCTCGAGTGTCTCAGGAAATACGCCGGCGTGAAGGTCACGTACTGTTTGCGCTGCTTTATGCAGGTTTCTGGCTCTAGCGTAATATCCTAATCCAGTCCAAAGATGCAGCACATCATCAATAGGCGCGTTGGCTAAAGCAATCACATCGGGGAAGCGTTGCATAAAGCGCTGATAAAAAGGAATCACGGTTTTAACCTGAGTTTGCTGCAACATGATTTCTGACACCCAAACTCGATAGGGGGTCTTCTGCTGCTGCCACGGCAGATCTTTTCTACCATTTTGATGGTACCAGTTCAGTAATTTTTGACTAAACGTCGAGTCAGTAGTTGGACTTTGCATAATACCTTGAATTGATTTTGCGGTTTTAACGCATCGGGTTTGTTATGATCATACTAGAATTTTATTGAAATAGATTAATGATGCTAGAAATAACCACCCCTACTATTTTTTTTCCTGGAACTTTGTGTGATGAGCGTATTTGGATCCCTTTATGGAAAAAACTGAATCTTGCCCAACGTAGTTATGTGCCTTTGCAGTGGGCCGATACATTAGAACAAATGCAGGCATTGAGCAGTGACCGTATAAACAGCTTTGAGCAAAAGGTTCATTTAGTCGGCTTTTCCATGGGCGGCTATATTGCGGCTTTAACCGCCTTGCAATTCCCAGATAAGGTAGCCTCTTTAACCTTAATTGGTTACTGTCCTGACGGCCTCAGCGCACAAGAAGTTCAGCAGCGTAAAATGCTGATAAAAATGATAGATGACAAAAAATCGGTAACCATGAACCAAGCCAGACTTGCACACTTTTTCACTCAAACTGAAATGAGAAACGCAGATTTAGTTGAGATAGTAAAAGACATGGAAAGTGATCTTGGCCCTAGCGTATTGAAAGCACACGTTCAATCAACGACGCCAAGGCCTGACCTATCGCCGAAACTGAAAACAAGTACCTTTCCGATTCATTTTATAGCAGCAGAATTGGACCAAGTAGCGCCTGCTCAAGCAATTGAAGATTTTGCCAATTCATTAGCCAATGCAGATTTTAATCTCATCAATGGCACTGGACACATGATGCTATTGGCTGAACCTGATTTAATCGCGAAACACTTGCACAAGTTATTATTCTAGCTTGGCTTCCCCCATTAAATCACCACGGCATGGCTAAATGCTAGGTTTGCGCTAGTGCAGGTATTCATTCTGAGGTAAAATGCCGCCCCATTTTAGAAAAACAATTTTTAGATAAGAGACAACATTTGCATGAGCCAGTTTAAAACTCAAGAAGAAGCCGAAGCAGCAGGCGTATACGTTCAAAAAGTACGTAGCTTTGTTAAGCGAGAAGGTCGTTTGACTAAGGGCCAAGCTAAAGCCCTTGAAGAGTTTTGGCCAACAATGGGGTTACTCCATGCAGACGGAAAATTGGACTTTACACAAGTATTTGGACGCTCTGCTCCGGTTGTTTTGGAAATTGGTTTTGGTATGGGTAAATCCTTGGTTGAAATGGCTGCCAATGAACCAGACAAAGATTTTATTGGAATTGAGGTGCACAGACCAGGTGTAGGTACATGTATGGCTGATGCCCACGAACAAAACGTAACTAATTTACGTGTTTACGAGCATGATGCAGTAGAAGTATTGGCAGATTGTATTGCCGATGAAAGTATCGACCGCCTACAGTTGTTTTTCCCTGATCCATGGCACAAAAAACGTCATCACAAGCGTCGCATCATTCAGCCTGATTTTGTTCAGAAACTTCGTTCTAAATTGAAAATAGATGGTGTGTTCCACATGGCAACCGATTGGGAGAATTATGCAGAGCACATGCTTGAAGTGATGCAATCAGCAGAAGGCTTCAAAAACTTATCGGAAAGCCAAGATTATGTCCCACGACCAGATAACCGACCACTGACAAAGTTTGAGCAGCGTGGCCATCGCCTAGGACACGGCGTTTGGGATCTGATGTTTGCGAGGGTGAACTAATGTTATCTACCACAAGCCAAGTGCTTGTGCGTAATAAAGAGCAATTTGCAGAAGGTAGGTGGCTGTTTGTTAACCCTCCTGAAGCAGACATTTTCTCAGCATTAGATAATCCAAATATTTTTGGTTTCCATCAATTTTATGACGTATTTCAACAATGTCCGAAAAATAATAAACATTTATTTTCTGCACATTATCCTGTTGCGCTAAACCATAATCAAAACCCCGAAAAGCCAAACAGTGAGTTGTTTGACGGGGCTGTGATTTACATGCCTAAGTCGAAAGAGCACGCCGCCCTGTTAATTGCCAATATGGCTGCATGCGTCAAACCATCTGGAAATATCTTTTTGGTTGGGGAAAATAAATCCGGCATCAAGAGTGCTGATAAATTGTTTGCTAAAGTTTCCCAACGAATAAACAAAATCGATTCGGCTCGCCATTGCAGTTTATATTGCGCTTACATTGAAGAAAAACACAGTTTTGACATCACCAAATTTGTTCAATACAAAGATATTCAGGTAAATGACGTAGTATGCAAAATTGCCTTTTTACCTGGGATTTTTAATACAGGTGCACTCGATCCTGCTAGCCAACTTTTGATTGAAAACCTACCTGAAAAGCTAACAGGAAAAGTACTAGATTTTGCATCTGGTTCGGGGGTCATTGGTTGTTTTGCAGCAAAAATCAATCCTGAGATTACGCTGACACTATGTGATGTAAGCGCTTTAGCAACTTACTGTAGCGAACTAAGTTTGTCGGCCAATAATCTCAAAGCTAATGTTATTGCTTCAAATGGATTGGCTGAAATTAGCCACAAATTCAACACAGTATTAACCAATCCTCCGTTTCATACTGGGATTAAAACTGACTATAGTGTAACCGACAAATTTATCAAAGAAGTGAAGTTCGCGTTACTTCCAAAAGGCACATTAATGTTGGTAGCTAATCGCTTTTTACCCTATCCAGATATAATTAAAGGTTCGTTGCCAATGGTCTCAACAGTGGCACAAACTTCTAAATTTAACCTTTACAGAGCGCAAAAATAGAATACAGTTATTTATATAACCCATTTATCTAAGTAACTGAGTTGGTCACCTACTCTTGGGTGCCACTTGCTAGACACTCAGGTCGTCATGTAACCTGCTACTCAGTTTAAAGTAATAGTTACTTTATTCTCAAGTTTATGAATTGGAGAGATAAATATTGAAGATTCTTTTTGTAGTATCCGAAGTAGAAGACTTAGCTAAAACAGGTGGTTTGGCCGACGTGGCTAAAGCATTGCCAATCGAGCTAAAAAAACTAGGTCATGATGTCATCATAGTGATGCCCTATTACAAGCTATTAGCAGATAAGTTCGATGCGCCCATAGTCGCTTCTCAAGGTATTGTTTCAGGTAACAAAACCTATTCATTCAACGTCCGTCAATTACATATTCAAGATGTACCGGTTTTTGCTGTGGACTTCCCCGAATACTTTCATCGGGATGGTTTTTACACTGACGGCTATCACGCTTTTGCCGACAATGCGCAACGTTTCGCATTTTTTGCTGATGCTGCTTTAGCGACTAGCCGAGCCATCGATTTCCAGCCTAACATCGTGCACTGTAACGATTGGCATACTGCCTTAACACCGTATTTTTTGAAGACCGACAACAGCGGCTTTTTTGAACACAGCAAATGCATTCTAACCATCCACAACGGCGCTTTTCACGGTACTCATCGTATCGATCAAATTCCTTATGTAAGCAATCATTCTGAGTTACATAACCAGCTCGACGGAGACGCATTAAACTTTCTTAGAATTGGGATTCGCTACGCCGATAAAATTAATACGGTAAGCCCAAATTATGCGGTTGAGCTGTTAACTACCTTAGGTAGCCACATGCTTTACAATGAATTTACTGCGCGAAGAAAAGATGTGTCAGGTATTTTAAATGGATGTGATTACAGTCAATGGGATCCAGCCACCGACAAGTACATTCCTGCGAATTTTGACGTAAATAACCCAGCAGGGAAAACCGAATGTAAACGAAAATTGCAGGAAACCTCTGGCTTCGAACAAAAACCTAATGTGCCATTAATTGGTATGGTTTGTCGTCTAACCGAACAAAAGGGTTTTGGTTATATACTGCCAATTTTAGAAGATTTATTGCAACACAATGTACAACTTTTGATTGTTGGAACAGGAGACCCTTCAATAAGTGAAGTGCTGCATAGACATGCCCAAATACATCCAGACAAATTTATTTTCATTGAGACATTCAGTGTTGAATTGGCCCACTTGTTGGAAGCTGGCAGCGATTTCTTCCTAATGCCTTCTTTGTTTGAGCCTTGCGGCTTGAATCAAATGTATAGTTTGGCATATGGAACCTTGCCAATCGTTCGAGCCGTGGGTGGATTGAAAGATACTGTTATTGACGTTATTCATCAGCCGGATATTGCCACAGGCTTCGTATTTGAACACCCAGACAGTTCGGCGTTGCTTGGTTGTATTTACCGAGCTCTGTTGCATTACTACGAATACCCAGATAGCTTTAATGAAATGAAATTACGCGGTATGAATACTCGATTTACTTGGCATCAAGCAGCCTTAGAATATGAAGCGCTTTATCAGTCATGCTAACAACTATTACCTCAGGTCGTTTTAACAGTATTTTACTGACTCTGTCGCTTCTCTGGTGCATTAGCTATTCAGTTAATGCACAAGATAGTTTGCCAGAAAAATGCATTCAACTGCCTGAACGCACTAGTGTTTGCCCGAATATTTTGTACAAACGCTCGCCTGTTGATGTACCGCAGTTTGCGATCAAAGAAGGGGAGATTTTGTGTATTTGTATGGCCGACTTTGACTCTTTGCGCATACCCGCTACTGATGATGCCGGCAAGGTAGACCAGATAGTGTCTTTAACCAGAGCCTCTGTGAAATTGAATATTGACGAAAAAACCTTACTTGAAATAATTCGAAAATAGTGAAAAACACATATTTAGCCCTTGGCCTATAATTCTTTCCACTTTTATGAGCCTAAGTGTTTTCTTTTTAAACAATTTATATCACTATTATCCCTAGCAGCAGACTTGCCACCATAAGAAGCAGATTAACTATATGCTAACAGGCGGAAAAAATTTATCTTTAAAAACCCTGATTGTTTGGGTGGTAATGGCCATCACAACATCGGCGCTTGTTGTTACCTCTAGCATTTCATTAATCAATCAAATTACTAATTACAAAAATGAACTCATTCAACAGGTTATCATTTATGCTGAAATTATCAGTAACAATGCAATCTCGAGTTTAGAATTTGATGATGATCTAATAGAGGAAGAAAATTTACAAATATTAAAAGCTGCCACATTCATTGAAGCTGTGCATATTTACAGAGTAGTTGAAGGGCAAAATCCCACTTATTTCACCAGTTACAACCGTCCGGACCAAGCTCGAACGCCACCAATGTGGAAGCACATTGAGGACTTTAAAACGCCAGTTCAAACAGATAACAAATTCGAATTTATTAAACCAATTAAATTAGACGATAAGATTATCGGTTACGTGTATTTGCGCGTATCGGCAGATATTTTAAACCAATTGATTTCCAGTTCCATTGTCACCAACTTCGCCGCGTTACTCATTATATTGATAATTTGTTACCTGCTGACACTACGTTTACAAAAAACACTGGCAAACCCAATAATTAATTTAGCCACTTTAGTTCAGCGTATTTCCAGACAAAGAGATTACAAAGGTCGAGCCGAGAGTACCAACATCAAAGAGCTAGATATTCTTGGGTCTGCATTTAACGATATGCTAGATCGTACTCAGCACTATCTAAAAGAACGAGATTTTGCCGAACAAGAACAGCGAAAATTGCATGCCAGTCTAGAGGAAAAGGTGCAACTGCGAACTGTAGCCTTAAAAGCAGCGAATCAAGAACTAATTGAAACCTTAGAAAAACTGCATCAGTTCCAACGACAAATGGTCCAAAACGAAAAAATGGCTTCTTTAGGGGACATGGTTGCAGGCGTAGCACATGAAGTTAACACACCGATTGGACTCGGGGTAACAGCCTCAACAATGATGCTAGATAGGCTTAATCATATTGAAAGTGAATTCGAAGCAAAAACATTAAAAGCCAGTACGCTCTCGAAGTTTATTTCTGAGGGACAAGAAAACCTGAGCATTATCTATCGCAATTTGAATCGAGCTGCAGAGCTTATCTCCAGCTTTAAACAAGTAGCTGTTGATCAATCAAGTGAAAGCAATCGTGTCTTTGCCTTTGCGCAATTACTGGATGAGATTTTGATGTCCATGCGCCCTAAACTCAAAAAATATAAACACGTAATAAGTGTTCATTGTCCAAACGACCTATATATTGAAACCAAAGCCGGACCAATTAATCAGATTATTATGAATTTAGTGATGAACTCAATCATTCATGGCTTTGAATTTATGGATGAAGGTAAAATCGACATATATATTGATTTAGTTTCAGAAAATAAAATAAAAATACGCTATGTGGATAATGGCAAAGGCATTCCAGAACCACTCAGGAAGCGGATTTTTGATCCATTTGTGACCACTAAACGTGGACAAGGCGGCAGTGGTTTGGGAATGCATTTGGTCTACAACTTAATTACCCAAGCACTGAATGGTTCTATCACCATCACCAGCGAAGTAGATAAAGGTGTTGAATTTACAATCCTTTTTCCGGTGAGAATAATCGACCCAAAAACTTTGGCAAAGGGTTCTTAAATTATGATTTTGAGAATAATTATTTTCATCACTGTGACATGGAGCACTATTGTTTATGCGCACAACAATGATTTTGAAGTGTCCGCAACGTCAATTCGTTCCACCTTCTTTTTACATGTGGTCAATTATTCGAAGTGGCAACAGTCTTTCATGAGTTTAAAGTTTTGTTTAATAGAGCAAGAGTCTCAAAAACACTATTTAATGCTAAATGAATCAGATTTACTGAATCATAATAAAAAACAGATACAGCTCCAACAAGTAGACTCTCTACCTACTGCTATTGAACAAGGTTGTAACTATATATTTGTCGATAAGTCGAGCGAGTCCAAAACTTTATACAAAGATTTGAAACAAACAAGCTTATCTATTGTCACTATTGGAGAAACTATATCTTTTATTAAAAACGGGGGATTGCTTAGCCTTATTGAAGAGTACGACAAGATAAGGATTTACATAAATAAAGAGCAGTATGCCGATTCTCCCGTAAAGTTTAGTGCAAGACTACTAAAGTATGCAAATTTCACTGGATAATAGCCTGATTTATAGATATTTTCTGTTAAACTAAATATATTGAAATAAAACGGATAAAAACAATGACGCCCAATATACTAATTGTTGAAGATGAAGTAGTAACACGGACTACTTTGAAAAGCTTATTTGAAGCTGAAGGTTATAATGTATTCGAAGCTGAAGATGGCAGCGAAATGCATGATTTTTTCGAAAATAACAACATTAACCTAGTTGTTATGGATATAAATTTACCTGGAAAGAATGGGCTGATACTTGCTCGTGAAGTCAGAGATCGCAAAAATGTCGGTTTGATATTCTTAACCGGCAGAGATAACGATGTTGACCGTATTTTAGGATTAGAGATCGGCGCGGATGATTATTTAACTAAGCCATTCAACCCTAGAGAGCTAACGATTAGAGCGCGAAATCTTTTGAATAGAACGCTCAGCAACAATGAAGATGACGATCTTCCAAGTCGCGTAAGCTTTAATGGTTGGATTTTAGATGGTGATAGTCGCAGTCTAATATCTCCTAGCCAAAACGAATTCCGTCTTCCTCGTAGTGAATTCCGCGCGTTACACTTGTTCCTAAGTAACCCTGGA
This sequence comes from Alteromonas sp. M12, assembly GCF_037478005.1. Lineage (NCBI taxonomy): Bacteria > Pseudomonadati > Pseudomonadota > Gammaproteobacteria > Alteromonadales > Alteromonadaceae > Alteromonas > Alteromonas sp. M12. Next base: position 505,445 of record NZ_CP144164.1, on the reverse strand, counting down.
AAAATCCTAACAAGAGAGCAGTTGATAATGGAAATGACAGGTCGTGAATTGCGTCCTAATGACCGTACTGTTGACGTAACAATCCGTCGTATACGTAAGCACTTCGAATCAGAAGTCAACTCAGAAGATTTGATTGTAACCATTCATGGAGAAGGCTACCGCTTCTGCGGCACCGTTGACATGTAATCGTTTCAATTTGACGTATTAGACACCGTAAAAAAGGGCTTATTAAGCCCTTTTTTACTATCTGATGAATCGCTAATGGTCACTAATTAAACGCAAATTTACCTAACTTTTTCCGTTTAGAAAGCAGAATGTTAGATGACATACAATCGATTCAAATAGTGCTTTAACTGCCAGCGAGTTGCATTTCACTTACTAAGATAGATCCTGTGTGGATACTTCCTCGAGTTTCAGCCACAGAACCAACGGCAGAAATGTTCATCAACATGTCTTTTAAGTTACCAGCAATGGTTATTTCGTGAACGGGATATTGAATCACTCCATTTTCAACCCAAAAGCCAGCCGCACCTCGAGAATAATCGCCAGTAACGATATTCACTCCTTGGCCCATTAGTTCAGTGACTAACAAGCCTGTTCCCATTTCCTTTAATAATGCATCATCAGAGTGGCCAGTATGTTTAATCAACCAATTATGAATACCACCAGCATGGCCATTAGTCTGCATCCCCATCTTTCTCGCCGAGTAACTGGTTAAAAGATAATGGTTCAATACACCCTGACTCACTATAGTCAAATCTTCAGTTTTAACACCTTCATTATCGAAAGGTGAGCTGGCAAGCCCCGATTTAATATGCGGACGTTCGAGTATTTCAAACCAGCTAGGTAAAACTTGATTACCTAAACTGTCGAGCAAAAAAGATGACTTCCGGAACAAGCTGCCGCCACTAATAGCACTAACAAAATGTCCAAGTAAACCCGCAGCGACATCACGATGAAAAATAACCGGTATTTTAGCCGTCTTCAATTTACGCGCATTTAGTCTGCTTAAAGTAAATTCTGCGGCTTCTTTTCCGATTTGTGCGGCAGGCGTCATCAAATCGGCTTGACGATTAACGGTATAACTATAGTCGCGCTGCATATCACCGTTATCTTCTCCGATAACGACACAACTTAAACTGTAGCGACTACTTGGATAACCACCAATGAACCCATGACTATTGCCATACACCTTCATACCAATATTAGCGTTGTATGAAGCACCGTCTGAATTGGTAATTCTAGGATCGAAGCCCAAGGCTGCCTCTTCGGCTAAAATAGCTTGCTGAATCCCGTGTTGCGTATCGAGTTCAATTGGATGGTACATATCCAAGTTTGGATAGTCATAGGCCATTAAAGCCTCATCAGCAGGACCTGAGTAGGGGTCTTCACTGGTGTACTTAGCAATTTCACAGGCTTTTTCTACTGCTAAAGTCAGCGCATTTATACTCAAATCTGCAGTTGATGCACTGCCCTTACGTTGACCAAAATAAACACTGATACCTAAACCACCATCGTTGGTGAATTCAACTGTTTCTACTTCTTTTAACCGAGTGGATACGGAAATACCCTCAACTTTCGACATGCTAGCTTCTGCATGACTGGCCCCTTTTTGCTTAGCCAATGCCAAAACGTCTTCAACTGCTTGTTGAATTTGGGCTAATTGTTGCTCCATTTGCATATAAGACTCACTTTCTATGCACAACTTTTAATGCTGTGCGCTATTAGCTGGGTTACAATTGGCATAGTGTAACATTAAAGACATTATCATGAGCGATACGAATTTTACCGGAAACGGCCCAGAACAAGAAATTAAAAGCAAAACCCAACTTAAGCAGGAAAGTCTTGCTATTCAAAAATTGGGGGAAGCACTAGTTGAGCTAGGTGCGGCTTCATTATCTAAAATCCCTATGGATGAAGAGTTAACCGAAGCAGTTGAACTAGCTCGTAGAATCAATAAGAAGAAAGATGGTTACCGCCGTCAATTACAACTAATTGGTAAGCTGATGCGGCATCGAGATACCCAGCCTATCCAGTTAGCTCTAGATCAGTTGCAATTGGCTCATCGTCAACAAACTGGCAAGTTCCATCATGTAGAAGAAGCGCGAGACAAAGTATTGCAGGGTGATAGAGGCATTGATGTGTTAATCAACGAGCACCCAGAACTAGATCGCCAAAAGTTAAGACAATATTCTCGTCAGGCTAAAAAACAGCAAGAACTAAATAAGCCTCCTAAAGCCGCACGTGAATTATTCCAATATTTAAAAGAAATGTTGTAGGCGGGTGCTTTAGCCCCGCGCAGGATTTGGATCATTCCTCCTGTAGGCGGGTGCTTTAGCCTCGCGCAAGATATGGATCATTCCATGGCCTGAAGCCCATGCTACAGAGCCCGCTAGATTGACTGAACCTTCCATGGCCTTAAGGCCATGCTACAACAGCCCGCTAGATTGACTGAACCTTCCATGGCCTGAAGGCCATGCTACAACAGCCCGCTAGATTGATTGGAGCCCATGTTATAGGGCGGTTCCGCCTACGGTTAATTCGTCGACTTTGAGGGTGGGCTGACCAACGCCTACCGGCACGCTTTGTCCGTCTTTACCACACACACCAACGCCTTTGTCTAGGCTCAAATTATTACCTATCATCGAAATTTTTTGCATTACTTCAGGGCCATTGCCAATTAGCGTTGCGCCTTTGATTGGAGTGGTAATTTTGCCATTTTCAATCAAATATGCTTCTGAGGTCGAGAAAACAAACTTACCCGATGTGATATCTACCTGCCCACCACCAAAGTTAGGCGCATAAACCCCTTTGTCGATACTACTAATAATCTCTTCAGGGCTATATTGCCCCTCTAACATAAAGGTATTCGTCATTCGCGGCATAGGAAGATGAGCATAGGACTCTCTACGTCCGTTTCCTGTAGGATTAACACCCATCAATCTAGCATTTAATTTGTCTTGCATATACCCGGTTAATACACCGTCTTCAATCAAAACATTTCGTTGTGTTGGTGTACCTTCATCATCAACAGATAATGAACCACGGCGGTCAGCCAAAGTTCCATCGTCAACTACAGTTACCCCTTTAGCGGCGACTTGTTGTCCCATTTTTCCACTAAAAGTTGAAGCACCCTTACGATTAAAATCACCTTCTAAACCGTGCCCTACAGCTTCGTGCAATAATACGCCCGGCCAGCCAGCTCCCAAAACAACAGGCATCAAACCTGCGGGGGCATCAATTGCCTGCATATTTACTCTGGCCATGTGGATTGCTTCATCAGCTAGTACTTGATAACGCGTTTTATCCCCATCAGATTGTAAGAAATATTGGTATCCATAACGTCCACCCATACCGGCACTGCCGCGCTCTCTTCTTCCATTGTTTTCAATTAAGATAGAACAATTAAGTCGAATAAGTGGCCGTATGTCGGTAGTAAAAGTGCCATCTGTAGCAGCAATTAATACTTCTTCATACACCCCACTAATGCTCACAACGACTTGGGTAGCTAAGGGCTCGTTATCTCGAATATATTTATCAACATCCTGCAATAAGGTGATTTTTTGATGTTCTTGCATACCAAGGATGGGATTCTCAGCAAAATACCTTGCAGATGATTGTTTGGGTGCGCTGGCAGCAACATTGAAACTACCTCCAGTACTTGCGATGCTGCGAGATGCTTTTGCCGCTTTAGTCAACGCTTCTTGGCTAATATCATCAGAGTAGGCGAAACCGGTTTTTTCACCGCTAACTGCGCGCACACCTACGCCTTTTTCAATATTATAGCTACCGTCTTTAATTATTCCGTCTTCCAATACCCAACCTTCATGCTGACTAGATTGAAAATAAATATCGGCAAAATCATTTTGATGCTGACAAATCAGATTTAAAGCGGATACGACCTTATTGGGATCTAAATCTGCTGCATATAATAAATTTTCTTCGACCAAATTAGACAAGGTAACTCCTGAATTGATTATGTTGCTGAACTGGCATGTTAGTGCGAATTCTACTGATTTCGCTGGGATCAAACTTAGCACTGACTGCGCCACTGCCTGTTTCTATCTCAGATAAGATTTCCCCCCAAGGAGAAATCACGCAAGAATGTCCGTAAGTCTCGCGACCGTTGGCATGGATACCGCCTTGATTAGCTGCAACCAAATAACATTGTTTTTCTATGGCTCTGGCTTTTAATAGAGGCTCCCAATGAGCTCTCCCCGTTGCGCGGGTGAAAGCGCTGGGTAACACTAATACGTCAATCTCGCCCATAGCGACAAACATGGCAGCAAAGCGGATATCATAACATACAGCCACACCAATTTTGCCGAAAGGTGAATCAACGACTACAAGTTTGTCACCAGCTTGGGTATATTTGGATTCAAGATAATTGCGGGTGCCATCTTCAACTTGGACATCAAACAAATGGATTTTTTGATAATCATCTACACGTCGCCCAGTATCATCAAAAATTAGGCAGGTCGCTGTATATTTACCTGATTTCGAAGTAGTAATTGGCATAGTTCCGGCAACCAACCAAACTTTGTATTTTTTAGCCATTGCCGACAAAGCTTCTTGAATAGCACCTTCTCCAAGCTCCTCTGCAATTAACAATAACGCAGCATCACCAGCCCCAAAACACGCGAAACATTCCGGCAATACAATTAAGTCACCAGGTTGCTGCTGAGCAATATATTGTTCAACGTGTTGTAGATTGACCGATACATCTGGACTTGAAACTAACTGACATGCGACTAAATTGGCCATTACTATCCTCTCGTATCATTGATTTGCAAATTAACTCTCTCTTCGGGAAGAACCTGAGGAGGAATATCTTCATCATCGAGTTCTATGGGCGTATTTCTTGCGGGTAACGCAACTTCTTTACTTTTTCTATCCAACTCTGTCAGTATCGGTTCATCCAAAGTACCGGTTACTGAATATTTCACATTGGAGATGACTTTGGCCTCGGTGAGAACTTGATCAATCGCTAGCGCCGCAATCGCGGTAGCAGGATTTACCATCCAATACACTAACAAGGGTAAACTTGACGTCACGTTCGGCGTAAACTCAATGCGGTAATTCAACTCCTTCGTGGATAAGTCAGTGTAACCTGCAATTAACATTTCCCCTGCAGCACCGTCGATTACCACGTCTTGGGTTTCCGCTTTGCCGTCGACTATTTGCATGGAGCCACCCATTTTGTCGTAGAAAAACCCTTTTGCAAATACATCTCTGAAGTCCAAACTCAACTTTCTAACTAACGATTGCAGACTCAATATACTAAAAATACGAGAGCCTTTATCACTCACATCAGATAAATAACCGTCAGTTAATCGCCAATCAATGTTACCCCCGAGGCTTGATAACGAAAACTTGTGAGGGGCATCTTGCCAGTTTAAATTAAACTTAAAGTTTGCTTTAGAGTCTTTAATCCCCGAATCAAAACCAAACCCTTTGAGTAAAGCACCAAAATCAGGACTGCTGAGTTCACCTTTCAAGTCGGTACTTGAACCTTGTTCACTAATAAACCAGTCACCGCTAGCATATAAAATACCATTGCTGTTATTAAACCTCAGATTGTCAATTTGCATACCTGTGGGGGCTCTAGATAGTGAAAAATCGACTTTCCCTAAATCATTGCCAAACAATTTGCAGCTCTTACAATCGAAACTAACGGGCGGTAAATTTTGCAGCATCGGGGCTTGCGATATGGCACTTTCCTCACCTTCATGCCACTGAGCTAAATCAATAAAATCAGCTTTTATATCAACACCGCGGTTCAACCAATCATCATATAAGGTGACTTTGGCTCGAATCTGATCCGCATTGAACTCCAGTAACCAGTCATCGCTAGAGTGCTTGGCCACTAACTCTAATTGATTGATTTTTTGTCCTGCTACAATCATGGTTTCGGCATTGACATAAACTCGTTGAGGCGCAGTTAATATAGGACGGTCATTGCCACTTGGTAAATCACTTATTAAGGTTGAAATAGCTTGATACCAAGCGTCAAAATCAGTGTCTTTTACTTTTGCCGAGATACTAAACCCCAGCCCCATTGCCAAAGTTTCACTCTCGCCGATAGATAAATGCGCACGAGAAAACTGCATTGTTTCATGGGGTAGAACCCCCTCAAAGGAAATAGAATCGCCGAGAGATAGACTAAAATTAGAAGCTTGATTATCGCCGTTCCCAGTCACGAACAACTGCTTTTCTTGCTCGCTGCTTTTGCTAAATGGTGCAGGTAAACTTGATGTCACCCCTTGTAAATTACTCACCAACTCAAATTCATAAGCATAGGTGTCTTTATGTAAAGTTAGTTGCGTATTTGCCTGCCACGCACTATGTCCAGCTAGATACTTATTCATGCTCGGCTGGTGATCCCGCAATAACGGCTGTAACTCCCAATCACCTTGAATTTCTATATCTGCTTTGTAAGCCCCATTTGGATCCGAATAGCCGTCGAAATTTGCAGTGATTTTTTGCTCAAACAATTCCCCCTTAAGACCATTAAAATTAACCTTTTCATTGGCAAATGAAACCTCACCCACCATGTTTTTAAAATTCAAATTAAGGCTAGGTAAATAGACTGGGTTGCCGTTCAAAGATACTCGGCCTTTAGCCATAACGTTATTGCCTGACAAGGGGATATGCAGATCTAACTTGGTTTGAAGTTTTCCACTAACATTAACGCCTTCGGTTAAAACAGTGCCTAAACTGTTAGCCAAAAAACTGTCTAATATTAGTTCGTTTACATCCGCACTTTGTGCACTCACGTTAGCGTCAATATTTAGCACGGCTCCATTGCTTAGCTCTGGAATTTCTGCCGATAACTGAGATAGGGCGACATTTTTCAATTTGCCTTTATGAGCTAACATTGCCAGGCTTTTGTTTTCAAATAGTAAATCCACATCCAAATCGGTTAATGCTGGCCAGTCAGGTGCAAACTTAAATTCGCTGTCGTTGACGTCAATACTTATCTGAAATATACCTTGGTGATTTTCGAACGGAAATTGGCTAAGCGAACCTTGCCAAAGCACGTTAGTAGAAGCTAACTCTCCGCTGCGCATTGCCCCCTGTAAGTACGCTTTAGTTTCAGGCCCCATGTAGTGATCAGGAAATAAATTTTTAGCCTGCTCAACGCTCAGCTCACCAATATTAGCGATTAAATCCAGTTGTTTGTCCTTGCTATCAAAGGCCATCTGCAGATCTAAGTTTAAATCGCTACCTTGTAATGAGAAGTTGGGTATATCAACCACCACTCCTCGCGGTTGCCAATCGAGGAAAACATCAAAGTCGATAGATTGATAACTGAGATTTTTGTCTAACGTATTGTCTGCTAAAAACTCTCCTTCAGCACCAGAAATAGACAATTTAGCGAGGTTATCAAACATCCTAAAACTGCCAGCAACGTTAGTCACTCCAGGTACCCCATCCACTTGATTCCAGCTAACTTTAGAGAAATTAGCGCTGGCTGAAAATTGCTTACCGAAGACAATGGCTAAATCATCAATTCGCGCATTGGGTTTGAGTTGTTCGATGAAGTCAATTGCTTCCTTATCAAATGCCAATGGCAATACAGGCAACAAGGTACGGATATTGACCGGGGTAGTCGTTTGGAAATGAGTCAGCCCATTGCGGCCAATGTGCCCCGTCCAACTGGTTAATAAACTTTGTTGACGAGATTCTAGAATCAGGTCGTCGATATTAATTAACCAACCCTGTTCATCCGGCACACCACGAATACTTCCGCCAACTATCGCGGCATCAACCTGACTTTCCGGTGAGGTCCATGAAAACTCACTTTTATTCAGCATCATTTGCACGTTTTCAATACGATTTTCTTTCAACTCAGCCCAAAATGTAAAGTTCCCCCTACTTTGGGTTAGCTGATTTTGGGTACGAATCAATTGGTTTAGCCAAGGTGACATATCAAGTTCTTCACCGCGGGCGTAAAAAGTACCGCTAAGATTATCTTTATTACCGACTAAATCGAGACTAAAGGTTGTGGAATTATTGGCTAACTCCACCACGCGCAATAAACCTGAACCTTGGTGGCGGTCGTCTTTATTCAGCCAGCTCAATTGCTGTATTTGAATTAATTGCTGATCGTAGCGCGTGGTGACATCAATCACACTATTACTAATTGAAAAACGCTGCAATTGTTGTAGAAATAAGTCTTCCAGCGCATCAACCACTGGAAATTCGCTTTCTGAACTTTGAATTCGCGCTAAATTAACGGATAACGCCAAGCCACTTAACTCAAAACGTCGGGATTGAATCTGTCGGGCCACAATGGTGCCCCAAAAATCGATCTCGATTTGCGTATCTTCAATTTCTAGACCAATGGGAGATTGTTCGTCTTGTTGAAGTTTAATGTCTTTGAGTATCAAAGAAGGGCCACTTTTGGCCCAATTTGCGCTGAGTTGACCAATAGTTAGATTGATACCATAACGATTACTTAGCCAAGATTCGATTCGGTGCTTATGGTCGTCCATATAAGGCAACGAAAAGCGGATAACACTTAGGCTCACAGCCACCAGCACCAGCAGAACAGCTGCTAGCGTCCATAGTTTTCTAACTACGTAAGCGGCATAGAATGAAGTGGGTTTCACATCATTACCACATCGAATTTGTCTTGGTTATAAAGCAATTCAGTTTGTACCTTTATTTGTTTAGAAACAAAAACCTCTAATTCAGCTAACATATGGGACTCTTCGCCCATTAAAGCTTCGGCGACGGCTTGGGATGCATAAACCACAAATTTATCTGCGTCATAAGCGCGGTTAACTCGCACAATTTCGCGCATAACTTCAAAACAGATAGTTTCTACGGTTTTAATTGAACCTCTGCCCTTACATACTGGACATTCGCCACACAATATATGCTCCAAACTCTCACGGGTGCGTTTACGGGTCATTTCGATTAAACCTAAAGCGGTAAATCCATGGATATTGGATTTAGCCCGATCTTTACTGGTGGCAGATTCTAAGCTGTGCATTACTCGACGTTTATGATCTTCGTCGCTCATATCAATGAAGTCGATTAGAATCATCCCACCAAGATTTCTTAATCTAAGTTGACGGGCGATTGCTTGAGTAGCTTCTATATTGGTGTTGAAAATGGTTTCTTCGAGATTACGGTGCCCTACAAACGCACCAGTATTTATATCAATAGTGGTCATTGCTTCAGTCTGATCGATGATCAAATAGCCACCGGATTTCAATTCCACACGACGTTCCAATGAACGTTGCGCCTCATTTTCAACATCATACAAATCAAATATTGGGCGTTCGCCCTGATAATATTCCAGCAATTTATTCAGCTCAGGAACGTATTCTTGGGTAAAGTGCTGTAACTCTTGAAATGATAATTTAGAGTCGATTCTGATGCGGTCTAATTGAGTACCCACGAAATCCCGCAATACTCGTCTTGCTAAAGGCAAATCTTCGTATAAAACATTACCTTTTCGACCTTTCATGCGCGATTGAATTTTCGCCCATAAACGTTTTAAAAATTCTGCGTCTGAGATAAGTTCTTTTTCTTGCACACCCTCGGCAGCCGTACGAAGGATAAATCCGCCATCATCACTGCAATATTCCTGTACTAAAGATTTCAGCCGTTCGCGCTCTGCCTCATCTTCAATACGCTGCGAGACCCCAACATGGTCAACACTGGGCATAAAAACCAGATAACGGGAAGGAATAGTGATATCTGTAGTAAGCCTAGCCCCCTTAGTACCAATAGGATCTTTCACCACTTGTACGACTATGTCTTGACCATCTCGTAGCAAGTCGCGGATGTCTTTTTTAGCAATTGAGGTAGTCGACATTTCGTCGCTAACTTCATTGTGGAAGGCAATATCAGAGGCATGCAAAAACGCGGCTTTATCTAAACCGATATCCACAAAAGCGGCCTGCATCCCAGGTAAAACCCGACTCACTTTGCCACGATAGATATTCCCCACCAAACCGCGCTTGGTGTGACGTTCCACATGAATTTCTTGCAAAATACCATTCTCAATCAAAGCAACTCTTGATTCAGAAGGGGTTACGTTTATCAGTAATTCAGCACTCATACAGCTTAATACCTGCCTGTTTAATTAATTCACTGGTCTCATACAAAGGTAACCCAACCACTGCGCTATAACTACCATTGATATGTTTTACAAAATTCCCTGCGAAACCCTGTATTCCGTAAGCTCCGGCCTTATCTTGCGGCTCACCAGTTTGCCAATACCATTGCATTTCAGCTTCAGATAATAATTTGAAACGAACGGCAGTTTCCACTATAAAATGTTCGGTACCTAAATGGTTTTTTAGGGCAACCGCGGTCTTCACTTTATGTTGCCTATCACTTAGTTGCTGCCACATCTGCCGAGCATGCTGAAAATTGTCTGGCTTTCCTAACACTTGCTCTTGATTACCACTATCCACAACCACAATAGTATCGGCACCTATAACGCCATCCACCTGCGTATGTTGACGCCAACCTTGTTGTGCTTTTTCAATAGCCAATCGTATAACATAATCATTAGAGTCTTCGTTTGCTAATTGAGTTTCATCAATATCAACATTTAGTGTAGTAAATTTTACGCCAAGTTGACTTAATAGCTCTTTTCGCCTCGGAGATTGAGATGCTAGCAATAACATGTGGGGCCTTAAGTGATTCTGAATTGCCGTCTGACTTTACGCAACAGACCAAAAATCCATGGCCACATCAACATAGAGGTCAGAACCGGCCACAGGTAGGTAAACAAGAAGTTCACATCAGTCTGTAGATGTTGCAACCAAAATACGACCAAGTGATATAACGCAGATAAAGTTCCAATAATAAACGCTTGCTGCCACAAAGAGTAATTTCGCAAACGTTGATAATTCGACGCCAAAATAAAGATATTGATGCTCAAGGCAAAACTATGCACGCCTAGGCTGGTTCCCATTAAAATATCTAACACCAGACCGACTATGAATGCCATTCCCACATTAACCCTATTCGGAAGTGCTAATGCCCAATATGACATCACCAATAAAACCCAATCAGGGCGAAATTGCTCAACCGTAAGAGGCATAGGAACAATTTGCAAAATTAACGCAATAATAATACTCAGAAAAATTGCATAATTGCGCAGCTTCATTGGGCCTCCACTGTTGGCGTAGATTGCGGCATGATAGGTTGTGTTGGCGCATCTGCTGGCCACAACAACAATAGATATCTCAATCTATCTAGCTGCGCTATGGGCGTAGCTGTAACCAATGCAAATGGACGACTTTCATCACGCACGATGGAGGTGATAGTCGCGGTCGGGTAACCTTCTGGAAAGATATTCCCTAACCCTGAGGATACGAGTAAGTCGCCTACTTGAATATCAGCACTATGGGCTACATGTTCCAAAATTAGTTCATCAAACTGCCCTGACCCACTGGCGATAAGCTGCACATTATTACGGGCGTTTCTAAGTGGAATAGCATGGGTTATATCCGCCAACAACAACACTCGGCTATTGGTAGTACCCACTTCCATTATTTGCCCGACAATACCTTTGTCATCCAGTACGGTTTGTCCTTCATAAACCCCGTTTATCGCTCCCTTATCAATGATAATTTGTAAGCTAAATGGATTGTTATCCACCGCCATTAATTCGGTTACCATTTTCTGGATTGGGGCTGAAACAGGCGCTCCAAGTAATGCCCGTAAACGATCATTCTCTGCGGCTAACAAATCGAAGCGTTGTAGCTTTTCAGACATTTTCATCGCTTGCAGGGTTAATTGCTGGTTGTCTTCGAGCAGTTTTTTATGGGTAGAAAACTTTTCAGCCCCTGAACTTAACATTTGCCCAGGTAAGCTGGCAATGTACTGAAGGGGGCTAACAATAGAGTTTAAATAGACTTTTACCGAAGCAAAACCGTCATATTTGTGATCAACAAAAATGAGGATAACAGAAACGAATAAGGCCAACGCGAGTCGACTGACAAGTGATGGCCCTCTAGTAAACATGGTATTCATTTAGGCTAAATACCTGTTTGATAATGTTTGTAATAATTGAACGATGTCTAGCACAAATAATCCCTAATTCAGACTATTCGTAGCTAAACAGGTCACCACCATGAATATCGATCATCTCAAACGCTTTACCTCCGCCACGAGCTACACAGGTTAGCGGATCATCAGCGATCACCACAGGAATGCCAGTTTCTTCCATTAGCAAGCGATCCAAATCTTTTAACAATGCACCACCGCCAGTCAATACCATTCCACGTTCAGAAATATCAGAAGCCAGTTCAGGAGGAGATTGTTCAAGGGCAACCATGACTGCAGAAACAATTCCGGTAAGTGGTTCTTGTAAGGCTTCTAAAATTTCATTGCTATTTAGCATGAATCCTCTAGGTACACCTTCTGCCAAGTTACGACCGCGTACTTCTATTTCACGTACCTCTTCACCGGGATAAGCAGCGCCAATTTCATGTTTAATTCGTTCAGCAGTAGCTTCACCTATGAGTGAACCAAAATTACGACGAATATAATTGATAATAGCTTCATCAAACTTATCACCACCGATGCGTACTGAAGATGAATACACCACACCGTTTAATGAAATGATCGCGACTTCCGTTGTACCACCACCGATATCGACCACCATAGACCCTGTTGCTTCAGATACAGGCAAGCCTGAACCAATTGCAGCGGCCATTGGCTCATCGATAAGGTATACGTCTCTTGCGCCAGCACCTAGTGCAGATTCACGAATCGCACGGCGTTCTACTTGCGTTGAACCACAAGGCACGCAAACCAGAACCCGAGGGCTGGGTTTGAGAAAGTTATTGTCATGCACTTGTTTAATAAAGTGTTGAAGCATTTTTTCGGTCACATAGAAATCAGCGATAACGCCGTCTTTCATTGGACGAATAGCTTTAATGTTTCCAGGCGTTCTACCAAGCATTTGTTTTGCTGCAGTACCTACTGCGGCAACACTTTTTGGTCCGCCCGCGCGTTCCTGACGAATTGCAACTACTGAGGGTTCGTTCAAAACGATTCCCTGACCTTTAACATAAATAAGCGTATTTGCAGTACCGAGGTCGATTGATAAATCGTTTGAAAACATTCCTCGAAGCTTTTTAAACATGAACAGACCGCACCCTGTTGGAGATAGACATAATGATCCGCTAACTTTACCAATGCCCCTTTAAATCAGCAAGTAAAGAATAGATTTATCCGGTGTTAACACCAAAAGAATTGTGCTTTTTGTAGAATAAGCGACTAAATGAGAGAATATGGATGGAAACAAATCGATTTACTTATTTTTTGATACCTAAGTTAAATTGTATTTTACCTTTGTTACCAATCACTGCCAGTAATAGGATGGATAAAATCCATGTGGCAATAAGCAAAACTATTTTGTTGATGAGTCCGCCCTATAATTGAATGGCATGGGCAGTCACCACGACTGAGTCTTAACTTCCTTTTTCACGCCAATGGATAATACGGTCATTTCCTCTAAACTGACCAAAGGTCACAATTGCTGAGGGGTTACCAATTCCGCTGGCTTCTCCATTCCAATCGTACTGCAAAAAATCATCCCAGGTAATTGTGTTGTCTCCAACAGGCAATAATTCAATCCGATACTCGCCCAATACGGAGATATCTAAGTTTTTGACGTCAATTCCTTCAAAACCAAGTGTTTTTCCACTAGTCATACCAAAATAGCTAGATAATATTTCAACTGCAGAAGTACTGGTACCAGCAGAATCAGTGATATTAAAATTGCTAGATGTTAGCGTCAAAGTCGTGCAGGTATCATCGGTATTTCGGATAAAATCGCTACCCAAGTAATATTCTGTTGAAACAGGTAATAGGATATTCTCTGTCTCTGGACCAAAGCCATTTTCAATAACGATCCTACCCCAACGATATTCAGTTCCACCGATGTTGCTTAAATTAATCAAATTATTCGTATCATCAAGGGAAAGAACAGATGAATCAGTATCGCAATCATCACTCGCATCATAGCTTTGATGATAACAAACAGGGGCACTTGCATAGCTGTTATCCGTGAAAAAGCTCGGTAAAACATTCATTTCCAAACTAGCAGAAAACGGCCCATACGGAGCTATTGATTTAGAGTAAATAATTTGAGCATTATTTATAGTTAATGTTCGACTGCCTGCAATACCTAGATCGGTTATATCCATATCAGGCGAACCGAAAAAGTCAATCGTGCCACTGTGCCTACTATCAGACAAACTGATATTATTTTCATTAGCTGATGCTAACCACGTCCATAAACTGTCTGACTGATAATGGCTAGTGATATTGCCTTTCGCATTCATAGCAGTGACAACAAATTGTGGAGAGGTTGCGAAGCCTGTGTTTTGACCTAAATAAGTATAACCTGATGTGACATCACAATTATCCGCTAATTGTGGCGAATTAACATCAATATCAAAGTACGCAGGTAAAAATAAACCTAACGAAATAGAGTCACTACCGCTTAATGTTGCAGAACCAACGCTATGACTAAAGAAATTTGAATCACGAATATCCAAATTAACAGTACCATATTCAGAATAATCGGCCGTAAAGCTATACACACCGTTATTGCTGGATATATTAGCATTACTAGCAGTAATGACACTTGTGCTAAAACCACCTGTTTCCGAAGCCGCCACAGTGCCACTTTGTGCATAAGTAAGCACACCGCTTTGACCACTAATGTCGTCAGGAACACTTCGCTGCAAAGACAATTCGATTTGTTGAGGTTGATAATTGGGGAGGATACCATTTTGACTTCCCCGAGCCGTTAACGACATACCGAATGCCGCACCTGCAGGAGTTAACGCAGTGGATGAAGTCGTTTCGATATGAATATAATCTGGGTACACGACAAATTGTGTAGCACCATTTATATAGCTACTTCCATCAATTTCGGCTTGCACAGATAGGCTTATTTGCCCTGCATCCGCATAAGAAAAGCCACTCAAAGAGGCATACCCTTTACTATCGAAGGTCAGCGCAACACTTGCTTCTGAACCCGATACTATAGGAGTATTACCCGTTTCTATGGGAGTTAAGCACAGACTAGGGTCGTCGCAGTTTAAATTGAAGATGACATCTTGTGGTCCTTCAAGAGCAGCAACACAAACATTGTCACCACTACTGTCATCTGATTTTACCGCTCGAAGCTGAGCAGAATTAAAGAAACTCTCCGCTATCTGGTCAGGAAATGCGTCTGAATTATTGGCTCCAATAAACTGGAAACCTGAATCACTAAACGTTAATTCACAGCTGCCATCCGACACCCCAGTACATTCAACATTTTCATCCAATACATCAAGAGTGACTGTGCCAGGCTCTAATTTACGTAATGTTAAACTCGCAGGGGTATCCGCAATTATGGTAACAGTGTCACCATCTGGCCACCCTGAATTGGGACTCATATTCACAGTAATATTTTGATCATAAAGCTCACTGCAACTTTCATTCGCACAAGCTTTAATTGTGACCGGTTCGGCTTCACAAGTTAAACCATTCCCATTATGTTCAATAAGATATTTATACACAAACGAACAAGTACTGAGTGTATCTTTGTCAAAATTTATTTGGCTACTGGTTTGCACGAAATTATAAATCCGTACCTCGTCAAACTCTCCATTAGCAGAATTTCTAGTACTGCCATTAGACAGGTAGGCACTGCGATTATCACCAATATATAGGGTATCTAAATCCCCTATTTCGCTACTTAAGCCTGATTGGGCTGTTATTGAAACCCTTTGCTTAACCCCATCTAAATAGATTTCACTTACTTTGGTTGACAGATCATAGGTTATAGCCACATGCACCCAAGTATCTGCAGCGTAGGACAGGCTGAGTTGAGTTTGGGCCCCAAAATTGAGGTCATTGTCGTCTTCTAGTTTAAAGTCAAGTTGCCCACCGCTCAATATCGCAAGATAAAAGAAGCGTGAATTGCCAACATCACCTGAAACATCAGTTGATGCATCGAATAGTTGTCTCGAATTACCAGAATTCCAGGCTTCATTGCTACGATACCAAAAAGAAATACTGCCTTTATTGCCAATGGTGTTTACGTCTATACCGGTGTCTAGCGCATTAAACTGAGCATCCAAGCTGGAACTAGCTGGCACTTCCATTGCACGACAAGCAACTTGTTCAGAGGGGTTAATAGGGATCACATCACCTAAAGCGGTGGCGTTGTAACCATTACTTGAGGTATCAGTTACCGAACCTGTGCCCACCCATTCACTTTGTTCAAATTGATATTGAGCCATTAAAATATCGGAAATACAGGTCTGACAAATCCCTTCAGATTCAGCATACAAGTTATCTACTTCTGTTTGGCTCAATTGCCCTTGATATAGGCGCACATCATCAATTTCCCCCATGAAGTAATCTTTCAAGTCTTCGGGTGCAGATTCATTGTCTCCGGTGTGTGACGCACCAGCTCCAAGTATTATTGGTTCTGGGTTCCCAGCAATGCCACCAGTGTAGGTATTAGTTGCAACCAATTGTTTATCTAAGTAGATTTTCACGCCTGCATTACCAAACGTATAAACTAAATGGTGCCATTGGTTCTCAGAAACTAAATTTGCACTTGAGCTTAAATTGTAATTTCTTGAGGTGGATTGGTGCCGTGCTTTGATAGCGCCATTGGAGCCGACATAAATTGTTAAGTGACCGCCACCACTATCATATCCAGTAGAGTCCTTAGAAAATAAAGCTCGACCGTTGAAATATGAATTACTTGGAGGATCTAAATCATCAATGCGAAACCACATTGCAATGCTACCGTTGCTTAATTCAAAATTAGCATTATGTGGAATATTTAGGTGCTCACCGTTTCCTGCAAATTCACTGGCTTGACACAATTTTCCGTTCAAATCAATATTCGCGCCATCTATGGCAGACCCATTTGCGCCAGCAATAATGTCAATCACTTCACCACGAGAGCCATCTAAAGAACATATATCCATTGGCCAATGGGACACCAAAACCGAGTCTAAATCTTCACAGTCTGGTTCTGTACCGGCTAAACGAAGTACTTCGGAGTTTGAAAGTTTATAGTCAAAAATATAGACGTCTTCAAATTGTCCATTGGCTGAATTTCCAGTTCCATCGTGAACAATATAGTTACTGCGGTTGTCGCCAATATATAAGGTGTCCATATTGCCTAGGGTATTACGAATCCTGCTATCGCTAATAGTCAAAACTGTTCCCGAGCCATTAGCAATTTCATAAATTTGAATACGTTTGTCGAATAGATCCCAAGTGATGGTAATGTGCACCCATTGGTTGGCAGCATAGGACAGCCCGGTTCGCTCTGCAGTCAGATCATAGTCATTGTCATCTTCGATGCCAAATTGTAGAGTTCCTCCACCTAGAGATAGATAAAAAAATTTATCTTGGCTAGGAGCTTGATTGGAAGCATCTAGCAATTGTCTTTTTGTTGAATTAGACCAAGACAAATTACTTCGATACCAAAAAGCGATACTCCCCTTACTACCAATATTATTTAAATCAATTTGAGTATCGATAGCGTCTTTTTCAGAAGAACTTGTGTTACTAGGTACATCTAATAAACGACATGAACCACCAGAATATGATAGCGGTAAAACATTACCAATCGGGCTTCCGTGATTTGCATTGCCTGAACTATCTAGAACCGTATCATTGCCACTCCATTGGGTTTGATTAAATTGATATTGAGCCCGCAATTCGTCGGCATGCAATCCACAACTCATCAAAAACAACAATGTAAATGAAATTAACGTTTTCATATTTATTCCACAATTGCATCAACCGCTACTGTGCGACTGGCAGTCACCTTTCCTGCAGTGCAAATTCCGGTACTCTCAAAATGGTAATACTGGGTGGTTTCGTCGACAAACCCTGTGGTTAGGGTACAACTCGAAACACTGAGGCAATTTTGCAAACCAGGCACGGAAGCAAATGAAAAGGTACTCAAACTATCACAGCTACCGGAACCATCCTGAGTCAGTGGAAATGCTTCTTTAATGTTGCGCTCCATTGATGATTGAGCAGCATGTAATGCTCTAGCACCATAAACTTCATGAATCACTGAATCTGCTGAGGCGCTTAAAAGTTTGACCATGGTTAAACCTAAAATGGCCATGACAATTATCACAAACAACGCAATTATGATCATGCTCCCGGATTGTCTTTTAGGGCTGCTTTGCGCTGATTTAAGGGACATTAGGAATATGTATCTCGTTATTAAAAACAACGAGCTCCTCATTCAATTCGAATCTTAACAGGGTAATCACAAAAGCATTGCGGGTTAAACTCGACTCTGCAATTCGAAATGGCAAATCTTGAGTTGAACCGGACAAATCATTTTGAATATTTTCCGCCATTAATACCGCTCCAACAAGAGATGTTGATTGCGTACTAGAGGTTGGATACTGTTGTTTACGATAGAGTTTATTGTCGGTAATACAAAAACTGACTGGAGCACCTGTAATATATGCTCGTGAACTGGGTGACTCAGTTTCAAATTGTTCGCTGGATGCCAAAGGTACCAACAACTTTTTAGAATCTGCCGGATCTAATTCAGGCTCGCCCCCCAACAGAAACCTACGATCAGAATCAGCATAAACGTCGTCTACTGAGGTGGGATAAACGATTATGGATTGACCACTTTCATAATTATAATCATTGATGGCTGCATCGGTCGCAATCAGTTTCACTTCATCAGCAGCAGGTTCTGGCGCTACAGGTAAATCAAAATAGAAACTACTAAACAAAATGGGGGTAAATTCCAAACATTGAATTGAACTATTACCAGCTATTCGTAAGCTATTTGGAAGCGCATTATTTATTTCTAAGTTCATTCGTTGCACAGCAAAACGACCTTGGCTTAACAATTTGTCTCGCTCAACCACGTCCACATATATTTCTGTTCCGGTGCGAATAAAACCTGCGATCCCAACAGACACAACACTTAATACCACCAGCACCGTGATTAATTCAATTAATGTAAAGCCCTTATGTTTGCAGCTTGCCATTAATAATTACTCCGATACGTCGAAAACTGGAGAGTTTCACCACTTGGTGTAGTCACATTAACTAAAATCAGCTTGGATGACTGATCATTATCTGCAATGCCATCCATATCTCCGTCGTAAGTGACCAATACCGATACACTGAACCCTGCATATAAGTTTTTGCCATTCACTAACAGTATTTCACCTAATGAATTACGGATAATTGCATCGGAATAACCAGCTCCTTGCTGCAAACCATGATAATCATCTACATCATCGAAATTTGAATCGGGATAACTCCGAAACTCTGAGCTATCAGGGCCAAAGTTGCCTATCGCAGTGCAAGCAGACTCACCGGCATCATCAAAATCACCATCATCATTTAAGTCATCGTTGCAACGAGTATTGTTCTGACTATTTTCGTCATAAGCTTTTGCAGTAATTTCTCGAATAAGCGTATTAGCCAGCTCTGTGGCCCGCACTTGCATTATAGGATCAACACTTTTGCGGGCTTGGGGAAATATCAAACTGGTAATAAAGGTCAAAGCAATAGCAAAAATCACAATCCCGATAATCAGTTCAATTAAGGTAAACCCCGTTTGAGTTTTAGCACTATTCACAGGCATGTATATACCCCTGTGATTCAATGCATACCGACACCGCACTTTCGCCCTGTAAGACTACTTCAATATCGTTAGCACAAAAACCACTGCCATTGTTTGCGCAACCAAATCGGTTAAACAGTATGCTACCGCCACCACTAGTGATAGTTACATTATCAGCATCCATCTCGTCTATATTAGCGACAACATACGCAGCGTCTTCGGAGGTATCTATAGTCGTCGCACAAGAAAGTGCTCTGCTGCTGTTTTTATAAACAAGTGTAGGGGGACCGAAAGAAGAGTTTGCTCCTGTAAACACGTTTACTTGGAAGCAATAACTGTCGCGAGTATCGTTCATTGCACGTTGTTGCATAGTGCGCAAAGAAGAAATGAGTCGCGCTTGGTAGGTGTATTCAGCCAAGCCCCCGCCAGTTTGGAAGCGAGGAGCTACGACTACGGTAAGAATACCAAGTATAATAATCACCACAACCAGCTCCACTATTGTGAAGCCAATTGCACTTCTAATATTTGATGAAGTTCTCACCGTTATTCATCTGCAAAAACCAGTTTTACTTGGCTTTGCTGATTAACAACCAGTATCGACTACTGTAATAACAGGTGCGCTATTTGCGTTTTCAGCATCAGTGTAGATAACATGACATTCATCAGTTGCATAATCTGGAGCATCTGCACCAGGTGCAATACCGAAAGTACCAGCAGCAGGAGTATCTGCATCACCGTCGCCAACCACAAAGTTAAAGTCAGTACCAATATCCAACTGTACCCAACCGGCTAGCATTGCTTCTGTCATCAACTCAGCATCTGGGTAACCAAAGTCAGTTTGAACATCAACACCACTGACAGATACTTCTGACGTATCATCACCAGCATTGGCAACAGTTTGCTGACCAGCGATCGCTGATTTAGCATAAACCAGTTGTGCGCCACTTTGCATAGCCGCTTTCACTCCCTTGAGAGTAGATGCGGTAGCATCACTGCTTAAGTCAATAAATCTTGGTGCGGCAGTCACAGCCAAGATACCTAAGATCACAATGACTATGATCAATTCTATTAATGTAAATCCGCGTTGTTGTTGCATGGTAGTATCCTCATTTTAAATTCTATAATGTCAAAATTTCAATCTGTTTTAAACAACGATATAGCTAATATAAGTATGTTTAACTATACATGGTTATTTATTGTTGGTTACTAGACTTTAGTTTAATTGTTACTAAAAACAACGACTTGTCCAATTCTAGGGTCGTATATAAAACCGTTACCTGAATTTCTATCAGTCGGTTCTACCGTTAAATTCTTAATCGTTTGAGTCAGGTAGTAGAAACATAAGTCGTTACCACCAGAACCTTGTCCGTCACTCGAATTAGTGAAATAACGATAGTCTTCAAAAGGCAGATCATTCCAATCTGAAGAGATTGTAGGTGCACTTTGCATAATCAAATTAAACGTACTTTCACAATCTAAGTTATTAATATTGTCATCTTCACTACTAGAGTCATTACTGAGTTGTCCAGTGGGGTAGCCTGTATCTTTGTCAATTCCGACTTGCACACCATCAATCACCACAGAAGTACTATTTGTACCAAAATTTTCCTCTGGGCGTCCCTCTAATTCCCAAGCAGCTCTGACTAAACCAACACCTGTCGCAAAACCACCGGCCACGCCTTCAACAGTCGCATCTTCAGCGTCTTTAGTGATATCTAACATTCGTGGCAATGCGGTAGCTGCAAGCAACCCCAATACTATGACCACTACGACCAGTTCGATGAGGGTAAAACCTCGTTGTTTAGTTTGCATGATTAACCCACCTTTTAGCTGATTAGAGGTATTATTTGAAAAATTCATAATTGACCTCCATTTAGTACCTATTATTAATTTATATAATTAGTTTGTCACAATTTATTTTCGTAAATTATTGTATTTACGTTAATTTTCCCGAGCCCAAGTTTCATTTATCGTTAACTTTTTAAGGCGCTCACTTGTCCCGTTGCTAACTGATATTCAAAATATGGTCCAACGGATAATCTAAAACGGCATTTTGCATCATCTACGGCATCTTCAGGATCCGTATCCGAAAAATACTCTGCATATACCTTAAACCCTTCCACACTCATAGAAACATTGAGAATGGTTTGCCATAACTTGCCACAACCTTCAGTGCTAGGTGTTGCTTTAGGGTAGCCATTTAAACCCATTTCAATCGGTCGCCTATCTTTTTCTACCGCTTGGTTATCGTTATCAGGCTGCGACTCATAATGCACCAACACGATAATTCTCGGGCGACCTTCGGCCTGCCATTGCCAATGTGAGTTAGTCACACTTTGTGAAAAACGTTGTTGTAAGTTTTCCATTGCAATGTATTTCATGTCAGGCGAACTATTATTAAAGTACAGCACAAAACTAGTGAGAATAGTAATAAACACTATTAACACAACAATTTTGCCGAATAGTTGGCTGCTACTTTCTTGTCCCGCCTGATTTTTATCCAATTTCTTTCCTAATTACGCGCTTTGGGCTAACTATCTGCCTTTATACGCCCCCATCATTTCCCACATTGGGGTAAAGATACCTAAAGCTAGAATTAGCACCATTACCGCCACAATTACGATTAATATAGGTTCAATTTTAGACGTTAAGCTCTTTAAATCATAATCTACTTCGCGTTCGTAATAGTCAGCTACCTCAGCTAGCAGCTCGTCAACCCGTCCGGTTTCTTCGCCAACGGTTATCATTTGCATAACCAAAGGCGTAAACAATTCACTTGAATGGGCCACTCGAGATAAACTTTCACCCTTTTCGATACTGCGCCGCATATTCAAGATTCTTTCTGACATATAGCGATTATCAACCGCATCAGCAACTAAATTTAGCGCTGCAGTAAGAGGAACACCAGACACCAACATCATCGAGAAACTACGCGCAAAACGTCCTAACAAAGTACGTTCTAGAACACCGCCAATGACCGGTAAATTCAACTTGCGCTTATCCCATTTGTAGCGTCCGACATCGGTGTTTAAATACCGTCTAATCGCATAAATCACGCCACCGATGACAAGTAACATAAACGGCCATTTAGTTAAAAACATATCCGACATGCCGATCAAAAATCGAGTCATCAATGGAAGCTCTGCGTCGAACTTTTTAAACATGTCGGCAAATACGGGAATGACAAAGATGTTCATTACAATTAAAGCGGCAATTAATGCGAGAACCACGAAAAAGGGATAACGCATTGCTGATTTAATTTGTTTACGAGTTTCTTGCTCGCGAATTAAATAATCGGATAGCTGTAAAAATGCATCGTCCAATTTACCGGTGTTTTCCCCCACATGGACAACTGAAACAAATAATTGATTAAATATTTCAGGATGCTGATGCAACGCAGATGACAGCGTCCGTCCACGTTCCAATTGCTCAACAACGTCTTTCAACGCCATTTCCATGCGCTTCGAATTAGTTGAATCTGCTAACCCATTTACCGCACGCAATATGGGTATCCCCGCACGAGTAAGCGAATACATTTGGCGGGAAAAAATAACTAAATCTTCTAAACTAACTTTAGGGGTGAAAAAGTTAATTTCATTATTTTGTTTTTTAGTACCACTTTGCTCGGTACTTTCATAAATATTTAGCGGAGTTACGTTGCGACCAAGCAATATTTTTGCAGCGGTAGACTGATCTACAGCTTCAATTAGGCCGCTGGTTAACTCACCATTAGATGCCCGTCCAGTGTAATTAAACTGAGCCATCTACCTCACCTTCGTTATTTGTACTCTTGTGTTCTTCGTCGTGTTCTTGGTCTTGATGAGTTATACCCTCACTTTCAGCAACCATTTCCACCAACCTGAGCACTTCCTCTACAGTGGTAAAGCCTAATTTGGCATAAGACAATGCGACACTGGCTAAAGGTGAATATCCAGGACTATTTAATGCTGCATGACTGAATGCCACTGTGTCTGAGTTTTTCAACGCATCCATCATCGGCTCGGTCATCTCAAGCAATTCAAATACCCCAAGTCGACCACGGTAGCCTTTTTGATTGCAGCTTTGGCAACCAGCCCCTTTTTTAAATGTGGCCGTTTTAGCACTGGCATCGATATTCCCCAACCAAAACATTTCTTCTTCATTAGGGGTATATTCTATTTGGCAGTTATCACAAATTCGTCGTACCAATCGTTGCGCAATAATTGCTCTTAAAGAACTTGCGACCAAATACCCAGGAGCGCCCATATCCAAGAGTCGAATGGCACTGCTTATCGCGTCATTAGTGTGCAAAGTAGATAATACTAAGTGACCTGTTAAAGCACCTCGCAGGCCAATTTCAACGGTTTCTGCATCACGCATCTCCCCCACCATGATAATGTCAGGGTCTTGACGAAGGGTGGTTCTTAAGATGTTAGAAAAGGTCAGATCAATTTTGTTATTGATTTGAACCTGATTGATTCTAGGCAAACGGTATTCCACGGGATCTTCGACCGTGATGATCTTGGTATCTGGCTTATTCAGCTCACTCAATGCACCGTATAGTGTGGTAGTTTTACCGGATCCGGTTGGTCCGGTAACCAAAATCATACCGTGGGGGCGTTGCAATAAAGTCCGCAATCGACGTAGCAATGGACCAGGCATACCTGTCTGTTCCAAGGTTAAAAGTCCAGCCGATTGATCGAGTAAACGCATTACCACAGATTCACCGTTTTGCACCGGCATAGTCGACAAACGAACATCAACGGTGTGGCCTTTGATGCGAACTTGCGTTCTACCATCTTGGGGTAAACGTTTTTCAGAAATATCTAACCCGGACATTAATTTTAAACGCAGCACTAGTGCCGAGGCGATATTCTTTTCTTTAATAATGGTTTCTTGCAACATGCCATCTACACGTTGGCGAATCCGTAGCAAACCTTCATCCGGTTCAATGTGGATATCCGACGCTTTAGCCTGCACCGCATCTTCAAAAATGGACTGTAACAGCCTAGCAACTGCGGTGTCTTGCTCTGATTCTAAGCCACTTGCGAAGTCAAACTCATCTTCGTTTTGATATTCTTCGGCTAGCTCTTGAGCAAATGAAGCAATCTCTTCTGTTCGTCGGTAAAAGCTATCGTAGGCTTCAAATAATTGAGCTTGGGAAACCACCGCCAGCTTTAGCGGTTTAGTCAGTAACGAAGATAGCGCATCGACAGCATTAATATCAGCCGGATCACTCATACCAACCAATAGGTGGTCGCCTTTGTCATCTAACACAATGGCACGATAACGACGAGCTTGCACTTCTGGTAGTAGCTTCACACTTTCAGGCTGCACCCGGTATTCAGGTATGCTTATTAGCGGTACTTTTAAATGCTGGGATAGAAAAGTCAGTAGGTTATGTTCAGAAACAAACCCTTGCTCAACCAGTACAGCACCTAGCTTTCTACCGGACTCACGCTGAGCTGACAACGCTTGCATGAGTTGCTCTTCGGTTATAATGTTGTTTTGAACCAACAAGTCTCCGAGACGTATTTTAGCTTTAGGCTGCATTATTTAACCTCTGCCAAATAGCGTATTCTTTGCTCAACAAATTCTTCAACCTCAACGGACATTTGGGATAATTGTTTAACATGTCGATAGGCTTCTAAAGCCTCACTCATATTACCTAGTCGCTCTTCTACCACAGCCAAACCAAGCCACCATTTTGCATTCGCTGACTGGCTTTTAGCTAGCTGTTGATAATCCAGTTTCGCCTGTTCAAACTTATTCGCTTTTTGCGCCAATGTTGCTCGATAAGCTACGTAGTCGGGCGCTTGAAAAGCAGATACAGTGTGTGCCATTAGCAACTCGAACCCTTGCACAGGTTTTTTTAGCTGGTCGTATAATCTCGCCTGCATAATTCGCAGTTCTAAATTTCCAGGATATAAATCAATGCCTTTTTGCAGCGTTTTATCAGCTTTGTCATGATTCCCCTGAGCAAATAACATCGACGCCAATCGTTTTCTGGCAGTAGTATTCTCAGGCGTTACCTCAACAAGTTTCTCCAGTAAGTTTATTGCAGTTCGATCATCCCCTCGTTTAAGGGCGATTTGAACTTGTTGCTTTAACTGTTCTTTATCAATTGCAGTGTCGCTAGATTTCATTTCGAAGACACCGTCGACAGTGTCTAGATTCTCTAATTTCTCAGACTCCTGCGGTTTTGATGCAGACTTCATTTTTGTCAATTTTTGCTCAACATCGGCTATCGACACAGATTCTATTTGGGTACTTTGCTGATCGTCTTCTACTCGCTGAACAATTGCATTATTTGCAGACTGCAGCAATTCATTATCTTCAACCTGCACGTTTGCTTGAAGGTTACCAGTGCTTTGAAGCTGCCCTTCAATAACATCTTCATTATCCAGTTGATTGAGCTGTTCTAACTGATTGCCAAGCTGTAATTCAGGATTCGTTGAATCCATCAATCTCTCTGCGTCATGAACAACGTTTGCTTGCTGATCTTGCTTCTCAAGAGGCTGTTCTTGGATATTTTTTTCAGTCTCGGCCGCAATCTCAACAACGTCTTGCGACTGGCTCTTTTGCATAAACAAATTGTCTTTAAACAACCAAATAGCAAAAGCAACTATCAATATCGCGATTAAAATATAGATGGATGCCAACGTCTTTTTCTTTTCGTTTGAAGGGCGATAATCTGCTGAATATTCTGGCTCAGCTTTGCGCTCTTCCAGATCTTGTAGCATTTTATTAACGACACTCATAACAGCCAACTTTCATAAGCAAATGTTGCCGCTAGCGCTAATAAAATCAAACCGGCAATAATCAAGATTAGACGTAGATGTTTGTTTGGCAGCAGCGCCGCTTCCGTATCGTTGATAGCTAAACGAATGTGTTCAAGGGATACTTCTTTTTTGCCTTCACCGTAGGCCAACATCAATGCTTTATGGCACAAGACATTGACAATTCTTGGTGTTCCTTTACTGGCCTTAAACAAGCGTTCACAGCACTTTTTGCTGAATAACTCTTGGCCTTTATATCCTGCTACAGCCATGCGATGACGCACGTATTGGAATACTTGATCAGCATCCATCAAGCGTAGATTATATGAGAATGTAATACGTTGTTTTAGCTGACGTAGTTCAGGTAACGCTAGTTTTTGATCTAATTCAGGTTGGCCAAACAAGACCACTTGCAATAACTTTCTAGACTCAGTCTCTAAGTTGGTCATTAACCTTAACGCTTCAATACTCTCCATTGGTAAAGCCTGAGCTTCATCAATAATCAATACTACCCCTTTGTTTTGTTGGTGTATGTGAATGAGGCGTTGTTGAATACGGTGAGTAAACTCTTGCTGATCAGAGTGATCCGTCAAAGCAACATTAAGTTCACTGGCCACTGATCTGCGCAGTTCAGCAGGGCTTAGAAATGGATTGGGAATGTAGGCAGTAACAAAATCACCTGGCAATTCATTTAACAGCTTACGGCATATCAAGGTTTTTCCGGTTCCCACTTCGCCTGTTACTTTGATAAAACCTTCGCCGGTTTTAAGCGCAGTAACTAACACAGCTAGCGCTTCTTTGTGACTCGGTAAGCCAAAGAAGTAACTGGTGTTAGGCGTTAATGTGAACGGTAATTCCTTTATACCGTAATGGTACAGGTACATAGTGTTATTCCACGTATAACCAATCAGCCATCTGGTCGCGACTTTGCTTTAATTGTTGCTTCCAAGTATTTGCATCGACTACAGTTGGCTTGAGTAAAATGACTAGCTCTTTTTTAGTTTCAATATCATTTTTACTTTTAAATAGATTTCCCAATAACGGAATATCACCCAGCAACGGCGTTTTTGAATCTGATTCGGAGACTATTGATTGCATCAATCCACCTATCACTACAATCTCACCAGAATTTGCATGAATCACCGTATCCGATTCGCGAATGTTGCTCTGAGCTAAAGGCAATACGTATCGCTCTTCGTTCAAGGTGATGACTTTCTCTTGCTCATCGGTTTCGATTACCGATGGGTGAACATGCAATAATACGCCGCCCTTGTCATCAATTTGAGGAGTAACGTCCAATGCTATACCTGAGAAGAAAGGAGTAAGTTCAATATTTGGTGTGACCGTTGTGGTGCCTGAGGTAATGGTATTTTGATTAGACACTTCGGTCACAAAATATTCATCGTCGCCCACTTTGATGACCGCTTTTTGGTTATTGGTTGCTGTCACTCTAGGGCTAGATAACACTTGTACATTACCTTGGGTTTCAAGCAATGTTAATACCCCAGAAAAGTCTTCATTTAAAAACGATAAACTGGTGACATTACCGATAGCAGCACTGATTTGATTACCAAAGTTTCCAGCTGTAGTAGAAAAGTTTACTTGTGTACTGCTGCTATTACTGTTGGCGATTTGATTCCAATTAATGCCTTGTTGATATTCATCACTTAATGAAACTTCGATGATTCTAGCTTCTAGCACTACTTGTCGTTTTACGATCTCTTCAGATACTTTTAAGTATTCTTTCACGCTGCGGATTTCGCCAGGCATCGCGCGAACAGTAACTAATCCAGCTTGCGGAGTCACCATTACCATACGCCCTTCTTCAACCCCAACCATTGACTGTAAAGTCTCTTTCAACTCAGACCAAAAATCGGTTTCAGTTCGTGTACTGATATTAGTGCCATTCGTATTATTACTACTTGAGCCACCACCAATATTATTGCCCGTGGAAGAGTTACCACTGAAATTATTGACGCTACTGGTGTTAGAGTTTTGGTTATTTTCACTTTGCGTTACCCCACCAGAGGCAATACTGGTTTGCGTTGCACCATCACGCTGCATCAACAGGTAATTAACAGGAAAGGTTTCAGTTCGCATGCCAGAAGGAAATACGCGAAAGATTTGATCGAATTTCTGTACATCATAACCGTATAAATCGGACACCAATTCAAACACTTGCTCGAGTGAAACTTGCTTCAAACTTAACGAAATGGCACCTTTCACCTCAGGGTGGACAGCAACGCTGTAAGGCGTACCTTCAACCAAACCGGCGAAAAAGCTGACAGCATCGACGGCCTTAGCACTAATATCGTATTTCTCTTCATCAAAAAGTGGATCTTCACTTAAGGATTGGCCCGGCAACAACGCTTGGCTTACCGCATCGGGTAAATTGTCTAGCGGCATGCTTTGTTTATCCCGCATCGCTTCAACTTGTTGCTCCATAGCTTGGTCCATGGATTTTTGAGCGGGCCCAGTTTCTGAGGTCGATTGGCAGCCAAATAGTGTCAGCGCTAATCCTAGAAGTACAATTTGCTTAGAAGTCATTGGATGCATCTTTTTTAATTGAGTATTGATTTAATAACAAATCTGTTTCACGGCCGTCTACGATTAGCACGACTCCGTTTTTATTGATTTTTTTCACTTGGTTTCCTCTCCAACTCTGTCCTTCTAGCACAGACTCGCCATTTATGACGGCGACCTTACTGTTGCTCTTGATAAACACAGCGGTTAATACAATAGGCGCTGGACCATTTTCGTCCTCATTGCTTTTAGTGGTTAGCAAGCCCGCCCCTTTGGGTTTAGTTGGATCAATAAGCTGTTGTGCGCCAAGTGCAAAAGACAATAGTAATCCAAGGCATAAAGTGAATTTACGAATCATTACGAACTCCAATAAATGCACGACTTGTACTTAGCGTATAAATTTCAATCTGCACTATAGCATCCGGATATTCTTCAACTTTGTACTCAAACTTTTTCCAATAAAACTGATAAGGCAAGGCTTCTACTCTTTGTAGGTATTTTTGAATCTCAAAATAGCCACCTTCCAGAGTCATTTGCACACCATGTTGATACAAATTCACATCCGTTAACTCTTGTTCCTCTTCTAATTTCAGTAAAGGAGTCGGCGCGATAGAGTGCATTTCAACTAACTTGAGCTGTTCAAATTGTGCAAACACTTGTTCTAACAAAATAGGCATATGCGACGCTGGCACCAAATTTTCAGTTTGCGCATTCAACGCCTCATCGGCTTTGGAGATTTTTTGTTTAACGCTTTTCAGACGCGCTTTAATGGATGCATCGGGATCTTCTTGCAAGGTTTGCTCTAATAATGCGATTTTGGCATCTAAACTTGCAGCTTCATTAGTTTGCCGCTGAATTTCCATTTTTTCGCGATCCCATTTTTCTAAAACGGGTTCGACCATCAATACGTATCCACCTAATAATATTACCGACAGTGTAGCTATAATTGTTAACGCCCGCTCTCGGGTCGTAAGGGCGGAAAATTTAGCAAGCAAATCAGTATATTGACTTCCTATAGACTGACTCATTGCCCTTTCCCCTTCATATCATCAAGGTTTGAACTGAGTATAAACTGTAATTGCTGTTTGTCATTTCGAAACATTCGAGTTCCGGCGAACTCAGTATCCGCAAAATAACTAGCTTGATTTAATTGCGATACCCATTGAGGAAGTGCTTTTGAATCAGTAGTGGCACCTTCAATATAAAGGCTACGTTCGTTCAATAAGATATTGGTTAACCACAAATTAGTATGGTGATTTTTCGCCAGATCTACCATTAGACTTGAGAAGCCGTTACTCCTTTGCGTTTGACGACTATCCAATTCATTTAAGATGGTGCGTTTCATGGCTAATTCTTGCTGATGTTTTTCCACATCGGCCACAATCGCAGCACTTTGAGTACGAGTATCTTTCGCTTCTATTAAAGATTTGGATAGTTCTTTTTTCTGGGCAATTTGTGCAAGCAATAAATCCGTTTGTTGTTCAGCGTTAGCATGTGAATTACTTGCCCATAACCAAGCCGTCACAATACAAATGATAGACAAAATGGCCAATCCTAAAAGAAAATTCAAATTCAGAAGTATAATTTTAGATTTAAAATCTTCTCTAAAAAAATTGATTCTAGTTTTCATTGGCAATTCCATTTTTCTGCACGAAGGCCGCGCCTAAACTTCCAATGAAGCTGCTACGGTATGTTAACCCTTCAACATGAGGCACCTCGACATGGATAGGTTCCACTGTCATAAAAGTTAACTGTTGCATCATTTGCGCTAATTTATCTAAGTGTGGAGATTCGATTGCCAATAGAATTTTCTTAACCGGTGCTTGCCGAAGTTGACTCTCAAAATAATCCATTGAACGTTGAATTTCTACGCTCAGATTATCGCCAACTCCCATTTGTAATTCTTCTTCGCTAAATGTAGGTAAGTTTTCATACCCACGCAAACGTCGAGAAAAGTAGACCTGACCATGTTTGATAATATTCAGACATATCTCCTGCCCCGATTCCTGAACCAAAGTAAGTATCGCATCATCACTAGACTCAACAATATCGGCCATAATCAGCTCTAGAATACTGATACTCTTCAATTCTAGACCAGCATGGAGTATGCCGTCGGTGAGCTCTTCAACTTTATCTTTGGCCAGTGCGACAACATTTACCTTATTTGCCCCAGCGCTTTGCACCGGTAATTCGAAATAGTCGACGACAATTTCGTCTTGGTTTGGCATGAGATCTTTCACACTCCAAACTAACGCTTGTGCCAATTCGTCGTCACTTACTTGCGGCTTTTCAACTTGTTGAATCTGATATTTGCTTGGACTTAGCACCACATGACAAGGAGTATTTGTTAACGATTCTTGTGAAACATAATTTTGAAGGTGTTTTTGCCAATCGTGGGCAGGCAATAGGTGCTGTTTTACCCAAGTGATATTTTGCTTATCATCATTCAATACAGAAACTTGAATAGAATCGTCGCCAAATTCAAGCCCTATTGAATAGAACTTCGATGGTGTTTTTAAGCGCTGCTTTAGATATTCTCGCCAACCTGCATGCATAGTTCACGTTTTTATATTTTATTTGTTATCAATCTATTACAGCAAACTTTAACCAAAAGCGCTACATATAATACGCTTTTTTAAATTCAACTTTTGGGTAATATTACACCCCCAACAACTTTGTATCTGTATGATTTTTATCCATTTAGCTGTTTTAATATCCTTTGCGTTTATTTCGAACACAAACGTCTAGCCCATAGGTACCACTGTTAACTCAACGACATAGGATTATTGAGAGTTGTAGAAAAGCATAAAAATCGTGATTTTTAGGGATTAGTTCAAGATTCACAGATACTGTTGCCATTACCCGCATAGAAATTCAAAAGCCGATTATATTTTTCTGGATTATTCCATTTTTCCCGAATGTTACATATGTACGGGTAAAAAGTGCGAACAAATGCCCGACCATCTGTATCAAAGAACTGTTCTGCAGCGGCATCGTCACACAAGTCTAACTCTCTACACAGTATTATCTGCTCATAAAAAGTGAAAATTTGGTCCAATGAACCCGCTAATGCATCTGCTTCAACCTGTTTATTTATAAAATCGTTATATTGGCTGGCAACATTCTCTGGTTTGATGGTTGAATCTGTTAATAATTGATTGATGTTATCAACATGGGATGTCATTGAGTCGGTAATTTTTAACCGTGCTTGCATCAATAAGCCATCACTATGATAACGCTCTACAAACGCCATACTTCGGTCAACACGCACTGCATCTTTATGTTCTAAGTATTGAAAGACACCAAAGATACCGCCGATAACCACAGCTAGAGCAGCAATCCATGTTCCTGCGACTTCCGCAATTTGCAGTCTTAGTTCTTGTGGATCCATTAAGGCTTGCAGACCGGTAAACTTTCATTCACTAAACAGGGATCATAGCCTCTTCCCGTTTCGTCATCTGTATCACAACTTTCTTGCTGCTCGTTGCGACACTCGACTTCTTCTGAGCTATCATCGGTAGTCTTACAGCCGCCAATAAAACATAAACACAAGATGGTAAACAGAATCGATATCAAGGAAACTAAGGGTTTGTTTGAATTCATTTATGTTCTCTATTTTTTGCTATCTACTAACAATACTATTAGTCTTAGCTAATTGCACAAAAAAATAACAATAAGAGAGCATATAATGAACAATCGCTGTTTAGCAGGATTGCTACTAGTGCTAATAGCCTCGCCTGCGGCGTTTGCAAACTCTTCACTTAAAGACATTCGATTTGTAGCTGGCGCATCGCTAGGATATAGCACCTTTTCCTTTTCCGAAAAACTCGATCACGACATCAGCTTTCCTAGCGTCAATATTCCTGTCGCCGTGACTCTTGAAAACTGGCAATTGTCAGCCAACTTGCAGACCACCTTGAAGGATGCTGATATATCCGAAGAAGAAGATACGGGTAAAGCATCTCGTGATGATCTAGACATCACATTAGGCTATCGACTATCAAAAAATTGGACGCTATTTGGTGGTTACAAATATGGCAACACCAAAATTCAATTTACTCCACGGGACATCGACGAAGAAGATCAACTTAACATTACCGATGAACGTTATCGACAAAAAGGACCATTTGTTGGGATAAGTTATCATTGGCAATTTGAGAAAGCTGGCAGTCTTAGTCTGTCTGTCGCTTTTGCAGACCTAAGGGCAAACAACGTTTTTTCTGAAAATACAGATGAAGAAGAGGAAGAAGAGGCAATAGAATTTGACGATCTAACAGGAAATGTTTCTGGTGACACCAAAGGATTTAGTTATAGCTTAAGTTGGACAATGCCAGTTTCCAGCAACTTACTGTTTCAAACACGTTTTAAGATAAATGACTATCAGCAAGATATCGATTATAACGGCGCTCAATTTAACGGCATCGATGAATCTTTTACTTCCTTGCACGTTGGCCTAGCTTACGTTTTTTAAGCCATTCAAAATACCACTATATTGGGGACTTCCTTGTTTTTGGGAGGGCTGAAATAGACCTCTCCAAGTAACGATGAATGTTCCCATGGAATTTGCCTATTGCGAGTTTCCTTTGCCACTGCCGAGCGGACTTTTTTAAATACTTCTTCAATCGAGATGCTTTCGGAAATGTATTTAAGTAGATGTTTAGTATAAACACCATTGTCGCTCCTGCCGTCTAACGCTATCCCTCCAGGCTCAGTGGCAAACGCAATCAGTGTAGCCGACGGAGCTTTCACCGGAGCTAGACCTTGAGACACTAAAACGTTGCCACTGCCTTCAAAAGGATTATTACGACAAGCATCTAAAATCACAATGTTTTGTAACTCATTAGTACTTTTCATCAGTTCAAATAGATGGGAGAGATTATACAACTGATCAACAAATTCCTGTTCACTTTCAAACTGGATATTAAGAGGGATGAGGTAATTGGCATGATTAATTTGTATTGCATGCCCCGCATAATAAACAACGGCTAGCTTTTGACTGCCAGCAGCCTTAGCGACTTCTGCGTAGAACCCATTAATCCCTTGGCGTAGAGTCAACGAATTTGCGTCAGTTAAGGTGGTCACTCGAAAACCGAGTTCGAAAAAAGCGTCAGAAATAGCTTCCGCATCATTGAGGGTATTTTTTAAAGGCGCTACTTGATAATTTTGATTGCCAATTACCAACGCAAAACGGTCGAGATTAACCCCATAGGCACGACCTAAAATCGAGTACAGAGTGATAACCGATAACAGAAGAAATACAATCCAGCGCATTTGACACCAACATTATAGAATCAGATATAAAGCATACTGGTTTATAGGTTAATACTCAAAGGTACGCTATTTACGATTCAGTAGGCTTACTCAAAGCAACACTTTATATTCTTCCCCCCCCCCAAAAAAAAGAACAGTGATTAAAGAATATTGGTTAATGAGTGTGTGAAATTAGCGACATTGCGTTTTTTGGTCTATAACCAAAAGATGCAAGTTCAATAAGCAGCAGAAAGAGCTTCTAAACATTGTCATGTAGTTTCAAAGGAATTGACAACTAACATTGATTTACTGGCTATTGCTACCAGTAAAACTTGGGAGATACATGAGGATGGATAACCGTACCCCACGAACAATCGGGCAATCCTTTATACTTAAATTAATCGGATTGCTGATTTTTATAATTATAGTGTACTTAGCATCTCACATTACATTGATGCACACTAAGTCTAATCTAAATAGTGCAATATCTTGGCAGTATTTTGCGCAAATTTCTAAAATCGGCGAGGTCGATTTCAAAAACCTAAGTGACTTAGACTGGTACATTGACGCCCAGCAAAGTACGCATACCATAGGCAAAATTAGAGACCGTTCTACTACAATTTATGAACTATTCACCAAGACCAAAGCGCAAATTTTTCAATTAAAATCACACCTTAATGATCACCAACAAATCGTTCCTGTTGAGACGCTAGTCAATCAGGGAGCTTATGATGAGGCGTACATTCTAGTAGCTAACATTGGTACTAAACTAGCTGCTAGTAACTTATTACCCAACACCATTAAACAAAATTTGTTTGCTTTATCTAGGTTGAAACGTCAACAAATGGTTGACCTACATACCCTATCCCCTCCTAGCAAACTTTTCATGTGGACATCTCCCAATTTATCTATGTTGGAGGTTCTCTTTTGGGCACTCTTTGGAGTAATAACTAACTTATTGGTGAACTCCGCGGAATATCTTCGCAAACAGAACTTTAATCCGTTAGAGCGTTGGGTCGCTTATACCAAACTTATTTATGGACCTATTCTAGCCTTAGTCATGGTGATGGCAATTATGTTTGGTTGGTTTGATATTGGTCCGTATGAAGCCCGAGTTTGGACACTTCCATTAATAGGATTCATTTTTGGTTACGCTTCCAGACGCACAGCTTCGTTATTCGACAAATTAATTGAAAAAGTACTAGGAGCAGCAACAAGTAGTATAAATGAAGGACCACAAAAAATTTATGAGGAACGAACGAAATTACTTAGAGCCTTAAAAAGTGCAGCTGAACCCAAATCTATCGACGAAATTAAACGTCAAGCTAAAGAGCTTGCCCACGGGTTAGTAGAATCTGAACTTGCGAAGAAGGATACTTCCAAATGAAAATACCAGTGAATTTTATTATTATAATCAGCCTAGTAATCTCAGTGAGCGGCTGTGCAACTCAGGCGGTGTTAAATCTCACCGACAGATCCGTAGAAAATCAAAAAATCTTAGCTCAACAACATGCCAATATTGCCAATGCTTTTAACCAGCAACTATCGACTGAAGTGGAGATGGTTAAATTAGTCGGGTCTGAACTGAGCAAGCAGTGTGACGCTATAAACCAGAGAACTCACACATACGCTCAAGCTTTAATTAGTAATTCCAAACTTAAAATTAAGCAACGCTTTTATGAACAAGTAATTGAGTTTCAAAACAAAACATACCCACAACAGTTCAATACCGCATATGCTCCTTTAGAGGCTTCCTTTAAGGTTTATGAAGCTCAATTAAAAGAGCTTGAAAATGCACAAACCATAACGCCACTTGATGTGGATGTTAGTCGAAAAATAATAGTTAAAAAGACCCAAATATTAGCCGTTTCAGGTCGCCACTCTAGGGATGATTTGGATTTACGAGAGACCTATTTTGAGAAGATATTAAAATATAAAACGACTCTGTTCGATAATATTGATGCCCAATACACAATGATTAACCCACCAGCGGGGACAGATTGTAAGAGCTTCAATAATCAGGCTCAAGACATTGCCAAACAACTGTTGAGCCTGCAAGCAAGTTTAGCTGCTCACTATGGTCAACTGGATACATTAAACGATCAACAGTTACAGACCTTGTTAACTTTAAAAAACAATGTTGATAGGTCTCCAATTTACGAACTAATTTTGGAAGGTGCTAGCGATAACCTCAAAACCAAATTAACAGCCATAAGCAGTAAGCTTAGTGGTCTATTGACGCCATTAAGCTCTACCTTTGACCAGTTTTTAGGGAAGCTGTCGAATAACGCATTTCAGAGTTTAGGTAACCTAACGGGCACGTTAAATAACCTAGAAACGAATTTAACTAAAAGTATTAATAATAAGTTCAGTGATTTAATAGACGAAATTCCAAATCATGTAAATAACTTAATCAATCAACACGCTGCATCACCTATGCCTGCTAAGTCGCAAGGAGAAGAATAATGAGAACCAGAAGATTAGTACCTAGTTTCGACGCTCTTCCGCCAGAGGCGAAAAAAATAGCGGATAATGCCAGACAAGAAATGGATGATTGGATCGATGAAAAAGTCGAGGCCTTAGCCGACGACATGACTACTGAGTTGAGTAAAGGTGTAGCCCTGCTGCAAGCACAAGTTTCCGAGATAGAAAGTGAGCTGGCCGAAAGCCGCAAAAGCATGGAGGCCATATTAGGACAAATAACCAAGCTTCAACAAGATATCACTCTGGGGGATGGAGCTGAAATCAACAAAGCCATAGAACTGACCCAACAAAGTGTTGAAAAAGTGAAAACTGAATTGGCCAATCGTGAGGCTAAATGGAAAGCCTTGGGCAATGGCATTGTTGATCAAGTGTCAGGTGCTATCGGTAAGGTCATTCCTATAAGCATTTGAGATAATAGGTTTATAGAAATTCACGGAACATAATGTATCCAGTAGATTATGAGTAAATTCAACACCTATAAAAAAGTCTCGCTTCAGCGAGGCTAGTGACTGGATATTGTGCAAACTATTTAGTCATGGGACAACGTAGAGAAACTACCCTCAAAAGGCCAAGTCCCATCACAGCCATAGTACTCGGCTCTGTTTCATCAACATTGCCTGGTTGTGCTGGGTTAATTTAGCTGTATTTTACGGACGCTGATTTCATCCACGAAAACAACAATCAAAGTGTAATAAGGGATATCATGATAAAATAAGTTTCAAAGCTGACAATAGCTAGTTGCCACTTAAGTAATGAGTTAACTAAATACAATGCACACAAGAAACCTCCATAAAAACGGCTATGATTTTGCTCAGCTAGTTAAATTCACTCCACAGCTCACAAACTTTATTATAAAAAAAGAAGGGAGACGAGCGACCATCAATTTCGCCGATCCCAGCGCAGTAAAAACCCTCAATCAAGCGCTGTTAAAACAATATTACAAGTTAAGCTACTGGGATATTCCTGAGGGTTTCTTGTGCCCTCCTGTCCCAGGAAGAGCGGATTACATTCATCATATTGCTGACTTAATCACTGCAACCACAAACAAGCAAAATGACGTTTTAGGACTAGATATTGGCGTGGGGGCTAATGTTATTTATCCCATAATTGGTAGCCAAACCTATGGCTGGCACTTTGTTGGCAGTGATATCAGCGACGCCTCACTGCAATCAGCAAGACATATTGTCGCCAACAACGACAATCTAAAAAAGCAGATCACTATTCGCAAACAACAGAATAGCCAGCATATATTTAAAGGATTAATTCAGCCAGACGATAAATTTACCTTTACTATGTGTAATCCCCCTTTTCACGCCAATGCAAAAGACGCATTAGCTGGAAACCAGCGTAAGAACCGTAACCTCGCTAGACATAAACAAAAAAGACAAGGCAGGGAGCAACGCTATTGCGAAGCGAACAAAACCCATCTTAACTTTGCCGGACAGCACAACGAATTATGGTGTAAAGGCGGCGAACCAGCGTTTATCAGTAAGATGATTATTGAAAGTCAGCAATTTGCCAAACAAGTGCAATGGTTTACCTGTTTAGTTTCCAAAAAAGAGCATCTAAATGCGATCTACCGGCAATTAAAGCAAGTCCAGGTCAAAGAGGTTAAAACCATTGAAATGCATCAAGGTAGTAAAGTGAGCCGCTTTATTGGCTGGCAATTTTAAGCCAATTCCTGCAAAGTTTTAAGCCACTTTCTACAACGAATCGCAAAAGTCTTCATAGTAGATAAAGGAAAAGCGCAACTAAGTGCGCCTTCCATTTAGCTATACTGAATGTAAAAAAGATAAATAGTCTTAAAAAACACCACTGGACGAACAAACCTGCTGAGCAGCTTTAAGCTGAGAGTTATAGTGGCAAGCGCCTAATCCCATACTACTCGCTTCGAAGTAGCCATTTTCGCAATCTCTTATTGTGTATTCATCACCATTGTTACAGCGTAGTTTTATCCACACACCATCACGGCTTAAATAGGTCGATAAATTCTTCTTGGCCGTTGACTGACTGCTATTACTACTGCTGCTACTGGGAGATTGCCCGTAGCACTATTTAACCAACAAGAATTTGTCTCAAAGCGCAAAGAAATAGGCTTTTTACAGATGCGGTTAAATTAACAATGATTAAAAAGTTTCCGCTAGTTTTACTGCCGAACCTTTCATTAATTGTTTGGCTCGCTGAATATCTTTTTTATCTTTGGTCTGCACAACGACCGACCATTGATTGTTCTTTCTTCCTTGCCTCACTTCATTGACCACTGAATCATGATCTGGTCTTAAAGAAGCGGCTCCTGCTACTAGTAGCCCCATAAAAGTTCCTAAAGTACCGGTTGCTATCATCAACATTATCGGACTAGAAACGGCAAATTGAATACCGGAAATAATCAAAGAAGAGGCTACTAATAAGCCGATAACTAAGCCGATCAATCCCAACATAATATGCGACGCCAACAATGTGCGACCAATTTGTTTAGTTTCAGGTTCGATTTTTTTAGCAAACTGTTTATCTTTCGGTGAAACCACTGCTACTTCGTCGCTGGATACGCCACCTTTAGTGATTAAGATTTCAGCTGTTTTCTTGGCTGTAGATTCATCTTCAAACACCCCTACTACTTTTCCCGGGTGATGTTCTTCATTCATTTTAAGGTTCATATCATTCTCCAACTACTTTTAATCCAGGTTTGATTAATCTTCGATTTAATAAAACTCAGATTTATTTATTCACTTAGCAATGTATGAGCAAGGTGAATGCCAGTTACAAGTAATCATAGTGAAGTGAGAAATGAGATTCCGACTCTATTCAAATAATTCCATTTTTTGACGGCAAAAGAGGCACGTAAGATTATTAAGAAACAACAACAGAAATACTCTAAGTAATTGTATTAAATATATTTTATTTAAACTTACAATCATCTTGAAATATAAATTAAGCGCTGGGAGTTTTTCAACTTAGCGGACAGCAAATTTAACAGTAAATACTCACTAACCGCTATTTGGATAGTTAAAATAAGTAAACCAAGTGAAACATTTTCAAAGTGTGTAACTTTTACCCAGTGATAAGACCTCTCCCATCGTTCTGTGTGTTGGTCGAAATTCATTTGCCTAAACGGCAAAAAAATAGTTAAAGTTGGTTGGTTTTCTCAGTGCAAAATAGGAATAGTTAAAAATGCCTGATGGCGTCAGTCAGACTTCAACTCTGCACACTCCCCTTGCTGTTTATCGTTCGCAAATTGGCAGTAAACTTGTGGACGACCCATCGCAGTTACAAGCAATAACGGCATTGAATGCGCTATTCTTAGAACTCACCAATCCACGTAAAGCGACTAGCGACATTCAAAAAGGACTCTACTTGTGGGGTGATGTGGGCCGCGGTAAAACATTTTTGATGGATTTGTTTTATGATTGCCTTCCGGCTAAGGGCAAATTAAGACTGCATTTTCACCGTTTTATGGCACGTATCCATCAAGCCCTTAAAGAACATGCAGGCCAACAAGATCCGCTTGTGCAGATTGCCAAAGATCTGGCAAAACATAATCGTATCTTATGTTTTGATGAGTTTTTTGTATCTGACATTGGCGATGCCATGATCTTGGCTGGTTTATTCACCTGTTTGTTTGAACAAGGCGTTGTGCTAGTGGCAACCTCAAATATCCCCACCGAGCGTTTATACGAAAACGGCCTGGCCCGTCACAAATTTCTGCCTTGCATTGCTTTATTGCAACAACATACCCAAACCTTGCATCTTGCCGGTAAGCAAGATCATCGGTTACATGCACAAAATGTGGAAATTAACAGCACAGTTGACCAGTTCCTTTCAAATTATATTGGAGTTGGCTCAAGCATAGATTTGCCGACTATTTTTTCGGAGTTAACGCAGGCAATTCCGTTAACACAAATAAACCATTCCAGTATCGATATTTGTCATCGTCAGATCCCTGTTATTCAGGCTACCCAAAGGCATATTCAAAACTCAGTGGTTTGGTTCGATTTTGCCGCATTGTGCGAAGGCCCGCGCTCTCAACTCGATTACATTGAGATAGCATCGAGCTATAACACCCTGATGCTAAGCGGCGTGCCTCAACTAGGTGGCAAAGTTAGAGGCTGGATTAAAGCACGAGGCACAGAAGATGGTGTAGGTGAGAACCAGGCGACCACTACTGGTGAACGGGTTGTATCTTACGCGGTAAATGACGACATGGCGCGACGTTTTATCAGCCTGATAGACGAACTTTATGACCAAGGAGTCCGATTATACTTAAGTACGGAAGTACCACTTAACGAACTCTATTTAGAGGGGGCCCTCACATTTGAATTCCGCCGTACCTATAGTCGTCTAATTGAAATGAGCCGAGATTAACCTGGTTTTTTTCATCATAAACGCATCATAAACGAGACACCCATGTTTATTCCCCCTTAACAGGACAGCCACATAAACGAGACAGCCATGTTTAGTTAACCCTAAACAAAAACCCTAAACAGGACACCCATGTTTATTCCCCCTAAACAGGACAGCCATGTTTATTCCGCCTAAACAAGACACCCATGTTTAGTTAACCCTAAACAAGACACCCATGTTTAGTAGCGAATAATTTTGTATTGCAAACTAAACACAACAGGTTGAATAAATTAGACTAATCTAGCTCAGACAGTGTGTACAAAGAGAGTATTGTGGTAGCTTTAAAGACAAAGTAAACGGACGTTAAATCAAGGAAACAAAACAATAATGCGAATATTACAACCTCTAACAATAGCCAGCCTTATACTTGCCAGTTCATTCATGGCCAATGCACAACAAATTATTAAACCAGCACCTTTGGTATCTATTCCAACTCAAGATACTTTTTTCGCTAGTCTGAAAGCTTTATGTGGAAAGGCGTTTGCTGGTAAAGTCACTATCGATAATCAAGGCCCAAGCAATATGTCTGAGCAGCCATTAATCATGCATGTAAGACGTTGTACAGATCAGCAATTGCAAATACCCTTTCACGTTGGCGATGACGCTTCACGCACTTGGATTATAACCAAGACAGGGTCAGGCCTTTCCCTGAAACATGATCACCGCCATGCTGATGGTTCCTATTCAGAATCCACTATGTACGGCGGCCACACTGAGGACGCAGGTTTCCCACAGGCACAATCTTTCCCTGTAGATCAATATTCTAAAGAATTATTCGCAAAGGCTGGAAATCCACAATCCAGTACCAATATCTGGCAAATGTATATCTATCCTGAGGTATTTACCTATCGTTTAATCCGCGAAGGAAGAGAGTTTCGAGTAGATTTCGATTTGACCCAAGAAATAGACACACCCGCTGCACCATGGGGCTATCAAGATTAGAAAAGAGCCTAATGGGCCAATTAAATTAACTGACAAAGTAGTGCTGGCCAAGACTGTATAAACTGAGAAAATGAAATACAGTCTACAGAATAAAGGCCAATATTAGGATTGTATTATTTAGCCTTAATTGAGAGTTTCTTTTTCGCTAGTTTCGACACTTGTTCCAGGCTTTGATCCAACTTCTGATTGGAAATATCATTACACATCCAAGCAATCGCCAGATCTAAGTCAGGAATGCGGCTAAAGAAGGTATGAGTGCCTAGCCAGCCACCAGAATGAAAGAATACTTGGTGGTTATTAACTTGTTTAACAAATTGGCCGTTTGCGTAAAGCACTCCGTCATCAGCTTCAAATTGACTATTCGGCGTATTCATATCAACTAACAAGCGCAGCGGATCTTTACCCACTTTAGGTGCGTTAAAATGATTATTCCAAATTAGTAAATCGTCTAAATTGGTGTGTAAACCGCCATCACCTACCCAAAACAAGTTCGTCATATCGGTAATATAAGTGCCATCCTTACGCTGCTTGTATCCATAAGCACGATTTTTCACTATCTCTACAGGATCATCACTAAAAAAGGTATTCTTCATGCCCAGTGGCAAAAAAATATGTTCGTGAGAATATTGCCGAAGAGATTTGCCAGAGACGTTTTCCACCAGCATCGACAATAAAAAATAGGCCAGATTACTGTAACGAAATTGTTGTTCTGGCTCTAGCGCTATGGGCACAGTACGCACAACATCGAAGAATTCTTGAATAGTTAAATAATCCTCGTTTCCGAGTCGAAACGGGCTCCCAGCGGCAGACTTTAATTCTATCGATTTGGGGTTTTTCTCGCCTTCGTAAACAGAGGCGATGAGATCATAATCCCCCATACCGGAAAAATGCCCGAGCATGCCATTAATGCTAATTTTGTGACCGTAATCAGGCAACGATGGAAGATAAGTGCGAATATCCTCATTTAAATTTATTTTGCCTTCTTGAGCCAATATTAACACTGCCATGGCAGTAAATTGCTTAGAAACAGACGCCATGCGATGCACTTGCGTGCCATCTAAAGGCGTTTCGAGTTCAAGGTTGCTCAATCCGTAGCCGCTTTTGTGGATAAAATTACCGTTGTGGATAATGCCTAAATTACATCCTGGCGCGCCATCTTCTATTGCGCTCTCCATGATGGAGTCTACAGCTTCATTAAACTCGTTGCTCATTGATGGTTTAGGCACGCATATTAGAACGGCAATCATTACTGGCAGTATAAATTTCATTGGGTCTTCCTTGAGTTATTTCATGCTAGTCAAAGATAATATAGCTTACTAATAATAGGTTATTTTCCGACCAACATTCAATTAATATCAAAATTTCACATCGGCGAATTTTAAGGTTTGGGCACTAGAAGAATAGAGTGAATAGCGAAGAATGCCCCCAATAAAAAAGCCGTTTTCATCTCTGTTCAAATATTTAAACAGAGAATCCCACGGCTTAGCTTTTATGGATAGACTTTGATTTCTATTGATAGACTTAAATTTTACTGATAAAAGTAAGGACCAGTCCATTTATATTTTTTGCCATTGACTTTCACGCTATGCTTGGCAGTTTTAGAAGCATTATCGTTGGAGATAATGAATAACTGCTCA
This sequence comes from Alteromonas sp. M12, assembly GCF_037478005.1. Classification (NCBI taxonomy): domain Bacteria; kingdom Pseudomonadati; phylum Pseudomonadota; class Gammaproteobacteria; order Alteromonadales; family Alteromonadaceae; genus Alteromonas; species Alteromonas sp. M12. Next base: position 461,832 of record NZ_CP144164.1, on the reverse strand, counting down.
TTGCCCTTCAAGTCAGTAATAGTTACGCCTGTATAGTCGTCGTTATCAACAACCACTTTCAGGTCAGCGATACTACTTTTTGAATTTTGTGATAACTCTGTCACAGGCCCGTAAGAACCATGGGGTTCGATGACCGAAACAAACAGGGTATCTTGGGCATTTCTGCGCAATAACAAAGAAGCATCACGACGCAAATTAAATTCAGGATCGTTTGCACCTATGCGAGTAAAGAGTAATTCATCACTGTTATCAGTCACTGTAGTTAAGGTGTAATACTTGCCATTACCCAACCATGAGAATTTTGAATTTCCGCTAACCGCATTGCCTTTACCTTCAACAAAAAGATGTTGATAACCATTGTCTTCGCCTAACGGACGCAAGACCTTTGGCGAGTCATAAGCAAAGTTCATGTCCAAAACCTGTCCCATAAAGTAATACGGGAAGTCGTACTGATTTTTGCTATCTGATTCAACGCGCATAATGTCGAGTAAAAAGGCTTTTTCGAAATTCTCGTCCTTAATCATTGCCATAGTGCGATGCATGGATGTGCCAGGATAAGCATTGCTTTCTGTGGCGCTCACTACTTGGACATTGTCTTTCTCGGCATCAAAAGTAAACAACTCTGAATGGTGTTGACTCGCTATATCATAACTACCATTAAAGTGCTTTTTCTCATTTACCGACAAAGTATTATGGGCGATCGTTGTTTTCGCCCAAGTGGTGTTCTCTTTAAGGTAATTGCCGCCGCCTTTCTGCTCTATATTAACAAATCGTGCTAAGCCATAGTCCTGTAAAACTTCATCACCTTTTTCATACAAAGAATAAGAAAGCTTATCGTAATGGCCATGACTCAAACCCTGAGCAGCATATTTGAAGACTAGAGTGAGATCTTCGTTGCCGTAGCGCAAAATCCCAATTCCACCTTGCTTACCATTAATACCGTCACTTAAATTAATCGATTTTTTAGCAAAAGCTTTAGCTTTTCCATCGCGCACACCAATCGCTGCCTCAAGGCCAGACTCATCAATCAGAACCTGTCCTTGTTTCTCAACGATACTCAATAACTCAGGGTTTTTATCACCATAAAAATATGCCAAGTTCACCGCTGACACTAATGAGCTGGTGTAATATGACATGCCTTTTTGGCCGTCGTTAATAGGGAAAAATTCACCATCGGCATCAGATAAGTTAAGTAATGCGTTAACCCCTTTGAATAATACGTTATCTTTATGTTGTAGCACCTTAAGTTCTGGACGGTTATTTTCCATAGCCAGTGCCAGTATCAAGAATGGGTACATGGCATAACGTTGGTAGTAAGGACCTTCAGTATAATAACCATCAGGTGAGAAAGGTTCTTCTAAGTTGGCAAAGAAGCCTTTGCGTTGCCCTTCAACTTTGATTGTTCCGCCGTCGTTGTCTTTACCACCGACTTCCAAGCCGTCATCTTCAATGCCATAAAGTGCACGCTGAATGAGTTCTTCGTCATCCATTACCAAACCAATCATACCTACCGCTGTGACCCCCCAGGTACTGTGGTTGTGTACTCGATTGAAAAACTGCGGATTTTCTAATGATAAAAAGTCAGCAAAAGGACGAAATAAGTTAGTTTCTAATTTGTCACGCTCACTCTCGCTCAAATAATCGTAAATCGCATCATAGGCTTGGCTCATATAAACCAACCAGTTACTGTCGTTTAGACACTGCCAAAATAGCTTTCCCCGGGCGTAGGAACGCTCTTGTGGGTGAAGCGGTAAATCTTTATACATTGCTTCATACTGAAACAACATGTCACGAATATACTTAGCGTACTTCTCGTCTTCTAGAACCTGATATAGCACACCAGCTTTTTGCGCGGTAAAGAAATTAAGTTTGTGACGTTGGTGGGTATAACCGCCAGAAAAATCCTTAGGAATGGGTGTATCAATGCCCAATGCAATTTCAACATCAACTTGTTGCTTGATTGTTGCTAGAGATTCGTCAAATAAAGGAACCTGGCCTAAATTTGCTCTAATTCTCTCCACACCAGGCTCGGTCAGAATAAGATTTGGATGTTCCTTTGCACTAAGGGCGAAAGACGAAATACTAATCCCAATGGATAGCAAAGTAACTGAGAACTTTTTGAGGTTCATTAAGCTTGGGTTCCTTTTTTAACAAAAGCCGTTTGGCAAACATTCACGATTAATTAGAAACTCGTAACATTAACATATAGATGACAACTTAGGGACAGTACAATAACAGAATCACTGAAGTATAAAAGCAGACCACTGGATTGTTACGTTTCCCTTGATGAAAACTCCCTTCAGGCTAAATTGAATTGCGAATTAAAATACAAAACTTGCCATAAAAAAAGCCGCTCAATAGCGGCTTTCTAGAAAATTTTTCAACATTATTATTTTTGTCTTTGGTTAGAACGGAATATCATCATCAAAGTCAAAATCAGGCTCAGCCATAGGAGGTTTTTGCGCTGGGTTTTGGCCTGGGTTTTGGCCTGGATTTTGTTGCGGCGCATTACCGTATTGCTGACCACCGCCTTGTTGTGGTGGTTTAGTGTAATTCTGCTGTGGTGCTTGCGCTGGCTTTTGCGGCGCTTGGTTATATTGACCGCCACCTTGGTTAGCATAGCCACCTTGCTGACTGTCAGACTGACCGCCACGGCCACCAAGCATTTGCATTTGGTCAACGATAATTTCAGTGGTGTATTTGTCTTGACCACTTTGATCTTGCCATTTACGTGTCTGCAATTTGCCTTCAACATATATTTGCGAACCTTTACGCAGATATTCACCAGCGATTTCTGCCAGGCGACGGTACATAGTCAGTCTGTGCCACTCTGTACGTTCCTGCATCTGACCGCTCTGATCTTTCCAGCTTTCACTGGTAGCCAAGCTTAAGTTCGCTACTGCATTGCCGTTAGGCATATATCTTACTTCTGGATCTTGTCCAATATTGCCCACTAAAATGACTTTGTTGACACCTTTAGTTGCCATGTGTACTCCTATTATTCGTCGCTAAATGAGTTGTCTTTACCATCTTCGTATATCTCAGGTCAGACTTATTTAGCATCCAAGCTGATATTTCTAAATTGGTTATTAAATTCAGAAACTTACCCAAATATCTTTATTGAAAAGGTATGTTCGCTGCCAATTTAGTTAAAAAACTTGGCATCAATGATTCGATATTATCCGCGGTATTGTAACCCGATTAAACAGTTTTATCTCAATAAAATCGGAACTAAATTCAGTTTAAATCCCTTAACATTAATATAAATGAATTTGCTTAATGAGCTAGTCTAGTTTTGCTTATTCACTCTTTTTAATAGATTTTCAGCCCGTTGCACCACGGGTAAATCAATCATTTTATTGCCATAGTTAGTGGCCCCAGTGCCCTGCTTGTATTGCTGTTGAAACGATTGAATTAACTCTTTTGCTTGTTTGACTTGCAGTTCAGTAGGCATAAAGACCTGATTCAATATACTCACTTGCAAAGGATGCACGCAAGGCGCACCCGCAAACCCAATTTTATTTGCCAACTCAGCGGCGGTTTGAAACTTAGCAGGATCACTGAAATCGGCAATCGAGGCCGGAAATCCCATAGGCGCAATATTCGCACGCCGACAAGCCATAATTAACTGCTGGCAAGGACCGATAAGAGCTTCTGTAACCGGTTCCATGCCAATCGATAAGGATAAATCTTCAGTGCCCATTGTCATAGCAATTAAACGTGATGAACTAGCGGCAATTTCATCTAATTTAGGCATCGCATTAACATGCTCAATTTGCGCAATAAGTCGTGTATAACCTATGGGCATTTGCTTTTCATGTTCTAACTCGTCGATTGTCTCAGCGATTAGTTGAATATGGGCAGCGCTGCTGACTTTAGGGATAACTATGGCACATATTTGCGGGGCGACTACTGCTTCTAAGTCTCTTATTGCTAGACGCAATCCTGCGTTTATTCTGACTAAGGTATCAGCCCCATTTTTAGACACAACTTGGGCAGCAGCAAGAATATTAGCGCGCGTTTTGGTTTTGTGATCAATTGGAATACTGTCTTCTAAATCAAGGATATAACCATCGGCTGCGCGGGTATGCGCTTTATCAATAAACTTTTGATTATTGGCAGGTAAAAACAATAACGAACGCCAGGGGATTAATTCGGTCATCAGTATTCTCGTGAAAATTGTTATTTCAGTTTAGCGCAAATTTGGGCCAACATTGAAGTTGATATAACCTGCTTGAATTACAACTGCGGTGCAGTGTGAAGCACCAGTTGCTGCGCTTGTCGAAGATCAAATTCTGCCGTTGCTTTCACGTATACGCTGTCTTCCTCAGTCACCAAAGCAAGATCAACAACGCCAGGCATCGCCTGCAACTGTTGTTTCAACAAATCTAGATCCGCAGAATGATTAATACCGCTTAATGTATAACGTCGGTATTTATTTACGCTTTTAAGGTTATAAATGATGCCTGTCCATATAAACAAAATGGCGATTGCGAACATTAAAACTTGTGACGGGGAGAAATATTGGTTGAGGAATCCGGCTAACATCCCTCCTAAAAAAGCACCAAAAAACTGGAAGCTAGCATACATTCCCATTGCAGAGCCTTTTTTACCCGCTGGGGCAATGCTCGATACCCATGCAGGTAAATTTGCTTCTAAGTAATTAAAACCAGTGAAAAATATTACTACAAAGCAGGCTAACGAGAACAAGGTTGATGACCAAGATAAGCCAGCACAGGCAATGATGAGTAAAAATATCGACACTAACATCAGCACTTTCTGCGAGACTTTTCTATTTAAGCCCATCAAAATCGTTAAACCTACAATCGAGATTAACAATACAGGTAAATAAAGTTGCCATTGAGAGTCGATCAATAACCCCATTTGTTGCAGCATAACCGGTAATTGCATGAAAAACAGCGTAATCATCATATGCAACAGACATACGCTAATGTTTAATTTTTGAATTTGTTTATCGCCAAACAAGTTACCCAAGTCTTTCCACGTAGGCAGCGTATCGCCAGATGGCGCTGAGTTTTGTTGTGATGGAACCACAAATCCAACGATAAAAACACACAAAAATGCTAACAATGCAGTGACAAAGAATATCCCCGACAGCCCCCAAACATTGGAAATCATCGGGCCAATCATTAACGCTAGATAGAATGAAAAGCCAATAGCGATACCAATAATTGCCATCACTTTAGGTCGTTGATTTTCACGGCTTACATCCGCGGCTAACGCCATTATCGCACCAGCGATTGCGCCAGTTCCTTGCAGTATACGGCCCAACACCAGCATCCACATATTGTCTGCAAAACCAGCGATTAGGCTGCCTAAACAAAACATCAGCAGTCCAACGACTATGACAGGTTTTCGGCCAAATTTGTCTGACAACATTCCCATTGGAATTTGTAGCAACGCCTGAGTTAGTCCGTAACCACCAATGGCGATACCCACCATAAGCACCGAATAATCAGGGTACTCTTTGGCTAAGATAGCTAATACTGGCATAACCATAAATAGCCCTAACATTCTTAGGACATAGATAAAGGCAAGAGACAAGGCTGCGCGTAATTCAGTTGCGTTCAAAACAAATCACTTTGGTTTATATAGAGCTAATTGAAGTCGTCTAATATCAAGTTCGTGAATCACAAAGGTGATTGACCATTATTTTGATAAAGAAGTTAATACTAATTGGCCGCGAAGTTTATCACAGCATTAAAATACGCGATAGATCGTTGAAAAGTCGTTTTAAATAAAATATTTTGGCTTTTTTTAGCTAATTAGTCAGTTCCTAATAGAGCATGAATTGCAATTATGTAATACTGATCTTTTGGTCAGGCAACATTCTGGATCCATGGATAAAATTGAAGTTAGGGGTGCACGCACCCACAATCTGAAAAATATTAATATAACGCTTCCTCGTGACAAACTAATTGTGATTACTGGCTTGTCGGGTTCGGGGAAATCTTCATTAGCCTTCGATACTTTGTATGCAGAAGGACAACGGCGTTATGTAGAATCCCTTTCCGCCTATGCCAGACAATTTTTGTCAATGATGGAAAAACCTGATGTGGATCACATTGAAGGTTTATCACCTGCTATTTCCATCGAACAAAAGTCCACGTCTCACAACCCACGTTCTACGGTAGGAACAATTACCGAGATATATGATTACTTAAGACTGTTGTACGCCAGAGTGGGTGAACCGCGCTGTCCAACTCACCACGTTCCTTTAGCGGCGCAAACTGTCAGTCAAATGGTTGATCGTGTACTAGAGATGGAAGAAGGCACAAAGTTAATGTTGCTTGCACCTGTGGTGCAGGAGCGTAAAGGCGAACACATTAAAACCCTTGAAGGCTTAGCGGCGCAAGGTTACATACGTGCACGTATCGACGGTGAAGTCTGCGATTTGTCCGATCCACCTGAACTTGACCTGCATAAAAAGCACACGATAGAAGTGGTTGTCGACCGTTTTAAAGTGCGTGAAGATTTGGCATTGCGATTGTCAGAGTCGTTTGAAACAGCATTGCAGTTATCTGCAGGCGCGGCCAAAGTCGCGTTTATGGACGACCCAGCAAAAGACGAATTGGTGTTTTCAGCCAATTTTGCCTGTCCTCATTGTGGTTACAGCATGGCCGAACTCGAGCCTAGATTGTTTTCGTTTAACAATCCAGCTGGCGCATGTCCAACCTGTGATGGGTTAGGTAACAAGCAGTTTTTTGATCCGGGAAAAATTGTCAGCAATGAAGAATTGAGTTTGTCTGGCGGCGCAATACGCGGTTGGGACAAACGCAGTTACTACTACTTCCAAATGTTACAAGCCGTCGCTGATCACTATGGTTTTAGTTTGACGGTGCCATTTGAAGAGCTTGAAGAAAAACACAAAGAAGTGATTTTATTCGGCAGCAAAGGTACCGCAATAAAATTCAAATACATTAATGATCGTGGCGATATTATGGAGCGCAAGCATCCATTTGAAGGCATTATTCCCAATATGGATCGCCGCTACAAAGAGACAGAGTCTAACGCGGTGCGAGAAGAACTGTCCAAATATCTCAGCCAACAACATTGTAATAGTTGTGGTGGTGCACGTTTACGTTTGGAAGCCAGAAACGTCTTTATTGGTCAAACTGCCCTGCCAACAATCACTGAAATGTCGATCTCTGATGCACTCTCCTTTTTTGCTGAATTAGACTTAACAGGACAGCGCGCGCAGATTGCGGAAAAGATTTTAAAAGAAATCAACGACCGGTTAAGTTTTCTAGTCAATGTGGGCTTGAATTACCTTTCCATGTCAAGAAGCGCCGATACCTTATCAGGTGGTGAAGCTCAGCGGATCCGCTTAGCCAGCCAAATAGGTGCAGGCTTAGTTGGCGTTATGTACGTTTTAGATGAACCATCTATTGGATTGCATCAACGAGACAACGAGCGATTATTAAAAACCCTGCGTCACTTACGAGATTTGGGCAACACGGTTATCGTCGTAGAGCATGATGAAGATGCCATAAAAGAAGCCGACTATATCGTCGATATAGGCCCAGGAGCCGGTGTCCATGGCGGTCAAATCGTTGCTGAAGGTAGTCTTAAAGACATCCTAGAAAGTGAAGACTCACTTACTGGGAAGTACCTATCTGGTAGAGAACGTATAGAAATCCCCAAAGAACGTAATAAAGTCAAAGATGACAAATGGGTGAAACTGACGGGGGCATCCGGTAATAACCTACAACAGGTAGATTTACACGTTCCTGTGGGACTAATGACCTGTGTTACTGGTGTGTCAGGATCGGGTAAATCGACCCTAGTGAATGATACATTCTACAAGTTAGCCCATCACGCGTTAAACGGCGCAACCACCGGTGAAGCCGCTCCCTACAAAGACATCACCGGTCTTGAGCAGTTAGACAAAGTGGTTGATATCGACCAGAGTCCTATCGGTCGCACACCACGCTCAAATCCGGCCACTTACGCGGGTATTTTCACGCCAATTCGTGAAATGTTTGCGGCAACCCAAGAAGCTCGCTCTCGCGGTTACAAACCCGGTCGATTCAGTTTCAATGTCAAAGGTGGACGCTGCGAGGCGTGTCAGGGAGATGGTCTGATTAAAGTGGAAATGCACTTCTTACCAGATGTGTATGTGCCATGCGATGTGTGTAAAAGTAAACGTTACAACCGTGAAACACTGGAAATTACCTACAAAGGTAAAGACATCAATCAAGTGTTAAACATGACCGTGGAAGAAGCCCGAGAATTCTTCGATGCCATCCCGGCGATTTCGCGCAAACTACAAACGCTAATGGATGTAGGCTTGTCTTATATTCGCTTAGGTCAATCGGCGACAACCCTCTCCGGTGGTGAAGCACAGCGGGTGAAACTAGCCAAAGAGTTATCTAAGCGTGATACCGGTCAAACTCTGTATATTTTAGATGAACCAACTACCGGTCTGCATTTCCACGATATAAAACAACTGTTGGAAGTATTACATAGACTCCGTGACCACGGTAATACAGTTGTGGTTATTGAGCATAATCTGGATGTAATAAAAACCGCAGATTGGATTATCGATCTTGGTCCTGAAGGTGGTTCAGGCGGGGGCAATATTATCGCTCAAGGTACGCCAGAAGATGTGAGTAAGGTAAAAGGTTCGCACACTGCGCATTTCCTTAAGCCAATTTTAGACAATGCCAGACAGGCATAATTAGACACGGATTAGAGTATGTTTAGCGAACACTTTAAAGTCAGGTTTTATGAAACAGATGGTTTGGCTCACGTCAGTAACACTGTTGTTGCCGGCTGGTTTGAATGCGGCAGAGAGCCGATCTTCAAAATGTTTACGCCAGATCTAGATTTGCAGAATTGGCCATTGATTTTAGCCAGTTACAAAATCGACTTTCATTTGCAGATATATTACGGCAAATCAGTAGAAGTACGCACTTACGTAAGCCGAGTGGGCAATAGTTCATTCGATACTTATCAGGAAATTTGGCAACAAGATCAGAAAGTCGCCTCAGGTACTACAACCTTAGTGCGGTTCGATTTTGAAAGCAATAAATCGGTACCAATTGACGGCGCAATCAAATCCCAACTTGAAGAACATTTGTATCCCCAGCAGGAAGCTTAAAAGTGACAGATTTTATTGAAGTAATTGATGATGTATTGCCGCAGAAGTTGTGCCGCGGATTCATCCAGCGTTTCGAAAACAGCAAAAATATTCAGCCAGGTCGCACTGGCGGCGGTGTTGATACTGATAAAAAGCTCAGTAAAGATGTATCGATAGTACAACATCCTGAATTTCAGCCTGAATATCAAGCGATGCTGCCATTGTTATCTCAGCAATTAATGAATTACTTTGAAAAACATTTTTTTGCACTGATCGGCCCAATTGGTTTAACGGTGCAAGATCCCAGCAGCGGCCAACCAGTAAAGTTAACCCAAGAAAATTTCGAAACAGTGGGTAAACCGAACTTACAAAACTTGGTGCAATACCTATTTCGAATTGGTGACATCAACGCACAAAAATACCAAAAGAACAAAGGTGGATATCCATACTGGCACTCAGAAGTTTATCCACAAGCTGGTAATAATGACGCCCTGCATCGTATCTTATTGTTTATGTTTTATCTAAATGATGTGGATGAAGGCGGCACCACGGATTTTTATTATCAAAATAGATCTGTACAACCCAAAGCCGGTAGAATGGTGATTGCTCCTGCTTATTTTACCCATACCCATAGAGGCTCAGTGCCTGTTTCCAACGATAAATACATTCTCACCTCTTGGGTGTTATTTAATCCGGCAGAGCGCATCTACACGGCTTAAAAGTTCAAACGCTTATTTTATTTAGCCGTCGTAAGGTAATACCGATTGTCCCTTCAAGGTATACCCTACTGTTGCAATCTCGCCACTCCAACCTTCTGTTGTTAAGGTGCCGACTACCCAAACCACATCAGTTAATGCCATCGCTGGCACGCCCTCTGGAATTTTCACGTAAACAATTTGATTAGGTGGTGGCGGCGGTACATGGATACAAGCACCAAAAAAAGGAACCAATAAAAACTCAGTAATATTGTCTTGATCACCTTCAAGAGGAACGACAAATCCGGGTATTTTCACTTCCATATTGTTGAATTTGGTCACCACAGGCGCAGATAGATTTTGCTGACCGGTAGTCAAAGCGTGATCAATGTCTACAGGCGGTGCGACATAATTGGCAGGCACTAAATCTTCCCAAAACACTTCTGTGGGTTCGCTATAAGCAGAGGTTGTTATAAAAAGCAGAGTAAGTAATAGAGCTCGCATAAATTTAGTTAGTCCTTAGATAGTGGGCTTAATGTTGGCTGATTCTTCAGATATCGCAGATGCAGCAGAAATGTCTGGCGCTTGATAAGGATGATTTGCCCAACAAAAAGGGTTCTTTCTTACTTCGTTTCCTGCATCAGGTGCATCTGGAATATTCAATGCCAACAGCAATGAACACACAGCAAAACTTGCACCAATAAAGAATACTAAAGTAGGCGAAGTAAGCCAAACAATACCTAATAAAGCGGGTATAACCACAGCCGCAATGTGATTAATCGTAAAACTCACCCCTGCTGTGGATGCAATGTCCCGTGGATCAGCAATCTTTTGAAAATAAGTTTTCATGGCTATCGCCATGGCAAAAAACAGGTGATCAATAACATACAAAGCAGCGGCCCATTGTGAACTTGTCACTAAGGCGTAACTCACAAAAATCACAATTAAGCCAATGTACTCCACGGTTAAAGCCTTGCGCTCCCCTACTTTCGCAATCCATCGACCAATTTTACTGGCAAACAACAGGTTAAATACGTAATTGATAATAAATAGCAGGCTAATTTCACCCACGCTGTATCCAAATTTTTCGACCATCATAAATGACGCAAAAACCATGAATATTTGTCGACGAGCACCGCTAAAGAAGGTTAAACAATAATATAACCAGTAGCGTTTGCGCAGAAACATATGTTTGTGTTGTATAGAAGGTTGCTTAAACTGTGCGAAGAAAGCCCATAGAAACAGAACAATGACTAAACCTAATCCACCAGCTAGCATGTACATGGTTTGATAGCTTATACCCACGTAATCCATTAACAACCAAATACTGCCGTAAGCAAACAATGATGCGAAGCTTTTAACAGCTAATTGTTGCCCCATAAAATGCGCAGTTTTTTCTTTTCCAAGCCACTGCAACGTCAGCGATTGGTTCATGGTTTCAAAATAATGGAAGCCAACTGACATGATCACCGTGGTGCAATACAAACCTATCTCAAAGGGAAAAAAGCCTGTCATTGCGACACCGACACACATAGCTGCGAGTGAAAGCATTGCCAAAGTTTGTTCTTTAATTACTAACAATAAAAACACGGCGGTAAAGGCCAGAAACCCCGGTACTTCTCGCAAGCTTTGTAGCATGCCAATTTCGGCACCTGTAAACTGGGCTTTTTCAACCACAAAATTATTCAGAAGAGCATTCCACACCGAAAATACTAAAGGCATAACAAACGCCATCGCCAACAATAGTAATTGAGGATTATTTCGAATCGAATTGAGCTTCATGATGTTGTGCTTTAGCCATTTACGGGAATAATAAAGAATGGCAAGTTTACAGCAGTTTGCAGAAAAATGCTTTGCTCAGAAACAAGCAAAAAAAAAGGGCTAACCTAAAGTTAACCCTTTTCTAAATTTGCTTGGTACTAAGCTTTTTCTTCAGTTTGGTAGCGTTTTACGCTATCAACGATTTCAGCTTTAGCATCTTCACAATTTCCCCATCCTTCGATTTTCACCCATTTGTTAGGTTCTAAATCTTTATAATGGGCAAAGAAATGCTCAATTTGTTGCTTAGTCAATTCAGGCACCTGATCGATTTCTTTTACTTCACGATAGATGGTAGAAAGCTTATCAATTGGCACAGCCAATACTTTAGCATCTTCACCTGACTCATCAGTCATCTTCAAAACACCTACAGGTCTACACTTGATGACTGAGCCAGCCAATAAAGGAAACGGTGTCATCACCAAAACGTCAACAGGGTCGCCATCAAGAGAAAGCGTCTGTGGCACGTAACCATAGTTAGTTGGATAATGCATACAAGTTGCCATGAAGCGGTCAACAAAGATGGCGCCAGTGTCTTTATCTACTTCATATTTTACTGGGTCAGCGTGGGCTGGGATTTCGATGATGACATTTACTTCATCTGGCAAGTTTTTACCTGCTGGAACAGCATTTAAGCTCATTGATTCATACCTATAAGTTGATTTAACGTGAATATTGGCAATTATAAAGACTTCCAGTGCAAGATGAAATCGCTACCTTGGTCTTATTAAGGTTGTTTTAAAGTATTATGCGCAATTATTTAGCAAAAGTGTGTACTTTTGTGTCTTCAATAGCGATTTCATCGCCAAACGACAACTTACCTGCAAATCACCAGTGCCTAGTTCACTTTAAGATTAAAAATAAAGCAGACCGGATTCAGCTAATATCGCCCATAAAAAAGGGCGTAAGTTTTTATCCTACGCCCTGATTTGGAATTGCCTATAGAAACAAATCTATTACTTAGATTATTTTGAGTAATAGGTAATACAAGTTTCCACTTCTTCTTTAGAGCCCATAATAACTGGAACACGTTGGTGAATTTCTTCTGGCATAACTTCCAAGATTCGTCTGTCACCTGTTGTGGCAGCACCACCGGCCTGTTCAATTAGAAATGACATGGGATTTGCTTCATATAATAAACGCAATTTTCCCGGTATTTTTGGATTACGTTTATCAAATGGATAAGCAAAAAGGCCACCACGAGAAAGGATACGGTGAATATCACCAACCATTGCGCCAACCCAACGCATATTGAAGTTTTTACCTCTAGGGCCTTCATCACCAGCAATCAAGTCGTTAATATAATTTTGCATAGGTTCTTCCCAGTGACGCTGGTTAGAACTATTAATGGAAAACTCTTTAGTTTGCTCAGGTACCTCTACGTTAGCTTCTGTTAATAGGAAGCCTCCGTGGGTTTTATCCAGAGTATAAATGTGAGTACCGCGACCAGTGCTCATTGCCAACATGGTAGACGGGCCGTAAAGCACATATCCAGCAGCCACAATCTGCGTTCCAGGTTGCAAGAAAGCAGAAGGATCATCTGGGTCCATCCATTGTGGTGCATGGGTAATTGAGAAAATTGTACCTATCAAACTATTGATATCTGTATTTGATGAACCATCAAGAGGATCAAAACTGACCAAATACTTACCTTCAGGGTGGCACCCTACAACGTCATCTTCTTCCTCGGAAGAAATTGCTTTTACATAACCCGACTCTTTTAAGATATCTTTTAAGATTTGGTTAGAAATAACGTCCAGTTTCTTTTGCGTTTCGCCTTGAACGTTTTCACTTAACAAAGAGCCCAACACTCCCGCTAGTGCGCCCTGACTAACCCTAAAAGAAATTTCCTTGCAACCTGCTAATAATGTGCGGATCAACAATATTAGCTCCATTGGAGCGCCGTCTTCTTGCAATTGTGAATTGAGTCGTTTCATTCTTGTGAAAGCCTATTTTTAGATTGTATAAGGGACATGGTTTAGACAGTAATTGTTACTAATCATAGAACACATTGATAAAGTGTACCTTTATTAAACACAAAACTCAGCACAAAAAACAACAAGTTAAAATTAATATCCATTTGTTGGCATTCGAATCTCTGTTAACCTTACGAAAATTTTTTTTCAAAAAACCAAAGTTATGCATATTCATATTTTAGGGATTTGCGGCACCTTTATGGGTGGAATTGCCGCCATTGCCAAATCAATGGGACATCACGTAAGTGGTTCCGATGCCAATGTTTATCCGCCAATGAGCACTCAGCTAGAATCTTTAGGCATTCCACTGACCCAAGGGTTTGATCCAGCCCAGCTCAACCCAGAACCCGATGTGGTGATTATTGGTAATGCAATGTCGCGGGGAAATCCATGTGTAGAAGCGGTGTTAAATCGCAATTTAAATTATATCAGTGGGCCACAGTGGTTATCTGAAAACGTATTAAAGCAAAGATGGGTAATAGCTGCATCAGGCACCCATGGCAAGACGTCGACCGCCAGCATGATAGCGTGGGTACTCGAGTATGCAGGATTGCAACCTGGCTTTCTAATCGGCGGGGTTCCAGAAAATTTTGGAATTTCAGCTCGTTTAGGTGAATCACCATTTTTTGTTATTGAAGCAGATGAGTACGACAGTGCGTTTTTTGATAAACGTTCTAAGTTTGTGCACTACCATCCTCGTACCTTGGTGTTAAACAATTTAGAGTTCGACCACGCTGATATTTTTGAAAATTTGGCGGCGATACAAAAACAGTTTCATCATTTGATCCGAATATTGCCCGGTAATGGTTTGGCATTAGCACCGGCGAATGATGAAAATATAAAACAGGTTTTAGAACAAGGCTGTTGGACACCCGTTCAATATTTAGGCACGGATTGGCAAGTTGCAAATCAAACCGCTGATGGCAGTGAGTTTGATGTGTTATTGCAGAACAAAACTATTGGCCGGGTAAACTGGTCATTGATAGGGCAACACAATATTCACAACGGGATTATGGCCATTGCAGCGGCCCGTCATGCTGGCGTAAAGCCTGAATTGGCGATTGAAGCTTTGGCACAATTTGTTAATGCGAAAAGACGCATGGAGACCCGTGGTGTGGTAAATGACATTACCATTTATGATGATTTCGCCCACCATCCCACTGCGATTGCAACCACGATCGATGGCTTAAGAAACAAAGTCAAAGAGGCACGTATTTTTGCCGTATTAGAGCCTCGTTCAGCCACCATGAAAATGGGGGTTCATCACAGCACGCTTGCTAATTCGTGGAAAAATGCAGATCAAGTACTACTGTTTCAACCAGACAATTTAGACTGGTCTTTACAGCAACTTACCGCAGAATCAGCTGTGCCGAGCCGAGTTTATGCTAGTGTTGACGACATTATCGAAACACTAATACACGAAGTGGCACCAGGCGATCATATTCTAATAATGAGTAACGGTGGCTTTGGCGGCATTCATTCACGTTTACTGGAACAGTTGGCCCAACATGAAATTTGAAAAACGAATTACATTAGCATTCACCGGGGCATCTGGCGCACCTTACGGTTTGAGGTTACTGGAAACCTTAGTTGCAGCTAACTATCAAGTTTATTTACTCATATCTTCTGCCGCTAGAGTCGTTTTAGCGACCGAAGAAGACTTGAAAGTACCCGCCAATCCGAAAACCTGTAGTGAGTTTTTTACTAACCGTTTTGATGCTAAACCGGAACAAATAACCGTGTTTGGAAAAGACGAGTGGTTTTCTCCAGTAGCCTCCGGCTCTGCCGCCCCTAAACAAATGGTCGTGTGCCCTTGTTCAACTGGCTCACTGAGCGCTATTTCCACCGGTAAAAGTGACAACCTAATCGAACGCGCAGCAGATGTTGTGATAAAAGAAAGAGGACAATTAATTGTAGTTCCTCGGGAAATGCCACTATCCACCATTCACCTTGAACATATGCTCAAATTGTCGCAGATGGGCGTGACCATAATGCCTGCGGCGCCAGGGTTTTATCACCAACCTAAACGGATTGAAGATTTGGTCGACTTTGTGGTCGCACGGATCCTCGACCACTTAGATATTGACCAACAATTGATGCCTCGTTGGGGCTACCAAAAATAATAAAAAGAGATAGATATTTATGTCATATACCGCTTTTTTGCGTAAACATTCAAAATGGGCGCTGCTTGGAATCTGTTTATTTCAGAACAGCCAAGCCTTTGCGTGGGGGCAAACTGGTCATCGCGTCACCGCGAATATTGCGGAGCAGTATTTAAGCGCAGATGCGAAAGCAAAAATTGCAGCTATTTACCCAACCAAATCCTTAGCTGAAATATCGACCCTTGCAGATGAAATGCGCTCTGACCCTTCGGAGTTCTGGCAGAAAACTTCATCTCCTTGGCATTATGTTAGCGTCCCCGAAGGCAGCGATTATAGTGCCGCTAAACATGCCCCGTCACAAGGTGATGCTTACACGGCTTTGCTGTCATTTAGTGCGACCCTGAAAAACCCAGAAGCAACTTTGCAAGACAAACAATTAGCGCTGCATTTTATTGTCCATATTATCGGAGATTTGCATCAGCCATTACACGCTGGTGATGGCACAGACCGCGGTGGAAACGATGTCAAACTCGAGTTTTTTTGGGAAAACTCAAACCTGCACCGAGTTTGGGATAGCGGCATTATTGATAGACAACAATTGTCTTTCACAGAATGGACAAACTGGTTAACTCAAAAAATCTCACCCGAGATGGCTAAACAATGGCAAACCACTGATCCCAGAGTGTGGATCAAAGAAAGCATTCAATTGCGCAATAACATATACCCACAGGAAGAAAAATTAAGTTGGAGCTATCAATACCAACACCTACCTGAAGTTAAGCAAAGGTTGCAGATGGGTGGAGTGCGAATTGCTGCCTACTTGAATTCAATCTTGTAACCAACACCCTAACGAAGATTTATCGTAACAGCTGCCTATTCCCATTAGGCAGCTGCTAGCAAATAAGATTCACTGAATCATTCAAACTCATTCTATATCAAGCGGCTCTGGGGATAAAATAATGCCAGTGCTATCAGCATAAAGATGATCTTCAGGTAAAAAAGTGACACCACCAAAATTAACCGCTACATCAACTTCGCCGACTTGTTCAAATGCAGCGTTAACTGGAATAGACGCGACGGCATGAATACCAATATCTAATTCTTCAAGCTGATCGACTTCACGCACGCTGCCGTAACAAACAATGCCTTCCCAATCGTGCTCAATGGCAATTTGAGCCGTATTCACATCAATCAAGGCTCGACGAGTAGAACCGCCACCATCAATTAGTAAAACTTTGCCTTTTCCAGGTTGAGACAATACTTTATCAATCAATCCTTTATCTTCATGGCATTTAACGGTTGTAATCTCACCACCGTAAGAAAGCCTACCACCATAATTAACAAATAAAGGGTCGACAACATCTACACTATCAGCAAATAAATCACACAGTTCAGACGTGTTGTATTCCATCAGAATATCCAACTCAAGCATTAAAGCTCTAGATTAAGTGTTACGAGCGAGTTTGTAAAACCTTAAGATTAGTTTTCTTCACTGTCACAAATATGACTTACATCTGTCACAAAGGTTTCGTATTTTTGTCAACTAGCGTTCATACACAAGGGTTACTTTTATTCGCAATGAGTACAAAATGTAAGAGTACCTAGAGATGAATGCATTTGGCAGAGCTGATACACATATATTCCGTTGGATTTTCGGTGTAACCGCCGGTCGCGATTGCCGAATAATTAAATACATCTCAAAAAGTGGCGACGGGCACGTTTATTTGCTGTTAGGCGTGCTGTTGTGCGTTTTCGACCCCAAAGATGGGGCGATATTCCTTTACACCTCATTATTAGCCTACGCTTTAGAATTACCCATATATGTGATTTTAAAAAAATTGTTTAAGCGTCAAAGGCCTTGCGATTTAATCTACAATTTTCGCTCTCACATTACTCCTTCGGATAAATTCAGCTTACCCTCAGGCCATACCGCAGCTGCTTTTTTGATGGCATCGCTATTGGCTCACTTCTATCCCAGCGTAGCTGTTTTAGTTTATATTTGGGCAAGCTTAATTGGATTATCCAGAGTCATGCTGGGTGTCCATTATCCTAGTGACATTGTTGCCGGTGCGTTTTTAGGTATCACTATTTCAATGTTAAGTCTTTCTATCCTTGTATAAGTAGTTTTAATGAAAATATTGTATGGCGTGCAAGGCACGGGTAATGGTCACATTGCTCGGGCGCGAATCATGGCGAAAGCTTTTGCCAAACGAGATGATATTGAAGTTGACTTCATATTTAGTGGTCGCGATCCCTCCCGTTACTTCGACATGGAAGTGTTTGGCAATTATCGCACTGTGACAGGATTAACGTTCATTACCGAAAATGGCGAGGTAAATCGCTGGGAAACGCTAAAACAAGCCAATATCAGACAATTTATACGGGATGTAAAACAACTCAATGTGGCCAAATACCATGTATTACTGAATGACTTCGAGCCAGTAACAGCTTGGGCCGCCAAAATGAAAGACCTATCGTCTATATCAATTAGTCACCAAGCAGCATTTAAACATAAAGTGCCTAAACAAGGTGAAGCTTGGACCGACAGAATGCTGATGCGCACGTTCGCTCCCTGCGATGTCAATTTGGGAGTCCATTGGTATCATTTTGGCTTCCCTATTATGCCTCCATTCATCGAAGAATCTTACAGCAAGGCAACCAAAGGCGAACATGTGCTGGTCTATTTGCCGTTTGAAAATGTAGAGGCCATCAAAGCGTTACTAGAAAAGTTTCCTAACGAAAAATTTGTTTGTTACCACCCAGATATAGACGGCCCTTTTGCAACTGTAAACAGCCAATGGCGACCACTTTCTAAACAAACCTTCCAACAAGCTTTATTTGAATGTGCGGGAGTCATTGCAAATGGAGGTTTTGAGCTGTCTAGCGAATGTTTGCAATTAGGCAAAAAAATTCTGGTAAAGCCGCTGAAAAATCAATACGAACAAACATCCAACCGCGTCACACTAGAGCGCATGAACCGGTGTGACAGTATGGATAGTTTAGACCCAAACATCGTTTCAAAGTGGCTAAGTAAAGACTCACCGGAACCAATTACCTACCCAAATTCCCCAGACATACTAATCAACTGGCTACTGGAGGGGGATTACATGGATACCAAAAGACTGTGTGAGCAACTTTGGAAAATCACCCGTTTCCCAGAGTCAGTGCGCATGTCTTTAGCCAATGGCGCCTAACTCCAAATTTTGCAAATGTCGTTCAGATCAAAGTGGCTGTCCAAACATGCCCCTTTGGATGGCTGTCCTAACAAGTCCTTTTGGATGGCTGTCCAAACATGCCCCCTTTGGGTGGCTGTCCTAACATGCCCCTTTGGATGGCTGTCCTAACAAGCCTTTTGGGATGGCTGTCCTAACATGCCCTTTTGCATGGCTGTCCAAACATGCCCTTTTGGGTGGCTGTCCTAACATGCCCCTTTGGGTGGCTGTCCTAACATGCACCTTTGGGTGGCTGTCCTAACATGCCCCCTTTGGGTGGCTGTCCAAACAAGCCCCCTTTGGGTGGCTGTCCTAACATGCCCCTTTTGGACGGCTGTCCTAACATGCCCCTTTGGATGGCTGTCCTAACATGCCCCTTTGGATGGCTGTCCTAACAAGCCCCTTTGGGTGGCTGTCCTAACAAGCCCCTTTGGATGGCTGTCCTAACAAGCCCCTTTGGGTGGCTGTCCTAACAAGCCGTCCTAACAAGAAAAAGTGCGGCGTCAGTTTAATGTGACAGCGACGTAAGTGACCTTGATTTAGAGGCAATTATTAATTTATTGCATGTCTTATCCCAAATCAGGCAGTGGCAATGCTTGTTTTTTTTGCTTTTGATGAGATGATATAGCCTTTCGTAATTGTTAGGTGATATCAGTGTTCAAAAATCTGTGTTTTGCGATTCGTATGCTTTCCTTATTGGCGTTCATTTTTATCATTTCAGGTTGTGGGCTTAAGGGTGAACTAATTCATCCCACTGAGCAAAACTCACCCACCGCAGAGCAAAATTTAGATGACTCAGAGGAGCAGTCGTAGTTGGATTATTTTCAGTATCAAGACTCTACCCTTCACGCCGAAGATGTGCCGGTTCAACAGATTGCAGAGCAGTTTGGGACACCTTGTTATGTTTATTCCAGAGCAACAATAGAGCGTCACTGGCATGCTTTTGACAAAGCTGCAGGTAAGCATGCTCACCTGATTTGTTACGCGGTGAAAGCAAATTCCAATTTAGGTGTGCTTTCGGTCATGGCGAAGCTAGGCTCTGGTTTTGATATCGTCTCAAGCGGTGAATTATCTCGCGTAATTGAAGCCGGTGGTGATCCAACTAAAGTGGTATTTTCTGGAGTCGGTAAAACCGAACAAGAAATTGAATTTGCTCTGTCTAAAAACATTTTATGTTTTAACGTTGAGTCTGCTCCTGAATTAGAGCGGATCAATAAAGTTGCATCTAAACTCAATGTAGTCGCGCCAATTTCTATTCGCGTAAATCCCGATGTGGATGCTAAAACGCACCCCTATATTTCAACAGGGCTCAAAGCCAACAAATTTGGTATACCACGAGAAAACGCGGTTGCCATTTATAAGCTTGCCGCTAGCTATGAGCATTTAGAAATTAAAGGCATGGACTGTCATATTGGCTCACAACTCACCGATATAGTGCCATTCGTAGATGCACTAGACAGATTGTTATTACTGATTGATGAGCTGGCCGAACTGGGTATCACCATCAGTCACCTCGATGTCGGCGGTGGTTTAGGCGTGGCGTATAAAGATGAAACGCCGCCCCATCCCGATCAGTACGTTGAAGCACTTATGACGCGCATGCAGCAGCGCCCAGAGCTTAAGCTAATATTTGAACCTGGACGTGCGATTATGGCAAACGCAGGTATTCTCATCACCAAAGTAGAATTTATTAAACAAGGGGAAGAGAAAAACTTCGCCATAGTAGATGCCGCAATGAATGATTTAATTCGTCCAGCACTTTATTCAGCTTGGCAAAACATCATTCCTGCGGAACTGAGTACAGGCAAGCCTAAGGCAATCTATGACATCGTTGGTCCAATTTGCGAAACCGGAGATTTCATTGGTAAAGACCGAGAGCTGGAAATTGCTCCTAACGACTTGTTGGTTGTGCGCAGTGCAGGTGCTTACGGTTTTGTGATGGCGTCAAATTACAACAGCCGTTGTCGTCCAGCTGAAATAATTGTTGATAAAAACCAATTACATTTAGCACGTGAACGAGAAGTGTTATCTGACCTGTGGAAGGGTGAACACGTTATTTCGTAGCGATAACATGTAAATTAGTTACCTGAATTTACGTTGTTTTTAGTGTGTGTCGCAAATAGACTGCAAAATAGCTATTTTGGTCGCCGCATATGTAGGTTAATATAACCGTAACAAAACTTTTAGTAGTAATAATGCAAATTCAATTTTCTAAGATGCATGGTCTTGGCAACGATTTCGTCGTTATCGACAATGTCACGCAAAATGTATTTTTTTCGAAAGATAAAATTCAGCAATTGGCTGATAGAAACTTTGGCATAGGCTTCGACCAACTGTTGTTGGTTGAACCGCCTTATGATCCGGAACAAGACTTCCACTATCGTATTTTTAATGCCGATGGTTCGGAGGTTTCTCAGTGCGGCAATGGCGCAAGATGCTTTGCAAAGTTTGTAAAAATAAAGGGGTTAACTAACCGTAATAAAGTGGTGGTTAGTACTAAGTCTGGCAAAATAGTGTTGTATCTTGAAAAAGACGGCCAAGTCACCGTAAATATGGGACGCCCGATTTTCGAGCCAGCAAAGATACCTTTAAAAGCCAATAAAGAAGAAAAAATTTATTTGATTCGAGCACAAGAGCAAACCTTTATGGTTGGGTCGGTGTCAATGGGGAATCCCCATTGCGTGCTTGAAGTTGATGACGTGCAAACTGCAGATGTAGAAAACATCGGCCCATTACTTGAAACCCATGACAGATTTCCTGAAAACGTCAATGTTGGGTTCATGCAAATAATCAACGAAAATCATATAAAACTGCGAGTACACGAACGCGGAGCAGGTGAAACTTTAGCTTGTGGAACGGGTGCTTGTGCAGCAGTGGCAATTGGTCAGATTCAAGGTAAACTAAGCAAAGATGTACAAGTTGACCTACCCGGTGGTACATTAAAAATACGTTGGCAAGGTAAAGACAATGTATTAAAAATGACTGGTCCTGCGGAACATATTTTTGATGGAACCCTCATAATATGAGTGATACAGCACAACAACAGGTAAATAGGGAAATGCTAACTAATTATGAAAAAGTGGCAGACGTCGTTAGCGATAAAGACGTAAAAGACTACTTGTTAGAGAATCCTGATTTTTTTGTTGAGTATCCAGAATTGGCGGAAAAACTCGTCATTTCTCATCAACAAAAAGGCAGTATTTCTCTGGTTGAGTTGCAATCAGAACAATTACGCAAGAAAAATCGCGAATTGTCCCACAAGCTCAATCAACTCATTTCGATAGCAAAGCAAAACGAACAAATATACCGTATTTATGCAGATTTGAACCTTCAATTACTCAGTTGCCGATTTTTTAGCGAAGTCCAAGATGTACTTGAAGATGTTATGTGCCAAAAGCTACGATTATCTGCAGTCACGTTAAAATCGTTCAGCGGTGCCCATGCGTTACCAG
Source organism: Alteromonas sp. M12 (assembly GCF_037478005.1). Classification (NCBI taxonomy): domain Bacteria; kingdom Pseudomonadati; phylum Pseudomonadota; class Gammaproteobacteria; order Alteromonadales; family Alteromonadaceae; genus Alteromonas; species Alteromonas sp. M12. The sequence goes on along the minus strand of NZ_CP144164.1, from coordinate 439,474 downwards.
AGATTCAACGCAAATTATTTATCGAAAAGCGTTTTAAACAAGACTGTTTTTTCTTCGGCCGCTTAAGCCAACATGAAAAGCAGTTGCTGTTCAAAGAAGGAAACGTTGAATCTGTCGCTCTTATGCTGCTAGGTGAAAAAGGCGAACTAGGCATTTTAGCCATTGGCAGTAAAGACCCAAGTCATTTCAATCCAGATATGGATACTTTACTGATAACTCAGTTGCAACAGTTCTTAAACGTACTGCTGCCAAACTTGGCTGGATATTAACCATGGACGCTCCAGCCTTAGACCACTGGCTGGAAAAATTTTTTTCGTTCATAAAATACGAAAGAAACCTTTCACCCAAAACAATAGAAAACTACCAGCGACAACTGCACTCGATAAGTGAACAGTTAGACATATCAAGTTGGTCTGAACTAACTACTCATCATATTAAATCTATTTTGAGTCAGACTAGACGCAAAAATTTAGCCCCGCGCTCAATTGCATTGCGTTTGTCTGCATTACGCACGTTTTGCCAATTTCTAGTCGCTCAGAGTGTACTCAAAACTAACCCAGCGAAAGCCGTACAAACACCTAAACTTGGCAGGCCACTGCCGAAACACTTGAATGTAGACCAAGTTGGCCAATTACTGGAAATAGATCCTGAATCAGTGTTGGCGGTGCGTGACCGAGCAATGATGGAGCTAACGTACGGTTGCGGATTACGTTTAGCCGAATTGTCTGGCTTAAACTTGCAAGACATAGTCACCAAAGGTCAAATTAGAGTATTCGGTAAAGGTCGTAAAGAGCGTGTGATACCGGTTGGTAAGACAGCCATAACTTGGTTAAATAAATGGTTGGCGGTACGCAGTCAAATGACTCCCCCTGCCGACGAACAAGCGCTGTTTGTTAGTATGCACAAACGCCGCATAAGCCACCGTCAAATTGCCAAGCGAATGCAATTATGGGCACACAAACAACATATTGACCAAAAAGTAAATCCACACAAGTTGCGACATTCTTATGCCACTCATATGTTAGAATCCAGCGGAGATTTACGCGCAGTACAAGAGCTACTAGGTCATGCGAATTTGTCGACCACCCAAGTGTATACACACTTGGATTTTCAGCATTTATCCAAGGTGTACGACAACGCACACCCTCGGTCGCGAAAAAACAAATAGTAGTCAGACTTCCAGTATTGACGAATAAAAAACATTTTAAGGTTGAAGAATAGGTATTCCTGAATGAAATTTTATCGGAATTTTTCCCCAATAAAAGCCATTAGTTTTGATTTAGATGATACGTTGTATGACAACTATCCCTTTATTATGGAAGCTGAAAGAAAGCTACTTAGCTATTTGTCTGCTAGCTACCCAAAAACATCAGAGTTTTCCTACCAAGATTGGCAACAATTCAAACTAGAACATTTACAAAGTCAACCTCAACTGGCCTCAGATATGGGGGCTTTACGCAAACATACATTACAAACAGGATTACAAAAAGCGGGTTATCAAGATCACCATCTCAGCTCCGCGGTGGATGACTGTTTTGATTTCTTTTATCACCATCGCAGTAACTTTCAAGTGAACCAAGAAATATGTGCCTTGTTGTCTAAGTTGGCTAATAAACTCCCTCTGGTTGCTATCACCAACGGTAACGTGAACCTGCAACAGATTGGTATTAGTGAGTATTTTAGCCATTGTTTTAAAGCCAATTTGGAACGGCCGATGAAGCCTCACGATGCGATGTTTACGCTGGCAAGTTCAACATTGAAAGTAGCTCCCAAAGAGATTCTACATGTGGGTGATAACTTAGAAAAAGATGTGATGGGCGCAATCAATGCGGGCATGCAAAGCGGTTGGTACGCCTACAACCGGAAAATGCATTTAACTCAAGAAAAGACCACAGTCCTTCCTCATGTTCAATTAGATGATTTGGAAGAGTTAAATTTATTGATTGAAAACTAAATACGGACAGTTCGCTCTTATAACACGAGCCTAAAGCACTCGCCTACAGATAAATAACCAAATACATTTTCGCCTTTGTAGCACGGGCTTCAGCTCTCAGTAAACAATTCAACCAATCCACGGCATAAGTACCGTGCTACTAATGTCTGTAGCACGGGCTTCAGCCCGTGGAAAAGCGATGACAAACTCGGCCTAAAACCCCCGCCTACAGGGGAATAACGAGACGCTTTATGGTCGACTTATCTGCCCAACCATTAATCTTCGTAAATATTTTGGTTCATTGTTTCACAAGGATTAGGACAACTAGGTACACCGACAATTTTCGCAGGCACTCCTGCAACTGTAACGTGCTTAGGTACGTTCTTGAGAACCACACTACCAGCACCAACTTTAGCACCTGCACCAATCTCTATATTACCGAGAATTTTGGCCCCTGCTCCCACCATGACGCCCTGGCGTACTTTAGGGTGACGATCGCCGGACTCGTTACCAGTTCCGCCTAACGTGACGGATTGTAGAATTGAAACATGATCCTCCACAACGGCTGTTTCACCAATAACAATACCAGTTGCGTGGTCAAACATTACGCCTTTGCCAATCACTGCGGCAGGGTGGATATCAACACCGAAGACTTCGGAGTTTCGACTTTGCACAAACAGGGCTAATTGCTTACGGTTTTTGGCCCATAAATAATGGGATAATCGATAAGCCTGAATCGCTTGAAAGCCTTTAAAATACAACAATACAGTGAGAATTTTATCTACTGCAGGATCTCGGGTTAACACAGCTTCAATGTCTTCGATTGCTGACTCTACAATTTCGGGACTCAATGTATAGGCTTGATCAAGCACTTCGCGAATAGCGAGCGCGGGCATAACCTCATCTTGGATTTTATTGGAAAGAATAAAGCTCAAAGACGTCTCAAAGTTGTGGTGAGCGAGAATACAAGCATGCACATAGCTGGCTAAGAGAGGTTCGCTTTCCACTAATTCTTCAGCTTCAGCTTTTAATCTCTTCCAGAAATTATCGATTGGCATCTAGTTCTCCTCAATTGAATTCTACCCAAACGTAGGGTAAGTCACTTTTGTCTTATGTTAGTTTATTAGAACGGATGTGCGGGCAAAAACGTTCAAATACAAGCTCAGTTTGCATATTGCTGGGTAAAAGTCACAAAACCAGCCCTTTCGATGTATAAAAACACAGTATAACTGATATACTTCGTCTATTAATCAATAAATTTAAATAAGCTTGTTATGGATGTATCTCGACTTTTAGACCAACTTAACGATAAACAACGTGAAGTGGTGGCAGCACCCCCGTCCGATATGTTGGTTTTAGCCGGTGCCGGAAGTGGCAAAACTCGAGTGCTTGTGCATCGTATCGCTTGGTTAATGGAAGTTGAGCAACTTGCTCCTTTTAGCATTCTTGCCGTGACATTTACCAATAAAGCAGCCAGAGAAATGCGTGGTCGAGTAGAACGTTTAATGGGTTCAGGATTGCACACTATGTGGATTGGTACCTTTCACGGACTCGCCCATCGACTGCTTAGAACTCATTTCAAAGAGGCACGCTTACCTGAGAATTTTCAGATATTGGACTCTGATGACCAGTATCGATTAGTTCGTCGGGTGATTAAATCGCTTAATTTAGATGAAAAGAATTGGCAACCTAAATCGATTCAATGGTACATCAATGGCAATAAAGACGAAGGCCTGCGACCTGAGCACATAGATACTCAGGGTGATCCAACCAAACAAACCATGAAAGACATATACCAAGCTTATCAACAAACCTGTGATCGCTCAGGCTTGGTAGATTTTGCTGAGTTATTGCTGCGCGCCCATGAATTGTGGCTGAACAACCCCGATGTACTCAGACATTACCAAAAACGTTTCCGCACAATTTTGGTCGATGAATTTCAAGACACTAACAACATCCAATATGCTTGGTTGCGCATTTTGAGCTGTGCAGACAACAACATGATGATTGTAGGTGACGATGATCAATCCATATACGGCTGGCGTGGCGCCAATGTGGAAAATATTCAGCACTTTTTGCGGGACTTTCCTAGCGCCAAGACAATTCGACTAGAACAGAACTATCGCTCAACAGGCAATATTCTCAAAGCCGCTAATGCGGTGATAGATAATAACCAAGGGCGACTAGGCAAAGACCTATGGACTGAAGATGCCGAAGGCGAAGCCATTTCTATGTATGCAGGCTTCAATGAACTGGATGAAGCTCGATTCATTGTGGCACGGATTAAGGAATGGAGCGACAAAGGTGATGCGTTAGCAGATTGTGCCATTTTGTATCGCAACAACGCTCAATCCCGGGTTATAGAAGAAGCTCTGTTACAGGAGTCGGTGGCGTATAGGATATACGGCGGATTACGCTTTTTCGAACGCCAAGAAATCAAAGATGCCCTAGCCTACCTAAGGCTGATTAATCAACCAATAGATGATGCAGCTTATGAGCGAGTTGTGAACACGCCAACTCGTGGGATTGGAGATAAAACCCTTGGATTAATTCGAGAAACAGCCCGTAATGAAGAGTTATCAATGTGGCAAGCCACCAATGACATGCTCCGTGAAAAGCGTTTTTCAGGAAGAGCTGCCACCGCACTTCAGCGCTTCGTCGAGTTAATATTGAAGTTACAAGTTGAAGTACAAGAATTTGAATTAGACCAGCAAGCTGATCATGTCATCAAAAATTCAGGCCTATTTGCTATGTATCAGGCGGAAAAAGGTGAAAAAGCCCAAGCTCGTATCGAAAACCTTGAGGAACTCGTGACCGCTTGTAAGCAATTCGAAGCCCCTGAAGAGGCTGAAAACATGACTCCCTTATCAGCGTTCCTAGCCCACGCATCATTGGAAGCAGGTGAATCACAAGCCGATGCCCACCAAGACGCCGTGCAAATGATGACAATACATTCAGCAAAAGGCTTGGAATTTCCATTAGTTTTCTTAGCCGGTGTTGAAGAAGGTATGTTCCCCAGCCAGATGAGCCATGAAGAGCCCGGGCGCTTAGAGGAAGAACGCAGACTTTGTTATGTCGGTATGACCCGTGCGATGCAAAAACTATACATGACTTATGCCGAATCAAGACGGTTATATGGTCAAGATAAATACCATACACCATCACGTTTTATCAAAGAAATTCCCAGTGAATGTATTGAGGAAGTGCGCCTGCGAACAACCGTCAGCCGCCCGATTCAAAACCGCTTTCAACCAGCAACATCGCATATGGCGTTTGAGTCTACCGGTTTTCAGCTAGGGCAACGGGTCAAACATAGTAAGTTTCAAGAAGGAACCGTTTTAAATTACGAAGGAAGCGGTGAACATGCCCGAGTTGAAGTGAATTTTGACAACATAGGGACAAAGTGGCTAATGTTGGCCTATGCTAAATTGGAAAAAATTTAAAACGAACTGAATTGCCAATGAAATTTAAGGTTCTGTTAATAGAAGATAGTGAATCAAGTGTGCGCGTGCTCAAGCGTGTCATTGGCAAAGCTAACTTAGATGTAGTGTTAGCCAATACGTTAGCTCAAGCGAAAATCATTTTTGAAACTACATCACCAGAGCTTTATTTGTGCGCGGTTGTTGGCTATTCCCTTCCCGACGCTCCTCATGGACAGGCAATTAATTTCACCATAGATGCCTTTATTCCTACCATTGTTATAACCGGTGGTGTTGAAGAGGATGTTCGCGAGAATATTTTAGCCAAACCTGTAGTTGATTATATCCCTAAGCAAAACGCACAAATGTTCGAATATCTGAGCCGGCTATTAATCAGATTAGAAAAAAACAAACAGATTGGGGTGTTATTGGTAGATAAATCTAGGCGCGATCGCAATAAGCAATCTTCATTGATAGCCCGGCATAACTTCATCACTTACGAAGCCTCAAGCGCCGAACAAGCACTAACCCTGTTACAAAGACACCCACTTATAAAATTGATGTTAGTTGAAGAACAATTGGCCGATACGACAGGGTTGGAATTAGTCTCAGAAGCCAGAAAACTTTACGATAAAGATCAATTAAGCATTATTGGTTTGTCAACGAACATGAGCGCTTCGTTATTAGCTCAATTCATAAAGAGTGGCGCGAATGATTTTTTACGAAAGCCTTATTGTCACGAAGAATTTTTTTGCAGAATCGTACAAAACGTCGAACATATCGAGCAGATAGAAGCCATTAGACAAGCGGCCAACTCAGATTATTTAACCGGACTCCCAAATCGCCGGCACTTCTTTAATAAAGTTAACAACACCATCCACCGTGGACAGGCACAAATGTCGTTAGCTTTAATCGACTTGGACAACTTCAAATTAATTAACGACTCTTTTGGCCATGACTTCGGAGATGTAGTGCTAAAAGAAGTTTCAAAGATAATTGTTCGCCACTTTTCATCTTTTCACTTCTCACGTTTCGGTGGCGAAGAGTTTTGTATTTTTATGGCGAATGTCGACCATGCTCATGCAGTTGAACTGCTAAATGCTTTTCGCGAAGACGTAAGTAAAAAAATAATAAAGAGTAAAGGTATTAGCCACTCATGCACATTGAGCGTTGGAGTGACGAGCCGCGCTAGTAAAAAAATAGAGTCGATGTTAACCGTAGCTGACGAACACCTTTATAAAGCCAAGGCCCAAGGTCGCAACCGAGTGATTGGCGACCTTGACTAAAAGCAGGGATAATTGTTACCCCCCCATGCATTTCAAAGATTTACGATATGCCCGATAAGAATCAAAGCTAAAAATCACTAAAGCTAACCAAACAAATCCGAATGTGACTAAACGCGCCTCATGCAAGGGCTCGTCATACAAGTACACAGCCAAAATAAACATAATGCTAGGGCCGATATATTGGAAAAAGCCCAATGTAGAATATCGTATACGGCGAGCAGCCGCGGTAAAACATAATAAGGGTGCGGTTGTAATAATTCCTGCCCCTATTAATAATGCGTTTAGATCTGCATCATTACTGAATAGGTTACTCATTTGGGAAGCAAAAAACAGCCAATAGAAGATGGCAAATGGCAACATCATCATGGTTTCGATTAACAGTCCTGGCAAAGAATCTACTGCAACTTGCTTTCTGAGCAATCCATAAACACCAAAACTAGATGCCAGTAGCAAGGCAATCCAAGGTAGTTCCCCATAGGAAAACAGTAAGATTAAAACGCCGAAAAGTGCAATCGCCACAGCAATTTTCTGCATTCTCCGTAATCGCTCCCCTAAAAACATGCGACCTAAGAAGACATTAAGCAAAGGGTTAACATAGTAACCTAGGCTAGCATCGAGTAGATGACCATTGTTGACAGCCCAAATAAACAACAGCCAATTCCCAGCTAACAGTAATCCCGATATCAATAAAATTTTAATTACTCGTGGATTTTTTAATGCAGCTTGAACTTTTGGTAGCTGCTTTAAGGCCAATACTAAAACCACTAATAGCAGAGCAGACCAAATCACTCTATGTACGAGGATTTCTGCCGCAGGCATCACCATCAGCATTTTGAAATATAGTGGAGCAAAACCCCACATGGCATATGCAGCGACGGCGAAAATAACGCCTGCTTTCAACGATTTATCAGACATGAATTTACAACAACCAGAAAAATGAACTCGAAGTTTCGAGCGAATAATAACAAAACGTCAACAACGATTTGATTACAAAGAATTGAATATATGACGACAACCAACAATATGACACGATTTCACAATTAACATTAGGCCGCAATGCGCTTTAAAAGCCTCGGCGATATTAAATAAGCTTGCGGATATTTTATAGATCAAACCTGCAAGCAAAGAATCATTAAGATCCTCCGCGTAGATTTAATACCGACGTTTTTCGAAATCAATTTGAATCGCGAAATTGATTGATTTTATTCTACCGGTTGTTGTTCCATTCCGTACTTTTCTTTCATTAAGTAAGCGAAAGCGGTGCTAAAGGCCACTTCCTGAAACATTTTCAAACCTGTTTCTGAAAATAGCACGGGAATTGGATTACGTTTTAAAATTTCTTTGATAAACGTTGGCGCCAAAACATCGACCTTTAATTCTTCAATTAATTGAATTGCCGCTTCCATTTTAAAACCAGCCGCACTGCCTGCAAATTTGCCTTTGGTTGGACGTTCACGAATAACCACAGCGTCAATCTTGTAGTCTTCCATCAATTTTTTAAATGTAAACTGAAATTCCCGAACTTCTTCTGTAGAATCCTGTTTAGGATAAGTTAACTTGCGCGCACGGCAATCTGGAATATGAAACACTTCGTTTTCCAAAGACAACAAACATAAATTGGCTTCACTACCTTTTAGTTCAACACCGCAAATTCTCATAACTTCTCCTAAACAATACACTTTTCACAATTATACCTCATGTTTCACCAAGTTATTGCAACAAAATATCTTCCATATCGAATCTGTTTGCTGACATTCTCACCAATTTGTTCTATTTTGATTTCATAACATGGACAGGCATCATTGAATACCAACTAATATTAACGTTTATCTTGGACAGGCATGTTCGTTTATTTTGGACAGGCACGTTTGAAGTTCATTTTAGACAGCCATGTTTGTGACATTTATTACTTTATCAGTCGCCAACAAAAGTGGCTGTCCAATAACTCATATCGTTAAACCATAAGGAGCGAGTATGTTTCGCCCAACTACAGTAGTAACACTTATTCTAACCTTGTTTTCCTCGGTAACTTTTGCGGAGAACATTGAAGAAGCATCTATACGTTTGTGTGATCATATTAAAGTTTGTGTGACAGAACAGATAGGAACAACAGATGGTATCCCTCCAGAAATGCGAGTGATGATAGATGGTGTAGTGGATAATATGTGTAAAAGTATGATGGATACAAACGCGGTTAAGGGAAACATGGATTTCGAAGATTCTGCCATTGCGTGTATAGACTCAATAACAGAATTAAGTTGCGCAGATATTGAAAGTGCAGGACAAACCCCAGCCTGTTTAGCGTTCGAAAAGAAGCTGTCAGAACGCTATCCCAATCTAAAGAATAAATAAAATGACAAAAAAACCACCTTTAGAGGAAGCAAAGATACCGAAAGGTAGAGTTTCTCGATTTGCAAAAATGGGAAGTTTAGCTTCCCGGATTGCAGGGAATATGATTTCAGAGGGCGTTTCTGAGCTTGCTAAAGGTAACCGGCCAAAAGTAAAAGATCTGCTGCTGACACCGTCAAATGTCAAACGGGTAGCAGATCAACTTGCTCAAATGCGTGGCGCGGCCATGAAAGTTGGACAGTTAATTTCCATGGATGGCGGTGATGTGTTGCCCAAAGAATTATCTGATTTATTAGCTCGATTACGATCTGACGCTAAATCTATGCCTCGAGCAGAATTGATGACTGTCTTGGAATCACATTGGGGAGGTGAATGGCAATCGCAATTTATCCAATTTCAGTTGAACCCCATTGCATCTGCTTCTATTGGCCAAGTTCACAAAGCAATTGACAGTAATTTGCGACGATTAGCGATTAAGGTCCAGTATCCAGGAATTAAAGAGAGTATCAACAGCGATGTAGATAACGTCGCGAGTTTAATAAAATTATCAGGCCTTCTACCTAAGGGAATAAATATTGGACCACTTTTATCTGAAGCTAAAGCGCAATTGCACGAAGAAGCTAATTACATTTTAGAAGGTAAACGCTTAGAACAGTACGGTTCTTTATTAGGAACTGACGACAGGTTTGTAATTCCTCACTGGATGCCGGAATTAAGTAGCGAGACGGTGTTAGCCATGACTTTTTTAGATGGAGAACCAATTGAAAATCTCAGTGAAGCAAGTCAAACACTGCGAAACAAAGTCGTAAGCGACCTTTTTTCACTATTTTTCAGAGAGTTATTTGAGTTTCAACTTATTCAAACCGATCCGAATTTTGCAAATTTTTTGTATGATAACGAAGCTGAAAAGATTGTATTGTTAGATTTTGGCGCAACGAGAGAATACAACAAGTCTATGGCTCAGGCGTATCTCCAGTTAATGCAAGCTGGATATCGAAACGACAAAAATGGAGTCGCTGATAATGCGTTGGAATTAGGCTTAATGACCACTACCCTTTCAGAAAAAACACAAGTCGATATAACTGAAATGTGTTACTTATCCTGTGAGCCACTTTATTTAGAGGGGGGCTACGATTTTTCAACTAGCGATTTGTTAGATCGATTAAGGGTAATCGGCACCCAAATGAGTATAGACAAAAGCTATGTGCATACGCCCCCTGTAGATACTATTTTCTTGCACCGAAAGCTAGGTGGCTTATTTTTGTTAGCGATGAAACTCAAAGCTAAGGTAGATTTACGTTCTATATTTGAACCTTATTTGGATTATCGAATTTAAACCTACTCTATTTTTACACTGGAATAATTTATGTTTTCAACAGATTCATTGTTAGAACTAACACTTTCTTTTATACCGCTATTGATAACCCTTTTAATTGTATTTGTGGTGCTTTGGAGTGCGCACAATATATTGATAGTTAAACAAGCTGATGCTGGAAATGAAAAACTGTTTTCGCGACAGTTAATAATGCTTGGATTGACCTTAGTGGCATTACTGGCGACAGTATTTGCATTACCAGTGAGCGAAAGTTCTCGCAATCAAATCATAGGTTTAATTGGTTTAGTCATCTCAGGGATTTTTGCGTTCTCTTCTAGTACCATTTTTGCCAATTTATTAGCTGGAATAATGCTAAGAATTACGAAACCATTTCACACTGGTGATTTTGTTCAAGTAGGAAGCTTCTTTGGGCGAGTTGTGGAGCGTGGATTGTTAGATACAGAAATCCAGACAGAAGTTAGAGATTTAGTAGCTCTGCCCAATACGTTTATGATCACTAATCCCATCACAGTGACTCGTACATCAGGCACAATTATCTCTACAAGTTTATCCCTTGGATATGATATTCATAATTCAACAATTGAAACCATGTTGTTACAAGCTGCTACCAATTGCCAACTAACCGACCCTTTTGTGCATATTGTTGAGCTAGGGGACTTTTCGGTAACCTACAAAATCAGTGGTAAATTGGAAGAAGTTAAGAGTCTAATCAGCTCGAGAACTCGACTGAACCGGGAGGTTTTAAATATCCTTCACGAAAACGATATCGAAATCATGTCCCCTAGTTTCATGAACCAACGTAAAATTCCAGATGACGTCAAAATTATTCCACCTAAACAACAAGTTAACAATGAGAATAGTGAGTCGACTGTAGATCAGGTGATTTTTGACAAAGCTGAAGAGGCAGAACAAAAAGAAGTACTTTTAGAACAGTTAAAAACGCAATTAGTTGAGTTAAATGAGCGACTCAAACAAGCTGATGAAAATCAGAAAGAATCGTTTAAATTACAAATCGAAGATTTAACGCAAAAAATAAAATCTTTCAATAAAGCCGAAGAAATTAAAGAAAGTTAATACCCAATCAGTTCTTACTATTCCGATTCAAAAAATGTGATAAAAAGCAGAATTCCATAAAGGACAGTCACTAGTTATAATCAACTTAAGTGATCAAACCTCGACTGAGACAGTCATAAAAACTCGACCTAAACTGGACTGGTGTTTAGCGCCCTAAGCGCTATGCTTGTGCACAATATTTAGTGTTCGGAGTTTTATATGCCGCTGCCCAGGAAGCATCAAATCAGTCTTGAAGATACCCCCTACTATCATTGTATGTCGCGGTGTGTTCGTCGTGCTTTTTTGTGTGGTTATGACAAATATTCTGGCAAAAATTACGAACACCGCAGACAATGGGTAGAAGATAGATTGCTCCTGCTTGCTTCTGTATTTTGCCTTGATGTGTGCGCTTACGCGGTCATGAGTAACCATGTTCACGTGGTCTTGCATATAAATAAAATTGAAGCCTTAAAATTATCAGATTTCGAGGTCTTTAAACGTTGGCAAAAAATACACAAGCCAACGGATCTTGTTCAGCAATTCTATATGAAAAACAATTCTGCTGAACGTTCTAGCATTCAGCTAGAAACCATTGCTAACACCATATCCATCTATCGGAAACGCTTGTACGATATTAGCTGGTTTATGCGTGAACTCAATGAGCCTATTGCTCGAAAAGCTAATCAAGAAGATGACTGTACAGGACATTTCTGGGAAGGGCGGTTTAAATCCCAAGCACTATTAGATGAAAAAGCTTTAGCAGCTTGTTTAGCTTATGTTGATTTGAACCCAATTCGGTCCAAAATAGCTTACAACCCCGAATCTTCCGAGCACACAAGTATTAAGCGACGCATAGATGCACTTCGTCAAGGCTATCAACCAACGTCATTAATGGCTTTTGAGCATAGTCCAATTCAAAATCAGCGAACCGAATTACCGTTTCGCTTAGATGATTACATTCAACTTATTCGCTTTAGCGCTCAAGGGTTTGATTCGGCAAGTAGAAACGAAACTACACAGCCATCAATAATTCGAACTTTCGGGTGCAGTGAACAGCTTTGGATGAATCTTCTTCATAATTTTGAGAAATATTTTGGCGTGGCAGCTGGTGAGCCAAGGTCGATGGAACGTTTTATGCTAAACACGGGGAGGGGCAGACTAAAAGGCAGCAGAAGGATAGCCCAATAGCCTCGCTCCATAAACCACCGATTATTCCAAATGCATCCACTTACCTGCTGTCCTTTCTAATTTGGCTAAATCGACCAAGACAACATAAATACGGTATAAATATAGAGTATCGGCTGTTCTTAGGTCAAAAACACCCTTGAACATTTGCACTTACTGCTTAATCACAATATATTTTCACTAAAGACTGTCCTATTTGTGGTTTTATATATGACTGTCTCGAAAGCGAAGTAATGTGCTAACCAACCATATAAGTGGCTGTCCCAAATGCGATGCTAACCAACCATATAAGTGGCTGTCCCAAATGCGATGTGAGTGCCTGTCTCATTATGTAGTTCCATTCTACACACGGCGACTTTCTTGCCCTTGCGAATCACCTTCGCCGTAGCGATAAACTCTTTTCCCTTGCCTGGCCGCAAATAATCAACCCGCATATCGATAGTGCCAACATTAGAAAACGAGCCCTGAAACTCATCCAAACTAATATCTCCAAAATCCTTAATAGAATACAAAATGGCCATCACCCCACCCACCGTATCCAAAATTGCTGCAGTAACCCCCCCATGCAAAATTTTGTGAATAGGGTTACCCATTAACTTGTCATCCCAAGGCAACCTAACCTCAACCTCATCAGCGCTCAATTTATCGATTTTTAGTCCAAGTAGCTTATTAAATGGCATTTGCTCACTAAACATATGCATCACAAATTCACCTAACGCCTCAGAACTCAAACGTACAGTTGTATCCATGTTATTTTGTGTCATATTAGATCCCATTAATATTTGGTGTTTATAGCGTATACCCCAAGGCGCTTTTTAAGTAAAATCATCATTACTAATTCCAATTCAACACCATTTTTGATTCGTACGAGGAAACTACTTGTCTACTGCCACCAGCAACCCCCTAGCAAGCAAAGATTTTGCAGCGCCAGCAGTAAAAGTGCTAAAAGATGTTTTCGGTTATGACAACTTCAGGGATGGACAACAACAAATCATCGAGCAAGTCCTAAACGGACGTGACGCGCTGGTTTTAATGCCCACTGGTGGCGGAAAATCCCTATGTTACCAAGTTCCCGCTTTGCTATTGCCCGGATTAACCGTTGTCGTATCTCCACTTATTTCATTAATGAAAGATCAAGTTGATGCATTAACCGCATCAGGTGTTGCCGCAACCTACATTAACTCATCAATTCCCCGTGAGCAGTTGGTCAATATCTATCGGCAACTACAAGACGGCAAATTTAAATTACTCTACGTTGCCCCAGAAAGACTCATGCAATTGGAATTTATCGACCGTCTACACACCCTAAATTTAAGTTTAATTGCAGTAGATGAAGCCCATTGTGTTTCCCACTGGGGACACGATTTCAGACAAGACTACCGACTTCTCGGCCAATTAAAAAAGCATTTTCCCAACACCACCGTTATGGGCCTAACAGCAACAGCCGACATCGCAACCAGAGCCGATATCTCCCAACAATTGAATTTACACAATCCATTTGTATTCAGAAGTAGTTTTGACAGACCCAACATACGCTACAATTTACTCTCAAAATACAAAGCAGTAGATCAGCTCATCCACTACGTAAAAAACCAAGAAGGCAGCGGAATTGTTTATTGCAACAGTCGCGCTAAAGTAGATGAACTAAGCTTTAAATTAGCCAAACAAGGGATTAATAGCGCCGGTTATCACGCAGGCCTAGAGCCAGAGATAAGAGATAAAATCCAACGGGACTTCATTCAAGACAATGTAGATGTGATCGTCGCCACAGTTGCCTTCGGAATGGGCATCAACAAATCCAATGTACGCTACGTCGTGCATTTTGACTTGCCACGAAGCGTCGAATCATATTATCAAGAAACCGGCCGAGCTGGACGCGATGGCATGCCAGCGGAAGCCTTATTGTTATATGACGAAAAAGATGCCGCCCGCATTCGTCAATGGATCAGCATGGGTGAAAATACCGAGCGTCACGAAGTAGAACTGCAAAAATTTGCGGCCATGGAAGCCTTTGCTGATGCACAAACCTGTCGACGCCAAGTACTCCTCAATTATTTTTCCGAGTACAGTGGCGCCCATTGTGGTAACTGCGACATCTGTATCGACCCACCCAAACGTTTTGACGGCACCATTCAAGCGCAAAAAGTACTTTCCTGCATATTCAGACTAGGTCAAACCGTGGCAACTCAATACGTTATCGATGTTCTGCGGGGAAAAAACCACAAACGTATTATTGAACAACAACATGACAAACTTCCCACCCACGGGATTGGCAAAGACCAATCAGAAGCCTACTGGCACAACGTGATCAGCCAACTTATTCATCAAGGTTTAATTCGAATAGATATTACCCAAAACGCCAACTTGAAACTCACTGAGGCAGCTCGACCAATCTTAAAATCTGAAGTGATGGTTACCCTTGCTGTGCCGCGCCTTGCGTTAGAAACCACCAAACGAAGTAAAAACGACAAGCGATATTATGATCGAGCCTTATTCGCCAAGTTAAAACATTTACGCAAGACAATTGCCGAACAAGATGACGTGCCCCCATTTGTCGTGTTCAGTGATGCTAGTCTGGCAGATATGGCTGAATTTTTACCAGAAAATGCATCCCAATTTCTACAAATAAGTGGCGTAGGAAACACTAAATTAGAGCGCTACGGAGAGCGCTTTTTAGCACAAATAAGTCGGCACGTTAATGGGAGTTAAAAGCCTCAAGGCGTAACTCAAGCGTAGGCGTACTCGCCACCTTTTTGCAATGCCCGCTTGTAAGCTTCGCGCTGATGGATTTTTTGCACATAAGCAGCAATAGCGGGATATTGCTTACCTCCTCCACGAGAGAAGCTCGCTTCCAATGGAAAACTCATTTGGAAATCGGCACCTGAGAGCTCATCGCCAGCAAACCAGAGATTATTTTGTAAGTGAGTATCAACATACTCCAAATTACCTGAAATCATTGGCATGTAGTAACCATCCATGACTTTATCAGCAATTTTGTTGGCAATTATTTTGATGAAAAATGGTTTCGCATTAGCTCTAACTTTATCAAAAACCAGTTTCGCTACCATGGGCGGCATCAGAGTTCCCTCGGCAAAATGTAACCAATATTGGTATTGTCTAAGGGCTTCAGTGTGCGCTTTAGGTTTCAAATGCTCACCATAATGCTCAACTAAGTATTCGATAATCGCACCCGACTCAGCAACCGTAACGTCACCATCGGTAATAACGGGCGACTTTCCTAAAGGGTGAATTAACTTTAACGTAGAAGGCGCAAGGTTGGTATTTGCATCACGCTTGTAATGTTTAATTTGGTAGTCTAATTCAAGCTCTTCGAGCAACCACAAAATGCGTTGCGAACGTGAATTATTGAGGTGATGTAGAACGATCATAAGAAATCTCTGTTATTTAATTTCAGTAGATACGTTAAGGTTTCGAAAAAGATCTATTTCGAAAAAAATGCGTCAGCAATAAACAGGAGGTATTAAACCTCCTGTCACAAACTGTTACTTACAATTTATCCAGCCGGATTCAGGCTCGCGAAATAAGCCGCTAAATCATCAATATCCTCGTCGCTTAGGCCCTTAGCCATAGGTGCCATAACCATATTGTTACGCTCGCCACTACGAAATGCTTTCATTTGTAAAACCAAATACTGCTCTTTTTGACCAGCTAAATTTGGATACATAGGGATCATAGAAATTCCATTAGACCCGTGACAAGCTGCACAAGTAGCAGACTTACTCTTGCCTTTTTCTGCATCTCCAGCAAATGCAGGGGCACACAGGGCACTACCAGCAATCAACATAGCGAAAAGTGCTACAGGTTTTAAATTCATGTTACTAACCTCGTAATAATTGATTAAGAGTTCCAAAATCGTTTTTCAGAACAAGGGTATCAAGATAGCCCCATGTCAGGATAAACTATACTTTGAATTAATACTAATAAGGCGCAAACGTGCATTTCGATCATTCTTACGCACAAAAATTATCCAACATGGTAAGCCAGGTTCGAATTTCACCGTTACTTGAGCCAGAATTAGCATTATATAACTACCAATTGGCAGAAGACATAGAACTTAAGAACGAATTTTCGCAAGCCGAAATCCTTTTTAGAGAATTATTTGAACCTGAGGGCCAGTTAAATCAACATGCTATCGCGCAAAAATACGGAGGCCACCAATTTGGCGGCTGGAATCCAGAACTTGGTGACGGTCGCGGCGTGTTATTGGCTGAAGTGATAACCCAAAAACAGAAGTCATGGGATCTGCATCTTAAAGGGGCTGGCAAAACCCCCTACTCACGCTTTGGCGATGGACGTGCGGTGTTAAGGTCGACGATCCGTGAATACCTAGCAAGTGAAGCATTGCACAGTTTAGGCATCCCCACCTCACGGGCATTGTGCCTAATTTCCAGTAAAGAGATAGTATATCGTGAACAACCCGAAACTGGAGCGATGTTAATTAGAGCATGTCAAAGCCATATTCGATTCGGCCATTTTGAGTATTTTTATCAAACGAAACAGCTCGATAAGCTCGACAATCTTTTTAAATATACATTCCAAAAGCATTACCCAGAATTACTGAATCACGATAACCCTCATTATTCGTTGCTCGAACAAATCGTGTTAGATACGGCAGACTTGATTGCAAAATGGCAGGCCTACGGTTTTTGCCATGGCGTAATGAACACTGATAATA
This sequence comes from Alteromonas sp. M12, assembly GCF_037478005.1. Lineage (NCBI taxonomy): Bacteria > Pseudomonadati > Pseudomonadota > Gammaproteobacteria > Alteromonadales > Alteromonadaceae > Alteromonas > Alteromonas sp. M12. The sequence goes on along the minus strand of NZ_CP144164.1, from coordinate 422,217 downwards.
TGTCGATTCACGGTATTACCTTTGATTTTGGACCCTACACCTTTCTAGACACCTATGACCCAGAATATATCTGCAATCACTCTGACCATAGCGGACGTTACGCATTTGACCAGCAACCTAGTGTAGCTTTGTGGAATTTAAATGCACTAGCCCATGCATTCACTGCCTACTTGTCCATCGAGCAAATAAAACAAGCTCTCACACAGTATGAAACACGTTTACAAACTCAATATGCCGAGCTTATGAGGTTGAAATTTGGATTCAAAAAAATCAGTAATAGCCACATGACATTAGTAAATGACTGGCTCGCATTACTTGCTCAAGACAAACGGGATTACACCCAAAGTTTCCGTTTACTGTGTGACGAAAACTTGAATATCCGTAAAGTTGCAGACCACTTCATTGACCGTACGAAAGCAGAAAGCTGGTATTCCTCATATATTGCAATGTTAGCAGAGGAATCAATACCTAAAAACGAACGCTTAGTGACAATGAAAGAAGCAAACCCGAAATTTATTTTACGAAACTACTTAGCTCAAAATGCGATTAATGAAGCGGAAAAAGGGAGCTTTGACGAGTGCAAGCGCTTACTAAAAGTACTTTCTAATCCATTCGATGAACAACCTGAATTCGAGCGTTACGCACAAACTCCACCAGACTGGGGACAATCAATGGAAATATCATGTTCAAGCTAAACAACTATAGCTGGCAATTAGAGGAGTCGATTATCAGATTGGTTTGTGATTATTTTCCTTCTCAAGAGGAAGCAATTGAGCAAGCCCAAAATTGGTTACAGTCGATAGAATCTAGAGTTTCAGATGTTAGTGAAGGTGCTGACCGAGCACAAATACAATTTGTATCAGATCAAGATACCTTTTTACTTTGTTATGACGGAACTTGTGAGGCATTATGGATAGAAGTGACGGGCTACGCCGAGTCGACTAGTTTAACAAAATTATTAGCTAAATTAGATGCAATTCAATAATATAGCCTTCTCACGCACTGAATATATGTTCTTTATTTTTACCAATAAAGTTAACGTCAAAATAATAAAAATGGTTGCTTAATGTGAAATTTGTCGGTCTTCTGAGTCTGTTGTTATTGAGTTTCGCAGGCTGTGTTGTTGCTCAACAAACAGATCCTATCCCAACGGTAATAGTAGATGCCGAAGTGGAGCATGTGCGTGTAAACGGCTTGTCTGAATTAAAACGCACCAATAAACGTGATCAACTTTCTCAAGTTCAGGCGTTACAAGACTGGTCAAAAGTGATTGATACAACGCCATTAGTTGAAAACCAAGCCTTGTGGCAGCGTTTTTCAATTGTTCACCAAGACAGCATAGACCAACAATATTTGTTGGTCATCAGCAACCCTTCAATAGATTATCTAGACGCCTATGTGCTCGATGATAAAGATCGACTTTTGGAGACTTATTTAGTCGGCGCAAAACGCGATTTAGCAACACGCCCTTATAACCATAGAGACTTCGTTTTACCCATAGCATTGAGCCCAAACCAAAGCGTCAATATATACCTACGCATCCAGGATGATGGTCCCTCTGTTTATGCTATCGATCTTTGGACAGACACCGAATTTATTGCCGAAGAACAATTCCATTTGGCCTTCATCGGCGTGGTCGGCGGCGCCCTAGCTATTCTATTTTTCTACTTCCTTGTCACTTATGTGCTGCTTAGAAGCCCCATCCGATTTTGGTTTTCTGTGGCTAATGCGGGTTTGTTATTCCTATTTTTGAATATTCAAGGAATTGTCAGCCAGTTCACCGGCCTAGGATCATACACCTCTCAAATTAGCAGTGTAACAGTAGCAATTGTAATATTCGCAGCTGCAAAAGTTTGTCACGCCATGTTGGTACGGGTCCCAATATTTTGGCGTTTTATTTCTTATTTAATGGCGATTTCGCTGATTGTTATCGCGCCTATTTTAAACAGCTATCTACAACTAGTGGTTGGCTCAGCCCTCGCTGCTGCCGCGGTCTTGTTACACTTATTATTAGCGCTAATTTATCATGATCGGAAACATACTATGCCCAACGGCTTATATGCATTCGGCTGGTTGATTATCTGCGCTACAGTAATGGCTGAAGTAAGTTTTTACTTATCTGGAAATGCAATAGATACATACACGGGGTTGATATTGTCGTTAATCGTTATGTCCGGTGTCTTGCTAATAGCGGTTGCAATTGAAAGCCATGAAAAAGCACTCGCCTTTGCCAAACAGGTACAACAACAGAACGCCATTGAAAACCTACACCAATTTTATGATCTTTTCCGCAACTCCGCAGAGGGCCTTTATACATCAACCCAAGACGGTAAGTTAGTCACCACCAACCCAGCAATGTGTCAATTGTTCGGATACGCTGACGAATCGCAGATGTTATTAGAAGTCAAAGATACATCCGTGCTCTACGCCAATCCCCATGAACGTGATTTATTAATGGAAGAAATCTTCCTCAACGGCATGGCATTAGGCAAAGAAATAAAAGGTATTCGTAGGGACGGCAGTGAATTTTGGTTTTGTATTTCAGTACAACTCACTGGCACAGAAGATAAAAAATACTTTTTTGGGTCAATTTTTGACATCACCGAAAAGAAACAATCAACGATTAGCTTAGAATACTTAGCCACCCACGATTCATTAACCGGTGTGTATAACCGAAGAGAGTTTGAGCAAAAACTACGAGATGGCATACGCCGTTCTAAGCAGTTAAAACAAGAGCTCACACTGCTTTATATGGATCTTGAGCAGTTTAAGATAGTGAATGATACCTGCGGTCACAAAGCCGGAGATGCACTCATTAAACAACTATCACAGATCCTCAATGACGTGGTATTGAATAAAGGTGTATTAGCCCGACTAGGGGGCGATGAATTTGGCGTGATTTTAGAATCTGAAAATGCGCAAATGGCAGATGTTATTGCAAACCAATTAATGAACGCCGTTAAGGAATTTAGGTTTATTTGGGACAATCGTATTTTTGCTATGGGCATAAGTATAGGTATGGCCAAATGGCAAGACGAGATTGAAACGCCGGAACAACTTATGAGCATGGCCGATGCAGCCTGTTACGTAGCCAAAGAAAAAGGCCGCAGTCAGATACACCTGTATTCCAGTGAAGATCTCAAAATGCAGCGTTATGAATCTGAATTAAAGTGGGTGTCTCAAATAAACTTGGCGTTGGAACAAGATAAATTTCAGCTCTATTATCAACACTACTACCCGCTGTCTAAAGTGGCCGATGGCCACCACTATGAAATTTTGCTGCGGATGCGAGACGAAGATGACCAAATAGTACCACCAGCGGCATTTTTACCTGCAGCGGAACGTTACAATTTAACCATCGAAATAGATAAATGGGTAATTCAACATACCTTTAAATGGCTGTCCGAACACCCCGAACACCTAGCACAATTGCGTCAGTGCAATATCAATCTCAGTGGTCATTCGCTAGCCGACAACGACCTCAAGCGTCATGTAACCAAAGCCTTTGAAGATTATCAAATTCCCCATCAAAAGATTTGCTTTGAAATTACCGAAAGCATGGCAATCGTCAAAATGGAAGAAACCTTACGCTTTATAAGCGCATTTAAGAAACTCGGCTGCACCTTCGCGCTAGATGATTTTGGCAGCGGATTTTCGTCTTACAGCTATTTAAAAAACCTGCCGGTCAATTGTCTCAAAATCGACGGAAGTTTCGTTAAAGATCTCTTAGTTGACCCAGTCGATATGGCAATGGTTGGTTCGATGAAAGATTTGGCCAAAGCAATGTCCATGAGCACCGTCGCTGAATTTGTAGAGTCTAAAGACGTAATGGTAGAGCTAGGTAAGATGGGCATAGACTTCGCCCAAGGTTATGGCGTAGCGAAACCAGCTCCCCTTAACGAATTTACTGACTGTAAAACTATCGACTAAAGGTTGTAATGTGTAGATTCGTGCCCATATTGGTGAATTAATATTTAATTTACAATTTATAAAGGCCCGTAGTGGTGACAAACACGCCAACCAATAAGTTTGAATTTGTAAGTTCAGCTGCCCTTCCAACCCAATTTGGATTATTTACTATCCATGGTTTTGTTGAAATTGAAACACAACAAGAACATGTTGCTCTTTCATACGGTGAATGGCAGCAAGATGAAACCATTCCAATCCGCGTACATTCTGAATGTTTAACAGGTGATGCCCTATTCAGTACTCGCTGCGATTGTGGGTCTCAGTTAAAAAAAGCCCTGCAAAATATTGTTGAACAAGGAAAAGGGGTGTTGCTTTATCTTCGTCAAGAAGGACGAGGTATAGGCTTATTGAATAAGATCCGCGCCTACAAATTACAAGACAGCGGCCTAGACACAGTAGAAGCCAATGAACATTTGGGTTTTGATGCTGACTTACGTGACTATGCAATATGTAAGTTAATGCTCGATACGCTGGGCGTTAAGAATGTTGCGTTGATGACCAACAACCCCAAAAAACAAGCGGCGTTGGCAGAAATGGGCGTTAATGTGGTTTCCAGAACCCCTATCGACCATGGTTTAACAGAGGATAATCGACGCTACCTACGCACAAAAACAGAAAAGCTAGGTCATCAGTTCGATTTACACTTACTCAATAACGGTCCGAATAAATAGCTAACGGCACTCGAATTTGCCAATTACATAGGTATTAGCCAAAGCCAAATACCTGCCTAATAAAAAAGAGACCTAGGTCTCTTTTTTATTGTCTAAAACAGTCTCTTTAGCACTGCTTAGTTGTGAATTTGAACACCGGGAACACAACCGTTTTCATCGAGTTTCTGGCGTTTAACCAACATCGACAATTTGCGGCATAAAATGTAAAAAACCGGCGTAAAAATAAGACCAAAGAATAACACGCCAAGCATGCCGCTAAATACCGCCACACCCAATGCTTGACGCATTTCGGCTCCAGCTCCAGTGGCAATCACCAAAGGAACAACCCCAAGTATAAAGGCAAAAGAGGTCATCAATATTGGACGTAGTCTTAACCTCGCAGCTTCAACTGCCGCATTATAAAGCGGGACGCCATGCTGTTCTTTGTGACGTGCAAATTCCACTATCAAAATCGCATTTTTACTGGCCAAGCCAATCAACACAATCAAACCAACCTGAGTCAAAATATTATTGTCCATTCCAGCAATGTAAACACCAGCGATAGCCCCTAACAAACACATTGGAACAATTAGAATTACCGATAGTGGTAAAGTCCAACTTTCGTACAAGGCAACGAGTAACAAAAACACAAAAACAACCGCAAAAACGAAGGCCAATATAGCCGAGCTGCCCGCTTGTTTTTGTTGATAAGCAAGTTCAGTCCACTCATAAGCGATGCCGTCTGGCAAAATTTGCGCAGCTAAACGCTCCATGGTGGCGATTGCCTCGCCAGAGCTATAACCAGCAGCGGTATCTCCGTTCAAATCTGCCGCTGGATAAAGATTATATCGGGGAACCCGCGACGGCCCAGAGCGATATTCGAAAGTTGCCACAGAGCTCAACGGAACCATATCACCCGCTTTGTTGCGAACCCGAATCCGGCCAACATCATCGGCCTCCATCCTAAAAGGAGCATCCGCTTGTGCCGTGACTCTGAAGGTACGCCCTAAATAGTTAAAATCGTTCACAAAGGCGCTACCAAGATAAATTTCAAGAGCACTAAAAACCTCATTAACTGGCACACCTAAGCGCTCAACTCGTTCTCGATCAATGTCAGCGTACAACTGCGGTGTATTCGTTTCAAAGAAGCTAAACACTGAGGTAGTAGCAGGCTCTTGATTGGCGGCGTTAGCAAGTTGCCACATGGATGCCTCAAGCGCAGGAAGACCCAAGCCACGACGATCCTCAAGCATCATTTTAAACCCACCACCGTTACCTACTCCACGTACAGGTGGAGGCGGAATTACCGCCACATAAGCCTCTTTAATGCCAGACAACTCCTTACGTGCCTGAGCCACTAACTGGTCGAAGGTGATGCCCTTCGCTGCCCTATATTCAAAGGACTCAAGCGCTGGGAACAAAGCTGCCGAATTAGACGCACTTGAAAACGTTGCGCCAGAAAACCCAGTAAATGCAACAGATGTTTTTATGCCATCAATTTTCAGCAACTTATCCAATACTTCCTGCACCACATTATCAGTACGTTCTAGTGATGCACCAGCAGGTAACTGCACAGCGATGATCAAATAACCCTGATCCTGAGCAGGGATAAATCCTTGCGGGACTTTATTGAAGAAAAAGCCCGTCAAACACATCAAACCCAGATAAATGATAGACATGATCGCGCCAAAACGAATTATCTTCGACACGAACTTGCCATATGCAGAAGACGTACGATGCATGCCGTGGTTAAACTTATTCGCAAACCATGCAAAAGGACCTTTACTCGATGTCTTGTCACTATGAGGTTTAAATAAAACCGCTGACAACGCAGGGCTTAACACCAAAGAGACAAATACCGAAATCATAGTAGCCGCAGCAATGGTTATCCCAAATTGGCTATAAAAAGTGCCGGAAATTCCATCCACAAACGCAGTAGGTAAAAATACAGCCACCAGCACCAAACCAATTGCTACCAAGGCACCGCCCACTTCCGTCATGGTTTCCCGCGCAGCTTCCCGCGGACTCATTCCTTCGGCAATAAGGCGCTCCATGTTTTCAACCACCACTATGGCATCATCCACCACAATACCAATGGCTAATACCAAACCAAACAAGGTCAAATTATTCAAAGAAAAGCCCAGAGCGCTCATTACCGCAAAGGTACCAACTAACGAAATCGGAATCGCCAATATGGGGATAATCGCCGCGCGCCAATTTTGTAAAAACACCAAGATCACCAGCACCACTAGCGCTATAGCTTCATAAATAGTGACTTCTACCGCATCAATCGACTGACTAATAAATTGGGTAGGGTTATAAGCAATATCGTAGGTAAGCCCTGGAGGAAAGTCTTGAGACATTTCTAGCATGGTTTGTTGAATCGCCGCAGCGGTCTCCAATGCATTTGAACCAGGCCGTTGAAATACAGGCATCGCAATGGCTTTTTTAGTGCCTAAATACCCTCGGGTGGCATAACTTTCAGCACCTAACTCAACTCGTCCCACATCTTTTAAGCGTACGATTCGACCGTCGGTATTTTTGATTATCACATTCTCGAACTGTTGCGGATCAATCAAGCGTCCTTGGGTTTGCACACTTAATTCAAAGGCATTTTGCCCTGACTCTACAGGTGATTTATTTAGCGTACCACTGGCGACTTGAATGTTTTGCCCTTGCAGCGCAGTAATGACTTCTGAAGCCGTCATCCCAATGGAAGATATTACGTCAGGATCAAGCCAAATTCGCATCGAGTATTGGCTAGCACCAAAAATACGCACCTCGCCAACCCCATTAATTCGTGCTATCTGATCTTTTATTTGCAAGGTTGCATAGTTGGCAATGTAGGTTTGGTCATAAGTACTGTTAGGTGAAAACAAATTCACCACCAACATCAAATCCGGAGAGTTTTTGCGGGTCACAATACCCAAGCGCCTAACCGTTTCAGGTAACCGAGGTTCGGCTATAGCGACCCGGTTCTGCACCTGTACCTGTGCATTATCTAGGTCGGTTCCCAGTTTGAACGTAATAGTGATAGACACTTGTCCGTCGGCAGTAGATTGCGACGACATATACAGCATGTTTTCAATGCCGTTAATTTCTTGCTCAAGGGGAGTTGCCACCGTTTTAGCCGCAGTTTCAGCATTTGCGCCTGGATAACTGGCCGAGACTTGAATCGTCGGCGGAGCGATTTGCGGGTATTGCTCAATCGGCAAGGTAAAATACGACAGCGCCCCCACGATAAGAACGATAATTGCCAGTACCGAAGCAAATTTAGGTCTATCAATGAAAAAATGGGAAAACTTCATCTGTTATTCTCCCAATTAATGACTGTAGATTTCACTGATATTGACTTCCACCGGAGAGACTGTCGCTCCTGGTCTGGCTCGCATCATGCCGTTGACTACAATTTTGTCGCCTTCTTCAAGACCCTGTTCAATTATTCTTAACTCGCGGGTATGCAGCTCACCTAAAGTGACAAATCGACGTTCAATTTGGTTGTCTTGATTAATTAAATTCACGTATTTACGTGACTGATCAGTGCCGATAGATTTGTCAGGTATGAGTAAAACAGTAACATTTTCCCGATTTAGCAAACGAATACGCCCAAATATTCCTGGAACAATAAAACCGTCTTCGTTTTTCAAAATGGCGCGGCCCTGAATTGTCCCTGTGCTTTGGTCCATTTTATTATCAACAAAATCCATCACACCTTCATGGGTGTAGGTATCTTCATCTTGCAATTTGATTTTCACTGGATTGGGTACATCACGTGAACTTTCTCGCTGATTATTCTGATCTAGGCGAAGATATTTCAAAAAATCTCTTTCCCCAGCGTCAAAGTAAAAATGAATCGGCGAAATGGACACTACAGTGGTTAACAAAGTGGCATTAGTAGCGGTTCCGTTGACCAAGTTTCCGGCATTCACAAAATCTCTAGAAACAATCCCATCAATGGGCGATTTAACTTCGGTAAATTCCATTTCTAATTTAGCGTTGTCATAGGCAGCTTCAGCCATTTCGAATTCACTAAGACGCTGATCTACTTCTTCTTGCGAGATGGAATTTTTTTTACGCAAATCCAGTCCACGCTCTAGCTCTTTTTTAGCCAAGGAAACCCGAGACTTAGCGCTTTTTAAAGCAATTTCAAACGGTCTCTGATCGATTACAAACAACACGTCACCTTTATTAACCGCTTGGCCATCTTTAAAGTTTACCTTGTCTAAGTAACCGCTTACTCTAGCAACAATTTCTACCTCTTTAACCGCCCTAAAACGCCCAGTGTATTCGTCCCATTGATCAATTACCGTTTTGATTGGCTGGGCAACATCCACTTCTGGAATTGGCTGAGACTGAGGGGCTGACGGCTGTTCGCTGCATGCAGATAACAGCGTTAGAGAAAAAATGAGTGTAGCAAAACTAAGACGCATTCTTAGAGTCCTTAAATTGGTAATTACGGCACCCAAACACTGTGGTTTAGCGCTTATTGTTAGGCCCAACTGCTAAGATTGCCTCTTAGCAGTATAGTTAATCTTGGATAGAACGATTAAACGATAAATTTATTGCAGAATAATGTGAAAAATTTAGAGGTGAGAATCATATCTTCCAGCCAAGATTGTAACTTACTACGTGGTTAATCTGTAGAAAGATCTCAGTTAATTCACTTTAACGCTGCGAATTAAGGTGAGATTTTAAGCATTGGTTCAGCTAAGGTTAAGGACAGTCATTCTATAAGTATTCTGTAATAGAGGAGAATACTATGAAAAGCAGTACAAAATACGTTTTAGTGTACCTGACATTAATTTCGTTGACTGTGATGTTAGCTGTCAATCTTGCACAAGCGCAAGAAACACAAAATGTCATTGCCATTGAAACTAATAGTGACACAGATATTGATGAGTCTGCTCAAGAAAGTGCTTATTTACTTGATCAGGCAGAGCTAGATCAAATGCTTGCTCCAATCGCACTGTATCCAGACACAGTGCTATCACACATTTTAGTAGCCTCCACTTATCCATTGGAAGTAGTGCAAGCGGCTAGATGGCGTGAAAAAAATCAAAGCTTGTCAGAACAAGAAGTGATGGACGCGACAGCGGAGGAAGACTGGGATCCGAGTGTCAAAGCGCTGGTGCCATTTCATCAACTGTTGCAACAAATAACTGAAGATCTTAACTGGTTACAAGATTTAGGTGATGCCTTCCTAATTAACGAAGAACAAGTATTGTCTAGCGTGCAGAACCTGCGCCAAAAAGCCTATGCTCAAGGTAGTTTAGAAAACAGTGAGTATATAGAAGTGGTAGAAGAGGATAATGACATCCTTATTCAACCCGCCAGCACAGAAATTGTTTACGTACCTTATTATGACACGCGTGTCGTTTATGGTTCATGGTGGTGGCACGACTACCCTCCAATTTACTGGCATCGTCCGGCCCATTTTTACATACATGCAGGTTTGTATTGGAGTCCACGAGTTTATGTCCGTCACAATCTATTTTGGGGTGGGTTTAATTGGCGTAATCGCTACATTGTTGTGAATCATCGTTATCCATATCGCAATGGTCGTCGTGATGATGGCGTGCGCAGAGTCAGCTCTAGTGAGTATCAGCGGTGGCAGCACAACCCGACTCATAGAAGAGGCGTAAGATACGACGCGCACACACCAAAAGTGGTATACCGTCAGCAGAACCGAAATGATAATAAACGAGTGATTAGTTCTGAAGGAAAGTCTCGTGTATTAGATAAATCTAGACCGGTTCAAGTGCGCCAAAATATCAAAACAGTAAAAACCAGTACTAAGGCGCAGCAAACACAACAGCGTTTGCAGACCAAGTCTAACCGAGTCAATGACTATTCAAATAAGAACGATAAATCGAGTCAACGTCAACGGGTAGAGCGCGATAAGACAGAGCAAAAAAATGTACGCCAGGTGTCTGCCCAGTCGCGTAATAATGTAGTGCAACGTTCACCAAAAGATTTGCAGCAAAATGCCGCGAATGTGCAACGTAATAGCAACAATATTACAAGTGACAAAGCAAGTGCGCAGCGCAACACGGGCAATGTCTCAAGGGATAAGGTATCTAGTGCTAACCGTTCAAGTTCTAAAAGCAATAATGCCTCGAAACAAGGTTACTCGAATAAACAATCGCAGGGCGCGCAACGGAGTACCAGAAGCTATTCAACCAATAGAGCAACCACGCCAAGGTCGAGCAATAGACCTGCACAAAAGCAGAGTCACAGAGGGAATACTAAAGAGCGCTAAAATTAGCATCTAAGGTTTTTTCAAACTTCATTTAACCCAAAATCAATCCATGCTAACAAAGACTTTGTGAGTATGGATTGATTCCATTATGCGCTAAGGCGCTTGCTAATCCTCACATCTTGCGCAATTATACGGTTAAGCGGTCTTTTTGAACCCTATCCACAAGGTTAGTGGCACGCAGCAAAATTTAACACCTTTGAGTTGATTGACTGGTTAACGGGGTTAAATTCGATTGAAAGCAATCCCCATAAAAGCAATCGATTCAATCACAATTTGTCTGTCGATAAGGGTTCATGTTGTATTCGACCTTCCACAGTAGAAAAATAAGATGTTGGAATTTAAGAATTGATTGAGATCCCCCCGCAAAAGCCATTAAGCAGCTTAAATGTGTTGGTCATTGATGGACAATCGTTAGTTCACGATAGCATTAAGTCGGCGTTAATAGAGATTGGTATCAGTAATTGTAAAAGTGCTGAGAATGCCTTTTATGCACTGCGTTTATGTGAACAAACTAAATTTGATGTAGTACTCATTTCGTTTGACATCCGTAGTGACAAAGACGGCTTCAATTTACTTGAAGAAATGCGCCTCAAAGGCCATATCAGTAAAACAACCATGGTCATATTCTTAAGCGCTGACACCTCTATGTCATTGGTGAATTGCGTGGTTGAATTGCAGCCCAGCGATTTTTGGGTGAAACCATTAGATCGCAAAACTATGGAAAAACGCTTTAAGTACTTATTTGCGATTAAAGAAAAACTGTATAAATTATCCTACTGCATTGATAAAGCAGAGTATCCCACAGCCATCTACTACGCTGAACGCCAACTAAAAGACGAATCCCTTAGCAAATACTACCCCATGATTAACCGCTTAATCGGCGAATGTTTAATTAATCTAAAAGAATATTCCCAAGCAGAAGCTTTTTATAAAAAACTAAGCGAACGGTATAAATATGGTTGGGTTCAGGTCAATCTCGCACGCAGTTTATTAAAACAAGACAAAATGTCTGAAGCCATAACGCTCACCGATGCACTCCTCGAACGAGATGATACGCGCTTCACAACTTATGATGCCTTAGCCGAGTACTACATTGAAAAAGAAGATTACGCCAAGGGTTACGAGATTATCCAAGAGGCCACCAAATTAGCGCCACGCAACCTAGACAGAAATAAAAAATCGTGGAATTTAGCACGCCTTAATCATGATAAAAAAGGCCAATACATGGCCACCATGAACATGGCGAAATTTGCTAAAAACTCGATCCACGACACACCAGATTTAAATCTCAACGTTATCCGCGCCGCCATAGATTTAGCAGGTTCGCTAAACGGCGAAGAGGCCACTCGACTGATCACCAAAACCGAACGTGACTTATCTTTTTTCGTCAATGAATACGGACACGACAGTCAGTTAAAAGAACAACTGGCTATTATCAATGCTCGCATGTTGAATTTGAAGAGTGATAAAAAAGGTGCCGAAGAAATTATCAAAGAGCACATGGAAACAAGTTCAAGCAATTCTGTGGAAGATAGCCTAGACAAAGTAAAAGCATTTCATGAAATGGGCTATTGGGAAGAGTCGATTCGTTTACTTGACTCTATCAAGTCTAAAATTGAAGGCGATAGCTTTATCGGACAGGTGATCAATGAGTACCTAGATCAGGAAAGCAAAGAGCGCACAGATATTCGCTACTCTCCCAAAGAGCTAGGCGAAATGGCTTCTTCCCATTATAAAAATAAACGCTATGAACCTGCTTATGAATTGCTTACGCAAGCTTTTGTCTTAGCGCCGAAAAACCCCAATATGGCGTTAAGCATTCTAAAAGTCATGGTTAAATTAATTGATGAAGTACATTTTGACGAAGAGCAACTTGCTTGCCTCAAACGATGCAAAGATTTACTAGATTCCATCCCGCTATCCCCCAATCAGCATAAAAAAATGGACGAATACTTGGCGGTTATCGAACCATTATTAAAATCCGCTTAATCAAGCCGAGATAACAATTGGCAGGACGAATAAAATCACCTGCCAACTTCTCTTTAGTCGTCGCTGTTGTGCTTAAACGCAGCTATCAACAAGTCAACTTGTTGCATCGAATTGTAAACATGAAACGACAAGCGCATTACATTACCTCGAGTATCAAAATAACAATTCTGCTTTTTTAAGCGTTGGCTAATTGCCGTGATTCGAGGAGCTGATAATTCGATACACAAGGTACCGCCAACATTTGCCAAATCAATTGGCTGCATCGCACCTTCGTCCAAGGTTGCTAAAAAGTACTCTGCCAATTTTCGATTGTGGGCAAAAACAGTGTTTTGACCAATCTCCAACAAGGTTTGTAAACTTCCCAACGCCAAAGCATAGGGCGCAATATTTGGTGTACCTCCCCAAAACCGTTTGGCATCGGGTGCATAGGCAAAGCGCTTAATCTCCATTTCGAAAGGATCGCTATGGGAAAACCAACCCACATCTATTGGTTTAAGTTGTTCGACAGTATTGGGATTAACCCACATAAACCCAGCGCCTGGCCCTCCACATAGCCACTTAACGCATGAACCAAACAACGCATCTACATCCCAACGATGCAAATCAATCGGCAAGATACCCGCCGATTGCGCCACATCCACAGCTAGATAACAGGATTGTTGTTTACACAATTGCCCAATAGCTTCGACCGGTGCGACCTGACCCGTATTGGAGTGAACATGGGTTGCCAGAACGCAATCAATATCTTTTTGAATATAACGCTGCCAAGTTTGAATGTTGAACGCTGACTCGGATGCCGGAATGAACACAAGTTCAAAACCGAATTGCTGCATTGCCTGTGCTACATATCCCATGGATGGAAATGCGTCTTCGTGGATCAGTATCTTGCGTTTACCGACCTGAGAATTTTCCATTGGCAAAGCCATCAACCACTTTGTAAAAGCACTGGATAAATTAGTTTGAGGACAAAAATCCGCAGCCTTTGCGTTAAACAACTTTGCTAACGAAGCACAAAATAAATCAACGGTTTGCAACCAATCCGGCCATGCATCGCCCCCTGACAATTTCCAAGGGGTTAGAAAGTTTTCAGCCAAACTAAGTTCCGACTGTTTGCTTAAGCACCCCACTGAATGACTTAAAAAATAGGGCCCAGCGGGAAGATTGAACATGTTAGAAAAACTCACCCTGCTTGGGTTCCGGTAGCTTGTTTTGGCACGATAGAGTCTCTCACTTTACCGTAAGACTGTCCCCATGCATCCGTCATCTGATTCCGTATCTGCCACAATTCAGGGAAAAATTGATTCCTTGCCCCTGATTTTAATAAATCAACAGGTCGGCCTTTTAACGAATGAGATTCCATGCCGATGGTGCGCTGAATCAAGAACAGATGCTGCCAACGGAACTTCTGCAGTAATTCATCAAATTCAACTAAACTCTCGGCGATCACATAGCTATCATCATGCTGATATTGGCTATCGTAAATAGCTTCGATAGTGGTGTTTCGGTCTTGAATATAGTGTTTATTAAATACCGTCCACAGATCCGCAGGAATCTTTACCAAAATACGAAAGCCAGGAGACTCCTGGCCACTACCATTGCCTAACTGCAAACGAATTTGTTGATACTCTTTGGGCGACATTGTTTCCAATAAGTCCATTTGTTCGCTCATCATTTTTTGCAGCATGTGTACCCGCTTCATGAGCGAAATCACACGATGACTTTGTTCAGTTTGCATGTACTCCAATACATCGATAAGTGTGAATATCATCAACTTCATCCATAACTCTTCAACTTGATGGACAATCTGAAACTGCAGTTCGTCTGAATTACACAATTTATCTAAGGGCTTTTGGCATTGTAGTAAGGTGTCACATTGCAAATAAGCACCGTAATCAAGAATTTCTGGGTTTTCTAATAGACTGCTGTATTTTTGTCGGTACATGGGACTTTCCAAACGTTTAATTTGGATTTTATGGTAATGGATCGGGATTTGAACATTGTTCCTGAATTACTTGATATTTTGCAATTTTTAGAACAAAGTTTCATTTATTTAGAAATAATTAGAACGAATGTCGGAATAAGCCATGAATGACAAAGATAAACAAATCGTTTCCAAACTAGAAGAAGATGGCCGTTTGTCCTTCGCCACCCTTGGCGATTCAATTGGTTTGAGCAAAACTCCCTGCTGGAATAGAGTAAAAGCCTTGCAACAGAAGCAGATAATTACCGGGTTTTCAGCGATTTTATCGCCACAAGCCATGGGACTTAATATTCGTGCCCTAGTCAACGTGGTCATTGACATTGGCCAACACCAGAAATTTGAACAAGCAATTATTGAGCACGCTTCGATACGCTCCTGTCACGCAATCACAGGAGAGTTCGACTATGTATTGGAGATTTTAGCCAAGGACATAACTGACTTTGATGAGTTGCTGCGAGTAGATTTAAGTAAGCTTCCTGGGGTTTTACGTTTTAACACTTCAATTACTACTCGCTTAGTTAAGCAAAACGGACATTACAGCAAAATGCTTTAAATCACTTGCAAACATTTTGCTAGTTGCCTCGGCCATATTTATCCACAAAACCATCGGCAAAGCGTTGTGCAGAGTCCACATCCATATTGAAATACAATGAGGGTTCAATCAATTCAACTTCCATTGTCACGTAGGTGTCTTTGTATTTAACTAGGTCGATACGGGCATACAACGGCATTTCCGGTAAGGCTGCTAACACCTTTTGTGCGCTCGCTAATATATGTTCGTCGGCTTCTACACTTCGAAGTTGTCCACCATGTTCTTCTTGCACTCGAAAATCATTTTGTTTGGGCACTTTAACAATGCAATGACTGTATTGTCCGTTAAAATAAAACAATGAATATTCGCCTTCGTTAATCACACTCTTTAAAAAAGGTTGGATCATAAATGGACGAGTGGAAAATACCTCAGTCAAACCTTCTTGCTCTTCCACCACAGATTCGAGCGACAAACGATAGGTGTAATCGGCATTTGCACTGACTAAAGGTTTGACGACGATTTCTCGGCTATTAAATTGTTCAAAAGCACCTTTCATAAATGCTAAATCGAAAGTGTCACACCAGATAGTAGGTACTATCCCCACGCCCTTGGCTTCAAGTGACTTTAAATAGTCTTTACGGATATTCCACTGTACCAACGCTAAACTGTTCTCTAGTTTTGCTGTGCTGCTGTCTATTTGTTGTAAACGCGCTAAAAAGGCATCGGCGTTATTTTGATAATCCCATGTACTGCGAATTATCACCACTTCGTAGTCATCCCAGTTGGTACCGTCTGCATGCCAAGAAATTTCAACTGCTTCCCAGCCCATTTCTGCCAGAGGCTCGTAAGCTAGGTGATCGTAAACGAAAAAATCTTCCAGATCGTCAGTCGATAAAATTGCTACTTTTCGCATCGGTTATCCTCCGAGTAATTGCAAATACATAGGTTATTAGGTTGAAACGCAGGATTTAGGGTAACTAAGAATCTACGCCTTCACCAGCATTGTTAAAATTTTGTTAGAAACCACTGTTGCAATAGCGTGTTACTTTAGACAAGCAACTTTCACACTGCGGTCTAACTCACTTGGCGTTAGGCGAAAAACAGCGATTTGTTGATTAGTTGAAAGCCAGCCCAAGTCAACAATGGAATAGATATTAATATGGTGACTCGTACTATCAATTGAAAGGCATTTGCCCATTTTTTTGGTGGGGTGTTATGTAGGCGTTCTGTATCACTTAAAATCAGATCTCGTTCACGTGGCGTTAACTTTTCAAAACTGACATGGGGTGTCATCTCCGAAAAATGCCACTCATATTGATTAGCTGCTTTGAGGGTTTCAAAAGTACTACTTTTTATTTGTTTGATTCGCAGCAGTGGATAAAAGGTCAGGTTAATTAGGATTAAAAAGACCGTTCCGGCCATGATAAAGTCTTTAAATTGAGGTTCCCCGCCAATCCACAGTAATGGTACTAGTGACAGACCGATAGAAAAGAACAATGCATTCCAAAAAACCGCTTTAGAAAAAGGATAAGAGTGATGGCTTCGAAACAGCTCTACAGTTAAATGTTCAACAATGAACTTATCAATAATGTGCGTATTACGCAGAATTACTGCAATAGCTAAACAGATACCTGTCCACATCCACCATGTCTGTAAAATCAAAGGAAAACGTTTGAGGTTACCTTCAAAGCCCAATTCTTCTATGTAAAAAAGACGCTCGCTATATAAATAGCTGAACATAATAACGAAGCCAGCAATCAGGCTGAATAGGAATACTTTACGGGGAATTTGGCTGATTTTATTCGCAATGATGCTCGACTCGTTAAGTGACAAGCCGCAATTTTGCGCATTTTTTAAGACTTCTTTATAGGCAATTGAAATAATCAACGGCAAAATAAGGTAGCTAAAAGCGCCAATTATTGGCAACCCTAACGCAGCCCCAACATCTCTAACCTGCTCTACATTAGAAATTGAGTTAGGACTTACTATCAAACCACTAAGTGTATTCAGTGCAATAAAACAAACCGCAATACAAATTGCCAAATACGCTGAATTCACAGTTAAACTAAAACTTCTACTACTCACAAACGTCCAATCACTACTTACTATTTGTTAACGAACAAAATTTGTCCGGCTAATATTTATACATTTAAACAACTAAAAAGCAAAAGTTTAAAATGGATTAAGTGAATACCCTTGCTGATTCAACAAGGCATGAGCCGTCATAGCTGAAAGCGACATTTGAACTCCGTCTATCAGATCTTGATTGGCAATCTCATCAAAGGCGGCTGACTGGCCACATAAGAACACTTGAACATTGTTTTTTAACAGCTCAGTGATCAACGGATGATTAGGGTTGTCGGTAGCAAAACGTTTTTTATAGGCTGTTGGATTAAGTAAATCGTTACCCGCGCGGCCATGTACTACCAAAGCCAATTGAATGTTTTCTTGCTTTGCGCCGTTAGCCA
The DNA here is from genome assembly GCF_037478005.1 of Alteromonas sp. M12. Taxonomy (NCBI): domain Bacteria; kingdom Pseudomonadati; phylum Pseudomonadota; class Gammaproteobacteria; order Alteromonadales; family Alteromonadaceae; genus Alteromonas; species Alteromonas sp. M12. The sequence continues at coordinate 404,369 of NZ_CP144164.1, read as the reverse complement.
CCAGCATATTGATAAACCGAGCTAAACTACCAAAGTGACGGTTAAGCTTCTTCTCGCCACTGACTTTACTCACGTCAAATGCCACTTTGAATTTAGTATCGCTATCAAAAGTTTGATCAATTTGCACTTTTGCGTGTTTCCCGAAATTATGGATCACAGGACCAGAGCTAAACACTTCCGCCTTTTTGCTTTCAGCTGCGACACTTTCAGTTAAGCCACCTTGCCAACAGACCACCAAAACACCCAACATTAGAATAAACTGTTTCAACCTTTTCACTCCCAATTCGAATAAGTGACAAATTCTACCTTACTTTTGCAAATTCTCTGAGTACGATTTTGCCCTTTACTTTGTGTTTAAACCCAATGGTAATTCCGAGCGTACCAACGATTGTTGCCAAGGTTACAAGTTAAGACACATATTTTAACAAATCAGCTAAGGTAAAATCTTCTTTATTGCCATTAGACAAGGTAAGATTGTCGGCCTTTAAAACAGTGAAAGATAATCAGGCATTCTTCAAAACGGTTAATCGCTGTTTTGAGAAGACCTTAGGTGTGAAGTAGTTGATTTGTGAGTGTTGGTCTGAAAACGACAGGTACAGCAAACAGATGCCCATAAAGTATAAAAATAAAAATGTGAGTTAGTATGAATAATACATGGATTAGAGCCCTGCTATTTATTGGTGTAGTTGGTTTGGGAATTGGCGCTATGATAATAATTGGCGCATCAGGTAAAGAAGAATCAGCAGAAGAAAAAGTAGATACTCGACCTCTGGTCAATATTATTCCTGCAGAATCCATGAATTATCAGGTTTTGATTCATAGTTTTGGTGAAGTCACACCGCTAGAAAGTACTAATTTGTCTGCTCAGGTATCAGGTGAAGTGACCAGCTGGAACCCTAAATTTGTTGCCGGTGGACTAGTCAAACGCGGCGAAGTTTTATTTAGCATCGAAAAAGACACCTACGAAGCCGCGCTATTGCAAGCAGAAGCGGAATATACCCAAGCCCAGGCAGCATTAATTGAAGAACAAGCCCGCGCCGAAGTAGCAAAACAAGAAGCGAAAAACTTCCCATCAAGTCAAGTGAGTGACTTGTACCTACGTAAACCGCAAGTGATGAGTGCCCAAGCTGCCCTAAAATCTGCGCAAGCAAGAATGAAAATAGCGCAGCGTGATTTAGACAATTGCGAAGTGACCGCTCCTTATGATGCGCTCGTCATCGAACGCTCCATTGGCCTTGGAGAATACATAAGCAGTGGCACCCAAGCAGGCACTTTAAACAGTATCGAAGCGGCGGAGATTTTGTTCCCAATTGCTGGATTCGATAGCGCTTTTCTGCCGACCAACTTAGAAAACCAAGATGCAGTGGTGATTATCAAGGGTGCAAAAACCTTTACCCGTGTGGGCAAAATTGAACGTGATACTGGGGTTATCGATCAATCCACCAGAATGAGCCATATCGTGGTTAGAATAGATGACCCTTATGGCTTGAAAAGCCAAGTCCCAGCCTTGAAATTTGGTAGTTATGTAGAGGTCAACATTTCCGGTCAGGTATTAGAAAATGTATACCGCCTACAACAAGACTTGGTCACCAATAAAACGGTGTGGGTCGTTGATAAAGACAACAGGTTACAACCCAAACCAGTGCAGATTATTCGCGAAGAGGGCGCGCACTTTATATTAAAAAGTGGTTTAGACAATCAAGATCGCGTTGTTACTACTATTCCAGAATATCCTCAGAAAAACATGGAAGTACGCCTGTCTAGCGATCCAAAAGATGACGATTTAGTCGCCCAGCAACCGAACCAGTAGGCCGAATATTATGACAAATGAAGCCAAACAGACGGGACTAATCGCCTATTTTGCGAATAACGCAGTAGCCGCCAATTTGCTGATGATTTTTATCGCTATCATGGGTGCAGTCACGTACTTCTCGCTACCCAGACAAATGTTCCCCAGTATTGAAGTAAACTTTATTTCGATTCAAGCCAATTACCCTGGTGCGTCCCCGCAAGAAATTGAAGAAGGTATTCTGATTAAGATTGATGAAGCCTTAAAAGATGTCACCGAAATTAAACGTAGTGTTTCTAGAGCATTTAGAAACAGTGGACGAGTGTCCTTAGAAATCGATCCTGATGAGCAACTATCTGATGTGCTCGACAAAGTTAAGTTGCGTGTGGATGGCATCGCCACGTTTCCAGCGGGTATGGAACCGGTCACGGTTTATCAAGAAGAATTTAATCAAGACGTCATAGAAATGGCAATTGTCGGCGATTCAAGCTTAAAGGACTTGAAACCACTAGCCAAAGATATCGAAAACGAATTGCTGCAATTATCCAATGTGTCTTTGGTTGACCTATATGCCCCAGATGACGAAATTGCGGTTGAAATTCAGCCCGACCAATTACGCAAATACAACATAACCCTAGACGATATTCGTCTGGCGATTCAGCGTTTTTCAGCCAATTATTCGGCCGGCCAACTACGCACCGACACCGGCATCATTTCTGTGCGGGTGGAAAACCAATTCTATAAAGGGGATGAGTTCCGCCGTATCCCAATTAAAATAGGCAACAACGGCGCCCAAGTTTTGCTTGAAGACGTGGCCATTATTCAAGATGGTTTCACCGAAGGCGAACGCTACTTTAGTTTTTCTGGCCAGAACGCCATTTACATGTCGGTGAAGGCCACTAAAGATCAAAACATGATCCCCGTGGCAGAATCGGTAAAAGCCTACGTTAAAGAACGCAATAAATCCTTACCCGAGGGCTTGGAACTAAAAATCTTAGTTGATATGACCAAATACGTTACCGAACGATTAAATATGATGCTCAGCAACCTGTTTCAAGGTTCGATTTTAGTTGCATTCATGTTGACCCTGTTCCTACGTTTCAGGCTTGCATTATGGGTAATGATTGGTCTGCCCGTGTGTTTCTTGGGCGCTATTTTAACCATGAGCATGTTTGGCATTAGCATCAACGTGCTATCGTTGTTTGCGTTTATTATGGTACTGGGCATAGTCGTAGATGACGCCATAGTAATAGGTGAAAGTGCCTATACCGAAATAGAAAAACACGGCGGAGGGGTCGAAAATGTGGTTAGAGGTACAATGCGGGTAGCCACCCCAGCCACCTTCGGAGTACTGACCACCATAGCTGTATTCGTACCATTCACCCAAGGCAGTGGGTTTTTAGGCACTATGATGTGGAACATCGCCGGTGTAGCCATATTTTGTTTAGCCTTTAGCTTAGTTGAATCAAAATTAATCTTGCCGGCCCACCTAGCCCATACCAATTTTAAACCTATCAAAGCAGGCAGTTGGCGAGATAGATTTAATAGCCGATTTTTTGGCTTTGTTAACGGCCCATACCGTAACTTCATTGAAGTCAGTACACGCTTCCGCTGGGCAGTATTTGGTACCTTTATTGCCTTGTTGCTGACCAGTGTTGGGCTAATTTCCGGCAACTTTGTACGCATGGTTCCATCGCCATCTGTACCACATGATTTCCCTAGTATTCGCATAGAAATGAATGAAACCGTTTCAGATACAGCGACCATAGAGGCATTAAAACTTATCGAAAAAGTTGTCCAGAAAGTGGAGAACGACGTGATAGATGAATACGGCTCTGGCTTGGTCAGAGACACGCTTTCATTTAACGATGGTCGCACCGAAGGTCGGATTATGGTTGCACTAGTGCCAGAAGAACAACGTCCCTTTGATACCTTTGAATTGGCAAGAAGATGGCGTGCGGAAATACCTGAAATTCCGGGCATGAAGTCATTTACGATTAGAGATGACCCCTTCGCTGAAGGTGGCGGTGATGGTGACTTTGGCTACTTATTATTTGGCCCCGACATTGAGACCCTCAATGCCGCTGGACGAAAATTCATTGAGCTATTGCAACAAGAAAAAGGCTTATTCGATATTAGCTCAACTATCGATCCTGCCAGTAAAGAAATCCAGATGACACTATTACCAGTGGCCTACGATTTAGGCTTGGATCTTTCATCTATCGCCAACCAAGTGGGTGCCAGCTTCTATGGCGGCGAAGCCCAACGCGTCATTCGTAATGGTGAAGAAGTGAGAGTTATGGTCCGCTACCCTAGGCTGACTCGGGAGCGATTTGCCGAACTAAAATACGCCGTCATCACCACACCTTCTGGTAAAGAAGTGATGTTAGGTGACGTGGTAAGTTTAGAAGAAATGCCCGGTATCAGTTACATCCGCAGAGAAGGCGGCTATAGAAGCGTTTATGTATATGGCAATATCGACGAAGAAGCGGTAGAACCCAATGCCGTAGTCGAAAGAATTGCTGAAAACTTACTGCCTGAAATGCAGAAATTTTTCCCATCGGTGAAAACCGAATTAGGTGGTGCGATAGAAGAAACCCAAGCCCAGCAAAATGAACAAATACTGTTTTTCATTGCCGGCTTAATCATGATGTATATTCTATTGGCCGTGCCGCTGAAAAGTTACATGCAGCCCTTTATGATATTGATGGTGATTCCATTTAGTTTTACAGGAGCAATATGGGGCCACTTTTTCTTTGGCGTTGACCTTAGCACCATGTCGACCTTTGGGCTCATTGCTGCAGCAGGGGTAGTAATCAACGATTCATTGTTAATGACAGATTTTATTAATTCCAGACGCAAAGAAGGCATTCATATAAAACAAGCAGTACTGGACGCAGGTTGTGCTCGTTTCAGAGCAATCACATTAACCTCGATCACCACTTTTGTGGGGGTATTGCCAATCATGTTCGAAACCAGCATGCAAGCCCGGATGGTAGTGCCCATGGCCATCGCACTAGGCTTCGCCGTAATGTACGCCACCATAGTGACCTTGGTTCTGATTCCAAGCATGTACCTGATATTGGAAGATATTAGATTACCGTTTAGATGGATCAAAGCACGCCTATCCAAATCCGAACCAACCCCACAACAAAGCACCCCATAGGCGGGTGCTTTAGCCTCACTAACACCTGCGTATTCATAGGGGTTTTCCATGGGCTTTCTCCATGGCCTGAAGGCCATGCTACAGGGCGATAAAATCCGGCTACCGCGGATCCATGGCCTAAAGACCATGCTACAACCCGCGTTTACCGTGACGTATTCCCCCTGTAGGCGGGTGTTTTAACCCCGCGAAAATGTAAAATATTCCATGGCCTAAAGGCCATGCTACAACCCGCGTTTACCTTGATGTATTGTATTCCCCCTGTAGGCGGGTGTTTTAACCCCGCGAAAATGTAAAATATTCCATGGCCTAAAGGCCATGCTACAACCCGCGTTTACCTTGATGTATTGTATTCCCCCTGTAGGCGGGTGTTTTAACCCCGCGAAAATGTTCAATATTCCATGGCCTGAAGGCCATGCTACAAGAGATAACCTTCGGCTCCCGCGGATCCATGGCCTAAAGGCCATGCTACAAGAGATAACCTTCGTCTCCTGCGGATCCATGGCCTGAAGGCCATGCTACAACTCGCGTTTACCTTGATGTATTGTATTCCCCCTGTAGGCGGGTGTTTTAACCCCGCGAAAATGTTCAATATTCCATGGCCTGAAGGCCATGCTACAAGAGATAACCTTCGTCTCCTGCGGATCCATGGCCTAAAGGCCATGCTACAACCCGCGTTTACCGTGATGTATTGTATTCCCCCCGTAGGCGGGTGTTTTAACCCCGCGAAAATGTAAAATATGCCATGGCCTGAAGGCCATGCTACAAGGGCGATAAAATCTGGCTTCTGCGGATCCATGGCCTAAAGGCCATGCTACAGGGCAATTAAATCCGGCTTCTGCGGATCCATGGCCTAAAGGCCATGCTACAGGGCAATTAAATCCGGCTTCTGCGGATCCATGGCCTAAGGCCATGCTACGGGCCGTAACCTGCTACTTACTTTTAAATTTCATAATTTCGTCACAGCTTAGTCATACTTTAATCGCATGCTTTATCTTCGTTAATTGGAGAAAGTAAAAATGAGTTTAAGTATTTGGCAATTGGTTTTAGTGGCGTTGTTGTTCATTTTATTGTTCGGCAGAGGCCGTATTCCTGCTTTGATGGGTGACTTGGCGCAAGGCATAAAAAGCTTCAAACAAGGCATTGGCGAAAACGACGAAACAGCGACTCAAACACCGACTGAGTCACAGCCAAAAGACAAGTTAGAAAACCAATAATTACACTGTCTGGAGCACCTTATGTTTGATCTCAGCTGGGTAGAACTTGGTTTTGTGGCCGCCATCGCACTATTGGTAATTGGTCCTAAAGACCTGCCAAAAATGTTCAAAATGATTAATCAGTTTGTGACCAAAGCAAAACGCACTATCAATGACGTTAAAGGCGGCTTTAAACAACTTGAAAATGAAATACGCATAGTTGAAGGCACTACGCCGGAGTCAACAAACTGGAAGCAACTATTACCAGACGAGATACGCAACTTGCCCGATGATTTCATACCCGGCTCGCAACACGCCGAATATCACAGTAACCGTGAACAGCAAATAGCAAACAAAAAAGCTGAAATCGAGCAGCATCAAACGACGCAACTAGAGCAAAACGCCACTCCCACAAAACAGGAACAGGCGCAATGAAACAATCTCAACCAAACGACAGTCATTTAAATAACGATGGGGCAAACAAAAGCCACACTGAAAATAAAGCGCCACTGCTGACTCACTTAATAGAATTGCGCAGACGCCTACTCTTCTGTTTTGCGTTTTTTGCTTTAATGTTTGGTGTTTCTTACTTTTTTGCAGAACAAATTTACAGCTTTTTACAACAACCTTTGTACCAAATTTTCGGGCCGGACAGCGGCAGAAGAATGATCTACACCGGCTTACATGAAGCGTTTTTTACCTATATTAAACTTGCCTTCTTTAGTGCCACTTTTTGTACTTTACCCATCACCTTAATTCAAGTCTGGAAGTTCATTGCCCCGGGCATGTATAAAAACGAACAAAAGGCTCTCTCACCACTGTTTATAGCCACCCCAATTTTGTTTGTAATGGGCGCAGCCCTAGCCTTTTATGTGGTGATGCCATTAGCTTGGGAGTTTTTCATAAGCTTTGAATCAAGCGGGCAAAACGCCACTATCAATGTTGAACTGGAAGCTAAAATGAGTGAATACCTAGCATTGGTGATCCGCTTAATCTTAGCCTTTGGGCTGTGTTTCGAATTACCAGTTTTACTGCTGGTTTTAGCCAAAGCAGGAGTGATTGATGGGCAAACCCTAAAAGACTACCGAAAGCACGCCGTAGTCGCGGTATTTTTCATTGCCGCGTTAATTACACCTCCAGATTTAATTTCGCAGATAGCCTTAGGCGTGCCTATTTTAGCCTTGTACGAATTGTCGATTGTACTGATAAATTGGACCCAATCAGACAAACAACAAATACTTCGCAAGCAAATGGACCAGTCCACCTAACTGATTAATAAAAAAGCAATATTTGTGTCATTAAAAGTTTAAAAAAGCGTAAAAAAACAGATCCTAAACTGTCATTTAAGGTCGGTAGATTAGTTGTCAGCAGGTTGTTTTCTAAAACAGAATTCAACTATCGCCAAACCACTAATAAAGGACCGGAGACAACATGTCAGAACAAGATTTAATACCACAAAATAATGATAAAATTGAACCTGCTTTTAGCCGCCGTCAAGTGTTAAAAGGTGGCTCTATTGCCGCAGCAAGTACTGCTTTTGCAGCGGTTTCTAGTAAAGCACAAGCTGCGTCTTTACCTTTTACCAGCTCATATGGTCCATTAGTACCAACAGCTGACAAAGCAACTGGTCTAAACTTACTTTCTTTACCAGAAGGTTTTGAGTACACCTCTTACGGCTGGACAGGTCAAACACAAGCAGATCTTTTACCTACTCCTACTGATCACGATGGTATGGGTATTGCGGCAGTAAAAGGCAACATCATTGCACTTGTGCGTAACCACGAATGTTCAGAAGGCGAAGGTTCTCCAGCATCACCTCGCGGTGGTCGTGGCGTGTATAACCCAGCCCAAAACGGCGGCACAACTAATCTTATGTTTGATATCGTCAAAGGTGAATTTTTATCTTCCTATAACAGCTTAGGCGGCACGATCAGAAACTGTGCTGGCGGAAGCACGCCTTGGGGTACTTGGTTGTCTTGTGAAGAAACGTTCCACACCTGGAATCAAGGTCCACAAGGTGAAAACCACGGTTATGTATTCGAAGTACCTGGATTTGGTATTTCTGATGGCCAACCAATTCGCGAAATGGGTCGTTTCTCTCACGAAGCTGCAGCTGTTGATCCGGCTACTGGCTATGTGTATGAAACTGAAGACGCTGGCTCATCTGCATTCTACAAATTTGTACCTGCAGGCGAATGGGGCGACTTAAAATCTGGCGGTAGCTTGTTCGCTATGGTTTTAAACGGTGAGTCTCGCGTAGATTTGCGTGGCGGTTTAGTTGTAGGAACAGTTTGGGATGTGACTTGGCAAGAAATTGCTGATCCAGATGCAACTACCGAAAGATGTTACAACCAAGCTTCTGACGCGGCAATCATTGAGCGTGGCGAAGGCTGCTGGTATGACGATGGCAAAATTTACTTCGTGTCTACTTCAGGCGGCGCTGCAAATCTTGGCCAAATCTTCTGCTACGATCCTCGTAAAGAAACACTAACCATTATTTTTGAATCTTCAGACGCTGTGAATGAAGTTAACGCGCCAGATAACATCGCTGTTAGCCCACGTGGAAACATCTTGATGTGTGAAGATGGAAGCTCTAACCCTAAACGTCTTATCGGTTTAACCCTATCAGGTGAAACCTTCCCATTCGTTGAAAACAACGTGTCTTTGGACCAAGGCGATTTAGCCCACATCGATTCAATTTATCCGGGTACAGCAGCTAACTTCTGGGACTCAGTAGGTGACTCAACAGACGGTAGCAACAGACGCAGCTTCACTAGCCGAGAAATGGCTGGCGCATGTTTCTTTGGTCGTTGGTTATTCGTAAACGTGCAATCTCCAGGTGTGACTTTCGCAATCACAGGTCCTTGGGAAAACGGCGCACTTTAATCTAAAACAATAATAAATGGCACCTCGAAATACTTCGCAGGTGCCTTCTTCAAATTAGGAAAGACTATGAAACGTATATTTACTCCAATGCTAGCTGCCCTAGTATTGTTATGCAGCGCATCAGCTTCTGCTTCAATTATTTCTTTACCGAGTGACGGCTTAATCGCTGACTCAGTTGTTGGCGATAGCGGTTGGTTAAACGAAGATACTTTTGGTGACGCCATCGACTTCATCACTTTCGATGTTGCAGCACAATCGACTTTCTCTGCCACTGCTGATTCATTGATCACTATGGGTTTGAGCTTATATCAAGGAACGATAGCTAACGACTTCGCTATTCCATTTTCAAATAACTCAGATTTTACTGATTTCTTCAGCAATTTAGTGTTTGTAGATGGAAATAGTCCGTTTGTACCTGGCTTAGGCGGAAGCTTAACAGGCCTAGTATTAGAAGCGGGTTCTTATACTTTAGCTGTTGGTGGTAACGAAGGTTTCTTCGATACATTCACAGAATACAGCTACAACCTTGAAGTAGCGATTGCAGAAGTTCAGCAAGTTTCTGAACCATCTGCATTATTTTTATTGTTTTTCGGTATCGCTGGTTTGTTAGCAGCTCGCAAACAACAAACAAAATAAACCGCGAAACAATCATCGAATACCAAGGGGCAAACGCCCCTTTTTTGTTTTGTCCTCGCCAATGCCAAACCCATGGCCCCGCAATCCATGGCCCGCGTTCCATGGCCTAAAGGCCATGCTACAAGGACGTTAACATCCGGCTTCTGCGGATCCATGGCCTGAAGGCCATGCTACAACAGAACATCTACCTGTAGGCGGGCGCTTTAGCCCCGCGAAACGGTAAACCATCCCAACATCGGCGGTTCCTCCATTGGAGGGTTCCATGGCCTAAAGGCCATGCTACAACAGAACATCTACCTGTAGGCGGGCGCTTTAGCCCCGTGAAATGGTAAACCATCCCAACATCGGCGGTTCCACTGGGATTTCCCATGGCCTAAAGGCCATGCTACAACAGAACATCTACCTGTAGGCGGGCGCTTTAGCCCCGCGAAACGGTAAACCATCCCAACATCGGCGGTTCCTCCATTGGAGGGTTCCATGGCCTAAAGGCCATGCTACAACAGAACATCTACCTGTAGGCGGGCGCTTTAGCCCCGTGAAATGGTAAACCATCCCAACATCGGCGGTTCCTCCATAGCGTATTCCATGGCCTGAAGGCCATGCTACGGGCGATAGATTCCAACTCCCGCGTTTCCATGGCCTAAAGGCCATGCTACAAGAGAGATTACCTCCTCCACCTGTAGGCGGGTGCTTTAGCCCCGCGGATTGCCATGGGTTTTCCCATGGTTTTTCCATGGCCTAAAGGCCATGCTACAAGAGAGATTACCTCCTCCACCTGTAGGCGGGTGCTTTAGCCCCGCGGATTGCCATGGGTTTTCCCATGGTTTTTCCATGGCCTGAAGGCCATGCTACAAGAGAAATTACCTCCCCCACCTGTAGGCGGGTGCTTTAGCCCCGTGAAACGGTAAACCATCCCAACATCGGCGGTTCCTCCATTGGGGGGTTCCATGGCCTGAAGGCCATGCTACAAGAGAGATTACCTCCCGCACCTGTAGGCGGGTGCTTTAGCCCCGCGGGTTGCCATGGGTTTTCCCATGGTTTTTCCATGGCCTGAAGGCCATGCTACGGGCGATAGATTCCAACTCCCGCGAATCCATGGCCTGAAGGCGATGCTACAGTTTTAATTGCTGTTTTCGCCATAAATAGAACACCACGGGCACGACCAACAATGACAAGATCAATGCACTTGCCATGCCACCTACCATGGGTGCTGCGATACGGCTCATTACCTCGGAACCTGTACCTGTGCCATACATGACGGGCAACAATCCAATCATCACTGTTGCAACCGTCATAATCACTGGTCTTACTCGTTTTCCAGCGCCGTCTAAAATGGCTTCAATTAACGCACTTTTGGTAACAGGCACCGCATCAGTCGAGGGTTCATTAACATGCCTGTCCACGTTAGCGTTTTCATGCCTGTCCAGTAAAACCTGAAAAGCCTGATTCAGATAAACCAACATGATCACCCCTATTTCCACGGCCACGCCGGCCAAAGCGATAAAGCCGACACCAACAGCCACCGATAAATTAAAGCCTTCAAGGTAAAGCAACCAAATTCCACCAATTAACGCCAGCGGTAAGGTGCCCATGATGATGATGACTTCCACAACATTTCGGAAGTTCATGTATAGCAGAAGCACAATAATTGCCAGCGTTAAAGGCACAACATAACTGAGCTTTTGGGTAGCACGCTGCATATATTCATACTGTCCTGCCCATTGCAGACTGTAACCTGTAGGTAAATCCAAATTTTCTGCTAAGCGTACTTTGGCGTTTTCCACATAGCTGCCCACATCAATATTCTCAATATCAATGTAGGTCCAACCGTTGATCCGCGCATTCTCACTCTTAATCCCCGGCGGACCTTCTTCGATATACACTTGGGCGACATCAGCCAGCGCAATTCGTTGGCCATTGGGTGTCACTATGGGTAGCAATTGCAAGGCTTCTGGCGAATCGCGGTAAGATTGTGGGTAACGCACATTCACCGGATAACGTTCCAAGCCCTCAACAGTTTGGGTAATGTTCATTCCACCGATAGCAGTAGCTACCACTTGTTGTACATCACTGATATTAAGACCATAACGGGCTGATTTTTCGCGATTGATATCCACCTTGATGTAACGTCCACCAGCCACACGCTCAGCATAAACCGAAGCCGTGCCGTCCATGGTAGAAAGGATTCTTTCGATATCCTGACCAATACGCTGAATGACTTTGATATCTGGCCCTGCTACCTTAATACCCACGGGGGTTTTAATTCCCGTTGCCAACATATCAATTCGGGTTTGAATCGGCATTACCCAAGCGTTGGTTAAGCCCGGCAACTGCACTACCTGATCAAGTTCCTCGCGCAAATCATCAATACTCAACCCCTCTCGCCATTGGGATTGGGGTTTTAATTGAATGACAGTTTCGATCATGGTGAGCGGCGCTGGATCTGTGGCTGTCTCAGCTCGGCCGATTTTGCCAAACACGCTTTTCACCTCGGGAATGGTGGCAATTAACTTATCGGTTTGTTGCAATATCTCGCGCGCTTTACCAATAGATAACCCCGCGTACGTGGTAGGCATATACATCAAATCCCCTTCATCAAAAGGGGGAATAAATTCAGTCCCTATTTTGCTCAGTGGATAAAAACCAACAACTGCCAACACAAACGCCCCAAGCAAAGTCAGTTTAGGGAACAGCAGGACTAATTTAAGTACAGGGGTGTAAACCGCAATCAACAATCGATTCAATGGATTTTTAGCTTCACTGATTACTTTGCCGCGCACCAAATACCCCATTAACACCGGAATTAAGGTTACCGCCAAACCAGCTGAAGCGGCCATGGCGTAGGTTTTTGTATAGGCCAGCGGCGCAAACATCCGGCCTTCTTGTGCTTCTAGAATAAACACCGGCAAAAAACTTACGGTGATGATCAACAAACTAAAAAATAGTGGTGGCCCCACCTCTGACGCCGCTTTAGCCACTATTTGCCAACGATTTTGCTCAGTTAATGGGGTTTTTTCCATGTGCTTATGCAGATTTTCAATCATCACAATTGCACCGTCGGTCATGGCCCCAATGGCAATGGCTATTCCCCCTAACGACATGATATTGGCATTAATTCCCTGCCAATACATCACCGCAAATGCAATCAAAATCCCCATCGGCAAACTCACTACCGCCACAATGGCAGAGCGCAGATGAAATAAGAAAATCGCACACACCAGAGCCACAATAATCAGCTCTTGAGCCAACTTACTCCATAAATTATCCACCGCTCGGTTGATCAGTTCCGACCTATCGTAAACCGTCACCACCTCTACCCCATCGGGTAAGCTAGATTGCAGAGCGGCCAATTTAGCCTTGAGGGAATCAATGGTTTTTTGTGCATTTTCACCAAAGCGCATCACCGCCACGCCCCCAACAACTTCACCTTGGCCATTTAGCTCGGCAATCCCCCGGCGCATTTGTGGTCCTAACCGAATATCAGCTACATCGCGCAATTGCAGCGCAGTGCCTTTATCGTTTAATCCTAGGGGAATCGATTCTAAATCGGCAATGCCAGTTAAGTAACCAGTGGCTGTCACCATATATTCGGCTTCGGCCATTTCAATCACCGACGCCCCCACCTCTTGATTGCCTTGGCGAATGGCGTTTTGAATATGACTAAGGGGAATGTTGTAAGCACGCAACTTGTCGGGGTCAATATTCACCTGATACTGTTTTACCATGCCGCCAATAGTGGCAATTTCAGCAATACCTGGCACAGTTTGCAGCTCAAATTTCAAAAACCAATCCTGTAACGAACGCAACTGGCTAATGTCGTGCTGACCGCTTTTATCTGTCAGGGCATACATAAACACCCAGCCCACACCAGTGGCATCAGGCCCCAGCTGCGGCTTCGCGGAATCAGGAAGGCGCGAAGAAACCTGCGATAGATATTCAAGAACCCGACTGCGAGCCCAATAAAGATCAGTTTTGTCGTCAAAAATCACATACACATAAGAATCACCAAAAAATGAGAAACCGCGCACGGTTTGCGCCCCAGGGACCGACAGCATGGCCGTGGTGATGGGATAAGTGACTTGGTCTTCGACCACCTGAGGTGACTGTCCTGGATAACTGGTTTTGATGATAACCTGTACATCAGACAAATCGGGAATGGCATCTACAGGCGTATTTTTCACACTATAGACACCCACCCCAATCATCATTGCAGTGCATAACAACACAAAAAATCGATTGTGAATGGACCAATGAATTAGCTTCTCAATCATGCTGCATCCCCTGATGCTTTTCAGCGTGGTTAGCATGGCTGTCCTGTTTATCCATGCCCGTCATATCATGCCTGTCCATGTTGCCTTGGTTCATGTTGCTGTGGTCCATGCCCTCGTGATTAGCGTGGCTGTCCTGTTTATCCATGCTCGACATATCATGACTGTCCATGTTGCCGTGGTCCATGTTGCTATGGTCCATGCTCTCGTGGTTAGCATGGCTGTCCTGTTTATCCTGTCTATCCATGCCCGACATATCATGGCTGTCCATGTTGCCGTGGTTCATATTGCTGTGGTCCATGCTCTCGTGGTTAGCATGGCTGTCCTGTTTATCCATGCTCGACATATCATGACTGTCCATGTTGCCGTGGTTCATGTTGCTGTGGTCCATGCTCTCGTGATTAGCATGGCTGTCCTGTTTATCCATGCCCGACATATCATGGCTGTCCATGTTGCCGTGGTCCATGTTGCTGTGGTCCATGCTCTCGTGATTAGCATGGCTGTCCTGTTTATCCATGCCCGACATATCATGACTGTCCATGTTGCTGTGGTCCATGTTGCCGTGATCCATGTTGCTGTGGTCCATGCTCTCGTGGTTAGCATGGCTGTCCTGTTTATCCATGCTCGACATATCATGACTGTCCATGTTGCCGTGGTTCATGTTGCTGTGGTCCATGCTCTCGTGATTAGCATGGCTGTCCTGTTTATCCATGCCCGACATATCGTGGCTGTCCATGTTGCCGTGATCCATGTTGCTGTGGTCCATGCTCTCGTGGTTTGCATGGCTGTCTTGTTTATCTGCTTCTTGTTTATTCGAGAGTGCCGTCATTCGTGAAAAGTCTGAATTGATACTGCTTTCGGAGTCCAGTAAGAATTGTGCTGAGGTGACGATGGTATCGCCCTGTTCTAATCCATCGAGAATTTGTGCCTGTCCATGAGCTACTGTGCCGAGTTTTACCTCTACGGATTTAAATTGGCCATCGCCTAACGCGAGCACTACGCGGTTTTGTGCGCGGGTGCGGATCACCGCTTCGCTAGGAACCCATAAACTGCGCGCGCTGGGTTTGGTATGGATCACCACTTGGGCAAACATATTGGGTTTGAGTTTTCGCTGGCTATTGCTGAACCTTAATCGGGCACGAAGGGTGCGCGTTTGTTCATTCAATGTAGGATAAATATAATCCACTACACCTTGCCAGCTTTCACCAGGCAGGTAATCCAAACTCATGGTTACCGGCAATCCAACTTCCACTTGCCCTGCCAAACGCTCAAAAACCTCAGTTTCTACCCACACATCGTCAAGTGACGCTATCGACATCAGGGTGCGCTCGGGATTCACAAAAAAGCCTTCTCGAATATTTAAGTTATCCACCACTCCAGCTTGGGGTGAACGAAACTCCACGGTTTGCAGTACTTTTTGTGTCTGCTTGAGTGTTTGAATGGCTTGTTTGGGCATTTGCAGCGCCACTAAGCGCGATAGCGCAGCATTGGTGAGTGCACTATTACCTCTATTTACCGCAAGTAAATATTCTTCTTGAGCATTAACCAGCTCGGGGGAATAAAGGGCGTATAAAGGCTGGTCTTTTTCCACCGGCTCGCCAGAGGCGGTAACATAAAGTTTATCTACCCAACCTTGGGCACGAGCATGAATATGAATTAATCTATCTTGGTTATAACCAACATAGCCAATTGTTTGTATCGGCACATGCATGCTGCTGTACGCTACTTTGGCGGTGCGCACTCCTAAATTATTGACAATGTTCGGAGCAATAGAAACCGTGCCTGAGCTATCGTTATTCGTCGAATTATTGTTGGCATATACTGGCACTAAATCCATTCCCATGGGTGACTTGCCAGGTTGATCACGTTTGAAGTTAGGATCCATAGGCGCTACCCAGTAAAGCGGCACTTCATCTGCTTCAACATTTGTATCCTGTTTAGCTGATGCTGATTGACCGTGACCGCTAAAGTTGAAATACAACCCCGATAACAGCGCTCCACCTAACAAACCGGCAACTAAATAAAGTACTGGTGTTAATTGCGATTTGCTATTTGTGGATTGATTGTTAGTTTGATTCATTACTGTTCTCCTAAAACCAGTTTTGATTGGTGGTTGTCACTGGGTTTAGCCTGTACAAGAAAATACTGTAAGTGAGCATTTACTTTTTGTTTTTTAGTGGCGATTAATATGCGCTCTAAGCGGCTATTTAGCTCAGCGATTCGAGCTCGCATCACTTCCCCAAAATCTCCGTTGTTACTGGTGTAGGCAGTCAATTCAGCTTCGGCCTGTTCGTGCATTTGCGGTAAAATGGATGTGTCATAATTCGCTAACCTATCTGCAAGTCGCTGGCGCTGAGAAAGCAAAGATTCAAGTTGCGCCAACATATTGCGCAACAACAGACGTTTTTCAGTTTTTAAGGATTCGGCTTGGTATTTTGCGGCCTGCACGGCTTTGTCTTGGCGCTGATGGGTAAACAGCGGCAAATCCACAGACACACCAACAGAAAAGAAATCCGCACGGCTTTGCCCCGCCTGATCGTCGGCTCGCATGGCATAACTGGCATTCACGCCCCATTGCGGCTGATATTTTTGCTGCGCTAGTTCAACTCCAACCTGTCCAGCCAGAATGGTTTGCTGTACCGCCAGCACCGCAGGATGTTTGCCAAGGAGCTGTCCATAACGTTGCCGATCAAAGGGGGCAGATACAAACTCTGTCATAGCGGGAAACATGGCTGTCTCGGCTTGATTGGTCTCGGCTTGATTGCTGACCGCCTGATTTAGTGCAAAATCGAAAGCGCTGACATTACTCTGGTCAAAATGCTCATTTGCTATCCATTGATATAGCGCAGCTGTGGCTGTCTCTTTATCACTCTGTAATTGGGTTAAGCGGTCTTGTAGACGTGCGAGCTCAAGATTGGCGCGTATCACATCTTCTTGGCGAGTACGCTTTTGTCCAGAGGCGTACTGAGATTCAACCGTTTGCGCCAATTGTTCAAAAAGACGACTTTCTTGTTTTAGCAATTGAATGCTTTGTTGCGCCCCATAACCATCAAGCCATAACTGCGAAACTGTCACCGCGATTTGCGCTGAGCGATCTTGCGCCAGAAACGGATGTTTAGCCGCTAGTTGCTGAAGCTGACGTTTGCGAATACCACGACTATCACCACGAGGAAATTGTTGCGCAATACCCACTTTAAGCTGCGTCATCGCCTCTTGATCGAATGCGAATCCGTTGGTTGGCAAATTCAGCAAGCCCATAGATAAAACCGGATCGGGCAAAGTATCAGCCGCATAGCTTTGCGACTCCAAAGCCTGACGCTTTAATTGATTGCCGCTTTGCCAAGGATCATTATCGATGGCCAACTGCACCGCATCATGCAAGGTCAGTTGCCGTTCGGCAGCCTCAAGATTAGCCTGAGCCGCAGGCAGCGCAAACATAAAAGCACCTGCAATTAAAATCTGGGTTAGATAATTAAGCTTAAACATGTCAAAACTCTATTCATAATGTAATTCCAAAACCTGTAGGCGGTTGCTTTAGCCGCGAAACAAATCGCAAATCCAAACCTGTAGGCGGGTGCTTTAGCCCCGCGAAACAAATCGTAAACCCCAACCTGTAGGCGGGTGCTTTAGCCCCGCGAAACAAATCGCAAATCCCAACCTGTAGGCGGGTGCTTTAGCCCCGCGAAAATAATAAAAATCCACACATTCGTATCCATGGGGTTTTCTCCATGGCCTAAAGGCCATGCTACGGGGCCCCGCGAAAATAATAAAAACCTAAACGTTCGTATCCATGGTTTTTCCCCATGGCCTAAAGGCCATGCTACGGGCCCCACGAAAATAATAAAAACCTACACATTCGCATCCATGGGGTTATTCCATGGCCTAAAGGCCATGCTACAGGGCCCCGCGAAAATAATAAAAATCCACACATTGGTATCCATGGGTTTTTCCATGGCCTAAAGGCCATGCTACGGGCCCCGCGAAAATGATAAAAATCCACACGTTCGTATCCATGGGGTTTTTCCATGGCCTAAAGGCCATGCTACGGGGCCCGCGAAAATAATAAAAATCCACACATTCGCATCCATGGGGTTTTCTCCATGGCCTAAAGGCCATGCTACGGGCCCCGCGAAAACGATAAAAACCTAGACGTTCGTATCCATGGTTTTTCCCCATGGCCTTAAGGCCATGCTACAGGACGATAAAATCCGGCTCCTGCGGATCCATGGCCTAAAGGCCATGCTACACGGGCGTACGGTAAATCCCGTGCGACGAAAAAACGGCGGATCTATTTTGGGGTATTAAATAATCGGGGGTTTGATTAAATTTGAGGTGTGGGCGTCGAGGGCCCTGAATTGCTCGGCGATAACATCGGTATGATTTATCAGCGAATCTGGAAATGGATTGGCCACTACCAACGCTGCTGAAAACGCAGTGCCGTGTTCGCAATCGCAGGTTTGGTTGCAGCAATCTTGGCTTGATTGCATGCTGTGATACTGGGTTTCATCTAAAATCGGAATCGGCTCACCTAGCTCACCTTCATCACTACCATGCTGCATTCCACGATGGGAATCCTGTTGTTGCACCATAATAGAATCAGAGACATTAGCAATATGATTCATTTTTGGCATATTTTCCATGTCACAAACCGCCACCAACGCAGAAACCCCTTGGCTGAAAAGCAAGGCGATTATCATTAACGCGGTAACAAGTTGTTTAACCATGAATAAACCTAAATGAAGTATCTCCAGTATAATAAACCCAGCGAATAAAGAATGCTACCAACAAAAAGAAATAGCTTTGGTGCGGAATGTGCATATCCTTTGTACGACTTAAGGGTGGATTGCCCACTGAACGAACAATAATGTGGATTAAGTCACAAAAATTTAATTACCAATTAATCTATATTTTTGCGTCGAGGTTTGCTATTTTCCCCAGCAATTATGCGTTAATCGACTTGCTTAGTTGTGGTGATGCAGGAATTCTCTCTAAAAGCACGTTTTACGGCCGATGAGAGGAAGACCGGAGTTTATGGAAAGAGCTGTATGATTAACTTAAATAATATGATCTCTCATTTACAGAGACCATTCCTCAAGCTTATTTTGATGCTTATTGCGTTGGCGTACTTCAATTCTGCTAATGCACAGCAACATGAAGGATTTTCGGCCGTTATAGGTGCTAGCCTCGGACAAGATGACAATATTTTCCGAAGCTCAGAAGAACTATCCGACCAATTTTTACAACTTGCCCCTGCACTAAAATTGACCGAGCTTTATGAGTCTGTGCAACTCGATGCACAATATAAGGGCAATTATCGTCAATATAATGATTTGAGCGACCTAAGTTATGCCGAACATGAGGCATCATTGAAAGGTCAGTATAAACACACTTCTAAGTTCACATCAGAATTAACCTTGGGCTACTCAAATAAAATAGAAGAGCCTGGCACAACTAATGCTGAAACCAGCGTGTTAGACGAATTTACTGAGGTATCGTCTTCCTCATTAAAAACCTCAGGGACTTACGGAACGCGAAAGAGTATTGGTCAGATAAGAATAGCTTACGATATAGACAAACGCAGATACGACAATAATGAACAATTCTTCCGTGATTACGATGTCAATCGAATTACTGGGACATTTTATTATCGATTAGCCCCAAAAACCCGATTGTTGTTAGAAGCAAGTATAGATGATTTAAGCTATATAAATACCGAGACATTTGATGTTTCAGCAAGCCAGAATCGATTTTTAATGGGGGCGGAGTGGACAGCAACAGCGCAAACCACTGGAATATTCAAAGTAGGTTATCAAGATATAGATTACGACAATGAGTTTTATGATGATATATCCGGCCTAGCTTATTATTTAGATATGGTTTGGAAACCCAACACATACTCCACAATCACGTTAGGAGCTGATCGCTCCACCCGAGAAAGTGCAGTACAAGGCTTACCCAGTTTCGTCAGCGAAACTTATTCCATTGGGTTAGAGCATAATTTTAGCGCAAAAAGTGAAATAAGCTTTAGTTACCTTTATCGTGAAGATGATTTAGGAAGCACTTTCTCTAGAAAAGATACTATTAGCGCCATCGAAACTAAATACACTTATGCATTAAAACGCAGTTTAGAAATTTATATTGATTACTCTCATAGAAAGCGTAGCTCTGAACTTGCACTTTATGATTATGACTCAAATATTTATATGTTAGGTATTGACTGGTTAATCGATTAGTCAATTTACAGATTTTGAAAAGGAACTATTAAGTGAAAAAACGTATTCTTTTGTTCATTGGCATTTTATGGACTGGGCTTAGTGTAAATGTGTTTGCACAAAGCGTTGAAAATACAAGTGACACCGACACTACCTATCGATTATCAACCGGTGATTCCATATCTGTCACGGTATTTGATGAGCCAGAATTAGGCCTAAAAGAAGCGCAAATAACCGATGAAGGGACTATATCTGTGCCACTGTTGGGCCAAGTAGTAGTGCAAGGCAAAACCGTACCTGAAGTGGAAGCCTTGTTGACTAAGCTATTTGGTGACGACTACCTGAAAAAGCCCAGCGTATCTGTGAGCATCGCTGAATATCGCCCTTTTTATATTAATGGTGAAGTGAAAAAACCAGGAAGCTACCCGTTTAGAACCAAGATGACGGTACAAATTGCAGTAACTATTGCGGGCGGGTTTACTGAGCGTGCTTCAAAAAGCAATATTTACTTGTTAAACCAAGCCCAAAATAGCGAACGAAAAAAAGTCGATTTAAATGCCACGGTTAAACCGGGCGATGTAATTACAGTGGAAGAAAGCTTTTTCTAAGCACTATATGTTAAAGCTCAGCGGCCATTAGACCTATGAGCAGTAGTAACAATAGTAGTGTTTTGAATGTAGCAAAGATAATAGGTAGCGCAAAATAAGCGCAATAGAAATGGAACAGTGAAAAAATGACATCACAACAAGGCTTGAACCCCACTTTAACTAACGACAGCGCCGAAGAGACGTTAGACTTGAGCCAGTATTGGCGCACCATTAAACGGGCCAAATGGTTAATTGCTGCAGTGACTATGGTATGTCTGTTAATTGGTGGTTATATTGCGGCTACCGCAACGCCCATTTATCAAGCTAGCTCAAAAATACTCGCAGATCCCCAGCAACCTAATGCTGCAAGAGAAGAGCAATATATAGCTTCGGCCTTAGTATTTTTGTTTTATGAAACTCAGTATGAAATCTTACAATCTAGAGCCATTGCCGAAACCGTTGTCGACAAACTTGATCTGGTAGAAAAATACAAAAAAGAACAACTAGCAAATAAAGGCAAAAAAGCCAGTGGATTATCGGCCACCATTACTGAAATAAAACAAGAAATCGTTGCACTTTTTGGCAAGGATGAGAGTGCCGCTCCTGCTAAAAAACGCTCTGACCACGAGATTAAAGTAATGTTGGCTGCAGACATTCAAGCGGGGCTAAAGGTGAGTGGTGGTAAACAAAGCCAAATTATCAATATTAGTTATCAGTCGGATGATCCACAGTTAGCTACCGATATTATTAATGCTTTGGGTGAGGCTTATATTCAGTTTGGTTTAGAGTCCCGCTTGGGTGATGTGAAAAATACTGAAAAATGGCTGTCGGAACAATCATCAGAGCTAAAAGCGCAGTTAAGCGCCTCTGAAGAAAAACTACGTCAATTCAGAATGCAGCAAGGCATTGTCGATAGCTCCTTGCAACAGCGGGATTCAAACTCGCGCTTACAATCGTTAAATAGTCAGTTAATCAGTGCACAAACTGAACTCAGTACTGCAGAAGAGTTATATAGACAGGTGGAAGGTGTAAAACCTGATTCCAAAGCATTTTATTCACTAGGGCCTGTGTTACAAAATAAAACCGCTAGTGACTTGGTGAAAGAAGAAGCCAGATTGCAAAGTAAAGTTGATGAGCTGTTTGAGCGTTATAAAGAAAAACACCCTAAAATGATTTCAGCCCGTACTGAACTGAAAAGTGTGCGCGATAGTTTATCTCGCGAAATTGCTAAAATTGTTGATCGCATTGAAAGTGATTACCGACTAGCGAGCCAACAAGTTAACAATATTCAACGGTTAATTAGCAATGAAAAAGATGAAATACAATCATTACAAGGTTCAAACTTCACTCTTACTTCCTTGGAACGTGAAGTGGAGAATAACCGCCGTATCTATGAGTCATTTATTAATCGCTTGATGGAAACCAATATTCGCGGTGACTTTACTGCATCTAATGTACAAGTAATTGATACAGCGACGGTTCCGACCTCGCCAATTAAACCTAACGTCAAATTGATTGTGGCATTGTCAGTGTTTATAGGCGTGTTTTTTGGGGTGGTATTAGCCTTTGTAAAAGAGGCACTACACAACACTTATCGAACACCAGATGCACTGGAAGAAAATCTAAATATTCCAGCGCTGGGCATTACCATGGCCTTGAAGAAAAAAGATACTCACACTATTCCAGAGATGGAATACTCAGAAGATACCCGCTCTGTTTTTGCTGAGAGTATTAACAGTATCCGTACCGGATTGCAGTTTTCGAATATCGATAATCCGCCTAAAACCTTGTTAGTGACCTCGGCAACGGGTGCAGAGGGTAAATCCACTTTAGCAATGAACTTAGCGGCGGCCTATAGCCAAATTGGCAAAACGCTGTTGTTAGAAGTCGATTTACGTAAGCCGAGCATTGCAAAAAACCTTAAAATTCAATCTCGTCATGGTTTAACGGATCTTTTAGCAGGCACGGTAAACTTCGCAGATTGCATTGTAAACCCAACAGACAATAAACAGTTTAATGTGATGCCTTGCGGGACTATTCCACACAACCCCATTGAACTGTTGTCTTCAGAAAAGTTTGCTAAAGCCTTGCAGTCGTTAAAAACCCACTTCGATCACATTATATTAGATGGCCCCCCTACTTTACCGGTAAGTGATGCCTGCATTGTGGGGACTAAAGTTGATGGTGTGATAGTCGCAGTACGAGCAGAAGAGACTAAAATTAAAGTCTCTAAAGAAGCGGTTAAACGTTTGCAGAAGCTACATGCCAACGTTATAGGCGCAGTGTTGACAGTAGCCGAACCTCAGAAGATGAGTTACTACGGTGATCATTATTATTCAGGTGAATATTACGGTACTGTGGTTCAGCCTGAAAACGTTAAAAGCTGAGCTGCATAGCTTGAAGGAACACCAGCTATGATAGATATTCACAGCCATATATTACCGGGAGTAGATGACGGAGCAAAAACTCTGGCTGAAGCGCTGGAAATGTTAAAAATGGCTGTGGATCAGGGGGTGAAAACACAAGTGCTCACCCCACATATACATTTTGGTCGTTATGAAAATACCAAAGCCGATTTAATCAATCGTTTTGCGCAATTTCAACAACAGGTTATTGAAGCCAATATTGATATTGAATTACGTTTAGGTGCCGAGATCCGAATTGGCACTGAGCTTATGCAATTGGTGCAGCAAGATCAAATTCCTTGGCTAGGCACTTACCAAGGCAAGAAAACTTTCTTGTTAGAGTTTCCTCGTATCGATGTGCCCCACGGCAGCGATAATTTAGTCCGCTGGCTACTGCAAAAAGACATTATTCCCATCATAGTGCACCCTGAACGCAATAAAACCTTTTTGAATCACCCTCACAAACTAGAAATTTTTACCGATATGGGTTGCCCACTGCAAATTACCGCCAGCAGTTTAACCGGAAAATTTGGGGATGACGTTAAACAGATGGCATTGCAATTAGTTGAACAAGACAAAGCCTTTGCTATCGCTTCTGATTGCCATAACTTGAAAGGACGTGCGCCGGATTTAAAACCTAGTATTGCAGATTTACCAGCGATTATTGGCC
Organism: Alteromonas sp. M12; assembly: GCF_037478005.1. Classification (NCBI taxonomy): domain Bacteria; kingdom Pseudomonadati; phylum Pseudomonadota; class Gammaproteobacteria; order Alteromonadales; family Alteromonadaceae; genus Alteromonas; species Alteromonas sp. M12. The sequence goes on along the minus strand of NZ_CP144164.1, from coordinate 380,557 downwards.
AAGATAAGCTCAATAACCTAGTGTTAAATAATCCACAATCCCTTTTCGACGGTAATGAAACTCGGCTTTGAAATGTAGATGCTATTTTTTAGTGGCTTACAGCCAATAAATTTCTTTATCTCTCTAAATTGCAGTGAATTCAATCATGACTAGTTCGTCTAAGCATTCCCCCAACAAACTAGCTAAAATCAGCAAACTAGCATGTATTGCTTTTTTAAGTTTTTTACTCATTCTCGCCTGTCAGTTTTTTATCTCATCCGTTCTTATTGTAAAACCGGAACAGACAATTAGTCTGTGGGAAAATAAAAAAAAGCCAGTGGACGCTGCTCAAGCACTTACAATTATATATCGTTTGGAGCGTGCGGAAAGACTGGCATTTTTACCACTCAGATTAAGGGATTCCACGAAAATCAATGAGCTATATAGCCGACTCTATCTAACTTTAGCTTTATTGGAGCACCCCGAAAGTAACTTAATATCAGCAGAACACTATGCCTTGCTATTGACCCAAGAGGCACCGTCAGATTATTTAGGTTGGACTTTACTTGCACAATCCAAAGTCAACAACGAAAACTACAATTGGGAAGATCAATCAGCTCTGACAAAAACACTAACTTTGGGCCCATTCGAAAGGACGAACCAGATCCGTCTTGTTCCTTTACTTATAGAGAATTGGGCAACTTTATCTCTCAAGAATAAGGCTCTTGCTAGTAATATGCTCCATGCCGCACTGAATGAACTCCATATGTCACGGTTAGCTGCTATGAATATGCGTAAATTTGGCAATATTGAGCCTTTTCGTCGATTGATCGCTAATTCACGATATAACGACCGTATTCAGCGGGTACTGCTACAATGAAAACACACATAAGCACTTGGTTAACAGCTAGCGCATTTTTATGTTTACTGGCTGTTCACATTGTTTCACCGTGGTTACACGGTGCTGAACTGGCTTGGGAGCTTTCCTCAATCGCGATAATCACGACTTTTGGGCTAATTCTTTTAGTCTTGGGTAAAGAACAGTTTTTTGCGGAGACTAGGCAGGTACAAAAACCACTATTGGTTTTGTTGTTGTGGTTGCTGTATTTGGGTATCTATTTAATTCCAATCCCCATGGAATTATTATCGATAATTAGCCCGCAAAGCGCTTATTATTATCAACTTAATACGAATACAGATTATGGGTACCTTAGTTTATCTCCTACCACCTCTGCCATCGAGTGGTTCGAACTCACCACCCTAGTGATGCTGTTTTTGCTCACTTACGTACTTTTAAAACGGCCACAGCGATTAAGCAAATTAGTGTATTGCTTGTTAATTGTTGCCTCAGCTACCGCGCTGTATTCCCTAGTAAATCATTACACTGGGGGACAATACCAACTTTCAAAGGCCATACCACCCTGGGATTCCGATTGGAACAAGGTGATACGGGGCACCTTTAGTTACAAAAACCAATATGCCATCTATTTAGCGATGAGCATTCCTCTGGCCCTTGGATTAACTTTTGATGTCCTAAAAAAGCGGAAGAAAAATTGGCAACATAATCGTTTATCACGTGCGCTGATTTATATCATCTGCTCGCGAATATTTGTCTATCTTTGCATCGCACTGTTACTGTTTTTCGTACTAACCAAAACCGACTCTAGAGGTGGTAACTTGGTATTTATGCTGGTTATGTGTGGAATATGTGCACGCTATATATTTTGGCAACAACAGAAGCTTAATAAACGAAAGTCACTTTTATCTATTTTTGGCGTAATTGTGGTGCTTGGACTGATTTTTGTGAATTCCAATTCCTTCGAGCGATTCGAAAAATATGGTTTTAGTGATAGCTCACGCTCTAACTTACACAGCGTGGCTTTAAGTGTGATAGCTGATTTCCCGCTATTTGGCAGTGGCCCTGGCACTTACCCGCTAATTCAACATCATTATAAACCTGAATCATTGGGTAACAGTGAAATGTCGAAACGAGCTCATAACGACTACCTTGAAACCCTCGCGACCCAAGGTATTATCGGGATCTTGATATTTAGTATTGCAATTTTACTTATGCTGAAAAAAGTATTCATGGGCAAATCGAGTACCCAACAAGGGCTGTTAATGGGCTGCCAAGCATCCTTGTTAATGTTGTTATTGCATTCAAGCTTCGATTATAACGTTGCTACTTTTTACTTATCCGCGCTGTTTTTTACCTTGTTAGCCATTGGATTAAAGTTAGTTGAACCATCTAAACGCAGAGGGAGCGCCAGTGCTTAACTCACCCCAAACAACACCAAAGCTAGTACAGCTTAGTAAGTTGATTCTTGCAGATCTTACAAGCTTGCAATCAATAGGTATGCAAGATGCTCAAGCGCTAACCGACATAGCCATTGAACATGGTGTGGCCGCGTTGCTTGCTCAAGTACTCGAACATCATAAGCTTAAAAAAACGTTTTTTGCTTCTTTAATCAATTATCAAATGCACCAAAGCTTACGCAATCAATTGTTAGAGCAACAGTTCCATCAAACTTTAACGCAGCTTACCGAGTCTGGGGTTCAATTTGTGGTACTTAAAGGATACGCCCTTGGTCACGCTGTTTATTCCAATTCCTTATTACGAACCAAAGCCGATGTGGACATTATCATCCGTACCGATGATAAAAACTCTGTTGTTGCAGCATTTGAGTCGATGGGTTTTGCTAATCCAAGAGGGTGGAACCCTACAGCTATTATCAACCAATTTTCAATGCGTAAAACCTTAAGTCCTGGAGTAAACGTTGATTTTGATATTCATCTGCGATTAAGTAATGAACTTGGAGTGGAAAACATTCTCAAGTTTGATGAATTAGCCGGCGCTGCGGATCCCAAAACGCTAAGGAACATTCCTCTAGTGTGTAAATCTCACGGGCTAATACACGCAATAGTGCATCTTCTTCATCACCGCAATGTGGGTGATGCGGTGAAGTTGATTTGGTTATATGACTTGCTGCTACTTTGTCGACAAATGACCCATTCTGAAAAAGCTCATTTTCGTCAATGTGTTGATGAGAAGGGACTTGGCACACTAGCAAAGTTTGCCCTCGATCTAGCCAACCAGCACTTCGAGGATGCTAGTCTTAAAAACGTGATAGAGATACTGGATGGTGCAACTACAAACGCTGAATTAGATTATTTGATAAGGGTGGATAGTCGGTCTAGCCAGTTTTGGCGTTCATTGAAACAGCGCAGTAGTGTTCGCGAAAAATGGTTATTTATAAAAGAAATGGCGTTTCCACCAGCGCAAGAAGTTTATCAAAAATACGGAAAACAGCCGGGTTATTTAATGCCATTTTTTTACATTCGCCGTTTGCTCGGCGGTGTTATCAAGCACCTAGTCAATTAAACACCTGTAGTCGGGTGCTTTAGTCCAGCAAGAACCGTTCATACATTCCATGGGCTGAAACCCATGCTACAACGTGATTCGTTCACAACCTGTAGGCGCTTGCTTTAGCCCCGCGAGAATTATTCATAGATTCCATGGGCTGAAGCCCATGCTACAACGTCATACGTTCACAACCTGTAGGCGGGTGTTTTAGCCCCGCGAGAATGCTTTATACCTTTTTCCATGGCCTGAAGACCATGCTACAACGTGGTTGTTGCCACCTGTAGGCGGGTGCTTTAGCCCCGCAAGAATTATTCATAGATTCCATGGGCTGAAGCCCATGCTACATTGGGGGGATTATGAAATACCAACATGGCCTGAAGGCCATGCTACATAAAATACCATTTGGTATGTTTGTGTACGGCATCGTTGTTTAACAATTCGCTGATTGGCATCCACTGATAACTGCCATGCTGTTTATCTAATGGCAGGTTTTCTAATGGCTGGATTAATTTTAACTTGTAGGCAATAGCTACATAATGGGTGGTAAACTCGTCCCCAAACACATTATCTTGGTAAAAATGGTCATAAGGACCAAGCAGAGTGGCTTGAGCCATGGTAAACGCTTCGCCTAACTCTTCTTGAGTTAGACGTTTAAATGCATTGGCCAGCGATTCATCTTTTAAGATTCGCCCGCCTGGCACAAACCAATAACCTTTGGCAGGGCGATTTAAGCGCTGCCCAAGCAGCGCTTCATTGTTTTCATTGGTGATCACCAAATCAATAGATACCAGCGGTGTGCTGGCAATGACAGTGCTAAAGGTGGGTTTATCTAAAAACATATTGGTTTCTTATTTAATACTAAACTTATTTTCTAAAACTATCCTGGTTTGCCAAGAACCACTCATAAGTACTGGCTAACCCTTCTTCTAATGAAATGCTGTACTGCCAGCCTAAATCTTTTAAGCGTGATACATTCATTAGTTTACGGGGGGCTCCATCGGGTTTAGACGCATCAAAGCTAATATCACCTTCATAGCCTGTTACTTTAGCAACGGTTTCAACTAACTCACGAATAGTACAATCAACACCTGTTCCCACATTAATGTGACTAAGCATAGGCTGAGTATTCGCTTCGTAAGTAGCGTTATCAAGTTGCATAACATAAATAGACGCTGCGGCCATATCATCCACATGCAAAAACTCACGCATTGGCTTACCACTGCCCCAAGCTACGACTTCCGGGTTTCCTTCCAATTTCGCTTCATGGAAACGGCGAATAAGAGCCGGAATAACATGAGAATTTTCAGGGTGGAAATTATCGTTTTCACCATACAAGTTGGTAGGCATCACTGAACGGTAGTTACGACCATATTGGCGGTTGTATGACTCACACAGCTTGATACCGGCGATTTTAGCAATGGCATAAGGCTCGTTAGTTGGTTCAAGTGTACCGGTAAGCAGCGCATCTTCTGACATTGGCTGTTCAGCCAATTTAGGATAAATACAAGAAGAACCTAAGAACAGCAAATCTTGCACACCAGCTACGTGGGCGCTATGAATAATGTTGCATTGGATCATCAGGTTTTCATAAATAAATTCAGCAGGGTAAGTGTTGTTAGCAATGATCCCACCTACTTTTGCTGCAGCTAAATACACTTGTTCGATGTTTTCTTTAGCAAAAAACTCGCTGACTTCGGCTTGGCTAGTCAAATCTAGCTCTTTGCGAGTTTTGGTGACAATTTCCACATCACCTTGTTTTGTCAGCTGACGAACGATGGCGGAACCCACCATGCCTCTGTGGCCTGCAACAAAAACTTTTTTCATGTTGATTTACTCTTTAAATAATAGTCATTTCACCGAGATAAACCCTCGGTATACAAAAGGCGATAATATTGCCCGGGCTAAAGCCCGAGCCTACAACGAATTCTTATCCGTTTTTATTTTGTAGCATGGGCTTTAGCCCATGGAATATCGATATCAAAAACAATACCGGCATTTGAAATATTTCACCCGGGCTGAAGCCCGAGCCTACAACGAATTTTAATCCGTTTCATTTTGTAGCATGGGCTTTAGCCCATGGAACACCGATATCAAAAACAATACTGGCATTTGAAATATTTCACCCGGGCTAAAGCCCAAGCCTATAACGAATTTTCGTCCGTTTTAATTTGTAGCATGGGCTTTAGCCCATGGAACACCAATATCAAAAACAGCCTCGGTGTTGCAATTTTCACCCGGGCTGAAGCCCGAGCCTACAACGAATTTTCGTCCGTTTCTTTTTGTAGCATGGGCTTTAGCCCATAGAGCACCGATATCAAAAACAATACCGGTATTTGAAATATTTCACCCGGGCTAAAGCCCGAGCCTACAACGAATTTTCGTCCGTTTTAATTTGCAGCATGGGCTTTAGCCCATAGAGCACCGTTATCAAAAACAGCTTCCGAATTGCAATTTTCACCCGGGCTGAAGCCCAGGCCTACAACGAATTTTAATCCGTTTTATTTTGTAGCATGGGCTTTAGCCCATGGAGTACCGAAATCAAAAACAATACCGGCATTTGAAATATTTCCCCCGGGCTGAAGCCCAGACCTACAACGGATTTTAATTCGTTTCATTTTGTAGCATGGGCTTTAGCCCATGGAGTACCAATATCAAAAACAATACCGGCATTTGAAATATTTCACCCGGGCTGAAGCCCGAGCCTACAAGGAGTTTTACCTTACTATTCTCTGGATACTGCTAACGAATAGCCGTGTTCTTTCAACAAGGCGTGTTGTTTGGCTTTATCCAAATCACTGCGAACCATTTCGGCACACATTTCTTCAACTGTGATCTCTGGTACCCAGCCAAGCTTTTCTTTGGCTTTTGAAGGGTCGCCTAACAAGGTTTCAACTTCTGCAGGACGGAAATAACGTGGGTCAACTTTCACAATCACATCACCAACTTTAACGCCTGGTGCATCATCACCAGAAACGGCTGTTACCGTGGCAATTTCATCGACGCCTTCGCCGCTAAATTCAAGCGTAATACCCGCTTCTGCTGCAGACATACGTACGAATTCACGTACTGAAATTTGCTTACCGGTAGCGATAACAAAATCTTCTGGCTTGTCTTGTTGCAACATCATCCATTGCATACGAACGTAGTCTTTTGCATGACCCCAATCACGTAATGCATCCATATTTCCTAGGAATAAACACTTTTCTAGGCCTTGGGCAATGTTCGCAATAGCACGAGTAATTTTGCGCGTTACGAAGGTTTCGCCACGGCGCGGAGACTCATGGTTAAACAAAATACCGTTACAGGCATAAATACCATAAGATTCTCGGTAGTTTACTGCTATCCAGTAAGCGTACATTTTTGCCACGGCATAAGGTGAACGTGGGTGGAATGGCGTGGTTTCTTTTTGTGGAATTTCTTGTACTTCACCGTAAAGCTCTGACGTAGAGGCTTGGTAAAATTTAGTTTTCTTTTCTAACCCTAAGAAACGAATCGCTTCTAACAGGCGCAAAGTACCTAAGGCATCTACGTCAGCAGTATATTCTGGCGCTTCAAATGAAACAGCAACGTGAGACTGAGCACCCAAGTTGTAGACTTCATCAGGTTCAACTTCACGCATAATGCGGATTAAGTTAGACGAGTCAGATAAGTCGCCGTAATGTAACTTGAAGTTAGCATTTTCAACATGTGGATCTTCATAAATATGATCAACACGCTGAGTATTAAATAATGAAGCACGACGTTTGATACCGTGAACTTCATAACCTTTTTCTAATAAGAACTCAGCCAGGTAAGAACCGTCTTGACCTGTAACCCCAGTTACCAATGCGACTTTTTTTGTCATTTTATTTCCTTTGCAAAATCTGAATTTGATTCCGTTATCTCTGTTAATCTACTAATAAATCTATCAATGATGACATTTTTATCTAAATGGGACAGCGCAAACTTTCGTGCCACCTCATTGTGTTTCGTGGTGTTCTTTTTAATAGAGCTTTCTATTGCTGACACTAGTGTACCAATACTTTCCGGCTCAATACACTCATAGATGCCAGGCTGTTCTTTTTCAATACGCCCCAATTCTGTATCTTCTTCCGCGGTGACAATTGCATGACCACCAGCGGATAATATATTGGTTAGTTTTGAAGGTAAAACCGCATCTGCAGCACCTTTTTTCTGAATCACCAAATGGATATCAGCCATAGCAAGCAATTGGGGTACTAACTCCCAAGGTTGCAAAGGTTTAAAATACACATTCGACAATTCAAGATCACTTGCCATTGTTTTTAGCTTATCAACAATAGCCCCAGCCCCAACAAATACAAATTTGATTTGGCTGTTTTCTCGTAAAGCACTGGCAGCATCTAAAACAATTTCCAAGCCTTGCTTCGCGCCCATGTTACCAGCATAAAGTACAATTTTATCTTGGTTACTAAATCCCCACTCTTGGCGCAAAACAGAACCGTCGGTATCTGGAGTCACAAAAGTAGTATCTGACCAATTGGGAAAATGAATTAATTTCTGTTCTGGCACACCCTTTTTTTTCGCGTTTTCTAACATACTATAAGAAATAGTCGATACAGCATCGAAACCAGACATTAACCAACGTTCAATTTTCTTAGCGACACTAGCAGCTTTACCATCCCCCATTAACCCAAGGCCAAATATTGCATCGACTTCAAAGTCTTGAATATGTAAAACCGTTGTAATGCCAGTTAATTTGGCATACAACAAAGTCAAAGGCGCACAGAACAAAGTAGGTTGAACCAAAATGATCACATCCGGCTTTTTAAAAAGACGACTAAAAAGTGCTAAACCGGAACTAAAGGCAAAGGTAGCTAAATGCAGTAAACGCTTAATGGTGGTAACTTTTTCAGGCACATACAAAGGGCAACGAACTAGCTCTACACCGTTTTTAATTTCAGACTTAAACCAAAACTTACGATAGCCAGTGTGAACTTTCCACTCGGGATAATAAGGAGGCGCGACAATTGCAGTTACGTTCACACCTTTTTCTACAAAAGCTTCACACATTTCACCGTTGTACTTACCGATTCCGGTTAATTCCGGCGCATAATTTAAACTTTTCAAAAGCAGTTTCAAGCTATATCCCTATTAAAATTGCCAACTAAATTCACGCTCGAACCACTTCCTAGACTGTTCTGTTCTGTTCTTTATTATTCAAGCATTTTTAATACTTGTATATACAGCCTTAAATCAGCTGCAAAATAACTATGGGGCAAAAAGGTAGACTCCCCTACCATTTGTTGTGCAACATGCAAGTCTCTTACCAGTAAACTAGAATTTACTGTAAATTTGTTGCAATAATTTGAAATTTACAAAAACTAAGGCTTCAAAACATCGAGCGTTCACTTTTGCCAAAAAAACAGTACTTCTTTAACTGAATACTCTGTGACAGATAGATTTGAAAAAGAGGAACGTTTTTTACAGACTAACCAAGACTAAGATGCTGGTGTTAAGTCTCTATTTCTATAGTCGATATTGTCTCATTAAAAGGCAGTTAAGCCAATCATTGCACCAAAAATGATCAGCTTCATAGTCCTAAGAAGGATCACGTCGTCGATTGACCTGTTACTTGCCTTTTTTTAACTGGTTTAGCCGGGTACCCTAGGCAGATCATGCCACTTGGCATGTCCTCAAAAACAGAACTTCGCGCCCCAACTAAAGCTCCCCTACCGATTGTTATACCAGGAGCGACAAAAACATCTGTAGCTAACCATGCTTCAGCTTCAATCACTATTGGTTTTGCATATATGTCGAAGGTTTCAACTTGAAAATCATGCGAACCTGTACACAAATAGCACTTTTGAGAAACAACAGCACTCGCGCCAATATTAATTTCTCCAAGGGTATATAGTTCAACATCATCACCAACCCATGCGTAATCCCCGACAGTTAATTTCCAAGGGTATGTAATTTTGACGGTTGGTCGAATAATTACGCCAGTACCAATTTTTGCTCCAAATAGCCGAAGTAACCAATTTCGCCATTTATAAGCGAACTGAGGTGACCAAGCAAATAAACACGCTTGTACGAGCCACCAGAGTTGCACCCATAATGCATTACGACCCCGAAAGCCTGCAGGCACGCGAAAGCGACTAAGATTTTGGTATGTCATCTTGTATCATTCCATTAATAAGTTGACTAAGGGTTCCATCTGTAACTTCTTTTTGCTTGTTAAACAGATTTATTCTAGCCAAACGCGCGTCATTAGCAAACAAGTTACATTTTTGAGCATTTAGGATTGAAAGAACAATTTCTTCGGCTAAGTTTTTATTTTCTTCAAAAGAAAACCCACCAAAACAACCAATCACATCTTTCATACACCCCCTTTGAGAACCAATTAAGAGTCCACCAAATTGAGCTGCTTCATACAATACAAGTGGTTCAGCTTCATTTTGATATTTCGACGGAAATACGAAGCAATCTAATGATTGAAAAAATTCTTGTTTCTCATGTCCGTAAACAGAACCGACATACTCTATCTCTTTCAAATCTTGTAAAGCTCTCTCTAAGAGTGTTTTTTCAGCTTCACTTGAGAAGGGTCCAGCCACCCTCGCATGAAAATCAACACCTGCTTCTTTGAGCGCTATACAAACATCAATAAAAATATCTAAACCTTTATCGATACTCAAATTAGCAAGATGCCCTATCACTAATTTGCTTTTTCTTTCAGTGACACTCGACTCTACTGATTTAGGAAAAAAGGCTAGATTGGATAACACCACAATATTATTTTCAGGAATAGCATAAAGCTCTATAAGTTTTTCCTTCATTTTGGCACCTAGAGCGACGTGGACAGTTTTATCACCCAAGAGTTTATTCAAAATAAAAAACAGTCTACTTTTGTCATTGAGGTAATTGAATGAATGGTGATGAATATATAAGTGTGAATTGAAAGCTTTACAAATGGTAAAAAATACAACGTCAAATATCTGACCTGAACCACCATTGATTGGACGATATATTGTTTTGTGTTTTCTAAAAATCAGAGTAATCAATAGCCGAAAATAAGAGACAATAGTATGGAATATTTTAATAAATACCCACAACTTTCCAGGGAATAAAAATGCGGCGTAGGAAGGTACCGTATTTAAAACATAAACATGCTTAGACTCTCCTAACTCTTTGAGTATCGATTCATTTATGTTTGACATACCATGTATCGGTTTGGCTCGGTCAAGCAATGCAATCACGATTCCCCTGCCTCTGAAATTTTAATCTTTTTTGCCAGCAAAGCATCGTAAATTGGTGTAAGACTTTTAACTTTTCGCGCCAATTCTGGGTTTTCCTTAAATAACTCTGCGTATCTATTTTCATTATTCGAAACAAATTTAAAATCTGTATTTTTTTTATTAGGATCACCGTACAACGATTCTAACTTCGCCATATTTTCACGAGACGATAAAAGTAAACTATTACTAATAATTGGTTCTTCGATTTGATACCCAAGTAGCTCTAATATTTGGGTAATACCTACAAATTGATTTTTAATGAGATCATCATAAGAAACAAAAATAGTGTTTTCGGAACTAAGCCAACTACGATGAAACAACGACCAATAATCGATACCTACTCTCGATGAATTTAAAAACCTTTCGAAAGAGCTATAACTCTTTCCTTGCTCATTAATCATATATTTATAGTACGATACGAGCGCTTTTTGTGGCTCTCGAAATAAGACTACCGATTTATACTCTTTACACTTACGAGTATTATAAAAATGTGTTTTCAGAAATGTAGGGCATTCATTTGAAAAAATGGCGTTGTCTAAATTTCTATTTCCCCTAATCTCAGGGGCCAGTAATTGTATATTGTCGAAGTTTACCTCTTGAGGAAAGTTTGTCTTTTCTGCAATAACATTGGAAAAAACAAATCTCAACCAAGTATTCCCAGACTTAGGGAAAGACGCAAGTAAAACTGCATTAGTGTATTGTTTAGCCGGTACCTCCCAACGGGACCTCAGACATTTCTCTATTTTTTCAATTATCATAATTATTGAGCACCTTACAAAATATATTAAAGTATTGGTTCGCAACTTTTTCCAATGTGCACTTCGCCATTATCTCCTCAATGTGCTCAAATTTAATACTTTCCACCGGAGCAGATATGAGGTTATCTAACATTAAACAAGACTCGTTTATGTCAAATTCGATAGGTAACAAATATTTATAATTCCGTCCGACAATATTTTTATGTTCGTCAATATCGCTAAGCAACATCTTATTGCCTAATGCTGCATTTTCTACAACCGAGTTGGGCATACCCTCATATTTACTCAATGATATGAATACATCTGCTGATGTAAAAATATCGCTTATTTTTTCTTCAAATGGTTTCATAAAAACTTGGCTTCCCAAGTATTCCGAAAAGATTTCCTTTACCACGTCCTCTTGGCTTCCTTCTCCAAAAATATGTAAGTTCACTGACTTACGTTTACTCACGTATTTGGATAAAAACTCCGCTGTTCTTATAATATTCTTTTGTTCTTCAAGCCTTCCTGCGTAAACGATGTTGCATTTACCATCATTAAAATAGTCGTTTTTTCCTTTTTCTTGAATAAATGCGTTTTCTATTAAACTAATTTTCACATTTTGTATTCTATTTTTACGCCAGTAAGATGCACCTTTTTCAGAGTTTGCAATTATATGATTGGCTTTTTTAGCAAATTTCTTTCTCAAATTGAATAAAATACTATCAGGATATTTAGAGTTTCTTTCTGCCATAATCCACAAAATGTTACTCTTAATTTTTTTTAAAAAATAAGCATAAAAGTCAGAAGATCTTAACCAAGAAAATAAAACAACTTTGTCGCTAGGTAAAATGCTGCTTATTCGAGCAATGTTTCTGGGGTCATAAAAACTTGAATAATTTATTTTATGAAGAATTAGCCCTCCTGTTTCTAGTAGGTGAAAGTAAAATCCTTCATAAAAATAAATAAGGTGTACTTCCAACTCCAAATTTTTTTGAAGTTGATTAAGTAAATAAACACATTGTCTTTGTGCTCCCCCTTTACCAAAACCATTAATTAGAAAGTAAATTTTTTTCTTCATTTTTGTTTGCTCAAAGAAAGTAAGTATTCGCGTTTCTCGCTTTCCTCAAGTTGCTTGGTTTCAACTCCCGTGGAAATAACTTTTTCCTTGTATTCATTTAAAGACTTAATTTTTCTGGCTGGCACGCCACCATAGATATAACCGGCTTCGAGATCTTTAGTAACGACTGAATAAGCACCAACAACTACGTTACTGCCAATTGTAATACCAGGCATTATTACCGCTCCATAACCTAAAAAAACGTTATCCCCTATATTAATTCCTTTTATGACATCTAGTTTTGGTAATTCATTTCGGAATACCCAAACACCGCCATCATGAGTCTCAAACCTAACTTTTGTAGCACTAACGTGATTGCCCATTTTTATCAAGTATGGTTCAGTACTGAAATCAACTTTTATTAGCCGACACCCATCACCAAATTGAACACCAATCTTCTTAGCGTAACCTAAAGGGTTTAGTGATTTATATATGTAGATAAATAGTCGTCTAATCATTTTCTTGTAACCTTAAAAAGCTTCTTGTATATAAAAAATAGTAGAAATAGCCAAACTAAATTTCTGATTGGAAAGGAAAAAGCATAACGTGGTAACTCACTGATCAATCCCAAAGAGAATAAGTAAATTACAATGTATTGAAGATCGCCATGGTTTTGGCGAACACCATTTTCAACAAATTTTGTAAAGAGACCGACAATGAATAACAATATGACTACCCCATATACTCCAAAGTCCAAATAAGAATCAGATACTATATTAGTCCCAACACTCCAAGTAGCGTTTGCACCAAGAATTTCTGTTGTATTAACTTCTGCACTGTTGGTAAAGGGGTCATTTGGATCAACAATCATACCGCGAACGAGCGGTATAACACCCAATAGTCCTATTGCTTTAAATTTTCCCTGAAAACTTTCATCTGTTTTTTCCAAATATGAAATTGAAGCTCTAAGAGAAATAGTAGTGTTATTCAATGACCCTTCGAAAAAAGAGCTTTTGCTATCTTCCGAGTCTGATATTGAAGAAGCTATAGAAGAAAAAGAACGCTCTTCGAGTTTTCTGCTTTGTTCAATTACTCCATACAAAGCAATACCAACGAATACTGTTGCAGCAACGCCCACATAAGAGATTCTGCGACAGAATGTAAAATATCCCCCAAGTAAAACTATACCGTGAATAAAGAAAGTATTACGGTCTCCTAATACCAAAAGAACCATACACCAAAATAAGACCACTAAAATAGAAATCATAAGTAATGTTGAAATTTTTTGGCCGAGAGCTTTCTTAGCGATAAATATAGCCGCGACTAAAAGTGAAAAATGGTTTAATAAGAAATAAAGTCCATTCTCCGTACTGCTTCCAACATCAGAACCGGAATATGCTCCCTGAATCATTTTTGGAAGAGTTGCCAGAAGATTGATTAATATCAATGAAAAAAAAATGTAAATTACAGAGGTAACAAAAAAACTATAATCCCTTAGTTTCTCTGGGCTTAAATTTGCGCTTTTATTGGGTAGGATTTCTCTTCCTAATAAAAAACTAAGGTACCCAATATTAGATAAAATAATAGCTTTATTAGAGTGCTCTACAAATGTATGAGAAAAAAACGGGCTGTAATAAATGTCAGATAAACCAAACGAATATGTAAGATAGGGCAAATAAAATAATATAAAGTAAAATACTGTAAATAAAACAAGCACATTGATTTTAGTATCAATTGCTTTAAATACTGTGAATCGATTCTTTGCAAAGGCTATAAATAGTAGGCCAAACATAATACTTGATGAATAGACTATGTATTCGGAAACGCCATAACCGACAAAATAAAAGGTAACAAAATTAACCATCAATAAAATTAATAAAATAACCATAACTCAACCAATAACCTTCCGAAACATCGTAAAGACAAAAGAGCGACTAGACGAGTCAAGAATGAACAAATAATATATTGCGGAAAAAATTACCGAATACAAAGTAGACATAATAAATAAGTTTAACCAAGACTCGGCTAAATAATTACTCCCCAAATACATTACTAAGGGTGATAAAAAGAATATTACACACACTAATTTAGCGCCTGAACCTACTCCTTTTATTTCTTTGTATACTAGTTCTCGTTGTGTAACATAAAAAAGACATCTAAATGCTAAAATAACAGTCAAAATGGTGATCATATTTGGATAAAAATCGAATAGAATATAAACAAAAAGAAAAGCTCCAATGCAGAAAATTAAAGACCATAACGCTCTACTCTTTAAGTCCAAAGACAAATTACCTACTTGAGAATCACTACGTATTAATGAAATAAAAACGAACAGCAAACTAAGCAAAAAGTTTTCTATTTGCCCGACATAATGATCAGAACCTATCCACAAAAAGACAAAACTAGCATTAAAGATCACCATATAACCAAAAAGTATACTTGTGATGAAATATAGTATTTCTTTGTAAACTTTGATCCCGTTTATAAAGTTAGAATGCCCCTCTGTTTTGTTTCCATTTGCCAAATAGGGCATAACCGCTGAACCAATCAAAAGTGTAACTGACAGAGAAAAAACTTGGATAAAACTAGAAAATATAAAAGAAGTAACTGCTGTTGTACCAAGTAAAATTGAAATACAGAAAAGCTCTTGGGTTACAAAAAGTTTATCGGAAAAACCCCAAACAGACATCCATTTACTAAAAGGTTGTATTACTGTCTTTTCGCGATTTATTTCGCCAAGACTTTTTAATTTAAACCAATCAAACTCACTCTTGAGTAAAAATATTAGGATAAGTAGAAGTAAAGTAGTCGATATCAAATATGATAACGCGATACCGATAATTCCAAAACCAGCGATTAAATTCAATACAATAAAAAGATTAAGGAAAATCAAAAACAACAGTTTCAAGCTTTTACTTTTGTATGCCTCATTCATACCGACAAAAACCCCGTCAATTACTTCACACATCAAATTAATTAAAAAATGTAAACTTAATAACAATCCAAAAACCGAAACAAGAAGAAAGTCCTCTTCAACAAAGTCCTCAAAAAGATAATTAACAGTAAATGAACAAGTTAGAAGTACTAGAATATAGTAAGGAAGCGCTTTAAGTGTTACCGATAAGGCTTCAAATACGGCTCTTTTAAACTGTTTCTCAAGTAACTTATTTTTCCTTTGTTGAGCTATTACCCATTTTATAGATTGGGAAGCCCTACCATCAAACATAGTTAAAAAATCAAATACCTTTAGAGAAGTTTTCCAAATAGCAAAATAATAAGTACCGAGAAGTCCTACAAAAATAGGGTTAAGTAAGAAATTAAGAAAAGCAAATAGGAAGAAGTAAATGTAATTTGTAGTTGCATTATATAACATTTTCCGCTTTTCGCTGAGTTGACGACTTTTCACTTACATTAATTCACTTAGTTGAAGTACTAGTACCGGGTTAATTTTATTGAGCATTATTGCCAGTGTGTTTATATCGTTTAATATATTTTTATTGATATGTACTATATGACTTATACCATTTAACGAATTCTGAAACGCCATCACAAATATTCGTTTTAGGTTTATAATTAATAACCTTCATCAAACTAGCAATATCAGCATAAGTCTTCTTCACATCGCCGGGCTGCATCGGCAACATGATCTTTTCTGCTCCTTTCCCACAGGAAGTTTCTATAGCAGAAATAAAGTCGCCAAGCTTTACACTGCTGTTATTACCTATATTAAAAACTCGATAGGGTGCTGTACTTGAAGACGGGCTACTTAAGTCATTATTAACATCGATAGTTGGTATTTCGTTTTGAATTCGAGTAATCCCCTCTACTATGTCATCAATATATGTAAAATCTCGCTCCATTTCTCCATTATTGAACACTTTGATTGGCTCACCTTTGATTATTGCTTCGGTAAAAAGCCAAGGAGCCATATCAGGTCTACCCGCGGGTCCATATACCGTAAAAAATCTTAGCCCTGTAGTAGGAATGTTATATAAATGGGAATACGAATGTGCCATCAATTCATTTGATTTTTTAGTCGCTGCATATAGAGAAACGGGATGATCAACGCTGTCATCCGTTGAAAACGGAACCTTGGGGTTCATCCCGTAAACAGAACTGGAAGATGCATATATCAGATGTTCGACGTTATTATGTCGACACCCTTCTAAGATTGTCATCATACCTATTAAGTTACTATCAACATAATCAAAAGGGGCTTCAATTGAATATCTAACACCTGCTTGCGCTGCTAGGTGAATTACTCTATGAAATTGTTCTCTTTTGAACAAGTCTGAAATTGCATGCCTATCACTAATATCCATCTTAATAAAACGAAAACTTTCAAAAGGCTCTAGTTGTTTAAGTCTATATTCTTTTAGAGTTACGCTGTAATAAGCATTTAAATTGTCTACTCCTACTATCTCATGACCTTCTTTTAAGAGCCTTAAGCAAGTATGCATCCCGATAAAGCCTGCTGCGCCAGTAACAAGAAACTTCAAAATCTAATCCTTATAAATCAATACGCATTCTTGTCAGTAAAACTACGAAATACTGTAAAAACAACAATTTTAAAATCCATCCATAGTGACCAATTGCGAATGTATTCGAGGTCGTATTCGATGCGCATTTTCATTTTGTCTACCGTGTCGGTTTCACCGCGCCAGCCGTTCACTTGTGCCCAGCCAGTGATGCCAGGTTTTACTTTGTGGCGCAGCATGTAGTAATCCACTAACTTTCTATACTCTTCGTTGTGTTTTACGGCGTGAGGACGAGGGCCAATCACCGACATATCGCCTTTTAGCACGTTAATAAATTGCGGTAGTTCGTCGAGTGAGGTTCTACGTAAAAATGAACCGACTTTGGTAATGCGGCTGTCACCTTTTTTGGCTTGTACCACGTTGTCGGAGTTTTCCGTTACCGTCATAGAACGGAACTTCCATACCTTGATTTTTTTACCGTTTAGGCCATAACGGTCTTGTTTGAAAATAATCGGCCCTTTGGAGGTAAGCTTTACGGCTGCAGCTATGGCTAACATTGGAATGGCGATCAGGCTTAAAATGGCAGTAGACAAAAATATATCTTCTAAACGTTTTACGATTGCCACGCCGCCTTGCATAGGGTTGTCGTATACGCTAATAGTTTGTACGCCGCCCACGTGTGACATTTCACCGTGCATCAGGCAATACATAAATAAATCAGGAACAACGTGTACGTTAGCTGTGGTATCCCCTAATTGATAGAGCATTTCTTGTATGCGATGCTGAGCTTTAATGGGTAAGGCAATATAGATAACGTCGTATAGGCCGCGCTTGGCACAGTCGATGCCTTTTTCGACGTTACCGTGTAGCAAATAGTGATAGTCGTCATTTAAGCGTTCTGGGCCACGATCATCAAATACCGCCGTTAATCGATAACCGGTTTCAGGGTTTTTCATGACTTCATTGGCTAAACGTATGCCTTTTTCAGACAAACCAAAAATAGCAATACTGCGGGTGTTATACCCTTTGCGGCGCATATTATGCAGGAATAGCTGAAACATAATACGCCAGCCAATTAGCGCCATAAATGCCATGGAAAACCAAATGGCTAAAGCAAAGCGTGAATAGTCTTCGGCGATTTTAAAGAAAAACAAATAGGCAAGAATTAACATGCAGGCGCAGGCCCAACACAGGAAAGTGTAAAATACGATCTGTTTGAAAAAGCCGGCGCGCCAAGAACGATATAGGGCAAAAGATTCAGCAACTAACGCAAAGCTCACCGAACCGATAAGAGAAAGGGTAAAATAATCTTTTGTATAATCTAAACCGTAAACGAATACCGCACCAAAAAGTGCGAATTGAATCACTACTACGTCAACAAGTCGATAAGCGGCCGCAAACTTGTTGGTATTGTTTTTAACCATACCACTTTGCATGTTCATTTATCTAGTTCCTTTACTGTTTAAGAAGTTGAATGGAGTTGGAGTGTATCCAAGTCTTCTAAAATAGCCTTACTTACGAAATCCAAATTTTCCTTACCACTAGAGTAAGTGATCATTTTTACTTTTGTTGTTTGAACCAAAATGGACAGTTGGCGTATTCTGTCGGCTTCTAGTTCTAATGCCGAATAGGCATTTCCCAATATACTGTTCTGTAAAAGCAAGATTAATGCCTGACTTGAATTGATAGTTTCAATTCGACAGTGCGGTTTATTATCGTGGTTATCTGTTACAGTTCTATTAAGAATATATATTGTTGATAATTCTGAAGAATGTTTACTTTCTTCGGTCAACTCTGGCATTTCAATCAAACGTTTATCAAAGCGGTTATGTACTTTCCTTAATACAGCTACCTCACCACCGAGGGCATTTTCGACTGAATCGGGCCACATGCGTGCAATTGGCCAACTGGGGTAAACTTTTGGGGCGTTCCCTGATCTTATACTTGCACCAACTTGATGCAGCGCGATCATATCATCAGTTAGCCATTCACATCCAGTTTGTTGTAACTTTGCACTTAACGTTGATTTACCTGTGCCGCTATTTGCCACTAGCGCAAAGGTTTTATCTGCTCGCTTTAAGGCATTTGCATGTATACAAGGTACATGCTGAGTTTCTAACCAGAGCGCTAACGCTAGGGTCTGAAAATAATGGGAGGAAGATGTACCTTCATCCCAATCAATGGTTATTTTGTGTTGTTGGATTAGAAAGCGACCTTTGCCTTCACAATTAACGCTAAGTATGTAGCTTGGAAGTGCTGGCGTAGCCTGCTTTACTTCTTGGCTTGTATTGTCAGCATTAGAAAGTGAAAGGTTAGAAACATCTGGGGGACAAGAATGGGGGTAGAGATTTAACTCACTGAAGTATCTCAATCCCTGATCTTTTAACGTCCATATTGGCTGCTGATTTGCGTCAATGCTAACCGCTTCAAAAGCGAGTTCAACAGCCAATTCACAGAGTTCAGTTTTATCACCAGTGCAAGTAGCATCAGCTAAAAAACATTCAACGCCATGAAGCGGCGTTGAATAATATTTATCTTGCATTGGTGACTAGTGCCTCTGTTCAATCCTGATTTGAATCTAAGGTAGTCGCTTTCGCAGACTAAAGATTAACCCGTAAAAGGATTACGCTTAGTGTGTCCGCCTTGCTCATCAGGAATGCTACCCGCATAACCTTGAGTCAATTCAGCTAGGTTACCTGGATTGGTTAACTCTGGCTTAGTATAGGGCTTCTTGCCACTAACGTTATCGTTTACATTTACTTCATTCATGACGTGTCTCCCTAATTATTTATTCTGATACTATTTTCTAGAACGTAGACGCGCTGCGCCAAACAATAAACCAGTTAAGATCATCGCAGTAGTAGCTGGCTCTGGTACTTTTACAGTTTCAGTATCCGCTACGAAAACTAGTTCTTCATCAATCGCTAGTTCTGATGAACCGAATAATACTTCAAGTGCAAAAAACAAATCACCGTAAGCGGCATTTAGTTGATCGCTATACGTTACTGAATCAACGCTTGTTGCTGAAGCAAATGCAACACCCACACCTGAGTAAGGAGTGACTTCGCTACCAGAGTCGATATCAAAAGCAACATTAGCAACTGAACCATCAATGCTAAAGCCGACAATTGCAGATGCAGAAGCTAAGTTAGTTAGAGTCCATGCACCATAAATATCACCACTTGGAGCAACGTTACCGCTACTGAAGCCTTGTTGAGTCAAAGACCAAGTTGAGGTGACTACACCACCAGAAAAACCTTCAGCATCAGCAATTGGGTCGCCAGTACCTAAAATAACGTCAGGAAACGCTGACCAAATACCTGTATCTGTAGTTCCATCACTGAACATTGCTGTTACAGAGATACCGCCCATATCAGCACCAGTGATGTTTGACTCATCGATTAAAAGAGCTGACTGAGCGCTAAGGCTCATACCTATTAATGACAATCCCGCAATAATTTTCTTAATCATGTGATGCTCCTTAACTAGTTCGTTCGTTGAACTTTGAAATCTGTGAATATGCAAAATTTGCTATTACTACTGCCAAAGTAAATGCAAAAGCTATTCCAGAAAATAATAAATCCATATTTATCATATACTTAAACAAAAAGTCACGTTAAAAAAATGTTAAATCAAAATTGATCTGTAAAAAAATTTGACAGAAAAAAGCTAATGTAAACAAAAGGTTATAAAACCAATTGATATGACAGCTACGTGACATTTGGCGTATAGTACAGTTTAATTTAACGGATTGTTGTAATTTATTTAGGTCTAAAGATTATATGAAATCGATTTTTGCTCTTTTTGGGTCTAAAACAGCGTTTTATTTAGATGCTATTTCAGGGTTTTATAAAAATCTAAATAGTTCATTAATTTCAAATAGTTACATAATAAATACCAACACAAATATTAGCGTAATTCTTGGTGAGATTGGAAACCTAGAAAGTGCAATTCATGGTGTAAATAATCTCGACTTTAACCATGTAAACCTGGGAAGAATAGACAGCAAAAATGCACCTAACCCGTGCGGCTCTGCACTAAAAGATCGCGATCCTACGAACTTGAGCGATCAAAATCACTTGCAGATGATCAAAAGCTTAAACACCAGCTTCAATCTTATATCTTGGGATCAAGCATCCGCAACCTTACGCTTTAGTAGTTCAGCGTTTAACCCTCGCACACTATATTACGCCTGGCTCGACGATTGTTTTTTGGTGACCAGTGATTTGGCATTGATGACATCATTGCGTAAACCTGAAGTGGATAAAATTTCAATACTTCAGTGGTTAGCCGGCCGTCCCGATCCCAATCGATCGATGTTTAGTAATATTGATCAATTGCCTTTTGCGCATACGGCTTGTTTAACTGCCAATAAGCAATTAAGCGTAGAGCGTTTTTGGGACATAGATCCGAGTAAATCGTTGATTTTAGCCAGTGAACTCGAATATCAGCAGGCGTTTTATGACGTATTAAAGCAAAGTGTTGAAGCTGAACTGCCGGTAGCCAAACTAGGTGAGAAGCCGGTAGCCAAACTAGGTGAAAGGCCGGTAGCTAAAGTAGGTAAAGCGCCAGAGCCTATCTTTAGTCAGATGAGCGGCGGTATGGATTCAACGTCAATCACTTCAATTTTGAATTCGTTGATTGAGGAGCCAGCCAATGGCGTTGAACCCGGAGAATTTGCGCTACATTCCATCTCTCATACTTATCGAAATACCGAAAGTTGCGACGAAATAGACAAAATTGAAGCGATGCGTGCTTTTTTAAAATTGCAACATAGTCATTTTGTCGAGCTTGACCAATTTAATAACCTTTCTTTTGCACAGCTTTATCCAACACAGTTGCAGAATCCTGGCGTAGTAGCTTCACCTAAGTACACTCAAGAAGCGGAAATGATTCAGCAATTGGGCGGTCATCATTTATTTACCGGCAACGGTGGTGATGAGATGTGTTGGGGCCATAGTTTTGCTTACCGTGACAGGCTAGCCAATGGTGAACTGGGAGTGATTAAAGAAGTGTATAATTCGGCGCAGCAATTAGGTATGTCGCCGTTGACTATAATGCTGCAAGTGTTGGTTAAGCCTTTGTTGCCAGCATCTTTGTTAACCTTGTTGGGTAAACAGCCGGTAGATGCCGACCATTTTCCGCAGTGGTTAGGGCCACAACAGCAAGAGATGTTGAAGTCGGTGGAGAAGCACAATCCGTTTGCGCAAAGTAAACAATGGGCAAAGCGCGCCCGTTACGAAGGTTTGTTTACCACCTCAACATTTAACAGTATGCGTTCTTATCAGCAAGTTTGTGATCCCTTAGGCATTGACGTGCATCATCCGTTTTTCAACAAACAGATAGCGGAGTTTAGTTTTGCGGTGCCGCAAAAATTACATATTCAGGGCCGGTATCCCAAGTATTTGCTGCGCAAAGCCATGGACAGTCATTTGCCAAAAACAGTGTGTTGGGATCAGAATAAGACGGTATTTGATCAGCATTTCGCAAATTTGGTGAGAGAAAATAAAACCGAGTTGCGCGCCCTTTTAAGCCACCCAGGATTAGAAGAGTTAGGTTTAGTCGATAACCAAAGCTTGTTAGCCAGTTTCGATAAGGTGGTAGATTCACCAAATGGTTCATTGAACGTAGATTTGTTATACGCCATTTTAACCCAATCCTGGTACCAAACCCACATGCTGTAGCATGGCCTTTAGGCCATGGATTCTTGCATATTCCCGCGGGTTAAAACACCCGCCTACAATAAAAACCCCGTAGCATGGCCTTTAGGCCATAGAATCTTGCACGTTCGCGCGGGGTTAAAACACCCGCCTACAAAAAAACCGTAGCATGGTCTTCAGGCCATGGAATCTTGCACGTTCGCGCGGGGCTAAAGCAACCGCCTACAATAAAAACCGTAGCATGGCCTTTAGGCCATGGATTCTTGCACATTCCCGCGGGGCTAAAACGCCCGCTTACAAAAAACCCCGTAGCATGGTCTTTAGGCCATAGAATCTTGCATATTCCCGCGGGGTTAAAACACCCGCCTACAAAAACCCCGTAGCATGGTCTTCAGGCCATGGAATCTCGCATGTTCCCGCGGGGCCCGTAGCATGGCCTTTAGGCCATAGAATCTTGCATATTCCCGCGGGGTTAAAACACCCGCCTACAAAAACCCCGTAGCATGGTCTTCAGGCCGTGGAATCTCGTATGTTCCCGCGGGGCTAAAACACTCGCCTACAATAAAATCCGTAGCATGGTCTTTAGGCCGTGGAATCTCGTATGTTCCCGCGGGGCTAAAACACTCGCCTACAAAAAAATCTGTAGCATGGCCTTCAGGCCATAGAATCTTGCACATTCCCTCGGGGCTAAAGCACCCGCCTACAAAAAAACCCGTAGCATGGCCTTTAGGCCATGGATTCTTGTATGTTCGATGCCCCCGTAGCATGGCCTTTAGGCCGTGGAATCTGACATGTTCGCGCGGGGTTAAAACACCCGCCTACAGGTAAATGCAATCCCAATGGGGATATTGTTTGAGGCTTTTGACTATCCCTGCCCTTAATGGATTGGCAACAATATATCGTGCTGCATCGATTACATTTTCCTCATTACGTATGGCGTGGTCGTGAAATCCGGCTTGCCAAATTCCGCCTTTTCGATTTAACCGTTTGCAAATTTGGTGTGACGTGGTGCCCTTGATGTAACCGATAACATCACTGAGATTTGAATCGCCTTCTAAGGAAATTAAAAAATGAAAATGGTCCGGCATAATTACCCAACTTACGAAGATTAAATGTCCTCGTTGTTGCGCTTTCATCATGTGATTTACGACGATTCTGGCAAGATTAAAATTGGTAAACAGGGGCTCGCGATTTTTTGTACAAGCCGTTATTAAATAAACCTGTCCGGTAATGGAGCGGCGTCCCTTTGTTAAGGTTTTGGCCATTGTTCAATCCTTGGAATGGCAAATTTTAAGTTTAGGTCGATTCAGTATGAGATGAGGTACAAAAATTCAAAATCCGTAGCATGGTCTTTAGGCCATGGATTCTTAATGCTAGAGCGCGGGGCTAAAACACCCGCCTACAATAAAAACCATGTAGCATGGCCTTTAGGCCATGGATTCTTGCACATTCCCGCGGGGCTAAAACGCCCGCTTACAAAAAAACCGTAGCATGGCCTTTAGGCCATGGAATCTCGTATGTTCCCGCGGGGCTAAAGCAACCGCCTACAAAAAAACCGTAGCATGGCCTTTAGGCCATGGAATCTCGTATGTTCCCGCGGGGCTAAAGCAACCGCCTACAAAAAACCCCGTAGCATGGCCTTTAGGCCACGGATTCTTGCACATTCCCGCGGGGCTAAAACACCCGCCTACAAAAAATCCGTAGCATGGCCTTTAGGCCATGGATTCTTGTACATTCCCGCGGGGCTAAAGCGCCCGCCTACAAAAAAGCCCGTATCATAGTCTTTAGGCCATGGAATGTAATATGTTTGCCCAGGCGGTTTACATGGAGGATATGCTTGTTTGGAAAAATTGGCTTTTATTGGTTATTTCTGTGTAGGTACTTACCACTTCTTTGCTGTCGTTAATGATAAATCCGTTGATGGTTAACCAAGAATGGGCTTGTAATGTTTTGCCTGTGCTTGGTTCTATTGCGGGGCTTTGTGATGGATTTGGGGTGGTGAATCTGACGCCAATGTGTAATCTCGACGGCATGTTTTTGCTCAATAACAGCTCTTGCAGCGCTAGGCAGCGACGTAAACAATTCATTGGTCGGTAATGATGTCGCGTGACTTTGGCAAACAGGATTGATTGCTGAAGATATTTTTGCTGTGGATAGGCGTCAAACTGGTTGCTTGGACTGCTAACTGACAAACTTGAATCGAGATGCTTTTTCCATTTTTTGTAGGGCTGTTTGGATATTCGCCAATCCCATTTCGCCAATAACCAATAGGCGTGCACTATGGTGGGTAGAGAGGTGATCAGTTGCATCATTTTCATTTCCCTTGTTTCACCCACATCCCTTAATCAAATCTCGATTCCTACTGAATTTCTTCTAGTAATCCTTTGTCGCTCATTTTACTAATGAGTTCTGCCAAATCGGCTTGGATACTTTCAGCTTGGGCATCATAACTTTGTTCGATGAGAGCAACCACCTGTGACACAGACTTGCCAGTGGTTAGCGCTTCGACCATTTCTGTTCCAATGGGATCCAGGGTGTAATATTGTCCGCTGATGGAGTCTAATATCACCGTTTCATCAACGACTTTTTGAAATAACGCTTTATCTGAAAGTTTATATTTAGTGTTGCTATTCAGCATTTTACGTCCTATTCAGTGTTAGTTTTGACTGATCTGCTATGCAAATTCACGCTATTACTACGAAGGTTCTTTTTCCACAAGCGCGAGAGTTCCTTGCTGTATTTTATAGACTTTATCGGCGACTTCACACAGTTGTTGGTCGTGAGTCACGATTATTACGGTTTTGTCTTTCAATGATTTGGCCAACAACTTTGAAAACTCCAGTTTTCCGGCATCATCGGTAAACGATGTTGGTTCATCAAAGAGCAATATTTGCGGGTTAATCACCAGCGCGCGAGCTAATGAAATACGCTGGCGTTGGCCGCCGGAGAGCAGCACACCGTTTTCCCCGACTTTGGTGTAGTAACCGTCTTTCAACTCGGATATGAAGGTGTCTGCACCGGCAAGTTTGGCTGCCTCAACTATTTCTGCTTCGCTGGCTTGCGGCAAACCGTAAGCTATGTTGTCTAAAATGTTGCCATCACACAATGCGATATCTTGAGAAACCAAACCTATGGCTTTACGCAGTGAGACTAAACTGCAATCGGCAATGGCTTGATCATCGATATAAATGTTGCCCGATTGGGGTTCCATAAAACGCATTAATAAATGAATTAAGCTGGTTTTTCCAGCGCCATTTGGCCCCAAAATAATGCTGGCGCTGCCGCTGTCAAAAACTACATCTACGTTCTTCAGGATGGGACTTGACGCATGATATGCAAAAGATACATCGTTAAACTGAATACTGCCGCGTTCACAGTTTAGGTCGAATTGCGCTTTATCATCAGACTCGGGGGATACATTAAATACCTCCAAAATACGTGTGGAAGATCCCCTAGCCTGTTGCAATTGGCCGTAAAGCCCCGCAAAGGTGCTCATGGGTTTTGCGAACACTAGGCCGTACATTAATAACGTAATGAGGCTGGGAATTGTGAGTTCACCAGATTGATAATGCAAAGCGCTAACCACAACAATGAACACGATGCCGATTGAGATAATCATCTGAATTAGTGGCGAAATTAACGCTTGGATTCGTAATAAGCGGGTTCTAAGATCAAGTACCTGATTGGCATTTTTGCGGAATTTTTTCGACTCGATACCTTGGCGATTAAAGGCTTTTACCAGCTGCATTGAACCAAAATTTTCGGTGGCGATGGCAATGGCACCTGCTTGGTGTTTTATGACTTGTTCAGAGATGGGTCGGATGGTTTTGCCGACAATTTTGATCGTGATTAAAAACACCGGCACTGTGATGATGATAATGAGCGCAATACTGAGATTAATTTGCGCCATCATAATAATGGCACCAAAAACCAAAAGTGCCGCAGGCACCAGGCCTGTCAGTACGCCAGATAAAAAGTAGCTGAGTACGTTGGCGTCATTGCTGATAAGAGATAGTATTTCGCCCTTTTTACGGTTACTGAAATAGGCCATTGGCAGCATTTGTACGTGGTCGTAGAGTCGGCAACTCAGGTCGTTTAGCACCTCAGCGCCTACGATGTTGGTTCTAAACGTAGATTCAAAACGCAAAACCGCTTGTAAGATAATCAGGCCCACCCAGGCCAAACATATTTGACCGATCGACCAACCAAATGCGTTTTGTTGATCTAAGATGCTAGTTGAAAACTGGCCGATAAAGTACGGAATGCTTAAGCTAATCAGGCTTTCTGCGATCATCAACAGTACCGCGAGACTTAGCGCGGTTTTGTGGTAGCGGAGTAGTTTAAACAGCGATAAAAATGACATGCAATGAGTTAGCTAGGAACAAACGACTAATGCCTTCTACTCTATCTTAATTTGGTCAAAGATGCACCTGTAGGCGGTGGTTTTAGCCCCGTGAAAAACCATGGAAGGTTAGATCGTTCGTTCATGGCCTGTAGGCGGGTGTTTTAACCCCGCAAGGATCGTTCGTACATTCCATGTCTCCTTCCATGGCCTAAAGGCCATGCTACGGAGGTATGGCCCTTGTAGGCGGGTGTTTTAGCCCCGCGAAATCGTGTGGGATTCCATGGCCTAAAGGCCATGCTACAGGAATGGCCCTTGTAGGCGGGCGCTTTAGCCCCGCGAAATCATGTGGGATTCCATGGCCTAAAGGCCATGCTACAGGAATGGCCCTTGTAGGCGGGCGCTTTAGCCCCGCGAAAATCAAATGAATGCCTCTTGTAGGCGGGTGTTTTAACCCCGCAAGAATCGAATGGATGCCTCTTGTAGGCGGGTGTTTCAACCCCGCAAAATCCTGTGGGATTCCATGGCACATTCCATGGCCTAAAGGCCATGCTACAGGGTATGCCCCTTGTAGGCGGGCGCTTTAGCCCCGCGAAAATCAAATGAATGCCTCTTGTAGGCGGGTGTTTTAGCCCCGCGAAAATCGAATGAATGCCTCTTGTAGGCGGGTGTTTTAACCCCGCGAAATCCTGTGGGATTCCATGGCACATTCCATGGCCTAAAGGCCATGCTACAGGAATGGCCCTTGTAGGCCGGCGTTTTAACCCCGCAAGAATCCTGTGGGATTCCATGGCACATTCCATGGCCTAAAGGCCATGCTACAGGGTATGCCCCTTGTAGGCGGGCGCTTTAACCCCGCGAAATCCTGTGGGATTCCATGGCACATTCCATGGCCTGAAGGCCATGCTACAGGAATGGCCGCTGATTGACTACGAGTGTAAAATCTGATTGAAATTTGTGCAAAATCGACTTTACTTAAAATGGTGTTTTAAAATCCGTGGCAATCAAATATAGGGAGATGCACATTGGCTAAGTTTGGAGAGTTGTCAGATTATAAAGTTGAAGGAAATATCGACGAGTCATTTTCTGAAAGTAATCAGAAAATGAAACCCATGGACGGAAGTTTTCGTGTTAAAGAAAAAAGGGGAAGGTCAAACAAAGATCTGATTGACGAAGATCAAGTGGGCCATATCTTCAATATTAATCCGAAACTCGAAGGTGACGCATTGCTTGATCCTCACGAAACTGTTCCTGACATAATTGGCTCTGAAGATCAGCCGGATGTTATTTTGAAAACTGAGCTCGCCACCTTCCATCCAGCCGAAGTTGATGAAGACAGTATTGGTGCTTCGTTAAGAATGGACATAGGACAAGACAGTACTTCTAATTCTCTGTTAAAACCCTTATTTTGGTCGATTGCAGCGGGCTTGGATATTAGTAACGCAGCTAAACAGTCCAGAGATACCACCAAACTTCGTGCTAATTTCTCCAATGACTTATTTAACAGACAGCCTATACAAATTGGAGGCGGTTTAGCGCAGTTTAGTTTAGAAATAATGGAAAATAAAAAACCCAAATGGTGGCAGGATTTATTTGGTTTATTAGGAAGTGAGCAAGGGAAAAAACTCACCAGCGCATTCGGTTTCCCCGGTATCGCGAATGAAGCTATAAAAGTACTTAACGAATTATTTAATCAATTCAGTGCAGAACAGGAGCCGATTTTAAAGAGCCCGCGTTTTGTATTTGCCCTCTCAAAGTATGCACAAGATGAATATTTATTGGGAAATCCGCGGATAAAAATTGGTGTTATAAACAAAGGATTTAGTATTGTTGTACCTAAACAGTATAAACATCAATTTGAAGAGCATGACCCTGTTTTTTATAACACCTATGGGGTCGCACTCCCCAAAGAAATGGATATAAACGAATACTTAGAAACCGGTTTCGATCCTTTTGCCAACATACCTTATGCTGTAATAAAAATAAGAACAAAACAAACTAAAATAGATGTATCAATCTAGCCACAGGAAGTGAATCAAAGTATGTATGAATTGACCATCTTAAACCATGAGGGTGAACAAATCACAACGACCCTCTATGTATTTTTGAAAAATGGAGAAAGTATTCAGCTTAAAGATTTTCGACCATTTAAAATTGCCGACGTAGAAGAAAAGGATATTGACTATATTCAGATAAAAGCCTTTGCGCTAGGGTTTTGGCGTCATGCTCAAAACGCCCCTCCTAGCGGTTCTACTATTCGTTTGCAGCGTATCGACCAAACGGGTCCTTTAGGTTGGTGGCACCGTGCCCATGGTATAACTAGCAGTGATATTAATCGTGGACAAAATATTAGAATTGGAGTCATTGATTTATGCTTAGAAATAGATGAATCACTTCAGCATATTAAGAATCTAGGACAAATGGATCCGCAAGGACAGCTTAAAGAAATGAATATAGCTGAGCATCCTCATGGGCGTTATTGTTGTTCTTTGTTAGCGAATAAACAGACTGAAGATGGGGGTTTTGAAGGTATTTCGCCAGGATCTGAAATCTTTTTTATTGGTGCGATGGATGAAACCGATGTGTCCAGATTGAATCCTCTCCAAGTGGCGACAGCGGTACTAACACTATCCAGAGATTATCAATGTGACATTATCAACATTAGCGCAGGAGACTTAGATAAAAAGCCGCAGTTTTTGTTAAGCGTCATTCTGCAAGCTAGAAAAAACGGAACAGTGATAGTCGTTGCCGGTGGAAATGATAATAAAAAACTCAAATATCCTGCGGGATTTGCCGAGGTGGTTACGGCGGTTGCTCTCGGTAAAAAAGGGGCGTGTCCTCCTTCGTCACCCGGTTATGAACATGAACGGTCTCAACAGGCTGTAGATATCGATGATACTTATTATTATTGGCCAAATAACGATTATGGTGAGAACGTGGATTATATCGCGGCCGGTGCAGGTATTATCGATACGCTAGATCAAACACCCAACGTCGATATTTACGGCACGTCATACGCTTCTCCGATGTTATGCGGGATATTGGCAGCTAAATTGTCTAATAATTCAACATATCATAGTTGCAACCGAGATATATCAAGAGTTACACTCGCCCTTGATGAGCTTAAATCGACATCAATACCCTTGGAATTAGGGGATAATATGAAGTTTAGCATTCCTGTATTATAATGTGAGATACGGTGTTTAGGAAAAAATGGCAATTCAACAGATGCAAACCCAAAGGCGACAACTTATGACTTACGTTATAGCGCCTGCTTATGGTGCAGCTTCAATAGATAATCTGCGTGAAGAACTAAGCAACTTTAATGGTGTTAAAGTCATAGCAGGTAATGAAAGCGTAGGTTATCAAGTAAGCGCAACTGATACAGTGCTAGAAAAGATTAAAAACACATTTGATGGCAAAGTGACAATAGACGAATTCCAGCTCATGAAGCCCCTCTGATCCCATGTTATTGTACATGACTTGCACTTCCCCCTGTAGACGGGTGTTTTAACCCCGCAAGAATCCTGTGGAATTGCATGGCACATTCCATGGCCTGAAGGCCATGCTACATTGGAATACCTCTTGTAAGCGGGTGTTTCACCCCCGCAAGAATCGAACGAATTCCTCTTGTAGGCGGGCGCTTTAGCCCCGCGAAATCCTGTGGGATTCCATGGTACATTCCATGTCACATTCCATGGCCTAAAGGCCATGCTACAGGAATGGCCCTTGTAGGCGGGCGCTTTAGCCCCGCGAAATCCTGTGGGATTCCATGGCCTAAAGGCCATGCTACGGTGGGAGGATTGATTAATCGACTAAATGATTCAACGAATATAAATCGCGGGTTTGGGTCGATTGTTTGCGCACTTCTTCTAGGGCTTTAGCTTCGCTAATTTCGAATAATGTATTGATTAATCGATTGAAATGATAATGCATTGCTTGTCTTGCTTCGGCCGAATCTCGATTTTTTAGGGCGGTGAATATCTTTCGATGTTCTTCTAATCGGTCGCTGTCGCTGCGGTTGCAGACATTTTTGTAGACGTTAACAATCTCTGGTTCTGAATCTCGTAATTGCCAAAATTTTTCGACCGCTAGAGAGACCGCGTTGTTTCGCGTTGCCTTGGATATGATGAGGTGGAACTGGCGATCGGCCTTTTCCGGTTGAATGCCTTTTTCCATGGCAACTAAAGTGGCTTCTAATTCAGCCAGTTCTTGTTCGGTAATTGAGGCTGCTGCTAACGCTGCGGCTTCACCTTCAACTAATGCTCTTGCTTGGGTTAATTCAAAGGCACTGACTTTTACTTCAGGTTCTGCTTTTTGAGGATTTTCCAGCACGTAAACCCCAGAACTTGTTTTCACGTCTACCCGTTCCCTTACTTCCAAAGCAATGATTGCTTCTCTAATAGTAGGGCGGCTTACGTTAAACGTTTCAGCTAATTCACGTTCGGGTGGTAATCGACTGCCGGGAGGATACTTTCCGGAATCAATTAACGCTTCGATTTTTTCGACTATCTGCCAAAACATGCGACGATTTTTCATCTTATGACCTCTCACCCAAACACTACAGCTTTAGTATTATTATTTCGCTTTTCTGTTTATTTTACTTATACCTAGGTTTGTACTAATACTTAGTTAGGATAAACCTTGTCTATCTTTACACTTGCTTAACAACTAAGGTAATTAACCTAGCATACACCTCCCCAAGATTATTACCAATAAAATTTAAATTGGTAACAACAAGAGGGCATTAATGGTTGACAATTTTAGGTTAAGTTGATTAGATACCACCATAAATTAACTTGGGGAAAAAATATGACACATAGCGAAGCGTTTATTTACGGTGATAAACAACCAATTGAAGATATTGGTAACGGCATGAAACGCCAATTAATGGGCTATAACGACCAAATTATGATGGCCAAAATCTGGTTTGACGACAATGCGATTGGTTATGTTCACGCCCATCCTCATTCTCAAGTTACCTATATTGAAAGCGGTGAATTTGAAGTGCAAGTGGGTGAAGAAAAACAATTATTGAAAGCTGGCGATTGCTTTTTTATGCTACCTCATGCTGACCACGGCGCAGTATGCAAAAAAGCTGGCATTTTAATCGATGTTTTCAGCCCGCTTAGAGAAGACTTTTTATAATATTTATTAAATAGAGAACCAATGAATGTCACATCAGAATGAAAATACCAGCGATAACCCGTCAGTGGATATTTTTACTAAAGTAAGCGGGCCGCTAGTATTTGCAGGCGAGTGTATGCTTGAGTTGGTAAACAAGAGTGAGAATGAGCTTGGAAAGTCATTTGCAGGCGATTTATATAACTCTTGTGTCTATTTAAAACGTGCCTTTCCTGAGCTAGACATTGAATTTATGTCGTGCTTAGGAATGGACAAACTCAGTAGTGAGTTGGTGTCTCGTCTATCCAATGAGAGCATCGGCAGCCAGTTTCTCCCGAAGATAGCTTCACATCATATTGGCAGTTATATGGTAATTACTGACGATTTTGGTGAGCGCTCATTCATTTATTGGCGTGGTGATTCTGCCGCGAAGCGCATGGTTAGTGCTTTGTCTTCTGAGCAATCCTTGGCGTTAAATGAAACCGGAATGTTCTTCTTCTCAGGCATAAGTTTAGCGATTTTGTTGGATGAAGAAAGATCCTTGTTCTGGCAGAAACTAGAGGAAATGCAGCAGGCTGGCGTGGTGATTGCGTTTGATCCTAACTACCGCCCTCAGCTTTGGCGTTCTGCCGATATTGCGAAATTAAATATCGAAAAGGCGTTCCAGATAGCCGATGTATTACTACCTGGCGTAGATGACTTTGATAAGCTTTATGGTATGGATGACGTTGAGCAATGTATCGAGTTGTGCATGCAGTATTCGCCAAAAGAATTGGTGATGAAGCAAGGCGAGAAGAACGTCATCATCATCAACGAAGGCGGCCGAGAGGTTGTCCCCATTGTGCCCAATGACAATGTAGTTGATACCACCTCAGCGGGCGATGCATTTAATGGCGTTTATATTGGTGCTCGAGTTTCCGGTTTCGATCCTAAAACCTCTGCCTTAGCGGCTAGCGCAGCTGCAAGCAAAGTAATAGAAACACCAGGCGCTATCATGCCTAAAGACCTGTTCGAAAATTTCTGGCAGTCTTATAAATTACCGGTTTAATCAAACCGGTAATTCCCTTTTCTAATCAGTTAGATCCCCTACCCTTGTAGGCGGGTGTTTTAACCCCGTGGGTGTGATTTGATGGATTCCATGGCCTAAAGGCCATGCTACAACCCCCCGTTTACCATGATATATCGCATTCCACCTGTAGGCGGGTGTTTTAACCCCGCGCGTGTGATTTGATGGATTCAACCCTGTAGGCGGGTGCTTTAGCCCCGCAAGTGATTAGATAGATTCCACCTGTAGGCGGGTGGTTTAACCCCGCAAGTGATTAGATAGATTCCACCTGTAGGCGGGTGTTTTAACCCCGCGCGTGTGATTTGATAGATTCCACCTGTAGGCGGGTGTTTTAACCCCGCGCGTGTGATTTGATAGATTCCATGGCCTAAAGGCCGTGCTACAACCCCGCATTTGATTTGATGAATTCCATGGCCTAAAGGCCATGCTACAACCCCGCATTTGATTAGATAGATTCCATGGCCTGAAGGCCATGCTACGAAGGCGATAAATCCCCTTAGAGACGTCGGATTCTGGTTAACCAAACAAATATAACCAAAAACGCAAATTGGTCTTACATTATTCTTGGAGTAACTAATTTTTACGCATATAATCCTTTTATAGAAGTAACATTAATTTTACATTTTGTAGGGGAAACGTATGTTTCGAAAGCGGTTACATAGCCACAATCAAAGCCAAAAGGTCCATGCCTTGATAGTCATGATGTTGTCGATTGGGATCAGTGCTTGTGGCGGAAGTAGTGGAAGTACCGCAACTCCACCAGTCATTCCTCCAGTGGTTGTTGAGCCTACACCAGAGGTCTGTGTAAACGAGATATACGCTATTACTGCTGCTAGTGATGATGGTAGTTTTGAAAGTGGATATCCACCTGCAAATGCGGTTGATGGATTGACCACTCCTGAATCAAGATGGACAAGTAATGGCTCAAATAAAGAGTTAATACTTGATCTTGGTAGTAGCAAAGTAGTAGGGGCTTTAACGATTAAGTGGTACAAAGGCAATGAACGTAATGCCTACTTTTCGGTAGAAACCTCGGCGGATACTTCACTTCAAAATGCCAGTTGGACTAGTGTGCTTAACGACGCAGAATCAAGTGGCAAGCACAGCGGCTTTGAGTTGGTCAACTTGGTCGAGTCTGATGCTCGCTACATCAAGATTATTGCTGATGGAAACAGTGAAAACACATTCAACAGTATTGTCGAGATACAAGTCCATAGCTGCGAAGAGGCAAATGGCGAATTCGCAGATATTTTCCCCAATGAAGTGGGTATCGACTTATTAGATTGGTATTTAAGTGTACCAACTGATGAGGATAACAGCGGAACTTCAGACTCCATTTTTGAGACTGAACTAGCTGCGGGTTACACCAATTCCGAGTATTTTTATGCTTCTGCTGACAATGGCATAGTCATGCGTTCTCCAAGTTACGGCTTTAAAACCTCGCAAAACACAAGTTATGTGCGGGTAGAATTGCGAGAAATGTTACGCCGCGGTAATACATCAATTAGCACTCAAGGTGTAAACAAAAATAACTGGGTTTTTGCCAGTGCTTCCTCACAAGGTCAAGCTAATGCTGGAGGCGTAGACGGAGACCTGCGAGTTTCGTTAGCGGTGAATAAAGTCACAACCACAGGCGAAGATTATCAAATTGGACGGGTGGTGATTGGTCAGATCCATGCTAACGATGATGAGCCTGTGCGTTTATATTATCGAAAACTGCCGGGCAATAATCTCGGTTCTGTCTACTTTGCTCACGAGAGTCGTGTTAAAGACAGCGACGGTGATAATATTGAAACCTATGTTGAGATGATAGGTTCGAGAAGCAATTCAGCGAGTAATCCTTCAGATGGGATCGCATTGGACGAGAAGTTTAGTTATCAGATTAGTGTTAACGTTAATTTGCTGACGGTGACAATAAGCCGTGAAGGAAAAAGTGATGTGGTTGCCAATTACGATATGAGCGAAAGCTTGTACGACCAAGACGGCCAGTATCATTATTTCAAAGTCGGGGTTTATCACCTGAATAATTCAAGTGATCCTGATGAATACGCCCAGGCCACCTTTTACGAGATCAAGAATAGTCACACAGGTTATAGCGCCAGCGAGTAAAGCGTAAAATAGTGGGGGTGTTTTAACCCCGCGGGTGATTTGATGGATTCCATGGCCTAAAGGCCATGCTACAACCCGCGTTATCGATGATGTATCGGATTCCAACCTGTAGGCGGGTGTTTTAACCCCGTGGGTGATTAGATGGATTCCATGGCCTAAAGGCCATGCTACAACCCACGTTTACCATGATGTATCGGATTTCACCTGTAGGCGGGTGTTTTAACCCCGCGGGTGTGGTTCGATGGATTCCATGGCCTGAAGGCCATGCTACGGTGGTATCTTTTAACCCCGCGGGTGATTCGATGAATTCCATGGCCTAAAGGCCATGCTACAACCCGAGTTTACGATGATGTATCGGATTTCACCTGTAGGCGGGTGTTTTAACCCCGTGGGTGATGTGATGGATTCCATGGCCTACGAGGCCATGCTACGGTGGGGTGTTTTAACCCCGTGGGTGATTTGATGGATTCCATGGCCTGAAGGCCATGCTACTAGTGCTGATTGTCTAGATGATAAAAAGTGGCTTGCACGTAATCTTTGGGTTCGCCGCCATTGTTTTGATTATAAACACCGGCTTTAAAATACATGTATTGGTTATTTTTGTGGTAGCCGCTGTCACTCATATCAAATGATTTGGTGATATTGGGTTTGCCTTGGCGAATCAAAGTGACAAAAAGAATATTGTTTTCGACCGTGATCTTATAACTAAACTTTTCGTTTAATTCGATGCCATCTTCCGGATTAGCTAGGGTGTGTGAGCGCGTACCAATTAGGTTTATCCACTCATCATCTCCACCATTAATTTCATGAGCAAAGTACACCGAACCTTTAGAATTATTAGGCAGCTTGCGATAATAGAGTCGAATAGGTTCATCATCAGTGGCATGGATTTGGCCAATGATAACCCGCCCTAGCTTTTTCTCATCGCCGGTGGTTGACACGCGGTTCACCGCTAAGGTCGCTTCTAAGCTCCCCTCAATGGCACCCGCTTTCCTTTTGACCGAGCCATGAGCTGCATCGAATACCCAGTTATTTTCAGTTATGCCTTGGGTTTTAATACGAGTATTTCCACGCCTTAACATTTCACGAAGTTCAGTTCGAGCGTACTTAGTGTTTTTGGAGGTTTTGGCACCGACATTGGGACAGGCAAAAACCATCCCACCATCATCTGCTGTATAAAAAAGCGGTTTTAACTCAAAGCCGCCGCTTAATGGTCTTTCGTATATGATATCGGCTTTTTTATCTTTATTAAGGTCGGTAGGTAGTGTCAGTGTCCAATCTAACAAATCAAAGTTTTCACTTGGCTTTTTAGTTGGATCGAGAGAGTCAAAGTTACCTAGCAAAACACCGTCAGCAAGGGCCCGGTGAGACTCAGGCATATAGCTTTGGTTGTTTGCCTGAGTTGCTTGATTTGCATAACCGAAAGGCGCAGCTGAAACAGCTAGGCCGATCAGAGAACTACAACAAATACTGCGTAAACTTAACATTGAACTCCCCCACATCTTTAACAAACCCAAAGCACTATTTGGCTTCTACAGGCTCTATTTTAGGACACAATATCCAAATACTTGCCATTGCTAGTATCGCTAACGCAGCACCAATCACAAATACCACTGTGTAGTTACCGTCGGCAGTTAATGAGGGCACTAGATAAATCAACACACCGGCAGCCAACTTCGCGGCCATCCCAGCAAAGCCCGATAAAGTACCAACAGATTTTCCGCCAAACAAATCACTTGGCAGTGTTTGAACATTACCAATAGAGGTTTGGAAACCGAACAAGATGGTCGCCATAATAAGTACAGCAGCAACTTCACCACCTGGATCAGACAGCATTAACAATGCAGGCAGCATGATTAAGCAACCCATAGTGATAACCAGTTTTCTGGTTTTATTTACTGTCCAGCCGGCTTTAAGACGATTTTGTGCAAGTAGGCCACCAAACCATGCGCCTAGCATCGCACCAACATAAGGAACCCAACCGTAAATCGCCAAGCCCTTAACATCCATTTGATAGACTTCAACCAAATAGGTAGGAATCCAAACAATAAATAACCACCAGATTGGGTCGATTGCTGCGGTAGCAATAATTACGCCCCAGCTTTGTTTATGAGATAACAGTTGACCTGTAGTTGGTGTGTACTCTGGCGCGCTGATGCCATTTTCACATTTCACTTCATTTTTCTGACCAGTCAGTATGTATTCGCGCTCTTCTTCAGTGATCCAAGGGTGAGATCCAGGAGGAGATTTAACAACAATCAACCAAGGAATAAGCCAAAGTAGTCCGGTACAACCTACAATCACAAATATTGCTTTCCAACTGAAAAACAATGCAAGGTAGGCGATTAACGGAATTGAAACTATCCCGCCGATTGCAGCGCCTGAGTTGAATATCCCTTGAGCTAACGCTCTTTCACGGGTTGGAAACCATTCCGCATTCGCTTTAGCAGCGCCGGGCCAGTTACCTGCCTCAGAAATACCTAAAATCGATCTAAAGATACTAAAGGTTAAGATACCTTGGGCAAAGGCGTGCATAATCGTCGCCAAAGACCAGATTCCGATGGACAGTACGAACCCCATTCGGGTTCCGACCCAATCGAAAATCTTACCAAATAACGCTTGTCCAAACGCGTACGAGAATAAGAAAACAATACTGATAATACCGTAGACTTCTTTCAACTCTGCATCAGTTTTTTCAGGATAAATTTCCTTACCCATGAATGGCCAGAGTACGCTCAAGGATTGTCTGTCGATATAGTTCACTACCGTTGCCAGAGCAACGAGAGCAATAACCCACCATCTTAAATTCTTCATGTTTATGTTTACCTATACCTGATGCTAATAATATTATTCTTTACGTTTATGATTACGTTTGTTGGTTAACTTTTAGAACCTTCATTAATCTCGAAACCCTTGCATAATGCCGTGCTCACATATTCTTTATAAGACTAGGTGAGCACGGTTTCGCTGTCTTGGTTTTATTGCTTCACTTAGAAACATTACCTTTCATAACCGCAGTAGAAGGACCCTTAGCAAAGGTTTCTGTCACTACCGGTAAAGGTGTTTTAGTAAATGTATTGTTCAATATCTGGGTACGCGGCTCACCAACAGTATGATCGATAGTGATGACCTTGCTTTGCGTAAACTGATTTCCCTCTAATAGAGTCTGTTGAACACCTAAAAGAAAGATAGCAGAGGCAGATTTATTACGTTTGCCGCCACCAACATTTTCAACGGTGCTGTTGGTCATTCTAAAATGTGGACCAAAAGTACTTTCATCTGTACCGCCACGATAGACTTTCGCAACCGCACCTTCAATGTTCACAAAACTAGAATTTTTGATAGTGACGTATTCCGCATTATAAATGCCCAAATCATCTTGTTCTTTGTCTAAGCGTAGAACATCACCCGTGATATTTTTGAAAACACTATCAGTAATCTCAATATTTTCGGCCATGCTGCGATAACCAGAGTCAAACACATGGGCCGAGTGGTTCACATTTAAATCGGTGATATGCGTATTGTTGATGGTCAATTTGTAATTATGTAGGGTGGGTAATTTGGTATTTCGAATTAACACATTACCTGCGTTGTCTGGAGTTTTCACGCCTGAGATATTCAGTCCATCTAATTTCAAGCTGCCGCCATCTTCTATCTCAAAAGTCAAAGAACGCATTGGGTAAAGAGTAACGGAACGTGGAGTAGCGGCTTTAAGGGTTACCACAGACTTCACTTGTAGTTGTTTGTTGAGATCATAGTTACCTGGCGCAAGCATTATGACGCTGCCGTCTGCTACTTCACCGATTGTTTTCATAAGCTCTTCGGCTGAAGAAACATTCACCACACCTGCAGAATCAAACTCAACAGGCGCGTCGGCTTTAGGATACCAACTTACACCGGTTTCATCTTTAGCAATAGGTTTAAGTGACGCTGCAGCACCAACATTGGCTTGCTGTGCGCTGGCACTTTGAAGAAGACCATTATCGCCTCTGACCAAATCACTTTTGTGTATTGTGAAACCTGAAGCAATCTCTTCTTGTGGAGATTGGCTGGCAATGTTGTTGGCAAAGGTAATACCTGAAACATCATCAAATATTTTAAAAGGATTACTGCCGTCAGCATTGATGATCAAATTATTTGAAAAGCTGCTGTCAATTGGTGTTGCAGTACGCTCACTGTCACTGCCGCCAGCCAAATTAATGTTGTCGACGTTAACAATAGTGTTGTTTTCGATTGTCGCGTTTTTAACTTGATGATAGCGGTTAATAGTTGAATTAGGCACGCCGTTTAGAATAGTAAAGCCACCACCAAAACGAATTCCTGTTAACCCTTCCATATAGTTGTTGCGAATGGTTTGGTCAGCGTTGATGACACGAATACCACCAGTATGGTCTTTGCCATTACCGAAGAATACGTTGCCTTCGACTACGTTACCGTTACCATGACGTAGAGTTAAGGTTCCGCGGCTTTCTAAAAATACATTATTAAGGAATTGGTTTTTACCAGATTTATTAGAAATGATTTCCACTTCACCGTTACAACGTTCAAAGTAATTATTTTCAACCACTGTGAAAGAGTCTGTTAAAGAGTACTTACTGGTACCAATACGCAGTGTTTCGCCACCGTTAGAACCAAGGATTGGACGTGGACCGAAGTAGTTATGATCTATGCGGTGATGGTTCTGTTGGCTATCTTCTGTATTCAGTCTAACCGCCATGGTCACACCAGCATTGTTTTTACCTTCCAAATGGCTGTGGTCAAAACGGTTATTCTTGCCGTATAAGACAACCCATTTATCCGCATTAAATTTGTCCGTGTTGCTAAATCCATCTATGACGACTTCCGTTACTCGTGAATTATAAGCTAAGGTGTTAGCGTCTTCTCTGAACGAAATCACTTCACCAGTGGGGCTGTATCCGTCTTTAAATACGAGTCCTTCAACAACTAAATATTCACCAGATAAACGTAAGTTAGAAAGTCCGGTTAAAATGACTTTGCCTTTGGTTTGGGCTTTTAGGGTAATTGGTTTTTCAGCTGTGCCTTTACCTTTTAAAAGAATTTCAAAATCTTTCCATTCTTTGTCAGCGAGAATTAAGGTATCGCCAGGTTGTAATGAGGCCGCGGCTTCTAAAAACTGCTGTTGGTTGTTAATCAAAATACCATCTGCGGTTTTGAGCATTTCAGCAGAAGCTGATTGGCTAGTTGAGTTTTTGCTAGTGTCAGCATTTTGAGAAGATGCGCTACAACCCACAACTGAAACAACCATGGTAAGCGCGACAAGACGAGGAAAAGAGAATTTTTTAGCAAACATTCAACACGACCTAATTCCATTTTTAAAAATAAGTAGAACCCTTTCAGTATTATTAATACGATGAGCTCTGGTTGGCATTGTATGTAGTGGAAACCATACATGATTTATTTGTTACTGACACTATTACTTGTGCGTCAACTAAGCTTAGGCTTTGAATTGCAATAATTAAAGTAATGAATATCGAATAGACAATGTAACCAATTCAACAACATTGTGTCAACCACACATTAACATTTATTATTACCAATAGCGCCATTATTGGTAATACCAAATGGTAGCCCGTTGTTTTTAAAAGAGTTTAATTACAAAAAAAAGGGCCCCATTAAAAGAGACCCTGAAATTCACTACCTAACTTATCAAAATAGCCCTGTCACTTAACCCAGACTTTTCAAACTAGTTTGATAAGCTATTGTTTTATTATGAGAAAAGTAACCCGCCGTTTATGTCAACATTATTTCCCGTCATATACGAAGAGTCATCATCAGCTAAAAATCCAACTAATTTAGCCACTTCTTCTGAAGTTCCCTCACGTTTGATACAAGTCGCCCCAGCCACATTAGTTCGCACTGCATCTGGAGTGAAAGTGTCATGGAAGCCAGTTGAAATCATCCCTGGGCAAACCGAATTAACCCGAATATTAGGACCTAGCTCTTTGGCTAAACCACGGGTAAAGGTTGATACAGCGCCCTTAGACGTTGCATAAGGGATAGCACCACCGCCACCACCGTCACGAGCAGCTTGAGAAGAGAAAGTGACGATAGAGCTGCCCGGTTTCATATGCGGGATTACAGCTTGCGACATTAAAAACAGCGAAGTTAGGTTCACATCTAGTACTTTTTTCCAGTGAGCTAAATCCATTTCGGTTATTTTTTTGCGCTCAACCAAGCCACCAGAAACGTGGACTAAGCAGTCGATAGCGCCAAATTCTGATAATGCAGCTTTTACGGTCGCATCAACACTGCTTTGCTCGGTTAAATCGGCTTGCACAGCGACCGCTTTGCCACCAGCGGCAGTAATTTTAGCAACCGTTTCTTGTGCTGTTGTGGCACTGGCATGATAGGTTAACAAAACGCTCGCACCTCTCGATGCTAATTCTACTGCACAGGCAGCGCCAATATCTCGACCACCACCAGCTACAATAGCTACTTTACCTGTCATTGACATAAGTTGTTCTCCAAGAGTAAATGTTTGTTTATACCATAATGAAATCTTGCAATTATTACGTTGTATAGCTGATAACCAGTGATCTTAACAATCCAATTAACGTCAACATGCACGCGCAACTGCTGGTGTATATGTTAAATTAAAGTAACTAACCCGAATTTCATTGTCAACCAAGAAATTAAATTGATCATTACCAAAAATACTAACCAAAATTACTATTTGGTCGTAATAATGACTATAGTCTATTCATTATATTAATGACTATTATTTAATATATGCAGAGTAAAGTGCCACAATATGTTAATCAAAATGCGCCCTGTAACGGAAGAAAGATTAATCAGTGCGACTAAAGCAGCATTGATATAAAAGTGGAAAAGGTTTTCAATCTAGCTTTGATACGCCTATGTTTAATACAGACATGCTTAAATTTGATAGATAGAAGGAATGGCCGTGAAAGGTATTGTTTTTGTAAAGTTTAATGAGTTTATCGAAGAGCTGTGGGGTGAGGAGTTTTGGGACACCTTACTGGATGAAGCAAATTTACCAAGTGAAGGCATTTATACAACAGTAGGCACTTATGACGATGAGGAGTTATTTACCCTAGTTGGACTTGTGGTAGAAAAACAAAACATCTCAGCTAAAGACGCTCAGTTCGCATTCGGAAAATGGGTTTTCAAGGAATTATTTAACGCCGCGCCAGCTGGTGCTCATGATTTTAAAGACGTTTTTGAATTTTTACACGCGGTGCAAGACTTTATCCACGTAGAAGTCAAAAAACTCAATCCAGATGCCTTATTACCTGAGTTTGAATTTCTATCTGAAACACCGACAACCCTAACCTTTCACTACCAGTCTCCGCGCAAGTTATGTTATTTCTGCGAAGGTATTGTGTACGGCCTCGCGGAACACACAGAACAAAAAATAGCGGTCTCACAAATAGAATGTGAACATCGAGGTGATCAACGCTGCGTGTTAGAGGTGGTGAAAGTTTGACACTATCCAAAGAAGAATTGGAAAAAAGAGTTTCCGTTCTTGAACGCAAGGCCTTGAGGGAGAAAAAGGCACGACAACTAGCTGAGAACCAGCTTGAAAAATACTCTTTGGACATATACGAAGCCAATCTATCTTTGAAGAGCGCGCTGGCCGACTCTGAACAAAAGCAACTGGAATTGGAATATCTAGCGCGTACCTCCAGCGAAGTGGCATCTGAAATACCGCTCAACGACATGATATCCAATATCGTGAGGTTGACAGGTGAATTTTGTTCCGCAAGTTATGGACTTTTAATTATTAGCGAAAATGGCCAAGACTTATCTGACAAGAACAAAAAAGTATGGTCGTTAGAACAAGGTTGGCAGGAAAACAGCCAAGCTAAAGAATTAGCAGTTTCTTTATTACCCCTTTGTGAGTCAACAATTATGGACTCATGGTTGGTTTCACTAGTTGACAACAGCGAGCTTGACCAAAATCGACCTATCAATTCAATTTTCTATACGAACTTTGCTTGGTCTGGCTCTAAAGTAGGATGGTTAGCGTTTTTAAGCGAAGATGAAGGCATTGCGGAAGATTTGCTACCGGTATTAAACACCTCAAAAGAGCACTTAGTCAGCGGTATTCGAAGACGCTTAACGGATATTCGGATATTGAAACGTAACGTGCAGTTGCAAGATTCCTTAAGTAAGCTCGAAAAAGCTCGCCGTCAACTTATTCAGTCAGAAAAAATGGCATCTTTAGGGCAGTTAGCCGCTGGCGTAGCCCACGAAATTAATAACCCTATCGCTTTTATACGCTCAAATTTAGAAGTGCTGCAAGATTACTTAAATGATTACAAACAACTCAATACGCAGATGCAAGCCAGCTTCGAAAAAAACAAAACATTGGATATTTCTCGGTTTAAAGACATATGTAAAAAGGTTGACCTAGACTACATCGAAGAAGACTCCGAAGATCTACTTCAATCAAATATTGAAGGCTTAGACAGAGTGAAAGAAATCGTCGATAACTTGAAAGGGTTTTCTCACTCAGGAGATGAAGCTTTAGTTGAGACATCGTTAAACGACTGTATTCAATCTGCTCTTAAAATTGCTGGAAATATGTTCAAATACCAGCACAAAATTGATAATCACATGTCTACTGATTGCCCTTTGATTTTAGGTAACTCCGGCCAATTGCAGCAAGTTTTTGTGAATTTATTTGTCAACGCTGCTCACGCAATGGAGGACGGCGGTTTACTCACAATTGACTACACCAAAATCAACGACGCTGTGGTAATCCACATCAAAGACACTGGCAGCGGTATGGATGAGGAAACGGTAAATCAACTATTTACGCCTTTTTTCACCACTAAACCTGTAGGTGTGGGCACCGGCTTAGGACTATCCGTATCTTATGCAATTTTAGAAGCTCACGGCGCACAGGTTACTGTTGATTCTGAGTTAAATGTGGGCACCACCTTCAATATCACGTTTCCAGTGATTAACTAAGCCTCAACCCTATCATCTTCTACAATCAATGAGATCGGTTTGGCTTGGCTTTTTTCAAATTGGGTTAGCTTCAAAATCGTCGCTTGATTAAAAACATGTCCTTCTGGCAACACCAGAATATGTTTGTCATTCAAAATGTTGTACTTCAATGTCATCCCAGGCTCGAGCTCCTGAGTAGTAATAACGTTTTCGACAAA
Source organism: Alteromonas sp. M12 (assembly GCF_037478005.1). Lineage (NCBI taxonomy): Bacteria > Pseudomonadati > Pseudomonadota > Gammaproteobacteria > Alteromonadales > Alteromonadaceae > Alteromonas > Alteromonas sp. M12. The sequence goes on along the minus strand of NZ_CP144164.1, from coordinate 336,230 downwards.
CTCATCTGAAACAATATCTTCGTTATCCAACAAAATATCCAGTATTTGCGGATCGTAATGAGTCCCTTTCAGTTTAGTCATTTCGATCGGAAAAGTAGTATCGTCCAATTTTACTGGATTGATGCGGCCCATCTTATAACGCCAATAGTCTCTGGCTACCGCCAAGATTTTTGCGCCTAAAGGGATTTGTGCATCCACTAATTTCTTGGGACCAGAACCGTTCAATGTTTCAAATTGGCAGGTAATTATATCTGCTACATCTTGTAAATGGGTTGCAGGAGCAAGTACCAACTGAGCCACTTTAATTTGTTCTAGGTATTCCTGCTGCTGGTTGTAATTGAGCTCTTTGAAGGGTTTGCTATATAGGGCTGTATCTAGCCCTAATAAGCCAATTTCACACAGCAATGCGGCATAAGATATGGTATTAATCTGTTGTTTGGGTAATGATAATTTTTCCGCTATGCGTTTGGCAAGTAAGCTAACACTATTCGCAAAACCACCGTTTAAGTTAGGGTTAATACTGATTAAATTGTATAGTACTTTTTGGGTGGCACTGTTGTTATGCTCAATTCGCTGCATCGCTACGTGTATTTGTTTAGTACGCAACTTAACTTTGTCTTCTAAGTTTTGATTGAGCTTTTTAAGCAGCGAGTTTTGTTTTTTTACTAACTTCTGTAAATGACTATTTTCATGCTTTAATCTGACTTTTTCCAAACCTTCTTCGATAGTTTGAATAACCTCTTCGTTATTCCAAGGTTTTTGTAAATAACGGTGGATCTTGCCTTTGTTTACCGCATCTATGGTTGATTCCATATCGGAATAACCGGTTAGTAGAATACGATGACAATCCGGTTCTGTTATTGCTACTTTTTCTAATAATTGCGCACCAGACATGCCCGGCATTTTCATATCGGATATAACGAGATCGATCTTATTTTGTTCCATTATCTCTAGTGCTTGTGCGCCACTTTCAGCAAGTAGCAACTGATAGTTTTGTCTATGCAGCAAGCGCTTCATTGACTTAAGAATATTTACTTCATCATCAACGCAAAGCACTGTCATTGGTATTTCTGTTTCAACATTTTTTTCACTCATTATGGTTGCTCTTGAGATCTTCGCTATCGTTTTGAATCGGCAGGGTTACGGTAAAACAACTGCCTTTGTTGAGTTTACTGGTTACGCTAATGTCACCACCGTGTTCTTGAATAATGCCGTAGGAAATAGACAAACCTAAACCTGTTCCCTTGCCCACATCTTTAGTAGTGAAAAACGGATCAAACAACTTACTTAAGTTATCAGGCGCGATACCAGATCCATTGTCTTTAACCGATATAACAACATCTTGGTTTTGTACTTTAGTGGAAATAGTGATTTGTCCTTTCTCACCTATCGCCTGCCCTGCATTGATTAATAAATTGGTGAGTACCTGGCTAATTTTTCCAAAATTCATCTTTATTTTGGGTAACTCGCCGAGATCTTTATGAATTTCACAATGATATTTAAGCTCATTGCCGACCATTTTAAGGGTGGTCTCGATACAATCATTAATATCTAACCAACTCTTTTCCTCTGTGTCTGCCCGAGAAAATTGTTTTAGATCTTTGACGATATTGGTGATCCTATCTAAACCATCAACAGACTCGCTAAGAATGTCTTTCGCATCTTCATTGATAAAATCTAAATCTTCATTATTTACAATATCAATTAATTTTTGTTTAGAGGGCTCTACAGATTGGGATGTATCGTTCGCAAAAACAGTTGCCACTTGTGTACTGATTTGACGATAGACATCAATATATTGTTCAAGGGAACTTAAATTACTTTTAACAAAACCAATGGGATTATTAATTTCATGGGCTACGCCTGCAGCAAGTTGTCCGATGGAAGCCATTTTTGCAGATTGCGTCAGCTGTTTCTGAGTGGCATGTAGCTCCTGATTTATCTGTTCCAGTTGATGATTTCGTTGGTTTAATAAGGTAGTGCGTTGCTCTACTTTTTGCTCCAATGTGCTATTAAGCAGCTCAAGCTCCTGCTGGTAAGCTTCAGTGCGTGCATTCTCATATTCCAAGGTAGTCGCGAGTTTATTGAAAGCGCGAGTCACTTCGGCTAATTCGTCATTGCCATTCACTGGTAGCTGAGCCTGATTAAAAGAGCCACTTTCTATATTGCTTGAAATTTCTCGTGCAGCAGTTCGTAGAGTTGCCAATTGCTTGGTTAAGTAATTTCCCAACACAAAGGAAAACAAAGCCACTAGCGCCATTTCTATGACAGCGATACCAGTAGTCCAATTTTTAATCATGTCTACTGAGGTGCGAATATTAGAATTATCTAAGCCAAGCTCGACGCGACCATAAATGTGCTCAGATTCAGTGATTGTGGCAAAACTATCAAACACTCCATCATTTACGTCTTTGACTTGCGCATCTTCGACAAACTCACGAGATAACAATTGTGTATCACCGGCTTGGGCCAAAACTTGGTTTTCACTGTTTATGACCCTTACATAAAGGATATCTGGATTTTCCAATAATTCGGCGCTATAGGTCTCTAAAGATGCGAGGTCATAGGTTAACACTGCGTGTTTTATAGTACTTGCGAACAGCGAGGTAACAGTTGATGAACGGGTCGCTAAATTATCATTTAAAGTATTACGCATAAAATTGACGGCAGTAAATATCAAAGCAATCAATAACACAGCCTCGATGGCCGCAATGCTTACTATCGTTTTATTGCGTAAGGAAAGATTCATTAGTTAGCCAAAGCTGTTGCTGGTTTGCTAGTCATTAGCGCATCGATATTAAGTGCTCTTACATCATCCCAATCACTATTTTGTGCGCCATCAAAACCATTGAAATTAATACTTTTTAGTAACGCCTTTCCCTGTTCACTGTTATTCATGTTCAAAAGAACGGCTAGAATCTTATCTCTTGTGGTTGCATCCACGTTTGGATGGGTGGCAATAGCATGGCAAGTGTATCTAGCACTCTTCCAGATAGTTACTAGGGTAGATTGGGTATTTTCGTCCATGTTGTTAAGTGTGCGTTGAATCCCGCCACCAGCTGGAAAAAAGCTTCTAGACACATTCAGATAAACTGAGTCATGGGATCCCACGTACTTGGGAGTATATTCCAAACCTAGATTATTAAGCTCTGCTTGCGGCAATAAACTTGCGGCGAATGCTGCTGGAGCCGGAAAAGCTAATTGGCTACCTGCCAGATCTTGGATATTCTTAACCTTACCATCAGCATGAGCAACTAGGACGCCTTGGATGGTTTTATTGCTTTGTTTCGCTAAGGCGTTGTAACCAGAGCTTTGGTTATAAACAACATAGTGATAAGGATTCATATAGGCGATATCATATTCACCGGATTCAAGACGTTTTTCAAAGGTAGGAATATCTTTTGCCGTAGTGAATACAATATTGAGATCGGTTTGGTCGCTAATATGTTGCAGTATAGGGGTCCATAAAGTTGCTAAGCGTTTGGCCGACTGCTGCGGTACCACGGCGAAGGTTAAGGTGCTCTGTTGTGCAATTACAGCACTTGGAAAACCAATCAAAAAACCTATAAAAAATAATAACTTACACATTAGAACACCTCACTTTTGAATATCACTACTGGGTCATTTCGTTTACTAATTTCAATAATTCATCGTTTTCGAATGGCTTGGAAAGTACTGCGTTAGCACCTAATGCAAGGGCTTCATCAAGGCTGTCTTGATTCAATGCTGATATCACCAATATTTTCAAATCACGAAACTGTTCTTCTGCGCGTAAATGCTTCAAAAGCTCGAAACCATTTAAACCAGGCATGGTCAGATCAAGCGTCATCATGCTAGGTTTGTGTTGCATGAGTTTACTGCCCGCTAAAAAACCATTAGTGGCGGTATCACACTCAAAACCCGCTTTTTTGAGTACGCGTTTTATCGCATTGCCCATATCTTTATCATCGTCAACAATCAGAACGGTTTTGTTATTGGGCAAAAGTCCTGGTGGCACTGGCATATTGTTTTCTCTTAAAAAGAGTACAAAATTATCCACTGTCACCCTATTGTTGCCTCTTCCCGGTAATTTATAACCTTTCAAACTTCCCTTATCTATCCAACGTATCACCGTACGTAAATTGACATCGCAATATTCAGCAATGTCACCTGTAGTAAGAGATTTAACTTTCGTCATAAACGCTTTTCCTGAATTAGTTTTATAGTTATATCACATAAGACAAACAAGACATACATGACTAAAGTATAATACACGACATTTGTGACATTTGCTACATTTACGTCACCGATATGAATATAGTTAATTTAGCTTTGCACAACGCAGAGAATTTAGGTCCTCAGAGGTAACGTATATAATGAATAAATTGCATGTACTAATCGCTGTCTGTGTGCTGAGCATACAAAGCGTGCAAGCAACAGAAACAGAGCTTGATGGCAGCGTATTGCTCAGATACGAAAATGAAACGGACCAAATTAATTTAACACCACGTAAAAGAGTAAGAGTAATTGCTGCGATTGGCGTCACTAGTCAATTGAATGATATGTGGTCATTTACGGCACAAGCGCGCACAGGATTAAAAAACAAGCAGAATGTTCCGGCCTTTACGTTATATCAAATCACCGACCAACCCGCTGGCGACAAAGACATTTACATATCACGGGCTTTTGCGAAGGCAAAGTTTGACAGTCTAACCATGTTTGCAGGGAAAATTCCTTGGAAAACCAATCAAGTTACCGATCTGTTTTGGGACAGGCACTTAAATCCTATTGGTGTTCATTTAGATTATGACCTTGGAGCTGGGCAGAATTTGAAATTCACTAGCTTCAAACCTCTCGATGGCGCGAGTGGCACTGTTGGCCACATGTCTATTTTTCAATATCAGAGCGCATTTTCAACTGATTTAGGGAAATTAACTATATCTCCATGGTTTGTCGATTATCGTGGCCAGACAGGTGCGTTGTATGCCAAAAAAGACACACAATTCGATAATCAATTTGTACGTTTATCGATGAAAATAAAACAAGGGAATTGGCAGTTAGGAACCGATATTGGCTGGTCGATTAAAGACACGCCAATAGAACTTGGAGAAGCGTTTTCTAAGCAAAAATTGAGTTATGCCATTGAGTTAAAACAGGGTGATTTGAAAACTAATGGAAACTATTTAACCCAACTAAGATATTTACACGTTGAACGGTTTTCAGTGGTAACAGAGTTTGCACAAAACGCGTCAAGTCGTTTTGCTACAAGCAACTTTAAGGGGTGGGATTTACGTATACGCCATAAGTTAAGTAAAAATTTATGGGTAGGTGGTCGTATATCTCGGACGCAACGCTTAGTGGGGACACCCGAGCAAAGTGTGCGATTCAGATTAGAAACAAAATATACCTTTTAACCGTTATTTAGGGCCAACTATTATGTCTACAGCACTTCAAAGATACCTTTCAGAAACGCCTGCGGAGCTTTGCAATCTTCTTGTTATAGACGACGAAGAGAGTAACCTAAAAGCCATTAGCCGCACGTTTAGACGCACAAAGTACCAGGTCTTCACCGCCACCAGCGCCAAAGAAGGTTTAGAGTTACTCACTCAACATGATTTTCAAGTGGTTTTGTCTGACTTTCGGATGCCGGATATTGATGGCGGTACCTTGGTTAAAAATATCAAACAATGTTTTCCCAACATCATTTCGATGATTTTAACTGGCTATGCAGACTTCGATTCTGCTGTAGATGTAATGAACTCAGGAGCGGCTTATAAATTCCTAACCAAACCTTGGAATAATCAGTTGCTAATAGAGAATGTTGAACAAGCGTTTAAAGAATACCATCAGCGTTTGCTTAAAATGTCTAAAGAGAAACTAAACGCACAATACATCAAACCAGATCGTATAAGATTAGATAGCACCATTAAGTTTTTACTCGATCAAGAAGCCCAATTTGCGCTAGCTTCGGTGATTATTTCTGATATTTCCTTGCATGACCAATATTGGGCTAAAAGAGGAGAGCAACAACTTTTAGGCTTAGAGTCGGTAATTAAAAATATACAGGCCTGTTTACCAAATAACTGTGAGATATTTGAAGTAGATGTCGACCAAGTGCTGATTATTATTCCCGAGTCTGAGTGCGATACTGAACTGCATAACAAAATAACTTTGTTGAGTGGAGCTTTGTCGGCTTGTTCTCAAAATGACCTTAATATTCCTAAACTACAGTGCAATTTATCTTATGCTTTAGCCCCCTTCTCTGATATGGATACGCAACAGTTATTGCACTCCATCAGAAATCTTCCGGAGCAAGACTTCCACGAGAGCAAACATCACGGTCAAAAACCATGTGTAGTGAAATTAGATGCCACTTATGTGGCGAAAAAGAAGCGTAAAAAAACCATTCAAAATAGTATCCAACAAGCAATAAATAGTGACCAGTTCAGTTTGTATTTTCAGCCGAAAGTGCGGTTATCTGATGGCATGGTCGAAACGGCTGAAGTATTAATGCGCTGGCAGCACTCATCTTTAGGCTGGGTGTCTCCGGTTGAGTTTATTAGCCTTAGCGAGCTAGATGGTCAAATTGAAAAAATCGGAAGTTGGCTATTAAAAAACAGCATCAATCAGTTGATTGGCCTGCAAAAACAATATGGCAATAATATCAAATTAGCGATCAATGTATCTCCCCGCCAACTTCAGAACAATAGATTAGTAGAAGAGTTAACATATTTGCTAGACAAGACCGGATTGAACCCTGCTAGCCTGGAACTTGAAATCACTGAAGGATGTATTATCGATGATTTAACGCAAACCAGCGAAGTACTTTGGAAATTAAAGAAGCTAGGAGTAAATATAGCAATTGACGATTTTGGCTCTGGCTATACTTCGTTTGCCTATTTAACAAAATTACCTGTTGATGTGCTCAAACTAGACAAAATTCTAATTGACGATTTGGGGATAAATTCAGACGTAAGTGAGATGGTTCAAAGTGTTATAGAGCTATGTAAAAAGATGCAAATTGAGGTCGTCGCTGAAGGGGTTGAAGATGAACGCCAAGTTAAAATATTAAGAGATTTTGGCTGTGACTACATTCAAGGCTATGTATACAGTAAACCTGTCGCCAAACCTGAATTTGAAAAAACTCTAATTAACCAACCATTTAAGGTTGCAGATAAAGCCAATTAGATTTGCACAAACGCATTCAGTGGATCTTGGAATATGATTTACACATTTTGCCCAGCAACCCAAGCGCTGCTCCAGGCCCATTGGAAATTATAGCCGCCAAGCCAACCGGTGACATCGACCACTTCACCGATAAAAAATAGGCCATCGATGTCGTTTGCCATCATGGTTTTCGACGATAGTTGGTTAGTATCGACGCCGCCCAAAGTGACTTCTGCTGTTCGATAGCCCTCTGTACCATTGGGTTTTAATTGCCATTGATGGAAGGCTGCGGAAACTTGCTCAAGCTGCTTACCTTGGAATTGTTTGAGGGGTTTATTTTGTAATCCCAAATAGGGTAACGCAGTCTGTACGTAGCGTTTTGGAAAGTGCTTAGATAACGCGGTCGCTAACAAACTATCTGGTGACTGTTGCTGGCTTTGGTTCAATTCTTCGAGTAAATCGCCGTTGGGAAACAAATCAAACTCAACCTCTTGACCTGGATGCCAAAACGATGAAATTTGTAACACCGCTGGGCCGCTTAAACCGCGATGGGTGAATAAGATATTTTCGTTAAAACTAGTATTATTGCAGCTTGCTCGCGCGTCTAAAGAAATGCCACTTAACTCGGCTAATACGCTTTTGTCTTGCTCGTGTAACGTGAAAGGAACCAGTCCAGCTCGCGTTGGTTTTACGCTTAAACCAAACTGTTCAGCTATTTTGAAGCCGAATGGTGATGCGCCTAATTTCGGCATAGATAAGCCACCGGTGGCCACCACCAGCGACTCGCACCTATATTCACCTTTGCTGGTTTGCAAAGTAAATCCATCGGATGTTTTATCAATATCGAGAATTTCACATTGATTAGTCACCCCAGCCCCTGCCTTATCGCATTCTTGCAATAGCATATTGAGGATATCTTTGGCCGAATCATCACAAAATAATTGCCCGAGAGTTTTCTCGTGATAAGCAATTCCGTATTCAGCGACCAACCCAATGAAGTCCCATTGGGTGTAACGACTTAGGGCTGATTTACAATAATGGGGGTTGTCTGAAAGAAAGTTTTCAGAGCTGGCGTACATATTGGTGAAATTGCAGCGCCCACCACCTGACATCAGTATTTTGCCACCAATACGTTTAGCGTGATCCAGTACTTGCACCTTGCGGCCACGCTTAGCGGCTTCAGCTGCACAAAATAATCCGGCAGCACCAGCGCCGATGACAATGACATCAAGTTGTTTCAATATTTACTCTGTTGTTGTGTGTGATGAAATTTGAGCGATTAGAAATATCTACGCAAATTGTTGAGGGGCATTATATCGTTTCCAAGAAGGTGTGGCACGGGATTTATCCGGCAGAGGACAATACACCCGTAGCATGGCCTTTAGGCCATGAAAGCTTAATGCGAGAGCGCGGGGCTAAAGCAACCGCCTACAAAAACATTCACCTACCGCGGGGCTAAAGCACCCGCCTACAAGAACATTCCCGTAGCATGGTCTTTAGGCCATGGAAAAATACCAAGCCGCGGGGTTAAAACACCCGCCTACAAAAACATCCACCTACCGCGGGGCTAAAACAACCGCCTACAAGAACATTCACCTACCGCGGGGCTAAAGCACCCGCCTACAAAAACATTCCCGTAGCATGGTCTTTAGGCCATGGAAAAATACCGAACCGCGGGGTTAAAACACCCGCCTACAAAAACATCCACCTACCGCGGGGCTAAAGCAACCGCCTACAAAAACATTCCCGTAGCATGGTCTTTAGGCCGTGGAAGAATTCCGAACCGCGGGGTTAAAACACCCGCCTACAAAAACGTCCACCTACCGCGGCGCTAAAGCAACCGCCTACAAAAACATTCCCGTAGCATGGTCTTTAGGCCATGGAAAAATACCGAACCGCGGGGTTAAAACACCCGCCTACAAGAACATTCCCGTAGCATGGTTCAGGCCGTGGAAAAATACCGAACCGTGGGGCTAAAGCAACCGCCTACAAGAAAACTCACCCCTTGTAGGCGTTAGAATCAGGTTAATGGTTCGGTGCTTTTTCCTCGTTATTTTTAATATAGAAGGCTTCAGGAGGAGTTGCGTTGAGCGTGTTGATTAAAGTCCTCGCTGCGTGCTTGGCTACATAACGGGTTTTTTCGTCCGGTTCGTTGTCACCCACTTCGTAGGTAACGCCATGGACATGGTAAACATCGGCAAAATACTGCTTAAAGACACCTCTACCAGGGGAAGTGCCAGGTTTGTCAAACACTTTAAACACTCCTTTAGTTTGTTCTTGTAAACTTGATAACCAAGTCACGACCATTTCGGTTGGAGCGATATTTTCATCCTGGGGAATGGTGTAAAAAACATTATTATGAGTTGAATGGAAGTCCATCCCCATCACAATTTTACCGCCGCCATCAGTTATGATGTCTAAATATTGTTTCACCGCGCTCGTTTCTGGCTGAGAAAATACATTCCAATCGCGATTCAGGTCTTTATGGCCTAAACCATGACGCCAATGACCTTCTGCAACGCCATCAGGATTGATGTTAGGCACGACCAACACATTAAACCGAGATAAAAAGTCAGTGTTAGATGCGGTGTCTGCAAGAAACTCGTCTAAAAATGCGAACATGGCTACAGCACCGGTGACTTCGGGAGGATGTTGACGGCCAACAAATATTACCCATTCTTTGTTTTCAGGTTTACTTAAAGTGAAGGCTGACAAGGACCGGCCTGCGGTGGACTTGCCAATAACAAATGGCTCAAAGGAATAAGTTTGCGCTGCTTTTTCTAACCAATTGTGGTACTCCGAATTTGGCATGGGCCGCTGCGCTGCAACGTACAAAGGTTTGCTATTCACTTCGAGTGACATTGACATACCCTTTTCATTTGTATCAAAGGCAATGGACTGCCAAGACATTTGATCATCACTTACTTTAGGCAAATATCTTGGCGCAAAACCGTCAAAAGTAAGTACAACTTTTATTGTTTTAGCCACCGGCGATTTTACGCTGAAGTAATACCAAGGGCTTGGGTTAATAGGTTTATCTTCAGGCAAGAAGGTCAATACGTACTCGCCTTTTTTGTTCAGTTCACAATTATCTAAACTACCAGACTCAAATTTGGCAGAAAAGCTTACATCCTTAAACTCACAAGCAAAGGTTACAGGTGCCGAAAATGCCAGTGCAATTAATAAAAATCGGATCATTATATCTCCAAAGAATTATCGCCCATGTTTAATGGGCGATATTTTCTAAACCGAATAGATTTAGGTATTTAGGTTAAAATTTATGATTTAATGTTATGTAAGAATAACGTCCTAACGAAGAATGTAAGTTGCTGCTATAACCAAAGGTGTTATCAGAAAAAGGAGGGGCTTCGTTGGTAATGTTGCGCATTCCCACAGTAACCTTAGTTTTACCAGAAAACAAAGCATCTTCGCTAAAGCGATAGCTCAGGTAAGCATCGACCGTCGACCAATCATCCACCACATAGGTAATCAAATCACCTGCATCATTGGTGTAGGTTAAGCTCGTATCTTCAACATCGCTGACAAAACGGTATTTCAGTCCAGCTCGCCACCCATCCTTAGAGTAGGTTAAAGACAAATTAGTCCGCCATTCAGGTCGTTCATCTTGGCGGATTAGATCACCATCGCTACCAGCTATTGATACCTGGTCACCTTGATACAATAACGCTTCGTTACCGGCTTCTTGAGCAGCCACGACTATGTCAGTAATTGCATCGGTGCCTTGGCTAAATTTTCGTAAATTAGCGGCGTTCAACTTAATTGAGAATTTCCCAATATCCGTTTCAAATTGGTAGTCAGCGCTATAATCTATGCCAGAAATTTCTCTGGGCAATAGATTGGTGTAGTCGTTTCGAATGTATAAAATCTCATCATTTTCGTCACGGACAACATTTTCATTCTGACTACCTTGACTACGCAGTAATGCATCATAAAGAATTTGTACGCGACTATCTAAAATACCTACGGTGTTCTCTTGCTTGATGCGCCACCAGTCTACCGTCAAGGTAAGTCTTTCGGTTGGTGTTAAAACAAGACCAAAAGAGTAGTTTTCACTTTCTTCTGGACTTAGAGTATCACTACCGTTACGCAACTCTAGGGTTCCCCGATTAGTTTGAGTCACTGGATCTATGCGGGTATTTGAACGGGCCACATCTACCGCGGTAGTTTGTGGTAAACCAGGCGCTTTGAAGCCACCAGAATAGGCACCACGAAGCAAAGCTTTGTCATTAACTATCCAAGCTAACGCAAACTTAGGTTTAAACACACTGCCTACATCAGAGAAGTTTTCATATCGCCCCGCCACCTGCAAATTTAAACTTTCGACAAAAGGTTTGTCGGTGATCAAAGGGACAGCGAATTCTACAAAAGCCGATGATACATTACGACTACCGCTGGCATCGGGTGTAGGACTACTTCCCAAAATTTGGCTGGCAATTTCTGAAGAAGTTCCTCCCACTAAGTCAGTAAAGTACAAGGTACCGTTTAAGTCATCAGAACGATTGTCGAAAAAGCTTTCATGGCGAAACTCGATACCAGCGGCAAACCCCACATCTCCGGCCGGCATTGTAAATAAGTCTGGTCGAGAAATTTTAGCATCAATAGAGGCTAATTCTGTTTCAGATTCACGTTCTACATTAACAGTAAAACTATCAATCACACTTTGTGAAACTGGGGTATCGTCGACGGTATTAGGGTTGGTAACACTTGCCCCACTAAATACATTGTATGCACTACTCTCATCGGTACTGTTAATCGCTTGTTGAAACAAGGTGGTGTTAATACGGTTAGCTTTATCTAAGGTATTGGCTTTTGAATAAAGCAGCCCCGTATCATAGTCCCAATCGCCAAAGTAACCACGACTGCCCACTAGAAGTCGATAGCTATAATCATCCACGTCGATATTACGTGGGCCAGTATCAATGGGACGGTATCTTCGCAAGGTTACTTCTTCACCAAAAGGGTTGTAAAACGCATCTGCTGATATCGTAAAGCGTTGGGCGGTGAGATTGCCCGATTGTTCACGCAAGCGCTTCGCCGTTGCCGAGTAATAAAGGGCTTCACCATAAATTTCTACTTGGTCGTTTAATTGATGATTGATTAAGGTGTAAAAGTTTAACCTGTCGACTTCAGAGCTAAGGCTTCGCTGAGAATTTGAATCGAATCTTAAATCACGGGGAGTGGAACCTGATGATGCGCAGACATCATCGTTAACGGCAACAGTACAATCATTGTAAGAGGTTGGTTCAAGGTGAAACGTACCTTGGCTATCTGAAGAAAACTCGCCCCATGGTGTGACTGTAGTTCGGTTATCTAACTGAGTGTCCCCGACAAAGTCACTCGGCACTTCACTAAATTCACGTAAGTCTGAACTCGCAGCGTAGTCTCTTTCGCTGGCCATCACCATATCACGGTGATAATAGCCACCACTGAAGGTTAAGTGAGTTTTATCATTATTGAACAGCCAGCCACCAGCGCCAGATATATTAATTTGATCTCGGCTGGTTCCCTGACTATTTCCATACTGGGCCTGGAGTTCACCACCGGTATAGTTGTCATCTAAAACGTAGTTAACCACACCGGAAATGGCATCAGTGCCGTAAATTGCGGCTGCACCATCGCGCAGAACTTCAACTCGTTTTATGCCTTTAACCGGAAGCGTATTGGAGTTAACCGTTGTAACCGGCACTAAATTTTCCGCCTGAGTTCCTGGGTGAAGCACTAATCGGCGACCGTTTAATAATGTAAGCGTATAGCCGGTACCTATTCCACGCAAATTAACTGACGAAACATCGCCGCGGGCATCATTTACGCCACCTACTACACGTTCACTGGTAAAGTTCACCGCACCTTGCTGAGGTAGTTCGGCCAAGATTTCAGCACCACTGCTGATACCTAAACCGTCAATATCTTCTGCGGACATGGTGGTTACCGGCAGAGCGCCGGTATCTTTCATGCCCCTGATATTTGAGCCTGTCACTTGAATTCGTTCAACACTAGATTCACTTGACGTATCGGTTGACACAACCGGTGATGATGTATTTTCTTGCTGACTGCTATCAGGGCTTTGAATCGGCGTAACTATATAGGTTCTTTTTGATGTTTGTTTAAACGTAAAGCCCGTGCCTTCTAATAAGGTAGAAAGGGCTTCTTGCACATCCATACTGCCTTCAAGCTTAGGCGCTACCTGTTCTTTTATTCGTTCATCTGAAAAGAGGATTTGAATTTCACTGTGCTGAGCAAGAGAAAGCAACGCGTTATCAAGGCTAGTTGATTGAATTGATAAATTATCGATTTGTTGAGCGTTAACACTGGAATTAAATGACAATGCGACGCATAGAGCTATTGTACTTATTGTTGTTTTAGGCAACTTCATGGCTGCTCCTTAGTTTTTTAATGTGTTCCTATAGAGTTAATACGCAGCCAAAAACAAAACCCTCCGTTATTTTTTCAATAAAATTATACGTTCTTTCTCAATTTGCGCTTCTATGGGTAAAGTTGCCTCTAGTGCCGTTAAAATAGCATCGCCATCTGATAACTTAAACACACCGCTGATTCGCAAATTTGCTAACTTTTGGTCAATCTCAATTTTTTTGCTTCTGTATCGATTAAAACTTGCGATGACCTTCTCTAGTCGTTCATCATCGAAGCGCAAGTATCCGGTACGCCAACTCTGTGCCTTCTCAACAGTTACTTCATTCTTCTTAGCAATGATGGCATTGGAGTCATTAAACGAAGCAATAGCTCCGGCCTCTAAAAAAACCTGTTGGCTTTTTTCTGCTTGCTTATCAGTGCTGCTAGCACTTTCTTCAACAGCAACAACCCCTTCTGCAACAGCAATATCAAAACCTGCCTGGGATAATTTAATGTTGAATTTGGTTCCTACCACCCGTACCGTTTTAGTACCGGTATGAATAAGAAATGGACGAGAAGGATCTTTAGCTATATCGAAAAAGGCTTCACCAGTTTGCAGCCAAAGCTCTCGTTGCTCTTCATTAAATTCGACTTTAATTTGAGTGTTGGTATTTAAACTAATTGTCGAACCATCTGCTAAACCGACACTACTGATTTCACCAATAGCAGTGCGATAGGTACTTGGTAGTTGGTTTTGTGGAGAAGTATCTATGTGGGTGTTTTTAGTAAACAGCATAAAGCAGAACATAAATACAAAAATGGATGCCGCCAAATAGCGCATGCTATAGAAACGTTTTTCTAATTTTTGCCTCCAACCCACATGAGGTGATAGCTCAACTGAGGCATCCCAAAGTGCAAGAGCCTGGTCAAATGCTGTTTGATGAGCGTCATTTTCTTCGCACCAACTGATAATGCGTTCTTCTTCCTTGGACGTTAGCTCACCAGAATAAAGACGCACAACGTATTCACTCGCTTGCTTATTTATTGCGTTCTGATGACTTAAACCTGTAGTCATTAATTTTGCACCTTATTTCGAATAGCGGTGAGGGCTGCAGATATATATTTTTCAACAGTGCTAACAGAAACCCCCAGTATATCGCTTATTTCTCGGTAAGCTTTTCCTTCGACTCGACACAGTACAAATGCAGTTTTATGCACAGGATTGATATTGTCTAGCACCTGCTCAATATCGGACAACTTTTCGGCAATATTTGCTTGCTCTTCTGGTTCATCCGCCTTTGAAGAATAAAGCGTATCAGAAAAGGGTTCGTGATCGTCTTGCGCCCGAGCTTTGGCTCGACGTTCTCTATCTATAATTAGATTGGTGACCACTTTAAATAAAAAACTACGAAAGGTGTCTTGCCGTTCTTCTGTTTTTGCTGCGAGTCCATTAAGTGAAAACAACTTAGTATACATTTCTTGCAGTATGTCTTCGGTTTCCGATGCATTTGCTCTTGCGCGAACACGGATAAACCGTCGAAGTGCAGCTTCATGTTCTGAGATGAGATCATACAAAACGCCATTGTCTCTGCCTGACTGGGCTATTGCTGACTGTGTATTAATATAAACAACTTTCACACTATTTATTTCTTTTTCATCTCAAGATTACCTATTAATACGCAGCAGAGTAAAAATCCCTCCATTGTTTTTGAAATTAACTAGATAGAAATAACCCGTAGCATGGCCTTCAGGCCATGAAAGCTTAATGCTAGAACACGGCGCTAAAGCAACCGCCTACAAGAAACATTCTCGTAGCATGGTCTTTAGGCCATGGAAAAATACCGAATCGCAGCGCTAAAGCAACCGCCTACAAAAACATTCACCTACCGCGGGGTTAAAACACCCGCCTACAAAAAACATTCTCGTAGCATGGCCTTTAGGCCATGGAAAAATACCGAACCGCGGCGCTAAAGCACCCGCCTACAAGAACATTCTCGTAGCACGGCCTTTAGGCCGTGGAAAAATACCGAACCGCGGCGCTAAAGCACCGGCCTACAGAGACTTCAACATTGTCTCGGCATCACTAACTTCGAATGTGCCTGGTTCTTCAATATTTGCTACTTTGATAACGCCATCTTCGACCAACATGCTATAACGACACGAACGGACGCCACCAAATGTGCCGGTGTCGATGTTCATACCGATTGCACTGGTAAAATTACCATCGCCATCGGCTAACATTAAAATCTCGTCGGCATTGTGCTGTTTACCCCAAGCTTCCATCACGAAGGCATCGTTTACTGATAAACAAATAATAGTGTCGACGCCTTTGGCTTTGATTTTATCGGCTAGTGTCACATAACCAGGTAAATGTGCTTGTGAACAAGTTGGTGTGAATGCACCAGGCACAGCAAACAAAACAACCTTTTTATCAGCGAAAAGGTCTGTGGTTGTGAATGTTTTCATTTCACCATTAATTCTTGCTGTGACATTTGCTTCTGGTAACTCACTGCCTTTACTAATCATAATGTTCTCCAATTAATTCTATAGGTTGGTCAAATAGACATCAAAGCGAAGCTTTTTGCCTTTAATCGACATATTAGGTTGTTTATCATTTAGGTAAGGAGCCGTATCTGGCCTTTTTACCACAACTCGTTGTTTTGCTAATTTTAGCGCAGGTTCGAGTAAGTCATCCGCATCTTCATCGACTCCCAGCAACGTTTGGAACAAGCGCATTTCTTTTTTCACTAGCGCCGATTTTTTGCGATGGGGAAACATAGGGTCCAAATACACCACATCTGGTTGTGTATTTTGCCAACTCGCCATAATTTCCGTCGCTGTGCCGCGCAAAAGAGTCATTCGTTGCGGTAGCCAATCACTCACCAGTGGTTGAGATTTAGCTCGCTGCAAACCATCTTCTAATAAGGCAGCTACTTCTTTGGATCGTTCAATCATATCTACGTGGCAACCAAAGCTTGCCAATATAAATGCATCTCGGCCTAAACCAGCGGTTGCATCTAAAATCCGCGGAAAAACATTTCCTTTGATGCCCACAGCCTTTGCTATGGATTCTTTTTTAACACTGGTTTGTTGTCGTCTGAAGGTCAATACATCAGATGCAAAGTCTACAAACACCGCGCCCAATTTGGGTTCATCCAACTGTTTAAGGGCCAAATAGTGTTGATCTAATACTAGCGCTAATCCCTGAGTTTGCTGATTATCAATCTCCAATCCCCAGTTTGTTTGCCAAATAACAGCTTGTTCCTGTAATTGTGGATTTTCCGGTTCAGTTAATATTAGCTTAAGCATGGCCATAACGCTCTTTATGTCCTAGCCAGCGATTAATGATGGCTTGAGATTTTGACGGATAATGTTGCCACATATGAGAAGCAATATTTTGAACTTGAGGGATGAGTTCGGCATCTCTAATTAAATCAGCAATTCTGAGATCCGCCAATCCAGTTTGCTTAGTACCAAGCAACTCCCCCGGCCCTCGTATTTCAAGGTCTTGTTGCGCAATATAAAAACCATCATGGGATTCACGCAACACTTTTAACCGTTTGCTCGCGGTTTTCGACAATGGACTTTGATACATCAACACACAATGACTTTCCACTGAGCCCCGCCCTACTCGCCCTCGCAACTGGTGTAATTGTGCTAAGCCAAGCCGCTCGGGGTTTTCAATAATCATTAAACTAGCATTAGGTACATCGACCCCCACTTCTATTACGGTTGTGGCCACTAATAAGTCCAATTCACCTTGCTTAAATTGCTCCATGATTTGCTGCTTTTCTTGCGATTTCAGGCGGCCATGCACCAGTCCTACCTTTAATTCGGGTAAAGCGGTATGCAAGGCAATAGCTGTGTCTTCTGCGGCCTGACACTGCAACACTTCTGACTCATCAATAAGGGTACAGACCCAATAAGTTTGACGCTTCTGGTTAACTGCAGCGTTACGCACTCTTTCAATCACTTCACCTCGGCGCGTATCGGGTAGCACAACTGTGGTGATTGGCGTGCGCCCTGGGGGTAGCTCATCAATTATCGAGGTATCAAGATCCGCATACGCTGTCATCGCCAAGGTTCGTGGAATAGGGGTTGCGGTCATAATCAGTTGATGGGGAAACGCCCCCTGTAGCTCGCCTTTCTCTCGTAACGCCAAACGCTGGTGCACACCAAATCTATGTTGTTCATCGACAATAACTAAGGCAAGTTTATGATACTCAACCGCTTCTTGGAAAACCGCATGAGTACCTATGAGCATATCAATCTGACCATTTTTCAGTTCAGTTAATACCGATTCTCTGGCTTTCCCTTTTAACTTACCGGCCAGCCAACCAATTCGAATATTAAGCGGTGAAAGCCAATCACTAAAGTTATTGGCATGTTGTTCTGCCAGCAGCTCAGTGGGTGCCATCATTACCACTTGGAAACCTGCACCTATAGCAGACAAAGCTGCCATTGCCGCCACCAATGTTTTACCAGAGCCCACATCTCCCTGGACTAACCGCATCATTGGCGAGTCTTGTTGCATATCATGCTGAATTTCATCTACCACACGGGATTGCGCGTTGGTTGGAGTAAAGGGTAAGTTTCCTAAAAACTGGTCGATTAACGCTGTAGAAATCGGAATCGAAAAAGTTTGTTGGCGCTTACTTTGTTGGCGAACCTTTAAAACGCTTAAATGGTGAGCTAGTAGTTCTTCGATGATCAAGCGTTGCTGAGCTGGATGTTTGCCTTCCTCTAATAGCGACAAGGCGACATCGGGAGGCGGCCTATGGACGAGCGATAGCGCATCGACTAGGCTAATTTGTGCCGCGTAAAGATTATCAGGCAACAGTTCCGCTAGACCACCCTGTTTCAGTTTAGTTAAAGCTTGCTCACTAAGGTTACGCAGCGTGATTTGCTTTACGCCTTCGGTGGTGGGGTACACTGGAGTAAGTGATTCTTCCAACTCGCTGACGGATTCATCACGTTTAACGCGATATTCAGGATGCATCATTTCTAAGCCGAATTTGCCTGCCCGCACTTCGCCGAAAGCACGAATCGTGGTGCCTTTTTCTAAACTGTTTTTTTGTGCTGCCGAGAAATGGAAAAAGCGTAAGGTAAGGGTGCCAGTATTGTCACTTACTCGCACCACCAACATCCGTTTTCGGCCAAATTGCACATCACAAGACATTACTTCCCCTTCAATGCTTGTGTGCAAAAAGGGCTGCAAATCGCCAATGGGGTAGATACGCGTGCGATCTTCGTAACGAAGGGGCAAATGGAACAGCATGTCCTGAATGGTAACTAACCCAATTTTTTCGAGCTTTTCAGCAACTTTGCTGCCTACACCTTTTAATTCGGTTAATTTTGTTATTGCCAGAGATTGCATCTGAGCCTTTTTATTCAGAACGAAACAACCTGTTATTTTGCCTTACAGCCAGCAGAATACAACTATTCTGAAGGCTAAAAATACAAAACCTTGGACAAAGCCGCTGCCCGCTGATATTTAAAGGCTTTTAACCTATCTAAAATACACGAAGTTTCACGCTTAAGATTGCTTTTAACATGAACACCGACCTGAAATTGGATAAAAACCAAGTCTATACTTAGTGCAATTATTCCGAACCAACTATACGAATTGACGGTATTGGTTCATAGTAAGTTTAGAAATTTGAAAATGTGAATTGATATGAACCTAGAAACCATTTCCACCCAAGCTGATCAATTATGGTTAGTTATTCTTAGCACTTTAACCAACCCAAATACTTATGCTCAAGTTTCCATAGTGCTGTTTGTCTACTTATTGGCTTTTTGGTTGGCTCGCAAAATACGAAATGCGGTAGGACTAACTCACTACGAACCAGACTCAAGCGCTCACCCTATGCGTAAACTCGCCTATCGAGTGGGTTATTTAGTATATCCATTGATTGCACTGATTACCTTAAAAGTGATTATCGAAACAGTCCACAATGCAGGCTTTTCAACATGGCTTTTGGATACAGCCTTGACCATTGCGGTTTTACTTTTCTATTACTCAATGATTCGCGTGTTGGTTGTAAATACTATCGCCGCGAAACTATTCAAGTGGGTGGGATTACCGATTTTACTGCTGCATTTAACCGGCTCACTTAGCACTGTTATTGTTGCACTCGAAGACATATCTCTTACCTTAGGTAACGTTAATATCACCGCATACGGCGTGGTCAGAGTGCTGATTTTCGGTGCAGTGCTATTTTGGCTAGGACGCGCATCTAATAGCTTTGGCAAAGACATCATTCGTAAACAAGAATCGATAGATATCCGCACTAGAGAAGTTTTTTCGAAACTCTTTGAGGTCGCGGTATTTTGTATTATTGCACTGTTATTGTTAAATGTGATGGGCATTAATCTAACTGCGCTTGCCGTGTTTGGCGGCGCCGTCGGTGTAGGGTTGGGTTTAGGTTTACAATCCATCGCTTCGAACTTTATTTCAGGCATTATCATTTTGCTAGATCGCTCGTTAACCGTTGGCGATTTTGTGGAAATGGATGACGGCAGTAAAGGATTCGTCCGTGAGTTCAGAATGCGATACACGGTTCTAGAAACCTACGACGGCAAAGACATTCTGGTACCCAATGAAAAATTCATTTCCAATTTAATGGTCAATTGGACTCATAAAGATCCTAAGCAGCGTTATCGAGTGGATTTTTCAGTGCCATACGCAACAGACATACGCTCGATGGTAGAGTTTATTAAAGTGGCAGTGGCCGAACATCCTTCTGTCATCAGCGGCCCGGACGTACCATTTGAAGAACGCCCAGATTGTGAAATTGATAGTTTCGGGGACTCTGGAGTAAACATGTTTGTGGAATTCTGGATGGAAGGCATCGATGATGGCAAAAATCGCGTTGGCGGGGATTTGATGTTAATAATCTTTGAAACCCTTAGAGAAAATGGCATTGAAATACCATTCCCTCAACGTGAAGTTCGGATCCTCAACGAAGAGACATTCAGTGTCAAAAGTTCAAGTTAGAGAATAACTGAGCCCTGTTCAACTTTAACTGTTTGAAAGGGCTCACAACTTAAGTAAGTATTTACAAACTTAGTTTGGCTGCTTGTAAAAGCAGCTCTGCAGAAGGTCTTACTTTAAAGTTTGGATTAACATAGTTGAATTTGATTAAGCCTGTTTTGTCGGTAATAAACACTGAAGGAGCCGGCAATACCGCCCGTTCACTGTCCGCATCTTCGGTTAACACTATGTTGTTTTTCTCTTTGTATTTAGATTTTGTTTCCGCAGGTACATAAAAACCAATTCCAAACCCTTTGATGGCCTGTAAACTTTCGTCTGATAACAACTGCACGGCAAATTCAGTTTCTAGTTTTTGTTCTTGTAAACGTGTTGGTGATTCGGGCGATATTGCCAATATTTGATAACCTAAATCAACCAAAGGTTGCTCGATATCTTTGAGCTCTGCTAATTGACGGCTGCAATAGGGACACCATCCCCCACGATAGAACAATATAATCGTCGGTTTTTGCATAATCATCGCCTGCAAACTAACCGGCGCACCAGTCGCAGTGCGCAGTGTCACATTGGGAATAGTTTGGCCATTTAATAAGGGAGTTACATCTTCAGGGGATTCCGCGATCAAAGTTCGGTCTAAGGCAAACAGCTGTGTTGCAAAAAGCGTAAGAAACAAGCCGATTAGGTAAGCGGATCGCATAGTAGGTTTCCTTTTAAAGTATGTTCGCAAACATAACAATGTAGCATGGGATTTATCCCATGGAAATATTTAGGTCGGATGATAGCGCGGGGCTAAAACACCCGCCTACAAGAGAAACCCGTAGCATGGCCTTTAGGCCATGGAGGTCGGAAGATAGCGCGGGGCTAAAGCAACCGCCTACAACAGAAATCCGTAGCATGGCCTTTAGGCCATGGAATATCATAGGATAGCGCGGGGCTAAAACACCCGCCTACAACAGAAATCCGTAGCATGGCCTTTAGGCCATGGAATATCATAGGATAGCGCGGGGTTGAAACACCCGCCTACAACAGAAATCCGTAGCATGGCCTTTAGGCCATGGAGGTCGGAAGATAGCGCGGGGCTAAAGCAACCGCCTACAGCTTTCGGAATTGCAATGCTTGCCACCAATCATCGTCGGCGACAATACTTCCTTGTTCATCAATATGTGGGTATGGCAGTTTTTTTTCGTCGCATAATTTACGAAAGTCAGGATAACCCCGTTCGAATAACATTTTTTGGCAGTCTGATTCATCAAGGTGCTGCGTATCATACATACCGGCAATTTGCCGTTGCCGCTGCGCCTCATATAAAACCAGTGCAGCTGCTACACTGACGTTGAGGGATTGAACCATTCCTACCATAGGAATGACAATCTCTTGATCGGCTAAATCGATAGCTTGTTGCGTAGCACCGTGCTTTTCTTGGCCTAAAATTATCGCTGTTGGCTTGGTATAATCGACGTCGCGAAAATCTACGGCCTGATCAGACAAATGGGTAACCAACACCTGCATTTTTTGCTCTTGCAAATGAGAAACTGCATCACCAATGCTATTGTGGTTTTCCATGTACACCCAATTTTGGCTGCCCATTGCGGTGCCACCACGTAATTCTTTTGTTTCATCATCCCAAACGGCATGCACTTTATGAATGCCTACCGCATCACAACTTCTAATCACTGCGGAAACATTATGGGGCTTATGAACTTGCTCCAAACATACGGTTAAGCTAGTTTGTCGCTTGCTTAAGACATCACGAATTTTTTGATAACGTTCTGGTGACACTGACACTAAAAAACCTCTAACTGAAAGCCAAACTTTCTAAAGCAATATCACTCAGGCAATTCCATAATGCCGTCGATTTCAATTTGTGAACCTTTTGGTAGTTCTTTTACACCTATAGCGGCACGAGCAGGATATGGCTTTTTAAAATACTGGCTCATCACCTCATTGACGGTGGCAAAATTAGATAAATCGGTTAGAAATATATTCACTTTAACCAAATCATTAGTAGTACCACCAGCGGCTTCACACACTGCAGTTACATTTTCAAATACCTGAATAGCTTGTGTTTTAAAATCGTCAGAAACCATTTCCATGGTCTCTGGAACCAAAGGAATTTGGCCAGATAAATACACAGTTGTGCCAGACTTTACAGCTTGACTATAAGTCCCAATAGCTTGAGGGGCCCGGTCAGTATGAATTACGGACTTTGACATAATTATTTACCTTAGTTGTGTCGAATTTGACTATGACGTGAGACTTTTTGCACTTCCGGCATGGAGCGAATTTTGCGCATGACCTTAGCCAGATGTACACGATTTTTTGTGGTTAACTCAATATCAATGTAATAAACATTGCTTTCTTTTTCTTCTGTTTGTAAACCAATAATATTTGAATCACAAGAAGCAACGGCATTGGTTAACGTAGCCAATGTGCCTTGATGATTAATTAGCTCTATTCTTACCGACGCTTTGAATTCACCTTGAGCTTCGCTATCCCAATGCATTGGTAAAACACGTTGAGGCTCTTCTTTACTTAACTTACGAATGTTACTGCAACCTACCTGATGGATAACCATGCCCCGACCAGGACTAAGAATCGCGATAATTTCATCATCGGGAATCGGGTAACAACATTTGGGGTAGGTCACTAACAAGCCTTCAGTGCCTTTAATCGCCACATTACGGCCTTTATCTGGCAGCTCTTCAGACTCGCCCAACAGTCGTCGAGCGACAATGGCACTGAGTTCATTACCTAAACCAATATCTGAAAGCAATTCGTCAAAAGAGTCGTGTTTGGTTTCAGCCACAACACGATCTCTATCTTCTTGCGGAATATCGTCTAATCTTCTCGCCCCTAAAGCATGTCTAAGTAAACGATTACCCATACTGATGGCTTCTTTGGACTGCTGCCGCTTGAGGTAGTGGCGTATGTTAGAACGGGCTCTGGCACTGACCACGAAATTGAGCCAGTTGGCGTTGGGTTTTGCTCTTGGAGAGGTAATTATTTCCACCGATTGACCATTTTGCAGTGGCTTATTAAGTGAGTAGTTACGTCGCTCTACTCGCACACCCACACAAGAGTTACCTACATCAGTATGCACTGCGTAAGCAAAGTCGACGGGCGTGGCTCCCATGGGTAATTCGATAATTCGGCCGTCTGGTGTAAACACGTATATTTCATCAGGAAACAAATCGGTTTTAACGTTTTCAATAAATTCAAATGATGAACTTGCACTTTGTTGCAGTTCTAATAAGGATTGCATCCATTTGCGTGCTCGAACTTGCGCCGTAGTGCCTTGCTGCGTTTCACCATCATCTTTGTAAATCCAATGTGCGGCGACGCCTTTGTCAGCCATCTGATCCATTTCAGCAGTTCGAATCTGAATTTCAACAGGAATACCATGAGGTCCAATCAAAGAAGTGTGTAATGACTGATAACCATTTGTGCGTGGAATGGCCACGTAATCTTTAAAACGACCTTCAATAGGCTTATACAAACCATGCATAGCCCCTAACCCGCGATAGCAATTATCGACAGAGGAGACTATCACCCGAAACGCATATATATCCATGACTTCGTTGAACAACAATTCTTTGTTCTTCATTTTCCGATAAATCGAATACAAATGTTTTTCGCGGCCAATGACTTGCGCATCAAGACCATGGGCTTTTAAACGAGTTTCCACTTCATTGCGGGTATTTTCAATGATTTCTTTGCGGTTACCGCGAGCCTGTTTAACGGCCGCCGAAAGAGCTCGATGACGCATCGGGTACATGGCTTGAAAACCTAAGTCTTCTAGCTCATTTTTAATATCGTGGATACCGAGTCGGTGAGCAATAGGCGCATAAATTTCGAGGGTTTCTCTGGCAATTCTGCGACGTTTATCTGGTCTTAGCGAACCTAAAGTGCGCATATTGTGGGTTCGGTCTGCGAGTTTAATCAGAATGACCCGGATATCTTGCACCATCGCCATCATCATTTTACGGAAATTTTCGGCTTGTGCTTCTTGTTTGGTACTAAACTGGATTTTATCCAGCTTAGACACCCCTTCCACTAAATCGCCAACAGTTTCACCAAATGCTTCAACCAGATCTTCTTTGGAATAATGGGTGTCTTCTATCACATCGTGTAATAACGCAGACTTGATGGTTTCTTCATCAAGGTTCATGTCGGCAAGTATGCCTGCAACGGCAACTGGATGGGTAATGTAAGGATCACCGCTGGAACGCATTTGTCCATCATGTGCATCTTGGGCTAAAACGAAGGCAGCCTCAATCCCCTTGACCGCGTCTAGAGGTAGGTAATCACTTAATTTGTTTTTAAGGCCTTCGAATAAATACACTTAACACATGCTTTTAGTTGACTTAGGAGTTAAGAATACGGAGATTTTGTAAGCTTGTCAGCCTATAAGTTTGTCCTGAACTCATATGAGTTCAGGATTGGCTTATTTTTACTCAGACAGGATGTTAGCAACTGACGAGAATTCAGCTTGATCGTGCTCTTGTTGGTCACGAATTGCTTCAGCTGCAATTGTTGAAGCATCAACAAAACCTTCTTCAATTTCACGAAGAGCGATTACTGTGGGCTTATCATTTCCCATAGGAACATGAGCGTCTTTGCCTTCAATAGCAATCTGACGTGCGCGCTTAGCAGCAACTAATACTAAATCGAAACGATTGCCAATTTTGTCTACGGCATCTTCTACTGTTACACGAGCCATATATTTCTCCGAGGTGGTCGATATGTCTAAAGGTGTTCAAAAAAAGGTCGAGTAGTTTACGTTTTTATTGGTCTAAAGGAAAGATCTTTCACGATCATTAGACTGTTTATTTTCCGAGTAAATCAGCAAATAAGCCAGCATGCCGAATTACTTGCTTCTCTTTTCGTAGTCTGCGAGCACTTACTATCGCATCTAACTCATTTAAAGCTGATTCGAAATGATCGTTGACGACAATAAAATCAAATTCATGATAATGGGAAATTTCTGACTCCGCTTCTTGCATTCGCTGCTCGATCACCTCTTGAGAGTCTTGATTGCGTTGTGTAAGACGACGGAAAAGTTCTTCTCGAGACGGTGGCGCGACAAAAACCGTCGCAGTGTCAGGAATTTGCGCTTTGACCTGACGCGCTCCTTGCCAGTCAATATCTAAGAAAATATCGGTACCTTCTTTGAGGGTTTTTTCTATTACCACTCGCGACGTACCGTAATAATTTCCAAATACTTCAGCCCATTCGAAAAAAACCTGCTGTTTGATCAAATCCTCGAACTCCTCTCTTGAGACGAAGTGATAGTGTTGACCATCGACTTCTCCGGGTCTAGGAGCGCGGGTTGTATGCGAAACTGAAACCTGCAGTTTATTACTATGCATATTCGACTCACTATGCCTTTCTATTAGCGCATTAATGAGACTAGATTTACCTGCTCCTGAAGGAGCGGCCAAAATAAATAAGTTACCGGGTGCTTTTGCCATAAAATTTAATAAAATAACTGTCGCGAATTTTTAGCAATGTTAACATATTCTGACTTATTACCTAACTAGCGAATCACAAAATGAATGACAGCCAGTATCACCAACTTGTAGATGACATGTTTATCCAACTGGAAGAAGCGTTAGATGCCTGCGAGGTGGATATCGACTACGAATCAGCAGAAGGAATTTTAACCCTAGAGTTTCAAAATAAAACCAAGATTATTTTGAACAAACAAGCACCTTTGCACCAACTTTGGGTGGCGACCAAATTCAATGGTCATCATTTCAATTATCAAGATGAAGTGTGGATAGATGAGCGCACCGGTGTTGAATTTTGGTCATTTATTGATGAAGCTGCCAGTAAACAAGCAGAGCAAAGCGTAAAATTGTCATAATTTAAATCAAAGGAAGCAGCTAAATGTCTGAGCAGATATTGCCCTACGTAGAAGTAAATCCCAAAAAGCCATACGATGCCGTTGTAATTTGGATGCATGGTCTAGGGGATTCTGGTAATGGATTCGCGCCAATCGTGCCCGAATTAAAGTTACCGGAAAGTATGGCGGTACGGTTTGTGTTCCCTCACGCGCCTGTAAGACCAGTAACCATCAATAATGGTATGCCGATGCGTGCTTGGTACGATATTAAAACCATGGATTTTAATAATCGCGCAGATGTGGACGGAGTGTTGGACTCAGCAGCTAAAGTCAGTGATTTAATTGAAGCCGAAAAAGCCAAAGGAATATCAGCTGATCGCATTGTGTTGGCCGGTTTTTCACAAGGCGGAGTTATCGCGCTTCATCTAGGCACTCGATACCCAGAAAAGCTAGCTGGCATTATGGCGCTTTCAACTTATATGTCTGAACCAGATAAGTTTGCCAGTGAAGTTCATCAGGCCAATAAAAACACACCTATTCTATGTGCCCATGGCCAGCAGGATGAAGTGGTACCAATGTTTTTAGGACATGCCGCGTTTAAAGTGCTCGAAGATATTGGTTACCCTGTGAAATGGAAAGAATATCCAATGCAACATAATGTTTGCCCACAGGAAATTAAAGACGTTTCAGAGTGGTTGCAGGAGCGTTTAGGTTAACTAGCAAATACTTAACCTAAGCAACTCAGACTTGCCAACGTTACGCTAACGCGGTATATCTTATTAAAAGAGCGGTAATTTAAGCAAAGTAATAGCAATTTCAACCGTCATCATAAATCGCCATGTGGATGAATTTGATTTCGTTCACTTTGGGTGGTGACATGCTTTATAAAATACCAGCCTTAACCTCATTTATCTAAATACATAAAAATACCAATATGCAGACACTCGGCTGTGTCTTGGTATTCGTAATTTACTGCCCCACAAGTCTTATCAATGACTAGATTGGTTGGGTTCAATTGCAATGCAATACGCAGAATAATTACAAACGTGGCTTTTACACAGATTTTAGAACAATACTTTAAATTTGTCCTATAGCTGGAATTGTTTTCCAGTTTCGACCTTTTCGATGTTAAGGCAGTATTATGAGTGATAGTTTACCGGAAATAACTGATCCGCAACGTGGTCGATATCAAAATATTGGATTATTGGCTGGGCCTGCCCTATTCGTTTTAATGATGCTTCTAGGAGCAAATCAAACAACAATGGATCCTACCGCTTGGCGCGTCGCGGCTGTAGGTATGTGGATGGCACTATGGTGGGCAACAGAATCCGCGCCCGTCCCTGTCACCGCATTTTTACCCATAGTTACCTTTCCCTTTCTAGAAATAACAACTCTAGCAGACGCCACATCCCATTATGCTAACCCAATTATTTATTTGTTTATGGGAGCCTTTATCCTAGCATTGGCGGTTGAACGCTGGAATTTACATAAACGAATAGCCCTAGTCATTTTGTCTTATACCGGTACCGATGGTCGAAATCTGGTTGGTAGTTTTATGGTAGTCGCGGCATTGCTTTCAATGTGGATGACAAATACTTCCACTACTATGATGTTAATGCCCATCGCCTTATCGGTTACGCATATAATTTCGGAGCAAAATGCGCACCTCAACAAACGGCAAATTAAGTCTTTTCAAGTAGCAATGTTACTGGGTTTAGCCTACGCCGCTACAATCGGTGGATTAGCCACACTAGTTGGTACTCCGCCTAATGCATTGTTAGCTGCATTTTTAAATGAAAACTATGATATCAAACTCACTTTCGCTAGCTGGATGGCACTTGGCATACCTGTAATGTTGCTAATGTTGCCGCTGGCTTGGTGGTCTCTAACACGCTGGACTTTTAAGATCGATATTCCAGCAAATCCAGTAGTCCATGAGCACTTAACCGAGTTACGCCAAGCATTAGGGCCAATGAGTCGTGCCGAAAAGCGAGTAGCAATAGTATTTGCTCTAGTTGTCACATTTTGGATTGTTAGACGCCCTATCTCGGTACTTCTTGGTATCGACTTTTTAACTGATACAGGAATAGTAATGACCGCGGCGTTACTATTGTTCTTACTTCCAAGTGGTAACAAAGCTCAACCGCAAATAATGACTTGGGACGATGTAAGTCGGCTACCCTGGGGAGTGTTGATTTTATTTGGTGGCGGATTAAGTTTAGCCGCAGCAGTTTCTTCATCTGGGCTGGCAGCATGGTTGGGAAGTAGCTTAATGCCTTTAGGCACATTTGGTGTATTTGTGTTGGTGATCGCAGCTACCGCATTGGTTATTTTCCTAACAGAACTAACCAGTAATGTTGCAACAGCGGCAACCTTCTTACCAGTAGTAGCGGCCGTTGCATTAGAGCTTGGTGTATCTCCGTTAGTGTTGTGTATTCCTATTACCTTAGCTGCAAGCTGTGCCTTTATGTTACCTGTTGCAACACCTCCAAATGCGATAGTTTTCGCCTCAGGTTTGCTCAATATTCCACAGATGATAAAAGCGGGTTTTGTACTAAATATTGTGGGTTTAATTCTTATTAGTGCTGTTTCATTGTGGCTAGCGCCATTAATATTTTTATAAATAACAGCATGAACTTTTATAAGAGCCGCGTCTCAAGGCCATGATTGTTTAGATAATGAGATTAAACAGCACAAGCGACGGTTTTAAATAAGGCGTCTATGGCTCTTTTTATAAACTCTTATTAAGTATCCTAAATTAGCTATTCGTAAAAAAGTAAGTGTTCACACTGCCTGCACCCTATATTAAATAAGTTATAGTGAACATCCCATGTAAAATACGTAAGCGTTGCGATTCCCGTAATTCTACCGTGATAAAATTGTGATGAAATTTTAAGTCTGAATAGCCGGTTTTGTAAGTAATTATAATTTAATTACCAAATCGGATTCCTCATGAACGCTTTAAAAGTACTAATATTTGCCTTAACCAGTTTGTTTTTCACTGCGGCTCACGCCTCAGATCCCATTGAGACAGGCTTTTTTAATAATCACGCTATTTATGGTTACGATACAGTGGCCTACTTCACCGAAAACAAACCTGTAAAAGGTAACAAACAGATTAGTTATGATTGGCGTGGCGCGCAGTGGCATTTTTCATCGGAAGAACATAAAGCCATGTTTGTCGCAAATCCCGAGAAATATGCCCCCCAGTACGGTGGATATTGCGCTTACGCAATGGCTGATGGCAACTTAGTTGGTATAGATGAAGAGGCATTTACAATTGTAAATAACAAACTCTATCTAAATTATAGTATCGGCGTGATGGAAAAGTGGCTCGAAAACCGTGATGAATATATTCGAAAAGCTGACGAGCAATACCCATTAGTGGTTAACTTTTAAACTTTTTTCATTGCTATTGATGTAGATCAGCTTGGTTGTTAGGTTTTTTACAACTCTGCTGTACCAATCCGGTCAGCAAAACCTTAAAATGGTGTTAAAAGGTTAATCGGATTGTTTATGACTCGCTCAGTAATTAAAATTGCTACCCGTAAAAGTGCCCTTGCTCTTTGGCAGGCAGAATTTGTCAAAGCAGAATTAGAAAAGGCGCACCCTCACATTGCAATTGAACTAGTCCCTATGACTACAAAGGGCGATGTGATTTTAGATACACCACTTGCAAAGGTAGGTGGTAAAGGATTGTTCATCAAGGAATTGGAAGTGGCTATGCAAAAAGGCGAAGCCGATATTGCAGTGCATTCCATGAAAGATGTTCCTGTCGAATTTCCCGATGGTTTTGGTTTACACGCTATTTGCCAACGGGAAAATCCATTAGATGCGTTTGTATCCAACAAATACGAAGATATTGTTTCCCTACCCAAGGGCGCGATTGTTGGCACTTCAAGCTTACGTCGGCAAGTCCAGCTCAAAGCGTATCGCCCAGATGTGCAGATAAAAGATCTGCGCGGCAACGTGAATACCCGCTTAGCGAAGCTAGATGAAGGCCAATACGATGCAATTATTTTAGCATCAGCGGGGTTAATTCGTTTAAATATGGCTGACCGCATACGACAAGAAATTAGTAGCAGGGTCACTTTACCAGCTGTTGGTCAAGGTGCTGTAGGTATTGAATGTCGTACTGAAGACGCAGAATTAGTGGCATTATTACAACCCTTGAATCACCCTGATACTGCGACCCGTGTGGTGGCAGAACGGGCGCTTAACGCTAAACTGCAAGGTGGCTGTCAGGTCCCCATCGGCAGTTTCTGCGAAATCATAGATAATCAACTACACTTGCGTGGTTTGGTTGGCTCTATTTCTGGAAAACAGATTATTATGGCTGAGCAGTACGGCGATATTGCAGAACCCGAACAACTTGGTAATGCAGTAGCTGAGAAATTGTTAGAGCTAGGCGCACAAGAATATTTAGCAGAAGCATACGTGTAACATAAATGTCTATTTTATTGCTGCGGCCAAAAGAAAAATTTGAAAAAAGTACCCGTTACTTGCAACAACAAGGTATTAGAACCGTTGGTGTAGGACTGATAGAAATAGACATCAATCAGGATAATCTACAGCAATTTGCGCAAACTATTTTAGCCATGGATGCACAGCAAATTAGCCGTAGTAAGTGCATATTTGTCAGCACGCACGCTGCCGAAATCGTTATTGAAGGTGTCAAAGATTGGCCCTCTGAACTCGCTGTTTTTGCGGTAGGTCCAAGCACTGGTGAGCGTTTAACACAGTTAACCGAGCAAGTAATTGTGCCTGACATGGCCTGTTCAGAAGGCTTATTGTCGCTACCACAATTGCAAAATTTATCGAGCCACAAAGTATTTCTGCTAAAAGGTGTTGGCGGCCGCAAAATGTTACCCTCAGAACTGCAACAACGAGGGGCTGAGGTGGAACATATCAACCTCTATAATCGTTTGCCATGTGTAAATTATTCGCAAACAGAAGCTTGGCAGCAGCAAGACATTCAATGTATTGTGGCTACAAGTGGCGAAATTATCCAAGCAGCATGGGACAAATTTGACCAAAATTGGTTAAAATCTACACCTTGGATTATGGTTAGTCAGCGTCTTGCCGATTATGCAACTAAACTAGGTATACAACAGGTATATCTCAGTGCTGGTGCAAGTGACGAGCAATTAAAAGACGCAATCAATCAATTTTTGGAGCGCTAAATGACGGAAAAAGACAAAATCACCGCCCTCGAAGAGGAAATGAAAGCCTTGGAAATCGAGAATGCGTCCTACGTCGAAGTAAAGGAACAGCCGAAGCCCAAAGCTAAAGTTGAAACAAAAAGCGAAAAACCGCCATTTACGCCCAAATCTAAGAACACTCCAGGCAAAGATGCGCCAGCTAAAGGTAAATCGAAAACTGGATTTTTATGGTTTGTCACATTAATTAATTTGCTTTGCCTCTTAGCTATTGCAGCTGCCGGTTATTGGTTTTGGCAACAATGGAATAGTACGTTAAATAATGAAAATGCAACTTTGACGGCGCAAAGTGAAACTATTTCAGAGCAAGGTCGAACAATTGACCAATTAGCTCGTCAGTTAGGTACTCAACAAACAGAGTTTGAAGAGTCCATCGCCAAGCAAAACGAATTAACTAACCAAGCATTGACCCAAGCGCAAGCCAATAGTAAAAATCTTGCAGACGTATCAGGCCGTCGTCCAGCTGATTGGTTATTAGCAGAAGCAGATTATTTGGTACGAATGGCCGGTCGAAAACTTTGGTTGGAAAATGATGTCCGCACTGCCGTGGCTATGCTGCAAGCAGCAGATAGCCGATTACAAGATTTAGCGGATCCGTCTTTACTACCAGTAAGACAATTTATTGCCAGCGATATTCAAAACCTTCAACAGATCAATCAGGTTTCATTAACCTCTATCGCTTTGTCGTTATCAGGCATGGTGCAACAAGTTAATAACCTCCCCTTGTCGCTACCAGAAGTGGAAGTGAAGGGATTTGAGCCAGAAGAACTCACGGGAATGGCAAGAGTTTGGGCCTATATTGAGAGCAACTTTAAATATCAAGCCAATGAAGGACCAGTTGAACCCTTACTATCACAACAACAACAGTGGCTAGCCAAAGAGCAGTTACGTTTTGCATTAATGCAAGCGCAAACGGCAATAATGAAAGAGCAAGACACTCTGTTTAAACAAAGTTTACAACGGGCGATAGGATTAATTGTTCAGCATTATGATCTTGAAACCACTGAAGTGGCAGGCATGTTAGACGCGTTACGTAATCTCGAAGAAACGGAAGTCGCGCGTAAATATCCTCAGCAACTTGATGCCGCAAAACCATTGCAAGATATCCTAGAAAACCGAATGAGCAACGCATTCTCAAACGGGAAGTTTGAACTATGAAAAAAATCATTCTGCTGTTAATTATCATCGGCCTCATTATCGTAGGTTTGTACGCAGGCCCAAGTCTAATTAATTACCAAGGGTATTTTCTAATCGCCCTTGAAAGTGGTACTTATCAGGTTTCCATTTTCGGCTTTGTGGTTTTAGTTGTTAGCTTGTTTTTTGTGACTTGGTTATCCATCATTCTGATTAAAAAGCTCATCGATATCTTAGCAGGCTCACAAGACTGGTTGTTCGGATTTAGCAGCAGACGTAAACAAAAAGCTTTCACCAACGGCTTAATTTCACTTGCAGAAGGAAACTTTTTAGAAGCCAAAAAATCCCTAAACAAAATACGTAACGAAGATTTTGACGGCATTAACTTATTAGCTTTGGCCGAAGTGGAAGCGCAGCTTAATAACAAAGTTGATGCTCGAGAGTTATGGTATGAAGCAGCAGAAAAAGACAAAACTGCTTTAGCCGCAAATCTATGCCTTATCCGTGATTTGGTCTTAGAAAATCAGGGTGAGCAAGCACTTACACACATCAATGAAGCCTCAGAAAAGATCCAACGAGATCCAAATATCATTAAATTGTGGGCCAGAGCACTAGAGCAAACTGGGAAATTTACGGTATTAAAAGAGCACGTTAAAAAGTGGAAAAAACCACTTGGAGAGGAATACGATTACTGGTTATTAAAAGCATCAAAAGGTGAATATGCAGAAATTGCCAGCAAAGAAGGTGCATTAAAATTGAAGGAAAAATGGCAATCTTTACCTAGAGGCGTTCGCAAAGAATCCGGCCAAGTTGCAGCTTATTCTCAACAATTAATTGATCAAGAGATGTATGAAGAAGCACAAACAATTTTAGTGAATAGCCAGAAAAGTGGTCCAATACCGGTACTGTATAATCTCTATCGACAGCTCAAAAATACCCAAACAAATGGTGCAATTAAACAGCTAGAAGGGTGGCTTAAAAAGGACGATTCCAATGTTGATATACTCTCAACTCTAGGACAACTTGCGTATAATTCTGGCGATTATATGCTTGCCGAAAAGGCCCTTTCCAAGGCCATTAAGCTTGCAAATGAACGTCGCGATGTGTTGCTTTTAGCGCAAATCAAAGAGGCGCAAAAAGACAATATTCACGCCTTAGAACTTTACAAACAAACCGTTTTAAGCGCTGATTAAGGACACCGAAAAAGCGCCTTATCAATTTTTATATCAATCACTACAATAATCGATTTTAAAACCTTATAGATTATTGTAGTGATGATTACATTAAATCCCCTAACACCCCGTCACTTGCTTGTACGACATTTATAAAAAACCCTCCCTATTTATCTCGAAAGCCTTGTAAAATAGCTTTTTGTAGCGTTTAATACAATTAATATTCCTAGCAATTAGCTAATTTATGTAATGAATGATACAAATAGTTCCTCGACACGAGGCAGGCCGAGAAAACTAGATACCAACGAAGGCCTAAAAAGAGCCCTAACACTCTTTCAAAGGTACGGATTTGAAAATGTATCAGTAGCCGAATTGTGCTCAACATTAAATGCAACCGCTACTTCTATTTATGCTACCTATGGAAATAAAGAGTCACTTTTTCTACGCGCCTTAGCACTGTATAAAAATCAGTTTTTAGGAAAACTTGAACAGACCCTAAAAGAATCAGAAAGCCCCAGTGAAATGTTCAGGAATTGCCTTGAAATGAGTTTAGAATTTTACCTAAACGACAATCATAGATCCGGCTGTTTAATTCTGCAAGGAAACCTCTTTTGTCGAAATAAAATTTTGCTAGAAGAAATCGCTAAACAGCAAATAGAAATACAAACAAATATAAAAATCCGTTTACAAAAATTGGAATCCGAAAACCCTGAAGAACTAGCCGATGTTTTAATGACCCTCATGCGCGGCATTGCCCTGTCTGTAAAATCTGAATCCGACGAAGACAAGCTTTATACTACTTTGGAATTTTTCTGTACCGCGTTTGATTGTTAGGATATTTAAAATAGAAAGAACAAAAACAAAAATTAATTTAAAAAAATGAGGCCTAAATTTCCATCGTATTCACAAGATGTCGATAACCGAATCTAACCAGAAGTTTTTATCTAAGTTAGTTGGTAATCACTATTATTTTTATAGATTAAAAATCAACCTCAGCCCGATAATTCCGCAAAAAATGCCTAGGATTAAGGATAATTGAAAATAACAGTGGAAAATTCCTAGGTTTTCATTAAGATCACGCCTGCTTCCAGCGCACCCGTAGCTCAGCTGGATAGAGCGCTGCCCTCCGGAGGCAGAGGTCGTGAGTTCGAATCTCGCCGGGTGCGCCATTTTTAAAGGCCTTTTAATTGTAGTGCTCACTAACTAAAAAATTCTGTGACCAGATTGTGACCAAAATTAACTAATACAAAAAGCCCATTACTCCAATTCAGCTTTTTGAACATGACTAATTTTAGTGGCTTGACTCAACTTATAAACCACTCTCACACCACCCTTTGCTGTTTACTCTTCTTTAAATTCAAACAACTCAGTTGCCAACATAAAACTATTTAATGTTTTATGTCCCTAAGTCTCGCGTAAAACTGTAATGCTCTAATTATCAAAATACGTCGTTGGAGGTATGATATCTAAAACCAACGAGATAAAAATGAAGAAATACACAGCCGAATGTAAACCAGAATGTGTTGAGTTGTTCACAACAAGCTGCCGAAGCTATGGGAGTGGGGTATTCCACCTTGCAGAAATGGGTGCATCAGTATCGCGAAGAACAAAAAGGGATTACACCTAAAGCGTCAGCTATCACTAATGAGCAAAAACGAATTCGAGAGTTAGAAAAACAAGTTAAACAGTTGGAAAGTGATAATAACCTTTTAAAAAAACCTTTGGCCATAATCACAATAGAAATCAACAAAGGGCGCAAGACGCGCTAGAATTGAAGAAGGCTGGATTTAATGTACAGCATATCTGTCGATGCTTAAATGTACCTCACAGCTCGTTTTATTTTCATGCTAAACCAAAGCGAATTAAATCGGCCGAGATTCGCTTAGAGGTTACGGGAAAGTATGTTCATAATTAGATGGACGCCACTTACGGCTGTCGAAGAATGATGATAGAAGTTAATCATCAACGTTATGTAGTAGGCCGTTATAAAGTACGACGATCGATGCGAAAATTTAAATTGATAGAGAAATGCCCTCGGTTACATCGTTATCCAGATGCGGGAAAGGCATCTATCATTGCCCCTAACTATTTAAATAGACAGGTTTGCTCATTACTAAAATGACATTAACACAAGGTGAGATTGGCTTTACTTACTACTGATAAATACCACACACCTAAACACGATATTCGTTTGGAAAATCAGGTTATAACACTTCCAATCTCGTGTTATAACCATAAATGATTAATTAATTTTAGTTACTTCTCGTTTTTAATAAATGCCAAAGCAGCGTTGCGTCCTGGCATACCCGAAATCCCTGCACTAGGATGTGTTCCCGAACCACTTAAATATAACCCAGGTATTGGTGTTTTGTAATCAGCCATCCCTGACATTGGACGTCCAGGCCCAAATCTAGTCAAATACGGCTCAACATGATAAACACTGCCATCAATGGCAAAAAAGCGCTTCTCGATATCTGGTGGAGCTAAAGGCCGTCGTGCTATTTCCAAATCTTCAATACCTTCATATATGATAGCTGCATCGGCAACTGTTTTGTTAGTGATCTCATCTCGCACTGAATCCCAGTCAGCTTTTGGTTGGGATGGTATCAACCCCGACCAAAACCAATAAGTATCACATCCTTTAGGTGCCATGCTGGGGTCAAATGCTGTAGTAATTTGTGATAAACCACCTATTTGTTCAGGTACTTCACCTTGAATACAAGCATCATATGCATCTAATGCTTGTTGATACGTCTGCCACTGTAGTGTTGGTAAACGCATGTCTTCACTCCACCCACGTTGTTTACGCCAATTAATATGACGGGTTGGCGATATTTGTCCTTTTAGAGCTATATTAAGTTTATAGTCTCCCAAACCGCGTTGATTTGTTGGAATGCGCTTAGCTCGAGTCTGTAATTTATCAGATAAAAGCCCTTCTGGTAGCATGTGATTAAGCACCATTTTGGGACTAAATGCCGTGATTACCCCCTTGCTAGCAAATATTTCATCACCATTTTGTAGTCTCACACCTTTTATCGCACCATCCCTAGCAATCATCTCAGCGATTGGCGCCCCGGTTTTGATTTCTCCTCCATAATATTTAAGGCAGCGTATTAGCGCACGGGGAAAAGCACCAGTTCCCCCTTCAAACATTGAGATCCCTTTACTTTGTAGAGCTGCTAAATAAACTACAGCAAAACCTGAAGTATCGACTTTAAAATCCATAAAAGGCAAAGGCGTTAAACAAGCAGCACGCACTATGTCAGCTTCAAAAAGCTCTTCAACTAAACCTGCATGTGAATTGCTGACCATGTTAATAATTGGTTTTAAATGTTTGAAGTGTTTAAGTGTCTGTCCAGCAGCTTTCATGATAGCGGAAAAGCTAGGTTTTACAGGACTTGTTAACATCATTGGCATTGCAATCTTAAACGCCGCATCGATTACTTCAGACATTTCTAACCAAGTTTTTGCATCTTTAGGGGAAAAGTATTTAATCTCTTCTGCTGTTTTTAGTGGATCATTCCACATTGCAAAAGATTCATTTTCAGTAGGAGAAGCCAACTGAATGTGACAAGGATCGATTTGTCTTTGACGTAAACCAAACTTGGTCGATAACTCTAATTCATCATCAATAGGAGAGAGTCTAAATAATGAAGCATGTATTGATGCTTCATTGATAATGTGTTCAGGCGCCTCTGGTGTCATCGGATTAGTTGCCGTCATTCCTCCAGGCGTGTCATGAGCTTCTAAAACTAAAACTTTAAGACCTTTTTTAGCCAAGTAGGCTGCCGAAGTTAGTCCGTTGTGACCCGCACCAGCAACTATCACGTCAAACGTTTTGCCTTCCAAATTAGTATTGTTATAACTAGTAAAATCGAACATTTTAACCCTCTAAATCGGTTACTAATATTTAAAAATATTTCAATGATTTTTATTATATAACGTTCGATATACAAATCAATGTAAAATGACAATATTTAACAATTTTTTAGCATTTAAGTAATGATGGTCACAATTAAGATTGATAATTTTATTAATTGCAGTTTATAAAAAAGCTAAACTGTGGAGGTGTTCCAAAGTTCATATTAAAAAGAGTTTTAAGGCGCGGAATAGTTTTTGTTAAATAATAATAGCTAGGTCACTTTTATCGCATTGATTACCGCTTCAGTCAGCATTGAGCGTTTTTCTGAGGGAGTTATTTCAGCGTATTGATAACCTGTAAGAAACTTTGAAACGGGGCTCATAGTGAAAAAGCCGAGGACTAACGAAAATAAAACTATAGGTCCAATACCGTCACCACAGCCCTCTTTATATTCATTGAGTAAATCGCGTAAAACAAGATGAACTTTTTGGAGTGCAATGTTAACTAGAAACTCATGGTTTTTTTCGCCGTCTTCCATTAAGTTGCGTTGTGACAGCCTTAAAAAATCAGAGTTGTTTTCAAATAGATCAATGAGGCTCGCGATGAATTTACGCAATTTGACTTCAGGCTCAATGTCCTCATGAGCAACATCCATTAAGAGAGTAGAATATTTACCATACATTTCTGTTTCAACGGCTTTATACAGCTCATCTTTATTTCCGAAGTGATGATAAATTGTTGGCAGTGTAAAATTTGACTCTTTAGCAATCTGACGCATTGACACCCCCTCGAAGCCTAACCTTGCAAACAATTTGGTTGATACGTCTAGAATTACTTTTTTGCCGCTAACACTATTTTCCCGTTTTGTCGCCATCTATGTCTCTCTGGTTACTATTTTAGTTGAGGTTTCCGTATTAATTTAGCACATTGATTAGCGCTTTGTAGACTAGAATTATTTATTCTCTGATTACCCATTTACAAAAAATAAACCGACAGATGGCCTCTTTGTAGAATACCCAAATAAGTCATGGCTAGATAAAGCAAAGAACATAGCGCTTCATCCCTTCATTATTTTTCTTCCTAGTTAGAAGAACAACTTGTCAGACTAAACCTTTTTGTCAATATTAACGACTTTGATACTATTTAGTTGTTTATGTTGATCTATTTGATCCGCCATATGTGTATTATTCAGCACATAGATTAACGCTTTTACGCCAGCCTCAACAATATCTGTAGCCAAGCCTATACCATTAAATCGCCTTTGGTTATATTCAACTACAACACTAACCTGAGCCAAGGCATCAGACCCTTCTCCCTTTGAATCTAGTTTGAAATCAACCACCTCAAGCCCATCAATCCCTGTAGCTGAAATTATCGCATTGAACGCAGCGTTTACCGGTCCATTACCTACTTCTGTTGCAGTTTTTAATGTATCACCCACTTCCACTTGAATCGTTGCAGTAGGAATGATGTTTGCTCCTGAGTTAGCTTGCAAATACACCAATGAATAATATGCTTGTTGATGTTTTTGTTGATCAAAAAACACCAATGCTTCTAAGTCATAATCAAACACCTGACCTTTTTTGTCTGCTAAAGCCAAAAAGTTAGAATAGAGTACTTCCAAATCGTAATCGTTTGGCATGTACCCCAGTTCCTTCATTCTATGTTGAATAACATGACGGCCTGAACGAGAGGTCATATTCAAATGATTTTTACTAATACCAACACTTTCTGGCGTCATAATTTCATAGGTATCTTTAGATTTCAAAACACCATCTTGATGAATACCTGAAGAATGACTAAACGCGTTTGCACCAACAATTGCTTTATTTCCTTGCACGGGCATATTGCATAATTGACTAATTAATTTCGAAGTTCGATAGATTTCATTGCTGTTGATACCGGTTTCAAAATTTAACAAAGACTGTCTTGTTTGCAGAATCATTGCGACTTCTTCAAGTGAACAGTTTCCCGCTCTTTCGCCTAAACCATTTATTGTGCATTCTATTTGGCGGGCACCTTGTTGAACTGCAGATAAGGAATTAGCCACCGCAAGCCCCAAATCATTATGACAATGGACTGAGATTACCGCTTTATCGATATTAGGAACGCGATTAAAAAGTGTTTGGATAATGCCTCCAAATTCACTTGGAATAGTATAGCCAACTGTATCAGGTATATTTATTGTAGTGGCCCCAGCAGTAATTGCAGATTCAACCATTCGACATAAGTAATCAATATCTGTTCGCCCAGCATCTTCGCAAGAAAACTCAACATCATCTGTATATCGGCGAGCACGCTTTACTGCTTTGACGGCCATATCCAATACATCTTGTTGCGTTTTTTTAAGTTTGGCATTTACATGAATGTCTGAAGTGGCAATAAACGTATGAATACGAAAATGTTCAGCGACTTTTAGCGACTCGCCACAAGCGTCTATATCTTCATATAAAGAACGAGCCAATCCACATACAGTTGCATTTTTGATGTTACGAGCAATTTCTTGAACCGATTTAAAATCACCCGGTGAGGATACCGGGAACCCTGCTTCGATAATATCAACACCAAGTCGTTCGAGAGCAAATGCTATTTGCAATTTTTCTTTATTGGTTAAACTTGCCAACAAGGCTTGCTCACCATCTCGTAAAGTAGTATCGAAAATCAAAATACGGTCGTTCATCATGCTATTCTCTTGATCACAAAGTAAGTTTCATATTGAAACGAATGTCTGCTAATGTCAACGCCATTAAGCGTTTAAAACAGTTAAAACTTCTTCCTATTCACGGTGCCCTGAATAATACTGTTTCAGTGAATTCAAGAACTAAATCATCACGCTGGTTCATCACTTTATGCAATAGGTTTACGACAGTAAATCCACTACGTGTGACGGCTTTAATGACTCCTTCCCCTTCTACATGAATAGTATCTCCGACAAATACTGAGCCCTTTATTTGAGCATCAACATTAGTCATACCAGCAAACTTACCTACCGGGTGATCACCTAATACTCGATCAACTATTGCCATCATTTGGGTAGAAACTAAGCCCATCCCAAGGGAGATTAATAATGGCCCTGGTGCAAATCGTGACTTATTAGCACCTTCCATATTGTCGTTTATAAACTCCATATCAATAAAATAAGGCTCATGTAAGCCAACTAGGTTAACAAAGTTGACGATATCAGTTTCCGTAATAGTCCGTGCATGACTTTTAAAATGATAAGGTTCATAATTTGGTTTTTCTATTTCATTTGCTGTAGACATATCTCACTCGCTTTTTTTAACTTACACTCGTTGTAATCGCGCTTTTAAGAGCACACTGATAATTTCTATTGGTTATATTTTTGCTTGCAGTTCTGGCAATACTTCAAATAAATCGCCAACTAAACCATAGTCTGCAATTTGAAATATTGGAGCTTCAGGATCTTTATTGATTGCAACTATGAATTTCGAGTCTTTCATTCCAGCTAAATGCTGGATAGCGCCTGAAATGCCAACGGCAATATACAAATCTGGGGCGACAACCTTTCCAGTTTGCCCAACTTGCATATCATTCGGTACGAAACCAGCATCTACAGCAGCTCTAGAAGCGCCTATGGCCGCCCCTAGTTTGTCTGCAATTCCTTCTAACAATGTGAAGTTTTCGCCATTTTGCATTCCGCGCCCACCGGAAATGACTACTGCAGCGGTTCCTAAATCAGGTCGCTCAGAAACACTAATTTCATCTGCAACGAAACGAGACAAACTGTTTGCATGAATACTTGAAATACTTTCAACTTCCACACTATTACTTTGTTGAGCGCCCTCAAATGCGGAGGTACGAATAGTCAATATCTTAACCGAATCGTTAGATTGTACCGTTGCAATTGCATTTCCTGCATATATTGGCCTAACAAAGGTATCAGAAGATTCAATTCGTATAACATCGGAAATTTGCGCAACATCGATTAAAGCTGCAACTCTTGGCATAACGTTTTTACCAGTTGAACTAGTAGCAGCCAATATATGTTTGTAATTACTACTGAGTTCTACAATCAAATTCGCTAAATTTTCGGCTAGTTGGTGCTGATAGACTGGATTGTCAGCGATTAAAACCTTAGTCACACCTTGTATTTCACTTGCTCGTTTTGCAACCATCGAGCAGTCTAGACCAGCGACTAGCAGGTGGATTTCGTCCCCTAAGCTTACCGCTGCCGAGACTAATTTCATTGTTTCAGTTTTTAACTGCTTATTGTCATGTTCCGCTACAATTAATACGCTCATGAGATTACCTTTGCTTCATTTTTTAATTTTTCGACTAATTCTGCAACGTCCGCAACCAATATTCCGCCCGCTCGTTGGGGTGGAGTTTCAACTTTTAGTATGCTTACTTTTGATGTTAGATCGAGACCAAAGTCATTCGCTTGAATCACCTCAAGTGGTTTACGTTTGGCTTTCATTATGTTTGGTAGTGAAGCATAACGTGGCTCATTTAAACGCAAATCGGTGGTAACTATGGCGGGCAAGGTAAGCGCTAATTTTTGCAATCCACCATCAATTTCACGAGTTAACAATAGTTCATTACCTTCGATACTAACTTCTGAGGCAAAGGTACCCTGAGGCAGACCAGCTAAGGCAGCCAACATCTGGCCAGTTTGATTATTATCAGAATCAATCGCCTGTTTACCTAAAATAGTCAGACTTGGCTGCTCTTTGTCTATCAACTTGTTTAGCAACTTAGCGACGTTGAGGGAATCCAATTGGCTGTCAGCCTCTATTTGTATACCTCGGTCTGCGCCTAGCGCGAGTGCCGTGCGAATTTGTTCTTGACAACTTTTGTCGCCAATCGAAACGACTACGACTTCAGTTGCAATTCCCTTTTCTTTGAGACGTATTGCTTCTTCAACAGCAATTTCACAAAAGGGATTAATTGACATTTTAACGTTACTTAAATCCACGCCACTATTGTCATTTTTGACACGTGCTTTGACGTTATAGTCAATTACACGTTTTACCGCTACCAGTACTTTCATAGAGTTAAACCTTTGTATTTATTGTTGGCAAATATCGATTTACATATTGGGATAATTAGGTCCCCCGCTCCCTTCAGGCGTTATCCACGTGATATTTTGAGCAGGGTCCTTGATGTCACAAGTTTTACAGTGCAAGCAGTTTTGTCCATTAACTTGCAATTTGGCTGCTTGCTCCGTGCCTATCACCTCATACACACCAGCTGGGCAATATCGCTGAGCAGGTTCAGCGTAAATTGGGAGATTGTGATTAATTGGAATTGATTCATCTTGTAAGGTTAAATGACAAGGTTGATCCTCTTCATGATTTGTATTCGATAGAAATACAGAACTGAGAATATCAAAACTAACTACGCCGTCTGCTTTAGGGTAAGTAATTTTTTGACTAGATTTTGCTGGTAGTAATTGTGCATAGTCTGGCTTTCTATCGTGCAAAGTAAAAGGTAGTTTTCCAGCGAAAATATTCTGGTCAATAAAATTAAATGCCCCTCCCAAGTATGCACCAAACTTATGCATTGACGGTCCGAAGTTACGAGCACTGTATAACTCTTTAAACAACCATGATTTCCTAAAGGCTTCTTCAAAACTATGGAGCTGATTATCGTCTTTTGCATTTTCATTTAATGCAGTAAAAATACTTTCAGCCGCCAACATACCCGACTTCATTGCTGTATGGGTGCCTTTGATTTTGGCAAAGTTTAAGGTTCCAGCGTTACAACCAGTAATAATGCCACCAGGAAAGGTCATTTTAGGAAGTGAATTAAATCCGCCTTTAGCAATAGCCCGAGCTCCGTAAGAGACACGAGTTCCGCCAACCAAATATTGCTTTAGTTTCGGGTGCTGTTTAAGTCGTTGAAATTCTTGAAAAGGACTTAAATAAGGGTTGCTGTAATTTAAATCTACTATCAGACCAACCACTAGCTGACAATTGTCTGTATGATATAAAAAGAATCCGCCACTATTACCTTCGTCCAGAGGCCATCCTGAGCCATGTATAACCAAACCAGGTTGATGAAGTTTAGGATCAATATCCCATAACTCTTTAAGTCCTAACCCATAATGTTGCGGATCTGAATTAGCATCTAAATCGAATTTGTGAATTAGTTGCTTGCCAAGATGGCCGCGGCACCCTTCAGAAAATACGGTATATTTCCCATGCAACTCCATCCCCTCAGTGTAACTACTTTTTGCTTGGCCTTTATGGTCTACCCCCATGTCCTGGGTGGCGACACCTTTGACACTATTGTCTTCATGATACAGAATTTCAGCAGCTGGGAACCCCGGGAAAATATCAACACCTAGTTGTTCAGCTTGCTCTGCTAGCCAGCGGCAAACTTCTCCCAAACTGACCAGATAATTACCGCTTTTTCCGCTTCCTTTATTACGATTGTGCATCGTTTTGGGGATCAGGCAATTAGGTATTTTCAGCGCAGAATCGCTATCTTTTAGTAAATAGACTTGGTCTTCTTCAGCTTTTAAGTTTAACGGCGCTCCACGTTCTTTCCAATCCGGAAACAATTCATCTAGCGCTTTACTTTCAATAATAGCGCCGGAGAGAATATGCGCGCCGACTTCCGAGCCTTTTTCTACAACACAAACGGAGAGAGCATGATTGCTTTGCTGTGCCAGTTGCATCAATCGACATGCAGTTGCTAACCCAGAAGGTCCAGCTCCAACGATTACGACATCATATTCCATCGACTCACGCATGTGCCGTTTACTCCTCATAGTCCAACATCAATCAGTTCTTGTTCTTCAGTTATCTATATAGCCACAAACGGCCTACATTAAACTTTT
This sequence comes from Alteromonas sp. M12, assembly GCF_037478005.1. Classification (NCBI taxonomy): domain Bacteria; kingdom Pseudomonadati; phylum Pseudomonadota; class Gammaproteobacteria; order Alteromonadales; family Alteromonadaceae; genus Alteromonas; species Alteromonas sp. M12. The sequence goes on along the minus strand of NZ_CP144164.1, from coordinate 291,681 downwards.
CAAATCCACGGTTTCATCTGCTAGCTTTGATTTATCAACGGCTTTTTTTGAAAGCAAAAGACGTTTTCCAACCATAAATGCTACCGGCATATTTACAGCATCAACGGCGATAAATTTATCCCCTTCAAAATAAAAAGCTGCAAATTGTCGGCCTTTAGCGATATCGCCTCTGATTACAATATTGTCGAAGCCTTGAGATAGTCCAGCTATTTGCAATTTTAAGTTATATTGATCTGACCAGAACCAGGGAATTTCATTGTAGGTAAGTTTTTGACCACAGATTGCAGCGCCTGCAACACGTGCCTGTCCAGTAGCATTTTGCACCGACTCCAATCGTAACCAGCGCTCATAGGTTGGATTAAAATGCCATGTACAGTCACCGGCAGCAACGATATCCGGATTAGATGTGGTCGCAAATTCATCGACGACTATGCCGCCCTGCTCAACGTTAAGTCCTGCCTCCGCAGCTAATTCAAGATTAGGAAGAATACCAGCCCCTATAATCACTAAATCCGCAGGAAATAACTGGCCATCTTGACTTCGCACAGCAGTGACGGCTTTATCACCTTCGATCTGATTGATTGCCGTATCTGTAACAATTTTGACGCCTTCCTCGGTATGTATACGACTGTAAAAATCAGAAATTTGCTCGCCGGTAACCCTTTGTAATATGCGCGACATCATTTCAATCACTGTCACTTCCATGCCCATCTTACGCAGAGCCGAAGCTGTCTCAAGACCAATATATCCGCCGCCAACAATAACGGCTTTTTTACCCGCTAGTGCGTACGGACGAATATTTTCTATATCGTCGATGGTGCGCAAATAAAAAACGCCAGCCTTTTCAGATCCGTTAATAGGTACTTTTCTAACCCGCGCTCCTAATGTTAAAGCCAGTTTGTCAAATGCTATGGTTTCGCCACTATCGAGTGACAATGTTTTGTTTTGCTGGTCAATTTTAGTAACCCAAGTATTCAGCCTAAATTTAATATTGAGTTTTTCGTACGCAGCTGCAGATTTCAGCAAAATATTATCTACGCTTTTTTGACCAGCGAGAAAATCCTTGGAAAGAGGTGGACGGTGATAAGGCAAAAAAGCCTCATTTCCGATAACCAAAACTTCACCTTCCCAGCCATGCTTTCTGACGCTCTCTGCTAATTGAGCACCAGCGTGACTAGCACCAATAACAATACAAACTTTTCCTGTTGATTCTGACATTACTTACCTCTTCAGCTATACATATCGATAGGACTTTAATAGCTACCAAACACTTATTATAGTCCGTCTCGCCGGTCTATAATAAATTTAACACACCTTAATTAGTTTCGCAACGAAACTTAGGTGGGTATTTTCAGCCAAATTAACATGACCACATTAGACAAAAAGAGGAACACGCAAGGCTTTGTTATCGACAAACAAAATAATGGAAGGAAGACCGCGAAAATACATTTAACTGTTAATAGTTTCCAGCAGTCTTTTAGCGCGAGCATAGACGGGGGCATCAATCATTTGTCCTTTGTACGCTATCGCGGCAGAGCCATTTTTTTGCGCATTCTCAAAATTGGAGACTATAGCAACAGCATCTTGTATTTCTTCAGCGCTAGGGGAAAACTCTTGATTTATAATTTTCACTTGTGTTGGATGAATGCAACAAGCACCGCGAAACCCCATATCACGAGATAGTTTTATGGTTTCTCTAAACCCTTCAACATCGGCAAAATTTGCAATCGAGTCAGGGAAACCGAAAGCTCGAATGCCGGCGCTATATGCTGCAAATATAATCTGTTGGCATGGGGCATATAAAGTAGCTCTATTTGGTTTCGCGCCAACCACGGTAGAAAAATCTTCAGTGCCGAGGCTTAACCCCACCAACCTTGCTGAAGCAGCTGCGATAGAGTGCGCTTTATCTAGCGCTGAAGGTGATTCAATAAAGGCTAATAATTTTGTTGAGCCAATTGTTAACCCCTTTTCCATTTCTAATTCGGTGACTATCTCGTCTATAATCTTTATGTGCTCTTCGCTACTTGCTTTGGGGACGATTATGCATTGCACATTTTTACCGATACTCGTTTCTAAATCACGTACAGCAAGCCGCCATTCAGAGTTGATTCGTACCATCACCACTAACCCTTGATTGGCTATCTCTGCGCTTGCCCCTTGGATACATTCACGCGCGGATATCTTTTGGTCTACTGCAATACTATCCTCAAGGTCAAGAATTATCGCATCAGCTCCAGTTTTATGGGCTTTAGCCACAAAATCACTTTTAGTAGCGGGCATAAACAATGCTGATTTAATGCTATCTAGTTCTTTCACAAAATCTCCTTAGCGAAACCACAAGGTCCTCTAATCTTCCGTCAGTAACGATACGTTTAATTGTGCTCTGCGGCGCAACCACATACTAGTTCGATAGCGCGGATCTCTCGTTACCTCAAATAAACCATCTAGAATTTTGACGATATTTTGGGTTCCGACTTTATCTCCCCAGCTTAAGGGGCCATGGGGGTAACCTAAACCAAATTTAACGGCGATATCAATGTCAGTAACACTAGCAACGCCTCGCTGTGCAATATTTGAAGCTATATTAATAATTACAGCTAGCACTCTTTGGCTAATGAACCCGGGACTGTCCTTTATAACTGTTACACTGTGACCACTTCTTACTAAGGATGCATGAATATTTGCTATGTATTCTGGCTGCACAATCATAGTCGACATAATAGTGCGGCGTTTCGACTCCTTAAATAACGGATCTATCGCTACCACCCGAGTAGCGTCAAGCCCTTTGTCTTCACAGACCTGACTAACATCCTTTCCCCAAGGTTGAATGACCAGAATACTATCCTGCTTAGCTTCAGTTACAACCGAGATTCCAGCTTCGCTGAAAAGATCTCTCAAATCGGCGTATTCATCCGCATCGGGGTCAATCCAAATGCTTAACGACTCTGAAAGAACAGGCAGACTAGATAGTTTATCTTCGACCTTTTTGCCATCTTCATATTGATACCAACCTTCACCAGTTTTACGCCCAAGCAAATTAGCGGCAATTCTCGGAGGAACTAGAGTAGATGGACGAAACATAGCTTCTTGTTGGAATTGTTGGTAGATGGATTCCATTACCTTACCAGAAACATCTAGACCAGTAAGATCAAGCAACTCAAACGGGCCCATTTTAAAACCGCAAGCTTCTCGTAATACTTGATCAATATCCGCCACTGAGGCTACTTGCTCTTCAAGGATGCGCAGTCCTTCCGTATATAGTCCTCGCCCAGCATGATTGACTAGGAAACCGGGTTGGTCTTTTGCAAGAACGGCAACATGACCAACACTATTTATCAAATTTTGAGCTGTTATCAGGGTATTTTCTGATGTACGCACCGACGATATGATTTCAACTAGTTTCATTAGCGGGACTGGATTGAAGAAGTGCATTCCTACTACACGATTAGGTAAAGTACAGGCAGCTGATATATCAGCAATTAATAATGACGATGTATTGCTGGCTAATATACAGTTTGCACTAACAACTTCTTCTAATTGTTGAAATACGCTGCGCTTTATATCAATGTTTTCAACTATAGCTTCAATAACAATATCGCAAACGGCGAGGTCTTTGATATGCTCTGCATGATTCAGATTGTTTTTTGCAATGGTTGCTGTGCTTTGTTCTATTCGCCCTTTGTTGGCTAATTTATCAATCATTTGCAATATTGAAGACATTGCACTTAAGACAGCTTCCTGCGCACTATCGTAAAGGTGCACTTGATGACCATTTTGAGCAAACAACTGAACAATGCCGCGCCCCATAGTCCCAGCACCAATAACACCAACAACTTGCTTCTTTTCGTTTACCATTTCACGTCCTAAGAATTCGATTATTTTCCGCTATATTCGGGTTTACGCTTTTCTAGAAAAGCAGTCATACCCTCTGTTTTATCTTTTGTATCAAAGAGTAAAAGAAATTCTCTATTCTCAATTGCAATCGCAGCACCGAGATCTATATCAGCACCAATTGCCAAGGTACGTTTGATAGCTAACATCGCTTTAGGTGGCATTTTGGTGATCCGTTTAGCCAATTTTTGAGCTCGATGAATGGTCTCTCCATTAGCAACAACATCACTAACAAGTCCTGCTTGAAGGGCTCTTTGTGCATCTAAAATTTCACCGCACAAAAGCATCATACTGGCGATAGGCTTACCTACAGCTCGAATTAACCGTTGAGTACCACCAGCACCGGGCATAATGCCTACATTCGCTTCAGGCTGACCGAAGCGAGCACTTTGATCAGCGATAACAATATCTGACATCATAACTAGTTCACACCCGGCACCAAGAGCATAGCCACTTACTGCGGAAATTACCGGTTTGGGGCAGTTAACTAATGGTTCCCAATATTGTCCTAAATTAAGCTCAGCTACTTCTTGAGCCCCCTTGGAAACCAGCATATTTAAATCCGCGCCGGCTGCAAAAACGTCATCTCCACCGGTTACTAACAAACACAATATGCTGTTATCTTCATTCAGTTCTTTTACTGCCTCAGCAATAGCTTTTCGCATCGTCAAGTCGAGAGCATTTCTCTTTTCAGGACGATTTAAGATAATGGTACCAACCCCCCCCTGCTTTTCGATTATTACAGCAGGAGTGGTTTTTTCGCTTGATTCACCCATTTTTTACTCATCAGTAGTTGTTTCGATAAAAATATTGTTTGTTGACCAATGCGTGACAACAGCCAGCATTAGTCAACTTAGCAACACAATAATTAAGCTACAGATTTTGCGAGAATATTATCTAGCGAGTCGTCTAATGAGAATCTAGAACCATATTTGGCTTCTAGATCTAAGCGCCGTTTTTCGAAACTCTCTTTCCCGCCAAACCAATCAATAAACTGAATTACCCCACCAGTATGAGCTGGGAATCCCCAACCAAAAATCGACCCGATATTGGCATCACGGGATGACATTAGTACACCGCGATCAATGCAACCTAAGGTTTCCACAACCTGACGGAACATGATTCTGTCCTTAATGTCATCTAATGGCATCTCAGAGTCGCCACCGAACTTATCTTTAAGTTCTGTCCAAAGTGTTTTACTACCATCTTCATGATAGTCGTACCAACCTTTACCGCAGGCTCTTCCAGAACGTCCCAACTCACACATCTCTATTGCACATGATTGCAATTTGGAGTGGGTATCATAAAAGTTGTCACCCAATTTAAGATCCAACTCTTGATTGGTCACACCCACTTTACGCATTAGTTCTATTTCGACTTCATCCATTACCGATAATGGACCTACTGGCATACCTACTTGTTTAGAAATATTTTCAAGGACCGCTGGATTTACCCCTTCGGTTAGCATATGCAAACCTTCATCAACGAAACAGCCAAACACCCTAGATGTATAAAAACCTCGACCATCATTAACGACTATAGGCGTTTTGCGAATTTGGGTAACGTAATCGTATACATAAGCTAAAGTTTCTTCACTGCTTTGCTTACCTGAAATAATTTCCACTAAATTCATCTTATCTACTGGTGAGAAGAAGTGAACACCTATAAACCTAGACGGATCACTGAAGCCTTCTGCAAGTAAACTTATCGGTAGTGTTGATGTATTAGACCCCCAAATACAGCCAGGTTTTAGGAAAGGCTCAATATCTTTGGTTAACTGGATTTTCAGATCTAGATTTTCAAAAACCGCCTCAATAATGAGATCACAATCACTCAAATCTTGATTGTCAGCAGTAGGTAAAATCCTCTCTAAAATCTGCTGTTTTTGCTGTTCAGTTTTGCGCCCTTTTGCTACCAGTTTATCTAATAACTTTTGTGAATATTCCTTACCTTTTTCGGCATTTTCGACTGAGATATCTTTAAGCACGACCTCAATTCCCGATAGTGCCGAAGCATAGGCGATTCCTCGTCCCATCATCCCGGCTCCCAAAATACCCACTTTCTTGATAGTATTTTTTTCACATTGAGCGGGACGGCTTTTTCCTGCGGCAATTTCGTTCATTTGGAAATAGAGTGTTTTGATTAAGGACGTAGATTCTGGGCTTTGTAATAATTCAGAAAAATAACGTGATTCAACCATCATGGCGGAATCGTATCCACACATTGTACTTTCAGACATGACTGCAATAATGGCTTCAGGAGCAGGTAACAAACCTTTTGTTTTTTTACGCAACATAGCCGGCGATGCAGCTAACATCATTGCATTGTGTGGCTTGAACGCATCTCCTCCAGGTATTTTATAACCCTTTTTAAACCAAGGTTGCTGTGCTTCTGGATTGGCTAATATCCATTTTTTTGCTTGTTCGATCATCTGTTCTGAGGTTTCTGCCAGTTCATCTATTAGGCCCAAATCCAGAGCAGCTTTAGCCGAGTAACGCTTGCCTTCTACCAAAGCAGGGAAAGATGATTGAAGACCAAGCATTCTTACGGTCCTTACAATACCGCCAGCAGCAGGTAATAGACCTAAGGATACTTCTGGAAAACCAACAGTGACAGAAGGAGCATTCAATGCGACTCTGTGATGACAGGCCAAACAAATCTCAAATCCACCACCCATAGCCGCACCATTAATTGCAGCAACTACTGGTACGCCTAATTTTTCAAGGTCGTTTAGCTGACTTTTGAGTTTTAAATTTAACTCGAAAGCTTTATCCCAACTTTTTTCTTCTTTGCTCTTTAATATAGTGTTGATGTCACCACCGGCAAAAAATGTTTTTTTAGCGGAAGTTATGATGATCCCTTTGATATTAGTTAAATCGCTTTTTATGGCGTTTAGGGTTTCGTCCATATAGATAAGGTAATCATCATTCATGGTATTCGCTGTTTGACCCGGCATATCCATAGTAACAATAGCGAACCCACTATCGTCTAATTCATATTTAAACCCTGAATTGACATTCGACATATTCTTTTACTCCAAAATTCTTATGAGATTCGTTCAATGATAGTGGCAACACCCATGCCAGCGCCTATGCACAAGGTACACAATCCATAGCGCTTATTTCTGCGCTCAAGTTCATCGAGTACGGTACCTACTAGCATTCCACCGGTTGCACCAAGTGGATGGCCCATGGCAATAGCTCCACCATTTACATTTACCTTTTCAGCAGGCACACCTGTTTCTTTCATAAAACGCATCACTACAGAAGCAAAGGCTTCATTTACTTCAAATAAATCAATATCATCAATGGTTAACCCCGCCTTTTTTAACACTTTAAAAGTAGCTGGAGCAGGGCCGGTAAGCATTATCATTGGTTCTGTGGAAACATTCGCCATAGCCACAATACGGCCTCGAGCTTTCAACCCGAGTTCCTTGCCAACAGCTTCATTTCCAATTAGCACTGCGCTAGCGCCGTCCACTATTCCCGACGAATTCCCTGGGGTATGCACGTGATTTATATTGCTAACTTGAGGGTAACGAGTCATGGCCATCGCGTCGAAACCCATGTCCCCCATTTTTTCAAATGCAGGTTTAAGTTTGCCTAAAACTTCTAAAGTTGTATCAGGCTTAATGAAACTGTCTTCACTTAAAATTGTGCGACCATGCATATCCAGAACGGGGACCACGCTTTTAAAATAACCTGCTTTTTGCGCGGCGGATGCACGTTGTTGCGATTGCAATGCGAAGTTATCGACATCTGCGCGGCTGTAACCATCAAGAGTTGCAATTAAATCGGCGCCAATTCCTTGAGGGAGGTAGTTTGTTTTAATATTAATCTGCGGATCAGAAACCCAGGCACTACCACCACTGCCAATGGCAACGTGTGACATAGACTCAACGCCACCAGCTACGACCAAATCCTCAACACCTGCAATAACTTTCATAGCTGCTAGGTTGACAGCTTCTAACCCAGAACCACAATAACGGTCCAGTTGAAAACCGGAAACAGAATCTGGCCAACCAGCCATCATTGCTGCTGTTTTTCCTATGGCTCCGCCTTGTTCAGCGAAAGGTCCTGTGCACCCTAATATTACGTCACCGACTTTACTAACATTAAGGTCATTACGCTGTTCTATCGAACGCAAAACTCCGGCAGCAAGTTCAACAGGCTTAACCTCATCAAGGGCCTCATTCGCCTTACCTTTGGCCCGAGGGGTACGAATAGCATCGTAAATAAGAGCATCAGTTGTCATATAGATTTACCTTAACTTTTCAGTATTTTTGAGAAATTTTGCAGCTATTAATTTCATTAGCGCTATTTCTAATGAAGATGAAATGTTCTTCATTGATATTAAATTCAAGTCATTCTTTAGCCTTCAACTTTATAATAGTCCGACGCGGCGGTCAACTCTAAAGTTAAATGATATTTACAATTTTGTAATTAATTAAACGGCTTTAGAATCGAGTAAGTTAACAGTTTGTAATAGCGAAATTCACTGCTACTTAATTTATGTCATTGGCCTATTTGACATGACTGTCACTTAGCAAGACGATGGCTTCTTTAAAAATAAGATAGTTGTTTCAAAGCTCAAAACCATTTCAGCTTCCCCCCGATATACCTCCACACTAAACGACACCCAACCTCGATCTTTCTTTAGACGATGGGGAAAGGTCTTTCTTACAAATAAATTCACCTTTAACTTATCGTTTGGAACGACCGGGGCGTACATATTTATTTTATCAACGCCTCTACCAGCCACCAATTTACTGCGACAAAATAAGTTATCGCAAATCAATTTATGGGCCATAGCGGTAGTATGAAGGCCACTTGCACAGAATACCCCTAAAGGCGATTTTTGGGCATGAATAGGATCGATATGATGGGGTAATGGATCATACTTTTGAGCGAAGTCGATAATTTCATTCTCAGTGACTTTGCAATCACCAAATTCAAAAACTTCATTCTCAATAAAGTTTTCCCAATAAACAGTTTTATTTTCCAAAATAGTCTAGACTCCAAAAAATTTGAAGTCCATAATAGTCCGACCAGTCGTTCAATTGCAATACTCATTTGAGTAGCTAACGTTGATCAAATATTGTTTAGTGATATCATCGAATCAATATAACTGCATTAAAAATTCTAACCCGAATTTCAATTAATCGTGAGTAAGAAACATACATAAACAGGAGTAACGCTGTATGCCGAGAGTAAAATCGGATAGCTACGACACTAAACGCGAACTTATCATGGATCAAGCGGCTCAATTATTTTCTGATTCGGGTTATCCGAGCGCTCGTATGATGGATATCGCCAAAGCCTGCGACGCTTCAAAATCAATGCTCTATCATTACTTTCCTAAAAAAGAAAATATTCTTTACGCCATCCTAATAGAACATATGGAAGAGGTAATAAGTGAAATAAATGGTTTAGTAACCGGTAACTACGATGCGGCTTCTTTGATTGGTAAATTTGTAAATTTGTTCGTACAAAAAACAGCTAAGGCTCGAGCTCGACATTTAACGGCCATGATGGACGTAAAGTATTTACCAGAAGAACAGCAATCAGATGTTATTGCGTTAGAACGTGAAATCGTAAAACTAGCCGGTAATATATTGAGGTTAGCCAATCCTAAACTACCTGATAGAGAATATAATCTTTATGCGCTAATGCTGATAGGCACGATCAATAGTATGGATTTGTGGAGAAACCCTGAAGGACGATATACTGCTGAAGAAATGGCGGATATTTACACTAACATATTCGCCAACGGCTTTATGAATATTTAGGAAACAGTTAACTATTCGATATTCAAATCACAGAGCTAACGCTAGGGTTAACTCTGTGCTCGTTTGAATCATTACTATTTGTTTACTTAGTTTTCTGGTGTACAAACCAAGAAATAAAACGCATAGGTAAATGACGCAAAAAGAATGCCTGAATGGATAAAAATGTACTGGGGACAACAATCATTTTATTTTTTTGTAGACCAGCGTAACCAGCCTTTGCAACTATGTCAGGTGTTAACATAAAAGCAGATACAAATTTGGTGATTCCTGAAGCCGACTTATGCCCATCTTGCGCTGTTTGTAAAAACGCAGTTTTAGTCGTCCCAGGACACAGACAGCTCACGTTGACACCATACTCTCCTAATTCCCTTGCTAAACTAACGCTAAAGGCCAATGTAAAAGCTTTGGTTGCGCTATAAGCAGAGAAAAATGGCGATGGTGAAAATGCAACTAACGAAGCTACATTTAGTATGCTTCCATGGCCCCTGAGTTTCATATTCTTACCAAACATATGACTTAACTTAGTTAATAGCATATTATTTACTATTAACATCTTTTCTATTCTCCCAAGATCAAGCTCTACATGCTCACCTAGTAACCCAAATCCTACATTATTAACCAAGACATCAACTTCTAGACCTTCGTCGTTACACCATTTAAAAACAGCTTCAGCAGCATTTTGTTGAGACAAATCCATTTGCAGAGGCCTATATTCAACCAATGGAAATTTATTTTTTAACTCTTCGCCTAAGTTGTCTAATGACTCTTTAAGCAAGTCAACAACGATAATCCGGTAACCATCACGAGCGAAAAGTTTAGTTAATTCTCCTCCAATTCCACCTGCACCGCCTGTTATTAATAACGTTTTTGTCGCCATATACTATTCAATCCTAATAATTTTAGCTTTATGATCTGAGTAAAACTTCATGGGTTAAAAAGACGTTCTATTGCCTGTTTAAATACTCATCGCGCAATTTTTTCTTATATAATTTTCCATTATCTAGTCGCGGTAACATTTCTGTGAAGACGATTTCTTTTGGCGTTTTTACCGCTGACAGCTGACTTTTACACCATCTAATCAGCTCATCTGATAAGGCTGCTTCTTCATTTTTATTTAGGGTACTACCAACTTTAGCTTGCACAACGGCAAACACTTTTTCCCCAAAATTTTCACAAGGCACACCAAATACAGCCACGTCAGCGACTTGTTCATGAGTTACAAGTAGGTTTTCTACTTCTTGAGGATAAATATTGACCCCACCAGAAATAATCATGAAGTTTTTTCTATCTGTAAGATATAGGAATCCATCGCTGTCCAATCTCCCTACATCACCTACCGTCATCCAACCTTTTTCATTCCGAGTTTCGCGTGTTTTATCCGGTTCTTTATAGTATTCGAAATTACTGCGAGGATTTTCAAAAAACACTTCACCTATTTCACCAGTAGGCAATTCGTTCCCATCTTCATCAAGTATATGAATTATGCAGCCTAAAGGACTACCTACTGATCCGGGATGCGAAAGCCACTGTTCACTGCTCAGTAACGTTACACCGGCATTCTCTGTTGAGCTATAGTATTCGGTCAGAATGGGCCCCCACCAATCAATCATGGCTTGTTTAATTTCCTGAGGGCAAGGAGCGGCAGCATGAATAGCACACTTTAGTGAAGATACGTCGTACTTCGTGCGCGTCGATTCGGCCAATTTAAGCATACGAATAAACATAATAGGAACCCATTGACCTATGTTCACTTTATACTTTTCGATCAATTGCAAATTCAACTCTGCATCAAATTTCTCCATGATGATCGACGTTCCACCTTGGAACATCACTAGCATGTTATAAATAAGAGGTGCTGCATGATAGAGCGGTGCCGGAGAGAGATATACGGTATTTTCATTCAATTTGAAAAAGTCCCGCAGCAGAATCATTCCTGGTTCCATGTGAGTAATTGGACGCCCATCCTCCCAAGTGGGATAAATTCCCTTGGGACGACCTGTAGTGCCAGAGGAATACAACATATGGACGCCAGCGCACTCATTTGCTATTGGCGTGGTTGGAAGTTCTTTAGTAGCTTCCTCCCACGAAGAAAAAAGATTTGTTTGTCCATTCACCATGAAACCTTGTAGCTCTTTGCTAAGACAAGATAAAACGGCATTACCAACAGCTTGCATCTTTTCAGAAATGATGAATGCTTTTGCATCACAATTATCTACAATATATGCCACCTCTTCAGCTTTAAGATGACTACTCACCGCCGTAAAGATAATTCCAGCCCTTTGGGCTGCCCAAACGATTGAGAAAAAATGACGGTTGTTCTCCATCATTAATGCTATATGGTCTCCGGGGTTAAGTCCCAACGAGCGGAATAAATGTGCGCCTTGATTTGATGCTATATCCAATTCCCCGTAAGTCACAGTTTCATTAGTGTCAGCAATTATATAGGCTGGTTTAGTCGGGTTCTTTTGGGCATGGATGGATGGATGCATGATCGTCTACCTATTGCAATTATATTAATTAATTTACGAGTGAAATTCATAGCCTGACATTGGCAATTAAATCTCAATTAACTCCACAAATGGACAACTCTGAAAAACATTGAACACATTTAAATTAAGGTCATTGTGGAGCTTTCATAAAACTGTCAACTTAATGTTGAACAGTCGCTTGAGCGACTAGTCCTCTTCAATTAAGTCGTAATCTTCTTTTAAAGCACCACAATCGGGACAAAACCAATCATCGGGTACATCTTCCATTGCAGTTCCAGGAGCGACTCCATTTTCCGGGTCACCTAAACTTTCATCGTAAATATGACTACAAAATCTACATTGCCATTTGTTCATGAAGTAACTCCTCTTGTATCTGTCGTACTTTTTTCTGCTGACGCATTTTTTGAAAACTCAATGTCTGCCACTAACTGAAAGTCATTTGCTACAGCTAGATCACGTAAACGCAATTCGGGCTCCAATAATTTCCATACACGTTGATTGTTATAAAATGGGGTTGTTGGCCATAAGTGATGAATGAGATGATAATTTTGATATTGCAACAACGGATTCAAGATCCATTCTTTTCCTAACCTTACAGCTGTCGCAATAGTGTAATTTTCCGATTGGCGTAATTCATAGTCTTTGTTTGGCCAGTGGGAATGAGGTAACCAGAAGAAGGAAAAACCAATGCCGATGAAAGCCAAACGAGAAGGTAAAAACCACAGCCAAAAGTACTCAACTCCATAGCCAGAAGCAATCAAACCCACAACAATTAATATTCCTATTACCATGTATGGTAGCGATTGCTTTAAGACACCCTTAGCCTGCGGCTTGTCATTTATCATCAAACGATAAACATAATAAATATCTATCGTCATCCATCGAAAAGGTAAGCTCCACCAAGCGCCATGTACGTAATGATCAGGGTCATCTGCTTCATCATTGGTAAAACGGTGATGCTCCATGTGTGCCCACCGAAACAACTCCAACGAAGCATATGGCGCATAAATTGATGTCACAATCTGCCCGATTAAATCGTTGAGTTTTTTATCTTTGCTAATGCTTCTGTGAACACTGTCGTGCATAACACTAAAAAACCAATAATAAATAAATGACAAAACTATGCATGCAATCGGCAATAAGATATATCCTGACAACGCCAGAACATCGACAGCAATAACCGCTCCTACAACAAATACAGCCAACATAACCGCCGGCCAAGAATATTCTGGGATACGAGTTAGCTTGCTGAAAGCTGCTTTTTTATCTGGTGGTACAACGATAGGTCGACCTAAATGATTCTTCATAATGTCCTCTTTAATAGTCGTCAAAATGGGTTGTTCGTTTTTAAGTTTCCAAGTAAATGCTTATTTAGAAATTTCATGATCAATTAGCTTGGTAAACAATTTTCCATAAGGTGGGCGCAGGAAACGACCCACATCGAATTTTGGCGCAATAAAAATAGACTTGGCATGGCTAAAAGTTTTGAATCCTTCCTTGCCATGATAAGCCCCCATTCCACTTGGACCTACGCCTCCAAAAGGCATGTCATCTTGCAGAAAATGTAGTAGTAGATCATTTACCACCATACCTCCACAGGCCACTTCCTCTGTCACTTGATTAATCAACTTTTGCTTGTGACTGAATAAATATAGAGCAAGAGGTTTTGGTCTTTGCTGTACAAAATTTAAAGCCTCTATTGGATTTTCTACCGTAACAATTGGCAACAGCGGACCAAATATTTCTTCGCGCATTAGCCGACAATCATGGTTGTTAACATCAATTATTGCTGGAGCAACGTATCGCTCATCAACCTCTTGAATAGGCTTAGAAAAAATGTCTATAACTTGATTTCCAGCATTTGCTGCATCAATCAATATTTCCCGTAAACGCAGGCTATGATTAGTATTAATAATATTCGTAAAATATGGGCTAGCTGCACCATCAGGAAACATCCTTAGCACAGCCTTTTTGTACTCATCGATAAATGGTTGGCGATGCTTATTGGTCAACAAAACGTAATCCGGCGCAATACAAATTTGTCCAGCATTTGACGTTTTCGCAAACGCAACTTTTTGTGCCACTTCAGCAATATCTGCATCATCAGCTATGATTACTGGCGACTTTCCCCCGAGCTCCAATGTTGTAGGAACCAAATTAGGTGCGGTGGCTTGCAGTATTTTTGCTCCAACCTGAGTAGAGCCAGTAAATAACAAATGGTCAAAAGGAAGAGAGCAAAATTCACTCGCAATATCAGCTCCTCCTTGAATTACTGCTAACTCATCAGGCGCAAAATAATCAGCAATAAGGTCTGCCATTAACGCACTGGTTCGAGGCGTATACTCGGAAGGTTTTAACATGGCTCTATTCCCAGCAGCGAAAATTCCACCCAAAGGAGATAAAGTTAGTGTTATAGGAAAATTCCACGGCGAAAGGTTACCTACAACGCCTAGCGGCTCGTACTTAATATAAGACTTTGCGCCAAGTAAGCCGAATGGGAAATTTGACCGCCGCTTTTCGCTTTTCATCCAATGAGTTAGATTTTTGCGTGCATACTTTAAAGCAGCAATAGGCGCCATAATTTCCTGCATGCGGCTAGCTTCCACAGCTCTTCGTCCATAATCGGCTTCTACCGCTTCGCACAATGAATACTGATGATCCACTAATAAATTGATCATTCGACTTATACGGTCAATTCGTACTTCAGCCTTTGGATAAGGATCAGACAAATAAGATTTGCGTTGAAGATTGAAAATACTCTCAGTCTGATTGCTAGGTAGTGCAGATTTTACCGCTGTGTTCATATCTAATTACCTTTCGCTAAGCAACAATTCTAAAGCAGAGTCAAAGAGTTTATTAAACGTGCGCCCTTCTACTAATTGCCGACTTTCATTTAGAGCTAAAATGCCATGCATGGTTGCCCAAACAATGTGTACCCAAGTACGCGCATCGATACTGATTTGTCCTTGTTGTTTTGCTTCCTTAGCAATTGCAACTATATGATCAAAAACTTCGTGTCGTAACGATAGCAAGGGCTCATTGACTTCCAAGTCAGGTTGCTCTGTAGAGAAGAGAAAACGATATTCTTTCCGATACTCAGTGCTAAAGGACTGCACGACATATGCAGCAGCTCGTATCCTCGCAATTGGATTTTCATTACGATTTTGTTCATCACAATTACGTAACATTTCGTGTAGCTTTTTTAAGCTTTCTAATCGAATCGCGCGAAATAGAGCTTCTTTACTATCAAAATAACGATACAACAGCGTATGACTTACCCCCATAAAATCGGCTAACTTACGTAAGCTCAATTTATCTGGGCCTATTTCACTAAAAAGTTTAAGTGCCCCGACGGTTAAATTTTCTCGAACTGATTCATATTCAGAATCCGTATAGGCTGGTCTCGCCATAAAACCTCTAAGTCTTTATTTAATTACCACTGTTAATTTAACTAAACTTTATATATTTTTTGTTAACGAGTCAACTATTTGGTGTAAATAAAATGAAATGAAAATCGGATGAGAGATGCGTAATTAACTCTCTTTTTGTCTAACCCAAGCCTAAGCCGAATAATTAGAGCACTTTAACAATAATCTTAAATAATTGATTTATATGACATTAAAAGGTTAAACAACTACATTTTCAGCCATAAAAGGCCAGTTAAACAAAGTTTTTTTGTTGCAATAATTTAAATGCTTTGTTAAAAGTTAACGCATACCGACAAGTCGGTCGAATTTAAACTCAACCACTTTTTTGAGTCTCAATCTTGTAGTCGGCATTGGGAGTTAACCTTATTTAAGTGGTCTTAAAAAGTGTTACGTAAACTAAATATTATCTACAAGGACATACCGTAATATGACCACGATACATACAAAGACCCTTGTTACTGCATTGAGTATTCTAGCCATATCTTTACCTGCAATAAGTCAAGTCAACGAAAACGACAAAGGTTTAGAGCAGATCACTGTTACCGCTCAGAAACGCTCTCAGTCAATCAATGACGTAGGAATGTCTATTACTGCGGTCAATGCTGAAGAAATAGCCAGTGCTGGCATTAACGATGTGGGAGACTTGGCCAAAATAACGCCTGGGATGACAACATCTCAGAGTTTAATGGGAACACCGACCATTACGATAAGAGGGATCGGGTTCAATGGTTTTACACTAGGCTCGAGTCCTGCTGTCAGTGTCTATGTAGATCAGGTTGCCAGTCCATTTATGGAAATGACAAGAGGCATTACCATGGATATAGAAAGAGTCGAAGTTCTTAAAGGTCCACAAGGTATTCTGTTTGGGCAAAATTCGACAGGTGGGGCGGTAAATTACATTGCTGCGAAGCCCACAGATCAATTCGAGGGTGGAATAAAGGGTAGTTACGGCTCATTCAATGAAACTCATTTAGAGGGTTTTGTATCAGGACCGCTAAGCGACAAACTCAATGCTCGATTGGCAATGCGCACTTCTCAAGGGGGGGATTGGCAGGAAAACTACACTCGTTCAGAAACCCATGGAGAACGAGATTTCACTGCTGCTAGATTATTGCTAGATTGGAGTATTTCTGAAGATGTAACCTTGCAGTTTAATTTTAATGGCTGGCAAGACAAGTCCGATTCAATACTTCCTCAATTTCGCGGCGAACGTATCCAAAACCCCGGCACTGATGGCGGCGATGCAATTGAACAGGAAAAATATGATCGCGCCCAATTAATTAGCGCCCTTCCAGTTGCACCTGATGATGCTCGGGCAACAAACTGGGGGAACCAAAACGCCAATACCCATGACGATAACGCTTACCAAATGTCTCTACGTGCAGATATAACGCTATCCAATACTATGATTTTCACATCCATAACTTCCTATGATGACTATTCGCAAAGTTTCAGTTTAGATAGAGATGGTACTGATCTTGATTTGATCGATATTACATCAAATACAGGTGAAATAGAGGATGTAACCCAAGAGTTTAGACTCAGCGGTGAAACTGACAATATGCAATGGGTGGTAGGCGCAAATTATATGAGTGCTTCAACGTCAAACTCTACGGTAATAGGCATAGGAGATGCCACTAATACAGCAGTAGTAACCAATGCTATTGTTGGTAAAAATTGGGCATCCGCTGTTCAAAAAGGAAATCACGAAATCGAAGAGTACGCGGTGTTTGGTAATATTGATTATTTGCTTTCCGACCAGCTAACTTTAAGTACAGGAATTAGGTTTACTGACAGTACCAAAGATTTCGAAGGCTGTACTACTGGGGATGAGTCTATTACGGCTCTACAATCCCTAGTTTCTAGTGGTTTCACCAATCCATTTGCTATAACACCAGGCGATTGTGTAACCCTTAATCCTGACAACAGCTTTGCTCCAGAATTAGTACAAAAAACATTGGCTGAAGATAATATATCGTGGCGTTTAGGGCTAAATTACAAACTTAACCGCAACACCCTTTTGTACGCCACCGCATCCCAAGGTTACAAATCTGGAAGTTTTCCAGTGCTGTCGGCACCTTTATCCATTCAACTAGATCCAACAACGCAAGAAGACGTTCTTGCATACGAAGCTGGTTTCAAATGGTCTTCAGACTCTGCTCCTATACAATTAAACAGTGCAGTATTTTATTACGACTACAGTGACAAGCAGGTGCGAGGAAATATTCTTGCGGCTCCGTTTGGCGTACTTGAAAAGTTAGTAAATGTTCCAGAAGCCCATGTACAAGGAGCAGAAGTACAATTTAGAGCCATACCACTTTCAGGGTTGACCACCAGCTTTACAGCAACCATATTAGACTCAGATGTTGATCAATACGTCGGCTTGAACAATGCAGGAATAGAAGAAGATCTTTCAGGTTCAATTATTCCTTTTACCCCAAAATTTCAAGCGAATGCTGATGCTGAGTATCGTTTTTCTGCGACCTCTGATATTGAAGCATTTGTTGGCGGATCACTGATTCACAATAGCAAAACCAACTCAAGTTTAGGTGAACCCGATTCCGGAAGAATTGATGCTTTCACCGTTTTAGATCTGCGAGTTGGACTAGCTTCAGACGACGGTATTTGGAATGCAACCTTATATGGTCGTAACGTTACTGATGAATACTATTGGACCAATAATTTTGCCTCGCAAGACGTAGAAGTTCGTTTCGCTGCAAAACCCGCAACTTTTGGAATAAGAGTCGAATATAATTTTTATTAGTTGGTCATATTGGCTGGCAATGTTTGCTTTAAAAACACTGTCGGCCTCGGCTTTTTTGCAATATTGAATTCATCGTCGAATTAACATAGCACGAGAGAGAACATGTCGATGTACATTACACAAGGTTTAAGAAAGTCCGCTCGTCAAACACCTTCGAAAGTTGCAACTATTTTTGGTTCTAAACAACAAGACTTCAGGACCCTTTTAGAACGAGTCTCGCGCTTCTCAATGGCATTGCAAAGTCGTGGACTAAAACAGGGTGATAGGGTAAGTATCATAGCGTTAAATTCAGCCAGTTATATGGAAATAATGTTGGGTACGTTTTGGGCTGGGGGCGTTGTTAGCCCCCTCAACACCCGATGGACTCTACATGATTTCATTTATGCTCTAAATAATTCCGCTACCAAAATCCTGGTCCTTGACCATCAGTTTGTGCACTTGGCAGGCCCGCTAAAAGAAGCTTGCGATTCAATTCAAACTATAATTTGTGATACCCACACAATAGAGTCCGATGAATATTTACATTATGAGACATTAATTAATCAACATTCCCCAGTTGAAGACGCAGAAAGAAGCAATGAAGACCTTGCAATGATTCTTTATACCGGTGGCACTACAGGTAAACCCAAAGGTGTGATGCTTTCCCACCGTAATCTGGTTTCAATGGCAATTGGACAGCAAGCGATAGACTGCGGTACTCAAGGCGACCGTTATTTACATGTCGCACCTATGTTTCATATGGCTGATATTCAAATGATGTTTAATCATATGCTAAACGGTGGCACTCATGTGATTTTACCAAATTTTATTCCAGCACAAACACTTGCAACCATTGTAGAAGAAAAGGTGACTGACGTATTAATGGTGCCTTCTATGATTCATATGTTAGTCAACTATCAAGATATAGATGAATTTGATCTTAGTCATTTACAAACCATTTTTTATGGTGGTGCTCCTATCACTAAAAAAGCCCTTGAATTGGCGATAAGCAAATTCTCTAACTGTGACTTTATCCAAGGCTATGGCATGAGTGAGACGGGCTTACTTACTATGCTTCCAGCATACTATCATACGATTGAGGGACTCACCCTCAACAAGCTAAAAGCAGCTGGCAGAGCAACTGCATTGGTAGAAATAAAGATTGTCGATGAAAATGATCAAGAAGTTGCAAAGAATACCATCGGGGAGGTAGTTGCAAAAGGACCTACTGTAATGCAAGGCTATTGGCAGGATTCTAAGCAATCAGCAAGCGCACTAAGAAACGGTTGGATGCATACTGAAGATGCAGCCTATATGGATGAAGACGGCTTTATTTTTATTGTTGATCGAATAAAAGACATGATAGTAACTGGTGGTGAAAACGTATATTCAAGTGAAGTTGAAAATGCACTTGCACAGCACCCTGAAGTCGCTCAGTGCGCAGTTATTGGGATACCTCATGAAAAGTGGGGAGAAGCAATCCATGCAGCAGTTGTACTTACGCCAGAGAGTAATTCCACCGCTGAACAACTCATTAAACACTGTAAAACCTTAATTTCAGACTACAAATGTCCTCGTAGCATCGAGTTTTTAACCGAATTACCGCTATCTGCTGCTGGCAAAATAATGAAAACTGAATTACGAAAATCATCAGCACTTGCCTCGCGCTAGCGCAATTTTAATTAGGAAAGATCATGGACAAACAACAGTCTTTGAGAAAGGCGGTCATCAACAGCCACTCAAACATTCAAGACGAAGCAAGAAAAAGAGCGGTTGAATATCAACATTCTCGCGGCAAACTGACCGCAAGAGAAAGAGTTGAACTTATCTGTGATAAGGACACATTTCTGGAATTTGGTGGTCTTGCGCTACCCTCTGACAATAATGATTCTGCGCCAAGTTTTGGTGATGCACTGGTTACAGGTTGGGCAGACATTGAACATAAGAGGGTGATTATTGCCGTCGCGGATTTCACTATTAACGGCGGAAGTAATGGCGATATTGGCCTTGAAAAAATGCGTCGCAGCTATATGCGAGCCATTGATTCAGGTGTACCAATGGTGCAATTATTAGAGGGAGTTGGGCATCGAATATCTGAAGGCTTAGACAGTCGATTATTTTCACCTGGTTTTGATTCACTGGCGCTTCAAGCGCAACTCTCAGGCTGGGTGCCAACCCCCGTAGCTGTGCTTGGTCAAAGTTTTGCAGCAATGACATTAATTGCATCCATGTGTGATTTTGTTGTGGTAGTAAAAGGCATGTCATACATGGGCATAGCCCCACCGCAACTAGTCAAAAAAGCAATAGGTGAAAATATTGATGCCGAAGAACTTGGTGGTAGCGATACGCAAGCTAAAAAAAATGGAATTGCAGATTATATTGTCAACAGTGAGGATGAAGCCAGTTCAATAATCAAACAATATCTTTCTTATTTTCCAGCGAACTCTTCATTAGCTCCCCCCGTTTCAGAGGTTAAAGCACCGGATCCAATATTTGCGGCTAAATTACCAGAGATTATTCCGGCAGATATGCGTTATGCCTACGATGTGAAAAAAGTAATTAAAGGGATTATTGATGCAGATTCAATGCTGGAAATAAAAGCAGATTATGCCAAAAACATAGTGTGTTGTTTAGTTAAAATAGGCGGTCGAAGTGTCGGTATCGTAGCGAATCAACCCAATTTTTTGGCAGGTTCTTTAGATTCGCCAGCCTGTGAAAAAGCGGCTCACTTCATTAACCTGTGTGACAGCTTTGGTATTGCTTTACTTTTTCTGCTTGACCTACCAGGCTTTCTCGTAGGTAGTGAAGTTGAACGCAGCAAATTAGCCCGAAAAAGCGCGCGATTAATTTATGAAATAGCCCTTACTACTGTGCCCACATACAACGTGGTGTTGCGTAAAGCCTATGGAGGAGCTTACATGGCAATGAATGGCGGAAGAAGCTTTAATGCCGAATTGACCCTGGCCTGGCCTACAGCTGAATTTGCGGCTATGAACGTAGAAACCGCAGTCGATGTAGCTTTTAAAAAACAGATAATGTCTGCGGAAGATCCGCAACAAGAAAAACAAAAAATAGTGGAGCAGACTCGTGAAAAACTTGGACCTATAAGGGCTGCTGAGGGATTTGGAATTGACGACGTCATTCTTCCAGAGCAAACTCGCAAGTATTTAGTGCATGCATTAAAATCTGCACCAGTGAGACGCAGGCAAACAACTAATACCCCCAAAACAAGACCAGTATCCCCAATATGAATACGCATCTCAATCCGGAACATAGAGGCACTGAATAAATCGACGTAAGGTTTACTGAATTTTAATTTTTAAGATATGAAGTGATATCACGGTCCATTGCGTCGTTAAACAGTAACTTTAAAATACATTTACACATCGCCTTACTTTTAAACAAATTGTCCATATTAAATATCCATTGTTAATATTAGATAATAATTACTACAACGATGACTGTTTCTGGAAACCCTCTAATCGCACTTAACAATAAGAATATGATTATATTCTTAGTAATGCTTTCGCCTGCGTTAATTTTTATGCCTGAGCATTCCCCTCTCCCTCGCCTGCAAAATGTGTTGAGCAATTAATGGCTATGTTTATTGAAAATCATACCAGTATCCGTTTAGCTATTATAATTACGATGTTATCGATTGTATTTTACAAAATGTACACCACCGTGATACCTCATTACATCAGTATATTAGAAGAACATAATGGGGTTTTAACTATGTTTCTCACAGGTCAGCTATTTTCTTTTTCCAAGAAGGGGGATTTGCATGGAATGGGTTAATCGGTTTCTGGTTATCAGCAATCGACTTCTTTTTATAACTATTAATTGCTTTATACTTTGTCTGTAAAGCTGTTAATCAAGAAAAATTGCATTTAAAGACAAACTAAGTAAATAGACTGAAAAGGTACGAGTATCGCTTTGCATGCTCTTAAATTAAGAGCTTGCAGTTTGGAAGGAAAATTAGATAGCAGAATTGAATTAAAGCATAGCGATAGTAAACCAAACGCATCTGGCTTTAATTTGAAAAGAAGTAAAATTTAAGGTATTCACAAGTTACGAGCGACAATTCTGTTTCGAAAAGGCTTAAATGTCGTTGATGTTAAAGCAATAGTGATAGTCAACTCGGGTGTAGATGGCCGTTATTTATATTTGCGAGTGAGCGCATATCGCGCTCATTCTATTTTTCCGCTGGCTATTACTTCTAATCCGTCAAGCTTTATCATGAATTAGTCAATTCTTAATGAAGCAAACAAAACTTTTGCTTCCTAGTACTGCAAGGGCTATATACTCCTTGAAATTAACTCCTTCATTATTTCATTAGTACCACCATAAATGCGTTGAGCACGGGCATCCACCCAAGCTCTAGCGACTGGATACTCTTGCATATAACCATATCCACCGTGCAATTGAACACATTCATCAACAACCTTACATTGCAGATCTGAACACCAATATTTCGCCATTGAAACCGTGTCCGCTGTCAGCTTATTATCTAAAACTAATTCCATGCAGCGGTCAACGAAGACTTGGCCAATTTGAATTTCACTTTTCATTTCTGCTAATTTAAATTTAGTATTTTGAAAACTGGCGACTGATTGGCCAAATACTTTTCGTTCTTTTGTATATTCTACTGTGCGTTCATATGCATCTTTTGCACAAGCAACAGCCGAGATAGCAATTTGAAGCCTTTCCCAAGCGAGCTCTTCCATTAAGTAAAAGAAGCCTTTGTTTTCTTCGCCAAGTAAATTTTCAACCGGTACTTTCATGTCATTAAAGAACAGCTCAGCTGTATCCTGGGCTTTCATGCCAATTTTTTTAAGTTTGCTACCTTTTTCAAAGCCTTGCATAGACTCGTCAATGACGAACAAGCTAACCCCTTTGGCTCCTAAAGTTGGATCAGTTTTAGCGACGACAATCACAACGCCACTTTCGTAACCGTTTGAAATAAAGGTTTTTGAGCCATTTATTATGTAGTGCTCGCCTTGTTTTACCGCCGTTGTGCGAATCGATTTTACGTCTGACCCAGCACCAGGCTCAGTCATTGCAAGTGCACCTATAAATTCTCCAGAAGCCATTTTTGGTAGATATTTTTGCTTTAGTGACTCACTGCCGTAACGTTGTATATAAGGAGCAACAATATCTGAATGCATTGCAATAGAGACACCAAGACCACCGAAAGGCGCTAATTCTTCTAACAGAATCATGCTAAATAAACGGTCACAACCCGCACCTTTATAATTTTCATTAATGTTGGTACATAAAAACCCCATTTCACCAAGGGTATTCCAGAGTTTTCTATCTACTCCACCAGCTTCATCCCATGCCTCTAAGTTTGGAATGATTTCTTTTTCTGCAAACTTTTTGACTGTATCACGAAAGAACTCGTGCTCCTCCTGAAATAACGTTCGTGGAATCATCTAAGTAACCTTTTAAGTAAAAAACACTCTACGAGTAGCAGTAGCTCAAGAAGTTAAAAACTTTAACCTTTACTACACCTTGTCAATCGGAAAATTTAAAATAGCGCTCAAACATATATAATCCGACCCGTCGGTATGTTATTATTGAGGGTATAATTTGTCAACAACTCAATTCTAATAAAGTGAGGTTTTAGAATTACTTATTTTTACATTCCTATCCAATTATTCTGCAGCACGCAGCAAATAGCTAACCTGCTCCCATATTTTAGAGATAATCAAATCTGAAGATGAAGGGGTAAGCCCATTCAGAGCAATTTAAAAACTACAGTTGAGGTTACTTTTAATTAGATTTTCACTGAATTTCGAATTGAATATCTTACATTTCGTAAAATTTAAAGAGCCTTTACAGTTAAATTAAAATTTAGATAATCAAACAACCCCCTACAACGGCAACTTCTGTGTTTTTAGTCGGTTCAATGTAGATTCTTTATACGAACTACCGTAAAATCAAAGTTCAACCTCGGTAGCAGTAATTGTCAAAAGGCCTAAGCAAAAAACAACTATTTATACAAAGTAGACATGCTACCAACTGAATTTACTTAATCGATGCACTACTCATGGAAAATAACTCTAATATGACCGAAAGTAATCAAGCCCCCTCAAAATTACCGCGTCCCGTTGCTGTAAAACGAACATTAGAGATTTTTAGCGACCCTTGGTCATTTGCTGTCTTACAAGAATTATTTTTTAGAGTGAAACGTTTTGATGAATTTCAGCAAAACCTCAATATATCTCGTAGCGTGTTAACTCGTCGTTTACGACATCTAGAAGAACAGAAGGTTATTACCCGAAAACTTTATTCTAATCATGCTCAACGTTTTGAATACGTACTCACTGAACGCGGCCGGGATATGTACACTATATTCATCGCTATACGCCAATGGGGAGAAAAATGGTTGGATGATGCTAAAACCGAAGAACTATCTTTGGTACATACCAGTTGCAATGCCGTTTTGGACTTGCAACTGGTTTGTGGAAATTGCCATCAGGAAGTGAAAGCGAGCGATATTTCTTATCAACAAACCGAACTAGAAAATATAAATAAGGATTGATTGGCTTGTCACATCAAGTCTCCTTTATAAAACATCCAAATCATTAATATACAGGTTATGGCTAGCCAGCTTTCATTGAGCAACCTTAAGACAATGGGAGCTTCACGAATTTCCATAAAATCAAGGATGACATATCTCACTTTAACAAAGGTGATGACAAAGATGCTGATTCCAGCATATTTCGAATCAATGGTTGCAAAGTCGTGGCCCATTACAAAAGTAAAAATTGTTGCAGCCATTAAAATAAACCAAATAAAAGTATAACGAGAAAAAAGTAAAGTTTTCATTATTACTCCGAATCAATTTCTTATTTTATCAAATAGAATAAAGCAAATATTATAATCCATAAAAAGTCCACCATATGCCAAAAGCCGACGCAGCTTTCGACAATCATAGTGTCTTCTTTGCTAAACTTTTGTTTTCTAAAATAAACCCAAACTGCGGCTAACCCAAAGAGACCAAGCCAAACATGGAGTAAGTGTAATCCGGTTAGTAAGTAATAAAACGTAAAAAACTCATTCGAGTATACTGTATATCCAGCATTTATTTTTTCATAATATTCAAAGCCTTTTATTATACTAAACACGATACCGCAAAATATTGCCAACTCCACCATTCTTTGAGCTCGAGTTTTCATATCTTTACGGTGTAAATGTAAAGCCATCGCCGCGAACCAAGAACTAGTCAGTAAAATGAGAGTATTAACGAATCCAGCATTTTGACTCAGTAATGCTTGAGACTCTAGAAACACGTCTAAATTCAAATTACGGAAGTGTGCGTAAACTAAAAAGAAAGCACTGAAAGTTAATTGATAACCACCTATTACTAACCAAAGCTCATCATAGCCGGGCGTATAGGGTTTTCGAGATATTCGACTCAATTGGTCGTATTGAGAATCAGAATGCACTTGAACGAATCCTTATTTGATATATCTTTTGGGTAAAATCAGAAAACTCAGAGAAGGTGTTTGGCTTGCATATATTCAAGTGAATCTTAAATATATGCTCACCAATTTAGCAGTTATAAATTAGCAAATCTCAATTTGCCAATTATGCAGTTACTGGCCGTTTCTTCGTATTGACACCTAAGGCTTCAACTGTGTTATCGGACTGTGAACTAACTACAGCCCCTACAAAACGAACAACCAATAAACAGAGCAACAGGGAAAGTACTGTTAATAAATAAGTCATATAAACTGGCATTTCCCAATTAAGCGCCATGAAATAAGGCCATGCTGTCATGCCATATGAAGCTCCCATGGCAATTACTGGAACCAGCATAATAAATGCTGATGAGTTTCCTTTTAAATGTGGTTTAACCAACCACAATAAAAAACCCACCATCAACATGGACGTTCCATTAAGCCATGACCAAGCCATTGGGAAACCAAGTATTTTGAACGGTACATCACCATAATAAGTATAAGCCCCAGTGGCAGTGCCTGGAATTTCAAGCGCTAAGTCGGTTGAAGCTATGATCAACCACACCATAAACAAACCTTTTAAGTCTAATCCGTCACGCATTTTAGTGTAAGCCCAATATCCCGTCATAGAAATGAAAGCTACATAGCAAGGAGGAATAAGATAAGGAATATGTAAATCAAATCCGATAAAAGCAGGACCCGGTAAATTAGTTGGATACCAGAGATGACCCAAATGATCTAACATAGGCTCAATTACCGAGCAAATCAGCCCCCCCAGCCACATCCACATCAAAGTTTTATCGCCGTCTTTGATCCAACTTCTGAGCACCCAGGGAATCAAGACAAATGCGAAGCCCCCTCCCCAGATTGTAAAAAGCATAGCAACCAAATCATTCGCAAAGTAGTCTTCTGGAACAGGTAACACAACTCCAGGACTGATTTCACTAAATATAGACATTATATTTATCTCCATTATTAAACTAACCAAATTGAAAAAGTTAGCCTGAAACTATCTGGCTAACTTTTGCTTTTGCATATTTCTAGTAAAAGTTATACAACAAAGCTATACCAAAGGTTCTTGGCGGTGCGGCGGAAATGGCATCTCCAACCTGAGCGCTGTTCGAGTAATATGAATACTCTTCATCGAGTAAATTTTTGCCATAAACTTTCACGCCCCAGACTTCATCTTTACTTGTCCAACTAACTAGAGCATTAATAATTTGGTAGGATTCTTGCTTTAATCGATTTTCTGCCTCCCAATAAAACCCATCATTGTAGTAATAGGTAAGGTTTGCTGACACTTCTCCGGTATCAGTAAAGACGGTATAGTCAGCTCCAATATTAATTGTGTAATCAGGGGTTCGAATTAGTTTATTACCCGTTGCATCCATAACGCCTGTAACGTTTCCGCCGATACCGGTAGGGGTTTGAGTCGGTGCATTAAGAAATTCACTGAATTCACTGTCAATCAAAGACAAGCCACTATTGATAGTTAGGTTATCTGATGCCAACCAAGTCAAACTGACTTCCGCACCTTTGATTTCTGCCTCTGCTGCATTTAATAGAACGGCTGCACCGCTTTGTACCGTTTGTAATTGCATGTCTGCATAATCGTAGTAAAACATAGATGCGTTAATCCGTATGCTGTCATCTAAAAGATCAGCTTTATATCCTACTTCCACGGAATCTAATATTTCTGGATTGACTGCGCTATCCGGGTTGGGACCTGATGTCACGGCCGCTGCAAGATTATATACGCCACTTTTAAAACCTCGACTATAGCTGGCATAAACCAGTGCTGAAGAATCAAGGTTGTGATCTATTGAAATACGCCATGTTGGTTCGGTCCAGCTATCACTGATAGTCCCTTCAGGAATTCCTACAATGTAGTCTGTACCTTCCCCGAATTGAAATAATTGCGACGACGTCAGTTCTCGTTCGTCTCGCGTAATACGTCCGCCTAAGGTTATTTTAGTCGACTCTGTAATATCGTATGAGCCTTGCGCGAAAGCTGCGTAAGATTCGGATAACTGTTCAGGAGAGCTGCGTAAAGAAGTTAATCCAGGAGCCAAAAGCCCCAACGCCGCACCATCTAAACCAAATGGTGCATAGCGTGCAGTTGAATCCATATAAAAGAAACCTATAATCCAGTCATAGCCGTTAGTATTTTTAGACAAAAGCTGTATTTCTTGGGTAAAGGTTTCCATTTCAATATCTAGTACGGCGTCTTGAACGGACATTCTTGATGCGTCAACATCCATAATTTGAGGAGAAGCACTTTCTTGATACGCAGAAATGCTCTTAAAATCGACCGTTGAAAAGCTATGGTCAATAAATAACGATGTTCCCCAATCTCGATTTTTGGCGATAGAAGTTAAATTGGAATCCACATTATACCAATCACCTGTGTAGGTTGATGCCGAAGCAATTGCTAGCGGCACACATTCAGCATCAGAAGCACCACTTGCTATGCATCCACCATATACTAAAGCCCCTTCAATCCCTAAAGCACCAGGCGCGAGTTGCCTACTAATTCCAAGGTCAGATTCTGTTTCAGAATAATGTGCAGCTAATTTAATGCTGGTATTTGTAGAGGGTTCGAAGAGGACTTTTGCCCGCACAGCTTCGGTATTTGAATAGTTAACGTCTTTGCCTGTTGTTAGATTGGTGCCCCACCCTTCGCCTTGATCATTATATAAAACTGCAATATTAGCTGATACATTCTCACTCAAAGCCCCAGTTAAGTACCCTTTGAATTCTGTTGTTTCATAGCTGCCATATGAAGCTTCAAAATTACCTTCAAATGTGTCAATTGGATCCTTTGTAATAATATGGATCATTCCACCTGTGGCGTTGCGACCGAACAAAGTACCCTGTGGCCCTTTCAATACCTCAATTCGTTCAATATTATTAAAACTATATGTGTTAGACACCATATTAGGTGAATAGATACCATCCACATAAGTTGCAATACTACTTTCATCTCCAGCTGCACTTGCTGATGTGCCCACCCCCCGCAAGAATGGAGTGCTGGAACCGATCTGTCTTCCTGATTGTAATCCAGGTGTAACAAGTGATAGGTCGTCTGTGCCCTTAATGCCAGACTTTTCAAGTCTAACTGACGTCACCGCAGTAATTGCGATCGGCACTTCCTGAAGATTTTCAGTTTTCCGTTGTGCTGTCACCTCAATTACTTCCAAACTCGAGTTTACTTCCGTTTTTTCAGCTGGAATATCTTGCGCAAAAGCACTACAAACAACCATTGAAACGGCAGTTGCCACTACAGTTAATCTAAAGTTTTTATGTGTCATGTTTTAATCTCTACTAAAGTTATCGCACACGTCTTAGTTATCAACCAGACGCAATTATTTATTAAATTCTATTGAGACCTTTATTCACTATGCCGTTAATAGCCAGCCTTGGCTGTATACTCCCTCTTAACGCATTATTTGTGACTTCGAAATCGCACACTCCCTCTCTAGTGCCCACTTTAAATTTGCAGAGAGTGTCTACACATGCGATACCGTGAATCCATGAAACTGCTCCTTTTTGCAATGGAGTGCAGTCAATCGTTAGAATTTCATTGGTGGTTAAAGTCATCACCACTTGACCGCCGCGATTGGTCAACCCGTCAGCCTCCAAATAGGTAATCACCTCTACATCTTTTGCATAAGTCAAGGTGTTGTCTTGAATAAAGCAACCGAAACGTACTAGATCGTCATCTGAGCTATGGAACGTCTGAGCTAAAAAAGAAAAATTTTCACCGACTCCGGCAACCCATCGATGGCTAACAAATGCATCCCATTTCCGGATGCCCCAGCCATGGTCTCGAAACGCCAAGCCATTGATAACGTGCACTTTACTTTTAATAGTTAATGATCCAGATACTTTTGAAGCGACTTCCATATGATTTGGTGCAACATCCTCTGCCAATGAACCTTTTTTAGGATATATATCCACAGGCGTATGCTGATCATACACATGTAACTCAGCCTGTATTTCAGGTTCATTTATGGTCCATACGGCATGATCTGTATATTCAAAAATACAAGTGTCATCACCACAGTTAAAACCATTTTTGAACTTATCTTGGGGCCTTAATGGAATTGTGTCGTCTCGTTTAAATATATAATCTGGAGAAAAGATATGATTCCACAAATTCACTTGTGGACCGTTCTTCGTATTAGGTTCATGCCCAATTCGATGCATGCCTCCAACACTGTTTTCCTCATCCCACCAGAACAGAACGACACTTTCTTGCCAAAACTCATGACTTCCAACCTCGTGTGGCCCTTCTTCTTCTGGCCCATACTCAAGAGCAGTACCGCCACCTACAACTTCCATAGTATTCTCCAATGATAAAGGTGATACACACTTAAACCGGCCAGAAATATTGAGGCTGAAAAACTATGATCATCTTTTTTATATAAAACACTCTATACCAATAATTGTTACCAGCTGTGTTAGCTGCTTGTTGCGCTCTTTAAAGCTGATTGCATAAAAGATGCAGTAAAACCAAGCTCTACCATTGCGTAACGTAGGTCTTCGTTTGCACCGGACTGTAGATTCTGACTGGCTCTATTTCCTGCTAAATTAGTTCTTAAGGCTGCGTATACTGTGCCGTATTTCATTGCTTCTGAATTAAGCGGCTTTCCACCGTTTGCAATGTAGTGATTAACAAAGCGTTCCCAGTTAATATGTTTCGATATGTTGGGACGGATATAGGCCATATCCTGTTCTGGAGAGCCAAACCCAGCGCACTCCCAATCTAGAACAGCAGAAACCTGATCGTCATGAACGAGAACATTGTGAACATTAAAATCTCCGTGAATTAAAACAGGTCTTCTATCATCTACGGGTATATTGTTACTCAACCAATTAACTAGCCAGCTTAGAAAGGGTGAGGGCAGATGTTCTTCACGTTCAATATATTTGATCCAACCTTCGATGTTATGCCTGTAGGTTTGCTCAACAGTGCAGCTAACAATTCGAGGGTCTTCATATTTAGCAATATAATCTTCGAAGGTGATAAGTGGGATACTGTGTAACCGAGCTAGTAGCTCAGCTAGTTCCAGAACCACCTTTTCAGATATTGTGCCTTCCCCTCCTCCTTCTAAATAGCTGCCAGCGACTACACCTGGAATTCTATTCATCGTATAAAAACTGCCATCGATATCTTTCCAACCTTCTGAAAAATGAAGGGGGGTTGGAGCGGGAAAACCTGTCGAGGCTATAATTTTAAGAAGGTCATATTCGTTTTCGAGAAGACAAGCACTGTGCTGCATAATGGGTGTTGGATCAGTCTTGCGAACAACTAAATCCTGTTTGTTACCTCGCTGGTCCGTAAATTCACACAGGAAAGTTTGCTTGCCAAACCCTCCCATTAAAGGCATGAACGAAGTTAGTTCGATACTTCCTTGTTTCTTATCGCGCATACTATTTAAATAGTCTTGCAATCTGTTTCTGGTTAGGGGCGAGCCAGAGTTTTCGATTGAGGGTAATTTAGGCAAAGATAACTGAGCTTGCTTTGTATAATACGACGCTTCCCACTCAGCAACTTTACAAAGCAAAGCAGAGCCTGTGTTCTCGTACTCCAGAGAGACCTGTTCACACAGAATAGCAATCTCACTTGTTAATTCTGCATGACGAGTGCGTAATTGCTCTAATCCTAAACCTTCCATTAATTCTATTGTTTCTGGAGCGGTATCACTTTTCACTAGATCTAAATGGAGCTTTAACTCATGAAGCAATATCTCGCCTTGAGAAATATTGTCCCTAATAATGGATTGAGTCCCGCTTTCGCGTTTTAGTAATTCAATTAGCGTTGCGCGTATCATATCAGCAGCCCCTTTTGCCGCTGATGACGTTAATTCTGGAAAAATTGTGTTTTCAAGCGTTTTCAATACCAACGATAGATAACGATCATTAGGATTAATTTTCAAAACAAACAACTCCAATTGAATTAAAGTTCATCTTAGAAAGACGCCATACTTTCTGCGTCTCTAAATTTTAAAAACACATTAAGGTTATTGCTGACAGGTTTTTGAATTAAATAAACTCATTGAACACCGTACAGTTTTTATTCCACAAGATAACGCCGCAGTGATAACACATCAAAAGGGCGGAAATTACCGCTACCCGTGATTGTTAAGTTGCAGTTTAGCAAATGTTAATCTATTGTATATAACGTTCGCTACAAATGTCAATCTCTAATGAGAACTTAAATTCGTTATTTTCTTATATTCTTGAAAATTAGCTCCTAACGTTTTGATTTTATTGAGTTATAAAAAGTTAAAATTATAAATTTGTTGACTCTTTTTACTCGAAAAGGGTTAGAGGAAGAAAAAAAATGTCTAAAACCAAAGCAAATAATTGCAGAAATAAAATTTTGCAGGTATCAACTGGTTTATTTGCCAGCCTCGGTTTTGAAGGTGTAACTATGCGTCAAATTGCATTTAACGCCGAAATAACAATGCCATCTATCTATCATCATTTCGGCAATAAAGAGGAACTTTACCGTGCTGTTGAGAAGGAAATGTATGGAACCTATAGTGGAAGCCTATTAAACGAGTTACAGGCAAAAGCCCATCCTGAAGAAAAATTACGAAACTTTATTACTAACGTAATAGATAGTTTCGAAACTAACCCAGAATTTCTTAAGTTATTGCAACGAAATCTAGTAGAAGATGACGAAAAAAATCAAAAATTTTTGGTAGATTTGTCTTTACAGAATGTATACGACGAATTAAAAATGCTACTGAATGAATATTCACCAAAAAGTGGAGATGGTATTGAACCTTTGATCATTTTTTCAATTGTATTAGGTTTCTTTACCATGCAGCCAGTCAGTCAAATGTTGAATAATTATGAGTATGCTCAAATCGACGCTAAGCAAAAGCGAGATTTACTCATTAATGCAGTCATGGCTTCAATTACGAAAAATGAATCATAGAGTTGAGGGCTGTTAAGCCCTTAGAAGGGTAACTACAGGCATTTCAATAAGTCAATTAAGTCTCTGTCGCAAAAATTCACCAATTTTCTCTATTGCCCTATTAGCTTCTGGAAGGTCAGCTGCGAACAAGTGGAAAGCGTGAATCATTTCATCCCACACTTCGAGCTCAACTTCCACACCTGCATTTGTCGCTTTATCAGCATATTGAATTGAGTCTCCTAGGCCTACTTCGTGATCCCCAACCTGAATTAAAAGTGGAGGCAAGCCATCTAAACTTGCACAAAGAGGAGACGCTAATGGATCATCAGCATCAGCTTCAGTACGAAGATAGTCCCTAGCTAAAGCTAATATCATTTTGTGCTGATGTATGGGATCGAATTTTGCGCGACTTTGATAAGTATCCGATGTTGCTTTCATGTCCAACCAAGGCGACAACATGACAGCTGCTGCTGGTAGGGCTATATCCAAACTATTTAATTGATTTAATAAGGCACCAACTAAATTCCCTCCCGCAGAGTCCCCGGCTATAGCGATTTGGTTACTGCTATATCCGTTATTTAACAACCAGCTATATGCATTAAACGCATCCTCTAACGCAGCGGGAAATCGGTGTTCGGGAATTAAACGGTAATTTATTCCTAGTACTTTACAACCAGAAAATTGGGATATTCTGGCCATTAAATCTTGATGGGAATCAATTGACCCTAATCGGAAACCACCGCCGTGAAAATACAACAAAACCTTGTTTGAATCTGCATTTTGATGAGCAATCCAACGACAATGCAATGCGTTAATATGAAAGTCACAAGTTTCTACTGGAGTTGTATTCCCATTGAATAGATTGTCCCAATCCACACGCATGTCAGCAACCGAAGTATCTTTGCTCCAGCCAGCGTAAGTTTTCTGAACACGTTTTATAACTTTAGCTAAAGCTTCATTTTTCACTTCATTATCCACCTAAGTTCTTATTAGCAACTCACATGGAAATCGTATATGATTGTTTCACTTATGTAAAGAACCCATTATTTATTTGCAAATGGCTTGAATGAAAATCTAACAGTGAGCAGGAGTTGTCCCTTATGACTAAATCAGTGAATATTGAAGAATTAATTAACTCAGGACCGATTTTATTGAGCATCCAAGATGGTATCGCACATTTGAAACTCAATCGTCCCGATGATTCGAATGGTTTGAATGTAGAAATTCTCAAAGCAATGTACGATGCAGTAATGCAGTGCCACGGTGATCCGCGGGTAAAAGTTTTAGTATTGAGTGGTGCAGGCCGACACTTTTGTGCCGGTGGAGACGTAAAAGTTTTTGCATCAAAAGGGGAAAAGCTACCTGATTATTTGCGGGAAGCTACCTCTTATTTACAGATAATAGTTTCTGCTCTTATGCGTCTTAACGCACCTGTGATTGCCTCAGTACATGGTTTTGCTGCCGGTGGAGGTGGTTTTGGTTTTGTATGTGCAGCCGATATGGTTGTGGCTGCCGAATCGTCTAAGTTTTTAGCCGGCGCAACGCGAGTTGGTATGGCACCAGATGCAGGCCTGTCGGTTACATTGCAAAATTTAGTAGGCTTTAGAAAAGCCATGGATATTCTATTAACTAATCCTGTCATATCTGCATCAGAAGCAATGGGTATGGGGCTTGTGAGCCGGGTAGTTGCAGATGAAGAATTGCAAGTTGCTACACAAGAATTAGCTGAACAACTTGCTAATAGTGCCCCTTTGGCATTATCAGAAACCAAACGTTTACTATGGAATGGTATGGGTTCACGAGTAGAAACCTGTCTAGCAGACGAATCACGCACAGTATCGGCGTTATCAGGCACTGAGGATTCTAGAGAGGGATTGGCTGCAGTCATCGAAAAACGCACTCCAAACTTCATTGGTAAATAAAGCGATCTGAATTTGGATTTGCAAATTAGATGCTATCAGACAAATAAAGGATAAAAAATGAGTTCACAACAAAATACACATAGTGCAAAGCGTGCCTTCGTAACCGGAGGTTCAAAAGGGATTGGCGCTGCTATAGTGCGCGCCTTGTGTCTTAAAGGTTACAATGTAGTATTTGCAGCTCGAGATGAAGAATCAGCTAAAGCATTATGTGCTGAAACCGGAGCTACCTCAGTTATTTTTGACCTGATGAATCTTCAAGAAACCCATGATACAGTTTGTAAATACGGGCCATTTGATATCCTTGTAAATAATGCAGGAATGGACCAACACGCATTTTTTACAAAAACAACTATTGAAGATTGGCGTTACCTTTTGACGATAAACCTAGAAGCAGTGTTTGCAACCACACATGCAGCGCTGCCTTCCATGCAAGAAAAAGGCTTCGGTCGGATCATAAATATTTCATCAGAGGCTGGCCGTATGGGGTCTCGTGGCGGATCTATCTATGCCGCAGCTAAAGGTGGCGTGCATGCTTTTACGAAATCTATTGCAAGAGAAAACGGTCGTAAAGGGATTACCGCTAACGTTATTGCTCCCGGCCCGATAGACACCCCTTTACTACAAAAAGCTGTGGCCAATGGCGGAAATAAATTGCTGGATGCAATGACTGGCGCAACCCTGTTGGGGAGACTTGGCACACCCGAAGAAGTAGCCGCTGCGGTTGTATTTCTAGCTTCAGATGAAGCAGGATTTATTACTGGTGAAGTACTAGGTGTATCAGGTGGGATGGGGATTGGTTAATGTGAATGAGTGTAGGCTGCTCAATATAAGGTTAAAAGCAGCCTGCTTTTTTAAGAATTGAGACAGAATTAACTGATTAAAAACTAAAAATTATAAAACCCCTGAATCTAATTTGATGTTAGATCTATAGCCAAAGATCAAATTAACACCTTCATTTAGATGATCTATATATTCTTGTTTTAAAGCAGAAGCATCTCTACTTTCCAACGCGCTAATAATTTTATCATGACCATGAACCAACTTTTCAAAACCAATATCCGAGTTAATAATATGGCGGGAAATAAACATTTCTATGTATAGTTCAGAATACAGTTTTTGCAAATACTTATTACGTGATATTAAGATTAAAATTCGATGAAATTCAGCGTTCAATACCATGAATTTTTTGAATTGCTCGTAATGATCGCTACCGTAAACATTATTGGCCATATTT
The DNA here is from genome assembly GCF_037478005.1 of Alteromonas sp. M12. Lineage (NCBI taxonomy): Bacteria > Pseudomonadati > Pseudomonadota > Gammaproteobacteria > Alteromonadales > Alteromonadaceae > Alteromonas > Alteromonas sp. M12. The sequence continues at coordinate 255,786 of NZ_CP144164.1, read as the reverse complement.
GCATTTAATTGTTTTAATTTTTCTATGTCTTTAGGGGTAACGTTACTTATTAAGCTAGGTATCGCAGCGATATCGATAATGAGTCTAGTATAAAAAAGATCCACAAATTCCTTTTGAGATAGATTTGGTGATACACGGTAACCATGATTAGGAGTGAATACCACTAGGCCGACAGTACTCAATTTAGCCAGCGCTTCCCTAACTGGAATAATGCTCATATTAAATTCTTTTGCTATCTGTGAAATTACTAGTTTTTGATCGGATTCATAGGAACCGTTTATAATTTTTTCTTGTAATTTTTCAAAAATAAAACTAACTAGATCAGAGGGCAATGTGTTCAATTGTATAAACTCTTTTATTTTAGAAACTAATATTTACGGATATATTAGGGTATGAACCTCGCTACTCAAAGTTTAAACTGAAGCGAATTAAAAATATAACCTTGATAAAAGAAAACTAACATACAATTTATGAGGTGAAAAATGTATTTTAAATTCCACATTTTCCTGTATAGCACAATTTGCCATCGATTTATGTTCTGCTAAGAACTCAAAACTCTGAGCTCTTCAAAAACAGATCACAACACCATACCTTCTTCGTCACATTCTTCGGAGTAAAGTTTTATTTCACTAACTACTTAACTGGGTAATCTACCACTAGCTATCTTAAAGCCTTTAAACATTTTCTTTTGTCACCGATAAACAAAGCATTTAATCGTCAACTCTGAGAATGCTTCAAAAATGCGTTGATAAAACTGTCGTCGAAACCCAAAGAACGCAATATACTCTTACTATGCTGTCCTGGTTTCTTCAGCATTAAATCAACCTTGCAGGGTGTATTTGAAAAGCGAGGTGCGGGTGATGGTTGCACAACACCATCTAAGGTCATGAACCCCTGGCGTTTGGAATTTGCAGGGTGTTCAGCAGCCTCCCAAAAAGGTAAAACAGGCGCAAAGCAAGCATCCGTCCCTTCTAACAAATCGCACCATTGCTTTTGAGTTTTGGTTAGAAAAGTCTTAGTTAATATATCACTGACAATGGGCCATTTTTTAGGATCTTGGTGGGCTTCCAAGACAGCATCGGGAAGTTTAGCTTTCTCAATAAAGATACGCATAAATTGCTTTTCTATAGCACCTAAAGAAACGTATTTGTCATCGCTAGTCTTATACACTCGGTAATAAGGAGCACCGCCATCTAGAAAGTTACTGCTTCGCTCTTTTCGCCACATATCACTAGCGTGCAACGAGTGAAAGAGACTCATTAAGGTATTAACCCCGTCTACCATCGCAGCATCAACAATTTGCCCATTTCCGGTCTGACGGGCATTAAGAATTGCACAAACCATTCCAAATGCTAAAAACATTCCACCTGCATAGTCACCAACCAAATTCAATGGAGGTGTAGGTAATTCCCCATCAAAACCAATTGCGTGTAAGGCCCCTGTTAAAGCAATGTAGTTGATGTCATGACCTGCGACATTTGCAAGTGGGCCATCTTGCCCCCAACCGGTCATTCTGCCGTAAACCAGTTTAGGATTAACGGCCATACAAATATCGGGGCCTATCCCAAGTTTTTCTGCTACTCCAGGTCGGAAGCCCTCAAAGATGGCATCTGCGCTTTTGCAAAGCATTAATAATATGTCTTTATCCCTGCTTTGCTTTAAGTCTAATATAATCGATTTTTTACCCCGTCGGTGGATATCCACTTTCAATTGTGGAGCTTCCGATTTAGAAATACGGTCAACGGCAATCACTTCAGCTCCCATATCAGCTAACATCATGCCTACAAATGGGCCAGGACCCAGCCCGACAAGTTCAATGACACGAACACCTTGCAACGGCCCCATTTCAGTCTCCTAATAAAGAACTAATTATTGACATTATTTAATTTTTATAAATAAAAAACGCTAATTACAGCCCCCGACTTTAATTCTTTCATGTCAGTTTATTGGCAATTAAAATAAAGTTTGAATGTATTTATCGTGAGTTTCCCCCTCTGCTATTCGGCTTTACTAACTCAGTGAGATTTTTCTGTCCAGAAGCACCTTATTAATTAACGTTTAAGTGCCCTCACAACTAAAAGAAACAGAGTACAAACTAACGTTATTAGAAGGCGTTTCCTGCACCAGTTCCCTTCCCAATCTAGAAAAGCGTTACTTGAAAAAATTAAAAAGTAGCCGGCAACAAACTAGGGTCTTGTACAAACCAATCTTGTATTAAGTGTTTTTGTATCTTTAAATTAACTGATTTCGGCAACGGTTCGCTGACTAGGTGGATGTACTTAGGCATCATGACTTTGCCCAATTTATCTTTGCAATATTCTAACAACTCGTATTGAGTCACTCCCTCAAAACCGGGACGCGGATAAATTACCGCTACCACAGCTTCTCCCCAAACCTTGTGTGGGACTCCCACCACAGCTATTTCTGCGATGCTTTCGTGACTCGAAATGACCGCTTCAACATGGGCAGGAAACACGTTGATCCCCCCTGTAACTATCATAAATTTGCGGCGATCTTTTAGATACAAATAACCTTCTTCATCCTGCATACCCATATCATTGGTGATCAACCAACCATCTTCTTTAAGTACTTCTTTTGTTTGTTCTGGTAGGTTCAAGTAACCATTCATGATGCAATCGCTGCGAACCCATACTTCCCCTATTTCGCCCTGAGACACTTCAATACCATTTTCATCCCGTATCGACAAATCAAAATATGACGGCGCACGACCTGCTGACTGCAAAAGTTTTGGCTTCTCCTCCAATCCTTTTTTGTGATCCCTTGGTGTTAAATTTGTTATCCATCCCGCACAGGTCTCCGAAACACCATACGCCTGCAACAAACCACATTTGAATCGCTTCGATACTGCTTCAATTAGTTTAGGTGACGCCGGTGCAGAACCGTACATAACCATTCTTACACTGTCCATATCGCTGTCACTCTCTGCCAATGCATCCAATAACCATTGAAGCATCGTCGGCGCTAGCAAGAATATGGTGACTTTTAATGATTTAACCTCTTCAATGAAGCATTTTGTCTCATATTCTTTATCAGGAATTGCCGTAGTCATCCCATTGCAAAGACCTAATAAGTTTGCCACCACCGCCGCCCACGCATTTGCAAGTGGGCAATAAAATATATCATCTGACGAAAACCCAAAGCTGGCCGGTGCTCCTTCAATAACTGTTCGTACTGCCTTGTCTGATATCACTACACCTTTAGGATTGCCCGTTGTGCCCGATGTATAGGTATATATGGCCGGTGAATCCGCATCAACAGCTGGTGAGCAATACTTTTCTGTCGTTTCAGATAATAAATGCTCATAATCATAAGTTAGATTATGAGGACCACCATAACCTATTAATTTCACCCCCAATTCAGCCAGTTGGTCTGCCACACTTAGTAATAAATCCTGACAGTCTGAATGTGCTAGAATCAATCTTACTCCCGCATCTTTAACCACATGAATTAATTCACTACTACTAAAACGACGATTCAACCCCGTCCGAATTGCGCCCATTTTAAAACAGGCGTAAAAGTGTTCATAAACTTCGATGCTCTCTGGTGCTAAAATACCTGTGGCTTCTCCCGCGCTCAGTCCCAATCCAGCCATGGCTGCCGCTGCTTTATCTGAACGGCTATCCATTTGACCAAAATTAGCTCGACGATTTCCACAAATGTATGCCACACTCTTCGGTTTGTTCGCCGCATTGCGCCTAATTAAGTCTCTTACTAGCATATTGGCTTCTCTCTTACGTTTATTTAATCAGGTAGTCATCATATTTATGACTACCCAGCATAAAGTTAACCTAGTATTGATAACTCACTTCAATTCCTACTTGTCTAGGTTTAGACAGCCCCCAATAAGTATTTAAGCCTCCTAAAGCAAAGTTAACGTACTCTTTGTCTGTAATATTTTTAACGTATAGTGAAACTCGAGTATTGCCACTGGGTAATATGTAAGCCAAAGATGCATCACTAAACGTATATTCATCTAAGTCTATAGCTGCGGTGTTAGAAACATCTCCTGCTTGACTATCTGTGTATGTAGTAGACCACCTACCCTCTAGTTCGCCTTCACCAATGAAAGTGTTATAAGTAATTGAGATATTTCCACTTTTTTCTGGGACATTGGGGAGTTTAAAATTGACATCTCCGCCTTCGAAGCGGTCATATTTGGCATCAAGTAAACCTCCAGAAAGGTCAATGCGTAATCCCTCAAACAATAGTATCGAAAACTCTATTTCTATCCCTTTGATCGTTGCGTCTGCAGCATTTAACTTGGTCTGAATTACGCCAGAACTTCCTGAAGTTTGAATCGTTCGCTGAAGATCTGTGTAGTCATTATAAAATAGCGATGAATTAAAGCGGATAGCATATTCAGGCCATTCCGTCTTAAAGCCAATTTCATAAGCATCAAGTTGTTCCTCGTTATAAGGTCCAGGACTATTAGGAGCCGTATTTCTGAGGTTATATCCACCACTTCGAAAACTTCGAGTCCAACTGGAGTAGGCATTTAAATCTTTATTAATTGACCAATTAAGTCCAGTGTAAGCACTGATAAAGCTCCAATCATCTTTATTACTAAAATCATAATTACAATTTTTACCAAAGTCGTCACAAGAACCAAAACTTGCCACGTCTGCTTCTTTTTCTTCATAGGTATAACGAGACCCTAAGCTGATCGTCAACGATTCGGTTATATTGATATCTCCTTGCGCGAATAAAGCCCATGAATAATGATCGAGAATACCTCCAGCGCCTTGAAAGATGTCAAAATTAGGTGTGGCGGGCGTATTAATTGTTCTAGATTCTGAATAATCTATGTCTTGACTAAAATAAAATCCGCCCACTGTCATTTCTGCAATATCACTGATAGGTGTGTAATAGCGCAACTCTAAACTGGTCTGTTCTTGATTAATTAACCATGGATCGTTTGAGTGCACTTTAAAATTTTCTAGATTCGTCCCATCAGCATCTAATTCAGCTCCAACTTCAGCACTTCGCCAAGAACCAATAAACTTAAGTGTTCCCTCTCCAAGTCTCCAGTCCACATCAGCAATCAATTGATTAATCTCATATTCAGCCTGAGAATCAAGATCTGAAATTACCTGATGATCACCAAGGGTTCCGGTGAGATCTGAGTTGACATTACGACTAACCACCCCATCCCCATCGAAATCGGAATATTCAGCAATGAAAGTAATATCTAAATCTTCGTTAACCTGAAACGTAACACTTGGACGGATATAACGACTCGTGGCTTCACCTCTATTGGGGCCGGCGACATTCTCAAAGTAGTCTCCGTTCTTTTGATACCCTAAAGCAACACGTCCTAGTACGTCATCGCTTAGAGTATTTCCAGTTGCGATATCGAAACTTCTTTCACCATCAGTTCCTATACGTACACGAGCCTTAAAATCTAATTCTGCCGCTGGGCGACGACTTGATACAACAACAGCGCCTCCAGTGACATTACGGCCAAATAAAGTACCTTGCGGTCCTCGCAATATTTCTACTGTTTCAGTGTCAAAAAGGTTGGTCAATGAGCCAGCATTGACACCTAAGTACACACCATCAACGATGACTCCTACAGCTGATTCATCTGAAGGAATAGAGCTAAACACGCCCATTCCGCGGATAAAAAAGCCAGCGGTACCAGGCAGACTACCTACAGGTGTTAACTTTACATTTGGTGCGATATTTCCAACGTCGGTTAAATCTTTTACGAACCTCCTCTCAATCATTTCTCCACTCATTCCGGTAAGTGAAATGGGTACTTTTTGAGCGGATTCGCCTTTTCCCTTTTTCCTAGCTGAAACGGTAATCACTTCAAACTCCGAGTTTGATTCTAAAGCGTCTTCTACATTTTCAGCTTTTACTGCTAAGGCTGCTGTTGGTGCAACGCTCGATAATGTCACTATAGTGACGGCAAATGTTAAACGGTTAAAACTCTTAATCATTGTTTTTACTCTTGATGAAATGTTCGTCAAATTAGCGATAGTTTTAAATAGATTAAGCAACAAAAAAAACCATCACATCAGTCTATGATATATCATATATGATCTTGCCAATTTAATTAATACTTTATTAACATTAAATTAAATAAATATATTTTCCTTTTTAAATCAGATATATATATATAAGTTTCGGAGGTGGATTTACAATTTCATCGGTTGCTAATTGAATTTAGGCCTGTATTTTCTTTAAAATAAGTATGTGAATTATCACCATTGAATGCATTTAAAAATGATGAGGGTAATCATAGAATCTAGAAATTATGAATAAAATAATTAGATTCTAATAGGCGGCGTAGTTATTTCTCAGTGACTATCCAACCATTTTCAATATACCTTCTGGTCTCAATAGTACGGGAGATTGGATTGCTTTTTTGGGGGGTACACGTCGATGTTACTTGCTGATTCGGTATAAACAATGCATCGCGAATATGCCCCATACCAATAATTCAAAAGGCATTCTGGCCTAATCTCATTCTCAGCATAAAAGTTAAAAAGTGCGTTATTTCATCTATCTTTGTATTTGATTAAAAAACTCTAAATGCCTAGGGGGTAATCCGACCTCAAAGCCAGTCGAATTGCCCCTTAAATATTTTCCTTCACATTAACGTGAAAAATTTGCAATGATGTTGGAAATTATCACTTGATCTCTAAACAATATAACTTCCAGATTACTCTGTATTGTGATTGTTCATAGGTCCTTATTTACTCAGCTATCATCGAGCTACTCTTTAATGCAAATCGTTTATCTTGGTGAGTAGTCGGGTACATTATGATTGTGAGTTTATCAGGTTACTGCGTTTTGGCTTTTTTTAAACATGTCCACCAAGTGCGGTTTACACTCTCCGCCGTTTACAAACGATTATAAATACATGTCTAGAGTGTAAAATGTGAAGAGTGTAGATTGATATTATCGATTTAACTTTTATGAGAGGAAAGCCACGAGCCGATTGCTTCTAAGGTGTTAAAGAAGCAACGTTTGAATTGTTATTTGAAATGCGTTTTTAGCCGCTTAGCAAAATTGCTAAGCGGCGTTTGACGCCACTATATGAAAATAGTTTTAACTAGCTAAGTTCGTTGTTAAATTAAGAACGAAATAGTATTAAGTGCTTTGTCGTTGTTGACCAAAACGACTTTTTTGAATGCCATTTTCAACTCACCTTCAACACGTCGTAAAGTATGCAAATTGCTACAGGCCCAAACGGAGTCGCCACGAGTGGCAGAATCAAAAATGATCACATTGCTAGCCACTTTAATTTCTTCTCCTTCGCTTTCCAAAAGTTCAATGTTTGAAACTAAGCGGCGTAGATTGGATGGGGGCTCAACAATGAACCGTTTTCCTGTATAGAATTGTCTTACTCGCAACGCAATTCGAGACCGATTGTCGTAAATAATTGACATCTCTGTTTCGGGATCAATGTCTGCGCCATTGGCTGGTACCCAGTAAATCCCGTCGTCGGTCCACAGAGACTCCCAGTCATTGTATTGACGGTCATCAGCTAAACGAGCCTCACGATATAAAAATTGCTCTACTTCTCGAAGTAAATCATAATCAACTTTCGAACTCAGCATCATTGAGCCTCCATCATTTTTTTGTAATGCTTCCAAATTCCGCGGGAAGGAAGATCATCAGTTGAATCACCGACCAAAAATCCGTCATCATCTAACCGTTCACGGTGATCACCGCGGCCATTATATGTAAATGCCGGCTGTTGAGCCTGTAGACCAAGCTGATTGCGTTCATACATTTCAGAATCATCTGCAAGTAAAAAACCAGCAGGTCCAACCGAGCCCATTGTTTGCTGACGCAAGCGACGATTAATATCTGGGGATCCTTTAAACTGAATTGCCGTAACGTGTTGAATACTTTCACTTTCTGAAATTGGTTGAATTACAAATATCTGTATTTCAGCAATAAACAAATTAGGAAAAATCATTACATGGGGTGTACCGTCTATCATGATCTCTCGCGCCTTTTCAACGCCATATTTTTCTTGCATCTGCTTTACATAATCCGGCAAACGACTTGCATTGGTATTAAACCAACTAAGCTCTTCATCACGTTTACGAAATTCAGGTCTTAGATCAATCTCAGTGTGTCCATTGCCATAGTCACGGCTCAATGAAGTCGACTTATCGCCATAAAGTTCATTAATTCTGCTATCCATTGCCTGAAATACTGAAGCATGGACAAACCCTGGGTGATAACCGTCGGTTTCATTTTCAACCATCAACTTCCAATTTGCTGCGACTCTATGTTGAAGGTAACCAGCTGTAATTTCAATTTCGCCAGAAGGAGAGTTGGCAAGTAGACGGTCAATAGTTTCTTTAGCCCCTCCCAAATGTTCTTCTAGAGTAGGTCCAGTTTCAGCAAAACTACCAAACACGAAACCACCATAACTAGCAACGCGAGTTACTCTCCCTAAGCCAAGCTTGGTTTTATCTGCGTTTTTGAATCCATCAGGGAAAGCTTGTCCCATCAGTCGACCATCTGTAGCAAAGGTCCAAGAATGATACGGACAAGTGAAGGACTTGGTGTTTCCTTTGTTCTTGACGCAAACTTGGTTGCCTCTGTGAGAACACCGATTTAATAATAAATTTATTTCGCCGCTACGGTCGCGGGTCATAATCACAGGTTCCGGACCAATAGACTTCATTATGAAATCATTTTTATTTGGAACTTCACTTTCATGACCAACATATACCCAAGTGGTGTACCAGATTTTTTTAAGCTCTTCTTGGTAAATGTCTGGGTCGTTGTATAACTTCCCACTTACTCCATCGGTGTGAATAAGCTCGCCCCATTTAGACGCTGCGTTTTTTTCATTCATCGTTTTAAACCCATGTTAGTTCTCTTGTGAAACTAACAATAATTTAATTTTTAATAGAAGTCCATAACTATTGAAGGTAATTTTTAAGCATAAGATTAAAAAGCTTTTCGACCTTGAATTGAATCACTGCTTTCATGCGGTATAACGGCGGACTAACCCCAACAAGGCGAAATCCAAGTTGAATATACTGAAGTGTGATTGGTTTAAAACAGGAGTTGATTTAGTTTCTGAGGTTACTTATTGTAGTCTCGATTAATCATTTCTAGAGTGCGGCTAATCATAGTCTGTAACTTTATTGCTTCAATTTTTGGCCATGAGGATTTTTCGCCGTTATTTATAAGTTCTAGGATTTCATCTTTGCTTCTATGTGATAGGAATCTAAACGGGTTATACAACTTTTTGTGAGGTAGAATGTTAATGTTGCCTAGATAAATTTGAGAAGCCAATGATGAATAAGTTCTCAATGCTTTGGATAGGAAGTCATTAGAACGCAGAGGCTTTTGTAACACTTTTTCGCCTGCTAAACTCCAGTCCTTCGCGGTTTTTTTGAATGTATCTTTGAAAATATTGGTTAAGCTATTTCGCTTCCCAGTCTCACTGATAAAAGGCAATGCTAAAGGGTTTGTTTGGCTCACTATATAATGATTTACACCGTATAATCTTGCCACCTTTTTGATTGGCAAATCCTCGCTCAATGACCCATCAACCCACTTGCGAGTCGGCAGATATGCTTGCTTTTCGCCTTTTTCATTTTTGGCCGCTAATGTCACTGATGGAAAAAATCCAGGTGCTGCACAAGAAGCTAATATTGCCTCACGAATAAGTACATTGGGAGAGGCGATAGCATTCAATAATCTAGAATTCTGATGCTGCTCTGCGGGTGCAATAGAGATATTTAGATGTATACCAGTAAGTTCATAGGCTTCATGAAAGGTAATGTCTGGAATTAAGCGCTTTAAATGCTTAACTATTTCTTCAGAAGCCATATTATCTGAACTGAAAAATGACAGCTTCTGAAATAAACTTTCTTCACGTTCTGCTTCTAATTTTAAATATTCTGTGTCAAATATCCTCTCAAGAGCATTGTGAGAATGGGTAGCAACTAAAGATGCAACCAGTGCTCCCCCGCTGGATCCAGAAATTATATTTGGGAGCAAGTTCTGCTCCCACAGAGACTTAACAACCCCTAGATGGAAGTACAATAAAGTCCCAGCGCCACTTAGCATTAATGCAGTTTTACCGAAGCATTGACTTGCGCGCTCAAAAAATTCGGATTTCTCTCGGTAAGATATGTCTTTCACTTCTGAGCTAGCTAAGTAAATTAACGAACTTGCAATCTCATTAATATAATCTTCAATTAACGTTTTAGTGCCAACATTAGCTACTTTATATAGGGCCTCATTTCCTATGCCGGCCATATTACCGTGAATACCCTCATTCAACGTAAATAAAAGACCGTGATTATCTCCAATACGTCTAAATATCCGTAACCTTTCTAAACGAACGCGTATGGCTTTGTAGTCATATAAACTAGTCTGATCTTTGCTTCTCCAAAGATTAAGTCGGCTTGTTTCATCTTTTTTGAGAGCGGCCTTTTTCCAATCATTGTAATTTTTCGCTTGTTTCATTTTTTCATTAACACTGTTTTTAGTGTCTAAAAGCATTTTAAAACCCCATTACAATTTTCGTTTAAGACCAATATCCTTATTTTGAATTTTTCCAATAGTGACTACTAAGGATTCCCTTCAGAACTTTTTTGCTATAACCTGACAAAATTAGTTCTCAATCAAAACTTACATATCTATGTTAAATTAGAATAGAAAAATAGCAATTCGAATAATTAAAAATTTTAGTAATTAACTAATCAAACAGAATTTATGTTAATTAATTGAAAATTAAATGTATACTAAGTTTTCATTTAAAACCCACTTTGGCTGAATATGAATAAATCGATGAGACTTATAGATGCAGCATGGTTTTTAGTCGAGAAACCGAATGCGCCGGCGCATTTTGGACCACTAATTATTTTATCGAAACCAAATAATGTTGAAGACACTTATGTCCGAGATTTAGTGAATGAATGGAGGAAGTATAATCATGGATATCAACCTCCATTCAATTACAAATTGTCAATGTTGCCCACCCCCAGTTGGGATATTTTGGCTGATAGTGATATTGACTTAGAGTACCACCTAAGACATTCCGCTTTACCTGCTCCAGGCGGCGAAAAAGAGCTGGGCGAACTTGTATCTCGTCTTCACTCGCACCCTCTTGATAGAGACAAACCCTTATGGGAATGCCATGTAATTGAAGGACTGGAAAATAATCGATTTGCGTTGTATTTAAAACTTCATCATGGCCAGATGGATGGGATGGGGACTGTTAAGTTGATTCAAAACTCCTTTTCACTATCTCCTCATGACAAACAACTCCCACCTTGGTGTTTTAACGTTATTAAGGACTTGGAAAAAAATCCAAACCTTTCAGAGCTCTCTGAACAAGTTACTTTTAAGCCATCCTTGGTGAATAAATTAATTAAGACTGCAAGCTCTACAACGCAATTTTCACAACGCGTATTGTCCTTTTTATATAGTGCGTACGTTAAAAAGATGCCAGAAGTAGCCGCGCCTTTCAAAGCACCGGATACACTGCTAAATGGGAGAATTCATGCCTCACGACGCTATGCAACTCAGCACTATCCATTAAGCACCTTAAAGAATATAGCTAAAACAGTTCAGGTCAGCATAAACGATGTTTTCCTAACCATCTGTGGAGGTGCACTTCGTAAATATTTATCAGAACTTAATTCTTTGCCAGATAAGGATTTGATAGGGCAAGTGCCTGTCAATATTAGACCTAAAGATGGTGATGCGATTGGTAACTCGTTAGCGTTTATATATTCAAACCTCGGCACCACAATTAGCGACCCTATTGAGCGGTTATTGGCTATACATAAATCAATCGAATCAGGAAAAAGTGTTCAAGAAAGCCTGCCAGAAGAAGGAGTAGAGCTTTTTAGCACTATGTTATTGAGCCCCTATATGACTGAGATTATTCTAGGCTTAGGTGGGCATGTTTCTCCCGCAGCAAATATGGTTATTTCAAATGTCAGGGGGCCTAATAGGTACTTATTTTTTAAGGATGCTAGGGTTGAACACATATATGGGCCTTCAGTGTTATTTCATGGTCAGGCATTGAATATAACCATGTCAACTTATGTCAATCAGGTTGATATTGGCTTTACTGGTTGTAGAGAAACCTTACCCTCAATGCAAAAACTAGCTGTTTATACTGGTGAAGAATTGGTCAAACTAGAAAGAGCAGTGAATGCATTGGATGATCAAACAAAATATAAAATTGATATCGAACGACGAATAGCAGTTTCTCGCAAAGAATCAGTTGCCCCCAACCAAAAAATAGATGAACTGAATGCTAAAATAGATAAATTAACTGAACAAATAACTAAGTTATCCAAATAACCTAAAGTAATCTGTTAATTTACGATCCTATTTTGTGCAAGAATGTAAGATACTCTATAGCCGATTTTTTTGGTGATTCCATCATTGGAATGTGTCCGTCATTGTCATGAATAATCAATGTTGCGTGCTTTATTTTTTCATTTAGGACATGTGCACAACTGACATCAAGTAATTGATCTTGCAACCCCCATAAGATTAGGACAGGTATCCTAATCTTAGCTAACTCTTCGTTTAGTGGCGGTTCTGTTACCAATGCCCAAAATATCTTGTCATAAAAATCGTAATTCTGAGACAACTGATTAAATAAATCACGCTTAAAAAGCTTAGGTATCCAAATTGACTTGTGCATAGTGATTGAAAGCAGCTTATCCAGTTCTGAAAATTCAGTCACTAAAAGCGGGTTGTTTTTTTGTGCAACTGCCAATTCTAATTGAGAGCTTTTTTTACTTTTAATGCCTGCCGCATTCATCAATTGAAGTGAACTAAGATAATTAGGATAATCAAGAGCAAACTGCAAAGCAATCAGTCCCCCCATCGAGTTACCCACAATATGGACTTTCTCCAGGGACAATTGATTTACAAACCTATCAATACGCTTTACTTGAGAAGCAACGGAATAATCCATCGTTTGATCTTTTTTCGTATCTCCGAAACCAGGAAGATCGGGCATAATAACGCGATAATTTTTTTTCAGATAATAACCATACAATAACCAATTGTCTTTGTTTGCTCCGAATCCATGCAAAAGAACGATTGATTGTTTGTTGTCTCCTTTAGAGTCGAGATAATGCCATCGATATCCATCGATCAACATTGTTTCGTACTTAAAACCTAAGAGTTTGCGAGAAATGCTGAGTATAAGGTCAATTTTTCGTTTTGGTTTAACCAATAACCACAACAACACTGACATAAAAACTAATACCGCAATAACCAACATTGTTGATGTATTCATTCAATTTCCTTGCGGTTTAATGGATTAAGGGAGTAAATACAACAACGGAAATAACAACAACCAAACGATATCAATCATATGCCAATAGCTCGTGCCGCTTTCGAAGATACTCTCTTTCATACTATGAATTCCAGAGCTGGAAATTCCATACAGAAAGTAACTAAGCACCATCAAGCCGATAAACACGTGCATCAGATGAATTCCAGCTAACGTGTAATAAAAAATGTAAAAATCGTGAGAATCAAAATACCAGCCATTATCTAACATAATCAAAAACTCCTGAATTTTTATCGCACAAAATAGTGCACCAAAAAACCAGCTAATTTTTAAAAACAAACACACTTTTGCTTGGTTCTGAGATCGGTATGCACTTACTGCTGATGCCACAAAAAAAGAGCTTAGAACAAGAATTAGGGTATTCGTTAAACCGTACCCTGTTAGCAAGTTATGTTGAGCCTCTATATATTGATCATAGGATAATTGCCTGAAATACACGTAAATAGCGAAGCATAAGGTTAATATAGTCATCTCACCAAAGATGATATACCAAACTATTTCCTCACCGGGAGAACTACGTTTTGCCTGAGTATTTGCTGTTAGCGTGTGCATACAAATTCCTTGTTAGTAAGCGGTCTCTCAATTTAACGCGACAAAACCCAAATAAGTAATCAATAAAGCTGACCCGCCTAGTATCAGCCAAGAATAGCTAATAAATTTAAGAACACCCGAAGCCCTCCTTACTTCCATAAAATGAAACATGACTAGCCACACTTTGAGAAAAGCCAACAAGATAATAATTGCACCTAATGTTTGATAACTAACGCCCCCGAAAACATGACTAAAAGCAGTGCCTCCAGAAATTAACGTTATTATTATCAACGCAACTAAGGTTAGAAAGTTGTGATTTTTAATAAAAGTAAACATTTTTTAGGACATCTCCATTCTAGCGCTGAAACATACCCAGTTACCTTTAGTCGACTTTGAGATTCGTAAAGTTCGCGTTTCGTTTTTGTACAAATGCGTCGTAACCTTCAGCAAATTCAGCATGCAATAAACACTTCGATTGTGTTTCTTCATCACTCGCCAATTCTTCATCCAACGTTGAGGCAATAATATTTAGCCTGGCTTTCATAAGACCTAAAGCGGCTATCGGTAATTTGCTCAGTTGACTAGCTTTTTCAATTGCCGTTTCCATGACTGAATCCTTAGCGACCACTTCATCAACTAAGCCCGTCATTTCTGCTTTATTAGCCGGTATTTTTTCGCAGGTCATAAGCACTCTTTTTGCGAATGTAAATCCAACTCTACGAGGCAAAGAGCGTAAAATCCCCCAATCTGGCACCAAACCAATTTTCAAGAACGGGAACATCACAAACGCATCATCCCCCATAACAATGTAATCCCCTAACATAGCTAACCCTACGCTGTTTCCTACACCCATCCCCTCAATCGCAGTAACTACAGGTATTTGAGCTTCAGCAAATGTGCGACTCAATAATCGACCATGTCGCATTCTTTCGCGAGCTTGTTGCTCGGTTAAATTTGCCATACTCCCTATGTCTCCGCCAGCAGATAAAATCCCTTCAACACCACCGAAAACCAGAGCGCGATTGTTTTTATCACTAAAAATAGTTTGTAAACCCTCTATCAATAATTGCCGCGTATTGTGGTCAAGGGCATTACGTTTTTCTGGGCGATTAATGCGAATTCTGGCAACATGAGGGGCAGGATAATCAATTAACACTGTGGACATATTTCACCTTTATAAATTGTGACTGTTATCGTTAAGCTAACAGACTGCGAGCGATAACCTGCGCTTGAATCTCTGCTGCTCCTTCAAACACATTTAGAATGCGAGCGTCGCATAAGACTCGGCTAATCGGATACTCCACCGCATAACCATTGCCGCCATGAATTTGTAAAGCGTTATCAGCACAAGACCAAGCTAAGCGAGCACCAAGTAATTTGGCCATTCCAGCTTCAACATCTGTACGTTGACCCGCCTCCTTAGTTCTGGCTGCACGATACGTTAGCTGTCTAACCAAGGTTAACTCGGCAACCATCCAAGCTAACTTTCCGTAAACACGAGGAAAAGCCAGAATTGGTTTACCAAACTGCTCCCTGTCGTTTGCGTAGTTAAACCCTAGTTCGAAGGCATTGTGGGCTACTCCAACTGCCCTTGCGGCGGTTTGGATTCGAGCAGATTCAAAAGTTGCCATTAGTTGTTTAAAACCATTACCTTCACTGCCACCTAGGGCATTCTCGAGGGGGACTTCAAAATTATCGAAACCTAATTCATACTCGCGCATTCCACGATAACCGATAACATGTATTTCGCCACCAGACATTCCTTTAGCAGGAAACGGCTCAACTTCTGTCCCTCTTGGCTTTTCTGCAATTAGCATGGTTAATCCCTTGTAACCAGGCTCATTGAGATCCGTGCGAACTAACATTGTCATCACATCTGTTCTAGCTGCATGAGTAATCCACGTTTTATTTCCCGTAATCTGATAGACATCATCAGTTTTCACGGCGCGGGTTTTCAATGACGCTAAATCAGAACCGGTATTCGGCTCAGTAAACACAGCAGTAGGTAGCATTTCTCCCGAGGCTAATTTGGGGAGATAGTGATTTTTTTGCTGTTCTGTGCCGCCTTGCTTTATCAATTCACAGGCAATTTCGGTTCTAGTTCCTAGGGAGCCAACACCAATATAGCCACGAGAAAGTTCCTCAGTAATGACACACATAACATCTATGCCCATTCCCATGCCACCATACTCTTCAGGTACGGTAACACCGAAAACACCTAAATCAGCCATTTGCTGGATGATGTGTTCTGGAATTAGTTCGTTATTATCGTGCCAGTTAGACGCATAAGGAGTAACTTCTTCATCCGTAAAGCGACGGAACTGATCTCTGACCATATCGCAAGTTTCGTCTAGCCCATCATTACCAAGCCCCTGCACTAACCCTCTCTCTGAAATCACTTCGATAATTGCAAGTTTAAAGTCATGTTCAAGGGAAGCATCAATGATACTTTTAACTGAAGGAGAGGCGAGCAAGTCAAACGCTTCTGTTTCAGCACCAAAGTGTCTAGGCCGGATCACTTCATCTTGGCTCATCGAAATACCCGCCCCAATTTGGGATAGGTATTCAGCAAAAGCTAAGGCGATGATAAGCTGCTCAAGGTACCCAAAATTATCTTCTTGTTGCAATGAATCAGCCCAGTTATAAGTTGCTTGCAACGCATCTTTGTAACAAGCAAGCCATGCAAATCCATGAACGCAATGCTGTTGTTTTTCTATTTTTTGCGAATCGATTTTACCATTAGGCTGAACTACTCGAGTGCGCAGTTTTTCTCTGACGTTAGCGTAATAAGCTTCAACTTGAGTAACTGCATCGCCATAAGTTGATAAAGGATTCAATATTAAAGATGTAATGTTCGACATAGTTTAAACTCTTCAAATAAGGCAAAAAAACTCGTTTTTACCTGTTCTAAATAAAATGATGCTGCCAGTAATTTGCATGGCTACGCAAATGAAACCTTTGCATTTACAGCGACTTCTCCAGCCGGTGTATAAGCTACAAGATTGACGTTGTCGTTATCTTCTAAATTCCCACGAGTACGAATTGTCTGTCCGCAGAAAAGCGGCGACTGTGCTCTGAAACTAAAACTTCGCATTTGCCTTTCACTGTTTCGACGTACAGTTTCTGATAACAAAATTGCGGTTAACGGGCCGTGGACAACAAGTTGTGGATAGCCTTCTTGTTTTTTCGCATACTCTAAGTCGTAGTGAATTCTGTGACTGTTAAATGTCAGTGCTGAGAACCGAAACAGGGTCGTAATATCAGTCGGTAAATCGAGGGACCATTTGGCCTCCTCCACTTTATTGACTTCGTCAGCAAGCGGTGTTGGCGATGTTGGTTTAGCGACCTCTGGTAAATACACAAAATCCCGTTCTTCACTGATACAAAGCGCTGAATTCTGACTATATTTAAATTGCACGGTCACTATATAGATTTTGCCTTGGCGCCCTTCTTTTATTTGGATATTGGAAACCGTTTCCTCAAGTGTTGCTGGCACCTCAAGTTTGAGCGGTTGGTGGTAGTGAGTACGCCCACCAGCGAACATTCTTCGAGGATGAGGAACTGGCGGCAAGAATCCGCCTTTCACAGGATGACCATCCGCGCCTATTTCACTTTGCGGCACTCGTTCTAGAAAATACAGCCAATGCCACAAACCTGGTAAATCTGCTGAGGGCTTTAATTCTGGCATATTCAGCACTGCTGCTAATGCGTTAGCTGGCCACGTATCTAGATTAGCGTTTGTTTTACGGGTTTTACCTATCCAGTTTGAAAAGTCGTGTTCATTCATTTTGGCGCACCTGCTACTATACCCTCGTCATGAAGCCTTCCGATTTCGACAGAAGTCAAACCCATTACATCAGCCAATATTTCATCGGTATGCTGACCTATCACCGGCGCTGGGCTAGCGGCTTTGCGTTCTTCTTCAGAGAAGCTTAGAGGTGTACTTGCAATGAGGTGCGGGCCTACGCCTGGCTGTTCAACGGTGTTAAACATTGGATTCTTTTCGGAACAACGGGGATCCTCTGCTACCAATTCAATGAAGTCTTGATAAACATCCCAACACACTCCATGGGTATCAAATATTTCGCGAATTTGTTCAAGTGTATGTTTCTGACACCAACGTTCGAAAAACTCGGCAATAGAAACTCGGGCTTCGTAGCGATGCTCGTCGATATTAAAATCAAGTTCCAAGATACTTTGTAATTGCTGCATTTTTTCAGTCAAATCGCATGCTTTACAAAGTACTTGCCATTGCTTATTCGAGATAGCCATAGCTGAAATACGTCTGCCATCACGTGTACCGAAATCACGACCAAATGCACCATGAACAAAATTACCATTCACGGGACGTTGCTCACCATTAATTTGCGCTTCTGCAATATGACCCAAGCTGCCGACGACTGACAAAGCCATATCGGATAATGCCAGTTTAACCTCTTGCCCCAAACCACTTTTCTGACGATACATTAAGGCCGACGTCACCCCTAAAGCAGCTTGCAAAGAACAAGTAACATCCCAAGCAGGAAGAACATGGTTGACGGGTTTGTCTCTGCTCGTAGGGCCGGTAACAAAAGGAAAACCTACTGCACAATTAACGGTATAATCTACAGCTGTAGAGCCATCGTAGTTGCCAGAGATTTCTATTTTTATCAGATCATTACGATGTTTTCGTAATGCTTCGTAGGTCAACCATTTGACTCCAGCAAAATTGGTCAAAAATATACCAGCTTGTTCACCAGGCTGGGTGATAAGTTGCTGAATTAACTCACGCCCCTGAGGGTTCTTTAAGTCAACAGCAAGAGAACGTTTGCCTTTATTCAAACCTGTCCAATAAAGACTTCTACCGTTATTTTTAGCTCGTGGCATACGGTTGTAATCTATACCACCGCCAATTTGGTCGAACCGAATGACATCTGCACCTAGTTGCGCCAAACTCATACCGGCCATAGGTGCAGCAATAAAAGCAGAACCTTCAACCACACGAACACCTTTTAGAACAGAAGACATAGTCACTCACTTAATTATGTTAATCGTTTTTCTCATGGCTAAAGCAATCAGTAAGAGTTAAATCCCTTCTTTGCCTACAATCGCGACTGAACACGCGTTCTGAGAGGGTTGTCCACCTAAATTATGAATCAAACCTGTTTTGGGGTCGTCAAGTTGCCGTGCACCAGCACGTCCCTGCAACTGCAAGTACATCTCGTACAACATTCTCAAACCACTGGCACCAATCGGGTGCCCAAAACACTTCAGACCTCCGTCTATCTGGCATGGTATTTTGCCATCAGCGTCATAAAAACCATCCATCACATCCTTAATTGCACCGCCTTGCTCTGATATAAACAGATCTTCCATAGTGACCAATTCTGTAATAGAGAAGCAATCGTGTACTTCCAACATGCTAATTTGATCTCTTGGTTTAGTAATTCCAGCTTCTTTGTATGCGCGCTGAGCAGCAATGCGAGTGGTATGTACATAACTGCCATTCCATTCATTTGATTGCATTTCCCACCCATTAGACACGCTTACTTGTAACGCTTTAAACGTTACCAGGTCTTTTTTACCTAACGATCTAGCAATTTCAGGCGTCGTTACAATTAATGCTGCAGCGCCATCAGAAACACCACAGCAATCAAACAAACCTAAAGGCTCGGCAATTATCGGCGCTTTGAGTACCTGCTCTTCGGTAATGATTTTTTGTAAGTGCGCCTTGGGGTTTTTCGCTCCATTAGCATGACTCTTTACAGAAACATGAGCGATTGCGCGTTTTAAAAGTGCAGGGTCAACTTTATGGTGAGCTTGATAAGCAGAGGCTAATTGCGCAAAATTAGCAGGAGCAGATACCGTTGGATACCACTGTGGAATCAAAGTACCGATGCTAGGCAAAGGTAAACCGCCATAGCCAGTATCCTTGAGCTTTTCCACGCCAACAGCTAAAGCAATATCACAAGCCCCTGAAGCAACAGCATAACTCGCGGCTCGAAATGCTTCTGAGCCGCCAGCGCAAAAATTTTCTACCCGAGTGACACCTATATTCGGCAAACGCAGAGCTATCGACATGGGCGTGCCTCCACGACCTGTTCCTACGTCATCCATATGTGTTGAAAACCAGGCAGCATCGAGTCTATCCAGGCCTATACCTGCATCTTGCATAGCTTCATTAAAAGCTTCTACCATTAAATCTTCTGGACTGGCATCCCAACGTTCGCCAAATTTTGTACAACCCATCCCTAAAATTGCAACTTTGTCTTTAATACCTGCAGCCATTGTGCATTCCTCTTAAACTAAAACAGTGATGACTAAATGGAAGCCTTAACCGGCGTCGCTTTCCAAAAGTAACGCTTGAAACCGCGCTGCCTGTCGATATCTTTGATGCGAAAGACCATTTCCATTTTTTTGTTATTTTCCACATCACCTTTTGCTACATCAGTAAATTCCATTAATAGCCGTCCTCCGCCGTCAAAGTCGACCATTCCATATTGATTTGGTGGCGACATTGAGAAACTAAGATAATCTGCAGACCAACTTGCAACTGATGCGGTAATATCAGCCAATTTGTAAGGAACTTGCGTATCTTGTAAGGGATTTTCCGTATCGTATGAAATTCGAGTTGGTGGGAAGAAAACGAGCCCTGTTTCTTTGCAACGACCAGCAATGAATCCGGTAATCATATTTTTATGGCGGTAAAGTGTGCTCAACGCCGTTTTTTTATCCTGTTCCCCTCGCATTCCTTTTTCTAACTCTATCTGGTCGTTATAGGCTAAAAATCTCGTGTAACTTGACTCCTCAACACCACGAGAAAGCCAACCAGAAAAACCTCTTTGTGGTTTAAACGAGTTTATTTTGTCAGTAACTTTGAATACTAAAGCGTCGGCCCCTTGACCAAATTGGGTTATAACAATAATGTCGCCAGAATTCGCTTTTTCTAACGTTCTACTTAACATTAGAAGACCATGAGCGGCCCCAGTATCTCCAACTTCTGCAGCCAAATTATCTACTACAGCATCGTTTTTAATGCCGCATATTTGAGCAATTTTTGCATCTAATTTTTTAAAAACAGTGGGGAAAATGAAATGATCGACGTCGCCTGCATCAACCCCTGCTTTAGTGAGAGCGGAAGCCACTGTTTTAGGTACTATTTTACTAATACCTTCATCACGAACCCAACGCTCTTCCCAGTTATAATCAACGTCTTGGTCGAAAGCCCGAAAATGATCAACAAAATCATCCGTTATTGTTGCTCCGGCTAAATATTCAGCTAAGACATCATTGTTACCTAACAATAATGCAGCAGCTCCATCTCCAAAATCTAATTCTTGGGTACTAGCAACTCTCGCTTTACGCTTATCTGCAGCAACGACCAATGTATTGTTGCCGCTACTTGCACTTCTCAATGCTTGAGATACCGCTGACATTGGCGCCCGCAATGAACCTGTAATATCTAATGCTTCAATATTTTCATTCAGAGTCAGAGCGGCTGCCATAAGTCCAGAATTTAACCGATCAGCAAATGGCAATGTAGTGGAAGCTAAATACACACTACTTACATGGCTTCTATCATTATCCTTACCCAAGCAATCGCGCGCAGCAGCGACAGCCATTGTGATGCTATCTTCATCCCAATTAGCCATAGTTCTTACGCCTTTTCCTTTACCCTTCAAACCAGGGGCAAACCAAGCATTAGCTTGAACAATAGCACTACGATTTAACCTGAGGCGCGGTACATACGCACCGTAAGCAGTAATACCAACCATCTCTCGGACTCCAACTTGTTTACTATCAATTTTTAATTTTCATCAATCAAATCATTAACCGTCTAACCGGTCTAATTTAAACTTAACACACTTAACATAAGTTTCGCAATAGAACTTAACTTGAGCATGCAAAAATTTACCTTGTATAAAAACTCCAAAGAAATACTAAGACAAAATAAATATTAGTTTCCAAAGAGAACTCACTTGTGATAATGTTAATTTTCTAGGATTAAATGGCAATAGGTAAACCTCTACAATGATAGAAATTAAGTTTATTAGTTCATCACAAGAATCGGTGCAAACTTCAGGTCACGAAGGTCAAACTTTAATGGAGTTAGCGATTGAAAATAATATTGAAGGAATTGATGCAGATTGTGGCGGAGCATGCGCATGTGCTACATGTCATGTACACGTAAAGCCTGCCTGGAAAGACTGTATTGGCGGACCTAATGAAGCTGAGGCTGATTTATTGGATTTTGAGGAAAATGTTGATGAATTTAGCCGCTTATCTTGTCAAATAACGCTCACAGATGAAATGAACGGAGCCGAATTTGTAGTAGATAATTCCTAGTTACTTCTCCTAGTGGCAATAAAATTTAAGACTTTATAATAGTGGGGACGATCAATACGGTAAATATTTTATGATTACAAGCGAGCATAACACTCTTTTCGGGGCGGGTTCATAAATTGAATTTCCCTCCGGAGGCAGAGGTCGTGAGTTCGAATCTCGCCGGGTGCGCCATAATCATGCTAACAAGCTAAAAACGGTTTGAAATCTGTATTTTTACGTAACGCTTTCCACCTGCTTGCTGCCAAAGAATGTTTTACATCACCGGTTTCAAAACAAGCCAAAATATGGCTGATGTCAGTGCAGCAATGCGCAGCCAACTTAGCCGAAGGCGCAACGTTAGACAGTAAAAAAATGGCTAAGTCACGGGTCGTAACATTACCAGCTTTGAGAGTCTCAATGGTTGATTTACTGAATGAAATCGTGGATCAAACTCAGGCTTCATCTGCATTGATTAGGTGGCAACCGGAGCCTGATTTGGAGGGAGTGTTTGGGAATCAACCGCCTTTGTATACTCCAGCGGCTGAAAAAGCGGGTACGATTTAGAGCATTGCCCTCATTCAACCCATTGTACTTTCCCTGATGCTCGCTGTGTTATTAAAACCTATCGTTCCGGCGTTGATAGTACAGTTCAAACACTATGAAAGTCTGAACCTCAGTTGACAGAAGAAAAGCAGAAGTGGTGGAATTAGATAAGAAAAAGGCCTGAGTTAGTCAATTTAATTTTTACTGCGACTTTAGGCTGATCAGGTAATTAATGATCGCCAAATTGCAGGCACAAAAAAACCGATCGCAATCGGTTTTGATAACAGAGTATGTATTACGCTTTTTTACGGCGAGCAAAACCCATTACTGCTAGGCTGAGGCCGATTATCGCTAAGTTGCTAGGCTCAGATACGACCTGTTCGGACACTGTGAAATTTGCGGCATTTAATGTATAACTTTCACTACCAGAAGGTGTTAATACAGATGCAAATGTGCCAATCAGACAAAAGCCATTACCATTCAAACAGTTATTACTTTCAGGTAAAAAGACAACTGCCAGGTCGAAAAAACTCCCATCAAGAGAAAATGTTCCTGAATCGCCATCAGAATCTCCAGAAATATGGAAACCACCTAGTGATGTATCAAAGGAGAATGTACTTACACCAAGCGTTCCTCCAGTTGACGAAATAGTCCCCATTACATCGCTTACAGTAACAACACCCCCAGTAAGCGTGCCTTCAAGGGTACCATCAATGCTGGTAAACCCATCAAACTCATATGAAAAGTCATAAATGAGTGCTGCTTGCGCAGTACTTGTTAATCCTGCAGATACCAAAACTAATACTTTTAAAAAACTATAGAATGTTTTCATTGTTTAATCACACTTCTGTTTGTTATGAATCTATATTTAATTATTTAATTTAGCAAAATTCATGACTACCAATTAAATCAAAGATTTACGGTGTGATTTACCTTTAAGTGTAAAACTATCTGACACTATTTCTGCCGAACTGAAAAAGTTTACTGATGCCGATATCCCTATTTTATGACGCCCATTACATGAAGCTGAAGGAGCAAGATTTTGGTGGGGAGCAGTTGGACCAAAAAGCGTTAAAAGAACTATGGATTTAATGTACGACCGCATGACTAACACTCATGGTATAAACAATTTAATTTGGGTTTATACCCATGCACAAAGCTTAGCTAGCAATTGGTATCCAAGTGATAACTATGTCGACATAGTGGGCATACTCTTTTCGCAGGGGCCTATATTGGTTAATTTTAACCAATGTTTTTTGGCCATTCCGTGACGTGATCTAGACCAAAGGTGTTAATCGTAGTAATTCGGCTTGTTCCCATGAAACTATCAATCACTTGATATACGCGGTGTAGACGCTTTTCACCGAGTGCACCATTATCGCGCTGTCTTATCAAAGCTCATTACCGAACGCAGTGAGCGCATATATCTGAGATGACGTTAGCGCGAGGTGAGCTTGGCTGTCTGACGACTTAAAAATAACCATTTCACTATTTGTTCATCGCATGGTTTTGCTACACCAAAGTGACCGCATTAACAAAGCGATAGCAGCCAATGCTGGCGTATATACGTTTCCCGATAGTGAAGGTGATTACCCTTATTCTCTACCTGAGCAACATCCTCCGCTTGCAAATGCATTCAAAAAAGAACTGATAGTGCTGCTTGGAGAACTAGATAATTCGTCTGAAAGTGGCAAGTTAGACGAATCAGAGTCTGCATTGCGACAAGGTAAACATAGATTAGAAAGGGGCAAACAGTTTTTTGCTACTAGCAAAAAAATCGCCAGAAACTTAGCACTCCCCTTCAACTGGAAATTACAAATTGTGCCAAATACCGGACATGATAAACGCCTAATGATACAAGCGGCAGCAGAACTGCTCTAAGAATGGATATTTACCTCCTCCTAAATTATTGCAAGTAGCATACAGACTTGAACTCATTGTCCGACTAATTTGTGTGGAACAAATTAGCACAGCTTTAGCGGTCGCGAAGCGACAAAGCACAGGGATATGCTGAGCAATATCGCGCAAGGGCGCTATTTTTAAAGGGTGTCGAGCAGTTTGGGGCAATATAGAAGTTTGTTTACAGTTTTTAGACGCTTGTAGATGGAAAAATGGGGCTTTGATTAGTTGTCATCGCCCCATCAAAAACACCTGTATTTTGATAAATGCGAGCACCATCATTTTCGCCTTAATTTAAATCACTCCAAAATGTCGCTATTGACACGCCGTGATCATCCTCAATTTCATTACCAATATCCCAGTCATTAATGGAATACTGTCCTAACCATAACAATCGAAAATTAGCCAAACAAACCCAATCTATTGGTTTCATTTTTCACGACGATGTAACACTCGCAACACATTTCTTCTAGCTTTTTCCTGTCTATCACTGTGATGTGGCCTCGTTTGTAGGTAATCACGTGTTGTTTTTGTAATTTTCCGGCAGCCTCGGTAACCCCCTCCCGCCTGACGCCTAACATATTGGCTATCAACTCTTGGGTCATAATTAGATTATTTGTAGATAGACGATCAATTGACAGTAAAAGCCAGCGACAAAGTTGCTGTTCGATAGAGTGGTGACGATTACATACTGCTGTTTGTGCCATTTGTGCCATTAGCGCTTGCGTGAATCGTAATAACAACACGCGAACGGCCACATCATTATTGAATTCTTGTTTTATTACTGAAGCAGGTAAACTAAACGCAGTTCCTTCACTTTGCACTATCGCACGATTTGGTGTGCTTTCTCCCCCCATGAAAACTGCAATGCCGACTAAGCCCTCGTTACCTACCACTGATATTTCCGTTGAGGCTCCATTTTCCATCATCGAAAGTAATGAAATAATGCTATCTGTGGGGAAATATACATTAGCAACTTTTTGTCCCGCTTCGTAAACCACTTTACCTAAAGGCAAATTCGTTAGTTTCAGCAGCGGAAATATTCTGTCTTTACAGGTTTGTGGTAAAGCATTTAGTAATTTATTGTCCTCTGGCCTAGGCATGTCCCACCATTCGTATGCCCCTAAAGTCGCAGTTATAGGGTTTGAGTGCTTTTGCAGTTGTCTGCATATTTTGGGGATTTAGTATTAACACAACAATCTCCTATATCTTTTTAACTATGTATGAACATAAAACAATTTTATTCTATCAAAGTGAATGACATCACTATGTTCGATAACGCACATAGCATTCAGATATTTCATTGTGCTCCTATTAACAGCAAAACCAAGCAAAATTTTGAAATGAAAAAACAACTTGTAACAGCTAGACGAATGCAATTTAATTCTGTCGCAGGCCTTTTTGACGCAATGAAAAACAAACCACACAATCAGGGAATTAAAGGAAGCAACCTAGAATCAGTTGGGGTTTTGTCCTTTAACTGGCTAATGTTTTTCATCGAGGCTGTCACCAGAACTTTGGGCCAATGAGGGCTGACGTTACTATTATGGACGTCACTCACCAAAGCTTGGCTATCATATAATATTCGACGATTATCAATTCTATTCATGGGTGCCCTTACTGCAGATTTGTGTCTGATATTTTTAAAAAAAATTTTGTCTGGTGTTTAAGTATTAACGACTTAGCATTAAAGGCGTTTTCTCATATCCGAGTAATTCCGAAAATTTCTCTGCTACTAATGGACGTTTAAAATAATAGCCTTGTGCTGAAGTGCATTGGCTGTGTTGTAGATAAGTCAGTTGTTGCTGGTTCTCGATACCTTTTGCAATAATATCTTGACCTAAATTTTTACTTAAACCGATTACGGCTTGGGCAACTTTAGCTTTGTCATTTTCCAACACAGCATCGACAATGATATTCGAGGCTATTTTTACGGTATCAAAGGCTAAGTACTGAAGGTAACTCAAATGCCCAATGCCACTGCCAAAATTATCTAAAACTAACTTCACCCCCAAACTTTTAAGCTTCTGAATGACGGGATAAGCACTAAGGGTGATGTCTTTCTCCTCAACCTCCAACCCCAAACACCAAGGGTCTAAACCAGTATCTGTCAAATTCAATTTAACATTATTCAAAAAGTGAGGCTGCAAGAATTCAATTGCAGATATATTGACCATAACAGGCACTATATCAAGCCCCTTACTTTGCCAAACTTTTTGCTGTCTACAGACTTTCAAACGCACCCACTCACCAATTAAGTGTATTAATGATGATTGCTCCGCAACTTGAATAAATTCACTGGGATATAGTAAACCTAGCTCAGGGTCGTGCCAGCGTATTAAAGCCTCAGCCCCTGTCACTTTGCGGCTGTTGATATCAAACTGGGGTTGGTAATAAACTTCAAACTCATCCTGTAGTAAAGCGCGCTTTATACGAGTTTCAATCTCGCTACGAAGCTTTGCATCAGAATGCATCGATTGTTTAAAAAACTGGTAACAATTGCGGCCACTGGCTTTTGCATGGAACATGGCGCTATCTGCACTTTTCATGAGTATGTGACTATCTTCGCCATCATTTGGAAATATACCAATACCGATACTTAGTCCTACTGAAATCTCTTTACCGTTGATTACATGAGGTATCGCCATCGCAGCCAATAACTTACTAGAAAATAGTGCGGCATCATTGGGGTGCTCAATTTCAGATAGTAACACCACAAATTCATCTCCTCCTTGGCGACAAACTGTATCGCTATCTCTCACTGTGTCAGCCATGCGCTTAGCAATCGAACATAACAATTTATCGCCCACTTCATGTCCATGTAAATCATTGATATTTTTAAATAAATCAATATCTAAATACAATAGAGCCAATCGTTTTTCATTGCGTTTTGCCAGCCGCATAGCCTGATTAAGACGTTCGTGTAAAAGCAACCTATTTGGCAAACCCGTTAGTGCATCATGCTGTGCCAAGTACGCCATTTTTGCGCTTATCACCCGAGATTTAGTGACATCACGAAATACAATAACCCCGCCAATAATTTTGCTTCTTTGATCGTGAATTGGCGTTACAGATTCCTCTATCATGGTTTCAACACCGTCTTTACGAGTCAGCACGCAGTCTCGATGCAATTCATTGGTTTTATTTTTCGCTAAAGAAAATTCAACAGAATCATCCAAAGTAGCGCCGCTTATGTGGTCTTTTAAATTATAAATAGTCGCTAGCAAACGCCCACTTGCTTCGCAATTATTCCATCCGGTAAGACGCTGGGCAGCTTGATTTAAGTACGTTACTCTGCCATTTATATCGGTACTTAATACTGCATCATTCATCATGTCTAAAGTTAATTGTGCCGTTGTAGCTGGCAACCAAGTCCGATTTATTTTAAATAATGAATGCGCTGATGGCGCAACATTGTTTCGATCTCTGAGTACTTCAAAGGTACGAGCATGACCATAAAACCCGTTTTCGTCTTTAATAAAAGTGCCTGTCATACCTACTTGGCAAGTACTCTTATTCTGACGAGTCAATCTGAGTTTGGAGTAAAAAGTTTGTTGCGTTTGCAGCTCATCTCGCCACTCCCGCTCAAGCCGCAATCGATCATTTGCATGGATAGACGTTGCCCAATGTTGCCCTAAGCATTGTTTGGCGCTCAATCCCGTAATAGTTTGATAGGCGGGGTTGGTATAAGTGATATTGCCAAGCTCATCAGATATCATCACACCAAGAAAAGACGCATTGCATACTGCTTGTAACTTTGCATCACTGATGACCCTCTTTGTTTCTACATAGGCCAACATTAAATGATAGAGCAAAATTCGCTTAAGTCCGTTTTTACCAAGCTGACTTTTCTCTAAACAATCATAAGCCCCTTTTTGCATCGCTTGTTGGGCAAAAGCTTTATCAATACTGCTGTACAGCAATATAATGATAGCCTGAGGCGTTTGTTGTCGTATCTGTTCAACTAATTCCGCACTTTTTCCATTGGAAACCGCTAAATCAAGCAAAACCATATCAACATGAGTGTTATCCATGATGTTAACAGCCTGCTTAGTTTCTCGTACCCAAGCTACATTGAATATAGCCGGTTGTTCACACATTAATGATTTTCTAATCCGCCTTGCCAGTGTCGGACATCCTTCAATTAATAGTACTTTTACACGCTTAATGTTCATGATAAAGCTATCCTCATAAGCACAATGCTCTTGTGTAATGCATTTAAGACTAGGTTTCATCAACATTAGTAAACCAATACTTAACACTTTGTTTTAGATGTAACCTCTATCGTTAGTAACGCTATTTTGCAATCTATACGTTAGCCTACAACCGAATCCACGAATTAAATTAAGCTTTGTCTTTTCCTGTTGTGCTGGGGGCTATTGCCCAAATTTTTACGTTATGCACCTCTCCATCTAACGCAACATCAACCCGCCGTTTTGAGTTAACCAATAAAACACCGTCGAGTTCACTTTTCAGCGTATTATTTGCCAATGGAGGGGTGTTGTTCACATTAATGTCGAAATGACTGCTTTCGATCTTCACGCTAGCGTTAAATCCAGGCCATTTAGTAGGAATACAAGGTTGTATTATCAAGGTTTTTCCTTCTCTACGGATACCCAGAATAGCTTCTATACCTGCGCGGTACATCCACCCAGCTGCGCCTGTATACCAAGTCCAACCGCCTCTACCAATATAAGGAGAAACCGAATAAATATCCGCGGCGACCACATAAGGTTCAACCTTGTAACGTTCAATATCTTTAGGTGTACTGGTGTGGTTTATGGGGTTGAGCATATTAAACAAATCACAGGCCTTTTTGCTTTCACCTTGTTGACTAAACGCAAAAATAAGCCACATAGCAGCATGACTATACTGACCACCATTTTCCCGCAACCCCGGCGGATAACCCTTGATGTAACCTGGATTATTGACGCTGTGATCAAAAGCTGGGGTGAAAAGAAGCGCTAAACCGTCTTGCTGTAGAATAAGATTTTGTTCAACTTGACTCATAGCTGATGCCACTCGTTGAGTGTCTGTGCCCTTAGCCAATACCGCCCAAGATTGCGCAATTGAATCAATTTTGCACTCGTCATTGTCGTTTGAGCCTAACCAGGTCCCATCATCAAAAGTGGCGCGGCGATACCATTCTCCATCCCATGCATGTTTATCGATGTTTTCGCGCAACTGTTTCGCATGACCCTGCCAGCGTATGCCACGAAGTCGGTCTTTTTCATTTCCCCTTGCTAGTGCATGTACGACGAACGAATCAATGGTGTAAATCAATAACCAGCCCAACCACACGCTTTCGCCTTTGCCTTGGGCACCGACTAGGTTCATGCCATCATTCCAATCGCCCGTGCCCATTAATGGCAATCCGTGTTCCCCAGTTAACGAAATTGACTGTTCCAGACCCAGAGCACAATGTTCATATAAACTCGCTGATTCGTCGGTCACCTCAGGTTTAAAGAAAGCATCATGCTGCCCAGCGTTTAGTAAAGGTCCGTCTAAAAAAGGCACCATCTCATCTAAAATTGTGTGATCGCCAGAGGTAGTAATATAATTCGTTGTTGCCAGAGCCAACCAAGCACGATCGTCGGTAATGTGCGTGCGTACGCCCTGTCCTGAATGAGGTAGCCACCAATGTTGCACGTCACCCTCTAAAAACTGTCTGGCTGCCGCACGTAGGATATGAGAGCGAGTCATATCAGGACGACTGAATGTCAAAGCCATGCCATCTTGCAATTGGTCGCGGAAACCATAAGCGCCACTAGCTTGATAGAAAGAAGATCGCGCCCAAATTCGACACGCAAGTGTTTGATACAACAGCCAACCATTTAACATGATATCCATAGAGCGATCAGGTGTTTTGACTTGCACTGCAGTTAGCAGACTTTGCCAGTGTTGCCTAACTTCATCCAAGACAACGTTGAGATCAGTCTGCCGATAACGATTAATCAATTCCAAGGCTTGTTGTTCGTTTGCACTTTGTCCTATAAAAACAACACATTCGATACTCTCCCCATCAGCTAGTTCAATCACTTGCTGGAGCGCTGTACAAGGATCATAACCAGCCCCAGTCGTCCCAGTTAGAGGAGTTTTTAAAAGCAAGGCTTGAGGGGCCGATTTATGGCCTCTTCGCCCAATAAACTCAGTTCGGTCAGTGGTCCAAAGAGTTTGTTTTCCGCCCATATCAGCAAACGCTACTCGTTCTGGAAAGGCCATTCCCCAGCGGTTGCGCAGTAAAATAGCCTGCGTGGAAGGGTCAAGCTTACTACTTATATATGGACCTGTTTGTTTGCGTGTAGTACCAAGCACCCATTCTGTATACGCGGTGACCGACAAGCGCCGTGCTCGGCCAGAGTCATTGCGAATACTCAATCGAGAAATCTTGATAGAATCTTGGAGTGGTACATATTGCAACAAATTCAGCGCAAGACCATCCACTTGATGCTCAAATTGACTATAACCAAAGCCATGGCGAGCCACATATTTGCCATTATCGTGCAATGGTTGCGCGGTGGCAGTGTAGAGTTGAAGGCTCTGTTCATCACGAATGTATATAATCTCGCCCGAGGGGTCTGAAATGGCGTCATTTGACCAAGCTGTTAACTGGTTTTCACGGCTATTTTCCGACCACGTATAGCCACTTCCTTGCTCTGAAACATGAAAGCCAAAGTTTGGATTAGCAATGACGTTAATCCATGGCGCCGCTGTCTGCTGTCCATTTTCTAAATAAATCACATATTCTTTACCATTGTCGGCAAAACCGCCCATGCCATTAAAAAATTCTAACTCTGGTCGGTGTTCTATATCAGACTGTGAATCGTTCGATTTATTTTTAATCTGGTGATAGGGCTTTGCCCCACTGATTAGGTCTTTCGTCTGTTCATTTGTGCGCAATTTAACTTGTTTGTTTATAAGACCATGGCGTGCAATCAATACCACTCGTGCAACTGCATTTAGTAATTTTCGGGTATCGCTGGGGATAAGATCTGCACGCAGTACATGCACCGAACAATTAAGCTGGTCACCCACAATATTTTTGTGGAAACGTGGACGTGATTGACTACTACGCACAGCAATATCCAGTGCATTTTGCAGATCTTGAATATAACTAGCTGTGCGCTCGTTGATAATCACCAAATCCACCGCAAGCCCCTTCATGCACCAGTATTCATGAGCACGCAATAGCTGTTTAACTTCCGCCATGTCTTCAATATCATCAATACGTAACAACACTATCGGTAAGTCTCCGGAAATCGAAAGCGTCCAGAGTTCAGATTGACATGCCATACCGCGCACTATAGCTTGTGATGATGCTCTGAAACGCGCATCGGCATAAATGATTGGCGCAGCCAGTCGTTGGAAGTCTGCCACCTCGGCATCTTTAATACCTAAGTAACGAAGTTGTACCTGAGCCTGAGTCCAAGCTAAGGTTTTTGCTCTATCGTAGGCACTAAGATCATTATGGCGGTCAATCAGCTCCAGCAATTCAGCACGAGACGCGGCCACCACTGTCCAATACACCACCCGTACAACAGCACCTGGCGGCACTTTGAGTTGAAAGCGCAAAGCAAAGATTGGATCCAGTACACAACCTACGGTATTTGATAACTGCTTGCCGGCGGATAATTCAGTGATGCCCATGGCCGCCGCACTGGCAACAGTATTTCCTCGTCCAATAAATTCCGCACGACTGGTTTCATACTGGGGAATTGCTGATATCTCCCCTTCGACAATGGCAAAATGAGCAGCCCAAATATCGGTGTCATTGGCCGAGCGTTTGCGACGAGTAGCCACTAACGCGCCAAATTCGGGCATAAACTCGGTTTGCACAAACATTTTGGCAAACGCAGGGTGAGCGTTGTCGTTGGCCGCTTCTGCAAGCACTAGTTCAGCATAGGATGTGACCTCGACTTCATGACAAAAATGTCCGTTGTTCGTCACCGAAAGTCGTCTAACTTCACCATCAT
The DNA here is from genome assembly GCF_037478005.1 of Alteromonas sp. M12. Taxonomy (NCBI): domain Bacteria; kingdom Pseudomonadati; phylum Pseudomonadota; class Gammaproteobacteria; order Alteromonadales; family Alteromonadaceae; genus Alteromonas; species Alteromonas sp. M12. The sequence goes on along the minus strand of NZ_CP144164.1, from coordinate 223,200 downwards.
CCTCGCCAGAAACCAATATTTCCATTTTAGTGCTCAAGTTCCCCTGACGCATACTAAACTCAGCATGATCTTCAGCAAATAAACAGGGCTGAAACTCGCCATGAACGTCGAATGGTTGAGCCGTTCCAGACCAACATTTGCCGCTTTCTATATCACGCAATAGAATAAAAGAACCATTATTGTCACAGGTACTATCTTCGTTCCAACGAGTGATAGCAAAGTCACGCCAACGGCTATAACCTGCACCTGAGGTGGTTAACATCACTGTGTAACGTCCATTTGATAACAAATGGGTCAGCGGCACTTCGTTACTTGTGGCACTTAACCTTCTTACCGTGTTAGCTTCAGAGGCCTGCACACTATTTGAGCCTTTTACTTCTTCAGCACGGGGATGACCAATAGCGATATTGCGAGGCATTTTTTCTTGCAGCAACAATTCACAAGCTTGAATTTTAGGTTCACGGTGAAAACGCGAACGCATTAGTCCTTTGTGCAAACAGTTGAGAATAGCCACTATGGTCATGCCTTGATGATGAGCCATAAAACTGCGCACAATGGCGACGTCAGCCCCTAGTGGCAGGCGTGCTGGGGTAAAATCAAGCGCTTCGTAGAATCCAAAGGTCCCTCTAGCTCCCATTTTTTCAAGGCGTCGATAGTTTTCAACCGCCGCTTTAGGATCGACCATAGTGGCAAGCCCAGTAGCATAAGGTGCAATAACTGTATTTTCTGATAATCCTCGTTTCAGACCTAAACCGGGTACACCAAAGTTGGAATATTGATAAGTTAATTCGATATCCCGCGCATTAAAGGAGGACTCAGATATGCCCCAAGGAATGCCCAATTGATGACCATATTGTTGTTGACGCTCGACCACTAAACAATTGGTCTGCTCCAATAAACTGCCCAAAGGTGCGCGCATTACCAGGGAAGGCATCAGATATTCAAACATAGAGCCTGACCAAGAAATCAACGCCGAACCATTGCCCAGTGGCGTGGCTGTGCGTCCAAGGCGAAACCAGTGTTTGGTCACGACATCACCTTTCGCGATAGCGAACAAGCTGGCTAAGCGAGCTTCTGACGCCAGTAAATCGTAGCAACTGGGGTCAAGACAATTCTCAGCCAGAGAGTATCCAATGGATATCAAATTTCTTTCAGGGTCGAGTAAAAACGCGAAATCCATCTCGTGGGCCATGTAACGGGCGGTATTGGCAAGTGTATAGAGCCGCTGAATTAAAATATTTCTAGCTTCTGGCTTAGCAAGCGCTTGCTGATCGAGTAATTGCTGAGTAACCAATTTCCCTATTGATCCAAGCCAAAAACATACTTCGGTTACGTAAAGTTGATTGTCGCTAGATAGTTGTTGGTTAACTAATTTTTGCGCTTTTTTAGTGAGTTCGAGAACGGTTGGCGCAAAAACCTCAATGTTTTGTGAGCCATTTATCAGCACGCTTATGTCAGTTATTAACGTATTGAGTAATTGGTTGGGTCGAGAATTGTTGCTAGTTGTTGGGTGAGTTACCTCGAGTAGCAATTTGAGATTGTCTTGTATGCCGGTACTAATACAGTTGTGCATTGGTTGTTCTTGCCATTCATCACAAGCATTGGCTAAAGCAATCAAATGGCCCGCTAAGTTACCACTATCAACAGATGAAACATATGCAGGTAATAAGACTTGCAAGGTTTGAGTGGAATACCAATTGTAAAAGTGGCCTTTATAACGAGGTAGTCCTTTAAGGGTTTTAAACGTGACCTCCAAACGTGCAATAGTTTCTTGCAACCCTGCCCAACCAAAGTCTCGCGCGCAGACCGCTGATAATAGGTAAAGTCCAATATTGGTTGGTGAAGTTCGGTGCGCAATAACAGCTTGAGGTTCTTCCTGAAAATTATCAGGAGGAAGCATATTGTCCTGTGCAGTAACAAAGGTTTCAAAATAACGCCAAGTTTGTCGTGCTGTGAGACGTAACTCTCCACTAAACTGGTCTGTATCTTGCCCTAGGGCCGAGGGCTGAGAGCGGCTACTAAAAAACGCAAAAAGCGGAGCCAATAACCACAGCAGTGCAAAAGGTACTATCAAGGGCCATGATGTTGGTGCAAGGACCAGCAATCCCAAACAAATCACTTGGCTGACTACGGTGCCTGTCCACATTGTTCTATAGAATCCCACTAGACTTAAGCGAGGATGACCATTAGATTGAGCTGTACTTGTCCATTCTAACAAGCCCCTATGGGAGAAGAACACGCGCAGTAATGTTCGACTAATTGCATCAATTGTGCGCCAACTATGATCAGGCAAAAAAGCCAGATTAAACAAAACTTGGGCACCAGCATTACGTAAATCACCTGTCCACATCCGCAGATGATTCGCAAGATTAACACTGCTTTTATGTGGTGTGAGTGAAAATACACTAGGTATGAACGCCGGTATTATCATAGTAGCAAGTAACAAGGCTGTGCTAATAACAGCCAATGACAAGGGTAATAACCAAGATAACAACAGAGCCAAAAGTGTTAGCGGCCCCACTAAGGATCGCCTGAGGTTATCTAACATTTTCCAGCGCCCAATATGAGACACCGATTTAACCCCTGTAAAGCGTGCAAATATCCAAGGAAGTAACTGCCAGTCACCACGGATCCAGCGATGTTGACGTTTTGCCAAAACATCATAACGAGCCGGAAATTCCTCTACCACTTCAATATCTGAAACCAAAGCAGCGCGGGCAAATATCCCCTCAAATAAATCGTGACTTAATAATGTATTTTTCTGCACTCGCCCTGCCAAGGAGCTTTCAAACGCGTCAATATCATAAATACCTTTACCGGTATAAGAGCCTTCGCCGAACAGATCCTGATAAACATCTGAAATAGCAGCAGCATATGGATCCATCCCCCCTGGATTTGAAAAAACCCGTTGATAAAACGATCCTTCAGTACCGACAGATAGTGACGGAGTCACTCGTGGTTGAATAATGCCGTAACCTGCTTCAATCCGCTGAGTATCAGGATTAAGCCTTGGACGATTTAAAGGATGGCCCATTTTACCAATGAGACGTTGGGCCGTATCTCGGGGTAATCGAGTATCAGCATCCAGCGTAATCACATAACGCACATTTGTCGGTAAATCCGTCATGCAACCAACCGATGACATAAAACTGGTATCAGTAGCGCCACGTAATAAACGATTTAGCTCGTGAAGTTTACCGCGCTTACGCTCCCATCCCATCCACTTGTTCTCAGAAGGATTAAACAGTCGGTGCCGATAAAGTAACAAAAACCGTTTTCCAGTCGGGCCTGGCCCGTAACGTTGGTTTAATTCGTTTATTTTTGCGCTCGCTTTGGCCAACAAAGGAGCATCGCTATCTAGCACTTCTTGATCAGCATCGACTCCATCCACTAACAAAGCAAAACTTAAGTGACCGTCAATACCACCTAAAAAATGTACTTCTAGTTGTTCAACTTGCTCCAAAATATCATCTTCATTAGTCAGCAGAGTTGGCACCACGACAAGAGTACGTAAGGCTGCTGGAACGCCAGATTTAAGTTCGAGTCCAGCCAATACTCTTGAGCCTAGTCGCCATGTCACTGAACGATTGACTATTGCGGTTGATATTTCGGTCGCGGGTATAAAACCTAATGCAGTTATCAACACCAGCCATGACAGCGGAAGCTGGGAAAAACCAAAAGCGTAAATCGATAGCAGCACTAAAGTTAAAGCAGAGATTAAAATTGAAGCTATATAACCACTCAAACCGATTCGAATATGTAAACGACTGAGCCATAAACCTAGCTTTGGTTTAAATTTTAGCGAACGTTCAAAACTGCGTCTGCCCTGTTCGATTAAGCAATATCCGGGATCCCCGAGCCGTTCAGCCTCTCTTTCATTTTCCGCATTTTTGGACGCTTCCTCGGCTGTTTGCAAAGCAAGTTCAGCCACTTCAAGTTCAGAAAATAGTGAACCACGAGCAAGTTGTTCAATCGCGCTGCGGTATAAATTTCGCGTTGCAAAATCCAATTCAGAAAATTTACTATCTTCACTTAAACGTTTATCAACCAAACTGACTCGCTCAAACAATTCTGTCCAGTCGATATCTGAAATGAGTCGCATACTCGTAATCACGTTGCGAATAGTCACATTTGATGCGCCTTGGCGCAGCTGTGAACGTTGCACAACCGCTTCAACTGTCAGCTCTTGTGCATTCAGCCTTTGCTCTAACCACTCAAGAGCTGGGGTGGTTTTTGGATCTTGATCACGCAAACGTTTAGCCAATTGTGCGGCAAAAGGCTCAGACAAGGGGCCTGAAGAACGCGTCGCAATGTCTTCAGCTAATACTGAGTGAGCACAACCAGAGACCAGCAAACGGTCGGTGAGTTGATCAGCATCAGCACGGGCAAGTCGTCCCACTGTGAACTGGTCTGCCAAGCGCCGTAAATTTTCGATCAACACAATACGCAAGGTAATGGCAATCGCCCACAACTCTCCAATAGTTAAGGGCTGAACACTTTGATAGGCTTGAATAAATCGACATAGATTATCAGGGTCAAAATGGCTATCGGTATGTGCGACATAGGCCCACGCAATACCAAATACCCGAGGGTAACCAGCAAAAGGTCCGACTGACAATTTAGGTAATTGACGATAGAAACTAGGGGGTAAATCCTCTTTTACTTCGCGAATTTGCTGCTCGACTAAGTGATAATTGTCTAACAACCACTCTGCGGCGGGCACGACAATATGACCTGCTTCTAATTCTTTGGCACTGGCTCGGTAAGCATTCAGCAACACCGATGCATTTTGTTTAAGTCTTATTTGTAAAGGCACCCCCCTTGGGGTTGACTTAGCCACTATCTGTGCTGCAGCCAAAGTAACGGCGTGCTGCTCTAATCTTTCGATACCAAATAGTTCTTCTCGGACAGGAAGTAGGCTATCCCAAGGTGGCTCAGAACACGCAGAACCAAAAAGAAAATAGATCAAATTTGACATAACTACCCTTTAAATAATGGAACTGTCGAGTTACTGATAGATCTATAGGAATGTGTAAGATTGAAATCGAAAAAATGAAGATCGTTTCTTCCGTTTACAAATCTCTAGCGCTTAATAGTAAAGGGATAACTAATGACAGTCTGTTCGATAGCGCACGGATTGGCAGTTGATAGATAAGCCTTGTTCAGAACCAAAGGTGTTTCAAGTTGATAAGTTTAAATCAGTGTCTTAACGAATGTTACGCTATAGTTCTACGCTCATTAGCGAACGGCGAGGTGAGTGCCAGAGTGTTATGTTTTGTGAAATTTTAAACCGATTGTTTCGAGGTTTTGCAATCAGCGAATAACAATACCGATAGCTGGCGTAGTAGATGTTCCTCTTCTAAGCTCTAAGTGAACAACTGAATTTATAATAGTTATAAATTGGAACAAAAATACGAATAGGAAAATTTTATGTATGCAGGCCTACGGGATATTAAACGATTCACCATAGCCGCGACTGATGGTGATATAGGTGTGAGTCAAGATTTTCTATTTGATGACCGCTCATGGACAGTCAGATATATGTACGCAGACACCCATAAATGGTTACCTTTGGGTGAGAAAGTACTGATCAGCCCGATTTCTCTCCGTGATATTGACGTTGCAGCAGAGAAGATTCATGTAAAACTTACCATGCAAGAGGTCAAAGACAGTCCGTCAATAGATGAACACCAGACGGTATCACGTGCATACGAAGCGCTATTATTTAAGTACTTCGGTTATGGTTATTACTGGACGGGTCCTGGCGTCTGGGGAGATTATGCTCATCCAACGGCCTTAGCAAAAAGTCCCCAAGCAGATATGCAAGATTTCGAAAAGATTACTGATGATTCGATAGACGACAATCATTTACGTTCTATCGATGAATTGCAAGGTTATGGGATTAAAGCAAAAGACGACACTTTTGGGCAGATATACGACCTAATATTAGATACCGACAATTGGGTTATTCAATTCATTGTGATAGACACGCATGATCTGTGGCCTGGTGGTAGAAAAGTGTTAATAGCGCCTAAACACATTGATTCCATAAATTGGATGGAACACGCTGTCAATTGCCACCTCAGTGTTGAGGTCATCAAGCATTGCCCTGAATTTGACTCAGAGTTGCTTAATGACAACACTTATCAAGACAAAATTAAGCAACAGTTAGCTACAACATAGCTTGAAAAATCCATTAAGCAGACGCTAACTCTAGATTCATCTATCGGTCTAAACATCGCCAACTTAACTTGCATGGTTGAGGTTAAACTATCCGTTGTCTGGAAGCGGAAAATTTTGTTGATAAGCTTTAATAGCCGCGCTGTAGCATCCACAAGATGCCTGTTTGAGGCCGTTTCTTGACAATACTCTGATATGCCCACGGCTATAACTGATAAGCCCTTGCTGCTGCATGATCCCTGCTGCGATAGTAACAGCACTGCGACGCACACCTAACATGCTTGCCAAAAACTGATGAGTGAGCTGAAGATGATCGCTATGGGCACGGTCTTGGGTCATCAACAACCAGCGGGCTAGACGTTGTTGCACCTCATGAAAACTATTGCATGCACCGGTTTGTGCCAGTTGCTGGATTAACACGTAGAGGTATCTAAACAATAATTTTTGCAACGGAAGGCAGCTTTTAAGATATTGACGAAACATGACAGCATTAATCCTTAACGCACTGCCCGTTCCCTGCACAATAGCTTGCAAAGGTGCATTATTATTGCGCAACGCCATGGTTGCACCTAACATCCCCTCATTGCCTATTACCCCCATTTCTAAAGGTGGTTCATCTAAAATAATGGTCAATAGTGAAATGAATCCACTGATTGGGAAATAGACATATTTTGGCGGTTTATCAACTACATTTAGCACCTGCCCAAATACTAAGTCGACCGGTGTACTATGGGTTTGGAACCAGTAACGCTGTTGTTCCGACAGACAATCTATCAAATGATTGGTGATTGGGATGGTTGAGGATGCAGTCAAAAGAAGCTCCAAAGAATAACACTCTGTTCAACAAGGCGGCTGCTATGTTGTTTCCTCCCTAAACTGACCTTTTAATGGACGCTAGTCTGTGCGATACAGCACTCAGCCGCAAATCAATAAATACAGAGCTCCCCTTTGCATCAATCAATGTGAAATAAAGCAGATTAGTTAGAAGAGGAGATTAACGAGCAACTAGTCGTTTAATAAAAGGCATATAGGTTAAAGCATCTACAAAAAATATAAAAAAAGAGCCCAAATGGGCTCAATGCGTTTACATTCCGAGGCTTTAGTAACCTTCTTTTTGTAAACTTTTTGCATCACCAAAGAATAAACTTATGCTTGTTCTAAGGATACTCGGGCACGAGGATGGGCTTGCTGGATTGATTCTTCAGTGGTTTTAACAAGTTCGATGTTAAATTCAACATCTAGGTATTCTTTGGCAAAACCATGTTCACTAATAAGTTTGGCATCATTAACCGGATTTGCATCAACAACCAGTTCGTCACGTGTGGCGAAAGCGAAGTCGTCATAGGTGTATTCATCACCGGCTAAATTAATTTGCGAGGTAAGGTGTTTAAAGTTAGGTTTAGATACAAAGTAATGAATGTGAGCAGGTCTGTTGCCGTGGCGACCTAAGTTTTCAAGCACTTTCATGGTAGATCCGCCTGGAGGGCATCCGTATCCACTTGGCACGATTGAGCGCACAACATATTTCCCATCTTTGTCGGTACGAATTCTGCGACGCAAGTTAAATTCACTTTGGCTTGGATCAAAATATGAATAAGCGCCCTTCGTATCTGCATGCCAGATATCGACCATTGCATCGGCGATTGGGTTTCCTTCTTCATCGGTAACACGACCATGTAGCAACATTTCTTGGCCTGGTGTTTTACCATCATCCATTTTTTCGCCTTGTTGGATAATAGGTGCACCTTCTACGTAAAGTGGCCCTTCAATTGTGCGAGGAGTACCACCAGCGATGCCTGCTAACTCATCTTTTGCATCTTCGCGAATATCTAAATAGTGGTCGAATCCAAGACCTGGCGCTAACAATACCGCTTCTTTGTTTGTACCTAACTCATTTAAGTAATTAGCGCCTTGCCAAAACTCTTCTGGAGTAATGTCCAAGTCTTCTATCATTTGATAAATGTCTGATAAAAACCTATGCATTATGGTTTTAAAACGCGGGTTTCCGCCTTCTTTATCTAGTCCAGCCGCTTTTTTTAGTAGGGTTTGTACTGCTTCTGTTTGCATTGTTTTAACGCTCATAAAAATCTCCAAGTACGCTAATTGATTATGATTAATGAATGGAAGAAGGGTGATCACACAAAGGAGTCACGGTCATTTCCATATAGGGATATAAAGGAAGCCCCATCAAAATCTCATGGAGATGCGCATTATCTTTTACTTCAAAAATACTCACATTGGCATATTGCCCTACAACGCGCCAAAGGTGCTTCCAAATACCTTGCTGCTGAAGCTGCTCGGCATATTTCTTTTCTGTTGCTTTTATTTCGTCAAATTGCTCTTTAGGCATATCTTTTGGTGGAATTACGGTCATATTTACTTGAAATAACATATTTTTATCCTCGCGTTACTTACGCATGTAGTGAGTAAATTTATCTTCATCAATCTCAAGTCCCAATCCTGGAAGCGTAGGAATTTCAACACCGAAATCACGATACTGAAGTGGGTTTTTGATAAAATCGTCTTTTAAAAGCAAAGGGCCAAACATTTCTGTGCCAAATTGCATATTAGGGATGGTCGACCATGCGTGTAAGGCGGCGGCTGTGCCTATTGAGCCTTCCAACAGGGTTCCACCGTAAACATCGATTCCAGCAGCGGTACACAAAGTAGCAACATCGAGTGCGCCTTTAAGCCCGCCTGCTTTTGCAATTTTGAGTGCCACTGAGCCAGCAAAGCCCTGCTTGGCAAGAATGTAGGCGTCTTGTTTGTCTGCAATAGATTCATCGGCAAGAATCGGAATATTAAATTTTTCGGATAATCGCACTAAAGTGGCAAAATCTTTAGCCGGTGTCGGTTGCTCAACTAAATCAATGCCTGCATCTTGTAGCGCTGCCATACCTTTTACCGCGGTCACTTCGTTCCACGCCTGATTCACGTCCACGCGAATACTGATGTTACTGCCAAGAGCTTTTTTCACGGCTATGACGTGCTCAATATCTGCTTCGAGTGCTCTAGCACCAATTTTCATCTTAAAGTGGCAATGCCTTTTTTGCGCAATCATTGCTTTGGCTTCTTCGATATCTTTTTCAGTATTTCCAGAGGCCAATACCCAAAGACAGTCCACTTTATCGTGACAAGCACCACCTAATAAATCAGAAACAGGAACACCTAACTGCTTGCCTTTCAAATCCAACAAAGCGGTCTCTACTGCTGATTTAGCAATGTAATTTCCGCGGATAGATTGATTCAGCATTTGCATCAGCACATTGATATTGCTTGCTGGCTGATTGATAATGAGTGGCGAAAAATATTTGTCGATATTCGTTTGAATACTTTCGGGGCTTTCAGGTCCATAAGCTAAACCACCAATAGTAGTACCTTCACCTATACCTTCTAAACCGTTATTATCACGGATGCGTACAATCACCATTGATTGTACTGACATCGAGGTCATCGACAGTTTGTGTGGTCTAATTGTCGGAATATCGACAATAAAAGTATTGATACTTGCAATCTTGCTCATGTTAATCGTCTGTTACCATGTAGTTAAAGTTTATTTAATTTAAATGCTATTTTGAGTGCTTACCAATATTGAATTGGTTGCGAGCAATACCTTGGAGGTATGATGGAACTAAGGCATCTACGCTATTTCTGTGCGGTAGCTGAGGAGTTAAACTTAACCAACGCGGCTAAAAAACTCTTCATCGCTCAGCCACCTTTAACCAGACAAATCAAACAGTTAGAGGAGGAGATCGGTGTCACTTTGTTTAACCGCCATCCACGTGGATTAACTTTGACGCCGGCCGGCCAATACTTTTGGCAACATGCTAAACAAATCCTATCTAAGGTATCGGTAACCATAGAAGATACACGTCGAGTGGCCGAAAGTGGCAAAATTGTTTTTGGTATTGGATTTGTACCATCGGTTTTTTATGGTCAATTTCCGACCATGGTTAGAAGGTTAAGGCAGAACAACACAGCTGAAATTATATTGTACGAATTAAAAACCCGTGACCAATTAGACGCACTCAAAACCGGCAAAATTGATATCGGTTTAGGACGCATCTATATAAACGATCCAGAAATTGAACAGACAACCTTGTTACAAGAGCCGATGTTAGTGGCACTGCATAAAGAACACCCGTTGGCATCAAAAACCATCACCATGGCTGAATTAGCAAAGTTACCTATGATCCTATATCCAGCTGGTCAAAGCCCGACATTTGCCGACATTTGTATTGATTTATTCTCTCGTAACGGATTGAACGTACGTATTGCACAACAGGTAAATGATATTCAAACGGCGTTGGCATTGGTGGCCTCAGAAATGGGCTTTGCGCTTGTGCCTGAACAAGTTAAACGCATGACGAGAGATGATGTAGTGCTGGTGCAACTAGAAGATAAATCCATAACTAGCCCTGTCATTTGCAGCCGACGAAAAGAGCCCTATAGCGAAATAATGCAAGCTGCGACACAAATACTGGATGAATTAGTTGAGAATCAAAAAAACGGTCGGTATTCGTAAGCAGTATTAGATTTAGGCCATAATAAACAATTCAAACCAGCTATTTAGCATGCGCAGAAATCTGTTTAGCGGCATCTTTTAACACCAGTGAATATTCGTTAATAAGCTTTTCGATACTGACTCGCAGAGAATTGGTGCTTATATTGGCCGCCCCAAGTAGTTTTCCATGATAATCAAACACGGGAATGGCGAGGGATCGTAGACCTAATTCCAATTCTTGGTCAACCACACAAAACCCGTCCTGTTTGACCTCTTTCAGCATGTTCAAAAAGTCTTTTTTATCCACAATACTGGTTTCTGTATGCTGATAAAGTTCGGCCGTCTGCAGCCACGCTTTCTGTTGGGTTTCAGACAATTGAGCAAGCAACACTCTGCCCATCGACGTATAAGCTGCCGGTAATCTAGTACCTGGGGTTAAATTAATCGCCATTAATCGGTGGGCAGCCGACGACCTAACCAAATATATGATTTCTTGGTTGTCGAGTATCGACAAAGAACAAGACTCGCCCAGCTCAGTTGTGACTGATTGCAAGTAATGTTGCACGACATCGAGATGGTCATTGGTGGCATTAAATGCGTAACCAAGGCGCAATACTTTAGGTGTCAGCATAAACTGACGCCCATCTTTGGCGATGTATCCTAACGCATGTAGAGTTAATAGAAGCCTACGAGCTTTCGCCCTGTCCATACCTGTGATTTGCGCGACTTCAGACAGTGTCATTTTTTTATGCTGCACATCAAAAGAGCCTAAGACTTCAAGCCCCGAAGCTAACGCACCCACATAATCCCGATGATCTACTGATATTTTTTCTTCATTCACGTTAAAGCGCCCTTCATTCTCTTCATTAAGCTATTTGTCATTCTATCTAATCCAAAGAATTAAAACCTTTTTTATCAACTTCGTAATCATTTTTAATGCTTTTTAGCACGGTTATGACTTGACGATTAACACAGTGTACATTACATTGTTCGTATAATGAATATATGTTTGTAATGCGAACAAGAGGAAAGAATGGCAATTTTCAATTCACTGCAACAAGTAATATCTGAATCTGTAAGCGATGGTGATACCGTTGCATTGGAGGGTTTCACACACCTTATTCCATTTGCAGCAGGACATGAGATTATTCGCCAGCAAAAACGTAATTTAACCCTAATAAGAATGACCCCAGACTTAATCTATGATCAATTAGTGGGTGCAGGTTGTGCAAAAAAACTAATTTTTTCATGGGGTGGAAACCCAGGTGTCGGATCATTACACCGTTTACGAGATGCATTTCAAAATGATTACCCCAATGCCTTAGAGTCTATTGAACATAGCCATGCAGCTATGGCCAATGCATATGAAGCAGGCGCTGCGGGTCTACCTATGGCTGTTTTTCGAGGCTATATCGGCAGTGAATTACCCGATGTCAATGAATCCATATCTTCCGTGGAATGTCCATTCACCGGTGAAAAACTAGCCTGTGTTCCGGCTATAAAACCGGATGTAGGTATCATCCATGCGCAGAAAGCAGATAGGCATGGCAATGTCTTAATTGAAGGGATTATCGGTGTACAAAAAGAGGTCGTACTGAGTTCAAAGTGCAGTATTGTTACCGTTGAAGAAATAGTTGATGACCTCAACGCTGGACCAAACTCATGTGTGTTACCAGCATGGGCGATTGATCATATTGCAGTTGTACCTAAGGGCGCTCACCCTTCCTACGCCCATGGCTACTACCAACGTGATAATCAATATTATCTCGATTGGGATGCAATCAGTAGAGATAGAGAACGTTTTAAGCAATGGTTACAAGACGAAATTCTGCAAACAGGAGCAAACTAACATGACTGCTAATTACACCCCTGCTGAAATGATGACAGTGACCGCAGCCCGTGCATTGTCAAATAATATGACCTGTTTTGTAGGCATTGGTTTACCTAGTGAAGCTGCCAATGTGGCACGCATGACACATGCGCCAGATATTACCTTAATTTATGAATCAGGCACGATTCAAACTAAACCTGAAATTTTGCCCTTATCTATTGGTGATGGTGAACTGTGTGAATCTGCATTAACCACAGTATCTGTGCCTGAAATGTTTAGATACTGGTTACAAGGCGGTCACATTGATGTGGGATTTTTAGGCACTGCGCAAATTGATAAATATGCAAATTTGAATACTACCGTAATCGCGGCAAATGATGGTACGACATCGAAACTAGGGAAAACAAGTTACGCCAACCCTAAAGTTCGTTTACCAGGAGGCGGCGGCGCACCAGAGATCTCAACGAATGCAAAAGAAGTCTTTATTACCGTAAAACACTCTACTCGTACTTTTGTAGAGCAGGTAGATTTTGTCACTACTGTAGGCTTTGGTCGCGATGGAAAGGTACGAGAACAACATCCGCAAATAGGCAAAGGCCCAACTGTTGTAATCACCGACTTATGTATTCTCAAACCAGATCCTAACACTAAAGAATTAGTGGTAGTTAGCCTGCATCCAGGTGTATCTAAAGAGCAGGTTATTAACGCCACCGGATGGCCGATTAAGTTTTCGGAAGCGCTCACCACCACCCCGTCACCGAATGAACAAGAGCTGGATGTTCTGCGTCAATTGAAAGAAAAAACCGAACGCGCTCACAGCGCTCAAGGAGAAGTGTAATGTCCGTTTTTATTTGCTCTCCTAAACGCTCAGCGATTGGTCGATACGGTGGCGCGTTGGCAAATGTCAGACCCGACGATATGTTAGCGCAAGTAATTAAAGCCGTGCTTGCCGACATGCCTAAATTAGATACCTCACAGATTGATGATGCAATATTTGGCTGTGCTAATCAGGCTGGGGAAGACAATCGAAATGTTGCTCGCATGTCTACGCTACTAGCAGGATTACCCGTTGAAGTACCGGCAACAACCATTAACCGCTTGTGCGGTTCGGGTATGGATGCAATAGGTACTGCGTTTAGAGCCATCGCAAGTGCTGAGGCTGAGATCTATCTTGCAGGCGGTGTTGAGTCGATGTCTCGAGCGCCATATGTAATGGGTAAACCAAGCGCTGCGTTCGATCGCGCACAAACAATGCAAGACACTACTATGGGTTGGCGGTTTATCAATCCCCAGCTTAACAAACTGTATGGCACTGAAACCATGCCGCAAACGGCTGAAAATGTTGCAGAACGCTATAAGATTTCGCGGGCCGATCAAGACCTTTTTGCATATAATTCACAGCAAAAAGCCCAGCGGGCGAAAGTTGCAGGTTGTTTTGCTAAAGAAATTACACCTATTAGCTATCAACCTAGACGCGGTGACGCCGTGCAAATTACCGAAGATGAGCATTTACGTCCAGAGACCACATTAGAAGCGCTAGCAAAATTAAAAACACCATTTCGAGAAAATGGAAGTGTCACAGCGGGCAACGCGTCGGGAATAAACGACGGGGCTGCAGCCATGATTGTTGCTAGTGAATCAGCGGTAAATAGCTATGATTTACAACCTGTAGCTCGGGTAATCGGGATGGCCACTGCAGGGGTCGAACCAGCATATATGGGTATAGGCCCGGTAAACGCGGTCAAAAAATTACTGTCCAGAACTAAAATCAAGCTGCAAGATATTGCGATTATCGAACTAAATGAAGCCTTTGCTGCACAAGGACTAGCATGTATCCGAGAACTCGGATTAGAAGACGACGATGAGCGAATTAATCCTTATGGTGGCGCAATTGCTTTGGGGCACCCATTAGGGATGTCAGGGGCTCGCTTAGTACAAACAGCAGCTTTTCAATTACAGCAAAGTCAACAAAAGTATGCGTTGTGTACAATGTGTATTGGTGTAGGCCAAGGCATCGCAATGTTAATTGAACGAGCATAGGTTAAATTATGAAAAATATAGATACTTCCACACATTTTGAGACTTTAGGCTCTGCTACAAAACCACCAATGGTCTTAGCGCATCCTCTGGGGATGAACCTTGATGCTTGGGATCAAGTTGCCCAAGCAATGGCCAACGATTTCTATGTACTCAGGTGGGATTTGCCTGGTCACGGAAAAAGTCAGCCTATCGCTAAAGATGCAGCCCCTCTTGGTGAGCTTGATTTGGTTACTCAACTGCTTAACCTGTGTGATGCATTAGATATTAGTCAATTTCATTACGTTGGAACCTCAATTGGTGGCACCATCGGGCAACAACTTGCAATATTCCACCCTACTCGCTTGCTCAGTCTCACATTAACCAATACAGGTGCTAAAATTGGTACGCCTGAGGCTTGGCTAGAGCGCAAAAAAACAGTACTAGAAGTTGGTCTGCAACAAATGAGCGCCGACATTGTGGCCAGATGGTTTAGCCCCACATCAACACAACGAGATCCAAATTTAGCAAAACATTGGCAACAAAGTTTAGCTGCTACTGATGATTTTTCTTATGCAGCCCTTTGTGAGTGGCTTGGAAAAAGAGATCAAGCCAGTAAGCTTCATTCACTTGATATACCGCAAAACTTCATTGCCGGTAAAGACGATGTTGCCACCCCACCAGATCTAGTCCGAGCGTTGGCAAAGATAATGGGCGTTAGTGACATTATTGAGCTTGAAAATGTAGGCCATGTACCATCTGTTGAAGTACCGGATAAAATCCGCAATATTCTGAATAAGTTGATTTAACTCAGTTACCAAACAGGAGCTATAAATACATACAAAATCATGTACTTTGTGGATTTAAGTGTGATGTTTTTTGTTAAAAAATAAGGTTATACTAGCCACGTTTTTTCACACTAAATTCATAAAATAGAGAAAATTGCATGAAATTTCTGTCCCTATTTATAGCGTTTTTTCTATTCACCAGCAGCAACAATGTGAGCGCTGCTGCTGAGGTAAAAGACTGTGTCGGCTGCCATCAGCAAGCAGTGTCAGATTGGCAACAATCAGACCATGCGAAGGCGATGGCAATTGCCGACAAACATAGTGTGTTGGGCGACTTTTCTGGCGTTGAAACAGAGCATTATTCACAGCACGCCAAATTTTATACAAAAAATGATACTTATCGAATTAGCTTTACTGAAAACTCAAGCACTCATGACTATGAAGTAAAATACACCTTTGGCCATTATCCGCTGCAACAATACCTTATCGAAAAAGAAGGTGGTCGATTACAAGTTTTCCCCTTTGCTTGGGATTCAAGAACAAAACAAAATGGTGGCCAGCGTTGGTACCCCATTTATCCTGAAGAAGACATTAAACCCAATGACCGCTTGCATTGGCAGCAACCTTTGCAAAATTGGAACGGTATGTGCGCCGACTGTCATTCAGACGGACTTAAACGCAATTACAACGTAGCCGAAGATAGTTTCGATACACATTGGGACAATATCAATGTGGGTTGTCAATCTTGTCATGGTGAGATGACTGAACATCCAAAAACAAACGCCAGGCAAACCACAAGCACTAAGTCACTGTTAAATAAAGAAGAACAACGGGAGTTTGGCAATTGGTTACGGGGTAAAGAGGATAAAGTAGCTCATTGGCAAGGCCCTCCTCGCGATAATAAATTTATGGATAGCTGTTTTGCTTGCCACTCTTTACGTGCCCCGCTTACTGATGGAATCAACCCTGAAACAGCATTTTTGGACCAATTTTCGCCCACGCTGTTATCGCCTCCTTTGTATCATGCCGATGGACATATCAAAGAAGAGGTTTATGTATACGGCTCATTTTTGCAAAGTAAAATGTTTGCCGCTGGGGTCAATTGTCTTGACTGCCACAACCAACACAGTATGAAAATTAAAGTGCAAGGCAACGGTTTGTGTCTGCAATGTCACAGTCCTCAAGAATACCAGCAGCCTGAACATATTCGTCACCCGATGGACTCCGCTGGCGCACAATGCGTTAATTGTCATATGCCAGAAACCACTTACATGGGTGTAGATGATCGACGTGACCACAGTTTAACCATTCCTCGTCCAGATTTGTCGGTAACCTATGGAACGCCGAATGCTTGTAATCAATGCCATCAAGACCAGTCTGCGCAGTGGGCAGCTAAAAATGTGCAACAATGGCACGGTAAACCTAAATCGTTACCTCAAGGGGAACAGGCTTATATCGACCTGATGCATCAGGGCTACCTTCCGTTGCAAGCACACTTTGCATTAATTAACGACGAACAACTGAGTGTGATAAAACGCGCCAGCGCCATCTCTATGTTACCTAATTCAGTTCAACAGTTGAGCGACGCAGACATTCAACAATGGGTAAGCTCAGAGCATGATTTGATTCGCTTGGCCACTGCCAGAATAGGCCAATTACTGCCACCAGCAGAACGTTTAAAAAGCTATCAAACACTGCTCAGCGATCAATATAAAGCGGTACGCGTTTTTGCGGCCAGTAACCTAATTAACTTGGGCTTCGAAGCAACCCCAGTTTTCAAACAAGCATTAGACGCTTTACTTAGCAGCAATGAATTAACCCAGTGGCGCGGTGAAGGGAACCTTAACCAAAGCCAAGTGTATATGAAACTTCAACAAAACCAGCAAGCGATAGATGCACTTTTACATGGAATTGAAGTCGATCCTTACTTTGATATCAATTACGTTAATTTGGTGGATATTTATCGTGCATCACAACAAACCGATAAAGTTGCACAAACCCTTCAACAAGGGCTAACAGCCAATCCTAAATCAGCAGTATTACACTACGCGCAAGGTTTGCATTTAATTCGTCAGCAACAAAAATTGCAGTCTATAAAGTCATTTAAACAGGCTATAAAATGGGACTCGCAAAATGTTCAATACGCTTATGTTTACTTTATTGCATTAGATAGCGTTGACCAAACAAAACGCGCGGTCAGTGAACTGAAAAAAGTCATTAAACAGTACAATAATGCACCTCAATTGATTGAACTTGGCATTAATTTTTCTAGAAAAATCGGTGACCAAGGATCGTTCAATTTTTTCCAAAGGTTAAACTAACAAATTAACTTTCACTGACCGAGCAAGGCGATATTGCCAGTTTATGGGCAAATCGCCATCGGCGTGAGCGCAACAAAACTGCTAACAATCCCTCATTTATGATCGCAAGATAGTCCATAATGTTCACAAGATTATCAATCTTCTAGTTCGGCCAGATATGCTAATCTTAAAGTATTGATACGATACTTGAGAATTGTTATGTCCGAACAAATACACAAAGTGCCATTGCTAATTAATGGTGAGCTAGTCCAAAGTAAAACCCAACACTGGTTGGATGTTACCAACCCAGCCGACCAACAAGTGATTGCTCAAGTCCCTCTCGCCACCTCGCAAGAAGTCGAAGATGCAGTGAACGCAGCCAAAGCAGCGTTTGAAACTTGGAAAGATGTGCCAGTTGGTGACAGAGCGCGACTCATGTTGCGTTACCAAGCTTTACTTAAAGAGCATCATGATGAACTTGCCAGCTTACTGGCTAAAGAAACCGGAAAAACCTTTGCTGATGCCAAAGGGGATGTATGGCGGGGTATCGAAGTTGTTGAACATGCCTGCAATATCGCCTCATTGAGTATGGGTGAGATTCTTGAAAACGTAGCTAACAAGATTGACTGTTACAGCATCACGCAACCTTTAGGTGTTTGCGTCGGTATTACCCCCTTTAATTTTCCAGCGATGATCCCGTTGTGGATGTTCCCCATGGCAATTGCCTGCGGTAACACATTTGTACTTAAACCGTCAGAACAAGATCCACTCACGCCTATGCGATTGGCGGCACTATTTAAACAAGCAGGTGCACCTGACGGCTTATTACAAGTTGTGCACGGTGGAAAAGATGCTGTTAATCAATTATTGGAACATAAAGATACACCGGCGATTTCCTTTGTAGGCTCAGTGGCTGTGGGTGAACATATTTACCGTACCGGTACCGACCACCTAAAACGAGTACAAGCCTTTGCTGGCGCTAAGAATCACATGGTCGTCATGCCTGATGCATCAAAAAACCAAGTTATTAATGGTATTGCTGGAGCTTCAGTTGGCGCTGCCGGACAACGTTGTATGGCGATTTCGGTAGTCGTGTTGGTAGGTGAAACAAAGCAATGGATTGGTGAAATGCGTGATGCATTGGCGAAGGTCAAACCTGGTGTTTGGGATGATCCTGAAGCCGGTTATGGTCCTTTGATCAATCCACAAGCGAAACAACGGGTGTTGAAGCTCATTCAAGAAGGCAAAGATGCGGGGGCAACCTGTTTACTCGATGGTAGTGACTATCAAGTTGCTGGATATCCCGATGGTAATTGGGTTGGTCCAACGATGTTCACCGATGTCACTCGCGACATGTCAATTTACCAACAAGAGATATTTGGTCCGGTATTGATTGTATTGGAAGTGGACACCTTAGAAGAAGCCATTAACCTAATTAATGAAAACCCTTATGGCAATGGCACCTCCATTTATACCTCTTCTGGCGCAGTTGCTCGTAAATATCAACACGAGATAAAGGTCGGACAGGTGGGTATCAATGTCCCAGTCCCTGTGCCGCTCCCGATGTTTTCGTTTACTGGTTGGCGAAAATCGTTCTACGGTGATCAACACGCTTATGGTAAGCAAGCCGTGAAGTTTTATACTGAGACAAAAACCATCACAGCAAGATGGTTCGACGATGATATTGATACCGGTGTAAATACCACTATTGAATTGAAATGATTTTTCACCGTTTAACGTTATATTAGTAAGGGACAAAGTCATGGCCGTTATTGGTTTTATAGGTTTAGGTAATATGGGTGGTCCAATGGCCATCAATTTAGTTAACGCTGGTCACACTGTTAAAGTATTCGATTTATCTTCTGAGGCGATTAAACATGTCGTAACAAAAGGTGGTTTAGCCGCAAGCAGTGCGGTTGAGGCGGCTCAAGAGTCAGATGTAGTGATCTCAATGTTGCCTTCTGGGAAGCATGTTGAAGGGCTTTACGTATCGTCATCGCAACCATTGTTTGATGTGGTTAAAAAAGACGTCTTAATCATTGATTCATCAACGATTGATGCAGCAACTGCAAAACGTGTATGTGAAATTGCCGAGCAGCGCGGATTAAGCTTTGTTGACGCTCCAGTTTCTGGTGGTGTGGCTGGCGCAGTGGCAGGTACCTTAGCGTTTATGGTTGGCGCGACAGATGCACAATTTGCCCAAGCTAAACCGATTTTATTGAACATGGGTCAAAACATCTTTCATGCAGGCGCTAGTGGCGCAGGTCAAATCGCAAAATGTTGTAATAACATGTTGCTGTCAGTACTAATGGCAGGCACTGCGGAAGCACTTAATATGGGCGTAAAAAATGGCCTAGATCCCGCAGTGTTATCGCAAATAATGTTACAAAGCTCTGGCAATAATTGGGCGTTACAAAAATATAATCCTTATCCCAATGTGATGGAAGGAGTGCCTTCGTCTAACGGATATCAAGGAGGCTTCCAGGTTGATTTGATGTACAAAGATTTAGGCTTGGCGATGGACATTAGCCATCAAAGTGGCTCACCAGCG
This sequence comes from Alteromonas sp. M12, assembly GCF_037478005.1. NCBI lineage: Bacteria > Pseudomonadati > Pseudomonadota > Gammaproteobacteria > Alteromonadales > Alteromonadaceae > Alteromonas > Alteromonas sp. M12. The sequence goes on along the minus strand of NZ_CP144164.1, from coordinate 203,030 downwards.
CCCATGGGTTCGCAAGCAAAATCACTGTATTCGATGCACAAGTCAAAAGGCAATGGAGCTCTGGACTTTTCCAGCATAATGCAATTATATCAAGACTAATAAAACCAGTTTATTCAAATACATACGGCTAAAAATAGTCCGTTATAAGTGACACTAATTTGACCGTCACTAGGCTAGTATGATGGAATTTATGTTTTGTGATGATTATTGAGGTAAAGCAATGAGTATCTGGTTTGCAAAACCACAGGTTGAAGATCTAAATCAAATGTTAGCCAAAGGTCAGATTAATCGCTCACTTGGGCTGGAAGTAACGGAAGTGGGTGACGACTTTATACGTGGAACTATGCCAGCGGATGAACGCACTTTTCAGCCATACGGTGTAGTCCATGGAGGCGCAAATGTGGTACTTGCAGAAACCTTAGGAAGCATAGCTGGTTACTACTGTGTCGACACAAGCTTATTTCAAGTGTTTGGTCAGGAAGTCAATGCCAGTCATATACGTTCGGTATCCTCAGGTTTAGTAACGGCAACAGTTAGACCTATTCACTTAGGTTCTCGCTCACAAATCTGGGAAATTCGCTTAGAGAACGATCAAGGTAAACTTAGTTGTTTGTCGAAATTGACGACTGCGGTAGTTCCAATAAGACGTTAAGCAAGAATAACCAAAGGCATTATCACTTAACTATGCTTTAGTTTTCGATACTCTGAAGGCGACAACCCAGTGTGTTTTTTAAATAATCGAGAAAAATACAAACTATCATCATAACCTACCCGTGAAGCGATACCCTGTATCGCTAATTCGCTGGTTTCTAATAAGTAGCTGGCATATTCCACTTTCATTTTTAAAAAGTGTTGAACCGGTGAAAAACCCGTCGCTTCTTTGTATTTCTTACTGAAATGAAATTTAGACAAATTCACCTGCTTTGCCAATGCATCCAGATCAATTGATTTATTCAGGTTCTGCAACATATAAGCTTGTAAAATATCGAGGTTAAATTGCTGCCTTTCGGGAGTGTTAACTTGCTGCGCCAGCTTACCGATATAAGCAAGTAATTGTTTAAGCATATTGGCAGCATAGATCATAGCTGGCGTATTGTAACCTGTGCTTGATTCGGCCAGCACTGAGGCAAACTGTGCCATTAGTTGGGGTGAATGCCCGATTTTAAGGATCGGCATTTGCTTTTTATAATCCATATTAAAGACATATTCTTGAGCTTGATGACCGGAAAAGTGACACCAATAAATCGACCAAGGATCATCGGCATTTGCCCAATATCTATGACTCACTCCCCTAGGCAATAACGCCAGCTCACCACTTTGTATCTCGCCGCTCCAGTCACTAGTACGTAAAAAACCTTTGCCCGAAAAGCAATAAATCAAGATATTGTCGTCATGCCTATTTCGTGACATTTCATGAAAAAGCGCTTTTTCGTAGCGGCCCACTGCCAAAGGGTAACAATCTTGAGTAAGTGGATGTTGTTGTAGTTGCTGGCGAATAACAACGGGCGACACCATTCGTTCGCTGTGGCTACTGAGGGGCCAGTTCGATGTTTTGCTCACTGCGCTGTTCTCTCCAATTGGATAATCTAAACCTAAGGCTTCATTTTACTCAAGGCTGCACAACGCAATATAATCCATATTAATAATGAGATACAAAATAAATTAGCGGAACCGAGAGGGTGATCCAGATGAGTAGAAGTCTAATGTGAGGACGCACTGGGGCCATCTTCTAACAGAAATTAGCAGCTAGCAAAGCAGTGGCAGGGGGTGTGGCAAACTAATCGGCTGTCCAACCACCGTCCACCACTATACTGGTTCCAGTGACTAACGAAGAAGCATCCGAAGCCAAATATACTGCAGCGCCCATCAAATCTTGCACTTGTCCTAATCGACCCAATTTAATTTTGCTTAATACCGAGCGTAAAAATAACGGATCTTCAAAAAACGGCTTGGTTAAGGGTGTTTCAATAAAGCTTGGCGCTATGGTATTGGAGCGAATGCCATAACTTGCAAGATCCAGAGCTAGGCTTTTATTCATTCCCTCTAAGGCCCATTTTGAAGCGCAATATAACGACCGATTAGGGCCGCCAACATGACCCATTTGCGAACCAATATGTATAAGCGAACCTTTAATATTTGACGCGACCATTTTTTTCACACATGCCTGTGCAACAAAAAACGCACTTTTGAGATTCAGATTTAAAACTGCATCGTAGTCATCTTCAGTGACATCCATCATCCCTTTCGGACGATTAGTACCCGCGTTATTAATCAAAACATCAAACCCTTGGCGCTGCTCGAAAAAGACCTCGACTTGTTGTAAATCGGTAACATCCAAACACACAGCTTCAGCCTGACCGCCAGCAGCGACGATGGCCGCAGCCACCGCACTTAATTCGCCCTGACTACGGGCAACTAAGGTCACATGCGCACCAACCTCAGCTAAACCAGCAGCCATTGCCATGCCAATACCTCGACCAGCCCCCGTCACTAGCGCACGACGTCCATCTAGTCGCATATTTGGAAGTTTAGGTAAGCTAATCTCAGTCACAATTCACCTCAAGCGCGAGTTTTATCAGAAGGAACAACGGCACTTGCGTATGGCACATCTCTATGACCATAACGACGAACACGTATATTCGCTTGTTCACCATGACCAGAAAAACCTTCCAAGTTACATAAACGTGAACAATACTCACCCACCAAAGCGGATGCTTCGTCAGTGATGACTTTTTGATAGGTACAGGTTTTCAAGAATTTACCGACCCACAATCCGCCAGTGAAACGAGCCGATTTTTTTGTTGGTAATGTATGGTTAGTACCAATCACCTTATCTCCAAAGGACACATTGGTGCGTGGACCAAGGAACAAGGCACCGAAGTTTGTCATGTTATTCAAGAAATAGTCCGGGTCACTGGTCATCACTTGAACATGCTCAAACGCAAGTTCATCGGCAATTTGTACCATTTCTTCGTAACTTTCTGCGACTATAACTTCACCATAGGTTTCCCAAGCTTTGCGCGCGATATCTGCGGTCGGCAATATCTCTAATAGGCGTTCAATTTCAGCCATAGTTTCACGGGCAAGTTTTTCAGAGTTGGTTAATAAAATACCTGGACTATCAGGGCCGTGTTCAACTTGACCAAGGATATCGGTAGCACATATTTCACCGTCAACCGACTCGTCTGCAATAATCAATGTTTCCGTAGGACCGGCAAATAAATCGATACCGACGCGACCAAATAACTGGCGTTTGGCTTCAGCCACAAAAGCATTTCCAGGGCCAACAAGAATATCGATAGGATCGATAGTTTGCGTACCTAATGCCATCGCGCCCACAGCTTGAATACCGCCTAAAGCATATATTTCATCAGCTCCCGCCAACGCCTGAGCTGCGACTATCGCCGGTGCAGGTTTACCTTTGAACGGTGGCGCACAGGTTATGACTCGTTTAACCCCAGCCACTTTTGCAGTGATAACTGACATATGAGCAGAGGCCAAAAGCGGATATTTACCGCCAGGTACATAACAACCAGCAGCGTTAACTGGCACATTTTTGTGGCCCAAAATAACTCCGGGCATAGTTTCCACTTCTACGTCTTGCATCGATTGGCGTTGAATGGTGGCAAAATTTTTGACTTGTGCTTGAGCAAACTCGATGTCTTTTAAGTCTTGTTTCGACAAGGTATCAATACAGGCTTGGATCTCTTTAGCTGAGAGTCGATAATCTTCACGATCCCAACCATCAAATTTTATCGACAAATCTCGCACTGCGGCATCACCACGTTGATCGATATCGGCTAAGGTACTTTCTACAATATCTCTGACTTTACGATCAGCATCAGCTTTTACTTCTGCGGTTGCTCCGCGTTTTAACCAAACGGCCATTCTATTATCCTAGTTTGTTAATTGTGCTTGTTGTTTTACCAACGGTACTGCTACGAATAAGCAGCTCTCCTGGTACGACAAAATGTTCTGCCTGTTGACTCACAAGTGCAGGGTTTATAATTAGCTCGGCGGCCTTTTGTGCCATCAGTGCCACCGGTTGACTAAAAGTGGTTAATTCAAAGCTCGGCCAGCTAGCGGCGCTTACGTCATCAAAACCGACGATGCCGATGTCTTTACCAGGCTCTAAATCAAATTCAAATTTTGCGACATCAAGGCAAGCCATAGCCATATGGTCATTGGCACAAAATATGGCATCTGGCGGCTGTGGTAGCGCTAATAGTCGTCTTGCCGCTGCTAATGCACCTTGACGGCTAAAATGTCCTACTTCGCGAATTGGAGCTGGCCGCCCTTGTTCTTGTATGTATTGGCTAAATGCCTGCTCTCGTTCTGAGCTGGTAGACGAATCAACATAACCAGCCATAAAGGCGATTCGCTGATAACCACAATCGATTAAGTGCTTACCAATTAAGTGTGAGCCACGCTGGTTATCACCTGTCACTGCCCAGCATTCGGGAAATTGTCCCGTGCGGTTTAAAAAGACAACGGGAATACCGGCACTTTGACATTGTTTAGCGAGTGAGGAAGACAAGGTGGTCGACATAAGAATCAAGGCATCAACTCGGTACTGAAGCATTTCATCTATCTGCGCATCAGCTTCAGCATTGGCTCCAACGGTAAAGACCAACAGCCTTTTACCACCCGCCGATAAACTGGTTGATAACACATCAAGTATCTGAGAATAAAACGGGTTTTCCAGATTTCCTAAAACCACGCCAACAATATTGGACTTACCTTTGAGTAAACTGCGAGCTAATAAATTAGGTCGATAACCTAATTGCTGCGCCGCTTCGATTACTTTGTTACGGGTTTTTAGCGAAACACTCGCTCCTTCAGTAAAGGTGCGAGATACCGCGGACTGGGATACGCCTGCGAGTTTGGCTACATCGCTGGCCGCGGCCACTTGTTTATGATTTTCACTCATTTACCAAACCAACAATTAGATAGTTATGACAACGTTTTAGCGCTGCGCAAAAATGCCCGCTAATGAACACTCGCCTAAAGTCCATTTGTACTATTTGATAAATCATATTCAGACCTTAATTAAGCTTGTTTTTATCAGCCAGAATTGGCTAATCAGCATTTTTGCATAGCTATGCAAAAATCTATATTTGCACGCATTGATAATTATTGTCAATATAAATTCGAAAGTTGAAATATATGCAATCTGAGATAATTGCAGTACGGCTTATTAAGGATTAAAAGAGTTTGACGCTTAAAAAAAGCGTCATAATACGTATTAGCAAAGAAGAAACAATTTGAGTTTATCGGCCTTGCAAGGCGTGTAATATGATTAAACTAAATAATGCCATTTGTGGGGCATAAATTTATCAAACGCAAAACTAAATTAGCTTCGCGCTGAGTGCGGTTTTGATATCACTAAATTGACGTTGGAGTGCAATGTAGTTTCGCAAAATCAAACACTTGCTTGCCAACCAGTGTGAGTTGAGTGTCTACGTTAGCATCATCAACTGTACCGTCTTTAAACATACCTGGGGTTACTCGAATACCAGCTCCAAAAGGTGTAGGCCAACCGCGCAATGCATGTACAATTGAGCGCATTGAGCCAAGTGTCGATCCTATTGCTTGCCAACCATAAGCTGTCACAATAATCCCAACCGGAAGACCATCCATATAAACTCGGGAATCCTTAGACGTTTCTTCGAAATAATCAATGGCGTTTTTTATTAATCCAGAAATTGAGCCATGATAACTTGGAGTGGCAATGATAATACCATCTGCCTGACGTATCTTGGCGACTAACTCACGAGCTTCAGCAGAATTGTTTAATGCATCCATTGAGTAGTGCGGTAATTCGGAAAGAAACTTTCCGTCAAAATGGGTTACTGAGTAGCGTAATTCATTTACTCATTAAACAACCCAAAATAATAGAGAGAGATTCAACAATGGTGCAATTAACTAGTCCCTATAAAAGCATTAGCTTTGGAGATGATTGTCTATTATTCAAGCACATGAGCAAGCCAGACCTGGACTGCTTATCAAACAGCGCTAGGTTGAAAGTACTTGCCAAACAACAGTACCTTTTTATGCAACATGTTCCTTCCGACAGGCTATATAATATTGTTTCTGGTGTAGGGATAATGGAAAAAATAGCGAGCAATGGACGTCGTCAAATATTTGCGTTCGTTTATCCTGGCGACTTCATTGGTTTATCCAATTCTGACAGTTACCAATATGGCGTCAAGAGTCTAAGTAATCTGACCGTTTACGAATTTAAACGTCAACACCTTTTGGCGCTCTCCGAAGAGCTTCCAACGTTAGGCGAAAACTTGAAAGAAATCCGTTCAGTTGTCATGTCTCATACCTTTGAACAAGTTTACCTTTTGGGTCAATTAAAAGCCTATGAACGCGTCTGTTTTATGTTGAAACAATTACTTAATCGCCTGCCTGGTGCCAAACCAGAAAAAATAGAATTACCGATGACGCGAACAGATATAGCCGATTATTTAGGGCTAACAGTAGAAACTGTCAGCCGCACCCTCAGCCAACTAAGAGGAGATGGACTCATTTCGGTCATCTCACCCAATACTATCAGCATTCTTAACCTCAAAGCAGTGGAGGAAATGGGCAGCATAAACTAACGTTAAGGCTTAAAAAGTATTTATCTTTGCGGGTAATACAATGATTTTTGCCCTTACCACGGCACTGATTTACCAAGTAAATCTATGAATTTCCCCGTTGCAGAGGGAGTTAAATTGGCAATAACATCACGCTGGTGTCTGACGCTATCGTCTACTTCCCAAGGAGCATCATCACCTCCTAAATCTGTTTTCACCCACCCTGGAGCAAGTGAAATAACAGTGATCTTATTAGGCGCTAATTCAATAGAAAGACCTTTTGTTAACATATTTAAGGCTGCTTTACTGGAACGATAAGCGTGAGCCATCCCAAGTTGATTATTGGCGATAGAACCTAAATCAGATGACATCATAATGATGGTTTTTCGTGTACTCGCTTCAAGATTAGCCAATAAAACTGCAATCAACTCAAAATGGCCATATACATTGGCTTGCATTATTTCATGCCAAAGGGCGTAATCCATACCCGCCAATGACTGTTTATAGCGATCAGCCTGATTCGACCAACCACCACCGAACAAACCAGCAATATTAAACAAAATATCAATAGCCACACCATCTAAACGTTTAGCGATAGCCGCTATGGAATCATGTTCAGATAGGTCAAGCTGCTCTATTCTCAGCTTTGGATAACGCTCACTTAATGCCAACAACTCAGTTGCTTTTTCTGGTTCTCGGCAAGTTGCAATAACGCTCTCGTCAGCCGCTAGGGCTTGTTTAGTATGCTCAAAACCTAAGCCTCGATTAGCGCCAGTAATTAGATAAGTTGTCATTATTTAAGCTCTCCTGTAAGCCGAATGGAACAACGTAATTCATATCTTCATACATAAATTACGCATTCAGTTTTCCACTAATCAACAATCTCAACATTGATAATTGTCATAGGGCTTTGAAGGAATTTACATTTAACCACTGCAATCCAGTGAGAACCCATTGGGTATTAGCCAAAGATATATTATGTGATGCAAAAGATTTACTAGCGTTATGATTAAATAATGAGCAACCTTGCGTGTAATTCTGCTCCCCCTAAACATAAAACACCTAAATGCCATAAATGATTGAATGCAAACCTTTCTAATATGCAAAAAGATAGGCTGTTTTTGACATTTGTTAATGCCCTTGTATTTTGCAGCCCCTAATCTAAAGCCATTGCAAAATAAGTTTGCAAATTAAATTAGTACTTATTACTGACAAGATTAAATACTTGATAAACGTTAACGAATACTAGTGTTGTGCCCAATATAACAACTTAGGTATTCGCAAGCATTACATAGCTGATGACCGAGGATATTATGGATTCTAAAAAGCTAAAAACTAACACTTCTGAGCGCAGAGATTTTCTGCTTAATTCAGGTAAAATTTTGATTGGTGGTGGTGTTGCAGCTTCCGGCACACTGGCATTAGCAGGTTGCGCAACTGATCGCCCAGCTAAGCCTTTTAAAGCATCTGGTGCATTGCCTTACCACGATCCTGAATGGAATCGTGATGCCATGGCTCGTTTACAAGGTGATCTTGATTTTGGTAAACAAAAATTTGGTTATTTTGCCGGTATAGTGAATGGCGTTCGCCCTAATGAAAAAGTTAAACCTTTGTTTGGGTTTGAAGGATTTTCATATGCCCGTTTAATTGACGAAGGCAATGGCGTATACGGAAAAGTGCTCAAAGAAGTTGGTTTTTATACGGATTTAGAAACTGGCGACGTATTAGAAGAATGGACGAATCCATATACCAACGAAACCGTGAAAGTGGTGCCTGTTGCAAACGACCCATTCAACTATAAACTGACTCCCTATGTTCCTGAGGGTCCTTCTTATGGTGGTTTGATTAAAACCGAGAAGAAAAAGATCCCCATGCTCTACCCCTGGAAAGAAACACCAAACAATACCGTCACATTAAATAGGCATATTCATTTATTTTATCCTAATGCATTGCAACCAGATACATGGCCAAGAGAATCTTCAGGTCCAATGAATCGTGTTTCTGAGATGTTTAATTACGTTATCAATAAAGACGACTTAGCCAATCCAGACTTGACCAGCATTCAATACTCTGGAGCTTGGAGTCGAATCACCCCTTGGCTACCGTGGATGTTAATGGGACAAGCCGAAGGACATTGTTTCTACGACTGTGAGATGGGTGGCTATAATAGTTCGGAAATCCTTTCACCTAAAATACGCGCCTATGCTGAAAAACACTACCCTGAGTATTTCGAAGCGCCAACAGAATGGTATGGCCCGAGTTTATCAAGTTTAGAAAACTATGCCCGCCAACAAAAACCAGCACCTGTTAAAAAATAATTAAAATAAGCATGTGCCCTACAAATGCAAAAGCGGCTTAATTGCCGCTTTTTTATATTTAATAAAAACGCTAACCTAAAATCCCCCTAATTCCCCTTCATCTTTACTAGGTAACTTATTGATATTCAGTTACTACTAGTGAAAACTACTTGATTGCGTTATGTGCATATGGCAACTCATCAGTTATAGTAGGCTATACTTCAGGTTTTAATGGATTAGCCCTGCTCAACGATGTCTAAAATAATTACACAATGCATACTTTTGTTAGTCCTGATTTTTTATGGAAAATTTTCAGCGGCTTCTGAACTAGCTTCAAAAGAAACAATTAAAGTACTCGTTCTCGGTGCAGAATTTCCCCCATACAGCACACAAAAGATAAAAAATGGTGGATTGATGTTTGATGCACTGCGTACTTATACAAAAAAGCATCAACTGCCCGTCAATTACGATTTCGACCCTTTTGTGGTACCAACTGCCAGAGCGGAACGAATCATGGGGTCTGGCGAGTGGTGTATTAGCATGCACACCATGCAAGGCAATAAGAATCAGCCCTATATCATGTTGGATATGCCTCATGTTGCATTAGGCTTATATCGACTTGCAGAATCCACCCCTTTTGATTGGCAGTCGATAAATGAGCTATCAGGCAAAAGCATCAGTGTTCTTAGGGTATCTGACGAACAACCAGTAATGAAACGCTTAACCCAAGCAGGCGCCCAGTTAGTCAGTGTTGATTCGTTGATGCAAAGTTATCAGATGGTTATGATAGGCCGAGTGAACTATAGTTTGGGGGATAGTTTGTCTTACCAATACTACCGTGAAAATGGATTGATAGATGGCCCAGCTTTGCAATTTTCAGAAAAGATGCTGGCTCGTTTTCCTTTGCCTGTTTGGCTAAATCCAGAATGTGAATCAGTTGCGCATTTAATACCGAAAGGCTTTATGCCCCAGGCGAAAAAGTAGCCCATAAACAATAAATTTTTGATTGTTGTTGTCGCTAAAGGTATCAACTTGTCAATCCCCGCTATCATGCCGCGAAGAACGCTAAAAGAGCGCAAATGAAGTAGCCACTAAATGTTACTTAGTGGCTAATTTTGCACTCCCTTAGGTTACATATTCGCGCTTATTTTAACCACGATTGCTGCTTAACTGATTCGAGTATTAAGTAGTTTATTGGTACTAAAATCAGCGTGATAAACGTGGCAAATAAAATCCCAAAACCTAAAGAAACCGCCATAGGAATTAGAAATTGTGCCTGTGTCGATTTTTCAAATAATAATGGCATTAAACCAATAAAAGTGGTCAAACTGGTTAACATTACTGGCCTGAATCGGGACGAGCCAGCGGTTAGAATAGCCTTTAATAAGTCCATACCCAGCTCACGTTTTTTATTAATGTAATCAACAAGAACTAACGAATCGTTTACCACTATGCCAACTAAGGCCAAGAGTCCTAAAAGGCTAAAGATAGTGAGGTCCATTCCCATTATCCAATGTCCAGCTATCGCGCCTATCGCACCAAAAGGAATCACACTCATCACCACAAGTGGTTGTGTATATGATTTAAATGGAATTGCTAAGAGCGCATAAATAATAAACAGTACAATGACCAGACCTGTCGTCAAAGAACCGAAGGAGTCTCTTTGTTCCTCCGCTTCCCCTTCCAACTCGTAGCTCACGCCAGGATATTGGATCAATAAGTCAGCTATATATTGGTTTAAATCTTCTTGTAAAACCGTCATGTTAGTGTTGTTTTTATCTACATCAGCAGTAACACTAATTGTCCTTAAACGGTCAATTCGACGAATTGACGACGGGCTTTGTCCCGGCGTAAGAGTCGCAATACTCGACAGAGGAACCGTCTCGCCATTACCCACATCAATCAACAAATTGGTTAAGCTCGATAACGATTGTCGCTCACTTAACGGTAACCTCAACATCACTTTTATATCGTCTCGGCCACGCTGAATACGCTGTACTTGCGCACCAAAAAACGCATTGCGGATTTGTCCGGTTACATTAGCTCTAGTTAAACCCAGTGATTCACCTTGTTTGTTCAGTTCGATTTGCAACTCTTGTTTGCCATCAGAAAGACTATCGGCGATATCATATACTGTAGGGTAAGTGTTTAGTCGTTCTATCACTTTGTCGGCGACTTGTTCCAAAGTGGCGACATTGTTAGCACTCAATCGCACATCGATAGGGTCTGATGAACGACCTAACTCGGCCCGATAACTTAGCGCTTCAGCCCCAGGAATATCCCCAATCATCTTGCGCCATTCATTCAACAATTGAGCGGATGTAATAGTCGAAGCTCTCGATTCTGGTGGTGTAATTTCAAATCTTACACTACCGGCATTAGTTGTCCCGCCGCGCCCACCGGTGGTGGCTAAAATATTTAAGATAATACTTTCACCGGTATCTTCCTCGGTGTATTTTTCCTGCAACTCTCGGGCATCATCGGCTATTTTCACAATATATTTGTTAGTGATTTCAAATGCAGTGCCTGTAGGCATGGTTAAGGATACCGTTATTGTTTCACTAGGGATTCGAGGGAAGAATACAAAACGCGTCCAGCCACTGAGAATAAGCACTAAAATAATTGCAAAAATACCACTGAAAGTCATTATGGTAGTCCACTTATAACGCAGTGTTTTTACCAACGCAGGTCGATAATAGCGCAGTATGGCCTGCTCGAATCCGTCGGCAAATTTTTGCTGGTAGTAATCCAATTTACTTTGTTTGGTTTTTTCAGTTCTCAGTTTCAAGTGCTTCAAGTGTGAAGGCAAAATAAACTTGGACTCGATAAGGGATAACAGTAAAACGGGAATTACTACATAGGGAATCTGAGCAAAAACATCCCCCCTTCGCCCCTCAATAAAAGCTAATGGCAGAAATGCCGCTACAGTAGTTAAAATGCCGAACGTAACCGGCTTAGCGACTTCAAGTGTCCCTTCAATGGCAGCCTGCTCGCCTGATTTGGCAGTACCTAAGTGGGTGTAAATATTTTCACCGGTAACAATGGCATCGTCGACAACGATCCCCAACACTAAAATAAAACCAAATACGCTCATCATATTTAGCGTCACACCAAAAACAGGCATCAGTATAAACGCCCCCATGAATGCCACAGGGATACCAATAAATACCCAAAATGCGATAGATGGACGCAAAAATAACGTGAGTAGAATAAGGACTAGAATTCCGCCTTGAATCGCATTTGAAACCAAGCTAGAAATACGCCCTTTAACAATCATAGAGTCGTCATCCCAGTAGCTCAAAGTAAAACCTTTGGGCAGACTCTGTTGATGTTCGTCTATGTAATTTTTTACTTTATCGGCGACTTCTATGGCACTTTGTTGGCCAATTCGATAAACCTCAATAAATGCTGCCTGCTGACCATTAAATCGCGTTCGCACCGGCGTTTCTTCAAAGCCATCTTGAATATTAGCGATATCTTGTAAGCGGATAATTGAGCCATCTGAATTAGTTTTGATTGGAATAGATGCAAACTCGTCCTTTCGGTATGCTTGGCCTTTTGAACGAATCAGTACATCGCCACTTTCAGTGCGTAAATTACCTGCAGACACATCGACACTATTATTATCAATAATATCAGATACTTGGCTAATGGTTAAATCAAGCTCTCGGATTTTATCTAGACTAAGTTCGATGGCAATTTCATAATTGCGAATACCATCTAACTCTACTTGGGTAACACCATCAATAGCAAGTAACTCATCTCGCACCTTCTCAGCATATTCACGCACTTCCTTCTCGCTGTAAGGAGCTGTGACAGCTACCGTAATCACATCTCGTTTACGATCGGCTAAGGCAACAACCGGGTTTTCAGCTTCGGCTGGAAATGTATTGATGGCATCGACTCTACTTTTTATATCGGCAAGTAAATCGCGCCTGTCGTAATCACTGTCAAGTTCAAAGGTAACACTTCCGCCCCCTTCAGAAGACTGACTAATGATTTTAGTGATACCTTCGAGGTCTTGCACCGCTTCTTCAATGCGAATAGTAACGCCCTGCTCGATATCCTCTGGCGTTGCCCCATCCAAGGTGACACTGACTGACACCACATCGACTTCAAAGGAAGGAAAAACTTCCAGAGGAATTCGATTCGACAGACTCAATAGACCCGCACCAATGATAGTGATCATTAGCAGATTCGCGGCAACCGAATTTCTTGCAAACCAAGCTATCATTTACCCTTCCTTCTGCGCTGCAGAGTTAGATCCAGGACGGCTATTTGATTTGTCTGGTCTTAGGTTAGGATTTTTAGATCGTTCTTTGCCTTTACGCTCAGTATTTTTAAGCCTTTTAGTGCTTTTTCCATCTTGATTTATTACTGAAACAGCGGTTCCAGAACTAACTTGTCCCAGTGGCGTTATAACTAACGCTTGACCGCCTTCCAAGCCAGATTTAATTAAGGCTTGGCGATCATTTTGCCATGCAATTTGTACTTCTTTTCTCAGCAGTACACCATCTTCTTCAATATAAACATAACTCCCTTGATAGATAGCCGTTACCGGTATAACAATAGCCTCTTTGATTGTTCGGCCATCTATTTCTGCGGTTAAATACTCACCTATTTTAATCGAGACGCCCCTTTCGATAGCCTGATTAAAGGGATCATCTATTTGCGCGACCACGTACAATTGTCGCGAAACAGAATCTATAGCGCTTTCGGTGCGCACAATTTTACCTGTCCAACTCTGCTGACCAATCAGATCAGATGTGAAAGTCACATTGATAGGTGGCGTAGAGATTGTATTGTCGATATTCGCTTCCGGTAAATTCACAAAGCCTAAATCACTATTGTTAATCGCTAATCGAACCTCTAAATAGTCAGTCGCATAAATGCTCGCCAACTCAGTATTGTTGGAAACAACCGAGCCGATATCGACGTTTTGGGTGACCACACGCCCACTGTAAGGCGCGACTATCTTAGTCCGTTTTAGCGATAATTCAGCTTTTAACAATTGTGCTTTTGCAGAGGTCAAATTAGCTTGCGCACTTTCCTGTTGCGGTATTCGTAAAACTAGATCTGTTGGTTTTTGTTTACCGCCTAAGCGCTGCCAATCTATTTTAGCTTGTTCAGACCGAGCCATCTCCTCAGCTAAATTTTGTTGCGCAGTAATAAGATTCGCCTTGGCGATATTTACTTCAGCAAGATAGTCGCTATCGTCTATAGCGACTAACAAATCACCTTTTTGGAAGAATCCGCCGGTGCGAAAGCCATCGTTGACAAACACGACTTGCCCAGCCACCTGCGACATTAAGGTGCTTTGTGTGCGCGGAGTAACTACCCCGTAGCTATCCAAAGTGATGTGAAAACGTTGAGGTCGCAATAGTTGCGTTTCTACACTTAACACTGCCGCACTAGATGGCTTTTGACGGCCAGCTTGGGGAGGGTTGTTGTAGATGATCAACACAGTAACTACAGTGATAAGTAAAACAACAATGGGCAGTACGATTTTTTTAGAAATTACCATTTAATCAAAGCTCTTGAATAGGGGCGTAGAGGTTCATTCCTCCTCCAAGGGCAACATGCAGTTGCACTCGATTCGCAATTAAGTCAGTTTTAATATCAATAAGGTTGTTTTGGGCTGTAATAAGTCTTGCTTGCGCCTCTAACACTGTGGTGTAAGTAATTAGACCGGCTTGGTATTGTTCGAAAGACAGTTGATTTGCAAATTGCGCATTTTCAGCCGCTTTTTGGGTCGCTTGATAACGCTCAACTAAGCTCGCTTCAGCAGATAGAGTATTTTCCACTTCCAATAGGGCATTTAAAACCGCATCTAAATAATTTTCTTCCAGACGTTTCAAGGTTAACAACTCAACCTCTTCATTCGCCTTAAGCTTTCCAGCATTAAAAATCGGCGCTGAAATACTGCCAATCAAAGACCAACCTGCAGAAGTGGATAGCAAGTCTGATAAAGAGTCACTTGAGGGCCCAACACTAGCGGCCAAATTGATTGCAGGGAAACGAGCTTTATGTGCAATGGCAAGGGTTGCATCTTGTGCCATTAACGCCAGCCAACTGGCTTGTAAGGCTGGTTTGCGGGTCACCAACTCAGAAGGTAAACCGACTGCAACATCCACATCAGGCAATGCCAATACTTGAGTTACATCCAGTTTTGCATCAGGGTAGCGCCCTAACAACCGTTCCAAAGCTCGTACACTCTCCAGTAATGTTTGCTGGTTTGTTGCAAGTGTGGATTTATCACTGTTAAGTTCATTACGAGCAAGGTATACATCTAAAGATTCGTTTAGGCCGGCCCGATAACCACGTTCAATAATGTCTAGACTGTCAGTTGAATTTTGAACTTGTTGAGCGGCCAGCTCAACCCGCTGAAAAGCCCTAGACGCATTCGCATAAGCGACAATAACGTTGCCAGCGAGCTGCAATCTTGCCTCTTCTAATTCGGCTTTAGCCTGCAAATAATTGAGTTTTGCTTGACGCTCAGTGTCTGACAACGCCCCCCAAATATCCAACTCATAAGAAAGGCCCGCTTCTAAACTAAAACTATTACCATTGCTGCTAGTCCGTGACGCATCAAAGGATGTATCTAAGGAAGGCCAAAAATTACTTTTGGCAATAGTTAAATTCTGCGCCGCGATATCCACTAAATAGGCTTGGGCACGAATCGACTGATTTGCCTGGATGGCTTCATTGAGTAAAGCGGTTAAATGTTGATTATCGGATTCGGAAGTGAAATTTGCTAACCAGTTATCGTCGACGTCGTCGGCATTGTGTTGAAACTGCCACTCATCGGGTAATGCTGGGATTTCTTTGTCTTGGTCTAACTTGACAGAAGCACACCCATGCAACAACGCCAAAATAAACAATAGCGAAATTCCCTTTACTTTTTTGTTCATAGGAGAAAAAGGTGACAACATAAGTCCATGTAATTTGTGCATTTTGATTGAAATGATAAAGGTAGTGTACAAGTTCTGCAGCAATAAAAAATTGAATTTACGTAAACTTTACGAAGCTAACAAATTTGCTTTTAAATATTACATAAACTGGTGCAACACTGATTTTTAAGTCGCAGTGGAAGTTTATTAGACAATAACGGCTAATCAAACAGGAAAAAACGATTTTATGACGTATTATGTAGGTTAAATGAAGTTTCAACTTCACTTAATTTCACAATTCACTCTTGGACACGAGTAAGTTTTATGACTTGTTGCAGTTTTTTCAAGATATCCTCTGTTAGAACCCAGCTTTTGGCTTGGATGCTATTCTTTGTTTTGGCTTATTTTGGAATGGTTTCAACTTCTCAGGCAATCGATAAAAAATCAATCACATTAAAATACAACTTAATTGGCACCGAATCTTGGACTCCCTATGGATACTCCGGCGATGATGCAAACCCCGGCATCTTCGCAGAAGTGATTGACTTAATATTGGAAAAGGCTGGCTACTCTTATGAGTTTTATTATTATCCGCCCAAACGAGCAGCAAAAGTATTCGAAGAAAATCAATTAGATATCGATTTTATGAGCCCGAGTTGGTTTAAAAATGGTGATATGGGAGATGAATATGTGCAATCCATTATGATTTTTGAATTAACCGAATACAATGTCACCTTACAAGAAAACGCCGAGAAATATGCAGATCCTCACGCCATTTATGACAAATATGTAGGTACTATTGCAGGCTATAGTTACTTCGATGATGATATGTTTACAAGAATCGACTTTAGCACAGAAGATGGATTAATTAGGGGCTTAAAAAGAGGTCGTTTTGAAGTCGCCATATTAGAAAATTTAACCGCTCATTACTGGGCCAATAAACATAATGTCAAAATATCACTCGCCAGTGTTCATTCCCATGGCGATATCGTTTTACGCCTTCGTCGAGAACTGAGTCATCTGTTACCGAATCTAAATGCAGCGATAAGAGCACTTAAACAGGAAGGCGAAATTGATAACATTTTACGCAAGCATGATGTAATACCGAAAAACCTAAAACTCAACAACGAATGAAGTTATTGATTTAAGCGCGCCCTAATTCGCGCGCTTTTGATTCATCAATATTGTCTGAGTTCGGTCTTAAGCTACTGCTTTTTGTAACCCTTGATGAGAAAGGTATTCCTCATAAGTGCCCTGAAAATCAATTACTTGTTGATCTTTAATCTCAATAACACGAGTCGCCAAAGAGGAAACAAATTCGCGGTCGTGGCTTACAAAGATTAAAGTGCCATCGAAATCTTTCAAAGCATTGTTAAGTGCTTCAATCGCTTCCATATCCATGTGGTTAGTAGGCTCATCCATCACCAACACATTTAAGTCAGCCATCATCAGCTTACCGAATAACAAACGATTTTTCTCACCACCTGAACACACTTTCGCTTTTTTATTGAAGTCGTCTGCGCTAAATAACAAACTGCCCAATAAACCTCGGACCATCAAATCGTTGTGTTTTGGCGTGCGCCATTGAGACATCCAATCAAAAAGGCTTAAATCACAATCGAAATCGTCTGAACTGTCTTGAGGACAATAGCCGACAGTGGCATTCTCAGACCACTTAACCACACCTTCCGCTTTCAATTTATCCATCAAACAACGTAAGAAACTGGTTTTACCCACACCGTTTTCACCAATAATGGCTAACTTTGCACCCGCTTCTAATAACAGATTAGCGTCTTTAAACAAGGGCTCTTCTTCAAAACCAAAACTCATATCTTCTAAAATCAGAGCTTGTCTGTGCAGTTTTTGATGTTGTTTGAATTGAATACGCGGTGTACGACGACTCGAGCTCTTCACCTCATCCAATTGGATCTTATCCATTTTTTTCGCACGAGAAGTTGCCAGTTTAGCTTTCGAGGCGTTGGCAGAAAAGCGTGCAACAAAAGCCTGTAATTCTTCTATTTCTTCGCTCTTCTTGGCATTTTCTCGCAACAATTGCTCTTGAATAAGTGAAGCAGCTTCTTGATACTTTTCATAATTACCTGGATAAATACGTAATTCACCATAGTCGATGTCTGCCATGTGGGTACACACGGAATTCAAAAAGTGCCTATCATGGGAAATAATTATCATGGTGGACTTACGCTGATTCAACACTTCAGCTAACCAATTGATAGTATAAATATCCAAGTTGTTGGTAGGTTCGTCGAGTAATAATATGTCTGGATTGGCGAATAAAGCCTGTGCAAGTAACACCCTGACTTTCCAACCTGGTGATACTTGTGACATCAAACCGTAGTGATAATGTTCATCGATACCCGCTTCTAACAAAATCTCGCCTGCCCGTGATTCAGCAGTATAACCGTCCATTTCAGCGTAAAGGGTTTCTAATTCAGCCACATGCATACCATCAGCTTCGCTCATTTCAGGTTTGGCGTAAATTTCATCACGCTCTTGTTTAACCTTCCATAACTCCATGTCACCCATAATAACGGTATCAACCACAGAATATTTTTCAAACGCGAACTGATCTTGGCTTAACTTACCCAATTTTTGACCAGGTGAAACAGAAACGTTGCCAGAGGTAGGTGCTAAATCGCCACTGAGAATTTTCATAAGTGTGGATTTACCACAGCCATTAGCGCCAATTAAGCCATAACGATTGCCATTGCCAAATTTAGCAGAGATGTTTTCAAACAGTGGCTCAGCGCCAAACTGCATAGTGATGTTTGCGGTAGATATCAAAACAAAATTCCAAATAGTAAAAAAGCAACAAAAACAAACCAAGGTTCACAATAAAAGCCCAATGTCGCTGCGCAATACTACTTAGTTCAAAACGGCGCGCACTATATATAAATATGCACGAAAAGTCGAGGAAAACTGACTATAAATTGTACTAAAAAATGGATTCTCGCAGCGACTCTCTTTGGCTGTTTCATGTTGCTGAGTCATTTCTCACACTTTTTCTGCTAAATGGCATAAAAAGCAGAATAGAAGTATCAGTAATCTATGCTGATTGACTAAACAACACCTTGTTCGATCATCGCATCCGCAACACGGCGAAAGCCGGCTATATTGGCACCAAGAACGAGATTTCCAGCCTGGCCAAATTCTTTGGCTGTCTCATTTGCAGTCACAAAAATGTTTTCCATAATGTGCTGTAGTTGCTGATCAACTTGTTCAAACGTCCACTTCTGCATACTCGCATTTTGCGCCATTTCCAGTTGGCTTGTTGCCACACCACCAGCATTAGCGGCTTTGCCCGGGCCATAAGCGATATCAGATGCAACAAACAAATCGGCAGCCTCTTGAGTGGATGGCATATTGGCCCCCTCGCAAACCAAGTGACAACCATTAGCGAGTAATTCTTCAGCATCTGACTTGGTTAACTCATTCTGCGTCGCGCATGGAAATGCAGCATCAGCGCAATAACGCCAAACTGCATGACCGTCTGATGGATAATCTGAAGTCGGCGTATATTTAGCATTAGGATACTTTTCAATATAAGCAATTAAACTGGCTTGTTGCTGTTCTTTGAGCTGCTTTACCAATTCTAGGTCGATACCATTGGGATGATAAATAGTGCCTGAAGAATCGCTGCAACTGATGGGCGTAGCCCCCAACTGATAAAGTTTTTCCATTGCATAAATTGCCACATTACCCGCCCCTGAAACTAAACACGTTTTCCCCTCTAAACTGTCTTCTCTGGCTTTTAGCATATTATCTGCAAAATACACTGTTCCGTATCCAGTGGCTTCTTTACGTGCTAATGAACCTCCCCAAAGCAGACCTTTTCCAGTTAGGATCCCTTCGTAACGCCCAGTTAGGCGCTTATATTGACCAAACATATAACCTATTTCAGCTGCGCCCACGCCAATATCGCCCGCAGGAACATCTGTAGTTGGGCCAATATGACGGTAAAGTTCACTCATAAAAGATTGGCAAAAACGCATAATTTCATTATTGGAACGTCCTCTAGGATTAAAGTTTGCTCCACCTTTACCTCCGCCAATAGATAGACCGGTAAGGGAGTTTTTAAAAATTTGCTCAAAGCCTAAAAACTTTATGATGCTAGCATTCACCGAAGGATGAAATCTTAAGCCGCCTTTATAGGGTCCAAGGGCAGAATTAAACTCAACCCGATACCCCTTATTGACCTGAATGTCGCCATTATCATCAATCCAAGGAACGCGAAACATAATCTGCCGTTCCGGCTCGACTATACGTTGAATAATTGCTTGTTGACGATATTTACTGTTGGATTCCAATATGGGATCCAAGGAGTTCAGCACTTCTTCAACGGCTTGATAGAACTCCGCCTGAGCTGGGCTGGTTTGTTTTAAGTCTGAAATAGTTTGATTTGTGTATGTCATCAATCGTAACCCTATATTTTCCATTAAGTTTTTTTGTAGCTGCAGAATCAGTGAAACTTTGAATGTGATGAATTAAGCACAAATCAACTGCAAAGAAAGCCCATAGAACCCATTTCCACGAGCTTTCCGAAGACAATAAGATGTTTAGCTAGATCCAGTATTCACTTGTACTATTTGCACTGACTGCTGCCCACGTTGAGTTTGCCAGTCAATACTCTGACCAGCTCTTAAGCCTAATAAAGCTGAACCTATGGGAGCAAAAACTGAAATGCTATCTGCATGCTTGGCCGTATCGGCGGGAAGGCATAAGGTTTTTGTAAACAACTTATCGCTATCTAGTATTTTGAAGGTCACTTGTTTGCCAATAGTCACTACATCTTCTGGCATATTTTTACCGTCAATAACGGTTGCTCGGGCAAGTTCATCTTCTAAGGCAGCGACTAATTCTTCAGGCAATTTTGACGCTTCAAGTTGTTCCTCAAGCATGGCTAAATCAGAAGTTGAAATAAATATTTCAGGTTTATTTTGCATAAATCACCTCTTTCATTGAGATCGGTTAACGGCACTTTGCCGTGCACCTTGGTTTGAAATTATCGTTTCTGTTTTATGTTTAACCTTTCAACTTCAGACAATATAAAAACCACTACTGCGCTAACCTATTCAGTTGAATACGGTGACTAGCGTCGGTAAATATTGACGTTAAAAGGTAAACCAGGATTTGGAAATATGAATATTTTAATGAGCAGGCGTATTACGCTTGCTAACGTTACTAACTAACTTAAATTAACGAACAGGAAAGTATCGCCGAGCGTAAGGAATACGCTCGGCTTAATTTGGTAAGGTGAGTAAATTACTCTTTATTGTGTTGCGGTAGTTGTACATTTTATCCTCACAATGGAATGCTAATAATAGCTTGCTTAAAAATAAAAACAAGATCAAACAAGGTCAATTATTTACACTCTAAAAGATAGATAAATTCGAGAATCTTGGTAACTTTCTCAATAAAAAATGCCAGTTAGGTAACTAACTGGCATTTTTGATCAAGCTGAGGAGTTTCTAAATCTACGGATTATTTTCTGTAGCTAATATTGAAAAATACACTATACAACACGGGCACAGCAATTAACGTGAGTACAGTGGCGAAAGCCAATCCCCCCATAATTGTCACTGCCATGTCAGCAAAAAACGCATCAAACAAAAGAGGTGCCATACCTAAAATCGTGGTGATTGCGGCTAATGAAACGGGTCTCAAACGACTTAAACTGGCATTGGTTATGGCTAGCTTCGGGGTCTGACCTTCTTCTATCAGCAAATCGATTTCTTCGATCAACACAATGGCATTTTTAATCAACATACCAAATAAACTCAAAAACCCTAACAACGACATAAATCCAA
This sequence comes from Alteromonas sp. M12, assembly GCF_037478005.1. Classification (NCBI taxonomy): domain Bacteria; kingdom Pseudomonadati; phylum Pseudomonadota; class Gammaproteobacteria; order Alteromonadales; family Alteromonadaceae; genus Alteromonas; species Alteromonas sp. M12. Next base: position 181,434 of record NZ_CP144164.1, on the reverse strand, counting down.
ACGGCATGTTGGTAATTAACAACCCAGCCACGACTCCCACTGCCGCCATAGGTACAACCATCCAAATGATCAATGGTTGCTTAACCCGCCCAAACAAAACGACAGAGATTAAAAACATCACTATGAATCCGACCGGCAGTCCTTTACTTAATGCCGCTTGTGCATCATTCGAATTTTCATATTCTCCTCCCCATTCAAGTCTATAACCTTCGGGTAATTCAATAGCTTCAATTTTAGGACGAATACGCGCAAAGGCTTCTCCTGCGGTTTCATTAAAACCTGGTTCAGCTTTAATGGTGATGGTTCTAATCCTATCTCGACGCTGTATCAATACATTTTCATTTACCAGTTCCAATCCTTTGGACACTTGTCGAAAAGGAACATAAACTCGTTGCTGAGAACTCCACACTAAGTTGTTTTCTATCGCTTCAATGGGTGTTTGTCCAGCGGTCGCCATTTTGGCTTTAATAGGGTAGGAATAGTCACCATCGCGCACCACACCTAAAGATAATCCATCACTGGCATATTGAATGGCGTCGTTAAAATCGGACCGTGATATACCTGACATACCGGCATTAAACTCATCGTAATGGGCATTCAAAGCAAGACCTTTTTCGCGCCAATCATGACGAATATCGCGGATACTTCCGTCATCAGTGAAAATCCGTTGTGTTTTTTCGGCTAATTGGCGCAGAACTAATGGATCAGGGCCGGAGAAGCGAGCCTGTAGTTTAGACCCACCACCTGGACCAAATTGCATTCGTTCAATATAAAAACTCGCATCAAGGTCAACATCCTTAAGTTTTGCTAAAAGGGCAGGAAGCAGAGCTTCTATATCATCTCGGTTGTGGACACGTACAAACAACAAACCGTAGCTCTCATTATTCGCTTCGGGCGAATAGGTCAGGGTAAAACGGTCTGCACCTCTTCCCACAAAGCTGGTAACCGATTCCACAGCATCGAAGGTTAGAATGCGTTTTTCTGCTTGTGCAATTTTGCCTTCTGTATAACGTATATCTTGGTCCTGTGGCCCCCAATAATGCACAAAGAAAATCGGCGCATTTGAAGAAGGGAAAAAACCTTGTTTTAGATAACCAAAGCCCGCAAAAGCAATAACTGTAATAATCAATAACGAAGTCAGTGTCACCCACCTAAAATGCAAGGCTTTATGCAAAACACCTAAAAATACTTTTTGTACACCACTGATACCCGGTTCTTCGCCAACCACTTTTTCAGATTTATAAACATAACCACCTAACACTGGTACGACTGTCACAGCTAACACCCAACTTAACATCAGTGAAACTAAAACGACTAAAAACAGGGAATACAAAAACTCACCAGTGGAGTCATCTGATAAACCTATTCCAGAGAAGGCCGTAATCCCAATAATTGTTGCGCCAAGCAACGGCCATTGAGTACGTTTCACCATAAAACTGGCAGCATCTACGGGTTTATTACCACCTCGAATTTTCAGCATCATACCCTCGGCAACCACAATGGCGTTGTCAACTAACATCCCCATTGCGATGACCATAGCTCCCAAAGAAATACGTTGAAGTTGCACACCCATCAGCCACATAATCAGCACTGTTCCCATTACGGTAACAACCAAAACCATGCCGACTATAATAGAAGAACGCCAGCCCATAAATAACCAAAGCGTTAAGGTAACGACCACAACAGACATGATAAGATTCAAAATGAATCCGCCCACAGAATCTTCAACAATTTTTGCTTGATCATAAATGGGGGTCAGCTTCATCCCCAGCGGTAATTCATCGAGCAAACCATCGACCGTTTGACGGACATGATCTCCCACTTCAACGATATTCACACCGTCGATGGCAGATACTGCAAGAGTGATGGCTTCACTACCTTGGTAGCGAATTAACGACGATTGAATTTCAGCAGGTTCAAGCTCCAGTCTGGCGATATCTTTGATTCGCACCGAACGGTTACTACCAGGGATAACTAACGATAAATTGCCGATTTCTTCCAATTGATTTGGTGATTCTTCAACAAGTAATCTGATTTTTTTCCCATCCACTTGAATCCGACCACTTTTGAGGGGATTTAAATTGTCTTCGAATAAGCCCACAATATCAGGAAAGCTCATACCTAAACCAGCAATCTGGTAGGGATCAATATAAGCAACCACTTGCTCTTGTAATACGCCACTGACTTCTACTTTTGCTACCCCTTCAGTGGTCAGCAATTGTCTGCGAATGATACGTGCAAATTCGCGCATTTCATAAGGCGTAAAATCTGGCGCAACCAACGCAAAATATAATCCGTAAACATCCCCAAAATCATCATAGACCTTAGGTTCTTGCGCACCAACAGGTAAAGAGTCACTCATATCACTGAGTCGTTTTCTTAATTCGTCCCAAATTTGTGGCAACATATCACTGTCATAGTGATGCTGTACTTCCACGGTAATTTCAGACTGCCCTGGTGATGAGATTGAAGTTAAACGATAAAGTTGGGGCATTTGCTGGAGTGCAATCTCCAGAGGTTCTGTTAATTGCTCTTCTACCTTTCTTGCGCTAGCCCCTGGAAAAGCAGTAATGACCTTTACTTGCTTAATAGTAAACGCAGGATTTTCAAGACGTCCAATTTCCGCAAGTGCAATTAAACCACCGATCAAGAAGACTAAAATAAGCAACCAGATATTCACTGGCGTACGCATTGCATAACGCGCTAAATCCATTTTATTTTTCTCCGTGATAAGGTTCGACTTTCATACCCGCATGAACTTGAGCGGCACCTGCGGAGATAACAAAATCTTGCTCATTTAATGGGCCATCGATGACTACCACAGCATCTTCAACACTTAACACTTCAACAGGCACTTTTTCAACTGACTGAATCTCAGCAAGATAACGCCATACAAAAAAACCTTCATCATCGCTTCCTACTAGAGCCCTAAAAGGAATAAGTAAATTACCATTTGAATTGGGAGTTTCCACTGTCACATTTACTATTGCTCTTGCACCTGGAGTAACCTGAATTTGGTTTTGACCTTCTAAAGCGAATACCGCTTGGTAGGTTTGTGTAACCGCATCGGGCTGAGTGGAATGCTCCACGTAAACTAAATCGTACCATTTATCGGGGTTACCGAGTATCGACGCCTGCGCCCTGAATATTTCGCGCCCTTGATTTGCAGACAACAATCTCTCTGGCACATTAATATTAAAATAGATACGGGACACGTCTTGCAGTTGAGCTATCGATTGGCCAGCTGTGACAAAACTGTTGTTATCAATTAAACGCTTAGCGACCAGCGCATCAAAAGGCGCATGCAGCTTGGTATATGCAAGGTCTTGTTGGGCGTTAGATAAATCTATTTCGGCTAACTCGTATTCCGTTTTCGCGTCATCTAAATTACTTTGAGAAACGAGTTTTTTGTCAAACATAGACACAATTCTACTCAACTCTCTGTCGGCTTGTTGTAGTCGAGTTTGTTGTTCTTTTACTCTTCTTTCAAAGGGTTTAGGGTCTAAACTCGCCAGCAAATGGCCTTTTTTAACCTTTTCACCCGCAACAATATCCGTTTGAATCAAGCGCCCTGTCACCTCAAAGCTTAAGTCGATGGTTTTCACAGCTGATACAACTGCTGGAAATGTCGACTGATCTTGAATAGACGCAGACATTACTGGTGTTAGTTTCACAACTCGCTTTTCTACCTGGTTTTGCGGTTGGCTTTCTTCACCACAAGCACTCAGCAACACCACTGAAAGCGCTAATAAAAAACGGGCAGGCAGTGCACGTAAAAATAATCTCATTGCAGGAACTTCTCTATTTAATATAACTGATCGGAACTATTGATAAATGCATAGCTTAAAAGTAAACTACTCGGTGTAGTTTACATTATCGAATAGCTGAAAGTAAACTACAAATGTATGATGTATATTCGAAATTAAGTAACAACATTGTTGAAGTTAGTTGCAGAGGTTTATGAGCACAGCAAAAAAAAACCGTAGTGAATTAAAGCGTGAAGCAATAGTGGAAGCCGCCAAAAGTGCCTTCCAAGAGTTTGGTGTGCATGCCACTAGTATGGATCGGTTGGCTGAGATTGCTGAAGTGTCGAAACGGACTGTATATAATCATTTTGCCACTAAAGCCGAATTAGTTTTACATCTCTTAACTGATAAGTGGGAAACATCCATACTCAAAAGTACGATGGTTTACCAGGCTGATCAGCCAATCTATGAGCAATTTGTGAAGTTGATTAAAGAACAAGTGAATTTAATGAGCGACGAAGAACACATAGAATTAGTTCGTGTTGCCATAGGAAGCTTTTTTTACAAACAAGACACCTTAAGAAAAGGAGTCGACAGAATTATTAGGCTAGAAACTGCTATTCACCGTTTTGTCAGGGCGGCGGTAAAAGATAATACCTTGGAAATTGAAGACATTAATTTTGCAGTCGAACAATTAAATGACTTAATCAAAGGTCGTTGCTTTTGGCCTTTGGTGTTTAAACTACAGCCGCCACTTAGCGAAGCTGAAAAGGATTTCGTTAGCAAACAAACCGCAGATATTTTTCTAAATCACTATTCAACCTCACGACAGCAAGCTCAATAACAATGAAAAATTTTGCAAGCCTTACTAAACAGCTACTAGCCTTAACACTAATCATCTCGTTTCAGACTTTTGCACATCAACATGCTGGCATGGCCGAAACATCCCAATCTTCCGCATTTGAACTTATCGTTTTAGGCGATAGTGGTGGCATTGAGGATGGTAATTTAAGTGCATTTTTATTACGTTCACTCAATAGTTCTCACTATGTCGCGTTAGATGCAGGGACAATAGTGAACGGTATTAATCAAAGTGTTCAACAAAACGCTTTCGCTGACTTACCTATTAAGCAAAATGACAACTGGACAACAGCGGGAACCATTTTAAGAGAACATGTTAAGGGTTACTTAATTAGCCATGCCCACCTTGATCATATAAATGGCATGTTGGTCGCCTCCCCCGAAGACACGAGTAAAAATATCTATGGGTTAGCATCGGTGAATAAAATGATTGGCGAAACCTACTTTAACGGCAAAGCTTGGGCGAATTTCACCGATCGAGGTATTCCACCAATGTTGAATAAATACCATGTTGTTGATCTGCCTGTTGGCAAACCCATAAACATTGAAGACACAGATCTTGTGGTAACCGCCTTTAGTCTTAGTCACCCGGTTGAGTCCAGTGCATTTGTAATTGAAAATGGCAGTGATATGTTTGTGTATTTTGGTGATACCGGACCCGATGTTGTAGAGAAACAGGGTAAACTCGAAGCAATTTGGACATACCTTGCAAAGCAAATAAAGCATAAACAATTGCGCGGTATGGTAATTGAAGTATCTTTTGAAAATGAACGTCCACACAACTTATTATTTGGCCACCTAACCCCGAAATTGTTAATCCAAGAGTTACATAATTTTGCCTCCAAAATTGATGGCGAAACGCCGCTAAACAACCTTAAAGTGGTGATTAGTCATATTAAGTATACTCTGGCTAAAGGTGTCAATCCTCGTCATAACATCAAACAACAACTCGATGAAGCAAATGACTTAGGCTTGGAAATTATCATTCCTCATCAGGGGCAAAAACTGCTGTTTTAATTTTTCAAAGCCGCTGAGTAGTTATTTACTGAGTGATTTGACTGCTGAGATTTGCGCTGTACTAAAGTACTAAGGCGAAATTTCAAACAAGCCCCTAAGCTACGTTTACATTTTTTTAACAAAAAAGGTAAACACATGTTATTAAAAAATATTCGAATCCTGAATGGATTATTTTGGCTTACATTAATCTTGTCCTCAGGTGCCAATGCCGGTAGTTGGCAAAATAATCAATCTGTAGGTGGGTTTAGTCAGGTACATATCTATACCCCCGATAGCATCTCTTCCGTGGGTCAAGGACGAGCATTGTTGTTAGTTTTGCATGGCTGCACTCAGTCAATAGATACTTATTTAAATGCAAACTTGGAACAAGCAGCTGAGGCTTATGGAATGGTAGTTGCTGTGCCCAACGCCATGAATAAAGCAGGTTTTGGTTGCTGGTCATATTGGCAAGGGACCAAGTCAAGAACTGCCGCTGATTATCAAAACCTAATTAATCTAGCCACAGCATTGCGCAGTGACCCTACTTATAACATTGATGATGATCAGGTATATATTTCAGGACTTTCTTCAGGGGCATCATTTGCGAATACGACAGCGTGTTTAGCCCCAGATATTTTTGCAGGAATGGGGATTAGCGCGGGCCCCAGTATTGGCACAAGTTCCAGTGGCGCACTAGGAAGTTGCGAGTCGGCCAATGTAGCCAGTCGCTGCCAAACTTATGCTGGCGCTTTTGCTTCTCATTTCGATACACAGATTGCGTCAATAGCACATGGAGATGCTGACACCACGGTTGACACCTGTTACAACCAACAAAATGCACAAGGAATGGCCGCTGTTTATGGCGTACAACAAATCCCTAGCAGCCAACAGATTACCCTAGCCGGCAGAACCGCCGATGAAACTTTATGGCAAGACAACCGGGTTTCAATGTTGTGGTTAAATGGGGTTGACCACTCTTGGTCTGGAGGCCAAGGAGCGAGTGGCTCTTATATCAGTGGCGCAGGCATTAACTATGCGATGTATTTAGGACAATTTTTTGCTGACAACAATCAGCGAGTAAGCCGCAATTTAGCGCCTGTGGTAGATTCCTTAAATACTCAGGAAAATAGCGGAACAATTCTGATTACCGGCACAGTCAGTGACCCTGATGGACAGGTGATACAGGTTGATTTCGAGATAGAAGATTCGGTTGGGAATAATTATTCTAGCAGTACTCAAACCTTCTCTAATAACAGCTTTTCTATTTCAAGCGCCAGCCTTGCAGATGAGCTATATCTGGTGACGGCCGTTGCGACAGATAACCTAGGAGCGCAATCTGAGGCGACTTCGAGTACCGTTAGAATTGGACCTGCGCCCCCCGCTACAGCTCCTGTTTTAACTGAAATTATTGCCACTGTGAATAATCAATGCGCCACGGTTTCTGGCGAAGTGGTAGACGTTAATCAGAATTTAAGTAGTGTAATTGTCAGCTTCTCAACTGGAAATGAAACGGCTCAATTGCAAGGGAACACCTTTAGTGCTCAGGCATGCAGTTTAGCCGGAGGTCAGCAAAGTGCCACTATTGTGGCCACCGATTCTACAAACTTACAAGCAACGGATACTGTCAGTTTCAGCATTGATGCTGGCCAAACAGCCACATTAGATCAACATATAAACGCTGGCCGATTAAACTACACAAATTATGCAAATTGCTATTTAGAATACAGTACCAATGCATTTAAACTTAATGAAATAACCGCTTCAGCACAGCAATGTCAGTGGCAAGATGATGACGCCAGTTGTACTGGACCAGTTCAGGCATGCAGTACTTCAAATGATGATGGCGGTGGCAATAATGATGGCGGTGGAAATGGTGACGACGAACCAACTTGTGAGCAATTCACTACTTACAATTATTACCATAAGACTGCAGGCAGGGCTTATAGCTCAGGTAATCCGTACGCACCTAGCTATTTTGCGCAAGGTAGCGATGAAGCACTGACTGGCTCTACATGGGGAAATACCAGTTTATACAGTATAGATGCACAGAACTGGCATCTGGGTTCTTGTCCTCAGTAGTCATTTACATAAAAAACTGTCGCTGAGCCTTTCGCTCACCGACAGTTTAGTTTGATGCAAAGCGATGGCTACTTACAAAGTTTGGCGCTTTTCAGATCTAGGAAAAAAGACTGAGCAACTTTTACTGTTTCGATTGGACGTTCAATATTAATATAGTGACCGCCACTTTCAAAAGTAACTAACTTGGTTAAACACGCATTAGGTAAAGCATCAATAAATGCACTAGCGGTTTTTGTATCTAACGCTTTATTTGCCGTTCCCCACATTATCAAGCTTGGGGCTTTTACATGGGATAAGACTCTTTGCGGATCGCCTTTTTCATAAAGTTTAAAGGTTGCGATGGATGTTTTATCGCGCTCTTGAATATTCAAAAAGTCCAATTTCCGTTGTACAAATTCAGGCGTAACTTTACTTTTGTCATTAATATAGTTGTCGTAAAAAGAGACTATGTCATCTTTTTCAACCACCGGTGAGTACATAAAGATACTAGTACGTTTGGGTTTTTCACCCGGAGTTTTTGGTTTTCTCTTAACTGCATTAGCGGTCTGAATACCTGCAGAATTGATAAGTACCATGGACGTTACTCTATCGGTGCGGGTTGCGGCATATCGAAAAACAACCATCCCACCATAAGAGATACCAGCTATGCCAAATTTCTCTGCGCCAACATGGTCCATTAAGCTATCAATCAGGGTGTGGGTGCGATCAACGGAATAGTTACCATTAGCAATATTGCCCGACAAACCAAATCCAGGAATATCAAAACGAACTACACGGAAACCAGATTTCAATAGCTCCTGCGTCCAAACATCCCAATCAAATAAATCGCCTAATGTTCCGTGGACAAGCAGTATAACGGGGCCTTTCCCTTCGTCTTTGTAATGAACATTGATACCGTCCAAATCAACAAATTTCGAGTTACTATCAGCATACTTTGCTCTAACATCATCCATGGATAACGTGCGAGTTGTATGAGTTTCAGTTGCGTTTTCATCACTGTGACTAAATGCAGAGGGTATATTGACTAAGTACAAGGTGGCACTTAGTACTGCGACTATTATCTTGTTGCTAATTTCCATTTATTATTCCTCTTTTATTCTTTTGATAGCTCAAATTTACCTGTCCTTGTTATCGAAAACCCTGTGGTTTGAAGACTTGGGGGCTGGGTAATATGCTTTTATCGCCTATGAAATAGTGCTCTATTTGATAGCCTAAGAGCTTAACTTAACTGCAGAAAACCACCCATGCATTAACAAATGTCAATAATCAGATTTTTTTGATGTTAAATCAGTATATAAGCACCAAAAAATACGTTTATTTAGGCTTGTTGTTGAATGATTTGACAGTTATCAAATTATTCAAGATATAAGAGTGATATACCTAGGTAATCACTCGTATCGTTAAACTAGAACTGCTGACAGGAGTATATAAAATGTTTTTTCCCCCCCACAAACAACGGATATTTAATCGGCTGTTATTTGCACTAACGATACTGTTCTCGTTGTGTACACAGGTTCTAGCGCTTGAAGCGCAGACAACAACATTAAAAGTAAATGATAGAGAAGTTTCCGTTTGGAAGTGGCAGGCTAAAGGCGAACAAAAAGGAGTAATACTATTTTCTCATGGCGCATTGTCTGCCCCTTGGAAATATGATCCGTTAATCGAACCATGGATAGAACAAGGTTTCACTGTGTATAGTGCATTACATATGGATTCAACAGATCACCCTTTGCGTGACAAATTTGAACGCAGTATGTCTTGGCGAGCTCGACTTGAAGACATGCAATTATTGGCTGATACCTATGGCGGTGATCGTTATATTGCCGCAGGTCATAGCTATGGCGCATTAACTGCGTTAGTAAAAGGTGGCGTAAACGCTACTATTCCAGACGGCATGAATGCATCACAAGCAGACCCTCGTGTGGCATTGGTATTAGCCTATTCTCCTCCACCAGCGATGCCTGGATTAATTGATAAACAAGGTTTTTCTGGCTTAGCCGTCCCAGCTTTAATTCAAACCGGCACTAATGACATTCCAATGGGTGCCTCGTTAGACTGGTCAGCGCATCTTGATGCTTATGAGATGGCGGCATCGACAAACGACCATTACGCACTGGTGCTAGATGATGTGGATCACTATTTTGGAGGTGCCATTTGTCGTCCAGAGTTACCTGGTCCAAAACAACTAGCCGAACTTACGCAAGTCAGTAAAATTTCTGAATTAATGATTAATGGCTACTTTTTCGCACAATCTGACGGGATAGAGCAACTAACCTCATTACTTTCTACTGAAGGACCCACTGCCCTAAGCAGAAAATAGAACAAATCAAAATAAAAGCCTGATTTTTATCATCTAAATCAGGCTTCCATACACTCAATATCGTTTATTGTTCACTTAAAACCACTTCTCGAATCCAAAAACCTAGTTAGCAAGCAATACCCCAACACAGATTTACCAGATGAAAGTGTTTCAACATTGATATTTGTCATTGCGTGAAAAACAACGCCCGCTACTCTAGTTCGCAAATATCCATCGTTACAAATATGCATGGCGTGTTTAGCGAGTTAACACCAGATAGCAATAAACCAGATAAATTAAAAACCTGAGTTTAGTAAACCTGAGGGAATGAAAAGATGACTCATCTTTTAGCTGTTGGCATTTCTGACAACAAGGATGATTTAAACGCCATAGCAACAGTACGAGAAACGCTTTGTGAATAAGGTGGCCAAATTTCACTATCCAATCACGGTGACAGTATTGACGAAATTGAAGCCCGTTGCATAGAAGAAATCCATCTTCGAGCATCTATTACGCCTGCATTCCAACACGCTTAAAGTTAGGTAACGAAAAGATAAAATCAAATCAAGCATGGCTGCAAAACCGGCGGTTGGTTTCAGTCATTTAAATGCAAATTGCCAGTAAACGAAATCCGGAGAATAGATTAAATGGTTAAACAAGATAACCCTAAAACCCTTTACGACAAACTTTGGGAACGTCGCTGTATAACGACTTCTGAAGATGGCATGTCGTTGATATACATAGACAGGCACATAGTACATGAGGTTTCCTCAGCCCAGGCTTTTGAAGGATTGCGCGCAGCAAACCGGCAACCATGGCGTCGTGACTCAGTTATTGCTACACCAGATCATAATGTACCTACCACTGGTCGCGAAGAAGGCATCGAAGGTATTGCCGATGACATATCGCGAATCCAAGTAAAAACCCTTGATGATAACTGCCATGACTTCAATATTCAGCAATTTGATCTTAAGGATATACGTCAAGGAATAGTGCATGTCATCTCGCCAGAACAAGGGCTAACACTGCCTGGCATGACAATAGTCTGTGGCGATTCTCACACCGCAACTCATGGTGCATTTGCCGCATTGGGAGTGGGTATAGGTACGTCCGAAGTCGAGCACGTATTAGCCACCCAATGTTTACTGCAACGCAAAGCCAAAAATATGCTGGTAGAAGTAAACGGTGAACTGCATCCAGGTGTTACTGCCAAAGACGTTGTGCTTTATGTTATTGGTAAAATAGGCACTGCCGCTGGCACTGGATTTACCATAGAGTTTGCTGGTTCAACCATCCGCGGCTTAAGCATGGAAGGCCGCATGACAGTATGCAACATGGCCATCGAAGCTGGCGCTCGAGCGGGACTAGTTGCTTATGATCAGGTTACCGAGGATTACATTGAAGGTCGTCCTTTTGCGCCTAAAAACGAACAATGGCAAGAAGCGACGACTATGTGGCGAGAATTGCATAGTGATGTAGATGCCAAATTTGATGTGGAATTTCAATTTAATGCGCAAGATATAAAACCGCAAGTAAGTTGGGGAACGTCACCAGAGATGGTGATATCTGTGGATCAGTTAATCCCCAACCCAAACCTGTTCAAAGGGAAATCTGAAGACTATCAAAAAGCCCTTGATTACATGGGATTAAGCGCCGGACAACCAATAACTGATATTAACTTAGATCGTGTTTTTATTGGTTCTTGTACCAACTCTCGCATCGAAGATATTCGCGCTGTTGCGCAAGTAGTTGAAGGTAAGCAGGTTGCCAAAACAATCAAACAAGCTTTGGTGGTACCTGGATCTGGTTTAGTCAAACAACAAGCTGAAGCTGAAGGTTTAGACAAAATCATTCTGGCTGCCGGTTTCGAATGGCGTGAGCCTGGCTGTTCTATGTGCTTAGCGATGAATGCCGATCGTTTAATGACGGGAGAACATTGCGCTTCTACCTCAAATCGTAATTTTGAGGGACGTCAAGGCAGTGGTGGACGAACCCACCTTGTAAGCCCGTCGATGGCTGCGGCTGCAGCTATTGCTGGTCATTTTGTCGATATCACTGAAGGTGGAGTCCAATAATGGAAAAATTCTTATCTCACACAGGTACTGTTTTACCTTTTGATCGCAGCAACGTCGATACTGATGCAATCCTGCCAAAACAATATTTAAAGTCGATTAGTAAATTTGGCTTTGGCGATTGGTTATTTGATGATTTACGTTATTTAGATCCTGGTGATGTCAGGACAGACACTAAAACCCGCAGACCTAACCCAGACTTTGTTTTGAACAACCCTCTATATACTGATGCCAGCATTCTTATTGCGCGGGAAAACTTTGGTTGTGGTTCAAGCAGAGAGCACGCAGTTTGGGCGTTAAAAGGTTATGGAATCAAGGCGGTAATTGCGCCTAGCTTCGCTGACATCTTCTATAACAACTGTTTCAAAAACGGCGTATTACCCGTTGTTTTACCTTCAGATGTAGTTGATAAGTTATTCAAGCTAACGGCACAACATGACGCAATTCAACTTACTGTTGACTTAGAAAATTGTAAAGTGAGTTATGGAACTGAGCACAGTTGGTCATTTACTGTTGATGAATCTAGACGCCAAAATTTGTTACAAGGGCACGATGAAATATCAATAACCCTGCTGCAAAAAGGTGCCATCCAAGGTTTTGAAGACCAATTGAAAACCACTGAAAAATGGTTGTTTAGCAACTAACAACAATCAATTAACCTAGCGTCTATCACAGATGCTAGGGCAATTAAAAAAGCGGATATTGAAACATCAATATCCGCTTTCTGATTTACTACAGAGTGTAAATTAACACTACAAAACGGCGCACACCGTTTTCCACTCCAAATAGTTATCCATGGCTTGCTTGCCGCTGTCACGACCATAACCAGAGTTTTTCATTCCACCGATAGGCATCGCTGGGTCAAACATAGAATGGGTATTAATCCAAACGGTTCCGGCTTGTATCTGACGAGACAAACGATGAGCAGTCGATAAATTTTCAGTCCAAACACTCGCCGCTAAACCATATTCATTGTCATTACTCCACTGCAACGCTTCGTTAATGTCATCATAAGGTTCTGCAACAATTACCGGACCAAAGACTTCTTGGCAATGAATAGGACTGGTGGTGCTTGTACCTGTAACCACAGTGGGCTGTATAAAAGTCCCAGCACTGCCGAAACGTTCACCACCGGTTAAAATAGTCGCACCTTCAGCTTTCGCCCCTTTAATATACTGCTCAATTTTTTGCGCTTGTTGAGCAGAAACAACAGGTCCCATTTGCGTATCTTGGTTTAACCCATGCCCTACTTTCAAACCTGCTCCATAAGCTGCAATACCTTCAACAACTTTGTCGAAAATAGAACGATGGATATAGGTTCGCGAATTCGCCACACACACTTGACCGCCATTGAAAAAGATACCATTGGCAATGCCTGGAATAGCTAAATCTAAGTCAGCATCTGGGAGTACAATGGCTGGCGATTTACCACCTAGCTCTAGCGTAACACGGGTTAAATTTTGCTTACTGGCTTCGACTATTGCGCGACCAGTAGCTGTTGAACCTGTAAAAGCCACTTTATCCACACCCGCATGACTGGCTAACACACTTCCACACTGCGCACCGTCACCGGTCACAACATTCATTACCCCAGGTGGTACGCCCGCTTCAGTAATTAACTCGGCCAAACGTAATGCTGTGAGCGAAGTTAGTTCTGCGGGTTTATGCACTATGGTGCAGCCTGCGGCGAGCGCTGGAGCTAACTTCATGGCAGTAAGAATTAACGGTGAATTCCAAGGGGTAATGGCAGCGACCACTCCCACAGGTTCGCGCACAGTCCAGGCATGAACTTGTTTACCTTCAGGTTGGTAATTCACTGATGGGTTCAACGTATTGCCATCAAGGGTCAGTGCTTGTCCGGCAAAAAAGCGAAACTGTCCCGCAACAGCTGGCACTTCCGCCCAACGTGCCACAAACCATGGCTTACCTTGGTCAAGCACCTCTAATTCGCATAATTCATCCATATGCAGATCAACTAAATCAGCGATACGATTTAGAATCATGCTGCGCTCCATAGGTGTCATCGTTGCCCAAGGACCCTTTAATGCTTGTTGTGCAGCGGCGACCGCATTATCCACATCAGTCTGATTCGCATTGGCGATGCGCGCTATGATTTTACCCGTAGCAGGATCGCAGGTTTCTAAATACTGGCCACTTTTAGGCGAGCAATACTCTCCGTTAATGAACAGCTGCTTATCAGGTGTTGTCGCAAGTAAATCGCGTACTGCTTGAGTTTGCGGTTCTGGAATAACGCCGTCGTTTAGTATTGCATTCGTCATAAAAGACTCCTTATTGGATTTCAGTTCGACTTATATTTGACCAGGAATATGATGTTCTTGCTGATGTTCTAAATACCAATCAGCAATCTCTTCTCGTGTCGTCCACCAAACATCAGGTAAGGTTTTTGCGTATTCAATAAACTCTCGAATCGCTCTAATCCGATAAGCTCGACCGGTAACATGAGGGTGTAATCCAACGTTCATGATACGAGCCTGAGTAGCACCTTCTTTATACAGTACATTCAATTCTTCAATCAAAATATCTCTATACTCGTCGGTAGTGTGTCCACGGCGAGTTATGATAGTGAAATCATTGATTTCATTAGAGTAAGGAACTGACACTATTGGGCCGTTATCAGTGCGGATCATAAAGGGTTGATCATCGTTCATAATGTCGCAATAAAACTTGTAGCCTTCTTTAGCAAGAATAGCTGGCGTATTTAGCGTACCGCGCAATGACGACGACAACCAACCAACCGGACGTCTACCAACATATTGTTCAAACATATCGATTGAACGAGAGATAACTTCTTGCTCTTTTTCTGGCTGATGTGCGAAATTAGTAAGTAATTCACCTTGCTCGTAGTTATGGGTAATCAATTCCCACCCACGATCTAAACAAGCTTGCACCATAGCAGCACGACGCTCAAAAGTGACTGCATTAGTCGTACAACTGGCTTTTACTTTAAGTTCATCAAATAGCTCGTATAAACGCCATATGCCAACACGCTGACCGTATTCACGCCAGCTGAAATTTGGAAAATCAGGAATATTACCAGGCAAAGTATCCGGCAATACTGCTGGACCACCAGCATAGTAAGGCTCGTCGGTGTCCTTAGTCAGATCCCATGTTTCAAGATTGAAGGTTAAAATCAAAGCGACTTTTTTACCATCGGGCCATTTTAATTGACCACGTTCGCTAATTGGTACGTAATCATACTCCATCTTAAAACTCCTCTAACAAACGTCCAAAACCGCTAACCTTGTCGGTTATGCCGTATGCACGTAATGCATGCCAATAAGTGGACGTATTAATCGCAATAACTGGTTTACCTAATTCAAGTTCTAATTTAGGCGCAAGTCTTGCCATACAAAGGTTAGTACCAACTTGTATAATTGCATCAACATCATCGCTATCAAGTTTCTTCACAGTATCGCGAGACATTGAAAACGGTGTTTCAGCAATACTCAACCAGCTAGGACGTTGTAACGGAATATCACGCACAGTTTCGTATCCGTAATCGCTCAAATAGTTTTCAACTTCTTTGTTTGCAACTGGGAAATAAGGCGATAAAAAGGCTACCTTTTTAATTCCACCAATAGCTTCCATCGCAGCAATAAGTGACTCTGACCCCATTGAAATTCTTAAGCCTGAAAACGTTTCAATGCGTTTTTTCCAGGCTTCTGCGCCTTTAGCACCACCATAAAAAGTCACCGCAGACATACCCATAACCAAGTAGTCAGGTGCACAAGTTAATACGCCTCTTACCGCTTCCTCGGTACCTTCATCAATCATCTTGGTGCCGGCCATAAAACTATCATTTGAAACAGCTTTTGCATTTTCAATTACGATACGGCTGTAGTGATTTGTGACACCAGCAGGGCGCATTTCATCAAATTCAGGTTGCACAATTGTATTAGTCGAAGGACCTAATACGCCAAATTTAGCTCTGTATCCAAGTGCGTCTTTCATTATTTTTCCTATTTGATTTTGTTAGCTTCTTCAAGACTGGTAAACATGGCTTGTCGTCTCAGAAAAGCTAAGCGTTTTTCGTCGTCATTGCAGATATCGTGCATTTCTTGTAAACGCATCGCATGGTTCTCTTCAGGACTATGCTCTAACAGCTTTTTGTTTTGCATCGTCTGCGCTTGAATAAAACTATGGGTTACTGGACGACGTTGAGCGTCATATAATTCAAAATTAGCGTCATCATGACCTTCGGTAAGGTTTAACTTGATTTTGTCGGCTAAATTCCAACCGTCATGAATACCGCTATTCATGCCAAAACCACCTAGTGGATTGTTCATATGACAAGCATCACCGACCAAACATACTCGTCCGTGATTGAATTTTTTAGCTACCCGTTGATGTACCCGGTAAATGGTTCTATGTTCAGTCTCAACATCATCACGACCGATTAAATCTCGGAATACCTGGTTTTTCTTCTCATCAGACAATAAGTACTCGTCTGGTTGATCTTCACTAGCAGGTACCAAAATTCGCCAAACACTTGGCACACGTAGCAGTACCATCCATTCTTTTGGATCGGACACGTAACTAACGTAAGCAAGGTTATCGATGTAGTCTTTTAACTCAACTTTTGTAGATAGGGTTAAGAACTTTTCAGGGTAGGTAAAGCCTTCAAATTCAACGCCTAACCATTTGCGAATAATTGAATTACCACCGTCCGCGGCGACCAAATATTTGGCTTTTACTTTTTCAATCGAAAAAGGCCCTTCTAGTGCCACTTCAACCCCATCGTCGGTCTGTTCAAAGTGGACCACTCGGTGACTAAATCGAACTTCAGCTTTAGGATGATTATTTAATTTTTCGGCAACCATACTGGCTAGTACATGTTGTTCGCACTGCAAGCGGTAAGGGAATTTTTCCTTACCTTCTAATTCAGATAAATCAAATTCAACAACCTCTCCGGTTGCCCGTTCACGGAAATGATAAATCGGCGCTTTCAGTCCTCGTTCGATTAGTTCGTCGGCCATGCCTAGCTCATCAAGCATTTCTAAAGTAGGCGGATGGAAGGTCGATGCGCGCAAATCAACAGCACAATTAGGGCCGGCTTCACACAACATGACATCAAACCCCATACTTGCTAGACGATATGCGGTAACCGTCCCTACAGGGCCTGCACCTGCCACAATAATCTGTGTAGATTTCATATTAATTTCACCTTTATTCAAAAAGAGTAAGTGCTTACATCAAACACCACATCAAAGACATTTAGATGTTGAGTGTTTAAGCGTTATAAAGGGACAATGTGGTTCTCACATTGTCCTAACCTTTCCAGATGATTTTTCTATAATTCGTACGATACACTCAATCGCCACGTCATCGGGTCGGCCATAAAACGAGGTTGAATCAAACTAAAGCCAAAGCCGGTAAACGCGTATTTTTCATTACCAAGGTTTTTACCCGATAAAGTGAATTTCCAGCGTTCATAGGCGTAAGCCGCGTAAGCATCGATTAATGTTACTGGCTCTATATGACCAATCTCTGAGTTATCTGCTGTTGAATAATAATCATCACGATGATTAACATTCGTGCCTAACATTAAGGTTCCGTCACCAATGTCTTGTGTATAGTCCAATCCTGCTGCATATTGAAACTCAAACACATTGGTCATTTTGTTGCCGACCAAGCCACCGTTTGACGAAACGCCATTAACACTGACAGCGGTATATTCGCTATCTTGGGAAACACCGTTAGCCCATAAATTCAAATTAGAGGTTAAACGAACATTAAGTTCGACCTCGATACCCTTATGCTCGGCATCGTAATTTTCAGTAATAAATGAACCAAATTCGTCTACAGATTGTTGTTGTAAACTAGAATATTCATTGAAAAATCCGGCGACATTGATACGTAAACGGTTGTTCCACCATTCACTTTTCAAACCCGCTTCATAAGCATCCATCACTTGCATCTCAAAGGGCGTATTAAGACCTTCTGGTGTAGACGCCAAACTATTGTATCCGCCAGCTTTGAAGCCTTCGGTGTAACTTGTGTAAAGCAACAAGTCGTCGTTGGCTTGATAGTTTAAGGCCACTTTAGGCGTGAATTTTTTGAAGGTATCCTCACGGTTTACCGGACTTGTTTCTAGGGTAGCGTCAAGGGATTTTTCATCTCGGGTATAACGGGCACCAACAATCAAACCAAGTTTGTCTGTTAAGTTGACATTAGCCTGACCGAATACCGCATAACTTTTTGTATCTATGTCAAAATCGCCATAGGAAGGGGCGAAGAAAACCGTTGAATTGACAATTTGTTCGCCTGATTCGTTAAAATAATACAAACCGGCAATATAACTTACTCGGTTTTCCCAAGCCTCGCCCTGCAATTGTAACTCTTGGCTAAAACTGTTTTGATCACTGACGGAATCCCGTGAAAATAATTCCACGTAACCATCACCTTCTATGCCTAACAACGCATTTGCCACACCGCCACTGAACCCAGTAGACCAATCATTCTGCAACTTTGACCATGAGGTAACCGATAACAGCTTCATGGAATCACTGATTTGTTTGGTTAGATGGACACTGGTACCATATTGTTTATCTTCAGTTGAGGATTCAAAAGGCGATAAAACCGTATCGAATTCGCCAGAGGTAAAGGGTATTTGGTCGTATTCATTATCAACTTGAAAAGGGTCAAGGGAGGATGCATATAGGCCGTCACTTTCATAATTGGTATAAAAGTACTTCCACCTTGCGGTGTACGTTTCACCTTCATAAAATAAGTCGCCCTGGAAACCTGCGTAGTCTTCTTCACCAACCTCTTTATCTAATGTTGCATTATACTGGCGGCCACCATCGCGCTTGCGCAGCATGCCGGTAATGCCACCGCGCAGCTTTTCGTCTTCACTTAGCGGGCCACTGATACTAAATTTGTCATATATTTCGTTCCAGCTACCAATCCCTACTTCGTTTTTAAAGCGGAATAAATCATCTGGTACCCGAGAAATAATTTTCAGGGCACCTGACGAGCTGTTACGTCCGTAAAGTGTTCCTTGCGGCCCACGAAGTACTTCAATGCGTTCTAGTTCTAGGGATTCAATGAAAGACGCCGCAGATCGAGGTTGATAAACATCATCAATGTAGATACCCACTTCTGGCTCAGAAGTAATAAGTGCACCATCGGTCACCCCTCCACCACGAATAAAAGGCGTAATCCCGGCGCTACCACCAGTAACCCCCTTAATCATGACATTGGGCATAACCTGACTTAGATCTTTTGTATTATCAATTTGTAGTCGTTCAATATCTTCGGGACCCAGTGCGGAAATGGAAACAGGAGAGCTTTGGATACTTTCCTCTTTCCGCTGTGCCGTCACCGTAATCTTTTCTAGGCTTAAATCAGAGGTTTGACTGTCTTGCCCAAAAGCGACACCTGAGGAAGCTAAAACGCCCCCCAAGGCCATCTTAATCATGAGGCTTATGTTCGCTTTTTTCATAGTGCTTTCTCCGAAGTTACATTATTATTAGTAAGATTTTATGTGTATATCTTCTGCTATTTTCTAAACTAAACTTCACCCTTACTCAGACAAGAAGGGGTAAACTCGTATGACTCTGCACTGCAAACACAAGTGCTTGATGTATATAGGATTACAGCTAAACCAATTCAGATATAATCGCGCCAAGATGGATTTAATCTACCGTTAACTCACTCACTTCACTATGACAATTGTCAATATTTGCGCACTAATATTCGGATTTCTTCAACTGCTGAAATAAGCGCTTTTTACTGAATCGGGCAAGTCTGGAAGTCTGTGAACATTTTCGGTTGAGACAAAAGAACGGCCGAAGTAAACCGACATTGATCGCAAACTTATTCACAGGTTGCCTGTGAAAAAAAACGTCTAGGATTAAGAGCATGCTGGCTTAATACTTTTTGTGCATGCTCTAACTTAAAAGCAGGACCAGTGGCATACACATCAGCATTGTGCATTTGGGGTTGCATACCCAACATAACATCTTGCGCTTCACCCAATTGACCAGACCAAGCGGGACAAGCTGAAGACAACGTGCGAATAAATCGAATATCACTATCCATTTGCGCTACATCAAAATAGAAATCTTCTGGCTGTTGACCTTGCCAAATCACGGTAATACTTGCAGCTTGCTTGTCTTTTGCTAAATTTGCATGGGCTTCTAGCATGGCTGTAATAGCAGCAATACCAGCCCCAAACGCTAGAAAGAACAGATCTCGATGGGCAGTGTCACGCAAGAAGTGGGTACCTTTAGGTCCTTCAAGTTTAAGAAGCTCTTTGACTTTGGCTTGATGAAACCAATATTGATGCATAGGATCTAGTTCATTGTGCGCAATGTGTAGTTCTATTTTTTGCTGCTCTACACTCGCTTTACTCAACCAATAGCTGCTTGATAGTCCCTCTGATGTAAATACATCCACGTATTGCCCAGCTAGATACATAAATTTAACTATCAATGGTAGCTGTAAAGTTACCGTTAACATTGTCGGGCTCAACAACTCAATTGCATCAATCGCACAGGGAATCGAACAAACTTTAGGAATGATTACTTGAGTAAGGTTACCGGCATCAATTTCAATATCAGTCAACGCGGTATGGCAACATGAGAGTATCCAATTGTCATCTCTGTCTTGCTGTAAAAGTTGCTCTGCACGATACGCAGAAGTTTCGCCGGAAAGTAATTGCACCTTACAAAAACCACAGCGACCAGACCGGCAACTGTGATTAATCGGATAGCCAGCATTGATACTGGCATCAAGAATTGTTTCGCCACTATTTTGCTGGAAACTAGTTCCATTTTTTATACTAATTTTCATAGTTGCAACTTCATGCAGAAACACATTGTGAAATCAATTAATATTGTGCTGTGGCCATCTGAAACCCCTTCGGCAATCCAGCTTCAGGTGTAAAGCCATACAAATCAACTTCAACAGGTAAACTGTCACGCAGAATTTTTCGAGCTAACAATAAACGCTGATAGTTGATTCCTGTTTTTAACCCCATACCCTCAAGTAGAAAAACCAAGTCTTCAGTGATTATGTTACCTGAAGCACCGGGAGCAAATGGACAGCCGCCGATTCCTGCCATTGAAGAATCTATGGTTTTCAAGCCGACTTCGAGGGCGGTCATCACATTAGCGAGTCCCTGACCACGAGTATTGTGCAAATGAATACCTGTAAGTCTGTCTTTGCCCACTAGATCCCAAATCCCGAGGGTTAATCGCTTCACTTGATTCGGAGTACCGAAGCCTGTGGTATCCGATAAGCCCACTTCGTCACAACCAGCTTCAATTAATTTCTCAGCCATCTCGAAAACTTTAGACTCAGGTACATTTCCTTCTAAAGTGCAACCAAAGGCGGTAGATAATCCACCTTCCAGTATCGGTTTTTGCGGATTATCAGATTGATTAATCAGTTCTCGAATTTTTGCAACTTCTTGAATAACTTGAGCGTGTGTGCGGCGTACATTTTTTAAACTATGGGTTTCAGACACCGACAAAGGAATAGTTATTTTATGTGCACCGGCTTTTATTGCATCTTGAGCTCCCCGATAGTTCGGGACCAACACAGCCACATTTAAGCCCGGAATTGTGCGCGCATGAGCGACTATTTCAGCGGTATCAGCTAACTGAGGAAGAATACTCGCTGGTACGAATGAACCGACTTCAATTTCAGGAATGCCAGCCGCGGCTAACGCACTAACCCAGCGTTTTTTATCATTAGTAGACATAATTGGTTTGATACTTTGCAAACCATCTCGTGGGCCTACTTCACTAATTTCCACATCTATATCTGGATTCATAACATAACACCGACAAAGTAAAGATATAAATATATATCATTCGGTCTTTTTCTTCAAATAAATTAGTCTTGGTTCATTTTAAGCCATTAACAAAGCACAATTTGTGCACCTCAACGAAACTCTAAGAATATGATTTAAATAAATTTATTTAAGTTTAATGTGATTATGTTGGAAGAATCAGTTAGCTTGTTGAACTATGCCTGCAGATGGACACCTAACTTTTCGATTCTAGCTTTATCGCTGGTTTAATCTCTTGAACGCATTGCTTTATTGTTATATTAATAGTACTTTACTAATTAGATTTAGCATGCGACCAATAGATTTATAGTGTCAGGTTGAAACTGAATATTACTAACAAACACGCATACTAGCTCGGTTGAATAGACTTTTTTGGAGACGAAGAGTGAATAGCAGAAGTGATATATCACAGGTTTTAGAAAGCTTAGTAAAATTTGTTGGTCAAGAACACGTTTTAACCGATTCCTATTCTTGTAGTCTCTATGCGCAAGATGTTTTTACTAAAGAAAAACCTGCTATTGCCGTTGTTCAGCCAGGCTCTACTAGCGAATTAGCTGACGTTGTTAAAACAGCTACAGCACACAAATATATCACTATCCCCCGCGGTGGAGGTATGTCGTACACCAGTGGATATGTGCCGCAACAAGACAATTCTATCATTATTGATATGAGTAGAATGTCTAAAGTGCTAGAAATAAATGAACAGGATATGTACGTCACAGTTGAGTGTGGATGTACATGGAAAGCGCTTTATGAAGCATTGAAAGGTACCGGTTTGCGTACTCCATGCTGGGGAACATTGTCAGGAATTTACGCTACAGTAGGTGGCGGGTTATCACAAAATGGTATGTTTTGGGGATCCGGTCACTTTGGAGCTATAGGTGACTCTGTTATCAGTATCGAAGTCGTACTTGCTGACGGTTCAATAGTAGAAACCGGATCAGCAGCTCAAGTCAATGGCACTCCTTTTTTCCGCCATTTTGGACCAGATTTAACTGGTTTATTTGTTGGCGATACTGGCTCGTTAGGATTTAAAACACGGGCAACATTTCGCTTAATGCCCGAATTAACTGCCAGAGAATACATTTCGATGGACTTTAAGAGTTCGGATGATGCATTAACTACGATGAGTGAAATTTCTCGTCGTGGTTTAGCCATGGAATGTTTCGGATTCGATCCGTTTTTGCAAGCGCAGCGCAAACAACGGGAGAGTTTAGCCTCTGATGCTAAAGCACTGGTTGGTTTTATGAAATCAGCAGGGTCTATTGGCCAAGCCATCAAACAAGGATCTAAGATAGCGTTTGCTGGCAGAGGTTTTATGGATGATGTTGATTTTTCAATACATGCATTTATAGAAGAGCGTTCACCACAAGCGGCAAAACAATGTCTTGATGATATCCGCGCCATTGTGAAAAAAAATAACGGTAAAGAGATTGAAAATACGATTCCCAAAATCCTCCGAGCGAACCCTTTTGGTCCAGTAAATAATATGGTCGGCCCAAATGGTGAGCGTTGGGTACCCGTTCATGGTCAATTCCCTCACTCAAAAGTCATCCCTGCGTTTAATGCTGCTGAAGCCATTTTTACTAGTCACAAAGCTGAAATGGAGCGATTGAATATTGGTGTTGGTTATTTATTTGCGGTTATTTCTACCAATGCATTCGTCATTGAGCCGGTATTTTTTTGGCAAGACTGTCTCAACGAATTGCACGAAAAAAGCGTAGAGTCGGCCCATTATAATAAATTGAAAAAGTTTGACGAAAACATCGAAGCCCGTGACGCCGTTACCAAGATAAAAAAAGAAATAGCGGCAAAATTCAGTGAGATGGGTGGTGTGCATTTCCAAATAGGAAAGAGTTATGCCTATAAAGAAGGTCTGAAACCAACAGCTTTACAACTCATTGAACGTATCAAAGGGCTAGTTGATCCCGAGCGACTTGTTAATCCAGGCTCTTTAGGATTATAACTTCCCTTTTATTAGGCTAAATGCAGTGCGCAAGCATCCGCGAAAGGAACAGAATACAATGACAAATAGCGTTAAAATGTTAGATGGAAATGCAATCCCCCAATTGGGTTTGGGTGTATGGCAGGCCAGTAACGAACAGGTTGTAAGCGCCATTCACGCTGCTTTCGATGCGGGTTATCGCTTAATTGACACAGCTTCTGTTTATGAAAATGAAAGTGGTGTTGGCACTGCCATCAAGTCGAGTAATTTAGCCAGAGAAGACATTTTTGTTACCAGCAAGTTATGGAACAAAGATCAGGGTAATGTCCAAAAAGCCCTTGAGAAAAGTTTAACGCTTCTAGAACTAGATTATTTAGATTGTTATCTGATCCATTGGCCCGCACCTTCTTTAGGTCAATATACCAATGCTTGGAAAGAGTTAATTAAAGCGCAACACAGCGGTTTGGTAAAATCCATTGGGGTAAGCAACTTTTTACCTGAACATATCGACACTCTCATCCAGCAAACCGGCGTCACGCCAGTAATAAACCAAATCGAAAAACATCCCCTATTTAGCCAACAATCCATATCTAAATGGTGCACTGAACGGGATATATTGGTCCAAGCATGGAGTCCTTTAGCACAAGGTGGTGAAGGTATTTTTGAGCGTCCAGAAGTGATGGCCATCGCAGCAGCACATCAAAAGTCTCCAGCACAGGTAGTATTGCGTTGGCACATACAGAAAAACACCTTAGTCATACCTAAGTCTGTTACTCCATCTCGTATTGCTGAAAATATTGATGTTTTCGATTTCGTTTTGACTCCGGATGAACTCAAAACAATAGATGCGTTAGATAAAAACCAGCGACTCGGACCAGATCCACTCGACTTCGTTTAAGCAGAACCTAATACCTAAAACACAATGACTAACATTGGAAATAATATGAATAAACATTATCCATGGCTAATCGCCTCTATTGCATGTATCGCGTTACTTGTTAGTAACGGTATGGGCATTTCCGGTTTATCTGTTTTTGATGAATCCCTAATAAAAGAATTCGGATGGAGCCGAGGAGAACTAAAGTTCAGAGATATGGTGACCTTTGCCACTAGTGCTTTATTAGCTCCCTTCGGTGGCATGAT
Organism: Alteromonas sp. M12; assembly: GCF_037478005.1. Classification (NCBI taxonomy): domain Bacteria; kingdom Pseudomonadati; phylum Pseudomonadota; class Gammaproteobacteria; order Alteromonadales; family Alteromonadaceae; genus Alteromonas; species Alteromonas sp. M12. The sequence goes on along the minus strand of NZ_CP144164.1, from coordinate 156,473 downwards.
AATCGACAAGATAGGTGCTAAACGTGCGTTACTTATGGGTTGGGTATTATTAGCCACAGCTTATTTTTCATATAGCCAAATAGATTCATTGCAAGGATTGTATGTCGTCCACGCATTACTTGGTTTAGTATTGATTCTATGTGGTCTTAATCCTGCGGTTATTTTAGTTTCCAATTGGTTTACCTCAAAACGTGGCGCGGCCATTGGTATTACCTTAGTTGGCACTAGTTTAGGAGGTGTTTTATTCCCTCAATACGGTTTATATATGAACGAATTGTTCGGATGGCGAGAAACCATGCAATGGGCCGTCGCATTTCCTTTAACTATGTTGATTGTAGTCGCGGTTTTAGTAAAAGATCGCCCTTCACAGATGAAGCAGAAAGCCAACCAAACAGCGGAGCAAAGCAAACCTCAACCATTAACAGGTATGAGCTATTTAGACGCACTTCGCACCCGCACTTTTTGGGCACTTACTTTAGTTGCCATGACCACCTTTTATACGGTCTTAGGTGTTCAAGCTCATCTATTCCTATATATGCGTGATTTGGGGTTTGAAACTAGCACTGCCGCAAACGCAATTAGTTTATTTTTTATGTGCGCGTTGATTGGTAAATTTGTTTTTGGCTTTGTCGCTGACCACATACATTTCAAAAAGGTTTTCATTGGTAATATAGCGATAATGTTGACCGGGTCGTTATTATTAGCATTGATGAATAAAGCTGTTTTGTGGGAAGCAATCGTATTGTTCGGCCTAGGCTGGGGCGGCGTGTACACGACCATTCAATTGTCTGCAGTTAATTGTTTTGGATTAAAGTCAGCAGGCAAAATACTTGGAACAATTACCGTATTAGATTGCTTAGGCGGCGGATTAGGTATTTGGCTTACCGGTGTATTTTATGGAATGAACTCAAGCTACGATTTAGCTTTTTGGGTATTCTTTGGACTTATTTTGATAGCCATTCCGTGTATTACCCAAGTAAAAGAAACTGCCTATACTAAATTAAGTAAAACGGCTGCTTAGCCAACGATATTGAGCTAAGGCCTTAACGTATTTTGTTAGGGTCTTGGCGCCCTCCCCCCTCTCTGATTGATTACATCTTTTTCATCCCATTTGGTTTCCCTTAATACAATTTTGCTACTTTTAGACTAGCACCTACCTGCAAACATCTTGGAAAATGCTAATAATATTAAGTATTTACCGCAGTCCAACAGGTTTAGATAAATTAAAACACAAAAATCACTTGGTTTTTGACATTTGTTAAGGCGGCGAAAATTCAAGCTGCTTATGCTGGTAGCACATAAGCACAAAGGTTGCGAGTGTCGGTTAACTTTTAAATGTTACAGGTTATTTAAAAAACACAAAAATCACAAAAATCACAAAAAAACGTTTCATTTTTCGTAAAAGTTAATCGCTGCCTAGATAAACACTAAAAAAGGAATGGTTATGATCAACTCTAAATTACGCAAATACGTGTATATTGCGGGAACCGCATTCGCGTTATCTCCAATTGCTACAACGCTGGTACACGCTCAAGATGCTGGCGCAGAAACTGAGGTTAACAGTAATTCACTGGAAAGAATTACGGTTAGTGCGCGTAAAACAGATGAATCCATTATAGAAGTACCTCTTTCAATCCAAGCATTTACTAGTGCAGATTTAAAAGAGAAAGGGATATCCGACTTAGAAGTTTTAGCTAATTTTGCGCCTAATTTGGATTTCCAAAACGTGGGTAACTCCCAACCAGGCCGATTCAACCCAGGTATTCGTTTCAGGGGAATGGATATCGCCATAACAACGCCTACCAGTCAAACAGGTGGTTTCTTAGTAGATGGTATTTCCATGCTAGGCGGCTCTAGCTCTGTTTCTTTTAGTGATATATCTCAAGTTGAAGTAATACGTGGGCCTCAACCGGTATACTTTGGTCGCGGCACATTTGGTGGTGCGATTAACTATACGACGGTAACACCTTCAAGTGATTTCAGTGCTGGCGTTTCTGCAAATTATAGCCCTACATTTGGTAGCCAAGAACTAGAAGGTTATGTAGAAGGCGAAATTGTTGAAAACATAAATGCACGATTAACTGCCTTTACTCGTAAACAAGGGGCTCCTTTTACAGCCAATGATGGCGGTGATTTAGGTGAAGAAAAAACCACAGGTGTTTCGTTAATAGTGTCATTTACACCAACCGATGACTTAAGCATAAAAACTCGCTTTGCCTATTCCGAAGATGATGACGGTGCAACCGCATCTACCTTTGTTCCTTTCTCTATTTATAACAATGTTTCAGCAGGCGATGCACTTACTATTCCAACGAATAATGGCAGCCTAGATACGGCATTTACTCAGCCTTGGTTAATTGGCTCATTACCAACCATAGATGTAAGCAACAATGCGACCATTTACGATTTGGTTGTAGCTGGCCAGCCGTTATATGGAGAAACCATAGCGGACGGTACATACAACACTTTAGATTTATTAAACCAACGTCCTGCATCAGGTGATACACCAAGCCTAAATAAAATAGGTCTGGCGGGTGAATTAGTATCGTTTTCAATAGATGCTGAATACCTCATATCTGATGACTACACATTCTCATTTTTAGCCGGCTACAATAAAAGAGATACCACGCAAATACGCGATAGCGACCAAACAGACAGCCAAGCTTGGTTAACTGCAACTTGGTTGGAATTAGAGTCTTGGTCAACAGAAGCTCGTTTCACTTTTGATAATGCAGGCAAGTTGCGTTGGATGGTAGGTGTGAGTAAATCAGAAATTGATCAAATGGGTGACGTTGATGGTGGTTGGAATGTATTTAATGGTTACTTCGGTGGTTTATTACTGGGTTATGGATCAAGTTCAATAGATGCTAATAACGTCGCTTCAACAGGTGTTTTTGGTGCCATTGAATATGACTTCAGTGATGAATTTACTGCCGTATTTGAAGGTCGTTACCAAGAAGATACGACAATTACTCGTGGCGGCTTTACCGAAGCAACACTTACTGATCCAGTAGAGCAAGACTACGATGCATTCTTGCCTCGAGTGAGCCTTCAATACAAACCAGATGAAGACACCAATATATTCCTAACCTATGCCGAGGCATTGTTGCCAGGATCATATAACTCACAGCTTGATTCAATTGACCAAGGTGATGCAGCAGCATTCTTGGCAGAAAACCCGAATGTGCAAAAGACCACGGGAGAAGAAAGTTTAACTAGTTATGAATTAGGTTTAAAACAGTCTGTACTAAATGGCAGTGTGTGGTACTCATTGGTGGCTTTTTATCAAGAATGGGAAGGCATGAAATCTTCAGGTCTCTATTCTTTCTTTGGTGCTGAAACAGGCACAGCTTACTTCTTAAACCCTGTTTTAGAGGGCTCTAGTACACAGCAAGGTATCGAGGCTGAAGGACGCTGGCAGATCACTAAAAACCTTAATATGCAATTTGCCTACGGCTATACTGAATCTGAGTATGATAGATACGACAGTAACTCTTTCCGCTCGGTACTTGGACTGCCATATGGCACATTCTTAAAAGCTGACGGTAATACTTTACCTCGTTCACCAAAACACAGTGGAGCGATCGGTGCTAGCTGGAAAGATACCTTAAACAGTGAATGGGACTACTCTGTGCGTGCCGATTTAACCTACAGAGGTAAAACCTATACTGACGAGCTCAACTTGACCACAATTGATTCATATTCATTGTTGAGTCTCTCTTTGGGATTCCAACATGAAGGTGGTATCGATGTAGAACTGTACTGTAAAAACTGCACAGATGAAGATGGATGGGCTACTGGACGTCGTAACACAGACTTCAGTGCTATACCAAACTTCTTCGCTACACAAGGTGCGGTAGTTGACCCCATTATGCCAAGAGAAGTGGGTGTAAAAGTCGCTTACGCATTTTAATTTGTAATTGGTTATTCGAGGGCGCCTAATCTAGGCGCCTTTTTTTATTACATCACTTAACACACTCATTGGCTTAATTATGTTACTAACTCTGACCCGAACTATGCGCTTATTGCATAAAACGACTAAATCTTTAGCCCCCATGCTAGTTTGTAAAATATTGGCTGGCACTATGTTGCTTGGTACGGCAATCACTAGCTATGCAGAAGATTTAAAATCTGTGCCATTTTGGACTGTTCAACAGGGCCATTGGCTTAGTGAAAATACCTACATGGATGGTAAATTTAATACTAAGATAAAACACTACGGCACTATCTTCTCTATTGATGTGAATGCAACAGAGGCCAGTATAACGGAAAGGAAATTCTACCCACCTGGTTATTTTCCAGGTAGCGCCGTTGGGCTCGAAATACCCGAATCAATGGGTGTACAACTGGTGCAAATTAGCAAAGCCCATTCTGTCAATAATCTGCAAGCACCTGGCAGTGTGGTCTTCTCCCCTCTCAATGCCTATAGAGCTGGAACAGAAGACAAAATACAACCAATTACGCAAAATAGTGCTCTTTTTACCTCAACCAATAAATCAACTAAGCAACTCGCTTACCAAATGCTAATCTCTTTACCCAATCCCAATACACGTATTGTGGTTAATTTAGGACTTAATCCAGAAGATAAAATATATGAACTCGGGCCATTGCGGGGCGTTTCTGTATTTTCGGCAGTTCGAATTCAACACGCTGAGATAGAAAAACAACAAAAGTTATTACGCCAGCGCTACAACACCGGTGTTGTGGTGACAACCGATGAGCAAGGAAAATATAAAGCAACATGGTTAGAAACCCAGTAAGTAGCTGTATACCTCCTAGTTTGTAAATGGCAATAAAGCATCAACCAGCACTTACTATTGGCGCACCTTAGTGGATGAATAGCAGGCATTAAAAAAGGCTTTAACATAAAATGTTAAAGCCTTCTGACTATCTGAAGTGACATACCTTAGAAAGGTTTTGTCGCTCCCAAGAAGCCTACACCGGCAATAATGATCCAATATAGATATGCTAAATAGCGAGAGATTCGAATCGAGTTCTCAAGTTCAGCTTCTAAAGCGTCATCTTGTTTTTCAGCTAGTTGTCTGAAAATAGTTGTCCATTGACGCATAACAAATCTTAGGTACAAACCAATACATAGCAAAACAGAAAACAATAAAATCTTTACTGAGAACCAACGCATTCCTTCTACCGCAATAAAAGGACCGTTTCCTGATAGAGAAGAAATAGCACAGATAGCGATTACAGGAATCAATATATAACGTAGCTTTTCGTCTATTTTTGTCAGCATCACACCACGATCCGTTTCCCGGAAGAAAAAAGCCGTCCAACAAAGTGCCAACCAAAGCACAAAAACAGACCAAACTGCTACCAGTGCCCAACCACCATAGGGCTGTATTCCCCAGATATTTCCCATGTGGAAACCAAGGGGAAATAATAATAAAATGCCTGTTCTAGCAAGTATATCTATGCGATATGCGGTTTCTAAATGTCGTTTCCTTTCGTCCATAGATAACTTTCTATTAACGACGTTAAACGAGATTTGGAATACCCCCCACTCACCACCTAACCAGTAAACCATTGCAATAATATGTGCCCATTTTAGAACGGAAAGTTCTACGATACCCATTTGTTAACTCCTCTTTTAAGCTGAGTTTACAATACAGTGAGAATTTGTACCGTCCTTAACAAAAATCAAAATTGCGAAAGAAAACCCAAAAACAGCTCTAAATACTTTTTAAAATTCGAGGGCTATTAATGATTATCTATGACAGATGTCTTATATGACAATTATCAAAGTACCTTGCAGCTAAACAAACTAAACTAATATCAAATTCCATTGTTAGTCGAAAGTTGACTGCATTTTTGCTGATAAGAAGAGAAAACATGATCAATACAATCGTTCAATTAAGTGAAACGCCTGTAGGCGTGCCAAAACCATCTGATTTTAAATTAGCGACAGCTGAAGTAGCTAATTTGCAAAACGATGAGGTGCTGTGCCAGATTATGTATTTGTCGTTAGACCCTTATATGCGCAGTCAAATATCAGGATTACATATTTCCGGTTCGGTATTGCCAGGAACAATGATGAACGGTGAAACAGTAGCTCGTGTCATCGATAGCAAATCTGATGAGTTTAAAAAGGGTGATATCGTACGAGGTTTTGGAGGCTGGCAGCAATATGCAGTTTTACCGGCTAAAGCGCTCACTAAATTGCCTGCAGATGCCTCGTCTTATTCTGCTTATTTATCTGCTTTAGGTTCTACAGGTTTAACAGCTTACGCTGCTTTAATTCTTAAAGGTGCCCCCAAACAAGGTGACACAGTAGTTATTCCAGCAGCAACTGGTGGAGTAGGCTCTACAGCCGCTCAGCTTGCCAAAATTTACGGCTGCAAAGTTATCGGTATTGCCGGTGGCGAAGAAAAATGCCGCTTGGCCATTGAAAAACTGGGCTACGATGCTTGTATTGACCGCAAAAATGAAAATGTCGCAGAGAAATTGAAAGAGCACTGCCCTGACGGTGTCGATATTTATTTAGATTTAGTGGGTGGCGAAACACTAAATATCGTTTCAACTCAATTGGCCATAGGCGCTCGGGTTATTCTGTGTGGCATCATGTCCGAAGTAAATAAAACTGAGCGTTCTGGTGGCCCTATGCCAGCAATGTGGATAAAAAGCCGGGCTACTGTATATGGCTTTGTGGTTTATGATTTTGAAGGACAACGAGCCGAGTTCATCAAAGAGTGTCAAGCATACATCGACGATAAACGATTAATGTTGTTTGAAGAGATTACTACTGGCATTGAAAATGCTCCCGATGCTTTCTGTCGACTAATGAACGGTAAAAATATCGGTAAAGTTATAGTCAAAGTTTCAGAATAGAAGGGGTAGGTCATGACAGCAGTGAAAAGACACTATATTGATTTACCCAATGGCCAAATTCATTTTCTTGTGGCTGGTCAAGGACAGCCTGTTTTCTTATTGCATCAATCGCCAATGAGCAGCGCTGAGTGGGATGACATCATCCCACTACTTGCCAAGGACTTTATGATAATTGCACCAGATATGCCTGGACACGGTCAATCTTATGATCCAGATTATCCGATGCAAATAGAGGATTTTACCGATGTAACCGTACAGTTTATCGAAAAACTCGGATTTGAGTCGGTAATGTTAGTTGGCAATCATTCAGGTGCTGCCCTTGCCACCTCAATTGCCACTCGATATCCAAATAAGGTGTCTAAGTTAATCATTTCCTGCGAAATGTTGGCATCTAAGGAACAAATTCACGCATTTATCGAAGCATTGAAAAAGAAGCCTTTGAGCCGAGAAATTCCTATGGACTCTGAAGGACAGTTCATTGCCGACGCTTGGAAACGCTATCAAATGCTCGCACCTACAAGTTCATTAGAAACCCGTTATAAGCCCTTTATAATTGGCCAGGCTGGACGATTGCGCCCCTACGATATACATCATTGTGTCTTAGAGTGGATGGAAAAAGAAGATTGGATGAGCCGCATTGAATGCCCTACGTTGGTATTCGGGGCAGAAAACGATTTATTTTACTCTGAACAAGAGCTTGAAAAAGCCATAGAGCGCATTAAACAATGTGAAATAACCACCATTAGTAATGCGGGAGCCCTTAGCACTTTTGAAAATCCGCAACAAATGGGTGAAAAGTTTCGGGCTTTTCTGAACCACTAATTATCCCTCAGTTATCGACAGGACTATGAATAGCCCTACTGCCTATTTCGGCTCACCTTTGTGGGCATAGCTAATTCAGTGTCACTAACAAAAAACCTCAGAGGTATTGATGAAAATACAACTGAGGTTTTATCTAAAGCTGATAATAATTAATATCAGCTTATTAGATGATTACTAATTAAGTGTAATACGGGTCTTTCATTGGACCTAGAGACTTAGAACGTACTGGTTGCAATGGCTCTGGCGCTTGTGTTCCAGGATAATCAGGACCCCAGTTTACAGGGTCGCCATGCATTTCCATTTTCGCATTATCAGTATACCAGTCAACTAAGCGACCATCACAACGCAGAAGCCATGTTGTGCCTTCAGGTCCCGCTACAAAGTCACCATGACGAATCAATGGTGGACGGAAGAAGTAAACTCCTGGCCATTGTTTACCAAAGTTAAATTCGAATGTACCTTCAAGCGTATAGGCTTCTTCATAAACTGGGTGATGAGCAAGTGGATGTTCCACCCAACCTGGCTTAGCTTTAATTAAACGAGTATAAAAATCGGTTTTTTCATCACGGAACAATAATTTAATGAACAAACCTGGTACCGGTGTACCACCAGCAGAGAAATCCATAGGGCTACCAATTTCAACAGGAACCCAATCCATCAAATTACTGTGCTTAACAACTAGTTTTTGGTCTTCGCGAACGCCTTCTTTATCTGCACTGGCTTCTTCAAATTCCCAAGTACCAAATTCGCGGAAGTACAAAATTTCTGTACCTGGTTTAACTTCAATTGCCGGACACAATACACCAGGAGGAGTACACCAGTAGCCGCCTTCAATAAGAACTTCATCACCAATTTTCACTTCACCACTGAGGACATACCATTCGGTTTGTGCCACATGAACACCAGCGGGACGAGCCCAGTAGGTGTCGAACAAAATCTTGGCTGATACTGAACCATCTTCTTCGTCATAAGAAAGGTTGCGTTGTCTAGCTTCGCCTTCGGTAGCACCTTTTAATTCTGAAGGATGCCAAATCAAGTCCTTTTCGTCGATCATTTCTACATGAGGTCTCATGATTTCTCCAATTAGTTATAGTTAAAATTATAGTTTTAAAGGGCTACTATTACTTCAGTCCTTTAGTAATTTTGTTCCACTAATTCATTACAATATTAGCGAAACAACGTAAATTTAGAAGTCAACGATTTTGATGCCACAGCTTCTACCATCAAACATCGATTGCAGAGCATCAGGGGCAGATTCCAACCCTTTAAAAACATCTTCTGTCGGTTTGAGTTGACCAGATTTGTACCAGTCAATGAGTTCCTTTTCGGCCGCAGGGAATTGATTAAAGTAGTCCCATACAAAAAAGCCTTCCATCCGCGCTCTTTTGTAAATCACGTTGTAATAATAACGAGGACCTGGCAATGGCGGCTCTTGGTATTCGGTAGAAATCATTCCACAAATTACGGCTCGACCTTTTAGCGCAATATTTTTTAGTGCAAGGTCGAGAATATCGCCACCGACATTATCAAAATAAACATCTATGCCTGTTGGACAATATTGTTTAAATTTAGCGTCAATATCGTCATTTTTATAATCTATCGTTTCGTCAACACCAACAAACTCTTTTAGCCATTGGCACTTATCTTTGCCGCCAGCGATACCGACAACTTTGCAGCCTTTAATTTTAGCAATTTGGCAAACGATTGAACCAACACCACCAGCTGCAGAAGAAACTACAACCGTCTCCCCTTTTTGAGGTTTACCAATATCTAGCAAACCAAAATAGGCAGAAAATGCGGATGAGCCTAAGATACCTAAATGAAGATACTGGGGTTGTTGTGGGTTATCGACTTTTTGTAAGGTTTTAACTAACAATTCACCGATATCGCCACTTTGAACCGAATAGTCTTGCCACCCTGTAGAGCAAGCTACAACATCACCGACTTTATAGTCTTTGTTTTTAGACACTAATATTTCGCCGACACCACGTCCTCGCATGACATCGCCAATCTCAATTGGTTCGTGAAAGCGACTCTCTTCACCCATTAGATAAGCTCGTTGCGCCGGAGAAAAACCCAATGCAGAGGTTTTCACCAAAAATTCACCTTCACCCGGCTCTGGAATCGGTGTTTCTTTCATCTCAAATAGTTCAGAAGTGACTGCTTCACCCTGACGAATATTTCGACTCAAACAAAGTTGCCTATTTAATGTCATTGGTTCGTCCTCAATTGCTTTACAAAGAACCGTTATTTGTATTCAAAGTTTGATAAAGCGAATTCGCTTCAATGAAATAACCGTTCGATTAATCTGTTGACTGTTGATATGGTCTGTTTGCAAAAATGCAGGCTAACTGAATATGCTCCCGCAAATTCAATGTGTCGAAACGTCGAATTATCGTCACTCTTGAGTATTGACCGATAATTTAGGGTAAACCTTTAACGCAGGTCTATCGTAAAAATGTTTTCTGTGAAAGCCCGTATTCGTACAGTAATTGGATAATAGCGTTCAGTCGATGGGTATTAAAATGATAATTGTCAATAAACGAAGAATTAAATCTAATTTTTTCGACAAATTGTAATAAAAAACAATAAAGAAATACTAAACGAATATAAGCATTTTTTGCTAAAGCATTAATTTTAAAGAGATTAACGATCAGATGATTGTTTAATATGCAACGACCAAATGAAAAGGTATAATGACTTACGTATAATTCTTTTGTGAGTTAAACACCGTTTAAAATACACGACAGCTTAAGGAAAGAAATTTGTCTAAGTTAACTATTATTAAAACACTTAAACAGTATAGCCAACACATTGGCTTAGAATGGAATGGACCTACTCCCCTGTATCACAAGTTGTACAGTTTATTGAAAGACCAAATCGTCGATGGCACCATCAGTTACGGGGCTCAATTACCCACAGAGCAAGAGCTGGGTGAAGCTTTTAAATTGTCTAGAATAACTGTAAAGCGGGCCATGGATGAGTTAGCTGCAGAAAAATTAGTGGAACGTCGTCGTGGACGTGGCACTTCGGTTACCTATAAATATAAACCTAAACCAGCCAAATCTCCGTTAGTGGGGTTACTCGAAAATATCGAAACCATGGGTCGACATACGCTATCTCGAACCATCGAAATTTCACAAACTGTACCACCAGCTGATATTCGTGAAGCGCTTGATTTAAAAGATGGTGAAACAGCCTGTCGCTTGCTACGTGTTAGGTTAACAGAAGACGAAAAAGTACCTTATGCATACTACATAAGCTGGACTTTGACGCCAGCGAGTACCTTTAATGCAGAGGCATTAAACAATCACACACGGATCGAATTACTCAGACAAATCGGTATCGATATTTCACGTATTGATCAGATAATTAGTGCAGAGGTGGCTAGTCCCGAAGTTGCTAGGGAGCTCAATATTCGTGAAGGAAGTCCATTGTTAGTACTTGAGCGTCGTTCTTATGATAGCAATGACAAACTCGTCGACATTCTGTATTGCCGATATAACCCGTCTATTTTCCAATATCAAATGACGATGGATTTAGATGGCTATAAAGAAAATGCACAATAGTTCTACATTAGGAATGGTTGTTGCTGACAGCCATTTGAACAAGGTATCGTTAACCACGATATAGTTGTGAAGAGTAGCGCCAAGCTAATCGAAATTAACTTGGCGCTTTTTTACTTTAAGATTTTTTAACAGGTGCTGGGGTTTGTTCGTTAGCGTAATGCTCTAAACTAGACCAGCTAGGCTCTACCCATTTGGTTGGAGCTGAAAAGTACTTAGGATAGTGTTTTTTCGCATAGGCCAAGACCTTTGGAGAAACCATATCCATGTTGTCATAACAGCCCATGATACAATTATAATAAGCATGACCTTCTGCCTGACCCATCAACATCCACGGTAACCATGGGGTAATTCGGTTCCAACTACCAGAAAACAGTAAACTGGTTACTTTAGGATCTGCTAAGTCTTCTTTATCAAATACATATGTGAACATCTCAGAAACGCGATTCATTTCACCTGATGATTCACGTGGCCATTTGTCTGGTTGTAGTGCATTTTTATAAAACAAATGCGTACTATTTTGCAGCATGACTTTATCATCGCCTACTTCAGTCCAAGGTAAAATCATTGGAATGTCAGGCATCTCAACTTTTTTATTCAAACCGCCGTATGAAGGTGGTTTTGGATAGAAGGGGCCAATTTTAAAGTTGAACGGGTCATTGGCGATATGCACCACTTTAACCGTTTCATCAGTATATGGATTTTCCCACTCTTCTAAGACTTCACCGGTTTTTAAATCGGTATAAAAACCAACTTCACGGAGTAATTTTTCATATACGCCAGTTCCAGTGTCTTTCAGTCTTGCAAAAGAGAAACCTTCAAAACCACATAGTTCGCGATTTTTTTCACCTTTTCTAACACCAATAACCGTACCGCGATACCAACCAAACTTCTCTTTACCGAAGTCCATATCACCCATGATTCGCGCCAAGGCGTCACGGTTCCAATAGTTGTCGCTATATTTAAGGGTATCACTATCTTTGGGCAATTTAGCTTTTACACTCGGATCTATAGTAATGGCTTGAGCTCTGCCAACGGCCAAACCAAGACCAGCAGTTGCTACACCAGCGCCAATAAGATTCTTTGCTGTTTTGCTTAAAAATTCTCGACGAGAATTACTCTCTTCGATTTCATTGTCTTTCTTATCACTTTGCATATTTATCTCCGCATTTAATAATTAAGTCGCTTCTGCCAACAAACTTCATAATCTAGAGTGAAGTTCTGATCACGCTTTCAAGCATTGATCTGGTTATTTGTTACTTAAGTGCCTTGCTTCACACAATACTGACCTGCCCTCGCCGTAAGGTTTAATCGCCTCAGCGGCAGAACAGATTGGATATTTACTCACCTAAATGATTTTGAGTTAATCAATCTTGCCACTAGCGATATCATCAATAACTTGATCAAATCGACTTTTACTATCTCTGGCTTTTAGTTCAGCAGATTCTTGATTCATAACACTGAAAAGATTACCTAGGAACACCTGACGCCTAGCTTCACGCTGTTCAAGTGTGGCTTGATCTGGTGTGTATTTCTCAACATCATCAGCACTAATCTGGTTCTTTTCTATGGCTAGCTTTTCCAAGGTATCAAGACGATCCCTTGTAGCTGAAAGTTCTTGTGCAAGAACCATCACCATATGCATTAAATAGTCAGATTCTGGAGCTGCGTAAAAATTTGGGCGTTTGCCTTTAATAATTTTATTTTGATTCATGTTTTCACCTTTTAGACTTTATTATTGGGTCGTGTGTAGAGTTAACGTTAGACAGCTTTTTGTGCTATCAACACTTCCCAACCACCACCAGGTGCATACTCTCCAGCCGTAAACTCTCGATCCGCCAACTCCTGCGCTTTTTCTTCAGAATAGGACTCACTTTGCGCCATTAATTCCATAATAGCCATTGGTGCTGTATCAAACTTAATGTCTTCTCGCTTAAATCCAGCTTCAACTGCTGTAGCAATTTGATCGGTATTTCGCATAGCCGTCCAAAACGGCTCGTTGTTGTACCAAGTTTCGTTATCTAAGATAAGTTGAGTGTAAACGTCCATATCATCAAATGGCGGTAAATCAGCGTGGATCATAATTCCACCAGGCTTAAGCAAACGCATACATTCTTTGAATATCTTAGGCATGGCATTTTTGGAAGTTTCATGCAGTAAAATGTGAGAGACAATCAAGTCAAAACTCTCATCTGGATAATCGGTTTTTTCAGCATTAGCAAGCTTAAAATGAACCGGCAATCCTAACCCTTCAGCACGGTAATGGCCGTAGGTGACACAGGCTTCAGATACATCAATAGCGTGTACTTCAGCCTCTGGAAATAATTCAGCAAAAGGTAATGTTGAGTGACCAATTGTGCAGCCCATATCCAAAATACTTGTGGGGTTAAAGTCTGGATAATTACGCTTTATATAGTTACAAACCGACCTTCCCATGTCGTCATTGTTTGGGCCCATATAACCTAGGGCGTAAATATAAACGCCTCTGTCATACAGTGCGCCACTATATAACTTGCTTACATCTTTAGGTCCACAATATCCCCCAGGCATACAATGAATATCCAATTCAGAAATATATTTAGGAACAACGAAACCTTCATCAATTTTTAACGAACCGCCCGCTTTGGGTAAATTTTTCGCTTTCTCTTCTAAGTCATCCATTCTCTGTTCAATGCCATCAATTACTGAAAACCACTGTAATTCTTGACTGGAGCGATTCACGCTTAAATAGGTTTTAAAAATGGGGTCATCGGCGAAAGCTTGTCTTGCTTCTTTGAAATCTTGAGGATCACGCTTATGGGTTTTGTTAAATTTTGCGGTAGCGCGAGTTTGATAGGTATTTTGTACCAAAGGTAATATGTCTTGCTGGATATACCCCTTTAAACTTTTCACAAACTCTTGACGAGCACGATCGTCGGCATCACCAACAACCAGCATTGGATGTTCATTCTGTTGAAATGTATTCAGTAAATTCGATGACATAATTTTTCTTCCACATGTCTAATGTTTAAATATATTGGTATCAAAGCAAATGCCGTGATTGAAAATTTATTGTAAATTGACCCAACTTTAAGATGACGCACACTTGTTCCAATCGAGTTAGACAAATAAAAGTCTGTTAAGCATCAAATGAACAAACTGATAAAATCAAGTAATAAACTAAAGTGATGCAAAGTACGCTGCTAGATCCGTTATTTCTTTGTCATTTAACGGCTTTGCTAACAAGTTCATCATCGGATCTTTACGTTCACCACTACGAAAAAGTTTTAGTTGATTTTCCATGTATGGACCGTGCTGACCTGCTAAATTCGGCCAAATAGGGCCATAACTAATACCAGCACTGCCATGACAACCAACACACCCATCTTTAATTGCGAGCTTTTTTCCAGCTTCGACATCACCAGCTAAGGCGTCTAAAGAGGGGACTAACGCAATCAATAACACTAGGATGACTTTAAATTTTATCTGCATATCAAACTCCAACATTTACTCATTCGGTATTCATTATTTTCTAAAAATCGAAATTGGTTTATACCAAACGAGATAAAATCTCCTGCGTGACGCGCTCACTTGATTCAAGCGCACCTTCCATACCTGATGACCACTGAGCAGTATGCTCGCCTGCAAAGTGGAGGTTGCCAGCCGGTTTAGCCATAGATTCGCTATAACGACTAACCTGACCAGGATGCCAAACGGCAAAAGAACCTTTTGACATAGGCTGTTGCTGCCAAGAATTCACTTTAACGAACCGCACTGATCCTTTTGCCTCAGGTAATGCTCTGTAAAATTCTTTTTGGATTAATGCGCTGGCTTCAGAAATCGACATTTTGTCTAAGGCCTCAACGGATTGACCATTTATCCAAACCGTAAGGTTGGTGATACGCCCCACCTGACTAGGGTCGGTTGCCATAACACGCTCAATGACAGTGTCAGCCCATACATTTGGTAATATGCCTGAGCCTTCCCAGAACGGTTTTTCAACTTCGAAATAGGCTTGATACACCTGACTGTAAACAAGCTTATTAATTGCTTCATTTTGCAGGGCTGGTAGACCAGGAATAGATACGTCTCGCAATGTAGAAAACGGTAAAGAGCTAATCACATAACTTGCTTGATGTTGGGAGCCATCGGCACAAGTCACATGCATTTTATTGCCTTTTTGAACAATCGATGTAACCACTTTATTCTTTAAAACTGGAGCTTTAATTGCTTTCGCCATAGCTTCAGGTAAACGCTGATTGCCATTTGCAACCATTCTCACACCACCGGGAGTTTGCATTGATTGATACAGTAATCTGTTAGTCCGATGTTGAAATAGTAATGAAGTATCTTCTAAGGTACGGCCGTAGTTATTAGTGCGTCCGATAATATCAATGGCTTCGGGAGAAAAACCTTTTTCAGCTAATAGGTTAGCCACCGGAACATCCAATCCAAAATTAGCTTTTTTGAGCCAATCATCAGGAGAACTTAAAGGCGGTCTTCCCAATACAGTTAACAACGCTCTATCTGGCGGTAATGAACGGTACTTTTCGGGAAAAGGATTATATTTTGAGGTTGGCCAATCAGTTGGCAAGACTCTTTGACCTTTGACAAAGAAAGTTTGTCTTATAGGCTCGTTGCCTAACATAAAGTCGACTTGATTTAATGGAACGCCAAGACGCAGAGCTGTGTATAAAGTACGTCCATAATTAGAACCAATTGTTTGACCACCAGCCTCTGGTTTGCCCGGCACATCATCTAAGGTGAATAAGCGACCACCAATTCTATCCCGGCCTTCTAAAACAGTGACGGATAGTCCCGCTTGCTCTAACAAATGGGCAGAATTCAAACCTGATAAACCTGCTCCAATGATTAGAACATCGGTTTTTCCATTTCCCCATGAAAGCGGCGGAAACATCGCGGCTCCAGCCAATGTGGCAGTGGATTGGAGAAATCGTCTTCGGTTCAACTTCATATTAAATATCCTATATATGATTGGAGCGTGCTAATTGGTTTTTCAACATAGTTAGCTTGAGCCTATCCCAGGGTTTTGCGACTAGCATTGATATTTATCAATACAAAAAGAAAAAGATTAAATCGAATTAGACAGGAGTTTTTGATGATTTTAAAAGAGCGCAGGGCGTGTCCTTGCCCAAAATGACAGTCACATTTAATGAACTAGCATTCAGCCAATTCGCTTAACGCAGGTAAATTCAAAATTTGTAGGTGATTTAGTTTGGGGAAAGCGACCAAACCGTCGGATTTTAACTTAGCCAAACAACGACTCACCGTTTCTATGGTTAACCCCAAATAGTCAGCCATATCTTGACGGGACATATACAATTCAATGCGATCAACACGGGCACCGGGTAATCGTTCTAATAATTGCATGAACAAGAAACATAAGCGTTCTAGCGCTTTTTTCTGACCTAAAACATAAAGTTGTTCCATCACTCTAGAAAATATGGCCGATTTAATCTGTTCCATATTTTGCTTAAGGTGACCGCCTTCTTCACTAAGGCTATTTAGTTTTTTGCGACTGAATTTGTATAGTTCAACTTTGGTTAAGCAGCGAACCGCACAATCATAATTTATTGAATGGGTTAATCCAATGAAATCACCGGGAAATAAAAAACCAATGATTTGTCGTCTGCCATTACTGAAGATTCGCTCAATCGCTACAGTTCCGGAGATCACGTTATAAACAAAATCAGCAGGCGTATCTTGGCGAAATAAATACTCACCTTCATCGCACTTGGATTGTTCAGCATAGGAATCCAAACGGTCCAATTCATTAGGTGTCATGCCATGAAATAACAGGCAATCGTTAAGCACTGTATTGGTATAAGTAGGACGTATATGTTTAGGTATAAATATTGTTGACATATCATTATTCCTTTTTAACAAGATAATTACATGAATTTTGATTACTAGCAAGTACTTAGCTGCATTTTTGATCAGCAACTTTTAAAGCAAACAGCATACCAAAATCCTGATTTTTGATATTTATCAATATTTTTCAAAGACTTATTTGGCAGTTTTAGTTCAGATAATGAACAAATGATATATCATTAGTATTAAATTTAGTTTATTTGGTACATAATGATGCATAGCGTTTACCTATTTTGGTAACTTATTCTGAGTACGTATTATTAACAAGCGGATTAAGCTCAGGAGGGATATGGGCAATTACACAGCAAAATTGGTCAATTCATCAGCGAACCAACACATTGTGTTTGTCCGATTTCTTGTCTTTGACATTTGTCATGGCTGATTTAACTAAAGCATGCAAAATAGTTAAGGGGGAGTTCTGTTCACCAGCGTTGTGAAAATATAAGTAGTAAGTGAAGCATTCCATCAGTTGCGTAAACAAAGTTGTAGTTTGGCAAAATCAGGTTAGTTTCCGTCTTTAGATGTGTTTGATTCTCGACTACCGACAAATTGGTCTTCTCACTCAGATCAGTGTTAGTTAGATAATTTTTTTAATCACTACCAATCATCAACAGCCCACAAAGCGATAGGGCGCAAGATATAGACAGTAAGTTAAACAGCGCAGCTTAAAACCATGGAGTTAACAGGCGGTGCATTAACATTACAGTAATAAAGGAGTCACCCATGACGAGTACCGTCGAGTTTATTACCGCAAATAAGATTATTTGTAACATTGGAGCTATTGAGCAAATCGCTGAGCATTGTCGCGCCCTTGGCATTAAACAGCCTCTTATCGTCACCGATCCTGGATTGGTAAAAGCAGGCCTAGTTACCCATATAACCGCGCCTTTAAACAAAGCCGGAATCACCGCCGTAATTTATAGTGATATTCAGGCAGATCCACCAGAATCATTGGTATTGTCTGCTGCAGAATTTGCAAAACAACTTCATGTAGACGGGGTAATAGGCTTTGGTGGAGGTAGCAGTTTAGACGTCGCTAAACTACTTGCTGTGTTGGTAAACTCGAAGCAGCCTTTGAAGGATATGTACGGGTTGGACAAAATTAGAGATAAACGTTTACCGCTAATTTTACTTCCTACTACTGCTGGGACAGGATCGGAAGTTACTCCCATCTCAATTATAACTACCGGAGAAACCACAAAATCCGGTGTCGTTTCGCCCTCTTTATTACCTGACATAGCGATTTTGGATGCCACCTTAACAGTAGGGCTTCCACCGGCAATTACAGCTGCTACTGGTATCGATGCCATGGTGCATGCAATAGAAGCTTTTACCGGAAAAATTAAGAAAAACCCTTATTCAGACATGTTAGCAAAAGAAGCGTTGCGCCTAATGTCGCAAAACTTGTTAGAAGCAGTGAATAATGGCAGTAACCTAGAAGCTCGTTCAAACATGCTGCTAGGCGCACTAATGGCAGGACAAGCTTTTGCCAACTCACCAGTGGCAGCGGTCCATGCCCTAGCCTACCCATTAGGCGGTAATTACCATATTCCCCATGGCCTGAGTAACTCATTGGTTTTACCCCACGTGTTACGTTTTAACGCACCTGTAGCGGCCGATTTGTATGCTGAACTGCTGCCTAGTGTCACCTCGGGGCAAAATCATCAAACCGGTCAAAAAGGCTGTGATGCATTCATTAATGTCATCGACAATTTAATTACTGACGTTAGCTTGCCCAAAAGTTTACAGGCATTAAATGTTCCCCGTGAAGACCTAGGAATGTTGGCCGACGAAGCGATGCAACAACAAAGACTACTAGTTAATAATCCCCGCGAGGTGACTCGCGAAAATGCCCTCGACATATACGAATCGGCCTATTGAAAATGCAATAAACAGCAACGTTGTTTTAGTTCGAGATTTTATTAAATATTAATGGAGAAAAGTTAAAAAATGGCTAGTCCAATACTGAGAGAAAAATTAGACAAAGGTGAATTTATATTTGCCCCTGGAATTCAAGACATGATCACAGCGGTAGTTGCGAACAAGGTTGGATTTGAAGTAGTTTATGGCACTGGCTACTGGTTAACAGCTTCAGCTTATGGCATAGCCGACGCTGGAATAGTAAGTTACACTCAGATGGTTGACCGTATGCGTACTCTTGTTAAAACCAGTAATGCAGCGGTAATGGCCGATGCAGACACAGGTTTTGGCGGATTATTAAACGTACATCACACTGTCCGTGGTTACGAAGAAGCGGGCGTTTCTGCCATCCAAATCGAAGACCAAGAGTTTCCAAAAAAATGCGGTCACACGCCTAATCGCAAAGTGGTTCCTTGCGCTGACATGGTCGAAAAAATAAAGGTTGCTGTTGACGCTCGTACTGACAGAAACATGTTAATCATAGCTCGAACAGACGCCCGTCAAGCCGAAGGTCTAGACGCTGCTATCGCCAGAGCTCAAGCCTATTACGAGGCTGGTGCAGACGTCCTTTTTGTTGAAGCATTGGAAACCAAAGAAGAAATGCGTAGAGCTTGTAAAGAAGTTGGCGGTCCAATGTTTGCAAATATGTCAAATGGTGGCTTCACGCCTATTTTGACCGTTGAAGAAATGAAAGAGGTGGGATATGCCATTGCTATCGCCCCTTCATTAACCAGTTTAGCGGCAGCCAATGCAGTAGAAAAATCGCTGATTGCAATGAAAGAACAAGGTAGCGCTGAACCAGAAGGCGTGCCAATCAACGACTTCAGCGAATTCTGTTCTTTAATAGGATTCGAAGATGTATGGGCTTTTGAAAAGAAATGGGCAAAATAAACAAGGTAGAGAAAGAGTAATTACATGACTATTAGTGAAGATATTGATCAAAATTACGCAAATGTATACGGCAACAAAGTAGGCTATGGTAAAAAACCAGCGTTACTGCTGATTGACTTTGTAGAAGCCTATTATGATAAATCTTGCGAACTGTATGCCGATGTTGAAGATGCGTTAGCATCCGCGCAACGGGTTCTAGAAGCCGCTCGAAAAGCCGGCGTTTTAGTTATCTATACAAACGTTGTTTATCATAAATCTGGGGTAAACGGCGGAGCCTTTTTTAAGAAAGCTAAACCTTTACGCTATTTAACAGAAGGTTCGCCTATGGGTGCTTGGGCAGGAACATTGAAACCTACCGAAGACGAGTTGGTTATATCCAAACAATACCCAAGTGCTTTTTTTGGTACATCCTTAAGTTCTACCTTAGCGGCTTATGGTGCAGACAGCGTGATATTAACCGGCTTAACAACCAGTGGTTGCGTACGTGCTAGTTGTGTTGATGCTTGTTCACATGGCTTTATACCGATAATAGTAGAAGAAGCTTGTGGTGATCGTCATGAAGATCCACATAAGGCTAACTTGTTTGACATGAACGCAAAATATGGCGATGTTGTTAGTGAGGCAGATATCATAACTTACCTGCAATCTTTGACCGCATAAAAGCGCTAGTGCAATAAAAAAGTCAATCAACTAAGGTTGATTGACTTTTTTAGTTAAAGCGACTTACCTGCTCTTAACCCCATCTAATTTTGCAAATACAACCAACTATGTTGTTTGCGTACTTGCTGCTCAAATGCACTAATTTCTTTTTCATGTTGTAGAGTTACGCCAATACTGTCTAAACCATTTAGCAGCATTTCTTTGCTACCCGTCTCTATATCAAATTCAAATTTTAGACCATGGGGGCTTTCAACTTTTTGCTCCTGCAAATCTATTTTGAGCTTTAAATGTTGCGGATCTTGTAGAGTTTCATCAGATAACTGCATGACAGCTTCGTTACTAAGCACAACAGGAAGTATGCCGTTGCGCATACAATTCTGGTAAAAAATAGCGCCAAAGCTAGGAGCAATAATGGCCCGTATACCATATTCAGCCAAAGCCCAAACCGCATGTTCACGTGATGAACCACAGCCAAAATTGTTACCCGCTAGCAACACTGTGGTATTAGCGTATTCTGGTTTATTTAAGATGAAGTCGGGGTTGAGTTCGCGAGAATCGGGCATCACATAACGCCAAGAAGCAAATAGCCCCTCACCCAAGCCCTTTTTAGATACTCGACGCATTTCCCTACTCGGAATAATGGCATCAGTATCAATATTGATTCTTAATAATGGCGCGGCAATACCACAGTGAGTTGTAAATGCTTTCATCGATCACTCCTTGGAACCGCACGCGGATCGGTAATACAACCGTATATGGCACTGGCGGCCACGGTTTCTGGACTGGCTAAATGGGTACGAGTCTCTGGACCTTGGCGAGATTCAAAATTACGATTACTCGTAGATAAAACCCGTTGTTGTTTACCAAAGTGCTCCCCCCCAGCATAGAAGCACATGGAACATCCACTTTCTCTCCACTCAAAACCTGCATCTAAGAAAACCTGATGTAAACCTTCACGCTCGGCAGCCGCTTTTACTTGCTGCGAACCGGGAACACAAATGGCTTTCACATGAGTAGCCACTTTTTTACCTGCTAAAATAGCTGCAGCTTTACGAAGATCTTCAATTCGCGAATTGGTACATGAACCGATAAATGCGCAATCTATCTTGAGGCCGAGCAACTTATCGCCTGACTTTAAGTCTTGATAAGCTAGAGCACGTGTTGCCGCTGTGCGTGCATCTTCAGAAGCTAAGGTATTTAATTCAGGAACGGTTTGGCTGATACCACAAGCATGTTGTGGGCTTGTACCCCAAGTGATGGTAGGTTCAATATCTGCAACGTCTATTTTAATTTCAGTATCGAACAAGGCATCCTCATCGGTGCGCAGATTATGCCAATATTCTACAGCAGTGTCCCATTGCTCGCCTTTAGGCGCATAAGGGCGACCTTGTAAATAGTCGATGGTTTTTTGATCCGGTGCTACTAAACCTGTAAATGCCGCAAACTCTACAGCCATATTACATAGAGTCATTCTCGCTTCTATCGACAGGGCTTCTACTGCAGGACCAGCAAATTCTATTGCATGACCAGCGCCACCGTGGGCACCAAATTTACTGATAAGGTGAAGAATCATATCTTTGGCTGTGACACTTGAATTCAGTTCGCCTTCAAACCAAACCCGCATCAATTTGGGTTTATTAATACGTAGAGTTTGAGTCGCCATTGCATGTTCAGCTTCAGAAGAACCAATCCCCCAAGCAGCCGCACCTAAAGCACCTTGAGTACAGGTGTGACTATCCGGGCAAACTAGGGTTAAACCTGGTTGTACGATACCCAGTTCTGGACTAATGACATGGGCGATACCTTGTCGTTCATCACCTATGTCAAATAAGGTAATGCCAGCGGCTTTGGCTTCTTTACGTGTAGCTTGAATGAAGTCTTTCCCTGAAGGCATGACAGTTTCATCACCACGACCTGGAAATGTATCGACAATATGATCCATGGTGCAAAAAACTTGGTCTGGATGACGAACTTTTCGTCCAGTTTCGGCCAAACTTTGCAACGCAATAGAACCTGTTCTTTCGTGTAAAAAGACTCGGTCAATGTAAACTAAGTAAGTCCCATCAGGTAATTGTTTAACCTTATGAGCATCCCATATCTTCTGAAAAAGTGTTTTGGACATTATTATCTCTTGTCTCAAGGATAAGGAGGGTTCTAACGCCCCTACAAATTATTGCTGTGCTTGCCAGCTCTGGTAAATATCACTCGCGCTAGCACTCCAAACTCCATCTTTACTACTGATGTATTCAAGTACTTTCTCGAAGCAAGCAATACGGTGGGGTTGACCCAACATCCATGGATGTATATTCAATGCTAATAGACGCCCACCTTGTGTTTCGGCTTCACTTAACAACAGGTCACATGCATCTTGAATTTGCTCAACATAGCTATCTTCACTGTGCAGATTGTTTTGCAAAATAAAAAAATCATCCAGTTCATTAGATAAAGGCATGTTGCTGAGTTGACCCGTTTCAGTTCTAAAGGCATAGGGCAACTCATCGTTAACCCAATCGCACATGTAGTCGATACCATTTTGCTGCAATAACTCAGGGGTATTTTCTGATTGCAAGCGACCAGGACTTAACCAGCCTTTCACCGGTTGCTCAAAGCGCTCACGTAAAGTTTGCACACTTTTAGCAACCCAACTTGCTTCATCGTTTGGCGAAACTTCGCCATGATGCAACATGTCCATCTGCCAACCATGGGCAATGACTTCATTACCTCGCTCTTTAATGACATCCATCAAATAAGGTGCGCGTTCAACCATGGCGCCATTAATCGCGATAGTTGGTTTGATATTAAATTTATCTAATGCTTTGAAGATTCGAAATATACCGACGCGATTACCGTAATCACGCAAACTAAAGTGGCGTAAATCTGGATAAGGCATTTTCATACCACCAGGCACGGCAACTGGGTTTGCACCTTGGTTCAAAGGAAAAAACTGGACGTTGATATTTACCCAAAGCGCTAGTTTTTTGTTATTTGGCCAGACAATAGGTTTACGCTCTGTCAGCATCGACCAATCATATAAATCGTGGTCCATTCCGTAATGTCGTTTGGGATATTGAAGATAAGAATCATCTAGACTCATGATTATTTCCCTCCTTGCTTGGCAGCTATATCAGCGACACTATCGTCATAACAATGCTGCATGTAATAACTTGCTATTTCGCGCCCAGTAGCTACCCAAACATCACTGTGTCCGGTGATGTATTCCAAGGCTTCTTCGTAGGCTTTTAGACGATGTGGGCAACTCACTTGATAGTTGTGAGTTGGAATACACATGATGGTTCCACTCTCTTCGCCTTCTTGGTACAAACGGTCAAAATTTGCTTTGAGCATTTTTCCATATTGACGAGGTGTAACTTTATTAGATACGTAAGCAATGGTGTCATTCATCTCTAATGAATAGGGAATTGACACAAACTTTTTACCAGAACGAGTATGGATAGGAGTTGGTTGATCATCATGAAATAAATCACAAGTGTAAAAGCCGGCATCATCGCCAAATAATTCCGTTCCCACTTCGGCAAACAAGTCAATAGTATGGTCACTGTGCGATAGTGCTGGGGCTAAGTAACCAGCACATTTCTGTCCGGTATGTTTATAGATGGTTTCAATTGAGTCGCGGATCATTTCTCGTTCCTGCTCCACGCTCATTCCATAAGTATAACGAGTGTTATAGATACCATGACTGAAAAACTCCCAGTCCCGTTCTTTACACAGGCTAATAATCTCAGGATGGTGATCACATAATGCGGTAGATAATGATATGGATCCGCGCACACCATATTTATCCAGAAGCTGCATTTGACGCATATGACCCACACGATTACCGTAATCACGAATACCATATCCGGCAATGGCAGGATAAGGTTGCGGCCAAGCCTTACGAGATGGATTTGCAGGTGGATCTAGCTCATAAAACTCAATATTGGGTGCTACCCAAAATGCGACTTTAGCGCCATTTGGCCAAGTGATTTTAGGACGTTTGTGATAAGGCCAATAATCATAGTAACCGGGATCTGTATGCATTAAAAAACTCCTTCTACTATTTTTCTAACCAGTCATATACTTCTTGTACGGCTAATACATCAGCATATTTCAATGATAAATCGGTAAGGTTAGCGAAGTGATAGCTTTCATGTTTGTCAGCAACACACTCGATCGGCACTATAGTGCGATATCCGCGTGACAAACTATCTACCGCAGCGGCTCTGATACAACCAGAAGTTGAACCACCGGTTAATATAACGGTATCCACTTGGTGCCATACGCATAGACTTTGCAGTTGAGTTTCAAAAAACGGAGAAGGCATTTTTTTACAGTAAAAAACATCTTTTTTACGGTCGACTTGCAAACGGTCATCAAGCTCTGAGCGCTCACTATCAAATTTAATATTCTGTAAACTATCGGGAGTATCTGTGCGGGTTCCCCAGATACCAGCATCTTCACCAGAATCCATATATGCCACATTAGTCCAAACAACAGGCCAACCCAATGCACGGAATTTTTCCGCAAGTTTATTGACATATTCAAGCTGTCGCGGGTCTGTCTCGTAGGCAGTTTTAAAAAGATCGGTTCGAGTGTAGGCCTTTTGCAAATCTATATTGACCAAAATAGCCTTATTTCCAAAACCAAAACGCTTTCGGGCTGGATTAGCCTGAACCTCCGCAAAAATCTGACGGGCCGTTTTTTCAGATAATTCCATAGTCGCTCCTATTTGCCTAAACTTAACTATATGTTTTATTCTAACTCAGGGTGTGACTCGTTTTCGGTCACAACCAAATGATATATCAGCATATCTTTTATGCGTAAGTATTGATACTTTTATGTACCCTTAAACACTCTTATGATTCACAAAAAATGAATCTTGAACATCTCCACTAAGCACTAACTTAAGAGTGTTTGCATAAAACCAAAAAGAGTAAAAAAAAGGGCTAAAACGCCCTTTAAAACAACCACATTTCGGAGTAGGTTGAAAACTTTTATTAATCAGTGGTAAGGGCTTTTACTACTTTTAAATCAATTAATTCTGCTATTTGTTTATCACTGTATCCGGCGTCTTTTAGCACCCGAATGGTATCTTCGCCTTCTTTTGGTAAATCATGATGTAGAACAGTACGTTTACCATCTAATTCAATCGGTAAAGAAGGCAGGTTAGCGATACCTTGGGGTGTTGTAACCGGTAGTAATCCACCACTATTAAGGTGCGGATCATTAAACAAATCAGAGGGAGTATTGATTGGCGCAAAGGGAATACCCGCACGCTCTAGACGGTCCATCAGGGTTTGCTTATCTAAGCCACTAAACAATTCCTTGATTACCGGAATAATTCTATCTTTCTGCTTCACCCTATCATTGTTTTTATCTAGGCTGCTGTCTGCTGCAAATTCGTGTAGTTCAAATTCTTTACAAAAGTGTTTCCACAAAGTGTCACTGACAACCCCAACAAAAACACGTTCGTCATTTTTACAATTGAAAATTTCGTAGATTGACCAAGCACTTCTGCGCACAGACATAGGAGGGGGAGCTTCACCTAGCACCACTTCTTGGGCCATATGCTGACCAACAAAATATGCGGTAGTCTCAAATAATGAACTAGTAACGTGACGACCTTTACCGCTCGTATGGCGTTCATGCAAAGCAGAAAGAATGCCGATAACACCAAACATACCGCCAGTGATATCAATAACAGAAGAGCCAGCCCGCATAGGCTTGTCAGGAAGACCTGTCATATAAGCCAGTCCGCCCATCATTTGCGTCACTTCATCCAACGCAGTACGGTTTTCATATGGGCCGGTTAAAAAGCCTTTTAATGAACAATAAATAAGTCTTGGATTCAGTTGACTCATTGCTGCATAACCAAACCCAAGCTTTTCCATCGCACCCGGTCTGAAGTTTTCAATCAACACATCCGCTTCGCGAATTAAGTTTAACGCAACCTCTTTACCTTCTGCTGATTTGAGATCTATACACACACTGCGCTTATTGCGGTTATACATGGGAAAGTAACCAGCACCCGAACCTTTTAGGCGGCGCGTTTTATCACCTTCAATAGGCTCTATTTTTGTCACCACTGCACCTAAATCTGCTAGTACCACACCAGTAGCAGGCCCCATAACCATATGTGTAAACTCTACGACTTTGAGGTCTTCAAGTGGGTATGAATTTCCTGATGACATAAATAATAATCCTGTAATAAAGGGTAGGCCAAATGCCCTAATGAACATATGTTATAGCTTTATACCTTTTATATCAAGAAATTCTACTCATGAGCTAAAATAATGATGAGTTTTAATTACTTAAGTTCTAAAAACATTGATATAAAAGGACAATTTCACTGCAAAGCGAAAAATCTGAAGCCAAGTTGTTATGGTTTTATTTTAAAGACGCGTAATAAGCTGCTAATGCTTTAATATCTTTGTCGCTTAATCCTTTAGCCATTGCCGCCATCGTCGGTTCTTTACGCTCACCATTACGGAATGCTTTAAGTTGCTTTTCTAGATAAGCGGATTTTTGCCCAGCCAAATTTGGCCAAATAGGACTGAGGCTGATACCAGCACTACCATGGCAACTAGCGCAAATCATCGATTTCGTTTTACCCACCGATATTAACGCATCAGCGGCAAAGGTTTGCGTGACAAAAACCATGCTTGATATCGCTATCAAAAAGTAACGTATTTTGAGCATATTCAAATTTCACCTGTATCAATAAATAAGGATTTCGTTATCAATTCTAATTTAACAATGGATAACCCTTTTTTTCATGAGGTAAGATGAAGGATGTAACAACCAAATAACCTCAATCAGTTATTTCAATATACGTTGTATAACCAGGTGCTACATTGACTAAAATCAAAACTGCACACGGCATTCAAATTAATTAAAAATAACCAATAAAAACAAAATATTAGAGAAAAACAGAAGATTAAGGCGTGGTTAAATTTAGTATGATTGTCCCGTTAATTAGGAAAAAACTTTGAAATATAAATATGCAAAGTGAAATGAAAATGGCAAGCCATACTTTATTAAGTGACTGCTTAGAGGTGCTACAGGTTTTTCGCTAATACGCCATCTACTACCAGCGCAGCAATGGCCATCGACGCGGTCAGCCCCGGTGATTCTATACCGTACAGATTAACTAAACCTGCAATACCATGTTGTGATTCAGTCTGAATCATAAAATCTCTTGCCTCTTCACCTTTCCCATGGAGTTTAGGACGAATTCCAGCATATGAAGGCGCTAGAGAACCGTCTTTAAGGTTAGGCCAGTATTTTCTAATTTGCTGATAAAACCCATCGGCTCTAGCAGGATCGACCTTGTAATCCAATTCATTGACCCACTCGACATCAGGACCAAAACGGACTGAATTACCTAAATCTAATGTGGAATGCACTCCTAAACCAGCACTTTCAGGAACAGGATAAATAAGGTGGCTAAACGGCGCTTTGCCAGACAAGGCGTAATAGTTTCCTTTTGCATAATGAATAGCAGGCACGCTTCTTTGCGGTAAACCCTCAAAACATCTAGCAATTTTCTGGGCGTGTAAACCTGCGCAATTAATTAAGTACTTTGCGTTAATTTGTATGCTTTGGTCGCCAACAATATCCAGTAGAATTGAATTATCAGTACATTTAGCTGAACCCAATTCCGCTCCTAGTGCTACCGCGCCACCAGCACTTTCCAAGTCACCTTGTAAATTTAACATAAATCCATGACTGTCTATAATGCCCGTTGAAGGAGAAAACAATGCACCGTAACAGGCAAGTTCAGGCTCTAAAGCTAAGGCTTTTTGTCTGCTGTAAAATTCAAGATCTGACACATTATTGGCACGTGCGTTTTGTTGAATTTCAGTTAGCTTTTGCAACTGAAGTTCAGATGTAGCGACAATCAGTTTGCCACATCTTTTATAGGCAATATTGCGTTCCTCGCAATACGCATAAAGCATTTTATTCCCCTGAACACAAAGCCGAGCTTTAAGAGAATTAGGCTGATAATAAATACCAGCATGTATTACTTCGCTATTGCGAGAGCTAATTCCTGTGCCGATTTGAGATTGACTTTCAATGACAATGGTTTCCACACCTTTTTGAGCCATTTCTCGTGCAACAGCTAAGCCAACGACGCCACCGCCGACAACAATACACTCTACAGACTCGGCCATTTAATCACTCCTAGACGCATAAATAAGGGGATGGGGAAGTTAAACATTACAGAGATTTCTTGGTCCCAGCCAGCGAACAGCTTTTGAAAACGCTTACATGCTTAGAATTCGATGAATTGTTATAACTTATCGCTTTTTTTTTTGAATCAGTAGTAAGTTGATCTAGTTTTTCCTTTTCAGACCCATTAGTGTTAGGGAGTCTAACTTTAATAACAAAGTTAGCTTAAATACAAAAATAATAATAAAAATATAAAACCCTACGGAAAAATAGTTCATGAATACTGAAAAACTAACCAAATATTTAGACAACAACGGCATTCTTGATGCCACGGAAATTATTCATAATCCATCCTATGAGTTTCTGTTTGAAGAAGAGACAAAAAGTGATTTAGTTGGTTATGAAAAAGGTATTGAAACAGAACTCGGTGCAGTGTCTGTCGACACTGGTATATTTACCGGTCGCTCACCAAAAGATAAATACATCGTTCGCGATGACACCACTAAAGATACGGTATGGTGGTCTGATCAAGGCACAAATGATAACAAACCGATTAGCACTGAAGTATGGCAAGAGCTAAAACAAACGGTTACTCAACAGTTAAGCAGTAAAAGACTGTTTGTTGTGGATACCTTTTGTGGTGCTAATGCAGATACCCGTTTGAAAGTGCGGTTTGTGACCGAAGTGGCATGGCAAGCACACTTTGTGAAGAATATGTTTATACGTCCAACAGAACAAGAACTTGAAGGTTTTGAACCTGACTTTCTAGTTCTGAACGGTTCTAAAACGGTGAATAAAAAGTGGCAGGAACACGGCTTAAATTCAGAGAATTTTGTCGCCTTTAACCTCACTGAAAAAGTCCAAATTATCGGCGGTACATGGTACGGCGGCGAAATGAAAAAAGGTATGTTCTCAATGATGAATTACTTTTTGCCGCTCAAAGGTATTGCTTCCATGCATTGCAGCGCGAATGTGGGTAAAGATGACGATGTGGCAATTTTCTTCGGTTTATCAGGTACAGGAAAAACCACACTATCGACAGATCCACACAGAAAACTCATTGGCGATGACGAACATGGTTGGGATGACAACGGTATCTTCAATTTTGAAGGTGGTTGTTATGCGAAAACGATTAATTTGAGCAAAGAACAAGAGCCGGAAATCTATGCTGCAATACGTCGTAATGCGTTGTTGGAAAATGTGTCTGTAGACAGTAATGGCAAAATCGATTTTGACGATAACTCAAAAACTGAAAATACCCGAGTCTCTTATCCCATTGATCACATAGAAAACATTGTCCAACCTATTTCTAAAGCCGGTCATGCAACTAAAGTTATCTTCTTAACCGCTGATGCTTTTGGTGTGCTTCCTCCTGTTGCTAAGTTAACCCCACAACAAGCTGAGTACTACTTTTTGTCTGGATTTACAGCCAAATTAGCAGGTACAGAACGAGGAATTACAGAGCCGACACCAACGTTTTCGAGCTGTTTTGGTGCGGCTTTCTTAAGTCTTCATCCAACAAAATACGCAGCAGTTTTGCGTAAACGAATGCACGCAGTGGGTGCCGAAGCATACTTGGTAAATACTGGCTGGAACGGCACGGGAAAACGTATTTCCATTAAAGCTACTCGCGCGATTATAGATGCCATTTTAGACGGTTCAATTAATCAAGCGGAAATGAACACACTTCCAGTCTTTAATTTGTCGGTACCTAAACACTTACATGATGTTGAAGACAATATTTTGGATCCTCGTGACACTTATGAACAAGCCGAACAATGGACTGAAAAGGCCACTAATTTAGCAACTTTGTTCACTAAGAACTTTGTGAAGTTCACTGATAACGATGAAGGAAAGGAAATTTCTAATTCTGGACCAAAATTATAAAGTGAACGAAAACTGCTCAACAACATTTTGAGATCAGTAAAAATGAGCAGCAATTTGCATAAGTCAAATTGCTGCTTTTAATTTTCTACTCATAACTGGGGTTGACCGCATTAACAGTAAGAAAGGGCCTTTCTCTAATTCAACTCGATAACAGATAAACGTTCAATAAGTTTGGGTTCGAAAACGCGCTGAATTTCTCTATTTGACTCTTTATAAACATATTTCAAAACCCATTGAGCCGCCATTTTCCCCATTTCTAATACTGGGTTATCAATAGTGGTTAATTTGGGAAACATATGTTTTGCAAATAACACATCATCAAAACCAATCACGGATAAATCTTCTGGCAGCACCAAACCATGCTCTCTAGCACAACTCATTGCACCGGATGCCATTTCATCATTTGAACAGGCTAATGCACTAAAATGTTCACCTGAATTGAGTAAATAATTCATCCCTGCGATACCACCGGTCTCAAGATAATCACCTACATAATGGAGTTTTTCATTAAACACCACGCCATACTCTTGCAACGCTCTTTTGTGACCAATTAAACGCTGCTTAGTATCTTCTTTATAAGTAGGACCGCTAATGTAGGCGATGTCTCTATGTCCTTTTTTCAACAAAGTCTGTGCGGCCATATAACCACCAGCTTGGTTATTAACAATAAAACACTGATCTTGCATGCTTTCGACGACGCGGTTCATAATTAAAATGGGGAGTTTGCTTTTGTTTAGCTCAATTAAATATTCATCAGAGATGGCTTCAGAGTGCACAATCAAGGCATCACATTGACGACTGATCAGAAAATCAATACCGTCTTTCTCTTCCGCCTCTTCATCATGACCGGCAGAAATAATCACGTGTTTACCAGCGGCTCTTAGCTCTGTTTCCACGCCGCTCATCATCTGTCCAAAAAATGAGCTATTAAGGTTAGAAACCAAAAGACCAATGCTATTTGCTTTATTTGATGCGAGTGAACGAGCGAAATTATTTGGCACATAGCCAAGCTCTTTCATGGCATGCATTACTTTGTCACTAGTGCTTTGTCTGACTTTCACATTGCCGTTCATGACTCTGGAAACCGTTGCCAAAGACACCCCAGCATGTTTTGCTACTTCGTAAATCGTTGCCATAAATTTTTGCTAATATTCGCCCTGAGACTAGAGGATAGCTAGCCTACTATACAATCGCCACCTTGTAATGAATAATTATGCGGCATTACAAAACATCCGATGTGTGTAAAGTTTAGGGCAATCAGGCAAGGATACTACTGATTAGAAAAAACTACGCCAATGCTCTTTGCCCCTTGAGTTCTAGAGTAATTTTTTTCTGTTGTTTATCGGTAAGGGGATAAAACAACATCAAAATTGCAGCAGCTATACCAAAAAATCCAGGTATCCAGCTCATCAACAATTTAATACCAGGTAAGCTATCTGCAACTGTCGTTTGGTCCATACCGTCGTAGCCATAACTAGACAATACTACCAGCACTAATGCTCCTGCGAACCCTCCGCCAGTTTTCTGCACAAATGTACCTGCAGAATAGACTAAACCCGTTGCTCTTCGTCCGTTTTTCCATTCAGAATAATCAGCGGAATCCCCTAACATCGAAAAGAACAAAGTAGGAAAAATAGCTGCAAAGAATTCTGCGGAACAACCTAGCACAAACACTAAGGTGACATTTCCTTCAGGCACCCAGTAAAAGCAAATAGTTAGTATACTGCCAATAACTAATGAACCAATAAACAGTACTCTACGACCAAAAACACGAGCGAGAAACGATGTGCTTAATGCACCAAAAATAGATACCACTAACAGGGCTACGAAGAATTGACCTGTCATCAATTCATCACCAATAACGTACTTAAAGTAATAGGCAATCACACCGTATTTGATGCCATTAAACATCATGGTTAAAAAGCCCATACCTAACAAGATTAACCAAGGTTTATTAGTTATCAGGTCAATCATATCCTGTTGAGTCGAGCTAATTTGCTCTCTGGGTTTGGCCAGAAAGCGGTTTATTAGTATCCAAGTCCCAGCAATAACAACCGCAAATATCACACCGGTTAATACGTTACGGTAATAGAAAAACAGACTAATACTCATCAAAGGTAATAAAATAAACGGCAGATTTTTAGTCAGATCCCACAGCTCAGTTTTCAACCCTGAGGTGTTATTGACTACAGGTTTCACTCGCTCTTTAGTGGATAAAAACGTAAAGACCATTAACGCAACCAATATTCCAGCAAACAGATACATCGTTGATTGATAACCCTGTACATCATTACCTTGGCCAAATAAGTCGACGAAATACGGTAAAAACCCCATAACCAGCAAACCACCAAAGAATGCGCCGGCGAAGCGATACGCAGATAAACTGGTCCGTTCAACATCACATTCGGTCATCACTCCCATTAAAGCCGAATAAGGCACATTATTGAGGGTATAACAGAGTGTTAAGCCGATATAAGTGACATAGGCGTAGACTAGCTTGTTACTCGCTGACCATTCTGGTGTGGTAAAACATAGCACCATGAATAGGCCAAGTAATGGCGTAGAAAATAAAATCCACGGTCTGAACTTGCCCCACCGAGTATCTGTGCGATCGGCAATCATCCCCATAATGATATCGGTTATACCATCAGATAGTCTGACCACGAGGAACAACAATGCGGCCGCTGCGGCAGTCAAACCGAACGTATCAGTATAAAAAACAGCTAAATAAGCAAGCGCCCCGCGCCAGACTAAATTAGCGGCGGCGTCCCCCATGGCGTAACCGACTTTTTCAATTATTGGCAGTTTGGTTATTTCGCTTTGCATAATTTACTTTGCTACCTACTAGTAATCAGTTGTTTATAGGCAAGTCCACTGTCTTTAATAGTGCGACTCTGGGTAAGATAGTCAACATACACAATACCAAACCGCTTCTCGTAACCTTCTGCCCACTCAAAGTTATCCATCAAACTCCAGGCGAAATAACCGGCGATATCAACACCCTGCTGGGAGGCGTCATCAACAGCATTGAGATGTGATTGAAAGTAGTCAATTCTGTCTTGATCATTCACTCTGCCGTGTTTAATTTCATCCTGCATCGCCGCACCATTTTCAGTGATGTAAACTGGTGGCAGTGTATAACGTTGATGAAGAGATATTAAGAGCTCAGAAAGTGCTTTAGGGTGAACTTCCCACCCCATGTCAGTAGTGACTACACCTTTAGGTTGAAGCTCTTCATACCAGCCTTTGCCATCGCTGCGATATTTTAGTCTGGTGTAAAAATTTACTCCTAAGAAATCTAAGCGCTGGCTAATCAAGTCCATATCGCCCGGTAAAATATCAGGTCGGTTTTGTGGTTCAATTAGCTCAACCACATCTGGATAGAGCCCTTCCATAACGGGTCGCATGTACCACTGATTAATATAATCATCGGCTATTTTCGCAGCCTTTATATCTTCAGCCACCTGAGTCTCTGGATAGCAGGGGGTGAAATTAAGTACAATTCCAGCCTTAGTATCGGGACAATTTCGACGCAATGCGCGTATGCCAAGACCGTGAGCTAACAGTAAATGATGGGCTGACTTCCTACCGTTTGCTTGTCCCGTTTTACCCGGTGCGTGCACACCATTTTCATAACCTAGGTAAGCTGAACAAAATGGTTCGTTTAAGGTAGCGTACGCGTATACTCGGTCTCCCAAAGCTTTAGCAACTAAATTCACGTAATGCTCGAAATGAAATGCGGTTTCACGATTCAGCC
The DNA here is from genome assembly GCF_037478005.1 of Alteromonas sp. M12. Taxonomy (NCBI): domain Bacteria; kingdom Pseudomonadati; phylum Pseudomonadota; class Gammaproteobacteria; order Alteromonadales; family Alteromonadaceae; genus Alteromonas; species Alteromonas sp. M12. Next base: position 122,090 of record NZ_CP144164.1, on the reverse strand, counting down.
AACCACCCTTTTCTTCTAAGTGCTGAGGCAAATCCCAATGATATAAAGTGACAAAGGGTTTGATGTTGCGCTTAACTAACTCTTCCACCAAATCAATGTAAAACTGCATCCCTTTATCGTTTAGAGAACCGTCTTTTTTGACCACCCTAGGCCAAGAGATGGAAAATCGATAAGCATCCACGCCTAAAGAGTCAATCAACTCCACATCTTCGCGCCAAAACTTAACATGCTCACATGCCACCAGCCCGTTAGAAGCATCGGAGATTTTACCGGGTGTGGCACAAAAAGTGTCCCAAATTGATTCTAATCTGCTGTCCGCTGCTCCTTCAATTTGGAAAGAAGACGTTGCTACACCGAACACGAAGTCATGGTCCAGTAATTTTGATGAAGATGGTAAGGAAAGGTTGCTCATGATTTGATAATTACTAATTCTGTTAATGGTTAATCGGTATCTTTTTGATGGTCAACAAAGTGTTAAGCGCGAAAACTATAACGAAAACCACCTAAATGAAAGCGCTTACATTTAGAGGTTAGTTGGATTCGCAATAAAAAGCAATGCTTAACGTTAAAAAAATGTAAATGCTGGAATTATTCTATCCCCAATACCTGTTTTGTTGATTTCTACTACAAACTCATCATCGTTAATTGGGTGGGCTACAATATTGTTGAATAAAACGTTGATGACTAGGTAATTGGGAAACCGCCTTAGATATTGATTGTTCCAGTGAAGATAAGAACTTTTCTAACTCCATCACCGGCATTCCCTGAACACTGGGATGGTATTGTTTTGGCTCAATCCCTTGACCAAGCATAACTTGTGTCCAAGAATCGACTCTAAACAATTCACCATCGGCTTGAAATGCATGGGCGTGATCGGTAAACAGCCGTATTCGATGAGCCAGACTCTCTGGCACCTCCATGCTTTTACAATGTCGCCAAAATTCGCTGTCTTGCCGTTGAGTAACATGATAGTGCAAGACGATGAAATCGCGGATTTTTTCGATCTCGTCGGTGGCTTGTTGATTGTATTCATCAATTACCGAATCGGATATTTCCCCACATGGGAAAAGCCTGAGTAAGCGAATAATGCCCATCATAATGAGATGAATACTGGTTGATTCCAAAGGCTCCACAAAACCGCTAGCCAAACCAAGGGCTAGACAGTTTTTATTCCAATGTTTACGACGCCTACCTGTGCGATATTTTATCACTCTGGGCTCGGTAATAACCTCGCCCTCAATATTCGATAAGAGATACTCTTTAGCTTGTTCATCAGTCATGTACTTGCTGCAATAAACAATGCCATTTCCAACCCTATGTTGTAATGGAATCCGCCATTGCCAGCCACTGTGATGAGCAATAGAACGAGTGATTGGAGATACTTCCCCTACCGACTTAGTTTGTACCGCAATCGCACTATCACAAGGTAACCAATGCGACCAATCTTCATAACCCGTATGTAACGCTTGCTCGATTAGCAAACCTCGAAAGCCGGTACAATCAATAAATAAATCGCCCTCGACTAACTGTCCTGAATCCAATTTTAAGCTAGTGATAAAACCGTTTTTGGGGTCTTTATTTACTGCGGCAATTTTTCCTTCTATCCTTTTCACTCCTCGAGATTCGCTAAACTTACGCAAATAAGCGGCATATTTACTGGAATCTAAGTGGTATGCATAATTGATAGATGACTTATCTGAAAGCGCAAATTTATTGGCCTTAGCAGCTTCCAATTCAAAACAGTATTTACCAAAGTCCTTTGCAACGCCCTGTTCTTTTCCGTATAGCCAGAAGTGATGAAATGGAGCAATAAAGCTTTCTTTACCTGTCATACCGAATGAATGAATATAGCTATCTCCTTGCTTACCCCAATTATCAAATTGAATGCCTAGCTTAAAGGTAGCTGACGTTTCTGCCATAAACTGAGACTCATCAATGCCCAACAGTTTATTGAATATTCGCATGGGCGGAATAGTTGCCTCACCGACGCCAACGGTACCGATTTCTTCAGACTCCACCAAGGTCACATTGATGACGGAAGGCATCTGTTTAGCCAATGCTGCGGCAGCTATCCAACCAGCGGTTCCACCGCCAGCAATAACCACATTTTTGATTTTTCTGTTCACCTTCTGCTCACCTTTGCGATCCATTTATCGATTTAGTTTATTGATTAACATGGCACGAAGTTGACGTGACATCATTTCATTCATGGGCGCTAAAAAACCATGGGCTTCAGGCGGTAAATGCTCTGTAGGTTGCTCACCCTCACCAAAAATATAGTAATCAAAGATATGCTTCCAACCTGCCTTTTCATGTGCCGGTTTATCGCGAAGACTTAGCATCGCGTGGTACAACACATTCATCGCAGCCCCCATATACTTTTCCGCATTACTCCACCAATAATTGACTAACACATTATATGGGCTTAGCGCCTCGACTTGATGCCACCACATACTCGGAATATAGATACCATCGCCCGGTTCTAATTCCGCGACTTGTCCGTGGGCTAATGCTTGTTTGATTTTCGGGTATTTTTCATAATCAGGATTGTGCAAATCCACCATAGTAATCGCCGGGCCACCTGGTGTAGGAGCTAAGGGGCCGGGATATAAGTTCGCAATTTGATCCGGTGGGAAAGTAATAAAACGCCGTTTTCCGGTGACAACGCAAGCAATATTGTCAGAAGCATCGTAGTGACAGCGAGCAATTGACTTGTTGCCAATCCAAATACTGGGTATCGGGGGTTCGGTCGCATGCTGTTTTTGGATAACAGGAATATGCAAATCATTGTCAGCGCGAAGTCCAGGGAAATTCAAATCAATAACATTTGATGCAATGTAATATCCTGGTGGGCGCTGATCGTAAAGATGTTCCATTATAAGGTCGAGCACCTCATCTACTTGTGCCCGTTTAGACTCATAATTTAACTCAGTTGCATTTTCATTGTAGGCGTACTTCCCTTCTATATCAGGATTGCCAAAGTAAGCAAATACTGACTTACCATTATAAAACGACTTTAAATAGTCAACGCTTTTTTGCGCAGATTCCAAACCTACTTCCACCAGCTTCCAATGCTTAACCACACCTTTAAGTACTACAGGGTGGCTATACTGATGAATATCATTAGGCACCTCCCCTGACTGACAATTTTCAATAACTTCAGTTTGTTTGGTGATGTTTAACATAGGTACTCTAAGCTCTGCTTATTAAGCAAATGTGGCGTTTTTACGCTGAATCAATTTTCTAATATTAGTAACAGATGCCACTGCCGCGTACGCAAACTGTAAATATCCCGATTGATTAAGCTCAAAAAGTTGCTCTGCTGACAGCGCTCTTAGTTTCTCCTCATTAATCGTAAAATTTCCAGATACTTTGCACTTTTCGCCGTTGTTTAAATCAAATTCGATATTAACCGGCTCAATCAACTCGCAACTTAGGAAACTATTAAACATTGCATCTTGAATTGCCATGCCCTCGTGAATAGACTGCAATCGGGTAGCGATATGATTCAAATAAGGACTGTTACCGCCATGCTCGAGAAATAATGGCTGCCCTTTGTCGGTGGACACCTTGGGATGTTGCATATCAATGTGTATAACCGGAGACGGATCTGAATGGGGATCTTGTTGCTGAAAACCGATTAAAAAAGGCCCTCGTTCAATCATAGCTGGTATGTAGTTAGCGTCCCAACCTGAAGGAGTTGTATCGCTTAGGAAAAGGTTTTCATCTTTTTGCAAACCAAGCATAACAACACATTGATATTTACCCGTCTGTTGGTCTAATTGGAAAAAGATTGGATATTCTTTTTGTAATTCAACAAATTCTAGTGGGAAAACCAATACGCTGGCTACATCGTCGGCAAACTCTTTAGCATAATGCGCAAGCACCTTAGTATCTTTATGCTGCACATTATTCAAAAGCACATGTTTGGCCATTGTATTTCCTCAATAATTTTTTGCTCGTTGGTTATTTCAAACCAGCAAATTAAAAATGAAAATATTCATATTTAATTGAACAAAATAAGAAGTGTCAGTGTGCTACATCTTCAAATCCTATTCAAATATTTACAAAAACAAAAGCCGCAATAAACAGCGGCTTATGGACGATGGCAAACAACACCACTGGTGTTGTTTGCCGTTTCATACCGCCTTAGAACTTGTAACGAGCCCCCATTTGATAGCGTGCACCTAAATCGGTTGCATACCATAATTGCGTTTCGTTTCGAGCGTGTTCACGGATGTCTTCTTCAGTTATATTCAAACCTTCAAAGAACACTGTGAATTGGTCGTTAATATCGTAGCTAACGTTTACATCAAGTTGAGTATAAGACTCCACATAACGCGGGTTATTAGAACTACCTTTATTCACTTCTGCCAAGTATTTATCACGCCAGTTAAGGGCAACACGTGCTTGGAAACCATCTTTTTCGTACATAGCCACTAAGTTAGCCGTATCACTCAAACCCACTAAAGCAAATTGCGACTGGTTAGGATCCGCTTCGTTATCAAAGCCCACATCTCCGCGTACAAACGTATAGTTAGCCTGCACACCAAAGCCGGTATCACCAAAGAAGTGTTGTACCGCAAATTCAGCGCCATAAATTTTGGCTGCTCGGTTATTGTCTGGTGTATTAGTACGGAAAATGACTTCAGGATCATCCTCATTTGCGACCAAATCCCAACCTTCGGTTTCGGCTAACTGTTGAATTTGTTCTGGCGAACCAGTGTAATCATCAGCTCCACCAGGGAAGGCTTCTGGTTGACTTAGCAATACCATCATGGCGTAAAGTGATGTGTCATCAAGTGCAATACCGCGGTCGGCTAGCGCTTGAACGGCAGCCTCGGCACGGGGACCGCCAGTTACATCACGAATACCTAGTAGCGGTTGGTCAACTTGACGGCTACCTAAGAAATTAACCACATCTTTTTGGAACAAACCGGCTGAAACATAACTTGTTTCATCGTAGTACCATTCCAATGATAAATCGACGTTAGACGACTCCAATGGTAATAAGGCAGGATTTGACGCATCCGCTGTTGGTTGCGCACCCAACAATGTTGAACCACCACCGCCAGCAAAGTTTGAAGCAGATACACCTAAACTTCCAAATCCTGCTCGAGCAATTGTTTTGCTATATGAGAAGCGACCGATTAAATCATCTTTAATCTCAAGTTTTAAATCCAGGCTCGGTAATAAAAAGTCATAGTCACTTTCTGCCGTAACATAACTGGTTTCTGAACCATCCACATATGACACTACGTCATTATTGTCTTCCCATTGAAAGTAGTTACGACTAATTAATGAAGTCGAAGTCACGTCTGTAGTTTCATAACGCACACCGGTTAAGATGCTAAATGGCATTTCTCCGATTTCACCTTCTAAGGCGACTTGAACGTAAGCGGCTAAGGAATCTTCTTGTATCGTATCGTCGAATGACAATGCGTCCTCGGTTCCAGCTGGAATACCAGGATAAAGAGCTTCTGCTGCAGTATACAAATCAGGCGCGTTAGCAATGAAACCATAACCACCAGAGTTTGTGGTAAAGTCGTCGAACTCACCCGGCAAATCAAACGGTTGAATCAAGTCACCGAATTCACCAGGGTTAGCGACCCCCCAATTACCCAAAGCAATGTTGTTGCCAGCAGTTTGAAATGAGCGAGATTCCATTTCACGAGCTTCCACACCAAAATCAAAATGACCGCTGTCTAGGAAGTAAGTAGCGTCAAGTTTATACTGGGTGATTTTAGACTCTTGGCTGGCGTTTCTAATACGAGCAATCGACGAACCTACATCACCGGCATCCACTTGCCCGTTATTGTTTGCACCTCGAATGCTGTCGTCATATACATTAGTATAGGTAGGCAAGTCACCATCCCAAAACCATTCTCTTGAGGTCACTGTTGGCGCCCCTAAACCTACCGCTAGTTCGCCGGAACCTCTTGGACCTGTCCCCCGACTATGCATCGTTGAGTCGTGCGCATCAAACATGATTTTAAAATCATCATTAACATTGTATTCAAAGTTCACACCAATCGAATCTAGTGTATTCGTCTGTTCACGCCACTGTTGCTCGTACCCTTCATCTACACCTCCAGCATAGGTTTCAGATATGTAGATGGGTGTTTTCACAGCAGAATTATCGAACTCTACCGTCCCGGTATTTGTACCGATTTGCAGCCAGTTACCAATTTCACCACGTTGCTCAACAATTTCGTTTTCAGCAAAGGTGTAGTCTAATGACGCTTTAAAGTCATCCGTTGGTGCAAACTGCAATGTTAGCTGCATATTGTCGCGAGTTCTTTGGGTATTTGAAAATGCATAACGGATGTCATTGGGACGCGCATAAAGCTGTCCCTGCTCTGGAGCATTAACATAGTTTGCTGTGGTGTTGTTATTCCACATTCTATCCGGATCGGCGATATCATCCCAATAGTCAATATTCCAGTTATTCACAGTGGCGCCGGTATAACCTGAATCACGTTCTTGATGCACAGCAGACAAACTCACACCAAATGTTTTCTCATCATTAGCGTAGCTTACAATAGTAGACAATTCAGGGGTAAGATCATCACCAGTACGGTTGGTAGTATCGTGTACCGCTTTTGCGCCGACAGTAGCCACAAAACCTTCTTGATCAAGTGGTTTAGCGGTGATTATATTAATGGTTGCACCAATTCCACCAGTTGCAATGTTCGCTTTACCTGTTTTGTATACTTCGACAGCTCTGATACTTTCCGATGCTAGGTTTGCAAAATCGAATGAGCGCGTGTTTCCACTTTTAGTTGTACCATCCGCACCTGAGCCTGCACCATAGGTTATTGCTGCAGGCATTGTTCTACCGTTTAAGGTAATCATGTTGTTTCCACCCGCAAAACCGCGGACAGTAACTTCAGAGCCTTCGCCATTGGTACGACTGATCGAAACACCGGTTATACGTTGCAGCGATTCTGCTAAGTTGGTGTCAGGGAATTTACCGATATCTTCAGCAGAAATAGCGTCAACTACACCAGCTGACGAGCGTTTTATGGCCGCAGCCTCTTGTAAACTTCCCCGTAAACCTGTTACTTGGATAACCTCTAAGTCTTCAGCTTCTTGTGCAGCTAGTGGTGCGCACAGTGAAGCCCCTAAAACGAGCGAAAGGCTCGTTGCTAGATGGGTTTTTGCAAACCTTGTTTTAGTCATGTTGTTTTCTCCCAAAAACTACCTTGATTGTACTCATTACTACATTTTTCACCCGCGCACGTCCTGCTTATGCCACCCTAAGGTTGTAAAATTATTGTAATAACAAGCAAAATGTAAGCGCTTTCATTAGAATAGAGCACGAAAATGTGGTCGTCAACTAATAATCATCGAAAATGAAACTTTTATTAACTATTTATTTACACTCTCTAAATTCACCGCTTTACGATGCTTTACTGAAAACCTTTAAACAAAAGGCTTAGCGGCTAACCTGACAATGAAAGGTAGGTCCTAAAAAAGATAGGGTCAATTGAATGAGCATTATGAAAACCGCTATACGCTTAACCAAATATTAACAATTAAGAAATCAAAGACTGTTTGCGCGCTACCAAAGATGCTCTAAGTGCTTGTTAATTATTTGTTCTAGATAATTTTAATACGTAGAGAGCGGATTCAATAACAACGATATCAATACCCGCGCGGTTCGAATTTCCGTTGAGCAAAACTTGTTATTAAACTGACCTAGATCAATGTGACCTCATGAATTACTGATTAAATACAATTCAAGAATTCACATATAAGGGGAAACCATGATGACGAATTCAAAAGTAATGACGTTACTCAAAGTGGTGATGATCTCGGGATTATGTTTAATTATGTTAGGGATTTATTTACATCTTTTTAGTCAAACAATTGATGAGATGGGAATAGGCGGAATCATCATCAGTGCAGCCTGTGTGGCAGTGGGAATGATTATGTCACTTCCAACTAAAATGATTATTACCTTTATTTTAGTCAAGCGTGAGTCCGAACAAACAGAGCGCGTCTTGGATAACAGAATATAGCCCCGTTATTTTAAAAATAATTTATTAATCGAAATTATTGACTAAATATCAATCAATATTATACTGTACAAAAACACAGTATAATATTGAGAGGATGTTATGACACGAGAATTAATTAATTTACACGATTCAATATGTGAATCCACTCGCAGTGAAATACAGCAACAAAGAATTGAACAAAAGAATAAAGATAGGGCCGTCCGAGACCAACAATTTGATAGCCTTATCAGGCGTTTGGATAATCTAAGAATGCTAGCGAAATCGAAAAATAAAAACCATAGCACCGAACGCAGAATTCAAACTAGTTTTGCTTTTTAAGTGTTTCCTTTAGCGAGTATTAAAGGCTTACCTGAAAAGTTATTTTGATTAGATTTTGCAGAGCTGGATTAACCAGCTCTCAGGTTTTCAATACGTTTTTCCAATGGCGGATGACTTGAAAATAGCTTTTGTATTTTTCCTGCATTAATCGCAAAAGCAGCCATTTCATCAGGCATATCAGGGGTTCCCTGAAAACTTTTCAATTTAGCTAGGGCCGCAATCATATTTGCCCTACCCGCGAGTTTCGCACCACCTTCATCTGCTCTAAACTCTCTATATCGAGAAAACCACATCACTAACATCATCGCTAAAAAGCCGAGAATAATTTCAGCAATAATAGAGACGATCCAAAAAGCCGGACCATGACCTCTTTCAACCTTAAAAACCACTCGATCAACGACATGCCCAATGACTCTAGATAGAAAAACGACAAAAGTGTTCACCACACCTTGAATTAGGGTCATAGTGACCATGTCACCATTAGCGACGTGACTCACTTCGTGAGCAAGTACTGCCTCAACTTCATTTTTGTTCATATGTGAAAGAAGCCCAGTACTAACTGCGACTAACGCATTGTTGCGATTCCAGCCTGTTGCAAATGCATTAGGAGATTGACTATTAAAAAGTCCAACTTTAGGCATTCCAATACCCGCCATTTCAGCTTGCCGCCTTACCGTATCTACAAGCCATCGCTGAGTCGTATCTGCTGGTTGTTCAATAACATGAACCCCCATTGAGCGTTTGGCCATAAACTTGGAAAGAAACAAAGAAATAAAGGCCCCGCTAAAGCCAATAACTCCAGCATAAATCATTAGCGCAGTTAGGTCTAAATCAACCCCATTTTCTGCCAGTAACCCTTGAAACCCCAAAAGACTAAATGTCACGCTCAATAACGCTATGATGGCTATATTTGTACCTAAAAACAGAAATATTCTTAACATTTACGGCTCCTTTTTTCGGTTTAAAACGAACACTGCTTAGATAGAAATATTAACAATTATAAAAAGCAATCAAACAAGTTCATTTGCATAGTTCAATATGGGTCTTGAAAAAAATTGTGCAATAGAATAATTGCACAATTTAGCGCTAATTTACGTAAAATATCGATAAGTTTTCTTTGAAACAACTTATCAGCCGTGTAATCTTAGAAAGTTTATCAATATATTTACGGTTGAAATGATGATTTTGCTGAGTTGAAATCGGCAAAATAGGGTTAAATCCGTAAAATAAGTAGTTTTTGAGTGAAGATAGATGGCAATTGCAAAGTAAATTGTTGTTCAGTATCAATAACTCGCTATAATTTGTTATTCTTTGGTGAGTGACAAAATTTAAATTTAGATCGTTGGAGATTATTGTGAAATTAAAAGCGTTGTTGAGCGTGTTAGTTGGAAGTTTGTTGATGTTTGCCGTACAAGCGCAAAACATGTCTGAGGAAGATATCAAATCCCGTATTGCGCCAGTTGGTTCTGTGCATGTTGCGGGTGCTAAAGCAGACTCGGCTGCAGCTTCAGGTCCTCGTTCTGGTGAAGACATATATAATACCGCTTGTTTCGCTTGCCATGCATCAGGTGTGTTAAATGCTCCTAAACTGCATGATGCCGCTGATTGGTCACCGCGATTGGAAAAAGGAATCGACGAAGTATTGCATAACGCACTCAATGGACTTGGTTCTATGCCTCCAAGAGGAACCTGTGGCGATTGTTCAGATGACGATATTAAAGCAGCAATAGAGTTCATGATAGAAGGTGTCTGATTTTAGTTAGTTTCGCTGGTATAAGGTTCTTTATGATCAATCATTTATTGGATTAAATTAATTGACTGAAGACTTTAATGCAGGGCAGTTAACAGTTGAGGAATTGCGAGAACTAATTCCTCAGCTTCAGCAGTTAACTGAAAAATATAAGCGCTCTGAGCATATCCAAAGAGCGCTTTTTGACATCTCAGAGTTAGCTGGTTCTATCAGCGAACTTTCACGCCTGTATGTAGCAATTCACGAAATCATTGGGCAATTCATGAATGCTCAAAACTTTTTTGTAGCCCTTTACGAAAAAGATGATGAGTTTGTGGAGTTCCCGTATTTCGTCGACCAGTTTGATGAAAGCGTAATCAAGCAAATTCCCGCAAAAGATTTACTCGGTGGTATCGCTGGCTATATTCTCAAAAGCGGCCAACATTTGGTTTTAACCGAAGAAAACTTCGAAAAAGAATCTAAAGAACGTAATATCAAAGCAATTGGTAAAACGCCTGTAGATTTAATTGGTGTGCCTCTCAAGCGCGGCAATCGGGTTATCGGCGCTATGGTAGTTCAAAGCTACGACAAAGCGGTTCGATACGTTAAAGATGAATTAGATTTATTGCTGTTCGTATCTCAGCACATTGTTAATGCACTCGATAGAGTTAAAAGTCGAGAGCTGACAGAACAAACGATTCGCGAGAGAACAAAACAATTACGCGAAATCAACGATGAGCTTCAAGAAGAGATATTAGAGCGTCAAAAAGTTGAATCTTTACAACAAGCACTTTTTGAAATTTCTGAAATAGCAGCTTCTGTTGAAGGGGAGATGTCTGATTTCTATGCTAGTTTGCATGACATTCTAGCCCGCTTATTGAGTGCTCCTAACTGTTATGTTGCAATTATTGATGAAAAACAAAGCTCGCTGGAATTTCCATATTACAGTGATGAAATAGATGATGTTGTCAATTCAAGGCCGTTAAGTAATGGACTCACCGAATTTGTATTACGTTCAGGCAAAGCAGAATTAATCGACCCAGATCGGGTTAATGATTTAGCCGCTCAAAACGAGTTAGATCAAAAAACTGCAGATAACATGATAAAGCATACCAATTCTTGGATAGGCTCTCCTTTGTATGTGGATGGTGTTATTTCCGGCGTCATTGCAGTTCAAACCTATGGGAAAGACAGCAAATACACCCTTAAAGATTTGGAACTATTAAAGTTCGTTTCACACCATATTGCGGTAGCTATAGAACGTAAAAGAGCTGCAGAATCGATTCAAAAATATAATATGCAGTTAAGCCGAAAAGTGCGAGAACGTACTGACGAATTACATCAAACCAATTTGTATTTAAAGAAACAAATTGAAGAACGCAAAGACATAGAATTAAAGTTAATCCACGATGCCCACCATGACGCGCTCACCAACCTGCCCAATAGAGTCATGTTTAACAGTCGATTAGAATTAGCTGTTGCAAACAAAAATCGTTACCCTGAACATCAGTTTGCTGTGCTTTTTATCGACTTAGATAGGTTCAAGCAAATTAATGACAGCTTGGGTCACCATGCTGGTGATATGTTCTTAGTTGAAGTTGCCAAACGCATCAGTAAATGCATACGTGCCCACGACCTATTAGCTCGGCTAGGAGGCGATGAGTTTGTTATTCTGCTTGATAGCTTCGACGATTTTAATGATGTGGAAGAGGTTGCCAATCGGATTATTCAAACACTTGCAATTCCCTTTCAATTCGACAACAAAGAAATGTATTCAGGGGCGAGTATTGGAATAGCAAATATTGAACAAGGATATAAAACAGCAGACGAATTGATTCGCGACGCAGATGCCGCTATGTACCAAGCAAAAGCACTGGGACGTGGACGCTTTGTACTGTTCGATACCAGTATGCGTCAAAAGCTATTGGAAGAACTCGAATTAGAAAATGAGTTTCGTAAAACCCTCAATAACCAACATTTTGACTCTCAAATTCAAGCGGTTGTAAATTTCCAAACTAATAGGATTCTCTATCACGAATTTTTTGTGCGTTGGATTCATCCTACAATAGGTAAAATAAAGCGGGAACAGTTCTGGAAGGTAGCCCAATCTAGTGGACTGACCGTAGAAATTGATAACTTTATGCTGGAGCAGGCCATTAAGGTTTTGCAACATTGGCGCACATTAGGTGAGTCTGAAGCGACTCAAAAGATAGCAATTAACTTGTCAATTAGTCATCTTTCACAAAGTCGCCTAGTAAACCAGATAATTGAACGGGTTAAATCTGCGCAAATTGATCCATCGAATTTAGTGTTTGAGTTTGATGAAAACGAATTAAATCATCGCAGCCAGTTTATGTTACCAGCCATTAAAAAGCTTAAACGTTCCGGGGTAATTTTGGTTTTAGATAACTTTGGAAGTGGTCTTGCTTCTTTAAGTTATTTATACAGCTACCCATTTGATTACGTAAAAATTGATCATAAATTCGTTAAATCGATAACTCGCTCAAAACGCAATTACAATTTGATTCGTTCTGTATTAGCCATATCAAGTCAGTTGTCATTTAAACTGATAGCGGAAGGCATTGAAAATGAAGATCAGTACAATGCACTAGTCGAGGCGGGCTGCACCTTAGGCCAAGGTCATTATATACAATCACCCATCAGTATGACGGCGATTTTGGCACAAGATTCACTTCCCACTAGATAGAATGTTTCTCAAATTTGCTATTCCAGTTTGACCTTTTTGCTGGCGCACTTCTGCACTGTCTTTTACTTTTTTATGTTCCCAAACAATATCATCTTGAGGCAACTCGTAAAGAAAACGACTTGGTTCAGGTTGAATCACCTCACCAAATTGACGACGTTCTTTGCTTAAGGTAAAAAACAACTCCTTCTGTGCTCGAGTAATACCAACGTAAGTCAATCGTCGCTCTTCTTCGATATTGTTTTCATCGATGCTACTTTGATGCGGTAATAGTCCTTCTTCCATACCAACCATGAAAACATAAGGAAATTCCAATCCTTTAGACGCATGTAAAGTCATAAGTTGTACCTGATCTGACTCCTCTGCGTCTTCGTTACGTTCCATCATATCTCGTAAAATTAACCGATTTACAACCTCTTGCAGGGTCATCGGTGGGTCCAGTTCATTGCCTTCGAGCATATCGCTTATCCAACCGAAAAGCGTACTGATATTTGCCATTGCCATTTCAGCTGCTTTGGGACTAGTGCTAGACTCGTAAAGCCATTCTTCGTACTGCATAGCTTTGATCATGCCCCGAATGGCAGCAATACCATCACCACGAACGGCGTTGTCAGAAGCTTCAACAATCCAGCGACTAAAGGCCTCGATATTCTGCTGGGCTTTGCCGCTTAAAACGCTGTGTAATTGCGGATGACACGCGGCCTCAAAAATAGAGCATCCTAACTGATTGGCAAAGCTACCTAACTTTTCTAAGGAAACACGGCCAATACCACGGGTAGGAGTGTTAATCACTCTAAGCAGCGCATTGTCGTCATCTTGATTAACTAATAGTCGTAAGTAAGCCATCAGGTCTTTGACCTCAGTGCGACCAAAGAACGACATTCCGCCATTGATTTTGTAAGGGATTCGATTACTCATCAATATCTTTTCAAACAACCGAGATTGATGATTGCCACGATACAAAATCGCATAATCTTTAAATTGGGTATTCTTCATAAACTTATGAGCAAGCAGTTCAGCAACAACCCGCTCTGCTTCATGCTCTTCATTCTTTGCAATCAGCACTTTAAGCGGCTCACCGTACCCTAATTCTGAAAACAACTTTTTTTCGAACACATGAGGATTGTTTTGAATGAGAATATTCGCGCTATGAAGTATTCGCCCTGAAGAGCGATAGTTTTGTTCCAGTTTTACTAGTTTCAAGCTGGGAAAATCTTGCTGCAAAAGCACTAAGTTTTGCGGTCTGGCTCCGCGCCACGAGTAAATGGATTGGTCATCGTCCCCTACCACAGTAAACCTTGCCCGTTCCCCAACTAACAATCTAACCAGCTCGTACTGACTCGTATTGGTATCTTGGTATTCATCAACCAGCAAGTATTTAATTTTGTTTTGCCATTTTTGCCGAACGGTTTCATTATTTTGTAAAAGCAAGGTAGGCATCAAGATTAAATCATCAAAATCTAGTGCGTTGTAGGCTCTAAGATGTGTTTGATATTCATGATAAACTTTCGCAAATTCCACTTCTCCGGGCGACAATGCACGCTTTTGCAACTGTTCAGGCAAGATTAGATCATTTTTCCAATTTGAAATACACGACTGCAACAAGCTCAATTGCTCTTTATCACCATCAAGAGAGTCTTCGGTTAGATCTTTTAGCAAGGCCATGGTGTCTTTGTCGTCAAATAATGAGAATCCAGGTTTGATCCCTAAACTACGAAACTCCGACTTGATGATATTCAGACCCATGGTATGGAAGGTAGAAACTTTGAGACCGCGAGCGTCTTTTTTGCCCATAGTTTGGGCCACACGCTCTTTCATTTCTCTGGCGGCTTTATTGGTGAAAGTTACCGCGGCAATTTGACGAGCAGGAATACCACACTGTTGAACCAAGTATGCGATTTTATTTGTAATTACCCGAGTTTTACCACTGCCCGCCCCAGCGAGCACTAAGCATGGGCCTGAGATAAATTTGACTGCTTGATTTTGACCGTCGTTGAGTTTCATGGGTGTATCTTTAAAAAATGGCCGGGAATTGTAAAAAATTAACGACCGAATAGCTAGCATCGTTATATCAATTCAGGACTTTTACTACAAATGCAGTAAGTTCAACATTCGTCTGTTACAATCATATTTTTATTTGGAGGCTCTATCCATGTTGGATCCGAAAAAACTGGAAGATATCGCAAAACAAATAACTGATTCGATTCCCCCTGGTGTGAAAACCATGGCTGAAGGAGCGGAGGCAAAAGTAAAACAGGTTCTTCAATCTCAGTTGAGCCGCCTAGACTTCGTAAGCAGGGAAGAGTTTGATGTACAAAGTCAGGTGCTGATTCGCACACGAGAAAAACTCGAAGCCTTAGAAGTTAGACTAGATAAGTTGGAAAATCCAAGTCCTTCAACTGAAAAGACTAACTAAATTCGGTTTTCGAACGACTATAACCAATAGTGACAAAGCATTCCAATTGCTACGCCCATACCTGCGTAATGGTTGTTTAAAAATGCTTTAAAACAATTCACTCTGTTTCTATCCTTAATTAGATACTGTTGGTAAACAAAAAATCCTGCCATGGCCAAAAGCGAAATATACATTGGCCATGTCATGTTTAAATAGTAAGCCACAAATCCCAGCAACAGCAAAGTGACTATTTGGGTGATACCCACAGCAAGTTTGTCGGCCTGACCAAATAGCACGGCTGTGGACTTAACCCCAATTTTTAGATCATCATCTCGGTCGACCATGGCATATTCAGTGTCATAACCCACAGTCCAGATCACGTTTATCAAAAAAAGTAACCAAGCAATCCAATTGAGATGTTCGTTGATCGCCATGAAAGCCATTGGAATTGACCAACTAAAAGCAGCACCTAACACCACTTGAGGAAGGTTGGTAAAACGCTTCATAAACGGATAGATAATCGCTAACGCTAACGCCCCAAACGACAAAAGAATTGTTTGATAGTTGAGGGTTAAAACCAATAAAAGAGAAATAAGTACTAACCCGGCAAACAGTAACAAGGCTTCTTTTTCAGATACTTCTCCACTGACTAATGGCCGTGATTTAGTACGTTCAACTTTGCCATCCACATGCCGGTCCGCATAATCATTGATAACACATCCAGCACTGCGCATCGCAAAGACACCAATAACAAAAACAATAACTATCTGTATTGGTGGATTGCCTTGGGCAGCGATTAGCAATGCCCAGACCGTCGGCCACAACAATAAATAGCTACCTATTGGTTTATCCATACGGGCCAATCTGATCAATGCGTGAACTTTACTATTCCCCATATTTAGCCTTGTTTAGAGTAAGCTGGACAATCAGGAAGAAATATCTCTGCGACCATCAACTGTAGTTGCTTAAAATCAAACACCGAGCGACGCCCCCACACTGGACGCTGCGCTGAAATTGCTAGCAAATCAGAAAAGTGACGCGTATCGGGTAACTTTAACAGCTGAAATGGACTGCGTACAAACCGACTATCATTGAAGATAATTTTTCCCAATGGTTGATTTCCCAACTCGACTAAATCCATTTCACAAAGTTGTTGCGGCAAAATCGAACGAGCAAACACCCAAGGCTGGCCATTACCACATAAAATCACTTCTCTAACTTGCCATTGAGTGTCATTTACTAACAGAGAACCTGAACTAAGTTGGGTCAATTCCTCAAGCTCTGGCTGCATCTGCCGTTGACCTATTAATTCAAGCTTAAAATCCGCACAGTGTGATTGCAATCGTTCAGTAAGTGAGCCGGTATCTAAAAGCCAATTTTTTAGATAGGGATCGCTAACAGTAAGATCGTCTGCTGACAACCAATTTGCTGGGATTGAAACGGGAAATTGAGTTTGCTGAATCAAAATTGCGCTAAGTCCATGAAAATATGACGCTATCATACCAATAGCTGCTAACATACTGAAGATAATAGGTTGATAAGATTTATCGCCAAAGTGTAAAGATTATAATCTTCAGTTTGTAATAGGCAAATTGGTTAAATTAATTCTCTACAATTGCTAAACTAAAGACATTTGAATTGGCACTTAATAAAGCCATTAAAATTCGCATTTAAATAATTCGAGATAACAATATGAAATCTGTGCTTTTTGCGTTCATTCTAGCGATTACTTCAAGTCAATTTATTGGAACCGTCCACGGCCAATCAAATTTCGCTTATTATGGATTAGAGCCAGATATCGTTACTAACTTTTTAGGCTCCAACGCGAACAATTTAGGTTTTGTCCGCACGACTATAGAGCTAATGTTGGAAGATGCGGATTATATTGAAGCTGTTGAGCACCATTCGCCACTATTAAGAGCGACAGTCATAGACATACTCGGCAGACAACCAAAAGACAAAGTAAAATCTCTTACCGGCAGAGAAGACTTCCGCAGAAGCAGCCTTGAACGACTTAGAGAGTTAATGGAAAAAGAAACGGGTAAACCGATGATAAAAGACATCATCATCACTAAATTTATTGTGCAAGGCGGATAGCTAGCCTGTTGTAAGTTAGTTTTTACTGTGGCTTTTTTGAGTGAAGTAAACGTAGCACCAAGCAATTGCGCATCCGCATACCAAGCCTAAAGTATGAGCGGTATTGGCAACCGAAACCCATAATACATCGATATACCCTAAGACCAACCAGACTAACGAAAAACCAATAATGTAGTTAGGTAATGCGAGTCCCCATTGTGGACGCAGCCAGCCGCACCACCACACAAAACCAATAATTCCATATACCACACCAGACAAACCACCAAAATCAGGACCTGACATCAGTAATTGACCAATATTAGGAATAATTGCAGTTATCAAAAAGACTAACAGTAAGGTGCTAGAACCAAACTTCTTCTCAATTTCCTTGCCGGCTAACCACCACCAAAGCAGATTAAAAATAATGTGCATTTCGTCAAAGTGAATAAATGCAGGCGTAATAGCTCTCCACCATTCCCCTGTTTCAATCAGTAAAGACCAGGGCAATAACATCAGGTTCTCTCTGACCCAAATGAAGCCACCCGCGATAGAACCCAAATAAACCAGAATACATATGCCCATTATCAGCCACATGAACGGGGTTTGTTGGAACATACTCCAACGCAGTTTGGGGAATACTGATTTTTGTCTAGAACGTAAGAGTTGTTGCTCTAATTCCCAAGCGTGTTTCTGATACTTAGGATCTGTCGGGTTATCGACAAATTCCTTAACAATAAACGCGGCTTCTTGAAGGCAGGCAGGATCGTCAAGTAAGACTTGATGGTTTAAGTCTCCTTCTGCATAAGCATAACTAGCTGGGATATTCTGGCTAATTAAGTAAGTAACCAACAACATTGCAGGACTTTCATGGCCAAAGCTAACTAACTCGAGAGATTTACTCACAATTTTAGTCTGCTTCCTGAGAGACGAAAGGCATGGCAGCCTTCCAAGCTTCAAAACCACCATCCATGCTATAAACTTGCTCGAAGCCCTGATGAATCAAAAATTGAGCCGCTTGTTGGCTACTAATACCATGATAACAACAAACAATAACCGGGGTTTCGAATTCAGTTTCTGACATAAACTGCTGCAAACTACCATTGGTTAAATGCACCGCACCTTCAATATGACCAGCCGCAAATGACTGTTCATCTCGAATGTCTACTAGTTGCGCTTTTTTGTCTAACAAAAGAGCTTGTGTTTGTTCTACGGAAATATGTTCGAACTGCTCCAAATCTACCCCTATTTACTATTGTTTAGTTAACGACTACCAATTTAATATCACTTTACCAGATTGTCCCGACTCCATAGCATCAAAGCCTTGTTGGAAGTCGTCGATAGAAAACTGATGGGTAATAATAGGATCTAAGTTCAATCCTGACTGCAAGAGACTAGCCATTTTATACCAAGTTTCAAACATTTCACGGCCATAAACACCTTTAATGGTTAAACCTTTGAAAATCACTTGGTTCCAGTCTATTGCCACATCTTTAGGTGGAATGCCCAACATGGCAACTTTACCACCATTATTCATTTTAGCCAGCATATCTCGTAATGCAGAGGGGACGCCTGACATTTCTAAACCAACATCAAACCCTTCGGTCATCCCTAATTCAAGCATCACATCTTGCAAATTTTGAGTGGCGACATTTACCGTGCGAGTTGCGCCCATTTTGTTAGCCAAATCTAAGCGATAATCGTTGATGTCGGTGATAACCACATACCTAGCACCGGCATGCTTTGCCACAGCTGCAGCCATAATACCAATAGGACCAGCCCCGGTGATCAATACATCTTCGCCAACCAAGTCAAATGACAAAGCAGTGTGAACTGCATTGCCAAAAGGGTCAAAAATCGACGCTAGCTCATCGCTGATATTGTCGGGAATTTTAAATGCATTAAACGCAGGAATCACCAGGTACTCAGCAAAAGCCCCAGGGCGATTTACACCAACACCTTCGGTATTGCGACACAAGTGGCGTCTACCAGCACGACAGTTTCGACAGTGCCCGCAAGTTATGTGTCCTTCACCAGAGACCCGATCCCCTATGTTAAAACCTCTGACTTCCTGACCAATTTCAACCACTACGCCAACATATTCATGACCTACAATCATTGGCACAGGAATGGTATTTTGTGACCATTCGTCCCATTGATAAATATGCATGTCTGTGCCACATATTGCGGTTTTATTGATTTTAATTAGTAGATCATTGTGACCAACTTCAGGGACAGGAGCATCGTTCATCCATATCCCTTTTTCGGGGTATAATTTCGCAAGTGATTTCATGAGATCACCTTCAATTCACGACCGACATCGATAAAAGCATCGATTGCACGATCAACCTGCTCGATTGAGTGAGCGGCAGACATTTGCGTGCGAATTCGCGCTTGCCCTTTTGGTACAACAGGAAAAGAGAAGCCAACCACATAAATGCCTCGTTCTAACATCTTGTCAGCCATTTCACTGGCTAGCTTCGCGTCACCTAACATCACCGGAATAATTGCATGGTCTTTGCCTGACAAGGTAAAACCGGCACTTTCCATACGGCTTCTAAAATGTTTAGCATTTCGGTTAAGTTGCTGGCGTAATTCATGCCCTTGCTCCAGCATCGAAAATACTTTCAATGACGCGGCAACAATTGGAGGTGCAACAGAATTAGAAAACAAATATGGTCGAGAGCGTTGACGCAACCATTCGACGACTTCTTTTTTACCTGATGTGTAACCACCTGATGCACCGCCAAGCGCTTTACCAAGAGTACCGGTAATGATATCTACCCGCCCCATAACATCATTGTATTCATGGCTACCGCGTCCGTTTTCACCGACAAACCCAGTAGCATGACAATCATCGACCATTACCATGGCATCGTATTTGTCAGCTAAGTCGCAAATACTATGCAAATCGGCTATCACACCATCCATCGAGAAAACGCCATCGGTGGCAATTAATTTAAAACGTGCGCCATCTTTTTCGGCTTGAATCAATTGCTCTTCCAAGGCTTGCATGTCGTTATTCGCATAACGATATCGCTTGGCTTTGCATAGACGAACACCGTCAATAATACTGGCATGATTCAAAGCATCAGAGATAATGGCATCTTCAGGGCCCATAATAGTCTCAAACAAACCGCCATTAGCATCAAAACATGATGGATATAAAATGGTGTCCTGCATTCCCAAAAAAGCACTGATTTTTTGCTCTAACTGCTTATGGATATCTTGGGTTCCACAGATAAAGCGCACCGAGGCCATACCAAATCCATGCTCATCTAAACCGTCTTTAGCGGCGGCAATTAACGCCTCATGATTGGCTAATCCTAAATAATTATTAGCACAAAAATTAAGTACATGTTCACCGCTTTGAACAACTATATCAGCGCTCTGGGCTGAAGTAATTACACGCTCGGATTTATACAAGCCATCTTGTTTGACTTGTTCAATTTGCTGATTGAGATGTTGGTAGAATGATTGACTCATATTGCCCCCAATGAATTAGATGGCGCTATATTAAAAGAAATTTTCGCTAGGTAATACGTTGTGCCACTGCTTTGGCACTAATTATAGGACATGTTGAGGTGTAAGGATTTAATTACACACGGAATTTAGCACAGAAGGCGAACTGGACATGGCAGTCACAATCGCAATCTTTGCACGCAATTAATGCGACTGACCGTATTGCCAAATTCCATTTTTACAGTACTTTTGTAACTCTTCGAACAACAAATCTTCGGGGATAGGTTTTGCAATATAGAAACCTTGCGCCATGTTGCAATCAAACTGTTTGAGTAAATCAATCTGCAATTGTTCTTCTATCCCTTCGGCAATTACTTTCATTTTTAAGTTTTGCACCATGGACACAGTCGCCGCCACTATCTGCCTATCGGCATCATTGGATAACATACCGTCAATAAACGCGCGGTCTATTTTAATAAAATTCGCGGGCATTGTTTTCAAGTAACTTAAGGAAGAATAGCCGGTGCCAAAATCATCAATAGAAATTAAGAAGCCTTTATCAATTAACCTTTGCATAATCTCGTTGGTACGCTGGATATCAGACACTAAGGTTCTCTCGGTCAATTCCAATTCGATTAAGCTGGGTTTCAACCCAGAACTTTTTATTTTTTCCTCTAAATAGGGGACTAAATCGGGATCAAGAAATTGAATACCGGCCAAATTGATTGCTATTTTTAAATCGGGATATCCTTGTTGTTTAAACGTTTGCAGCAAACTAAACGCATTTTCAATACACCAATATCCAAGGGTCAACATAAACTCAGTGTTTTCTAGGATAGGGATGAAATCACCCGGTGAAATAGGTCCCCTGTCAGGGTGATTCCAGCGCAACAAGGCTTCAAACCCCACAAGACGTCCAGTTTTTAGCTCTATCTGGGGTTGTAAGGAAAAACTAAAATTATCGTTTATAAGAGCAATTCGGGCCTCATCTTCTAGGGCTACTTTATCTATGGCGTTTTTCGACATAGATTCGATATATAGCTTGATACAGTTACCGCCATCGTTCTTCGCGTGGTACATAGCAATGTCTGCACAACGAATCAGTTCATTGACGTTAGTTTCTGCCGATGATGTGTGAGCAAAGCCGACACTGGTTGATACATAAAAACGCAATTGCGCCACGTTTATCGGCGCTCTAAAGCGATCCAGAAGTTTCTCGGCAACTTTGATGGCACTTTTGATATCCTCTACATTGTTCAATAAAATTGCAAATTCATCACCACCTAGTCGACAAACGATGCCATTTTCATCTAATGCACTTTGGAAACGAGCTGCAGCCTCTCTTAATAATTCATCGCCAATTGTATGCCCATAACTATCATTTACTTTTTTAAAGTCATCTAAGTCGAACATCATTAACACGACAAACTTTTCACTCTCGACTAACTTTGCCACCGCCTCTTTAGTTTTACTCACCAACATATTCCGGTTGGGTAGATTAGTTAGCTGGTCATACATAGCCATTTTTTCTAATTCATTGGCTTTGGTTAAAACTTCATTATCAAGTTGCTCAAGGCGATCAGCCAGTTTATTAGCGGAGGCATTTAGGGTGTCCAGCTCATCTTTAAAATAATGTGTAGTCACTCTGTTTCGGAGTCTAAATTGTTGATACTCCCGCAACGCTAACAGCGGCAAGCGTTCGCTGAAATCAATTAAGCGCTGACGTACGCTGTTGGTAATCAAATAGAATAACAACATGGCCAGCACAAACACCACAGATGCAGTGATCAGTATAGTTTGTTGGTAAGCCCGGTGGGCTAACATCATTGGCGTAATATCGTATGCTGCCAAAATATAATCATCATCGGCATTTACAGTCGACATTGGAATAACCACAGCAAAATAATGTTTATTGTTGATATTTAACTGGGCTCCTTCAACGGTAAGTTTATCAATGGTTAGCTTTGCCGGAAACGAATCAATTAAGGGTTCAAATAAGTCAAAATGTTTAACCGCCAATGGTTCTCTTATTCGGAAATCCCGAGCATATTTAGCCTCAGTTTTATTAGACACATAAACTAATGCAAGGGTGGCATCTGTAGACTGATTAAGAAATGCTAGTGTATCAATTAGACTTAGACTCAATGTAATGACTGCTACACTTCCATCTGCCTGAAACAGAGGAATAGACAAAATCTGTGAACACTGAGGTACACAAAATGTGCTTTCTTTAGGTGACTGATTTTCAAAAACATACTCCGTATTTTTCAGAATATGCGGTGGTATATCCGATTCAGAGGAATACATTAGGTTTTTTTGGCTATCGAAAAGCCAACCTTCTTCCACTTGCATGTTCAATTGCAAAAACTCAAAACGAGAAGATAAGGTTTTAGCTAATGCTTGAATCGGTTCAGGCTCGTTCTGATGTAACTGAACCAACATCTCAACCCAAGACTCAATGCGGGCGCCAAATATCTTATTTAATAGTAGGTATTGACTTTGATTTTGATGCTTGATTTCTTGTTGTTTGAGTATGAAGTCCTGATTGGTTTTTTGTAACCAGAGAAAGGACATAGATATTCCCAAAACCAATAAAAAAACCAGCAACAGTAGGAGCATTTTGTTAGTAAGGCTAAGAAAAGACTTCATGTTAGAACCAATGGGCTAATTGAACACCCCAAATATTCCAATATTTGTGGTCGTTCTGGATCGTATTGGGCATAAAAACAGGAGCTAAACGCCCAGTGCCTTTGACACGATGAAATTCGGCTTGGACTTGCCAATTTTCTGAAAAAGTCCAGCTAGTCCCTAAGGTGAATTGATCTTGATAGCCAAAGTACGCTGGCACAATGCCACCAGATAGCGCCGACCTAGCTTCACCACTTCGATCCTTGCGATCTAAATCAAAAATGTCCAATCTTGCAGTTAAGCTAATGTCTTTATTTACATTGTAACGACCTTGAATATACCCACCCTCACCGTGGGAGTCGTTATTGAACCCCAAATAAACTAGGTTGCTATAGATACTCCGTTCCCTGAATAATTCCATGGCTAACTGCCAATTTTGAGTCTCATAAGTGCCCTGAAGCATAAAACGTTGGACTTGTGCGTCACCATCAAAAAAAGCATCATTTTCGCCACTATTATACTTAAATTTGGAATCCAACAATCCGACGCTAAACTTCACAGCTTGGTTGTGCCAAACGAAATTCCCTTGATGCACAAACTTTTGTTCAATGTCTCCTGTGGCAATCTCTGCAATCAAATTCTTAGTTTGTTCCTGACTGATGGGCGAGCTTCCATAACTCCAATTGAATTCCCAGTCTCCCAAAGTATTTGATGTGTTGGCAACTAACGCCACACCATCAACCCCAAGGGCCACATCTCTGAAGGCGTCAAAATAGATGGACTGAGGTAGAATGATGGTTGGTCTAGTATGGGGTACATCCCGAGTGGATGAGTACAACCAATGATAGTTTTTCACTCTGCCTAAATGCACGTTGACCTGCCAATCTAGTGTACTAATAGCGCGCCAATCTAGAAATAAATAGTCAACTCGGAATCCCTCAGGATAACGATTACCACCGTTTAAATAAACGACCTGTCCCGCCACTCTAAAGTTGGAATCTAAAGTATAAGATCCATTGAGACCTATCTCTGTCAGTTTCAAGGTGACGTCGCCTTCGTCATCAATGTAATTAGAGTTTTGTGCCTGAATCACTCCTTGAGCAATAAAGCCACGCCAATTAAAGTTGTCTGAACTACTCGCGCTAAACGAAAAAGCGGATATGGTAAAACCAAATAGAGCTAGCAAATTTACCGATAATTTCATCTGCTATTCTCCTATTACTTTTATTTTTTTGACTTTCTCGGTGCTGCTAACATCGAGTACATAACCTATGGCACCGGGGGTAGAGCGGAGTTTTTTAAGCATTTCTTTGGTACTTTTCAGCTCTTTGGGTTTATCTCCTAATCCAGAATAAGCTAACTTATTCCATAGTCTTTCTATTTGGTAAGGGAACATTTTAAGGACATCTTTACAAAGTGCTTGATGGGCTGGATTATCGGTTTTTAATACAAACACAGATATAGGCTGTCCATCAGGCCAGACAGTTTGTCGCATCGAGAATATTTTGCGCAATTGAGCGGGGGTCAGTTCTTCCGTTTTTACATCACTGTTAACTAAAACACTGATTGACCTATCCTCTGCCAGAGTCGCAGTTGATAATATGGTCAATAAAATAAAAGTGACCTGAGCCAGTCTACTTAACAATCCTTTCACCTTTCCTCTAAACAGGATTTCTCCTGAGAAATTAAGATTAGTTTATCTTTTTAGAACTTGCGCATGCTTTTTTGAGTTAATATTAGTTTCGTTTACTGTTTTCAGTCACTTTGGCTAAAAAACGACCTTTAAACGCGATTATTCGACTTTTACTAATCATATGCCGACAGAGTATAATAATTACCAGCATGACTCAATCACCCTCTCAACAGTCTTCATTTTTAAATTCTACGAAGCTAGTTTGTAGCCGCTGGCTGTACTCATTAACTTTATCGTTGGTTATTCCTATTTTATTTATACATTGGTTAGTCAATTTTAGTTTGCGCAAAAAACAATTTAATTTACATCGTTTAAGCCGTTTCTCGATTTACACCAAAGCTGTAAAGGGATCGGAGATATTAATTCACTGTGTTTCAGTGGGCGAAGTCGCTGTAGCTGCTAGTTTAATTGAAAAATTATTTCGCGAAGATCCAAACCTAAACGTAACAGTCACGACCACTACCCCTACAGGGGCAGCTAATGTGAAAAATCTTTTAGGTGAGAAAGTGCAGCATTTATATTTACCTTTTGATTTGGGATGGATGATGAAACGAATGTTAAACAAAATTCGTCCAAAACAAGTTTTGGTGGTAGAAGTTGAATTGTGGCCGAATATGATAAGGCAATGTGTGAAAGGTCAAATTCCGGTAATTTTGGTCAACGGCAGAATGACCGATCGCTCTGTTCGCGGATATCAAAAAATGGCTGCGTTGATCAGTCCAATGATGCAATCCATCAAACACGTTTGCGCCCAATCAGAAAGAGATTACCGAAATTACCTTAGCTTGGGCATCCCCGCAGATAAACTGACGATTACCGGCAATATTAAATTTGAATTGGAAAATACTATTAGTGGTGTAGCTGAACCCTTAGTCACCAAATTTAAGCATGAAAAGCGAAAAATACTTATTGCTGGAAGTACCCACGATCCAGAAGAGCAAGTTTTAGTTGAAGCCACTAAGTCTCTTATCAAACAGTTTCCTGAATTACTGTTAATGATAGTTCCGCGCCATCCTCAGCGTTTTGATAAAGTTTATGAGTTGCTCAGCGACTCTGGATTAAGCGTCTCCAGAACGTCTCAAACAAACAAGAGTGTGCGCCATACCGACATTGTTTTAGTTGACCAAATGGGTGTTTTAACCGACCTATATCATTATGCTGATTTTGCGTTCATCGGTGGTAGCATTGCAGCGAAAGGCGGACACAATCCACTGGAAGCGGCAGTGGCTGCAATCCCCACAATGATGGGAAACCACATTCACAATAACCCTGCTATATGTGAATCTTTAAAACAAAGCGGTAATCTATTCTTAGTCACTACTAGCCAAGATATTGTTGATTTAGTTAGTCATTGGCTTGTTGACGATAAAGCGCGTATTTCCGCCGGCCAGAAGGGTTACGATGTTATAAAATCCAATAGAGGAGCGCTGCAAAAAACCATTGAACTAATAAATACTCATCGGCCTTGAGCAGATAACAGCCTGTCAATTTGCTCAACAACCTTTTCCACTTCAATTAACTTCATCAAATCTTGACCTTTTGCCCGGGTTCCCCAAGGAAGCTGCTGCCAAGTTTTACCGGTTTGTTGCAAAATAACCTGGTCGTAAACTGAAACCACATATTGCAAACTTAAATATGGCCCCGTCCGGCGAGGATTACTGTGTGCATACAGGCCAATTACGTCAGTGCCAACAGTAGTCGCCATATGGGCTGGCCCAGTATCAGGAGCAATCACAAATTTCGCGAACTTAAGCACTGCTAGCATTTGTTTTAGCGAGGTTTTACCAATCAAATTTGTAACTTTATGCTTACTATGAGTTTCAATTTGCTGACCTAAACTTTTATCTAAATCAGCTGGACCTCCGCACAAAACAACGTTAATCCCTTTTTCAGTTAAATAATCCGCTATGCTCGCATATCGCTCCGGTAACCAGTTTCTTTCCGCTTTACTAGCAGCGGGGCTGATTACCACATAGGATTTAAGCTCTGCTTGCAGATCTTTAGCCAACTTTTGCTCGTCATCAGCAAGTGGAATGGACCAACTCACGTTGTTAGGTGAAGGCACATTTATGCTATCAGCAAACCCCATAAAGCCCTCTAAAACATGGGCGTGCTGCTGTGCGGCTATGCGCCGATTAGCAAATAACCAATGTAATTCTTTGCTTCGAGCCCAATCAAAGCCAATTTTCGTTGTAGCATTGATTAATCTCGCCGCCCAGTTGGCACGAAATGCCACCTGCATTAAAAACAAGGCATCAAACTTTTCTCCATTCAAATCATCTTTGAGTTTGACATAGGCATCTTTTCCCATTTTTTTATCAAAAATGATGAAACGTACATTTGGCATACCTTTCAATAATTGATACTCAATCTTGCCAATGATCCAAGTAATTTGGATGTTAGGAGCATGTTTAACAATTCGGTCTACCATAGCTGCGGCATGGCAAACATCACCAATCGCTGATAGACGCAGAAGACAGAGTTTTTGGACATTCACAATAGTAGGTTCGATTGCTGCTGTAATATGTGTCCAATTTCATTACAATTCATACCATTACACAAGGGCGAATCAGAATTTATATGACAGATACAGAGCAAACCAATAAAAAAGGAGAAATAATCTACTTTGATCCGTGTTTTTTGCCTAATTGTCAGTCTGATTACTTTTCACCAATATTTTGGCAGCAAAAAAATGCGATTATCGGCTCAGCAGTTGGTCGCGGTACAACACACTTTATTCAAACCGAACAACATGAATTGGTGCTCAGGCATTACCGTCGTGGTGGTTTGATTGGTAAATTGCTCAGCGATCAATATTTATATTTAGGCCTTGAGTCTACTCGCGCATTTCGAGAATATAATTTATTGGCAAAGATGAACGCTATGGGTTTGCCTGCCCCCACTCCGGTTGCCTATCGCATTATTAAAAAGTGCATCTATTATCAAGCCGATTTGCTCACTGTTAAAATTGCAAATGCCCAAGATATTCATCATGTTTTGCAAAATCGGGCGTTATCTGAACAAGAATGGAAAAACATCGGTGAAACCATTGCTCAATTCCACCAGCAACAGATTTATCATCACGACTTAAATATCCACAACATCATGCTCGATGATGCTGGTAAAATCTGGTTGATTGATTTCGATAAGTGCGCAGAAAAAGCCGGGGAGTCGTGGAAACAGAGTAATTTAGAACGACTTCTGAGATCGCTTAATAAAGAGACAAATAAAATCGATAATTACAACTTTCAACAAAGCGATTGGCTATTTTTGCAAGCCGGCTATAAAAATCACTAATTTCACAATCACTCGCTTACTTCTTCCTGTTATTTTTATTCACAAAATGCAATTCGTGTAATTTCGCTTCTTTTAAAAAGCCATACATTGCTGAAATATAGGCATGAACGAGCCCTCGACGACCGGAAAGAAACATTCGTTCAATAAAATAAGCTTTTACAAACATCAGAGGGAACACCAAAAACAATTTTAGCCAAGAAGGCTTTTTGCCTTTATTAAACTTTTCTTGGGCTTTCAAAGAAGAGTATTTATTCTGCTTTTCCATGAGCACTTCAGTGCTTTGATATCCATAATGTATGACCAAGCCTGACATATCTTGTTGTTTCGCGCTTTTACTTACCTTTACGTTTTCATGCACTAAGCGATCGGTTGGAAATTGGACTTTATGTTTGTTGTAGAGCCTAACGATAGAGCGTTTTTTCGAATTGGCGGACATTGGTAATTGCCAAAATATATCTTCAAAATACAATCGATAGGCATCCGCACTTTTTTCATCCACTACCGATTGAATCCGACTAACATATTCAGAGCTAAGAATCTCATCACCATCAACATTTAGTACCCAGTCGTTACGGCATAAAGACATTGCGTAGGACTTTTGTTTAGCAAACCCCAACCAATCTTGGTGATACACTTTGGCACCATATTGTTTAGCGATTTCAACCGTGTTGTCAGTACTGCCTGAATCGACAAGTATAATCTCATCAAAATTTCGAAGGTTCTCTAACACTTGGTTAAGGTACTTTTCTTCGTTGAGGGTAATAATAAAAACGCTAATGGGTGTATGAGACATGACGATTAATCTTCTTCGGTTGAGTCAGGTTGTTGATTGACTGCCCACAAAGCGGCGTATTTATGAAAAGCGTACTGCCCTAAAATTATCGCCATTAAAAATCCACGTTTTCCGTCCAAAAAACCCAATCGAAAAATATATTGCTGAATGAAGTCGACAAAGAATCGCAGTACAGCAAAGCTCAAAGACGATTTTTTATTTTTCTTAGCTTTATCACCGGCACCTAAAACCGCATATTTCAGGTGTTTTTCTTGAACATGATAATAATCTCGCCAACTATAATGAAGTAACGGCGATTTCAATATGCGGACTTTTTCTACCGGCATTTCTAAAGATTCATGTACACTTCGGTGTTTGAAATTAGCGCCTTCTTTGAGAAATAGCTTACCTTGCGGCGATGCATAACGACCGTGTTTGAGGGTTTTGCCGAATAAAAAGGTGTGCCAAGGAAATTTGATAAAAGTAGCATCTAGGTTAGGTTCGCTTAGCACATCATCAATTTCTTGTTTGAGCTCTTCGGTAATAACCTCATCAGCATCAATATTCAGCACCCAATCATGTTCACAATAGGTAAGAGCACGATTACGCTGTGCGCCAAATCCAGGCCAATCGGTCTGATAAACCTTGTCCGTGTATTTTTTGACCAGCTCTACTGTGTTATCTGTACTGCCAGAATCGAGCACTACCAGTTGGTCAACCCAACCCGCTAGGGGCTTTAAACTTGCTTCAATTCTGTCAGCTTCATTACATACGATCATGAAACAGGATATTTTGCGTCTAGTCATTGGCGGCTCTTATTCATTCGAATTTCTAATAGTTACAGGCTGTATTTAATTTCAGAAAAAACTGTAAAGTCGTTTTCAGAGTCCTGCTGATTCACCTTACTTGCATCAAGAACAGCGCCTAGCTTGACTTGCCAGTGTCCCCACACAGTTTGATAATATCCGCTTAGCTGAGTAATTTTTTCAGTAAGTCCGACTTGCTCTACATCAGCATCGTCAATTTTAATATAACGAATGGCGGCTTCGAACACATCACCATCGGTAAAGTGTTTTAGAATACCTAAGGATGTCATACGTGCATCGGTTTGACGATCTTCGCCCAGTTCTCGGGTGTAATAACGATACCCAGAGGAATAGGTGCCACTTTCATAATAGCAATGGGTTACGTCTACAATGGCGTCGTCGCAAGATACGTTGGTATCGCTATTTTCTAGGTAGACTTTTGCATCCCACAGGTAACTAGATATACCAACACTGCGAGCTTGGTTACTGACGTTAAATTCACTGGAGTCTCCTTCATCTACATATTGACCGTAGATACTGACTGGATGTTGTAGAACGCGAAATGTGTATTTAGCTTCAAGACCGGCTAAATGACTGCCGATATGAGTTTCCATAGATGGCTCACATTCATCAGCACCATCAGAACAACGTTTTTGAAAAGTAAGCACTCTGAAAAAGTCATTCATTCGGTCTGGTTGGCCATCACCACCCCATACAGCTAACCAAGAAAGGCCGACTTCTAGTCCTGGAATGGGACGGGAGGTAAAGCGGCTAGCCCATATTTTTGCATCGGGTACATCACGGCTATCTTCTAACTGTCCAACCTGCGCTGTGGCGTACCAAGGGCCCAAGAATGACAACCAGTTAGAATCAGACTTTGAGGTTCGAGAGCGAGATAATGCCAATGTGGGTATTGGACGTGCATTGTTGGATAATATTAAGCTATTGCCGTGAGATGGTCCCCACCACTGATCGATAGAGCCTAAACGAAGATTCCAATCACCAAGTTGGTATGCCAAATAACTTTGATCTAAATTCTGCTCGCCATTAGGCTCAAAATTGACTGATAGTTTCCCAGCCAATCTTCCTACTCGCGTTTCAGAATTAATATTGAGACGTCCCTTTTCCCCCTGCTGACCATCAAAACTGGCATAACGGGTGCGTTCAGTCGCACCGTATGCGGTCACCGACGAAAATGTATCTTTATGCTTTTGCAGCACTAAATAGTGTTTTAAGCGATTCGCTGCGATGGCTGCAGACGGATGCATAAAGGCAGTATCAAGCTGCGATAGCTGCTCCGAGATGCCTTTCCAAGGAATAGGGAAAGTCGTGGTAACGCTATCTAAATAACCAAATTCACTGAGTATTTGTACATCATAATGCAATTGCGGATCTGTGGTACCAACCCAAGGAGATGCGGAACTCTGTCCAGAAAAAATTAAAAACAATAAGCAAAACTGAATGCACTTAGGCACTAAAAACGCTCCATAATATAAGTAACCTTAACGCCAGTTAAGTACCAACAAAACTAATAAGTGAAAAATCACCGGTATATTCTGTTAGTTGATGAATACTCATCATAAACTCTGATGATGAGTTAGGGCTATTCACCCTTGGATTTATGCTTAGGTCTATTATAAGCTGTGTGCTTTAATTATTGAACTTCATTGAGTTGTTAATATGCACACAAAAGCCATTTATCCAGGCACATTCGATCCTATCACTAATGGCCACGCTGACCTAATTGAAAGAGCCGCGAGAATGTTCTCAACGGTGACAGTGGCTATTGCTGCGAATCCAAGTAAAGAACCTCTTTTTACCTTAGAAGAGCGAGTTGATTTAATAAAGCAAGTTACATCTCACTTGGAAAACGTGAATGTTGTCGGCTTCACTGGGCTTTTGGCAGATTTTGCGGATAGTTTAGATACATCGATTTTAATCCGTGGTTTGCGAGCAGTTTCAGATTTTGAATATGAATTCCAGTTAGCAAACATGAATAGACGGTTAAATCCAAAGTTAGAAAGTGTATTTTTAACACCCGCCGAAGAAAATTCATTTATCTCTTCAACATTAGTCAAAGAAGTGGCTAAACATCGCGGTAAAGTGGATGGCTTTTGTCATCCCGTTGTGCAAAAAGCCTTGACTGAAAAGTTCCACAAAGACGCTTAATAGATTGTAGGCGGGTGTTTTAACCCCGTGCAATTGTGCGACCTTCCATGGCCTAAAGGCCATGCTACATGAGAAATGTCTCTTGTAGGCGGGTGTTTTAACCCCGTGCAATTGTGCGACCTTCCATGGCCTAAAGGCCATGCTACATGAGAAATGTCTCTTGTAGGCGGGTGTTTTAACCCCGTGCAATCGTGCGATATTCCATGGCCTAAAGGCCATGCTACAGGAGAAATGTCTCTTGTAGGCGAGTGCTTTAACCCCGTGCAATCATTCGATATTCCATGGCCTAAAGGCCATGCTACATGAGAAATGTCTCTTGTAGGCGGGTGTTTTAACCCCGTGCAATCATTCGATATTCCATGGCCTAAAGGCCATGCTACGGGAGCAATGTCTCTTGTAGGCGGGTGTTTTAACCCCGTGCAATCATTCGATATTCCATGGCCTAAAGGCCATGCTACGGGAGCAATGTCTCTTGTAGGCGGGTGTTTTAACCCCGTGCAATCGTTCGATATTCCATGGCCTAAAGGCCATGCTACATGAGAAATGTCTCTTGTAGGCGGGTGTTTTAACCCCGTGCAATCGTTCGATATTCCATGGCCTAAAGGCCATGCTACACGAGAAATGTCTCTTGTAGGCGGGTGTTTTAACCCCGTGCAATCATTCGATATTCCATGGCCTAAAGGCCATGCTACGGGAGCAATGTCTGTTGTAGGTGGGTGTTTTAACCCCGTGCAATTGTGCGACCTTCCATGGCCTAAAGGCCTTGCTACAACTTAACGCTGGCAGGTGGGGCAATAGAAGGTATTACGTTGCCCGATAACCACTGATTTAAGTGGCGTTTCACAACTCACACATGGCTGTTTAGCGCGACCATAAACCCGTAATTCTTGGGCAAAGTACCCAGGACTACCGTCGGCTTGGGCGAAATCTTTCAAGGTAGTTCCACCTTGTTCAATGGCCTTGGACAAAACGTCTTTAATAATGGGGGTTAACGCTAAATAACGCTTTTTACTGACTTTCCCCGCCTGACGCCGCGGATCTATTCCAGCCAAAAATAATGATTCATTTGCATAAATATTTCCCACCCCAACAACAACTTTGTTATCCATGATAAAGCTCTTCACAGGCACCAGCTTTCCCCGTGACATATCAACAAGCCGCTGAGCGTCAAAGTCATCGGTGAGTGGCTCAGGTCCAAGATTACTAAATAATGCATGAGACTCTTGCTGCTTATCTAACCATAAACACGCGCCAAATCGACGGGCATCATTGAGACGTAAACACAATCCATCAGTTAATTGAATATCTACATGATCATGCTTTTGCAAGGGTGTATTAGTAGGAATAACCCGCAACCGCCCTGACATTCCTAAATGCAGAATTATGCTGCCTGCATGAGTATCAATTAACAGGTACTTAGCACGACGGCGAATATTTTCGATTACCAAGCCATGAGTTAAATGCACTTCATCGGGTATCGGCCAACGAAGTTGTTTATGACGAACAACGACTTGGCTAATGGTCTTGCCAATCATATGGGGAGAAATACCTAGGCGGCTCACTTCAACTTCGGGTAACTCAGGCATTAATAAGTCTCTAGTAGCAATGTTGTAATGGGTATATCGCGAATCTCAAATAACTGTTGTTGATGTAACACCAAGGTATTATCACCATCTTCGTAAAGCTGAAATACACGACCACTATTTTCTCCTGCCAACCAAGCAATGGCTATTTTTGGCATTTGTTGCGGAAGATCACCCTCGAAGGGTGTCATTTTTGCAGTTTCCCAATTTTTCGCTATCGCTAACATCTGCGCTTCGGTGATTTTTTCAGATGGCCTAGCTCGCCAACCTTGGCCAATTCGCTCCATGGTCACTATGGGCATTTGCAAAGTCATCAATTTAGAACCGCTTGGAAGCATGCTGGCTTGCAGCTCGCCATCATCCCCACCGGTGAGAATATTATTGGTGGAGTTGAATAAAAAAATCATTAACAACATGCTGATGATAATGACATTGTTCCAAGCTTTTCGTGATAAACGCATTTTTAACCTGAATTGAGGATAAGTAGAATCAATAAAGAATGAATTATAGCGATTATTCAAAAGTTATGAACAAATAGTTAAATAACGCAAAAAACCCGGCATAAACCGGGTTTTTCGGGAGACAAAAACAAGCAGGTTTACTTGATTTTGGCTTCCTTGAACATAACGTGTTGGCGAATTTTAGGATCAAACTTTTTGATCTCCATTTTGCCAGGCATGTTACGTTTATTTTTGTCAGTGGTGTAGTAGTAGCCAGTACCCGCTGAAGAAACTAATTTAATTTTATCACGCATGGTCGGGCTCCTTAAATTTTCTCGCCACGGGCACGAATATCAGTAAGAACTGAATCAATACCTTTTTTATCGATGATACGCATGCCTTTTGGCGTTAGGCGTAATTTAACGAAACGGTTTTCACTTTCAACCCAAAAACGGTGGGTTTGAAGATTTGGCAAAAAGCGACGACGGGTCGCATTTTTCGCGTGAGAGCGGTTGTTTCCTACCGCTGGGCGCTTACCAGTTACTTGACATACTCTGGACATCGTATTTGTCTCCAAAACAACTTTTAACAATTAGCTTCGCTATATTTAAGAAAAGCAATAAATCACACTAAACGCATAGCGGTAGTGACAAGAGGGCGCATTTTATACAGCATATAACCGTCACGATCAAGGCTTTTGTGTGAAAAAGATCTTATCTTTACTCAGTTGCAAGCCAGCTTACAACCCTAGTTACATGGGATATCCGGTGCTTTGCCACTCAATATGGTTTATCCCCGCCTATTGTAACTCGATAGCCAGAACGCGTTTCAGGGAAGTAATCCCAAACCGCAAAATGTTGGGTACATCGATTATCCCATAACGCAATTGAGTGAGGCTGCCAGCTAAAACGCACTTGGAAATTGGGATCTTTTGCCAGTTCAAATAACATTTTAAGAATGCCATCGCTTTCGGTTTTCGATAGACCCACAATTCGAGTAGTGTAAGAAGCGTTGACAAAAATGCCTTTTCTTCCGGTCACCGGATGGGTTCTTACAATTGGATGGCGGCTACATGGATAGGCCGTACCATAATCACCATAGATACTGTGATAGACAGGATTTGCGTCATGTTCGGCTTCGAGTCCACTTAAATAGTCTTGCATGGCTGGAGATAACGAATCGTATGCTGCGTACATCGATGAGAACAGCGTATCGCCACCAATTGATGGCAGAGTATGTAAATACAACATCGAGCCCATAGGAGGCTCTGGGTTGCAACTCAGGTCAGAGTGCCAATTATCGCCTGCCACATATTTGGACTCTTTATCTGCATGTATCGCCACAATATCTTTGTACCCTTCAATGCTTGGTGCACCTGGATGCACAATAAGATCACCAAAAACTTGCCCGACTTCTCGATGTTGGTCGTGACTCAATGGTTGGTCACGAAAGAAGATAACTTGATGATCCATCAATGCTTGATTTAAATCCGCACGCTGTTGTTCAGATAATGGTTGAGTTAAATCCACATTTCCGATAATCGCCCCAATATTTTTTGTCATTGGCGTGACAGTGATGCTGCTCATGTTATTACCTTTAGGTTGAATACGATTGTGCTTACATGCCGTATTGATAGGTTTTGTAATCTGCCACTTGGCTATTTC
Source organism: Alteromonas sp. M12 (assembly GCF_037478005.1). Lineage (NCBI taxonomy): Bacteria > Pseudomonadati > Pseudomonadota > Gammaproteobacteria > Alteromonadales > Alteromonadaceae > Alteromonas > Alteromonas sp. M12. The sequence continues at coordinate 86,333 of NZ_CP144164.1, read as the reverse complement.
TAACTGCGCTCAACGCCTTAGCATATTCGGTTAACAAATTAATAGAATGCTGTAATCGAGTGCGAATATAAATGTCATCTTGGTTTTCAGGTGGATTTGTATCATTCATACAAAGCTTTACGTTGCGCACGATAATATGATCAGGTATCCAACAAATTCTATTATTTTTGTAACTGCTAATGCGCAATTCTGCCACCGGTAAATATCCTCCGACGGAAGCAGATATTGCGACTATCAAACCGGGTTTATTGGCCATTTCTGCGGCGCTACTGAATAAGAAAAAGTTTTTTAAACAACTAGGTACCATTCCATGCCAATCAGGAGTGAGAACAATAAATCCATCGCAACTTTGTAATTCTTTAGCAATGGGTTGCCAGGCGGTTTGTAAACTACCTTGTTTTTCATACCAAAAGCTATCATCGAAATTAGCCAGAGGCTGTTTACCTAAGTCTAATAAAAAAGTGTTCACATCTTGCGAGTTTAACGTTTGTTGAATATATAAACCCACTTTACTGGTTTGCGATTTGGCCCGTTGGCTACCGCAGATAATACCTATTTTCATATTTACGTCTTCATTAGCTATGTTTAAGTTAAATTTAAACAAGCCATGCCACAAGTTCTTGATTTTTTACGCCCGATAAATTGTGTTTGCCAAAAGAGTTGCGCTAATTTCGCATTGCATCAGTGCAGTTGCGCACAAGCCTGGTGCATTGGACCATCATCCCCCCGAAATAGAGCAAACCAAAAGACGTCTTTTTACAACTTGTTTGACGGATACGTCCAAGATACGCCGCTATGAAATTTTTATACTAGAGCCAGTTTGAGAAGTAATCAGTTTCTGTTTCAAAGAGGCTGTATCGATATTCTCTTCAACAAAAATACTAAACAAGTATAAAAATAGCATTGGGAAATAGCGCATGATGAAAAAAGTATTCGACGAAGAGTTTTTTGCCAGTTTGGCCAGCTCCACATTAGAAGTTGAGCAAGCGGAAACGTTACCTCCAGAATGTTATTCTGATCAAGCATTTTTTGAATTCGAAAAAGAAGCTTTATTTAACCACGAGTGGCTGTGTGTTGGGCGTGAATCGTTGATTCCCAAAGTCGGTGATTTTTTCACTGTCACTCACGTCAACGAACCTTTGATTATATGTAGAGATAGAACCCAAGAAATTCATGCTTTGTCGGCGGTGTGTCAACATAGAGCAATGTTAGTGGCTGAGGGCCACGGTAACGCACAGGCCTTCTTGTGTCCTTATCATCACTGGGGTTATCGTTTAGATGGCACTTTGTCAGGAGCTCCTGCAATGAATAAGACCTGTGACTTTAGTCGTGATGATATTGCATTGCCAAAACTAAAAGTTGAAGTCTGGTTAGGCTTTATTTTTGTTAATTTTGACCTAAATGCAGCGCCATTGGCATCAAGATTAACCGAAGTCACTAAATATCTAAAAAATTACGACTTGGAAAAAGCCGAAGGCCCCAGACCCATGACGCCAGAGAAATACAACTGGAACTGGAAAGTGATGATGGAAAACAATAATGACGGATATCATGCAACCAAACTTCACAAAGGTCCCCTGCACGACTTTATTCCTAGCGAAAAGTCAGTTTTTCCAGAAATGCCTGCAGGTGAAGCAGGTTATGTTAGATTAAATGGAACCAATCACCCTGACGCAGCTTTTAATCCACTGCAAAAAGCGATATTACCAATTTTTCCTAATTTAACTGACGAAGACCGCCACCAAGCGGTGTTTGCCAACTTGCCGCCAACTCTATCTTTGGTGATGACTAGCGACATGATTATTTACTTAATCTTGCATGCAGAATCCGCTGACAGTCATAGTATGACCATTGGCTACTTGGTTGCTCCTGGAGCAATGAAAGATCCTTTGTTTGAAGACAAAATAGATTTTAATATGAAAGCTGCCATGGAAATTACAGAGCAGGACTTGCATGTCGATAGATTAGTACAAGTTGGCTTAACCTCTAGATTCGCTCCCAGAGGCCGCTATTCTTGGCAAGAAAAGGCACAACAACTATTAAATGAATGGTTAGTAGAGCGTTATCAATCTTGTTGGGACAAGTCTAAACAGATCATTCCGATTAAACAGAGTGCTTAATTAATATCGTAATTTCTACAGTACGCAAAAATAAATTTCGTCATATGCCATGCAAATGGTATATGACTTTTTGGTAGGTAAAATCCATGCAAAATCAATCTGATAATCAATCAACGAACACCATGCCATCGATTTTTTTCGGTCATGGCAGTCCAGGTAACATTCTTGAAGACAATGAAGCAACAAGAATGTGGCAACGTCTAGGGCAAGAGTTCCCAGCCCCAAAAGGCATAATATGTATTTCAGCCCATTGGTACACTCAAGGTGTGGGCGTTACTTCGATGCTTAAACCTCGCACGATTCACGACTTTGGGGGCTTTCCACCAGCCATGTATGAAATGCAATATCCAGCCCCAGGATCACCGGAATTAGCGGAAAAGTTGGTCTCCATTTTATCTGAAGAAGGCGCAGCACTGGATGACAGTTGGGGGTTTGACCACGGCGCTTGGTGCGTCTTAGCTAAAGTCTACCCCAAAGCCAATATTCCCGTAGTGCAACTCTCGATTAATCGTCAACAAACACCAGAGTTTCATTTTAGAATAGGTCAAAAGCTTGCGCAACTTCGCCAGCAAGGATACTTGATAATGGGAAGTGGCAATATAGTACACAACTTACCAGCCATGGATTGGGGTGGTCGCAATAGAACCTATGCTTGGGCGAAACGTTTTGGTGATGCGATGCGTACTGCGATTGTCGAGAATACCCCCGAAAAAGTAGTGCAGTACACTGCCCTTGGTGCAGATGCCAATGAGTCAGTTCCGAGTCCAGATCACTTTTTGCCGATACTTTATGTATTGGGCGCACGCTTGCCTGACGATAAATTGCGCTTTGAAACTGCTTACGTTGAATACGGCTCATTAGATATGACGACGGTAGTATTTAGCTAAAAGGTTATTTCACACAACTAAGCTGGCGTAAACAGTCAAGTAATAAACCTCCTCAGCCCTTAATCTGGAAAAATACTATTTCCATTAAGACAAACTAAATAATTGAAAGGAGAGTTTATGTCACTGTTGAAAACTGACGATTTGTCAGAACAGGATCGTTGTCAAGCAAGCGCTATGCACACCTTAAAAGCCACAGTGGAAAACTGTCATTGGGGTTACTTTTCTGCAACCGAAGCGCCAGCATTAAAGGTGAAAAGTGGTGATATCATTCAGGCGGAAGCCATAACCCATCATGCTGGCGATGCGCCTGACTTGATGATGGATGATAGTCTCAAAGCCATATGGGACGGCATTCCAGAAGCAGACAGAAACCCTGGTGTCCACCTAATGACAGGACCAATATTTGTCGAAGGTGCTCAACCTGGTGATATCCTAGAGGTTCGTTATTTGTCGATGCGTCCGCGCTTTTCTTATGGTTCAAACTTAGCAGCTAACTGGGGACACTTATATGATGAATTCGAACAAAAAGAACGAGTCACCATTTACCGTTTAGACATGGCGAGTATGCAAGCTCATGGTCACTATGCTTATGACTTTAAGGGAAAATATTTAACGCCTGGAACGATAACTAAGTGTCCTGAATGTGAACGAGAAACGACTTTAAATGGCGTCCGAGTGCCTGTTCGCCCTCACTTAGGCACTGCTGGAGTGGCACCGGATGTCAGTGGCAGAGTGAGCACTATTCCACCTGGTAAACATGGTGGTAACATTGATAACTGGCGGATTGGTGCAGGTTCTACCATGTATTATCCGGTGCAGGTAGAAGGTGGATTATTTTCTATTGGCGACCCCCACGTATCACAAGGTGATGGTGAAATCAGTGGCACTGCAATTGAAGCCTCATTGGATGTCACCATGCAAATCATTGTGCGCAAAGACTTTGTATTCCCTTCCCCGCTGTTAGAAACACCAAATTATTTTGTGGTACATGGCTTTGACGAAGATCTCAATGTCGCTATGAAAAATGCCTCAATCGATATGCTTGAATTGCTTTCAGAACATCGAGGTTTGAGCCGCGACGACGCCTACTCTTTGATGAGTGTTGCCAGTGATTTCGGGGTAACTCAAGTGGTAGATAGTGTACAGGGTGTTCACGTTAAAATACCACGTAGTATCGTAGACACCGGTGAGCCTGATTCAGACTAAAGGCTGTTGAATCCTCACACTGAACGCATACTCTTTGAGCGTGCGTTTTTTATAATCATTCTCATTTCATGCTTTGCTTCACAACTCCCCTGCTGTGGTATGTAACTTGCTTTGCTACCTAACCTTAAAGAAAAAGTTTTCCTAGTAACACCAATCCGTTACGTAAAAATACAAATTGCTATCCGTGCAGTCACGAGAATTTGAAGAGAGAAAGTTATGCTTAGTCGAAGTTGGGAATATTCCACCGATGCCCATTCTAAAATTGAACGACTTCCTAGTTGGCAGGGGGCGTTAGAAAAACTCGGTTTATTTTGTGAATATAAGGGCAAGTTAGAGGATTTTTATGCTGTGATGCATAATTTAACCACGCCTAACGGGATTGAATTCACTCGAATTAGTTCGGCATCGCAGAATATTATTGCTAAAAAAGAAAATACCAATAATGGTGTTTGGGTTGCTTTCCCCCTCGAAGGGCGAATGACAATTAGAGAGGGGAATCGGTCTTTTGAGGTTTTACCTGGTGATATTGTATTTGGCGCTATGGGTTCCAAAACCTCACTAACCTTACATTCTGATTTCAGACAATTATTCGTGACCGTACCAAATATCGCATTCAATGCACGTTTAATCGCTCCTCTTCCTTCACACATGCTGCATTTACCGGGGCATTCAGGTCCTGCTCAAACATTAGCCGCGATGCTAGTTTCAGTGGCTAATAATTTGGAAAAAATGACTGAAGATCAGCTACGTCCACTAGAAATGGCTATTCCTGAATTTCTAATCGCAGCGCTATTTCCAGAAGCAGATACCCGCTCTCTCGGCGGTTCGGCTGGAGTAAAAGCCGCTTTATTACATCGAATTTGCCAAAGTATAGAAGTCCGACTATCCAATCCAGATTTGAACTTAAATGAAGTAGCCAGTGAACATAAAGTGTCTCCCCGATACTTGCAGAAATTATTTGAATCGGTAGATCAGAGCTTCAGCCGCTACATTCGAAATCGGCGTTTAGAGCGCTGTAAAGATGACTTCGATAGTCCAGTGCATGCGCAATTATCTATTTCTGAAATTTGTTTCCGCTGGGGATTTAACGATTCAGCTTATTTTAGTCGTTCTTTTCGTGATTACGTAAAAATGTCTCCCAGAGAATATCGTAAACGTTCTAAACAGAAGGCCGCGAAAGAGCATGAATTAAAGCAGAGCAGAGGCCGCCCCATAGGTGTGAGTACCACCGAAAACCGCGAAGACACCGGCAATAAGCCTCAAGTTGATGTGGCGGCAATGGCCAAACAGTCGCAAGCGCTTAAATTAGCCCAAGACAAAGCATCTTCGGTTCATCATTACATTCCAGTCAATAAAGATACTATTCACTGGGGCTTTTTCGACCGTGAACTGACTCCAGTGCTGTATATGAATTCCCATGAAAAGGTAACAATAGAGACCCTCACCCACCACGCCTACGACGACTATGAACGGATGATAAAAGATGATCCCGGTGCCGAGAGTGTTTTTAAATGGACATCTAAACAGAAAAATGTTGATCGCAGAGGTGCAGGTCCCATGGATGCCTCCATTTACGGTCGAGGCGCGGGGGAAGGATTTGGAGTCCACGTTTGTACTGGCCCCATATACATAAATGAAGCCATGCCTGGGGATGTAATCGAGCTACGAATATTAGATATTCATACTCGACACAATCACAGTGACCAGTTCAAAGGCCGCAGTTTTGGCTCTAACGCCGCTACTTTCTGGGGATTTCATTACAATGATTTGCTCACTGAACCTAAGCCTAGAGAAGTGGTTACTATCTACGAAATTGACGAATCAGACAAACCCAGCTGTGCGCACGCTGTGTATAATTATCGTTGGATACCGCAAACAGATCCATTTGGAGTTACCCATGAGCGCATAGATTATCCAGGTGTACCAGTTGACCATAGTAAGACCCAAAAAAACTTCGACATTTTACAAAATGTAGAAATACCTCTTAGGCCACATTTTGGTACTATTGGGTTAGCACCTAATCATGCTGACTTGGTCGATTCTGTTCCACCATCTAATCAAGGTGGCAATTTAGACAATTGGCGTTTAGGCAAAGGCTCCAGAGTATTTTTACCTGTGGCCGTTAAGGGAGGTATACTGTCAGTGGGTGATCCTCATGCGAGTCAAGGAGACTCTGAGCTATGCGGAACGGCGATAGAGTGCTCATTAACGGGAGAATTCCAGGTTATTTTGCACAAACAAGCCGACTTACCCGGACAATATTTTGATATGGACTTCCCGTTAATCGAAACTGACGATGAATGGGTTGTTTTAGGGTTCAGTCACCCTAATTATTTAAAAGAACTGGGCAGCAATGCCCAAAGTGAAATTTATAACCAATCAACAATCGACTTGGCTATGCGAGACGCGTTTAGAAAAGCGCGTCGATTTTTAATGAATTCGCAAAACCTAAGTGAAGATGAAGCTATTTCGTTATTGTCTGTTGCTGTGGACTTTGGCGTGACTCAGGTGGTTGATGGTAATTGGGGAGTGCATGCAGCTATCCCGAAAGGAATATTCACGAATTTGGCTGAAAACACAGATTAGGTTGATAAATTTACCAACGTTAAAAGGATAAAGCGTCGAGTTACACAAATAGTCAAGTACTTAGACGGATAACTACAAAAGTGATGACACGTAAGTTGTTAGTGTAATACCCAGCAGCAAAAACGAAAATAAAAACAGAAGGGTTCACACTATGTTCAAATTGAATAAGCTCTTTAAATCAGTTTCGTTAGCTGTAGTTGCGATGCATGGCGCTAGCACTGAGTTAATGGCACAAGAGTTAACAACACAAAATGAAGAAAATTTAGACTCTATCGAGGTGGTATCAGTAGTCGCAAAAAGAGATATTGCGGGCTTTCTTGAGAATCAACCCAGCGGCTTATTGTTCGGCTTCGAAAAGTCATTACTCGAAACGCCTCGTTCGGCAACATTCGTCAGTGATGAAACATTGAAGGCATTTGGGGTAACTACTGTAGATGATCTTACTGCTGTAGCTCCAGGTACATTTACCGCTTCTTTCTACGGTGTAGAGGGTGCTTTAAATGTGAGGGGAACATTGGCAGAGACCTATTTCCATGGCTTTAAACGCATTGAAAACCGCGGTACTTATCAAACTCCAATCGGCTCAACATCCAGAGTTGATATTCTTCGAGGTCCTCCTACGGCTAATTTTGGTCCAGGTAAAATTGGTGGCTTGCTTAACCTTGAACCGAAAACAGCCAGATTAAGTCAAAGTGGAGGCTACTTGCCAGAAACGGTTGGTGAAGTACAACTGACCCTAGGTTCATACGACAAAAAGAATTTAAGCTTCCAATTTGGTGTACCTGTTAATGTGGGTGACGCAGAAGGCGGCATTTATACCTATGTTGAAATAGAAGATTCAGGTAGTTATTACGACGGTATTGAGCCAGAGCATCAAATGCTGCAAGTAACTGCAGACTTTGAGTTAAGCAATAACTGGACATTAGTTGCTGGCCTAATGGCATATAATGCCGAAGGCTACGTGCAAACTCCTGGATGGAATCGTGTAACCCAAGAATTAATTGATAATGGGACTTATATTACCGGCCGTGATACGGATTTAGTGGATACCAATGGTAATGGTCAAATGGAATGGGCGGAACTATCTGCACAAGATCCTACCTACTTTGCCAAATTGACGTCTTATCCAGACTTTTATTTATATGCTGATGCGAACGTCGCAGCTTTAGATAGCAATGTAGGCACCACACAATTATCTCGTCACAATGTGTATACAAGTGACAGCGACTTTTCTGATACATCAACCTTTACTGGATTTGTCGATCTTATCAAGACCTATGACGATGACAGCCAACTAAAACTGCAACTATTTGCTGATTACTTAGATAATCAACGTTTTGTTAGTTATGGGTTCCCCGCAGATTATTTAGCCAAAACAGCGGAGCTTCGTGTTTCATATATCAGTGCCTTTGGCAGCAGTAGTGACGCAATTCAAGGTTCCTATAACGTAGGTGTAAGCAGCCGTTATTATGATGCGCGTAGAAAAGAATCCTATAATGGTGGTCAAATTGCCATCAACCGCAGAGATATTTCTGTAGGTGCGATGCCAAACGACATTATTGGCTCCCCATTTAACTCTGATTTTTTCTGGGACTTAGATACCCAATCAAAATGGAGCTATAACTCTGCGTTTGCGATGGTCGACTTAACCGCAATGGATATTTGGAATTTGTCATTAAGTGGTCGCTACGATTACTACGACGTCGAGTCTACTGAGAATGGCGATCCTACCTATTCTTACGCGACAGAAATCTACGCTGAAGATACAGACGGTGAGTTTACCTTCAGTGCGATGTTGTTATTAGACCTAGAGTCGGGTATTCGACCTTATATAAGCTACGCAGAATCTTCAGCCATCGAGTTTAGTCAAGCAGGTGACGTATCACCGGACTTGATTGCGAATGGCGAGTGGTTATCTGACGGCGAATTGCTCGAAGGCGGTGTTAAACTCGAATTATTCGAAGGCATTGTCACCGGCTCTATCTCTGGCTATCGACAAGAAAGAACCGAGTTGAGCACTGTCGGGGGAAGCACCGTTAGCCGCACTCGAAGTGAAGGTACTGAATTGGAACTGCGTATTCTAGCCAGTGAAAATTTAAGTTTTAGCATTACCAGTAACAAACAAAAAACCGAATACATTGACGGCTTTGCCGGTTATTACATTGTTAATCCGCGAGATATTGGCTTGAACGATATCGATAACTATGGCATCTCGGTGGCAGCATTGAGCTTTGCTAGCAGCATGTATGCAGCAACGGGTAGCGACTACTACTTAGGAGAGTTAGAAGATACGCGCATACCGGATGCAGTCACTAGTATCTATGCGACTTATGCCAGTGAAGCAGGAGTTTTTGACAGTATTGGTTCAACTTGGGGGGTAAGATACGTATCAGAATCCTCCGGCTTGGTAGAAAATTCTGTTAAGTATCCAAGCTATTTGACTGTGCAGGGTTCGTTCTTCGCTCACTATGGTGATTGGTCGTTGATGTTGAATATAGACAATGTATTTGACGAAACCTACTTTACATCACTACAGGATTTATACGGAGACGTGGCCGTATTGCCAGGCAAGGGACGTGAATGGCGAGCAACAGTCAATTACGCTTTTTAAATAGAAATATCTGTGTGCAGCTGAAAAATTGTTGTATTCACACTGCACACTTTGAGGATCATTATGGGTAAGTTAAGCGCTGACAAACAAGCATGGTTTGTTTTATGCACCTTCAGTTTAAGCTTTTTTGTCGTCACCGCCGCAACCTTTACTTCACTGGGCGTTATTCTACCAGCAATGGTCACTGAGTTAGGTTGGGATTGGACCACAGCAGGCCTAGGATTTACTTTTCTGGGTGTGGCTTGCGGGCTAAGTGGGTACTTACCTACAGTGACAATTAGAAGATGGGGTGTTGCCACTACGCTGATTATTGGTGTATTGCTATTGGCGGTTGGTTTTGTTGTTTTGTTTTTAACAACGGAACCTATAACTTACTTTTTAGGATGCATTCTCACTGGCACTGGATATACCTTTGTAGGTTCAGTACCAGGTACTTATATCATCACTCACTTTTTCAAAAGACGTTCAACGGCCTTCGGTTTTTATTATACCGTAGGCGGTCTAGGTGGCGTGGTTGGACCCATTGTTGTTTGGATGGCAACCAATGTGCTAGGAAACTGGCGGCTGCATTGGCTGGTTATGCTGGCAGCAATTGTAATCTCAGTAGGGCTAATGTTGCTATCGCTGTTATTCACGGACGCCAATCGATTAAGAACACCTCCTAAACAAGAAAAAGTGGATACCGAAAAACAACGGGTTTACGAAACCGAACAAACTTGGACATTTAAACAAGCGGTTCGCACCCCTCAATACATTTTACTACTCGTAGCGTATTCCACAGTGTTATTTGTGGGAATTACAGTCAACAGCTTCTCGGTAGCACATATGACTGAAGTGGGAATCACTTTCGCTTTAGCCAGTACTTTGTTGTCCGCAGAAGCTTTCTGTAATGCTATTTCCCGTGTCGTTGGCGGCTTTATCGGTGAGTTTTTTGATCCAAAAGTAATGCTTCAAGTTGCACTACTTCTATTGGCCGGCGGAATGTTTGCCTTAAGTTTTGGTCAAACATTAGTGACCTTAGGTTTCTTCGCCTTTGCCATAGGTTTTGGATTTGGTCTTACCTTCCTATCCTGCACAGTTTTACTTGTAAGATACTTTGGAACCGGACCTTATTTACCTCTATTTTCATTAATGAACATTGGTGCAACTATCGCATCTGCAGCACCAATAATAAGTGGTCGTATGCGCGATGTATCAGGTACCTTTGTACCGCCTTTCGTAATGATTGGTATATTGCCCATGCTGGTTTTAGTTGGCATTGCATTCATGCGTCCGCCAAGACTAAATCAGAAAAAAGTAACCGAAACGCCCCCATCTGACCCATCAATTAATAATATGCTTGCCGCTAAAGTAGCCAGCAAATAGTTGTTATTCAGGAGTTTATAATATGACGACCAACACTAAAGAATTTGGCGTGTTTTTACCGATCGCAAATGGCGGTTGGATTGTTTCAGAAAACACCCCCACTCTCGATGCTTCATATCAGCAAAATAAAACTGCCGCAGTGATTGCTGACAGTTACAAAATGGATTTCATTATGTCGATGGCAAAGTGGCGTGGTTATGGCGGTAAAACTGAGCATTGGGGAACGTCATTAGAATCAATCACCATGATGGCTGGGTTAGCGGAAGCGACTAATCACGCCAAAATTATTGCCACTGTGCATACTTTAATGATGAATCCTGGAGCGGTAGCCAAAATGATGAGCACCCTCGACCAGATTTCCGGTGGCCGTGCCGGTTTAAATATTGTTTCAGGTTCTTTCAGAGATGAGCTTAACCAAATGGGCGCGTGGCGTGATGATATCGACCATGACGAACGTTATGTTTATGCCCAAGAGTGGAGTGACTTAGTTCATAAACTCTGGCAAGAAGATCATGTGGATTACGATGGTAAATACTTCAAGTTTGAAGATTGTGTGTCACAGCCTAAACCCCAAAACAAACCATTCACGGTTTGTGCAGGCCAATCAGAACGCGGTTTGCGCTTTTCAGTAAAAAATACTGATGCATGTTTCGTGGGCGGAAAGGACGATGAAGAAACCTTAAAAATTACTCGTATGGCACGCAAGATTGCCGATGAGCTTGATACGCCAGTGAAATGTTTTTGTATGGCAACGCTTATCATTGAGGACACTGAAGAAGAAGCTCAAGCCAAAGCTGACTATTATCGCGAGGGTAAAGATCTAGGCGCAATTGAAGGCATGATGCGTTCTTACGGAATTGACCCAGCTTTAAAAGATAACGCCATGGTAATTCGTGCTCAAGGTGCATTTATGAGTCGCGAGATCGTAGGCACTGTAGAGTCAGTGAAAAAGCAGCTTATCGAAATGATTGATAACACTGAAATGGACGGTGTCATGGTGATTTTTGATGATTACGAAAAAGGGCTGCACAAATTTGGCAAAGATATTTTACCCGCGGTAAGAGCCCATTATGGCTGATTCTGATTTAACAGAGCTTCAGCCTGATTGGATAGCACCTGCTCGAACCGCGTTGTGCATCGTCGATGTGCAAAACGACTTCGCCAGTCCAGACGGCCTTTTAGGCCAGTTTGGACTGGACATGAGTTTGCTGCAACCCGCTATTGAAAATATCCAAAAGCTAGTTGCCAGTGCTCGTTCAAAGGGTATCGCGGTTATCTTTGTTGGCTTAAAAACCACTGAACAAGATGACTCTCCTGCTTGGCAAGAATGGATGACCAGACAAGGCAGAGATGCTAAAGCAGAAAGCGCAATCTGCCGTGCAGATACCTCAGGTATGGATTTTTATGGTATTCAGCCTCAAGACGGTGATGTGGTAATTTATAAAACACGTTATAGCGCTTTTTTTAATACCCAACTGGATGAGGTGTTAACACAAAAGCAGTTAGATACGTTGGTGTTTTGTGGCGTTACGACTGAATGTTGTGTTGAGTCTAGCGTTCGAGATGCTTTTCACCATGATTACCATGCAATTGTTGTGACTGATGGTTGCGGCGCATACGAACCAGAGTTGCACGACGCTAGCCTGCGAGCGATGGCGATAAACTTCGCTTTACTAAGCGATACCCAATCTATTCTTAAACGTTGGGAGGCAGCATGACCAGCCCACTGTACCCATCTGATACACAAGTAAATTACTCTGTTACAGATGAAGATGTTGCAGCAATTAAAGCCGCCATCGACATCCAAGAAATAACTGAACTGGCGCTAACCCTTGGTAATATTCCTAGCCAATCTGGCTATGAAGCAGAATCGGGTAAATTTGTGTTTGACTGGTTACAAACAAATGGTTTCAAAGCCCGTCAATGTGGCGCGACACCAGAGCGCCAAAACATCATCGGTGAATATGGCGGTAAAGGTGTTGGTAAAAATTTGTTGTTTACCGCCCATCTTGATACCGAAAGCCCCAGCGATGACCCGCATATAAATCAACATAAATTTTCACAAAAAACCTTAGATAATCCCGAATGGAACAAGTGTTGGTTGGAAGATGGTAAATTTCACGGCTTTCCTATTAGTAATGATCGCGGCCCTATGAGTTGTTTTTTAATTGCCGCTAAAGCATTAAAACAAGCCGGTTTCGAATTAGCGGGTAAGTTATATTTAACGGCTTGCCCGGGAGAAATTGGTCCTGAGCCAATGGAACAATGGCAGGGCGTGGACTATATGGGCAAAGATATAGGTGCACACTACCTATTTCATCATGGAGGCGTAATAGCAGATTATGCCATCGCTGCTGAAGGTTGTGACTGGGGCGTTACATGGCAAGGAAATGGTTATGCGTTGTATCGTATTCAGTTGTTCGGCGAGGGGGTATTTACACCAATATTGGAAGCTCCTGTAGAAACGAACAAACATCCAAATCCGATATACAAATTAGGCGCTGTGATTGATGCCTTACATGGCTGGTCACAACAATATGAAGCTGAAAATAAATATGTGACTACAGGTGGAGTGTCTGTCCCTAAAGTACAAATTGATTCTATTAAAGCCGGTTCGCCATTGACCTTTGGTGCCGGTACAGATGTTTGCTCAGTGTATATCGAAGTGGGCCTTACTGCGCAACAAACAGCGGCGCAACCATACCACCAACTAAAGCAACTAATGGCATCTTTAGATGTTGATGATTACGACATAGAACCAATGGTTGTTAGAAATGGTTTCGAGGCAGATGCGCAAGCCGTAGCGCCATTAGTCAAGTCGCTGTGCGACGCCACTAAGGCAACCAAAAATGAACCAATTGAACTTGCCCATCCCGCTTATTCAAGCATGTGGCGTGACCACAATGTATTTAATATGCAGCGGATTCCGGCCGTAACTTCCGGTATGCCCAGATGGCGCGCCACTCCACAAGATTTAGTAGACAGTGCATTAATTTATGCATTAACTGCTTTGTCGGTGTGTGGCAAACGTGAATCTTAAAATGAGTGAGCCAAATTATGAATAAGTCATTAGCTAAAACGTCAGAAGAATTAACCATAGAGCATTTAAAGGGCGACTTTGGTGCGCAAATAGTCGATGTAGACTTACAATCAGCAGACCAAGAAACCTTGACCAAAGTAGTCGCGGCGTTTCATCAACATGGCGCAATTTTATTACGCAATCAAACAATGGAACCAGATGACTTAATGCGGTTCATCAACGCATTTGGTAAACCAGAATTACATACCCAAACCAAATTTTGTTTACCTAACTATCCGCATATTTTTAAAATTTCTAATATGCTTGATGAAAACGGTGAACCCATTGGCGCACATAACGACGGTTTAGGCTGGCACACTGATTATTCTTACAAAGAAGAACCGGTAATGTGCACTATGCTCTACGCGGTTACCGTTCCTGATGAAGGGGGCGACACCCTGTTAGCTGACCAAGTGGCTGCCTATGAAGATTTACCAGAAGAGCAAAAAGCACGATTAGATCCGTTAAAAATTCATCATTCATTGGTGCATTTTATTCAAAATCGTGAATTCAATAGCTATGAAATTACCGATGAATTGCGTCGCGAAAACCCTGATGTCATTCATCCAATGATCCGCGTCCACCCCGCCGATGGCCGTAAGGCATTGTGGGTTAGTACAGGTACGGTAAAGCATATTCTAGGCATGGAAGATGACGAAGCCATGGCTTTGGTCGATGAGCTAGTTGAATACATTACCCAACCTAAGTATGTGTATGCCCACAAGTGGCAGAAAGGCGACGTGTTAATGTGGGACAACCGCTGCACATTGCATACAGGCACCGTTTACGATGATAAAAAATATCAACGTATGGCACATCGATTATGGGTCAAAGGTGAAAAACCGATTTCAGTAGGTGACCTGTAGACTGGTATTTATGCCAGTGCAAATTAAACGGATTTCAGGGACTAGAGCCCCAGCTACACAATACCTGTAGACTGGCATTTATGCCAGTGGAAATTAAATGGATTTCAGGGACTAGAGCCCCTGCTACACAACACCTGTAGACTGATATTTATGCCAGTGGAAATTAAATGGATTTCAGGGGCTAAAGCCCCTGCTACACAACACCTGTAGTCTGGTATTTATGCCAGTGGAAATTAAATGGATTTCAGGGGCTAGAGCCCCTGCTACACAACATCTGTAGTCTGGTATTTATGCCAGTGGAGATTAAATGGATTTCAGGGGCTAGAACCCCTGCTACACAACACCTGTAGACTGGCATTTATGTCAGTGGAAATTAAATGGATTTCAGGGACTAGAGCCCCTGCGACACAACACCTGTAGACTGGTATTTATGCCAGTGGAACTTAAACGGATTTCAGGGGCTAAAGCCCCCTATCACAGTTATTCTTGGGTAAAATGAGCAGGTATCTGAGGTGCATCACCACCTTTTACCCACAATATAATTTCATTACCCCAAGGATCTTGAAAGGCTGCGTTAATACCATTAAATTCAGCCCAAAAATGATCCTTCCATAAAATACTTGCACCTCGAGACTCTGCACGGGCTAAAATATCGTCAATATTGTCATCATCACTGACTAAAATCCAAACCCTAGGCTTACGCCCTTCGGTGGATATAGAGCGGGGCTCAACGCCATCAGGACTGGGATGAGGACGGGCATTTTCAGCTTTATGTATGCCAAGGTGAAAGTTTCCAATCGTGGTTTCATTGCCTTCACTGTCGTGCATAACACCACCGGGAACCATGCGATGATAAACCCCCATTGGACGAGGGTCATTTTCCCAACCAAACACCTCGGCGTAAAACTCACCAGCAGCAGCGGGATCATCAGCGCTGAGATCAACAAAAATAAGGGTATTGGGGTAAGTCATTATACTATCCTGTGTTTTACATGAATTTACACCTATGATGAATTATTCCTTTACCAATACTTTCATTCATATGCCTTTTTAATTGATTTTATGCATCTGATTGCCTTATACCAATCCCCGTTCAGCAAAAGACACGCAGTCACCATCGCCGACAATAATATGATCCAGTACAGTGACATCAATCAACTCTAAGGCGTGTTTGATACGTTGAGTAATATGTTGATCTGCTTGACTAGGCTCTGCGATGCCCGACGGGTGGTTGTGACTTAATATAATTGCCGCTGCATTACACTCTAAGGCTTGTTGAACAATGACTCGAGGGTAAACACTTGCTGCGTTAATCGTCCCAAAAAACAGTTTTTTGAAGGTAATAAGACGATGTTGGCTGTCGAGCATTAATACCGCAAAGACCTCGTTAGGTTCGTCACGTAGTTGACTCAGCAGATACTGTTTAGTGCGATTGGCGCTATCAAATGTGTGTGTTCGCGTGAGTGATTGAGCAAAATAGCGTTTCGACATTTCCAAAGTCGCTTGTAACTGTACATATTTCACTTCGCCCAAACCTTTACCCAAGCAAAATTGGCTTTTACTGGCATTCAGTAAACTGCGTAAAGAGCCAAACTGAGTGAGTAATTCACGAGCTAAATCAACAGCACTGCTTCCTTGTACTCCAGTTCTCAAAAAAATAGCGAGAAGTTCTGCGTCTGAAAGAGCTTCACTGCCCATGGATAGGAGCTTTTCTCTTGGCCGCTCCATTTTTGGCCATTCTGATAGTTTCATGCATCCGTGCCTGAATTAGGGTTAAAATTACTAGCAATTAGTCGTATATCACTAATTAAACCTAGCAAATGATCGCCGATCAGGCCAATATTAAGTCATATCAAGTACCTAAGTGTTTTGTCTAACCTTTATATTAGGTAAAATGCAGCACAGATTTTTAGTGAATATTTAGACACATGGCCATTCAAAAGCACAAGGTTTTACTCGGAATTACAGGTGGCATTGCCGCTTATAAAACCCCAGATTTAATACGCAAACTAACCGCCAAGGACGCTGAGGTACGAGCAGTATTAACCGCTTCAGCTGAACATTTTGTTAGTCCTTTAGCATTGCAAGCAGTATCAGGCAATCCGGTTTCTAGCGATTTACTCGATCCGGCTGCAGAAGCAGCTATGGGTCATATAGAGTTGGCGAAATGGGCTGATAGCATTCTTATCGCCCCTGCCACCGCAAACTTTATTGCTAAACTTGCCCATGGCATGGCCGACGATTTGTTGTCGACGTTATGCTTGGCCAGTACTGCTGAGGTATATATTTCTCCTGCCATGAATCAGCAAATGTGGAAGGCTGATGCTACGCAGAAGAACCTTTCCATCTTGTCCAATCGTGGGGTCACTATTATTCCACCCGACTCAGGTGAGCAAGCTTGTGGCGATATTGGGCAAGGACGTATGCCTGAACCTCAGTACTTGGCAGACCTAATCACCCAACCCAAGCCGCCTCAATGCTTGACTGGCAAAAAAATAGTGATTACGGCAGGACCGACCCGAGAAGCAATTGATCCCGTGCGTTACATCAGCAACCACAGCTCGGGCAAAATGGGTTATGCACTAGCCAATGCGGCAATAGCCATGGGTGCTGAAGTGACTTTGGTGAGTGGCCCAGTAAATTTAAGCGCTCCTAACAAAGCGAACCTGATTAATGTTGAAAGTGCGCAACAAATGCATGATGCCGTTATGGGAAATATACAAAGCGCGGATATTTTCATTGGCTGTGCAGCCGTAGCCGACTATCGTCCTTTAGAAGCGGTAAATCAAAAAATCAAGAAGAACAATCAAGAGTTGACCCTTACTTTTACTAAAAACCCTGATATTCTTGCAGATGTCGCAAAACAACAACGGTCAGTGTTCACTGTCGGCTTCGCTGCCGAAACACAAGACGTTAGTCGTTATGCAAAAGAAAAGCTGGAGCGTAAACAGCTTGATATGATCGCTGCTAATGATGTTTCAAATAGCAACATTGGATTCAATAGTGATCAAAATGCTTTGACGGTTTTTTGGAAAGAGGGTGAAAAATCTCTCGATGTTGCCGATAAAAAGCAACTTGCTTTTAAATTGATGCAATTAGTATCTGAAAAATATAGAAATAAACATGCAACAAAATAACTCTAAGAATAATAATATGGTCCTACAGACAGGGAGACATGATTAATGCCCGCGATTAAACGTCCAAACCGCAGAGCGCAAATTCTGCAATGTCTAGCAAGTATGCTAGAAAACAACCCTGGACAGCGTATCACTACGGCTAAATTGGCAACAGAAGTAGGCGTGTCAGAGGCTGCTTTATACCGCCACTTTCCCAGTAAAGCACGGATGTTTGAAGGTTTAATTGAGTTTATCGAAGAAACCTTGTTTTCACGTATCAATAAAATTATTAATGAAGAAAAAGATAGCGCTGTGCGTATTCAATTGATTATTCATTTGATTTTAGGTTTCTCAGAAAAAAATCCAGGTATTACCCGCATTTTGAACGGTGATGCCTTAATGGGAGAGCAGGAACGTTTACGTGGCAGAATTGCACAGATTTTTGAGCGCCTTGAAACGCAAATAAAACAGGTTTTAAGAGAACGTAAACTTCGTGAAGGAAAATCATTACCTGCGGATGAAGGTGTGATTGCAAATATGCTGATCTGCTATACCGACGGTCGTATTAATTTGTTTATCCGTAGTGATTTCAAACGCCGCCCCACCGAAGATTTTAAAGAAACTTGGCAGTTCATCAACAAACAGTTTTTTTCTTAAATTCGTTTCGATAATATAATCCGGTTGCTGATGTTTATTCAATCTGGAAACCGGACATCAGTCAGGGGCTAAAGCCCCTGCTACAATTTATACCCGCAGAAAATCGAACATAGCGCAAAGGCTAAAGCCCCTGCTACAATGTATTGACACAATCTAATTCTCGACTAACCTATAAAGAACACATGTTCTTTTTTATTTAAGCGAATTTGATATGCCTCGTAAGGCCCTATACAACGTTGAAGAGGTGCTTGAACAAGCAATTGCGGTCTTCTTGGAGCATGGTTATCATGGTGCTGCAATGGACGAAATTATCGCCAGAACCGATTTTAACCGACGTGGATTCTATATTGAATTCGGTTCTAAACAGCAGTTTTTATATATTGTGCTAGCCCATTATCAAGAGCAGCATTTATCCAAAGCGTTTTCACACCTAGAACACAACCAAGGTATGCTTTCTATTCAAGGTTTTTTCTCAGCTTATATTGATTTGGTTAGAGGTAGAGGCTGTTTGTTAATTAATATTATTACTGAATTAGGCTTCGATGACCTCAAGATCCGAGATATTGGTCGGCATTATCTGGATCGTCTCCAGATTGACTTTATTGGTTGTTTGGAAAAAGCCCAAAAACTAGGAGAAGTTAGGCAGGATATCAATATTGAGTCCACCGGTTTACAGTTATGCAGTTACGTACAAGGATTTGCCGTTAATGGGATTTTAGCCGGTGACACTGATGAACTAATGTTGGCTACTCAGGCCATTTTAGGGCCACTGAAACCTTAATTAAATAGCCTAGTCTTCTCACTTCTGGTTTTCATATTTAATAACCTATATGGTTTTATCAATAGCCTTCGAATTTCACTTGGCGATTGTCTCAGTTGTCGTTAGAATTCATGCCCGTTTTGATATCTAAAAGTGAGTAAGATGACAACTAAAAATCCTTTATTTAGGGTACAGTTTGTTAGTAATGGCGAACGTTATGAAGTTTATGTACGTGAAGTCAGTCAAGGCAGTATGTTTGGATTTGTAGAGATAGGTGATTTTGTCTGGGATACCCACACAACGCTGGTATTAGACCCGAGCCACGAAAAATTAAAAACCGAATTTGCTGATGTAAAACACACTTATATACCTATGCACAGCGTGTTAAGAATTGACGAAGTGAAGAAACAAGGTACGGCAAAAATTACTGAATTGTCAGATAAAGTAACGGCATTTCCGAGTCCGATTTACACACCTAAAAATTAGTACTTTTCCGTACAGCACCTAACATACCGTCAATTACAGTTTCAGTACGTTTTGTATTGGAGCCGTTTTGCCTTAAGCTGTAACTATAATAATTAGGAAAAAGTCCAACATGCATATAGTTTTGAACAGAGTATCGATATTTTTCTTGCTGTTTCTATGCCTTCCAGTTACCGCATCTGAACAGCAAAAATTACTTCAATTGATGGATGATATTTGGCAATACGAGCTATCTATATCACCTGTTTACGCAAGCTCTCAAGGAGTACATGACTTCGATGACAAACTTGCCGATATTTCGCCTGATGGGCTCGCCAAACAAAACTCTCAATTCAAAAAATTCTTAAACCAACTAGACCAAATAGATAAACAGCAGTTAGCTCGAACAGATCAAATTAATTTGCTGATGCAGCGTTATCGGGTGCAAAATTATGTCGATGAATATCGTTTCAACGCACATTATGTACCGTTAACGTCGGAGTACGGTTTTCATAGTGCAATGGCTGGACTCCCCCGTTCGAGTCGCTTCGCGGATCTAAAAGACTACCAAAATTATCTCACTCGACTTCGTTTAATCCCCGCTTATTTTGCGCAACAAATTGCGTGGATGAAAAAAGGGATGGAAGTGGGAATGGTTCAACCCAAAGCGGTTATGCTGGGTTTTGAAAAGTCGGTAGAGAGTTTTTTTAACAGTCAGGTAGAAGAAAATACATTTTACAGCCCCTTCCTAAAAATCGATGATATCAATGTTTCTGAGGCACAAAAACGTGCATTAATAATAGAAGCGAAGCAAGTTATCAAACAAGATGTTATGGGTGCTTATCAACACTTTTACGATTTTTTAGTCACCGATTATATTCCTAAAGCAAAGTCAGATGTGGCTTCTAAGTCTTGGCCTAACGGCGAACAGATGTACCAAAATCGCGCCCAATATTATACCACTACAGATCTTTCAGTGGATGAAATCCATCAACTGGGATTAACAGAAGTAGCGCGTATACGAGCCCAAATGCAGAACATTGTGGATGAATTAGAGTTCCAAGGTAGTATTAATGAATTTATCCAATTCTTACGTACCGACCCGCAATTTTATGCAAAAACGCCAGTTGAACTGTTGAAACACGCATCTTACGTAGCTAAACGCATGGATGCACAGTTGCCTAAGCTGTTTTATAAGCTACCTCGTACTCCTTACGGCGTAGCCCCCGTTCCTGATGCCATTGCACCGAAATACACCACAGGCAGATATGTATCACCAAGGCGTGACGATGAACCTGGTTATTACTGGGTAAACACCTACGCATTAGATAAACGACCTTTATATGCTATCCCTGCACTGACAATGCATGAAGCGGTTCCGGGCCATCATTTACAAATCTCACTTGCATCAGAGATGAGTGATTTACCAAATGTACGTCGTTACACTTACATTTCAGCTTTTGGTGAAGGCTGGGGCTTGTACTCTGAGTTTCTGGGCAAAGAAGTGGGAATTTATCAAACACCCTACGAAGAATTTGGTCGCTTGAGTTATGAAATGTGGCGAGCGTGCCGTTTGGTGGTTGATACCGGTATGCACATAAAAGGTTGGTCGCGACAGCGCGCTTTAGATTATATGCTAGAGAATACAGCGCTTTCAGAACACAACGTGACCACTGAAATCGACCGTTATATCTCTTGGCCAGCACAGGCGCTAGCCTATAAAATTGGCGAGTTAGAGATTAAAAAATTACGCGCTGAAGCTGAAGAAGCCCTTGGTGATAAGTTTGATTTACGTGCATTTCATGATGCAGTGTTGGAGTACGGCTCTATCCCACTGTCTGTACTTAGAGAAAATATTGCTTTATTTATTGAACAACAGAAAAAGTCATAATTTGTAAAATATGCAGAGCTTCAATGCTCTGCAATCTATTTTTAATTAAAGTTCGTTACACTCTTTAAGCAAATAAGCGAATTCTTCTGCATTCACGGGCATAATAGACAAACGATGGCCTTTTTGAACCAGGCCAATTTGTTGTATCTGCGGCATCGCCTTTATGCTTTTTAAGCTCAGGATTTGATTGAATTTTTTAACCAATTTAACATCCACCATATACCATCTAGGCTGCTCAGGATCTGATTTCGGATCATAGTATTTTGACTCTGGGTCAAACTGAGTATGATCTGGATAAGCGCCCTTCACCACTTCGGCCAAACCTGCTATTCCGACATTTTTACAACTAGAATGATATATGAATACTTGATCACCAAGTTGCACTTTATCCCGCAAAAAGTTGCGAGCCTGATAATTACGAATACCATCCCAATGCTCTGTTTGATTGGCCTTATTCGCTAAATCGTCGATGCTAAATGCATCTGGTTCACTCTTAAATAACCAATAATTCATAACCTACCTTTTATGCTCTTTGGTACTACAGCGGTCCATCATAATAACTATTGCTTCAACTTACAGCAAAACTTGCATCTATGAAATTGATCAATATACTGTACATAAATACAGTATAAATTATACCTGTTTATTATGCTCGATAATAAAATTGTTATGGATAGTAGAGCGGGGGTTTGCACGTAATAGCGGACTATTTTTAGAACCTCCAACGCCGTAGGCGTAAAAATAGCATTGTCGAGATGCGGTACTTATCCGGAGTTTAAGTTATTTATGAACACACTATTGGAACAACTAAAAAATAAACGCTTAGTATGGCAAGGCAATCAACAAGAACAGTGCCTGACCTCCGAAAGTACAGGTTATGAAGAACTTGATGAAGCACTTCAAGGCGGCTTCCCACAATCGGGAATGATTGATATCCATACTCCCATAGGCATCGGCGAATTACGTTTGTTATTGCCAGCTTTGCGATATCGTCAGCAGCATAAGCGCTTATTGGTGTTTATTGCGCCTCCGATGCAAATTAACGGAGAAATGTTGGCGGAATTTGGGATCACACTTGAACAGGTTCTAATTGTTCAACCAAATAGTGCAGAGCATGCGCTTTGGAGTGCCGAGCAATGCCTTAAGAGCGGCTGCTGCCATAGTGTCCTAATGTGGCATCAACAGCTTGAAATCGCCCAAACCAAACGTCTACAACTAGCCGCTGAACAAGGTGACGCTTTACATTTTGTAGTGCGTCAAAATCGACAATTAAGTTTGTCGTTACCGGTGAGCCTAGCGATGAAACTCAGTGCTCATGAACAGGGCTTAGAGGTGCAAATTACCAAACGTAAAGGCGGTTGGCCAGCCCAGCCATTTAATCTCAATATGAGCCACATTTGGCCTGAATTAGCACTCAACCAACGCGCCACTAATGTGCTGACATTTCCACGGGCTAAAGTCAGCTAATATGCAATCTCTTTGGTTATATTTACACTTTCCTCATTTGCAATTAGACAGTGTATGTCATGCAATTCCATCGCCTCAGCAAAGGCGTGTTGAAGACACTAGCGGGCAGATCAATACTCAGCACTCATTGGTCATATTGCATCATCAAACAAATTGCGTATTGCAATTAAATCAAGCTGCTATTGATGCCGGTATTCGCACAGGAATGGGATTGGGAACCGCCGCGGCACTAGATCAACACCTCCAGGTGTTGCCCTATAAAAGTGATATAGAGCAAAAAAAATTAGTTGAGATAGCCGAACACTTGTATCTAGTCACCTCTGATATCTGTCTGTTTCCGCCAAATGGCTTGCTGTTACGAATACACAATATGCTGATGTTGTACGGCGGACTTAATGGCTATTGGCGGGTTGTTAAAAACCAACTAAAAGAGTTCCAGGTAAAATATTATTATGCCAGCGGACAATCCCCTTATGCCGCTCGCATCCTAGCCCGTACCGCATGGAATCAGGTCAGTGACCATCTTCCTATGCTGCAACATCAAATTGGCATACGCCAACTGACTGACTCTGAACTAGATAAAAAAACCGTGAGCAAATTAGCCCGAGTTGGTATCCACAGTCTTGCAGATTTGATGGCATTACCACTAAAAGATGTCGCCAAGCGTTTTGATATAGATTTGGTGACTTACTTGGGTAGACTAAGTGGTGAATTTCATCATCCAATGGATTTCTACCATCCCCAATCTAAGTTTCAACGTTACTTAGAACTACTTTATGAGATAAGTCATACCGACACACTTCTATCACCAATAAAACTGTTGTTAACTGCATTAGAGCAGTTTTTAAAAATACGGGATTTGCTTACTCAGAAGATTATTTTTACTTTCTATCAACGAGATAATAAAGCACTCACCTTAGAGGTAGGTTCTGCGCAAGGAGAATACCAAGCTGACAAGTGGGTTAATCTTAGCATATTGAAATTGGACAACTTAGTTTTACAAGCGCCCATATTTGCACTAGAGCTAAGTACCGCCGAAACCCAATTACGTAGCCCCGATAAAGGCGATTTATTCAGTGCCAGCAAGGGTACTCTCACGTATTTACAATTAATCTCATTGCTACAAGCCAAGCTAGGAGAAGAGGCGATTTCGAAGGTGATGTTAGATGATGATTTTCGCCCCGAAAAAGTAAATAAATATGTGCAACCCCAACTGGAAACAACACCTAAACATATTTCGACCTACCCATTACGACCAAGCTTTATGCTGCAAACACCACAACCATTAACAGAAAAAGTATCCATCATACATGGGCCAGAACGCATAAGTACTGGATGGTGGGACAACCAAGCAATCACCCGAGACTATTTCATCGCGCGTAATCAACATGGCCAGTGGCTATGGATATATCGTACCAGTAATAGCTTGTGGTTTGCCCATGGTTTTTTTAGCTAACGTGCTCGTTAAAAAGATAAGTTAGAGACCAATCTATGGCCTACGCTGAGTTATTCTGCCAGTCTAATTTTAGCTTTTTGCATGGTGCTTCCCATCCTCAGGAACTCATTCAACAAGCGCATTTTTTAGGCTATGAAGCAATAGCAATTACTGATGAATGTTCTGTTGCAGGCGTAGTAAGGGCTTACACCGAAATTAAAGATCACAAGCTTGCAATTAAACTCATCGTAGGCAGTTATTTTAAACTAGATGACAGCTTGCGGTGTGTTTTGTTATGCCCTAACCGGGAAGCTTATGCTGAATTATGTCGAATCATTACAAATGCTAGACGACGCTCACCTAAAGGTGAATATAGCTTGGCTAAATGGGATCTTAAAACCATTAAACATTGCTTAATGTTGTGGCTGCCCAATGGCAAACTAAATGTTGATGAACCTTGGGCAAATTGGTTAAAAAAGCACTATAAAAATCGTTTATGGATCGCCGCCCAACGTCACCTCACTGCCAATGAGCAATCGATGCTCGACCATTATGAAAAGCTCAGCCAGTTATTTGATCTTCCAATCTGTGCTTGCGGCGGTGTGCTAATGCACAATCCAAGTCGCCTCCCTTTACAGCATCTGCTCAGCGCCATCAAACACGGTACTACGGTGGCCGCGCTTGGTCGTAAACTACTATCCAATAGTGAACGTTGTTTACGTAGTCATGACAAGCTCAACAAGCTTTTCAAACGGAGTTGGCTGGATAACTCAGTAGAAGTTGCCCGTATGTGCAATTTTAATATGCGAGAGCTGCGATATGAGTATCCTGCAGAACTTATTCCTGAAGGAAAATCCCCCCAACAACACCTTAGAGACTTAGTCGAAGTAGGTATTCAAAAACGCTTTCCAGAAGGCATAAAACCTGACATTCGTAATATTATTGAAAAAGAATTGGTACTCATTGAGGAACAAGAATATGAATTCTTTTTTCTCACTATTTATGATGTAGTGCAATTTGCGCAGTCTCAACAGATTTTATATCAAGGACGGGGTTCGGCGGCGAATTCCGTAGTTTGTTATTGTTTAGAGATCACTTCTGTCGATCCTCGTCAAATTAACGTGCTATTTGAACGCTTCATTTCCAAAGAGCGAGATGAGCCCCCTGATATTGATGTCGACTTTGAACACCAACGCAGAGAAGAGGTAATTCAATATATCTATACTAAATATGGACGGGAACGCACCGCCATAGCGGCAACCGTATCCTGCTACCGTTTCAAAAGTGCGTTACGGGAAGTGGGTAAGGCATTGGGGATAAACGAAACCCAGCTAGACTTTTTTATTAAAAATATTAACCGTCGAGACAGCGGTCTAAATTGGCAGGCACAAATTGCCGAATTAGGTCTAGATCCTGCCTCAGTAAAAGGTAAACACTTCATCTCTTTGGTCAATGAAATAATGGGTTTTCCAAGACACCTATCCCAACATGTAGGAGGTTTTATTATTTCATCAGGTCCTTTATATCAGCTTGTACCTATTGAAAATGCGGCCATGGCAGAGCGCAGCGTCATACAATGGGATAAAGACGATCTGGAAAGCCTAGGATTATTGAAAGTCGATGTGTTGGCCTTAGGTATGCTCACTGCCATTCGTAAATCTTTTCAATTAGTCGAAAAGCACTATGGTCACTCCCTCAGCATAGCGCAGATCACCAAACTCGAAGATGATCCACAAGTCTACAAAATGATTCAACAAGCCGATACGGTTGGGGTTTTTCAAATCGAATCCCGTGCGCAAATGAGCATGCTGCCTCGCCTTAAGCCGAAAACCTATTATGATTTGGTGATTCAAATTGCGATTGTCAGGCCTGGGCCTATCCAAGGTGACATGGTTCATCCATTTTTACGCAGACGTGATGGCAAGGAGCCTATCGAATATCCCTCAGAAGAAGTCGCTGGGGTGCTTAGTCGAACCATGGGTGTACCCATTTTTCAGGAGCAGGTTATTCAACTGGCTATGGTCGCTGCTGGTTTTAGCGGTGGCGAAGCCGATCAACTTAGACGAGCAATGGCAAGTTGGAAGAAAAACGGACAACTCATGCAATTCCAACACAAACTCATCAATGGCATGCTTGAACGAGGTTATACGCAAGATTATGCCCAACGTATATTCAACCAAATATGTGGCTTTGGTGAATATGGGTTTCCGGAGTCCCACTCGGCATCATTTGCGGTACTTGCCTACGTGTCATCTTGGCTTAAGTATTATTACCCGCAGGCATTTTACGTGGGTCTGTTGAATAGTTGGCCCATGGGTTTTTATCCACCAGCACAATTAATTCAAGACGCGAAACGCCATCACATTAAGATACTCCCCATCTGCATCAATCACTCTGATTATGATCATATCTTGCAAAAAGATGGGGACACCTTCGCCATACGTCTAGGATTACGCATGATCAAAGGGTTGTCGAAGAGTGCTGCACAACTACTGGTTAATCAACGCCCCCAAAACGGCTATAAATCTGTTGTTGAACTAAAACAGTTGTCAGTTCAGCGCGATCATATGGAAGCCCTTGCCAGCGCCAATGCACTATCCTCACTGGCCCAGAATCGCTATAAAGCACGCTGGGCATTAATGGAGAGTGAGTCGGAATTACCCTTGTTCAAAAATCAGGAACAATCATTCTTATTTGATGTTGCACCAACAGATGTAGAGGAAATGGTTGAAGACTATGCGGCAACAAGCATGTCGTTAACCCATCATCCGATAAAATTATTACGTAATGCGGGGAAATTAGGTAAGTACACAGCGGCAAAGCAATTGGCTGAAAAGCAGCATAAATCTGTAGTCAATGTTATCGGTGTGGTCATTGGTAGACAAGCACCAGGCACCGCAGCAGGAGTAACCTTTATTACCTTAGAAGATGATACGGGTTGTTGCAATGTAGTGGTATGGCAGGCTACCGCTCGGGCACAAAAAAAGGCTTTTTTAAAATCAAAAATAATCAAAGTTAGCGGTATTTTGGAGCGTGGCGATGGTGATGTCACTCATATCATTGCAGGGAAAATTACTGACTTGAGTCACTTACTGGAAGATTTAAATACCACTTCCAGAGATTTCCATTGAAGACTGATTAACGTCAATAAAACGGACTACTCAACCTGAATCAATTTAAGGGCTTCAAGAATATTCGAAGGAATAGCAGTACTCTTGTTAGATTGTTGTTCAACAAACACATGCACAAAATGACCTTGTGCTGACGGTGAACTCTCTCCCTCAACAAAAATTCCAATTTCATAGGTAACCGAGCTATTGCCTAAACGAGAAACTCGCAAACCAATTTGCAAAGATTGTGGATACGCAATGGCAGAAAAGTACTGACATTTTGATTCAACAACAAAGCCCACCACTGCATCGCTATGAATATTCAAACCGCCTTCTTCAATTAAATAACGGTTAACTGCAGTGTCGAAATAAGCGTAATACTGAACATTATTAACATGCCCATAGATATCGTTATCAGCCCAGCGGGTTTGCATAGGATAAAAAACTTTATAATCGTTTCGAGTGTACTTAGTTGACATGTTTAAACCTAAAAATCTGAGCGCTAAAGCCCCTAATACTTTGCAATCAGAATATTAGGGGCCGCTTATCATTTTATCCTAATCGTAAAATGGTGCTCTCGCTTCGGTCAAATTTTTCAACTTAACTGGGCGTTGCAACATTTGCCCGCCATCACGGCCAATAGGAATCCATGGAATTTTTCCACGCCCTTTAGCTGGCGCTAACGAGAAGAGATCAAATGGTATGGAAATATAGAATCCTTTGGTAAAGCTACCTTCTCCATATTCCTCAGCTGATACATTAGTAAATGCGGCATAGGCACCCACAATAATGCCACTGTCAAAACGTTTAGCTACATCGATATTAACGCCTTTATCTTTTGCCAAGAACTGACCAGCATTTACGGTTAGCTGCATGTCAGGTAAAAATTCAGGCGTCCAATAAACACTCGCATGACCAGTGAAGGCTTTATAATCGAAGAACCCTGTTTCGTTATTAAAGTCACGTTGTTGTACGTAGTTTAGATCAACTCCAAACGCTAGGCTGCTATCTACAGGGCGATATAGCACCTCGGTACCCACACCACCAAACATGGTCTCTAAATAACCACCATACACTTGCGCATAAGTATCTTCTGCAATTTTATCGAACCAATGCAGGTACGCATTTTCCATAGTCACTTTACTGCGCGTTACATATTCTCGAACTTGCGTGCGCACTCTAGGTAGATGCGAGGTTTCAGAGTCGACTAAAAAATTAAACTTATCGAAGTTTTCAAGCACAGTCACTTTCAACCCACCACGAACAGAGAAGTTTGGATTAAATTGGTAACCGCCGTTAAGATATGCACCACCTTGATAAAGGTAAAAATCCTCTGGATTACCAAAAGTTTGAATCCAAAAGCTTTCCATATTGAAAAACGCCCCAGAGTAATCTTTGGGGTGGTAATTATCGACTGTGGATTGAGTAGGGTTTTGACGAACGTATGCTGATTGAATATCAGTTTCTAAACGCTGATAGTTTGCGGCAACTTTAAATTCTTGCGCATCTATTTTCGTTTCGAGTAATGGAATGTTGGCCAATGTATCCACCAACTTATAGGTTTTAATAGAATCAGGTAACTCGGAAGCTAATATTCTACCAACACGCTGAGTTGCCTCATCATGATCACGGTAACCTAACTGAGTTCCGTAAAACGTCATTTCGTCTTCACCAGTATGAGTTGCATTAATGATAAAACTGCCTTCATTTACTAAATCAGCATACAGGCGATCACGGTTAATTGTTTCAACTGATTCTGCCGGTTTCGCATTGTTCAGCTCTCTAGGTGGGCGATCAAATTTATGTTGTTTAACCGTGTGCATATTGAAGTTGTATGACACGCCAAAACCAAAGGTATTGCCCCTTTGATAACTTACGTTAAAGTCCCAATTATTGTATTTATAAACCGCGCCAACATTCCACTCACTGTCTTGTTCTAGCGTTCCAGCACGGTCATTTACATAATCATTACCGTCATATTCTAGCTTAAGGGTTAGCCCCTCAATAGGTGTTCTATACTCAATGCCACCAAAAACCGACGCTGGACCTTTGAAGAACTCGTTGTAGTCAATTTTTCCACCTCGACCACCAAATCCACCAGGACGCTCACAAAATGAATCCTTAATTTCACACAGTGGGTTAGTGATATTTCCACCTGCGCCAAGGTAACCGGTACCTACACCAAGATGTATGTCAAAGGGGCCAAGATTTTTACTAAAGTTAAGAAACTCACTGCTAAAGAAACCGGTTCCACCGATATCCGTTAAACCAAATGAAACATCAGGTAAATAATAGCTTTCTTTAATCAGTCGAAACTTAACATCAATGCCTTTGTCTTTTAGGGTTTGATCACCACTAAAGCTTGGATCTTGGCTATAAAGTTGTGTTCTTACGTCGGTATAACGAACTGTAGACTCCATCCACGGGAAAAGCTGCAGGCTTGCTGACCAAAATCGATATTGATCAATATCGTTATAGTTTAAAGTGAACGAGCCTTCTTTAGCCATCCGCGCTGTGGGAGTCTGTATTAAACCGGCTCCGCCCCTAATCATTTGCGACACATCTCCATTATCGTCGTCAAACGATTGCTCAGAGGCATATGCAGTTGATGTAATAAAACTAATTAACGCGGCGTTAGTCATTACAACAAGAGCTAACATCCTTTTAATTGTGATCATTCAATGACTACCCTATTTACTGCAAGTTCAGCGATAAGCTGATTGAGCTGACTATTATCTGCAAACCATTGGGACTCTACCAAAGGAATATAAAGTTGTGTACCGGGCATCACCTGGTGGCATTCTTGGTTCCAATAGGCTACAGGTAATTGACGAATAACGCCGTCAGGTTGAATTGCATAAACAATGTTTGCATCGGCAGATTCTGTTTTACTAATTTGCGCCACGATGTTTTCGATACACTGATTATTCTCATATTCAATCGTACTTGGCTGTGACACAGCGCCGAAAATAAACAGAGTGGTCATTCGTTTACTAAGGGTTAAACGGTATTTTCCATCATCGAATAGTGGATTATGATTTAGTTGAAACCGCGCCAAATCGTAATCGATGGCAATGTCGATCCGCTGTGCGAGTGTCCAGCTTTCTATTTGTTTTATAAGTTGGTTAAATGTAGCTGAATCAGCAACCTTTGATTTAACCGAAAGCTGTTTAACCAGTTCCTGTCTGCTTTTTTCAGCTATGTCGGAATCCAATTTAAATAACTGACTAGCACGCCAATACCAATTTTGCTCCAGGGCAATTGATTCTAAAACTTGATTCAATCTGGGGTTTTCAGCAAAGTTCAAAATATTGCCATTAACCGTAACTTCGACTTGGGAATTCGCATA
Organism: Alteromonas sp. M12; assembly: GCF_037478005.1. Taxonomy (NCBI): domain Bacteria; kingdom Pseudomonadati; phylum Pseudomonadota; class Gammaproteobacteria; order Alteromonadales; family Alteromonadaceae; genus Alteromonas; species Alteromonas sp. M12. The sequence continues at coordinate 55,366 of NZ_CP144164.1, read as the reverse complement.
GTTATTAATGCAGAATGAAAACAAGATAACTGTGAAAAGGCTTTTTAATCTATTCATTAGTAGACTCCAGCAATCTCATAGCCCTGCTAACATATTGTATTTCGTAACGCTCAGATGAGCCAGAGAACTGTTGTGAAGAACGCAATAACTGTCCAGTTTGAGTATGATACCAATACACATTCTGCCAACTATCTGAAGCAGTTTCGACACTTTGAGTTGTGACGTTTTCTATTACTTTAGTGGTTGTAAATTGCTGATCCAGAATTGTCAGGGGTATATTCTCTTGACGTTTAAACTCTGAATACAATCTCACCCCATACTGATGTGGGTCAAAATCTAAATAACTATTCCAATTCGCATTTTCTGCTACATCACTTTTTGACACCATAGGATCAGCATCTAAGTTAGCCACATAAATTAAATTGTTTTTTAGACCTAAAGTACGTACCAACCTTCCATTTTGAGTAACCAATACTGCATTATCTGCGGAAACCCATTTATATCGACTGTTTTCGATAAAAGCCAGTGCCATAGTAGCGTATGGACGTTCACCCGCTTTTATGTATATGAGATCAATGGGGGTTTCTAAAACGGTATCTTTAGTTAAAGTGACACTTTGTTTACTACTAAAATACAATTCTATGTTTTGTTTATAAGCTCTTTGTGTAGAAGAGCAAGCCGACAGAAAAAGTGCACTACATACTAATAAGCTAAAAGTTATTTTCATTGTTATCCATAATAGATATTCACAACCAATAAAAAAGCCGCCCAAAGGCGGCTTTAAATCTTTTACTAAACTTAGATCGAAGGCGAGTAAGTATAAGTAACAGGAACAGTTACAGTTGATGTACTAGTTCCAGTTCCAGTAGTAGTCACTGTAATAGTGGTACCGATACATACACCGTCAACTAAATCATCATCGCCTTCACACGTAGGTGTAGGCGTAGGTGGAACAGTAATAGGACGCTCTGGAGCATCACCATTCGAATTTGAAATCACACCCGCTAAAATAGTAGCGCCAACAACACCAGCAGCGATAGTACCACCAGCAACACCACCAAATGCACCGCCGCTTGCGCCAGCTCCACCTTGTTGCTCTTGCTGAGCTTGTACGCTAACAGAAGCGACTGCTGCAGCTACTGCTAATCCAATTAAACTTTTTCTCATCACTTTTCCTTGAAAGTATTTGACACCTGATGTCGGATATTAAAGTATCCGCTCTACGATCTCAATGCCTAATTTACGATCAATGGCTGATTTAAAGAACTTTTTAATCTGAATATTTCAAAAAGTTTTTAATCGTGTTTTAAAGTAGACATAAACTGTCACTTTATTAACACGGATGCAACATAATCCCGTTATATTTCAATACCTTTATATACTTAAATATACCTGATAAAGCCGTGTTTATTGGCTTTCAGACCAGACTGCAAACTCATTACCGCTGGGTTCACTAAAATGAAAACGGCAACCTCCGGGAAAATCAAAAATAGGACGAATGATCTTGCCATTATGCGATTTTATTTTTTGTAATGTTGCTTGTATATCGCTGCTGTAAAATACTAAAAGTGCACCGCCATTTTCAGGTATGTTGCAAAGCTCAGCTTGATAAAACCCGCCATCAAGCCCTTGATTCGAAAACGACGTGTATTCAGGACCATAATCAACAAACTGCCAATTGAATACCGCACTAAAAAACTGTTTGGTGGCACTTAGATCTTTTGCAGCAAATTCCACATAATTTAGCTTTTCATTTTCGTTCATATTAGCTCCTGAAATCTGACATTTATGAGTAACGCAAAGCGAGCGTAATCACTGAGTATAAACTTTAGATGTAATTTTAGTTTAGTTTTAATATACGCTATTGCAGAGTTGCAGCATTAAATTGAATCAAAAAGGTGTGTGACAAGATGATAAGGATACTTCCATCAAAAATCGTCCTTCTATGTATCTGGTATTTTTTATCGATACAAGCGCAAGCGAACGACAAACACAAAACAATCGAAGTTAGAGTATTTATCGCGGCAATGTTTGAAATTGGAGCTAACAGTGGTGATAAAGCCGGAGAGTTCCAACACTGGTATGAACATTATTTTAGCGACAGTAGACCAATAAACGTTAAAGGCGCACATCGTCCGGTATTTTGTAATTCAAACGGTGTTTGTGGCTCAGTATTGGGGATGGGAAAAGTAGGCTCTTCAGCGTCCATGCAAGCTATTTTACTTTCACCGCAATTTAATTTTACAAATAGCTATTTCATACTCAGTGGCGTTGGCGGTACTCCACCATCTAAGGGGACTATCGGTGACGTCAGCTGGGCTAGTTGGCTTGTAGATTATGACTTAGGTCATCGCTGGAAAGCAGAAGAAGGGCAAGCAGGCGCTCCTACATTTATGCCACGCAAAGGATACGAAGATATTCGTCGCTACCAGCTTAATCCAGAATTACTGAAATGGAGTGTTTGGTTAAGTCAATCTGTGACATTAAAAGACTCCGAATCGGCCAATGCTTATCGCATGCGCTATCCACAAAAAGAAGCGAGACGCAGCCCAGCAATAACGATCGGCACCCATATGACCGGCGACACTTTTTTTCATGGACCTGGATTATCAAAACAAGCGCAATACATTACACAACTATATGCTGCTGATGACTATATCATAACTGAAATGGAAGCCACGGCTTTAGCTCAGGTTCTATCAAGAACAGTAGGAATAGATCGAGTCATGAGTCTTCGGGGAGCAGTTAACTTCGACCAAGGAAATCCCAACGAGAGCACTCTTGAGCACTTAGATCCAGCGCCAGGGGAAACCGCGGGAGGTTTTGCTGAAACCGTTGAAAATATTGTTTTGGTTGGTAGTAAGGTGGTCGACACTATTGTGGCTAATTGGGACGATTGGAAAAATGGAGTGCCTGAATTAATTCAGAATTAAATCGCTACCGAATTAACTAGCCCACGGCATTGAGTAACTGGGAAAGTCTTGGATGAGTAGTTATACCCATCCAAGATGTTAAACGAATTAACGCTCGACGATAATGCGAACGACTTTGTCATACTGGCGATGATCAAACTCACCAGTTGCCGCACCTGTCTCATCGGTTACCGGGAAGACATAGCGAGGAGTCATAACCACTTCGTAGTTATAATCACCAGAAGGGCGCACTTCTACTTCAAGAAATCCATAATGCTTGCCGCCAGAGATTAACTGCTCTCCATCCCAAACTTCAGGTGCATCTCCATGGGCACTCCAATGGGTCAACTGTGCTTCGAGAGGCAATAAATCAAAAGGTACATAATCAGTAGTTGGCGGGTATCCTGGCCCTCTGAGGCCATCGCCTGCAAAACCGACATCCCAGTAACTCACGCCATTAATGTTTACATATTCCAACAACTCATCATGGCCAGACAAAACCGCGGTAACATCATACTGTTCAAAAAGCTGCTGATAAATACGCATTGGCACACCAGACTGACTATCTTCAGCATTAGCGATACCCGCACTTCCCGATGGAAGACTATGCACACCAGTGCCAAAAGCAGTGTGGTGGAATTGCACAAAGATTACTTGGCCTTCAGCTTGAGCGCTAGCAAGTTCACGTACAGCCCAATTCCATTGCTCGCTTCCTTGGTTAAAGTCGGGTACTCGTGATTCTTCACCATTGATAAACAAATTGGTATCTTGACTTGGATCCTCATCATTACCATTAGATGAATCTAAGGTAATTAAAGTTACAGGACCGTAGTCGACACGATAAAATCGTTTTTCGTAGCGTTCATCTGACGCGTCGTTGGTGGGCAAATCCCAATAGGTATTCCATTTATCATAAGACAACATAGACGCTTCAGCATTATAACCCGGCGCATCTGGATGCCAGTAATTTTCATGATTTCCTAATGCAGGAAAAATCGGTGTTGTGGAAGCTAGTGTTCCCCACTCACCGGCACTATGTCGCCAAAACTCATCCCAATCGAGTTGTCGCCCACCTTTCTCAACTAAGTCACCGGCGATCACCCAAAAATCTGGCGTTCTTTGCGCAGCGTAAACCAAGTTAGCCTTATAACCCGTTGTTTGGTCAACAGGATACTGGCGAGTATAAGTATCGGGGTCAGTACCTAGCTTATCACCACCGATCGCCAAAGCATTTGCCGTCCAACGAACAGTTTTTTCAGTCGATTCCGGCTCTGTCTCCATATCAGACATAGTAATAAATCTAACAGTTTCACGACTACCTTGATTTGGAGCTGTAGTTAACGTAGCGGTAAAAGCACTAGCCTCAGGTTGCTCGACGGTATATTCATAAGAAGTATTAGCTTCTAAACCTGTAATTCTAACGGAATGCTTATAACTAGATGCCGGAGCTTCACCTTCTGCAACCTCACTATGAGTTTCGCCAAAATTGGTTTCCCCATGAATATATTCAACTTCAGAGGTTCCATAAGTTAGCGATTCAGCCAGTTGTACATCAGACACAAAAGAACCAATACCTTCAATCGTAACTGTGCCCGGTTGATCAGTGTCACTTAACCAATTCACGGTTATTTCACTCGATGTCGGGTTTTGAAGATATGGAAGAACAGTAAAGTTGATATATGATGTTGGTGTAATCTCAGCCTCAGGTGACGATTCATTGTCACTATTACAGCCAGCAAGCGAAACTATACTCACGGCGAGAAGCGTTTTAAGAACATATGGAAATGTAGAGGTAGACTTCATGTACTAATACCCTATTTAAGTTATTTGGAAACAGTACAATTCCAAAGAATCAATCTGTTTAATTTAGACTGCGCGTAGGATAGAAGTGCTTAATGACATTTTTGCTACTTATTTATGATAAATAGAAGTCAATTTAGCGTCACAAATGTGACAGAAAATAGAACCTAAAAACAATGAGTTAAAAATTTAACCTAGGTTTATTTAAGGTTAAATATCAGGGACTAAACGCGCCACGGGTGAGGCATTCCATGGGCTGGACATGCCACGGGCTAAAGCCAGTGCTACAAGATAAAAAAATTTAGGTTAGCGGTGTAGGCCATTCGTGTATTGACATCTACACCCAAGCTGCAGCCTTTTAGTCATTATTAGAATTGGCATCCATTGAAGTGGCTGCACAGTGTTGAGCAATAAACTGTGCTTGGCTTGGCATATAGTCGACAGATTTTTCGATCACGCTCTTAACGTTATCCATGCGCTTTTTTATTTGCTCTTCGCTCAATACGTCAACCATAGGATGATAGCCGTCGGGCACAATACCCTGCCCCACCATTACACTTAACCAACTAGTTTGATTAAATAATTCTTCGTCTTCACGAAATATGCGGCCATTTGCCTTAAATAAGTCTATTTTTCTCTGTAGATATTCTGGTATTTCCATATTGCGAACATAGTCCCAAAACGGCGTATCGTCCCTTTCTGTAACTTTGTAGTGCAGAATAATAAAGTCGCGAATGCGCTCCATTTCTAAAGCAGCCTGCTGGTTATAAGTATCTATATCAGATTTAAAAAACTGCTTTGACGGGAAAAGGCTCATAAGACGAGAAATACCACTTTGTACTAAGTGGATTGCAGTTGACTCAAGCGGTTCGATAAAACCACCAGCTAAACCTATCGCCACACAGTTTTTATTCCAGAATTTCCGTCGCATGCCGGTTTTAAACCTAATGATACGTGGCGCGGTTAACGGCTCACCATCTATACCTTCAAGTAGAATTTGTTCAGCTTCTTCATCGCTCATAAACTTCGAGGAGTAAACATGCCCATTGCCAACCCTATGTTGCAAAGGAATGCGCCATTGCCAGCCAGCTTTTTGCGCTGTTGAACGGGTATAAGGAATAGGCGCTTCGGTGGTTTTACTTTGCACAGCAACCGCACGATCACAGGGCAACCAATGACTCCAATCTTCATAACCGGTGTGCAGTGCTTGTTCAATTAGTATGCCCCGAAAACCACTACAATCAATAAACAACTCGCCTTCAACCACTTCACCATTGTCTAACAACAGGCTTTCTATAAAACCGTCTTCTTTACGCAATTTCACTTCTGTGACTTTTGCATCAGTGCGTTTAACGCCATGTTTTTCTGCAATTTCACGCAGATATTTAACATATAAACTTGCGTCGAAGTGGAAAGCATAAGCGATATTATTCAGTGGCGAGTTCGGTGTATCGATTGAGCGCATCATCTTGCCCGATTTAGCGGCCACACTGTTAAACGAATAATCCTGTAAGTTACTGGCTTTACCGAGCTTTGCCATCTTCAACCAAAATTGATGAAATTCCACACCTTCAAAATTCAAGCCTAATGTACCAAAGGGATGCATATAGCTATGATCCAACTTCTTCCAGTTAACGAATTCGATACCATGTTTGAAGGTCGCTTGGGTTTTTCTGACAAAATCATCTTCGTCTAATCCAAGCAAGTCATTAAATAGTTTAAGTTGCGGAATGGTTGCTTCACCTACACCTACATTAGCAATATCACTTGATTCTATTAAGCGGATATTCATGCCCTCTTGGCGCAGCAAAGTGCCCAAGGCTGCGGCCGTCATCCAGCCTGAAGTGCCACCACCCACGATCACAATATTTTTAATTAGGTGCTCGCTCATTTACCTCTCCTACTCTTTAACTACTCTGTGTTACTTAATGAAGCGGGTCAACTTTTTGTTGAGGTTATATCTGACTGAAAGATTACAAACATATGATTGAATGTAAATGCGCAACCAATAGGTTGCGCATAATTCTTCAGCTTAGTTAGATAGATTAGAAATTCGCTCTAACCACAAAAGAGAATCGTCTATCATTTACAAACCAAGAACGTCCAGTTCTAGTTCCTGCATCGTCAATCTGCATGGTCGTCTTGGTAACTGTATCTAACAAGTTAACGGCTTGCAGTCCGACTTTAATATTGTCAGTTACGTTGTAAAAAATCGAACCATCAAGAAAACCAGCACTTTCATTATAAATGGGTCTATAAGGCGCGATAACGTCCCTAGCGGTTAACAAATATGCAGACCGCCAGTTATAGGCCATGCGCGCTGACACATCATTCTTTTCATAAGTCAGCACTAAATTAGCAGTGTGTTTAGACTGTCCCTCTAACGGCAATGATTCAAATGCCGCTTCCGCTGGTCCATCCTTCGGTTGGCCGTCAGGTTCTGTTTCAAAAGTATTACTATTGGGCACACCTTCAGCTTCAATATAAGTGTAGTTTGCCTGTATACCTAAGCCATCAAAAGGTTCTGGCAAGAAATCGAAAAACTGTGAATAAGCAAACTCAATACCTTGCATAGTACCTTCGTCGGTATTAAGCGGTTTTTGTACCCGCACGGTATTCGTCACACCATTATTGGTATACTGCTCATCTACAGCACCTGTCACAAAGAAGTTACTCAAATCTTTGTAGAATACCGTTGTGGTTAGTGAGTTTGAGGGGCTGAAATACCACTCCAAAGAGAAGTCATACTGAATCGACTCCATTGGCGCTAAATACGGATTTCCTGAACTCCCTTCCCAAGTAACTACATCTGAGCTGTTTATGATGGCTTCACCACCAGGTTCTGATGGTTCAGTTCGGTCGGTGATAAAGATGCCATCTTGAATATTAACGTAGTTTTTTAAGTTGCCAGTGTCTGGGTAAGCAATCGCTTTAGATACCGCAAAGCGAGCAATTAAATCGTCGTCCAATTCTACTTTTATATTAAAGCTAGGCAGAATGAAATCATCCTTGTAAACATCGTTAAGTACCGCGGTACCATAGTTACCAAAGGCACTGTCATCCGCGGGTAAAAAGTTTAAGCGGTCAGAAGTATCCGCTGGATCATTAGGAATTAGGTTAGGAAAGGTAACAGCGCCATCTGTTTCCCGCTTGACTTTAACGTAGCGAACGCCAAAGTTACCATTAAATGGGAACTTGTATGCATCAGATTCAAAATCAAATCGTACATAGGCGGCGGTATTTGTTTCCACAAAAGTATTAGTTTCAGCTGGTCTAAAGGGGCCGTCTAATTGTTCGTAAGTGGGGTTGCCATTGGCATCAACACCGTTTTGTATTTGTCTCTCAGACAAGGGTTCCCAGTCAGAAGCTACTCCAGAAAGTCGACTTCCCCAATTAGCGTAGTCTTGTACTAATGCAATCGAAGGATGCAGAGTTGTGCCGCCAGGTACTATTACATTGTTGCCACGATGATGATCATCCCAGCTCACTTGTTGAACTTCGTTAATCAAGCTTTCGTTTGCCGGTAAATCCAGCCATGCAGCGGCATAGCCATCACCATCGACGTCATTACTAAATAGTGCACCAAGTGTTTGCCAGTTATATGCAGAAAAGCGCACTGTTTGTTCCCGTTCAGAGTATCGCACACCGGCTTTTATCGAAGAGAAAAAACCGCTATCGAAGGTATACTTAGTATCATAGCGAAACGCCACCGAATCCCCTTCACTGCGTTCGTAATGATCCATTGCAGAACGCCAATAATACGAAGATTTGGTTTGGAAAAAGGCCGGATTACTCTCTTGTCCGTTACCACCAGCGTTACCATTCCAAGGCTCTAAAAGTTCGATTTGAGGAACATCACCTTTTAAGTTCAAACTCAAGTTGGCTTGAGTACCTAAATATAAAGTCACATCATCGTCTTTAGTTGTTGCATCGATATACTGAATGTCAAACTCGTGGGACCAAGTATCATTCGGTCTAAATTTAACATTAAAAGCATAATCATCAACAACCGTCCGTTGCTCTTTAGAGCGGGTGGTCGATTGATAAGTATTACCAAATTGCGGTACAGACGGATTTCCCCAATCAGCGGCAATAGGGACTCGCTGTTGGTCACTACCATTTGAACGCCAACCACCATCACGTTGATCAGTAATTGTGCCATTAATGAAAGTGCCGCTATCATCAAATTCATAAGCCGGCGTGCCGTCAAGAGGATAAGTGTCACGTCTTAGGCCATCAGCTTCGTCGCCATTATTTTGATCAGTCTGATAGCTAAACGTATTTTCTGTCCAAGCCAAGGTCGCGTCTGAACGCATAAACTGGCCTGTCACTAAGGTACGTCGGTCAGGACTTTCCCATTGAGCGGCGAGTGCAAGCCCTTGTCGTTCGCGATTTATATTGTTTTTCCCAAAATTGCCGCCGTTAGGAGCAAGGACAGTTTGTCCATCGACTAAATCATCGCGGGTTAAAAACACTTCTGACTGCATACTATGAGACAGGCTATCTAACTCTGACTTAGCGACGTTAACTAGAAAACCGAACTTACCAGCGTCGGTATTCCAACTGTCGCTAAACATCGCAGAAGCACTAGGCGTTGTTTCTTCTATCAGGTCGCTGTATGTGAGATCTGCTGAAACCGCAAAAATACGCTCTTCAGAATCAAAAGGCAGGCGAGTATGTAAACTAACAGTACCACCAATCCCCCCTTCGATAAGATCAGCACTCTGATTTTTATAGACTTGTACCGACCCCATTAATTCTGGTGGGACATCTTGGAAACTAAGACCACGGCCCGAGTTTGCAGTAAATGAGTCCCGCCCGTTAAATTCACTTCGGGTTGCAGACATGCCGCGGATGACCGCGCCACTGCCTTCCACACCAAAGTGATCAGGATCATTGGCGGCGGCAAAACGTTCAATTGAAATGCCCGGAATACGTTGCATCGCCTCAAGTACGCTTCGGTCAGGAAGCGCACCAATATCCGACGCGGTTATTGCGTCGACAAAAGTATCGGCTTCACGTTTTAATTCTTGCGCCTGAATGACGCTTGATCTCACACCTCTGACGTTGATTACTTCAACATCATCGCCTTCAACTGCGGTGATTGCCCCAGCTTCTTGTGCCAAGCTTTGGCTGCTAAAACCCATTATTGCTAGTGCAATCATGGATTTATTAAATCTAGGTATACTCTTACGTTTTAGTTCGGCTAATTCGTTATTATGTTGCACGGTTAAGCTCCAAGTTCGTATGATTATTTATGGTTTTATTTTTATTGTGTTTATTTGGCAATGCGCTTACCAGCAGCCCAATAAATGCCGCCGTATAAAAGGTCTAAAAACACTCACTCTGTCTAGCATTCAATGTATTCAAAATAGTCAAAATCAGCTTTGCATTGCTGTCCTGACACATCTTGGCAAGCCATACCGACAAAACCCCCGGTAAAATGACAGCCATCGCCTCCACCTGCTTCATCAGAAATAATGGTGTAGTCAAGGTTAATAGGCAGTTTTGTCCAGTGTTTTTCGTCCACTGAAAAAGAGAAGGTGAGTAAGTGATGGTCAACATCTGCTCTTAAATATACAGGCCCTTGGTTTGGCAATAAAAAGCGGGGATCCGTGATGAAACCGTCTGTATGCCCCTCGCGAAGGCCAAATGTGAGGGTTAAGTCTTGGTTACCCAAACAACTCATCACATCCACAAAACGATTACCTTCATCGTCGATGGATACGTAACAATAGTGAAATTTATTGCTGTTGTAATAACAGATAAGCCCAGCAGTTTGCTGAAAATTAGTTGGCGAAAACTCCATAGCGGTTTGTGCTGAATAAGCAAAAGCCTGTTGTCTGCGGGCGACTAACGCATGTTCGTATAACGACCCGATTGATTCTCGGCCAATCAAACGCATGTAACCTGGTCGAGCACTTAAACTGAACAAGCGCTCGGGATTCGGTGTACGTAACCATTGAAATTCTATTGGTAGCTCTGGTGTATCAAAATCATGTTTATGTTTAGTGGCAGGCCATGGATGTTCTGGCATATTCGGCGCTGGCACTAGCATTTCGGGTAGCCCATCTGTGACTGCATTTTCAACTCTTAGCCAGTCATCCTCAGTCCAATAAGTCTTTTGCAAACCGGTTTCACGGCCAAGTGGACAGCGTCGTTCGCCTAATAATGGACGACCGCACAAATGAACAAGATAAGTTTCACCGTTGGGTGTTTCAAACAGATCGCCGTGCCCTGTCCGCTGCAGCCCTAAATGTTGGTTGTCTTTAGCGGTTAGCAAGTACCCATAAGGGTCTAGCTCGTAAGGACCGTCAATATTTCTAGAACGAGCAACCGTCATCGCATGGGTATAAAAGGTGCCACCTTCGGCAGTGATTAAATAATAGTAACCGTTTCGTTTATACAAATGAGGGGCTTCGGTACAAGCGAGTTTACTGCCGGCAAAGATATTCTTGATTTCACCAACAAGTTGCTTTTTAACAGGGCAATATTCTTGAAGCAAAATACCACCAAATCTATTCTTTTGATGGCGATGATCCCACACCATATTTACGAACCACTTTTTGCCATCATCATCATGAAATAAAGATGGATCGAAGCCGCTAGAGTTCATGTAAATAGGGTCACTCCACTCGCCATCTATAGTGTCGCAAGTAGTCAAATAGTTGTGTGCGTCTTTGAAATTGCCATCGAATCGTTTTACGTCTGTATAAATTAGATAAAACAGCCCATCATGATAACTAAGACACGGGGCCCAAACTCCGCAAGAATCCGGCTCGCCACGCAAATCCAACAAAGCCTCTCGATTTAATGGCCGACTTAGTAATCGCCAATTTTTTAAATCTTTTGAGTGATGTATTTGCACACCTGGGTACCATTCGAACGTGGATGTAGCGATGTAAAAATCGTCACCAACGGCAACAATACTCGGGTCAGGATTGAAACCTGGAAGTATTGGATTTTGTATCATTGTTTGAGTAGAGGTTGTCATTCTCACGCTTCCTTAAAATCACGTGTAAGTTTGTAAAATTTCATGCATGCAAATACTACAAGGCCGGCAATAACAGAGCTTGCAGAATACAAAAACAGGATGCAGTTCAAAGCTGATTCGCTTTGATCTATATTTGGTTGGTAGCCAGAGGTTGCCAGAATCCAGCCAGTAAACGCGCCGCCCAACGCGATACCTAGCTTGATCATCAGGAGGTGGCCAGAAAACGCCATTGCCATCGCACTTTGACCTAACTTTTTAGCGCCATAATCAACGGTGTCGGGTACGGCTGAAAATAGTAAAGGGGTAAATATCATGTGCGTAAAATTGGCTAAAATTGAGAACACTAGTGCAATTTCCCATGCATCCCGGGGCACAAAGAACAACACACCATTGGCAACGACTATGCCCAGAGCAGAAATGCGCATAAGTGTTACTTTGCAAAATCTTTTTACCAGCCAATTCGCGCTTAAAGCCCCCGCTATACCAGCAACCATACCACTGGTCATAAATAACGTAATTAAGCTCTCTTGTTGCAAATAATATTGCACGTAATAAGGAGTGGTTGCGCCTCGCATCGCCACGCTGATTAGCAATAGCAGGCTAACAAGGGCGATGATTCGCCATTGATCATTTTGCAGCATTTTTGCAAAGTCGAGCCAAATGCCTTTGAGAATATTATGTGTAGTCGATTTCGGGATTTCTACTCGTTCTTTGGTCAGTGAAAAGCAACCGACAAAACAGATTACGGCAAAAACGGACAAGGTGGCCATTGCCATCTGAAAGCCCCGTTGCTCATCCCCTTGACCAAAAAAGTCAACTAGCGGCAACATACTCGCGGTGACAATTGCACCACCTGCCATTGCTAGCGCAAATCGATAGGATTGTACCGAAGCGCGTTCGGTCGGAGACGGAGTCATAACGCCGCCGAGCGCAGAGTATGGGATATTAATCCCGGTGTAAGCGGTCATCAATAAGGTATAAGTAATGTAAGCGTAGATAAGCTTACCGGTGGCACTAAAATCTGGAGTGGTAAAAGCCAAAACGGCCAGTAATCCATAAGGTATAGCGAACCACAGCAAATAGGGCCGATATTTCCCCCACTTTGTATTGGTTCTATCTGCAATTCCTCCCATAACAGGATCGGTAATCGCATCGAATATTCTAACCACTAAAAACAAAGTGCCTACTGCTGCTGCAGATATCCCAAATACGTCAGTGTAGAAATACAGTAAAAAGCCCATAACAACTTGGAATACGATGTTGCTTGCCGCATCGCCAAGACCATAGCCAATTTTTTCGGTAACGCTTACCTTAACCATTCTGCAATTACCCTGAACTATTGATATTCGCTGGCTAATGCCACTAAGTCTTGCACGAAAGCTTTAGCTTGATAGTCACGATCAAACAACAGTGGGTAATCGGTTCTGCCGTTCATCGGCCAATTGTTGCGCCACGTATCATTATCAGAAACACCCCAAAACGTGACTCTGTCAATGTCCTGTCGATAGGTTAAAAACAATCTAAATAGATCTTTATATGCTTTAGCTAATTTAAGATAGGATGATTGGGAAATGCCATTCGCATACGGGTTGTATTCGTCTTGAAGCACAAAATTTAAAGAAATATCCGCTCCCATGTTGTTTTCATCTGGGAATTTAAGTACGGAAATGTCTAGTTCAGTAATCATCATGGTTAAGCCCGCCGCAGCGACTTTTTGAATACTTAGTTCCAACTGTTTAAGTGGGGGTTCTACTCCGTAATGACCTTGTTCGCCGATACCGTCAATACGAATACCTTTGGCTTTAAGACCCTTGGCCATAGCGATTACGCTATCCATTTTTGCCGCTTTATATAGGTTATAATCGTTATAATAGAGCTTGGCATTAGGTGCGGCTTGATGTGCGTATTCAAACGCTTTTTCTATAAAATCATCGCCTATAATTTGTAACCACTTCGACTCCCGTAAAGTACCATCTTCGTTAAAAGCTTCATTGACCACATCCCAGCCTTTGATATCGTCTTTATATCTGCCTGCTAGAGCGAATATATGGGTTTTCATTCGAGACAGTAAAAGCTCGCGACTGGCAAGATTGCCGTTTGCGTCTTCGAAAACCCAATCCGGAGTCTGCTGGTGCCACACTAGAGTATGACCAATAATGTTTTTGTTGGTCGACTTTGCGTAATTAACAAGAGCGTCTGCGGCTTCGAAAGTGAAATTGTTGGAGCTAGGTTGAATGCTCTCCCATTTCATATCGTTTTCAGCTGTCAGGGTGTCGAAATGTCTATTTATAATTACGACAGACTGACGATCCTTGCCGTTTGCCTGTTGCGTATTGATTGCAACACCAATATTGAAATGCGGAGCGAAGGCGCTCTGAAGTGAAATATCCGTTGTATTGCTGGCCTGTGTACTAGTCGATTTATTATGTGTGCAGCTAGACACAAAGCCAAACACTAAGCATAAAAACACCGTTGTTATAGTTAATTTCATTATTTCACCGAAAATCCCAACCAAAATGTTAGCGCTAACAATATTTTGTTGTATTCGGTTTGTCAATTGCGGTTTTACGTTATTTTAACAATATTTTTACTTGAATCTCTTAATTGCAGACGGTAGTCCAGTACATGGCGCATGTTAGAAGCTTTAAGTGTTTTGTCAGCTTTCGAGGTTGTTAAGATATCAATAGCAAGTTCGGCCATCTCTTTAATAGGTTGGGTAACCGTTGAAATATTGGGCCAAATTGTGGTGGCAAGTTCGGTGTCATCAAAGCCTACGATAGAAACATCTTGCGGTACATCTAAATGTTTCATGTGTGCAACAGAGACAACAGCAGCTGCCATTTCATCATTTGCAGCAAATATCGCGTCGGGTTTGTTCGGCAGTTCCAGTAATCGTTTAGCCGCATCCAAGCCGGATTTGTAAGTGAAATCGCCTTGTTCAATATACTCAGGAGGCATCATTTTTTGATTGGAACGTAAAGCGTCTAAATATCCTTGGTAGCGCAATCTACTTACACCTTGGTTGGGGCTACCAATAATATGCGCGATCCTAGTGTGGCCGCTTTTAATAAGTTGCTCAGTTACGTCGAATGCCGCCTGATAGTCATCCATACAAATGTAGTGGCTAGCGGACAAATTAATGTCGGGAGCAATACGAACGAAACCAACATTTGCATTTGATAATAAATCTACAACCTCCGGCATATTGCTAATAGGCGGGAGCAAAATCAACCCATCAACTTTGGTTACTTCAATCAGGTTTTTTATTATGTCTAAGGCTTTTTCGCGATCTCCGGCTGTTTCGTCTAAAACAACATGATAACCAGATGTACGACATTTACGTAAACCACCAACTAGAAATTTATTAACATATGACGAACTGGCGTATTCGCACACCAAGCCGATGAAATAAGATTTAGAGGTTGCTAAATGTCGAGCAGCTATATTCGGCTTATATTGCATTTCATTAGCTATTCTACTTACTTTTTCACGGGTCTTTGCACCCACCTTAGGATCATTATTCATTACTCTCGATACAGTCATCATGGAGACGCCAGCTTTAATCGCGATATCTTGCAGTTTAACCTTAGACATTTATTCCGAACCATTTGTTGGTGAGGCAATATGTAGAGTCGCATAAGTCTAATTGATCATGTTGAATAAACCAAAATGTTAAGTAACATTTTGGTTTATTTATTTTGTTAAAACGACTTTAAGAGGGCGATATTCCACGGACTGAAGCCCGTGCTACAGAGTTGAGCACCTTTTGGCTCTCACATGGGGGTGGAGTCGGTTGTTTTTAGCTTCGCAGAAGCGTTAAGCGACGGAACGGGCAGCATGGATGCTGCACTGGAGGTAGCCACATGGAGGTGTGACACCTAGATGCCTATTACATGAACAGCTATTGCATGACACTCGCTGGGTTAGGTTTCTCTGCGGGATATTTCTTGCGCGGCAGCGCTTAGAAGGAATGCTACCTATCTCGATGCTCATAAAGGTGCTTCGTTAGGTAAATCAACATTCCACGGGCTGAAGCCCGTGCTACGGGGTTGTACATGCATTTTCTCTCACATGGGGGTGAAGGAGGCTGTTCTTAGTTGCGCAGCAACGTTAGCCGACTGAACGACTCGCATGGATGCGAGGCTGGACGAAGCACCAGGGACGGTTAACACCAAGCGTTTTATTACATCGTCAGCTATTGCATGACACTCGCTGGGTATGGTTTCTCTGCGGGATAGTTCTTGCGCGGCAGCGTTTAGAAGGAATGCTACCTATCTCGATGCTCATAAAGGTGCTTCGTTAGGTAAATCCCAGGCATAAAAAAGGCTACCTAAATAGGTAGCCTTTCTTCTAATGGGAGTCCCGTTCCGGCAAGGGACAATGTGCTACTCTCACATGGGGGTGAAGGAGGCTGTTCTTAGTTGCGCAGCAACGTTAGCCGACTGAACGACTCGCATGGATGCGAGGCTGGACGAAGCACCAGGGACGGTTAACACCTAGCGTTTTATTACATCGTCAGGTATTGCATAACACACCGATGGGTTAGGTTTCCCTGTTAATAGTTCTTGCGCGGCAGCGCTTAGAATGAGGCCACCTTAATAATATTCGATAAATACGCGGTTATTTTACAGGCATCAAAAACGAAAAAAGCCACCCGATTAAGGTGGCTTTATTCTAAATGGGAGTCTGGCGATGTGCTACTCTCACATGGGGAAACCCCACACTACCATCGCCGCTAACACGTTTCACTTCTGAGTTCGAGATGGGATCAGGTGGTACCGTGTCGCTAAGGTCGCCAGACATAAACTGGTTGTCTCGCCGCTTGGGCAAAACATTAACATATTTGGTAAAGCTGTGTAATCAAAGAGTGCGTACTCTTGCTCTTATTCAGAGCTAATTTTGTGTTGTTCTTGTCACTCTTACAACACCAATGCTTCTTTAGCTTAAAGAAGGCATTTGGGTGTTGTATGGTTAAGCCTCACGGGCAATTAGTACAGGTTAGCTTAACGCCTCACAACGCTTCCACATCCTGCCTATCTACGTCGTAGTCTTCAACAACCCTTTAGGACAGTTAAACTGTCAGGGATGACTCATCTTGGGGCTCGCTTCCCGCTTAGATGCTTTCAGCGGTTATCGATTCCGAACGTAGCTACCGGGCAATGCCATTGGCATGACAACCCGAACACCAGCGGTTCGTCCACTCCGGTCCTCTCGTACTAGGAGCAGCTCCCCTCAATCATCCAACGCCCACACCAGATAGGGACCGAACTGTCTCACGACGTTCTAAACCCAGCTCGCGTACCACTTTAAATGGCGAACAGCCATACCCTTGGGACCGACTTCAGCCCCAGGATGTGATGAGCCGACATCGAGGTGCCAAACACCGCCGTCGATATGAACTCTTGGGCGGTATCAGCCTGTTATCCCCGGAGTACCTTTTATCCGTTGAGCGATGGCCCTTCCATACAGAACCACCGGATCACTATGACCTACTTTCGTACCTGCTCGACGTGTCTGTCTCGCAGTTAAGCTAGCTTATGCCATTGCACTAACCTCACGATGTCCGACCGTGATTAGCTAACCTTCGTGCTCCTCCGTTACTCTTTGGGAGGAGACCGCCCCAGTCAAACTACCCACCAGACACTGTCCACAATCCCGATAAGGGACCAATGTTAGAACATCAAATATACAAGGGTGGTATTTCAAAGGCGGCTCCACACAATCTAGCGACTGTGCTTCAAAGCCTCCCACCTATTCTACACATGTAGATTCAATGTTCAGTGCCAAGCTGTAGTAAAGGTTCACGGGGTCTTTCCGTCTAGGTGCGGGTACACAGCATCTTCACTGCGATTTCAATTTCACTGAGTCTCGGGTGGAGACAGCGTGGCCATGATTACGCCATTCGTGCAGGTCGGAACTTACCCGACAAGGAATTTCGCTACCTTAGGACCGTTATAGTTACGGCCGCCGTTTACCGGGGCTTCGATCAAGAGCTTCGCTTGCGCTAACCCCATCAATTAACCTTCCGGCACCGGCAGGCGTCACACCGTATACGTCATCTTTCGATTTAGCACAGTGCTGTGTTTTTAATAAACAGTTCCAGCCACCTTTTCACTGCGGCCCTCGTTCGCTTAGGAAGCAAGTTCCATCACAAACAAGGGCGTACCTTCTCCCGAAGTTACGGTACGATTTTGCCGAGTTCCTTCACCCGAGTTCTCTCAAGCGCCTTAGTATTCTCTACCTGACCACCTGTGTCGGTTTGGGGTACGGTTCGATATACCATAAGTTTAGAGGATTTTCCTGGAAGCATGGCATCAACAACTTCGTCACCTTGGTGACTCGTCTCGTGTCTCAGGTTAGTGTTGAACCGGATTTACCTAATTCAACGCCCTACGCACTTTCACTTGGATAACCAACACCAAGCTTGCCTAGCCTTCTCCGTCCCCCCTTCACTGATATACCAAGTACGGAAATATTAATCCGTTTCCCATCGACTACGCATCTCTGCCTCGCCTTAGGGGCCGACTTACCCTGCCCTGATTAGCATGGGACAGGAAACCTTGGTCTTCCGGCGTGGGGGTTTTTCACCCCCATTATCGTTACTCATGTCAGCATTCGCACTTGTGATATGTCCAGCAAGCCTCACAGCTTACCTTCAGCCACTTACACAACGCTCCCCTACCATGTTTACAAAGTAAACATCCGCAGCTTCGGTATATTGCTTAGCCCCGTTACATCTTCCGCGCAGGCCGACTCGACTAGTGAGCTATTACGCTTTCTTTAAAGGGTGGCTGCTTCTAAGCCAACCTCCTAGCTGTCTTAGCCTTCCCACATCGTTTCCCACTTAGCAATATTTTGGGACCTTAGCTGGCGGTCTGGGTTGTTTCCCTCTTCACGACGGACGTTAGCACCCGCCGTGTGTCTCCCGGATATCACTCATTGGTATTCGGAGTTTGCAAAGGGTTGGTAAGTCGGGATGACCCCCTAGCCTTAACAGTGCTCTACCCCCAATGGTGTTCGTCCGAGGCGCTACCTAAATAGCTTTCGGGGAGAACCAGCTATCTCCCGGTTTGATTGGCCTTTCACCCCCAGCCACAGGTCATCCCCTGACTTTTCAACGTCAGTGGGTTCGGTCCTCCAGTTGATGTTACTCAACCTTCAACCTGCCCATGGCTAGATCACCGGGTTTCGGGTCTATACCTTGCAACTAAACGGGCAGTTAACCCTCGCTTTCACTACGGCTTCCCTAAACGGTTAACCTTGCTACAAAATATAAGTCGCTGACCCATTATACAAAAGGTACGCAGTCACAGAACAAGTCTGCTCCCACTGCTTGTACGTATACGGTTTCAGGTTCTATTTCACTCCCCTCACAGGGGTTCTTTTCGCCTTTCCCTCACGGTACTGGTTCACTATCGGTCAGTTAGGAGTATTTAGCCTTGGAGGATGGTCCCCCCATCTTCAGTCAGGATAACACGTGTCCCGACCTACTTAATATGGCAAAAATAACGCTTAGTGTACGGGACTATCACCCTGTACCGTTGTGCTTTCCAACACATTCCACTACGTCATAATTACTCGGCTGCTCCCCGTTCGCTCGCCGCTACTAGGGGAATCTCAATTGATTTCTTTTCCTAAGGGTACTTAGATGTTTCAGTTCCCCTCGTTTGCCTCTACAACCTATGTATTCAGTTGCAGATAGTGCATAAATGCACTGGGTTCCCCCATTCGGACATCTGTGGCTCAAATGCGTTTTGTCAACTCACCACAGCTTTTCGCAGACTTACACGTCCTTCATCGCCTCTAACTGCCTAGGCATCCACCGTATACGCTTAGTCACTTAACCATACAACCCCAAACACCTTCGTTATCCCGTTAAAGACATGAATGATTAACGGTTACCTTGGTTTGATTTGCGCCTTTTTATTCACAAATCATAGGTGCTCATTAAAGAGCTCGTGTATGCGTGACAAGTACTAATCACAAAATCAGATAGAGTACGCTCGAAGATTGCTCTTCAATTATTACTCTTTATTTTTGATTACTTTTATCAGCTTTCCAAATTGTTAAAGAACATTGACTTGGCGCTTCGCGCCGCGTCTTAAGGTTTAAAAAACCCTAATCAATATATGCTAATTCACATTTATTGATTAAGGCTTGCTTTCCTTTATTGAGCAATCACTTTCTTTTTGAAAGTGGTGGAGCTAAGCAGGATCGAACTGCTGACCTCCTGCGTGCAAGGCAGGCGCTCTCCCAGCTGAGCTATAGCCCCTTATATACAGCATAAACATCGTAAATAAGGTTGAAGATGATGAATCTTCGGCCAGTTCGCGTTTAGGCAAGGCGGATATCGAGGACGTTTAGCTCACTAAACGACGAGGTATCCAACGCAGCATAAATGCGAAATGGTAGGCTTGGGCAGACTTGAACTGCCGACCTCACCCTTATCAGGGGTGCGCTCTAACCAGCTGAGCTACAAGCCTATATCTTGCTTCTGCCAATTCATTAGCATGTGCAATATTTGCTTGTTACCCAAGCACTTACTTCTTTGCTCTTCTTTATTAACAACAAAACAATCTGTGTGAACACTGCATCACAAAAGTGATACCTATAGTGTAAGGAGGTGATCCAACCCCAGGTTCCCCTAGGGTTACCTTGTTACGACTTCACCCCAGTCATGAAACACAAAGTGGTAATCGTCCTCCCGAAGGTTAGACTAACTACTTCTTTTGCATCCCACTCCCATGGTGTGACGGGCGGTGTGTACAAGGCCCGGGAACGTATTCACCGCAACATTCTGATTTGCGATTACTAGCGATTCCGACTTCATGGAGTCGAGTTGCAGACTCCAATCCGGACTACGACGAGCTTTAAGGGATCCGCTTACTCTCGCAAGTTCGCTTCCCTCTGTACTCGCCATTGTAGCACGTGTGTAGCCCTACTCGTAAGGGCCATGATGACTTGACGTCGTCCCCACCTTCCTCCGGTTTGTCACCGGCAGTCTCCTTAGAGTGCCCAACTAAATGCTGGCAACTAAGGACAAGGGTTGCGCTCGTTGCGGGACTTAACCCAACATCTCACGACACGAGCTGACGACAGCCATGCAGCACCTGTCTCAGAATTCCCGAAGGCACTGAGGCATCTCTGCCAAATTTTCTGGATGTCAAGAGTAGGTAAGGTTCTTCGCGTTGCATCGAATTAAACCACATGCTCCACCGCTTGTGCGGGCCCCCGTCAATTCATTTGAGTTTTAACCTTGCGGCCGTACTCCCCAGGCGGTCTACTTAGCGCGTTAGCTTCGCTACTCACGTATATAATACACAAACAGCTAGTAGACAGCGTTTACGGTGTGGACTACCAGGGTATCTAATCCTGTTCGCTACCCACACTTTCGCACATGAGCGTCAGTCTTTGGCCAGGGAGTCGCCTTCGCCACTGATGTTCCTCCAGATATCTACGCATTTCACCGCTACACCTGGAATTCCACTCCCCTCTCCAAGACTCTAGTCTGCCAGTTCTAAATGCTATTCCCAGGTTGAGCCCGGGGCTTTCACATCTAGCTTAACAAACCGCCTGCGTGCGCTTTACGCCCAGTAATTCCGATTAACGCTCGCACCCTCCGTATTACCGCGGCTGCTGGCACGGAGTTAGCCGGTGCTTCTTCTGTTGCTAACGTCATAGCTAGCAGGTATTAACTACTAACCTTTCCTCACAACTGAAAGTGCTTTACAACCCGAAGGCCTTCTTCACACACGCGGCATGGCTGCATCAGGGTTTCCCCCATTGTGCAATATTCCCCACTGCTGCCTCCCGTAGGAGTCTGGACCGTGTCTCAGTTCCAGTGTGGCTGATCTTCCTCTCAGAACAGCTAGAGATCGTCGCCTTGGTGAGCCTTTACCTCACCAACTAGCTAATCTCACTTAGGCCACTCTTTGCGCGAGAGCCCGAAAGCCCCCTTTGGTCCGTAGACGTTATGCGGTATTAGCTATCGTTTCCAATAGTTATCCCCCACACAAAGGCATGTTCCTAAGTATTACTCACCCGTCCGCCACTCGTCATCTTCTAGCAAGCTAGAAATGTTACCGTTCGACTTGCATGTGTTAGGCCTGCCGCCAGCGTTCAATCTGAGCCATGATCAAACTCTTCAATTAAACTTCTTTCGAAATATGAACTTTTTTTGGTAAACACTCTTATAATGAGTGCCCACACAGATTGTCTTGTTGCAAATTGTTAAAGAACATTTAGTGCAAACTTATCGAAGCGTAATGCGGAACAAAGTGACGTCCGATTACTGAGATAATGTTTGCGCAAGGTGACTGTCATTACTTGACGTCGCCTAGAAAACTTTTTCTCTGCTTAGTGAGTCCGTTAGGTCTCTCTCAAGCGGGAGGCGTATTCTACACTTCCGGTATTTGATGTCAACGTTTTTATTTAGTTTTTTTGAATTTATTTCAAATCGCTAAATCGTCTCCATCCCGCTTCACACTTGCCTTGCGGCTTGCTCTTAACATTCTTATAAAGGCTATTAAGAAGAGACATTCTTTAAAGTTTGTCCCGAAGCGAGGCGCGCATTCTACAGACCATAATCCGAAGATCAAGGGCTATTTTAAAATAAATTGAAAAATCCGTTTGTTTGCTTATTTTTGCGTCAATTATTGCTTATTTGCTGATTATTTGAGCTGACTTTTGTAGTGTTTCGCTTAGCGGTTAGAGAAGCTTTTTAAAACTAATGCTTGGTTATTCGTATCTTTAGGTTTTTTAGACGATGCGTTTCTAGTTATTGAAGCGTAAACAGAGAACAGTGGTACAGAGTTGAATAAGCTTCCTATTACTTAGTTTTACAAAGCTTCTAAAATCTTTATAAAGCACAACTCCAAATAATACTGGCTCAAAACAACTACATCATTGCTAAATAAATACGTTTAGTTTTATAACACTTATATAAGAAGACTTTAATACTGCCTACTATTAACCGGTAAAGGACGATTTTTAAAAACAATGTTAGTATTGCCCTAATAAACAAAGGTCGCTTCATATAGGTAACAACGACATGCAAAAACCAATTTCATCGTTTAAAGGAATGACTCCAGTGTTTGGAGCTAAGTGTTATATTGATAATTCCAGTGTCATAGTTGGCGATGTAGTTTGTGGGGACGAAGTGAGTATCTGGCCATTAGTCGCCGCCAGAGGTGATGTGAATAGTATACGAATTGGTCATAGAACTAACATTCAGGATGGTACAGTGCTACACGTTACCCGCTCCAGCGTTAATAACCCAGACGGATATCCATTAATTGTTGGTGACGACGTAACCATAGGCCACAAATGTATGCTGCATGGTTGTACATTGGGAAATCGTATATTGGTCGGTATGGGTGCAATTATAATGGACGGCGCGATAGTCGAAGATGATGTGTTTGTTGGTGCAGGTTGTTTAGTGCCACCAAATAAAACTTTAAAAAGTGGTTTCTTATATGTTGGCAGCCCGGCGAAACAAGCTCGAAAACTATCTGAAGCTGAAATAGCATTCTTAAAAGTTTCCGCAGACAATTACTTAGTGACTAAAGATGAATATTTAGCTGAAGTTTAAGCGCGACTTTAGAATTAACTAAGAACTGATACTTAGTTAAGTGGCAGTTCAGATTTAGAAAACGATATATCACCGTTTTGATTAAACTCTTCTTGTTCAATTAGCAAACTTATATGCTCTTCGAAATCAAATTGATGAAGAGCATAAAATGCTTCCGCTTCTTGTTGTGTCACTTCGGTAATATAACAGTTTACTAATGCACCGTTATTTATAGCGATAATTTTGAGTCCTTTATATCGCTCATCATATTCAAAGCCATCCACTATTTGAATAGCCTGATTCATAACATACGTCTTATCTGTTGCATTACCGGTTCAATGTCTGGCATGTAACCGCGCCACAATTTAAAACTATGGGCGGCCTGTCCGACCAACATACCTAAGCCATCACTCGTATGGGTAACTCCTAGTGTTTTGGCTCGTTCTACAAAAACAGTTGGAGTTGAAAGGTAAACCATGTCGTAAACCATAGTTGCTTGCGACAGCACATTGTCAGATAGATCAGGCAATTGACCACTTAAGCTCGCAGAAGTGCAGTTCACTATTAAATCAAAAGATTGTGATAATTTAGTATTTAATTCCGAAAAATCTGCAGCACAAACCTGTTCATTAGCAAACCAGTTAGCAAGTTCTGCGGCTTTTTCTTTTGTACGATTCACAATCGTAATATTTTTAACGCCTTGCTCTAAGATAGGAAGAATCACTCCCCTCGCCGCGCCACCAGCACCAATTAATAAAATCCGCGTGTCAGTAAAGTCAAAGTGCTGATGTTTCAAGTCCAAGACTAAGCCAGGGCCATCAGTGGTTTCACCTCTGAAACGATTTTCATCTAAGCGAATAATCGTATTGATTGCGCCAGCTTTTACCGCTGCAGGAGAAAGCTCTGTAACCCATTCCACTGCGTCTTGCTTAAAAGGACTGGTTATGTTGCAACCTTTAGCATTAGGATCGGCGAAAAATTCATCTAAATTGGCTGAGAAATTTCCCTTTTGACCTAAAATCTTTTGATAATCAATAATTTCATTGCGTTGCTTAGCAAACGTTTGGTGAATAAGTGGCGAACGACTTTGTGCTATCGGATTACCAAACACAGCATATTTGTCTATTTCCAAAATCTATTACTTCCCTTTGTCTTGTTCGTTTAACCAGTCGCGTGGTTTAAGGAATTCTTCAGTGAGTCTAGCTTCTGGTGTATTTGACTGAGGTTGGAAATTATATTCCCAACGAGCTAACGGGGGCATAGACATTAAAATAGACTCTGTTCTTCCACCGGTTTGCAAACCAAATAATGTTCCTCGGTCATATACCAAGTTAAATTCAACGTAACGACCTCGTCGATATAATTGAAATTGTCTTTCTCGTTCCGAATAAGAAGTTTCTTTACGCTTTTCAACAATAGGTATATAAGCATCAAGAAAGCCATTACCGATAGACTTCATAAATTCAAATGATTGTTCGAAACCTAACTCATTGAGATCATCAAAAAACAATCCCCCAACCCCTCTGGTTTCGTTTCGGTGTTTGATATAAAAATATCTGTCGCACCATTCCTTATACTTTTCATACACCCCTTCCCCAAATGGCAAACAAGCCTGTTTCGCCACACCATGCCAATGCTGTACATCCTCCATAAACGGGTAAAAAGGGGTTAAATCGAAACCACCACCAAACCACCAAACGGGTTCCTCTCCTTCTTTCTCAGCCATAAAGAATCGAACATTGGCATGAGATGTTGGCACGTAAGGATTTTTTGGATGAATAACTAAGGACACACCCATTGCTTGAAAACTGCGGCCAATTAGTTCAGGTCGAGCGGCAGTAGCAGAATCGGGTAACTGGGTTCCAAACACATGAGAAAAGTTAACTCCACCTTGTTCAATTACTTGACCATTGGTCAGAACTCGAGTGCGGCCACCGCCACCTTCTTCACGCTGCCAATTATCTTGTTTAAACTGTTTTTTTCCATCAACTAATTCTAGGGTATGACAAATATCATCTTGTAGTTTCAGTAAAAAGCGCTTTACTGCATCTATATCGGGAGTACTTTTTGAGTTCATATTTAACTTGCTCTTACTGTTTCACCGGTTATGCCATTACGGATTTGACTTGGATTTTTTTGATTACCTAAAGCCCCATGCACGCACAGTAGGGAGGGACCAAATTGCGCATAGACTTGTTCGCATGTTTTAGCCGGTGGTTCACCGTTTAAATTCGCACTTGTCGATACAATTGCACTGTTAACTTGTTCACACATTTGGTTAACCACAGGATGATCACTCACCCGAACAGCTACCAAATCAGAGCCTCCGGTAATAAAGTCTGGTGTGCCTTGTTGTTTAGGTAGTAACCAGGTGTTTGGCCCAGGCCAAGAGTTTTTAACCTCAGCAAGTATCTCTGGGTTGATGGCGGAAAAGTTCACATATTGGGTTAGTTGCTGTTTACTGCTGGCAATCAATATCAAGCCTTTTTCCAGGCTTCTATTTTTTAACGCCAACAATTTCATTACTGCCGCTTCATTAGTTGGATCGCAGCCCAGACCGAAAACTGCTTCGGTGGGATACGCAAAAACTTCGCCAGCAAAAAACTGCTGCTTAAAATTTTGTGGATTTTGACTTATGTCCATTTGACTAGGGATACTTAAAAATCAGACGTGGAGTGTAATGCAAATGAGATAATGTGGAAAGACGTCAGAACGAAATGAGCTTATTTGCTATCAATAGGAACCTTGATACCGCAATCTTTTTGTGGACACTGATAATAAACCTGACCGTCCGCTTTCTTCTCTATTAAAACTGACCAATGACATTTAGGACAGGCTTTGTCTACCGGCTGCGAATTTAAAACATATTTACACTTTGGGTAGCCATCACAGGCGTAAAAACTTTTACCGAATTTATTTGTGCGTTTAATTAGTTTGCCTGTTTTACATGACGGACAGGCAATGTGGATGTCCTTTTGTTGCTTAACAGCTTCGATATGGTGGCATTCTGGATAACCAGTACAACCAATAAATAAACCAAATCGTCCTTTCTTAATCGCTAAGGTCATACCGCAGTCAGGACATTTAGAGCCGTCAATTTGTTTTAGCTCTACAGTTGCGTTGTCATGCAAGGGCTTAGCAAAATCACATGTTGGATATTGGCTGCAGCCTAGGAAAGCACCATTTTTGCCACGTTTAATTTGGAGTTTTGCGCCGCAGTCAGGACACACACCAAAATCTCCATCGAGTGCGTGTTCATGAGCGGCAAAAAGAGTGTGATCGATCTTAGACATAATCGATCATGCCATTTGCTTCAATTTGCAGTGGCTTATTGCCACAGATTTTACTACCTGAGATTTAATGCAAGGGGCCTTCTGGCTCTTCGAATAAAAGATCTTCCATTTGAGCATAGGCGTTTTCTTTACCAGGAACGTTAAAGAGTACCATCAGCACAACCCACTTTAAGTCTTCGAGACAGAATTCTTTAGAGTCTATCTCCATTACTCTATCAACCACCATTTCTCTTGTTGCTGAGTCTAAAACATTAATCTGCTCTAAAAACATCAAGAAACCACGGCATTGCACATCCAATCGCATTTCTTCTTCTTGGGTATAAATACGATTGACTAAAGCACCACCGGATTTAACAAAATACGGGTTGATATCCGTTTCTTGTAAAGCGGCTAACTTTTCTAACCACGATAACGCTTTGTAGATTTCATCATGATGGAATCCAGCGCGCACGAGTTCGTCGGTCAATTCATCTTGATCAACACGAATTTCAGTTTCACTGTGAATGAAATTTTCAAACAGATACATGAGGATATCGAACATATTATTTACCCCTCAATTTGATGTAGCCTCCAGATACTGAGGCTACTAAACCACGCAACTCATATTCTAATAATTGCGCCAATACGACTTTAATCGGCATCTCGCTACGTTGTATAACGACGTCTAACGCAGTAACGTCATGATCTACACTATCTAACAATTTGTCGGTTGCCAAGCTTTCAATTGGACTTTTTTCACTGTTTTTAGAATATTCCGTTAGAACACAAGAATTAACGTTCTGAAATTCTTCAATTATGTCCTGCAGACTTGATACGAGTTTGGCGCCTTGTTTGATCAATAAATGTGCACCTTCACTAAGTGGGTTATTTATATTACCGGGAATAGCAAATACTTCGCGATTTTGCTCTATCGCATATTTTGCAGTGATCAATGAGCCACTTTTAATCGCGGCCTCTATCACCAATACACCAAGGGATAATCCGCTAACAATTCTATTTCTGCGAGGAAAGTTGTGAGGTGTGGGTTTAGTACTCGCCCTAAATTCAGACAAAATTACCCCCTCATTCTGAATAATGTCATGGGCTAGCTTAACGTTTCTTTTAGGGTAAAGATTATCTAATCCGCTACCTAATACAGCCAAAGTGTTTCCACCAGCGCTCAAGGCTCCTTGGTGGGCGCAAGCATCAATTCCCATTGCTAAACCACTGGTTATAGTAATTCCATGCGAAGCAAGCCCAGAAGCAATGTCAAATCCGCAGTTTCTACCGTAATGACTTGGATTACGGCTACCAACCATGGCAATTTGATTGGAGGCAAGTAAATTTTTATTGCCCCATCCGAAGAGAATCAGTGGTGGTCTAGCGATTTCAGATAATAAAAAGGGAAAGTCAGGGTGTTCAGGGTAAACAGCAAATCGCGAGCGCTCTGCAGCTAACCAATTAAGCTCCTTATCAACTAATCGTAAGTCAGGGGCAGTTATAGCCTGCACTTGAGCAGAATCAAAGCCCAAATCAGCCAACTGTGACTTCGAATAAGTTAATAGAGAATCAGCAGATAGGTTATAAACATGCTGAAATTTTTTGAGTTTGCCCATACCGAAGTTAGGAATTTGGTCAAGAATCAACCAACTCCGCAATGCTTCCTCGGTGTCCTTAGGGCGCTTTATATCAGCCTGTAGGTTTTGTTCACAGTGACGCACTTCCTGTGCCATGATCTGTCCTTAAATTTATTGCATTATATTTTACGGTTTAGCGACTATAGCTCCTTCGCGGATAGTTTTTGTCGAACGGGTAATCAATCCGTAACTGGCTTTTTTAAACACTTTGAACACTACAACCTCGCCAACTTTAATCGCAGGTTGTTGCAATTCATCACTGCCGACAAAAAGATTATCAATAAAGCTATTTTCACCATCGTACTTTGGATCGTTACTAACTTGGATATTCGGGCCTTGTACGTAAATACCTAAAACAGTACCTGGCTTCACTTTGCGGCTGCCTAAATCAAGTATTACAACATCATACTTACCAAGAAGTTGATGCTGTTCTAAGCTACTAATAATTTTGCCTTTTTGACGGGTTGCAGCTTTTAATCGCATACTCCCCATTTGCATAGCTTCACTTGGAAGCAGTTTGTCGCCTCGCCTTGCTTCAAAATTGGCATCTTCCACTTTTACTAGATGTTGACCTTCGACATCACTTTCCAATGGCGTCGCATCAGCGACATGACGAATTTGAAAACCAAGCAGGTTGTCATATTGGTCACGAAGCTCATTTTGTTTTCTGACCACGTTATATTGCTCAGGCGTATCCGAATCAGCTTTCGTTAAGACTAAGTCACCTGAAGCAAATGCTGTATTTCCATCTTGATTTCCCAATAAGTAGGGAAGCTGCTCGTACTCCTCTTCATCCATAATGGTACTACTTTCAATGTATGGTCGGATAATACTCCAGGGCAACGTATTAATCGGTTGCACTGTTTTCAACTCTTTACGCCCTTCTGGAGAAAGTTTGATTTGCGGCTTAGGGTCATCACGGACAATATCGAGAATAGGTTCGCCTTGTTCGTTATACCTTAAACGTAATTCGTCACCAGGATAAATTAAATGGGGATTGTTGATGTGTACGTTATTGCGCCATAACTCAGGCCATAACCAGGGCTTGCTTAGATACATATTCGATATATCCCACAACGTATCGCCCTTTTTCACCACATAAACTTGCGGTGCAGTCTGCTTAATATTCATTACGTCTGCAATTGTTGCCAATGGTAAAAACAATAGCATTACCAGAAGTTTACTCAATCTTTTGCCCATACCAACCTCATCATGCAGCGAACCTTGTTGTTAAGTATCGACCTAAACACTGATTTGCTTGATCGAACTTTAATTCTATTTAGGCTAGAATAGCGCCTTAAATGATTCAATAGCGTATTTTATTGAACCGTATAGTAATTAATACTGACCCTAGGTACAGTTTTTCTAAAAATGTACCTTATATTCACCAAAGTATAGTGTAGCTGAAGATCAAGATGGCCATTTTAAACGTATTAAAATTTCCCGACGAACGACTTCGAACAGTCGCTAAGCCTGTAGATAAAGTCGACGGAGAAATAACCAAGTTAATTGAAGACATGTTCGAAACCATGCGAGAAGAAAACGGTATCGGACTTGCCGCCACGCAAGTGGACGTGCATAAACGTGTAGTTGTTATGGATATTTCTGAAGACCAAAATACTCCGCGAGTATTTATTAATCCTGAAATCATTGAAATGGATGGAGAAGCCATCAGTGAAGAAGGTTGTCTATCAGTACCTAATAATTATGCAAAAGTAGAACGTGCAGAACACGTAATCGTAAAAGCGTTAGATGCAGAAGGTAAAGAATTCACCTTGGAGGCGGATGGCTTGTTAGCAATATGCATTCAACATGAACTTGATCATCTCAAGGGTAAGTTATTTGTAGATTACCTGTCGCCATTAAAACGCAAGCGTATCCGCAGTAAGTTAGAAAAAGAAGCGCGTCTTGCCGCTCGCGCATCTTGATGTTTGGAGTGCTACATTGAGCAAAAAATTGAACATAGTGTTTGCCGGTACTCCGGACTTTGCAGCACAACATTTACAAGCATTAATTGATTCAGAACATAATATTCTAGCCGTATACAGTCAACCTGATCGTCCGGCTGGGAGAGGTAAAAAACTGCAAGCAAGTGCGGTTAAACAATTGGCTCTAGAACACAACATTAATGTTCAACAACCATTGTCTTTAAAAGCACCCGAAGCGCAAAAAATATTAGCTGAATTAAAACCAGATATTATGATTGTTGTGGCGTACGGATTGATTTTGCCGCAAATCGTTTTAGATACGCCTAGATTAGGCTGCTTAAATGTACACGGTTCTTTATTACCTCGCTGGCGCGGCGCTGCACCTATTCAACGCTCGATTTGGGCGGGTGACGAGCAAACGGGTGTGACTATTATGCAAATGGATAAGGGCTTAGATACCGGTGCGATGTTGCTTAAAAAAGCAATACCAATAGGCCCTTCGGATACCAGCGCTAGCTTATACGATAAATTGGCAAAAATTGGCCCAGATGCATTGCTAGAATGTTTAGCTAAAATTGAAAACATTGAGCCAGAAATACAAGATAATGCACTTGCCAATTACGCTGAAAAACTCAGCAAACAAGAAGCATTAATTGATTGGCAAATGACGGCAGAGCAAATAGAACGCAATGTCCGAGCATTTAATCCTTGGCCCGTGGCCTACTTCGAACTAACCCCTGAGGAAAGTGAACAGCCAATTGCCATCAAACTTTGGGAAGCAAGCTTAATCAATACAGGTAATGTGAATAGTGAACAACCAGGGAAAATTGTTTCGGTCACCAAAAAAGGTATTGAAATAACCACAGGTGAAAACAATTTATTACTAACTAAATTGCAAATCCCCGGAAAAAAACCGATGACAGTAGCAGACATAGTAAATGCTAGGAAAAATTGGTTTGTAACAGGCCAATCCCTCTCGTGAGTACCCCATCCAATGAGAAAAGAGTGACCAAGACAAATAAAACATTGCGAGCTGATGCGGCAAAAGTACTTTATCAAATTTTAGAAAATGGTCAGTCTTCTCGGGAATCCCTGCCCAAAGTCCAAGAGTTATATTCAGATAAAGACAAAGCCTGGTTGCAAGAGATGGTATACGGCGTACTGCGCCAACTACCGGTATTGCAAAGCTGGTTAAGGCTATTATTAGATAAACCGTTAAAAAATAAATACAAAGTTGCTGAGCATTTGATCATGCTGGGGTTTTATCAACTGGCATTTACCCGAGTATCCACCCATGCTGCGGTTTCTGAAACGGTAGCGGCAGCACGACAACTAAAAGTTGAACCGCTAAAAGGTTTGGTAAACGCATTGTTGCGCAACTTTATTCGACAGGAGTTAGCGCAGCAAGTTATTCAAGATCCGCAGATACGCTCAGGCCTGCCTAAGTGGTTATTCAAGCGGCTACAAGTAGCGTACCCCGAACAATTAGAAGAGCTTTGCAGTGCAATGCAGCAAAGACCGCCAATCTGGTTACGAGTCAACAGCCGTCAAACCGATATCAACACATTCAAGGGCCTGTTAGAAGAACAAGAAGTTGGTTACGAGCTAAGTGAAGAGCATACCGATGGATTGATACTTTCAAAGAGCCAAGACATCACTCAGTTACCTGGTTATCAACAAGGTCTATTTGCAGTGCAAGATGGTGCAGCTCAATTAGCAGCGAGTTACTTAGATGCTCAAGAAGGCGACCTAGTATTAGATTGCTGTGCAGCCCCAGGTGGGAAAACCTGCCATATATTGGAACGCCAAGCAAACTTGCAGAAATGTGTAGCCTTAGATATTGATGACTTGCGCTTAGATAGAGTACGAGAAAATTTAACGCGCCTAAAATTAGATGCAGAATTAGTCGCTGCCGATGCGCTTGATACCAGTAGTTGGTGGGATGGCCAGTTATTTGACCGAATTCTACTCGATGCCCCTTGCTCAGCAACAGGTGTTATAAGACGTCATCCAGATATTAAGTGGCTGCGTAAAAATGCGGATATTGAAGCATTGGTTGGTTTACAACAGCAGATACTCACAGCCATGTGGCAAATATTAAAGCCAGGCGGTACGTTATTGTACGCAACTTGTTCTATTTTACCTGAAGAGAATCACCTACAAATCAGTGAATTCTTAGAAAACAATGCAGATGCTACACTCAGTGAATTAAGCAATCCGTCTAAAACACCTTTCCCAGGAAGACAAATTCTACCCGGAGAAAAACAAATGGATGGTTTCTATTATGCGAGACTGCTAAAGTCTTCTAATGCAAAGTAAATTGTTTCGAAATTAACACATCATGAAAATTATAATTCTAGGTGCTGGTCAAGTAGGCGGTACATTAGCCGAAAACTTGGTAGGTGAAAAAAACGAAATTACCGTAATTGATTCAGATCTAGATACCTTGCGGTCGTTGCAAGACCGACTGGATTTGCGCGTAGTACACGGTGTTGGCTCTCACCCTGATATTTTAGCAAAAGCCGGTGCCGAAGATGCAGACATGTTGATCGCTGTTACCAACAGTGATGAAAGTAACATGATGGCCTGTCAGGTTGCCCACTCTCTTTTCAATACACCCACAAAAATTGCTCGAGTTCGCTCCGAACAATATATTATTCATCAAGATAAATTGTTTCACCATCAAGATATTCCTGTAGACCACCTAATCGCTCCAGAACAATTAGTCACCAAAGCGATTAAGCGCTTGATTGATTATCCAGGTGCGTTACAAGTCGTGGAATTTGCCGATGGTAAAGCAAGCTTAGTCGCCGTTAAGGCGTATTACGGTGGCCTGTTAGTAGGTCACGCGTTATCTACGCTGCGGGAACACATGCCCAATGTTGAAACTCGGGTGGCTGCCATTTATCGTCGTGGAAAACCAATAAGACCGTTGGCATCAACCGTCATTGAGGCCGATGATGAAGTGTTTTTTATCGCTGCAACTAAACACATTAGAGCAGTGATGAGCGAACTGCAGAAATTAGAGTCAAGTTATAAACGAATTATGATAGCTGGCGGAGGTTTAATTGGCGCCGGACTGGCTAAACGATTAGAGCACAATCATAACGTCAAACTGATCGAATACTCCCAAGAGCGAGCCAAATACTTATCAGCACATTTGGATAAAACCATCGTCTTTTGTGGGGATGCTTCCGACCATGAATTATTGACAGAAGAGAATGTGCAACAAGTTGACGCTTTTATAGCGGTAACGAATGACGACGAAGCAAATATTATGTCGGCCATGTTAGCCAAGAGACTGGGTGCACAAAAAGCCATGGTATTGATCCAAAGAAGTGCTTATGTTGACTTGGTTCAAGGCGGCGAAATTGATATTGCATTTTCACCACAACAAGCGACGATATCTGCTCTGCTTACCCATATCCGACGTGGTGACATAGTCAATGTTTACTCATTACGTAGAGGTGCAGCCGAAGCCATTGAAGCAATTGCCCATGGTGATGAAAACACCTCGAAAGTTATCGGCAAAAAAATAAGCGATATTAAGTTACCACCAGGAACAACCATAGGCGCTATCGTTCGCCAAGATGAAGTTATTATCGCCCATAGCACCACATCAATCGAAGCGAACGACCACGTTATCTTGTTTTTAGTCGATAAAAAATTCATCTCAGATGTGGAAAAATTATTCCAGCCCAGCGCATTCTTTTTTGGTTAGTTAAACAATAGTTGTATATCCTTATTAATATAAGTTGTGCTACTTTGCGCTATTATTGCAGTTAAACCTGTTGAGACACCCTCAACTTTTATACAGAGACAAAAAAATGAAACATATTGCCATTTTACTTACTGTTGCTACATTAACTTTTTCAGCTCAATCTCATGCCGAAGGCTGGTTTGATTCATTAAAAAGTATGTTTGGAATGAGTGAAGAAGCGGAAGAAACAGTGCCAACTACGAGTGCGATGGTAGGCAGCCTAATTGAAAATTTGAACGTCGATTCATCACAAGCAGAAGGTGGCTTAGGTTCATTGTTTAATTATGTAAAAGGTAATTTGACCGCTGACAAATTTAGTCAGTTATCTGAAACTTTGCCAGGCATTAACGAACTTATCAGCGCCGCTCCTGACGTAAGTGAGTTAAAAAGTACTGATGGGCTAGGTTCATTATTAGACAAAGCTGCAGAGTACAACGACTCAGTTAAAGCCATTAATGAAGTGAAAAAACAATTCGAAGCACTAGGTCTTAAACCTGAAATGATTATGCAGTATGTAGAACAAGCTAAAGCATATCTAGATACAGAAGAAGGCAAGCAAGCTAAAGACTTATTAATGCAAGGTATCGGCAATTTAATGGGCCAAACTGGCAACTAAAATAAATCTATTTCCATTCTATCTTTTAATAATACTGCTTTTAATTGGCGATTATTGAAAGATAGAAGCTTGTTAGGTGAGGGATATTCACCGGCATGACAAAAATCATTTTAACATTAAGTTCATCAAAAACTGGTGTTAAAATGAACAATGTTGAACTATAGTATTGTTAATACGTTGTATTTAATTTTGTATTTTAACTTTTAAGGAGGAAAGTTATGAATATTCAAACTTTCTCAAACAAAGTCACTTTCCCACGTTTTTGTATATTTGTAATGTTATTCACACCTCTATTCAGTTGGTCTGATCCGCAATCAGACGCAGACGAATTAGCCAAGATGCAAGCCCAATTAAATAAAGAAGTAATGGCTAAACCATTTTTGGCAGAAAAGCCGGAAGAAGTTGATGCTTATATAAAAAGCATGCTAGAAAAAAATGTAAAACCAGCGGAATATTCAGGACAAAATTGGCGCCCAGGATATACCTGCCGAGATTTACTTAGATATAATTGGAGAGAATATCGAAACTGTCGTTATTATTACCGATATTATGGACGTTATTACTAATAATAGTTTTTTTATTTAACCTCACCACACAATACTAATAAACATTAAAAAGGTAATTATAAAAATGAAAAGGAATCAACACTTCAATTTTTTGATATTCGCAATGCTCACGCTCATGTTGTCTGGGTGTGCGGCTGTGCATACGTCAATAGCCAAAAAAGATTTAGATGTTCAAACTAAATTAAGTACCTCAATCTTTGTTGATGCTGTGGCACCTGAAAAACGCAAAATATATCTTGAAGTTCGTTCTGCAGTAATGGAATTTGACCGAAATGCGTTTCGTGAAGCATTAGTATCGCAAATTTCAGGCAGTGGAAATGGTTACTCATTTGTAGACAGTCCAGAAGATGCACAATTTTCAATGAGTGTGTTTGTACGGAACCTCGAAAAGGCTTCACCCACAGCAGCAGCGAACTACCTAAGAACTGGTTTTGAAGGTGTAGCCGCAGGGTCTGCGCTAGGTTATGCCGCTGGAGGTGGTTATCGTGATGCAGCAGCAGGTGGTCTTGTTGGTGGGTTAGTGTCTACCGCAGCAAACGCATTTGTTAAAGATGTGACTTTTTTATTAGTCGCTGATATTCAAATAAAGGAACGTGCACGTTCTGGCGTTTTGGTCCGCAGAGATTCAAAAATTAACACCAAAATATCTGATGATGGTGCTACCACGCAAACCTATTCAGAAGCAACGAATCAAAAAGAATATCGCACCAGAGTAGTCACTACAGCGAATAAAGCCAATTTAGAGTTAGAAGAAGCACAACCTACTATGTTTGATAAAACAGCATATGCAATGGCGTCATTTTTCTAAATTTTACTGCTAGGCATACGATTCTAGTGTATGCCTAAACCATACTATTCAAATCAGCGATGTTTTGTATACCCAATAACGTATTCAAACATCGCTTCTTATCTCACTCAGACTCACACTGCATCATCCCAAGTTGACATAGCATCTACCCATAGGTCCGGTTTTACGCTAGAAAGAAGATAAATTGAGACTGCTAGTATCAGTCTCCGCGCAGCTATCAAAGTTTATGTGTCTTTTTAGATTAGCTACGCCAGAATGTTGGAGAGAATAAGACTAATAGAGAAAACACTTCAAGTCGTCCAAATAACATCGCAATAATTAACAACCACTTCCCTGAATCAGAAACATCAGCAAAAGTACCGGCCACTGTACCCAGCCCTGGACCTAAATTGTTAAGTGTTGCAGCGGTAGCAGAAAACGCCGTTAAATTATCCATACCTGTGGCTATCAAGCCGATCATAATGACCACAAATATCATCGCATAAGCAGAAAAGAACCCCCACACAGCTTCTACGACTCGCTCAGGCATAAGTCTATCCCCTAACTTTACAGAATATACCGCTTTGGGATGTATCAACCTTTCAACTTCTCGTTTACCTTGCAGGTATAAAAGGAAAACGCGAATGACTTTTAATCCTCCACCCGTTGAGCCAGCACAGCCACCGATGAAACTGGAAAAAATTAATAATATAGGTAGGAATACCGGCCAACTGGTAAAATCAGTGGTCACAAACCCAGCCGTGGTACTAATAGATACGGCTTGGAATATTGCCTGATTAAAAGCGGTTTCTGCGGTGCCAAATATCTGGTGGTTTACCAAAACCAAAAAACACACCAGAATCAATACGAACTGAATGAAAAAGAAGGCCTTAAATTCTGGATCATAGATATATCCTCGCAACGAACGTCCGCTGGCTGCAGCGTAGTGCAAGGCGAAATTTAATGCTGCAATCCATAAAAAAACCACACAGATAAGATTGATAACTGGGCTGTTAAAATGACCTAAGCTTGCGTCGTAAGTCGAGAATCCGCCGATGGCGATAGTCGAAAATGAGTGACAAATGGCGTCAAACCAATCCATACCAGCAACCCAATAGGCGATTGAACAAGCTACGGTAAGAGCAAGGTAGATGTACCACAAGTGTTTTGCAGTATCTGCAATCCGAGGTGTCATTTTAGAATCTTTAACTGGGCCAGGAGTCTCAGCACGATAAAGCTGCATACCCCCTACCCCTAGAATGGGCAGAATAGCTACGGCAAGTACAATTATCCCCATCCCGCCTAACCATTGTAGTTGTTGACGATAAAACTGAACAGATTTAGGTAGGTATTCGATCCCTTCAATAACGGTGGCCCCCGTTGTCGTTAATGCCGAAAATGACTCGAAAAACGCATCTGTAACCGTCATTCTGGGTTGATCGAGCAACAGAAATGGAAAGGCACCAAAACTGGCCAACACCACCCAAAACAAAACGACAATTAAAAACCCTTCTTTTGCACGTAAGTCATTTCGGTGACGTCTATTGGGATACCAAATTGCTAAGCCAGTGAATAAGATTAAAAAGAATGCAAGTATGAATGGCAGCCCACTGCCATCTTCAAAAATCAATGAGATAGTTGCAGGAAACAACATTGTTGAGCTGAACAATGCGACCAATAACCCCAGAATACGAATGATAGTGCGGTATTGCATCATTGCGTATTCGGCCTATTTTGAGGCCGTTGGTCGCACCGGTAATTTGGATTCATATTTGTTGTATCTCTAACAAGACCAAGCCTTGTATATTTAATGTTTGGTTATTTATGCAATTATCATCTGCAAGCTTACAAATCTAAAGTACTAATTGTAATTAATCTAGGTTTAAAATGTTGTTTTTGTTGAGCTTGCGACCTTGGGCTGAGGTAAAACTGCCCTTTTGAGAGCATTTTAACTAATAGTTAAAATCTGACGACCAACATTTTTGATAGATCTCCGCCCCTACCAAGCATGCAAAATGTAGATTCATTGGCAGGTAAGCAGCGCTAAAACCGAAAGTTTGTAAGCGCTAACATACGAGTTATATTTTTTAATTATTTTTACTGTACAAAGAACTTGAAATTGATAAATCGCTAGACGCTAGCCCTTTGTTTTTGTGGCTTATGCAAATGTGTATTTTAACCCTCAAGTTTTGATTCAAAAATAGTTTAAGCCAGAACCTTCCCTATTGTTTTTTATGTGGTACATTACCGCCCTGCTCGATTTTCAGCTAATCAGAATCTGTCGATTTGCCGCGATAAATGGAACTTATTAGAGCAGTCCAGTTTTACAATCTTAATTGTTTTTAAGCTGTAAGAACTGCTAGATCAAGTTGGGACGACAAACCAGCCCATGCTAGAAACAACAATCTAGAATAAGCTATTTACAATAAAGCTCTCTAGAATAAAAAAGTTATCCACAAGATAATAAAAAAAATATGTTAAAGGATATTCTTTCTCCTTAATAACGAAAAGTACAGCCGATAAGGCTTTGAACACATTGAAAAGATTTATTTTTGATGCGTTTAACCGTGCGTGATACTTTTTATCTACAAAGTTATCCACAACTTTGGTGGTAGATGCTAAAGCCTTTATGTGGCATTCTGACGCCTTTTCCAGCTTAATCAATATGGATCTCTTCTATGGCATCGGTTCCAAACAATCCTTTTATCCTTGTAGATGGCTCATCTTATCTTTTTAGAGCGTTCCACGGCATGCCGCCGTTAACCAATTCGAAGGGTCAAGATACGGGTGCAATCTACGGCGTAGTTAATATGTTACGCAGCCTTATACAGCAATATTCACCTACGCATATGGCTGTCATTTTTGATGCTAAAGGGAAAACCTTTAGAGATGATATTTATCCTGAATATAAAGCCAACCGCCCGCCCATGCCTGATGAATTGAGAAGTCAGATTGCACCTTTACATGCCATCATTAAAGCAATGGGGTTACCTTTGATTGTTGAAGATGGGGTTGAAGCCGACGATGTAATTGGCACCTTAGCGCAACAAGCCACTGAACAAGGCATCCCTACCCTGATCAGCACCGGCGATAAAGATATGGCTCAACTGGTTAATGAACACGTTACGTTAATTAACACCATGAACAACCACATCATGGATAAAGACGGTGTAATCGAAAAATTTGGCATACCTGCCAATTTAATAATCGACTTTTTAGCGCTCAAAGGCGACAAAGTGGATAATATTCCAGGTGTTCCAGGGGTGGGCGATAAAAGCGCTTTAGGCTTGCTACAAGGTATTGGCAGCATTGATGAAATCTATAAAAATTTAGATAAGATTGCAGAGCTTGAGTTTAGAGGCGCTAAGAAAATGGCCGACAAGATGCGTGAATTTGAAACTCAAGCACGACTTTCTTATGAACTTGCCACCATTAAACTTGATGTGAAGCTCGAATTTGGACCGACTGAACTCAGCCCCACACCACCGGCACATGAAGAGTTAGTAGAGCTGTTTAAGGAATACGAGTTTAAACGTTGGTTAGCCGAAGCAACTGACGGCCGCAGTATACTGAATTCAGCGAATAAATCTGCCAGTGCCACGGCGAAAGTAGATGAAACAGACGTTAATACTCCTCCAAAAGTTGAAGAAACAGCTTACACCACAATATTAACCGAAGCCGAATTAGAGGATTGGCTAAGCCGTTTAGAACAAGCTGAATTGTTTGCCTTTGATACCGAAACAACGAGCCTAAATTATATGGAGGCAGAATTAGTCGGTATGTCATTTTCGGTAAAGGCAGGCGAAGCTGCATACCTGCCTTTAGCCCATGACTATTTGGATGCACCGGAACAACTAGACCGCGCAATGGTATTAGAAAAATTCAAACCTTTGCTGGAAAGTGAATCCCATAAAAAAGTCGGACAACACCTGAAGTACGACAAAAATGTATTAGCGAATTACAATATTGTACTTCGCGGAATTGAATTCGATACCATGCTTGAATCCTACGTCCTCAATAGCGTGGCCACACGCCACGACATGGATAGCCTATCGAAGTATTACTTACAACATAACGCAATTAGTTTCGAAGAAATTGCAGGTAAAGGCGCTAAACAATTAACCTTTAATCAAATACCGCTAGAAAAAGCTTCCCCTTATGCCGCTGAAGACGCAGATGTTACTTTACGCTTGCACCAAGAGTTGTGGCCAAAGCTGTGTGAACACGAATCACTAAAACACGTATTACTCGA
This sequence comes from Alteromonas sp. M12, assembly GCF_037478005.1. Lineage (NCBI taxonomy): Bacteria > Pseudomonadati > Pseudomonadota > Gammaproteobacteria > Alteromonadales > Alteromonadaceae > Alteromonas > Alteromonas sp. M12. The sequence goes on along the minus strand of NZ_CP144164.1, from coordinate 15,273 downwards.
CATTGAAGTCCCGCTGGCATCGGTGTTAGCTAAAATGGAACAAAGAGGCGTGTTAATTGATAGTCAAACCTTATTGCAACAGAGTCAAAATTTAGCTTCTCGTATTATGCAATTGGAAAAAGAAGTTCATGAAATGGCTGGCGAAGAGTTTAATCTTGGTTCAACCAAACAATTGCAGGAAATTTTATTTAATAAGCTAGATTTGCCGGTCTTGAAAAAGACCCCAAAAGGCGCACCATCTACTGCTGAGGAAGTACTTCAAGAACTCGCTTTAAACTATCCTTTGCCGAAACTTTTGATGGAATTTAGAGGGCTAACCAAACTAAAGAATACCTATACAGATAAACTACCTAAGATGATAAACCCTAGAACAGGTAGAGTGCACACTAGTTATCATCAGGCGATTGCAGCCACAGGACGTTTATCATCCACCGAACCAAATCTACAAAATATCCCAATCAGAACCGAAGAAGGCAGAAAAGTTAGGCAGGCCTTTGTCGCGCGAAAAGGTTATAAAATTGTCGCAGCCGATTATTCTCAAATTGAATTAAGAATAATGGCGCATCTGTCAGAAGATAAAGGGCTTTTGGACGCTTTTTCTTCCGGTAAAGATGTGCATAAGGCCACGGCTGCTGAGGTATTTGGAGTCGCTCTAGAAAATGTTACTACAGAGCAAAGACGAAGTGCTAAGGCGATTAACTTTGGGTTAATTTATGGGATGTCTGCGTTCGGTTTAGCCAGACAATTAAATATTCCAAGGCAAGATGCACAAAAGTACATGAATTTGTACTTTGAGCGATACCCTGGCGTATTAAAATATATGGAACAGACCCGAGTAGCTGCAAAAGAAGACGGTTTCGTTTCTACCGTGTTCGGTCGACGTTTATACCTTCCAGATATCAACGCAAGTAATGGCATGAGACGACAAGGCGCTGAACGAGCTGCGATTAATGCACCTATGCAAGGAACCGCGGCCGATATTATTAAAATGGCCATGTTGAAGGTAGATGATTGGATCGAGAGCCTGAAAAATGACGATGTGCAAATGATCATGCAGGTACACGATGAACTTGTTTTTGAAATAAAAGAACAAAACATAAAAGAAAACACACAATCCATAATAACCTTGATGGAGAACGCCTGTGACCTATCAGTACCTTTAATAGTAGAGGCTGGAGAGGGTGAGAATTGGGATGAAGCGCATTAATAAAGTGCTTAAATCTAATCTAAATCCGATTATTTCTGTAATAATATTACAAAAATATTTGATTTTTTCAATTCCATAGCTAGAATGAGCTTTGTAGGGTACAGAGGTTAACTTATTAAGTTAGATATACCTTTGCTTTCGACCCCAGCAATTTGCTGGGGTTTTTTTATGCCTTTTAGAACCGTCCCAGCCTAACACTATCAGCTATAACTAAGACCTTTTTAATTTGCTATTAAACGCCTGCACATCAAATGCTGAATAGACTCGCAGCCATCAAATAATCAAGATGAGAGCAGTTTGAATTTATTAGTTTTCGAAAACTCGAATTTGAAATTATCAATAAAACAGGAATTTTTTTACAAAGCGGTGAACTTTATTGAAATGAGCTACTCTGAATATACGGTTTTTATGTGTTTTCTCTCTATCCTGTGCCCCTTCTTTTGAAGGGGCTTTTTTTTATCTAAAAAGTAAATTAACCCTCGATAGGTTTTTCTTTATCAGCAAAACCCAACCATTCATCTAATACTCTTTCAACGTTGTCCAGGCCTAGACCATTTAATGAAGAAAAAACATGCACTGTAACGTCACCACAAAACGCCATAGACGCTTCTCTTGCCATTAATAGTTGTGCTTTACGTTTTCCCGCCTTTAGCTTGTCAGCCTTTGTTAACAACGCTAATACAGGCAAGTTGCGCTCCACTGCCCAGTAAATCAATTGTTGATCTAAATCTTTGAAAGGATGACGGATGTCCATTAACACCACTAATCCAGCAAGACTTTTGCGTACTTGTAAATATTCACCTAGGGCTTTTTGCCATTTAAGTTTCATATCCAAAGGTACTTTGGCATAACCATAACCAGGCAAATCTACTAATCTTCGCCCTTCTTCAATCTCAAATACATTGATTAACTGTGTTCGGCCTGGTGTTTTACTGGTTCTTGCTAAACTTTTTTGACGGGTAAGACGATTTAGGGCACTGGATTTTCCCGCGTTTGAACGACCGGCAAAAGCGACTTCGTTGCCCTCGTCTTGTTCAAGATGATTGATATCTGGGGCACTGGTAACAAACTTGGCGTGACTGTAATGACTCACTCGAACTCTCTTTAAAAACGGTAATTAGGGGTAAATTTCTGGCATAGTATACCATTTAACTGCATTTATTAGCGTAAAACACTGAAATATCCACACAATTGTTCGGGAAATGATTTTATCGCGCCATTAAATGTGTAAAATACTGATATTCTATTAACCAATGCATAAGATGTTTTGAGAGTCACTATGAAAAAATTGGGTTTGTTGGTGTGTTTGACCGTAGGTTTTTCTGCTTCAGTATTTGCCAAAGGCGACGCACAAGCGGGTGAAGGGTTAGTTACAAGCAAAGGCTGTGTTGCCTGTCATGGTGCAGATGGAAATAGCCCTCTGGATATTTATCCGTCCATAGCCGGCCAACACGCTGAATACATTGCAAAGCAGCTAAAAGAATTAAAGCTAGGTGGTGAAACAGCAGGTGCAGAGGGACGTTACGATCCGGTCATGAGTTCACAAGCAGCATTGTTGAACGAGCAAGAAATGCTAGATTTAGCAGCATACTTCGCTACCCAGGAAGCAAAACCTGGTACTACTCCAGAAGACGTAGTGGAAAAAGGCGGTGAATTGTATCGCGGTGGCGACCTAGAGCGAGGCATCACAGCTTGTATTGCCTGTCATGGACCTAGAGGTAATGGCTTAGGCTTAGCTGGATTCCCAGATATTAGCGGCCAAAAAGCAGCTTATTTGAAGTCTCAGTTAGAGAAGTTTAAAGCAGGCTCTCGTGCTAATGACTTAAATGGAATGATGCGAGATATTGCAGCTAAGCTAACTGATGAAGACATCGAAACTCTTTCTCAGTATTTAGGCGGACTACACTAAGTTTTTTACTTAGCAACAAATAATTTCGACAAAAAAGTGAACCTTTTTAGACTAAAAGGTTCACTTTTTTTGTTAATAGATGTAAATAAGTTGTAAATTTTATTTTTTGCTGTATTCTTTGCGCAAATAAAAAGAAGGATTAACAAACCTTATAAGGTTTGTCAGGGAAGTTAGAACAGCTAATAATAATAATAACAATCCGCTGTTCATTGAGGTTCCATTTTGGAAATTATGGATTAACTATAAAGCGTCAGGAAGACCCAAAACAATATAACAACTTCGTTAGCAATAATAAAAAGTGAAGTGCAAGACAAGGAAAGCAATACAGGTTTAGGATGAACACGTAACGGGAGAAGTGTCATAAGACACTCTATATTTAAAAGGTAACAGGTTCCTGTTACCTTTTTTCTTATCTGCGTCTTTATAACGTCAAATTAAGTCAATCGATTCAACCAATTCAGCAAGCATATTAAATCTGTATATGTAGGTTTAAAATGCGCTAAAATGAAGAATCGACTTAATATGGCAATCAATTATGGCTAGAGTAAAAAAATCACGTAAAGTTGGACGCATTGGTGTCCCTAAAGAAAGTTGGGCGCCAAGAAAGCCCAAAGATCCAACCAACACTAAACCTAAAAAGCATAAAGGCAATCCCTCGGGAAGTCGTCATAGCGCCGTGGAACTTAACCAGCAGGCGCCGAATCAATCGAAGCAAAACGATCCTCGCATCGGCAGTAAAAAGCCTATTCAGCTAATTGTAGAGCCGAAGGAATTCAAATCTAAACCTAAACCAAGTAAACCGAAATATTTCTCCCCCGCTCAAGAGCTAGCAGAACTGGAAGATAATGAACGTTTGAATAATTTGCTAGACAACATGGATAGTGGAATAGCATTGAATGCTGACGATAAACGTTATGTCGAACGAAAACTCGCCAGACATAGAGAATTATGTGAACTGCTAGGTATAGATGTAGAACCTGAAGCAAAAGACAAGCAAGTTGAAGGTAAAGAAGACGATCCTTTTGCACGCTTTGAGTCTATTAACATAGATGAATTTAAATAGGAGATAAGGTTTTGTCGGTTTTAGAGTATACGCTGGTAGCGTTAGCACTTTTGATCATTGGGTCTCTCGCGTTTTATGCAGGCAAATTACTGTTTCAATTAAAACGACAGAAACAAGCCCAACAAAAAGCAAGACAAGATCGTGTCGTTAGAATTATGGAAAGTGTTCACACCATTGCCTTGGCAGTAGAACAGCAGCAATGTAACTTATCTGAAGGTGCGATTAGATTGGTCAACTTGTTAGACAGTGTACCTGTGGCGTCACCACCAAATTGCCAACGGGACTATCCCAATCTGTATAATTTGTTTTTGGCAGTTAGGGAGTTGCCTACGCACCAACAGCGCAAAGCTTTGGCACCTGAAGTAAGAGCGCAGCAAGACCAAAATAGAGAAGAACAAGAGGCCAAATTGGAGTCTGCTATTTTAAAAGAAATGGTGATGATAAGGTCACTTAGTTTTAACTAGTTTAGGCCTGTTTATAGCAGTGGCAATCGGTAGTGTGGTCATTGACTAGCCCTACCGCCTGCATAAACGCATAACAAATCGTCGTACCAACAAAGCTAAAGCCCTTTTTCTTAAGGGCTTTAGACATTTCCTCAGATTTTGGTGTAGAGGTTGGCACTTCACTGGCGCTAACCCAATGATTTGTTATCACCTTATTGCCGACAAAACTCCAAATAAACTGATCGAATTCAATCCCCTCCTCTTGCATTTTTAAATAAGCTTTTGCGTTGTTAATGATAGATTTAATTTTTAAACGATTTCTGACTATGCCTTTGTCTAACATTAAACGTTCGATATCTTGGTCATCAAATAGTACGATTTTTGTTGGTTCAAAATTGTGGAATGCAGCTTCATAGTTTTGTTGTTTTTTTAGAATCGTAATCCAGCTTAGTCCCGCCTGTTGACCATCTAGACACAATTTAGCAAACAAATCGATAGGGTCCCTGACCGGCCTACCCCATACCTTGTCATGATATTCTTGATAAATTGGATCTTTGCCCACCCAACTACAGCGATTAGTATCCACATTCTTTCCTTATTTCACGCAAAATTCCCAACAACTTGGGCTTAACTTGCATGTTTATTACAAAATTCGATGAATTAGCCTACATTCAAAGCAAGACAAAAGGTATACTTGCGGGCATTTTTTTAGTAACCGATAATGTAGTGATTGTACATGCAAAAGTTTGATATTAAGACGTTTCAGGGCCTTATCCTCGCATTGCAGGATTTTTGGGCTCGTCAAGGCTGCGTAATTATCCAGCCATTAGATATGGAAGTGGGTGCAGGTACCTTCCATCCAATGACATTTTTAAGATCCTTAGGGCCCGAGCCGATAAGCAGCGCTTATGTGCAACCTTGTCGTCGTCCTACAGATGGACGCTACGGTGAAAACCCAAATCGTCTACAACATTATTACCAGTTCCAGGTAATGCTCAAACCTTCACCTGATAATATTCAAGAGCTTTACCTAGATTCACTTAGAGAGTTAGGTTTTGATCCATTAGTGCACGACATACGCTTTGTTGAAGACAACTGGGAGTCCCCCACTTTGGGCGCTTGGGGTCTTGGTTGGGAAATTTGGTTAAACGGAATGGAAGTCACTCAGTTTACTTACTTCCAGCAAGTAGGCGGATTGGAATGCGCCCCTGTCACTGGCGAGATTACCTACGGCTTAGAGCGTTTAGCAATGTACATCCAAGGTGTCGACAGTATCTATGATTTGACCTGGACTGACGGCCCAATGGGTAAAGTAACTTATGGCGACGTTTTTCATCAAAATGAAGTTGAACAGTCTGCTTATAATTTTGAACATGCAGATGTTAAAGCCTTGTTTGGAACCTTTGATCAATGCGAAAAAGATAGCCAACGACTAATTGAAGCAGGACTTCCACTTCCAGCTTACGAACAAGTAATGAAAGCATCTCACGCATTTAATATGTTAGACGCACGTCACGCAATATCGGTAACAGAACGCCAACGTTACATACTAAGAGTGCGCACTCTGGCAAAAGCAGTAGCAGAAGCCTACTACCAAAGTCGTGAAAAACTCGGGTTTCCCATGTGTAAAGATGACGCAAAACAGGGAGGCAAAGGTGATGCGTAAAGAAAATTTGTTAGTTGAATTAGGAACAGAAGAACTTCCACCAAAAGCACTGAAGAACTTAGCGCAAGCGTTTGCAGATAATATTAAATTAGGTTTTGAAGCAGCAGATTTAGAATTTGATGCTATCGAAAGCTTCGCCACGCCGCGACGCCTAGCGGTCAGAGTCATAGCATTGGCCGAGAAGCAACTTGACAAGCAAGTCGAAAAACGTGGTCCTGCAGTCACAGCCGCATTCGATGCACAAGGCAATCCTACAAAGGCAGCAGAAGGCTGGGCTCGTTCAAATGGTATTAGTGTTGACCAAGCACAGCGACTCAAGACCGATAAGGGTGAATGGCTCTTACATGTTGCCAATGTAGCCGGTCAGACGTTAACGACCTTATTGGAAGAAATCGTTGAAAGCGCATTAAAGAAATTACCTATCCCTAAAGCAATGCGATGGGGTAATAAAGGAATTCAATTTATACGCCCTGTACACACGCTCTGTATGCTTTACGGAGAAAGTATAGTTGCGGGCTCAGTATTAGGTTTAACGTCAAGCAGAACGGTTAACGGCCACAGATTCCATGGTGAAACCAGCTTCGAGCTAGCCCATGCTGACGATTACCAAACTCAGCTTAAAAATCATTATGTAATTGCTGACTATCAAGCCCGCCAAGATATCATCAAACAACAGCTTCAAGACGCTGCAGCTCAAGAAAACGGTGTAGTTGAACTTGAACAAGAGTTGTTGGATGAAGTAACGGCATTGGTTGAATGGCCCGTAGTATTAGTTGCTAATTTTGAGGACGAATTTTTACAAGTACCAAAAGAAGCCCTAATTTATACAATGAAAGGCGACCAAAAGTACTTCCCGATGTTAGATACTAATGGCGAGCTTAAATCTCGATTTTTATTCGTAACCAATATCGAAAGTAAAGATCCCGCTCAGGTTATTCACGGCAATGAAAAAGTAATTCGTCCCCGTTTAGCGGATGCCCGATTCTTCTTTGAAACTGATAAAAAGCGCACATTAGAAAGTCGTCTAGATAGTTTAGAAACAGTTTTATTCCAAAAACAATTAGGTACCTTAGCGGATAAGTCTCGCAGAATTTCTAAATTAGCCGCAAAAATATCCAAACATATTGGTGCCGATGAAGCCCAGGCAGCTAGAGCTGGATTATTATCAAAAACTGATTTAATGACAGAAATGGTAATGGAATTTCCAGATGTTCAAGGCATCATGGGAATGCATTATGCGAATCACGATGGCGAAGATGCAGTTGTTGCAAATGCATTAAACGAACAATACATGCCTCGTTTCTCTGGTGATGCCCTACCCCAATCTAACGTGAGCTGTGCCGTTGCACTTGCCGATAAGCTAGATACTTTAGTAGGTATATTCGGTATTGGACAATTACCTAAAGGTGACAAAGACCCCTTTGCACTTAGACGCGCAGCAATAGGTATATTGAGAATAGCTGTTGAACTGAAACTACCAGTAGATTTGACCGTGTTAGTGAGCGATGCATACCAACTATTGCAAGACAAAATAAATAACAACGACACTGAAGAACAAGTTGTTGACTTTATTTTAGGTAGATTTAGAACCTGGTATCAGGAACAAGGCATTGAAGTTGATGTCATACAAGCAGTACTTTCTCGACGACCTACAGCACCTGCGGATTTCGATGCGCGTATCCATGGTGTTAAACAGTTTAAGTTACTACCCTCAGCTCAAGCCTTAGCTGCAGCAAACAAACGTGTAGCTAACATATTAGATAAGAATAATGTATCTGATGAATATAAGCTGGATGCTAGCCTATTGGTAGAGTCTGAAGAGAAACATTTAGCCGAAGAGATATCTCGCATTCAAGAAGAAGTAGCGCCATTGTTGGCAAAAGCCAATTATGAAGCTGTGTTGCAAGTTCTTTCGCAACTGGCAAGCAGTATCGATGCATTCTTTGATAATGTAATGGTAATGGCCGACGATCAGTCTGTTAAGAATAATCGCCTCGCACTTCTACTGCAATTACGTCAGTTGTTCCTTAAGTGTGCCGACATATCATTATTAAGATACGAATAAAACGAAGTTGAGGTTTAAATACAAGAATATGAAAAATAGAATCGCTTTGATTTTTCTAGTCAGCACCTTTGTTTCCGGCTGCTCAACGACCTTTGTTGAGCAGATAATGGAAAAAGACTACCAAAGCTTCTATCTACGAGGAGTCTTTACTTGGTGGGAAGCTGATGAGAATTATCGAATTAAGAAAGTAAACGGTAATCTGTATAAGGCAACCGTGAAGCTCATCGCAGATGGTCAGCCCTATGATTTTAAATTTGCAGACGAAAATTATACCCCTGGATATGACTGTGGCAGCCCTTCCGGCTCTGCTGGAAAAGTACTAACTGTGGGTAAAGCAGCAAAGTCGTCCTGTGAAAATCCTGGCGGTAATTTTCAATTTACTCCAGATGAAACAGGCGCATATGACTTTTTTATCGATTTTACCAGTGAACAATCTCCGGTTGTTTATATTGAAAAATCCTAAATATTAGTTAACTCTTGCATACTCACCTCTTAGGGAAACCTAGGAGGTGAGACGCTATAACCTCCATAGAAAGTCTTAATATCCCCTCTATCATCCCGTTAAATCAGAACAAAATAGATGTTCCATATCTATTCAGTAGTCGCTCTTTTACTCCATACATTAAAATCAACGCTAACGTCTGCTCTTTTTGATCTATTATTGCGCGGTTAAAATTGATATTTTTGAATTAAATCAATAATTTAGAGCCGAAAAAAACGCTGAAAACAGAAGTTCTCAGCGTTATTAATTTAACAAGTTGTCAGGTTCTACAAGTTAAAGCTTGCAGACTATTGGACTAAACGTCTAGGTTAGCCACTCTCAAGGCGTTTTCTTCGATGAAGTTACGTCTAGGTTCAACTTGGTCACCCATCAAGGTAGTGAACAATAGGTCAGCACCAATAGCGTCTTCTATGGTTACTTGAAGCATTCTACGATTAGCAGGGTCCATTGTAGTTTCCCACAACTGACTAGGGTTCATTTCGCCCAATCCTTTATATCGTTGGATATACTGACCACGTTTAGATTCGGCCATTAACCATTCCAATGCACTTACAAAATCGGTGACAGGTTTGGTTTTCTCGCCGCGTTTAACATAAGCGCCTTCTTCCATAATGCCATTGATTGCTGCATTTAGTTCTTTGATTTTGGTGTATTCAGTTGAATCAACAAAATCATGGTCAAATTTATATTCAGTATCAATACCGTGCTGACGCAAAATAATTGATATGTAATGACTGCTGCGCTCTACATCATCTTTAACTTCAAAACTGTAAGTTGCACCATCAGATTCATCATCAGTTAGTGAAGCAATATAAGTTTTACCAAAAGCTTCTAGTTTAGCTGGATCAGATAAATCAGAAACATTTAAAATATCACTGTAAATTAATTGGTTAACAAGAACCTTCGGATATAACCTACTAATTCGATTAATCATTTTCACAGCAAGGTGATACTGCTTAACCAAGTTTTCTAAGGCAACACCTGAAATGCCAGGTGCTTCAGAATTAACATGGATAGAAGCGTCATCTAATGCAATTGAAGTTAAGTAATTAGTTAATGCATCGTCATCTTTAAGGTATTGTTCTTGTTTACCCTTTTTAGCTTTGTAAAGCGGCGGTTGTGCAATATAGATATAACCACGCTCAAGAATTTCAGGCATTTGACGGTAGAAAAAGGTAAGAAGCAAAGTACGAATATGGCTTCCGTCGACGTCAGCATCTGTCATGATAATGATTTTATGATAACGCAACTTTTCAGGGTCGTACTCATCTCTACCAATACCACAGCCTAATGCAGTAATTAGCGTCGCTACCTCTTGAGAAGAAAGCATTTTATCAAAACGTGCCTTCTCAACATTAAGAATTTTACCTTTCAATGGAAGTATTGCTTGGTTCTTACGGTTACGCCCTTGCTTTGCAGAGCCTCCCGCAGAGTCCCCTTCCACTATATATAGTTCAGAGTTAGCAGGATCTTTTTCCTGACAATCCGCAAGCTTTCCAGGTAAACCTGCTAAGTCCAACGCACCTTTACGGCGAGTCATTTCTCTCGCTTTTCGAGCGGCTTCTCGAGCACGAGCTGCATCAATAATTTTACCAATGATGATTTTACTTTCAGTCGGATTCTCTAAAAGGAAATCAGTTAAGGCTTCACCCATTGCAGTTTCAACAGCAGGTTTTACTTCAGAAGAAACCAATTTATCTTTGGTCTGTGAAGAAAACTTAGGATCAGGTACTTTTACTGAAATAACAGCAGTTAGCCCTTCTCTTGCATCATCACCACTTGCGTTCGTTTTAGCCTTTTTATTCAGGCCTTCTTTTTCCATGTAGTTATTTAATGTACGCGTTAGCGCTGCACGGAATCCAGCGAGGTGACTACCACCATCACGTTGGGGAATATTATTGGTAAAGCAAAATACATTTTCGTTAAAGCTATCATTCCATTGCATCGCAACTTCAACTGATATGCCATCATCCCTTTCAGTTGTGAAATTGAAAATCTTTGAATGAACGGCTGTTTTAGCTCTATTGAGGTATTCAACAAATGCCAAAATACCACCTTCATATTTGAAGTGGTCTTTTTTACCATCTCTATCATCAGATAAAACAATGGAAACACCAGAGTTAAGGAAACTTAATTCTCTTAATCTTTTCGCCAAAATATCGTAGTGATATTCAACATTAGTAAAGGTATCTTCGCTAGGCCAGAAACGTATTGTGGTTCCAGTAGTGTCAGATTCACCAACCGCTTTTAGCGGTTCTTGAGGAACACCATGAACGTATTCTTGTTCGAATACTTTACCCATGCGACGGATTTTCATGGTCAGTCTTTTTGATAATGCATTTACAACAGAAATACCAACACCGTGCAATCCACCGGATACCTTATAGGAATTGTCATCGAACTTACCACCGGCGTGAAGTACTGTCATAATAACTTCAGCTGCAGAGACACCCTCTTCCTCATGTATCTCTGTAGGAATACCACGACCATCATCTGATACAGAAATAGAACCATCAGTGTGAATTTTTACGTTAATTTCCGAACAGTGACCAGCCAAAGCTTCATCGATGGAGTTATCAACCACCTCAAAAACCATGTGGTGAAGTCCGGTACCATCGTCTGTATCACCAATATACATACCCGGTCTTTTTCTTACTGCATCTAGTCCTTTAAGTACTTTAATACTCGAGGAATCGTAGTTATTCTCTTCTGCCATTTGATTAGTTCTCCTCTCTCATATGGCCATGTTCCACGTGAAACATTTTCTTGTTTTTGTATTTCTCTATAAACAGCAATTGAGATTTTTCGATTGCTGTAATAAAAAGCTGTGTTTCGTTTTCTAACAGTTTATCAATAAAAGATTCTCGTTTAGTCTCGTCCAGTTCAGCACCAACATCATCTAATAGAAATACACAGGACTTTTTCGTTTTACCGCTTAGGTGCTGTATTTGAGCAAGTTGTAATGCTGCCACCAACATTCGCAATTGACCACGAGATAAGGTCTCTGAAACTTCAACACCATTGCATTTAAGTTTCAGATCAGCCTTGTGTGGACCAACGCTTAAATAACCATTACGACAATCTTTTTCAAATTTTCTTTTAATAGACTCTTCAAGTGAAGCGTCTTTTTCCCAACCCCTATGATACGAGATTTCTACCGAAAACTCAGGTAGAAATTGCATTAAATTGCTATTTATATGCTCCAAAATGCTATCTAGGTAGCCTTTTCTCAATTCTGTAAGGTGGTTTCCTACCTTTATGATTTGTTTGTCCCAGAATTGCATCTGAGTGCTATTTTCGTTGTTACTTTTTAAGCCGATTTTACGTAGTAGCGCGTTCTTCTGTTTTACTAGTTTTTGGTAGTCTTGAGAGGTCTGAATGAATGAAGGTTCCACGTGGAACAATCCCCAATCTAAAAACCGACGTCTTAGTGACGGACTACCTATTATTAAATCTGAACTTTGTGGTGTGAATATCTGAATAGGAACATGACTAACAAGCTCAGACATTTTATTCGACTTGTTGCCATTTACACTGACCAACAGGGAGTCATCATTTTTACGAGACATACCGAGTTTTAGAGAATGATTAGAATCAGATACAACACAAAAAACACTGAATTCAGTCGAATCATATTGAATCACGTTTTTGTGTTTAAGGGTTCTGAATGACCGTCCAAAACCCAAGTAGTGGAGAGCCTCTAAAAAAGAAGACTTTCCACTACCGTTTTGACCAAATATAAAATTCAACGAAGAAGAAGGTGAAATGTCAACATTTTGCAGATTTCTAAAATGTTGGATCTGGACTTTGTCCAGCTTCATATGCCGATGTTTCCTAAACTACAATTACAGTCTCATCGGCATAATAACGTAAAGAGCTGAATCATCAGCAGCATCTTCAATCAATGCACTACTATTAGAATCGGCTAGCGTTATCTTAACGTTTTCAGAACCCAACGAATTAAACACATCAATTAAATAAGCAACATTAAAACCTATTTCTAACTCCCCTTCACCTTCGTAAGAAACATCTACAATTTCTTCTGCTTCTTCTTGCTCTGGGTTGTTAGCTGTAATTTTAAGTTCGTTTTTAGAAAGGTTTAAGCGTACACCTCTGAACTTTTCATTAGATAGAATAGAAGCTCGAGAGAAAGCATTTTTAAGAATATCTTTGCTGGCCTCGATGATCTTATCACCATCTTTGGGAAGCACTCTGCGATAGTCTGGGAAACGACCATCTACCAACTTACTAGTAAAGATAAAGTCAGTAGAAAAAATTCGAATGTGATTTGAACCCAACTGTACTTTCACAAGGTTATCATCAGCTTCGATAAGTCGACTTATTTCCAATACACCTTTACGAGGAATAATAACTTGTCTACTTGGCAAAGGAGCTGCTGTATATTTCAATCGACATAACGCTAGTCTGTGACCGTCAGTTGCAACAGTTCGAATAATATCTTCTTCGGTTTCAAGGCTCATCCCGTTAAGGTAATAACGAACATCTTGCTGTGCCATTGAGAACTGAGTACTTTCAATCAAATGTTTAAGATTAGCTTGGGAAATTTCAAATTCAGTTTCCCCTTCCCAATCTTCTAGATTTGGATAGTCACTGGCCGACAAAGTAGATAACGAATATCGACTTCTACCTGAGCGTATCAGTGCTTTATTACCATCAACTTCGAATTTGATTTCGCTTTCATCGCCTAAACCTCGACATATGTCGAAAAGCTTTTTGGCAGGAACGGTAATTTCGCCCTCTTCAAATTCACCGGTTAAGGTTACGTTAGAGATCAATTCAACCTCTAGATCCGTACCCGTTAGCCAAAGTGAACTATCACTGACTTTTATTAGTACATTAGATAATATCGGTAAAGTATGTCGTCTCTCTACAGCACCAGAGACTAATTGAAGAGGTTGGAGAAAGTTTTCCCGGCTGATGGTGAATTTCATTTATAAACTCATTTTTTATTTTAAGAAGATAGTGTTCGAATAAGATTCTGATAGTCTTCTTTTATATCATGACTTTCATCTCTTAGCTGTACTATTTTTCTGCATGCATGCAAAACCGTAGTATGGTCCCTTCCGCCAAATGCGTCACCAATTTCTGGAAGGCTATGATTGGTTAATTCCTTTGCCAAAGCCATCGCCACTTGGCGTGGTCTTGCTACACTGCGGCTACGTCTTTTTGACAAAATATCAGCAATTTTGATTTTGTAATATTCAGCCACAGTTTTTTGGATATTATCAATGGTAACTAACTTTTCTTGAAGCGCTAACAAATCACGAAGCGCTTCTCTAACAAAATCAATGGTAATTGCACGGCCAGTGAAATTTGCGTTGGCAATTACCCGATTAAGTGCCCCTTCTAATTCCCGTACGTTTGAGCGCAAACGTTTAGCAATGAAAAAAGCCACTTCATCAGGTAATGAAATTTTGTTCTCAAGGGCTTTACGATTCAAAATCGCTACTCTTGTTTCAAGTTCTGGCGGTTCTATGGCAATAGTTAAACCCCAACCAAAACGAGATTTTAATCTATCTTCCACCCCATCGATTTCTTTTGGATATCGGTCAGAGGTCAGAATGATTTGTTGATTGCCTTCTAACAACGCATTAAAGGTATGAAAAAATTCTTCTTGTGAGCGTTCTTTATTAGCAAAAAACTGAATGTCATCTATTAACAAAGCATCCACAGATCGGTAGTAACGTTTGAACGATTCAATCGCATTATTCTGCAACGCTTTTACCATATCCTGAACAAAACGTTCTGAATGCATATAAACCACAGTGGCATTTTTTTTCTTTGCAATAATTCCATTACCTACAGCGTGCAGTAAGTGAGTTTTACCCAACCCGGTCCCGCCATAAATAAATAGCGGGTTATATGCCCCGCCTGGATTATTAGCCACCTGAGTTGCCGCAGCTCTTGCTAACTGGTTTGACTTACCTTCAACAAAATTATCGAATTTGTAGGTTACATTAATATTACTTTTATGAGCTTGACTGGAAACACTGGCTTTTTGATTAAAATCTTTATTATCCGGTTTTTGCGTTTCTGAATTTTGGACGTCTACTGCAGGTTGTTGCGCGCTATTGGGTTTCGCCGTATTACTCGCACCATTATTGTTAGGCGCAAAATTACCATTTGAGTTGTTATTGTTAGAAGCAAAGTTTGACGTCTGTCTAGCTGTCACTTCCAATAATAGACTTGGCGCTTCTGGACCACAAAATTCTTCCAACAACTGGGTTATACGACTGTGGTACTTATCCCGAACCCAATCAAGCACGAATCGGTTAGGAGCAGACAAAGTTACATAAAGATTATCTTCTGAAACTTTTAGCGGTCTTATCCACATACTAAATTCTTGCGTAGAAAGATCGTGTTGAAGACGATCGAGGCATCTATTCCATAAAGACAT